>CAWFHH010000001.1:0-380190 GCA_963815555.1 uncultured Acidobacteriaceae bacterium
CCCAATCGTCTGGGTGAACACCACGGAAGAAGCGACGGGCTGGACTCTTTCCGACGATTCCGGGAAGCCGCTTGAAACCGTGTTCAACATTGTCAATGAGACCACAAGAATGCCTGTCGTGAATCCGACGAAAACCGTCTTTGAGACAGGGAGAATCGCAGGACTCGCCAACCATACAGTCCTCGTCCGACGAGACGGAAGTGAAATTCCCATTGATGACAGTGCCGCGCCGATACGCGACCGGCAAGGACAGATCGTCGGAACAGTGCTGATCTTCAGGGACATCACACAGCAGAAAAAAGCCCAGGAGACACTCATTCGAGCAGAAAAACTGGCGTCCGTGGGCCGTCTGGCCGCGACCCTCGCCCACGAAATCAACAACCCCCTGGAAGCCATTTCCAACCTTCTCTTTCTCATCGACACGGCCTCTGACTTGAATACCGCGCATACCTATGCTCAAAGCGCGCGCCAACAGTTAAGCCGCGCAGCCCACGTGGCGAAACAGACGCTTTCGTTTGCCACGCCAAACGGAAAACGCGAGCTGATAGCCCCGGCAGAAATTGCGGCAGAGGTTCTGTCGCTGTACGAGGACAGGCTTCAGAACAAACATGTTGAAGTGATAGCTAAGTACTCGCCAGGTGTGGTTGCTGAGGCAACGGCCGTCGAGGTGCGGCAGGTCATCGCCAACCTGGTGAGCAATGCCTTGGACGCTCTGCCGAGCCACGGCAGATTGCACGTCCGCGTGCGTACTTCACACAGCGGCATGCGACCTACCGCCCGCCTCGTTATCGCCGATACCGGAAATGGAATCTCGCAACCGCATATGGGCAAAATCTTCGAAGCCTTCTTCACCACCAAGAAGGACGTCGGTACCGGGCTTGGCTTGTGGGTCACCAAACAGATTGTTGATGCTCATGCTGGCTGCATTCGCATCCGCAGCCGTGTCGGACGAGGTACCGTCATCGCGGTCTGCTGGCCGACCGTGTCGGAAGAGGTCAAAGAGATCGCAACTTCGGCAAACGTGTCTCAGTTCTCAACGGTCATCACAACCGAAGCATTGCCGTCTTCCAAGAAGTAGCCATGCGGGGCCTCCCCGTCGCCGCGCAGACGGGTTCGGCATGCCTCCTTTGTGGGCGAAAAACGCCGCATCTAGCGCAAATGAACAAACCCTCTGGCCGGAGGACGTGCGTATGGAGATGTACCTTAATTGCACGCTTTAGGACAACCAGGGTTTGTGTGTAGTATCAGACAAAGCGTATACTGCCGCGCATTGTGTCTGGCTGAGTTCCCAGGTGTTCGGTGGATCTCGAAAAAGCAAAACGAGTTGGAGCGCCCGCGGATGGTGGTTCGCTGGTTGCCTCTTTGGCCCACGAGATCAACAATCCTCTCGAGTCACTCTTGAATCTCCTCTACCTCATCGAAGCCGAAACTACGCCCACAGGTCGTCATTACCTGGCGCTTGCGCAGGAAGAAGTACATCGCATTTCCCAGATTGCACACGGGGCCATGGATCAGTTCCGAAGTCCCGCGGGTGAAGACCTTCCTGTCGATCCGGGTTCATTGCGTCAGGTGTTTTCCAATCTCTTGCTGAATGCCGCCTATGCAATGCCTGAAGGGGGAATAATACATGCCAGGGTGTCCAGTTCGCGGGAGTGGACCGGGCGCGGCAGGGACGGATTACGGGTGACTCTTGCGGATAACGGCTGTGGAATACCGGCGGCCGACCTGCCCAGAATAACTGAGCCCTTCTTTACGACCAAAGGAAAGGCCGGCACGGGCTTAGGACTCGCACTCGTGAAGGACACGGTCGAGAAGTACGATGGCGTCCTGCGAGTGAGAAGCAGCACGAAACCAGGCAAATGCGGCAGCGTCTTTGCGATATTCCTGCCTGCAGGTTAGAAATCTCCGCGCGTTGCGTTACGTAGTATTATTGCGTCGGACGCAACAAGGCTCCTGCCTCTTTAGCGCGGGACCGCTTTCATGTCTTCAGAAGACCTTCCGGAAGAAACTGCAGCACTGCAGCCGTTCTCAAGACGTGCTCGAAGCCTTATTGATTTTCTGCATAGACATCATTTCGGTGTTGGAGAAGGCAGAGAACCCGATGCGCGAGTGACGGACCAACCGGAATGTTGACCGGAAACGCTCCTCGGAGCCCAAACAGCTTAGGTTGGCGCTCATGTTTGGGAGCGTTGCCCCGTGAATCCATTCTTGTACGACGAGAAAGCAGGGGCAAAGGGGCTGCCGCCCCTTTCCCCTGCACCCCCAAATCCCCGCCGGACCTCCTCCGCTTACTCTCCCGGACCATCTCGCTTGACGAAGCCGAACACTTCTTGCACAATCATCACGCCAGCGTCGCTGCGCTCCGACTGCTGTTCACCTTCACTCCGGAACGCCGTTCGGCTTGCCTCCAGAATCGATGTTCACCTTCAGCGGAATACCCAATTCATTGCAATTCCAGGGTGGGTGGATGGGTCCCGGCGCTGCCGAAAGTCTGTCGACCTATCCTTGACGCGCATGCTGCACCATCTCGACGAATACTTCTCTGGCTTGCGACGGATCGTTCACTTCCCGCAAGAACGCTATCCGAGTTCCCTTCATGCCATCCGGCGTCTTCAACCGCAGGTGAAAGCCAAGGCGATCGACCGAAGTCAAACCCGCGTCCTGCGCCTCAATACCTGCATACTGTTTCGCGAGCAGGATAAGGGCATCCTTGTGGTCGCAATTCATGTGCTGCATGATGTCGCCCTTGTGCTCAGCCAGCGGATCGGATTGAGCTTGGGAGTAGTCCGAGGCCGCCACCCATCCCATTACTCCAAAGCCGCCTACGTAATAAACGTCGAGAACATCCATGCGATAAAAGAAGAAATCCTCGAAATCGACCCAATACTTGCTGTTCGGATACCCTGTCAAATAGACGGTACGCGCATCCGCCAGCTCTGCCTCCGGGACTCAACGTGAAACCGCCGCGCTTCACCAGTTCGAACAACTTGCGCTGGTCCTCGAGGATTACCGTGCGTGGCCGAGGAGCCTTCCCGTCCTCTTCCAGGAACTGACAATACCAACCTGCCGAAAGCTGAACTGCAGGAAAACTCGTTTCATGCTCACTCCTGCGCAGCGCTGGCAAAGCCGCTCGCCTCTTCGATGAGGTGGCGGAAGGGGAGCTTTGCATTCGCAACAGATCTTCCCTGCATATCGTTGCCGAACTGATGATGCCCGCTCGCCGCCCACGCAGGGAGTATAACTCAATGTTCGCCCTTTGTTCGTCTTTTGTTCGTCCAAGGGTCGAACGGGAATTATCTATGTCAGGACGGGCCGTTTGGTTTCGGCGGACTCGACGGCGACGCGGGTTTGACAGGCTCGAAATCGACGCCAGAGACCTTGACGACGGCCTGCCACACGGCTTCTTGGCTGACGCGATCGTGGAGGTGTGGGTGGCGCTGCGCCTCAATTGGGCCTGAGAACTTCCCTTGAGCCGAGGCGAAGAATTGCCCTGAGACGTCGGTTCCGAACTCCGACGCCTGGAGGTACCGACGGGCCGCGGTCTCCGGCGTCTGATTCATGCCGGGAATGAGGTTCACGATTGGGATAAACAGATACTTCAACAACGGGCCAGCGTTTCGCACCACTTTGGTGTCGGTCGCCCCACCGGGCGATACAGCGTACACGGCCATGCCGGCGGGCAGCCGGCGGGCGAGCGCCGCGGTCCACCAAGCGATGATGAGCTTCGCGTCAGCATACGCATTGTTGGGCACGTACTTCACGTTCGGCCCGTTGCGCAGCAGGGCTTCAACAGCCGCGGTTTGGTCGCCCCGGTAGTATTTGGCCGCGAAGGCTGGCACGTCGGTGTACTTGAACATGGGTACGCCCCCGCGGGCAGGCTCCGCGCCGGCGATAACAATCCGCGCGTTCGGGCTCAGCAGGCTGGTGCGAAGCAACCCGACAGTCAGTTGATGATGGCCGATCAGCGGGGCCTGAGAAGCCTCAACGCCCGCCGCAGTGATCACGCGCTTCTTGGTTGGGACCAATCCGGCATTGAGCAGCAGGAAATCGATCGGCCGACCTCGCCTGACGAGCTCGGCGAGCGCGGACTGAACGCTGGACGGCTTGTCCAGATCCAGCGCCAGCGGCGTGAAGATCACTGTTTTGTTCTCGGCCGTGAGTTGAGCGGCCGCTTGCTGGGCCCCGGCCAGGCTGCGACCGGTGACGATGATCTCGCGCCAGCCCTCTCCGGCGAGCAGGCGGGCTGCCGCATGGCCGAGCCCGGAGGTGGTGCCGGTGACGAGCGCGATCGAATGTTCCATGGGTGTCTCCCTGGTGAAGGGTGAAGGCCGAGCCGTGAGGCCCCGCAAGGCCAGAGCTTGGCGCTTGGCAATTTCGAACTATTCAGTTATATAATTGGTTGGTTCGATGACCATTGTCAAGGAGTTTTGAACCAAATGATTCAAAATAGCGCTAGACCGCGGGGTCGACCGCGCAGCTTCGACGAGACGGGGGCGCTGGAGAAGGCGACTCAGGTGTTCTGGTCGAAAGGCTACGACGGAGTGACGATTGACGATCTCGTCGCCGGGATGGGTGTGGGACGGCCGAGCCTGTATGCCGTCTTTGGGGATAAGCGGGCGATATTCTTGCGCGTCCTTAGGGCGTACGCAGAACGGAAGGGCGCATCAGCCGCGAAGGCACTCCTCTCGCCACAGAGTCTTCGCGGCTCGATCGCGGGCTTTCTGAGGTACGCCGTCGAAAGTGCGACCGAGAAAGGGTCCGCTCGGGGCTGCCTTATGATGTGCGTCGCGCCGCTCGTGAACGACGCTGAGGTTCAGCGGTTCCTGCAGAGCGCGGCCAAGGGCGGGGCGGCGCTGCTGGAGCGCCGTTTCCGGCATGGGATCAGCGTGGGAGAAATCCCATCTGACTTTCCCGTAGCCGCGCGCGCAACCCAGGTCACGGATTTAGCGCGTGGGCTGACCATGCGTGCGCAGATGGGCACGCCGCGCAAGACGCTCCTCAAAGATGCTGAGGAAGCGGCCGACTTGGTGCTCCAGCCGCGGCGTGGAAATGCGGCGACAGAACGTTGATGCCGGCTGCATGATGGTAGCAGCGTAGCGCTAACGGGTCTCCTGCTCGCCACGATCCCCGATTGGGGGCTGAGCCTCCGGGTGTTCTTTACCGTTCGCACGATCGTCGGCATTTCGGAAGTCATCCTGCAGCAAGATCGGCGGAGATTACCTAGTTGGTTCGCGTCACGTCGAAGCCGCTGTGATCGCGTGCATGACCGCCATTACCAACAGGACTGCTGTGACGCGATCGCAGCTTCTCATCAACCGCATCATCTTCTCCGTCTCAACTTGCTGATGGCCGTCAATTCGCCCATTCAGGAAGTAGCGACAAAGCTGAGCCGCACCAATCGCCAATCCAGCCGTGCGATATACGCGATCTGCCCAGTAGTGGCACCCGAGCCCGAAGGCCACGAGTGCCACTCCCAGTGTGATTAAGCGAACGGGTAGACTCGAGTCGTCAAGCATCGCTCAGGCTACCGCTGCCGACACCTTTGCGGCCTCCAACTCTGCAACTGACACCTCCATTGAAGGCGGCTCCAGCAGGTGCTGGTGCTTACACTTCGTGCAGGTCACGGCCTCGGTCATCTTGAGCATGGCCTGCTGGTATACATGCGGCACTCTTGCTTCACTTCCGTTCGACATGAAGAACTGCGGTGAGACGGCTCCGCGGAACATCTTGTCCTTGCCCCACAGCTCCCGCTCCAGGATTCCGAATCGATGGAAGAAGATCATCTTGGTTTCCAGCTTGGGTTTCGGCTTGTCCTCGTCATTGACCAGCGTGTGGCTGGTGATCAGCAGGTCATAGCTGGTTTCGAAGCGGTACATGTCCAGCCGTATGACTGGACCTTTCGCCAGCATGACGGCGTGCAGCCCGTTGGGCATGAAGTTCTTGACCGGCTGCAGCCAGTTGAGTGCTGTGCCATCTTCTTTGCAGAAGCTGACATAGCGTCCGATGTCCGCGACCGCGCCTCCCGACTCCTGGCCACGGATGAGCCAGTCCTGGTCTCGGCGTTGCACGGTGAGATTGGCTTCACACCAGATGCCTACGGTGCGAAGGCAAGTGAGAGTAGGTTCCGTAGCGTAAGGCCGCGACGGGCGATGAGTTCCACTTGCCGTGAAGTCATGGGTTAAGCTCCCTGTGATCCCGCTGAACGAGATCGAATTTGAATTGGTTGGTCGCTCGCTCACCGCCCGGATCAGACCTTCCGAAGCCGTGAGCATTTTTTGCTTACGGTCTTCGGATCGGAATTGGCTGGCCAAGTGCGGCACGAATCATTTCCTTGCTGCAGCCTGCCCAGCATTTGTACTTGCGAGAATCACTGATCGAGATGGCGAGGTTATCGCCCGCCCGGTCATTGCCCGCCTGCGCACAGGACGGACATTGTGTGTAGTAGTTCCCGCTCGCCTTGCGCCTTGGTTTCTGGACGAAGTTGAGGATGGAGAACTGTTTCCGGTTGGGATCGGCATTGCGCGGCGCAAATTCGATCGTGTTGATCTGCGAAGAAACTCGTCCGGGATGGTCATGCCCAGGCTGAGCCGCGTCAGCTCGGGTTCGGTGAGCTTCTTCAGGTTCTTTAGGTACGCAAGTTGTGAGTTGATGTCGCTGCTTGCGTCATAAAACCAGTAGCGATGGTTGTTGGCGCGATGCACTCCAAGTGGGCCACGCAAGGCATTGCCGAATTCAGCGGGAGCGAGCCGATCTTGCCGAGGGAAGATCTCGATTCCATCCCGCAACCCCGCCGCTCCCTTGATCGGAACGCCCAATCGGAGCGCGACGTTATAGATGTAGACCCGGCACTGTTCCGCCAGGAGTGGTTGCTCGGATAGGATCCATAGATGACCGCCACGGCGTGACATTTCTAGAGCTGCCGAGACGCCGTCCAGTTCCAACTCACTTTTCAGCTTGCCCAGGTCGAAGAACGCGTCGTCGTAGTCGGCGTCAATGGCGATCCACTTACAGCGCTGCGATTGAGAGTTGATGGCGTAAAGGCCGATGGTGAGCCAGCCGGCCAAGTGTTTGCGGACGGTCGCCGCGTCGAGCTCTAGCGGCTGCCCGCTGTCCTTATTCTTAGGTTGATAGTGATAATGCCGCCCCGTTTCTGGGTGCGGGTTGGCTGACTGCCGGGTGTAGGCCTTGCGGTTAACGAACAGGGCCCACCAGTTGTGAACGTTCTCCTGTGTCACCGGAACGAGGGGCGGTTTGGACTTAGGGAGGTTCAGCCCCCGGGTCTGGTTGGTGGTGACGCTCATCGCTCCGAAGTACCTCCTTTCCGAGCGAAGTGGACGCAGTTTCGCCGTGATCTAGTAGTCCCGTCAAATCGGGACAGGGACCCACTTGCAAACTGCTGAAATGGGGACAACTTGAAAGACCGGGCAGAGCAAGAAAACTGGCTAGGCCGATTACGGCGCGCGTCGCCGCCGGAGGAGTACATATATAATAAGGGAGAAGACCGGCGAGTGATCACCGCCTCATCAGCTCTGAAATCCGAAAATGCCTGAGCATACGCAGCTGACTCCTGCGGTATTGAATTCCGTAGCCGGTAGGTCTTCCCTGTGACTCGATAAAATGTCCTACTTGGCGAACGGGAGACGCTATGTGCGGGCGTTATCGGCTGTCGCGAAGAAAGCAACTGATCGCCGAGTATTTCGATACGGTGGATGAGATCGACTGGGGGCCGCGCTTCAGAGGCTGTTACGAAACTCGCGCGGGAATCCAGCAAGACGCTAGGCGAAAACTGGAAGCAATGAGAAGATGCGCTTGCGAGCGAGGGCATCTTACATGGCTTACATCCGAGGGGAAGCGCGGGAGCAGGTGACGATGTTTCCCGTAACTCTAGACGAATTGATTCCGGGCGACCACCTGTGTCGGGTGGTCGAAGGTTTTGTGAATCGGTTGTTGATAGCGGAGTTGGGGTTCGTGCGGTCGGAGCCGGCGGAAACCGGGCGGCCGGGCTACGATCCGCGCGATCTGCTGAAGCTGTACCTGTACGGATATATGAACCAGGTGCGCTCGTCGCGGCGGCTGGAAGCCGAATGCCAGCGCAATGTGGAAGTGATGTGGCTGTTGGGACGGCTGCAGCCGGACTATAAGAGCATCGCCGAGTTCCGGCGGATGCATAGTGAAGCGGTGAGCGAATCGGGCTGCCAATTGGTGGCTTTCGCGCGCCAGGTGGGACTGGTGCGGGGTGAGACCGTGGCCATCGATGGTTCCAAGTTTCGCGCCGTGAGCAGTGCCCACCGGGTGCGCGAGCGCGATGCGGTGAAGCGCTATCTGGAGCAACTGGATCGGGCCGACGAGGAGGAAGAATGGGTGATTGACCCCAGCGCGGTGACTGCGGCGCTGGAGAAATTGAAGCAGGATCCCGAGCCGGAAGCCCGCTTCATGCGTACCACCGACGGAGAACGGCCAGGTTACAACGTGCAGTTAACGGTGGATGCGGAACACGGGCTGATCGTGGCGCAGCAGGTCACGACGGAAAGCAACGATGAGCGCAGCCTGCTGCCTATGGCCGAAGCCGCCAAACACGCCGTGGGCGATCCGGCGTCGCTGAACGTGCTGGCCGATGCCGGTTATTCCAACGGTGAGCAGGCCCAAGCCTGCGAAGCCCACGGCATCGTGCCCCATGTGCCGGTGCAGCGCGGCGTGAACAATCGGGGAGATGGCAACTTATTCGACCGCAGCCAATTTACGTATGACGAAACAGCGACACCTTGCGCTGTCCGGCTCAGCAAATCCTGCGCCGCAAACAACGACAACCCCACAAAAAGCGGGTGGTCTATATGGCTTCGCCGCAAATCTGTGGGAGCTGCCCGCTGAAGTCGCAATGCACCAACGCGCCACAACGTTCCGTGCAGCGTCACCTATACGAAGAGGCCTTGCAGCGCATGCAGCAGCGCGCGAAGGCAGAGATCATGCGATGGCGTCGTTGTCTAGCGGAACATCCCTTCGCTGCGCTCAAGTACCACATCTTCGGCCATCCACGATTTCTGCTACGCGGAAGAATGGGAGCGCAGACCGAAATGAGCCTGGCCACCTTGGCCTACAACCTGAAGCGCATGCTGAAGGTGCTGGGTGGAGTTGCCTTCCGGACAGCGCTGGCCTCCTAACTAAACAGGCGCATCTGCCGGCCGCAACCCCGCCGCCTTAAAGCAATCTCGGAAAGCTTCCCCGGAGGTTAAAGATGCCTTTGTTCCTTCCGTGCTCGCGTGTTTCGTAACAGCCTCAGTTTGTGAATGAACGATGAACGTAGGTGCGGTGTTCATCATTGACGGAGAATTTTGCCCCGTGTACCTTCGCCGGTATGAGCCACGAGAAATCGGAAGAAATGATGCAGCTACTGAAAGAGTTGGCTGTCTTGAAAGAAATGGATGGCCATGACAACGCTCTTCCGCCTAGTCTCGCGAGCGATGAGGCGCAGACAGGGCGTGCGCGCCGGCGTCGCGAAATTTCCGAAGAAATGCATCGGCTGGCGGCAGAAAGCAAGGACGAAGCGAAATCCGAGTCGTAGAGGCCCGGCAGTCCTGATCTCGCGCGGGAATTCCATTTCCGCATTTCTCTCAAGATGGAGGCAGAATGAGACGCAAGTGGCGAAGCGTCGGATTCGGCGCGCTGAACCTGCTGGCGGTGCTGCTCGTTTTCTTCGGAGTGCAGGCTGTGATTCGCGGCCGCATCCCCAGCAAGATTGGTATGGCGCTGCTGGTGGTGGTTCTGGTCGCTTGCTACCTCGCAGGTGCCCGCTGGATCGAACGCCGCCAGCCCTCGGAGTTGGTCGCTCGCGCCGGACTTGGTGAATTTCTCTTCGGGGTCAGCCTCGGCTTTGCACTGTTCACAACCGTGATGATGGTGCTCTGGGCCGTCGGCTGTTATCGCCCGTCTGGATGGGGTGGTCTCCAGGGGCTTGCGAGCGGATTCTTCCTGTCGCTCTTGGCGGCAGTGCTCGAAGAGATTCTCTTTCGCGGCTTTCTCTTTCGCTTGATCTCAAAGGTACTTGGCACCTGGGGTGCCCTCGCAATCACTTCCGGCCTGTTCGGCATGGGACACGCCTTCAATAAGGGCGCAACCGTGTGGAGTTCGATTGCAATCGCGCTTGAGGCTGGAATCTTGCTTGGTGCAGCCTATGCGGCCACGCAGCGGCTATGGCTTCCCATTGGGTTACATCTCGGTTGGAATTTCACCGAAGGCTCCATCTTCGGTATGTCGGTTTCGGGGTCCTCCTCAAAGGGATCGTTGCTCACGGGCAGCTTGCACGGGCCGAATCCTCTCACCGGAGGCGCGTTCGGCCCAGAGGCCTCCATCGTTGCGGTCATTGTGTGCTGGATCGCGGCGTTATTCTTCCTGTGGCGCATGGTGCGGCTGCACCGCGTAGAGTCTCCCATCTGGGTAGCAGACTCTGCCCCGGCCGACGTTGCTGTCGCCGGATAGCCATCCAATTTCTGCTATTCTCCCCAAAATGTCGATCACGCCACCTACCTTGACGACCCGTAAGTTGATTCGCGTACGTGGCATCGTCCAAGGGGTGGGCTTTAGGCCGTTCGTCTACAACCTGGCGCGCTCGCTGGGCCTGATGGGCTATGTCCTGAACTCGTCCGCGGGTGTGACCATCGAGATTGAAGGTGCCGAGGGAAACGTGCAGGATTTCCTCGACACCTTGCGGCATCGGCCGCCGCCCTTAGCTCTGATCGAAGAAGTAACTGTCGCCGACCTAAAGGCACAAGGGGATTCGGCTTTTGTCATCCGTCACAGCAAGTCTGAACCTGGCGAATTCGTGCTGGTCTCGCCCGATATGGCAACCTGTGACGACTGTTGGCGAGATTTCGGCGATCCGGCCAATCGGCGATTCGGCTATCCCTTCACCAACTGCACCAACTGCGGCCCGCGTTACACCATTATTCAGGACATTCCATACGACCGTCCGATGACAACGATGTCGTCGTTCCGCATGTGTGGGCCCTGCCAGGCGGAATACGAAGACCCTGCCGATCGCCGCTTCCATGCTCAACCCAATGCATGTGCCGACTGCGGGCCCGCATTGGCGCTGGCCCACTCAGGCTCGGCATTTCCGGACGATTCCGCGTTCATCGCCGCGAACTCGCGGGCGATCATTGCGCGCGCTCGGGAGTTGCTGCGGGAAGGGAAGATTGTTGCCGTTAAGGGACTCGGCGGTTTTCTGCTTGCCTGCGATGCGCAGCATGATGGGGCGGTGCGGTTGCTGCGTGAGCGCAAACGGCGTAGCGACAAGCCTTTTGCTCTGATGGCTCGTGATATTGCATCGGTCGAAAGCTTCTGCGTCGTCTCGCAGGAGGAGCGCGCGGCACTGCTGAGCCCGCGACGGCCTGTGGTTGTGTTGAGGCGTCGTAAGGATTCAATGCCCGAGGCAATCGCGCCTGGCAACAACACCCTGGGCGTAATGTTGCCCTACACGCCCTCTGCATTATCTGCTGTTCAGCGACTCGCCTACGCAGCCCTCGGAGTTCATGGCGCTGGTGATGACCAGTGGCAACTTCAGCGAGGAGCCGATCGTTACTTCGAATGAAGAAGCCTGGCGCCGCTTGCAGACGGTCGCCGACTGGTTCGTCTTTCACAATCGTGATATCTACATGCGCGCCGATGACTCGGTGGTGCGCACCTTCGAGGGCCGCGAGCGCGTGCTGCGCCGTTCTCGCGGGTACGTCCCCCATCCGGTTGACCTGGGTGGGAAATTGCGCGAAATCCTGGCCTGTGGCGCCGAGTTGAAGAACACCTTCACTCTTACAAAGGACCACTATGCGATCATGAGCCAGCATATCGGCGATCTTGAAAATTACGAGACGCTGGTCTTCTTTCAGGAAACGCTGTCAAACCTGAAGAAGCTGTTTCGTGTCGAACCGGGCGCCGTCGCTTACGACCTGCATCCTCGCTACATCAGCACCCAATTTGCGCAGCAGTTGCCCGTCGAGTTCAAGGTCGGTGTGCAACACCACCACGCTCACATTGCCAGTTGCATGGCGGAGAATCGCCTGCGCGAGAAAGTGATTGGTGTGGCCTTCGACGGCACGGGATACGGGACCGACGGCAAGATCTGGGGAGGCGAATTCCTGGTGGCCGATTTCTCCGGCTTCGAGCGCCGCGCCCATCTTCGTTACATTTCGCTGCCGGGAGGGGATGCCGCCGTGCGCCATCCCTGGCGCGTGGCGCTGAGCTACCTGTGCGATACCTTTGGCTCCCAGATTCCCGACGGTCTAGCCTTCGTTCGCGATCTTCCGGAGAAACACGTTTCGCTCGTGACTTCAACGCTCCAGCGCAACATCAATTGCTTCGAGACGTCGTCGATGGGGCGCCTATTTGATGCTGTCGCCGCGCTCGTGAATTTGCGCCAGGAGGTGAACTTCGAAGGCCAGGCGGCCATCGAATTGGAAGTCATCGCCGACCCCTCTGTCGACGATCGCTATCCGTTCGGCACGGAAGACGGCGATCCGATACGAGTTGACATGCGACCGACGATCGAGGCCGTGGTTCGCGATGTGAGGAAGCGAACACCGTCCAGCTACATCGCTGCATGCTTCCACAACACGATTGCCGCATTGATTGCCGAAGTGTGCGAGCGCATTCGCCGGCAGGACGGGCTCGACCGTGTTTGCCTGAGCGGAGGAACTTTTCAGAACATGTATCTTCTCCAACGCACGGTTGCGCAATTACGCAGCACTGGGTTCAACGTTTACCTGCATTCGCTGGTTCCACCTAACGACGGGGGCATCTCGCTAGGCCAGGCGGTGATTGCGAACGAGATGCTGCGCACTGGTGCACTGGAATCGTGAGTCTCCCCGCTACCTCGCGAGATTTGCGTTGACACTAGAAGATGGTTGGGTACACTTTGGACACTCTGCACATTGCTTCACTCTCATTCGCAGGTTCTTTGGAGGAACACGTATGTCCATACGTATGCGGCTGATGACGGCAGTTATCGGCGCGGGATCATTGTTGTCGGTTGCGACGGCTAACGCGCAATGGGTCATGGTGGCCAAGGCGGTCTCAGGGCAAGTTCAGCAGTTGAGTCATAAGCCGGCCAACGGCCCGGGCTATGATGTCGCTACCGTGGTTCTTGAGGCCCCTGCTGACAAGGTGTACAGCACCGCATTAAACGGACTGAAGACTCACCAGGGGATCACGGTCACGAAGAGTGACGACAAGAAACGGCGAATCGAATTCACCAACGGCACACAGGAAGCCACGCTGCAAGCCCAGCCTCTGGGGGGCGATAAATTAAGTCAACTGATCATTGCCTCGAACCTTACGCAGACGGGGCCTACAGCCACTTCGCTGGTACTACAGGGCGTCTTGAAGGTATGCGCGGAGATGAAGGTGGCATGCTCGGTCGAAGGGGACTGAGACACCCTTGGTCAGTAGCCGGTTGCCGATGGTCAGATCCCGGGGTGGGACTCTAACAATTTACACATTCAGATGGAATTGAAACAACTGGGCACCCGAGGGCGCCCCGTTCTTCTGGCGGCACTCGCCGGTTTTCATGAGGCGCGGTTGTGACTGACGATATCGTCGAATCGCTCTGACTTAGAACCGAGCTCTGATAACCGACAACTGCTTTCCTTATTGCACCCGCTTGGCATAGTTCGAGTTCGTGGTCGTCACCTGCATCTGTTTCGCTTTGGCATCGAGCACGATCTGCTGTTGGTAATTCGTTCCATCCGGCAGGCTCGCAAACTGTACCGCCAGGGTGACAACGTCCTTCGGTTGATCGAGATACGTGTTCACGTTAAGCGACTGGATTTTCTTGGTCCCGCTGTCGAACGAGACCGTCATCTGATCGCCGGGCTGCGCGTAGTCGTGGAAGACGATCTGCGCCTGGTTCGATCCGAGGGTCGAATTGATGGTGACGTGGCCCGCCTGGTAAGCCGCTTGCATGCGCTGCGGATTCGGCGGCACATAGAGCGCGAGCAGGCCCTTCACATCCTGCATGTAGTCCTTCATTTCAGCGGTTTTCTTGGCTACAACTTTCTGTTTGAATTTTCCGCCTTTCTGCTGAGGTTCCGGAGGAGCGCCGAGCGGCGTCTTCTCTACCCGGCCATCGGGACCATACTGGCACGAGAAAGATTGCGGCGGTTTGGCATCGCCCTTCAGGGTCGCTTGTTGGGTCTCCAGCCACGTGTACTGTTGGAGCTTCTGCTTGTTTTCCGCAGATGAGGCTTTGAGCTTCTGCAGGATTTCGGCCTTGTCTCCTCCGCCGGTCTGGGCAGAAGCTGCGATGGAGAGCGTAGCGGCGACGGTGAAGATTGCGACCATCGTGGAAGTGCGGTGTAGCTTCATGAAATCTCCTTCGTGGTTGAACATCGTGACTGAGATACCGTCGCTTTGCTATAGCGAAAGCAAATTGTTGACTGCCTCAAGGCAGGCCTTTCGTGGGTCCCTCGCAAGGACAGGATTCAGGGCGCTCAATGGCCCATGACGTTGGCCGATGCGCTTGTCGCGACACTATGTGACGCTGCCGCAGACAATTCCGCCGGTGGTTCATCCTCCTCGCCCCACTTCAAAATCTTTAGATCCAATACGAAAATCGAATAAAAAACCGGCACCATCAGCAGCGTGATGAATGTCGCGACTGTCAAACCGCCGATCTGCGCGTAACACAGGGGCTGCCACAGTGGGCCACCGTGCATGGCCAGGGGGAACAGCGCCAGCACCGTGGCTCCGACGGTGATCATGACCGGGCGAAGACGAATAATACCCGCGTCGATCACAGCTTCTTCGAATGGCTCGCCCTGGGCGTGCATCTCCTCGATGAAATCGAAAAGGACAATTACGTGGCTAACGATCACGCCTATCAGGCTGGCAATGCCGAGAAACGCCATGAAGCCGAATGAAGTATTCATGATCCATAAGGCGATGACGGCCCCGGCGACTCCGTAAGGAGCGGCCGCGAAAACCAGCATCGGCTTGATGGCATTGTTGAACTGAAAGAGCAGCGCAAGGTAGATCGCGGAAATCGAAATCGCCAGCACGACCGCCAGGTTACGGAACCCGACTTGCTGCTTGTCGTACTCACCGCCAATCGTAAGGCGATATCCGGGAGGCATCGTTTTCTGGAATTCCTTCAGCTTGGGGATAGCGATGCTGGTGACCTCCGAGGGCAAGTGGCCGGGTTGGGCGAAAGCGAGGATCGACATCGAGCGAAAGTGGTCGATGCGGATGATGCGGTCCGTTGCCATGCTGTTCTGAACATTGGAGATCTGCACCAACGGGACCTTGTTGCCGCTTTGCGCGCCGAAGACGTATAGGTTTTGAATGTCCGAGAGGCGCGAGCGTTCATCCATTTTGAGGCGCGCCACCACTGGAATATTCTTGTCGCCATCTTGCAGAGAGGTGACCGGCGTGCCGCTCATGGCGCTGGTCGCGGAGTTCGCCACGTCCGTGTTGGTTATGCCGGCCAGATTGGCCCGATCGGGATCGACCACCAGGCTCACCTGCGAGCTCTCGGCGTCCCATTCATTACGAACGCGCGCAGCCTCGGGGGCCGATTGCAGAATGTCGATGACCTGCGACGCCAGGTGACGCATGGTCTGGATATCCCGCGCGCTTCCGGCGGTACCAACATCCGCTTGGCTGGAAATGCGGACCTCAATGGGATAGTTCACCGGATTCGTCTGAAGCTGGCGAAGATCGACACGGACGCCGGGAATGTTCGCCGAGAGGATCGGCTGCACCGCGTCGACGAATTGCGGCGTGGCTTCTTTCTCGGTGAGTTCGACCAGAACTTCGGCGTAATTGAGCTGCTGCGGCTGGGGGGATAGCGAGAACCAGAAGCGAGGGCTTCCGCCTCCTACCCATGTGGTCACATAACGCAAAATGTGAGAAGGATTGCCGTTCTTGTCAGGATGCTTCTTGCCCCAAACGTCGGCCTGCTCGCGGATAATCTGCTCCACGTGCTGTGCTGCGCGGTTAGTAGCATCGAAGTTTGCGTCGTTGGGCAGCCATACGTCCGCATAAGACCAATATTGCACGTCGTCCGGGAAAAACGACGTCTTGAGCTGCGTGAACAGAAAGCCCGCGAGCACCAGGAAAGCCAGCGAGCCGGCAACGACCTTCCAGCGATGTTCGATCGCGAATTTCGCCACCGCCGCATACCGCCCCGTGAACCCTGTGCTGCGCCGGACGGCGATCGGCTTCTCCGGCTCCTTGTCAGGTCGCAGGATGTAGTAGCCCAGCAGTGGAATGAAGCTCATTGAGGCCAATCGAGAAGCAATCAGCGCACACGTCATCACAATAGGCAGGCTAAAGAGGAACTCGCCGGTATTTCCCGACACCAGCAGGAAGGGCAGATAGGCGACGATATTAGTAATCGTGGCGTACAGGATAGCCGTGGCAATCTTCGTCGGACCTAGCCACGGCGCAACCAGACGCGGCTGACCTTCGGACAGCATGCGCTTGATCGAATCGCCTGCCACCACAGGATCGTCAACCAACAGGCCCAACGCGATGATTAACGAGGCGACCGACACCTGTTGGACATCGATGCCGAGGAGATAGATGAATCCGAAGGTGAGCGCGAGCGTAATCGGAATGGAAATCGCCATCAGCAGCGCCGAGCGCCACTCCCAGAAGCCGATCAGCGAAACGAGCACTACCAGCCCAATGGCTTCGTAGAGCGCATCCATGAAGAGATCGATTTGCTCCTTGACCTGGACCGGCTGGTCCGAGGTATGAACCATCACCAGGTCGTCTGGAAGATACTGCTTGACGCTCTCCATCTTTTCCTGGACATGGCGGCCGAACAGGTCGATCTGCTGGCCATCGCGCATGAAAATGGCGAGGGTAATCGCACGGCTGCGAATCCAGTTGCCGCTGCTGTCACGCCAGGTCAGGTAATTGAGATAGCTGGGCGGACTCTGGTAGCCGCGCGTGATGTCCACCAAGTCGCGAAGATAAACCGGGCTGTTGGACGACGAGACTCCGATGATCACATCACCGATAGCCTTGGCATCGGGAAACAAACCCGAGGGATTGATGTTGATGTCTTTCGGGCCGACTTCGAGCGAG
The DNA here is from genome assembly GCA_963815555.1 of uncultured Acidobacteriaceae bacterium. GTDB lineage: Bacteria > Acidobacteriota > Terriglobia > Terriglobales > Acidobacteriaceae > CAWCBG01. Next base: position 17,077 of record CAWFHH010000001.1, read on the forward strand.
CCTCCCGGCAGCGTGATGTTCTGCGCTCCCAGAATGTCTTTCAACTTGGATGGGTCGTAACCGTACTGTGCCAGCCGCTGCTGGGAGTAGTCGAGGTAAATCTGCTCGGCCAGAACGCCAGAGCGCGAGACCTTCGAAGTTTCAGTTACCCCTTGCAACGTGCGCTGGATCAGTTCGGTGTAGTCGTCCAGGTCGCGATACGAGTACTTGGCTCCAGCAACCGCCGCGAGTTCCTTCTCCGTGTCGGCCGTATCGCGAATGATCGCCGGCTGCCAGGTATCGGGATGGATTTCCGAGCGGTGCAGGTTCGTCTGAATCAGCTGTTCGCCGCGTTGGCGAATGGTGGCATCGTCCAGGTTCGTGCTGGCATCGAGCCCGACATATCCCGGGCCGTCGAAGAAGTGAAGATCGTTAAGCGTTTTGTTGCGTTGAGCGATGCGCGCAATGTTCTCGAAGTCCTGCCGCACGGGTCCCGGAGCAACCGACAGCGGGAAGGCGTAGATGACGCTGACGCGCGGCTGCGGAGCACTCTTTGGGAGCTGGGAGCGTGTCGTCTCAATCGCCTTGCGAATTGCGATGGCGCGCAGCGCCACCTCGGTCGGGGTAGCCATAGGGCTCGCAACTGTCAACATCAGCGCGGCCGTATCGCCAAAATTGCTGTTGAACTGGATCGGCCCGGCCCCTCTGGGCAGGGACAGTTGATTCAGCTTCAGGTTCATGTCGGAGAATTGCTTCTCCTTGTCCTTCACATTGTCGTTGAGCTGAACGTAAACGACCGACAAGCCGGGGAAGCTGAGAGAACGAATTCCGAAGTCGGAAGGACTCGACGGTTTGAGCGTTGAGTTCAGCGCGACCGCCTGCTCGATGGGACGCGTGATCAGTTGCTCGACTTGCTCAGTAGTGGCTCCTGGCCACGAACACTGTGCCGACGCGACTCGGACCGGCAGGTTCGGATCCTTGCGCTTCGGCATGTTCTGATAGCCGAACCACCCCCACACAAACGTCGCCAGTAGCAGGACCAGTGAAACCTGGCGATGCTCGGTAAAGAACCGCGCCACGCCATGAGTGGTGGCGATGATCTCGGCGTCGGATTTGTGATGCGTTGCCATTTAGCAATTCAATCGAGCGATTTGAAGGGGCGCACTTTCAGGTGCGCCGTCATAACGCCTTTTTATTGCTCCCTGTGGGCTTCACCCCGATTTGTGCCTCTTCATTCGTCATTGGCCGCCAACTCTTCTCTCGACCCTCGCCATCAAAACACGCTTACGGAATCACCCTCACTTGCTGACCATTCTTGATCATGTTGGTTCCTGAGGTGACCACACGATCTGAATTGTTCAACCCCTGCGTTACCGCAATGAGGTTGCCGTAGGTATCGCCCAGCTTCACGTCCTGTGTATGCACTTTCACCGTATCTCCCGTGCCGTCGGTCACGTAGACGGCAAAGCCGTTCATGTTTCCCGGACTTCGCACGACTGCCGTCAACGGCACCACTATGACGCGCGCGATCGGCCGCCCACTCCCGATGTTGAGCGAAGCAATCATGCCGGCCTTTAGCTCGTTCTTCGGGTTGTCAATCCGGACCTCGACCGAGTAGACGCGGCTTTTCGGATCGGCCGCCGCCGAAATCGAAGTCACGTGTCCAGAGAACGTGCCGGGCAGAGCCTCGGTGGTAATGCTTTGCGGGCTTCCCAGACGCACGGTACGGATGGCCGTATCGGGTACGCCGAAGACCGCTTTCACCGACCGCGTGTCCGCCAGGGTGAAACCATTGGTCGCCGGACCTACCAGAGTGCCCACGTCGACGCTCCGCTTCAGCACCCACGAATCGAAAGGCGCACGCAACTCGCAATAATTGAGCGCGATCTGCGCCTCGGTCACCTGCGACTTCGCATTGTCGACGGCGGCCTGAGTGCTCAAGACCTGCGCATTCGTGTCGTCGTAGTCGGGTTTGGTAGCAGCTCCCACCTTGTACAGCGCGGAGATGCGTCCAAACGACAGGTTGGCTTTGTCGCTCTCCGCTTGGGCGTGTGCGAGCGAGGCTTTGGCCTGTTCGAGTTTCTGTTGGAAGTCATCCTGCTGCACGGTGGCCAGCACCGTTCCCTTGGTGACGTAGTCTCCCTGATCGATGTTACGAATGTGTCCGTCTGCGTCGCGCACCTGCCGAATGCTCGCCAGGTATCCATTCGATTTGAATGACAAATCCACCTGCTGATACGGCTGGATATTGGCGGAGTAGGTGTTGCCCGTCCCGGTGTCGACAGTCTGCACCTCGGTTGTGCGGACCGGAACCAGCGGCGGGACTTCCGAAGCTGCCTTGCTGCATCCGGCGAAGGACGCCATCATAGCGGCGGTCGCCGCCAGCGTCACCAGGACTCCCCTCTGGATGCCTGCCGGACCCCGCGTTTTTCCGCGCATAATGTCCATCGTCATCACTCCTCGCCAATAGCTTTCTGGAAGCTGGCCTTCGTTGTCCAGAACTCGGCCATTGCCTCGTTGTAGTCGGAATCGGCGCTTTCCAGCGACGACTGCTGTTGTAGGACGTCGCGCAGCAGTGCGGTTTTCTGCTCAAACTGGGCCGTGACCTCGCGCAGTTTTTCCCGGGACGATTCGCGTTTTGCCTCGGCCACTGCCACCAGCACTCGCGCTTCGTGCAGCGCGCGAAACTGCGTGTTCACGTTAATCAGGGTCTGCGCCCGGGTGTCATCGAGATTCAACTTGCTCTGCTCGACCTCGATCACCTTCTCGTTTACCTCGTGCTTGCGCCGGCCCCATTCGAAGGGCTCCCAGTTGAATTCGAATCCGAGCCCCATAATGTTGGTCGGAACAAAGTTAATGCCAAACGGCGACAGGTAATGGAACGATGCTCCCAGGTCGGGCAGATACTGTGACTTAGCGAAACGACGCGCATTCTCCGCCTGCTTCACGGTGATCTCCGCTTCTTTGATCTTGGGCTGTTGCTCCAGGGCCAGCGCCTCGGCCGCCGCAAGATTATCTTCTTCCGGAGAGAGGGAGGTGACGTTCACGGCGCGAAATTGGGTATTGATGTCGCGGCCCAGCAGATTGTTCAACGTCTCTTTCGCCGTCTGCAGCTGGTCCTGCGATTGCAACAGCTTGTACTCCTCCTCCGCCAGCTTGGCCTTTACATTGAGACTCTCGGACTTGAGGACAACTTTCTCCAGCACGTATTGCGTAGAAATACGATCGAGCTCTTCATATTGCTTGATGCTCGCGTCCTCTGCCTCAACGGCGTTCTGTATCTGGACCACCTTGTAATAAGCCTGGCGCACATCGTCGGTGAGCGAAATACGCTGCTCGCGCACTTTCTGCGCGGACTGCTGCACCGATAGTTCCTGTCCCTGAATGTGGATGTTGATCTTGTACAGCGTCAGCAGAGGCTGCGAGGCGTTCGCTACGACATACGCCGTTGGCTGACTGGGTGTCGTGATCGGGGTACTGGCAGCGGGGATCGGGCCAATCCCCGGGTACATTCCGAATTGCCCGGCCGGCACGGTGAAGCTGATCGGCTGTAAAAGCTGTGAGGCGAAGACGTAGGTGCTGAACGAGGGATACCGCCGCGTCTTGTCTGCTTCGAGCTTCTCTTTGGATCCGTTCAGGCCGAGCGAAACGATTTTGAGATTACGATTATTCGCAATTGCGATCTGTACCGCCTGATCGACCGTCATCGAGGCTTCGGGGATGGTTTCCTCGAGGCCGTGCGCCGAGGGCGTCATGGACAAGGCGATCGCCGCGAAAATCGCGCCACAAACCGAGCCCGTGATCCGTCGAGCCATGAAGATCCGTGCGGACGCGGTCCTGACGTTCCGGCGAGGCGACGCCGCGGCGTTCTTCCGGCGACTGTCAGGCTTCTGTGGCATACGGTATCTGCTCGGCCGGGTCCTGCTGGCAGTATTACGGGCAACGAAGCCTCTCGTCGTGAGCGGCCAGTCGGCCCTAAGTACGTAGATTTTCCGGGACTGCGGCGGTGACAGATTGTAAGTTGCGCATGCCCACTGCGTAAACCAAAAACTTCGCTGCTCGCTTCGGCTCCCGCGTTGCCCTGAGTGTCCATCTTCTGCAACTTAGAACGGGAGATTTCCGCCGTTGCTGTGACCGGTAGAGCGGGCCTTCAGGCCCGCGTCCAAGTGACCCACACCGTGAGTCGGCTTTTAGCTGACGACAGCTTGTACCGCCGGCTGAAGCCGGCTCGACTTGAAAAGGGGCGGCGCGACGCGGCACATTGCGCCCACTCAGAACGTCGGCATCATTCGCCGAGATGGGGAGCACAGCACTGGCTCAAGCTTCACACCGATAAAAGCTTGGCGTGGACGACCGTATCGAAGGTTCGTGGCATCATGCTTCGGATCTATCGCATCGGTGCCTTGCACCAGCTCGTGAAGAACAACCCGGTGCTTCCCGTCGAGACCCGCTCCACTACCGATTACAAGGCCATCCTCGTAACCCCTAAACAGACATGGGAAATCATCGAGAGCCTCGCCAATCCGCTGCACCGCATTCTCATCCTCACCTGCGCTGCTACCGCGCTCCGCGCATCGGAACTTCTCGCGCTGCGCTGGGCAGACGTGCTATGGGACGAGAACCGGATCGCGGTAACGAAGCGTTGGTGGCGTGGAAGTGACGGACCCACCAAGACCCGCAGGAGTGAAGGTCATGTGCCCATGCACCCGGCCCTCGCGCAACTTCTGCAGGCTTGGAAGGAAAAGACGCCTTTCGCGAAGGAGACGGATTTTCTGTTTCCCTCGTTCAAGGCAGACGGCAAGGTTCCCCTATCGCCTGCCGTATTTGTAGCCGATCACCTCCGGCTAGCCGCCAAAGCGGCTGGGCTTGGTATACCGGACGGCTACCGTTTCGGCCTACACAATCTCCGGCACTCTCTCTCAAGCTGGCTGGTGAATAAGGGCAAGGCCGAGCCTAAGACGGTCCAGAGCCTGCTTCGCCACAGCCGTATTCAGACGACGCTCGACCTTTACACCCAAGGCGACGGCGATGAAACGCGGGCGGCTCAAGGCGCATTCCTTCGGGAGATGGGCCTAGCCACGGAGATGATCCAGTGAATTGTGGAAGATTTGTGGAACGGGGCTTTTTGGCTGTTGCTGGTAAACCCCTGAAAAATATGGTGGGCGCTACAGGATTCGAACCTGTGACTTCCACCGTGTGAATCTGGCCTGAATAGGCTTTACAACAACTTACAAGACTGCGGGAACTGCCTAAGAACACGCAAGTCGCACAAGACATCGCATTTTGTTGGTTGAGTTGTTGGTCAGGGTTCGAGGCCCTTAAATCACGCCTTTCTGACGTTCACGGATGACCTCTTTCACCCGCTGCATCCGATCCCTGAATTTCTTGCCGGCGAGGTGCGACAGTTCGTCGAACAGCGTTTCGGCTTTCTTCAGGTCAAGATTCTTCTCAACCGTATCCGCGATTTTCACATCCGCGGCTTTACGCGTGCCTTTCCTTCCCTTGCCTTTAGCCATCAACCGAGTTTACACGCCTCGGAAAGTGTGACAAAAGTGGATCCGGTGCTGGCTGGGTCACTTCCGAGACAAGCTTGTCTCTATTGCTTTCTTTTTCACTCGCCGAGCTGCGCCGACTGTCCGCCACGGTAGATTCGACGGCACGGATTCCGCGACGTCAGGTCTAGCACTTGCCTGGACGGATGGTGCGATTCAAATCACGTACGCACACAAAAAGGAGCCGAAGCTCCTTTAGGGGTGATTTGGGCAAGAAACTCAGAACGAGAGCTCTAGCCCAGCCGATAATCTTACCGCGGCACTTCGACGACATGCCGACTATACCGACAAGTGGTTTTCCGCCGCGAAATGCGCCCAATAGCATTCGTAGACCCTGGCGCGTTTCCCAGTACGGATCCGAAACGCAGCAAATTGTGTACGGCTTGCGAGGAGTTTCAGGATTTTCAGCGGTCTTCGCGCACGAATGGATGGTCGTCAACCGCAAGAATTCGAATTCGCGAGGTTGTCGGCACTCATGACCGGTCTCCTACTTCACTGCTTTGTCTTCGCGGCAAATGCTTGCGACAGCCACGAACGTCGCCGCGCCGCGTAGGCGATGCTAGCAGGAATGCGCAGTTCCAGTTCCGCTCCTGCATCGACTTCGCTCCATATTGTCAGCTTGCCGCCTATGAGTGTGGCGCGTTCCCGCATGCCCGGCAAGCCAAAGTGTCTCTCCTTCCCCTGTTGCGAGAGAACCGCTGCATCGATGCCCTTTCCGTCATCCCGCACCCGCAAGCGGAATTGCTCTTTGTCATAGCGGATTTCGACCTCGACCTGCTTTGCGTTTGCATGAAGAGAAGCGTTCCGAAGTGCTTCGGCAGTAATCTTATACACTTCGTCGCGGAGGATGGGATGCAAATTCCGCGACTGGCCCTCAACGGCTACACGGAATGCAGGGCGGTGGCCGGTTGAGTCCGCTGCGAGCTCTTCTCCGAGGGTGCTTATCGCCAGTGCCAGATCATTGGTTTGAGTTGTCGAATCGCGCAATCCCTGCACCGCATCCCGGCCTTCGGTGATCGCCTCAGCCGCCTGCTCGATCGTGCTGTCTAGCTTCTCTTTCGGCTCCCCCTCAGGCAGCAAGAACGATACGGTTTGGAGCCGCAGCAGCACACCGTGGAAGCTTTGCAACAGAGTGTCGTGAAGATCCCGCGCAATTCGTGTGCGCTCGCCGACACGCGCGTCCAGCGTCATCTCGAACTGATGATGCATTTGCCGGACACGCCACCAGTAGGCCGCCCACAGCAACGCCATAAAGAGGCACGCGCAGAGGGCGCGAAACCAGTTCGTCTGGTAGTACGCCGGGGCGACAGAGAAATCAAGCTTGGCGGCATTGTCGTTCCAGACGCCGTCACTGTTGCATGCCATCACTCGAAAGGAATACTTGCCGGGAGGCAGATCCGTGTAGAACGCCTGGCGGCGGGTACCGGCGTCGTGCCAATCACGGTCATAGCCGTCGAGCCGGTAGCGAAATTTCACCCTCTGTGGAATCAGAAACGTAGGCGAAGTGTAATCAATCTGCAGCTCTCGCGGGTGCGGCGAGAGCTTGAGGTTTCTGGTTCCTGCCAATTCCTTCCGGTCAACGACGACCAATTCGACATAAGTCTCCGCCGGCAGCGTTTTTTGCGACAACATGGCCGGGTCCACCATTTGCACGACAGATCCATTTGCAAACCATACGCGCCCGTCAGGAGAGTGAGCCGCTGCATTGAACGAAGGGCGCCCTTCCGTCCGCGCCCCGTCCAATACGTCATAGACGTGGGTCTGAATTACCGTTTCCGGATCGACCCACCAGCGCCGCAGCTCGGAATCTGGAAACTCGACAACTCCACACTCGGTAAAAAGCCACCAGCGGTTCTCCTTGTCCTCGACTAAAGAGATGACGCCGTCGCAAGGCAAGCCGTTCTTACTCGTCATCCGCTGCACTTTGCCTTGGCGCACCTCCACCAGCCCTTCAGGGGCGGGGACAAGCACTGAACCGTCTGCCCGTGCGACGATTTGGACGATTGCCGTACTACTTAGGTTCAATGGCCAATTCTGGAAAGCGCCGTTACGAAGAAACCCGAGGTCCCCCTTTGAAATCTGTATCCAAATTCCCCGGTTTGGGTCCGCAGCAAGGGCGTGTCCAGCCGGAATTTGCGGCTTGGGGAACTCTTCACGTACCTGGAAATCACGGATACGCGCAAGGCCGCGCCATGGGCCTGCACACTCCGCCCAAATATTCCCATCGATGTCCTCGGCCATCCCCAGCACCAGTCCAAGCGGCTGGTTGCCTCGTCTGCGGATCCGGCGGCGGAAGTGCCCATCTTTGAACAGATACAGCTCATACTCTACTCCCACCCACATGTTTCCTGCAGAGTCCTCGAGCAAGGAAGCGACTTGCCCACCCGGAGGTAGACCATCCCCCAGGTGAATGGATGTGACGCGTCCGTTAACGATATGATCGAGCGACCCGGCGTTTGACACCCAGATCGTGCCATCTTTGCCGGCCAGAACGCCTACTGCAGCCGGCCCCAAGCCCTCCAAGGCCGAAAAGGTGGTGACACGCGGATCGCGGAAGCTGTCGATTCCATCCGTAGTAACGACCCAGAAAATGCCTTCTCGGTCTTCAAAGAAAGCAAAGATGCCATCGCCGGACAGGCCCTCCGCCCGACCGTAATGCTCCACTACATTCCCACGTATCCGAAACAATCCCTTATCGAGGGTGCCGACCCAAAGACTCCCTTGGTGGTCGAAGGCCATGGTCTCGACGGAAAGCTTGCTCCCATCCAAGCCGGGTGTCACAAATGCTTTGACCGCGCCCCCAATTAATCTTCCCAAGCCTAGCCCGGGCTCTTCCGCAATTGACCCTACCCAGAGAGTTCCATCCGGACCACGCGCCAGGGCTGTTACTCCTACACCCACCAGGTTCGATTTCAGCGCTTCAATGGGATACACCTGGGAGACGCCCTTACTCCAATGGAAAAGCGCTGTCTGGCCTCCAACCCAAAAGCTTCCGTCCGTATCGACTAGTAAGGCATCAGCTTGAGGGGTCGGCAAACCGTCGGATTTTCCAAAACACTTCAGCGAGTTGTCGGTGAAACGGCAGAGTGGCGCGCCTGCGGCAGCGTTGGAGCCTCGGACGGCCCAGAAGGAGCCGTCAGGACCCTCCTGGAGAGATCTGAAATATTGATGTCCTTCCACCTCGGAGTACGAGGTGACCACCCCACCCTTGAGGTGAACGATCTCACGGGTTCCCAGGGCCCAGAGCCCACCTGCGCGGTCGCCATGGACTCTCGAAACGTGGCTGATCGTTCTGCCGTTCGCGGACAAAGTCCAGGGGCGAAATCGCACACCGTCAAAGCGATACATCCCTTGCGAAACAGACGCGAACCAGAGGAAGCCGTCAGAGGTTTGCGTAATCGACCACATGCCCTTCGGCAAGGACCCATCTTGTATTCGCCAGGAAGTATGTAGGTACTGGGTGATGTGTTTGTCCGGATCGAGGGCGTGAACCGCGCCTGCTAGCAACAATACGCAGATGAGACATGAGCCTAGGGTGGCCGCGATCGCGGCGCAGGCCCACTTGAAACGAAGCAGAAGCGGTGGCCGACAAGTCATCTTCGCCATCACGCGAACAGCGTAACACGACAGACTAGGGGTTCGAAGGCTTCAGCGCAGTCTCAGTGTCCCGCGCGCTCCCTCCTTGCTTGGTGTGCGCAGTTCTAAGGTGATTCTCGTCCACGCCATGCTGATTGTCATGTCTATTTTCACAGCTAGTCTTTGGACTTCGAGTCTAAGAAATCGGACCCGGACGGTTCTTAGGTTCGTGCGCGTTGGAAGTTGGATGTGATTAGGCCCTATCGGAAATCCGCGAGATCACGCTGCGTAGCTGCGTAGTCGCCAACTTGGCCGGAAAATGGCTTGTAGGAGATTACTCCCGAGAAATCGGCCAGCATCCGGCAACCGCGTTGGCACCGCCACTTGGACGTAAAACGCCCTACTCGTAGAAGTGCAACCCCTGACTCCCCGGAAGTCTTGTTGTGGGAGATCTGGCCGGATTACGCGCTAGCATCCACCGACTCTCAGGTTCCATCTCCACGCCCTGTCGCCGCACTCTGAATCTGACCCGTCATTTCACCAAGCCCTGCCTTGGAAATCGGCCCGATGTATCTGCCTAGGACAACAGCACGATGGCAGACGACTGCCATGGGTGAGTTGGTAGGGTCGTTGCAGGAGGGATTCAACATGGGACGGCATTATCAACGAGGTTATCTCAGGTGTGCAGGGCGAAAGTCTGGATCGTATTGCTGGGAGTTTCTGTGGCGGGAGGATGACATGGCGGGAAAACGCGTACGCAGGACCGCCGTCATATGAACCATCGAACAGTATCCGACGAAAGAGGATGCGCTGCATGCCGTAAACGGGCTGCGAATGCAGGTTAATGCGGATCGCAATCGCCGGCCTGTGCAGCCTCGTCTGATCGCCGACTTGATTGATCATTACGTGCACACGGAGCTCTCGCCAAATGCCGACTGGCATTCTCACGCGACACGAATTGCGTACAGGTATTTCATGAAGAAGTGGATTCAGCCGCACTGGGGAAAGATGGGTCTTGCTGCCGTACGAACCATTGCCGTTCAACATTGGCTGAGAGGGTTACAACGGGCCGACGGCACCCCGTTGGCCAACCCAACGAAAGCAAAGATCCGCAATCTATTCAGCGTGCTGTTCAATCATGCAATCCGCTATGAGTGGCTCGAACAGGGGAGAAATCCGATCACCCTCGTTCGTCAAAGCGCGATGCGTAAAACTACCCCGGAGGTGCTGGACCCCAATGAGATCCAGGGCCTTCTGCTGCAGTTGGATTCATGCTTCCGCGTGATGGTTATGCTCGATGTGACGACGGGGCTAAGACGCAGCGAATTGTTCGCTCTCAAGTGGCTCGATGTAGATTTTTCGAACCTGACCATCGATGTCCAACGGTCCATTTACTTAGGGAAGATTGGAAGCTGCAAGACCGAGGCGTCCCGCAAACCGGCCCCCTTGGATGAGCGTGTGGCGGCTGATCTCTGGCTCTGGAAAGAGAGCAGCAAATATCAGAACCCCAGCGACTGGATATTCGCTAGCCCTCGCGTCGGCGGGAAACAACCGTTCTGGCCAGACATCGTGATGCAAAAGGTCATCCGCCCCGCAGCATTGCGCTGCTGGAATCCGCAAAGTGATCGGGTGGCATACGTTCCGCCATACCTACTCAACCCTACTGATCGCGAATGGCGAGAACGTAAAGGTCGTCCAGGAACTCATGCGCCATGCCAGCACCCGCTTTACGATCGAGATCTACACACAGGCACGGATCGAAGCAAAGCGGCAGGCACAACAGCGGCTCGTGCAGACAATTCTCACCGAAGAGAATGATGAAATGGTGCCGGAGATCCAGGGTCGCTCCGATGTCACGAGGACGTGATCGTGGCCTTCACTTGGGAAGATCTTGGTGGACGGGGCTCCCCTGTCGCACCATGATGAGGTACATAGCGGAGCAATTGGAGCGTTCTGGAGCAACGCAGAAGACCAAAATCCCCCGTAAGCCCTTGAAGAATATGGTGGGCGCTACAGGATTCGAACCTGTGACTTCCACCGTGTGAAAGAGTAGATATTACAACAACTTACAAGACCGCGGGAACTGCCTAAGAACACGCTGGTCGCACAAGACAGCGCATTTTGTTGGTCAGGTTGTTGGTTGGATGCGCTTGCTTGCACTAAGCTCCGGTTGACACATACCATGAAGACCCTGATTCAGTACCGCGAATATCCGGTGAGCCTGTGCTCCTGGTCTACCTCGCCTGTGCGACGCAAAGATGGATCAGCCCGCTTCTCCCTTGACCGGACAACCGGTTACGCAAATCGAGGCCGCGCGTCTCACGCCGCCGTTCTCATTTCGCTCTCGTGCAGCTTCGGCAAGAATACGCTGAAGCATGTACCGTGCCGTGGACCGCGGCATCGGGTCCGAAAACGGATTGATCCACCGTGTTGGGCCACGATCTCCGAACATGCCCACAAGCCCAGCCCGTTGCCTTTCTCTTGCTTGGTTGAGAAGAAAGGCTGAAACAGATTGCGACGATGCTCCGCCTCGATGCCAGCACCATTGTCGGCGACCACGAAGAGAACGCCGGCCATGCTGCTCGCGGAATGGCGTATGTCAGCAACGTGCAAAATGAGCCGTCCATCGCAAGGCAGAGCATCCAGCGCGTTGGTGATTAGATTCACACAGACTTGGCGTATGGTACCGGCGTGGCCAATCAACTCGCCTGGGCTGTCAAAGCGGCGCTCTACAGTTATCTTCTTGGCCAGCACATTGGGTCGCATCAAGGCAAGTGTTTCGTCGAGGATCCCAGCAATGACAACCTTCGAAGGTTTGGTGGTCCGCCGGGCGAACGACAGCGTTCGGCTGGAGATTTCAGACATACGCGTGAGTTGCTCGTCCAGTGTGGCCAGCATCTCCCTAGTGCTTAGATCTTCATGCTGGCCATGCAGCAGAAGGTAAGTAAGACTCTTAGAGACGTCGAGCGGATTACGAATCTCATGAGCAATGGATGCTGCCATGCGTCCTATCGCAGCCAGCTTGTCGGCGCTGCGCAGGGCTTCCTCTTGTTGGACCCTCGCCGTGATGTCGCGTGCGATGGTGGTAGCGCCTACGATCCGGCCCATCTGGTCGCGAACCGGCGATACCGTCAATGAAACGTGCAGCCTACGTCCGTCTTTGTGCTTACGGACGGTGTGGTAGTGTCGCACTCGTTCGCCGCTCAAGACCTTTGCCATGATGGTGTTTACATCGTCTGCGCGGTCGGGCGGCAGAAGGATCGAAACTGGTTCGCCGATTGCTTCTGACGCCGTATAGCCATACATGATTTCTGCGGCGGGATTCCAGCTTGTGATGATGGCATCCAAGGTCTTGCTATAAATGGCGTCATCGGAACTGCTCATGATTTCCGCAAGAACGGCCTGGGCCTCGTATTGTCGGTAAGTACTGCAAGTGTTCATGATGCAAGCTCCAGCGTCGAAAACTTCGACTAGGGCCCTCCAGGTTCCCGTATTCTGCCTCCGGACTCAAACCTTCATTGGCGTTTATTCTGTCAGCCGGCCGGGGTCACGGTCAGCGTTGATGCAGGTGTCAGACCATATTGGACTTCTCCTCGTCCCGCAGGCGCAGGATTCGAAGGAAGCAAACTGCTTTGGATGAAATCCAAGCCAGCCTGCATCATCTGCTTCCAGATTTCCTGCGCGGTTTCCTTTTCGTTGAGGAATGCCATCGCTTGCTCGTGGCTCACTTTACAGCCGTGTTCGTTTGCCAGCAGGATCAGATGAAACAGCGTGATTTCCGCGGTCACTCTTTCCCGGTTTTTCTGGTTAGCCATTACATTCACTCCAGTCTTTGATGATGCGCTGAAACTACCAACTAGCCCTTTAACCTCTTCAGTGTTACCTACGCCTTGGCTCGATGCCTGCCCGGTACTCACGAGCTCGATGAAATGGGATCACTAAATTCCTGGCTATTGCCGGTAATTCGCTCCTGTGATTCCGAGACGGCGAATTTTGTGCTGCAGAGTCGTGCGCTTCAATCCGAGCCGTTGCGCCGCACCCCCGGCGCCAGCTACTCGGCCCGAGGATGCACTTAGGGCCTCGATGATTACCTTTCGTTCGGCTTCCAGGAAGGTTGACGATCCCGCAGAGTTGCCGAGCGCAGGAAACGCTGAAAGTTCGCCCAGAGAGACTTGCAATTCCTCCTCGGGCGACAGTATGACTGCGCGCTCAATGAAGTTGGCGAGTTCCCTAACATTGCCGGGCCAAGGGTTGTTGCGTAGTGCTTGCATCGTGGCATTCGATATAAAAGTGATCTGTCTTCCCATACGGCGGGCAAACTTCGCTACAAAGTAGTTCACCAGAAGAGGGATGTCCTCACGCCGTTCGCGAAGCGGCGGGATCTCGATTGGAAAGACATTGAGGCGATAAAAAAGATCTGCGCGGAATTCCTCGTCCCGAATCATGGCGGAAAGGTCGCGATGGGTGGCGGCAATGATGCGCACATCGACACCAATTGTATTGGCGCTTCCCAGACGCTCGAACTCCTGCTCCTGCACGGCGCGCAGCAGCTTCGGCTGCAGCTCCAGGCTGATGTCGCCGATCTCATCCAGAAATAGCGAGCCCCGGTCAGCGAGTTCAAACCGGCCCTTTTTCTGCATGAGGGCACCCGTAAAGGCTCCTTTCTCATGCCCGAACAGTTCGCTCTCAAGCAGCCCGGAGGGAATAGCGGCGCAGTTCATGCGGACGAAGTTGCGCGACCGGCGTGAACTGAGCTTATGAATAGCCTGTGCGACCAACTCCTTCCCTGTACCCGTCTCCCCGTGAAGCAGGACGGTAGAATCCGTAGGCGCAACGATCGAAACCTGCTGCAGAACGTGCTGAATGGCTGCGCTTTGGCCGATGATGCCCTCGAAGCAGTGTTCCGCTTGTGGTCCTGAACGTAACTGCTCGTCAAGGACGCTCCAGCCGTTACACAAGCCCGGCATGTGGTGTCCTTCGAATTCCGTATAAGCAATGGCTGCGTGACTCATAACAACCTCCTGGGTTTCGTCTGCGATGCCCTGCCGACTCGCTATCTTGCTCTTTCCAATTGAGAACTGTGCGTTGTGTGTATAAAGAGCCGCTTACCACTAGACCAGCACGAAATCACTCAAACTGAAGTCCGTGGTTAATGAGTGCCATTGTTAACCAGGTTTGATCTGCGCACAGCCCCACATGGAGACGAATCGCAAACTCTTGCGAGGCTGATAGGAGCCTCTTCTGAGCCAGAAAATCGTAGGAAGCTTCTTGCTGCGAGGCCTCTCGGATCTGTGAATGCAACAGCATCGTGGCCCATATCTGTCTCCTATCTACCCCTCTGCGAAGCCCAGTGATGATGCAATGGGTGGAGAGCCTGGATATCGGACAGCAGCTCAAAGCTGTCGGTGCTAACGGTGCGCTCCCATGCGAGGATTGACGCTATGTACTCTGCTCTTTGCTGCGAGCAGTGCAGCCTTTGCTTCACTCTCTTCGTCAGGTCGTAAATCCTATCCAGTTCCATACAACCCCTACAGGCTCACGCCTAGTGCGTGCGCTGATACTCGGTCACAGTCGTTCGCGGTTAACAGCTCGAACGCTTCCAAGGCAATATCCTCTTCCAGGAAATCGTTCGCCCTGGCAAGTTCGAAATAACGCCCAACGAAGCTCTGAAAGTTCTCGATCTCAGGCATGACATCTCCTATCCCGGAACTCAAGCTCTCTTGAACATCTTGTGTTCCGTGAATGAGCCCAATTATGAGTTGGGTTGCGTTTGCGGACAGCCCCAGATGGAGACGAATCGCAAACTCCTGCGGGCCGAATTGCAGGCTCTTTTGAGCCAGGAAATTTGGAGTGGGTTTTGAGTCCGGGAATTTGGAGCGGGAAGGTTACCGAGAAGACTACAGAGAGGTGGAACTACTTCTACGAGGTGCGGCTTCTATGCGCTTCCATCCAAACAGGCGAGCGTCGATCGACCAGCGGCCGGGCCCCAACATGGCAAGAGCGCCAGCAATGGTTCCGAGCAACAGCCAAAGGCATTTGTCTCCCGACATAGCCAGGATCTTCCCCCCTTCGGCCAGCGCTACCGAAGCCCCTGCGATGGGTGTCCACAAACCCAAGATGAGAAAAATGCCGCAGAAAAGAAGGACTGCGGAAAACGCTGTGATGGTTAGCGTCGGTTCGCCCCAGAATCGCAAGCTAGCGTGGACGACGAGTACGGAACCCAGAACCAGCCGCATCAGGAGCAAGGCCGTTCCCGGCCAGCCGGCGGCGAATGTGGAATATAGGCGTCGCAATACACACCAAAGTTCTACGTTATGTCGAAACCGGAAAAGCCGAGACCCCAAATAGGGTTGGAATAGTCACTCTTTCGCGGCTTTCGATCGACTCGGACGAGGGGAGAAATCTGGTGACTTCAGCTGGATGCTGCCCTCTTCAGCGCCATCCTGGCCGCGGGGGTCGGGTCGTGCAAATTATTTAGCGTGATGCTCGGGGACGATGTGCGGAATTGCTGGATAGCCTAGCGGCTGTTACAGCCGTCGCCTACTGCTGCCATGCCCGGCTGGATGGCAACCAGGACGGGCATTCCATCCCGCACCACTGCACGGTCGTCAACTGCGGAGGCGAATTGGCGGGCCGACATCCGTCGCTGGTCATGCCTTCGCTTTTGCGGCGAACTTTCGTGACAACCACGAGGCACCTCGACGCGTTACGTAGGCGATCTGGGCAGGAATCTGCAGATCCACTTCGGTACCCGAACCAGCCTCGCTCCAGATGGTCAGATTGCCTCCGATTAGGTTGGCGCGCTCTCGCATGCCGGGCAGACCAAAATGGCCCTCTTTAGCCTGCGTTGCAAGAATTTCGGAACTCAACCCTTTCCCATCATCGCGGACACGCAGCCGGAATTGCTCAGCGTCATAGCGGATCTCGACCTCGACCTGTTTGGCCTCGGCGTGCAGAAAAGCATTGCGGAGGGCCTCAAGGGCAATTTTGTAGATGTCGTCACGAACAATCGGGTGCAGGTCTCGCGATGACCCCTGAACGACAACGCGGAAGGTAGGCCGGCGGTCTGGCAGAGCAAATGTCAGTTCTTCGCCCAGGGTGGATATGGCAAGTGCCAGGTCATTTGTTTGAAGGGTGGAATCGCGCAATCCCTGAACCGCATCGCGGCCTTCCGTGATTGCTTGGGATGCCTGATCGATGGCTCTCGCCAGCGTTTCCTTGCCCTTAGCAGCAAATACGCCGTCTGCAAGCGTAGGAGCAGCCCATGGAAGCTCTGTAGCAGCGTGTCGTGCAGATCGCGGGCGATGCGTGTGCGCTCGCCCACCCGCGCGTCCAGGGTCACCTCGAACTCGTGCTGCAACCGCCGAACTCGCCACTGGTAAGCCGCCCACAGCAATCCCAGAAAAGCAAACGCGCAGAGGGCTCGGAACCAGTTCGTCTGGTAATACGAGGGAGTGACTGAAAAATCCAGCTTGGCGCCGTTTTCGTTCCAGACTCCCTCACTATTACATGCGATGACTCGAAACGAGTACTTGCCGGGGGGCAAATCGTTATAGAAAGCCTGCCGCCGGATGCCAGCCTCGTGCCAGTCACGGTCATAGGGAAGCAACCGATATCGAAACTTCACCCGTTTCGGAATCAGATAGCTGGGCGAGGTGTAATCGAACTGCAACTCACGGGGGTGCGGCGACAGTTTGAGACTATCCGTGGCTGGGAGCTCCTTTCGATCGACCGTCACGGTGTCAATATAGGTTTCGGCCGGAAGGGCTCTCTGCGAGAGCCTGGCTGGATCCAGCACCTGCACGACAATTCCGGTCGCAAACCAGACGCGCCCATCGGAAGACAGCGCGGCAGAATTAAAAACAGGCCGTCCTGCACGGGCACCGTCCAGCTCGTCGTACACGCGAGTCTGCACAGTTGTTTCCGGATTCGTCCACCAGCGCTGCATTTCGGCGTCGGACAACTCGACGATCCCACAATCTGTCATTAGCCACCAGTGTTTCTCCTTGTCCTGAATAAACGAGGTGACAAAGTTGCAGGGCAAGCCGTTGTTCATTGTCATGCGCTGGACCTTACCGTTCCGCAAGCCGACCAAGCCGTTGGCGGAGCCCGTGAGCACGGAGCCATCTGCGTTTGCAATAAGCTGGTGGCTTATGGGATCTCCCTTGGTGGCGGCGATGGGGAAATTCTGCACAACTCCTTCGCGGAAGAGAGCCAAGTCTCCTTTGAAAGTTTGTATCCAAATTCCGCCACGTGGATCCGCTGCAAGCCTATACCCGTCGGGAACCTGCGAGGCAGTGAACTCTTGTTGCACCTGGAAGTTGCGGACACGCACAAGCTTTGGAGGATGACCGAAGAACTCTGCCCAGATGTTCCCATCCGTGTCCTCGGTAATGCCATAAACTATGCCCAGAGGCTGGTGATCCGGTTCGGGGAGCTGGCGAAAGTGGCCATCCTTGAACAGATACAGTCGGTTACCTACCCCAACCCAAAGGCTTCCGGCGCGGTCTTCGAACATCGTGGTGACTTGAAGGCCAGCTTCGGTGCGGATGGACGATACGGTTCCATTCGCGATGTGGTCGAGAGAGCCCGTGTTTGCAACCCATACGGTGCCGTCGCGGCTGGCCAAAACTCCGTGCGCCACATCATTCCCCAATCCCTCGACGCTGGAGAAGCTGGCGACTAGCGGGTCGTGGAAGTTATCGATTCCCTCGGTAGTCCGAGGTCGTTGACGGTGTCGCTGGAGAAGCCCTCGGTCCTTCCATAATGGTCCACAACGTCGCCCTGGATACGAAATATTCCTTTGCCGAAGGTGCCGACCCAAAGATTGCCGTCGCGGTCAAAGAGAATGCGGATGACCGGGAGCTTGCTGCCGTCAAAGTCTTTGGTCACAAACGGCTGAAACACACCGTTGACCAGGCGGCAGAGCCCTCGTCCTGGCCCCGTCGGAAGTGTGCCTACCCAGATAGCACCATCCGGCGCGCGTGCCAGGCTCCAGATCCCCTGTTGTCCAACATTAGATTGCAGGCCCTTGATGGCGTACATCTCCGAGACGCCATTACGCCAGTGGACAACAGCGGTCTGACCTCCCAGCCAGAAACCGCCGTCACCCTCAGCCAGGATCGTAGTGATGGGCAAGATCGGTATGCCATCGGCTTTTCCGAAACACCGTACCGACCCGGCTGTGATGTGACAAAGTGGCAATCCGTCTGCAACGCGGTTGGCCCCGCGCACGACCCACAAGGATCCATCAGGGGCTTCGCTGATATTTTGACGATGTAGAAGCCCGGTCAGCGGGTAGCGCGCGGTAATGACGCCGCCTTTCAGGTGAACAATCTCACGTTTCCCAAGCACCCAAAGCCCACCGGAGCGGTCGCCGAAAGCGTTCACGATTTGGCCAAATACATTGTCTTTGTCGCTGAAGCTAGCACCGCCCCTGGGACACCCCGGAGAAGAAACTGAACGCCGTCGAACCGGTACATGTCACCCGAGACTAACCAGAGAAAGCCGTCCGACGTTTGCGTCATCGCATAGGCGCTGGCGGGTGCGGAGCCATCTTTCTTTCGCCATGCAGTATGCACGTATTGGCTAATGCGTTTGGTCGGATCGAGCGCATGAAGTGTGCCTGCCATCAAGCAGACGCAGGTGAGATAGCAGCCCAGCGTGGCCGTTATTGCGATGCACGCCGAATTGAAACGAAGCCGAAGATGTCGGCGAGATTCCATCTTTCTTATCTCGCGAATGCCAGAGCATCGCAGTGGCAGTTCAGAACGCTGATCCCTCATGAGCGAAGAGACAGCGAGCCGATGCGTGGTCCGGGTTCGAACGGCGGCGTAGCGGCCGACGCTGCACACTGCTGAGAGAATATCAGCGCCCTTATGCCGGCTACTTTAGCACTCCAGTTGCCGCTTGTCAGTGATTCTGTGTTCTGACGCAAATGCGTCTTAGCCCGGTCAGTGGCATCACGAAGGGAACGGGGGATGCAATCATCCCTTCCGGCCAAATCGACCGCGCCTTACCCCGTGACATCCGCGTGCACCCAAGGTTATAGTACGGGCAAATCAGCGGCTTCAGCGGGCACGATGAGCAATTCGAAAAAAAACGAACCTCTGTCACACGCCTCGCCCGTTTCTTCGCAGCGCCAGAGTTGGGCGCAAGTTGAAGGGACTCCGCTGCCGCTGGGCGCCACCTGGATTGAAGAAGAGCAGGCATTCAACTTCGCCCTCCTCGCCGAGCACGCCGAGAGCGTCACTCTGTTGCTCTATTCAGCTTCCGACCTCGTGACTCCTGTCCTGACATTCCGCTTTGATTATCTCCGCAACAAGTCTGGTCGCATTTGGCACTGCCGGATACCCGCGACCGAGGTCGGCGACGCGCGCTATTATGCGTACTCT
This sequence comes from uncultured Acidobacteriaceae bacterium, assembly GCA_963815555.1. Taxonomy (GTDB): domain Bacteria; phylum Acidobacteriota; class Terriglobia; order Terriglobales; family Acidobacteriaceae; genus CAWCBG01. The sequence continues at coordinate 36,578 of CAWFHH010000001.1, forward strand.
GTTTCGGGACCTAACAGTTCTAACTTGCATAGCTTTGACCCGCAGAAGGTCCTACTCGATCCCTATGTCCAAGGCATCTACTTCCCGGCCGCTTTCAATCGCGACGCGGCAGCACGCGAGGGTTCGAATGCAGGCAAGGCGGCTGTGGGGATTCTCGATGCACATCGAACCACATTCGACTGGACTGGAGACCGCGCTCCCCGTCCTGAGTCCGACGCCATCATTTATGAACTTCATGTGAAAGGATTCACCAAGCATCCAAATTCAGGCGTAGCTCCCGGGATAGCCGGTACATACGCCGGGCTGATCGAGAAGATTCCATATCTGAAGGAATTAGGAGTAACGGTAATCGAGCTGATGCCCGTCTTTCAGTGTGATCCTCAGGAAGGAGATTACTGGGGATACATGCCGCTAAACTTCTTCGCGCCACATGCGCAGTATGCCAGCAACTGCGACCGTGACGGCCAGCACCTGGAATTTCGGGAGATGGTGAAAGCCTTCCATCTGGCCAACATCGCCGTCGGCTTAGACGTCGTCTATAACCACACCTGCGAAGGCGACTATCGAGGTCCGATTTACAGCTATAAAGGCATTGACTGCAACAACTATTACATGCTGTGCGCCGATCCGGTTAATCCTTATGTCAACTATTCCGGGACGGGCAACACCTTAAACTTCGGGGAAGGCCACGTCCGCAAGATGGTGATGGATAGCTTGCGTTTCTGGTACCGGGAGATGCACATCGACGGCTTCCGCTTTGACCTTGCGTCAGTGTTTTGCCGGAATGCCGACGGCTCTCTCAACTGGGGAGACGCGCCGCTGTTCAGTCAAATCGCCGCCGATCCGGAGCTCGGAATGCTCCGCCTGATCGCGGAGCCATGGGATACGTCTGCGTATCAGTTGGGGCGCGGATTTCCCGGCGTCACCTGGTTGCAGTGGAACGGCCGCTTCCGCGACGAGGTGCGGCGATTTGTCAAGGGCGATCCCGGTATGGTGCCGGACCTCATGCGCCGGATCTATGGCAGCGACGACTTATTTCCCGATATCCGAGCCGACGCGTATCACCCTTTCCAAAGCCTGAACTATATTACTTCGCATGATGGCTTCACTCTGTACGATCTGGTGTCGTACAACCAGAAGCATAACTGGGCCAATGGGAATAACAATCAGGATGGAATGGACGCGAACTATAGCTGGAATTGCGGACATGAGGGCGACGATGGAGTCCCGACGGATGTCCTGAGTCTACGCCACAAGCAGGCGAAGAATTTCTGTTGCTTGTTATTGTTGTCGAATGGCATTCCAATGCTCCGGGCGGGAGATGAATTCCTGAATACGCAGTTCGGCAACAATAATCCGTACAACCAGGACAACGAAACCGGGTGGCTGGACTGGAGACAGCTTCAGTCCAACCTGGACATTTTCCGCTTCTTCAAAAAGATGATCGCTTTCCGAAAGGCCCATCCCAGCCTGTGCCGCAGCCGCTTCTGGCGAGAGGACGTTGCGTGGTACGGACCCACGGCAGCACCGGATTTGTCCTACGAATCGCGGAGCATAGCTTTTTGCCTGCACGGCGCGTCCCAAAGTGACGACGACCTGTATGTCATCGTCAACGGGCACTGGGAGCCCATTACGTTTTCTATTCAGGAAGGCGCAGCACAGGACTGGAAGAGGATTGTGGATTCCGCTTTGGCGAGCCCGGATGACTTTGTCGATGAAGGCGTCCCAATAGACTATCCGCGATACGTTGCCGCACCGCGATCCGTTGTTGTTTTGCTCAGAAGAAGGACTGGGGCGAGGGCCGCTTGAGCTTCGAACGCGCCTTCCACATTAGGTATTCGACGCAGTAGAAACTCCGATTTCACTTAGCCGTTTCGTCTGCACCGTCAAATTACGCAACCACTCAAATGCCGGTAGAGACATCATCTCCGCCGTACAGCGCCAACCCCAGTTTCCGTCGGCACGTCCCGGCCGATTCATGCGCGCCTCCGCGCCCAGGCCGAACAGATCCTGGAGCGGCGCAATCGCCAGCGCCGCAACCGAGTTCCAGGCGAGTCGCATGAGCGCCGCCGGCGCTTCAGTGCCGTTTTGTATTCCCGCGAGCAGATTGCGCCGCTGCTGCTCGGGGAGTGCATCGAACCATTCCCGACTCGTGGGATTATCGTGAGTGCCGGTGTAGACAACCGTGTTATCGATGTAATTGCCCGGCAGATACGGATTGTCACTGTGACCGTCGAACGCAAACTGCAGCACCCTGGTTCCGGGAATTCCGAACTGATCGCGAAGGCGGTACACATCCGGAGTGATCAGGCCGAGGTCTTCGGCGATGAAAGGAAGCCCGCCGAGTTCCCGCCTTGCAACTTCGAAGAAGTCCGCAGCCGGGCCGGCTACCCACTGGCCTGATTGCGCGGTTGGTGCGCCCGCAGGCACATGCCAGGCCGCCGCAAATCCGCGGAAGTGGTCGAGGCGGATTACGTCCACATGCTCAAGCAACGAGCGCAGACGCTCGATGCACCAGCGATAGCCCGTAGCGCAGACGGCCTCCCAGTTGTAAACGGGATTGCCCCACAGCTGTCCCTGCGCGCTGAAATAGTCCGGAGGCACGCCCGCCACGAAGCGTGGCCTGCGGCGCTCATCCAGCAGGAACAGCTCGGGGTTGGCCCACACATCGCTCGAATCAGGCGACACGAAGAACGGCAGGTCGCCGATGAGGCGCACGCCCTTGGCTTGCGCATATCGCTTCAGTGCAGCGCCCTGGCGGAAGAGCAGAAACTGCGCAAAGCGGTAATGATCGATTTGCGCTGCGAGCTCGCGGCGACCCTCAGCCAGGGCCGTTGGCCTGCGCTCCACTAATTCCTGCGGCCACTCTACAAAATATGCACCGCGGTACTTGTCCTTTATGGCCCGGAAAAGAGCGTAGTCCTCCAGCCAGTGTACCTGCTGAGAACAGAACTCCTGATATTCAGCCTGAAGCTGTTTGCCGGAGTTGAAATTCTTCCAGGCGATTTCCAGTAGCTTGTGCTTGTAAGGTATGACGGCATCGTAGTCGACCGCGTCGTGCGGAAAATCGCCCGCGCAATCGCCCGCTGTGAGTAGGTCTTCGCGGACTAGCTGCGCTGGGCTGATGAGCAGGCCGTTGCCGGCGAACGATGACATGGGCTGATACGGCGAGTTCAAGTATCCCGTCGGGCCGAGCGGCAGCGATTGCCACCAGCCTTGGCCAGCGTCGTGAAGGTGATCGACCCATGCGAACGCGCCGGCTCCTAAGTCGCCGATTCCGTAAGGTGAAGGGAGAGACGTGACGTGCAACAACAACCCGGATGCCCGATAGCCGGGTGGAAACAATTGCGTGGAACCGGCAGTCGCCGCGCTGGGCTGTGAAGCTTCCGTCATGCGATCACCTCATGCCGCTCTACAGCACCGGACATGGTTCGGCCTTCCAGATTTCGCCTGCATACTCCGCGATGGTTCGGTCGCTGGAGAACTTACCGGAGCTGGCGACGTTGAGAATCGCCTTGCGCGACCAGCCATCGGGATCGGCATACAACGCGCCGAGCCGCTCTTGCGCCTCAACATACGAGGCGAGGTCCGCCAGGTGCATATAGTAGTCGCCTGAAGTCAGCAGAGTGTTACGCAAGTCGTCGAAGATACCGGGCTCGTAACGATTGAAGTAGCCGGAGAAGATCAGATCGAGCGCGGCGCGTGTTTCTGGTTCGTTGTTGTAGTGCCAGCGCGGGTCATACCATCCGCGGCTGTTCTGCACTTGTTCCACCGTAAGGCCAAAGAGGAACATATTGTCTTCTCCGGCTTCTTCAGCCATCTCAATGGTCGCACCGTCGCGCGTTCCAACCGTCAACGCGCCATTCATCATGAATTTCATGTTGCTGGTGCCGCTGGCTTCGTAGCCGGCCGTGGAAATCTGGTTGGAGACATCGCTGGCAGGAATCAGCCGCTCGGCAAGCGAGACGTTGTACTCGGGTAGAAAGATTACCTTGATCCGTCCGCGCACCGCCGGGTCGCTAGCGATCACCGTACCAAGGTTGTTGATGAACTTGATGATGACCTTGGCCAGGTGATAAGCAGGCGCCGCCTTCCCCGCGAAGAGGAAGGTACGCGGCGTCATGTGCAGGTTAGGATTTTGTCGAATACGGTTGTAGAGCACCACAATGCGCAGCGCATTCAACAATTGCCGCTTGTACTCATGAATGCGCTTCACCTGGCAATCGAAGATGCTATCCGGATCGATGGTCTGGCCCGACGTAGACTTCAACCAGTTGGCAAATTCGACCTTGGCCTGGCGCTTTGCGGCCCGGAACGAACTGCGGAAGATCTTGTCCTCTGCGAAGCTCTTGAGCGTCGTAAGCGCGGCCAAATCCGTGGTCCAATCGCAGCCGATCGCATCGGTGATGATACCGCTGAGGGCGGGGTTCGCCTCCAACAGCCAGCGGCGCGGAGTGACGCCGTTCGTCTTATTATTGAACCGCTCGGGATACATCTCGGCCAGATCTTTGACTGTCGTAGTACGCAGTAGCTCGGAGTGGACCTTCGCGACTCCGTTCGTGCTGTGCGAGCCAACGATGGCCAGGTTGGCCATTCGTATCTGCCGCTGCGGGGCTTCTTGCAAGAGGCTGACGCGCTCCACCCGGCCCTCGTCGCCCGGGAAACGCTGCCGTACCTCATCGAGCAGGCGCCGGTTGATCTCATACATAATCTCAAGCTGCCGCGGGACCAGCATCTCAAACCATTCCACCGGCCATTTCTCGAGAGCTTCGGGCAGCAGCGTGTGATTCGTGTAAGCGAGCGTCCTCTTAGTCAGGTCCCACGCTTCATCCCATCCCAGACGCGCGTCGTCCAGCAGAATGCGCATCAACTCGGGGACGGCCATCGAGGGATGCGTGTCATTCAACTGGATGGCTACTTTCTCCGGCAACTGACGCCAGTCGTTCCCATTTCGCTGGAATCTCCTTATAAGGTCGGCGAGCGAGCAGGCGACCAGGAAGTACTCCTGCACAAACCTCAAGCCCTTCCCGGCAGTGGTCGAGTCGTCGGGGTACAAGACGCGGGTCAGAGATTCCGCGCCCAACCTGCCGGCAAGCGCGCCCACAAAGTCGCCGGTACCGAATTCTTTGAAGTCGAAATAGTCAGGAGCGGCGGCTGCCCACAGGCGGAGAGTATTGATGGTCTTACCGCCATAGCCTACGATGGGACGATCGAAAGGTACGCCAATGAGCGTCGAAGGCCGGCCTGGCACCGGCTCCAAGGTTCCTCCCTTCACTGTAATGGCACAGTTCAACTTGACCTCTACCGACTCTACCGGACGAGCAACCTCCCACGGATCGGTGTCACGCAGCCAATTGTCGGGATTTTCCTGCTGCCAGCCATTGGCAAAGGATTGCTTGAAGATTCCATATTCGTACCGCAAGCCATAACCTGTCGCCGGCAAGCGCATGCTGGCCATCGAATCGAGGAAGCAAGCCGCGAGCCGTCCCAGACCTCCGTTTCCGAGTCCCGCATCAGGCTCCTGTTCGACGAGTTCAAGCCAATCGATCCCTCTCTCCTGCACTGCCGACCGGAAAAAAGGATCCAGCAACAGGTTCGTGATGTTATTTGCCAGCGAGCGCCCGATGAGAAACTCCAAGGACAGGTAGTAAACCCGTTTGGGGTTCTGCTTGACATAGGTTTGCTTCGTAAGCACCCATCGCTGCGCAAGAACGTCTCGGAGCGAGCGTGCGACGGCCTCGAACCGCTCCCGTGCTCGGGCCTGTTTCGGATCGATCACGCGGTCGAAGACCAGATGGCGCTCGTACAGTGCGTCCTCACTCCCGGTAAACGGGATAGCTCCGCAACCATACTGGCGTAGAAGCTGAGCAAACGACTCCCCAGTAGGTTGGGCACACAAGTCGCTGACGGAAAGGCGGCTGGTAGCGGTCTTTGCTGGCATAGCGTCTTAGAAACCTTTCTCTCGGATGGTTTGTAGGTTCGTTGCAGATGTATCACTAGGTGCAACCTTGTAGCACGTCACGTGACGCCCGTTAATCTCGAAAACTTCTGTCCTATGCAATTGCAGCCACAACATATAACGTCAAGAATATAGAAGCAGGTGTCAACCGCCGCTACCTGCGGCACGGTTATCGCCCAGATACCGTGCCACAGCAATTTCCAGGTTGTAGTGCATTGCTTCGCGGCCCAGCATTTTTCCCAGTGATGATTTCTGGACGATTGCCAGGACGCCAGGGGTCATACCTACTAGCCAGACCTGAACGCCGCGGTCGCGCTGCCGCTTGGTAGCTTCCGCGAACATTTTCAACGCTGTGTACTCCATGTCGAGTACTGCAGTCAGGTCCACCACAACCACCCTAGGTTGCGCTTTCGTAATGAGGGGCTCGATCTTGTGCGCGATCTGCGCAGCATTGGCGAAGAAAACAGGTCCTTCCAGCCTTAGCAGCAACAGGTCAGGAAAACTTTCGTCGTCCGGATGTTCCGGGGTTTGCGGGCGGAAGACATTGGTGCCCGGCTTGCGCCGCAGGACATACAGCGGAGGATCCGCCAGGTGGTACGCCAGCATAATTAGCGACACGACGATTGCGACGAGGATTCCCTTCAGGGTGCCCAGCAGCATGACCCCCGCAAAGGCAACGACAGCCCAGATGAACTCCGTCCGTCGGATGCTGAGGATGTCGCGGAATTCGATCGGCTTAATCAACCCGAAGGAGTACACGATAACCACCGCGGCAAGTGTCGCCTGAGGCATGAGTCCCAACAGCGGTGCGAGAAAAAGCATGGTGAGCAACGCCCCGGCCGCTGTAACCAGCTCCGCCACCTGGGTGCGAGCCCCAGCAAGGCGATTGACCGCGGTTTGGGTCGTGCCACCACCGCCAGGCATTGCGCCCAGAAGCGCACCACCCATGTTCGCCAGTCCCGTAGCGAGCAATTCGCGGGTGGCTCGTGGCGGGGGATCGTCGGTTCGCGCGAAGGCGCGGCCAGCTGCGACTGTCTCCGTGAAGCTCATCAAAGCGATACCTAAAGCACCGGGCCACAGTCGCATCACCAACGAGCGCTCGGGAGAGATGACGGACGGTATGCCTTCAGGTATGTGGCCGACCAGTTCGACACCGCGTGTCTGCAGATTGAGAAGGTACGCTGCCGCAATCCCTGCCGCCACCGCCATCAGCGGCGCCGAAGCTTTAGGCCAGAATCGCTCGATGACGAGCAAAAGAGCGAGCATCGAGAGCCCTAACGCGACCGTGGTCAGGGAGGCATTCGGAATGCCCTTGATGGTTGAGAGGACATTCTGCAAAAATCCGCCTCTCGCGATGTGGATTCCCAAGATTTTCGGCAACTGGTCGACGACGATGACGACGCCAATGCCGGCCTTAAAGCCAACCAGAACGGGTTCTGATATGAAGTTGGCTACAAAGCCGAGGCGCAGGATGGAAGCGACCATCAGGATTCCACCAACGAGAAACGTCAGAGTCGCGGTCGCAGTGAGCAAAGCGGCAGGGTCGCCGCTGGGAACAACCTCGCCGAGCTCGGCGGCAGTGAGGATTGCCAGCGTCGTGGTCGTACTGACGCTCAGCACCCGTGAGGTGCCCAGGACTGCATATATCACCATGGGCACGAACGCCGTGTACAAGCCTACCTGGACCGGCAGCCCCGCGATGGTGGCAAATGCCATGGCTTTGGGAATGACCACGGCCGCAGCAGTTAGTCCTGCAATGACGTCGGGCCGCAGCCAGTCCTTGCGAAATGGCTGCAGCCATTCCGGGATGAAGCGAGCGCGTAATTGTGTGCTGAGCTGCGACAAAATGACTGATGCTATTTATTTCTAACGGCTCTACCAATGTTGTGGCACGACCCGATGATTGTGTGAAGGTTCCACATATCCCTTCGCCTTTTGCCGCTTTGGAAGCTTGGGCGGAGTGTAGGGAATCTCCTCGTACGGAATGCTGCCCAAGATGTGCCTTATACAGTTAAGTCTTGCCCGTTTCTTCCCGTCTGAAGGTACGATATACCACGGCACGGCAAGAGTATCCGTGGCTTCCAGCATGGCATCGCGCGCGCGCGAATAGTCGTACCAGCGGCGATGCGACTCCAGGTCCATCGGGCTCAGCTTCCAACGTTTGGTCGGATCCTGGATCCGCTCGAGAAAGCGCTTGTGCTGCTCCTTCTCAGAAACCTCCAGCCAGTATTTCAGCAGAAGGATGCCCTGGCTGACGAGAAAGGCCTCAAACGCCGGGCAATCCCGCAGAAATTCTTTGTACTGTTCATCGGTACAAAAGCCCATTACGCGTTCAACGCCGGCGCGGTTGTACCAGCTCCGGTCGAAGATGACAATTTCACCGCCGGCGGGAAGTTCTTCGACGTAACGTTGAGCGTGTAGTTGTGTCTGCTGCCGCTCGGTCGGAGAGGGCAAAGCCACCAGGCGAAACACGCGGGGGCTGACGCGTTCCATGATGCGCTTGATCATTCCGCCTTTCCCAGCGGCGTCACGGCCTTCGAAGGTGATGACGATGCGCGCCTTGGTCGCCTTCACCCAGTCTTGAAGCTTGACCAGTTCTATCTGCAGCTTGAAGAGTTCTGCCTCGTATTCTTTGTTTGGCATCTTCTGCTGAGCGTCGTTGCCACTATGGTCAGCAGCTGACCCGTCGGCCACGTTCTGTTTCTTCTTCGTCTTCGATTTCTTGCTCATGATGATCACTGTCGTGTACGGCCCAAAGCTTCTCGTCCCAGCCGACCCACTGGTCCTGTCCGCTACTCGATCCGTTCCTGTTCAGGCGCAGGCCGTCATCCAGGCGCTCGATCCGCTTAGGTCGCGAATAGATTTCCGAGCTACGAAGCTTTGCTAACTCGGGAGTGTCGCCGACTGGGGCTTACATGCTTTTTGAGACTGTGCCCCGGCACTCCGGTTAGCGCGGTAAACGGACAGAGCCTCATCTGCCGCTTTCGCCGCTTTCTTCGCGAAATCCTCCGTCGCCTTGAGGTTGTTCCCGAAAAAGCGAACCTTACCCTCGACGTCGCGCTGGAGCAACACGGTCCCATGTTTGTCGGTAAACTCGCAATGAACCATGATCTTAGTAGCGCCTTTTACAGTAGTGACCTGCCGAGCTCTCTCACTACCCTCATCGAAAGCCGTTATGGTCGAGTGCATGCGAACGAGGTTTTCGCTGCTCTCTGCATTCCTGTTCCCATCGCGGTAGACCAGGTCAAAGTCACTGTTCTTGTTGATTTCCCGCACGAGGTTCTCGTATAGAGAGACTTGAAACTCTCTAGGAACACTGAGTTGATCCAGACCGACCATCTCGACTTGGATAGAAGTTGTGGTCTTAGTTGTCGCGAGGGCAGTTGATTGCGCACTCAATGGATATGTACCCAGCAATCCAGCTACCGTGATCAGCAAGATGAAGTATTTATTTTGAAGTTTCATGTTGAATCTCCTGCGTATCCGGCTGAGACTTCGTCTGGTTGATACTCTGGCTGGGAGGAATGCTGGTCTGGGCGCCCTGGCTCAGCAGTTCATTCTTCAGAGGAGCGGCATTCCCGACCGGCATGGTGAAGATAGCACCGTGCAGCGCGCCATCAGAGTCGCGATATTCAATGGTGAATGTATCCATCTTCGTACGAAGCAGGCTGATGACTCTCCCCGATCCATAGGGGCCGAATTGTGAGACGGTCCCGATTGGGCCCCGAATCGCGCGCTGCGTGTCATCGCCGGTTACAACATCTTGAATCTCGCTTGCGTTGACAGCGAAGCTGTCTTGGCCGGCAGTGAAATGAAGTGCTCCATCCTTCAGCTCAAGAGTCCCTTTTGTGTTGGCTTTTATGTCGCCAAAGCCCAGAACTTGAACAGCTTCGGTAGAAGATTTCGCCGCGTTTGGCTCGCCAGCTTGGGTTAGCGTGGCGGATATCAGAAAAAGCGCAAGGAGCGCCGCCGTGCGTCTCATGTTCATCCTTCCCTCGGAGGCCGGACCAAACACCGGCACGTCAGCGCGCCTTGGGGTCTTGTCTCTCCGCAGTCCCGATGACAAGTTGCACTCTGGGGGCCAACCGCTGCGCCGCGGCAAAGCGGTCACAAACTGCAGCGTGATTGGGGTTGCAAGCTACACGCCAAGGGCGGTTAGCAGGCCCGCTGCCCGCCGCAGGGCACTTTTCGGTTTGCTGATCACGAGGGGGGCAGGCGCTGCGCAGGCAACGGCAACGTGAGCGCTGTACCGTCGAAGTGACGTGATGGCTCGACGGCGCCATTGCCCAATGTCGGCAGACACACGAAGCTGCTTCCTTTGTACTTCGTTACGTTTACCCGTGGCAGGATCGCCTTCTGTTTAAGGGCCGCACCAGCATCGAATGCGGTCCGCGCGTCTGGTCTGTCGTGGACACTCTCATTCGAACGCAAGCTACCGCCGGGAGAGACGCGGCCAGTCGCATTACCCTGGCTTATGCCCTCGGCAGAAGGACAATGAAGCATGCCCACTGGTACGAGATGCCGACTGTACGCTCATGGTGGCGGGTTTCGGAGTGACGGCGATCCGCTCAGAGCTATGTCATCCGCTGGCTATTTTCCTAAGGCTAGAGGCCATCGAGCCTAGAACTGAAGCTTGAGCGCCAATCGTATCGAGCGCGGGCCAATCTGGTACAGCGGGTTGAAGCCACCGCGCTGGCCGGTCGAGCCGAGCCAGCCGTTCAGCGTCTGCGTTGAAATACCGAACTGCGGAAACGTATTCGCACAGCCGCGGGATGGGCCCGGACAGCTGATCGGAGCGCGACGCAAGAGTGGCTGTCTGATTGCTGATACAAGCTGGGCCCCTTTGGCAGTTGCAGTCATACCTAGAGAATCCGGGACGCCGGGGAGGAATAAGCAGTTATGAGCATTGCAAGGCTCACGATATCGATTCTGGCTCTCGCGCTGGCTTTGTACATTCTGGTTCCGCAGCTGTCCTGGGGAGAAGATATGCCGGTGTCCAAAGCACGGTTGGTAGGTTGTCACTGCGGATCCCATGCGCCTTCAGCCGCCAAGCTAACTTACCAATGAGCGAACCCAACGCTCCACATCCGGAGGGCCAGTTCGGCTGGCTTGGGTCGCTGCATAATCCCATCAGTCTGGCTGGCGGGGCGCTGGCCCTGGTGGGCCTGGCGAACATCCTTATCTTCACTGTCATCGGCGGCATTGCCCAAAATCCTGGTCCATACATCGGGATTTTGGCGTACATGGTTTCGCCCGCGTTCTTTATGCTTGGCCTGGTGCTCATGCTTGCGGGCGTGCTGCTGGAGCGGCGCAAGAAATCTCCGACAACGTTTGAACTGAAGATCGATTTCAGCGACCCGAGCCAGCGCGGCGCATTGATTGCGTTTACTGCTTTCCTGGTTGTTTTCGCGATGATGAGCGCTGTCGGCAGCTACAAAGCCTACGAGTATACAGAGTCCGTCCAATTCTGCGGTCAAGTCTGCCACAGTGAGCACCCGGAGTTCACCACCCACCAGCTTTCCTCGCACGCTCGGGTCGCCTGCGTGGAGTGCCACATCGGGTCAGGCGCCACCTGGTACGTGAAGTACAAGCTATCCGGCATGCGGCAACTCTTCGCTGAAGCTGCCGACACGTTTCCGCGCCCTATTCCAACCCCAGTTCACAACTTGCGGCCGGCACCGGAGACTTGCGAACAGTGCCACTGGCCGGAGAAGTTCTATGGTGGCCAACTAAAGGTGTTCACTCATTACTCCAGCGACGAGCAGAACACAGTTCGGCATGTTCGGCTGATCATTAAGACCGGAGGCGGAAATCCGGCAACCGGCGCGGCGACAGGCATCCACTGGCATATGAATGTCGACAACAAGATCGACTATGTGGCCGCCGATGAGAAGCGGCAAGTGATCCCGTACGTCCGGGTGGAGGATCTACAGGGGCGAGTCGCCGAATACTACGCGCAAAATTCCAAGCTCTCGAAGGATCAAATCGCAAAATCCACCAGACGCCGAATGGATTGTGTGGACTGCCACAATCGTCCCACACACGTCTTTGTCGCTCCGGACCGGGCAGTCGATCAGTCGCTAGCAGCATCCCGCCTCGATTCGTCTCTTCCATTCATCAAGCAGCAGGCGGTCGCTGTGCTCGCGGCGGGTTATCCCAATACTGAGGCAGGCACACAAGCAATAGCCGATCGGCTGCACAAGTTTTACGACAGCAAGTACCCAGCGATCAGCCAGGCGAAACAGACCGAAATCAGCAATGCCGTTCGAGAAGTTCAGCGCATCTATCGCACCACGAGCTTCCCCGAGATGAAGGCAAATTGGGAGACGCATCCTGACAATCTGGGCCACTATTACTTCGTTGGCTGTTTCCGCTGCCACGACGGCCAGCACGTGAGCAGCGACGGAAGAGTCATCAGCAAGGATTGCAACCAGTGCCACACCGTCCTGCCTGAGAGCGAGGGAGCAAGCACGATGGCAGGCGCGGCCCCAGTCAACTTTCAACATCCTGTCGATCTGGGTGATCTTACCCAGGTAAACTGCAGCGAGTGTCACACCGGCGGCTCCGGCCCGTAGGGCGCACCGAGCATTCTTCTCGTCCATCGATGGTGCGGCAGACTGCGCCCGAATGTAGTTTCGAAGCTATATCTAGCGCAGGTGTGTTCGGCTGTCCGGCAGCCACGATGTCGCAGTCGTTCGCGGCTCATAAGGTTCTCCCCCTCTAGAAAAGCTGACTGCCCGTTTTCGTCTATCAGGGCATTCCCAAGCCGCGATTGCCCAAATACTGGCACCGCCCCGGGCGGGGAATAAGCTCCCGGCAGATGCTCCCGCCTGCAACTCGTCCACATTAGGTCGTTTAGGAGCCCCCATAGGGCGACGATGTCTCTTTGCCTCTTGGCCACAGCCGTGCACTGACCATACCCAGTTCGGCAAGAAGACTATTCCTGTGAGTTGAATGCATGGAGAGGCTAGCTCCGCAGCAGATTTCGTTCGAGGGCCGGATCAGCATCGACAACTCCAACGCGATGCGGAACCGGCTGGGTGCCGCGTTGAAGCTAAAACCGAAAGAGATCGACGTGGATTTGTCGCGAGTTAGTTCCATCGACATATCCGGGTTAGCGACATTGGTTGAAGCGACTCGCATCGCTCGGGAACAGGAAACGCGGCTCCGCATCGGCGGAATTCAAGGGCAGGTGCAGCTTTTGCTTGGCATCACCCGCCTGGATCACATACTGGACACAGCGGCGGAGGCGCAAAGCACGTGAACGTATTCGAAGACATCGGCGGTGCTGTCGTCCAGAACTTCGCCTATGTCGGTGGCCTGAGCCAGCAGTTCGTGTCGGCATTGCGTGCACTGCCACGCGTGCTTCCCGTGATTGGCAAGCGAGGCCGCTGGCAAGCGGCAATTCAGCAGATGGCAGCCATTGGCGTCGCCGCATTGCCCATGATCGCCATTATGGCTGGATCAACCGGAATGATCCTCGCGCTGCAAGGCGCAGCGGAGTTGCGACGTTTCGGCGCTCTACGCTACGTCATCGACTTGGTTGCGATCGGCTTTACCCGCGAACTGGGCCCCCTGTTGACTGCAATCGTGGTGAGCGGGCGATCCGGGTCGGCGTTCTCCGCGGAGATCGGAACGATGGTGGTGACCAGCGAGATCGACGCCTTGCGCACCATGGCGCTCGATCCCATCGAGTTTGTTCTCGCGCCTAAATATCTAGCCGCCATCGTCATGGTTCCCTGCCTCACCATCATGTGTGACGTCTTCGGCATTCTCGCCGGCGCCGGGTTCATGTACCTCAGCACGAAGATGGCGCTGGGCGTTTACGTCAAATACGTGCTCGACTCGATTTTCCTGCGCGACGTTCTGTGCGGACTTCTCAAGAGCGTTGCGTTTGCCACCATCATCGTTCATGTCGGATGCATGGAAGGCTTCAAGGTGCGCGGTGGGCCCGAGGCGGTAGGTCGCTCCACTACCGCGGCGGTTGTCCGCTCGACATTTCTGGTGATTCTGGCGGACCTGTTTTTCACTGCCTTCTTCTATCTGGCCAGGTGGCAATAGCTATGGGGACTCCCGTCATCTCCGTCCGCGAATTGAGCGTCAACTACGACGGGCATCAGGTGCTCGACCGCGTAAACCTCGACATTCGAAGCAACGAAATCATGGTGCTCGTAGGTGGCAGCGGTTCGGGCAAAACCACACTGCTGCGCCACATCATCGGATTGGAGCGGCCTGACTCGGGCGCCATCCTGGTTCGCGATGTAGATATCAACAAGTGCACCCCCCAAATGTTGAGCCAGCTTCGCCGAAAGATAGGGGTCGCGTTTCAGGAGTCTGCGTTATTCAACTCGATGACAACGGAACAGAACGTCGCACTCCCGCTGCGGGAGCTGACTGACGTTGCTGAGCCGGTCATAGAAATCATGGTTTACCTTATGCTGGCGGCGGTGGGTTTGGGGGAAGCCGGCAAGCTTATGCCACATGAGCTTTCCGGTGGCATGAAGAAGCGTGCAGCGGTGGCGCGAGCGATCGTCATGGATCCTGACATCCTGGTGTTCGACGAGCCTTCGGCTGGCCTTGATCCCGTCGTTTCCGCGGAGCTCGACGGGCTGATCCTTTTTCTGAAGCAAGCCTTTCACATGACTATTTTGGTGGTCACCCACGAAATATCCAGCGCATTCCGCATCGCGGATCGTATCGCGATGTTGTACAAAGGTTCGCTTATTGCCGTCGAGGACAAGGAGTCGTTCAAGGCCAGCACTCATCCGCGCATTCGGCAATTCCTCGACCGCGTTCCCGACATGCCAGTCGAAACGCCTGTTGTCCAGGAGCGTTTGCGCGAATTGTCGGGCGCATAGGAGCCACAATTTGAAAAATCCCGAAGCAAAAGTCGGCGCTCTGGTCGTGTTCTCGGCGCTCATCTTGTGCGCAACCGTGTATTTCCTTGGAACCGCACAGTTCGGCCGAACGCGGACGCCCTACCGCGCCTACTTCAAGTACGCAGGTGGACTCGAACCTGGGACCGATGTGCTGTTCGGAGGAATTACCGTAGGCAAAGTCACGGCGGTGCGGCCGGATGCGAATGACCCTACGCGTATCGAAGTCGATCTCGAGGTCAAGCAGGGGACGCCAGTCAACAGCAAGTCGATGGCAAAACTAGGCTCGGTCAGTTTGATGAGCTCGCCGGTCTTGTCCATCACTACCGGAAGCAACGACTCCCCCCGGCTGCAAGCGGGCGCTGTCATTCCCACCCAGGAGACAGTCAGCCTCGACGACATGCAGCGGGAAGTTGCCGCCATAGCCGAATCTGCACAGAGCTTGATTGCAGCCGTGCACACCGACCTGGACAACATCACCGGCGACACTCGGCAGGTGCTAGCCAATGTTAATGACCTTACCGGTGAGGCAAATCGCCGGCATGTGGCCCAAATCCTTGCCAATAGCGACGCGATGATCGCGCGAACATCACCGCAGATTGATCGGATTGCCAACAATCTGGACGCCGTAACCGCCAAGATGGGACCAACTGTCGACAATGTGAACTCGACCGTTACCAACGCAAATGTAACCATCTCCGTGCTGCGGGACCACACCCAGACGGACCTGGTCGAGTTGCAGAAGACGCTGGTTGAAGTACGCGGTCTGGTAGACAACCTACAGGTGGTAGTTCGCTCCAACCAGCAAAACATCGCGTACACGCTCGAGAATATCCGCATGGCAACCGACCACCTCAACGACTTCACTGAGTCGGTAAATGAGCGTCCGTGGAGCCTGATAAGAATCAAGCAGCCGAAGGACCGGAAAATTCCGGAGCGATGAATGAGGTACTTATGATAAGCAACTGTGCAAGATTCGCGTGCTGCGCCCTGACCGCGCTGATGCTGACAGGCTGTACCGGCAAGGTGCACTATCCCGCCTACTACACGCTGGCGTTTGCGCCGTCGAAGGAGGCAGTTGCAACAGATAGTCAAAAGCTTCCTGCGATAGCTGTTCAGCGCTTCGAAACTGCGGCGTATCTACGTCAAGGCCGGATCGTGTACCGGGAGAGTCCCGAGCAGATCGGTTTCTATGACTATCACCGTTGGGCATCAGATCCGGGTCAGGCAGTCACAACCGCAATGATGGATAACCTTCGCGCGTCTGGTTTTTTCTCGCTAGTGGAATCGTACGATGGGCAGGAGCATACACCGTATCTCTTGCAGGGACGCCTGGAAAGACTGGACGAAATCGACTATGACAATGGCGTGCAAGTTGAGGTGAGGCTATCTGCCCAACTCCTGAACACGAAAACCGGCACCGCCGTATGGGTAGGCGATACGGTCAAAACGGCGAAAATCGACCAGCGCCAGGTGAACTCTGTCGTTCGTGCGATGGGACAGGTTACGCAGGAGAGCATCGAGCAATTGGTCCAGGACATGAAGAAGCAACTGTCTACTGCGACAGTCGTCGCCCGTAACCCTGCGGTTTCCCCTTAGGAGGGGCGAGGCACTCGTGACCGCTCCGCTACAACTGACCTATCCCGGAGTACTCCTTGCGGTTTTCGCAGAACAACTCTGCCTGCCAATCCCGTCGGCCGTTTTTCTCATGGCTGCAGGTGCTCTATCGGCGCGTGGCGAAATGCGAACCAGCCTTGTCATTCTTATGGGGGTTTCGGCATGCCTGGCAGCGGATGGGCTGTGGTTCTCGTTCGGCAGGCGCTGGGGTTCTGGGGTCTTGCGGCTACTCTGCCGGTTCAGTGCCGATCCGCAACAATCCTTCCAGGATGCTCACGAAAAATTCCAACGTCATGGTCTCCCTGTGTTGTGTGTGGCCAAATTCGTTCCCGGTCTGAATCTCGTCATGCCTCCTCTTGCCGGTGCGGAAGGAGCATCGCTGAACGCTTTCCTTCCGCTTGATATGGTAGGCGGGCTCCTGTGGACAGGGTTCTACGTAGGACTGGGATATCTCTTCTCCAAAGAAGTGGGCGTCGCAATTGGTTGGGTCGAACACTTTGGGAGGGTCGTTGGCATCGCAGTTGGGGTCCCGCTCTGCGTGTATGTCGGCTGGCGTGGACTCGCTCTGGTGAGAATGATCCGTCGACTCCAACTGCGCCGCATCACTCCGCGGTTGCTCGCCCGCAAACTGAAATCCAATGCCAAAATCGCAGTGCTCGATTTGTTAGATTTCGAAGCATCCGACGCTGCAAGCCCGGAGGCTATCCCGGGTGCCCTCAGAGTAGATCCCTCCGTTTTGCGGAAGTCTCCGCGTCTCACTGTTCCGGATGGAGTCGAGGCCGTCCTCTATTCTTCTTCGGGCGGGGACATGGTGGCCGCACGCGCGGCCATGGCGCTGAAGCGAATAGGTATAGATAACGTGTGGGTCCTAGAAGGTGGACTCAAGGCGTGGCGCGAACAGGGCTTTCCTGTTTCGCAGACGCCGGAAGTGCCGGAAGTCGCTGCAGAACGCGTCGGAGTTCACCTGCCACCCCCGTGACAGGGTCGTTTTACCAATTTCGAACCTGTGACAATCGCGGCTCTCATTGGGTCGACAAGTGGGCTAACCCTGGCATCATGCCAGTGCGCCCGCAGGACATGATCTCTTTGCAAACCAGTATCTCTTCGTGCTGGCCGGGAGCACGTGTCACTACTTCGCCGCGCTGTTCTACGTGGTCCAGTCGCGCACCTCAGGGGGAAAGATCGGCGCTGGCCAACTACCCAGACTTGCTCTAGAACTCCCGCTCCGTAATGGTCGAAGAGGTTCTGACAGGTGCGGTGCCCAGCTGAGGTCATCACCTGATAATGGGCACCCTCGCAGACATTCTGCAGACATACATGTCCTTGTAGAAGACCGATTTGCAGCGAATCGGGTTTGGTCTTCGACGTGCGCTTTCACAACTGAGGTGTTCCCTCGGGTATGACGTCGGCCAGAAAACTGACATCTCGTTTCAGCAATTTTGAAGAAGAGCGGAAAGCCGCAATGTGGCGCAGCACACTCAGTCTAGCAAGCAACAACATGCCGATGAAGCAGCCCACGAGAGCGATTTGGTCTGACCGTCTCCTGTCCAATGCTCCGACCGGAGAAACGATGTAGAAACGGCAGCACAGAAACACAAATGAAATTACTACAAGTTGGGAGAACGTCATGAAATTCCAGCGCAGCTTCATATTGTTCATTGCTATATGCCTCGCGGGATCGGCCTCGGCTGATTCCTTGAAACTGAAGAATGGCAGCCTGATTAACGGCAAGTTCGTGGGTGGAACTGAGAACGAGGTCAGCTTCCAAATCGGTTCATCAATCCAGAACTACACTGTCGCCGACATCAGTTCGATCGGGTTTGGTTCTGATGCTCCGGCACTCGGAACGCGGTCTGATGAAACCGGGGTGGCTTCCGGACCCAGGACGCTAGCACATCTGACCATCCCAGCAGGAACGCAAATCACTATCCGCACCATTGATAGCATCGATTCCACTAAGAACCACGTGGGCGACCGTTTCCAGGCTTCCCTGGAACAGCCACTGGTACTCGATGGCAATGTAGTCGCCGCAAAAGGGGCAGATGTCTACGGACGCCTGGCAGAATCCAAGAAGTCAGGGACATTCACCGGAAGATCGGAACTGCAGCTTGAACTAACCGGGATTGTGGTGAATGGGCAAACGGTGCCGCTGGTGACCGGAGAATATGAACTGACCGGCGCGTCACGCGGGGCGAGCACAGCAAAGAGGACGGTCGGGGGTGCAGCAGTGGGATCAATCATCGGCGCTATAGCGGGCGGCGGCAAAGGAGCGGCGATTGGGGCAGGCGCAGGCGGCGCGCTTGGCGCAGGATCGGAAATCATCACCAAAGGGGATCAGGTGAAAATCCCTAGCGAAACCTTGCTGGATTTCACACTGCAGCAAGCGGCATCGATTCCGGTGTGGCGGAACTGAGGCATAAGTGCACCCGACAGAATCAACTGACTGCGATCCTTCCAACTCAGGCCACGTAGTCCAATGAGTTTGGTCGCCCCCTGTAAGGCGTCCTGGGTCGACCGTAAATTGTTCAAGTTAACCAAGGTGTTCGCTGGAGCGGCTTTGGCGAAGTAGAATCGTCGTCCTCCGTGCATGCCCGGGCCAGGTTCAACTCCCTACGGCAGTGTTGACTCTACACACGTTGTCCAGCGTCGCCTGCTGAATGATAAGCTTGCCGCCATGGCAGAGCCATGGAGTTCCGCTTCCGACGCCGCCCGGCGCAGTGAAAAAGAGCTTCGCGATGCCATCGAATTCATCCCGGCGATGGTGTTCATCGCCGATCCCGGCACTTCGAATATATTTGCAAACCGTTATTGGCGTGAGTTTACCGGCTTATCGGCGCAAGACACCTCGGGATCGGGTTGGCAAACGGCTATCCACTCTGAAGATCGAGAACGGCACCTGAAGAAGTGGGAGGTGAGTTCGGCGCAGGGCAAGCCGTTCGAAGATGAGGCGCGTTTCTGGCGC
This sequence comes from uncultured Acidobacteriaceae bacterium, assembly GCA_963815555.1. Classification (GTDB taxonomy): domain Bacteria; phylum Acidobacteriota; class Terriglobia; order Terriglobales; family Acidobacteriaceae; genus CAWCBG01. The sequence goes on from CAWFHH010000001.1 coordinate 55,992, forward strand.
TCATCGGACGGAGAATATCGCTGGTTCCTGGTTCGTGCCGTGCCACTCCACGACAATCTCGGGAACGTCGTGAAATGGTATGGAGTGCTGACCGACATCGAAGAGCGCAAGCGCGCCGAAGCCTTGCTCACGGGCGAAAAACAGATTCTCGAGATGGTCGCAAGAGCTGATTCACTTTCTGAAATCCTCGATAGCTTGTGTCGCCTGGTAGAGGAACAAGCCAGTGATACCCGAGCCTCCATCTTGTTGATGGAGAACGGCCGCTTGCATCATGGGGGCACCCGCACGTAGGGAGTTCCAGATCTTCGCCTGTGACGCGGAAGAGATCCTGAACAGCCTGGTACAGGCGCTTCGAGGGCAAGCCGACGCCTTGAAGAGTCTGCCCGACCTCCGCGAGGACCATCATCGCCTGGTGAACTCTGCCGAGTCTGACGCGGCGCGCTACGGCTTAGTCAATCAAGAGACGGACCGAATGACGAACAGCCTGGACACTCTCGCCGAGCAGGTCGCGCACTGGATGAAATTGCGCATTGCGGCACAAACTACAGTTCGATAATCCCTCGCTGCACGCCGAGCATGGCAGCATGCGTCCGGTCATTGGCGCCCAACTTGGAGAGGATGCTCTTGACCCGACTCTTGACCGTCTCCTCTGTGACCGAAAGCTGGTCCGCGATTTGCTTATTCGCATTCCCGGCGGCGATCAGGCGTAAGACAGCGACTTCTGCGGGTGTCAACGGGTCATCCGTCGCATGGTCGGCTATTTCGTAAGAGGCTTCGGGAGAAAGTGCCTTTTTCCCGGCATGAACCGCGCGGATCGTATCCACCAGTTCCTTGTGAAACGTGGTTTTTAGGAGGTAGCCTTTGGCCCCTGCTTTCATTGCACGAAGAATCTGAACGTCACCCTTGTAGGTCGTCAGCACGACGATCTTTGCATCGGGAAATTCTCCCCGGATCGCGAGCATCGCGTCGAAGCCGTTCATCTCCGGCATCTGCAAATCCATGAGCGTGATGTCCGGGCGATGCGCACGAAACTGTTGGATTGCCTCACGGCCGTTCGAGGCTTCGCCGACCAGAATCATATCCGCCTGAGTTTCAACGAGCACGGCTATACCCTGCCTGACGAGCGCGTGATCATCCACCGCAAGAATCCGAATTTGCGCCCCCGCATCACTCACGCTCAATCGTTTCCTTCACATCGCTCTCCGCCGCAGAGCGCTCCCCGAAATACCAGAAACGCCGCGCCGATCTCTCGTACGCTTTCGCGGCCGGAATCACCAGCTCGATCTCCGTACCGCTATCCGCTTCCGTCCAGATCGTCAGCTTGCCGCCCACGAGCTTGGCTCGTTCCCGCATACCAGTCAAGCCATAATGTCCTTCACGTCCTTCTCCACCAAGAAATTCGGGGCGAATCCCTTTTCCGTCGTCCCGAATGCGAATCCGGAAACGCTTTTCGTCATAGTGGATCTCGACCTCTACTCTGTGCGCTGCCGCATGTCGGAAGGCGTTTCGCAGCGCCTCGACCGCAAGCCGGCAAACTTCGTCCCGCAGGATAGGATGCAGAGCCCGCGGGGTCCCTTCCACCATCACCTCAAATCCAGTGGAAGTCTGCCCGTTTCCCACTGCCGCCAATTCCTCTCCAACCGTCCGGATGGCCACGGCAAGATCGTTCTTTTCGATGGTGGACATGCGCAAGCCTTGCACCGCATCCCGCCCCTCGCCGATCGCTTGCGATGCCAGATCCACTGCCGATTCCAGTGTCTTGCGCGCATCCGCCGGACTCGCCGGCAATTTGTAAATGGCCGCCTGAAAGAGCGGCAGGAGACCCTGAAAGCTTTGCAGCAGCGTGTCATGGATGTCCCGCGCGACGCGCGTCCGTTCGCCGACGCGCGCCTCCAGCGCCACATTGAACTCCCGTTGCAGTTGCAAAACCCTCAGCTGATACAGCCCCCAAAGCAGCGCCAGGAACGCCATACCACACAGCGCGCGGAACCAATTCGTCTGATACCACGCCGGCGGAATCACGAAGTCCAGCGACGCGCCTTGCTCGTTCCACACGCCGCTGTTGTTGCAGGCAAGGACGCGAAACCGGTAATGCTTCGGCGGAAGGTTCGTGTACTGCACGTGGCGGTCGTTGACGACTTCTCTCCAGTCCTTGTCTTCGCCCTCCAGCTTGTAGCGGAAGCGCACCTTCTCCGGCGCGACCAGGCTCAACGCGGTGTAATCGATTGCCAGGTAGCGAACGTGCGGCGGCAGGCGCAAGCCGTTCGTAGCATCGTAGGGTTTGTCATCGGCAATGATCTGCTCAATGTGAACCGGAGGCGGGAGCTTGTTGAAGGCAAGATGATGCGGATCGATGACGCTCACGCCGTCCAAGCCGATGAACCAGATTTTTCCGTCCGTACCCGTTACGACCGGCTTCGCGTAGCCAGTGGCATTGCTGTGGCTTGGCACGCCATCGGAGACATCGAAGTCGGTCGGCTTCACTATTATCGTTGGGGACGCGACCCAGGCGTCCATGTCAGCCCGGGTAATGCGCAACACGCCACAGGGCGTCTTAAGCCAGAAGTTATGATCGCCATCCTCGACGCTCCAGTGGACGTTGTCACACGGCAGGCCATTCTTGCCGGTCAGAGTCGTGATGCGGCCATCTTTAATCCGGCTCAAACCACTCTCGGTGCCGACCCAGAGCGCGCCGCCAGGTCCAAACCGTAGGTGGTTCACCCTCCCTCGGCCAAGGCCTTCGGCGGCTGAATACTGTTTCTGAATTCGCCCGCTGGTGAAGTACGCGACGCCACCGTCGCGAAATCCCAGCCAAGTGCCTGCTCGCGAGGGATCCACCACCATGACCCGTGCGTGGTCTTTGTACCCGAGTGCGGCCCATGGAATCTGTTGCACGATCTTCGTGTCAACCAAGTGAATGAGGCCGGCAAACTGGGTCGCTACCCACATGTTTCCCGGGCTCTCTTCCACCAAGTCAGTCACTTCGTTGGGCGGAAAATCGCGTATGCGAACAAATCGGTCGTTCTCCAAGTACCCGATGTCGTTGCGCGTTCCGATCCATATCCGGCCCGCGCTGTCTTGAAAGAGAGACGCGGGCGGAGAAGGTTTCACTTTGTCGCCTGGTTTCGTAGTACCGAATAGGGCGACAACATGCGAGATTTGTCCGTTTTTCCAAATGTTCAAGCCACCGCTCGTACGGATCCAGATGGATCCGTCGTTCGCCGCAAGGAGCGAGGTCGCTACGCCGATCGACAAACCCTGCTTTACCGAAACGTTTGGAACAGCATACTCGCGAAAGCGATCGAGGCCGTTCATTGTTCCCGCCCAGATGTTGCCCTCGCGATCCTGAAAAACTTTGGTGACGAAGTTACCTGACAGTCCATCGGCTTCGGAAAAGGTATCAATCTTTCCCCGGTAAATGTGTGCGAGGCCAAATCCGACGGTTCCTCCCCAAAGTCCTCGATCATGGTCGCGCAGCCATCGCTGCGGGGCAAATGCTCGAGAGGACCCCTTCAACGGAATCGGCTGCAAGCGGCCGTCCACAAGCCGCAGAATACTGGTTGCATTTCCGAACAGGATCGCGCCTTCATCGTCTTCCGCGAAACCAAAGATTCCGGCTACGCTCTGCGGGGCAGTAATGAATTGTGGTACTCCGGGCTTCCACTTCCACGCGCCTTTCGAGACCCCAACCCAGAGACTCCCTTTGGAGTCTTCGAACGACGATAGGATTATCGGCCCAAACATGCCGTCGCCGGAGCGGCACTCCAGGTGATCACCACGAGCCGAGCAGAGTTGCGCCACGGGGAGACCTTCGAGCTTGCTACTCCCGAACCAAATCGTCCCCTCGTGATCCTGCAACAGAGCGGTAATGCGCTGCCCGCTCACCTCGGGGTAGGTCTTCAGCTTGCCATCTTTCCAGGTGGCAAGGCCCTTCAATGTTCCGATCCACAGGGTGCCATCGCGCGCGACGAGTAAGCTAATAATCAAGTTGTCGGGTAGCTGCTGACCTGCCGGCGGCTGCCAGGCCACGGCGCGAACGCCATCGAAGCGATAAAGGCCGAATTCCGTGCCCAGCCACAGATACCCATCCGGCGTCTGCGCAATGTCTTGAATGTACCCTCGGACGAAGCCGTTGCGGTTCTTCCACGCCGTATGCGCGTATTGGCTGATGTCGAGCGATGGGTCGAGAGCGCAAGCGCAAGCGCAGCACGCCAGCACGATGCCTAGCGCCATCGCCGCCCGCCTGTGCGCCTTTCCCATGGAATTTATCTTAGTCCAGTCAGGCAACGCGTGAGTCCCGCAGGGACGGAACAATCTGTAGCTCGGCACGGCAGAGGCTGTTACGAAACTCGTTGTTCAGGTGATGTGGTGGATAAACCACGCGTCCGTCCCGTAGGGACAGCAGAGCTTAGCCCAGCGCTTCAGCGCTGGGAAAGTGCAAGTGGGAAATCCAGAGTCGGCTTTCAGCCGACGACACCTGTTTCGTAACAGACTCGGCAGCGCCGGGAACCCGTGCGACTGAATCGCTGAGTTCCGTTAGGGACGACACAAACCCGCGATCCCAAACCGGGAAAACTACCACATAACTGGCATTCCAATCCTGGCGAATTGTCTTGCCTTTTCCGGCATGCGCCGTACACTCCCTGCAGGAGGATGAGGGAGTGTTGTGCCCTCACCCCTGAACGTCCGTGGTGGGTCTTGCTCACTCTCGTTCTGTAATCCCTTTCCCCGCCACCCTACTCTCCTGCGTGCGAGAAAAACTGGCTAACTCCTTATTCTGGAATATTTTGCCTGTAACCCTTTGTGGTTCAAGGTTTTACAGGGGTATCTCCGCAACTTGCCTTTTAGAATCAAGATTTTGTGAGAGGGGTGGGGGAGGGGGGTACCCTCATTTCTATCAATCGCGATCCTCTTGCTGCCCATCTTTGCGGCGGCCCAGGGCACGCCTGCCGGCACCATCTACGGCTACATCCTCGATCCCGACCATCGTCCCGTGCCCAGCGCGCGCGTGGTTGTCGAGAGCACCAACACCGCCGCAACCCGCGACCTTGTCTCCAACCAGCAAGGGTTCTATTCAGTGCCCGCACTCCAGCCTGGCCCGTACAACATCACGGTCGAGGCCAACGGATTCAAGACCGTTCACCAGACCGGCATCGTGGTTGAGGCCAACCAACAGGCGAGAATAGATTTAGGCCTGACCATCGGGAGCACCACCGAAACTATAACCGTGGAAGGCGAGGCGCCGCTGCTCAATACTTCCGATGCGACGGTGAGCACTCTGATCGGCAATCAGTTCGTGACCAACATGCCATTGAACGGGCGCAGCTTCAGCACGCTGATCAATCTCACGCCGGGAGTGGTCCTGCCGCAGACCACGTTCTATGACCAGGGCCAGTTCAGCGTGAATGGGCAGCGCCCGGACGCGAACTACTTCACCGTGGATGGAGTGAGCGCCAATCTTGGCACCAGCGGTACGAGCCCCGGACAGGGTGGAGCTGGCCAACTGCCGGCGACTGATTCGTTCGGCGGAATGAGCAATCTCGTGTCACTGGATTCGCTACAGGAGTTTCGCATCCAGACCTCAACCTTTGCGCCGGAGTATGGTCGAACTCCCGGAGGTCAGGTATCCGTAGTCACCAAGTCCGGCACCAACGATTTCCACGGCACCGCATTTGAATACTTCCGCAATGACGCGCTGGATGCCAACAACTGGTTCGCCAACAATGCAGGTCTGCCCCGGGCTGAGCTTCGGCAGAATGATTTCGGCGGGGTCTTCGGCGGCCCGATCAAGAAAGACAAGCTATTCTTCTTCGGATCGTACGAAGGCCTGAGAGTACGCCAGCCGCACGTCGCCAACACGTATGAGCCTACGTTGGAGACCATTCAGAGTGCAGCCGCCGTTGTGCAACCGCTCCTCAACGCCTTTCCCAAACCCAACGGCAAGGATTACGGCAACGGTACAGCACAATTCATTGGCAACTACTCCGATCCATCCTCGCTGAATGCGGGAAGTATTCGGATTGACTATCTACCCACAAAGAAGATAACCATCTTCGGCAGGTATAACGACGCGCCGTCCGACATTCACCAGCGCGGCGCGAATCAGCAAAATTACAGCTATGTTTTACAGACACAGTACGGGTTCCAGACCGTGACTGCCGGCAGCAGCCAGGCTATAAGCCCGCATATGACGAACGAGTTCCGCTTTAATTACAGCCGAAGCCGCGCGAATAGTTTGCAGACACTCGACAACTTCGGAGGCGCAGTTCCTCCGCCGGATTCGGTTTTGTTTCCTACTTTTCCTGCGCCCGCAGGTTCGAGCTTTGTGTTCCTTGGCGATACCAATCCCAACGGGCTCAGGTACAACGTTGGCAGGCTCGGAAACAACCTGCAACAGCAGATTAATGTAACTGACAGCGTTTCCTACACTGTTGGAGCCCACCAGCTTAAGTTCGGCATCGATTACCGCCGGCTTAATTCCAATTTCGATCTCAACCGATATCAATTGCAGTATATCTTTCGCTCACTCTCGAATGTCATCGCCAACAAGGTGCCGCAAGCATTCGTCAGCTTCGAGGTTCCCCAGTACCCTGGTGTTTCCGAACTGGAGCCTTTTCGCCCAGGACACGTGGAATGTAACCCGGACTCTGACGATCACTTACGGCCTGCGTTGGGATTACAACGGCTCGCCCTCATCGCCCAATGGCACGTTGCCGTATACGGTGAACCAGGTCAACGATTTCAAAACCATGGCACTGGCCCCCGCGGGAACGCCGTTGTGGCATGCGCAGAAAGACGATTTTGCTCCGCGCCTCGGCATTGCCTGGAATGCGCGCCCCGATCTGGTTATCCGGGCAGGGGCCGGTATCTTCTATGACCTCGGATACTCCGCCATTGCCAGTGGGGCAATCGCGTTCCCGTATGCCCAAAGCAACTCGATTCTCAACACCTCGTTTCCTTTGAGCAATGCTGCTGCCGCTCCGCCGCCTTTCAAGACAACGCCGCCCGCAACTTTTCTTGCCGTCATGGATCCCGATCACTTATTGCCCAGGACCTACGAGTGGAATGCGGCGCTGCAGCAGGGCTTGGGGAATGCCGATGTTCTGACCATTACCTATATCGGTGCGGCAGGCCGCCAGCTCATGCGCCACGACATCTACAATGCGCCGAATCCGAACGTCGTCACAGGTGAGTTCGACGTGTTTCGCAATGGAGCGGATTCCAGCTATAACGCCCTTCAAGTGCAGTACCAACATCGCCTTACGCACGGCTTGCAGGCGCTGGTCTCTTATACCTGGTCGCACTCCATCGACGATGCTTCGTCCGACGCCTATTTCCTGAACACACCGCCAGGGGCATCGGCTGTATCGGACCGTGGTCCTTCCGACTACGACATCCGCAAACCTTCGCCGGCGCTGTCTCCTAGTACATTCCGGGACCGCACAGCGGAAGGTGCGAAGCCGCTGCTGGAAAACTGGTCTGTAAACACCATCGTGTATGCGCGCAGCGCTCCGCCGGTGAATGTCGTGACCGGAAAAAATCCCTTTCCTGGTACTTTCGTCTCGGGCGCCAACAGCGTGCAGCGGCCGAATGTCGTGCCCGGCCAGCCGTTCTACGTCTCCGACTCGACTGCGCCCGGTGGAAAGATCATCAATAAAGCGGCCTTTACCGTGCCCGTCAGCGGCCAGGGCGACCTGGGACGCAATGCCCTGCGCGGCTTCGGCGCGACTCCAGATTGATTTCACCTTGCAGCGGACATTCGCGCTCACCGAGCGCTTCCGGCTGCAGTCCAGCGCCGATTTCTTCAACATCTTCAACCACCCCAACTTTGGCGCGCCCATCAACTACATGACCTCTCCGCAGTTCGGCGTTTCCACGCAGATGCTGAACAGCTATCTGGGCAGCGGCGGCCAGAGCGGCGGCCTCAACCCGCTGTACCAGATCGGCGGCCCGCGCTCGATTCAACTGGCGCTCAAGCTACAGTTCTGAGCCGTGACGACATACTTCTGAAGGAGACGAATGATGGGCACGAATTGGAGTAAGGACATCGATCAGACCCTGGCCGCAGCGAAAGAGCAATCGCGCCCCATCTTGTTGGACTTCAGCGCGGCTCCGGCGTGAGGGGCATGTGCTCGGCTGGATGCCGAGTCGTATGAAGATCAGAAGACTGCCGAATTCATCGGCCAAAATTTCCTTCCGGTGAAAGCTCACATTAAGGAACATCCGGCATGGTTCCACCGCTTTGATGCGGTCTGGACACCAACTGTGCTCCTGCTCGACATCGCAGGCAAAGAGCGTGCGCGACTGGAAGGTTATCTGCCCAACAACGACTTCGTCGCTGCTCTAATGAGCGGTCTCGGTCGCATCGCGTTTGTGCATAAGGAATACGCCGATGCAGAGCGATGGTACGGCGAGGTGGTCGGTCGTTTTGCACAATCTCATATTGCACCGGGAGCGATGTACTGGCGGGCTGTCGCGCACTATAAAGCAACGAACGATCACACGGTGCTGGGCAAAGCTGCCGAGGAGCTTCGGAACACCTACCCGTCCAGCGTATGGGCGAGCAAGGCGATTCCATGGCTGCATTAGGGTAGTAAGATACCAATCCGAATGTGACGACCAACGACTGCACCATAGAACGACAAGACTGCTTCCCGTGCGTTCAGGAGCGCGGTTTGAGCAGTGATAATTTGCGGCGGAACTCCTATGGTGCCTTGTAGGACTTTCGTCGACTCGTCTCTATTCCTTGGGCGGGTAGCTGCGGAAGATCTTCTGAACAACTTCGTGGATCTTCGTGTCGTGTTTTTCAGGGCTGGCGTTCGCGTCGACGTCTCCGCTCGCCATGCCGCGCCATACCATCGCACCGGTACCCGAGTCCACGAGATTAACCACAAGCATGCCCATAAGAACATATTTGGAACCGCTCCTCCAACGCAGGTTCCGCAAACCGTCTCTGAAACCCATGCCGCGAATGTCCCGGTCGAAGACAACGTCGTAGGAGACCAGTACATCTGGATCCTCTCCGGGGCTGACCTTCATCAGCCCTTTGGCCGACAGTTGCGCGTCGATGGAACTGAGGATGCTCTGGTTCAGGGATTCGTCCTCAACACTATGGCCGCTCGCCCAGGCATATGTTTTGAAGTGCGCGAAGTCTGCCTTGTTGTAATCATTGCTGATTTCCTGCGCCGCGGCACCCGTGCCCAGCAGGATGAGAGCTGTTACTGCGATGAATGCGATTCGCATTGCGGTTCTACTCTCCTTCGTGCGGACAAGCCTTCCTCTCCAAGTTCTTCAAAGCATTTCACCTTCCAAACAGAATTGTTGCTCCTTCGTTCACCTGATTGTTGAGTTGTTGATTTTGCGGACCTGGGAGGCAAGTTCCCCATTTTCGTTTACCTCTTTGTCGCATCGGTAGCGCCCCATCTTGGCAGGTGACCTAATCAGGGCGGGCGGCTGCGCCTTCTGGGTTCCTGATGCGCCAGACTGCGCCCGAATTTGGGCACGCAAGCCCATTGATTGCCGATGTGTCCGCCCGATAGAAACCTGGCTTGCTCGCGACCAGCTTCGTTAGTGACTTTTGTTGGCGATTGACGATGGCATCGAGATTGCTTGTTCCATGCTGAGCGAGGAGGCAGCACGAGACGCATGAACGGACTCCGCAGCCAACCAGTTCGGAGCGTCACAAAGCGCACAAAACCAGCGCGGCATACCCTCCGTCATTCTGCCCCCGTTTCTGCCCCTCGCCGGATCTCGGGGAGACTTCGAACATGATCACCATTGACGCACCACCGGGCGAATTGAACGTACGCATCCTCTCGTCAATTCTCAACCTGGTCTGTCCACAATGCGGCGGAAGAATGTCGGAATACCAATGTGAAGGAAAATGCGGCAGAAACTGGCTTCCAGAATGGGAGTGGGCAAATCGAACGGCGAAAAGCTCTCTGTGCCGGGCAAGCGTCATCCCATTAGGTAGCGGTACTTGACGGGCGCCTTCAGAGTTCTTCCATTTGGCACCCAAGCCGATGCGCGAGGAAGCGGGCACGGTCGGCATTCCATCTATCGTAGTGAAAGCGGCAAACCCACTGCGGATTAAATCTGTCAATGGTGTGTTTACCCTGACGCTTACCGTCCAGCATATGGGCGAGCAAGGCGATTCCATGGCTGCATTCGAAACGACGCAAAGGAAACGTGTCATGCTATCGTCCTTTTGGATCAGCCCGGCTCCTGGATTACCGGCACGCGGGAAGTCATGATAACGAGCGAGTGTGCGGCCGTTCTTGGCCGTGGAAAGTTGGCGGGAGCGACGTACTTGAACCCGTCTCCTGACAGCAACCAGCTAAACCACGCCCGCAAACCTGAACCAGCAACGGACAGCTGAAAATTTTCGGATTAGTACGCGGAGATCCGCCAATGAGAAGTGATCGTGGTTGCCACGGTGGACGGGCTAACCGGCAGTAAACCGCCCGGGGCAAAGGAACGAAGCTGACAGCCTGAGAATTTAAGGTTCAGGCGTCGACAAAGTCGGAGTGGCTGCGGATTACATCTGTCAATCCTGTGTTTGCTATGACACTTACGATTAGCTCTGACCGCCGCGATTCGGTAGCGGCAACAGTTGTCCTGTCGCCAAGTTGCAGAATCCGCCGTGGTAAGACAATGATCCAAGGCGCAGCAACTGAGTCATCATGCCCAACGCTTGATATGCCAGGTTCTGGTTGATGAAGGGCTCCTGACGGGTAAGGGCTTCAGCAGCACTGCACGACGGTTGATCGTCCTCTTTGCCTTTTGTTGCCACGATCTCCGGATAGAGCTCGGCGACTGTCGGAAGGCGATGCTTCTTCTTTCTGTTGGCCGAGTTGTTGGGCTGTCCAAGGACGAATTGTCCGCTGGAGGCGTTGTTCCCGAGATCGAGCCAATATAGGACTCGAGAGCGCAACGCCCAGCGATTGATTGCCCGTCTAGCCGTTCGGGTTTCGACGCAACCGATGAGGATGTCGACCTGAACGCCACTTTTCAGCTGCTCGATCTTTGCCTGCATGCCCTGCCAACTAAGGCCCAAGAACATATTTGTCCGGTGCGTCAGAACGACTGCTCTTGAGAGACCGATTTCAGTCCGGCAGAAGGGCTGGCGCACACAGTTCGTTTCGCTCACTGGAATTCATTTCCCGTCGGTGTGTTCAATACTGCACAGACAGCCAGCACATCAGCGGCTCACACTTCGCTCACAACAAATTGACTAATAGCCCGTGGAGTCACCCCAAATGTTGTTTCTCGACTGACTTCCGCGCCGACAATGTCGCACAACCCACCTAAGAGAGATAGCTTTGACGTTGTCTCTTTCCGTAAGTCGTCACAGCCCTCCACGGGTTGCTTTTCCTCAGTATGTTACCTGAACACGCCAGAGTAATAAGTGGGCTTCGCCTGGCGTTGGCTCGCCCCCACCAGTATCTGGTGCGAGGTGTTAGCCTTTTCTTTTGCACTTGGCGCTTCTAACGGGGATTTCATGAACGATTCTCACCCAGCACATATTGACCTCCAGGTAATGGCTCGGCAGATCATGCTGGAGCATGGCTTTGAACCGGATTTTCCCACAACTGTTCAGAAGCAACTGGCGAGCATCAAAGCGAGGCCGCCGCTGACAGTTCCCTCTTCCATCGATGTCCGCGACCTGCGCAACCTGCTCTGGTCGTCGATTGATAACGATACTTCCCGCGATTTGGACCAGGTTGAAGTGGCCGAACGGGTCTCCGGCGGGAATGTCAAGGTGATGGTCGGTATCGCAGACGTGGACTCGTTTGTGGCGAAGGCCTCTCCAATTGATGACCATGCTGCAAAGGAGGCGACCACGGTTTATACCGGAGTGCGCAACTTCCCAATGCTGCCGGAAGAGCTTTCGACCGGGGCATCGTCGCTGCTTGAAAACCAGGACAGATTGGCGGTAGTTACCGAGTTTGTGGTGGACGCTGACGGCAATGTGAATTCAGAGACGGTGTATCGGGCAGTCGTTCGAAACAAGGCACAACTCACGTACAACGCCGTGGGGAGTTGGCTTGAGGGGACAATGGCGGCCTCGCCGAAGGTGGCCTCATCCACCGACTTGCAAGAGCAACTGAAATTACAGAACGAAGTCGCTCAGGCGTTAAAGAGACAGCGCTTCCTTCACGGGGCATTGAATATTGATACGAATGAAGTCCTTCCGGTCGTGCTGAACCAACAGGTGGTGGACATCGCAAAACAGGTGCGGAACCATGCCACGGACCTGATCGAGGATTTTATGATCGGGGCCAACGGCGTTGTGGCGCGACTTCTCGAAAAGGTCTCTTCGCTGCGCCGCATCGTGAAAACTCCTGAGCGTTGGGACCGGATCGTTCAACTCGCGGCGGCACGGGGTGAGACCTTGCCGGCACAACCGGATTCCAAGGCACTCAACGATTTTCTGCTTAAGCGCAAGGCCGCGGATCCGGACCACTTTGCGGACTTGTCCCTGGCTGTGATCAAACTGATTGGGCCGGGCGAGTATGTGCTGGAGCGTCCCGGAGACCCTGAGCAGGGGCACTTCGGTCTGGCGGTCCAAGATTACACGCACTCCACGGCGCCAAACCGGAGGTTTGCTGATGTTGTCACGCAGAGGTTGGTCAAGGCCTTTCTTGCAGGGACATCGGGGCCGTATACCGATGATGAATTGGCTGGCATCGCAAACAACTGCACGGTGAAGGAAGACGCGGCTCGAAAAGTTGAGCGCGATATGTCAAAGCGGCTGGCAGCGGTCGTAATGAGCCAGCGGATCGGCGAAACTTTCGATGCCATCGTCACCGGTGTGACTCCACACGGGACGTTTGTTCGTGTCATGCAACCTCACATCGAAGGACTATTGACGCAAGGGCATCAGGGGTTGGACGTCGGTGATAAGTTACGCGCGAAATTGACGCGGACTGATGTCCAGCATGGATACATTGATTTTTCCCGCGTTTGAAACCCGGCTATTTAATCCAACTCCGGTCACCTCTACCTCGTAACTAGTCAGTGGCTACATCTTACATATGACGCTGCGGCTTCCAACTCGCCGTTTTCAATTTCAGGGGATCAAAGAATCAATCGGTTCAGAGCGCGGGAGTCCGGCCTTGGCAGGTTGATGCTCCGCGCGTCGGAGCGAGAAGCAGGAGCCCTACCCGTAGCCGCCGAGACACAGCAAAGATCAACCGCAAGTCGACACTCTCCGGCCACTACAAGTCGATTGTCAAGCAGTCCCGCTCCCGCTGGCGAGGCAGGCGTTTAACGTGGCGTGTTCGCGCTAGTCGGAGGCTTCAAGTTCCACTCCGTATCGCCTTGCCGCGGACTGTATCCGCTTCCACGCCGCCCGACGTTCCGGTTCCGTAACGTCCTTCACTTGGTGGAAGCGCGCGACCGCGTTCCGCACGTGAGACGCGTTCTCCAGCGGCTCCTTGCGTTGCTTGGGAAAAGCGAACTTGCTTGCCGATATCCGATCACGAGCTGGCTTGGTCAACTTTGCCATTGTTTCCCTCCCTCGGGGCATCCCCTGCGCTCGGAGGACCCCGGGACTCTTTACCACGGATTACGACAGCTTTTCCAGCTCCTGCAGCGTGGTGTGGTTGACGTCATATTCTTCTCGCGTGGATTCGGCCATGCGCGGCTCATCCATTTCCTTTTTGACCCGCGCAAGAAGCTCTTGGTTGGATTCTTGTCTTGGCTGGTTCTTATGCATACTTGCACGATGTCACGAGTCCAAAAGGATTACAGGTCAATTGGGAACAGAGTTGACAGTTGTGAAGTCGTTTTTCCTGCCCGAGTTGTTTTGAAGCAGTCCGCCGCAATCTGCGCCGGGAGGCATCTCACAGCGCCAGACGAGGCGCTTCTTGCAGGAGATCGGACGCTTGGACTATCGAAGACGAACATTGTCAGAAGATTGCGGAGGGTATGAGGCAGTGAAGTTCAGATTTTTGCTGTTTCTCTGAATGGAGCCGACATTGTATCTACGCCGATCCAGAGTCCTAACGTCATGGAAGCTGGGAGGCACGCTCCATCGTGCGCCAAGAAAGTCGAAGAGCGGCGCTTCAGCGCCCCGCAAGGCGTCCAACGGAGGCGATTGGAAATGTCGCCAACGCTAACTAGAAAGCCAAAACGGGAATTCTGGAAAAAGGCACGGGCCGGATGTTCAATTTTGACCGGACTTGGGATTCTCGGTGGCCTATATCTAGTTAGGTAATATCCGGAATTTACAACTTTGTACGCAGAGATAGAGGAGACACCATGACAGCAACAATGGAAAGAACACCGACAGTAATCGCGGCCGACACCTTGACCGGCGATAAGGTCGTAAATTTTAAAAAGGAAGATCTCGGAAAAATAGAACATTTGATGATCGACCTGGAGTCAGGCCGAGTCGCTTACGCCGTTCTCTCGTTCGGCGGGTTCCTGGGCATGGGTGACAAGTTATTTGCCATTCCATGGAGTTCCCTTGCGGTCGACACGGTTGAACACCGGTTCATTCTGAACGTCGACAAGGAATTGCTCAAGGCCGCTCCCGGTTTCGACAAGGAGCACTGGCCGAACATGGCTGACCGCGCCTGGGGTGCCAAAGTCTACACGTATTACGGTGCCAAGCCCTATTGGAACTAAGAGCGTGGGCTGAACGGCGATGGCTAGCCGCAACGAAGCTACCCGACGTGATCCAAAGTTCCGCTGACGCGACAGCGGGGCAATAGCGACGGCAAGGTGAGTTGCTGATTCCAGAAGGCTTCGTACCGCAAGGTCATGGTCGTTCGGGGGGTGGTTCCGTTCCAACCGCGACTGGTTGGAATGGAAACCACCCCAATTTGCATGCGAGGGTTCAATCGCGAAGCGTCTTACTTGACGTTTGACTCCGGGATGTCCCCTTGCGGAGCCGCTGTCGCAATGACCGCGGAGTATTTCTGCCAACGCACCCAAACGATGCGGATGGTTGCTACGACCGGGATCGAAAGGTATACGCCCAACACTCCGCCGAGTTCACCGCCCATGAGCACAGCAACGATTGCCGCCAGAGGATGCAATTCGAGCGTCGCTCCCATCACTCGCGGAGATACGACATAATCCTGCACCACCCGCCAACAGGCAAAGAACAGGATCAGCGCCCATAAATGAGGATAAGCCGTCAGAAATCCGACGAAGACGATCGCCAGCGCAGCTACCAGCGGACCGACGACGGGAATGAACTCCATAGCTCCGGCAGCGAATCCCAGTACCAGCGCATACGGAAACCGTAGCACCGACAACACGACGGTGTACGCTACCAGCGATATGCCGGCCAATATGAGCTGCGCGCGAATAAAATGAGCCAACATCACGTCAAGGTCGGTCATGATCAAGCGCAGAAATCGCCGCTGGTTGAGCTCGCCAAAGGTGTGCAGCAAGGTTGCGGAGAACTGCCGTGCGTCGCGCAAGAAAAAGATAGCAAGAACAGGGATCAGAGCAACCCAAAGACACTCTGCAAGGATTTCGCAACCGCTGTGCCTGCCTCACCACTCCAGGCGAGAATCTCAGCCTGATGGGCCGCAATAAACTGCTCGATTTTGAGCTGAGTGTCGTAGCTCCAGCCGTACCGATTGCCAAATTGCCAAACGATCTTTCCAGTTGTAACCTTCTCCAGCAACCCGGGCAGCGACTGGCTCAGCAGTCGAGCATCTTCCACCAGCTTCGGTCCAAATAGAATGCCGAGCACCGCGACAATCACGCCAATTGCCAAATATGTTTCCAAGATTGCAAGCCAACGCGAGCCTCTCGCCAGCTTCGACCGTTCGATTCGGTAGACAACCGGTTCTAACAGGTAAGCGAAGAGCACCGCGAAGAGAATGGCGATGAGGGGGTGGCGCACGCCGTAAAGAAAGGCACCGATGGCGACAAAGGCGCAAGTTGTAGCCAGCACTCTGGCCGTGCGCGGATCGAAGATTGACATTGAGCACTTTGATCGTACTGAGGCTTTAGCTGGAACCTCCGTTACCCACCGGGCGCCGTTACTGGATGCCGCGCCTGTCCAAGACTGATCGTGGCCATCCCAGGCGGCTCCACGAAATGCGATTGCCGGCATGCTGCATTTCGGCAGGCACGTCGGCAATCATCAACTACTTCGCTTCAGCACTTTCGTGGACGTTCGCCTTCTGGACAGCGGCCCTTACCGCCGCGAGAAACGAGTTGCTGCCCGCCGGAGCATGCACATTGCCTGACAGCGTCTTACGAAAAGAAACATTCTTGCCGTAGAACGCAACCGTGGAGTCATTGTCCTGCTGGATCTTGGCGCCATCTACCGCGACTCCAGCAAACAGCCCCTTGGTTCGCGAGTAGCTCAAGGCTTCCGTGTTCATCTTCCAGTCGGTACCTGCCGAGGCATGCCTTCCAACCGGACCCGCTGTGGCGGATGCCTCACCGGAGAGTTCGAACTTGCTCGAAAGCAGTCCCTGCACACCCTTGCCATTCATGAACAATATGATCAGATCAACTGACTGTCCGCCGGCCTGAAAGCCAAAATTGCCTCCACCAATCGAAATGAATGCTGGTGCACTCCAACCATGGGCAGTGCGGCAGGTAACCACGCCGCGTCCATGCTCTCCGCCGACGATGAACGCGCCCTTCGCCATGTCTGGAATCACAGCGATACACTTGGCGCCATTAAGCACTTCTTCCGGGATGCCTTTATCGGGCGCAGCCATGATTTCGTTCATGACTTGGCCGGCCGCTTGTAAGCGCGCGGTGGGATCTTGCTGCCCCGGACCAGCGAACGCGAAGGTTCCCAAAGACAACGTTAACAAAGCAATTGCGTATTTCTTCATAAAGCACTCCCTTTCCACTCCACGTTATTTTGTGGACGTACTTGTGAAGGCGACGCCCGCCGAAAGCACGAACTGCTCGACGGCCAAATCTCTTCGATGTCTGTCAGGGCGGCTCTATGTAACCGAACCGCCCTGAGCCTTCCGTTGCGCCGATCTAGGATCTATTGCAACCTAAGCCGGTTTCTTCTTCTCCTGATCATGTTTCTCTTGCGCCGGCTGCGGCGTTTTTGGCTGGCCGGTCGGGATCTCCTGTTTCGGCGGCACTGGCACGTTTGGCTGCGTTACAGGTTTCTTGTCCTCAGGCTTCTGGGGATCGCTGTGCTGTAGGTTGCGATTTTCTTGATCTGACATTTTGCTTCTCCTTGCCGGGTCTTTACTGTGGTTGCTAGATTGCTTCGATCGCGTTACGCGCGATTTAGACGTTAACGGGGGTTGCGGGCGGGCTCGTGCGAAGAAGGGGTTAGTTCGTGGGGCCGATACGCTTGGCCCGCTTCAGATACAGAACTCCGCGCGCCAAAATGGCTTCGCCTGGCCTCCGCAGCACAGAGCGGGAGACCAGAGGTGCATCGCCTCTCCCCGACGCTGGATCATGCTTCGGACAGAGCCCGCCTAACTCACTTCTCGAGCACCTTCTCGATCTGACCAACCTTCTTCTCAACTTTGCCGGCCCTGTGTTCAGCTTTGCCTTCAGCCTCCAAGTCAGGGCTGTTCACCACTTGGCCTACCACTTCTTTCGCTTTGCCTTTCACTTCGTGAAAAGTGCCCTTGATCTCATCTTTCGTACTCGTACTCATCGGTTTTCTCCTTATTGTTGCGAATGGCCTAATTGAGGAGCGGGACTTCGGTTACCCGCCCAGGAAGCAGCAGATGGTTAGCTGGACCAATAGAGAGATTGGATCTTTGCTAATGGCCCAGCGCAGGCTCAAGCTGCCTTGAGACCGCGAACGATGGTGACGGGCCCTGCCGTCCACGAGGTATGGGGTTTGGAGACGAGCATCTTCGTCTGCGACCAGTCGTACGGGAACTCACGACCGCGATCGAGGCAAACTACGTATGTCCCGGTTGCGGAAGCCGCCGCGATGCCGCGGCGCAGCTTGCCGCGTACGGTGATGGGGAAGGTGCAACGTTTGTGCCAACAACCGAAGACCAGATCGAAAAGACTCATAAGTCCTCCTCGATTTACCTCGGCAGTTTGATAACCAGGCGCGTTAACCGCGCCCGCGCTGCCAATACCAACCGCCTCCACCAAGCAAGAACACAATCACGACGATAACGAGAATCGTTTCTAAGCTCATATTGAAGTTCTCCGAATCAAAGTCTGACAGGCCGAGGCTTCAGCAGTCTGTTCACAAAAGAACACATGGCTCTTCCGTTCCCAAAACGGGCTGAATGCCTCTGTTGAATTTTGACCAGTCCAGCCTGGTGTCGGAACGAAAAATACTATCCGGCCTTCCGTCTTTCCGCTGCTGCGGCGTATCCGAACGCGGTTCAGCAATGAGCAAATCAGGCGCCTGCTGGATCTACTCCGGGAATCGGCGCCATCGCGAGTAGGCAATCCCAATTTGCTAACAATATTCGCGATGATCAAGCAAGTTATCCTTCTGTTCGTCCGTCCACCAGGCGATTCAGAAGTTGTTATCGGAAGAACCCGCGGCGACTAGAGTTGCAAGTATTTCTCTCCCAGTGGACAATTCAATCCTGCGGCGCCTCACGAGCTCCATGCATACTCCTAGTGCCGCGTATCGCTTCCGACCGATATGACGGCGAAGAAACATCTTTCTAACCAGAAGGTCGAGAAGGCCAAGGGATCCGGGTATCTGAAGAGATCCCTGGCGGTCTTGGGGCCGGGATTAATCACCGGGGCGGCCGACGATGATCCGTCGGGGATCTCCACCTACTCGGTTGCTGGAGCAGCCTACGGATATTCCACGCTGTGGATCGCGCTGCTCACGTTCCCCCTGATGGCCTCGATCCAGCTCATGTGCGCGCGGCTGGGCATGGTTACGGGGCGCGGGCTGGCCGCCGCGGTGCGGATGCACTATCCACGCTGGGTGCTATGGGGATCCTGCTCGATTCTCGTCGTCGCCAACATCATCAATATCGGCGCCGATCTTGGCGGTATGGCGGAGGCGACGCAACTCATCACGGGGATTCGAGCACTCATCTGGATACCAGTCTATGCGCTGCTCATCATTGGGCTTTTGATCTGGAGTTCTTATAAGCTGATCACCCGGATTTTCAAGTGGATGACGCTCGTCCTGTTCGCCTATGTGTTCGCTTCGTTCTACGCTCACGTCGATTGGAGACACGCCCTGGCGGTGACGTTCGTCCCCCATCTGGAGTGGTCACGCGGATTTCTTGCGGTGCTTGTGGCGATTCTGGGAACCACGATTTCTCCCTACCTTTTCTTTTGGCAGGCAGCGGAGGAGGTCGAAGAAGGGCGGACCAAGGGCCGAGGTCTCGCCGATCGCAAGAACGCGACCGCAGCGGACCTAAGAAGCGCACGCGCCGACACCATGGTAGGGATGTTCTTCTCGAATCTCATCATGTATTTCATCATTCTGACTACAGCTGCCACGTTGCACGCGCACGGTCAAAAGGACATCACAACTGCCCGGCAGGCCGCCGAAGCGTTGCGACCTCTTGCTGGCAATGGGGCCTACCTGCTCTTCACCTTGGGGCTGATCGGTACGGGAATGTTGGGCGTTCCAGTCTTGGTGGGATCATGCGCTTATGCGGTAGCGGAAGGAGCAGTGTGGCGTGGCTCAATGGCTGACAAGCCAAGAAGCGCCCCTAAGTTCTACGCCGTAATGGCCGTCGCGATGGCGGTGGGCGTCGTGCTGAATTACTTGGGTTTCAACGCCGTGAAAATGCTGTTCTGGTCGGCGGTGATCAATGGCCTCCTGGCGCCTCCGCTGATCCTGCTTGTGATCCTCCTAACAAGCAACCCCAAAGTCATGGGCAAGCGCGTGAACCCAACCCCGCTCAGGTATTTGGGATGGGCTACTTTCGCTGTTATGACTGCGGCTGCGGTAGGGATGATGATTACGTCTTGAGGCGGTAAGTTGCCGAGTTGGTCGCGGCAGCTGGAAAGGAACAGCACCCGCTCACCTTCTTTCACCTCACGCTTGCGCGTCTTGGCCAGCTCGGACTTCACCCACTCGCTAGACATGCTGTGCTCTGACAGGAACAGCAGCAGGTCATGCAACCGAATGGCCTCGTCAATCTGCCTGTGAATCTTCCGCTCCACCCTTGATGTCGTGCGGCGACGAACCAGCGGCGCACGCCTTACGCAAGGGACATTCTTTACCGAAGATTTACGTAATCTATAAAGACAAAGAGAAAATCTACGGTTGGCTCGCACTTGAAGTCTCGGCACTGGAGAAGGGTGTCGTTCTCCTCCGGTCGGAACTCGACCGGATTGGCACTAATTTCGAGAAGGCGGGTGAGTCGATTAAATGTCGATGATTTCTTGACGATGGCGAAAAGCTCGAACCTGGATCGCGCCAGCTGGTCCATGCGCGTCGCCAATACCTGATCACCCGCCGCAAGGGATTGCCAAAGTTTTCTGAGTTCCTTGCGGTCACCCGTGTTTATCGGGGGTATGTTTTGGCTGCACTGACCAATCCGCTGGCTCGTCGTCTTTGTCGACTTCAGCCACCGCCGCCGTCGCCTGCACCTTGTCGGGTGAATGATGGGCGGGCGCGTAGATCGCATAGACCTGCATTGGGGTCGCGCCGATATTGGTGATGTTGTGCCAGGTCCCCGCCGGAACGAGGACACACCAGCCGTTTGACACTTCCTTTTCAAAAGTCAGTTCATCCTTCGCGGGTCCCATCTGCACTCGACCGTTGCCAGCGTCGAGGCGAAGGAACTGATCAGTCTCCGGATGCGCTTCAAGGCCAATGTCGCCGCCAACAGGAATCGACATCAGCGTCACTTGCAGATAGCGCCCGCTCCAGGCGACCGAACGGTAATTCGTGTTTTCCTTTGTCGCGCGTTCAATGTCGAACGATTGCGGCTTGGGCCCAATGTCTTTGATCCTGTCATCAGTGCTTACCATGACTTATCTCCTCAAGTTTGCGGCGATATGCTGTCTCGCATGGTCGCGGCAATTTGTTGCCCATCGCGATGACAATATCGCGGCATCCATCGACAGCGAGTAGGTTCTCAATATGGTTTCCATGATGTGCTTCATCTGAGAGCGGAAGGTGGACGGGCCTTTGAAACGGTCGTCTCGCTTCTTCACTAAGCAACATCATAGAAGTGGCTAAGAAGGATGTCTGGTCACATTCGACCACCATGAGCGCTCGACACGTACCCCGTGTCCGCTGGGTTGTGAAATGATTTGCGTTGTGATTTGCTGGACGTTTACGTTCCCACTCGTTCGTGCCGACATTTACCCGAGGTCGATGGCTGCAATCGTTGTCGAACTAGCTCGGCCCGGGCGTTATCACCGGACAGAGGACCCATTTCAGTAGCAATCGACCAAACCCTACCCGGTCGGCAGAACAATGAAGATTGTGCGCCCTCGTCACCGCAGCTCTGCCGATTGGAGATCGGAGCTTTCAACCACCCATTGCTGCACTGCCAGCATGCGACTTGGCCATCTTTCCGTCAACAACAACAATGCATAGGAACCGCTTCGCCACTCTGCTTCGTGCTTGCTGCTTATCGATCCTCGGCAAACCCCTCCGCCCATGCTCATGGTGTATCGGAAGAAACCTATATCTCCGGGTTCTTGAAGGGTTACAATGAACTCAAAGAATCGCCGCCCGTCGGAGGTATGCCATGAGCACCCGGGGCATTCCAACCCGTAATAAGGGACCGCTAGCCAAGCGAGTCCATCGCTTAATTCGGCGCGACCCGCAAGACCGGGCAGTCAACGAGATTGTGCCACCTTCCCGGCCTCAAGCACCCAAGAGTCAACCAACAAATGGAGACGCAGGTTTCGATGCCAAAGCCTTTCTCGCCAGGGCTGGGTTGGGCAAGAAAATTCTCAAGCTGAAAAAGAACGAGACGGCGTTCGCGCAAGGTGACGCTTCTGACGCGATTTTTTATGTGCAGAAGGGCAAGTTGAGAGTAACTGTCACCTCCTCGAACGGAAAAGAGGCCACGATCACGCTGGTGGGCGAAGAGGAATTCCTGGGGGAGGATTGCATGGTTTCCGCTCATCCCCTTCGACTCTCGACGGCCACCGCAATGACCGAGTGTGCACTGCTCAGGATCAGCAAGGCGGAAATGGTCCGCGTTCTTCACAAGGAACCGGAATTGTCTGAGATGTTCACGTCCTTTCTTCTGGCGCGCAACGCTCGCATCCAGGCCGACCTGGTGGATCAGCTTTTCAATTCCAGCGAAAAGCGGCTGGCGAGGATTTTGTTGTTGCTCGCCCAGTTCGGCAAGGAAAGCAAACCGGAGACCGTGGTTCCTAAGATCAGCCAAGAGATGTTGGCTGAGATGATTGGGACAACCCGGTCACGAGTGAGTTTTTTTATGAATCGCTTTAGAAAACTAGGCTTTATTGAATACAACGGCGAGATTCGGGTTCACAACTCCCTTCTGAATATCTTTCTGCAGGAATAACGGCGCCAATTTCTTGGGTGGACACCCCCGGCGCGAGAGACCAGCGAACTTCTGCGCCCGCAGTGAACGGAGAGAGCCCGGGACGGGAAGACCAACAACCGCTGTCGAGAGCTTCTGGGACCGACCACTGCACGAACTATTCGAACTGCTGCCGGCAACTCCGGCAGGGCTGACGACCGAAGAAGCGCGACGACGATTGCGTCTGTACGGTCCAAACAGCTTTGTCCATGAATCTCGATTTGCGGTGCTGCTAAGTTTTATTGGTTTCTTCCGTAATCCCCTCGTTGTCATCCTTGTCATTGCCAGCGGCGTATCCCTTGCGCTCGGAGAGCACGTCGGCGGCCTAATCATCCTTGCGATTGTGCTTTTCAGCGTACTGCTGAATTTCCTGATGGAATTCCAGGCGCGACACGCCGTGGAAGACATTCAAAAGCAGATCGCTCTAACCGCAGCAGTGATAAGGGATGGCAAAGAACAGGAATTGCCGACAGCCGAGTTGGTTCCCGGAGATATCGTCCGCCTCAATGCCGGAGACCTGGTGCCAGCAGACGGCCGTCTATTGGACGTAAAGGACCTCCATGTGCGCGAGTCAGTGCTCACCGGAGAGTCTCTCCCGGTAGAAAAGACGGTGGCTGACCTTCCTAAAGAGAAGCACGGGGTCGCCGACGCAAGCAACAGCGTTTTCCTCGGCACTGCAGTTCAGACGGGGATTGGCACCGCAGTCATCGTCTGCACCGGAAAAGACACCGCATGTGGTGCGATCGCGAATCGTCTGGCGATGCGGCCACCAGAGACGGAGTTCGGCCGCGGCATACGTCGTTTTGGAATGATGCTCACATGGGTGACCATGCTGCTTGTCCTTTTCGTCCTGCTGGTGAACATCATTTTCCATCGTCCGCTGCTGGAGTCTTTCCTTTTCTCTGTCGCGCTTGCCGTCGGGATGACGCCCGAGATGATGCCTATGATCATCACCGTGACCCTTGCCCAAGGCGCACGGCGCATGACTAAGAAGAAGGTTCTCGTCAAGCAACTGTCAGCAATCGAGGATTTCGGCAGCGTGGATATTCTCTGTACTGACAAGACCGGCACACTCACCGAAGGTGAAATAGTGCTTGACCGGCACGTGGATTTCCAAGGTAAGGACAACGAGAACGTCTTGCAACTCATTTACCTGAACAGCCACTTTGAGGCGGGGATCAAAAGCCCCCTTGACGACGCAATCCTGAAGCATGAAGCGCCTGCCATTGTCGGCTATGACAAGGTGGACGAGATCCCGTTCGACTTTAACCGCAAGCGCCTTTCAGTAGTGGTGCGACACGCGGATCAGGACCTTCTCATCACCAAGGGTGAAGCGGAGAGTGTCTTTGCCATCTGCGAGACGGTGACTGTCGATGGAGTTCCTCAACCGTTCGATGACAGCCGGCGGGCAGAGGCAGAAAATACCCTGAAGAAGTTGAGTGCGGACGGATTCCGCGTACTCGGCGTGGCAACGCTGAAGGTGGAAAAACAAGACGCGTACTCTGTGGCGGCCGAACACGCGATGACGCTGGTCGGCTTCGCGGCATTCCTCGATCCGCCGAAGGAGGGAGTGCTTGCCGTACTGAAGGCACTAAAACAGGATGGCATTTCTGTAGTTGTGATGACGGGCGACAACCAGTATGTGACCCAGAAAATAGCCCACGATGTGGGATTGGATGCCGACCGTATTCTTGTCGGCAATCAGCTCGACACGATGGACGATGCGGCGGTGGCGCACCAGGCGGAGAATGGCGCCATATTCGCCCGTGTGTCTCCCGAACAAAAGAATCGGGTGATCCTCGCTCTTAAAGCCCGGGGGCACGTCGTCGGCTATATGGGAGATGGAATCAATGATGCTCCGTCGCTGCACACTGCGGATGTTGGAATCTCAGTGATGAATGGCGTGAGTGTCGCAAAGGACGCGGCCAAGATCATCCTGTTGGAAAGGGACCTCGCGGTCATAAACCAGGGGGTGCTGGAGGGACGGCGCTCCTTTGCCAACATCATGAAGTACATCATCATGGGCACGAGCTCGAATTTCGGCAACATGTTCAGCATGGCCGCGGCATCGCTCTTCCTGCCCTTCCTGCCAATGCTTCCGAGCCAGATACTGCTGAACAACTTTCTCTATGATGTTTCGCAGGTCAGTATCCCCACCGACAACGTTGATCCCGCCATGGTGCAAAAGCCCAAGCGATGGCAGATCGGATTCATCCGCCAGTTCATGGCAATCATCGGGCCAATCAGCTCGATCTATGATTTTCTAACGTTTGGGGTGCTGCTCTGGGTATTCCACGCTTCCAGAAACGAGTCGCTCTTTCACACCGGATGGTTCGTGGAGTCCCTGGCGACTCAGACACTCGTGGTATTTGTGATCCGCACCGCGGCCAACCCTCTCAAGAGCCGACCTAGTCGGCCGTTGTTGATCAGCGTGTTGGCCATCGTTACTGTGGCGACTGTGCTGCCGTACACGCCTCTGGGGAAGCTGCTGCGGTTTACACCACTGCCCTTATCGTTGTTGGCAGCAATTGCATTTCTTGCGGTGACCTATCTCTTTCTTGTGCAGGCGGTGAAGACCTGGTTTTATCGGCGACACGCACTGCTTTGATAGCAATGCTCGACGATGGGACCAGAATCGGCCTTGCCTCCGATTGTCCGTGTCAGGCAACTGTGCCAAACAGCCAGCCGACGCCCGCGGTCACGGCCATAGCCAGCGCGCCCCAAAAGGTAACGCGGATTGCGCCCATCATGACTCTTGCGCCCCCCGCGTGAGCGGCCAGCCCCCCTAGAAGCGCGAGGAACAGCAGTGAAGTCCCAGAAACAAGGGGGATCAACCCCGTCTCCGACGCCACAGCAGTAACCAAGAGTGGCAACACTGAGCCAATGGCGAAGCTGCCCGCTGACGCCAATGCCGCCTGAATTGGACGCGCACTGAGAGTCTCGGAGATGCCGAGTTCGTCTCGAGCGTGCGCGCCCAGTGCATCATGTGCCATCAGTTGCTCCGCAACCTGTTTCGCGAGCGAAGGATCAAGCCCACGTTCGACGTAGATCGCCTGAAGTTCCTTGTGCTCTCCCTTGTCGTCTGCTTTGAGTTCCGCACGCTCGAGTTTGAGATCGGCCTGTTCGGTATCGGCCTGTGAGTGGACCGACACGTACTCCCCGGCAGCCATCGACATTGCTCCAGCCACTAGGGCGGCTACCCCGGCGACCAATACGCTACGGTGATTCGCATGCGCAGCGGCGACACCGAGCACTAGACTCGACGTTGAGAGGATGCCATCATTCGCCCCCAGTACTGCCGCCCGCAGCCAGCCAATACGTTGTGTGCGGTGCTGTTCGAAGTTGCTCGCAGGCATTTATGGTGGCCTTCTTAATCGGGAAATATCTTGAAACAGCTGCGGAGATTGTTCATGGAACGCGAGTTAAAAGGCGCTCGCTTCACCGATTCCTGCGATCAATGATACGAGCGCTCCATTCACCCACTATCCTTTTCAGTCCAGTTAGTGAATCGACTGGGAACCAAGAACTTGCGACAAGATGGCGTCAAGCATGCTGTAAGAACCAGCTTCCGCATCTCCTCGGCAAGATGTTGTCTGTAAGTGTCCCGACGTAGCCGCATGACGCGCCTTGAGGCGCCGTCCCAGTAACCTCGCAGAAACCGATCAACCTCTGATTTGCATCGTCAGAACGGCGGGCGAACTCATGCCACTGGCGAAGCACGGGCAACGTCGTTTGCCGCCTGAGGCGGGTTAAACAGTTCAGCAAGTCGGAGCTTACGCAGAGTAGAGCGGCCCTTTTGATGATGACCTTCCATCCGGCGGAGGATGTCGTCGAGAGCGCGAACTGCCTTGACGATGTAGGGCCCTTTGTTGAGCATCACGCACTCCGCACGAACCCCTGCCGCCGCATCCGTGATCTCGGAACGGGAGGCAACACCTTCCTTGGCCAGGGACTCGAGAACCTGGGTTGCCCAGATAACGGGAACGTGTGCGGCTTCACACATCCACAGGATTTCTTCTTGAACCTCCGCCAATCTCTGATACCCACATTCCACCGCCAGATCGCCGCGCGCGATCATGACGCCAATCTTTGGACTTCGCATGGCGGCCAACAGGAGCGCCGGTAATTGCTCGAAGGCTTCTCGAGTTTCGATCTTCAGGATGATTCCTGGGTGTTTACCACCTAGCTTTTCGAGGCGAGCCTGCAAATCGTGGATGTCAGATTCCGTGCGCACGAAGGAATAGCCAACCAGATCGGCCTGTCTGGCCACGAACTCCAGCGCCTGGATATCATCTTCGGTGAGAGGCGAGACTCGCAGCTCACTCTCAGGAAGGTTGATCCCTTTCTCCTCGCGCAGAGCGCATCCTTTGGCGCGCGCCTGGACAATCTCAACCACGATCTTGTCAGGTTCTATTGCGCGGATGATGCCTCCGATCTTGCCATCGTCGAGTTTGATCTTCTCGCCGACGAGCACGTGGTCCAGAAACTCAGGCTGGGCAACCCCGATCACTGCCGGACTTAGCAAACGGCCTTGTGCGTCATATTTCGCTGGTCTGCCTGGCTCCGACGAGCGAGTAAGAATCAGGGTGTCGCCGCGGCGAAGCAGCAGCGACTGTGGCTTTTTCGGCAGGTCCGCGATTCGAGTGTCGGATTTCTTGCCGGAGTGTTCGGACGACTTCGCGAACTCGGTCCGAAGCGCAAGCCCGGGGATAAGGTAAGAAGTGTCCCCACCTGCAGCCCAACGATTCTTGCCGTCGACATCCGTCACACGCATAGATCGCGAAGCCCCACGAGCATCGGTGAAGTGAATTTGATCGCCAGGAGCCAGCTTCGCCAGCCAGGGGCCGGGCACGGGTACACAGGCGTCGGCTGGCGATGACGGGGCATGCGGATGCCCGGAGGGACTCAGGAAGATTCGCGCCGGCGAAATCATCTTCCCGTAGGCGTCACGTTGGGGCCGGTACTTGATGACGGCCGGTCCGGCCTCAAGAGGACCGGTGCGGAGTTTGGGGCCGCCCAGGTCCATGAGTACATGACACGCGAGTCCCGTCTCCAGCTTGGCACGCTCTAGATTCGAGAGCATCCCCGCCCATTCCGCGGGGCCATCGTGGGCGCAATTGACCCGCATGCTATCCATTCCGTTGACGAGCAGATCACGAACTAATCCAAAGTCGCCAGCCGCCTCGGAAGGCATGGTCACCATAATCCGAACCATACGGTGCTTCGGTGGCGCGCCCAAAAGAGCGTCGGTATTGCGCCCTAGCAACTCCCAGCCGCGAATAGCAGCTCCCTCGGGCTCGGCGGTTGGAGCCTCGGCTTTCCCCGTTATGCGGTGGAGTACTCGCAGTACAGCATCAACAGCCCCGAGCACATCCGCTTCGCACCGTCCCAGTGAAGACAAGCCGTTTTCTGTGAGCTTCTCCTGCAGATCACGAACGTCGTGTTGACGCAGTGCGATGTAGTGGACAAGATTACGAGCGCTCGCCCGGTGCGAATCACATATCTCAGCCATGCGGCCTTCGAGCGAAGCTTCCTCGCGCATCATCTCGCCCCTAAGATCGGTCAGCTCTGCAGTGAGGGACCGCAAGTTGTCTACGTCACCCATAGTGGCTCCTCGGGACCCAAAAATGCGGACGAATGACCGGCTTTGCCCGTATGGGCGCGTCAGCGATCGGTGTTTATTACGGCGCGCTAGGCGGCGATCCTATGCTCGACCGGGGGTCTGGCCGTCAGTCATGACGTACCAGACGAAGCCCATCACCGCTCCAGCCTAGGTCTCGTCACAAGGCTCACCCTACTAATTGGGCAGGGAAGCGGCTGTGCAGAATCGCTCAACAGGACTGAAATTAACACTTGGGCAGGACTGCGCAATAGGCAGCTTGTGATAGCACATCCTGAAATCAGGTCTCTTACGGTTCCTGCTCTAAGGGACGATTTCTTATCGCGGAGAAGGGAGAAGCGCCGGTTTGAGAATAATCTGGCCCTACCGAATCGGTGCGAACTCAGAAGCGGGAGGTGTTTTTGCGGAGATTATTCTGGCTGCTGGGGCTTGCTCCTCTTGTAGGGATTTCCGACAAACACAAACGGATATCTCCTGAGCCCTTGCACATCGCCCGCCGCGGCATAAGCCTCGACCTCTTGCAGCAGAGCCGAAGCCTGGTCCAGAGGCATGTCCTTTGTGGCTTGCCAGAACTTGATCGGGAAAAACCAAATACGTTCGCGATCATTCGGCTTCGCAGGATGATCAGTTTTCGGATTTCATAAGTCTTACTTGTCATCCCACAATGTCAGAGGCTAACGGTAAGACCTGAAGTTGAGCGACCGAGACCCACATGATTATCAATCCACAAGCAGTGGTTTGCAAACCACTGCTAGCGCGCCTGGCGCTTCGGATTAGCAAGCGGCGACGCTCAATTGACGTCCCCAAACTCCTTTAAGTCCAAGAAAGCAGCAGAGACGACGAATCTGCGGGTTATTCTTAAGTGCAATGATTCATTCTTATTGTCAGGGGTCAGCGCTGGTCGCTTGTGGAAGACCGGGGAGCGGACAAAGGTTCTCATCAAAGATCGAAGCTAATTGTGCCGCACCGTTATACCACGCTGTGGTATATCTTCAATGGTCCACACCTGCAACAAAGGCAAGGTTGTGACTTGTTCCGCCCCCGCCCACCGTCTCTTGCTACCACTACACTCTCGGATTCGCAATCGGGACATGGCAGCGCACTGGCAGCGCTCCCGAACAGGAGCGGAATGCCCGAGAAGGGGAGTGGCCACATATTCCGTGAGCAGCACCAGCTTGCGACATCGCTGCACCTCGAATCAGGTACTTCTCCTTGACGCGGTCACTGGCGGTTGTGACACCGATCATTGACGCACCAGGAACGGAATGACAACATCATGAGCAAGCATACGGATCTCGAGTCTGTGTGCGCGTCGCTCCCTCCATTTGGCCTCGTTCTTCAACGATTCGTTACGTCCGCAACCGTGCAGGAGGTCTACCATGCCAGAAACATTTACGAGTGTTTTAACTGCAAAGACCGAAGAAAGCTCTCTGGAATCGACGGAGGAGTTAATTCGGGTACGCGCGTATCACTTCTATGAGAAAAGGGGCTGTGAAGACGGCCATGACCTCGACGATTGGTTCCAGGCGGAGGCCGAAATAGTCGGCGAAAAACCGGCCGCTACCGCTGAATCAAAGCCCAAGGAAGGCACGGGGAAGGCAGCTGCGGCGTAAAGGCACGGATTGCTACCTTTCGTCAGGAACTTGCAGGCGGGTACGCGATCCAAGGCACGCCAACTTTGATACTTTAATTATGTTTCTGAACGGGAAAGGAAACTGGAGTAGTGGTGCTTTAGCGTGGAACTCCACGCTATGACCCCACTACCGAAACTGGGGGCGAGGGGCCGAGCCCGGTAGTCTCGACCTTGCCGACCGCGGTTAGGCAGCCATACGGTCATGAAAGACGCAGATTTCTTGGGAGACACAGAAGCAAACAAAGCCAGTCCTTTTGCGGCACTCCAAGATTTGGGTGGGCCGGTCAGTTGGATGATCAAGTGGACGATGGCGATCTTCGGCGACCTCTCCAAGCCGAGTCTTACTCCACATTTCACGGCACTCTCGGCCACAAGCGCCGGCCGCTACCGGCACCGGGTGAGCGCCTTCCGCAATCATCGATTTTATAACCTCAAGTTTCCAATCTGAACTTCCCCTTAGACAGTCCTGAATCACCGTACGTCCACGATTGCCTTCGCCACATTGACACTCGCACCGGTAAGAAACCGCCGGGACCTTTTACAACGGCGGCAAGAGCCTGGAACGCGCCCTCCGGTCACTCGGCATGGAATACGCCGATGTGCTCCTGCTAGGGCTCTGGAACAAGGACGTCAGTTCCTCCGTCTTCGACCACGCGCTAAAACTCCGCGACCGCGGGCTGATTCGGAAGATCGCCGTCTCGACGCACAACCGGCCACACGCGGCCGAGGTAGCCAACAGCAACCCCGAGGTCGATGTCCTGCATGTTCGTTACAACGCCGTGCATCCCGGAGCAGAACGCGACATCTTCCCCAACCTGCCTGCGCCAGAGGTGAGACCAGGCATCGTCACCTTCACCGCTACCTGTTGGGGTGACCTAATGAAGCCGGACAAAGTACTAGCGGGTGACCGGGTTCTCACAGCTGGGGACTGCTACCGTTTCAACCTGACGAACCCTGCGGTAGATCTATGCCTGATGGGTCCCCGGTCAGTTTCCGATCTGACGGCTGCACTGGAAGCGATTGAGAAAGGCCCGATGACAGCGGAAGAGATGGATTGGATGCGTCGGGTCGGCCAAGCCCAGTACGAAAAGCCCCGCCTGCTTTCGATCAAGGGTTAGTCACGCCAAGCATTCACCCCCGAAAGATCTGTGACGCCCGCCAGTTTGGAAAGGGATTCCGCGACGAGTTCTTGAACGCGACAATTAAGTCGCACACCTTGCGCCGGCGATCCAGCAATGTATTCAGCAGTCGGTCGCGTTCGTATGGGGCATGGCGTACCACTCCGGAGGTACGCGCCTAACAATAGGCTTCATCAAGCACTCGGCGAAGTTCTCGGTCCCGCTTGATCCAAAGCTCGCCGAGCGATCCTTCTGTCTGGAGCGCCGTCCCGCGTGCGTTCCAACCCCTCCGGACACGCACTCGCCGCGTGAATTACCTGGTTCACAAAGACTCGCTCTTCGGACGCCTGCTGCGCCTCGATCCGAACATGCCGTATTATCGCTACCGTGAAGTCGTCCGCCAGCTCGAAAGACTAGCCGGCTGCGAGCTCCTGCGCAGCAGCGGCAGTCACCACATGTTCCGCACCAAGGCTGGCCGGACGGTTCCAATTCCACGTCAGCCCGGCGACATAGGCATGGGCCTGCTGCACAAGATCATAAAGGAAGCCGGCCTGAACATGAGTGTTCTGGAGTCTATGCACACGTAACGGGCTTGGAGATTGCTAGGGTCGTCGCCTTCCCTAGCAGTTAAGCAATAAACTGGAATGTTGCTACTGAGATGTCGTGGAAGAGCTATTGGAACTCGCGTTTCAGTCAAAGACGATAAGGACGCTCTGCGAAGTGGAAGCGGCTGCGGACAAGCGACTCGGCAAGGGAGTCGCGGCGGCGCTCCGCGCGCGCCTTGCAGACTTGGACGCTGCCGCATCTATCGCTGAGGTGATTGCTGGGCATCCGCGGCTGAATCCACGGACGCAAAAGTACATCATTGGACTTGCAGCAGGTTTCGTTCTGACGATTTCTGCTAATCACGTGAAGAATCCGATGGATAATAGCGGAAGAATTCGCTGGGATTCTGTCACACGCATCAAGGTGGACGCGATTGGAGAAGGCAATGACTGATTCAGCATTCGCCCCGAACTGGGCGTCACCTCCAGGCGAAACAATCAGCGACGTTCTGCGGGAACGCGGTATGTCCGTCGAGTCCTTCGCAGATGCGATGAGAGCATCCGTTGGAGATGCGCAAGATCTGATCTACGGACGTTTGGAAATAAGCATCGCAACGGCTCGGCAGCTCTCGAAGCTGCTCGGATCCACCGTCGAGTTCTGGGTTTCGCGCGACCTCCGGTACAGAAAGTTCTCCGCCCAATTCTCGAACGACGCAGCACGCGAATGGGTGAGGCAGTTACCGTTTCGAGACATGACGCGGTTTGGCTGGGTTCGTCGCGTCCAGCCGTGCCAGGAAGTCGGCGCGTGTCTGCGTTTTTTTGGCGTGAAATCGGTGGATGAATGGCACCATCGAGTAGCGGCACTCGTTCCCGCAACAGCTTTCCGAACGTCGTCAACCTTTGAGTCAAATGCGGTTGCGGTTTCGGCATGGCTTCGGCAAGGAGAGATTTTAGCCTCAAAAATAGCGACTAAGAGGTGGGACAAGGAGGCGTTCCTCTCCGCTCTGCAGGACGTCCGAAAGCTGACAAAACAGAAAGATCCCGCTGTGTTCTTGCCGGCAGTCGTCACTCGGTGTGCTGCGGCCGGAGTTGCAGTCGTTATCGTGAGAGCGCCAAATGGTTGCAGAGCAAGTGGTGCGACTAGGTTCCTGACTTCCTCGACAGCAATTCTTCAGCTGAGCTTCAGGTACTTGTCCGACGATCAGTTCTGGTTCACTTTCTTTCACGAAGCTGGTCACCTGGTTCTCCACGCCGAGAACCGATTGTTTCTGGAAGGGATTGTTCCCGAGAGTGAGAAGGAGGAAAAAGAAGCTAGCGACTTCGCAGAACAAACGCTAATTCCTGAGAAGTACCGACGTGAGATGCAGGTCTTGCGCCCGGTCGTGAATGACGTGGTTCGGTTCGCGACTCGGGTTGGAATCGCGCCGGGAATCGTTGTTGGACAGCTCCAGCACTATGGTCGCGTGAAACGAAATTTCCTAAACGGACTAAAACGACGTTATCAGTGGAATGAGGACTAGCCGCGAAAAGCTTTGAATTTCTCGGGACTTTTCTGCCAATTACAGAGCGCATCTTCCATCACCTGCATCCCAACCCCGAACCGCCGTCCCAGATCAGCGACAGCTGCCTCCAAGGTCCCGGTAGGCAGGTCGCCGAAGAGCAACTTTGCTCCAGCGGCGGGTCCCGTTGAACCTATCAGGTATGCCGTTGATGGACGGATGTCCGCAATGCCGATCTTCGAGATCATGGTAAGAAAGTCAAATCTCGCGGTCCGTCCAAACCTCTTCACGACCTCCATCGACTTGTAGAGCGTATGGAAAGCAGTCCCCGGATCGCCATTGCTGTCAGAAATTGCACGAGCAAACATCCGAGCGTGTCCGCCTTGCGATGTCGCCCAGTGCACATACGAAGCAACGACAGACCCGGCGCCTGCTTCTGAATCGGCGTTGAGGCTTTCGTATTTTCGATGGTTGCCGAATCCTGCACCTGGCCTGCGTATTTCGTCCAAATGACGCCGAAGCCAAGCACGAAAACCCCTGAGGTTATTCGAAACTTCGTCCCACGCCCATCTTCCGGTGCCCAGCCTTCCGTAAATGTCGCGTATGTATCGCCAGCCACCGCGCCGATGCTTGCCAAAATGTACAAATAAGAAAACTAACCAACACGCTTCATCTACGTTCCCGGCCCGAAATTCGAGGATCGCTGCCTTGACGGGATCGAAGCACTCTTCTGCTGGATCGATGCACCTATGAGACAAGCGCCGGCCTCTAAGAACTTCTACATACCTCACTCGACGCACGCTCTCCACGAGCTGCTCGACAAAAGCTTGCTTCCGTTCATCAGTGCTGGCTCCGGGCATGGGACGAACGTCATGGTGATACTCCGTCAGGATGCGGAGCATGGACGCGCCAAGGCTTCGGTCGCCTGGTCTCACCGAAGCACCTCTGCGCACATATCTGCGATCCAATCCCGAATGCCGCGAATGGCCTGGCTTGTAATGCCAAAGCTGCTCTGAAGATTGTGGTTGTAGCCGAGGACCAAGACCTCTCTGTCGAGGCTTATACCGGCAAAGGTTGAGATCCTGCCGATGTGCGCTTTTCCGCTAACGTCGCGCCCGGAGTTACGGGGCAGAGACCAGGCTGGCATGTCGAACTCGTCCAGTGTCAACCCTGCCGCCTCCTCGAACTGGTCGACGACGGTTCGACCATTGAGCAGCAATACTCGGATTCGAGATTCCCGGAGCAGCAGGCCCAGTGCATCGGCACAGCAGTCGAGGAGCTGTCGCCGATCCGACTGTGATAACTCCATCCACTTGACTGCCGTTGCGTACGGGATGAGATCCAAGTGGCACGCTGGATACAGAGCAGAGTAGAACGACGCACCCGTACCAGCGACAACTTGATCGAGCTTCTTGAACCAACGATCATACGGATTATTGCTGAAGTAACCTGAACAGGACTGTTCAATAAGCTCGATGTCCCGGGCGGATGCATCCGACCAAGATTTCAGCCCCAGCGATCCAAGCGTGTAGAAACGCCTTTTCTTTCCGTCGAGTTCTCGGCCAGTATCGTCCACAAATTCCCGATTGCTCGGATTTAGTCCTACGCTGGCGACCACAGCGTTCTGAAGATCGCCGAAGGACGGCACAGGCGCACCCCACGCGATCACGGGGGTGCTCGCTACTGCGGGGCTATCGAGCCGATCGATAAATGTCGCGATGATCGAGTGCATAGATCAAATCTTGGACGCAAGTTGTCGCTGAATGTACGCATCATAAATGGGAAATGCCATGGACGCTCGCAGTCTCTTTATCTGCGATCTACGGTGCCACTTCTTGCAAGCGTAGATCTCGAGAAGTCGTACGAGATCGGCCCAATATGGGGCCAGAGAAGATACGACGGTGGGCGGCACTACCTTTCCTTTGCGCAACAGCACCTCTGCTTGAAGAAGTGTTTGGATGGACCCGAGGACATGGACCCGAGGAATCGGCGGCATGGCTACGCCTGTGGATCGCTGGAGGCCTTCTGCAAGGAATTCGTTGGCCTTGCGCTTATCAGAATCGTACAGGTGCAAACTACCGACGACGTGTTTATATGTCCCTAGTTCCATCGACAGGATCTGCGCCATGAATTCCTGCAACATGGTGAAGCAAAACACATCATGAGGTAGTCCTTTGACGATGTCGTTCGATCTCATGTAGACGATGAGGTGTAGCCGCGAGTCACGGCAAAGGAACTGCAACGTGCACGTACACGGGACATCCTCATGAGGCCTGGCGAGATCGCCGGAGTCGAACAGCTGCAGTACTGCTCGCCGACTGCTGTTTCGCTTGCGGAGGATACGCAAGAGATTCTCAAACTGAGTGGTGCCTTTCCATCGGCGGAAGAGGCGCCGCCCGTATGCACCGTGTATGCGCCCCCTTTCTTCGAACTTCTCGTACATCTTGATGTAGTAGGTGATGAAGTCCGAACTGTCTGAACCCGCGAGATACCAGCAGAGCTCGCCGAGTGCGCTGAACAGCTTCCCGCGTGACTCTGTACGACTAAGTCGCGCGCGGGGATCGGTCAACTCCAGCAGTATCCCTGTGACCTCGCGGTTGGATCCCTTAGAGGCAATGACCCGAGTACCTTCTTTCAGCAGAAGGGTGAGCGATTCTCTCAAGAGGTCGTCGAGGGTGCCAGCGATGATGTGCCGCTTTAGCATTCGTCCCGTCGCTAGAATAGCGAGAAGACGATCAACTTGGAACCGACACATACCACGAGAGTTACCCCCCGTTTCGTACTTGTGTCCTTTGATCCGGAGCTTTAGTACGCGGTAGGCGGCGTGGTCCGCCTGCTTAGGTTCAACAACTTGCGTGTCAGCGGCGGCGCCTGTTGCGAGACAGCGTCGCTGTGCTGCTTTGGAAGTCGCGCTGCAGTGTCTGTGGAGGTGCTGAAACCTTTTTGATCACGAAGATTACAGGGGTTTCAGCAGCCGCGCGGGCTTTCTCCCGGCCACAGCAGAACAGTGATTGGTAAATTTGGCAATACTTATTCCTTCGAAATTTCATGCGAGGGGCTCCTGGGCGTCTGCTTGAATTGTTGATGGTGCGCCGTGCGTCTTCAGAAGAAGGCGCTTACGCTCGCCAGTTGGGAAATGGATTTCGTGAGGAATTCTTGAACTCGAGGATCAGATCGCGCAGTTTGCCCCGGCGCTCCAGCAATGCGCTCAGAAGCCGGTCGAGTTGATCTTGAGCGTGGTCATACCACTCGGGAGGAACCTGCTCGGCAATAGGCCAGAGTAAGCTCTCGGAAAAGTTCTCAATCCGGCTAATCCAAGGCTCGAATGACTCCCAGCCTGTCACGTTGGCGTACACGTCATTGCGGCCGAAGACCCCACGCAATGGAGCGTCGGGAAAGCTCCACTCCCCGGCGTTGAAGCAGTAGCCCTGGTCGATGAAGCTGGCGGTCAGCTTGCGTTGGCGGAGCCTTTTCCAGAACGCGACCTGTCGCCCATCGGCGTTGCATGTCCATTTGTCCAAGGCGAGGATGCCGGCGAACTCGTTTTGATTGCGAACGCAGCCCATGCTTCCTTCCGGCAAGTAGTCGTGCACCACTCCCTCGTCATGCGGGATAACGTACCTGGATCCGAAGCACAATCCAGCGGGTGGCATCCGCTGGCTGCCCCCGAGTTCGAAGCGCAGCTCGGGGGTATGTTCGATCAGCCAGGGATGCACTTCGACAATGGCTGGTGTCGGGACCGACAAGCCAACCAGCGCAGCAAAACAAGTGCCCAGCCATTCGTTGGCCAGCACTCGGGTGTGCTGTGGGTTGTTCTGGAACTTCAGCACGTAGAAGTTCCCATCGCAGCAGCGCATGAGATGGCTTTGGGCGCCACCGCGCATTCTGCGGATGTGTTGCACCGCTTGTATTGTCATGAGATTTTCCGTTTCAGCCGTGCGGCGAGGGGCTGAAGACAACCAGAAAGGCGCTGGCTGGCAGGAACGGGCGCCTGGCGCTGTTCGAGGTTGCTATGGATTACTGGAGAGGGTTTGCGAGAGCCGTTGTGGAGTCACTCAGAGCGGCAATTTCGGACCGGCTCTAGGTCAGCAGCGGTACCCCACTGCGAAGCGCGCCCCCACCGGCTTATCTGAAGACTGAGTTCGATGGTTCACGCACCTGCAGCGCGCAGAGCAGACTTCGCGGTTTCAGTCGTACGTTCCGTCAGCCTCAGCCCAATTGGGGTAGTGCCTCGGTTTTTGAAGTCGGGCCTATGGCGGGAAGGCGCGGGATGTGGCAGGATGGGGTCATGCCGAAGTCACAGCATGTAGAATGTCCGGCCTGCGGTGCTAAACCGGGCGAACCATGCAAGACTATCGCGGGAAGAGTTATGCCAGAATCCCACTCGAAGCGAAAGATTACAGCGTTGGCAGCGAAATATCCTCGCGGCAACGAACACCCCACGCAGGGACGGCCTTGAAACATGGTTTCGCCTCTGGCAAAGCTACGCCGTGTGGTCCGACCCGACACCCCAGGAATTCAACTACCGCGATCGGATAGCTAACCTGACAACGATTGGGAAGACTCGCAGAAACGGTAATTCTGGAACTGTAAGAAGTGCGATGTTCTTCTCTATTCCGGAATCGTCAAAAGCAAGAATTCCGCAGCTTCACTGGTTGCCGAACATGCGGCCGCAAGAGGAAATGCTTCGTTTGACGCATTTCGTGTCTTACTGGATGATGAAGGCGGACGGACGCTGAACGGACCATTGCCGAGATCGAATGGCTGGAAAGCATTTCCTCGCTGCCCGAAACCAGGCCACTGAGCGCAAGTGATATAGCCGCGGCAAATCGCAAGCACGACGAGGCGCTATCCCAAAGTCCGTGGTTCCGGCTCTGGCAGACGTATGGTGTGTGTTGCCGACCTGCCGCCCCAGGACTCGCCTTACCAGAATCCGGTAGCTAGCCTCAGAGCAATTGGGAATTCCGGGAATGACAATTCCGGAATCGTGAAAAGTGCGGTGTTCTTCTCTATTCCGGAATTGTCAGAAGCGAGAATTCCGCAAGCCTACCTGGTGATCGCAGAGCAAAGGCGTTCCCAATGGGAACGCCTTTGTTGTAAGAGTGTTTGGAGTTCTGGTCTTGCTGGATCAGCTCAGCGCGTGCGATCTAAACAGCACCTTCGCTGGCCGGCAGACCTTAACGGCGCTGCCATTTGGCTGCGGGTTAGGGCTCCGCAGCGGAACTCATGTCGGACACAAGATTAGTACTGGTCGTCCCGCTCGTCTTCTAACTCTTCGTCGTCTTCGTCCTCAGCTTCCGGCTTCATCTGCTGGACGTAGGCTTCGCGCTCGCGCTTGTGGCTGCGGGCGGTATGGTCATCCGGCATTTCCGCCGCCATGACGAATTCCTTCAGGAACTGGATTCTTTCCCTTGGAGCAATCCGTCCCCCGACTTCGTAAATCAGGTAGTTGTGGTTCTTCCGGCAGAACCGTTCAAATTCTGCGTCTTCGGCAAACTGAACGGTGGTGCTGCCTCGTAGTTCCGATTTCAGCTCCAGCTTGCCGTCCGCATGCCACTGTCTTACGGTGGCTCGCGTAACCCGAAGCACGGCCGAGATAAGGGAAACGCTGTAGATCGAGCCATTGCGCTCCGCCCTCTTCCCGTTTCGGATGATTTTCAAGTGTATGGTTCGAACCGTGGTGCCAAACTCCTCGGCGATCTCGGCCACTGAGCGGTCGGACTCGCACATCTTGAGGATTCTGGCGATGTCTTCCTGGCTCCACGGACGGCGGTGATGGGGACGAAGGAATCCGTACCTCTCCGCCAACCGCCAGCAAACTTTCTCGGAGTAATTTGTAAGTTCCTGCAGTTGTTTGACGACCGCAGCCCCATCTTTCTTGGGAATGCGGGTTGAGCGAACTAGGCTTAGCGCTTTTTCCGGCCACACGTACCTTTGCCGGGGGGATCGTGTTGGCGTGTTGCTCAGAGAACAGACATGGGCCCAAATACCGAATCAGATTCGTCTCCTTTCGTAATTTGAGGGTCTCAGAAGCGGCATGTTGCGACATATAAAAACAGGTGAGACTTGCAAATGTAAAATGAAAAGTTGATGCGTTCAGCAATAACTAAAAGGTACTCTGGCCAGAGTAGCTGGATGGAGAATTATTGAATTTCAGTTGCTGGTTTTCGGTTGTGATTCCCGAATTCAGCAGGCTCTGAATACCACTCACGATTTCTTTGGTGCGCGGTGAGCGCGCTTTTCAAACATGCGCGTGTCGTAGCTAAGCGGCTCCAGATTCGGAACAACAATTCGACCGAACTCCGGGTGGGCAGGATTGAGCAGGCAGTTATTCTCGTGTGGGGCGAGAACAGACGGTACGAAGAGCACACAGCTCTTACCGGCCTCTACGAATTCATCGCCCAACCTTGTGAGCTCCGGAGGGGCGGCGCCATCCCGCCAGTTCGGCGGCAGTTCGCTGACGTTCACAGTCTCTCGGGTCACGTCCTCAGGAACTTCGGCGGCGGCCAAAACCAGATCGCTTGGTGGATCGTCCTGGTCGAGGTGGACGAAATATTCCAGCATGGCCAACGATTGGTGCTCCGAGGTGTAGCTGAGACGGACACCAGGACTGGACCAGCGTCCGCCATAGCGATAGGCCCCTTCGCCGTCGAACGGAGTGCGGGCATATGCCCTGCGGAGGACCCGATAGACCAATTTCAACTGATTCCGCCGTACGCAATGCGGCCCAGTATGTTCTCGACTTGGCGAGCGCCAAGCTCGGTGTCGATAGCAGCAACGGGTGCGATTCCGCCGAGCGCCTGGTTGGGTCGCTTAAGCCAGCGCAAAGCTCGCTCACGATCTCCGAGGAAGTCATTGGCGATGGCAACAATCCGAGCGAGCCGATAGAGACGGTCGGACTCGTAGCGCGCGAGACGCCCGCTACTGCGACGGCGTTGCAGGCTCCGGGGGGAAAGGTCGAGTGCGCTGGCAAGCTCCTTAAGAGTTAAACCTGAAGCCCGCATCAGCTCCTCAACGACGGCGGGACGAAAGCCCTCCCGAATCGCCTCACGGAGGTCGCGATCGCTGGACAGGTGCCGTCCCAGGGTGCGCTCGCCACCCAGTTCATCGATAATCGCCCTAAGCTCATTTACCATTCTGTCGCCTATGATAGCGACAAATGGCGCACGCGGCAATCTAGGCCGTTCTGAATTTTTGCGGATCCCCGTGCGCGCGGGGAATAATACCATCGTCTGGGAACAGTCAACGGTCGGCGAACGCTGGGCGATTAGAACAACTGGAATGGCCAGCTAGGCAGCGGAGCCGGATTCTTGCTGTCCGTTATTTCTGGTTTCGAACACTAATTTCTTGCACTTGCTATGCTGCCCGGCCATGAGCTTACCGTCCATCATTGTGCAAGGTTTTTCTGGCGGAGCGCCGCATGCGGGAATTTGAAACTGAGGGCACTTATTGCATCCGTTGCTATATGGAATCTCTTGTAGGCCCGAGTATATGCCCTACAGAAAGCACGCGTCCGTTCCCGGGCCCCATGTGAATACTTGATCAATTCCCTAGGGGTTATATCCGCCGCTGAAATAGATGCCCACACTCAAGCCAGCTGCCCCTTCTTCCGAACCCACGGACAGAAACAACCTCTCCCCTCAATCCGGACTCGTACCTACTTCAAGGAGATAAGCAAAATGCCTAAAGATCAACACAATACCGCCGCCGAGCATCATGACAAAGCCGCCCAGTCTCACCGTAACGCCGCAGAACAGCACGGTAAGGGAGACCACGAAGCCGGGCAGCGACATTCGAACGAAGCACAGGAACACTCCAAGAACGCGCGCCAGCACTCGGAGCAAGCACATAACAAATCCAACGAGGCCGCGAAAAAGCAGCAGCCGAACTCCTAACCCTAGTCCCTGAGCTGCTCTCTGCACTTAAGGGAGCAGCCCTCACACCCTCGGAAGGTAAATAGCGGCCGCGCGCCACGCGATTGAGGGAATGGAGACGGTATTAGGCGTGTCGGGGTGCGGGGAGTCTTGAATAGTTAGTGCTCTTTATTGGTCGAAACCGGGAACGCTGCTGTTTTGGGAAGGAACACGGAGAAGACGCTCCCACTTCGAGCTGGGCGTTGATTGCTTCGCACACGAATCGTCCCGCCATGGCGTTCGACTATGCCACGGCTGACCCAAAGACCGAAGCCTGACCCGTGCTCGCCCTTGGTCGTGAAGAATGCTTCAAACACCTTGTCCCGCTCCTGCGCGGAGATTCCAGAACCATTGTCCGCAATGGCTACCCGCAAACCACGTCGATCCGGCCGCCTCCAGTCTCGACTCTCGGACAGATGCACTGTCAATACTCCTCCCGAGGGCATGGCTCCCAATGCATTCATAATCAAGTTCGTGAAGACCTGTCGCAACGGCCCTGAGAAAGGGCGGATACTCCCCTCCGAATCGTAGCGGCGATGCACTTGGATATGCCGGTGTTCCGCCTTACGGTTATAAAAGGCAAGAATTGCGTCTAGCATTTCGGCAAACTTGAATGTGGATGGACCATCCGAGTCTCGTCCGAGATTCAGGGTATGGTCGCCACCTGTTTCATCTGCTGCAGCTCCTGCTGTGCGGTGGCGACGTAACGCTGGAGTTCTGCGTCATTTTGGGTCTTCTGCGCTAAGAGGAAAAGCACGTTATCCAGCGCCTGCATCGGATTCTTGAGTTCGTGACCAGCAGAAGCCAACAACGCCCTTTGAGCTTGCATAGATTGCAAGTCTATGTGGTGGCGATGATGTTCCAGGAGCTGCTCCAGCAAGCATTCCATTTCAGCCACCGCCGCGTCGGTTCGATGGGGCGGAATAAACCAGTGATTGTGACAGACAACATCCTCATGCAAAACGAGAGGATGGCGAAAAATGTATTGTTTCAGCGCCGACGGGTGAAATTGATTTCGGCGGTAATGGCAAAGTCCCGAGGCTCGCGATCGGCGGAAAAAATGATTGAGCTTGCTCTCGTAATCGACCAACTCTCCACAATCCGGGTCGGAGCTCGCAAGGCCGCTCAACAGCTGGAAATCCGTCTGCTTCCGCCGCTGAAGCGAGCTGATGTAACCCTTCCAGCATCTGCGCCGGTTCGAAGCGTCTTGAATCGTGCGACACGGTGGGGGAGGGTAGCAAAATGAGCGCCCCTGCCCTACCGATGCGGCCCGCTCGTTCTAGCTCCTTAGCCACCTTTTCCAACTCTCGCGAGAGCTCGCGGTCTGCTGTGAAATAGACACAGCGTTCTCCGTTCTTCAGTCCGGTTTCCACGAACATCTTTACAGCCCGGATCTCCGCTGTAGCGGAGTAGAAAGCGGCACAGACGTGTTCATGAACCCGGATTGAGGCGACATCACGAGATAGGGGATCTATACGTCCGGCGGCGGTTCCCACAAGTAACTCCGCTCAACTCAGATGCGCTAACGAGAGGGCGTGCCGTCAGGTAAGAAGAGAGCCCATGGAGTGTAGAAACTGAATTCCGAGCTATTGTCGCCGTAAATTCGCATAGTGGCCTAACAGGACGCCGGGAATCGCATATACGAGGTACTCGCTCCGCCGCGGTAGCTCCGCGACGGAGGGTGGACATGACGATAGAGGCAGCGGAGTGCCGGAATTCTTGCATCCAGAGTGTGGTGAGCCAAAGCCCCGTTTCCCCACACGGGCTTTTGTTAGAATGTTTTTCATCAAATTAGGCCCTATTCCGACAGCTCGACCGTCGAGAGTGCGCTCGTATGATTCGAGGTGTCAGTGGATAAAGGCTTCCAATACCGCATCCTTGTCGTTGACGACGAACCGACTATACGCGACACTTCGGTTGCTATCCTAGGCAGTCAGGGTTATGAGGTCCGGACGGCGGCGGACGGCTTTGAGGGGCTCGTCGAATTGCGCAGATCGCTGCCAGACCTCATCATTTCCGACCTTCGGATGCCCGACATGAGCGGATTTGAATTTTTGTCTGTTGTACGTCGCCGATTTTCCCATATTCCTGTGATCGCGATCAGCGGCCAATACGACAGCATTGCTCCTCCGGGGGTGATTGCAGATTGGTTCTTCAGCAAAGGGGCGTACCAACCGACCGAGCTTTTCCGGAAGATCGCGGAACTCATTGACAAATCGCCGGTGCGGCCTCACCTGGCGAGAGCCGATCGGGCTCCCGTCTGGGTTCGTAAGGGGAGCGAGGGGCACTTCGTCATCACGTGCACCGAATGTCTCAGGTCATTCCCCGTTCTAGACGAAGAGGCAACTGGAGAGCTGAGGAAAACTGTCTGTCCCTTCTGCGAAAGCACCGTCAATTTCCTCGCTGATCCTGAGTCGCTTGAAAGCGCCCGGCACTGAGGGAGGCGAAATGATGGCGGTCCGACTTAATGGTGAGTAGGCCGAAGGGCTTGCACCTTCGGCCTCTCGCAGAACCGGACGTGACAGTCTCCCGTCATCCGGCTCCCATCAGGCAAACGCACCGACGCTGCTTTGATGCCAGTGTACAAACAGTTTGGGTCGCTTGATGGCAATGGAACGAATCA
Source organism: uncultured Acidobacteriaceae bacterium (assembly GCA_963815555.1). Classification (GTDB taxonomy): domain Bacteria; phylum Acidobacteriota; class Terriglobia; order Terriglobales; family Acidobacteriaceae; genus CAWCBG01. The sequence continues at coordinate 99,364 of CAWFHH010000001.1, forward strand.
ATTGACTCGCACGTGTTTTCCGTCCCGCATAGCGCTTGTATTTCCGCATCGTCCACGCAACCAATGTGGCATTTATATACCGCCACATCGGGTCCATCGCTGTCGGACAGAAGTGCCCATAATAATTCAACCATCCTTGCAGGATTGGGTTGAGTTTCTGGGCAATGTCCTCCAGACGTATTTGCGTGCGTTTGCGTACTTTCAGCTCCCTTATCTTCTGCCGCATAGCTTTAAGGGATACCGTACTGACCTGGGGGCCAAAGCTCGTAAACAGTTGACCTTTACGATTCCTTGCTGCCCTTGCTCTGAAGCAATATCCGAGAAAATCAAACTTCGTGTTCGGATACTTGCCTCTACGATTCCCGTCCTTGCAGTAGACAATATTGGTTTTCCCGGAATGCATTTCCAGATGGCATTCCACAAGACGTGCCGCAAGCTTTGCCTTTATGGCTAACGCTTCCGCTTCAGTCCGGCAGTGTACCAATCCATCATCTGCATACCGGCACCATGGGAGGTCCGGGCACTCCTGTGCCATCCACACATCAAACGTGTAGTGCATAAAGAGGTTTGCCAACACGGGACTGACAACACCGCCCTGGGGCGTTCCCTTAGTTCGTTCAACCAAGGTCCCGTCTTCCAGTTCCATCGGTGCTTTCAACCATCTTTCGATGTATAGCAAAGCCCATGTGCACTTCACGTGTTTGCGCACGGCACGCAGTAGCAACGTGTGGTCGATGTTGTCGAACAGACCGCGGATATCGAACTCCAGAACCCAGCCATATTCCCAGCAACGCTTGCGCGTTACCTCAATGGCATCCAGCGCCGACTTGTTGGGCCGGTATCCATAGGAATCCGGCTTGAAGATGGGCTCCAGTGTCCTTTCCACGATATGTTTTACGACCGTCTGTGCCACACGATCTGCCACTGTTGGTACCCCCAATAGTCGTTGTCCGCCATTCTTCTTGGGAATGGGAACAGCGCGTACCGGTGGTGGAAAGTAGCTGCCGGAACTGATCCGATTCCAAATCTTGTAGAGATTCCTCTTCAAGTCTTGGGCGAATTGCTCCAGCGACTGCCCATCCACTCCGGCCGCACCCGCATTGGTTTTGACCGCTTTGTAGGCGTCGTACACTAACTTCTTATCAATATCGTACGGCTTCGTCTTTGTTGCATCCATCGCTTCATCCTGTTTTCCAGTTGCACGTCGAATGCAACACCTGACACGATCCCTTTGCTCCAGTCCCATTACAGAACCTTCATCGCTCGTACGGATCGTTCCGCCCCAGTGCCCCACATCGGTACGCTTCGCCTCGTGGCTGCAACCACTTGTGCTTTCTCCCTTGGCATTGGAACGACTGGTTCCTGCAGTTCCGTCTGAAAGCCTGTGTCAGATTCACGCCACCTCTACGCCGGTCGCCGCCTGCCCGGTAACCAGATGTCCGGCAGGCTTTTCCCAGCGGTATCATTAGCCTCTGGTTTTGACGACTCTTGGTCCTAACGACGCATCATCGGTTGGTTTGCTTACGCTCGTCTCTCTGACACTTACCGGCGCAGGTATTACCTACACCTTGCCCCCAACGCTTACGACCATGACGCTTAATCACAGCCGCTTGGGGTGGTTTGACACCGGCTTCTGAAAGCCGATACCGATGGGCCTACCATCATCTCTCAGGCAGCTTCCATATGGTTGTGAGGGCATTACTCCTCCTTTCCATTTGTTTCCTGCAGCACACCATGATAAAGGACGTTATCACGCCGAACGCGCAGGTCCGGCCCTACCAAAATTGTGCTTGTGGCGGATTTCCTTGAGGCGTTCCGGGCGCGAGGACAGGTTCGGTAATTTCGAAACACTTAGGCCTCTACCCCATAGACACATAAGGCCGCAGCTTAAATACATAAGCCCGGAAGCCAACCGCGGTTGCCGAGTGCGCCTCTAAGTCGGAGAGGATTATCATAATGGCTGATGAAAAAGACCTCGTAAAAGATGTAGTCGAAGTGCTGCATGATGGGCAGAAGGGCTTCGCGGAACTCGGCAAGCACCTGCAGGATAGCGAGGTTAAGACATATTTCATGAAGGAGTCACTGACTCGTTCGCAGTTCGCGGGAGAGCTTGAAGCGGCGGTAGGTCTGGAAAATGATACGGGCGGTACGACATCTGGTGCCATGCATCGCTTCTGGGGCGACCTGAAAGGCAAGATGGATGCCGGAGATCATGCGCTCCTTGAGACCGCGGAACAGGGCGAAGATGCTGCCAAAAAGGCTTATCATGATGTGTTGCAAAAGTCTGAAGTGAGCGGCAACATCCGCCAGATTCTTGAGCGGCAGCAAACGCACATTCAGCAATCACACGATAAGGTTAAGGCATTCCGGGATAGCAAAAAAGCAGCCTAATTAAGATGCGTCGGTTCCGGAGGGCCGCGATTTGTCGCGGCCTTTCTTATGACCTCTTCTGCCCAGCTCGATTTCGAGGCCAAGCGAGAGGGCGACCCTAGCGGGCAGCCCTGCCCGTTCATCACTATGCTGGATTGAGGACCTGTCCCGCGACCTTGCTAATCTCCAACTTGCGTTCAGCGTCTTCCGTCTTTCCCGCCACCCAGGAGATGGCATTCGACAACCGCCACATGCTGTTGCCGGCGGGCATGTTCACCGTGTCGGCTGAGTTGTAGGCTTCGACGACGGAATCTGCTTCGTGCTTCTGCAGTGCTTTCCGTAGCATATCGCGGGCTTGGCTGGCATCCACTGGCCGATCGTTGGCAATCCGGATCAGATCCATATGCTGCTGCAACTGTTCGGCATTGAGCTGGCGCTGGATGACATCCTTCAACGCACTGACTGTTGCCTGGGCATCCAGTTCGTAGGTTCGCTCGGAGTAGATCATTGATTCGTCCAAGCGTTTACCGAGATGTACCTGCCGCATTTCCTCCTGCGTGATGGCCAAGTTTGAACACCAAATGCGCAGCAGGTAGGCGCGGACGGACAGCGCTCCGTTGCCGAAGTCGGAATTCTCAAGCGACAGGCCGTAAGCGACGACTTCACCCGGAACTGGCTCGTACACCTCGGGCATGATCGCCTGGATCGCTATCTTGGTATCGGTGACGTATCCCTCGTAGGGCAGTGCTCCCTTCTCCTGCACTGCCGTGGCGAACGCTTCCACGACTGGTCGCGAATCGATGCGGCGATAGGAATCCGAGAGGAACCCGCGAACCCCCTGCTGCAGTGAGCGCAGCAGATACCGCTTCTTCTGGAAGCGGCGATTGAATACGGTCTGCAGATTGTGCGCCAGCAATTCGCGGCCCCACGGTTCCGCCACGCCCTGCAGGCTGTCGAGGAACTTCACTGGCATGTCGGTGGTCTGCGCCATCTGGTAAATGGCATTTCGATGCAGTGTCTGATCGACTTTCTCCTGTTCGCGGTCAGGCAGAGTGATCAGGATTTCGGGCAGATTGTCGGCAGCGCGGAACTGAAGCCCATCGCCCCGCACCAGGCGATCGGTTGGCTGATGACACATGACGTGGTCAATCACATTGGCGGCGCGTGAGCGGCCACGCTCGATAAGAGATTCAAGTTTCGAGACAGCTTGGTTCTTGGACTCGGCGGTTGCGAGCATGAACAGGTTCTCCTTGGAGATAAGTCGGAATGTTGCAGCTTGGAAGCCGGGGGCTTCAAAGAGAGTGACGGATACAGCGATGAAAAAGAGTTGTATCGGTGTTATGAGAAGGTGATAACTCACGTGAAGCGTTCAGGCCGTGAGACAAGGGAGTTCTGGAATGAAGACGCTGAGGATCGGGATTGCCTCATACAAAGGTATGAAGGCTCGAACTCTTGCCATAGCACGTGGCGAATTGAAGCCCAAGACCACCGATCCGAAGGTCTGGTTTTCCTCCACAGAGAGTCTGGTCAGGGTGCTTTCTGACAGGAACAGGGTGTTGCTTGCGACGATTCGCGACAGCCAACCTCAGTCCTTGTCCGATTTGGCTGAGCTGACGGGAAGAAAGAAATCTAACCTGTCGCGCACCCTGAAGACGATGGAGCGCTACGGAATCGTAAAACTAGAGCGGAAAGCTCAAGGCAGAGTCGTTCCCCATGTTCCATATGCGACTGTGACAGTCGATATACCGCTGGGTGTCCGCAATTCAGGGAAATAGCTGCGGCGCTACTAAAGAGACGAACTCGCGGGAAGAAATAACCTTGGTTTTCTTCCAGTACTTCGGAAAGTGTCGCTGATTTCCTGTCACCAGGTAATCCGCGCGCGCTGCGTCGGCGCACTCCAGAAACTTGTTATCGTCCGGGTCAGGTGTAATGTGGAGAGGGTGTCGAGGCTTGACCAGGCGCACACGGCTTCGGATAAGTTGCATCAGTTGCAGCCGCAGTCCGCGCCGGATCTTCAATTCTGGCCTGGCAAGCACAGTTTCATATTCTTCAAGGATGTCTTCGGTCACGTACCAGGACGCCGGTTTGGTGAGAGCCAACAGCATCACAGTACGTTGCAGCCCGTCGCTTCTGAGAGCCGCTGAGACAACGATGTTGGTATCGATCACGAGGCGAAGAGCAATCATCGCCGTCGGGCTTTTTGCTTGCGGGCAGATTGAATAACCTGATCGATCTGCCTGGATGCCATCCGGGCCGTTCGGTTTTCTTGGGCTTCCTCTCCTATTAGCCTCAGTACATCAGGCTCGGGAGAGGCCAGACGAACGTAGTCTCGGATGCTGAGCAACACCGCTTTCGGAGTACCCCGCTTTTCAATAACCAGCGACCGACGTTCCTTCTCTACGCGCTCCAACAGCTTGCCAAAGTGCGCTCGTGCCCGCAAGGCCGAGATGACGACGCTGTCGTTCTTGTCTCCCATGATCATTAACTCTCCATTTCGACTTCAGGAACTGTACAGTTGATTATTCCACACTGTCAACGGATGCTGATTGCCGTCGACGGTTGCGATTCCCCAGGTAGCGGCTGGTTGGGTACCAGCCGCTGGATTGCGGTCGTGACGTTCCCGGTGAGGACACTCACAGCGGACTGTGAGGCCGTGATTGACGCGCCTGCTCCCCGAACACAGGTGGTGCTCGTTGCGTTTGCAGTACGAGCACCAGCGAGATCGAGGACTCGGCGCACGATTGCCGGCATCGGCAAGGCTGAGTGAATTGAATTTCATTTGGGTCGAGGGAGTGTTACAGCCGTTCGCCGAGGGCTGATTTCTAAAACAGCGACAGCTGCAGCGCGGTGCTGGAGGTTGGATCGAGGTTGGTGGATGGGAGCGCTGGAGTAGAGTCCGCGGTCATCGGTGAGCCAAACAAGTCGATTGGCAGTTCGTTGGCAATCTCGTCAGCTAACGGTTCTGCCCCGGCCTTCGATCCCGCGGCTGGTAAGAACTCGCCGACTCGTTTCCAGAGGAGGTCGGCGGATTCTCCGATCCCCCGGTTCTGCACCAGTTCACGCGCCATCGCCGTAAGCATGTCATCGTCGCCATCGAGGGCTTGCAGTCCCTCGGAGGCGAACTTGCCTTCCATGGCCAATGCAACGAGAAGCTTCTTGCCCATCAGCCGCAAACAGACTTCCTGCATAGTTCCGCTATAGGCGAAGAACTTCACCTCCACGGGCCGCTTCTGGCCAATGCGCCACGAGCGCCGACTGGCCTGCCGTAATGTATGCAGCGAGTAGCCGGTCTCATGGAACAGGATGGTCGGAAACTCCAGCAGGTCGAGTCCGGTTTCCACCAGTTTGGGATGACAGATGACGACATCGATGCCGTGTTTCAATTGCTCACGGTACCAGGCTTCCCGCTTGTGGGTGGGCACGCTGGCCCGAAGAACGGCTACCCGAATTCCTTCGGCGTGCAGTAGCTTCTCCAAGCGCGCCGTCACGTCGTACTTGTTCGTGTAAACCGCAAACACCTGACACTTGCGACCGCGGGCCAGCTGCGACTTGATCTCCTCGATCAACGACCCTTCCTTGGGATACACCTCGCCTTCGTCCAGGTCTTCGGTCTCGGCGATGACGAAGCTCTCCCGCTGCTGGGTTTCCGGATTGTAGCGAGAACCATACAGCGTGCCCAGTCCGTAGGGATGATCGGGATAAACCAGAAGTGCGTTGAGCACGGTGCTCAGCACGCTGCGGTTTCCCCGATGTTCCTGCAGGGTGGCGGTGATGTCGTCCTGCAGTTGCTGGTAAGCATCCTTCAGCTTGCCTGCCAGATCGACGGAAACAACATCTTCGCGGTATGCGGGAAGCGCATCGGAAATATCTTCCAGCGAAACGAAGGCGCAGGTATCCATGAGGTACTTGCCGAACAGCAGTGGTGATGCCCCCGGCTTCCTGCGGATGGTTACCTCGGTCTTGTTCTTCTTGGAGCAGGCGTTGTCCTCGATCTTGGTACGCTCGATGGTTTCGATCACGCCAAACTGCTGTGTAAACCGCTCCTTGCCGGCCGAGCCCCAGGTGAATCCGTCCCGCACCATGCGCTTGGCATCAACCCGGAATAAGGTGTTGTAGAGATCGTCGGCATAGCCGCTGAGAAGAGTCCCGGTGAGCCCGGCGACGTTCTTTGCCACTCGTGCCAAGACACCCAAGGCGTTGCCCTGTGCCGTATCTCCCGCGAGCTGGTGTACCTCGTCAGCAATGGCGTAGTCGAACCACTCGGGCATGTACCGGCCCATGAAGTCGGCTGGCGCCATGCGCTGGATCTTGCTGCGATCGGCTTGCCAGAGCGGCGAATGTAGCGTGGTTCCGTTGTTTTCTCTGTCCACAACTTCATGCAGGCGTTTTTTGTCGAAGTCACGCACGTCGAGGAACTCATCGTCGGTGGAGATCGGCTTGTGGGTGTCCGGATTTAACACGAGCCCGAGATGCTTCCCGGATCGACCCTTCAGGTAGGCGTGCTTCCAGAAGTAACCCAGCTTGGCCCGCTCCCGTCCGAGAATGAAGATCGATGTTTCTGGACAGACGGTGCGCCATCCTTTGCGCCCCATCTTTCGCATGTCGGCCAAGATCGTGTGCAGGCCCTCGCGCACGACTTCTCCGCGCCGCAACCGAACTTCGTTGACGCCATGTGGCTGCTTGGGGTCGCCGCCGTTGCGCATGTCGTCGATCAGGAACACTCGCACGGAAGGCAGTGTCAGGAACGTCTCGCGAGCCCACTTCTCGACCAGGTGTGGCGGGGCCATGACGATTCCGGAGAACGGCTGGCCATTGGCATGGACGAACATCATGCCGAGAGCGATCAGGGTCTTGCCCGCTCCGCACTCCGCCACCACGTGTGCATCGCGCGCAATCTGCCATCGCCGGGCCCCACCCATGATGGCGAGAGCCTGTGCGGGGTAAGGCTGACGCAGTAGTCGGGGAATCTCGGGAGAAAGCGGATCTTCAGGACTGTGCAGGGGAGGAAAAGAAGCCAAAATGCGCTCTCCGAGCTCAGTGGCGTGACGAACCATATAGTCATGAATGCTTGAGAGAACTGGCATGGAAGCTCCCGGAACAGTCGTTGGTGAGTTGCAGTTTGGTCGGACAGAATTAGCGAAGTAGAGGCTGGGGAGAAGGACTAGAGGCTGTGCTCGGCGCCGTCTTTCTTTATCTGACCAGTAATTTCTTCACGTGCGAGTAGCTGAGCGAGAGGCTATCCAGGCATCCAGCACGATGGTTAGTCCTTCGCCCATGTCCTCGATGGTTTCGGCTATCTGCTTGCGCTCGTGCGCACGTTCGCGTTTGGCACCCATTCAGGGAACGGGCTCGAAAATACCTCTTGACAGAATTAAAACGGTTGTTTCAAAGTGTCGTTTGAAGCTTATGTTTGACACCGCCAAAGCAATTAGCGCTCACGACGAGACGCGCCGCAAGCTTCTGGATGCGGCGGGCGAGGTGTTTGCCGACGTCGGCTATCAGGCGGCCACGGTGCGGGAAATTTGCCGGCGCGCGGGGGTCAACCTGGCGGCGGTCAACTATCACTTTGGCGACAAGCTGGGCCTCTACACGGAACTGCTGAAGATTGCGGTAGTGAACGAAAAGGCCGTCAGCGGGGAAGCCATGCGCGCCCTGCCGCCCGAGGAAGCGTTGCGCCGGTTCCTGCTGGTCATGTTGCGGCAAATGCACCAGGCGGACCGGCCGTCGTGGCATACCAAGGTGATGACGCACGAGCTCGCTCACCCCACTCCAGCTTTGGAAGCCGTGGTCGAGCACATGATCAAGCCGAAGGCCCGGGTGCTTTACGGCATCGTGGGACGCATCATCGGCCGTCCTCCCCTGGACCCCCGGACGCGGATGTGCGCCCACAGCGTCATCGGGCAGGTGGTGCATTATGTGCACGCGCGGCCGGTCATCGCCCTGCTCTGGCCCGAGCTCGAGATGACCCCAAGGACGGTTGAGGAGATTGCCCGCCACATCACGGAATTTTCCCTGGAGGCCCTGAAAGCTATCAGGCGCAATTGCAAGCGCACAACTCCAGCGGTAAGGAGATCGAAGTGACCGAACAACAGACTGCAGAGCTGAAGTCGAGCGGCACGCCCGCGACTGCGCCATCTCCTCCAACGGCCCTTGAAAATGGGGACGCAGAAAAGACCGGCAACCGAAAAAAACGATTGGTCCGCATTGGAGTCGCGCTGGCTCTCCTGGTGACGGCGTTCATCCTATGGCGGGTACTGCGCGGCCCAGACATTCCCGAGGGCATAGTGGCACTGAGCGGCCGCATCGAAGGCGACGACTCGGCGATCGCCAGCAAGACCAGCGGACGCATCCTCGAGGTTAAATTTCGCGAAGGCGACCTGGTGAAGCAGGGCGACGTGATTGCCACGCTGGATGACGAACAGATTCGGGCCCGCGAGAACCAGGCCCAAGCGACCGTGGCACAGGCGGAGGCGCGGGTGACCGCGGCCGAGCAGCAGATCGCCGTTCTCAATCAGCAACTGTTGCAGAGCCGACTGCAGGCGACGCAATCCAAGGAAGATGCCGCCGGCCGGGTGAGTCAGGCGGAAGCCGACCTTGCCGCTGCGCAATCGGACCTGGCGCAGCAGGAGTCCAACCTGAAGCTCGCTGAGTTCGACCGCGAGGCTTATACGCGCCTGGCCAAGACGGGAGCGGTTTCCGAGCGGCAAGGCGAAGAAGCGGTTTCGAAGGCCGACGCGCAGGCGGCCGCCGTCGCCGCTTCCAGGCGGAGGGTGGAAGCGGCGCGCGGCGCCTTGACTCTGGCCAAGTCGAGTCTGGCCAATCTCGCGATCCGCAACTCGCAGACCGCCGGAGTCGAGAGCCAGATTGCGCAGCAGAATACGGAGGTGGCCAGCGCACAGTCTCAGTTGAATCAGGCGAAGGCGCAGTTGGTGGAGGCGCAGGCCAATCGCCAGGACCTGACGATTCGCGCACCGTTCGAAGGCTCCATCGTCACCCGTACCGCAGAGCCGGGAGAGGTGATCGCCGCGGGGACGGCTGTGGTCACCATGCTTGACCTGACCAAGGTGTATCTCCGCGGCTTTATTCCCGAGGGCCAGATCGGCAAAGTCAGGCTGGCGCAGCAGGCGCGCGTCTTCCTCGACTCCGATCCCAACAAGCCGCTCGAGGCTTACGTTGCACGCATTGATCCACAGGCAACCTTTACACCGGAAAACACCTACTTCCGTAACGACCGCGTGAAACAGGTGGTGGGCGTGAAGCTCCAGTTGAAGAGCGGCGCGGGCTATGCCAAGCCGGGCATGCCCGCCGACGGAGAAGTATTAGTGCAGGGCGACAGTTGGCCGCGTCATGCCAAGCGGCCGTAAGACTGTTACCGAATAAGCAAAGAACTCGACCAGAAATGAGCCGACGAACATGAGCACCGCCCTGGAGCAAACTTCCGCTGAGTCCTCACCCCATGGGGACGGTTCGATTGCGATACGGATCGAGAATCTGTGGAAGAAGTACGGCGACCTCGAGGCGGTGCGTGGGATCTCGCTGGAAGTACGGCAGGGGGAGATTTTCGGGCTGATTGGGCCAGACGGTGCAGGCAAGACGTCGACCTTCCAGATTCTCGCAGGCGTAATGCGGGGAACGTCTGGGGTGACCGAGATCTATGGAAAGGCCTCACGCGAGGCGCGTTCGCTCGTCGGTTACCTGACACAAGCCTTCAGTCTGTATCCCGACTTGAGCGTGGCCGAGAACATCCGCTACATCGGCGATCTGCGCCGCGTTCCACCAGAGGAAATCAAGCGTCGCAGCCGGCAGTATCTTTCCATGTTCGATATGGACCGTTTCGCCGATCGCCTGGCGGGTAGGCTGAGCGGCGGCATGAAGCAGAAGCTGTCGTTGGTGGCGGCTCTGGTAGCACAGCCGCGAGTGCTGCTGCTCGATGAACCCACCACCGGCGTCGATCCGGTTTCACGCCGCGAGTTTTGGGACACGCTGGCCCACCTGGCTGACGCAGGGTTGACGATCGTGGTTGCGACTCCGTATCTCGATGAAGCCGAGCGTTGCCATCGGGTCGCACTCATGCACCTGGGACAGATTCACGACACCGGCACACCCGCCGAGTTACGCCGCAGCATGGGTCTGAAACGACTGGAGGTCCGCACCGAAAATCTGGGCGAAGCGGAACTGTTGCTCACCACCCACACCGGGCAACAGCAAATCTTCGACGTCCAGCGGTTTGGCGACCGCCTCGACGTGATGGTGCACGATGTGGACCGCGGCCGGGAAGCGGTCGAAGACCGATTGCACGGCGTACACCAGGTCGATATCCGAGTGGCCGAGCCGACGCTGGAAAACACGTTCGTTACCACCTTGCGCGCGCTGGGTCAGGAGATTTACACACCGCCTTTTCCGGGGAACCATCCGCATCGCGACCTGCGCGGGCAGAAGGCGATCGATGCGAAGCACCTTACCAAACGCTTCGGCGATTTCACCGCCGTGAAAGGGATCAACATCCAGGTCGAGTACGGCGAGATTTACGGACTGCTGGGCGCCAACGGCGCCGGCAAGACCACCGCGATCAAGATGCTCTGCGGCCTGCTGGAGCCGACCCACGGCGAGATGATGCTGGCCGGGGAAAGTGGCAGCCTGCGGTCGCAGGCCGTGCGCGAGCAGATTGGCTACATGTCGCAGAAGTTCTCGCTCTATGACGATCTGACGATTGAGGAAAACCTCGACTTCTTCGGCGGCGTCTATGGCGTTCCTGCCTCCGAAATGGCCGACAAGAAAAGTTGGGTGCATGTCGTTCTCCGGCCTGGAAGGCAAACAGCGGATGGTTACCGGCAGCCTTCCTGGCGGCTGGAAGCAGCGTGTGGCCTTCGGGGCGGCGATTATGCACGAGCCTAGCGTGCTTTTTCTCGACGAGCCCACCTCGGGCGTGGACCCACTGGCGCGGCGCGCCTTCTGGCGGATGATCAACAAACTGGCGGACATGGGTACCGCCATTCTGGTCACCACCCACTACCTCGAAGAGGCCGAGCAGTGCAACCGCCTCGGATTCATGGTGGCCGGCGAGCTGGTTACGGAGGGCACGCCCAGCGGGATCAAGCACCAACAAGGCGGACATCTGCTGGAATTCATCGTTGACCAGCCGCAACGGGCCGCCGACCTGCTCAAGCAAACGATGGACCGCTGGCGCGTTTCGCTCTTCGGCGTACCGCCTGCACGTGGTGACCGACGAAGATGCGGAAGCAGGAACGCGCAGCGTGACCGAGCAGTTGCGGCAGGCGGGCATTCAGATGGAGAGCGTGCACGAGGAGGCGTTTTCCCTGGAGGACGTTTTCATCGCCGTGGTCGAGAAGGCCCGTGCGCACGGCAAGTTTGCGGAGGAGGATTAAATGTTCCGGCGAATCATTGCCCAAGCCCGCAAGGAATTGACCCAGATCATGCGCGACCGGCTGGCGCTCGCTCTGGCCCTGGTATTGCCGCTGTTTCTCCTGCTTTTGCTCAGCAACGCGATTTCGCTGACGGTCAACGACCTGCCGCTGATCGTTCAGGACCTGGACAACTCCGCCGCCTCGCGCAGCTACATTGATGCCTTCCGCGCCTCGGTGACCTTCCGGGTGGTTTCCTGGCCGGCCAACCGTCAACCTGAAAGCGCGCTGCAAGCCGGAGCGGCACGCGCCGTCCTCATCATCCCGGAACACTTCTCGCGCGATATGGCGCGCGGCCAGACGGCCAATGTGCAGATATTGATCGATGCCACCGATGCAAACACCGCCAAACTGGTCAGCGGCTACGCCGGACAGATTACTCGGGCTTACGTCGAGCAGAATACGGGCGCCACTGCGGTTGCGATGGTCAACCCGCAGGTCCGCCTCTGGTTCAATCCGGGGCGGGTCTCGCAAAAGTTCTACGCGCCGGGGATCTTCGTGCTGGGCATTTCCATGTTCCCACCGCTGTTGGCATCGCTCGCCATGGCCAAAGAGGGCGATCAGAAAACAATTCTCCAGGTCTATGTTTCCAGCATCTCGGCGCATGAGTTTGTGCTCGGCAAGATCCTGGCCTTCACCGTCATCGCCCTGGCTGAGGGCCTGCTAACCATGACGACCTTGCTGGCGGTATTTCGGTTTGAGACTGACCGGCGATCCCACACCGCTCATCGTGGCCACCCTTTTGTATGCCTTCTGCGTGGCGGCATTTGGCACGATGGTTGGGGCGGCCATCCCCAACCAGGCAGCAGCCATTCAAGCGGTGGCGCTGGGCGGCTTCTTGCTCGTCTTCCTGCTCTCCGGGCTCATCTTCCCCGTGGAAAACATTCCCGTCGGCCTGCGCTGGATCTCGAACCTGATCTGGGGCCGCTACTACATCGTGATCGTGCGGGATGCCTTACTGCAAGGCGGCGGCTGGCCGGCAATGTGGTTCAACGTACTCATGATCGCCATCATCGGCGCGGTCTTCTACGTTCTGGCATGGCGGGTCTTGCGCCCGATGCAGGTGAAGGCATGAACTCCAACCTCTCCACTCCGAGCTTCTGGCAGCGCCTGCGGGCGCTGATGCAGAAAGAGTTCAACCAGATTCGCCGCGACCGGCGGCTGGCCATCTCGCTGATCGTTCCACCCACGCTGCAAATCCTGCTGTTCGGCTTTGCCCTGGACTCCAACGTGTCGAACCTGCGGCTGGGAGTACTGGACGAGAGCAAGACGCCCGAAAGCCGCGAACTGGTCGCCACGCTGACCGAAAGTAAGAGCTTCCGTCTGGGCGGTTACTTCTTCGAAGACCGCACTCTGGAGAAGGCCATCAGCCAGGGCAAGGTGGATGCCGGCGTCGTGATCCCCTACGATTTCGCGCGCGACCTGCATCGCGGGCGGCCGTCCGATATCCAATTCATCCTCAATGCGGTGAACGCGAATACCGCAGCCATCGGGCAGGGCTATGCCGAAGGTGTCCTGGCCAACTACAACCAATCGCTCGCGTCACAGGGGATCCACCCGCAAATCCGTACCGTGGCTGCTGATAACAGCCTTAAGGGGTCGGTGAATCTCGTTCCGGCATTTCTGTTCAATCCAGGACTGGTAACGGCGTGGTTCATTGTTACCGGCACGTTTGGCACGCTTCTAGTGCTGAATGGCTCGCTGGTAGCTTCCGCGGCCATGGTCAAAGAGCGCGAAGCCGGCACGGTTGAGCAGTTGCTGATGACGCCCGCCGGGACTACCGAGATCATCGTTGCGAAAATCACGCCGATGTTTGTTTTGCTCTTGGGCATGGTGTTTCTCGCGCTCACGTTGATTCGTTTCGTGTTTGGCGTGCCTATCCGCGGGAGCTTGGTGCTGGTGTTTGGCGGCGCGATGCTGTGCCTGCTATGTGGCATCGGTATCGGGACCTTCATCGCAACGTTCACCCGCTCCGCGCAACAGGCACAACTCCTGGCCTTTTTTGTAAATCCGCCGCTGGCAACGTTGTCCGGGTCGCTGTCGCCGGTGGAAGCCATGCCGAAATGGCTGCAACCGATCACCATGTTGAACCCCATTCGTCACTTCGGGATCATTACTCGCGGAGCCATGGTCAAGGGCAGCACCTTCGCGGAGCTATGGCCTAATTTTCTCGCTCTGATTGCCTTCGCCATCGTGCTGATGGGATTCAGCATTTGGAGATTCCGCAAGCAGCTTGGTTAGCAAACGTCGGAGATTACGTCTCATGAACCAGCAGTGGATTAAACAGATTTGGACCGCAATATGCTTCTGCCTGCTTTGTTGCGGAGTGTGCTTCGCGCAGCAGCAGGGGCCCTCCAATACTCAAGTGACGCTGGCGAACCAGGTCGCGCTCTCAGCGCGAACGACGCTGGGCGGCACCGTCACCTCGCAGCAGGCGCCTGTGCCCGGCACCACGCAGAGCGTGAACACGCTCAATTCCACCGTTCTGACGACGGGATCGTACTCCCAAAGCGTCCTGTCGGGCAAACCGCTGACAGGCCCACTGTCGCTCAAGGAAGCCGTACGCCGCGGTCTCGACTACAACCTCGGGGCCGTCGGACTCTCCAATGCTTCTATGGCAGCCCATGGCCAAATGCGAGTCGCTCGTAGCACGCTGCTGCCCAATTTAAACGGCAACTTGCGCGAAGCCGTGCAACAAACCAACCTCGCGACCCTGGGACTGCGCTCCAATTTTATTCCGCAGATCGTTGGCCCCTACAACTACTTCGATCTGCGCGCCACCCTGACCCAGAACCTGGCCGACCTTACCGCGTTGAACAACTACCGCTCGGCGCAGGAAAACCTGAAAGCCGCGCAGATGGCGGTTAAGGACGCGCACGATCTGGTGGTCCTGGCGGTCGGCGGAGCGTACCTGCAGGTGATCGCGGCCCAGGCCCGGGTGGATTCGGCCAAGGCGCAAATCGAAACCGCCAAGGCCGTGTTTGACCAGAACACCCAGAAGCGCCAGGTCGGGCTCATCGCGCAAATCGACGCCAATCGCAGCCAGGTCGAGTACCAGACCCAGCGCCAACGCCTCACCACGCTGCAGAACGATCTGGCTAAACAGAGGATCAACCTGTGCCGCATCATCGGACTCGCCCCGGACACCAACCTCGATCTGGCCGACACCGTTCCCTATGCGGCGCCGCCGGAACTGAGTTACGACGATGCCCTGCGCTCCGCCCTGGAAACCCGCGCTGACCTGAAATCGGCCGAAGCCGCTGCGCGCGCGGCGGAGCGTACCCGCAGCGCGGCCAGGTTCGAGCGGCTTCCCTCTCTGGCGGTCGCCGCCGACTACGGCGTCACCGGCGTCAACCCTGCGCAATCGCATGGGACTTTCGACGTGACCGGGACGCTCCGCTTCGCCATTTGGCAAGGGGGCAGAACCGAAGGCGACATCGAACAGGCGCAGGCAACCTTGATCCAGCGCCAATCTGAACTCAGCGAAATCCACGGACGGATTCAAAGCGAGCTAAAAGATGCCTTCCTCGACCTAGAAGCCGCCACCAGCCAGGTGCAGGTGGCCGAAAGCAACCGCAAGGTCGCTCGCGAGAACCTGGAGCTCACCCGCCAGCGCATGGAAGCCGGCATTGCCGATTCGGTGGAAGTCACGCAGGCGCAGGAAACCGTCGCCACGTCTGACCTTGATTACATCACCAGCCTGTTGTCGCACAACCTTGCCAAACTGAGTCTGGCACGGGCGCTGGGCGATGCCGAAGACAAACTATCGGCCTACCTCGCCATTCGGTAAACGAAGCGGACGAAAAGTTAAGTTCCAGGTCAGGGGAGAAGTGCACAATTCGGAAGTGGCCCTGTTCTCGTCTAATTCAATTTGCCGCCTCCGGCTGATTCTTTCCAAGGTTTCCTAAGCGCAATCGCCGAGTGAAAAGGAGTTCCTTATGCTTCGCCAAAAAGAAACCACGGTTCCAGTTCTGATTGTCGGTGCGGGACCGACAGGTCTGAATCTTGCACTCAGTCTTGCGCGACGTGGTGTACCCTTCCGCCTCATTGATCAAAAAGAGGGGCCTGGGGAACACTCCCGAGCGATGGTGGTGCAGGCTCGAACCCTCGAATTCTATCGCCAGTACGCCTTCGCGGACGAGGTTGTCGAAGCCGGTGTGAAGGTCGAGGCGGCCCACGTCCGCGAAGGCCGGGAGAACGGAGAGAGTCATGAACTGGTTTCGTTCAGGTTCACTGACTTCGGAGAACATCTGACACCGTTTGCGTTCCCTCTTGCCTACCCACAGGACGACCACGAACGATTGCTCGTTCGCAAACTTGAGGAAGCCGGCGGTGGAGTGGAATGGAAGACAAAACTCGATAGCTTTACTCAAAATGAGCATGGTGTCGAAGCTAAGATCGTTGGGCCTGATTCAACAGCCGAGGCTACTGTGAATGCGAGCTACATCTGTGGTTGCGACGGAGGACACAGCGTCGTTCGCGAGCAACTTGGAATAGGTTTTTTCGGAGGAACCTATCCCCAACTCTACTACGTCGCGGATGTGAAGCTGGACCAGGGTTTCGAGCGTGATTTCGTAGTGTATCTCGGCTCGAAGAGATTTGATCTCTTGACGCCTGTCAGGTCCCGCGGCGTGCAACGGCTGATCGGAGTTGTTCCGGAAGACCTGAACGGTCGCGAGGATCTGACCTTCGAGGATATCCGCAGCCGCGTGGAGCCATTCATCAACGTCACGATCTCCGAAGTGAACTGGTTCTCAACCTATAAAGTGCATCACCGAGTTGCCGACCACTTCCAGCAAGGAAGGGCTTTCATCCTCGGGGACGCGGGCCATGTACATAGTCCCACCGGCGGCCAGGGGATGAATACTGGCATCGGCGACGCGATTAATCTTGGATGGAAACTTGCCCAGGTGGTCCAGGGGCGAGCAGATCAATCTCTGCTCGACACATACGAACCAGAACGGATCAAGTTTGCTCGTAGTCTGGTCCGGACAACGGACGAGGCATTCAACGTTATTATTGCCGCCGGTCCGCTTGGTTCTCTTGGCCGTCGCTATCTCATTCCGGGCGTTATAGCCCTGGCGTCAAAGTTCAAAGCGGGGCAACAGGCCTTCTTCAAGGCGGTCTCGCAGACTGAGATCGAATACGAAGACAGTGAGATAAGTGACGGAAGTCAAGGAGACCTTCGTGGCGGCGATCGACTCCCTTGGATCGATGACGGGACCGATAACTTCGCGCCATTGTCGTCTTTGGATTGGCAAGTGCACGTCTACGGAACCGCGGACGATAGCCTCCTAGCCACGTGTTCGAGACTCCAGCTGCCACTGCACGCGTTCGCATGGACGGAAGCGGCGGAAAAAGCTGGTTTCAAAAGAGACATCGCTTTGCTGGTCCGGCCTGATGGATACATCGCTCTGATCCTGCCAAAAACGGACATAACGAATCGGCTGATGTCGTTTTGCGAAGAGTTCAAGTTGAAGTTCCGAAGATCGGATACTTAAGCCTTCGAATTCTGCCATGCAGGTAACGGCCTAGATCTACCTGGAGGCAGTGCAATGAAGCACCGCGACACCGTGACCGTCATTGCCGTCGTTCTCCTCGCCGGAGCGGCCGTCGCCTTAATCCTTCGTGCGCCCGAAGTCGATCTATCCCGTCGATTCTTGGGGACCTGGTTCGACCTCAGTTTGCGAGCCTTGTTCCTGGAGCGGATCCCTACTGCCGCCACTGCAACATTCCCGGAGTTACTCAACCGGGTACGATCCAGTGGCTCAATCCGAATGCGTTTGTCTCTGCCGTGGATCCAGCCACCGGGACTTGCAACGGTGGCGACTCAGCGCAGAATTGCCAGTTCGGAAACCTTTACGCGGCCCCCACTTTTTCTGGAGCGACTCTTACATCACCAAATGGTTTCCGCTGACCGAACGGGCGAAGCTGCGATTCGATGCTCAGTTCTTCAACGTATTCAATCATCCAAATTTCGGTCTCCCGAGCATCGTGCTAGCTGGTATTCCGGGAAAACCTTCCACACAAACTGCCTTCGGCGCGCTGACGTACACCACATCGCCTCCGACCGGCTTGCTCGGAGTTGGATTGGGAGGAGACAGCAGTCCCCGAATGATCGCGTTTCAGGCACGACTACAGTTTTGAAGGGACACCCCTCAAACGCAATTCCTGCTTGCGGACGTGTGACGGTCAAACCGGAACTAATTTCCAATTGCCTGATCGGTACCAATAAACCCCTTTGTATCCAGAAATGAAGCAGCTCCCGGTCGCCTCGAACCTCGAACGGGAGCAAGTCACCTCCAGTGAGAGTGTTCCATGCCGGCGAGCCAGTGCACTGGGCCGTTCGCTGAAGGAAGCGAGAGTTCCTTCTGCCTTAACCCCTGCTCGATCATCTTGAGCAGTTCCTGCCGGTTTGTCTTGACGGCGACACCTGTATAGCCAATGCCGGCAAGGGGGTTGATTCGCTTGCGTGAACTAAGCTCCCCGAGGAACCAATCCGCCCAGTCGGGAACCGCTGGAAGCCCAAAATGCAAAGCAATTGAGGACCAAATGAACATCGGTTCATTGCTGACCAGCAGCAGGCGTTCCTGGCTAATCGCCCCGGTCATTTCCTGCGATAGTGCAACCAAGTGCTTCAAGGGCCTTTTGCGCCCAGAAACATTGATCGCTCCGCGAAAGCAGCT
The DNA here is from genome assembly GCA_963815555.1 of uncultured Acidobacteriaceae bacterium. Classification (GTDB taxonomy): domain Bacteria; phylum Acidobacteriota; class Terriglobia; order Terriglobales; family Acidobacteriaceae; genus CAWCBG01. The sequence continues at coordinate 117,842 of CAWFHH010000001.1, forward strand.
AGGTGCCTCGCCGAGAGAAACAATCTTTTCGTTGCCTTCGGGGTCGATCACCGTGAACGGATCATGGCTGGCGAAAGCCGCTGTCAGGGCGCCAATTTCCGTGTCACCGCCGACAACCGAGACAAGGTGGGCTTTGCTTTCTTCGCCGATCCAGGCGCTCAGGTGGACACGGATATGGGTTCGCGTCTTCTCCGAGCGCCGAATGTAAACCAACTCGCCAAAGCGTTCATGGGCATTTTTCATCCTTCTTTCTATCCTCCTTAGCTTCTTTGAGTACAACCACGCGCCCGGTCTGGTAGGCGAGTGTCAACTCATGGCTGAACCGCTCCCGTCGCCTGACGATTTGGTATCCGTCTTCCTCCTCGTGATATACATCGACGTGTTTCACTGAGCGCCAGTGTGCGATGTGCCGCTCCCGCTCTTGCCCGAACACTCCGTTCAGCATCCCGGCCGTGCAGAGCAATCCCACGTGACCGCCATGCAAAGGAGTGACTGGGCGTCCCGTGATGCACTCCGGTTTTCGGATGAGAAGGTTTAGCGCGCTCTGCATTGCGCTGGAGCGGGCAAGGGCATCTTCGATCTCGTCGAGCGGCAGGCCACGGTACTGCACAGCTACGGCCGACGACGGCGGAACCGAATAGCGCTCGGCCGTGTCAGGCCCGAGGATTGGCAGTCGGTCGGGTGCATACGCCAGCCGTAGCAGTTGATCAGCGGCCCGTGTGTCGCCCCGTTTGTGTTCGGGTTTGCGAGTACCGAACAGAACCAGCTGATGGAAGCGGACCGACTCAGGGTGCCCGAGACGGAACACGGAGATCCGCTCAAATTGACTGGCAAGACGCTTGGCACAATGGGAGAGGGCAAGCTCGGGGATGACGAAGATCAGGACGCCAGGGGTCTTCAACCATCCGTAACAATGGTCGAGGAACACCAGTTCCAGCCGCTGATTGCCGTGCCGTCCCATCTCCACGTCGTAAGGCGGGTTGAGATATAAGAGCGAACAACTGCCCGCCGGAAGATGCGATTCGAAGGTGCTGCCGTGTGTGGTCGCGATGCCGCGTGCCGCAGCTGCAGCGGCCCGGTCCGCATCCAGCTCAACCCCAGCGTTATGGGCCGGAAGGTCTCGCGTAATTTCTACGAGAGCTGTACCGTCACCGGCACAAGGATCGACGGAGAAGAAAGACTGCGGCGCGATCAGGAGGTTGCGAAGGTTTCGTGCCTCCTCAACGGGCAGTGGGTAGTATCCGAGTTTCAAACGTCCGGCATTACGCATGATGGCTCCTTGAGTGCTGGCTGCTTTCCCGTGAGGCAAATAACTTCCGAAGAGCGGGGAAATCGGGACGGCTTGCGGGACAATTAAGAGTGGGGCTGATCGGAGCGAGCCCCGATGTCATATGAGCAAAGAATCAGTGTGGGATTACCCGCGACCGCCGCGTGCGGAGCCCGCGTCAAAACGGATCAGAGTGTATTTCGGAGGCGAATTGGTGGCTGACACCACTCGCGCCGTGCGCATCCTGGAGACCAGCCATCCGCCCGTCTATTACATACCGCGAGAGGATGTTCGCTCGGGGTTTCTGAAGCCTAGTCCGCGTCGGAGCTTCTGCGAGTTCAAGGGCTCAGCCACATATTGGAGTTTGGATGTAAACGGCAGAATTGCCGAAGACGCCGCTTGGAGTTACGAGCGTCCTTCGCGCGGGTACGAGCTGATTCAAGGCTTTCTCGCGTTCTATGCGTCCAAGGCTGATGAGTGCTTTGTGGACGAGGAGCGGGTACAACCGCAGCTTGGTTCGTTTTACGGCGGCTGGGTGACGTCCGATATTGTTGGGCCGTTTAAGGGTGGGCCGGGATCGGCCGGGTGGTAGCAGAGTGAAGCCGCACTTCACCCGGACAGATCGGCGCACCCGGAGATCGATCTTCAGGCGCAACATAACAAATCACCTCTTTTCCGATGGAATATTCGCGACGGCCCGAGGCGCACCTAGCTAGTCGATCCGGATGTGACATCCGCGTTCGAGCGTCGCTCCGGTAACGGTTTGACCCCGTAGCAGTGCATCCCGAACCAGCTGCGCGTTCGGTTGGGTGTTGATCATGGCCTGTAGGAACTCGCCTTTCAGCCCGACAGGCAGATGCTCCAGCATCTCTTTCAACAAGCGATCAGGGATGCTTCCGGTATGCAGACAGAACTCCTGCGGTAACTCCCAGTCGTCGATCTGGAGTGCAGGTTGCGAATTGGCCTGAAGACGAATCGTGTTGAGTTCACCTTCCAAGCGCTTCAGTCCGCGGCAGCGCATGAAGTATGTCGGCATTTCCTTCACATCATTGACGCGCTGCTCAGCTGAGTGGCGGCGTTGCTGGAGGCGCGGAGCTTCTTCGGCTGCGATCGTGGATTTGCGCTGCTGCATTCGCATGTATGCGGCGATGCGGTCAATCTCTTGCCCAATTCGGCAAACAACACGGCGCAGCGCTCGCGACTCTCGTCACTGATTGTGCCCCTTAAGTCGCGTTCTTCCTGAAGCTGGTCAAACGCCACTTCCAGTTACAGGCTGCAGCTCTGTGCAGTCACGGTATTAGTGTTCATTAGAAACCTCGTAAAACAGACACGGGAGGCACGCGAAAACTCGCGTGCCTCCCGTGCGGTGTCAGGACAGCCGAAGTCAGGCTGTGCTGGAGTCGAAGCTGTTAATTGTGTAGGAATTTCGGAGGCAACCGGCCTTTTTCAGGTAGCCTCAAGGACAACTGAAGCAGCCTAACGTGAGACCTGGAAGAACAGAGTTCCTAACAGGTTAGCGGAGAGACACAAATACGAATTCGCCTCCCGCGTTCTGCGGATGCCACTTGCCTATTGACTATGCGAGTTGAAAACCGGCGAGCCTGAGCGCTCTTTTGTCGAACGTGAGAGTATGCTTGCAGCCTGCACGCGCTCCAAGCTCCGCGATGAGCGCGTCGGCGAACGATCCGCGTCCCTGCTTCAGCACGACCATCGCGGTGTAGACCTCCTGCTCATTTTCGATGACCAGCACTTCAACCTGGAGCAGTCGCTCAACGATGGCGGCAATAGCGGAATTCCTTAGGCCGTAAGCCCTATCCAGCACCCAGACGGTTTCAACCATCACCACGACGCTGATAAATCCGGGGTTGTTCAGCGTGAGACGGCGCTCGAAAATCTGCGCAGCCTTTGCCGCCTGCACTGGATCGTCTTGCGTGAGGTAGCGAACCAACACGTTCGTATCGAGCCCTATCATCGCTTACGCCGCGACGAATGTGGTCGCGAAGCGCCAGCCGCTGCTGCTTCGGTCATTTGCTCGATGGTCACGTGTCTTGTACCTTTGGCGACACCCCGCAGAGCCGCGGCGGTAGCTTTCGGCAACAGAACTACGGTACCGTCTGGATGCATGAAGAACTTAACACGATCACCCGGCTGCAGTCCGAGGTGTTCACGAATGAGTTTCGGAATTGTCGCCTGCCCCTTCGTTGTAATTGAAGATTCCATGCAATTCTCCATTACTATAGGTAAAAAGTAATACCATATTCTCCATTGGAAAACAACAGTACGCAACATCTTCACAGTTCAGTTGCGGACGTCCGCAAGACTTTTTGGTTCGTGAATTTGCAATGATTCAGTGCGCCGGGCTTGGAAGGGCACGGGAGACAGACGAGCACCGCATGTCTCCCGCGTTGATGAGAGGACAACCTGAAGTCAGGCTGCGCTGGGGTGGGAACCGCTGACGATGCCTTCCAGTCCCTGGACTACCTGGACCAGCGTGGGCATGTCGGCAATCTCATTGAGGGGTGGAGCTTGCAGCTTGGCCAGTAAGGCGCTGACCTGCTGTTCGGGAACGCGATCGAGGACAGCTTCCATGCGGCGCAAACCGCGCGTTGCGGATTCCAGCACGTCGAGGATCTTCTTCTTCTGCTGGACATCGCGCACTAGATGCGGCTGGTTGGCATGGCCATATTCGCGCATCACCCAACGGTAGAGCTTGGAGCCTACCGTCTCTTGCAAGGCGGCTATGCGCTTGTCCAACTCGGATCCGTTCTGAGATTGGGCGATGGTACTTTCCGGCTTAGCACTGTTCTTCGTGCCTCCGTTGCTGGAACCGTTCTGCCGGTGCCCATTGCTGGTTGCTGTGGAAGGTGTGCTGTTGCCGTTCGCGTTCCGGTGACTTGACGTGCCGGTGCCGTTCGAACCGCCAGTGCTCTGCGCTGCCGGCCGCGAAGTCGTCGGCGTCTTTCCGGACGGCCGCTGGCCTTTGCGCCAGTTGTCCGGAACCATCCATGCGGGTACGGTCGGAACCTTCTTCGGCCGCGACTTGTCGTCGATATCGACCCAGGGCGCGTCGAAGTCGTAGAAGTAGCGCCCGAGTCCAAAACAACTGCAAGCCCGCTTGAACGCCTGGGCCTCCGCCGAAGTCATGGCGTTGTCCTCGTCGGCCCACTCTTCGCCGGTTCCGGAGTGCGTGCCGAATCCGTCGATGGTCACCTTGCAGGTCACGAGGACCTTGCCAGTGACGATCTCGGCGTTTCGCTTGGTACGAGTGATGTTGTTCATCGTGACCGTCTCGTACGTGCGGGTCCAGCCTTGCGGGCTTACCAGCGCGTTGAGACGGTCGGTGTAAGCGCGCGGATCGGCATACGGTACGACCTGCCCGCGCGTGCGGTTATTGGCGGTATTGGTCACGCGCCACAGAACCTGGTCAGCCGAAAATGGTACTTCCAGTTCGGCCAGCAGTTCTTCATTGCTGATTTTCTTCATGGGAGAGAAATCTCCTTGGAATCGAAGGTGTTGGAGTCAGAGCGAGAGGATCAGATGGGAGACAGTGGTGGTCAGCAGCTCAGAATGGAATGTCGCTGTCGGTGATCATCGTGGGATCTTCCTGGCTATAGGACTGATCGCGCGTGAGTTCGCCCTTCTGGCCATCCCGCTGAGATTCACCCAGGAACTCGATCTTGTCGGCGTACACGAAGCTCATGTACTTCTTGCCGCCGGACTGCTTATCATCCCAGCTTTCAGTACGCTGCCGGCCTTCGAGAAAGATCCGGCTGCCTTTGTGCAGATGTTCGGCCACGACCTCGGCGCGTTTGCCGAAGGCCTTGATGTTGAACCACTCGGTGTGTTCCTGCGGCTCACCGGCGCCGTTCTTCCAGCGTTCGGTGCTGGCCATGGTGAAAGTGGTGACAGCTGTGCCAGCAGGGGTGTACTTCATCTCCGGGTCTTTGCCCAGATATCCGATCAGCAGAGTCTTCTGCATGGGGTTTCTCCTGTGAGTTGATGTTGAGAAGTGGCGGATAAAGAGTTGATTAGGCGAGCCCCGCCTTCGCCATCTCGTGGCGCAGGGCAGCGCGGAAGCGCTCGTCGGCGGACAAGCTTGGTGCGGTGCCAATGGATCTCGGCAAGGATGGAACTGCAGCAGCGCCGGCCGGTGAACACGCGCTGAAGTGGTAGACGGCCTCTTGTGCCTGGTGATGACGTCGGTAGAGAGAGCGAATTCGGGCGGCGGACGTTGCCATAGTATGGTTTCCTTTGGGTTGTGAATTGTGGTTGGTCGAACGCGGAGGCGGGCGGGAATGCCCAAAACGAAGGCGACATTCATCGAACCGATGCTGCTCCTGCGAGTGGAAAAACTGCCGCAAGGTGCTGATTGGTCGTATGAAATTAAGTTGGACGGTTATCGGGCGATCGCCATCAAGACCGGCGGCAAGGTGCAATTGCGATCGCGCAACGATAACGACTTCACGGAGCGCTACGCCTTAATTGCCGCTGCGCTGCGCTCCCTGCCGGATGAAACCGTGTTGGACGGCGAAATGGCAGCGCTCGATGAAGAGGGCCGGCCTTCTTTCAACCTGCTGCAGAACTACGGCTCAGCCGAAGCTCCGCTGGTTTACTTCGTCTTCGACCTGCTCATACTGAAGGGCCAAAGCGTTATGGCGAAGCCGCTGAACGAGCGGCGGGCGCTACTGGAGAGCCAGGTCCTGCCAAAGCTCGCTGAGCCGATCCGCTACTCCCCGGAGTTGGAGGCCAGTCTTCCCGATCTCATTGCTTCGGTTAAATCAGCAGGGCTGGAGGGGCTGGTGGCGAAGCGCCGGAACGGCCCCTATGAGCCGGGCCAGCGCTCCGGCGCCTGGCAGAAGATGAGAATCAATCGGGGTCAGGAATTCGTGATTGGCGGTTACACACCGTCGGACCGGAATTTCGATGCTCTGATATTCGGCTACTACAAAGACGGTAAGCTTCAGTATGTTGCGCGCACTCGTAACGGCTTCACACCTTCGTCCCGCGAGCAGCTGTTTAAGAAACTGAAGCCGATCGAGGTCAAGCAATGCCCGTTCTCAAATCTTCCCGAGGCGAGAAGCGGCAGGTGGGGCGCAGGGCTGACCGCAACGAAAATGAAGGATTGCCGCTGGCTGAAGCCGGTCCTCGTCGGGCAATTCGAATTCACCGAGTGGACGCCGGACAATCACCTTAGGCACTCACGGTTCATCGCGTTACGCGAGGATAAAAAGCCAAGGGAGGTGGTGCGGGAAGGATGAAGTGGTCCTGCTTACTCTTGCACTTGCTGTCTCAGCTTTGCGTATTGCTCTGGGGTCAGCTCCAGCCAGACGCCTCCGCGTTTCTTCCTGATTGCTTCTTCAATCTCCTGGCGCCCGGAGATGTTGAGGGTGAAGCCACCGCGCTTCACTAGCTCGAATAGCTTTCGCTCATCGGCGAGTATTACCGTGCGCGGCAGACGTGTTTTACGGTCCTCTTCCATGAACTCACAAAACCAGCCTTGTCGAAAGCTGAATTGCAGGAAGACTCGTTTCATGCTCACACCTGCGCAGCGATGGCAAAGTCGCTCGCCTCTTCGATGAGGAGGAGGAAGAGGGGCCTTGCATTCGCAACAGATCTTCCCTGCGTATCGCTGCCGGACCGAAGATGCACGTTCGCCGCCCACCAAGCGAGTATAACTCCGTATTCGCTTTTTATTCGCCACAGTCGAAAAGCTGTTGGGGAGCCGAGTCGGCGGGTTTGGGGACGGGTGGGTGATGGCGTGCGAGTTGGTCTGATGTGCGAGTTGGTCTCTTCTCGCCAAGTATTTAAACGGATTTTGCGTAAGCTGCAGGCTCACAACAAAATCGCTCTAAGCACCACCCTGCTTGTTGTTCCAATAAAGATTGAAACCGATTTGATGAATAAGCGCGTCGCCCATGACGTGCAAGCAGATCGGATGAACCGGAGACCGCAAGATGCACATCTGGCGATTATCCTCAGAAAGACCTTTGCCCAAAACCATGTGGAACCAGATTCCCGGGATGTAGAAGCGGTGGATGTCTTTGGGCCCATCGCGCAGCGAATCGGGATAACCAGCCATGAGTGGTGGCACGTCTGAGGTCGAGACGTACACGACGGACACGACATTTTTTGGAAAGGGCGCATTGCCGAGGAGGTATTGCCTGAGTTCTTCCTGATATCCCGCGCCTATCTGAATCGCCTCGTAAGTCTGCTTTTGGACCTGCCACTTCCGAACTGAGGCGCGCCAGATCACGCTCGCGCTGAAATAGACGAGCTTTTCGATATCCATTCCATCGATTTTTGAGGCGTCGTATGCACACCCATTCGAACCGGCAAAAATCGGCTGTGCAGCTTTCAAGAGATCACGTAGCTGGAAGCTTCGGTCACTCTCGTGATAGCAGTGCTTGACTACCCATCTCTCGCCTTTCCGGCTGAACCGCTGCTCGCAGTCTTGGCAAAGCAAGTATTGCTTCGCCTGAGAAGACGTTGGTCCCACGTGATCCATCGACATGAGGAACGGATTGGGGTTTCTTAGATTATCGTCCCGCAACAGGCGCAGGACGCCCGCCGGAAGGAGATGGCTGTCATACAGTTGCTTCGTTCGCTGACAAAGAGCGCAGATACCCTCACGTCCGGCCATTAAAGCATTCTGCTTCGCCTTGGGCTCGGGAAGCAATAGGCGTCGCGAAATCCGTAGTGCCGTATCGACAGTGCTCCGCAGGCAGGGCGGTGGCGGTGGCAATGGAGATGGGCGGAGCATTGTCGATAGGGCGATTTGCAGTGAGCCGCTAGCGCGTCTCTATGGGGATTGAATGCGGTTCGCGGGCTGCGAGGATATGGCGTGGGCAGTTTTGGCGGCTTGGTTGGGAGGTGGACACCGGCACGAGGATGAAGAGTGTGGGTTGTTCAGGTTGATGGCTGAGGTGGGAGGTTGGCGCGAGGTATTTTGAGCACAGCGATGCTGCGACGGGGGATGGACTCGTTGGCATGGGACTGCGCGTTGTTTTCTGTTTAGACATAGTAGCTGGGGTTCAGGAAGAGTCGACTGGGCTGGTGGACGCTAGCGTTGTATAGGTGGCCAAGGCATAGCTTGAAAGCCGGGCGATGATACGCAGAGCTCCGCACTTGCAACTGGGGCAGCAGCGATGGACAGCCTGTTGCTGCAGTTGCGTAAGAATCGCGGTTGGCTCGTGCAGCGACTGCGTTGAGATGCAGCCGACAAAGAGCAAGCGCCCGTCGGCGATTGCGGTTGGCCAGCAAGCCGAAGTGGCGGATCTTGACGAAGCCCGAGGGCAGGACGTGAAGCAGGAAGCGGCGGATGAACTCGACCGCATCGAGGGACATGACCTTGATGCGGTTGTTGTGTTTAGAGTCCCGCCAGCGGAAGCGCACCTGGCCGTTGGCTAAATCCAGGAGCCTGCCGTTGGAGATGGCGACGCGATGCGTATAGCGGGCCAGGTACTTCAGCACATGCTCGGGTCCGCCGAAGGGTGGCTTGGCATAGACGACCCAGTCCTTGTGCTGCAGCAGACGCAACAGTGAGTGGAACTGACGCGGGTCGGAAAGGCTGGCGGTGTTACCGAGACAACGGAGTTCTCCCTTCTGATAAGCCTGCTTGAGGAAGGCCAGCATCTTGCCTCGAAAGAGGCGGCTGAGTACGCGCACCGGCAGGAAGAAACCCGGGCGGCATGAGATCCAACGGGAATGGTCGAGGGCGAGCCCACCGGCGGGGACCAGGCAATGCAGGTGAGGATGGTGGCGCAGGTTCTGGCTCCAGGTATGGAGTACGGCGAGGATCCCGATGCGTGCGCCGAGATGGCGTGGATCAGCGGCGATCTGCAACAGGGTCTCTGAGGCGGCACGAAACAGCAGGTCGTAGAGCAGGCGTTGGTTGCGGAGTGCAAGCGGTGCTAGCTGCTCCGGCAGAGTGAAGACCACATGCGAATACGCCACCGGCAACAGACTGGCGGCTTGTCGGCTGAGCCAGCGATCGCGAGCCGTCGACTGACACTTGGGACAATGCCGGTTGCGGCACGAGAGATAGGCGACAGTCTGATACGAACAGGCGTCGCACTGCTGCAGGTGAGCGCCGAGGGCGGCGGTACGGCATAGGCCGATGTCACGCAGGACCTTGCGCTGCTGGCGAGAGACAACAGGTCCCCAGCGTTGCAGGAACTCTTTCTGGTGAGCGTGCAAGACATCGGCCACTTCGAGCCGATGTTGTCTCATCTTCTTCTGCCATCTCCATCTGAGGTCGTGATGCTCGCGAATCGGCAGATCGTCGAGCGGACTGGCGGTGGCATGCAGTCGGCGTTCGGAGACATGCAGGTAGCGGGCCGTGGTCTCCAGGTCGCGATGGCCGAGCAGCAGTTGAATGCTGCGCAGATCGGTCCCGGCGTCGAGCAGGTGGGTGGCAAAGGAGTGACGCAGCACATGCGGGCTGAGCGGCTTGACCATGCCCAACTGGCGGCGCAGCTTCTGGCAGATGAGGCGGACGCCGGTAGCACGCATCGGCTGGTCGGACCGCTTCCCGGGAAACAGCCAGTCCTTGGGCTTGCGCCAACGCCAGTAGATACGGAGCAACTCCAACAGCTTGGGCGAGAGCATGACCTGGCGCGGGAAGTTGCCCTTGCCGGCGCGGATGTGGATGACCATGCGCTGGCTGTCGATGTCGGTGACTTTCAGATCCAGGGCTTCCTGGCAGCGCAGCCCGGCGCTGTAGAGAGTAGCCAGCAGAGCGCGATGCTTCAGGTTCACCGTGCTATCGAGCAGGGCACGGACTTCCTCCCGGCTCCAGACCACGGGCAGCTTGCGGTGCACCTTTGGCTTGGCTACCTCATGGTCGAACCAGGTTTGCTTGAGCGTCCGCGTGTAGAGAAACTTCAAGGCCGCCATGCGAACCTGCAAGGTCTGCCAGGCCAGCTTCTTCTCGTTCAACAAATAGAGCTGATACCGGCGTACCTGCTCAGGGCCCAACTGGTCGGGCGACTTATGGAAGTAGCGGGCGAAGTCGGCGACTGTCGCCGTATAGGCGCGGACGGTCTGTGGGGAGAAGTTGCGCAGCCGGAGCTCTTCCAGCATGCGTTGGCGTAGTTCGGTCATAGACACCTCCTCAGGTGTCCATGAACTCTACCCAATCAACACGCTCCACACCGCTGCCGCGCTAGCGGCTTAGTGCAAATCGCCATCCCATACGTAATCCCGCGTCAGAATGCCGTTTCTGGATTAAGTACGACTTGGTCTGATATCGCCAACTATCTCCGGCCGCAGTTGTCGGGGGCCCGTGATCGAAACAGTCACTTAGGGAAGTAGTATGCTCCGCTGAGGTGGGATGGCGAACACTCATTTTGATTGGCGCCGGGCGATGATCCAGAACTTATAGACAGCGAACGACAAATCGCAATGCAGCGCTCTTCGCGCTCTCGCTTAGACCCAAGTCCGCCAAAGCAGCTCAACAGTAAGTCGAGAGTTGAGCGGAAGTACAGACTGCGTTCATGACCTTCAGGACGAAAGGATCGGTATCGATATCCTGGTCGTTCGTCAGCACAACCAAAGTAAAGCCATCGTCGAGGAATACGACATTCTCCGCGTAGAATCCCCCGATCTGGCCGGTATGCCACACGATTGGTCGCTTATTGAACTTAGAAAGTGCCAAGCCTAGACCGTAGCTGGTGCCGCCCGAATCCGTGAATCCGTTGGATGTGGTCATCTCCTGAAAAGACTGAGCTGAGACCACCTTCCCTGATGTTAGAGCACGGTCCCAGGTGATCAAGTCGTAGACATTTGAGCTCAACGCTCCCGCCGAGAAAGCCGCAGAGCGGTCCCATATTCTCGCAGGAACCAATCCTAATCCATTGCTGGTGTAGCCCGTCGCGGACTGGTCTGCAGGAGGAACCTGGTAATAGGTATTCTGCAACGACAGTGGCTGCAAGATCACTTGTTCAAGGTTAGCTTCGTAGGATTGGCCGGTTAGCGCTTCAATAATGCTCCCCAAAAGGAAGAAATTACTGTTCGAGTACGAGTACTTCGTTCCGGGCTGGAATAGAACGGGCGCTTCAGAGACAACCGTCAGCACCGTCGGCTCCGAAACTCCGTTCTTGATCCAGTCGCCAAGTTGCGGAAAAGTTGTGTAATCGGCCAGCCCTGACGTGTGGGTCAGGCACATGCGGATGGTGACCGCTAAAGGAAAGTTATATTGCGGAAGAAACTTCGACACCGGATCATCCAGCGTTAATTTTCCCTGCTCCTTCAATTTCATAATCAGCGCCGCAGTGAATTGTTTGGTGATGGAGCCGATTTCGTAGATGGTCCCGGGTTCAGTCGGGGCGTTCGTTGCGACATTGGTAACGCCGTATCCGTGGACATACAACAAGCTCCCGCCCTTAGCCAGTGCGACAACCATACCGGGGATACCATTTTGCTGCATATGCGTTTGAACTATGCCGTCCACCGTGCCAGCCAGGGAAATCGGCGCGGGATCCTGCTCCTGAGACGGAGAGGAAGAATTGGCACCGCCGCATCCGCACAACACGGCTGCGACGCCAATCATCGCGGTGAAAGTCAAGAAGAGACGGTCGGGGCGGAAGCGTTGCATTGGACCACCTTTACAGTCGAGATCTCTTACCCACATTTTTCTTTTCAGAAAAAAGGACAGCCAGAGATGCTCGCATCGGCAGGTGGGGTTTTTTGGTGGCTGGAAACTTCCAACGCGGGACGCCCACCAAGTCGTATAAGGGGGATCTAATCCCTTTTTTCATTGCCCCGCAACGCCGAATGGACGGAGCCCACGCAGGAAGAGGCCAGCCGCGGGCTGAGCGGTTGACGCGCCATGACCGGCGGCGCTAGGCGTCTTCGAAGGTTTGGCTATGGTGTCTATCTTGCTTAAGATGCAACCTGCGCCGCGTCTTTGTCCAGCGGTAAGGCAATGGTCACGAGACATCCTCCTCCAGGATTGTTCTCGAGGAGCAGTTCCTGGCGGTCGCCATACATCTGCTTCAGTCTCGCTCGCGTATTACGCAGGCCGAAGCCCTCGGCACCTCCGTCGCGTTTAATCTCGAGGCCACTGCCGTTATCCGCAATCTGAATTCGTAAGCGACCGTCCTTCCGGGTGGCACTCACCTTCAGGTATCCCGGACCAGCAGAGCACGCAATGCCGTGCCGGATCGCATTTTCGGCGAGCGGCTGCAGGATCAGGCTAGGCACCTGGATACCAAGCAGGACCGTTTCCACGTCGACATTTACGGTCAGGCGGCTGCCAAAGCGAGTCTTCTGGATCGCCAGGTAGTTCTGCAAAAACTCCAACTCCTGAGACAGCGGAACTTCCCGGGAGCCTGCACACTCCAGAGAGACTCGGAGAAAGGCCGCCAGTTGGAAGGTCATGCGTTCAGCCGACTGCGGGTCCTTTCTTGTCAGCCGGGCAATAGCATTCAGGGAGTTGAATAAGAAGTGCGGTTCCATCTGACTGCGTAACACTTCGAGCTGCGCCTGCGCCAGCTGTGCTTCCAGATTTGCGGATGCGGTTTCCTGTTTTCGGACCGTGGCATAGTAAACGACGATCTGCGCGACGCCCATGGTCACGAAATAACGTGGCAGGTCCTGCAGCATTAGCCCGATAAGTCGGGCGCGGAAGGGAGTGGAGGTATCCGCCCAGCCCATCAGCATGTTCATGTGAATCAGTAACCATGCTGTCAGCGTAGCGGTCGCCAATCCTACCGGAATTTGGATCGCCATCGATTGTTTCCATGACTTCCCGCTCAGAGGAAAGCGCTCGGCAACGGCATAGATAAGCGGAGTGAAGAGCACCCAGATGTAGGCCTCTGCGAAGTTCCAAAGAATGATCTCGTGCAGTCTCGGCTTATAGCCGTAGCTGGCAACGATAGCCAGCGAGCCGAGAGAGTCCAGGACAGCGTAAATAGTCCAGAAGACAAGGCTAAGCACCCAAATTCGCCGGCGCAGCAAAGAGAGCATGCACTCCTTCAGTGGTGCTTGCCGTATACAGCCGAACCCATAACCGATTCGTCTCTATCGGCTCCTGACTTTCTGCAGTACCGCATCACGATAGCTCCGGCTCAAAATCAGTTTCGTTCCGTCATGCAGTTCAACCGTGTAGTCGCCATACAGCAATGGCTTGATCCTGCGGATCCTGTCGGAGTTCACAATCCGCGAACGATGGATGCGCAGGAAGCTATGTGAACTTAGCCGTCCCTCCAACGCGCTGAGCGGTCCGTCAACCAGATGGGCACTATTGCCTGCATGAACGTTCACATAGTTTCCCGCCGCTTCAATCCAGTCAATATCGGATAGCTTGAGACACAACACTTCATTGCCTGAATTAAACGCGATGCTGCCGTTAGAGCGTCTCAAACCCTCGAGGTCGCGAAGTAGTCCAGCAACGTTGTCGCGCGGCACTCCACCACCCCCTCGACCGTCGAGTCTCAGCCGCAGTTCGCCGACCGCCACACGGAACGGCTGTTCTTCCACCGGCTTCAGGAGATAATCCACGGCGTGTACTTTGAAGGCCTGCAGCGCATAACGATCATAAGCAGTGACAAAGATAATAGAAGGTTGAAGCTCTTGTGGAAGCGAATCGAGTATTTCGAAACCACTCATTTCCGGCAGTTTGATATCCAGAAATACCACGTCAGGATGGCCGTTTCTGATGGACTGCACAGCACTTTTCCCATCACCGCACTCACCGATGATCGCAACGTCGGGCTCCCCCTCCAGCAGGACGGCAATCTGCTCTCTAGCCAGGGGCTCGTCATCCACAATAAGTGCTTTGATCGCCATCGTGAAAGATATTCTAACCCTCAGCCTTGACTATGGGCGCCGTTCAGAGCGCGGTCGATTCGGTGTCCATTCCCTCCAGGTCGCGCTCTTTGCAATGCGGTTGTCGGCCAACTTGATCAAGCTAGTACTAGGGATGCTTGACTCTGGTTCCCGGTTCCTGGCAGTTGGTCGTACCCCCTCCGATGTTGGTGATCGCACCTCGAGTGGCGGAGAACTGGGGATTACATACCACGTCCGGCGGCTGCAGACTGCCGGTAATTACGTTTCCGGGATCGAAGCTGGCGAATGAGAGGTCGTTCACGCTTACGTCCTGAAACCCGCTGCCCGTGACCACGTTAGGACCCGAGACGGTGGAGAACCAGGCGTTGGACCCTTCCTGCAATTGAACTCCGTCCAAAGAGTTGTTGCTGATGGTGGTCAGCTCAATCCTTAACGTGGATTCTTCCGCTCTCAGCCCGAACCCGTTGTTCTGAACTGTGGCTCCGAAGCTATACAGGAAACTGCCATCGTGAACATCGGCCCCCGCATTCGAATTGCCCTGGAGCGTGACCCCGGAGATAACTGCGGTGCTTTGTTCGCGCAAGACCAGTCCCCGGAATGGGTTATTTTGGATCACGTCTCCGACAAAGGAAGATTTGGAACGGCTCACGATGATACCATTGTCGGCTGCGCCCTGCACAGTGTTTTGACTGAAGCGACATAGACTGTTGTCGCCGCAGAGTATGCCGGGAGAACCACCGTTGACCGTAAATCCTTGGAGCGCAACCCGCTGCGAATCCAAGATCGCTATTGTGGGATCGTTTCCACCAGACATGTCGTTGATATTGGCTCCCGATGGAGCGGCTTGCAGGTTGAGCCTATCGAAACTTTGGATTACCACGTTTTCCCTGCAGGTGCCGGATACGATCACCGTATTGGGACCCGTCGGGTCCAAGCGGCTAAGGGCAGAGTTGATGCCTGAGGTGCTGGCGCCGCAACGGACTTTCACCGTAGCGCCTTGTGCAGCAACGCTCAATAGGAGTGACCACAGAATTGAAATGGTGCAATACAAGCCTGGCCGACCGATCATACATCCCCCTCTCAGAGACGATTAGAAACTCGAAATCGCGTGATAGCTGGTGACTTCGTAGATGTGGATTTATTAGGTTTTCGACTGGCGTGCAAGATGGAACGGACAAAACGCGCACGCGTTCTGACCAGGTGCAGCGTCAGATGCCAGGACGCTTGACCGGCAAGCGACTCCGCACCCTTGCCAAGAGGTTCGTAATAGGAGCGGCTTCCTCGCCGCCATTCAGCGAACTCGCCCTAGTGTCGTTGGCCATCTCAACTCCTTCGGCGGAGATGTCCTAAGTGGGAGCTAAACCACAACGGTAACGGCGGGGCTCATCAGACGAAGAGAAACGGGCTGCGTTAGAAACCCGTTTGCTCCTTGTCCAGGCTTGCTTGAGTGCAGGCCCAGACAACGGCTTGTGGCGCAGCCATATTGGCTGCGCCACTTGCCCGAGTAACTCCCTGCCAAACTGGGCAGCGATCTGACCATTCCCGAGTGAATCGTCGGCAATTCAGAAGTTGTCGTGGGGTGAGGTCGGCGGAGACTACGTGGTGAGAAATCGCCAAGTCGTACGTAATCGCCAGGCCTCGGGAGTTGCTGGCACTAGTTGGTTCGCGTCACGTCGAAGCCGCTGTGACCGCGTGCATGACCGCCATTACCAACAGGACTGCTGTGACGTGATCGCAGCTTCTCATCAACCGCATCATCTTCTCCGGCTCAACTTGCTGATGGCCTTCAATTCGCCCATTCAGGAAGTAGCGACAAATCTGAGCTGCGCCAATCGCTAGTCCGGCCGTGCGATATACGCGATCTGCCCAGAAGTGGCACCCGAGCCCAAAGGCCACGAGCGCCACTCCCAAGACGATCAACCGAGTTGGAAGACTTGAATCGTTAGACATTGCTCAGGCCACCGCTGCCGAGACCTTCACGTTCTCCAACTCCGCAACCGAAATCTCCAATGAGGGAGGTTCCAGCAGGTGCTGATGCTTGCACTTCGTACAGGTCACCGCTTCCGTCATCTTGAACACGGCCTGCTGGTATATATGCGGCACTCTTGCTTCGCTTCCATTCGACATGAAGAATTGCGGTGCCACGGCTCCCCGGAACATCTTGTCCTTACCCCACAACTCCCGCTCCAAGACTCCAAAGCGATGAAAGAAGATCAGTTTGGTTTCGAGCTTCGGTTTGCGGCCTTCCTCGTCACGAAGTGTGTGGCTGGTGATCAGCAGGTCGTAGCTGGTTTCGAAGCGGTACATGTCCAGCCGCACGACAGGGCCTTTCGCCAGCAGAATGGCGTGCAGGCCATTAGGCATGAAGTTCTTAACCGGCTGCAGCCAGCTCAGAGCCGTGCCGTCTTCCTTGCAGAAGCTGACATAACGCCCAATGTCGGCGACAGCGCCGCCTGATTCCTGGCCACGAATGAGCCAGTCCTGGTCTCGGCGTTGCACGGTGAGATTCGCCTCGCACCAGATGCCTACAGTGCGAAGGCGGGTCAGAGTGGGTTCCGGTAGGGTAAGGCCGCGACGAGCAATGAGTTCCACTTGCTGCGAAGTCATGGGGTAAGCTCCCTGTGATCCCGCTTATCAGGATCGATTCGAATTGGTTAGTCCTTCGCTCACCGCCCGGATCAGACCTTCCGAAGCCGTGAGCATTTTGCTTACGTTCTTCGGATCGGAATTGGCTGGCCAACTGCGGCACGAATCATTTCCTTGCTGCAGCCTGCCCAGCATTTGTACTTGCGAGAGTCGCTAATCGAGATGGCGAGGTTATCGCCCGCCCGGTCATTGCCCGCCTGCGCACAGGACGGACACTGGGTGTAGTAGTTCCCGCTCGCCTTGCGCCTTGGTTTCTGGACGAAGTCGAGGATGGAGAACTGTCTGTGGTCGGGATCGAAGCTCCGCGGCGGCAATTCGGTCTAGGACGGTCTACGAAGAAACTCGTCCGGGATGGTCATGCCTAAGCTGAGCCGCGTCAGCTCGGCTTCCGTCAGCTTCTTCAGGTTCTTGAGGTACTGAAGTTGTGAAGTTGATGTCGCTGCCGGCGTCATAAAACCAGTAGCGGTGGTTGTTGGCTCGATGCACACCGAGTGGTCCGCGTAGTGCGTTCCCGAATTCACCTGGAGCGAGTCGATCCTGGCGAGGGAAAATTTCGATTCCATCACGCAAGCCGCCTGCTCCCTTGATCGGCACGCCCAACCGGAGGGCGACGTTGTAGATGTAGACCCGGCATTGTTCTGCCAGAAGCGGCTGATCGCAGAAGATCCAGAGGTGTCCGCCACGACGTGACATCTCCAGGGCTGCTGCGACGCCGTCCAGTTCAAGTTCACCCTTCAACTTGCCGAGGTCGAAGAACGCGTCATCGTAGTCCGCGTCGATAGCGATCCATTTGCAGCGTTGCGATTGAGAGTTGATGGCGTACAGGCCAACCGTCATCCAGCCGGCCAGGTGTTTGCGCACTGCGGCCTGGTCAAGCTCCAGCGGCTGATCGCTATCCTTATTCTTAGGCTGAAAGTGATAATGTCGCCCCGTTTCCGGGTGCGGGTTGGCCGACTGGCGGGTATAGGCCTTGCGGTTAACGAACAAGGCCCACCAGTCGCGGACGTTCTCCTGCGTGACCGGAACGATGGGCGGTTTGGGCTTAGGGAGGTTCAGCCCCCGAGGCTGGTTGGTAGTAACGCTCATCGCTCCGCGGTACCTCCTTTCTGAGCGAAGTGGGCGCAGTTTCGCCCTGATACTGAGTGCCGTCAAATCGGGGACAGTACCCTCTTGCAAGCTACTGAAATAGGGATACTTGAGAGGGGCAAAGGGATTGGCTCGCACGGTTTGTGGCGCCGGTACGATCCAGAGAATGCCTATATAAAGGAAGAGGCGGTAAGGGATCATCAGCCGGTGGCAGACCAGCATCTCGGTCTTCACTCTGCCCCGATAAAATGTCTTATTGCTGAAATGGAGACGCAATGTGCGGTCGCTATCGGCTGTCGCGAAGAAAGCAATTAATCGCCGAGTATTTCGACACAGTCGATGAGATCGATTGGGAGCCGCGCTACAACATTGCTCCCACTCAGAACGTCGGGATCATTCGTCAGGACCGCACACAGCCGGTTCGTAAGTTCTCTCTGGTGCGCTGGGGCTTGATTCCTTACTGGGCAAAGGACCCGAGCATCGGGCAGAAGATGATTAACGCCCGTTCCGAAACCGTCCTCGACAAGCCGGCATTCCGTGAGGCATTCCAAAGCCGACGTTGCCTGGTGCCAGCGGACGGGTTTTACGAATGGAAGCGCACCGGCAGGTCAAAACAGCCGATTCACATCGGCATGAAGGACGACTCACTCTTTGCTTTCGCCGGAATTTGGGATCGCTGGAAAGATACCAGCGGCAATGTCGTCGAGACCTGTTCGATTCTGACGACCACGCCGAATTCGCTGCTGGCTGATGTACATGATCGGATGCCGGTGATTCTGGAACCCGAGAATTACGAATTGTGGCTTGATCCTGGATTCAAAGATCTCGACACGTTGACTGCAATGCTGAAGCCGTTTGATCCAACGCTCATGAAGTGTTATCCCGTGAGCACATTGGTGAACATCTCCGCAAATGATGACTCAGAGTGTGCAGCAGAAACTGAGCCTGAGCACCGTGACATTGCGACCCTATTTTAGGTAAGCAGAACTTGGTAAGTGCATTTACCCGTTCGTTCGATGCTCTTTAGGCGAGGTCTAAAGTGCACGCTCGCGAGCGGCACAGAGTAAATTCCGAGTTGCCTGTCACTATCGAGTCGAACTCCCGAACAATTGGAAGTGGGGATACGACGGGCCGGGCGGGTGGCAAGAGATAGTGATCAAAGCGGCGATGAAGCGCGTGTCTGGGCCATATGGGGCAGGCAGAGAGGTGGGGATGACAAAGGCATACGACGGTACTTTTGCAGAACAGGTTCTGGCGGAGATAAACAGAAACTTTCCTCACGCCGTTCAAACGAGAGAACTGAAATACGCCTTCGAGAATGAGCCCAGCGATGCAGCACTGCTGACGGCCTTGGCAGGGTTGCAACGCGACGGGTTCATCGAGGGAAAAACGATGTTCTCAAGCACCAGCGGGCGGCGAGAACTAACAGCAATGGCAGACATTCAGATCACTGCAGCTGGCAGGAAGCACCTCTCCGACATGTCTGCGCAATCTCCAGCAAACGCCAGAAATCTCGACCGGAAAATCAATTCTCCGCGACGAACAGCGGAGGTTTTGAACATCTTGATTGCGTCGCCGTCCGACGTGGGTGAGGAAAGGGCCATCGTCGAAAGCGCCATTCACGACTGGAATGCATCGCATTTCTCAAATACCGGAATTATGCTGAATGCAATTAAGTGGGAGTCTCATGCATATCCAGCATCAGGCGCGCGTCCGCAGGCGATCATCAACGAGCAGATTGTCGAATCTGGGGACATCCTCATCGCAATCTTCGGCTACAAACTCGGCACTCCAACCGGGACGGCACAGTCAGGGACCATCGAAGAAATTGAGAAATTTCGGAAGGCTGGAAAGTACGTAGCATTGTACTTCTCGACGGCCGACATTCCGCGAACTGCAGACCGTGAACAACTTGAGGCACTGGAAGCATTCAAAAGGGATCGTCAAAACGACACACTTTATTTCGAGTTCGAAGATGCTAGCGGTCTTCGTAACCATCTGACCCGACATTTGCCGAAAATCGTCCATGACGTTCGCGAAAAGCTTAACTTGCCTAGTCCGCAGCGAGGCGTCGTTTTCAACCCACCTCGCCTGGCAAGAAGTGCCGACGTGGCTGACGAGTACTCAGCACTTCAGGGCAGAGCATCTTTGGCTGACATTGACAGGAGGGTACTTGAGGCGCTTGGCGATCGAACCCTATGGACCGGGGCACGACCGATGACGGGCGCTGGAGAACCGGCAGCGCGTTCCTCGGAAATCGCACAACTCCTTTCTCTGGATATGGAGACCATAGCTGACAGCTTGGAACGTTTGGAATCGAAGGGGAGGGTGAAGAACGCCGGTGGAACGTTCGACAATCCTGCTCCGTATTGGTTCATCGTCCGAAGATGATCGTCGGCAGATTCCGAGCCGAGTTGCGGGGGTGCCCAGATTGCATCGCTTGTCAAACGGGCATTTCTTGCATCTGAGAACAGCCGACCAAGGTCGGTATCGAGAACGCTCCGACAACCATCGGCTTCCGAATTGTTGGCAAGCCGCAGGGTGGCCGGAAACAAGAGTCTCTGAACTTGCCGAGTTATCGATCGCCGAAGTCTGCCGAAAGAGTCGCGGTAATCATCGAGACTGCTTTTGGAATCTCATCAATGTTAACTGTCACGACAACACCGTCGGAGAGTTCCGGTAAGAGACGGATTATAGGGATAGTCAGCACCTAAACATCCTTGCTTGCTTCGCTTACGCGAGGCCTTCCAGCCTCATCCGGTTTCGTCATCGTCAATGCCAGCGCCATAGCCCGTGCCATATCCGAGCCCATAATCAGCGTCCATCTCCCCGCGGCTTTAAGCAGAAACAGCCACAGACCTTTGCGTGGAGAGAACCGGCAACTGCATCAGCAACTCTTCCAATGCTGCTCCCGCTGATGCCGTTTTGACCGCGTAGGCGTCCGGGCCAAATCGTAGAAACGCCGAATCGGTTACGAAGAGGATCCCGGGGTGCGATCCGGACAGATGGTCAGCGACGAGAAAAAGGCGTTCAGGCTCGGAGACGATGTACAGGATTGCGTCTACCAGCTTTTCATCGGCAATTGAACGCCGTATTTCTTCATACCGTGCATGGCTCTTCGTTGACCGCTCGTATTCGATGGCACAGTGCAATTGTCGGCCGCCCACGTTCAGCACCGCCAATGCGTCGTAATCCTTCGCATATTTGTCGCCGGTGAGCAGGTTCTCCGAGCAGACCTCCAGGTCGGAGAGCCAGGAATTCAGCATGTGGTTGCGCTGAAATGTCGAGGCGGATTTCGTTCAGGCCGAGCGAATGCATCATTCTTGCCGGCTGATTGATGGTCTGTGCCTCGGAGTGCAGCGACAACAATGTGTGACCAAATATTTCTAATTTCTCCAGACCCTTCCGAGTAATTGCATAAACTTTGTCACCCTCGACGCGTGTACCTGCCGGCGAAATGAATCCGCCAGAAATCAGGCGTCGTACTCGCCAACAGAACGAGGTCAGTGATGCCTTTGATTTGTCGTACCCGGCCAGGAACAGCAACTGTTCGTGCTTTATATAACCGGAATTCCTGACCAGCAGCAGCAACGGCACATCCTGTGCCTCATTGATAATTACTGACCCCTTGCGATATCTCATGCCAAGTGCTCCCGATCGGTCCTCAATTGCAAGAGCTCTTCGCGTCCCGAATTCGAGACGTGCCACACACCGGCTACAGTGACAAATTCACCGGTTGCCGAGAGCAGCAACATTGCCCGCTGCTGCCCGTCATATTCACTGAATGAAAGCAGGGACACTCCGTCATTCTTCCAACGGGAGGCGAAATTGATGAAGCCGTATAACCGACTCTCAACGGAAACCAGGTAATGCGTCGGTGTAATTGGGCCATAGCGCTTGCCGATGGCCAGCAGCCGGTTTTGCCCTTCGTGCTGAGTGATCCCGACACAACCAAAAATGCAGCCGAGTACCTCTTTCGGTCGGTGCGGATCAATTCGGCTATTACCGTTGAACCGTAGGACGCCCGGCACCTTCCAACTGCGCCGAAACTTGGAGCCGTGCGGAAATGCCGTGGTGTTGAAATAAGCCGCATGCTTGGTAAAGCGCAGAGGGTCCGAGCGGTCGGGTCCGGGGCGAACCCACCATTCCGATCCAACTCCCAAGATGCGAACGAGCATTTCCATAATTACGCGCCCACCGAATTCCGGTTGTGCTTTTCGAACTTCTCAATTTGAGTGAGAGCCATATTCAGCCGCTCCCGCAAATTGTGAACCTGCTGAGTTAGTGCGCCTATTTGTTGAGCTGCCCCCCTGGTCGCGTTGCGTTTGGTCTGTTCAAGCAGCGTCTTGAGTTGCTCCTTTGTCATGTGCTCGCCCTCTTCAGCGGCCGTCCCGGTTGATTTGGGCTCAGCGGCGATCGGCTTAGTCGCTGGTTCTGGTTCGAGGGTAGGTGCCGTCGTTTGTGCTGGACTTTCAACTTGACGTTTTCTTGCAGATGCCTGCACTACAGAATCGAATACCGCCTGCTCACCTGATTCCTGTTTGGCAGTTTTTTCGGCGAGCGCGTTGTAATCGTCCACCAGGCGGTTATGCCGGGATATCGCATCCATGGCTCGCGAACGGGTGTAGAGGTACGAATTCGCCAGTTGCGTAACGATGTTGACGCTGATTTCGAGACGGTCATTGCGCTGGCGAAATAGCCAGAAAATGTACCCGACCAGCAGCAGGATCGTGAACGACTGCTCCGAGGGTGATCCAGAAATAGGAATTCTCGGCGGTCTGCTCGACCAGGCGCTCACGGGCGTCGGCGATCAGTGGCCCCGAAATCTCGGTCCCGGGGATTGACCGAATCGAGGAATTTGTCCAGCGGCCCGTCCTGTAAATGCGTATGCCCAGCCAGAGGATCGTAACGGCGCTGTGCCTCTACTTTCGATTGGTCGGAATTCGCATTTTGCTGCCGGGAATGCCGTGCCGTTTGCGCCTGATTGAGAGACGGAAAAATGGCGGCCAAGATCAAAATTGAAATGAGTGTCTTCATAATTCGGCGCCCTCTCTGCGGCGTTTGCGCATTCCTCGTTTGCGGCTGGCTTCGAGGGTCACATCCCGGAAGCGCAGATTGGCCCCAATGTCCGGGTTATAGAGCGAGGCGTATCGCGGCAGGATTTCCGGAAGTACAGACGACAGGCGATCGACCGGTGCGACCCTGACATGGGCATGACCGTGAATTGTGCCGAACCGCTTGTCGCTCATCAGGTATTCCATCTGCCCGACGGGCAGGTTCTTGATGTGCTCTTCCTGTGAGCGCGTGTCCTTGATTTCCGTCTGGCTACCTGTGCCCTGGTCTTCGTAGCTGGGTTTGAATACCCCCTTTTTGCGGATGTTCATGCTGCGGCGCAACTGCCGCACTCTGGCTGAGGCGTTCAGGAAATGCTGGGCCGTGTCCTCGTCGCGGGTGCGCAGCATGAAGGTCGTGTTCGGAGCAGAGGCGACGTCATGCTGGAAGGCCTTTCCGACACTAAGAAGCTGGGGAATGCTCTGCATGGCGAACAGGAAGGCCGTGTTGGACCCGCGAGCGGTCTGAAGGATGTTCGCGAAATTCGAATAAGCGATGGGGGCAAATTCGTCCATGATGACCGAAACAAAAGGCATGTACATGTCGGCCCGCTTGCGCTCGTAGCGTTCACCAATGACCAACTGCAGGTTCTGCAGGATCATCCGCCCCAACGCGCGAGTGGTGTCGTCATTCTTGTTGGTATTCAGCGAGACGAAGAGGATCTGCCCCTGTTCGATAACGTCCTCTATCGAAATCAGGTCTTCGTAAGGCCCGGTGATGATCGAGAGCTTGTCCTCCAGGAAGGTCATCATCTGGTTGATCAGGCCCCGGATCATCTGGACACGCTTGGGATCGCCGAACGACTCGATGAGATTGCGGACGCTCATCTGGAAATTGAGCCGCTGTTGGTGGCTGACGTCGGGCAGGGTTTCGATTCTGGTGCTGGCGATCTTGGCCTGTTCCTTCAGGACCTCAAGGTCGTACGCCATGACCAGGATGTCGTAGATGTTGTAGCGCTTCCCGGTGTAATAGAGGATTCGCACAATGTCCGAGAGATACGTCTTTTGGTGCCCGTGGAAGAAGTCCTCCCGCAGGTCGAAGGACTCGAAAATGAAGCTAACGTGCTCCTGGTACTGGCCGGTAATGGCAATGAACGGATTGAAGCGGACACTGATCTCCGGGCGGGCGGGATCGATGATGCGAAGGTCGTCCAGCCTTCCGGCGGCGGCAATCAGGGGCAGCAGCTTGTCGTCGAGGAACTCGCGCTCGCCCTTGCCGTCGATGATGATGAGCGGGATCTTGTGGCGACTGTCCTTTGGTCCAGTCTCCCGGACAAGGTCTTGCTGGATGATATTCAGCAGCAGGGTGGTCTTGCCGGCGCCCGTCATTCCAAAGCCGTTGGCCTGCATGACACGCACTTCGTCCGGCCAGAGCACGGGCTTCTGGTGAATGTCGTAGCCGATCACGATGGAGTCGTCGGCGAACGCCTTTTGTATTGCCTGGTTGTCCTGCTTGCGGCTGATGCGCAGTGGCGGATGCGGCCAGGCGTCTTCCTTCTCGGCTGGAGCGGTGAGGGTGTAGCGGAGCACGTCCCAGAACACGAAAGACCAGGCCAGGATGTAGAGGCTGGCCTCCATCAACTGTTCTTTGCGGACGTGCAGACGCGAATAGCAGATGTAGCCTGTTCCGGCGACCAGCGCGACGGCAACGAAGCCGAGCAGCAACTTGGCTTCCGCGTTGGGATCGTGATAACGAGCGACACTGGAAGGCACAAAAAAGCTCCTAGGAAATCACCGACTCACGACGGTGAAGTAAGCGAATGCCGACACCACAATTGCGGCAACGATGGTCACCATCACCAGCACGGGATGGAAGCGTCGCCGCTTCTGTGGACTC
This sequence comes from uncultured Acidobacteriaceae bacterium, assembly GCA_963815555.1. Taxonomy (GTDB): domain Bacteria; phylum Acidobacteriota; class Terriglobia; order Terriglobales; family Acidobacteriaceae; genus CAWCBG01. Next base: position 142,578 of record CAWFHH010000001.1, read on the forward strand.
ACGGGCCGAATCGGATCGGAGAGCGTGTCCAGCAGCGAATTGCAGAAAACCCTGTCCGGTACGTCCTCGGTAAATGGCCAGCAATTCGGCGCGGACAACTTGACTCGTCCAGCTTCTCGGGAGAAGAGCTGGCCATCACAGCACCGCCTGGGCGACGACGGGCGAGACCTTGTCCGAGCCAAAGACGAACTGATAGAGCGTCGGTGTCGAGTCTTTCGTCTTAATCGCCAAAACACCGGCAGAGGTCTGACCAGGAGCGACATCTTCCTCGCCGATTTCGGAATGCAAGTACCTCGACGGGCTGTCGGTTAGGCGTGGGCAGCCGGTCAATGTATGAGGTACCCAGCTGGCTGTTCACGGCTGGCAGACTCAACGGTGCTGAGTCATTCGTCGTCAGCAACGAGACTTCTGGCGCGACGACGCGATAAGGAACTGCGCTGAGGTTCGTAACCTGGTAGCGCACGTAGATGGCGTCCTTACCACGCACCACCTCCTCCAGTCTCACGTTGACCCGGTTCTTCTGCGTCTTGAGGCCAACTGCATTCACTCGCTCGGCGCTGAGCAATGTGTGACTCAAGACTTGGTCTGCAATTTTCGAGACGTCGTCATCCGAGAGCTTATCGGCCGTGGCGCTGACGGACGGTGTTTGTGCTGCCCCGATGAGCACGTCCATCTTGCTGACGTCGGCCGCGGGCTGGAGTTCGTAAACCGAGCGGCCGTGCTCGGTCCAGACAAACAGGTTGGTCGATATCCCGGCTCGGGTTGGTTTTACAAAGACTCGATTCGCGTGACGTTCGATCTCGAAGGCGTCACTTCCCGCGGCTGCCATCGTGATCGGCTCGCCGACTTCAATGACCGTCAGGTGGTTCAGTGCGGTGTGGACCTGGGTTACGGGCTGTTGCTGGGCGAAAGTGGATACGACAAACAGACAGGCGACACAGAGATTCAAGATGATCTTCACGGAGTACTCCCCTTTTCTTTACGCGCCAGGCGCGGACAGTTAACGGGAGCTCGGTGCGCTTTCACGCACCGAGTCCCGTCCCCATGACTCACAGCCGAACTGAATCGCTGTGATGGCTGGTCTTGCGTTGGAGTAAAGCGGAACCTTCGTGCAGGTCGTGCTGGCCCGCCTGGGACTATCGTCTAACGATGATTTCCGATGGGAGCGCCGCCGTACGTGCGCTGTGCCCACTGTGCGATCAAGGGAGCTTCCGCCATCAACTGCCTCATCTCCCATCGATCGTTGGCCTGGCTTTCCACCGTGAAGCGGTACTCATCACCGAGAACCCGTACCCGCATCTCGGTCTGACCTAGACCTGTTTCTCGTCCAGGGATGGTCCTCCACCACTCGCCACCCCTGCCCGGGCTCTCCGCGCTGCGGCGTCTGAGACCGCAGGAGGCGTAACTGCAATGGCTGTGTTGGCAACCACTGCTGCCGGCCCGGTAATTGTCTTGTCCTTTCGACTCGGCTGATCCAGAAGCCCAGCATCACTGCCGGCAGCATCAGGATCCAGCGAATCAACATGAGCAGCCGTATGACTGTCGCCACGTGCCCTCCAAGAACAACCGAAAGGGCTCGGCTGCCGACAAACTCTCCATCCGGAGAGCCTGCTGCAGTGAGCCCTTCCGGATGCCAGTTGAGTCTGTCGTTACAGTGAGACGGTCCGGTTCTCGGCGTTATACCGGAACAGGAACTTTGTCCCTTCTTCACCCTCCAGGTAGAACTTGTCCTGTTCTACCCGCATGAGGGCACCTAGTTTTGGCGGCCGGACTCTTACCCGATTGCCGCCCGTAGCCGATGCCACCGCATCGACCAGCTCTTGCGGGAAGGCGTACAGCATGACCCCGCCTTTGCCATTGCCCCTCGACGAAACGTGGTGCAAGGCTTCGGCCCAGGCCGTGCGTTCCGCCTCCGGCTTGCTCTGCGCCCATGCATACAAATTGCGCGCCAGAGTGCCAGCTTCCTTTTTCGTGCGCTCGACGATTTCCTTCTCCCGAGCACGCGCGGCATTGAGTTTCCTCTCCGCCTGTTTCTTTTGCTCCTCGCCTTCGGCCGATTCCAGCATGGCCTTGGCGGCGAGCACCTGTGTTTGTGCAGCCGAGCGACGCTCGGCCAACTTGGTCTGTATGGCCACGTACGCGCCGTACAGAACGCTGGCTTCGTCGTACATGGACGCCGATGGGTTGTTGCCCACCAGCAGGCCACGGAACGACGAAATGGAGAGCGGGGCCTCGAACAGCTCCTCGATCTCTTTGCGCAGCACGTTGTAGAGCGCACCGATCCGGTCCGTAGGCTGAACTTCCAGCCGTAGAGGCAGCTCGGAGACTCTCTGCACGTTTTTCAGCAGCAGCCAGGGGCACATCGGCACCTGCTGCCGAATTTCGTTCAAGAGTTTGGTGTCGGCCCTGACTCCATGCTTGAGCGAGTCCAGCTCTTTCTGGAGTTCGCCAACCAGCAGATAGGCCAGGTCATTGCGGCCGGCTGCATAGCACCGGGTTTTCAGGTCGGTAATGGTCCCGATCCGATTGCCACGGGCATTGAGCGCAGCGAAGCCGCGATTGAACCAGGGCGAGTGGATCTTCTTCGCCTTGATCTTGGTGACAACGTCCCGCTCCGGGAGATTGAATCTCCAGGAGACGAACTTGGGGAAGCGGTTCGAATCGACCACGGCCACCGTGTCGAAATCGAAATCGCCTCCGTTGCGTTTTGCCGTCTCTGAGCGAAGCACATATACGTGCTTCAGGCAGATCTGTTCTCCGGCAATCCGCTCGGCTATTTCGAGCGGAATTGCGCGGCCGTTGCACAGCACACGCAGCCACCTGGTTCGGTGACAGGTGGTGCATGGGCAACAGGTCTTCGGCCATGCGGATTGGGTACCGCACACACAGGCCGTAATGCGACTCGACCGTGGTGATGGCCTGATGCAGCGGCAGCCAGTCGGCTCCCGCGTACAACTTGCCATCTTGGTACAGGAGGTATCCATCATCGGCCAGCGCGAACGCCGGCATGCTGAATCCGCCTCCGGTCAGGGTCTTGAATGCCCACTTGGCCAGCATCTTGTCGAGCTGGTAGTGGACATAAGGATGGCGCGAGATTTCGCCCGTGCTGTCGGCAAGCAACAGCGCCTCTACTGCACGCTGCTCCTCATCCGACTGCTGATCGTCGGGATCGAAGCATTTGCCTCCGATCTTTTCCACCAGCGCATCGTGTCTCCCCTCCGCCCAGGCCTGCTTCAATGCCCGGACTTCGCGAACCGCCTGCGGGAAGATTTCCTCCAGCAACGATTCCTTGGGAGCATGTTCGATGAGCGTGTAGCTGGAAGCGAATTCCAGCGGGCGGGAGATCTCGCGAACGCCCAGCGCCACGCGGGAGCGCAGCCTGATTCCGCCAGAGGGAACGTGCATCTTCTGGGGAAACGGCTTGATCGAAGACGATGGAAGCACGATATCGGCGCCGAGATGGTCAGCCGTCGCATCGTCCATCACCTTGAATGCACCCTTGGCCTGCAGCGAATTGTCCATTGCCAGCCGGAACTGGTAGAACCGTCCGGCTGGCAAGGAAAGTTTGTCGAAGAGTGTCTGCCGAACCCAGCCGCGGCAATCGTTCGTGCCCAACTGGAGATCGGGGACGAGGAGGACAGAGCAGCGGGGCTCCTCCACCATCGTCTTGAGTGTCGAGGTCAGGATCCCGAAGTACGACAAGGCAGCTTCTGGCCATGCGTCCATCCTCTTGCGTACTGCGTCTTCGTATTGCTTTTCGACGCAATAGAAGAGCCCATTCTTCGCCGAGCCGGAGGCTCCAACGACGGAATAGGCGGTGCCCTGATACTCGAATGCCATCATGGTTCCAGCAATTTTGGCCTGCTGAAAGGTTTCCAGCATTCCTTCGCAGACCTTGATCCGGCAAGCCTTGATGCCGGGATAGAGTCGGTCCAGCAGGGAGTTGTCCAAGAACGACTCGCTGCCGGCGTCAGGTGTGCGCTCGCTGAGCACACCGTTTTCGTCCAGATCCATTTCCAGAATCCGGTTCTTCATGTGAGGCGCTCCTTTGCGGGATGGGTCAGTTGCGAACAACCGGCCATCCAGAGCTCAGGAGCTTTCGCCACCTGTGCCGCCGTCTGGCCAGTACATCGGCCAGGTGCGGAAGCACGTGGCAGCGGACAGTCTTCATGGTTTGGCCCACGAAGTTGCTCAGGAAAACCTACAGTCCAGTTGGAAAGTAGATCTTCGCTTTGCAAACCCTCTGCTTAAACTCTGTCAAAGAACAGACTCGCGACTGTTATGCGTGCGGCCGCTTCTCGATGACGATCGACACGCCCTTCTTCTGGGGCGTCGCGATATAAGTCTCGATCCGAAGGAACGGCACGCCATCCACTAGCGACCGTACGAGCACCTCGTCTTCATTTTCGAATTCTTCGCCCAGCACCAGCTTGCCGCTTTCCTGGCCTGCGCTCTTCGCCAACAGGAAGTACCTTGCCTTCGCGACGCCGTTTGCCTTCTCGCTCGCCGGTTTCCGGCCGCGCTTGTTTCTCTTCTCACCCGTTCCGAGCGCAGGATCAGTAGTTGGACCCTCCAGCACCGCAACGTTGCCCTTTGTCATCTCCGGCACAAATCACCTCGAGGTACTCAGTGTGTGAACTACGGTTGTTGCCGCAGCATGCGGTAGCCTTCCGAGTCGGCGGCCAGCAACGCTGCCTTCTTTCTCGCCATCAATTTGCTTTTCGGAGTACTCGCCCACCAGCAATCCGCTAGGGTTCTCTGCGGAACGGTTCTGGTCGGCAAGACGAATGCGATACTGATTCACGGTAGTCTCGATCACTTCCCGATCCCCATCCATGCGGTGCAGTTCGCGCACGCCATAGGCGGTGTATAGCATCGGGTCTTCCTTCGACGTCTCGATTCCGCGCAGATGGAATACCGACCTTGTGTTTTCGTCCTCGATTTTGCCAACGCTGTTTTCTTTCTGCATGACTCTCAGCGCTGAAGACTTCAGGTTGGAACTCATGGAATTGAGTGCCGAGGCCCACTGGAGACCGACGTTGTGCACGTCATAGTTCAGGTAATGGTCGAGGAACTGGCGAATGAAGGCCTCCTTCTCGTAAGCCTGTGGCTGGGTTGACTGGCGCGGATCGAGAAGGGCTCCGGGCATCTGTTTGCGGAACAGCGGATGACCGCTCAGAACTGTGGACTCTCCATCGGCGTTGACGCGGATGATCGTTGGCGGCTGCATCCGAACGTATATGGCAAAAGCCAGAGACAGGAAGGCGAGCAGTGACATCGAGCAAGCCAACACCATTGCGCGGTTGGCATACGCCCTCAGCGCGCCGTCATGCTCGTAATACTTGGTGTAGTGCAGCCGCTGTGGTCGTTCTACTTCTGCAGTCTTTGGCTTCTTGTGTCCGAACATCTCTCACCTCTCGTTGTTGTTCGAGCTTAGGTTTCTTCTCACGAATAGCGAGTACCGTTGACCCTCACATTGAAGGGCATGTTTCCTCCTGCGGGAACTACGCCGAACCAGCGCGTGCCTCCCGATGGTGGAGGAGTATGGGGCGGTGCCGTCAGGGGCGCGTTTACACCCGGGATAACGCCGCCACCGCCGGCCATCACCGCACCGCCGGCCGGAGCGAGCAAGCCGCCCCCGGCCATTGCTCCTGATGAGCCGCTGGCAGCGGCAAGCGACCCGCCACCTGCAGCTGCGCCTGCCATGCCGGCTGCTCCGCCTGTTGCAGCTGCGGCACCGCCCGCGAGCGCCTTAGACGCGGCAGCGCGTCCCCAAGCGATGGCAGCGCCCACGGGGCTGTACTCGCCAAGAAGAATTCGGCGCGCCGTCATGGGGATCGTTGCAATGAGAAGAGCGAAGATGACACTAGCCAAGCTAAGGAGGATTGTTCCCTCCACTCCGTGGAAGAAACCCCAAATGTCGCCGTGACTCATAACGGTCTGCGGATTCGCGAGATGTACCGCCGTCATGAGCGCCCAAAGCGTGTTTACCAACAGGGGCCAACAATTCCACACAAACAGATTTTCGATCCAGCGCGAGTGAAAACGCCCCAACGTGGAGCTCGGCATCGTAGCGAGCACTAGTGGGCCGAGAACATAGAGGACGGAACCCCAGAAGACGTAGCAGATCATGAACACGACTAGGCTGAAAGGCAGCACTATATAGCCGATTATGAGTCCGACTTCAGTGATGAACGCTGATATTCCGCCGCGTATGAGCGTTAGCATGCTCAGATCGCCGTTGTCAGTCCAGGCTGTAGCAAGGCCGTTAGTCCAGGCATTGAAAACATCCCCGAGACCTGAGGTGCCATAGATGTAGTTGCTTACGTAATCGAAGCTGTGAGTGAGATCTCGAAAGGCTGTCGACCATGTGAGGAGAATCAAGCCTACCGAGGCGTACTTCAACAAGGTGATGCCTAGTGAACGAACATCACCACCGCGAATGAATGCGTCATAAACGCCCCACAGAAATGTCACCGTCAGAATCGAGTTGGCGACAAACCAGATGATCGGCATAACGCTGCCATCGATACCGCTGAGAGCGGTAAACAGAATGTCGAGATAGCTGGAGCCGCTGCCCATATATGCCTCTACTGGTTGCTGGCGATCTTGCCGATCGCATCCGTCAGATGGTTTGTATTGCTGGTTGCCCACTTCGAGATTGCGCTCTGGTTGGCGACACTGGAGCTGCGCACTCTCATCAGCTGCGCCATCGCCGACTGCGAATAGGCGTTTGCTCGCACCACCCAAGCCGCCGCAATGGCCTCGACCATAGGAGCGGTTCCTGGTGTCGCGGTGCGAATCTGGTCCTGTAGCTGTTCGCTTACCTCCATCTCGCGTTGCGCGAGGGCGTCCAACTCAATCGCCCGCTTCATTGCGTCCTGGGCCTGAGCGTCGGAAATGTCAATGCTGTAACGAATGAACTGCGGGGCCTGCGTTTCGGTCGGCAGAACTCCGTAGACCTGTTGAAAGCTCCCGCCGACCTGCTTGACTGCGTTCGGATCGCCCGACATGAGCAGCTGCTCCAGTTGCTGGGTGGCCGGCAGTTGTGCGCTCACGTACTGCTTGCTCATCAGCCCGTTCATGGCGATCATCTCGTTTCGGAAGCTGAGCACAGCATTCTTAAGCTGGTTGATGGCTGTGAGCGGATATATGACCTGCGCCTGAAACTGCGTGTATTCGTTTTCGATCTGCTGAATTGTTTTTAGCGGGGCCGCGACCTGGCTGATCAACAAGCTGTTGATCTGTTTCAGCCCGGCAATAATCAGCGCCAGATCAAGCCCAAATTGGGCTTGTGCATCCCGCGGAAGACTTAACAAGAACAGGCAGATCACCGACACAGCAACTGCCTTCTTGGCCGCGCTCTGAACCATGTTCTTCGGTAATTTCGTCCAAACTGCGTTTGCCACCACTGCCCCCTTAGCGCGTGGAAAGGATGTTGAAGATCGACTGGTGAAGGTCGTTCGTGCGCTGCGTGTCCCGCTTCATGTCGGCCGATTGATGGGCCAGGTGTGCGCCTTCTTCACGCAACTGTGCGGCCAGCAACTTGTGCTGGTATGCGAGTGTCTGCAGCGTAGCCGCATAGGCACTCGCGCTAACGTAACTTGAGGTTCCGGGAGCGACGGTGGCGTTGTTTTCCATCTCGTCGGCAATCTTCAGAAGACTCTCGTTCGATTGGTCGGACGCAACTGTCTGCTTAAGGGCGTCTTGCGCCAGCGAGTCGTTCATGTCCATCATCTGGCGAAGATCCAGAGGCGCCTGCTGGTCAGTCGGAAGCAGACCGTAGGTACTGTTGTAGGCTGGGGCGAGTTGCCCCAATTGGCCCACCTTGCCGCTCAGGATTACGTCTTCCAGCCTCTGCGGTGACATGGTCTGAGCACTCTGGATGGGCAGGTGGTAGACCAGAGACATCCAGCCGCGATACTGGCCCACCAGATTCCTGGACCACATACGCGTACTGTTAATCACACCGATCGGCCACACGACATCCTCGTAGAGCGACCGAATGTTGGTCTGCAGTGTCGTGATCAGCGTCAGAGTCCCGCCGATCAGGTCAGAAATCGTTGAGTCGATCGCAGCGAACAGATCTCCCAACCCGGCATGAGCGGGAACCGGCGCGAAGAGCGCAACGCAGAGGACGAGGCTTATTACCCTCAGGGTGAGTTTGCTGCCCGGCTTTTTCATCGCCCTGCTCCGCGAGCTTTCGCTTGCTGCGCCCTTACATGGTGCTCGATCTCGTAGACCTCACCGCTCCGCTCCTCCGGCAACTCGTCCAGTGCGGCGATACCTTGCGGATATCTCTCGGCCAACAGACGATAGCGTTCATACACTGGAACGCCGTTGTGCTTTTTCATCCACCAGGCGCGGTACCAGCGCTCGCGTGGATAGGTGGTCATGATCCAGTACTCGATGGGCGACAAAACTACCCGAAGGACGTGCGTGGTTTCCGCCTTTTCCCCGATGACGACGATGAAGTCGCTGCGCTTCCCCTTCTGCGTGTGCCCTAGGTTCTTGATCTCGTTCAGGGTGGTTTCGTTTAGATGGAGAAACTCTCGAAGGACATCCAGATTCCCGGTCTGCCGGCCGACGATCTTGATCGTCGTGTTCTTCAGGATGGCCGCTCCGAATGGATTCGGAGCCTGTGTGGTACCGGTGAAGTCCTCAATCGCCTGCGACACACCCCAAACGCCGCCGTTTCGCTTACGAGCAGTGCGGTAGAGCTGTACGACCAAGTCGGCCAGGAAGGGCGACTCCAGCAGCATCCAGCATTCTTCAAGCACGGTGATGCTCTTGTGGCTGCTTTTGCCGGAGGCTCGCTTCGTTGTAGCCCAGGCAATCAGCAGGCTCATGGCCGATTCCAGCCGGGCGTCATCCTTGAGCTTCTCGATATTGAAGTAGATCCACGGAGAGTCCAGCTTCAGGTTGGTCTGGCGATCGAAGAGGTTGGCATAAACACCTCCGGGCGAGACCCAGTTGCGGAGCTTGAACGCCGCCATCCGGGCCTCTTCCATGACGCGCTCGTTCCGGTCTGCATCCTGGTAATACTGCAACTCGTCGCGAAGATCGCCAAAGGTCGGAATCGTGTTTCCCGGACGCATGGCGGCACGGCGGTAGGTCCGTTCGATGGCATCCACCAACACGTTGTCGAGCACGTCGGAGACCTCGACGTCGCCCAGCATGTGGCGAGTGAGCCCCTTGAGGAAAGACACTTGCTCGCGGCTCGGTTCAGCTTCTCCAGCCTCTAGGTCCCAGGGATTTAGCGTCTGATCAGAATCGAGGGCCATGGTGATCATCTCGCCGCCCATGTATTCGACCAAGTTGCGATAGGAATCACCGCGCTCGATGATCGACACCCGCGTGTCCTGGCGTGCTGCCTGCAGCAGCAGCTGTCCAGTCATCATGCTTTTGCCGTGACCGCTCGCCGCAGCAATCAGCATGTTGGCGTCGGAGAAGTCGGGATCGAATGGCGAGAACGGAATCAGTTGCCGGTAAGGCGTTTCGATCAGGATCTGTGGTGAGCGTGGTGTGCCCGTCCACGGCATCTCCAAAGGCAGGAGATCGGCGGCGTGACAGCTGAGCAGGTCGAGTTCGCGCTTGTCATCACTCGCCAGCCCAGGGAGCGACGAGATAAAGATGCGCCGTTGGGCTATGTCTTCGGTCAATCCGGCTGCGCCATTCATGCGACTGATGATGTGCAGGACTTGCTGTTTGCGGCTGGCAGATTTCGCGCTCGGCTTCTTCGTACTCGGCAGTGGTGTGGGCAGCACGCGAGGTGCGCACTCCGATGGTGAGGCTCACCTTCACCGCCTTGAGCGAGCTGGCGATGATGTCCTGCTGGATGCGCAGCAACTCCACTTCTGCGACTTGGGCGGTAACGTCAATACGCAGGTTGCCCTTTGCGTCCCGCTGCGCCGCCATCATCTTCTTGTGGCGCTTCTTAAATCGCTCCAGTACCTTCGACTGGTTTGGAATGCTGACTTGTGTGCTGACGACAAGTGGAAGTCCCGAGGTCAACAGGCTGCGGAGTATGCCCGGATAGGTCGCATCTGGTGGGGCCTTTAACGTGACGAAGCTCCATAACAATCCGTCGATGTTGATGTAGTCTTCCGTCTGTCCCAGGATGCTGGCAACCGAGCACTGCTCGCGGGGACTGACGTAACGCTGCGAGTGTGGGTACTGCCGCAACGGAAGCCGGTCAGGTCGTTGTGGGGACAGTGCCCGTTTGGTCTCGAGAAAGAGGTCTTCTTCATCCATCCTTTGCGGATCTAGTCCCGCTGCGACCATTGCTGACTCGATACCATTCAGCAAACTCTCGAACTCGCTCACCAGGTCCACATGCTGCTTGAGCGTCCGCTCAATGATCTTCCGGCTGGAGAGGCCGAATACGGACCCGTACTGATCACGCTTCGCCGTTTTGCCTGAGGTGGCCAGTACCCGGTGATGTCTCTCCGGGTCCCAGATCAGGTACAAGTGCGTCATCCGCCGCAGATACTCGCCGGCGGATTCTTTCTGCTGCCACATAGACAAGCGGTGCTGGTCCATGGCCCGCGTGGCCTCGTTTTCACTCTTCGAGGAATTCTGATATTGCTGCAGCAGGTTCCCGAGGTCCTCAGTAACCTCGAAGCGGAACTGCAGACGCATGCTTTCCTCGGGAATGGTCCGCAAGAGCGCTTCCAGGTGCGTCTTGATCGTGTTGAGCCCTGCGTCATCCGCGAAGTAGCTGATTGCGCCCTTCAGTTCGTAACCGGCAACTAGCTCGCCGGGCAGGCGCACCATCACTCCATCGAGGAAGTCTCGAATCGGCAAAAGCTCGCAGAGTCCAGGTTCACTGAGGCTCTCTTCATGCTGTGTCCAGGTCGTCGGCATCTAAGCCTCTTCTTCCTTGAAGTAAGTGGTCTGAATCTGTGTTTCTTGCGTCCCGGCGCAGTACTGTTGCGGACGGGCATGGAAAAGCAGCAGGTCGAGCAGATACCCACGCGGCTTGCCGTACTTGAAGATCATCAGCACCGGCACACCGACCAGCAGGATCGCCAGCGGCAGGAAGTAGTTCATGGGCAGGTGGAAGATATAGCGATCGGAGAACAGGAAGTTGCCAATCAGCATCGTTCCGCTCACGGCCAACATGATGGCCAGCAGGTCCTCCAGTTCCAAAAACAGGATCGTCACCTTCAGGTGCAAGTTCCGCGATACCGGCGATGAGTTCAGTGCCATCGTTCTCTCCCTTCAGGCCGCCGCCACGAAATGTTCCAGCAGGCGCAACAGTCCGGAAACCATCAGCGCTCCCATGGCCGCCATCAGGTGTCGCAGCCAGTCGTCGCCGACGTATAAGCGTTCGAAAACACCGCCGAGTCCAAGCACCAGCCGCACAATTTCGATCGCAGCGTAGAACGGCAGCAGCACGTTGCCGACAAAGTTGGTGAGCGTCAGCAGCATCACCATGTACTGGTTGGCGTCGGTTGCCTGCTGCGAGATCACTTCCGCCAGGCGAAGAAGCCCGGAGCCCAACAGGGCTCCCATGGCGCCGTACACGTACCGCTCAAGTTCCTGTCCTTTCGAGAACTGGTAAATGCCGCAAGCGAGAATCAGCCCGGCACTGATCGGCAGGACCACGTTGCCCGTCCAGTTCGCCAGATTCAGCAGTCCCGGCTGAAGGTCGCCCATCACTCATTCCCCAGTTTTCCGGCCTCGGTTGCGCTTGCAGTCCCAGGCTTGCCGAAGAATCTGGCGGCCAAAAATCCGGCTAAACTCCACATCGCCGCGACTAGGCGTTCAACCATGCGAAAACCAATACAGAGCACGAAGACGAAGATTGCGATGGCGAGCAGGAAAGCTCCCACACGATTCATGACGAGCAATCGTGCAGACAGCACGACCATGAACATCAACCCGACGAACAGCAGTCTTTGTGTTGGGTTTTGAGCTTGCATCTCGATTACGCTCCTGCCATGGCTTTGATCAGGTACCAGAGACCTGACACGGTTAGGAGTCCGAAAGAAGACGCGGCATACCGCATCCAGTTGCGGTTGCGCACATAGGCAAGCACAGCGCCACCAATCGCTAACGCGGCTGCTAATGGACAGAGCTGCGAAGCCAGGTAGTTCCACGCGTTCACGAGGAAATCCGTGGTTGCGAACTGGGTACCGTCATTCCACCCTTGAAACAAGGTGAACAGGCCTTGAACACCGAGAAGAAATAATGCCGAGATGATCGACGCCAGCGGGCTGTGCCCCTCCGCAGTATCGAGAATGGCTTTCAGCACTAGAGCGGCTGCGATGACAGGTATCAGGTGAGCCAGTACGACGTCTTGCATGAACTTCGTCACAACCATCACGACTGGTGCAAGAAATCCTGTGCCATAGTTCCCGTTGACTCCGTTGAGTCCGAGTCCCAGACCTGCGAACCAGCGGCCGATACCTTGGACCGTCAAAAAGATTGCCGCCCAAAGGATGTACTTAAGGAAGCTGCCTCCCACCTGGTAATTGATCCCACCTTCTGCCCGCAGCGAGAGGCCGGCCAGCACCAGGCAGCCCAGTGCCGCCGGCACCATCAGCGCCAGCAGAAGAGCGATCACGTTCCCGAGGAATGGAGGCAGCGACATTGTTATGCTCCGTTAGCCGACCTGCTGTCCGTTGGCGATGAAGAATTCGACCAAGCGCGTAAGAGCCGACACCGCGAGCAGACCGCCAGCCGTGAGCGCCCAGGGCATGAAGCCGCGGCCCTGCCGCCACGAGATCACGCAGCCGACGATGGCCAACGCTGCTCCCACCGGGCAGATCACGTTGCCGATCCAGTTGACGAGGTTCAGGAAGGCGCCTTCAGGCTGGCTGGCTTGCTCGCCCTGTACGGCCTGCCCGGTCGCCGGCTGTTTGCCCAAGTTCTGTGCGGAAGTGACGATGGGGACAGAGACAAAGCTGAAGAACAGGAGGGCGGTACCGATCGCCCGGATCAGGGGCGAGCCGTACCAGGTCATGGGTCGTGAGTTGGTCATGAGGCTCTCTCTCCGAGGCGGTAATTCCGCCGGGTGAACGGAATGTATGACCTCTTCCGAGTTGCCTCAAATTCTTGGGGCTACTTTTTCTGGCTAAGTTCCAGCATTTCGGTCTGGAGTTTCGCCCTGCATCAGGCGAAAGGCGGCCTTCCTTGTTTTCGTTAAGCACTGTTTCGGCAGGCAAACATGTGTCGCATTGACTCCTGTGGCGGTGAATATTGGCTCCGTTGCGGAAAAGTCAGAGATGACAATTCCGGAATCGTCAGAGATGCGATGTTGTTCTCAATTCCGGAATTGTGGGAAGTGCGCTGTTCGTCTCGTTTCCGGAATTGCCGGACGGAGAATTCCGGAATTGCAGCAAGTGCGATGTCGTTCTCAATTCCGGAATCGTCAAAACGGAGAATTCCTTAACTTCCGTTGCTTCGAGGGCGCAGAAGAAAGCCCCATCACGCGGACGGGGCTGAGAGAGATCGGTTGGTTGCTATTGGTGGGGACCCGCGGAAACGTTGTTGCCGAAGCTGCGTTGCAGCCCGTTTGCTCCTTCCGTGAGGTGACTCTGTGCCTTTTCAAACACCACGTAGATCGGCAGACCTGCGGGCAACGTAACGATTGGGTGTTCCGTCAGGGTCATGCGGTTGATCTCTTCATCGCCGGCACGACCCACATTCTCCGCCAACTGCATCCGCATCAGGTCGGCTTCGCTGATGGCGCCATTCAGGTTGGGTTGTCCCACCAGCATGGCGCTCATCTGCCCTATACCAGTGGCCGCGCGCACGGCGAAGTTCTTGCCGCGTCCTGTGCCCGTCACCTTGCCGCGCAGTGGACCAAGATTGGTGTCGGTCGCGAGGGCATCGATCGGAATCGACGAACCATCCGGCGTCTCCAAGTGATCGAAGTGGATTTGCAGATAGCCGCTGCGGTCCGCCTGGTGCACGGAACCGACAGCCTTGGAGCCTGCGGGCACGATGAGTTGTCCGTCGTGTTCGTAGCTGTACTCGACGATGGCGATCACCGGCTGATCTACGGCAGTCGTGACCACCGAAGCCAGCCTGGCTGCTAGCCGGGAACCGGTACCCATATCAAGCAGAGGTATGTCGTGATCAGTTGGAGCGGACTGGGAGGATTTCTCCGTGCTCGCAGTAAACACCAGCGACGGCTTGGCTAGCCCATCAACCGCTTTGTCCTGCACCTGTGCCACCCCTGCTCCTGTGGTGTCCTTCTGGCCATAGGGTGGTGGAGCCCAGGCATCTCCACTGTTGTTTGATGCCGGGAATTCCGGGATTTGCCCGAGGTTCTTTGCCGGAACATCTGCCTGCCCGGACTTTGTCTCGCCTGCGCCAACCCGGGCCTTCTTTGTGTTCTCGATATCGTTCGCGTTCACCTGTCCCGGCTGTGGCTGGTCATCCCGCATAGGCTGCATGGTACCTTGCGGAACGACAGAGCCGTTTTCAGTCGGCGCAACTGTGTCCGCCGTCTTGGGACGACCCAAGCTTGCCTCAGCGTTCTTCTTCGTACGCGGTTTGCCTTTGTCGGAGAACAGGATCAGCATGATGAGCGCAACCGCAACCACACCCGCGAATCCGATTAGCAATCGTACGGTCTTGTCGTCCTTCGCCATGCGAAAGCTGCGCTTTGGTGCGGCCACTTCTTGCGCCACTTCATTCGTTGGCTCCTTGTCCTGGGCCTCTTGTGCCTGTCGCTCCAGTTCCGTGATGTAGAGCGTATGAGCCTTCCGCGAACCGTTGTTTGTGTCTTGATTCATCTGAGACATGAAACCCTCTCCATTACTTGGCGGATGCGTTGCTTGCGGTAGCTGTAGGGGCTGTGAATGGCAGATCGACCAGGAGCGGCCGATTCACTGCATCGGCGGTTGCCAGAACCAGTTGCATGTGTTCCTGATACTGCTTGAAATCGGGCCGAACGAAGCGCACAACGGCGTCGGCGCGCGCTCCGGGAGCAAGCCTTCGTTGGGTAAAGCGATAGTCGCGGACTGCAACCTGGTCGGCTAATACCTTCTTCTTGCTCCGATCATCGGTTGATTGATTCCCGTTCCCATTCGGATTGCCCAACTCCACCTGTGGTGGTAGCAGCTCGACCCAATGCTGGCTGCTGTTCAGGACCGAAAAGGCGACAATCGCGTCGGGTCCATCTTCGGTGACGGCACCGAGGCTCGCTGATAGGTCACCGCGGCTGGTAGTCCAGGCTGGGCTCGAGACAAAAGCCTGCTGCCGGTAGGCGGATTCGTAAGCCGAGGAGTCTTGCTTGGCTGAAGCTGAGTTTGCCGGCGAGGTCTCGTCTGACGGACCGATCAGAAAGCCCTTTCGCTGCTTGTAGGTCAGTACGAAATCTACGGGTTTGGTATTGCTGCTGACCGCGCCATCACTGATCAGCCTGAGGCTGACTACCTGGCCTGACTTGGTAGCGATCAACAGGTTACTCGCCGCAGCTTGGGTGGTGATCGGCTTAACAATCACCAGTTCCGGTTCGTGCTCATTGTGTTCAGCCTGGAAGAAGGTTGGAGCGCCGACGACCACCGACGAGACCGGCTCCGGCATGCGAATCGTTGCCGCATAGAGAGGCTTGAGCCGCAGATCGGTCACTGTATCCGGCGAAATGGTCAGATTCGAAATGACAGGCTGAACATCTTCGTGGCTGGCTGCAGCTTCCTGTGCGTAACCCGCTATGCAGGCGAACGGGATCAGCAAAGCGAATGCGATCGTTGTGATGAGACCTTTCATCGCTGGAACTCCTTCGATGTGTGTTTGGCCGATAGCTCTTGCAGGTAGCGTCGTCTGACGTCTTCCACGTAACGGATGACGTCGGTGTTGCTGTATTGGAGGGAATGGATTCTGTGTTCCCCGGCGTAATAGGCGGCTACGGTCAGCCGAATATCCCCGTGATACTGAGCGAGCAAATCACGCAGGTACCGGACGCCGCCGCCTACGTTCTGGCTGATATCGAATGAGTTCCGCACGCCGAATCGCGCTGCGGTGCCCGGCATCAGCTGCATCAATCCGCGAGCATTCTTCTCGGAGATAGCACGCTGGTTCCAGTTCGATTCCTGGCGGATGATCGCGCGCACCAGCTCCGGTGGAACGTGATAGTGCCGCGCATAGGCGTCGGCATAGTAGGTAGCCTCAGCATGGTCGGCACCCCAGCTCCGAGTAGCGAGAACCACCGTGAGGACCGGCAATAGGAGCGAGATTCTTCTCATGCCGCAGCCCCTTTTGCCAATACTTCAGACTCTGTCGAGCGTGTGCTGCAGCTCAGTAGTTTCCATCGACTCCGCGTAATGCCGGGCCGCATGAATGATGCTTGCGAATCCGTCTCGCAGCAGCAGGCGCTGGCGGTCGCGCTCTGTCTTCGCCAGCAGTGGAAGCAGCATGTCGCGATGCTCGTTAGTGATCTCATCGATCCCCAAATGCTGTAATGACAACGCCATGTCGATCATCTCGGACACCGATGGCGGCTTTTCGAGGCTGTACGCACGGAGTGCCTTGGCGAAGCCGGCGATCAGCCGATGTGCTGGCGCTCCCGCTTCAGGAGTGCGCCGTGCCACGATCTCACCTTCACGCTCCGCTGTCGGGTGCTCGACCCGCACGTACAAGCTGCGTCGGCGTATGGGATCGCCCAATCGGCGCTCCTCGTTCGAGGTCAGGACGGTGAATGGGATCGAGGCAGGCTGGAATTGTTCCAAGGCGGGGAATGGACAGGCGCCACACGGACAGGACTTCAAGCAGTGTTGCCTCGAAACTGTGGTCCACCTTGTCCAATTCGTCGATGAGCAAGACGCAAGGGGAGGGATACTGCAATGCCTTTAGCAGCGGGCCTGCTGCGAAGAAATCCAAGGCGGAGAGTTGCTTGCCCAGCGAGGCCCAATCAGAAGCGCCCGATCCACGAGTGACGGTATCCAGGTACAGCCTCTGCAAGCCCTCGTCGAACTTGCCAATGGCCTTCTCCTCGGTAATTCCCTCGTAGCACTGCAGGCGCTCCAGTGGGGTACCCATCGCGCGTGCCACCGCGTAAGCAAGCTCTGTTTTGCCGCTCCCGGCAGGACCTTCCAGCAGTAGTGGTTTTTGTAGACTGGCCGCCAGATAGACGGCGGTGGCCGTCACGGTATCGGTGATGTACCCGATGTCCGTGAGCGCTTGATGGACGTGCTCGGATGATTGAAACACTCTAAACCTCCTCCCGCCCTGTCTCAGGGTGGGAGGAGGTTAGGAGGGTCTCTGAGTTACGTCAAACTTTCTTGTGAGCAGCAGGCCCTAGCGAGCCGCCGACAGTCTCGGTCATCTACTTGGTCGGTTCGTAAATCTGGTTGTCTGGTCCCAGCCAACCGTTTTCCGTTTTCTGGAACTCGTACGCCGCTTTAACGGTCGCCACCGTGCCTTTGGGTTTCAGATTGTCTGTCAGGTAACGCTCTTGGGCCTCGAAATAGAGGATGTAGTGGTCGCCCTCAAGCTGCCCGTTCGTCTTCTTGAAGCTAACCAGTTCGACCTGGTCATTGAGTCCGTTCGTGGTGAACTTGTTATGCCAGACCTGCTCTCCGTCTTTCTCGGTTGGCACGGCCGGTTCATCTTTGCGGCAAGCCGCAGCGGCAAGGATCACTAGAATTGCAATGATAAAGAAAAACTTTTTCATGTATCCCCTGAAGCGGCAGGTCGAGATGCGTCGGCTAGTTCGCTTTTGGAGTTTCCTGCAGGCGAGCGATTTCTTGTTCCACCATCTGATTCAGCTTGACTCGGATTGACTCGAGAACCATCCATTTCTTCTCCAGCATTTTTCTTTTGTCCGGAGCGTCGGAACCCGCCCTTCTCCGGACTTAGGCAGGACTTTCTTCTCATCATCAATGATGCGCTGGAACAGTTGAACGATGGATCGCAGATTGTCGTAGACATTTCGATACGCATCGTCGCCGTAACGGGTAATCGCGAAGGTCACATAGGCGAGCCCTGAACCCGTCAGCAAGAGGGCGCTCGGGGACGATAGGGTTTTCTTCTGAGTAGTCGTTTATCACGGCGAGAATTCTTTCTTGAAGAACTTGCCAAGCCGGGGTGTCCGATTGAGAAATGGCGCCGACACGAGTTTTCTTGGCCATGTAGACTCCTATCGTTTTCGGTTTCGTACAGTCGAACGATAAGCAAGTCAGCTCGATACAAAGATCATCCCGCACCTGAGACATAGAAAGCGCCTATGCCATTCTCTGCAGCGTTTCGGCCAAACCCGCCTGTTGTAGGCGTAGGTTGAGCCCAACCAAAGCAACGCCGCAATCAAGAATCCCGTTCCCAGAACGACAGCCATGCTTTCGTAAACTGGGCGAACACCATTAAGGCTCTCCAGCAAGGCAAATGGGGCAGGGCCTAAAAAGGGAGAGCTAAGCAATAAGAGGATTGCGCCACGATAGCGCTTCTTTGCTGGCGGCGCCGCCATCTCAGAGATTTGCGTTTGAGACACTCCAGTGAGCCACCCACTGCCGCCGGCGGGTCCCCCCGCCCATCCGAACCCGCTCATCACCGCTGAAAACTTGAAACGCCCGACATATACACAGTGGAGAGCCGCTGGGTGTTTTCGCTTCCACAGGTCGGACAGGAATACTGGGCCTGAGCATTGGCAGGCAGTGGAAGAGGGACGGCGAATTTCGGCTGCCGTGCCCATGGCCTTTGAAGAGCCCTGATGTTGACTTCTCGACTACTCATCGCGAAGGGCACGTTACGACAGAACCGCCGGACTTGGCAAATCGAAAGGCACGGAAAGTACAAATCACGGACCCGGAATCCAGCAACTCTCGAAAGTTTCGCGTCACTGCAACTTTTCTCTTGCGTTCGAACCCGAAATAGTTTTAAGTGTTGCGCACAAGAGTTGATGATCACGGAGCATAGTGATCCCGATTCTTCCTCCGGCGGCTGCAGCATAACGCGGCTTCCGGCCTGTCCCGTGGGCACCAAGGCTCACGTTGTTCGAATCTCGTTACTCAGCTCACTTCAATCTGCTCAAAGACGTTGAATGCTCACCTGCATCTCCGGATCGCAGGTCACTAAGTGCGGGCGTTGAATGGTCCGCTCGGCGAATCGCGGAGGGAGCATCGTGTTGCTTCCTCCTGGCTCGCTCCCTTCGAGCAATCAGTACTTGCAGTTCTAGAACCTCTTCACGTCTGACAGCGACGAGCGCGTCGCGTGGGCTGCTGCCCGCTCGATGCCGCTCACCCGTAGGGCCAGATTACGGGTTCGGAGTTGGAGCATTCGATTCAGCGAACTGATCGGATGCTCTTAGATTCCAGAGCCGCTGGTCTGTCTGGCAGTGAGCGAGCAGAACATGTCTGAAACCAAGTCACTAGTGGAGCGAGCGTCGAACCCTCCATATTGTTAGCCCTTCCCAAGCCACCTTTGAGCACTGTCAGGGCACCCGAACCATTCGTCTCAGCTGAGGAGGCCGCACGGTTCCTGTCCGTGAAGAGGCGCCAGCTTCTCGCAATGGCACGTAGAGGCTTAGTCGGGGCGTATCCGCTCGGAACAGGAACCGTAAGAAAGGTATGGGTATTCCGGCTTTCTGAGCTTGCCGCCGCCATAGAGCAGCACCTGACAACCACAAGAACCGAAAAACGCGATACGATCCGGTCAGGGCAGTCTCCACGCTGAGAACGAGGCATCTCATGAGCTTATCAGCGCGGATCTTTATGAAACTTCATCGCAAGGCCGGAGATCATCTGGGTGCTGCGCTATCGCGAGATCCGGGACGATGGCAAACGGCTCAGAATGACCGTAGTTCGTCGGCCTTGTCCGCGACTTCCCCAAAGAAAAGGATGCATGGCGGGAAATCGAACGTTAGGGCTCTGTTGCCCGCATCAATGCGCCAGCAGCCGATACCCGCATCCGCTTTCGCGCCTTGGCGGAGCATTACCTGAACATGATTGGGGCCGGACGCGCTTCGTCCAAAGACCGAACGCACCGTCCTTAACACTAACATATCGTCCGCGCATACCTTATCCCGCAATGGGGAGACAGCTATAGCGGACGATATCAAACCCCTCGACATACAGCACTGGCTCAAAATCGCTTCACGCCGAGAAGGGCTTGGCATGGACGACCGTATCGAAGTTTCGCGGACGTCATGCTTCGGATCTACCGCATCGGTGCCCTGCACCAGCTCGTGAAGAACAACCCGGTGCTTCCCGTCGAGACCCGCTCCACTACCGATTACAAGGCCATCCTCGTGACCCCTAAACAGACATGGGAAATCATCGAGAGCCTTGCCAATCCGCTGCACCGCATTCTCATCCTCACCTGCGCTGCTACCGCGCTCCGCGCATCGGAACTTCTCGCGCTGCGCTGGGCAGACGTGCTATGGGACGAGAACCGGATCGCGGTAACGAAGCGCTGGTGGCGTGGAAGTGACGGACCCACCAAGACCCGCAGGAGCGAAGGCCATGTGCCCGATGCACCCGGCCCTCGCGCAATTTCTGCAGGCTTGGAAGGAAAAGACGCCTTTCGCGAAGGAGACGGATTTTCTGTTTCCCTCGCTTCAAGGCAGACGGCAGGGTTCCCTTATCGCCTGCCGTATTTGTCGCCGATCATCTCCGGCCAGCCGCCAAAGCGGCTGGGCTTAGGTATACCGGACGGCTACCGTTTCGGCCTGCACAATCTCCGGCACTCGCTCTCAAGCTGGCTGGTGAATAAGGGCAAGGCCGAGCCTAAGACGGTCCAGAGCCTGCTTCGCCACAGCCGTATCCAGACGACGCTCGACCTTTACACCCAAGGCGACGGCGATGAAACACGGGCGGCTCAAGGCGCATTCCTTCGGGAGATGGGCCTGGCCACGGAGATGATCCAGTGAATTGTGGATGATTTGTGGGATGGCGGCTTTTTTGCTGATTCGCTCGTAAACCCCAGAAAAATATGGTGGGCGCTACAGGATTCGAACCTGTGACTTCCACCGTGTGAAGGTGGCACTCTACCGCTGAGTTAAGCGCCCTTGAGAGCGGCATACAAATTGTAACAAAAGATTTTGCCTCAAGGGTTTCATGATTGGCTGGCCAGCATCTGACTCTTCTACTTTCGCGAAAAGGCCAGTCGATTTCAGCGCCTCAGATGCCTGAACCGAAACGCATCCACGAGCTCCTCGCCACTACGGCCGGCCATTTGCAAGATCTTCTGTCCGCCGACTTAAATCTCGGTTTCACCTTCGCCACATTGGCAAAGACGGAAGAAGAGTTGGGCGACATCGAAGCCTTGGAACGTTGCAAGAGAAACGCGCAACACGCTATCGACATGGTGTCGAAGCTAGAAGAACTGCTGCCGCCTGGACGTGTAAGGAAGTCGATCTTAGCCCGCCGTTCTGAACTTGAACGGATTGTCGCGGCTTTGTGATGCAGGCTGAAACTACGTTGGGTGCTTGGACCCGAAACGTAAGGAGTTGCGGAAATTGTGACGGGGGTAGAACTCCTGCGACTTCGCTTGTCGGCTGCGGGGACTCGGCTCCGCTGAGGGTAATAGTACGGTGAGGGTTTGGTGCGCTCAGGATGCCGGGGGGACCGTGGTACCGTAACTTTCCGGGCCCCCACATGGCCGGCCAGCGACGAATGCGGTAATCTCATCTAATTCGCCATGGCGCTTGAAGAATACAAACGCAAACGGGATTTCAAACAGACGCCTGAACCGCCTCCGAAGCTGGGCAAAACCAGGCAATCGCGCTTCGTGGTACAGAAGCATCGGGCGTCGCGCCTGCATTACGATTTTCGTCTTGAGATGGACGGCGTACTGAAGTCGTGGGCCGTTCCCAAGGGCCCTTCCCTTGATCCGGCGGACAAGCGGCTGGCCATGCAGGTAGAAGATCACCCGGTTTCGTACTATGACTTCGAAGGCACGATTCCACAGGGCAACTACGGCGGCGGAACCGTGATGGTATGGGATATGGGCACGTGGACGCCGCAGGGCGATCCGCACCAGATGCTGGATAAAGGCGACCTCAAGTTTCGCCTTGACGGTCAGAAGCTGAAGGGCGACTTCGCATTAGTCCATATACGTTCGCGCAAGACGGGAAGCAAAGGCAATGAATGGTTGCTGATCAAACATCGCGATGCCTACGTAGTAGAAGAGTATGACATCGAGAAATATGACAGGTCGGTGCTGACGGGTCGCACCATGGACGAGATTGCGGCCGACGCGGGTTCGGCGGAGTGGACGAGTAGCCGCAAATCCTCGGTTGTAGGAGTAGCAAAGAGAAATGACTGGTTGGCCGACTCAATTGCCAAAGCGGACAAGAAGCGGGAGAAGAGTGCGGCCGCGAACCCGCCCTCAGCTCAAACAAAGTCAGCTTTGGCTCGAACCGCAGTCGCGACTCCAATGGCAAAGAAGTCGGCTAAAGCTTCGGCTGCTGCAACGCACCCGGCAAAACAAAGTAGGACGAAGGCCGTAGCCACTGGGGCTGCCGCGGGCGGAGTAAAAAAAAAGCCAGCCAAGGGGAAGATGACGGCCTAAGTCTCAATCCGGCCCGCGTCGGGCACAAGGAACCGATGCCGCGCATAATTCGCCCCATGCTGGCGACCTTGGTGGACGAGCCGTTCGACGACGACGACTGGCTCTACGAGGTGAAATGGGACGGCTACCGTGCGATCACATTTCTTGAGAGCTCTTCGATCAGGCTGGTTTCCCGCAATCAAAATGACTTAACCAGTGCCTATCCGGAACTGCACACGATCGGCACCTCGGTAAGAGCTCGCAACGCCATTATCGACGGCGAGATCGTAGCTCTCGATGGCGACGGGCGTCCGTCGTTCAGCCTGATGCAGCAGCGCACAGGAGTAGGCGAAGGAGGACGACGGATTAGGCGGACGCGGGACGATATCCCTATCGTCTATTATGCGTTTGATCTGCTTTACCTCGATGGCTACAACCTGATGCATGCAGCGCTCGAGCAACGGAAGACTTTGCTCGCGTCGATCCTCGCGACGGGCAATCTTTTGCGATATTCCGATCACTACATCGGGCGCGGAAAAGATCTATTTCGTGCTGCCTCCGAGAGACAGCTGGAAGGCGTTATCGCCAAGCGGCGGCAGAGTCAGTATCTGCAGAAACGCACGCGCGAGTGGCTCAAAATCAAAATCGTCAAAAGGCAAGAGGCGGTGATTGGCGGCTACACCGACCCGCGAGGCTCGCGCGAACACTTCGGGTCGGTAGTGTTGGGCCTCTATGACCATGGCGGAAGGCTGATTCCAGTTGGGCAGGCGGGAAGTGGCTTTACTCAGCAGACGCATGAAGACATGTGGAAGAAGCTGGAAAAGCTAAAGACCGATCGTAATCCGTTTCACGGCAAGGTCGAGAGCGACCGGCGCGTGTACTATGTGAAGCCGGAATTGGTAGCGGAGATCAAGTTCACCGAGTGGACGCACGAGGGGGAGAGCGGTGCCATCAAGATGCGAGCTCCCGTGTTTCAGGGACTACGTATCGACAAAAAGGCCCGCGAGTGCAAGCTGGAGCGCCCGGCCAGCACAGCCGGTGAGGTCAGGAAAGCGGAGTCGGGCGACGCAGGCTAGCTTCTGCTGCCGCCTTTCAGGCTCGTCCCGTCACTTTATATCTTTCATTGCCTGCACTGAACCGTAGTCGTGCCCGTTGTTGTCGACGGCGCGCGCCACGACTGCAGAAAAGGCGTCGCGGAATTCGGGATACTTGGCAACAATCGCCTTGATCACAGCCATGTTGTCCTGGAAGGCGGCGCCGGAATTGGAAGCATCCGCCGTGTTGTAACGGACGCGCAGGTCGAGATTATCCTCGACCGCGACGGCCGTGATTTCAATGACGCTGAAGACCTTGCCGTTCGCCGGTAGTTGCAGGGGGTTGCCATTTGTGGGGAGATCGCCGGGACGCACGGTCTGCATCTCTTCCGAGAGCTTGTCGAGTTGCGGAGTGCTCATGAAACTGACCGGCGCCGTCAGGTCCCATCCCGTGAGGTAGTAGAGCCATGCATTGTATTTTTGGCCCTTGGTCTTGTAGTCACGCGCCTTACTGATATACCAGTCGGCATTGTGTCCGGCCAGGCTGCCCAGCCGGGGATAATAGCCGGCCAGCTTCCAGGCGTTGCCGCCGACATCCTGCAGAATCATGGTAAGTGTGATGGGATCCTTGCCTTCGACGTTCTGGGTCACGATGGCGTACCGGCCAGGCGGAAGGTTGGGAATAAAAAATCCGATACGATCCGGCGAGTTGTAGATGCCACAGTAAAAATCGGCACGCGGGATGGTTGCTTTAGCCTGCGAAGCATCCAGCAGGTAGGTGCCGGTGATAGTCGGTTTAGCCGCGGCCAGGAATGCCTTGTTGGTCACCACTGCCTGCTCGATGCCGGAGAAATCCTTCGCCACGGCAGGAATAGAATTGGCTTTCAGGCCTGCGACATCGCCACGAGTCGACATATCGAAGTACTGCCGCGCCGCTCCATCCAGAGCCGCTTTCACGGGCTGATCCAGTTCGTCGTTACTACTGCAGGTTTGGGCGCGGGCCAGCGGAGGGAAGAGCGCCGTGAGCGCAAGAAGCAGGCCAAAGCTGGTGAGCAAGCTGGAGAATGCCGATGGCATAGGTGCTTTTCGAGTCATATTGGTATGAAGGATCGCGAGTTGAATCCGATAACCGGCATTGGCAGCGGTTGATCTCGGTCGGTCTGTAAGATGCCACATCCAGAGATCCAGATGTTTATTGCTTTCGCGCTGCAACGCTAGCAAAAACATCCATATCCCGGAAGGGTTAAAATAGTTCCGGCAGCGTCCAGGCAACGACGAAAGGGCGTCTGCGCCGTCCAACCCTTATGCTACGCCTTGGCGGAAATTTCGGGTGGGTCTTGTTGCTGACTGTGCTTGCATGTGTTCCGTCGCAGCGCGGTGCGGCCCAAACAGCGAGCGAAGCGACCCAGTCAGCCCCGCAGAACCGGATGCCGATTCCGCAGGCGAGCCAACCCGCTTCTACGTCGGGTGCGATGGTCAGCCCTTCGCAAAACCCCGCGGCTGCACCGGCAAAA
Organism: uncultured Acidobacteriaceae bacterium; assembly: GCA_963815555.1. Taxonomy (GTDB): domain Bacteria; phylum Acidobacteriota; class Terriglobia; order Terriglobales; family Acidobacteriaceae; genus CAWCBG01. The sequence goes on from CAWFHH010000001.1 coordinate 167,566, forward strand.
CTGGCGGCCAGCCACAAAAAGCATAGTCCCAAGGGAACAATCACTGAGCCCGTGGTAGCCCAGGCTCCCCTGCCTCCTCCCACGTTGGAGCAGATGCCGCCTACGGCTCCGCACGTGTTGTATCGGAATGGACAGCTCAGCATCAACGCTCACAATTCCACGTTGTCGCAAGTTCTGCGCTCGGTGCAGGTCCAGACGGGAGCCTCCATCGATATTCCCAGCGGAGCCTCTGGTGAGCGCGTCGTGGCGGATTTAGGTCCGGGGCAGCCCCGCGACGTGCTGGCGTCGTTGCTGAATGGTTCGCACTTCGATTACGTCATCCTGGGCATGCCGGATAACAGTGGCGGAGTGCAGAAGGTGATTTTGACGGCCCGACAGAGTACGCCAATGAATACGGCGCAAATGAATGCCGCGCCACAGCAGCAGCCCCCTCCGTCGGAGGATGACAATCCCGAAGAAGATCAAGCTACCTACCCGGACAGCGATGTTCCGCAAGGTACCGCCTTGGCTCCGACGCAGACACAGCGCTACGGCCAGCAGGGCGAGCAGCCATCGCCAGACTCATCTGACCCTGCCCAGCAACAAAACCAGGTCAAGACGCCGGAACAATTGTTGCAGGAACTACAACGTATGCAGCAGCAACAGCAGCAATATCAGCAGCAGCTGAACCCGGCTAACCAGCAGCCACCGCAGCAATAAGCCGAGGGGTGCGGGCAGCGGCAAAATCAGACAGGGATCCGTGAGGACGCCCCTCGTTTTGTGGAATGCCCCTTGATCAGGCGGACAGTCTCAGCTCGGCAAGCTCGCGCAGCGCTTCTGCATAAGGCTGCCTTGCCACACCTCGTTCGGTGATGATGGCGGTCACGTAGCGAGCGGGTGTCACATCAAATGCGGGATTCTCGACGGCGACTCCGTCGGGAGCAACTTGCTTTCCGGCAAAATGCGTGACCTCGGTCGCGGCGCGTTGCTCGATAGGAATCTGACTGCCCTCGGCAGTAGCCAGGTCGATGGTCGAAAACGGCGCTGCCACATAGAAGGGGATTCCGTGCTCTTTCGCGAGCACAGCGACGGTGTAGGTACCGATCTTATTGGCAACATCACCGTTGGCTGCTATGCGATCGGCACCGACAATCACGGCATGGATTTTTCCCTGGAGCATCATGGTTCCGGCCATGTTGTCGGAGATGACAGTCGTGGGAATGTTGTCTTTCATCAGCTCCCACGCAGTCAGGCGCGAGCCTTGCAGAAAAGGACGAGTCTCGTCGGCATAGACACGCAACTTCTTTCCGGCTTCCACGGCCGAGCGAACGACCCCCAGCGCGGTGCCGTAGCCACAGGTGGCGAGTGCGCCAGCGTTGCAGTGCGTGAGAATGCCGCCAGTCGTAGGCAAGAGGACGGCGCCATGTTTGCCCATGGCCTGGTTGGCGGCAATGTCTTCGACCAGCATGCGTTGGGCTTCGAGGATCAGTTGCTGTTTGATTTCAGAAATCGGCTGACCGCTGAGCTCTTCGAACTTCGCACGCATGCGGCGTATGGCCCAGAAAAGGTTGACGGCCGTGGGGCGCGTCGAGGCCAGTGTGTGAGAGATCTCGTCGAACTCGCGATCAAGGTCGGCTTGCGTGATCGCTTTGGAGTCGCGAACTCCGAGGGCCACTCCCATTGCGGCGGCGACGCCGATAGCGGGCGCGCCACGAACGATCATGGTACGGATAGCGTTGGCAACTTCTTCGTAGCTCGTCGAGGTGACGTAGACTTCTTCCGTGGGTAGCTTCGTCTGGTCGATAAAGCGGACGCCAGAGTCCGTCCATTCCAAAGTCTTAATCATAAGCAGTTCAAATTCGCTTTTGCCCGCAGCAGAATTTCAGGGCTGATGTATCGCACAGCGATTTCCTGGCATGTTGGGGACCGCGGGACGATCGCAAAAATCGCACTTGGCGCTGGCCGCAAACATCGGAGGCAGTGCTGCACGCTTGAGGTGCTCAGCACGAACCTCTTTTGCGGTAAACAGCGCAATAAAAGGAGCTTGGCCGGCAGCCTTCTCGACGTTGGCGCGTCCGTCCGCTTCTTCGCGCTCCACCAGACACAGCACGCCGGCAACTTCGAAGCCGAACTCACGGGCCGCCTCGATCGCCTGGACAGTTGAAGCTCCCGTGGTGCAAACGTCATCGACAACAACAACGCGCGCCGGCTTCTCGCGAAAGCCTTCGATGCGCTGCCCGGTGCCGTGGCTCTTCTCGGCCTTGCGAACCAGAAATCCATGGATCGGCTCGCCTCGTTGAGCGCTGATGACAGACGTGGCGACCACAATGGGGTCGGCCCCCATGGTAAGCCCGCCGATAGCGTCGGCCTTCCAGCCGTGCTTACGAATCTCCTCGAAGACGACTTGCCCGGTCAGGAGCGCGCCAGCGGCATCGAGTGTAGTGAGGCGACAATCGATATAGTAATCGCTGGTACCACCACTCGACAGCTTAAATTGCCCGAGTCGAAACGACTTCTCAGCCAAGAGCGACAGGAGTTGTTGGCGTGCGGGGCTCATCCTCTCCAACCATACCATTTCTAGCCGGCGACCCTCTCCAGATGGCGAAAGTGATCGCTGGCGAACCACAACAGCCCGAAGAGGGTAGAGTTGTACCCCACGTGCATCAGAAAGGAGGACGCCACCGAGTCGGTGTGAACTCGCGTGAGGGTGAAGACGATGCCCACAAAGAAGATGCTCAGCACCGGTCCCCAGGCATATCCGAGTTGTCCGCCGTGAATGCTGGCGAAAGCTGCCGCGGTTAGCAGCACGGAGGCGAGCAGGCCTAGCCCGCGCCGGAGTACCGGATAAAGCATGCCGCGAAAAAACAGCTCTTCGAGCAAGGGAGCGAGGGTGATGCCGAACGCCGCCATGAGGTACGCGCTGCTTGCGTCGTTGAAGTATTTGTCCATAGGCAGCGACTTCGGAATCGGCAAGAAGCGGGAGAGGCCTTCGGTAACAACCGCCACCACCATGCCCATAACCAGGAAGCCCGGCGCGGAAAATCCTGGCCAGTTCCAATGGATCGCCTCGGCAAAGCGTTGGTGGGAACGGGCGCGAACCAGCACCAGGATGAACAGAAACACGAGCGGGTAAGCCGCCGTCTGTGCGCCAATGACCAGCTTGGCATTGGTGGCAAGCTCCGCGATCGGCAGGTGCCGGTAGGCGGGAATGCGATGAGCGATCGCCAAGGCGATGGCGCTGAAGGCGAGTACCGCAATCAGCGTTACGGCCAGTACCGCAAACACATCCCAGGCCGACCAGGAGGGAAAGCGATTCCTTGGAGGCTGGGACACCGGCGGCAGAACCTGTCCTAATGGGGAGACTTCGAGGCTCGGGCTATCGGAGGTCTGGTCAGCTTCGGGCAGCAGGTTGGGGGGCAAGGACATGAGTTCTCTGGGTTAGTCGGAAGCCATCGAATCGCTGCTGGCAAGCTCCTGGCGCGCTATTGCATTAGACGCCGCCGGCAGCAACTTGGCGAGCGCTTGTCCCGTATAGGACTTCTTCACCCGCGCAACTTGTTCGGGAGTTCCCTGGGCTACGATGCGTCCGCCTTCCTCGCCGCCTTCCGGTCCGAGATCGATAATCCAGTCGGCATTGCGAATAACGTCCATATTATGCTCGATGATGATAATGCTGTTGCCGAGGTCTGTCAGACGGTGCAGCACCTCCAGCAACTTACTGACGTCGTCGAAGTGGAGCCCGGTTGTCGGCTCATCGAGAAGGTACAAGGTTTTGCCTGTCTGGCGTTTGCTGAGTTCGCGGGCCAGCTTGATGCGTTGTGCTTCTCCGCCCGAGAGTGTCACCGCCGATTGTCCCAGGTGGATGTAGCCCAACCCGACGTCGACCAAAGTCTGCAACTTCTGTTTGATCTGCGGAATGTTCTCCAGCACCGGCAAAGCGTCGGCCACGGGAGACTCCAGCAAATCCGCAATTGAGTACCCTTTGTAATTCACCGCCAGTGTCTCGTGGTTGTAGCGCTTGCCGCCGCAGACTTCACACAGTACGTAGACGTCGGGCAGGAAGTTCATCTCAATACGGCGCTGACCTTCTCCCTGGCAGGCCTCGCAACGTCCTCCGGCCACGTTGAACGAGAAGCGGCCTGCCTTGTAACCGCGCTGTCGCGACTCCGGCAGCATGGCGTAAAGATCACGAATGTGCGTGAACACGCCGGTGTAGGTGGCAGGATTGGAGCGCGGCGTGCGCCCGATGGGCGACTGATCGATACGGATGACCTTGTCGATGAACTCGGTCCCGGTAATTGCCTTGTGAGCGCCTGCCTCCTCGCGCGAGCCGTAGAGCGACTTGGCTAACGCACGATAGAGAATATCGTTGACCAGCGTCGACTTGCCGGAGCCCGAGACGCCGGTGACGACCGTCATGATACCAAGCGGGAAGGCCACGTCCAACTGCTTGAGGTTGTTCCCGCGCGCCCCGAGAATGGTCACGGCCTTGCCATTTGGCGACCTGCGCGCATGGCGATAGGTAATCTGCTTCTGCCCCGAGATGTATTGGCCGGTCAGCGAACGCGGCGCATTCTCGATGTCCTGCGGAGTGCCGCTGGCAACCACCTCGCCGCCATGTCGGCCAGCGCCAGGGCCCAGGTCGATCACGTAGTCCGCACGGCGGATCGTATCTTCATCGTGTTCCACGACAAGGACGGTATTGCCGAGATCGCGCAACGACTCCAGCGCCAGCAGCAGGCGATCGTTGTCGCGATGATGCAGGCCGATGGAAGGCTCATCCAGGACATACAGCACGCCGCGAAGCTTTGAGCCGATCTGGGTCGCGAGGCGGATGCGCTGGCCTTCCCCTCCGCTCAAGGTCATCGCCGAACGGCTGAGCGAGATGTAGCCCAACCCGACGGCATTGAGGAAGCCGAGACGCTCGGCAATTTCCCGGCGAATGCGGCCGGCGATCTTTTCCTCGCGATCCGTAAGCTTGATCTGTGCGACTGCGTCGGCCGCGCGTGAAACCGGAAGCGCGGTAAAGTCCGCGATCGACATTCCGTTGACCTTCACCGCCAGGCTCTCAGGGCGTAGCCGCTTGCCGCCGCAAGCCGGGCAGGTGGTGGCAGACATGTGTTCCAGAAGCCAGTCGCGATAGGTTTCCGACGAACTGTCTTCCATCGCCTGCCGCAGATAGGCGAGGATCCCGAGAAATCCGCCGCGCTTCTTCTCACCGTTTTCAGGCCCATACAGCAGCACGTTCTGCGCCTTGCGGGGCAGCTGCTCGAAAGGAATCGACAATTGAATGCCGTAAGCCGCCGCGCCAAGCTCCAAGGCGTGAATGAGACTCTGCGACGCGGAGCCCGGTCCCAGTCCCCCCTCCAGCAGCGGCTTCGACCAGTCGGTCACCACTTTGGCCGGATCGAAGTCGTACTTGCTGCCCAGTCCGTTACATTCGGGGCAAGCGCCATACATGCTGTTGAACGAGAAGGAACGTGGCTCAAGCACCGGGACGCTGATGCCGCACTCCGGACACGCCAACTTCGAGGAGTACATGCGTTCGTCTCCTCCGACTACGGCGACCTGCACCAGTCCATTGGCCAGCTTCATCGCCAGCTCAACCGAGGAGGCCAGCCGGCGTTCGATATCCGGCTTCACCAAGAGGCGATCGACAACCAGTTCGATGGTGTGGTTCTTGCGCTTGTCGAGCTTGATCTCCTCGTCGGCGATATTGCGCAGCTCACCATCAATGCGGGCCCGCGTGAAGCCCTGTTGGACGAGCTTGTCGAGCTCCTTCTTGAATTCGCCTTTACGGCCGCGCACAATGGGAGCCATAATCATGACCCGTTCATCGGGCCTGAGCTCCATTACCTGCTGCACGATCTGATCAGCCGATTGGCGAGAGATGGCCCGTCCGCATTGCGGGCAATGGGGAACGCCTACCGAGGAGTACAGCAGGCGGAGATAGTCGTAAATTTCGGTGATGGTGCCGACGGTGGAACGTGGGCTGCGGCTCGTGGTTTTCTGTTCGATAGCGATCGAAGGGCTGAGGCCATCGATACTGTCAACATCGGGCCGCTCCATCTGATCCAGAAACTGGCGCGCATAGGCGGAAAGGGTTTCCACGTAGCGACGCTGACCTTCGGCGTAGATGGTGTCGAAGGCGAGCGACGATTTGCCAGAACCGCTCAGGCCAGTGATGACGGTGAGTGTGTTCCGCGGAATCTCCACCTGAATGTTCTTCAGATTATGCTGCCGTGCCCCGCGGACCGTAATGTTTGTGATCGCCATTGGTTCCAAAATTACCCAGCTTGAGAGCCAGAAAGATCAACACGTTCGTCGGACGTGCCGATCAATGTGCCTGACGGTTGTAGGCTGTGCAGAGGGCTCTGGAAGCGAGGAAGCGTTACTTTACTCCTGTATCTTAGTTGCCAACATCGGAAGGCGTCAACGCGGAGTAAAGTTGCATCCATGTAGATGAGGCGAAGTCCGTGTACGATCCAAGGCCTTTGGGTGAAGGACGCCGATGACGACATTTCTGCTCTTATTCCTGATGGTTTTCACGATTGGCACCGCTTTTCTTGTTGGTATTGCTCTTGGTTACTGGGTAATCTGCGGCATTCTGAATTTCTTTAATCCTACCCGGCTGAACAACAAGGCTAGCCGCAATCCCGTTCTGGCACCTACGATCAGCGGCGACTAGCGCGGTCGGGCGATCCCAGCCATTTCCAACCTGGACAACGACAACTTTGGTCTCATAACGGGCTCGCTCCCCGTCCTGCGTTGCAGAACGTCCTGAAGGCAGAGCTGCATCTGCCGATGATAGGGTTTGGAGGCTTAGACATGTTGCGGAACCTTCTGCGCCTAGCTTCGTTTCTCGTTTTCAGTTCCTTGTTGGCGTGTCACCTCAACGGGGATCCCATTTCCATCTTTGGCACTGGACAAGCTGTTAGGGGAAATGCGCTGCCGGTGGGAGCGTTTGACCCGCACTTCAGCCTGGTATCCGCGCCCAATGGGGTTTGGTTGTCCACGATCACCACATCTCCGAATGGGCTTTGGACGCGCAACACTTTGGGCAACGACTGGATCAGTCCTGGAGCCAGCGGTGATACGGGCTGGCCGGTCGGAACCTACGATTACCGCATGACCTTCAGCCTGACCGGCTTTCGTGCCGACTCAGCCGAATTGGTGGGTGGGTGGGCGTCGGATAATAACGGCTGCATCTTGCTCAATGGCGCAAATACCGGCGCATGCACCCACTTTGAAGACTTCGGGCATGTCACGCCTTTTTCGATCTCGAATGGCTTCGATCGCGGCACGAACACGCTCGATTTCGTCGTTTACAACGGAGGCGGGCCAACCGGACTTTTCGTCGACGTGAAAGGAACAGCAGATTCCGCGGTGCCCGAGCCTTCGTCCCTTATTTTGATTGGAAGCGTGCTGTCTGGCGCGGGACTTGCCCTGCGCTGGAAGTTGAACCCCACGCGATCCGCGTAACCGTTTTCCTGTACTTGCGAAGATAGGCACGCCGCATTCGGGGACGCACCTACAGATCGATCAGTTGCCGCCGCAAGAGGCTTTGGGGTTTACGGCAAAGATTGGCGGCAATGCGTTCGGACAAAGGATATGTAGAAGCGTCGAAAGAAGGAAGGGATACCGCCTCCCGCGTACCGGGCTGGCCGGAGTAAAATTGTGGTAGATGTTCCAATCGCTTGCTCAGGTACGCCGGTGGCTGGTGGCCACCGCCATCTCGCTGATTGTTATCGTCGCCCTGTCGTACTGGATCTCCCGTTCGAGAGCTCTGCCCACGTTGCACAATATCCCGAAAGAGTTGGGGCTGGACATTCAGCAGACGAGCAACGGATTTTCCATCTCGAAATCCGAAGGTGGCCGGACCATCTACACCGTGCGGGCTTCCAATGCGGTGCAATTCAAGACGGGCGGCCGTGCTGATCTGAAAGACGTCCACATTGTCGTCTACGGAAAGGCACATGACCGGTACGATCAGATCTACGGCAACGAGTTCATCTATGACCAGAACTCCGGCGAAATCACCGCAACGGGCGAAGTCCATATCGACCTCCAAGGCTACGCGGAAGGGCCGCAGAAGCCCGACCAGGCGCCCCCCGATGAGCTGAAGAATCCCATCCATGTCCTCACCCATGGACTTAAGTTCAACCAGAAAACTGGAATCGCAGAGACCGATGAATTAGTGGAGTTCCGCACTGCCCAGGCCAACGGCACTGCCAAGGGAGCGTACCTCGATTCGCACAACAACAAGCTGCTGCTGAAGTCGGACGTTCACATTGTCACCACCGGCGATAATCCGGCGACCATCACCGGGACGAGCGGAAGTATCCAGAAAGACCCACGCCAGACGGTCTTGGAAAACGCGAAGATCGATCAGCCTGACAAGACGTTGACGGCTGACCAGGTCACGATGCTGTTTGAGCCCGACAACACCGTGCAGCATGCCATGGCCGATGGGAACGTGCATATTCAGAGCCGCGGCCCGACTATCGTCGACATTTACGGACCTCGCGGCGATCTGAACATGGGCACGAAGAACGCTCTTCAACAGGCCATTGTGTCGCAGGGAGCCACCTTCGATACGCACGGAGAGAACGTAACCCATGGGGGGGCCGACACCTTCATCCTGGACTTTGAAGAAGACAATCAGCCATCGCTTTTTCACATGGTGAAGAACGCGTGGATGAAGCAGGATCCCAATCCCGGGAAATCGGGCACCGGCGGCCAGCCTATGCGCGTCGACGCCGATCAGCTCATCTTCAAGCTGGAAAACGGCAACGAGCTCAAGACGGGCGATACCGTTGGCAAAGCCAAGATCACGATACTGCCCTCTCCTGCAGGCTCGAAGCCAAAGAATGCGGAGACCAAAGAGCCAGCCATGGGCGGTGGGAATGCCACCACCGTGGCAACAGCCGGCAAGTTTCACGTGACCTTCGGTGACGCAAATCGGATTCAGACCCTGCACGGCTCGCCCGATTCCAGAATCGTTTCCACTTCGCCGGGACAGCCGGAGAAGGTGAGCACCGCCCAGAATCTTGACGTTACTTTTGGCCCCGACGGGCAGGCCCAGAAATTGGTGCAGACGGGAGATTTCCGCTATCACGAAGCGTCCGGCAAGCCTAATGTCGGGGGCCGTGCTGCGTTCGCGGAGACGGCAACCTACACGTTGGCGGACGAGCTGCTGCTGTTGAACACTTCGCCGCGCGTAATCGATGGTGGAATGACGACGACGGCGACCGTGATCAGCATCAATCGCCAGACCGGCGACTCCTACGCCGACGACGATGTGAAAACCACCTACAGTGACCTGAAGCCACAACCCAATGGCGCGCTTCTGGCAGCTTCCGATCCCATCCATGTGACAGCGGAGCACATGACCGCGCGCAACCAGCCCGGGGTCGCGCACTACACTGGCAAAGTACGCCTATGGCAAGGAGCCAACGTGGTCAGTGCTCCCAAAATCGATTTCGACAACGACGCTCGAAGCATGGTCGCAGAGGGCGACACCTCGCACACGGTAACCAGCCTGTTTGTACAGCAGTCTCAGGATGGGAAATTGACTCCGGTGGATGTCACATCTGACAAACTGACCTACGTAGACGACGAGCGGCTGGCCCGCTATACGGGAAATGTCCTGGCCAGGAGCCCTACTGGCACGGTCAGCGCGCATGAGATCGATGTCTACCTGAAGCCTGCTCAGGAGGCTCAAGCGGTGTCCGCCACCCCCGCGGGAGCCGCCGATTCAGTGATGGCAGCGTCTGCCTCGCCTGCGGTGCGGTCCACAAGGCCGATGGCAGCGTCCTCTCAGTCGGCCTCCCAATCGGGGAAGCCGCTGGTTCCGGGCTCTGAGGGCCCAAGCAAAATAGACCACATGATCGCGATAGGCAAGGTCATCGTGACCGAACCCAATCGCCGCGGAGTAGGGGACCGGTTGGTTTATACGGCGGATGACGGCAGATACTATCTCACAGGTAAAACCCCCAGCATTTTTGATGCCGAACACGGTACAGTTTGGGGCGATTCGTTGACTTTCTATAGTCACGATGATAGGGTTCTGGTTGAGAGTAAACGCTCTTCGCCCACCATCACTCGCGCTCGTACCACTAAGTAAATGCAGACCTTATCGGCGGAAGAGATTGGCAAAAGTTACCGCGGACGAAGAGTCGTCAGCGAAGTCAGTCTCCATGTCAATCAGGGCGAAGTTGTGGGATTGCTGGGACCCAACGGCGCTGGCAAAACTACCAGTTTCTACATCATTGTGGGATTGATCCCAACCGACAGCGGACGAGTCGTCATCGATGGGCAGGATATTACGAGCGAGCCCATGTACCTGCGGGCCAGGAATTTTGGCATCAGCTACCTGCCCCAGGAACCCTCGATTTTTCGCAAGCTCACGGTTGAGGATAACCTCCTGGCCGTGCTGGAAGCCCAGTCGATTTCCTGGCACGAGCGCCGGCAACGGATGGAGAAGCTAATCGACCAGTTGGGCCTCAGCGTGATCCGCAAGAATCGGGGATACGCTTTATCGGGAGGAGAACGCCGAAGAGTGGAAATTGCCCGTTGCCTGGCAATCTCGCCCTCGTTCATCCTGCTGGATGAACCGTTTTCGGGAATTGATCCCATTGCGGTACTGGACCTGCAAAAGATCATTTTTGATTTGAAATCGAGTGGAATTGGCGTGCTGATTACCGATCATAATGTGCGAGAAACACTTTCGGTGACCGATCGGGCCTACATTATCAACGATGGCCACATCTTCCGGACGGGCACTCCCGAGGCATTGGGGAACGATCCGGAAGTGAAACGAGTTTACTTAGGCGAGAGCTTTTCCCTGGTTTAAAATTTGTTTTGGGACGTGTGCCCCAAAGGGTTCCGCAGCATGGTCTTGCTACAGCCGAGATTGAACCTCAAAGTTTCCCAGAAGCAGATTCTGACTCCTGGGCTCGTGCAGATGGTCAGCGTTCTGGCTCTCAACAAGCTGGAACTGACCGACATGATCAATGCTGAGTTGACGGAAAATCCTGTCCTCGAGGAACTGGATAATTCGGTTCCCCTGCTGGACGAAGTGTCTGCCCGCGAAGAGCGCCTGGAACGTGAGAGTTCCGCAGTGGTTACCCAAGAGGAAGCCGCGCCAGTTACCAAGGAAGAAAAAGACCCCTTCGAAGAGATTGATTTTGGATCGTTCTTCCAGGAATATCTCGATCCCGGCCTTCGCACCTCGATTGAGATGGAAGATCACGAGAAGCCTTCCTTCGAGAATTTCCTTTCCAGGCCGACCACCCTGTCGGACCACCTGATGTGGCAACTTGGTTCCCTGCATGTGAAAGAGGATGTGTACCGGGCGGCGGAACTTGTCATTGGCAACCTGAATGAAGATGGTTACCTGACTGCCACGGATGATGAGTTGCTCGGGCTTATGGAGGAGCAGCCGGTCGGGGAGCTTGTCCCGACGCCTTCGGCAGGAGAATTGTTGACCGAACGGACAGAAGGTAGTACGTCTGTCAGGTCGGAACTCACTTCAGAGTTTTCCCAAGAAGATCTCCAGCAGGAGGAAGCGGCACTCGGCGTGGCGGTGGTAGAAGAGCCCTTTCTGCAAGCCGCTGTGCCGCAGGTTGATCCGTTGCACGCCGCAGAAGCGCGTCCAAAGCTGGTTCCTCCCCGCACCGCGCCGGCGCGTGTGCCGTTCAGCCGCGACGCTTTGCAGGAAGCTATCGATCTCGTCAAACAGTTAGACCCCATCGGTGTCGGCGCGCGCGACCTGCGCGAATGTCTGCTGGCGCAGTTGCAGAATCTGAAACAGGTGCAACGCAGGAACGGCAACGGCCACCATCCCGAGGAGTCGGAAGCGCTGGATGTTGCGACTGTACTCGTGAATGAACATCTGCACGCACTGCAGAACAAGAATTACAAGGAAGTGGCCAAGACGATTGCTCAGCCGCTGGAGTCGGTCATGGCGGCGATGGAGTTTATCCGAACCCTCGATCCGCGGCCTGGCTTGCGTTACAACAAGACGGAGACACGGCTGATCGAACCCGACGTGGCGTTTGTGAAGCAAGGCGAGGACTACATCATCGTCATGAACGATGAAGAAGTTCCGCAACTTCGTCTCAACCCCGCGTACCGCAAGCTGTTGAGCCGCCAGGTGGCAGAAAAAGAAGTTCGCACCTATGTCAAGGAGCGTTACAAGTCGGCCATTCAGCTGATCAAGAATATTGAGCAGCGCAAGCAGACAATATTGCGGGTCTGCTATTCCATCCTGTACCGCCAGCGTGAGTTCCTCGACCATGGCATTGATGCCTTGAAGCCCATGATGATCAAGGAGGTTGCGGAAGAGATTGGAGTCCATCCTTCGACGGTCAGCCGCGCTGTTGCCAACAAGTACGCCCACACGCCGCAAGGGGTATATGAATTGCGCTACTTCTTCAGCGAAAGCGTGAATGGACCGGAAGGCAGCGGAACGTCACTGCTCATCCTGAAGCGTCGGGTCAAGAAGCTTATCGAAGATGAAGATCCCGCCAAGCCGTACACCGACGAACAGATCACGCGAATCCTGCAATCGCAAGGCATCCAGGTTACGCGAAGAACTGTCGCGAAGTACCGAGAAGACATGCGCATCCCGAGCACCCACCAGCGTAGAGTCAAGAATTAGCAGGAACGGCGACCACCAAGCGCTCTGCGGTTGCCGGTTTTAGGGGAAAGACGCTGCGGCCCGAATGAACACGAACCAATAAGGCCGCGCGAGGAGGGAGCTCAATGAACGTCGAGTATTTTGCCAAGCAGTACGAAATTACTCCCGCCGTTCGCGATGAGGTGGAAACTGGCCTCACCAAACTCACCAAGATCCTGGGCGAACACTTTACCAGCAAGGTCATTCTTACGGTAGAGAAGCACCGCAACATCGCAGAAATTACGGTTAAGCGGCGACGCGGTCACGTGGTTGGCCTGGCCGAATCCACAGACATGATCGCTGCGGTAAACCAGGCGCTCGAACATTTAGAAACGCAGGTGCTGAAGCACAACGGACGCCGCCGTGCGACTCACCGCAAGCCCAAGGACAAAGCCTGGGAGTCGCCCGTCGAGGCCGATGCCGAGACCCAGATTGCAGTAGGTCCGAGTGTGTCGACGGCAGTTCCCGTCGTTGTGCACAAATTTCCGTCGATCGCACGGACCACGGAGGCTCACCTCGTGAAGGCGACCGATTCTCTCGCCATGCGTCCGATGACTGTTGAAGAAGCGGTGAAGGAATGCGAGTTTCGCGATCGTGACGTCTTTGTCTTCCGGGACGCGAAGGGCAAAGTGAAGGTTCTGCATCGGCGCAAGGACGGCAAGATCGAATTGATTGAAGTGCCTTAGCGGTACTCTCTTTGCGTAAGATCGGGGCGCCGTCGCAGGCGCCTTTTTTTATTTAAAGAGGTGAATTTAAGGGCCAAATTTTCAACCTCCCTGTTCCATTCGGACTTCCGCGTAACGTCGCAAGTCGCCCGTCAAGTTAACTAAAAAGTAAGCCGCCGCTCAGGTGCTCTGACTGCATCCAACTATCATGATGGCGGAAGCTGGGGCCAGTTGTGAGATCTCGAACAACTAAAAGCGCTTGAAAATCCATCTCATTCACACGACTTAGCCTCCGGAGCAGAGGCGAGGCGGTAAGTGGCACTTATTATGAAAACGGGATTGAACGCTACTCTCGATCCGACGCGTCGCAGCAGTGACGCGCTCGATTTCGAAAACGGTCTCCGGCGCAAAATCGTCGGACAGGATGCGGCGGTTGAAAAGGTCGCCGAAATCTACCAGATGTTTCTGGCGGGCTTGAATCCGCCCGGGCGCCCCGTGGGAAATCTGCTCTTCCTCGGCCCAACCGGATCGGGCAAGACTCGCGTGGTCGAGGCGATGGCGGAGGCTCTATTTGGCGATCCTCACGCTTGCATCAAAATTGATTGTGCGGAATTCCAGCATTCTCACGAGATTGCCAAGCTGATTGGCTCTCCTCCGGGATATCTCGGACATCGGGAGACACATCCTTTGCTGACCCAGGAGGCATTGAACCAGTGGCACACGGAGAAGATCAAGCTGTCAATCCTTTTGTTCGACGAGATTGAAAAGGCCTCGGATGCACTGTGGCAATTGCTGCTCGGCATCCTCGACAAGGCGACGCTCACGTTGGGTGATAATCGTCGCGTTGATCTCTCGCAGTGCGTGATTATCATGACGTCGAACCTTGGTGCCTCGGAGATGAGCGAGCTCATTAACGGGACGCTGGGCTTTGCACAGACGCCGGCGCATCTCGACAACCGGCTCGACGAAAAGATCGACCGCACGGCAGTCGAAGCGGCGCGCCGAAAGTTCTCTCCCGAGTTCATGAACCGGATCGACAAGAGTGTGGTCTTCCGCACCCTGCGTACCGAACACCTAGAGCAGATCCTGGAGATCGAACTCGGTCTGGTTCAGCAGCGCATCCTGCAGGCAACGGGTAATCAGCAGTTTGTTTTCAGTTGTACCGCGGAGGTGAAGAAGTTCTTGCTGGCCGAGGGCACGGACCTGAAGTATGGGGCGCGCCACCTCAAGCGAGCGATCGAGCGCAACATTGTGTTCCCACTCGCCAACCTGGTAGCTACCAGCCAGGTGAAGCTGGGAGACTTCATTCGCATCGACATCGATGCCAACGGCAAATTGACGTTCGTCAAAGAAGCCGAAGGGGCGCTGGTTCCCGTACTGTTGGAACGTTATGGGCCGGAAACCAGCGCACATGTGGCGGCAGCTGGGAAATCATCTAAAGCTTCCAGCTCAGGAAGGCGCGAGTTCGGCGCGGCTCCCCTGCTTGACCGCAAATAGATCCTGCGGCCGTTTACTGAGGCGTGGGTGGTTGGGGTTGCGGCTGCTGAGGTGGTGGCTGCGTCTCCGGAACTCCAGCCTTGCCCTGGTCAGGTTGCAACTCAGGCGCCCGCTGGGGGGGCAAGGGGTAGTACCCGTGTTTGGCATAGACATTCACGCCCGCACGCTTCACCCGCACTTCAATATCCCGGTAGGTACTTGAGGCAGTCTGGGGCGTGTTATAGCCCAGCGTGTATTGATTGCGCGCCTCCAGTGTGATCCGCTGATAGGCATTCTCAATGGACTCTTTCGAGAACTGGTTCAAGACATCCCCGCCGGTAGCGTTTGCGTACTTCGGCAGAATGTCGCTGTAGCCGAACCCTGGAATGCGGACCTTTTCAACTTTATTCACCACCGGAATTGCTGCCGAATCCACGCCAACTGCATAGACCGCCACCTGGTTCGTCAACAGCACTTTCAGCACCTGCGCATAATTAGCCCGGCTTCCATATTCTTTTCCGTCGCTGATGACAAAGATAATCTTACGGTTCTCGCGGGGGCGATGAGCCAACTCCTGGGCAGCGGTGAGAATGGCATCGTTCAGCACATAGGATTCGCGCGTAGCGGTCTGCACCGGCAGGCGACCAGGATCAACTGGAATGCCGTTATTCGTCGGCCCGGAACCAAATGGACCACCGACAGTCTGCACATTGGAGTTCTGACCGGGGATATCTTTGATGCGGTTCAAGGCGAGATCCAGCCGCTGCACGTTGCCGAAGTCCTGCTGCTTGCTGACGCTGTTTCCGTAAGTAAACAGGGCCACGTCGTCAAACGGACCGAAGGAGCCTCCGAGTGCGGAGAAGGTTCTGCTCACCTTCTTCAGGGTGATCTCCGGCAGATTGAGGTCGACGATGACCGCGGCCGACAGAGGCAGCGGATCACTGGTGAAGAACTTGATCTGCTGCTTAGCTCCGTTTTCGTAGATGCTGAAGTCACTCTGCAACAGGCCGTCCACCAGTTTGCCGTCGGAATCTTTGACCGTTACCGGCACCGTGATGAAGCTAACTTGCACGGACAGGCGAAATAGTTGATCTTGAGCGTTAGTGCCGGGAGCGACTGATCCGGCAGGGACGGTCGTGATCTCGCGTGAGCCCGGAGGCGGCGCAGTAGGATTGCCGGGCTCAGTCGAGGGTGGCTGACCCGTAGGCCGAGTATTCGGCGGCTGATCCGGGTTCTCTTTGGAAGTGGAAGATCCCTGGTTATCAGGCGTGCTCTCCGGCGGAGGTGTTACCGTCGGCGCCGGTGCGTTGTTCTGGGGGATCGGTGCATCCGGAAGTTTCTGGGTCTGCGAAGCCGTGAAATTTGCGGCAACTGCCAGCAACACGACGAGCAGGGTGCGCCTGGTCCACAAGCTCACTCGAACATTCAACATGGGTTTCTCGATGGTCTCCAGATTGCCGGAACTTTGCACAGTATACCTGCACCGCCTTACTCGGGCACTCCCGAAGCCCGCTGCTTCTGCCAAACCATCCTCGCTGCACTACAATGGATGCATCGAATTAGAAAGAGAGCTATGCAGTTGAGTCGAATTCGCCTTTTCGTCGCGGTGTCTCTGATTGTGTTCGGCGCTTGGTTTGCATTATGGGCGCAGTCGCAGAGTACACCGGCGTCGTCCCAGCCGCCGGACAAGCAGGCTGCGCCGTCGCAGAGTGCCCCGGCTTCCCAGCCACAGGATCAGCAGCCGCCCCAATCGCAGGACCAGCAAGGCCCAGAGTCGGATCAGCCCCTGCAAACCTTCAAGGCGCAAGTGAATGTTGTGAACTTATTCTTCAACGTGAAGGATAAACACGGCATGTTGATTCCCAATCTGACGAAGAATGATTTCGAGGTCTACGAGGATGGCAAGCCCCAGACGATCAAGTACTTTTCGGGCGAATCGAACCAACCGCTGACCCTGGGACTTTTGATTGACACAAGCCCGAGCCAGACGCGTGTGCTGACCATCGAGCAGGAATCTTGCTCGGAGTTTCTGCATAGTGTGCTGAACCAGAAAGATCTGGCATTTCTCATCAACTTCGATTCCGACATCGATCTGGACCAGGACTATACCAACAGCGCCCGCGATTTGGCACACGCTCTGAACAAGCTGCAGATCGGCGGTGGCAGTGCGGGCGGTGGCCCCGTGGGTATCGGCGGAGGTCCGGTGCCGAACTCGAATCCGCGCAGTACCGCCCTCTATGACGCAATCTTCCTTGCCGCCGACGAGAAGCTGAAGAACGAAGTCGGTCGCAAAGCCATGATCGTCTTCACCGACGGCCAGGATGAAGGCAGCCACCTGAAAATTCGGGACGCCATCGAAGCCGCTCAAAAGGCCGACACCATCGCGTACGTTATCCTGATTGCCGACCGTGGGTTCTATGGCGGCTTTGGCTACAGCGGTGACGCTGACATGAGGAAGCTGGCGCAGGAAACCGGCGGTCGCGTTATCGAGGTGGGAAACAACCAGCAGAAGCTGCGGGACGCGTTCACCCAAATCCAGAATGAACTGCGGAGCCAGTACAACATTGGGTACACCCCGACGAATACCAAGCTGGATGGCTCGTATCGCAAGGTGCAAGTCCACCCCAAAGGGCCGGATTTGAAGGTCCAGGCGCGGCAGGGATACTACGCGATGGCAAAGGATTAGGGGCAGCGGTAATCAGCAACCGAGTCGTTCGCTGTCAACCTGAGAGCGGTCGGACGACTCCTATTCGGTCCTCTGTGCCGCTCCTGTTGCCGGGCCTCGATGCGACAGCGCTCGCTGTCACTCACCAAGAACAACCCGCAGTCACCTTCGTGGGCTGTTTGCCTGTACAGCGCTCCGGCGTCAGGGTCCCTCCCGGGTACATTTTTTGGGGCTAGAATTTGGCCTGGAGGAAATCATGCCGCTTACCCCAGAAGCCCGATCCCTATTGTCGCGTCCCAACTTCGCTCATCTCTCCACGCTCATGCCAGACGGAACGCCGCAAAGCACGCCGCTGTGGATCGGCCTCGAAGGAGACCGCATTCTCATCGCCACGGGAGAGGGCAGCCGCAAAGTGAAAAACGCACGGCGTGACCCGCGCGTTTCGCTCTCCATGGTGGACTTCCACAATCCGTACGAAGAAGTTCAGCTACGCGGCCGGGTCGTCGAGTTCCGCGATGATTCCAACTTCAAGGTGATGGACGCCATCTCCCACAATTACACCGGGAGAGATTTTCCCATGCGCAATCCGGAGGGAAGGGTGGCGCTGGTGATCGAAGTCGACCACGCCAAGTACAACAAGCTGCCCTTTCAGCACACCCCGCCAGCGTAGCTCGCTTATTGCGGCGAGCTCGGACTGGTGCCCTGCTGCTGCCGGGCTTTCTCCTGTATCGCTGCAAGCTTTTGCAGTTGGTCGGGAGTGAGAACCGCCTTGATTCTGGTTGCGCCATCGCGACGGATCTGAATCGCCTTCTGCTGCTTTTGGTCAGGGCTCATCGAACTGTCGTCACGGACAGCGCCCATCTGTTTATTCTCATCATCGACAACGGCTTGGATCCTCTGCTTCTGGTCGGACGTAAGCTGCAGCTCATCGTCGATCGAAGCTTGCCGCGATTGCGGCGTTGCGGCCGACGAGCCAGCCTGAGATTGGGGCGCGGTTTGAGCTTGAGGCATGCTCGCCTGTGGGCTTGCGCCAGAGGTCTGCGCGAAAGCCGCAACGCTGAATAAGCACACAAATGTGAGCAGTGCCCACGGGAAATGATTCCGCTGTTGCATAAGGCTCCTTTGCTGACGAAGGCGCGGCTCTTTATACGTCATACGTCGCGAGTCCCAGTGAGATGAAGTGGTGCCACCCCGGGTTGGCGGTAGACATCGCTAAATGCAGAGTGGCAGGACGGGAGCTCGCAGCGTGAGCGGCAAACCGTAATGACAGCACACCACAAGTGTAGAAGGGGTGAGTTTCGCAAGTTGCTGTTGGCTACTGCTCTTTCTTTCTCACCACAGCGATGCTCAAGTCCCTTAATTGTCGATCGCTGACCGGAGTCGGCGCGTCGACCATCAAGTCGATCGCCTTTGCGGTTTTGGGGAAAGGAATGACTTCGCGCAGGCTTTCCGCTCCAGCCAGGATCATCACAATCCGGTCCAAACCGAGCGCGATTCCTCCATGCGGAGGCGTGCCGTACTGTAGAGCCTCCAGGAAGAAGCCAAAGCGCGCCTGCTGCTCCTCGGGAGACATGCCCATCGCCTTGAAGATCTTGCTCTGCACATCCTGGCGGTGAATACGGATCGAGCCCGACCCCAATTCCGTGCCGTTCAACACCACATCGTAGGCCAGGGCACGAACGCCGCCGGGATCGCTCTCCAACTTGTCCATGTCCTCGTCGTGCGGTGAGGTGAAAGGATGATGCGCGGCATTCCAGCGCTTCTCCTCCTCGTCCCACTCGAACATGGGGAAGTCGGTTACCCACACCAGGCGGAAGTTGCCCTTCTTGAACGCTCCGTGCTTCTCGGCATACTTCTGGGCGAGCGCGAGACGAAGCTGGCCAGCAGCGGTATAGATACCGTACTGCTGTGTGCGCAGCTTCACGCCCGTCGCAGCTTCTGGGCGCTTGGCTCCGGCCACGATCACGATAAGGTCATCGGGTTGTGGCCGGGCGAGCTCGCGAATCCTGGCAACGGCATCGGGGAAAGACTTCTCCAGACGCTTAATGTCTTCGAAGACACGCGCCTCTTTGCGTTCCCCGAAGAGAACCTTGATGTCGTCGCGTTCCTTGCGCGAGAGCTCGCCCACCTTGGGAATGACAATGGCGAGCATCGGGAGTTCAGGATCGACATTCAAAGTCTCCAGGTTCTCAGGCGCGAAGGCTTCGCGCACGTCGGCCATCGCCGGAAGGCGAAGGTCGGGCTTATCGATACCGTAGAGCCGGATAGCCCGGTCGTAGCTCATGTGCGGGAACGGCGTCTGCAACTCGTGTCCGATGCAGGCGAACGCCGCCTTCAGAAAGCCTTCGACGGTGTGAAAGACAATCTCCGGCCGCGCGAAACTGATCTCGAGATCAATCTGCGTGAATTCGGGCTGGCGATCGGCCCTAAGGTCCTCGTCGCGGAAACAACGCACGATCTGAAAATACTTGTCGAAGCCCGAGATCATAAGGATTTGCTTGAACAGCTGCGGCGATTGCGGCAACGCGTAGAATTCGCCGGGATGCACGCGGCTGGGAACGAGATAGTCGCGCGCCCCTTCGGGGGTGGAGCGGGTCATGAACGGCGTCTCGATCTCGTAAAAACCTTGCGAGTTTAAATATTGGCGAATCGCGATCGACACTCGATGACGCAGCTCGATGTTGTACTGCATCTCGTTGCGACGCAAGTCGAGATAGCGATATTTCAACCGAACCTCTTCGTTCGCGATGACGGCATCGCCTGGCGAAAAGGGAAGCGGTTTGCAATCGTTCAGGACACGAAGCTCGTCAGCGACGACCTCTACTTCACCGGTAGGAATATTCTTGTTCACCGTGTTCGGGTCGCGCAGCTTCACATGGCCTAGAACGGCCACGACGAACTCGGACCGCACAGCGGTCGCACGATCATGCACAGCTGCGCCGGCATCGGCGGTGACGACGACCTGGGTGATGCCGGTGCGGTCGCGCAAGTCCAGAAAAATGAGGTTACCGAGATCGCGACGGCGGTTCACCCATCCCATGAGCACAACTTTGGATCCGGCGTCGCAGGCGCGCAAAGCGCCGCAGGTATGAGTCCGTTGTAGGTCTCCTAAAAAATCGAGCATGGTCTTGAATTAAGCCTCATAAACAGAAACCACTTCACAAAAAATAGGAGTATTGATCGCTACCGCCATCGCTGCCTCGATATGTTTCCGGGCCTCGGGATTTTCGAGGGCTGCTTCGAAAGCCTCCCGACTCTCCCACTGGGAGTAGTTCACCACGCGCGTGCCATCAAAGCTGCGATGGATAGTGAAGGAGATCAGCCCGCTTTGTTTGTGCGCCAGTTCCTTGGCGGCACGATTCAACAGGTCGATCAGCTTCTGCTGCTTTGTTTTCCGCACCTCGTAGATGTTGAACATCGTCAACTGATTGGTTCCGGCCTTGATGGTGACACTCATCCGAAATTCTCCACCCCTCGATTGTAGCGGGTCAGTTCGAGGTCCCGCTCGACGGTTCGGGTGTCAAGTTTCGACCCGTATGTGATATCGGTGCCGTCCCCACGGGACTCGGGTACAATCCCCGAGCACAACGTCTTGTCGCAACGCGAACGCTCCCCGCGAGCCGATACGGTTTCGCGACCACGATACGTAACTGCATGAAGGATCAATGGGCGGCGCGAAGGCGCGCTGCCAGTTCCGCGCGAGATATCTGCACTTGCTGGCCGGTCGTCAGTTCTTTCACCGTGAACTGATCTGCCGCAACTTCATTCTCGCCGACGATCACGATAAACCGCGCGCCCGCTTTTTCTGCAGCTTCAAAGGACTTCTTGAGCCGGAAGCTCTCATCTCCCAGATCGGCGCGAACCCCGGCGCGCCGCAGTTCGCTTGCCAGCTTAAGGGCCGGAGCATTCATTCCGCCGCCCAGCGGAGCGATGTATGCGTCGAGATTCTCAGGTGCAACTTCCCCCTGCGCCTGTAGAGCCATGATGAGGCGGTCTTCGCCAATGGCGAATCCGATCCCGGGAGACTTCGGTCCGTCGAGCGACTCCGACAATCCGTCATAACGGCCACCACCCAGCACCGCACTCTGCGCACCCAGGCCACCGTGCGTGAACTCGAACGTCGTGCGGGTGTAGTAGTCGAGACCCCGCACCATCCGTTCGTTGATGGTATACGGCACGCCAACAGCATCGAGCATGCTGCACACCGCCGCAAAATGCTCTCGACTTGTCTCGCTAAGATATTGGCTGATCTTTGGGAGCTTCTCGATGATGGGCTGATCTTCCGGCACCTTGCAGTCGAGTACCCGCAAGGGATTCGTCTCGGCGCGGCGCCGGCAATCTTCGCACATCTGGTGAACCACCGGTTGCAGTGCCTCGCGCAGAGCCTGGTTGTAGCGGGCGCGGTCTTCGGGGCCACCGACGGAGTTTAACTGCAGGCTCCAACCCTGCAGACCGACCTCATCCAGCAGCGTGGCCAGCATCTCGAGCACTTCGGCGTCACGCGCGGGCGACTCGCTGCCTGCGGTCGGCGGACCAATCACTTCCGCGCCAATCTGAAAAAACTGACGGTAGCGGCCCTTCTGCGGACGTTCCCTGCGAAACTGTGGCCCGATGTAGTAGAGCTTCTGCAGCGCGCCACGCTTGTCAAAGCCGTGCTCGATATAGGCACGCACTACGCCTGCCGTATTTTCGGGACGCAAGGTCAGCGACTGAGCCTTCTCGCTCTGCGCGCGCGCCTTGTCCTCCCAGGTGAACATCTCTTTCGAGACGATGTCAGTTTCCTCACCGACGCCGCGCGCGAAGAGTTGCGTGTCTTCAAAGATCGGCGTGCGAATTTCGTGGAAGTTATAGCGGGCGAAGACGTCGCGAGCCTTCGCTTCCACCCCGTTCCAGAGATCGGTATCGGGCGGCAGCAGGTCACGAGTTCCACGAATGGCTTTGATCATAAGAAACCAAGTGGTTAGTGGATGGTGGTTGGTGGATGGCGGTTAGTGATCCAGCGCAGACGGAGCCGCATTCCTGATTTGTCATCACGAGCGGCTTCAGCCCGCGAGGGATCTGCTTTTAGGGTTGGCGTTATTGTCGACACCGCGAAAAGCAGATCCCTCGCTGCGCTCGTGATGACAAATCAAACGTATGACCAAATCAAACTTATGTCCAAAACGAAGGATTAGAAGTTGTGAGGCGGTCACTATTCCGCCACCCACTATCCGCTGGCCTTGTTCCTCTCCGCCAGATACGTCTCTTTGTACCCGAGATAATTTCGCCCGTAGCGCAGGATGCCTTCCTGCTCTTCCTCACTGAGCTTCTTCTTCACCTTGCCTGGAACTCCCATGACCAGCGATCCTGGCTCAATGACCATCTTCTCCGGGATCAGCGTTCCTGCGGCGATGATCGAGCCGGCGCCAATGCGCGCGCCATTCAGAATGACGACGCCCATTCCAATGAGGCAGCGATCCTCGACCACGCAGCCGTGCAGTGTAACGGAATGACCCACGGTGACCCAGTCGCCCACGAGCACCGGCCACTGGTTCAACATGCCGTGCAGCACGCTGCAGTCCTGAACGTTGCTATTATCGCCGATGCGGATGGAATGAACGTCACCCCGCAGGACGGCGTTCATCCAGATGCTGGCGTTCTCGCCGAGTACCACGTCGCCGATCACCTGCGCTGATTCGTCGACGTAACAGGATTCCGGAATAGTCGGACTCATCCCTTTATAGGAGCGGATCATAGTTCTTCAGTTCTTTCTATATACACGGCTTAACTACAACGCGTGCTTAGAGCCCCTATACCTGAACTTGAAAATATCACGCCAATGGGAGCAAGCGAAATGAAGGCGGACGAACAGAGGCGGCCCAAAAGGCGCAGCAATGCTGCTTTGCGCTTTACGAGCGGCCGGCCGCGCCTAAGCTTCCTTCATCGCCATGCGGTGGAGGTGAGGAATGCGGATTTTATTCCTGCCGCTACTGGCCGCTGCGGCGACTTTGGTGTCCGCCCAGCAACCATCGACCGCTCCTGTCAATGTCGCAGGAAACCTTTCGATCCCTGCCCAACTGAACACGACCATCAAAGCCGACAAGGCTCATGCCGGCGACGTGGTACATTTCAAGACAGTTGAAGCGGTGCTGGTGAGCAAGGGCCTTGTGATGCCCGCCAATACCAGGCTGTACGGACGAGTTCTGGGGGCAGCCCCGCGACAAGGGCAGACGCCCTCGTGGATTTCGGTTGTGGTAGACCGGGCCGAGTGGAAAGAGCACACCCTTCCGCTGCACGCGTTCATCTTCGGCCGCATTTCCTCGCTTGTGCCAATTGAAACCGGGGTTGACCCGAGTATTCAGAATCCCAATCTCAGCAGCACGCCGGGCCAATCGTCTGCAGGAAAGCGCTATAACCTCGGCAATCCACAGGATGCAGTTGCCATGGGCCGCGCTGCGGACGTGGCTGCCTGGGCGAACGAAGCGAATATGCAGGCACCATTCCTGGCCGACGTTAAGTTGGCTCGTCAGAAGAGTGGCGCTACCTTTCTTTTTGCGGAGAGGCATAATCTCAAGCTTCCGGGCGGCATCCTCTTCCTCTTGCAGAACGTCCCTGCGCTCAGCTCTCCCCAGGAGAAACCGGCAATCTCCGTTTCCAAGTAGGGGTCCTACCGGAACAGGACTGCCCTTCACGCATAAATGGCGGGGATTCTGTACCTAATCATGGATGGTTACTTTCGTTGGAACGCCGGGCGCGGCTGACGTGCCCCCGTCACTGACGGTGCCCCTTTCTTCGCCGTATACCAGATGTTTGCAACTGCAATCAGGACCCTTTCCCCATGGGCCAGCCGAATGGTCGGGCACCTTGCTTTTTCCTCTGCTTCCTCCCGTTTTCGTTTTTCTATTTGACAACTGTTTCCCTGCTCACCCTTGGGATCTCGGTGGTGGCTTTGGCGCAAGATGGATCGGCCGGCTTGCGGGGTGTTGTCGAGGACCCCACCGGCGCCAGGATCGCGCAAGCAGCAGTTAGCGTTACCAATCCGGGAAACGGTTATCACAGAGACACGCTCACCGGCGCCGATGGCAGCTTCGCTCTCGACATGCTGCCATCGGGAGAGTATGTCGTGAACGCAACCGCTCACGGGATGGGAATCACCGGCCGTAACTATGTGCAACTCTTCGTTGGAGTTACTACCCGCACCAGGCTGCATTTGGCGGTCATCGGAACGACCGAGAACGTCAACGTGCAGGAGGCAGCCATCCCCGCAGAGTCCGAATCCAGCGACGCGTCGCATGTGGTTTCGCAATATGCCATTGGAGAATTGCCCCTGAACGGCCGCCGCTTCACCGACCTAGCGCTGCTGACCACAGGCGTTACCCAAGACCCTCGCGGATTGACATCGAGTTCGAATGGCGACCTGTCGTTCGCCGGCGTTCGCGGCTTTCAGAACAACTTCACGGTCGACGGTACCGACAACAATAACTCGTTCTTTGCCCAGGCGCGCGGTCGGTATCGAGCGCCCTACCAGTTCAGCAACGAGGTGGTGAAGGAATTCCAGGTGTCGTCGAGCTCCTACAGCGCCGAAATGGGACGTGCCGGAGGCGGCGTCTTTAACGTGGTTACCAAGTCGGGCAACAACAGCTGGCACGGCAGCGCCTTTTACTACTTACGCGACAGCGAGTTCGACGCTGCGCCGGCTTATACCGTTGGCAAACCGGAAGACAGGCAGCAGCAATATGGCGCGACAGCCAGTGGTCCGCTTCGCAAAGATCGTATTTTCTTCTACGCCGGCGTCGACCAACACCTTCTAACTCTGCCATCGATCGTGCGCTTTGGAAACAATCAAAACACCATCGTTCCGCAACCAGTGGACTACGAGGCCTCGGACCAACAAGTGGTATTCGCCGCGGCCCAGCAACTGAGCGCGATGGGAGGAGCTTATCCCACCGACATGAGCGGCAACGCGGTCTTCGGAAAAGTAGACTTCGTGCTTTCACCGAAGCATCTGGCATTTGTCCGCGTCAACACCTCGCGTTACAGCGGAACCAATAACGTGTTTTTCGATCCTTCGAGTCCGATCACTGGCTACGCCGAGAGCGCAAACGGAACCGAGAGCGTGGCCACGGAAAGCGTGGCGGCCTCGCTGATCAGTGCCTGGACTAGCCGTTTCACCTCAAACCTGCGAGGTCAGTTCTCGCGAGACCTGCAAAGCTCCACCGCCAACTCAGACCTTCCCTTGACCAAGATCTACAATCTGGTGGCAGGGTTCGGTGGCTCGAGCATCCTGCCGAGGACGACCAACGAACGCAAGCTGCACATCGCCGACACCTTCAGCTACGAAAGGGGCCGCGTGAACCTGAAGTTCGGAGGCGACCTTATTCAGGGATGGATCTACAACTATTTTCCTTCGATGTTTGGCGGGGAATATTACTTCAGCACGGTGAAAGTGAACCCCTGGACCTTCGATCCTATGGTTTACGGACTGAAGTTGACACCGTTGCGGGCCTTCGCACATGGAGTGCCCCGCTACTACATGCAGGATTTTGGGAACGCAGTATCAACTCCCGACTCCCGCTCGTACGCCGCATTCGTGCAGAGCACACTGCGCGCCACGCGACATCTCACGTTCAACCTGGGACTGCGCTACGATCTGCAAACCTTCGAAGTCGGAACCCTCGCTACCAATCCGTTGTACACGCCGTCGGGAAAGGTGCCGACAGATCTCAACAATTTCTCGCCTCGCATCGCTTTTGCCTACGGCGCCGGCGAGCATCGTCCCCTGGTGATTCGCGGCGGCTTCGGTTTGTTCTACACGCAGGTCCCAACCATGTACGCTTCGGAAGTTGCGACGGATAACGGAACCTCACAGACCAGCGTGGATCTGGACATGACAAAGCCGGCGCAAGCGGCGCTGATTCCGAAGTATCCCAACGCGCTGGTGAACTGTCCACCCGGAACTTTGATCTGTCAGCCCCCGGCTTCACTCGCGCCGTACCTGACGACGACGATCTCAGCCTTTGCCCCAAATTTTCAGACGCCCTACACCGAGCATGCGAGCCTCACGGTTGAGCGGGAACTTCCCGGTAAGATGGTTGCTTCCGTAACTTACCAGTATGTTCGAGGCCTTCACCTGATCCGCTCGCTTGACGCCAATCTGCCCAAACCCACGATTACCGACTATCCGGTCTACAACGACGACGGTTCTGTCTTCCTGAACACGTTTTACCAAGTTGCGTCGTTCTCAACCTGGCAGACGACTCGCTCCGCCACCTGTCCGTACCCGCCGTGCATCAACGAACTCCAGCGTCCCGATCCACGGCTCGGTGCCATCAATTCCTTCGAAAGCTCGGCCAACAGCACGTACAACGGCCTGTCGATTACCTTGAAAAGGCAAGCGACTCGCGGTTTGTTCTTTATGGTCGCATACACGTTTGCGAAGGCACTCGATGATGGTCCTGACGCGCTTGTCGTAGGGAGGCCGGGTAATGTTCAGAACTGGTATGCCATTCCGGAGGAGAAGGCGCTTAGCGTCGACGAACAACGGCACCGTCTGGTCGCCTCCGCCGTACTGTCGCCGGGACCGGTTCAGTTTGGCCACAGCCTTCTGAACGGGCTGATGAATCACTGGAAATTTTCCGATATTGTCACCGTCGGGTCTGGGCGGCCGGTGAATGCAACCATCGCCGGGGATTCCAATCAGGACGACAATACCTACAACGATCGGTTGCCCGGCTTTCGGCGCAACGCGTTCACTGGCCCCGACTACCTCACGACCGACATGCGCATCACCCGCGACATCAAGATGGGAGAACGCGTTCGGCTGGAGCTGATCGCTGAATCCTTCAATCTCTTTAATCGGACGAACCAGCGTGTCGATGTCAGTGACGACGGGTTTTACAATTCGGCCGGGCAGTTTGTCGCCTACTCGACAAGCGTCGCAGGTAAGCAGTATGCCGGCCAATTTCAGCTGAATTCCCAGTTTCTGTTGCCCACCAATGCGTACGCACCGCGACAGTTACAATTTTCCGTAAGGCTCAATTACTGAGCAGGATGCAAAGCATTTACGACTTAAGTGCTGGTAGAGATCGGCACTAAGCATCCCGAAAACGGTAGAGTCTTTGCTTGACTTAGCCCAGGAACATTGGGATAACTAATAAAGGTCCATATAGGACGAGTCTGGGGGTGTTTCCCGATTGGCAGAAGTACGGATTCAAGAGGGCGAATCATTAGAAAACGCCCTGCGTCGCTTCAAGCGTAAGGTTCAGCAAGAGGACATCATCAAGGAAGTAAAACGTCATTCCTTTTACCTGAAGCCGGGCGAAAAGCGTCGTGTGAAAGAAGCTTTGGCGCGTAAGCGCAGCCGCAAAAAGGCCCGGAAAGAGCAGGACTAATCCGATAGCAGGGCCGCCGTCAACCCGGCGGCCTTCTGTTTTGTCCGATTCCATAGAGAGAACAATATTTCATAGCCGTTGCCGCAGTACTACCGCTGTAGCCGTGCCTTCGCACGGAGGGCCGAACCGGGGATGTACCTGATCCAGGGAAGTTGCCACTTGTCGGCGGGACATTTCAGTCCGGTCCTCTCGCAGGTTGTAACCAGCCACGTCCCTGGCTTGGGATTCGCGGGCTGAAGGGAGCAACTCTCCATGGAATTCCAGGACAAGATTCTCAAATGTATCGACTGCGGCGCTGATTTCGTATTTACGGCGGGAGAACAGCTGTTCTTTCACGACAAACAATTCAAGAACGAGCCCAAACGATGCAAACCGTGTAAGGCCAAGCGCGCCTCGACGTTGGGGGCGGCTCCTGCCGGGAACTATCCCAAGGTGGAAACCAGAACCAATTGCTCGGGATGCGGGAAAGAAACGACGGTCCCGTTCAAACCGACGCAAGGCCGGCCAGTTTTTTGTCGCGAGTGTTTTCAGCAGCGGCGGACTACGGCAGCGACGGCCTGATCGAGCTTCCTAAACTTCTGAACGCGCACCGCAAAACACGCCGGGTGCCGAGCAGGCGTGTCTCCGGGGATGGCACCTCAATCCAGCCTTCCACGGATTTTCACCATCGTCATCAGCGCAAGGTTCTTGCGGGTGGTTGCCACCCCACACAACAGAGCGGCTTCTAGAGGGCCTTCTTCGCGACGGCCGCGGAGCGATCCCCAGGCCCACTGGCAACGTTGATCTTCTTGGCCGGCGACTTCTGCAGTTGCGAAACGCCATTATGTTTATGGTCCTGGTGGGTGACCAGCAGGGCTTCGATCTGGCGCAATAGTTCCTGCATGTTTACCGGCTTTACCAGCAACGACTGGGCACCCTTGCTTTGCCATTCGTTTCCCAACGTAGGATACGCCGTCAAGATTGCGGTGGCAGGATCGTAGGATTGCTGCCGTGCCGCTCGGATCACATCGTAGCCCGCTGTTTCAGTTTCCATCCGCATGTCGGTGATCACCATCTCAAACGTGCCATGGGTGAGCTTTTGTTGGGCTTCCTTGGCAGAGGCGGCAGTTTCCACTTCGAAACCATTCATCTCCAGAATCGCGCGCAGCGTGAGCAGAATCGCCAATTCGTCGTCCACCAGCAAAATGCGTCGTTTCATCGGAAGCTCCAGAGGGATACGGGTGCGAATCATGAAGGCGGCAGGTGAGATGCAACTTTCACCGTCCGAGTTGCTGGCACTTGCTTTGCATCCAGTTCGATGTGTGGTGCGTGTCGTTCGAAAATGCCCACTGCCGCAGCACGCAACGCGCGCGGCAGTAAACGTCTGCCCTCAGTATAATTGAATTCGTGGCAAGGTATCATGTGCAGAACTTCGGATGTCGCGCCACCCAGGCGGATGGAGCCGCCATTGAGCGCCAACTCCTTGATCGCGGGCTGCTCCCGGCCGAGGACGCAAGTGCCGCCGAAGTTGTCGTCCTGAACACCTGCACCGTAACGGCCTCGGCCGACCAGGACGCCCGGTCCACTATCCGCCGAATTCATCGCGACAACCCCAAGGCACGAATCCTGGTTACCGGCTGCTATGCCCAGCGCGCGCCTGAGGAGCTCTCGTCGCTGCCCGGCGTCAGCCTCGTCGTGGGCAATTCTCACAAGCATGAACTGGCTTCCCACGTTGTACGCATTTCGGACAGCTCTGGATTCGTGCCTCTGAGCGACCTCGGCCGGTCGCAATCGAAAGTCGTGATCGGCGATATCTTCGCACATACCGAGCTGATGGCCGCCCCCGTTTTCGACACCGGCAACGCTGGCCCGTCGGGCAGGACGCGTCCCAACTTGAAGGTGCAGGATGGCTGCAATAATCGCTGCTCCTTTTGCATTATTCCTTCGGTACGCGGCCGCAGCCGTTCCTTGAATCTGGACGATGTTTTACGCGAGGTCGACGCGCTGGTGCAGAACGGATACCGCGAGATTGTTTTGTCGGGCATCAACCTGGGGCGTTGGGGACGTGATTTGACGCCCCGAACCAACTTCGCTTCTATGCTCAGGACGATCCTGGAGCGCACTTCGGTCGAGAAGCTTCGCATCAGTTCGGTTGAACCCATGGACTGGTCCGACGAAGTGATTGAACTGGTGGCTTCTTCTTCGCGTATCGCAAAGCATGCCCACGTGCCTCTGCAGTCGGGCAGTGACCGCGTCCTGCGCAACATGCATCGCAAGTACCGTCCGTGGCACTATGCGGAGCGCATCCAGCAGATCCGTAACGCCATGCCCGACGCAGCAATCGGCGCCGACGTCATGACTGGCTTCCCCGGCGAGAGCAGCGAAGACTTTGAGCAGACGCGAAGCTTCATCATGCAGTTGCCCTTCACGTATTTGCACGTATTCACGTATTCATCGCGGCCAGGTACGGCCTCTGCCTCCATGGGGAATCAGATTCCGGTACACGTGGCGCGTAACCGCAATCATCTTTTGCGCGAATTGGCAGCGACCAAGAAGCTCGCGTTCATGCAGTCGCTGGTCGGGCGCCGCATCGACGCGATCACCTTGACCCATTTCGATGGCGAATCCACGGAAGCCTTGACGGATAACTATCTTAAGCTGTTGGTCCACGGCCGACATCAAGCCAATCGTATTCTAAGAGCGAGAATCACCGGTTGTAGCGGAGAATCGCTGACAGGGTGCGCGATTGGCGTAACGACTGTCGGCTAGAACCTTCTACAGCCTTCGGTTCGGACGCGATCCAGAGTTGCTGAATTGCCACCTTTTCCAGACAGTGAATTAGGCTATAAGTATTATTCTTTGTCACAGGAGATATTGGCTAAGTGGAAAATGCCTTCCACTGTGTGCAACAGTTTGCAGTCGCTGCAGCGAGATTCCCATGACCGTCGGCTAAGTCTCCTCATTTCTGTAGGTCCCAGTCACCGCCTTTGGAAGGTAACTTGCATCTGGGTACTGTGAATGTTACGAACCTCGTTACCAGAGGCCATGTTGGTGATGGAAACACTCATCGCGCAGCATACTCCCCAACTTCTGGTGCGCGAATCGAGGACAAATCCATGAAGAGAACGCTACTGATGGTCGCAGTCTTTCTGTTTGCGACTTTCTCTCTAGCGCAGGCCGACGTGATCCAATTGGAAACCTCAGCAACCGGCAACGTGACGGTTGACTGGAGCCAACTGGGAGCGCCGGGTACCCCTATTCCCCATTCCTTCACCGCAACTGCAAGCAATGGCGACACGGTCTTCGGACTTTTCGGTGTCGCTCATCAGGGAGGTCAGGTTCGTCAGCAAGGCACCGATTGGAATGGTGACTTCAACACGGGCGATTATCTCGTTTACACAAACAACCACGGCCCGCTTACTTTCCTCTTTGACCAGGGCTACGAAGACGTAGGGACTTACATTCAACCCAATTTTTACGGCAACTTCACGGCCAGCTTGTCGCTCTACAACGGCACAATGCTGCTGGGAACGGTTACTGAAAGCGGGACAAGCACCGCAAACCCCGGAACAGCGCTGTTTATCGGCGCCAAGGATCTCTCCGGTCCTAACATCACCAAAGCGGTTTTCAGCATTGTAGGTACCAAGGATTTTGCTATTGACACTTTGTACCTCTCGACTCCTGTGCCTGAACCTAGCTCCCTGCTACTGCTTGGAACCGGGTTGCTGGGCATTGCCGGTCTTGCGCGCCGTAAATCTGCGAAGTGAGACATTTGTTTCCCCTGCGGGCCGCCGAAGCCGGCGGCCTTTTCATTTCGAAGCAGCCGGCCCTGTAACCCAAGGCCGGCGAAAATACTCTCGCAGTTGCGTCTGGGCGATCGCGACCACAGCGTGATGCTCCGGCCTTCCGTTGGGTGTCGAGGCTTTGGAAATACGTAGGGTTTGATCGGCCTCCGATATCCGTCAATCCATTTCCGAGGCCCGATAGATCGGGGTAGGGTTTGACGACGAACGAGATCAAGCACGTTCTGCTTTGGTGTACGGTTCTGAACTACGGAATTCTATTCGTCTGGTTTGGCGCATTTGTCTTCGCTCACGACTGGATGTACCGAGCGCATACTCGTTGGTTCAGCCTCTCGCTTGGCGTCTTCGATGCGGTGCATTACGCGGGTCTTTCCGTTTACAAGGTTGGGATCCTTTTGCTCAACCTGGTGCCATTGATCGCGCTGTATGCAGCTGGATGATGGCCGTACACGGAGTCACCGGTTCTCTTAGGAGTCTCCTCCGACGCGAGCTTGACTTGAATTTGAAGAGCTCAAATGAGGCAGCGCTACTCCGCATGCGAGCACAAGGTCGATGGGCGCAGCATGCTATACTTTGAGGTACAGATTTTTCCCTGGAGGACAGTATCGATAAGCGTTTTATACGTACCAATGAGCGCATTCGTGTCCGCGAAGTTCGTGTAATCGACGACGAAGGTAATCAGCTGGGCATCATGACTCCCTTCGACGCGCTCAAAATAGCCCGCGAGAAAACCCTGGATCTAGTCGAAGTTTCTCCCACCGCGCAGCCTCCCGTTTGCCGCATCATGGACTACGGGAAATACCTGTATCAACAGGAAAAACGCGAGCGCGAAGCCAAGAAGCACCAGCACCAGATTGTGGTCAAAGAGGTGAAGTTCCGCATCAATGTGGACGATCACGACTACGACACCAAGAAGAACCATGTGCTGCGGTTTCTCGGCGAGGGCGACAAGGTCAAGGCAACTATTTTCTTCCGTGGACGCGAGATGACGCGCCAGGGCTTGGGCCGCGAAATTCTCGAGCGTTTGATCAAAGATCTTGGCGACAAGGCGATTGTGGAGTTCCGGCCGCGTCAGGAAGGCAATACGCTGCACCTGATCCTGGCTCCGCCGAAGACGCAGGCGCCACCCAAGGGCAGCGAGAAGGCCCACGCTCCCAAGCCTCCGTCCGCTAAGCAGGAGCCGAAGGCTGCCGCACCGCAACCGCGGCCAGCGCCGCCGCAACAACAGCAGCAGTAGTTGCTGGTTGAATCGGAATCCCGCCCGGTTTTCGAGCCGCCGCAAGCGGGAGGGCCCAATCCGAACGGGCGACTCAACTTAGCCACGGTAGCGGATATTATTCTCTCCCGAGCCCCAACAATGGAGATACGCGGAATCAGCGCGTCACCTACTCTGGCCCGTTCCGGACGTTTGTGTTGTAATAGAGAGGACCTATGCCGAAGTTGAAAACGCACAGTGGAGCGGCAAAGCGCTTCAAGAAGACAGCGACTGGCAAAGTCAAACGAGGACACTCGATGAAGCGCCACATCCTGACTTCCAAGAACTCGAAGCGCAAGCGTCAGCTCGATAAAGACGGGTTGGTTTCCAAGGCGGATCAGCCGAAAATCAAGCGCATGATCCCCTACTAGCCGCATGGTGCGGCTTTCCGGCCTCGGCTCACGCGTGAGGACGGACAACAGCGAGTGAAGAGGCGATCCGGGCCCCTCGTACCCGATACGAGCGTGGTCGATGTCCTTGCCTCCAGCCGCTTAGCAACTGCAAAAAGGAGCAGCAATGCCTCGCGTAAAACGTGGTACCAAGCGCCGCGCGCGCCGCAAAAAGATACTTGAGCGCGCAAGTGGCTATTACCTAACAAAATCAAAACTCTACAGGCAAGCGAAAGAGTCCGTCGAGCGCGGTCTCAAGTTCGCTTACAGCGGCCGCAAGCAGAAAAAGCGCCAGTACCGCTCCATCTGGATTGTGCGCATCGGCGCCGCTTGCAACCTGAATGGGATCAGCTACAGCCAGTTCATCCACGGCCTGAAGCTGGCCGGCAACGAGCTCGACCGCAAGATCCTCGCCGACATTGCAGTCAAGGACGCGGCCGGATTTACAGCCCTGACGGAGCAAGCCAAGGGCGCCATCGCGAACGCGAAGCCTGCCCCCGCAGCATAGTCCAGTTGTCCCAGGACACTCTGTAAGCTTCTCGGTGGGCGGCCATGCGGCCGCCCATTCTGTATGGCAGGCTTAGTCGAGTCGGCAATTCAGGGCCGCGTCAAGTCTTGCCAGAGTAGGGAGAGGCGTTGCGTGATCAGATCGCCGTCATTGTTGAGCGGCGTCTCCGTAATGACCGAAAAGTAGTCTCCCGTAGCAAGACGAAAGACGATAGCCCAGCGCTTCAGCCCTGGGAAGGTTGTTTCAGAGTCCGAGTCCCTGGGGGGACGGCTCTAACCACACGGCCTCGCGGCTAAAATCGCGGGGATAACAATCTGGATCGCATGTACACCGTCCCCAAACTCGACGACTACTCGCCCGACGCGCTAGACCGCGCGGCCCACGACCTGAGGACCGCATTGGAAGCGGAAGCGGCGGTGGTCGAGACGGAAATGCAGTTCAAGGAATTTCGCGACCGCTGGCAGGCGAGAAAGTCTGGAGTGTTCACGCAAATCAAAGACTCTTGGCTCGGCGGGGCTCCAGCTGACCAGAAGCCTCGGATTGGATTGCGTGTAAATGACCTAAGGCTTGTCATCCAGGAGAACGTCGAGAAGCGGCGCAAATACGTCGCCACTGTTGCAGCTCTGCTACCCAGTAGCAGTGGTGCCGCATTTGGAACCAAGCTCTCCGCCGAGCGTCTCGACATTACTCTTCCCGGCATTCAACGCCCCATCGGCGTTCGGCACCCGGTCCTTCGCGTGCAGGACGAGATCGTTGCTGTATTCAAGGCGATGGGCTACTCGGTCGGCGAAGGCCCCGAGGTCGAGACCGACTACTATAACTTCGAGTCCCTGAACTTTCCGCCGAACCATCCTGCGCGCGACACCCAGGACACGCTATTCATCGCAAACCAGGAGCGCAAGGCCGCGCGCGATCGACTGCTGCTGCGCACTCACACTTCGCCGGTGCAGATTCACACGATGGAGAAGTTGAAGCCTCCAGTGCGCATCGTGATCCCCGGCAAGGTGCACCGCAACGATCAGCTCGACGCCACGCACTCGCCGGTCTTCCACCAGGTCGAAGGGTTGGCGGTCGATACCAACATCACCTTCTGCGATCTCAAGGGCACGCTCGACCACGCCATGAAGTCGCTGTTCGGCTCGTCGGTGAAGACCCGCTTCTATCCGTCGTTCTTCCCCTTCACCGAGCCCAGCGCCGACATGCAGGTGAGCTGCATTTTCTGCGGCGGCAAGGGCTGCCGCAAGTGCAAGAACAGCGGTTGGATCGAGTTGCTGGGCTGCGGCATGGTCGATCCCAACGTCTTCGACTTCGTGAAGCAGAACGGCTACGACTCGTCGAAGATTTCGGGCTTCGCCTTCGGCATGGGCGTCGAGCGCATCGCCATTCTGAAATACGAGGTGGAAGAGATCCAGTTGTTCTACGAGGGCGACGTGCGCTTTCTGGAGCAGTTTGCGTAATTAGAGCCGCTGATAATCGTAAAGATAATCGGCATGCTGTTGTTCATCGTCGCGATAGGATGTGCGATAAGCAGTTCGATTGTCATCAGCGACATGATCGAGGAAATAAACAGGGTTACTCCCACTGACGAGAAAGAGAACCCGCTGTTTGGGTATCCGGGAAAAATCGGGCGGATAGAACGCAAGTACAGGCAGCTTAACCCTGATGGCAGTCGCGAAGAGCTCTTGGATCGGCTGATGATCATGAGCGGAGTTCTGCTCGTTGTGGGCGCCGGTTTGATGTTCGGGCCAGGGTTTCTCTGAACGTGCCATTGCACCAGTCCCGCTTGCGGGACGAAATGTCTTAGCCCAGCGCTTCAGCGCTGGGTAGCGGAATAAAGAAGACCCGAGTCCCGTAGGGACGACAGGTTTTTTCTCGGACGTGAGTCCGCGCCGGGGCTGAAGCCCCGGCAACCAGATAGACGCGGTGAACGCAGGTCTAAAGACCTGCTCTACCAAATAAGATCTACCGAACAAGGGTGCATGAGAATCCTTCCCGCATGGCTGCGTGAGTTCGTCAACATCACGGCCGACGACCGTCAACTCGCCGAAGATCTTACTTCGGCCGGCATCGCTGTCGAATCGGTCGAAGAAGAGCACGGCGCTACCTTCTACGAGATGGACCTCACCACCAACCGCGTGGATGCCATGAACCATTACGGTGTCGCCCGCGAGGCGTCAGCCATCTACGGGGTTGAGTTGAAAAAGGTCGAGCCTAAGCTCCCAGCAGGTTCCTCCACTCCGGCCAACACCCGGCCTTCGGTCGGAATGACGGATGCCGGCACTGGCACTTTCACAACGCCGATCTCCGCCTCCATCACGGGCGGTGTTTTCCCCATCGTCATCGAAGACCCGCAGGGTTGCGCCCGATACACCGCGCGCATTCTGCGCGGCGTGAAGATCGGTCCATCTCCGGGTCGCATCGCGAAGCGCCTCGAGTTGCTGGGCTCCCGCTCCATCAATAACGCTGCCGACGCTACCAACTACGCCCTCAACGAACTCGGACATCCCACGCACGCCTTTGATCTTGACCTGCTCCAAGGCGGCACCATCATCGTGCGTCGCGCGCGTGAGGGCGAAACCCTTAAGACGCTTGACGGCATCGATCGCAAGCTCTCGACCGATGATCTGGTGATTGCCGACGCCAACAAACCGGTCGCGCTGGCTGGCGTCATGGGCGGCTTCGACTCCATGATCACCGAGTCGACGGAAAATGTTCTGATCGAGTCCGCGTGGTTTGATCCGGCCATCATTCGCCGCATGGCGAAGCGTCACAGCATGCACACCGACGCCTCACACCGCTTCGAACGCGGCGCCGACTGGGGCATCACGCCGCTGGCCTGCGACCGCGTGGCTGCACTCATCCTCGAGACAGCCGGCGGAGAATTGCACGGCGACCGCATCGATGCCGTCGCTCGGACGACCGAGCGCGAGCCCATTCAGCTTCGCCGCTCCGAGGTGCGTCGCATTCTCGGCATCGAGCTTGAGCACGATGAGGTGGTACGCATCCTGCAGCATCTCGGCTTCGGCGTGACACCTGGCCGCGCCACCGGCATCGCGGCGGCTGCTTCCTCCCTCCACCCTGTCGGCAGCGGCGGCCCGCACGCAGCCGTCGAAGCCGTCAGCGACTACAGCGTGCACATCCCGACGTGGCGTCTCGATGTCGAGCGCGAGATCGACGTTATCGAAGAGCTGGCGCGCATTCATGGTTTCAACAATTTCCCCAATACGCTTCCGGCATTTTCGGGCGCCGTGATCGCCTTGCCCAACGAGAAAAAGGACGCCAAAGTTCGCGAGATGATGCTGGCGCTCGGCTACGACGAAGCCATTTCGATCACCTTCGTATCGGCAGATGACGCGAAGACTTTCGGCAGAGGCGAGCCGTTGGCCATCGCCAATCCTTTGAGCGAGGAAGCGGCATACCTGCGCACTTCGCTGGTACCCGGCCTGCTGAGCATGGTTGGTTACAATCTGAATCGCGGTAATCATACGGTGCGCCTGTTCGAAGCGGGCGAGGTTTTCGAGAGGCTCGGGGATCGCCACGACGAGCGTCGGCGCATGGCCTTCGCCGCCACCGGAGATGCCTTCACCAAGGCCGTTCACGGCGTGGCGCAGCCCTACACCTTCTTCCACATGAAGGGCGACGTCGAAGAGCTGCTTGCCGCCTTTCAGCATCGCAGCCTCTACTTCGACGCCCTCGCGCCCGAATACTTTCACCCCGGCCGCTCGGCCCGCGCGGTGATGGATGGCGAGACCGTGGCGCGCTTCGGCCAACTCCATCCCGACGTCGCCGCAGCGCGCAAGTTACGCCAGGACGTCTACATCGCCGAGGTGCTGTTGGACAGGCTGTACGCCCACGGCCTGCGTGAGCCGAAATATCAACGGATTTCGAAGTTCCCCGCAGTGGACCGCGATTTCTCTTTTGTTTTTGCCGATGCGGTGACCTTTGAACGGGTGAAATCGGCGGTCGCAGAGTTGCAGATCGGCGAGCTGCGCGACTTCGCACCGGCGGAGATCTATCGCGGCGAAAAGGTCGGAACAGGCAACTACTCAGTGCTGCTCCACGCCGAATTCCAGTCACAGGACCGCACGTTGCGCGACGACGAAGTGGCCCAGTGGTCGGCCCAAATCGTAAAAGCGCTGGAGTCACTGGGCGGAACGCTGCGTGCCCAGTGAACTGCCGGCTCTTTCTTGCCTGTTTTAGCGTAGCGTGATGAACAATCAGGTTCGCAGGGTGCGAAATCGTGCCGAATCGCGAGTAGGTCACGGTCCTCCACAAGCTTCTGCGTTATACTGCGCTCGATACACCAATTTTTTCTCAAGGATTGTTCTTCGTTATGTCCGCGAACGCAGTTGAGACAGCCAACGTTCCCTCCACCGCAGATTTCCAGTCGCTGGAAGAAAAGGTTCTCCGCACCATCGAGCTTCTGAAGGCTGCCCGCGACGCCAAGGCTACTGCCGAACGTGACGCTTCGCGCCTGCGTGAGCAGCTCACCGAACGCGAAGAAGAGCTCGACCGGATTCGTCACGATATGGTCGCCCTGCGTCGCGAGCGCGAAGAGGTACGTACCAGAGTAGAAAAGATGCTGAGCCAAATCGATGCTTTGACCACTGAGGAATCAGCGGGATAATCAGGAGCAGTGGCCGGTAGCCGGTGGTTAGTGTGTGGCACGCTCGAAACAGATGTTTGCGCTCGGCTATTCACTATTCACTGACCGCTGATTAAGGAGGCTAGTTTGAGCGAATCAAACGGAAATGGCAGCGTCCGGGTAGAGATCTACGATCAGACCTATCACTTGCGGGGTTCGGATGCGGCCTATATCTCCGAGCTCGCCGGCTACGTCGATACCAAGATGCGCCTGATCTCGCAACAGGCATCCACCGTAGACTCGTTGCGTGTTGCCGTGCTGGCCGCACTTAATATCGCCGACGAGTACCTCATGCTCAAGCGCAGGTACGAGGCGGCCACCCATGACTACAGTGCCCGTGCCGAGCACCTATCGGCCGAACTCGACGAAGTGTTGGCCGAAACGCGGCGCGCTGGCTGATTGCCACGCTCCCGCGAATGGCGTCGCATGGTTTCCGCGCAGACTGTGTCTTGTGATTCCTGTGTTTTTCTGCTTGCCAAGCTTGCTCTCGCACAGCGAAGGGGCTCCAGGCTGACCTCGGCTCCGGCTTCCCATTTTTTCAAGGCGCTCAAGGTCAGCGCACAATCCGGCACAAAAGCAAGCCATTTCTCATTTCTTTTCTTGCTTTCGACTGAGTCGAAATTTTGCCGTTCCAGCCCTTGTCATCTACCCCGCTTTTCCATAGCATCAATTCTAGAAAGCCGGCCTGCAAAGCTGGTGAGTGGTGGTCACCGTTTTTTGAACCAATGCTCAATGAACAGGGGACTCGACTCGTATTCGGCTCGGTGTGCAACGTTCCGTCATGCGGAAATGCCTAAAGAGCTGCGGCGGGTTCCCACCGTATAGGACGGGTTCATTGACGGCCCACCGTCCACGGCCACGCGGGTCGGCTTTTCAAGTTCTGCTTTTCGCCATTCGCTCTTCGCCTTTCGGCAGAACTCCCGGATTCGGTTCACCTCAGATCGCTGGCCTTGGCTCTAGCCGGAAAGCCAACGGCACGGACCCGATTAGGGGCAAGGCTTCTCTGGCGAAAGGCGAATAGCAAACAGCGTCATTCCGCCCTTCTCAGCATCTAAAATAGGACCGTGTTCCCTCGTTTAGTGCATTTTGGCAACTTTAGCCTGCCGACCTACGGCGTCATGGCAGCGCTGGGCCTTATCTTCGGCCTGCTGCTCATCGTCAAACTTGGCACCGAGCAAGGTCTCAATCCCGACAAGCTTTGGAACCTTGGCATGATCGCCATCCTGTCCGGCATCATCGGTGCGAAGTTGCTGATGTTCGCCGTCGACCCACGCTATCTTCAACACCCGGGTGACATCTTCACTCTGTCGACCTTGCAAGCGGGCGGCGTGTGGTCAGGCGGTGTCCTGCTGTCGCTGCTCATGTGCATCTGGTACATGCGCAGAAATGATCTGCCCGTATTGCGCACCTGCGACGTGTTTGCCCCCGGGCTCGCGCTGGGTCACGCCTTTGGACGCGTCGGCTGCTTCGCTGCCGGATGTTGCTACGGCAAACCCACCCATGTTCCATGGGCGGTGACGTTTACGAACCCCCTCGCCAACGAAATTACCGACACGCCACTGCACATCCCGCTACATCCGACGCAGTTGTACGAAATGGTTCTCGAACTCTGCAACTGTGTGTTCCTGGTGTGGCTCATGCGCCGCAAGAAGTTCGAAGGCGAAATCATCGGGACGTACATGATCATCTACGGCATCGGCCGCTATTTCATCGAGTTCTTCCGTGGCGATGAAGGGCGAGGACATTTCCTCGGATTTATGTCCGACACCCAGTTGATCGCTCTGGGATTGGTTATCTTTGGCGGTATTTTGTGGATGCGCCGTGCTCCCCTGCGGCAGCCGAGTCCATTGAAAGCGACGCACTAGAAGCCCAGGGGCGGAAACCAATTTCGAGTAGAAGGACAATTTCAACTTCGAATTTTCCGTCGCGAATCGAAGGAGCGCCCGGGCTACTTGTTTGGTCGAGGTAAGAGAGGTCTTTCGACTGCGTTTGTCCTCAATGGCGGACTCCACTCCGCTCAGAATTACAGCGCAGAACGGGCAACTTGTTCTTTGATACCCGGAAACTTCAAACTCAAAACTTGAAACTCCCCTTCCCCATCACGATCTCTGTCCCTCCCGACGCGGCCGGCCAGCGGCTTGATCAGTATCTCGTGACTCAACTTCCCGACATCAGCCGGGCACGCGCGCAGCAGTTACTCGGACAGAAGCAGGCCCTGCTCAACGGCTCGCCATCCAAGGCGTCGACAAAGCTGAAGGGCGGAGAGACCGTGACCATTCTGGGAGATCCAGTGGTAGCGCCCCTTCGCGCGATGGCCGAGGATATTCCTCTCGACGTGATCTATGAAGACGACGACCTCGCCGTCATCGACAAGCCGGCCGGCATGATGGTGCACGCTGGCGCTGGCGCTACGGACGACGATCGCAATCGCGGTACCCTGGTCAACGCCTTGCTCCATCGCTTTAATGCGCTGTCCGACGTGGGCGGCGAATTGCGCCCAGGCATCGTACACCGACTCGATAAGGAGACCAGCGGCCTCATTCTGGTTGCGAAGAATGACGTGGCGCATCGCAAGCTAGGCGAGCAGTTTGCCGCGCGTGCGGTGAAGAAGCGCTATGTCGCGCTGGTTCATGGCTGGCCGGAGAAAGACCGAGGCACCATCAGCGCCGAGATTAGCCGCGACAGCGTTCGGCGCATCCGCATGACGACACGCGGCAGTGGGGGCCGGAACGCCTTGTCGCACTATGAAGTGCGCGAGCGGATCGAGTCGCGCTTCGGTAAATTCGCGCTCCTTGAGGTTCGAATCGAGACCGGGCGCACGCATCAGATCCGTGTGCACATGGCATCGATCGGCCATCCTGTGGTGGGAGATACGCTCTATGGGGCGTCGAGTCTGCTGCGGGCGCAAAGCGAAGCCAAGGTTCGGCGCAAAGACCGCTCTGCCGCGGCGGCGCAAGCAGCACTCCTGCTGACCCGGGCTGTGGTTGCTTCCGATACAGATGGGCCGACAGCCGTTAATCCTCAGAACCCTCTCCAGGCTGCCGGCGGAAGACTTGTCCTTCGGCTCGACCGCAATTTTCTCCATGCTGCTTTGGTCGAATTTGCCCATCCTCGCACCGGTGTCCCTCTGTCGTTTCAGGCTCCTCTGCCACCGGAACTGACGCACTTTCTTGAAGAGCTACGCTGATGTTTGTGTTTGTCCTGGAGCAGTTATAATGAGTCATCGCGATGAAGTATTGGATTCTCCTGGTCGTGCTGGCATGGATGCCGTCGTTTCTGGTAGCGCAGGCTGGCTCACAGCCGCCGCTTCCTGA
Organism: uncultured Acidobacteriaceae bacterium; assembly: GCA_963815555.1. Taxonomy (GTDB): domain Bacteria; phylum Acidobacteriota; class Terriglobia; order Terriglobales; family Acidobacteriaceae; genus CAWCBG01. The sequence continues at coordinate 209,296 of CAWFHH010000001.1, forward strand.
CTCCCCGTCAGCAACGAAGTATCCGCCGCCGCCCCCCGCGCCAGTAGCTACGCCACAACCTGCTCCTCCACCGCAGCCGGTTCCAGCACCCTCGGCGCAGCCTGGAGGCGCATCGACACCCGTTGCACCCGCCGATTCGTCGAAGTCCGTGCTGCCCAGTGGCGCGCCTTCAGCCACATCTGCGGCCGCTACCCCAGCTAAAGACGCGCCCGATGATGAGCAGCTCACGGTGATTCGGAAACAGGTCGACGAGGTGAACGTGGTCTTCACCGTAACCGACAAGCGCGGCAAATTCGTGAAGGACCTGACCCAAAGCGATTTCAAGGTGTTGGACGACAGCAAGCCGCCGCAATCGATCCGCTACTTCGCACGCGAGACCAATCTCCCGTTGCGCGTCGGATTGCTGGTGGACGCCAGCAACTCGGTCCGCGACCGCTTCAAGTTCGAGCAGGAAGCCGCCATCGAGTTCTTGAACCAGATTGTTCGGCCCAAAGATGACAAGGCCTTCGTCATTGGCTTCGATACCACGCCTGAAGTAACACAGGACTTCACCGACAATACCGAGGCACTGTCCAAGGGCGTGCGCATGTTGCGGCCCGGCGGTGGCACCGCGATGTACGACGCCATCTACTACGCCTGCCGCGACAAATTGCTGCAATACGACAAAGGCACTGTTGCAACCCGTCGCGCCATTATTCTGTTGAGCGACGGGGAAGACAACCAAAGTCGCGTCTCGCGCGAAGAAGCCGTCGAAATGGCGCAGCGCGCCGAAGTCATCATCTACGCAATCTCCACCAATACCAGCGGGTTGAAGCTTCGTGGGGACAAGATCCTGGAGCATTTCGCCGAAGAGACGGGCGGACGCGCCTTCTTCCCCTTCAAGATCCAGGACGTGTCCGATGCCTTCTCGCAAATTCAGGACGAGCTACGAAGCCAATACAGCATCTCGTACAAACCGGCTGACTTGACGCCCAACGGACAGTTCCACTCTATCGCCATTTTGGCCGACAACAAGAAGTACAAGGTTCGTAGCCGCAAAGGCTATTACGCGCAAAAACAATAGCGGTCAATCAGAAGCCGGAGCTCCAGGCTCCGGCTATGTCCTTCCTTGATTTCACTCCGCCCCTAAAGCCGACGCCGTCGCACGAACCATCCCATCAATCCCGTGCCTAGCAGAAGCAATGAAGCCGGTTCGGGTGTGGCGGATGCGAAAAAGCCATCGGTGTTCCCGTTCCCGTCGACAAAGAAGCCCACAAGCTGCCCTTTGTCGTTAATTCCGTTCACAATGGTTGTGTCCACGCCATTGGGATCGTTGATCTCCTGGTATGTTGCAGCCGCAATGTTGTAAATGAACCCGTGCATGTTGCCCGAGGCATCCATGTAGAATCCTACGACTTGACCCGCATTATTCAGTCCCAAGGCCTGGGTGAAGACTCCGCCGGGCGCATTCAGCGTGGTCTCGGTCGTGCCGACCAGCAGAAATCCGTGATTTACCCCGCTGGCGTCGACATAGAAACCCGAGACCGACCCCGAATTATTGACTCCAGTCGCCTGCGCGCTGGTGTTGCTGGGGAGCAGCGAGTCGAGAGAGGTAAATACGCCACCGATTTCGGTGAACGGGAACTGGGTACCACTCACGTTCTGATAGTACCCGGCTGTCTGGTTGCTGTTGTTGATGCTTAGCAGTTGGGTGAAATTGGCACCGTTCGGGTCGTCAACCGTCGCGAAAGTCCCGCCGATGTAGGTAAAGCCATGAGTTACTCCTCCCGAGTCGACATAGAAACCGTCGCTGCTGCCCGGCCCATTGATCCCGATCACCTGCGTCTGCACGGCCGAGGGATAGTTTTCCGGCGTGTAGTGATTGGGCAACACCAGCGTAAATCCGTTGTTCGGGATGATCGTGCCGTCCCCGTAATAACCGGCGATCGTTTCCGAGTTGTTGATCCCCAGGAGTTGGGTGAATGCAGGATCGCCTGGGCTAATGATGGTCTGGAAGTTGTATTGAGCGCGAGCCGGAGATGTCGTGAACAGCGCCAACATGATGACGAACCCGGCGAAAATCTGCGTGCGATCGAGCTTATCCATCACGTCTCCTCGAATGCGTGAATGCGTGCCGCCCCCCCGATTGGTCTCGCGGATGAGGACGCATAGTTGGCCGGACCCTGGTCCTGGCTTGGTTTCCGCTCTAGAAGCGAGTTTTCGACAATGCTCAGCGTGGCCCAAAATGTTAAGAAGCTAAGCGTTAGCGTTGTATTTCGCTCATCCTCTTGTCATGGGTACCCGGGGCCGGGAAGGATCAAGCGACTTTAGTGCCGCCCATTATGGACCGTCACGGACGGTCTGTCTGCTCGATCAAGGTACTCGAATTTCAACACTGTCACTGAAAGAAACCCGAGTGTTATCGGCATTCAAATTGGTGGCCTGAACCCTTTTTTACACGCAATGAAAGGGTTTTTTGCAGTGCTTTACCTCGGCCATCGCGCCGACGTGTAATTGATCGCTTCCTGCACGTTTAGCTCCCGGGTGGAGACGCCCGTCCGAACGTATAGTTTGGGGCTCTCGCCATCCTTCAGATAGATCGGACGATGTGAGGGCATGACCATCACCCGGCAAACATCCTTCTCGTCAACACGGGTAAAGACGGTTTGCACGCTGCGGCAAGCGTCGGCTCCCAGTTTCGCCGCGACGGCGGTCATCAATACCTGCTCGAAGCCATCACGATCCGGCTTCTTCAGGGTTTGGTAATCCTGCTGCAGGCCCAGAATGCTTCCGTCATCGGCCACGCCGATCAGCAGCGTGCCACCACTTCCGTTCATATAGCCAGCTAGCGTCTTCAGCACTACGCCTTCTAGCGCACGATTCGGCTTGCCTTCCCGCAGGTCCCAGCGAAACGATGATTTGAATTCCAGATTCGCGCTCTCGCCCTGTGCAATGAGCTTTGTCAGATCGCCTTCGAGCGCTGAGTGCAGCCTCTGAATCTCTTCGGACCGACGCTGCAACGTGGTAAAGAGCGCCGCCGCCGAGAGGCTAAGAATGACTCCAACGAGGGCGTAAAAGGTGGTCTTCTTGGGAGTCTCGCCGCGCATCGACCGCCTCATCTGTTCGACCGTGAAGCCGATCCCAGTGCTCGCCGCTGGCGGCCGATACTCCTCGAAGTAAACAAATTCGTTGGTGGGATAGAGCACGAAGATCCCAGCCAGCGCCCCAAACAGAATCGAGATGATATAGACACGGGCTTGGCTTCGTAGGCGCCAGGAAAGCTGCACAGGTTTCTCCGTCGAGCGACCGCGAGTATTGTTGCACAGACAGGACCTGCTTTAGAGGAAGCCAGCCTTTGGCAATTTTTCGGAGCGACGACGCATGATTTTGCGACTGTTCAGACGGCGGCGGGCTACTTTTTCGCCGATTCCTGCAGCAACTCGATTAGATAGTTTTTCCAAACGGCTGCATGGGTGTGGGTGCCGTGTCCGTAGGTCTCCATTGAGGCCGGAATGAGAATGAACCGGGCGTGCGGCATCCTGGTGACAAGCTTCTGTGCGATCTCCAGTTCCGGCGGATTGATAAAGTCGTCGGCGGAGTTGATCCAAAGGACCGGCGCGGTGATGGTGCTGAGCTTCGGCTCAGGATTATATTCGCGGGACGCGTTGACGTAGTACAGGAAATCGTTGGCATCGGTACGGGCGACAAGGGCGTTGACGGTGCGCTCTACGTAATCCTCAGCCTGCTGGCGGGTCGGGAATTCCTTCTGCATCTGTTGTGGCGCAGAGCCGGCGATGATGAGGAAGTCGGCGGCTCCTCGCAGTCCCTCGATGGGTTCATGGGTGTAGTTGCCATTGTCCCAGGCGGGATCGTCGCGGATCGACTGCATGGACATGTAGCGCCACATGCGGTTGCGGCCCGCGATCTCAATGGGCAGGCAGGCGAAGGGCGCCAGCGCGTCGGAAAACTGCGGGTAAGTCTCGCCCCAGACGAAGGACTGCATGCAGCCCATCGAGGTGCCGAGGAGGAGACGGAGATGGTCGACATGCAATCCTTCGACGAGCATCTGGTGCTGCGAGCGAACCATGTCGTCGTAGGTGTACTGGGGAAACTTCATGCGGAGGCCGTCGGACGGCTTACTGGACTCGCCGTGGCCGATGTCGTCGGGAAGAATGATGAAGTACCTGTTGATGTCGAGCGGCTGGCCGGGGCCGAAAAGGACGTCGGAGAAAACGGGATTGAGTAGGGAGTGGGCGCTGCCTCCAGTACCATGCAGGAGAAGAACGGCATTGTCGGCGTGGCCCTCGGAGTCGCGGTGCAGCGTCCCGAGAGTTAGATAGTGTAGGTGCAGATCGGGCAGCATCTCGCCGGTACCGAAGCGGAAATCACGGATGTCGAAGCTTCCGCTCTGGATGGGCCAATGGGTCGCAGGGTACTCCGGCTTAGGAGCTTGGGCGGTGGCGGTGAGGGCGAAGGCGAAGAGGAGAAAGTAGGCACGTCGCAGCATGAAGTCCTCCTAAGGACTCGCACCATCTTACGGCCAAAGACGATGTCGGTAACCGCTCATGACTGACGGGGCTTTCGCGTTTTTTTGAGCGATACGTCCTGGATGTGAGTGTAATGCCTGATATGAACCTTGACATTAACCTGCGTCTCCCCGTAAACCGTCCAGAGTGAACACGTCGGTAAACGGTGGCCGATTGTATGGGTAGTAATCGTGCGCCTCCGAGGCGTAATTAGCGAAAGTTCTTGCGACGGGGAAAAATCGAAGCGCTGAGGGCGCCGCCGGCGGCAGTGAACAGAAGGAAGAACACGGCGACCAGCATCAATCCCAGGACCATTAGAGTCGCCAGGCCTTGTGGCGTACTCATCCACCCGACAAATTGTTCCACCAACTCACGCGCTTTCGGGTCCGGATTTGCGGCTAGCGATTTTTCCGCCTGCTCTTGTAGCATACGGCGAACTTCGCCGAGTGACTTGAGCCGCACGAAGGAAATGACCGTCCAGAGCGCGTGGACGATGAAGCCGAACACGCCCGCTAGCGCTCCGATCTTCACCCCCATACCTGGCGTCACGATGGTGTCCGGCTGCTGCCTTTGGTAGCGAAGAACGGAAATTGCTCCGGCCGCCAGCAACCACACACAGCACAACATCGAAATGCCTGGAATGCCGGCCAGTAATGCTGTGAGGAACGACGCCACGATGCCTGCGGGCAGCGCGCCCTTCCATGCGACGTCCCATCGAATCGCGCTGGCTGCTCCCGGCGGACGGACCGAATCACGGTGAGCCCAGGAGCCATCGGGCGCAAGCTCTGGCGGCTGCGGCAGTGTCGGTTCCACGGTCGGAGTCGCGGACTCGTTTTCGGCCTCAGGGGAAACGACCCGGATTTGCGGAGCCCCGCAGGAGGGGCAGAACGGGACGCCCTCTGGAACCGGCGCCTTACAGTTGTAGCAGGGGTTGTCCACCGAAAAAACGTTACAGTAGTTGTTCCTCGCCTGCAACCGCGGCGAGCGCCCATCCGATTATTTAGTACGCCATACTTTCCGTGGGCTTTCCGTGCGAAGTGAACCACCTGCGGCGAGCTTACAGTTCGCCGTCCTTGTCGTTCTTGCCATGGACCTGAATGAGCACTGTGCCGAAACGCGTTCCTTTACCGTCCGGCTCAATTGATACGAGGTGTTGATTGTCGTTGGTACCAACCTTGACTTCGTAGCCATTGCCACTGCTGTCGCTGCAATTCACCTTGGCGCTTCCGTTGTCGCCCTGATGTTCGTATCCGCCGTTATCGTTATGCCCCTTACAGACAACCACGTCTCCCCAGCGTTTTAACTTGTCTTGGTAAAAAGACTTCACCTTCTCGGGAGCGTCATCGGTGAGGTATTCAGCAGCCACCACCTTGAGCCCGAATCCAATGCCCGCGATGTTGACGTTAGCGCGATGACTGTCGCCGTCGCCTTGAGGCCGCGGCCGCGCCCCAGGGTACACCGGGATTCCATTATCGACAGCCTTTTCATCGGTGTTCACTTTGAGGTTGGCGAACGGAGTCTGGATATCGACCTTTGCGTTCTGCTTGTCCTTGTCGTCTACGTGAACGCTGCACCCAGTCAGCATTGCACTAAGAGTGACGACGAGGATGCATACGGGACATCCGATAGAGATAGTTTTCATTGCAATTCTCCGCTTGAGGATTTGGCTGGAGCAACCAGCCCCACGCCGCGATCCGCTATGCCCGGTATCGTTACCGGTAATTTTCCGGAAACGGGGATTTCCCCGAACATGGCCTTGATTGCGCTGAACTCCGATACGTTGGCGTTCGAGAAAGTGCACATATAGGTCTGGACCTCCGGTAGTTGCTGCGCGATGTAAGGATTGCCCATGGCCGCTACCACGGTCTTGTCGGCGGCGGCGTGAATGACACTCTGGAGCAACTCGGCTGACGCGTCTCGTAGAGCAACCTGATTGCCGGCCGCGCCCGACGCCGCACGTACCACCCTGCCCGCAACCGGCACCGCGAAGACTGCGGCGATTACGGTCTGCGCCTGTTGCACCGCATCCATGACCGGCTGGGTCATGCCTGGTGCGTCTCGTGGGTCGATGTAGATTACCCTCGCATCGGGAATCCGTTGCCTGAGCTGCTGGTCCATGGTGCGTCCGGAATCAGAACGTGCATCTTCCGTAAAAATGAGGAGGACCGTATGATTCCGTATCTCCTCTGCTGTTTGATACGCAGTGCGTGGCGGATTGGTTCCATTCGGTGTTTCCCTAAGCGGCAGAACTTTGTGATTATCGCGAACCAGTGTGACCGCGCGGTCCGAAATCAGTTGCGCCGTCGCCAGATTCTTAGGTTGGGCGACGATGCGAGTGACGGCGTCGATGTCCACGAGCTTTGCCTTGTTTAGGCCGACCGAGGCTTTGGATTCCAGGATCTTCAGCACCGAGGCATCGATGCGCGACTCGGGAATCTCGCCGCTGCGAACTGCCTGCAGCAAGCCGTTATAAGAACTGTCGAGATCTGAAGGAATCAGCAGGACATCGTTGCCGGCCTTCACCGATTCGACCGCTGCGCGCGCTGCTCCGGCGGGTCCGGGCGGAAATAGTTTCGTGAGACCGTTCATGTCCAGAGCATCCGTGATCACCAGGCCCTGAAAGCCCATCTGCTTTTTCAACAGATCGGTGATGATCACGGGCGAAATCGTCGCCACGCGATTGGGATCAGGATCAAGCGCCGGGACAACAATATGAGCAACCAGGATCGCGTCTACGCCTCCTTTGATGGCTGCGTAGAATGGCGGAAGCTCGATGCTGTCAAGGTGAGCGCGATCGGCGTTGACGTGCGGCACTGCCAGATGTGAATCGGTATCGGTATCGCCGTGTCCCGGGAAATGTTTGGCCGTGGCCAGCATGCCAAACTGATGGGCGCCCTGAATGTAAGCGGCCACCATGTCGCCGACTTCTTTCGGATCCTCGCCGAAAGAACGGGTGTTGATGATTGGATTCGCGGGATTGGAGTTCACATCCGCGACGGGAAACCAGTTCCATTGCACGCCGATGGCGCGCGCTTCCTGCGCCGTGATTTGCCCGGACTGTCGCGCAAAGTCGACGTCGCCAGTCGCGCCGAACGCCATCGCGTGCGGGAAGCCCGTTGCCCCGTTGAACCTCATGCCCAAGCCTCGCTCGAAATCAGCGGCAAAGATAAGCGGGAATTCTGAATCCATCTGCAACTGGTTGATCAGTGTGGCGGCTTCGAGTGGTTCGTTCTTGTAGAGGAATCCATCTTCGTAACGCACGGTCACTCCGAATCCGCCAATGTGATACTTGCGCATGGTGTCGCGCAGGCTGATGTATTCGGGGCTGTTCACGTTGGTGAACTGCGCGTGCGACCAGATGATGAACATCTGGCCGATCTTTTGTTCCAGGCTCATCTTCTTCAGCGACTTGCGGGCCCATTTTTCTCCTTGCTTGTCGAGATGCACCGGGCCGGGCTTTTGAAATTCCTGCTTTCTTGCGGAAGCGAGGGACGATAGGAGCAGCAGCAGAATCAACAGGTAGGCAACAAACCGGGGCATGTTGCAAACGATAGCAGAAGGCAGAAGCCTGCTCACAATCAGAAGCACCAGAGATCGATCAAACGGTTTGGTTTGCGTTCGAAATCAACGTCTCTGCGCGGACCTCGACGTCCGGATCATCCCCGAAACCCGGCAGCCAAGCTACCTCCGGCTCGCGACGAAACCATGTGATCTGACGCTTCGCGTAGTTGCGGTGGCCCTGCTGGGCGGCCGAGATTGCCTGTTCTCGCGTAAGCTCGCCACGCAGAAACTGAACCGCCTGTTTGTAACCGAGTGCGCTGAGCGGTATCACGTTTTCGGCTTCCTCGTACCGCTGAAGCAATACTTGCGTTTCTTCGATCAGGCCTGATCGGAACATTTCGCTGGCCCTCTGATTGATCCGCACATACAGCGCGTCACGAGGCGGTTCAAGGCCGATGCGAAGGATGTGAAACCCGCAGAGTGGGTCGCGCGGGCCCTTCCATAGCTGGGTCATAGGCGCGCGTGCCCCCAGACAGACTTCGATTGCGCGGATGAGCTTGGGGACGTCGTTGGCGTGAATTCTTTCAGCAGCGGCGCGGTCAAGCCGGCGAAGAATGCGATGCAGGTACAACGAACCTCGACATGCGGCCAACGCCCGCAACCGGTCGCGCATCTCGTCGGAACGGGTTGGTCCCGAGAACAGCCCTTCGAGCAGAGCACGCAGGTAAAGTCCGGTTCCCCCCACCACGATGGGCAGCCGTTTACGCATGGCAATTGCGTTGATCGCCGATCGAGCCTGCCGGGCATATTCGCCAGCGGTAAAAGCTTCCTGGGGCTCCGTCACGTCGATCAGATGGTGTGGGACCGCTGCACGCTGTTCCCCCGTGGGCTTGGCGCTTCCGATTTCGAAATGCCGATAAACGGCAACGGAGTCGCAGCTGACCACCTCGCCGTTGAACCGCTGCGCCAGGGTGACCGCCAGTGATGATTTTCCCGAACCTGTAGGACCGACGATAACGACCAGCAACGGTTCAGGCACGCTCATTCAGCGGGCGCCCCACGGAATAGTGCGGCCGAAGCGCACGAATGCGATCACCAGAATCAGCAGGGCGATCAGCAACAAGCCGATAATCTTGCGCCGCTCACGCGAACGCTGGCGGTTCAGCCAGAGTTCCGCCTGCTTTTTAGGCTCGATGCTGGGTTTGAGGGGACTTCGGAGAGAGTTGCTCACAGCCTAATTTTACGCCGGCGGTTGAACGGGAGCGGTTACTCGAGATCGCCTTTGGCGGGGTTGTAGTAGAAGCGGAAGCGCAACGCGAGGTAGGGGCCGTGGAACTCGCTCGGCAACGGCGCGAAGGGATTGGAAGCGGTAATGCCGCCCCAGGCCGCGCGGTCGAGCGCTACGTCGCCAGACGGAGACGTGAGCTTCATTCCCGCGACCTTGCCGTCAGGGGTGATCGCAAATTCGATTGCGACCTTACCTTTTTCCATCAATGGTGCACGCGCGGCTTCCGGAATCAGGTTGTACCAGTTCATGCGCACGCGCTGCAGCACGCGCTCCAGGTACGGCCCAAAATCCACGCCCTGGGTATCGCTCAAGACTTCGAGATTGCCGACCGTCCGTGCGGATCCGCCACGTCCCGCGCCATAGTCGCCACCACCGCCGGTGGTGTACGAACCCCCACGGCGCGAGGCCACCGACTGAGCGGCCTGTTGCGTGAGGTCGCCGGGCGCTTTCATCATCTGCGCAAAGTTAGGCGCGCCGCCGCTCTGCGGACTAGGCAGCTTGGGATTGGGCACCGGCTCCAACTGCGCTTGCTGCTGTGGCTGTTGTTGCGGCTGCGGTGCAGGCTGCCCCTGCGGCGTCGGAGGCGACGTCTGCGCCTGCTGCGACGGAGGCGCTTGTGGAACTCGCGGTCCGGGTGTGCCGGCACGCTTCAATTCCTCCAGCGTCTTTTTGTCGAGCGAGGGATGCCGGCTCATGGCGATGCGGTTCTTGTCCGACGCCTTGGCCTCGGGAGGGGCCTTGGGCGGAGGCTTCTGCATGTCGGGAGGCATGTCCAGATAAGTGAGCTGCTTGTCGCGCATCAGGTCTGACGGCGTTAGAAGCTCGACACCACGTAATCCCGGAAAAAGTTTAGGCGAGAAGGCAAGAAAGATTACAACCAGCAGGTGGACGACCACCGAGATCCAGAACGCTTCACGCATGCGCGCGCGCTCCAGATCATCTTCCAGCCGAATCAGGACGTGAGGTGTGAGCTCGAAATCAGGAACTGTATCGTTCCACAAGCCGACTTGACGCTCGTCCTCGGAGGAAGAGCCGGTCGGTGTATCTGGAGGTGTGAGTATCGATGCCATCCGTCTGGATCAAGTACGCCTTGAGCTCAACCACTTAGACGCCCGTCGATTCCCGGGAGAACGCAAAAATCCCAAGGATGGCGCAACCGTAGTAAACCCGGCAGCTTGCTGCAAGTTCCCTGTATCTATTTTCGCACAAACGCAGCCATCTATGTCATTCCTCGGGAGAGTCTTCCAGAGTTCCATAAATTGTCCATTACACTTAAGTGCATGAAGGCGGTCATAGTCGGTACCGCGGGGCACATCGATCACGGCAAGAGCGCGCTGGTGCGGGCATTGACAGGCACCGACCCTGATCGGCTCGAGGAAGAAAAACGGCGCGGCATCACCATCGATATCGGATTCGCGAACCTCGATCTAAACAGTCCGTCAGGCGAGGCTTTGCGCGTAGGCTTTATTGACGTACCGGGTCACGAGCGTTTCGTTCGCAACATGCTCGCTGGCATCGGTGGCATCGATCTGGTTTTGCTGGTGATCGCAGCGGATGAATCGGTCAAGCCTCAGACCCGCGAACACTTTGACATTTGCCGCCTCCTTTGTGTGCAACGGGGAATTACTGTTCTCACCAAGAGCGATCTGGTCGACGAAGACACCCTTGAGGTCGTACGGCTCGAAGTTGCGGACTTCTTGAAAGGATCGTTCCTCGACGCCTCGCGTTCGCCGATTATCGCGGTCAGTTCGAAGACCGGTGCCGGTCTCGAAGAGCTGAAAACCGAACTCACGCGACTCGCGGCGGAGATTCCCGCAAAAGACTCAAGTGCCGTGCTTCGCCTGCCGATCGACCGCGTATTTACGATGAAAGGGTTTGGAACGGTGGTGACTGGAACCCTTATCTCGGGCGCAATTCGCAAAGAAGAAGAAGTGGAGCTCCATCCCAGCGGCAGACGGCTGCGCGTCCGAGGTGTCCAGGTCCATGGCCAACCGGCGGAGGTGGCCATCGCCGGGCAGCGCACCGCCGTCAACCTGGCCGGAGTGGAAACCTCCGAGTTGGCGCGCGGCATGATGCTCACTCCCACTGGTCTGTTCCAGCCGGCCTCGCGGCTTGGCGTCCGCATCGATCTTCTAGCGGGCGCCAAGCCGATGCGCGATCGCGCGCGGATCCACCTGCACGCGTTCACCGGAGAGACCATCGCGGAAGTCAGCCTCCTCGGGGCAAAATTACTGAAACCCGGCGAGAGCGGTTTCGCGCGGCTGAAGCTCGACCATCCGATGCTGCTGCTCCCGGAGGACCGCTTCATCGTGCGACAGTTTTCTCCAGTAATCACCATCGGCGGCGGACGAGTGCTGGACGCATCCGAACCCGCGCGGCGCATCAAGTCCGACGAGCGGCTCGCCTTCTTGCGGACGCTGGAGAATGCTTCTCCTCCAGACGCGTTGCTCGCTCGCGTTCTCCGCCGCGGCATGGATGGTCTATCGGTAAGCGAAGCCGTTGCGGCAACCGGCTGGTTACCGGCTCAAATCCAAGGCCTGGCGAACGGACTGGCCAAGTCCGGCAGCGTGGTGAATGTGAATGGTCTGCTGTTGCACTACGACACCCTGCGGACGCTCGTCGCCGCGCTACAAACGCAGGTGGTGCGGTTTCATAAGACGAATCCGCTGGTTGCTGGCATCAGCAAAGAAGAACTACGCGAACAGCTGGGGTTGCGCTCCGAGATCTTTCAAATCGCCCTCGATGCCGCCGTTCACGAAAAGAAGATCTCCGTCAGCGGGGAACAGGTGCATGTAGCCGGCCGCGGTGTCGTGATGCGCGACGAGGAAGCGGAAGCGAAGAAGCGGATTGAAGAGGCCTTCGCCAACGCCGGTCTTCAGGTTCCGGCCCTTAAAGACGTGCTGGCCTCGCTGCCGGTCGACAGAGCCCGTGCGCAAAAAATCGTTACCCTCTTACTTCGCGACCGGATTCTGTTGAAGCTTGGTGACGACCTGGTCTTTCACCGCGATGCGTTGGAGAAGTTGCGAAATCTGATCGTCGCGCAGAAGCCAAAGACGCCGAAGCTGAATGTCGCCGTCTTCAAGGATCTTGCGGGCGTCTCGCGCAAGTATGCAATTCCGTTGCTGGAATATCTGGATCGTGAACACGTGACACGTCGCGTGGGGGACGAGAGGTTGATTCTGTGAAGGTGCTATCCGCTTTCGGCGATTCGCATTCTCTACTCTCTACCGGCTATTCGCTTTAACTCTTCGCCATTAGCTCGGCCGATTGTCGTTCCGTCGTAGCAGTGTTTGTCATGCCGAATCCCTTCAGGGGTGAGGGACCTGCGGCTCCGCCGCGCCTACACTCCATTTCATTCAACCAAACCGCAGAACCTGAGCCTCGGGAGGTTCGCGATATGTGCGGGCTGACAAGAAGTGTCATCCACCATCTCCAATCATTTCCCACCCGTATAATTAACTAGCTTCATGGCAAAACCTATACGCATTATTGGCGCCGGCCTCGCTGGTTCGGAAGCGGCTTGGCAATGTGCACGTCGAGGACGGGCTGTGGAGTTGTGGGAAATGCGGCCGGTACGCTCGACTCCTGCACATCAAACCGCAAACTTTGCCGAGCTGGTTTGCTCCAATTCCCTGAAGTCCGACTCGGAAAATACTGCGCCGTGGCTGCTCAAGGAAGAAATGCGCCGGGCCGGCTCACTCCTGCTGGAGATCGCTCGTGCTTACGCAGTCCCGGCCGGACATGCTCTGGCTGTCGATCGCGAAAAGTTCTCGGAAGCCGTAACCGCGGCAATCGAAGCCGAGCCTCTTATCCACATCGTGCGTGAGGAAGTGACGGCCATCGACGAGGCCCACGCTATTACCGTGGTCGCGACAGGACCCCTGACCTCTGACGCTTTGACGCAAGAGATTCTTCGCCTTAGCGTCAGCCAGCAGCTTTATTTCTACGATTCAATCAGTCCCATCGTCGAAGCCGATTCCATCGATATGTCGCGCGTCTACATGGCCGCGCGCTACGACAAGGGCAGCGCCGATTACATTAATTGTCCCATGACGACGGACGAGTACGACCGCTTCCTCGAGGCGCTGATCGAGGCGCATTCGGTCGACGCAAAAGACTGGGAGAACCTGAATTACTTCGAGAGCTGTCTGCCGATCGAAGAGATCGCCCGTCGTGGCCGCGACACGTTGCGCTTTGGGCCGATGAAGCCGGTCGGCTTGCGCGATCCTCGCACCGGGCACATGCCCTACGCCGTCGTGCAGCTGCGGCAGGAAAACCTGCGCGCCGACTCGTACAACTTGGTGGGATTTCAAAATCATTTGAAGTTTGGCGAGCAAGCGCGCGTTCTGCGACTCATTCCCGGGCTGGAGAACGCGAAGTTTCTGCGCTTCGGCCAGATCCATCGCAACACCTACATCAACGGGCCGATGCTTCTGCGCGAGACGCTGCAGATGAAGGAGCATCCCAACGTGCTGTTTGCGGGACAGATTTCCGGCGTCGAAGGCTACGTTGAGTCCATCGCCACAGGACTGCTTGCGGGAATGCATGCCGCAGCTCTTGCGGTCGACGCGAAGATCGTTCCTGCTCCGCGGGCCACGGCCTTCGGCTCGCTCGTGAACTATATCTGCCACGCTGAAGCGAAGACCTTTCAGCCGGCCAACATCACGTTCGACTTGCTTCAGCCTCTGGAGGAAGCCGCCCGCCGACGCATTCGCGACAAGAAGCAGCGCCACGCGATGGTTTGTGAGCGGGCGCTGGCGGAACTCGATCGGTGGCTCGCGGCTCAGCTGTGCGCAGTCTCTGAAATGCCCGTGGATTGAAGGGTGGGGAGGGCGAAAATCGATGTCCGATAACGCTGCCTCCTCCCCTACGGCACTCTTTAGAATCAACAGTTTGGACATGAATTCCCCGCCAAAATATAGATAGCAAAGTACTTATGGGTAAAATATTGAGCCGCAGGGACTTAGCCCATTATTTGACGTGGACAAACCAAAGAACGCCCACTGGGTTGTCATAATGCCGGGATGTCAATGACCTCGCTTGAGCAGCGCTCCTGAAGGCCGCCGGGACGAAGACGAGGGCAACACAAACTCCCGCGGCTTCCGCAACCCTGACCTTGAGCATAGTGATCGGAGCGCGCAGGTCAATATGCCGAAACCGCTATTACCAAGGTAATGTCCCTGTAAGCTGGTTCGTCGTCGTCGGCGTGAATGTTTACCGTATTGGGTTTCACCACACTTATGTTCGGGGTAGACGAACGAACCGGTTCCGACGAGCCGAGCCCTCGGAACGATCGACCGGCGCTCAGAGTCTCGATAAAGCTATGCGCCCTACTGCAGCGATTGCCCTTGCTCGACCACCAGCTTGTATGCGATGTAGTACTTGTAAATGTTGCTGACATATTGGACGGTCGTCTCTCCCACGTTTTGGGACACCATCAATTCAATGTTGCCAAACCACACGTTGGGATCCAGCCCATGGGACGGCGCTTCCTTGCGAAGTTCGGCGATGCGATTCGGGCCCGCATTATACGCCGCGAAAGTCAGCAGCAGGCGGTTCATCGGATCAATCTTCGGGTCGCTGAAATAGTTTCCAGCAATAGAATTCAGCAACTTTACTCCGGCGTGAATGTTGTTCTCGGCGCTCCCAATGTCAGGGATACTGATGGGTGGGGCCGCCGCAGTGGACGGCTTGACCTGCATGACCCCAACTGCGCCCCCAGGACTTCTTACGGCCTGGTTGAGCTGGGACTCCTGGTAGCCCTGGGCCACGACCATCAGGTAGTCGAAGCCATATTGCGAGGAATAGGTCTTGAAGAAATTCGCCAACTGATTGAATTTCTTGATTTGTTCTTCATCGGTCGGATTCGTGATCCACCGGTTGCTCTGCAGGTATCGCCGTATCAGGGTGTTACCGAACGACGTTCCCGCGGCGTGGGTCCTGACGAATTCATCCACCAGCTCTTTGAACTTCGGATTGTTCTTACGGACTGCCCACGCCAGGTCCTCCTGGTTCGCAATGACGATATTGGGCTGAGGAGTGATATCGTGAAAAACGCTGGCCCACAGCTTGGCGCGCTCCGTGATGGTAACGGTTGCGGGAAGTATGCCGGCGTTCACCATCTCCATAAGATCTTCGTCCAACAGGTTCTTGTCAGCGCTCTCGATCAGGATGGGCTTCTTCCCCTGCTTGACAAGTGAATCGCTCACTTTCTGCAAATTCTCGTAGTATGTGGTGAGGGGATTGACGAAGACTTTCTTCCCGCTCAGGTCCTGCAACGACGCGACTGACCCGAAGTTCTTTCCGGTCACAAGAATCTGCTTCACGTCCGTTTCAAGCGGAACCGTGAATGCGACCTGCTGTGCGCGTTCCGGAGTCATGGCCACCGGGTACGCGACCAGATCGCCGATGCCTTCGTTCAAATACGATTCCAATTGATCGGGGCGGACCGGAATAAATGTAACCTGCACCTGCTGCCCGGTGCGCAGCTTCTGATTGACGAACTTTTCGAAGGATTGCAATGCCTCGTAAGCAATGCCCTCGGGCTTTCCATCAACGTAGAAGAAGCCTGAGCGGCTATACAAGACAAGGGCTCGGATGCTCCCTCGCTTGACCATCGCCTCCAGGTCGCCCGTATGGCGCTCGAAGTTCAGAGGCAACCCGCTAACACCGGACTGGGCTGCAGGCTTCTCGTTAGAGGGCCCGCTCTGCTGGGCGAATGCCGGCATGACTGCGAGCAGAGCAACAGCAAACGGTAGGAGCGAGAGCGGTTTCATTCTTTCAAGATATTCCAGTCAGGTCGCTTGCCGCCAGCCAAGGAAAGGGTCCAGATCGGCGAGCCGAAGGACTGTGCGGTGCATGTTTTTGGACTTCTTAGGGATCATGCTTGGCGGTCTCCCATGCCGCAGCATGGAATCTCCTCAGGATTGTGTTTGCGCGGACTGCCACCGGATATCGTGTGCATGGGCGATCTCGCGCCAACTATCCGAAGAGCGGCTTGTGCGGCGCGTGTGCTAGTACGGCTTCGCCGGTCCGATCAGCGGAGTCTTGACGGGCTTCGCCATGCCGTAGAAGACAACCACGCCCTGGCCGGCGCCTTGAGTTTGTAGTGCTTCATCAACCTTGCCCATGGCATCCTGATACACCTGCCAGTTGTTGGTCACCCAGACATCTCCGGCGGGACCGATGCCAACATCAACCATCAACTGCAATCCTCCACCGACATAGCCACTCGGAGGCGAAATGGCGTCTCCCGTCTTTACCCCCGGGGGGCAATGCTCGGTGCGGAAGCCGCACAATTCCACGATTCCGGCCGACATCGTGCTGAAGTTGGAGATCCAGATGTTGTCGTTGCCATCCACGGAAGCCGCCCACGGGCCGACGATGCCCTTACCGTAAACCGGCGAGAAAGATGCTTCAGTCCCGTCGGGACGCAACACGGTAATGCTTCCCCCTTCATAGCCCGATTTCTCCTCAGCCATGGCAGGCACCAGTACTTTGGTCGCTCGTTGTCCGGCGTCGGGGTCCTTGTCGAAGTTGAATTTAAAGGCGGCCAGCATTTCCGCGAACTTCAATGCGCCCTTGGGCGAGCTCCCCAATTTGTTCGTGACCCAGACGTTGCCCAGGCTGTCGACGGCGAGACCGCTGGCGGAGTATCCCACCTTGAAGGTTTCAAACTTTTCGGGATCAGAAGCGGGGAAACGAACAACGTGGTCCGCGACGGCGTTGGTAACCCAGATACGGTCTTGCTGGTCGATGGCGAGAGCGAACGGCCCCATTAATTTGCAGGGGTTCTTCAGCGGATCGCCAGTCTTGTTTTGACAGAAAAACTGGGCCTTGGACGGGTCGCCTTGGGGAAGCTTCACGACCTGGCCCTTGATCAGGTCGAGCGTCCAAATATCTCCGCCGGGCGTGGCGATGATGCCCTGCATCTGGCTGATCTGGCGGTTAAAGTTCCAGCCCTCCGGGGGCGATAGTGGCTTGCCGTTCTTGTCGAACTTCGTGATGTTCTCTCCGGTGAAGCTGGTGGCCCAGGCGTTGTCTTGTGCGTCGAGGGTCAAGCCGAAACCCGGGCCTGCGATACCTCCGCCCCTGAAGCCTAAAGGGCTGGGCGAAAGCGCTTCCCCGTTGGGCGCGAACTTGGTGAGGCCGCCGGTCCATGAGGCATCCTGGTTTTCTGCCCCGACCGTGAAGTTATCGGCAACCCAGGCATTGCCTTCGCTGTCAATCATGAGCTTCCCGCCTCCGCTGTAGCCACCGCCCGTGAACTTAAGCGGAAAGATCCAGGCACTGGGCGCGAAGGTCAAATAGGGGAGGAATGGCGTAGGCCGCAAGAGCTTGCCGGGCGTGTTGGGTGGTGGGAGCGGATAGAAGTAGTTGAGCAAGTCGAAAACTTTGTCAGCCTGGTGCGAGGGGTAACGGACGATAGACTCAGTGGCCGCCAGAGTGTCCTTTGGGTAGGTGCCCGTCGGAGACGTGGCCACGTAGAAGAGACTGCTGCACGCATCAGACCTCAACCGCGTGACGCACGCTGCCAGAATGCTGGATAGAGTGGCGAAGTTGGCCATCGTCGGTGTCTGCGCACTATTGAGAGCGCCCAGAATGGTCGGTCCGTAGCCGCCGGTTTCGAGATCCACGAAGTTGGGCACGTTCCCGGCGGCAATGCGCAGCTGCAGCGGCGAGCCCTGGATCGTCGCGCCGTCGATCAACTGTGTGTGGGTGACGACTGATGCCAACGTCGTCATCTCGTCTATAACGACATTGGCCGGAGGTCTGCTGCCCACAACCGCCAGCAGCGCGATAGCCGGATTGTCGCCACCCGTCTTGTTTTTCGCAGGAATGCCTCCGGCTGCCGTGAGATAGAGACTGGAATCGGCCGGCGCTCCCGCGGTGCTTGCTTCGAATCGGCCTTCATCGTCGGTCTTGGTTTGCGCGAGCTGCTTGGGTGCGCCAGAACTTGCAGCCCAAAGTGTGACCGTGGATTGAGCGATAGGCGATCCTCCGCCCATCACCTGACCTTTTATGTCGGCGGCGAAGGCCCGAGTTGCCAAGAACATGCCTGAAATGACAAGGGCTGCCAATGTCAACTTTACAGCGGTTGTCTGAGAGAGCATTCCTTTTTCTCCTTCCGGCTAGCGAACGTTGCCGCCGCGATGGCAGTAGGTGCGACAAGGTTTGCATTTGGGATCAATTCCGCACCAATTCTACGTGAGCTCTGCTGCAGGGCGGAAGGATAGCTGGCGCGAACGGGCCTTGTCACTCGCAATCCCGGAACGGAAAGCACAGCGGCGCTTGGTTGCGATAAGGTGAGACCGGGCCCAGCGCGAAGGGGTCTGGGTTCGGAGTACTACCAAGGAACTTCTCACCCTTCGCCAGCGTATTACCTGGTGAGTGGCTCTGCGTTCTCCCGAGTCGCTGCCGGCCCAAGATGGTTCTTCGCGACCTTATCCGCGACGTTTTTGAAACACTGTGGTCGCACAAGCTGCGTACCGCACTGACCATGTTCGGTATTGCCTGGGGCGTGATCTCCATCGTGTTGATGGTGGCCGCGGGCGAGGGTCTGCGGGTTGGGCAAGCCAAAGTCTCCGCTAACTTCGGCAAAGACCTGATGATCATCTTTGCCGGCCGCACCAGCCTGCAGGCGGGCGGAACCCGTGCCGGCCGCCGGATTGAGTTCGTCGACACGGACATACCGGTCCTGCAATCCGACTCTCCTGACTGCGAGTGGGTCATCCCGGAACTCGAAACCAGCCGCGCCAAAATTCATAGCAACTACAACGCGAGCGGGCAGACAGTCACCGGCTCTTATCCCGCGTTCGCCGACATTCGCAGCATCGGCGTGGCCGATGGACGCTTCTACGACTGGAGCGACCTGGCAGAGAGCCGCAGAGTGGCGTTCCTGGGCACCGAGGTGAAGAAGCAGCTTTTTGGCGGACGCCGGGCTGTCGGCGAGAAGATTTATCTCGACGACATTCCCTATGAAGTGATCGGGGTCATGAAAACGAAGGACCAGGACTCGAGCTACGACGGCTTTGACATCAACAAGATCTATGTCCCCTATTCGGCGATGCACATGGACTTTCCGAACAAGCCGCCGGCGACGCTTCATGGATTTGATCAGCTTCTGGTCACGCCAAAGTCGGTCGAGCAGCACGAGGCCTGCAAGGGACAAGTGCTTGCTTCCCTGGCACGGCTGCACGGTTTCGATCCGCACGACAAAGAGGCAGCCTCGGTCTGGGACACGATCGAGGAAGCACAAGCCTTTAAGGCCATGACCGATGGCATGAAATACTTCCTCGGGGCCGTTGGCCTGACGACACTTTTCCTCGGGGGACTTGGAGTAATGAACGTGATGCTGGTGGCGGTGCGGGAGCGGACTCGCGAAATCGGAGTCCGCAAGGCTGTGGGGGCGCTCTCGCACAACATCATGATGCAGTTTTTTGTGGAGACCTTGATTGTCGTCTTCGTCAGCGGCGCCCTGGGCATGGGCATTTCGTTTGGATTCTGCGCGTTGATCGATTTGCTGCCGATGCCACAGTATTTCGCCGGACTGTTGCCCACCTGGCAATCGGGCCTGTTGTCGGTCGCATTGCTGGGGCTGGTAGCCATTCTTGCGGCAATGTATCCGGCGCGACGGGCCGCGTCGATCGACCCTATTGAGGCCTTGCGTTACGAGGCAGGCGGATAGCCATGCGAGCCGCACTTTCCATGATGCGGGAGATCGTGCAGGAAGCGTGGACCGCGCTTCGACGGAGTCGCTCGCGCAGCATGCTTACGATGCTGGGGATTGTCTGGGGCATTGTAGCTGTCACATTGTTGATCGCGTATGGCAGCGGATTTCGCCACGTCCTGGTGGCTGCCTTCGACGCTTTTGGCAGCAGCACCGTCATCGCGTGGCCGGCGCAGACCAGCGAACAACCAGGGGGACAACGCGCCGGAAAGCAAGTCAAGTTTGAGCGCGACGATCTTGAGGCTGTCCGTAACGAGGCCACGATGGTTCGCCACGCCTGCCTGGAAACGGTCAAGTTTCTCCCTATCTCCTATGGAGACCGCTTGGCCAATACGGCGATTCGCGGCGTCTGTCCCGAGTATGGCGAGATGCGCAACGAGCGTGCGGTCGAAGGCCGCTGGCTGAATCCCGGCGACGAAGTCGAGCGGCGCAGGGTGGCATTCTTAGGCTTCAAGGTGAAGGACCAGCTCTTCAGCGGCCGGAATGCCATTGGCGAAACGGTAGAGATAGCCGGCGTGCGCTTCACCGTCATCGGCGTCATGGACCGCAAGATCCAGCTCTCCAATTACTTCACCAGCGACGACAAGTCAGTCTTCATTCCGTTCTCGGCGGCAGGCGATGTATGGAACACGCGCTACGCGCAGGTGATGGTATTCACGCCGGTGGCGCCGCAGTTTGAGAAAAAAGCCAAGGCCCAGGTGCTGGCGACGATTGCGCAACGCCAGGGTTTCTCACCCACCGATGTGAAGGCCATCCAGATGTTCGGACGCGAAGAGTTTCGCCCTGTAATCGACGGGCTGACGATTGGTCTGCAGGTGTTGCTGCTGTTCATTGGCGCGCTCACGCTCGGGATCGGCGGCGTCGGGGTAATGAACATCATGCTGGTTTCAGTCGATGAACGCATCCGCGAGATCGGCTTGCGCCGCGCTCTCGGGGCCCGCAAATGGCATATCCGCTTTCAGTTTCTGGCCGAGACGATGCTGCTGATGCTTTTGGGCGGCGTAATCGGTGTCGTGCTGTCGTACCTGCTCTCGATGGTCATTCCTACCCTGCCGATGCTCGGCCCGCTCTTCGAAGACCCGACCGGCAAAGGCGACATTCATCTGCAGATTTCCGCGTTTGCGGTGCTGGGCTCTTCAGTGGTGCTGTTGCTGGTGGGCGTACTTAGCGGAATGGTGCCGGCTTTGCGTGCCTCGAAGCTGGATCCGGTGGAAGCGCTACGGTATGAGTGACGGCTCGCACAGGAAACCCAGGCGGACGGCTAGGAGTCATCTCATAAATCGATCGTTCTAGGCGTATCAGGGCACGACTTTTAGTCGTGCCGAAAAACTCGTCGCAATGCAGGATTCGGGTAGAGCTGGCCTTCAGGCCGGCGTCTAAGCGCCTTCT
Organism: uncultured Acidobacteriaceae bacterium; assembly: GCA_963815555.1. GTDB lineage: Bacteria > Acidobacteriota > Terriglobia > Terriglobales > Acidobacteriaceae > CAWCBG01. The sequence continues at coordinate 230,708 of CAWFHH010000001.1, forward strand.
CTTAGTAGCCGGCTCCAGCCGGCGGAACGGTACACCTTTGCACTAACTTTCCTCAGCCTCTGAAGTCGTGCCCTGATACGAAGCGGCGCAAAATGGTCGTCGTTCAATCCGCAGGGCACTTGCTCATTTCACGCTAACTGCAGGCGCAACGAATACGGTCTTGTGCGGAAGCTTTGCGGCGACCTCGGTGCTGAGTCCTAGATTTGTCGCCAGCACGTCGGTCGGATTTCCTGCGAGCCACTCGCTAAGATCCATCGCCTGGTAATGAGGACTATTGAAGCCGATCAGGATTCGGCACACATCGTCTCCAGTGTTCTTAAGATAATGACCTGCGCCCATTGGGGCATAGCCAACGTCACCGGCTTCGAACTGATCAATCACCGCATTCCCCTGAGCCAGAAAGACGCCCATTTCAGCACTTCCGCTGAGGTAGTACTGCCACTCATCCGCATTCGGATGCCAGTGCATCTCGCGCAGCGCTCCGGGCTGCAGCTCGATCACGGATCCAGCCATGGTCGTTGAAATTGGAAATTCATCCACCGTAACCGTCCGCTGCGTGCCTCCTCCCGGAACGCGCCTGGGTTGCTGGGCCTCAAGCGGATAGCGATGCATGGTCATCAGTTCCGGAGTTCGGCGCGGTGTTGCTGCGAACGAACTATCGTCGGGTACAGGACCTCGTACGAAGTAGGCTTCGTGATCGGGCAGCGGAGCTAGCTCGGCGGCGGAGAGACCGAGGTTTTGCGCCACAATGCCACGAGGCATTTGCGCCAGGAAATCGGTGATACTGAACGTGTGGTCCTCGGAGAAATCTCCGTTATCGAAGATCAGGATAAAGTGACACTCCCCGGGACCAATTCCCTGAATCGAGTGGCCGTACCCTCGCGGAAAGTACCAGACATCGCCTGGGTTGAAGGTGTCGACATACGATGATCCGTCCGGATGGAGGATTGTGGTGCGGCAGTTGCCGGAGACGACGTAGGCCCACTCAGCAGCATTGGCGTGCCAGTGCAGTTCGCGCATGGTGCCCGGCCCTAGCCTCATCGAGACGCCTGCAATGCCCGTTGAAACAGGGAACTCACGGACGGACGCGCCGCGGGTGACGCCCCCGTTCCCCGTCTTTGGTGTCTGTTGCTCAAGACGGTAGCGGAACGACGGTAATGTCATTCGACCTAATCTCCAGAGCGAATTTCAAAACGACCTGTTTGACGTCTTCCTCTGATCGCAATTCGGCAACTTCTGCCCCGAAGCGTGCAGACGGACCGGCAGTCCTCGCGCGCTGCGATTCACGTGGATCTCGGCTGATCCTGGGCATCGTAAACACAAAAAGTCGAAGAGTCCAGACAGTTGTGGCGTGTTTGGCTCGGTTGATTTATCGAGGTAAAGCACCCCGGAAAGAGAAAGCCTACTTTCTATCCCGGGGCTCATTCCCGCCGCGGTTCTTGATCCAGATTGGCGTGCCGACAAATCCAAACGCTTCGCGAATCTGGTTCTCCAGAAAGCGCTGGTACGAGAAGTGCAGCTTCACCGCGCGGTCGGTGAAGAGAATGAATGTTGGCGGAGAAACCGCCGCTTGCGTCATGTAAAGGATCTTCACTCGCTTCGACATTGGCACGGAAGCACGTTCGAAATCGACCCGGCTGATGAAGCGGTTCATCTCGCCGGTACCAATCCGCTTGCGGCGCTCACGAGCGACCAATTCGAGGGTGGAGAAAAGCTTGGACATGTTCTGGCCCTTCACCGCCGAAATGAACACTGCGGGAGCGTAGTTCAAAAACTTCAGATGACGACGCATCTGCTCTTCGTAGATCTTCTGGTCAGCGGGAGGCTTGCCGTCACTTCGATTTGTCGTCACAAGGTCCCACTTGTTCACCACAATGATGACGGAACGGCCGCTCTCATGGGCGTATCCGGCAATTGTGGCATCGCTGGCGGTCACACCTTCTAGCGCATCAATCACGATAAGCGCAACGTCCGCCGCTTCGAGATGCTTGCGCGCCATCACGACAGACAGCTTCTCGGCCATCAACTCGGTCTTGCCTTTGCGGCGAATCCCGGCGGTGTCGATGAAGCGGTAGCTCTGGCCATCGCGCTCGAAAACTTCGTCGACCGCATCGCGCGTGGTGCCCGCAACGGGCGAGACGATGGCTCGGCCAGTTCCGGTCAGCGCATTCAGCAACGTAGACTTGCCGACATTCGGACGCCCGATGATGGCAACCTTCACCTCTTTCGGCTCAGCCGGCTGCTCCACGGTCTCTTCCCCGTCGAGCGCAGGCGGAAGTGGCGCCTCTTGTTCTGTCGCTACGTCGCCAGGCGGCATGAGGCTGATGACATGCTCGAGCAGCTCGGCAAGACCATTGCCGTTCTCGGCGGAAATCGGGAAAAGCTGCTGAATGCCGAGACTGCGAAACTCTTCCGCGTAGGGTTCCAGCTTGACCGTATCCACTTTGTTGACCGCAAGCAGTAGAGGCTTGCCCGACCGCAGCAGGAGCCGCGCCAATTCCATGTCAGGGGCAGCCAGCTCGGTACGGCCGTCGACGACCATCACGATGGCGGCGGCCTCCTCGAGCGCGACGCGCGCCTGACGAAAGATTTCCGACGGAATCAACGCTTTGTCATCGGGAACGATGCCGCCGGTATCGACGACGCGAAGATGATGTCCGGCCCACTCGATGTCCCCGTAGAGGCGGTCACGCGTGATACCGGGCTCGTCGCCCACGATGGCTCGACGCGATCCAACCAGGCGATTGAAAAGGGTGGACTTGCCCACGTTTGGGCGGCCAACAATAGCCAGTGTACCCAGGTTGGCTGTCTCGCCCCGATGGACCTTAGGTTTTGCTTCGTATTGAATGCGACGGCTCAAAAAGGATCCTCACTGAGGAACGGGCATCTCGGCGACGGGGCAGAAGCCCCGATTTTTTAATTGGTGCGTTTGGCACAGCTAAAACGGCGAAGCTTCAAACCATCGGAGTGTCCGGCACGGCTGAACAGGTTGCTGAAAAACCCGAGAACCAGACCAACGCACGCTAAGCCTGCGAGCGGTGACAACAAACAAACGGCTCAGACGCTTGCCTGAAGGCCAGCTCTACCCGATATTGCGCTGACCGTTCAGCCGCCTTTGAACTCGTGCCCCTGCAAGACAGCTCGGATCGGGCAGTACCCATCTCCCACCAGCTATTATAGGGACAAGACTCTTCTTGCCGTGTCATCTACACCACAATCCGCTACCTCGGTCGCGCGTTTGCCGTCGTTGTACCAGTTCTTTGGCCCCGGGGGGGTGCTCGCGCGGACGCTGCCCACGTATGAATTCCGTCGCGGTCAACTGCAGATGGCCGAATCGGTGGAGCAGGCAATCGAAGAACGCCGGCATCTCATCGTGGAAGCGGGCACCGGCACCGGTAAGACGCTGGCATACTTATTGCCGGTCATTCGCTCGGGGAAACGCGTCATCATCTCCACGGGCACGAAGACCTTGCAGGAGCAGCTCTTCTTCAAGGACGTGCCGTTCCTGCAGTCGCATCTCGGTGAACTACGCGTCTGCTATATGAAGGGACGCGGCAACTATCTCTGCCGCAAGAAGCTTTACGACCTTGCCGAGCAGCCCATCCTGAATGGGCTCGAAGAGATCAGCCATTTCAAGATCATCAGCGACTGGGAGAAGACGACGGAAACCGGCGACCGCGCTGAACTGGCCGAGTTGCCCGAGAACAGCCAGCTCTGGCCAAAGCTCGACGCACGGACCGACCGCTGCATCGGGACCACATGTCAGCAGTTTGAGCGCTGCTTCATCACCGAGATGCGTCGCAAGGCCGCCGAGAGCGACATCATCATCGTCAACCATCACCTGTTTTGTGCAGACCTGGCGATCAAAGCTGAGGCCGAATACGCGCCCGACGCTGGAGTTTTGCCGAATGCCCAAGCGGTCATCTTCGACGAAGCGCACCAGCTGGAGAATGTGGTGGGCGATTACTTTGGCGTGTCGGTCTCGAATCTCCGTGTGGACGACCTTCTGCGCGACGTCGATCAAGCTGCCAGAAAGTCCGACATTCCGGCCGCCGATATTCTGTCGGCCACAGCTTCGGTGCGGCAACACTCGCAGCTTTTCTTCAGCTCGTTGCCGCCAGGCGACGGACGCTTCGCGTTCGAGAATCGCGCAGAGTTCCTCGAAGAGCAAGGCGATCAATACAGCGGATTGCAGAATGCGCTACTGCATCTGCACTCCTTGCTTTATGCGGTGAAGGAGAAACCGGACGAGATCCACGGGGTGATGCGACGGGTCGACGAGCTCGCGGCCCACCTACGCTTTCTGCTGGAAGATCAAAACCCCAACATCGTTTTCTGGATCGAAAGGCGCGGCGGAGCGGCCGGCCGGCACAACCAGAATGTATTTCTGCAGGCCACACCGATCGATGTTTCGGCCATCTTCCGCGAGATCCTGCTGGATCGACTCGACACGGTCGTCTTCACTTCGGCAACGCTGGCGGTCAGCGGCGGCTTCGAGTATCTGCGTTCGCGCCTGGGTCTCGATCACGCACGTGAATCGATCATCCCATCGCATTTCGATTACCAGAGCCAGGCGCTGTTGTATGTTCCGCGCGATCTGCCGGAACCGATGGATCCCCACTTTCCGGAGCGCGCGGCCGAGCTCGTGCGCCGGCTTTTGCAGATCACCAGCGGCCGTGCCTTCTGTCTCTTCACCAGCTACCGGCTGATGAAGGACCTGCACGACCGGCTGTTTGCTGAATTGCCGTTTCCGCTGCTGCTGCAAGGCGATGCGCCGAAGAAGGCGCTGCTGGAAGAGTTTCGCCTCACTCCCAATGCAGTGTTGTTTGCGACGGCGTCTTTCTGGCAAGGCGTCGACGTGCAGGGCGAGCAATTGAGCTGCGTGATCATCGACCGTCTGCCCTTCGCGGTGCCCAACGATCCCATCGTCGCCGCTCGCGTCAAGGCCATTGCTGAGGGAGGCGGAAATGCCTTCTATGAGTACCAGGTACCCAGCGCCGTCATCTCCCTGAAGCAGGGATTCGGTCGACTGATTCGATCGTTGCACGACCGCGGACTCTTGTGTCTGCTGGACAATCGCATCCTCAAGAAGCAGTACGGGCGAGTTTTCCTCGACAGCCTGCCAAACTACAGCCGGACGACCGATCTGCGGAAGGTGCAGGAATTCTTCGGAACCTCGTCGGAAACGGGCTGCTGAGAGAGTTTATTCAGCGATCAAGATGATTTTCCCGGATCGGAGAGAAGCAAGCTCTACGAGACACGAGGCTGCTAGCGGAAGTAAGTCCTTGAGGCGATTGGATTGTGCCTGCAGAATGAATTGCAATTTTGCGACCTGCGAGTCTTTGCTGATACTGAATGCCGACATCACCTGTTACAAATACATCGAAGCCCATCCTCCCAGCCTCAGAGAGCAACTCCCCGTTCTTTTTCCCCGCCAATCCCACATCCGGCACTGTCGAGCAATGATGACTGACGAGGGCCTTCTTAAATTTTCTCGGCACACACTCGTCAAGCAGGACTCTCACCCGAGTTGCTCTACAAGAAGCGACTTGGCAAGTTCAAGGGCAGAAACAGCTGCCTCACGAGTGACTGTGGGAAAGTCATCCAGGAAATCAGTCAGAGTCTGTCCACCCTCTAAGTAATCCAGTAGAGTCTGGTAGGGAACGCGTGTACCGCAAAAAACCGGTGTGCCGCCGAGGATTTGGGGGTCTCTCACTAAGATATTGTTTACTCCGAGCATGCGGTCGCCTCCCGTACAGCTATCTTATCGCGCCCGAGCGGCTAGGGACGCAGCACAAGCGAAAAGGGGCCCCCCACGTTAAAATGATCTATTCGCGGCACCGTGCCGATTTGCCGATGTGCGGCTGGAGACGGGGTTCCCCATCGAATGCCGGTTTTGCGTTGGATGGGGTGTGGAGATCATGTTCGAAGTCACTGTTGAAGACACTTTTTCCGCTGGACACTTCCTGCGCAATTATCGCGGCAAGTGCGAGAAGCCGCACGGACACAACTATCGCGTTCGCGTCACCCTGAGCGGCGAGACGCTCGATCAGGCTGGCCTGCTCCTCGACTTCAAGGAGTTGAAGGACGTGTTGCGCCCGGTGATGAACTATCTCGATCACGAGATGATCAACGAATTGGAGCCGTTCACCACCATCAACCCGTCGGCAGAGAACCTGGCAAAATACTTCTACGATGAGACGAACTCTCATCTGAAAAGAAGCACCAACGGTCGCGTGCGGGTGAAAGACGTAACCATCTGGGAGACCGATACCACCACCGCACGCTATTTCGAGTGATGCGCGGGGCTAAAGCCCCTTTGTCTCGAACCGGATATGCAGGCCTGCACTACCCGGACCAGATACGGGTGGCCTGAAGGTTGCACTCGTTGAGCCGCATATGCGGGTATCAAGATTGCACTAGCCGAACCGCGAACGCCGGTCTGAAGGTTGCGCTAGCCAATGCAGATCATCGAGATTTATAAATCGTTGCAGGGTGAGTCTTCGTACACGGGGCTGCCGTGTGTCTTCGTGCGGCTGGCGGGCTGCAACCTGCGCTGCAGCTGGTGCGACAGCGAATACACCTTTAAGGGCGGGCAGCGCATGACGCTGGAGGAGATCGAGCACCGGGTACACAGCCTCTCCCCTGATGGCGGGCTGGTCGAGATTACCGGTGGCGAGCCCTTGTTGCAGGAACGCGAGGCAGTCGAACTGATGGACCGTCTGCTGATCTCCGGCTACACGGTTTTGCTGGAAACCAGCGGTGAGAGGTCGCTGGATCGGGTTCCGGAACATGTGACTAAGATTGTCGACGTAAAGTGCCCAGACTCGGGTGAGGGCGATGCCTTCCGTCACGAAAATCTGGCCTTTCTTTCCCATCGCGACGAAATTAAATTTGTAATCGCCAGCCGTTTGGATTATGAGTTCGCTCGCGAGTTCACGCAGTTACACGCATTAGAGGCGCGCCTGGGCTCGGTGATTTTTTCGCCGGCGTTTCGCAAGGACGCCACCGGCAATCGTGATGTCTCACATTGCCTGGTCGATCCGCAGGCGCTGGCGGAGTGGATTCTGGCGGACGGCCTGAAAGTCCGGCTTGGCCTGCAGATTCACAAGTTCATCTGGGAGCCGTCGCTGAAGGGCGTATGATGTCGCCGCTTGCCGCATCGTGGTGTCTGAGTATTGTCATGACGAGCGCAGCCAGGCAATCCGCTTTTCCTGAAGGAACTAGAAAAGCCGGTCCCTCGCTTCGCTCGTGATGACAAATCTTGAGACAGGGCCCAATTCAACAGCTCGCGTCGTGGTTCTTCTCAGTGGAGGCATGGACTCTACCGTTTGTGCCGCGCTCGCCGTCCGCGACTTCGGTGCAGACAGCACTGCGGCGCTCCACCTCAGCTACGGCCAGCGTACGGAAGATCGTGAGCGACAGGCGTTTCGGGCAATCGCCGATCGCCTGGGGATTCGTACTCGGCTGATGGTCACGAATCCGTTTTTCCGGGCCATCGGAGGCTCTGCCCTTACGGATGAGCAGATTTCCGTTCCCGAGGGCGGCCACGACATCGGCCTGGAAATCCCTGTAACCTACGTTCCTTTCCGGAACTCACATTTTTTATCCGCGGCCGTGAGCTGGTCTGAGGTGTTGGGCGCAGATCGCATCTATATTGGAGCGGTCGAGCAGGACAGCTCTGGATATCCTGACTGCCGGCCGGAATTCTATCGGGCTTTTAACGAGGCGATCCGCACCGGCACCAAAGAGGGCACAATTCGCATCGAAACGCCCCTGATAGCGATGAGAAAGGCAGCGATTGTGAGCCTTGGCCTTGAATTAGGCGCTCCCTTCGATTTAACGTGGTCGTGCTACAGCCGGGCGGAACGGGCGTGCGGAAGCTGCGACAGTTGCGTATTAAGGTTGCGTGCTTTCGCGGCGGCAGGGGCCGTCGACCCGATTGCTTATCTGTCGCCGGCTGGGTCACGCGAGTCATCGTGATCGTAGTTGATTCCGGTATTCAATCGTTTCTTAAGTTGTCATCCGCTGGAGGCAAAATGAAAAAACACATCTCTCTCGCCGCTCTGCTGGCGCTTCTCTTCGGACTGTGCACCGTACCCGTCTGGGCGCAGAACGGCACACTCAAAGGCGTCGCCAAGGATCAGGCTGGCAAACCTATTGTCGACGCTGTCGTAGAGTTCACCAACACCGAAACCGGCCGCAAGATCACCCTCAAGACTGACAAGAAAGGCGAATATTTTTCGGTAGGGGTTTCCCCGGGAACCTACAATGCCACACTCAGTAAAGACGGCAAGGTGATTGATCAGGTGAGTCACATTCCGGTCCAGGGAGAAGAACGCATCGTCAATTTCGACCTTGCCAAGGACGCAGCGGGCGGCCCGACTCCGGAACAACAGGCTGCGATCGCGAAGCAGAAGCAGGAATCCGAGAAAATCAAGGGACTGAATGCCCAACTCTCGCAGGCCCGCGACCTGGAAAAGGCAGGCAACTACGACCAGGCGGTTGCCATCCTCAAGCCTCTGGCTGAGCAGAACCCGACTCAGGATCTTCTGTGGGCGTATTTGGGCGATGCTTATCGCGGCGATAAAAAATATCCAGAGGCCGTCGACGCGTTCCAGAAAGCGATTGCGATCAAGCCGAATTCCGGCAACTATCATAGCGGCCTGGCCGATGCCTACGCCAAGTCCGGCCAGCTCGACAAAGCGGTAGAGGAGTACAACACCGCCGCGCAAGTGGATCCCCCGAACGCCGCGATGTACTACTTCAATGAAGGCGCTGTGCTGACGAACGCCAATAAGACGGATGAAGCGGTCAAGGCCTTCGACAAAACCATCGAAGCCGACCCCAATCGCGCGGATGCCTATTACTTCAAGGGCAGCAATCTGCTGGCGAAGGCCACCCTGAAGGGCGACAAGATGGTTCCGGCCGAGGGTACCGTGGAGGCCCTGAATAAGTATTTGGAATTACAGCCGGACGGCAAGTACGCATCGCAGGCCAAGGCCATCCTGGAGAGCCTTGGCGCGCCGGTACAAACCAGCTTCGGCAAGGGCAAGGCGGCCAAATCGACCACGCCCAAGAAATAAGGGCCCTTGTTCGAAACGTGGCGAAGGGGCGGACGCCAGCCGCCCCTTTTTTATTGCGATGGACAACGTAGAATGGAATGCCTTCAATACCTCGATAGAACCCTGCGCTGATGCCGATAACGAGCAAGAAACCGACCTCAGAACTGTTGAACTTTGGCGAGGCCCGGCAACTCGTCGAGAACTACGCGTCGTCGTGCCGTCCAAGCGACGCTGAGATGCTGCCTTTGCTCGAAACACTCGGGCTGGTACTGGCCGAAGACCTGCACGCGGACCGGGACTTCCCGCCTTTCCCGCGGGCCACGCGAGATGGCTACGCTATTCGAGCTGCCGATGTACAGACGCTTCCCGCCACGTTGCGCTGTGTGGGCGAAATCAAGGCAGGCCCGAGCGCCGAAAACAGCGGTATTGTAATTCGCCAAGGAGACGCTGCGGAGATAATGACTGGAGCGCCCGTTCCGCAAGGAGCAGATGCCGTGGTGATGGTCGAGTACACCCACGTTGCGGGGGACTCGATCGTCGTTCAGCGGTCGGTGAAATCTGGAGAAAACCTCGTTCCGGCGGGCGCGGAAGCGCGCGAACGTGAAGTGATCGCGGCGCGGGGCTTTCGCATCAACCACACCACGGTAGCTGTGGCGGCAGCAGTGGGACGCGCCGAACTCGCGGTTCATCGCCAACCCAGGGTCGCGATTCTGGCGACCGGAGACGAGCTGGTCGACATCAATTTCCCGCCCGGTGTACATGAAATTCGCAACTCGAACACTTACTCCCTGGCTGCTCAGGTGCTGGCGGCGGGAGGACGGCCGATTCTTCTCCCTGTCGCCCACGATGATTCAGACGAATTGGCCCTTCTGTTGCGCAAAGGTTTCGAATCGGATCTGCTGTTGCTGAGCGGCGGAGTTTCCATGGGCAAGTACGACTTGGTGGAAGCGGCCCTGGCTGCGCTCGGCGCACGCTTCTTCTTCACCGGCGTCCGTATGCAACCGGGCCGGCCGGTGGTGTTCGGGGAACTGCAGGAGGGCGATCGCACAACCCCCTTCTTCGGACTTCCGGGGAATCCGGTGTCGACGATGGTCACATTTCAGCTCTTTGTCACGCCCGTGATTGACGGGCTTTCCGGCGCCGGTCCGCAGCCGCTGGCGTTCGCCCAAGCCAGCCTGAAGTCGGAGTTCCAAACAAAAACAGGATTGACGCGATTTCTCCCGGCGCGACTTGGAGGGACCCACGAACTGCCGGAGGTCGAGATCGTGCGTTGGCATGGGTCCGGCGATTTGATGGCGGTTTCGCGCTCGAATTGCTACGTTGTTGTGCCGCCGGATCGCGAGCACTTTGCCGCCGGTGATACCGTGACAGTACTGCTTTTCTGAGTTCACGAGAGAAATGTCGCAAGCGAAGAAAAAGCTGAAGAAGTTATCGCACTACGACGAGACGGGTCGAGCCTCTATGGTGGACGTGTCCAGCAAACCACCGACTTTGCGAGAAGCCGAGGCACACGCCTTTGTTGCCATGAGCCACGAGGTGCTAAAAGCGCTTCCTTCCAACCCGAAGGGTGATCCGCTCGAGGTCGCTCGCGTGGCGGGCATCCTGGCTGCCAAGCGCACCTCGGAACTCATTCCCATGTGCCATCCCCTTCCGCTGAGTAAGGTAGAGGTCAGCCTGCAAGTGCGACGGCAAGGGATTCTGGTTCGGACTCTGGCCCGCACGACGGCGGCGACAGGAGTCGAAATGGAAGCCCTGGTTGCAGCTTCGATAGCAGCGCTCACGATCTACGACATGTGTAAGGCCTTGGACAAAGGCATCGAGATTCGAGAAATCGTTCTGGAGCGCAAGTCAGGCGGCAAGAGCGGTGACTACGTTCGCAAAAAGACCGCAGGATCTTCCCGGTAAGCAGGCGGCTGGAAGCCAATCAGCCATCGCCACAAACTCTGCGCGATTTATAAGATCAGCTGAGCTCCAACCGTCTGGCGCGCTCGCAAGTCAAGGACACACAGCGGCTGTGTTATCGAGCCACCGTGCGTCCTCACCATCCACTCCGTCAATTGCGCACATACATCGTGCGGTTCAGGGCGATCTCAGAAGTGGAATCCGATCTGCGCCGTTATGGTGCGCGGCGTCACGTAGTGCGTTCCGCTGAAGGTAGAGAGGAAGTTGTAGAGTGCGTAGTTATTGGCCAGATTGATGAAATTGACTTGCGCACTCCACCTGTAGCGATCGCCTTTGAACAGGTTGTCCTGCCCGATGGCGAGGTCGAACAGGTTTCGTGACGCAATACGGGGCGGGTTGTGGTCGTCATTCTCGGTCCCGGGCGCAGGCACCTTGGTGAGTGTAGAGCCGAACTGCGAGGCCAGACAGGTGAAGGGCAGAGCAACGGTGGGAGTTGCGTGCACCCCGTTGCAGGTGAGCCCCGCCTCAAATTCCTGATCGGCGGTGAAGGGAATCAGGGAGGCATTCGTCATGACCACGGCCGGCAATCCATTAAGGGTAGTTGACTGCGGACAGGTGTTGAAATCGGAGATTCCGTAGCAGGGGATTGACCCTGCAACCAACCCGCTGTCGTAACGCCAGTTGAAACCAAGCCATGGCCCGCGCTTCCATGGGGTCTGGTACTGAAGGTGTGCGGTCATGTTGTAGGCTTCGTCGTGGTCAATGCGGAAGACCCCGCTGGGCGCCAATGGGGTAGCTCCGGCTCCCGAGATCTGCGGAGTGAAGAAGCGAGCGGCTACGCTGGACATGACTACCAACGCGCTAAAGCCATGATAGACAGGCACGCTGGCGCGCAGCGCAAATCCCGGAATCTTCGAGTTATGCCATTCGATCGGGAAGGTGATGGGGGTATTGCCTAAGACGCTGAAGTCGTAGGCGCTGTGGGTGTACTTCCAGATGTACTCTCCATCGATCACAAGAAATTTTCCGAAGGCTTGTTGCAAGCCGGCATGAAATTCATTGCGAAAGCCGGGGGTCAGCGGCGTCGTTATGCTCCCCGAGCAGCCCAGCAGAGGGTTGAGCACATCCGAGGCACATCCGATGCTGGACAGGACGAGGTTTTCGTTAAAGGGCGTCTCCAGCGTACGTGCGTAGGAGACTCGAAGCACGGTGTTGGTCTTCTGAATGTTGTAGGAAATCCCGACGCGAGGCTCAGCCTGGCTGGCGACAGCAAGTCCGTTATACAGGTCGCCCCGGATTCCAAGGTTGAAGGCCCAGTTGCGCAGCGTGATCGTGTCCTGCACGTACATCGCGAGTTCTTTTACATCCGTATGCCCTATGAAGGGGAAGAGCGTGCCTCCGCGGGTCAGGTCATACGGCAGTAAAGTGGCGTTGAACAAGGGATAGAGAGCGGAGTTGGGCGCATTCGGGTTCGACGCGACGTTCGGCTGGTATCCGGCTCCCGCGCACTGAGCAGGATTGGTAAAGCCATTCACCGGGAGGGCACTCGCGTTCAGGCAGGGTGCATTCAGCGTGGCGTCGACGATCCCGAGCTGGTCATTTTCGTTCAGAAAGGTCTGCTCGTAGGTAAGGCCCGCCTTGATGTTGTGAATGCCCTTGGTATAGGTGATGTTCGCCATGCCGCCGGCATTAAGCAGCGTCCTCTGTTGGGCGACGGTTTCCCGTTGAAGCGTCGGCGGGCCAAGATCAGCAAAGGGGTCATTGCTGGGATAGTAGTTGTAGGCATCGCGACGAACGAAGCCTCCCAGGGTGAACACCGTGTTGGAGCTGATGGTGTGGGTCCAGCTAGGCGCAAAGTCGAACGTCAGGATTTTCGAACGCTGATCGGTCGCTCCCAGAGGAGCGCCGGTCACCGGGTTCAAGTTCGGAACTCCATTGGGATCCTGGAACTGCTGGTCGTAGGAATTCGGAGTTTGAAACCAGGAGCGGCTGAACTGGGCGTTGATATGGAGCGCGTCCTTGGGGGACAAGACGTAATCGAAGCGGTCAAAGAAGTTCTCTTCGTTTCCGTGAGAATGAAAGACAACGAATTCCGGCGGGTCCAGGAAGCGGCCCGAATTGAGTCCGTTGGCCGCGATGAAGTTGCCCCAGCTCTTGCCGCCGTACGACAGGTTGGCATCCAGGTTTGAGGTGCCGAACGTGCCATACGAAGCGGTCACGGCACCGTGGGGCGTCGTGGACCCGAGACCGGAACGCGTGGTCACGTCGATGATGAGGCTGGTCTTGTCGCCGAATTCGGCGGGCGGCGCGCCGGCGATGACGGTCATCGATTGCACCGCATCGAGCGGAATCTGGTTGGAGAACACTTTGCTCTGCTGATCGGTAATAGGCTGGCCGTCAAGCGAGAAGGAATTTTCCGCGTGGTCCCCCAGCCCGTGGAACAGGCCGTTGGAATCGGCGGCGATGCCCGGGGAGGACAACGTGACCAGCGAACTCAGCTCCGAGGACGAGCTCTCCAGCGGAATCTTCTGGAACAGACTGCGATCGATATCGGTATGGAAGGTCGGATCGTTTTCGATCAGGTCGCCAGCCTCACCTTGGACCGTAACGGTCTGCGCCGAGGTGCCAATCTGCAGACTGATTTTCAGGTTCACCGGCACGGCGGAGCGCACCTCAACGTCCTGCGTATAAGGAGCAAACCCGCTTTGTTGCACCGTCAGGTGATAGGGATTCAGAGGAATATTGGGAATGCTGAACGCACCCGCCTTGTCGGTGGTCGCGGTGCGAGTGAATTGGCTCACGGGATTTTCAATCTGGACGGTGGCACCGGGTACGACGGCTCCAGAAGTATCGGAGACGACACCGGTGATTGACGAATTGCCGGCCTGCGCGACGGCGCGGCCCGCAGTGATTGGCAAAAGAAACAGTAGAAGCAAGGAAGCCGTAACAGAGGAAGCTGTCAAATACGATCGGAACATTTTTACCTCTCGAACGTGGTGTGCTCGCTGCACGATGGGCCTGCTGAAAAGGAGCAGACCGGCGCGAGGACGAGCCGAGGAGGAATTTCCCCGCCAAAAGTACGGAAGGCACTCTGGCGCCAAGTTGTCAGGGGTGGGTTTCTAGAGGCTCGGAGGCGCGCGGGCAGGAAGCCGGCGGTCAACCCGAAGCGAAGCGTAAGACGCGGCCTGAAGGCGAATGGGAATCCATTGCGGGTTTAACCGTTCGGTTTCCGGAAGCCTCGCCCAAAGCATAATCTTATGGCCGGCGCGGCAGAGGTCGCAGCTATCCAGCGAACTGGACGTAGCTCCGATGTCTCCGGCGCGAGTTGCTGGGCTTACCTGCGCGGGGGCGAGGACCTCCGAGAGTCCGTGCACAATGGGATGCACGAGCACATGGACCATCAGCAAGAGCAAAATCGCACAACGAACCCGCACGGTTCTCCTTACACTGTGTAATGATTGTGCAACAGTCGTTGGTTCCTGTAAAGCTGCAGAGCTGGCGGCTCGAAGGTTGACAAGCTGCATAAGGGTGCTAAACAATATGCGGCAAGTTAGTAACGCAAGTGGAGCAGTCATTTCAAATCTTGATAAGCCTCGCGCCGGCCATCCCCCGTGCGGCACGGCCAAGGATAATTGCATGGCTAGAATTCTTTGTGTGGACGACGAACCCCACGTCGTGAGCTTGAAGTGCGCCATCCTTGAGGCGGCTGGCCATGATGCGACGCCCGCAACCTCGGCACAAGACGCTATCGAAAAACTCGAGCACAATACCTACGACGCGGTTGTAACGGATTGGCGACTGGGTGATGCCAACGGACGCGCCATTGTGCAGGCTGCAAAAACACATTCGACAATGCCGGTCGTGGTCGTTTCGGGCTACGTTGCCGAGGCCTTCCAGGCCGCCGAACCCTTGGCTGACTTATATCTGGAAAAGCCCGTCAACCCCGAGGAACTGGTGACGATCGTAAACGAGCTGCTGAAAACGAGCGAGCGTCCCCAGTAACGAAACACAGCAACCGAGATCGTTGCTGGTGATCGTGAGGCTCTCCCTCCTCCACCGAAGATTCTGATCCAGTTCGAACATCGGTTCAAGACCCGATCCTAACCAGGCGTGGAAACTAGAAGCACGACGGAGACGACGTTTTCGCGTCACGCGGCGCTATGCCCTCGAATCGTTTCGTGTCTCTGCTTGTGTCTTTAACAGGTCGCAGACAATGCATTTCCACCCGCCTGCATGTGACCGCCGGAAATTTCGTATAAAAAGTCTTAGGCATCCAGCTATCCGTTGTCCCCAGCACTCGTCGCCAACGAATAGCAGCCATTGACCTTACGAGCCTAAGGGTAACGCCAGATCGCGCCGGTACTTCGTGTCAGCTAGCTAACCGCCTGAAATCTCAATGTTTTGCGGCACATCCCGTGCCGTCGGCAGCGCCATCTAAGTTTCTGCCAGCTAATCTGTAAGTCGATGGCGACTGCTAGACAAATGTTCGAAGAAAGCGGGAAGCGACTTGCGAATCGAATACGAAATAGGACTGGCCCTATCCCGCGAGATGGCCACTATCTTCCACGGCGCTTGGCAATATACGGGGCTGGCTATCCTGACATTGGGAGTGCTTCGCGGCAGAAAGCACGACCAACACCACGGCGTGCCTCAGCGCGTGGAACTGCAGTCTCTGTTGCAGAGCCTGCCCGATGCCGTTTTTCTGTTCGACACTCACGCGAGAATCATCGACGCAAATAAACCGGCGGAACGTTTATTGGATATGACGCGAACGGAAATCCTGGGCGGCGAGGAGCGCATTCTGAGCAACCGCATCGTGCCGGGAGAGGCGGACGCGGCGAAGGGGGGAATTCTTGCCCGCGCCTTACGCGGGGAACATGTACGTCACGAGCGGCGCAACTTTTGCACGGAGCGTACGGGAGAACTGAAGGAACTGCTGGTGTCCAGCAGTCCAATGTGCGATTTAGGCGGCGCCCCTATCGGCGCGCTGGTGCTGTTACAGGATGCGACGGAACTCTCGTCGTTGCAGCGCCGCGTTGCAAGCAGCGAGCGGCACTTTGCCGTCGGCCAGATGACGGCAGGCTTGGCACATGACTTCAACAATGTTTTGAACTCGATTTCTGAAGCCGTTTATGTTCTGGAGATGGAGAGAGACCGCAGTGAGCATGACCGGAGCATGCTGCACATCATTGACACTGCCGTTCGTCGTGGCTCCGAGATCGTCAATAACGTCCGCGAATACCTCCGCGGCAATCGCCAGATGCGGCAACATCTCGATACTGGGCAGGTGCTGGTCGAGGCCGTGCAACTCGCACAGCCCATGTTGGAAACGCGTTCCAGCATCCTGGTGGTTCGTGATATCCAGAAAACTCCGCTCGTCGAAGCCGTTCCTGCTGAATTGCGCCGCGTTTTTACGAATCTCGTCCTGAACGCGATGGAGGCCATGCCGCAAGGGGGCACTCTTACGTTACGCTGCGCCATCAGCGCCGGCTGGGTCGTCGCAAGCATCTCTGATACCGGCTCCGGCATTGCCCCTGCTGCCCAGAAGATGATCTTCTCGCCGTACTTCACCACCAAGCCCAAAGGGACAGGGTTGGGTTTAGCGGGAGCGCGCCGCGCCATTAACTCTTTAGGCGGAAAAATTCATTTTGAAAGCGCGCCCGGTTTGGGAACCACATTTCATGTGGCGCTGCCGCCTGCCGAGAATGCGCTGAACCGGGTACGCTCTTCGCAAATTGCATAGTTAACGGAGGTCGTACCGATACGTGCTCACGCATCCCTCGCACCCCTTGTGCTGCTCACATCGAACCTGTCTTCAACCTATCCTCAAGGAGTTTGCGGAAGGATGGCTGCGCCGAGCCCCACGCGGCGTTCCGGCCGCAGATGTACCGCTGCCGCGGCTTGCGCCAGGTTTCGATGATGAAGGACAAACAGGGCCAACTCCAGACGATCGTTTACTCCTACCTTGTCGTAGATGGCTCGCAACGCATTCTTGACGACTTGTTCGGAGGTCCCAAGGAACTCGGCGATCTCGCGATTCTTGAAGCCGCGGACAATTCCAGCTACGATGCGAATCTCCTTTGCCGAGAGCCGAGCGTGTACCCGGGCACCCACAAAATCGTCATTGAGAGGCGCTCCCGCGCGTAACGATGTCTGAACAAATCGCTCTCCCCTTGCTAGTTTTCGGACCGCCTCGACAATCGTGGCCCCGCTGACCGAGCGGAAAATGACACCCTGAACGCCCATTTGCATGTAGTTGGAAGCGGCTTGATGGTTTTCCGCCAATACCAGGAGGGCCGTGCCTTGGCTAACCGCGAGTGTTCGAATCTGAGGAAATATGGAAAAGTATCCGGCAGCCAGAATCAGCACGTGACTGCGCAATTTTTCCAGCGCATTCAACACCTGCTCGGGCGATTGGGGCTGACCAACGATTCGAAGATCTTCCTCCACGGCCAAGACCTTCGCGGCCCCGGCGCGAAAAATCGCCTGATCGTCCGCGATGATGACGTTGATCATGCGCAAACCCTTTGCGGGTCAAGGGTTCGGGAGGATACCAGTGACGATAACCTGCAGCACGCCGCCGGTGGGGCGCGCCTCCCTCGCTTGACTCTTACTGGAATATGCTCGCAAACGGCGATGTGGTTAATGCTGCGACCTTACTTCAGCAGCTTTATACCACGGTTCGTGAACCAAATCCTAGCATTTTAGAGGTGGAGAATATGCTGAGAACCACCATGTTCGTGGGGGATGCCGCTGGTCAGAAGCCATTTCCGGCACAAATCAATCGAAGTCATGAAACCGAGTCGAAATGAAACGGTGTCGCCTGACTCACGGTACGCGCGAGGGCGAACTGGGCGAAGATCCAAGCCTGGAGTAGCTGCTTTGGACGCGGCCTCCGGTGGCTAGTGACGGGTAAAGATGCCGGCAAAGCTATGACCGACAAGGAAGCCCAACAGGGATACCACGCCGGCGGCCTGCCAGAAATACTCCCGCGCGTAGCGGTTTACATCGAGCCGCTCTCGCACTTCCTCCTGGACGGTCGATTTCAGCTCGACAACGGATTGGTGCAAACGGAGACGCTGTTCGGCTGCGCGCTGCTCCAGGACATCGGGCGGTAGATTGGGTACATTCATAATTCTGTCTTGACCTCTGTCTGCAACCAAACCTGGTCCTGCTTCAAGATGCGCAGAGTACGCTCTGGAACAACGCTGGTTTCTTTTATCTTCTTCCAGCCCATGGTGGCGATCAACATTCCCATCAGCAAGTATGCGGCCCCAACAATTGCGAGCGCGATTATGTAATTCCAAGGCGCATTGAATGCCATGGCCACGAGCGCAACCAGGAAGGCGGTCAACACAAGCCACGCCGTAAGTAGGAGCACCGCTCCGATCGCGACCGAAGGAGCGGCCATCTTCCAGGCGTCTGCCTTCTGCCGCATCTCGGCACCGAGCATCGCCACGCGAGTTGACAGGAAATCGCTGACTTCGCTCTTCAGCTCATAAACTATGTTTTGGATGGACTTCCCGTTTTCGTTAGTCATCACTTGACCTCCAGGCCCTGAGGAGCGCGCCGGCCACAAAAGCCGCTGCGCCTATGGCAGCGATGGTCTGCACTGGATACTGGCGCCGCCGATCCTCAAACTCCTGACGAACTACGACGACGCGGTGATTGATTTCGGCCCGCATCTGCTGCATTCCCTGTGACGCGGACCGGCGCAGGCCATTCAGCCTCTCCTCCACATTTTCTGCCAGCTCCGACGCTCGGCTCACCACCTCTTCGCCGAGTTCGGAAACCTTCTCTGCCGCACTGTCCCTGACATCGCTCGCCCGCTTCGCGATGGTGTCAATCCGCTCGACGGTAGCGGTTGACGCGGACTGCCGGACGCGCCCACTCACCTCATGCAAGCGTGACTTGGCATCATCCATCGTCCGGGGGAAGTGGCGCACAGTCGAAACCGCCATACCGGAAATCCAGCCGATTGCCTGGGCTGATCGATTCAGCCGCTGATTCGTTCGTGGGGAGTAGGCGGGAAGCAGATTGGATCCAGTGGGCATTCCAGGAAGCGGGGGCTCATTGTCGAGCCTGCCATGAAACGCGCCCGCTTCCGAAGGCCGAACCCTCCGCTTGCCAGGCGGATACTCTGGATTTTTTGACGGTGTGTCACTACGCAGGATTTCGGCCATGGGCATCGCCTTCTTTTAGGAGTTGCGCAAATATGTGCACTCGACCTCTTGCGCGCGAGAAATAAGGATTACCAGTCGCGTGTACTAGGATGTGCTGAAATCGCGCAATGTTTGCAGTTGGCGAAGAAATTGTGCGTGCCACTGGAATTGGGCAACGCTTTCCATTCCCGACCGATTGGCGGTCCTTCGAAGACTGTGACTTACCGGCCCGGAACCTCGTCCCAACAAACCGCTCCCATCGCGCCTGATTTACCTGATGGAACCAGGTTGTATCCGCTCGCATCCCCTATGTTTTCAGATAGTTAAACGGATGGTCTCCAAATGGTGCAAATGTAAGTAAATTCAGCCGGTTATCGCGATTTGTTCTTGACATTTCCACAGCTAGAGTTAGCATAGAAACATCACCTCCGATCCATTTCAGGATCGAATGGGCTCGAGGTCAAGGAAATGTCACCGCTCCTTGACAACGAGCCCATTTTGTTGGCGTTTCGCTTCGGCCCACCTGAATGTCCGATAGCGTATTCTGTTGCTTCCTGGTCGTGCCCTTTCGGATGAAGTCCAAACTTCTTTTTGCTTCGGGATTAATCTTCTGTATAACGCCGTGGGCGTCCCCGCCTATGGCCCTACTGGCAGGCCTTATCTTCGGGGCAATCGCCGAACATCCGTATCCCGGCGAAACCAAAAATGTCTCCAAGTTCCTTCTCCAGGCTTCCGTTGTCGGCCTCGGTTTTGGTATGAACCTGCAGGAAGTTCTACGGGCAGGTACGAGCGGCTTTGTGTACACCGCCGTAGGGATTGCCTTCGCGATGCTCATGGGCACGCTGTTGGGCAGGCTGATGGCGGTTGAACACCGGGCCGCGTTCCTGATTTCGACCGGCACCGCCATTTGCGGGGGCAGCGCCATCGCAGCTGTCGGCCCCATCGTTGGCGCTAACGAAGACGAAATGTCGGTGTCGCTGGGAACCATCTTTCTATTGAATTCCATTGCCTTGCTGACGTTTCCGGCAATCGGGGGGTGGCTGAAGTTATCGCAAACACAATTTGGCCTGTGGGCGGCGCTGGCGATTCACGACACCAGTTCCGTCGTGGGAGCCTCGGCTAAATACGGCGCGGTTGCGCTCGCTGTGGGAACAACCGTCAAGCTGGCCCGCGCCCTGTGGATTGTTCCGGTTTCGCTCGGCACGGCCGCTGTCAAGCACAGTAAAACGCGCATCCAGTGGCCGTGGTTCATCCTGTTCTTCTGCCTTGCAGCAGTGGCCAATACCTATCTGTTTCCAGGTTCGGCCGTCTACAAGCTTTTGAGTGCAGGCGGAAAACGTCTGCTGATTTTTACCCTATTCCTGATCGGAGCCAACTTGTCGCCCAAGGCGCTCCGCAGCGTAGGGCCACGCCCGCTGTTGCAAGGCGTTACCTTGTGGATATTGGTGGCGGTCGCCAGCCTGTTGGCAATTCGCGCCGGCTGGATCAAGTTGTGAGCACGATCGCGACCTCTGCTATTGCTTAGAGCGATACGTGCGCAGCGATGCCGGGGCGGCAGCGCAAAGTTCCACGTCTTCCCGGCCAACGACGACGAGCATCGCCATTACGCCGGACGGCTTCTGTGGGCGGCATCTAACCGCGAGGGTGTAGGCTCGCGACTTCTAAAGGCAGGCTCCGTCTCCGTGTGTCGCAAACTCGCTTTCTTCCTTTTATCGTGTGCGATTACGACCCTTGCCCAAACTGCGACTCAACCGGAACAATCGCCGCAAGCCACTCATCGGGCAGTGCATTCTCATCGATCTGGTCTCCACACCGCAACGTCGGAATGCGATCCCTGCATTCGGCGGAACTTGTCGTACTTGGCTGGCCCGGAACTGCGGGGTCGCGGCAGCGGTACGCAAGACGAGTACCACGCGGCCCAGTTCATTGCACAAAAACTCCAGCAGTACGGTTTGCAGCCTGCGGCCGAGAACGGCTCGTACATCCAGACCGCCACCATACAATCCCGCACGGTGACGGCCCCGCCAACCTTGTCATTCGATATGGAGGAAGCAGGTAAGTCGCGTACCATCACCTGGGAACATGGCAAAGAAATTTCCGTCTCCTACCTGGCGCAACCTGACGTAGCCGGTCCGTTGCAGAAGCTGGACTTGTCCGAAGGCAATGTAACCCCGGCTTCGGTGAACAGCGGAGCCGTCCTGCTGCTGAAACTCAAGCCGGGAGCCAGCCAGAGCGAGGCGCAGGAGGCGGTTGGGCCGTACGTGCACAGCAAGGCCGCGATGGTCATCATCCTTGAGTCGACGGCCTCGAAAATAGCCGGCCAGGCGCCAAAGCTACCGCGATTGCCGAAGAAAGTCGGAGACGACACCCTGGCCGGCAGAGCCACGGTGGTAGTCACGCAGCCGAAGGCCTTTGACCAGCTATGGGCCCTGGCCGGCGGGACCACCGTTAAATTGCATGCAAGCGTCTCGCCCTGGACCACCACTCACACCTGGAATGTGCTGGCCAAGCTCGACGGCTCCAGCCATCGAAGACAGATCGTGCTCCTGAGCGCGCATCTCGATCATCTTGGCGTACAGCACGGCAAGGTCTACCCTGGCGCGGATGATGACGCTTCCGGCACCGTCGCGGTAATGGAACTGGCACGGGCCCTGGCGAAACAACCGCGTCCCCGGCGTACGGTCGTCTTCGCTCTCTGGGGCAGCGAAGAAGCGGGCATGCTTGGATCACAGTATTTCCTGCAGCATCCAACTTTAGGACTGAAGGACATCGTCGCCAACCTTGAATTCGAGATGATCGCACGCCCGGATCCGAAGGTCGGGCACGATCAACTCTGGCTGACGGGGTGGGAGCGCACGAATTTCGGTCCGGAACTGGTGGCCCATGGGGCAAAGCTGGTGGCCGATCCGCATCCCGAGCAGGATTTCTTCGCTCGTTCGGATAATTATGTTCTGGACAAGGGAGGCATCGTGGCGCAGACAGCATCAAGTTTCGGGCTCCATAAGGACTACCATCAGCCAACCGACACGCTCGGCAAGGTGGACTGGCAGCACCTGGATGCCGCGATCGGCTCCTTGATCGCGCCCGTGAGCTGGCTGGCAAACAGCGACTTCACGCCTCAATGGAATGAGGGCAGGAAGCCGTAGCTACCACGTTGTAAGACTCCCACATTGTGGGAAATCAAGAAAATGGCAAAGCGCCGTAAACCCGATCTGCCTCCTCCTCAGCCTGAAGAGGTGTTGGCACTGTTCCATCCTGCGGTGCGGGATTGGTTCGAGGCCGTGTTCACCCGGCCGACAGCGGCTCAGGCGGCGGGCTGGCCGGCGATTGCCCAAGGCGATTCCACTCTGATCCTCGCCCCCACGGGAAGTGGTAAAACCCTCGCGGCATTCCTGTGGTGCATCAACCGCCTGATGTTCTCGCCGGTTCCGGAGCCGGCCGAGCGCTGCCGTATCGTCTATCTCTCGCCCATCAAGGCGCTGGCGGTGGATGTCGAGCGCAACCTGCGATCGCCGCTTATCGGCATTGCGCAGGCGGCGACGCGAGCCGGGCTCCAGTTCCATGAGCCCTCGATTGCCGTCCGCACGGGTGACACGCCCGCTGCGGAGCGCGCCCGCTTCGCGCGTCATCCTTCCGACATTCTGATCACTACGCCGGAATCCTTGTACCTGCTGTTGACCTCAAATGCCCGCGCCGCACTGGGCTCGGTCGAAACCGTGATTGTCGACGAAATCCATGCACTGGTGCCGACCAAGCGCGGCGCCCACCTCGCGCTCTCGCTGGAGCGGCTGGAAGCACTGTGTGGCCGGCCTATCCAGCGAATCGGGTTGTCGGCAACGCAGCGGCCGCTGGAGGAAGTCGCCCACTATCTCGGCGGCGCGGACCTCACCAGCGCGGCCACGGAGCCGGCGGAGGCAGCCACCCGCGAAGAAGCCGGCCTTGCCGACATTCCCGATCTCGAAGCCTCGATCGCGCCAATCGCTTACCGGCCCGTCACCATCGTCGATGCCAGCGAGCGCAAGCGTCTCGAATTGCATGTCGAAGTTCCAGTGGAGGACATGGCCAGGCTCGACCAGTTAGAGGCCCTGCCCAGCGGCCCAGCCTCGCAGGGACCGGTGCGGCCTTCGATCTGGAGCGCCATTCATCCCAAACTTTTGGAGCTCGTCAAGGCGCATCGATCCACCATCATCTTCGTCAACAACCGCCGGCTGGCGGAGCGCATCGCCGGCGCCATCAACGACCTTGCCGGCGAAACGCTGGTGCGGGCCCATCACGGCAGCGTTGCGGTTTCGCAGCGCAAAGAGATCGAAGACCGGCTGAAGATGGGAAGCCTGCGTGGCATGGTCGCGACCTCGTCGCTGGAACTTGGCATCGATATGGGCGCGGTTGACTTGGTGGTGCAGATCGAAGCACCTCCGTCGGTGGCGAGTGGCATGCAGCGCATCGGACGCGCCAGTCACCATGTCGGCGCCATCAGCAAGGGAACAATCTATCCGAAGTATCGCGCCGATTTGCTGGCCTGCGCTGCGGTCACGCATGCCATGTATGCAGGGCAGGTCGAATCCGTGCGCTTCCCGCGCAATCCGCTCGACGTGCTGGCGCAACAGATCGTCGCCATGGTTGCGCTCGACAAGTGGAACGTGAACGATCTCTTCGACGTGGTCAGACGCGCCGCTCCTTACGCCGGTCTGTCACGAATAGTTTTCGAGAACGTGCTCGACATGCTGGCAGGCCGCTATCCATCGGAGGAGTTTGCGGAGCTGCGGCCGAGGCTGACCTGGGACCGCGTGACCAACACGTTGACCTCGCGCGAGGGAGCGCGCAGCGTGGCCATCGTCAACGGCGGCACGATACCCGATCGCGGCCTCTACCCCGTGTTCATCGCCGGGCAAACCAGGGGCGCACGCGTCGGCGAGCTGGACGAGGAAATGGTCTTCGAGAGCCGCACCGGCGATACCATCATTCTCGGCGCAAGTACCTGGCGTATCGAGCAGATCACGCACGATCGTGTGCTGGTAACACCGGCTCCGGGGGAGCCGGGCAAGATGCCCTTCTGGCATGGCGATACAGGCGGACGTCCGGCCGAGTTTGGCGAGCAGATCGGCCGCATGACGCGCGAGTTGCTGCACATGCCCCGCACCGTGGCTTTCGGCAAGCTTGTTGAAGAGCACAGCCTCGATGAGAATGCCGCCGACAACCTGTTGCGCTATCTGGAGGAGCAGGCGATCGCTACCGGGCGAGTTCCGAGTGACGAAGATGTGCTGGTGGAGCGATGCCGCGATGAGCTGGGCGACTGGCGGGTGTGCGTGCTCACCCCGTATGGTAGCCGCGTGCACGCGCCATGGTGCATGGCGGTGGCGTCGAAGTTGCGCGCCGAACGCGGTATCGAGGTCGAGACCATGTGGTCCGACGATGGCTTCGTGCTGCGCCTGCCGGAGAACGAAGAGCCGCTCGATCCTTCCTGGCTCGTGCCCGCCCCGGCGGAGTTCCGCGACCTGGTGCTGCGGCAATTGGGATCGACCTCGGTCTTCGCCGCAAAGTTTCGCGAGTGCGCCTCACGCGCGTTGTTGTTGCCTAAGCGGCGGCCGGGCATGCGCGCTCCCCTATGGCAGCAGCGCAAACGGGCGGCGGACCTGCTGGGCGTAGCAGCCCGTTATGCAACCTTTCCGATCCTGTTAGAGACATATCGCGAGTGTATGCGCGATGTGTTCGACATGCCGGCAACGGTTGCGTTGTTACGAAAGATCGCGGCAGGGAAGATTCGAGTCACCACGATCGACTCGACCAAGCCGTCTCCCTTTGCGTCGTCGCTTCTGTTTTCCTACATCGCGAATTACATCTACGAGGGGGATGCTCCGCTGGCAGAGCGTCGCGCACAGGCCTTGGCGATCGACCAGTCGCAATTGCAAGAGCTGCTGGGCGATACGGATCTGCGCGAATTGCTCGATGCCTCCGCATTGGACGCAGTGGAAGCTCAGCTGCAGGCGCTCGATCCGGAACACCAGGCACGCCATGCTGACGGGCTGCACGATCTGTTGCGCCGCCTCGGCGATCTCAATGACGACGAAGTGAAGGCGCGCTGTATCAGTGCGGAAGTTGCCGCCCAGGTGCACGAGCTGGTGGACCAGCGCCGCGTGGTGCGCGTGCGTCTGATTCGGGAGTCGCGGTACATCGCCGTGGAAGATGCGGCGCGCTATCGCGATGCCTTCGGTGTTCCGCTGCCTCCGGGGCTGCCGGATGTATGGCTGGAGCAGGCAAGCGATCCGTTGCTGTCGATTGTGCGGCGATATGCGCGCACCCACGGTCCGTTCACCCTGGGCGACGTGGCCGGGCGGTACGGCATGGATCCTCAGCAGCTCGAGAACCTGTTGCACGGTTTGCATGGCGAGGGGAAGTTGCTGGAAGGGGAGTTCCGTCCGAAAGGCATGCATCAGGAGTGGTGCGATCCCGAGGTCCTCCGCCTCATCCGGCGGAAGACGTTGGCGCGTCTGAGGCGCGAGATCGAACCGGTCGAACAACGTGTGCTAGGCCGCCTGTTGACGCGCTGGCAGGGAGTATCCGTCCCGCGACGCGGACTTGACGCTCTGCTGGATGCCGTTGGCCTTCTGCAAGGCGCGCCTCTGACGGCTTCTGAGCTGGAGCGCGAAATTCTTCCCGCGCGCGTGGCGAACTATGCTCCCAACGACCTCGACACACTCATGGCGGCGGGCGAAGTCGTCTGGGTAGGCCTTGAGCGGGTCGGCGAACACGACGGGCGTGTCGCCCTTTACTTAAGCGAGAACCTTCCCATGCTGCTGGCACCGCGGCCGGTGGATGCGGATGCGCTCTCCGCGCGGGCCCGTTTAATTTTGCAGTCTCTCGAATCGCGCGGCGCGTCTTTCTTCGCCGACCTGCACAATGCGAGTGGCGGCGGCTTCAGCGGAGAGACCATCGACGCCCTGTGGGAGCTGGTGTGGGCCGGGCTCGTTACCAATGACACGATGCACCCCCTGCGTGCCTTTCTGCGCCCGGCCAAGGAAAGACAGGGACGCGCGTTTCCATCCGATGGGCCTCCCGGCTCGGTCGACTTTCTGCATCGCTTTCGCTCCCGCACCGGCAACGGCGCTCCGTCGCAGGGACGCTGGTCGCTGGTCAGCCAGCGCGCGGCGACGATCTCGTCGACCGAATGGGTTGCAAACATCGCCCGGCAGTTGTTGGTGCGTTACGGAGTCGTGACGCGCGAAGCTGCGGTGGCGGAAAACCTCACCGGCGGCTACAGCGCGATCTATCCGGCGCTGCGCACGATGGAAGAAAGCGGATGGATACGCCGCGGGATGTTCGTGGCTGGGATGGGCGCGGCGCAGTTCGCCATGAACTCGGCGGTCGAGATGCTGCGCACCTTGCGCAACGATCCCGATAATGCCGAGGTCGTGCATCTTGCGTCGACGGATCCCGCCAACCCATATGGTGCCCTGCTGCCATGGCCGCGCGCGGAAGACGAGGACACGACCACGCCCCATGGAATGGCGCGCGTCAGCGGCGCAAGTGTGGTGCTGGTGAATGGCAGGCTGGCGGCCTTCCTGCGCCGGCGAAATCCTGCACTGCGGGTGTTTCTGCCGGAAGACGAGCCCGACCGCAGCCAGGTCGCTCGCTCGCTCGCGATGAAGCTGGCCGAGGTGGCTGTGCGCCGGCAAAGCCGGAAGTCGGGATTGCTGATTGGCGAGATCAATGGTGGCCCGGCCCGCGAGCACATACTGGGCCGTTTTCTGCAGGATGCCGGCTTCGTCGAAACCGCGTTGGGGTTTCAAATGCGCCGCATCGCTCCGGTTACCCCGATTGCCAGCGAAGTGTCTCCGTCCGACGAAGGCGAATCAGGCGACGATAGTTTGGAGACTGCCTGAGTGCCTGAGGGCGATACCATTTTTCGCGCAGCGCGCACCCTGCAACTCGCGCTCGCCGGAAAGATCGTGACCCGTTTTGAAACCGTGCTGCCACAGCTTTCCAGGATCGATGAAGATCATCCGCTGGCCGGTCGCACCATCGAGTCGGTCAGCGCCCAGGGCAAATGGATGCTGATGCGTTTCTCCGGTGACCTGACGCTGCTGACGCATATGCTGATGAACGGCAGCTGGCATATCTACCGGCCGGGCGAGTCGTGGCGCAAGCGCCGCGTCCACATGCGCATATTGGTCGAGACAAAAACGATCGTTGCCATCGGCTTCGACATTCCCATCGCCGAGTTTCACACCGCTCAGACTCTGGCGCGACATCCCAGCCTGCGGCGGCTCGGTCCCGACGTGCTGAGCGAACGCTTTGATCCGCAGGTTGCGGCCCAGCGCCTGCGCGAGCGGCCAGAGTTGCCCGTGGGCGAAGCACTGCTTCGGCAATCGCTGATAGCGGGTTTGGGCAACGTCTACAAGTCGGAAGTGTGTTTCGCTTGCGGTGTGAATCCATTCCGCAAAGTCGAGTCATTAAGCCTGGCGGAGATGTCGTGTCTGATCGCGACCGCGCAGAAGTTTCTGGGCTCCAACGTATCGGAGACGTCGGGCGACGCCATCGTGACCTATGCCGGCTTCCGCCGCACGACCAGGCGCGCCGATCCAGGAGCGCGCTTGTGGGTCTATGGCCGACGCAGCGAGCCGTGCCGCAGGTGCGGGACGCCGATTGAGTCGCAAAAACAAGGATTGGAAGCGCGTGTGACCTTCTGGTGTCCCCGCTGCCAGCCCCTCTGATCACCACGGAAGACATTTCCTGGCTTGCCGCGCAAGATTCGCCCCCATCTGCCGATATCTATCAAGGACACACATGTTCGGCGAATCGAATCCGGGGATGTACCAGGAAGTTTTGGAACGGCTGCTGACCGGCATTTACGTTGTCGATCCGAGCCGCCGGATCGTTTTCTGGAACGATGGAGCGGAAAAAATCACCGGCTACCGACGGCCGGAGGTCCTCGGTCGGTTCTGCCGTGACAACCTGCTCGAGCATTGCGACAACAAAGGACGTCAGCTGTGTCATTGCGAGTGTCCGCTGGCGGCGTTGATGCAGGACGGCCAACCGCGTGAGTCGCGCATGTACCTGAAACATCGCGACGGAAGGCGGATTCCCGTGCTGGTGCGGACCGTGGCCCTCCGCGACAGCGGGGGAACCATCCTGGGCGCGGCCGAAAGCTTCGATGTACAAATCCTCACGCCGACGGTGGAGGAGCTGAAGAGTTCGCCTTCGGACCAGCTCGACGACCTGACGGGCTTACCGAACTCCTGGTTTGTCCTTTCGTACCTGCTGCAGCGTACCGCGCGCGCCGGCAAAGAGTTTCGCCCATTCACCCTGCTGCGTCTTTCGGTGGCCCACTATCCTGACCTGCTGCGGCGCTATGGGGCGACCGCCCTTGCCGGGTTGCTGCGCAACCTGGCGCGTTCGCTGCGCAACGCCCTGAAGCCGTCGGACATTCTGGCCCGCTGGGGGGACTCGCAATTTCTGGTGATCCTGGAGTTTCACGAAGAAGATTTGCTTAGCAAGGTTCGCGATCGGTTGAAGAACGTCGTGGGCTCCACCTCGCTCGATTGGTGGGGAGACTCAATCGTGCTGAAGGTCGGCATGGACGAGCGGACCGTGGACAGAAGCGAGGAAAAACAGTCGGTGTTGAGCTGGCTCGGTCCGGTACCGGAAGCCGCTCCCGCCATTCTCCGTGCCGCGGTGCGTACCCGGCATTGCGGTGGGGAAGGCGAGGAATAGCATGTTTGCCGTAGTCGGAATTCTGGTGGTGTTTGGGGCCGTGATTGGAGGATTCCTGATGGAGCACGGCCCCATGCGCGTGCTGCTGCAGCCGGCCGAACTTCTGATTATCGGAGGGGCCGCCATGGGAACCCTGCTGGTGGCCAATCCTATGCATACTCTGGTGGGAATTCTGGGCGGCATGAAAGTTGTGATGGCGGGTTCGACATTCAACAAGAAGCGCTACCTCGACGCCTTGCGCATGATGTACGACCTGTTCAATCGCATTCGCCGGCAAGGGTTGGCGGCCGTCGAGAACGACATCGAGAAGCCGAAGGAGAGCAAGTTTTTTGCCGAGTACCCGGCGTTCCTCAAGGACCATGAAACCTGTGATTTTGTGTGTGACACCATGCGGCTGGCGATCATGGGCGGCGTCGATCCTTTCGATGTCGACCAGATGATCGAGAGCGACATGGATGTGCATTCGCATGAACGCAGCCAACCGGTAGCCGCGCTCAGCACGGTGGCGGATTCGCTGCCCGGTCTGGGCATCGTGGCCGCCGTGCTGGGCGTGGTGCTGACCATGAGTGCGCTGGGAGGGCCTCCCGAAGAAATCGGCAGGAAGGTCGCCGCGGCCCTGGTGGGAACGTTTCTCGGCATTCTGCTGTGTTACGGCTGTGTTGGACCCATCGCCGCCAATATGGGCAAGCTGGCCCATGAAGAACGGGAATACTGGCATGTGCTGCGGGTGGCGATGATCGCTTTCATGAAAGGCACGGCTCCGCTTCTGGCGGCGGAGATGGGGCGTCGCTCGGTGCCGGGTCACGTGCGGCCCAGCTTCGCGGAATTCGAGAGTGCATGCAAAGGTGTCGGCGCGGAGGCCAAGGCGACTTCGGATGCTGGCGCGGCTGAGCCTGCGCCTGCCTCCTGAGGAGCTTCGATGGCAGGTAATCAAGTCATCCTCATCAAACGTGCCTCCGACCACGCCGGTCATCACGGTGGCGCGTGGAAGGTCGCCTATGCCGATTTCGTAACCGCCATGATGGCGCTGTTCATCGTGTTGTGGCTGATGAACAGCAGCAAGCAGATCCAGGTCGCCGTCGGTGGCTATTTCAAGGACCCGACTGGAACGTCGAAGATGGTGGGCACCAACCAGTCGGGCTCGGGCGACAACTTCACGCTCACCAAAGAGAACATGCCGAAGCTCAAGGAGCAACTGGAGTCGGTGATCCGCCAGGCGCCCGAACTGGACAAGCTGAAAAGCCACATTGAAATGACGATCACCTCCGAGGGACTGCGCATCGAGCTGCTGGAATCCGAGGCCGGCACCTTCTTCGAGAGCGGCAGCGCCCAACCCACCGAGGCCGGCCGCTCGCTGCTGGTCGCGCTGGCACACGAGATCGGCAGGCTTCCCAACAAGGTGTCGCTGGAAGGTCACACGGATTCGCGGCCATACGCGGGTGGTGGCAATTACAGCAACTGGGAGCTCTCGGCCGACCGGGCAAACGCCACTCGTCGGCTGATGCAGCAGAATAGCCTCCGTCAGGACCAAGTTGCCGAGGTGCGCGGCTTCGCCGATCAACGGTTGCGCAAGGGGGTTGGCCCCGAAGATCCGTCCAACCGGCGCATCACGCTGACAGTGAAATACGTCGAAAAGCCTTCCTCTGCAGCGGATGACGCGGCCAAGGGGGGAGCGAGGAGTGAGGCTGCTGACCCTCCCGCGAAGGCGCCGGAGTAGTCAACGGAAACTCTGTGCGTGAGCACCACGTCGTCCTGGATTCGCGCAAATCGCGTCGACCGGGAAGTTGGGAAGCTGTCGTTCTATGCCGGCACCAGCACCCACGCGCTTATACTGCCTGCTGATACGGAAGCAGGATTTTTACCACACAACCTCGCGCATTCTGGCGGTTCGCCAACGCGATTGAGCCACCGTGCGCCTCCGCAATCTGCTGGCAAAGAACCAGGCCGATGCCGGAACCGCCGGGCTTGGTGGTGTAGAACGGGACAAACACGTTGCTCGGATTCAGCAGGCCAATTCCGTTGTCCTCCACGAAGAGCGCAATCTTGTGATCGTCTTGCTGCCAACGCATCGTGACGCTCGGCGACTCTCCCTGCGCTTGTCCTGAGGACTCCCCGACCGAGTGCGCCTGTTCGAGCGCGGCGTCCACCGCATTGCGAACCAGGTTAATCAGCATCTGTTCGATCAGGTCAGGATCGATCATCGCGATTAAGTCCGGGCCCGGTGAGATTTCAACCCTCAGTCTTGTTTCCAGCGCGGCCACGCGATCGAGTAACTGCGGTAAGGGCACCGGCTGCAGTGTGGGCGACGGCATCTGTGCCAGCCTGCGATACGACTGGAGAAAACGATGCAGCGAGGCGGTCCGCGCCTCGATGATGTTGAGCCCGCGTTGGAAATCGGTTCGCTGCGACTCCGGCAGGTCAAGCTGAGGCAGTCGTGACGCAAGGCTGCCCGCGATCGACATGATTGGCGCCAGCGAGTTATTCAGCTCGTGGCCGATCACGCGGATCAACCGTTGCCATGCGCTACGCTCTTCTTCGCGCAATGCGCGGCTCACATCGGAGAGAACAATCAGCGTGTGCGGCACGCCATTCTGCCGGAAGGAGCTCTTGCGCACCATCCACCGCGCGTTCGGCGTGGAGTAAGGCAGTGCAACCAGTGCTTCGTTGGCCGCCTCAAAGCAGCCATTCAAACTAAGCTCGGTGGCTGTCTGACCCAGCAGGCGTGCGGCGGATTGCTGCAACAGCCGTTCTCCGGCGGCATTCAGCAGCCGAAGCTTATGCTCGGGATCGAAGGTAAACAGCGGGTCGTTGATCTCCTCGACCACGCGGCTGAGCAGGGCCGTGGCTTCAATCGACTGGATACGTTGCTCGGTCAGGATATCGGCGAGGGCGTTGATTTCCAGCGCCAACTCTCCCAACGCGTCATCGCGCGCAGCGCCTCGGGCACGGAACGAGTAATCCTCTTCGCGCAGCGCTCCGACAACATTCGCCAGAGTTTGCAAGGGACGGACTACCTGGTCGAGCAGCGCCAGCATCAGGACAAACCAGAGAAAGAATTCCAGCGCGGTCAACGCAATCTTCACATCGGTGGGCCACGCATGGATCCAGATGAGTGTCGTGCCGAAAGCGACGCCAGGAAGCGCCGCGAGGATCGCGAACAGGGCAATTCGCTTCTCGTAAAGAAGTTTGGAGAATATGGAACGAGCTTTTGCAGTTCGAGGCGCCAGCTTGTAGCCACTGCCACCGGAACTAGAGTCCATACCGTTCCATGCGTCGGTAGAGCGCGCCACGGCTCAGTCCCAACGCTTCGGCCGCCTGGCTCACATTTCCGTGGAAGCGCTGCAGGGCTTTGCGCACCAGGATGCTTTCCACTTCTTCCAAACTGAGCTCTTCCAGGTTCTGGCCTTGCGGGCGCTGCACATTCAAGCCAAGGTCAGACACCTGGATCTCCTCGCTGCGGCACATGAGCACCCCGCGCTCCAGCGTGTGCTCGAGTTCGCGAACGTTGCCGGGCCACGCGTATTGCATCATCGCCTGCATGGCCGCAGCGGCGAAGGCTTTTACCGGCGAGCGATACCGCTGGGCATAGCGCGACAGAAAATGTGCTGCCAACGCGGGGATATCCTCGCGACGTTCGCGCAACGCCGGGAGATGAATCTCGACGGTGTTCAGCCGGAACAGCAGATCTTCGCGAAATTGGCCACCGGCAATCGCCACCTGCAGGTCTGTGTTGGTCGCGGAAACCACGCGCACGTCCACCCGCTTGGTGCGCGAGGAGCCAACCCGTTCGACTTCGCCGGTCTCCAGCACGCGCAGCAACTTGGCCTGCTGGCGATAAGGAACGTTTCCGATTTCGTCGAGAAAGATTGTCCCGTTATCGGCCAGTTCGAAACGTCCGATGCGATCGGTACGAGCGTCGGTGAACGCCCCCTTAACGTGCCCAAAAAGTTCGCTCTCGAATACGCCCTCCGACAATGCGCCGGTATTCACGGCTACCATCGGCATGCTGCAGCGCGGCGACAGGGCATGTAAGGTCACTGCCACAACTTCCTTGCCGGTACCATGCTCGCCCGTGATCAAGACGTTGGCGTCGGAAGGCCCTATACGGGCTATGGTCTGCAGAACCGGTTGCATCGAGGGCGCGGCAGCGATGAAGTCGGGACGTCCTTCCGCGCGGAGTAGACGAGCTTCGGCCTCAAGCTGCTGGGTGCGTTGCAGGGCGCGATGCAGTTCGACTTGCGTGCGCAAGATCGCCAGCAGGCGTTCGTTTTCCCACGGCTTCTGAATGAAGTCGCGCGCTCCACGACGCATGGCTTCCACCGCCAGCCCTACGTTGCCCCAGGCTGTCATCACTATCACAGGAAGGCTGCTGTCCTGGCCTACGATGTGCGAGAGCAGGTCCAGCCCTTCCTGCCCCGACGTAGTGTCGCGCGTGTAATTCAGGTCGATGAGCACCACGTCGTAGAAGTCGCTGGCCAAGGCCTCCCGAACCGCCGCTGGACTCTTCGCGGTATCTACCTCGAAGCCCTGGGGACGCAGCAGCAGTTCGATCGCTTCCAGGATGTGAGGCTGGTCGTCGGCCGCAAGGATGCGACCCGCATTTTTCGGTTCGCGAACCTCGACCCCGGAACTACGTGAGCTTGCCGGATTGCTTTGAGCTGGCGTGCGGGTCAAATCGATCTCCCTCAGGGTGCGACGCCATCCACCGCCGCCTGGATTTGAATGCCACTATCTTCCAGAGTTGTTCCGGTGGCTCGTTCCAACTCGAGCTTCGACTTCTGGTAGCTCGTGGTTGCGTTCACCAGATCCAGTTCAGCGATGGCCAGGTCGCGTTGGGCGACCAGCGTCTGGAAACTCGATCCGGCGCCAAGCGTCTGTTCCTTCTCGGTAATAGTAAATGTCTTCTGCGCCAGGTCACGCGCTTTCTGCGCCGCCAGCACGCGGGCATGTCCTTGTTCCAGGGCGTATTCAGCGTTCCGAACTTCAATGCGGATTTGTTTTTTTAACTGCTGCATGCGCAGCTCGGCCTGCCGGTATTCGAGTTCCGAGCGATATTGGTCGGCTTTCGCAACGCGATTGCGGATCGGCAAGCTCAGGTTCAGACCCACCAGGTAGTCTGGTGAGGTGTTGTTGAAGGAGTTCGAGAACGCGCCCCCAAAGTCGCTGGGAACCAGAGTTGGATTCGGGCTGGTGTAGTAGAACGGATTGGGTTCGCCGGCCAAGCCCGTACCGCCGTAGAAGCCTACGGCCGTCAGTTGCGGCAGCAACGCATTTTTCGCGGCCTGGCGGCTGATCTGACGGTTCTGCAAATCGATGACCGACTCCGAAAGCTCGGGACGCTCCTCAAGAGCGCGTTCGATCAGCTGCTGCACGGCCGGACGACTCTCCGGCCCGACCGTCTCCATGCGATCGGTAGGAATCACCGGCATCGCCTCGAGAACAGGATCGTCAAGGTTCTTGGTGAGCGCGTTCTTGATGAG
Source organism: uncultured Acidobacteriaceae bacterium (assembly GCA_963815555.1). GTDB lineage: Bacteria > Acidobacteriota > Terriglobia > Terriglobales > Acidobacteriaceae > CAWCBG01. The sequence goes on from CAWFHH010000001.1 coordinate 265,028, forward strand.
CGACTCCTGCAGTTGCAAACTCGTCTTGGCGACGGTCAGGTCCTGGTCGCGACGCGAGACTTCGGCTTCGGCCCGCATCACGTCCATCTGTGGAATCGCCTGCAGCTGGTATTGTTTCTGCGCATTCGACAAGCTCTGCTGCGCAAACGAAAACGATTGTTCATTCACCCGTTCGGCTTCGTAGGCGCTCACCAGGTCCCAGTACATGTTGGAGATCTGGGTCACCGTGGCAATCACCTGGTCTTTGAAGGCAATGTCGGAAATCTTCTTGTTATTTTTCGCGATGCGGATAAAGCGCGTGTTCGGGCCCAGACCGAAGCCCGCCAGTAGCTGCTGTTGGATGGTGAAGCGGTAGTACGTGCCGAGCTGCGGCGTAAGGCTGTTGAAGATGCTATTGGTGGTCTGCCGGTTATTGTCCACCTCGAAGATCATGCTGGTGCCAGTGGGAAAGGCCTGCGCGTAGTTCACGTTTGCCATAAAGGTGTTTTGGTGCAGGAACGGCACGCCATAGATCTGCAAGTTGGAAACCGGCGCGGTGTAGTGCTCCAGATTGGTGACCGCGTTGATGGACGGATCGAAGGATGGCACCGCGGTTCCAGTACCCAGCGTCGATTGCACCAGGCCGGCCGCACCGGCGCCCGCGCCACCCGAACCTGCCGTAGTGCCTCCAGCACCTGCGCCGGGCGCTCCGGTTCCAAAGCCACCCACGCCTCCACCCGGCGTCCCTTGCACAACACCGGTATTTACGCCACGAAACGATGCGCCCGCTTTCGTGCGGAGCACGTCTGTGTCGGCAATCGGCAAGTTGTAACGCGCAATCGCGAGATCAAGATTGTTCTCCAATGCCAGCGAAATCGCATCTTTGAGCGACAGATACATCTTGCCATCGCGGATCAACTGTTCGACCCGCGGCGAGTTGGCAAGATTCGGCTCTGGGACCGTGCTGGCCTCATACGCCGAAAATGGATTGTTCGAATGCGGTATCGCCAGCTGCGGAGGAGTTCGTATCGATACCTTCATTGGCAACGCACCTGACGCGGGCGGCGAGGGGGCGTTCGGCAAGCTCGTAGAGCTGTTCTGACTCTGCGAAGTAGACGAAGCCTCCTGCGGCGAAGACGTCGGCGGGGGTGCCGCCGAGGTCGTCTGCGCCTCACCACTCACCAGTGACATTGACAGAAGACATGCGAGAAAGCAGGACCGTGAAACATGCGCGATCATGAACGGACCGCCTCCCCACTCTGCGGGACCGGGGGATTCGACGTGTCGCCTACCAGCCACCCATCGCGCAGTTGAATGGTCCGCGATCCATACGAAGCGTTCACGTCGGAATGCGTGACCTGCACGATCGTCGTTCCCTGCTGATTAAGTCTGCTGAATAACTCCATGATTTCCTGCGCCTGGCTCGAGTGCAGATTGCCCGTCGGCTCATCGGCCAGCAGCAACACCGGCCTGTGGATCACGGCGCGCGCGATACCTACCAACTGTTGCTGTCCCCCGGAGAGCTGGCTGGGGTAGAGATCTTTTTTCCCGACAATCTGGAAACGGTCGAGCGCATCCGCCACCATCGCCTGCCGCTCGGCACGCGGAATGTCCTTATAGGACAGCGGCAGGTCGATGTTCTCCTGGACGGTCAGATCGTCGAGGAGGTGGTAACTCTGGAACACCATGCCGATGTTGCGCTTGGCCAATTCACTTCGGTCTTTGCGCTTCATCTCGTGCACCGGGTTGTCTTTGAACCAGTATTCGCCGGCCCATTGATCGTCGAGCAGCGCCAGCACATTCAGCAACGACGACTTGCCCGCGCCCGAAGGTCCCATGATGGTGACGAACTCACCTTGCTGAATGGTGAGGTCGATGCGTCGCAGGACCCACGTCTGGCCTGCGCCCGTCTTGTAACTGCGTTCGACACTCTTTAACTGGATCATAAGTGCAACTAGCAATTAGCAATTAGCAACTGGCGCCCCGAATCAGAAGTTCCTCGAATAAAGAAGAGATTTGTATCAGGGCACGGCTTCAGCCATGCCGAACCGCGCCCAGGAAAATTGGTCTTCAGGACCTGAGGTGGCAGTCGAAGCTTCATCGAAATCGTAAACAAATCTCCCATTCACCACACTCGTGACTATTGAATTCTCCGAAATCAGATTAACCGTTGACCTATTCTGCCGACCTGTTCCCGCAGCGGGTAAAGCCCATCCTTCCATGAGCATCTCCGCGGCACGGCTGAAGCCGGCTGCCTAAAAAAATAAGACGCTTAGACGCTGGCCTGAAGGCCAGCTCTACCCGAGCCTGACCCACGCGGCACTTTTTCAGAGCCTCTGAAGCCGTGCCCTCATAGGAACCGTCCGGCTCACGCAACGAACTTATGATTCAGGACACTAAAATTGCTAATTGCTAGTTGCCAGCTATTGGGCTTCCTGCATCAGCCGCCGCAACTCCTCTTCGGCAACAACTTTGCCGTCGAAGAGATGCACCTCCCGCTCCGCATGGGCAGCAAAGCGTGGGTCGTGGGTCACCATGCAGATGGTGGCGCCTTCGCGATGAAGCTTCTGCAGCAGTTCCATCACCGCTTCGCCGTTGCGCGAGTCAAGATTTCCCGTAGGCTCGTCAGCCAGCAGGATCGAGGGCGAACCGGCCAGCGCTCGCGCCACCGCCACGCGCTGCTGTTGGCCTCCCGACAGTTGCGAAGGATAGTGCCGCAGACGATGCGCCATGCCGACACGCTCCAGCGACTCCAACACACGCCGTTTACGCTCGGCCGAAGGCATGCCGTCGCGGTACGTGAGCGGAAGCTCGACATTCTCGTAAACCGTGAGATCGCCGATCAGGTTAAAACTCTGGAAGATGAAACCGATCTCGCGATTGCGAATGCGGGAGCGGTCGGCAAAGTCGAGGTTCTCCACCGGCTGCCCATTGAGCTGATACTTGCCGGCCGTCGGCGTGTCGAGCAAGCCAATGATCGACAGCAGCGTCGATTTGCCGCAGCCCGAGGGCCCGGACATCGCGACATACTCGCCCTTGCGTATCATCAGGTGGACCCCCGAGAGGGCATGGGTCTCAACTTCGTCGGTGTAAAACACCTTCGTCATGTTTTCAATGTCGATCAACGGGGCTGCAGCTTCGCTCATAGTTGTTCCAATCTTTGAAATGTAGTCTCCGTCTTTCGCGGCTACTCAAGCCGTACCCGATCGGTGTTGTCCCAGCGCGACATGTCGGAAAGAATGACGGTGTCGCCCTCGTGCAGTCCCGAGTCGATCTGGATCAAGTTCACCGACGCGCGTCCTGTCTTGACCTGCACGCGTGTGGCACTTTGCCCATCGGGATCAACCTTGAACATCGAGATCGTGCTGGACTCCTGTCCAAACGCAGGCCGGCCCACATAGAGCACGTTCTCCAGCTTCTCCAGATCGATGGTTCCGTCCACGCTTAGATCCGGACGGGCCCCCTTCGGCAATTCGCCAGTAAGTTTTACGTCAACCGTGACCGTTCCGTTCTGTACCGCGGGGTCGACGCGCGAAACATTTCCGCTAATCACGCCATTATGGGTATCGATCGAGGCGGGTTCACCCATGGTGACGTCACGTGCCTGCGTTTCTGGAATCTTCAGCTCAGCCATCAAGTGATTGGGCTGCACAATTTTGGCGAGCTCGGCACCGGGCAGCACGTGCTGTCCAACGCTCAAGGGGAGCTCCACCAGGACACCTTCCACGCCGGCGTGCACCTTTAATTTGGCCAACTGCTTCTGCTTCAAGTCGGCCAGCGCGCGCATCTCCTCGACCTTGGCCTGTTGCACCGCCAGCTCTGAGGCAATCGCCTTCTCGTTGATGTCGAGGCGCTGATCTTCGATTTGGTTGCGAACCACCAGCTCTTGCGCTTTGCCCTCCGACGCCTTGGCTGCGAGCCCCGAAATTACCCCCAGATCGTAGAGAGCTTTATCGGTCTGGGCCTGACGCTGGGCCTCGTTGTAATCGGCGCTTACCGTCGCCGCCCCCGCCTTCTGGTTCATCAGGTCGCTGTTCAGCTTCACCCGTAAGCTGGCATATTCCGCCTCGGCTGCCTTGACTTGCAATTGCGCATCGAGCGCTTCCTGTTCAAGCTGGGGGTTGGTCATCTCGACCAACACGGTGTCGGGCCGAACCAGGGAACCTGGCAGTTGAAGAATGCGGATGACGGTAGCTTCGGTTTCGGCCGGAATCTGTTGCACATCTTCATGACTGGGAATGAGTGAGCCCAGCCCGCGCACCTGTCGCAGCATCGAGCCACGCTTCACCGTATCGGTCCAGATGGTGGCGCGTTCCACCGTTGGCGAAGCCGGTTTGAGTCGCGCAATCCCTACGGTCGCTACAACCAGAATGGTCAGCCCAGCCGCGATCCAGAGGATCTGTTTGCGGCGTTTTTGTTTCTTAAACTCGGGACGCTCGATATCCATTGCAATTGAGTAACTGCAACTGGAAAGCCATTCCCAAAAGGGTTTAACCATTGCTTGGCAAGGAGTTATAACGACATTGCCTGAGCTCGCCACGGCCCCGGTGTCCCGTACCGGATTGAAGTGTCCGATTACGGACAGGGGCTAAGGTGACCATTTATGATTGAGAGTACAGGACTCACAATGGCGACCGTGACCGCAAACGCGCCCGCTCAACTTGTTGTTCCGGAGGTCTTCTCCGGGCGGCGGGTCCTCTCGCTCGACGTCTTTCGCGGCGTCGTGATCGCCGCCATGATCCTGGTCAACGATAACGGCAGCGACGCAGCCTACAGAGTTCTCAAGCACGCCGAATGGAACGGCTGGACTCCAACCGACCTGATCTTCCCCTTTTTTCTCTTTATTGTGGGAGTCTCGCTTGTCTTCTCCTTTCAGGCAAGGCTGCGGCGGGGGGACTCCAAACGCGCGCTGGTCCTGCACAGCCTGAAGCGCAGCGCGGTGCTTTTCGCCATAGGCCTGTTCATCAACGCCTATCCCCATTTTCACCCCGCGACCTGGCGGATTCCGGGGGTCCTCCAGCGGATCGCGGTTGCCTACCTGGTCACGGCTTTGCTTACGTTGTACGTGAACAGCTACGCGCGCATGGGTGTCGCCGCCGGATTGCTGGCGGCCTACTGGCTCCTCATGCGCTTCGTTCCCGTACCCGGTTTCGGAGTTCCCGGCGTCGATATCGCCCTGTTACATCCCGATTGGAATCTCGCAGCCTACCTCGACCGCAGCCTCATGTCGGGACACTTATACGAGGGCACGCGCGATCCCGAAGGCGTGCTCAGTACGCTTCCGTCCATTGCCACCGCTCTGTTTGGTGTGATGGCGGGAGAGTGGCTCCGCGGCAACCGTTCGCCGTCGCAGAAGGTCCGGGGCATGTTCTTGTTGGGAATCGCGGGAGTCATCGCGGGAGAAATTTGGGACGTCTGGTTTCCGATCAACAAGAAGCTCTGGACCAGCTCGTACGTGTTATTTGCCGCCGGACTGGCGCTGCTCTGCCTGGCCATCTTCTACTGGCTTATCGATATTCGCGGGAGCGCCGGCGCGTGGATCAAACCGTTCCTCATCTTTGGCAGCAATGCCATCGCCGCGTACATCTTTTCCGAACTACTGGCCGCCACCTTGTTCAGTGTGCCAATCCACTTGAACCGGCACACGCTCAGTCTGCAGGAATACCTGTTTCGGCGCTTCTTCGCCTGGATACAGCCGCCGCCGGTGGCGTCGTTGGCCTATTCGCTGGCATTCGTCTTTGTGTGTTTTCTTCCTGTCTGGTGGATGTACCGGAAGAAAATCTTCTTGAAGGTGTAACAACCCTTCACACCCAATCACCATAGATTACTGGCCGCACATTATCAGATAAGGCAAGACCAGGCATGCTTGGTTGTTGACCCTGTTCCGAAGTCGTCCTAATATCCGCCTACATGTCGACAGCTTCCCCCATGATCGGACGATTACTAGGCCGCTACAGAATTGTCGAGCAGATCGGCGCTGGCGGCATGGGGGTGGTCTATCGCGCATACGACGAGGAATTGCACCGCGACGTTGCCATCAAGGTCCTGGCGCCCGGCACGGTAGCGGATGAAGACTCCCGCAGGCAACTTCGCTCCGAGGCGTTGGCGGTCGCCAGGCTGAACCACTCGAACATCGCCATGGCCTTCGACTTCGGATGCGAGCAAGGGATCGACTTCCTTGTAACCGAGTACATTGCCGGGGTCACGCTCGACGAAAAACTTCAGACCAGCGCCCCCTTCCCCGAGAAGGTGGTTCTTGACCTCGGAATCCAAGTCGCCAGCGGCCTGGAAGTCGCCCACCGCGAAGGCATCATTCATCGCGACTTGAAGCCCGGGAACCTGCGCGTCAAAGAGGATGGCACGATCAAGATCCTCGACTTCGGCCTTGCCAAGACGATCGCGCCCGTGGATGCCGGGGGTAGCACCATCACCTTGGGCGACACCCAGCCTTTTAAGGGCACCATGCCTTACATGTCGCCGGAACAGGTGCGCAGCGAGACCGGCGATCAACGCTCCGATATCTGGGCTGCCGGCGCGGTGCTGTATGAAATGGCCACCGGGAAAAGGGCCTTTCCGCAGACGACTCCGGCCGAGATCATCGATGCCATCCGCCAGGAAGATCCCATTCGGCCCTGCGTCCTGAACCCCAAGATCTCCCCCGCGCTGGAGAGCTTGATCCTGAAGGCGCTTGAAAAAGAGGCCGACCGGCGCTATCAGACCGCGCGCGAAATGCGCGTGGACTTAACTCGGATCCTCGGTGGCGAGGCAACCACCGTCGATTTACGAAATCGCACCCCAATCAAACGAAACCGGCGGGCTGGTGATCGAAGGCTTCCCTTTATTCTCGGCGTCGTGTTGTTGTTAGGGATTGTCGCGGGATACCTTGGCTATCGCTATTTCCAGAGCGCTCCTGCCTCCCGGCAGCAAATCATGGCCGTGTTACCCTTCGACACGGTCGGGCAAGACGATGCCACCAAGGCGCTGGCGCGCGGGTTGACCGATACCGTTACCGCCAAATTGGTGCAGGCCAGCAACTCCAATAAGGTGCAGCTGGTATCGCCGCGCGAGATGCGCGACGAAGGTGTGAAGACGGCCGACGACGCGCGGCGGGAATTCGGGACCGACCTGATCCTGGAAGGTACCCTGGAAAAATCGGGCTCGCTGATCCGAATCAATTTATATCTGGTGGACTCAAAAACGCGACGTCAGTTGGAGGCCCGCAGCTTTACTGTTGCCGAAACCGACAGCTTCGGCCTGCAGGACCAGGTGGTCTCGGAGGCCCTGGCGATGCTTCCCACAAAGATTCAACCCGAGGACCGGCAGCTCATAGCAACATCTCCCGATACCAAACCTGCCGCCTATGAGTCCTACATTCGAGGCAGAGGATATCTTCTGGATTACGAGAAATCAGAAAATATCGATAGCGCCATTGCTGAATTCGAGCATGCCATTCAAATTGATCCCAAATATGGGGCTGCTTACGCGCGGCTGGGCGAAGCATACTGGATTGGCTATCAGCAGCTCAACAAAGGTAAGGAGTGGTTGGCGAAGGCGTCGAACAGTTGCCGGCAAGGCCTCGCCCTGGCGCCGCAGCTTTCCGAGTCGTTTACCTGCCTTGGGCATGTGAATTACGAAACTGGAAAGTACGAAGAGGCGGCCCAGCAGTTCCAGCACGCCCTCGATCTGGATCCGAACAGTGATACCGCACTCGAGGGGCTTGCGGGTGCCTACGGCAGGCTCGGCAATCCTTCTGCCGCGGAGGCCGCTTACAAGAAAGCTGTTGTCCTGCGTCCAAACTACTGGGGTGTCTATAGCTGGCTGGGTGCTTTCTATTATGGACAGGGACGCTATTCGGAGGCCGCAACAAACTTCCGTAAGGTCACCGAACTTGCACCCGGTAACTACCGGGGCTATTCCAATCTCTCGGCCATGTATCTTTTACAGGGTCTATACCAGCAAGCCCTTGAAGCCGCCGCACGTTCGGTTGACTTACGTCCCAATAGCGATGCATTCGGAAATATGGCAGTAGCTTATTTCTTGCTTCACCGTTTCCCCGAAAGCGTAACAAACTGCCAGGAAGCTTTGAAGTTAAGCGATAACGACCCTTTGAACTGGGGCAATCTTGGAGATGCGCTGTATTGGGCTGCGGGCCGCCGCGCGGAAGCAGCGCCCGCCTACAAAAAGGCGATCGCCCTGGCACGTGCGAAGCTGGAATTAAATCCTCGCGATGCTACTTCATGGACTTATGTCGCGGAGTACAGCGCCATGATCGGAGACGCCAAAGCTGCGACCGAGAGTCTACAGCACGCACTCGCGATATCTCCTACCGACCCGGAAGTTCTATTTAGGACCGCGCTGGTTTACAAGAATTTGGGGGATGTACCGCGGGCGCTGGACTACCTGCAGCATGCTACAGATGCCGGATGGCCGCGCACAATTACGAGGGATACTCCAGACTTCGCGAGCTTAAGCGAAAATAGTAGCTTTCAGAAGATAGTCAGTTCGAGGTAGCGGCACGAGCATTCAGGGAGTAACGTGGACTCCCATCGGCGCAACCATGGCAGATGAACAGGGGGTTCCGTTCACATAGACCTGACCATAATGATAGTCGTGTCCAAAAATCGATGGAAAGAAACCGCTCAGCTTTGCGGGTTGAGTTGCAGAAGGGGTTGGTGAGGATGGAAATCTGTACTGCCATGCGTTCGGAGCGGCGGGATCCGGGAAAGGAGATCCGGCCGCGCCAAAGGTCCCAGATTGCGGGAAGACAACCGTGTACGGTGGGCCGCCCGCACTCTGCTTGTACAGAACCGTGTCTCCTTTGTTGATCGTCGCCATCGCCATCGGCGTCCCGTCCATCGACTGCATACATTGGGCATCGATAGTAAGCGTGTGAGTCGTAGCCTGCTCGGGTTCGTGAGACCTGGACTTGCAACTTAAAGTCGCCGCTATTGCCAATATCACGACTCCAACGCCAATCGCCGTCTTGTGAGCTGTGGTCATCTCAGCGAACCCATGTAACCGTTGCTAGGCACAGTACCACGTTGTGAGTAGCTGTCAAGCTAATATGAGGAGGCACAAAGGGCTTAAACGAAGCCGCACATTTCGGCGATAAGCTAAAGAACGCTTGTTCAATCAAGCGTTGCCAGGCCATGGAAACAGGCGCTCGACCCCGATCATTGGGACTGTTGTTGATGTTCGGGGCTTGGATCAAAGGGAAACTCCTGACTTTTCACTCAAGCCGGGCTGAGAACAATGCACGCTTACCGGCTGCCAACGAGGAACGAAAGCGGCAGGCTGGCCGCCTGATTACTTCCCACCCTACCTCTATCCGAAAGACGTTCTCCCTCTTACCACATCTGGTGCCGCTTCCATCTTCGGTTGGACATCTGCATGCCGACGGGTAGAATGAGCAGTTTGGTCAGCCGAAGTGAATGCCGTCCCCTTGGTCCCGGGTGGGAGGAATTGAATGATCGTTGGTGTTCCCCGAGAGACGTTCCCGGGCGAGCGGCGCGTTGCGCTTGTACCTGCTGTAATCCCCAACCTCGTGAAGGCGGGCCTGGAAGTTGTCATCGAGACCAATGCCGGTCAGGAAGCCGGCTACCCCGACGCCGACTACGCCGGTAAAGGCGGCAAGATTCTTTCCCAGCGGGCTGAGGTGTTCCAGGCCGCCGACATCATTCTTCAGGTCCTCAGCTATGGATCGAATGACCAAACGGGGAAAGCAGACCTTCCGCTGTTGCGTCCGCACCAGGTGCTGATCGGATTTCTGCGGCCGCTGGGCGACCTCAACACCGTGCGGGAGGTCGCGGCCACCGGCGTCACGGCCTTCTCGGTTGAGCTGATGCCCCGCACCACGCGTGCCCAAAACATGGATGCACTCTCCTCCATGGGTACTATCTGCGGCTACAAGGCGGTGGTGATTGCTGCCGACACGCTCCCCAAGATTTTTCCCATGCTCACCACGGCCGCCGGAACCATCACGCCAGCCCGCGTCCTCATCATCGGCTGCGGCGTGGCCGGACTGCAGGCAATCGCCACGGCGCGGAGACTGGGCGCGGTAGTTTCGGCTTACGATCTGCGGCCCGCGGTAAAGGAACAAGTGCAGAGCCTGGGCGGACGTTTCGTTGAATTGCCGATCGAAGCCGCGGACGCGCAGGATGCCGGCGGTTATGCGAAGGGGCAGGACGAATCGTTTTACCAGAAACAGCGTGAACTGCTGGGCAAAGTCGTTGCCGAGAGCGACATCGTGATCACCGCTGCCGTTATTCCGGGCAAGACGTCGCCCATCCTGGTGACGCGCGGGCAAGTCGAGAGCATGGCGCCGGGATCGGTGATTGTCGATCTCGCCGCGGAACGAGGCGGCAACTGTGAGGTCACACGCACCGGCGAACAGGTGGAGCATCACGGTGTCACCGTCATCGGTGCCATTAACCTGGCCAGCACCGTTCCCTACCATGCCAGCCAGATGTACAGCCGCAACCTCACCAACTTTTTGCTCCACATGGTGAAGGACGGCAAGCTGCAACTGAATATGGACGACGAAATCATCCGCAGCACCGTCATCACCCAGGACGGTGAGATTGTGAATCCCCGGGTTCGCGAGTTCTTCAAGCTACCCGCACTGGTTATCGCATCGAAGGAGACCCACTCATCATGAAGGCTGATCTGATTCCCAGCCTGTACGTCTTCATGCTGGCCGCGTTCATCGGCTTCGAGGTGATCCGGCGCGTGTCGCCGCTGCTCCACACCCCGCTGATGTCGCTGACCAACGCGCTGGACGCCATCGCCGTCGTGGGAGCCATTATCCTTGCCGGCAAGCACCAGACCACACTCTCGACCGTGCTGGGTACCATCGCGATCGTGGCCGCGACCAGCAACGTGGTCGGCGGCTTCCTGATTACCGACCGGATGTTGAAGATGTTCAAAGCGAGCCGGACCCCGAAACCATGACCTCAATGCCCGCTTCGCAGTACATCATTGAAATCGCTTACCTCGTCGCCACGGCCCTTTTCATTCTTTCGTTGAAGTGGCTCAGCTCGCCGGCCACCGCTCGCCGCGGCGTATGGGCGGGCGAAGTCGGCATGCTGCTGGCGATTGTGGGCACGCTGTTCTACAAGGACATCGTCGACTACAAGTGGATTGCCATCGCGTTGGTGCTCGGCTCGATCATCGGTGTACCTCTGGGCAAAGTGGCGATGACGGCCGTACCCCAACGAACCGCGCTCAGCCACGCCTTCGGCGCATTGTGCGTCACGCTGGTCGGCACTGCCGAGTTCTACCTGCGTGCTCCGAACATTCCGCGCTTCGACATGTCGGTGCTCTCGCTCGAGGTCATTCTCGGCTCGCTGACCTTCACCGGGAGCCTGATGGCCGCGGGCAAACTGCAGGAGATTCTGCCGCAACGGCCTATTACTTATAAAGGTCAGAACATCGTCAACCTCGGACTGCTGGCCGTCGCCATCGGGATCGCCGTGTATCTCGTGCTTCACCCCTCGGCGATGTCGCTATACCCGGCGATGGTAGTAATCCCGCTGATCTTCGGCGTGATGATGATCATCCCGATCGGCGGCGCCGATATGCCGACCGTGATCTCGCTGCTGAACTCTTACGCCGGACTATCGGCCGCCGCCATGGGATTCGTGCTCGATAGCAAGCTGCTGATCGTCGCCGGCGCGCTCGACGGCGCTTCCGGCTTCATCCTGTCGGTCAACATGTCGAAGGCGATGAATCGCTCGTTTACCAATGTGTTGTTCGGCGCCTTCGGACAGGTCGCTCCCGCGGCAGCAGGCGGCACGTTGGAAACACGCAGCGTCAAGAGCGCGACTGCGGAAGAAGCAGCAGCCATCCTGTCGGCTGCGAACAAGGTCGTGATCGTGCCGGGATACGGCATGGCCGTCGCGCAGGCCCAGCACAAGGTGCGCGAGCTGTACGACGCGCTCACCAAGCGCGGAGTCGATGTGAAGTTCGGCATCCACCCCGTAGCAGGACGGATGCCAGGCCACATGAACGTCCTGCTGGCGGAAGCCGATATCCCGTACGACAAGCTGCTCGATATGGACGAGGCGAACCCCGACTTCCCGCAGACCGATGTTGCGCTGGTGATCGGCGCCAATGACGTCACCAATCCTGCCGCCCGCAGCGATGCCAGCAGCCCCATCTACGGAATGCCGATCCTCGATGTCGATAAGGCGCGCACCGTGATGGTCATTAAACGCGGCATGAGTCCCGGCTTCGCCGGCATCGACAATCCCCTGTACTACCTCGATAACACGCTCATGCTGTTTGGAGACGCCAAGCAATTCGTGGGCTCCGTGGTTCGCGAGATGACGGGCGGCGGTGGACACTGATCTCTGGCTTTGTGCCAAAACGGGCTTCTTCTTGCGATCATGCCCATGGGCGGCGAACTTTATCCTGCCGAGCGCGTATAAAGTAGCAGGGATCGTTATGCTGAAATTCCTGTTGTGGTGCGTTCTGCTCTTCTTTTGCTGGCCACTGGCGCTGTTGGTGCTGGTGCTGTATCCGTTTGTCTGGTTACTGCTTCTGCCGTTCCGGATTCTCGGCATCGCCGTCGATGGGGTGCTGGAACTGCTAAAAGCCATCATCTTGTTGCCCGCACGGGTCTTGCGCGGCCCCAGTCACGCCTGAGTATCCATGAGCCTGCGGCCTACCCATGGAATCGTCCATTCCGACCGGAGGGCGGCCGGCGACCCAAGTGGAAGAACCCGCTTTCACGTCGGGCCTGACGAACTCCCCACAAACAGCAGGTTCCTGCTGCTTCGTTCCAGGCAACGTCGCAAGCCTCTCCCTATAAATTCCTTATATGTCGGGTATCAGCTCTTTTGATTGGCGGGCGGCTGGGCACTCGCGATACGCTAGATGGGTTACACCACCCTTACAATTCATCCCTTGGCTACATTCGACCTTCTGAGGAGATTCATGCCAGACGATCTTCGTAATTTTCTCTCACTCCCGTATGAAGAGCTGGAGGCACTCAACCTCCAGGCCAAAGAGCAACGCAAGAACCGCGTGCCGATCGAAGAGATCCAGGAAGAGCGGCTGAAGTTCCTGACCGATCGCAAAGGCGTCAAGGCCGTAACGGTGCTCTTCAGCGACCTCGAAGGCCGCCTGCACATGCTCGACTATGACAAGAAATTTCTACTCAACAGCTGGGACAATCTCACCTTCGATGGCTCGTCGATTCGCGGATTCACCGCTCAGCGGGAGAGCGATCTTCGCCTCGGTATTGACTGGAGCGCCTTCTACTATCCGCCGGCCGATTACTTCGGCGCCGGCAAGGTGCTGGTATTCGGCAACGTGATTGACAAGGGCGGCTCCCCGTATGTGGGCGACATTCGTGGCGTGCTGAAGACCTTCGCCGACGACCAGTACACCAAAGACGGCTACACCCTGAATGCGGCAAATGAGATTGAAGGATTTCTGTTTCAGGGGCCCGATGCTGAACGTCATTATCACGAAACGGGTAAATTCGAATACGTCAACACGGGCGGCTACTATCATTCGCTGCCGGGCGACCCGCTCCGCACGTTCATCGATACCACCGCCGAAGTACAGCGGGCGATGGGCTTCCAGAACGAGAAAGACCATCCCGAAGTCGCTCCGTCGCAGTTCGAAATCAATTACAGCTACGCGGATGCGGTGGCCGCAGCCGACCAGATCCAGTTGTACAAACTGATCTGCCGGCAGGTTGCCACCAAGATGGGATTCACCGCTTCCTTCCTTCCCAAGCCAGTAGTCGGCGTCAACGGCAGCGGCATGCATACGAATGTCTCCATCAGTAAAGGTGGCAAGAACCTGTTTTGGGATGCCAAAGGCGAAGAGAAGCTGAGCAAGCCGGGATGGGCGTTTATCGATCGCATCCTCACCCACGGCAATGATCTTTGCCTGATGCTGAACGCCAGCGTCAACGCCTATCGCCGGCTCGATCCCCATTTCGAAGCGCCGAACCAGATCAAGGCGTCGGCCACCGATCGCGGTTCGATGATTCGTGTTCCCATCGGCAACGAGCGCAGCATGCGCGTGGAAGTTCGCTCCGTCTCGCCCGACGCCAATCCCTACATGGTGATGTATTCCATCTTCAAGACCGGCCTTCACGGCGAAACCGCAAAGATTAAGAACCTGCGGCAGGCCGAGCGCTATCTGCCCGACAACATCTACGACGCGCTCACCAACTTCCGCGACGCCGAGTGGACAACCAAACTGCTGGGTGCGGATGTGAAGGGTCGCTACGCCGACCTCAAACAAGCTTCGGCTGACCGCTGTCCACGCCTGCTGGGCACATTCGTGAAGGCACCCGAGGTCCAGTACCATCACGATGTCTACAACCAGTTCCTGTGGAACCTCTTCTAGAACGGTTTCACAGTTACCGTATCTAACTGCACTCGGGTAGAGTGGCGCTCTTAAGCGCCACTTCCAGATGACACCGAGAACTCATCTCATACATGGTTCCAGTCGTATCAGGGCACGACTTTTAGTCGTGCCGAAAGAAGCGGAGAACGGGCCCGCGCTTTAGCCCTTGCACAGACAGGTTCTTGGGGCTGAAGCCCACGTCATAGTTGGCCTCTTGCGGCACGTCTGAAGCCGTGCCCTGATACAAAACGACTTTTTTCTGGGTCTGTCTGTCTTCAGCGCGTGACCTCAGCCTTTGCCAGCACCACGGCATTGCTGGAGGCAAGCGACTCGTAGTAGCTGACGAAGCGGCGAGGCTCAGGCGCTGCATAAGGCGCCAGATTATGGGCCCAGCGGAAGCCGATGGGCTGGTACCAGAGTTCAGCCTCCACGTGGAATGGCCCATCCGCGGCGCCAAGCGGGACGGAATATTCCACGCGGTCCCCTCCGGCAGTGAAATTCGGATCGTCGGCAGCCTCGCCGGTCACTGCGATCTCGGGATCGGCGGTCTGTTTGTCGAAGCCATCAGGCAACAGCCGATTGTCTTTGAGATAGCCCGTCGCCGACAGCAACCCGGTGGTGACATGGCCGTTCTGGTCCTTCAGAATCGGCTCGTAGATCTGCACCTGGTCACTACTCTCGATCCTTCGATAATGCGGTTCGTAGCGCGCCGGGTTGGCATCGTTGTCGTTGCCCTGAATCGATCCGTCTGCGTTCAAAGCACCTGATTCAAATACCGCTCGTCCATTTTGATCGCGAACCACGACGTGAAGCCATGCGCGGCGCGAGGGGTACGCCGTCGGCAGCTTGTGCCCGGTCAGGTTCTGCACCGCAACTTGCATTTCGAGCCGCCCGGAGGCCACGCTAAGGTTCTCGATGCTCACCTTCGCCGACTGTGATTGCAGAAACGCCTTCGTATCCTGGGCTTCGTTGGTCAACTCCTGCGGCAGCGCCTTAACGCTCAATTCGTCGCGATAGGTATTGAGCATATTCAGCATCAGAAAATTGCCGCCTACAAACGTATGCTGCCGCACGCCTTCGCGATTTATGCCGAGCACCGCGGCGATGGGCGCCGGTTCGCCCACTTCCGGCATATGACACGACTGGCAGCTGCGCCGATCGCGATAATCGCTGTGCAGCCATTCCTGATACGGCATCTGCTCGTGGAACGTCGCGATCTCTGCGCCATCTTTACCAAGCGTCTTCGTGATCAACGTGTGACACGAGCCGCACAACGCCGAGTCACGGATATGCTCACCCGTCGTCGGCTTGAATCCGCCGGTAGAGCTCTGCATGATCAACGTCTGCCCATTCTGAATTACGAAGGGACCGTACTCGGGATGGTCATCCCTGGATTTCGGCGGCTCGACCACGAAGCCGCCGGTGAAACTCGCCGGCGTTCCCAGCTTTTCCTTGGAAATCTGATGGCAGACGGAACACGACACGCCGTCTTCTGCCTCGGTGCTGGCTTTGTTATTGGCGTTGAAGGGCAGATGATCGAAGACTTGCCCCTTGTGACCGTCGACCTTCGCCTCGTAGCGCGTGATCGGCATGTGACAGGTGGAACATTCGTCTTCGATGGCGGCCTGCGATTCCGGATGATCGATCGACTCCCGGCGCACGCTGCCCTGCCAATAAGGGTCGCGGCCCGAATTCGCCATGATGCTGGCACGCCAATCGAAGCCAATCGATACATCTTTTCCCGAAGGCGCCGTCAGTCCGTTGTGGCACGCGAGGCAGCGGTCCGAGGTGAGAAACTCCGGCTTCAGCGCAGGCTGCTGCCCTCCGCCGCGAACGAACTGCGGCGCAACGGTGAGCAGTCCCGCAACCAACCATCCCCAGAGGTGATTTCTCTTTACCATCCTTCCGTCAACTTTCCGTCGCCCCAATCCCACAGCAGGTAGAACATCAGCTGCACCTGCCGGCCCGCGGTGTTATTCACCGGTATGCGAACGCCCAAATCGCCACGCACGTGTTGACGCTTGCTGATCGTCACCTGCATTTGCGGCAACACGTCCCAATTCATCTTGGCTCCGGTAGTGAAGTCGCGGACGGCGAGGAACTCGAACATCGGCGACCACAATCGACCTAGCCCATGATCGGGAGCGAAACTCTGGCCCACGGCGGTGTTCCAGAACAGCGATTGCGGCGACTTTTGAGTGTCGACCGGGAGATCGCCTCCGAGCTGTGTCTGGATAAAGGTGTTTGTCGGAAACAGCTGGTCGAAGGCGGCAAAGGTCTCGAACGTCGTCGTGCCTGTTCCAAAACCTCGGGTTGTGCTTCCGGTGGGCGCGATGACCGATCCTTGCAAACTCAAGATCGATCCGGTGCGAAGGCTCGAGTAGACCTCATGCTTCAGTCCAAAGGTTACGTCGCCCACGCCGCCATACCAGGTGTGGTTCTGGTCTTCGAAGGTGACCGGCACATCGACTTCGATCTGGTCGCGCACACTGAAGCGCTGCTCGTGAATGATGTGGCTCATCACGCCCGGAGGGCCCTGCGCATTGATCGCCGTAGACAGCACCAGCTCGTCTTCGGGATAGGCCTTCTCCGTAACCAGGGCGCGGGGAAGATTCAGCTCGCCACGCGGCCAGTGCGGATTGCGGCAGAAACTTCGCAGATAGGCAATGACCTCATTAATCTCCTGGTCACTCAAAGCCTCGGCAAAGGAAGGCATGATCTGCGAAAAGCCGCGATATGGGCCTCCATGTACGATGACCGCCTTCCAGTTAGTATCCGGCTCCGGCGTGGTTTGGTCGCAACGTGTGAAGTCGGGGAAGGTGTCGGGTGCTTTGAATCCCCGGACCGTCTCCGGCATGCCTTTGCCATCGGGCCCGTGACACGCCACGCAGGCTCTTCGAAAGATCTGCTCGCCGTTATTGAGCGGAATGGAGGAGTCGCCGGCCGTCTGCCCGGACAACTTGGTGAGCTGGCCGGATAAAACTGCCAGCAACGCCACGCCGAGCAATTCTCCAACCCACTGCGCCGTTTTGTAGATTGAGCGGGCCTTCAATTGGGACTCGCAGCAACAGCAGGATGCTTTTCCGGCCTCTTCTTGGAGAGCAATTACGGCGGTCGGGTTGCCGATCGCTCTCGCGCCATTCTAAATCGATTGTCGCAGGATCGCGTCTGCCGGTCTATTTCGTTTCACCTTCAGAAAAAGTCTTTGCCAAAACGGGATGCCGGAACGCGCGCATCCCTCATCCACTCGACACCACGGACACCTTACCGGCCGCCGGTGACTCTAGTCACAACGCAGGCAAACGGGCCACCTGTTAGCATCGAACTGCTTTTCTTATGAACATCCACCACCCGGTCATTCTTTTTCTCGCAGCCCTCATCGCAGGGGCGATCAACTCGGTCGCGGGTGGCGGCAGCTTCGTCTCATTTCCCGCATTGCTGTTCGTCGGACTGCCTCCGGTGAATGCCAATGCCAGCAACACCGTCGCCTTGTGGCCGGGACAGCCGGCGAGCCTGGGCGCCTATCGCCGCCAATTCCGCCACCTCTCGCGCCAGATCGTGGTGCCGCTCATCACCACCGGCGTCATCGGCGGAACGCTGGGCGCATGGGTCCTGCTGAAGACGCCGCAGTCCACGTTTATGCGACTGGTGCCGTGGCTCATCCTGATTGCGACTCTGATCTTCGCCATGAGCGGCCGCATCACGCGCTGGGTGCGTCAACGCTCGTCGCAGGTGCGCCATTCGGAATTCACCACCGTGCGCGGCATCCTTCTTCAACTGTCCATCGCGTTCTACATCGGTTATTTCGGAGCCGGTGTCGGCATTCTCATCCTCGCCATGCTGGCCCTACTTGGCATGGACCAGATTCACACCATGAACGCGTTGAAGGCGCTGCTGACGACTGTCGCCAACGGCGTGGCGACGGTGCTCTTTATCTTCTCGCACGCCGTGTTCTGGCCCGAGACCATCGTGATGATCGTCGGCTCTATCCTCGGCGGCTATTTCGGCGCCTATTTCGCCCAGAAAACCAAGCCGGAACATGTGCGAGTCATCGTCATCGCCATTGGCTTCGTGCTGAGCGTCTACTACTTCGCTCGTCAGATCCTGGGATAACCAAGCGTCTCGGCCCGCACCCAAGTCTCCTTCCGGAATTGGCGACCCACTTCCTTGCTCCGGATTTTCTCGAACATTGCCATCTCGAATCCCTGCCTCTCAACATTGTCATCGGGAATGCTCACCCCTCACGAAGTTGGCATCTCGAATCTCCTTCAGGGATGAGGGAGCTGCGGTTCGCTCGCAGCGCAACCCTGCGCGGGGTGAAACCTGACTTCCTTCTCGCGTCCACCACAAAGACCAAGTTAAAACGATCCACTCCGATCGCCACGCCTCGATCCGATAACCTCAGCGCGCTTCGGTTGATTGCCGTTCAGGCTGTGCGGGCGGATGGGAGTCCGGCCGCCGGCCATAACGCAGCCGCATCACCAGCAGAGGAAAGGCCAGCAGCAGTGTCACCGCATTCGGCAGGATGATCGGCAGCGAGCGGATCAGAAATCCGTACCAGACCCATAGCGCCAGTCCGATATTGAGGCTGATCACCATGGTCAAAGCAATGTCGCCCACCGACTTGGTGCGGAAAGAGTGCAGGGCCTGCGGCAGGTAAGCCAGCGTACAAAGCGTTCCGGCAGAAAAGCCGACGGCGGGTATGTAGTCCATAATCTAGCCTAGCATTGCAGCAGCTTCCGGCGGTGTTGGAGGTATCAGGCCCAAGCAAGCGCTTTGGCGCTTGACAAACCGGGCTGACAACCGCATGCTTAGGCCCCTTACCACGAAATCGCAGGTAATGGTAGCGGCGCAAACAATTCCCCCCATCCGATTCTTCGCTGACGAAAACTCGAAGACCTCTCACTCGACGCCGCACAGGAGAAGATATGCTGCGCAGGTTCCAGTTTCTCCCTCGCGTCGTCCTCTACATGCTGGTCATGTTCGCTGCTGCAATGAGCCAGGCGCAGATTACGCCCGGCGCTGACGCCTACACCAACAGCGCTGCCCCAACCACAAATTACGGGTCCAACCCCTTACTCGAGGTCGAGGGAGCCAGCCAGACCAGCTTTATTCAATTCAATCTGTCGTCGATTCCTACTGGCGCCAGCGTCTCGCAAGCGACCCTGAAACTCTATGTGAACGGGGTCACCACTCCCGGCAGCTTCAACGTGGATTACGTCAACGGCGCGTGGTCCGAAAGCACGATCACCCACAATCTCTCTCCGGCCATTGGCAGTACGATTGTTGCGGGCGTACCCATCACGGCTGCCGATACCAACCAATACATTCTGATCAACATCACGCCTGCCGTCGTGGCCTGGCTGAAAGCAACCCAGGCGAATGACGGCGTTGCTTTGGTGGCGAATGGTTCCTTCAACGCCAGCTTCGACAGTAAAGAGAACACGACCACCAGCCACCCAGCGGAATTGGACGTCGTGTTCTCCGGCGGCACGATTACCGGTGTAACGACCGCAGTGGGCAGCGGACTCGCGGGCGGTGGCACCAGTGGAACGCTGAAGCTGAGCCTGATCAGCACCTGCCCGGCGAATCAAGTCTTGAAGTGGAGCGGAAGCGCGTGGGCCTGTTCCGCTGTCGGCACCGGAACCATCACGGGAGTTACGACCGCCAACGGAAGTGGTTTGACCGGCGGCGGCACCAGCGGCACCCTCGCGCTCGGCCTGCTCAATAGCTGTTCCAGTGGGCAGGTGCTGCGTTGGAGCGGGACCTCCTGGGCCTGTTCGGCGGTAGGCACTGGAACCATCACCGGCGTTACCGCCGGCACAGACCTTACTGGCGGAGGAACCTCGGGCGGGGTCACGTTGAATCTCGACACCTCAAAGGTTCCGCAGCTCAGTGCCGCCAACACATTTACCGGCAACCAGACGGTCAATGGCAACCTCAGCGCGACGGGAGCCGTGACGGGCGCCACATTCAATATTGGCAGCAACCTCTTTGCCTTCGGTTCGTCTCTCAACTTCAACGCATTTTTGGGATTTGCCGGGAACTCCACGATGACGGGCGGCGGCAACACGGCCCTTGGCGCCCAGGCTCTTGTCTTCAACACCACCGGGGCCGGCAACACAGCCGGAGGAGAGGACGCACTCGTTGCCAACACCACAGGCGGCAGTAACACGGCTCTAGGTGTGACATCGCTAAACGAGAACCGCTCGGGCAACTTCAACACGGGTGTTGGCGAATCGGCGCTTTACCACAACTATACCGGCAGCTTTAACACGGGCGTAGGCGCCGACTCGGATTTGGGGGGCAGTCTCAGCTACGCCACGGCCATCGGAGCCCAGGCGGTCGTCAACGCCAACAACTCCACAGCCATTGGAGCCAATGCGTTCGTCTCCATCAGCAACGCCCTGGTCCTGGGCGCGGCCGGCACCAGCGTGGGGATCGGAATCAATGCGCCCGCCGCCACTCTGGATGTCCCCGGATACAAACTTGATACCTATGTCGGCAATCCTGGATGCGGTGCAAATCCCTTCGCCGGCATCGCCTTCGGTAGCACCGGTTTTCAGAGTTGCGGGAACTATTCGATGGTGGGAGACGGCGTCAACACTTATGTTGCTGCGCCGACCGGTGCGATTTATTTCCGTACCAACAAAAACGCCACCACTGCCATGACGATCGCTGCCAACGGTGACGTCAACATTCTCGGCAGCTTGAGCAAGGGTAGCGGCTCATTCAAGATTGACGATCCGCTCGACCCTGCCAACAAGTATCTCTACCACTCCTTCGTCGAATCGCCCGACATGATGGATGTCTATAACGGCAATATCACAACGAACCAGCGTGGTATCGCCGTCGTGACGTTGCCGGAATATTTTCAAGCGCTCAATCGCGACTTCCGCTATCAGCTCACCGTGATCGGGCAGTTTGCGCAGGCCATTGTGGCGAAGGAAATTCGTCACAACCAGTTCGAGATCAAGACCAACCATCCGGGGGTGAAGGTGTCGTGGCAAGTGACTGGCATCCGCCACGATGCCTTTGCCGACGCGCACCGCATCCCCGTGGAACAACCCAAGCCGCCGGAGGAGCAAGGGAAGTACCTTCACCCAGAACTATTCGGCGCCTCTCCGGAGCAGGCGGTCGGCTACAGTCCTGGCATGCCGTCCAATGGTGGTGCTCACACGCAGATTGCAACCGGGACAAAGTCGGCCAGCCAGTAAGGGATCGGCGTCTCCGAGCCGTGGTCAGGCAGCGGTGAACGGACGCGGGGCGCACGCGAAGAAGCTCAACACCCCACGTTTGTCATCCTGAACCCCCTTTGGGGGTGAGGGACCTGCGGTTCGCTTGCAGCA
This sequence comes from uncultured Acidobacteriaceae bacterium, assembly GCA_963815555.1. Lineage (GTDB taxonomy): Bacteria > Acidobacteriota > Terriglobia > Terriglobales > Acidobacteriaceae > CAWCBG01. Next base: position 286,723 of record CAWFHH010000001.1, read on the forward strand.
CGATACGGCTGGCACGGGGGGCGAAGCAGGTTTCAAGTTTCAAGCTTTCCGGACTCGCCCAGTCCCCCTTTCATTCCGAAGCCAACTCCCACCCTCTTCATCCCAAGTCACTCATTCGCGGATTGCCCGTCGCGACAGACGGCGCTCATCGCGTGATATCGCTAATTTTCCAACGAAATCACCCGTGCGCTTGACAATAATAAGCTACTTATATAAGTTAAAAGTTATGCAATCCGCGGTGAACCTCGATGCTGCCTTCTCCGCTATCGCCGATCCGACGCGCCGGGCGATTCTTGCACGGCTCGCGCAGGGAGAAGCCACGGTCAATGAATTGGCTGCGCCGTTCGACATGACGCAACCCGCCATCTCCCAGCACCTCAAGGTGCTGGAAGATGCGGGACTGATTGCTCGGCGGATCGACGGCACCAAACGGCCCCGTCGTTTGGCCAAGCCAGGCATCGAGGCGATGGACCAATGGCTCGCGATGCTGAGAAAAGCTCTCGAGAAAAACTATGACCGGCTGGACCAGGTTCTGGCCACCATGGAACAACACAAGCGAAAAGGAGAATCGCGATGAGCAAGATGACGCTGAAGACCGAAGGAGATACACACGTGGTAGTGACCAGGCGCTTCGCTGCCTCTCCCGAAGCCGTGTATCGGGCGCACATTGAGCCCGAAATCCTTCAGAAATGGTTGTTGGGTCCGGAAGGTTGGACCATGCCTGTGTGCATCAACGAGGCCAAGCCCGGCGGCAAGATCCGTTACGAGTGGTCGAATGGAAAAGGCCAGGGCTTTCATCTGACCGGCGAATTTCTGGAACTGGAGCCCTACAACCGCATCGTTCACGTCGAGCGCATGCACCTGCCCGATCCGACGCCCGATAACCACATTGAAACGCGTTTCGAGCCCGACGGCACAGGAACGCTGATGACCATGCGCATGACGCTGCCCGATGCCCCGACGCGCGCCCAGATGCTGGCCACCGGCATGGAGCACGGAATGGAAGCCAGCTACGTTCGTCTGGAACAAATGCTTTAGCGCGTTGCGCGGTGTCCCATCCTCGTCGCCTTCTTTTGGCGACAGGGTGGGCCCGGGGTCGCCGTGCTCATCGCCTTTACGGGGCTGGCGCGTCAACCGGGTACAGAAGTTTGCCCTCCGCGACAAGCATGACGATCCACGGAATGTGCAACCGGGAAATGTCCGTCCGTCGGGTTCGACGCTTACCGCCCGGTCATCTTCTCCAGCTTTTCCGGATACCGCGCTCCCTCCACCGTAATTTTTGCAGCGGCGATATCGATTTCACGGAGATCTGCGTTTCCTCCCGGGACTGTTGGCGACGCCGGCAGACCGCAGGTCTCTCACTCCTGAAGGAGGTTCGAGATGACAGTTCGAAAAAGGAAGGCAGAGTTGGCGACGCCGGGGAACCGCAGGTCCCTCACCCCTGAAGGGGGTTCGGGATGACAGACAGGAAAGGGAAAGGCACCCTGGCGACGCCGGCAGACCGCAAGTCTCTCACTCCTGAAGGAGGTTCGGGATGACAGCTCAAGAAAATCGAGAAGAAGAAGGTCGGAGATCGAGGGCGTGTGAGACCGGAGCACTGTCCTCATGCAACGGGCACGAAGGTCGAGGCTGATTGCCAGTTGCTGATTGCTAGTGACTAATGGCTAGTGACTGATTGCTGCTTTGGCGCTTCCATGAAGTGCAGGGCGCGCGCGATGTAGGCCTTCATGTCGCGGCGGTGGACGACGGCGTCGAGCATGCCGTGCTCCAGCAGAAACTCGCTGCGCTGGAAGCCTTCCGGAAGCTTCTGCCGAATGGTCTGCTCGATCACGCGTGGTCCGGCGAAGCCGATCAGGGCGCCCGGCTCGGCGATGTTGAGGTCGCCCAGCATGGCGAACGATGCCGTGACGCCTCCGGTTGTGGGGTCGGTCAGCACGGAGACGTAGGGCACCCTGGCATCGTCCATGCGCGCCAGCGCGGCCGAAATTTTGGCCAGTTGCATCAGGCTAACCACGCCTTCCATCATGCGCGCGCCGCCTGACGCCGAAACGATGATCAGTGGAACGCGTTCGTCGGTGGCGCGCTCCACCGCCCGCGTAATGGTCTCGCCCACCACCGCTCCCATGGATCCACCGATGAAGGCGTACTCCATGGCGCTGATGATCACGGGTAGCCCGTCAAGGGTACCGCGCGCGTTGATGACCGCGTCGTTGAGCCCGGTATCCTGTTGTGCGCGCCTGAGGCGATCGGCATACGGCTTCAGGTCGGTGAACTTCAGCGGATCATTGGAGACCAGGTTGCCGTCTTCCACTTCATACTGGCCGTCGTCGAGCAGATACGCCAGCCGGGTGCGGGCGTCGATGCGGAAGTGGCGATCACACTTAGGGCAGACGTTCAGGTTGGCGTCGAGATCTTTTTTCCAGATGATCTGGCGGCACTGGTCGCACTTGACCCAGAGTCCTTCAGTCTTAACGCGCTTTTCGCCGGAAGTGTCGAGCTCTGCGGGTTGCCGCTTGAACCATGCCATGGGAGTGAACCATCAGTGTAGCCGACTGGGGGAGCCGTTGTCGCGAAAGGTACAGGTTTTCACCGGAAAATCAGGGAACGTCGCGGAGATCAGCCTCAGAGAAAGGGATGTCGGTCATGAAATATTTGGCGGGAAAAAATGAATGCCACATACGCCGCCCTGCCGGTGAAGCAAGCCGGGACTCTCTTCAGATCCGCATCGGCATGACGACATAGCGATAGCGGAAGCCATCGTCGGCCCCGTCTTCGGGGCGCATCTGGCCGGCAGACTGGGCGTCTTTGAACTCGAGGCGAACCTCGCCGCCGTTCGACGCCTTCAGGAAATCCAGCAGGTACTCCGAGTTGAAGCCGATGGTCATGGGATCGGCCGTGTAGCCGGTCTCGATGGAGTCTTCCGACTCTCCGGCATCGGTCGAGGAGGACGAGATCTTCAGTTCGTTCTTGTCGAGCTTCATGCGAATGGCGCGCGAACGCTCGTCGGCAAACTGCGCCACGCGCTGGATCGCCGTGTTCAGCTCGGAGCTGCCTACGGTGACGGACTTGCTGGTGTCGCGCGGCAGCACGGCTTCGTAGTTGGGGAATTGCCCGGTCAGTTGGCGCGAGGTCAGCAGGCGCTCGCCGATCCGGAAGAACAGGGTGGAATCATCTTTGGCGAACTCGATGAAATCCACATCGCTGTTCTGCAAAAGGGAATACAGTTCACTCATCGCCTTCTTGGGAACCAGCGTCTTGTTCTCTCCCGTGACGTCGAACTGTTCGCCCTGTTTCTCGATGTGCGCCAGGCGATGGCCGTCGGTTGCGACCATGGTAATCGACTCCGGCTTCAACACCATTAGCCCGCCATTCAGGGTGTAGCGCGACTCCTCGCTGGAAATCGCGAAGATGGTTTTGCCGATCATGCTGCGGAGGGTCTGCGCAGGAATCTTCACCATTCCGGTCGAAGGAAAGATGGGCAGACCGGGGAAATTCGCCCGCGCCATGCCGACCATCTTGGTGTTCGAGCGCCCAGAGCGAATGCTGACCCAGTGATTCTCCAGCAGCTTGAGGGCGATGTCGCCGTCCGACAGCAGCTTTACATAGTCGTACAGTTTGCGGGCGGGGATGGTGCAGGCGCCTTCTTTCTTCACCTTGGCGGAGCACGAGGTGCGCAGGCTCAGGTCAAGGTCCGTTGCCGTGATGGTCAAACGGTCGTCGGCCGCCTCGAACAAGAAGTTGGAGAGTATGGGAATCGTGGTCTTGCGTTCGACGACTCCCTGCGTAGCAGTCAGTTCCTTCAGCAGTTCGAACTTGCTGACACTGATTTCCATCGCCGTCCCCTGAATTGTACCGGTTGCCTCGGCAGCCATGAATTTCCCGCCTTCGCAGGTCGCGTACCTGCTGATCCCTGAATTACTGCTTTTCCTTATACCAAATTAAAAACTAATAAAACCAGTAGTAACAGTAGGCACGGAGGAAAAGTGGATATTTTGGTGGAAACCGCGCCGGCTTTGAGCGGGAACGACTACGCCCTGTCCAAATCCTGGATCCCGGCTGCTCCCGACGGTGAACAAGTATGCCCCGCTTCAAATTGCGCACCGGTCTTCCACGCGATCCACATCGTCTCCACAACCGTCCCCAAGGAAAACTCGTCAGCATATTGAAAAACCGCGCCGAAGCGCGGTTCAATTGGTCAAACCGTCTGTGAGCTTGGTAAGCAACCTGTTCAAATCTTTGTCGGCTTTGCGGGCCTCACCGATCTTGCCGACCGAATGCAGCACCGTGGTGTGGTGCTTGTTGCCGAATTGCCGTCCGATCTCAGGCAGCGAAGCCTCGGTCAATTGCTTGGCGAGGTACATGGCGATTTGCCGGGGATAGACGATCTGGCGAGAATTGTTTTTGGTCTTGATCTCGCCGGCGCGTAATCCAAACTGCTCCGACACCGCCTTCTGGATGGACTCGATCGTGATCTTGCGCACCTGGGAGTCGATCACGTTCTTCAGGACGTCCTGCGCCGTCTGCAACGAAAGCTCGCCACCCGTCAGCGAAACATACGCGGTCAGCCGAATCAACGCGCCCTCCAATTCGCGAACGTTGCTGCGAATGTTCGACGCGATATAAAGCGCCACATCCACCGGCAACATGACGCGCTCGCTCTCCGCCTTTTTCTGCAGGATCGCTACTTTCGTCTCCAGGTCGGGCGGCTGGATGTCGGCGATCAGGCCCCACTCGAAGCGGCTGCGCAGCCGGTCTTCGATCTCGGCCAACTCCTTGGGGGAACGGTCGCTGGCAACCACGATCTGCCGCATCGACTCGTGCAAGGCGTTGAAGGTGTGGAAGAACTCTTCCTGGGTGCGTTCCTTGTTCGAGAGAAACTGGATGTCGTCGACCAGCAGCACATCCATGTTGCGATATTTGTCACGGAACGAGGTCATCTTGCTGTAGCGCAGCGCATTGATCATCTCGTTGGTGAACTTCTCGCTGGAGACGTAGCAGATGGCCAGCTCGGGATAGTTCTTCTTGATCTCGTGGCCGATGGCCTGCATGAGGTGCGTCTTGCCCATGCCGACGCCGCCATACAGGAACAGCGGATTGTAGGCCTTGGAGGGGCGTTCCCCGACGGCACGCGCGGCCGCCTCGGCGAACTGGTTGCCGGCGCCAATAACGAATCCATCGAACGTATATTTGGGATTCAATTGCGCTGCTCCATCCCAATCGAAACGCTGCTGCTGTTGCCGAAGAGCAGTGGGCTGCCCGTTGTCGGAAGCGGGATAGGTCTCAAGCCTGCCTTCAGCGACGCGAACGCCGTTGCCTTTCCCGTTCGGTCGCGGCTCTTCTTCGGTAACGAACTCCACATCCTGAAACTCGAGGCCGAGTTTTTCGATGGCCTCGCTGATCAGGTCTCCATACTTATCGCCGATGTGACAGAACTCCGGATTCGGGACCCGCACAAACAGCACCGAACCCGCCGAATGGCTGAAGCGCGTGGGTTTGAGCCAGGTTTCGTAAGAGTGCCGGTTGACTTTCTTTTCCAGCGCGTCGAGAACCCGCACCCACGGATTGGGCGTAGCAGTTACGTACGAGGACATAATGAAAATTATCCAGAGACGGCATGCCGCCTCTTAAATCAGCTTGAACTTCAGTAGGGATCGGAGCCGGGCACAGGGGCTCAGCCGCCGCACGGACGAAGTAGAAAAATTGTCAAGCCGCAACCGCTCGTGCTGAAGTAGTTCGCAGCGTTGCACTCGCATATGTGCAGTCGGTTTTCTCTGTGGCTGGATGGGATACTAGCACGAAAAAAAATCTGTGGAAGAAATCCTTTCGCAACAAAAAACATTTCATTTGCGACTGATTGATTTCGGGAAAGTTAACGCGCAAAAAAAAATTTGAGGCGGGTAGCTCGCTGTTGCAAGGTTGGTGCAGAGTTGCTCCACGAACGAAATTTTCGCTTGCGGCACGCCTCAGAAAATCTCGCGAGGATCGAATTTTGCTCGTCGATTCCTCGCCGTCAGTCTCACGTGTCGCGAGTTTGAGTTGCCTCCCCCCACCCTTTGTGCCCGAACCACTAGCACAACAGTGAGGCGCCTCCCCGCCCCTAAGAGCAACCTACACCCTCTTTTCTTCCTACGGCGCAGAGCCAGCCCTTGTCGTATTCCTCGAACACCTGAACCTCGGAATAGCCGGCATTGGCGAACAACTCGCGATGCTCCGCAACCGTGAGGTGTGCGTAATGCATGATGCCGCGTAGTTTGTCCAGGCGTTGCAGCAACTGGTCATGCTTCCCGCCCCCATACGCTTCCGCGATGATGAGCAGCGCCCACCCGGCTTGAGGACGCGTAGAACTTCCTGCATATCGGCCTGCAGGTCAGGCCAGTAGTAGTGAGTTTCGACGGCAGTGACGAGATCGAACATCTCATCCGGGAAAGGCAAATGCGATACCGAGCCGAGCACGACTTCAACGCGTCCCGCCGCCAGCAGCTTGTGATTCGTCTTGCGCGAAGCGGCAACACTCTCTTCCGAGTAATCGATCCCGTAGGTCTTTCCGTCGTCGGCCCTCGCGGCCAGTCTGACGATGGTCGCGCCTCCGCCACAGCCTACATCGAGAATCGTGTCGCCCTTCCCAATCGAAATATGCTGCAGTCCCCACGCTGTTACCTTGGAATGACGATGGTTCATGTTCCACAGATTGACCCGGCCAAGCCAGCCGCTGGGCTTGCTGCACTGGTTCAGCAGCCTGCTGCCCAGGCTGATGGAGAAGGTTTTGTTCTGCATGTTGGTATTCGCCCAACTTACTTTTAGTGGATCGACTGTTTATTACAGCACGATAGGAACGCTCGCGCTGGGCAAGACGTTCGTTTCGAAAACCCCAATATTGACCTCGGTCACCTCGGCCCTCCCAACGTGACTTTTGTCATCCCGAAGCCCCTTGAGGGGTGAGGGACCTGCGGTTGGCCGGCAGTGTCGCGATGCAGGGGAACCGCAGGTCCTTCGACTCCGGCGGCGAAGCGCCGCCTGCGCTCAGGATGACAGCTGGTAAACAAGTTCTCGGCGTTTGCCAGCCTGGCGGGCCGAACGGTATACTTTGAGTTTGCTCAATCGAATCTTTAGCTAGTGAGGAGCGCCGTTTTCGAATGCCAAAGCGCACATTTCAACCTAACCGTCGCCGTCGATCCAAGACGCACGGATTTCGTTCGCGTATGAAGACCAAGAGCGGGCGTGCGGTGCTGTCGCGCCGTCGTGCCAAGGGACGCAAGCGCGTTTCCGTCAGCGCCGGGTACCGCGACTAAACCAGTTAACCCCGATCCTGTGGGTGGCACAGCAATTCCAATCGCCGGAACGATTCAGGAGTCGCCGCAAGGCCCGTCCGTAGAAGGAAACGCAAGACGCCGGATGAGCCGGCACGAGCCCGGTGTGACCTCCACTGCCAGCAATAAGTTCCCCAAATCGAAGCATCTGCTGAAACATGCAGATTTCCAGCGGGTGTACAAAAACGGCCGCCGGCAGTTCACGGGAAACATGACGGTCTTTTTCCTGCGACGCGGGGACGGAGAGGCAGAGACCGAACCCGGTAACGGTCCCCGAGTGGGCTTCACGGTCGGTAAGGTCATTGGCGAGTCGGTGGAACGCAACCGCATCCGGCGACGCATGCGGGAAGCGGTTCGAAGTTCGTGGCAGGCAATCGACGGCTCGGTGGACGTGGTTTTTAATCCGAGGCGTTCGGTGATGACGCTGCCCTATGCCGATCTGGTAAGCGAGGTTTCCCGGGGATTGCGACTGGCGGCGCAGCGAGCGCGCGTGATGGAAACCGCGCAACCTCCGGCGGACGGGATACACGGGAGCCGGACAAAGACGGAACGGAAATGATGAAACAGGTGTTGCAGTTCACGTTGCGCGGCTACAAGCGATTCGTTTCGCCGATGCTGCCACGCGCCTGCCGCTTCGTTCCAACCTGTTCCGAGTACGCCCTTGAAGCTGTCGAGCGCCATGGGGCCTTGCGCGGTACGTGGCTGGCTGCGGCACGGCTGGCGCGCTGCCATCCATTCGCGCAGGCGGGTCACGATCCGGTGCCGCTACAGGACCAGACGTGCGGACACACGGTGCACTTGCAGGATTTACGCCGGTTCGAAGGCGATGGGATGTAACTGAATTCGGCGACGTGCCAGGCTGATGGGCACGCGCCATGACTCAACGGGACAGAAAACTTGGCCGAGTACCGCAATCCACAACAGGAACCGGGCAATGAACGCCGCATGCTGCTGGTGTTCGCCGTAACCTTTGCCCTCATCATTCTCGGCCAGTTCTTTCTGTTCAAGAACAAACCGGCGTCTCCGAAAACGAATCCCGCAGAAACCTCGCAGAGCGCCCCGGCCACGGCCGATGCCACCACCGCTCAAGCGCAGGCGCCCGCCAGCGTAAGCAGCGCGCCCGCGGTGGCTCCGCCCGCCGGCACCAAGGTCGCGAGCAACGAGGTCGAGACCACGGTCGAAAACGATCTGTACAAGATCGTCTTCACCAATCGCGGCGCTCAGGTCAAATCGTGGGTCCTGAAGAAGTACAACAACGACCAGGGACCCGGTCATCCGCTCGACCTGGTGAACCATGCCTCCGAGCAGTTCGGACTCCCGCTCAGCCTCTATACCTACGATCAGAATCTGCGGAAGCAGCTCAACTCGGCGCTGTACGCGAGCGATGCGACGGGATCGATCACCGCCCCCGGCCAGCTCACCTATGAGTACTCCGAGGGCGGGCTCACGGTCCGCAAAGATCTTCATCTTCGGCGACAACTACCTCATCGGCGTAGAGACCTCGGTTACGCAGAATGGCCAGCCGGTTGAGGCCTTCCCGATGGGGCCGACCGGCTTTGGCGACCAGCAGACCGGGCCCGCCTACGCCGCCTCGCGCATCGAGTACATGACGACCGACAATAAGATCGAGCGTCTGGCGGCGAAAAAAGTCAGCGGCGGCAATACCGTTCGTGGACCGTTTTACTGGGCGGGAGCACAGGACCAATATTTCGCGGCGCTCTTCCTGCCGGAAAATCCCAGCACGGCGGCCATGGTCACGCTGCACGAAGCCATCACCGTTCCCAAAGATCCCAAGCATCCGGACCCAGCTAATGTCGCAAAGTATGAGGTACTGGGAGCGGCCGTCGGCGATGTTACCGGCCTCACCCGCGAGCGGATGTTCGTTGGTCCCAAGGCCATCCAAATTCTGGAGACGGTGCACGCGAACACGGCGCCCGGTCGCGAGGACGGCCCCGATCTTCGCGGTGTGGTCGATTTCGGCATGTTCAGCATCATCGCCCGGCCGCTGTTCCTGGCGCTGAAGTGGACCCACGATCACATTGCCCCGAATTGGGGCGTCGCCATCATCATCCTCACCATCATCATCAACCTGGCATTGTTGCCGCTGCGCATCACCAGCATGAAGTCGGCGCTGAAGATGCAGAAGCTGCAGCCGCAGATGAAGGCGATCCAGGACAAATATAAGAAACTGCCGATGCGCGATCCCAAGCGGCAGGAGATGAACGCCGAGCTGGCGGAGCTGTACAAGCGGGAGGGTGCGAATCCTGCCGGCGGTTGCGTGCCTCTGGTCATCCAGATGCCGTTTCTGTTCGCCTTCTACTCCATGCTGGGGAACGCGCTGGAACTGCGTCACGCGCAATTCCTGTGGCTGCACGATCTGTCGTCGCCCGATAAGCTATTCATTCTGCCGGTGCTGATCGTCATCACCACCTACCTGGTGCAGAAGATGACGCCCAACGCGGGCATGGATCCGGCGCAGCAGCGCATGATGACCATGATGATGCCGCTGATGATCGGCTTCTTCAGCTACTCGCTACCTTCGGGACTGAGCGTGTACTGGACCGTGGGCAACTTCATCGCGATTTTGCAGCAGTGGGTGATGAACCGCACCGGCCTGGGCAAAGAGATGCGCGCCGAGATGGAGAAACGCGCTCGCAAGAAGCTGGCGAAGTAGGACGGCCGCGATGGCTGCGGCGCGGTAATTGTGTTAGCCCCCGGCCGAAGAAACCGCAGGTCCCTCACCCCTGAAGGGGATTCGGGATGACAAACGTAGAGAGTCCCTCACCCAAAAGGGGCTTCGGGACAACAAACGGAATTACCGACGGCCGCGTAGCGGCCCACAGATAACACGTTTATGCCAATTGCCGACAAAATTGCCGCCGCCAAAAAGATCAGCGAATTCCTGAATGGCGTAATCGCCACCGCCGATTTCCGACTACGCTACCGCATCACGGTCGATCCGCCCGCCCCCGCCGACAAGGACATCGCGCATCCCGACATCTTTGTCGATCTCTCGGGCACCGACAGCCCGCTGCTGCTGGAGAACGGCGGCGAGCTGCTGCGCGCCCTCGAGCACGTGACACTCGAGATGCTGCGCCTGGCTCCCGATGAGCACGACAAGATCAACTTCGATTGCCAGAACTTCCGCTCCGCCCGGCTGCAAGAGCTGAAGCTCGCGGCGGGAGTGGCTGCACAACGGGTTCGCGAGACCAACATGCCCTACGCCTTCGCGCCCATGTCGTCGCGCGAGCGGCGCATCCTGCATCTTGCCCTGCGTGACGAGGCTGACCTGCGCACCGACAGCGACGGCGAAGCCGCCCAGCGCCATGTGGTGGTGTATCCCAAGGACTACAAAGGCAAACCGCCCACGGCATCACCCGTCTCGCGCCGAAGATAAGGGCGGTTCACACTGAAGCAGGGACAAGGTCTGATTTGGGATTTGAGGCGCACCGAAGGGCATCTCCGCACCCTGCCAGTAGTGTCGTTTTATTCTTGTCCTGGCTCTACCTAGCTTTCTCCGTGTTCCAGTGGTGAATAATCTCTTCCCGTGCATCTTGACGACACCATCGTTGCCATCGCCACTCCGCCGGGACGCGGAGGAATTGGCGTGGTGCGTCTGGCCGGCCCCGATGCCTGCAGTATCGCGGCTCCCATGCTGCGGCTTGCGCAGGACCTTCAGGCTGGCCGCGCACACTTTGGCGAGCTGATCGATCCGGCTACCGGCGCGCGCATCGACGAAGTGGTTGTCACCTTTTTCGCTAAGCCACATTCCTACACCACTGACGATGTAGTCGAAATTTCCTGTCACGGATCGCCCGTCGTGCTCCGCCACGTGGTCGAGATGGCACTGGCGGCTGGGGCCCGTCTGGCCGAGCCCGGTGAGTTCACCATGCGGGCATTCCTCAACGGCCGCATCGACCTGACGCAGGCCGAAGCGGTGCGCGATCTGATCGATTCGCAGACGCTCTACCAGGCGCAGGTTGCGGCACGCCAGCTCGAAGGCGCGCTATCGAAACGGCTGCAACCCATCAAGCAGAAGCTGATCGAGCTGATCGCCACCATGGAGGCCGGGGTCGATTTCGCCGAAGACGACGTCTCGGTGATCCCGGACGCGCAGATCCTGGGCCGCCTCGCCGCGATCCGCGAGCCGTTGCAACAACTGCTGGCCAGCTTTGCCTTTGGCAAGGTTGTGCACGAAGGACTGACGCTGGCGATTGTAGGTCGGCCCAACGTCGGCAAGTCAAGCCTGTTCAACCGTCTGGTGGAGCACGAGCGTGCCATCGTCACGGCCACGCCCGGGACCACACGCGACCTGGTGAGCGAGACGGTCTCGATCGGTGGAATTCCTGTGCGCCTGGTGGATACTGCCGGTATCCGCACAGCGCTTGACGAGGCGGAAAGTATCGGGGTCCGCAAATCGCTCGAAGCGCTGGCCGACGCCGACATTGTGCTGGTGGTGCTCGATATAACGCAGGCTATGGACGCCGATCCCGGCGCAGATTCGGATCTGCTGGCTAAAACCAGGGACCGCCGCCGTCTCCTGGTTTGCAGCAAGTCTGACCTGCACACCGAAGCGCACGGGATTCACACTCGGCAGTTCCTGTCGGACGTGCAGACAGAGGGAGGCGTGTTTACGTCGGCAGTGACCGGCGAGGGCATCGAAGACCTTCGCACAAGGATTTTGCACATGATTGGCGGTAGCCGCGACGGCGCGCAGCACGAATCCGGGTTCCTCACCAACGTTCGCCAGCACAAGCTGGTGCAGGATTCGCTCGCAGCTCTGGACGCCGCGGCAGCCGCCGTTCCCCTGAAGACTCCGCACGAGATGCTGTTGCTCGACCTCTACAACGCTCTTCGCCCGCTCGACGAGATCACCGGCGCTACCACGGCCGACGACATCCTGAACCTGATCTTCAGCTCGTTCTGCATTGGTAAATAGGGACGAGAGCGACGCAAAATTATCTCAACTGCGCAGCTGATTCGAGATCGCTTTAATCCGCCAATCAGTGGCCGGAAGCCAATGCATACAAATATTCGACATAGGATCGAGCGGCGCCGTCGATGCCCTGCACCTTGGGATTGGCCGAGTCGATCACGTAATACTCGTCGGGAGCATGCGCACCATTGCCGTGTCCCAGTCCGAAGTGCCCGGCGGGCAACTTCAGCGGCTCGCCGGTAAAGACATACCCCGGCCATGAGCCGGCATTGCGCGGTAGCAGGATCGGATCGATGCCCGACTGCTTATAAACCGCGATCTGCGACTGGATCAGCGGCGTGTCGAGCGCTGTGCTCGTGGGATCATAACCGCCCGTCATGTTGACCTCGATGTCGCCGAAGCCCTTGTTCTTCAGGTGGGCCTTCAGGTTCGCCAGCGCCTCGGTGGCAGTCATGTCGGGGACGAGCCGAAGGTCCATCTTGGCGACCGCCTTGTGCGGAAGAATGGTTTTGCCGCCCGGCCCGGTGTAGCCGCCGACCAGGCCTTCGATGTTCACCGTGGGGTCGGCCACCAGCATTTCGAGCGCCTGCTGCCAATCGGCGTCGTGTACCCAGACCTTTACGCCGAGCTGCTGCTTGGCGACGTTTTCGTTCAGCCGGCTAGCCGCGATGGCGACCATCTTTTTCTCTGCATCCGAGATAGGTCGCACGTGGTCGGTGTAGTTCGCAATCGCCGGGGTGTTGCCGTCGGGAGACACCAAGGTTGTCAGCGCGAGCACCAGGTGCCACGCGGGACTGTCGACGCGCGCCTTGTTGCTGGAGTGAATGTCCTTGGTCGGACCGCGTCCCCACTTCTCACCACTCGACACCAGTTCAAGCTCGACCACGCCTTTCGACCCCAGTGTCATGGTGACCATGCCATCGAGACCTTGCGCCGCAAACGGCATGAAGACGCCGTCGCACTTGCGCAACGCCGCCAGCACCTCGGGCCGCCGCACGATCTGCGGGAAGTGCGGCGAACCAATCTCCTCTTCACCCTCGGCGACAAAGACCAGGTTGACGGGCAATTTCTTTCCGGCGCCGCGCATCGCGTGCAAGGCAGCAAGGAAGGTCGATTCCGGACCTTTCTGATTGACGGCGCCACGGCCGATGACAACTTTGCCCAGTCCCGGCTTGTCGACCAGCGCGGCCTCGAAGGGCGGAGACGACCACTCGGCAGGATCGGCCTGCTTCACGTCGTACATGAAATAGAGGCCGACGGTGCGCGGCGCGCCGGCATCGAGCGTGGCGAAGACTCCCGGCTGGCCGTCGGTCGGGACCTGCGTGACGTTGGTGAAGCCTGCGTCTTTCAGCAGGTCCATCATCATGGTGCAGCCCTGCTGCATGCCGCGATTCTCGGCGGCGATCGAAGGCTGCCGTATCCAATGTTGCAAGCGCTGCACCGACTCGTCGTGCCGCTTAGTGATCTCGGTCCACACCACGTTGAGGTCCTGTTGCTCAGCCCACGACAACCGCGGCAATGCCATCGCCGCAGCACTCATTGCTGCACCCTGGAGAAAGTCTCGTCTCTTCATGACGTGGAACGATAAATGGCATGCGCGATTCTGTCTAGGTGCGAGAGCAAATGCCGCGGTCATTCTGAGCCGAGGGTCACCAGCGAGTGCCGGTTTTGCACTCGCTGGTGTCTATTCTCCTGCTGTCATCCCCCGAATCCGCTTCCGCGGTGAGGGATCTGCGGTTCCTCCGGTGTGGCCGGCGATGCAAGCAAACCGCAGGTCCCTCACTCTCAAAAGAGTTCGGGATGACAGTTCGAAAAGGGAACGCTTCGTTCAGCATGACAGGGTCAGCGTCACAGGGAAGGTTGCACCGAAGCACCCGATCGCAGCGGAGGAACGGTTCCCCCATGCTAAAATTGCGGGTTTGGCCGATGCTTCCGCTTCTTGCTGGCCAACGCGTAGCCGCCCTTTCATTGCGGCGCAAGAGTCATCTTCATGTCGAATACGATGATCGCTGTAGTCAAGCCGGAGTCCGCGCCGGGTACGGAAATCCGCGAAGTCCCCAAGCCAAAATTTGGTCCTTCCGATGTTCTGGTGAAGGTGAGCGTCGCCTCCATCTGCGGGACCGATCTGCACATCTACAACTGGGACCAGTGGGCCCAGCGCCGCATTCATCCTCCGCTGATTCCGGGCCACGAATTCTGCGGCACCGTCGAAGCTGTCGGCCAAGATGTCACCAGCGTGAAGGAAGGCGACTTCGTCTCCGCCGAAATGCATGTGGCCTGCGGCAAGTGCCTGCAATGCCGTACCGGCGAAGCGCACATCTGCCAGCATGTGAAGATTATCGGCGTCGACGCGAACGGCGCCTTTGCCGAATATGTGGTCATTCCCGAGAGCAACATCTGGAAGCTCGATCCGTCGATCCCGCAGGATTACGCATCGATCCTCGATCCTCTTGGAAATGCAGTGCATACCGTTCTGGCTGGCGACATCGCCGCCAAGAGCGTCGCGATCACCGGATGCGGGCCGATCGGGCTGTTCTCCATCGCAGTGGCCCGTGCTTGCGGCGCCACCCAGATTTTCGCCCTTGAAGTCAACGAACACCGCCGCAAGATTGCCGCTCAGATGAAGCCCGACTTCGTCCTCGATCCCTCGAAAGACGACGTCTACAGCATCGTCATGGACAACACCGGCGGCACCGGCGTCGACGTAGTGCTGGAGATGGCCGGACGCACCGAGGCGATTCGGCTGGGCTTCAAAATTCTTCGTTTGGGAGGCCGCGTCTCGTTGCTGGGTATTCCGTCGAAGCCGGTCGAGCTCAACTTCGCCGACGACCTCATCTTCAAAGGTGCGACGGTACAGGGCATCAATGGACGCCTGATGTACAAGACGTGGTATCAGATGACCGCGCTGCTGAAGGCAGGCAAGCTCGATCTGCATCCGGTGATCACCGATCGCATCCCGATGACAGATTTCGCCACCGGTATGGAGCGCCTGCAAACCGGCGAGGCCAGCAAAATTCTGATCTATCCCAACGGGACGAGATAGCGCAATGGATGTCCCGCTGGCTGGAGCTCATCGCTCAAATTGCGATTAGCCCGCCCGCAGGGCAAAAAAACGTAGCCCAGGACGTGAGTCCGGGGTGGGTGGGTGTTGATTTTCGACACCGAGTCCGCAGGACGGAACATGGGTCACACCTACACATCGGTTTTATTCCATCTGGTTTTCTCCACGGCACAGCGCCAATCGTCCATTCGCGAGCCGGAGAAGCTCTGGGCTTATCTAGCGGGTATCGCCCGCAACCTCCATATTGAGCCGCTGGCAATCGGTGGAATTAACGATCATGTGCATTTGCTGGTGCGGTTGCCAACGAAGCTGACCTTGGCCGAAGCGGTACAAAAGTTGAAGGCGAATTCTTCACGCTGGCTGGGAGCACACGGCGAATGGTGCGGATGGCAGGAAGGGTATGGGGCGTTTTCCGTGAGCGCTTCGAACTTGGAATCGGTGAAGACATACATCCGGAATCAGGCTGAGCACCATCGGAAGCGCAGCTTCGAAGACGAGTTCCTCGTGCTCTTGGCCAAATCCGGTATTTCGTTCTCTGCCGCCGACGTATTCGATTAGGTGCCGTCCGCTAAAGCGGACTCAGGGTTGTGAATGCACGAGCACCCAGCACTCACGTGCTGGGCTACGTTTGTTCCGCCCTGCGGGCTGCATTGGCAATCCGAGTCCCGCAGGGACGACACCAGCTACAATATTCAGCGGCATCATCCGGAGTAACCATGGCAACCACAGCCACACGCACCAATCCGCTCTCTTACCTAACCGACCAGCTAAACGAACTCAAACAGAAGGGCACCTACTTCAAACTGCGCGTCCTCGACGATGAGCAGGCAGCGGTGTGCACCTTTGACGGCAAGAAGGTCATCAACCTGGCGTCAAATAACTACCTGGGGCTGACTACGCACCCCAAACTCCGCGAAGCCGCGCTCGAAGCCACGCGCAAGTACGGCGTCGGCTCGGGCGCGGTGCGCACCATCGCCGGCACCATGAAGATCCACATGGAGCTCGAGGAAAAGATCGCAGCCTTCAAGAACGTGGAAGCGTGCGTGGTCTTCCAGTCCGGATTTACGGCCAATGCGGGCACGGTCTCGGCGCTGCTGGGCAAAGACGATTTCATCGTCTCCGACGAGTTGAACCACGCCAGCATCATCGACGGCGCGCGTCTTTCGCGAGCGAAGATCAAGGTCTTTCGCCACAAAGATCTGGCACACGCCGAAGAGCAGCTCGAGTCCATCAAGAATGAGCCCGGCCGCAAGCTGCTGATCACCGACGGCGTCTTCTCCATGGATGGAGACATTGGCCCGCTACCCGGACTCTGCGATCTGGCCGAGAAATATGGCGCCATCATGATGGTCGACGACGCGCACGCCTCCGGCGTTTTAGGCCGCAATGGTCGCGGCACCATCGACCACTTCCATGTCCATGGTCGCGTCGATGTCCAGGTGGGTACGTTGTCGAAGGCGATCGGCTCGCTGGGCGGCTATGTCTGCGGCACGCGCGACCTGATCGAGTTTCTGTATCATCGTGGCCGGCCCTTCCTGTTCTCGACTTCGCATCCGCCGTCGGTCGCAGCCAGTTGCATCGCGGCCTTCGAGGTTCTGCAAGACGAGCCCGAGCGCATGGAGCGGCTCTGGGAGAACACGCGCTATTGGAAGAAGCAGTTGGGCGATCTCGGCTTCAACATCGGCGGCGTCACCACGCCTGCCAGCGAGACGCCGATCACGCCGATCATCGTGGGCGATGGCCGTCTCACCATGGACTTCTCGCGCGAGCTTTTCAAGGAAGGCGTGATGGGCACCGGCATCGCGTTTCCGACAGTGCCGGAAGGCAAAGCGCGCATCCGGACTATCGTCACCGCGACGCACACCCGTGAGGAACTCGACCAGGCACTGGAGACGCTGCAGCGCGTTGGCAAGCGCATGGGGATCCTGGGATCGTGAGTTCGGCAGCGGGTCTTCCGCCTAGGGTGAGCGTTGGTGAGCGCTACTTAAGCTCGGCCGACCGTCACGAGCCGACGCCAGTTATTTGCTGGTGGGCGCTGGTTCCCTTCGGTCTGGCTACGCTCGCGGCGGCAACTCCCTACTTCTGGCAACATGGTTTTGTCTCCATAGCGCTCACCTTGCAGCAAGCCTTTGCGCTGGTCTGTCACCAACGTCCCGAGAGGTCGATTCTTCTATTTGGCGGACACGTAGCAGTGTGTGCGCGATGCCTGGGGATTTATCTCGGCGCTGCACTCGGCCTCTTGCTGGGCGTGTCTCGCGGAATGGCGGTTCGAGTGGCGCTGCTCGCGCTGACGTTGAACGTGGTTGACGTTGCGACGGAGCTCGCCGGCTTGCACGGAAATTGGATCTGGGTGCGTTTCGGCCTGGGACTGCTGTTGGGAGCGGCTGGGGCCATGCTGGTGGCATCGGCCTCCTCGAGCCGGAAAATTGTCCATGGTGCAATGGGCTACCCAATGGCGTGATCTCGCACTTTGGGGAATGGAGTCGGAGCGCCGGACGCAAGAAACAGCTCTACGTTTTTTCGGCTGGGGCATGAGCACGATCTCCGTTGTCGGCTCCCAGTTTCTCGGCTTCCCCACCCTCGGGACCATAGAAGAAAACCCAGGTCGCGAAGTCGTCGGTAAACTCGACGAAACGATGTTCCTCCCCCGCCGCGACAAACAGAATGTCGCCCGTGCCAAAAGCGATTTCCCGGCCTTCGCGCACAAAGCGTCCCGACCCGCTGGCAATCACGTAGATCTCGTCGCGACTGTGCGGATGTTGGGGATCGTCGCCGCGTGGCGCATAGAGCTCGACGACCAGCGAACCGTGACGGAACAACTCGATGGAACGTTCTCCTTGAGGTCCGGGTAGCTCGTCGAGGCCAGAAAGAGCTTTCACATATCCGGGTACGACTTTGCGTTCAATTTTCATGGTGCAGTCCTTGGCGTTTCTTCGTGGACAGCTATGGATTTAGCCTTCCAGACTCCAAGAATAATGCCCATCAGCACGCACCCGATCAGCGGATAAAGGGCAGAGATCAAAATGAATGACTGGCTTCGCATTTCGAACGTCATCTCGGTGAGAATCGCCATGGCAGCGACCAAGCCGATGAGAACGCCTACACCGATTCCGCGAAACAGGCCGTAACTTTCGTAGGCACTGAGAACGCGTGCAATCACGTAAGCGATGACGAAATTGCAAACGAAGGAAATCAGGTAAGGCCAAAAATTAGGATGGCTTGCGTACTGTTGCAATTCGGCCGGCGACATGCGCAAGCCAGCCTGCCACGGTTTGGAAAGCACAGTGAACCAGACCGCTCCGAACAGCCAGTGCACGATCGCAGCCAACAAAATGGCAGGCCAATTGAGCCGCATGATGTCTCCTCATGGTGAGTGGGTGCGGCGTGAAGATACCGCGTTCAGACAGAATCTGCAATCAAACGTTTAGGGAGGTGCGTAGCTGTGAATCACAGCACAGTCGGATCACTTGCTGGGGTGCAAGGCCACGGTCGCGCAGAGCGCGCAGGCTGAGCGCATCGTGCCGCTTCGCCAGGCGTACCCCCTGAAGATCGCGCAGCAGTTCACAATGATAATAAGCGGGAACAGGCAGGCCGAGCGCCCGGATCAGCAGAAGCTGGCGTGCCGTGGATTTCAGCAGGTCGGCGCCGCGTACGACTTCGGTGATCTGCATGGCCGCGTCGTCAACCACCACGGCGAGCTGATACGCGGGAACATCGTCGCGCCGCCACACGGCGAAATCTCCGAAGTCCGAGCCTGCAACGTAAGACTGCGCACCCCCCCGCTGATCATCGAACTGAATTGCCTCGCCGTCGGGGACACGAAAGCGCCAGTTCACGCCAGCAGGGGTCTCATAGGTTTGCGCCTCAGCAAGCTTGTGCCGGCAACGTCCCGAATACATCGGCTCGTCGTCTCCTTCGTTGGGCGCACCAGCGGCTTGCGCCAGATCTTTGCGCGAGCAGTCGCACGGATAGAGGAAGCCGCCATCCCGCAACTTGCGCCAGGCATCCAGATAGAACTCCCGTCTGCGGCTCTGTTGATACGGGGCAAAGGGACCGCCGCCGTCCGGCCCTTCCTGCCATTGAATGCCCAGCCAGCGCAGGTCGTCGAGCATGGCGCTGGCGAACTCCGCCCTCGACCGCTGCGGATCCAGGTCCTCGTTGCGGAAGACTAGCGTGCCTCGATGCTGCATTGCCCGCTGGTAGGCGGTCCAGAATGTACAGGCGTGGCCCAGGTGCAGCAATCCCGTGGGAGACGGAGCGAGGCGCCCGCGATAGGCCGCAGGCTGAGCTGGATCCTGCATGCCTGAATTGTAGAGGCTGGCGGGTCGCACGCGTCAGGCTGCGATAGTGTCCTCGGCCAGAAAAGCTTCGAGCATGTAACGGGTGTGCACGTCGAGACAATCGTCCACCGCAACCAGGTCGGTGAACACGCTGCTCATGTCGAGCACCAGCAGATGATTCTGCACCGTGGTGAGAATGACATGCCGCACCAGCGAGGCTTCCTTCAACAGCATAAGCGCGGAATAGCCCTGAGCGCGGCGTTCGCGGCCACATTGACTGGCCGCTTCCCGCGGGCCGGGCCGGAACGCCGCGGAGGCGCGTTGCAGGCACAGGACAACGTCCCCCAAAACCCGCAGTAGAAATTGAGAGCGTTCTCCGTCTTCCAGATCGACGGTGGCGAGGTCGGGTTCGGCTTTCACCAGCCCGATCCAATCCTGCACAATATGCGACTGGTTTTCGCGCAAGATCACCGACAGCGGTTTGGAAGCTAAGGGACGATGGGGCTTGCGGTCTTCCAGTTTCTCGCGAATCAGGGCGATCAACTCATTCACGTCAGCAGGCTTGACGGCATAATCGTCGACTTGACTGCGAATGGCCTGCAGCGCGGTTTCGAACGCGGGATAACCGGTAAGAATCAAGGTAACGGCATCCGGCTGCGTGCGCCGCATGGCGCTTACCACGGTAAATCCGTCGCCGGGCTGGCCGATGTTGAGGTCGGCGATCAGGACGTCGAATTCATCTTCCTGAATGGCCTTGAGGGCTTCGGAAACCGTGGCCGTCGCAGTTACTTGAAAGCCGTGCATCCGGAGAATCTCTGGCAGGGTCAGACGGATATTTGGTTCGTCGTCGACGAACAACACACGAACGGAGGACATGCCATACCTCGAACCAGACAAGAACTACTGGTTCACAGGAATTTTGATGATCTTTTTCTGGATGGCGTAGGTCACAAGTTGCGCCTTATTGTGAATGTCGAGCTTGCGCATCAGGTTGAATTTATGCGCTTCGACGGTTTTCACGCTCAGGCCCAACAGGACCGCAATTTCCTTGACCGAATTGCCTTCGGCGAGCAGTTTCAGAATCTCGCGCTCGCGGGGCGTAAGCGTCGACATCCGGGGCCGCATCCGGGAGTCGCGTACCCGTGCCCGGAAATCTTCCACCAGCTTGCCTAATACTTGTGAACTGAGATACTTACCACCCTTGTAGACGTCGCGGACGGCGCTCACCAATTGCGGCGCCGGCGTGTCCTTCAAGACGTACCCGGACGCCCCAACCTCAAGGCACTGCACCAGGTAATCCTCATCTTCATACATGGTGAGGAACAGAATCTTGGTCTCGGGACGGTTCTTTTTGATATGGCGGGCCGCCTCGAAGGACGACAGCCCAGGCATTCCGATGTCCATCAAGACGACGTCGGGACGCAGTTCACGGGTCTTTTCGACGGCATCGCCGGCATCGGGCGACTCGCCGATAATTTCAAAGTCACTTTCACTCTCCAGCAAGCGCCTTACTCCCTGCCGAAACAACGTATGATCATCCACCAACAAACATTTGATTTTCGCCATGTCTCACCTGGACCCTTGAGCCCTCACTTCGGCTGCTTGCCTGTTCAACCTGCTGCAATCCAGTGGCACGCTTGTGCCACATGCCCGGCTTTCAAACTCCGTGGACCAGCGCATCCGAGGGCTGTTCCATGGGCAGCCCGCGCTCATGGGGCAAGCCGGCGCCAATCGGCGCAATTACTTCGATGCGGGTACCTTTGCCCCGGGAAGAAGTGACCTTCATCTTTCCTCCAATTGTGCTCACCCGTTCGTGCATGCCCGCCAGTCCAAAGGACTGCCGCCCATCGTTCGGTTTGGCGACAATGCCGCCCCCGTCATCCTGAATGACCAGCCGAACCGTATCGCTCTCAGACTCGCGTCGCATCTCGATGTTTACAGTCGTCGCGCTGGCGTGCTTGGCTACGTTATGGAGCGCCTCCTGCACCACGCGATAGATGGCAGTTTCGAGGGCCGCGGGAAGACGCCCAAACTCGGGAGACACGGTAACCCGCGCTTTCACCCCGGTACTCTTGGCCAGGTCCTTGGCCTCTTTGCGAACGGCGGCGATCAACCCGAGTTCCTGCAAGACTAACGGCGAAAGCCGGCCGATAATGCGACGAATCCCTTCGATCGTCCGATCGACGACCTCCAGCGTCTCACGAATCTTGGCGCGCGCAGTCCGTGTCCCCACGCTCCCCTCGAGCATCCCCAGGTAGAGCCGGATCACCATCAACGCCTGGCCGGTCTCGTCATGTAACTCGCGGCTGATGCGCTTGCGCTCTTCTTCCTGGGCTTTCAGCAGGTGTCCGGAAAGCTCGGCAATGCGCATCTCGCGCTCGCGCAAAGCGTCGGTCATGCCGGCGCGATCGATGGCCAGCGCAGACCGGTCGGCAATGGCCCTCATCAACTCGCGTTCGGTCGCCAGCCACTCGTGAGGCCGCGAAAAGCCAATCAGCAGAACCCCGGTCACGGAGCCTCCGTTCTTCAGCGGCACTCCCCACAGAGCGCGCGCTTTGCCGTCGACTTCCGGGTTGTTCAAACCGTGAGAGGTGCTTAAGTCGGGAAGAATTTCGGGCTCGCCGGTTTCGGCGATCCTGCCGGAGAACTCGGGCCCCATTCCGACCTGCAGGGTAGGATCGTCGAGATCGTCCCCAAACCCTATCTGCGACTGCACCCGTAAGGTCTGCTGGTCAGCATCCTTTAACAGGACAACCCCCATCGTCGCACTGAAGGTGTACATCACCACTTCCAGCACGCGCTCCAGCAAAGCATTCAGGTTCTTAGCAGAAAGTTCGGCATCCAGGATGGACAGCAAAGCGTCCGACTCAACCTTCTGTGCGTCGAAGTACGCACCGGACACCGCCACGAAGCTCGCCCACGAGATGGTTTCCATCGCTGCCAGCGCCTGCGGCAATCGTTCCGCCGGAAAGATTCTCTGCAGATATGGATCGATCAACTCCTGATAGACCTCGAGCGAACGCGCCACCGCCCGTGAGCTGACCTTCAGCTTCGCCAGCCGCTGGCCAAAGTACTGCAGGCTCTCGTAAAAGGCCGCAAAGTTGGTTTGCGAGAAAATCGAAAAACCTGTACCGATGGTCAACCTCTCCAGGCCAGCCATGGCACGGCCGTCAAAGCTGAATTCGGCGAACATCCTCTGGCGCCAGGAGGCCGTGATCTCAGGGAAGTAAGGCTGGAGGCTCCGCGTAACCTCCACAACCACTTCCCGGGAGCTTTCTTTCATCGGCAGCAGGGGCGACATCATACTCCTCAGGTCTATTCAATGGATGCGGTGGTACTTAGTACAGGATGGAAGTACTACCTGATTAACTCAAACCCCGCGAATTACAGCTATGCTAGCAGCTCCTGGCTGTACTTAACAGTAAATACCCTTGAAAGCATTACATTGTAAGTACCTGGACAGAGGTGCAGGTTTCAAGTTCAAGTTTGCCGCTTCGAGTTTTTCCCAACTCGCCCAGTCGACTCGTCTTTCTCCCAACTCGCCCAGTCGACTCGTCTTTCTCCCAACTCGCCCAGTCCACTCGTCCGGAAGGCTTAACTCACCCCAACGTTTGTCATGCCGAAGCCCCAATCAACTTACCCTTTATCGTCGAACTCAATGCCCTCAATGTTTGTCATCCCGAAGCCCCTTCAGGGGTGAGGAACCTGCGGTTACGCCTGCAGCGCCAACGGACGCCTTTCGTTTTCGAATTGTCATGCCGAAGCCCCTCCAGGGGTGAGGGACCTGCGGTTACGCCTGCAGCGCCAACGGACGCCTTTCGTTTTCGAATTGTCATCCCGAAGCCCCTTCAGGGGTGAGGGACCTGCGGTTACGCCTGCAGCGCCAACGGACGCCTTTCCTTTTCGAATTGTCATGCCCGAAGCCCCTTCAGGGGTGAGGGACCTGCGGTTACGCCTGCAGCGCCAATGGACGCCTTTCCTTTTCGAATTGTCATCCCGAAGCCCCCTGCGGTTCGGCTTGGGAACCTCCCGCGCTGGCGTCGCGCTTCACGCTTTAAGTGGCGAATGTGTGATCTCCTCAAGGGTGATCGGCTTCCCCCAGTCGGCCGATAAATCTGCCCATGTTCCTAACCCCTGAAAGGGGCTTCGGGATGACAATTCGAAAAGGAAGGCGTCATTGGCGCTGTAGGCCCCTCCCGGTTGTGCCAATATAAGCTCTCAGGCGTTCCGCCATACAAGGAAATGAAGTGAGCCACTCCACGACTTCTGTCACCGAAACTGCCGACTCCGACCCCACGTTGAGTAAGGACGAAGTCTTGCGTTATTCGCGGCACCTGATCTTGCCTGAGGTCGGCATGGAAGGGCAGCTCAAGCTGAAACGGGCGAAGGTGCTTTGTATCGGCGCCGGTGGACTGGGCTCGCCCCTGGCGCTGTACCTGGCGGCCGCCGGAGTGGGAACGCTCGGCATGGTGGACTTCGACGTGGTGGACGTCACCAATCTGCAGCGGCAGGTCTTGCATACCACGGGAAGCGTGGGCCGCAAGAAGCTCGACTCGGCCGCCGACACCATTCGCGCGCTCAACAGCAACGTCGCCGTTCGCAAGTTCGACACCCGGCTCACCAGCGCCAACGCCATGGAAGTGATCGCCGATTTCGATATCGTGGTTGACGGCACCGACAATTTCCCGACCCGTTACCTGGTGAACGATGCGTGCGTGTTGAGCGGCAAGCCGAATGTGTATGGCTCGATTTTCCGCTTTGAGGGACAGGCCAGCGTTTTCGCCGCGAAAGATGGCCCCTGTTATCGCTGCCTGTATCCCGAGCCGCCTCCGCCGGGAGTGGTGCCTTCGTGCGCGGAAGGCGGAGTGCTGGGCATTCTGCCGGGCCTGATCGGCGTGATCCAGGCGACGGAAACGATCAAGCTGATTCTCGGTGTGGGCGAACCGCTGATCGGGCGCCTGCTGCTGGTCGACTCGCTCGCCATGCGCTTCCGCGAGCTGAAGCTGCGCAAGAATCCCGACTGTCCGGTGTGCGGCACGCATCCCACGGTTACCCAGCTTATTGATTACAATCAGTTCTGCGGCATCCGCGGAGAAGAGAGTCCCACGACAACCATGGCCGACATGACTCCGGAAGACCTGAAGCGCCGGCTTGACGCCGGAGACGACCTGTTTGTGCTCGACGTGCGCGAACCCAGCGAGTACCAGATCTGCAACCTTGGCGGACACCTGATCCCGCTGAACGACCTGCCCAAACGCCTGAGCGAGCTCGATCCGAGCCGCGAAATTGTGGTGCACTGCAAGATGGGAGGCCGCAGCGCCAAGGCGGTCGACCTCCTTCGCCAATCCGGCTTTCAAAAAGTCCACAACCTTGCTGGGGGGATCCAGGCCTGGGCCGAACGGGTCGATCCCAAGATGCCAAAATACTGACTGGACAGAGCTTTTGGAATGACCGGTCGACTTCGCCCGCGTGGTAAAATCGGTGCAGATTTGCTCGCGAGAGAAGCCCGATTTTGATTGAGATAGCGCCGTCCATTCTGTCGGCTGATTTTGCCCGTTTGGCGGAGGACGCCAATGCCGCCGTTGAAGGCGGAGCCAGAGTTCTCCATGTCGATATCATGGACGGGCATTTTGTGCCCAACATCACCATCGGGCCACCGGTCGTCGCCTCCCTGCGAAAGGCCGTTGAGGTTGCCCTCGATTGTCACTTGATGATCGAGAATCCCGATCAGTACATTCCTGCGTTCATTGACGCCGGAGCGAACTGGATTTCCGTGCATCAGGAGTCTACGCGCCATCTGAATCGCGCTTTGGAGCTGGTTCGCAGTCTCGGTGCGCGAGTCGGCGTAGTCTTGAATCCGGCAACCCCGGTGCAGATGCTGGGCGAGGTGCTCGACATCGTCGACTATGTGCTGATCATGTCGGTGAACCCGGGCTTTGGAGGACAGAAGTTCATTCCCGGCTCGCTGGAGAAGATCCGTAAGCTGGCGACCATGCGGGCCGCCAGGGCCCTGGATTTTCGCATTGAGATCGATGGCGGCGTCTCCCTGGAAACGGTTGGCCCGATCGTTCGGGCGGGCGCGCAGATTCTGGTCGCCGGCAGCCACGTCTTTGGACACGGCAATCCGGCCCGCAATGTCGAGGCGTTACAGCGGGCCGGGGAAGAGGCCCTTCTGCAACGGGCCTGATCGAGAGTCCCGGGCCTGCACCGGGGCGGCGGGTTCGTCCTGCGTGCATCGTTTTTGCGGGCGCGGGGTTGGAACAAAGCAGTCATTTTCCAGAGGTGGTGGTTCAGGATGTTTCGTCGCTTAGTGACAACGGTCCTCATAGGTACGGTGCTGCTGATCGCCGGGTGCACCAACAAGAAGGTGCAGAACCCGATTGCCAATATTAATTCCAAGCAGCCCGATAAGGTCTTGTACGAC
Source organism: uncultured Acidobacteriaceae bacterium (assembly GCA_963815555.1). Taxonomy (GTDB): domain Bacteria; phylum Acidobacteriota; class Terriglobia; order Terriglobales; family Acidobacteriaceae; genus CAWCBG01. Next base: position 312,731 of record CAWFHH010000001.1, read on the forward strand.
CGCGCCATGGAGGCGATGAAGCACGGCAAGTATGATGTGGCCCGTCTCAGCCTGCAGACCCTGATCAACACCTATCCGGATTCCGAGTACGTTGCCCGCGCCAAGCTGGCGGTGGGTGACTCCTGGTACGCGGAAGGCGGGTCGGCGGCCATGGCCCAGGCCGAAAGCGAGTACAAGGATTTCGAGACTTTCTTCCCCAACATGCCGGAGGCGGCGGAGGCGCAGCTCAAGATCGCCAACATCCATTACAAGGAGATGGAGAAGGCGGATCGCGATTACACCCATGCCAAGCGCGCCGAGGAAGAATATCGCCAGCTGATCCTGCAATACCCCGACAGCAAGCTGGTTCCCGAAGCCAAACAGAAGTTGCTACAGGTGCAGGAAGTGCTGGCGCGCCGCGAGTACATGATCGGCCACTTTTACTACGAGAGAGAGAGCTGGCCCGCCGCCATTGCCCGCCTAAAGTCGGTTGCCGATACCTATCCGCTCTACAGCGGTTCGGACCAGGCCCTCTACGAGTTGGGCGGTGCTTACGAGAGGGAGATCGACCTGCTCCGCGCTTCCAAGCTGCCGGAAGCCGCCAAGGGCACCATGATCAAGAAGTACACCGACGACGCAGCCGCTGCCTATGATCGCATTCTGACGCGTTATCCCATGGAAGAGCGCGCACCCGATGCAAAAAAACGGCTGGAAGCGCTGAAGCGTCCCGTTCCGAAAGCGACTCCCGAAGCCATCGCGCAGAACAAGGCGGAAATTGCCAGCCGAGGTTCGCTCGGCATGACCGGCAAGCTGATGGAGAACTTCAAACACGAGCCGGACATATCCGAGGCCACAAAAGTTGGTGAGCCGACGCTGGTGGATCCCAAGCAGGCCAGCGCGCCCGAGATGGTGCGTTCGTTCAGCACCGACGTTCGCGGAGCGTTGGGTATGGGCTCGACCAAAGACGCAACCGTGCAGCGGCTGACGGGAGGGAAAGGGGCGCCTGACGCCAACGCTCCAGTTCCTCGCTCCGATGCAGCGCCTGGAACCACGGATGCGGCGGCCTCGACCGCCACGACAGCAGCGGGAGATTCGACCGCCAGCGCGACTGCGACTCCGGCTGCTGGAGATCCGCCGCCTGCCGCAGCTCCCCCGGCCAGTGCTGGAGGCCCGCTGAATGGCGCAGCCGCCAGTGGAACCACCAACAATGATGCAACCTCGGACCTGAAGAACGACCTGTCGCCCGCGGCGGCGACGCCACCACCTGGTTCTTCGGCTGCGCAAGCGCCGGCACCGCCGCTGCCTCCGACACAAGTCAATGACGCCGCGAACAGCACGTCGACTTCGGGAAGCACCGCGCAGCCCGCGGCTTCGTCTGCCGACGGCACACAGACCGCACCGCCAGCCGATCCCAATTCCGAGAGCTCGTCGAAGAAAAAGAAGAAACACCATTTCCCCTTCTAGGCAAGTTACAGGGTAGATGTGCGGGTAGTGCGCCGCATTTGAAGGGGCCTTCGGAGAAGCCGTCGCAACCCGCGTCGCACTTGAAGGGCGTAGGTTCAGGCGAAGGACTTACCTTCAGAGTGAAGGGGCGTACCTTCAGGTACGCCGTAGCAAGCCCTTTTGTGTTTGTCTTCCCGAGCCGACTTTAGTCGGTGAGGGACCTGCGGTTGGCCGCTCAGTGCGATCTGAACCGGCGCGGCGAAACCGCAGGTCCCTCGTCGAACTCACGTCTCTCGGGATGACAGTGCAAACCGAAGAGGGATGCGAACGCAACGACAGCATCTGTGGAAGCACGAATCCTCAACGAGCCAAATGATGACTAAAGCAACCGTAAGTGACAGGCTCAGCTGTTTGGAGGAATGGCCGCCTTATGCGCTGCTGCAAACGCGTATAGCGTTCATGAAGAGGTGGTACAAACTAATTGCGCTTGCTCCTTTCGTCGTGGTTCTGTTCTCAGTCGGTACGAGAAAAGAAGGCCCTTTGGTAACGGCGGCCGTATTCGCGTCGATGATTTGGTGCTTGATCGTGATTTGTTATTGCTTCTGGACTTTCTTGAGATGGGCAGCGATTCGGTGTCCAAAGTGCCATGCGTACTTTGGGCGTGATACGGAATGTAATACCTGCGGCTTTTCTCGCAGCGCCTTAAGACCTTCCTCCTGATCGGTTTTGATCTTTTTCTTTGACGATCTGCACTGGTAGTCTTGCGGCATGATCTGGCGTCGAGCGGTTGTCGCACTATTCCTCTCCATTACTTTGGCATCGTCCATCGCGGCATTGAGGCAACAAGAAACTTCCCAGGTCCCGCCTCCCGCCCCTACCTCGCCCTCCATCATTCCTGAGCGGGAGAACACCGTCGTCGGATGGCTCGATGTCATTCCCTTCACCAGCAAGATCTTTCACAACACGCGCATGCTGCGCGTCTGGGTGCCGGGTAACTATCTCTCGCCGCACAACGCGCATCGCAAATATCCCGTGCTTTACATGCAGGACGGACAGAACCTCTTCGACAAAGCGACGGCCTTCGCCGGTGAGTGGCAGATGGACGAGACGGCCGACCACCTGATCGGCAGCTTCCAGATCCCGCAGATGTTCATCGTCGGCATCGATAGCGTGGGCGATCAGCGTAGCGCGGAGTACTTGCCCTATCCCGATCAGCACAATCCGAAGTCGCCTGGCGCGGGCGGATGTGCACGGTAAAGAGTACGCAAGATTCCTGATGACCGAGGTTATGCCCTTCCTCGAGAAGAAATACCGTATCGCGACCGGCCCCGCGAGCACCGGCATCGGTGGCTCCTCCTACGGCGCAGTCGTCAGCCTTTATACGGCCCTCGAACATCCGACGGTTTTCGGCCATGTGCTTATCGAAAGTCCGCCGCTGTGGGTCGGCGACGGCCAATTGCTCAAAGATGCCGAGAAAGCAAAGCTGCTGCCGCAGAAGATCTACATCGGGGTCGGCACCGCCGAGAGCGAAGATCTCAAGAGTTCGGGCGAAGAAGTGCAGGACGTGCGGGAGCTGGAGAAGATCCTGCGCGCCAAAGGCATGGGGGCGACGCGCTTGAAGGTTATGGTCGAGGAGGGAGCCCACCCCAACGAAGCCGCCTGGTCCCACCGGCTTCCCGAGGCGATGTTGTTTCTCTACGGCAGGGCCAATTAGCCGAGCAACGCGCGGTAATCCTGAGCGAAGCCGGCGCGCTCTAAGAACCTCGATCGCTGGGTGTCCCTGGTTTTCACACACGAACGTCCCCGTAGAAGCTAGAATCCTAGTTGACGAGGCATTATGTCGACAGCAACCCGGCTCCCACTCACGGTCGACGATTATCTGCATACGAGCTACAGTCCGGACTGCGATTACGTCGATGGCGATCTGCAGGAGAGGAACGTGGGTGAATTCGATCACGCCGAAGTGCAAGGCGCCTTGGTGCAATGGTTTCGGAATCACGCTCAGGAGTGGAATATTCCAAGTCTTCCTGAACTTCGCATGCGCATCTCGGCAACGCGCTTCCGGGTAGCTGACGTTTCACTAATTCGTCGTGATCAACCGGCGGAGCAAGTGTTGGAGACGCCTCCGCTTGCGATTATCGAAGTGCTGTCTCCCGAAGACCGTATCTCTCGTTATCAGGAACGATTCTCCGACTATCGCCAATTTGGAGTCCCTCACATCTGGGTTGTCGATCCCCAGAGCCGCCGTGGCTACGATTGCTCCAACGGAAGCTGGATCGAAACCACATCCTTTACCATCGAGAACTCTCCCATCCATGTCGATCTCGTGGCAATCTTTTCAGAGCTGAGTTAGAACGATTCTTCTGTCATTCTGAGTGAAATCGAAGGATCGCTGTTGCTGAGGTACATCCACGTACCGGAGGGATGCTCCCTGATTCGCGACTGTCGAGTGACTGTGAGCCGATAACTGAGACCATCAACGGGCCCTCCCGGCACCGGGTTCCTACGCCCGCTCAAACGCGTGCTTCATGTGGAGCTCTTCGACGGCCCGATCTTTCACCGCACGGAAAGCGTCAGCCTGCGCCAGCAACGATTCTGTCGCGCGGGCCGAGTCGCCCGTCAGCTCCGCCAGACCTTGCGCTGCAAGAGATTTCGCCGCCCCCATCAGCGTTTCCGTCATGCCCGGATCGGCCGCTCCCAGATACTGCGCATCGCAGGGATCGGCTACCAGCACCGGCTCTCCCGCTCCCCAGAAAATCTTGCGGGCGACGAAGTCGTCGATCTGCTTCTGCGTCGCCGTCCAGAAGGTGAAATGTTTCTGCCGGATACTGTAACTGCGACTGGAAACCGAAACCGGCTGGCGCTTGCCCGACTTCAGCAGTTGCAGTTGTTTGTCGTCGAGCGCCTTGCGCGCCGTGTTCACCGACACCCAGAATGCCAGGTCACTCTCCAGCGAGGGCAAGGCCTCGCGAACCGTCTGCGACAGATTCAAGGCGACGTCGGCGTGCAACTCACCTCCATCGGCCAGGTTGACGCGGCCGTGTACCACGTACCAGTCGCTGCCGCCTTCTGACGGATGAAAGGGCCAGTTCATCTCGATACGAACCGGCAGCCCGTGCAAACTGACGCCATAAAACGTTTCTTGTGTGCTCATCGATGTGAGTTTTGCCTGGATGTTCTTCCTCCTATTATGCCAGCCGAACGAGCGGGGCGAAGATGGTGGGTTCAGGAACTTACGCTTGGCCCGCAGTACGCGTAGCTGGGAGGTCTCGTTGGTCGACCGTTGGCGCAACCTGGCGCTTTCCGACGAAGGCCGCGCCGACATCTACTACCTTCACCCTATAGGGGAGGCCTCGTGTCTCGCTTGCGCCGTCCACGCACGGCGTATCGAACGGTTCGCGGGGCCCATTCCGCTGGTTTCTACGCAACGCTCTTTGGCCCTTGCAATAAAGTCTGCCCTAATCCCTCGAACCGAACTTCCCTGCCTTGGCATCTGTAACCTTTCCGGCTTCAGGAGATCGATTCGTGCCTCATTTGTTCGAAGCTTTTCACCTGCGCAGCATCACGCTGTCCAATCGCATCGCCGTCTCGCCTATGTGTGAATACTCGTCGGTCGACGGATTCGCCGGCGAGTGGCACCTGGTTCATCTGGGCAGCCGGGCGGTTGGAGGCGCGGGCCTGGTCTTTACCGAAGCGGCGGCGGTTTCGCCTGAAGGCCGCATCAGCCCGCAGGACCTTGGCATCTGGAACGATCAGCACATCGCTCCTCTCGCCCGCATCGTCGAGTTCCTGCACTCGCACGGCGCCCACGCTGGGATTCAACTGGCCCACGCCGGACGCAAGGCCAGCACCAAGCGCCCGTGGGAAGGCCCCGGCACCGTCCCGCTCGAGGCCGGAGGCTGGACTCCGATCGCACCCTCGCCGCTGGCGTTTGCCGATGGCTATTACGTTCCGCGCGAGATGACCCTCGAGGACATTCGACACGTCACGCACGACTTTGCCGCGGCCGCGCAGCGCGCGCTCGATGCCGGCTTCGATGTCGTCGAGTTACATGCCGCGCATGGCTACTTGCTGCACGAATTTCTTTCACCGCTTTCCAACCACCGCACCGACGACTACGGCGGCAGCTTCGACAACCGCGTGCGTTTTCTACGGGAGACCGTGCTTGCGATCCGCGGCGTCTGGCCTGAAGCGAAGCCGCTCTTCGTGCGCCTCTCAGCCACCGACTGGACCGATGGAGGCTGGACACTCGACGATTCGGTCGAACTGGCCCGCCGTCTGAAGCCGCTCGGCGTCGACCTGATCGATTGCTCCTCCGGCGGCAATGTGGCGGACGCGAAGATTCCCGTCGGGCCCGGTTACCAGACGCCCTTTGCCGAACGCATTCGCTGCCAAGCCGAAATCGCCACCGCGACGGTTGGCATGATAACCGCTGCTGCGCAGGCCGATCACATTTTGCGCACCGGCCAAGCCGACATGGTGCTGCTGGCTCGGGAAATGCTCCGCGATCCGTATTGGCCACTGCATGCCGCCCAGGAACTTGGACAACAAGCCAGCTGGCCGGTGCAGTATCTGCGTGCCGCCCCGCCCGGATCTGTCGCCCGCCCCGATCTCGAGGATTGAAGGAATGTGTAGTGAATCGTCTGCAGCCGTCATCCCGAGCGCAGCGAGCGACCTGCGGCTGCCACGGATCGCGACGAACCCGGCCCACGCAGCTCTCTCATGCGGAACGCCCACGGCTAACACAAATGTCGTTCTGCGGGCTTGGTATCCCACGTCAGTCCACCGCGCCCCACCGATCGTCCTTCCGACCGCAGCGCCGCCCCCGGTCGTCGTTCCCACCGCAGCGTAGCGGAGTGGAGGAACCTGCTTTTGTCCGTGCGTTGGGCAACTGTCCAGTCGGCCACGACACAGTCTCCGAAGCCCATCCCAGATGACAGCCCCCGAAACTTGGCGTGGCCGATCCGCTCCACAAAGCACCGGCGTCCTGCTTGCATTTCCTCGCTATCCACTATCCACTAGTCAGTGTCCACCGCATGACGCCCGATCGCATAGCCGAGCTGCTGGCCCCGTATACTGCATCGCCCGATCCGGCATTGCTGGCACAATTTGAGCGATACCTCGATCTCCTGATGCGCTGGAACGCGCGCACCAATCTCACCGCCATCCGCGATCCGGAGCAGATGGTGACCCGCCACTTCGGCGAGTCGCTGTTTGCCGCGCGCACGTTATTCGTCGACGGTGCCGCACCAGCAACCGGACTGGCCGTTGCCGACGTCGGCTCAGGCGCCGGTTTTCCCGGAATCCCCATCAAGCTCTTCGCCCCCGCCATCAAGCTCACCCTGATCGAGTCGCAAAATAAGAAAGCCACCTTCCTGCGTGAGGCCCTTCGGACGCTTGCATTGCGCGACGCCGAAGTGTTTCAGGGACGGGCGGAGCAGTGGGGCCATACCGCCGATATCGTAACCCTGCGCGCGGTCGAACGCTTCGAACAGGCGCTCCTCGTAGCGGCGGCCCTCGTCTCTGCACAAGGGCGTTTGTGCCTGCTCATCGGCGAGTCTCAAGTTTTGACCGCGAACCGGACACTGGGCCCCGCGTGGCAGTGGTCAGAGCCGCAACTGGTTCCGAGGAGCAGTGGTCGCGTGGTTTTGGTCGGCCGCCAAAACTGAGAAGGCGGAGGGTGCCGTCCTGCTCGCCCGTGCTCGGATAGGCGGATCGTTCCACTAGGATTTCACAGCCAGTGGCCGCAGCCGTCGTTCTGGTGTAGCATTCTCCGAACCGAGGAGAAACCATGCTTCACTGCACCAAGTGTGGCGCCGAGGTAGCCCCGAATGCGCAGTTCTGCCAGAAGTGCGGACAGCCGCAACCCGCGCCCGTGCCCGGCGCAACTTCGCCTCCCTACCAGCCTGCCGCGGCCGGCCTGTCGGAAAACACTGCGGCGGCGCTCAGCTACGTGCTCGGCTGGCTCACGGGCATTATCTTTTTCCTGATCGACAAGCGTCCCTATGTGCGGTTCCACGCCGCACAATCGATCGTCACCTTCGGCGGGTTGCACATCATACGCGCCATCGTAGGAATGGCCTTTGGTTTGGGCTTCGCCTTCGGCGGAGGCTGGGGCTACGGGCATTTCGGCGGGTTCGGCATCGGCATTGCCCTCCTTGCCTTGTTGGGCTTGCTGACGCTGGTTCTGTGGATCGTCTGCATGGTGAAGGCCGCCCAGGGGGAACGTTTTATGGTGCCGGTCGCGGGAGACATTGCTCAAAACCTTGCGGGAGAGCGCTTCTAGCAGGCTGGTGAAACTCAATTCCGAGCAGTCTTGTATCAGGGCACGACTTTTTGCTGGTCGTTGAAACTTACTTTCCGAGCGGTTCTGTAATCAGGCATGGGTTCCACAGGCTGCGGGAAAACTCATTTCCGGACGGGTTTTGAATCAGGGCACAAGTTTCAAAGGCCGCGGAAAGACTCATTTCCGGGCCGTTGTGTATCAGGGCACGAGTTTACTCGTGCCGTTAAGCCCGTTTATTCTTCATATACCGCGCGGACTTTAGTCCGCGCGAGTTGGCACAGGCGATTGACCATGGGGCGCTGAACGGTTGTCAGTCCAGCAGCGCCGCCGGATTACTTCGCGCGATGCACAGCAGCTTGAGCGTTGCCTGGCGCGGCGCCCGCGACCCCTGCTCCCAGCTCTCCACCGCATTCGAGCTAACGTTGAGCAACTTGGCGAACAGCGCCTGGCTGGCGTTAAGGCCCTCGCGAACGGCCTTGATTTCCGCCGGTTTCATCGCTTTGGGCGCTTCCGGCAGCTTGACCGTACGCAGGTCAACGCTCCCGCGCTTCTCATGCTCGCTGCCGTCCTTGGCCGGAAGAGCTTTTTCCGCTTGCTTATGCTTCTTCTTGTCCTTCTTGTTCTTTTTGCTCATCTGCTCGCCCTCCAACCGATTCAGCGCTGGCCGTCCCACTTTGTAGGAATACCCCAGTGTGGGAGTACCTCATAGTAAGACCCCGTGGCAGGAGAACACAAACCTTTTCTCCATCGAAAGCACTTGTTACCGGCATTCCGTTCACCGCTCGTCATGCCGCCGCACTGCAGGGACCTGCGTCCGTTCGTGCACAATGCGGCATCATTGGGAATTCACCTGCCTTGCCACCGGCTTCCCCTTCTCCCCGATTTCCAGGTAGGCCAGCGGAGTCTGGTGATCGTGGGTGAATGCTACCAGCCACTTCTCCGGAATGGCCGCCTTGTAGAACCGGTGCCGGTTATTGATACAGGCGATCGGGTCCAGGTCGTAACCAATGACCCAGGTGGGATCGAGGTGGTGCGCCGTCGGCACCAGGTCACTGGGGTAGCACACCGTGTGCTCGCCGCAGCGCAGGATCACGGCTTGCAGGTCGCGCGTGTGTCCGGGAAATACTTTCACCGAAATGCCGGGCGCGATCTCGGCATCGCCGCGCAGCAGCCGCATCTGCCCGCTCTCGACCAGCGGATCGTAGTTGTCCGTCATGTAGCTCACGCGGTCCCGCTCGTGCTGCTCGTGCGCGTGCTCAAGTTCGCCTGCCTGCGCATAATAGATGGCATTGGGAAACGTGGGCACCGGCTTTCCATCCTGGTGATAGGTATTCCAACCGCAGTGATCGAAGTGCAGGTGCGTGTTGATGACGATGTCGATCTCCTCGGGCGAAACACCTGCCTCCTCAAAGCTCTTCATCAGCAACATCTGGTTCTGGTAAATGCCTTGCGACTTCTCGCCCAGCTTGCTGCCAATCCCGGTTTCCACCAGCACGCTGCGTTTGCCGTCGCGCAACAGCAGGCAATTGGTGCCCAGCTTGATCATGTTGCGCTCGTCGGGTGTAATGCGTTTGCTCCACAGCACCTTCGGAACCACGCCGAACATGGCGCCTCCGTCCAGTTCATAGGTGCCGTCAGACAAGACTGTCAGTTCGCAGTCCCCCAGGATCATTCGCTGCAAGGTGCCTCCTTCCGGAAAGCTTTGCGCCAGGGGCAACGGATTCTTGCCATCGCCGGAGCGCAGCATCCTTCATAATAACCGCGCGTGTTCCCGCGGAAGGAACTGTTTGGTGCAGAGGAAGTGGGTGCGACTACAGCCCAAGGCGCAGATCGGCGGGCCCCTGGGCGTTCCCATCAATTTGTGTCATCGCCCACGGCCTCAGCCGCGAGGGATCTGCGGTGCTGCGCACCGGAAGGAGAAGTTGTGGTCAAATCAATTTTTGTTGTTATTCTGCTAAGCTCTGCCTTGTTTGCCCAGGTGGGAGGCGCGGCTGCGAACCCGAGCGCCCAGGCTTCGCCATCGACGCAGTCCACCGACGATCTCATGCGCATGCGCCAGGACCTTGACCGCATGGACAGCCTGCTGCTGAACATGAGCGCCGAGATCGAGTTCCTGCGCGACCAGAACCTGCAAATCCTGCTGCGCACCAACTCGCAGATGTGGACGCTGCTGCTGCGCGATATGCGTTCGCAACTCGCCCGCGAAGAGCAGCGCCAGGAGAGACCGGCCAGTCCAGCGCCGCCAAAGCCAGCGTCGCCAACCAAGCCCTACTGATGTCCAACCAGGAGGCCGCCGATCGCGTGGACCCACAGAGTTGGGATCCGAACATCCAAGGCCTCTTGACTGTCGTCAGAGCTGCAATAAGTGCGCTATCCTGCGGCCACATCCTTATCGGCTCCAGGAATCGAAGGTCTCGCGAGATATGCGATGTTTAGGTGGGTTCGAGAATACGGATTGAGTTTTTGGAACTAACTGGCTGTCCTAAACCCGTGCTGGAAGCGCAAAAGGTCAATTATGCGAAGCGTCATCTGCGCCGGCCGAAATAACCGGACATAATTCCATCGCGCAAGCTAACCTTGGGTATGCGAGCCAGTCTGAGCCATGCTCGCGTCGTCGACCAGATGGGCCTCTCTCAATCTGTCCGCTTCCGCGCGTAAGAGGTCCATCAAGGTCGCGGCTGCATCCTGTTCTATTGCAGAACTATTGCGCCAGCCTTCTTCTACTGGCGGCGTGACCGCGCACTGTTCGAGGTCGTATCCGACGAGCGCGTTTCCGAGGATTGTTCGTCTTGCAGTGTTCATGGCTAAACTCTACTCCCACGGTTGCCCGTATTCAATAACGCCGGAAGAAGGGTACCCGATGCGTACAGGGCCAACTTGCCGATGGATTCCGGAGTGTCCAAAGAGCGCAAATGATCGGCAGCCTGATCGCTGAACGTCCCGATGTTCACCACTCCCAACGGGTGTCTTTGCTCGCCGAATTCCCGATATAGGGGAATCGAGAGTAGCCACTCGTGCTTCGGACATCCTGCTACTTCGATGTAGGCGCCCTGATAGAAGATGTCACCCCGCCGGTCGAAAAGTCGCGGCTGGACCTTCTTCGCGGCCCTGCCTGCGATCCCATCTCCGATGGGGAAATCGACGTCCCAGTATTTGGGATGAATACTAGTGCCCGCCACAAAGCGTAAGGCTGGGGGCTTCCCCGTTCCTTTCTTGTCGGCGAAGGCCATCAGGCTCAGGTCCAGGTCGCTGGCCTCCAGGTCGAAGGCCCCAGTGGGATCCACCTTTTTCGCCAGCAGCTCAACTTCGCGAAGAACGTAGGCGCCATATTCGGCCAGCGCTTTCAGCGCGGCGTCAGTTCGCTCGCGTACTGCTCCCTTGGCATCCACTTCCGTGAAACCGTCGCGGAGCGCGGTCAGCAGTCGCCGCTTCTGACTCAGGTCCGCCAATTCTGCGTTAGAAAGCAGCCTATCGACAGTTTTGCCGTTCAGCCGCCACACGATGCGATAGGCCGTCCATAGGCCGGGTTGCTTCACCGTCAAGGTCGCCGTTCGCAGCAGCCCGGAATAGTGCAGAGATGGCTGCAACTCCGTACTCAAGTTCTGATCGAAGATCTCGATGTCCATGTCCTCTTCGTCCGTGCTGAACAACTGGTAGACCTCGAGGAAAGGCGATTCCTGAAGCCGCATGGATTCGGGAAACTGGAGTTTGATCACCAGTTCGTCAATGTGCTCCCAGCGGATACTCTTCTGGATAAAATCGGTGTTGTCGTCCGTCGCATTGGTTTTGTAGCGGAATTCCTCAACGTTCATGCTGAAGACGTTGTAATCGGCACCCACCAGCACAAAACGCGCGGGATAGGGCGTAGCTTCACCAAAAAACACCGTCTGACGCAATTGACGTTGCTGCGGCATTCCTTCCGTCACGATCGAAATATGCGGCGACGATCGCGCGGTATCGATCACATCCTCGCCGGTCTTGCCTGATTGTACCCAGCAAATCGGCAGACGATAGCACCGCTCGGTCCCGGAACGCAGCTCCGAGACTACTTCAAATAGGCTTTCCCCCAACGCATCACCATCTTCGGTGATCTTCAAATCCCACGACAGCCGTTTGCATCGCAGCACGTTCTGCTCAGAAACCGTTACTCCACGCGGATCCAAGGAACGTTGGTAGCTTTCCGGGGCCTTCCACTTGCGCACGGGAAGCTGTTTCTGAACTTCGCTGTAAAACTCACGCAAAAGTAAGTGCGAGCAATGTTGCGGCGAGTCCGGCTTTACGCACGAGAAATGATCGGTCTTGGGCAGCCGGCGCGGATCGCCAAAGTACCGACCGGCTGACTCTAGCTCTACTACGCTGGAAAAAATGTCATTAAAAGGGCCTAAATAACGGCGGTAGAACACAAAACGATGCTCGCACGCCTCGCGTCCTATAAGATTGGGAATGTACCTCTGCTCCAGCGCGTCCTTGAACCTGCGGTCCAAGTCAACCAGGTCATCACTCTTCCAGCGTAACTGCTTCCCCGTCTGGTGACGAAGCACCTGGAGCAGGTTCCCGAGGTAATTGGCATATCTCGAGCCAGCCGAAGGAGAGGCAATTAGCAGCAGCCCAACCTTCTTTTGCCGGAACTTCTCCCGCCAGCGCTCCAGCATGTAGCGTGTAACGATCCCGCCCAGACTGTGACAGACAAATACGATCCGCTCGTGGTCGAGCACCGGAGGATGATCGCCTGCGGCCAGCAGAGCCGATAACAGCTCTCGGGCACAGTCGGCAATGGAGTAATCGGTCGAGTCGAAGGCCGTATAGTAACCCGCCAGGTACAGAGCGGAATCCCCTAAGCTAGGATCCTGTCGCACCAAGTCTGGCCAGAAGGCTTTCGTGGAGGTGTTCAACCAGCAGCTCTCGGACGACGAGAGCACTCCGTGAACGAAGACGATAACCGACCCGGTACTGCGATATTCCCACCAGGAGTTGTTCCTGGGAGCCTGGTCTTGGGGCCGGATGGCGAGCGCGACTAGCGGCATGACTTGCTACTAAGCCCTAATCGTTAGTCCTTGTCAACGGCTAACTTTCAGTTAACCAACAGAAATGCGGGTTCGCAGCACCTTCGTGCCGCACCAAACCGGGAGATCCAACCGAGCTGACGGCGAGTGGACAATCCGACTCGCGAGCATAGCGGGATAACATATTTTCCTCCCTCTTGATGGGGATTCGGAATGACAAACTAGAAGCGGTATCACACTGTTTCGTAATCGCGTGACGCAAGCTGATGTTGCATGCCCGCCAAAAAAGGCGACTCGCCCGGAAGCACCCCGCCTCACGCTCGTGATACTCTCTGTTGCCGAAGTACTCCCGCGCACCCCGGATTCGATGGTCGGTCGCGCCGTAGTATCGTTGTACAAACAATCGAGGGAGCAGCATGGCAGATCAGCGACAAGCCGCGGCGGCAATACGAGAACTCGATATCGACGAGATGGAAGCTTCCGAGATCTCATCGTTGCTGCAGCGCGTGGGCTTCGGACATCTTGGCTGCGCCAAAGACAATCAGCCTTATGTGGTGCCGATTCACTATGTGTACGACCCTCCTCACATCTTTATCTATACGACGAAGGGAATGAAGACGGACTTCCTGGCGGCCAATCCCGAAGTCTGCTTGCAGGTGGAGGAAGTGCGCAGCGCGCGCGACTGGAGCAGCGCCATCGTCGCCGGTCGTGCCGAGTTATTGACCGATTCCGGGCAGCGCGACAAAGCCACGCAACTGCTGACGCTGATCAACCCGACGCACACGCCGGCCGTCAGCCGAATCGCTCACGCGGGCGCCGAGCGGCCGAACGCCGTCGAAGTCTACCGCATCACGCCGCACACCCTGAGCGGCCGCAAAACGCGGAGGTGACGTAAGGACGTCGTTCATTGCAATGCAGAATGTCGTTTCAGAAGCTTGCTACAACAATTTCTCCAAGACCAGGGTATCGAGTGTCTCAACGCGCGCGAAGGCTGGATCGTTGGTGATGAGCCCGCTTGCCTCTTCGCTGATTGCTGTGGCAGCCTGCAGCGCGTCAGGAGTTCGCAGACGGTGCATGGCACGCAGCTGTGCGGCTCGATCAGCGATCTCCAGGCTGGGCGCGATCCATTCCAGGTTGGGATATGTCGCTAACAATCCGTAGAACGCGTCTACCTGCTGCTCGTCATTCGAGCGATATGGATGGACCAGAAGCTCCGTCATCGTGATCGTCGAGGTCACGGCGCTGTGCCCCGGCCGCTCCAGCCAGGCGAATACCCGATCGGTGAAAGGCAGGTAACGCGGGGTTTGCTTCCAATTGGTAGATGAACACGCTGGTGTCGAGGGCGACCCGGCGATGCCGCCGCAGAAAGCCGCGCAGAGATTCTAGTCCCAACTCTTGCGTTCCCTGGCGACATGGTCTTTGGAGTACTTCTCACGCGCCAGGCCACGAATCGCCAGGTGAGGCGACTTGGACTTCTGAAGAAGGAGTACCCGGTCCCCGCGAACGACCACGGTTACTTTGTCGCCCGGCTTCAGGCGCAAAGCTTCGCGCGCCTTGCGCGGTATCACGATCTGATGCTTGCTGGAAAGAGTGGCGTCGCTCATCGCTTTACATTCTAGCCCCAGGTAAAGGGGCCGTCACCAGAAAGTTAGCGATGCCGTCTCCTGAGACAATCATTAGGGAGCACCCTGTACCACATTGTGGGACATCAGCCAAAGCGACCTATTTCCCAGTCAGCGCCTCGACGATGCGGTCGAAGTCTTCGAGCGAGGCGTACTCCAGCAGGATCTTGCCCTTGCCCTTGCGATCGAGGATGGTAACTTTCACGCCCAGCGCGCGCTGAAGTTGCTTCTCGGCGGCGTGGACGTTGGGGTCCTGCTCCTTCTCGCGGGGCTGCATAGTGATCATCACCGGGTGCAGAATGTCGTTGACGTACTCCTCCGTCTGCCGCACCGACATGGCCTTATCCTTGATCCGGTGCGCCATCTGCGAAATGCCTGAGGCCGAGTCGAGCGCCATCAGCACCTTTGCATGACCCATGGTCAAGTCGCCTGTCCCCAGCATTCCCTGGACGTCAGCCGGCAGCTTCATCAGGCGCAAGTAGTTCGCGACCGAAACCCGCTCCTTGCCGGTGCGGATGGCGATCTGCTCCTGCGTAAGGCCGAACTCCTTGCTCAGCCGGTCGAAGGCCCGCGCCTCCTCCATGGGGTTCAGGTCCTCGCGCTGCAGGTTCTCGACGATGGTCATCTCCATCGCCTGCTCGTTGGAGGCTTGGCGGACGATCGCCGGTACGGTGGGCTTGCCCGCCTTTTGCGAAGCCAGCCAGCGGCGCTCGCCAGTAATCAATTGATAGCGACCGTCGGGCAGCGGTCGCACCGTGATTGGCTGTAATACGCCGGAGACTTTGATGGAAGATGCCAGTTCCTCCAGCGCAGCCTCGTTTATGTGGACCCTAGTCTGGTAGGGATTGCGATCAATCAGTCCGACCGCCAGTTGGAGTACCCCATCGCCCGCCGATGCCGGCGCTGCGACGGGTGCGGAGGCCGCCATGCGGGAGGCGGGAAGCAGCGTATCCAGACCGCGGCCGAGTACTTTGCGTTTTTCCATGCGTATCCTTTATGAGTGCGCCGTTGAGGACGCAGTCTCTTCTCTGGCCGATGGCCGCTCGCTCTTGGCCATGATCTCTTCTGCCAACTTTATATAGGCCTCGGCGCCGCGGGAGCGCGGATCGTAGCTCAGAGCCGCCTTTCCGTGGCTGGGAGCCTCGGCCAACCTGACATTGCGCGGAATGGTGGTCTCACAGAGCAGATCGCCGAAGAAGTTCTTCAACTCGGACGCGACGGATTGGGCCAGGTTGGTACGGTCATCGAACATGGTCAGGACCACAGCTTCCACCGCCAGGGTACGGTTCAGCTCAACCTTGATTCGCTCGATGGTATCCAGCAGTTCGGTCACGCCTTCGAGGGCGAAGTACTCGGCTTGCATGGGAATCAGCACCGTGTTGGCCGAGACCAGCGCGTTCAGGGTGAGCAGGTCGAGCGCGGGCGGGCAATCGAGCACGATGTACCGGTAGGCGCCACGCAGTCCTTCGAGCGCATGGCGCAGACGATACTCGCGGTATTCCAGCGAGACCAGTTCGATGTTGGCACCGATCAGGTTCTTGTGCGCCGGAATGATGCTGAGGTTCTCGATCTCCGTCGACTGGACGGCGGCCTGGGCTTCGATGTCGCCCATGAGGACCTGATAGGTGTTTGGCCGGTCGGGGTTGCGTTGAAAGCCAAGTCCACTTGAGGCGTTGGACTGGGGATCGCAATCCACCAGCAGCGTCTTCGCTCCCAAGTGGGCCAGCGAAGCGGCGAGATTGATAGCCGTGGTGGTTTTGCCTACGCCGCCTTTCTGGTTGGCGACTGCGATGACCCGTCCCATGCGTTGACCGCCCTGTGAAGATGCTGTTGGCAGCTTAGAACGCCCGGACTAACGAGACAACTGTTCAGGAGTCCTGGAAGCGAGTTTTCCGAGGAAAAACTGTGCAAGACCCGCCGGGGAGGTTCGAAGCCGCTGATTCTGCATAGGAAACGGGGCGGCTGGCTTGTGAGTATCGGGGTGGAAAAAGGCGGGGTGACACTCAACGTCGCGGTGCCTGCCGTTCAATTGTTCCACGTGGAACAATTTGTGGGCGTCGAAACTGCAGGCGGATAGGAGAGACTAGGTTGCGACCGATTTCCGAACGGAGGAGTGGCGTAAGCCTGCGGTCAAGTTCCCACCTGGGCCAACGTTCCGAGGCGGGCTTGCCGGCAGAAATGTTCCACGTGGAACAATTTGAAGACTGCGACTGGGAAGTTTGCCGCTCGGGAGACGGGATCCGGGGCTGGATGGTAGGGGTTGGGTCACCCGCAAGAAATTGTTCCACGTGGAACATTTGCCCGCACGGGATCGATTGACCCTCCTCGCCGATGGCGAAGGGCTTCCACTCGTAATTCTGGGCAAACCGAACCATTCGAAGATTTGTTCCACGTGGAACAATCCATTCGCAGTCGACCTGCTCCACTTCCATAGGCATCCTTCGGACGCTGAGAACAAAGAACAAGAAAGCCCTCACATTTCGGAGGTGGCCATCCGATCGCACGCCAAGTTGTTTCACGTGGAGCAAGGGCGGAGGCCGTTCGGGTCAAAGAAAGCCGCCGCATGGAGTAGTAGTCTTTGATTTCGTGGGGCTTGCATGATCACGAGGCCCTGAAGAAAGCCAAGCCGGGCCGCGCTCTGCTCTTTGCTAGCGTCGACATTTGTTCCAGGTGGAACACGTCTCGAATTCTTTACTGTAATCAAAACCGGGACGGTGGCTGGATTCGAAACTTCATTTTCACTTCGCTCACTTCGACCGAAATTGTTCCACGTGGAACAATTCTTGAATTCTCCTGATCACTAAAACCGGGACAGTAAACTGGCTCTTGAAGCTTCATTCCTCAGCTCACTTCAGCCGAAATTGTTCCACGTGGAACATTTGTAATGCCCGGTCTTCCCGGATCCTGACAAGCACCCCGATTCCGAACCGGCTCGCTCGCTAGCGGGTGTCCCCGCCCGTAAGCAGGTGGATATGTGCAGGTAAAATAAGGAGTTACAGGAAAAAGGACCGTCAACCTGCAGTTCCCGTTCTCCCTCGTCAATGGAGCTAGGGTGGCTCTAAGGTTCCTGGTTATAGCCTGTTAGTGCTATTTGGCTTGAGCGAGCCTTCGACAGCCTGCTTGATGGGCTCCGGCCGGCTATTCAGACCTGCCGCTCCCGGCGGAGTATCGCTGCCACTCCGATCGAATCCGAACCTGGTGGCAATCACCACTTTGTCGCGGTACGGAGCCAAGGCCTCGCCGACAAGTAAATCACTTGCGGGGCCGGCCCGGGTACCTGCTATGCGACCTCTCAGTGGGCTGAGATGACGCTTCGGGGAACGCGTAGCTGACGGCCTGCTTTCGTGCTAGCATTCTCCGATCTCCAAAGACAAAAATTTCTACTCCAGGCCTTGAAGGGAGCAAGCTGATGAGACGGTTTCCCGCTGTGATCGCGCTTGCGTTATTTCTCGCTTGCTTCAGTGTTGCTCAGCCTCGGCAACAGGACTCCAGCTCAGGTCCCAGTCCGCAGCAGGCGGCTATGGGCTATTTCGCAGGCGACTGGAAGCTGCAGGGTACAGCGAAGATCAGTCCTACAGGGCCGGCCGGTCCGTTCACCGGAACGGAGCACGGTGAGTGGGTGGAGGGCAGCTACTTCCTCGAAACGCATACCAGGATGGATGGCGGCATGGGTCATCTACGCTCGACCCGCGTGATGGAATACAACCCGGCAAAGAGTGTCTACACCTACAACGTTTACAACAGTCTTGGCGAGCACCAGTTGGCCATCGGCGAAGTGACGGGGAATACCTGGGTGTGGAATGCCGAGGAACAACTGAATGGCGTCACCGCCAAAGGGCGTTACACCTTCACCATCGTGTCGCCGACCAGCTATACCTTCAAGTCGGAAGTTGCCAATCCAAACGGAGGTTGGGCCACGGTGATGGAAGGCAAAGCCACAAGAGCGCAATAAACCGAACAGTCTTGCATCTGAGCACGACCTTCCGTCGTGCCGGTAAACTCTTTATTCGGAATATGCGGCGCGAACTTTAGTTTAGTCGCCGAGGATCTGCATTCCCGGCTTTCAGCAGACTGTGAAGCCCAATTTTTTGAAAAGCCGAAGAGTAGGTATGCGGATTCCATGAAACAGCAAAGCTTTGCGGTAACTATTCTGTCTGTTACTCGAGAACCATCCTTTTCTTCATGGCGAACAGTGGTAACAAATGTGCTCGCACGAAAACATCTCTCGCACTACAGGCCCATCTGTCGCCGAATTCTGGCTTCGAGTAAAAAGCGGAAAGGATTGAGACTATGCTTAGCAGAACTTTGACAGAGTGCTTATTGGCCGCGATGCTGGCCGGAGCGGTCGTTCAGGCAAACGCAGCAAATATTGTGGTGGATCCCGGTTTTGAAAACGGGACACCTGGCTCTTACACGGGGGATATGGGAGACGGCTGGTTTGTCACGGCGGGGACAGGGGCGATCTGTAATAACTCCCATGCCGGTTGCGGCAATGTCGGCGTTGCCCACACAGGAAGTCAAATGGCCTTTCTGGATTGGAGCACTTCCTATAATACGATCACGCAAACTCTGCCCACCGTCATAGGCCAGACCTACACCATTTCCTACTGGGTGGCTGACGGCCAGCCGAACTTTCTCCAGGTCCAGTTTGGCACTTCGACGCTGTTCAGTGGAACGGCTCCGACAAATGGTACCGAGCTCTCCAGTGACTACGTGCAGTATACCTTTACCTCTACCGCAACATCGACGAGCACGGTGTTGGCGTTCTCGGGTCAACGCACCACGGGTAGAGGAGGGACACTCCTCGACGACGTCAGTGTGAGCGCCAGTAGCGTTCCTGAGCCATCCAGCCTGCTGCTGCTCGGCAGTGGCCTGGCTGGTAGTATCCTTTGGGTTCTTCGCAGTAAAGTGAATTGCTAGTTTAAGAAACAGCTTTAGCCCGTGCGGCGCTGCCAATCCGGACTTTTCCGCAAGTTGTTTTAGCCGCGTTGGACGATCTCAGGAAGATCCTACTTTCGAGGCGGCTAAGAACAGATTGTGAGTTGCTATGCCTTCCGGTAGAGCGTGCCTTTTAGGCACGCGTCCCCGCGCCAGGCTTCCTATTTTCGGTGGCTCCAGCCCGTGGCGCCAAAGCGCCACGCACCAAACAAAAGCCGGGGCTGGGCAGCTCCGGCCTGTAGAACAAAGTTTCGCTGGGCTTATTTGCCGAGTTTGCGGCGAACCACTCCAGCGAGTCCCAGAATTCCTGAGCCAAGCAGAAGCAGGCTGCCGGGTTCGGGAGTCGAGCTGCCGTTGAAGACCGCGGTGAATTGCTCGTCGTATTGCGGATACGCATCCCACGTCACGGCATCCTGCGACCAAAAGCCGATGCCGCCGGAATAGGAATCGTTCCCGTAGACCAGGTAGTCACAGCACGCTCCGCCCCATGAGAGCACGACCCCGTAAAGGTTGCCGGTGGTTAGAGGAACGTTGATCGCGCCGGTCGTGTAGCCATCGCCAATCCAGGTGAGGTTGGTGGTGGTAAATAAGGCGGACCCTGTTGGCGAGTCCCCCGACCAGGCATAGAGCGAAAACGACAATTGCCCTGGCGCATACTGGTTGTAGAACCCGACCGAATAATCGGTTAAGGCATTACCGGGAGCGGTGAAGGTCTGCGCCGCATAGGCCCAGCCGGTGGAATCGATCGTGTTCGAGGTGTTCCAGGTGCTGATTGTGGTGCCGAACGCAGCCATCGAAAAGGCCAACGTCAGCAGCGCAATTAAAGTAACTTTCGTGAATTGACGCATAGTCGCACGTTCTCCTGACTTCTTATGTCCTGCGAATTCCGAGTTTTTCATGTTGAAAGCGCTTAGCGAAGGAAAGAAACCTTCCAGGCTTAAGCTACGTACCGAGGGGGGACATGAAAGCCGACACAAAGCACGGAGCAATTGCGCTTCCAATTCATTTCTAATTAAATTGAAGCAAACAAAGACGTTAGTGGGCCACACTCGGCAAGCACTGCAGGAACATGCAGAAGATTGCACCAGGCGTCGAGACATCTTCTCATCGCCACCAGCAAGTCACCACCTTGGCCCAATCAAGCGAATGGCCTGATCATCCCGGCGGGGCGGGCAAGAACGTGCTAATCACACCACTCAAAGGTAGATATACATTTGTGAGTTGCCTATCCCAGGCGATAGAAGCTGAGCGCGGCGTCGCCCTGGTCTAACCGCCGATAGCGCAGCAATGCGCCGAAGCGATCGCCGGGGTCGAACTTCTTCTCATGCTCGGCGATGACGAGGCTGGATGGCTGAAGCAGTCGCGATTGCGACAGGAATCCGAGCGTGCGCTCGTAGCTGCCATGCAAATTGTAAGGCGGATCCAGAAAGCAGAAGTCGCAGACCACACCGGTCGTTTCCAGCAGAGGAAGCGCCTGCGCCACCTCGCGCTCCTGCACTTCATACCCTTCGGCGATGCCGAGCGCCGACAGATTCTCGCGCAGCAGGCGCGCATGTTTCCTGGCGGATTCCACAAAGTACACTTGCCGCGCCCCGCGGCTGAGCGCCTCGATGCCCACGGCGCCTGTGCCGGCAAACAAGTCGAGCCACACCGAGCCCTCCAGGTCCCTCGCCGCCGCCAGCACATTGAACAGCGTCTCACGCAACCGGTCGCTGGTAGGACGCAGCTCGACTCCCGGTAACGACTTCAAGGGACGGCTGCGGTATTGTCCGGCAATGATGCGCATGAGGGGCGAGTCGCCAGCATTCAGCATTCAGCCGAATAAATCAACTCACGACGCGCGACCCGGATGGGCGCATGTCGACGAGGGTGCTATTTCGTGTACTCGGTGATCCTCTCGGCGACTTGCGGATATTGAGCGCGCAACTGCTCGGGGTCTCCATGCTCATAGTCGGCGTAGTCGAAGCCGGGACACATCGTCGTTCCTAATAAAGCAAAACGGCCGCCGGGCGCCAGTTTCAGGCCCTGCCACACTCCTCCACGGACCACAACTTGCGGCTGATGTCCGTTGGCGATATCGGTGCCGAGCGTCACGGTTTGCGAACTCCCGTCGGGCAGCAGCTGCAGCATGATCGCGGGATCGCCCAGATAGAAGTGGAAGACTTCTGTGCCGGGCACACGATGCAGCACCGAGAACGTCTCTGGCGTCACCATGTAATAGATCGCTGTGCCGATGGAACGTGTACCGCGATAGCTATGCGGCAAGTATTCTCCGGAAAGGCACCAGCGCGAGCGGTAGGTCTCGCGGAAGAAGCCGCCTTCCATTTTGAGTGGGGCCAGTTGCAACAGTCGGATTACCTCTTCGGCGGTCATGGCCATCAGCGTATCAAATTCAGGCAGAGCTGGTGCTCCTGCTCGCAAGAAGCGATCGACTGAACCGGATCAGGGCACGATCTTGCGGGCGTCGGGAAAACTCGTTTCGTAACGGTTCTCGTATCAGGGCACGACCTGGGTCGTGCCGAACGAGGCGTAAAAAGAGGTTTGGAGTTTGGAGTGTGTGTGAGAACTAAGTTTGTGTGCGAAGGTGGAATGCTGGAAAAGGAGTAAATAAGACCGAGTCCCGGTAAGGACGGCACGCTTCTCACACCGGCTCCTTAGCCCTTGCAAGAGGACCGGGTTCCTGGGGCTAAAGCCCACTTGGTTATTGGTCGATTGCGGCCCGGCTGAAGCCTGGCCCTGATACAAAGCCGGATACCAGGCCATCGATGGGATGGCTCGCCCCTTTCTGATGACCACTCGCATCCAGGCCTCCGTGAACGGCAGAACTTCTGCGTGTCCGGGTACGTAACACACGCCAAGGCGACGTCCACCTCGAGAGGCGACCAGAAGCCGGCAAGTTACCCATTGTCGCGCAGGCGAACGGTCATCTTTACCGGCAAGGTGCCTTCGGTGTTCGCTTCCGGACAAACGATTCTGATTGTGGACGCGAGAAATACGCCGCCGTCCGGGAACAATGCTGTAACCACCTGAATGGGTGGAGTTTGCAGGAATCACCGGAGTGGCCCTCGGCGTGTAACTTATTCGGGTGGACGCAGTGAGCAGGATGGGTTCGAACAAAAAATATTCCTAACGAACTCATCAATCTCACGTCTCACCCGGATACGAGGAGGCTGTATGGAGCGCAGATATCTCATAGCGACCCTGGCACTTGCGGCGACTTTTGCTGCCTGCTCGCACGAAATGCGCGGCGGACATTTTGCCGTGCTGGCGAGCCAGCGACTGGCAGCGCTTAGGCACTGCGCAAGGGCATCCTCGTCGCGCATTGTGGGTGAAATGCGGGCGCGCCTGGAGCCGGGCCATGCCGAAGAGGCCCAGATGCTGGCCGAGATGAATCTTCCCATGGTGCGTGCCCAGGCGAACGCTGCTGCCCTAGCGGCCAAGCAAGAGGTACGAGAGGCGCAATGCGCGCGCGACATCGCTCTGCGCGACGCTCAGCTGGCCCGTCGCGACGCGGAACGCGCCCGTTCGGAGGCGCGGCGCACGCGCCAGAACGTCGTTGTCTCGGTTCCGGATGGGATGCACTCCATCGTTCTCCGCATGGACAACCTGCCTGAGATCAACCAGCGCATTCAGATCGAGACCAACGCGCTGCAGCAGCGCATCGTCGCGCAACAGCTCAAGATCGCCGAAGCCGGCGTCGAGAATGCGATCGCGACCGCCATGGTAAGCGTCGATCGCGGCGATATCGCTTCCGCGAGCCCGGCCACAGGTTGGAAGTGCAAGACTTCGCAGTCCTGGTCGAAGGAAGCGCGAGCAAATTATAGGAACGCCATGCGCAACGCGGTACAGTCGATTCACAACTCCTTCAACGTGACCAACGTGCACCAGGGATCGGGCAGCAGCCTGTAGACCATCGAGTTACACAGAGTGCGCAAGACGGCGGGGTAAATGCCCTGCCGTTTCTTTTTTGTCGTCATGAAGCACCAGCCATCCCGAATTGGAATCTTTCCGGCATTTTCTCCGTGCGCATCGGTTCTCCGCCGCAAGCGCAGATCTTGAAGTGCTAGACTCGCCAACGGTGAATCATGCCGACCAGTGCCATTGTTGCTGCCGTAACCGCCGCTGCGGACCGCTATTCCGGGCGGGTGGCGCTGATCGCGGGCCCCGCGCAAGTCACCTACCGGGAGCTGGTACGGCGTTCGCAGTCGGCCGCTGCGCACATTGCACGGAATGCCGAAGGAGATACGATTGGACTGTTCCTCGGCAACTCGGTTGACTTCCCGCCACAAATTCTAGGCGCGTTGTGGGCTGGCAAGACAGTCGCCGTACTGCCCACACTCGCGCCCGCGCCACTGTTGAAGTACATGTTCGCCCAGGCCCGTCTCTCGACGGTATTCACTACGGAAGATCTCGCCCCTCGCCTGGTGGAAGCCGGGTTGCCGCACGTCCTGATCGACACCAAATATCCCGACGCAGAAGACTTCGGGCCGCAGCCGCGCAGCGCCGGTGCTGCGGTGCTGCTCTACACCTCGGGAACCACCGGCCGTCCGAAAACCGTCGCGCTCAGTGAAACCAATATCGTTTCGAATGCCGAGGGTTGCCGCGCGGCCACCGGCTTTGACGACCAGCAGGTCATGTTGGCGATCCTGCCGCTCTTCCACGCTTACGGGCTGACGGTAACAAATCTTCTGCCGCTGATGACCGGCTCGAAGGTCGTCATTCTCGATCGCTTCGTTCCCCGCACGGTGCTGAATACGATCGACGAACATCGCGTGACCTGTCTGGTGGCCGTGCCCAGCCAGTATCGTTTGCTGGCGATGGACCCGACGCCGTGCGATGGCAGCTCGCTCTGGCTGTGTATTGCAGGGGCCGAGCGGCTGCCCGAGACCACGGAACGGGCCTTCACCGAGCGCTTCGGCCATCCCATCCTGCCAGGCTATGGGGCGACCGAGGTTGCTCCGGTCATCTCGCTCAACTTGCCGGAATCGAACCGGCCGGCGAGTGTGGGAAAGCCGCTGCCGAATTTGAAGGTCACCCTCCGCAACGAGGACGACACCCTCTGCCCGGTGGGCGAAATCGGCGAAGTCTGCGTCGAGGGCCCCAGCGTCATGCTCGGCTACTTCGGCGATCCGGAGTCCACGGCGCACAAGATTCGCAAAGGAGTGTTGCATACCGGCGATAAAGGTTTCTTCGATTCCGAGGGATACCTCTACCTGTCGGGGCGAGCGGATGAAATGGTGAAAGTTGGCGGCGAAAAGGTTTATCCCATCGAGGTGGAAAATGCTCTGGAAAGGATTGACGGCGTGGAAGAGGTTGCC
Organism: uncultured Acidobacteriaceae bacterium; assembly: GCA_963815555.1. GTDB lineage: Bacteria > Acidobacteriota > Terriglobia > Terriglobales > Acidobacteriaceae > CAWCBG01. Next base: position 337,320 of record CAWFHH010000001.1, read on the forward strand.
GTCATCACCCTGCCGGACGAAAAATACGGTTCCCGGCTGCACGCCTTTGTGCAGCGCCGGGCGGGATCGGCCATCGACGAGAACAACTTACGGAACGCTTGCCGTGGAACCCTGGAACCGCATAAAATCCCTCGATCGTTTACCTTTGTGGATAGTCTGCCGCGTACCATCACGGGGAAGACGGATAAGCGAACACTGACCACGTCGGCGGAACAGTCGTAGAAGTGGATGTCGAGCAGAGGGTTCTGGCCATGAAGCATCGGAGTGCTCCAATCTGTCCAAGATGCAACAGCAGTGAAGACGTAAAAAAGATCACCTACGGCGAGCTACCCTCGGAGAAGACGGCCGAGTTGGCGCATGACGGCTATGTGCTCGGCGGATGTTGCATTCGCCCCGACAGCCCGGAATGGTATTGCGACGCCTGCGAAGAAACCTTCGGCATCTGGCGTGAGTCCTGGGGAGACATGCTCACCGAGATGATCCAGTAGCAGCGCCTTCTGGTTCGTCGCAGGGCATGGCTATCACAGGCCGCGGAAAAACTCTCCGGACTTTCGGGATGTGACTTTCCCGCAGATCAACGACGCGCGACGAATCGCCCAATTTCGCACACTTGCCGTTCGAAGTGGACACTCGGAGCGAGGGGCTGCGCTGCGAAATGCGATTAACAGCCCTGTTCTGAGCGAGCTACTCCCGCGAGGTTCTGGCCATTCGAGTGCTCGTAGGGTAGAGCTGGTCTTCATCCCGCCGCTGAGGTAGGAATGTCATGCCTAAGCTGGAACGTTTTCGTCAGACGGTCTCGGGCTCGTTTGGAATCGATGAGTTACAGCAGAAATCCGCCGAAGGATGGAAGCCCGTGGCCATCGAATGGGAGCGCGAAGTGCCGGCCGGCCGAGCGGCACCTGGCGAGCCTGTCGAGGGCGTGCCCTTCGGGCTGAAGGTGGCCGGCGACTGTACCCGCCTGGAAGAAGATCCGCAAGAGCAGGAGGTCCTGCTCACCATGATGGAGCTAACCATCCAGGACGGCCCCTACTCGGGCATTGCCGATGAGCTGAACCGGCGTGGCTACCGCACGCGCGAGGGACGAAAGTGGACGCCGGTCTCCGTCTTCCAGATGCTCCCCCGGCTGATCGAAGTAGGTCCGCGCATTTTCTCGACCGCCGAGTGGCAGGAGCGGCGCGAGCGCTTGCGAAAGATGGCGTCGTCGTAAGTAACGCGACATGGCGTAGTGACGATTGGTATGGGCCCGCACCTCCTCCGCGGGCGCTTGACGAGCGGCAGCGTTGGCCGGCACTCCGATCAATTCTGCCGCTTGCTACTGGGTGATTTGAACTCTGGATTCAGCGGCGGTACTGTTCGTCGCTGACGTGCTCCATCCAATCGACAACCTTGCCGTTGAGCCGTTCCTGAATAGCGATGTGTGTCATGCCGGTGGTGGGTGTAGCGCCGTGCCAGTGCTTCTCTGCCGGCGCGAACCAGACCACATCGCCCGGGTGAATTTCCTCGATCGCGCCGCCGTCTCGCTGCGCCCATCCGCAACCCGCCGTCACAATGAGGGTCTGCCCCAGGGGATGGGTATGCCACGCGGTACGCGCTCCGGGCTCGAATGTGACGCTTGCGCCGGCAACCAGCGCCGGATCCGGCGCCTGAAAAAGCGGGTCGATCCGTACGGTCCCGGTGAACCAGTCGGCCGGGCCTTTGCCTGAGGGCTGTGAGCCAACGCGTTTGATTTCCATCCGTCGATTGTAGTGTCTCGCAGAAGTTCAGGTAGAGCGGGCCTCGAGGCCCGCGTCGAAACCTGCGCCACAGATTTAAATGCAGGAGCCCGGCATTTCTCGACCGTCCCAGGCCGCCCCTCCGGGGCTCCCTCTTAGAATCGACGCCTTGACGCGGGACTGAAGGCCCGCTCTACCCCAGCTCAGGCCGACACTTTAACGCCGAGACGGTCCCCCGTTTCCCCGGTTTGCCGCGCACCTCGAGCCGCTGATAAACTGGACTGTTTGCTCATACGTCGGTATTGCCTTCCATAACTCTCATGTCGAAAACACTGGATATCGCTATCGTCAACGGCGCTCGCACGCCCATGGGTCGGTATTGCGGCAAGCTGCGTGACTTCACAGCCATGGATCTCGGCGCAATCGCCGCCAAAGAAGCCATGCAACGCTCGGGCGTGGAACCCGCTGAGATCGATCACGTCGTCATCGGCAACGCCCAGCAGACCTCGGGAGATTCGATTTACGGTGCGCGCCACGTCGGCCTCAAAGCGGGAGTTCCGATTGAGACCCCGGCGCTCACCGTCAATCGTCTCTGCGGCTCTGGCATGCAATCGGTAGTGACCGCAGCGCAGATGATCCAGCTCGGCGAATCGAAGATCGCCCTCGCCGGCGGCATCGAGTCGATGTCGCAAGCGCCGCATGTCATTCGCGGCATGCGCTGGGGCGTGGGACTCGGTGAAGGCAAGCTCGAAGACTCGCTCATGGTAGCGCTGCTCGACAGCTACTGCGGACTCTACATGGCGAATACGGCCGAACTCTACGCCGAGCAGCAAGGCATCACCCGCGAGATGCAGGACGAGTTTGCTCTGCGTTCTCAGAAGCTCGCCGACGCCGCTTATAAGGCCGGACGTCTTCAGGAAGAACAGACGCCGGTTCCTTTGCGCAATCGCAAAGGCGAGCTGACGGGAGAGATGTTCACCGAAGATGACCATCGACGTCCCGAAACCACCATGGAGAGCCTGGCGAAGCTGAAGGCGGCCTTCGGCAAGAACGGATCGGTCACCGCGGGCAATGCCAGCGGAATCGTCGACGGCGGTGCCGCTGTGGTGGTCATGCCCCTCGACGAAGCGGAGAAGCGCAATCTGAAGCCGCTGGGACGCGTCGTAAGCTGGGGCATCGCCGGAGTGGACCCGAAGATCATGGGCTCGGGGCCGGTGCCGGCGACGCGGATCGCGCTCAAGAAAGCCGGGCTGACACTCAACGATCTTGACCTGATTGAAGTGAACGAAGCCTTCGCGGCGCAATACCTTGCCGTCGAAAAAGAGCTCGGCCTGGATCGCGAGAAGGTCAACGTGAACGGTGGCGCGATCGCGCTAGGACATCCGCTGGGCGCGACCGGAACGCGTCTGCTGATCACGCTCCTCTACGAGTTGCGGCGCCGCAAAGGCAAGTACGGATTGTCGACCGCCTGCATCGGCGGCGGGCAGGGCATCGCGGTGATTGTCGAAAACCTGCAACGCTAGGACTTGGTATCAGCAGCCGGTGGTGCAAGAGCGAATCGTAGCAGGCATGGCTTGAGCCAGGCCGAAAGCAAGTTTTGTATCAGGGCACGCATGCATGCGTGCCGTACATGCGGGAAGTGTGATTGGGGCTTTAGCCCCTGGTTATGGCGAAAGCTGTTCGAAATGCGCAACCCCACAGCATTCTGACATTCGCCCCTCGTCTAAAGGAAGAGCAATTCTATGAACATCAAGAAGGTTGGCGTACTCGGTTTTGGGCTGATGGGCTCGGGCATCGCGCAGGTCGCGGCTACCGCGGGCTTTGACGTTATCGTGCTGGAGCAGGACCAGTCGTTTCTCGACAAAGGGTTTGCGGCTGTCGGCAAGTCGCTGGGGAGGCTGGTCGAGCGCGGTCCCGCCAAGGGCGGCATCACCGCTGAGCAGAAGAAAGAAGCGGAGTCGCGAATCAAGGGCACGACGAATCCGCAGGAGCTTGCCGATTGCGACATCGTCATCGAAGCCATCATCGAAAACGTCGAAGAGAAGCGCAGGACCTATGCGGCACTCGACGCCGTCGTTAAGAAAGACGCGATCTTTGCGACCAACACCTCCTCGATCTCGGTGACACAACTGATGACCTCGACCAAGCGCCCCGAGCGGTTCATCGGTTTGCACTTCTTCAATCCGGTGCCGATCATGAAGCTGGTGGAAGTGGTGAAGACCATTGCGACTGCTCCCGAGGTCTATGACGCGGCGGTGGAGTTTGCCGGGAAGCTGGGCAAAGTTCCGGTGCGTACGGTTGACAAGCCAGGCTTCATCGTCAATCGCCTGCTGGTGCCGTATTTGCTCGATGCGATCCGCGCGTATGAAGAAGGTGTCGGCTCGATCACAGACATTGACGAGGCCATGAAGTTAGGCTGCGGATACCCGATGGGTCCGTTCACGCTTCTCGACTTTGTCGGTCTGGATACGACGTACTACATCACGCACGTCATGTTCGACGAATTCAAAGAGCGCCGCTTTGCCTCGCCCGGGATTGCTGAAGCGTCTGGTGCTGGCAGGCTGGTACGGCCGCAAGTCCGGCAAAGGGTTTTACGACTACGCCGATCCCAACAAGCCGGTGCCGGGAAAGTTCGTGTAGAGGCAACGAAACGGGCCCAGTTTAGGTTCGATTATGGCACTTTAATGCCAAACGGTATCCGGCAGAGCCTCGGAGGTTGTTTACACGGTAATCGACCGTGTACAGAACTGGCCATTAACGGCACTGTAAGGCCGCCATGGAGGCACTTGGCACGGTTGACCTCCTTGGGGTGCTCGGCGGATCAGCGACGGTTTATAGGGCAGATTGTGCAAAAACTTGCACATTCGCCGGAAGAGAGAGCCGTCCTACGATAGACACTTTAGTGCTAGAACGCGACCCGCACGAGTTATCCAGCGCGAACGTAGCGGAGGAATCTGCTGTCGGAGCCAGCACGACGCAGTGCACGCAAAAACCGATTTCTCGCGGGCTGAAGAGACGGTGTCGCAACTGAATTCTGAACGTGAGGAGTGGAACGCGCGCCAGGGAAATTTGTTTTACCGCGCCGCAAAGTGGCGACATTTGTGTTAGCCGTGGGCGTAAGCCCGCGGTCAAGTAGGAATAGCACGAGCCGCAGAGCGGCGACACTGGGTCGCGACACAGTCTCTGAACCCGCTCGTGATGACAAACAAAAATACAGGAAAGACGATGAGTGAATTTCAAAACATCAAGGTTGAAAAGAAAAACCAGATTGCCTATATCACGATCGATCGGCCGAAGGTACTCAATGCGCTGAACATGGCCACGATGCAGGAGTTGCAGATCGCCTTTTCGGCAATCAAGGACCATACCGAAGTTCGCGTCGTGATCCTCACGGGAGCGGGCGAAAAGGCATTTGTGGCGGGAGCCGATATTGGCGAACTCTCGCAGCATTCCCCGGTGTCCGCGAAGGAATATACGCATCGCGGACAGGCGATCATCGACGCCATCGAAAACCTCGGCAAGCCGGTCATTGCCTGCATCAATGGATTCGCACTCGGCGGAGGATGCGAGCTGGCGCTGGCCTGCACGCTGCGGCTGGCGAGCGAGAACGCGAAGCTGGGTCAGCCCGAGGTGAAGCTCGGACTCATCCCCGGCTACGGCGGAACGCAGCGGCTGCCGCGGCTGGTGGGTAAAGGGCCTGCACTGCAACTGCTGCTTACCGGAGAAATGGTCAGCGCGCAGGAAGCTCTCCGTATCGGGCTGGTCAATGAAGTGGTACCTGCGGCGGAGTTAATTCCCCGTGCCGAGGCAATCGCCGCCAAGATCATCGCCAACGCACCGCTGGCGATTCAGTACTGCATCGAGGCGGTGAATCACGGATATGACCTGACGCTGGCGGAAGGCTTGTTCCTGGAAGCGACCCTCTTCGGCGTGTGCTGCTCGACCGAAGACAAGAACGAAGGCACACATGCCTTCCTGGAGAAGCGGCCGCCGCAGTTTAAGGGAAAGTAAGTGAATCGTGGTCGGTGGTCGCTGGACAATGTATCGCCCGCAGGGCAGAACAAACGTAGCCCAGGACGTGAGTCCCGGGTTCGCATCAATTGAGGATGTCCAAGCCGCGCGGCAGTGTGACAGCGAGGCGGCAAGATAGCGAATGTGGAAGCGGGCCCGCGCAAGCTGCCGTTGCATGCGTGGGGCTTTAAGCGGGTGCCGTCCCTACGGGACTCGTATTCCTAGAGAAACGTCCACCCAGGACTCACGTCCTGGGCTACGTTTGTTCTGCCCTGCGGGCTGCTATCTTAAAAGAGGGTTGGACAGAGAATCGCCGACTTTGCGCGCATATGGAACGGCTCATTGGGCGTCATTCGGAATTGCCGCCCTGGAGCTGTCCACTATCCACCATCCACTGGCCACCAACTTATGATTCGTTCGATTGTGTTTCCGCATGTAGCCGGCAAATCGCTCGACGACCTGCAACCGGCGCTTGATCTGCTTCGCGCCCTGGGATTCGCCGGCGGCAGAGAATGGCACGAGGGCGGCAGTCATGGCCTCGAGATGCTGGCGCCCAGCGGCGGCGTAGAGTTCATCGCCGCGCCCGATGCGCCAAGTGTCGATGCGATGGTTGAAGTTGCTGACGCAGACCTGGCGTGGGATATCGTCAAAAAACTAAGTCCCACCCTGTCACCACTCGCTCCCACCCTGTCGCCAAAAACAGGCGACAAGGATGGGGCACCCACATCTCGGATAAAGATCAACCGTGAAATCGGCGACACTCCCTACGGCGCTCGTTTGTTCGAAGTCGAAGTCAGCGGACTTCGCCTGGGCTTCATCACCTATGCGAAGAAAGCGGGTGAGACGCGGGGGCTCGAGGCCCCGTTGAACGCTGCGGGCAAGCGCTTCGGGGTCGTGGTGTCGCGCTTCAATTCGTTCATCACGCAGAGGCTGCTCGACGGCGCATTGCAGGCTTTGCGGCAGTGCGGCGCCAGTGCCGACGACATCACGATCGCGAATGTGCCGGGCTCTTTCGAAATACCTCTCGCTGCCCGGCAGCTTGCCGAAACCAGGCGCTACGACGCCATTGTCTGCATTGGCTGCCTTCTGCGGGGCGACACGCTGCACTATGACGTCATCGCCAACGAGACAACGCGGGGTGTGGGCCAATCGGCGCAGGACACAGGAGTGCCTCATGCCTTCGGCGTTCTCACCTGCGATACCCTGGAACAGGCCATTGACCGTGCCGGGTTGAAGGCCGGGAACAAGGGATTTGAAGCCGGTCTCGCGGCCGTGGAAATGGCTTCACTGCGCGACCAAGTCGGGGCTCTTTCCCGCCCCCGCCAAGACAATCGAGATACAGGGCCGCAAAGTGTTTCCTCGGCCGAGGACAATCGCCGATGACCAAATCAGGAACTCGCCGCAAGTCCCGTGAACTGACTCTGCAGATGTTGTTTCAACTCGACATGGGGAAACAAAACGCGGAGCAGGTACGAACGACCTTCTGGCGCGAGCGGAAAGACCTTGACGACAAGGTCCGCGAGTTTGCCGATGAGCTGTTCCGCATTGCTGCCGAACGCAGCGCCGAGATCGACATCCTGATTGAGCGAAATGCCGAGCATTGGCGCATGGAGCGGATGGCTGCGGTCGATCGCAACCTGTTGCGCACCGGGGTGGCGGAGTTTCTCGGCTTTCCGCAAACCCCACGGCCGGTGGTGATCAACGAAGCTTTGGAGATTGCCCGCCGCTATTCCACACCCGAGTCGGTGCAGTTCGTGAATGGCGTGCTCGACAGCGTGGCCAAAGAATTGAACCACCCGAAAGCGCCGCAGACGGACGTCTAGAGGCTATCGCAAAAATCGTTATCGTATTAAGGCACGACTTCAGAGGCTGGGTGAGAACGGTGCCGGTCTGCAACGATAGCCTGCGGTGAGACGGAACCAGGCCCGAAGGGCCGACTCCTCTTAGCCCAGCGCTTTCAGCGCTGGGTAGGCGAGCAGAATGATCGAGTCCCGGCAGGGACGGCACGGGTTCTCGAGGGCGCAGAGCCCGAGTCCGGCTGCGGTCTGCGTGAGGCTTGACCTCGGCGTGCAACCTCGGCCTGCATCGGCATGGAACCAGGCCCTACGGGCCTGGTTCCATCTCACGGCAGACTTCCATTGCGGACGCGGTACTGTTCTCACACGCCTGTGCCGGCCATTGCATAGCGGCCTCGTTCTAACATCGCGTAGGTGAAACCCATGCGGTCCCTGCCGGGACTCGGGTCCCTTTGCACCGCTACCCAGCGCTGAAGCGCTGGGCTAAGAGGAGTCGGCCCTACGGGCCTGGTTTTATGCCGATGCATGCTGTGAGGACTCGGCCCTAGTCCCAGGCGAACCTGTCTGTGCAAGGGCTAAAAGCCTGGGTCCCTTTCTTCACTTCCTTCGGCACGACTAAAGAGGCTACCTAAAAAAAAGGTTCTTAGACGCTGGCCTGAAGGCCAGCTCTACCCGAACCCGCATTGCGACGATTTTTCAGCAGTCTCGAGAGTCGTGCCCTGATACGACCAGGGACGACTTTCCTGCCTACATTCTCCAAATTTACGGAACCACGGCGACGAGGTTGGGACCGACCAGGGTTCCGCTGCTGTTCTTGATGTTCACGGCGATCTGGGCAGCGTCGGTTAGCGAGGCCACGTCGATGCGGTGCACCGTCCCGTCGCTGGCGCCGAGGTACAGCTGCTGGCTATCGATGCGAGCGCCCCCGCTCAACGGAGTGGCTCCATTGGCCAAGGGAATTGCAAACGGAGTCGAGTTGACCAGATTGAAACCCAGCAGTTCAGGCAAGTTGCTGATGATCCAGGCATTGCCATTGTTGGGGCTCACGAACATCTGCGAGGCCGTAAAGGGACCCACGCCCATATTGAAGCTGGCGAGCGAACTCGTCGCCGTCGTGGGACAGCCCGCACCCACGAGGCCGCCGCTGTTGATCACATCGACGTTCGGAGAGTCGGCGACAATGGCTCCGTTCCCCGTCGGAAGGGTGCTGATCAACGTAGGAGCGTTCGCCGCCAGCGGCTGGATTTCACTGTGATCGCAGGTGGAGCGGACGTCCACCTGGTGCGCGGTGCTGCTGGTGATGTACCCCAGCGCGCCGTTGGCGTTGAAAGCAATCGAGCCCGTCGTGTACGGCAGTGTGTACTGCACAACGGCAGCACTCAACGAACTGACGTACGCCTGATTCTGATAGGTGTACCACGTGGTCTTGCTGTCGGGTGTGAAGGCAGCGGACGACGCGTTCGCGAAGAAGGTGCGCGAGACAAAGCTGGAGGTGGTCACGTCGTAGATGTAGGTTCCGCCCGAGGTGGGATCGGACATTACGACGTAATTGCCGTCGGGCGAAACCGCTATCACCGATCCCGGAACCCCTACCGTGGCAACGGAATTCGTCGCCACGGTGACTTGCATCAAGGTTGTGGCTGAGCCCAGGTAAACGTGGGCGCCGGTCGGGTCAGCGAGGATCGAGTTGGGAGCGTATGGCAACGTGATCGCGGTGCCTGCCGTGTTGTTGCTGGTCGTAATCGGCACCAGAGTTGTCGAGTTGGTGCTGGCGGCATAGACCGTGGTGTCGTGGCTGCCGGGTACAGTGACGGTGAGTTGATTAATGCTGTATTGGGCAGGCAGGTTGGCATTGCAGTCGGGATTACTGCAGGTCGCGGTCACCGTCGTGGTGCCGGGAACGACGGCGGTGATGATTCCAGAAGGGCTGCCGGTCGAGGCGACGGCCGCGGTTGCACTCGCCGGGTAGTTGGACGCCCAGGTCAGGCTGGGCTTGATATACGCGCCTTTGGTGTCGTAAACGTCCGCTGCCACGGTCTGGGTGGCCGCGGGAGCCAGGGTGAAGTTGTCGGTGTAGTCGGTTGAATTGTGGAGCAGGATATACGATACCGGGCACGTCTGGGTGGGCTGCGCGACACTGTTTACGCCGGAAACGCCGGCGAACACCGATGCCTGTCCAGGCTTGGCAGCCGTCAGCACTCCGGAGGCACTTATCGAAACGATGGATGTGTCGGTTGAACCGTAGGTAATCGGTCCCACCGTTGACGTAATGTTACAGGGCGCGGCGACCGAACATCCGGGTGCGGTCGTGCTGAGCACCAGCGCCGACACATTCGCCGTCTGCCCCAGGCTGGTGCAGGAGGCCGGCGCGGTCATGTTCACCTGGTCCACTTGTTCATGGACATAGAGGGTAAGGGTCGCAGTGATGGCGCTGTTGGTGGCCGCGCTTGCGGTAATAGTGACTGTCCCCACACCGGAAGGCCCCAACTTTGGGGTGCAGGTGATGATGTTGGCGTCCCAGGCGCCCGCACAGAGCAACCCGCCGCTGGAAACGTTGGCCAACGCCGTGTTGCTGCTGCTGAAGTTGATATCGGCTGCCACGGTGGAACCGGTGGCATTCTGGGCAGAGGCGGTGATCCCCACAACCTGGCCCTGATTCATGGACAGCACGGTCGGCGAGATGACGAGGGAGGCTACGGTGTTGGCGGAGGAGCTGGTTCCACCGCAGGCCGTAAGGAACGAAAGAAAAAGAGCCGTGAAAAGTGCAGCTATCAAGGAAGCCGCTGAAAACCGCTGCATGTACCCTCCCCGCCGGAGAAGCTCCGGCGGTTCTATGAAGCCAAAGTAATTCCTTGCGGAAAGCCCTCAGTGTAGAAGCTGCCCACGGATTCGGCAAGCGAACCCGCTCGTATACGGGACCAGGGCAACGTTGCAAACACGCACTTCCCCGGAGAGTTGCAGGCTGAGCAAGACCTGGATCGCGACAGCTCGTGCCCGGGGATCCGACGAAGCCCGGGGATGCGACGAAGATGGATGTGTGCGATTCACCCGCGGCGGTTGACGAGTGGCGTGCGAGTTGCTATATTCATAAGGTTCCGCGAGTTCGTTTAAGCCTGCCTGTCGTGTCTGGCTGTGCTGCATTGATCCCAATCCTGTAGAATGCTTGCAGGATTTCCTCGCTGAAATGAGTCTGCGCTTCCGCTGGACTTTCCACGGGTATGCAGACCAAAGCAACGAAACGGAGTGCCCTCGTTCCTGTTCTCCGCCCCGGCTTACAAGCTGGAAGCGAAACGACCACGGCGCCACCGTCGTTTGCTTAACCTGATTTGGAAACCAAGATTCCCTGAGTTGCATTGGTCGGGGAAGCATGGGCAAAAGAAAGGCCCGCGCGGGCCGAGCGAATTCGCTGCCCAGTCCCAAAATTGGGATGATCGCGCTGCGACAAGCGCCTGAACTGGGCTGCCGTCGCAAGCAGCGAAGGCTGTGGCTGAACGGCCTCGCCGGTGTTTTGCAACCGCAGATCCCTCACCCCGTAAAGGGTTCGGGACGACAGAAGATTTAAAGATTGCGGCGCGGCTGAAGCCGCGCCCCTTCAAATGCCCGCAAGGGTGCGATTTAAGCAAGGAGCTGCAAAGAGTGCCTACATTCAATCAACTGGTGCGCAAGGGCCGCACGGCGCCGAATTACAAGACGGCCAGTCCGGCGCTGCAGTCCTGTCCGCAAAAGCGCGGTGTGTGCACCCGCGTGTACACCCAGACCCCGAAAAAGCCGAACTCGGCGCTGCGTAAAGTCGCGCGCGTACGGCTGACCAACGGCATTGAAGTTACAACGTACATTCCCGGTGTCGGCCACAACCTGCAGGAGCACTCGATTGTGCTGATCCGCGGCGGCCGTGTGAAGGACTTGCCGGGCGTTCGTTATCACGTGGTGCGCGGCACGCTCGACTCAGTCGGCGTGGCCAATCGCAAGCAGAGCCGCTCCAAGTACGGAGCCAAGCGGCCGAAGGCCTGATTTGTGACGGCATGATTTGTATCAGGGCACGTCTTTAGACGTGCCGTAAGGGCCTGAATATTGAGAGGGGCTTTAGCCCCGGGGCGTGGCGAGAGTTTACGGACGGCCTGAAGGCCGTCCCCTTCGAAGAGTTTTGATTGAGGGTTTATGCCGAGAAAAGGTTATATCGCGAAGCGGGAAGGGCTGGCTGATCCGGTCTACCAGTCCACGCTGGTGAATAAGTTCGTGAACTCCATGATGTGGGACGGCAAGAAGTCGACCGCGCAGTCCATCTTCTACAACGCTATGAAGAAGCTGGAAGACAAGGGCGGCGACGAGGCGATCAAGCTGTTCAAGAAAGCGGTGGAGAACGCCAAGCCGGTTCTGGAAGTGAAGACCCGCCGCGTGGGCGGCGCCAACTACCAGGTGCCGGTGGAAGTGAATGCCGATCGCCGTACCTCGCTGGCCATCCGCTGGATTTTGACCTACAGCCGGGGACGTGGCGAGAAGGGCATGATCGACAAGCTGGCGAACGAGTTGCTCGACGCGGCCAATGGCCGTGGCGCCGCGATCAAGAAAAAGGAAGATGTGCACCGTATGGCCGAGGCCAATAAAGCCTTCGCCCACTACCGCTGGTAGGGAAACGCAGGTCCCTCACCCCTGAAGGGGTTCGGGAGACAAAAGGTGTAGAGGTTTACGGTGTGCCGGAAGGTGCGCCCCTTTCAACCGCAGGTCCCTCACGGCTGAAGCCGTTCGGGATGACAAAAGGTGTAGAGGAGTTACGGCGTGCCTGAAGGCACGCCCCTTCAAGAGAAAGTTGTTACGGCGTGCCGGAAGGTGCGCCCTTTCAAGGCGCCTCAGAGTGCGCCGCTGTAAGAAACGGAAAAGACAGTGCCCCGACAGGTTCCACTAGATCGTTGCAGGAATATCGGCATCATGGCTCACATCGATGCGGGTAAGACCACCACCACGGAGCGCATCCTGTTCTACACAGGACGCACGCACCGCATTGGTGAGGTCCACGAAGGCACGGCGACGATGGATTGGATGGCGCAGGAGCAAGAGCGCGGCATCACCATCACGTCGGCTGCTACCACCTGCTTCTGGAAAGACGTTCGCATCAACATCATCGACACGCCTGGCCACGTGGACTTCACCGCCGAGGTGGAACGATCGCTGCGCGTACTCGACGGCGCCTGCGCCGTGTTTGACGCCGTGCATGGGGTCGAGCCGCAGTCGGAAACCGTCTGGCGCCAGGCCGACAAGTACGGTGTGCCGCGCATTTGCTTCATCAACAAGATTGACAAGATGGGTGCCGATTTCGAGCACGCCGTCGATACCATCCGCAAGCGTCTGAATGCCAAGCCCGTCGCCATCCAGCTTCCCATCGGACAGGAAGACAAGTTCAAGGGCGTCATCGACCTGATGGCGATGAAGGCCATCATCTGGAAAGACGAGACGATGGGCGCCGAGTACCATGTCGAAGAGATTCCGGAAGAGTTAAAGAAGAAGGCCCAGGCCTACCACCAGATGCTTGTCGAAACGGTCGTGGAAAACGACGATCAGGACGAGCTGATGCACAAGTACATCGAAGGCGAACCGATCGGCGAGGCCGAGCTGAAGGCTGCGCTGCGCCGCGCCACGCTGACGATGAAAGTGTTCCCGGTGATCTGCGGGACAGCTTTCAAGAACAAAGGCGTGCAGCCGCTGCTGGACGCGGTCATCGACTATCTGCCGTCGCCGCTCGATGTTCCTCCAGTGAAAGGCATTGATCCCAACACCGGAAAAGAAGTGGAACGCGCCGCCGACGACAAGGCGCCGTTCTCGGCGCTGGCATTCAAGATCATGACCGATCCGTTTGTCGGTCAGCTCACGTTCATCCGCGTGTACTCGGGACATCTGAAGCAGGGTGACAGTGTTCTGATCAGCGGACGTTCGCGGACCGAACGTATTGGCCGCCTGCTGAAGATGCACGCCAACAAGCGCGAGGACATTACCGAGATTTATGCGGGCGACATCTGCGCTTGTGTTGGCCTGAAGAACATCACCACGGGCGACACCATCTGCGACGAAGATCATCCGGTGGTTCTGGAGTCGATCACCTTCCCGGCGCCCGTCATCGCGGTTGCCGTGGAGCCCAAGACCAAGAGCGATCAGGAAAAGATGGGCGTGGCGCTGAGCAAACTGGCGCAGGAAGATCCTACCTTCAAGGTTTCCACCGATCACGACAGTGGACAAACCATTATTGAAGGCATGGGCGAACTGCATCTCGAGATCATCGTGGACCGCATGATGCGCGAGTTCGGCGTGCAGGCCAATGTAGGCAAGCCGCAGGTGGCGTATCGCGAGACCATCCGCAAGAACTCGCAGGCCGAAGGCAAGTACATCCGGCAGACCGGCGGCAGCGGCCAGTACGGTCACGTCCGCCTCAAGCTGGAGCCCAACGAGCCAGGCAAGGGTTACGAGTTCGTGAACGAAGTGGTTGGCGGCGTGATTCCGAAGGAATTCATCAAGCCGGTCGACCAGGGCATCAAGGAAGCGATGGAGGGCGGCGTTCTGGCCGGCTACGAAATGGTGGACGTGAAAGCCATTCTGTACGACGGCAGCTATCACGATGTCGATTCCAACGAAATGGCCTTCAAGATTGCCGGTTCGATGGCATTCAAGGAAGCTGCCCGCAAGGCCAGCCCGGTCCTGCTGGAGCCGGTCATGTCGGTGGAAGTCGTCGTGCCTGAGGAGTACATGGGCACCATCATCGGCGACCTGAGCAGCCGTCGCGGCCGCATTGAGGGCATCGAGCATCGCGCCGGATCGCAGGTCATCAAGGCGATGGTGCCGCTGGCCGAGATGTTCGGTTACGCGACCAACATGCGCTCGAACACCCAGGGCCGCGCGACTTTCTCCATGCACTTCTCGCGCTATGAAGAAGCGCCGCGCGCGGTGGCCGAAGAGATCGTAGCCAAGGTGCAGGGAAAGAGCCCGGCTGGAGCGAAGTAGGTTGAACATGCAGACGCAAGGGCAGGAGTTCGAGGTTTACATTCGCAGCAACTCTAGCACCGCAGAGGAGTGGAAACGTGCTATGGAGGCTCCTGCAAGCGAACTGCCGTCGCTGGACGAAGAGCAGAAAGAAATGGCAAATCGGTTTGGCATCGCCGAGGAGGAATACGCGCGCGGAGAGCTTGCCAGAATTTACGGCCAGCAAGGTCTTAGGGAGCGCGGATCGAAGCTGGGTGGCATTGTACAGCGGATTCTTTCAGCTCGGGATTCCGGCTATCACCTCACTGCCGTCCTATATGAAGATTTGAAGGCGCGCTGGATTGTCCAATTCGAAACGCCTGGTGGAATTCGCAGCGTGAGTATTGCCCGGGATCTGGCAGACGATGTGATCGATTATGAATTATCCGAACCGCTTCAGCAGCTTAAGCAGAGGCTCGTGGAAGCGGTGAACGAGTAGTAGGGGGTGGCTTTGGATTCTTTTTCGGTAGGCAGGTTGGAAGCTTTGCTCGCTAAGAAAGATGTTTCCATCTGGTTGTCGCCGGAAGGACGAAATGCCATCAAGGACATTTTTAAGAAGGATTCGTTTACTGCTCGCGTTGAGGCTGTGGATGGTATTGGTTTGTGGTTGCGCCTCCCCAGGCAGCCGGGTTCCGACAAGATCGGACATACCCTGCTGTTGCTTAAATGGAGTTATCTGGCGGCCGCCCAACTCGAGGCAGAGGCGAGCGAAACCAGGCAGCAGTCAAAAGAGAGCATTCAATAAGGGTGGTTACAACGGTTACTAGAGGACATTATGGCGAAAGAGAAATTTGACCGCAGCAAGCCGCACGTAAACGTAGGCACGATCGGACACATCGATCATGGCAAGACAACGTTGACGGCGGCCATTACCAAGGTATTGTCGAAGCACAATCCGAACATCAAGTTCCGCAGCTTCGACTCGATCGACAACGCGCCGGAAGAGCGCGAGCGCGGCATCACCATCGCAACCGCGCACGTGGAGTACGAGACGGCCAACCGTCACTACGCGCACGTGGATTGCCCGGGCCACGCCGATTACATCAAGAACATGATCACCGGCGCAGCGCAGATGGATGGCGCGATTCTGGTGGTGGCGGCGACCGACGGTCCGATGCCGCAGACCAAAGAGCACGTGCTGCTGGCGCGCCAGGTCGGTGTGCCCTACATCGTGGTGTTCCTGAACAAGTGCGATGCAGTGGAGGATCCCGAGCTGATCGATCTGGTGGAGATGGAAGTGCGCGAGCTGCTGTCGAAGTACGGCTTTCCGGGCGACGATCTGCCGGTGGTACGCGGCTCGGCGCTGGGCGCACTGAACGGCGAAGCGCAGTGGGAGGCCAAGGTCGACGAGCTGATGGATGCGGTCGACAAGAACGTTCCACTGCCGGCGCGCGACATTGACAAGCCGTTCCTGATGCCGATTGAAGACATCTTCTCGATTCAGGGACGCGGCACGGTGGTGACGGGCCGTATCGAGCGCGGCAAGGTGAAGGTGGGCGAGGATGTTGAAATCGTCGGCTTCCGCGAGACGCGCAAGACGGTAGTCACGGGTGTGGAGATGTTCAAGAAGCAGCTGGACGAAGGTCTGGCGGGCGACAATGCGGGACTGCTGCTGCGCGGCACGGCGAAAGAAGACGTGGAGCGGGGCATGGTGCTGGCCAAGGGTGGCTCGATTACGCCGCACACCAAGTTCAAGGGCGAGGTGTACATCCTGTCGAAGGACGAAGGTGGGCGCCACACGCCGTTCTTCAAGGGATATCGTCCGCAGTTTTACTTCCGCACGACGGACGTGACGGGCGTGGCGACGTTGCCGGCGGGAACGGAGATGGTGATGCCGGGCGACAACGTATCGCTGGAGATCGAGTTGATCACTCCGGTGGCGATGGAGAAGGGCTTGCGGTTTGCCATTCGTGAAGGCGGACGCACCGTGGGCGCCGGCACCATTGCAGAAATCGTAGCGTAGGTACGGTCCCGCCCTACGCCAAAGGATGGCGTAGAACGGGGCACCCAAATAATCGCGGCATATGCCGCAGGACGCGATGCGGCAACGCAGATCGGTCCTAACAAAAAGATCTTTGAGAGATGACAACGTGATTGGCAAAGAACGAATCCGGATCCGGTTGAAAGCATACGATTACCGCATTCTTGACCAGTCGACTGGCGAGATCGTCGACACCGCACGCCGTACGGGAGCGCAGATTGCAGGACCTATCCCGCTGCCGACGATTAAGAACAAGTATTGCGTGTTGCGTTCGCCCCACGTGGACAAGAAGTCGCGGGAGCAGTTTGAAATCCGCACGCATAAGCGTTTGCTCGACATTCTCGAGCCCACGCAGCAGACCGTCGATGCCCTGATGAAGCTTGAGCTTCCCGCGGGCGTGGACGTAGAGATCAAGGCTTTCGGGAAAGAGCACAAGTAGCCGCGATTCGCTTCTCGCTATTCGTCCTTCGCCAGAAGCAAGTAACGACCGGGCTCGCTGGCGAAAAGCGAATAGCGAACAGCGCAAAGCGATTAGAACAATGCTTCCGAGGTCGTAGACCCCCGGCGCATGAACCACCGGAACAGGAAGCGGAGTTGAGGAAAAGACGATGGCAGTCAACGGAATTCTAGGTAAGAAGATCGGCATGGCGCAGCTGTTCGATGACAAGGGCGATGTTCGCCCGGTCACCGTGCTGCAGGCCGGCCCGTGCGTTGTGACCCAGCGCAAGACAGTTTCGAAAGATGGCTACGATGCGGCGCAGATCGGACTCGTCGAGTTCGTGAAGGAGTCGCGGCTGACCGGTCCGATGAAGGGCCACTTCGCCAAGAACAACCTGCCGCCGATGCGCTATCTGCGCGAGGTTGGCATCGTGGTGGATGGCGAAGGCCAGGACGGCGCCAAGGTCGGCGACAAGGTGCTGGTTGAAATGTTCGAAGGCGAGCGTTTCGTCGATGTCGTCGCGACCAGCAAGGGACGCGGTTTCGCGGGCGTCGTAAAGCGTCACAAGTTTGCCGGCGGCGCAGCCTCGCACGGATCGATGTTCCAGATCACGGGATCGATTGGTTCTTCCGCGTTTCCGTCGCGCGTTTTCAAAGGCATGCGCATGGCGGGTCATATGGGCGTCGATCGCATCACCACGCGCAACCTGCGGGTGGTGGGCGTCGACAAAGACGAGAATCTGCTGGTGGTGGAAGGTGCGGTGGCCGGTCCGAAAGACGGCTACGTGCTGATCAACCGGGCGAAGAAGCCGCCGAGAGAGCGTCGAGGATTTGCCGGCGCGGGCACGGTCGATCCGTTGAAGGCCTCGAAGCGCCAGGCAGCGAAGAAGAAGTAGTGGCTAGTGGTAGTCACGGTAGAGCTGGCCTTCAGGCCAGCGTCTGCGGCTCTACGAAGACAAGCCTGATCGTCCACTGCCTTGGCAGCGGACGATCAGGCGACAGGAAACGAGACAGGTTGACGCGGCGCTGAAGCGCCGCTCTACCCGGTGGATCAAATTATGGCGACGATTGATGTAGTGAATCTGGGCGGCGAAAAAGTGGGCTCCCTCGAGCTGGCTGATGAAGTATTCGGCGCGGTGAACGAGGACCTGCTCTGGGAAGCGGTGAAGCAGTACCGCGCCGGGCAGCGAGCCGGAACGCACGCCACCAAGAACAAGAAGCTGGTCAGCGGTGCGGGCAAGAAGCTATGGAAGCAGAAGGGCACCGGACGCGCCCGCGTGGGTTCGATCCGTTCGCCTCTGTGGCGCCACGGGGGCACGGTCCACGGACCGCAACCCCACTCGCATGCCTACTCTTTTCCGCGCAAGAAGGTCTTGGGTGCGTTGCGCTCAGCACTGGCTGCGAAGTTGGCGGACGGCAAGCTGGTCGTGGTCGAGAACTTCGAACTGAAGGAGCCCAAGTCGAAGGGCTTCCGCCAGACGCTCGACAAGCTGAAGGCTGCCAAGACGGTCCTGCTGGTGGAAGCGCCTGCGGCAGCCAACAAGAATCTGCACCTGAGCTCGCGCAACCTGAAGGGTGTGGAGCTGGTGGCCGGTAATGAGGTCCATCCCTATCACTTGTTGCGGTACGACAGCGCGGTGTTTTCACGTGGGGCGCTGGAGAAGTTGCAGGACACACTGAAGGCTTCGGCTCCCCGGCAGCGCAAAGCGGAGGTGGCGTAATGAAATCGGCTTACCAGATACTTCGCAAGCCGGTGATCACCGAAAAGGGCCTGGGCGTGAAAGAGACCGAAGGCACGCTGGTCTTTGAAGTGGCCCACAAGGCGACCAAGACGGAGATCAAGCAGGCGGTGCAGCATGTTTTCAAAGTCAAGGTGGATTCGGTTCGGACCGCCAACTTTGTAGGCAAGGAACGGCGCCGCGGCAAGTTTACCGGCTTTCGTCCCGATTGGAAGAAAGCATACGTGCGGCTGAAGGCGGGCGAGAAGATGCCCGAGTACGCAGAAAACATTTAGACAGTTGAACCGCAGATCCCTCACCCCTGAAGGGGTTCGGGATGACAAAAGCAGGTCCCTTTGGGGACGAAAGAATTAGCAGGGGCTAAAGCCCGGGGTTATGGGCGCATCGCCGGCACGACGGAAGTCGTGCCCTGATACGTACCAAAAGCCAAGAGCGAATAGCCAAAAGCGAAGAGCGAATCATGGCAATCAAGACATACAGACCGACGACGCCGACGCGGCGGTTTACGACCTCGACCGTCAACAGTGATCTGACGACGAACCGGCCGTACAAGCCGTTGACCGAGCCGAAGCAGCGTACTGGCGGCCGCCGCAACGCGGGCGACCTCACCATCTGGCATCGTGGAGGCGGGCACAAGCGCAAGCTGCGCATCATCGACTTCAAGCGCGACAAGTTCGGAGTGCCGGCGACAGTGGCTTCGATCGAATACGATCCCAACCGTTCGGCGCGCATCGCGCTGTTGAACTACGCGGATGGCGAGAAGCGTTACATCGTGTATCCCATCGGATTGAAGGTGGGCGCGAAGATTGTCAGCGGCCCTGACGCCGACATCCTGGTGGGCAATGCGCTGCCGTTGCGCAACATTCCTCCCGGCACCACGGTGCACAACATCGAGCTGAAGCCGGGCAAGGGCGCGCAGATGGCGCGTTCGGCAGGAGCGCAGGCTCAACTGGTGGCGAAGGAAGGCGATTACGCGCTGTTGAAGCTGCCTTCCGGCGAGACCCGCAAGGTGCTGGTGGACTGCATGGCGACGGTAGGCCAGGTAGGCAATATCGATCACGAAAACATTTCCATCGGCAAGGCCGGACGTACCCGCTGGATGGGGATCCGCCCGACCAACCGCGGTGTGGTGATGAACCCGGTCGATCATCCGCATGGTGGTGGTGAAGGCAAGACCAGCGGTGGACGTCATCCGGTGACCCCGTGGGGCCAGCCGACGCGCGGCTACAAGACTCGTAACAACAAGCGGACCGATAAGTTCATCGTGACCCGCAGACAGAAGTAGGACTGAGACGATATGGCACGTTCGACAAAAAAAGGTCCGTTCATCGATTCGCACCTGCAGGCCAAGATTGACGGCATGAACGCGCGCAACGAGAAGAAGGTTGTGCGCACCTGGTCACGCCGTTCTACGGTGATCCCCGAGATGGTGGGTCACACCCTGGCGGTGCACAACGGCAAGAAGTTCATACCGGTGTATGTCACCGAGAACATGGTGGGCCACAAGCTGGGCGAGTTCAGCCAGACCCGCACCTTCAAAGGTCACTCCATGAAGGCAGCCACCGAGACGTCCGCCAAACCGGCGCCGGCGAGATAAGGAGACAACATGGAATTCACCGCCAAACTGAATTACGTGCGAGTCTCGCCGCAGAAGGCGCGCCTGGTGCTGGAACTGATCAAGGGCCGCCGGGTGGAGCAGGCGCTCGATACTCTGCTCTACGACAAGCACGGCATCGCGCCAAAGCTGCATAAGTTGCTGCGCTCGGCTCTGGAGAACGCGAACTATCAAAGCGCGGAAAAGGGTCTCGACATCGACGTAGACCGGCTGTACGTGAAGCGGGCGATTGCCAACGAAGGCCCGCGTATGAAGCGCATCCGTCCGGCTCCGATGGGCCGCGCCTATCGTTACCAGCGCCGCATTTCGCATATTGAACTGGCCCTGGAAGAGAAGGCCAGTACGAACGGGCACGCCGAGGTAGCGACCACGGTGACCGACGGCAAGCCGGCAGCCAAGAGCGCGGCGGGCAAGAAGAGAGCGCCGGCCAGGAAGTCGGTCGCGAAGAAAAAGGCTCCGGCGAAAAAGTTTGCCGGGAAGAAAACGACCAAGAAGTAAGACTCCACCAAGCGCAAAAGCGGCGCTGGTCGGGGGCCCCGGGTTAAGCCCTTCGGAAGGGCACACAGAGCGGCGATGGAAATACATCGTCGCGGAGAAGAAACGAGACTATGGGACAGAAAGTCCATCCTTACGGATTCCGCCTCGGTGTTACCAAGCCGTGGAGGTCGCGCTGGTTCGTCGAGCGCGACTACGACAAACTGCTGCTGGAAGATGTCAAGCTGAAAGAAGAGCTGAAAGACAAGCTCAAGTCGGCGGGCGTCAGCTCGATCGAGATCGAGCGTCCGGGCAACAAGCTGCGCATCATCATTCGCACCGCGCGTCCGGGCATCATTATCGGCCGCAAGGGCGCGGAGATCGACAAGCTGAAGCAGGACATCCAGAAGCGTACCAATCGCGAGGTGTACGTCGACATCCAGGAAGTGCACAAGCCGGAGCTTGACGCGCAACTGGTGGCCGAGAACATCGCGCTGCAACTGGAAAAGCGTGTCGGCTTCCGTCGCGCCATGCGCAAGTCGGTGGACTCGGCGCTGCGCTTCGGCTGCAAAGGAATCAAGGTACGCGTGAGCGGCCGCTTGAACGGCAACGAAATCGCGCGCTCCGAGTGGTATTTGCAGGGGCGTTTGCCGTTGCATACGCTGCGCGCCGATATCGATTACGGATTTGCGGAGGCGCACACCACCTACGGGATCATCGGGGTGAAGACCTGGGTGTACAAGGGCGAGATCCTGCGCGAGAAGAAGCGCGAGCCGCAGGCGGTAACCAGCGGAGCGTTCTAGAAACCGTTGTCAGTTGTCGGTTGCCAGTTGTCAAAGGCATGGCCACCAGGACTGACAGGCGAAGAGAATTTTAGATCGGTTGCGATTGTCTAGCCTGCTGGTTGCAGACTGACAACTGGCAACCGACAACTGGAAACTGATTATGTTGATGCCAAAGAAAGTGAAGTACCGCAAGCAGCAGCGCGGCCGCATGTGCGGCAAGGCGTGGCGCGGCGGCGAACTGGCGTTTGGAGTCTTCGGCTTGAAGGTTCTGGAGCCGGGCTGGATCACCGATCGCCAGATTGAAGCGAGCCGCGTCGCGATGACGCGCTTCGTGAAGCGTGGCGGCAAAATCTGGATCCGCCTGTTTCCGGACAAGCCGGTCACCAAGAAGCCGGCTGAAACCCGTATGGGCAAAGGCAAGGGAGCGCCGGACCACTGGGTCGCGGTCGTGCGGCCAGGCAAGATCCTCTTCGAGATGGAAGGGGTGTCGGCTGCCGATGCGCAGGAGGCAATGCGCCTGGCTTCGCACAAGCTGGGCTTGCGTACCAAGTTCGTGCAACGCGAAGGCGTGCACTAACCACCCCACCAAGCGCAAAAACGGCGCTTGTCGGGGGCCCCGGGAAGAAAGCGGATTTAAGCTCCGCAAGTTGTCAGTGGTCGGTTGTCAGTTGTCAGAAGAATCTGGCGACATGCCAGCGGCGATTGGCACAACAGACAGCAAGGGCGGTGCAGTTGCAAGTTGCGAGAACAACTGACAACTGACAACTGACAACCGATAACTGGATTTCACAATGAATGCAGACAAGATCAGAAATTTGACCGATGCGGAACTGACGCACCAGCAGACGGAGCTGGCCGACCAACTCTTCAAGCTGAAATTCCAGCTGAAGATGGGCCAGACCGAGAGTCTGAAGAAGATCCGCGACCTGAAGAAGGACATCGCGCGCATGTACACCATCCAGCGCGAGAAGCAACTGGCCGGCGGCAACGGCGTGGGCAGCGGGGTGAACGCTGCGCAGGCAGCGCCTGCGGCTCCCAAGAAGGTCAAGACAAAGCCCGCGGTTGCAGCTCCGAAGGCCAAGAAGGCGTCAGCGCCCAAGGCAAAGAAGGTAGCGACGGCGAAGAAAGCGGCCACCAAGAAGTCGGCTGCAACGGAGAAGAAGTAAGCCATGGCCGAAACCACAGAGACCAAGACCAGCAAGACGCCCGGCATCCGCAAGACGCTGATCGGCGAAGTTGTTTCCACCAAGATGGCCAAGACCATCGTGGTGGAAGTCCGGCGCCAGAAGGCGCATGCGTTCTACAAGCGCGTGGTGAAGAGCAGCAAGAAGTATTACGCGCACGATGAAGACGGCACCGCAAAGCTGGGCGATTTCGTCAAGATCGAAGAGACGCGTCCGTTGTCGAAGCTGAAGCGCTGGAAGTTGAAGGAAGTGGTCAAGCAGTCGGGTATGGTGGCGCCGGTGGTGGAAGAGCCGGTCGTCTAGGTACCGTAAGTATCCCGCCCTACGCCAAAACCGGGTGTAGAACGGGGCACCCGCGCAAAAGAAGGCGTAGAACGGGGGCACCCGGCACTCGCAGTGCTCGACCAGGTGGCAAGGAGAAGAAGTTATGGCAGTGATGATGAGAAGCATGCTCGAGGTCGCCGATAACTCCGGCGCGCGCAAGCTGCAGATGATTCTGCCGCTGGGCGGCTCGACTGGACTGGTTGCCGGATTGGGCGATGTGGTGACCGCCTCGGTGAAGGAAGCTTCGCCGGACGGGACAGCGAAGAAGGGCACGGTGGTCAAGGCCGTGATCGTGCGCACCCGCAAGGAGCATCGCCGGCGCGATGGGACCTATATCCGCTTCGATCAGAATGCGGCGGTACTGATCAACGATGCCAATGAGCCGGTCGGCACGCGCGTCTTTGGTCCGGTGGCCCGCGAGTTGCGCGAGAAGAGATTTTTGAAGATCGTTTCGCTGGCGCCGGAAGTTCTCTAGTAACTAGCGACTAGCAATTAGCAACTAGTGCTGGTCGCGAATCTAGATTGGGTCCGGGTGATAACGAAGGTTGAAAAACAGAGGTGCAAGCTAGTTGCTAGCTGCTAGTTGCTGAGGTCAAGAATGCAGAAGAGTGTAGATATTCGACGTAACGATACGGTGCGGGTCATTACCGGCCGGGACAAGGGCAAAGAAGGCCGCGTGCTGCGCGTAATGCCCGACTCCGGCAAGGTGCTGGTGGAGCACGTGATGATGGTGAAGAAGAACGTGCGTCCCAACCCACAGAAAAACGTTAAGGGTGGCATCGCTGAGCAGGAGAGCGCGATCAACCTGAGCAATGTGATGCTGATGTGCGGCGCGTGTGGCCGGCCGGTTCGCGTGGGCCACGAGAAGCACGGCGAAAAGACAGTACGCGTCTGCAAGATCTGCAAAGCGACCTTGGAGAAGTAGTGGTGAGTTGCCGGTTGTCAGTTGTCGGAAGAAGCAGAGCCGGCGATTAGGGATAAGTGATCAGGCGACACAAAGAAGGTTGTCCTGAGTCGTGGTCAGCGATGAAGTGGGAGTTCGCAGTGAACACTTCTACAACCTGCCACTGGCAACTCAGTCGACGTAACAGCCCGCAGGGCGGAATAACTTAGCCCAGGACGTGAGCCCTGGGTGGGCTGAGCTAAGAAGTGTTGAGCCCCGGCAGGGCGGCAGAAGTAGAAATTTTGGGTGGAACGCTGGCCTGAAGGCCAGCTCTACCCGAGAGCGAAGCTAACTGCTAGTGGGTAGCAGCTAGTTGCCAAATTGAGTTCCTCACGAACCGGGCATCTCCGAAACCGTGAGAAAGGTAGAAACGAGCATGGCGAAGGACGAAAAGCAGAAGGGCGACAAGCAGCAGAAGCCGGCAGGCGACGCGAAGCCCAAAGACAAAAAAGCGAAGGCGCCGCAGGCGGAAGCTGCCAGTGAGCAGCCTGCGGGCAAGCCGGCGCGGCCGAAAGCGACCAATCGCGAGACGGCTCGTTTGCGCGAGAAGTACTACAAGGAAGTTCTGCCCGCGCTGATGAAAGAGTTTAGCCTGGAGAACCCCATGGCGGCCCCGCGACTGGAAAAAGTCGTGGTGAACATGGGGGTAGGCGAGGCCACGCAAAATGCCAAGCTGATCGATCCGGCGGCAACGGAAGTGGGTTGGATCACGGGCCAGAAGCCGGTTATCACCCGCGCCAAGAAATCGATTGCGGCCTTCAAGGTTCGCGAGGGTATGCCTATCGGGGTCATGGTGACGCTGCGTGGCGATCGCATGTACGAATTTCTCGATCGCTTGCTGAATATCGCACTGCCGCGCGTGCGTGATTTCCGCGGAGTGCCGACCAAGTCGTTTGACGGACGCGGGAACTACACTTTGGGTATCCGCGATCAGCTGATCTTCCCCGAGATCGATTACTCGAAGGTGGAAAAGCAAAAGGGCATGAACATCACCATCGTGACCACGGCGGGCAACGATGACCAGGCGCGTTCGCTGTTGAAACACATGGGAATGCCGTTCCGGCAGGCACAGTAGGGAAGTTGTCAGTGGTTAGTGAGTAGGGGTTAGAAAAAGCAGGTTCCTCCACTTCGCTGCGCTTCGGTCGGAATGACGATGGAAGCGAGGAGCGAACGGCGAAAAGCGATTAGCGAAGAGCTAAAGAGCAAAGAGCGAAAAGAATAAAGGAAACAATGGCGAAGACATCGAGTATTGCCAAGGCGAACAAGAAACCGAAGTTTCCCACCCGCCAACACAACCGTTGCCACATTTGCGGCCGCCCACGTGCGTTTCTGCGCAAGTTCGGACTATGCCGCTTGTGTTTCCGCGGGCTGGCGTTGCGGGGAGAGATTCCCGGGGTTTCGAAGTCGAGCTGGTAACCACCCCAGCAAGCGCAGAAGCGGCGCTCGCCGGGGGGGCCGTTAGATACGTCAGTGGCGAGTTGCCAGTGATCCGTGGTTGGAAGTACGTCGCGGCTGGTTCTTTCCCGAGTGCCCAAGAGGTACTCAAGCGAAGCGATTCGTGGAAAGCGAACGGGCGACGATTTGAGGAGACAGAGAGCATGAGTTTGACCGATCCGGTCGCAGATTTCATCACTCGCGTACGTAACGCGATCAACGCGCGGCACCAGAAAGTGGACGTTCCTCATTCGAAGCTGAAGCTCGAGATCGCCCGCATCCTGAAAGAAGAGGGCTATATCGCGAACTATAAGCCGGCGGAAGAGGAAGGCCGCAAGGTCCTGCGCGTGTACCTGAAGTACAGCCCTGACAATGCGTCTCCGATTTCGCGCCTCACGCGTGTGTCGCGTCCGGGTTGCCGGGTCTATGTCGGTCACAGCGAGATCCCTCGCGTGCTGGGTGGCCTGGGGATCAACATTCTGACCACGCCGAAAGGCGTGATGACCGGTCGCCAGGCACGGAAAGAAGGCGTGGGCGGCGAGGTCCTCTGCGAGATCTACTAGGAAGCTGTCAGCCGTCAGCCATCAGCTGTCAGTAAAACCACGCTGACCTGGTGCGATGGCATGAGCGGGCAAGACGCCCGGACAAGGAAAACGAGCTGACGGCTGAAAGCCGACGGCTGAGAGCTGAGGATTATGTCGAGAATAGGTAAGAAACCGATTCCGTTGCCGAAGGGCGTGACCTATACCGTCGAAGGCAATACGGTGACCGTGCAAGGGCCGAAGGGCAAAGTCACCACGCACATGCCGGCAGGCGTGAAGCTGGAGCAGAAGGACGGCATTCTGACCGCGGTCCGCGAAGACGATTCCAAGGCAGCGGTCCATGGATTGGTGCGGGCGCTGGTCAACAACTCCGTCGAGGGCGTGACCAAGGGCTGGACCAAGGAACTGGACATCGTCGGCATCGGCTATCGCGCGGAGTTGAAGGGCAAAGGCACGGTGGTGTTCACGCTGGGCTACTCCCATCCCATCGAGTATCCGCTGCCGGCGGGTATCGAGGTCACGGTTGATCCGAAGCTGACGCATTTGACCGTCAGCGGCATCGACCGGCAGAAGGTTGGATTTGTGGCGGCGGAAATGCGGTCGTTGCGTCCACCCGATCCGTACAAGAACAAGGGTGTGCGTTATACCGGCGAGCGGCTGAAGAAGAAGGTCGGCAAGACCGGCGCCAAATAGCCGCGTTTTGCGGGCGTGAGCGAAGCGGGAGACCGCAGCGGCTATCCCGAAACGAAGTGAGGGATCTGCTTTCCCGCCCTACGCCAAAAGATGGTGTAGAACGGGGCACCCGGCCAAAATCAGGCATAGAACGGGGCACCCGGCCAAAATCAGGCATAGGATGGGGCACCCGGCCAAAGTTAGGCGTAGGATGGGCCACCCGCCGTCCTACGAAGGACGCCAGGTTTGCGAACAATCGAAGGTGGCCGAGGCACCAGTCCCGTAGGGACGGAATAGCTTAGCCCGGCATGGAGCCGAAGGCGCAAGGCTGGGTAGGGATGAAAATCGATCCGAGTCCCGTAGGGACGGCAGGGTCTTTAGGGTGTAACGCGGACGGCCTCACGCCCTACGCCAAAGCAGGCGTAGAACGGGGCACCCGGCACCCGCGGTAAAGGTAGGAGCAAGTTGGGACGGAACGGCGAAAGCCCCGTCTCCCCGGTATAGAAACCCGGGACAAAGGAAACGACGATGATTGGAAAGACTTCGAAAGATCAGACGCGGCAGAAGGTACATACCCGCATCCGCAAGAAGGTGCAGGGGACGGCAGAGCGACCGCGGCTGAATGTGTATCGTTCGGTGAACCACATTTATGCCCAGGTCATCGACGACAGCAAGGGCGCGACGATCGTGGCGGCTACGTCGGTGGAGAAGGGCAAGGGCATCAAGGGCGACAAGCGGCCCACGGGCGGCAATCTGGGATCGGCAAAAGAAGTCGGCAAGCTGATCGCCGAGCGCGCCAAGGAAAAAGGAATCGAGAAGGTGGTCTTCGACCGCGGCGGTTACCTGTACCACGGCCGGGTGAAGGCCCTGGCGGATGCTGCGCGTGAAGCCGGATTGAAGTTCTAGAGATCCCGCCCTACGCCGAATTCAGGCGTAGAACGGGGCACCCGTAACAAGAAGTGAAGAGCGAGAAAAATGCCAATTGTAAAGAAAAAGCTTGATGCCGGTCAGTACCAGCTGAAGGACCAGGTAGTTTCGATCAACCGTGTCACCAAGGTCGTGAAGGGCGGCAAGAACATGTCGTTTGCGGCCCTGGTGGTAGTGGGCGATCCTTCCGCAGCGGTCGTGGGCTATGGCTCCGGCAAGGCGAAGGAAGTTCCGCAAGCCATCCGTAAGGGGATCGAAGCAGCCAAGAAGAACCTGCTGCGCGTGAACCTGTCGCAAACCTCGATTCCGCACCAGGTGCTCGGCCGCTATGGCGCCGGCATGGTGATGCTGAAGCCGGCTCCGGAAGGAACGGGCGTCATCGCGGGCGGCGCGGTGCGCGCAGTCATGACCTCGGCTGGAGTCCAGAATGTGCTGACCAAGTCGATCGGCACCACCAATCCGCACAATGTTATCAAGGCCACGTTCAACGCGCTGGGCAAGCTCCGCGACCGTAACGACGTGGCTGCGGCGCGCGGCAAAGCCGTCCAGGAGCTGTAATCATGGCACGTGACCGTAAGAAACAAGTAGAGACCAAGACGGCTCCGGCGGGAGCGAAGATGAAGCTGAAATATGTTCGCTCCTCGATCTCGACGCCCATGAAGCACAAGCTGGTGGTCAAGGGATTGGGCTTCACGCGCCTGAACCAGGTGATCGAGCGGGAAGACACGCCTTCGATCCGCGGCATGGTGGCCAAAGTGCCGCACTTGGTCGTGGTAGTCGAGTAGTCGTTCCCACCCTATCGCCAAGACGGGCGATAGAATGGGGGCCGGCAGAATGCTGTTCGCTCTTTGGGTTTCGCTCTCCGCCAGAAGTGGCGGCCTTGGCGAGCAGCGAAGAGCCAAAAGTGAAAAGCGAGAATCAGTCAGGTACGGTACAGAATGAATCTTAGTAATTTACGTGCACCTCGCAAAGCGAACGAGAACAAGAAGCGCGTGGGCCGTGGTATGGGCTCGGGCATGGGCAAGACCTCAACCCGCGGCCACAAGGGCCAGCGTTCGCGCAGTGGTTCGCGCATGATGCGTGGCTTTGAAGGCGGTCAGATGCCGTTGCATCGGCGTCTGCCCAAGCGCGGCTTCACCAACATCTTCCGGATAGAATACGAAGTTGTGAATTTGTCCCGCCTGGCGGAGCTGGGCGAGACCGAAATCACGCCGGAGTCGCTGCGTAAGGCTGGCGCGGTCAGTTCCAAGAAGGCGCTGGTGAAGGTGCTGGGCAATGGCGAAATTACGTCGGCCCTCACCGTGCATGCGCACAAGTTCTCGAAATCGGCGCAGGAAAAGATCGAAAAGGCTGGCGGCAAAGTTCAGGTGTTGGCAGCCAAGTAGGTTTGGTGTCCCACCCTGTCGGCCAAAGAAGGCGACGAGGATAGGGCACCACCCGAGAAGAAGTCGGCGGTCATCGTCTGGTATAGGGGCATTTTGACGCCGGTTCGCAAAAGGTGCGGACCTCGCTCAGGATGACAATGGAAGAAGCAACTAGCGATTAGCAAAGAGCTAAAGGCGAAGAGCAAAGTTTTATGCTTGAAAAGCTGGCGAATGTATTTCGGGTTCCGGACCTGCGCAAGCGCATTCTGTTTACGCTGGGGCTGCTGGCGGTTTATCGGCTGGGCGGACACATTCCCACGCCCGGCATCAATGCCGACAAGCTGTCGCAGTTCTTCGACCAGAACCGGGGCACCTTCCTTGGCTTCGTAGACCTCTTCAGCGGAGGCCAGTTACGTCGCCTCACCATCTTCGCGCTGGGCATCATGCCGTACATCACGGCGTCGATCATCCTGCAGTTGATGACGGTGGTGTATGAGCCGCTGGCCAAGTTGCAGAAGGAAGGCGAACTGGGCCGCAAGAAGATCACCCAGTGGACGCGCTACCTGACCCTGCTGCTCAGCGCCGTGCAATCTCTGGGTATCGCCTACACCCTGCAGAAGCAACCGGACTTCGTCGTCAATCCCGGCATCGGATTCGTCTTGATGACGATGCTGACCCTGACCACGGGCAGCGTATTCATCATGTGGCTGGGTGAGCAGATCACCGAGCGTGGCGTCGGTAACGGCATGTCGCTGCTGATCTTCGCGGGCATTGTGGTTGGACTGCCGCGAGCCGTCGGCGATTTGATAGACAAAGCCAAGAACCAGGCGTGGGGAGTGTTTACCGCGCCGGCGCTGGTGTTGCTGATCGTGGTCATGGTGGCGGTGGTAGCCTTCATCGTCTTCGTGGAACGCAGCGAGCGTCGCATCCCGGTGCAGTACGCCAAGCGAGTGGTGGGACGCAAGATTATGGGCGGCCAGTCCACACACTTGCCGTTGCGCGTGAACTCCGGCGGCGTTATGCCGGTGATCTTCGCTTCCTCGGTGCTGACGTTGCCGCAAACGCTGGGCGCGTTGCCGATGTTCAAGGACAGCCGCTACTTCAGTCCCATCTTCAATGCTCTGCGTTGGGGAGAGCCGTTATACACGCTGCTATACGCGGTGGGCATCGTTTTCTTTGCCTACTTCTACGTGTCGATTGTCTTCAACCCGACCGAGGTTGCGGACAATATGCGGAAGTATGGAGGGTTCATCCCGGGCATTCGGCCTGGGGTGCGGACCTCGAACTACATTAACGATATCCTGACTCGCATTACCCTGGTGGGTGCGCTTTATCTGATTCTGATCTCCTTCATTCCGGAGTGGATGATCACGGGTATACACCTCAACCATCTGTGGGGTCCCGTGGGCGCATTCTTCGAGCACCTGCCGACCTGGATGACGAACGGTCTGAACGTGAACTTCTACTTTGGTGGAACTTCCCTGCTGATCGTGGTCGGCGTTGCCATGGATACGGTGAACCAGGTTGAATCGCAGCTGGTCATGCGGCATTACGAAGGATTTACCTCCCGTGGACGGGTGCGCGGGCGGCGGTCGACCTGGTAAGAAGCAGTGATTGAGTGACTAAGTGGACAGTGAATAGAAAAAGGCCTGCGGTGGACGGCCACTGGTCACTGACGACTTTCCACGGAACGTGGTAAAGATCACTGGTTAGTAGATAGTGAAGGTAAGGATCTTTGCAGGGGCGAACGGTTGGGGCTGAAACCGATACTGATCACGAGCCACTGACCACTATCCACTAAAGTTGCGGAGCTACCGGGAGGCTCCGGCCCGCTGTGACCGGGCAGAGGGGGAGCCGGTTTCGGCTCCAGGGGCGAAGCATGGACGCGCAATCTTCCTCCGCAGTGAGCAGCGTCATGACAAAAGAGCGGCCGGTAGGGCCCATAATCCTGTTGGGGCCGCCGGGCGCGGGCAAGGGAACGCAGGCCAAGCGGATCGCGGAAAGCTACGGGATTCCGCAAATCTCAACCGGCGATCTTCTGCGGGAGAATGTGGCCCGGCAGACGGAGCTTGGGCTTAGGGCCAAGGCCGCCATGGATCGCGGCGAGCTGGTTTCCGATGACCTGGTATGTGATATGGTCGCCGACCGGCTCTTGGTGGCGGACTGTGTTAAGGGCTTTATTCTGGACGGCTTTCCGCGAACGGTGCGGCAGGCCGAGTGGCTGGACAAGTATTTAGAGAAATTGCGGGCAGGCAGGAACGAGACAGCGCAGCTGGCATGCGCAGCTCCGGTTGTGATACGGCTGGTTGTTGAGTATAATCTATTATTGCAGCGGATAGTCGGACGTCGTTCTTGTCCCACCTGTGGGCGGATCTACAATATTTATTTCCAGCCTCCGAAAAACGACGAACTTTGTGATATCGACGGCACGCCGTTGGTTTCGCGCCGGGACGATTCAGAAGACGTTGTTGCCGAACGCTTACGAGCCTATGAGCAGCTAACCCTGCCGCTGGTGGACTATTACGGTTCCCGCGGTCGCTTAGTTGAGGTCAATGGGGCTCAGCCCGTGGAAAACGTAATGGCGCAAGCCTTTAAAGCAATCGAGAATGTCCATCGTCTGTAAGTCTGTATCGGAGATTGAAAAGATGCGCCGCAGCGGGCGCATCGTGCGCCAGGTTCTTGACACTGTGAAGGATGCGGTGGCTCCGGGCGTTTCGACGATGGAGTTGGAGCGTGTCGCTGAGCGCAAGATTCGGGACCTGGGGGCCAAGCCGGCTTTTAAGGGCTATTACGACTTTCCCTGTGTTCTGTGTACTTCGGTGAACGACGAGATCGTGCATGGTATCCCGTCGGACCGGCGGGTGCTGAAAGAGGGAGACATCGTTTCGATCGATACCGGAGTTGTGCTGGACGGCTATTACGGCGATTCGGCGATAACCGTGGCGGTCGGAGATGGAGTTTCTCCGGAGCTGCAGAAGCTGCTGGATGTCACGCGCGATTCGCTGTTTCGTGGTATCGAGGCTGCGGTCATCGGAAACACCGTGGGCGATGTCGGAGCGGCAGTACAGAAACTGGTTGAGGCCAACGGCTTCAGCGTGGTTCGTGAGTTTGTGGGACACGGCATTGGAACCAAGCTGCACGAAGATCCGCAGGTTCCGAACTATGGAACGCCCGGGCACGGGCCGAAGCTGCGCGATGGCATGGTTCTCGCAATTGAGCCGATGGTGAATGTCGGCCGTCCGGAAACGCGGCTGCTGGGCGATAAATGGACTGCCGTGACCGAAGATGGCAGCCTGAGCGCGCACTTCGAGCATTGCGTCGCGGTAACCAAAAACGGTCCGGTGATTTTAACGGAATAATTAAGTCAGTTGTCAGTGATCGGTTGCCGGTTGTCGGTATGCGACTGGCGGGCGAATCCAGGGACGGACAACTGAGAACCAACAACTGACAACTGACAACGGGTTTCTTGGGGTTGAATGAGTAAGGAAGACGCGATTGAAGTAATGGCGGTGGTGGTGGAGCCACTGCCGAACGCCATGTTCAAGGTGGAGCTGGAGAACAAGCACCAGGTGCTGGCGCATGTTTCCGGCAAGATGCGCAAGAACTTCATTCGCATCCTTCCCGGCGACCGGGTCGCGGTGGAGTTGTCGCCCTACGACCTTACCCGGGGCAGAATTGTGTACCGATATAAATGAGGTTGCCGGTTGCCGGTTTTCGGTTGTCAGCCAGTGAGCTGACAACGGAGAACTGACAACTGACAACTGACAACTGAGGTTTTCATGAAGGTTCGGGCATCGGTCAAGAAGATTTGCGACAAGTGCAAAGTGATTCGCCGTCACGGCGTAGTGCGCGTGATTTGCGAGAACGCGAAGCACAAGCAACGGCAAGGATAAGCAATCAGCAACTGGCAACTAGCGGCTAGTGAAAACCAGAGGGTGCCGACCAGTTCAGCGGTGCACCGGTTCTGTGCAGATGAAGAAAAGAAACAGGCAGTAACTAGTGGCTAGTGGCTAGTTGCTGGCGGCTAACGGAGCAACTATGGCACGTATTGCAGGCGTGGATTTACCGCGCAACAAGCATGTGAGCGTCGCGCTCACCTACATTTTCGGGATCGGCGATTCGCGCTCCAAGGAAATTCTTGGTTCGGCGAATGTCGAAGGCACGAAGAAGGTCAGCGACCTCAACGAAGAGGAAGTGAACCGCATCCGCCAGGTCATTGAAGAGGGCGGCAACGTCGAAGGCGATCTGCGCAAAGACGTCTCGATGCACATCAAGCGGCTCATCGAAATCGGCTCGTATCGTGGGTATCGTCATCGCCGCAGCCTTCCGGTTCGCGGACAGCGCACCCACACCAACGCCCGCACCCGCAAGGGACCGCGTAAGGGCACGGTAGCTAACAAGAAGAAAGCGACTGGGAAAACATAGAACATGGCGAAAGCAGCGGGTTCCGCCGGCGCGGAAAAAAAAGGCAAGACTGGCAAGAAGTTCAAGAAGAAGGAGCGCAAGCACGTTCCCATGGGACTCGTGCACATCCAGGCGTCCTTCAACAACACCATCGTCACCATCACCGATCCCAATGGGAACACGGTGTCGTGGAAGAGTTCGGGTTCGCTGGGCTTCCGCGGGTCGCGTAAAGGGACTCCGTTCGCGGCGCAGCAGGCTGCCGCCAATGCCGCCAACCAGGCTCGCGATCACGGGATGCGCGTGGTGGATGTCCGGGTCAGCGGTCCTGGCTCGGGACGCGAGTCGGCCGTGCGTGCGCTGTCGGCGTCCGGCCTCGATGTACGCTCAATCAAGGACTCGACGCCGGTTCCCCACAACGGCTGCCGTCCCCCGAAGCGCCGCAGGGTCTAAAAGCAGTGGATCGTGGGCAGCGGCTGGTGGATAGTGCCCGGTTGTTCGGGTAGAGCAGGCCTTCAGGCCTGCGTTCGAAGCCACGATATAAGTAGCTCTCGTCCGCTGATGTCAGGGACATCAGCGGACGAGAGCAAAAAGAACTGTAGCAACACAACGCGGGCCTGAAGGCCCGCTCAAACGAGTTTTCGATCGGGACGAAGGGGCGCCAATCCCGTAAACCGATCGCAGATGGGCAGACAGGTTCTGCTTCAAGGAGAAGGTAACTTGGCAAGATACACAGACGCAGTATGTCGCCTTTGCCGCCGTGAAGGAACGAAGTTGTTCCTCAAGGGCTCAAAGTGCTTCACGGATAAATGTCCGATAGAAAAGCGCAATTTCCCTCCCGGCCAGCACGGGAAGGACCGCAAAGCGAAAATCGTGGGCTACGGGCTGCAACTTCGCGAGAAGCAGAAGGCGAAGCGCATGTACTTCACCCAGGAAGGTCAATTCCGCAACTACTTCGAGCGGGCGGCCAAAGGCAAAGGAGTCACGGGCGAGATCCTGTTGCAGCAGCTCGAACGCCGGTTGGACAACGTTGTCTACCGGATGGGATTTGCGGTGGCGCGGCGCCAGGCCCGCCAGCTCGTTCGTCACGGGCATGTGACCGTGAACGGGAGGAAGCTCAACATTCCTTCCTACCAGGTCCACCAGGGCGACGAGATCGCAATTCGCGACAAGAGCAACAAGCTGGTTGTGGTGGAGGGCGCGAAGGAATTCGCCAGCCATCAGGCTCCGCCGAACTGGCTTGAAGTTGATCGCGATGCCTACAAGGGACGGGTTGTGGCGCTGCCGAAGCGCGAAGACATCAACCTGCCCATCAATGAGCAGTTGATCGTCGAACTTTACAGCAAGTAGTGGGTCCTTCGGCGTGCGTGGGGCGACGCATGCCGGAGAACTCCGCAGTGCACCGGGAGCGCGGCGCAAGATGCACCGCGCGCTCAATACCGTCGAGCCAGATCAGCCGGTTGTGGCCTTTTCCAGCCACCCGAGCAGCATGGCCGAACAGAAGATAGGAGTTACGAATGCTTTGGAAAGGATTTCAGAAACCCAAACGGCTTGCGACTGACACTGAGACTTTGACCGACAAGTACGGTCATTTCTGGGCACAGCCGTTCGAGCGCGGTTTCGGTACTACCATCGGCAACGCGCTGCGCCGCGTGTTGCTTTCTTCCATTGAGGGAGCCGCGGTCACCGCGGTCAAGATTGAAGGCGTGTTGCACGAGTTCCAGTCGATTCCCGGCGTGGTTGAGGATGCGACCGACATCATCCTCAACCTGAAGCAGATTCCCTTCCGCCTCAACGGCGATGCGCCGAAGGCGATTTATCTGCGGGCCGACCAGCCGGGGGTGGTGACTTCCGGCATGATCGAAGCCGACGCTGATGTCGAAGTGCTGGACAAAGACGTTTACATCGCGACCATCTCCGAAGGCGGCAAGCTGGACATGGAAATGCGGCTGAAGAAAAGCCGCGGCTATGTCTCGGCTGACAAGAATTTCGACGAGGACCTGGGGCTTGGCTTCATTCCGATCGACTCGGTGCACTCGCCGGTTCGCAAGTGCAACTACTCGGTCGAAGCTGCGCGTCTGGGACAGATCACGGACTACGACAAGCTGGCGCTGGAAGTGTGGACCAACGGCTCAGTGACCCCGGCGGATGCGCTGGGACTCGCCGCCAAGCTGCTGAAGGACCACATGAACATCTTCATCAACTTTGAGGAGGAGCTCGAGGCGCAAGCCGCGGGCGCCGCCGACAAGCCGGAGATTCGCAACGAGAACCTCAACCGCTCGGTGGAAGAGCTGGAGCTCTCGGTGCGCAGCTACAACTGTCTGAAGAACGCGAACATTCAGACCATCGGCGAGCTGGTGCAGAAGAGCGAAGCCGAGATGCTGAAGACCAAGAACTTCGGCCGCAAGTCGCTGAACGAGATCAAAGAGATCTTGTCGTCGATGGGTTTGGGACTGGGCATGAAGATTGACGAGCACGGTAACGCCGTCCCGGGAAGTGGAACCAGTTCCTTGCCGTCTGCGTTGCCGCCGGCCATGAATTACGGCGAGCCGAATTTCTAAAACCGTTGTCGGCGGTCAGTTGCCGGTTGCCAGTAAAATCGGAGCCGGCAGCCGACCTGACTGACACCGGAAAACGAGTAGAGCAGTTGCCGGTGGTTGTGATCCCACCCAATGCCAAAATCAGGCTTGGATGGAGCGCCCGATGGACGCTACTGACAACCGACAACTGACAACTGATTTTCGAAGGATCACGGACATGCGTCATCGTAGAGCAGGCTGGAAATTAGGTCGTAACACCGAGCACCGTCGCGCGCTGCTGCGCAACCTGGTGACCTCGCTGATCGTGGAAGAGCGCATTGAGACGACGGTCACCAAGGCCAAGGCCATGCGGGCCCACGTGGAAAAAATGATTACCCTCGGCAAGCGCGGCGACGTCGCGGCACGGCGGCAGGCTGCGGCCTACCTGATGACGCGCGACGCGGTCGACAAGCTGTTCGATTCGGTTTCTCCGCGCTTTGGCGATCGCAACGGAGGCTATGTGCGGATCATCCGCGGCGGCTTCCGCAAAGGCGATGGCGGCGATATCGCTTTCGTTGAACTGCTGGGCAGCGAGGCGGTTCTCGACGAGAAGCGTCAGAAACGCGCCGAACTTCGCGCTAAACGCGCCGAAGAGACACGCAAGGCAATGGAATCGGCCGAGGCCGAGAACAAAGCCCTGGCCGACCAGGCAGCTGCCGCTGACGAAGGCAAGAAGGAAGAGTAGAAGCAGCTTCGTCGGATTGCAGGACGCAACCTTTTTTTAAACTACCGCGCCCTGTCTTGGCGAGAGCTAGGGCGGGGCTTTTTGTTTTCCAGCCTCGAACAGTTTTCGTATCCTAATTGCGGTCGGGTAGAGTGGCGCTTTAGCGTCACGTCCTGAAGTGCCCTGGATAGACCGAAAACAGGAAGCCTGACGTGGAACGCGTGCCTGAAGGCACGCTCTACCGGGGACATAGCAACTCACAATCTGCTCAAATCTTGGTGGTTTTCTTTTGCACCGTAGTTTTCCGCGCCTTGCCCAAGGTGGCTTTGGAACTTAGCGAAACAGGCGCCGGGGCGCCTCGGAGAAGTCCCTCGGTGCTGATGTCTTCATCAATTTCCGGCCAGTGAATACCGTAGCCACCACCGGCAGTCTTCCAATTGCGACGCCGTTCGGCGGTGGCTTGGAACAGCCGTGGATACCAGGCAAGCGGGGCCGAGATAGTGCGGCCATCTCTCAGGCGCACGCTTAGCGTGTCCTGATCAAAGGAGACATCAACGACTCTCTCATCTGCCGCCACTGCCAAAATACCCATTCCAAACCTTCAACAGGTCGCGCTGATTGGCCTGCACGATCGATTGTATCGTGTTCACTTCACGTGCGCTGAAACCCAGATTCCGTGCCACTCCAACCGGGTCAAGCCAAAATTTCACCCGAGAGGTCGTCGCAATCAACGTGAACGTGGGGCGGCTCGTTGGGTTCGTGGCTGTAGAAATAAAATCGATATGGCCCCGACCTAAGAACAGTTGGCATAGCCCAGCCCGCATTCTACTCTCGCCATTTCCAATGCTTGATTGAGTTTTTGATTCCCTGGAAGCTTTCCCTTGAGGTTCGTCGAGAATGTCGTGCCTGCCATACCTGCGCACTTATCGCGACGGCACAAACTCTGGCTCACGCTCGCTTTCCCGCTCTCGCGCGAGCAGCCATCGGGAATAGAAGTACAGCAGTGCCTGCATGATCACCGCTCCGCTGGAATCAATGACGACGTCCTGCCAGCGTCCGGTGCGGGAGGGAAGAAAGGTCTGGTGGATCTCATCGAGAGAAGCGGTGACCACTGTTGCCAGCATGCCGAGCAGCATCCATTCCCAGCGCCAGAGGTCGCGCAGCTGCGTGCCCCAGGTCCGCCGGATCACGGGACGAACGCGATCGCGGTAGGTATTGCGTAGCGCCCAGAATACCAAGCCGCTGAGGATTCCATAACCTGCAAGATGGCCCAGCTTGCGGAGAATTTCGTCCAGATGCCACACCCAAAAAAAGCTGACGTGGGGAACAAAGAAGGCGAAGAACCGGTAGAGCCAGACTCCGGTATGTTCGGCGGAGCCGAAGTCGGTCGACTCCAGCCGGATGATCACCAACCACAACACGACGGGCCACCAGTTGCGCGCTAACAGACCGAAGGTAGGATTCAGCGCAGCCCTGCGTCGCGAGCCACGGCCAGCGTTACTCGGCACGGTAATTCGGGGCCTCACGCGTGATCAGGACATCGTGAACGTGGCTTTCGCGAAGGCCGGCGCCACTGATGCGCACAAAGCGGGCATTCTGCTGTAACTCCGCTATGCTGGAACATCCAACGTACCCCATACCGCTCTTCACTCCCCCGACCAGTTGATACACGATCATGCCGACCGTGCCGCGATAGGGAACCCGTCCTTCAATGCCTTCGGGTACGAGCTTGCCGAGGCGGTTGGTCTCAGCACCATCCTCGGAAAGCACCCGGACCGATGAGTCGGAATCCGTAGTCTGGAAATAGCGTTCGCTGGAGCCTTCCGCCATGGCGGCGATCGAACCCATGCCGCGATACGCCTTGAACGAGCGGCCCTGAAAGAGGATCGTTTCGCCGGGGCTCTCTTCGGTACCGGCCAGAAGCGATCCAATCATGACGCAACTGGCTCCCGCGGCCAGCGCCTTAGTCACATCGCCGGAGTACTTGATGCCGCCATCGGCAATGATCGGGATATCGGAATCGCGCACGGCGCGTGCCGCCTCGGCGATAGCGGTAATCTGCGGAACGCCGGCGCCGGTGACGATGCGGGTGGTGCAGATCGAGCCCGGACCAATGCCAACCTTGATGCCGTCAGCTCCGGCGCGAGCCAGCTCACATGCGCCATCGAAGGTGCCCACATTGCCGGCGAGCAAGTCGACCTCCGGCAACTCTGCCTTGATTCGCTTGATAGCTTCAATCACGCGCGTCGAGTGGCCATGCGCGCTGTCGATGGCGAGCAGATCAGCCTTGTTGCGCACCATTTCGTGCGCACGCTCCAGAAAATCGCCGGTAGCTCCGATGGCCGCTCCAACCCGAAGACGGCCCTGAGCGTCCTTGGCGGCGGTCGGATACTTCAGCCGCTTCTGGATGTCCTTGACCGTGATCAGCCCCTTAAGATGGTACTGATCGTCGACCACCAGCAGCTTTTCGATGCGATGCTGGTGCAGGATGGCTTCCGCGTCGGTCAGCGTCGTGCCTACAGGAACCGTAATCAGGTTTTCCTTGGTCATGACCTCGCTGATGGGAATGTCGGTGCGGGTTTCGAAGCGGAGATCGCGGTTCGTCAGGATGCCGACCAGGCGTTTGTTCTTGGTGACCGGCACGCCCGAGATGCGATAGCGGCGCATGACTTCCAGCGCGTCGGAGATCTTGTCGTCGGGCGACATGGTGATCGGGTCGACGATCATGCCACTTTCCGAGCGCTTCACTTTGTCGATTTCGCTGGCCTGCTGCTCGATAGTCAAGTTGCGATGGATAATGCCGAGGCCGCCTTGTTGCGCCATGGCAATCGCCATGCGCGACTCGGTCACGGTGTCCATGGCGGCGCTGATGAGAGGAATGCGAAGCTCGATATTACGAGTGAGACGGGTGGTTGTATCGACGTTGGACGGCACCACGTCCGACTTGGCCGGCAGCAGCAACACGTCGTCGAAGGTAAGGGCCTCAGGCACTGGGAAATGAATCATGTTTGTAATTCCGGGGAGGGATAATCCTCCATTGTAGAGTTGCGCTGCGCTTTAGGCAAACGAAGGACATGAGAGTGTCGGCCCGCCCGCGGAGCTTGGAAGCTGCAATGCCGCTGGTCAGCGCGCCTGGGTGCTCCATTCCCGCGCGGCCGCGCTCGAGGCAGGCTGCTTTCGCCGGGTTTCCGCGAAAGGGTGGGAACCTATGCGCGCCGCGGCATGGGCTTGGGCTTGCTCTGGGCCGCGCTGGGGCCCCTGCCCTTGGACTTGCTGGGGCCCTTGAGATTAAGCGCCACGGCCGCGCGGATGAGGTCCTTCAGGGCCGCCTCGTCGATCTTGTCGCCTTCGTGGATGTCAATGGCGCGCCTGACATTCCCTTCGAGGCTGGAGTTGAACAGGCCGGAAGGGTCCTTCAATGCAGCCCCCTTGGCAAACGTCATCTTGACAACACTCTTGTACGTCTCTCCCGTGCACACGATCCCGCCGTGGGACCACACGGGAGTTCCTGGCGATGTCGCCTTGGCCCACTTCCACTCTTCGACGATCTCAGGGTCTGCTTGGTGTACGATGTCGCGCACTTTCGCCAGCGTCTTCCCGCGCCAGTCCCCAAGTTGCTTGATCTTCTCATCGATGGATGCAGAGGCAGATTCCATGGGACAAACTCCTTTCCTGTACAGCGCGAATCTCGCACCTGTAACTTAGATGCAGGGCGCCCCGGGTCTCGCCGCCGTTCGAGACCTGGCAGCCGGCACCGGGCATCCGTCTGAGAGGGTCGGCCCAAATCAGGGAATGATCCTGCTTTCGCCTTTGAATTCGTGATAATTGCGGAAGTCGATGACATTGTGGCTACATTGGCTGCTACCCCGTTGGCAGCCCAGGCTCTCGGCATGGACCGGAAGCAGAAACGATTTCTCGCCAACCAGCACGTACGCATAATCGATCGCGGATTCGACCGCATCGATCGGGAAATCGGACGGTATGTTGCGGGCCTGCATCTCGATGCGCAGCACGCGCGCGGTACTCGGATCCACCCACACCGAGCCGGTGTAAGCCGTAGTCACAGTCTGAGAGCCGACCGACAACCTCCAGTGTGAGTATTCACCCTGTACCTGGAAGTCGTAAACCTCGGCACGCAAGCCCGAAATGGTAGTCGAACCTCTCGAGCGGAACTGCGCCCGCGAAGCGGGGTCAAACAGGTTCAGCAACGCAGTTGCGAATTCTCCGGTGGACCACGAGCCATCGATTTCCTGCAGGTGCTTGTCGGTGGCTCGATTATTGATCTTCAGGTTACGGTAGCTTTCCTCGCCGTCCTCGAAAATGATTTCAGCCGAAACCATGTCCTGCAGCACTTTCTCCCCGCGGCCTTGCTGGGTAAACCGCGACATTTGCTCCTGGCAAATAAAGTTCGGAAGCTTCTGCGAAAACTGGAATGCCGCCTCTTTGGCCCGTTCGATCAAGGGTGCGGAAGGAGGCAGCGAAGGTCTGGATACGGGCTCCTCAGAGCCCGACTCGGACGGCGGCGGCTCAGGACAGGGAGGCAGAGTGGGCTGTGCGCCTCGCTTCAAGGTGGGAGGATCGTCGGAGCAAGGAGGCGTACTCGGTGTCGGCGATTGGGCCCTGGCTTGCGTCGTGGCGAAAGCCAACGCCAAGGCGACTAGAACGACAGCCAAGCTAAGCCAGCGGCCCGGGCGTCGTAGGGGGCATCCATTCACAGACTCACCGTCTCTCGAATCTAGCACAATTCGTCGGGACTTTACGGCGGATTGGCCCCTCACGCGAAGCTTGAGCGCGGTTTCCGACAGGGCGCCGGGTGCCCCGGATTTCGCGCTTTCCGAGACCTGGGCTTCCGTGCTGACCGAGCATTCGCCTGTGTTCTCCAGGACGCGGTTCGGGTGAAGGAGTGGGTTGGACTGAAGGCTGAAGTTGTTCCAACCGACCGTTTTCCGCATTGAGGCTTCGCCCAGGTCTCGAATGCCGCGAGACCCGGAGTACCCCGGCATGGGCAAAATGTGAGCCTCGATTACCAACCCATCTGGTCCATCCGCTTCAGGATGATCGCGCTGTAGTTGTTCATGCGCTCGGGACGTCGTTTCAGGGGAGCCGGCAGAATTGCTGCCAGCCGTGCCGACTCCTGCCGTCCGATCGTTCGGGCCGACGTTTCGTCGTAGTAACGGCACGCCGACTCTGCACCATAAATGCCGTGGCCCCATTCGACCACGTTGAGGTATAGCTCCAAAATACGCTGTTTGCCGAGAACGAATTCGGCCACCGGCACCAGCGTGGCCTCCGCGCCCTTGCGCAGGATGGAGCGGCCCGTTCCGAAGAACAGGTTCTTTACCAGTTGCTGCGTAAGGGTGGAAGCTCCACGCGTGCGCTCGCCTTCCATATCATCTTCGGCGGCGATTTGCATCTCGTGCCAATCGAATCCATGGTGCTGGTAGAAGTGGGTGTCTTCTGCGGCGATGACAGCATGCTGCAGGTCGAGCGAAATCTGACTGAGGGGAACGAATTTATAGCGTTCGTGATATTGCGTGCCATGAATCCAGGCCTGCAAGACGGCGCTGGATGTGCACTGCGGTTGTCGGCGGGTCGATCCAGCGGGCGGCCACCAGCACCAGCGCGGCCAGCGACCAGAGAAGCACCACGCCGATAGCAAGCCATCGAAGAAAGAAGATTAGGGACCTCCTCCGAAGCCGGGTCTTGGCGCGTGTGGGTGGCGTCGCAGTCACATCTCAGAATAGCCTGTGTTGGCTAGTCGGGCAGGTTGATGCTGTGCCCGTGGTCTTCCGTTTTGAAGGGGGGCAGGTTCTGAAGGGGCGCACCTTCAGGTGCGCCGTTGCGACCCTTTGCTTCTTGTCATCCCGACGAGGCCGGGTGCCCCGGAGCCTGCCCTGAGCTTGCCAAAGGGTCTCGCGCTGTCCGAGACCGGGGAGCTCGTGTCGATAAACCACTCGCCCCTTCCCCAGACTCCTCCCGGTGAGCGAGTAGGGTGTGCGGGTGCCCCAGAGCCTGCTCTGAGCTTGCCGAAGGGTCTCGCGCCGTTCGAGACCTGGGACTTTCGTCCGGATAAACCATCCCCGGTGTTCTCCATCACACCGGAAACCAGTGGTCTTCGTTTTGAAGGGGGGCAGGTTTTGAAGGGGCGCACCTTCAGGTGCGCCGTTGCGGCCCTTTGCTGGGTGCCCCGGGTCTCGCGCTGTTCGAGACCTGGGAGTTCGTGTCGAATAACCACTCGCCCCTTCCCCAGACTCCTCCCGGTGAGCGAGTAGGGTGTGCGG
>CAWFHH010000002.1:0-783488 GCA_963815555.1 uncultured Acidobacteriaceae bacterium
CACGGTCACGTCATTCGACCCGGAATTCGCAGTGTAGAACTTCGTCCCGTTCGGCAAAGCCGCCACCGACACGGG
This sequence comes from uncultured Acidobacteriaceae bacterium, assembly GCA_963815555.1. Taxonomy (GTDB): domain Bacteria; phylum Acidobacteriota; class Terriglobia; order Terriglobales; family Acidobacteriaceae; genus CAWCBG01. The sequence goes on from CAWFHH010000002.1 coordinate 76, forward strand.
AGCGCTTCCCACGTTGGCGGTGCCCAGCAGCGGGATAACAGGGGTATTCGTCAGGTTGACATTCGAGGCGTCGAACGCCATTACGCTATTGCTTCCCTTGTTGGTTACATACAGGCGATTACGATTAGGGTCAAGCAACGCATAGGTTGGGGAAACGCCGAGCGGCACGCTGGCCACCACGGTATTGCTTGCCGTGGCGATCAGGTCCAGCGCTCCGGGATTGGTCCCGTCTCCCGCCGTCACCACGTAAATATAAGTACCGTCTAAGCTGGGAACGGCAAACCTGGGATTGAGCCCGATGCCGGTCGTGATGGGAGTCACGCTCTTGGCACTCGGAGTGTAAGCCGAAACGCTGTTGTCGCCGGCATTGACAACGTACACGTTGCCGCCATTGGGAGCTTCCGTGATGGCGACCGGGTTCAGTCCGACGCAGACAGTGGTGCTGGCGACCAGGTTCGAAGTGTCAATCAGGCTGAGCGATCCGCTGTTCGGACAGGTTGCATTGGCGCCCGAGTTGGCGACGTAGATCGTCCCGGCCGCGGTGGAAGCCATCCCGATGGGATGGGAGCCGGCTAACAATCCGATGGTGGTGGGAGTGGTGCCGCCGATGATATCAATCTCGGTCACAGTGTCAGCCAGACTATTCGCCACGAACAGCGCGTTGTTGCTGGGAGGCAGGAACACTTCGTACGAGGAACCGCTTCCGGCGTAGGTGACGGAAAGGCTGGTATTGCCGGAGACATCGACCTGGGTAGCGGCGCCATTGCCGCTGCTGCCTGCGCTGGCAATAAATGCGTAATTCACAAGTTGCGGTTGGCCGCCGGGCCCGATGATCGGATTTGCCACTGGCCGATAGGTGTCACCACACCCCAGCCAAAGAAACAGGAGGAAAATAGGAAATACCAATAAAACGGTTCTTTACGAAAAAAACGCCATCCACACTCCCAGTGGTCACCTCGGCGGATCTTGAATCTCAGAAGGAAAGCACATTGTATAAGGTGCGAGCAGTCGAGGTACAGTCTGCCGGCTGCCGGTGGTATCAAACCCCGGTAGAGCACGAGCGTTGCGGAGCAAAACAAAAGGCCCGTCCCGGAAGGGAAGGGCCTGTAAATCGCGCCGCGCGAAAAAGTTACACGCTGAACGACGAACCGCATCCGCAGGTGCTCTTTACGTTCGGATTCTCAAACTTGAAGCCCGCGCCTTCCAATGTCTCGACGTAATCCACGGTGACGCCCTTCAAATACATCAGCGCAGCGGCATCGACGAAAACCTTCAGACCTCCCTTCGAAGGTCTCGTCCATCGTGCCTGCGCCATTTTCGAACGACATGGAGTAGGAGAAACCCGAGCATCCTCCGCCAACCACGCCTACGCGCAGCCCGGCCGGCACTGGATTCTGCTGGGCCATGATTTCCTTCACTTTGTTGACGGCAGTTCCGGTGAACGCAACGGGCTTAACATCAACGGTTGGAGTCGTGGTCGTGGTATTCGGTGTTGTAGTAGTGGTTGCCATGCCTCTCTCCTCTACGAATCTCGATTATAGCAAAGGCGCCCGTCCGGGAAACGAGGACGATCTCCCTATCGGTTCCCTTCCCGGGGTGCAGAGGGAACTCCCCTCAAACAGAGGGAACTCGCCTCAAACGGCGCTACCAGTTTTAGATGCTGAGACATGCACATGGTCGCGAAAAGCCCGTTTTAGCCTGCGGTTTCAGCGATTCAAAGAACCCCGTAATGCGAGTGGCTCCTGATGGAATTATTTGCTCTTACCGCCCGCGGCTGGAGCTATAATTTCTGTTAGTGAGGGCCCCCAACCTGGTGGGCGAGGCAAGCCCACAGGCGCGGGACCGGTTCGCAACGAACCGAGGTGGCTAATGTCGATGACCATGCTGCTGATTGCCTGGGCAGCCATTACGGTAGTGCTGATTATTCTTCTGATCTACCGCAGCACGCTGAGCATGCATGAAGATGATCAGCTCTTCCTTGACGAGTCCAGCTCTAACCTTCGTCTTGAACAAGAAGCGCTTCAATTACGGATGAAGAAGATAACTCCTGCTGTTCGCATTTTAGGAGCGCTGTCCGGCCTGCTCATTGTCGCGGTAGGGGCGATGTGGGTCGTGGAGCGTATGAACAACACCTGGTAAGCAGGCACTGCCCGGCTGTACGGTGAACTGCTCTGCGTCTCTCGCCCTGTGGGCGCGAGGTGTACGTGTTGGTTTGGACCGATTGTGAGTTGCTGAAAAAAGCCCATACGCGCAGGCGCCACTTGCCTGCGCATTTTCATTTGCGCTACGTTTGTTAGAATCGTAGCTATCACCAGTGGAGTGTAGGAATCGCAGACAATAGCAGGGCTTGTGGCCCGTGCCGTCGATGCATTCGGCTTGCTGTAGATGCCGGGTGGCCGTCCGGTTTCCGAACCGCCGGCCCCTAAGCGACGATCCGCCAAGCGACGAAAAGAAGCGATCGAACTTGCCCTGCATCTTTTACAGTGAACCGTTTCCTATTAGGTCATGAAAATGATGCACCTCTCCTGGTGTATTCGGGCGGGTGCACCCGAACAGCAAGCAATCTTTGAGGTGAGAGTGGCGCTACATAAGTCGTTGAATCCCGTACTCGAGTTTCCCGTGAAGCCGGAAGTAGATCCCGAAGAGGAAGTTGCGGAGTGGATTGAGGCATTCGACCAGGTCGTAGACGACGAGGGCCCAACCAAGGAGCGAACTGCTGGGTGCACTGGTGGAACGCGCGCGCACGGCGGGCGTGGATGTTCCGGTCCAGCTGAACACGCCGTATCTCAATACGATTCCCGTCGAGGATGAAGTTCCGTATCCGGGCGACCGCGAACTGGAGCGCCGCATCAAGAGCCTGATCCGCTGGAACGCGATGGCCATGGTGCATCGCCAGAACAAGAAAGACCCCGGCATCGGCGGCCACATTTCCACGTACTCCTCGCTGGCGACGCTGCTCGAGGTCGGATTCAACCACTTCTTCCACGCCAAGTACGGCGATCAGCCCGGCGACTTCATTTACTTCCAGGGCCACGCTTCGCCGGGCGTGTATTCGCGCGCCTTTCTGGAAGGCCGGCTGAGCGAAGAGCAGGTAAAGAATTTCCGCCACGAACTGCGGGCGAGCCGGGCTTGTCGTCGTATCCGCATCCCTGGCTGATGCCCGATTTCTGGCGGTTCCCGACGGTTTCGATGGGACTCGGCCCGCTGAACGCGATCTACCAGGCGCGCTTCATGCGCTACCTGGAGAACCGCGGCATCATTCCTGCGACGCCGCGCAAGGTCTGGGCATTCGTCGGCGATGGCGAGACGGACGAGCCGGAGACGATGGGCTCGTTGACCTTGGGCTCGCGCGAGAAGCTCGACAATCTGATCTTCGTGGTGAACTGCAACTTGCAGCGGCTGGATGGTCCGGTGCGCGGCAACGGCAAGATCATCAACGAACTGGAAGCCGCTTTCCGCGGCGCCGGCTGGAACGTCATCAAGGTGATCTGGGGATCCGACTGGGACCGCCTGTTCGCCAAAGACAAATCGGGCCTGCTGCTCAAGCGCATCGAAGAGATCGTCGACGGCGAAGCCCAGAGCTTCAAAGCCAAGGGCGGCGCGTACATCCGTCGCGAATTCTTCGGCAAGTATCCCGAACTGCTGGAACTGGTTTCCGACCTGAGCGACGATCAACTGCATCGCTTGACCCGCGGCGGTCACGATCCGCAGAAGGTTTACAACGCCTACAAGCGTGCCGTGGAACATACCGGCGGACCGACGGTGATCCTGGCGCACACGGTGAAGGGCTATGGCTTGGGCTCGGCCGAGGCGCGCAACGCGACGCACTCAGGAGAAGAAGCTGGCCGACCAGGCACTCTCGGCGTTCCGTGCGCGCTTCGAGATTCCCATTCCCGATAAGGCGGCCCGCGAGGGCTCGCTCTACCGTCCCGCCGACGACAGTCGGGAAATTCAATACATGCAGGAGCGGCGGCGCGTGCTGGGCGGATTCATTCCCACCCGCAGCGTGCCCAAGTCGAGTTTCGCGGCGCCCGCGCTGGCGGAATTCGCGGAGTCGCTGGCAGGCTCGAAGGGTCGCGCGGTATCGACCACCATGGGCTTCGTCAGCATGCTCCGGCAGTTGCTGAAGGAGCCGAAGATCGGCAAGCTGATCGTGCCGATCATTCCCGACGAAGGCCGCACCTTCGGCATGGAATCGATCATCCGCCAGGTAGGCATCTACGCCAGCCAGGGCCAGCTCTACAAGCCGCACGACCAGGACATGCTGCTGTACTACCGCGAGGAAAAGGACGGGCAGATACTGGAAGAAGGCATCACCGAGGCGGGCTCGATGGCGTCGTTCACCGCCGCGGGCACGGCGTACGCGAACTACAAAGTGCCGATGATTCCGTTCTTCACCTACTACTCGATGTTCGGCTTCCAGCGCATCGGCGACATGGTCTGGGCGTTTGCCGACGCGCGCGGCAAGGGCTTCCTGATGGGCGGCACCGCCGGCCGCACGACGCTTTCGGGCGAGGGTTTGCAGCACCAGGACGGACACAGCATCGTGTTGGCGAGCACGGTACCAACTTGCGCGACCTACGATCCGGCCTACGTGTACGAGATCGCGGTGATCGTGCAGGATGGCATCCGGCGCATGTACGTGGAGGGCGAAGATCGCTTCTACTACATCACGCTGTACAACGAAGACTATCCGATGCCCGAGATGCCGGCCGGCTCCGAAGAGGGCATTCTGCGCGGCATCTACAAGGTGAACCGCTGCTGCCGAGGGCAAGGCCGTGGTGCAACTATTCGGTAGCGGTCCATTTTGAACGAAGCGTTGCGCGCCCAGGAAATTCTGGCGGAGAAATACGGTATCGCAGCCGACGTGTGGAGCGTGACCAGCTACAACGAGCTTCGCCGCGATGCGCTGGACATCGAACGCTGGAACCGACTGCATCCCACCGAGGCCGAGAAGAAGCCGTATATCCTGAAGGCGATCGAAGGAGCCGAGGGCCCGATCGTCGCCGCCTCCGATTACATGAAGGCGGTTCCCGATCAGCTTTCGCCATGGCTGGGCAGCCGTCTGGTGACGCTGGGCACCGACGGCTTCGGCCGTAGCGACAACCGCCAGCATCTGCGGCGACACTTCGAGGTGAATGCCGAGTCGATCGCGAGTGCGGCGTTGTCGCGGCTGGCGCGCGAAGGCAAGTTCGATCCGCAGAAGGCGCAAGCCGCGATGCAGGAGCTGGGCATCGAAGCCGAGAAAGCCGATCCCGCTCACGCGTAGCTCTCCGTTCCCTCAAGCGACAGGCCCGGAGATTCCTTCGGGCTTTCTTCCCTCCAAATGGAAGCTGCGCCGGCGTGGGACGGTTTATTATTCTTTATGCGTCAACTATCTATTTAGAATTCCGTGATGGAACCTGAAGATATGTTGCCAGCAGACCGGCCTAAGATTTTGTCTGTATTCTTGAAGTTGTTCTAGCCGGCACGCCGGGCTGTGCTAAGATTCGCCGTACCCACTTCCCACAGCCCTAACCATCTCCACCAAAGAGGAGCCCCGGTCGATATGTCTCGTGTGCGCAAGTCTGTGTTCATAGTTCTGTTCTTTCTCGGTTTGTCGCTGCAAGGTGTTGCGCAACAGGTGTTAGCGACCGTACAGGTTGGCACTTCTCCTGGTGTGGTAGCCGCAAACCCCGTCACCAATAAGACTTATGTCTCGGGAACGCCACTGGCTGCGATTGACGGGGCGACGGATACCGTGACCAGGATAGGGTCTGGGACGGCAATACAGATTGCCGTTAACTCCGCCACGAATAAGATCTATCTCCTTTACTCCGGCCTTGATTTTCTCTTCGTGCTTGACGGCGTGACACAGACCACCACCGCGGTCCCAATCCTGCACAATCCGGTCGCCCTGGCTCTGAATTCTGTAACGAACCTGATTTATGTGGCCAGTTCTTGTGGCACCACATGCGTCGCCGGGGGCGTCACCGTGGTTGACGGCGCGACTAACGCGGTGAAATCGGTATTGGCCGTCGGAGCCGATCCTTTTGCCGTCGCCGTCAATTCCGTCAGCAATACCATCTACGTTGCAAATCTGTGTGCGCAGCTCGTCAATAGCTCGTGCAACGGCGCGCGAGGAACCGTGTCGGTGGTCAACGGCGCGAACGACAACACGGTATCTGTCAACGTCGGCGTCGGACCCACCAACATCGCGCTCGATTCGACGACAAATAAAATCTATGTTCCCAGCGGTGACTCGGAACTTACCGTAATCAACGGAGCCAACCTCACGGCGAGCGTCGTTCCCGTCGGATCCGGCCCGGTTGCCCTGGCGGTGAATTCGGTCACGAATATGATTTACCTCGGAGACAGTGGCGACTCCAACCTCTGGATCATCGACGGTGCCAGCCAGACCGCCAATTCGGTCAACCTGGGCGCCCCGGTTATCGATGCTCATGACATCGCGGTGAATGAGGTTACGAATACCATCTACGTCGGGGGAGCCGACAACAAGCTCAGGGCCGTGGATGGCGCGAATTTGACGTGGATCACCCTGGTGGTTGGGAATGGCCCTGCCGGGGTTGCGGTGAATGCTTCGACCAATCGGATCTATGTAACCAACGCAGGCGACAATACGGTATCGGTGATCGGGGGCGCGTCGGCTCCTCCGCTGCGCTTCATTCCCATTACGCCGTGCCGTGTTGTGGATACGCGGAATGCCAACGGGCCGTTCGGCGGACCTGCGATTCAGGGACAAACCTCGCGGGACTTCCCGCTTCCGCAGGGTGCATGCGGGATTCCGAGCACCGCGGCCGCCTATTCGCTGAACGTTGCGGTAGTGCCCCGGGGAACGCTCTCGTATTTAACGGTCTGGCCGACTGGCGAGGAGCGGCCTCTTGTCGCCACTCTGAACTCCATCGACGGCCGGACCAAGTCCAATGCGGCAATCGTACCCGCCGGAGCGAACCAGGCCATCAGCGTCTTTGCCACTCAGACCACCGATGTCATCCTCGACGTCAATGGATATTTTGTCCCGGCCAGCCAGTCCGATGCGCTGGCGTTTTATCCGCTCACACCGTGTCGCGTGGTGGATACGCGCGGAGCGACTGGGCCACTCGGGGGACCAAATCTTGTCGGGGGCAAGATTCGAGATTTCCCCATCCGGACGGACAACACCTGCAACATTCCTCCAACGGCGGTGGCCTATTCCCTCAACTTTGCGGTCGTGCCGCAAGGCCCTCTGAGCTATCTGACCGCCTGGCCCTCGGACCAGCAACAGCCTGTGGTGGCGACTTTGAACGATCCCAAAGGCGTGACCACAGCGAATGCGGCCATCGTGCCTGGCGCCGCCAGCAACGGTGACATCAATGTGTACGCTACGGCCAACGCGGCGCTGATCATCGATGTGAACGGCTATTTCGCTCCCGCTAGCTCAGGCGGGCTGTCGCTGTATGCGGTTGCCCCGTGTCGCGTTCTGGATACGCGGCAGACCTCTGGAGCATTCAACGGAACCTTGGCGCCCATTCAGGTGGAGAATAGCGCGTGCGAGGTCAACCCCTTAGCGCAGGCTTATGTGTTCAACGCAACGGCAGTCCCTCAGGGTCCGGTGGGGTATCTGACGCTATGGCCAGACACGGAGACGCGCCCAGTGGTTGCGACCCTGAATGCGCCGGATGGAGCGATCACGAACAACATGGCAATCGTGCCGACCCTGAATGGCGCTATTGACGCTTACGCGGCGGGGACGACCAATCTGATCCTGGACATTTTCGGTTTCTTCGCGCCCTAGAGGGAGTCGGCGTCTACGACGCGTAGAGGCCTTCGCACACGATGTAGCGGTTGCGACCGGCGCGTTTGGCGGCGTACATGGCCTTGTCGGCGGCCGCACGAAGGTCGTCGGCGAGCCGGGCATTGTCGGGATACAAGGCTACTCCGACGCTGACACCGGCCGTCAAGGTGTGTTCCTCGATCTGGAACGGCTCACGCAAGACTGAAACCAACGCCTCGGCCAGCGCGTCGGCTCCGGCTGCATCCGCCACTTCGCTGATCACGGTGAACTCATCGCCACCGGAGCGCGAAAGAGTGTCGGAGGCGCGAACCCGGCTGGCAAGACGGCCGACGATCTGCTCCAGCAAGCGATCGCCCACGCTATGTCCCAGGGTGTCGTTCACTTCTTTGAAGGTATCGAGGTCCAGCACCAGCACTGCGACTTTCGTGGCTGAGCGTTGCGCGCCGGCCAAGGCCCGATCGAGCCGGTCGGCCAGGAGCCGGCGGTTGGGAAGACCGGTGAGCGCGTCGTGATAGGCCAGGTGCTCGTTTTTTTCCACCTGCTCCTCGAGCAAGGTAAGAATCATTCCTACTGCCACGAAGTATTTAGGGAGGTTCCACACTTCCGATTCGACGTGGGCGCCCGGCATCTTGAAGTAAAGAAACAGTCCTATGGGGAACACCGAACCCCAGGCGACGAATCCCAGAGTGGTGGTGAGAACTCCGGCGGTGGCGCGCCTCCGGCTCCGCCAATACGCGACCGCGACGAAGATATAAATTGCCGACAGGATGTACTCGATACCGAGCTCCGGCGTACCGCGCCATACCAGCCAGCCCAGCAAGACGCCAATGCCGTTCACCGCCAGCAGCACAGTGATCAGAAAGGCTGAGATCCGGCCGTAATAGTCCCAAAGCATTACAGACAGCCCGGCGCAGGCGACGAGGACCGCTCCGTAATACACCCAAGGAGTGGTGACATTGGCAAGAACCGAGTTGAGGTAGCCCAGCGCCGGCAACCCGATAACCAGGGCAAGAAGAGCTCGACGGGGTCGGTCTCCCTGCTGAAAACAGACGGAGATCAGGAAGGCGACTCCAGCCAGCGCAAGGGTGTCGAGAGAAACCGCCTCCCAGATCCGGTGACGAAGACCGTCTCCCACATCCATGAAAAGCGCGAAGAAGTGCAGCAGCACCAACACCCAGCTGATGAGCCACAAGTTAAGCTGCTCGCTGGATTCGCGACGAAGAATTGACCGAAAGACGCCCACCAGAACGGCCAGGGCGATAAGGCTGGGCAGTGCCGCGTAGTTGAAATGCGAGGAGAACACAGCTCCCACTATCCTCGGGATCGATTGCGAGATAACGCCTGAGCGAGGACTCCGGCATTGCCACGACAGACTTTAGCTATCGCTCCGATCAGCGGCTGGAGGGGGGAACCGTCGCTACAGGGGGACACTTTGTTACAGCCGGCACCAATCGCCGACTGTCAAAACCCCTGAATCAGAGACGCTGACCAGTCTACGCGAAAAGTGGATCAAAAAACAGGTACCAAGGTGCCAAGAATTGAACTTAAGTGGTAGGGACGACTGGTGCCGAGGACCGGAAGCCAACCAGTTTCATGGCGCGCAGTGCCTCGCGATTCTTCATGAAGTTCTTCCAGATAAAGCCAGTACGGTGATTCTCCGCCATCAGCATGGTGATGCCCTGATCGATGCCGATCACGTCCAGGTCGGTCCAGCCGATCAGCGGATTAAAGGCATCGACAAATCCATATCTCTTCCAGGCTTGTAGACCATAGCGGTTGTAGAGGTTGGCGATGCAGTCGAGCGTCGCTTGGGGCAGGAAGGGAATCGATCCGCCGGGAGCGCAGGGAACCAGGCTGCCGTCGATGCGTCCAATCTCCGGCGGGCCTCCCCAGGCCTGATAGCCATAGCGCGAATCGGAAGCCGTGATGCCCCACGCGTTGGTTTCATAGTCGGGAAAGCGCCAGCGCAGCGACTGGCAGAACAACTTGTGAACGTAGGTGGCGATGGTGGAGTTCTTGAAATAGTCGGCGTACTTGTCGCGCTGGTTGCGAAAGTCGAACCAGGCGTGGGAGTACTGATGCACGAACAGCGGATCCCGGCCGCTGATGTAGGTATAGCCTTCGTACTCGATGATCGGACGCCGTATGGCATCCCACGACCCCGGGCTGATGTTGTAGATGGGCGCTGCGATGGCAAGCAGGTACATCATCATCAATTCGCAATAGGTGTCCCAGCGCGCGCCGATGAATTTATATTCGGGCGTCCAGCCCATGGCGAAGGTCTTGCCGCCGTTCAACATCCATCGCCAATTGACGCGGCGATAGATGGTATTGGCCAGATGCGTAATCTCAGGATCATGGAAGTAGGCGCGCGCCGTCAGCACGCCGCAAAGAAGAATGCTGGTATCGATGGGCGAGACTTCCGAGCGGATCATGCGCTTGCCGGTATCGATGTCGATGAAGTGGTAGAAGAAACCGTTGACATGCTCGGTGTGATTGAGCACGAAGTTGAGGGTAGCGACCACACGGGCGCGGATGCGATGGGCGGGAAGGTATTCGCGTTCGTGGCCGATGCACAGAGCGCCCAAGCCATAACCCGTGGCCGCAATGCTGGCGATGCGCCGCCGGTCGGGCCCGCCGTCGGCCAAAGCGCGATCGCGCACCAGCCCGGTGCGGCTTCCCGCTTCGATCCAGAAAAACAGGAAGGCACGGCTGACAATTTCTTCCAGAAGCTCGTCGGTCGTCAGTTCCCAATTGGGAGGAATGGGCTGAATGGTAGGCGGAGGAGCCTTTTGAAGCTGTCCCAAGGCGGCCGACGTGGCGAAGGGATAGACAAGGGCACCCTTGGCGAGAAGAGATAGCACTTCCCGGCGCGTCGGTCCGCGTCTTCCGTTACCCAACCTGCCTCCTGCCGCAACGATAAGGAAAATTGCCTGTCCCAGGCGGAACGGTCAGGCTTCTTGATTCTAGATGATGGCGAGGGGATGTGGGCCGGGCGGCGCCTGCGGGCCGCCCGGGCGATGGAGACGTTAGAACTGGAAACGGGCTTCCAGTTCAATCACACGGCCAGCTTCGGCGCTCTCCGCGCGGCCGAAGGTCGGATCGGTGATGTTCGTGTTGGCGTCGCCGAAGTTGAACGGCGTCAGGTTCAGGATATTGAAGACGTTGTAGGCATTCGCCCGCAGTTGAATAAGCGATCCCTCCGGCATGCCAAGTGTGTCAAGCCGGAAATTCTTCGACAGGCTCAGATCGATTCCGCGGAAATCCGGTCCGCGGAAGCTGTTGCGTCCGATGGCCGGAATGCCGGGATGGGTGTTGAAGTAAAGCAGACCTCCACCGGGGAAGTTCACGTTCGGAGTCGTCAGGGCTGAGTTGGAGTTACTGTAGACGATGGGCGCAATGACTGCACTTGGCCGGATGGGGCTCAAGCACTGGCTGGCGACCGGCAGGCAATACTGACTGCTGACCGGAGTCCATGGCAGGCCCGTGTTGAAGGTGAAGATGCCGCTCAACTCGAATCCGCCGAAGACGGTGCCAACCCAATCTTTGCGGTGCGAACCCGGCAGGTAGTAGACCGCCGACGCAGTCACAAAGTGGCGGGCGTCAAAGTCTGACGGCCCGTACTCGTACTTCAGGTTCTGCGGATAGGTCTGGTTGGTCACGAATCCGGGACCGCCATACGACAACTGATCCAGGCTCTTGCTCCAACGGTAGTTCACCGCCATCTGGAGATTATTGGCGAAATTGCGGGTGAGCCGCAGGTTCAGTGAGTTGAAGTTGCCGTTGATGTCCGGCTCGACCACGTAAGCGTTGGTGATCGAAGGATTGACAGCCCCGAAAACGTAGTTCTGGTTGAGGATGCGCGTTTCTTTGTGCGTGTCGCTGCCTTGGTATCCCATCACGAAGACGAAGTTGTCGGGCAACTGGTTCTGCATCTCGAACGAATACACATAGACGTAAGGATTGGGGAAATTCTGGGGCGTGCCCCAAACCTCAACGCCGGTGCCGATGGGCAAGTTGTTCGGGCCGAACTTGATTTGCGACGCGACCAGCGGGCTAAGGGTGTATCCGTAGATGGAGTTGCTGCTGGTGCTGAGCTGGATCAGACCGCCGTTAAAGGGATCCCCGGCATTGCCGCAACAGAAGCCGAAGTTCGCCTGGTACGGTGGGTTGGCGCGCGAGTTCAACAGTAGCGTTTCGGGAACGCGGTCGTAGCTGATGCCGAAGCCTCCACGGAAAACGATCTTGCCTTCGTATTTGTTCGGACTCCAGGCAAAACCGATGCGCGGAGCAAAGTTGTTGCGATCCGGCTTGTAGTATTGGCCGAGCGTGTGAACGCTGGCATTGAGCAGGCCGGTGTTGTAGTCGGGAGGAATGAACAGGTTGGTGATCTGGTTCTGCAAGTCCTGCAAGGGACTGTAGAACTCGTAACGCAGACCCAAGTTGAGCGTCAGCGTCGGCTTCACCTTCCAGTCATCCTGGAAGAACGCCGCGTAGTAGTGGGTGCGGAAGTTCTGATGGCCCGTCGAGGGCACGTTCAGCAGCGGATTCGCCGTAATGCCTTCAAATAAGGGAGCCGAGTTAAACAGGTTCCACAATCCCGTAAAAGCATATTGCGGGCGCGCCTGTCCGGCGGGCGTGTCGTTGTTCTGCTCCCAGTTGTACTGGCCGCCGAAGCGGAGAGCGTGGCTGCCGAAAATCTTGGTAACCGTGTCGCTGGCCTGGTAGGTGTTCTCGGCAAAAATTGCCGGCGTGCCGACGTTGTTGCCGGGCTGTCCCCATTGAATACGGAAATTGCCCGAAGGAAATCCCTCGGCATCGATACCCGGGAGGCCCCAGTTGATACCGGAGCCGTTGACCGTATTGTAGGCCCAACGGGTCACGTTGAAGCGCGCCTCGTTGAGCAGAGTGGGAGTAATGTTCGAAATCCAGGCCAGCATCAGGGCTTCGTTGGTCGGCTTGAAATGAATGGCATCGGCCGGCCGGGCCAGCGAGTCGGATTCGAGCAGGTTGCCCTTGGTGAGGAAGCCGCTGGCGGAAAATTGCTGCTGTCCGAAGTGGTAATCGAGGCGGCCGTTGTACTGGTTCGGCGACGCGGTGCTGGGAGTTGCGATCTGCACGTACTGCAGGTCGGGTATCCCGTCGAGGCCGCCGCCGGTCAGCGTGGGAACGTACGTCCCGGGAGCGCCCATCGGCGAACCGATATCAAGGCCGCCTCCCACCACCTGGCAGGGCAAGCTGGCCTGGGTGAAGAGCTGGCAGGTGGGGGTGTAAACCTGCGCAATGCCCGGAGCGATTCCCGGTTGATTCACGATCTGATCGGCAAAAGAGCCGGGATAAGCGGCATGCAGCATGCTGCGGAATTGGGGCGACTCGACATACGTGGGAGCCGAATAGGTGAGGTTGTTGCTGCGCAGCCCCTCGTAGGAGACGAAGAAGAACAGCTTGTCTTTCAGGATCGGTCCACCGACAGCGCCGCCGAATTGCTTCCAATTATTGTCGACGCGAACCGGCGTGGAGCCGATTGCGGGACCGCCGTACTTGTTATACGCATTGAGATTCGGATCCTGATACTGGAAGAAGCCGTCACCGTGGAACTGGTTGGTGCCGCTCTTGGTGACCACCTTCACGATCGCCCCCGAATTGCGGCTGTCGAGCGCCGAATAGCTACTGGTGGTTACATTGACTTCCTGCACCGCGTCCATGTTCGGCGTGACCACGGCGGCGCCGCCCCAGGTCTGGCTGTTCACGCTGACGCCGTCGATCATGTAGCTGTTCGACGAGATGCGCTGGCCGTTGGCGGAGATGGGTACCTGGTTCTCGGTCTGGAAGATACCCAGCGAGCTGCCGCCAGGGCCGGTGGTATTCGGCAGATTCACCGCGCCGCCGCCATTGCTGATGCCGCCCTGTCCAAAGACGCCGGGGGCCAGCCGGAGATCGGAATAAGGATCGCGACCGTAGCTGGGCAATTGCTGCAGCTGCTGGCTGGTGATCTGACCTTCCACGCTGCCGTTCTCGGTTTGCAGTTCAGGCGTGGTTACCGTCACCTCGACGGTCTGGGTCGCGCCAGCGGTTTTCAACTGCACGTTGAGTCCGCGGGGCTGCTCGGCGGCGACTTGCACGTTTTGTGTCGTGTTCGGTTGAAATCCCTGGGCTTCCACTTTCACGGTATAAGCGCCGGGCTGAAGTTCGCCCAGCCGGTAGAAACCGTTGCCACTGGTTTGTGCAGTCTTGCTTACGCTGGTCGATTGGTTGGTAGCGGTTACGTTCGCGCCGGGAACCACCGCTCCCGTCGGGTCTTCCACGGTACCTTGAATCGAGGCGTTGAATTGCGCGACCGCCGGGATGCTGAGTGTGAAAAAAGTGAGAAGCGCGATGTAGATGAAACAACGCACGGACAGCTTCATGGAGTTCCCCTTACATGGCCTGGTGAATGGCAAATGTCGTCCCAGAGGTGTAGGCGACCTTTGCAGGCTATTGAGAGTTATGGGGCGGCCTTACTGTTGCTTGGATGGAAGCAGGAAAGTTACAGGTAGTCACAAACTTGATGCCCTCCGCACCTAGGGGGAGAGCTGCTGCGCGAAGACAAGCGCCGGCGTGGAAGCATTGACGATGTCAGTTTCAGAGCTGCTGATTGTCGTCACCGCCGGCTTGCGGTACTACTAGGATTCTCCTAAGATCAGTGAGGTCACACCGGCCTGGAGTGCGATTGGGGGCGCAATGCGTGTTACTCGATTTGCCGCAACTCTTTGCCTTCTGCTGCTCCCGCCTTCGGTTGGTCTCGCCCAAAACCGCATCTCCACCCCACTCGTTGCTAACGATCCGCTTGAGCCCGTGACCGGGCCTACCAAGGTGCTCGACAATCCGGTTGATCGCACCCTGGTCCTCGGCTTGATGGAACAAGCCCGGCAGAAAAATACTCTACACGAGCCCGGTATCCAGCCCTTCACCCTCAAGCTCAGCTTCAGCGCCAGCGGCCAGTCTCGCTATGAAGGATCGGGCGGGATGGAAGAGACCTTCGTCGCCTTTGGCAAAGGGCGCTGGACGGCGCATCTGGGCAGCTACTCGCAACTGCGCATTTTTTCCGGTCCCGCAGCCTACGATCAGATCGATATCGACATGCCGCTGCGGGTTGCGATGGTCCGCACGGCCGTCTTTGGACCCATACCCGGGAACTGGTCTCACTCGCTGCTCCGATTCGCCGGCGCCCAGTGGAACGGCAAAGAGGTAACGTGCACCTTCGTATCGCGATCCGGCGACACGTCGTATACCGCGGGACGCCGCTGGACCGAGTCGGAGTTTTGCATCGACCCGCATTCTGGCTTGCTGCAGATCGCCTCCGAAGCGCCGGGCATTTATGCGACTTACGATTACCAGGATGCCGTGACTTTTCATGGGCGCACCTTGCCGCGCGAGATCAAGATCGTGGAAGCCGGACGTACCGTGCTCCAGATCCACGTGGACAGTCTGCAAGATGCCGCGGCCGCAGGCCCTGAGTTATTCACGCCCTCGGCGCAGATGCTGGCGCTGGGACCGAGAGCTACGCTGGCGCCAGGAGTGCGCTTTCCCGATATAGCTCCGGTTCCTGCCGGACATTCCGGGACGGTTGGGCCCGTCATTGTCCACGCCATTCTCGGAGAGGACGGCAAAGTACAAGAGGCCGAGTCCCTGCAAACCACCGATCCGTCCCTAAGCCAGGCAGCTCTCGACCATGTGTTGCATGCCGCCTATCCGGGGATGAACGCCGAAGGGAAGCCCACGGAGCGGGACGCTTTCATCAACGTCAGATTTACCGAGGGCGGGGGCGGAAGGTAATCACCCGCCCGCACTGATCTCGCTCCGTTCGCGAGTACCGGTGTACCGGTAAGGAAGATAGGCAGCCTCCCAGACATTCCGGCGAATGCATTCGTCGAGGATGCGTTCGTCGAGCCGGTTGGCGACGCCATCAGCGATGGCCCGCAGCCCGACGGCCTTGGCGACGGCCAGGGAGACCGAGCGGAGTTCCGTGACCGGCGGAAGCAGGCGTCCGCAATGGGCTTGCCGGGCGGGCGAGAGCTCGGCCAACGCTTTCGCAGCGGCCATAAACATCGAGTCGGTCACCCGCCGCGCATTGACCGACAGAATGCCCAATCCGACGCCGGGAAAAATATAAGAGTTATTCGTCTGGTCGATGGGGATGAGCTTTCCATGACAGTCGACCGGAGAGAAGGGACTACCGGTGCCGATGATCGCACGGTCGTCCGTCCATTTCATCAGGTCCTCGGGCGTGGCCTCGCTCCGCGAAGTGGGATTCGACAGCGGAAAGATCACGGGTCGTTCGACAGCGGCAGCCATGCTGCGCACCGCCTCTTCGGTGAATGCGCCGGGCTGTCCCGAGACGCCGATCATGGCAGTTGGCTTGGCGTTGCGAACGACCTCCAACAAGCTGATGTGATCCGGTCGAGTGAGCTTCCAGTTGACAACCGCGGAGCGCGGCTGCACAAACGGTTCTTGGGCAGGCCGAATGCCGGGCATGCCTTCAATCAGCAATCCGTTCACATCGACGGCATAGAAGCGCCGCCGCGCTTGTTCGTCACTGAGGCCTGCGTCTTTCATTGCCGTCAGCAGAAGCGAGGCGATTCCGATACCTGCCGATCCGGCGCCGAACAAGGCAATTCGCTGCTCCGTGAGCGGAATACCGGTGACGTTGAGGGCCGCCAACAGCGTTCCTGCGGCTACGGCGGCAGTGCCCTGGATGTCGTCGTTGAAGGTGCAGAGGCGGTTGCGATAGCGTTCCAGCAGGCGTCCCGCATTGTTGCCGGCGAAGTCTTCCCACTGCAGCAGGACGTGCGGCCAGCGGTCGATCACGGCGCTGACGAATGTCTCGACAAACGCGTCATATTCGGGGCCGCGGACCCGCTCGTGACGCCAGCCGACGTAAATGGGATCCCGACGCAGTTCCTGATTGTCGGTGCCCACGTCGAGCAGGACCGGCAAACATTCCTGGGGATGAATGCCCGCGCAGGCGGTATAGAGCGCGAGCTTGCCGATGGGGATCCCCATGCCCCCGGCGCCTTGGTCGCCGAGCCCGAGAATGCGTTCGCCATCGCTGACCACGATGGCGCGAATGCTGTCATAACGATGGTGCGACAGAATCTCGCGGATGCGATTCTGGTTGGGATAGCTCAGGAACAAGCCGCGCGGTTTCCGCCAGATCTCGCTGAAGCGCTGGCAGCCTTCGCCCACCGTCGGCGTGTAGACGAGCGGCATCATCTCTTCGATGTTGCGCGTCAGCACGGCGTAGAAGAGGGTCTCGTTGGTATCCTGCAGATCGCGCAGGTACGAGTAGCGCTCGAAGTCGGTTTCGAAATTCCGCAACGCGTTCAGCCGCCGCGCCGCCTGGTCGTCAAGATTGCCGATATGCGGCGGCAACAGCCCGTGCAGGGCAAAGTCGGTGCGCTCCCCATCGGTGAACGCGGTGCCTTTATTCAGCATCGGAAAGTTGATAAGGTCGAAGCCGGAGAGCGTGGTCTCGAGGACTCCGTCGGGCGTGATGTGATATTTCATGTCTTACGACCAGCCGTGCGCCGCTTCATTCTACTTGTCGAGCCAAACCTGCAACTCGCGCCCTTCTCCCGGAATGATCGCTGTAGCGATCTCCCTAGCTTTAGCGCTGCTGTTGCTAACGGGCTGGGGCTTGGCGAGCTGGCGGCAGTTTTTTGCCGACGCGGCGCGGCTTTCGATGTTCGGCCTGATGCTCGCAGGGATTTTAACGCTCGCCTGGGCGAGACTCGGGTTGCAGCCACTGCGGCGAAGCGAAGCCGGTCATCCGGCGGAGACGGTCGCGCTCGCCGCGATGGCGCTGACGTCGGCCGCGCTGGTGTGGCTGCTGCCGCACAACGATGTTCGCGGCAGGCTCGTGTTTGGAGCGGGCGAGTGGCTGCGATGGACGGGCGTAGCGCTGCTGTCGCTCGGCGGTGGCATACGCATTCGCGCGCTACATGATCTGGGAGATCAATTCAGCGCTTTCGTAACCTTGCAGCCGGAGCACCGGCTGGTGCGCGGCGGGATCTACCGTTTTGTACGGCATCCGCTCTACGTCAGCTTGCTGCTGGCCGCGCCCGGCTTCGCGCTGGTGTTTCGCAGCCGCCTGGTGCTGCCCATCTTCGCCGTCACCCTAGTATTTATCGCCAATCGAATACGGCGGGAAGAGCACCTGCTGATCAGCCGCTTTGGGGATGCCTATCGCGAGTACCGCACGCGGACCTGGGCCCTTGTGCCCTTTATGATTTAGTCCACATGTTTCCCTGGAATGTATGCGATGTAGAATGGCGGTTCGCTCCTGCAGGTCTGGCCGGTCCGGCTTCCGAAAGAAGGCCCTGATATCCTGACGTCCGCCCTGGCGTTCTGAATTTGCAGACGAGATTGCCGTACATTTCGTGCGAGTGGAGAAGCATCGAGCGCATATACTATGGCCAAAACTGAACCGTCCTCACAATCCAAGCAAGTCGCCACCGAGCAACGTCCGCCGAAGTCTTCCGCTAAGCCGGATGTCGGCCGGCCAAAGCCGAGAGCGCTGTTCTTCCGAAGCAACCTGCGGCCGGGAAAGGACAGACGAAGGGCGACGAGAAGGCTGCGCGTAAAGGGGAAACCGTAACCGAATCCAAGCCAAGCAAAGCGGGAGTGCCGCCGACAGGCGATGGGTCGGCTCGCTTGAATCAAATTGCTGCCGACAAGCAGGTGCCCAAGGCAGGCGATGCAAAAGTGAACACGCTGGCCGTGGATATCGGCGGAAGCGGCGTGAAGGCCATGTTGCTCGACAGCGCGGGCAAGCCGGTGAGTGATCGCCTGCGCGCTCCCACTCCCGCTCAACCCACGCCCGAGGCCATCAGCGCCATCGTCGTGGACTTCGCCAAACAGTTAGGCAACTTCCAGCGAGTGTCGGTGGGATTTCCCGGAGTCGTGCGGAAAAGCACCGTCTACACCGCAGCCAACCTGGATTCGAAATGGATCGGCTATCCACTCGGCGAGAAGCTGTCGGCGGCCCTCGGCAAACCGGTGCGGGTTGCCAACGATGCGGTGGTGCAAGGGCTGGGAGCGATCTCCGGCAAAGGGGTTGAGTTGGTGATTACGCTCGGTACTGGAATGGGCTCGGCGCTGTACATCGAAGGTGTTCCGGTGCCGAGCCTGGAACTGGCGCATCACCCTTTTCACGACAATCGTACCTACGAAGACGATCTGGGCCGGCGCGCCCTCGATAAGCACGGACCCAAGAAGTGGAACAAGCGGCTGGCCGAAGCGATTGGGTTGCTGCACAACCTTTTCTTCTACGATCACCTTTACCTGGGCGGCGGAAATGCCAAGAAGGTGACGTTGAAGTTGCCCAGCAATGTCAGCATCATCTCCAACGAAGAGGGTCTGCTGGGCGGCATCAAGCTGTGGTCGCGGGCGATCGAGTAGGCCGAGTTAACGGCCGCTGCCGGCTTGGGCTGGACTCTTCTCCAGCGGGAACTCCTGCGGCGCCACCGGCGCGAGAAACGGAATGATCGTTCCTTTTACGCCGTAGGTTCCCTCGCGGGAGCCCTCGGCAACGAACTTGTAAACGAAGTCTCCCATGGCAAACGAGTCGGGAGTCAGGTCGAACACGTAGGTTCCGTTCGGCGAGCCATGAAAGGAAGCGATCTTGGGCGCGGTATTTCTTGCGACCACCAGAACCATTCCCTCATGGGCGGCCTGGCCGGAGTCCTTGTCGTCCTTCTCTTTTTTCTTCTCCTGAGCTTCGCGTTTCTTCTCCTGAGCCTCGCGGGACTCGTGTTCCTCTTTTTCCTTCCGCGGCAGTTTGAAGCCCGGTATCAGCGCTCGCGCGCGTTCCAGATTGCTGGGTGGAAAGATTCCAGCGCTCCACTGCGCGTCGGAAAGGTCTCCCGGGCCTGCGACGGTGAAGAACACCATCGATTTCCCATCCTTCTTCACCTCCCAGGTGTCGGCGCGCACGCTGACTTGGGCAACGGAAATGGGGAAGGCGAGTAACTTTGGAGTTTGGGTAACCAGCAAGTATTGCGGGCCGTTCAGGGCATTGTCGGGAACCGCGAGGTAGAGGGCTTCTTGCGTCTCGGCAAGGATCGGCGCCGGGGTTTCGCCCACGGCCGCGAAGTTCTGGCGGCTGTCTCCAGTGAAAGGTCCGCTGACCGCGCAGACATCGTCCTTTACGCAAAGCACCGCGGACTTGTAGGTGATTGCGCTCTTCGGATGGGTTGCGGCCTTCGCCTTGGCGGTGATCGTGTGCGTCACCGACCTGGCAGTATCGCCACCCGTGCGCAGCGTGATGTCAAACTGTTTCGCGTGATCGGGAATGGTGAAGGTCACAGGTCCGCTGGCGGCCTGTGGTTGCGCTCCCGGCGCTTCCACCGACCAATCAGTCAAAGGCGGGCGTTCCTGGGCCGCGGAGGGCAGGGCAAATCGCACCACCGTCAAATCGGGGATGCCTTCATATTGCGATGGGTCTTCGACGACCCTGCCGGAAACACGCTCGCCGGAAGTCAGCTGTGCCGGTAGAACCAGTCCAACTTCGGAGGCAACCGCCTGGGTGGAAGGGCTGCTGGGAGCCTTCGACAGCATCCGAGCTGACTTTTCTTGCGTGCGCGCCGCCTGCTCCGCAGTTGCCAGTTGTTTGCGGGCTTGTTCCAACGACAGCGGTTTGGGCGACTCGTGCCCGCCCGACTCTTCCCCGGCGGGACACTCGATGCTCTTGTAACGCTGCGCAACCACGTCCCAATCCCAGCAGCGATAGAGGCCGGTCATCGGCTCGTGGAGGAGCCTGTGACCTCGCGTGTGCTTGCCGCTTTGATCGTATTCGGAGATGGTTTCCTCAGTGAAGTTTCCGTTCGCGTCAAAGTCTTCGGTCGATAGCAACTGAACCGATTTGCCGTCGGGCCAGTAGTTGGTCGTTGTCTGGATTCCGCCGGTGTAATAGCCCGGCGGATAGGCGTAAACATTGCGGACTTGCAATTTGCCGTCGGCGCCGATGGTTCGCGTTTCTACGACTTGTCCGGACGCGTCATAGACGATTTCCTGTTTCATGCCGGCGCCGGCGTCCACGACAACCGTCTTCTGGGCATGCGCCGCCGAAGAGAGAACCATAGCCAGAGAAACTATCAGGGTTACTACTGAGCTAACATGTTTACGCACGGATTTCCAATGTCAGACGCACGGCGTCTCCCTGCAACACTACTGAAGTGAATACTATGAGGCGCGTTCGTAGGCGGAACTACGAGACTGCGAATCTCCCATAGCGCGAAAGTGATACGATCCACCAAAGTGTAGCACGCGCGCCTTTGTTTGCTGGAAGTTAAGTAACCGCCGAACAGTACCTCCGGCGACTCGTCAAAAGAGACTCTAAGTCACATATAGGAAAACTATTTCCCTTTACTTTCCTGGGTGTCAAATAAGCTTGGAGTACTACAAGTAATAGTTGCTTTGTACCCCAAGAGGTGCTATTCCTTCCACATCTGCTGAGGTTCCTGTTTCCGCTTCACGCAGCCAATCCAAACACCCGTACCACCAGAATTTGAAGAGGGGGATACATGAGGACAAAGAACTACCTCGCACTCACCCTGTGTCTGTTCGCTCTGTTGCTCACATGTGCTATTTCGTCGGCGCAGGACAAGGCGGCTCAGGCTAAAGTGCTTACTACATCGCAATTCAACCAGGCGACTCATTTCGATATTTCGCCGCCGCTGAGAGATCTGGCGAAGACGCAAGCTGCGCCGCCGTTTGGTTTCCATGCCGCCACCCCGCCACTCATGCCGAAACTGGCAAGACAGCAGGCTTTGAATGCCTCGCGTCCGCAGGTCGGCCAGGAAACCTCGAAAGTTTTGCCTCCCGTGTCCGCCACGGTCGGCGCGAACGTTCTTGGAGTTGGAGTAGGATTCCACGGCTATACCGTGCCTGACGCCCCAACCGACTCGAATCTTGCAGTTGGCGATACCCAGGTAGTTGAGTGGGTCAACGTTTCCTACGCAGTCTTCAATAAAGCCGATGGCTCCTATCTGGCTGGCCCCATTTTGGGCAACGCTCTTTGGAACGGTTTTAACGGCAGCTGCGCGAGCTCCAACAGCGGCGACATCGTCGCCCAGTTCGACAAGGTACATCATCGCTGGATCCTGTTCCAGCCTGTGTTCTCGGCTCCGTACGCGAGTTGCTTTGCCATCTCCACCACTCCGGACGCTCTGGGCACGTACTACCGGTATCAATTCCCCCAGAACAACGGCTTCCCGGATTATCCAAAGCTGGGCATCATGCCGGATGCCATCTACCAGTCGCAGAACATGTTCAACTTCTCGCTGACCGCCTACATCGGCGCCCAGCCCTGTGCCTATAACCTGACGAAGATGCTGACGGGCGATCAGACGGCTGAGCAAGTTTGCACGCTGGATGATTCGAACGGCACGCTGTTCGACGACAGCATGTTGCCGGCCGATCTGGATTCGGCCGATGTTCTGCCACCCGCCGGCACTCCCGGAGTGTTTGTGGGCAGCATTGATAACTTTGCCTCGGAAACCAACATCTACGAGTACACCTATAAGGTCAACTTTGCTGCGCACACCGCTGTATTGACGGGTATCCAGGGAAGCATGCCCATCGCCACCGGACTGCCGGCCTTCGTTGGGCTGTGCGGCTTCGGTTCGAGCGCTTGCATTCCCCAGTTGGGAACCACCAGCGGCGTTGATTCTCTCGGAGATCGTTTGATGTACCGCTTGGCTCTCCGCCGCACACTGAACTCGGCGAACGTGCCGACCAATCACTGGATGGTGAGCCATGCCATAGCGAACGGCAACACGGGCGCCCAGCGCTGGTACGAATTCCGTTCGGCCAACAGCGATTTCACCACTTTGCAAGCCTATCAGGGCGGTACTTACGCCCCGGACGCCACCTACCGTTTCATGGGCTCAATCGCCATGGATAAGAAGGGCGACCTCGCGATGGGCTACAGCCGGTCCAGCTCGACGCTGCATCCGGATATCTACTTCACCGGCCGGGTGCCGACCGATACGTTGGGCGCGATGGAAGGCGAAGTTGCAATCGTCAACCAGACTCTTGCCACTGGATCGCAGCCCGACACCAGCAGCCGCTGGGGTGACTACAGCAACATGGCCATCGATAACGACGGCTGCACCTTCTGGTACGTGAACCAGTACTACACGGCGACTACGAGGTTCAACTGGAGTACTCGCGTTGCCTCACTGAAGTTCAACGGCTGTCAATAGCAGCACCAAAAGAACAACGGAAATCCAGCGGTGTTCCACGATTGATGCCGCTGGATTTTTTTGTTTGGACGCTGTCGCAGCCGTGCACGCGTGGCCCGCGGTCACGCGCAGGAAACGCAGTTCACAGAATGCGCAATATTGTGCACACCGGGAACTCTGGTTGGTTTGTTTACAACCTATTGACGTGGAAGAACAATTGCAGCAACTCACCTAGAGAGCTTCCACTTTAGTCGAGCTCTTTAAACCCCTGATGGCGCCTGTCTAGGGTCTGTCGCCACTTCTTTTTGGCGCCTGGAATGCGCTCACAGTTCAAACGGAGGAATCTAGGAATGAACAAAGTATCTCTTTGGAGTATCGCTTCGGTTGTAGCCCTTTGCTTAGCAACTGCGGGTATCGCGAATGCCACCTCGATCGGCTCGTACAAGTTGACCGGCGACACCACCGTCAATGAGCCATTTCCGTCGGCTGGTGATTCCTATTGCAGCGCTACCAATGGCTGCGGAACCATCCCCTCGGGCGGACAAACTGGCTACATGTGGACGGCCGGCGACTTCGTGATCTCGTCGGTATTCACCCTGCCGACCAATTCGGTTACGGACCTCACCGCAAACTGGATCTTCCAGGACTTTCTGGGAGGTGGAAACACCGAGACCTGGTACGCTTACGTCAACGGCGTGGCGGTAGCGCAGGCGATCCTGCCGGATTGCGGATACTGCGGCAGCTATCTCACAGTGACCGGTACGGTTAATTTTGCCGACATCGCACCGGTAAATGGCGGTTACCAGGTCGAACTAGTTCTGCAAAACACGGTTCCTGGCGGCGGCGGTTCGGTCGCTTGGGCCGATGGCGGAATCACTGGCTTGTCGTACGCCAGCACCACCACGCCGGAGCCGAGCTCGCTGCTGCTGCTGGGCAGCGGATTGCTTGGACTGGTTGGCGTTGCACGCCGTCGTCTCAGCCTGTAAGCCCAACCATCTTTCCTCACCCGAGGCTGCCTTTACGGCAGCCTCTTTTTATTGGCCCGGCTTATTGGCCGGAGCCTGGTCAAGCTTCGCCAACTCCTCGCGGGCAGCAGCAATCTGCAAGGGATACCATTCGCGGCCGGCTTGGTCCGCGAGGCTGAGCGCCGTCTGCAACTGCTGGCGAGCTTCGTCCTTACGTCCCAAGGCGGCCAGGGCGCGGCCCAGCAGCAAGTGTGCGCGCACGCTGCGTGGTGTGAGGGTTGTGGCAGCCTGCGCCTGGGCAAACGCTTCTGAGGGCTTGTGGTCGCCGAGCATCGCCATCGCTTGCGCAATCTGCGCCACCGCCACGATGCCTTTCGCATCGAATCGACCCTGGTAGACCAGCATGGCTCCGCCGATATTGGCGACCGGCGTGGCCGCGAAGAAATCACGATACGGATTGAGATCGCCCGGCTCCCATTCGATCCCGGAAAGGGTGAGATCGCTCAACAGCACGGTGCCGCTGATTTGAGCCGGAGGAAGTTCGCCGGCGTCGCCTGCATTTCCCGGAAGCGGCTTGCAGGGGATCCCGTAATAGGCTGGATCGGCCGCACCGTCGTAGGCAATCCAGCAATCCTTCGGGCTGTGCTGCTTCAGATAATCGCGTGCCTGGTAGAGTCCCTGTCCCCAGTCGACATTCGAATCAGTCAGGTAGCGATAGGTCTTCATGGGGCCGCCCCACGCCTCGTTGGAATAGGGCAGGTAGTTGGGATAGGCGCGCAGCGAAGACGCTACATGCGCCAGCAATAACGTGGCAATCACGATCTTCCAGGGAGTGCCTCTGTGCCAGATCTCGACTACGCCGGCAGCGATCAGGATGCACAGAAACGGCACGATCGCCAGCACGTGCCGGTATCCGATGTTCAGCCCCGATTGCATCGCTACCAGAAGGATCACGGCTGGCGGCAAGACGAGATAGAACAACTTCCAAAGCCGGTCTGGCCCTCGCCAAGGCCCCAGGAAAACTGCGAGCACGAGCAGCACAAGAAAGCCGAGGGTCGACTTGATGAAGAAGACGATCGGAAAATAAAACCATCGTCCGTGCGGATAGAGCTTGCCCAGTAGAAAGGGAGGCTGGCCCGGGTCCGAGACGTTGAGGACATCCACCAGCCCGTAGAGGTAGGCCTGCGGAAGCAGGTGCCACTTGGCCAGGGCCGGAATGACGACTGTCAGCATTGCGCCGCGCGTACCTTGCGCCTGCGCTTCGACGATGAATTGGGATAGCGGCGTGGTCATGGCTGCGCCGCCGGGTCTGGCCGCATAACGCAGGCCGTAAACACACCACAACGTCGCCACCCCAACGGCGAAGATGGCGACCAGGATCGACGCCCATCGAAAGAGTTGTCGCGGAAGCGATCCGACGAGCGACTCGCCGGTTGCGGGATTCCAGGCTTCCTGGCGTTGCCGTACGACCTCGACCAGACTCAACCCGATCAGGATGGGAACAATCAGCACGCCGGAGTGCTTGGAGGCGAAGGTCAGCCCCGTTAGAACGCCGGTCTGAACCAGTCGCCCGAAGCTCGGCTGTCGATAGTACCGATACAGCGCATAGACCGAGGCCAGGAGGAACGCGCTTACGGCAGTGTCGGTGGTGACCAGCGCGCCGTGCGCGAGAATCGTGGGCTCGAAGACCAGCAGCAAGAGCGCCACGATACCCGCTGCCCATCCGAAGAGCGCTCGGGCAAACAGAAAAGTGGCGATTGCCAGCAGGAGAGCGAAGAGCGCGACGGCCATTCGCGCGCGATACAGCAGCGCGTCGCCGTCGAGGCCTTGCCTGTAGAGATAGCGGAATCCCAGTTCATAGCCATGGTCCTTCGTCGTGGGTTCCTGGCCGCAGACGCCCGCCTTCGGCGGCCCCACGTGTCCGAACCACAGCGGCGCGGCGGCAATCCATTTCACCAGCGGAGGGTGCTCCGAGTTGATGCCGAAATCGCGACACTGCCAGTAGCGATACCCGGCCGCGAGATGGAATCCTTCATCGAAGGTTTGCGACTGGTGACGGATCGATAGCCCAAGCTGGAGCAGAAAGATCGCGAGCAGGAAGACAACCAGCAAACTCGGGATGGCCTTGGACGGCGTCAGCTTCATGATGTGCGCTACTAGAATGTAAAGGCCCGGAGCGATCTGGTCTAGCGGAGGAACCAATCGGCGGCTGGGCAAGTATCCCGGGGGTTGCCAAGGCCGGCCTTGCTGAGGCCGCGCTCTTCGCATTCGCTGAATCCCTGGTGCAGTATCGGCGGCAACAACCTATAAACCTACGAAGCTTCCGTGGAGTGAGACGCATCGCATGCGCGGGCCGTCTTATCCCGCGTCGCTGGTCATGATGAACAGCGGCTTCATCTCGAAGCTCTTGTAGTGCGGCCGCAGGCGCGCCGCGTTGTACTGCTCCTTCACATTGACGACTTTCTTGATGGAAGTGACGACATCGATGGGCATGTTGTCGTAGCGGCCATTCTTCAGCACCACCAGTCGCCCATGGATGCGGCTGAGGATGAGATCGAGCGCGAGATTGCCGTAGGCCATGGGAACGATCGAGTCGATGGCGTCGGGATCGCCGCAGCGCACCAGGTACCCGAGCTTCTGGTTGATCACATCGACCTTCTTACCGTTGTTGTACTTCGCCGAGAGCTCCGTCAGTTTCTCCGAGACCAGGTCGCCGATACCGCCTAGCTTCTTATGGCCAAAAGCGTCGGTAGCATCCCGCTCGAAGACCATCTCGCCCCCCTCGAACATCGCTCCCTCGGAGACCAGCACCACGGAGTAGCGGCTGGGATTTTTGCGGCGATCGGCAATCAGCAGTTCAGTCAGCTGCTCGATGTCGAACTTATGTTCGGGAATCACGCAGCGATTCGCCGCCCCTGCCATCGTCGGTAACATTGCGGTGAAGCCCGCATAGCGGCCAAAGACTTCGAGCACCAGCAGGCGTTCATGCGAGCCGGCCGAGGTGCGCAGGCGGTTCGTCATCTCGATGGTGCGGGTGACGCAGGTGCTGAAGCCGATGCAGTAGTCGGTTCCGGGAACGTCGTTGTCCATCGTCTTCGGGATGCCGACTACCTTCACGCCTTCCTGGTAAAGACGCACGCCATAGCTCAAGGTGTCGTCACCGCCAATGGGGATCAGGTAGTCGATGCCAAGCCATTCCAGGGTCTTGAGGACTTCCGGCGTCAGGTCATTCTTCTCGGCGTTGTAAACGTCTTTGAGATGCTCGGGAACGCTCGCCTTGGAAACCTTACTGGGATTGGTGCGCGAGGAGTGCAGGAAAGTTCCGCCTGTGCGGCCGGCACGATTGACGACCTCCTCCGACAGCAGTTGGTAGTTGTCGGTGTTGTCGTAGTCTTCCTGGCGTATGACGTCGACCAGGCTCGACCATCCGCGCCGTAACCCGATCACCTCGTAGCCTTCACGCAGCGCGCGAATGGTTACCGCGCGGATCGCGGGGTTCAGTCCCGGGACGTCTCCGCCTCCGGTCAAAATTCCGATTGCGCCCTTCTTGCCATTCTTCGCCATCATGCAGTCCTGTTCTACAGAGGTTTCCATATTCATTAGACAGGAGATCTCACCACCTGAATGTGAGCTATGCACTTGACATGGGTTCACCCGAACCTTCTAGCTGATCGCGGGGCGTGTTCAAAGTTAGTCTGTAGTCTTCCGCGGTCACGTAAACTGATGTTTGCATTGATGTGAAGGCGGCGCTTAGTTGCCCCCCGTCCAGTCGTCTACGGAGAGGAACGTGAAGAGTCAGGAAGCGAGCGAGAGAATTCATCGAGGCGTCGTTCAGTTCCAAAATGAAATTTTCCCTTCGCAGCGAGAAATGTTTCAAAAGCTGGCGGGCGGACAGGAGCCGCTGGCGCTCTTCATTACCTGTGCCGATTCGCGGATCGTCCCCAATCTCTTTACCCAAACCGGCCCGGGAGAGCTGTTCGCCGAACGCAACCCCGGCAATCTTGTGCCTCATCACGAAGCATTTGTAGGCGGCGTTTCTTCCAGCATTGAGTACGCCATGCTGGTGCTGAAGGTGCCGCTGGTCATCATCTGCGGACACACTGATTGCGGAGTCATGAAGGGCCTGCTCGATCCAGACCAGGTGGCCCATCTACCGGCGGTGCGGTCGTGGATGCGCCATGCGCAGGCAGCGCGCGAGCAAATGCTGCGCGAATCCGCCGATGCCTCCGACGCAGAGAAACTGAAACGCCTGACCGAGTACAACGTCTTGCTGCAAATCGAGAACTTGAAGACCCACCCGAGTGTCCGCTCGCGGCTGGACGCCGGCGACCTCGCGATCGAAGGCTGGGTCTACGACATTGGAAGCGGAGTGGGACGGGTCCTCGATCCCGCGAGTAACCCGTTTCAGAGTCTCTAGGCTCTCACCATTTTATTTCGCTACAAAGATCGCTACGGTCCGCGCCTGCACCGTGTAGGTCTCCTGCGAGAGCAGCGGAAATTCCTGGTCCTGCTCTGCGATATCGTTAGGCGAAGATTGTGCGGTATCGACGAGGCGAAACCATTCCCGCTCACCGATCTGCGGGAGTTCGAAATCGAGCGCCTCACTGTAGGCGTTAGCGATGAAGTGCAGATCGTCGCGCGATCCATCCTCATACAACTGCGTCAACTGCATGGCCAGTGATCGCGACTCGGGGCACCAGTCGGCTTGCATTCGCTTGGTGCCGTGCCAGGTGATGTGAAAGCCGTTCTCCCCGTGCAGCTGAAAATCTGTGCGGCGCAATAAGGAACAGCGCTTGCGGAAACCAATCATGAGGCGAAAGAAGCGCAGCAGCTCGGCGTTGCTCTCGGCCATGCGCCAATCCAGCCAACTGATTTCATTGTCCTGGCAATAGGCATTGTTGTTGCCCTGCTGCGTCCGTCCTATTTCGTCCCCGGCGAGCAGCATCGGCACACCATGGGAGACCAACAAAATGGACGCAAAATTCTTGCGCTGCCGCATGCGCAGCGTATTGACGACGGGGTTATCGGTTGGCCCCTCCGCACCGCAATTCCAACTGTAGTTGGCGTCGGTTCCGTCATGATTGTTCTCGCCGTTCGCGAGATTGTGTTTCTCGTTGTAGGAAACAAGATCGGTAAGGGGAAATCCATCGTGACACGTAATGAAGTTGATGCTGTGATAGGGCTCACGCGCGCTGGTCTCGTAAAGATCGGGGCTGCCGAGTAGCCGCGTCGCCAAAGTCGACACCATGCCGGCGTCACCCTTGACGAACTTGCGGATGTCGTCGCGAAACTTGCCATTCCATTCCGCCCAGCGTCCCCACGAAGGCAGGGTTCCGACCTGGTAGAGCCCGGCCGCGTCCCAGGCTTCGGCGATCAGCTTGGTGTTGGCCAGCACGGGATCATACGCCAGACTCTCCAGCAACGGCGGGCTCTTCAAGACCGAGCCGTCCTGACCGCGACCGAGCACCGACGCCAAATCGAAGCGGAAGCCATCTACGTGCATCTCGGTGACCCAGTAATGCAGACAGTCGACGATGAAGTCGCGCACTACCGGATTGTTGCAATTGACGGTGTTGCCGCACCCACTGAAGTTCACGTAACTGCCGGTCTCGGGGTCGAGGATGTAATAGGTCGGATTGTCGATGCCGCGGAACGACCATATCGGGCCATGCTCGTCGCCTTCGGCCGTGTGATTGAATACTACGTCGAGGATGACCTCGATTCCCCCCGCGTGCATGGCCTTGACCAGTTGCTTGAACTCACGCACCTGCTCGCCGTCGGCAATGTTCGATGAATACGCTGTGTTGGGCGCAAAAAATGCTGTCGGCTGATAGCCCCACAGATTCAGCAACCGTTCGCCGAGCGCAGGATTCAGGCGGTCGGTGTCGCCTTCTTCGAACTCGTTTACGGGAAGCAGTTCGAGCGCGGTAACGCCGAGCTGCTGCAGATAGGGGATCTTCTCGATGAGGCCGGCAAAGGTTCCCGGATGCCGCACCGCTGACGACTTGTCTACCGTGAAACTGCGAACGTGCAATTCGTAAATAATGCTGTCGACCAGCGGCCGGTTGAGCGGCTGATCGTGCTCCCAATCAAAATGATTTTCCGAGACAACGGCGTTGCGGTAGGGACGCTTGCCTTCGCGATACGAGCCCCACGGAACCCCATGCGAGAGCACACGCGCGTAGGGATCGAGCAGCACATGCGAGGGATCGAAGCGATAGAGCTGCGGATTCGGATTGGGTTGCATGTCGAAGCGATAGCCATACTGCACGCCGGCATCGAGTCCTTCGACGAACGCATGCCACACTTGGCCGGTGCGGTTCAGGTGCGGATCGAGCGAGATCTCGAGAAAAGACTCCTGCGCTCCCGGTTGCAGCAGCACGAGGGTGCAGGCCGTGGCATCCTTGGAGAAGATCGAGAAGTTGACACCCTGCCGCTTCACCGTGGCGCCCATAGGAAGAGGATGACCGCGCGAGACCGTATGCGACGGAGTTGCGACGATTGTGGAGGAGCTTGACGGACGATTCTTTGGCGGACGAGGCGGCATCGGAACCTGCTCAGGCTTTTGGGAGGGCAAGAGATGAAATAACAGAAACCACTCCCCATCGCAAGCGGGATTGTGGAGAACGCGGGAGCCGGCCTGGTGTGGTGCGGAAATCCCCACCGCCTCAACTCGACTGGCGGCAATTTGCTATTGCCCCAAAACGTGGCGGCCGATCCTGGCGTAAAGATCGATGGCGTCGAGTAGCTGCTTCTTCGCAATGTATTCGCCTGCGGTGTGGGCGACTTGAATCGATCCCGGCCCAATCAGCAAGGGCACTCCCCAGTTGGTGAGCGCCGGGATATCGGTAGTGAACTTGGCCACCATGGTCTCGATACCAGGCACAGTGCCGAGTTCCATGTAGGGAATCTCGAGAATGAAGTTGGCGTCGGCTTTACCGGCGACGGCCTCTGTGATCTGTCGTCGCAGGTCCTCGGCAGGTCCGACCAGACGGTAGAGCAAGTGCGCGACTGCGCGATCGGGAATCACGTTGGGCGCGCGGCCTCCTTCGAGGATGCCAATGTTCATGGTGCAGTCGCCGGCTAAGGAATTGGCCGGCAGCTTGAGTTTGCGAAGCCTTGCGAGCGCGTCCAACAGCTTCTCGGTAGCCGACTCACCGAGCTCCGGATAGGCCGAGTGTGCCATGCGCCCGCTGGCGACCAGTTCCACGCGCAGCGTTCCTTTGGTCGCGACGGCCAGCCGATTTTCCGTGGGCTCGCCGTTGATGAGGAACTTCGAGCCGCGAGGTTGCCGGTTGGCTTGCTGCGCGCCCTGGCTGTCGCGTTCCTCGCCGACCAGAAATAACAGCCCGGAGAAAATCCCTTCGGCCTTCAGCTTCTCGGCCGCGGCGATTTGCGCCACGATGATCCCTTTGGCGTCGCACGATCCTCGTCCGTAAATGCGATCCTCGGTTTCCGACGATGGGATGAATGGTGGAACGGTATCCATGTGGGTAGAGAACACGAGTTCAGGATTCGGATGCTGCGGATGCGTGGCCCATATATTAAAGCGGCCATTCTCGACTGGCATTCGTTCTACCTGATAACCCAGGCCGGCGAGTTCGAAGGCCAGCGCTTCACCGACGGCGGTTTCCTGTCCGGTAGTGGATTCGATGTCGACAAGGCGGCGGGTAAGGGCGAAAACGTCCATAGCCGAAGGATAGCGCATGGCGCGAGGGTGCCGCCCGGATGCTGTTTGCGTGTCGTCCGGGTATTTCGCAGCGCGCCGCCTCACAACCCCCGGGTGCGGTCGCGAAGCTTTTGGACTTGTCATCCCGGGGCCCGCTTTTGGTGGTGAGGGACCTGGGTTCGAACTCTCCCCCCGGCCATTTACATCAACGCAGCCGCATACCGATAGGGGCGAGAGAAGGCGGCATCTCGAGTTCCACCTCAAACGTATGCTGCAAGCTGCCACGGTCCTTGGTCCATGCTTCTTGCCGTGGATGGGTGCCGCGAATCTGTCGCGGCGCTGTGCCGGGTTGGGAACGCCTGACCCTCGGCAGGTAGGAAATCACATCGCGCAGCAGATAGTAGCGATCGGAATGGTGGCGATAAAAGACGGGCAGCCCGCGCAGCAATTCTCCGACGTTGCGGAAATCGAACCACTCACCATAACGACGCAGCAGGATCTGCCGCAGCACGAATTCGTGCACGATCTTACGATGAAGAATGTTCGTCAGCGTCTCCAGCCACGAGCGCACACGTTCGGCGGTCGGACTGAACAGCATACAAGGTGCAATCGCCACGGATTCCTGCCGCCCAGCAATCAAGAAGTGTTGCTCCTCCAGCCATCCGCCGTTATGGAGCCGTTCGTGCTGGCACGGGATGTAAATCATCGTGGGGCATCACGCCGCGCGCTCGACCACGAGCAAACAAGCGCACAAGCAGAATTTTGCTTCAAGAGTTCCATCGGCAGCGCTGATCGAGGACTTGAGGAGAACCAGGGACCGGGTGCGGACCTATCTCGAACAGGAAGATAACAAGGGGAGAGTAAATCGAGATATAGGGAAAACCCTCGAAGGTCAGCTCGAACAGCGAAAGACCAAAAGCGAGTCGCAGCTACAGCGCAAAGATCTTCTCCAGCGCTTTGTTTCTGTACGCGAAGGTAAATCGCATCATTCTCTGGAAGACCGCCTGTTCCAGCATGGTCCCGATCACGCCGAAGCCGACTTCGTACTCCACGTCATCGCGAACCATCGTGCCCTCGCGTCCCTCGATCGTTTTCGCCTCGAAGGAATGGGTGTGCTCCCATCGGCGAAACGGGCCCTGCGTCTGTTCATCGCGAAAGTACTGGTTGAGCGAGAAGTCCACAATTCGCACGATCCACCGGTCATGAATGGGGATGTAGGGGATGACGCGGAAGGCCACCATCAGCTCGGTGCCCGCGCCGGCCATGCGATCCAGTCTCGCGCCGGAGTTCGCCGTTGTGGGAGGCGGCACCAGGTTCAGCTTCACCACCCTTGTGCCCAGTCCAGGAGGCATGATGCGCGGCAAATTATGCGGGTCGGCGAAGAAGGCGAAGACGCGTTCGAGAGGGGCGGCGATCCATTGTTCCGATTGAAACCGCGCGCTCACCCGTTTTGTCCCCTTTTTGCCTGAAAACGCCGCAGCGGAATCTCCACGGTAAACGCAATCTCTGGTGGCTGCCAATCATGAAAAGCACCAGCGCTCGTAGTCTCCATCAGCCAATCACACTTTTCGCCAAAACAGCGGATTTCCACTTGACACGCAACCAGAGAGGCGTAGGATACCTCTCAAGTGGTACAAAGTGGGAGGGAGTGGTAAGCCGTTTACCTCCTGTGGGAGCAAATGCTTAGGCTCGGTTCCATCGCCCGACACGTTACCCAATCGGACCGACGGTGCCATGCGCGTTGTT
Source organism: uncultured Acidobacteriaceae bacterium (assembly GCA_963815555.1). Lineage (GTDB taxonomy): Bacteria > Acidobacteriota > Terriglobia > Terriglobales > Acidobacteriaceae > CAWCBG01. The sequence continues at coordinate 33,454 of CAWFHH010000002.1, forward strand.
TAGCGAGTCTCCCATCCTCCTTCGAGCGAAACCATGCTGCGCGGTACGCACTTAACTCGGCTGGACGAAAAAGGGCGTCTCAAAATGCCCGCGGAATTCAAGCGCCTGATCGACGAGAAGTACGGTGCGCAATTCTACATCACCAGCTTCGACGGCAAGAGTGCCAAAGTGTATCCCATGGAAGAGTGGGAGACGATCGAGCGGAAGCTGGCCGCGCTGACCAATTTCAATCCCACAAAACAGCGGCTGCTGAAGCACACGAGTTATTACGGCCAGGTAGTGGATTTCGATGGGCAGGGCCGTTTACTGATGCCGACCATCCTTCGCGAATCGGCCGACTTGAAAGGCGAGGTCGCCGTCAGCGGCTATTTGACCTATCTGGAAGTGCAGAACGCGGACGCGCTGCGCAGCGAAGTGCAGCAGCCGTTCACGACCGAGGATGAAGAAGTCCTGGGCGGCCTAGGCATTTAGGGCCGACCGGGCTGGGGTTCCATTCGCGATCTTTGACGGGGAGTGAATGGGCAACGAGTTTGAAGAGACAGAGAGCGCCCCTGGGCGCGGACCTGACGAAAGCGACAGGTTTGGCCATGTGCCAGTTCTTTTACAACCAGCGATCGAATTCCTGGCCGTACGGCGCGGCGGGACCTACATCGATGCAACCCTCGGTTGGGCGGGACACAGTTGGGAGATCGCCCGACACCTGGGTTCCAGGGGCCGTTTGATCGGCTTCGATAAAGATCCTGTGGCGTTGGAGCGTGCCCGTGCGCGCCTGATGGGGCCGCCTGCAGAATTGGCGCAAGACTGGCCTTCTGTCGAGTTGGTGCATGCCTCTTTCGCGGAGGTGGCGCAACACGTTGCGCCCGGCACCGTGGATGGCTTGCTGGCCGACATCGGTATCAGTTCGATGCAGTTGCAGGATGCGGCACGTGGATTCAGTTTCCAGGCAGACGGTCCTTTAGATATGCGGATGAATCCGCAGTCGGACCTGACTGCCGAACAAGTGGTAAATCGTTTCGATGAGCGCGAGCTTGCCGATGCGATTTACGAATTCGGTGAGGAAAGGAGGTCGCGGAGAATCGCCAGAGCCATTGTTCGGGCGCGGCCGATCCGTACTACCGCACATCTTGCGGAGATCGTTTCGACCGCGGCCCGGCCAATGAACCAGGCCGAACGGCGCATTCATCCGGCGACAAAGACCTTTCAGGCTCTCCGAATTCTGGTGAACCGTGAACTCGACGATCTGAAAGATCTGATGAGTTCGGCTCCTCAGGTGTTGAAGCCGGATGGAAGGCTAGTGGTGATCAGCTTTCATTCGCTAGAAGATCGCATCGTGAAGGATGGGCTGCGCGATGGAGCGCATGCGGGCTTGTATCAGGTGCTGACGAAGAAGCCAGTCAAAGCGGATGAGGAAGAGATCGATCGCAATCCGCGGGCGCGCAGCGCGAAATTGCGCGCAGCGAGACGATCCGAGCTAGATATTTAAGTAGTAATAGTTGGAAGTAAATAGATTTAAGTATTTTGAACCATAGTTTTAAGCGGTTTTACACAATTTCCTCATGGTTACTCACAGCTTCTGCGGAAAAACCTGTGGATGCTGTGGATCAGCAGCAGGGCCGGGAAGCTGGATCTTGGGATGGAATCCGATCGGGGCGGCAGCATCAAGTCCTTCGGCAGGAGAAACAGGAATGGCCACTGGAGTTCTTTATCCAACCATGGCATCCGCCGGGCAGTGGAATGAGCCACCGTCAGAAACTCGCGGCATGTTCATCGGGACGCCGGAAATCTACTTTGCCAAGCGCATCGACAACTCGCGTGTGGTGCGAGTTACGGATCCCAAGCGGCGCCGCGAGATGATTTCGTTCGGCATCGTGTTGTGCATGCTGTTCATGTTCGCGGTGGTGTATGTCTGGCAGCACTTCAGCTCGATCGAATACGGTTACCGTATCGAGCAGTTGACCGCCCAGCGGGACACGATGTCGGAAGGCAACCGGGCGCTGCGGCTGGAAGAGGCATCGCTGAAGGATCCCGAGCGCATTGACACCATGGCGCGGCAATTTGGTATGCAGCCTCCGTCGCCGGGACAGACGGTCGTGATCGATTCAAGCTGGACGGATACCTCGCTGCCGGCGCTGGCAAAAGTCAACACAGTCTCGGTGGTTTCGATGCTGCCCTAGGCGCGCCGGACTCGAGACGGTCCGACTCGTAATTAAGCAATATAACGGCGGTTCGCCATGGAGCGGACCGCTTCTGCATGGAATCGCGAACAAGGTGGTCACGAACACGAATTCGTTCAAGTAACTTTCGCGCTCCTTTGAGCGCCATCGCAACGGAGCAGCGAAACATGCGCGCCAGCCCTCCCAAGACGCCGAGCAAAAGGCTATATATTCTGGGCGGCCTGCTGGCCTTATGGGTCCTGGCTGTCTGCTCCCGCCTGGTCGATTTGCAGGTCCTGCAATATCCGCGCTTTTTGCAACTGGCCCAGCGGCAACAGAACCGCACGATTGAAATCGAGCCGCGACGCGGGAATATCCTGGATCGCAACGGGCATCCACTTGCCATGTCGATCGATGTTGACTCGATCTTCGCGGTGCCGGGTGAGATTCCCGACAAAGAGTCGACCGCCGCAATTCTAGGCAAAGTGCTGAATCTCGATCCGCTGGAGATTCTGGCGCGGTTGAATGCGTCGCGCAACTTTGCTTGGGTTGCTCGAAAAGTTGATCAGGACACCAGCAACCGTGTGCGCGCGCTGAATCTGAGTGGGATCGCCTTCCGCAAAGAGCCCAAGCGCTTCTATCCGAAGCGCGAATTGCTGGCGCAAACGCTAGGTTATGTCGGACTTGACGGCGAAGGACTCGGCGGCCTGGAGCGGGAGTTTAACGACGATCTGCAAGGCATCCCGGGAAAAGAGCTGATCTCGATCGATGCGCGGCGCAAGCTGTTCGACCGGGTCGAGCGGCAGCCTGACCCCGGGCAGAACCTCGTCCTGACCATCGACAGCACCATTCAGTACATCGCAGAGCGCGAACTCGAGCGCGCGATGGAAGAGACGAAGGCCATCGCCGGGACGGTAGTCATCCAGAATCCGCATACCGGCGAGATCCTGGCGCTGGCCAATCGGCCGACGTTCAATCCCAACGTGTTTAACAGCGTGCCGCCTGAGGCGCTAAAGAACCGGGCGGTCAGCGATGTCTACGAGCCGGGATCGGTCTTCAAGATTGTGACCTACTCGGCCGCATTCGAGCAGCACTTAGCGACGCCGGAAGAACATATCGATTGCCAGAACGGCTCCATCGATGTCTTTGGAATGAGAATCCGCGATCACGAGAAGCTAGGCGTCGTGACCATCGCCGAAGCCCTGGCGCATTCGAGCGACGTGGCCGCGATTAAAGTCGGGATGCGTCTCGGGCCGGAGCGATTCGATCACTACATCAAGGACTATGGCTTCGGATCGCAAACGGGCATCGAGCTTCCGGGCGAAACGCGCGGTTTGGCTAAGCCTTGGACCCGTTGGTCGAAGGTTTCGATTGGCGCGATCTCGATGGGGCAGGAGATCGGTGTAACGCCGCTGCAGACCATCTCGATGATTTCGACGATCGCCAATGACGGTGTCTATACTCCGCCCCGGGTGGTGGCAGGCGAAGAAGCGTCCAACGCCGGACCACAGCCGATTCTGTTTCACCTTCCGCAGCAGCACCGCGTGATTTCGACCATGACGGCGGCGCAGATGAAGAAGATGATGGAAGGCGTGGTGCTGTTCGGAACCGCGCGGCGGGCGAACCTCGAAGGATATACCGCCGCCGGCAAGACGGGAACTGCACAGAAAGTCGATCCGGCGACCGGCACCTACTCGAAGACGAAATATGTGGGATCGTTTGTCGGCTTTGCACCGGTGAACAATCCTGCAGTGACGATCGAGGTGGTGCTGGATTCGGCGCAAGGACTGCACCAGGGCGGGCAGGTCTCGGCTCCGGTCTTCAAGCGCATCGCGCAGCAGGTGCTGGAATACATGCACGTGCAGCACGATGTGGAGATCAAGGATCCACAGAGAACCACTCTGCGCGCCTCCGGGAAAGATGATGATGTAAGCGATGGCGACCCTGATCGCCTGGGAGCGCCTCTGCTGGCGAGCGACGCTGAGGCAGATTCCAAGCCGGCGGCGCAGCCGAGCGCAACTTCCAGGACTGAAACCGCCAAGGCCACCGCGGCCACCAGTCCAGGCCTGATAACTTCCGCGTCGGCGGCAGTCCTTCGGCCATCGTCGTCAGCGCAAAGTGCCCAGCCGCAGATGGCGCAAGGGCAAACCGCGACGCCGAGCGCAGCCGGCGGCACTGCGGTCCTCGATGTAGATAGCGGCATCGTTGTGCCGTCGTTTCTGGGCAAGAGCCTGCGAGCCGCGGTCGAGACGGCACAACAGTCAGGGGTCGAGATCAGCGCGATCGGCAGCGGGGTCGCGCGCGAACAGTCGCCCACTCCGGGCAACCACCTCCCGTCTGGGCAGAGGGTCACGGTACGCTTCACTCACTAGCTGCGCAAGCGCAGTTATAATGCCGGTTAGAATGAACTTCCTCCAACTGCTGGACGGCTCCGAGGTACTAGCCCAGCAAGGTAATCCTGACATTGCCGGGCTCGACTACGACAGCCGACGTGTGCGGCCGGGGTGGTGTTTCGTCGCCATGCGCGGAGAATCGACGGATGGCAATGGTTACATCGACGCGGCGCTGGCGGCAGGCGCTGTCGCGGTGGTGAGCGACTCCCTCCCTCCCAGAGCAGACGTGCCGTGGGCGCAGGTCTCCCATGGAAGGCGCGCGCTTGCCCGGGTGAGCGCGAATTTCTACGGCCGTCCTGCCGAGCGGCTGAGCCTCACCGGCATCACCGGGACCAATGGCAAAACGACGACGAGTTTCCTGTTGAATGCCATGCTGGGCGTCGCCGGGCGCAGGTCCGCCTTACTTGGCACTGTGGAATACCGCATTGCCGACGAGGTCGTGGTCTCGCCTCATACCACGCCGGAGGCACTGGAGCTCAACCAGATCCTGGCGCGCGCCGTTCGGGCTGGGTGCACGGAAGCGGTGATGGAGGTTTCCTCGCACGCGCTCGAACAGGAGCGGGTTTACGGTGTTCCCTTCGACGTGGCGGTGTTTACGAATCTCACACGGGACCACCTCGATTATCACAAAGATATGGAGAGCTACTTCGCTTCGAAGGCGATGCTGTTTGCCGGGCTGGGCGTCGAACCGCCCCGCATCGCGCTGCTCAATATCGAGGATGCCTATGGCCAGCGGCTGATTCAGCAATGCAAAGGGCGGCAGCAAGTCCTTACCTACGGCATTGAGCAGGGCGACTTCCACGCGAAGGATCTCAAAATAGAAAGCAGCGGAACCAGATTCACGCTGGCGACGCCAGGCGGAGAGATTCCGCTTTCCTCGTTTCTGCTGGGCCGGGTCAATGTCTACAACCTGGTTGCCGCCGCGGCGGCGGCTTATGCTCGTGATGTTCCGGCCACCGCGATCGTCGAAGCCATTGGGGACACGGCGCGCGTGCCGGGTCGCTTCGAACGAGTCGATGTCGGACAGCCCTTCACGGTGATCGTCGACTATGCGCACACCGATGATGCCTTGCGCAATCTCACAGCCGTTGCGCGTGACTTTCTCGAGCAGCGCGGCAGCAATGGGCGTGTGATTACTCTATTCGGATGCGGAGGCGACCGTGATCGCGCCAAGCGTCCCTTGATGGGCGATGCCGCAGGACGAGGCAGCGATTTCGTGGTGCTCACCAGCGACAATCCGCGGAGCGAAAATCCCATCGATATTATCAACGACGCTCTTCCCGGGCTGCAGCGCAGTGGCACGCGCTACACGCTTGAGCCGGACCGCCGCAAGGCAATCGCCCTCGCCGTGGAGGAAGCCCGCACCGGCGACATGGTTTTGATCGCCGGCAAAGGACACGAAAAAGTTCAGGTCACAAGTGCCGGTGCGATTCCGTTCGACGACATCGATGAGGCACGCAAAGCGTTGCTTTCAGCGGGATACGGCGAGCGTGAGCCGGCTGGGACGGCGCAGCCGTGAAGCTGGCCTTCTCACGCGCAGCGGAAATGATGGGCGCTTCCGGCGAACTGGAATATCATGCCGTCGCCACCGGCTACTCGATCGACTCCCGTACCCTGCAACCTGGCGACCTCTTCTTCGCGATCAGGGGGGAACGCTTTGATGGCCACGATTTCGTCCAGGCAGCCCTCGCGAAAGGCGCTGTGGGCGCAGTTATTCGGGCCGATGTCCATTCCCACTTTCCTGCCGACTCTCGCTTGCTCACGGTCCGGGACCCGCTGGTTGCATTGCAAGCTCTCGGCGCCGCCGTCCGGCGGCGGTGGGGCAAGCAGCTGATTGGGGTTACGGGTTCTGCCGGCAAGACGACGACCAAAGAGATCATCGCGCACGTGCTGGCGAACGGGCATCGTGTGCTCAAGTCGCAGGGCAATCTAAACAATCACTTGGGAATGCCCTTGCAATTGTTGAAGCTTGAGCCAGTGGAGGATCTGGCCGTGATCGAGATGGGCATGTCGCACGCAGGCGAGATTCGCGAACTCGCCCGGCTGGCCCAGCCCAACTGTGGCGTGGTTACGATGGTAGCGCCGGTGCACCTGGAGTTTTTCGGGTCGATTGCAGAGATTGCTCGCGCCAAGTACGAGCTCATCGAATCGCTGCCGCCCGGCGGCCTCGCAGTGCTGAATGCCGACGACGACTACGTATCGCAGTTCGGACGCGACTTTCACGGTAAGGTGGTGACCTTTGGCTTGCATCGGCCGGCCGACGTCATGGCGCGCAACCTCGAATCGCGCGGCCCCATGGGCTGGCTTCTGGACATTGTTGCCGACGGCGACAGTGTGCGGGCTGTGCTGCCGTTGTTGGGCGAACACAATATCTATAACGCGCTGGCCGGGATTGCAGTCGGCCTGCATTACGGAGTGGCACTCGGAACCGCGGCGGAATCGCTCGCGACCCTGGAGGCTGGCGACAAGCGCGGCGAAGTCCTGCACCGCGGCGGAGCAATCCTTATTAACGATTGCTACAATTCCAATCCAAAGGCTCTCGACAATATGGTCCGTTCGCTGGCACACATTGCGGGCCAGCGCCACATCGTGGTCGCCGGCGAGATGCTGGAGCTCGGTCCGGCGGCCGCGGCCATGCATCGCGACTGCGGCGAGCACATGGGACCCTATGGCATCGACCTGTTGCTCGGAGTTCGTGGTTCGGCGAAGGCGATGGTGGAAGGCGCGCGGCACGCCGGCGTTCGTGCCGAGTTCGTGAATACGCCGGAAGAAGCGGGCGAGTGGTTGCAACGCGAGGTCAAGCCGGGCGACGTGGTCCTCCTGAAGGCCTCGCGCGGCGTGCGCCTGGAGCGTGCCCTGGCGAGCTGGATGGACCAGACGCCCGACGTGTCACACTGAGTTAAGCTCCAAATTCGGTTAGCGGGGAAGAATTTGCTCTATTGGCTGCTCTACCAGAAGGGGTTTCTGGTTCTTCATATCGGTCCGTTCCGCATCTTCCGCTACCTGACGTTTCGCACTGCCTTCGCCAGTCTGACCGCGCTGTTTATGGGGTTGGTGGTCGGACCTGCTGTGATTCGCCGCCTGCGCGAGTTCCAAGTTGGCCAATATATCCGCGAGGACGGTCCCAAGGCGCACCAAACCAAGGCCGGCACTCCGACCATGGGAGGCGTCCTGATCGTGGTTGCGACCGTGGTGCCAACGCTGCTGTGGGCCGACCTGAGCAACCGCTTCGTCTGGATGGCAGTTCTGGCGATGCTGGCTTTCGGAAGCATCGGTTTCGCCGACGACTACCTGAAAGTTGTCCATCGCCGCAATCTTGGGCTCACTGGCCGGGGCAAGCTCCTCTACCAATTTCTGGTGGCGTTCCTGATTGCCGCCACGCTGATCGGTCTGCAGAAATACGCGCTGTACTCCACGCGGCTGATCGTCCCCTTCGCCAAGCACTTCCGGCCCGACCTGGTGATCGGCAGCCTGCAGCACACGGACCTGTGGCCGCTGGCTTTCTTGCCGTTCTTTTTCTTCGTGGCGCTCGTGCTTGTGGGATCGACCAACGCCGTCAATCTCACTGACGGCCTCGACGGCCTGGCGGTCGGATGCACGGTGATCGCGGCCGGTGCGCTGACCGTGCTCACCTACGTCAGCGGGCACGCTCAGTTTGCCGACTATCTCGAACTGTCGCGCATGCCGCAAGTGTCCGAAGTGACGATCTTCTGCGGATCGATGGTCGGCTCGGCCATCGGCTTTCTCTGGTACAACGCGCATCCCGCCGAGGTCTTCATGGGCGACGTGGGCTCGCTCGCCCTGGGAGGAGCGATCGGCGTGGTAGCGGTCATCATCAAGCAGGAGCTGTTGCTGCCCTTCATCGGTGGAATTTTCGTTATCGAAGCGCGTGTCGGTCATCCTGCAAGTCGGCTCCTACAAGCTACGCAAGAAACGTATTTTCAAGATGGCACCCATCCATCATCACTTCGAGTTGCTGGGCTGGAGCGAGTCGAAGGTGATTGTTCGCTTCTGGATTGCCTCGCTGGTGTTTGCACTCTTTGCTCTCACCACGCTGAAGTTACGCTAACTGGCCGCTGGACGTGGCACAATGGCGAGTTTGATGAATTCTGGGATGGATCTCAAAAACCAACGCGTGCTGGTGGTCGGCCTGGGCAAATCGGGGGTAGCCAGCGCCTTGTTCTTGCGGCATCAGGGAGCACGCGTGGCGGTGTCCGATGCCAAATCGCAGGAGCAGCTTCGCCACGAGATACCGTTACTGCTCGACCAGGGCATCAGCGTCGAAACCGGCGAGCACACAGAACGTACCTTCCGCGATCAGGACCTCATCGTCATCAGCCCGGGTGTTCCGGTCGACGTGCCGCAACTGGTGAATGCTCGCGGGCGTGGTATCCCGATCATCGGAGAGGTCGAACTGGCGGCGCGGTTTCTCAAGGGCAGCATCGTCGCCATTACGGGTTCGAATGGCAAAACGACCACGACGTCATTGGCGGGCGAGATTTTGTCGGCCGGTGGACACAAGACCCTGGTCGGTGGCAACATCGGAACTCCCGCCATCAGCTTTGTGGGCGAGGCAACCGAGGACAGTTGGATCGTTCTCGAGATCAGCAGCTTTCAACTGGAGACCATCGACACCTTCCATCCCAAAATCGCCGTCGTGCTGAACGTGACGCCCGATCACCTGGATCGCCACCACACGTTCGAGAACTATGCCGCGGCGAAGCTGCGTATCTTCGAGAATCAGGCAGCCAAAGACTTCGCCGTGCTCAATGCTGACAGCGAGCCTTGCGTGCGAATGGGCCAGAGGTCCAAGGCGCCGCTGTATTGGTTCAGCCGCTTGAAAGAGGTAGGGCGTGGCGCATTCGTCAGCAACGGACGCATCTTCTGGCGGGATGCTGATACCGAGAGCGAGATCATGCTGGTCGACGAAATCTCGCTCAAAGGCGCACACAACCTGGAGAATGTGCTGGCCGGAGTTTGCGTTGGCATGCTGGCCGGTGTAGATGCCGCTACCATCCGTGGCGCGGTCGCCAACTTTAAAGCCGTCGAGCATCGCCTGGAATACGTTGCCACGGTCCGCGGAATCGACTACTTCAACGACTCCAAGGCCACCAACGTCGATGCCACAATCAAGGCGCTCGAGTCCTTTCCCGGCAACATTCACCTGATCCTCGGCGGCAAAGACAAGGGCAGCGACTACCGCGTGCTCAACTCGCTGCTGAGCGAAAGGGTGAAGCGCGTCTACACCATCGGCGCAGCCGCGGCAAAGATTCAGTCGCAGGTGCGCGGCCCCGACGTGATCAATGCGGGCACGCTGGAGTCGGCAGTCAAGCGTGCCTCCGAGTCAGCCACGCCCGGCGACGTGGTCTTGCTGGCGCCGGCCTGTGCCAGCTTCGACCAGTTCGACAGCTACGAACATCGGGGGCGCGTCTTCAAAGAACTGGTGCGTCAACTGGCGGTGCGGGACCTCGATCAGGAGCAGGTCAGTAGCGGCGCACGCGAGGTCCAACCCTGATGGCCAAACGTGTCAGCGCCGACAAGTGGCTGTTCACCGTAACCCTCCTGCTGGTGTTTATCGGGCTGGTGATGGTGTTCAGCGCGTCTGCTGTTATGGCGAAGGAGCGTTTCGGCTCGGAGTACAGCTTCCTGCTGAAGCAGATGGCATGGGCGGGGGCCGGCATCGCCGCGATGCTCGTGTTCATGAATGTCGACTACAAGCACTTCCGCCGCCCCTCGGTGGTATTTACCTTTCTCGGACTGACTTCGTTATTGCTGATCGCGGTCTTTTTCTTCCGCGACTCGCACAATACGCATCGCTGGATCAAGATTGGGGGTTTCTCGCTGCAGCCATCGGAACTGGCGAAGCCCGCCCTTATCCTGTATCTCTCATATTTTCTCGAAACACGCTGGCAGCAAATCACAGATTGGAAGAACGTACTCCTTCCTGCTGCCGCGCCGATGGTGCTGCTCTGCCTGCTCATCGTCAAGGAACCGGACCTGGGTACGGCCATTGCCTGCGCCAGCATCACCGCGTCCATTCTGTTCGTCGCCGGCATGAGGACACGGTATCTCTGGTACGCACTCGGCGCGGCGATCGTCCCGCTGTACTTCTTGATTGTGCGGGTGCCTTGGCGCTGGGCACGGGTGGAAGCTTTCCTCGATCCCTTCAAGGACCCTCAAGGGAAGGGCTTCCACATCATTCAGTCGATGATTGCCGTCAGCACCGGCGGCCTTATGGGGTTGGGTCTTGGCGAGGGAAAGCAGAAGCTCTTCTATCTTCCGGAGCCGCACACGGATTTCATTTTTGCCGTCACCGCGGAAGAGCTCGGCTTATGGGGATCGATCCTGGTGGTCGCTTTATTTGCGGTTTTCCTCTTCCGCGGCATCCGCGTGGCTCTTCGGACCGAAGACATGTTCGCCAAGTTCCTCGCCACCGGCATCACCTCCATGGTGGTCGTCCAGGCGCTGTTGAACATGAGCGTTGTGCTCGACATGATGCCCGCCAAAGGTATTCCGCTGCCGTTCATCTCCTACGGCGGTTCGTCGCTGTTTCTTACTCTTGCCAGCGTGGGAGTTCTGCTCAATATCACGCAGCAGACGGACTAGCCATGCGCGTCATCATGGCGGGAGGCGGTACCGGTGGCCACGTCATTCCAGCATTGGCCATCGCACAGGAATTGCGCTCAGGCTATGACGCCAAGCTGCTTTTCGTGGGGACAGCGCGAGGCATTGAAGGCCGGCTGGTGCCGGCGGCCGGCTTCGAACTGCAACTCATCCAGGTGGGCGCCCTCAATCAGGTCGACTTCGCCACCCGCCTGAAGACCGTGCTTGATTTGCCGAGGGCGATCGCGCAATCGGTGCGACTGATCCGCAGCTTCCGGCCCGACGTTATGATCGGCGTGGGCGGCTATGCTTCCGGACCAGCGATGCTGGCCGCGGCGATGATGAGCGTCCCCGCCGTGGCGTTCGAGCCGAATGTCGTACCCGGATTTGCCAACCGCATGGTGGCTCCCATGGTAAGTGCTGCTGCGGTGCACTTCGCCGCCACGCAACGATACTTCCGCAATTCCCGCGTAACCGGAGTTCCCGTCCGCCGCGAGTTCTTCCATGTGCCACCGCGCCCAAGGGATGCTCGTCCAACGCTGCTCGTCTTCGGCGGCAGCCAGGGCGCTCACGCCATCAACCAGGCAGTTCTGGAAGCGCTTCCGGCACTGGTCGACGCCGTGCCGTCGATTCACGTAATTCACCAGACGGGCGAAAAGGACTATGTGGAAGCCCAAGCTGCGTATTTGAATATCATGGCGTCGGCCGAAATCTCGCCCTTCATCGATGACATGCCCGCCGCCTTCGCCCGGGCCGATGTTCTGGTTTGTCGCTCGGGCGCCAGCACTGTGGCTGAGATTACGGCGGCCAGCAAGCCGGCCATTTTTATCCCCTTGCCCACGGCGGCAGACGACCACCAGCGGCACAATGCCAAGACTTTGGCGGATGCGAACGCGGCGCGAATGCTGCCCCAAGCAGAGCTTTCCGGGGAACGTCTGGTGCAAGAGGTGGCATCGCTGCTACGGGACCGCGCTCGCCTGGCCCAGATGGCGGAAGCCGCAAGACGATTCGCTCATCCTGACGCCGCGGCCGAAATCGCCGCCATCGCCGTCCGCGCCGCTGGTATGTCGGCGGTGAGCGCGGCTGGGACGGCGATCTAGCGTTTCCTCATCGCCACCTTTCGCTCGCCACTGTCAGTCCGCGCGAATCCGAGGAACCTGGAGTGGGAAGGCAGCGCGACGAATTGCGTGCGCATCAGGTTCACGCAGCACGCTGGCCGCCGCGCTGCTCGGTTCCTTCTCAGCACGCTTCCCGTCCACTTCATCTACAATTCATCTTTCCATGTTCGCCAAGATTCAGCGTATCCATTTCGTGGGCATTGGAGGCATCGGCATGAGCGGCATCGCCGAGGTGCTGCTCAATCTGGGCTACAAGGTTTCCGGCTCCGACCTCAAGGCGTCCGCTACCACGCATCGCCTCGGGTCGCTGGGTGCCATAACCTTCGAAGGACATTGTGCGGAGAACGTGTTGGGTGCCGACGTGGTCGTCACCAGTTCGGCAATTGCCGCCGACAATTCCGAGGTAACGACGGCCCGCGCGCTGCACATTCCGGTCATCCGGCGCGCCGAGATGCTTGCCGAACTCATGCGCCTGAAGTACGGCATCGCCGTCGCAGGCATGCACGGTAAAACCACTACCACTTCCATGGTCGCCGCCGTACTGGCCGCAGGAGGTCTGGACCCCACCGTCGTGGTCGGTGGCCGGGTTGATGCCATGGGTTCCAATGCCAGACTGGGCAAGTCGCAATATCTCGTCGCCGAAGCCGATGAGAGCGACCGAACCTTTCTCAAGTTGTCGCCGATTCTTGCAGTGGTCACCAACATCGATCGCGAGCACATGGATTGTTATCGCGATATGCACGACGTAGAACAGACCTTCCTGGAATTCATGGATCGGGTACCCTTTTACGGGATGATCGTTGCCTGCAACGACAACGATGACCTGAGACGCCTGTTGCCCGCTGTGCATCGGCGCACCATGACCTATGGCCTGCGTGGCGATTCCGACTTTCATATTTCCGAGGTGCACTCGAGCGCCGGCGGCGGAGATCAACTCGCGTTGAGCAGTTTCTGTGTCAGCTATCGCGGGAAGGACCTCGGCCAGTTTCATCTGCGTGTTCCGGGTGAGCACAACGTACGCAACGCGACTGCTGCCATTGCTGTGGGAGTCGGTGTCGACATCCCGATCGACGCGATTCGCCGCGGCCTGCAGCAGTTCAATGGCGTCGACCGGCGCTTTCAGTTGAAAGGCCGGGTCAATGGCATCACGGTGATCGATGATTACGGGCATCATCCGACGGAGATTCGTGCCACCTTGGCCGCCGCCCGGCAATGCGGATTCCAGAAAGTGCATGTCATCTTTCAGCCTCACCGCTATACGCGAACCCAACGTTTGGTTGACGAGTTCGCAACTGCTTTTGGCGATGCCGATTCCGTGCAAGTCCTCGACATCTACGCCGCCAGTGAAGCGCCGATCGAGGGCGTCACCGGCGAGTCGCTGACGCAGCGTATCAACGCAGCCGGCGGCGCCAGAGCGCAGTATGCAGGCTCGTTCGCTGACGCCGTTTCCTTTGCGACGGAACAGGCGGCTCCCGGCGACATGATCGTGACCCTAGGCGCGGGCAACGTCTCGCAACTCGCGCCCCAACTGTTGGAGGCGTTGAAGAGTCGGGCGGAACAAGCCGAGACCGAAGTCCGCCCGTAGGAAACAAGCTCGGGCAACAACACACATCATTCCCAAAGGGGCGGCTCCGCTTTCCTCTGGCTGGGTTGGCAATGCGGGCAAACCGCAGGTTCCTCACTCGAAGGAGTTCGGGAGGACACTCGAAAAAAGAAGGCTGCGCTCACGAACCACTTCACATGGAGCGGGAACCTTCACCCAGGATGACAACGGGCTCCACCGGAGCGGGTGACCTTTCGCATTCGCAACGGCCACCGAGCGTCCCACAGTTTACTCTTCTGGTTCAACATCGCCCCCGAATTTCCTGCTGCCGATTCTGTCGTAACGCACTGCTCTGAAAACGGTTATAGTGAGGCAAATACCCGGAGTTTTGGGCGTTTCATCCCGTTTTCATGGCGCGCAAAAACGTTCCGACAACCGCGGAGGAGGAACTCGAAGACCGCGTAAGCGAGTCTGCCGTCCGCTCACGCAGCTTCGATGATTCGCCGCTCGATGCCCGCATGCTCGACCTCGACGATGAGGCCGAATCTCCATTTCTGCGCGGGCAAAAGCGGGTTCCGGTGCGTCGTGGAGCGCTGCCGCGCAAGGCCGCAAGCCGGGTCAAGCTGGCGCTCATTCTGCTGCTGATCGGTGGTTCCGTTGCCCTGATTGGGCTGACGTTGTATCGCTACGGCACATCATCCTGGCGCTTTCGCATCGACTCCAGCGACAACATCGAAATCGTAGGCAGCAGCAACGTGAGCCGCGCCCAGGTGATGGAAGTCATGGGCGGCGATCTCGACCGCAACATTTTCTTCGTCCCCCTGGGCGAGCGCAAAAAGCAGTTGGAAGCCATTCCGTGGGTGCAATCCGCTTCCGTCATGCGCTTCTTGCCGAATCGCATGAAAATCGTCGTGAAGGAGCGGACCCCCGTGGCGTTCGCCCAGGTCAACTCGCGAATCGCGCTGATGGATGCCACTGGTGTTGTCATGGACATTCAGCCCGGGCAGCAGGCCAATTATTCTTTTCCGGTCATCGTCGGCATGCCTGACGCGGAGCCGCCTACGATGCGAGCCGCACGCATGAAACTTTACATGCGGCTGATGCAGGAACTCGACTCCGGCGGCACAGCCTATTCCCGCGATCTAAGCGATGTCGATCTCTCCGATCCGGAGGACGTGAAGGCGACGGTTACCGATCCGCATGGCGCGGTGCTGGTGCACCTGGGCTCCTCGAATTTTCTTGAACGCTTCAGGATTTACGTTACGCATGTGCAGGAATGGCGAGCGCAATTTTCTAAGCTTGAGTCGGTCGATCTGCGCTACGAGCATCAGGTGATCGTCAATCCCGACTCCAAGGCCGATGAGGCATCGCCAAACATGCCGCCCGTCGCCGGCCAGAAACCAGCGACCTTGCCGAAGAGCGCTGCGTCACGAACTAAAGGCAGGAAGCACACATAGACGATGGCCAGTCAAACCGAAAACCTGCTTACAGTCATCGACGTCGGTAGCGCCAAGACGTGCGTTATCGTCGCCGAGGTGAACGAGTACGCTCTGCGTTATCGCGGCCATGGCATCTCCGACTCGCGCGGCATGCGCAAGGGTGTTATTGCCGATCTGGATAAGGCAGTCGACTCCATCAAAAGGGCCGTCGAAGAGGCCGAGAACATGGCGCAGGCGCCGGTTGAGCACGCTGTGGTGAGCGTTGCCGGCTCGCATATACGAGGTGTCAACAGCCACGGCGGCATTTCGCTCGGCAGCCGCTCGCGTGAAATCACCCGCGACGACGTTCGCGCAGCGGTCGAGAAAGCGCGCAACATTCCGCTGCCGGAAGACCGCGAACCGCTCCATCTGCTCCCGCAGGAGTTCATCATCGATGGTCAGCCCGGGGTGCACGACCCTGCAGGCCTGATGGGCAAGAAGTTGGAAGCGCGCGTCCATGTCGTGACCGCCAGCGGCACGGCGACCCAGAATGTGGTCTCGGCGATGAACCGCGCAGGAATTCATGTCGACGACACGGTCTTTGAAGGCCTCGCTTGTGGCGACTCGGTGCTGCAGACCGACGAACGCGAGCTCGGTGTATGCCTGGTCGATATCGGTGCGGGTTCGTCGGACTTGATCGTGTTCTATGAGGGTGTTGTGATTCACACCGGCGCCGTGCCGGTGGGGGGAGATCACTTTACCAACGATGTTGCCGTCGGCTTCCGCACCCCGATTCCCGATGCCGAGAGCATCAAGAAGATGTTCGGCTGTGCCGTGGTTACGCGCATTCCCGAGGGCAACGAGATCGAGGTGCCGTCGGTCGGCGACCGTCCTTCGCGTCTGATGCAGCAACGCATGCTCGGCGAGATTCTGGAACCGCGCTCCCGCGAGTTGATGGAACTTCTGCGCGATCATCTTCGCCAGGCGGGAGTCTACGAGTTGCTGGGTGCGGGTATCGTCTTTACCGGCGGCGCATCCCGCCTGAACTCGCTGCTGGAAGTAGCCGAGGACATTTTGCGGCGAGTGGTGCGGCTGGGTTATCCCGTGCCGATCGCCAAGCTTCCGTCCAATCTGCTGGAGCCGGAATTCTCAACCGCCATCGGCATGGTCCTCTACGGCCATCGAGCGCGCCAGGCACGCATGAACATCGATCGGGGTATCGGAGCCAAACTCAAAGCCTTGTTCGCCAGACAGAACGCATAAATAACCAGAATTTCCAGCGCCGTCCAGGCGGCGCGTCCGGGGTAACGATGATCGAAGACTTCAACGATAAGAGCCAGCCTGAAAACGACATTCGTATTCACTTTAACGACGAAGTTCTGAACAGCGCGAAGATCAAGGTCATCGGCGTTGGCGGCGGAGGCGGCAATGCCGTCAACCGCATGATCGAGTCGCACCTCGAAGGCGTCGAGTTCGTGGTGGCCAACACCGATCTGCAGGCGCTCAAGCTTTCGAATGCGCCGGTCAAGATTCAGCTTGGCGTCAAGCTCACCAACGGATTAGGGGCGGGAGCCAATCCGGAAGTCGGACGCAAGGCAGCGCTGGAAGACGCCGACAAGATCATCGAAGCCCTCGAAGGCGCGGACATGGTGTTTGTCACCACCGGACTTGGTGGTGGTACGGGTACGGGCGCTGCCCCGATTATCGCCTCATTGGCCAGCGAAATGGGTGCGCTGACGGTCGCTGTGGTGACCAAGCCATTCAACTTCGAAGGCAAGCGTCGCCAGTCGCAAGCTGACCGCGGCATGCAGGAGTTGATCGACTCGGTAGACACCACGATCGTCATTCCCAACGAGAAGCTGCTTGCCGTCGCGAAAGACGCCGGCTTCTTCGAATCCTTCCGAGTGGCTGACGACATTCTGCGCCAGGCGGTGCAGGGCATCTCCGACATCATCACCATCCCCGGCATCATCAACCGCGACTTCGCTGATGTGAAAACCATCATGGCGGGCATGGGCTACGCCGTCATGGGAACCGCGACAGCGCGTGGCGAAGATCGGGCCTCCAAGGCGGCGCAGGCAGCCATCGCGTCTCCCTTGCTCGAGGCGGGTGCGATCGACGGCGCGCGTGGCATCCTCATCAACGTAACCGGTTCGAGTTCGCTGCGGCTGGCCGAGGTCAACGAGGCTTCGACGATCATCCAGAGCGCTGCGCACGAAGACGCCAACATCATCTTCGGAGCCGTGCTGGACGAGAAGATGAAGGACGAGGTCAAGATCACCGTGATCGCCACCGGCTTCAAAGACACCCCGTTGGGACGCCAGCACTCGAATGCGACACCAGTGTCCGTTCTGCAGAGCGCGCGTCCCGCGTCCAATGTGCAGGGCACCTACGAGGTCTCAGGATTACGCAGCCCTGAATCTGCTGTTCCAAAGCCCGCGCCCATGGCGGCCCCTGAACCGACGCGTCCGCCGCAATTCGAGCCTGTACAGGCCGCCGAGCGGCCCCGGCCGGTCCAGTATGTTCCCGACAACTACGACGATGTTGATTCCGAGATCGTTCGGCACGCCACGCCGAAAGAGGAACCGGCGCCGGCGACACATAGCCACTCTCGCGACGCCGAGACCGCGTACTCAGCGGGACCGCGAGAGCGTGCCTTTGCCGCAGCAGCTCCCGCGAAAGAAGAGTCGCACACCATCGAGACGGTCAGCAGCAGCGTGAACATTACCTACGATGCCGACGATCTGGAGATTCCTGCGTTTCTGCGGAAGCGAGGCGAAGGATAACCGTCCGGTGCGAACCAGCTCTTGCGCTACGGGCGACTGCCTCATTTCGGAGAAATTGACGCTCTTCTCGGAAAGCGGTTAAGCTCTCTGCTCTGGATTGGCGGGGGCAATGCGGGTTATTGCAATCATCGCGATCTTGTACGCAGCGATCACGGAAGTTCTGGATTGGCAGGGTCGCGCCGAGATCATCGAGAAGCGCTTTCCCAAAACATGGGCTGTCATTGGAAGCCGCTACGCGAGGATCGTGCTCATCTTGTTTGCTGTGGGACTTCTGCTCGTTCCGCGAGAGGGACCGGCACCGGAGTCGCAGCCCCATGTAGCACCTGCCGCTTCGCCCTCCATACCAGACTCCTCACAGAGTGGAGGATCGGCCCAGTCCTCGCCTCCGGACAAAGCTGAGCCCAAACAACCCTCGCAAGAGCCGCTCGTAGAGCCGCTGCCGAAGGCCAAACCTCCCAAATCCGGCGGACCGCTTCTGGTGCAGCGCTCTCCCTTGACGGCTCCTGCCAAGAGAAATGGCGACATTGCCTACCTTGCGAGTAGTGAGAGTGGTCGCAGCGCGGGCGCCTCTGATGCTGAAAGAGCGGACACCCGGCAACAGTCGGCTTCCAGTTCTGGAAATAACACCAGTGCACGTCAGCAAGGCACCACGAGCACCACCTCAACGGGACAGGCGGATCAACATACGCAAGTCGCGCAGGAGAAGGGGACGGCTTCCTCGGCAGGCAGCCAGGGCGGCACTACCACGGCGGAAGTGGCAGATGCAAAGATTGGGGATTTGAGCCAAACCGTCGCGAATGTTTCGCGCACAAACAGTTCCGACAAACCGAAGCGGGTCCTTGTGCTTCCCTTCGATTACGCGACGGTGGCGCAGAGGTCTGCGGCAGTCTTTGGAACGAATGTCGATATCGGCAAAGGAATCGCCGATCTGGTAGCGCACCATCTGGCAGAGAGTGGAAAGTACACGGTGATCGACCCCAAGGAAGTCGACCGAATTCTCGCAGAGCAGAAGTTCTCGAACAGCGACAGAGCCAATCCCACGTCTGCTGCGGAGCTAGGAAAGATGCTTGGCGCCGATGAGGTCGTCATCGGCAGTATCACGCAGTTCGGCAATGATTCCAGCAATTCCGGTGGCGCCGGGGGAAGTTTCGGTAAATTTGGAGCCGGGGGCGTAGGACACAAAAAGACGAAAGTAGTCGTCAATATCGACGCACGGGTAGTCGATCTCAATACGGCAGAGATAGAAACCATTGCTGTCGGCAGAGGTGAATCGTCACGAGAAGGCACCTCCCTTGCTGGCGGAGGCGGTGATTGGCACGGGTGGGGAGCCGGCCCGGTTGACTTCGGAAGCAGCAATTTTCAGCAAACCATTATCGGCGAGGCGGTCAATGACGCCGTCAAGCAGACCAGCGCCGAACTGGTGGCCGATGAGAGCAAACTGCCAAGTCACACTCCCGTCGTGGAAGGAGTGATCACCACTGTCGATGGAGCAACGATCGTACTGAACATCGGACGCAAGAACGGCCTGGCGGTAGGAGACGAACTAAGCGTGGAACGGACGACCAGGGAGATCATGGACCCATCGACCGGAAAGTCCGTGAAGCGCATAGATACTCCAGTGGGAGTCATCAAGTTGACCGGCGTGGACGATGTCTCAGCGGTCGCCTCCGTGGTTTCCGGCGCTGGCTTCAAAGTCGGCGATAGCGTCAAGCTTGTGGGACACCACTAACACGCTGCAGATTAGTTTCAAGTTTGATGGCCGCCTCAACGCTCCGCCGAATGCCTTCGTCGTACGAAGTCTTCTTCACCTCTCCCAACAAGTCACGCAGGGCCGAGTCATCCAGCACCACCGGATCGGTCACCAGGTAGTGCATCTCCACCAGTTCCCGCATCAGCGGATTAAAGAGGCCCACCAACCGCAGCATGGTCTTCGAGGCCACCATCATCTTCGGTTTGCGGCCTGCGACCGCGAAGGCTTTGTTCGCGACCTCTTGAACGGTGATCGTTCCGGGGCCTGCCAGGTGCCAGACACGTCCATAGGCGCGCGGTTCGTCTGCCAGCGCGACGGCTACCGGCCCGACATCCGGAACGTAGATAAATTCGTGCGGACGATCGAGGGGGCCAATCGCCTGCGCTCTTCCACCGTTTGCCGCGGCTACAAAGATCGAATGCAGGAAGCTCTTGTCGACGCCCGGCCCGTAGAAGTCCGGCAGGCGAAGCACGGCACCATGAATCTTCCCAGCGGCGTCGGACTCCAGCAGAATGTCTTCCTGCTCCTTGCGCATTCGACCTTTGAAAGTGTTCGGATTGCGCGGATGATCTTCGCCCACTGGATTGGTTTGCGCGGGTCCATAGGGATAGACGGTGCCGATCAGCAGCATGCGCTCGACACCGGCGGCCACTGCTCCGTCGAGCGCTTTGCGCATTACGATAGGATGCTGGGAGAACTTGTCGTAATCGACACCGACGAGGTAGATAACAGTATCGATGCCCTGAGCGGCAGCTTTGATGGAGTCAGGATCATCGAGATTCCACCTTACGATTTCGGCGTGAGGATCGGAGCCGAACGTCTTGCGGAGCGATGCTTCGGAGCGTCCGACGACGCGGTAGTCCCGTCCTTGTTCCCTTAGAGCAGCGGCGATGCTTTGGCCAATAGCCCCAGCAGCTCCGAAGAGTGCGATCTTGTTCATGGAAACAGGATAGCCTGTTCCACGAAGCTGGTTACGGGATCGACTGCGGCTTCTGCGTCATCAGCTCGGAGAAGCGCTTGTCGGTGCGGAGGGTGGCGAATTCAGGTTCGCTGTAGACCTTCTGAATGCTCTTGTAGCCCTCTTCCATCGCCTTGCGCAGATATTCGAGGGAGCGGTCGAAGTCGCCCGACTGCGCGTACATCCTGGCCACCATGAAGGCGAATGCGGCGCGATCTTCCGGCGAACAGGCCTGCGCCATGATGCCGGTTTTCGAGACCCGCTGAAAGATTCCCGGATCAAGCTGATACGCCGTGCGGTACTCCTGCGCGGACTGTTCGAACTCATGCTTAGCGAAATAGGCTGACGCGAGGTTGTAGTGGAAGGTCGAGGATTCGGGCCGCAAGGCAAGAGCTTTGTGGTAATACTTGATCGCCTTGCCGGGATTCTTGTTGACCTGTTCTATGAAGGCGCGATTGTTGTAAGCTTCGGGAGCCGCCTTGTCCAGCTTGATGGCCCGTTCAAAAGCCTTCTGTGCATCGTGGTACCGCTGCACGAACAGATACGCCATGCCCGTCTTGTTCCACAGGGTTGCCGTGGGATGTTTCGCGATGGCTGCCTGATAGTAGTCGACGGAATCGAGATAACGCTTCTCGGCGCGAAGCAGATCGCCCTGCGCCTCCAAGTTTGCGGCAGTCGCATTCGCCGCGGGAATTAGAGGAGGTGTGATTTGCGGCGCGCTGGTTGCGGACGCGGCAACTGTAGTTCCCAAAAGATAAAGGCCGAATGCGACCTTCGGGAGAGCCCGCGAGAATAGGAGACGATCCATAGCTGGACCTCCAAACCCCTGACTGACCCCATTCTAGACCTATTTTGGGTAAGAATTGTTCCCGTTTTCTGACGAATTCGTCCCGGGATTCTGCTGTTGGTCACTGGCTTGGTTCTTATCCCCACCAAAGAGGCGGCCGAAGAAGCCTTTCTTTTTCTTCGGGGGTGGGCGCGGAACGCCGCTTGGCTGTCCGTTCGCCGTGTTGACATCGCCCACGGAGGTCCCGTTTGACCCAGCTAAATCACCGTTCGTAGTCGGCGGCGGTGGTGCGACCGGGGGAGCACCGAGGCCGAAAATCTTGGTAAAGAATCCTCGATGATCGCCGAACGCCTGGTCGCAGGTTTCCTTTGGTTCCGTACCGGCGATGAACGCTATCGTGTAGGTTTGCGGACAAGATGGCGTCGCCAGGCGGTTGGTAGCCTTGTCCAGTTGCACCTGCACCACGCCGGAAGGGGCGGGAAATTCGTGGGTGTCGGCATATTGCGGCAATTTCACCGCGCGCTTCATGAACTCGGCCCAGATGGGCGCAGCCGTCGCTCCGCCGCTTAACTTCAGATCGCTGTAGTCGTCGTTGCCCACCCATACGATACAAAGTAAGTTGCTGGTGTAGCCGGCGAACCATGCGTCATGCGAGGTGCCGGTTTTGCCCGCCGCGGGTGGAACGAAGCCCCGCGCGCGCACTGGATACCCGGTGCCGCTGTTGACAACCGCTTCCATCATGGTAGTCAGCACATAAGCTACACGCGGATCGAGCACGTTCTTGCCGTCCGGGTGAGTTTCACTCAGTACCTTGCCGCGGGAATCGCGAACCGACTTTACCATCAGCGGAGCCATATGAGTGCCGCCATTAGCAAAAACCGTGTAGGCTCCGGCCATATCTACCGGGGTCGCGCCGTACGCTCCCAGAGCAACCGCCGGTGTTCCGCGCGCGCTGGTGATCCCCGCGGCCTTGGCGAGCGAAGCGACTTTATCGAATCCGACTGCCTGGCCTACCCGCACGGTAGCGTTGTTCAGCGATTCTGCGAGCGCATACCGGGCAGTGACTTCTCCGTGGTATTCCTGCTTGTAATTCCGAGGCTCGTAGAAGTCATCGCCGATCGCGATACTCACCGGCGAGTCGTCGACCAGACTGGCGGGAGTGAAGACACCTTCGGTAATGACACCCGGCTGATTCGCGTTTTCCGGATCGTTGCTGGCCACCGGCGTAAGCTGCGCGCCGGTCAAATCGGTGTTGATCGCCGCAGCGTAGACAAAGGGCTTGAAGATCGATCCCGTTGGCCGCTTGGCCATGGCATGGTTCAGTTGGCTCATGCCGTAGTTCCGGCCTCCCACCAGGGCCAGCACTTCTCCGGTATGAGGATCGAGCGCCACCAGCGCCACTTGCGGCATAGGTCCCGACTCGACGGTCGTCTCGGTCTTCGCGGTCTTTCCGGTCCCAATTTTCGTTTTATGCGTGCGGCGCTTGATGACCTGCTGGTCGACGATCTTCATGCCCTCGTCGATCGCTTCTGCCGCGGCGCGTTGCAAGTCGGGATCAACCGTGGTGTAGACGTGGTACGCCTGTTCATTCAGCTCCGTTTCGCTGTATTGATTGCTGAGCTGATCTTTCACCAGGTCGACAAAATAGGGCGCGTCGCTGGCTTCGACATTGGGCGCGGCTAGCTTGAGAGAAGTAGCCTTTGCCCGTTCGGCCTGGTCGCGGGTAATCGCGCCAGTTTCCACCATCGAGTCGAGGACCAGGTTGCGGCGTTCCAGCGCACGCTCCGGATGGCGATACGGCGACAGATAACTGGGCCGCTGAATAATGCCGGCCAGCAAAGCACATTCCGGCAGCGTGAGGTTCTTGATGTCTTTGTTGAAGTACGCGTGCGCCGCCTCGCCCATGCCACTGATGCTGAAGGAGCCGCGCTGGCCCATCGGCACTTCATTCGCATACATCTCGAAGATGCGCTGCTTGGAGAATTTCTGCTCCACCTCGATCGCGATCAGCATCTCGGTAAGTTTTCGCTTAATGGTTTTTTCCGGCGTCAGGAAAAACCCTCGCGAGAGCTGCATCGTGATAGTGGAGCCGCCCTGGCCGCGGCGGTTGTGCATCATATCGGCCAAGCCTGCTTCGGCGAGACGGATATAGTTCACTCCGCCGTGGGTGAAAAAACGGCGGTCTTCGATGGCGATGACGGCGTTAACCAGGTCCTTCGGAAGATCGTCGTACCGGACAAGCTGGCGTTTCGAGCGGTCCTGTCCTTCAAAAAGCGCCGTCACCAACTGTGGCTCGAGCTCATAAGCCTGCAGCTGCTCACCATCGGCGGCCGTAATCTCGTTGACCTTCCCGCCGGAAAGGTGAATGACCGCGCTGCCTTCAGCGTGAAATGACTGCGGGCCGGGCTCAATCTGAATTCCATCGCGCACAAAGCGATAGTGACCAACTTGCGAATCGCTTTCGCGGCGAGCTTCGGTGTATCCGGAACGGCGCAGATCGGCCGCAATCATTTGCGCGTCGAACTTGCTGCCGACACTGACCGTCAAAGGCCGCGCGTAAATCTGAGCTGCATTGTTAAACAGTTGCCCCGCCATCCGGCGATCCACAATGCGCTCGTACTTGATGTACCAGTAAGCGAAGATCCCCATGAACAGAATGCCGAGGACCAGGAACCCGGAAGCGAAGAGCTTTACCAGTGGATCGCTGAAGGTAAGGTGGTAGGACTTATAGGTTTTCTGTTCCGGCCGGCGAGAGTTGCTGCGCGGCGTCGCGGCCGAGTTGCTGCTCTTACGGCTGGTGCTACGGCTGCCAGGGAATTTGAGTTTGATTGCCACAGTTTAAGAATTTGCGGAGACGCCGCTACAGTTCAGACGGGAGTGCGGCCGATTCCGTTATGTAAGATGCCGATTTTCCGGCGAACCATCCAAATTTTCGGCGGCCGCACCGTATCAGGCTAAGCCGATCCAAAGCAGACACTTACCCTCTGTTTCGAGCTGGATTCGCGGTCCTCACGAGACTCCTCTTCTCTTCTAATTGTAAGCCAGATAGCAGGGCCAGGGCCCGATCCAGCGAGATAGTTAAAGTATTAACTCGCTAGGAAACCATTAACTAAGTGATTACCAGATTCTACAGCGGTTCTCCTTCGCCAGCGGTTGGCCGGCTTTGCAGGAAAAGGCCGCCTGGCGAGGACGTCCGCTCCAGACTGTATCGCGCGGTCCAGCGCCCGTCGTTGTGCTTCAGCGAGCGCCGTCGTTGATTTGTGACGGCACGAAATTTTCCATCACCGCTTTGCGCATCAGGTCCGGGGGCAACAGGCCCTGTGCCAGGATGAAGTCGTGAAATTTCTTCTGGTCGAACTTCACGCCTTTCGCTGACAGCGTCTGTTCGACCGCCTGCCGCATCTCCAGCAGCTTGGTATAGCCGTAGTAGTAACTGTTGGCTTGGCCGGGCGCGCGATAGGTGAAGCGCTCGACCTCTTCCTGCGCGAACGCGTGCGACAGACAAACGTCCTTCTCGAGGACGCGATACGCGTCCTCGGGTGTGACTTTGCCCGCTTGCAGTTCGGGATCGAGGAACGCGCGGGCCGCACGTTGCAGGCGCAATTGCAATGAGATTAATTGCCCTTCCAGCGGCATGTAGGGCTTGATGAGGTATTCCGAATAGAGGCCCCAACCTTCCGCGTTGGTGCTGTTGAAGGCATATCGGACACGCGCCAGCGAAACACCGTGCTCCAGCATCGAGTCGAATTGCAGCTCGTGTCCGGGACGGGCCTCATGCGCGGTGAGTGTCCACGCCGCGGCATCGAAGGTGAAGTCGTCATACTTCTCCGTCGCCGTCTGCCCCGGTCCCGCAGGAATGTTCAGCGGCAACACGAATTCGCCACGCTGTCCTGTATTGTGAATGAACGGCGGAGGCACCATGTGCGGCGCAGGCTGCTGCGCCGTCTCGGCTGCGCTGGCGATGCGGATCTTCGCCGGCCGGTCCGGCAGGCTGACGATCTGATGCTCCACGATGATTTGTTCAATCTGCTTCAGCCGGTTCTCATAAAACGGCAGGATCGCGTCGCCCACGAGTTGCTGCTTCTTGAGTTCGCGAATCACGTCGCGATAGTCGCTGGATGGGAGGTTGCGCTCTTTCGCAATTTGCGCCGCTACGGACTTCATCTCGCCCTGAAATTCGATGTACGACTGGTGCGCCATCTTGGCCAGCTGATCCGGCGGAATGTCGACACCGTAGTTTTCCAGCTCGAGCGCGTACTCTTCCGGTGGCATGCGGAAATCGGTGCGTGCTTTCGGCAGAACCGTCGAGCGCACCCACGCATCGTAGTCGGCGAGTTGCGTCTTCAGCTTGCCGTAGGGCTCCTCCCAGCCTTGGAGGTTGTATTTCTTCATCAGCGCCGCGATGCCTTCGATGTAGGCGGAATTCCGCGACATCTCGGTCTCAATCTCAACCTTCGCGGGATAAATCACCCCCGGCTTAGCCATCTGCTCGTTGACGCGCTGCTTCAGGATCTCGGTCATCGCGGTATAACCAGGCTCGAGGCCGGCGTACTCGCGAATGCGCACCACGGCGGCAGGGCGCCGGGCTTCGGGAGTTTGGTCATCCAGCAGGATCCGCAATCCGCCGAAGACCTGGCCGCTGGCGTTGAAGAACGGCACCTCGTGCGCACGACGAAAATCCTCGCGCCGGAAGTTCAGACCGACCTTGCGAATCATGATCTGAAGATCTTCAGCAACTTCCTCTTGCTGCTTCTCGGCTGCGGCGGCTTTCAGCTTCGCAAGCACCCCTTCCATTTCCTGGCGCTCCGCGTCTTCGTTCGCCAAGGTTGGCTGGCTGACCTTCGTATCAAACTGACTCAATCCTTGTTGGGATGCCGATTCAGGACTGTATTTGAACTGCACTTGAATCAGCATGTCGGCGTAGCGATTGCTGATCGCGACCCAACCCTTGTCCGGCGACGGGGATGTTCGAGTTGAGCTTGGGAGCGGCGCCGGTGTCCGGCTGGGAGCTGAGGCGGTCTGGCTGAAGGCGGAGAAACTGCTGAATAAGGCGAGAACCAAAACGGCTGTGCGGATCAAACTGCCTCCTGAAGGATAATGAGTAGTAAATCATGGAGACATGCCTGGCAGCAATTTAGGAAAAACTGAGCGCACTCTTATTCCTTCCGCGCGGACTTTAGTCCCTGCGGCGCAGGCTTTTCGATTGCTCGACATTGCGGGAGTAGGTCTCGTGCACTTGCAACTTGCAACTCGAAACTGGAAACTAGCGTCATGAGGCACGCAATTCTGGGTGCAGGTGCGATCGGCGGCTTGATGGGTACAGTATTGGCCTACCTGGGCGACGAAGTCACGATGATCGTCAGACCGCATAAGATTGAAGGTTATCCGTTGGTTTTGGAACTGGATCGCCCCGAAGGCTCGATCACCGGCGCAGCCAACGCGACGGCGAAGTTGACCGAGCCGGTCGACGTCTTGTGGATCGCGACCAAAACCTACCATCTCGAAGATGCATTGGCATCGGTGGAAGCCGCTCCGACCATGGTCGTGCCGCTGCTGAACGGGGTCGACCATATCCCCGTGCTGCGCGAGCGCTTCGGTCACGATCGGGTGGTGCCGGGAACAATCGCCGTCGAAGCGGAGCGCACTGCCCCCGGACATTTCGTCGAGCGCACGCCGGTTCGGCTCGGCCTCGCAGCCAGTGGCGAACCGATGCTCCAGGAAACGGTCTCTCGCCTGGAGAATTTCGGATTCACCTGCCGCTTCGTCGCCAACGAACAGACGCTACTGTGGGGGAAGCTCTGCTTCCTGGCGCCGTTTGCGCTGGTCACCGCGGCCTCCGGCAAGAACAACGGCGAAATTCAGGCCGACCCGGCATGGAAGACCACGCTGTATGCTTGTGTCGCCGAAGCGGCCGCAGTGGCGAACGCCTCGGGCGCGGAGATTGATCCTGAGAAGCTGCACGCGGTTTTCGAAGGTTCGCCCGCCACCATGCGCGCCTCCATGGCGAAAGACCTGGCTGCGGGCCGACGGCTGGAACTCGACGCCATCGCCGGGCCCATCCTCCGTGGCGGAGCGCGCTATGGAATCCCAGTGCCGGTCACGCAAAGCCTGGTGGAGATGATTCAGTCCCTCGACCGCAACAGTAGGGAATGACGATCATTTCTCACTACGACGCCAGCTCCGATCGTGCTTCCGCCTCTTGCTGGCAGCACTCGAGAATCTCCGCGTCGGTAAGCATGCGGTCGGAGCTCTTGGCGCGCGCGAAAATACGCTCAACCAGCGCTTCGCTCGCAGGGATGTTGTGACGTTCGAGCCAGAAATGCACGTTCGACTTGCCGCTCATGGGCCCGATCTCGATGACCTGTTCCATCCCGAAGAAGTGTGACGGTACACCCGAGTAAATGCTATTGGCCAGCATCACATCGTTCTTGCGATACGCCTTGATGACCGCGGCCGCGTGCACGCCTGTGCCAGTGCGAAAGGCATCGTCCCCGACTACAGGATAATTCTTGGGGATGGGCACGCCCGTGGCCTTCGAGACCGCCTCGCAATAATCTTTCAGATGTGTAAGGTCCTGGCTCGCCCACGGCTCGATGCCAAGCAGCTTCAGGTTTACCAGCATCTGGTCCATCTGGGTGTTGCCCACGCGCTCGCCAATGCCGCAGGCGGTGCCGTGCACCACTTCAGCCCCGGCAACGAAGGCCGCAATCGAGTTCGCCACCGCCAGCCCGCGGTCGCAATGTCCATGCCACTCGACACGAATATCGGGCACTCCCGCCGGCTTCACGACTTCATTGGTCACGAACTGCAGCAGCGCCACCACTCCCATCGGAGTTGAATGTCCCGTCGTGTCGCAAACGACGATGGCCTTCGCGCCGCACTGAATGGCCGTGGTATACAGACGCTTGATGGTCTCGGGATCGCAGCGCGAGGTGTCTTCGGTTACGTACATCACGTCAAGCCCGAGCGAGACCGCATACTTCACGGCTTTTTCCGTGGTGCGCAGCAGGAAGTCGTCGGTCCAGTCCTCGGTGTAGCGGCGGATTGGACTCGATCCGATAAATGTCGCGGCCTCGATGGGGACGCCGGTGCGTTGCACGATCTCGGCGATGGGACGAATATCGTTCTCGTGGGTACGCGCGGCGCAGTTCGGTTTGATCTTCATGCGCGCACGGCCGATCTCGGCTGCCAGGGCCTCGCAATGTGCAACCGCCCTTGGCCCCGCGCCCGGCAATCCCAGATCGAGCATGTCGATGCCGAGACCCTCCATCAGGTGCAGGATCTCGATCTTCTCTTCAATGGAGGGATCGCGCACCGAGGGCGACTGCAGCCCATCGCGCAGCGATTCGTCATTCAGCAGAGTGCGTCCCGCCGGTTTAATCGAGCGGGCAAAGACTGCGTTCCAATCGTAGATCAGTTCCTTGATGTCGGCCGGCACAGATCCTCACGGTCGGGAATGTCAGGTTGTTGCAACTCGCCGTCGGGCGCCCCACAGCACCGGATTGGCAAGGCGCGCCTTTCAGCGCACATGCCGATTATCGCGCAACTGAGACGCAAATGACTACGATTTCGGTTTTTCGCCCGCAGGGTCGACTGCTTCGCCAGGCTGCACAGCAGCTTTCGGAGGCAGCGTCAGACCAAAGTCAGACTTCTGTCCAAAGCCGGCGACATTGCGCCCGCGAGGTTCGTCGACGCCGGGGAAGTACAAGGTGCGGCAACGTTCGCAGCGATAGACCTCAACGTTCGGACCCAGCGTCTCCCGCAGATCGCCACAGGCTTGCTCGATCATGTCGGCCATGTAGAACCACCGCTTCAGGTGACCGGCGCAAATCTTGCCTTTGGCATCGGGTTCGTTGCAGGCACGTTGCAGCGGCTTTTTGAACTTGGCCTTGTGCTTCGGTAGTTGCGGCAGCGATGTGAGCGTCTCAGGCTTAGACTGGACAGGCATATTGAGAAAAGTTAATTTGCAGGTCCGCTTGGCGGACCCTTGTACTCTGGGTTATGGCGAACAAGTCTATCTTATCTCAGTGATCTAGCAGTCGCACGCCGACCTGCCGGAAGCATTCGGCTCGTGTCGCGGCGTTGGAAGCAACCGCGATTGCGGACTGCCAATCTAATTAATCATTGGCAAAACGCCCCAAATATCAGAACGTTTTCAAACAGCTGCATCTACTCCAAGGGCCAGCACAATGAATTTTTCGGAGTATCGAACCTTAGCAGAGCGAGCCAAGCGGGGGGATCGAGTGCCCGATGAGTTCGAGGACAGCGAGTTGGAGAGTCCGAGCTGGGTTCGGAAATACCTGGATTTGGCGGATCGCGCCATTCAGCGGTCCCGGGAAGAAGAAGAGCACGGGCAGGAACTACTGGTCTTCGGTCCCGCACCGCTTGGCCGATTCTAACTAACTGCCGGTACGCTCCGCTGCTTAACATGCAGGCGAATGAACTCGATAATGGAGTCCATCGGCGTTCCGGGCTGAAACACCGAGGCCACGCCCGCGCGTTTCAAAGCGTCGATATCCTGATCAGGAATGATCCCTCCCACCAGTAGCAAAACGTCTTCCATTTGATTTTGGCGCAGCAGTTCTGTCACCCGCGGCACGATAGCGTTGTGCGCGCCCGACAGAATGCTGAGCCCAATGACATCCACATCTTCTTGCAGGGAAGCACTGACGATCATCTCGGGAGTCTGACGCAGGCCCGTGTAAATCACTTCCATCCCGGCGTCGCGCAGGGCGCGGGCGATCACCTTTGCGCCGCGGTCATGGCCATCCAGCCCCGGCTTGGCAACCAGTACTCGAATTTTGCGGTCACTAGGCATTGTGTCGCCTTCAGTCGGTCAGTTATCGCCGACTCAACCAGATTGTGAGCTCGTTCGTCCGAAGTCGCCGAGGCGCACGAAGCACCGAACGCCCAGGCTGAAGCCTTCCAAATTCGAACTGATCATCATAAACCCTCGCCCAGCTCTCGTCAGTGACAGCCGACCCAGCGATTACCTCACCGCCAATCGGCAGCCGCTGCAGCCTCGCTAGTGTGTCCGGGGAATTGGTGAAAGCGGATTGGTGACCGAGTTCTGCTGCACAGCGCATTCGGTCTTCACCATCTGCTTCGGCGCCCAGATCACCGCGTCGCCGCCTGCTGCGGTCTGCAACAACCAGTATGGCCTGTTGACGACAACGTGATACGAGGCCGTTCCGTCGGTCGAACTCCACAGATAGGACGCCATAACCTGGTTGGCCGATTCCGTCTGCATGTGCCGCTCGATCTCGTCCGCGTCGATGTCCGACTGCACGGCAACTGCACGGGCCGCCACTTTCTTGGGATCATGGAGATATTGATACTCGTCCTCCAGGCTCTTACGCTCCAATTGGTCCTCATCCTCGTGCGGTGTGACGGAAACCTCGGTGACCGTACATCCTTTTCTCAGAATTCTTGGAGCCACGCTCGACACCGGGGAAAAATCGACTGGCTCTTCGAGTTCCGTTCCGACTTTCGCCACCTCTTCGATGACCAGCAGCGAGCAGCAGCCCATGCGTCCATAACCGGAGCGCATCTCTTCGCCGGAGACCGTCCTGGTTGGCCTTCCAGGGAAGTATTTTCCGATCAGCGTGGCGCGCAGCATCTTGGTCTTTCCGGATTTCCGGGCCTGTTGCAGAAGCTTCTCCATCGCGTCGAAATCGCGATCTTTGTTCAGAGGCAATTGCAATCCTTCCACGGTGCGCGGCTTGCCGGCTAGGTTACGTGATACGTTGCCGCCTCCGGGACTGTCCACATCGCCGGCGAACTGCAGCCAGATCCTGCCGTTCGCGTCGCCGCAACTGGCGTCGTGCAACAGGAACTCCTGCGGCCCAACCGTGACCAATCCCTCGACGCTGACCAATCCTTCGTCGTACTTGTCGGGATGCAGCAGCAAGCCGCAAGTCGTGGTGTCGAAGGCGCGCTCCTGCGCCACGATGGCAGGAGCGTACGCCACGCAGCACACCGCTGCGGCCAGCAGTGCAAGCGCACACCTGTAACGTGCGGCTGATCTGGGATTCATCTACGCACAGTTTACGCCCGGGTGCCTCGGGTCTCGCGTTGTTCG
This sequence comes from uncultured Acidobacteriaceae bacterium, assembly GCA_963815555.1. Lineage (GTDB taxonomy): Bacteria > Acidobacteriota > Terriglobia > Terriglobales > Acidobacteriaceae > CAWCBG01. The sequence continues at coordinate 65,044 of CAWFHH010000002.1, forward strand.
AGACCTGGGAGTCCGTGTCACCCGTCTCCGCGAAACCTGATGATGTGGCGACGGTCGCGTTTCGAGGGACGGCGATCGGGCGCGGTGTTGAAGGGCTGCATGGCCCTCTTTTCTTCTGCCAACTGTTGCCGCAATTGCTTGCTGGCATCCGTCTCGCGATACATAGTCTGGGCCACGGCCGCCGGCCCGCGCGTTTCACTGAGCAGCAGCACCTCGACCTCAAAGTCGCCTCCGTCGTTCTTCACCTTCAGCATGTCGCCCGGAATGGACCTCGCGCGCGGCTTTCGCCGGCTGTCCGTTAGAGAGAATCCTGCCCAGCTCACACGCCCGTGCGGACAAGGCGCGCGTCTTGAAAAATCTCGCTGCCCACAGCCACTTGTCCATTCGCACGCTGTTCATGATCGTCGCGTCTTTCCCATGGAATTCTACCGCGCAAGGTCCGAGGCCCGGCCAAGCGCGTTCCGCTTGCCGGGTGCCCCTCAGGTCTCGGAAGACGCGAGACCCGAACCCACGCTGTTCGACGAATCTTTTCCGCCCTGCTTGAATCTGCTGAAAGGTAGATTGGCGGCCTGAACCGAAAGCGTATCCCGCCGAACCATATAGGTAGGCCTTCGATCGACAGGGCAACTTAGCTGCGGCGTCAAAGGAGACTCCGCCATGGAATGGCCAGAATGACCTCGCATCTCCCCTTGGCTCGCCGGTTTCTCCTGGGCATCTTGTATGTAGGCTTCGTGGTTGCTCCACTAACCTCCGGCGGCGCTGAGTTGAAGCAACAAACCCTGAACGCCTGGGATGCATACATCCAAACCGCAAATTCAGAGATGGAGGACCGTCTCCATGGGCCGTTCCTCTGGGTTGACGAAGCGCCGGACCGTCTCCAACGAGTTCATGCGGGTAACATTCTGGTTTCATCGGTCGGGCAGCACAACCCGAAACCTGTGCCCTCCGGCTTAATCCACCGGTGGATAGGAGCAGTCTTCCTGCCCGACACGAAACTGGCAGACGTTTTGTCCATAGCTCATGATTACGATCACTACAAAGAGTTTTACAAGCCCACCGTCATCGACTCCAAGTCGCTGGGAAATACGGGAGCCTGCGACAAGTACTCGATGCTTCTGACCAATCAGGAGGTCGTGGCCTCGACTGCGCTCGACAGCGAATACGAAGTTTGTTATCACCAGATCGACGAACGACGTTGGTACAGCGTGGCCCGCACAACCCGCGTGCAGGAGGTTCGCCACTACGGCCGCCCTGGCGCGCAGGAGCTTCCACCGGGCCAAGGCAACGGCTACATCTGGCGTCTCTACAGTTTTGCTCGCTTCGAGCAGAGAGATGGCGGTGTCTATATCGAACTGGAGGCGATCGCGCTCAGCCGCGACATCCCGCTGGTTGTTCGCTGGGCTGCTGATCCCGTGGTTCGCCGAGTTTCGAGAAACTCGATCCTGATCTCCTTGCACCAGACGCAAGAGGCTGTCCGCTCAAAAGCAGCAACGGCGAACCAGACATCCAAAGAGGCGGCCGCCCCGCCCTTTCGCTAAGAACAGGAAGAAATCCACCCCGTGGGTGCCCCAGCAGGCTGCTGGAAAACTCTGAATTCCGGCAGGTTCGGGTAGAGCTGACCTTCAGGTCAGCGCATAAGCCCCCTATTTGCGTTACGAGGCGGCTTCAGCCGCCGACAGAAAACCGTGCCTCTTGAATCCTTCAGCAGCCTGCTGGAGCCTGCCACGAGCTTGCCGAAGGGGTCTCGCGCCGTTCGAGACCTGGGACCAGCAGCGTCGCTTTTGCGCTGCGTGGAGTGGAAGGCGGGTGGAGTTCACGAAATCACTTCGGTTTCACGTATCAGGGCACGATCTTTAGTCGTGCCGGATGAGCTTGCTTGAGAACTGGGCGGGTGCCCCAGGTCTCGCTGTGTTCGAGACCTGGGACTCCATGCCGCCATTGCGCTGCGTGGAGTGGAAGGCGGGTGGAGTTCACGAAATGACTTCGGTTTCATGTATCAGGGCACGTCTTTAGTCGTGCCCGAATGAGCTTGCTTGAGAACTGGGCTTCAGCCCCGGGTGCCCCAGGTCTCGCGGTGTTCGAGACCTGGGACTTCGTGCGCGCGCTGGGATGAAGCCCGTGAGGCGTGGTCTCGTGGAAGTATCGAACTCTTGCGGTGGAGTAGCTTTCGCGCCGACGCCAACCATGAGAGGGCCTCGTGAGGGTGAACGAGCAGGGTGCGCTGAGGTTGAAGTTTCCCAACCGATCGTTTTCCCGCACTGAGCCTTCACCCAGGTCTCGAAAGACGCGAGACCTGGGGCACCCGGCTCGGGTTCGAGGGTAAGTATCCCGGGCGGGTTAGGCTGCGTGCGCCGCTGGCGCCAAGTCTCAAGGGCCACCGTATGCTCCCTCGGACAACCCAACCAAGCCATAGTGCCGCCCCCTTGCTGGGCGAGTCTCAGATAGAACCATGGTTGGCATTTTTGCCTACCACCAGGCTTGTGCAGCTTCAGCATCCGACGACCCAGTAGCGCCGCCATGAACCCGGTCAGACAACTGCGGACTTTGCCACCAACAATGACGATAGGGGCTGGATGTCAGAGAAACTACCCTCGCTGCCGCCAAGGCCACAAGTGTTTTCTCTTGACATCCCCTTTTATAGAACCCGCCCTCTTCAATCGACGTCCATTTCTCATAACCAGTGTGGGACCGGTTAGTCGTGGCTGTCAGGGAGTGTCAACAGACTGGACGTGCAGGTTATCTGGTCTGCGCTTCCAGCGAATTCACCCTGGTCTGTGCCACCGGTGAATGTTCCGCTTGAAGACGCCCGGGTCAACTGGATGTAATCCGCTGCCGGAGTTGCTACGTAATCCGGGTCGGCGCTGGAAACGTTGAGCGTCATCGTCTTACCAGTGGTCGAAAGACATGCGACGCCGCTCGTCGTTAAGATGACCGTGTTAGCGGTCTTCGTGAAACCCGACCACGGCGTGCATTTGTTCGCCGCTGGCACAGTAAAGCTTGGCGCGACGAAAGTCGTGCCCCCATTGCCGAAGCCGCCGGCCGTTGCGATGCAGAAGGAGCCCCCGCCTTGAAAGGTCTGGCCGGCGGCGAAGGTGATCACGCCCTTATTGCTGATCTTCAGTCCGGTTTCCGTGGGGGTGGCAGTGCCCGAACCGTAGAGCAGGTTCAGCGTGCCGCTGGGGGCGGTCGTATCATTTCCGGCCGGCTCGGCTTGCAGTTGGAACGTCTGAGCCACGGCGGCCATAGTCGAGCTGTTAAACGACGATGCCACGAAACCCTCGGGCCGTGAATTGTCGCCGGCGACGGACGTGGCCGCTCCGGTGGCCGGCAGGGTCAATTTGCCAACGACATTGACACCTGTTGTTCCGGTCTGAGTAAGGATGGAGTTCTGAATATTGGTCGGCGTCGTGAATAGGGGGATCGTATTCACCGTTCCGCCTGTCGTCGTAACGTTGGAAGAAGTTGGAGCATCCGTGTCACCTGGCGTCTGTGCCAAGGTCAGTGAAGTTAGTGAAAGAACCAGCAGCCAAAATGCAGCCACCACGCGACCTATTTTGATCATCATGAGAATCTCTCCTTTAGGGAACCGAACCTAGGTCTCAGCGATGTCCGAAATGCTTAAAGTTGAGGCTAGAGTGTACAACTGGCAATTCTTGAATTCGTCGTGCTTCTGAGTAGTGTGTCGCGCACACGAAACGTTTCAGCGAGAATATGTGCGCATTCGGCATTGCAAAGAAGTGGTATCAGGCGCGGAAACCACGAAGGAACGAACTGATCGGGCGGGACGGGCAATTTTGAAGGACTGCAAGCGTTCCTTTCCTGTGTTCATAGCCTTACTTCGGAGCGTCGCTTGTTGAGGTACCAGTACGTGGCCAACAAGGGCCACTGAACCGGAGTCCCACCTTAGACACGCGCGACATCCGTGTCGATAAGTGAACGTTCAACGGGTGCCCCATTCAACCCTCTTTGGTTGAGTGGGGATTTTTACTAGTCAACAAAAAGCCCCGCTCAAGCTCCGCGGGTGCCCCGGGTCTCGCGCTTTTCGAGACCTGGGACTTCGTGCGCGCGCAGGGATGAAGCCCGTGAGGCGTGGTCTCGTGGAAGTATCGAACTCTTGCGGTGGAGTAGCTTTCGCGCCGACGCCAACCATGAGAGGGCCTCGTGAGGGTGAACGAGCAGGGTGCGCTGAGGTTGAAGTTTCCCAACCGATCGTTTTCCCGCACTGAGCCTTCACCCAGGTCTCGAAAGACGCGAGACCTGGGGCACCCGGCTCCGTGGAGTAGCTTTCGCGCGTATGCCCTCGAGGCGTGGACTGGCCCGAGTGAATGAGTGAGATGTGCTGAAGCTGAAGTTTCCCCAACCGACCGTTTCCCGCCCTGCAACTCCGCCCAGGTCTCCAAAAGCCGCGAGACCCGGCAGCCGGCAGGTTGTCCTCCACCTGGCCACTTGGCAGAATCATCGCCTTCTGCAAGAATCAGCGATTACATCCCACACTTCCCAATGCCCCTCTCTCTACCGGAATTCGTTAGCCGCTGGAAAACCAGTACGCTGTCCGAAAGTGCGGCTGCACAGAGCCACTTCAACCAACTCTGCGAGGTCCTGGGTCATCCTCAGCCCAGTGAAATAGACGAAACCGGCGAGAGTTTCACTTTCGAAAAGCATGTCTCGCGCACGCACGGGGGTAAGGGATTCGCAGACGTATGGAAACGGAAATACTTCGGCTGGGAATATAAAGGCAAAGATCGCGATCTTCGTCAGGCCTACATCCAACTTCAGGACTATCGCGAAGACCTTGAGAACCCGCCCTTGCTGGTGGTTTGCGATCAGAACAAGTTCGAGGTACACACCAACTTCACCGGCACTCGTCATCTGGTGTACAGCTTCTCGCTCGACGACCTGCTATCGGATGCCCTGGTTGGAGGCTCCGCGCTTACCGCGCTCGAAGTCTTACACGCCGTCTTCAACGAGCCGGAACTGCTCAAGCCGGATACTACGGCGGCGCGTGTCACCGAAAAGGCAGCCGCCGAATTTGCCAAGCTGGCAGTAAATTTTCAGGTCCGGAATCTCGACCCGGAGAAAGCTGCCCATTTTATGATGCGGCTGCTCTTCTGCCTGTTTGCCGACAGCATCGAGCTTCTGCCCGATCACCTGTTTCGCAAGATGCTGCAAATCGACCGCGGCAATCCTCGCAACTTCAATCGCAAGCTACGCCAATTATTCGCCGCCATGGCAAAGGGCGACATCTTCGGTGTTTACGATGTCAAGTGGTTCAACGGCGGCCTTTTTCGCGATGACGAAATCATCGAACTCAGCGCCAGCGACCTGGGCGTTCTGAACGCCAGCGCCACGCTCGACTGGTCGTATGTTGAGCCTGCCATCTTTGGCACCTTGTTTGAGCGCAGCTTCGATCCCAGCAAGCGCTCGCAACTCGGCGCGCACTACACCAGCAAGGCAGACATCCTCACCATCATCGAGCCGGTATTGATGGAGCCCCTGGAGAGGCGCTGGGCCGAGATCAAAGCCGAAGTTGCGGCGCTGGACGAGGTGGCTGAGAAGGCCAAGAAAGAGAAAGGCGGGACTTACGACAAGACTCGCGCCTCGATGCAGGAGAAACTGCACGACTGGTTCGATGAGTTGTCCAAGGTGCGAGTGCTGGACGCGGCTTGCGGCAGCGGCAACTTTCTTTACCTTGCCCTCAAGCGAATGCTTGACCTGTGGAAGGAGGCGCAGGTCTTCACCGCACTGCACGGCTTGCCTGCCTTAGGCGCACAGCAGGTTACTCCAGCGCAGCTCTATGGAATCGAGATCAACTCCTACGCGCATGAACTGGCCTCCGTGGTGGTGTGGATCGGCTATCTCCAGTGGCTCAAGGAAAATGGTGTCGGCATGCCGACGGAGCCCATCCTTCGACACCTCACAAACATTCAACACCGCGACGCCATTCTCGATTATGACGAGCGAGGGAAACCCATTGAGCCTGAGTGGCCGGAGGCGGCATACATCATCGGCAATCCGCCGTTCCTTGGTGGCAATCGAGTTAGAGACGAACTGGGGGATCGATACATAGACGATCTTTTCAGCGTCTACGACGGTCGGGTTCCTCGATTCGCGGACTTCGTGTGCTACTGGTTCGAAAAGGCTCGCGCCCAGATCGAGAGTGCTCGATGTAAACGGGCTGGATTGCTGGCAACACAAGGTATTTGAGGCGGGGTTAACCGAACCGTCCTCGAACGCATTCTCAAAAGGGGCGGCATTTTCATGGCCTGGAGTGATCGCGATTGGGTATTGGACGGGGCAAACGTGCACGTCTCAATCGTGGGCTTCGACGACGGTTCACAGGCTGAGCTTTCTCTCGATGGTGCGCGCGTGGCGGTCATAAACCCTGACCTCACCAGCGGAGCAAATACGACATCCGCGTCCCGGTTGCGCGAGAATGCTGGGCTTTGTTTCATGGGTCCTTCGGCAAAAGGACCCTTCGACATAACGGAGAAGACAGCTGTTGAGATGCTTGAAGCACCCGTGAACGTCAACGACCGCCCAAATTCCGATGTAGTTCGGCCGGTTGCAAGTGGTGTGGATCTGGTGCAGGGTTCGCGGATGGTTTGGACCATCGACTTCGGGACATTATCCTCAGACGATGCAGCCAAATATGAACTACCGTTTGAATACGTGAACTCCCACGTGCGGCCCGTTCGAACGGCGGGAAGGAAAGCTCAGTACGGGGAAAGGTGGTGGCAATACGGACGCCCTCCAATAGAAATGCGTCAAGCACTCGCAAATAAGTCGCGTTTTATATCCACGCCAGCGGTCTCGAAGCACCGCATATACGTTTGGGTGGAGCCGCGCGTCCTCTGCAACCAAGGCACGCTTGTTTTTGCTCGCGAAGACGACTACTTCTTTGGCGTTCTCCAGTCGCGTATTCACGAAGTTTGGGCCCGCGCGCAAGGTACTCAAGTGCGAGAGGCCGAAAGCGGTTTTCGTTACACGCCAACGTCGACGTTTGAAACCTTCCCTTTCCCATGGCCCCCCGGCAAAGAGCCGGTCGAGGACCCGCGAGTGCAAGCCATTGCAGCGGCGGCGAAAGAATTGGTCGAGAAGCGGGACGCGTGGCTCAATCCACCGGGCGCGTCCCAGCAGGAACTCGTCACCCGCACCCTCACCAACCTTTACAACAAGCGCCCTTCCTGGCTGGCCGACGCCCACCGAAAGCTCGACGAAGCGGTTGCAGCGGCTTACGGCTGGCCCGCTACCCTCACCGACTCCGAGATTCTGGAGCGCCTTCTGGCCCTGAATCAGGAGCGGGCAAGTAAGTCCTAGGCTTCCGTTCCCAATTTGGAACGGCCCTTTCGTTTCTCTGCTGAATCGTCTTGACTTCCTCCCGCGGCAGTCCAACGATGGTTATAACGGTAGAGCGTGAGTTGTGTCTGTCCGCCAACCGCCTCAAACCCACGCCCGAAGGAGGCGTCGGGGTTCCGGTTCTTTGACAACTCAGCCGATCGGTTCTGGTTTACTAGTCGGTTATGCCACGTCTCCAGACAGTTGCAGTTCCTCGCAACTATGCGCCTGCAACCCCAATGGATTGAATATTTTGACTTGTAACTCCTAGTGCCTCAAGATTTTGCGAGGAATCGTTTTTCCTGATCGAATGTTTTCAAGATTTTGCGCAGATAGGGGGAGGGGGAGGTGTAACCAGATAGTAACGATTTCTTCCTGAATCGGGGTGTTCGCGTCTGGACGAGGAAATTTTACTGATTCGTTAACCGCGGACGGCTCATTCCGGTCAAGCGAGATTCGGTGTTCGGTCGCCTGAAATCCGAGCGGACGCGTCACTTCAACTTGCCGATCCAGTCCGACCAGGCAACTGAGAACTGACAACCGACAACCGACAACTGACAACTGGCAACTGGCAACTGGCAATTACTATGCGAAGGCAGTCTCCGTATACGTGCCGTAAACTTCGCGCAGCGCCTCGCAGATTTCGCCAACCGTCGCATAGGCCTTTACCGCGTCGAGGATGAACGGCATGGTGTTGACCGGCGAGATCTCGCCGTCGGCTCCGGCTTGAGGTTCCTGGGCCGCGGCCTTCTTCAACGCATCCAAACGCCGTTGCACTTCTTCATTGGAGCGGCGGGCGCGCAGAGCGTTCAGTTTCTTCGTCTGTGCGACCGCGACTTCTTCGCCGATGTAGAGAATGTTGGGCGACGGCTCGTCGACCACGAACTCGTTGGCGCCGACCGTAACCTTTTCTTTGGCCTCGCTGGCGCGCTGAAACTGGTAGCTGGCTTCGGCGATCTCCTTTTGCGGATAGCCCTTCTCGATCGCCGCGACCATTCCGCCCATGGCATCGAGTTTTTCGAAGTAGTCGAACGCGCCCTTCTCCATGTCGAGCGTCAGTCGTTCGACGAAGTATGAGCCACCGAGCGGATCGACGGTTTGCGCCACGCCTGACTCGTAAGCGATGACCTGCTGCGTCCGCAGCGCGATGCGCACGGCTTCTTCGGTCGGCAAGGCCAGCGCTTCGTCGTAGCTGTCGGTGTGCAGCGACTGCGTTCCTCCCAGCACCGCCGCGAGTGCCTGCAGCGCCACCCGCGCGATGTTGTTCATGGGCTGCTGCGCGGTGAGGGAAACTCCGGCTGTCTGGGTATGGAAGCGCATGAGCCAGGTGCGCTGATTCTTCGCCCCAAAGCGGTCGGTCATCAGGCGATACCAGATCCTGCGCGCCGCGCGGTACTTGGCGATCTCCTCGAAGAAATCGTTGTGCGCATTGAAGAAGAAGCTGAGCCGCGGACCGAACTCGTCGACATCCAGGCCACGACGCCGCGCCCATTCCACATATTCGACGCCATCGTAAATGGTGAAGGCCAGCTCCTGCAGCGCGGTCGAACCGGCCTCGCGGATGTGGTATCCGCTGATAGAAACGGTGTTGAACTTCGGCGTGAACTTCGTCCCGAACTCAAAGGTGTCAATCACCAGCCGCATCGATGGCGCAGGCGGATAGATGTATTCCTTCTGTGCGATGTATTCCTTGAGGATGTCGTTCTGGATGGTGCCTGAGATCTTGTTCCAGTTCGCGCCCTGCTGCTCGGCAACGGCAAGATACATAGCCCAGAGCACGGATGCAGGCGAGTTGATGGTCATCGAGACGGTGGTCTTCTCCAGGTCGATGCCGTCGAACAGGATCTCCATGTCTTCGAGCGAGTCGATGGCGACGCCGCACTTGCCAACCTCGCCCTCGCTGAAGGGATGGTCGCTGTCGTAGCCCATCAGCGTTGGCAGGTCGAACGCAACGGACAAGCCTTGGCCGCCGTGCGCCAGCAAATATTTGTAGCGCTGGTTGGTCTCCTCGGGTGAGGCGAAGCCCGAAAACTGGCGCATGGTCCACATCTTGCCGCGATAGCCGGAAGCGTGGATGCCGCGCGTAAACGGCGGCTGGCCAGGATAGTTCAGGTTCTGGTCGTAGCTCCAATCGGCGGGAAGGTCGGCCGGCGTGTACAGCCGGCGAATCGGCATTCCGGAGATGGTGGTGAAACGCGCATTGCCGTGCTCGTCGACGTTCACGCCGGTCGGCGCGCCAATGGGCTTCTCAGGCCCGCGCTCCAGCGAGGGAGCGAGCGTCTTCTCCGCCCACTGCTTCTCGGACTCGGAGGGATGACGGTCGTTCTCAAAGACGTCGGCAATAGGCGAATCGGCGACGGATTTCCCGTGGTTCTTGATGCGATCGGACATGAGCTACCCCACTCGTGCTTCGGAAGGCAAACACTCCATGCTAGTAGATGCGGGGAAGCGGGGCAAGGCGCGTCAACGGCTCCACATGGTTCCGTTGTCCCAATTGATGCGGCCTCCGTTGCTCACCAGCGTGCCGTTGATAGTGGTACCGTTCCAGTTCGCGGTGACGTTTCGGGAGCCCAGGAATTTGCCTTGCGCGGTCTGGCCGCTCTCGTTGGTGAAGGTCAGACTGTTGCGGTTCTGCCGGATCGAGCACGTCAGCGAGTGATTGCCGTCGCGATACCAGGTCCCCTGAAGGTTGGGCACGCGGTTGTGATGACCGCCTCCACCTCCGCCTCCGCCGCTTTTGCACCGCGCCCAATAGGTACCGTTCGACCAACTGATCTGATTGCCATCGGCGCTTAGCGTCCCTTGAACAAATTGCCACTCCGCTGCGGTAATCACATTCGAGTTCGAGCCTTGCAGGTTTCCGGTGGAGGTCGACCCCTGCTCGTTGGTCAACGAGAAGAACGGACCGTTGGCGGTGATGGAGGCCCGCTTTGTCGGATCGCCTTGCGCACACCACTGGCCAAGGAAGCCGGAGCCCTGGCTGGTGGGAAGCTGCGGCCCGGCAATCGCGGGACTCGCAACCAGCAAGCAGGACAACAGGACCACAGCGGTTGAAGGAACTACGGCGCGTTGTGTGATCTTCATAGGGACGACCCTCCACTCTGGGGAGTCAGGGTAGGCTGGCTGAAGCATGTCGTCAAGATGATGCTGTCTGTTCTTAACGTCCGAAAACGGTTTCGTGCCATGGGGCGATTTCGACGAGGCTAACAGGCATGGAGAGAGATGTATCGACTCCGATCCCCAATCCCGCGAAGCTGCGCTCAGCATGACAGTTGTCTGGGAATGCCTCCACTCCCGCAACGGCTATGGATTAGCCCGCTCCGGTCGGTTTCTTCTTTCGAATGTGGATGACTTTCTGCACTTCGGCGACCACCTGGCCGTCTTGGTCTTTCACTTCCAGGGCGAAAGTCGGCTCGATCTTCTCTTGCGTCTCCAATGCTTGCCGGATTTCCGCAAGCTGTTCCTCGGTGATGCGAAAGCTCGCCGACACTGTGCCCGTGCCTGGTTTGCGGAAGCGAACGCTCGCCGACTTGTCCCACACGATGTAGTCGGGGCCGAGATTCTCGATGAGCATCACCATGTAGAACGGATCGACCATCGAATACAGCGAGCCTCCGTAATGAGTGCCGACGAAGTTCGCGTTCCAGAAGTGCAGTCTCATCTCGACATCGACGGCGCGCCAGTCGGCGTCCCAGCGCTTCACCCGAATACCCGCGCCCAACAAGGGTGGCCAAAGGTTGATCAGCTTGCGAATGTGACGCTTGAAGGTCTTATTCATGCGGAGATCGTGGCCGCGACCGCTCCCACGCCTTGGCGTATTTCCAACTTACGTAGTTAGCGTGATACTGGTGCAACAGCAAGCCTTCGTGGCCATCGAGAAAGCCGAGGCGAAGGAAGTAGTTGTAGACGAAGGCCCAATGCGGCCGGATCACGATGTCGAGAAAACTGAAGCTCGAGCGGCCACCGCTGGCGAGCTTCATCTCCGCGCCCAGCGAGGAGTAGCGATTCATGTGCTCGAGGTAGCTGTCGAGGGTGGGATACGCGTGATGCAGAAGGTTGTGGGTTAGCGCCGCCGTGGTTCCGGTGACCTGAGCGTCTTCGTGTACCAGGCGATCTTCGAACTTCGCGGCTCCACGTCGAAACAGCCGCAGCTTGGGATCGGGATAGAAGCCGCCATGCCGAATCCAGCGGCCGAGAAAGAAATTCTTGCGGGGAATCCAGAAGCCTGCGACTGCGGGGGCCGCCGCCAGCGTCTGACGAATCTCCTCTGCGAGCGCAGGCTCGACCTCCTCGTCGGCGTCGAGCGAAAGAATCCAGTCGCCGGTGGCCTTGGATAATGCTGAATTCTTTTGCGCCGCGAAGCCCTTCCAGGGTTCGGTATAAAACTTTGCCTGGAACGATTGGGCAATCTCGCGTGTGCGATCGGTCGAGCCGGAATCGAGCACAACGATTTCGTCCGCCCACCCGACGCTGGCCACGGTGCGCGCCAGGTTGGCTTCTTCGTTCAACGTGATGAGGACGACGGAGAGGCTCAAGCGATTATGCTAACCGCGACCTGCACTTCGACAGAAGAAAAAAGGAAATGAAAGCCGAGCGCCGCAAACCATCGGCTACGCCGAAACCACTGCTTCGAGCGGCGTCGCAGGTTTGCTGTCCAGCAGGAATTCGCAAACGATGCGGTTGAAGTCCTCAGGCACCTCTTCATATGGCATGTGACCGATATCTGGCATGGTCAGCACAGTGCTGTTTTGCAATCGCCGGTGCAACTCTTCGGCAGACGACAGATATACCGCTGTATCGCGATCGCCCCAGAGTAACAGCGTTGGGATCTCGGACATGGAAGAAAGAGATTCGGAGACGAGCTTTAGATCGTCTTGCCAGGAACGCACGATTCGCAACAGGTGTTGGAAGCTGCCAGCAGGCCTGAGACCGGCCTCGTAGCCCTCCACGCTTCCGGGTGCAATGCGGCTGGGGTCAGCGTAAAGGCCCCGGAAATAGCGCCGGAGAACAAAAGGTACCTTGGGGAGAACATGAATCACGCAGACACCGCCCAAGGCCGTTGCCAACAACTTGGCCAGAAGCTGACCGTTATGAGACCAGGGATTGATCGGCGAGTTGAGAATCAGCCGGCGGATGCGATTCCGCATGCCGCGTTCAGCGGCGAGCCGTGCCAATGCGATCGTAACGCCGCCGCCGCGCGAGGTGCCGACAATGTCCGCCCGCTCAACACCCACGTGGTCCATAAAGCGCAGAAGGCATTGGGCATCGCTGGCCAACGATCCTGGAAGCGAACTGGATCGTTCGGAGAAGCCGCAGCCCGGCAAATCGAGGGCATAGACCGAGAATTGTTTGGATAGCGCTTCTACATTGAAGCGCCACGAGAAGGAGTAGCCCATCAAGCCGTGGATGAGGAGAAGCGCCGGGCCCGAGCCGGCATGCCAATACCGCACGCGAACGCCATCCAGGATGATGTCGCGGGCTTCCGCTCCCGGAATTCGGGCGATGCTGGGGCAGCCTTCGACTGCTTCCATGATGGAGACGTCTTGTGTCATGCGAAGTGGATCCGGACGCCGACTAGGACCATTCCTTTGTCTTTTCGACTGCTTGCTCTGCAGTATTACATTATCGCGCCTGCAAGCCGTGTTTGTCTGTGATATAGGGCGGTCCCGATGAAGATCATAATCGATCAAATCCGATCACCTGCGGTACACTGGAAACCGCATGCCCGACACGGCAGAAGTTTATATCGGCGTCGATATCGGCGGTACCAAAGTCGCCGCGGGACTGGTCGACACTAAGGGCGGCCTGCTTTACAAGACCCGCAATCCCATGCAGGCGCGGGGTTCGGCTGCCGACGGGTTGGCCTCGGTGAAAGTCGCCATTGATAAAGCTTTCCGGGAGAATCCCAGCGCGACGATTCGGGGTATCGGTTTGATCTCGCCCGGTCCGGTCGATCCCCAGACAGGAATGGTCCTGAATCCTGCGAATCTACCGTGCTGGCGTAATTACCCGTTGGCGGATGAAATCCAGTCCATCTACAACCTTCCCACCCACGTGCACAACGACGCGAACGCCGCTGGACTGGCGGAGGCGCTTTGGGGAGCCGGCTCCGGTTACAAGTGCATGTTCTACGCGACGATCGGGACAGGGATCGGAACCGCCATCACCTACAACGCGCAGCTCTATCTCGGACGGACGGGCGCCGCTGGAGAAGGTGGACACAACACCATCGATTATCGCGGGACCAAGTGCCGCTGTGGCAAGTCGGGATGTATCGAAACGTTTGCCGCGGGATGGGCCATTGCAGCGCGGGCGCAGGACCGGCTGGCGCGCGAGGGCGAACGAGGCAAGCGCATTCTCGAGTTGGCCGGTGGCAACCGGGAAAAAGTCACTGGCGAGACGCTGGCCAGAGCGTGGGAAGAAGGCGATCTGCTCGCTACCGAAATCCTGCGCGAGACCGCCGACATTCTCGCGGTCTGGTTCGGCAACATCGTTGATCTGTTGGAGCCGGATGTGATCGTCGTGGGCGGCGGAATCAGTCACCTGATTGCGCAGTGGTTCGATCGCATCGCCTCGCAGCTGCCTTTCTGGTCGGTCAACGCCCGTTGCGGAGAGATTCCGTTCGCCGAAGCAAAGTATCGAGCCGACTCCGGAATTGTTGGAGCTGCGGCTTTGTGTGTAGCCCGCGCACTGCTGTGAGCCTGGAGGGGCCGACCTAAGCCCGTATGCGATCACCGTTTGTGGAACTGTCTTTCAGACTGAGAAACCACAGGTAAATCTCATCCACCTTGCCGATATTCTCGGCCAATACTCTTCGATCGGCATACTTGTGGATAGCGCCCTCATCATGGCGGCGCTTAAGGTTCGTGACGATATGGTGCAACTCGTCGACCTTGGCGTGCATGATGCGAAGATCGCTGATGAGACGGATCTCCTCGATCCTGTCTGGTTGATCGTCCGAATATTTGCTGGAAGGGCGACGGGGGTTCATGGCCGCCCATTATAAGGGCGAACCCCCGGGATGCAAAGTTGCGATTGCTCGCAACCTTTACGAATCAGTGCGCCGGTCCGACGGGAGTCTCCACCCAATCGGGTGTCCCGCTCAGCGATTCCTCGGATTCAACTTTGAAGTTGCGGATCACGCTGTGATACAGCAGGAACGCGCAAACGGCCGAACCGACGAGTAGCACGAGTCCAATACCCGGCTCATGCAGTAGCAGCTTGCCGGTGCCAAACAGACACATGTAGACCATCGCACAGCCGAGCGCCCATGCCCATAGATTGTGTCCCAAGTCGCGGTAAGGCGGGAGATCCGGCACGAGCGCCGCAATCCGCTTCCATCCCCGCACGTCGGGTCGCACCTGCTTATAGAAACGCAGCAGAACTTCTTGCGGTTCGGGTGAGGTGAGCAGGGTTACAGTGATCCACACGATGGAAGTGACCAGGGTCGTCATCAATGCGCCTTTGGCAAACACCAGCGACGAGTTGCCGGTGAAAGGCTGCCAGCGATTCAGCAGGACGCTGACGGCGAGCGAAGAGGCCATGGCCGAGATCTCGCTCCACGCGTTGATGCGCCACCAGTACCAACGGAGAATGTACACCGCGCCGGTGCCGGCGCCGACTTGTAGCACTACCTGCCAGCCTCCGGCAATGGAGCCGAGTTGCACCGAGATCCAGGCCGATACGATCACCAGCAACACCGTGCACAGCCGCGAGACCATCACGTAGTGGCTTTCCGACGCCTGCTTCTTCACAAAGCGACGATAGAAATCGGAGACGAGATAGGAGGCCCCCCAATTCAACTGGGTGGCGATCGTGGACATGAAAGCCGCAAGAAATCCGGCGATGGCAATACCGCGATACTTATGGGGCAGGTAGGTGTTCAGCACCATCATGTAACCGGTTTCGGGATGCTTCAGTCCAGGGTAAAGCACAATCACCGCGACGGCTGTCAGGATCCAGGGCCAGGGCCGCATGGCGTAGTGGGCAATGTTGAACCACAATACCGAGAGCAAGCCCTGCTTCTCGTCGCGGGCACTGAAGATGCGCTGCGCGATGTAGCCTCCGCCGCCAGGTTCGGCGCCGGGATACCAGAACGCCCACCACTGCAGTCCGATGTAGACGAAGAAGTTGGCGAGGGGCACCATCCACAGGGGTTCGCTCAGGACGCCGCGTGAGAAGTTCGGCAGGAAGTGCAACGGATTTTCGGCATTCGGTCCAGCCGCTGCCTGGATGTGATTGACGCGGTCGATCATGACGGTCATGCCACCGCACGCGGCGACCGCGTAATACGCAACCGCGATCACGATGCCCATCTTCAAAACGAACTGGAACAGGTCGGTCCACAGCACGCCCCACAGGCCGCCCAGCGCGACATAGAGGCCGGTGAAAGGAATGAGGAAGAAGACGCAGATGGCGAGGGCAGCGCCGTCGTTGCCGCTCCACACGGAGCCGAAGTGGCCGCCCATGAAGTTGCTGATGTTCACCAGCATCTTCGTATTCGCCAGCGTGGTGCCGACGATGCTGGTCATTGCCTTGGTGACCCAGCCGAGGATGACGCAGTTCATTAACAGGCCAAGATAGATGGCGCGAAAGCCGCGCAGAAAAGCCGCCGGCTTGCCGGAGTAGCGGATCTCGGCGAATTGCACATCGGTCAGCAGGCCCGAGCGTCGCCACAGGCGGGCAAACAGAAAGACCGTCATCATGCCGGAGAACAGGAAGCCCCACCACATCCAGTTGCCGGAGATGCCTTGCGAATAGACCAGTCCGGTGACCACCAGCGGGGTGTCGGCGGCGAACGTCGTAGCGACCATCGAGGTGCCGGCGAGCCACCAGTTCACGTTGCGCCCCGAGACGAAGTAATCGTCGACGCTTTTTCCGGCGCGACCGCGGAACCAGAGGCCGAGGACGAGGGTGATGGCGAGATAGCCGACAATGGCGGACCAGTCGAGAAGAGTAAAGCTCATAATTGGTGAATCATTATCACCCAGCGCAGGTAGATCGCACAATCAAAAATGATCGATATTGATCGAATATGATCGAATCGCCGATTTTTTCTTTTCACACCAGAACCCCCCGGTTCCTCGGTGCCTCCGTGCCTCTGTGGTTACCGTTATTTTCCGAACGTTACTTTCACTGTCTTGATCTCGTATGGATTCGTTGGCACGACGATGACATTGCCTTCCCGCCCCACGGCGAGTCCCGGGCCGACGGAGACTTCCATCAGATTAGTCTCGGTGGCTGAAACGGCCAGGCCGGACACCCCACCAAACTTGAGATGAACATCGCCTTTCTTGCCGGCCCACTCGTAGAAGCGCACGATCAGCGAATTATCGTCGGCGTCTTTCTTAACGGCGGTGATCACGACGTTGTCTTCCTGCACCTCGAAGAACGACTTGCTGGCGGGCAGCGGACCGTTGTGCTGCGTCGTGGTTACGGCGATCAGCGGATAGTTCAACTGATAGCCCTGGTGCATGGTCTGCGCCTCACGCCAGGTGCCCGCGTGCGGATAGAGCGAGTAGGTGAATTCGTGATGACCTTCGTCGGCGTGCGGATCGGGCCACTCGGGGGACCGCAGCAAGGAGAGCCGAAGCACGTTGTCCTTCGCATCGTAGCCGTACTTGCTGTCGTTCAACAGGCTGAAGCCGTGCGTGGTGTCGGAAATGTCGGCCCAGCGGAAGGCGGGCACTTCGAATTGCGCCTGCTCCGCCAGGAGTGTTGCGCGTGGTGGGACGCTCGACGGTGCCGTAAGGAATCTCGAACGTGGCGTTGTTATTGCGAGCGCTCAGAGGGAAAGCGACCTTCAGCAGGATGTGCTTTTCGTGCCACTCCGCCTGCATGTTCACGTCGACACGCGGCACGCCGGGGTACAGGGTGATGTCCTGGATGAAGCTGGAGTTCTGGAAGTTCTGCCGCACGCGCAGCACGGCGCGCAGCGGCGTGTTCTCGATCAGCTTTACCTCCTCGGCGTGCATCAGGTCCCAATGCTGCTTGACGAAGTCGGCGTCGATGTTCCAGGCGTCCCACTGCTTCGGCTTGTCGACGAAGGTCTGCAGCAGGTTGCCGCAAGGCTTGCCATCGGGCATTGCAGCGGGCGCTCCTTCACTCTGCACCGGCAGCGCGAGCGCTTCGGTGTTGGTGCGCTTGTCGATGAGGCTGGTCATGCAGCCAGTCCTGGGATCGACCGTGAGCTTGACGAATTCGTTTTCGAGGGTGGTGTCGGTAGCAGCCAAAGATGTTTTCTGGGCGGAGGATGACTGTGGAACGAGGCGCACCAGCTTGTATCCGGTTGCGGGAATGTCAGTCGCCAGGATGCGCAGCTTGACCTGATTCGTCTGCGGATCGGAGCTGATGACCTGCGTGGGCATCGGCTTGGCGTCGGGCCCTACGGCGCTGACGCCAGACACGGCGGTCGGAAACTGCGCTTCCACCACGATTTCATCCGTTCTGGCGAAGGACAGCGGATTGAAGACCAGCACCGAAATTCCTGGCGAGTTCACGTGCGCGGCGATGTCGTTCAGCGCAGTGTAAATCGTCTTGTTGCTGAACAACGTGGTCTCAGCGTACTTGCGGGCGGCGTCGACGTAATTGATGTGAATGCCCGAGCCGGGCAGGATGTCGTGGAACTGGTTGAACAGGATCTTCTTCCACGAGGTATCGAAGCCCTCCTGCGGATAGGTGCCGCCGAGCAGTGTATCGATCGACGCCAACTTCTCCGCATCAAGGATCAGCACTTCGTTCTTGCGATTGCCCTTCTTCTCTTCCGATTGCGTCGTCTGCACGCCGCGGTGATACTGGAAGTAGAGTTCACCTTTCCACGTCGGAATGTTGAGCTTGTCTTCGTTCTTGCCGAGATCAGTCAGATAGTCTTCGGCCGTGGTGAGCTGGATATCGGGATAGACCACGTCGGGCTTCTTCCAGCGCTCCGCCGTGTCGAGGTCGTTGCGCGTAGGGCCGCCGCCGTGGTCGCCGACGCCATACAGGTACATCATCTTCAGCGAGTCGGGCGGCGCCGCCTTCTTGCCACCGTCGTACTTGAACATCATGGGGCCATAGACCGCCGCGTCGCGCGCCATCTTTTGCGGATCGATCGAGTTGGCGTAATCACTCGGGAAGTACGTCAACAGCTTGGTTCCATCGGGCGCCTCCCACCAGAAGAAGCGGTAGGGGAACTTAGTAAACTCCGAGGCCCATAGCAGTTTCTGAGTGACGAAGTAATCCATGCCGCTGCGCTTGTAGATTTGCGGCAGCTGCCAGTTGTAGCCGAAGCTGTCGGGGTTCCAGCCGATATTGACGTCGACATTGAACTTCTGCTGAAAGTAGCGCTTGCCGTAGAGAATCTGCCGTACCAGCGACTCGCCGTCGGGCATGTTGAGGTCGGGCTCGACCCACATGCCGCCGATGACTTCCCAGCGGCCTTCTTTCACGCGCTGCTGGATCTCGGCAAACATGCTGGGATATTTTTCTTCGATCCAGGTGTAAGCGGCCGCGGTGCTGGCGGTGAACTTGAAGTCGGGATACTCGCGCATGAGTTCCAGCGCTGTGCCGAAGGTGTTCTTGACAACTTCGACGGTCTCACTTTCAGGCCAGAGCCACGCCATGTCGATGTGGCTATTGCCCACCGCCTGTACCGTGAACTGCTTCATGTAGGGCCGCAGAACTTCGAGTTTGGTTTGCGCCGCTCGCAACGAATTGTCAAACGCCTGCTGATTTCCACTGTCGAGCGCGGCGAGATCCACGGCCTTCACGGCAGCATCGAGTTGCTGCTGGCGCGCGGCTTTGCCGTCGTTGTAGGCGGCGATCAGTGGCTCGGCCGACAGCACTTCCAGGCGAAAGATGGCCGGGTCGGGCCGACTCGCGGGCGGCTCGATCAGCAATTGCGATCGACGCAGTTGCGCGCTGGGCTGCCCGCCGCAGCATCCCATGCCTCCCCAGGCGATCACGCGAACCGCGATGTCGAACTTCTGGCCGGGCTGAGCCTTCTCCGTCAGAGTGATCGGGATCTGACCCCCGCCGTCGGTGCGCGCGACCATGTTGCCGTTTACGAATATGCTGACGTTGATCTCCTGATTGCTCTCGACGTCGAGGTCGAGCTTTACCCGTGAATCCTGGATGGCGTAACCGTTGAGCTTCTCGGGCAGGGCGACCGAGGTGCGCAGCCAGCGCGAGGCAGGCGACCAATCTTTCTTGGCCTGCACTGGCTCCCAATCAGAGGGGTTGGTGGCCGGGTCTTCGCCGTGCGGCAGATCGATAGAGTGCCCTCGCCAATCATTGAGCTGAATGGTTGCGATCGACTCGAGCCGGTCGAGGACCGGCTTATAAGGATCGGGAGGAGCGGAAGGAGCCTGGCCGAAGGCGGAAAGGGCGAACAGCAAGGTGCACAAGAGAGAACAAATTTGAACAGGTCTCATTGGATCCGGATCACTCCGCTTGGAAACCGCAGATCCCTCACGCCCAAAGGCGTGCGGGATGACATTTCACTTCAAAGGCGAGGGCAGTCGAGCCCTTTCTTTACTACCATTACCGCAGCGGCTAAAGCCGAAATCGTATGCTGCTCTGGACGGCGCGGCTGAAGCCGCGCCCCTTCGACCGCCCCGACACACAACAGTCTTGCTCCCTAATACTCGATTCCCAGTTTGTGCTGCATCTCTTCGAGCGTCACGCCCTTAGTCTCGGGGAACGTGAACATCACCACGAAGAACATCAGCGCCATCATGACCGCGAAGAAGACAAAAGGATAGCCGCCTCCGTAGCGGACTGCAAAATAGGGAAAGATCAGCGAGATGATGAAGTTCATAATCCAATGGGTAGAACTGCCCAGGCTCTGACCTTTGGACCGCACACGGTTGGGAAAGACCTCGCTGATATACACCCAGATCACTGCACCCTGTGAGATCGCAAAGAAACCAATGTAAGCGACGAGGAACCAAACCAGCAGCCCTTGGTGGGCATGGGTGAAGAAGATCACCGCTACGCCGGCCAGGCAGAAGGTCATGCCGGCGCCGCCGATCATCAGCAGCGTCTTGCGTCCAAGTTTGTCGATCAGAGACATGCCCAGCACGGTGGCACAGAGATTCATGGCGCCCACCGCTACGGCTTGCAGATCGCCCGAGACCTTGTTAAAGCCGGCCATGCCGAAGATGTAATTCAAGTAGTAGAGAATCGCATTGATCCCGGCCAGTTGATTGAAGGCAGCGACGGTGAAGGCAAGATAGATAGGCAGACGATACTTGCGTTGGAAAAGCGGTTCGGAATGGGCAACGCCGTCCACGTGCACCGAGGCAATAATGTCGTCGAGCTCAGTTTGGCCGTCAGGCGAGCCCAGCCGTTCGATGACCTCGCGCGCTTCCGGAATGCGATTCTTGGTTACCAGCCAGCGTGCGCTGCGCGGAATCCCGAACAACATGATGAAGAAAAGGATAGCGGGCGCAGCGGCGATGCCCAACTGCCATCGCCATTCGTTCATGCCGAAGTTACCCAGTCCGATCACATAGTTGCTCAGATACGCAACCAGGATACCGATGACGATATTGATCTGGAACGATCCGACGAGCAGACCACGCCATTTGGCGGGCGCGATTTCTGCAATATAGACGGGTCCCAAAACCGACGATCCACCGATGCCAAGGCCGCCGATGAAGCGAAAGACTAGTAACGAGGGCCAATTCCAGGCCAAGGCACAGCCGAGCGCGGACACCACATAGAACAGGGCCAAAATTCGCAGAGCTTCACGGCCGCCTAGACGATCGCCCAGGATGCCGGCGAACATCGCTCCGATGATGGTACCGAGCAAGGCAATCGAGACCGTCCATCCCAACTCGTTGGGTGTGAGGTGAAAGACCTGGGTCAGTTGCTGCGTAGTGCCGGCGATGACGGCGGTGTCGAATCCGAAGAGCAGGCCGCCAAGCGCGCCCACGATGATGCTCTTCACCAGATAGAAGTTCAGTTTGGCCAATCTAGCCTCCGCTGGCGGCCGCGCTGCGAAATTTCCGGCGCGAGCGTTCGCGTGGATCATAAACGACGAAAAGCCGAAGTGGGGAATCTATCGGAGATTGTGGGTAAAGAAAAGCGGAAAGGATGTGCGAGCATTCGCGAGAAAATCGCGCGGGAGCGTGACCGAGGTGGAAAAGGTTGGAGCACGGGATGGGATTTGAACCCATGAATAACGGCTTTGCAGGCCGCCGCGTTAGCCACTTCGCCACCCGTGCTCAGGGCAATGGGTACTTCACACCGTAGAAAGCTCGCTTTCCGCTGCCGCTCGGAAGCTGGCCACAATATCTTGCCCGCGAAGGCTCCATTGCCACGCCTCGTAATTCAACTGCCCGTTGTGCGGAGGACGCGTGAAGTCGTAAAACGGCGCCGGACGATAGAGCTCGCGCTCGACGGAGAATTCCGCCAGCACCTCCGATTGCGTGGCGTACTGTTTCCAGATCGCCTGCTTCCTGGCGATCTCGGCTGGGCTAAGCGAGAGCGTCACTTCGCGGGTGGCACGCGCGTCATGCAGGAACACCTGACGCTTCAGCTTGCCGGAACGCGTGCGATGGTAGTACGGCGTCTCCCAGTGCTGGACGCGCGATTGACGGCCAAGTTGCGCCGCCAAGAATGCCGCCGAATCGTGATCGGGATGACCACCTTCGTAAGCCGGCGCAAGCAGTGTCTTGGGCGCCAGCTTTTGCACTAGCGTCCTTCCGGCCTCGAGCAATTGCGGAAGATGGAGATGCAATTCCTGGTCGACGGGGGACGGCTGCCGCGTCAGGTCGGCGGCGTGGACCACGGCTATGCCAAGATCGGCCAGCGCCCGCTCCGTCTCCTGACGCCGGAGCTGGCGATAACGGTCGCGGCTTCCGTGGCGCGACCAGTAATGCGCGTCGCGCGGCGCACCGTCGGTAAGAACCAGGACCGTAGCCTCGCGCAGGTGCTGCAGCAATCCTGCGACGTTGCATTCGTCGTCGCTGTGGGGCACCAGGAGCAGCGTCCGCCCAAAAGTCTGCGCCAGCTGCGCCGGGGTGAGCACGAAGGGTGGAAGCGCGACCGCGTCGGCGAACTGGGACGACGGGCCCGGCGAGAATTCCAGCGATGTAGGTAATGCTGCTGCCATGTTGCTTACTCCGAAAAACAAAAAGCCCACCGGCCTGAGGTGGGCGGGTGGGCTCCTGATTTCTCGTATTTTAATTGCGCCAGGCTAGCTGCTACGAGAAGCACGAACACACGTATCGCCCATAACTGGACAACACATGAGCATTCGCTGCTTCTGCATGAACGTGACTTTAACCTCTCGCCTATTCGATGTCAACTGCCGCAACGAAGGTGCAACCAAGATTCGCGCGCCGCTCACTCACTCCAAACGGCTAACTCGTTGCCATTCGGATCGGTGAAGTGAAAGCGTTTGCCTCCCGGAAATTCGAAGATGTCTTTCGTGATTTTGCCGCCGGCGGCTGTCACCTTCTGTTTCGTACGGTCCAGTTCGGTGGCGTAAAGCACGATGAGAGGCCCGCCCTTCGCGACCTTGGACTCAGTCCAGAAGCCGCCGCCCAGGCGGCCGTCGTTGAAGCTGGTGTAGTCCGGACCAAAGTCCTGGAACTGCCAAGCAAACACGGCATTGTAGAAACGCTTGGTCGCCGCGATATCTGTGGCGGGGAACTCGATATAGTCCATCTGGTAATTGTGTTCAGGCTGGCTCATAGCCACCTCGATTCGAAACCATGAAAGGCCAAGTGGAGGGTAGCACAGTGCGAGCGGGCGCGGCCCCTTCGACCCGTCTTCCCCAGCAAGATTGAGCGTCGTTGCGTCGGGGTAGAATGCAGCAGTCCGCCGAGACCATTGACGGTCTCAGTTGGTTGTCACGTCAGGTCCGCAGAAAGGACCAGGAACTCGCATGCGTAAAGATTTCTCGCCGCCCCTGGAAGCCGCCCTGCATCACGCTCTCGAATACCTGCGAACCGTGGATGAGCTTCCCGTCGGAGCCACCGCTTCGCTTGAGACGTTGCGGCGGCGATTGTGCAAAGAATGGAACCGGGATCCGATGCCGGCAGAATCCGTTGTCGAGGATCTGGTGAAAGACGTTGCGGGCGGACTCAATAACTCGGTGAACGCTCGTTTTTTCGCCTGGGTCATCGGCGGAACGTTGCCGGCAGCGCTAGCGGCGGACTGGCTGACCTCGACGTGGGACCAGAATGCCGGACTCTACAGCGTGAGTCCGGCTTCGGCCATCGTCGAGGAGGCTGTGGGTTCGTGGCTGAAGGATTTGTTTCGCCTGCCCGATCAGGCATCGTTCGCGCTGGTGACTGGTTGCCAGATGGCGCACGCGACCTGCCTGGCAGCGGCCCGGACGTGGCTGCTGAAAAATCGAGGTTGGGATGTCGAAGGGCAAGGCATGAGCGGATCGCCCCAAATCCGCGTCTTCTGCGGACTGAGACACGCGACGATTGACAGGGCGTTACGTCTGCTTGGCTTCGGGGTCCAATCGATCACCAAACTGGCGGTCGATGCGAGGGGAGGACTTGTGCCAAGTGCCCTCGACACCGCGTTGCGAGGAAGTGACCGCCAGCCTGCGGTGGTGGTGCTGCAGGCCGGAGACGTGAACACGGGCGCTTTCGACGATTTTGAAACGCTCATTCCGATCGCGCGTCGACACGACGCATGGGTGCATGTGGATGGAGCATTCGGCATGTGGGCTGCAGCCAGTCCACGCTTTGATCGGCTGGTTCGTGGGATGGAGCGCGCTCACTCCTGGGCGACCGACGGGCACAAATGGCTCAATGTTCCCTATGACTGTGGCTATGCCTTCGTCGCGGAACGGGATGCGCACCGGGCGTCGATGAGCTACCACGCCAGTTATCTTACGCAGCAGGAGGTCGCGCGCGATCCGATGGATTGGAATCCGGAGTTCTCCCGGCGCGCCCGCGGATTCGCAAGCTATGCCGCATTGCGCGAGCTCGGCCGGAGCGGTGTGCGAGAGCTGGTCGAGCGCTGTTGTGACTGTGCCGTCGATGTGGTCGCCCGGCTTGGAGAACTGGATGGAGTGAAGGTGCTGAGTACGCCGATCATTAATCAAGGGTTGGTCACGTTTCCTGATCCGTCCGGGGTCCTGTCTGACGAATGGAACGACGAAGTCATTGCCGGGATTGCAGCCGAGGGCACAGCATTCTTCTCCGGGACCACCACTTCGGAGGGAGTCCGCGCGATGCGCATCAGTGTGTCGAACTGGCAGACCTCGCAGGGAGACATAAGCAAGACAGTTGCCTGCGTAGAACGGGTTCTCACGCGCATGCGGCGCGACAGGGCGGCGCAGGTCACACCTCATACATCGTAATCGTTCGAGGCGAGAGAGCTCGACCGCCCGGCGGCCTTGCAGACGATCTCCAGAGCTGGAAAATGAATCCATGTGTTTGGAACGGTCAGGAAACAGGAGGAATCATGATTCGTAAACTCAAGTCGGGAGAATATCGGCTGTATTCGCGCAAAAAGAACCCCAGCACCGGCAAGCGCCGAAATCTGGGAACTTTCGCCACGCGCGAAAAGGCCGAAGCGCACGAGCGGGCCGTGCAGTACTTCAAGCGGCAAGGCTAGGTACGACAACTGTGGTGCCGTCCCGGCAAGAGAGTGGCGCCGGCTGACGTTCGAGCTCGAGGTAGGGTAAGCGGCTCAACGGTGCCATGACGGTGCCCCCCTCCAGGAACTTTGAGATGAGGATCACCGGCTCGCCTGAAGGTGACCCTGGCACTCGTCCCTCGCAGGCACCG
Organism: uncultured Acidobacteriaceae bacterium; assembly: GCA_963815555.1. Lineage (GTDB taxonomy): Bacteria > Acidobacteriota > Terriglobia > Terriglobales > Acidobacteriaceae > CAWCBG01. The sequence goes on from CAWFHH010000002.1 coordinate 90,120, forward strand.
ATTCAACGGATGGCGGGTTACACTGGGGCATTGACATGCCACATGGTCCCCCAGTGCGCACTGCTTCCGGAGATACGTCTCGCTTCCGTGAGCCGCAGTATGCCCGTTCGGCGGAGCAGGTTGTAGCTCAAGTCGCGGAGTTGCGCAAAGTGCACCAAGCCTTTGGATGGTTCCGTGCCCAGTCGCGTCGATTTGAAGATCTTCAGCTCGCGGTCAGCGCCATTCCTGCGCCTCCGTGGGGGGAGGCTGCACGCAGCCAGTGGTTGTGCGCGCAGTTCTCCGAGATCGGACTGACGGGTGTTCAGGCCGATGAGATCGGTAACGTCTTTGCTGTGCACCGTGGTACTGATTCTGCTGCTCCTTACATAGCGCTGAGCGCGCACATCGACACCGTGTTTCCTGCGGGAACCGAGGTAGCCCCGCGACGAGATGCTGGCAAGCTGTACGGGCCAGGCATCTCCGACAATGCGTCCGGGATAACCGCGCTGCTGGCGCTGGCTGAATGCTTGTGCGCTACAGTCATGGAGCATTCGGCTCCCATTCTGTTCATTGGCAACGTCGGCGAGGAAGGGGAAGGGGATTTGCGCGGTATGCGCCACATCTTCCAGCAGCCCCAATGGTCGCAGTCCATCGCCGCGTTGGTAGCGCTCGACGGTGCCGGAACCGATACCATCATCGCCGAAGGCCTGGGTAGCCGGCGATACGAACTAACGGTGCGCGGCCCAGGTGGCCATTCCTGGAGCGACTTTGGGCTCCCCAATCCGATCATCGCGATGGCGAGGATCATCGAGCGCTTCGCCGGCACCCCGGTGCCAACGTCGCCAAAGACAACCTTCAACATAGGCACGATTCAGGGAGGAACGTCGGTCAACTCGATCCCACAATCGGCCACCATTCGCGTGGACACGCGATCGGCTTCGGTAATCGAGCTGGATCGGCTGGAACGTGCCTTGCACGATGCGGTCGAGGAGATCATTCCGCAGATGAAGAGCCGTAAGCGCCAGGATGTGCTGACAACCGAGGTGCGAGTGATTGGCAACCGACCGGCCGCCGATCTCTCCAATGATGCGCAATTGCTGAAGGTAATCCGCGCAGTCGATGCCCAACTGAACAATCAGTCGCGCATTCAACGCGCTTCGACCGATGCCAACATCCCGCTGTCGCTGGGGCGGGAGGCGATTGCAATTGGAGCAGGCGGAAGTGGCGGTGGTGCACACACGCTCGCCGAGTGGTACGATCCGGCGGGCCGGGACTTGGGGTTGAAGCGCATCCTGCTGCTGACACTGGCGCTCGCCGGAGTGGTGGGGGAATGGGACGGAAACCGATGAAGTTGCTTCTGCTGACTCTGATCGCGGCGAGTTTCTGTGCTTCAAACCTGTTGCACCCTGGTGCAATGGAGGCGGACACGGCTGCTCCCGAGCTGATTTTCGTCGATGGCGATATTTATACCCAGACAACCCCTTCCCATGTGCAGGCGATTGCGGTTGCGGACGGGCGCGTGGTTGCGCTGGGCTCCAATGACGACATCCGCAAGCTGAAGGGCAGTCGGACCCAGGTAATCGATCTTGGAGGGCACTGGGTGATGCCTGGCTTCAATGATGCGCATTGTCATCTGGAAGCGGCTGGCTTCAGCCAAATGAGCGTCGATCTTCGCGGCACAAAATCACTGGCAGAGATGCAGCAGCGAATCGCCGCCAAGGCGAACACGGTCATGCCGGGGCAGTGGATCGAAGGTAGTGGCTGGGACCACACGCTATGGCCGGGACAGAAATTGCCGACGCGGCAGGACCTGGATGCGGTGACGAAGGGACGTCCGGCGGTGTTCTCACGTGTAGATGGCCATATCGACGTGGTGAACACGGCTGCGCTGCAGGCAGCCGGAATAACGGCAAAGACGAAAGTTCCCGAGGGCGGCAAAATTGATCTCGATGCAGCCGGCGATCCGACCGGAATCATTCGCGAGACGGCGAAAGGGCTGGTGGAATCGAAGGTTCCTCCGCCGACTCCGGCGCAGCGCCGCAAGGCTGCCGAGCTCGCAATTGCCGATGCGGCTCGCTGGGGCGTTACGTCCGCTCAGGACTATTCCAGTTGGGAGGCCTTTCTCGTTTACAAAGAGATGGAGCGCGAAGGCAAATTGACGCTGCGCATCAGCGAGTGGTTGACCTTCGATGAGCCCGTCGACCTGCTGGAGAAACACCGTGGAGCTTACCCGGTAACAGATCCGATGCTGCATACGGCGATGCTGAAAGCATTCATGGATGGCTCGCTGGGTTCGCGAACGGCGGCATTGCTGGCTCCCTATTCCGATGATCCTGGGAACTCGGGCTTGCCGCGTTACGAACAGGGCAAGCTAAACCGCATGGCAATCGACCGCGCGGCAGCAGGCTTCCAGCTTGGCTTTCACGCCATCGGCGACCGCGCCGCACAGATGGCTCTCGATGCCTTCGCCGAGGCCGAACGCTATTGCCGTGAGAACGCGCTGCGCAACGGCGCGACCAGCCCACAGGACTTTCGTTTTCGCCTTGAGCACGACCAGGTGATCACGCCGGATCAGTTCAAGCAGTATCGCGAGCTGGGTGTGGTGGCGTCCATGCAGCCCAATCACCTGCTGACCGACATGAACTGGGCGATAGAACGGATTGGGCCGGAGCGCGCGAAGACATCGTATGCGTGGAAGGAGTTCCTCGACAACGGCGTGCCGCTTGCGTTTGGAACAGACTATCCAGTCGAGCCAATCACTCCCTTTCGCGGTGTGTACGCGGCCGTCACGCGGATGAACGAGGCGGGAACGAAGTCCTATTTCCCGGAGCAGAAGCTGACCATCGAGCAGGCGCTGGCGGCTTATACGAAGGGCTCGGCATATGCGCAGTTCGCCGAGAAGGAGAAGGGAACGCTGGCTCCAGGGATGCTGGCCGACTTTGTCGTTCTCGATCGGGATCTCACCAGGATTGCTGCGCCAGAAATACTAAAGACAAGAGTGCTGCGTACGGTTGTCGGCGGAAAAACCGTGTATGAGGCGACACGCTAGGACAAGCTGGAGCTGTCCAAGGGCATCCTGGAACTGTGTTGATCCGCAACTTCACCTCGACTCTGTGGGTTCTAATTGGAAGATCTGACGGAAGGCAAGTCATGCGTGCAGTATTTGTGTGGTTCGTGATCTGTTCTGCCTTGGCTTCCGCACAGCAGGCAAACGAGAAGCCTACAATCCGAGTCGGCATCGCGAGTCCCGATAACTTATCGCGCGCTATGTTCAGTGCTTCCTTCGAGCGCGACCAAATGGTGCGCGACATTAACAGTGAGTCTTCTGGCGACAAAAAGGCGCCGGCAAAGATTGAAGCCGTGGCGCTGGACGGGAGCACCCTGGACCAGGTCGCCGATGAGGTGCGCCAGAAGAATTGCCAATATGTGGTGCTCACGTCGGCCTCGGAGCAGATTGGCGTGGCGAGTTACGATTCGGCGGCCGGTATTCCCAATCCCATGAAGCCTTCGCCTTCGCCCGATGCAGGTCCGGGAGGGGGGAAGGTGCTGGGCGTCAAATACTCGATCAACCTGGTTGGACAGCCGGGCGTGTTGTCGCACGGTTCGATCCTCGCGGAAGGCGGCGACGACGGCTTTGGTCAGAGTGCCGTCCAAACCGCCTTTCGCGAGACCGCCACGCGCATTCGTAATGAAGTTAAGAAGATGAAACCGCGGCCGGTAAATTGACCACGCGGTTTTCTGCAGCCCCCGCCTTTGGGCGTGCTCAAGGCCAGGCTTCCGGGTACTTCGCCGAGGTTAGACTTCCCAACTTGTTTCGACCAAGTTACCGTTTCCGGCGGTAGCGGTTGAACTGATGGTCGCCAGCCTTACGGCAACTCATCCAATGCCAGTGGGTCATGCTGTCGCGCGTGAAGCCCGTCCCGCCAAAGATGGTGGGACGCAACAAAGCAGGGGAGGACTTCTCGCCGGCGCTTCGTTCCTGTTCGGGGGGGACGAGTTGTCCCACCTCGACCGGCGAGAGCGTCAGGAATTTTTCGTCGATAAAATCGAGCCGTGCCAAGCTTCCATACAGGGTTGGGCCTCCTTCGCAAAGAAGGTACAGGACACCAAGCTGGTGGCGAAGCTTACACACCGCCGAGGCAAGATCGAGTTGTTCATCCTCGCCAGCAGCAACAATCGTCACATGATTGTGCTGGACCTGTTTTCGCAGACGTGCTTCGCCAGCTGGGGAGGTGAGGACCACCGGATCGACCTCGTCGCCATCGAACACCTTGAACGCCGACAGATCGAGGTCGATCGCACGAGTGACAAGAATGTTTCGCTCCCGGCCCTTACCTAAGGTCTGGCGCAGCCGACGCATCTCAGGGTCGGCGACCCGGAAGCTGATGCCGCGGCTCGCTGGACCCCGAATGTGTTGTTCTTCCAGCAGGGTATTCATGCCGACGAGCAGGCCGTCCGCATGAGCCCGTAACAAATCCATCAGCCAGCGATCTTCGCGGGATTGCGAGATCTCGCCGCCTGAAGCGTGCAATCCCAACAGACTCGTGATGCCGTCGAGAGACTGCACGAAGTTGGAGTAAATCCAGGGTCGATCTGCGGGGGGCGCCGGGAATCCGAAGTTACCGTAGGGCGCGTAAGCGGGATCGGGAGAGCGGCAAGGCTCCGCATCGTCGAACAATACCTGAAAACTCTGCATGAACTTTGTGCTCACGGTCATTAGGGCCGCCAGCTTCTAACCTTTGTACCACGAAGCCTGAGACCATCCTGGAAGGAATGGTCGGGTGAGGACGACCAGCAAAAAAGAAGTTTCGTTTTGCGAACAACGGGCGTTCATGAGGTATTACCGAGCGACATAGCATTTTGATGTGCGTTCCCGGCTATGCATCTCTCCGGCGGCCCAAGTTTTCCTTACATCTACTTCACTGCTTTGGCACATCGAATGCAGCATGAGATGGAAACGCGGAAACCGTCTGAAGTTCGTCGCCGAGGTGGATGCGCCGGCGGCAACGCGCCAGATCTTCGACGAGGTCCGTCACGCTCTCGGTGCCCCAACGGTGCCTTTCCTCTATCAGGTGTACGCGGCATATCCTGCATTTCTGCAACTGCATTGGAAGGCTTTTCAGCCGGCGATGGGGACGCAGAAGTTTTTCCAACTGGCCGGCCGGTTAGGGGCGGAAGCCTATACGCGGGCCCATAATTATTTCGAAGTTCGCGATCTGGTTTCGCGGCAGGGACTGGTGACAGCTTATTCAGGGTCTGGTCCCGATCTATCGCTTACGAAGGTGCTGGACTATTACCAATATCTCGACCCGCTGCTGCTCCTGATCGCGGCGGCACAGATGCAGGCGCTGGAAGGACCTATAGGAAGAGAGCTGGATATTACTGAAGGCGGCGATCACCCCGTGTTTCTGGCGGCTCCCCCGCTGCTATCGGAGGAGGGAGCGCCGGCGTCGGTCCAGCGCATCTGGGACGACCGGCGCCGGCGATTAGAGCTTGCGTTTCTTTCCGATGAGCACCGGGCACTGGCAACATGGGCCCCGTTTTATCAAGACTACTGGATGGCGCTGCGGGAATTGGCCCAGTCGCCCCTCTATAACGATTGCCAATACCGCATCAGCGAAAGCGCGTGGGGGCTCGCCCGCGAACTGCCGGGCCCGGTGGAGACTAGCGTTCCGCAGCTGCTCGAAGCCGGCCTGACAGAGGAGGAAGTCTCGTCGCTGGCTCGCATGAACGAAACGATCGTGCATTCGCTTAGCGCACTCGTGCTTGACATCGTGTTCGCGCGCATAGGATGGGAAGGCGGTACGCACCCCTCAGCGCCAGGCGAGGAGCATGCCTCTGAAGGAGCAGAGCGTGGACAGATTGGATCCCCGCCTCGCGCCGCCTAGGTTGAGCCTCGGTGCCCCCCTATAACGTTTCTAACAATCGATTGCCGGCCGGCTTCGGACAACGAACGAGAGTGTCGACGGGCCTAGCTTACCGGGCAAAATCTTGGGCTGCCGAAGTGGTTGGGAAGCTCAGCCGGCTACGAACAAAGTCAACCAAATCGGCCGTTACGTATTGCGGTGGGCGGATGCGAAAGACTGGCTTGTGTGCCACGGGTTTGAGGGAGACGTTGTCCCATGCGACGCGACTGGAGTCGTCGTGCAGGATCACGGCATCGGCGCGATCGAGAAATTCCTGCGCAGACGCCTTGAAGTCCGGGGTGGCAAGGTCGAGCACGGTTAGATAGAGATCGGGGCGCAAGAAGCGCATCACACTGTTGGATTCGAGGATGGCGTTCTCCGCCGTCGCGAGCTCCTTCCGCAGGCGGGGCATCGCCTCGGCCAGACGTCCTTGCCGGGTTCGCACCCAAAGCGATCGCATGGCTCCCGCAATCAGAAAACGCGACGAGTCGCTGTTGCCGCTAAGATCACGCTCTTCGGTCACCGCCCAACTGTGATCGTCGCTTGCGCAATCACAAGGCTCGCCGTCAGCCGAGCAGATGCCGTGTCCGAACTGCGTGATCTTGACCGCGGTCCAGTGAAACTCGGGCAAAGCCGCGATCAGGCCAGCCACTACGCTGGTCTTGCCGATGCTACGGGAATGTCCGCCTACGACGATCAGAGACATGGAAAAGGACCAGCAATCAGCATTTAGCAATTAGCGATCAGCCACTAGCGATTACCAACCATTGAACAAGTTGAGTACAGCTTTTCTTGTTTCCTCTTACTGCCGATGCCCACCATTGATGACGCCAGCAAGTTGATGCTCCACCTACTCTGCTTTTTCCAGTTCAGCACTGATACGCACGGCACTCCCGGCGCTGGCCTGTAGCTTACGCTCCCACGGTTTAAATCCTGCCTTCTTGATTTGGATCGTGTGCTCACCTTCAGAGATTGAAAGCTCGGATGGGGTACTCCCGAGAAAATTGCCGTCCACCTCGATGTCCGCGCCGTCGGGGGTTGATGATACTGACAACTTTGCTGACGCGGTTGTAGAGCTTGGGGACGACTCGTTCATTGTGCTCCGTACCCAAGCTGCGGCCGTCGTTGCGCGACGCCGCGCCTCCGGTTCCCACAAATTGTTTCCGGCGCAGGCCTGAAGTATTTGCAGAGCCTTCCCTTTAGTCGCCGGTTCAGGTGCTGCAATCCCAAGCTTTTCCACTTCGGCCACGGCCATCATCCGAACTTCCATGCCGCCAATCATCGCCATGGAATTGAGAGGCGCCTGCATCAATTCAAGCGCGGTACTGAACGCGCGGTCATCGTGCGATGCGAGGGCAATATGAGTAGCGGAGTTGATTGCGGGCATCCGGATCCCGTTGTTGCCGCTGCGCATGGGCTCGCCAACCAACTCCAGCGCCTGCAAGGCCAGGTCACCGGAATTTGCGGAACGCAGGATGCTGTTAATGGCATCTAGTGTCGCTATACGGACGGGCAGCTGGCCAGCGACTAGGGGCTCTTTTAATGCAGCCAAGGCCTTAGCTTTGACTGTCTTATCGCCGGTGCTATTAGCAATCTCTGCTATCGAATAAACCGCCGGCGTACGGATATGATCAGACGCGCTGGCAACCGGTTCTTTCATCAGATCCAGGGCGAGCAATTTTACATTTGTGCGTTCGCTGAGGAGCGCGATCGTCCACACCTGCTGAAAGGCCCAGACTCGCGTGCGGGTGTCGGGGTCTTTGATTCGATCTTTCAGGCCATTCAGCTCCGTCAGCTCAGCACCCGGGTTACTCTGCATGTTTTGAGCCGATGCCGATGCGACCAAGAGAAGTAGTGCGACGGTGAGGGTCGTCGTCTTAATGATTGCGTTCATTTGGCTAGCCTTTTCATTAATCAATTATCAAATTAATCTTTCTCGCTCTTACGTCCCAGCCTGGCTAGTATGGCCAGGCTCTTCAGATATTCCTTGAGCGGCCGTGCGGGTCTTCCCCAAAACACCACCCCTCCGCCGCGAACTGTCTTGTGCGACAGCACTCCGCTACCGGACCCCAGAACGACTCCGGATTCAATCGTGGCGTGATCGCCAATGCCGACCTGGCCTCCGACCACCGCGCCATCTTTAATCGTCACGCTGCCGGAGACGCCGGTCTGCGCGGCGATGACGATGTTCTCGCCTACGCGTGTGTTGTGGCCGATGTGGACGAGGTTGTCCAGCTTTGTGCCGGAGCCGATTACAGTCTTATCAAGCGCGCCACGATCGATGGTGCAGTTTGCGCCAATCTCGACGTCGTCGCCAATCTCCAGTTGTCCAATCTGAGGAAACTTGACGTAGCGGCCCTGCACCTCATCGCGCACGAAGCCGAAGCCGTCAGCGCCGAGCACCGCTCCGGCATGCACGATCACCCGCTTACCCAACTTGGCGCCGGGATAAATCACAACCCGCGGATAGATCTCGCAATCGTCGCCGATGACGACCCCTGAACCGACGTGACAACCGACCGAGAGGTAGGAGCGCTCGCCGATGACGGTATGCGACTCAACGACGGCATAGGCGTCGATGCTGGTGGTGGGCGCGATTGTCGCCGACGGATGAACAATGGCATCGGGATGCACTCCAGGCGGACGCTTCGCAGAAGGATAGAGCAAGGCGGCGGCGCTGGCGAACGCGAGGCGTGGCTGACCGGCAATGAGAAGTGGCTTGTGGTTCGCGACGGCGGAGGCGAATTCTCCCGCGATTACCGCGCTCGCCTGCGAGGTCAGGGCCTCTGCCAGATGCTTTTCCGATTCCACAAACACCAGGTCGCCGGGCTGCGCTTGCGCGATGCTGGCCAGCTTCGTCACCACAATGCTGCCGTCGCCCATCACGCGCGCCGAAACGAAGTCGGCAATCTCCTGCAGGGTGTGCGGCATAGATTTGTTATAGCAGAGGGAAGGGAGTGAATTGGTCAGTGGATAGTTCACAACTCTCGTTTGTCGTGCCGAACTGGTGGGCGCTCCATCGGGTTACGACCGCTTCGGTCGAGCACAATTGCAATCCCAACAACCAGCAACCGACATCTGACCACTGGCCATGACACGTGCTCAATACAGCGGCTTCTCACCCGGGGGGCGCGTCTTCCAGCGGCGGTGCACCCAGAGCCACTGGTCGGGATAGCGCCGCACATAGCGCTCGAACACTCGGTTGAACAGCGCCGTATTGGTAACCGCGTCGGCTTCGTCGTCGCCCGTACATACCAGCTCGATTGCGTGTTCAAATTCGACGCGGTACTTGCGCAGTACCGGATCCCAAATCGTGAATGCCGGAACCACGGCCGCTCCAGTATGTAGCGCGACCCTGGCCATGCCGCTGGCGGTGCACGCCGGGATCCCGAAGAAGTCGACGAACACTCCCTGCGGCGGAGTCATGTTGGTGTCCATCAGGATGCCGACGGTCGCGTTCTCGCGCATGGCGGCGAGTAAGCCTCGCGCGAAGCCTTGCTTGCCGATGGTGGTGTTGCCGTGCAGGGTGCGATAGCGAGTGACGAAGGCATCGACGTAAGGATTGTCCAGCGGCCGCACTACGATTTGCATGGGGTGCCCCATCAGCGAGTGAAAAAACGAGCCGACCTCCCAGCCGCCGAAGTGTCCGGTCAGGAAGAGTACGCCTTTGCCACGCCGTTCGGCGGTTTCAAAGTTCTCGAAGCCCTGGTACACGGCAATCTGCGAAACGTTTTCGGGCGTGTAGCGGGGGAAGAGGCAAAACTCTGCCAACAGACGGCCTAGCGAAAGATAGACGCCGCGGAGAATCTTCCGTCGTTCGGCGTCTGATTTTTGTGGAAAGGCCATTCGCAGATTACGCATGCCAACCACACGCAGGCGCGGATGAACGTGATACACGAATCGCCCCAGCAGCATGCCGACGCCATGGCCGAGCGGACGTGGCAGGACGCCGATGAGGCGCACCAGAATGGCCAGTGGCGCGTACTGCAGTCGATGACCCATGGGGGAACGTTGGCTTGACGGTAGCACCCAGAAAATTTGAGTGTCAAACCCGCGATCCGAACCCAGTGCGAACAGGCAAGAAAGGGCGGCAGCCGAAGCCACCGCCCTTTGCGAAAAGGTGAACGGCTAGTTGTTGGGTATGGGTGCGGCGTCTGTCGCCACAGGGGTGCTCGCTTTCACCGTGGGAGGGACCGGAACTTCGGCCGGCGCCGCTGTGGCACTGGGTTCCGCGGGTTCTGTCAGAGGCGCCGCAGTCGGTGCGACGGGAGCAATAACAGGAGTCGCAATAGGCATGGACGTCGTCGTTGCCGTGGGTGCCGCGGGATGGGTCAAGGCCGCTCGACGTATCGGCGCATATTGTTCTACGGTCTTCAACAACAGGCGCGAATCCGGTGGGGGCGTGACTTCGCCACTCAGAACCGAGTAGAAGGTGTAGTTCCTGCCATAAAACGCCTGCGTATCTCCCGCATCTTGCCGAATCACCGCGCCGGCCAGTGAGACGCCAAGAAACAATCCGCGCGAGCGCGAATAGGTCAGCACCTGGGCGCGCATGGTGAGATCGGTTGCCGCCTGCGCGTCGCGGCCCACTGGACCCGCCGAAGCCGAGGCATCCGCTCCCAGCTTGAACTTGCTTTGCAGCAGGTGCTGCATGCCGTCGTCGGTGCGAATGATCAACACCAGATCACTCGCCTGTCCGCCCGCCTGGAAGCCGAAGCTACCCCCTGTCATGCGAAAGAACACCGGTGCACTCCAACCGTTCGGGGTCCGGCAGGTAGCAACGCCTTTGCCATAATTCGCGCCAAAGATGAATCCGATCTTCAGGTTCGACGGCACGATCGCAATGCACTTCGCCCCCGAGATAATGCCGTCGGGAATCTTACTGTCCGGTGCACCCATGATCTGGCTCAGTATGGTGCTGGCGGACTGAAGGCGTTCGAGGTCGGCACTGCGCGCTCCGGAATCGGCCCACAATGTGGTTGCCACTAGTAACATCAGCACGGCGATCTTTTTCATGACTTAAACCCCCAGCTCGAAACGGTTCTGCCAACCTTGGCAATTACATATTAGTGCGATTGATGGGGGTTGAACCTTGTCAAACCGAGAGCGACCGTTACTGTTTAGCGTCGTAACGATTCGGTGTCGCCGTGTCACCGGCTCGCTGCAAAGAGTCGATACAAGAGCAAGCACAGGAGCGGGTTCGTCGATGTTCTGACGCACTAGGTTCTGAAACACTAAAGGGTTGGAAGGGGCCCTCGTGTCCCGATCCAACCCTTTTCCCAGGTTCTGTGGTAGGTGAGTGCAGTATGCGGTTAACTGCAGAGGTGCTGCAAGTAACGAAGGTAACCAATTAGACTTTGCCTTTAGTAATAGCTCTAAAGTGCTAGATAACCCTTACTTGTCTTCCTTCCTCAGAGACTTCCGTTCTGGGTAGGCAACAAGGAGCGCTGGATGACGCACACTGACAACTTAATCCGATTCTTCGCCCCAGTCTTGTTCATGAGCCGTGCAACGTGTGCCTTCACGGTGCGGATTTCAATACCAAGCGCAATTCCGATCTCGCGATTCGTGCACCCCTCCACGAGGAGACGCAGTACATCGAGTTCGCGCTCGGTGAAGGTTGGAGATGGCGATAGCGCGGAGCCCTGCGCCACGGTGCTGCGGTCAACGAACATCGAAAGCACGCGACGAGGAGCCCATATTAGGTTCCCATGGACGGCGCGGATTGCCTGTTTGAACTCGGCCGGGGCTGCCGCCTCGTGAACGTAGCCTTTGGCGCCTGCCGTGATTGCCTGCAGAATCTCTTCGTCTTCACCGCTTGAGCCTGTAACAATAATGCGAGCTTGCGGAATGCCTCTTTGCAGTTCGACGATGCCGGCACAAACATCCTGATTACTGCGGGCACCGAGCAGAATAATCAGACCGTCGCGCTCTCGCTGAACCGTAGCGAGCGTATGGGCAAGAATCTCAAAGTCAGCTTCGGAAGTCAGAATGGATCGCAGCCCGATCAGACGAAGCGGATCACTTTCTATGAGAGCAATCCGGATGTTGCTGCCCGTTTCCATCGCCATCACATAGGCCTCAGGTAACCAGGCAGTAATCTAACCTATCGTTCGTCGAAAGAGAGTCCCCGATTGGTGGAATACACGGCAAGCCATTACGGACGTAAGCCACTAAGCAGCGGGTTTACGACGCTTGGCCGCCTTGCGGGGTTTAACTTCAGAAGCTTCCTGTATTTCCGCGACCCGTTGCGGTGGCTTCTTAGGCAATTGAGCCAGGCTTTCTTTCAGCGCAGCCATCAAGTCAACCACGGGAGCCAACTTCTTCGGCTTCTCGACCGGCGTGACGTCGGTTCCTTCCAGCCGCGCTTTAATCAAAGTTTTCAGATTTTCTTCGAAGGTGTCGTGATACTTTTCCGGTTCAAACTTGCCGGCGAGGGCTTCGATGAGCTGGTGAGCCACCTTGACCTCGGCTTCTTTCAATTCGACATCAGGAGCTCCGAAGTTCTCCAGCTCTTTGACTTCGTCCTTGTAGTACATCGTGTGCAACATCATGCCGCCCTTATGCGGGCGGAGAAAGACCGTGTATTCGCGATTGTGCATGGTGAGCTTGGCAATAGCGACATAGTCGGTCTCTTCCAGAGCCTTGGTCAACAGGGCATAGGGACGGCGGCCGGCCTCTTCGGGAACCAGATAATACGACGACTCGAAGTAGACGGGGTCGACCTCTTCGGCCTTCACGAATTCGAGAATTTCCATCGCTTTGGCAGTCTTAGGCTCGATCTTCTTGATCTCTTCCGGTTCAATAATGACGTACTCGCCCTTACGATACTCGAAGCCTTTCACGATCTCGCTCCGCTCCACGACGCGCTCGTCGTGCGGACACCACAGCTGCTGCTTAACGCGGGTATTGTCGTCCCGATGCAGCATGTTGAAGGAGATGTGATTGCTGCGGGCGCCGGAGAACAAACGGACAGGCATCGAGATCAGTCCAAAGGTCAGGTAGCCGGACCATACAGAAGAAGCCATGGTTTCATCCTTGCGCGAATTGCGCCAGCAATAGCCGGGTAACGATTGTCCAGCGCTTTTCCTTTGCCGTCAAGAGCTTAGTCGAGAACACTGCACCATTCTTTGTTCATTTGGATGCTCCTCAGAGAAGCGACAGTAGTACGAATTGACGGTGCCGGGCAAAAGCCGGAAGTGGGGCTACCATGCGATACTGCGAAGTGGGCCTGACACACCTCATGCATGCAAGGGCGTTGCCTGCCGCGCTGGTTGCGGTGGGCTTTGCCGTGATCGCTCGGGTCATGGGCTCGGTGACGGACGGCGGAGCGATAGCCGGAATCGCAATCGCGTTCTGCCTCATGTGGGCTGCGGGATTTGAAGGCTTCGTATCTTTGCTCACGGTTTTTCTCCTGACCGCGATGGCTACGCGCTTCGGCTATGGGCGAAAAGAGCGATTGGGAGTGGCGGAGCGCGGCGTCGGGCGAACCGCAGCGCAAGTCCTGTCAAATCTCGCCGTAGCCACTTTGTGCGCTTTGCCTGTCCTGTGGTTCCCTCAATTCCGCGACATTCTTTTGTTGGGTGCCACAGCCGCTTTAGCGGAAGCAGCCGCTGATACGGTGTCAAGTGAAATCGGGCAAGCGTGGGCCGCGCATGCCTACAGGATCACCGACCTTCGTAATGCAGCCATCGGCAGCAACGGCGCCATCAGCATTGAAGGCACATTGAGCGGGTGCTTCGCGGCGGGAGTGGTGGCGTGGGTAAGCGCACGGGTCGGAGTCGTCAGTACCCACTGGATCCCGCTGATTACGATCGCCGGCATCGGCGGGATGATCTTCGACAGCATTCTTGGAGCCACGCTGGAAAATCGCGGCAGACTTGGGAATGACGCCGTGAATTTCATCAGCACGGTATTCGCTGCCGATCTCGCATTGGTCGCAGCGATGGTATTGGAACGGGTTGGATGAGGCAGTAGCTGACTGGGACAGATGGCCCTTGTACACTGTCCGCTTCATCCGGAGCACACTTTGACGCTAACGAAACATGGCTTGCTTCTCCTGTGCGTGGCATGGACTGCGTCGCTCTACGCGCAGCAGTACGACGTCTTGATCCGCAACGGACGGGCCATCGATGGCAGCGGCAATCCCTGGATTTATGCCGATGTCGGGATTGTGGGGGATCGCATTGTCTTCGTCGGAAAAGCTGACGCCGCAGTGACGGCGAAGCGAACCATCGACGCGGCCGGGCTGATTGTCGCGCCCGGATTTATTGACATGCTTGGCCAGTCGGAGCTGAACTTGCTGATCGACAAGCAGGCGGTCAGCAAACTGACACAAGGAATAACAACAGAAATCACTGGCGAAGGCGAGTCGATTGCTCCAACCAATGACGCTGTCAATGCGGAACACGCCGACGTTTTCGCGCACTATCACATCACATCGGACTGGCATTCCCTGAACGAATATTTCGAGAGGCTGACCAAGCAGGGAATCGGCATCAACATCGGAACCTACGTCGGGGCAGCGCAGGTGCGGCGTATCGCCATCGGTACGGCTGACCGGTCGCCCACTCCGGAAGAGCTCAAGCAAATGCAGAGCATGGTGGACGATGCCATGAGCGACGGGGCAATGGGCGTTTCCAGCGCGTTGATCTACGCGCCAGGCTCCTATGCCAAGACAGACGAGCTGATCGCCTTGGCCAAAGCGGCTGCCGCCAAGGGCGGCATCTATGCGACCCACATGCGTAACGAGGGCGATACCGAAACTGATGCACTGAACGAAGCGTTCCGCATCGGCCGCGAAGCGAATATCCCAGTTGAGATCTTTCATCTGAAAGTTTCAGGCAAAGAAAATTGGGGCAAGATGCCCGAGGTGATCGCGGCCATCGAGAAGGCTCGAGCCGGCGGGATCGATGTCACCGCCGATCAATACCCGTATATTGCATCGGCGACTTCGCTCGGGGCGGTCATTCCACCCAAGTATCACGAGGGAGGTACCGACGAGTTCATCAAGCGCCTGCAGGACCCAGCAGTTCGCGCCGACATCCGGAGGCAACTGAATGGCAGTGCCGGCGGGTTCGAGAATATGTGGCAAGGGGTTGGCGGGGCAGACGGTGTAATGGTTGTATCAGTGCTGAACCCTTCGCTGCGGAAGTATGAGGGGAAGACGGTGGCGCAGATCGCGAAGATGGACAACATCGATCCTCTCGATGCGCTGATGGACTTGGTGGTAGCGGATCGCGATAATGTGGGCGCTGTGTACTTCAGCATGAGCGAAGAAGACGTGAAGCTTGCCATGCGGCAGCCTTGGGTGAGCGTTGGCACCGATTACGGCGAGGTTAGTCCTAGCGGTCCGCTTGGCGAATCGAAGTCGCATCCGCGGGCCTACGGCAGTTTCGCACGCATTCTGGGGAAGTATGTTCGCGAAGAGCACAATCTGCGGTTGGAAGACGCGATCCGCAAGTTCACCTCGTTGCCTGCGCAGCGTGAAAAGCTCGACCATCGCGGATTGCTGCGGCCTGACTACTTTGCCGATATCACGATCTTCGATCCTGCCAAAGTTCGCGACATGGCAACTTTCGAGGACCCGAATCGTACGTCGGTTGGCTTCGAATACGTCTTCGTCAACGGCGTTCTCGCTTTAGAGCACGACAAAGTTACGGGACAGATGGGCGGACACCCGCTCCGCGGACCAGGCTACAGTCTTCGCGAGAAAAATCCCGAAGGTCTCGCTCCGCGCGGCAAAATCGAGGGCATGATCACTGACGCAGGGGGATGGGGAATTCCCGGCGCACGGGTGAAACTCGCGGATGCAACCGGAAAAGTGATACACGCACAGAGTACGAGGCCGGACGGCCACTACGAATTTGTTATGGAGCAGCCCTGCCAATCGTGCGTGGTAAATGTGGCGCGTCCCGGCTTTGTGGCGCAATCCAAAGCTGGTGTTAATTACAACGGCTCGAATTCCCTATGGTTCAGTTTCGCCCTTGAAAGGAAATAGGGGCCTTACCGAGCGATCGGTGCCAAGCGTGAATCCCATCACCTGTAAGGGTTTATCCCAACCCGGAGGATGGGCGCATTGCATTGTCATTTCGTGTGTTTGCTTTTGGGGGCCATTCGAATTCCGAGCACATTTATGGGAACGAATGATGGCCCGATAGCGTCCAATACTAGAGCAGCTGTTCCAGTTTGATGGGTGGACTGACCTGTAAACTCCCGAGGAATAAAGAGTTGTGATCAGATGGAAAACATTTGCAGTTGGCTGGAGCCTGGCTTTGGCGCTATTGTTATTTGCGTCGCATAAGCCTGCCATGCAAGCGCCGAACGATTACAGTCACGTCATCGACTTGACACACAACCTGAATGATCGGTCGCCCAACTGGGAAGGCACCGAGGAATCGCCCTTCCATGCCAAGGAGACCGGCAACCTCGAGCGAGACGGCTACTACTCGCGAACGTTCAGCACGCAGGAGCATTACGGGACCCACCTCGACGCTCCGGCACACTTTGCCCAGGGTATGTGGACGGTTGACGAAATTCCCGCCGAGCGCCTGGTTCGGCCATTGGTCGTGCTGGACGTCCAGACCAAGGTGAATGTCGATCCCGACTACGAAGTCAGTGTTCAGGATGTGGCTGATTGGGAGAGCACGCACGGCGAGATACCGTCAGGGGCGGTGGTCATGGCGTATACAGGTTGGGACTTCCGCTGGAATCGCCCGAAGGAATTCCATAACCTTGCCAAAGATGGGCTGCCACATTTTCCTGGATTCTCCCTGCAGTGCGTTGAGTTTCTGGTGGAAACCCGCGGGGTTGTCGGCCTGGGAATCGACACGATGAGCGTCGACAAAGGCGCCACCACCACGTATCCCGTTCATCGTTTCACGTCGAAAGAAAGCGTCTACCACTTGGAAAACGTCGCCAATCTCGCGCTCGTCCCACCAGCGGGCGCGACGGTTGTGGTTGCGCCCGTGAAGCTGGAGAACGGATCCGGCGCGCCTGTGCGATTGCTGGCCCTGGTGAAGTAAGCGGGCAGGTTAGCTAAGCTACATTTCAAACAACAGCATCTATCCTGCATTTCTCACCAGGCTTTGGTAGAGCGGCGCTTCAGCGCCGCGTTAGGCGCACGCCGGTTCTTATCGGAGCTGCTTTAGTGGGCGACAGACTGGCGTCGGCTGAAGCCGACTCACAAACAAAAAGGCGCTCGGGACGCGGGCCTGAAGGCCGGCTCTACCTTTTGGCTTGTGAGAAATCCGGACTATCCTGAGTGCCATTCGCAAGTGCATGATGGCTAGGGTGGCGATCATCGAATTAGCCGGCGACTGATAGCTGACAACTGATCCTGACGGCTGACAACTGACTTTGCCTACCGCACTCCCAGTTTGTACAGCATGTAGCTGAAGGCCTCTCGGATTGCGGAGAGCCAGCGCCCACCTGCCGTCTTGGGGACGGAGTCCGAGCGTGGCGAAACGTAAACCGCAACACCTTGTGCCGCCATCATCTTCTTTGCGCGATACAGATGGTAGGCATCGCTCACCAGAAGGGCACTCCGCATACCGTTGGCGCGCATGATAACAGCGACACGTTGTGTTGACTGGTCCGTGTCGCCTCCCAGGGTTTCAGCGATGAGGTTCGCATCAGGAGCACCGCGCGAACTGAGGTAATCGCGCCCCACCTGACCTTCGCTGAAATGGGGATCCTTGCCAGCACCACCCGTGGTGATAATGACCGGCGCCAGTCCTCGCTCAAACAGATCGAACGCGTGATCAAGGCGTGCCCGATAAACCGGGGATGGCCGGCCAGCGTACTCAGCCGCGCCGAACACGACGATAGCATCGGCCGGACGCGTCTCGTCCGACTTAGACTCGAGCATGATCAGGCGGCTGGTGTAAAGCAGAAAAGCCGCGCTCCCGACCACCACGAGTAGCAGGAACCAGCGCACGGGATGGAGCTTGGAAGTCTTTGCCGCCGTGGCGACTACTCCTGGCCGAGGAGTTCAACGAGCTGTTCGTAGGGGATTGCACCTTGCCGCATCAACCGCCAGTGCCCGTCACCGCCCGTAAGATCAACGATCGTCGACGCCACGTCACGTGGCGACTGGCCACCATCCACGATGATGTTCAACATGTCCCCCAGTTGGTCTCGGACCTGCAAGGCCGTAGTACATTCGGCGGCGCCACTCAAGTTCGCCGAGGTCGCCGTCAGAGGCAAGCCGGCGGCCCGGATGATGGCGAGCGGGATTTCCGCTGCCGGAACACGCAAGGCGACATTACCAGTATTAGCGGTGACCTTCAGAGGCAATTTGGGATCTGCTCTGACGATGACCGTCAGAGGGCCGGGCCAGAAGCGCCGGGCTAACAGATAGAAAATTTCCGGGACAGGCCAGGCGAGGTCCGATGCCTGGTCGACCGATTCGATCAAGAGCGAAAGCGGCTTGTGCCGCGAGCGAGTCTTGATTTCGTACACCCGGTCGACCGCATGAAGGTTGAACGGATCCGCAGCCAGACCATAGAATGTGTCGGTCGGCATGCCCAAGATTTCGCCGGCGCGAATCTTCTCCGCAGCGTAAGCTACCATCGAAGCTTCTGGCTCGTTACTGCTGATCTTTACGATTTCAGGACGCAACCGTACCTCTGTATTTGTGGTTTGATGGACGAAACCTAACACATCGTTCGCCGCAACAGCAACACAGCAGATTACCATGCCAGAGTTCCGGCCGAGCCTCCAGTTGACTCCGGTGTAGGATAGACGCCGGTTTGTGAATCAAATGGTCGAGAGGATTTCCGGGGAAGATCGAATCCGACGGGTGGATAGCCGCCAGAACGCGCAAGTCAAGCAGTTGCGGCGACTCTTCCACGAGGCATCGCTTAACACCCGGGGCGAAGTCGCGGTGGAAGGTATGCACCTCGTGGAAGAGGCGATCCGCAGCGGCCTTCGTCTGAAGACAGTGTTCTTTAGTGAATCGGCGCGCCAACGTCTTCATAAATTGCTTCCGCAATTATCTTCCCACACGGAAGTGCTAACGTTGCCCGACGACGTTTTCGCCAGCGCCGTGCCTACCGAGACGCCACAGGGTGTGGCCGCCCTGGTCCAGGGAAAGCCCTTCACCTTCGAGCAACTTCTGGCGGCTTCGCCGGCTCTCATGGTCGTGACTGCAGGCCTTCAGGATCCAGGAAATCTGGGCACCATCGCGCGCTCCGCGGAGGCTTTTGGCGCGACAGGACTACTCCTCGGGGAGCATACCGTGAGTCCGTGGAATTGGAAGGCGATTCGCGCGTCGGCGGGATCGTTGTTTCGCCTGGGAAGCGTAAAGGTCGAACTCGCCAAGGCGATCGAAACCTTGAAGGACCGAAATATTCGGGTGCTGGGGACCTCGGCGCGTAAGGGAACTCCGATTTATGAGATGGACCTGCGCCGACCGGTCGCGTTCCTTGTGGGCAGTGAAGGCTCAGGCGTGCCGAAAGATGCACTGACACAGGTGGACGAACTGGTGGCGATCCCGCACTCTCCGCGCGTGGAGTCGCTCAATGCGGGCATCGCGGCCGCAGTGTTGTTGTACGAGGCGGCTCGGCAACGGAGTACATGATTCGCCCCTTATACCCGGCATCAGCCGGTACGGAATAAAATACTGGAGGCTCTACCTTAAAGCTGAGCGACCGATCGCGGTGAGACGTCGGTCCCGAAATCCTTCAGAAACTTCGCGTTTTTCCTTGTCTCTGGTGATCTTTCTTGAGCCTCTTCCAGAACATCCCGCAGCACGACGAACCCGTCGACAAATCGCGGCCGCTGGCCGATCGAATGCGTCCGCGCAGGCTCGACGAGTTTGTGGGTCAGGAGCATATCCTCGGCGCGGGCAAGTCCCTTCGCGTCCAGATCGAGCGGGATGACACGGGGTCCTTGATCTTCTGGGGACCTCCAGGAGTGGGCAAGACCACGCTGGCCAAGATCATCGCTGGCCTGACGCATGCGGAGTTTGTGGAATTCTCGGCGGTGTTGACCGGCATCAAGGAAATCAAGCAGGTCATGGCCGACGCCGAACGGGCGCGACAGTACGGCACCCGCACCATCGTCTTCGTAGATGAAGTGCACCGTTTCAACAAGGCACAGCAGGATGCGTTTCTGCCATATGTCGAAAAAGGAAGCATTCGTCTCATCGGTGCCACCACGGAGAACCCTTCCTTCGAAGTGATCTCCGCCTTACTGTCACGATCGCGAGTGTACGTTCTGCAGTCGCTGTCGAGCGAGCAGATCGTGTCACTTTTGCGCCGCGCGCTGGAAGACGAAGACCGTGGCTTGGGCGACCAGCATTTGGAGGCCGATGATGACGCGCTTCGCAAGATTGCCGCCTATTCCAGTGGCGATGCACGGAGCGCTTACAACGTGCTGGAGGTCGCGGCGACGTTGGCGCTGGAACACCGCACACCAAGCGGTGAGCCTCGTATCAGCGATGCGATTGTCACCGATGCCCTTCAGAAGCGCGTGCTTCGCTACGACAAGACGGGTGAGGAGCATTACAACCTCATTTCGGCGCTGCATAAGAGCGTGCGTAACAGCGATCCCGATGCGGCGCTCTATTGGCTGGCGCGCATGCTGGAAGCCGGAGAAGACGGCCTCTACATCGCCCGGCGCGTGGTACGCATGGCGTCGGAGGACATTGGGCTCGCAGATCCGAACGCCCTGAGCATCACACTCGCTGCTCGCGATGCGGTGGATTTTCTGGGGATGCCGGAAGGGAACCTTGCACTGGCCCAGGCCGTGGTGTATCTGGCGGTTGCGCCGAAATCGAACGCGCTCTACACCGGCTACGGTGCGGCCCTGGACGATGTCGAACGGACATCGCAGGATCCGGTTCCACTGCACCTTCGCAACGCGCCGACGGGACTCATGAAGGCGATCGGTTATGGCTCTGGTTATCAGTATGCCCACGACTTGGACGAAAAAGTCGCCGACATGCAGTGTATGCCCGACAATCTGAAAGACCGCAGCTACTACCATCCGACGGAAGAGGGCATCGAGAAGCGAATCAAAGCGCGTCTGGAAGAAATTCGCCGCCGAAAAGCGAGTTCACCACAGAGGCACGGAGCACACAGAGAAAGGCCAGACGAGGCATGAAAATCTAACCTTGATCTCAGTTACTGAACAAAGAGATCGCCATCCTTATACCTTGTCCCGCGCCAGTTTGATTTGCGTACCCAGTTGTGTTCTGTTTTCCTGTAGATGCCCCGGTCCTCTCCGTGTCTCGGTGGTGAACTCACTTATCTTACGTAGCGCGCGTGCTCTTTCAGGATGCACTTGTCCATTACGACGAAGATACCCGCCTGGCGCGCCTTTTCGGCCGCACCCTCGTGTAGGACGCCTTCCTGCATCCAGATTGCCTGGACTTTAAGCGCGATGGCCTGATCGACGATTTCCGGCACGGACTCCGAGCGACGAAAGATATTCACGATGTCGATGTTCTCTGGAATATGCGTTAGCGATCGAAAAGCCTTTTCACCCAGGGTTTCTGCGATGTTGGGGTTCACCGGAATAATCCTATATCCCTGCGACTGCATGTAGTGGGACACTCCATAGCTCGGCCGCATCGGATCATCCGTCAATCCCACGACGGCGATCGTCTTGGCCGATTTCAGCAATTCGGCAATGCGGTCAGATTCTCTATCAGCCACTCTTGACTTCCAGTCTTTGGCGCTGGTGCCAGTGCTGCGCCCGGCTATCGCTTTGGTCTGCGCCTCGCAAGGGCCCGGCGGGCCGGATCGGCCAGAATGCCTGACAGATGTTCCAGCTCCGTCACCACGCGGTCATAGTCGTCGAGCAGCGGCTTGAGCAGCGGCGTAACGCCGCCGGCACGATATTCGCGCACCAGGGAACGGTAGTACCACAGCACTTTGGCCTTGGGCGCGGAAAAGCGCTGGAACGCCGAATCGCCCGACTGCCGAAGGTCGCGCAAGACTGCCCGGGTGTTGTATAGCTTGTCGGCCGCGGAGACGAAGCGGGTCTCGGCATCCTCGCTGCGCACCCGACGCAGGTAACGCTGCTTGCGCGGGTACCACTTGGGCTTCTTCTTGCTCTCATCGCCGTAGGAGTCGGTGCATCCGTCGACCACTTTCGCCACGCGCGGTCCAAACATCTGCTCTATGGTATGGAGCATCGCCCGGCCGCCATGATCCTCCGCCGCGTCGTGCAGCAGCGCGGCGATACCCAGATCTTCGTCGCCGCCGTAGTCCAGCACGATCGAAGCCACCCCAAGTAAATGCGAAAGATACGGAATGCCGGTCCTTTTGCGATCCTGATTGCGATGAACCTCGGCGGCGAACAGCAACGCGTGATCGAAACGAACCGAGAGGGGAACGAATGGCCTGGACTTGAGGCGTGCTGTGCTCGTCATAGGATCGGCAGAACCTGCTCGCAAAAGAATAACGGAAAGTTGCAGCGCCGGGCTATGTATTCGTGATTTGCTTTATCCTTTTGCGATGGGCAAGAGCGGCACACAATCGTCGCAGGTCTTTCCTTGCAGGGATTGCAGCCCTTCGCGCGCGATGATCGGCACCATGATGAGCGAGGCCGCCGGATCGGCCCACCACCATCCAAGCAGAGCATGGACAAGCAATCCAGCTAAAACTATGGCCGAGAGATAGGCGCAAAAGTCGGCCTGGCGCGAGTCGGCGTGCAGGGCTCGGCTGCCCAGTTGTTGGGCGACTCGACGCTTGGCTCGCCCCAGCAGTGGCATCACAATCATGGCTGCCGCCGCGATCAAGATCCCTGGCAGGCTTCGCTCGGGTTGAGCTCTGATCCACAATGCGCGAATCGATGCCTCGGCGACATAGGCGGCGAGCAGCAGGAAGCAGATGCCCACCAGCCGACGTGCCATTCTCTCGCGCCGCTCGGATTCATGTTCCTGGCGAAATCGCCACAGCAGAATGGCTGCTGACACCGTTTCGATTACCGAATCCAAGCCGAAGCCCACCAGAGCGACGCTTCCGGCCAGCAGTCCGGAGATCAGGGCCACGGCTGCTTCGAATCCGTTCCACGCTACCGTAATGTACTCGAGACGGCGGCCACGCAAGACGAGGTTCTCCCGCTCCCTTGCCCGGCCCGCTTCTGTCGTTTCGAGGTTCACGAATAGGCCCGCTTTACCTGCGAGTTGATGCATCGTCGAGAATGACGAAAGGGCTACATGAAGTATCTATCAACGGACCTCGATTGTCGTCGTTGACAAAGTTAAGAAGGGGAGAACGGAAGCGGATGGTGGAATGGCACCGGGCACATGTGCGTGCCCCGCTCAAGCTTGGGCCCGCTTGAACGGGGCACAATGTCCCAAGTCGGCCGCGTGAGCTGACTAGAACAACTTCCGGCGTAGGGTTCCGAAAAGGGCCAGCAAACCGCTGCCAAGGAGCGCGATGCTACCTGGCTCGGGCGTGGTGGTGGTCCCATTGATGATGAAATTCGGTCCCCAGTAGCCGTCTGTCACATCGTTAATCAGACCGAACCCGTTGAAGTTGATCCCGTTGTTGGCCACCCAGTTGTTTCCGAGGTACGTGATGAGCGGATTCACCACGAAGCCGGGATCGTTCCAGGTGTAAACGTCGGAACCGCTGACACCCTCAATCAGGTACGTCGTGTTCGCCGCCAGTACGACTGGCGTTATGGCGGTGTATCGCCAGTAATCGGAATAGAAGGAGTTGTTCAAGGTCACAGTGGCAACGCCAGCCACCACCATTCCGTTGGCGTTAAAAATCGCCACCTGATGGGTACTGTTCCATGAGAAGTTGGGATCGTAGAAGTAACCAAGGTCGGTTACTGTGATCGGGCTCGAACCCACCGTGAATTCGTTCCCGAATGTCCAGTTGTTGTTGGTGAAGTCCGTCGCTGGGGAGGCGATTCCCCATGCGGCCGGAGGAACACCTGCGTAAGCTGCGACGGATAGGCTCAGTAGCACAGCTAATGTCAGCAATCCCGATAGCTTGCGGTTCATAACTCACCTCAGCTCTGCTAAATTTCTTGGGCCCGATTGCCCCTCCGAGCACAGAGTGGCACTCAATGAGGTGCATGCAATTGGGATTCCCTGCTAACCCAGTAACAAGAAATAACTCAAATGACCCTGGGTGCAAGGATTTGCATGATTTGGATAGCTGCTCGTCCTTTTACCGACCTGACGGACGTCGCCATCGATCCACCTAATCCAGTCGTACCAGAAATACTCCGCCTTCTTTCACGTGTGTCTTGCCGGCGACCTCTTCCGCTTGACGTTTGTCGTCGCCCGGGGGACGCAGCCGTACCCACTCGCCCGTCGGTCCAGTGAATTGGATAACGTTGGCGTTCTCATAATGATCCTGCAGCTTCTCCTTCAGCTTGCGAGCTTCCTTCTCGCTCTGGAAGGCTCCAATCTGCACGCACCAGCGGCCCCCTTCGGCGATCGGGGCCGGAGCCGAGAGAACCTCGATCTTCACCATTGCCGTGCCGGGGCGCCACACATCGACCGCTTTAGCCGCCGCTAGCGAGAGATCGATCACGCGGTCCTCGATGAACGGGCCACGATCCGTGATGCGCACAATGACGGAGTGCTGGGTCGTCTCGTTGGTGACGCGCACCATCGAATTCAGTGGAAGGGTGCGATGGGCGGCCGTCAATGCGTTCTGATCGTAAATCTCGCCGTTGGCCCCCTTGCGGTGATGGTAAGGAGGCCCGTACCAGCTGGCGAGACCCGTCTCCACGTAGATGGGCTTGGCGTGAGGCAGAGGAATGAGCTTGCCTTCGTTCGCGACCGGCACGTCGGGCGGCGCAGTTGTGTTCGACGGCGGCGCGATCGACGGCGGCGGAGGAACATTGTGCGCGGTCTTCTTATGTCCGCAGGCGGAGAGCAGCAGCAGAGCCGCAGCGATCATCGCGACCTGCGGCAGTCGCGCGAAACTGCGCCGGGTAGCGTGGAGCGGAACAGCTTCGGACGTCAGAGGCGCGCCGTGAGAGAGCACGTCCTCAGCCGCATCGCGCCCAGGTGTGGAAAAGGCGCGTGCTAAGCTCTCGCACGACACGCTCTGGACAGGATGTGACATGAACGACGGAGCGTTAGCCCTTCCGCCGTGTCTGCTCTTCCATCAGGTCGGCTGCCTGGTTGAGCTTTTCGCTGGCCACGCGTAAGGCCTTGCTTGAATGGTCGCGAATCGCCGGTACCAGTTCGTCGTTGATGTAGGCAATCAACTGCTGAGCTTCCTTCTCAACGCGCTCGGCCGTGTCGCCGAACATGTCGTCCAGCTTCTCGCCCGCCCGCTGAAAAGGACGACGGTCATTTTTGTTTTCTGGGTCCACGTCAGGCCACCTCGTAGGTCATGGGAGTCGCGTGAGACTCGATTATGCGGCGAGTCATGCCGGGAAGCAACGCCCGGTGTCTAGAGCGACAACGGAGCCGCTTTTCTGAATGGGCAGCTTCCGTGGTGTGAAGCCGTTCCTTCGTTCTCATCGCTATAGAACCCGCGCGTGGCGGCCGGAGTCAAGCAACTCTCGAGCAGTAAGCGGCCTGCATTCGGCGGCTCACGATCGCCCTATTTCCCCGGCATAAACAATTCCAGCCGTACGCTCCACTCGACGGACTCTCCCGGCTTCAACATGACCATACCGGTGTTCACGTTTCCCCAGGCGCGATTGTAAGGGTCGGGAAAGTTGAACTGCGGCTCAATGGCCACGAAATTCTTGTTCGATGGCGCATAGACCTGGATGGAACGAATCTCTGCCGATAACGTGGTGAGTCGCAACCGGTAGTTGGCGGCTGGATCGATGATTTCCGAAACCGTACTTCCGTCCGGCGCGCGCTCCAGGGCTGAATAGCTGTCATCCAGATACTTGCTGCCCAGAAGGGTCCCGCCCTTAGCATCAAAATCATAATCGGTGCCGCGCGTTGTGACTCTCTGCCCGGTAACGAACGAATCGTCATAGTTGTTCATCACTGCCCGGGTCTCGCTTGGGATATGCAGTCTCACCTGTTTGCGATCACCGCTGGGAAAAACGAAATACGGATGCCAGCCAATCCCGATGGGCAGTGGGTCGTGTCCGACATTCTTTGCCGTAACCAACAGCTCGACCCTATCGTCCTTCAGAGTGCATTCCACCGTGACATCGGTCTGCGAAAACCAGTGACCGCCAAAGTTTCCGGCATGCAACAGAGCCGTCACGGTTGTCGAGTCGGCGGTGTGCTTTTCCTTCACGTCCTGAAACTTCGAGGTCAACATCAACCCGTGGATGGCGTGCTTCTCTGCCCCAGCGTTGTTACCACTCCAATTCGCAGGCAGAACCACGCTGCGGCCGGCCACCGTCGCAGTAATCGTTTTCCCATCCGGAGAAAGCTTGCCGCGAATGCGATTCGCGTACGGCAACAGGATTGCACCGCCAATCTTGAAGACACCGTTGCCGAACGCGTCGTCCTGTCTGTCGAGCAACTTCTCCGCCTCGGGCAACGAGGGGGCGTTGAGCAGGCTGATCTCTCCCTTGCCGGGCACGTACGCCTTCAACTGCAGCCAGGCCATGCCACGGCCGGGCATCTCGATTACTTCGAGAAATTGCGGCTTGTTGCGGTCAACGCCGCGCGGCCGCGACAATACGACCACGGGCTCTCCGCCAATCGATACCACACGCTTCGCCTTGGAGGACTGCGTCGCGGCGTTGCCTGTTTGCGTCATTACTCCACTACCTGCGAGCAGAATACCGGACAGAACGAAAAGACCAGAGGGCCAACGGGCGCTTCGATTCATATTCTCCTTTAGCTTCGAATTTATCAGCAACTGGCACGGTGCAGAAAATCCCACGCCTGTAGACATACGATGACTGGGGCATTTACCTTGGTGCCGCCATGAATACAGTCGTTTCCCCATCAAGGAGCTGCGCAAACATGAGAGTTTTTTTCAGCACGATAGTAATTCTGTTCTCGCTGGGCCAAGCGTTCGCCCAGAGTGACGTCGCCCTCACTCCGCCGATGGGTTGGAATAGCTGGAACCTTTTCGCCTGCAAGGTGAGCGACGCGGTGGTACGCGCGCAGGCCGACGCCATGGCCACCAAGGGAATGAAAGACGCGGGCTATACCTACATCAACATCGACGACTGCTGGCAGGGCAAGCGCGACGCCCAAGGCAACATCCACGGCAACGAGAAGTTCCCCGACATGAAGGCGCTGGCCGACTACATTCACAGCAAGGGGTTGAAAGCGGGACTCTACTCGTCGCCCGGGCCGAAAACCTGCGCCGGCTATGAGGGTAGCTATCGACACGAGGAGCAGGACGCCCAGCAATACGCCAAGTGGGGATTCGACTATCTGAAATACGACTGGTGTAGCGCCGACAAAGTTTACAAGAGCAGCGACATGCCTGCAGTCTACAAGAAAATGGGCGACGCCCTGAAGGCTACCGGCAGGCCCATCGTCTTCAGCCTCTGCCAGTACGGGTACCTCGCGGTGTGGACCTGGGGCGCGCAGTCTGGCGGCAATCTGTGGCGTACCTCGGGCGATATCGAAGCGACCTACAACAGCATTCTTGCCCTGGGATTCACGCAGAATCCCGGCCTCGAGCCCTACGCGGGACCGGGCCACTGGAACGATCCCGACATGCTTGAGGTGGGCAATGGCAAGCTCACACCCAACGAGAACAAGCTGCACATGAGCCAGTGGGCCATGCTCGCCGCTCCGCTGCTTGCCGGCAATGATCTGGCCCACATGCCGCCCGAAGTGCTTGCCATCCTGACCAACAAAGATGTGCTCGCCATCGATCAGGACCCTCTCGGCAAACAAGGCCATCGCGCTTGGCAGACCGGCCCCATCGAGGTCTGGATCAAGCCACTGCAGGACGGCTCCAAAGCAGTCGCCATCTACAACAAGGGAGAACCGCAGCCGCCGGTCACCGTCAAGTTCAGCGACCTGGGCCTCGCCAACTCGGTCCAAGTTCGCGATCTGTGGGCCGGTAAAGATCTTGGGAAGTTTGAGAATACCTTCACCACCGAGGTCCCGGTGCACGGCGTGATGTTCCTGCGCATGCAGTGAGACGACTGGTAGGCCTCTTTAACGGCGAGCCATACGCCGAACTTCGCGGCGTCAGCCGCAAGCTTTGCCTCGCGAGATTCGCGACGTCGTATTCTTGAGCATGACTTCGGAGGTCCCCGGGAAACCTGCATCACGCCGTCGGCTGCCTGTCGGCATACTCGCCGTCGTCGCGATTCTGCTGGTGCTGGCCGGCGTCGCGGCGGACTGGTGGTATCGCCACACCGGCACCCCCGAGTACTCGCTTTCGCAGCTAGGCAGTGCGATCAAGGCGCAGAATTACGGCAAGGCTAGCTATTACGTCGACGAGGAGCGCATCGCCAATGCCGTCAGCCAGTCGCTTACAGACGTGCTACTGGCGAAATACACCAAGGCCATTCAGGACGATCCCCTGCCCTTCACCGAGACGCGCATCGACATTCTCCACAAGATCGCGCCGCGTTTTCACACCCTCGCGCTGCTTGGAGTCCACAACGGCATCCGCCTTCTGCTTAGCGGCAATGCCCTGCTGACTGGCACTTCGCACTTCAGCCAGTTGGATGTGCACAATTTTTCGCAGCTGCACGTCGTGCGCTACACGGTCAAGGGCGATGTCGCCGACGTCGTGCTCGCAGGTCTGCCTCAGCCGAACCCATTCGGCCTCACGGAGCTGCGCATTCGCATGGCGCGCATCCCGAATTCCCGGCAATGGCGCATCGAGGAAATTCCTGACGCGCCGTCGATCTTCGCCGAGTACTTCGGTGCGCAATTGCCGCCGCCCGCCCCCTGATGTTGCTCTGTCATGATGAGCCTTGGCGAGGGATCTGCTTTTCGCTTTTGGCTGTCATTCTGAGCGGAGTAAAGGTCGCACCGCGACCGAACGCAGTCGAAGAACCCCTCTCGCTGCCCAGGAGCGTGGGCGCGGACGTTGGGTTTCCCCTACTCCGCGCTTCTGCTCTGGATAACAGAACACGTTATGACCGTTGTCATCCCGAACGGCTTCAGCCGTGAGGGACCTGCGGCTCCTCGCTCAGCCGCTACAATCTCCCCATGACCACCTTCGTCCTGATGGCGGGACTCCCCGGCACCGGCAAAACGACGCTCGCCCGCGCCCTCGCTACGCGGTTGAGCGGAGCGGTCATCAGCAAAGATGAAGTGCGGGCCGCGCTGTTTCCGGCGCATCTCATCGACTACTCAGCCGAGCAGGACGATCTCTGTATAGACGCCATGATGCGCGCCGCGCAATATCTCGCGACCAGCCAGCGCGTGCCCTTCGTTTTTCTCGATGGACGCACTTTCTCACGTGCCGATCAGATGGAGCACGTCATTGCCGCCGCCGAATCCTGCGGAGCAAGGTGGAGGATTCTGCACCTATGGTGTCCTGACGAAGTCGCCAAGGCACGACTGGAAGAGGGCCATGCCGGGAATCACCTGGCCAAGAATCGCAACTTCACTCTCTACCGGGAGTTGAACACGCGCTTCGAGCCGATTACCCGCCCAAAGCTGGATATCGACACATCCCACAGCGTCGAAGAGTCGGTGGACAGGTGCGCAGCCTATCTCATGCCTTGAACGACTTGCTGATTTGTCATCACGAGCGTAGCGAGGGATCTGCTTTTTGCCTGCACCGCGAAAAAGCAGATCCCTCGCGCCAAACCCAGCACTCGTGATGACAATTATGTGAGAAAAGGCCATTGCATGACCGTAGTACGGCTGGATTAGGGTACGGCCACCATGAAAACCCGAGCCGGCTTCAGCCGGCGACACAGGACCGCGAGGGCGTGAGTCCGAGCGGCTATCCCAACAGACGCTCCACAATGGCGTAACTCTCCGCCAGCGCTGCATCCAGCGCTCCGGGGTCTTTGCCGCCAGCCTCGGCCATGTCGGGACGCCCGCCGCCCGAGCCTCCCACCTTTTTCGCGACCTCGGCGATGATCTTGCCCGCCTGCACGCGCGAGGTCAGGTCCTTGGTCACGCCTACGATCAGCGCGACCTTGCCGTCGCTCACCGAGCCCAGCACCACCACGCCCGAGCCGAGCTTGTTGCGCAGGTTGTCGATCAGCACGCGCAACTGTCCGCGCTCCAGGTTATCGGCGCGCGTGGCCAGCACCTTCACGCCGTTCACTTCACGCACGTTCTCGCTGGCCGACTGCACCGAACTCGACGCGGACTTCATGCGCGCCTGCTCCAGTTCTTTGCGCAGCTTCTTCAGCTCTTCGTCGCGCCGCTCAAGCTCATGGCGCAAAGCCTCCGCCGGAGGCTGATCCTCTCCCCCGCGCACCAGCGTCGAAACCACGTTCTCCAGTTGATGATCTTTGCGGAAGTGCCGCAGCGAGCCCTCACCGGTTATCGCCTCCAGCCGCCGCACGCCGCTCGAGACACTGCCTTCCTTCAGCACTTTGATCAGGCCGATCTCGCCCGTCGCGCTGGTGTGCGTGCCGCCGCACAGCTCGGTGGAGAAGTCGCCGATGCGAATCACGCGCACGCGGTCTCCATACTTCTCGCCGAAGAGCGCCATCGCCTTGTACTCGTTCACTGCCACGTCGATGGGCACGTCTTCGATGACCTCGACGCGATCGTTGCGCAGCACCTCGCGGTTAGCGAGGTCTTCGATGTCCTGCAACTCCTCGTCACCGACCGAGGCAAAGTGCGAGAAGTCGAAGCGCAGGTGGCCGGGATCGACCAGTGATCCTGCCTGCTTCACGTGCTTGCCCAGCACCTCGCGCAGCGCGGCATGCAGCAAGTGCGTGCCGGTATGGTTGCGCATGGTGGCGCGGCGAACTTCGTCGTTGACCACGGCGTCGACTTTGTCGCCGACGTGGATCGGCTGCTTGGCGATGACCCGATGCGCGCGCACGCCCTGCACCGGATAGGTCACGCCTTCCACCTCCGCGACGATGGTGTTGTGGTCGTCAGCATAAAGCCAGCCCACGTCACCGACCTGTCCACCGGCATCGGCGTAGAACGGCGTGTGGTCGAGCACGATCTCGGCGTACTCGCCCGGGTTGAGCTCCTGCACACCAGTGCCGCTTCCATTGTCGCGCTTGATGATGGCTAACACCTCGGAGCCGCTCGACTGGGTTAGCCGGTAGCCCTCGAACTCAGTGCGAGGAAGCCCTTGGTAGGCGGGACTCGCGGTGGCCTTCGATCCGCCTTTCCACGAAGCCTGCGCGCGATGGCGCTGCTCGTCCATGGCAGCGTCGAAGCCGGCTTGATCGAACTGGATTCCCTGATCGCGTGCGGCATCCTGCATGAAGTCAAGGGGCATGCCGAAAGTGTCGTACAGTTCGAACGCAGCTTTGCCCGTTAAAACAACTTCCTCTTTCAGTCGAGGCCGCAACCAATCCAAAAATTCCTGTTTGAATGGCTTATCTTTTCCGGTTAGGGTGGCCGCAGTGAGAACAAGGTCGTCGAGCTCGGAGTCAGAGAGGCCCTGCAAATCCTTGGTTCGCCTTAGGAGCGAGAGTTCGTCTTCCAATCTCAGCATGCCTTTTTCGGCTTCGTTGTCGACAAGCTGGGGGAATATTCGCAAGTCAATCCGCCTCGCGTCACTAAACGCACTCTCCAGTTTCTTAAAACCCACGTCCAGAGTATGAGCGAAGCGCTGTCTCTTCGGCCTCAGATCTTTCGACACTCGATCGGCAGTCTCGATCAATTCGGGATACGCGTCCTTCATCAGATCCTGCACCGCGAAAACCATTTCGATGTAGGAATGGCTTGTCCTGCCCCAGCAGCCTCCATGTGTAATGGCACGGCGAATGATCTTGCGCAGCACGTAGCCGCGACCTTCGTTCGAGGGCACCACGCCATCGGAAATGAGAAACGTCGAGGCCCGCGCATGATCGGCGATCACCCGCAGCGACGCCGCCTGATGATGCCGCTCTTCCTCGTCCTCTTTCTTTAGTTCCGTCTCAAGCGACGCACCCGTCAACTCGGCCGCGCGCTTGATCAGCGGCACAAACAGGTCGGTGTCGTAGTTCGAGATCACGCCTTGCAGCACCGCCGTCACGCGCTCCAGTCCCGCGCCCGTATCAATCGACGGCTTGGGCAGCGGTGTCAACGTCCCATCGGGGCTGCGGTCAAACTGCATGAACACCAGGTTCCAGATCTCGACGTAGCGCCCGCACTCGCAGCCAAACTCGCAGTCGGTATGTCCGGCATCGCTGGCGATCGCGCCCATATCGTAGTGGATCTCGCTGCAAGGGCCGCAGGGGCCGGTATCGCCCATCTGCCAGAAGTTGTCCTTCATCCCCATTTCGTAAATGCGCTCGGGCGCAACTCCGGTGGCGATCCAGTGATCGTAGGCTTCGTCGTCGCGCGCCACGCCCTGCTCGCCCTTGAAGATGGTGACGTAGAGCTTGTCCTTGGCGATGCCGAACCACTCGGGCGAGGTCACCAGCTCCCAGGCGTAGGCGATGGCTTCCTTCTTGAAGTAGTCGCCAAAGCTGAAATTGCCCAGCATCTCGAAGAAGGTGTGGTGGCGATTGGTGAAGCCGACGTTCTCCAGGTCGTTGTGCTTGCCACCGGCGCGCACGCATTTCTGCGACGTGGTGGCCTTGTTGTAGTCGCGCTTCTCGATACCGAGGAAGACATCCTTGAACTGGTTCATGCCGGCGTTGGTGAACAGCAGCGTGGGATCGTTCTGCGGCACCAGCGACGAGGAGTGCACCTCTTTGTGGCCCTTGGAGACAAAGAAATCGAGAAACTTGCGGCGAACTTCGGATCCGGTAAGCATAAGTTTTGACCGTTGATTCCGCCCCTAAAGCCGACTAAAACGCGCCGTGACGGCGCTTTCCCTCTAGACCTCGCAACGCAAAGGCTGTATCAATCAGGCGGGCGAAAGCGGAGAACGTAACCTTGATTTTACCATTCGCGTACAGGGAACATCGCAGCCAACTTGTCCTCGCGGACCTCGCGCCTCCGGCGCAGAGAGCCTTCCGTTCTACCTGTCCCCCTGGCAGACCGAAGTACCTGTCGGTTAGCGGGTGACCAGAAGCTGGCCTCATGGTGCCGCTCCCGAGCAGATCAAGCACTCGCCCGCGACCCGAGATGCGCTCTCAAGGAGACACCGGGAAATTCCAGCGGTCGCGATGTGCTTCCTTACACCGTGAGATTCGCGGTAGGCAGGAAGTTCGGTGGCTTGCGCAGGCGCGTAGCTTGCTCGTAAGCGTACGCGAGCTTGATCAGTGTGGCCTCGCTCCAGGCACGCCCAAAGAATGAAATTCCTACGGGTAACCCGAAAATCGATCCCATGGGCACGTTGATGTTGGGATAGCCTGCGACTGCGGCGAGGCTGGAGCTGCCGCCAACGGTGTGATCGCCATTGATCAAATCGGTCGTCCAGGCAGCACTGCCGGTGGGAGCGATCAGGGCGTCGAGCTGCAGCTTGTCCATCGCCATGTCGATGCCTTCCGCGCGTGACATGCGCCGGCAATCGGCAAGGGCCTTCTGATAAGCGGGATCGGTCAATGGCCCCCGTGCCTCGGACTGCAACATGATTTCCTGTCCGAAATAGGGGAGCTCTTGATCGTAATATTTCTCGTTGAATTCGATGATCTCCTTCAGCGAATGTACCGGAGCGTTCGGCCCGAGACCCGCAAGATAGTTATTGAGGTCCGCCTTAAATTCGAACTGCAGGACCTGATTCTCCGCATCGTCGAATTTTCCGATAGTGGCAATCTCCACCGGATCGATGATCTGCGCACCCAGGCTTTTCATGGCGGCAATGGCGTCGTCGAACAGGTGGTCGACACTACGATCGAATCCGGCGTACTTGCGTACCACGCCGATTTTCGCGCCACGCAGTCCTTTGGGATCGAGGAAGCGCGTGTAGTCATTCTCGATGTGACCTCGAGCGCCGGCGGTTGCGGCGTCCGCGGGATCGACGCCTGCCAGAAGGCTGAGCAAAGCGGCTGCATCCGCAACCGTGCGTCCCATGGGGCCGGCAGTGTCCTGCGTATGCGAAATAGGAATGATGCCGCTGCGCGAGACCAAACCAACGGTTGGCTTGATGCCGACTATGCCGCAGGAGCAGGCCGGCGAGACGATCGAGCCGTCGGTCTCGCTGCCCACGGCGACCGCGCAGAGATTTGCGGCGACCGCGACGCCTGAGCCGGAACTGGATCCCGACGGGTTGCGATCCAGGGCATAGGGATTTTTCGTGAGTCCGCCGCGCCCGCTCCAGCCGCTCGTGGAATGCGTCGAGCGAAAATTGGCCCACTCGCTCAGATTTGTTTTGCCAAGGATGAGCGCGCCTGCCTGGCGCAGACGCGATGCCACAGCCGAATCCCGGGGCGGCTTCGAGCCCACCAGAGCCAGCGATCCCGCCGTAGTCTGCATCTTGTCGGCAGTTGCGATGTTGTCCTTGATAAGTACGGGAATTCCGTGCAGCGGGCCATGCGAGCCTTTGGCGCGGCGCTCCGCGTCCAGCTGATCGGCAATTTCCCGAGCCTGCGGATTGATTTCGATGACCGCCTTCAGGGCCGGGCCGCCGTGATCGACCGCCTCGATACGCGCCAGGTATTTCTCGGCGAGGCTGCGTGCGGTGTACCTGCCGGACTCAAGCCCCTCTCGCAATTCGGCAAGGGTGATCTCCTCCAGTTCGAAGTTCGGCATGGAGTTGCGTGAAGTTGGGTTCTCCGAGCTTTGGGGAGTTGGCGAGCCCTCGGTTGCACCCAGGAACCTTGGCGTAAGGCCGGCAGAAAGGGCGGCGGTCAAACCTGCCTTGAGGAACTTACGCCTGCCGTTACTTGAAATTTCACGCCTGTTATCGTCTTGCAACACTGGATGCCTCGCTCATGAAGCGTCTTGCATGTCTCTGCGAAGGGCGAAAGTGTAACAGAGAGAGAACAGAACATGCGACTTGACTTAGCCAACTTTCGGCGGCAAAACGGCGAGCTCCTCCTGGAGCGGGGCAACTTTGCCCGATTGGCGTGCGTCAAGGTGTAATCGGCAGAGTTGAGCGTTGGCTACTCGGATATTTCGGATTTGAGCTCGCGGTGATCGCTCCATGGAGAAGCTCACCATCAAGACGCAACGGAAGCGCGAGATCGTCGATATCTCAGGCGAGATTGAGGGCCTGCTACGTGCGCAATACGGGGATGCGAGCGGTCTCTGCCAGCTTAACGTTTTGCATACGACTGCAGCCCTTACGACTGCCGATCTGGATCCGGGCACGGACCTGGATATGCTCGACGCGTTCGAGCACATCATTCCCAAGCTGAAGTATCGTCATCCTCATGACCCGGAGCACGTGCCGGATCATATTCTTTCGACATTAATCGGGACCTCGCTGGGCGTGCTGGTCGAGGACGGTTCGCTTGTGCTGGGCACGTGGCAGCGCATCATCCTGGTAGAACTGGATGGGCCTCGCGAGCGTGCCGTGCTCATCGGCTTCGTAGAGATGGCCTAACCCATGCGATTCAATGGTTTGCAGATTCTTACCAAGATGATCGTCGGTTTGCGTCCGGTGAACATCTAAAGTCAACTATGGGAAATGACCACCGATTAGGGTTTCTCGTGATCGAAACCGAGCCAGCGCAGGATATATCCACACGCAAGCTGCTTCTGGAAAGCGCGAAGCACAACGTCATTACCGCCTACTCGCCGGACGAGGGGATCGACACGTTTCGACGCTTTCCAAATGTCGATGTAGTGGCGGTGGACGGAGCGTTTGGCGAAGCCGCCTGCGCAGAGGCGGTGCGCGAAATCAAGAAGATAAACAAGAAGATTCGAGTCGTCGCCTTCCTGCCGAACGTGGGTGGACGCTGCGCCTGGGCCGATGAAACGATCAGTTCGCATGATCCGGCTGGAATGCTGAAGTTGTTGCAGGAGCTGGGCGGGCGGACGGCGGTGTAAGTAATCGCAATGCGCCAGCCAGTTAGTCCGTGATATCAAACAAAACCTTGAAAGCCTGATTGCGTGCGAGTCGTTTCCTCACACCATCTCCGTCCCCCACAAATCGTGTAGGTGGAGCACACCTTGAAGGCGTCCAGCCTCATCGACGACAGGGAGCGATGTGATTTTTTTCTGCTCCATGATGTCGAGGGCGGCAATGGCGAAACTATCGGGTCCGACAGTGATTGGAGAGGGGGTCATGCATTCGGCGGCGCTGAGGTCAAACACTTCTTTGCCATGGCGCTCCAGAAGCCGGCGCAGATCGCCATCGCTGACGATGCCGACCAGCCGGTCGTCCTCGACGACGGTTGTCATGCCTAGCGCCTTGCGCGACATCTCGTAGATCACTTCTTTTATCGGGGTCGACGGACTCACTCGCGGAATGGCTTGGCCAGCATGCATAAGCGAGGAGGTCCGCGCGAAGCGCTTGCCTAGCTTTCCGCCAGGATGCAAGTTGGCGAAGTCCTCCTCTTTGAAGCCACGGCGTTCCGAGAGCGCTACAGCAAGAGCATCGCCGAGGGCAAGCATTGAAGTGGTCGACGCAGTCGGGGCAAGCCCCAGGGAGCAGGCCTCCTGAGCGACGGAGCAATCGAGCGCTACGTCAGCTGCCTGAGCGAGGCTTGACAGAGTTCTCGACTCCCGGGAAAGGGAGTGGAGGTCGTCGCCGGTCATCGTGATAAGCGGCACGCCAAGACGTTTGACGGTCGCCAGCAACTGCAGAATCTCCCCCGTTTCGCCGCTGGCCGAGAGCGCGATCACAATATCGCCACGAACGATCATTCCTAGATCGCCATGCATCGCTTCGGCGGGGTGGAGGAACAACGCGGGGCAGCCTGTGGAGCTGAGGGTGGCGGCGATCTTGCGCGCCATGATGCCGCTCTTGCCCATGCCGCTGACCACCACGCGGCCTGTACAGGTGTGAAGCACCTCAATGGCACGATTGAAATCGGCTGCCATGGGGCCGGCGATGCGGTCAGCCAGAGCACGGAGGGCTTCGGCTTCGATTCGCACTACATTTTCGCCGACACTCTTCATGCTGAGAGACGCGGTGGGTTCTTCGTCAAACCTCATTGTGCCGCCTGCTGGGGCAGCAGTCCGCGGGAGTTGAAGACGAGAACTGCCTCTGCGTTTTGACCTCCACTCAGGGGCACATCTCTGCCATTGAAGGAAACCGCCACGTCGCCGGCATTACCGGTCCAGAAAACAACCTGATCCGTGGCATGTATGGTTTTGATGTCTGGCGGTTTGATGATGCCACG
This sequence comes from uncultured Acidobacteriaceae bacterium, assembly GCA_963815555.1. Lineage (GTDB taxonomy): Bacteria > Acidobacteriota > Terriglobia > Terriglobales > Acidobacteriaceae > CAWCBG01. The sequence continues at coordinate 127,148 of CAWFHH010000002.1, forward strand.
TACCATGATCTTGCCGTCGGACTTGATCGATACCCAGGCACGGTCCTTGGCTTTCACAATGATCTCGAAGGGAGTAGCCGAGGTTTCGTCCGGCGTAGTCGCGGCGATGAGGTGGCCGGCTCGCGGCGCGTGCTCCGACGCCGACGTTGTGGAGGTGACGGCGGATTGATCGGTAGTTTGTGGGTTTTCAGTGGCGAGTTGGTGGGCTGGAGGACTGGCTTTGACTCCGACGTTCGGCTCGGGATTAGCGGCAGAAGCTGCCGGGTCGATCTTGGCGCCGTCCGTTGCGGACGTTGCCGGTGTCGCGGCTTGAGCCACGGAAGATTTCGCCGCTACCTGATGCTGCCGCTCCTGATAGGTGTGCCATGCCCCCCAGCTCGTTGCAACCACTGCGATCACAACAAGCACGGGGACAAAGGGAAAACTGGTTCGGGCGGGTATCGCCGATACAGCATTTGCTCGGGGGCTGTATTCCGATGCATTTTGGGCTGCGATGACACGCAAATCGGGATCGCGCGGGCCCGAGGCGTTGAGATAATCGGCGACCGCCGCTTCCTCATCGATGCCGAGATATTTGGCATAGGCGCGAACGAAGCCCTTGTTGAAAATGCCCCCTGGAAGCAAGTCGAACTGCTCCTCCTCCAGGGCGCGCAGAAGGCGCGTTCCGATCTTCGTGGCCGCGGCAATCTCATCCAGAGACACGCCTCGCATTTCTCGCTCGCGACGCAGCCTCTCGCCGAACGCACTCACGATTGCGCTCCCTATTTTCAAGGACTCTGAGCTAAGAGTGTACCTTTTGTCTGCGCGAATGATAAGAATCAATGGCTCCCAAGTCAAACGTTGGTGTGGTACGACTCTCACGTCGGTGCTTACGAGGGGCACACTTAAGTTAATTGATGTCGGAAAATAAGCACGAGCCGATGCTGCAGATTGCAGGGAGCTTACTCGCGCAGATGGGATAAAATAACGCGAGGGCATCGTCCCCGCCCCATCTGAACTGCTGCTTGTTGTTTCGTCTCAGCAGACGAGGTAACTACTGTTCCTAACATGCCGTTAGCCGCAGCGGGTAACCAGAGCCGGTCGCACGAGCTCAGCATCTTTCACGATGTTGCCAAGGCGCTGACGTCGTCGCTCGATCTCGATACCGTTCTCCAAACCATCATGGCGAAGGTTGCCGCCTACTTTAAATCGGCCGACTGGTCGTTGCTTATGGTGGACGAATCCTCACAAGAGCTCTACTACGCGGTGTCAGTTGGTAAGGGTTGCGAAGACTTGAATACCTTGACTCTGACGAGTGGGGAAACACTGGCTCGATGGGTGATTGAAACCGGTGAGCCGCTCGTCATTCCCAATCTCGGCGAGGATTCGCGCATTCAGCATGCCGCGAAACGCAACCAGTTGGCCGAGGGGAGCTCGGTGGTGTGCATGCCAGTCCGCACCGGCGGCAAAGTCCTAGGCATTATCCAGGTAATGAACATCGACATGGAGAATTACAGCCGAAACCAGCTTCTGCTGCAAACTCTGGCCGACTATGCTGCCATCGCCATCGAGAACGCACGTGCCGTGCGCCGCATACAAGAACTTAGCATTACCGACGATTGCACGGGTCTCTATAACGCGCGCCATCTCTTTACCGTTTTGGGAGAGGAGGTGCATCGCTCTGAGCGCTTCGGCTACGAACTTGCTCTGCTCTTTCTCGATCTCGATCACTTCAAGCGCGTTAACGACGAACATGGTCACTTGGTGGGTAGCGCTTTGCTGGCGCAAGTTGGGCAGTTCCTGCGAGAGAATCTGCGCCTGGTCGATGCCGCTTTCCGTTACGGAGGGGACGAGTTTGCCCTCCTTTTACCTCAGACGTCGAGGGAAGGCGCCATCCTGGTGGCTCGCCGGCTGATGCACGTATTTCACAGCCGGGAATGGATGCCGGCAGAGAGCGTGGCGCTTCGACTCACGGCCAGCATTGGAATCTCTGTGTTTCCTGCCGACGGCACCACCCCCAAAGACATCGTGCAGCGTGGTGACGAGATGATGTACATCGTGAAACAAGCAGGCCGCGACAACATTGCGATCATGGGCACGGGCCTTATCGGGGACGAAGATCAAAAAGCTTGAGCTCGCTTATGGCTCCTTGCTGGTCGGCTCGGCTGGCGTGGTTGGATGCCAGGTGCTGGAATTCGCTGGAGCGTTCGGATCCACTCCGAAATCCCATACATACAAGTTGATTTCCTGCGTTCCAAGCATTTCAACCACGGCATATTCTCCCGTGGGCAATGGCTTCCCGGGAGTAACTTTCACCCATTCACCTACTCCCAACTTTTGAACTGTGGTCGGAAGATAGTTGCCGGATTCGGTCGTCTTTCCACTGAGCGTGACCTTTAGATTTCCAATCGTACGCGTATATTTGTCCTTCTTGACTTCGGCACGAACGATGCGGAATCGGTTCTCGAGAGCGACGTCGTTCTGTGGCCCCTCATCGATATCGATGTAGATGACCGGAGTTGAGGTGTGAGCCTGTACCCGGGCGTGCGGACCTTTGAGTTGGAAGTTGTGAGTACTGCCGGCGATGGGATTGATCTGTGCCAACAACACACTCTTTCCCGTTTGCTGCTTATTTACGTCAGAGCCGTTCTGCACGATCTCCGAGAGCTGCGGCTTGCCCTGGTACTGGTCGAATAGAAATACGCCGCCGGTGCCGGGTAGTCGCATTCCAGGAGCGATCTCCGGCGAGTTGGCAGCTTCCTTCTCGCGCTCTTCCTTTTCTTCCGGAGTTTCTTCGGGATGCTTCGAGAGCTTGCCCGCGGCGAGTTCGGCATCATATTTTTTGGTGGCGTCCCAATCGATCAAAGAGGACGGAAGGTCCTCCCATTCGTAGCGTTCCGCGCTGAGATAGTGCACACGATCGCCCTGTATCTCGTATTTCACAACCGCCTGGTAAGAACCGTCCTTCAAGATCAGACGCGGTGTTCGCTCCTGCGCCTGCGCAGTGCCAGCCCAAGAGAAAAGCCATTGGCATGGGCCCCACGTTCCAATCGCCGATGCCAGCAACAGCGAAAGCAGAACGGCCGTCCTGAAGGAGAAGCGACTCATTAGAAATAGTTTAGACCCGAATCGGAGAGGAAAGATTCGCACCCCTGGCTGGGTTAACTACAAACTTATGTGACCTCCGTCACAGCCTGATGTGCTCCTTTTGTTGAACAATAACACCAGGATGGTTTTCGAGCCGTTCGAATGCCGATTGTTGGCCTTTCCCGGGGCCGAGGACGAACTCTTTTTTGAGGTCCACGCATGGATAGTGCACTGTTAGTTCACCGACTGCATTTTGCGTTTACGGTGACGTATCACTACCTGTTTCCGCAACTCACCATGGGCCTGGCGCCTCTGATCGTGGTTCTGAAAACGTTGGCGCTTGCTACCAAGAACGAGACCTACGACAGAGCCGCTCGTTTCTGGGCGAAGATCTTCGGCATCAACTTTGTAATTGGCGTGGTGACCGGAATTCCTATGGAGTTCCAGTTCGGCACCAACTGGTCGCACTTCTCACGCTATGCCGGCGGGGTGATCGGACAGACACTCGGCATGGAAGGTTTGTTCGCTTTCTTTCTGGAGTCTACTTTCCTCGGCCTATTCCTCTATGGCGAGAAGCGCCTGACACCGAAGCAGCACTGGTTCGCCGCACTGATGGTTTTTCTCGGCTCCTGGCTCTCTGGCTACTTCATCGTCGCTACCGATGCCTGGATGCAACATCCGGTCGGTTATATGCAGACCTCTACAGGAGTGCAACTCACCAGTTTCTGGCAGTTGATCCTCAATCCCTGGGCGCTCTGGCAATACGCACATAACATGAGCGGCGCGGTCATAACCGGAAGCTTCATCATGTCGGCGGTCGGGGCCTTCTATCTGCTCAGTAACAAGCATGTGGAGCAGGGAAAGGTCTTCGTGCGGATGGGCGTGATCGTGGCGTTGTTGGTGAGCATCTTCCAGGTGCTTCCCACGGGCGACGCCCAGGGACGCATGCTGGCACGCCATCAGCCGATTACTCTGGCAGCGATGGAAGCTCTATGGGATACGCAACCAGGCGCTCCTCTAGTGATTCTAGGCCAGCCCAATACTGCGGAGCAGAAGATTGATAACCCGCTCGTCATCCCCAAGATGTTGAGCTTCCTGACATGGCGGAACTGGTCAGCTGAAGTGAAGGGTCTGAATTCCTTTCCCCGGCAAGATTGGCCGGAAAACATTCCGCTCCTGTATTACGCGTACCACATCATGGTTGGTCTCGGAACCATCTTCATCGCGGTTACGGTGGTGGCGGCATTCCTGCTCTGGCGCAAACAGCTCTACGGCGCGCGCTGGATGCTTTGGGTCCTGTTGCTGATGTTCCCGTTCCCTTACATCGCGAACACCGCAGGATGGATGACAGCAGAAATCGGCCGCCAGCCCTGGCTCATCTATGGCCTGCTTCGCACGGTGGATGGGTATTCCAAAATGGTCTCCGCCGCCAACGGATGGTTCACTTTGCTTGGCTTCATGGGCATGTACACCGTGCTTTCCTTCCTGTTCTTGTTCCTTGTGTTACGCGAGATCGATCACGGGCCTGAACCTGCAACCGTCCGTGAAAAGCTGAAAGTCGTTCCGGTAACGCCGGTGGAGGTGCGATAGCCATGCCAACTCTTTGGTTCATGATTGTCGCGGTAATGGTGGCAGCGTACGTTCTGCTGGACGGCTTCGATCTGGGTGCCGGAGCCGTGCACTTGTTCGTCGCGAAAACAGAGGACGAGCGGCTGTCGATTCTCCAGGCCATCGGACCGGTGTGGGACGGGAATGAAGTCTGGCTGCTGGCCGCGGGGGGCACGCTCTACTTCGCTTTCCCGTTGCTTTACGCCTCAAGCTTCAGCGGGTTCTATCTGCCTTTGATGATGGTGCTGTGGCTGCTTATGCTGCGGGCGATTGGAATCGAATTCCGTTCTCATCTCCAGAACCGGATTTGGAAGAATTTTTTTGATGTGATCTTCGGTGTATCCAGCGTTCTGCTGGCAATCTTTTACGGGGCGGCGCTGGGCAACGTCGTGCGGGGTGTTCCCTTGAATCCCGACGGTTATTTTTTTGAACCGCTCTGGACGAACTGGCGGGTAGGAGTGCAGAACGGCATTCTAGACTGGTATACCGTCATGTGCGGCGTGATAGCGCTGGTGACGCTGGTAGCGCACGGATCGCTCTATCTCGCGACCAAGACCGAGGGCGATTTGAATGCGCGCGCGCGAAAAACTGTCTTCATCATGTGGCCGCTTCAAGTCGTGCTAACGATCCTTAGCCTTGCCGCCACTCTCTACGTGCAGCCCGGTGTGCTGCAGAATTATCAGCGCTGGCCGGTGGGATACCTAATTCCGGCGGTTGTGGTCGGCAGCCTGTTCTATCTTTTCTACGCGCTCAAGACAAAAAACGACAAAGGTGCGTTTCTGGCATCGGCGGGCTACATCACGGGAATGCTTGTAGGCCTGGTATTCGCGGTTTATCCGATGGTGCTGCCGGCGAGTACCGGTTCCAGCTACAGCTTAACCATCTACAACACAGCAGCCGGCGAACACGGCTTGCGGGTTGGCCTGGTGTGGTGGTCGATCGGCATCGTGATCGCGATCGGCTACTTCGTGTTCCTTTATCGCATGTTTCGAGGCAAGGTCCGGCTCGCCGAGGGCGGCGACCACGGTTACTAAGCCGACGTAAAATTCCGCGGAACTTATGTCTCTCCCAGATGGTCAACTCGAATGCTTAGCGCTCGTAGGTTTCGGCCAGAAGCTTCAGCCGTGCACCGTCTCCGGCCGTGAGGGCGCGGGCTCGGAAGCGCCACCGCCAATTGCCCGATGAAGTGCCAGGAAGGTTCATGCGTCCTTCGCTGCCGACGCCGAGAACATCCTGCAGCGGGTACAGCACAGTGTCGGACACCGACGCCATCAACGTGCGAATCAACACCCAGTTGATCTCGCGACCGTCGGTATTGAGATAGCGTTTGGCATACTCCATCTCCTTCTCAACGTCTGCAACCGTGCGCGTGCTGCCCGCGCCTACGGAACTCATCCACCAGCCGACGACCGTATCGTTGTCATGCGTTCCGGTGTAGGCAACGAGATGTTTCACGTAGTTATGAGGCTTGAAGTCCGGCGCCTGCGGATCGTTGCCGAAGGCAAATTGCAGAATCGCCATTCCGGGGAACCCAAAGCGCTCGCGCAGCGCCTCGACTTCGGGCGTGATGACACCAAGGTTTTCCGCGATGATCGGCAACTCTCCCAGTTCCTTGACGACCGCCTCGAAGAGCGCTGCTCCTGGACCCTTCACCCACTTGCCATTGACGGCGGTCGAGTCGGCGCCGGGAATCTCGTAATAGGCCTCAAAGCCGCGAAAGTGATCGAGGCGTATCAAATCGAGCATCTCGAGCGCGCGACGGAACCGCGCAATCCACCATGCATAATGGGTCTTCGCGTGGGCTTCCCAACGATAGATGGGATTGCCCCATAGCTGTCCGGTGGCGCTGAAGTAATCGGGAGGCACACCGGCCACGGTTTGCGGCTGACCATTGGCATCGAGCTTGAAGAGGCCGGGATTGGCCCAGACATCTGCACTGTCGAGGGCCACGTAGATGGGGACGTCGCCCATGACACGGATACCGTTATGCGCGCAATGTGCTTTCAGGTCGGTCCATTGCCGCTCAAATTCAAACTGGATGGCCTTGTTGCTTTCGATCTGGTCCTGCAGTTCGTGTCGTGCGCTTTCCAAAGCGTCGGGTTCGCGCAAGCGCAGGGCGCGGCTCCATTTCGTCCACGTCACATTGTTGTGCACTTCCTTCAAGGCCATGAATAGCGCGAACTCCTCGAGCCATGCGGCGTGACGTCGGCAAAATGCTTCGTACGCCGTACGGTCGGCAGGCGTTGCCGAGGCTATGAAGCGTGCTGCCGCTTTTCGAAGCAACGGAAGTTTCCACTGGATCACCGAGCCGAAGTCGACGTTGTCGACGGAAAAGGCAGGCCGCGTGGACAGCTCCTCGTTTGCCAGGTAGCCGCGCTTCACCAGCGTTTCCAGGCTGATGAGCAGCGGGTTTCCCGCGAACGCAGAAAAACACTGGTATGGCGAGTCGCCGTAGCCGGTCGGTCCGAGAGGCAGCACTTGCCAGATGCGCTGTCCGGCATCGTGCAGGAAGTCGGCAAAGCGGTGTGCCTCAAGGCCCAGTTCGCCGATACCGCAAGGGCCGGGCAGGGATGTGGGATGCAACAGAATGCCGCTGGATCGTGGAAATCTCATGATGTGGTTTCAGAGTATCGTTGTCTGACTTACGCCATTTCGTCGAGATTCGATTAAACCGCGAGTTCGCGCTCTCGCGGAGTGGCAGCCGCTTCCGTGACTTCCGCCCCTGGATCGACGACCCGCTGCATGAGCACAGCCGCTAACGCCATGAACACACCCCCCACCACGACCGCCGTAACGCGGTTGTTGTGCAGCACATGCAGCATAACCCAGCCGAAGAAGAGCGATGCTGTGATCTCCGGTAAAACGATGAAGAAGTTGAAGATTCCCATGTAGACGCCGGTTCGTTCAGGTGGCACCGAACTTGCGAGGACTGCATAGGGCATCGACAGCGTGCTCGCCCATGCAATACCAACGCCAGTCATGGAGAGCAACAGATAGTACGGGTGATGAATAAAGGCAACCGATATCAGGCCTAGGGCGCCGCATACCAGGCAGAGACTGTGGGTTGTCTTGCGCCCCAAACGTGTGGCGATCGATGGCAACAGGAACGAGAAGGCGAAGCAAACGGCCGAATACCAGGCGAAACAAATGGTCCCCCACTCAATGCCGGCGGTATAGGAGGGCATCGATGGATCGGTCGCCCCATAAACGTTACGTGCGATTGCCACCGGGAAGTACAGCCACATGCAAAAGAGCCCAAACCAGGTGAACAACTGGACCGGCGCAAGCTGGCGCATGGTGAGCGGCATCTGGCCGATGGCTTGAAAAATCTCCCCCACATGGCTGCCCAAGCTGCGGTGCTCGGCCTTCTTGCGGCGGAATGCCTCCATATTCTCGGGTGGATATTCCTTCGTCGTCAGGACCGTCCATAGCACTGCGGCAAAAAACGAGGCGCCACCGATATAGAACGAATAACGGATCGAATTCGGGATCACACTGTGCGCGGCTGTGCTCGGGAGAACGTGGAAGACGTGCGTAAGGAACCACGGCATCGCAGCGAAGACCGCGCCCAAACCGATGAACAGGCTCTGCATGGCGAAGCCCTGGGTACGTTGTTCTTCGGGGAGCAGGTCAGCGACGAAGGCGCGAAAGGGCTCCATGCTGATGTTGATCGAGGTGTCGAGAATCCAGAGGAGTCCGGCTGCCATCCACAGCGCGGAGCAGCGCGGCATGAGGACGAGTGCCAGAGAACTGAGAATTGCTCCGGTCAGAAAGTAAGGACGACGTCGTCCGAGCCGCGTCCAGGTATTGTCGCTGGCCTGTCCGATGATTGGCTGCACCAGCAGTCCGGTCAGAGGCGCGGCCAGCCAGAGAATGGGAATCTGATCGGCGCGCGCGCCCAGATATTCGTAGATCGCGCTCATGTTGGCCATCTGCAGGCCCCAGCCGAACTGGATCCCCAGAAAGCCGAAGCTCATATTCCAAATCTGCCAGAAGCTCTTGGGAGGCTTTTGCACAATCTCTCCTGTTTGGGCGGCAGGGGCCGGCCGCCGAGTGCGTCACGATAGTAATCCGCTTAAGGCGTCGAAACCAGTGGCGAGCAGCTTCGAAAGCCAAGTATTTCTGCAGCCCATCAACCTGGCAACCCTTCCCAAGAACAAGGCGCCATCGATGCAGGAGGGTAGTTCGGAGCGGCAAATCCGGATCGCTCTGCACATCTCGTTCTGACCTATAATCCCGGGGAATAGGGAAGCACGCCAGGTCCCCTTTCCGCTTTCGCCATTTTTCATGAAAAGCTTCCAGACTTGTCGCACCCGGCTGCCCGTTATCGTGCTTATCCCTGCCTTCGTTCTTGTGCTCGCCTTCGCCAGCGCAGCGCAGTCGAGCGGCCCACCTCGCGTGAACAAGATCGAACCGTCCAACTGGTGGACCGGCTACGTTTCTCCCGTGATGGTTTTGTTGACCGGCGAAAACCTTGCGGGGGTGGAACTCTCGGTAAAGTACCCCGGCGTGCGCGTCGACAAGACGCAGCTCCAGCCCGACGGGCATCACGCTTTCGTGTGGCTCAGCTTCTCGAAGAAAGCCAAGGCGGGCGAGGTTTCAATTCTGGCGAAGACGCCGTCGGGGCGGACTCAAGCGGTGCTTCATCTTCAGGACAGGCAAACCACTTCCGGCAAATTCCAAGGGGTGACCGCCGATGATGTGATCTACCTGATCATGCCGGATCGCTTCGCCGATGGAGATCCCTCAAACAACCAACCTTCCGGTGCGGCAGCGCGCACGTACGATCGTGCATCGGCAAAGACCTATCACGGCGGCGATTTGAAGGGCATCCAGCAGCATCTGCCATACCTGAAAGAGCTCGGTGTCACCACGCTATGGATCACGCCGTTGTACGACAATGATGATTCCACGTCTGACTACCACGGATATGGCGCCGTCGATGAGTACGCGGTGGAGGACCACTTTGGTAAGATGGCCGACTTCCAGGAATTGGTGGCAGCGGCCCATCAACTCGGGCTGAAGGTGCTGCTAGACATGGTGCCCAACCATGTTGGACCGAAGCATCCCTGGGCCAATTCGCAACCGGCGCCAGGCTGGCTGCACGGCACCGTGGAAAACCACATCAACACCGATTACGACTTTCCGCCTATCAGCGATCCGCACGCCGTTCCTGAGAACTATCGGAGCGCGCTCGAAGGATGGTTCGCCAACGTCCTGCCCGATCTCGCGCAGGAAAATCCTCTGGTTGCGCGATACCTGTTGCAGAACGCCCTGTGGTGGACGGAGAGCAGCGGTATCGACGGCTTCCGCATCGACACATTTCCCTATGTTCCGCGCGCGTTCTGGCCGTACTACCTGCAAGGCATGTTCAAGAGCTATCCAAATTTCTTTGCTGTCGGCGAGGTATACAACTTCGACCCGACCATCACTTCTTACTTTGCCGGCGGTCAAACAGGCTTCGACGGTATCGACACGCATCTGCCCACGCTGTTCGATTTTCCGTTGAACTCCGCCATTCGCGAAGTCATCAACCACGGAGCCTCAACGAAGAAAATTGTTGATGTATTGCGCCAGGACCGGCTCTATCCGCATCCCGAACGGCTTGTAACCTTCATGGGTAATCATGACATGAACCGCTTTCTCACGGATGCGGGCGGATCGCGCGACAAGTTGAAGCTGGCATTTACACTGCTGGCGACACTACGGGGCATTCCGCTGCTTTACTACGGAGACGAAGTCGCGATGGCGGGCGGGGAAGATCCTGATAACCGGCATGATTTTCCCGGCGGATTTCCTGGCGATCAGCATGACGCGTTTACGCCGTCCGGCCGATCTCCGGAAGAGCAGGATGTCTTCGTGCATGTGCAAACGCTGCTCAAGTTGCGCCAGGAACACGTCGCACTTCGACAAGGCGTGCAGAAGCACGTGGCATGGGGCGACAAGTTCTATGCCTTCACGCGCGAGGCCAATGGCGAGCAACTCTTTATCGTGTTCCACAACGGCGATGCGGCCGAGAGTGTCACACTGGACCTGTCGGGCACCACTATGTCGGATACAAGGAGGCTGATGCCGCTGTTCGCCGGATCTTCCGTTCAGTTGCAGGGGGAGAAGCTCACGATACAGTTGCCGCCGCTCAGCCTGGCGATTTACAAAGTGGAAGAGTAGTAGCTGGATAACGAATCCAGTGACACCCGCAGACTACCATGAGCGACACAACCATTACCGTCCGTGCGTGCCACTCTGTCGAGGAATTCGAGCAAATGGTCGATCTGCAACTGCGCGTGTGGGGATACTCTGACCGCGACGCGGCACCCGCCATTATGCTGGTCGTGGCGGACAAGACTGGAGGCCAAGTGATTGGCGCCTTTGCTGGGGATACGATGGTGGGTTTCGCTGTCGCCTATCCGGCCATCGAGGCCGGTCACAGCTATTTGCACTCGCATATGACTGCGGTACTGCCCGAATATCGCGACTGTGGCGTCGGGCGCGAGTTGAAGCTGGCACAGCGCGCCGATGCGCTCGCTCGCGGCATCACGCGGATCGAGTGGACGTTTGACCCGCTGCAGCCAAAGAATGCGTATTTCAACCTGTGCCGCTTAGGCACGACTATCCGCCGGTACCTGCCCAATCTCTACGGGCAAACCAGCAGCCCTCTCCATGGTGGCTTGCCAACCGATCGACTGCTCGCCGAGTGGGATCTTGATTCTGATCGCGTAGCCTTGGTATTGGCTGGGAATATTTCTGAGGTCGGGCCGGAAGCGCAGCGAATCCAGGTTTCGCTTCCGGAGCACGCTTCGCCGGACGAGGTGGTGAAAATTCAGAGGAGGATGCGCGAGCGGTTTCAAGCGCTGTTTGCAGAGGGATACGCAGTTACGTGGTTCGAGCGGAAGAATGATCGAGCTTTTACGTATGTGTTGGAGCGAGAAGGCTAAAAGCCCGTTCGTAGCTGCGCTCAGACCTTACTCGGAGTATTTCAGTACACGCTGTAATCTCGCCAGCGCCCACGCTAGGGCCGCCAATCCGGCTCCCCAAACGGCGAACGCCAGATCCACCACCCAATGTGGGGCCACGCCCACTCTCTTCAAGAGGAACGGCAGAAAATTCCAGCTTGTGATGTGAACGTAATCCCATGGGTCCCAATGCATGGCCTCAGTGTCGAGGCCCCAGGCGTTGAACTTGCCAAGGGCGAAAGCGACGATGTTCTTGAAGCGAAGCGCGATCACGAACGTTGGATGGCCGAAGGTTTCCATCTGGTAGATTTCGAGCGGAAGCCAGAAGGCAAGGGAGGCGACTTGAATGATCATGCTGACGGCAATCAGCGCGAGTGCCAGTCTCCACACCCATCGGCCGAGTTGTTCGCGATAGCGCAGCAGCAGAGGCACGGAAATGAATGCCACCATCTCCGCGACCGTCGAGACGTAACGGTCGCCCCAGGCAAAGTCGCCGCTCCACACGGTGTAGCGCGCATAGAAGCTGATATAGGCGAAAAGCAGCACAAACGCCATCACCAGGTACGCTTTCACATCTGCTCGAAGACGCCGCCAAACCAGGCAGCTGATAAGGATCGTCAGCAGCAGCAGAGGATCGAAGAGAAAGATCGACTTCTCCGGCTTGAACAGCGCGCCCAGAAACCCGACGTGAAACGGAAGCTCCCACGGATACTTTGCGGGAAGGTTGGGATACATGCGCTTGTACTCTTGCGCGTAGACGCTGACGTAAGTGTTGGAAAAGGAGCCAAAGCGATGATACTGATAGACGCGATCAATCAGCCCGAAGAACAGGTAAACGGGCGCTGTAACCTTGAGATATCTCAGCAGACTGCCCCAGATTTTGTGTGCGCCGGCGTTTTCGAACCACAACATCAAGAGGACGAACAACCCTCCCGCCAGGAGGTCTAGCCCGGTTGTCAGTCGTGTCAGTAGATTCAATCCGAAGGCCGCCGAGCCTAGGACGAGGGCGCGCAGCGTACCGGTCCGCAGCCACTCGTATTGATAGGAGAGGCCGATCAAAGTCAACAGCAGGATGTAGTTGTTCTCCATCATGTTCTGCGTGTAGTGCAGATGCGAAGTGCAGAACAGGAGAGCTAGAACGCCTGCCACCGACTGCCTGGTCGTGAAGTCGAGTTGCCGCAGAAAGCGAAAGCAGATCAGCGCAGTCAACACCGTCACGAGGATGTTCGTGCTGTAGCTGACGACAATGTCACGCACCGACGGGTCAGTGCTGTCATAAGAGTCGAAGATCGGGAGGCGTTCGATCGCTGAACCGAGCAGATCGGCAGGCAGCATCAGCAGGGACTGCCCCATGCCGTACCAGCTGTGGAGTTGGCCGCCTCGACCGTGAATGCCGAACTCGGGGAACTCGTTGGGGAACACCTCGGGTTCATGGGTCCACCAGGAGTGCGTAGTTTGCAGACGGTGCATGGTGTCGGCAGTACCGAGTTCCCCCGACTGCACGACAAACGCGGCGAAACCCGCGACCAGAGCCAGCAGTACGACAGGGTCGCTAAGCCGGCGACGGAGAGATGTGAGCATTTCCAGCGATGGTAAAGCACGCGTGGCGGGTCTTCCAAACCGGCCTGCTATTTGCTGTCCCAGTCACGCGAAAGGCGGGCGAGTGCCAACCTTCTCGCCCGGGTTTGAATACAATATGAATGTGCGTTTTCGTTTCTTGATTTTCGCGGTTCTGAGTCTCTGTTTCGTTGCTGCTGCGGTCGGGCAGAGTGGCTCTCCTGCTGAGCGGTTGCCGGTCGACAAATCTGCTCCTCCTCCCAAGGACAACACCGCGGAACCGCCCCGCCACGATGATGACACCGCCGGAGAAAGTTCCAGCAAGCAGACGGAGATTGATGTTGCACCTCCCAAGAACGACGACAAAAACCATCCCAACAGCTACGAAGTTGACACTGAGTCGGACGTGGGAGAGTTTCACCCGTATGACCCGCACAAAGCGATGAAAGCCATTGAAGTCGGCGACTTCTATTTCAAGAAGGAGAATTACCGGGCCGCCATCAGCCGCTATCAGGAAGCTCTGCAATGGAAGCCTCGGGATGCCGAAGCTACCTACAAACTGGCAGAAGCATTGGAGAAGTCCGGCGACAAGGCTGGAGCGTTGGAGAACTATCGCGCTTACCTGAAAATTCTGCCGCACGGGCCGTACGCGCAGAAGGCGGAGGAGGGCGCAGAACGTTTGAAAAGTCTTTCGACCCCTAGCAGCGCCAAAGCTGGCTCGCCCACGAACTAGCGTGGCACATTGCCGGGCACCTCGTATAACCACAGCGAGTGGTCGAGAATCTCCGTCGGTTCAACGCCCCATAACCATCGGTAAGACGCCGGATCGTCCAGTATCTGACCAGACAGGCAAGTTGCTCCAACCGCCAGTTTGCCGTCCACGTGCTCGTTTGGCCTCCACGGCATAGCCTGCACCCCGTATAACGTTGGATCGACCGATCCGCTATACGCCAGATACATCATTTCACTCGGGTGCTCGCGCTCGTAATTGCGCAGGGATATAAGGCCTTGTCCCCAATCGAGGTTGCTGTCGGTCAGCAGCCGCCAGCTGTTTTGGGGACGGACGAAGACGTTGAAGTACGACAGGTAGTCCGGCGCATAACGCATTGCGTCGGCCGCATTCAAAGCCAATGCGAGCAACAGGACCGCGATCCACGTCCGGGTAAGCCGTGCGTGCTCCCAGATGCCACCCGCAATGAGTAGCGCAAAGGGATAGATTGGCAGAATGTGCCGCTCGCCAATGTCATATTTGGATTGCAGCGCGAAGCAAAGATACACGAGGGCGAACAGACTCATCACGAGCAGATCACCAGGCGCGCGGCTCGTCTTGCGTACACCAAGGAACAGGCTGGCTAGCAGCACTAAGAGGAGAATTGTCGGCCACTTGAGCGCGATGGCGACCGGATAGTAGAGCTCGATTCCACCCCTAGGATAGACCTTACCGAAAAACCACGCCGCACGTCCGCGCCGGTTACTCAACGCCACTTCGCGCAAGCCCTCGACGAACTCCCCCGCAGGCACCGCGATGGCGAGATGCATTTTCGACTTAGTCGCCAGAACTCTTACAGGACGGTTCGGGTAGGTTGCGATGACCTGACCTTTCCCGATATTCAGGTGCGAGACGTGGAAAAAGTATCCGGCCCACAACGCTACCAACGCAATTCCTAGAGCCAGCAACGTGGGCTTCCAGTTCCATTTATGCGGCGCGAGCAAGTTCGAGCGTCCCGTCACGAGCATCAGCCCGAGCGCCAGTGCCGCCATCGGCGGAGCATAAAACTTGGCCAGCAGCAGGCCGCCGAGCGTCAGACCCATCAGGGCCGTTTGAGCGGTGGTTTGGTTCTTGCGCCAGCTCACCAACTGAAACGCGACGAGAAAGATGAACAGCGTTCCGATTCCGTCGGTGGTGGCAACGGAAAAATGTGCGATGAGTGACGGGCTGAATGCGAAGAATGCCAGTGCAACATTGGCCGCGCCTTCTGAGAACAGCCGGCGCGTTGCGAACCAGAGCGCCGCGCCAAGGGCGATGCCAAGCAACGTGTTCATGGGGCGTGTATGCCCGGCAATCCACTCCGGTCCGGGCCGCATCCCCGTGACCAGAAAGCCGACAGGCAACTGCTTCCAGACGAACTCCGTCTGGGCTCTGGCCAACGGCAGGGTGAGCCAGAGCCGGCCGAGTGGCGGATGGTCGTTCCAATGCTCAAACTTGCCCATCTGCCATGCTTCAACCCCGGCGATGATGTGTGCCGGTTCATCGTAGGTCAGCGACTGGGTTCGGATGAACCACAATGACTGCAATGCGAAGATCGTGAGTAGGAAGGCGGGAATTAGCCTGCTTACAATCGAACGCTGGCGCGAGCCTGCCGGCTGAGAAAGGGTTTGCACCTGCACCCACAATATAGGAGTACCGAACCTGGACTCAACTCGGCTGTGTCTCAGCTTGTCTATGGTGCGATACGCAATAGAAGGAGTGCGTCCCCGTTATTCCTGTGAGACGATCATCCCGACACGGAACTCCGCCCCAACGAAATCTTGGAGAATGATTCAGATGAGAATGACTTTAGCGATGCTGCTTTTAGCGGCCTGTTGTCTTGCGCAGAATAGCGGTCAAGCGCCCACAGTGGCTCAATTGCTGGGGAGCTGGCGGCTGGTTTCGGTGGAAGTCACGTTGAAGGATGGAACTGTACAGCCCGACCCCATGTTTGGTCCGCACGCTCGCGGCTACATCATGTACGAACCCGACGGACACATGTGCGCGGAAATCATGAATCCAGACCGGCCTTCCTGGAAAGATCCGGCGAAGCCTACCATGGAAGAAAAGGTTGCGGCTTATGATGGGTTTATCGCCTACTGTGGGACGTTCAAACTCGATGGGCCGAAATCAACCGTCACCCATTATCCCGATGTTGCCTGGACCCCAGCCTACGTCGGTTCGACGCAGCCGCGCCCCTTCCGGATCGAAGGTAAACGTCTCATCATTACTCCAGCAACTACAGATCCCAACCTGACTAAGCTGGTGCTTACCTGGGAAAGGGCGGAATAGGTCAGCGCTTCTTCTCTGGCTTGACGATCAAGGAGTGGCGCAGCGGAACGATCGCGCCGCGCGTGGGATCGGGAGTAGCATGCTGAGCGCGCGCCATGACCTCGTTTCGGACGTAAGCGACGAAGTCCGACATCTGGCGTTGCATCTCTTCCATGCGCTCGCGCATTTGCAGGATGATCGCGATCCCTGAAATATTCACACCCAGATCGCGTGCCATGGAGAGGATCAGCTCCAAACGCTCCAGGTCTTCGTCGGTATAGAGGCGGGTGTTGCCCTCGGTGCGGGAGGGTTTCAAAAGGCCTTCGCGTTCATACAGACGCAGAGTCTGGGGATGAATGTCATACATCTCCGCCACTGAGCTGATCATGTACACGCCCTGCTTTTTACGTTTGGCCATAGTCCTCCCGCTTCATCGCATATACCGCATGCGGTAGTCCAAAGTACATGATTCTGCGTTCGATCTTCATCTTATTGCGCTCCGCAACCCGTTGCGAAGGCAGATTCTCCGGGCGTATCAGGGAGATCACCTTGTCCGCACGAAGGGTGCGAAACGCATATTCCATGCAGGCGCGAGCGGCTTCGCTCGCGTAACCGTGGCCCCATTGATCGCGTCGCAGATGATACCCGACCTCCAACAAAGGTTCACCTTCGATCTGCTGCGTCACCAGCCCGCAGTCCCCGATCATGTCGCCAGAATCTTTCAGCACCACCGCATACAGGCCGTGTCCGTAGTCGTCATAGCGCCGCAGATTGCGCTCAATCCACTCCTCCGCGTCTTTGCGCTCAAAGGTTCGCGGATAGTATTGCATTGCGACGGGATCGCCGATGACCGCAAGGATCGCGTCGGTATCATCGGCACGCAACCGGCGCAGAATAAGGCGAGGCGTCTCGATCACCGGGTCAATCGGCGCTTTGTCAGCGACGTTTGCCATCGACATAGATATAGATAAAGACCGGCTAGGGCCGATCCGTGAACCCGCGGCGACTGGAGCGTACAGAGCGGAACGCCATCACCCAGCAACGAATGCTAATTGCTATTGTCGTGCAGCTTCTTCCATAGCTCTTCGCGAGGATCTTCAGGATTCAGCTTCGCCAGTTCCCGCAGAATCTCTTTCGACCTCTCGTCGCCCACTTTTGGCGTGTGCGTTTGAATCGTTACGATCTCGTCGCCGCGCACACCTTCTTTGGAAGCCGACGGGACGCCTTTTTCCCGGAGCCTCAACTTCTGCCCGCATTCTGTCCCGGGAGGAATTCTGAGCAACGCCCGGCCATCGATCGTTGGAACCTCTATCTTCGCGCCGAGAGCCGCTTCGCTGAAGGTGACCGGCACAGTCAACAGAATATTGTCGCCCTCACGTTTGAATACCGGATGCTCGCCGACGCGAACGATGATGTAGAGGTCGCCAGATGGTGCGCCCAGGGTGCCTGCGTTACCGCGTCCGGGAATGCGAACGCGCTGGCCGTCGCGTGTGCCGGGCTTGATGCGAACTTCGAGGGTCTCGGCGCGCTCCACGCGTCCGTCGCCATGACAAACCGGGCAGACCGTGCGGTTCTTGCCCGATCCTCCGCAGCGAGGGCAGGTGACGTTGAACTTCATGCTGCCGCTCTTCTGCGTGATCTGACCTGTGCCGTGGCACTCGGGGCAAACTCCCGGCTGTTCGATAGAGCCTTCGCCGTGGCAATTCGCGCATACCTCAAGGTGAGGGATGCTGAGTTTCATCACCGTCCCTTTGATCGCCTGCCAGAAGCCGACGTTCACCTGATATTCCAGATCGGTTCCGGGCTCGGAATGCGCCACTGTCTCGCCGCGTCCGGCGCCACCACCAAAGATGCTGGAGAAGATGTCGCGAAATCCTCCGCCACTTCCTGCCCGCCGACCCGCCGCGCCGGCGCCCTCGGAGAAATCGTTGAAGTCGAATCCGCCAAAATCGAAAGGCACTTCCTGGGTTGTCGTGGTGCGGCCGCGCGCGCCGGAATTGCCACCGGCGGCGCCGAAGCCGCCCGCACCAAAACCGCCGCCCCGAGCGTAGGCTTCCGCCGTCGCCGGGTCGATGTTATCGGAGTAGAAGCCAAGCTGATCGTAAATCTTACGTTTCTTGGGATCACTGAGAATGTCATTGGCTTCGGAGAGCGCCTTGAACTTCTCCTCAGCGCTCTTGTCACCCGGATTCACGTCGGGGTGATACTTGCGCGCAAGTTTTCGGAACGCCTTGCGGATCTCATCCGCCGACGCTGTCTTCTTGACGCCAAGAATGCCGTAATAGTCTTTGTCTTTGGTGGTTGTCGTTGCCATGTCAGCTATCAGCCATCAGAACTGCACTTTCATCGTTCATTTCGAGCCGCCCCGACGTGGTGCTCAGCAACTCTATTCCGCGGACCTTCTTCGGCTGCCGGCTGCGTTCCTTTAAACCACGAAGCTGCATCTCTCCGTCAGGATGACACTTGACGTGCACCTGGAGTACTTTCCGCCCAATATCCGATAACCACTATTGCCTTCAATTTACGCTAGCCTGTCCTTCGTCTCCGCTGGGAACGACGAGGTTGAACCTCATTCCAATCTCGTTGTCCGAGAGCACCGGGATCGCCTTCACCCGTCCGTCGAAGCGTGGCGTCAATAGATACCACCGCCCTTCGTCAGGGTTAAAGCTCAACAAATAAGACTGGCCATTTACTTCGAATCGCACGTTTTGATACCTAGTGCCTTTCGTGTCATTGGTATTGCGCTAGTCGCTAATCGCTCTTCGCTTTTCGCCAGAGGCGACACCGTAAACCGGGTGTCAGGAACAAGGGGCGCCACCAACGGCGCCCCTGTTTCGCTAAGAGCGAAAAGCGAATCGCGAAGAGCGTTATTTCTTATCCTCCACGTCGACGTACTCCGCATCGATGACGCCTTCGTCTTTCTTCTGCTCGGCCTCGGTCGGAGCTGCACCATTGCTTCCCGGTGCCGGACCGGCTGCTGGAGGCGTTTGCGCCGAGGTTGCCTTGTACATGGCTTCCGCCAGTTTGTGCGAAGCCGCCTGGAGCCTTTCGCGAGCCGAATTCATGGCCGCCGAGTCGGTTCCTTCCAGCGTTTTCTTGGCATCCGCCAGCGCGTTCTCCACGTCGCTACGCTCCTGACCGGAGATCTTGTCGCCATGCTCGCGTAGCATCTTCTCGATGCTGTAGACCATGCCGTCAAGCTGGTTACGCGATTCCACTTCGTCGCGCTTGGCTTTGTCTTCGGCCGAGTGCGCATCCGCTTCCTTCGCCATCCGTTCAACTTCGTCCTTGCTCAGACCCGAAGACGACGTGATCGTGATCTTCTGGTCTTTACCTGTGGCCATGTCCTTGGCATTGACGTTCAGAATGCCGTTGGCATCGATGTCAAAGGTGACCTCGATCTGCGGCACGCCACGCGGAGCTGGAGGCAGCCCCGTCAGGTGGAACTTTCCAAGCGTGCGATTGTCGCGCGCCATGGGTCGCTCACCCTGCAGCACGTGCACCTCGACCGAAGTCTGATTGTCGGCGGCGGTCGAGAACATCTCCGTCTTCTTGGTCGGGATGGTCGTGTTGCGCTGAATCATCGGAGTCGCAACTCCGCCCATGGTTTCGATTGCCAATGTCAGGGGCGTCACGTCGAGCAGCAGCAGGTCTTTTACCTCGCCGCCCAGCACACCACCCTGAATGGCAGCGCCGATGGCGACCACTTCATCAGGATTCACGCCCTTGTGGGGCTCCTTGCCGAAGAGCTCTTTCACGATCTGCTGGATCTTCGGCATGCGCGTCTGTCCACCGACGAGAACGACTTCGTCGATCTTGTCAGGGGTCACGCCGGCGTCCTTCAAGGCAGCCTTACATGGCGCGATCGAGCGGTCGATAATATCTTTGACCATCTCCTCGAGCTTGCCGCGCGTGAGCCGCTTGACCAGGTGCTTCGGCCCGCTCGCGTCCGCAGTAATAAACGGCAGATTGATCTCGGTCTCCATGGTGGTGGAGAGCTCGATTTTGGCGCGCTCGGCCGCGTCACGCAGACGCTGCAGCGCCATTTCGTTGCCCTTGGCATGCAGGTCGAGACCTTCGTCCTTCTTAAACTCTTCGATCAACCAGTCAACGATGCGCTGGTCGATGTTGTCGCCGCCCAGGTGGGTGTCGCCGTTGGTGGACTTCACCTCGATGACGCCTTCGCCGACTTCGAGGATGGAAATGTCGAACGTACCGCCGCCGAAGTCGTAGACCGCGATGGTTTCGTCTTTCTTCTTGTCGAGTCCGTAGGCCAGCGCTGCGGCCGTGGGCTCGTTAATGATGCGCTTTACGTCGAGTCCGGCGATCTTGCCTGCATCTTTGGTCGCCTGGCGCTGCGCATCATTAAAGTACGCAGGCACCGTGATCACGGCTTCGGTCACGGTCTCGCCGAGATAGTCTTCTGCGGCCTTCTTCAGCTTCTGAAGAATCATGGCCGAGATCTGCGGCGGGGTATACTCCTTGCCCTGCGCCACGATGGCTACGTGATCGCCCGACTGGACGACCTTGTAGGGCACCATCTTCATCTCTTCGTTGACTTCGTCGTAGCGACGACCCATAAAACGCTTGATCGAATAAACCGTGTTTTCCGGGTTCGTGATCGCCTGACGCTTGGCCACTTGTCCGACCAGCCGTTCGCCATTCTTGGTGAAACCCACCACCGATGGCGTGGTGCGGCCGCCTTCTTCGTTGGGGATGACCTTGGGCTCTCCGCCTTCCATAACGGCTACAACCGAGTTGGTCGTACCCAAGTCAATTCCGATAATCTTTGCCATTGCTGCCACCCTCCTGCGGGTTAAGAATTGCTAAACCTATGACAATAAATCTGTTAACACACAAAACAGCTTTACAGCAGGAACACTATAGAACTTGAGTGAATCATTGTCAAGGTTATAGATGTGATGGCGAGCGCGGACGTTGCAATAAACATCCGGCGCTAAAACTCAAAATAAGGACCAAAGCGGGAAAGTGTTCAAATTTTTGGTTCTGCAAATGCCGGTACCGCTGAATTCGGCGGGAAGAGAAGATCATCTAAGCCGTTATGAATAAAGTCAAACTTGGTTCTCAGGGTGCGGTCGTCTCCCGTATGGGCCTCGGTTGCATGGGTATGAGCGAGTTTTATGGCGAGCGGAACGACGAGGAATCGGCGGCGACCATCCTCCGGGCGTTGGATCTGGGGATCAACTTCCTGGATACTGCAGATACCTACGGGATCGGTGATAACGAGGAATTAGTTGGCAAAACGATCCGGGAACGACGGGATGAAGTCTTTCTGGCTACGAAGTTTGCTAATCAGCGCACGAAGGAGAACCCCACTCACTGGGCGATCAGTGGGAAGCCGGAGTACGTGAAGTCGGCTTGCGACGCGTCGCTCAAACGCCTCGCAGTGGATTACATCGATCTCTATTACCAGCATCGGGTCGATCCTGAAACTCCGATCGAGGACACCGTGGGTGCGATGGCAGAGTTGGTGCAGGCCGGCAAGGTGAAGTATCTCGGTCTGTCTGAGGCCTCTCCGGCAACGATCCGGCGGGCGCATAAGGTGCATCCCATCACCGCCTTGCAGACCGAATATTCGTTGTGGGAACGCCATGTAGAGCAGGAAATTCTGCCCACCGTGCGCGAGCTGGGAATCGGCTTTGTGCCCTACAGTCCGTTGGGACGCGGCTTTTTGACGGGTGCGATCACCAAGCCAGCCGATCTGTCGACTGGCGACTCCCGGTCGAGCCGGTTTCCGCGCTTTGCCGGCGAAAACTTCAACCGGAATCAGTCACTGGTGGATCGGGTACGAACCATCGCCAGGCGCAAGGGAGTGACGCCGGGGCAATTGGCGTTGGCATGGATTTTGGCGAAAGGCGAGGATCTGGTACCCATACCCGGAACGAAGCGCCGGAAGTATCTGGAAGAGAACGCGGCCGCCGCTGAGATCAAATTGAGCGCTGCCGAGGTAAATGAGTTGGAGGCGGCCATCCCGCAGGAAGCAATTGCGGGTGAACGCTATGCCGAGGCGAACATGAGGGCAATTGACCGCTAACTTCGCCAGCGCAATCCAACTTCGGGCCGGTGCAGTCAGAACCCAGTACGCTCTGCCTACTCCCGGCCCGATATTTTTTCCTTGGCACGCTAACTCTAGTGCTTCGTATTTCCTTCATGTGCCGGCGGTGCACTGTGTGCAGGCGGTGCCGCCGGACGCTGCATTGCCGGCGCGGCATGCTGCGGGAATTCCTTGTCTGCCATCGGTCCGGCTGGTTTCCCTTCGTGCAGGTTCTGCCTCTGTTGCGGTTCCAGCGGCCGGCCAGGATGTTGCTCCATAGCGGGCGCTTTCTGCTGCATCGGAAGCTTCTCCTGCGGCGGCGGATATTTGCTGACCAGTTGCGGACGGTTTGCGGGAGGGGGAGGGCCAGCATGGTTCGCCTCAACTGGAGGATGAGGTACAGCCGCCGCAGGCGGTCTTTCGTTAGCCGCAGGTGGTTTCTCGTTAGAAGCTGGTGTCGCGTCCCCACTCCGCGCCTCCTGATTCGGCGCAGGTGGACGCGCGGCGTTCTCGTGGGCCGCAGGAGTCGAGGAGCTTTCTCTATTGGAAGGTCGATTCTCGGGCGGCGGCGCGTTGTGCGCAGCCAGGGCCGCTTGCGCTGGCCGTCCCACGGGCGGATGCTGAACGATTCTTGGTCTCTGGGCAGCTATCGGTGGATGGGTTGCTTGCGTGCCTGCAAATATGGCGCGCCCAGCGGGATTCACTTCGGGGTGAGGTATCACCTGCGCGTGAGCAAACTGCTCGGGAGCGACCTTTACGAGGTTGCTGTGGACCGGCTCGGAGCTGCGAAACGCGTTGGCCGAAACTGCGGTCCCCGCGACCGTTTGGTAGCGGTAGTGGACATTGTTGATATTGGTTACGTTGGTGATATTTGTGATGTTGATGTTGCGAACGTTGGTGACATTAATCTGCCGCAGATAGCCGTCACTGTGGTGATACCACGGATAGAAAGGTTCTCCGGGACCAAGCGGAAACCAGCCGACCACGCCCCCAATGCCAAAGCCCGCGGCGAATCCAGGTCCGCCGGCAAAAGCAACGAAGGCCGGTCCATAAATAGGCGCGACAGCGATCGGTCCAGGTAGCCATCCCCAGCGCGAGCCGACCAACAGCCAGCGACCGTAGTGAAAGGGAGCGAATCCCCAGGGCGCCTGGTCCACCCACGTCCAGCCCCAAGGCTCGACCCACGCCCACCGCCCATAGCGATACGGAGCCCATCCGTCCGGGAGTCCTGACGGATACCATACCGCTCCGTATTGTGGGACCGTATCCCATCCTCCGTACTGGTCGAGATCGTAGTAGCCGGGAACATATGGGCTGACGTACTGACGCGACTTCGCGCGTTCGTATTTCTGATCGCGTTCTTGGCACCACTGATCGAAGCCGTCCGGTGCCGGCATGGCGACTTGACTGACCTGGGGAGGATTCGTGCCAGACACTTCCAAGGCTTGTCCGCTTCCGACGGTTTGGTTGAGGTCATTTCCGGTGACCTGCACTTGTCCACGGTTGACTGTGATCAGGGTGCGGCTCTGGTCAGGATAGGTCTCGATTCGATAGTCTCCCGGCTGCACGATCGTGACTGCGGCGTTGGGAGTGTCCACTTCCACTTCACTGCCAGAACGGAGATCGTAGGCACTGATGCGCACGGTGCCTTGCGCGAGGCCAAACTGGGCCAACTGGTCCGTCAGGTTCGTCGCGGTGAAGTCCGTTTGTTCCGACATGCGGATGGCAAGGTTGCCCGTCTCCAGTTCGGCACGCGCGTCCTTGTCGGTCCACAGCCGGTCAGCAGTAGACACCGGATAATTGAGCGAAGCGGCACTCCAGTCGTTCTCGCCGGCGGGCTCGAAAGAAACCGCACCACTCATGAAGCTCAGCCGGGCCACGCGACCCGGGGGGTCGCCGCTGTTCTGGTCACCGTTCTGACCGCATAGGGGCAATGTGCAACAAAGAATGAACGCGTAAACGATTCGCAAGGATAGATTCACTTTCCCACCTGCAACTCTCGATTTAGGAGGAATGGATGCCTGGAAGCTGGCCCCGCGTTGCTGTCAGATGGGCTTATTCGACCCACCGCGTGTCAGTGACACTCTAACCCAGCCCATCGGAACCGCGAAATGGTTGAAGAGGGCCAGAAGTTTCGCGAGAGTTCCCCGCCGCATTAAGGAACACTCTTTTAAGTTTTAAGTTGTACAAGATCAATCGTGTGCTTGAGTTGGCCGCAAGCGGCGTAGATGTCGCGACCCCGCGGCCGACGGATAAACGCCGGGATCCCGGCCCGCGTCAGGACGCTTTGGAAGGCGAGCACACGCGCTTCCTCTGGCGTCGAGAAGGGTATGTCTGGTCCGGAATTGAGCGCGATCAAATTCACTTTGGCACGCAGGCCACGAATCAAGTCGGCCAGCTGTTCTGCGTGCGTTACGTCGTCGTTCACGCCACCGAGAAGGACATACTCGAATGTCAGCCGCTCGCGATTCCGCAGCGGGAACCGCCGAAGGGCCGCCATCAGCTTCTCGATGGTCCACTTCTTTGTGATCGGCATGATCTCCGTGCGAAGAGTTTCCGTGGGAGCGTTCATGGAAACTGCGAGCTTAGGTCGCACCCGCTCGTCGCCGAAGTCGGCGATGCGCGGCACAATTCCGGACGTCGACACCGTCATACGTGATTCCGGAATGCCCACGCCCGCCACCAGCAGCCGTACCGCTTGCATAAAGTTGTCGTAGTTGAGGAACGGTTCTCCTTGTCCCATGAAAACCAGATTGACCCGATCACGCTCCATGTCGACCTGCTGGTCGTTTAAGACGGCGAGGATCTGTCCGACGATTTCTCCACCGCTCAAATTGCGCTTGAGCCCCAGCAAGGCGGTCATGCAGAATGCGCAGTCAACAGCGCAGCCAACCTGGCTGGAAACGCAGATGGTGGCTCGCGTGCGTTTCGACGCCGCTCGGGAACCTGCGGATCCCTCGACTCCCTCGCGCTTCCCGCGAGAGGACAGTTCGTTATTGGAGAGGTCCGCGAGCTCTTGATCGCCGATCTCCGAGCCATCGCCGGCTTCACCTCCATCGCCTTCGGGCATCCAGACGGTTTCGACGCTTTGACCGTCGGCGAAACCGAGCAGGTAGCGGACGGTTCCATCAGACGAGGCAAATTTCTTTTCGATTGCAGGTAGCCCGACGACAAATCCGCGGTTCATCAGCTGGTAGCGAAAGCTCCGAGGCAGGTTGCTAAACTGCTCAATCCCTCCCCACCTTTGCCGGTATAAACCGTCAAATAGCTGACGGGCCCGGTACGAAGCTTGCCCGAAGACTTCCGCAATATCCGTAAGTTGCTGAAGGGAAAGCCCTAATAGTGCGGTATGTTGCGGCTGGCTCATGCATCCAATATGCTGTCTGGTTAGATCCCTGTTCTGTCCGGCTCTGTTCCCGCGGCACTTCACCGTCGAACGTTCATTTTATCTCGCTGTCCCGCCAGAGCGACAGGCTGTAGTGTGACATGGGCAGTAATCGGGAAAACTTGTAAAGAGGGGATTCACAGGTCATACATGGCATCAGGATCACTAATGGCCGAGGAACTTCGTAACATTCAACGCGAAGTCTTACCGAATGGCCTCACCGTCCTCACCGAGCAGATGGATCACATTCGTTCGGTTTCTATAGGCATTTGGGTCAAGACCGGGTCGCGGCATGAAGACCCCAGGGTCAACGGCATTTCTCACTTCGTTGAGCACATGGTGTTCAAAGGCACCAAGAATCGCAGCGCCGAAGACATTGCCCGCCAGGTCGACTCCATCGGCGGCAACATGGATGCCTTCACGGGTAAGGAAACCATCTGTTTCAACATCAAAGTTTTGGATGAGCACTTGCCGGTTGCCGTCGATGTCCTAAGCGACATGGTGCTAAACCCGACGTTCGACGCAGCCGAGATCATTCGCGAGCGTGGCGTCATCCTGGAAGAGATCAAGATGGACGAAGACAGCCCCGACTATCTCGTCCACGAAATTTTCACCCAGAATTTCTTCAAAGATCATCCCTTGGGAAAGCCTATCCTGGGAACGAAAGACACCGTGCGCAAGTTCGACCAGGAAGCGATTCTGGGATATTACGGATCCAAATTTGTTCCTGGAAACCTGATCATTTCGGCCGCCGGTAATCTTCGGCATAGCGAGTTTGTCGAGCTGATTCGCAAGCAGTTCGATCACCTGTCCGCCGCTTCGAATGGCTGGCACGATACGCCGCCGAAAACCCATTCGCGCATCACTTTGCGTAATAAGAAGTCGCTGGAGCAGGTACAGATCTGCGTGGGAGTGCCGTCCTACAGCATCAGCCACGAGAAACGGTACGCCTCTTACATCCTGAACACCCTGTTGGGCGGTGGCATGAGTTCACGTCTCTTCCAGAATGTTCGCGAGAAGCAGGGGCTGGTGTATTCCATCTTTTCCGAACTCAACCCCTTTCGCGATTCCGGCTGCCTTGCCGTCTATGCCGGAACGTCGAGGGAGGCGGCACCAAAAGTTGTGCAGTCCGTCATCAGTG
This sequence comes from uncultured Acidobacteriaceae bacterium, assembly GCA_963815555.1. Lineage (GTDB taxonomy): Bacteria > Acidobacteriota > Terriglobia > Terriglobales > Acidobacteriaceae > CAWCBG01. The sequence goes on from CAWFHH010000002.1 coordinate 153,932, forward strand.
AGTTCCGCGAATTGAAGAACCAGCCCATCTCCGACGAGGAGCTAAAGAGAGCAAAAGACCAACTCAAAGGAAGCCTGATGCTGAGCCTCGAATCTTCGACGGCCCGGATGTCGAACCTGGCGCGGCAGGAGATGTATTACGAGCGCTTCTTCAGCCTGGACGAAATTATCGATCGCATCCAGGCGGTCACGATTGAAGACATTATCGAGTCGGCCAAAGAGTTCTTCCAGCCCGGATCGATCGCGGTAACCGTGCTCGGCAATCTCAACGGCCTGAAGCTGACGCGCGATTCGTTAGCGTGTTAAGGCATTTGCAAAACAGGGCATAGGGACAGTTGTGGACAGGCAATTCCATGTTTTCTGGCGAACACGTCCAGCGCTGCAGGTCCAGCAACTCAGCGGAGAGGTGCTTGCGCTTGCGAACCTTTGCTCTTGGCGAACGTCCAACCAAGAGCATCTTAGGGCGACCGGCTTTGACATCCAGAGTTGGGTGCTCAATAATTTGCTTGTCAGCTTACGTCTTACCCGCAAGTTCGCGTCGACATCCAAGCTGCCCACGGGGCCGTGCTGCCGGGGAACTTCCAAGCCGAATTTGCTGATGGCATACTGGCGGCAGTGCCGCTGCGGCGTCCCCGGGGCAGAGTAGCGTGAGCCGATAAGAGAGGTACATCCATGAACAGGCGTAATCGAAATCGGGGATTCACGCTCATCGAGTTGCTGATCGTGGTAACGATCATTCTCATAATCGCGGCTGTGGCTATTCCGAAGTACACAAAATCTCAGATTCCCGCCAACGAAATGTCGGCCATCAAGAGTCTCCAGACCGTTTTCACCGCGGAGCTGATGTTTTCCAATAGTCATCCCGAACTGGGTTTCAGCTCCGATCTCGCCAGCCTCGGCAGCACGGGTAACGGGGGTGGCGAGCAGAGCATCGGCCAGGACTTGGCGGGCGGCCATAAGGCCGGTTACACCTTCACGTACACGCCTGGCGAGAAGGTGAACGGTGCCATTCGAACCTTTGTCGTGACCGCAGTTCCCGACCAGGTAGGTACAACCGGTCAGCGGCGCTTTTATATCGACGAAGGTGGCCAGGTGCACTACAACTCGGCCGGACCCGCTGATGCCAGCAGCCCCACCATCTAGACTGGAAGCGACCGATTGCGCAAAGGCATGCGGTCCAGACCTGAGGCAAGTTCATTTTGCGGAAACGTTTTCGGCATTGGGGCTTCACACTCACAGAATTGCTGATCGTAGTGGCCAGCATCCTGTTTCTCGCCGGCATAGTCATCCCTCGCATCACTAACTCTCACATCGCTCCCCGTGAGGAGGCGGCCTTGGCCAGCCTCAACGAAATTCACACTGCTGAAGTTCGCTACGCAGCGGCCCATCCCGAAGCCGGATTCACGCCCGATCTCCCGGTCCTGGCGCAGTTCAGTAAGGCCAGCGGCGGTAAGGGTATTGACGACGAGCTGGCAACAGGGCGCAAGACCGGCTACATCTTCACCTACACCCCGGCGCCAAGAATCGATGGAACGATTCGGACATACACCGTGACTGCCGTGCCGGAGGAGGTAGGCAAAACGGGACAGCGCAGGTTCTTTTCGGACGAATCCGGTAAGCTTCACTACAGTTACGCCGGTCCCGCTGACGCAGAAAGCCCGGTGATCCAATAAAGAGCAGCCGTGCCGGGCTGCTCCCCGCCGGTCGTATTGGCGTGTTACCGAGCAGCTCTGGGCGGATGCGCCGAATCTAATCCACCGAAATCTTACGTATATGGTGAGAAATATATTGCGTCTGAAACGTGCTGCCGTGTCGGCCTTGTTTCTTCTCTGTTCCGTTTCTGTGTTCTCCCAAGAGCCCGTCGACGTCCACGCTCTGGCCGAGAAGGTCGACCAGCACTATGACCACATGCGTACCCTTGAGGCGCAGTTCACGGAAATCTACTCTGGGGCGGGTATGAGCCGTACCGAGAGTGGAGCTCTGATTATGAAAAAGCCGGGCAAAATGCGATGGGACTACGATCAGCCGCGTCCCAAGCTATTCCTGACGGACGGAACGACCGCTTACTTCTATGTTCCCGGAGAGCATCAGGTCCGGCGTACACCGGTCAAGCAGCTTAACGACTTGCGTTCTCCGCTGCGCTACCTATTGGGTAAGACCAAGCTGCAGAAAGAGTTTGACGGTCTTGGACTCGCGCCGGATGTGAAGCCGTTGAATGCGGGAGACATTATGTTGCGCGGTGTGCCGCGAGGTATGCAGGACCGCATTGCGCAGACCCTGCTGGAAATCACACCCGATGGACTGATAACCCGCATCGTAGTCGACGAGCTGGACGGATCGGTGACCGAGTTCCGCTTTCTTCAGCAGAAGGAGAACGTCCAACTCCCAGACAGGCGATTTACCTTCTCGCCTCCTGAAGGCGTTGAGATTGTAGAGGGCACAGGGTTTACAGAGTAGACCCATGGCACCGTGGTAGCCGATGATAAACTAGGACTACTCCCTCCGAGGAAACTTTCACCCATGGCCGAATACGTAATCAAAATGGCCGACGAGAGGGGCCATGTTCTGGAGCAGTTGGAGAACGGGGGTTCTGAGGGCGAGGTACGCGACCGCTACTCACAGCAGGGCTTCCTCGTCTATTCGGTCAAGCCGAAGGGCCTGTTTTCGTCGGAGATTCGCCTGCCGCAGCGCCGCAAGGTGAAGCAGGAACAATTCCTTATTTTCAACCAACAATTCGTAACCCTGATTCATGCCGGCTTGCCGATCATTCAGTCGATCGAGTTGCTGATGAAGCGGCAGCGCAATCCATTTTTCCGGTCCGTATTGCAGAATGTGCGCGACCGGGTCAAGAGCGGCGAGTTGCTGTCGGAATCCTTCGAGGCGCAACATGTCTTCCCCAAGGTCTATACTACGACGCTCCTGGCAGGTGAAAAGAGCGGCAACCTGGAAGAAGTGATGGGGCGCTACATCGCATTTCAGCGGCTGGCCGTGAGCTTTCGCAAGAGGCTGGTTGCCTCGCTGGTATATCCAGCCCTGCTGGTGACGATGCTGATTGTGATGATGGGGTTTCTGATCACGTTCGTGGTGCCGCAATTTGCCAGCTTGTATAGCGCCCTCGGAGCGCAGCTTCCCCCCATGACGATGGCAATGCTCGCCATCGGTGTGAACGCCAGAAAGTACGCGCCGTATTTGCTGATTGGCATTATCGCTAGCGTCTTTTTCACATGGCGCTGGATGAAGAGTGAAAAAGGCTCGCTCCGCATGGACCATGTGAAGCTCGGAACGCCGGTCATGGGCCAGATCTGGCTCAAGTACCAGGTGGCGGTCTTCTCGCGCATGCTGTCCACGCTCCTGGCGGGCGGTTTGTCGCTGGTTCCTGCGTTGGAAACTGCCGGAGAATCGATGCAGAGCCGGCTGATCTCGCGCGGCATCCAAAGCTCAACTCGCGAAGTTCGAGAAGGATTGCCGCTGGCGCGTGGGCTGGAAGATGCGAAGGTTTTTCCTGAGATGGCGATCGAGATGATCGAAGTCGGGGAATCAACCGGCGCGTTGCCGGCCATGCTGAACTCAGTCGCGGAATTTTACGAAGAGGACGTGCAGAACGCGCTGGCTACCGCGATGGCGCTGATTGAGCCTATCATCCTGATCGTGATGGGCGTCATTGTCGCGTTCGTATTGATATCACTCTATCTGCCGATCTTTAGTTTGGGCGCCGGTGTCCACTAGAAGGAACAGCGACATTGGCGAGCGGCAGCACTGCTGAGCATCGGCGCCTTCGCCGCAGAACTCAGCTTCACCCCGTGGGAGTTTGGACCAGGAAGTATTCGATGACCGATAAAAAAGCGATTTTCGTGAATGGCGGCGTTGCCACCCAGGACGAAGTTGAGCAGGGCAAAGATTTGGCGCGGCGCTACCGCTGCGAATTTGTCGACCTCAAGAATTTTCACATCCAGCATGAGTTGTTCCGCAAAATCAAAGTGGACCTGATGTTCCGTTACAACTTTGTGCCGTTGCAGGAGACGCAGGACGGCCGCCTGGTGATCGCCATGGCCGATCCCAGCGAGCTTCCCACCCGGGACGAGATCAGCGGCCACCTGGGACGGCGCATTCACGTTAAGGTCGCCACTCTTTCGCAGATCAGCGACGTGCTGAAGAAGACGGAACAGTCACAGCGCGTGCTGGAAGAGGCCGGTGAAAATTTTGCGCTTGACGTTATCACCGAAGACGAGAACGCTGACGAAACTATTTCGATTGAAAAGCTGACCCGCGAGAGCGACAGCAGCCCAATCATTCGCCTGGTCGATACCACCATCTTCACCGCCCTGCAGCGACGCGCCAGTGATATCCACATCGAGACACGCGACGACTCAGTGGTGATCAAGTACCGCATCGACGGCGTGCTGCAGCAGGCGATGAATCCCATCGGCAAGGAGCACCACTCGACCATCATCTCGCGTATTAAGGTCATGAGCGAACTCGATATCTCCGAACGGCGCGTGCCGCAAGATGGCCGCTTCCGTGTGCGTTACAACGGACGCTCCATCGACTTCCGCGTCTCGATCATGCCTTCGATCTACGGTGAAGATGCCGTGCTCCGTGTGCTCGACAAGGAATCGATGAGCGAGAAGTTTCACAAGCTCACCCTCGATGTGGTTGGCTTTGGCGATGAAGATCTGCGCAAATTCCGGCGGTACATCAAGGAGCCCTACGGCATGGTGCTGGTCACCGGGCCGACCGGTTCCGGCAAGACCACGACGCTCTACGCCGCGCTCAACGAGATCAAGACCGACGAAGACAAGCTGATCACCATCGAAGACCCGGTCGAGTACCAGATTCGCGGCATCACGCAGATTCCGGTGAACGAGAAAAAGGGGCTGACCTTCGCCCGAGGGCTGCGCTCGATACTGCGTCACGATCCCGACAAGATCATGGTGGGTGAAATCCGCGATACCGAAACGGCGCAGATTGCCATCAACTCCGCCCTTACCGGTCACCTCGTCTTCACAACTGTGCACGCCAACAACGTTGTCGATGTTCTGGGGCGCTTTCTCAACATGGGCGTCGAGGCCTACAACTTCGTTTCAGCGTTGAACTGCATTCTGGCGCAACGGCTGGTGCGTTTGATCTGCGAATACTGCAAGAAAGAAGTGCACTACTCGAAAGAGGAGCTCGAGGCCAGCGGTCTCGATCCGCAGGAATGGGCAAACGTTCCGTTCTACGAGGGTGAAGGCTGCATCGAGTGCTCGGGAACCGGCTTCAAAGGGCGTACAGCGATCCACGAATTGCTGGAACTCACCGATAACGTTCGCGAGATGATTCTGGCAAAGAAACCCAGCAGCGAAATCCGCCGTGCCGCCCGTGATGAAGGAATGCATTTCCTTCGCGAGTCGGCCATTGATAGAGTGAAGCGTGGGCTCACTACGCTCAAAGAGATCAACAAAGTCACCTTCATCGAGACGACACGGTAACGATGGCAGAGAGCAAGAATCCGCGACCTAAAGTCGCCTGCGAGATCAGTGCTGAGCGCATCGTAGCTGCCCGTGGCGCCGATGCGGCGCTTACGCTGGAAGCTGCTACGACCGCTGCGTTGGCCCCTGGGACCGTGGTCCCCGGCCTCCAGCAGGCGAACATGGCCGCGCGCGAAACCGTGGTGTCTGCCTTGCGCGAGGCCCTGGACACGGTCGCTCATCGCTCGCGCGACATTACCCTGGTCGTGCCCGATTCTGCCGCACGCATTATCCTGCTCGATTTTGACACTTTGCCCGAGAAGCCCAAAGAAGCAGACGCTGTCGTGAGATTCCGTCTGAAGAAATCGTTGCCTTTCGATGTCGAGCACTCTTCGGTTTCGTTTGATCGGCAGGGTTCCGGCAATCAGGTGCGCGTGGTTGCCGCCGTCATGCCGCGCACCGTCCTCGAGGAATACGAATCCGTGATCCGTGAGGCTGGGTACAATCCGGGGGCGGTTGTGCCTTCGATGATTGCTGCCCTCGGCGTGGTCGATGCCACGGTCCCGACCATGGTCATCAAGGTTGAAACCGGTACCACGACCTTCGCCATCGTCGATCAGAATCAACTGCTGCTCTATCGCGCCCTGGAGAATGGCGGCACGGTGGTCACTGGCGAGTCGCTGGTGGATGACGTGAATACCTCGCTGGTGTACTTCGAAGACCGCTATGGAATTGGTGTGGATCGATTGCTGGTAACCGGGGTTCAGTCTGCACAAGCTCTACAGGCGGCGTTCGGCGAGGGCAGCAAGATCAAGGTCGAAGATCTGGTTTCCAGCAGCATGGCTGGAGCAGTACCTTCCACAGTATCCCGTGCGGCCCTGGCCGGCGTTGTGGGGGCCCTCGTTTCCTGATGCGCGTCCATATCAATCTCGCTAGTCAGCCCTATGAGGCCGCACGGGAATACCGGCGTCGCATTGGCTTAGTAGTTTTGGGGCTGGCCGTGCTGGCGGTCGGACTGCTTGGGTATATTGTCCAGCAGTCGATTGCCTCTCGCGGGATCAATGCTCAAATCGGTGAAGTGCAGCGCGAGTTGTCGAGCCTGGACGCGGAGAAGGCGCAGGCACAGGCCATTCTGAATAAGCCGGCCAATCGCGTTGTTGCCGACCAGTCTCAGTTTCTGAACGAACTGTTCGCCCGCAAGGCGCTTTCCTGGACGCGCGTGTTTTCGGAGATGGAGCGGATCATGCCGCCTAATATTCATGTCGTTTCCATGAAACCGGATTATGCGCCCGACAACGAATTGCTGATCCACATGGTGGTGGCGACCGACTCGCGCGATCGAGCTGTCGAACTGGTGCAGCGCATGGAAAAGTCCACCCACTTCCGTCAGCCCCAAGTCGTAGCCGAGGCAGTTTTGAACAACAGCCAGGGCGACCAGAGCGGGACGGGCGGGGGCAACATTCAGTTCGATATCGCCGCTGTCTACCTGCCATCTTCTGAGGACTCGACGCTGGACACGCCTGACAAGCCCGATACCAGCGTCCAGCCGGGCACGCCGAAGAAAACAGCGCAAAGCAAACCCATCGTCGGGGCTGCTCAAGCGCAGAACCAGAACCCTCAACGGGGACAGCACTGATGGCCAGCATCCATGAGGTTCGCAAGACCCTGATGCCTGTCGTGATTGCCCTGGTTATCCTCGACATTCTCTGCATCGGCTACTTGCTTTCGCCCTATGGGCGTTCCCGCAAGGCGCGCGTGCGGGAGTACTACGAACTGCGGGCGCAGCTTACGGCCAAGCGACAGGATGTGGCGCCCACACGTGGCATGGACGGCAAGCTGAAGCAGGCGAATGCCGATATCGGAAGCTTTTACGATAAGCGCTTCCCGGCGCAGTATTCGACGGTTTCGGCCGAGTTGGGAAGGCTGGCGAATGAGAATGGTGTGCACTTCGCTTCGGTCAAATATGATGACAAGGACGCGCCGGTGCCCGGCCTGCGTAAGTTGAATATGGAGATCGCGCTCTCCGGCGATTACCTGCAGGAGGTCAAGTTCATCAACGCTCTTGAGCGTGACAAGATGTTCTTCCTCATTGATGGCATCGCTCTGGGAGAACAGCAGGGGCAGGTCCGGCTGCAGCTCAAACTGGAAACTTACCTGCGCAGCGGAGAACTGACGTCGTGAAGATCGGCACCGAGAACAAGACGAAGACCATTCTCGCGGCGGTCCTGCTGGTCTGCGCGGCGGTGCTGTTATATCGATGGCTGTTTGCGAAGGGTGGCGACGAAACGGCGAATTCGACGCCGACCGCGGCAACCTCGACGCCTGGTTCCGGCCCCGGCCCTTCGGCTGCAGTCGGCCCATCGAGCGGGAGAAGCGCCCATAAGGGCGGGCGCCTGTTGGCGCAAACCCTTGATCCAACGTTGCGTTTCGATTTGCTGAAATCCAGTGAGGATGTCGAGTACAAAGGCTCGGGCCGTGACATTTTCCGCTCTCAGCCGGAACCGCCGCCGATTCCGCCGCCGTTGCCCGCGGATAAGCAGCCCAAGCCGGTTTATACGCCTCCGCCACCTCCACCCATCAACCTGAAGTTTTATGGATTCGCCAATTCGAAGGATGGCAACAAGCGGATTTTCCTCTCGCAAGGGGAAGACATCTTTGTTGCCAAGGAAGGCCAGGTCATCGACCGTCGCTATCGGATCGTGAAGATTAATCCGACTTCGGTCGACGTGGAGGACGTCTTGACGAACAATCGGCAGACGCTGCCTTTGCTGGCGAGCTAGCGCGTCAGAAAAATCTGAGAGTCAGTTGCATCATGCAGCACGTCAAGAACAGTTCGGATTCCAAAATCAAGCCTGATGCTGCTGCAAACCGCGCGCAGCGCGACGGCGGCTACCTGCTGGTCGCGATCCTGTTCATGTTGGCAATTATCGTGATTACCATGACGATCGAGGCACCGCGCCTGGTGCAGCAGATCAAGCGTGATCGCGAAGAGGAGATGATTCATCGCGGCACCGAATATGCTCGCGCCGTCAAAAAGTATTACAAGAAGTTTGGCCGGTATCCTGCCAATCTGGATCAACTGGACAACACCAACCAGATCCGTTTTCTGCGCCAGCACTACAAAGACCCGCTAACGAAGGACGGAAAATGGAAGTTGCTCAACTACACCGACATCCAGTCCGTGCTGCTCAACAATGGCAGCGGAGCCCCCGGCGTTCCCGCAGGGTCGTTAGGCACACAAGGCGGCCAGAATCTTGGGCAACCCGCATCGTCGCTCAACAGCAGCCCCTTCGGCAGCACCGCGTCGAGTGGGAGTCCAAACACTTCTCAGCAACAGCCGCAAGCGGTCAATCCAAACGGCATCTTCGGCAACGGCCAGCAGGGTAGCACGACCGGTGTCAATGCCGTCACTTCTGGGCAATCCAGTTCAGGTGATACGTCGCAAGGCAATGCCGCCCAAGGCGCCAATGGACAGGGCACCAGTCCTTTCGCCAACACGTTTAACGTGGGATCGAACGGCAACAACCAGAATGCCGCTTCTCCCAACGGCACTTCCAGTCCAACCGGTGCTTCGAATTCTCCGTTCGGACAAAGCAACAGTGCGAACCAGGCCTTTGGCGGCGGGGCGATTGTCGGCGTAGCCAGCCTGGACAAAGACAAGACAATCCGCATCTTCAATAAGAAAAAGACCTACAACGAGTGGATGTTCATTTACGATCCCACACAGGACCGCAACAATGTTCTTTTGCGCGGACCTTATCAACCCCTCGTTCTCGGCGGCGCGCAAGGGCAGATGACGGGCACGCCGGCTAATCAGTTGAATGGACAGCAGAGCCCCTTTGGACAGCAGAATAATAATGGGATGGGGCAAAGCAACGGCGGCTTCGGCCAGACCGGCAACGGCGGCCTAAACCAGCCTCAGCCGCCGTCGTCGCAGCCACAGCAGTGAGCAGCAGGGACTAGCTCCCGGTGCCCATCGGCGGCTGGTCGCCACTCCACCGTCATCCCGAGGACGTCATTCGGACGCGGGGGTGTGCCGTTCGGGTTGCGACAATCTGCGCGTCAGCCCTGCGAAGGAAGAAACCGGAGCCGAGCACAAGACATCGTGTCGCCGACGACTGCAGGACCTTCACAGCTGAGACGCTGTCCGGATGACAGGTCGCAAGCAGTGTGGCTTGGGAACTGTGAGCGGGGGGAAAGCAGTAACGGTGTGTAAGCGAATTCTCACCACATCCTCGACGCCGGATGACTCTCCCGCGCCCGCGGCCGCAGAAGGCTTCCCACGAGGATGCAAAAGCTGGCAAGCGCATTCATTTCCGCCCCGATGAAGACTCCGATGTAGTGGAACATCAGAATACTCGTAAGTCCGGGTATCAGGGCGCATAGCAGAAGCGGGATTCGACCAACCGGCAATCGCTCCACCCCTAAGACGATCAGCCCGACGAGGATGAACTCCACTGCGAACGCCAACCACAAGGCTTGAAACACGCCAAGAAGTTGCGGAGTCGAGCTAAGTGCGGCTGCAAATTTTGGCTCAATTAATTTGTAGCCGTAACCGTGCATCAGACCTCCGACGAGGAGAATTATTCCGCCGGCAATTACCAGGCAACGGCCGAATTTCATCGCATGACTTCCTTGGGTGTAATCAGGCCCGGTTTGTGAACTCTACCAGCAACTGCAGGCGCTGTCGCGCGTGGCCGCAGTCGATGGCGTAGGCGGCGAGTGGAACCGCTTCGCTGATGTGGTCTGCGTGTCCCGCTGCCACCAGTGCTGCGGCAGCATTGAGCACCACGACGTCGCGTCGCGCGGAGCGTTCTCCGTCGAGAAGCGCGCGAATGATCGCGGCATTCTGATGGACATCGCCGCCGGCAATCTGCTCGAGCGGCGCACGCTGCAAACCAAACTCTTCCGGCGTTACCTCGTAGACGTGCACGGTACCGTTGCGCACCTCGGCGACTTTACTTGGCCCGGAGATGGTGATTTCGTCGAGGCCATCACGGCCATGCACGACCAGCGCGCGTCGCAGTCCAAGCTCGCTCAAGGCCTCCGCCAGTTTCTCGACGAGATCGGCGGAATAGACGCCTACCACCTGCGCCGAGGCGTGGGCGGGGTTGGTCAATGGTCCTAGCAGGTTGAAAACGGTGCGAAGCCGCAGTTCGCGCCGCGCTGGCTGCACATAGCGCATGGCCGAGTGCATTGCGGGCGCGAATAGAAAGGCGATACCCGTCTCCCGCAGGCAAGCGGCAAGTCGCGTGGGCGGGAGGTTGATGTTGACGCCGAGGGTTTCCATCACATCGGCTGAACCGCACTTCGAGGTGATGCTCCGGTTGCCATGTTTTGCCACCCTGACGCCCGCGCCTGCAATCGTCAGCGCCGTCGCAGTCGAAATATTGAAGGTGCCGCTGGTGTCTCCCCCCGTGCCGCAGGTATCGACCAGCGCGTCGCGTTCGGTGCCGCTGATGTCGAGCGCCCCGCCCTCTGCGCTCTCCAAGGGCGCAGCGGCTTCCCGGATGGCAAGGGCAAAGCCGACGATCTCTTCGACCGTTTCGCCTTTCATGTGGAGCGCCACCAGAAGCGCCGCGATCTGGGCATCCGTCGCCTCGCCCCGCAGGATCTCGGACATCACGTTGCGGGCCTCGTCGCGCGTGAGCGAGGAGCAGTGGTTCGCGACTTTGTGCAGCGCGTCGAGGATCATGAAGGGAGCCGCTAGCAATCAGCAATTAGCAATCAGCTTAGCATTCGCCTGTTCTCAACGGGAGCCAATGGACAAGGGCCTTATTCTGAACACACTCGGGAAATCAGATCTATGGCCGCCGGAATATGACGTCAGAGTGTGTGTCTCAAGTGCTTCCATAAACGCTGGCGGAAGACTTTGGGCGTGGCAGATGCCCGAGAACCTGTGAGTTTGAGAGATGTGCTGTTTTTGTTTGGTGAGGCACAAGGACGGCATTCACGGGAAGAGGGACCCGCCGGTTCCACGATGGCCGCTCTCGCATTGCTACTTCCTCCGCAGGTCAATTACACTAGGGAGTTTCCTACTGTAGCGTGATCCTCACAAGGAGCAGATAAATCCGGCCAGTCTGGCCTGAGGCGTCGAGCATCGCCCGTCGCCATCCTACAAATATGAAAATACATGAGTACCAGGGAAAGGCTATCCTGTCGAAGTACGGCGTTGCCGTGCCGCGAGGACAGATGGTGGAGAGCCGCGAAGAGGCCCACAACGCCGCGCGCGCTCTGTTTCGCGAAGGCGCAACCGGCGCGGTAGTGAAGGCGCAGATTCACGCCGGAGGCCGCGGTAAGGGTGGTGGCGTCAAAATTGCCAAGTCGCCCGACGAGGCAGCCGATCTTGCCGACAAGATGCTCGGCATGACGCTGGTCACGCATCAGACCGGCCCCGAAGGCAAGAAAGTGTTGCGGCTCCTTGTCGAAGAAACGTTGCCGATTGCACGCGAGTTGTATCTCGGCATCGTGCTCGACCGCACCAACGGGCGCAACGTCTTCATGGCCTCGGCCGCGGGTGGCATGGAGATCGAAGAAGTTGCCGCCAAAGATCCCGATGCCATCATCAAGGAGCATCTGGTTCCGGGCTTCGGCCTCCAGCCGTTCCAGGCGCGCGAAATCGCCTTCAAACTGGGACTGGAGCCGCAATACATCAGCGGGGCGGTGAAGTTCATGATGGCTCTGGCACGGGCGGCCGAAGATACCGACGCCTCGCTGGTCGAGATCAATCCCTTCATCACCACCACGGACGGGCGACTGTTCGCGCTCGACGCCAAGATGAACTTCGACGACAACGCGCTCTATCGCCATCCCGACATTCGCGACCTCCGCGATGTGACGGAGGAAGACCCGCTCGAAGTCGAGGCCAGCAAGTACAACCTGAACTACATCAAACTCGACGGCAACGTGGGCTGCATGGTCAACGGCGCCGGACTGGCGATGGCCACCATGGACATCATTCAGTACGCGGGCGGCATGCCGGCGAACTTCCTCGACGTAGGCGGGGGCGCCAACGAGGAGCAGGTGACGCATGCATTTGAGATCCTGCTGAGCGACAAGAATGTGAAGGCTGTACTGATCAACATTTTCGGTGGCATCCTGCGTGTCGACACGCTGGCCAACGGCGTGGTGAGCGCGGCGCGCAAGACCAACATTCAGTTGCCCATCGTGCTGCGGTTGGAGGGAACGAACGTGGAACAGGGCCGCGTGATTCTCAAAGAGAGCGGATTAAACTTTACTGTTGCAGAAACCATGAAGGACGCGGCCGAGAAAGTCGTCGCTGCTGCCAAGGCGGGCCGATGAGCACAAAGACGATTCCATTCGATAAACCTGCTCACCCGCCGGGGCCAATGACATCGACCCTGGGGGAGGACAGCTGGATTCTTACTTGTCTCGAACTCTCGTGTGAAAACAGCGTCCAAACGACTAACTTCGAGCAGGACTGTCGAGGCGTATGCCACGGTACTTGCGTCGTAGTCACGTGTTCCGAAGGCTCGGAAGGGGAATGGCTAAAGCTATGAGCATACTGGTTGATCAATCGACGCGACTGCTGGTGCAGGGACTGACCGGCCGTGAAGGAACCTTTCACGCCAAAGGCTCGGCCGAATACGGGACCAAAGTTGTCGGAGGCGTCACGCCGGGCAAGGGCGGCACCACCCACGAAGGGTGGCCGATCTTTAATACGGTGAGCGAAGCGGTCAACAAAACCGGAGCAAACGCCACCATGATCTTCGTGCCGCCGCCGGCTGCAGCGGATGCCATCATGGAGGCCGCCGACGCCGGAGTGCCCCTGATCGTCTGCATTACCGAGGGTATCCCGGCGATGGACATGGTCAAGACGTGGGAATTCCTGAAGACCAGGAGCTCGCGGCTCATTGGGCCGAACTGCCCAGGCATCATCTCGCCAGGCAAGTGCAAGATCGGCATTATGCCGGCCAAGATTCACAAGCAGGGCAATGTCGGCATCGTCTCGCGCTCGGGCACGCTGACCTACGAAGCGGTCTACCAGTTAACGACGCGCGGAATCGGGCAGTCGACCGCGATTGGTATCGGCGGCGATCCCATTATCGGCACCAACTTCGTCGACGCCATCAGCCTGTTCAACGATGATCCCGAGACGGAAGCGATCATCATGATCGGCGAGATTGGTGGCAGCGCTGAAGAGACTGCAGCCGACTATATCAAGAAGAATGTGCGCAAGCCGGTGGTGGGTTTCATCGCCGGACAAACCGCTCCTCCCGGACGCCGCATGGGGCACGCGGGTGCGATCATCTCCGGCGGCAAGGGAACTGCGTCGGAAAAGATCAAGTCGATGGAAGCTGCGGGCATTCACGTAGCGAAGTCGCCTGCCGAAATCGGTGAGACACTGGTGAAGGCGCAAGCGGCGGTGCGGTAGAAATTCAGTTGTCAGTAGCCGGTTGTCAGTTGTCAGGTTGCTGTCGCTGGACATCGAGCTCGCTACGACGAACTGCCGCCGGAGAACAGAACCAGTCTCGTGAAGCGAGACGGAAGAGGACAGCCCAGCGACTGGCGCTGGGTGGGCGTCTTCCATACACTCTGAATGCGAGCCTAGGGACGGGCACCGGACTTGAGACGGTTGAAACCGCAACTCCCTCGCCGACTCACGTCGGCTCGGGATCACAAAACAAAGAGGATTGGGGGCACGCCTGAAGTCGTGCCCCTTCAAACTGATCTAAAACCAAGGAACGTACTCGTCGCATGAAGACTTTGCAACGTACTCTTTCTATCGTTAAGCCCGACGCCGTTGGGAAAGGCGCTACCGGCGATATCATTCACACTCTGGAGCAGAACAACTTCCGCATCATCGGAATGAAAATGCTGCACATCAACAAGGCGCAGGCTGAAGGCTTTTACGCGGTGCACGTCAGCCGGCCGTTCTTCGAGTCGCTCACCAACTTCATGTCAAGCGGGCCCGTTGTCGTGATGGCGCTGGAAAAAGAGAATGCCATTGCCGACTATCGCAAGCTGATGGGCGCTACCGATCCGTCCAAGGCTGAAGAGGGGACGATCCGCAAGAAGTGGGCCGCCAATATCGAGCACAATGCGGTGCACGGCTCTGACGCCGAAGATACGGCGCGGTTCGAGCTGAGTTATTTCTTCGCCGGATACGAATTGGCGAAGTAAACTGGCGCGGCAGGCAACTCGCATCGGGAGAGTCGGATGGCGCATGTACAGATCACGTTGCTGGAAGGCCGCACCATCGAACAAAAACGCCGGGTGGTGAAGCGCATCACCGACGCCATGCAGGAAGAGCTGAACGTTAACCCGGAGAAGCTGACGATCGCGATCGTTGAGGTTCCTCGGCAGAGCTACGCCCGCAACGGCACGTTGCTCTCTGATCGCAATACCAAGCTCTGAATTCGCGAGAAGAAGATTTCTGAGGTGGTCAGAGCCGGGGGATTTCATCATCGCGGTGCGCCGCGGAGACACCATTCAACTTGGTCTTGCAGGCCACATGGGGAGAGCGCGACCAGCTGAGTTACGAACCCGAAACAAAAAAGCCGTCCATCATCTTGGACGGCTTTTCTCCGGTTGTGACCTCTCGGCCAACACTGGCATTCAGCAACACTAGCGCGACGCTTTGCTATTGCGCTGAGGCGGACTTGCCGGCTTCCTTTTGTCCATTAGCGGCATACTCTTCTGCCATCTTGAGGTGTCCCTGCAGGACCGGGAGGGTCTCTCCAGCCCAGCTCTTCAAGTCCGGATCCATCGCCGACTTCGATTCCTTCTGAAACTCGGCAACGTCTTTCTTGTGATCCGTGACCATGTCCTTCATGTAGGCCTGGTCGAATTGCGTGCCCTTCAGCTTCTCCAGCCGCGCCTTGGTCGCCTTGTCTTTGGCATCTAAGCTCTTGGGCAGCGAGACGCCCTTCTGTGACGCCAGCTGCTTGAGCTGATCGTTTGCCTTCGTATGGTCTTCGACCATCTTCTTGCCGAAATCCTTCACTTCCTGGCTCTGTCCGTTTTCCTGGGCCAGTTGACCTAGTTCCACTTCCGCCATCCCGCCTTGAGCGGCGGCATCCATGAAGTGGCGATCGGCGGTGGCTACGCCACCTTCCCGGCTCATGCCCTGTGTTCCCGCCCCGGCCGACGTCGACTGAGCGACTGCCACAGTTCCGAACAGCAGGGTAGAAGCGAATGCTGCCAGCACTCCGTTTCTTACTTTATGCATTCCTGATCTCCTTGAATGGATTCGAACGGCCGCTCCAATCTTGGCGTGGGAAGCCTTTGTGCGAAGTGTTGTAGCCCCACGAGCCGTCCGAACCGCTTATCGATCTCCGCGTACATATAGAGGAGGACTCCTCACGCAGGGTTGTCATGAACATAACTGTTCTGTCCCGAAGCAGCTCGGGCCTTGGAGTGTCAGGTGCTTGCGCTTACAACCCGTTTCGACGGGCTGCACCAGGTGAATTGCAGACGAAAGAACACTGCTGGTGCGAGTCTCTGGCGGAGTCCGGCGGCCCGCCGCTCGTCCCGTGGTGCTTGACGGGCACTCGCACCCGCAATAAAGTCAAGAGTTTGGAGAATATGGCCTTGGATACGATCAGCGGCAAGACGTTTTTGCATTACCAGATTCTGGATCGCCTCGGCGCTGGCGGCATGGGCGTGGTATACGAGGCGGAGGACACCCGCTTGGGTCGTCGAGTCGCGTTGAAGTTCTTGTCCGAGGCCCTGAACCAGGACGCCTATGCCCTGGAGCGCTTCAAGCAGGAAGCCCGCTCCGCCTCCGCCCTCAACCACCCCAATATCTGCACCATCTTTGCGATCGAGGAGTGTGAGGGGCGCAACTTCATTGTCATGGAGTTGCTGGAAGGCCAGAGTCTCAGCGCGATTATTAACGGCCGTCCGCTCAAACTCAATCAGGTCCTCGATCTTGGTATCCAGCTGACCGACGCCCTGGATGTGGCCCACAGCAAAGGCATCGTGCATCGCGACCTCAAGCCCGGTAACATCTTCGTAACCACTCGCGGGCAAGCGAAGATCCTCGACTTCGGATTGGCCAAGCTGACCCATGACCGTCAGGCCGCATTGGAGACGGTAGTCGGCAACGCGGAAACATCCGCGCCCCTGCACCTTACGTCTCCGGGGACCGCCGTCGGCACGGTAGCCTACATGTCGCCCGAGCAGGCCCGGGGCGAAGAACTCGACGGACGCAGCGACTTGTTTTCGCTGGGCTCGGTATTCTACGAGATGTCGACCGGCCGCATTCCGTTCGAGGGAGTTACCACGGCGGTGATGTTCCAGGGAATTCTCGATCGCAATCCTACTCCGCCCTTCGAGTTCAATCCTGAAATCAATCCACGGATGGAAGAGATCCTGAGCAAGGCGCTGGAAAAGGATCGCGACCTGCGTTACCAGTCGGCTGCCGAAATGCGCGGCGACTTGAAGCGGCTCAAGCGCGACACCAGTTCCGGCTTTGCTCCCAGCGCTTCGGGCGTCTCGGAGATCGCAAGCGGCGTACCGTCCGCGTCCCGGGTGATCTCTGCGCCACGGCCCAGCGGCCCAGACAGGCAACTCCCGAGCAGCAGTTCCGTTCTGTTGGAAACAGCCAAGGAGCACAAGGCGGGTGCTGGCTTGATTACTCTTGTCAGCCTGCTGATGATCGCATTCGGGCTATACGGCCTCTATACCTGGCTGCATCGGGATTCGGGACCCATGGCATTCCGGAACATGA
This sequence comes from uncultured Acidobacteriaceae bacterium, assembly GCA_963815555.1. Classification (GTDB taxonomy): domain Bacteria; phylum Acidobacteriota; class Terriglobia; order Terriglobales; family Acidobacteriaceae; genus CAWCBG01. The sequence continues at coordinate 171,073 of CAWFHH010000002.1, forward strand.
GCATGGAAAAGTTCACCAGCTCGGGCAAAGCGATGGTGGCGACCATTTCTCCCGACGGCAAATATGTCGTGCACGTGATGCTCGACGCCGAGGGTAAGCAGGCACTCTGGATACGCCACGTGGTTACGGGCAGCAATACTCAGATATTGCCGCCGGTCGAGGCCCAGTACGTCGCGTTAGCGTTTTCTCCCGATGGAAATTTCCTCTACTTCGTCCGCCGCGAGCCGAGCAATCCGGGCCTGGGCGTGCTTTACCAGATTCCAGTCCTGGGCGGCACGCCTCACAAGCTGGTAGACGACGTGGACAGTGCCATCAGCTTCGCGCCCGACGGACAGCACTTCGTGTTTCTGCGCAACAGCGAAACCGAAGCGAACTCCAAAATCATCATCGCCAACGCCGATGGCAATGGCGAGCGCGTTTTGGCCAAGCTGCCTTTGCCCGGTTACAACGATCCGGCATGGTCTCCCGATGGAAAATGGATTGCCGCCACGGTAACCGATCCCGGAGGCGCCAGCCTGGGTCGCATCGTTCTCCTGGATCCAGCGAATGGGAAAGAGAAGTCCCTGTTCGGTGCCCAAGCTTTGGTTAACAAACCCGCATGGATGCCGGATTCCAGAACGCTGGCATTCATTTTCCACGACGTCTCTACGAACTGGGATGGACAAATCGGCGAGGTCTCTGTGCCGGGCGGCAAGTTTCGCCGCATTACGAATGATCTGAACTCCTATAGCAACCTTACGCTTGCCGTCACCAGTGACGGCAAAGAGATGGTGGCAACCCAGCTCACGCACGAGGCCGGGTTATACATCCTCGGTGCGGACGGCAAAGGCCCCACTCAACAGATCGACTCGCATGGCAACACCGGGGTTGGGTGGCTGCCCGATGGACGGCTGGCGTCGTCCGATTACGACGGCCACATTTCCGTCATGAACGCGGATGGGAGTAACCGCAACGTGGTCTTCGAACGCCGCTTTCCCATCAATGGGGTTTCCGTGTGCCCGGATGGGGTTCACGCTTTGTTTCCCATGGCCAACAAAGATACAAACGGGCTTAACATCTGGAGCCTCAACCTGCAGGATGGGCGCGCTGGGCCGCTCACCAAGGGCAAGGCCGACCAGATGCCTGTGTGTTCTCCCGATAGCAAGTGGTTCGTCTACGAATCCTTAGAAGGCGGCAAGAAGGTCCTGATGCGGATGCCGGTCGCGGGAGGCGCAGCCACTCAATTATCGGACAGGTTCGTTGAGATCGCGACGATCTCTCCCGATGCCAGCCAGCTTGCGACTCTCACCGTAGAAGGCACTGGAGCGAACACCAAAGGCATCATTCAGATCATTCCGGCAAACGGGGGCCCGGCCATCAAGACCTTGCCAGTCCCCGTCAACATCGCGGGAAATTTCCAGTATTCCGCCGATGGCCAATCCCTGTACTTTCCGATCCAGCAGCGCGGAGTCGGTAATCTCGTGAAACAGAACATTGCCGACGGATCGTTGACCCCGGTTACCAACTTCAACGAACTTCTCATCTATGGCTATCAATTCAACGGGGCTGGTGGAAAGCTGGCGGCGGCGCGAGGGCGTTCGCTGACCGATGTGGTCTTGCTCACGCAGCAGCAGACGTCAAAAGAATAAACACGAATTCTACATCGCGTCTGGCGCTGCGTTGATCGCCGCGATAAGGTGTGTTGCATACAGGAGGCTTGATGTTCTGTACGAATTGCGGCCGGTCACTGCGCCCGCAAGATAGATTTTGCGGATATTGCGGGACGCCGGCGATCACCTCCGGGGAGGCTCCGAGCGCGCCGATTCCTTCGGCTTCGGAACCGGCTGCAGGCCGCTCCATCGACAATAGCGTCCGCACGCCGCCGTTGAGCGGGACATCGAGTTTCCACGCCGTTCCTCTCAGGAATTCCGAACCGCCACAGCCCGACAGTCCCGGCCAGGAGCCGACCCGCGCGAGTTCTGTCTTTTCCTATCGGGCGCGCCCGAATATCGATGCCGAGCCTCCGGCCGTCGCGGATTCGCCGGCGCCCGTCGAACAGGAGAGCCTGCCGATGGAGATTTCCGGCCCTCCCTCTCGAAGCGTGCCCGATGTGCCGGAGAGTCGGGCAGCCGCACCCCTGGTTCTTCCCGAGACGCCGGTGTCGGCCTATATCCCGCCGCCTCCCGAGCCTATCCGTTCGGCCTTTACTTACGCTGCGCCGCCGGAGGGCGAGAGCCTGCCGCCCACGGCCTATGACACGGAGGTGGCTGACGAACATACCGGTGGCCGGGCTCTGTGGATCGCGATTGCGGTCGTGCTGATCGGTGGACTTGCGGCGATCTTCTGGATGTTGCGTCCCGCCGGCTCAGTCTCTTCCAAACCGACTGCACAAAGCGGCGAGATCTCAGTGGCGCTGTCTCCGGCTCTCGCCCAGACCACACCCCTCAACGCTGTCGATTTGACCGCGACCGTGAATGGAACCAGTACCCCGGATGTGACCTGGACCGTGCAGGAAAACGGAGCTTCGGGCCATGTCGTGCCCAGAGGAATTTTGGCCAAGGGCGGCCAAATGTCCGCAACCGCCGTGTACGTGGCTCCCAGCGTTCCGGGAGTGTTTCACGTAATTGTCGCCAGCAAAGCCGATCCTTCGAAGACGGCCGTGGCCGAGATCACGGTCAGCGGCTCTTCGCAGTAGGGACCGACGGCGGTTGGACGGATTTGCAAATATCGCTGCAACCCGCTCAGGTACCCCATCACTATCATTGTTGCTGCGGCGGGGGTTGGGTCTGACTTGGTTCCGTCGCTCCCGAGTTGCCAGGAGGCGGAGGCGGCACTCGCCCGGGGAAGGGCATCGAGTGTAGCGGCGTCGGCGGAACATTTTCTGTCGAACCTCTTGGCGGTAGCGCTGCATTGTTCCCCTGAGGGGCGTGTCCCAGAAGCACCAGCTTGGCCTTGATTGCGCCAGTGGCTCGCGTGTAGCGATAATTGATGTTCGTGCCTTCGAGCAGATTATCGACCACCTCGCGCAGCGTGCCATCCACCTGCATTTTCGGGACCGGATAGCCTGCCAGCGTATCTGCGCCCGTGCAATCCAGCTTCTGTTCCGCGCAGATGGCCTTGAAAACCTTGCTTAAGTTGCTGCTTTCCAGCACCTCGACCTGCAGATGATCGTTTGCCGCAGACACCACCTTCAAATCGGCGACTGGCCTTTGGACTGCTGGAGCAGCTGTCGGCGCCTGCGGTGTGCCAGAGGATTGCTGGGCCGCCGGTACCGGTTGCTGCGTCGGAGGCGGAGCGGATGTCTGTGAAAAGGCGATCGCCGCGGCGCAAAGCATGCCCGCGAGCAAACCCATGCGAAGTGACGGGCACGGAATCAACCAGCTGTTGCGAAGCATGGAGATATTCTAGTCCACCTCCTCTGCCACTCAAAATCGATTCGCCGTTTCTAACGTCGATCAAGTTCTAGGTGGCAGTCTTGACGTGCGGTTCGGCAGCTGCATTCATCAAGGCCAGCACCTCGTGGACATTCCAGTCGGGAAGCGCACCCGCACGGCTGGCTACCAGGGCCCCCACAGCGTTGGCAAATCGGCCGATCCGTTCGGCATCCCAGCCTTGCTCAAGCCCGTGCAGGAACGCTCCCGAAAAGGCGTCGCCCGCTCCCACCGTGTCCGCCACGTGCACCCGATATCCGGGAACTTCGGTGTACTTGTTGTCTTTCAGGATCGCGCTGCCACGTTCGCCGAAGGTGACACACATGATTTGGCAACCGTACTGCGCCATCCAACGGCGGCAGAAATCTTCGACCGATGTTCCTTGTCCTTCGGCGTGGATGGGAACATCCAGAAATTCGGCTTCGGCGTCGCTCAGTTTCACCACCGTAGCGTGCGACGACAGTTGCTCTACCGCAGAAATGTGCCAGTGACCTTCACGCAAGTTGACATCGTAGAAGCGTTTCGCCGTGGGCACTGCCTCCAGCAACCGGAGTGTCGAAGCCAGCGCCTGTTCCGACATGTGAAGCAACGTGCCGAAGTAGATCCATTGCGGCTGCAACTCAGCAATCCGCCGCAGATCGCTTCTTTGCAGGTTCACGAAGTCATAGGCTGCCGGCCGCACGATGCGAAAGCTGGGCTTGCCCTCCGGATCCAGATCGACCTCTGCAGTTCCGGTGTTCTGGCCCGGCAGCACCTGGATAAACTCCGTCGACATGCCACGCTTCCGCAAGAGCCCAAGCGCACGGCGTCCCCGCTCGTCGTCGCCCACGGCGCTCAGCAGCATTACCTCGTGGCCGAGCTTCCGCGCGTGCGCGCCGAAGTTCAGCGGAGCTCCGCCCAGATATTCCGCGTCACCGATGACGTCCCAAAGAATTTCGCCCACGCTCACAATTCGCACGGTACCGCCCTCCATGGTGGGGACACTTTGTTCGATGGTGCCACGTGCCCCGGCACTTTCATCGCAGATGTAACGTTCGCGACCATCGCGTCACTACCTTCTGAACAAAAGCCGGTTGAACAGCATATTGCAAACCGCATGTTCGCGCTATTATTTCTTCCAGTTCAGAGTACAGTGGACGAGGCGTTGGGTTGCCGGCTCCGCCATAAGCGTTCTTAGCCTTCTTCTATCCCACAGACGAGTGCAGGCATGAATTTTAAACAGCTTTTCAAGCGCGAGAACAAAACTGTTCCTCCCGAGGCCGCGCGTACCGACTTTCCCGTGCTTTTCGGCGCCGATTTGGCCGGCATGATACAGGGCAACCGAAAAGGCGGGGACTTCTACCATTTCGTGCGCGTCAGCCCCAGCCGCGTGCTCTTCGGTCTGCTCGATGTCGCGGGACAGCATGCAGAGAATTATGCCATCGTCGATGCCGCGCGGGAGGCGTTTCTCCAGATCGGCCAGGAGAAGTTTCCCCACGACGATATCAACGAAGCGGATTCGATGATGGAATTCTGCCTCGGGCTGAACCTGTGCATCCTGAAAATCGCCGGTGGCATTCGGTCGTGCCCAGCCTTTCTTGGCTGCTACAACGAAGATCTTGGAACCGTCTGTTACGTCAACGCCGGTCACACCCCGGGACTTTTGCGCCAGGGCTCGGAGATCACCGAGCTACCCTCCACGGGTCTGCCTCTTGGATTGCTGAGCGCCGCCACCTATGAAGCGCCTACCATCGCGGTGCCGGTTGGAGCGTCGCTGCTGCTGGTTTCGCGTGGGGTCGTCGAAGCGCCCTACGAACGTCGCGAGTTTGGCCTGGAGCGCGTAAAACAGCACTTCGAGCGCCTTCCGCTGGACAACGCCTCCGCCTTAACCGAGCAGATGCTGTCGGCCGTGCGCGATTACATGCGTGCCGCGCCCACCCACAACGACGTCACAACGTTTGCCTTGATTCGCTCCTCGAACGCGAGGCCGGCTACACAAAACGCCTGAGCGGCCGCGCCTCGCTTGTCGCTGTTCGCGCTTTTCTTTCCAGCCTCGATCCCACTCGGGGAACAAAACATGGCTGGCGTCCCGCCAACTCTCACCCTACGCTCTTCCTCACGGCACAAACGTCGTCGGATGGCAGGTCGGGCCCACGGTCGGTGGCACCGGTACTTCGCTCTGGCTCGGCGGTGTCGCCCACGGCGGATTGGCGAAGTCGAAGAAATCCAGCAGGTCTGGCTGTACTTTATCGCGATTCGTCAGGTTGGGCAGCCCGTAGCGCTCCTCGAGGAAGTGCACGACCGCTGTGTGATCCATGGCCAGGTGTCCCACATAATGTTTACGGCTGAACGGAGACACGATCATGTTGGGCACCCGGAAGCCGATCTGGGCCGCGAAGCCATATACGTGGGCCGCATCATTGGAGTTGGCCCCCGGATCGGCGGGACGTAGATCGCAATGATGGGTATAGTCGCCCAGCGTGGCCGGAGTGCATGGCAAATATCCATCGGGATTCACCGCGATCGGACGTACATCTCCCTCCAATCCGGCCAGCGAGGAGTCGGTATTCAGGTTTGTATAGTCCGGCACAGGCGGGACGTGGTCGTACGGCCCACCAGCTTCGTCGAAGCTCAGGAAGAACACCGAGTCCTTCCACGACGGGCTGTACATCAGCGAATTAATGACTTTGGAGACGAATTGCTGGCCACTGAGGATCGATTGTCCCGAGCCGGGATGCTCGTCCTCCACCCCATAATCGGTTTCGAGATAGGAGAACCGGGGAAGCGTACCGTTCGCCACATCGGTGTAGTACTGGCTGATCGGCGCTATATGCCTGGCGTCAATAATCAGCTTGCCATTCTGCCGGTAGATGTACTTGCCCGAGTACGAGAAGTACGTGAACGTGGTCGAGGGAGTGCCATCACTGTTGACATGCGCGTAGTAGATCTTCCAGCTGATCTGGTGCGCGTCCAGCAATTGGAAGATCGTCTCGTTGGTGTACTGCGGCGCATGATCGTCGTTGCCTGGATCATGAACATAGCCCTGCGTGGTACCACCCGCGATCGTAGCTATGCGATTGGGAATCGTCTTGCTCGCCACCGGTGAGAACCAGCGGTCCGACAGCGCAAACTGTGACGACATCCAGTAGTAATAATTCAGCTCAGGGCGCGATTGGTCATAGGCTTCGTCAGTGTAATAAGCCATGGCGCGCTGGCCCTTCAAATCGGTGAAGCTACCGCTGCCCTGTCCCGATTTCGCATATCCCTCGGCTGTGTGTACGAAACCGTCCATCAGAATCGGCCGGCTCGTCAAAAAGTCATAGCGATTCACATCGCCATAGCTTTCCAGCCACGCCGACGTCATATCGTCGAGGCAGCTGCTGGTGGAATGAAAGAGAGTGAACACGTCATTCTCATCGTCTTTGTTGCTGATCTTCGTCAGCTTGTCGTCGATGCCATCGACGTCATACTCTTTGCCGTCCTCGCCGATACTGAAGCCGTTGGCCTTGCGATAGGGATTCAGCATGCCAAAATAAGTGTCGAAGCTGCGATTCTCCTGCATCAGGAAGACCACGTGATTCACTGCCGTGATGTCGCCGGAACCTTGCACGGTGAGGTCCACGGAGGCGGTGGCCTGTTGTTGGCCATTGCTGGCCGTCGCGGTGTAAACCGTAGACTCCGCCGGGGAAACGCTGATCGTTCCTCCTGTATCCGGCAAGTTGTACACGTTGTCATCCACGTTGTCGGTCACCTTCACCGACGTCGCATTGGTGGCGGTGACCGTCAAGACCGAAGTCTGCCCCTGCTGAATGGGGTTGGGACTGGCGGCAATCGTTACCGTCGGTGATCCTGACGACACCGTGAAATTCTCCGCCGTCGAGAAGTAATATCCGCTGGAATCCCAGGCACGCACGACCAGTGAGTAGCTTCCCGCTGCCAGAGCGACTGACGCCGACAGCGTTCCGCTCGTGCTGCTGGCAACTTTGGTCGAATTCGCATAGGCAATTATCGCCGTGATCGGGTGCTCCTTGTCCAGAGCCGCCGCCGTGATCTGCACCGGTGAGCTGTTGGTCGAATTCGCCACCGGAGAGCAAATGTTTACCGTGCGATCGGTCGTCGCCGTGCAAGGTAAGGTAGCTCCGTGCAATAGGAGGGGTGTTGTCGCAAGGCTTGCAAAGAGGAGAAATCGAACAGCGGACATGGGGTAACTCCTAATTCACGAGGGAAAATCGTTGTTCTGAAGGCTACGGCAGGGTTGACCAGCGGCCGCTGCGGAAACTGTCTCAGGGTTTCTCGATCGCTACAATTAGACATTCGGGCTGCATCCAGGGTTGGCCGCCTCAAGGCAAAAGCGGCTAACTCCTTCAAAGACAGGGGACAGCCAGCAACTTGCATGACCTTACTTTTGGGGCCAAACAGCAGCTACTCGGGTTCTTTGATAAGCTGGAACCAAGCCCGTCAAAATGGCGAATACTATGAGCAGTTCCGTCTACCCCGCCCTGGGTTTCCTCGCTCAAGGGGGAGAGCCAGGAAGCCCCTATCTATGAACCTTCGTGATCCTGTTCTGTTCCTTGTGTTTGCCTGCCTAGGTGTTCCGTTGGGGCAGTGCCAGCAGGGACAAACCAATCCTGCTGCCACAACGGGAGCTGCCGCGCAAGGTGATGCGGCGCAGAAGCCGCCTGTCGATGCGCCCTCCGCTGAAGACGAAGCGGCGATCCTCAAGCGGGAGGAATCGCAGCGCATGCTGGCGGTGGTGCCCATGTTCGGTGTCACCAACCGGCTCAACGCTCCTCCGCTAACCTCAGGACAGAAGTTTCACTTGATGGCGAAGGGTTATCTCGATCCCTTCATCTACTTCGCGGTAGGGGCGCAGGCGGGACTCAGCCAGGCGCAGGATAGCTTCGAGGAATATGGACAGGGAGCTAGCGGATACGCGAAACGCTACGGTTCGGCCTTTGCCGACAGCGCCGACAGCAACTTCTTCAGCAATTATGTTTATCCCGTGCTCTTCAAGCAGGACCCGCGGTATTTCCGTCTAGGCCAAGGTCCCAAGAAAGATCGCTTGTGGTGGGCGCTGAACCGCGAGTTCGTCGCCCGCAAAGATTCCGGCGGCTGGACGTTCCACTGGTCGAACGTGCTCGGCGGACTGACCGCAGGCAGCATTTCCAACGCCTACTATCCTGCCGAAGATCGCGGCTTTGGACTCACCATGAGCCGCACTGCCATCGCCTTTGCCTACGGAGCCGCAGGCAACCTGGTGCTGGAGTTCTGGCCTGATATCTCGCACAAGCTGTTTCACAAATCAAAGAACCAGTCTGATCCCACCGAACCTCCCGGTGCGCCCCCCAAGTAAACGCATTCGGCGGCCATGGTCCTGTGGCGCTCTGGCCGTCGCCGTCGTTCCGATGCAGCGTTCCCGCCCACTCGTCGTCATTACGACCGCAGCCTAGCGGAGTGGAGGAACCTGCTTTTCATTGGGCGAGCGTGCTGACGCGAGGGAATCATCTCCGCAGTGTCATCCCAGCGGAGCACATCTCCAATCACTGCCACTCTGACCGCGACACTCTTCAGCCTTCACTCGATGACTCGGTGCTTCCTGAGGATCTCCACGGTCTTATCAATGGGGAGCGCCTCAACCGTGTGCCCATTTCCAGTCATTGTGGTGGCCCGCAGCATAGAGTTGTAGACTGCCTCCTCGGTTGCTTCGATCGCCGCCAGAAACAGCGGCGACATCGCGTCGTTGGTCAATACCTCGACATGGCGCGTCAGCGCTTTGTCTTGCGTGCGGATCCGCACCTGCGGCGCGGTCGAGAATGCGATTGCATAGTCGCCGCTGCCATTTGACGCTGCACTGCCCGCTCGAGCCACGCCCAGCAGCGCCCTGGCGGCCAGTCGCTTGAGATTGCGGGCATCGAGGGGAGCGTCCGTTGCTAGGATGATCATGCACGACCCGTCTGCCCGGTCCTTCCCGCTGCCTGCCTGCTCAAGTTCTTTGCGCAGATAGTATTGGCCTAGTTCCTGGCCAACCGGAGCGCCCGCGATGGTGAGCACGCCACCAAAATTCGTCTGCACGAGAACCCCCACCGTGTACCCGCCCAGATTGGCAGGCAGGCGGCGCGACGCCGTCCCAATCCCTCCTTTCCAACCAAAAGCCACTGTACCTGTTCCCGCGCCGACATCGCCCTCTTCGACGGGTCCGCCCTTGGCGTTCCTGATAGCGGCGAAAACATCGTCAGGCGTGATATGACGGCCGCGAATATCGCTCAGGTATCCGTCGTTCGTCTCGCCAACGACTGGGTTGACCGACAGGATGTCTTCGTTCCCCGGCAGATTCAGGATGTAGCTGGTCAGCGCGTCGGCAACGCGCGGCACACTCGTCGTAGAGGTAAGCAGGATTGGCGCTTCGATGTCGCCCATCTCGTCCACTTGCGTCGATCCTGTCAGTTTCCCGAAACCATTTCCCACGAAAATCGCGCCCGGCACTTTCTCGCGATAGAGATTGCCCGAGTGCGGCAGGACAGCCGTCACGCCGGTCCGAATATTGTCACCGCGAATGATGGTTGTTTGACCGACTGTGACCCCGGCGACGTCGGTGATCGCATTGAGCGCCCCCGCCGGCAGAATACCTACCTTGAGCCCCAGTTGAGCGGCACGGGGACGCGGGTTGGGGGGTGCGCTTTGGCTTTGGGCCAAGGCGGTGGGGAGCAGCAGCATGACCGCGACCGAGAGGAACTTCATGAACATGGAATATACGACGTAACTTCGAGTTCCAGAGTGGCTTGTCGCCTTGGATTCTTGTCATTGCTGACAAATTCTCTCATTCGTTATGCATTCAATCGGAGCCCGTCTCGAATACATTGTTCTTCGGACCGAAGCGAACCAGCCCATTCCTCGTCGTTCCGATGCAGCGTTCCCGCCTACTCGTCGTCGTTCCGACCGCAGCGAAGCGGAGTGGAGGAACCTGCTTTTGCCGGCGACTGTGGCTGATGATGCGGGAATCATCTTTTTCAGTCGTCAGGCCGAGCGAGATCTTCGACGTAAGCGCGGCAGAGTGCGCGAGAGCGTCCCGGTCATCGATTGAAGAAGTGGATGAACTTGTGAATCCAGTCCGGATGACGTCGCAGGAGCTCCTGCAAGGCTGAGGTCGCGAGCAAAACTTCAGCAATTCGACGCGAGAGCGGTCTCTGATTCTCTTTGGGAGCAGAAGCCGGCTTGCCGTAACGCCACGCGTTCTCTTCGGGCGGACGCCATTCCGTCTGGGCATCGGTTCGCCACCGATACTCCGGGGCTGAGGACTTTCCGGCCAGCACGTCACCGAGGGATCGCTTCATACTTCGAGGCCTCGGCCAAATACGCTAACGCAATCTTATGCCGTTGTCGATGGCCCGAATGGGCCCTGGTCACCCAAATCTCCGCAGCCGAAAAGGGGACAGGTCCATCGCGGGGTCCCCTAACGATTGCAGTGCAAGGGCTTCACCCAGCGCTGCCGAATGTTTGAAGCCATGTCCCGAGCACGCCGAAGCAAACAGAACATTGCTGTCATCGCCAAGTCGATCGACGATGAATTTCGCGTCCGGCGTTACCGTGTACAGACAGGTCTGGCTGCGCAGACAGCGGCCCGACAGATCCGGAAATCGCGGTTGAATGTATTCCGCGAACATAGCGTCGACCTCAGCCGCGGGGACGGTTCGCGAAACGTGCGCAGGGTCTACGGTTGCGTCGTACTGCTCGGTGGAGACCTTCACCCCTCCCGCGGAACCGTCAACAGCTGGAAAGCCGTAGAGCATGTCGCGAGGCTCAGCGCCCGTGAGCCAGATGAAAATGGGGAAGCGCTCGGGGGAATAGCGCTCGGCGTTCTGGGCGATCGCGAACCAGTTCATCACCTGCCGGTAAATGCGAAATAGGGACTTATGTGCGGCCAGCCACTCTCGGATCCATGGGCCGATGGTCACGATCGCGTGACTGGTTGAATAAGTGTTGCGGTCCGTCACAATCTCGACACTGTTTGCTGCCGCTTTCAATTCGAGGGCGGTTTCGCCGGTGAAGACATTCGCACCCAGCCGCTTCGCCTCGGAAAGCTGCGCGGTGATGCAGGCTTCGGGCCTCAGAAATCCTGCGCCAGGTTCGAAGTAACCCATCTCGTCGCCGCGCAGACGGAACTGCGGATAACGGCGCTGCACCTCCTCCGCGTTCAGCGTCTCGTGCGCGATGCCGAATTCTGCCGCCGCCTGGATGGTGTCCTCCACGAAGGAATGCGAGCCGTGGTGGCTGCCCGCGACCCCGGCCGATGCCATCACCAGTCCGCCATGCCGGGTCGCCAACGTCAAACCTGTGTCCGCTTCAAGCTTCTGCCAGATCTCGTCCGAGCGCAGTACCAGCGGAACGAACTCGCGTCCTTCGCCAATCGCCTGGCGCGTGATGCGCGTATCGCCATGCGACGAGCCTTGATCGTGCGGCGGATGAAAGCGGTCAAGCCCGATCACCTGCGCTCCGCGCAATGCTGCCTGATATAGCGTCGCGCAGCCCACCGCGCCCAGTCCGATGACTGCAATGTCCGCTTTGACCGTCATCGCATCCCTTATTTCCCCGGATTGGCAGCGGCTCCGACGCTGCAACCGCTCGCCGCGATCGGGCTCGTCCCCGTTCTCCACACCGCTTTGCAACCTGCCACACGACTCACACCGCAGCGACGAATTCGTTGCAACGCTGCCGGTGAGCAGGAAGTTGCCGCCCCTCAGGAATTTGAAGGCTAACAAAACTTGGAAATTCAGCCAAAGCCGGATTGCGATCAATACATCGAACAGCCAGTACGCGCGCCTCTCTGCCCACAAATCAGGACACCACGGAGCGTTTTGTGCGAGGCGATGAAAACTTTGCGCAACCGAAGATTTGGCGACGTAGGTGCCGCCAGACGGGGAAGAAACCCGAGGACGGATTGAAGTGAAGAGCATGTGGTCTCGTGCCACTTTCTATAGATTTTTGAGGATGGCAGGAGAGGAAGAACAAGCTTCCCGCGTCCTCAACTTCAATTCTAGAGAGACAGCTCGGCAAATCAAGCAGATTCTGCGGGCACGAGTAATAAATCGACGATGCCGTTCCAAAACGGGAAAAATGCGCTGGCTGAGTCGCTGTAACTGCGGGCCGCAAGCGCGGTTCACGATTAGTTACTGCTGTACGACCTGGATCGCTTTGGGATGGTATTGCTCGTTTTGAATGGCCGACGCGTCCCAGCCTCCACCGAGAGCCTTAACCAGATACACCGATGTTACCATCTGCTGGCCAAGCAGTTGAGTTGCAAGGCGCTCGTTGGTCAGCAGCGTCGACTGCGCAGTGATCACGTCGAGATAGGTAGTGACTCCACCGACGTAGCGGTTGTTGGCGATTTGCAGGTAGCGCTCCGAATCCTGCACGGCGGCCGCCTGGGAGACCGCCGCCTCGGACAGGGTAGAGAGGTTCGACAGCCCGTCCTCGACCTCTTGGAACGCCGTCAATACCGACTGCCGGTAATTGGCGACCGATTCGTCATACGCTGACTTGCTCGCTTCGTAGTTGGCGTGAATGCGTCCACCCTGGAAGATTGGTTGCAGCAGGTCGCCGCCGAGGGCCCAAAAAACGCTAGGTCCGCTGATGAGATTGGTGATGTCGGTGCTCTGCCAGCCTCCCCCGCCGGAGATCGTGAGCTGGGGATAGAACGCCGCCTTCGCGACGCCGACCAACGCGTTCTCGTAGGCCATCTGGCGTTCGGCTGTGGCGATGTCCGGACGCCGCTCCAGCAGATCGGACGGTACCCCAACGGGAATTGCGGGCACTGGGGTCTTCAAGGGAGCGACCGGAACGCTGAAGGTGGATGCCGGATTGCCGGTGAGTACAGCAATCGCGTGCTCGTAATTGGCACGCTGCTCCTGCACCAGATGCAACTGCGTGGCGGTCGAGTCGAGCAGCGTCTGCTGCTGGGCCAAGTCAAGCCCCGAAGCGACGCCGCCGTTATGGCGGTACTCCACTAACTGCAGCCCGCGCTGCTGAATGTCGACTGACTTTTGCACGACGGCCGTTTCTGCGTCGAGTTCGCGCAGCGTGAAGTAGTCGGCGGCCAACTCAGCAGTGAGCACAAGCTGCACATTCTGCAGATCGGCAGCGGTCGATTGCAGTGTTGCATTCGAGGCCTCCAGATTCTTGCGGTACTTGCCGAAGAGATCGGGCTCGTAATTCAACGAAAACGGAATGTCGAAAAAGTTCTGCGTGATCGCCTGCCGGGGCGCGATCACGCTGACCAGGGGTCGATTGGCCGATACGCGATTCCGGTCGGCGTTAGGGTCGGTGCTGACCTGCGGAAACAGCGACGCGGAAGCGACCTTGGCCAGCGAGCGGGCCTGCGCAAGACGCTCCTGCGCGGCTGCCAGCGACTGGTTGGCTTGCAATAGTTGCTGCTCGTATCCATTCAGTTCCGCGTTGTTGAAGATCTCCCACCATGGCCCCTTGGGAATGGAATCTTTGGGGGCAGCGACACGCCACGGGCCCTGCGTCTTGAAGGCCGTCGGCGTTTGCACCGCGGGACGCTGATACTTGGGTCCGACCACGCATCCGGCAAGCAGCAATACCGGAAGTAAACCGAAACAAAGCCGCGAAAACCTAAAAAGCCGGTAAGAGCTCTGAAGGGGGGCACCTTGAGGTGCGGCGTAGCAGCAATTTTCTTGTTCCCGGCGGGTTGAGTTCAGTCGGCGATTCTGAGGGCCGGCTGTCGCGCGCTGGAGCCCGATCCCAAAAGGAAATCCTTCACCGGGGCAGCTTAAGGCGCGCCCCTTCAGTCCAATTTCGGTTAACTTCACGACGCGTTGCCTCCGCCCTGGTTCGGAGTCGCAATGTTTACCTTTTGTCCGTTCTCCAGCGAGTCGGCGGGATTAATCACGATGCGGTCTTCCGTGCTGACGCCGCCCAGAACTTCGAGCGTCGCTCCGTAATCCCTGCCGATCACGATCGGACGCAAATCCACAACATTGTTCGGGCCAACCACGGCCAGCCGCGGCCCTTCCGCCCGGAACAGCATGGCATTCACCGGAACCGTGACCCGCGGCGCGGTAATGTGCGGAAGGAAGTGAACCACGCCGAACGATCCCGGCAACAATTTGTTGTCTTTGTTGGGCACATCCACTTCGGTCAGCAAGGTGCGGCTGACCGGATCGATCGACTCCGCAGTGCGCACCACGATTCCCAGAAATTTCTGATCGGGAAATTCCTGCAGGGTCACAGTCGAGTTCATGCCCACTTTGATCGCCGGCGCGTAGGCCTGGGGAACACTCACGTACACGCGCAAGGGGTCGGTGCGGGCGAGGTCGAACATCTCGCGGCCGGTCGTGGACCCCGCATTGATCAGCGCGCCGGGATCGACATTGCGCCGGGTAAGCACGCCCGAAAAGGGAGCATATACGTGCTTAAAGCCTTCGAGTTCATTGAGTCGGCGAACGTTGGCGTCGGCAGCCGCGAGGTTGGCGGTCGCTTGCTGGTAACCGTTGGTCTGCTGATCGGCTTCCTGTTGCGAAACTGAATCGGTTTTGCGCAGGTTCTCCCAACGCTGCGCGGAAATCTTTGCCAATTCGAGTTGCGCCACGATCTGTTGGCGAGCGGCTTGTGCCTGCATCAGTTCCTGGTCGACTTCCGGAGTGTCGATGTCGGCCAGCAGTTCGCCCTTGGTGACACGGCTGCCAATGTCGCGATACCACTTGCGCAGGTAGCCGCTGGTGCGGGCGAAGATCGGCGAGTCTTCATAGGCCTGCAGCGTGCCGGGCAGCTGAAGTTCTTCGTTGGGCTTTTCGGCAATCGGATGAACCACGGCAACGGTAGGGATCGAAGCCATTTCCGTCTCGTCCGCCAACACATGCTGCGTGTGGTTGCGGGTAACAAACACCACGACCCCGCCGATGAGCAGCACCATCAGCAAGACTCCGACCATCATCAGCGCGGTACGCGGAGGGGCCGGGGGAAGCTTCGGCGGCGGCGTAATTTCCGGCGCGTGGTGTTCGCCTTGAGGATCTTTCCGCTCAGGTTCGAGCACCTGGGCTGCGTTGTTGTCATGCTCCGAATTCATGATCCGATAGCTCCAATAGAGCGATTACGCTTCGCTAAGCTTGGACGCCCGCTTTTCGCGGTGTCCGTGAATAATGGCAAAAACCGACGGCACAAAGAACAACGTAGCTACGGTAGCAAACAACAGGCCGCCGATTACGGCACGTCCCAGGGGAGCATTCTGCTCGCCACCCTCGCCAAAGCCCAGCGCCATCGGGACCATGCCAATAATCATCGCCAGCGCCGTCATTAAGACGGGGCGAATTCGCGTGAAACCCGCTTCCTGCGCGGCCTGCACGGCGCCGATGCCGGCGTTCATGCGATCGCGGGCGAACGACACCATCAGAATCGAATTGGCCGTGGCCACACCCATGCACATGACCGAGCCGGTCAAGGCGGGAACGCTCAACGTGGTACGGCTCAACAGCAGCATCCAGCAGATGCCGGCCAGCGCTCCGGGCAGCGCGGTGATGATGATGAAGGGATCGAGCCACGATTGAAAGTTGACCACGATCAGAAAGTAAATCAGCAGGATCGCCATCAGCAGGCCGATGCCTAGTCCGAAGAACGACGACCGCATGGTCTCGACCTGGCCGCGAACCACAATCCGCGTGCCGCGTGGCAGATGCTGCTGAAACGGCTGCAGAACTTTCTGCGTATCCGCCGCCACGCCGCCGAGATCGCGGCCTTGGGTGCTGGCGTACACGTCCATTACCGGCTGCACATTGTAGTGGGTCTCCACTGCCGGTCGCGAGGCGGGCGAGAGTTGCACCAGGTTCCCCAGTACCTGCTGATTCGGTGACGCCGGATCGTTTACCGGAGTATTCATCAGGTCCTGCAGCGACAGAATGCGATATTGCGGCGATTGCACGGCTACCTGGTAGGTCACGCCATTCGTGGGATTCAGCCAGAAGCTGGGAGCGGTCTGAAAGCTGCCGCTCAGCGACACCAGCACACTCTGGGCAACGTCATGGGCGTTCAGTCCTACTTGCGTTATGCGTGTGCGGTCCATTTGCATGTGCAGGGTCGGTAGGTCCATCATCTGCTGCACATGAACGTCGGCCGCGCCGGGGATGCGGCGCATCTTGTTGGCAATCTGCTGCGCGATAACGTAGTTCTGCTGCATATTGGCGCCCACCACCTGTACGTCGATAGGCGCGGGCAGGCCGAAGTTCAGAATCTGCGTCACAATGTCGGCGGGCTGGAAGAAGAACTCGACGCCGGGGAAGCGGTGCGGCAGATCGACGCGCAACTTGCGAACATACTCGGGCGTCGGATGATGATGTTCTGCATCGAGGCCCACTAAAATTTCCGCATCGCTGCTGCCGATCACACCTGAGTTGCTGTACGACAGGTTCAACCCCGAGTAGGGAACACCGATGTTGTCGAGGATGGTCTTGATTTCGTCTTTCGGGATCTCCTGGCGCAGAACCGCTTCGATTTCATCGCAGAGCCGGGCAGTTTCCTCGACGCGCAGGCCCGCGCGGCCGCGCACGTGAAGCCGCATCAGACCTGCATCGACGGAGGGAAAGAAATCTTCACCCAGAAAAAACACCAGTCCGAGCGACAGCACGCAGAAGGTAATGAAAAATATGGCGAACATCCCGCGATGTTCCAGCGTGGTTTCGAGCAGCTGGTAGTAGTCCTCGCGGAAGCGATCAAAGCCACGTTCGAATTTCCGCTGAAAGCGTCCCATGAACGTCCTGGGGCCGCCCTCACGGTGCTCGTGCCCGCGCATGATGTACATCACGAGCGTAGGGATCAAGGTTCGCGAGAGGAAGTACGACGCGAGCATGGCAAAGACTACGGCTTCGGCCAGCGGCACGAACAGAAACTTCGCCACGCCGGTGAGAAAGAACATGGGCACGAATACGATGCAAATGCAAAGCGTGGAGACGAAGGCCGGCACCGCAATCTGCTGCGCACCATCGAGAATCGCCTGTTTCATCTCCTTGCCCTGCGCAAGATTGCGCTCAATGTTCTCGATTTCCACGGTCGCGTCGTCGACCAGAATTCCGACCGCCAGCGCCAGTCCTCCCAGCGTCATGATGTTGATCGTCTCGCCGAGTGCGCTCAGCAGAAGCACGGAAACGAAAATCGACAACGGGATGGAAACCGAGATGACGATGGTGGGACGCCAGTCTCCCAGGAAGAGCAGGATCATCACCGCCGTCAAAGCAGCAGCGATCAAAGCTTCGCGTAGAACGCCATTGATGGAGGCGCGCACAAACAGCGACTGATCGAACAATGTCTTGATGGTCAGGTCCGGCGGCAGAGATTGGGCTGCAATCGGCACCACATTCTTCACCGCCTGCACGATCTCCAACGTCGAGGCGCTGCCGATCTTGTAGATCGACATGAGGGTGCCGCGCACCCCATCCTGGCGAACGATGTTGGTCTGTGGCGGGAAGCCGTCGCGAACATGGGCCACGTCGCGCATGTAGATCGTAGCGCCATTCACCGTCTTCACCGGCAGGGCGTTGAGTTCGGCAATGGTCTGAGGCGTGCCGTTCATCTCCACCTGGTATTCGAGCGAGCCTAGCTTGGTGGTGCCGGAAGGGAGAATCAGGTTCTGCGCGTTGAACGCATTGACGATGTCATTGGGCGACAGGCCATTGGCCTGGAGCCGCGGCATATCCAGGTCGACTTGAATCTGCCGAACCTTGCCGCCGTAGGGATAGGGCATGGCAGCGCCGTGTACGGTCGCAAGCTGGGTGCGCAAAAAGTTCTGGCCGAGGTCGAAGAGCTGCTGTTCGGGCAGCGTCTTGCTGCTGAGACCCAGCTGCACGATCGGCGTGGTGGAAGCCGAATAGGTGATGACCAGGGGCGGCGTGGTTCCCGGCGGCAAGCCGCGCACGGTGGTCTGCACGATGGCGGTTACCTGCGCCAGCGCGGTCTGAATATTGGCCCCGGGACGAAAGAAAATCTTGATGACGCCGATGCTGTTGAGCGACGTCGACTCCATGTGCTCGATGTCGTTGACGGTGACCGTAATGCCGCGTTCGGAGTTGGTGACGATGCGGTCGGCCATCTCCGAAGGGGCGAGGCCGGCGTAGTTCCACACCACGCTGATGACGGGAATGTTGATGTCGGGAAAAATGTCGATCGGCGTCCGCAGGATCACCAAGGGCGTCAGAATGATCAGCACGAGCGCCATGACAACGAACGTATAAGGACGCCTGAGGGCGAGGGCTACAATCCACATCGCTTCGGAAAAACTCCAGGTACCGCGGAAACCTACAGTTCAGTCCTGGTGAGAGTTAACTCACAAAGGCGCGGCGCAAAAAATTTTGATTCGATACGGTACGTATTGATTCAATATATGCTAAGGTTCAGCCATGGAGCAAATGCCGGTTGCCAGCAGCGAAAAATCGCCGGAACTGAACATCACTGCGGCCAAGCGCCCGCCGGGCAGGCCGCGCAGCGAGCAGTCACGGCGCGCCATCCTGCGCAGCACCATGCGTCTGCTGGAACATACCGGATTTCAGGACCTGTCGATTGAAGCCATCGCCGCCGACGCCAACGTCGGAAAAGCCACCGTCTACCGCTGGTGGCCCAACAAGGGATCGCTGGTTGCCGATGCGTTTGTCTCTCATGCCGCCAAACAGCTGCGCTTTCCCGATACCGGTGCCGTGAGGGCCGATATTCGTTTGCAAATGAAGCAGTGGGTTGAGATTCTGCGGGGCCGCCGCGGAAAAATCGTCGCTGCTCTCATCAGCGGCGGTCAATCGGACAAAGAAGTCGCCGAAGCTTTTCGCGAGCGCTTCGTGCGCCCCAAACGGATTGACGCCTGTCAGATTCTGCAGCGCGGGATCGATCGCGGCGAAATTCCCCGCAATGTCGATAAAGACCTGGTGCTGGACTCGCTGTACGGCGCAATCTACATGCGCTTTCTCATCTGGCAGGGCGGGCTCACGGAAAAATTTGTCGACGATGTCGTCGACCTCATCTTCGACGGCGCTGCCAAACCGCTGCAACCTGGCCGCGACGGCGGAAACAAGCCCGGGCTCCCCGGCAAGACCAACGGCTCCAACGGACGGCATCCCCGCTGAACCTTCGCCATCCCCGAAGTCTGCGCTGTTAGATACTCGCGACCGAGCCGCCGTCCACGCGCAGGTTGCTGCCGGTAATATAGGAGGCCGGCTCAGAGGCGAGAAACACCACCGCCGCTGCAACCTCTTCGCTGGTCCCCGGACGCTTCAATTCGATGTGAGGACGGTTCTGCGCCAGGAACTGCGCTTCCGCCTCATCGCGGCTGGTGCCTCTGTCCGTCGCCAGCTTCGTAAGCATTTCGTCCAGCAGCGGGGTCAAGATGAACGCCGGCGATACCGCGTTCACGAGGATGCCGTCACGTGCGTAAGCTTTCGACAGGCTTTTGGTGAGGCTGTTCATCGCCGCTTTCGACGCGTTGTAATGCGGCATCATGGCGTCCGGTTGCGTTCCGGACTCGCTGGAAATGTTGATGATCCGCCCCCATCGCAGCATCTGCATGTACGGCAGAGCAGCGCGCGTGGCGCGCACGGCCGACATCACATTCAGGTTGAAGATGCTTGTCCAATCGTCGTCGGTAAGGTCTTCGAAGGCAGCGAACGCTCCCACGCCACCAACGTTGTTCACCAGTACCTGGATCGGGCCCAAACGAACCGCTGCCTTGTCCACCATCTCTTTCGCGGCTTCGCTGCGGGACAGATCGGCGGGAAAGGCCTCGACGGTTGCTCCCGTAGACTGGCGGATCTCGCCCGCGACCCTTTGCAACTCGTCTTGATCGCGCGAATTCATCCCGACCCGCGCGCCTTCGCGGGCAAACGCTTCTGCAATGGCACGACCGATTCCGCGGCTCGCACCGGTGACGAGCACGACCTTATTCTTGAGTCCCAGCTGCATGGTAACCCTCCTGCCGATTGGATTCGCAGCCGCGGCGTTGGATGGCGAGTGTCGCGAGTTTGCGCCCCGCTTCCGCTGCAGAGCCAGTTTGACCGGGTCCAAGGCTGCTGATAAACCCATTTCCGAATTCTTGTATGAGGGCCCGACCTCAGTCGGGGCGAGAGCCGATTATTTTTAATATGCCGCGCGAACTTGCGTGGTTGAGGAGCAGTCAGTGCGGAATTTTTTCAGCCGCATGAAGCTCTCGTGAGAAACTGGGTCGCGATCCTCATATGACGATCCGACGCCTGAGCACACGCGAAGTCTATCGCAACCGCTGGATGACGGTACGCGAAGACGTGGTGGAGCGCGACAGTGGGACGCGCGGAATTTACGGAGTCGTCGAAAAGTATGACAGCGCCATCATCATCGCCCTCGAGGACGAACACGTCTTTTTGGTCGAGCAGTTCCGCTATCCGATTGGCGAGCAATCGCTGGAGTTTCCCCAAGGCAGCCTGGAACAGAACGGCATCGCTCCGCTCGAGATCGCCCGCCTCGAATTGAAAGAGGAGACCGGCGTCGAGGCTGACGGCTTCGAATACCTCGGGGAGATCATCATCGCCATTGGCTATTCGAGCCAGAAGACGCACGCTTTTGCCGCGACCAATCTTCGACATGGCGCAAGCGCTCCCGACGCCGAAGAGTATGACTTGAAAGTGCGAAAAATGAGCATTCCGGAGTTTGAGCGACTGCTTGGCGCCAACCAGGTCCGGGATGCGCAAACCCTGGCCGCGTGGGCATTGTACCGGATACGGCATCCACGCTGAAAACCCCTGCCGAATCAGGTCACGACCAGGGCGAGGCCCTCCGTTCCCGACTCCTATCACATGCGAATGTGAGTCTCAAACTGGAATTTGTCGGGTAGGTGGAGCACAATGCCCACGTGCAGCCCCCGGCAATTTACGCAACAAGCGCCGTAGTCGCCTATCTGCTCGGGTCGATTCCGTTCGGACTGATTTTGGTGAAGCTGTTCAAAGGGGCGGACATTCGCGCCACGGGCAGCGGCAACATCGGCGCAACCAATGTGGCGCGTGTGGCTCCCGCCCTGGGTGTGCTGACCCTCGTCCTCGACATGGCGAAGGGGCTTCTTGCGGTCCTCTTCGCCCGTTATCTTGTGGAGCATACCGCGGCTGATTTGAGCGGGCGCCATCAGGTTCGTTACCTGACGCTGGGGATTGCCTGCCTCGCCGCCGTTATCGGCCACATTTTTCCTGTGTGGCTGAAGTTTAAAGGCGGCAAAGGCGTAGCAACGGCGCTGGGAGTTTTCCTGGGGCTTATGCCGGTCGCCGTGCTGATCACCACGGCTGTGTTCGTGGCGATCTATCTGTTGTCTCACTACGTCTCGTTGGCGTCGATCACCGCGGCAGCAGTCTTTCCCGTGATCGCGTGCCTCTTCATGCCTCCCGGAGAGCGTTCCCTGCTGTTACCGTTTATGGCTTTGGCCTCGCTGCTCATCATCGTCAAGCATCACCAGAATATTCGCCGCCTGCTGGCGGGAACGGAAAACCGTCTGCATCTTGGCAGCCGGTAACAACGTTCGCGGGTGTTGCTCGCACAACCCTCCGCGAGGTGATGCCAATCACTGCCGCAAAGCTCATTCAGGGGCTATAACCATCGCATAGGAGTCAGATAGAAAACCTCGTGACGCAACCCCTGGCATACTCGAGCGGAACCACGGAGGGGGAAGAGCGGCCGTCAGGCCACGATCACGGCCAGCCGCAAACTCCAGATTTTCGTTTCAAGGAGAGCATCGATCGGCTTGGTTCTCTGCTGGAGCAAACTCGTATCATTCCCGCCGTGCGTGCGCCTGAGTTCCTTGTCCAAGCCGCGCGCGCGCCCGGAAAAATTGTCTATTTCCTGTTTGGAAATCCTGAAGACATCGGCAAGATGGCCGACGTGGCGTTCGCCTATGGCAAGGTACCCATCCTGAATCTCGACCTTGCGTCCGGTCTGGCGCGCGACCAGGCTGCGGTCTCGTTCCTGTCGCGCCGCAAGGTGCTGGGAATCATCTCCACGCATCCGGAGCCGTTGCGGGCGGCACGCGACTGCGGGCTATTCGCGATCAAACGCACCTTTCTGCTCGATTCAACCGCCCTGCTAGGTTCCTTGCGGAGCCTCGATCAATTTCTGCCGGACGCCGTCGAGGTTCTTCCGGCCATGACCGCACCGCATATCCTGGCGAAGCTGCGCAAAGTCCATCCCACGCTGCCGGTAATCGCCGGCGGGCTGGTCAGGAACCTGCGTGAAATCGAGGACCTGGTGCAGCAAGGCGTCAGCTCGGTTTCGGTCAGTGACAGCAGCCTCTGGATAGCTTGAAACCCGCCCGGGTTTCCCAACAGGGTATTCGATCGATAAGGAACATCTATCACATCGATCTGAGTTATCTATCACAGACAAACTAAGTCCCATTCCTTAGTATTCGCTACGGTGCGGCAGAGACTCTAGAGAAGCCGCCCGAAATCGACATGTTCCCGTGGGGCTGAAGTCGTGGAACACGTCTACTTTCGGGCGGCTTTTTGCTTGCCAAACGATCAGCGCAAAGAAGCGCAAAGGAGAAGCTATGGCGACGTCTTCACGGCTTCAGAGACTCGAAATACATAAACTGGTTACGGCCTGTTCTGTTTTCATTATTCTGTCACTGCTCTTTATCTCCCTTCCCGCAGCAGCGCAAGATGCTTCGGCTCCCACCGCCACCCCGGCTCCCACCGATTTCTTGACCCAGAAATATTTGTTTGGCGACTGGGGCGGTCAAAGAACCAAGCTGGAAGAAGAGAAGGGCGTCAAATTCGACTTCTTCTATGTCGGCGATTTTCTCGGTAACGTCCAGGGCGGAGGAACCGAGAAGTTCGCCTCCTGGAACCGCGTGCGCGGTACCGTCGATATCGACTTCGAGAAATTGGCCCACGTGAAGGGCCTCAGCTTCCACGTCACCGGTCTGTGGCAGGGCGGCGTCAACCTGGGAGCTGGAACCAACGCTCAGGGCGTGACGTACCTGGGCAGCATCGCCAACCCAAGCGGCCTGGTCAGTGCGCGCACCGAACGCCTGGATTCCTGGTGGTTTGAAGAAGCGATGTTCCAGAAAAAAGTAAAGCTCCGCTTCGGGCAGTTTGCCGGAATGGATTTTTACGGCGTGCAGAACTACGGCGGCAACTACCTGATGGAGCCGCTGGATTATGCCTTCGGCAACCTGTTCACGACCTACGAGTCGTTTGACCCGGCCGCCGGTCCGGCCGCACAGCTGGAAGTCGATCCTATCCCACAGCTCTATTTCAAAGCCGCCTACATGTCGGGCAACCGCAATCCCTATCAGCAGAGCGAATACGGCTTCGATTACGTGAAGCACGACTCGGGCGTGTTCGTCGACGAAGTAGGCTACAAATACGATCAGCCGGGAACGAAGACCTCGAAGTCGAAGCTTTATCCCGGATTGTACAAAGTGGGTTCCGCCTATAACGGCGGCAAGTTCACCGACCCGTTCACCAACGTGCCGCTGTACCTTTCGCCCTATACCAGCAACTACCTGGTGTATTTCATGGCGAACCAGGCGATTTTCCGTCCGACGGCGGGTTCCAACAATGGAATCGACGTGCATTTTGGCATGGATTTCGCTCCCAATCAGACGTACAACAAAATCGACAAACAGCTGACCACCGGGGTGGTTTACAACGGAATCATCCCCAAGCGGCCCAAAGACGCAGTCGCTTTCGGATTTATCTATAGCCAGGTGAGCGGTCTGTACAGCGCCGCCGAGGCAGCTTCCACCATGGGAGCCACCGTCCTGGGATCGGAGAAGGCATACGAAATCAACTACCTGGCGCAGTTGACGCCATGGTACATGATTCAGCCGGTGGTGCAGATCTACCAGACCCTCGGCGCCAATCCGAAGAATGGGACAGGCGTCGTTCTTGGTTTCCGGACCAAGGTAACGTTCTGACAGTAACGATTCGTAACAACGGAGAATCGATATGAAAAGCCGCTCCGATGCATTGCGGAAAATCGAAGGCGCTACCTTCGATCTGTGTGTGATCGGCGGAGGGGCTACGGGGGCGGGCTGCGCCTGGGATGCACAACTGCGCGGCCTGAAAACCGTCCTCATTGAGGCTGGTGACTTCGCCTCCGCAACTTCCAGCAGTTCCACCAAACTTGTCCACGGAGGCGTCCGCTATTTGCAACAGGCGGTCGCCGACCTGGACGCAGGACAATATCGTGTAGTCAAGCGCGCTCTGCATGAGCGCCGGCTCATGCTCGATAATGCGCCGTATCTGGCACATCCGCTCGAGATTCTCGTTCCCTGCTATAGCAAGAAAGATGTCCTTTACTACCGCATCGGGATGAAGCTCTACGACTGGATTGCCGGTCGGGGCAACCTGTTTCCCAGCCGTCACCGGACGGTGGAGGAATCCATCGAGCGCATGCCGATGCTCAAACCGGACGACCTTGAAGGTACGGTGGCCTACGGCGATGGGCAGTTTGACGATGCCCGCTACGACATGGCGCTCCTGCAGTCCTTCACTGGCATCGGGGGGCACGCCGTCAACTACGCCCGCGTGGTCAGGCTGGGGAAAGACAGCAAGGGGAAACTGAACGAGGCAGAGATTGAGGATGTCCTGTCGCCTCGCATGTTCAAAGTGCAGGCGAGAGCGTTCCTCAATGCCACCGGACCGTTCTCGGACCACATCCGCGAAATGGCGAAGCCAGGAATTCCTCATCGCCTGCGTCTCAGCAAGGGCGTGCATATCATGTTGCCGCTCGACTCGGAGTCCACCAGAGACGCCATCCTGATTCCGAAAACAGATGACGGACGCGTGATCTTCGCGATTCCGTGGCTGGGTCGATTCCTGGTGGGCACCACCGATGACGAAGCAACGCTTGACGACGAGATGATCGTCACCAAAGCGGAAGCTGAGTATCTGTTGCGCCACCTGAACCGTTACATCGTGCATCCGCTGCGCAGCGACCAGATCGTCAGTGCGATTGCGGGTGTGCGGCCGCTGGTGAAGTCGAGCGACGCGCTTAATACCAAGAAGCTGATCCGCGATCACGAGATCGAGGTTGAGCCGGAAAGTGGATTGGTTAGCGTTCTGGGCGGCAAGTGGACCACGCACAGGGCAATGGCAGAAGACGGGATCAATGCCGTTTTCCAACAACTCGGAGAAGGTGTGGTGCCATGCCGCACCGCACACCATCCGCTGGAGGGATCCGACGGCTATGAACCAGAGTACTGGCGGATGCTGGTGGACAAGTACCAAGTGTCCCCGGCCAGCGCTCAGCATCTGGCGGAGAAGTTCGGAACTAACGCACCGAAGGTTCTCGCGATCGCTCTGGAAGAGCCTCGCTATGCGTCAGCCCTGGTTGAGGGCCTTCCGCCCATCAAGGCGGAGGTGGTCTACACCGCGCGTTACGAAATGGCCATGTCCATTGAGGACGTGCTGGCGAGACGGCTGGGACTGCAGTTGTTCAGCTGGCAGGCCGCTATCGATGCCGCGCCCGTGGTTGGATCGCTCTTGGCCACCCTCTTGAACTGGACCTCGAGCGAAAAACAGCGCGCCGTCGACAAGTACACGGAGAAAATTAGCCGAATGATGGAAAAAATTGGGCTGGTCACGAACGCCGTCATGGTGTAAAGACCCGCACCTTCGAAACAAACATAAGTAGTTTTCGCCGCATAAAAGGAGCCAAGGACTCATGGCAAATTATATTGGAGCAATCGATCAGGGCACGACGAGCACCCGCTTCATCGTGTTTGACCGTTCCGGACGGATCGTGACAACGGCCCAGAAGGAACACGAACAGATCTATCCCAAGCCGGGATGGGTCGAGCACAATCCCGAAGAAATCTGGCAGCGTACCCAGGAAGTTATCGATGAGGCCATGAAGGCCAAGAACCTCACCGCCAAAGACCTGGCCGCCGTCGGCATCACCAATCAGCGCGAGACCACGGTGGTGTGGAACCGCAAGACTGGCAAACCGGTCTACAACGCGATTGTCTGGCAGGACACTCGTACTGCCGATTACGTAGCGCATTTCTCGAAGACCGGCGGACAGGACCAGTTCCGCCGCAAGACCGGACTACCCCTGGCGACGTATTTCAGCGGGTTGAAGATTCGCTGGATCCTGGAGAATGTTCCCGGAGTGCGCGCACTTGCCGAAAAGGGCGACGCGATCTTCGGCAACATCGATACCTACATCATCTGGAAGCTGACCGGTGGGACCAACGGCGGCATTCATGTTACTGATGTCACCAATGCCAGCCGCACCCAGTTGATGAACCTGGAGAGCCTGCAGTGGAGCACCGAGATCACCAAGGTCTTTGGCGTTCCGGTAGCCATGCTGCCCAGGATCTGCTCCAGCAGCGAAGTGTACGGTCATGCGAAGACCACCGCGATCGCTGGCGTTCCTATCTCCGGTGACTTGGGCGATCAACAGGCCGCTTTGGTGGGCCAGACCTGCTTCAAGCCCGGCCAGGCCAAGAACACCTACGGCACAGGCTGCTTCCTGCTGCTGAATACCGGCAAGACGGCCGTGCAATCGCAATTCGGACTGCTCACCACGCTGGCCTACAAGCTGGGTGACGAGCCGGCACACTATGCTCTCGAGGGCAGCGTGGCGATTACCGGCGCCCTGGTACAGTGGCTGCGCGACAACCTCGGCATCATTAAGAAGAGTACCGAGATTGAATCGCTCGCCAAGACGGTTGACGACAACGGTGGCGTGTACTTCGTC
The DNA here is from genome assembly GCA_963815555.1 of uncultured Acidobacteriaceae bacterium. Classification (GTDB taxonomy): domain Bacteria; phylum Acidobacteriota; class Terriglobia; order Terriglobales; family Acidobacteriaceae; genus CAWCBG01. The sequence goes on from CAWFHH010000002.1 coordinate 198,168, forward strand.
CCGGCCTTTTCGGGATTGTTTGCCCCTTATTGGAAGACCACGGCGCGCGGCGTGATTGCCGGCCTTACGCGCTATGTCAACAAGGGCCACATCGCACGCGCGGTGCTGGAGGCCACGGCATTCCAGACTCGTGAAGTTGTCGACGCGATGCGCAAGGACTCGGGAATCGATCTGGACGTGTTACGCACCGATGGCGGCATGGTCGAGAACGATCTGCTGATGCAGTTCCAGGCCGACATTCTCAACAAGCCGGTGGTGCGCCCGGTGATCAAGGAAACGACAGCTCTCGGCGCAGCTTATGCGGCCGGGCTGGCGGTCGGCTTCTACAAGAACCTGGATGACCTGTGCGCGAACTGGTCGGTCGACAAGACATGGAAGCCCGACATGAATGCCGCGAAACGCGAGTCGATGTACAAGCTGTGGAAGAAGGCCGTCACCAAGACCTTCGATTGGGTCGAGGAGCCGACGGGTGTTGAAGAGACCGAGAAAGAGCTCGTGGGAGCGGCCAATTAGCAGGAGCACCTCGAATTCATAGCAAGGAGATTCATTATGCATGGACCATTATTTGGCGAATTCATGGGTACCCTCGTGCTGATCCTGCTGGGTGACGGCGTTGTAGCCAACGTGCTTCTCAAGAAATCCAAGGGAGAAGGCTCGGGCTGGATCGTCATTACAACCGGTTGGGGACTGGCTGTCACTGCGGGTATCTTCACCGCCATTGCCTGCGGAAGCCCGGGGGCCCACATTAACCCCGCGGTCACGCTCGCTGTGGCACTGCTTTCCCACAACTGGGCGAACGTCATTCCTTTCTGGATTGCCCAGTTCCTGGGAGCGTTTGCGGGTGCGACCCTGGTGTGGCTGGCCTATCTGCCGCACTGGAGAGAAACCCCTGATCAGGGCGCGAAGCTGGGGATCTTCTGCACAGCTCCGGCGATTCGGAATATTCCCGAGAACGCCATGACCGAGATCATCGCTACGACTTGCCTGCTGACCGTTGGCTTCGCCTTCGGTTCGGCAGCGGTTTCGGCGACGGGCCTTATGCCAGGCTACGGACCGTATTTGTGGGGCATGCTGGTATGGGTGCTCGGCCTGTGTCTGGGCGGTCCGACGGGATACGCCATGAACCCGGCTCGCGACTTCGGGCCGCGCGTCGCTCATTTCGTGCTGCCGATTGCGGGCAAAGGCAAGTCGGACTGGGGTTATGCCCTGGTGCCGATTATCGCCCCGTTTATCGGCGGCGGCATTGGAGCGGCCATCATCCGCTTCGCGAAGTACTAGGGCTCACTCGACGCAATTCTGGAGGACCTGTGACTGGCAAGAATTCCTCCCCCACCGATCTCAGGTCTTCCTGAAATTGCGTCGATGACGGCAACCCGAGCTGGCGGCTCCCACACAGTCGCCAGCCTTCCGTGGCGCCGCTATCACACCCCGGTCAACCGTGTCGTTGCGCGCCAAGGCGTCAAAGGAGGCACAGTGCAGAACCTGGTTCATACTTTCACCATGAAAAAGCTCATCAACTCTCCCCAGGAAGTTGTGCGTGAGGCTCTGGAGGGAATGGAGGCGGCCCATGGCGATCGTCTCCGCATCAACTATGATCCGGCTTACATTGTCCGCAAGCATGCGCCCGCGCGGCCAAAAGTCTCTCTCATTTCGGGCGGCGGCAGTGGCCACGAACCGATGCATGGGGGTTATGTTGGCAAAGGCATGCTGGACGCAGCCTGCCCGGGGCACGTTTTCACCAGTCCTACGCCCGACCAGATGTTCGAAGCCAGTAAGGCGGCGAACTGGGGAGCAGGCATTCTGCATATCGTCAAGAACTATACGGGCGACATCATGAACTTCGAGCTCGCGGCCGAGATGCTGCGGGACGAGGGACTGAAAGTCGAAACCGTGCTGACCGATGATGATGTGGCTGTAGAAAACAGCCTGTACACCGCGGGACGACGCGGCGTCGGTCTGACCGTACTTATGGAGAAACTGTTGGGCGCGGCCGCCGAAGAAGGCATGAGTCTTGCCGAGGTCAAGAAGCTTGGCGAAGCTATTCGGGCTACCGGCCGCAGCATGGGAATGGCATTGACGCCGTGCACCGTGCCGCATGCCGGAAAACCCTCCTTCGAACTTCCTGAGGACGAAATCGAGCTAGGCATCGGAATTCATGGAGAGCCCGGCCGACGGCGCGTCAAGCTGGCCAGCGCCGATGAAACCACCGAGATGCTGATGGAGCCGATCGTCAGTGATCTGCCCTTCCGGAAAGGTGATGAAGTACTGCTCTTCGTCAATGGAATGGGAGGCACTCCGCTGATGGAGCTCTATATCGTTTACCGCAAAGCGGCGCAGATCGCCAAACAGCATGGGCTCAAGGTCGTGCGCAACCTGGTTGGGAGCTACATCACCAGCCTGGAAATGGCCGGGACCTCGATCACGCTGTTGAAAATGAACGACCAGCTCTGCAAACTCTGGGATGCTCCGGTCGACACTCCGGGACTGCGCTGGGGCTGAAGGGGCCCTCCCTATTCATGGAATACCTGACGGTTGACGATGCGCGGTCCTGGATCCGAGCGACCGCGCTTCTCATCTCGGAAAACGCGATGACACTGACAGAACTCGACAGTGCCATCGGAGACGGTGATCATGGCGAAAACATGACGCGCGGCTTCACGGCGGTCGAGAAGAAGCTGGAAGCTGCAACTCCTGCGGGCATCTCTGCGTTGTTCAAGACAGTGGGAATGACGCTGCTATCTTCAGTTGGTGGTGCTTCAGGCCCTTTGTACGGCGGATTTTTTCTAGAGCTGGCAAAATCATCGGCCGGGAAGGAAAAGTTGAGCAAGGGTGATCTCGGACTTTTGCTGGGTCATGGATTAGGCGACATCCAGAGACGCGGGAAGGCCCAACTCGGCGACAAGACGATGGTCGACGCGCTGTCGCCGGCAGTCGAAGCCTTTCAATCTTCGGCCGGTGACATAAGTGTTGCGTCGCAGGCTGCAGCGGAACGGGCGAAGCTCGCCGCGCAAGCTACGATTCCGTTGCAAGCGCGCAAAGGACGCGCGAGTTATCTGGCAGAGCGCAGCATCGGTCACCAGGATCCCGGAGCGACCTCATCTTGGTTGCTGCTTTGGGCCCTGGCATCAGTCTGCAACTCCGGATAATCGCGGGAGGCCGAACAGATGGTTGGCTTGGTTCTGGTCTCGCACAGCAAGAAGCTGGCGGAGTCGGTGCGGGAGCTTGTGCTGCAGATGACGGCTGCGGACTTTCCCGTTGCGGTAGCCTCTGGGGCGGGTGAGAGCCACGATGAGTTGGGCACTGATGCGGTTCACATTGCCGACGTGATCCAAAGCCTGCACCGGCCGGAGGGCGTGCTGGTCCTCATGGATCTCGGCAGTGCTGTGCTCAGCGCGCAGACTGCGTTAGAACTGCTTTCTCTGCCGTCCGGTTCCATTCAGTTATGTGCCGCCCCCTTCGTGGAGGGAGCTATTGCCGCAGCGGTGCAGTCGTTTGCGGGCGCGAGCTTGCAGCAGGCTGCGAATGAGTCGCAGCGGGGACTTGCCGGCAAGCAGCAACAGCTCGAGCCGGCGGTTCCAAGCGCTCCATCAGGGCAAGCTCCGCGTCCTTCCGGCGCTTCCGCCGAACTGGTGCTGGTGGTGAAAAACGAGCACGGGTTGCACGCCCGACCTGCGGCCCGGCTGGTCAAACTGGCCAGCACGTTCACGTCGGACATCGATCTCTTCAATCTCACAAGACATCGGGGCCCTGCGCCAGCACGCAGTCTTACGAGCGTTGCCATGCTGCAGGTCCAGCAGGGTGATCGTATCCGAGTGGTGGCTACGGGTGAAGACCGTCAGGTTGCACTGCAGGCCATTCACGTGCTGGCCGCGCAAGACTTTGGAGCAGTTGTGGGTCCGAACCGGTTAGCTGCAGTCCCCGGCAAACCTGAGAAGGTATGGCCAGAGCTCTCCCAAAAACGCAGCAGCGGATTGCCGGGGTCCGACGGAATCGCGATTGGGCCTTTGTTGCCGTTGCGGATTTCGAAGCCAGAGGTCGACGATGGGCCCGCCGCCGAACCAGCTGTCGAACTTGCCAGCCTGACGGAGGCGATGGCTCAGGTCCGCGCTCAAATGCAGTCCCCGTCGCAGACTTCGGCGAGGCAGTTGGCGGTTGCGACCGACGTTCTGGAAGCACAGGCCCTCCTTCTCGACGACCCGGTGGTGCTGCGGAACGTACGCTTGGCAATTGAGCAGGGCGCGTCGGCCGCTCGGTCATGGATGCGGGTCACCGAGGAACTAGCCTTGCAATACGAGCAATTCGGCGACACTTACCTTCGCGAGCGCGCCGCCGACGTGCGCGACATTGCGCAACAGGTTTTGCATAACCTGAGCGGGAATGGCGCGCCTGTGGCCGCCCAACTTAGCGCTCCGGCAATTTTGTTGACGCGTGAACTGCTGCCGAGCGAGGCGGCCGGGTGTGATCCCGCGTTGGTCCTCGGCGTGATCAGCAGCGGAGGCAGCCAGACTTCGCACGCTGCGATTCTTCTGCGGACACTCGGCATTCCGATGGTAGTGGGGGTCGACTGGCTGGACGAGTCGACGACGCGCGGAAGGACTGTGGCCCTCGATGGAAGTACGGGTGAAGTGTGGGTTGATCCAGACAGAGAGGTCATAGAGACTCTGCAACGAAAATTGCAATTGCAGCGCGAGCAACAGATCAAGGCGGTTGCAGGACGGTCTCAACCCAGCTGCACTCTGGATGGCACTCGCATTCAGGTGCTCGCCAATGTTTCCAGCGTCGCCGAAGCCAAAGCCGCCGCCGCCAACGGAGCTGAAGGCATTGGACTGCTGCGCACGGAATTTCTCTTTCTGTCGCGCGCCGACGCCCCAGGCGAACCGGAGCAGGCGAATGCCCTGCGCGAGATTCTGGCCCAGGTGAGAGGGCCGGTGCTGGTCCGAACACTGGACGCGGGCGCGGACAAACCTCTTCCGTTCTTGCCGCAGACGGAGGAGTGCAACCCGTTTTTGGGGATTCGCGGGCTGCGTCTTTCGCTCCAGCACGAAGATCTGTTCGTCACGCATCTGCGTGCGATCCTCTCGGCCGGAGCCGGGCACGATCTTTGGCTCATGTTCCCCATGATCACGGTAGTGCGCGAGGCGCAAAAAGCACGTGAGTTGCTGGAACGCGCGCACACGGAACTGAATCACATCGGCCGAAGCCATGCGTGGCCCATCAAGGTCGGTGGGATGATTGAGGTCCCTTCGGCCGCGCTTATGAGTGAACAGTGGGCCGAGGAGCTCGACTTCTTCAGCATCGGGACCAACGATCTAACGCAGTACGTGATGGCGGCCGAGCGTGGCAACGCATCGCTGGCTGAGCTTCAGGATCCGCTGCATCCGGCGGTGCTGCGCCTGATCCAGAGGGTAGTCGACGGGGCAGCCGGCAAGAATCGCCACGTCTCAGTATGCGGAGACGCGGCCTCAGACCCGCTGGGCGCCGTGATTCTGGCGGGACTCGGTATACGCAGCCTGAGCGCTCGCCCAAAGCAGGTTGCCACAATCAAAGCCGGGTTTCGGAGCGTAAACATGAACGACCTGAAGCAGCTCGCCGAAGAGGCCCTGCAATCGCGAGATGCGGTGCAGGTCAGAGAGTTAGCGAAGAAATGTCTTTGCGTCACAAGGTAACCGCATGACCTTGTCCCCACGACCGGTGGTGAACAGGCGCACAAAAGCGCGGCATATGACGACGCGACGAGACGATAAGCCTCAACAGCAAATGCGGGCCGAGCCACCGGACAAGTCTTTCATCGACGAGAGTCAGTCCGAGAACACAAAACAGGAAGCGGTGGTAACAACCAGCAGGGCGAGCTTACGAAAGGAGTAACCATGGAGAAGGACAGTGCTGATCAGCTTCGCGCGGAGCTGAAAAACATCAACGTGGTTCTACAACAGATCAAGGCCGATTTGGCGAGCGTTGTGACTGAAGTAAAAGAAATGCACGCCGAGATGGCGGATCTTCCTACCGGCGAAAAGTGGGTGCCGTCCCGCTAAGAACAGGTCGCCAATTTACGGTCTCATTGGAAGGCTGCCCAAGTATTCCAAGGGCAGCCCTTCCGTTTTACAGCACAACATTTTTCAGGCTGCTTCGGCCTTGTCTTCCTCATGCACCTCGAACTGTGGATTTGAGAGCAGCAAGCGCCGCTTTGCTGGGTGGGTAATTTCGAAATGAAGGAATGCGACTAGTGCCCAGAAGAAAGCCGGGATCAAAGCCTGCTTCCACATTCCCCTGGGAACCCCGGGTTCCAGCACGCTTTCAGCAGGGTTCTTTGGGTCATACGAGAGCTGCACGTCAGTGCCAGCAGGATACGGCGCCACTACGTCGGCGGCAGGCGACTCCTGATAAAAGTGAGGCATGAGGTAGCGAATCGTCGACGACCGGTAGGCGGCTCCGCCGATCACGTATTGGTACTCCACCGCTGGAGCCCACCACGTGCCTACGTTGGATGGGCCGGTGTTCACCTGCGACGAAGTCACGTGGGCGAGTGCCTTGGGCCAGTGAAGGCTGGCGAAGCAGCGGTAAAACCCTGATCCGATGCCCACGGTCAGCCACACGGCAACTACGCCGAGCCCAAAAAGTCCCACGAAGCGCGCGTTACTATCGGCATTCATAGCGAGTGGAATGTCGCAATAGATGCCAAGGAGATGCGGGAATGATGCAAAAAAGCAGCGCGCTTTTTTCAGCACGCATCAGAGCTGTTGAAATTTGCAACAAGAAGCGTGGCTTGCGCTAGGGATCGTCATTTTGAATAGGGGTTTGCCGCGAAGAATCTGCCCTCCATCACGTCTCGAAGGTGCTACGAAAGCCCTGTCGGTGTGTAGGGCGGACCGCGTTCAACCCAAAGGGATTATGCTGCACGACGGAACTCGCGCGACCGCAGACTTGCGACCGCGTCGGCCTGTTATACTTTTGAAAATCTGCGGGTAGGTTGTCGCAACACACATCATTCCGCCGCCCCAGCAGGAGGACCTTTTTGTTGAACAAGCATCGTATGCTGGCGACCGCGGCCGCCCTCTTATGTTTCACAGCTTCAGCCATAGCGCAGGTCGAAACTTGGAAGATCGATCCAAATCACACGGCGGCACAGTTTTCCGTCAAGCACATGGCCATTTCCACGGTCCGCGGCGCGTTCACCAAAGTCAGCGGCACCGTCAATTACGATCCTTCCGATGTGAGCAAGACGACGATTGATGCGACTATCGATGCCAATTCAGTCGATACCCGCGTCAGCATGCGAGACGACGATCTGCGCAGTCCCCATTTTTTTGAGGTAGCAAAATACCCGACAATTACCTTCAAGTCGAAACACACCGAAGCGGCAGGGGCCGGGAAGCTGAAGGTGACCGGCGATTTAACCATGCATGGCGTAACAAAGGAAGTGGTGCTCGACGTCGATGGTCCGTCGGCCGCGGTGCAGGACCCGAAGGGCAACTCACACATGGGTGCGTCGGCGAGCACCAAGGTGAATCGACACGACTACGGGATTGACGGCGGCGGTAGTATGGTCGGCGACGACATCACGATTATCATCGATGCCGAAATGATTAAGGCTGCGCCGGCGACAGCAGCAAAATAGCGCGACCATTACCCCGAAAACCAATTAAGTACTGAGCAGCCCACCGGCTGCCCGTTAGCGTTATGAGCCTGTTTCTACGGAGCAAAAAGGTTTACGAAGCAGTGTCGACAGGCTGTGCGACGGTAGTTTTTTGAGCGTCAGAGGCGCCGCGTTGCTTTCCCGGACTGCTCTCCTTCATGAACTCGAAGGCGGCATTGATCAGGGCAATGTGGGAAAGCGCTTGCGGAAAGTTGCCGACCTGTCGCTGCGCGCGCACATCCACCTCTTCAGAGAGCAGCCCTACATCGTTCCTCAGTGCGAGTAATCGCTCGAAGAGTTTCTGGGCGTCGCCGGGACGGTCGATCAGCTTCAATGCGCTGACCATCCAATAGCTGCAGGCGAGAAAAACACCTTCGCCTTCGGGAAGTCCATCGTCGACACGTCCCGTGTCGTACCGCATAACGAAGCCCTCCACCATCAAGTGTTTTTCGATCGCTTCGATCGTGCCGCGAACCCGAGGATCGGTTGCCGGCAAGAACCCAACCAGCGGAATCAGAAGAAGCGAGGCGTCGAGGTTCTTCGATCCATAGGCCTGCACAAAACTTCCCAGCTCAGGGTCGTAAGCCTTCTCGCATACCTGTTGATGAATCTGTTCCCGGGTGGCGCGCCACTCGTCGACCGGACCTTGCAGTCCATAACACTCAACGGCTTTGATGGCGCGGTCGAAGGCGACCCAGGCCATGACCTTCGAGTAGGTGAACTGCTGGCGTCCGCCCCGCACCTCCCAGATTCCGTCGTCCGGCTCCTGCCATATCTTGGCCAAATGTTGGGTAAGCGTCTGGAGCAGCCGCAAGTCCACTTTGCGAAACTCGATGCCGCCACGATGGGCATGAAATAAGGCGTCCGCGACTTCGCCATAGACATCGAGCTGCAGTTGCTCCGACGCAGCATTACCGATTCGGACCGGCTGCGAATTCTCGTAACCGGGCAGCCATGGGAGTTCCAGTTCAGTGAGAAGTCTTTCGCCGCGGATGCCGTACATAATCTGGACCTGGTCGGGGCTGCCGGCCACCGCGCGCAACAACCAGTCGCGCCACGCCTTCGCTTCCTCATAGTAGCCGGCATGCATCAGCGCCAGCAGGGTAAAGGTGGCATCGCGAAGCCAGCAGAATCGATAGTCCCAGTTGCGCGGGCCGCCCAGTTGCTCGGGAAGCGAGGTAGTGGGCGCCGCAACAATGCCTCCGGTACGGCAGTAGGCGAGAGCTTTCAGCGTGATCAACGATCGTTCGACCGCTTCATGGTACATACCATCGAAGGAGCCCTGCCTCGTCCAGTCAACCCAATATTTTTCGGTGTTCTGCCAGGCCTGGTGATACTTAATCGGAGGAGGCAGAGGAGAATACGAGTGCCCGTACGTGAGCACGAAAGGAATTTCGTGACCTTCGCTGACGACAAACTTGCTGATCGTGCGGAGGTCTTTTCCATGCAGGGCTGCCGGAGTGCGTAACACGACCATGTCGGGTCCGGCAATCGCGCGCAGGCTGTGGTCTTCGGTTCGCGACACCCACGGGACGGATCGGCCATAGTCGAAGCGCAACACCAGTTCCATGCCCATATGCACCTGTCCACGCAAGCTTCGAACGATGCGCACCATGCTGGAATGTTCCGCGCCGGGAACCATGAAGTCCGTCAGGAGCACGGCGCCGTCGTCTGTTTCGAAGGTTGTTTCGAGAATCAGGGTGTGCTCACGATACTTTCGCGTGCTGCGCGTTGGCGTGGTTGGCGCTATGAGCCAGCGGCCGTGATCAGGGGTCCCGAGCAGCGCCGCAAAGCAGGCGGACGAGGCGAAATTCGGCCAGCACAGCCAATCGACAGAGCCATCGCGCCCGACGAGGGCCGCTGTGTCGCAGTCGCCGATGATGGCGTAATCCTCAATGCGAGAGGGCATGACGATGGGATGCAGAAAAGGACGAGAGGATATGGATGTTCAATGCGCGAAGTCTAACATTCGATGACGTTGAGTGCCAGGCCGGCCAGGGATGTTTCCTTATAGCGGGATTGCATATCGAGTCCGGTCTGATACATCGTCGCGATGACTTGGTCCAACGACACTTTGTGTTCATCGGTTTCGCGCATGGCGATGCGGCAGGCGTTGATCGCCTTCACGGATCCCATGGCATTGCGTTCGATGCAGGGAATCTGGACCAGGCCGCCAATAGGATCACATGTCATGCCGAGATTGTGTTCCATCCCCACCTCGGCAGCGTACTCGATCTGCCGGTTGCTTCCACCGAGGGCTGCGACCAGGCCTCCGGCAGCCATGGAACAGGCGACGCCGACCTCACCCTGGCATCCAACTTCCGCGCCGGAGATGGAGGCGTTCTCCTTGTAGAGCACGCCGATTGCGCCCGCGGTGAGAAAGTAGCGGAAGATCCCCTGCTCGGAAGCGTCGGGAACGAAGCGTGTGTAGTACTGCGCGACGGCAGGGATGATGCCGGCCGCGCCATTGGTAGGAGCCGTGACCACCCGGCCCCCGGCGGCGTTCTCCTCGTTCACGGCCATGGCGAAGACGTTGACCCAATCCATGGCGCCAAGCGGATCGGAGCTTCCTTGCTCCTCCAGTTTTCGCTTCAATCGGGGGGCTCGCCGCCTGACGTTCAAGCCGCCGGGAAGAATGCCTTCGATCTCGAGGCCGCGTTGCATGCACTCCTGCATGGTTTGCCAGATGCGGCTAATGTATTCGCGAATTTCGGGTTCGGTATGCCAGGTCTTCTCGTTTTCCAGAACAATCTGCCAGATCGCGAGATGCTGGTCGTCGCCGATTCGCAGCAGCGCGTCCGCGCTGGAGAATGGATAGGGAGGCACGGGCAGTTCGCGGCTGGCAGCGTCTTCGCCTTCACGCGCGATGAATCCACCACCAACCGAATAGAAGACTTCTGAAGCCAGAGGGCTGCCCTTTGCGTCGAACGCTGTAAATCGTACGGTATTCGAGTGGCCAGGCATGACTTTGTCTCTGTGGAACCGGAGATCGCGGCTTTCGTGAAACGGAACCTGATGACTGTCCAGCAAACGAATTGCATGATGCTCGCGAATCGCGCGGACCTTCGCTTCCATGGTCGCAGGATCGATGCTCTCAGGCGCTTCTCCGGAAAGTCCGAGCAGGACCGCTCGATCCGTGGCGTGGCCTAGGCCGGTGAGGGCGAGCGAACCGTAGAGTTCCACCCTGACCTCTTGTGTTCGGAGCAGCAGGCCGCTTCGTTGGAGGTCCAACGCAAACTGCCGGGCTGCCCGCATGGGACCCACGGTATGCGAACTGGAGGGCCCGATGCCGATTTTGAAAATTTCGAAGATGCTGGTCTTCAACCGCGCCTCATATGCGTGCGAGTGATGCAGCGCAGTCCATAGTAAGTCATGGCGGCTCTCGGCGGAAATGCTCGCGGCTCGCTCGCTCTTGGCGATTCGTTACAGGATGCCGTATCGTGTTTGGAATGCGTGGTAAGGTTCCCACTTCATTCCAAGTTTTTCTTTCTTGCCTGGTGCTCGCTATGAGTGTCCTGTCGCAGGACCATCCTCAGGTTTCAGGCAATATCGCTCCCGGCTTCAACTCGATTACCGAGTCGGATCTGCGAGCTAATCTCGGCTTTGTTGCCTCCGATGCTCTGCAGGGCCGTATGTCGATGCAGCCCGGCGATGAGGTGGGCATTCAGTGGATTGCGGCCGAGTTCGCCAAAGCCGGTCTGGGGCCTGCCGCGAACGGCAGTTATCTGCAGCCGGTGCCGCTCATCGAGTATCGCAATGACCGAGCTCAGAGCTATGTAGCGCTGAAGCGCGCGGGAGCCGACAAGAGGTGGCAATTTCCCGACGCCTATGGAGCGTTCTTCAAAGATGTTGATATCAGCGCGGAGGTCGTGTTCGCCGGGTTCGGCATTACCGCTCGCGAGCTGAACTACGACGACTATAAGGACATCGACGTGAAGGGAAAGATCGTGTTGCTCTTCGATCACGAGCCACAGGAGAACGATCCGGCGTCGATCTTTAACGGAACCGGCAATACGCGTTACGCCACGACGCGGGTGAAGGCGATGAACGCGCAGGAGCATGGCGCAGTCGGCGTCCTGATCGTGGCCGAGCCCAATCGCAAACATCCGTCGAACCAGGAGCGGATGGCGCGAATTGGAGGGTCGGTGACGCGAGCAGTACCGATTCCGTCACAGGCGCTGGCCGACGACGTGTTGCATACGCCAGTCGCGATCATCTCCGATGCCGTGGCGAGGGAATTGATGGCGAACGCCGGAGCTTCTCCGGCGGCGCTTCAGAGCGCGATCGATAAAGGGCTGAAACCGCAGTCACGAGCCTTGCCCGACACGACCGTTACCATGCACTACCAGAATTCTTCCATTCGAAAGGGAACCAGCTACAACGTAGCGGGATTGCTCGAAGGCACTTCGCCTGAGCTTAAGGCTGAGACGATTATCATCAGCGCGCATCACGATCACGATGGGATGAGCGGCAACGATATCTGGCACGGTGCCGACGACAATGGCTCGGGTACCGTGGGTGTGGTGGAACTGGCGCACGCGTTTGCGGCGAATCCGATGAAGCCCAAGCGGTCGATCCTGTTCGTGGTGTTCGCGGCGGAAGAGCGCGGACTGTTGGGGGCGTACTACATGGCCGCTCATCCGCTCCGGCCGCTGGCGACGACGCGGGCGATGATCAACTTCGACATGATCGGCCGCAACGAAACCGAGAGCGAACAGACGAAAGGGCTGATTAGTGTTCCCGCGGACACGACGAACCGGCTGAACTTAATTGGAGGCACCTACAGCCCGGACTACCGGCACACCGTGGAGCAGGAAGACAAGTACGTGGGTCTGGTGCTCGATGACCGCTTCGATCATGAGTCGGCATTAAACGTGTTCTTTCGAAGCGACCAGTTTCCTTTCGTCCTGCATGACGTTCCAGCGTTCTGGTGGTTCACCGGGTTTCATCCCGACTACCACCATACGACCGACACGGCCGACAAAATCAATTATCCAAAGATGGCGAACATCTTGCGGCTAGCCTATCTCAGTGCCTGGCAGTTTGCGGATGAGTCGCAGCCACCGAAATTCGTCGAGAACCCCGGCGGAAGCGCTGCTACTGCGGGGAGCGGGCGCTAAATCGAGGGGCGTTTACGATTTGTCATCCCGAAGGGCTTCAGCCGTGAGGGAGCTGCAGTTCGCCGCCGCTCTTCAACGCATTCCGACTTGGCCGCGGACGTCATCGATCAGCTTCTTCGAGTCGTAGCCGACGCCATCTTTGAACACGGTTTCGACGTTCTCGATGTCAGCGATGTTTTTCGACGGATCGCCTTTGATCAATACGAGGTCGGCCTGCTTGCCGGAAGCGATGGTGCCGATGTGATCATCTTGTCCGAGATACACCGCGCCGTTTTCGGTCGCAATATGAATCGCTTCCAAGGGCGTGAATCCTGCGTCGACCAGCAGTTCCACTTCACGCTGGTCGCCAAATCCTGGGAGTACGCCACCATTGCCGGTCGGATCAGGACCGGCCAGCAGCAAGCCTCCGGCCTTTGCGAACGCCAGTTCGAAGTCCTGCTCTCTCTTGAACAGCGCTGTCATCGGCGAATCCAGCGCCACTCGCCCGCGCGCCAGCAAGTAGCTTTGCAGCGCTTCTGCGGTCATCGCGTCCACGACTCTTTGCTGCAGCTTCGGTCGACCGGGTACGCTGACCTCAAACACCGGGAGAGTCGAGGTCACCGCGACATGATGCGTAACCAAATCGTGGATGAGGCCTTGCACCTGCGGCCCGTTGATGTCGAGGTTCGCCCAGCTCTTCGTGCCGCCCTGGGGACACACATCCGGCTTTTTGTCGGTGGCGAACTCGGTGTCGGTAAACACTGGTCCATGTTCCAGGTCGTCGATGCCCAGCGCGATGGCTTCGGGCCAGGTGACGGAGCAAAGATGCCCGGTTAGTTTCAGCTTGTGCTCATGCGCCTCCTGGATCGCCGTGCCCAGCTCATCACGATGAATGTTCATGTACGCCTTGTACGAAGTCATGCCCTCGGCAGCCCAGTAATCGACCATCCGCTTGGCGTCGTCAGGGCCGGTGAGTTCGTGCATCTGCGCAAAAATTGTCGGCTTGCCCTCCAGGTACGGGGCGGTAAGGTCGATCTTGGGGCCGGGCATCAGCTTGTCGTCGATGCGATGTTTGACCTTCAAGTCGGTGTAGGGCTCCAGGCTTCCGGTGGTACGGAGCGTGGTAACGCCCGCTGCCAGATAGAGGCGAGGCGCGGTATAGGGAATCTCCATGACGAAGAGGCCAGGCTCTCCGATTTTGCCGGTCGCGCCACGTTGGAACGACGCCGAATCCGTGTAGTAAAGGTGGTCGTGCATACCCACTAGCCCGGGGATGACCGTGTACCCCGTCCTATCGTAGCGCTGTGCTCCCGCAGGTATCGAGGTTGATGTCGCTGGTCCAACCGACTGGATCTTCCCATCGGCCACCAGAATGTTCTGGTCCTCTTTGGCGGCAGTGCCGCCGCCGTCGATCACTCGAACATGCTCGAGTACGAAGACGGGCGCGGTGAATGTGAGAAACGGAGCGACATCGCCCGCACTCGGAGCTTGGCCCGCTGCGAAATTGCACAGAAGGATCGTCGATACCCAAATCAACTTACTCATGAACCGTTCCTTGGTCGGCCGCCTGAGCACCGGCATGAAATCATGATGATCGGCCGCAGTGGATCACCGGACGGCTGTGACCGTTTGCAGAATGGACTGCCACGCAACCCTGCATATTCGTCAGCACCGTATCGTACTATTGAATAACACGAAAAGCGCCAAGCAACGTTCGTCGTTTCGGCGAAACTCGCGAAAGTTAATTTCTTGAGTAGAAAGAAGACCTCCTTTGCATTCCATACTGTCAGGCGTCGTAGCCGTCATTGGTATAGGTATTGGCATTTTGTTCTTTCTGGAAGCTGGCCGGCGGCTCGGCCTGCACCGGCTCAAGAAAGCTGAGGCCAGCCCCGGATCTCCTGCATTAGAGGGCGCAGTCTTCGGATTGCTGGGCCTGCTGATCGCCTTCACGTTTTCCGGCGCCGCTGCGCGCTTTGATGGGCGTCGCCAGCTCATCGTGGAAGAAGCGAATGCCGTAGGCACCGCGTACCTGCGCATTGATCTATTGCCGGCGGATGCCCAGGCCCACATGCGCGACCTGTTCCGCCAATACCTCGACTCGCGCTTGGAGGTTTATGCGAGACTTCCCGATATCGAAGCGGCCCGGCTCGAGTCGGCTCACTCCTCCGAACTCCAAAACGAAATATGGAAATCGGCCGTTGCGAACAGCCGGCGCTCGGACACCACGGCAGCCTCGATGTTACTGCTGCCCGCACTGAACCAGATGATCGACATCACGACGGTGCGAACGGTGGCTGCGCAAGTGCATCCACCTAAAATCATTTACGCCATGCTCATCGCGCTGGCCCTCGCCTGCTCCTTCATGGCTGGGTACGGCATGGCGGAGCAGAAAAGGCACAGTTGGATTCATGTCGTAGGCTTTGCCGTGGTCATGACCTTTGCCGTTTATGTAATTCTCGATCTTGAATATCCCCGGATGGGTTTCATCCAGATCAGCTCTGCCGATCAAATATTACGCGATGTTCGAAGCACCATGAAATAGAAGCGGCGGAGTGCCGCTGTTGAGCCGGTTCTTACGGTTGTTCCCGGAGATAGGAAGCCAGACAAGCCTCCACTGCAGAACGGGCAGTGGAAGATCGCCTCGTACCAGATGGTGATGCCGTAGGAGGGCTACAAGGTCCGTCGCTCTGGGGGGGCGACGGATCTTCCTAACGGATACTGCCAAGAGCCAAAATCGGAGCCATCCGCGAGGTGGGTGTTGCCTCCGTGGCACCTCCCGCATACGGTTTAGAGTCGACAAAGGTTCCGGAGTCAGGGGACTCGGTCCAACTGCCGCCGGCCGCAGCCAAAGCATCAGGAACCTACCCCACTCCGAGATGTTGCATCATTGCCTGGAACTGGGGCTCGGAGCGGATGGGATCCATCTCCGGATCGACGTTCATAAACAGCAGCCAGTAGTCGTGGTTTTGGTACGAGCGCTGGAGCCATTCCATCGCTAGCTTGCGGTCGCCGGCTCGCACTGCTTCCACCAGCACCACGACTGGCGTGATTTCGCGCCTTTCGGCCAGTTGTACGTCTTCGAGCAGTCCGCGCTTTGCCTCGTCAGTTTGGCCATTGACCAGCGCCCTTGCGACAGGATAATCCTGCGGGTATTTCGCGTCCACCGCACGCCAGTCGCTCCATCGATGACTGAGGTAGTAGCCCGTCGCCAGCATGCTGTATCCAAGGTGATAATTGGGGTCCATTTGGAGAACGCGCTGCGATTCGCTGATCACTCCGTCAAAGTCGCGTTGGAACTTATCCAGCAACGCAAGATCAACTCCTACGATGAGCGCTAACGGATCGAGCTGACGGGCCAAATCCAGTTGCTGACGCGCTTCGCCAAACTGCCCGTGCGCCATCAGGCCCAGAGCGTAGTACTGATGTGCGGTAGCGTAGTTGGGGTTGAGGACGAGGGCCTTCTTGTATTCGCTTTGGGCCGTCGGCCAGTCGTAATTGTAGTGCGCGGCAATCCGGCCAAGCACTGCGTGTGCCTCGGCCAGGTTGGGATCGAGTTCCAATGCCTTGCGAGCCGCTTTCTGAGCCTCAGGGATGTAGTTCGACGGTTGTCCCGCTTCGAGGTTGCCGATCGTCATGAGCGAATCGGCCAGGCCAGACCATGCAAGCGCGTAGTTGGGATCCTTGGCGATCGCCTGTTGCATGAACTCCACACTCTTCTGCTCTGCCGCGAAATTCCTCTGGTTCCACAAGTAGCGTCCCTGCAGATAGAGCGCATGCGCTTCCGGGTCAGCCGGCGGCAAAGCAGCCAGATTAGGATGCCTGGCTATGTGACAAGTTCTGAGCAACTGCCGATGCAATTTCCGACTCCATCGGGATTGTGTCTCGGGAGTTGCCGTCGAAAGTCCGTGACCATATGGTGAAACCATCGCTCGTGCGGTTAAGTTGCACCGCAACATGCATTCGATCGCCCGCACGCTGCACGCTCCCCTCAACCACGGCCTCTACGTTCAGGCGCGAGCCAATATCGTGCAAATCGCCGTGTATGCCCTGGAACATGTAGGCGGAACGACGACCGGGCACGCGTATTCCGCCCAGGGTAGAGATTGCGGCGGCGACCTCATCGGTAAGGCCTTCGCTAAACGCCGGGTCAGACTGAGGTCCCAGGTTATCGAAGGGCAGAACTGCCACAGACGAAATGAGAGGATGGTGGAGGGAGCGCCGCAGCGCGAAGCCGGTAAGCGCCAGTGCCGCCAAAATACCGGCCGCGATGGCCAGCACCATGCGACCAGCCCGGGAAGAACGGCCGAGTGGCTGCATGGCCATGAGCCCTGCTTCGGGCTCCTGAGGCGCTGCCGCAACAGCCGGGTTTGGGACCCCGCCGGGCGAAGCATCCGACAAGACTTCGCCAGAAGAGGCCAAATCTTTCTCCACCGCGGGCCGCTTCGGCTCCTCGGCCCAAGCGCGTAACTCGTTGGTGTGCGCGTAAACCCGTCCCTTGGATCTTCCGGGGTAGCGATGGATGGGGAGGCCGAGTTCTTTTTCCCATCGGATAACGGTGCGCAGATCGCGCTCAAAGAAAGAAGCTATTTCTTTCCATGACTCTAACTTACGATCATGGTCGCCGCTTCTCCTCCCGTTCATGTCAGGTATTGCCATGTTATGTCACATCGTGCATATGGTAGGGCAGAGGGGTGACCACTAGTATACCGGAAGCCAGCCCGCCGGCATGCCAGCTTGCTGGAGCACACTCTGCCAATCTCAATTTTGAAGGGAACCAAACATGGGTATTTTGTCCAACCGTCGCACGTCTCCCGGCCTCGTCACGTTGAGCCGCCTCATAGTAGCGCTGGCCTTTGCCTGTCTGGCTACGCTTCCGCTCATGGCTACGGAGGCTTACGTAGCGACAAGCAGTGGTGATTTTATCGAATACAACACCCTGACAAACAGTTATACGGTTCTCGGAAACACCCTGCCTAACGCATTGCTGTTCGGTATGGGCTACAACTCAGGAGTGTTATATGCCAATGACAGCCAATTCGCCCCGAACACTGGCTTTTACTCGGTGAACACGGGAAATGCGGCATTGACGAAGATAGGGGACATTACCGGCACCGGTCCTCACGACGGTAGCGGGACTCTTACGGCGCCCATAGGCGGGGGTACGCTGTACTATATGGACGAGTCCGGCGACGCTTCCCAACTTCTTTACGCGATCAACCCCAATACCGCGGCGACGACTGCGATCGGGCGCACGGGCATCTTCGTGGGCGGAGCCTTTAGTATGAGTTTCGCACCGAATGGGCAGCTCTACGCCTCGAACAACAGTAACTTCTATCAGATCAACACGAGCACGGGGGCGGCCACACTGCTGGGAAGCGACGGATTGCAGGTGCAAGCCCTTGTGGCGGGGGACGGCAACCTCTACGGTTTTTCGGGGTTGAACATGTATTCCATCAATCTGTCCGACGGCTCCCTCACCTTCATAAGAGCCACTCCGGCGGCTGTCGGTATTTTCTACGACGGAACTCCGGTATTGGCGACAACGACTCCGGAACCAGGCACCCTCTTGATGCTGGGCAGCGGCGCCCTAGCAGCGGCTGGCGCGTTCCGTCGCAAATTCAACCGATAGCTCCCCTGTTGCTTGGCCAATGCCGGAGCTCGAGCGCTCCGGCGTTTTTGTTTGCGGTCGCTCGCGGCCGTCGTCGCTTCGAACGCTTAACCGTGTACCAGTGATAAAAGGTGCTCCGAAGGGGGCCCTCACGGCGTTCCAGACAAGGGCAGCGCTTCTGAAGCCCTCGATGTCCGCAGAATTGGGTACAGTCAGAAGTTGGAGAAATTAGAAACAAAGCGAAACAGGCGTAAATCAACGAAGGAGTTAAGAGGTATGGCGCGCCCGGAGAGATTCGAACTCCCGACCTATTGCTCCGGAGGCAATCGCTCTATCCAGCTGAGCTACGGGCGCGTGCGTGCTTAAGCATACGGTGTTTCAGGAGAGGAATGCAACCGGCCAGTAGATGTCGAATGCCTTTCCCTCGCCGCGCTCCAGGAGTACGGCTTACCGTATTTTCGTCGGCTAACGACCAGCCCGTCACGGCGTTGCGGGCTTCCACTTATTCAGAAACAGCAACAGATCCTGCGGAGCAAGCGATCGCGCCTTCTCGAATTCGCCGCTAGTCTGGCTATAGAGCAATTTGCCATTGCTATCCAACACCGCAAGCGCGGGAATGCCCTTCGCCATGGGCACATCGTAGAGCCGCATCAGGTCCTGGTTCTTGTCGCCCGTGCCGACGTCGACGTGGACAACTTCATAGTTGCGGTGTAACACGGGAGCGAGATCCGGACGCTGGAAAGCCAAATCAAGCACGTGGCAGTCGTAACACCAGTTCGCACCGAAAACCAGGATCACCCGCTTGTGGGTGCTGGCCGCTTCCTGCAAGGCCTGCTTTATCTCCGCCTGAGCGTCGATGCCGGGAGGATAGATGTCTTTGCTGAGTGACGTCGGCTGTTTCAGGGCTGCGGGGTCGCCGCGCTTGGTCGCGACCAGCCGCCATTGCTTTCCCTGCTCGCGCCACAATTGGCCATCCAGAACATACACAGTATGTTCGGCCGAGCCCGTGCCGGACTGCACTTCCGCTTGAAACACAATCTGCCGGGCCCCGGGTTGTGGCGAGTCGGACTGAACTACCTCAAGTTTAATGTGGTGTGCCTTGAGGTCCATCCAGAAAGCGATATCGTTCTCGGGTCCAAATTCGTCTTTACCGCGAATGACCTTGGTCGGCGGATTTGTACTGTACAGCGCTTTCAGGGCGCCTTCGTTGCCGCTGGTGACGGCGGCCTTCCACTGCTCCAGCGGTGGGAAAGGCGCCAGCAGGCTAGTGGAAGGAGACGCGGCCTGCGCCGCGCTGAAAGGCGCGAGTACGCTGACTGCCAGCGCCAGGCCGGCGCACCTAAGCATTCGTTGCGAGAAGGACAAATGGTTCTCCTGCGTTGAGCTTAAGGTAAGTATATAAGGAGAGAGTCGCAACCTCCGCCCAACCAGGCGGCGGACGCCGCCGTTCGACGAACGAAGCCAAACTTTCCAAATACATGCGGGGTTGGTGTGGCGCGTGGCGGCCGACTTCAATCGGACAACTTGGCCGGTGGACTATCCGAATAGATAGGCGCTTCTATCCGTTGCGATAGATGCTGCGCGAGTATCTACGATCGCGTCAGGAGCGATTTGTACTGGTGGATCAATGCAATCAGTGCTTCAATAGAACGTTCTGAAAAGCGATGGACCCCAGAGTGATTGCCATATCGGGATCCTCACGCGGATCGATCTTCCGTCCCGCCGACGGCCGCATTTCGATTGGCTCTGATCCATCGAACTACCTGCGCATTTCAGAACTCACCGTCTCCTCGCGACACTGCGTTATTCGCGAGGCTGCTGGAGCCTACGAAATCGCCGATCTCGACAGCCAGCACGGTACCTTCGTCAACGGCATTCCCATCCGCGAAAAGGTATTGGCTCACGGTGATATGATCCGCGTCGGACGCTGCGAAATGGTGTTCCTGTCGGTCGAGGAAGATGCGGGCGCCGAAACCATCGAGTTCCAGGAGGACCTCGGCGGCAAAGGGCTCAAGACGATTCTGCTACAGGAAGAAACCTCGTCACCGCGATTGGGAACCGACATCGGACGCATGGCTCGCGACCTCAATGCGCTTTTCAAGATCGCTAAGACTATCAATGCGATCCAGGAACTCAAGACCCTTCAGAGTCATCTGCTGCAACTCATCTTCGAAGTCGTTCCTGCCGAATCGGGAGCGCTACTGATCATCAATCACATTGATGAAGATCCTTCCTCGATCAGCACGTGGGACCGCAAACTGGGAGAGGGGCGGCACGTGCGCGTGCAGCGCGAGTTGATCAGCCGCGCCTTGTGGGAGCGCTCCGCAGTGCTGGGCGAACCGACCGATGACTCAGCGGAAGCGGAAAACGTTCTTTGTGTGCCGCTGGTCGCGTTGCAGAAAACGATTGGCGTGATCTACCTGGTTTCCGCGCGGCCCTCGCAACGCTTTGAAGAAGATCATGTGCACTTTCTGAATTCCGTGGCCGGCATCGCGGCAGTGACCCTGGAAAACGTGCTTGCCCTCGAGGCGCTGCGCGATGAGAACCGACGGCTGCGCCAGGAGCTGAGCCCGAAAGACACGATCATCGGAGAGAGCAAGCTGATGCGTCAGTTGATGGGCCTGATCGCGAAAGTGGCGCAGGGCGATTCGACGGTGTTGATTCGCGGAGAAAGCGGCACCGGTAAAGAACTGGTGGCGCTGGCGATTCACCGCAACAGCTCGCGGGCGGAGAAGCCGTTTGTCGCGATCAACTGCGCCGCAATCCCGGAGACGCTGCTGGAGAGTGAACTCTTCGGCCATGAGAAAGGGGCATTCACCGGCGCCGTTGCGATCAAACGAGGCAAGCTCGAAGTCGCAGAAGGGGGTACCGTTTTTCTTGACGAAATTGGCGAACTGGCCCCCCCTCTCCAGGCAAAACTTCTGCGAGTTCTTCAGCAGAAGGAATTCGAACGGCTGGGCGGCACTCATCCCATCAAATTCGGTGCGCGGGTGGTGACTGCGACCAACAAAAATCTCGAGCAGGCAATCAAATCGGGAGAATTTCGCCAGGACCTGTTCTATCGCCTTAACGTCGTGTCGGTCACCGTTCCGCCGCTCCGCGATCACAAGGAAGATATTCCCCTACTGGCAATTTATTTTGCAACGCGTTTCGCGCAGCGCTGTACGCACGCTTTTCGCGGGATTTCGGCCGAGGCGCGCTCGCTGCTGATGAACTACCGTTGGCCGGGCAACGTTCGTGAACTGGAGAACGCCATCGAACACGCCATCGTGCTCGGCTCCGGCACGGAAATTCTCCCCGAAGATCTGCCCGAATCGTTGCTCGAAGGCAGACCCGCGACTCCGAAGGACGCCAGGTACCATGATTCGATCAACGAACTGAAACGCGATCTGATCCTGGGTGCGATGACCGAAGCGAAAGGGAACTACACCGACGCGGCGAAATTGCTCGGCGTCCACGCTAACTACCTGCATCGGCTGATTCGGAATTTAAATTTGAAATCGGAATTGCGCCAAACCGCGGGAGAATAACTCGCAGCGGCTAGACGGGGGCGCATGGCCGTTTGCGATGGCTATCGGTTCTGACTGCGCCGTTGCAGTTGTGCGGCCTTTCGGTAAGCCTGTTCAGCTTCCTTTTGCATGCCCTTGGCGGCATAGGCTGTGCCCAAACTGACTTGCACTTCCGGCGAATTCGGATCGAATTGCGCCGCCTGCTCGAACTGCGGAATCGCATCGTCTGGCTGACGCTTTCCCATGTACGCCAGGCCCAGCAAATAATGCACTTCCGCGTCGTCCGGAGTCTTGCGGACCAGAGGCTGCAGCTGTGCAATTGCCAGATCATAATTCTTGTTCTGCAGGGCCAGAAGCGGGGCTTCCAGCGGGTCGACATTTTGATTTTGGTTCTGAAACTGGAGCTGAGCAGTCGGCCTTACTTGTGCGTGCGCGCGCCGGACGGCGAAAGTTCCCAGCAACAGAACCGTCGCCATTCCAAGCGAGGCATAGACTTGCCAGCGACGCCGCTCTTCCGGGGGCGCTACGATGTGGCGAGCCACAACCGCTCCGAACGCCAATCCAGCCAGCAGTCCGCCTAGATGCGCAAAGTTGTCGATGCCCGCGGTGAGTCCGAAAAATAAGTTGTAGGCTGCGAAAGCCACCAGGCTGCGAAGCGTACTTTTAACGGCGGCCTGCGGGATCGGCAAGTTGCCCAGATAAAATACCGAGATCAGTGCTCCCGCCAAACCAAAAATCGCTCCGGAGGCGCCTGCACCAATGACCATCGGATGCCACCACAGGCTGGCTATGCTTCCGCCCAATCCGCTTGCGGTGTAGACGAAAATGTAAGTCCAGGGCGGGAAGATGCGCTCTGCCAGCTTGCCCAGGTTCCACAGGCACCACATATTGAGCAAGATATGGAGAAGTCCAATGTGCACGTAGTTGGAGGTCAGCATCCTCCATGGTTGAGGGCCAAGCGACAGCGGTCCCCAATTGGCTCCCCACTTCAGCAATTGCTGGCTGGTTGGCTCCAAGGGCGAGACGCCCGAGAGCGCCATCGCAACGTAAACAGCGACATTCAGCCCAACCAGAATGGTGGTCAGAGAAAACCGCGGCCCTGAGCGGCGCTGCACGGCTGGCTGGCTGCTCGCCGCAGCAGGCGCACCGGCCTGGGTCGCAGCCTGACAGTCCGGACACATCGTTCCGTAGGAAATCTCGCGGCCGCAGCGTGCGCAGTTCGCCATTCAGAGCTCCAGTCTTTCAGCATACAGGGCCGACCTGCGTCGCCGCGCCGGATGCCAAAGAGGACGCAGGTCGAGTCCGTGAGGAAGCTTTAACGGCGGTTGAGTTGATCTTGCGAGGAGCACAGGAATGGTTCTGCGACTCAGGAGCCGGGTTCGTGGGCTTCCTTGCTGGCCAGCACCGGATCGGGAGTGGAAGGCAGGGTAAGCGGTTGCTGCAATTTCTTCTCGCGTTCCTCTATCTCGATTTTCAGCAACTCGCCTTCAAGTTGAGCTTTCAGTTCATTGGACATCTGCCGGAACTGGAGCATCAACTTGCCCACCTGCCGCGCTATCTCCGGCAGCTTCTTGGGGCCGAAGATGATCAGGGCCAGCAGCAGGATGAAGAGAATGTCAGGCATGGGAACAGGGCTGCGTGCGAGGCTGGAGGCCGATCCGACCTCGCTTCTTTTGCTACTTCTGAACGACGTCCTTCTCGGCTTCAGGCTTTGCCGGGGTCCCGTTCATGGAATCTTTGAAGCTGCGAATACCTTCGCCCAAGCCTTTGCCGAGTTCGGGAAGCTTCTTCGGCCCGAAAACCAGCAACGCGATGAAAAGAATGACCAACAAATGCATCGGCTGAAACAGATTATCCAGCATGGTGCCTCCAATAACGATTATCGAACCCGTGCGAACGCCGTCTCGTGTCCCTGCTCACAGAACGATGTGATGTCTGCCATGCAACAAAGTGGCCGTCTCACACTGCCACGAGAGGTAACGCTGTTAGTGTAAATGATCTTCCACGACGAAAGTTCCGCTGCTTGTTCGATTTGGCAGTTCCAACGTAAAACGAACCTCTCCGAAACCTTTTGTGAGTTCCTGCGTATATTAGCCTAGAAACCCGAAAGGCAGACTGATGAAATCACGTTGCGGATCGTGGTGTGCGCTTGCACTCCTTATTATCTCGACTTTTTCTGTATCTGTCGTGCAAGCCCAACCTCCTATCGGCTCTGCTGACCAGATGCCGTCGGTGACGTCCGTTCCAGCGGCGGCCCAACCCTCCGATCACTTCAACGTGGAAGCAGCGACCAACGCCTATATGGCTGAAATTCCTGCCAGCGCGAAGGCGCGTTCCGATGCCTACTTCGAAGGGGGATACTGGCTGGTTCTGTGGGATTTTCTTTACGGCGTGGTAATTGTCTTACTGCTGCTGAACCTCCGCTGGTCGGCGGCCATGCGCAACCTGGCGGAGCGCCTCACCCGCTTCAGGCCGCTGCAAACGTTCATCTATTGGGTGGAATTCCTGCTGGTCACGACCGTCCTTGGCTTTCCCCTCACGGTTTACGAGGGATACTTCCGCGAACACCAGTATGGATTGGCGACCCAGACCTTCGGGCCATGGATGGGGGATCAGTTCAAGGGACTACTGGTAAGCCTGGTACTGGGCGGTATTATCGTGGTCTCGTTGTTTGGCGTCGTCCGCCGATTGCCCAGAACCTGGTGGATTTGGGGATCGGCAGTGACGATCGCTTTCCTCATGGTCACGGTTATGATCGCGCCCGTCTTTATCGTCCCAATCTTCAACAAAGTGACTCGCCTCGACGATCCGAAGGTGACGCAGCCGATCCTTCGCATGGCACACGCCAACGGGATACCTGCCAACGACGTCTTCGAAATCGATGCTTCGAAGCAGACCACGCGCATGAGCGCGAACGTGAGTGGTTTCGGCAACACCATGCGAATCACGTTGAATGACAATCTGCTTCGCCGCGGTTCGCCTGAGGAAATTCAGTCTGTCATGGGACACGAGATGGGACACTATGTGCTGAATCACATTCCCAAGGACACCCTGTTTTTCTCTGTCGTGGTTGTGCTGGGATTCGCGTTCTTACGGTGGTCGCTGCAGTGGTCGCTGGCGCGATGGGGTGAGAAATGGCAGATTCGCGGCTTAGGCGATACGGCGGTTCTCCCCTTGGTGGTGTTGATCGCGTCGATCTTCTTCTTCATCCTGACGCCAATCCTCAATACGCATACCCGTACGACCGAGCAGGAAGCCGACATGTACGGCTTGAACGCCAGCCGTCAACCGGATGGCTTCGCGCAGGCGGCCATCCATCTCGGCGAGTATCGCAAGATGAATCCCGGCCCAGTGGAGGAGTGGTTGTTCTTCGATCACCCCAGTGGCTATCACCGGATCTATAACGCCATGCGATGGAAGGCAGAAAACCTGAACCTCATGAGGTTGCAAGCGGGACAGCCGGTCGCCGGTCCGACACAATACCACTAAACCGTCGATTGCCCCCGTGCGGGTTGCTCTGCTGTCGTTTGGAACGGCCATCAACGGCGAACCAAGAGGCCGCAGTTCACTCTGCGGCACCTTCTTTCAGCTTAAGGCTTCCTTTGTTGCTCTCCAGGAACTCGCGAAGGGCGTCAGCCTGGTCGAGCAGCCGAACCCACTGCTCGTAGTACAACGTTACCGGAAATCGACCGAGGCCGTAGACGCTGACGCCGCCTTTCTCGCTGACCCGGAAATCGATGGTACCTTTCTTGCGGCCTTTGAGCTGTTGTTCGGCTTGGGCCAGTTTGGCTTTCAGTTCCTCGTATGTCGGTTCGGTCATCGTTCACCTCGTGCTTCGAAAAATGGGGAAGCGGCTCGGCGAAGATTTACCAAGGCGCTTTCTCAGACGTCGCATCTTCATAGTATCGGGTTCCGGAGTTGCCGTTTTGCGAACAAGCCGGCGCGGAGGCTCCTCTTTAAGGCTAAGGGAAGTCGGCACTTTGTGCCAAAAAGGCGGCCTTTACGATTTGGCGAGTCCCAGAACGGAACTTGATCGTCAAATCTGGTGTCTGTGTGGACATCTGCAATAAAATGGTTTTACTTGGTGGGACTCGCGTAGCGGATGTGGGTTGATGCGGTTGCCGGATGCAGTGCGTCGTACGCTGTGGAGTTGCCAGTCTCTGGTATGGCTTGCCAGTTGGCTGGTGCCGCGTCGTGGGCGCGTGGCGTGGCGCGAGGATCGCAGTAGGGCAGTATGGCACTGGGTCCATTTTCTCGCGGAAACCGGTGAACTCAATCGACAGAATCGACGTCTGCTGGCTCGTCATTGCTGGGAATTGTTTGCTGATGCCTGGTGGCAGCGCTTCGAGAAGGAAGAATTCCATCGCCGGATTTCCCGCCTCCGCGTCGCTCCAGCGACCTGTCTCGCCACCCTCGCGCTCTTGTTGATCATTGGCGGTCTTACCGGAAGCTCAATTAGCTCTCTTCGTTCGTTGTTCTCGACTCCCATCGTCCATCCCGAACAGGTGTTCGTGGTTACGGTCGACGGCAGAGGCTTGAATGGCAGGTTCCAGCGGGTAAGTTCTCCGCGGCTTCTGGAGCTTGCCTCCATTTGGCAACAGAGCAAACGGTTGAGCGGAATAGCCGCCTATTCCTGGGGCCCGGGCAAAGTCGGCGACTCACATAATACTGTTCCGGTAGCAATTGCACGGGTCGCTCCTAACTTTTTCGACGTGCTTGGAGTGCGCGCAGCTACGGGCAGAACGTTCCGTTCCGAGGACGTACGCGATTGCTCTGACTGCGTTCTACTGAGCCATGAGCTGTGGCAGACCCGGTTCAAGGGAGATCCGCGAGTCGTGGGCGAGCGCATCGTCGTGGATGGCCGCGAACGGACAGTCGTCGGCACTCTACCGGCGAACTTTCGGATGCTCGCCTCCGGCATCGGGGTTTGGAGCCTGCTCGACGCCGGTACTTCCGGGTTCACAAACTTCGTACGACGCGTGGGCGCCGTTACCCGAATAGGCGACGGCAGTCCCTCTAGAGCACAGGCAGAGTTAACCGACTTGAGCGAGGACGCCGGCTATCGTTTTCCTGACGCCCAACTGCAAGTGACATCGGTGCAGGCGCAATGGCGTGACACCCTGAAAACCTACGGATTATTTGTTCTGCTCGTCATCTCGTGTGCCGCAGGCGTGGTCTACGCGAGGGGAGTGAGTGCTGGTGTTGGGGAGGCGCCCCTCACGAGGTGGCAACGTTTCCGCTGGTGGGCATTCTTTGCTGCCAAGTGCTCCCTCATGCTGGCGGCGATGTTTCTTGCGGCGTCGGCACTCGCGGATTTTTTGTCGATGTACTTGACGGGCTCGATGTATCCGATGGCAGACGAACTTGCCGTATGGCTGTTCCTGATTTTGTCGATTGTTGGATTGTCGTGGGCGATCCACGACCAGCAAAAGCGTTGCAGAGTGTGTCTGCGGCGCCTCGGGATGGCGGTCGAAATTGGAAGACCTGGTTGCGTCCTGCTGAACTGGGCGGGCACCGAGTTGGTCTGCCCCGAGGGACATGGCGTCCTCTACCTGCCGGAGTCGCAAGCCAACTGGCTGGAGCGCGATCGCTGGAACAACTTCGACGAATCCTGGGAAGGCCTGTTTCGCGCTGGATAGCGGCGCCGCTCAGTATCTCGTTCAACTGCAAGCGACGGGCAAGACGGCGGAGGATTCCATGGTCTGCTGCACTGCCCTGGACAGCTCTGCCACACTGAAAGGCTTCTGAAGGAAAGGGTTACCTTTCTGCAAAATGGCGCGACGGGCTGCGTTATCTTCTGTGTACCCTGACATGAACAGCACCGGAACTGTGGGATGCCCGTGCGCCAGTTCATTGCTCAGTTCATGGCCAGCCAAGCCCGGCATGACCAGGTCGGTCAGGACAAGGTCGATGCCTCCGCGTTGCTGCTGGCAAATTCCCAGGGCCTGCTCGCCACTCGCGGCTTCATACACCCGATACCCTAACTGCTCAAGGCATTCCCGGACATTGACGCGCACCTCGGCTTCGTCGTCGACCACGAGCACTGTTTTCCCGGAAATTCGTCCACTTCCGTCAACTGCCGTTGGTGCCACTTCGGTAGCCGCCGTAGTAGCAGGGAAGTAGATCTTGAAGCTGGTGCCGCGTTTGAGTTCGCTGTAAACCCAGATGTAGCCGCCACTCTGTTTCACGATACCGTACACGATGGACAGTCCAAGCCCGGTTCCTTTGCCGACTTCCTTGGTCGTGAAAAAGGGATCGAAGATGTGTGGAATGTCCGACTTTTCAATGCCGCTCCCGGTGTCACTGACCGCCAACATTACATAGCTGCCGGGAAGGACGGGCGGATGCTCTTTGATGTAGGCCCTGTCGAGCTCGACGTTCGCAGTTTCAATGTGCAGGCTTCCGCCACCCGGCATGGCGTCACGGGCATTGACGGCAAGGTTCAGCAGGACCTGGCCAACCTGGTCCGAATCGAGCCGGGCATTCGCGAGGTTCTTCGAGAGTTTGATAACCAGTTCAATATCCTCTCCAATTATGCGACGCAGCATACGCGAGATGTCGTCCACCACAGTATTCAAATTCAAGACACGCACCTGCATCATCTGCTGCCGTCCAAAGGCCAGCATCTGGCGAGTAAGTGCGGAGCCCCGATCAGCGGCCTTCGAGACCTGCAGCAGAGGTTTGGTGAGCGGGCTCGAGGGGGTCACCTCTCTCAGCATCATCTCGGTAGAAAGTTTGACAACGAGGAGGATGTTGTTGAAGTCATGGGCCACACCGCCGGCGAGGCGCCCCACAGCTTCCAGTTTTTGGATCTGCCTGACTTGCTGTTCCAAGGAACTTTGCTGCGTGAGGTCCTCGATATAGGCGTCGAAGTATCCTTCGCGATTTGGTTCGTCGAGGAGCGTGCCGGTGACCCGCACCCGGATCCTGCTACCGTCGCGCTTGAACAAGCTGGTCTCGAACCCGCGGATCTTGCGATCGCGTCGAAGCAAATTCAACAGCCGGACGCGATCTTTGGGGTCGACGTACAAAGTCGAGGAGAGATGCAGTTTGTTCAATTGATCGATTGGATAGCTCCCCAACATCTGGGACAAGGCCGGGTTCACCATTTCAAAGTAATCAGTGTGAATCGAGCCGCGGCAAATGCCAAAGGGAGCGTTGTCGATGATCGACTGCAGCGAGGCTTTTGACTTGCGTAGCTCCTCTTCGGTTTCCACACGCTTGGTAACGTCGTTCGCAAGCACAAGGTATTGAACTTCGAGGTCCTTCTTGTACTTGAGCGCGGTGATTTCAACGAACAGTATGCTGCCGTCTTTGCGGCGGTGACGCCAAACTCCGCGGCTGCTGTGCTGGCCCTCGAATTGATCAATGTCATGCACAAGCGCGGGCACTTCCTCCTGCGGACGTATTTCCTTGATCGTCATCCGCAGAAATTCCTCGCGGGAATAGCCGTACTGCTGAACTGCAGCCTCATTTACGTCGAGAAAGAGAAGGCTTGTTCGTTCGCAGATCCACATGGGGCAAGGATGCCCCGAGAACATCAACTGGAACCGCCGATCGGCTTCCCCACGCTGCCTCTCCCGCTCCTCCAATACTTCTCGAGACAGGGAGAGTTGCCGGCGATGCTGTTCCATAATCGAGGTGAGGCGAATAGTGGTTATCGCCAGCGCGCTCAGCATCAGGATGAGAAGCATTCCGAGGCGCACGACCCATGCGGCCCCCGGGTGGATATCGACATCGGACTGCAAGCGCCCGGCAGCCAGCCAGAAAAAGCTTCCAACGCCAAAGACGACCGTGATGGCGATGTACCATCCCCGGGCGCTTCTCGAATCAACATGCTTGTTTGTGATTGCGTTTTCTGCGGAACCATTTCCGATTGAAATCATGACCCATCCGCTCGAGGCGACAAAGGGGCCACCCCGCGAGCCTATTTGTCAGGCAAGGGAATATTGCAAAATCCTGCTTCTTTATTGAACATGAAAGATAGGAACATGGCTGTGACGTAAGACACACGGGGGAGCTATCTGTGGGGGGCTTGTACCACTTTAGTAGAGAGCGGGAGGAACAGAGCTAAGCCACCTCCGAAATCAGCGGCTTGGCGGCGGTTGCCACACTCGGACTGGCGTCTGCCGCCGATTTGGCTTCAGCAACCACACGATGAGCCCGATAATCAGAAGGATCGGAACCAAGGGTACAAGGATCAGACCGAACAGGATCGGAGCTCCCGAGCGCGAACTCACATCTCCTTTGACCGTCGCGCCGGGGTGGCGCTCCAAACTCCCGCCAACGGTGGCCACGTCGCCATCGACCGTGGCATTTGCTCCAAGGTCAGCGCTGCCGCCAATCACTGCCAGATCCCCTTTGACCCTGCCATTTACAACAATGCTGCCGCCGATTGCAACCGTGTCTTGGGAGGTCCCGTCAACGCGGATCGAACAACCTACGCACACCACGTCGCCGGCGGTCTCGCCCTCGGCGACCACGATACCGCGCCCGAACTGCACGCGATCTCCGTTGTCGGAGGCGTGCACCGCCGTTGCGGTAGCGACCAGACCCAAGAACAGTGTCATCGTGAGCAAGTAGAAATGTAGCCGCATGACTGGTATCTGCTCCAAGCGCGAGAAGTAAGAGTATCGCCGCAAGGGCAGGAATTCAATGTATCCGCTGGTTCGGGCTCACGAAGGCGACCAAGCCCAGTCAGCGCACAATTTCGGCGAGCTTGCCGCTGGCGATCAGTTGCGCCACCACTGCGAAATCGCCAGTGAAGATGCGATCTTCTGTAATCCGGGGCGATACGGCACGAATGGCCGCGTGCGCTTGCTGTCCCCGCTTGCCCGGCTTTAGAGGCGCCAGAAAGTCGAGGGCCTGGGCCACGGCGAGCGCCTCAATGGCGAGCACCATGCGTGTGTTGGTCACCACGCGTTGTAGTTTGTTCGCCGACGTCATCCCCATCGAGACGAAGTCTTCTTTATTGCCCGAAGTGGTGATGGAGTCGACCGACGCCGGATGCGACCAGACTTTGTTTTCGCTGACGAGCGCTGCGGCTGTGACTTGCGGCATCATGAAGCCTGAGTTCAAGCCGGCTCCGGGCGCCAGAAAGGGCGGCAACCCTTCATTGAGCTGTGGATTGACCAGGCGTTCCAGGCGGCGCTCCGAGATGCCCGCCAGGGCGCTAAGCGAGATCGCCATAAAGTCGAGGGCGAAGGCCAGGGGCTCGCCGTGAAAGTTGCCGCCCGAGAGGATGTCGCCTTGCGATGCGATTCCGACGCGCGGCTTGGGCTCCCCGACTTTGCGCGCGGCAGGGAAGACCAGAGGATTGTCCACCGCCGAATTCATCTCGGTCTCGAAGACCGCGCGGCAGTGGGCCAGCGTGTCACGCACCGCCCCGTGCACCTGGGGAATGCAGCGCAGGGAATAGGCATCCTGCACTTTGCCGCAATCGCGATGTGACTCGCGAATCGCGCTGTCTTCCAGCATCATTCGCAGATGCCGCGCCACCAGCACTTGCCCCGGGTGCGGTCGGGCCTCCTGAATTCGCTCGTCGAAAGCGACGTTTGTGCCCTTCTGGGCGTCCACGGTCAGCCCGCTGATGACATCGGCTGAGTCAAGCAGAACCTGGCATTGCAGGGTCGCGAGAAGGCCGATGGCCAGCATGGCCTGCGTCCCATTGATGAGAGAAATCGTTTCCTTCGCCTGCAGCACCAGGGGCTTGATGCCCGCCTGCTTCAGGGCTTCTGCTCCGGCGACACGCTTGTCCTGGTAGAAAGCTTCGCCTTCGCCAATCAGCACCAACCCCAAGTGCGCAAGGGGGGCAAGGTCGCCACTGGCGCCAACGCTGCCCTGCGAAGGAATGGAAGGATGTACCCCGCGATTGAGCAGGTCGCAGAGTGTGTCGATCACAACGGCGCGCACGCCAGAAAATCCTTTGGCGAGCGAGTTGGCGCGCAGCAGGATCATGGCACGGGCAACATCCTCGCCCAGCAGGTCGCCGACTCCCACAGCGTGCGACCGCATCAGCTTGACTTGCAGCGAGAGAATATCGTCGCGGGTGATGTGAACGTCGGCAAGCTTACCTACGCCAGTGGTGACGGCGTAGGCAACCTGATCGTTTTCGACCAGGTCTTCTACAATCTGGCGAGCGCGATTGACTGCCAGACGTGCCTCGGGTTCCAGCAATACGGGACGGCGCTCGTAGACTACCTGGCGCACGTCCTCGAGCGTAAGCGTGTTGCCGTTGATATGAAGTGCTTGCAAGAAGAGTGTCCTCGAAGGCAGGCCGGAATCGATGGAATGTCAATCCAAGATACCGGATGCGGTGGGCCCCGGTCGAGAGGGCGGATAGCGAGGGCTGTCCCCAGGCTGCGAAGCTTTTCGCCACAGCCACCGCCTGCTCATCCTATCCCGCTGCCGCCCGCAGGCTGGAGAGATATTTCTCCGGAAGGTGCACCCGCTTGAATGCCGCGTTGACGACGATGTGGACGCTCTCGCCTTCCGCGAGCACTTTGCCATCCTCCTCACGGAGGAGCTCGTAGCCGAAATGCAGCAGCGACTCGCGGACCAGGATGAGCCACGTCCGAACCACGATGACGTCGTCGTAGCGTGCGGGAGCCTTATAGCGGCAGCGCACGTCGACCACCGCAATGTGCGTGTCGTCCTGCTTCTCCATGTCTCGATACGTGAAACCAAGCTGACGCAGCATTTCCACGCGGCCTACCTCAAACCAGACGATGTAGTTCGAGTGATAAACCACGCCCATCTGGTCGGTCTCGGCGTAGCGAACCCGCACTTTGGTTTCGTAAGAATGCTGTGGTTTACCTTCGGCCTTGGAGTGCAAACTTGCCATGTTTACAGGGTAAACCAGCGCAAGGTTGCGTCGCGTTGAATTGGAGCCCCGCTCTATCGCAACAGGGTGGTGGGATCGACGTCGGCGGACTGCGCCTCCGAGTCCCGCGCAGAAGCCTCTTCCTCCAGCCGATCGCCTTCCCCAGGCGCAAGGAACAGATTGCCTTCGAGGCCGTGCTGTCGCGTGTAGAGGTCGAAGTAACGGCCTCCCAGCGCATAAAGGGAAGCGTGATCGCCCCGCTCGACGATCCGGCCGCCCTCAACTACCAGGATCTGATCCGCTCGCCGGATGGTCGACAGGCGATGGGCAATCACAAATGTCGTCCGCCCTTGCATCAGGTAGGAGAGACCCTGCTGGATCAGTGCTTCCGATTCCGAGTCCAGGCTCGAAGTCGCCTCATCGAGGATCAGTATTCGGGGATCGGCAAGAATCGCGCGGGCAATCGAGACCCGCTGGCGCTGCCCACCAGAAAGTTTCACGCCGCGCTCGCCAATGATGGTGTCGTACTTCTTCTCGAACCTCTCGGCAAACTCATCCACTCGCGCGATTTCGCAGGCGCGCCGAATTTCTTCGTCGCTCGCGTCCGGTTTCGAGAAAGCGACATTCTCGCGAATGCTGCCGTCGAACAGGAACGAGTCCTGCAAAACCATGCCAAGTTGCGTGCGGTAGGACTCGAGCCGCGCCGTCGAGAGATCGACCCCATCGACCAGCACTTTGCCTGCATCGGGGCTGTGGAACGCCGCAATCAGTCCGATGATGGTGGATTTGCCGGATCCTGACGATCCAACCAGCGCCGTCACCGTTCCAGACGACGCTTGGAAGGAAATATCGTACAGCACGGTCTTGTCCTTCTCGTAGGCGAAGGTCACATCTTCGAAAGCAACGTCGCCGCGGATTTCGGACAGCGTCACTGTGCGTTTAGGGTCTTCATTTTCCGGCGTTTCGTCAAGCACTTCTCGGGTCCGTTCGAGACCTGCGATTGCCTCCGTGATCTGCGTTCCGATAGCCACCACCTGTATGAGCGGGGCAGCCAGATAGCCCAGAAACATTGTGTAGAGGAAGAAGCCCCCGAGCGTCATTTTGCCCGCGAAGATCTCGTGTGTACCGATGAACATGACAATGGCGCCGATGAAGCCCATCAACACCGCCGACGAGAGTCCCATGACCGACGTTGCCGTCAACGTGCGAACCACGTTTTGCAGCAACCGCTCCACTCCGGCGCTGAAGACCTGGTGCTCGCGGTCCTCGGCGTGATAGCCCTTCACCACGCGCACGCCTCCCAGTGATTCGGTCAGGCGTCCGGTGACCTCGGCGTTGATTTTCGCGCGCTCCCGGAAGATAGGACGGATGACCTTAAAGGCTTTTCGGAGCGCGAATCCGAAGGTGGCGAGAAATCCGAAGGCGATGCCTGTCATCAGGGGGCTGATGCGGATGAGCACAAAAAAAGCAATGACCGCGGTCAGGATACCGCCCACGAAATCGACCAAACCGGTACCGATGAGGTTGCGCACCCCCTCCACGTCGCTCATGATGCGTGAAACCAGCATGCCCGTCTTGTTCGCGTCGTAATACGATACGGAGAGCCGTCCCACGTGTTCCTGCACCCGGCGTCGCAATTCGGTGATGAGTTTCTGTGCCTCCTTGGATAGGGTCTGTGTCAGGGCAAAGGAGGTCAGGCCCTGGATGATGGTCGCGGTCAACACAATAGAAACCAGCGGAAGCAGGAGATGTAACTGCCGCTTGCCGATGATGTTGTCCACCAGGTATTTGGTGGAGGCAGGAAGCACCAATCCGGAAACCCGGTTTACCACCATGAGGCCTAAACCTAGCAGCAGCAACCCTCTGCGCGGGTTGAGCAACTGCCAGATCTCGGGAAGCGCCTTGAAGGCAGGCCTTTTCGGCCCGGCTTTGACCGGCTCACGATTCGTGCGGGAAGAGAAGTATTGGTCGTCGCGCGCCAAGTTTATTGGATTCCGCCACAATCGATAGGGTGCGAAATACGCAGAGCCGATTCTCCTTTGGCGCGCGACGTTTCCTTCGCGAAGATATGCCGACCTGGCCGATGAAGTAAACTCGGCTGGGCTCCTGTGGGCTTTTCGCTCGAATATCGTGCTCGTGGTGACCTCCGATGAAACTTTTGTGCATCTCTTTTGCCGCCTCGCTATTCTTCCTGCCACTTTCTGCCCAGGAGAGCGTGGCCCCCGACCCTGGTTTGATGAAGGAGATCAATCAGCTCAAGGCCATCGATAATCACGCGCATCCGCCGGCGTTTGTGCGCGAAGGCGAGAAGGACGAAGACTACGACGCGCTGCCCTGCGATCCCTTAGAGCCGACGGCGTCCGGTCTTATGTGGCGGGAGAACAATCCGATCTACCTTCAGGCGTGGAAGTCGTTATGGGGCTACAAGTATGACGATGCCACGCCGGATCACCTACGCGAGCTGCTTGCCGCCAAGAAGAAGATCCAGCAGCAACAGGGAGAGAACTATCCGAGCTGGGTGCTCGATCAGTTGGGCATCGAGACCGAGTTTGCCAACCGTATCGCCCTCGGCAGAGGCCAGAAGCCGCCACGCTTTCGCTGGGTACCCTTCGACGACACGCTGCTGTTCCCCTTGAACAACTCGGGATTAGCGGCGCAAACGCCGGATCGCAAGATCTTCTTCGCCGCCGAGGACAGCCTTCTGCGGCGCTACCTGAAGCAGATTGGCGTGAGCAAGTTGCCGCCCTCACTCGAGGAATATGAGGCGCGGGTCGTGACCCCATTGCTGGAGCTGCAGAAGAACGCTGGGGCAGTCGCCATCAAGTTTGAGGCAGCGTATCTCCGATCGCTGGACTTCGCACCCGCACGTGAGGCAGACGCCGAACGGATCTACACGCTTTATGCGAAGGGTGGCGTACCGAATGAAGCAGACTATAAGACCTTGCAGGACTGCCTTTTCCGGTATATCGCGCGGGAGGCCGGAAGACTTAGCTTGGCCGTTCACTTTCACACGGGTGGTGGATGCGGCGGCTACTTCTACCTGGAAGGCGCTAACCCGGTTCTGCTCGAGTCGGTATTCAACGATCCTTCGTTGCGAAAAACCAACTTCGTGATCGTGCATGCGGGTGCGGGAAACTTCAATGGCCTGGTCGCTTTCCTGCTAACCAAGCCCAACGTCTACGCTGATATTTCCGAGCAGCCATGGATGACGTCGGTTCACCACATGGTCGCGGGTGTGCGTTTCATGTTGGAGTGGTATCCCGAGAAGGTGCTGTTCGGCACCGATTTATTCCCGGGAACCCCGCAAGTCGATTGGGAAGAAGTTGGTTATCAGACGACCCACAACGCGCGGCTTGCGTTGGCGGAAGCTTTGACGGGAATGTTGCGCGATGGAGAGATCACCCGCCAGCAGGCCAGCGCTATCGCTCGGATGGTGATGCGGGAGAATGCGATAAGGCTTTACAAACTCAACGATACGGTTGCTCAACCCCGATCGTGAAGAGAACGTTGAGAAAATGAACCCATGCGAGGTCGATGATCAATTGGGGAACCGTGCAAGGCGCAATCGGGAAACAAGGAACGGGTAAAAGGATTGATCTTGCGTAAGAAGGAAAAGGCCACCCGGCAACAGGGCGGCCTTCTCTTCAAGGGAGAATAGTTCCAACGGAGGCTAAACCGTCAAAACTTTCTGGACAAATACTAGGGGCTGGAGAAAGTGTGTGTCAAGCGATTTCTTGGACTTAAATTGCTGTATTATCAATAACTTACGTTAGATTCAGCGAATCGCAAGAAATTGGCCGAAAACTCACGGCTTTGCTTCTGGATGTCGGTAAGCCACTGTTTATCAGCGGCTTAGGTTGTTTTTCTTAGTCTTTTAGGTTGAGCTCAATGAACTGAGCCTCCTCGGGGCGGTGAAAGATCGTACCCGGCAAATACCGCGTAATCAGAACACGAATCCCACCGAAGAACACTCCAAAGATCACACCTACCAGCAGCAGAATGCCAATCAACGAAAACACTGCCACGATTAAATTGCCCACGTTATCTCGCTTGCCCATCGAAGTTGCTTCATTCCACGTGACCTGCGCCTCGTAGTTCACGGAATTGAGCAGACGGTTGGCGTTATCGTTAGAGGCGCCAGTGACCGCGACGAGGATAGGACCTGTGCGACGCAGCAGAGTCGAGTTCAGATTTGCGCTCTGCAACGAGCGCAACCGTTCCCCTGCGATCTGCGGGGTTGGATATTCGATCAACGTCAGCGCGAGAGGGGCGCCGTCCATCGAGTAATCCTGAGTCAAGATCTCCGGATCATCCTGGAAGGCGACTTGATCGGGCGTTAGCAGCGAATGCGTTGCCAGCAATGCGGTCGGCCCGAGAATGTATTTGGCCGAGTTTTCCACTACATCTTTCTTCGGTAAGTAGTTCGGAAGGCTGGGCAAGTTAGCCACGTTGCCCTTAGCTTCGGGCAATAGGCTCGCTAGCTCGCGCAGCTCGGAGCCCGACATTTCAGTCAGCTTACCGAAGCGGGCATCCACCAGGATGTTGCCCCGAAAAAACAGGATGCGCTCGTTTGCCGAGGCGGCCTGCGTGCCGATCTGCTCGGTCTTCATCAACGGCTGGCGGTAGAAGGTGAATGCGCCGTAAGCTCCGGTCGCATCGTTGAAGCGAGCAGCTTTCAGCGTCAGATTACGACCGTCATCACGTACATAATTCGCCGTTTCCGATTCGACGAAGCCATATTCCTTCAACAGGCGGGGATAGGCAGCGTCAGCCTTGGCCGAATCGGAGATCGTAACCACAGGGCCCGACTGGCTCCAGCCGGCGAAAGACTTAGGCAGGAGATTCGGATCGCTGCCGGCAAACGCGGCAGTCCCCACAATACAAAGCAGGACAACGGAGATATAAAAACGCTTCATGCGACGAAACAAGGGGAACGGCTCAGTAGAGCTACCCCATTAGACTACTGCTGGAAGAGCAAAGTTTCCAGAAGCAGAAACTCAGATAACTCGCGGAATGGGCGGCAATAGCTGGCAGCGACCGGCCGTCCTTCTACTCGCCGGTGTCCTTGGCGAATTTGGCAGCCACCTTGACGCCGCTGAGACCTCCAATGTACTTGGAAATGCCTTTGTATAGAGACTCGGCGATTTTTTCGCGATATTCGGGGGTTTCCAGTTTGCTTTCGTCGGTGGGATTAGAAACAAACGAGATCTCAGCCAGGATGCTGGGCATGTTCGCGCCGATCAGCACTACGAACGGTGCTTTTTTCACGCCACGATCGCGAATGGAAGAGTTGCGTGTGGCCAAACCCGCGTAGAGGGATTGCTGAACATCGCTGGCCAGTTCGCGGGATTCATCGATCTTTTCCTTCAAGGTGATCTTCTTCACCAGGTCCTGCAACTCGTGGATCGACTCCTGCGACACCGCGTTCTCACGCGCGGCTACTTCCAATGCATCCGGATTGGAGGTGAAGTTCAGGTAGTAGGTCTCCACGCCGCGCGCCGCTGGATCGTGGCTGGAGTTGGCGTGCACCGAGATAAACAGGTCGGCCTGGTGCTCGTTGGCGATGGCCGTCCGTGTCTCCAGTGGAATAAAAGTGTCGTCGTCACGCGTATAGATGACATCCGCCCCTAAGCGCGTCTCCAGCAGCCTTCCCAGCCGCAGTGCCACGTCGAGGACAAGATCTTTCTCCATGAGTCCGTTAGGCCCGATGGTTCCCGTGTCGTGACCGCCGTGCCCGGCGTCGATTACGATGCGGCCGATCTTCAGCCCGAGCGCACGAATCAAACTGCGATCCCCTGCCGCGGTAGGTTCTGCCTCGTGCGTAGCAGGCACGTCCGTCGCTACGACTTTGGTGCTTTTCTTGTTATGCTCCTTGGCGCGTGGAGCGATAGCAACCGCCGTTGGAGCCGTCGTCGGTTGCGTCGTGGCTTTTAGTTCCGGCATGTTCTTGTCAGCGTGATCCGCGAACAACGGATCATTGGGACTTGCCGAGCGCGCGACGACCGCCTCGCCTGTCTTCCCGGCTTTCTTCGCCGCTGGATAACTCACCGGCGCCGCTGGAGGAGCCTGAGGATTAAAGGCGGCAGAGTTGCCGACGGTGGGCTCGGCATTGGCCATTGCGGATGAGGAAGTGTCGGCTGTTGCGGCGTCCTCTTCCTCCACGACAACTTTGCGGGTCGCCGCCTTGGCGGCTTTCTTCGAAGCAGTTGAGCTCTGGGCCGCCGGTGCCTCGTTGTCGAAGCTGCTCACGTCACTTACTGCCTGCTGCTTCCCCCTGGTACCTGTCTTGGCCGAGGATTTCACGGTGGCCTGCGGCGTGATGTTGCCTCCGACGATCGACCGGGAGGGTCCCCCCCTGTTCTCGTCGGAAACTGAATCGTCCGCCGATACTTCCGCCGCCGGGGGATTGGCGGCCGCGAGACTGTTCGTGGTGTGTGGCTGGCTGCCGTGAATGTCGATGATCAGGCGATAGGGGTTGGGCAACAGAAACGCCGAGTAGTCGGAGACGTCGTCCACTTCCAACACGACGCGCGTCGATCCTGGCTGATACTGGGCGACCCGGATCTTCTTCAGAAATCCGTCTTGTACATCAAAGCTTTTGCCAACCAGAACCGAAGCCAGCTTCGTGTCCGGTAGATCGAAAAAGATGCGATCAGGGTCGGCTACGCGTCCGGCTTCATACTTCACCTCGCCGTCAACGTCGATCGCGACCCGAGTGTAATCGGGCGCTGACCAGTGCCGGATTCCCGTCACCATGGGCAGCGCAGACTTTTTCTGCACGTTCGGCAGGGCGGCTTCGACGGCCGCAGGCGTCTCGCGGGTTCCCGCTTGAGCACTCTCCGTAACCTTTTTCTTTGCAGCGGGAGCGTTCAACTCTGCCAGCGCGAGCTTTGCTTCACGGGCGAGGGAGCTGCGGGGGTAGTGCTTGAGAAACTCCTGGAAGGTAGCGCGGGCGGCGTCGGCGTCGCCGATATCTTCTTTGTAGATTTGCCCGATTGTAAAGAGCGCCTCGATGCGATATTTGCTGCCGGGATAGTCGCGCCGCAGGAATTCATATTGGGCGATGGCCGAATGCAGGTCCTTATCTCCGGGCTCGAACTGCCGGCCCATCTCGGCGAGGATTTCCGCGACCGCTACCACGCTGGCGTCGGCCTTACTGGAGGCGGGCGCAACATAATAGACCTTTCGATAGGCGTCGGCGACGCGCTGATATTCGCGACGCGTCCGCTCGCCAGTCGGACGGCCGTTCAGCGCCTCGCGCATCTGTTCGGCTTTGTCGAATTGACTGCGCGCTTCCTGTTTGCGGTTCGCCGAAGCGTGCACGACCACACCCGCTCCGGCGGCGAAGGTCGCCAGGACGAGAAACGCTCTCACAACTCGGAAAGATGAACGCATGAGACCGGGAAAGCGAAAACGCAACTGGCTCTCGGCTCCGACTCCAGGAGACCGCAGCCGATATCGAAGCGCCGGTTCCGGTTGCGAGTTCTTGTTGGCAAACCCGGAACAATCGCCCAAAGTCGCGGGACTAAGGTTCCAAAGCGGTGAGGAAAGGTGCCTCGGACGAGGTACGCAGCCCGTATTCCGCTCGGCAAAGAGGTGCGCCATAAGGCTCAGGCTTCCGAAGACACCGAAGCGTCAGTCGCGCAGTCTGCGGACGGAGTGAAATACAGAAATTGTGTCCACCCATCCAGGTTGCGACGAACCATGACACCCGACGGATCCGGCGGAGAGTTCTGTCCAGAGCACTTCGATTATAGGTGCAAGGCGAAGGGAAGATTCAGCGAAAGTAACGGGAATCAGAGGAGTGACCCCGCGAGCGGCTTTGTCCGTTGTGTCAGGAAAGCGGGGCCTTTCCGCTTCCCGCGGTCGAATCACAGCTCCCTCGCTTCATAGGGCGTCCAGGGGCCGTCAAACTCTGTTGCAACGCACCTACTGCCCTGGATAGACGACGGGCGCTCGCCGCTGAAACAGCGCAACTACGTGAGGCTGCACCAGGTACCAGATAATCAGCGCGCTGATGGCGACGCGGATCAGTCCAAAGCCCCCGAACAGAAATCCGCCAAAGAAGAGATGAGCGTGCGCCATCGAAAACAGGAGCGTCGGTAGGGCGAAGAGCAGAGAGATAGCGGCCAGCGCGATATTGAGAATGCGTCCCCATTCCCGCATGGCCCAGACACCGTAGCCCGCGACGACCGCGAGCAGAGCCATTCCGAAGAAGAAGACGGCCGCCACAATCCCGATCACAACGCCCAGGCCGGTTCCCAGACGTGTGTCGAAGTGATTGCCCAGGAACGTCCCCAATAAACTTCCTCCGATTAATATTGCAACGGCTAACAACAGCAGGCCCGCAGCCGTCAAAAAGTGGTAAATCGCGATCAGAACCACTCCGGTGGGACGCATCTGAGACCTCCTTACGCCGCCCAGGGGACAGTATGCCACGGCGGCCGCCGAGCGACGAGATGGACCGGAACAGCAGGTATACTCTCTCTATCCTATGGCGACCAAGCTGGAGGAAATCATTTCGCACACCCGCCTGCAACTTGCGGGCAGCAACCTGTTCAGTGCGATGAAGGACCTGGAGCTTGAGGCGGCGCACCACAAGCCGCGCGGTTTTCGCGCCAATCTGCAGCGGGTGGCCAAGTCGGGGGTGGCGGTCATCGCCGAGTTGAAGAAGGCCTCCCCATCCAAAGGCCTGATACGGGCCGACTTCTCCGTCGAAGACCTGTCGTCCGAACTTGAAGAAGCGGGCGCTGCGGCCCTGTCGGTCCTCACGAACCCGAAATATTTCCTCGGGTCGTTGCGCAACTTGGAGATCGCCTCGGAGTCCACCTCGATTCCTTGCCTGCGTAAGGACTTCATTGTCGAAGAAGTTCAATTAGTTGAGGCGCGAGCGCACGGGGCCGATGCAGTTTTGCTCATCGTGGCTGCGCTTTCCCAACAGGAGTTGACAAAGCTCTACCGGCGCGCCCGGCAGCTGCAACTCGACGTACTCTGCGAGGTACACGACGGGATGGAGTTGCAAAGGGCCCTGGATGCAGGATGCGACACCATCGGGGTGAACAATCGCGACCTGCATACGTTTAAGGTCGATCTGAATACCTCACTGCAACTGGTTGAGCTGTTGCCTAACGAGGTCGTGAAGGTCGCAGAGAGCGGCATCGAGACGGGAGAGGATATCGCTCGTTTGCGCGAAGCGGGTTTCGATGCATTTCTCATCGGCGAATCACTTATGCGGGCCGAATACCCCGGCGACGCCTTGCAGGAGATCGTAGCCCAGGCGATGGCGAAATAGCGAAAGTAAATTGGCCATGAGATCAGGTCTTGAAAGCGGGGCACAATCCGAGTCGGTGGAAGGGGCGCGGCTCTGGATCAAGTTCTGCGCGATGACGAACCTGCCGGATGCCTTGGCCGCCATTGAATCTGGAGCCAGCGCGCTGGGATTCATCTTCGTGCCGAGCGCGCGACGCATCGACCCGGCCAGCGCCGCAGAGATCGTGGCCGCTCTGCCCAGCGAGGTGGAGAAGATCGGCATTGTCGCGAACCAGACACCGGCGCACGTTGCCGAGCTCGCGCAGAGAGTGGGACTCACCGGGGTGCAGTTGCACGGCGACGAGGAAGCCAACCAGATGCCTGTCTTTCGCAGCGCGTTGGGAAATCGGCGCATCATCAAGACGTTGCAAGCCCGTGAGTTGCTTCGCACGGCATATGGACCTGCTCTGCTCGACGAGTTCCTGGAGCAGGCAGAAGCTTTTGACGCAATCCTGCTTGATTCCGGTTCGCCGAAGGAACGAGGCGGGACGGGTAAAGCCTTCGATTGGGAGGCTGCGATGCCTTTCGTCGCGCAGATCAAGGCCATGATCCCTGTGGTCGTTGCCGGAGGGCTGAATTCC
Source organism: uncultured Acidobacteriaceae bacterium (assembly GCA_963815555.1). GTDB lineage: Bacteria > Acidobacteriota > Terriglobia > Terriglobales > Acidobacteriaceae > CAWCBG01. Next base: position 240,729 of record CAWFHH010000002.1, read on the forward strand.
GCGAATGTTCAGGAAGCGATACGGCTGTTCCAACCGTGGGGCGTCGACGTAGCCTCCGGGGTAGAGCGCGAGCCGGGCCGGAAAGACCAGGCAAAGCTGAAGAAGTTTGCCGCGGCCGCCCGAGCACAAGTCTTACCCTCCGAGAGGCCGCCGCATCGGCAATAGAGCTCTGCATTCCTTGCTTGCGCCCGGAATTTGACTTGGGCTACCCTCATTTTCTGACCGGGAAGAGCGATGCCGCAGAGTATTACCATTGCCGCCTTCGTATTCGGAGCCGTCCTGCTGCTGATCTCCATCGTGGGTGGCAACTTCAAGATCTTTGCGGCGGAAGTTTCCGGGACTACGGGGCGATTTGGACGACTTTTTTCCGGCGCAACCGGCATCATCCTCATTATTGTCGGCCTCGTCGGATCCAACGCGCGTGTCGGCGGCGGCGACAAACCGCCACTGCAGGCGACCACGACGGTTTCCCCTGCCAGTTCGCCATCCGCCCAGTCCCCGAAGGACGTGGCCAAGCCGGCTGCGGCAGCCGAACCGCCGGCCGACGCGAGGGAGAAGGAACCTCGGGCGGAGCCCGTGATCGACATCGACGGGAGTTGGCACGATGCGACGGGGGCGACCTACCGGGTGTCGCAACGCCAAAACAGCTTTACCTTTATCGGGTCCGGGCCGAACGTTACGACCGAAGGCCACGGCATCATTCACGGTCCAGGGGTCGAAAGCAACTATGTGAATACCTACGCGAACGGCATGCGATCTACCGGACACTGCGCCGGTACTTTGTCCGCCAATGGCAGCATGATCACGGGAACCTGCTTTGATTCCATGTTTGGACAGGGACCTTCAATCCTGAGTCGGTAAATCCACGCGGAGTTTCTTTCTTTCCAGCGTATCCAGATCAGCGATAAGCCGATATCCTTGAACAGGGAACAGGCTTCACCTGCGGGTGGAAGCCGAATTCTTGCTGACTGGAGAATCCGCAGCGTAGCGCGAATTATGGAACCAGGAACTCACGAACACGATGGAGTGACGGCAGACACGGCCACGCAGGCCAAACCACCTCGGGTGCGCGCTGTCCCCGGACGCTTCGGCGGTTACGGCGGACGCTATGTTCCCGAGACATTGATGGCAGCGCTGCAGGAACTGGAAGCTGCCTACGCCGTAGCGCGTAAGGACAAGTCGTTTCGCGACGAATACCATCGCCTGCTGGAAGAGTTCGCGGGGCGTCCGACGCCGTTGTTTCTGGCCGAGCGCCTGACGAAGCAGCTCGCGGGCGCCAGGATTTACTTGAAGCGCGAGGACCTGCTCCACACCGGCGCACACAAGATCAACAACTGCATTGGACAGGCGCTGCTGGCGCGGCGCATGGGCAAGCACCGCATTATCGCCGAGACCGGTGCAGGCCAGCACGGCGTCGCCACTGCCACCGTGTGCGCGCTGTTCGGCATGGAGTGCATCGTCTACATGGGCTCCGAGGATATGCGGCGGCAGGAGCTCAACGTCTTCCGCATGCGGCTGCTGGGCGCCGAAGTCCGCAGCGTGGAAGCCGGCCAGCGCACACTCAAAGACGCCATCAACGAGGCCATGCGCGACTGGGTCACCAACGTCCGCACCACGCATTACCTGCTGGGCAGCGTACTGGGTGCGCACCCCTATCCGACGATGGTGCGCGACTTTCATCGCGTCATCAGCCAGGAGGCGCGCAAGCAGATTCTTAAGGCCGAGGGCCGGCTGCCTCATGCCGTGATCGCCTGTGTCGGTGGCGGATCAAACGCGATCGGCGCGTTCTACGAGTTCATCAAGGACCCTGATGTGAAGCTCATCGGCGTCGAGGCTGGCGGCCGTGGACACGCCCTGGGCGAACATGCAGCGCGTTTCGACGGCGGCGGTCCGGGCGTGCTTCAGGGTACGTATTCGTACGTGCTGCAGGACGAGGGCGGCCAGATTTCGCTGACGCACTCGGTATCGGCTGGCTTGGATTATCCGGCGATCGGTCCCGAGCATGCGTGGCTGCACGACGAGGGCCGGGCGGAGTACGTGTCCGCCAGCGACCAGGAAGCGCTCGATGCGTGCCGAACCCTGGCGCGAATGGAGGGAATTATTCCGGCACTCGAGTCCTCACATGCGATAGCCGAGTGCATCAAGCGAGCCCCGAAGATGGCGAAGTCGGATATCGTAATCGTTAACGTCTCAGGGCGCGGCGACAAAGACATCGGTATTCTGCGGGAGAATCTGGCGTTCTAGGGCTGCCGTTCCCTTCCTTCGTCATTCCGACCGTAGCGCAACGGAGCGGAGGAACCTGCGGTTTTCTGGAGGCGGGTTCGTCAGCGAAAACAAACCGGACGACCGGACAGCCACAAGCAAAAGCAAACAGCGGTCTCATCATGGCCATCAAGTTCAAACATCATCCCGGTCTGGTTGCCTACATTACTTGTGGCGATCCGAGCCTTGACGTCTCGCGCGACGTTGCGCTCGCAGCCATTGAAGCCGGCGCCGACGTCATGGAACTCGGAGTTCCCTTCAGCGATCCGGTGGCCGATGGACCTGTGATCCAGCGGGCCAGCGAGCGCGCATTACGGCACGGGACCACCCTCGCGGGCGTGCTGGACGTAGCACGCCAGGTCCGACAGCAATCGGCGGCGGGATTGATCATCTTTTCCTATCTCAATCCCATTCTGCAGTACGGGATGAAAAAATTCTGCGCTGCTGCCGCCGCGGTTGGAGTGGATGGCGCGCTCGTAACCGACTTGCCGATCGAAGAGGCTGGCGACTATCTGCGCGCGATGAAAGTCCATAAACTTGCGCCAGTGTTCCTCGCCGCCCCAACCAGCACCGACGAGCGGTTGCGAGCCGTAGCCAAGAATTCGCGCGGCTTCATTTATGCGATTTCGCGCACCGGTATCACAGGGACTCGGCAAGAGCTGGTGGGCGATGCGGAGTCGCTGGTGCAACGTCTACGCCGGATTAGCAAGCTGCCAATTGCAGTTGGCTTTGGGGTCTCCACGCCGGATCAGTTCGCCGAAGTGGGCCGATTTGCCGACGCAGCGGTTGTGGGCAGCGCCATCGTGCAGAGAATCGAAGAACATACGGGACGGGAAGCTTCGGCTGTGGCAGAATTCTTGTCATCCCTCACGGCAACATCGCGAACCGCCGGAGCCACGGGTTGACGCCGGCGGCAGAGGGAAACGACCACAAGGCGGACGCCCAATGGACATTGCGGAGTGGCGCAAGAAGATCGATGAACTCGACACCCAACTGGTTCGGTTGATCAACGAGCGGGCACAGTGCGCGCAGGCGATTGGCCGTCTGAAACGCAATTCCGACTCGCCCATCTATGAGCCCGATCGCGAGAAAATCATCTTCGACAACATCGCGCGGCTGAATCAGGGGCCGCTTTCGCAAATCCACTTGCGGCAGGTCTACGAACGACTGGTCGACGTGATGCGCCAGATCCAACGCGAGGAGATGGTGCCCGAAGAGAGCCAGCCGAGCCTTGCGACCGAGTTGGAGCCCAATGACTAGATGCGGTTGCAGTTGCCGGTTGGCAGAAGCCGGAGTTGAGTTAGCTGAGACCCGAAAGGACGAACCCGAATCATGATTGTTGCGATGTTGGAAACTGCGTCGGAGGACCAGATTCAGGAGGTGACGAATCACCTGATGAAGATGGGCTTCGCCGTGCATCGCACGACCGGCGCGCGACAGAGCGTGCTCGCCGCCGTGGGCAAACGCATTGATTTCGACACGCGCGAGATGGAGGTGCTGCCCGGAGTCGAGAGCGTGCACCGCATCAGCGCGCCCTACAAACTGGTGGGACGGCCGTTTCGACCCGACGGCACGATCATCAAATTTCCTAACGGCCTCGCCATCGGCAACAAGGAAGTAGTGGTGATGGCCGGCCCCTGCTCGGTGGAATCGCGCGAGCAGCTTTTCACCGCCGCCGACCTTGTCTCCAAAGCGGGCGCCAAGGTCTTACGGGGAGGAGCGTTTAAGCCGCGCAGTTCGCCGTACACCTTTCAAGGCCTTGGACTGGATGCCCTCAAGCTGCTGCGCGAGGCGGGCGACCGCTATGGACTGCTGGTAATCAGCGAGGTCATGGAGATTTCCCAGATCGAGTTGATGCTGCCTTATATCGATATCTTTCAGGTTGGCGCGCGCAACATGCAGAACTTCAACCTGCTGCGCGAACTGGGAAATGTGCGAAAGCCGGTGTTGCTGAAGCGCGGCATCGCAGCCACCATCGAGGAGTTGCTGCTCTCGGCCGAATACATCATGTCGGGCGGCAACTACAATGTGATCCTCTGCGAACGAGGCATCCGCACTTTCGAGACCTACACGCGCAACACGCTCGACCTCTCGGCGATTCCGGTGGTGCATAAGCTGTCGCACCTGCCGATCACCTCGGACCCGTCGCATGGCGTGGGGCTGCGCGACAAAGTTGCACCCATGGCGCTGGCCTCGCTGGCCGCCGGCGCCGATGCTTTGCTGATCGAGGTGCACCCCAGTCCTGACAATGCGTTGTCAGATGGAGCGCAATCGTTGTTTCCCGAGCAGTTCGCCGAGCTGATGGGACAATTGCGCATGATTGCGCCCGCTATTGGACGGACGATCGGCTAGCTGAGCAGGCGAGCGGTATTGAAAGAGCAAGTTAACTGTGGCGCTAGCCGTTATCGTCGTCGTTCCGACCGGACTCTGAGCGTAAGCGAAGGGGAGTGGAGGAACCTGCTGTTGGCCGGCGTCGCGATAGCTTTCGGAGATAACAGGTTCCTCCACTTCGCTCCGGTCGAAATGACGATCGAACTAAACCGTCCGATTAGATCTCGTGACGTAAGGTTGCTAACTGGTCGAGCCAATAAGGGCCTCTCATGCTAATGCGCCAAATCACGATCGTCGGAACCGGCTTGATCGGTGGCTCGTTTGGGCTGGCGCTGCGTAAATATGGATTTAAGGGGACAATTGTCGGTTGCGATAAGCCTGAAGTCCTGACGACCGCTGTAAGTCGCGGGGCCATTGATCGCGGCGAAAATGACGTAATCATCGCAGCGCGGGGGAGCGACCTCATCCTCTTCGCCACACCCGTAGGGGCGATTCTGGCGCTGTTCGAGACGTTAGCTCCGGTACTTGCTGCCGAGACTCTGATCGCTGATACGGGCAGCACGAAGCAGGCATTCGTGGAGCGGGCGCGCATGGTATTCGGCTCTCAAGCCTCGGCACGGGTCCTGCCTGGCCATCCCATGGCAGGCAAGGAGAGCGGCGGTATTGAGCGTGCAGACGCCGATCTGTTTCGCCAGGCAGTGTGGCTGATCACCCCCATGGAGGCAAACGGCACCACAACGCCCCGGCAGCGCCAGTATCTCGACCTGCTGGAAGCGATTGGCGCTCGAGTCATGTTCATAGATCCTGAGGAACATGATCGTCTATGTGCCTGGATCAGCCATTTGCCGCAGATGATTTCGACAGCCTTCACCTCGGTTTTGCGCGAGGAGTTCGGCAACGATGCCGCCATCTCAGAAATCGGCGGCCGCGCGCTCCGGGAGATGACGCGCATTGCGCACAGTCCCTACTCGATGTGGCGCGACATAGCCATGACCAACGGCAAGAACCTCGAAGACGTAATGCAGCGCTTCGAGCAGCAGATGGCCCATTTGCGCGAGAACCTTCGTGGTCCCGCTCTGCGCGAGATGTTCGAGAGCGCTAATCTTTACGGCCGCGTTCCGGAAACCCCGAGTCCACGCAAGGAAGATCACTAGCACAAGTTGCCTGGTTTCTCCGACGCCTAAGATCGAAGGTCTGACGCTCAGTGGGGTATCCTCTAACTATGCGGGTACGGGTGCTCTACATGGGGATGCTAAAGGATCTTGCCGGACGGGAGCAGGAACTCGTGGAAGTGGCGGAAGGGTCCCATCTCCGTGATCTTTACCGCGATCTCCAGGAGCGCGTACCGGCGCTCAAGGATTTTCAGAAATCGATTGCGTTGGCGCTCAACTATGAGTATTCCGCAGGTTCCGCCGACCTTCATGAAAACGATGAAGTCGCTCTGATACCACCGGTGAGCGGCGGCGCGACAGATGATATCTCTACTGCCGAACATCCGGCGCCCCTGATCTCGAAACATGCCAGCCTTGTGCGTGAGGCGATCGATACGGCGGCGATCGCGAAAGCGATGAAGCGTCCCGCCGATGGCGCACTGGCGGTTTTCGACGGCATCGTCCGCAACCAGAGCCGCGGCCGCCGCACGCTGTATCTCGACTATTCCGCCTACGAACCGATGGCGCTGCGCCAGATGGAGCAACTCGTTCAACAAGCATTGGCTCGATATCAGGTGCGCGATGCGAAAATCGTTCACCGCCTGGGGCGCTTGCATATCGGCGAGAGCAGCGTCTATATCGTAGTCGCGGCCGCGCATCGGGGCCCTGCGTTCGACGCCTGCCGCTGGCTCATTGACACGCTGAAGACAACGGTTCCTATCTGGAAGCAAGAGCATTTTGAGGACGGTGCGGTCTGGGCCGACGGAGAACCTTTCCCGGCGGCGATTTCCGAGGCCGACAGGAGCGCGTCAAAATAGTTCAACTCGGGTTTGTAGTAGTTCACATGTTCAAAAGCTGCCGGTTCTGTGTTCCCACAAGCGCAAAGTTCCTCTCGCTGATGTTGCTGGCTGGCTTTGCCTGCGCGATTCCGTTGACAGCCCAGAGCACGGTTCCGCATCCTCCCGATTCATTGGACAAACCGGCAGCCACGGCCGTTCCACATCCTCCTGACGGTGCTAAGACGGCCAGGAATTCGCAATCGGACCAGGAGCAGCCTGACACGACGTTCAAGGTAAATGTGAAGCTGGTAAACGTCTTCACAACCGTCACCGACGCGGGCGGCGCGCCGGTATCGACCTTGAAGCAGGAGGACTTCGAGGTATTCGAAGATGACAAGCCGCAGAAGATCGCGGTCTTTCATCGAGAATCGGAGTTGCCGCTCTCCATTGTGGTCGCGATTGACACCAGCCTGAGCACACGTGGCGACCAGAAGCTGGAGATGGAATCAGCGCGGCACTTCGCCCACGCCATTTTGCGGCCGATCGATGGCCTCTCGCTGTTCCAGTTCAGCGAGATTGTCGACCAGGTGACGCCGTTTACCTCCGACGTTCGCGTCATCGATCGAGCCATTAACAGGGTTCATAGCGGCGCCGCTACCGCTCTCTATGACACGCTCTACCTGGGCTCGGATGCACTGCTCGACCGGCGCGGCCGCAAGGTCATGGTGGTCATCACCGATGGTGGAGACACGGTCAGCAAGACCACCTATCAGGAGGCCATGCGCGAGGCACAACAGGCCGAAGTGATTCTGTACAGCATCATCATCGTTCCCATCGAGAACAGCGCGGGGCGCGACATTGGGGGAGAACACGCGCTGATCCAGTTGTCCCGGGATACTGGCGGAAAATACTTCTATGCCAGCGGAATGGAACAACTGGACGCCGCCTTCCGCCAGATCAGCGACGAGCTGCGTACGCAGTACCTGATTGCCTATTACCCGAGCACGCGGCTTACCGATTCGGACTTCCGCCGGATCGATATCAAGATCAACCCGGCCACGAAAGACTATCCCCAGCCCAGCGAACTGCTGGTGCGCCACCGCACCGGCTACTACACAGCTCCTGCGAAGTAGTCTGCTCAGAACGTCACGAACAGCTCAGCGCAGGAGCCCCGACTTCCACCTGCGGAAGGGCGGTCTCGAGCTGCGTGACCGCGTCGCCGTTTACCCACGTAGTGACGGGAGAGCCGTGCCGGGTCTGAAAGTCGGCGAGTGCCGACAAGGTGCTGATCCCGGCAATGCCATCAATCCCGTGCGGATCGAATCCCAGGTAGTTCAAATACAGCTGGGCGGCTCGCACGACAAGGTCGGGAAGCCCCGCCGCAGTTAGCCGCTGAAATTCTCCGCGCAAGAGCTGATCATAGTGATTGATAACGAAGTTAGGGCCGTTGTAGCCGCGAGCGAAGGTCGGCCAGTCGTGGGCCCGCAACGCGGTGTGTAATCCAGCGCCTCGAAGAAAGTTTGCCATGGCCGCGAGTTGTTGATCTTCTCCCGCCATCATTCCCTCGATCATCGACTCGACGTCCGGGTAACCGGCGGCTTTGAAGTTCTCACCCATAACTTGGGCCAGGCCCCACGACGCGCTTTGCAGAGCGGCTGTGCGATTTTTTGTGATTGCCTGCGCCAGACGGTCATACTGATGAGCTCCGGTCGGACCGTAACCGCCGGGTTTGGGATCGCTGATGTCGCCGTCGTCGAATGCACCCTGTGTCAGGCGATGAAAGATGTGGCGCTCGAAAAGAATTTGCGGCCGGCGGTCAGGCAGGAAGCCGCAACCTTTTGTCTCGACGGCAATCACTGTGAAAATTTCGGTGGCGTGCGTGTCCAGAATGGCTGCGGTGGCAGCCAGGCCTTCGCTCGACATGGCGCGCCCGAGTCCTTGAAATGCCAATGGCATGTCGTCACCTCGTGGAATGAGGGGAGCTGGCGAACTCGGCGGGGCGCGCCTGATCGGCATGTCGAGTGTCACGGCCAGCTTCACTCGAAACGTATCCATGCTTAGCCTACAGCGAACGTGGAACCGGGAACATAGTGCAATTCGATTAGACAGCTGAGGATTCGACCGGCGCACTTTTGCTTCGCTGTGAGGGCAACGGTTCTGCGCACGAGAGATCCCTCGCGGAAATCACTCGGGATTTCGGCTGCGGTCTCCCGCTGCGCCGAAATAGCAACGGTTCCTCGAGCGAGAGATCCCTCGCAAGAATCGCTCGGGATTTCGGCTGCGGTCTCCCGCTGCGCCGAAATAGCAACAGTTCCTCCAGCGAGAGATCCCTCACAGAAATCGCTCGGGATTTCGGCTGCGGTCTCCCGCTGCGCCGAAATAGCAACAGTTCCTCCAGCGAGAGATCCCTCACAGAAATCGCTCGGGATTTCGGCTGCGGTCTCCCGCTTCGCTCACGCCCGCAAAGCGCCTCAATTTGTTAGACTGCATCGTTGTCGGCGCTTCCACTCGGCGCGCGTTAGAAGCGCTGCCGAGATCCCGGCGCCGCGAGGTCATCATGGCAATTCCTAATCAGCCGTCCATTCAGCTCACCAACACACCCGACTACCGCGAGGGCTACGCGAACAGCGTACAGGTGCGGGTGAATGTCTGGGATTTTTTCCTGGTCTTCGGAACCCTGCAGCAGCAGGATGAAACCCACGTGGAAGTACGCAATTTTCAAGGTGTGTACCTCAGTCCACAGCAGGCGAAGGCCCTCTACACGATCCTGCAACAGAACCTGGTGAATTACGAGAACACTTTCGGCGAGATCAAGCTCGATCCGCACATGGGGCCTGCCGGCGGTCCAATTCATTAGAGACATGGGCGGCCGCGATCTGGCACCGCAAAACGATCAGCCGCCGCCTTTGCCTCGCAGCGAGCGCCGGTGGGGTTCGTCTTCGGGAACAAGTCTGCGCGACCAGGTCTTCGCCTTCTCGCTGCTCTTTACCTTTCTCTTTATTACCCATGCGACGCTGTTGCGCCTGCCCTATTTCTGGGATGAGGCGGGATATTTCATTCCCGCGGCGCGGGATCTGCTGCTGACCGGTTCGCTGATACCGCACACGACACTGTCGAACGCGCACCCTCCGCTCGTGATGCTGTGGCTGGCGTTCTGGTGGAGGTTCAGCGGCTTCACTCCCGCGGTGACCCGAACTTCGATGCTGCTGGTTACAGCCTTCGCACTGCTGGGACTGTGGAGATTGTCGTGCCGTGTCGCCAACCGGTGGGTAGCGGTTGCCACCGTGCTGTGTACTGCAGTGTATCCCGTATTTTTTGCGCAGAGCTCGCTGGCGCAGCTCGACATGATGGTTTGTGCGCTAACGCTATGGGGCTTGGCGATGTATGTGGAAGGTCGACCGCGCGCCGCGATCGTCTTTCTTGCGCTGGCGCCTCTGGCAAAAGAAACGGCGATCATCACGCCGCTGGCTCTATTCGCATGGGAACTCGTCTGCCCGTTGTTGAAGAAGGGCGAGTTTTGTCTGCTGAAACGGGACCGAATGCGATCCTTCGCTTTTGTCTTCTGTCTCCTTCCACTCCTGCTTTGGTTTGCCTACCACCATCACCTCACGGGCTATTATTTCGGCAATCCTGAATATCTTCGGTATAACCTGGGCGCGACCCTGAACCCCTTGCGTATTCTGCTGGCCATGCTGGTTCGTCTCTGGCATCTGCTCGGCTATCTGAACATGTTCCTGCTGGTACTCGCCGCGGCCTATGCCATGCGCCGGCCGGCTCTTCTGGAGGAAGACGGCGCGACGCGGCCCCGAATTGCGCTCAATGTGCAGATGGTTTTCGCTGTCGTCATAGCCGTACACGTGATCGCGTTGTCCATCCTGGGCGGCGCTGTGCTCGCGCGCTATTTGTTGCCGGTATATCCGCTGGTCATTCTGCTATGCGTCTCGACCTTGCGACGGCGTTTGCGCTATTGGCCAGCTTGGGTAGCCGTGGTCTGTGCAGCCTTCATCTTCGCGTTGCTCATCCCGCCGCCCTACCGCGTTGCACCCGAAGACACGCTCTTATATCGCGACTACGTGGTTTTGCATAAGCTTGCCGCAGACGATCTAGCCCGCCGCTCGCCCTGTGCGCGAGTGCTTACCGCGTGGCCCGCATCCGACGAACTCACGCATCCCTTCCTGGGCTACGTTAATCGGCCATTTCATGTGTTGCGGCTGGAAAACTTCTCGGCGTTCGAGATCGAGCGCGCGGCCCGAGTCCCTGACCAATTCGACCTCGTATTCCTGTTTTCGACAAAGTGGGAACCGCCCCACGCTCTGTTGCGACACCTTCCCTTTGGAGAGAAGCTGCAGGAGCGCTTCTTCGACTATCACGAAGACCTTGACCCCCAGCAGGTAGCCAATATCCTGGGTGGTCGCGTTGTGGGTTACTGGAATCGCAATCAGGAATGGGTTGCCGTCGTTGCCCTGGAGAAGGTCGAGAACGCGGCGATGCAGGCGCCGCTGCCCTAAGTGCATCCAGCGGAACATGGTATTTTTCTGTAGGACCTTTCCTCCGTGACCCCGTCAACAAGCCAACAACCAGTGACCATCCGTGCTTACCGCGCCGCCGATTTCGACCGGTTGTGGGAGATCGATCAGGCCTGCTTTCCTCCGGGCATTGCCTATTCCCAGATGGAGCTTACCGGCTTTGTCACGCGGCGTAACGCGATCACGCGGGTGGCGGAGATAGAATCGCTCAACGACAACGCTTCAGCGGGCGCGATCGTCGGATATGTGGTGGCCCAGCCTTGGCGTAAGACGGGACGCGTCCTGACACTGGATATTCTTCCGGAAGCGCGGCGCTTGGGATTAGGTTCCCGGCTCATGCTGGAATGCGAACAGCGCCTGCGCGTGGCAGGCTGCAGCGAAGTCTATCTGGAGACGGCGGTCGATAATGAAGCTGCCTTGCGGCTCTACCACAAGCTGGGTTATCAGATTATTCGAACTCTCAAGGACTACTATCCTTCCCACTCGCTCGACGCGTACCTGATGGGAAAGCGGCTATAAGGCGCAACCCGTGATGACAATTCGGCGCCAGGGTTGTAGGCTGGTGCCCTGCTCACGACTATGTCTGGTCGCCCCAACAAAAGTGCACAGAAGCCGCTGTGGATCGCGGTCGACACGGGAGGCACCTTCACCGATTGCGTGTGGATCGCGCGAGGTCGACTTCATGTCCTGAAGGTTTTTTCCTCGCCGAAAGATCCATCCCAGGCGATCGCCGAGGCTGTGAGCCGAACCGGCCATGCTGGACCGGTCATTCTGCTGCACGGAACGACGGTTGGCACCAATACGCTGCTCGAGCGAAAAGGTGCGCGGGTGGCGTTCGTCACTACCGAGGGTTTCGAAGACACTATCGAGATAGGACGACAGGCACGGCCAAAGCTTTACGACCTGACATTCGCTCGCGTGCCGCCGCTGGTCGATCGTGACATGCGCTTCGGCGTCCCGGAACGGGTAACGAGCGCAGGCAAACTCCTCAGAATACCGGCTTCAGCGGAGCTGCAACGCCTCGCCCGCGACGTTCACACCAGCAATCCGGAGGCGATTGCTGTATCGACGTTGTTCTCTTTCGCCAACTCTCAGAATGAACGCGCGATTGCCGCCGTGCTGGACGAATTGGGCCTGCCGCTCTCCGTTTCGCATATCGTTCTGCCCGAGTTCCGTGAGTTCGAACGTGCCAGCACAGTTGTGATCAATGCCTACCTGCAGCCTGTCATGCAGACCTACCTGCGGGCGCTCGATACCCGAATTGCTCGCCGCGGTTCCGCCGCTGCGAAGAATTCTCGCGTATTTGTCATGCAGTCCAGTGGAGGCATTACGTCGCTCGATTCGGCCGCCCGCCAACCCGTCCGTACTCTGCTTTCAGGGCCGGCAGGCGGGGTTGTCGGAGCCGCGGCCATGGCGCGCCGTAGCGGCTTCGATCAGGTGCTCACCTTCGACATGGGAGGCACATCAACCGACGTCGCGCTGGTGATCGGCGATCCTCGCCCCACGAATGAAGCTGAGGTTGCGGGACTTCCCGTGCGCATTCCGATGCTCGATATTCACACGGTGGGCGCCGGAGGAGGCTCGATCGCGCGCTTCGACGCGGGAGGGGCCCTGCGCGTCGGTCCCGAATCGGCAGGCGCCGATCCCGGCCCGATCTGTTATGGCCGAGGTATCCAGCCTACTGTGACCGACGCAAATCTACTGCTGGGACGGCTGCGGCCGGATCGCTTTCTCGGTGGCGAATTCCCACTGGAAGTGGAGCGAACCCGTTCCACCGTCGTGCACTGGCTGAAGACGCAAGGTTCCAGGTTGACGCCGGAACAGTTCGCCAACGGTGTGGTTCGGGTCGTCAACGCCAATATGGAACGAGCTCTGCGCGTAGTCTCCATCGAACGAGGACACGACCCGCGCCAGTTCACGCTGGTGGCGTTCGGCGGCGCCGGAGGGCTGCACGCCTGCGAACTGGCGCTCTCGCTGGGCATCCCTCGTGTCCTGGTGCCCGCGATGCCGGGAGCTCTGTCCGCCTACGGCATACTGGCGAGCGATATTGTCAAGGATTACTCCCGAACTCTGGTATGGAGGCTCGGGAGCAAACCGCCGATCAGCCGTATTCGCGAACAATTTGCAGCTCTGGAGAAAAATGCTGTGCGCGACTTCCGTGATGAGGGATGGGCAGGTAAGCCATCCTTCCATCGCTCGGCGGACCTGCGCTACCAGGGGCAAGGCTTCGAACTGAACGTGACGCTCTCACCCGCACTGGTTGAAGATTTCCACGCTGAACATAGGAAGCGCTACGGCTACAGCCACGTCGATCGCGCGGTAGAACTCGTAACCCTCAGGCTGCGGGCACGCATGAAGACAAGGCAGTCTTCGGTGCAGCATGTGGTTCGCACGAGTGCGGCTTCTTCGGAAATGGCAACGACCCGTGTCTACTTCTCCGGTAAGCCTGCTTTGACTACCCTGCGGAACCGCGAGTCGATGCCTGCGGCAACGCGCTTTTGGGGTCCAGCCGTGGTGACCGAGTACAGCGCAACCACCGTCATCCCACCCCGTGCCGCGTATATGGTCGACCCCGCAGGAAACTTGATGATTGAAGTGGAAAACAAGAAAAAAAGGCGCCCGTAAAGGACGCCGTCCGAATAACCGTGGTTACTGACAATCAGGCAGCACCGCGATCTTTTGCGTCGCGATCGTCGATGTCGCGGTCGACGTCTGAATCGCGCTTTGGGTTGCTGGTCGTGTCACGGACTGCATCCTTGGTTTTGCCCCAGGCGTTCTCTACCTTGCCCTTTACCTGCTGGGCAGCGCCTTCCGCCTGAGTTTCGGAGTCGCCCGTCCATTCACCGACTTGCCGCTTCACGCGACCCGCCACATCGTCCGCCTTGCCCTTAATACGATCGCTATCCATAAAACCTCCCTGGATCGAAAACTCTTGCCATTAGCGCCGGCGGCCGCCGATTCGATCGGTCGGGACCGCTGGCGTCCACCATTGGAAAGTAAATCTAGCCCGGCTAGACTACGGTTCTGCGGCCCGAGATCAACTGGAACACCAGTGCAATCACCGCGAGGACCAGCAAAATGTGAATGAATCCGCCGAACGTGTAGCTGGTAACCACCCCGAGCAGCCATAGAACCAGCAGGATCACAAAAAGCGTCCAAAGCATATGTCACCCCTCGTTTGTTTTCCCTCGCTCGCTGTCTATCCGAGCACTTCATTGGAAGCGGGTTCCGCGCTCGATGGTTGTTAGCCATCGAGAAACCCGATACGAATAATTCGCGCAACATTCCTTCTTTGAAGGCAACCCGCCGGTCCGGGGAACGGCACTCTGATATGCTCTTGCGCATTCCTTATGAGAGTCGCCATCCAGGGGGAGTTGGGCTCTTTCAGTCACGAAGCTGCGGGAAACATGGTTCCTCGCGCGAAGGTAGTGCCCTGCGCCCGCTCGGCTGATGTCTTCGATCAACTAGGTGAGGGAGACGTCCAGGCGGCCGTGATTCCCATTGAGAACTCCCTGGCCGGATCCGTTGCCGAACACTTTGACCTGCTGCTCACCCGCGATGCCTTCATTCATCGCGAGTTCCCGCTGCGGATTCGTCATAACCTGATTGCGCCTCCGGGCGTGCGGTTGAACGACCTTCGTCGCGTGTTCTCGCATCCCGTGGCGCTCGACCAATGCCGCACATTTTTCCGTGAACACCGACAGGTTCAGCCCGTACCCTTCTACGACACCGCCGGCAGCGTTCGACACATCATCAACGACAACTTGCGTGACGCGGCAGCGATCGCGCCACGCCGTGCCGCCAAACAGTACGGAGGGCGTATTCTGCTGGCGGGCATCGAAGACGACCAGCAGAACTATACGCGTTTTCTGCTGATCGACAAGTCGAAGAAGGCTGGTCCGGGCGCGAACAAGACTTCGGTGGCTTTTGCCCTGAACAACGTGCCTGGAGTTCTGTTCAAAGCACTGAGCGTTTTTGCCCTGCGCGACATAAGCCTGAGCCGGATCGAGTCACGCCCCTTGCGCGGCCATCCTTGGGAGTATGTTTTTTTCGTCGATATTCTGCGGGGTGACGACGAGGCCGCCCGGAATGCGCTTCGCCATCTGGGCGAGATTGCCGAGTTCGTGAGGGTGCTGGGCATCTATCCCGCCGCGAAGCAGACTTCGGTCCGCTCGCAGAATCAGGCTAGACCGTCAGGATGCTAAGCAAAAAGTCACAGACCTCAGCGCTAGGCGTTTTCGACTCAATCACGACCTCTGCTTTGCCCAGATAATCACCGAAATGACGACGTAGCTCTTCGTCGGCTACGCGCCGGGATAGTATCAAGGTGGCTCTTACAGGCCTAGTCAGCCGGTTGGCTAAAGGCGTTGCGAAAGACGCCCCCCGCAGCCCACGTGTCTGACCACCCGGTTCTGCTGTTGTCCCGTCGCCCTCCTTGCACTACAATCTTGGGCTCATCGAAAGGTCGCGCGGCATGTCCTCCTACGGTTTCAGGAATTTCGGTTTGTGGCCGATAGGAACTTCGTGCCATTGCCGAATCAGCCCGAGCTTCATCTCCCCTTTTTTCACGTCCAAGCGATTGCAGCGACTGCATCTTTTGCCGGGGGCGCTTCATCTAAAGCTTGAGCACAAGTCACTCAGGAATTAATATGTCGAATGAAATGAATAAGATAGAAACGATCGAACCGGAGTTCCGGGACGATGCCACAGGCGCGCGCACTCTGCCACTGCTCCCCGTACGAGATACGGTGCTCTTTCCGCACGCAGTGCTGCCCCTGACAGTCGGACGGGAGAGTTCCGTTCAACTCATCAATTCTCTGGGCGAGGACAAAACGATTGTGGTCGTGGCGCAACGCGAAGCGCGAGTTGACGCGCCGCAACCGACCGACCTCTTCACGGCTGGTACGCTCGCGGTCGTGCATAAGGTGGTTCGTATGCCCAACCAGAGCTTGTTTGTTTTTGCTGAGGGCCTGGAGCGGGTGAAGATCACCGAGTACGTCCAGTTGACGCCGTTCATGCGTTCGACGGTCGAGACCATCCCGGAAATCCCCGTCGCCAAGAACTCGGAGATCGAGGCACTCCAGCGCAACGTACTGACACTGTTTCAGCAGATCGTGGCCGGCTCACCGACTTTGTCGGACGAGCTTTCTACCGTCGCCGCCAACATCGACGAAGCGGGTCGCATGGTGGACTTTATCGCCTCCTCGCTGCCTTCGCTTTCTACCCGCGACAAGCAGGATGTCCTGGAGACCCCCGACGTCCAGATTCGGCTGGAAAAAATCAATCAGCACCTGGCCAAGGAACTCGAGGTCCAGCAACTGCGCAACAAGATTCAGAGCGAAGTACAGGACCGGGTGCAGCAGACACAGCGGGAATATTACCTGCGCGAGCAGATGAAGGCCATCCAGAAGGAACTCGGTGAGCAGGACGAGACCACCCGCGACACCGAAGACCTGCGCCAGAAGATCGAGTCGGCCGGCATGCCAGAGGACGTGAAGAAAGAGGCGTTAAAGGAACTAGGACGCCTCGCTCGCATGTCTCCCATGGCGGCGGATTACGGACTTACCCGCAACTACATCGAGTGGCTCGCCGTACTACCGTGGCAGAAGTCTTCCGGTGGCGAGGTTGACATCCCGAAGGCCAAGGAGATTCTCGACTCCGATCACTACGATCTGGAGAAGGTGAAGAACCGCATTCTGGATTATCTTTCGGTGCGCCGGCTAAAACCCAACATGAAAGGGCCAATCCTCTGCTTCGTAGGTCCTCCCGGAGTGGGAAAGACTTCGCTGGGCAAATCGATTGCTCGTTCGCTGGGCCGTAAGTTCGTGCGGCTCTCGCTCGGTGGTGTGCATGATGAAGCTGAAATCCGCGGCCATCGTCGCACCTACATCGGCGCGCTGCCTGGCCAGATTATGCAAGGCATCCGCCGGGCGGAGACCAATGATCCGGTCTTCATGCTCGACGAAATCGACAAAGTAGGTCGCGACTTTCGCGGCGATCCCGGTGCGGCATTACTCGAGGCGCTTGATCCGGAGCAGAATTTCAGCTTCCGCGACAACTACCTCGACGTGCCCTTCGATTTGTCGAAGGTACTGTTTATCACCACGGCCAACCAGCTCGATCCCATCCCGGAGCCGCTGCGCGACCGTATGGAAATCATCGAACTGCAAGGTTATACCGAAGAGGAGAAGGTACACATCGCGTTCCAGTACCTCATTCCCCGGCAGATTGAAGAAAACGGTATCAGCAAGGACCAGATCGAATTCCCCGAGGAGACCATCGGCTTCCTCATTCGCCACTAC
The DNA here is from genome assembly GCA_963815555.1 of uncultured Acidobacteriaceae bacterium. GTDB lineage: Bacteria > Acidobacteriota > Terriglobia > Terriglobales > Acidobacteriaceae > CAWCBG01. The sequence continues at coordinate 258,080 of CAWFHH010000002.1, forward strand.
ACGCGGGAAGCCGGCGTCCGCAACCTGGAGCGCACGATTGGAACGATCTGCCGTAAACAAGCCCGGCGCATCGCCGAAGGCAAGACCGACAGACTCGTGGTCACGCCGGAGTTGGTACAGCATCACGATATGCTCGGAGGCATGAAGATCCGGACCGAAGGCGAAATCGCTGAACGCACCAAGCGTTCGGGCGTGGCAGTCGGCCTGGCGTGGACTCCAACGGGTGGCGATATCCTCTTCATCGAGGCCAACAAGATGAAGGGCAAGGGTGGCTTTACCATGACAGGCCAACTCGGCGATGTCATGCGCGAATCCATGCAGGCCGCTCTGACCTGGGTGCGCTCGCATGCCGCAGCGTTGGGGATTGACGAAGAATTCTTCGCCAATCACGACATCCACATTCACGTGCCGGCGGGAGCGATTCCGAAAGACGGCCCTTCGGCAGGCGTGACTATGGCTACCGCCCTGGTCTCGTTACTGACGGATCGCCCGCTTCATCCGCTTACTGCGATGACAGGAGAGATCACCCTCAGCGGCAATGTTCTGCCGATCGGCGGTATCAAGGAGAAGGCGCTGGCCGCCAAGCGTGCCGGAGTGCAGCACATCATCCTGCCGGATGAGAATCGGCAGAATGTTGAGGAAGACCTGACCCCGGAACAGCTTCAGGGCCTTACCCTGCATTTCGTGAAGACGATCGAAGAAGTGCTGAACATCGCACTTCCCGCCAGTCGAGCGGAACTGAGGCAGGACGATGAAGTCCGTGAGCAGGTGCTGAATAGCGTCTCGATGTAACCGGACAACAGACCTGAAGCAGGGCCCCGTTCAATCACACCGTTGAGTGGGGCTTTGCTTTTTGCAAACAAATCATGCTGCTACTGCTCGGTGTGGATTATCATTCCCAACAAGATGGGAGGGGACGCGATGACCAGGCAATCACTCAACCGCGTTAGTGGCAGAGTTCTCATTGTTCTGTCTGTGATCGCCCTGCTAGCCGTGCTTAGCGGCTATGCCCAGCCACCCCAGCCGGACGAGGGAGCGGCAGCCCATATCTTTCAGCTGTCGATCGTCATGCTGGCGCCCACGCTTCTGCTTTTCTTCGCCACAGCCGATTGGAAGCGGCCCTTGCGAAGCGTGCGGGCTTTAGCCTTCTCCGCTCCTACTCTAGCTCTGGCGTTCGTCGCTCTTTATCACCTTGAGCACTACCGCTGAGGGATACGCAATCCCACGGTTGGCTCGACTAGCGAGCCTGCTGTAGCGAGTCGCTTAATTTCTGGACAACGTGGGCGAAGCGCTATATAGATAGGTGCCCTACTGCCCGTTCCGGAGATTCAAGTGAAGCATCTGGCCACCTGCCTCGCTCCTCGCCTTGTCGCGCTTTCCCTCTTGGCGGTATTCGCCACTCTTGCCTCGGCAACCAACCCAGTCCTGACCGGAACCGTAAAGAGCGGCGGCACCCCGATTGCAGGCGCGAACGTCACTCTTTACGACGCCGGGCACGACCGTGGCGCGCTGCCGACGATTCTCGGCTGCGCTGTGACCGACAACAGCGGCGCATTTCACATTGCGTACACGGTTGCCAACGGCGAAGTCCTTTACATCACTTCGAAAGGACCAGCCCCTGCCGTTGATCTGGCCGTAGTCGTGGGACTGAGCGGAACTCCGGCTACGCCAACCAGCATCGTGGTCAACGAGATCACCACCCTTGCTTCGGCCTTTGCGATGGCGCAATTCATGAACGGCGACAATGTGGGCGGCAAGTCTCCGGGCTTGCCCATTGCCGCCGCCACCGTTGCCAACATGGCCAATGTCAGGACAGGCGCAATCGGCACGGTATTAGCGACGGAGCCCAACGGTTCCAACACGACGACCCTGGCCGAATTCAATTCTCTGGCCAATCTGATCGCAGCTTGTGTGGAGGGCACGCCCATCGTCTGCGGTCAACTGTTTGCGGACGCGACTCCCCCCGGGGGAACGACTCCCACAAATACATTGCAAGCTGCGCTCAGCATCGCACACAACCCGTGGAACAACGTCGCTGCGCTGTTCACCCTGTCACAAAGCAATAGCGACTACTCCCCGGTTTTACCGAGCGCTCCCGATGCCTGGACGATTGCGCTGCTGTATCTGGGCAACGGTAAGGAGATGATCGGCCCGGGCAACATGGCGATCGATGCGGATGGTTACATTTGGGTCGTCAACAACTATGAGCCCATCGTCGATACCTGTGGTGGCAAACTGCTGAGCAAGCTGACGCCAGAAGGCGCGGATTTTCCGGGAGCACCCTACAGTGGCGGCGGCGTCAACGGCGCTGGCTTCGGCGTGACGCTGGATCCGGCGGGACTGGTCTGGGTGGGTAACTTTGGCTTCAAGGGTACCAATTGCTCCTCGAATGACTTACCACCTGCCAACAGCGTTTCGACATTCACGCGCAGTGGAATTCCGCTTTCACCTGCTATCAGCGGGTGGACCGGCAACGGCTTTATCCATAGCCCGCAAGGCGTCGTCTCCGATCAGCAGGGGAACATCTGGATCGCCAACTACGGAACGAGGGCCAATCCCATCCATTACGTTACCGAGTTGGTCCGCGGCAATCCCCGCGTCGTCAAGACGTTCATCAACAATAGCAACGATCTTACCGCGGCCTTCGACGTCGCTTTTGACGCGCAGGGCAATGCCTGGATCACGAGCAACGGGACCAATGCGGTGATCAAGCTGAATCCCGCAACTAGCACCTATGAGGTTTTCAAAGTACCTGGCCTTGTTCGCCCGCTCGGCCTCGCGACCGACAGTCTGGGAAACGTCTGGATCGCAGCCTCAGCGGGAAAGGATCCGACCACAGTTGGGGCAATCGTGGCTCTCCATAACGACGGCACTCCGCTGCCCGGGAGTCCTTATGTCTCCGGAGGAATTCGAGGGCCATGGGGTCTCGCTATCGACGGCAATGACAACGTCTGGGTCTCCAATTTCATCGGCGAACATCTTTCCGAATTATGTGGTGCTCGGCCGCAGAACTGCCCGCAAGGGAAGCAGACGGGGGACGCGATTTCACCGTCGACGGGATACACCAGCAACGCCATGGTGCGGCTCACCTCGACGGTTGTCGATCAGTCAGGAAATGTGTGGGTACCGAACAACTGGAAGACAGTTCCGATACAAACCAATCCCGGCGGTAACGGATTGGTAGAGTTCGTCGGGGTGGCTGCGCCAGTTAAGACACCGATGATCGGACCGCCACAGCAGCCTTAGGAAAGCGCCATGTTGAACGGACGTCGCACGTCGCTCGTATTCGACGCGCATCTTATTGCGAAATTGGATGGTGCCACGGATATACGCTCGGCGCGGCTGGTACGACGCCAAGGTCTTGGACAAATGGAAAAGACCCGGAGCCGTCTCCGGGTCCAGGCTGTGTGGCTCAGCCTACTTCATCGCGACAACGACAAGTTCGTCGGATGACGTTCCATGATTCGACGCCGAAAGCTCTCGCTCGAGCTTGGATTCCGGAAGTTCCATGCCTTCGTTTCCCGAGCCATTCCAGATTTCCGCCAGGAAGTAGGTGTCGCCACACTTGTGAAAGACCATCTTCGCCGGCTGTGCGTTCACCTTCTCTTCGTTGTAAAACTTGGTCACGACCGCGGTGCCAGCCTCGCGGCTCTGGATCACGATCGCGTTCCCGCCCAACTCGGCAACGGTGTAGGTTCCGGCGGGCAACGATACCTTGCCGGCCTGGAAGGCGAAGGGAACATGCGCCTTCACGCTTTCCTGTGCAAGGCCCGTCGAAACGGACAGAACTGCCAAAGCTGCCAATGCCATCGTCGCGATGAAGTTGCGTTTCATAACCTTCTCCTTGTGGGCTCCTCGCTGGGAAACCGAGTCGGCGATTGTTGTCATCCGCCGGTTGTCTCAGTCCGGCTGACTCACCCCCCTTCCTAATGCATACGTCATGCCATACGTGTGAAAGGGGTTGAATCGAGGATGACGCTTACGGCGTCCTTTAGGAGCAACAAGATGGAAGCACCGGCCAGCATTTCGCTTCCGGTAGGGGAGGGGACGATCCCGAGACCCGGTATCCGAACGGATACCGGGAGAACCATTTGACTGCCAACCGCAGCCCGCCCGTGGGAACGTATCCATCAACCCTGTTCCGTTGCTTTATCCGTATACCAGCGGGCGCTTATTGAGGAGGAGGAACTCAGTCGTGTGCTGAAAGCAGCGTCGAACGTCGGTGTCCGGGTTCGGTTGGGAATATGCGTTATTGCACTACGTGGGAATGGGTGCTTCGAACTTCCACTTCATCGGCCTCGTTAATGAACCCCCCACGGGGATAGGCGCAGTGCAGATGAAAGGCATGATCGTTCAGCGCATCGTTCCAAAAACCTTCCAATTGCAATGCGGCTTCTCTCTTTCCCTCGTCCCAGAGAACGGCAACCATCTCACCGAAAACCGTGAGCCCCGGTGCCTGACCACACGCCACGTCACGCGATTTCGCCAGCATCTCGCCAACGGATCTCCTGAAAAGGTCTCCGTTCGGCATTCCGTTTCGCATGAAAGTTGCCAGCATCTCCCCGGCATCAACCATGGTGTAGCGGCCAGTGCGGGCATGGGCACGTACGTCAACCCCACCCTCCTGTAAATCCTTCACCAAATGCAGTCGGTGTTCAGGGGTTGCCACGATCAACACCGCGTTGCCGACCTGCAGGCTGGAAGAGACGATTCCGCACAAGCGCGAGATCAGGGCTGTGGTGTCAGGATAAATGTGAACCGAGTGAACACATGGAGCGTTGGTGGACAAAGTTCCCCCCAAATCGGTTTTGATGCCAGGACCCGGAGAGCAGTTGTGTACCCAGAACTTACCCATCCTGTTCCTTGACGGGCAGACTGAGGGTGAATTTAGTTCCGTGGTGTGCCTCGTCCGTACTGGTCTCGACGGAGATGGTGCCTCCGTGTTTGTCGGCGATCTCCTTGCTGATCCAGAGGCCCAGCCCAGTTCCAATGTTGATCTTCGTGGTGAAAAAAGGTTCGAAAAGGTGCTGCCGGCTCTGCTCGGAAATACCGGGTCCATCATCTTCGATCGCAATGTGGGCCGTATCCTCCTCCTCCAAGACGCGCGCATGAATCACCCCTCCGACCGGAGCGGCATCCAGTGCATTGCTCACGAAGTTAGTGACTACCTGCTTGATTTCTCCTTCGTGGATGGGAACGCTCAAAGACATATCGAACTCTGTGATCAGCCGCACGTGCTTACTCTCAAAACGTTTCCGATAGAGGTGAAGCACGGCGCGCACCAGTTCGCTGAGATTCGTCCTCCGCAACGTCCTGGACTCGCGGTAGAAACCCAGCGTTTGCCTGACGATGCCGGCGACTCGCTTGAGTTCATCCTCAGCGTCGGTGAGGTATTGCCGAACCCGGTCCGGCAACTCGGTGTCTCGAAGCGACAGGTACAAGAGATTGGTAATGGCTTCCAGCGGATTATTGATCTCATGCGAAATCGTAGCGGCTAAACGCCCCGTAGCGGCCAGCTTCTCTGATTTCCGCAGTGCCGCTTCCGCCAGTTTGCGCTCCGTCACATCCGCCACTACGCCCAGCATCTTCTGTGGAACCCCATTTTCGTCGCGAAACAACTTTCCTCGAGCGACTACCCATCGCCAGCGACCGTCAGGACCGATCATGCGATACTCCCACACCGGTTCGGGATTTTCGGCGGTTTCCGCCTGACGTTCAAAACTTGTGCCTACCGACTCCACGTCCTCCTCATGCACGTAGCGCAGCAAGTTCTCGACGCTGGGGGGGACCGTCTTCGGAATGCCGGTCAACTCGTACAGTTCGTCAGACCAGTGCAGCCGACGATGGATGAAGTCCCACTCCCACGTGGCGATGCCTCCAGCGCGGTGGGCCAATTGCAGCCGCTCTGCCGTGGCGCGCAGTTCGGTCTCGGAACGTTTCAATTCCGTGATGTCATGCACCACGGCTGCCATGCCGTCGCTGGTGGGGAAAGCGTGCACGTCATACCAGAAACACGTGCCTCCGGGGCCTTGCCACGACATCAGAAAGCGCGACGCGACTCGATCCTGCATGACCCGCTGGTATTCGGGATAGAACTGCGATGACATCGCTGCAGGGAAAGTGTCCCAGATTACGCGGCCGATCAATTGCTCGCGCGACTTACCCGACTGCTGCAGCACTCGCGAATTTACATAAGTAAAACGCCATTGCCTGTCCACGGCAAGGAACGACGCGGAGACATTCTCTACCAGCGAAAGCACCTGGTTACGGGCCTCGCGCTCGGCTTCCTCCGCTTTCTTCAACGCGCTGATGTCGAGAGCTATGCCGAGAATCCGGGTGGGGGACCCATCAACCGTACGCTGGATATGCGCGCGTGTCAGCAGCCAGAAGATCTCGCCGTCCGGACGCAGAACGCGATATTCGATGGTGTAGCCAATTCCACTGGCTGCCGCCGCCGCGATGGAATCCTGTAACCCTTGCCGGTCGTCCGGATGCACGCGCAGCATGGAGTCGTCCGTCGTGATTTTGTCGGTGGGCTCGAAGCCGTAGCGCCGGAACATCTCGCTCGACCATTCCAGGGTGCAGGTCGCGAATTCGAATTGAAAGCTGCCGAACCTGCCGGACTCCTCCAACAATGCCAGCAGGGGATCAGGCGATTCAAAATGAACGATCTTCGCAGAAGCGGGCAGCGGTGGCTGATTGCGGAAGAACGCGGGTCGGGACATAGGGCACGAGGTGGATCAGCGCGCGTCGGCCACCAGTCCGAGAATGCTACCACAACCAGCAGCCAGGCTCCCGCTGGCGGGAACACTGATAGTATGGGTCAACTTAGACCTGAAACGAACAGAGCTCCGTGTTTCGCAACCTGCCCCCCGGCGAACACGACGCTCTCCAAATGGGCACAGTGAAACGCAATCTCACCTCACCAGACGTGGTGAATATCGAGGACCTTCGGCGTCTTGCAAAGGCGCGTCTGCCCAAGGTCGTCTTCGACTATCTTGACGGCGGCGCGGATGACGAAATTACCCTCCGCGAAAATTGCCGGGCCTTTCAGGACGTCACATTCCGACCCCGCAACGCAGTGGATACCGGACCGTGCGACCTGACGGCGAACGTATTGGGACATCGCCTGGCGTTTCCCGCGATGTTGGCTCCGGTGGGTTATAGCAGGATGATGCATCCGGCAGGCGAGGCTGCCGCAGCCCGAGCGGCAGGCAAAGCCGGAACCGGCTATATTCTGTCCACCATCTCGGGTTACAAACTCGAGGATGTTAAGGCTGCGTCGAGTGGGCCGGTGTGGTTTCAGCTGTACCTCGTCGGAGGGCGCGGTGCTGCCGAAGGCTCGATCGATCGCGCGCGCCGCGCGGCCTTCGCGGCCCTGGTCATCACCATCGATACGCCGGTCGCGGGCATGCGAGAGCGCGATCATCGCAACGGAATGAAAGCCCTGCTGAGTAGCTCCGTGTTTGCGAAAGCCCCTTACCTGCCACAACTCCTTGCCCATCCAGCGTGGCTCGCTTCGTTCTTGGCCGATGGTGGTATGCCCACCCTGGAAAACATCGTGCTGCCCGGCAAAGGTCCCATGCCTCTCCTTGACGTGACGGCTGCCCTGGCGGACGCGACGGTTTGCTGGGACGACATACGATGGATTCGCCAGTTATGGACGGGACCGATTGTCGTGAAAGGTGTGTTGACCGCCGACGACGCCCGGCGTGCCGTCGATCACGGGGCCGCTGCTCTTGTCGTCTCCAACCATGGTGGCCGTCAACTCGACTGTGCTGCAGCGTCGCTGCGCGCGCTTCCGGAAATCGTTGCCGCGGTTGGCACCCAAATCGAGGTCTTGATGGATGGCGGCATCCGTCGTGGCAGTGACATCGTCAAGGCTCTCTGTTTGGGAGCTGGGGCGGTGCTCATTGGGCGCGCTTATGCTTACGGCCTGGCCGCTGCCGGCCAAGCAGGAGTCGAGCGGGCCCTCGAAATCCTGCGTGACGACGTGGAACGAACCCTTCGCTTGCTGGGCTGTCCCTCGGTCGCGGACCTGAATGGTTCTTTCCTCGATAGCGTGCGTCCGCTTCCATAGCCTTCATTCAGAACAAATGAATCGAAGTCAGGTCCGACTGCGCCACGGGTTTGCACCCAGCAGCGCTTAATTGCGGGACATGTGCGTATTTTCTGGATTTGTAATCCCTGTAAGGTAGAATTCCGAGATCCTTAGGAGGATCAAGGCATGGACATGAAGAAATATGCTGCGGAACTAGTGGGCACGTTTGTACTGGTATTTGGCGGTGTAGGAAGTGCTGTCCTCGCCGGATCCCACATTGGATTTACGGGAGTTGCGTTCGCCTTTGGGCTCTCGCTGCTGGCAATGGTTTACACGATCGGCCCCATCTCGGGATGCCATATCAATCCCGCGGTTACCCTGGGCGTACTGCTGGCGAAAAAAATCGGTCCGAAAGATGCGGTGGCCTACATGATTGCCCAGGTCATCGGCGCAGTCATTGGCGCTGCCCTTATTCTGTTCGTTGCGAATGGCGCTGCCGGCGGCTATGACGTTGCGACCGCGGGCCTGGGCGCGAACGGATATGGCGCGCACTCCCCGGGGCAGTATTCTCTTGCTGCAGCGTTTGTAGCAGAAGTCATCCTCACCATGTTTCTGGTCCTTACGGTTCTGGGCTCTACCGACATCAAGGCGCCTGTGGGATTTGCCGGCCTGGCCATCGGGCTGGTTCTCACCTTGATCCATCTGGTGGGAATTCCCATCACCAATACCTCGGTAAATCCTGCACGCAGCATTGGACCTGCGATTTTTGTCGGAGGCTGGGCGCTGCAGCAATTGTGGTTGTTCATCGTCGCGCCGTTGATTGGAGCTGCGATCGCGGCTGTGGTCTATGGAGTAATCCGCATTCCAGCCGAGCTTATCACTACGCCCGAGGCTGAACGCGCGCTTGGCAGCCAGCAGCAGGAGAGGAAAAGACGGTAGCTGTTGGGCCCACGGTTGCATCTGATCGCTTGCACGCCTGCTCTGCGGCCGATGTAGGATTATTTTTCCGCCGAAGGAACCAGCGTGCCCGAGCTACCCGACATCGTCGTCTACATAGAGGCGCTGGAGAAGCGAATTCTCGGCCAGCGCCTGGAACATATTCGGATCGCAAGCCCGTTTCTGCTGCGCACAGCCACTCCACCGCTTCGCGATGTGGAAGGTAAGACGGTGCTTCGGCTGCGCCGCATGGGCAAACGCATCTGCATTGGTCTGGACGACGATCTCTGGCTGGTGCTGCATTTAATGATCGCCGGCCGGCTTCATTGGCGACCACGCGGTGCTAAGGTTTCTCGTCCCCGCGGCCTGGCTGCTTTCGATTTTCCGGACGGAACGTTGCTTTGGACGGAGGCCGGTTCGCAGAAACGGGCCTCGCTTCACCTGGTCGCCGGAGAAGCCGGTCTGCGCGCGCTTGATCCCGGCGGCCTTGAAGTCCTAGATGCCCCGCTTGAGCGCTTCGCTGAAGTGCTCAACTCGGCCAATCACACCCTGAAACGCGCGCTGAGCGATCCGCGATTATTTAGCGGCATCGGCAATGCCTACTCGGATGAGATCCTCTTCGCAGCGCAATTGTCCCCCTTCAAGATGACACAGAAGCTCACGGAGGCAGAGGTCGAACGGCTCTTCACCGCCGTCCGCAGTACGTTACTGCAATGGGTAGATCGTCTGCGCGCAGAGTCCGCCGATAAATTCCCCGAAAAGGTCACCGCCTTTCGCGAAGGCATGGCGGTACATGGCCGTTACAAGGAAATGTGCCCACGCTGCGGAGGCACGATCCGGCGCGTCCGTTACGCTTCCAATGAAACCAATTATTGCCCTGCCTGCCAGACAGGAGGGAAGTTGCTCGCCGATCGCGCACTGTCGAGGCTGCTGCGCGAGGATTGGCCCAAGACTCCCGAAGAGCTCGAGTCGCTGACCTCAAACCCTGGGGTGAATCGGCGAACATGAACTACTTCCGGCGAGGTTGCGCTCCCAGTGCACTCTCCCCTGCCTGGGAATGTCGCAGAAGACCCTGGAATGTGAAACTATCCTTAGGGGACGCGCAGCAAGAACTTCCATGCAGAAAACGCGACGCTGTCGTATTCTCGGAGCCATGAACCGCGCCCGCCTTGCCGTACTTCTATTGTTCGCCGCCGCTTTTTCCGTCGCACAAGACAAGCCTCAGGCCGTCCCCCCGCCCAAGGTGACGTATCTCCGCTGCGGAACGCTTTATGACGGTAAGAGCGACGCCGCACGTAACAACGTCGTTATTCGAGTCGCCGGCGAAAAGATCGATCAGATTGGGGACAATCTCCATCCTGAAAGCGGCGCCCAGATCATCGACCTCAGCCATGAAGTCTGCCTCCCTGGATTGATTGACGCGCACACACACGTGCTGTTGCAGGGGGACATTACGGCCGAGGACTATGACGTGCAGCTGCTGAAATATTCCATCCCCTATCGCACCATCCTGGGAACTGTCTCCGCTGGCCGTGCGCTGGGTTATGGCTTCACCACCATCCGCGACGTCGAGACCGAAGGCGCCGGATATGCCGATGTAGACATCAAGAAGGCAATCAACGCCGGAATTATCCCCGGCCCCCGCATGCGGGTTGCCGGGCGTGCAATGGATGTGACCGGCTCCTACCCGCTGCTTGGGTATTCGTGGGAGCTGAAGGTGCCGAAAGGCGTCGAGGAAGTGGATGGAGTCGAAGGAGGGCGCAAGGCGGTGCGGGAGCAAATCTCCAATGGCGTCGACTGGATCAAGGTCTACGCCGACCGGAGCTACAAGGTGCGGCCCGACGGTGTGCTGGATGACATACCCACTTTCACTCCAGAGGAACTCCATGCCATCGTTGACGAAGCACATCGCGAGCGGCACAAGGTAGCATCGCATGCTGCTGCGCTGAACGGAGTTCACAACTCCGTAGAAGCTGGGGTTGACTCCATCGAGCACGGGTTTTACATAGCCGATGCCGATCTCAAGACGATGGCCGCGCGCGGCATCTACTATGTACCCACGCTCTTCGTGGGTGAGTATGTTGCCCAAGGCCGCGCCGCAACCGGTGCCCAGGTCTGGGTAGATATGATCGACATTCACGCCAAGACCTTCAAGCGCGCTCTCGATGCCGGTGTCAAGATTGCATTCGGCACAGATGCCGGCGGCTTCGACTGGAAGATCGATCCTGCGAAGGAATTTCCGCTGATGGTCAAGTACGGCATGACCCCAGCACAAGCGCTGAAGTCAGCAACCGTCAATGCTGCGGAACTGCTCGGTATGCAGGACCAGGTCGGCTCGGTCGAAGCCGGCAAGTTCGCCGACATCGTTGCCGTGCCCGGCGATCCCATGGCCGACATCACACAACTGGAAAAGGTCAACTTCGTCATGAAGGGAGGCGAGGTGTATAAGGCAGTTCCGGTTGCGCAATGATTTTTTGCCTTAACGCGGCTACATGCACGAAGAACGGCGCCTGTTCCATTGTGCTGGATGGAGCCAGATCAGGCAGGCGATTTGATACGATTTTTCCTTCGCAACCATCCCGGATCACGCACCGTCTCTTCCTCAAGTCTTCTCAGCCGTCCCGACAGGATGGCTGAGCGTCCTAAATACCCGACAATCTCCTTGGGATTGTTGCGGCTTACGACGGCCAGTCGACCCACGCCGGTGCGCAACATACGTACCGCCGCGTCGTAAAGCACCTCATCCTCATACGCGACGATAACGTTGCGTGAACCGGCATCGAGCACGGTCATGTTGCCGGCAGGATCGCGCTCCAAAGCCTTCATCAGATCACTGCGTGTGATGATTCCAGTCAGCTCGTTCCTGCCATTAACGATAAGCACCCCTTGATGCCGCGTCACAGCGGGATCGTGCCGCCCGATTCGGTCCACCAATTCGCCTGCTAGCATTTCTTCTGGAACCACGTCGAAGTCGGTGGACATGGTGTCGGCCACGCGCACCTGGTGGAGGACATCGGGCTCGTAATCCTGATGAATGTGCAAACCGCGACGGGCAAGCTTCTCCGTCATGATGGAGTTCTTCGAATAGCGCACTGCGATCGCATCCGCGATCACCGTCACCAGCATCAAGGGCAACACGGAGTTGTAGTCACGCGTGATTTCGAAAGCAAAGATAATAAAGGTGAACGCCGCGCGCGAGGCAGCTCCGAATACCGCGCCCATTGCGACCAACGCGAAAGCTCCGGGCGAAAGGTTTGCTGCCGGCCAGACTCTGTCCACGATCATCGCAAATGCAGAACCCATGGCCGCGCTGGCCATGAACATCGGGGCCAGCAAGCCTCCCGAGGTGCCGGAACCCAGTGAGATCACCAACGCTGCCGATTTGAAGATACACACCGAAAGCAGAGCACCCAGCATGAGTTTTGTGTTCAGAATGTCGGAGATGGTGTCATAGCCGACGCCGAGCACGCGTGGCACGAAGTACCCAATGATGCCGAGCCCGAGCGCACCGATGGCCGGCCACCACATGTCGTGGATGGGCAATTTCTCAAATTGATCTTCGACCCAGTAAAGGCTTTTGCTGAAAGCCAGCGCTGCCATTCCGCACAGCAGGCCTAGCAGCAGGTAATAAGGCAGCGCGTGAGGCAATCCAAAGTCGACTGCACCCACCTGGAACATCGGTCCGCGTCCCATCAGTTGGAAGTGGACGCTGGTTGCGATCGTGCTGGCGATTACTAGTGGGATAAACGAACGCGACTTGAATTCGAACAACAGCAGTTCGATCGCTAGGACGACTCCTGCAATTGGAGTGCTGAAGGTCGCAGCCATGCCGGCAGCCGCGCCGCAAGCCAGCAACACCTTGCGTTCGGCAGCCGTGGTGTGTAGCAACTGACCGATCAGAGAACCGAGAGCGCCACCAGTTTGAATTATCGGACCTTCTGCCCCGAAGGGTCCTCCGGTTCCAATTGCGATCGCGGCTGAAATCGGCTTCAGTATGGCAACCTTCGGCTCTATCCGGCTGCGATTGACGAGCACGGCTTCCATCGCTTCCGGAATTCCGTGACCCTTGATTTTGTCGGAACCATAGCGCGCCATAATGCCAACGATAATGCCGCCGATTACGGGCGTTACAATTACCCAAAGTCCGAGATGATTGTTACGCGCGCTGGTGAAGGCGAAGGATAAGTGGTGGTAAAAGAAAATATTGGTGAACAGGCCGATCAGGTTATAGAGCACGTACGCAATGATTCCTGCCAGCGCGCCGACGAAGGCGGCCAGAAGTGATATCAGTCCGATTCGAAACTTAGCTTCCTGAGGCGCGTGCAGCGGGTTCACACCATCCACGCCGAGGGGTTCTGGACCTTTCTGCATGTTCACGCCCTCGCGACCCTTCTGGCTTTTTCCGTTGGTGGAAGCTCCTTCGCATTCGTTGTGCCGCCCTTGGTACGAGGGTGGGTGATCTTGCGAAGCGCGGCAACAAGGTCCGGACCAGCAGACTGTAGCTCGGTCTTCATGTGCACCGAAAGTGATCTCAGAAGCCTCTCGCCTCGTGCACTCAGCTTTATCTGTACCTCCCGGCGGTCCTGACCGTCTCGATTGCGTTCGATGAGCTTTCGGGCTACGAGGCGGTTCACGAGCTCGACCACGCTATGATGCTGCAACTGCAAACGCTCCGCCAGCTCGGCAATGCGAGCTACCCGTGCTTCAGGCATTCCCTTTACGGCCAGCATCAGCTGGTGATGTTGCGGTTCTAGGCCGACCGCCCTCGCCGCTTGCTCACTGAAATGTAGGAAGCGGCGCAACTGGTAGCGGAACTCGGCCAAAGCGCGATAGTCGGAAAGGTTCAGGTTGGTTTGAGTCGTCATTTTCGCTAATACAAGTATATCGTAATACGATATATAGTTAAACCAACCAGGTTGCCTTGCATCTGTCCGTTTCACGCCAGATACCGAAACACGAGCCGACGGACTCAGTCTTCGCACCTTAAGAAATGGCAATCCTTCGAGTGACCCGCCATTGCTGACCTAGTACAATCGAGGGTTTCCTCACAGTCGTAACCTTCACTGGCAAAAGGAGCCTTCGTTGATCGTTCGTTACACCCGCCCGGAAATGGGCCGCATCTGGAGTGATGAAAATCGTTTTCGTACCTGGCTCGACGTCGAAGTCGCCGCCACCGACACTCTCGCCGAGGCGGGCATCGTCCCGCAGTCAGCCGCCAGGGCCATTCGGGAGAAGGGCGATTTCGATCTCGCACGAATCAACCAGATTGAGGCCGAGGTCAAGCACGATGTGATTGCCTTTACCACCGCCGTGGCGGAGAAGGTTGGACCTGAATCGCGCTGGCTGCATTACGGACTCACCTCGAACGACGTTGTCGACACCGCACAGGCGCTGCTGGTGAAGCAGGCTTCGGCTATTATTCGCGCCGACCTTGCGAAGTTTAGGGAGGTCCTGCAGCGTCGCGCCTTAGAGTTCAAGGACACGCCGGCGATCGGGCGCACCCACGGCATCCACGCCGAACCGATCACCTTCGGCATGAAGCTGGCCAATTGGTATTCCGAGGTCGAGCGCGATATCGAACGCTTCGAGCTTGCCGCCGAGCAGATGCGCGTGGGCAAGCTCTCGGGTGCGGTCGGCAATGCGGCCCACCTGGAACCGGAATTCGAAGAGAAAATTTGCGAGCGACTCGGACTGAAGGTAGCGGCCATCTCTTCCCAGGTGATCCAGCGCGACCGTCATGCCTTCTATGTGGCGACGCTAGCGGTGATCGCCTCCACGCTCGATAAGATTGCCACCGAAATTCGTCACTTGCAGCGCACCGAGGTGCGCGAAGCGGAGGAGTACTTCAGCGAGAAGCAGAAGGGTTCGTCGGCCATGCCGCACAAGCGTAATCCTGTGACCTGTGAACAGATCAGCGGACTTGCGCGGGTCGTGCGTTCCAACGCGCAGGCGGCGCTGGAGAATGTCGCTTTGTGGCACGAGCGCGACATCTCGCATTCCTCGGCCGAGCGTATCATTCTGCCCGACTCGACCATCCTGATCGACTACCTGCTCAACAAGGCCACGAACTTGATCGACACGCTGCTGGTTTACCCAAAGCGAATGCTGAAGAACCTGGAGTCTACGGGAGGGCTCGTCTTCAGCGGCCAGTTGCTGCTCGACCTGGTGGAGGCAGGCGTTCTGCGCGAGGACGCCTACCGTCTGGTGCAGTCGAATGCCATGAAGGCCTGGAAGGAAGACCTGAACTTCCGCGAACTGATCATGAACGATCCGGAGATCAACTCGAAGGTGAAGCGCGAGACGCTCGAACATGCTTTTGATCTACAACGTCCGCTGCGTAACGTAGATAAGCTCTTCAAACGGGTTTTCGGAAAGACGAGTTGATGCGCTTTGTTTGGATTCCGAGTCGACACTGCTTGTTCCGGACGACCGGAGCAACCTACTGTCCCGCTGTTGAACAACGACAGGGTTCCTCCACTCCGCTGCGCTGCGGTCGGAATGACGAAAGCAGCAGCTTCAATCGGGAGCACGGCTGTCACAGGCAACTGACAACTGCTCTCTACCCTTTCCAGTGATAGGCACCCGCTTGCGGCAGACCGACGTGGGCCAGCACTCGATTGACGAACTCGCGCGCGATTTCGTCGGTCGACGTAGGCTGGAAGTAGAACGCCGGGATTACCGGGAAGATGGTCGCACCCGCTTCGGCCGCCAGGATCATGTTGCGGAGATGAATGCGATTGAAGGGTGTCTCGCGCACGCATAGCAACAGCGGTCGCTTCTCCTTGAGACAGACGTCCGCCGCCCGCTCAATCAGGCGATCGGCGGTGCCATTGGCGATTCGGCCAAGGGTGCCCATGCTGCAGGGTAAAACAATCATGGCATCCGTCGGATAGGAACCGCTGGCGACGTTCGCCCCGATGTCATCGTTATTCTGCTGCTGAATCTTCTGCGAAGGGCGATCCAAGAGCTTTGTTATCAGTTCGTTGCGTCCCGACAGGTGCAGTTCCTCGGCCAATACCCGCAAGCCGCTTTCTGAGAGGATGAGGTTGACAATGGCCACTCGATCATCCTGCTCTAAGGACGCGAGCAGGTGACGGGCGAAAATGGAGCCACTCGCGCCGGTTACCGCCACGGTAAGGTTTCGGGGTGCTGCGTTGGATTCTGTAGGCATCTAAGGTTGCAGATCGCCGCCGTTCTCCCGGCGAGAGCAGTAGCTAATTCACTTCCGTTCACCGCCTAAGAATGGCCACAACGGCAACACTCCGCTGGCGCCGCAGCGCCGCTCAGTTACACGCCCTCGCGAAGGTGGAACGCGAGATTCGCGCCACCGATCCGAACGGCCGCCGCAAGTATCTGCGGGAGTTTGCCGAGGCGTTTCCATCGTATCATTCCGTTCTGGGGCCGGCTCAACTGGAACAAGCTCTAACCGCTGCCGACATTTTGCTGGTTGGTGACTATCACGCCCTGGCAGCCTGCCAGCGTTACTGCGCCCGGCTGATCGCGGACCGCGCCAGCCGCAACCATCGTCCCCTGGTGTTGGGCGTAGAAGCTATCTACTCGCGTGACCAGAGAATTCTGGACGAGTGGCAGCGCGGCGAGATTGACGGCCGCGAACTTCGGGAGCGTATCCACTACGACATCGACTGGCAGTACGAGTGGGCGCCTTTCTATGAACTGCTGCAGAGCGCTCGCGCCTATGGTGCGCGGATCTACGGTCTCGATTGCATGCCGCGTGGAGACATGCGCAAGATTCCCGTGCGTGACCGCCATGCCGCAAACCGGATCCGCGAGATACGAGCCGGCGCGCCAGAGGCGCAGATCCTTGTGCTGTTCGGCGAATCTCATCTGGCGCCTTCGCATTTGCCGGCCGAGCTTCACGCACGGCTGCCACAGGATCGAACGCTCACCGTGTTGCAGAACCTCGATGCGTTGTACTGGCAGGCGGCCGGCGAACGTAAGTCACATATCGAGGGGGTACGTATTTCGGACGAGGCAATTTGCGTCTTCAATGCGACGCCCGTGGAGAAGTATGAAAGCTACCGTCTCTATCTTGAGCGCTGGCGATGCGAGAAGCGAAGTACGTTCGATTTGAGTCCCGTGTTTTACAACCTCATCGATGCGTTACTGCGCTTTCTGAATATCGATAAGTATCAATCTCGTGGCGGTGTGTCGATGGTGGACCTTCTTCCCGAGGTTTATTCGAACTGCTCGCCGGAAGCATTTCGCCGGGCCCTGATACGGAAGAGAGCTTTCCCGGGCGAGATCGAGGAGGCTCTCGATGAACTGCGCGATCATGGGTCCTGCTATCTCGCGCGACTTAACACGATCATGGCCTCACGTTTGGAGATGCGAAACGGCGCCGAACTGGTGGCGCGCTGCGTACAGATCGCTTGTCAGAAATGGAGCGGATGGGAAGCGGGAGAACGTCCGGTCTCCGCGGCAGACAACTTTTACCGCTATGTGCTGGAGCAGGCTCTGATCTACGTGGGGACGCGTGCGTTGTATCCAGCGCGATTGCCGGTACGCGAGAGCGACTACTACGCGCTCTACCAGCAATCACGCGCGGTCGTAGAATGTCACGGCTTGTATACCTATCGCGAGTATCAGGAGATGCTCGACTTTCTGATCCTGCACAAGGACTATGAGGCGCACCGCCGTCAATACCTGCAGCCGCCACAGCTCCTGGAGCGGATCGCCGATTTAAGCGGCGCGCGTCTGCAGTTTGTTACCCGCGAACTCGGCCTCATGTTGGGCAGCGAACTTTATGAAGCCTACATTGCCGGACGGCTGAGCACGCGGTCGCTGCGATCGCTGTTCTTCCGCGATCTGCGCGAGCCTGGCGTGCCGCAAGGCGTCTATTTCGAGCTGGCGCTCAAAGCCATTAAACCACAACAGCACATGGCAGCGTAAAAGCAGCCATTGGCGCAAGAAATCGCGGGCAATGGTAAGCTCGAGCCGCGCGAGTGACAAATATCCTGAATGACACCAGACGCTCTCAAGAAGCTGTTTCAGCAGGTGAAGCGAGGCCAGCTGTCTCCGGACGACGCTGTACAGCGGCTGAAACATCTGCCCTTTGAAGATCTCGGCTTTGCCAATATCGATCATCATCGGTCGCTGCGGGTCGGCGTGCCGGAAGTGATCTTCGGGCCGGGAAAGACACCGTCGAACCTTGCTGCGATCTTCGGCAAGCTGGCGGAGCGTGGTCATAACGTACTGGCGACACGCGCCACTGCGGAACAGTTCCGCGCTGTCAGGCGCAAGCAGCGGAAAGCCGAGTTCCACGAACCGGCGCGTGCGATCACGCTTACGCAAGACGAGACGCGTTATGGCAAAGGCATGATCGTTGTGGTGTCAGCGGGCACCAGCGACATTCCTATAGCGGAAGAAGCTGTTGTCACCGCACAGGTGATGGGCAACGAGGTCCAGCACGTCTACGATGTCGGCGTCGCGGGAATTCATCGTCTGCTGGCCCGTCGCGAGGTGCTGATGCAGGCGCGCGTCATTGTGGTTTGCGCCGGAATGGAGGGTGCGCTGCCCAGCGTGGTCGGCGGACTGGTTGGCGTCCCGGTGATTGCGGTTCCAACCAGCGTTGGCTATGGTGCGTCGTTCAAAGGTGTTACAGCGCTGCTGGGGATGCTGAATTCCTGCGCGTCGAACGTGACGGTCGTGAATATCGATAACGGCTTTGGCGCAGGCTACGTTGCGTCGCTCATCAATCGGTTGGAGTAGCGTGCAGCGGAGGGGGAAATTTTGGTCATTCGAATGAACCTGCTTCTGATGGCCGCGCGAAAGTACGTTCGGAATCGGTCGCAATGACGCGAAAGGACGTGGGCGCGCCCGTTCTTCAATGCCTCAAATTAAATCTATTAACCTCTCTCCGAGATCGTTTCGGGTTTGTATCAGGGCACGATCTTAAGTCGTGCCGAAACGATGCACCCCGGAACTCGGGGCTTCAGCCCCGCCAACACGACATCGGGGCTGAAGCCATGCCCTGATGCAAGGCCCCATGAGCTAAGCTACTTCTACTTCGCCGCCGCCTCGCTCTGCGGCTTCCAGCGCAAAATTGGCTTACGGGCAGCAGTAGTTTCGTCCAGCCGCGAGATCCGCGTATTGTGCGGGGCTTCCACGATCACCTCAGGCGACTGCTCGGCTTCTTCAGCGATCGACTTCATGGCATCGATGAAGAGATCCAGTTCCTCTTTCGATTCGCTCTCGGTCGGCTCGATCATCAGCGCGCCGGGAACTACCAGCGGGAAGCTCACCGTGTACGGATGGAAGCCGTAATCGATAAGACGCTTGGCGATGTCGCCTGTCTTGACGCCGTTTGGCGTTTGCAGACGATCGCTGAAAACAACTTCATGCATGGTCGGCGTCTTGTACGGCAGTTCGAAGGTGCCTTCCAGCTTCTTGCGGATGTAATTCGCGTTGAGCACGGCGTCTTCTGTGGCCTGCCGCATGCCCTCGGGACCATGCGCCATGATGTAGGCGAGAGCGCGCACGTGCATACCAAAGTTACCGTAGAACATCCGGACTCGGCCGATGGATTTCGGACGGTTGTAATCGAAGCCCAAAGTGCCGTCGTTCTTGGTGACCACGACCGGCGTTGGTAGGAACGGCTCGAGAATCTGCTTACACGCGACGGGACCCGAACCTGGGCCGCCTCCGCCATGCGGCGTCGAAAACGTCTTGTGCAGGTTCAGGTGCATGACGTCGGCGCCGAAGTCGCCAGGCCGCACCTTGCCTACCAGTGCGTTCATGTTCGCGCCATCCATGTAGAGCAGCGCGCCTTTGGCGTGCAGCACGTCGGCGATCTTGTGAATCTCCTGCTCGAAGACACCCAAGGTATTGGGATTGGTCAGCATGAGCGCGGCGACATCTTGGTTCACCTGCGCTTCGAGTGAAGCCATATCGACCATGCCGGCGGAATTCGATTTCAGATTTTCTACCGTGTAGCCGCACATGGCTGCAGTCGCGGGGTTGGTGCCGTGCGCCGAGTCGGGGATCAGCACCTTCTTGCGCGGATTTCCCTGTGACTGGTGGTAAGCGCGCACCATCAGAATGCCGGTCATCTCGCCGTGGGCTCCGGCAGCGGGCTGGAGCGTGATGGCGTCCATGCCGGTGATCTCGATGAGCTGATCGCTCAGCATCTTCAGGATCTTCAGCGCTCCCTGCGAAGCACGCTCCGGCTGGTAAGGATGGGCTTCGGCCAATCCTGGCAGACGCGCCACCGCCTCGTTGACGCGCGCGTTGTACTTCATGGTGCACGAGCCCAGCGGGTACATGCCGTGATCGATGGCGTAGTTCCAGGTGGAAATACGGGTGAAGTGCCGGATAATTTCGATCTCACTAACCTCAGGCATGTTGCCGAGATGGTCGCGCACCGCATCGCCCAGCAGCTCCTCGGCGTTCACCTCCGGCACATCGAGCGGAGGCAGCATGTAAGCGCTTTTCCCCGGAGACGATTTTTCAAAGATGAGCCCTTCATTCTGGCTGATGTGAGTGGTGGCCTTACGAATCTTCTCATTCATGTTCATCGCGCCACCTCCAGCACAGCCGCGTCGATCGACGCCTTCTTCGTAGTCTCGGTGCAGCACCACAGTGACGCATCGCCCAGCTCGGGATAGAACTTCTTCAGCGGGAAGCCTCCAATGATTTTCTGATGCAACAACTTGTCGTTGATCGCATAAGGGTCAGTCTTGGTCTGGATGACGAATTCGTTGAAGCGCGGGGCGCCGTCAAACAACAGCTTCGCGCCACTCTTCTTGAACTGCTCGGCGGCATAGTGCGCCTTGGCCAGATTCTGTTTCGCGAGTTCCTTCAGTCCCTCGCGTCCGTAGACCGTCATGAAGATGTTGGCCATCAAGGCGACCAGTGCCTGGTTGGTGCAGATGTTCGACGTCGCTTTCTCGCGACGGATGTGCTGTTCGCGGGTCGAGAGCGTCAGCACGAAGCCGCGCTTACCGTTTCGGTCGGTGGTCTGTCCGGCGAGACGCCCAGGCATCTGGCGCACGAACTTGTCGCGCGTCGCCATTACGCCACAATACGGTCCGCCATATCCGAGAGGTACGCCGAAGGATTGAGCTTCCATGCTCACGATATCGGCCTCGACCGGCGGCTTTACGATTCCCAGCGAAACCGCCTCCGCAATGGAGACGATCAGCAGGGCGCCCTTCTTGTGCACAACGTCGGCAACCGCCGTCACATCTTCGATGGTGCCAAAGAAGTTGGGCGACTGGATCAGAACGCCCGCGGTCTGGTCGTCGATTGCCGCGTCCAGAGCCTTGAGGTCGACGCGGCCATTACGCTGGAAGCCGACAGTAGAAACCGGCATTCCCTGGTGCTGCGCATAGGTCGCGATGACTTCGCGGTATTCGGGGTGGACGCTGGTGGCGATGACCGACTTATGACGTCCCGTGACCCGAACTGCCATCATCAGCGCCTCGGCGGCTCCGGTTGACCCGTCGTACATCGAGGCGTTCGCGACGTCCATGCCGGTTAATTCGCAGATCATGGTCTGAAATTCGAAGATGGCCTGCAGCGTGCCTTGCGAGATCTCCGGCTGGTAGGGCGTGTAGGCGGTGAGGAACTCTCCACGCGAGACCAGCGCGTCGATCACGACCGGCCGGTAGTGCGAATAGGCTCCCGCGCCGAGGAAGGTCGCATAGCCCTGTGAGCTCTCGGCGGCCCGCTCGCGGAAGAATTCGACGATCTCGCTTTCGGCGTAGGAGCGCGGCACAGCCAGATCGCGGGTGAGGCGATACTCGGCAGGAATAGCGGCAAAGAGGTCGTCAATGGATTTCGCTCCGATCTCGCGCAACATGGTTTCGCGGTCGGCTGGCGACTTAGGAAGATAGCGCATGATACCTGTGACTTTCTGGGCGAACTGCGTTTAAGAATCAGCGGCGCAGGAGATACCCTCCCGCAACCTAAACGTAGAATCAACAACTTAGACCAACAATCCCCGCTAAAATATTCATACTGAACGAGTTATACGTAAAATATTCATAAATATAGACTTAACGAGTGACTCTGCGTGCCCAGCCACGGCCGCGGCCATCCGCGACTGGGGCTCGTTCCCGAACTTGACCGCGGGCTTACGCCCATGGCTAACACAAATGCCGCCGCCGGGCGGCTTGATGGAGAAAGGCACCATCTGTTTCAGTGGCCGCCCTCTTCGGCGATGAACTTCTCGTAGTCGGCAGCAGAAAGTAGCTTGTCGGCCTCGCCTGAGTCTTTGAGCGCCACTTTGATCATCCAGGTATGGTTGGCGTCCTTGTTGACCTGCTCCGGCGTGGTGTTGAGAGCTTCGTTCACTTCTGTCACCGATCCCGAGACCGGGGCGAAGAGATCGGAAACCGCCTTGACCGACTCGACCGAGCCGAAGGTTTGGCCAGCCGTGATTTGAGCGCCGACTTTGGGAAGTTCAACAAACACGATGTCGCCGAGAGAATTCTGCGCGTAATCGGTAATGCCGATGGTTCCGGTCGTACCGTCGAGCTTCAGCCATTCATGTTCTTTGGTGTACTTGTACTCAGCGGGATAAGCCATCTACGTTCCTCCTCCGCACTGGGGGCGTGTTTCGGCATGAGTGAATCGTTGGACTTACGACTGCTTCTTCGGGCGCTTATAAAACGGTGTTGGAACCACTTTGCACTTTACGGGACAGCTGCGGATTTCCACGGCAACTTCGCTCCCGAGCTGCGAATGCTCCACGGGAACGTAGGCCAGCGCGATGTTTTTCTTCAGGAACGGCGCATAAGAGCCACTGGTCACGTAGCCGATCTCTTTGCCTTCAAGATCGAGAACCTTGTAACCATCGCGCGGAATGCCACGTTCTACCGATTCCAGACCCACGAGAACCCGCTTCAGGCCGTCGGTTTTCGCCTTGGCCAAAGCCTCGCGGCCGATGAAGTCGCCCTTCTCCATCTTGATAAAGCGGTCCAGCCGCGCTTCCCAGACATTGATCGTGTCCGAAATTTCGTGGCCGTAGAGCGACAGAGCGCCTTCCAGACGCAACGTATTGCGCGAACCGAGCCCGCAGGGAACAATCCCGAATTCCTGGCCCGCGTCCATCACTTCGTTCCACACTCGAGTGCTGGTCGCTTCGTCGGAGGGAACGTATATCTCGAAGCCGTCTTCGGCGGTGTAGCCAGTTCTGGCAATCAGGATGTTGGGCAGACCGCAAACCGTGCCGTGAGTGAACCAGTAAAACTTTACCTGTGACAGGTCGGCATCGGTGAGCTTCTGGAGGGTGTCTACTCCCTTGGGACCCTGGATGGCGATCTGCGTGTAATTATCGCTGAGATTCTCGACCTTGCAGTCGAACTGGCGGGTGTTGCCGGTAACCCAGTTGACGTCTTTTTCACGCGTGCCTGCATTAATCACCAGCAGGTAGTCATGCTCGCCCAGCCGGTGAACGATAACGTCGTCCACAAACGTACCCTGCGGATAGAGCATGGCCGAGTAGCGTGCCTGTCCGATGGCAAGGGTCGCAGCATCATTCATGGTGATGTGCTGCACCGCCTCGAGAGCCTGCGGTCCGGAGATCCGAATATCTCCCATGTGGCTGACATCAAAGACACCTACGCCATTGCGAACCGCGAGATGTTCTTTCATGAGACCGCCCACGGAAGGGTATTCGACAGGCATGTCCCAGCCGTTGAAGTCCACCATCTTCGCACCTAACTGACGATGGACAGCGTTCAAGGCGGTCTTGCGAGGCGAGGCAGGCGCCGAAGTTTCAGAAGGCAAACAGGTTCCTTTAGCGCACGGACAGCGCCGTAGAGGTTGGTGTAACTAAGTACGGTACCACGCGGTTTTTCCTGCGGTCAACGCAGGCCCACGCCGACCATATACCACGTTTTCGGCATAGGCAAAAAAGGACCACCTCCGTTAGAACTGAGAGAACGGCCACTCGTCCAGGCAATGCACTTTCGGTCTCCTCACCCGACTGAAAGGGGCGACGGCAATGTATTCGTCAGACGGTTCAGGAGCCGAAACTACTCTACCGAAGCGGAAAGCAGCGGATACCTGCATGGGAGCAGCGGAGCCGAAGATGGTATTGTGCATCGATGATGAGATGATCGGGCTCCGCGTGCGCAAGATCATGCTGGAAAGCCACGGTTTTAAGGTGCTGACCGCGAGTGACGGCCAGCAGGGTCTTTCAATGTTCGATGATCACGCGGTAGACGTCGTGGTACTGGATTACTACATGCCGGGCCTCAATGGAGGAGACGTGGCAGCCGAGATGCGACGACGACGACCGGAAGTGCCCATTATCTTCCTGTCGGCCTATTTCTCACTTCCTCCCGCGGCTCTGGAGCTGGCCGACGCCTTCCTGACCAAGGGCGACGCGCCCGACGTGCTGATCGAAAAAATTGAAAAGCTGATCTAACAGATCAGCGCTGACCGAGGAAAAGGGCACACCGGAGTGGTGCGCCCTTTTTGATTTCTGCTGGGAGACTAGCGGCCGAAATATTTGGCGTTCATTTCGGTATATTCTTTCCATTTTTCCGGCAGATCATCGAGCGCGAAAATAGCAGAAACCGGACAGACCGGAACGCACGCTCCGCAGTCGATACACTCGACCGGATCGATGTACAACATCGTCTCGGCAGCAAATTTCTCGCTGTCCTTTTTGGGATGGATGCAGTCCACAGGACAAGCGTCGACACAGGCTGTGTCCTTCGTACCGATACAGGGTTCCGCGATTACATAGGCCATAAAACTGTGTCCCTCTCTGGCAATGCTCTGGGGTAGATGTCAGGTCGGATATGAATCTTTATAGTAGCAAAAATCGGGGTTTCTGTCGGCGTGGTGCGCAGCGCGAGAAGATGGAAGTCGTGCGCCGCCGGATTGACGGCGCATGGTTAATACGGGCTCTCGTGAACAGCCCGCGCAGATCAACTGGTGGGATTTGCCTTCATGGCGCGCGTAATGAACTCCTGCACCTCCGGCTTGATCTGGTATTGACGCCGCTGTGCCTCGGGCCAGTTTGGCTGATCGGCATACATCCTGTTCAGCCCTTTCTGGATTTCCGGATCGTCTCCGGTAAATTCAGCTACCAGCCTGCGCCAGCGTGCGGCCAGAGCCTGAGCCTTCGGACTGGTTGGATCTTCGCCGACCGCCGCTTCTACGTCTTGGAACAACTGGTTCCAGTCGTTGGTAACGCGGGCTTGCAGTTCCGGCGACCAGAGTGCCTTGCGCTCGTCAACCTTCGCCCTGCCCTCTTCGCTGTAATACTTGCCTGCCCAATCTGCGTCGTTCTGCATGGCAATCCTCCTGATGATTTGGGTGATCAAGGTCCAATCAGGCTCACTGCTCTCGCCGAGTGCCCGGCGCGCCGCGGCAATGGCGTCGATCGTTTTGTCGAGCTGATTACGCTTGTCGACGAGAACCATCTGCTGCCGTCGCAGCGTATCGGGCAAAGTGTCCTTATCGCGCTGGAGCAGCGTTCCGATGGACTTGAGAGGCAGGCCGAGAAATTTCAGCACGACAATCTGCTCCAGCCGCGCGAGGTCGCGGTCGCTATAGAGCCGGTAGCCCGCTTCGCTGCGATAGCTGGGCTTCAACAGCCCGAGCCGATCGTAGTGATGTAGCGCGCGCACGGTCACACCAGCGAGCTCGCCGAATTCGCGTGCCTGGTACAGCTTGGTTGTGGCGGGTTTCACGTCTGCCTTCGATTGCATGATCGGGCCTGACCTTGGGTAAGGGTCAAGAGGAAAATGGAAAATGGGCGTTCCACAATACCACCAGTCAGTTGGCGATCATCTTAGTAGCCGCCCTCGAATCGGCTAAGAGCTAGGCCGACAATTGCGAATGTTACCCCAAATGTTAGCTGCAGCATTCTCGATAGCAGACTGTGCGGCGAAAACGTCCAAAGCGAAAAGCAGATCGTGAAGAAGGCGAACAAAAAACGGCACGAAAACATGACCCACCGTCGAGGTCGCGCGTCTGGCTTAACGAGTGATACAGCTTGCCTTTACGAAGAATCAGGATCGCCAGTTGCACAGGCCATATCACTCTCTAGGGAGACTCCCCCAGCGCCCGAATTGCCCCACTGACCTGCTCGACTGCTCTGCGTACCTCCTCCGCAGTGGTGATCGCGGGGGGAGCGATCATGATGTGGTCGCCCCGTATGCCGTCGACACAGCCCTGCATCGGATATAGCAAGATTCCCCGTTTTATCGCTTCGTCGTTCACTCCCGCAGCGAATTTTGCGTCCGCAGGGAACGGCCTCTTAGTCGCCTTGTCGGCCACGAACTCTACTGCCCATAACAGCCCCAGGCCCCGCACATCCCCCACACTGTCCAAGGCCCACAACTTCTGAAGCTCGTCCTTGAGAATCGAAGCGACACTGCCTTCGCGGTCCGAATCGGCGGCCTCGACCAGCCGCTTCTCCTGAATGCGGTGTAGCACCGCCTGTCCCACCGCGAGGGCCACGGGATGTCCGTTGTAGGTGAAACCGTGCAACAGCGTGCCCGAGCCGTTAGCGACCGCGTCGATGACGTGACGTTGGGCGATCACAGCGCCGAGCGGTAGATAGCCGCTGGAAATGCCTTTTCCTACGGCGATGAGGTCGGGCGCAACGCTCCAATGGTCCATGGCAAAGTTGCGGCCAGTGCGGCCGAAGCCGGTCATCACCTCGTCGGCGATCAAGAGTACGTCCTGCTCGCGACAGATCTCCGCCACCTGACGGACGTAGGTACCGGAGGGAACGACAGCGCCGAGCGTGGCTCCGCTGATGGGCTCCAGGATGAACGCCGCTGCGGAGCCCTGCGTCTCGGCAATGGTCTGCCCGACTTCGGCGGCATACTTCAGCGCGCAATCGTTGCATCCGTTGTTGCAACTGTAGTGGCAGCGATAGCAGTTGGGCGTGCGGGCTTTCGGAAACTCACGCAACATCGGCAGATAAATGCCACGCCGCGATTGGTTACCACTGACCGCCATCGCGCCGAAAGTTGCGCCGTGATAGCTGTGATGGCGGCTGACGATCTGGTATCGACGATCGTCTCCGCGCTCAACCTGATACTGACGGGCCAGCTTGAGTGCGCTTTCGATGGCTTCAGAGCCTCCGCTGGTAAAGAAGACAGCGCCGTCGCGGAAGGCTGGTCCTGCGAACGCGAGCAACTCGGCGGCAAACTGCTCCGCCACATCGGTGGTGAAGTTGCTGGAGTGCGCGAATTCCAGGCGCGAGGCCTGCTCGGCCATGACCTGGGCGATCGCCGGATCACCATGGCCGATGAAGTTGACCACCGCGCTGGAGGCGAAATCGAGATAGCGTTTGCCATCGGCATCGAAAAGCCACGGACCCTCGCCGCGAACCGCCACGGGATAGGTCTTATTCAGCGTGCGGTGAAGGACCGGAGAGCGTTGGGACACTCGCGGATTATGCGGGAGGAAAGCTGATGTTTCAACCGGCTACACCGGAGAGTAGCGAGGAAATTTGGAGCTTGGTCTTAATCATAAAAAGCAAAGTGTCATGCTGAAGCGAAGCATTCCCTTTTTTCGAATTGTCATCCCGAACTCCTTCAGGAGTGAGGGAGCTGCGGTTTGCTCGCGTCGTCAGCTACGCCGGAGGAACCGCAGGTCCCTCACCGCTGAAGCGGAGTCGGGATGACACTTCTGATGGGAGGGACGGGGCGAGCTGCATCCAGAATGACAGCACACAATTAAATGCGATTGCGCCGGCGCAACAGGCTCATCGAACCCAGCGCACCCCATAGTTTCGAGCTCCAGCTTCGGGCGAACAGCAGGTCGGCGAAGCCGCCCATTTGCTGTTGCAGCTTCGGACCGTAGCCGTACCACCACAGCTTGGGCATGCCAGGCAGCAAATCGGTGTCAACGTACTTGAGCTGGACCATCTCGGAAAGACCCATCTCGCCATGGGTGCGGCCGATGCCGCTATGTTTGAATCCGCCATGCGGCGCTTCGGCAATTCCGAAGCACGAGATGACATCGTTCACCATCACCGTGCCTGCGTCGATGCGCGAAGCCACGGCCTCGCCACGTCGTTTGTCGCGCGTCCAGATACTCGCAGCCAACCCAAATTCGCTGTTATTGGCGAGCTGTACTGCCTCGTCCTCGGTATCGAATGGCGCGACCGGGAGCACGGGCCCGAAGGTTTCTTCCTGCAGGATGCGCATGGCAGGGGTCACATCGGCCAGCAAGGTAGGAGCGTAGAAGTTTGGTCCCAGCTCGCTCAACCGCCTTCCTCCAGCAAGGAGCCGCGCGCCGCGAGCGATGGCGTCGTTCACCTGCTCTTCAACCATGCGAAGCTGCCGCTCGTGGATCATGGGCCCAATCTCGACTTCGGAGCCGATCCCGTTGCCAACGCGGAGTCTCGCCATCTTCGCGTGGCACATCTCGAGAAAATCAGCGTACAGGCTGCGATGGACGTAACAGCGTTCGACCGAAAGGCATGTCTGCCCCGCATTCATGAAGGCTCCCCAGAGCGCGCCGCTAGAGGCGATGTCCAGGTCGGCGTCCTCGAGGACCAGCATGGGATCTTTGCCGCCGAGTTCGAGCACGACGGGCAGCAGCTTCCTGGCAGCGGCTTCGGCTACACGGCGGCCGGTGGCGACGCTGCCGGTGAAGATCAGCTTGTCAATCGGCGAATCGATCAGCGCCGCGCCAGTCGGAGCTTCGCCAACCACAATCTGCATCAGGTTGGGAGGCAGTCCGGCGGCGAGCAACAGCCTGCGAAGTTCGAGCCCGACCAGCGGAGTAAGTTCCGATGGCTTGAGCACCACGGCATTGCCGGTCACCAGAGCAGCAAGCGTTTCGGTCGAGGCGATCGAAAAAGGGTAGTTCCACGGCGAGATAATGCCGATCACGCCATAGGGTTCGCGCAACAGCCTGCCGCGCTTGGTTTTCATGGCGGGATTACCGTGCGCCAGCGGTCTTGGGGCCAGAAAATGGGATGCGGTTCGAATACAGAAGCCGGCAGCGTCCAGCACCACGACCACTTCCGTCATCAACGCTTCGACAACCGGCTTGCCGGCCTCGCGGCAGATCAGGGTCGCGACCACGTCCCGCTGCTCGTTGAGCAGCGACTGAAAGCGGCGCAGCACAGCGATGCGTTTGGCCACCGGCTGCCTGCGCCAGTCAACCTGCGCCTCCCTCGCACGGAGGACGGCCGCGCACACGTCGTCGGCGGTCGCGCAAGGCAGTTCAGCCAGAACTTCGCCGGTGGCGGGATTGGTGGTTACAACTTTCTCAGCGGTAGCTGCTGCGCTTTCGACCTGCATTCCGAGCCCTCAGTATTCGACACTGACCAGGTAGAGACCGCACGCGGCGGCAGTGGGTCCGGCAGCCGAGCGGTCACGTGCCTGGAGAATCGCCGGGACGTCATCGATCTTCAACGTACCTTTACCGACGAGCAGAAAAGTTCCGACCAGATTGCGGACCATGTGATGGAGAAAGCCGTCTCCACGTATGTCGTAGATCAGCTCTTCGTTGGTCCGCATCCACTGCGACGAATAGATCGTACGCAGGTTAGATGGCGCGGTTTCGTCGGGAGCGCCATTTTCCTCGCTCCCGATTTGGGACGTTTCGTTCTG
The DNA here is from genome assembly GCA_963815555.1 of uncultured Acidobacteriaceae bacterium. Classification (GTDB taxonomy): domain Bacteria; phylum Acidobacteriota; class Terriglobia; order Terriglobales; family Acidobacteriaceae; genus CAWCBG01. The sequence continues at coordinate 287,618 of CAWFHH010000002.1, forward strand.
GGCTTCGGCAATGCGAGCACTGCGGTCAGCGTCCGAAGCAGCGAACGAGGTGAAATCGTTCTGGCCGACGATATGCTCCGACGCGCGCATCAGGGCCTCTTCGTTCATGGGGTAGGGATCATGAAAAACGTAGCGCGCCAGGAACGGCGGACAGATATCGCGCCGATAGATACGGTACCGGTAGGTCTTGGCCTTCGCCGAATGGCGGGCGTGAAATTCGTCGGGAACCGCTTCCACCGAGGTTATGCGAACCGCGGGCGGAAGTATGTCGTTGAGGGCGACTGCGAGATTTCGCTCGGGAATAGGCGACTCGAGACGAAACGAGGCTACCTGGGCAAGCGCATGCACGCCGGCATCGGTGCGGCCCGAACCCTGCGGCAGAACGGTCTCGCCAGTCAGGCGCGTCAGGCAGTCGGCGAGCGTGCCTTGTATGGTGCGAAGTCCGGGCTGCACCTGCCAGCCACGGAATTCGGCGCCGTCGTAAGCGAGCGTAACTTTGAGATTTCGGCTCACGCGCTTACGCTCACCAGCGGATACCGCTCGCGCGGAAGACTTGCGAAAAAACAGCGCTCGCGTAACACGCAGGCCTGCGAGCCTGAACTGTTCTCTGGCGAATCACGCACTCCGTTTTTCCTCGTCATGAGCCAGTGTTTCGACATTCTTGTAAACCACGTGTAACGCTTTGTAAATCTGTGTAAAGCCACCGGGAATGGCATCGCTGTGCAGATATACTGTTTTGTTTCCGTGATGTCACGGATTTCAAGATTGCTCTCGTTCCTGCCTGCGACAGCGCGCTTCCGAGACGCTACTCTATCCCGAGCGTCGCTGAACGATAGTACCGAATGGATAGCGGATAGCTAGTACTTAATTCGAGCCGTTTCGCTGTCCGCTTAGGAACCCGTGCTTCTGTCTGCTATCGGGTAACACGGTCCTCACTTTAAGAATTCGAATATCTTTGGGGAGACGAAGATATGTCTGCTTGGCATCGCATCAGCAAGTTCGTAGAAAAATCATTCTCGCTCGTTCTCGTGGCCCTGTTGGCAACGGCGGCCTTCGCGCAGGAACCCACGGCGCCGTCGCAACCGCCGGCTGCTAACGTCGCCCTGGTGCCGCTGACGCCTATGCCCCAGGCTCCGCCCCCCCAGCATAATCAACATCCCTATTCCAGCGACGACTACACGCGGGGACAAAAGGCCCTTCCAGCTTTTTGGAAAGTGTGGACGGTTCGCGACATTCCTCCACCGAACGTAACGAATTCGGCCCGGATCGATAGCGTGCTTCGCGATGGCAAGCTGTACCTCTCCATGGACGACGCGGTGGCGCTGGCGCTGGAAAACAATCTGGACATTGCGATCCAGCGTTACAACCTGTCGATCGCCGATACGGACATCCTCCGGACGTCGTCCGGCGCAGTTGCCCTGGGCGTGAATGCCGGCCTGGTGCAGGGAACTCCGGGAGGAACCACGGGCACAACCAGCGCGGGCGGCACGGGAACGTCCAGCACGGGCGCAACCGGTGGTGGCGCCGGAGGAACGACGATTGGAACGGGAGGCGCCGGCACCGGTGCAGCCGGACTAGTCACCTCGACCCAGGGCGAAGGCCCACCGATCGATAATTTTGATCCGGTCATTACCGGCACGGGCGGCATTGAACGTTCGCTCACGCCTGAGTCGAATACGGTGTTCACCGGGACCTCGACCTTGAACCAGAATGTTACTACCGCGAACTTCCTGTACAGCCAGGGCTTCTCCACCGGAACCTTGATGACTTTGTCATTCGACAACGGAAGAAACGCGTCCAACGCTCTTTTCAATACCCTGAACCCGACCATTACTCCTTCGTTTCGGTTTCAATTGCGGCAGCATCTTTTGCAGGGCTTCGGCTACGATCCCAACTTGCGCTACATCCGCATCGCGCGCAACAACAAGGAGATTACGGATGTGACGTTCCGTAATCAGATCATCACCACCGTTTCGCAGATCGAGAACATCTACTGGGACCTGGTAAACGCGTACGAGAACGTGGAAGTACAGCAGCGGGCGCTGGACCTTGCAGAAAAGACACTTTCGGATAACGAGAAGCAGGTGCAGGCGGGCACCCTGGCCCCACTGACTGCGGTGCAGTCGCAAAGCGCCGTGGCGACCGCGAAGCAAAACCTTGTGACCGCGCAGGTCGGTCTTCAACTCCAGCAGCTACTGATGAAGAACGCCGTCACCCGAAACATGGCCGATCCGATATTGGCTATCGCGCCGGTGATTCCCACCGACACCCTCAATATCAAAGAGCCTTACGAAGTGGGTTCAGTGGACGACCTGGTGAAGGAGGCCCTGCAACAGCGGCCGGAAATCCTGACCGCTCGGCTTACCCTCACCAACAGCGAAGTCTCGCGCAAGTCGATTCGCAATCAGTTGCGGCCAGCGGTCGATCTGTACGCGTTCTATGGGGCCTCGGCGCTTTCCGGAGACCAGAATCCTTTGTGTACGAGTGCGAGCCGCGGCTGCCCGCCTCCGGGAACCATCGCGCCAACCGGCTACGGCGATGCCTTCAGTAATCTGTTCAACAGCACGGCTCCTGATAAAGGGGTTGGGGTGAACGTCGTGTTCAACTTTCGTAACCGGCAAAACCAGGCCGATAACGTTCGTTCAGAACTGGAATACCGCCAGGCGCAGCTCAGCCTTCTGCAAACCGAGAACACCATCGCCTTACAGGTGCGGCAGGCGCAGTTCGCCTTGCAGCAGAACTATGTGGGACTGCAGGCGGCGGTCGCGGCGCGCGATTATGCGGCACAAGCCCTGGATGCTGAGCAAAAGAAGTTACGAATGGGAGCGTCGACCAGCACGCTGGTGTTGCAGGCCTCCAGCAATTTGAGCCAGGCGGAGTCGAACGTGCTGATTGCCGCCACCAACTATGAAAAGTCGAAGGTGCAGCTGGATCTTTCTACGGCCGAGACGGTGACCAAACTAGGGATCGACGTGACAGACGCCGAGGGCGGCAAAGTTGCACATACCCCGAAGGTTCCAGGGATTGTGCCGGTGGGGCCGGGCAACGACTTCACGACTCCCAAAGTCGCACCCTTACAGGTACCAGGGGTGACGAATCCGGCGCAGCCACAAATGCAGATACAGCCGCAACCGCAGCAGCAACCGCCTGCGCCGCCTCAACCGGAAGCACAGCCGCATGGCTAAACCGTATTCTGGCAGGCCGTTTGTGCAAGTAACGGCTGAGGGCTGGACCGCGCCCAGTTCTCCGCCGTTCAATCGGCAGCAGTGTGGTCCGCCTGCAGCGAAGGTTCGGAATCGCGTACCGGCCACCAGGCCGCCAGGGCGGCGCTGAGGTACATCGCTCCCACAATCCAGAATCCGAATTTCAGGCCGTCGCGATGGGCGGCTTCTCCGGCCAGCATTGCGGTGCCAATCTGCAGAGCACTGGCCAGGAAGAAGAATATGTTCTGCACGCGTCCCATGAAATGCTTGGGAACCATCTCCATCATTTCGCTCGAGATGGCGATGCCGCCGGCACCACGGCCTGATCCCATGATGAAGTAGATGGGGACCGCCAGCGCCAGCCAGCGACTCTCAGGCAGCAAAAACAGCGAAACCGCAATGACTGACATGGTGACGGTCACGACCTGGTTTGCACCGCTGCGACGGATGAGGCGTGAGGCATAGATCACGCTGACGAAAGCTCCCACGGCCCAGCCGGCATTGAGCCAGCCATAGCCGACGGCTCCTCCGTGCAGAATGCGCTCGCTCAGCGGCGCAGACAAGACGCTCTGGGTCATCATGGCGGCGATGAATAGGGCCCAGGCAAAGCCCAGCAGCAGGGCGCGACGATGGCCACGAACGTAGCGATAGCCTTCTGCCAATTCGTGTAAGTAGCGGCCGACACCGCTCACAGGCGGCAACCCATGTTCCTCCGCTGGCTTCGGATGCTCGACCGTCACCCGTCCCTTGCGCACATGGAAGACGCAAGCGATGGACGCCACGTAGCTGGCGCTATCGATCAGCAGTACGCCGCCCAACCCGATATGGTTGTAGACGAACCCGACGATCGCTCCCGCCATCAGCCATCCGCCTTGCACCGCGGCCAGCATCAGCGAATTGGAGTCGAGCATCTTGTCGCCGGGAGTCAGTTCCTGAACGAGCGCGTTCAGCGTGGGCCAGTACATCCAGAAGCCGATGGCTACCAGCATCGCCATGCCGTACAGATGCCAGACCTGTACGCGGTGCAGGAAGACCAGTATGGCGACCAGCAGGATCACCAGACCACGCGTCGAGTCCAGCCACATCATCAGGTGACGGCGATCTTCGCGATCGATGATCACCCCGGTGAACGGCAGCAGAACGAGCGAGGGCACCGTCTGCACCGCGACCAGCACGCCGAGCGAGACCTCGGAGTGCGTCGCCTGCAGAATGTACCAGGTCACGGCGGCCATGTTCATGCCGCTGCCGACCATGGAGATGAGGTTGGCGAGGAAGATCAGCCTCATCCCGCGGTGCCGCCAGATTTCCTTCATGCTGTTTCAACTCTAGCCCAGGTTCGGTCGGCAAATCTGCTCACATATACTGAAGGAGCGAACATTTCTGTCGAAGTTGCAGGAATCAATGCTGAATGGGAGTTCAGAAAGGCAGCGACCAGCGACTCATAACCAGCCATTGCAACCGATACCCGCTAACCGGCAGGTGCGGCATCCATCTCCCTGATTCCTGATTGCTGCTTGCTCTCGAGAGGCTTCTTTGTCCCTGAAACGTTTATTCAAGAAGGAAAAACAAGAACACCGCATCCTGCGCGAGGCCCAGCGGCGCTCTGGCGTTTTGCTGCCGGAGTATCATCGCGCCACGCCCGAGTGCCCTCACCCGGAGCGCTGGAGCATGTACGACTCCATGACCGCCGAGGTCGAAGTGCTGGAGTTTCTCCGCACCCTGGTGACCACGACAAAGCCCAACCTCGTGGTCGAGACGGGAACCTTCATGGGTGTGAGCACGCTTTGGATCGCCGAAGCTCTGCGTAACAACGGCTTCGGCCGCATCGTCACTTGCGAATACGACCCTAAGGTCTTTGCTACCGCGAAGGAGAAATTTGACGCTTCCGAGTTTCGCGATCTCATCGAACTGCGTAATGAATCGAGCCTCGAGATGAAGGTAGAAGGGACGATCGATCTTTTCTTCAGCGACAGTGACATGCCCATTCGCGAGCAGGAAGTGCGCCGCTACGTGCCGCAGATTTCGCCCTTCGGGCTCATCCTGATGCACGATGCGAGTTCACACCTCAAGCAGGTGCGTGAGGCTGCACTCAAACTCGAGGCCGAAGGCCTTATCTCGGTGGTGTTGCTGCCAACCCCTCGCGGGTTGGTGGTTGCCCAGAAGCGGGCCGGGCGGCGGTAGGTTACTTCTTGACCAGCGCATCCGAGAGCAGGTGCGCTTTGCTCGCGAGGTTCAAAGCGCGCTCAATGTCTCCATCGGTCGTGGCTTTTCTGGATTGGTTGATATACGACCAGATCTGCGAAACCATGGCCTTCTGATCGTCGCTCAGGGTGCGTTCGTCGAGGCCCTTGACGGTCTTTTCCGCCGAATCGAGCCACTCCGCCGTCGTCTGTCTGTCTTTTGCAGCCGTGCCCTGCGGCACGACGGCAGCAATCGCCGTATCCGGCACGGGAGGTTCAGGCGGGAGGTTACCGGCGACCGTCGTATTGGCTGCGGCGGTGGTCTGGGCATTTGCCGGGGCGGTTGCCGGCGCGGTTTTCTTCGTCCCGTTGTTGCGATGGTGCGTTTTCGGGGCAGGTTTAATTTCGACCGGCGGCGGCGGTTTCTGGGCCACGATCACCGGAGGCGGTTCGGGAGGGAGGGGAATGGAATCGGGGAGCTTGGTCGGAATGGTTGGCGCAATGAGGCGAGGCGGGATTGTCGGCTTCTTCTTCTTGTGCGAGAACGAGTCACAACCCGTCGTGACCAGCAGGCAGGACAAGCAGACGGCAAAGACGAATTTGCGCGGTGACGTCATCCAAATCAGATCGATCCTGCACTCGTTCCGGCAAGTGGCAGCCGCCGGAGGTCACGCAAAGAACCAGCTACTCTCTATGATAACCATTTGCCTGGAAAATCGCTCTGCCTACATGATTTTCTCCGAGGGCCACTGCGCGCCGCGGCCTCAGGTGCGAGCCACCGCTTCTGCCGGTTGCAGCTCCTTGGTGCCCGCGAGCGGCAAGGAAAGTCGGAACGTGGTGCCGCGTCCCACTTCTGTCACGAAATCCAGCGCGCCGTTATGCAGTTGCAGCACGCGGTAACTCATGGCGAGCCCAATGCCACTGCCTGTCTTCTTGGTGGTGAAATACAAATTGAAGATCTTGTCGCGGATCTCCGGCGGTATGCCGGAACCCTGGTCCTCGACCTCGATGCTGGCCGTGGTTTCGTTGCCGTGTGCCTGAATTTTGAGCACCCCGCCGCCCTCCATCGCCTGCACACCGTTGAGCACGACATTGAGCAAGGCCTGCTTGATCAGGTCGGCGTCCGCATTCACCGCGAGCCGATGCGGCGCAACCTGGGCTTGCACGGTTACGCCCAGCCGCGCCGCTTCCGGAGACGCAAGCAGCGAAACGTCTTCCACGATCTGACGCAAATCCAATGTCGAGAGGCGTAGTTCAATCGGCCGGCTAAAGTCGATCAAGGTTTGCACAACGCGATCGAGACGATGAATTTCACTGCCGATCACATCCATATGGCGGCGAGTATCGGGGTCGGTGTCGTGCATTTTTTCGCGCAGCAATTCCAGATGGACCACGATGGCGTTAATCGGGTTCTTGACTTCGTGGGCGACGCCCGAGGTCAGGCGGCCGATCGCCGCCAGGCGCCGCGACAACTCGATTTCGTTCTCGATGCGGCGAACGGATTCGGCATCGCGCATGGTGAGCAGCGCGCCGATGCGCTCGCCCCTCTCCTCGATAAACTCCAGAGCAATCTGAATGCGGCTTCCGTTCTCCACCTCGATTTCGCGCTGGGGAATGCGCCGGTGCAGGGCAAAGGCGTCCAGTACAATACGTCCCAGTTTGCTGGCGTCAGTGAAAATCCGCTCCACCTCGCGGCCCAGAATTTCACCCCGCGGCCGACCGACAAAACGCTCCGCCGAAGCACTTACCAGAACCACCCGCGTATCACGGGTGAACAGGATCAGGCCGTCCTGGAGCGTTCCCATGATCTGGTCGAGGTTTTCTTTTAACGCGCTGAAAATTTCTCGTACGTCGCGCATCTGCCGACCGAGTCGATCGATCTTGGTGTTCACCAGGCCGTATTCGTCGGTCACGCGCGGGTCGGGTTCGGGGAGCGTGTCAGGAACGCCCGCGGTCATTTGATCCAGGCGCCGGCCAATCGCCTCCAGCGGACGCAGAGCAAGGTTCGACAGGCTGGCCGCCAACCCAAGCGAAGCCAGAATGGCAATCAGCGAAAAATAAAGAGCGCGAGTAAGCTGCGGCTTCAGCTCGTTCTTGAGAAACACGGTCGAAATTCCGACGCGAATGTCGCCAAACGGTTTGCCTTCTCGCTGAACCTTGAGATTGACGTCGTAGACCCGAGGTGTGCCGTAAACCACTTCGAGCTGCCGCAGAAAACTTCCATCGACAACATGCTCGAAATCCTCCCGCCGCTCAAGGTGTTTGCCAACCAGCGACGGCGTGGTATGGACCATCGCGCGGCCGCTCACGTCCGCGATAGCAGCATCGTAGATGGTTTGCGAATAGCCGACAATCGACTCCAGCAGCGTGTTGAGTCCGGAGTCATCCTGCAAGGCTTGTTGTGGGTCCACCGGACTCGGCTTGGGAGGCGCGGAGCCAGCCATAGCCGGTTTGCCGCTGGAACTTGCTTTCGAAGCGGCTTGCGGCAAAGCGGCTGGCGTACCGGCTTGGAGGGAGGGCATGACACTGCCCTCCACCGCCTTGCTACTTCCAAACCTCGAGGCAGGCGCCTGGGCGGTCGGGCCGCCGGCGGGGAGCTGACTCGGCAAGCCGGGTTCTGCCGGGAGAGTGGCGCCTTCAGCGGCAAAGCCGGGGCGGTCGGTATGCGTGGCTTGCCCGGCGGCTTCGCGAATCTCTTTGGCTACGAACTCGGCGCTGGAATAAGCCTCTGCCGTGCGCTGCCGCACCAGGTGCGAGACATACACATACGAGAAGACAGCCACCAGAGCGAAGACCATGCCGCTGATGGCAAGCACCAGCTTGGTTTTCAGTCGGATTCTTACCATGTTGGAAACCGTAGACGCGTGGCTGTTGCCGAGATCATAGCAGCCCGTAGTCCCGGGCGAAAGCGGTCCGTGACTCACCACGCGTCTGCGGTCGCGGCTATTGCACGGTAATGTTCACGGGCGTCTTGTACACCGTCTGATTCGCGTCCCAGGCTTGTACCACGACGTAGTGCTTTCCCGTCGGCAGTGTCAGGTAAGTATTGATTGACGAGACGTTTTGCTTCCACTTCAGGTTATCGTCGACGTAGATCGCCATGGCGAGGATCGATGCACTGGACTTCGCGGAGGCGACAAAGTGCACATTGGTGGGATCGACCGAGTTGTTCAAGGGAGAGGTAACCGTCACACCGTAGTTGCTCTTGGTGAAGAAATCACTCATGTCCTTCGCGCTGGCGGCGGCGCCGGGGAAGCTGGTCATGCCGAGAGCTTCTCCCACCGTGCGGAGAATGTTCTGATGCTGGTACAAGGTACTGGACTGGGTGCCTCCCACCACTTTCGGACCGATGACCAAGGCAGCGACGTGGCCACCCCCGTGAGACGTGTCGGAATCGGCAGCTTCATCGAAAACGATGATCAGGATACCGTCTTGACGAAAACCGCTGTTGCCGAGGAGAGGACCGATATTGTTCTTCAGCCAGGTATCCGCCGTCTGCAACGAGCCATTGTGCGCGTCGTCATTCACGTTGGGAGCCACGAAGGAAAATTGCGGCAGCGCCTGGTTATTCAAGTCCTTCGAAAACTCCGTGAACGGAACCAGGTTCATCTTCTGGACATCGCTGTTCACCACATCGGAGAGGTAGGAGAAGGGGTTGTGATGGCGCAAATAGGGGCCGGAATCGCCACCGGTGTAGCCCGCATAGGGCAAACTTTCGGCATAGGACTTCCAGGTGATACCGGAAGAAAGCATGTGCCGCACCAGGTTGTCTGCCGTCACCGTTCCGGAGAAGCTGTCGTCGTTGGTAATGGTTTGTCCTGCCGTCAGCATGAAGTAGTTGCCGATTGACGGGTGGGTGTTGGCGTAATACTGCGTCGCCAGGCCGTACTGTCGTGCCAGGCTGTTCAGGTAAGGCATCGCGCCGTTACCGATGACCGACGTGTAGCCGTGATTTTCTTCTAGCACCACCACGACATGATTGCTGTGTGGAACCTGGGCTGTCGCTATTCCCGCCAGGGAAATTGACAGCGCCAGCAGTACTGCAACAAAAGTCAACTTCATTTGATACTCCAGGGGTTGATTGTTTTGGTCTGCCTGAACCAGTCTCGGTTGGGATCAACTCGGGCTACATAAGGCGTCTGCAGGAGGACACCTCAGATTCTCCTCCTAGACATCCTTGGCACGACGTGACGGAGAATCTAAGGGGCGATCCAGGGTTACGGCTCAATTCAGTGGGGTTGCCGCTTATCGAACTGGTGCAGGCGGGAAAGTTAGGGAGACGTGAGGGTTTGTTGCTGCCACGAAAAGCGGCCGGTTTGTGCTAAGGTTCCAATGGAACTAAGGGCATGCGAACAACGCAAACTGCTGCTTCTGCGTCCAATTGTCCAGTGCCTTACGAGTCGCTCAGGAGTGATTCGCGTAGGGGGGAGAGAAGAAGGTGGCGCAACCCACAACCGAAGAGTCCAAGAAGTTACCCAGCGACACGGTCACACAACTCCGCACTTTGGCCCATGATCTCAGCAATTCCATCGAAACCATAATGCAGGCTTCCTATCTTCTGGCGCAGGCAAAACTCGACGAGAACAATCAGAAGTGGCTCGATCTGATCGACAAAGCTTCACAGGATGCGGCAAGAATCAATCGTGAGATTCGCGAGATTCTCCGCGCCCAAGGCTGAGGCGCTTGAACGTCCAGGCTCAGGCGCGTGTCTCCGACGGTTGCGGGGCAGGGCGCGTGCGCAGAAAATCCTGTGCCGTGTGATACCCGCCGATGGTGCCAACATCCATGTAGGTCTCCCCTGCGAAGTGTCCGCGCACCGAATTGCCTGCGTGGATATAAGCGTTCAGCAGATGCCCCAGGTACTGGTCTTCGCGATGACGGGAATCCCACAATAACTTCAAGGCGCGGAATGCCTCTCCGGTGGAGGTTATGGCGCCCCAAATCCAATGGGAGTGAGCGTTCGGTTGCTTCACCTCCACGGTTGTGACGAAGTTTTGTTCGTCGCAGACTACGGCATCAAAGACCGTGGGGTCGTCAACCGGGAAAAGAATCAGATTTACGTCCGCCGCGGCCCGTTCCAAAGCGAGGCGGTAGGCGTTTTCCGGAAACCAGATTGTATCGGGGAGTCCAATGAGCACCTGTTCATGCTGCCGGGCAAAAGGTTCGGCGCGAAACAGGGCGTCGCATAACCCCTGCGGATGCTGCTGCACCACGTAGAAGATCTCCGCGGCATAGTTGCGCTCGGCAAAATAGCGAACGATGTCGCTCTTTTCGGCGGAGATCACCATGCAGATCTGGTGGGCGCCGGCCGCGATCATGCGCTCGACCAGATACTCCGAGACAGCTTTGGGACGCTCCACACCATCGATGATGCGCGAGCCGACGGGAAGCAGTTCCTTTGAGCACCCGAGTGGCTGGATTCGTTGGCCCGCGCCGGCAGCGGGAATGATTCCGATCACGATGCCACCTCCAGGGTCTGCTTCGGTGTTCCGCTGCTCGCCTCTTCACAGTAAGCCAGTAGTTCCGCCGCTCGGCGTGTGCCCGTATATTCGTCGAGCGTACGCTGTCGCGCACGTTCCGCCATTCCAAATAGTTCGGCCCTTGGAAGGTCCAGGGCGGAGAGGATCTCGTCCGTCGTTCGCACTGGAATCACTTCGCTGTCAGGCGCAAAGAAGAAATCCAGACCCTCCCAGCAATCGGTAAGGAGAGGACTTTGGCAAGCTGCCGCTTCGAAGAAGCGACCCGACGGACAGTATCCCGAGTCGGCCATTTCCTTGCGTGTAAGATTCAGCGTCGCACGGGATGAGGAATACAAAGCTGGATGGCTGGCCGGTGCGACGTGCTCATACCGGCGAACATTGGCAGGCCAGCTCGATTCCCGAGGATAAAGGGATCCGGCGAGAAGGAATGGATCCCTGGGTCGCCGGCGCGCCGGGCCGAGGAATAGTTCCTCGAGCTTTTGCTGCCGATCGCGAGCGTAAGTTCCCATGTAGCTGAGCGCGCAAGCGTACTCTTCATGGGCCGCCACCCGATGGTACAGATCGGGATCCACACATCCGTACAAGGGCCGTGCCGCGCGGGCGCCGAATTCATGCTCCAAGCGCCGCAGGATTTTGCCTCCAGTAAAGGACAAGTACAAATCGAACTCACCGATCTGGGTGCGCCGGAGGTAGTCCAAATCCCCAGACTGCAACGCCTGTAGGGTGATCGGTGTATCGAGGTCATAAAAAACTCGGAGAGGGTGGCTCAAGTTCAGCAGCGAATCGGCAAGGATCGCCCCTTCGGGACAATAACTCCCCAGAATCACAATGTCGCATTCGGCCGCCTGCCGCAAAGCCTGATGCCGTACGTCATCCCATTTGTCGTACAGCACGAGGTCGCAATATTCGCAGGTGAGAAAGTCGCGATGCTGAGCGTAGTACCGAACGTCTTTCTCATAAAAAGTGACATGCACTCCGCGATGCCCTAGCGCACGAAGTATGGCGCGATATGGCGTGGCATGCCCATTTCCCCAAGAAGAGGAAAGAGTCAGTCCGAAGATGGCAATCTTCAATCTTCCTCCCGTACTCACCCGGGTGTGGAATACAGTTAAAACGCGCGCTGCAGCGCACCGCTGCCGGATGAACGTACTCTGGATTCGATGGGCGAGGGCGAAGGAATGTTGGCTGGACGTTTAAGCGTATGGCACTTTAGGGCCCTATGCTTCAGTCACATTAATACAAAACTAGGTACCCAACACGTGCAGCGGGTACTCCAAATCGTGTACTCTTGCACGTGTTGGGTTGAGAGTCCCCTGTCTGGTCAGGATATAAGTTTCGCGTTCATAGTAATTGCAGCGTTCAGCACCCGCGAAACCGGACAACCCTTTTTGGCGCTCTGCGCGGCTTCGTCGAATTTGTGAGGATCGGCACCTGGGATCTTCACGCTCACATCGAGGTGTACGGCCGTGATAGCGAAACCAGCGTCGGTTTTTTCCAGGGTTACAGAAGCATTCGTATCGATTGCGTCTGCCGTCATGCCGATCTTGCCCAGCTCGGCAGATAATGCCATGCTGAAACATCCCGCGTGGGCGGCAGCGATGAGTTCTTCCGGATTAGTCCCCTCGCCATTCTCGAAACGCGTGCTGAAGGAATATGGCGTGTTGCGCAGAACACCACTTTGGGTGGAGACGGTGCCTTTTCCGTCCTTTAATCCGCCCGCCCAATGGGCACTGGCCGTGCGTTGCATGCAGTCCTCCCTGTGAAACAGTAATGTAGGTACGTTTCACGTTACACCAACGTGGCGAACTTTGCGTCAGAGGGGGGCAGATTTAAGAAACATCTTAGGCTTGACGTATCGCCTTCGGCCCTTGATGTGCGGGGATTCCTAATAGAAGTCCGAGCAGCTGAGGTAGTAGCCACATTGCGGGCAGAGCAGTTTGCAGTGATTTTCGCGAAGAGTCGAGCAGCAGTTCGGACAGACTTGTAGAGCGACACGCGCCTGTTCACGAGCGTGTGTCGCGGATTCCGCTGTGCTTGAAACCGTTCGGGTTGTAGAGGGATGTTCGTCCAGCAGTGTTAACGACGCGATGAGCATAGTCGAAACTTTGCGGGAGAGCCAGTAGCCAATGAGAAACGTTAGTGCTTTCGTGGGAGTGTCGATGACCGACTGGTACATGTACCTTTGCTCACCGCGCGCATTGATTTCTCTAGGTGTTTTGCACCAGCTCTCCCATAATTCGGCAAGGTGTATTTTTTCGTGGACCGAATTCTAGTATCGAATTTGTAAATCGAGAATTTTACATCGAGCAGTCAAGATATGGGATTAGGGAAGGTGGATCATCAAGGTTTACTAAACAGTAAATATGTTCATGCCGTGATCGTGGATGGGCCGCCTTGGCGACCCGCAGTAACGGCACCGGGTACAAGGGCGAAAACAGAACGGTTTGCATGACGATGAGCATTCCGGGCCAGCTTGGGGAAAAGACACCGCTTATGCTGTCGCGCCAGTAGCGGATGAGCAAAGTGAAGATCAACTTGCCGTGAGGAGAGTGAACACCGTGAACAAAATTCTAACCGCAGTTCTTGCGAGTCTCATGCTGGCAGGAGCTCTGTGTGCTCTTGATGGAGTCACTTCACCAAATTCGGGCGGTACCTTCGTCATTATCGGCGACGGTGGTGGTCCAGTCATGACCAGCTCTCGCGGAAACGCCGTGATCGCTGAATCTCTCGTGCATCTCAACCAGTTCTGAGTCAGAAGTAAAGAAAGCCTATTTAAGGAGAAGTTTCCAATGAAGCAACTATTGTTTGTTCTCGTCGCCAGCTTGATGCTTGCGACCGCCGTTTCCGCTGTCACCTCAAGTTCTATAGCAGCTCCTTCCGCTAAAGTGCAGGCAGCTTTTGTGCCTGGTGACGGCAATCCTCCGCCGACCTGCATTCCCGGCCATTGCAACGAGGACGACCAGCTCGCGACGCCGCGCCTGATGGCGGGCGACGGCAATCCTCCGCCGACCTGCATTCCCGGCCATTGCAACGAGGACGACCAGCTCGCGACGCCGCGCCTGATGGCGGGCGACGGCAATCCTCCGCCGACCTGCATTCCCGGCCATTGCAACGAGGACGACCAGCTCGCGACGCCGCGCCTGATGGCGGGCGACGGCAATCCTCCGCCGACCTGCATTCCAGGCCATTGCAACGAGGACGATCAGCTCGCGACGCCGCGCCTGATGGCGGGTGACGGCAATCCTCCGCCAACCTGCATTCCAGGCCACTGCAACGAGGACGACCAGCTCATGACGCCGCGCCTGATCGCGGGCGACGGCAATCCTCCTCCGACCTGCATTCCAGGCCACTGCACCGATAAGGACCAGCTCATGACGCCGCGCCTGATGGCGGGCGACGGCAATCCTCCTCCGACCTGCATTCCAGGCCACTGCACCGATAAGGACCTGGTCGCGACGCCGCGCCTGATCGCGGGTGACGGCAATCCTCCTCCGACCTGCATTCCGGGCCATTGCAACGAGGACGACCAGCTCATGACGCCGCGCCTGATCGCGGGCGATGGCAATCCTCCGCCGACCTGCATTCCGGGCCATTGCAACGAGGACGACCAGCTCATGACGCCGCGCCTGATCGCGGGTGACGGCAATCCTCCGCCGACCTGCATTCCAGGCCACTGCACCGATAAGGACCTAGTCGCGACGCCGCGCCTGATCGCGGGCGATGGCAATCCTCCTCCGACCTGCATTCCGGGCCATTGCAACGAGGACGACCAGCTGATGACGCCGCGGCTGATCGCGGGTGACGGCAATCCTCCGCCGACCTGCATTCCGGGCCACTGCAACGATAAGGACCTGGTCGCGATGCCGCGCCTGATCGCGGGTGACGGCAATCCTCCTCCGACCTGCATTCCGGGCCATTGCAACGAGGACGACCAGCTCATGACGCCGCGCCTGATCGCGGGTGACGGCAATCCTCCTCCGACCTGCATTCCAGGCCACTGCACCGACAAGGACTATTTTCAACCTTTCTTGACAGTCGCCGAGCCACAATCGGCGGCCAGCGTTAGGCTCCCGTTTGCGGCATAAGTACCTCAGAAAGAGGACAATTTCCCGAATGTGGGTGGCTTGGCACCACTTTACGACTATGCGGTAATGGGAAGAAGGTCAGTCACTTACGACGTTTTCGCGGCAAGATAGGCCTTGTGCACGGTGTGTTTCGCGGCTATTCTCGTTAGAGACATGCACGCGCGTTCGCTAGACCTTACGTGGTTCATACAACCTGTCCTTCAGGTTGGAGTCCTAGTGGCCATGTACAGGCGCGGGCTGCAACGCGAATACCAGTATTTTTTTTACTACCTCATCGTGCAAGTACTCACCAAGAGTTTCTTAATGGTGTTCAGAAGCTCGACATTGGTTTACTTCTACGGGTACTACATCACTCTGGCGCTTTGCATCTGTCTGTCTTTCGCGGTGTTCCAGGAATTGTTTCGGGACGCCTTTCGCCCATATGAAGCGCTGCGTGAGTTGAGCACCATCCTGTTTCGCTGGTCAACGCTGGTGGTTCTTCTGGTGGGGGGCATGTGGGCGGTCACTTCCATCCACTCCCTCGACAGCACAGCTGTGATGAACGTCATTCTGCTGGGCGACCGAAGCGTGCGGTTGATGCAGTGCGGCATGGTGTTCTTCCTCCTGTTGTTTAGTGAATATCTCGGGATCTCCCGCAAGAACGTTATGTTCGGGATTGCCGTGGGCTTTGGTTTCTACGCCGCAATCGACATGCTGGTTTCCACGGGCCTCTCGCATCAATCGTTGGTACCGAAGTGGTTGTTACGCGGGATCGATGTTGTCGCCTACGATATCTCGATTGTGATTTGGTTGGCTTACACAGTCCTGCCTGCGACCGTCCGCAGCAGGGACGCGATTGTCTCGAAGTCGCAGGATGTCAATCAGGCGCTGGAAGACTTCCGTGATCAGCCCGCGACCGAGAGCCTGCTGGACAGCATGGACCGTACCGTTGAGCGTCTGCTGATGGCTCGCGAACAGGCAATCGCCAACTCAGCGGCCGCGATGCGCGCCGGTGCTCCGGTGCTACACCCGAAAGCTTAAACCGGCGTCTTCGTCTTCCGCGGGGGATTGAAGAAAGGCAGAGCACGCACGACTGCGCCCGCCTTGTGCCGAATTCCTTCGACCGTGATCTCCATCTGCACCCGGATGCCGGGCGCGGCGTGTTGCGGTTCAATGCTGGCCAGCGCGATCCACTGTTTTAGCAACGGAGACCAGGTGTTGGATGTCGCCTTGCCGATCTGCTCGCGTCCGTTATAGACCGGCACATGGGCGCGCGATGCGGTACTCGGAGTTTGCGGCGCCAGACCCATCCGGTCGAACAGCGACTCCACTTCGCTCCAGTCGATCTCGAGACCGACCAATAAGCGCTTCGGTCCGGTTTCCTTCTCTTTCAACAAGGCTTGCCGTCCGATGAAGTTTTCTTTGTCGTAATGCACAAGTTTGCCCAACCCCACTTCGGCGGGCGTGTACTTCTGGGAGGCGATGAGCGCCTTCTTGCTGCTGATGTAGTCGACATCGGCAAGTATCAAGCCCGCTTCGATACGCGCCACATCGAGGGCAAGCATCCCGGTAGGATGAAGGTCGAATCGACGGCCCGCCTCCATGATGCTGTCCCAGACTTTGACCGCATCGTGCCAGGGGATCCAGATCTCATATCCCAGATCGCCGGTATAGCCGGTGCGCGAGATGTCGACAGAAACTCCGCCAATCTTGCCGCTGGTCTTGCGAAAGTACTTCAGGTTTTGGATGTCGGCATCGGCAATGCTCTTGAGCAGGTGACCGGACGTGGGCCCTTGCAACGCAAGCGCCGCCAGTTGCTCGGTGACGTCCTCCACCTGAACCTCGAGGCCGCTGGCGTTCTGCCGGAACCAGCGCAGATTAGGATCGGCGGCCGTCCAGCGATAACGATTCTCTTCCAACCGCGTGATGGTGCCGTCATCGATGACTTTGCCTTCCTCATCGCACCAGCAGCAGTAAATCACCTGGTCAACGCTGACCTTGTTGATATCCCGCGAAATCAAACGGTTCACGAACCGAGTCGCGTCCCTACCCGAGATCGTATATTTGAACAGCGGGGTGACATCGATGAGCGCAGCCGCATTGCGAATCGCATTGTACTCATGCTCATGATGCATCTCGTAGACGCTCACCGCGTAGAATCCCGACCACTCGCGGTAATTCAGACTGGTGCAGAGCGGCAACGTTCTTTCGTGAACCGCGGTCCCTATGGGCACAATGCTCCTTCGAATGTGGGTGAACGCGGATTATAGCGGGCCGCTGTCCGACGCGGCAAGACGGCCGGGTCCAAGCTCCTCCTGTTAGAATGAAGCTCTGCTGAACCGCCACAACGCAATCCTCTGGAAAACTATGGGTTCGAACGCTTCGGGCAAGTACGACGCCATCGTCATTGGTGGCGGGCACAACGGGCTGGTGAACGCCGCCTACCTGGCGCGCGCCGGCAAGAAGGTCCTGGTGCTCGAGCGCCGTCACGTTCTCGGAGGCGCAGCGGTTACCGAAGAAATCTTTCCCGGGTTCAAGTTCTCGGTGTGCTCTTACGTGGTCTCGCTCTTGCGGCCCGAGATTATTCGCGATCTGGACCTTCCGCGGCATGGGCTGGAGATCCTTCCTCTCGACGGCACCTTCACACCGATGCCCAACGGCGATCATCTCTGGCGCACCAACGATCACGGACAGACGCGGCGCGAGATCGCGCGCCACTCCAAATTTGATGCCGAGGCTTACGAGGAATTCGGCAAGGCGATGCTGCAGATGTGCCGCTTCGTTAAGCCGATTCTCAGCATGGTCCCTCCCGATCCGACGACGCTGAATCCCAAAGACCTGTTCAAGTTGTTGTTCCTTGGGCGTCGCTTCAAGGACCTCAGCGGCGAAGACAAATACAACCAGGTGCAGCTGATGACCATGAGCGCCATCGACTTTCTCGACCAGTGGTTCGAGACCGATGTGCTCAAGGCTACGATGTCGGCGTCAGGCATCATCGGAACCTTCCTGGGAGTGCGTTCCCCCGGCACCGCGTATGTTCTGCTGCATCACTACATGGGAGAGATTGACGGCGCCTTCCGGGCCTGGGGTTTCGCCCGCGGAGGGACCGGGGCGATCTCGAACGCGATTGCCGACGCCGCCCGCGAATTGGGAGTCGAGATCAAGACGAAGACGGCGATTGCGCAGATTCTGATCCGCGACGGTAAAGCGGTTGGGGTTGCGACCACCACCGGCGACGAGTACTTTGCGCCGGTGATTTCGTCGAGCGTCGATCCGAACCTGACCTTCCTCAAGATGATCGAAGCGAAGCATCTGGATTCCGATTTTCGCGACGAAGTCATGCGCTACAAGTATCGCGGCTCGTCCGGCAAGGTAAATCTCGCCCTCGACGGATTGCCGAACTTTACCTGCATGCCCGGCGGTGGCAATCATCTGCGCGGCGCCATCTCGATCTCGCCCAGCGTCGATTACATGGAGCGCGCTTACGACGATGCGAAATACGGGAACTACTCGCGGCGTCCCTACATCGACATGGTGATTCCCAGCCTCACCGATCCGTCGGTCGCGCCCGCGGGCAAGCACGTGATGTCGTGCTTCGTGCAGTACGCGCCTTATAAGTTGAAACAGGGCAACTGGGACGAGAAGAAAGAAGCGTTCGGCGACACCGTGATCGACACCATCGCCGAGTACGCGCCCAATATCAAGAATCTCATTGTGGGACGTCAGGTGGTGACGCCGCTCGATCTCGAGCGCGAATGGGGCCTGACCGAGGGCAACATCTTCCAAGGGGAGCTGTCGCTGGAGCAGTTGTTCTTCCTGCGCCCCGTCCCCGGGTGGGCGCAGTACAAGACGCCGATCAAGAACTTGTATATGTGTGGATCGGCGACGCATCCGGGCGGCGGCATCATGGGTGCCCCCGGACGTCTCGCCGCGCTCGAAATTCTGAAGGGGATGAGCTAGCGGATGGCGGAGACACGCGATGTGCTCATCCTCGGCGCCGGACACAACGGCCTCGTGACCGCTTTCTACCTCGCCAAGGCTGGATTCAAAGTCTCCATTCTCGAGCGCACTGTCACGGTTGGCGGCTGCGCGATTACGGATGAATTTCATCCCGGCTTTCGCTGTTCCAAACTCGCTCATAGCGCAGCGCCGATCCGCGGCGACATCATCGCCGACATGGGATTGGAAAAGCACGGCCTGAAGACCTACTCGCCTCAAGTGCGTGTTTGCTCGCTGGCTGCCAGTGGCGCGCCGCTGCTGCTGTACAGCGACGTTGCGCGGACGCAACAGGAGATTGCGAAATTTTCGCAGAAAGATGCGAGTGGCTACGGAGAGTTCCAGAAGACGCTGGCACGCATTGCCGAAGTAGCCGATTTGCTCACACGCATGACGCCGCCCGACCTGGAAGAGCCGGCGTCGGGTAATCTCTGGGAGATGCTCAAGGTGGGCCGAAAGATCCGCGGCCTCGGCGAGCGGGATCTCTACCGGTTGCTGCGCTGGGGCCCGATGGCTGCCGCCGACCTCGTTTCGGAATGGTTCGAAACCGACCTTCTTCGAGGCACGATTGCCGCACGTGGAATCTTTGGAACGTTCCTCGGACCGTGGTCCGCCGGATCCAGCGCGACCTTGTTGCTGCGCTCGGCGGCTGATGGGAATCCCGCTGGCCCGGCATCCTACATTGTAGGAGGCGCCGGCGCACTCACCGCTGCAATGGCCGCGGCAGCAACCGCGGCGGGCGTTACCATTCGAACTTCCGCCGAAGTGTCACGCATCGTGGTGAAGAATGGCGTCGCGACCGGCGTGCTCCTTCACGACGGGGAGGAAATCAATGCGAGCACCATCGTCTCCAACGTCGATCCCAAGCGCACGCTGCTTGGCCTGGTCGAGCCTCATCATTTGCAACCGAGCTTCCTGCAGAAGTTGCAGAATTACCGCATGAACGGCACTGTCGCGAAGGTCAATCTCGCTCTTGGAGCGCTGCCGACCTTCAAAGGAATCGACGGCGACGCTTCTACGGTGCTCGCCGGCAAGATACAGGTTTCGCCCGGTATCGACTACCTGGAGCGCGCCTTCGATGCCTCGAAGTACGGCGAATTCTCGCCGCAGCCCTATCTTGAACTGACGATTCCTACATTGTGGGACACGTCACTGGCTTCCCCCGGTAAGCATGTGATGTCCATCTACATGCAGTATGCGCCGTACAAACTTCGCAACAGCGATTGGGATTCGCAGCGGGATGCGTTGGGCGATGTCGTCGTCGAGACTCTCGCCGAGTACGCACCGGACCTTCCAGGCCTCATCGAAGCCGGCGAGGTGATCACGCCGAAAGACCTCGAGGAACAATACGGACTGACGGGCGGACACATCTTTCACGGAGAGTTGGCACTGGATCAGTTGTTCACCATGCGCCCCCTGCTTAACTGGTCGCAGTACCGCACGCCTATTGAACACCTGTATTTATGCGGCTCCGGAACGCATCCGGGGACTGGCCTGAACGGAATCTCGGGTGCCAACGCGGCTCGCGAGATTGTGAAGGACTTGCGCAAGTGACCGCGCGAACTCTCAAACCCCGAACGTTTGCGATTCCGAGCGGACTTCCGTCCGCGACGAATTGGCGTGTTTTCAGAGTGCGACGAACCGCAGCTCCCGCCCGGCTGAAGCCCTTCGGGATGACAAAGGTAAAGGGTCTCGGCAAACCGTTGAGCGCTGACTGCTGACTGCTGACTGCTGACTGCTTTCATCCCCTCAGATCGACGTGCTCCACGCGATCGACCTGGCGACCGAGGAAGCGCGTGGCCAGCCGCTGGAACTTGTCGACCGAATCCGTCACGTAGAAGCGGAAGGTGCGGCGTTCGCCCGCGCCAGCCCGGGCAGACACCGGCGCAGTCCGATCGACGGATGTCTCTCCTCCCGGCTCGCGAGACAGAGCCCCGCCGACATCGAACATCTGTTTGACAACTTGCGCGGTCGATTCGGCGGAGTCCACGATTTTCACGTGTGCCGGCGTAATGCGGCGCAACATAGGGGCGAGCAGCGGATAGTGCGTGCACGCCAGCACCAGAACATCCGCCCTTTCCGACGCTTCGGCCATCGCTTCTCCCAGATAGATTGTTGCCACCTGCTCGGTGACGGGATGATCGACCCAACCTTCTTCCACCAGCGGCACAAAGAGCGGGCAAGCCTTCTCGTACGCCTCAAGCCCATGTTGCCGGAGCGCATCACGATACGCATGACTGCTCACCGTGGCCTCCGTGGCGATCACAATCGCCGCGCGGCTTTGGCTGACCGAGGCAGCCATGGCAGCGCCGGGCTCGACGACACCTACGACTGGAACGTGCGAGGCGTCCTGAATTTGCGGCAGGGCGAGCGCGGTAGCCGAATTGCACGCGATCACCAGCAAATCAATGTTCTGCGATTCCAAAAAATGTGCCGCGCCGATCGAGTAGCGTGCGACGGTTTCGGCCGACTTGGTTCCGTAGGGCAGCCGTGCGGTGTCGCCGAAATATAGATAGTGCGCCGGCAACTGTCGGGCAAGCGCCTTCAACACGGTGAGCCCGCCAACGCCCGAGTCGAAGACCCCGATGCGCGGAAGCGTCACGGCGCCTCCTTCATCAGGGAAGAAAGATTGCTGGCAAGGTAGAAGCGGCGGAGATCAGCGTGGCCGGCCAGCGTCTCGCGCTCCTTGCCGTCGACAAGGATCTTCACCTTCTGAATCCCGCCGTCGTTGGCGTTCAACGTGATCACGATGGAGGCGATGGTTAGTTCCTCGGCGAGCACGCCCGAGGGGTGCGAGTTAGCGAAAGCCGAGTTGGTGTCGACAATCGCCGTCCCATCGCTCATAAGGTAGACATCGCGAACATCGGCCCCGGGTCCGATGGGGTGGGGCGAGCCCGGCTGCAGATAGGTGCCCAGAAGTGCACGCAGGACGGCACGCGCTCGTTCGCTGCGCTCTCCGGGAAGACTGATGGTGATTTCTGTCCGCCGCAGGGCCCCCGGGTCATCGGAGGCAACGTACAGCCTCACGAGTGTGGCGGGGCCATTCGCAGGAGGAGTCATCTGCTGTTGCTGTGCTGCCAGCTCAGCATCGCGAGCAACTTTTCTATGCAGTTGCCACGCATAGACTCCCAAGCCGAGCGCAACTAATAGCAACGCCAGAAACATCAGCAGAATGCGGCGGGTCACGGAGCCACCTCCGGCAGCTTCGAACGTACCGCGGCAATGCCGGCGGCGATCGACTGCGCCACCTGGTCCTGGTAGGCGGCGTTGGCCAGACTGTTCACCCCATCCTCATCGGGTGCAAGTTCGACGGCGATGGCCGGGGCGGCGATGTTGTTCATCGGGCGCAAGGGCGCAGCCAGCGTGCTGTTCGGCAGCTTGCGATTTTCAAGCTCGGCGGCGACCGAGCCCGCGACTACGCCGCTTAAGTCGAGAAACGAGGCTTGCGCCGTGTCCCAGGGCAGAAAGCCTCCGGGCGAAACCATCGCTTCCGGCAGCAGCGAGGTGAAGACGTGTACTCCCTTGCCCGTGTTGGCGGCGTGAATCGAGAGATACAACGCCGGCCGCAGTGCATTGGAAATGATGGCTCGCTGCTCGATCGCCAGGGTTACATCAGCTGTACGCAGCAAGCTCGACGCGATCCCTTTGGCCGCGAGCTGACGCTGCACCCGGCGCGCCAGGGCCAGCACCACATCCTTCTCGGGCAGGGTTGCCGAAATGGCCGCGCCAATGTCATCCCCCCCGTGGGCAGGATCGATCAACACCAGAAACCGCGGAGGAGCCGGCGGCTGTGGCTTGGGGGCCTGTTGCGTCACGACAGGAGCTTGCGCCGTGGGTGCCGGCGGGGGAGGCGCAGCCACCACGGGGGCGGGCGCTCCGGTAACGATGATGGTCTTGCCGCCATCGGCGAAGTTCGCCATCAGTGCACTTTTGCCGGTGATGTCGAGCTGCGCGATCCCGTCGTGTTCGGAGAAGAATGCGCCCGTGATCAGCGGGTCGTCAAAGGTTACGCTGTCATTGCCCGACGAGATGACCGGCGCGCGCTTGAAGATGAGGCGCACGTAGCCCGGCTCGGTGGCAATCGTGGGATTCACCGGCGACGAGAACCCCACCAGCAGGCGTGACGGCGTCCCTTTGCGGAGATCGAGGCTGTAACGCGTGGCGGCATCGCCGATAAACAGGCGCTGCGCCGACTGATGCAGTCCTACCTGTACCGAGAGTAGTTGCGACAGCAATCCGGTGATCGACGCCAGCGGCACATAACCGCGGTCGCCCTGAAAAGCGAAGTTCGCAGGCAGCTTGAAGTTCTTCCCGTGGACCTTGCCCTTGTCTTTGCCTTCCTGAAACTGCAGCTCATCTTTCTTGCCGCCGGCAGGAGTGAACTGCAGCTTGTACTTCTTGCCATCCCGGCGAGCCTCAACCGCTCCCAGCGGCTCCAGCATCTCGGACAGGCCAACGTAGGGCAGGCCATTGATGTCCACCATCGGGACAGAATAGGTAGCTTGCGGCGTGAAAACTGCTAGCTGCTTAGACTCGCCCTGCGCGTGAACGCGCAATAGCCAGGTGGACGTAACGGCCAGCAGGCCAATCAAGGGAAGAGCCAACCAGAGGCAGCCTAAGCTCCGATGCGAGGTCATGGAAGCTCCTCGGAAAGGCTTCCAGAAGCTCTCCCGAGCGAGCCACACAGATCACACACGTTGGCGCGGTGCATCCATCCCGCGGCAACGCCCGGCTTTACCCTCTCTTGAAGGTGTTGTTCTTTCTGGATTGGCACAAGAACCAATTGTCCCATATCCGGGCTTCGGGGTAGGGGATGCGAAGGCACGGCTTACCGGGCGATCGTGCCCAAGCGGTCTTCTTTTCGTGGTCTACGCAGATGGCAGCTTGCCCTTTGCGGAAATCGTTCATGTGACGGACGTCTGCCGTTCTACCGGCGCTGAAGTCTTTCTAGTCACGCGCTAAGGGGGGCATCTGATTGCCATGTCGAATCGGTCTGGCGAGGCGGGGCCGAGCCGATCCTATATGCTTCTAGCGGAACAGCAGTGGCAGGAACTGGTTGGCATCGCGTCGCCACGTTTGCCACTCGTGCGCGGTGCCGGGCGATTCGTAAAAGACGACGTTTACGCCGAAGTTCTTCAGTGCTACCGCTGCCTGCCGGATGGGCTCACCGATTTGCGGTTCTTCGGAACCCGCGCCCATCCAGAACAGCTTCACCTTGGCGTTAAAGGCCTTGGGATCGGCAAACGCGCGATCATACGCTGTGGCGGGATCGAAGTTCTGGCCAGCGTTCCCGAACTTCGGCGGATCGTTGCTGGAACCCAGGTAGGCTACGATAGGACCGCTGAACGAGCCGATGTATGCGAACTTATCCAGATGATGCAGGGTGATAAAGAGCGTCTGCATGCCGCCCATGGAAAGACCTGCCATGGCGCGATGGTTACGGTCGGGAATGGTGCGATAGATGGCGTCGATCATCGGAACCAGGTCGTCCAGCACCACAGCTTCGAAGTTGCTTTGGGCTTCACGTAGCGTTTGCTCGGTCATACCGGGGCCAAAGGCAGGGGCAGGTGCTCGTCCAGCTCTGGTCGCGTAGCCGCAATCCATCACCACGATCATCGGCTTGGCTTTGCCGACGGCAATCAGATTGTCCAGGATGAAGTTCACGCGGCCTTGGCGAGTCCATCCGGTCTCGTCCTCGCCCGCGCCATGCTGAAGAATCAGCACCGGGTACCGTTTCTGCTGCGCCTTGTCATAGTCCGGCGGAGTGTATACATAGGCGCGCCGCCACTCGCCGGTGACCTTCGACTTGTACCACCGGGCGCGCACCTCGCCGTGGGGCACGTCCTGGATGGCGTAGTAGTCGGCGCCAGCCTCAGGAATCTCGATGCCGCTGGTCTCCTTGCCATACCCAAAGTATGTCTTGCTGCCGGGATCGTTGACCTGCACGCCGTCGAGCAGGAACCAGTAATAGTGAAAGCCCGGAACTGCGGGCGGGACCGTCACCGTCCAGACGCCGTCGTCGCCACGCTTCATGGCGAACGGACCTTTGCCGATGCCGTCGCCGCCGGCGATCTTTACATCTTTCGCAACGGGAGCCTTGAGGCTGAAGCTGACACTGCGGTCGGGATAGACGCGCGGGGTCGAAGAAAAGCGAACGTTCGACGTGGCGGCTTGCCCATCCTTTTCGGTCTGTGCCGGCATCTGTGGTCCTGACATAAGCAGCGCGATTGCAAGTATCGGGTAGAAAGCAGCTCGCCTCATAATCACCTTGAAGAATCGAAACTATACTACGATGGGTGCGGCAAGCGGAGCTGGCGATTCGCGTTGCGTCTTGTAAGTTGCGGACCCTGCAATCCGCCCGATCCAGGTCACTCAAGGCGGAACATCCGAGATCACTCCGAAAGGAGAGTGCACATGAAGTTGCCGTTGGTTGTGGCATTCGCGCTGGTCCTGGTTCCCGCGGCTTTGGCCCAGCACACCCCCGATCCGGGGACGATGCCGATCACCCAAGTTCATGGGACGGGGTGCGTCAGCCCTGGCGTAGAAAATGGATGCACCATGTTGAAGGACGGGAAGACGGGAGACGTCTACACCCTCTTCTTTGCCGCTGACGCTCCTCCGCCCTATACCGGCATTTCGTTCGACGCGTCCCCGCATCAGGGGATGACGACCTGCATGCAGGGGAAAGCGCTCGACGTGTCCAAGTGGACGAAGGTCAAGATGCGTTGCAAGAAGACCAAGAACCCGGCTGCGAGTACGACCGCGCCGCAATAGAAGGTCACGCTCGCGTGGCCCAGGCAAGAGGATACAGTCGCTCACGCGAATCCTGAGGCGACTGCCTGACGGCTAGGTTGAAGCGTTCTCCAGCGAATAGATCGTCAATCCCGTGAGCAGTTTGGGGTAAAAGTCGGTCGACTTCTGGGGAAGGACTTCACCGGCGAAAGCAACGTCCCGTACCTGCTCCATGCGTACCGGATTCATGATGAAGGCGACATTGGCCCCGTTTCGCACTTCGTTGAAGGCGTCGCGTATGTCACGCAGATACTTCAAATGCGCTTGATTGCGGATGTCTTCTTCCGACAGGCCGAGCGTTTCTTCCAGCACAAGCTTATGGAGTTGCACGACGTCGAGCACTCGCTGACGCTCGGAAAATCCTGACAACGCCTCCGACTCCTGAGCCGGACGCGCCCGCAGCAGGAAGCCTCCCGTGGCCGTAATCGCCAGCAGGGCGGTGGTCTTCTTGCCGGACTCGCGCAAACTTTTCATGATGGTTTCAATCGTCGCCGTGGGACCGATCTCTTCCACTTCAAAGTACTTTCCGAGTTTGGCAATCATGTCGCTGGCGCTGAAGTTCTCCAGACCATGAACGACGCGATGCGTCGGCAGCACCAGAAGTCCAGGTGAGTCCATGTTGACGAAGGTCATCATCACGCGCTCATAAGCAGCGCCGGCGTCGCCGTTGTCGCTCAGTCGACGCTCGTTCCGGTAGGTCAGTGCGGTTTCGTAGCGGTGATGCCCGTCGGCAATGATGAGCTTTTTATCGGCCATTAACCCTTGGACCACCGCAATTACGCCCGGGTCAGAGACCTTCCATAAGCGATGGGTGACCTTGAATTCGTCCTTCAGTTCGACGTCCGGCGCTCCGGACTGTCGCAAAGCCGTAGCGACCGCGTCCGTGGGATCGCTGTACAACATGAAAATCTGGCCAAAGTGCGATTGCGTGGCGCGCAGCAGGTTAAGGCGGTCGGCTTTAGGCTTGCTCAGAGTCTGCTCGTGGCGAAAGACTACCCCGTTTTCATAGTCCTCCAGTTGCCCCAACGCGATGAAACCTCGCCGCTCGACAGATGTGCCGGAATTGTCACCAGGCACCTTGAATGTCTGGGTATAGAGGTAAATACTGGGTTCAGCCTCGGGCAGGAGGATGTTCTGGGTCCGCCACTCCTGGAAGTTCGAAGCAGCGCGGGTGTAAACGTTGTTGTCGTCGTTGTCGTTGGCTTCTTGCCGGCCCAGGATCACGCGGACCAGGTTATAGGGGCTGGCCGAGTAGTAACTTGCCTGCATTTCGGGGGTTATCTTGTCGTATGGTTGGGTGACAACTTTGGCAGGCGACACTTTGGCAGAGTCGTAGCGTAGCGCTTGAAACGGAAAAATGTTGGCCATAGGGATGAAGTCTTCCGAGACAAAAACGGTTGGACGGGTCGCTTTCGGGAGACACCCAATTGTACAGGGAGCCGGAAGAATGACGAAAGGCGCAGCCACCCGTAGACGGGACGCAGTTCAGGGTCTAGTGGCACCTTTCGGCGAACAATCAAGCGCGACCAGGCGCGCCTGAGTTGCACGAAGGATAACCAGAAATGCGGCTGTTACATCCATAGCTCCATTAGCGTCGTATAACGGATGGATGGCACGTCGCTCGAGGAGCCAGGCCTTCGGGCCTGTGATAATATTCAGCCATTCAAGAGGGTCCCAATGGGTCGCGGTAGCAGTCGGGAATTCCTATCGATCAATTCGGCGATAGTGGATTCCAGCACGGTTCGGTGCCCACGACGTTTTCCTCCCAGCTACGTCCAACCGTTGGTGCGTTTCAAGGTCTTCTGGATGGTCGTCGGCTTGCTGTGCCTTGCCGAATGGGCGAGCCTGCCCGTGTGTGCGCAGAACGCGACACAACCGCCCTCAACCCCGCAGCCAGCGGCCTCGCAAGAGGTCACGCAGCAAGACGACATTCACATCACGCCACGCGTAAAAAAGGCCGACCCGAACGCCACGACTGCGGGCGCGCCCGGCGATATTCCAGCCATGGAAGGCGATCCTTCGCTCAAGACCCATACCAAGCCCATCATGCGCGATGTGGATTTGGTGCTGGTTCCGGTGACGATTACCGATCCCATGAACCGGCTGGTCACCGGGCTCGAGAAGGAGAATTTTGCCCTCACCGATAATGGCAAGCCGCAGGAAATCCGGCATTTCTCGAGCGAAGATGCCCCAATTTCCCTGGGCGTCATCTTTGATATCAGCGGCTCCATGAGCGACAAAATCGATAAATCCCGGGACGCCGTGGTGGAGTTCTTTCGCACCGCCAATCCCCAGGACGAGTTCTTCCTGGTCACCTTTTCTGACAAACCAGAGCTGTTGGCGGACTTTACCCAATCGGTCGAGGATATCCAGGGCAAGCTGGTGTATGCCGTCCCCAAAGGCCGGACTGCGCTGCTCGACGCCATTTATCTCGGTATGAACCGCATGCAGAAGGCAAAGCAGCAGAAAAAGGCCTTGCTCATCATCTCCGACGGTGGCGATAATCACAGCCGCTACACCGAAAGTGAGATACGCTCGATGGTGAAGGAAGCCGATGTGCAGATCTACGCCATTGGCCTGTTCGACCGCGACTTCAAAACCGCCGAAGAGCGAGAAGGCCCGGCGCTGCTTAGCGAAATCACTGAAGTGACTGGAGGACGGACGTTTACCATCGATAACCCGAACGAATTGGCCGATGTGGCCACCAAGATTGGTATAGAGCTGCGCAACCAATATGTACTCGGATACCGTCCAACCAATCCAGCACGGGATGGCAAGTGGCGGAAAATCAAGGTAAAGTTGATTCCCCCTAAGGGCCTCCCGCCGCTGCACGTCTACGCAAAGACGGGATATTATGCACCGACGGAATAACCGATTTTTCCTGCTGTTCGCAGTCCTTCTGGTACTTGGAAGCTGGCTGGCTGCACAGACTCCGGCCGCCCCGGCCCAGCAGTCCGCCCCAACGCCTGCGGCCCAGCAGCCGACAGCACCTGCTGGCAACCCGTCCACTTCGCCGCAAATTCCGCCAGGGCCGCTGCCGGTCACGGGACAAAGTGCGCCGCAAACGCCCCCGGCCGAAGACAACACGCCCGTTCCTCAGGCTCCAAACCAGCCCGGAAATACCGTTCAGGTCCCGGCGCAACCGGCGGGCGAAGCTCCCGAAACAGAGAAGGGCGACGTTTTCATCTTCCGCAAGGAAGTCGACGAGGTCACGCTTCACGCCACCGTCGTCGATGACAAGAACCGGCTCGTAACCGCGTTGCAGCGCGGCGATTTCACGGTCTTCGAAGACGGCAAGCCGCAGAAGATTACCTCCTTCCGGAATGAAGACATTCCGGTCGCTCTTGGCATTGTGATCGACAATTCGGGATCGATGCGCGACAAGCGGCCCGCGGTGAACGCCGCGGCCATCAATCTGGTGAAGTCGAGCAATCCCCAGGACAAGGTTTTCATTGTCAACTTCAATGAGGAATACTTCCTCGATCAGGACTACACCTCCAGCATTCCCAAGCTGCAGGATGCGCTGGTACGGATCGAATCGCGTGGCGGGACGGCGCTCTACGACGCCGTGGTAGCCTCCGCCGACCACCTGAAGAAAAGCGGTACGCTGGAAAAGAAGGTTCTGCTGGTCGTCACCGACGGCGAAGACAACGCCAGTCGCGAATCGCTCGAACAAGCCATCAAGCGCCTTCAGGAAGAGAATGGACCGACGATCTACACCATCGGCCTGCTGGGAGACGAACATTCCAAGCGGGCGCGGCGTGCCCTGCGTGAAATGGCCGAAGATACCGGCGGGGTAGCGTTCTTCCCCAAGGACCTCAACGAAGTCGAGGCCATTACCCAGCAGATTGCTCACGATATTCGCAATCAGTACACCATCCAGTACAAGCCCACTCGGCCACAACGCGAAGGCGGCTATCGCACCGTGAAAGTCGAGGCCCAGGCGCGCGGCTACAAGAAGCTGCAGGTACGCACGCGCAGCGGCTACTATGCCAACCAGCAGCAGCGCGCCGCCAACAACGGTCCGATTGGGCAGTAGAAAACGCGACGAATCGATTGGTGCCAAACGGTTGCGCGGGGGACTATTCTTCTGCTGTCCTCCCGAAACCGTTTCAGCGGCGAGGGAGGTGCAGTTCCTCCCGGTGGCTGGCGATGCAAGCAATCCCGCAGCTCCCTCACTCCTGAAGGGGTTTGGGATGGCAATCTCGAAAAGACAACGCTTTGCTTCAGCATGACGCGGTGATTGATAGTTACGACCAGGCTCGCTCCAAATCTGGGCGAAGCCTCGGGTAGGCGTGAAGGAACGGCGCGTCTAGGCCGGGTGGCGGCCGACGGTACACGTCGCGGGCTGTTACGGCTTTTAAGGAAGGGTAACGCGCACTCGTGTTACAAATGGCTGACGTGCATGGGCATTCGCAATCCTGTGAAACATTCTCGAGCGATTGGAGTGCTGGTCACGATGCTGGCTTGGCAGCTTTCCGGAGCGGGCATGCCTGACTCCGGCGTGCTGGCTCTCCCCTTGAGGTTCGCTCTCGGGTCCGACGGTATGCCCTCTTCTGACGATTGGGCTCGCGCCACTCCCATCTCCTTCGATTCCGACTGGCAGGGCAAGAATCCCGACCCGCAGCGCCGCACCGAACTCCGCCTGCTCTGGACGCCCGACACGCTCTATCTCCGTTTCCATTGCAGCTATCGATCGATTAATGTCTTTGACGATGCCGAACCCAGCGGCCGTCGCGATCATCTGTGGGAGCGCGATGTTGCCGAGGTCTTCCTGCAGCCCGATCGCTTCGGCACGAAGCACTACAAGGAGTTCGAGGTGAGCCCGACGGGCCAGTGGGTTGACTTGGAGATCACGCCGCAAGGCGGCAGGCTGCTCAGCAACGAACTACAGCGGGTCGTGAAAGTTGATCCGACGGAGAAGACCTGGACTGCGGTGATCGCGATTCCGATGAAGACGCTGACCTCGGACTTTCACCCCAAGCAGGAGTGGCGGGTGAACTTCTTCCGCTGCGAAGGTGTCGATCCTGAGCGTGCGTACCTTGCCTGGCGCCCGAATGATTCTCCCCAACCGAACTTCCACGTTCCTCAGAGTTTCGGGACGCTGCACTTCGTTTCCAAGTAGTAGTTTTTCGACGTCTTGCCGATCGCCCTATGCTGAAGCAGCCATACCTTGGGCCAATCAATCGAAGCGCCTGATCTCGACAGCAGATTTTCTGAGCCGGTGGACAGCTCAACCATTGCGCCGTATGTTATTTCCCCAGCACCAGCTTGGCGATGGTCTGCAACTGCATGTTCGAGGTGCCTTCGTAGATCTTGCCGATCTTCGAGTCGCGGAAAAATTTTTCTACCGGGTAGTCCTTGGTGAAGCCGTAGCCACCATAAATCTCGACGCACAGCGACGCCACCCGCTCGGCGACTTGGGAGCAATACAGCTTGGTCATCGCGGCTTCTTTCAGGAAGCTCATGCCGGCATCTTTCATGCGAGCGCAGTTGTACAGCAGCATGCGGGCGGCTTCGATCTCGGTCGCCATCTGCGCGATCTGGAACTGGATGCCCTGGAACTCGGCGATGGCGCGACCGAACTGCTTGCGCTCCTGCGCGTACTTTACGGCATAGTCAAACGCCCCGCGCGCCAGTCCCAGCATCTGCGCCCCAATGCCGATGCGTCCTTCATTTAACGTTTCGATAGCGATTTTGTATCCCTTGCCGACTTGTCCGAGCACGTTGTCCTTCGGCACGCGGCAATCTTCCAGGATCAGCTCGCAGGTGCTCGAGGCGCGAATGCCCAGCTTGTCTTCCTTCTTGCCAACCATGAAGCCGGGAAAACTCTTTTCCACGATGAACGCGGTGATGCCCTTATATCCCGCCGAAGGATCGACCGTAGCCAGCATGATGAACACGCCGGCTTCCTTGGCATTGGTGATCCACATCTTCTGGCCATTCAGGATCCACTCATCGCCCTTCAGCTCGGCCCGGGTCTGCAGCGCAAAGGCATCGGAGCCTGAGCCCGCCTCGCTCAACGCATAGGCGCCCACGGTGTCCACGCACATGCGCGGCAGGTAGCGCTTCTTCTGCTCGTCGGTGGTCCAGCGCATCAGCGCGTTGTTGACCAGAGTGTTCTGCACATCGACAATCACACCCGCGGAAGGATCGACGCGCGAGAGTTCTTCCACCGCAAGAATGGCCTCGAAGAACGTACCTCCTCCTCCTCCGTACTCCGCGGGAATTTCGATTCCCATCAATCCGAGTTCGAAGAATTGCTGGATGAGCGAGGGCTCGAAGACCCCCTTTTCGTCCATCTCCTTCACGAACGGCCGCACCGACTCCTCGGCAAACTGGCGAACCGTGTCGCGAAACAGGGACTCATCTTCTGTGAGCGACACCAAGGGAGCGGGTGCGGGGTGTTGCGCAGTGACTTCAGGCATGAGAGCTGTCCTTCCAGAAGGGATACAAACCCTCCAGTTTAGCACTCGCAGCCTCTACGTCGATGGCGAGAGCGTTCTCTCTTCCGGGCCGATGGTGTGTCCGCCGAAACTTTTCTTTTGAAGCGCGAGCTGCTTCAGCTTAGGCTGGTGTGATTCGAAACAGCACGTCCGCCAGGCGACGGGAGGACACGACTTTGTCAAAAAGTTCCACGGCCGTGGTGCCCATGGTCATCCACTCTCCGAAGCACGCTCCGTACCGCTTCACCTACCTGTTGATCAGCGAACTGCTGGTCGTCCTGGCCTTCCCATTTACCAGCGGAAGCGGAATGCAGGCGCATGTTTTTCGCATGGTGGCCATTCTTCTAATCTGTACCGGCTTGTACACGATACTCGGGCGGGGACGTTTAACGGTCGTGGCGTTTCTTCTAGGCGTGCCTCCCATCCTGATCCATCTTGCTAATCTTGCGGGGTATTTGCAGAGCTGGAGCCTTTTGGCGATGGCATTGGGGGCGCTCTATCTGGGATTTATGTCGGTGATCTTTGTGCGCGCCGTGGTGGTCGCTCCGACCGTCACCGTCGACACCTTGGCCGGAGCTGTTTCCGCGTACATGCTGATTGGTATTACCTACGGACTGCTGTATGCATGCATCGAGCAGCTCTCGCCCGGGTCGTTCCGCGAAACCGTCACGCCGCCGCGGCCGATTCATCCTCCCGACCTCATCTTCTTCAGCTTCGTAAGTCTCACGACCGTGGGTTACGGCGATATCGTGCCGTGGCAAGGACCTGCGCGATCGCTCGCCATTCTGGAGTCGATTACCGGCGTGATGTATCCCGCGGTCCTGGTCGCGCGACTCATCGGCTTGCATTCCAGCGCTACGAAGCACCAGACCTAGGCGGCGCGATCGTCGTGCACGAACAAGACAGCAGGTTTCTCGACTTCGCTCGAAATGCCGATGTGCGCGAAAAACC
The DNA here is from genome assembly GCA_963815555.1 of uncultured Acidobacteriaceae bacterium. GTDB lineage: Bacteria > Acidobacteriota > Terriglobia > Terriglobales > Acidobacteriaceae > CAWCBG01. The sequence goes on from CAWFHH010000002.1 coordinate 320,730, forward strand.
CCGTGACTCGCTAGTCCGACCAGGGCTGAGGCTTGCGATCCCACCGGTGCTTCTTCAGTTCAGCCAGCAAATCCGAGGGGAGCGGGCCTTTGTCACTGTAGCTGACATTGGCGGCCACATGCTGCGGATCGCGCATGCCAACGATGGCCGTGCTGACCACCGGATGGGAGAGCACAAAGCGCAATGCCATCTCCGGCAAACTCATGCCATCGGGAACGATCTTCTTCAGCTCTTCCACGCGCTCGACAGTGGCCTTGAGATTGGCCGGCCCGAAGTAGCGCGAGCGCCAATCGTTCGCCGGAAACTTGGTGTCGACCGTCAACTTTCCGCCCAGGCTGCCTTCGTCGAGCGGCACCCGCGCAATCACCCCGATGTCGAGCTCGCGGCACATCGGAAAGAGCTCGTCTTCGGGCGACTGATCGAAGATGTTGTAGATGACCTGCACCGCGTCCACCAATCCGGTGCGAATCGCCTTAATACCGTTCTCCGGCTCCCAACGGTTCAGGCTTAGGCCGAACGCGCGAATCACGCCACCCCGCTTCAGTCGTTCGACGGTGCTGCGGAAATCCGGATCGTCCGTCCACGAGTCCTGCCAGACGTGAAACTGCAGCAGGTCGATCGCGTCGGTGCCCAGTTTGGAGCGAATTTTCTCCGCGTATTCGAATACGTGCTCCGGCGAGAAGACTTCCCGATAGGTATGGTGGGGGGAGGCAGGCCACGTCTGGTTGGCCGGCGGAATCTTCGATGCTGCATACAGCCGCTTGTCGCGATTGCGTGCAATCGTCTTCCCCAGGAACTCGTCGCTCTTGCCGTTGCCATAGGCCCAGGCTGAGTCGAAGAAGGTACAGCCCGCATCGACGGCGCGCTGGAGCGAGTCCAGCGATTGCTGGTCGTCTGAGCCGGTCCAGCCGCTCATCCCCCATAGCCCGTAACCAATGTCGCTTACGTTGAAGCCGGTGCGTCCCAGTACTCGATATTGCATGTGTCCTCGCGTAGTAAGACATCTACCATGAGCAATTTAGCGCGGTTCCACAATTACCTTATCCCAACTGCGGTCGGGTAGAGTGGCGCTTTTTAGCGCCACGTCCTGAAACGCCCTGAATAGAGTCGGTGGCTTCGGCCCGTGTTCCACGGGCCGAAGCCACCGAAATCAGGAAGCCTGCCGGGGAACGCGTGCCTGAAGGCACGCTCTACCGGGGACAAAGCAACTCATAATCTGATTTCTCTGCGATGGTGCGTCGAACGGATTATAGAGACTCGCGCGGGCGACGAATATACCGGCTTGAGCCTGAGAGACACAGGCTGTATCCTTTTAAGATCGGGCACAATCAGAATTTTCGCGGTCGTCCGCACCCAGTTGGAGGAGTATTTGTTCTTGCAAATCCACCGTAATTCGATTCTCGCTGTTTTGGGCGTCGCCCTCTGGGCTGCTATTCCACAGACCGCCTGGGCCCATGCCATCCTGATGCAGTCGACACCCGCGGCGAAGTCTACGGTCGCAGGGCCCCAGGTCGCCATCATTCTTCGCTACAACGTTCGCGTCGATGGCAGCCGCTCGCGCGTGCACCTGCTGGCGGCCAACGGCACCGACACCAACCTTGTGCTCGCGAAACAAACCAATCCCGACACCCTGCAGGCGAGTGCTACCGGACTGAAGCCGGGCGCGTACACCCTGCGCTGGGAAGTTCTGGCCTCCGACGGACACATGAGCCGGGGCGATGTTCCCTTCACGGTAAAGTAGCCGGCTGATGCTGCAACTCGTCGACCTGTTCGGATATTTTTCGGTTTTGCTTCGCGCCGGGACGCTGGTCTTCCAGTCTCTCCTGCTCGGCGGCATCTTATTCGTGCTGTGGACGGCGCGGGCGAGTCCGGCAGTCTCCAGCGAAGGCATCGCCAGAGTAGAGGCCTCTTCGCTGCGCCTGCTGCGTGTAAGCGCCATCGGCATGGCCATCGTGCAACTGCTGTACTTGTATGTGGACTCGGCCGTCCTGATGGTGACGGCGCAGATCGGCTTCCGCCAAGTTGTGGGCGCGAACTTCTTTATCGCGGGAAGCTGCATGCTGGCAGGCGCGCTGGCCGTCGCAGCGCTTACTGGTCGGGGCCGCCGGTTGCGATCGATCGCTCTGCCGATCGTCGCGGCTTTTGTTCTTACTGCTTCGGTGATGACCAATCACGCGGCGTCGCGCATGACCGGTCGTCCTCTGCTGATTACGCTGACGCTGATACACGAGGCAGGCACGGGTTTCTGGATCGGAGGCTTGCCGTTCCTTATCCTGGCGCTGTTCCGCTGTAAGGATAAGGTCGTGCAGTGGTACGTGACGGAGCGCTTTTCCCGCAGTGCTCTGTTCAGCGTGGGAGCCATTGCGCTCAGCGGCCTTTCTCTGGGAGTGGCTTACATCGGCTCGCTGCGAGCGATCTTCGGGACCTCTTATGGCGTGATGGTGGCTGCCAAGGTGATCATGCTGGCGGTCCTGATGGTCCTCGGCGCCATCAACTACAAGTTACTCGAGAAGACGACGCCCGAGGTCGCCATGCCCAGGCTGCGACGCCTGATCGAGGCCGAAGTCGGCATCGGCATCACCGTCATTCTCACCGCCGCGTCGCTCACCTCGCAACCGCCGGCAGTCGACCTGGTCAACGACACTGTCACACCGCAGCAGATACTCGCGCGTATCACGCCCAGGTGGCCACGGCTCAGTTATCCGCCTCCGGTCGAAGCAGCGACCCCCGGGCCCGCACCAGAGATCGCCGGAAACGACTCGGCCCCGAAGGACATCGACGGCGTTCCGCTTACTGCCAAGAACCTGGCCGACATTCAGGAATCCGAGTCCAATCACCACTGGATGGGACTGGTCGTCCTGGCCATGGGCCTGTTGGCGCTGCTGGCCCGGACCGGCAAATTCAAGTGGGCTGAGTATTGGCCGCTGCTGCTGATCTGTATCGCGCTCTTCATCTTCATTCGTGCCGACACCGAATCGTGGCCAATCGGGCCGCAGGGCTTCTGGGCGACGTGGTTGAATCCCGAAGTCTTTCAGCACCGGTTGGCAGCGTTACTCTGCATCGCCTTCGCGGTATTTGAGCTGCGGGTGCGCCGCCTGCATCTAGAGAGCAGTTGGCTTTCGCTGATCTTTCCTTTGATGTGCGCCCTCGGAGGCGCAGTGCTGCTTACTCATTCGCACGCCATCACCAATGTCAAAGAACAGCTGCTGGTCGAACTGAGCCATGTGCCTATGGGCGTGGCCGCGGTTTTCGCCGGCTGGGCACGCTGGCTCGAAATTCGCCTTCCCGCTGAGAATCGCCGGATTCCCGCGTGGATCTGGCCTGCCTGTTTTGTGCTGATTGGCGCCGGCCTGCTGAACTACCGGGAAATGTAGCCCCCACACCTTCCGCTCGCTCTACCTTCAATCGCTGACCTCTCGGCTAGACCGTCCGTGCTACCATCTCTGCGTCGGAATGTCCCCCCTCGGAATCTCCTGAAAACGCGACCTTGACGCGCGTTTTTCGTTGTATCCTCCCCATGCCGCGATGGGGGAGGCGGTTTTCTTCGCCCGGAGGCACAATCATGAGCGATGGCACAGCGCAGCGCATTGGCGACTACGAGATTATCCGCGAACTCGGTCATGGGGGCATGGGCAAGGTCTACCTGGCGCGGAACGTCATCTCCGACCGTATCGAGGCGATGAAGGTCCTGCTGCCTGACCTGGCGGCGCGTGAGGAGTTCGTCACCCGCTTCATGCGCGAGATCAAGCTGCTTGCCAGCCTCGATCATCCCAACATCGCCGCTCTCCGTACCGCTTTTAAGGCGGACGATCAGTTCGTGATGATCATGGAGTACGTGCAGGGTGTGACGCTCGCCGAAAAACTGGAGCGCGGGCCGTTCCCCATCGGCGACGCCATCAACTACACCAGCCAGGCGCTGGATGCCCTCAGCTACGCGCATGGCCGGCACGTCATCCATCGCGACATCAAGCCCGCCAACATGATGCTGACACCGCAGGGTGTGGTGAAGCTGATGGATTTCGGACTGGCGCGTTCTGCCACCGACTTCGGCCTCACCGCCACCGGCACTACACTGGGCTCGCTGGATTATTCTTCCCCCGAGCAGGTGCAGTCGCTGCCCACCGATGAACGCTCAGACCTGTACTCGGTAGGGGTCTCGCTCTACCAGATGGTGACCGGACAAAGAATGTTCAGCGCGACCAGCAGCTTCTCGCTGATGCAGGCGCAGGTTAGCGAAGCGCCTCGTCCGCCGATCACGATTGTTCCCACGCTTCCCGCCGCGCTGAACGACATCATCTTGATGTCGGTTGCGAAAGACCCGGCGCAACGCTTCCAGAGCGCGGTCGCCTTGCGGCAGGCGTTATCGCAGGTCCCCCTGGCGGCAGAAGATCACGTAGCTTCGGCTGCCGCGACCGCGACCACGGCGGTGGCCGCGCCGCCACTCACCTCGCCGAAGCCAACGCCGCCCCCCGCTCCTCCGTCCGCCGGTACACCCGCAGCCGGCAGCCTGCCCGTGGCTTACGATCTCCCACCGGCAAAACCGAATCGCACATTGCTGGTGCTTGGAGTCCTGCTTCTGCTGGCACTGCTCACCGGTGGAGTGGTGTATAAATCGCGGCAGCACGCAGCTCTTGCCACGCCGGCGAGCGCGCCCCAGGCGCTTGCCGGTGCGGCCGCGCCAGGCACAACGGCTCCCGTTACTCCTCCGTCGAGTCCATCGGAGACTCCCACTCCCCCTGCAACCCAGACCTCGGCCGCGCAGCCATCAGCAACTCCCGCTGCGAAAACGACGGCTGCCGCGCGAAAGGCTGCCCCTGCCCACGACGAAGCGGCACCGCCAACCGGTCCGTCTGCCGCCGATCTCGAGGCAGAGCAGCGGGCCGCTGCCGAACGCAAGAAGCTGATGGATGATTTGGAAACGGAGAACGACCAGCTCAACAGTCGCGCCGCCGCGGTCGAGAGCAGTCTCGAAGCTCTCGAACAGCAGATGCACAACAGTGGTCTGGGATTACGCGGAGATATGGTTGCCGCCCGCAGCAACATGCGGAACGATCTGGCGAAAGCGCAGCAGGCGCTGGCCGGCGGAGACACCGATCGCGGAAGGCAGTTCCTCGACATGGCCCATCGCGAGGTTGAAAAGCTCGAGGGATTTCTAGGACGACGTTAGACACCGGAGGGATACAAGAGTAGAGAATGGTCCCGCAGGACGGAACAATCGTGGCCCAACATGCAGCCGAAAGCGGAGTGCTGGGTAACAGTTGGAAATCGGTCGGAGCCCCGTAGGAGAGCAGAGGTTCTTTCATAGGCTCTTCAGCCGCGTTTGCATTCCCGGTGTTGCACTGTCATCCCGAGCGAGGACGTAAGTCCGACGAGGGATCCGCGGTTCGGGGCATCGAAATATGCCCGGGTGGTCCGGACTGCCCAGTGTGATTGCGATGCAGTCGAACCGCAGGTCCCTCACAACTGAAGTTGGTTCGGGATGACAAATCAAACCTAAAAGGACGAATCCATAGAAGACTTGGCACGGCGCACCTGAAGGTGTACCCCTTCCAATGCGGGTCCGAAGGTCCACCCTCCTCGGAACTCACACCAGCACGATCTCCAGCCCGGCCTTCTTGAGACCGCGCAGTTCGGCCTTCGGGATCTCCCGGTCGGTGATGACGCCGTGGATGCCTGAGATCGGCACAATCGACGACAGGCTGGAACGGCCGAACTTGCTGGAGTCGCACACCGCGATCACCTTCGCCGCAATGCTCACCATCAGCCGGTTCAACTGCGCTTCCAGTAGATTGGGCGTCGAAAGGCCGGAATGCGTGTCGAAGCCATCGACACCGAGAAACAGGATGTCGGCCTTCAACCGCCGCAAACTCTCTTCTGCGAGCGGTCCAACCAGCGAGTAGGAATTCTTGCGCAGCATGCCTCCGGTGAGAATGACATCAACCGTTCCCCCCGCCAGTTCGGCCGCAATGTTGATTGCGTTGGTGATCACCGTAAGCTCGTGAAAGTCGCGCAGGGCGCGCGCAATCGCCGTAGTGGTGCTGCCTGAGTCGAGAATGATCGACTGCCCTTCCTGCACCATGCGGGCAGCGGCGGCGGCGATCTTCAACTTCTCCCGGGGATGCTGCAACTCGCGCTGCGTCAGGTCGCGGTCCGATTCGGAGCCGGCGCGGATGGGCAGCGCCCCGCCATGCGTGCGGTAGACAAGTCCGCGCTCGTGCAGCATCTCGAGGTCGCGACGGATCGTGATCTCCGAGCTGCCGAACTTCTTGGCCAGCTCGCGCACCAGCGCGCGCCCATGTTGATTGACAAAATCAACGATGGCGCGCCGCCGCTCCTCGTTGAGCACAGACACCCGTTTATTCGGCATCAGATTTGCATACGATCTTATTCGATCAGGAGCGAACAGGGAATGAGAAAGCAATCTCCACGGAGTCGCCGAGGCACAGAGCAAAGAACACGGCGTTCGCGCGGGGGGAATCGCGATGCTACGCCTGTACCAGCGTTATTCAGCGACTCGATGACTCCCTGGGGACTGCTTCAGTCGACCGTTACCGACTTCACCAGGTTTCGCGGATGATCGACATTGAAACCATTGAGCACCGCGATGTGATACGCCAGCAGTTGCAGCGGCACGACTTCGAGAACCGGAAGCACGAGCTCGTCGAGAATGGGCAGCCAGAAGGTCGAGGCCTCCAGCCCAGCGAGATACTCGTCGCCCTCCGAGGCGATCAGGATCTGCCGCTTCGAGTGCTCGCGAATTTCTTCCAGCAGCGAAATCGACTTCTCGTAACGCAGCATTGATTCCGCATCATGCGGATTGCGCGTCATGATCGAAACTACGGGTAGCGTCTCGTTGAGCAGCGCCGTAGGCCCATGGCGCAGTTCGCCTGTGGGATAGCCTTCGGCATGCACATACGAGATTTCCTTCAGCTTCAACGCGCCTTCCAGCGCGATCGGGTAGTGCACGCCGCGCCCCAGATAAATGAAGACGTCGTCTTTATAGAAGTTTTTCGCAATCGCCGCGGCCTCGGCATCGAAGCGCTCGATGAGCCGCGGCAGAATCTCGGGCACCTGAGCCAGCGCTTCGACTTTGGCAGCCACCTGCACCGGCGTGAGCGCTCCCTTGTGGGCCGCGAGGAACAGCGCCAGCATGTACATCGCGGTCAGCTGTGTGGTGAAGCTCTTGGTGGCGGGAATCGCGACTTCCTTGCCGGCACAGGTGAAGAAGTTTGCGTCTGCCTCGCGCGAGATGGTCGAATCGACGACGTTCGAGATGGACAGGGTTTTCTTGCCGTTCTGCTTGGCGATGCGTTGCGCCGCCGTCGTATCGGCGGTCTCGCCGGATTGCGTTATCGCGATCACCAGCGATCCGCCGCCATTCAGCGGACGCCGGTAGCCATATTCGCTGGCATGCTCCACATCGACCGGAATTCCGGCCAGCTCCTCGATCATCAACTTGCCGCACAATCCGGCATGCCGGCTGGAACCGCTGGCTACAATGCAAACCGAATGCAACCGGGCCAGCTCCGCCGCCGAAAAAGGCGAGCGATCGAGCCGCACCGACTGGGCCGCACGGTCGTAATGCTGTTCGATGGTCGCGCGGATGGCGTCGGGCTGTTCGTAGATCTCCTTCAACATGTGGAAGGGGAAGCGCTCGGCCGAGGTGGCGGTCATCGAAGAATCTCCTGGCGCGTCTGAACCGAAAGTTGCGGGAACCCGCCGGCGAAGGACGTGCTCGGGTGCGATCCTTTACAAGCTGACTCCCCGGCGGGGAGGGCGAGTCACCGCCAGAGAGCGCCTGCTTTGGTTCGCACTCACCTTCGTCGGCGAGTTCACCGCGCCCTACATACTAACAATCTAGCACAAAAGATCAATAATGATCACAAATTCGATCAGATTCGATCATAAGTGTTCCTCGAACCCGGTGGAATGAGTTAGTCTAGGTTCGCCATTCAATCCAGTTTCCAAATGGTTTCCGATAGAACTGATGACTCGACTTCTTGTTGCCTTGCTCCTGCTCTCCGGTCTCGCATTGGGTACCGAACAAGCTCCACGGCTCAACCCCGCGAGCTTGGACCTGATGCCCCTGCCGGCCTCGATCCAGATGGGTCCAGGACGGCTCAGCCTGAACGGCTCGTTCACCGTCGGCATTACCGGATGTTCCGACGCGCGCCTGGAGCGTGCCGTTGAGCGGCTGCAACATCGCATCGAGGGGCGTACCGGCGTCGAGCTGCCCATTGGCGTGGCCGCCCAGGCCTCCCCGGCTGTGCTGAGTATCCGGTGCAGCGCGGCAGGACCCGCGATTCCGAAGCTGGGGGACGATGAGTCGTATTCGCTGGTGATTACCTCGCAGGGTGCGACCCTTAAAGCCAACACCGTTGCCGGCGTCCTTCGCGGACTCGAAACCTTGTTGCAACTGGTCACGGGCGATCCTGCTGGTTATTTCCTGCCTGCAGTCAGCATTCAGGACAGGCCCCGCTTCGCGTGGCGCGGGCTCATGATCGATGTCTCCCGTCACTGGGAGCCGGTCGAGGTCGTGCTGCGCAACATCAATGCGCTCGCGGCCGTGAAGATGAATGTCTTCCACTGGCACCTGACGGACGATCAGGGATTCCGCATCGAGAGCAAGAAATATCCCAAGCTGCAGGGGCTGGGATCTGACGGTCTTTACTACACCCAGGAGCAGGTTCGCCAGGTCGTCGCCTACGCGGCGGATCGCGGCATTCGCGTGGTCCCTGAGTTTGATCTGCCGGGCCACGCCAGCAGCTGGTTCGTCGGCTATCCCGAGTTGGCCAGCGCGCCGGGGCCGTACCACATCGAGCGCAATTTTGGCATCTTCGATGCGGTCATGGATCCGACCAACGAGGAGGTCTACAAGTTTCTCGATGGCTTCTTCGGCGAAATGGCGCAACTGTTTCCCGACGAGTACCTTCACATCGGAGGCGATGAGAACAACGGCAAGGCGTGGAAGGCGAACCCGAAAATTCAGGCTTTCATGCAGAAGCACAACCTGAAAGACACCGCCGCACTGCAGGCTTATTTCAATCAGCGCGTGCTCAAGATCCTGCAGAAACACGGCAAGAAGATGATTGGTTGGGATGAGGTGCTGACGCCCGATCTCCCCAAGGATGTGGTCGTGCAATCGTGGCGCGGCACCAAGTCGCTGGCCGATGGCGCCAAGCTCGGCTACTCGGGAATCCTGTCGCAGCCTTATTACTTCGACCACATGGCCCCGGCCGATTACTTTTACATGAATGATCCCGTGCCCGCGGACACCGATCTCACGCCTGAGCAGGCCGCGCGCGTTATCGGGGGCGAATCCTGTGCCTGGGGAGAGTTTCTTTCGCCCGACAACATCGACAGCCGCATCTGGCCGCGGAATGCAGCTCTCGCCGAGCGCTTGTGGTCGCCGCGCGAGGCGCGAGACGTGGCCGACATGTACCGGCGGCTCGATCCGACAAGCGTCGCCCTCGAACAGGACGGGCTCACCAACGAGTCGAGCACGGCGAAAATGCTGCGGCAGATCACCGGCACGCGCGATCTGGGGTCGCTGAACACGCTGGCGAACGTGGCTGAGCCGTTCGGCGTCTCGTTCCGCGAAGAACTGCTCAAGGGAGAGACCCAGCTAACGCCGCTGAACCACGTGACCGATGCGGTGGTTCCTGATATCCCTTTCCGGCGCGAGTTCGCGGCACAAGTGGGAGCGTTGCTGAGCGACGCGCCGAAATTTGCGGCTGATCGCGAAGCGCTAACGCAGGAATTTCGCGAGTGGCAGAGCATCGCGCCTGGCTTTGCCGCCATGCGAGCGCAGGCTCCGGTCCTCGCCGACTGCGAAGACCGCGTCCAGATGCTCAGCCAGCTGGGCGCGGCTGGCCTTGAGGCTCTCACCTATCTGCAAAGTGGAACGGCGCCTCCAGCAGCATGGAAAGACGCAACCCTCAAGCTGGTGAACGACGCCGAGAAGCCGGACAAATCGATGCTGAAGCTGTCGTGGTTGCCTTCGTACCGGGCGCTGGTCCTGGCAGCGGCCAGTGTCGACGGCTTGAAGACCGGGAGTCCCCAACAGTGGAAGCAACAAGTACTCGATGAGACCGCGAAGCAGGAGCCGGCAGCGAAGTACACCTGGTAACGGCGAAGCTGCGTCCCATACATTCGTAACTCCAAGCCCAGCCGAGGAGCCTGCTGTGTCGCCGGCCGCGATAAAGCCTTTACCGGATCGCAGCCCTCCCGGTCGGGACAGCACGAAGTTTGGATTTTTGCGTCTGCCATGAACGCGAACGCTGAGGACCGCCTCTTCCAGATCGAGCCACACGGCGTTGCCATTGTGCTTCGCCTCGTCTCAGACGACGGCACGAATCGCCTCACCCGGGCTCGGGTGCTGGCGCTCACCGCAGCGATCGAGGAACTCGCTTCCCATCCGCCAGCTCTTCTTGTCCTGGCGGGCAACAGCAAATTCTTCTCCGCCGGGGCCGATCTCAACGAGATTGCCCACCTCACAGGCCCCGAGTCCCTGCGCTTTGCCGCCATGGGTCAGCGGCTGATGAATGCGATTGCGCAATTTCCTTCGTCAACCGTTGCGGCGATTGACGGCTACTGCATGGGCGGGGGACTCGACCTGGCGCTGGCGTGCACCCGTCGCATTGCCGGACCGCATGCGATCTTCGGACACCGCGGTGCGGCGCTCGGCCTGATCACAGGATGGGGCGGTACGCAGCGCCTGCCTCGCCTGGTTGGAAAGGCGGGCGCGCTCCAGATGTTTCTGGCGGCGGAGAAAGTACATGCACAGCAAGCTTTACGGATCGGCTTGGCGAATGCCGTAGTGAACGATCCGGTCTCGATGGCGATGGACTTCGCTCTCTCGGAGTTCCCCCCGTTAGATGGAAAATAACCGCAGATCCCTCGCTGCGCTCGTGACGACAAAACGAGCAGGTCTTTGGAGATCGCTTCTTACCTCCGGTCATCCCATCCTGTGATTTGTCATCACGAGCGTTAGCGAGGGATCTGCTTCTCTCGCTTTACGCTTCAGAGGCCGAAGGCACTCTCCCTCAGGCCACTTTGTCGATACTGCCACCTTCGCCAATGCCTTTGTCCACGGGGTTGATCACGTCGTTTCCGGGCTGCCGGATGTCGCGCACCGGGGGCGCGCCGATGCCATCGTCCTCGCCAGGGTCGGGTATGCTCGACGGCGGATCGCTGGTGGGAAACGAGTCGGCAAGCGTCTTGTCGTGTGCCTTCTCTCGCTTATGCTCTTCGTTATCGATGTCGATGGCGCGATCTTCGGGATCGCGAGGGCGTTGCGGCGTAGAACCTTGCGTAAGATCGTGGGCCATGCTTCACCTCAAATGTGATTGGGACACCGTTCCATGATTAGACCGCCAGCCGCCGCCTGCGGATGCCCGGCGTTCGCCATATTGCGGTTCGCGATATCCTTTGCTTATGCCGAGCCGCGTGCCAGCCACCGATCAGAAACTCATCCAGATCATGGATGCGGCTTTGGCCGACACTGCCCGGCGCAGCGGCGAATGGCTGGTCTGCCGCCCCGGATGCACCCAATGCTGCATAGGCGTTTTTGCCATCAACCAGCTCGATGCCGAACGTCTGCGAGCAGGACTCGATGAGCTACGGATCACCGACCCCGCGCGAGCAGCGCGAGTTCTCGAACGGGGGCAGGCATCGGTCTCGCGATTGTCGGCCGATTTCCCCGGTGACGTCGCGAGCGGCATCTTGTGGGAAACGGACGAGTCGCAGGAGCGCTTCGAGAATTTCGCCAATGACGAGCCCTGTCCTGCGCTCGATCCGGATACTGGGATGTGCGACCTTTACGCAGCGCGTCCTATGACCTGCCGCACCTTCGGCCCGCCCGTGCGCTCGGAGGACGGACTAGGCGTTTGCGAACTCTGCTATCACGGAGCGACCGATGAGGAGATTGCCGCCTGCGAAATGGCGGTTCCGTCGGAAGAAGGAAGCCAGGGTTCTCGACGAAGCTGGAGCGAACCACGGGAGCGAGTGGCCGAACGATCGTGGCGTTTGCGCTGGTGCGGGGAGCTTGTGGAAGACGTTGTTAGCTAACTTTTCGCTCTTTGAGCTTTTCTTCAACCACGGACAAACGCTCGGCGATCAGAGGGCTGCGTTCTAAGCCATCAAATCTCTTGTCGAGGTGACTTTGCAAGTCGGTGAATCGTTGGTCAACATTCTTTTCGAATCTGACTACCGCTTGTTCGACTGCGATTAAACGCTCCTTCAAGCCCCCCAATTCGGGAGCCAGAAAGTCCTGAGTGATTTTGCGTGCGTCTTCCACGACGCCCATGGCCTTTATTTTAGGTCAAGATGGCAGAATCGTCACGACGTTAATGTGTTGGAGCTGGCGAGACCATACGCCACTGCATTCCATGGCGTTGATTCGGTGAATGACGGTAGCTGTTAAAGTGACGACATCGTCTGTCGAACTTTATGTCGAATTGGCGATCCTATGTATCTTTGCATTGATCGGCCTCTGGGCCGTGGTCTACCCAGCGGGGGTAATCGGTTGGGCCAAGCGCGCCCATCCGATCCTCAGAGAGGACGACCCGGAGGTGGCCTTCTACGCCAAATTCATCGGAGTTGCCTTCGTCGTCATAATAATCCTGATCTTTCTCGCGCTACTTCTTTCCCGCTGACAGCCCAACTCTTTTTAGCAGGCCAAATTGCCCACTAACCACTGTGTTTGCGCTCCCGCGCCCTCTGCTTTATCGTTAACGGTTCGCCAGCATCCAAAGACTCAGCATGAATGATCACACGCATTACTCCGGGTCCACCGCCACGCTTCCGACAAAGGTGAAGCCCGACAGCCCTCGCTTCGAACGCAACCAGTCGGAAATGGCCGAGCTGGTTACCCGGATCCGCAACCAGCAGGAGGTCATCGAGCAGGGAGGCGGCGAGAAGGCCATCGAGGCGCAACACAAGAAAGGCCGCCTCACTGCCCGTGAACGCATTGCGTTGCTGATCGATCCGGGCACGGAGTTCTTCGAGCTCGGCATCTACACCGCGTGGGGCATGTACGAAGAATGGGGAGGCGCTCCGTCGGCCGGCGTGGTGACTGGCCTGGCGCGGGTGCAAGGGCGCCTGGTCATGCTGATTGTGAACGACGCCACGGTGAAGGCCGGCGCGTTCTTTCCCATGACGGCAAAGAAGGTTCTGCGGGCCCAGAACATCGCCATCGAAAACCACATTCCGACCATCTACCTCGTCGACTCCGCAGGGGTATTTCTGCCGCTGCAGGAAGATGTCTTTCCCGATACCGACGATTTCGGCCGCGTCTTTCGCAACAATGCGGTGATGTCGGCGATGGGCATTCCGCAGATCGCGGCCATCATGGGCATGTGCGTTGCCGGCGGCGCCTATCTTCCGTTGATGTGCGACCACATCCTGATGACCGAGGGCAGTGGCCTGTTTCTCGCCGGGCCGGCGCTGGTCCAAGCAGCCATTGGCGCAAAATATTCTGCGGAAGAGCTGGGCGGCGCGAAGATGCACTCCCAAATCAGCGGCACCGTGGATTATCGCGAGCCCGACGATGAATCGTGCCTCGCGCGCATCCGCTCGCTGGTCGACAAGATCGGCAATCGCCAGCTCGGCGTCTTCGATCGCAAACCGTCGCAAGAGCCGCTGTACGATGCCGCGGAGATTTACGGTATTTACGAGGGCGATCCAGCGCGCCAGTACGACATGAAGGAAATCATTGCGCGTATCGTCGATGGCAGCCACTTCGACGAGTACAAATCCGAATATGGCGAGACCGTTCTGTGTGGCTTTGCGCGGATTGGCGGTTTCGCCGTCGGCATCGTCGCCAACCAGAAGACCCACGTCCATCAGATCGATCACAACGGCAACAAACGCACCGAGTTTGGCGGCGTCATCTATACCGAGTCCGCGGAAAAGGCGGCGCGCTTCATCATGGATTGCAACCAGAACCTGGTTCCGCTCATCTTCCTGCACGACGTGAATGGATTTATGGTGGGCCGCGACGCCGAATGGAGCGGCATCATTCGCGCTGGAGCGAAGATGGTGAACGCGGTCTCGAACTCGGTGGTGCCGAAGATCGCGGTCATCGTCGGAGGCTCGTTCGGCGCCGGCCACTATGCCATGTGCGGCAAGGCCTACGATCCGCGCTTCCTGTTTGCCTGGCCGACGGCGAAGTATGCGGTCATGAGCGGGGCCGCGGCAGCCAACACGCTGGTCGAAATCAAGATCAAACAACTGGAACGCGGCGGCCAGAAGCTGAACGAAGAAGACAAAAAGAAGCTGTACGACGAGGTCAAGGCGACCTACGACCAGCAGATGGATCCGCGCTACGGAGCGGCACGGCTGTGGATCGACAAGATCATCGATCCGGCCGAGACGCGTCCGGCGCTCATCACGGCTCTTGAAGCCGCGGCGCTGAACCCCGAGATTCCGAAGTTCAATGTCGGTGTGCTGCAGACGTAGAACACTTGCCGGTTGCTAGTTGTCAGGTGTCGGTCGCTGGAGGTGAATATCCCTTGACCCGTTCCGCTAAGAGCTAGGGCGGTTTAGGAAATAGTGTGACCTCAGTGAATACGGGTAGAGCGGCGCTTCAGCGCCGCGTCGCGCCGCCCGTTTTCAAGTCGAGCCGGCTTCAGCCGGCGACGCAAGCTGTCGTCGGCTAAAAACCGACTCTGGCTGAGGGCGCACTAGGACGCGCGCCCGAAGGCCCGCTCTACCGGTCGCAGCAAAACTAAACTGTTCTAATTCCTCCATGCCTGATTCCATCAAACTTATCGAATGTCCGCGCGACGCCTGGCAGGGGCTGCCGGGACAGATACCGTCTTCGACCAAAGTCGAATATCTCAAGGCTCTCGTCGCCGCGGGCTTCAAGCACATCGACGCCGTGTCCTTTGTGTCGCCGAAGGCTGTGCCGCAGATGGCCGACTCGGAGACGGTGCTGAGCGAGCTCGATCCGCCGGATGACGTTGAGATTATCGCCATCGTGGTCAACGAGCGGGGAGCCGAGCGCGCCATCGCCACCGACGCCGTCCGTACTTTGGGGTTCCCTTACTCGCTTTCGCCAACCTTCCTCAAGAACAACCAGAACCAGACCCTCGAAGAAAATCTCGAAATCCTGGAAAAGCTGAAGACCAAGGCCGACGAGGCGGGCCTCGATACCGTGGCGTACATCTCGATGGCATTCGGCAATCCCTACGGCGATCTGTGGAATGTCGCCGAGCTCGTCGAGGGTGTGGGTCTGCTGGCCGACATGGACCTGCAGGCAATCTCGCTGGCCGACACCGTTGGCTTGGCGACGCCGCAACTGATCGCCGATCTGCTCGGCCCGACGCTCGAGAAATTCGACGGCATCGAGATTGGGGTGCATCTGCACAGCCGCGCCGACGATGCCATCGACAAAGTTCTCGCCGCCTACGATGTCGGCTGCCGGCGTTTCGACTCCGCTCTCGGCGGACTGGGCGGATGCCCCTTTGCCCAGGATGTCCTGGTCGGCAACCTGCCTACCGAGAAAGTGCTGGAGGCGCTCAAGCTCCGTAATGTGCCGTCGCCGATCCCGAAGCCGTTGGACAACCTGCTGAAACTCTCCAACCAAATGGCCGAGCGCTTCAGCGGGCCGAAGATGTAGTAACCGTGGCCAATGGTCAGTCCTTCGAGCGCCGCGATTCTCGCTTGCCAAGCCCGCGTGGCTGCGATCCCGAGTCACATTTCTAACCAACGTTCTTCCGCGACGGTGTGGGCCGTTTTGAAACAACTTGTCGGGTATTTTCGCAAAACATCATTGCATCTCTTGCAAAACTTAGTTACTGTGCGCATACCACAAAGATGTTGAAGAAGCGCCTTGCGTGACCCAGCGCGCGAGACGAGTTTGAGCCGACCATACCCGACCGGATGACGCAACACCGCTACACTACGCTCGACCTCAACCACGATGGGCCCGTCGCCACCATCACGCTCAACCGTCCGGATAAACGGAACGCCATCAGCCATGCGCTGATCGACGAGCTTCTGCAGGCGCTAAACGCAGTTCTGAAGATCGAAGCAGCGCAAATCCTCATCCTCACCGGCGCCGGCAAGGCCTTCTGCTCAGGCATGGACCTTGACGACCTGCGCGCGCTGACCAAGCGGACGGAAGAGGAGAACCGTGCGGATTCTGTCACTATGGCGCGCCTGTTCCGAACCCTCTACGACTTTCCCAGGACGACCATCGCAGCCGTCAATGGCCCCGCCATCGCCGGGGGATGCGGGCTGGCGACGCTGTGCGACTTCACGCTCGCTTCCTCGGCAGCCAAGTTTGGTTACACCGAAGTACGCATCGGGTTCGTTCCGGCAATCGTTTCAGCCTTTCTTGTACGCCAGGTCGGCGAAAAACAGGCACGGGACCTATTGCTCACCGGGCGTATCATCAGCGCTGACGAGGCGTTTCGCATAGGCCTGGCCACCGAAGTGACGGCTCCGGAAAGACTGATCGAGCGCGCCCGGGAATTAGCCGGCTCTCTGCTGGAGAACAGCCCCGCCTCGCTGGCCGCCACCAAGCGTCTGTTGCAGAGCTATTCACTCGCTGAACTCGACCAGCAAGTGGCGGTTGCCGTCGAGGAGAATGCGCGCATTCGCACCACCGCCGACTTCCACGAGGGTGTTTCCTCGTTTCTGGAAAAGCGCAAACCGCAGTGGAGAGGGAAATGACTACATCACTTCGTCTGAATATCGCTGTTGTACTGCTGCTGTTGCCGTCGATTGGTCTGGCCCAGACTTCAACAGGAACGACGCAAGCTCCGCCAATGCCGTCGGCGGGCAAGCCGTACCCGGTGATGAGCACCGCCGCGGTGGCCCGAGCGCGGCAACTGAGCGAATCGTTTTCGGCGGGTAATACCGCGCCGATGTGGGCGGCGCTTACGCCGGACATGAAGAAGCAGTACGGTAGTGCGGCCCACTTGGCAGGGGTAATCAAAAGCGCCGATGCCCAACTGGGTACGGTGAAGAAGGTGGTCACGGAAAGCGTAGCTCCAAATCTCCTGCGCCCCGGAACCGACTACGCCAGTCTCACCGAGTTCTCGAAATCGGCTGTCCAGATTATTACGATGGTGAATCTGAACGAGCAGGGCGAGGTTTCGGTCTTTCTTTTCCGCCCGGTGCCCAACGTCGAGGAAGGCCGCTACGCCGGTTACAAAGACACGACGAAACTGAAACTGCCGTTCTCCGGACCGTGGTTCGTCTACCAGGGCGGGCGGTCGCTGGCGCAGACGGCCCACTTCGGCAGCGACGAGGAGCGCTATGCCATAGACTTTCTTCCGCTCAAGGACTGGCACCCATTGTCTGGCGACGGCAGCAAGAACGAGCAGTTCTATTGCTTCGGACAGCCAATCCTGGCCCCTGCCGACGGTACCGTTATGCGCGTGCAAGACGGATTCGCCGACAACGAACCCGGCAGACCCGTGCAGGACGCGGGACTTGGCAATCTGGTCGTGCTCTCGCACGGTAGCAACGAATACTCCGTCCTGGGACACTTGAAGCAAAACAGCATTAAGGTGAAAAAAGGCGACAAAGTGAAGCAGGGGGATATCATCGCCGCCTGCGGCAACAGCGGCAACTCGCCGGCGCCCCACCTGGAATACCGGCTGCAGAACTCACACGGCTATCCTTTGCCGACCACCTTGCCAATCCAGTTTGTGGATTACATGTCCGACGGCAAGCTGGTGGAGTCCGGAGAGCCAGTGCGAGGCCAGATCGTGAGCAACGCTGGAACCGCAACCGCCAGCGCGACGTCCTCGGAAAAGAAGTGACAAGGCCACAAGTATCGGGAGCCCCACTGTAGCCCATCCTTTGCCCCAGGCGGGGAATTCCACCGGGAGTAGGGACCGTGACCACGCGTCCACCCAGGATTCGCACCCAGCTCGGCCGACCCGCCGTCGAGATTTTTGCTGCCAACGAGCGCATGAACCAGCTTCTGCTCGAGCATCTCGACCCTGCGGCCTGGCGGGCGAAACCGCCCGCCAACGTGCGCACCATTGCGGCCATCTTCACCCACGTACACAATGTCCGCTGCAAGTGGATCAGGCTTACGGCGCCGCACCTGAAGATACCCTTGCAGCTTAGCCGCGTGCGCTGCACGCCGCGGCAAGCCGGCGCGGCATTGGCCGAGAGCGCCGCCCGCTGCGAGGAGATGTTGGCGGAAGCGCTCGGCGATCGTGGAGGCCGCATCCAACAGTTTCTCAGAGACGGCTGGGCCCGGCCTTGGCCGGTCGGCCCCGAAATGCTCTGCTACATGCTGGCACACGAAGCTCACCATCGAGGACAGATATGCATGCTCGCGCATCAGCTCGGATATCGCTTGCCGAACCAGATCATGTCCGGACTGTGGAATTGGGAAAAACTCTGGAAAGAATGCGGCGCACCCCAGGGGCCCGGCCACGACTCGTAAACAATTGCGGCTGCCCCTGCACGGCCAATAAACGATAACCAGGTTGCCCCGTGCTAACCCGACTCTGGCTAGCGTGGGGCTTTTCGGATTCCCCATTCGAAAGTCCCCCCAGTTATCGGTAGTCGTACGTTTCGATTGCACTCCAATCCCCGTACTCGTCGTAGATATATAGGCCAACCCAGTTTCCGGTTTGGCAGGCTGCCAGCAGCAGGTTCTGATACGGAGCCGAGGTGGTCCAGAAAGAGCCTCCCTCCGCCGGATAAAGAATGAGGTACGTGTATCCATAGCTGTCGTACAACTCGCAGTTCGTTGCATGCACATAATTCCAGCCTGGCGCGTACGGCGTCTTGACCGCGTCACTGTTCGTCTCATTACTTGAGTGGTTGCCTGGACGCAGTTTGAGGGACAGGTGTTTGGCTGGTTGTGGCAGGTGCTGCGGCTGCTGGGCCTGGCTGACGGAAGCAATACTAATGATCGCAAGAGCAGTGATGATTGCTGCCCGGCTACACCGGCTGAACATTGAAATGTCTTGAACGCGTTTCATATATCTTCCTCCCAGTAGATAAGGCGTGACGGCGACCGGAAACCTTTGCATTTGGCGCCTTGGCCAACTGCAGCCGCCTACATCTACATAGGCGACATTTCCGTACGCATTCCCTCATGGAGAACGAAATAACTTCACGGCTCGCAACTAAATGCTTGGAACTGGTGGGATAACCCGGGCTCCTGACACTCACCGGGGGAGGAAGGGCCCAAAAGGCTGGTTGTGATGTTAGACAAGAATTTCCGGGGCGTGGCCCGGCCAACGGACACGCTTTAGGCGGGTGCCCCGGCTACCATTCTGAGGGTGGCCGGGTGGACGGGTGGCGCAGCCTACCAGCCGGGGGCTCGCCTGTGGCTCGGAGAAACGAAGAAGCCGTCGAGCCTCTCATCTTCAGTGTTTCGTTCCAGCAGCGGGTTGAGCTGGCGCGTTGCAGAATGAAAGCCCCTTGGCCCTAACTTTCCAGCCTCTCTTCACTCTTGCGAAGGCGATCCTTCTCCAATGCAAGTCGCGCCTGCGCCTTCTTCAACTTCTCTTTCATCTTGTTGCATTCTTCTACGGCCTTCCCAACCCGTTGTCGGGCCGACTTGATCTCCGCCATCGCTCGCTTGTGTGATTGCAGCATGACCTTAGTGTAGACTCCCGGCGGTCGCAAAGAGAATGAACACACCGCCGCCCACCCATGGAGATGAAAATCACGCTCGTTCCCCAGCCGTCATTCAGAAAGCTTGTAACCGAGAGATAACGAGTGGTCTCCACCAGCCCGGTGATAGCCTGCGTAACGTATCCGTCACAAAGGAGACGTACCTGCTATGGCGCCACAGACTTCTTTGCACTTCGACGTCGAGAAGTTCCGATGAGGAGTCGGCTCTGGCAGGTTAGAAGGGCCTTTCTCGATCGCGATCGCTTAAGCCATCGCACCCATTGAGAAACTCGAGACGATTCGCCCGACTAACGCAGCGCCGATCCCTTGTCCGGCGACACTGCCGGCGCGTCGCTCGTGGGAAGTTTTGAAACCTTCGGCTTGTCGACAGCCTCCGTCGCGAACAGCATGAAGTGGTCGAAGCTTTCGCTGCGGTAGAAGCGTCGCTTACCGAAGTGAACGTACAATTCCGCGCTCTTGGGCAACCACAGATCGGTACCACTGCGTTTGAATTCCACCGGGCCATAGCTGACGCTGGTATGTTCGGTGAACAGGTGAATCTCCGGAATTGCCCGCACCAGATCGGTTTCCAGATGAACGATCTGCAAGTTGTCGGCTCGAACCCACGCCCGCCCCTTCAACCGAACCGGATAATAGTTTCCATTTACCACGTACGTTCGCAGCCGGCTGGGCTTGTCTTCGAACTGCCGGAAATGCACCAGCCATGCCGGCTGACCATTCCAATCGCCCAGGCCCTCGCAGCGCATCTCGAAGCCCTCTCGAAACAGCGGGTGAAAGGCGATCGCCAGCACCGCAAGACCGGTCGTTGTGATCTTGTCTGGCATGTCCAGGTCTCCGGAATCGCGATACTCCTGAACCGTCAACCCCCCTTCGGCCTGCTCATTGATGGCAACCACATAGTTATATTGGCGGGTCTCGCGATTGGTCGGCGTTCCCTGTGCCGAAAGATTCTCATGGACCATATGTTCAATGGCTGAGAACTGCGCGACGCTATCCACCAGCTGCTTGGATGGGATTGAGGTGGCTTCCAGAATGTTCGCGGGACACGGAATCCCAGGCGCTAGCGACAACTTTTGTGCATCCACGTCAGCCGGCATTCCCAAGCTTCCGGCCAGAGAGTCGTTTTCCTCCGCGAGCTCAGGATTGCCAATTCCCATGTTTGCTTCGGCACTCACCCCCCCGGACGCTTCACTCTTTAGCCGGGCGATCAATTCCCGGATTTGCGGAGCAACAGGACTTGCCGGATCTTCGCCGAGGTAGGCCGTCAAAGTTTCGATAGCAGCCTGGTTCTTCTGCAGACCTGCGAGCGCCTGTCCCAGGACCAATCGAGCCGAAACTGCGTCTCTTCCTCCCTTGTCCACGATCCATTGCGAATTCTCGCGAGCTTCCTCGTAGTTCTTCAGTTTCAAACAGGAATTCGCCAGCACCCTCCGGGCGATCAGGGATTCGCCGTTACTGGCGACAACGATCTCTTCAGCTGCGGCAGCGTGCGCATAATCGCCACGCCCGTAATAGAGCTGTCCAAGCAGGTTTTGCGCCTGCACGTTTTTCGGATCGAGGTTCGTCGCGGCGGTCAAATACTGCAGCTCGCGGTCCTGGTCTTTCTGCTGCAGCGCCAGATAGCCAAGGAGAAAGTTGACAGACGAACTTGACGGGTAGCGCCGATTGGCCGCCTCCAGATGCTTCCGCGCCTCGAGGAAATTCGAGAGCTCCAATGCCTGCACTCCCTTCTCAGCGTCTTTGCGTGCCTTCGAGGGAAGTTGCTGCGCGTCTTTCAACCTTAAGTCAACCGCCAGCGGATCGCGCGACAAAATCACGGTCTCACTTAGGTCGTGGGTGAGATCGGCGAGCGAAATCTCCTCATGGACTCCCAGATACCCGGCGGCGCCAACCTCGATCAGGTATTTTGCCGGAGGAAGATCGGCAAAGCTGGTCTCAGAGTTGTTGGTCGTCTGAAACAAGATCCTGCCGCTCTCTTGGCTTGTCAGCCGAATCAGCGCCTGCTGTTTCAAGGGCTTCTTGTCTTCGCCGAGAATCTTTACGTGGACGGTTCCGCCATCCCGGGTTGCAACGGGACTTCCCGGTACTCCCGTTCCCATCGGCGTCCCAACGCCTTGGGCACGAGCGCACGGCACCGCCGCCATCGCAGCCGCCACAACCAGCACGACAACACCCCGCTTGCCAATTTTTCTCGCGAAGTTTCGCAACGTATTCTGCCGCTCCAAGACGAGGATGGCGAAGAGTCTCATGTGAGCCTTGAGCCGCTTGAGTTAGCAATCAGAATAGCAAGAATGTGTTGGCGATGCTGGTTGAAGTTCCGTAATTGCCGAATACGCGCCAAAACGGGGACGAACTGCACTACGCGATCGCATGGAGCCTCACGGGGCCACCCAGACACTGAACTAGAAGGGGCTCGAACCTGAGCAACGGTTCCGCGAGGGCTCGGTGGTCGAAAGCTTACACGAGTCTGGAGTCCCCGCGGATCGGTACGTGAACCAAAGCTGAGGTTGCGTTATTTCTTTGGGGGGAAGTTCTTGAACATCTTCTCGACTGTTTTTTGCAACGCCTTCTCATTTTTTTCTGGCTTCTTCGACAGGGTCTTAGTCCCAACCGCACGCCAGACCAGGCGCTTGGTTTGGGCATCGTACATGTCGAGGACAAGTGTACCCACTTCGTAGGTCACTGGGGTTGTGGTGGCCGTCCCGAATCCTCCCCAATACCACCCGCCGCCAAGATTGTCGTAGAAGGTCGTGTACTCTGTTTGAGCGTCGGCGGAGCCAACCGCGGTGAGCGCGACATCCCCGGCCGTATCACTTCGCTGCCACCCTTTCTTCTGCAGTTCTTGATCGACAGCATCCTTGATTCGCTGCTCCCAAAGTGGATCTGTAGTTTTTACTTTCAGCCAGTAATAGGTGTGGTAGCGCTCAAAGTTGGCATGGTGGTCGTAATCCACGGTGACGCTTTGCCCAACCGCAAAACTACCAAGCATCATTGTCATCAGCATCGCCATGCATAAATAGCGGATCGCCTTCATACTTTCTTTCTCCTTTCTCCTCATCTCTTGAGCTCCTGAGCCTGTGATCGATACTAGGTTTTCGATGCAGGCACTCAAGGCTGCGGGAATCGTCCGAAGGTAGTAGCGAGGGATAAGAACCTCGGCTAAATGGCGGGCACTCTACCTCGAGAACCGGATTCTTCTTCAGGTGTTATGGCGCACGAGATCCTTGAACAGGTTGAAATAACGGCAACAATTACCCTTGAGTCGCCCACTCTCGGGCTTGGGAAGTGAATACGAAGTTCGAATACTCTTTGGAAATCAGTGCCAGCCTACTCATGGCGAGTCTTATAAAAGGGGATGTCAAGAGAAAACACTATTCCTGTGCGGGAGCAGCGAGTAGTTCGCTGGCATCCAGCGCGGTTAGTTGGGTCGTGCTTGCTGGCTGACGAATATGGCCTAAACCGGGACGAACGCACTGCGCCCTCGAACGGCGCCTGCTCCCAACCTTTGAAACTTGCAATTGACAACCCGTTCTCGATAGTGGTATTACTCTGCGGTCAGATCCTAAGGTCCCCCCGTATTCACGCAGTCCCATCCGTTCGACTGAGGCAGTCTAGGAGAGGTCATGCGCAAGGTGCTGTTCCGTTGCGGCGGCATCCGAGTCTATCCCTATCCCTTCATGCTGTATGTGGGGATCGTATCCGGCGTAATATCCGGCACCTACGCCGCTGAGTATCGCGGGATGAATCCGGTACTGACCTGCGTCGCCATGCTGGTGCTGGTTATCCCCGCGCTAGTAGGCTCGCGGTTCCTGTATGTCCTATCGCACTGGGGGGCGTATCGCGCACGTTCCGGCAGAATCTGGAATCGGGCTGACGGCGGAGCCTCGCTTTATGGTGGCCTGATTCTGGCGCTCGCGTGCTCCATCCCCCTGCTTTCTCTGCTCCATCTTTCGATTGGCAAATTCTGGGATGCGGCAACCATCACGCTGGCTGTCGGTATGGCCTTCACCAAGATTGGGTGCATGTTGAACGGGTGTTGCGCCGGCCGCGAATCGAATAGTCGCTTCGCCGTGCGATTGCCGGATGCGCGCGGCGTCCGGGTCCGACGCTTACCGTCTCAGCTACTCGAATCTGCGGTGGCCCTGTTGGTTGCGGGAGCGGGCGCAATGGTATGGCGCTGGCTGCCTTTCGACGGAGCCTTCTTTCTCGCGGCAATAACGGTGTATGCGGCGGCGCGCTGGGTCCTGGAGGGCACGCGGCATACTATCGACCAGGCTGCTGGGGTCAGCTTGCATCGGGCTATCTCTCTGGCCCTGGGTGGCTTGTCATTTGCAGGATTTCTGCTGCTGGGCTGGCACTCTTTTTGACCAGGTAAGCATAGCGCAGCCACGCAGATCGCGATGCTGCGCGGTTGCTGATTAAAGGACACGAATGGGGCATCTTTATCTCCTGCTTGTGCCGTTGGTAGTTCTAATCGTTATCTCGCTCTTCGGTTTTGTAGGCTGCGCCTCCTTCACTTCTTCGAACATAGGAGCCAGCACGGGCGTGGACTATCCTTCGACGATCAAAGCTGAGGCCAGCCTTGTCGCGTACTGGCGTTTAGGCGAACCCGCTGCCACGGCGGTGGCGCCTCCTAAGCCCGGCGGAATCGCCGCCGAAGAGCTAGGAAAACATCCCGGCAACTACTCCAGATTCCAGCCGCCCGGGGCCATCGATAAGAATCGCCACTCCTTCAATAACGGTGGAACGATCGTTTTGGGACAGACTCCAGGAATACTCGAACTGGATGCCGCCGCCACATGCATCGAGGTAAACGGCGGAATGGTCACGGTGCCATTCGACGCAGCCCTGAATCTGCCACAGTTCACCCTTGAAGCCTGGGTAATTGCGGAATTTAATGGCGACCCCCAGGGCAATTATTACTGCCTCTTTGAAAACGGAGCGCCGGCTACCGGGAAGCAGAAGACTGAGGGCTTCGGACTGTATGCCGGACCTGCCAGCCCCTCCACTCCCAATACACCCTATGAATGGCAGGTTTGGATGGGAGATGGAACCACCTTCACCCAGTTGACCAACACCCTTCCTACGCCGGCGGCTGTCGTGTTTCAAAAACCAACGTATCTCGCGCTTACCTTCGATGGAACCAACGTCGTGCTCTACCTCTACAATCCCGGCACCGGACAGAACCTCTCCCTGCCTTCGGTTGCGCCGTATCAGGCGAAGTTTCCGACCTTCAAGCCTGCCACCTCCGGAAGCTTCGTGATCGGTTCCGGCAGAAATCTGTTTCCCGCATTTCCCGGCGGCACTCAGCTGTATGCATTTCGCGGAAAGATTCAGGAAGTAGCGCTGTACAACCAGGCGTTGACCATCCAGGACCACTTGGTAGGACATGAACAGTCGGGCGCCGGTTTCTAACCACTGTAAGGAGATTGCATGCCATCAGCACAAGACATACTTGACTCCATCAATGGAGCCGATGCGCGGCTGGATAACGTCAATACCAAGCTCGATACCGCCAACAACACTCTCACCGATATGGATGGCAAGCTGGATGCCATCCGCAATGCCATTCAGGCGGTTGACGCCGATGTCCAGAAGGTCCAGACCTTACTGCAATGGGGATTCAGCCAGCTCATCACGTTGGGGCAATATACCAACCAGGCGCTGTTTGAGAACGATCAGCAGAATCAGGCGATGATCTGCATTCTGGAACACATCTCGCAGAACACCTGTGCCTTGCTGAACGAAGCGCATACGCAGACCGGGTTGCAAACGGCCATCCGACACGCAACCCACAGCCTGGCAGAGCTGTATGCGGCGACCCATGCTGAAGCCGAGCTGGCTCGCGAGCGTGAGGCTGCGCTTCGGCGCAAGATCGAAGAGTGCTGCCCGCCCAAGACACCGGAACCGTTGTGCAACTATCAACCGTGTCCCGCCCCCGCGCCGCTGCGCGAGCCACCCCCACAGGTGCAGCCACCACCGGACTTAGGCAATCATCCGCCGAAGTGATGCCTTGGTTGGTCGGAGGATGATTCGTGCTTGCGTTGATCGTATCGGCTGGCTTGGTTATCGGGTTGGACCAGTGGAGCAAGCGGGCCATCGTGCTGAAGCTGGCGCCCGAGCAAACCCGGTGGTTCGGGCGCTACGTCCAGCTGCGCCACGCTGCGAATAAGAGTCTTGCGGGGACTTCTCTGAATCGCTGCGTCCTGCTGTGTCTGTGGCTAGGCGTGGCTGGCTGCCTGATTTTTCTGGTGCAGCGGGGCTTCTTCTTCACGAGTTCGTCGGCGAAGATTGCGATCGGTGCGGCATTGGGTGGATCCGCCAGCAATCTGCACGATCACGTTCGGTGCCAGCGGGTGATTGATTTCCTCGACATTGCCGGCTGGCCCGTCTTCAACCTCGCCGATGCCGCGATCGCCGCCGGTGCGCTGTTGTCTCTGTGCCTGATGCGCTAAGTGCCTGAAGGGCCGGTGCCCATCCTTCGACCGGGAATGTCGTCCAGCATTCTCTGGGTGCCCCATCCTTCTCGCCTGCTTTTGGCGAGAGGGTGGGCCCAAGCTTCAGGAGAGGGTGGGCGCAAGCTTCACCTGCAATAAAATCCCTATGGACTGATAGCCGCGCAACGCTCACGACGGTACCCGGCCCCTAGCCAAGTTCAGGCTAGAACGGAGCAGCCATATCGAAAACGGTAGACCGGCCAAGCCGCTGCACCGGGTCGTGCTCTTTTTTCTTCTTCTCGAAATGAGCCGCAACGTCGACGCCGCACATCGAGAAAGGAGCGTCAGGATCGACAAACACCCGATAGTCTGCAGCGCCACAGTCGCCGCCGAAACCTGAGTCATAATCGTCCACCGGCCGGGTATTGAATGCCCCGCGATCTTCGAGTTTCTGCGGACCTGCAGGATGTCGTATGTAGAGTAAGGTCGATGGGAGATACAGCGGCACATGCACAACCTGACCATGATGAATGATGGAAGCAGGCGATCTTACTAACTCTTTATCATCGAACACCAGGCTGCCCAAGAAGCGCCCAGGAAACACCACCAGGAATACCAGGACTACAGCGTGAAACGCCGCGGAGACTATGAAATGCCTTACCTGCATCGGTAGCCGCTCAAAGATGTAGTAGCAAAAGCCAGTCGGAGGGTGGTCCAGCCTTTCCCAGTGGAATTGTAGTCCACCCACACTGTGGGTGCCCGAGGTTGAAAATATCCAACTAATTTGAAAGGGTGGTCCAGCCCTTCCACCGGAATTGTGGTCCACCCCTACAACGGCATACAACGCCTCCATATTTCAAATACAATGGGTGCCCCATTCAAGCTGTTTTCGCGTGAGCGGGGATTTTTCTTGTGTCAGACCAAGGCTCCCAATCCAGGCCGGAGGAAGGCCTAGAGTGGTTCACCGAGTTCTTAGGTAGTAATTAAACCAACTCTATGTGGCACCGCTCTTACGCCTTGATCGCCGAGCGCAACCTTGGCGAGCCGGTTACGGCGCTCTTGATTTCCGGGGTGTTGCGGATCGTTTCGAGTAGCTTGCGGGTTACCTGTTCATCGATGTCCGAGGCTTGTCGAATATCGACGGGATAACGGACGACGAACTCCACTCCGTTGTCGCCCAGGCGTAAATGCGCGCGTGGCTCAGGGGCGGCCAACGGCGCATCGAACAATTGCTCTACCACGCGATGTTGCCGCTGAATGTCTGCTTCGTATTCTTTGTAGACCGACTGCACGGCTTCCAGCAAAGACTTTTCCACGACTGCCGCGTTCGCCTCCGGTGTCAGGGCGATGGCGACCTCGTGCCAGGTATAGGCGGTTCCCGGAATCTGCTTGAACAGCGGCGAGGGCTGAAACATTACGGAATTCGAGAACACAACCGCCCTGCCCGTGGGATACAGATCCACGCCGGTGCCCGCCAATTCCATCAGCGACAAACGGATCAGGCCGATGTCAATCACGTCGCCGGTGACTCCCGCTACCGTGATGCGATCGCCGACGCGCACGCCATAGCGGCCAATCAGGAAGAAGTAAGCTGCCATGGAAAGGATGACCGTCTGCAGAGCGACGGCGAGACCGGCGGTGAGAAAGCCGGCGAACGTGGCCAGCGAACTGAACTCGCTGATGAAGCCGATCGCAATGACGATCGCCATCAGAAATCCGGTAACGAATCGCCGCACCAGCAACACCTGGCGGCGACGCCGCGGGTCGTGAATGTAGCGTAAGGTGGCACGCCGCCACAACGCAGACAAGATCGCGACCAGGCCCAGGGCGCCGAGGATGATGGCCACGCGGGTCAGCAGCGAGCGCAGCACGTGGGTGTATTCCTTCACCACCGAACGGCGCCATTGGGTGAGGTTCCCCGCGCATTCGTCGAGCAGGATCATCTCCTGGCGCAACGGGACGGCCGCGCCGGAAACGAGTTTGAACCTCGCGGTCAGTTGGGCCAGGCTTCTTTGAATGGCCTCGGCCTGCGCCGGATCGGAAGACGGCGGCTGGGTCGCGGCGGCGCGTCCCTGCTGTATGGTCTCGCGCAAAGCGGCGCGTAGCGGCGCCTGCAACTGGTCGGCTGTATCGCGCAACTGGTTCGTCTGCGCGATGAGCTGGTCAATGTCGTGCACGTCCCCCATCTGGCTGATCAGGATGGACGCCTGCCCAATCAGTCCCGCCGAATCGGCGCGCGTCGACTTGGTGGTCTGTCCATTCGACGGAGCTTTTGCCTTCGCATTGTCGGTGGTCGCGGCTGCCACTTCGGGCACCGACCGCTTGAGCTCGTTGATCTTGCCCAGCAGTCCGGTGCTGGCGTTCTCGCTGCTGCTGGCGAAGGCTTGAATTTTTTCCAGCGCTTGCTGCAACGCTTTGTCGAGCTCCATCTCGCCTTGCAGAGCGCTGCGCTGCGACATGAGCTCCTGCCGCTTCTTGCCGGACGCACGCTCGATCTGTTTATCCAGGTCATCGATCTGCCCTTGCGTTTGCTGAAGGCGTTGCGCCGTGTCGGCCGTCGCCTTCTCGATGCTCTGCTCGGTCGCATTCTCCTGCACAGGGGACTCGCTGCCGGCCGCAGCATTCTTTTCGCTCGCCAGCAGACGCGCTTCGGCCTCGGCCGAGTCAAACGCCAACTGCACCGCCTGGCTGGCCAAGCTGCGGGCGTTCTGCAGATACAGCGTGTCGCTCGGCTGGCCGGCGGTGACGTCTACGTTTTGGACGTTGCGGTACCAGCGAATGGCCGCGTTTAGATGGTTGAGAATTGCCGAACTATCGATCTGGGTTTGCGGAGTGTTTTGCGCCAGCATGACCCAGACGCCGCCCGTCGCTGCCACAAAAATAAGGAGTGAAGTCGCGAGCCACTTCCTGTGCTCCCGAAAACCAACGAGCCTGCTTCTTGCCAATCTTTTCCTCGCGTAGTTTGATCTTTAAGTGGGATGCAAAGAACTCGGATTCGGCGAGTCAGGAGCTCAGCCGGAGTTGGTGAAAACTGCGGTGCACTCGTGATGGGCGCAAACCCGTTGAGAAGCCCACGGCGCGATCAGCGAATGTGCCGTAAACCATTGAAAGCGTTAGGCCTACGAGATTGCAGCGAGGTCATTTTGGGCGTCGGTAGACCACTTTGAGGTTGTCGCCCTCGAGGATGCGCGCGATCTGCGTTCGTGCGTGCACCGACCAGGGACCTGATCGGTCGAGCTTAATGTAAGCCCTCCAATGGTTTAGCGCCTTTCGAGGCTGCTGCAGCCGCTCATAGGCGAGAGCGAGATTGTAGTGCGCATCGCCGTAGGTCGGCGCCAGCAGGAGGGCGGTTTGATATGCGGCCACCGCGTCGGGAATCCGGCCAGTCTCATCCAGCACGTTGCCTAAGTCGAAGTAGGCCAAGGCGTAACGGGGATCGGCTTCGACCGCGGCCCGGTAGTGGGTCTCGGCTCCTTCGAAGTTCTGCCGGTTGTAGAACAGCGTTCCCAAATTGATGTGGGCCGCCGCATGCTTCGGATCTGCTTCTAAAACCTGGAGATAGATCTGGATCGCCTCGTCATGGGTGCTCGGATGCTCTTCCAGCGCCACACCCCGTGCGAACAGGTCCGTGGGATTTTCACCTTTGACCTTGCCGCTGGGCTTGGCCTTGGTCGACAGAATCGTGCCGACTGGGCCGAAATCCATGACGAATTGCCCCGCAATGGGCTCGACGGAACGGCCCTCGTGGCGGAACGCTACCCGCCGGCCAACGCTGAACGAACTGGATTCCAGCAGCGGATTTTCCATCCCGGCCACTTGTTTCTGCATGGCTTCCAGCGATTCACGAATCGCTGCCGGACGCACACGCTTGGCGCGCAAGTCGCGAATCTGCTTGATTTGTGTCAGGTCGGAGAACGAGAAGGTGTCAGAAAGCGCGACCAACCCCGCACGCTGCCACCCGGCCAGCTGCTTCGCCGTTATGTGCAGTATCCGAAGTACGTCCGCTCGAGCAAATCTGTTCATGTAAGCTCGAAGAATCGCCGCAGAGCTTTCGATCATTATCGGATGCGGTAACAGCTTACGCAAGTGCAAATTGCCGGAAACCAGTGGAAAACAGCGACTTACGCTCCTTTACGGTAAACACCCCGGCATTTACAATCGAGCACAGGCCGACGTAGCTCAGTTGGTAGAGCAGTCGATTCGTAATCGACAGGTCATCGGTTCAAGTCCGATCGTCGGCTCCATCCTTTTCAATCGCTTACCGGCAATCCGTTCACCGACTGCTGCATACGCGAGTCTTTCTTTCCAACCTTTTCCTGGCGTCCATTGCGTTTTCGTGTGCGGCCTTGATCCAGACACGCTGCGTTGTGCTGACGCCCATGTCTAATCACTACGACCCCGTGCTTAGCATGCCGCACGACCTGACTCGCAATCCCAACGACCTTTACAGGCGGCGGCACGAGGTAGGGAATCCGGCTCAACAGCCGCAGGGCATTCTCATCTTCGAGTCCGGCGGCGGCCGCTGGAACCATGAGCTCAGATGGCGGCAGGCGGGATCGCATCGGGCGACGGTTTCCCGATTGTCGAGCTCAGCACTTGCAGGAGTTGTTCCGGATCGCCCTTGCGGACGAATGCCGAAGCGTAAGGCGCCACGTCTTCCGGCATGAACAACATATCCGAAAGAATCAAAATTGGTATCGATGGATAAAGGGCCCTCACGCGCCTCGCCACATCGACCGCAGTAAGCTGAGTTCCCAGGCGATAGTCCAGTAAGGCGACATCGATCAGTTCAGCCTGCGGAAGTTCGACAACGTTTCCTCGCACCAGCGCACCACATGAGCGAAACCCGCCGCGCTCGACGACCCAGCAATAGAGCTTTAAATGTGAGGGGTCGTCATCAACGACCAAAACGGTTGTCATATCGAAACCCGCTCCCGACCGTAGGGAGTATATAGCGTATCCGGCAAGGCCCATAAAGTTCGTTGAGCTCGTACAACCTGAGCTGCTGATTGCTGCATCCCACGTGATCGCTGTCGGCAGGCCCAAGGGATTCCTGTGTCTTTTTTTGACTTGTTGTTGTCGTAACGGTCAGCGTACTCCGACGATGCTCGTCATACCCACCACGTCCGACAGATCACCGCTTTACTGCATCGTCTGGCTCCTCCTCATGGCGGTCTCCACCTTGTCACTGCCTTGCGCAGCGGATAATCCCACTGCTCCTGACGACAATCAGTCGCTGAAGAGTCTTAGCCTGGAACAGCTTGGAAAT
The DNA here is from genome assembly GCA_963815555.1 of uncultured Acidobacteriaceae bacterium. Lineage (GTDB taxonomy): Bacteria > Acidobacteriota > Terriglobia > Terriglobales > Acidobacteriaceae > CAWCBG01. Next base: position 352,056 of record CAWFHH010000002.1, read on the forward strand.
CTGGAAGTCACGACCGTGACCAAGGAGCCCGAGGTCATCTGGAAGACACCGGCGGCAATCTTTGTCATAACCCAGCAGGACATTCAGCGCTCCGGGGCGACCAATATTCCGGAGGCGTTGCGGCTCGCGCCGGGTGTAGAGGTTGCGCGTATCAGTGGCGATGAGTGGGCGATTGGTATCCGCGGCTTTGGCAGTCGGTTGTCGCGTTCTGTGCTTGTGCTCATCGACGGCCGTAGCGTCTATTCCACGTTCACTGCCGGTGTGTACTGGGAGGTGCAAGATACGCTGATCGAGGACATCGACCGGATCGAGGTCATCCGGGGGCCTGGCGGCACCATATGGGGACCGAATGCGGTGAACGGTGTCATCAACATCATCACAAAACACACGAAAGACACGCAGGGAGGCCTGCTTTCAGCAGGCGGCGGCAATGTTGAACAGGGCTTCGCCGAAGCCCGCTACGGCGCCGGCAACGGAAAGAATTTTACCTACCGAATCTATGGCAAGGCCTTTGACCGCAGTTCCGAGTTTCATCCGGATGGCGTCAACTACGACGACTGGCAGGGAGGTCAGGCCGGCTTTCGCATGGATTGGAGTGCGCATAATCGCGACAATTACACACTCCAGGGTGATCTGTACGATCAGAGCTTCGGCGAAAGCGTGCAAGCCACGACCTACGACCCTCCCGCGACCTACATTCTTAACGGCGACGGCCATCTCGCCGGCGGGAATATGCTGTTTCGCTGGAAAAGAACGCTGGGCGATGGAAAGGATTTCCAGCTCAACGCTTACTATGATCGGACGACCCGCCACGAGTTGAACTTTGGAGATGACCGGAACACCGTAGACATTGACTTCCTCGACAGGTTCAGGCTGCCACGTCAGCAAATCTCCTGGGGTCTGGAACTGTATCTCAGCCATGGCGATGAAATCGAGGTTGTTTCCGGGCTCACCTTCGTGCCGCCGGTTCGCACCGATCAGCTCTACACCGCCTTTCTTCAGGACGAGATCACTCTGGTGAACAACCGGCTCGCCTTGCTTGCCGGAACCAAGGTCCTGAAGACGAACTATACCGGCGTCTTGTGGGAGCCCAGTGTTCGGCTGCTGTACACGCCTTCCTCAACTCAGACAGTGTGGGCGGCCTACACTCATGCGGTGCGCACTCCCGCCGACGTGGAACGGGACTTCTTTCTTTCCAGCTACCTCGGTCAAGGTCCGGGCGGACTGCCGTACTTCGCGCGTTTCAACGCCAATCCACTTTTTCGATCGGAAGATCTAAATGGTTATGAACTCGGATACCGCCGTCTTATCAGCTCCAAGCTCTACGTCGATATTGCGGGGTTCTTCAACCAATATGCCAATCTCTTCAGTGAAGACATCATTGGCCCGACATTCGTCGAGACCGATCCTGCCCCCACACACCTGCTGCTGCCGGCCAATTTCGGCAACGGACTCAAAGGGACGACCGAGGGCGGCGAGATTGCTTCCGAATGGAGGCCAGCCACTTTCTGGCGTCTGCGCGGGTCCTATTCGTTTCTCGAGATGCACATAAAAAAAGGACCGGGCTCGACGGACATCGGCAGTGCACCGGGCGTGCAAGGATCAAGTCCGCAACATGAACTTTTGCTCCAATCCGGCTTCGACCTGCCCAAGTCGATCACCGCGGACCTTCAGATTCGTTACGTGAGCTCGCTGCCCGCCCAGAAAGTACCGTCCTATTGGACGGGCGACCTGTCGCTGGGCTGGGGTGTCACCGAACATCTTCGATTGTCGGCCGTAGGACAGAATCTGTTCCAGCCCTATCATTACGAGGCCCTTTACGATCCGCTGGGCTTGGTTGGGATCAAAAGGTCCATTTTCGGCAGGGCCACCTGGCAATGGAAGTAGAAGATGGCAAGCGCAAAATAATGGTCTAGCACGCCCATGCCTACTGCGGATCCAATCCAGATCGGGAGTCATTCCCAAGCCCGGCGAATGACGTTCCGGCGTCAGGTTGCAGTCTGGATCGGAGCGGCCCTGCTTCTCACCTCATATTCCGCCCCTCATTTGGACGCGCAGAATGCGAAGCCTACCGAATACGAAGTAAAAGCCGCCTACCTTTTCAATTTTGGAAAGTTCGTTGAATGGCCCAGGAAGAGCTATGCGCCGGGCGATCCTTTCGTGATTTGCGTGTTGGGGAACGATCCGTTCGGGCCGATTCTGGACAAAATCACCTCGGGCGAAACCATCAACGGCCGAAAGATCATCGACAAACGTGTCTCCCACCCGCGGGAAGCCCTCAGTTGCTCGATCCTGTTTATCGGCAGCTCGGAGGAGGAACATCTGAGAAATATTCTTGCCACCCTCCACGACGCTCCGGTGCTCACGGTAAGCGATATGTCTGACTTTGTTGAGCACGGCGGAATGATCCAGTTCATCGTGCGCGATGGGAGAGTGCGTTTTGCGGTGAACCTGGGCCCGACCGAGCAAGATGGCTTGTCGTTAAGTTCTGAGTTGCTAAAAGTCGCCGTCAATGTCATGCGAGGAAGCGCTGAGGAAAGCCACTAACGAATGTTAGACCTACGACACTCACCGATCTCGAAAAAGCTCACGTGGATGAATGTCCTGGTGAGCGGTGTCGCCCTGCTCTCGGCCTGCGTAGCGTTTTTCCTGTATGACCAGTACACCTTCCGCGAAAGTCTCATCCGCAGTCTCTCCGCGCAGGCGCAGATCATTGGGTCGAATAGTGTCTCAGCCTTGACCTTCAACGATCCGCAAGCCGCCGAGAACACGCTCGCGGCCCTGCAAAGCCTGCCCAATATTGTGGCCGCGGGAATCTTCACCGCCGACGGACACTTGTTCGCGCAATACTCCAGAAATTCCGGAGAGCGTGTTCTCCGGGCGCCGGGAGATGGGGCTGAAAAGCCGTTTTACCGGTTTCGCAACGACGAAGTTTACTTGCGCCAGCCAATCGTATTCCAGGGACGCCAGATCGGGAGCGTATATATACGGTCTGACCTGAATGAAAGAACTCGGCGCCTGGAGAGGTATCTGGGGATCGCAGGAGCCATCCTTTTGCTATCGCTGATCGCCGCCCTGCTGGTCTCGATGGCTTTCCGCAGGTCGGTGGCGGAGCCGATCGTACGACTGGCCGAAACAGCGCGCGTTGTTTCCCAGGAACAGAACTACTCGATTCGAGCTGTCCCCACGGGAAAGCAAGACGAAGTCTCGGTACTGATTAATGCTTTCAATGAGATGCTGTCCCAGATTCATCAGCGCGATGGCGCGCTCCAACATGCGCGCGATGAGTTAGAGCAGCGGGTTGAAGATCGCACTCGGCAACTGCAGGCGGCAAATCGTGAACTGGAGGCTTTTTCGTATTCCGTCTCGCATGATTTGCGGGGACCCTTGGAAATTATCAACGGATTCAGCCATATCCTTCAGGTCGAACACGCTGCCAGGCTCGACTCCTCCGGCAGAGACTGCGTTCAACAAATCAGTAACGCCACTCGCCGCATGGCTGAGCTGATTGAGGACCTGCTGAACCTCTCTCGCGTGACCACCACGGGCATGCACCGGGAGAAAGTGGATCTCGACACCATGGCCAGGTCGATCGCCGAGCAATTGTGCCGGCGTGAGCCGAACCGACAGGTCGAGTTCGTGATTCATGACTGTGTCCCGGTGCAGGGTGATTCACGTCTGCTGCACATAGCGGTTGAGAACCTGTTACGCAATGCCTGGAAATACACCTCCAATCACGAGCACGCCCGTATCGAATTCGGCTGCGAAGATCGTTTAGGGCGCACGGTCTTTTTCGTCCGGGACGATGGCGCGGGATTCGACTCCAGCCTGGTGGACCGGCTATTCAAACCGTTCCAAAGACTGCACGCCACCAGCGAGTTTCCCGGCACCGGTATCGGACTGGCCACGGTCCAACGAATCATCTCCCGCCATGGAGGCGAAGTCTGGGCAGAAGGTGCGGTCCAGAAGGGCGCTACTTTCTACTTCACTTTGAGCCCGTAGCCTTCCGGTCCGCCTGCCGTTGCTGATTCAAGTTCGACAGGCCTGAGCGCGAAGAAAAAGCTAGTGCGTGCACATCTCAATGCCTAAGCTGCAGGCAGCATTGGCGGCCTTGGCCCCAATCCTCTCCGCAATGACCCTGGACACTCGTTTCGAGCCACAGCTTTCAGAAGACAGGCAACGATGGCTCCTGACCCGTATATTTGACGTACTGCTTATGCCGGGTTAGGGCGAAACGCCACTCCGATGAATCGCAATTCTTATGTGCGAAACTGTGGTGCAGCAAGGTCACAACCCAACCTGCGTCAATCACCGTTACGAATCCTTGGGGGCTTATGTTTTGTAGCCGAGCGTTTCGACTTTTACTATGGCGGGGCTTCACCGCAGGGTTGCTGGCAGTGGCCCTGCCGGCGCGTGCGGCGACGGGTGCGCAGCCTGACTTCGGACCCAATGTGCTGATCTTCGGTCCGTCGATGTCATCGCAGGCGATCGAGAAGCAGATCGACGCGGTGTATGCCACGCAGGAGCACAATGAGTTTGGGCCACAGCGGAATGCGCTGCTGTTTCTACCCGGAAAGTATTCGGTAGACGTGCCGGTAGGCTTCTACACCGAGGTAATCGGGCTCGGCCCCTCACCGGATGCAACCCAGATCGCGGGCAACATGCATGCCGATGCGAATCACGAACACAACAATGCAACCACGACCTTCTGGCGGGCCGCGGAAGGGCTCTCGGTAACGCCGTCGGGCGGCACCATGCAGTGGGCGGTTTCGCAGGCGGTGTCGCTGCGGCGCATGCACGTGCGCGGCGACCTGGTGCTGCACCAGCATCGCGGATGGGCAAGCGGGGGCTGGATGTCGGATTCGCTTGTCGACGGCAATGTCGACTCCGGCAGCCAGCAGCAGTGGATCTCGCGCAACTGCGCTTGGAAGAGTTGGACCGGGGCAAACTGGAACATGGTGTTTGTCGGCGTGGTGCACCCGCCGGAAGGTGAATGGCCTTCTCCCCCGTACACCAAGGTTGCGCGTACGCCAGTGGTGAGCGAGAAGCCCTTCCTCCAGGTGAACCCAGCGGGCGAGTTCAGCGTACGGGTTCCCGATCTACGCCGCGACAGCGTCGGCACTACATGGAGCGGCGGGGAAACCGCGGGAGAGACGATTCCGATTGAACGGTTTTATCTTGCCCGCCCGGATGTCGATACAGCGGAGACGATCAACCAGCAGCTTGCGCGAGGCAAGAACCTGATCCTGACACCGGGGATCTACGAACTGACCGCGCCCATTCGCGTGACACGGCCGCATACCGTGGTACTGGGATTGGGCTTCGCGACGCTACGTCCTGTGAAGGGCACGGCGGCGATGACGACTGCCGATGCCGATGGGATCGAGATTGCCGGGCTGCTCTTTGATGCTGGGCCGAGCGAGTCTCCCGTGCTTCTCGAGGTCGGGCCAGAGGGAAGTCGGGCGCGCCACGAAAAGCAGCCAATCACGCTGCACGATATTTTCTTTCGCGTAGGCGGTGCAGGGGTGGGCCGGGCCAAGGTTAATTTAAGAATCAACAGCAACGACACCCTGGTCGACCATACGTGGATCTGGAGAGCGGACCATGGCGCCGGAGTGGGCTGGAAGTTGAATACCAGCCAGAATGGACTGGTGGTGAATGGAAACCAGGTCACGATCTATGGCTTGTTTGTCGAGCATCACCAGCAATTCCAGGTTCTGTGGAATGGAAATGGCGGGAGAACGTATTTTTACCAGTCCGAGATTCCTTACGATCCTCCGGACCAGGCCAGCTATACCAGCGCGCCGGGGGTAAACGGGTGGGCTTCGTACAAGGTGGCGGATGCAGTGACGAGTCATGAAGCGTGGGGACTAGGGATATACAGCGTCTTCCAACATCCGGATGTGGTGCTGACCCGGGCCATCGAGACGCCGAAGAACCCGGAGGTGCGGTTCCACGACATGATTACCGTGGCGCTGGGCGATCATGGCGAAATCACCCATGTGATCGACGACACAGGCGAGGCAACCGCCATGAATCCTCGCGTGACCCCGAAGGTGACTAACTTTCCGTGAGCCGTGAAGGGCTGCGTCCCTTCGTGAATTCACGATTCCGAGTCCCGGCAAGGGACGGCATGGGATGGCGAGGGCGTGGGCACGGACCGCGCAGGCCAGGGACGCTTACCGGTCCGCCTAAGCAGCCGCAGCCGACGACGCTGCACCCGCCAACGGCTTTGGCTTGGCTCCCACGATCAGAAGCCATAGCATGAAGAAGATCTCTCCGAATCCAAGCGGCATCATCCATCGGGAGACGATGTGGCCGTAATGTGGCATCAGCAAGAACGTGAAACTGTCGACCAGATAGGTGAAGCAATTCAGTATCAACAGCACCCCCAGGATGCGGGGAATAAAGCCGGAGCGGTAGACCAGCAGTCCGAGTGGGACGAGCCACAGACCCCAGAAGATTTCGGCGACATCGAATCCCCTGCCATGCAGATTGAGGAACAGCATGGCCAGGGCCTCCCGCTGCGGCTTTTCCATGACGGAGAGGAAATCGGCCCCACGCACCAGGATGAGGGCAGCGATGGCGTTCAACTCATTCAGCAACGCGATCGGAACCGAGACCGCGAACAAGGTCAACATGAGCGAGGCTTGCCGCTGGTTCACTCCTTTCAACAGGTCGTACAGAACCAGCGCGACCCACAGAAAAAGGGTTTGGCAGATGAGATTGCTGGCGATGCCGAGGCGAAACAGCCCCTCGTGGGCAGCGATGTTGCCGGCCGTCGCCGCTGCGTTGCCGTGCACGATCAACTTTCCGGGAACATACATCAGGGAGAAAAAGCCGGGGATCGAGACCAGCACGTACAGCAAACCTGCGAATCGGCCTGGATTCCTGGTGAAACTCATGTGCGCCTCGCTAGCGGCAGTTTAGCCTGAGGTACGTTGAAGATTGTTAAGAAAGTTCCGACAAGCGCAAAGCACGCAGCGCGAACGAAACGGACGAAAGCTCTTGGGCACTTATGAGTTAGCGATGTAGCACGTCGGTATGCCGTTGAACCTGCAAAAAGGCAACGCGAATCGGGGTGTTTCCGGAGCAAGAATGTGGTAGAAATAGAGCCGATCTTGGCGCATTCGGTCCGGTTTCCCGCAGGATTGCGCTGCCGCTGCGAACCATCACGATCGCACCCGATGGTGCGAAGGAGGTACCGTGAGACGCTGGCTTTCTGTAACTGCCCTGGTCGCCGCGCTGCTGGGCTGCACACCGTTGGCACGCGCCGGCATTCTCCCCTCGTTAAGCACAACCATTACCATGGACTGCACACCTGCCGCGACCTTCTGCAACTTCAATCCCGGCAGTCTGGGCTCTCCAGAACAAGGGATGGCCAATTTCAATCCGGTTGCTCCCGGCTGGAGTGCCGATTTCAAATCGGCTCCGGCAATTTCATGGGGCGTTTTTGTCGGCGTCTATCAGGCGGAGTTTGGCCCCGGGGGAGACTTCTCGATCGCTGCACCGGATGGTATGGAGTTTCTGGGGACGCTCACATCGGGCATCGCTTTCGAGTTCCCCGTTGGATTTATACAGACTGTCGCCTCCTTCCAGGGATACTGGAACAACGGGTTGTATGCGAACGGGGTCATGGTGGAGGATCCCTTCGGCCTCAATGGACCGTTCGTAACTCTGTCGGTGACCACGACAGCAACGCCCGAACCGGGTAGCTTCTTCCTCTTCGGCTCTGCACTCGCCGGGCTTGCGGGCATTTTCAGAAGAACTTTCCCTGGATGAGGAGTAGTCGATCCATCCGTTGATTCGAGCGTTGTTCAGAACCCTTGGTCTTCAAGTTTAGCCGAACACGTTGCCCAGAAGCACTGCGCAGGACAGTTCTGTCCGGTGACACCGTCTTCCACCCTGATAGATTTCAGCTCACGACGGCATGGCGTGTCCCGTTGCTAAACCATTTCTTGGCTGGTTCACCCGACCAAGACCCATTTCCACTTTTCCTCCCCATCCTTTGAAACTATGCGTCGACTGCCTGCACCAGCAGCGGTCTGGAGCGACGCCGGCCGCGAGCTTGTCCCGCGACAGCAAAGCTGGGCTGCTTCCACGGCTGCGTAGTTCTGCTAGCGTCTGTGGGATTCTTTATGCGAACACACGGAAGATATCCGCACCGTGTGGACCCGAAGAGTTGCTACCGAAGCACCCGCAAGGCCTAAGTAATCCTCTATCGCGTATCGCGTCGAAGTTCATGGAGTCAACAGTTCAGGACCTTCTGACCCAACCCGTACACCTGAGTGCACAAAGGTGCCATTGACATTGCGCCGGAGTGGCACATAATGACGTTGTCCTCTCCCGCCATTCCCCCACCTTCCAGCGGCAGGACAAGACCCGAATGTGGAAGCTCAGGAGATATCTCGTGCGCCTGTTCTGCGTTTGCCTGCTCCTCCAACTTTCTGCCTTAAGTCTTCATGCCAGTGTTCTTGGAAGCGCCGACGCCTTTGGTGTTCTGGGCGCCTCCGCTGTCACCAACACCGGCTTCAGCGTCGTCGATCAGGACCTCGGGGTCGCACCCGGGACCTCGATCACCGGATTTCCTCCTGGCAAGGTGCTAGGGACCATTCATGACGATGATGCCGTCGCCTCACAGGCGCAGGCTGACGCGCTGACTGGCTATAACTTCCTGGCAGGTTTGTCACCCACACAGGTTTTGACCGGTCAGGATCTCGGCGGCCTGACGCTGGATTCCGGCGTCTACTTCTTTGCCTCCTCGGCCCAGCTCACCGGACAGCTCACCCTCGACTTTCAGGGATTGAGCAACGCGATGATCGTCTTCCAGATTGGCAGCACGCTGACTACAGCCAGCGCCTCATCGGTCCTCGTTATCAACGGAGGGGCGAACGATCAGGTCTTCTGGCAGGTAGGCAGTTCGGCCACGCTTGGAACCACGACCGCCTTCTACGGGAGTGTTATCGCCGACCAGAGCATCACGCTCACAACCGGCGCGACGATTAATTGTGGGCGGGCTATCGCTTTAAATGGGGCCGTTACCATGGATACCAACACCATTGACACGGGGAATTGCGCTGGCATCAAAACCACCACGCCCGAGCCCGCGACCTTATCGCTCGTCGCCACCGGAGCCGTTGCCGCGGCTACGACCACATGGTCCACTGATTTTATCGGACTCGGCATGGCTGGCATGCTGGCTGCAATCCGCAGAAAGCTACTCCGATGAAGCTTGCCTGAGTGATCAGGAAGCAGGGTAGGACAATTCGAGATACTCGATCCTGGGTTGCTGCCTGCGAAGTTGGCAGCAACCTTTCTTTGATTGTGTTTTCGCATAGAGGCAGCCCCATCCCATCCCATCTCGTCGTGCGCCTCGGGCGATCCGCCGAGATACCAAAAAGAAGGACCCGGAGGAGGTCTCATCCGGGTCCATGGCCGCCCTTGGAATCAGTCTTACTTCATTGCGACCACGACGAGTTCCGCTGAGGCAGGACCCGAGTTCGAGGCGCGCAGTTCCTTCTCCAACTTGGTCTCCGCCAGCTTTTGAAAGTCTGCGCGACTAGCCTACACCAGCACCGGCGTGGAAGCGGGGGCGGGCGCGAAGTGCCGTCGCGACAGAAACGAGCGGCCACGACCGGAAAATTCGGTCCTGCTTACCCGAGCAGCTTGAGCATGCGGATTAGTTCAGCGGTCGGCGTTGCATACAGAAGAACGGGAACCATTGGGAGTGCCGCTGAGATTGCCAACGTGATAAGCGTCGGCTTGTCGATGGGAACCAGTCGCATTTGTCTGACAACCGCGAAGCTGCTTCCCAGGTCGGCGAGGGACGAGGCGTCGGGGTTTCCCAGGAGCATCTCGCCCGCAGGATGTTCTTGCCGGATCCACTTCTGTTCGAACATCTGGTCATGGAGGGTCACTACAGCACCATATGCCAGCATCCCTTTTCTTTTGACCTTGAGCAGGACGGGCGCAACCACCAGCAGGGGCAAGATCAGAAAGATAATGGCCAGAACTCCGTAGGCGATCATTATAAATTTCGTCGATGAGAGGGAAGCTCCCTGGTACGCAATGGCATTGCCGACCTCGCCGGCAATGACAGCTCCCCCGGCAAAGACGATTGGGCTGAATGCCTTTTGCCCTTCGGAGAGGAAACCCAGACCCGCTGCCATGTCGGTGTGGGTGGCAACCAGGAACAGGTTGAGTCGCGAGACGCTCCACAGCAACGAGCTCCACAGCAACATCCTCCACATCCACCTCAACAGAAGAAACCGGAAGATCGGCGTGCTGACGTAATTAAACCACTCGCCGGCCACACTCATTCCGCCCGACGGCAGTCGATGCCAATTGGATGTCCCGGTCATCAGTAGCTCGGTCTTAACCACGAAGATAGAAGTGAGGATCGCGGCAATCGCCAACAAAACTTCCGGCAAGTCTCGATCGCGCCACCGAATTGTTCTTTCCAGCACCGCTTCAAAGGAGGGGAGAGTTTTTTCGTCGACTAATCCGGATCGAAGAAATTCAACAACCAGGTTGCGCCATCGATGATCAATGTTTGATTCGGCCAGTATGAGGATGGGAACCGCAATCAAGAAACGGACGTTCACCGCCAGGTCCCGAACGAACGGAATCTGGATATGCCTTCCCCAGGCCAATCCTTGCAAGGCGGACAAGAGAAGCAAAGGGACCCACGTTATCGCAGTAGTGGCTAGCGCTCGACGTACGACCAGGAGCCGTTCGCTCCAGGAGCTTTCGAGACGAGCCAGGACCCGATGCAGTGGGCCGCCGTCGGTGATCGAGAAATTTTCCGCTACCAGGGACTTTACCGGAGTCATGAATGGCTACCCAATGGGCCGCATCGTCCGTGTCAGGAGACGTAATGGTCTCACGTGAGAAAGCAATGCGCCGAACCATACTACCTTGAGTGATCAGGACAGGGGATTCTGCTAGGTAAGGAAACGTCGGCATCCCATTCGAGTATCTGGTTGTGGGGGTCGCGCAGAGGCGCTGAGGTACAAAAGGAAGGACCCGGAGGAGGTCTCATCCGGGTCCATGGCCGCCCTTGGAATCAGTCTTACTTCATTGCGACCACGACGAGTTCCCCTGAGGCAGGAGCCGAGTTCGAGGCGCGCAGTTCTTTCTCCAACTTGGTTTCCGGAATCACCATGCCCTCGGTTCCGGAAGCATCCCAGATCTCCACCAGGATGTAAGTGTCTCCATACTTGTGAAACACCATCTTCGGCGCCGAGGCCTTGAGCCTCTCATCGTTACGGTAGGTGCTCAAAATGGCTGAGCCCGCGTCACCGTTCTGGAGCAGGAACGCATGATCGGCGGCAGGGCGAACCGTGTAGCTTCCCGCCGGCAAGGATACATTTCCAACGCGGAATGCGAAAGGCACATCGGCTTTTACCTTGTTCTGGGCAAAGCTGGAAATGGTTAGAAGTGACAGAGCCACCATCGTCAGGGCCACGATAACATTGCGTTTCATAACTCCTCCTCTTTGGGGGCTCCTCACAGTGGAACCCAAACTGAAGTTTGGTCGCTTGGGAAGCGCTTGGCTTCCGTTGCTGCTTACGCCTTTACCTAGAGCAGTTCGTGCGCCAAAGCGGGGACGCCGTACGCGACGGCTCGCAATCAGGCGGTAGTCTCCGTATTTGCAACGAGATCGGATACCACGGCAACCTTCCGGCCGGGTCCCACTCCTTGCCTTGAACGGCAATTCAAGGAGCCGAACGGATACCCTCAGAACGGCTTGGCTCCCCGCCAATCCGTACCCCCCCGACACCCATTCCTGCCCAAGCGAAGGCTTTCTCCTTCATGTCGACGCGCTCGCAGCAGAGGCCCGCTCCAGAAATCTTGGAGGTGCATGGAGGAATTCGCCGGTACATGTCGCATATGTAAGTGAGGGGAGAACGCCAGAGACTTCCGACCTCCGTGGAGGACCAAATGCCAAGCACTAGAACTCCCGTCTCGTCACCCAGCACGATCGATGCAAATCGCTTCAACTTTTCCGGCGGCCCCGGGGCTCTGCCGGAGAGTGTCCTGGAGCAGACGGAGCGCGCGATTCGGCAGGTGCCGGGACAGGCTCTCTCGGTGCTCGGCATGAGCCATCGCTCACGCTGGTTTCGCGAAGTGGTGGAAGAAGCCGAGTCGAATATCCGCGAATTACTCCGCGTCCCCACCGATTACCACGTCCTGTTTCTACAAGGCGGCGGAACGCTGCAGTTCTCCATGGTCCCCATGAGCTTCCTGCGCGGTACCGGCCTCGTGGCGGAGTACCTTCACACCGGCTACTGGAGCGGGAAGGCAATCGCCGAGGCGCGTCGCGAAGGACAAGTGCGGGTGCTGTGGAGCGGCGAGGAGAATGGTTTTCGCCAACTGCCTCGCGAAGAGGAGCTCACTTTCGACGCCAGCGCCGCCTACTTCCACTACGTTTCCAATGAGACGGTCGAGGGCCTCCAATTCCATCGTGCTCCCTGGCGGCAGAATGTCCTGCAAATTTGCGACATGTCTTCGGACTTCCTGAGCCGGCCGTTCGACGTGAGCCGCTTTGGATTGATCTACGCCCACGCCCAGAAGAACCTTGGCCCCGCGGGAGTCACCGTGGTGGTGGTGCACGACGACTTGCTCCGCCGCATTCCCGACAATCTGCCGGGCATGTTGGACTACAGGAACCACGCCGGGGCCGGATCGATCTACAACACGGCGCCGGTCTTCGCGATTTACGTGACCATGCTGGTAACCCGGTGGCTCCGCGACGAAATCGGCAGCGTGGAGGCGATGCATTTACTGAATACCGCCAAGGCTCAGCGCGTGTACGCCGCCATCGACAACAGCAACGGCTTCTACCAGGGCCACGCCGCCGCCGAGGACCGCTCCTTGATGAATGTCGCTTTCCGGATGCCCACCGAGGAGCTTGAACACAAGTTTTTGGAACTCGCCCAGATCGCCGGCTTCCACGGTCTTGCCGGACACCGCTCGCTGGGCGGCGTGCGCGCCTCGCTCTACAACGCCGTGACGCTCGAGGCGGTCGAGGCCCTTTGCCGGTTCATGGAATTCTTTCACGATACGCATCGCGAGGAGGCGGCCTAGCCATGAAGCTTGAACCTGTTGTCCAGGAAGCCTGCTGGCCCGAAATTCGCAATGCCCTGATCGCTTTTTTCTGGCAGAGCCGGCCCCACGTCATCCACGGAACCACCGAAGTCGATGTCACCGACAGCCTGGCGGCCATTCGCCGGATCGAAAAAGACCTGCGCATTGCGATTTCCTTTCACGCCTTTGTCGTCTATTGCGCGGTGCAGGCCGCCATGCAGCATCCCGTGATGCATACCTATCGCCACGGGAAAAAGCTGCTGACCTTCGAGGACATCGACATTCTCTCGCCCATCGACAAGCGACTTCCCGCCGGAGTCCGAATTCCCGTCGGCCACATCATTCGCGCTGCCCAGAACAAGACGCTGGCGCAGATCAATTGGGAGATACGGCAGGCGGTGCGAGCTTCGGATCTGGCCGAGGATCCGGCGGTGCAGGCGCGCCGCAGGCTGGCGCGCTATCCCGGTTGGATTCGACGCATCGTTGCCTGGCGCATCAAGCGCGATCCGTACTGGTTGAAGCGCATCAGCGGCACACTGCTGGTTACCAATGTGCAAAGCCATGGCGCGGGCAATCCCTCGTTCGCCATCGCCGGCACGGTCCACACCACGTCGATCGCCATTGGAAACATCACCAACCGGCTGCAGCTGGATGCGGAAGGGAAGGTGGTGCAGCGAAAGATGCTTTGCCTGGCGGGCTCGGCCGATCACGACATCGTTGACGGCATGGGCATCGCTCGCTTCGCTCACCTGCTCACCCGCTTGCTCGAGACCGGCGCCGGACTCGACGAAGGTTTTGTGCGCGAAACTCGAAAGCTGATGAAGGAGACCAACCGTGAACACGATCGTGTCACCGTCCATTCCTGACGCCGAGGTATCGCCACGCGAAGATGTCGCGCGACCGGCTCCCGCTGCGTCTACCTCCCGGCCTATTCCGAGCGCCGACACCCATTGGCTGCTGGGAAGCGCGAAGGAGTTTGCCCATGCTCCCCATCGGTTCGTCGCCGAGCAGGGCAGGCGCAACGGAGGCTTGACGAAGTTTCGCGTTCTTCACAAACGTTTTCTGGCGACTGCCAGCCCCGAGGTCGCCAATCACATCCTGGTCTCGCATCGCGAGCACTACGAAAGAAGCGCGCATTACAAGCGGCTGGCGATGGTCATCGGGAACGGCCTGGCTGCCAGCGAGGGCAATACCTGGCGCAAGCGCCGGGCCTTGATTAATCCGCTGCTGCGTGGTGAGCATTTGAAACAGCTGGTTCCCACCGTGTGCGATTCAGTATGTGAAGTGCTGAGGGATTGGGAAGACAAGCGGGTGAACGGAACCGCGGTCGAACTCGTGAGCGAAACCCAGCGGCTGGCCATGGGTGCAATCAGCCGCATGCTGCTGTCTACGGATATTGGCGCGGACGCGTCGTATCGCATGGGAAACGCCATGCGTGAGGCCATGCGGCTCTTGCGCGAATACAACACTTCGCTCTTTCCCATCCCACTGTCTTGTCCCGTACACCGGAATCGCAGGTTGAACGGCCATCGCGAAACCCTGGACCGTTTTATCGATTCGCATATCCGATCGCGCCAGGCAAACGGACAGCCCGGGCAGCCCGACTTTCTGAGCGTGCTGATGTCGGCAAAGGATCCCGATAGCGGAGAGCCGTTGCCGCAGCAGGCGCTCATCGACGAAACCAAGACCCTCTTCATCGCCGGCTTTGAGACTACCGCCAGCGTGATGGCGTGGGCCCTCTATCTGTTGGCTTCGCATCCCGAGTGCGCCGCCAAGTGGCACGAAGAAGTCGACCGCGTGCTGCAAGGCCGGATGCCGCAGTGGGACGACTTGCCCCGGCTTCCCTATATTGCGCAGATTATCCAGGAGACCATGCGCCTGTATCCACCGGGGTACAACCTGGCGCGGCAGTGTGTCCGGGAAGACCGCATCGGTGACTACATAATTCCGAAGTCAGCGACGATCTTGATCTCGGTCTACGGAATTCATCGTGACCCGGCGTGGGGCCCCAACCCCGAAGAGTTTCGGCCGCAGCGCTTTGCCCACAAGGCGAACGTCCCTCGCACGGCCTACATGCCGTTCGCTACCGGCAAGCATATTTGCGTGGGAAACGACTTCACCATGACGGAGATGATCACCACGCTCGCCATCCTCGGCCAGCGCTACCGGTTGGTTCGCGCGGACGAGGAGCCAGTCGAAGCCAAAGCACAAATCGGACTGATACCGTCCCGCGCCATTCCCATGTATCTGGAGAAAAGAGGATGAGCGACCTTACCTTTGAAGTCCTGGATACCGCCAGCGACGCGGTGCGCGAATACGAGTCGGCCTTCTACCAATCATTCGCCAAGGTGGAGACCAACCGGTTGGTCCGCAACCTGTGGCACTGGGACACCGATGCACGCCGGATCAGGACACGCGTACCCTACGAAGACCAGGTGATTTGTGCCCTGCGGAATCAGACCGGCCAGTTCCTTTTGACCATGGCCTTCAACGTCGAACTGCGCCAATTCCAGGCAGCGGCCTATGGCTTCGCGCCTCCGCAAGCGTCTGCGGGGACGTTCGAGGTCCTGACATTTTTTACTCCCGCGGCACAGACGCTCGATGTGTGTGCCGGCTTTTGGTCGAACTGTCTCGCCGTGCTGCGTGGCCGCGGACTCACCGCCGGCTACGCCACCACGGCGCGGCGTCCTCTGCCCATGTATCGCCGCGTGGGCTGGCGAGTCCTGCAGGAACAGGAAATCGAAGCCGAGAAGCGCTATTTCTTGCGGTATGAAGTCCCGCCGTGCAGACCGTAACCGAAAAGCTTGCTTCACCCCGTCTGCTCTCGCCCGCGGTCGAATCGGTCGCGAGCAGGGAATCGCTCGCATCGCCCGGGCCGCTTACGATGCGGCGACCGGGCGAGTCCAGGCTGCTCCTTGAGTATGGATGGGCAAGGCCGGGTCAGAGAAATCGCAGAAACTTGTTGTCGCCATCGACCATGATCTGCTTTGTGGAGACCGGGTGGTCGGAGAGTTCGAACCCCATAACAATGACCTCTTCACCCTTCTTGATCAGCAGGGCTGCGGCCCCGTTCATGCATATCGTTCCCGAGCCGCGCACGCCCGGGATAACGTAGGTCTCCAGCCGCGCCCCCGAGGTGTTGCTGACCACCAGTACCTTCTCGCCATGCAGCAACCCCGCACGTTCGATGAGCGCTTCATCGATGGTAATGCTGCCTTCGTAATTCACATCGGCCTGGGTAACCGTTGCCTTATGAATTTTGGATCGTAAAAACCACCGCATTCCGCCATCCTCTCCTGCTTCAATTCTAACTGGATGGCTCACACACGGTGTGAAGTGAACTACAAATTGATTGGAAAGGGCGGCCCCGCCCAGGAATGTCGCCCTTTTCCCGGAGCCGTTTGGCCAAGGCCCTCGATGTCCGGGCAGCGAGCAATTGTGACCAGATTTGCCGCTAGAGGAAGCCTATCCTTGGGTCTGGCCAATGTAATCAAGGAGATTTAAATGACATCCAAGAAACTATTTGCTTTTGCTATGGGATCGCTCGTCGTGCTTGCCGTATCGCTGCCCGTAATGGCGCAGAGCACCACCGAATCCAGCACCACCACGACAACACCAGCTCCCGCGCAGACGCAGAGCACCACCACAACAACCACCAAGGATGCGACGCCGATGCCGGCGCAGACCACGCAGACGACGGATACCACCACGAAGTACAAGCATCATGGCAAACAGGTAAAGCAGACCAACACCAACACCACAACCACCACTCCTGCGCCGATGCCGAACGAGACCAAGCAGACCACGACCACCACCACTCCTGCGCCTGACGTGCAGAAGGAAACCACCACGACCACCACCACCGATCCCAAGTAGCTATCGCGGGGGTAGGGTCGGCTGGTCCGGCCAAACAACTTCGATATCATCTTCGCCGCGTGCCGGGTGCCCCGCCAATCAACTTCTATACATGGGTGCCCCGTTCTAGCGCGGTTTTCGCTAGGGCGGGGCCGGGCGCCCCGGGTCTCGCCGGTTTCGAGACTCGGGCGAGGCGCCCCATTCAAGCTTCTTTTGCTTGAGTGGGGATTTTGCGCGAGTGGCCTACTCTTTTCCGGTCTCTTCCCGCGCCTCTCAATGATGTGGGTGCCCCATCCAAGCCTGTCTTTGGCTTGGGTGGGAGCGACGGACCTCATATCACCACCGCGAACTAGAACTTATAGCGGTTATCGGGCCTCGCCGGGTGCCTGGGACTCCATGCCCTCATGAGGGGAGTGGTCCGATTGAACGAGCAGGATGGGCTGAAGCTGAAGTTTCTTCAACGAACGGTTCTCCCGTGTTAAGGCTTCGCCCAGGTCTCGGAAGACGCGAGACCCGGGGCACCCGTCCGTGCCAGCGCTTCAGACCTTAAGGCGGGTGGGTAGGATAGAAACTTTAGGTCGTGTTGTGTGTTGATGGACGGCACACCACAGTTCCGATGACGAAGATAGTCCCAGTCTCGAACAGCGCCAAACCTGGGGCACCCGACCTATGACGTGCTTTCACGTTTCGCCTCACCGCACCGCCCTCCCACTTCACTCCAGTTACTTCCGTAATAGTTGCTTCGCTCTAGCGACATAGCTGCTCCGCTCTATTGACTACAACCCTCGCGCTTGTAAGCCTGCTAATAAGGAGTCGTGTGCCTGGAGGATGGCTAAAGTCTTCTATGGACGGGGTGAATATCTAGATGAAACTTATTGAGAGAAGTGCCACGAGCCGGGTGCCCCAGGTCTCGCGCGGTTCGAGACCTGGGACTCCATGTCCTCATGAGGGGACTGGTCCGAGCGAACGAGTGGGATGGGCTGACGCTGAAGTTCCTTCAACGGACAGTTCTCCCGCGTTAGGGATTCGCCCGGATCTCGAAAGACGCGAGGCCCGGGGCACCCGGCCTCGGTGGGCTAAAGGCCCACATGATTGAACGTTCGCATGCGGCACGACTAAAGTCGTGCCCTGATACAAAGCGAGAAGTGAGAGCGAACCAACAACTGACAACTGCAACAACTGAGAACTGACAACTGAGAACTGACAACTGAGAACTGACAACTGAGAACTGAGAACTGAGAACTGAGAACTGAGAACTGACAACTGCATTACTGGAGCTACTTCATGGAAGACGAAATTCAGACCTGCAATCACATCAAAGAGAACGGAGCATTTTGTGGATCGCCGGCCCTGGCTGGCCGCGATTACTGCTACTTTCATCTCCGCCTGCGCGTGCGCGGTGTAGCCATGGCGCGTGCCCGGGCCCACGGCCAGCGCTGGCGTCTCGACCTGCCCGCGCTCGAGGACATGTACTCGGTGCAGGTTGCGCTCATGCGCGTCGTCGAGGCCCTGGCCGACGATCAGATCGACACCCGCCGCGCCGGACTCATCCTGTATGGCCTGCAACAGGCCGCCACCAACCTGCGCGACGCGAATGCCTGGGGCGAGGACTGCAACCGCTTCGAGGTGAACGAGGATAGCGCCGGAGTTGCCGACGAGTATGACTGCATCGAAGCCGAGTTCGGCCTGCCCGAAGACGCCGAGGTGGACGACAGCCAGGGATGGGCCTTTCCCACTCCCGAAATAGTGGGCGTCGCGTCAAAGTCTCCCTCCGTCAAGAATCCCACGGACCACGAGCAGGTCGCGGCGCTGCCGCCGGTCCCGCTGCCGGAAGCCACGCAGCCGGTAGCTGTTGAAGAATGCGTCGTGCCGAAGAAGCCTGCCCGCTCCGTGTCCGCCGAACCGGATGTGGCGCCGAAGAAGCCTTTGCGATCGGTGGCCGCAAGGCGCGGGCACCAGGTCACGCCGGCCGGCGAACGGGCTTAGCCGCTGCAAGCTTATTCCCGCGCGGGGCGACACATTCGGTAAGCAGCGGGGGAAAATCGGGCTCGGGACGAATCTGCGAATGCCATCCAGCGCGCAGGGTGGGACGAGTGTGCCCGATCGCGGCTTTAGAAATTGCGAAACTGAGTGACTGTCCGCCTGCGTCGCTTTCCGCGCCCTCGCGTGACCTGATTCGCAACGCCTTTTCGTCCAGCGGCCGCTTCCGGCGAATGACGGCGGCGCCAAGACACCGCTGAGCCAAGGGAGTGTACTTGAAGACGGCATCTAAGTCCTTTGTACTCAATATTTTGCCCTGTAACTCGTTTGGTTTTAATATTTTGCGGGAAATTCGCCCGCTAAGTGATTGATTCCAGATCAAACGTCGAAGGGGCCTTCTTCCACTCGCCGCGATCGGCTCGGGCACAAACTGCCTGCTACAATCGCGAGTTCGCTTCCGAGAAATTTCTATGCCGATGAGTAAGGTCGTCGCCAATGCCGACGAAGCCATCCGCGACATTCACGACGGAGCCACCATTATGGTTGGAGGCTTCGGGTTGTGCGGGATTCCGGAGAACCTGATTCGCGCGCTGGTGAAGAAGGGCGTCAAGGAGCTGAATACCATCAGCAACAACGTTGGCGTCGACGAGTTCGGCCTCGGCCTGATGCTTTACGCGGGACAGATCAGGTCGCACAAGGGAAGTTACGTGGGCGAGAACCGCCTGCTGGAAGAAATGGTGCTGACCGGCCGCATCGATCTGGAGCTGATTCCGCAGGGAACTCTGGCGGAGCGGATTCGCGCCGGCGGCGCAGGCATTCCGGGCTTCTATACGCCGACGGGTTTCGGCACGGTTGTGGCAGAAGGCAAAGAGACGCGCCAGTTCGATGGACGTCCTTATGTGCTGGAGCGCGCGCTGAAGGCCGACTTTGCGCTGATCAAGGCGTGGAAGGGCGACACGTGGGGCAATCTGGTGTATCGCAAGACGGCGCGCAACTTCAGTCCCATGATGGCGACGGCAGCGAAGGTCACCATCGCCGAAGTCGAGCAGCTGGTCGAGCCGGGAGAGATTGATCCGGATCAGGTGCACACGCCGAGCGTCTACGTGAAACGCATTTTCCAGGGCAACGGATTACGAGAAGCGCATTGAGAGAAGGACCCTGAGAAAAGCGTGATTGTGTGAAGTTTCGGCGAACGGCTTATATCAGGGCGCGACTTTTGGTCGTGCCGTTGGGATGCGAACGAAAGAGTCGCATCAGGGCCTACGAACGGTTCGTATCAGGGCACGACTTTAAGTCGTGCCGCAACACGGCAATCTAAGAAAGGGCTTTAGCCCCTGTTTATGGCGAAACCTACTCGAAACGCGCTAGCCGATGAGATCGTGAGGTCGTCACGTACGTTCTTTGTCACGACCAAGACCAGCATGGGTCGCGCGCTGTTGCAATCCGAGCGCAATGCCACACTTTTCATCGACGTACTGCGCTCGTATGTGGCAGCGGGAAAATTTCGAGTTCATGACTTCGTGGTGATGCCGAATCATGTTCATTTATTGGTCACAGTGGGCGCCGATATGTCGATCGAGAAAGCCGTGCAGTTCATAAAGGGTGGATTTTCCTATCGTGTGAAGAAAGATCTCGGATATGCGGGTGAGGTCTGGCAGCGCGGCTTTTCTGAAGTGCGGGTGAAGGATCGCGAGAGTTTCCTGGAGCACCGGAAATACATTGCGCAGAACCCGGTGAAAGCGGGTCTGGTGGATTCTCCCGAGGCGTTCCCGTTCAGTTATGCGTCTTTGGCGCGGCAAAAGAAGACAGGGGCTGAAGCCCAGGAGAGCGGGCGTCGCTGCGGCCCGGCTGAAGCCGGGCCCTGATACGAAGCGTCGTGCGACACACGAACGGTCTGTAGCAGCATCATGAGGCAGTCGTGCAGCAACACAGGAACGGTTTTTGACAGCACGTTATCTCGGTCGTGCCGCGACACACGAATGGTTGGTAGCAGCCTATGACTTCAGTCGTGCCGCAACGACGCAACATTGAAGGGGCTTTAGCCCCTGAACGGCATCCGACGCATTGAGGGAATCGCATGGCGACACCTCCGAAGCTCGACAAGCAGAAAGACAGCGAGAAGCGCGATCGCATCGTGCGCCGCGTGGCGCGCGAGTTGCGCGACGGCTACTACGTCAACTTAGGCATTGGCATGCCGACGCTGGTGGCGAACTGCGTGCCTTCTGGTATCGAAGTTGTGCTGCAGAGCGAAAATGGGATGCTCGGCGTCGGACCTTATCCCATCGCCGGCGAAGAAGATCCGGACCTGATCAATGCCGGCAAAGAGACCGTGTCGGAGCTGCCCGGGACAGCTTATTTCTCCAGCGCCGATTCGTTTGCCATGATTCGCGGCGGCCACATTGACCTGAGCGTCCTGGGCGCGATGGAGGTCGATGAAGAAGGCAATCTCGCCAACTGGATGATTCCCGGCAAAATGGTGAAAGGCATGGGCGGCGCGATGGACCTGGTTGCCAGCGCCAAGCGCGTGATCGTCGCCATGGAACATACGACGCGCGACGGCGCCCCAAAAATCCTGCGGCGCTGCACGCTGCCGATTACCGGTCTGCGCGTGGTGAACACCATCGTCACCGAGATGGCCTACATTCACGTGACGCAAAGCGGGCTGGTGGTGGACGAGATCGCCGAAGGCCTTACCTTTGAGGATGTGCAACGCGCGACCGAAGCGCCGCTGATTGCCAGTCCGCAGTTGAAGCGGATGCCGGTTTGACTGCGTCGGCCGAATCAACGATGCGCGATCTACGGCGACAGGCTCAGGCGAGAACGCCACATTTTCCAGCCCCGAGAAAAGCAGAACAAGCAGCCTAGCGATAAATCCGGAGATGGACATTCGCGCAGGCAGATCAGACACGTGATCAGGCCGAAGACCGCAGCGCATCCGATGACCAGGCGGCGTGTTGGTCGGGAAACCTCGGCGGTCGGCGTCATAAGCCCCGTCCTTTTGCCGGTGCGATCGGATCCGCTGTCATATGCGTTCGCTTTTTGGAATCGGTTCCCATTGCAGGACGGCCACCTCAAACTAACCTTGGTCTGTGACGCCGCGCACTGCTGCGCGTCCGCCAAGGTTTGATAGTTAACCGTTAACGATCACCCTGCGTGATCGGAAAGAAGCGCCTATGTCTACCCGTGTAAGCGCCATTATGGTCGCGTCGCTGCTGATCTTTGCCGTCTCGATGGTCGCGCAGAATAACTCGGCGAAGCCTGGCGCGTCGCAAGCCTCTACTCCTGAAATCAAACATGGACCTGCACCTTACTCCAATCCCACATCCGGCAAGGCGATGTACCAGGCTTATTGCGCTTCCTGCCATGGGATCGATGGCCGAGGAGATGGACCAGCGGCTCCGGCGCTCAAAACGTCTCCCACCGATCTCACTCGACTGGCGGCGAACCATAACGGTGTCTATCCTGAAGCGCATGTCGCGGCCGTGATTCAGGGCGATGCGCTTACGCCCTCGCACGGCAGCAAGGACATGCCGGTTTGGGGACCGGTGTTTCTGTCGCTTGGACAGCATCAGCCGACGCAGGTGCAACTGCGAATCCGTAACCTGGTGAAATACCTGGAGAGTATTCAGCAGAAGTAGAGCAGCGAAAAAGGGCGCGGATGTGCGCCCTTTGAGGTTCGTTCTGCGAACGCCGCTAGACCGTGACCGGCTGCTTGACCGGAACTGGTGTCAACCAGCCAAAGCGGTCTTCCGCGGTGCCTTTGACGATGCCGTAGAACTGATTGCGGACCGCCTTCGTGACCGGGCCAATGCGGCCGTTACCGACCTTGATCTTATCGACCGAACGAATGGGCGTAATTTCGGCCGCGGTGCCGCTGAAGAACAGTTCTTCGCAGATGTACAGCATCTCGCGGGGAATGATCTGCTCGACGACGGGAATCTGCAACTCCTGCGCGATGTGCAGCACCGAGTTGCGGGTGATTCCAGGCAGCACACTGTTGCCGAGCGGCGGTGTATAGAGCCGCCCTTTATGCACGACAAAAACGTTTTCGCCCGAGCCTTCGCTGACGTAGCCATTCACATCGAGCGCGATGCCCTCGGCGTAGCCGTTCACGATGGCTTCCATCTTGATGAGCTGCGAGTTCATGTAGTTCGCGCCCGACTTGGCCATCGTGGGCATGGTGTTGGGCGCAATGCGCGACCACGACGAAACGCAGACCTCGACGCCTTCATCGGCATCGGCGTCGCCGAGGTACTTGCCCCATTCGTAATTCACGACGTAAACCTCCGTCGGCGAGTTAAAGGGATTGACTCCCACCTGTCCGTAGCCGCGCAGCACGATGGGGCGGATGTAGCAGGGTGAGATGTTGTTCCTGCCGACGACTTCCACCGTCGCCTGGCAAAGCTCGTCGAGCGAATAGTCAACGTCGATGCGATAGATCTTGCAGGAATCGAGCAGGCGCTGCAGGTGGTCGCGCAGGCGGAAAATTGCCGGCCCTTTCGCCGTCTGGTAGCAACGAATGCCCTCGAACATCGAGGAACCGTAGTTAACGACATGAGCCATGACATGCAGTTTGGCGTCATCCCAGGGAATCAGTTGCCCGTTGTACCAGATGTACTCACTTGCCTTAATGGCCATTCTGGTGCTCCTTGAAAATCGAGATAGGTACGGGTGTTAGGCTGACTGGCCGAAGCTGCGAAATGCGCGAGCCACTTGCGAGCGAAGCCGTGCGGCGATCGATGGCACTGTACATCAGGGATTCAGCTTAACTCCAGATTATAAATGAGGATTGCCATGGCCGCGGCAGGGTTTTCAACAGCACTTTCCGCCGCGGGACAAAACTCCAGGAGAATGGATGCAGGCCGCGAGGCACGAGGCTTTGAAATTCCAGCCAATAATACAGAGTAGATGTCACTGAACCGTAATCGATCGCCAGCTAGAATGGAGGAGCGAACGCAGAAGCTTAGTTTGGGAGACACCGGCATTCGTACTTTGAACCTGTGCCTGATCGGCTTCGGCAACGTAGGCAAAGCCGTCGTCTCGCTGCTCCAGAAGAAAGGGCAGGAGTTAGCGGCCTGCTACCACATGCAGTGCCGGCTGACTGGAATCGCGTCGCGGCGCCTGGGCTGGCTGGTGGCGGTCGAGGGTTTTCCGTTGGACAAGCTGCTTGCGGGAGACTTCTCGCAAGGGCGTAAGGTTTCCGACGTCGAGGAGTGGCTGCGGCTGGGAAAGGCCGACGCGTTGTTCGAGGCATCGTCGCTCAACGCTGAGACGGGCCAGCCTGCAACCGACTACCTTCGTGCCGCGCTCGAGGCCGGAGCGCATGCCATCAGCGCCAATAAGGGTCCGGTAGTGCATGCCTATCGCGAGCTGACGGAGCTGGCCGAGCGGCGAGGGAAACGCTTCTTCTTCGAGTCGGCGACGATGGACGGTGTGCCCGTCTATTCGCTGTTTCGCGAGGTGCTGCCGGCCATCGAGGTGCTGGGCTTTCGTGGCGTTCTGAACTCGACGACCACCGTCATTCTCGACGCGATGGAGGTGGGAATGACCTTTGACGATGCGATTGCCGAGGCGCAGCGGTTGGGCGTGGCCGAGACCGATCCCAGCGCAGATATCGATGGAATAGACGCAGCCGTGAAAGTCGTCGCCCTGGTGAATGTGCTGATGAATGGCAGCCTGAAGTTAAGCGACATTTCGCGCCAGGGTATCCGCGGAATCACCTCGGATGACTTGCGCAAGGCGCGCGCCACAGGCGAAGCTTGGAAGTTGATCGGCAAGGCACGCCGCCAGCCCGACGGAAGCATTCGCGGCTCGGTTGCGCCGGAGCGGCTGAGCCTGAGCGATCCGTTGGCCTCGGTGCGAGGCACGTCTCTGCTGATCGCGTTTGAGACCGACATTTTCCCGGAGCTGATCGTAGGCGAGCGCGATCCCGGGCCGCAAGCCACGGCGTATGGCATGCTCGCCGACTTTCTGAACGCCGTGAAGGAGTAACGTATTTTGTCATCCAGTCCCCAAGCAATTGCCGCTCGCAAGATCGATCTGGAGTGGGTTCGCCGGCAGTTTCCGGCGCTCCACCAGAGGGTGAACGGCCAGTCGGCGATTTTCTTCGATGCTCCCGGCGGCACGCAGGTTCCGCAAAGCGTGATCGATGCCATCTCGAGCTACCTGTCGGGATACAACGCCAACACCGGCGGCGCCTTCGTTACCAGCCGACGCACCGATGAGATGATTGCCGACGCGCGCAGTGCCATGGCCGACTTCTTGAATTGTGCGACGGACGAAGTCGTCTTCGGGGCAAACATGAGCACGTTGACCTTTGCCCTGAGCCGCGCCATGGGCCGCGAACTGAAGGCAGGTGACGAACTGCTGGTGACCTGTCTCGATCATGATGCCAACGTTTCTCCCTGGGTATGTCTGGAAGAGCGTGGCGTGAAGGTGCGCACCGCCGACATCAAGCCCGGCGACTGCACCATCGATATGTTCGATCTGTCGGCGAAGATTCGCCGCAGCACCCGACTGGTTGCGGTCGGCTGGGCCGCCAACGCGGTGGGCACGATCAACCCGGTGGAGGAAGTTGTGCGCCAGGCGCATGCCGCGGGAGCGATGGCGTTCATCGACGCCGTGCATTACGCGCCGCATGGCCCCATCGACGTGCGCGCGCTGGATTGCGACTTCCTGGCATGCTCCAGCTACAAGTTCTTCGGGCCGCACCTGGGGATTCTGTACGGCAAGCGCGAGCAACTGCTGCGGCTGCGTCCTTATAAGCTGCGCGCCGCCACAGAGCTGCTGCCCGACCGCTGGGAGACCGGCACGCAGAACCACGAGGGTTTAGCCGGGTTAATCGCGGCCATCGATTACCTTGCAGATCTCGGACGGCATCATGCGCCTGAGGCGAGCACGCGCCGAGAGGCTATCCTTGTGGCTTACGACGTGATCCAGCAGCACGAGCGCGAAGTGGGCGAACAATTGGTCACGGGTTTGCTGGCAATTCCGGGGCTGACGTTCTACGGCATCACCGATCCAGCGAAGTTCGACCGGCGGACGCCGACCGTGGCGATCCGCATGGAGGGACACACGCCCCGCGAACTCGCGACCTATCTTGGCGAGCGCGGCATCTTTACCTGGGATGGCAACTATTACGCGATCAACTTGACCGAGCGGTTGGGCGTGGAAAAAAGTGGCGGCATGCTGCGTATCGGGCTGACCCACTACAACACGGCGGAAGAAGTGGATCGGTTGCTGGGCGAACTGCGGGCTCTACGCGCTAAGGACTGACGGCCATTTGGCTGGGCTGGCGCAATCTGGCGCTTGCCGTGCGACGGCAACAGCGTAGAGTCAAACCATCCCTTTTAGACCCTTCTCCCCCCAGCATCGGCTGAGGGGATTTTTTTTGCCCGGAAGCGAATCTTCTTCAAACCTAACCCGGAGTCACGGGACGCGGGCAGTGGAGCGAGAGTTTTGCGAAACCGGGCGGAGTAATCGTGGCGCTTTCGAGTGTGGGTTATAATCCGCGCTTCTCCGGAGGGTAACGATTCATGCGCGGCCTGCCTCGCTGGTCCGCAGTGTTGGCCGTCGTCGCGATCGCGACGGTGGTCTGTGCTCTTACCATCCGGCGAGCCCTGACGCCTGCGGTTTTGCAGTTGCAACTATCGGAAACCACGTTATCCGCCGATGGATTTTCTTCCGCCGAGCTGAAAATTCTGGGCTTCCGCGGCAGCGATCTGCGGGGGCTACGCGTCGAGACGGACTCACCGCACCGCGTGGTTGTGGAATCGGTAAGCGCGGAAGGCCGGTCCGCGATAGCGTTGCTGCGGGCTGGCGTGATGGCAGGCGACGCGACGGTCCGGGTTATCGCTCCAGGTTATCCCCCGCAACAGATCACGGTTAAAACAACGCTCGACGCGGGCGACTTGACCGGCAACGGCACACCCGACTTCCTGCGCCTGCATGACGCGGCCGATCGGGCGGCGTTTCGGCGATGGTTCACCCTGCTGGCGGAGTCGCAATATTACCGCCCCGGTGCATTGCCGGCGGAGATTCACGATTGCGCGGCGCTGTTGCGCTTTGCCTATCGCGAGGCCCTGCGCCGGCATGACTCCGCATGGGCCCAGGCAATGGCGCTGCCGGTAGCCGCGGACGCGGGCGATATTCGGCAGTATCAGTTTCCGTTTACTCCGGTGGGAGCAGCGCTGTTTCGCGTGCGAGGGGGAAACTTTCAGGAGGCTGACCTGCGGGAAGGCGCGTTCGCGGAGTTCGCCGATGCCGAGACTCTGTGGCGGCGGAACACGCATTTCATCAGTCGCGACCTCGGCCGGGCGCGCCCCGGCGATCTCTTGTTCTTCCGGCAAGAGGGCCACGACATGCCGTTTCACGCCATGATTTTCGTGGGCCACAGCCAGGTCGAGCCCGGCAGCGAGGAGTTTGTGGTCTACCACACGGGACCGATCGGGCGCGGCCCGGGAGAGATTCGGCGACCCTCGATTGCGGAACTGATGAACCATCCGGAGGCACGCTGGCATCCGGTGGCCTCCAATCCGAGTTTCCTGGGAGTGTATCGGTGGAACATCCTCCGAGGTGGCGATTGAGGCGCAGAGGGAGCGAGTTGAAGGGGCGCAGCTGGAACGGACGTTGCCGGAAGGGGCGCTACTTGAAAGCGCGCGGCTCGAAAGCGTGCGGCTTGAAGGGGCGCGTGTTGAAGGGGCGCGGCTTGAAGGGGCGCGGCTTTAGCCGCGCCGCAACAGCCCCTTTGATGCCTGGGGGCTTTAGCCCCGCCTTTAATAAGGCAGGCGTCATTCAACTGCAAGCGTCGGAACCGCAGATCCCTCGCGGACTAAAGTCCGCTCGGGATGACAAAAATAGTGCGTTTAACGGCGCGCCTAAAGGCGCGCCCCTTCAGTCCATAGGGTTGAATGGTGCACCCTTCGGCGAGCTCAAGGCAGGGTCTAAAGGCGCGCCCCTTCAGTCCATAGGGACGAACGGCGCACCCTTCGACAGGGTCAGGGCAAGCTCTAAAGGCGCGCCCCTTCAGGCCATAGGGTTGAATGGTGCACCCTTCGGCGAGCTCAAGGCAGGGTCTAAAGGCGCGCCCCTTCAGTCCATAGGGACGAACGGCGCACCCTTCGACAGGGTCAGGGCAAGCTCTGAAGGCGCGCCCCTTCAAGCCATAGGGTTGAATGGTGCACCCTTCGACAAGGTCAGGGCAAGCTCTAAAGGCGCGCCCCTTCAGTCCATAGGGTTGAATGGTGCACCCTTCGACAAAGTCAGGGCAAGCTCTGAAGGCGCGCCCCTTCCGATCTTGCGCATGATTCTGGCGCTTCTGCTGTGCTTCTCGTTAGTTTCGCCGCTGCTGGCGCAAGACGACGCCGATACAGCGGTGTCGTTCTCGCTTACCAGCCAACGCACCTATTTGCCGGGAGAGAAGCCGGAGGTCTCGGTCTACTCGCATAACGTCGGTTCGCTGGACTTCCGCGTATACCGGGTGAATGATCCGATTAAATTTTTCGCCCAATTGCAGGACTTGCACACCTTTGGCGGGCAGGCGCCGCGCATGCCGAGGCAGGCGCACACCTGGCTGGAAAAGTTTCATGCCTGGAAGCACCGTCGCTGGGCGTGGGTGCGCGACTTCGTGCGTGCGCAGTTTTCGCCAGGATCGCGACACGAGATCCGGATATGGCAGGCGGGAGCCAGGGAGGAGAAAAAGAGTCCGCAGGCGCAAAGCTATGCCCAGGTGCCGATCCTGAATCAGCAACAAGTGGTGTCGGTGTGGAAGTGGACGGTACCAGCGCATGAGCGTTGGGAGAGTCAAGCGGTACCGGTTCCCGTGACCGACAAGGGCGTGTACCTGGTCGAGGCGACGAACGGAACGCTGCGCGCTTACACCATCCTCGTGATCACCGAGATTGCCGTCATCACCAAGGCCGCGCCCGGCAGGCTGATGAGCTTTGTCGTCGATCGCCGCACGGGAGACCCGATTGCCGGAGCGCAGCTGCGGGTGTGGAGCGACGGCAAGCAAGTTGCCGCCAAGCCCACTGACGCACAAGGTCTGATGGACACGTCGATCGAGGTCGGCAAAGAAGCCAACGTCGCGGTGCTGGTCACCAGCGGCGACCAGTTTACTGTCAACACTCCAGGTGCGTGGAGCCTGGGGAATAATCCCGATCAAAACCTGAAGGGCTACACGTACACCGATCGGCCTGTCTACCGGCCGGGCGACACGGTGCATTTCAAGACGATTGTGCGGGCGCAGGCGATGAGCGGTTATCAGGTTCCGCGCAATCGCGACCTGCGGCTGGAGATGCGCGATCCGCAAACCTATCAGCCGATGTGGACGCAGACGGTGACGTTGTCGGGCATGGGAACCGCGCATTGGGACTACACCATTCCTGCCGATGCCAAGCTCGGTTTCTACTACCTTTCGATGCAGGCGGGGGAGACCTATGTCGAGGGGACGAGCTTCTCCGTCGAGGATTACAAGAAGCCTGAGTACCAGGTGAAGGTAACGGCGCAGACGCCGCGCGTATTGCAGGGGCAGCCGATCAAGGCGACCATCGACGCGCGTTATTACTTCGGCGAGCCAGTTGCCAACGCGAAGGTGACGTGGGTGGTGCACGCCACTCCTTACTGGCCCGTGCCGCGTGAGGACGATGACGAGCAGGTCCAGGCTGGTGCTGCTGAAGGCGACGAAGAAGGCGACACCAGCGGTGGCGAGCAGCAGAGCGAGAATACCGGGAAGCTCGATGCGGACGGCAAACTGCAGATCACGATTCCGACCCGCGTAAACAGCAAGAAGCAGGACCAGACCTACCGTATTGAAGCGCGCGTGACCGACGCCGGCAATCGCGAGATCGCAGGGCGCGGCTTTGCCATTGCGACCTATGGCAGCTTCTTCGTCACCGCGCAGCCGGACGCCTATGTCTACAGCAAGGGAAGCGTGGCGACCATCAACGTCATCGCGCAGGACTATGACAAGAAGCCGGTGGAGACAGCGTTTCGTGTGGAGATGAATCGCTGGGACTGGCGCAAGGGCGCACTCGCTTCGGTTGCCACGGCGCAAGGTCAAACCGACGTGAGCGGCAAGGGGCAGGTCAAGCTCACAATTCCGGAAGCAGGCGAGTTCCGCGTACTGGTGACGGCCACGACGCCGGAGAAGCGCGACGTGCAGGCAAGCGCGTTTCTGTGGGCGCCGGGCGAGAGTCCGTGGTTCAGCGGCCCGACCGAGGAGCGGGTGCAAATCGTGCCGGATAAGAAGACCTACCAGGCGGGCGATGTGGCGCATGTGCTGATCGTGACCGGCAAGGGGAACACCTCGGCGCTGGTGACGGCCGAGGGTAACGGCCTCTATTCCGGCCAGGTGGTGAAGAGTACGGGCGGCAGCATCACGGTTGACGTGCCGGTCAAGGCCGAGTATGCGCCCAACTTCTATGTGGCGGCGGTCTTTATTCGCGGCAACAGGCTGTACCAGGGCTCGAAGAGCCTGAAGGTGCCTCCGGTGCAGCACGAGATGAACGTGCAACTGCTGCCCGCGAAGCCGCAGTATCAGCCGGGCGAGGCGGCCACCTATACCTTGAAGGCGACGGACGCCAGCGGCAAGGGAGTCGCGGGGGCCGAGTTCAGCCTGGGCGTGGTTGACGAGGCGATTTACGCCATCAAACCGGAGACGGTCCCGCCGATCCTGAATGCGTTCTACGGAACGATTTATTCGCGGGTGAGCACCGAGAGTTCACTGAGCTACTACTTCACCGGTCAGGCGGGCAAGCGCGCCATGCAACTGGCGGCGGTGCGATCGCGCAGTGGCCTGGCGCAGTTGAAGCCCGAGCGACTGGTGCAGCCCAAGATTCGCAAGGCGTTTCCCGATACAGCTTACTGGGTGGCGGACCTGCGCACCGATAGTAACGGACAGGCGACGGTGAAATTCAATTATCCCGACGCCATCACCTCGTGGCGTGGGACTACGCGAGGCGTGACCCAGGACACGAAGGTCGGCGGCGCGGTGGTGAACACCATTGTTCGCAAGAACCTGATGGTGCGGCTGGTGGTGCCACGATTCTTCCGGCGCGGCGATGAGATCACGTTGTCGACGATCGTGCAGAATTACCTGCCGATGGAGAAGACAGCCCACGTTTCGATGGACTTTACGGGTTTGCAGGTGATCGATGGCGGGGAGAAGAACGTGGCGGTTCCGAGCCGCGGACTGATGAAGGTGGATTACCGCGTGCGCGTGCTCGACGTTGACTCGGCGCGCGTGCTGGGCAAAGCGCTGACGGATGCCGAGAGCGATGCGATGGAGTTGACGCTGCCGGTGGTTCCGTTTGGCGTGAAGCTGGCGGTCGCGAAATCGGGCTCGGTGGCAGGCACGGGAACCAACGACACAACGCAAACCATCGAGTTTCCGGCGGAGACCGAAGCCGGCACGCGCAAGCTGTCGGTGAGCCTGACGCCGTCGATTGCCGGGACGGTGTTTGCGGCGCTCGACTATCTCACCTCTTATCCTTACGGCTGCACCGAGCAGACCATGTCGAGCTTCCTGCCCGACGTGCTGGTTGCCGATGCGATGAAGAAGCTGGAGGTGAAATCGAATATCGATCCGGCGACACTGAACAAGCAGGTCAACGCCGGGCTGGATCGGCTGTACACCTATCAACATCCTGATGGCGGTTGGGGCTGGTGGCAGACCGACGACAGCGCCGCGTTTATGACCGCGTACGTGCTTGCCGGGCTGAGCCAGGCGAAGGCCGCGGGCTCGGACGTGAAGCAAGAGGCGATCGACAAAGCAATTGCGTGGTTGCGGCCACAGTTCGATCGGTCGCAGAAGGTGAAGACGGATTTGCGGGCCTATATGGCCTACGCGCTGGTGATCAGTGGAACGCGGGATCCGGCGGTGCTGAATTCGGTATGGGAGCAGCGTTCGACGCTGACATCGTACGCGCAGGCGTTACTCGGACTGGCGATGGCCGAGGCCGGCGACGCGCGGGCCCAGGAGTTGGCGAAGCAGCTCGAAGCTGCGGCGAAGCAGGATGACTCGCAGGCCTGGTGGCCGAGCGATAGCAATTACCTGATGGAATACTCGGGAGACACCACGCCCGAGACGACCGCGTACGCGCTAAAGCTGATCAACCGGGAAGACGCGAGCAGCCCGCTGCTGGCGAAGGCGGCGGATTACCTGGTGACGCATCGCAGCCAAGGCTACTACTGGGAGTCGACCGAGCAGACGGCGATGGTGATCTATGGGCTGACCGATTACCTGGAGCGCACGCAGGAGCTCAAGCCGAACTATAGTGTCGAGGTCCAGGTGAATGGCAAGACGGTCACGACCAAGAAATTTACCATAGCGGACGCGATGGCCCCTGCTACCACCGTGACCCTCAGCGAGGCGCAACTCGCGCCGGGCGCGAACCAGGTGCGCATCGTGAAGACCGGCGACGGCCGGTTGTATTGGTCGGCGCGCGGCGACTACTACTCCAATGCATCGAAAATAGTGAACTCCGGCACGTTCCAACTAAGCACCGTGCGCGAGTACTACAAACTGACGCCGCAACAGAAAGACGGCCGCGTGGTCTACCACCTCGATGCGTTGCCGGGAGCAGTGCGGGTGGGCGACACGCTGGCGGTGCGGATCACGGTCGGCGGCAACGACTGGAAGTATCTGATGATCGAAGATCCGATTCCGTCGGGAACGGAGTCGATCGCCCGCGACGATCTGTACGAGCTCGATGACCGGCCCAACTGGTGGGGCGGCTTCTTCAGCGATCGCGAGCTGCGCGACGATCGCACCACGTTCTTCAACTATTACTTCCCTCGTGGGCAGCATGAGTACGTCTACCTGTTGAAAGTGGTGAACCCGGGCGTCTTCCGCGTGAGCCCGACCAGCGTGCAGCCGATGTATCAGCCGGAATATCTTTCGACCAGCGGTCCGTTGACGGTGACGGTGCAATGAACACGACCACCAATTCGAACCGGCCGGGCGTGGCGAAACTCTGGCTGCTGAACGTTCTCGGCAACGCGGCTGCGCTTTCGGTCGCCTATTTCTGGCTGGTGATTCCCGATGCGCGAGGCTGGCAAGTGGCCGGCTCGGCAGTGCTGGCGATACTTGTCGTTTTTCTCATAGCCTGGCTGCGAGCGGGAACGTTCGCGTACTTCCGGGTTGCCGAGTTCCGGCAGCAGGGCGAAGCAGGCGATGCGTTTCGTCGAGGATTGCGGCACGTCATTCCTCTCATGATCTTGGCGGCGGTGTTTGCGTTGCTGGCATGGTGCTTGTGGAGCCTGTACCTTTACACGCCGCAATTCGGGGTGTGGTTGCGACAGAAGATGGGCGGCGGAGCGTCGCCTCGAACTGTGACGCGGGTAGCGGACTGGCTCATCACCGCGGTGATGTGCATACTCCTGCCGGCGCTGTGGCTGCCGGTCGCCAGCACGGTGTCCGCTTTTGGCGTACAAGCGGCGCGGGTCAAGCGCAGCTGGAGAGTGCTGAAGCGCACGCGCTATTGGCTATGGTTGTGCGTGTTGTTGGCGCTCGGGGCGTACGTGCCGTATCGGCTGGTGTGGTGGATTCCGCAATTCGAAACCGTGCGTGCCCAGGCATGGAGCATGGGGCTGCGCTTTCTCGCGGCGTATCTCATCGCGGTTACGGCGTGGGTTGCGCTGAATTGGATGGTGGGGGTGTTTGTGGAGCGGGAAGATACGGGACCGGCCTCGGATTAGTGGGTGATGCCGGTGCCGTGCCTCGATGTGCCTCGTTCTCCACTCCCTTTCTGTACTGTCATCCCGAGAGAGGACGTAAGTCCGACGAGGGATCTGCGGTTCCCGGTCGAAATATGCGGGAGGCGAGGGCGGTACACCCGGACAGCGTAGCCAATGGACCGCAGGTCCCTCACGGCTGAAGCCGCTTCGGGATGACAAACATGAAATATTCCGGCTTAGGATGGCAAAGGTAAAAGTCTCAGTCGGCGTACCTGAAGGTACGCCCCTTCAAGATCGCTCCTCGACAGCTCCGCACTACAACCGCATCTACAACCGCTCTACAACCCCGCGGGCAGGCCGTTCTGCACCCATTTCATCACTTCAGGCTTTCCGTACTTGCGGACGAGTTGCGCGACGCGCTCGCGCGCGCTTGCGTAGGCTTGCCGCAGTTGCTGTTCGCTGGCGGGATCACGCATTGTCTTTTCCAGCGCCGCGACGTCCTGCGACCCGACAGAATTGGGAGACTGAGAGTCAGGCTCGCTCAGGTAGAGCACGAGTCCCTCGCGGAACCACAACGGGGTTCCGGGCCGGGCATTTGCTTCGATGAGCATGTGCAGCAGTTCATGACGCAGTGTGCCGTCGAGCGTGCCCGCTGCCCGAAGCACCTCGGGCGGCTGCAACTGGATGGTGCGCCCGCGAGTGGTGGCGGCCACCCATCCCGGCTCGCCGGTTGAGTTGCGAAAGAGTGCAACCGTTGCGTAGACCTTCAGCCGCGGCATTGGTTGCAAGACCAACCCGGTATCGGTCTCGGACTCGCGCAACAATCGGGTGGCCAGCGGAAGTAAGCTGCCATCCCGGTCCGGCTGGGTGGTCAGAAGTTCGATCGTTTCGTTCGAGAGCTTCTGCCATGGTATAGCCTGCGCATTCACACCGAGCCTGGCTCCCGGATAGTAAAAGCCCAGGATCTCGCGATAGGAGTGTCCTTCCTCGCCCATGACCTCGGCGCCGACCTGGCAGAGTCCGACACCATGTCCCGATCCGCGGCCATTGAAAACGATGTGATCGCCCGCGTTGGTCACGTCGTACCAGTTGCTCTTCAGCCGCTCCCAGCCGATGTGGCGCCCGATGGCAAAGCGGAAGGCCGGGGCGGGGACGGTAATGGCACCACTTCCGGTGAGGCGCAGGAATTCCACGCGGCCGCTGGGTGTGCGATGGAGCACGGACACGCTGCGCAACTTCCCTGGGACTGCGACGCCATCCGCGGCCAAGGCGCGTTGCAGATCGCGCGTCGAGACTTCGGTGCGCCACTGACTGCCGCCGTTGCGGATGCAGTACTGGTCGGAGTGCTGTTGCAGGTAGGGCGCGGGGGTCTCGTCGTTCCCCATCAGGTACCGGCCATCTTCGGTGGTTCCCCCGCAGTTGGCATGGTAGTAGGTCGCAGCCGGCTTGCCCTCGTACCAGAGAATCTCGCCTGCCGTGGAGTTCGCGATTGTTCGCAGCCTGTCGGTAATACCGCCGGCTCGCAGATCCTGGCAGTGCGTGGTATCGCAGAAGTCGAAACCCTCTTGCGCGTGCCGGCTGCCGAAGTGAAGGGCGAAGGTGCGGGCGGCAACCGCGATGGCCTTCAGCGCCTCGTCCGACTTGAAGTTGCCCGCCTCGCCTGCCAGGACTCCGGCAATGTACTCCTCCATCGGCATGGTCGCGACCACGAGCAGGCGGCCTTCGGCAGCGCGGACCTCGACCGGGAAGTCGGCCTTCAGCGGCGGTCCTTCCGTGGGGATGATTTGATACGCGCCGGTGATCTCGACCTCCGTGGTTGCGGATTTGCCGTCGAGCTGGAGGCGCGAGGCGGTGGCATGGAAGGTGAGCGAAGCAAGGTCGACCTGCTTGCAGTTGTCGCACTTGCGTAGCTGGGCCTTGTCCGGAGCAGCTTTGAATCGCAATTCCCGCGGAGGGTGCAGATACCAGAACCGAACCCGGACCGTCTGCGGAAAGCCGGCGCTGGCCGTGGGCGCAGTCTTTTCGCGGGCAGGCGTAGTGCCTGCGCTCCACACAAGCAGCAATACAGCCACAGCCGCAAGCAGTCGCCTCACGGGTTGCGGCCTTTGCCGGGCGACGAGGCAGAGGCCATCGCGCTGGCGAACGCTTCGAAGATTTCTTGTGCGACTGAGGCGGCATCGGAGCCGCCGTGACCTTTTTCCAGGAAGACCACCAGGGCAATCTCAGGTTTGTCTGCCGGGGCGTAGCCGGCGAACCAGGCGTGCGTCCAAGGGCCCTCATCGGCCGGGGCTGTGCCCGTCTTGCCTGCAACCCTCAAGGAAGATGCGGGCTTCGCTGCGTGTCCCATGCCATAGGAGACGGACTGTATGAGTCCATCGAACAGGGGTTCCAACTTTGGGTTGTCTTTCTTTGACAGCAGCGCCAGTTGGCGATAGGCGGACAGTAACTCGATTGGGGTGAGACTCACGCCCCATTCGCCGATGGCCTGTAGCTGGAGTTCTTCCGGAGAATGCGCCAAGTCGACGAAACCGGTGGCTTCGGCCGGCAGCAGTCCCGAGGTCGCGGCGAAACCTGCCTGCAAGAAGGCGTCTCGCAACTGCTGCGGGGTAAGCCGGGTAGCGACGCTGGTGAAATATGAGTTACACGAGTAAGCCAGCGCAGCGGCCGGATCAAGCGGCTCGGCGGTTTCAGGATGAGTGCAATCGAGCTTGCGGCCTGCGATCGACACCTTCCGTTTGCAGATCAGAGCGGTTTGCGGCCCGACCTTGCCGGACTCCAACAGTGCCAGAAGCGTAAAGGGCTTGAGGCTTGATCCCGGAGCAACAACCCGGCGGGCTGCCACTTCTGGACGATAGGCGGCCAGAATCTTGCCGGACTGCACGCTGATCACGACGGCGGTGCCGCGGCGGCCTGTCATGGCGCGGGTGACGGCGCTCTGCAATCCAGCTGTGTCGCCTTCGGCCACGGCACACAGTGTGGAAGTCCACACGAGTAGCGCGGTCATACAGAGGCGCACTGGCCAGGGGAGCATGGCTTCGATTGTAACGGTGCCCCGCGTGAGAATGAACGCTGTCGACGCAGGAACCGACGCGGTCAACCAGAACTCACTAAATTTCCGAAGAGCATCAGGACAGGGCTTCAACGATGAGGGAACTGTGGCTCCCGTCAGTATTCCAATGCGGGGGAACCGCAGGTCCCTCACGGCTGAAGCCGTTCGGGATGACAGACGGAAGAGGAAAGGCACCCTGGGATCTACCAGATCGCGCCTGATACAAACGATCTAATCGATAGCTTCTACGGAACCAGCACGATCTTCCCGTAGGCGCCGGAATGTTGCATGACTGCTTCGTGTGCCTTGGCGGCGTCGGCGAGCGAAAATTTCTGGCCGATCACCGGACGCAGGGTTTGTTTTTCCAGAGCGGCGGTGAGTGCCGCGTAGATGGCCTTGCGCTCCTGATCGGAGGCCAGGACCAGCGTCACACCGCGAATATCGGCTTCACGCGCCATCGCATCGCGAGGATTGATCTCAATGGTGCCACGGTTGCCGATCACTACCGCGCGACCTCTTTTTGCCAGCACGGTTAGATCTTTGGCAAGATTCTTGTTGGCCAGCATCTCAAGGATGATGTCGGCGCCGCGCCCTTCTGTCAGCTTCATCACCTCGTCATAGTGCGCGTCGGAGGAATGATCGAGCGCGTGGTGCGCGCCTTCGTCCAGCAGCAATTTCAGGCCGCGCTCGGAGCCGGCAGTGCCGATCACGGTCATGCCGGCGGCTCGCGCCATCTGCAAGGCCGAGCTGCCAACGCTGCCACTGGCTCCGTGAATCAGCACAGTCTCTGCGGCCTTGGCTTCTCCACGCTGAAACAGACCGTGGTAGGCGGTTCCAGCGGGAATGCCAACGGCAGCGCCCTGTTCGTAGGTGACGTTTGGCGGAAGCGGATGTACCTGGGCTTCCGTGCATAACGTTAGCTCGGCATACGTCCCGGTGAGCGATCCGGAGGTGTAGACCCGGTCGCCAACCTTAACTTTCTTGACGGATGACCCGACGGCGGCGACGTCTCCCGCCGCATCCTGTCCCGGAGTATAGGGAAGGTTTGGCTTGACGGCGTAGGTTCCGGTACGGATGTAAGTTTCGACGGGATTCACGCCGGCAGCGCGGACGCGCACCAGCACCTGGTCAGGACCGGCTTGCGGGTCGGGAACTTCTTCCAACTTCAAAACCTCGGGGCCGCCGAACTCATGCACGCGAATGGCTTTCACAGACGCCTCCTTAGATAAAGAAACGTAACAGATTTCCACCGCGGTCGGAGAAGTTGCCCGGTGAAGTTATGGCTGCCCGAGTGAAGTGTGCAAGGTGCCCACGGGACTGGCCAGGGTGCCGCCGCTACCTTGGGCGTCAGGCGAGCTAGCGCGGAAGTAGTAGGTTGTGTCGGGCTGCAGATTGCGCAAGGTAACGCGATGGGTGTAACCACCCCACGGCATGGCAGAGCCGCTATTCAGGTGGTCGGGATCGGTGCCGAACTGCACGACGGTCCCGGAGCTTACGTTGGTTGTCCAGGCGATCACGGCCGAGTTCGCCGTGGTCGATTCCACGACGGGGCCGTGGGTGATCGATGCCTCGACGGAAGCCTGCGGCGTTGCGGGCGTCGAGCGCTCCTGTCCGAGAACGGGGAAGGCGGTCACCAGCAGAACACAGGCGAGGATTGAGGTTCCGGCTTTCATGAGTTTCGTCTTCTAAAGGAGATGCAGAAGACGGGAAATCACGTTGCTTGCTGCTGGCCGGCGTGAAAGATCCGCTTGGCGGCATCAACTCGATGTGGCCGCTGTTTCGGCATCGCCAACCAGTTACTGGCGACGGCCTCGTCGAAAGGTACTCATAATGTATATACTATGTGTATACTGAGGAAAGGGAGTGCGCGATGAAAGGGCGGATTACAACCTGGGGGAATAGTCTCGCTATACGCATACCGAAGGCCATTGCCGGGGAAGCTCAGTTACGAGAAGGCGATGCGATCGATCTTTGCACCGTCGCTCCCGGCAAGGTACAGATTCGGTTGCTGCCGGCCATCCCGACGCTGGAAGAATTGGTGTCGAAGATAACCCCTGCCAACCGACATGGAGAAACCAGCAGCGGCCGGAGCGTCGGGCGAGAGTCGGTCGAGTGGTAGTTGCCGCCCGTTCTTATGTGCCGGACGCTGGGGACCTGATATGGCTCGACTTCGATCCGCAAGCGGGCCGGGAACACAAGAAGCGCAGGCCTGCCCTGGTCTTGACGCCGTTAACC
Source organism: uncultured Acidobacteriaceae bacterium (assembly GCA_963815555.1). Taxonomy (GTDB): domain Bacteria; phylum Acidobacteriota; class Terriglobia; order Terriglobales; family Acidobacteriaceae; genus CAWCBG01. The sequence continues at coordinate 390,940 of CAWFHH010000002.1, forward strand.
TACAACCGGGCCAGCGGCCTCGCGGTGGTGTGCCCATGTACCTCAGTTTTGAAAGGCTATCCCTTCGAGGTCCATACGACGGTCGCAGGGCGGCAGGCGGCAATCCTGAGTGACCAGGTGAAGAGTCTGGACTGGCGGGAACGGCATGCGGATCGCATCGGCCGAGCCGACAATGCCGTAGTCGACAAAGTTCGAGCTTACGTGGCTGTGCTGCTGCAGCTTCCTGGGCGCTGAAAACCTCGGCAGATTCGCTGAGCAGCCATGCTGGCGAACCCTTCACGGCACTCCGGATTAGCTCGGCTGTGGGGCTTTTCTGCTGCTACACTCTCGCCAGACCATGCGGGTGCTCGGCATCGATTGCGGCGGGGAATACACCGGCTACGGCGTCGTCGAACAGGATGACGACGGCCATCTCAGGCACGTGGCCAGTGGCGCGATTCGGCTGCTGCCACGCGAAGCGCTGGAACTGCGGCTGAAGAAGATCTGCGAGCGTCTGGCCGAAATCATTGCCACCTACGGGCCGGAACAGGTCGCGATTGAAGACGTTTTTTACGCTGTGAATGTGAAGTCCGCGCTCAAGCTGGGACACGTTCGCGGCGTGGCAATGCTGACCGCGGCCCAGGCTGGGTTGGAAGTTGTGGCGTATTCTCCGCTGTCGATCAAGTCGGCCGTCGTGGGTTACGGCCGGGCGGAGAAGTCGCAGGTGCAAATCATGGTCGCCCGTCTGCTCGCACTTGCTGCGCCGCCCGAGCCACCAGATGTAGCCGACGCTCTCGCCATTGCGATCTGCCATCTTCACACCGCCGGTACTCTGCGGCGGCAGCACGCCGGCGCGCGCTGAATCGTGCCCCTTCTATGAGCTGCGGTGCAAAGGCGAAACCGCTGGTCCTAAATCTGAACTGCTTGCGGAAAAAGACCGAAGTGCCTGCGCGCGTGGACTAAAGTCCGCATGGCATATCGAGAATAAAGACCTTAACGGCACGACTGAACGTGCCCTGATACAAGGCTAGTCGGAATGGCTTTTCAGCAGCCTGTGAAAGCCGCGCCCCGATAGAAAGCCGTGTCTTGATAAGGCTGTGCAGAAACGAGTTTGTGAAGTCTTGGGATGACAGAGAAAAGCTTTATGACGGCGCACCTGAAAGGTCCGCCCCCTCCCAATGCGAAAACACGCTCCTTACAAATGCGGCAGAGCAATTTCCGCCAGCTCTCGCTTGCTTCGCAGGTGTTGCTGCAAATCAGTTAGAATTTCCTGTCAGAATGCAATCCAGTCGCCGGGCCGTGATTTTTGTAGCAGTGCTGTTGTTCGCGTCCTTGTCCGGCGCCCAGGAGGCAGCCTCTCCAGCGGCCCCGCGAGCCCCCGCGGTTTCGTCCGCTCCTGCAGAACCGGCACAAGTGAAGTTCCTCTTCGACTGGAACCAGGGAAGGCCGTGGATCAGCTATTCCATCCTGGTGCGGTCGGATGGCAAGGCGCATTTTGATGGCGATCCTAATCCCGTAGAAGGGGAAGGGGAGGATTCTTTCCAGCAAGACTTCACGGTTTCGGAGGCGAACCGGCAAAAGATCTTCAGCACGGCGAAGAAGCTGAACTATTTCAATGAAAGCTTCGAATTTCCCAAGAAAATCGCGCAGACGGGCAGGAAGACCTTGGAGTACCAGTCTGCTTCCGGCCACGGCTCTGCCACGTACAACTGGTCCGAAAACAAGGACATTCAGGAGTTGACGCGGATCTTTCAGGCAATCGCCACCACGCTGGATTATGGTCGGAAATTGGCGTTTCAGTACCGGTTTGACAAGCTTGGCATGGATCAACAGTTGCGCGACCTTGAGCAACTGGTCAGGCCGAAGGCTACATCGAGGAACTGGATGCGATTGAGCCCATCCTGCAGAAGATCGCCGATGACCCAGCGATCATGCACATCAGCCGTCGGAGCGCCAAACATCTGCTGAAATCGATCAACAGCCCTACTTCAGCGGGCGAGACGGCCCAGCCCGTCGGCAGCGCTCCGCCGCCCCAGAGCCCTGAACCTGAGTAGGGGCCCGCCTATCAACGCGACACCTAACTTTTACAACTGCGTCGCCGAATTTCAGCAACAACGCATCAAAAGGGTGTTAAATAGCTACAGGGAGAAGGAGGGCGGGGGGAGTTCGCCTGATCTGCCTGCTGCTTCTCCGGGGTTCAAGTCGTAATGGGGCTCCCAGGCCCAAGAGGGGTATAGGGATGGCAACGCGTATGCGGATCGCATTGTCTTTGGCGACGGGCATGTTTTTGCTCTTCGTTGCTGCTGGAGTGCAAGCTGAGTCACACATCAGAATCGTTCGCCTGAGTTACATCGACGGAAAAGTCGGCATGGAGCGGGCCGGGCAGGGGTTGGAGCGCGCAATCCTCAACGCTCCCATTGTGGAAGGGACGGTGCTCGCCACCGGCAGCAGCGGGTTGGCTGAGGTTGAATTCGAAAACCGCAGCACCCTGCGGCTGGCTAGCGACTCCGAGGTGAAATTCCGTCGCTTGCTGATGAATGACTCCGGCGCGAAGGTCAACGAGATCGAGGTTGTGCACGGTGTCGTCTATCTCAACGCTGAGAAGAGCGACGATCTGTACACCGTAGCGACGAAAGATGGAAGCTTCCTTGTCCGCAAAGGCACGGAGTTGCGGCTCACCGTCAGCGATGACAAGGCTGAGGTCGCGGTGTTCAAGGGAGAAGTGCAGGTCCAGAACCAGGCGCAGCCGCTCGAAGTAAAGAAAAAGCAGACGCTGACCCTGACGGCGAATAACGCGAATCCTATCGTGGTTCCCGGGGTCGACGGGATTTCTTACGACGCCTGGAACAACGAGCGCGAAGCCTACACCAGCGCCTACTCGCAAAATGAATCGACGTTTGGCAGCGGCCCGGTTCGTGGCTATGGCATGCAAGATTTGAACTACTACGGTTCTTACTTCTATGCACCGGGATACGGGTACGCCTGGCAGCCTTATGGCCTGTTCGGCATGGCTGGCTGGAATCCTTATATGGCAGGCGCCTGGATGTATAACGCGGGCATGGGCTACAGTTTCGCTTCAGCCTATCCATGGGGTTGGCTGCCTTACCACTACGGGTCCTGGGCCTACGTACCGAATGCGGGATGGGCGTGGCTGCCGGGCGGCGGGTCCGCTTACAAGGGAACCGCGATGACGACGGCGTTTCAAGCGGCCCCTAAGATCACGCACGCGCCGGCCGGCTTTGTCGCGCCAGTGCCTCCGGCCAGCATGACGACGCAGCATCAGACGGTAGTGTTGGGACGTGCCGACACGGCAGCCTCCATTCCTGGAGGTCGCATGCCGCCGAATTTCCGGGCTGTTCTGCCCTCCACCGTGCAGCAGGCGGGCAACGCCAGAGCGGCATCGGGATCGACGTTTGCCGCCGCGAATACAAAAACTGCCAGCCTGGCGTCAGCGCACAACGAGCTGGCGCGGCCGGTTTCAGGCCATGTATTCATCGCACCGACGGCCCGTAACACAGCCGTTGGCGAGCCAATTGGCTGGGGTCCCACGCAAACCGGACTGGCAGGATCGTCGCCCTCCACCCGAAGTATGCCGATGGGGACCACGTCAGCCGGTCACGCGACAGGACATGCCGGCTCGGGTTCGCAACACTAAGGGCTCGTTCCTCGGACGATTCCAAGGGTGGCCATCCGGCCACCCTTTTTCGTTTTGGGGATCGGAAGGTTCACTGAACGGCGATTCCCGCGTATCCCACCACCATTTCGCGGTCGTTCGAAACGTCGCCCGACGTGGCGTAGTGAAGGAGTTGGGCTTGCGACGCTCCTAATCGGCACGCCGCGGTCAGCATGGCTGTAGCCGGTCCGTAGCCGCACATACTGATGTTGTTGTGCTGGACAACATCGAAGAGCCCACGCGGCTTCAGCGCCAGAACCTGTTCGATCGCTTTGCTGTCTTTTTCGCGCGTGACGACATCGTCTTCGTAATGATTCATGTCGCTGGAGGCGATAACCAGCACCGGTTCGCCACGGCTCTCCAGGACCCTTGCGATCACGGTGCCGAGCGCACTCAGGACTTCGAAGTTGCCGGTCCCAACCGCGATGGGGACGAAGTGAAATCCCGGCGCTAACACCTGCAGGAAGGGAAGCTGTACCTCGATGGCGTGTTCATACCGATGGGCGGTGGAGTCTTCCGCGAGCAGCGGCATTTTTTCCTTGAGGGCTTGCGCCAACTCCTGGTCGATCGCCGCGTCTCCGAGGGGCGTCCTCCATACTCCCTCGCTCATGATGGCCAGCGGCTCACCCATGCCGGTGTGATTAGGACACAGAATGACGTAACGGCGCGGAAGTTCCAGGCGCCGATAGACTGTCCCCGCAACGCCTCCGGAATATACATAGCCGGCATGGGGGACGATGCAGCCCATCGCACGAAGCTTGGCTTCGGGCCTTCTGGATTCAGCCTCGGCTTCGGCGCGAGGGGTGATAAACGTCTCGATCTCCGCCCGCAGGTGCTGTGCGTTGGCGGGATAGAAGCGGCCGGCCACGGCAGGAGGTCGCATGATGCTATTCATCTCCTGGCCATCCTTTCCCCGTGCGATGCGCCGCTTGCGATTAGCGTTTGCTGACGGGAATCCGTCGCACTTGGTTCGCCCGGCCGCTATGACGGTCGGAGCTGGCGGAAGATCGCTGCCATTTTGTCCAGGGGGACAGCCTCGGCGCGAAGGTCAGGCCGCACGCCAGCGGCCTTGAGTGCCGCCTGAACCCTCTTACTGTCCTCCTGCTCACGCAAATTGTTGACCAGGGTTTTGCGCTTCTGGGCAAAAGCCAGCTTCAGAAAAGCGATAAATGGCTCTTCTTCCACCTGCAACTCCTCCAATCGAGGAGCCATCGTCAGGCGTAACACGCTGGAATGCACTCCCGGCGGCGGCTGGAACGCACTGGGAGGCAGCGTGAATAGATTGTCGACGCGCGCAAAGAGTTGAGCCGTTGCCGAGAGCAGTCCGTAGTCTCGCGTGCCGGGCTCGGCGGCAATGCGATCGGCCACTTCGCGCTGCACCATGATGACGGCGCGCGCGATGTTCTGATGCAGTTCCAGCAGCCGCAGCACGATGTCGGAAGTGATGTAGTAAGGCAGATTGCCGACCACGTCTACAGTGTCAGCCTGCGTGGGGCGAAGGTCCTGCAAGGGACCGGCTTTACGGCCGAGCAAGGTGGGGAATTCGACGGTCACGAAATCCGACTCAAGGATTTCGACGTTGTCACGCGTGGCATAGCGCATGCGCAATTGGGCTGCCAGTACCCGGTCTAACTCCACGCCGATAACGCGGCGCGCGCGTGAAACCAGCAGGTCGGTGAGGATGCCAGGGCCGGGACCAATCTCGATGACGGTGCGATCGGCGATGTCGCCCAGCGCCTCGACGATCTTCTGCGCGGCCCCGCGATCAACCAGGAAATTCTGCCCGAGCTTGGGCTTGCGTTTTTCCCCACTCACCGCCGTTTTCCCGGTCACGGTTTTCTCCACATTGACCCTCTTTCGATTGCACAATTAGACTCAACTGTTTCGTTGCCTAGGACATCATAAGGGCGTTTGCGTCATCCTGCAGTTCGGCATGTTCGCGGGGCCGCGCTCCGGGCGTTTGGAGGTTTCATGCATATTGCCTTCGCGGCATCCGAGTGCGTCCCGTTTGCCAAGACCGGCGGACTGGCAGATGTGGTCGCAGCCTTGCCTCCTGCCCTGGTCAAGCTGGGACACAAGGTTACTGTATTTCTTCCACGTTACAAACAAACCAAGCTGGAGAAACCACGCCGCGTCATCTCCAGCATCACCGTGCCCTTCGATGACCGTTATCGTTTCTGCTCTTTGATCGACGGCGGCGAGCACGATGGAGTGCAATTCTATTTCATCGATTATCCACCGTTCTTCGACCGTGATGGCCTCTATGGCACACCTTTAGGCGACTATCACGACAACGCCGAACGTTTTGCGCTGTTCTCGCGCGCCGCCCTGGAAGCTTCGAAGATCGTCGGCGCTCCCGACCTGTTTCACTGCCACGACTGGCAGACGGCGCTGATCCCGGTGCTGCTGAAGACCCTCTATGCGGAAGATCCAGCCTTCAGCAGTACGCCGTGCGTCTTCACCATTCATAACATGGGCTACCAGGGAATTTTCGCGCCCGAGATACTTCCACTGCTGATGCTGCCATGGGACCTGTTCACCATCACGAAGCTGGAATTTTACGGCAAGGCAAACTTTCTGAAAGGCGCCATCGCGTTCGCCGATTTCATCACAACGGTCAGCCGCAAGTATGCACAGGAGATTCAGACGGCGGAATACGGCTTCGGCCTGGAAGGCGTTCTGCGGGCGAGAGCCAGCACGGTGGTGGGAATCCTTAACGGCGTGGACTACAGCCAGTGGAATCCCGAGACCGACCCATTCATCGCGGCGCAGTATTGGGTCGATGATCTGCGCGGCAAACAAGCCTGCAAGCAGGACCTGCTGAAAGAGTTTGGCTTACCTGCCGACACGAAGTTGCCGGTGATCGGAATTGTCTCGCGCTTCGCGGCGCAAAAAGGGTTCGACCTGATTCTGCAGGTGGCTGACCGGCTGGCGCGCGAAGACGCAATGCTCGTCACGCTCGGAACCGGCGATCGCGAATACGAAGATCTGTTCCGTCGCCTGAACAAGCTGCATCCCCAAAAGTTTGCGGTAAAGATTGCTTACGACAACCGCCTGGCCCACAAGATCGAAGCGGGCAGTGATATGTTTCTGATGCCCTCGCACTATGAGCCGTGCGGCCTGAACCAGATCTACAGCCTGCGCTACGGAACGGTGCCGATCGTGCGCGCCACCGGTGGCCTTGACGATACGATTGAGCAATTCGATCCGCACACGCTCAAGGGCACCGGCTTCAAGTTCAAGGAGTACACCGGCGAAGCGCTGCTGGAAACCATTCGTGCGGCTCTTGGCGCCTTCAAAAATCAAAACGCGTGGCAGGCCTTGATGCGCAACGGCATGGTGCAGGAATACTCGTGGGCCAGCGCAGCCAAAGAATACGTGAAGGTCTACGAGCGCGCCAGGCAGGGCAAAACGGGCGGATAGCTCCTAGGAAGCGACTAGCGGCTAGCAACTAAGTGCAGTGTGGTTTGCCGTGCCTGCCCTTCCGCTGGAGTTGTCATCCCGAGTGAGGACGTCAGTCCGACGAGGGACCCGCTGCACCGCAATGTGCGCGATCTTTCCTGCGAGTGCTGGGACCGAGCCGCACTGGATACCATCGCGCTGCGGACGAACCGCAGGTCCCTCACGGCTGAAGCCGTTCGGGACGACAATTCATAATGACTGCAGGTCCCTCGCGGCTGAAGCCATTCGGGATGACAATTCATAATGACCGCAGGTCCCTCGCGGCTGAAGCCGTTCGGGATGACAATTCCTCAGTTGATGGCAGCTCCTCCGTTGACGAGGGCGTACCGGGAGCCGCAGCAACGCGTCGCGATTGCTGAATGCTGAATGCTAGTTGCTGAATGCTAGTTGCTAGTTGCTAGCCGCTAGTTGCTAGCCGCTAGTTGCTAGCCGCTAGCCGCTAGTCGCTAAGCGCTAATTGCTAAGCGCTAGTCGCTTCCCGCTTCTTCCTCGCGAAGTACGCGTAGATGGGCACGCCTGCCAGGATCACCAGCACGCCGTAGGCGGAATTTCGCAGGTTCTCTGTGAACGTGTAGTACAGCAGCACCCCGGCGGCAACGACGAACAGTGCCGGCAACACGGGATAGCCCCAGGTGCGGTACGGTCGTGGCAAATTCGGTTCCTTCTTGCGAAGAACGAAGACGGTGCTGGCGGCAACCATGTAGAAGAGCCATTCCGCGAAGATGGCCAGCGAGAACAATTGCCGGAAGTTGCCCGCGAACAGCAACAGAAAGGCCGACAGCACGAACTGCACGATCAGCGCTGTGGACGGTGTATGAAACCGCGGATGCACCTCGGCCATTGCCTTGAAGAAGTAGCGGTCGCGTGCCATGGCAAACGGAACTCTGGCGCCGCTCATGATGGTTCCATTCAGGCTTACCAGCATGGAGAGCGCCATGCCCGCCGACACAATAGCCGCACCCCAAACTCCGGCGGCGATAGCTGTCGCTTCCGACGCCGGACGCGGCGAAGCAGCGATTCTTGCTGCAGGTAAAACGTACTGCACTGCGGCATTGGTCAGCATATACAAGATGGCAACAACGGCAACGCCGGCAATCAACGCGATAGGAATGCTGCGCTCGGGATTCTTGATCTCGCCGCCAACCATGTTCAAGTCGTTCCATCCGTCATAGGCCCACAGAGCTGCGATCAGCGCCGCCATGAAGCCGGCAACCCCGCCCGTCGCTCCGGCAAAGCGTGTGCCAAAATTGTGCCAGGTTCCGGACGCCGCGCTGAAGCCCAGCCCCACGACCGCCAGAATCATCGCAATCTTGAGGATGGTGAAGAACAACTGGAACTCGCCCGCCCGTTTCACCCCGATGTAATTGAGGCCGGTGATGAAGGCCGCCGCAGCGATGGCGACCAGTTGACCGTAAGTAACCTGGAACGGGAAGCGAATGGCATTCTGGTTGAAGATGGCAAACGCGGGAAAGGTGCCGAGAATGCGAACGAAGCCCGTGGTGGTGGTCGCGACCGAGGCCGGTTTCGCAATCGCGAACCATGTCCATGCATAGAGGAACGCCGGCAGCGGACCGTAGGCGTCACGAATGTAAACGTACTCTCCGCCGGCCTGCGGCTTCATCGCGCCCAGCTCAGCGTAGGTGATCGCGCCGGCGAAGGACAGCAGGCCTCCAACGATCCAGACCAGGTACACCAGCTTCGCCGAACCGACCGCCTGCATCATCTCGGCGGGAACCAGGAAGATGCCGCTACCGATGATGGTGCCAACCACGATGGCGCACGCCTGGCTCACGCCCAGATCGCGCAACAGGGAAGCAGGCTTGGTTGTGGTATTAGCGGGCTCGGGCATGGGCATCGTGATCGTTGGGCGCGGCAAAGAACAGACTGGAACTATAACCGATGGCGAAGGTGATGACGCTGCCGATCAGGACGTACCAGGGGAAGGGAATCGGTCGCGACAGCGCTACAGCAGTGAAGCGGATACCGGTGACGCGCTCAAGCCACGACAGAAGGGTGCTGCCTTGCCAGATGTAAACGTTGGCCGCGAAGCCGAAGGCCATTCCGATCATGCTGCCTGCCTCGTTGGCGCGACGTGTCAGCACGCCGAGCAGGAACACTCCCAACAATGCGCCGTAGGCAACGGACGCGATGCTAAGGCCGACTTCGACGACTTTGCCGCCATGTCGCGAGGCAATGGCGAGCGCGAACAGCACCAGGCCCCACCCAATAGTGGATAAACGTGACAGCCACAAGCGCCGCCGCTCGGTCGTCTCCGGCCAGCGGCGCAGATAGAAATCGATGATCGATGTAGAAGAAAGGGAATTCAGCGCGGCGCTCAGGTTCGACATAGCAGCAGCCAGGATGGCGGCAATGAGAATTCCAGAGATCCCGTGCGGCATAGATTGCACGATAAAGGTGGGGAAAATTCGGTCGGTTCTAGCGAACGGCACAGCCGGCGGCGCAAGGCGATAGAAGACCCAGAGCATCGCGCCGATCAACAGGAAGAGCCAGAATTGGAAGAGCACGGCAACGCCGCTCGACAGCAGCGCCAGCTTCGATTGCCGCTCGCTGCGCGCAGCAAGCAGGCGCTGCACGATCAACTGGTCGGTACCGTGGCTGGCAGTATTGAGAAACGCTCCTCCGATGACACCCGACCAGAAGGTGTAGGTGCGGTAGAAGTCGGGGGTGAAATCGAAGACCTTGAATTTGCCGGCGGTGGCGGCGGCTGCGTGGATGGTGCTCCAACCCCCGGGCACCAGGTGCAGGATCGTGAACAGGCCGACCAGCGTGCCCGCAACGTAGATGGTCATCTGCACGACGTCGGTCCAGATGACGGCGGCCATGCCGCCCTCGAAGGTGTATAGCAGCGTCAGCAGTGTGACGATGCCGATCGAGATGACATCGCGCTGGAATTCTCCGTGACCGTGTAACAGCGGGCCGAGCGCGATGCCGACCACGATGGCGACGGCGAAGATGCGAACCCCCTCCGCCGCAGCCCGCGTGGCCAGGAAGAGTCCTGCGGTCAGCGAGCGGAGTCGCGGGCCGAAGCGGCGCTCGATCAGCTGGTACGCGGTATATAGATCGCCACGGAAGTAATGTGGCAACAGCACGAAGCTGATGATGACGCGACCGATGAGGTAGCCGAAGACGAGTTGCAGAAAAGTGAAATTGGAATCATAGGCGATGCCTGGAACGCTGATGATGGTGAGCGTGCTGGTCTCGGCAGCCACGATCGAGAGCGAAATGGCCCACCACGGAATGTTGCGATCGGCGAGGAAGTAATCGCGCAGCGTGCGTTGCCGCTTGCGGAAGCGCAAGCCGTACACCGTGATGCCCAGAAGGTAGACCGCGATCAGCGTGAGATCGAGAGGGTTCATGCAGCAGTGGGCAGTGGATCGTTGATAGTGGATAGAAGACGAGCCCATCAGGGCCTTTCGCTCACTGTCCACCATCCACTATCCACTACCCACTGCGTTGCCCTCAAGCGATAATGGCGGTTCATGCGTTACTTTCTCGGCATCGACGGCGGGGGCACCAAGACTTCGTTTTTGCTGGGCGACGAGATCCACATCCTCGGCGCCGAGACTGCTGGCGGCAGCAACATCATTCGCCTCGGCGAAGAAGCCGCGCGCGACGCGATGCATCAGGGCATTCAGGGAGTGTGCCGCACGGCGGGGATTGAGCCGAGAGAGATCGCCGCGGTTTGTGCCGGGGTGAGCGGAGCCGCTTCGGGCGATTCGCGCGAGCAGATCCGGCGGATACTCGCTGGGTTGATACCGGGCAAGATCGATGTGGTCGGCGACATGGTGGTGGCGCATGAAGCCGCGTTGAGCGGCCGGGCTGGAATCATTATCATCGCGGGCACGGGTTCGATCGCGTATGGCCGCAATCAGGCAGGTCACAGCTCTCGCTCCGGCGGCTGGGGCTACATGATCTCGGATGAGGGATCGGGGCATTGGATCGGCGTGCAAGCGGTAGCAGCGATCGTACGGTCCATGGGTCGTGGCCACAAAACGTTACTCGCCGGGCGGGTGCTCGCGCGGTGGAAGCTGCAGTCGATCGATGAACTGGTGCAATTCGCCAACGCTTCACCTCCACCCGATTTTGCCGGGTTATTTCCGGAGGTTCTGGCGCTGGAAGATCGCGATCCTCTGGTGCGCCCGATTCTTGAACGGGCCGGGGTTGAACTGGCAAATGTGGCCGAACCCGTCTACCGCACCCTCTGGGAGCCTTGGACGGCTGTCGAGATTGCCTTGTGCGGCGGCGTCTTTCAAAATTCCGTGACGGTTCGGGAATTGCTTAAAGACCGGATGAGAGGACTTGGGCTCAACGCGCAGGTTCGCTTGTCTGAGTTCGATGCCGCCGCAGGGGCGCTGAATCTCGCACGCAAACTTGAAGCCGCTGAGCGTCCGGAAACAACCTCGCTCTAACGCCTCGGCATCCGTAGCGTGATATGGCGCGCAAGGCCGCTTCTCCCAGTGCAGCCGCAGAGTTGATCCCGCCGCATCCATCGCTTGCGTTGTTACGCACCGAAGTGCAGCGCTGCCGGGCTTGCGATCTTTGGGAGAAAGCCACGCAGGCTGTTTTCGGAGAAGGTACTTCTCGCGCTCGCGTGATTCTGGTCGGAGAACAGCCTGGAGACAGGGAGGACTTGGCCGGCAAACCCTTTGTGGGCCCAGCAGGTGCGTTGCTCGACGCGGCGCTGGTCGAGGCGGGAATCGATCGCAAACAGACCTACGTTACCAATGCAGTCAAACATTTCAAGTGGGAGCCCCGGGGAAAGCGTCGCATTCACAAGAAACCGAATTCCCTCGAGATTGCCGCGTGCCGCCCCTGGCTTGACGCGGAAATGGAAGCGGTTCAACCCGAGGTGATTGTTTGTTTGGGTGCAACAGCGGCGCAGGCACTTTTGGGGAGATCGTTTCGCGTTACTCAGCAGCGGGGACAACTACTGCCTTTCGATGCCGCACCGCACGTGTTGGCGACCGTACATCCCTCGTCGATCCTCCGCGCTCCCGATGAGGAAACTCGTCGTCGCGAGATGAAGCTCTTTATCCAAGACCTAAGGGTAGTGGCGAAATTTCTGCACCACACCGAAGTGGCTTGAGCAAACAGCCTGATTGTGTGCATACTGATTCCGGAAACTGGCATCCTCCCCGATCGCCGAGGTAGTGCGTTTGTCTCCGGAGCTAGAGAAGATACGCAGCGAAATGGCTCGTGTGACCCGCGATTTTGCGCCAGAACACTGGCTGCGCGCGCCGCAGGGCAAATGGAACAGCGCGCAAATTCTCGAGCATTTGTTTCTCTCCTATACCGGCACCACCAAGGGGTTAATGAAGGCCATGGAAGCCGGACGGCCGCTCGGCGGCAAGCCCACATTGCGCGATCATGTGCGCACGTTTGTTGTTACTCGACTTGGTTTTGTGCCAACCGGCCGTGCCGCGCCCAGGCAAACCGTTCCGAAGGACATGCTACCGCTGGGTTCCGTGCAGAAGTTCAATGACGGACTGGTAGCGATGGACTCTTCCCTCTCTGATGCAGAGAAGCGTTTCGGCAAGAAGACGAAACTGCTGGATCATCCTCTAATTGGGCCGCTCGATGCGCAACAGTGGCGGAGCGTTCATTGCATCCACGCGATGCATCACTTGCAGCAAATGAGGCAACGCAGCCAGAACAGGAACCACCACTAGCGCGCAGTGAGCGTCGTCCGCTCCGATATAACCAAGGCGGTCTAGTAGGAGAACAGGATTCCCTTCCGGCGTGTCTGATTGACACGGGTGCCTATAAAAAAAATCCTAAATACCACCGCCAGGCTCTTTCCCCAAGAAACATCGCAAGCAGCGAACTGGCTCCCAGAAACACGCCGAACGGAATCTGTCGCAACAGAAATGTTTCACGAGGCGACAGGCTGTTGGCCGGCGCTCGGCTGTGGGGCGAGGGCCGTGTGCTGCGCAGGAGCAGTGTGACCGCGTAAAGCGCTCCGAGTACGGGTGCGGTAAAGAGAGCGAAAATCGTGAGTTTTAGTCCCAGAAATGCGCCCGACATTGCCATGAGAGCGATGTCTCCGAAGCCCAGGCCATGCCGCCGGCGGACCAGATAGTAGATAGCCCAGGCCAGATAAAAAAATCCTGCTCCGACGAGAGCCCCCAGCACCGCGTCCAGAAGGGCTAACGGACGATCTCCCAGGCTTACGTTAAAGGCACGCAACAGGAAACGAGTGGCGGAAGTATCGGACGCGGCGATGCAAGAGAACGCTAGTCCCAAGGCGATGCCGGGATAGGTGAACTCATGCGGCAGCAGTCCGGTCTCGGCGTCCATGAAGATCAGGCCCAGGACCAGAAAGCTGAATACACAGAACTTGAAGGTAAGCCAAGTGGCGCCGAAATATGCATAACAGGCGCCGAACAGAAGACCCAGGAGGAGCTCGGCAGCCGGGTAACGAATGGAGATGGCCTGCCGGCAATCGCGGCAACGGCCGCGCAAGAGCAGCCAGCTGACTATGGGAACGTTGTCAAACCAGCGGATGCGCGCGCCACATCGCGGACAGTGGGAAGGCGGCCTGGCGATGGACTCCTCACGAGGAATGCGGCTGATGCAGACGTTCAGGAAGCTCCCGAACACCAGGCCCACAAGGAAAAGCGCGCATTCGAAGAAAAGATCCAAGCCGCTCTGGAGAACATCCTCTCGCGAGCTAGGGCTGGTGGAAGCGCAACAATTCGCCCGCGAGTGTAGTGTCGCATAACTGGTTGGACGGCATATCGCCGATCCAGTTAATCAGGGTGCGGTTCACCAGACGGACCTCGGGTTCGAGAGGGCGCCAGCCGTGCTCGTTCTCTTCGCGGACCTTTACCATGAAGCAGGCGGTTTGCTTTTCAGGCTCCTTCTGTTTCCATTCGAGGAGGGCCGCCTCCAGGCTTTCGCTCAGCGATTCATTGGGATTGAGACAGAGCACCCAGTCATTGGCGGCATCCATGGCGTAAGCGCCGGGCGAGACGCCGGAGATGGATGTCTTGATCGTCGCTCCATGCTCCCGGGCTACGCGGTCGGTTCCATCGTCCGAGCAATCGTCGATGATGAGGATTTCATCGCAAGGACGCAACGATTCCAAAGCGCGACCGAGGCGAAGGGCATCATTGTGCGTGTGTAAAAGAGCAGTAATTCTTGGCATAGATACCGCAGACAAGGCCGAACCCTAGCGGTAGTTATGTAGACGCAAAAAGGGCGCAGTCAGGTTGCGACCGCGCCCCAATTTCTTTGTCGGTGCTATTGGGACAGCGAGGTCCGCCCGGCGTTGCGCGCGTCAGAGCTTTGCGGAGTGACGGTCAAGGCATTGATTGTCTGGAAGTTGACGGTCGATTCGGCGGGCAGCTTGATCTGCTGGCCCTTCTTGACCGCCGAAACGCCGGTGCCGGCTCCGGCTCCGGCAACCGAACCAATTGCTGCACCCTTGCCGCCTCCGGCCAAGCCGCCGATGATAGCGCCAAGGGCCGCACCGCCCCCAACCTTCACCGCGGTATTCTTGCCCTCTCCCTTGCCGGATCGCGACCACTGATTCGTCTGCACGCTGTAGCTCTTGCCGTTGACCATCAGCGAGGTGACTTCGATGGTCAGCACGGAGTTCCCGGCAAACCGGCCGGCGCTCTTCACATCGGCAACGCGGCCAATCACGTCAGCCCCTGAAGGAACCACGGTTTCGGCATCGATTGAGATCGGGGCCGACAGCGTGCCGTGCCAGGTATCGCCCACCTGGTTCTTCTCCGAATCGAGAGGATCGTTCAAACGGACGGTGAGCTGGGTTCCGGCTGGAATGGTGACCTTCTGCGGCGGCGGGGGCGGCGGCGGGGGAGCCGGGGCCGCCGCTTGCTGCTGAACCGGCGCCGGAGTTGCCTGGGGCGCCGGAGGAGGGGTATTCATCGCCTGGTCAGACCCGGAATTTCCGCTGTCCTCATCCGCGTGTTTCTTCTTCGCCGCCGCTTTTTTTTCTTTAGACTTGGCAGTCCTCTCCGTTTGAGGAGCAGGTACCGGAGCCACGGCGGGAGGCGGAGTGGCTTGTGCCTGCTGCACTTGCAGGTTGTTGATCACGGTCTTGACGCCCGCGATCGTTGCTGCGTCGCCGGCGGCCGCCGTCCGCTCGCTGTCGCTGCTCACGTTTCCACTTAGGGTAACTACGCCGCTATTGGCTTGTACGCCGATCTCACGGCTTTGAATAGCGGGATCGCCATAGACTTTGCTTTGCACATCTGTCGCGATCTGCGCGTCGGTCGGCGGCGCGGTTTTTCGAGAGCAGGCGGTCAGAAGACCTAAAGCCAATAGAAAGATGGCGACCGGCAGTAAATGAGTCTTACCTCGCATTGTCACTCCTGTAAGCGTCTGAAAGGATGAACACTTCTGGCGTCGAGTTGTCGCTGCCCGTAGTAAGAAAATAGCAGATTCGAATGGCGCATTCCTGGCGCCATGGGGAAGATTCGTGGGTGCGGTAATGGCGCTGCCGGGGCAGAACTCGGCGGAGAGGTCCTATTGGCGGGGGGAGCGCCTGAGGTGCCTGCTCCTGCTGGCCTGGGCAAGAATCACAATCTTATGGTTTGCCTTCGGTCAACCGGTTGTTGATGGCGAATAGGGCAAGCTCCAGCCGGCTGGCAACGCCGACCTTATCAAATATGTTGGTCAGGTGGTGCTTCACCGTATCTTCACTTAGCGAAAACTTGCGGGCAATTTCCTTATTGCTCAGCCCGGCGACAATGGTCGTAAGAATATCCATCTCGCGTTTTGTCAGGCCATAGTTCCGCGTCAGTTTTTCGCCGGAAGCGTTCATGCGCATGAACTCGACGATGTCGCCCACGGCTTCGCGACCGATCCAGTACTCTCCCAGCATTACGGTGCGAATCGCTTTCATCAGCAGTTGCGTTGCCGCTTCCTTCATCACGACGCCGCGTGCGCCTAGCTGGAGGGCCTGCACGATCTGAATGCGCTCCACCGCCGCCGTGAGCACGATGATCTTCGTGGTCAACCCGGCGCCGTTGCTGGAAAGGTCGCGCATGGCATCCATGCCAGGCACACGAGGCATGGCGAGGTCGAGCAAAAGCACATCCGGATTGAGAGCGCGGGTTTGACTTACGGCTTCGCCCCCGTCCGCGGCTTCTCCGACGACTTCCATTCCAGGTTCGGCCTCCAGCAACCGGCGCAATCCATCGCGAAAAATCGTATGGTCGTCGGCAATGACGATGCGAACACTTTTTTCATTCTCCATAAGAGTCGAAACCTTTCTGCGGAATGGTTATTTCAATCCGCGAGCCATGGCCGGGGGTAGATTCAATGACCATGTCTCCGCCGATCGCGCGAACCCGTTCCTTGATCACAGTAGGACCCCGCCGATACTCATCTAATTCTGTAAGCGTAAACCGTCCGGCGAAGGGGAAGCCATGTCCGTCGTCGTCAATCACGAGTTTCCAAAGGCCGCCTTGGGCTCCGAATCGCACCAGCGCAGAACGTGCGGCGCTGTGTCTTCGAATATTAACCAGACTTTCCTGTACGATCCGCGCCAGTTCCCTGCAAGTGGTTGCCGGTAACGTAACCTCTTGCAGTTCGGAGACGAAGTTGACCGAAACGCCAGTATCTCTGCGGAAACGTTCTACGAGTTGCGCGATAAAGTCAAGGAATTGCTGCGGTCCTATGTCGACCGGCCTCATAGTGTGCATCAATTCGCGTAAGTTGAAAACCTCTTGCCGTAGTAATTCCTGGATACGTTCCAATTCGGAACCAAGATGAGAGGCTTCCGTTGGCCTCCGTCGCAGCACGTCGATCTGCATTTCAATGCTGATCAGCGACTGAATCGCAGTATCGTGCAATTCGCGCGCCACACGGGCGCGTTCGATGGCACCGGCCCGTGAGCGGAAGCGGCGGAAGAGATACACCGAGTACAAAGCAGGTGCCACCTGGCGTGTCACATTTTGGACAAATCGCAACTCGCGCTCCGGGCTGGCACTTAACTTGGCATCGATCACCACGAAGCGGCCAGTCCATTCCCGACCCATCTCCAGCGACACCGCGAGTATTGAATTCGCGTCGTCGATTGGCATGCCCAAGGCTTGCAGGTCGGATTGATCCATGCTGCGGCCTTCATCGTCCAAGGCGTCAATGGAGCAGTGCCCTCCCTTCTTCCGCTGCATATAGAACGTGTGAGGGTAAAGATTCATGGTGGCAGCGTCATGTTCGGCTGGAGGTACCTCCCGCATCCGCATGACCGATTGGAACGCGGGCTCAATGTCCCATCGGAACATACGCCCCGTGCTTGACTGGTGAACTACCTCGTAGACGTGTTTTCCCCCGAAGATGCCCGCGACCACGGAAGAGACATCGGCGACGGAGTTCGCCAGCCGGTTGCCAACTCGTGCCATCGACAGCAGCCGGTTCAGCAGGGCAATCTCGGCCCTCAGTTCTTTTTCGGCCTCAGCCAGAAGTCCCAGTAGAAAGCCGCTCAACAGGAGATAACCACAGCGGAAGACAATACGCGACGGCTCGACCGTGAACAGGAGCAGGCGAAGGTGCCTGGGGCCAAACGCCTCGATCATGACCTGCAGCAACAGCGCGCCCACGGAAATCAAAGCGACCGCCATGGTCTCGAGGAAGCCGTATCGAAACGCAGCGGCCACCAGGGCGAAGAGAAAGAAGATATAAAAGACGCCGTTCGGAGGGTCGGTAAACAGGCACAGCAAGATCGGCCAGGTCACATCGCTGATCTGGCTCCAGAGGACGAACCTCCGAGTCGGTTCGGGATCCATGCGCAGAGCGATAAACAATCCCAGGCTGTGCACCGTGTAACCCAGGAAGACAAAGGCGGCGACATCGTGGTAGCGAGCGGGAGAAAACGGATAGAGCCTTCCGGCAAACAGCGAGGTGAGGGCGAGAAACAGGCGCGAGATCGCCAGGACTTGTTCCACGCGCGGATTTCCGTAAGGAAGCCCGGTCGCTTGCAGGCGCGAGAGGAACCTGGGGGACAACGTAAGCGGCCGCAAGTGACTCCTCGGTACACAGACTCGGGATGAAGGCTGCACGATTATGCACATCCGCGAAGGAATGCGCAAAGCGCGGTCGTGGCGGGCCGAATGGCACGTTGGCGGGACGAATCGCGAGTCCCCCGCCGAAATCCAGGACTACGGCAGGGCGATTCCGATCACCCCTGGTTGTGACCATTCTCACTGCGTGGCGTGAACTGTAGCGTTACGTTTAGCTTGCAAGTGACGGAATTATGGCGCAGTATGGGCTCGCCCAGTAGCTCTGACCGGCGTCTGCCGTTGTGCCAGAAGAGAGCCGGATCTCAAACGTCCCCCGGAGTGCTTCGGTTCTGGCGATGTCGGAACAGATTGAGACCGGCGGGAGGTGAGAAATATGAAGTCCAGATCGTTGTGGAAAGCCTTATTCATCCTTGCCGTAGTGGGTTTGACTCTGCCGGCAGCGTGGGCGCAAAAGGTGAAAGCTACCGGTCCCAAGTATGATGCGGCGAACGAGGTGAAGATCAAGGGCACCGTCCAGGAGATCAAGGAGGTGCCAGGCCCATGGGAAGGAACCCACCTTGTGGTCAAGACCGCCAGTGGCCAGGTTCTGGTCCACGTCGGTCCCAGCGACTTTCTGAAGGAAATGGATATGTCCTTCAAGGTAGGCGATTCGGTGGAAGTCACCGGAGCCAAGGCCCCCGATACTACAGAAGAGGAAATCCTCGCGCGCGAGATCGTAGTAGGGAACAACTCAATGACGTTACGCGATGCCAAAGGGATTCCTATCTGGGCCGATTGGAATCCAGTCAAGGTGGCGGGAAAGTAATCCGCCAGTGGGTTTTGGTCGTATATTCAGCAGGGTGGAAGGCGAGCTGTCCTTCCCATCCACTTGATTTCATCCCAAAGGGCCGGGAGCACATGCTCCGGGCTTCGTGCGGGTGCGCACCGGCCTGACAATGCCCTCCTTCGCTACTTCTCCACTCGCAGAAACTCTCCGGTGGTAGCGTTCACGGCGACCCGCAGCTTGGCGTCATCCTGGCTACTGCCGTAGATCACATGCCACACTAACTGACTTTTTTGTCCATTCCAGTCAAGAATAAAAAACACCGGCTGCTTTGGATCCGCCTTGGTGAACTTCTCTCCCCCATGTTTCTGCGCGACGTCATAGGCCTTGTCGCTATCGACCTTGAGAAATGCAATATCGAAGACCTGGGTCGAACTGTTCGCCGGGTTGTAAGCGTCTTCGGCGGAAAAGCTGATGCCGGGTTCAGGAGCATCGGGGCCAACCAGGCCCGACCAGACAAATAGCTTCATCGCGCGCTTCGATGGAGAAGCGAACGAGCCCCGCCACAAGCCAGCTTTACCTTCGCTGACTGGCGCGTCGGCACTGTATTGCGACTGCAGGCGGAATGGCTTGGCGTCGGGCGCCCACTGCCTCGCGGAAATATACATCCGCTGGAAGGCGTTTCGGCCGGTCTCGTAGGTCGCCTCTTTGGGAGCCGGCTTCGCCGCCGGTTGGGTTTCGCTGTTACGCGCCGTCTTGTTTTCGGACGAGCAGGCGGCCAGCAGAAGTACCGCGATGCCCGCGATCAAGGTCTTTCTCATGAGTATCGATATCCTTCAGCGAAAATTACTGCAACTGATATGGAAGCGCAGAGTAGCGGAATGGATGTGCGGAGAAGCAATGAGCGACACTCTATTAGCTTTCAGGACCTCGACGAAAAACCCTTTGTGGCGAAGCCGGGGCAGGCATGTCCGGTCTCGAGCCAGGCGGATTGACGCCATTCAGGAAGTCTCAATCGCCACCGGCCCGTTGCTAAATGCCAAGTGCTCGTCGCTTCTTCACCGCGCCAGCAGTGCCACCCCGCCCGCCACGAACAACGCCGCCAACCATCGCCGGCGATCGACGCGCTCCTTCAGAAATAATTTGGCGGCCCAGGCGTCGGCAATAAACGCCAGCGACGCTGCCGCTGGCCCCACCACGCTCACACCGCCCCAGGATAAAGTGATGATCAGGCTAAAAAATCCCAAGGCCAGGAACACGATGGCGAATAGAAAACGGCGGTTCGTAAGCACCCGTCTGAGAACTTCGAGTAAGCCGCGTGACTGGCGAATGTGCCCGACGTCGCCAATCTGTTTCATGGCGCTCGATTGCAGCACATCTCCTAAGGAGGAGGTAACCACCACGGCCGCGATACCGGCCCACATTGCCGGCGAGCTCATGTGTCACTTCCTGCTTCGTGCGCCAGCGGAAGCGTAGCCGAATCGGAGCGGTGTGCGCCATGAGTCTTCTCCGGACCGGTTGCCACGAAGCCAACTCCAGAGGTGATCATGGCGATGCCGATCCAATGCCAGAAGGTTACGCTCTCGTGAAGGAAGAACTTGCCGAGCAGCGCCATCATCACGTAACTGAGAGACGTTGCAGGAAGCACGTACGTAAGATCGGCCCAGGACAAGGCAGACAGGTAGCTGGCATAAAACAATGTGAGCAGGCCTACGCCGAGAAAAATCCAGGGATTTAGCAGCCCAGTGAGCAGATGGGAAAGGTTCTCCATGGTCACGGGCCCAAAGTCCTTCATGCCGCGGGCCAGGCTGGCATCCCCCGTGGAGGCAAAAATGACCACTGCCACCAGAACAAGATATTTGCGAGTGGTCAAAGCCTAACCTCTAATCGCATCGGATTAGACAACTGGTCTATGTTTAGAGTTTGCAGAGACCGGTAGAGCAGGCCTTCAGGCCGGCGTTTAAGTCGCTTTGCAGAGGCGCGGCTTTAGCACGCCGCTGAAAAAGTCGTTGCGAGGTAGTTTTGTATCAGGGCACGCCTTCAGGCGGGCCGTTAAGTCGCCGATTTTCGATTCCGCCGAGCAGACTTTAGTCCCCGAGGCGCGTGCATTTCGGACTTTTTCAGCAGCTTGTTTAGCCGCGCTGTTACCAGTCGACAAAAGAATTGGCTCTGGCCCTTGCTCCGCCGGAGCCGAGCTCGTAGCGCAATCTTGCGGCATGGCTGAAGCCACGCCCTTTCGACTCCCAAACCCTGCGATGCCGCGTGGCTGCAACCTGGCTCTAGGCGTTAACCACTTCAGGGGTTTCCTTTTGTCCTTCCGAGGGCGTTCCTGCCG
The DNA here is from genome assembly GCA_963815555.1 of uncultured Acidobacteriaceae bacterium. Classification (GTDB taxonomy): domain Bacteria; phylum Acidobacteriota; class Terriglobia; order Terriglobales; family Acidobacteriaceae; genus CAWCBG01. The sequence continues at coordinate 412,164 of CAWFHH010000002.1, forward strand.
TCGGAGGAGGCGTCGGAATGGCCGGTGGCTGTTTGCGCGATTCCTTCACCGCACGATTGCGCGCTGCGCGCAGCTTCATGAAGGCCTTGGCCTCTTTGTAGAGACGCTTGCGTTCTTCGTTGTTGAAGACCGCTTTGCGAACGATGCGGAAGATCGCCCTGGGCCGGAAGTAGTACTCGTCGTAGAAACGATGCACCATCTCCATGACATAGTCACGAGGCAGGCCCGGGTACTCGATCATGGCGACCTGGTGTCCGCCCTCGTCGACCATCTTTGCGCCTTCGTTCAAGATGAAGCCGTTGGCCTTGGCGTAGTCATACAATTCGGTGCCCGGATACGCGTGTGCCACCGAAACCTGAATGGTCTCGACATCCAGCTCCTTGGCGAAGTCGATGGTGCGGCGAATGGTTTCTTTGGTTTCGCCCGGCAGGCCGAGGATGAAGTCACCGTGAACGATCAATCCCAGCTTCTTGCAGTCCTTGGTGAACTGGCGAGCACGCTCAACCGTCGCGCCTTTCTTGATGTTCTTCAGGATCTGCTGGTCGCCCGACTCGTAGCCAACGATGAGCAAGCGGCAGCCGGCTTCCTTCATGGCCTTGAGCGTCTCGTAATCGGTCGTGACGCGCGAGGTGCAGGACCATGTCATCTTCAGCGGCTTCAGCTTCTCGCACAACTCGATGGTGCGCGCCTTCTGGATGTTGAAGGTGTCGTCGTCGAAGAAGAATTCCTTAACCCAAGGCCAATATTCCATGGCCTTCTTCATCTCGGCGGCCACAGCGTCGGAAGAGCGCTTGCGCCAGGGATGTCCGCTCAGGGTCTGCGGCCACAGGCAGAAGGTACACTGCGCGGGGCAGCCACGAGTGGTATACAGCGAGACAAACGGATAGAGCAGGAACGGCACATTGTAGCGGCGCGGATCGATGTCGCGCTTATAGACGTCGACCACGTCCGGCATCTCGTCGAGATTGGCGACGGCCGGGCGATCGGGATTGTGCACGATCTTTCCATCTGCGCCACGATAAGAGACACCCAGAATTTCATTCAGGGGTTTGCCGTTGGCGTACTCGACGGTTGCGTAGTCGAACTCACGCCGCACCACGAAATCGATGGCCTTGCCCTCGTTCAAAGACTGTTCGGGCAGCGTGGTGACGTGGGGGCCGACGAAGCAGATCTTCAGCTTCGGATTGGCGGCCTTCATGGCTTCGGCCAACAGGATGTCACCCGGAAAGCCCGGGGTGCTGGTGAACAGCACCAGGAAGTCGTAATCCTTGCCGATTTGGATGGTTTCTTCGGCGCTGACGTGGTGGGGCGGCGCGTCCAGCATGCGCGAACCTTCCAGCATTCCGGCCGGATAAGCCAGCCAGACCGGGTACCAATAGGACTCGATCTCGCGGGTGGCGGGCCAGCGCGAACTGGCGCCACCGTCGTAATTCTCAAAAGAAGGGGGGTTCAGAAAAAGTGTTTTTAGCGGCATCGTTATCTTCCATCCTAACATTGTTCCGGGCTGCCCGGAACCCCTTGGAATCACTTAAGTTAGATGCATTCTGTGGTTCGCAGCCAACGGTCATTTAGCGGGGTGGAATGGCCCAATTTTCCAGTTCACCGGTAAGCCGCAAAAGCTGCAACTCGGCCCGGCTCAGCTCAAATTCCGCATCGAGGTAGGCGGCATACTTGTCGTCCACGTCGAGCTGGGCATTCTGCTGGTCGCGAAGATTGGCATTTCCCGTGTCCACGCGGCTTTGCACCGCTTCCAGGTCGCCGGTCGCCACCTGCCATTCCAGTTTGGCGACGTCGCGTGCTGCTTCTAACTGACGCAGGGAGCGCTGCAGCCTCAGGGCGTCTTCGCTGACCCGGTTCTTCGTCAGGTCCACCTGTTTGCGGGCCAGCATGGTGTCAGCGTCGGCTTCCTGGGCTTTCGCTTTCTGTACAGAATTGAAGAAGGGAAAACGGATATTGAGACCGCCGCTGAAATTATTCGCGGTGTATCTCAGATAATAGAGGTCGTAGTTGTTGAATTTCGCCAGATAAGCGTATTGCGTGGCCACGTCGATGATGGGCCACATGCCGCGATGTTCGCCTTTGGCGCGGAGTGCCTGAGCGTCAGCTTTTTGCTCCGCCAGGCGAACTGCCGGGCTGTTCTCCACCGCACGCGCCGCGATGCTGTCTTCCTGCGAGATGACGGGCATCGGCGGCATCGAGTCCGGCGTAACCTCGATCTCGCCGGAAGGAAGACCGGTCAACTTGGCGAGATGTTCGCGCAGCACGTCCTGCTGTCCTTGCGCGTCTGCGATGCGCAGCCGAATGCGTGCGGCCACCAGTTGGCTTCTGGTCAAATTCAGTTTGCTGTCTACCCCTTGCTGCAAACGTTGCTCGGTGATGGACTGGGCCTTCTCGGCAGCGTTCTGCGCCTGGCTGAGGGTCTTGATTTTGCCGGCCAACTGGTCGAGCTGCGCATAGCAGAGCGCGGCATCGAGGATGACGGCGTTTCGTTTGTCCTGCACGTCGATCGAGGTGGCCTTCCACTCGATTTTGGCAGCCTTCAGGAATTGCTGGAGCGCCGGATTCAGCAGGGACTGGGTGGAATTAAAGTTCACTACCGATGGAGCTGAGCCTTCGAGGGTTAGCGGGAATCCGTAAGAGTAACCCAGGCCTGAGCCGACGGTGATCTGCGGGATGTAATTCGCGCGGGTCTCCTCGTATACTTTCCGAGCGCGTAGTTGGCCGATCGTGGCGATGCCCATGACGCCGCTGTGCTCCAGCGACAGCTCCATTGCTTTGCGAAATGAGAGCGGCTCGGCGGGAGGGGCGTCGCTGGCCGCGCTCGCAGCCATCGAAGACAATAGGGTGACCACCGCGATAAGCCTTGTAAGCAGTCCGATTCTCATCACACGCAAGTTAAAGCTGCCAGCCAAGGAACTCGACTGCCATGGGTTTCTACTGCACCTGTTGCAACGCTGTCCTGGCCGGCTCGAATCCCGCAGCGAGCGCCAGCGCTGCCTGGTACTCGGCGGCGGCCGCCGACGTATTTCCCATCTGTTGATAGATGCGGCCCGCCAGATAGTGTGCCCGAAAGGCCGGCGCATCTTCTACTAATTCTCCCGAAGCCAGGTAGCGTTGGAGATATTGTAAGGCTGCGGGCAGGTTGCGGCCGCCCTGGTAAAGCACGCTGGCGGCATCGTAATAGGTTTCGGCCGGTTTGTTCGGCTGCGCTACTGCGGTCTGCACGTTCTTCTGCATTTCGTCCAACCGTCCCAGCCTGCGATCGAGCGACGCTACGTGCAGCCAGTAGTCCGCAGGATTTCTCGCCACCTGCGTGCCGGCCAGATATTCGCGCCGGGCGTCGTCCCAGCGCTTTTCTTTCTCGGCAATCTTTCCCAGGATCCAGTGCGCCATGGCGGGATCATAGGATTGCATAATCGTCGCCTGTTCACGTGCCTTGTCGAGACCGCCGCCCATGATGGCCGGGGCCTCCACATAATACTCGGACAGATCGGCACGGCCTTGCACGTTTGCCGGGTCGAGTCTTACTGCGCGCTCGAACTCATTCCTGGCCTTGCGCGCAATACCGGCTGCCTTCAAGGGATTCGAATCCGCCGCCTTCTCCCCGTACTCACGTCCCAGCCACAAGTGATAGCCGGCCTCATCGGGACGCAGGCTGACCGCCCGTTCTCCAGCCCTCACGGCATTGTCCCAATCTTCGATAGCGTAATAGGCCCGCGACAGCAGGTGCAGCGACTCGGCATCGTCGCGATTGACCAGGACATGGATGACGTCGGTCATCTGCCCGCGCGACAGGAGCTCGTTCACCGCCGGATCAGCGGCACTGACACTTGCCACCAGCAGCAACCACAGCACAGTCGCGCAGAACTTCGACAGCACAAACTTCATTGGGTCGCAATCTTCACCGGCAATCCATCGCGTAAGGACTGCATATTGATGGCGCCCAGCGCGAGCACCGCGTGATCGGGAAGGCCGCTGGTCACTTCGACACGTGTCAGGTCCGCCACTCCAGTTTTTATGTAACGCCGTTTCAGTTCGCCACGCTTAAGTTCGTCTTTGATGACCTGATAGACGTACTGCCCGTTGGCATCCTGGTGAATGGCCTCGCGCGGCACAGTCAGCGCGTTCACGCGCCGCGCCGTGATCACCGCTACGCTGACATTCGTGTTGGGGAGGAGCTTCAGATCGTCGTTATCAATGACGCAGGTAACTTCGCCTACCATGCGAGTGCCGCGCTGAACGACGTTGGTCGGCAGAGACTCGATCGTTCCATGCCACACCCGCTCGGGAAAGGCATCCCAGGTGACCTCGACGGGCTGGCCTTTCTGCAACTTGCCGATTTCAGGTTCATCGACGAACATCCGCACGCGCACCTTGTGCAGGTCGGCAACCTGGACCAGCAGATCGCCTGTGTTCACGAAATTCCCCCGCTTCACCGGCAGTGAGTACACCATGCCGTCAATCGGGCTGGCGACGTTGGAGTCCCGCAGTAAGGCCTGCGATGCCGCCAGGGACGCTCGTGCTTCCGTAGCCTGGGCCTGGACGTGGGCGATTTCGTCGGGCGAATAACGGCCGCTTAATTTCTGTTGCAAAAGATGCACGTTCGAGTCCGCGATGCGAAGCTGGTTGCTAGCGGCATCGACCTCCGCCTGCGAAGCCGCGCCGCTTTGAAGCAGCCGCTGCATGGCTTGCAGATTGCGTGCGGCGACGTCGCGATCGGCCTGTGCTTTTACCAGAGCATTCCGAGTGGAGAGCACTTCCTCCTTTGTCCCACCATTGCTGACCGCCGACATGTCGGCTTGGGCCCCCCGCAACTGTGCCTCGGCCCGGGCCGCCTGCGCCTGGGCGCCGGCGTCGTCGAGCTGCACCAGGAGGTGTCCCGGCTTTACCCATTCACCCTGCTGCACGAAAATCTTTTTCACCGTAGTCGGAGCCGGCGAATGGGCCTCGAAGTTGTTGACCGGCTCGATCTGACCGTTGGTGGTAATGCCGGACGTGATGGTTTCATGGGTCGTGACGCCCGTGCGGATGGCCACCTCGGAACGGCGGAGCGAGATCGACGCGACCAGCACAATCACCGCTACGGCCACTGCGATGAGGGTGATCCAGGTCGTGCGTCTCCGCTTCTTGCGCCCGGCTTCAGTCGTAGCAGTCATCGTTACTCAAATTTTCAAGTATAACGTACAGAGGAAACGCGGCCCGCGACGCCGGAGGGCCCCATAGGTCTCCACCCCCCCGGGCCACTACGTCACGAACGGCCGCGAAAAACGAATCGACTGCCGGGGCCCTGAAATGCCGGACGCCAGAGCTTCGCGAACGTGACATCCTGCTGCGTTCTGCTCGGAATCCACATTCGTTGGATGTGCGCAACTCTGCAAAGAAGCACACGCGGCGCTAACCTCCGCCCCAGATTGCTCATCCCAATATCACCTCGCGGGGGCATGGATGGCGGCCATGTCAGAGTTGCAAGCGGCGCGCCAATTGCACCAGCGACGGCAGGGACACTCGGCTCAATACCATGGGACTTCAGCAATGGAAACGTGTGCTGCGCGGCACCGTGAACGACGTGATGAACAATCACACCCTAGCGTTTGCGGCAGCGCTTTCTTACTACTTCGTGATGGCGTTTTTCCCCGCCTTGATCGCTCTGGCCGCCGTCGTCGCCTACCTTCCCATACCCGACCTCTTCAACACCATTGTAGGTACCCTGTCGCGGGTGATGCCTCCCGAGAGTATGGGACTCGTGCGTAAGGTCGTCAGCGAGATCATCTCACCCAATCGGGGAGCCCTGCTTTCTTTTGGCTTGCTGGGTACGCTCTGGTCGTCTTCCGGGGGCTTCGCCAACATGATCGAGGCGCTGAACGTGGCCTACGATGTTCCCGAGACGCGGCCCATCTGGAAGACCCGGCTGCTGGCGCTGGGCATGACCTTCTTGATCGGTACTCTGATTCTGGTGGCGTTTGCGGTGATGATTGTCGGCCCGCGTTTTGGAGAGTTCCTCGCGGCCCACCTTGGCCTGAGCTGGATGTTCGTCCGGCTATGGCCGGTATTGCGTTATACACTCGCCGTTGTCTTCATTATTACAGCCGTTGTGGCGCTCTATCGCATTGCTCCCAATGTCCGGCAAAGCTACAAGCAGGCATTGCCGGGCGCCATTGTCGCGGTTGCCGGGTGGATCCTGCTTTCCGGTGGGCTGAGCTTCTACATCCATCACTTCGCCAATCTGAATAAGACCTATGGCGTCCTGGGTGGCGGAATCGCGCTGCTGATCTGGATGTACTGGTCCAGTTTCATCATCCTGGTGGGAGGGGAAATGAATTCGGAGATCATCCAGGTGCGAGGGGATGGCAAGCTCGAACTCAAGCAGCCTCCGCCAGCCAAGGTGCGTCCCAAAGCTGCAACCACCGCCGAAGAAGCGCAACCGGCAGCGTAGAGGCAGCAGCCAGTGGCTGATTGTCAGGGGCCGGTAACCAGCAGGCAGTAGCCAGTGCTGGCGAGCGCTGGTTGCACTAGCGTCCGAACTGCGGCGATATCTGGTTGCTGTGCAATTCAGAGACTGTGTCGTGAGCCAGTGCCGCCGCTCCACGGCTCGTACTTTTCGCGCTTTACCGCGGGCTTACGCCCAACGGCTGCCACAAATCCCGCCGCTGCGCGGCTGGCAGAATTTTCCTGGTGCTCGTTCTCTCCCTCAATTCAGAAATCAGTCGTGACACAGAGCTTTACAATAGCCAGATGGCAAAGAGTCAGCGGTACACGCCGGAGCACGCCGAGGCGGGCCTGGACGCGAAATTTCCTGAGATCGAAACCTGGCCAAACCAGTTTCCCAACTACGAGATCGTCATTGATGTTCCCGAGTTCACGTCGGTTTGTCCCAAGACCGGTTTGCCCGACTTTGGCACGCTCTGGATCCGCTACATGCCCGACAAGACGTGCCTGGAGCTCAAGTCGCTGAAGGAATATCTGACCAGCTATCGCAATCTCGGGATCTTCCAGGAGAACGTGGTCAACCGCGTTCTGGAGGATGTGGTTCGCGCCGGCAAACCGAAGTGGGCCGAAGTGAAAGGCGAGTTCCGTCCCCGAGGCGGGCTCGGTACAGTGGTGATCGCGCGCTATCCACGGGGGAAGAAATAGCGGCTACTCTGCGTCTTCCGAAACAGGACGTACGACTCGGAGCTTCCGTTCTGTGGTGACCAAGAAACATCCACTCCATTCCTCCACTTGTTCCGTCTGAAACAAGGTAAGTACCCGTTCGACGATGGTTTCCCGATCCGGGGTTGCAGCCGTACCAGGAGAATGCCTTTATGATTGCCCGCCCTGAACGCTCGAAGATCGGAGAAATCCAGGTCTTGTGTGATAAAGAACCTGCCGGCGTTTTGGGATGCGGCCCACACCTCCCGGTCAGTGCTGTCCGCGAGACCCTCTTCCATCGTCGTGTCAACGTCGTTGCCCAAGGCCCGGAGATGCCCGGCTAAACTGGTGGGAAGGTTCTCGTCAAGTTTGATCTTCATCGAAACGACGGAATCGACGGCACGGGAAGGTCCTCCTCGGCCGAGGCAGCTGCAAATGCGATTGCGGCCCGAACGTCTTCAGACTTCAGGCTCGGGAATTCAGCAATCAGCTGCTCTGTCGAATCTCCCGCCGCCAAGCTCGCCAGCACGGTCCGCAACGTAACCCGCGTTCCACGGAAGATAGGCTCACCCCCGCAGACCTCGGGATCTCGCATGATCCTGTGAAGATAGTCACTCTGATTGTGTCGCATGAAATGCTCCTGCGCCTATCATGATAGCTGATATCGGAGTGGCGAAACGCTGCTCAGTCCGTTCCCGCGCGCCGGGTGCCGAAGTACTTGCGCACTCCGATAGTGTTGTAGCGGCCCCACGGTCCGTTGGGTCCGAGCCACGCCGGTCCCAGCGGTTGATTGCGCGCGCCGAAGCGCTGCATGAGCGGATGCCCGGTGTAGCGGAATTCAAAGCGCTTGGGCAGATCAATTCCCACTCCCCAGGCATATTCCATTCCGATTCCCGACCACGACCACGTATAGGAATATTGCGGAACGTTCTTGCCGAAGAGGAATGTCGGGTCGAAGAAGAACATCAGCCGACGGAGCTGAGTTTGTCCGAAGGGCCGCATCTCGGCTACGCCGGAGATCATGTAACGTGCGAACGCGCTGCATTGGGAATTCGCGCCGCCGTATTGTCCCGCATTCGCCGCGCACAAGTTGGGATCAACCTCATTATGTGGCGGAGCGAGATCGAACTGCGCCCAGCCCCAATACCAATCCTTGGGGAAGAACATGCGTTCGGCCGGAGCCGGTTTGGTCGGAGGCGTGGAACTGGTAGACGTAGATTGGCCGGAAGGGGATGGCAGCGCGGCGCTCGCAACCGGCTGAGCGTCGCTGCTGGCAGTCATTACGTCTTGTGACCAAAGCGCAACCGGAACGGCGAGACAAACCACGAGCAACAATCGTTTCATACAATCTCCAGGGCAGGATGACGAATAAACCGCATGAGAAGGGCAGAGCAGGCGCTGCCCGTCGCCCGGCAGTTCGGGGCGGAGGTGGGAAGCATCGCGCGGACTTGTGGCCCGCACTCTCAGGCTGGAATCTTCTCCCCGAAAGATTATCTTGCCGAGTCACACATGGGAAGTGTTTTTCCGTGAAAGGAGGGCAGTCCGTCGGTGTGATGTCTTGTCGGTCGAGCTTAGCCTGTATTCTGGGTCAATTTGTATGGGTTCTATAATGCCCCAGAAAGCTGAGAGCTCGAGGCAAAGAGCTAAGAGCGGACAGCGAAAAGCGTCCTGTCTTCTCCCGTGTTATCCTCCGCCAACGCATGTCGACCAAAGCCAGCGCCTGGACCGCACTGTTTCTCCTGACGGCGCTCAACTTTCTCAACTACATCGACCGCTCCGTGCTCTTCGCGGTGCAGGAACTCGTGAAGGGGGAGTTCAAGGTCAGTGACGCTGAGATTGGCTATCTCACCTCGGCGTTCTTCGTGTGTTACATGATTGCGGCGCCGCTGATTGTGCCGCTGGCCGATCGCTATCCTCGTAAGTGGATCATGGCTGCGGGCGCTCTGGTGTGGAGCCTGGCGACGCTGCTGAGCGCAGTGACGCACAACTACACGGAGTTGCTGATCCGGCACACCATCGTAGGAGTCGGCGAGGCAACCTTCGTCGCGATTTCGCCGGCGTTTCTCTCCGACCTGTTTCCGGAACACCGCCGCGGCCGGGTGATGGGCGTCTTCTATCTTGCGACGCCCGTGGGCACGGCGTTGGGCTACCTGATCGGCGGTTACCTCGGAGCGCGCCATGGGTGGCGGGCTCCCTTCATGATCTGCGCGTTGCCGGGTTTCCTGCTGGCGTTCGCTGTGATGCTGCTGAAAGAACCGGTGCGCGGCGCGAGCGATCGGCTGGCCGACTCGGTCGAACGTGGCTCGTTACGAGGCCTCTTCCATAACAAAGCGTATTGGACGATCACTCTGGCCGCCGCCATGATGACGTTCGCCATCGGCGGACTGCAGGTCTGGATGCCGACCTTTCTGACCCGCATGCGGCATGTGCCGCTTGACCACGCGAACCTCGTCTTCGGCGGTATGACCGTCGTTGCGGGAACGATTGCTACGGTCCTTGGAGGCTGGTTAGGGGATCGGTTGCTTCGCCGCACGCCCGCGGGGTATCAGCTGATCTCGGCGATCGGGATGACGATCGCTATCCCCGCCGTGGTGATTGCGATCTACAACACCGGAAGCATTATGTTTCCGGCGATCTTCATTGGCGAGTTCTTCTTACTGCTGAACACGGCCCCGCTCAACGCGGCCCTGGTGAATTCCGTAAGCGCGCGCATTCGCGCCACGGCGCTGGCCGTCAATATTTTCGTGATCCATCTGCTGGGCGACGCGTTCTCTCCGACGCTGATCGGCTACATCTCCGACCGGACGAACCTGCAGATGGGGATGATGACGATGATTGTGGCCGTAGCGCTGTCGGCGGCGATTCTGTTCTATGGCATGCGCTTCGCTCCTCCCATTCGGCCTGTCGATGAAGAGGATCGCTTGCCACTCGGAGCTTCGGCCTGATGGGGCCAGCCGTCGTGCAGCATCCCGTGATCTGGCTGCTCAGCGTATTCCTGGGGAGTGTGTGGCTCTCACGCGTGTTCGCGGCGGGGATCAACATGCGCCAGATCGCCGACATCACCTGCCCCGAATTTGACGCGGCGCCCGCGGAACAGACTGGAAAAGCGCAGAGCGTGAGCATCATCGTGCCAGCATGCAACGAGGCGGAACACATCGAGCTTGCGTTGCGCTCGTTACTGCAGCTCGATTATCCCGACTACGAAGTGATTGCGGTCGATGATCGCTCGACCGATGCGACGGGCGCTATCCTGGATCGACTAAGCAACGAGTGGCGGACTCGACCCGAAGCGACTTTACACCGCCTGCGCGTCATGCACATCACGGAACTACCGAGCGGCTGGCTGGGCAAGACGCACGCCATGTGGAAAGCCGCGCAGCAGGCGACGGGGAAGTGGATTTTGTTTACCGATGCGGACGTTGTGTTTCGCCCTGATGCTCTGCGACGCGCAATCGTCTACGCCGAACGGGAAGCGCCGGACCATTTGGTTGTATTCCCGACCATGGTCATGAAAACCGCCGGCGAGCGCATGATGATGGCGTTCTTCCAGTCGCAATTCGTCTTCGCCCATCGACCGTGGAAGGTGGCGGATCCAAAATCACGAGACCACATAGGAGTGGGCGCCTTCAATCTCATTCGCCGGGAGGTCTACGAAAGCATCGGCACATACAAACAATTACGGCTCTCGGTGCTCGATGACATGAAGCTCGGCGAGTTGGTGAAGAGACAAGGCTATCGCCAGCGCAACGTCTTTGGACGCGACCTTCTCCAGTTGCAGTGGGTAGTCGGTGCGCTGGGCATGGTGCGCAATCTTACCAAGAATTTCTTTGCCATTCTGCGCTACAACCCGGTTTGGGCCAGCACCGCGATTGCGGGGATGCTATTGGTCAACCTCGGTCCGTTCGTCGGAATGTACTTTGCCCGGGGCTGGGCGCGTGTGGGATTTGTCGCCGCCCTGGCCTCGATCTTCGCAATCTATGTCGGGATGTCGCGTCGCAGTGACATTCCGGCGCTCTATTTCCTGCTTCATCCCGTGGGTGCGGTATTGTTCGCCTATGCGATTGCTCGTTCAATGGTACTGACGCTGGCGCAGGGTGGAGTGGTTTGGCGCGGTACAGTGTATCCGCTGGAAGAACTGAAAAAGTTCGATAAGGAAAGTGGAGCTTGGAGCTGGGTGTAGAAGCAGTGGTCGGTTGCCGGTTGCCAGTTGTCGGTGGTTAGTGGTTGGTTTGGCCCGCGATGCTCCCTGGTTCATGCGTTGGTTGGGAAGTCGACTGGGCGCCATGTTATGAAGCGGCAACTGCGTCACCCTGACAACTGACAACTGCTTTACTTCGTCGGTTCCATACGCAAGGCGTCGTTAAAGCGGTTGAAGTAGTTAAACAGGCCGATCGCGGCGAGCAGTTCGATGATCTCGCCTTCGTCATAGTGCCGTCGCAACTCCGCCCAGAACTCGTCGTCCACTTCGTGCGGATCGCGGGTTACGCGCTCCGCCAGTTCGAGGGCCACCTTTTCGCCCTCGGTGAAGTCGCCACGTTTGCGAAAGTCCGCAAGATTGTCAATCTGCTCGTCGGTGTAGCCGTGCCGCCTTGCCAAGGCGGTGTGGGAGCTCAGTCAATATTCGCAGCGGTTGATTTGCGAAGTTCTGACGATTACCAGTTCCTTCAGCTTGGCGGGAAGGGTGCCGGTGTTCATGATCGCGCGAAAATGCGCAATCATGGTGCGAAAGATCTCGGGCCGATGCGCCACGGTGCGGAACATGTTGGGCACGTTGCCGCGTTCCTGCAGGTAGACGTCGTAGATCTTGCCAGTTTCCTGGTCAACCTGTTCTTTGTCGAGTCGGGTTATACGGGGCATGATGATTCATTCTATGGCAAGATTCCGAGATGCTGTATTACGGGTAGAGCATGCCTTCCGGCATGGGTTGAGCGGGACACCTTCGCCGGCGGCATTCCTCGGGTGTCCACGAGCCGGACGCCACCGAATCTAGTGGGGGCCGCCGGGACGTGACGCTGAAGCGCCACTCGAGCCGATCGATTCCGGGATCGATTTTGTGATGTGGGGGAGAGCGCACCAGGGCCAAAAGCGAAAAGCGAGGAGCCAGGAGCGCAACCCGAAGAGCGGCCTTCCCACACAACGGTGCCCTCTCGTCTGTTGCCGGACGAGAGGGCACCGAAGCAATTCTGGCAAAGCTTCTACAGCCGCAGTTTTTACTTGGAGAATGCGGCGATGGCGCTCGCTTCATCGTCTTTTACGTCGAAGACGGTGTAGAGCTTGGTGATCTGAAGCAAGTCGTGGACTTTCTTTGTAAGGTGCAGCAGTTTCAATTCGCCGCCTTGATTGCGAACGGAAGTGAATGCGCTGACCAGCTCACCGATACCCGAGCTGTCGATATAGCTGACGTCGCCAAGGTTTAACAGGATCTTCTTCTGACCCTTGCCGAGCAGGTCCTTTATCGTGTCGCGCAGGACCACGCTGCCTTCGCCCAGGGTGATTCGCCCGCTCAAGTCGACAATCGTGATGCCATCTACTTGCCGGGTGCTCGCTTTCATGCTCACGTGGAAGCCTCCTGGCGGTCCAGGTCATTGCCCGGGATCCGCTTCGTCAATGTAATTTCAGTGCCGGGTTCTAGTTTACGGAATTGCACATCGTCCATAAACGCTTTCATCAAAAAAATGCCGCGGCCAGACTGTTTCATCAGATTTTCGGGCGCCAAGGGGTCGGCGATTTCGTTGGGATCGAGCCCTTTGCCTTCATCCGTAATTTTGATAACCAGGTCGTGGCCAGTCTGTTCAAAGGTCAAGTTCACCCGCTTGGCCGGATCATAGGCATTGCCGTGTAAAACGGCATTGATCATGGCCTCGCGAACCGACATGGAGATTCCGCCCCGGGTGTCCTCGTCGAAGCCCGCCTGCGATGCGACCTGATCGGCCATTTCCTCGGCCTTGTTCACGCTTTCCAGCGTGGACTCCATACGGTACGAAACGCGTTGTTGCGCCGTCATTCGGGGACTCTTCCGCCTGTCCAGCTGCGACAAGGCTTCACGGAACAGGAATTTCTCAAGAGTCAGCAGTTTGCACGTTGGAGGAGATACTTGTCAACGCGGACGGGATCACGCAGCGCACGGCGGCGCAATTGCCGAATCGGGGCAAGAGTATAGATAGCCGAGACTTACTGGTCTTTCGACGGTTGGCTAAGTCTTTTGCACTTCCGCCACACTGCGGGCACGATCGAGGCACCAGGCCGGGCCCTTCGTGCTGGGGAATCAAAGACCCGACATCCAGCGTTCGTTTTGGTTGACGCCGCATAATCCTCTTCTATAATCGCAGCCAATGCGTGCCAGCCCGATTCGGACTGGCTGAGACTTCCTGTGGGGTGTTTCAAAGAGCTTGTCGTTCCACTGGAATTTCTGGATATAGACGTCCGCGGTCGACCGTGGAATTCTGCAACGAAACGAGATTCACCATGCTTGCGAAGTCGGCAGCGCTGTGGTCGTTTTCCTTTGTGCTGCTGGCTGCCTTCTCCGCTGCAACCCTCGACGATTCACCCTCCTCCGAACGGCCAAAGCTGCCACGATACTTTACGGCCCTGGATCCGACGTCCTCCAACATGTACGACACCAAAGCCGAGCCGGTCGCGCGCGTTGGACAGGCCTTGAGGGCCATGAACCAGAAGGGTTGGGTCACGGTCGCAAAGTATTATCCGGCGTTGGGCAGGTTTTCCGATGAGACGGAGAGGAAGGTAAGCCCACAGGACCCCGATGACCGCCGCTTTCTTGCCAGCTTCGCAAACGAAGATCCGGGCCGCAGCCCGATACCGTTGATCTCGATGATCATTTCGCTCAGTGCGTCCGACGTGTCTGGCCATCTGGGCAGTCTCCGCAGTGACTTGCTTGATGCCGCGACGTCGATCGACTACGACAGTTGGAAGCTGGCGGATCTTAACAATGCCATTGACCTGCTGACCACGAACCAGACCGACCTGAAACATGTGAAATATCGCGCGCCCAAGCCTCAGCTGTCGTTCAAACAGAACGTGCAGGTATATGCCATGACGCTGGCTTTGCTCCGCCAAGAAACCCGGTGGTCGGAGTGGGCGCAGCAGGCGAAGGCGAAGGGTCACACCCTGCCGCCAATGCCTGAGATGGAAGACCTGGCGAACCGCATGATGCATGAATTGCCGGTAATAATAAAGGACGGCGAGACCGTCGCTTTTCTGTTATATCGCCCCGGCGACATCGACCAGCCTGTGAGCAAGGGCGAGTTCGAAGAGCGCGCCGACGTTGTCACCGTCAAGAAAACAGGAACAACGTTCGCGCTTGAGCAATTTCCAGTCTATTTCACCGCCGACCAGAAGCAGTGGAATCCCTCTTGGATCGAGCCCAAAGACGAAGGGCACGATACGACTCTGATGGCGCGCAAGTACGAATATGACTGGACCCGCTTCGATGGCCCGTATCTCTGGTTTCGGCACGATCAGTTGAATGGATCGCTGACCTACAAGGCGACGGTGCGATTTCAGCAGGAGCAAATCGTGATTGAGGCAGAGAGATTCGTGTCGCGGCGGGGTGCAGTGACGCGCGTCCGGCGCAATCCCAAATACGATCCCGCCGGGATGCTGCCACTGACGCCGGGCACCGATCCTCCGGTGGACTCTCTGGTCGTCGATCTGCCCGATCTCGAACCGGCGCAGCCCATGCCGGCAGGGAGGCGAAAGACTTTGGAACAGTCCTTTTATCGAACCGAGGGCCGCGAGTTTCTGACCTACCAGATGGGTCCGACATCTTCGGTGAGCTCTCTTTATCCGCCCGCGTCTGCGGCGCCTGTCCCGCCGGAACAGACCACATCGTCCAGGCAACCAGCGAGCGTTGCGAACGGGCCGGTGAAGGTAAGTACAGCGGTCCCGGAGCCGAGCCGGCGGTAAGCCGGTGGGGACGAGAGCGCGAATGGCTTGTCGCGCAATGCTGTGTTAGCTGCGCTCGCCGATGTATTCCTCAATGGCGCGTTCGAGCGAACCTTGCGCACGCAAAACGTATTCGATTGCATCGCGTACCGCGCCGTGTCCACCCTCGTGTGAAGTGATGTAGTGGGACTCGCGCAGAACTTCTTCGCGTGCGTTCTTCACCGCGACAGCCAATCCGCAGGCACGCATGACAGGCAGATCGATGACGTCATCACCGACGTAACAGATTTGTTCAGGCGCGAGGCTCTCCTTCTTCATGATGTCGCGGAAGGCATCAAGCTTGCGATGCTGGCCCTGATAGACATGTTCGATCTTGAGATCGCGCGCCCGGAGGCGAACTGTCTCGGAGATGCGCTTGGTGATGAGGGCCGTTTTGAGTCCACCGAGGCGCGCCAGCGAAAAACCCGCGCCGTCATGAGCATTGAAGCCTTTGGCCTCGACCACGTCCGGTGAGGCGATGCCGAATCCTTCATCGTCGTCCAGTGGTTCGCGGCGGGCTTGCGTTTCGCGGCTAGTAGCGGCATCCGAGGCAGGGAAGAGAAAGATGGTGCCGTCGGTCATCACGCCGTCAACGTCGAAGATGATCAGTTTGATCTTGGCTGCGCGCTCATCGCTCATGGGAAAAGTGTAGCAGTCAGGAAGATCCTGGCTTTGGAGGGCGCCGGTTGCTACGGCTGTTCCCAATTCCCGAATCGATCAACAATGCCGAACCGGTCATTCCGGCCGCCTGTCACTCGTCTACGTGAGGTCTCTCACATCGCTCCTGCGGGGAAACGACAAAGATGGAAGACGGGAGCGAAGAGCAGGTGAGCCATGCCAACGTTCACGGGCAAAGCAAAGCCGCCGAGTGAGGATCGCCGCTGGAAGCTGGTTGAAGCCACCATGCGCAAGCATGGAAGCGAGCCCTCGGGGCTGATTGAATCGTTACACACCGTTCAGGAGACATTTGGATATCTCGACAAGGCTGCTTTGCGGTACGTCGCGGTCTCACTCCGCGTACCCCTGAGCAAGGTCTACGGGGTTTCGACTTTCTATCATTTTTTCACCCTTAAGCCGCAGGGAGAACACACGTGTGTTGTTTGCACCGGGACGGCCTGCTACATCAAAGGCGCTGCGCACTTACTGGATGCGGTGGCTGCCATGGCAGGGATTAAGCCGGGAGAGACGACCGCGGATGGAAAGCTCTCGCTGTTGACAGCGCGCTGCGTAGGCTCGTGCGGACTGGCGCCCGCGGTGGTCTTCGACGGCAACGTGGCCGGCAAAGTTACACCCGACAGCGTGAAGTCGTGGATGGGAAAGTGGCTGGAAACAGCCCGTCCGGCAGAACCGTCGTCCGAAATGGCGGTGCAGTGACCGGACGCCCGCGCTGTTCTTCCACGGTCCCGTCGAGGCGGCGCAGGGAAGCTGACTGGTTACGCGTCCAGAGTTGGAGGTTGCGTTGAATCTCGAAGAGCTTGGAGCGATCGCCGAGAAAGAACTCGAGCAGGCTGCTACGTTTCCCCACAACCTTCACGTTTGTGTCGCCGCGAGCTGTCTGTCCTCGCGTAGCGATGAGGTGAAGTCGGCGCTCGAAGCCGAGGTCAAGGCCCGCGGTCTGGAACATAAATGCAAAGTCAAGGGCGTAGGGTGCCTGGGATTGTGTGCGGCGGGCCCTCTTGTCGAGGTGACCGGCGAAGGCCGTGCGATGTATCAGGGGGTGACCCCGGAGGACGCGCCTGACCTCCTCGCCGCGATCGGCGGCAAGCCGGTGTCGCGCCTGCTGCTGGCCTCCGATATGCCATTCTTTTCGAGCCAGCACAAGATCGTTCTGGAGAACTCCGGAGCGATCGATCCCGAGCGCATCGAGGATTACATCGCCGTGGGTGGTTACGAGTCTCTACTTACGGTGTTGACCACCATGACGCCGTTGCAGGTCATTGAAGAAGTGAAAACCAGCGGCCTCCGGGGACGCGGGGGCGCCGGCTATCCCACCGGCCTGAAGTGGAGCACGGTACAAAAGGCGGCGAGCGACGAGGGCAAGTTCGTCATCTGCAACGCCGACGAGGGCGATCCCGGCGCCTTCATGGATCGCAGCGTGCTGGAGAGCGATCCTCATCGCGTGCTCGAAGGGATGGCAATCGGCGCCTATGCCGTAGGAGCAAACAAGGGCTACATCTATGTGCGCTCGGAGTATCCGCTGGCGGTCAAGCGCCTGCGCGACGCGATCCGGCAAGCGGAGCGGCTCGGATTACTGGGCCAGGACATTTGCGATACGCGGTTCAGTTTCCGTATCGAAATTCGTTTGGGAGCAGGAGCGTTCGTCTGCGGGGAAGAGACGGCGCTGATTGCGTCCGTCGAGGGCAATCGCGGGCAGCCTCGTCCGCGGCCGCCGTATCCCGCGCAATCAGGACTATGGGGGCGCCCGACGCTCATCAACAATGTAGAAACCTACGCGAACATTGCGCCGATCATCCGTCGCGGTGGGCAGTGGTTCGCCTCGATCGGAACCGAAAAGAGTAAGGGAACGAAGGTCTTTGCCCTCGCCGGACGGGTCAACCACACGGGATTGATCGAAGTGCCGATGGGGACGACGCTGCGCGAGATTGTCTTCACCCTGGGCGGCGGAATTCCTGACGGGCGAAAGTTCAAGGCCGCTCAAACTGGCGGTCCCTCGGGGGGCTGCGTGCCCGAGCAGTTTCTCGACATGCCGGTGGACTACGAGTCGCTGGCCGGAGTTGGCTCCATCATGGGATCGGGCGGCATGATCGTGATGGACGAGACTTCGTGCATGGTCGACGTGGCGAAGTTCTTCATGGACTTCTGCCGGAGCGAATCGTGTGGCAAATGCATTCCGTGTCGAGTGGGCACCGGGCACATGCATGCTCTGCTGACGCGAATCTGCACGGGAGAGGCGGAGGCCAGCGATCTGGAGCTGCTGCAACGGCTGTGCGATGTCGTGCGAAACACCAGTCTCTGCGGCCTCGGTCAGTCGGCGCCTAACCCCGTACTCAGCACGTTGAAGTATTTCGGCCAGGAGTATGCCGAACATATCCACGAGAAGCACTGCGGCGCGGGGGTTTGCCTTACGCAGAACGCGGAGGGAGTGGGCGCATGAAAAAACAAGTACAGATTCGTACGCTCAAGATCGAAGGTATCGACATCAGCGCCACCGGCGAGCAGACCATCCTTGAGGTGGCCCTGGAGAATGGGATCAAGGTTCCTCACCTGTGCAACGTCGAGGGCCTGTCGCGGGTCGGCGCCTGCCGCTTGTGTCTGGTTGAGGTCAAGGGAAGCAATAAGCTGATGGCGGCCTGCGTAACCCAGGTGGAGGAAGGGATGGAAATCACCGTCCATTCCGAGAGGCTCGATCACTACCGCAAGCTGATTCTCGAAATGCTGTTCAGCGAGCGCAATCACATCTGTTCGGTCTGCGTGGTAAATGGGCATTGCGAGATGCAGAACCTGTCGATGGACCTCGGCCTCACCCACATCAGCGTGCCGTACTTGCATCCCAAAGTCGGCGTCGACGCGTCGCATCCGCGCTTCACGCTGGACCACAATCGGTGCATACTGTGCGGCCGCTGCGTGCGGGTTTGCGGCGAAATTGAGGGGGCGCACACCTGGGATGTCATGGGCCGCGGGATCGACGCGCGGGTCATCACGGACTTGAATGAGCCGTGGGGTGAGTCCGAGAGTTGTACCAGTTGCGGCAAATGCGTGCAGCTGTGTCCGACGGGCGCGCTGTTTGAGAAAGGGAAGTCGGTGGCGGAGATGTCGAAGCGCAAGCAATTCCTGCCTTACCTGACCTTAATGCGTGAGGCGCGGTCATGAACAAACTGAAGTTGGCCACGGTTTGGCTCGATGGGTGCTCAGGCTGTCACATGTCGTTCCTCGACATGGATGAGCGGCTCATCGAGATCCTGGACGCGGCCGAGCTGGTGTATTCCCCGTTGGTGGATGCCAAGCAATTTCCCGACGACGTCGACATCGCGCTCATCGAGGGCGCAGTCAGTAACGAGGACGATCTGAACAAGCTGAAGAAAGTACGGGAGCATACGAAGACACTGGTAGCGCTGGGGGATTGTGCCATTACCGGTAACGTGCCCTCCATGCGCAATCCTTTCGGGCGAACCGCCGTCCTGGAACGCGCGTACGTGGAGAATGCCGATTTCAATCAGCAGTTTCCCTTTCAAGTCATCCCCAAATTGCTGCCGTTTTCGAAGCCCATTCACGAGGTCGTGAAAGTTGACGTATTCATTCCGGGTTGCCCGCCCTCGGCCAACACGATTTTCCACGCGCTACAGGAATTGACGGCCGGGCGCATTCCGGAATTCGACGCCTCCGTCCGCTTCGGGGCCTAAGGAGTCAGCGATGCCAACCATCACCATCGATCCCGTCACCCGCATCGAGGGGCACTCGAAGATCACGATTCAGCTTAACGAGGACGGCGAGGTGCAGGACGCGCATTTTCACGTGACGCAGTTGCGTGGCTTTGAGAAATTCTGTGAAGGGCGGCCTTTCGAAGAGATGCCGGCGCTGATGGCGCGCATCTGCGGGATTTGTCCAGTCAGCCATCTGATCACCGCCGCCAAAGCCTGCGACATGATCATGGCCGTCAGCATTCCGGAAACTGCCGAGAAGCTGCGCCGCATCCTGAATCTGGCGCAGATCATTCAGTCGCACGCGCTCAGCTTCTTTTATCTTTCCTCACCCGACTTTCTGCTGGGCATGGACGGCGATCCCGCCAAGCGAAACCTTGTGGGGCTGCTTGAGCAGAACCCCAAGCTGGCGCGGGGCGGCATCCACCTGCGCCAGTTCGGACAGCAGATCATTGAGTGGCTTGGCGGTAAACGCATTCATCCCGGATGGATCGTGCCCGGAGGCGTAAGCGAGCCGCTTACCGCCGAGCGCCGCGACCAGATCGTGGCCACCATTCCCGAAGCGCTCAGCATTGTCTTGCGCACGCTGAACTGGTTTAAGCCGCAGATTGAAAAATTTCGCGAAGAGATCCGCACGTTTGCGAACTTTCCAACGCTTTTTATGGGGCTTGCCAAGCAGGGAGGCGGCCTGGCGTTCTATAAGGGCTGGGTGCGCGTCGCCGATGCCACCGGAGAAGTGATTGCCGACCACCTGAATCCTACGGAATACAGAGATTACATTGGCGAGGCGGTGGAGCCGTGGTCGTACTTGAAGTCTCCCTATTACAAGCCTCTGGGTTATCCAGAGGGCATCTATCGCGTCGGTCCGCTGGCGCGGTTGAATCTTGCGCAACATTGCGGCACGCCGTTAGCTGACGCGGAGCTGGCCGAGTTTCGCGAGCTCGAACGGCGCACCGTCCTCAGCTCTTTCTATTATCACTACGCGCGTCTGATTGAAATGTTGTTTGCCGTCGAGCGCATCCAGTTGCTTCTAAACGAAGCCGACATCCTCGGCAAGCACGTGCGGGCACACGCCGCGCCCAATAACCCGGAGGGCGTCGGCATCATGGAAGCGCCTCGCGGTACGCTGATTCACCATTACAAGGTGAACGAGGACGGCCTCATCACCTACGCCAACCTCATTATTGCCACCGGCCACAACAACCTGGCGATGAATCGCGGCGTGTTGCAGGTGGCACGGCACTTCGTTCGCGGCGACAAGATCGAAGAGGGCATGCTGAATCGCGTCGAGGCCGTGATCCGCGCCTTCGATCCGTGCCTCAGCTGCTCTACCCACGCCGCAGGCACGACACCGTTGCGCATCGAACTCCGGTCGCCTGACGGCGGACTACTCGACCAGGTCTGGCGGGACTGAGCGGCGAAAACGCCGCTTGGACGACTGGCGCGGTTCCACAATTACCGTATCCCAACTGAAGTCGGGTAGAGTGGCGCTATAGCGCCACGTCCTGAAGCCACCCAATAGGAAGCCTGGCGCGGAACGCGTGCCGGAAGGACGCTCTACCGCGGACATAGCAACTGACAATCTGCTCTAGCAACTTCCCGCCTTCGTCCTCATGCTGGGCCGACGCTCGCTCCAACTCTGCTAAGCTTTTGCGGAACCTATTTGAGCTGGAGGACGACAGCATGCCCGTCGTGGCAGGAGTGGACCTGGGCGGTACCGCGATCAACTACACGTTACTGGACCAGGACGAGAAATTCCTTATAGAAGAGCTTTGCGAACATCCTGCGCTTTCCAAGCAGGGTCCCGAGATCTGTCTGCAGCAAATTGCCGACGGGTTAAGCGTTTCGGCAAAGCTCGCGGGGGTTGAGCTGGACGACATTGTCACCATCGGTCTCGACACGCCCGGGCCTGCCAGTGCCTCGGGCCAGCTCAGCGCGCAAGGGTCCACCAACTTCGTGCATCCTGCCTGGGCGGGCTTCGACATTCGCGAGGGCTTGGCGCACAAGCTTGGCAAGCCGGTGTGCTACCTCAACGACGCCAACGCCGGCGCCCTGTGGGGCCACTATTCCATCTTTGGCGCCAACAGCAAGGAGACATCCATCTCGATCGTCATCGGCACCGGCAACGGCGGAGGCGTCATTCTCGACGGCAACATGGTGAAGGGCCGCAACGGATTTGGCGGCGAACTGGGCCACGTGCTTATTCCTTACCAGAGCATCGCTGGGATCGAAGGCCTTCAGCCGCACTGCAACTGCGGCCGCACCGGAGATCTCGAATCGCTCTGCTCGTTGACCGCCATCGAGAAGAACATCCTGCCCCACTTTTTGCCGCGCTACCCTGATCACGAACTGGCGAAGATGGACATTCACCAGGCGGCCAAACTGGTACGCGGCATGGCCGACGAAGGAGATCCGTTGTGCCGTGAAGTTTTCCGCATGCAGGCCCACGCTTTGGGGCTGTTCTTCGATGAGATGGTGAACACGTTCGATCCCGACGCGCTCATCGTCGGCGGAGGGGCCATTGAAACCAGCAAGCCGTTCCAGGAATGGTTCGTCGCGGAGATCCGCGCGGGCATGCCGCCGCAGCGCCAGGAGCAAGCCGATCTGCCCATCTACATCATGCCGAATGGCGACACGGCAGGCGCTCGCGGCTCAGCGATTGAGGCCTTGACGCTTGCCCGCCAAACCGGCCTGGCTTGAGCCAAGAATTGGGTACCCCGGCCCGCTACTTGGGACGTCCAATCCACGAGTACTGCCAGGCCACAGAGAGGCTTTGGTAGTCTCCGCCGAACCGTATGTAGGCTCCATTGCTATAGCTGAGCTTCAGCGACTGGTGCTTGTCCAACTTCACCGAACCTGTCGCTCCGACGCGCGACCCGGTTTGCCGGGTTGAGAGATCGGCGATGCCATTCAAACTGGTAACACCGCCGTACCAGAAGTTGCCATCCAGTGAGACCCACGTCCTCAACTTCCAGTCGTAGCTGAGGTGACCCTCGAAAGCAAGAATGGGTTTCTCCGACTGCTCATTCTTGCCTGTGTAGTACTGAGAGTTGAGGGTATAGAACCAGACACCGCCGTAGGTATCCAGCACCATTTTCCCCCAGCGTTCCGAATAGCCCAGCTCCGGCCGAAAAGCCCAGCGATTGGCGCCCCAGTTGATCAGCTTAGTCGGGTCATACTGTCCGGTCGGCGCAATCACCTTAAGACTCACTCCAAGCAACGTCTTCTGGTGCCATTTGTGGAACTCGGCTGGGGGAAGCGGCGGACCGCCTTTCAAATTCACCGCGAGCCGATAGCTTGAGTCCAGAAGGCCGGAGCGGTAGAGGCTCCGCGAGGAATCCTGGAAATCGCCGGAGAAATTACCCACTGCGTAGGGTAACGAGGCGGTGAGATTGGCGAAGTGCCCAAACATGCTGAAGGAGTGGTAGTAACTCAATACGGGTACGTTGTATCTCCCTTTTGCATTGCTGATTGGCACGACTCCGTTGAAATCAAGACTGCCGTCATAGAAGCCATAGGTCAGCGTGATCGCATTGGCGTGCAGCGGAGTGAGATTGTAGGCGCGTGGCGCAAGGTCCTGGGCATAGAGCAGTGAACAGGCCGACACTATGGCGACAGGCACGAGCTTGGACAAGAAGCGCATTTCGTTGGGTGGGCATGCCTCGCGTTGTGAATCAGGAAAGGATCAGTTGCCGGTAGAACGATCCGATCTTCCCGCTTCTTCCGAGTGGAACAAGATCTGGTAGAACTTCTCCTCGCCCAGCACCCTCTGGAACTCCCTGAAACCAAAAAGGGGAATGAACGTGCAAAACACAACAATGCTGCGGCCGGCGAGTTCCTCCAAGCGTAGCTCGCGAGACGCCTCCGCCATGGCCGCCCCATGGATGAGTCTTTTGATCACTTCCTCGACAACGTGAAAAGCGAACACCAGCCAGCTGAACAAAAAAGCCTTCCAGAGTGCCGACAAAATCAAAGCTTTGGTCTCACCTCTCTTGCCGACATGCGCGTACTCTCCGATCATGATGACCTTGGTAATGATCAGCGCATTGATGAGAGCAAAAGCGTAAGTCAAACCCTCGACGTGAGACTTATGCAGCAGCAACATGTCGTAGGTGATCAGGGCGCAGAAGAAGAACGCGAGATACACAAAAATGATGGTTAACTCTCTCAGCTCATGTTTGGCTTTCAGTTTTAACTCGGCCTTTTCGGCAGCGCTTTTGGTCATTGGCCCTCCACACCTTCGATCCACCACGGTTCGCCAAATTCGACCCATTCACTAACTTGCAGGTAAGCCTTTGGCCTTATCGCGTACCTGCCGCTGTTCCACTGCGAGCTTGTAAGCGACGTAGTACTTGTAGATATTGGAAACGTAGGTGACCGTCTCCTGGCCGATATCCTGGGCCGCGACCAGTTCCACATTGCCGAACCACACGTTGGGGTCGAGTCCCTGATCAGCGGCCTCCTTTCGCAACCTGGCAATGCGGTTTGGTCCGGCGTTGTAACCGGCGAAAACGAACAGCGTTTTGTTCAGCTCATCGATTTTCGGATCATTGAAATATCGGTCATCGATGTCCCGCAACATCTTCACGCCGGCATGGATATTGCCGTCTGCAGTTTCCACGTTCGAAATCCTGATCGGTGAAGCCGCCGCATACTTGGGGATGACCTGCATGATGCCGACAGCGCCGCTCTTATTTTTCTTACTCTGGTCCAGCAGGGATTCCTGATAGCCCTGGGCCGCGATCATCAGATAGTCGAAGTTGTATTCTCCGGCGTACTGCTGGAAGAGCTGAAGATTGGCTTGGAACTTTTTCATCTCTTCGCCGGAGGTTGAGTTCTTTACCCACTTCGTGTTTTGCAGATAGCGCCGAAGCACGGTGTTGCCGAAAGACGTGCCCACGGCGTGGGAGGCAACAAATTCATCGACCACTTGTTTCAGTTGAGGGTTATTCTTGCGCATCACCCACGCCAGTTGTTCGCCGCTTGCGACGACCAGTTCCGGATGGGGTTGAATGTGGTCGAGCACTTTCGACCAAAGCTCGGCGCGCGAGTTCGACGTGACCGTCGCCGGAATCAATCCCGCGTTCACCATCTGGACCAGATCGTCGTCCCCAAGGTTCTTGTCCGCGGCTTTGATTACGATGGGTGCCTTACCTTCCTTTGTCAGAGTCTCGTTGGCCTTCTGCAAGTTGGTGTAATACGTGGTCAGCGGGTTGGCATACACCTCTTTTCCACCGAGGTCGGCGAGGGTGGAGAGTGCGCCATAGTTCTGCCCGGTAACGATGATCTGGGTGACGTTCGTTTGGATGGGCGTTGAGAAGGCGACGCGCTTTTCCCGATCGGGAGTGACCGTGATCCCATAGGCGATCAGGTCTCCCACACCGTGGGTCAAAGCGGCCTCCAACTGATCGGGCCGCAGAGGCAGGAAGGTGACCTTCACATTCAACGTACCTGTCTTCAACTTCTGGTTTACGAACTTCTGGAACTCCTCCAATGCCTCGTAGTTCACGCCTTTCGGCAGGCCGTTGCTATAGAAAAACCCAATGGGGTTCATTAAGACGATGGCGCGGATATTGCGGCTCTTCACCATTTCGTCCAAATCGCCGGTTCGACGTCCGAAGGCCTTTGGCAAGGTGACGTTGCTCGACGGCGCAGGGGGTTCGTCCGGCGACCCTACCGAAGAAGCCGGAGACGCTTGCTCCGCCTGGCCGCTAGTGGATGGGCTCTCAGCTTTCTTGCTGCAGGCGACGGGCAGCAACAGGAGAGTGCACGATACTAAACAGGCAATGAACCGCGGAATCGTCACCGGGCAAGAAGTCTCTTCGCAACTGCTGGTGGGAATGGACGTTTTATTCATGGATCCTCACCAAAGCCCTCCTATTTAGGCATAAACGAGAACAATCCCACCGCGGCGCTGGCGAGGACTAACAGAGCAGGGTTCACCTTATACCGCATCAGGATCAGCAGCACTCCGACTGCAATGGCAGCCGTTTCCGTTCCGGTCACGGCGCCTTTCGCCATGGTGAAACAGCCGGCCAGCAGCAACCCGATCGATACGGGAGCCAGTCCCTGCTGAATCGACGTTCTCCACGGCCACTTTTCCAGTTTTCTCCAACCTTTTGCCACAATGTAAGCCAGGAGAGCCGTCGGGCCGAAAAAGGCGACAAGCACAGTGATGGCGCCTAGCAATCCCCCCGCCCACTGTCCAATGGAGACGATCATCATCATGTTGGGGCCGGGTGCCATCTGCCCCACGCTGTACAAGTGGATCAGCTGCGGAAAGGTAAGCCACTTGTGCACTTCGACGGTCAGGATCTTCATTTCGGGGAAGGCAGCCATGCCTCCGCCAACGGTGAGGATCGAGAGATAAGAAAAGACACGAATCAGCGCCGGGATCTGGTTCATGGGGCCACACTCACTTTGTGCTTTTTGCCGGGACGATGGAAGAGAATCGCCAAAATGCCGACGCAGACCAGCGTGAGCGGTACTCCGAGGTGTAGCCGGTTCACTGCGATCACCGTGATTGCGATGAATACAAAGTCGAAGTTGCCGGAGAGCGATTTCTTGCTGAGGCCCACGACGGTCGATAGGATCAGGCCAACGGCCGCCGCTGCCACACCTTTGAGGGCAGCCGTGATCCAGACGTGATCACCGTGGCTGCGGTAGAAGATACCCACTACTAACATCAGCAGTGCGCCCGGAAGGCACATTCCGAGGACGCCAACGATTGAGCCCATTGCGCCGCGCAGCTTCTCGCCTACCAGAACCGCCATGTTGGTCGCGTTCAGGCCCGGCAGGCTTTGGCTAATGGAAAGCATCTCAACGAATTCCTTATCGTCGATCCACTCCCGTTTCGTGACCAGGCTACCTCGCAGGTAAGGCACGACGCCGCCAAAGCTGGTGGCGCCGATGATGAGGAACTCGAGGAAGATCTGAGCAATCGAGACTTCGGCGGGCGTCGCGGCCACGCCGCCGGTTGTTTGCAATGCAGGTTTCGTGCCGGTTTCACTCATGACTTTGGGGCTCGTTCCCCTTGAGGCGATAAACCATGCCTGTTTTGGTCACGCCCAATGCAAGCCAATCCTGCACTTCCTGCTGAAGGCTAATGTAAAACTGGGCCACCAACTTCTTCTGTTTTTCCGCCACGTCTTCTTTGCGATCGAACTTTACCTGGAAGGCGAACTCGCCCACCAGAGACTTATGCTCACCACGTGTGCGCCACAACCCGATGTCACACTTGCCCACTAAACCCTTGCCGAAATCGAGTTGGCCAAGCGGAAGCAATACCTCTTCCACGATGCCCTCATTGACCAAGCTGATTTTCTCGTCAGACGCTTCTTGCAACGAAGCCAGGGCCGGAAAGACCTTCACCAGAGTTGTCATCGAGGTTCGATCGGACTCATGCATCTGGCTCAAGCCAAATTGGCAGTTGTGCGAGTACAGGATGCGATATCCACCGACCTGGTCCTTCAAGGGAAGAACTTCGGCTTTGAACTTGATGCGGTATTTGCCGGCGATCTTAGGCCGAACGTCCAACGCCGTAGCCGACTGTTCGTCCGGGTGGCGAAACTTGAAGACAACTTCCGGATCGCCTACGGGAAAGCCATCGACGTAGGAGATGCGCCGTCTGAGGATGAAAGCATGGTTGTAAAGACGGAAGTCCGGAGTGTCGCCGAACACGATCTCGCGGACTTGCGGTCGGAGTCCAGCCTCTTCGTCCGCAATGAAACCGACCCCAGTCCGCTTTGCGGTTTTTTGCACCAGCTTTCCGAAGTCGCGGAAGGCCTGCACCGAAGTGAAACGGTCAGGCTTCAGGATCAGCTTGGCTTCCAAGTAGGTAATCTTATCGAGCGGAGCACCATCGGCATAGCCCGCCGCCGATGCTGATGTCTGGGCGGCGAAACCGTTGCTCGAGGACGGCTTAGCCTTTTCTTTTTTGTTCTTGCTCTTCTCTTTTTTTGCCACTGTATTCCTCCACTTCGTGTGTGCCGGTTTTCCTGACCAACACTGATTCCATAGGCAGCAGCGATGGGCGGCTGCCAAAGCCAGCTTCTTACGCTAGTTACTGGCGTCCTGCACTCGTTCCGTCCTTACCTGTGGGGACAGAGAGTCGCCGTCACACTGGCCAAGCCATAGAGGCCGAATCCGGTTTTTGGGCGTTGCGTCAAATTTAGCTACGCAACCCTTCTCAGACCACTAGCAAAACTTCCAGACTGGACACTTTCTTATGCAGGTGAGCTTGGCCTGGCGGCTGGGCTAACTGGGCAAATCTGGAGGACGGCAGCGGCGAAATCAGGAATGCGAAGGTGGATGTCGTCGAATCTGGCAGAAATCGGAGGGTAGGCGCTTCACGGCAAATTGGCCGGCGAGGATAGGTGGGCTGACCTCCAACGCTCGTTTGTAGGACCTGCGCAAATTTGCCTTCCGGCCGATCGCCGGAGCCTGGCATGGTCAGAGCGCGTTAAGCGCTCCGAATACGCCGGACGGTTCAGCGGCCTGTCGCTCGATAAGAGCGATGCAGTGCGTCCGCACACGAGTTACTCCGCCCGTAGCGCTTCTGTGACGTCAACCCGTGCAGCGCGTGCCGCAGGGAATATCGAAGCGACGACCGCGGAGGCCAACAGCACGACCACCGAAGCGATTACCGGCAACGCGCTCGGTGTCCGCAGGCCTGGAAAATAACCCCTGGCGAGACGTTCTACGGCGAATCCCAAGACTCCTCCGGTGACAACGCCTGCGATGGCGATCACTGCACCGTCAACGATGACGCCCATCAGCAGATGCCTGGGCTGCGCTCCAACCGCGAGGCGAATGCCGAACTCGCGTGTCCGACCACTTACGGAAAATGCCAGCACCCCGGCAACGCCTACCACCGCAATCGCCAGAGCGACCGCAGCAAGTCCGCCGAACACGAATGTATTCAGCCGGTCCGGCGTGAGCACTTCTGCGCGAATATCTTCCAGCGTGGCGGCGCGTTCGACCGGCTGATCGGCCGACATATCGCGGACAATGCGGGTGATCGGCGTAACCAAAGTGTAGGGATCCGCCTGCGTGTGAACGAACAGGCGGCCACCAAAGACGGGCAGCTCTTTGTTAGCCGCTTCATCGGGTATCTGGCCAAAGGGGTGGTACACCGTGAAGGTCGTGCCGGGGACGATGCGCTCATCATCCACGTCAGCGGCGACGCCCACGATACGCCGAGGCCCGGTGTTGACATAGATGAACTTCATGACCGGGTCCGTCCACATAATATGGCGATTAATCGGATCCTGCCCGGGGAACACGCGCTGCGCTACACTCTGGCTGATGATCACAACCGGCTCACCGCCGCGACGGTCGTCGTCGTTGAAATCGCGTCCCGCGACCAGCCGTGTGCCCAGCGCAGCGAAGAACCCCGGCGAAATAACTCGAAGCTGGGCGCGAGGATCATCTTCGCGAGCGCTCTTCACGTGACCTTCCCCGGAAAACGCGAAGCCCGGTCCAAAGCTGCCGGCGTCGCGCCAGGGAACGTTTGTACCTAGGGCAACACGATCCACGCCCGGCAGAGCGCTGATCCGGCGGATGGTCTCCCGGTAAAAGTTGATGATCTGGTCCGGGGTCTTTCCATACGACATTACCGGCACGTTTAAGGCGAGAACGCGATGCATGTCGAATCCGGTCTCTGTCGCCTGAAGCGTGAGCAGCGTTTTGATGAGTATGCTGGCTCCGGCCAGCAACATAAAGGAAGCCGCGATCTGGGTTATGGCGAAGACTCGAAGCCGGCGGCTGGTGCTGCCAGTGATGCGAACGCTGCCGCTGGATAGTCCCATCCCGCTCGATGACTCGGCTGAGGGAAGTCGTGGGACAAACGCCAGCAGCACGGCAGAGACAAGCGCCAAGGCTGCGCCGACCCAAAGCATGCTGAAATCCACTTTCAAATCAAGGGCGCGGGCGGAAAACCGCGAGGCATAGCGAGCCAGAATCGCTACCATGGGACCTGCGCTCAGCAAACCCAGCACCGCTCCGGCAGTGCAAAGCAAGAGGCTTTCGGCCAGCAGCGTGCGCCGTAGAGCGCTTGTGCTCGCGCCCAGCGCGGCGCGAATGGCAAGTTCGCCCTCGCGGCGAACCGAGCGCGCCAGAATCAGGTTCGCTACATTCGAGCACGCGATGATGAACATCAACGCGCTGGCGGCAAGCAGCACCAGCAGAACGGTCTTTGCCCCCGAAGTGACCTGGTCGCGGAACAGCACCGCACTGATCTGGTTGTCTCCTTGCGCCGAGTAGGCTTCCGGGTGTTCCCGGACCATCGACGCGTACACCGTGCGCAGTTCGGCGCGCGCCTGATCGAGACTGGCGCCGGGAGCCACGCGGCCGAAGAGTTCTGTCATGCGATGAACGCGTCCGGTGACCATGGTCGCCGAAAGATGATGCGGGCTGGTCACAACGTTGGCGATGATCTCAGTTTCCGAGGGATACGGCACCGACGGTTCCAGCACGCCGACGATGGTGGCCGTGCGGGTATCCAGCCGCACGGTTTTGCCGATCACCGACGGATCACTCTTGAGCACATTCTTCCAGAAGCGATAGGTCAGCACGATCGCGCCCGCCGCGTTCGGACCGTCGTCGTGGCTGTCGAGCAGTCGGCCGAGCACGGGGTGCAAGCCCATTACCTCGAAATACGATCCGCCAACGACGCCGGCCCGCACCTCGCGTGGCTCTCCCAGTCCTATCATGGTGAAGCCGATGGCCGAAAAGTCGCCGAATGCGCTGATCGTTTTCACACGCGCTTTCAGGTCCTGGATTTCCGGCACGGAAAAGCTCGCGTTGTCGACGCCGAGTCCGGGCGCACTCTGCCGAATGTAGACCAACCGGTTTTCGTCGCGATTGACCAGCGGTCGAAGCAAGACCCCGCGCACCAGGCTGAAGATCGCTGAGTTGGCGCCAATTCCGAGCGCCAGCGTCAGGATCACGGTGGCCGCGAGCCCCTTGCTCCGCCACAGCGACCTCAGCGCCACTTTCACGTCCTGCACGATCAAATCTGGTTTTACGGTCATCGTCCGTTCTCCCCGAACTGCGCTGCCACTCACTTATGAAGCGGACTCTGTGCGCCCGCACAACCGGTTCCACGCCGGGCGCGGATCTCTGAACTCGCCGATAGACATCGGAATTGCAATCCCTTGGCCAGAGCCCATGTTCGCCATCTCATTCTTTATCAGCTGGTTGGAGGGCCTGCGCGAAAGCCAACGCTGCCCGCCTGTCCGTTCGTCGGGAGGAAGTGTCCGTCAGCGAACAGTCGTCGCCATGGTTTTGTCTCGGTTTGCGCGCGGCGACCGATGGCCGGCGCCAAAATCGTAGTCTCTCGCTTGCTCGTTCTCAAGTAAACTTGATAGCAGCAGCTTTGGGATCGCAGGCCAGCTTTCCCGACGACGGGCGCGATCCAAGAGTCAACTCGAAGATTCGTCGGTATCGTGCAATGATGTAGGCAAAAGACTTATCAACCGCGGAGGGATGTGTGAGCGGTTGAAACAGGCGGTCTTGAAAACCGCTGTACCTGAAAGGGTACCGGGGGTTCGAATCCCTCTCCCTCCGCCATCTCCACTCTGATTTCAGTTGGTCTGCCAATCCTTGTTAAAGCCGGCGTAGTCGATGGCGAGTCGCCAGAATGATCGCCGAAGCTGCAGGACCTCCTACGATCCGCTATCGGACAATAATTACAGGCGAAGACCCAGGGCCAGAATCGGACGCACAATGGCCGAGTCGTCTACGCTGCCGTCAAGGCCGGCTAGGGCGAACCCGGCCCGCAAATTCTACCCCGCTACGCTCTTCTCTTGGCCGCCGCATGCGTCCCTGCATGTTTCGGCGGCAGGTACTATGATTGACCAGCGTTTCGAATCATCGTGCGCCACGATCCAAAACCAAACCGACTCCCATTGTGCTAAGACGGCGGGCAACTCCCGCAGGAACATTTCGATGACACCCAAACCTCGTGAACGCTCTCCTCTCCCGTATGTCGAATGCACGGAACAAAAACGGTTGAACGATGCCCGTGAGCTGGAGATTCCCTGGAAGAAGTGGGGACCCTACCTCAGTGAGCGCCAATGGGGCACGGTCCGAGAAGACTATAGCCAGGACGGCAACGCGTGGGATTACTTCTCGCATGATCAGGCGCGTTCGCGTGCCTACCGCTGGGGCGAGGATGGCTTGGCCGGGTTCTCCGACGACAAGCAACGCCTCTGCTTCGCCATAGCCTTGTGGAACGGCCGCGACCCCATTCTGAAAGAGCGTTTGTTCGGCTTGACCAACAGTCAGGGCAACCACGGCGAAGACGTCAAAGAATATTACTTCTACCTCGACAGCACCCCCTCGCACTCCTACATGAAGTACCTGTACAAGTATCCGCAACGCGAGTATCCCTACCGCGACCTGGTCGAGACCAATGGCCGGCGCTCGCGCGAAGAAATGGAGTACGAGCTACTCGATACCGGGATCTTCGACGACGACCGGTACTTCGATGTCTTCGTGGAGTATGCGAAAGCCGGTCCGGAAGACCTTTTGATCCGCATCTCCGTGCATAACCGCGGTCCCGAGGCGGCCCGGTTGCATCTGCTCCCGACGCTGTGGTTTCGCAATACCTGGGCTGCCGAACCGACGGAAGCAAAGCCGGTTTTGCATGCGCTGGAGAACGCGGCGATCCAAGCCTCGGTCCCCGGGCTCGGCGATTACACGTTGCAGTGTGAAGCCGCCTCCGACCTCTTATTTACCGAGAACGAGACGAATGCGACCCGGTTGTGGAACCAGCGCAATCCATCTCCCTACGTCAAAGACGCTTTTCACGAGTATGTAATCGCCGGTAAGCAGGAGGCCGTCAATCCATCGCGCACCGGAACCAAAGCTGCTGCGCACTATGTCCTGGACGTGCCCGGCGGCGAATCGAAGGTTGTACGCTTGCGTCTGAGCGCGGAACCTCCCGCGAATGCGTTTGCCAAGTTCGATGAGGTCTTCGCCGAACGCTTATTGGAGGCGGATGAGTTCTACGAGCGTATCGCTCCTAAGTCGCTGAATGAGGATGAGCGCCGCGTACACCGCCAGGCACTTGCCGGGATGCTCTGGTCCAAGCAGTTTTACTATTTCGATCTGGATAAATGGCTGGACGAGCACGACGCGCATCCGCTCATGGGATCGGGGAAGGGAACCGCTCGCAACTCCGACTGGTTTCACATGCTCAACAGCGACATTATTTCGATGCCAGACAAGTGGGAGTATCCCTGGTACGCGGCATGGGACTTAGCGTTTCATACGATCGCGCTTTCGCTGGTGGATTTCGATTTCGCGAAACAGCAACTCCTGCTGATGCTGAGAAACCTCTACGCCCACCCCAACGGGCAGATCCCGGCATATGAGTGGAACTTCGGCGATGTGAACCCGCCGGTTCATGCCTGGGCCACGTTGTTCCTCTACAACATCGAAAAGGAGCTCGGACGCCCGGATCTTAAGTTCCTGGAACGGTCCTTCCAGGGGCTGATGTTGAATTTTAACTGGTGGGTTAATCGCAAAGATCCGTCCGGACGGAATGTTTTTGCAGGCGGATTTCTGGGCCTCGACAATATTGGAGTATTTGATCGCAGTGCCGAACTGCCCACCGGCGGCTTTCTGGATCAAGCCGACGGGACCGCGTGGATGGCCTTTTATTGCCAGAATATGCTGGAGATTGCGCTCATCCTGACGGAATCCGACTCCGACATGTATGAAGAGATTGCCTTCCGTTTTCTCGAGCATTTCTTCTGGATCACCTATGCCATGGACCGAATCGGCGATAATCACGACGAAATGTGGGACGAAGAAGATGGATTTTTCTACGATCTCCTGCATTTGCCGAACGGCGACGCGAAAAGGCTGAAAGTGCGGTCGATGGTCGGCTTATTGCCGGTATGCGCTTCCAGCGTCTTTGACGCGACATTCGCCAGCAAGTTTCCAAGGCTGCAGCAAATGGTGGACTTGTTCCGCAAACGGCATCCGGAGTTGATGCTTAAAATCGCCCCCGCCGACGACAAATTTATCGGAAAGCAAGGGAGGCGGCTGGCCTCCGTGGTGAATAAGAGAAAGCTAGAGCGGATCCTGGCCTACATGCTCGATGAGAACGAATTCTTCAGTCCATATGGGATACGTTCGCTATCGAAAGCTCACCTTGAGCATCCTTTCGTGTTTCACCTCGGACAACAGGAATTCAAAGTCCAATACTTGCCGGCAGAATCGAATACCGGCATGTTTGGCGGAAATTCCAACTGGCGAGGACCAGTGTGGATGCCGGTGAACGGTCTTCTCATCCGCGCCTTGCTGAACCTTTATCCGTTTTATGGCGACGACCTGAAAGTGGAATGCCCCACCGGCTCGGGCACCTACATGAACTTATTCGAAGTCGCGCAAGAAATTGGACGCCGACTGGCAAACATCTTCCTCCGTGACGCCAACGGCAAGCGCCCAGTGTACGGTGGCACGAAGAAGTTCCAGGACGATCCCCACTGGCGGGATTACATCCTGTTCTACGAGTACTTCCATGGCGACAATGGGGCGGGTTTAGGGGCGAGCCACCAAACCGGCTGGACGGGGCTCATCGCCCGCTCGCTCGACTTATTCGGACGCTTGACTGCGGCCGATGTTGCTTCCTCATCAAAAGACGAGATGTTGACCAAGATGACCCGGCAGCAGGTCGAGGGCGAATAGCCAGGGATTCGTTGAAGGCGTTCGACTGTTCTGCTGGGTGGCTCCACTTTCACTTGTGCTGGGGATCGGCTGCGGAGGCGGCGAGTTGCAGGTCTGCCAAGGACGCCTGATTCACCGCCGCCGGATCATCCCGCAGTTTGAGGTAGAGAAACTTTCCGGCGGGACGGGGCACATGGAGCGTTGCCTCGAGGAAGCCTTCAGGGACGGTGATCATCTGCAGGAACTCCGGATCGGCGGCCACGGAGTCGATCAGAAACAGGTTGCTGCCGCTCAAAACGCACGCCTTGTCCGGCGCGGCGGGGCAGTGCAGGTCGGTCAGGACGGGCACGCGTACCAACGTGATCAGCGGCTGCCAGTCGCCGGCCACCCCCACGGCGGAAACCGGCCGGAAGCGAAGCGGCCCGAAAGCTCCAGGACCGAAGCTCTTCAGCGGATCGAACACGACTCGCATGGTGTGCGCGTCCTGCAAGGTCAGGCTGCCATCGGACTCGGCCAGCAGAGTATGAAAAGCGCTGTCGTTGCTCGCGATTTCGATCTTCTCCGCGTGAGTGAAGGCCGCGGGCGCCTCCGCTTTCAGAAAGAACGAGAGACGTCCATCCTGCGGCAGTTCGTTCGTGTCGGTGAGCCGGATCGCCGAGATCGTGGCCGCAGCGCTGCGCTCGACGTTCTTGCTTAGCAGCGACACCTTGGGCCGGGCGGCTGCAACCGTAATCGGCAGGTCCAGGACCCGCCCGTCTTTGAGGGCTACCTTCGCCGCAACTTTCTGGTCGGGCTGAGCCCTCTGACTTACCGCCGCATCCGACGTCGTCATGCGCAGGTTGTCTTCCTGGTCCACGCGCGTTAATTCGGCCGGAACGAAGTAAATGCCGTTCAGGTCCAGGCTGGCCACTTCGTCGAGCCGCGTTCCCTTCAACGTGCCCTGCTGGTCTCCCGCATAAAGAGTAAAGCTGTCGAGATGCCCTGCTTCGGAATACGCTTGCAAGGGAAGTTTGTCGTTTTCGGGCAGTCCCCACTGCTTCAATTCGATCGTGACGGGTCCCGGCGCGGCGGCTTTCATCGAGACTTTCGCTTCGATCAGGTTCGGCTTGCTTAGCTTCCATGTGGTTGTGAGTTTGGCGCCGTGTTGATCGAGAGCTGTGACATCGTTCACACACGCGGCGCTGTCGGATTCGAGATGCAGCGTGTCGTCGCGTCCCACCACCAGCGTGCTTTCGCTCGCCGAAGGTACCGTCCACTTGGCCGGGTGCGCGCTCTGCAGATGAAAAGTAGGTCCTTCGAAGGTCTGGAAGCCCCACGATCCCTGCAGTTGTCCGGTCAAGGCTGCATCCATCTCGTTCGGCTTGACCTGGGTGGTATCGACCACATAACCGCCGCGAGCGGCGTCGGCCCTTGCCGGGAGGTCCAGGGTTTTGCCGGACTTGGTCGCCACGTGCAGCACAACGTTATGGGCCAGGCTGGTGGAGAACACTAGCGGAGCGCCTTCGACCGGCAGGACCAGGCCGGGCTTCTGCAGGCACGAGACCAGTTTCGGATCCACGGCCCGCAACGGAGGCAATTGCGGCGCTTCGACCGCCGGCAATCCGATAACGATGACTGACTTGGGCTTGCGAAACGACGGAGCATTGTTGAGCCGCAGCTCGATCTCGTCATTCTTCGCCAGACTCAACGCCGGGATGTATTGATACTCGGCATTATGAAAGCTCGTCGTCAGGCGGACCACGTCGACAATCGCGCCGACATAAGGGCTGTAAACGCCGGCTCCGAACGTAGGTGTGGCACTGAGCTGGCCGACCAGGTCAGCCGAGGGACCAGACGCCAGGGCCGCCACCATCGACTGGCTATGTCCGTCGTCGAGCACCAGCTGGTCGGTGTTCTGCAACAGGCACGGCGCCTGCTGCTCGCTGGGTTTATCGAAACACTGTTTGTCGAGCTTGATGCTAAGGCTGCGCGCCAGCAGAACGGAGCGTTCCTGCAGTTCCTTAGGATCGGCGTCCGACGTCTGCTGCACCGCGTTCAGGTAGGCATCGAGTCGCGAACGGTCGAGGCTGGCGCGGTTCAGGTCCTGCAAAGCGCGTACGAACACGCCTGGCCTGCCGCGCACGGCGGTACGCAGGCTGCTGTAATCGCCACCAGTCTCCGGTGCCAGGAACAACAATCCCTGTTGCGCGTCTTCGGGCACGGTCACCAGGATGCCTTCGTCCTTCACCGGCTTGCGCCAGGTCTCAGCCTTGGTGAACCACGACTCCGGTGGAGGATTGGTCGAGCCGCGCAGGAAAGATGCAATCAACAGGTAATGGGCCGACTGGTTCTTCGGCAGATCAGGATGGATCCAAAGCCGGTCGCCGGGCTGCAGATTCGGTACCTGCGAGATCGGCAAAGTCTTGTCGCCACGGGTCACGTGGATATCGATGGTCGGTCCCGGAAGGTCGAAGGCAGCAGTATCAGCGGCAACCGTGCCGCTCGCCAGCAATATAGTCAGGCCCAGCGCAACCGGGAGGAAACGAGAGTACAACGGCATACGGTTAAGATGGTCCTATTTTATAGAAGATGATCGTGATCTGTCTCAGGATGTTCCAAAGTAGCTCATCACAAGGACTTGGAAGAAGCTTGCTGGAACCTTCGACACGTTAGTCGCGATTGAAATTGCGGAACATCTTCTCCGTGAGTTCGTCCCACTGCCAAACTTGATGAGAAGCGGCCGCAACTTCGCGTGATCCTTCACCCCCTAATTGGCGATCGGTACCCCTATTCCTCAGCAGCTTCTAAGGTCGTTTGCGGTGGGTCTTTTAGCCTAACAGTGCGGGGGAAAACCCATCCGGCGGCTGCCTCCAGCAACCTCGTATCCCTTTTCGAACCGGCAGTTATTTTACTCTAACCATTTCTTTATCAGCACCTTAGCGCATCTTCGATCACCGCCGTCGAGACCCAGAAGAATGCGGCACTCGTCGTGCATTGACTCATTGGTAAGGGTGGGAGGTCGTAGTGACGCGGGCTGTACGATTCATCCTCAGTTTCACTCTCATTTTCGGCGCAGGCTTCCTCTCAGCGGCAGTCCACCCGGTGCCGCTCGAGAAGAATACCGATTCCGCCAAGTGCATTGAATGTCACGAAGACAAGGCAAAAGGCAAGAACGTTCACTCCGCCATTGCGACCGGCTGCACCAGTTGCCACGAAATCCGGGTCACCAAAGATGTCACCCGGGTTAAGCTGATCACCGCCACGCCGCTGGCGCTTTGCCTCACCTGCCACGCCGACAAGAATGCCGCCGACCTGAAAGGTACGGTGCATCCGCCGGCGGTTCGCGATTGCCTGAAGTGTCACGACCCGCACGTCTCCGACAACAAGTTTCAGCTGTTGAAGCCGACCTCGGGCGACAAGGCCCAGAATCTTTGTCTCAGTTGCCATACCCAGGGCTTGAATGTTCCGGACAAGGGAAGCCGCCACGCCGCACTCGACATGGGATGCGAGACCTGCCATGTGACTCACAAAGTCGGGGAACGCGGCAAACAGGAATTCGATTACCACCTGACCAAATCTGCGCCCGCATTGTGTCTTGACTGTCACGACGGGAAGGATGCCAATCTGATCAAGGCGCACCAGGGGCAGCCTTTCGCGACGGCGAATTGCACGCAATGCCATAATCCGCATCAGTCGGACCAGGCGCATCTGCTGCAGAAGTTCACCCATCCGCCCTTTGCCGACAACGCCTGCGAAACCTGCCACGCTCCCGCCAAGGACGGCAAGGTCGTACTCACCAACAGCGACAGCAAAGCGCTCTGCGTGACCTGCCATGACGAACAGGCGAAGAAGATCGACACGGCGAAGGTCCCGCATCCCGGGGCGCAGGGTGAGTGCATAGCATGCCACAATCCGCATGCTGGAAAAACGCCGGGCTTCCTGCAACCCGATCCGGTAAATGCCTGTCTGGCGTGCCACTCCGAGCAGAGCGAACAGTTCAAAAAGAAGCATGTTCATCAGCCGGCATTCCAGCAGGGATGCGCGACCTGCCACGAGCCGCATGGCGGTGACAACGCACACCTGCTGCGCGCCAGTGCTCCCAACGCGCTGTGTCTGGAATGTCATGGCCCGGAAGCTGCGCCACAGAAATTGGAAGGCGAGCACCTGGTTACGATCTTCGACGGCAAAGTCAAACTGCCGGAGGACTACTTCACCAAGGTGCCGCGCCTGCCGCTGAAGTACGGCCTCGGGCACCCGACCGACCAGCACCCGGTATCGGGTCCATCGCAGCCGAACCAGCCGACTTCAGCGCAGATGACTTGCCTGACGTGTCATCAGCCGCACTCCTCGCAGCAGGCCAACCTGCTGGTCAACGATCAGGCGGCGAACATGCAGTTCTGCGATACCTGCCACAAGGGCAGGATAGGGAAGTAGTCGCACGGGAGAATTTCGATGTCTGCACTCAGTCTGAATTCGAATCGAGCCTGGAAGGCTTCGCTGGCGTCAGCAGCCTTATTGGCATTGCTCCTGCCAATGCCCGCGTCGGCCCAGACCAAGAACAAGAAAGCCGCGCCCGCACCCGCCACGACGGCCAAGACCGACGACAAGCGTGTCAGCTTCGACCTCACGAAGATCGTCTGGCCCAATCCCCCGGCCATCGCGCGCATCCAGTGGAAGGCCCAGTTCACCGGCGAGAAGATCGATCCGGCCGCCTTCAAGAAAGGCGGAGCCAAGCAAAAACAGAAGTGGATGGATCGCCTGGCCGGCAGCAAGACGCAGTCCGAGCAGCAACTCGACATCCCTTATCAGCTTCTGCGCCCCTTTGGACTCGCCGTCGATTCCAAGGGAAAGATTTACGTGGCCGACCAATCGGTAGGCGCCGTCTTCGTTTTCAACGCCGAGAACACGGATGTTCAGCTCATCCGCAACAAGCATGAAGCCAGCTTCGGCCTGATTTACGGACTGGCGATTGACGACAACGACCGGCTCTTCGTCACCGACATCAAGATGCGGCACGTGGCCGTCATCAACAGCAAGCATCAGGAGGAAGCCTCGTTTGGCGCCGACGTTCTGGGCCGCCCCGGCGGTGTCGCGATCGATACCGAAAACCGCTTCGTGTACGTGGTCGACACCGAAAACGACGTAGTCGCGGTCTTCGATGCCGACACCTTCAAGCTGCTGCGGCGCATCGGCACTCCAGGCAAGAAGCACACTTTGACCGAGCCCGGCACCTTCTCGTTGCCGTCGTGTGTCGCCGTCGACAAGGACGGCAACGTCTACGTTACCGACACCTTCAACAACCGCGTCGAAATTTTCGATGCCGATGGGAACTTCATCAACACCTTCGGCAAGAACGGCGACGGCCCGGGATACTTTGAGCGTCCCAAGGGCATTGCTGTCGATGCCGATGGCCACATCTGGGTCGTCGACGGAGCGCAGGACCGCGTGCAGGTCTTCGATACCAACGGCCGCCTGCTGATTTATTTCGGCGAGCACGGCGAGTGGCCCGGCATGTTCGAGCAGGCCAACGATATCGTCATTGACAAACAGAACCGCGTCTTCGTCTCCGAGCAATTCCTCGGCCGGGTGCAGATGTTCCGCTATGTGAGCGATGCCGAGGCCGACAAGCAGCGCAAGGAAAGGGATTTGCTGCAGGGCAAACCTGACGCGCCCGCCACGCCTCCAGCAACCGCCGAGGCTCCCAAGACCACCGACCCCGCGAAGACCGCCGACGTCCCACAGAAAGACACTGCCTCCGCGAAATCCCTTGCCGAGTCGATCAAGAGCCAGCCGAAGCAGTAAGGCAGGTCCCGAGCTTGGGTTTGTCGAACAGGAACTGATCCAGCCGGTGATCGCATTATCGGCGACGGATCGGGGTTGAGCCCGGAGGGCGGCATTTGTTTCAGCCGTGGGCGTGAGCCCGCGGCCAGCCCGGATGCTCTTCAGGGTTCTGCCACCGGACCGGGGTTGAGCCCGCAGGGCGGGATTTGTTTTAGCCGTGGGCGTGAGCCCGCGGTACACGGTGTATGGGAAATCCTGAGCCGCTTCAGCGGCGTCATGAGCCCGGAGGGCGGAAATTGTTTCAGCCGTGGGCGTGAGCTCGCGGCCAGCACGGATGCTCTTCAGGGTTCTGCCAACGGACCGGGATTGAGCCCGCAGGGCGGGATTTGTTTTAGCCGTGGGCGTGAGCCCGCGGCCAGCCCGGATGACGTTCAGGGTTCTGCCAACGGACCGGGGTTGAGCCCGGAGGGCGGCATTTGTTTCAGCCGTGGGCGTGAGCCCGCGGTACACGGCGTATGGGAAATCCTGAGCCGCTTCAGCGGCGGCACCAGCCCGGAGGGCGGGACACGATGTCAAGATCTCACGTTTTGAACTATGTACATTGCATCTTCAGCACCAAGGGCCGAATTGCCACGATCCGCGAGCCCGAGCCGCTCTGGGCGTACCTCCGCGGGATCGCGCGCAATTTGAAATTTGATCTCTTGGCCGTGGGCGGCACCGCCAACCATCTTGATGTGTTGTTGGCAGTCCCGCCAGGCCGTCCGCTCGCCGACGTGGTGCGGGACCTCAAGGCGAACTCGTCGCGATTTCTGCACCAAACCATTCGCGGATTCGCCTGGCAAGACGGCTATGGCGCGATCAGCGTCAGTCCTTCGCAGATCGCAGCGGTGCGGCGATACATCGCGAACCAGGAGGAACATCATCGCCGAATGGTGTTCGACGAAGAGTATCTCGCGATTCTGGCCAAGGCGGGCGTGAATGTCGCGCCCGACGAGGTTTTGGCCTGACCGCGGGCTGACGCTGACCGCGGGCTGACGCCCACCGCGGGCTCACGCCCACGGGCTAACGCAAATGTCGCCCTGCGGGCTCGTGTCGCCGCGGAAGCGGCTCAGGATTTCCCATATACCGTGTACCGCGGGCTCACGGCCACCGCGGGCGGACGCCCACGGCTAACCCAAATGCCGCCCTTCGGGCTCGTGCCGCCCTGCGGGCTGCAACCCGAATCTGGTTCCAGGGAACGCTGGGACTAGGCGTGTCGGCGGAGAGGCTGCTTTTCCCGTTTTGGAACGTTACGGATGTGGGATTTCACCACCGCTTTTGGCCAACTGGCTCTTTTCACCCACCCTGGCGGCGTCAGCACATGGAGCTTCCGTCGACTGAAATGCGGCCAGCGCCTTATAAACCAGCTACTTACGCTGAAACTCAGGACTTCGCCGCCGCCCGTCTATTGCGGCCCCCCAGTTGCACTGTCTATAGCCAGAGGCAGTCGTGAACGTTTCAGGCGATCGCGCTGTGGCCTAAGCCTCTAGACATAGTGTTGCAACACAAACTGGAGGTCGTACTCATCATGAAGAAACTATTCTTACTGGTTCTAGTGGTCCTGGTCGGCGCGACAGTCGCGATGGCCCAGATGAGCCTCAATAACAATTACTCATCCTCGACGGACGTCCTCGGAGCTCACCTGCTGTATGGACGCGGCTGCATCGGCTGCCACGCTCCGCATAGCGGCTCGGGCGGCAACGGCCTGAATCCCCAGACCGATCCCACCAGCGGCAACCTTGCCCTGTGGGGACAGGACCTGACTCCTCTCTACAACCAGACCCTCGGGTTTGGCGACACCGGCTCGTATGCCGTTACGTTCCCAGCCAATGGCAACGGAATCGTTAGCGCGCACGACCCGACAGCCGTCGTTCTTTTCTGCCTGAGCTGCCACGACGGCAACCTGGCGAAGGTTGGATGGATGAAGGGCCGCACGGTTGAGACCCTTCCCATCGTCGGCGGAACCGCTCCTACGCTGCTCGGTAACGACGGCACCACGGCCGGCAACTACCATAACGATCACCCGGTAGGCCCACAGGCCATTATCGGTTGCGGCGGCCAGTACAACTGGGACTGCAGCATCACCAACGGCGTCATCAGCATGAACGGAACCGCCTCGGC
This sequence comes from uncultured Acidobacteriaceae bacterium, assembly GCA_963815555.1. GTDB lineage: Bacteria > Acidobacteriota > Terriglobia > Terriglobales > Acidobacteriaceae > CAWCBG01. The sequence continues at coordinate 454,211 of CAWFHH010000002.1, forward strand.
CCAGTTCTACAATGTGAACTACGGGTTCACGGTTGCCCCGGCTGTCGTGAACGGCAATCCAACGGTCACCTGCACCACCTGCCACGATCAGCACAGCATGACCGTGTTCCAGGGAACCACCAAGACGATGCCGGCGAAGCCTGGCTATTACCAGACTTCCTTCTTCGTCCGCGGCCCCTATCAGCCACAGACCGGCGGCAACAACGCGGCGCAGTTCTGCCGCAACTGCCACGGTGGCGAGTCGAACGAAATGCACAATTCGCCAAACGTTCCGACTACCTAGTCTGAAGTTACTTTCTGCGGGGGGAGGGAATTTTCTCCCCCTTTTTTACTGAGTGAGGAATTATGAAGTACAGCTTCCTGATCTGCGCAGCGCTGGCCACGGCGATCTCTCCCCTACCGGCGCAAATGATTTCCTCGCACGGCACTCCCTCGGCCTTCGCTCCCGTCTCGGCGCCAACCCAGCAGACGCTGGCCAAGCCGGTGGCGCGGGTGAATGGCGCGGTGCTGACCGATCGCGATCTGGTGCGCGAGGAATACTCGATCTTTCCCTACGCCAAGACGCACAGTGGCGTTCCGAAATCGATGGAGCCGGAGATCCGTAAGGGCGCCATGCAGATGATGGTGTTCGAAGAACTGGTGTACCAGGACGCCGAGCGCCGCAAGTTGACCGTCCCGCAGGCCAAAATGGACAAGGCAATGGCGGATTTCCGCAAGCAGTTCAAGAGTCCGGACGAGTACCAGGAGTTCATGAAGACGGAACTGGGCGGATCGCCGGAGTTGTTGCGCAAGAACATTCGGCGTTCGCTGCTGATCGACGAATATCTCAAGCTGGAGGTGCAGGACAAGGCGGCCGTATCGCTCGCCGAAGCGCGCGCCTATTACGACAAGAATCCCGACAAGTTCCGCACCCCTGAAAGCTACACGATCCAGGCAATCTCGATGGTGCCACCGCAGAATGCGACGCCCGAGCAGACCAAAGAGGCCCGCAAACGCGCCGACGAAGCGCTGAAGCAGGCCAAGGCTACGAAGAATTACGAAGAGTTCGGCGTGCTGGCGGAGAAGGTCTCTGAAGACGACTATCGGGTGATGATGGGCGATCACAAAGCGGTCGCCAAAGACAAGCTGCCGCCATCGGTGCTGCAAGTCGTGCAGGGGATGAAGGTGGGAGAGGTGAGCAACGTCATCCAGATTGAGACCCTGTATGTCATCGTGCGGCTGAACGCGCACACGCCGGCAGGTACGAAGTCGTTTGACGAGGTGAAGGACCCGCTACGCAAAGACCTGGCGGCCAAGAAGACCGAACAATTGCGCGGCTCGCTCGACAAGAAGCTGCGCGCCAACGCCAAGGTAGAAGAGCTGTAAGGGACCGAGGCCCCTGGACCGACGAGCGGATCTGCGTTGCCGTGAGCCCGAAGGGCGGGATTTTGTTTTAGCCGTGGGCGTGAGCCCGCGGGACAGGAAGAGATTTGAGCGAGGAGCCGCGCCAGCGGCGGGACCAATCTCGGCAAGGACATCCACGGTGAAGCAAATGTCGCCCCCTACCAGCTCGGCCATCTGATCCGCATCCCCGGGGCTGACGCCCACCGCGGGCTGACGCCCACCGCGGGCTCACGCCCACGGCTGACCCAAATGTCGCCCTGCGGGCTCGTTGCGCCGCTGAAGCGGCTCAGGATTTCCGATGCACCGTGTACCGCGGGCTCACGCCCACGGCTGACCCAAATGTTGCCCTGCGGGCTCGTTGCGCCGCTGAAGCGGCTCAGGATTTCCGATGCACCGTGTACCGCGGGCTCACGCCCACGGCTGACCCGAATGTCGCCCTGCGGGCTCGCGTCGCCACTCATGCCCACCACGGGCTGACGCCCACGGCTGGACACAAATTCCGTTCTTCGGACTTGAATGATGAGGACCGGCCCCTCTCCCTCTCCCCTCCCTCTCCCTGTGCTTGCAAGTAGTTGAATTCCTAGCAATTTGGGCTGGACTACCGATCGATGAGGAATTCAACACGTCGTCCGCGTTATATCCCCCAAGATGGCCGCCCGAAGCCTTTCCGCGCGCTTGTGCAATTCCCGCTAAGCCCAATTGTCACAGCCACTTAGTCGTACGTCTCTGGACGCGAAAGTTTGGCAGTCTTTGTGCCTTACTACAGTCGGAAGAAGCGCCAGGTGGGATGGCCTCTGTGCAAGAGGGCTTCGTCGTGGAAGGGCTCTAGAGCTGTGAAACAGTATGCGACATGGATTGGAGTTGTAGCGCTTCTGGTGAGCGCGGTGCCTTTGGGAGCGCAGGTCACGGTGGGCGACAACCTGAGCATGAATCTGAACGGGCAGGCCTCGGCAGGCTATACGGCCGACTATGGCAACCTGATTCCTTCCGACCATGGAATTACGCTGGGCGGAAATGTCAATCTGACGGGTTCTTACTACGACCCCAACTTTTTTAACTTCAACGTCAATCCCTACTACAATCAGTCGCGGCTGAATTCTTCTTCGGCTTCTCTTTCCGACGCCAGCGGGGTGAACACGTCGGCGAATTTCTTCAGTGGCGGCAAGTTTCCCGGCTCCATCAGCTACTCCAAGATCTACAACAGCGACGGGATCTTCGGGGTTCCCGGGGTAGCGAATTACACCACCAACAGCAACGGCGACACGTTCGGGGTTCGCTGGGGCGTCTATGAGCCAAGCTTCCCTTCGCTGTCGGTGGGCTATCAGCAGGGCACGAACGACTATTCCATCTACGGGCAGAACGGCGATGGCAGCTCGAAGTTTCACAGCTTGACCGCTCAGAGCAGCTATCTGCTGGCTGGATTTCAGCTCAACGCCGGGTATCAGCATTCGTCCGCAAATTCGCAGTTCCCTGACATTTTCGGCGGCGGCGTGGAGAGCTCCGAGTCGAGCGGCAACTCTTTCAACTTTGGGGTCGCGCATCAGCTTCCGTGGAATGGCAACATCTCCGCGAACTACAATCGCTCGTCCTTCGATTCCAGTTACGGGCTGGCCTCGTCGACCTCCGGCAGCTCGCTCTATAGCGCAACCGTAGACACCATCAGCAGCACGCTGTACTTCCATCCCATCGATCATCTCAGCGTCGGGGGCAACACCACCTACACGGACAACCTGCTGGGCTCGCTGTTCCAGACGGTCATCGTCGCCGGCGGGGCCTTGGAGAACGTGATCACACCGGGCGATCAGACCCACTCGCTGGATACCATCGGTTACGCGACGTACCAGTTGTCGAAGCATTGGCAGATGTTCGGCAGCGCCGAGTATCGTAACCAGACCAGTCTGGGAGGAAACCTGCTGCCCGGCAGTAACAACCTCTCGTCCGAGATTGCTACCGCGACCACAACCTACACCGGTGAATTCAAGGGTGGGGTGATCAGCGCATTAGTCGGCCTGCAGCAGAACACGGTGAGCACCACCAACGGCGGCAATGCGGTGGGATTGATCAGTTCCGGCAACTACTCGAAGGACATTGGCGCCTGGGGCATCTCCGGCGGCTTCAATTACTCGCAGGATTCGCAGACCGTGCTGGTGGGCTATACCACGTCGAACATGGGATACTCGGGAAACCTGGCGCGCAAAATCGGTGTCCTGCGTTGGTCGGCCAACCTCGGCGGATCGAAGAGCCTGTTGAATCATACCGGCTATTCCACCTTCGCCCAGAACTACTCGACTTCGCTCTCGTGGAAGTGGCTTGGGGCAAGCGCCGGCTATACCCGATCCAGCGGCGACGCACTACTGTCGGCAAGCGGATTGGTGACGACCACGATTCCAGCGGCGCTGCTGCCCAGCCAGTTAGTGTTCTACGGCGGCACTGGATGGTCGGCGGGACTGGGTGCGAATCCGTTCCGCCGGTGGTCGATCTCGGCGACGTACTCCAAGGCCCAAAGCAACACCAGTAGCACGTTGACGCCGTATTCGTTCAATCACACCGACCAGCTCGTGGTCACCTCGCAGTACCAGCTCCGGCAGCTGTACCTGAACGCCGGGTATAGTCGCCTGGTTCAGGGCTTCAGCGCGTCCACTACACCACCCACTTTGTTAGGCTCGTGGTACTTCGGCATACAGCGATGGTTCAACTTCTTCTAATGCGTTGGCCAAAGGGCCAGTGGTTCGCGGTGCGGACGATTGCACTGGTTGCGATCCTGCTGCTTCCTGCCGTGGCGAACGCTTCCAAGCCGAAGACGCCCGGGCCCACGACCGTTCCGGTGCTGCAGCTGGAAGGCGGCCGCAAGCTGGTCTACGACGGCAGCTTCAAGGCCGAGCGCGAGATCGCCCCACAACGCGGCTTCTGGAAGAAGCTGGTCGACATCGTGGCCGGGCCGCCCGAGTTCCACTACCTGGTTCGCCCGTACAGTGTGATCACCGATTCCAAGGGGCGCATTCTGGTGACCGATCCTGGAGCGATGGGCATTCACATCTTCGACGTGGCCCAGCAGAAGTACAAGTTCATCTCGCACCCCGACGGCAAGGATGCACAGCGCTCACCGCAATGCATTGCGGTTGATAAGCAGGACAACATTTACGTTACCGATTCGAACGCCGGCAAGATTTTTGTCTTTGATGAAAACGGCAAGCTGCGCCACGTGATCGGCAGCCTCAAAGGCGGGGAAGGCTTTTTTAAGCGGCCCACCGGAATTGCGGTTGATTCCGATGCAGGCCGGATCTACGTAACCGACACTCTGCGCGACAAGATTTACGTTCTCGATATGCAGGGCAGCGTGTTGCAATCGTTTGGCAAGAACGGCACCGGCAATGGCGAGTTCAACTACCCGACCGAGCTTCGACTGGATGGAGACAACCTGGTTGTGGTCGATGCCATGAACTTCCGGGTGCAGGTGCTGAGCAAGGCAGGCGTGTTTCAATTCGCCATCGGACATACCGGCGAAGGCCGCGGCGACATGTTCCGTCCTAAGGGAGTGGCGCTGGATTCCGAAGGCCACATCTACGTGGTCGATGGCTTGTACAACATCGTGCAGGTCTTCAACCGCGAGGGCGTTCTGCTGTACTACTTCGGGCAGCAGGGCACAGGTTTTGGAGACTTTCAACTGCCGACCGGGCTGTTTATCGATCACAACGACCGCGTGTTTGTGGTGGACTCCTACAATCGAAGGGTGGAGATCTTCCGCTACTTCGGACTCACGAAGCAGGCCGAGGGAGGCAAGCCGTGAGGTTGAAGCGGTGGGTGCTGCGAGGGGTGCTGATCTTCGCCGCAACCTCCTTGGCAGCACAGATTACGGGAGACGCGATTGGGGTGCATGACTTGTCGCCCCATGGCAACTCGCCACTCAAAGGTGTGGTGGGAGGCGCGTGTGTCTACTGCCATGCACCACATTCCGGAATCGCCGATCTCACTCCGTTGTGGAACCAGACGCTTTCTACGCAAACCTACACACCCTACGTCAGCACGACCTATAACGAGAAGGGCAATGCGCAGCCGCCGTTGGGCGCCGATAGCGTGCTGTGCCTCAGCTGTCATGATGGCACGGTCGCGCCCGGGCAGACCATCGTGTATCACCGGATCCCAACCACAGGAAAGATGAATGGCTCCGACGTGTTCGGAACCAACCTGACCTCGTCGCATCCCTTCAGCCTGATTCTGCCGATGACGGATTCTCCCGACCTTGTGGCCTCGCTGGTATCACAAGGCAAGACGGCGGATCCGACGGGAGCGGTGAAGCTGATCAAGGGAAACATCGAATGCACCACATGTCACAACCCGCACGTGCAGGGCATCGATCCCATCAACCTGAATTTCCTGGTGCGCGACAGCTCCAGGGGGCAGATGTGCCTGGCGTGCCATGATCCCAATCGCATTGTGACCGGCAAAACCAACGGCCTGGCGGGCTGGACCAACAGCATTCATGCCACCGCGAGCAACCGCACCGCGAACCAGCCTCCGGTAGGCGGATATGCCACGGTGTCACAGGATGCCTGCGCCTCGTGTCACTCGGAGCACAACGCCGCCGGCGCGCAACGCCTGCTGCGCGGTCCGAACGAGCAGGATTGTGCCGCCTGCCACAGCGGCGGATCGAATCTTGCGCCGATCCCTCCCAACATATTCGGCGAATATGTGGGCAAAGTCGGACATCCCTTCTCCACCGGCAACAGCTCGCACGACGCTGCGGAGCCGGCGCTGCTGAATCAAAGCCGGCACTCAACCTGTGTCGACTGTCATGACGCCCACGCGACCCAGCAGGTGGGAGCTTTCGGGCCGGCTCCGCTCATTCGTGCTTCGCAGAATGGAGTGCAGGGCATCGGTGCTGCCGATGGCATCAGCGTAGTCAGCCCGGCGGTGAATCAGTTCGAAAACTGTCTGCGCTGCCACGGTACCAGCACCGGTAAAACGACGAACATCCTATTCGGGTACCTGCCCGTCTGGGCGGTGGCGGCTCCCGATCCGCTGAATGTGATTCCGCAATTCGCGCCAACCTCGACCTCCAGCCATCCGGTCACACACGATCGCAGCGGCGTGTTTCCTCAGCCCAGCCTGCGCGCGAACATGGTCCAACTGAATGGCAGCACCACGGGCCGGGTGATGGGATCGCGAATCTTTTGCAGCGACTGTCACAACTCCGACGACAACCGCGAATTCGGCGGAACCGGACCCAACGGTCCGCACGCTTCCAAGTGGAAGCACATCCTGGAACGTCGCTACGAGTTTTCCCAGGCTGCCGTCCCTGGCGGCACCATCTCGATGCTGTATCCCAATCCCGACCTCAGCATCAACGGGCCTTATGCCATGTGCGCGAAGTGTCACGACCTGAACATTCTGCTTTCGAACTCCAGCTTCACCCAGCATTCGCGTCACATTATCGACGGCTTCACCTGCTCCACCTGTCACACCTCTCACGGCATGGGCGCGGCCAGCGCGAACATCAGCGGTGAGAGAATGGTGAACTTCGACATCAATGTCGTTGCCCCGAATGGCAATACACCCATCTCCTATAACAAGGCGACAAATTCCTGCACGCTGACTTGTCATAATCATGCCCACCAGGGAACGAACGGCGGCAAGAAGCACTAGCCGACAGCACGTTCGGGAACGTTTAGAAACTGCGACGCGGTGACGTGCCGCCGCTTGTGCGGCTCGGGAGATTCTCCTGAGCCGGCCCAGACCGCGGGCTCACGCCCACGGCTAAAACAAATGGTGCCGCTGTGCAGGTGGCAGACTAAATTTACCTGCCGTTCGTTCCCCTCCTCAAGTCAGAAATCAGTCGCGACAGGGTCTCTTACGCCCTCGGCTAACGCAAATCTTGCCCTGCGGGCTCCGCCGTGCTTTCGCTTATCGCGCATCGAAAACAGGCCTACCGGGGCGCGTCAAAACTCGCGCAAACTGAGGAGGAACACGCGGCCCGTGGTGTCAAACCAGCTCCCTCTCCAGGGCTTTCGTAGTAAACAGCTGCAAACAATGACGATGTTTTTCCCCCGATCGTCGTGATTTGGCATGGGAGGTGCAATGAACCTTGTGGGTCTCCGCGTGGGATGGTCGTAGAGGCCGCTGAAAAGTCGGGCAAGGAGTACCAGGAATGGCAAATGAATCAAGCGGATCGGGCAGACCCAATCCAATATGGCGTGCCCCGCAGGTGTTAGCGATGTCGGTGGTGTGCCTGGCGGTGGGATTGCTCGTGGGTTACCTGCTGCGCGGATCGGCTCCAACGCCTCCCATGGCACAGGCGGCAACCGCCGACATCCCCCACCCAGCTACGAGTATGGGAGCAGCGGCCTCCGGCGCGCCGCCGGCAGCCATGCCTCCGCAACAAATGCCAACCCTCGAGCAGATGAAGCAGATGGCCGACAAGCAGGCGCAGCCGCTGCTGGCGAAGCTGAAGGCCGATCCCAACAATGCCGACCTGCTCAACCAGGTGGGCATGTACTACCGGATGGCACATCAGTTCAAAGAGGCTGAGGGCTATTACAAAAAGTCGCTGGCCATCAACCCAGGAAACGTGGGCGCGCGCACTGACCTGTCGTCCTGCCTTTACTACACGGGAGACGTCGACGGTGCTCTGGCCGAGTTGAACAAGTCACTGCAATACGATCCCAAGCATGCCGGAACCCTGTTCAACATCGGCATGATCAAGTGGAAGGCGAAAGGCGATGCCGACGGCGCCATCGCATCGTGGGAGAAGCTGCTCAAGCTGAATCCCAATTACGACAAGAAGGATGCTGTGCTGCAGATGATCGCCCAAGTGAAACAGCAGCGCGCGCCAAAGACTCCGGCATAAGCTTCGCAGCGCCTCGCGCGGGTGCCGCCGCTGACGCGGCTCAGGATGTCACACGGCCTCCGACCGCGGGCTCACGCCCACGGCTCACACAATCCTTCCCTTTCGGGCTTGACGAACCTGTGGCGGGCGGAGCTGCATCATCCTGTGCGGGTGCCCCATCCTTCTCGCCTGAGTTTGGCGAGAGGGTGGGCCGCCTAAACATACCTGCTTGCGACAAACGCACGTTTTGATTCTTACGCTCACCTTGTCCCCAACCAGTGGATAAGTGTGGGACAGCCTTCTCGCTGGCATTGGTGTTGAGTTTCGCTTCAGGAGTTTCGAGATTTCAGCAGGACCGCGATCGTCTCCAGCAGCACTTGCGGAGAGTCTCCCTTGGCGAGGAAGCCATCGACAAACTCCAAGCCAGCTGGCTTTTCGCTGGCCGCCGAGACAATGAGGATGGGAACCGCCGGATTTAGTTCCTTCATCTCGCGCGCGATCTCGGTCCCTGTCTTATCGCTCAGGAAATGATCGGCAATCACGATGTCGATCGGCTGTGATCGAAAAATGGTGAGGGCGTCTTCTCCGGAAAGAGAAGTGGTTACCTCATATCCCGCGTGCTGAAAGAGCAGCTTACGTACTTGCAGGGCCACTTCGGCGTCATCAACGCAGAGAATGTGGGGACGCTTCGGGTTCGCGTCAGTCTGGCTCATAAAGAGGAGGAAGCGCAAGCATACCACTTCTGAGGTTCGTGGTTTATACCATTTTCACAGTTACCGTAGTCTGGTAGAGCCAGCCTTCAGGCTGGCGCCCAAAACGCACCTCGAAAACTTGGCTTTCCACTCACTGCGGGCGCAGTGAGCGGAAAGCCTGAATTCAAAGGCGCAGCCTAGACGCGAACCTGAAGGTTCGCTCTACCCGATACAGTTACTGCGGAACCGCTCTAGAAACCTCACAACTGTTTCTCCGATATTTCCGGGCCACCAAGCCAAAAAAAAGCCACCCACTTGCGCGGGTGGCGGAAGCTTCGCTGGGCCGTTTCCAGTCCGTCGAAGTAAAACTTGGATCCGCGGCGGACCGGATTTTGTGGTCGCCGCGGAGAAGACGAACTAAAAGCTGATCTGCAATCCGAACTCGATGGCGCGGGGAGCTCCCAGGCCATACACGCCAGTGCCGATGCCGACACGATTTGCGATTCGGTTGGCAGCATTCGTGCCGTTGATGCTACCCGCAGAGCCGTTCACTACTCCGGTCAACGTATTCGGCGGCAGATCGAAGTTGGAGAAGTTGAACACATTGAAAAATCCAACGCTGGGCTGGAATTCAAGAATGTGATCGCCCAAGGACTTCTTGCCGATCCAATTCACCTTGAAGTCGAAGGCGCGTAACCAGCCCAGGCCAACTTCGTCCGGCAGGCGCGAGTGGCACCGCCGCGGCAACTGCCCCTCAACCGCTGCAGCTCGGTCAGATTGAACATTCCGGATCCAATCAGCGTCTGACCAGCCGCCGTGGGATTGTTGGCATACACCGCGTTGTAGTTCCCGATGATGTTGTTGATGTACGACGCCGGAATGCTGCGTCCGAACTGATCCTAGCTTGGTGCCCGGGATAGGTCGTCGACGTTCCGTCACCGTTGAAGTCGGTCTTATAGATCTGACCGGCTGAAGTGCCGCCGTTGGCACTGACCATCGTTGCCGGCAGCGGCGAATCGAAGTGACTGATGACGCTGAACTGGAAGCTGTCGGGCACGTTGGCCACAAAACCAAACGAGAGTTGCCCGGTTCGATCCAGCAGGGAAGGTCCAAAGTACAGTGCAAGGGTTGTTGTTGTCCATAGCACCGATCACGAAATCCTGGTCGGAGGCGGCGACGCTGTTCGGGGCCTGTCCACCGCAGTTTCTTGAAGCTTCCTAAGCTATAGGAGACCGTCATAGTTCAGGTCATTGATACCCTTTAGGGGTTTCGCACTTGATCGGTGAATTTAAATCCACAGCGTTATAGGACGGATTTGGCTGCGGGAACCAGGAACATCAGGGATGGAGCTTTCGGATTCAATCCACCAAACGCGCAGCCATAAGGATTACTGGCGCAGGTGCTGCCAAGATCGGCCTGCGAGTCCAAGCCGTTTGCTGGCATAATACCGATATGTTGCGCCGGGCAATCCAGTGGTGGGACTAATCACGGCGCTGCGATGGCGCAGCTCACTCCGGCCGCTCCCGGCGGGCAGTTAAAGGCTCGCGTTTGTGGCATTAACAGCGTAGGTTGCCGCCGGGGCGTTGAAGTATTTCACATTGCCCGTATGGTTAAGGTCCTCACTCACCAGCAGCTGTGTAGTGACGTTGCGGACGTAGTCCACACTTAACACCATGCCCGGCTTGAGTTCACGCTGAATACCGATGTTCATCTGTAACGAACGGGGCGTCTTGTAATTCGGGAGCGAACATGCCCGAAACGGGTTGCTGACCTGCGTGCCGAATTTGCTACCTGAACTAAGATTATTCACAACATAGTTTGGATTGGGACCATTGAGGGTGAAGGGCGTCTGCGCTTGCAACTGTTGCTGCAGGGTTGCGAATGCCGAGCGCTTCCTGGCCAATCGAGCCGGTACACATCTCTGGCGTCGCCATGAGGGTGTAACCGGAAATCGGCTGTGGTGCGCCAAAGGCACAGACTACCGGAGTCTGTAGAAACGCTCCACTCGCCAGCCGCTTCGGCCGGTCGAACAGCACGTTGTTGTAAATCACGTTTTCGTAGTAAGGTCCACTCCCGCGCGTATGGCGGTCTTGCCGTTGTTCCACGGATCCCAGGCGATGCCCAGGCTGGGTGCGAAATTCTTGTTCGGATTGGGAATAGCGTTTCCCAGGTTCGGAAATGCGGGGGTCAGGTTGTTTAACTGCGGAATCCCGGCAGATCGCTGTCGGTGCGGCCGGTGTCGCGATCGTAGCGAAGGCCCAGGTTGATGGTAAAGTTTGGCTTCCACTTGTAGGTGTCGGTAATGTATGCGCCGATGCGGTTATCAGGGCCAAGGCCTCCAGCGGGGAATCCCAACGCCGGCTTCTCCGTCGAGAAACCTTGCCCGTTGCCCAGAATGGCGATCGCGGCCGAGTAGTTCAGAGGGATTGGCTGCGCCGCAAACTCCATTGGTACAGATGTTCGCAATTGGGCCGGCGGAGCCATCATACTGAAGCTGCGGTGCCAATCCAAAGAAGCTGGCAAAACCGCCACCCTGAATGTGATTGTACGAAATGCCGTAACGCAGGATATGCCGGCCGACGGTCTTTGAGCCGTCGTATTTAATCTGGTTGTCTTGCTGCGGTGTCTGCTGCGGCGCCAGGAGGTTGGGACCAGTCGAAGGACCGCTTCCGGCCGTCAGTGGCGCAATGTTAACCACCTGGCCATTGCCTGGGTAGTCCGACAAGGGCAGTCCGCTGCCAATCGCAGCATCTGTGATCTCGTTCTGGAACTTCATGTAGGCATAGCGAATGCTATGGCTCCAACTGCCCGATGTGAAGTCAACCCCGAACACGTGCTGACGGACGTAGTTCTTGTTGAGATAAGGCTGCAAGCTGTCGGGGAAGAAGGTCGAAGTGCTCTTAATCTGCGAGTAACTGTAGCGATAGAAGTAGTTGGCCCCGTGGGGGCCCTTAAAGTCGACGCGTCCAATTACGTCATTCTCTTGGAAGGGCGACTGATATCCGCCGGAGAACGGCGTGAAGGGATTGGCATAGCTCACCGGGTTGAACTGATGCTGGACAGTGTTCTCGCTATCGGCGAAGAAGAACAACTTATCCTTGATAAAGGCGCCGCCAATGCGACCACCAAACTGGCTGCGCTGGTAGCTGCCGTTGAGGCCCGGAGGATGAGGGAGCGCAGCGCCCATGCTGCTGTCGCGAAAATCGCCAAAGGCCATTCCATGAATGGCGTTGGTGCCCGAGCGGGTCGTGACGTTAACCACACCCGACGAACTGAGATCGTTGGACAGGTCCATGGTCGACTGAGCGAGTTGGAATTCCTGAATGCCGCTCTGGGGCAACCCGCCGGTGGTGGTGCCGACCGTTTCATCCGACATATCAACACCGTCGACCTGAATGCGGGCGGTACGGCCGAAGCGGCCACCGAACGAAATCGACTCGTACCCGGCTTTGGTCGGATCGAAATTCGTGCCGTCCTGGATCTGTACGCCGGGCTCAAGCTGGGCCAGGTCGAGGAAGTTGCGTCCGTTTACCGGCAGGGTGTCAATCTGCTGCGCCGTCAGTACGCCCTGTACCGACGACTGCTCGGTGTTGACCGCAACGGTTTCCGCTTCGACGTTGACTGTCTGATTTTCAGAGCCGAGCGTGAGTTTGACATTGACCGTGCTGATATTGCCGACTTGGGCCGCCACGGTGGTTTCCGTCGCCTGAAAACCCTTGGCTTCGACGCGAACTCTTATAGTTCCCCGGGGGCAGCGGCGCCGGAGTTGTAGACGCCCGCGCCGTTCGTCGTGCTGGTTACCGTAGCCGAGGTGCCGGTATTGGTGATCATCACCTTGGCGCCTGGGACTGAAGCGCCCGACGGATCCGAAACTGTACCGACTATGCTTCCGGTGGAGACTGTGGCCTGTCCCCATATGTGGGAGGGAGCCAGCATCAGAGACAACATCGCCAAAGACGCAATCAAGAGGGACATCCCGCGCTTAGGAGCAGCAACAAACCGCCTCATAGGTCAGTCCTTTCGGTGCTTATTCCAATAATTCCGGAAGAAAATTTGTGTTAGCCAGACGACTTGACGATGGTCGCGCTGATGGAATCCCGTTCCTGTGGCGACAGACAACCCGTTGAGACGCTCGCTGCAACTCGCGTTCCAATCGAAACTGCCCGATAAAACGTTTCAAACCAGCCGCCTTCCGATTCGTCACGAACCTCTGTTTCTTGAAATCGGAATACCCGTGGATCGAGAGCTACGGATTTTGGAAGCGCTCTTGCGCCGCAATTGTCCAGAAACAAAACTCGTGGTCCAATTCGGGTGCTTCGACGCACCACCTTCTTGCTGAGTGAGGAGTTCGAATCTTGGCGGGGAGGCGGACTTCTGCCTCCCAACCAACCGGAACAGCCTCTTACGAACCCCCTTGCGCAATCGCGTCTTTCGCGAACCCAAAACTGCGGCCTCGCTCCCTCATGCCCATGGGATCAGGGGACACCGTCAGCGAGCCGCATGGCTGTTTCGGAGGCAACACGGAGACCGCATCCGGCAAGGAAGGTTCCTCCAGTTGCCACTGCCTGCGGTCGGGCTTGTCCGCGGAAAGAACCCCGGCATCCAGAAAGATCTGGGTAAGCGAATCCAGCGCCTCGATGTAGCGCTGGTTCACCCAACTGCGGCAGCGCCGCAGCATGGCAGCGACTTCGTCTTTCGAGAAGTCGTATAGCCCCACCATGATGACCATGTGGGCATGGTCTTCGCTCAGTCGTAGAAGACAGCGTTCGACATCATGCACGAAGAGGGCCTGGTCTTCGAAGCTGGGAACCGCGTGATGCGAGACCTTGGCATGGAAGAACTCGCGGCCCAGGATGGAGGGAAGCCTGCCGACCTGGCAGGAGATTTCGAAAAAGTGCCGCACGATGGCAATCGTCTGCGCGCGAAAGCAGATTGTCTCGGGCTCGGGATCAGGCTCCGCTTCCAGCGGCTCCTTGGTTCGATCGACCTCGAAGAGTTTCATCTGCTGGATCAAGGCAAGCACTTCGGCGCGCTTCATGGCAACCTCCCAAGCGGTAGTTGCGATTGCGCACCGGGTGGTGGAAGGGGCCGGCTTTGCGACGGCGAGAAAGCTTCTCCCGAGGTCCTGGGCAAACCGGAGTGAGGGACAAATAAAAAGCGGTCCAAAAGCTGTGTGCAGGACACACAATAAGGAGTGCGAGAATCTGCCTGTCGCAGCCGAAGGCTGCCACAGCGCTCACAGTACTTCAATTCAACTTTGATGAGTGGCATAAGTAGTCCCAAATAAAACGAGCCCTGCGACGGGTCCCTGTACGATCCAGGACTTCCGTGCGCAGGGCCCGTTTCGGTTACGATGGCCTGCTTTCGTATTTAGTTAAGCGCGCAACCCGTCGGATGGCCGCTCGAGAAATCGTGACCGCGAAATGTTGCAGGTCTCGGTTCCCGATTTGCAACCGCCGGCGGGAATCTTAAGGGATCATCCGCTCCTGTTGACGGCGAGTGAAATAACCCTCTTCGTATCCGGATTTCAGGATGCGCCCGTTCTGCACTACTACACTGAGCCGGCCGGAGAATCCCAGGTGGCCCATGAGTTTTTCGGTTGTCTTCGACAAAATGTCTGCGTCTCTGATTTTCCGCCGGAACTCGGCGAATGCTCGGTCTTCTACGGTTGGTTCCGCATTGTCCATTGGTTCATTAACCTCGGCCAGATTCCCCCACGTACCCGGAAAATTCGACTATGACACTTGAGGCGCTCCCGGTCAATCATTTTATTGCTCTAGGCATATTACTAAAGTACATGTATAGCTGTCGGCATAGAAACTCCCATGAAAATAGAAGAGTTACAGGCGAGACTTCGGGCCCTCATTCGGTCGCGCATTCACCGCGGCGAACTCACGGGACTGGCGTTGGCCCGCGAAGCCGGCTTCCAGCAAGCGCACCTCTCCAATTTCCTGAACTCGCGGCGTGGCCTCAGTCTCGAGTCCATGGACCGCCTCCTCGCCGCCTTGCGTCTGGGCACGCTCGACCTGATGGATCCGGAGGAGTTGCGCAGGCGGTCAAACCAGCTTTCGCATGACGAGTCCATGCAGCGAGCCGTTGGCCTCGTTTCAGCGGAGAATGCCACCTCGCCACGTGTGGCAGCTGAGCATATCCTCGACAGTTTTAGCTTTAAGAAAACTTTTCTGCAGGGACTGCGCCCCAATACAGTCGGCGACCGCAGCGACTGGGAGCGATTCGTCTTGATCAAAGCCGACGTCCCCAGCGCCAAGGCTATGGCTCCCCGGATCAGCCCGGGAGCGGTTCTGCTGATTGACCGGCACTACAATTCGCTCGAACCCTATCGCCGCCTTCAGCCCAATCTGTACGCCGTCCGCCTGAATGCAGACTGCCCCATACGTTACGCCGCCGTTGCCGAAGATCGCATCATCCTTCGCCCGCATCGGCGCGAGTTTCCCGTGGAACTCATCCGGATCGAACGCGGCCGCAGTTTCTCCGACTACATCGTGGGGCGCGTTTGCCACGTCAGCATTGAAGTTTAGAGACACGCGGGGACGCACTGGAGGCCCACGCTGCTGTCGCATGTAGGGCGACCTCCAAACCCGGCTGGACCTAGATCGTGGGGCAGGATGGCGTGAGATGCGGCGGCTGGGGCCACTCTGTCTGCTATGATTTTCAGGTTCGGCGAGGGGTCGCCGGCAATCTCGGGAGGTCAAGTATGGAAGAACCGGTCGGCCACGGCTCGGGTATGCGTCGCAACGAAGACATCGCCCTCGACATGATGCGGTTTATTGCAGTTACGACCGGCTATGGAAAGGTAGGCTCGCCGACTGCCGGTTTCCAGAGTGGCGAGGTGTCGAAGGCCGAAGATTACGCACGCCATCTTCTCGATTTGTATGGAGAGTGCCTCATCGCGGTGCAAGGCAAGAAATAAGCAGGCGCATCTCAAACAACGTGGAACGTCCAACCGGAGCGGGTGCTCCGGTTTTGTTTTGTGCAGAAGCTTACTCTGCGGTGAGAACGGCCTCGACTTCCAACTGAGGACGCCGTTGGGATTCAAGGCCGAACAGCACCACCGCGTTTTCGCGAGCAAACTGGGCGCGCGTACCATCCGAAAGCGCGAGAGCGTCGAGCTTCGCGACGGCCACCTGCCATCCACAGTGATTGCTACCCCAGACGCAGCGGGTGGCTGCCAGTTCACTGTTTAAAAACTGCGAGGCAGCCGGCAGCAGATCGTGTCGCACATTCGCGTCCAGCGCAAAATAGATGTTGTCATATTCTTCGAGTGCGCCCTGCATGTCGGTGATGGCCGGCCAGCCGCCGCAGGCCACGACGATCTTCAGTTCGGGGAAATCGGAGGCAATGGCGCGCACCTCGTTCAAAGTGGGCGAACGCTCGCTCCCGGCAAGTTCGTGGTTGGTGTGAATCACCCCCGGAATGCGGAGTTGCGTGCATTTGGCGTAAGCCGGATACATGCGCCGGTCGAGCAGAGGCATCTGTCCGCTCGATAGAAAAAGTCCTTTGACATCGTGCCTCGTAATCGCTTCGTCCATGCGAAGCAAGCTTCCGCCTATGTCGGCGGCGTTATATCCCAACAGGGTCGAGAATCGCCCGGGATGGATATGTACCTGTTGCAGAAGGTCGCTGAGGACCGCATCGGTGCACAGGTACTCGCGATCGCATCGGGAGCTCGACGTCTGGCACGGCGTCAGCAGAACGCGATCGATGCCGTGGCGGTCCATCTCGTCGACGAGGTTCGCCAGGTTCGTAGGACACGGCAGCGACGGGCTTGCCGCCGACGGCGAGACGAATAGACAGTCGATCGGACGCAAAGGTTTCATGGCACCCCCTCGCCTACTCCACAGGCTAGTGGGCCAGCCGTGCCACGGGAACGCCGCCTGTCACACCGGGTAGTGACGAGGATCACGCCCGGTCGGTCGTGACGGGTCCACTGTGCCCCGGCGCTGCGGTCGGCGAAGCGCAGGATCGGCCTCTTGGGCGGCGGCGCCTGCTTTTCCTAACCTCCCGCAACTCTGCTGTATTGGCAGCCGTCGCCCTTGCATCTAAGGTGCAAGCGAGGAGTGCCGGCGGATGGCAGTTACAGGCGAAGAATCGAAACGACGAACCGCACGAGAAATCTTCGAAGCCGTCGAAGACAACGCCCACGAGGAACTGCGTCGGTCGGTGCACGCGCTCGCTTTCAGCGGCTTCGCCGGCGGACTTTCCATGGGGCTAACCGGCCTTGGGGTTGCATCGGCGCTGGCCATTCTCGGCGATTCTCCCCACGACCAGTTTCTCGCCTACCTCCTCTATCCGGTCGGTTTCATCGCGGTCATTATTGGACGCGCGCAATTATTTACGGAAAACACTCTCTATCCCGTGGCCCTGATTCTGAGCGAGCGACGTCATGTGTCGGACACCCTTCGCCTGTGGATCGTGGTTTTTCTATTCAACGTTTTGGGGGCGGCCAGCTTTGCCGCTCTCGCGGTTCGCACCAACTCGTTACTGCCTGCCATCGTCGACCATCTGGTCCAACTTGGGATCGAGGCGGCACAGACCAGCGGATCACACATCTTCTGGAGCGGCGTCATAGGCGGATGGATCATCGCTCTGGTGGCATGGATGGTCACGGCGAGTCACTGGACGATCGGGCAAATCATGGTCATCTGGATCCTGACCTTCGTGGTCGGCATCGGACACTTCTCGCACTGCATTGCCAGTAGTGGCGAGATCATGTCGAGCGTGTTCGCTGGATCCGTTAGCTTTACTCACTACCTCTATTGGCTCGCCCTGGCGACGTCGGGCAACATCGTCGGTGGAGTCATGATTGTCACGCTGTTGAATTTCGGCCAGGTGAAGGCGGGAGAAGATTAGCTCGCCGCAGCTGTGCAGCAGGAGATCTATGCGTACCAGGAACGTACTTCTCGCTTCGGTCACCGGAGTTGGTCTGGCGGGTACTGCCGTGGGAGTTGGCGCGGCCTTGGCGGCGCGCGCTCTGTGG
The DNA here is from genome assembly GCA_963815555.1 of uncultured Acidobacteriaceae bacterium. GTDB lineage: Bacteria > Acidobacteriota > Terriglobia > Terriglobales > Acidobacteriaceae > CAWCBG01. The sequence continues at coordinate 472,107 of CAWFHH010000002.1, forward strand.
AAGCGCACGCGAGCCGCTGCAGATTTTCGCGGACAGGTTGTCGTCATCACAGGAGGATCCAGGGGCCTGGGTTACGCCATCGCGCAGGAGTTCGCCTTCCGCGGCGCCCGCCTGGTGATTTGCGCTCGCGACACGGGTCCCCTGCGCGAAGCGGAACAACACTTGCGCGCCTTTGGTGCCGAGGTGCTGGCCGTGGCTTGCGATGTGGGTCACCGGCACGAAGCGGAGGGATTGATTCGGCAGGCAACGGAGAAGTTCGGTCGCGTCGATGTGCTGGTCAACAATGCCGGCACCATCGAAGTTGGTCCGCTCGAAACACAAACCGTCGACGACTTCGAGCAGGCCATGCGGACGATGTTCTGGGGCGCGGTGTACACCTCGTTGGCCGTGGTTCCGCAGATGTCGGCGCGCCGCAACGGCCGCATCGCTAACGTGACATCCATTGGGGGGAAGGTTGCCATTCCGCATCTGCTTCCGTATTGCAGTGCAAAGTTCGCGACCGTCGGATTCAGCGAAGGCTTGTGCGCTGAGCTTGCGAAAGACGGTATAAAAGTCACCACAGTCGTGCCCGGCCTGATGCGCACTGGGTCGCACATGAACGCCGTCTTTAAAGGCGATCACCGCAAGGAATATAGCTGGTTCTCGCTGGGAGCGACTCTTCCCGTGGTAGCGATGTCGGCGACCCGTGCTGCGACCAGAATCGTGAATGCCGTCGCGCGCGGCTCGGCGGAAGTCGTCCTCAGTCCCCAAGCCAAGGCGTTTTCGTTAGCTCACGGCATTGCTCCCGGCCTAGTTGCGGAGGCGCTGGGCATGGTCAATCGTGTCATGCCGGGAACCGGCAGCCGCGATCACCAACGTTTCAGTGGGAAGGAAAGCGAAACCGCGGTGTCGCGATCGTTCTTGACAAGCCTGGGACGTTCCGCCGGACGCGCTTTGAATCAGCATCCCGAGCGAGGCCCGATCGGCGGTGATGCTGCTGTGAGCTCACACACATTCGGACCGCGCGGTGTTTCGGGCCATCCCGGATCCGTCCTGGCCGACTAGCTGCCCTCTTATCCACGGCCTGGTAGGCTGCTCACCTTCTGGGCGAGGCCGCGTTTCGCCAAAGCGGCAGTGTACAATCCATTTGGTTTTGCGTGTCGCATCCAGCTCTGCCGACGAGTTAGTTTGTCCTCGATCGAACCGCCTCACCGACTTATAGCAGTCACATCATTTCGTGGAGAATTCAGTGAATCGATTGTTCTATCTCGCACTCCTGATCGGCCTCTTAGCTCCGGCCGCGCTGGCTCAGGGACAATACAATGTTCCGGGCGTGTTTACTTTTAACTATGGCGACGGCTGGACCAAGGGCGCACGCAAGGGAGCGCCGCCCAAGGAGTTGGATTGGCTGGTCAGCAATACGAATCACGAGGCGAATTTCCACGCCGACGTGGTAGAGTCCGACGCTTCCTTCGACAACTGGGTCGATCACGCCGCCAAGGGCGGAACCCCGGAAAGGACGCTGGTCTCGAAGGAGCCGTTTACCACAGCCAGCGGCGTCAAAGGCTACAAGCTTACCTGGAAGGTCAAGGCCAAGTCGGGCCAGGACTACCAGCGCGAGCAGTACTTGTTCCATGGCAATCGCGACGCGGAAATTCAGCTCAGCGGCATGGCGCCCGCAGCTGACGCCGCGACCTTTGTCCCTATCTTCGATGACTTTGCGAAGTCGCTGGTGATCCTAAAATAACGCGCAGCCCGGAGTTTGCCTCCGGGTCGCGCTTTCTGGTTTCGTTTAAGTCAGGCGAGGTCGAAGAGAAGGAATTCGGCTTCGCCATCTCGGCCGACACTGGCCAGGTCCAGCCTCTTCTCCCCGCTGATTGCCGCACCATCGCCCTTCTTCAGGCTGGTCCCGTTCACCTCGAGTTCACCCTTGACGAGCTGTACCCAGGCATGGCGCCCCGACTGCAGAGGCAGTTCCAAGTTCTTTCCAGTGTCGAGCAGCGACGCATAAACACTGGCGTCCTGGTTGATCTTCGCCGACTCGTCCCGCCCGTCGTGCGAGGCGATCAGCCGCAAGCGGTTCCGTTTCTCCTCGGTTGAAATGGTGCGATCTTCGTAACTCGGTTTCAGCCCTTCCGCCTCGGGCAAGATCCAGATCTGCAGCAGGTGCACCGGCTTTTGCGAGTGATTGTATTCGCTGTGCAGAATGCCGGTTCCTGCCGACATTCGCTGGACGTCATTCTGCCGGATCGTGGCCTCGCGGCCCATGCTGTCGCGGTGGTTCAACTCACCTTCCACGATGTAGGTGATGATCTCCATGTCGCGGTGCGGGTGGCGGCCAAAGCCCTGCCCCGCTTCGATGACGTCTTCGTTAATCACGCGCAGGTCGCGAAAGCCCATGTGTTTCGGATCGTAGTAATCCGAAAACGAAAAAGTATAGTGGGTGTCGAGCCAGCCGTGATTCGCATGCCCTCGTTCCCCCGACGGCCTGATGGTAATCATTTCATCCTCCAGTCTGAGGGATAAGATGCTTTAATATTAAAGGAAGATTCAGGCGGCTTTCTAAGACCGGCAGAAGAATTAAGGGGATGGTATGCGCCGTGGGTTCTGACCGATCCTCAAACCGGGGCGTCGCCTTGCTTGGCTAGCTTGCGGCAGAGATCGCTGAGGCGCTCCTGCTCCATGGGGGCAAGGGATCCCAGGAACCTGAGGATGGCGCCCGCATGGTCGGGGAACAGCTCGCGAATCAACTTCTTTCCCTTGGGGGTCAGCACGACAATCAGCACCCGGCGGTCTTGCGGACTGCGCTGGCGTTGGGCCAGGCCCCGCTTCTCCAGGTTTCCGACCACCATCGTCAGATTGCCGCCGGTTGTGAGGATCTTCTGCGCGATATCGGAGAGGGACATGGGTCCAAGGTGATAGAGCGCCTCTAGCACGGCAAACTGGGTGAGGGTGAGGCCGCTCTCGGCCAAGGTACGTGCCGCGTAACTTCGAGCAGCATCGGCCGCCCGGACCAGCCTGACGTAGGTGCTGAGAGCAAGGCGCTCCTGTGACTTGTGGGACACCACGGCCTCCACGGGGATATTACTACATTGAAGTATCTGCCGCAGAATTGCTTAACAGCGCGTTTATTTCAGTCCTGCATTCTCGGATACCAGTTTGGCGGTGGCGCTCCAATCGTAGTCTTCCATACCACGGGAAATCGCGGTGAGGAATTGGTCGTGGATAACGCTGGCGAAGGGCATGGGCGTGTTGCTGGCATCGGCCGCCGCGAGCGCCAGCCGGTTATCTTTCAGGCCGAGACGCATCTTGAAGCCGGCTGGCTGGTAGCTCTGGTCGGCAATGATGCCTCCGTAGGTCTTGTACACGGGGGCCGCAAAGAGGGAATTCGTTAGGAAGTTGACATAGTCATGAGGGTCGATGCCGAACTTGCGGGTAAGAGCGATGGCCTCGCCGAGCGATTCGACCACGCAAGTGATCAGGAAGTTACCGCTCAATTTAATCACGTTGGCCATCTCGGGTTTGTCACCCAGGATGAAGAGCCTTTGGCCAAGCGCCTCCAATACCGGCCTGCAATGCTCAATGATGCCGGACTCGCCTGCCGTTACCACAAAAAGCTTTCCAGCCTCGGCAGCGTCCGGCCGCCCGAAGACCGGCGCTGCTAAGTAGCGCTGGGCCCGTTTCGCATGCTCCTCGGCGAGGTGTTTCGACAGAGCGACGCTAATGGTGCTCATGCTGATGTGGACTGCGCCCCTTGGCAGAGCGTCAATGAATCCGCCCTCGTGAAGAACGGTCGAGCCGACCGCGTTGTCGTCCGCCAACATCGTGATGGCGATTTCGACATCCTTCACGGCCTCCGAGGGCGAGCTTGCCACCTTGGCTCCGTCAGAGCGAAGTGCTTCCGCTTTGGCGAGAGTGCGATTCCAGACGGTGATATCGTGCCCAGCACGAAGCAGGTGCCGGGCCATGTGCGATCCCATGTTGCCTAATCCGAGAAATGCGATTTTCATAAAAGTCCTCACGTCCAGATAAACTGCGATCTATGGATGCACGGCCGAGCTGTTTGGCTGCGAGAGAATGCGACCGGCGAGCCCTGCGAGTGAGACATGCTTGCGCCGCATGGATTAGGCACGGGTACAGCTTCCTATGGAAGCGGGACCGTGAGCCCGGTCACGTTCCACCCATCAATTGCCAGGTGATAGGGGCCCTGCACAGTTTCCGTGGCGGCAGATCGAAGCACGATCCTGCGCGACTCGTTCGGCAGGAGCGAGACGTAGTTGTCATCCCACAATGTGGGAGTAACATCCTGATTATGGCGATCGAGCAGGCGGAGATGCACCATCAACGCAATCGAGTTATTCGGATTGTTCAGCGAAACGGTCCTTGCTACGAAGCCGTCCGCGGTTTGACCAGGATCTCCGACTGTGGCGGTCACGGCGACGCGCGGCAAAGTCTGCAACCCCGTCAGGTCGGCATAAGCGCTTTGCGGCGTGTAGACGGTATCGTGGGTGCCCGTCCAATCGAGTTCATCCGTCTTCGTCGAAAGCCAATAGAAATTCTCGCTGAGCAGCTTGCCCTTCGCATCGGTTGCGGTCAGCTTGAGAAAATAGGTCATCGAGAGCTCTGGCAATGAAGGCACTTTGAATGCGACTGCCACCGCGTCGGGCGTAATGTCGAGTTTCGCCTGCTGCGACCATTTTTGCGTCGCGTCCAGGTTATAGAGTCGGGCCGTCACATTGACTTCGGTTAGCCGCTGCCCATTTTCGCTTGTCGCGACCACGGCACGATCATCGTAGGAGTACATCACGTGGACCGGTTCACAGGCTTTCTTGGTGCCGTAATAGCCGCCGGCAGGGGTGAGGTAGTAGTCGTAAAGATGCCAGATCAGCGAAGGCCACGCGTTATTCAGCATCCACTGAATGACGCCGGTCGAAGTGTATTTGTTGCGCGTGTAGGATTCAAACATCGCGCGCTCGCCCTCATAATCCATTGCGTACGCCTTGCGTATGAAGTCATCGAAATCTTTGGGAGCTCCGTAACGATGCTCAAGCGAGGTGTTGTAGGCGGTGATGGTCTGGAAGCGCTCGCCGCCTTCGTGGACTCCCCACATGTCATTTTGCGGCCATAGCTGATCTTGGGGAAGAAACTTGCGCAAGCTTTCGGGCAATGGGATCGCCGGCCCCGGGCTGGTTTCGGTATTAAATCCCCAGGCGCCTCCAAAACTGGTTTTGTCGTCGTACCAATAAGCGGGCGGGACGTAGTCGTACGGTCCGGTCATCTTCACGCCCGAGGGGCCGGTCACCAGCGTCGGGGTGGCCGAGGCAGAGGAAAGAAACGGGTTGGGCCATTGAACTTCCTGTCCCACATTGAGGTACATCTTCTCGACATTCGATGGCGGCGGGTTATCGCTGCCGTTGAGCCAAACCAGCGAGCTGGGATGATTGCGTGCCAGGCGAAGCTGGTCGCGCTGCGAAGCTTCGGCAATTTTGTATTGCTCCGGGCCCCATTCGTTCCAGCGCTCCCACTCGTTGCAGCAAGTCCAACCCGCCATGATAAAGATTCCGTAGCGATCCGCCAGATCGTAGAACTCTTGCGGCTGCAGCTTGCCTTCCAGACGAATCGTGTTCAGCCCCATGTCGCGGACGTAGCGAAACTCCGTCTCAACGGTTTGCGGCGAGTAGCGTATCAGCATATCGCCGGCCCAGCCCCCCCCGCGAATCAGGATCGGCTTTCCGTTGATCTTGAAAAGAAGATGGCCATTGCTCAGCTCCGAGGTGATCTGGCGAATTCCGAATGTTACATCGTGAGACTCGGAACTCTTGCCGTCGACGGCAGCACTGACGCGAGCTCGATAAAGCTCCGGCGTTCCGAGTTGAGCCGGCCACCACAATCGGGGATTTGCCATCGTCAATTCGGGATGTTGCTCAGGTGTCAAGGTGACGGTCTGCTTTTCCTTGGGGCCGAGTGAAACTTCCTGCTGGATCTTGCGGCCTTCGATCTCCCAGGTAACGGTTGCTTTCTGCGGCTGCGCCCAGGTGTTCCACACATCGACGGTTGGCGTCAGTTGCGCGGTCGTGAAACTGTCATCGAGCTTGGTTGCGACATAGGGAAAGCGCAGCACGACGGCTCCACTGGCTGTGAGATAAACGTCGCGGAAGAGTCCGGTGTTCTTGTCGGGAGGATCAGGGTTCCAGTCCACCCAGGTCATCGCCAGGTCCTGCGGCGTAGGAGCGAAGACCTGAATTGCTAGAGTGTTCACGCCATCGGCGGCGAGGCCATCGCTAATGTTGAACTCGAAGATGCGCCAGGTGCCGGCGACTTCATGGCTACCGGCGATCTGTTTGCCGTTCAACCAAACGTCCGCACGATAGTTGACGCCATCGAGATGCAGCGCGATTGCACGACCGGAGAAACTTGCGGGCAGGCGGAACTGAGTGCGGAACCACCATCCGCAGTTATAGGGGCTGGTGTCGCGCATGCCCAGGTTTGAGAAGAGGCCTCCCTGGGGATAATCGACGCCAGCAAGTTTGCGAATGTTGTCGCCATAGAACAGATTCTTGATGATTCCGGCGGAGACCTGGGCGGCGACGATCGTCGTAGGAACGGTCGCGGCAATCCAAGCTTCGGGATGGTAGGAAGCGGACGAGAGGATTGCGCCGTCGACCGTTCGCGGATGATCCAGAAGTGCCAAAGCAGCAGGCGTGTCGGCGCCTGCCAGTTTGCACGCCGATTGCAACTGCCATCCGTTATGAAGATCGAGGCGGCCAGATGCGGCAGAGCTTGCCGGATCCACTGCCACGGCCGAAGTGAGACAAAGAACTAGAAACACGAAGGAACGCAGCAGCAGGGTTTGGACAGTTCGGGGCCGACCCAACATGCAAATACCTCGCGCGCCATGTTAAATCACGCGAGCCATGATTGCGCATTAAAACGATTGAACAGGGCAAAAGGATCGAGGAGAATTGAGACAGACGATCCCGCAAGTTTCGGGTATCATTTGCCCTTTGGTATTTCGACCATGCCAACCAGCAAGTCTTCCCATCCGTCGCGTAAGGAGCGCCTCGCCCTTGGCTTGTCATGCAGGAACAAGGTCAAGCGGGTCAGCCAAGGCGCGTGGGATCCCAAGCAGCGCAATTTTGATGCGTTGAAACTGCTGCTGCAGTCGCAGAGTGGGCGCGTGTCACGCTTGCTGCCGATTAAATACACGCGCATGGCGGCGTCACCCTTCGGCTACTACCGTGGAGCGGTTCCGGTGATGGCCGCCGATCTTGCGACATTGCCGCACGCCGGCTTGCTCACCCAGATTTGCGGAGACGCGCACTTGCGCAACCTGGGCGCCTTCGCCGGTACCGATGGCAGCCTTATTTTCGACGTCAACGATTTTGACGAAACCATTCAAGGGCCCTGGGAGTGGGACGTTAAGCGCATGGCTGCCAGCATTGTTTTGGCGGGCCGGGAGGCAGGCCACACCGAGCGCGGATGCAAGGATGCTGTTCTGGGTTTCGCCGAGCAATACCGCGAAGCGATGATGGAATTTTCGCGAATGTCGATAATCGATCTCGCGCGATACCAGGTATATCGCCATCTGCGCGTGTCGCCGGTGTTATCGGTGCTGCGCAAAGCCGAGCGGTCGACGCCGCTGCACAATCTCGAGAAACTGACAGAGGTCCAGAAGGGACGATACCGTTTTCGAGACAAAAAGCCGCTGCAGTACCACATTCCACGTGCGGAGGCGGCCGAAGTGGTGCAGTCGTTACAGACCTACGTGACAACCCTGCTGCCTGAGCGGCGGCACTTCTTCTCGCAGTATCACCCGGTCGATGTCTCGTTTCGTGTGGTCGGCACCGGCAGCGTCGGAGTGCATGACTATATCGTGTTGATGTTCGCCGGCTCGACGGACGATCCGCTATTCATGCAGATCAAAGAAGAGATTCCGTCGGCTTATGCGCATTATGTGCGGGACGGCGGCGTTGCCATGCACGAAGGGCAGCGCGTGGCCGAGGGCGCTCGCGCGATGCAGGTGCAGTCCGACCTCTTTCTGGGATGGACTTCGATCGAAGGTCGAGACTTTCTGGTTCGCCAGCTTCGCGACCACAAGGCCAGCATCGAGGACGAAGACCTGAAGGGTGATGGATTGGAGCAGTACGGGCGGGTGTGCGGCGAGTTGCTGGCCAAGGGCCACGCGCGGTCGGGCGATCCTTGCGCGCTTTATGGATATCTGGGCAACAGTCCAAAGTTCGATCGTGCCATGGTGAAGTTTGGCGTCGCTTACGCCGATCAGAGCACACGCGACTATGAGCAGTTCGTTGCCGCAGTGCAGAGCGGGCAACTACCCACGGTGCCTCTTGACGCGGCACAACTCGTGTTCCCTGTGTCCGATCGGGCAAAAAGCTCCAAGGGCGCGAAAGGAGAGACACGAAAGCCAAAATCACCAAAGTCGAAATCGCGAAAGCACCACGCAGGCGGGAAAAAGGTCAAATAGCGGGATTCCTTGCGGCGAAGTTTGAAACGATTGAATCCTGATGTCTTGCCGATCTGGTTTATCATTTTCCCGCCTTCTCTCCTACAATGATTGCCATTCCCCTTGCACGGTGAGGCTTCCTCGTCATGTCGACAGTTCCGGCGGAGAACAGAACCTCGGCTCCCACCCTGAGGCGGTCGCTCGGCCTGTGGGACCTTGTGCTGTACGGCATCATCGTGATTCAACCGACGGCGCCCATGCCGGGCTTCGGTGTTTTCGCCAACGCCAGCAAGGGACAGGTCGTTACCTGCATCCTGGTGGGCATGGTGGCGATGGTATTCACGGCCATCAGCTACGGGCGCATGGCGCGCGTCTATCCGAGCGCGGGCTCCGCGTACACCTACGTTGGGCGCGAGATCCATCCGGCGCTCGGTTTCGTCACGGGCTGGAGCATGACCATGGATTACATGATCAATCCGCTGATCTGTACCATCTGGTGTGGCAAGGCCATGCTCGATTTTCTACCTGACGTCTCGCCGCGATTCTGGTTCGTCATCTTCGCCAGTCTGTTTACCGCTCTGAATCTGCGCGGTGTCGAGACGTCGGCGCGAATCAACAAGGCGTTGTGTGCGGTGATGGGTGTAGTGATCGTGGCGTTCTTCATCGTTACGTGGCGCTACCTGTTCCATCATGGACCGTATAACGGATCCTTCTTTCTACGGCCTTTCTATAATCCCGAAGCGTTCAACCGCACCGTGATACTGCATGGCACGTCCCTGGCGGTGCTGACGTACATCGGCTTCGACGGCATTTCCACGCTCTCCGAAGAAGTGCATAATCCGCGGCGTAATATTCTGCTGGCAACGGTCTTTGTATGCGTAATCACAGGTCTGCTCGCGTCGGCCGAAGTGTACTCGGCGCAACTGCTGCATCCCGGTTATGGATTCTCCGAGACCGAGGCGGAGCGAGCTTTTGCGCATGTCGCGGCCATTGCCGGCGGCACCGCAATGTCGCTGGCGATCACGATTACGCTGTTTGTGGCGACGGTGGGCTCGGGCATGGGAGCGCAACTGGGCGCGGCACGGCTGCTCTACGGAATGGGTCGCAGTAATGCGATTCCGAAGTCCGTCTTCGGAGCGGTCGATCCCAAGACGCGCATTCCGCGGAATAACGTGCTGATCGTGGGGGTCGTCGCACTGGTGGGCGCGTTCTTCATTCGCGACTACGATCGCGCGGCCGAGCTGCTCAACTACGGCGCGCTGATCGCCTTTATGGGCGTCAATCTTGCCTCGCTGACGCACTATTTCATTCGCGGAGCCGAGCGCACCTTCACTCACCTGATGGTTCCGGTGCTGGGCTTCATCATTTGCGCCGCGTTGTGGTGGCACCTGTCGCGTCCAGCGATGATCGCCGGATCGATCTGGATGTTTCTCGGCGTAGCGTATGGAGCATGGAAGACGCGGGGCTTTCGGGCGGAGCTGGTGCAGTTCGAGGTGCCGTCGGAGTAGGGGACTGTGGGTCGGCGAATTACGCCAGTTTCCTGGGACGGCCTCCCAGCTTGCCATTGGATCGAGCAGCGGAACGCTTCGCCCGGCTCCTTGATTTCCCGCCGGACGCTCCCAACCTGGCGGCCATCCATTTTCTGGAGCCGAGAAAACCCTCGAACAGCGCCGGCAAGTAGACGTCCGCATCGAGCTTCGGGAAGTGAATGCCTAGTCCCGAAGGACTTATCTCGATCTTGCTGAGCTGCGCAGCAGAGCCGTTCTCCAAACCCTCCACGTCGTGCGGAGGAAAGGCTAACTCCAGACCGGAACTCAGGCGGATTACCACGCGGTCGATGCACCGATCGTAGTGAGCTTCGACCACAGTGGGCAATATAGCGCCTAGTTTCCTGGCCCGCTGATTCGCTGCGTCGAACGCATCGTTATTAGCCATGGATTTCCTCCCACTGCGCACACAATTGCCACAAGTGCTTTTGAAGTTGTCTCTCGGCTCGTTTTACATCAGCCCGCGTGAAACCGTAGTTTTCGCGCAAGATCACGGGACCATCGGGACATCCGAGCCTCCACACGGACTCACACCCGCTACCTATTACATGAACATGCGGTGGTCGATGGTCGTTCGGATAAATGACAACTCGCCAGCCAAATATCCTGAGAACCGTCGGCATTCTGATAAGAATACCACGTAATCCAAGCGCTTGGGTTAATAGTGATTAAGAACCAATCCCAACAATTTGCGGGACAAGGCCGAGTCGCCATGTGCGCGCACCGGCGAGAGACACCGTATCGAGCCAAGGAACCTGCGCACCAACACTACCTACTACTATCTGGTGGATTCTGCCAAGGGGAGAGAACCAGCACCGAAGCACAAAGCCAGATTCAGCAATTCAGCACACCGTAATTGCAGAAAAAAAGGGCCCTGAGGCCAGCTTGGTTCAGTGCCAGATTCCACAACGCTTCAATAGTTCCCCAACTGCACCATCGCGTTATAGAGGTCTTCCGACTGCGGCAGGATCTCGTCCTCCAAGATCGGTTGGTAGGCGACGAAGGTGTCTTCGGCGGCAACCCGCTTTACCGGAGCATCGAGCTGGTCGAACAGTTCATCGGCAATGCGCGCGGCAATCTCTGCGCCGTAGCCCCAGCTCAAGGTGTCTTCATGGGCCACGATGACTCGGCTGGTCTTGGAGACAGAACTGGCGATGGCCTCCCAGTCGTAAGGGCTCAGGGTACGAAGGTCGATCAGTTCCACGTTGAGTCCATTCTCACGCTCAGCACGCTGCGCCGCCTGCAACGCGCGTGGCACGACCGCTCCGTAAGTGATCACGGTTAGGTCGGTGCCGGGGCGCACGATCTTTGCCTTGCCGAAGGGGACCATGTAATCCAGACCGGGATACGGAGCGCGGCCATAGGTCTCGCGGTAGAGGCGCTTGTGCTCGAGGAACAGAACGGGGTCGTCGCAACGAATGGCGGTGCGCAGCAGGCCGTTGGCATCGAGCGCGTTCGACGGAAAGACCACGCGTAGTCCCGGAGTATGGGTGAAGATGCTCTCTCCACATTGCGAGTGATAGATGGCGCCACCGGTGAGATAGCCTCCGATGGCAACCCGCACCACGGCCGGCGAGGAGAACGCGTTGTTGGAGCGCCAGCGAATCAGCGGCAGTTCGTTGCGTAGCTGATGCATCGCGGGCCAGATGTAGTCGAAGAATTGAATCTCCACGACCGGCTTCAATCCGCGCGTGGCCATACCGACAGCCCGGCCAACGATATTGGCTTCTGCCAGCGGAGAGTTGAAGACACGATCGCTGCCGTACTCGCACTGCAAGCCGGCCGTCAGCTTAAAAACGCCGCCCTTACCTTTTACCAGCTTCTCTTTCAAATATTCTTCGCGACTACAGTCGGCCACGTCTTCGCCAAACATAACGATGCGCGGATCGCGGTGCATCTCGTCTTTCAGGCAAGCGTTGATGAGGTCGGCCATGGTCTTTGGGCCGCCGGCCCCCGGCGCCGTCTCTGAGACTGCAGCGATCGCAGGATCGGTCTGGAATGCTGCCGACGCAGGGTCAAGAGCGGGCGAGTAGACAAACTGTTTGTAGGAATCGAGCGCCGGGAAGGGAGCTTCCAGGGCCTGATCGCTGGCGTCCTGCACTTCGGCTTCGACCTCTTTTTCGAGCGCCTCGATACCCTTTTCGTCGAGAATGCCCTCGCGAACCAGGAACAGCTGAAAGCGTGTGATGGGATCGCGCGCGATTTCCAGCTTGCGCTCGGTGTCAGGCCGGTAAAGCTTCTCGTCATCGGAGAGCGAGTGCGAATAGGGCCGGATCACGTGTCCATGGACGAAGGCCGGACCTTTGCCGGCACGAACATACTCGATCGCTTCCTTCATCGCGGCGTAGCTGGCAAGAACATCGGTGCCATCGAACTCGGCGAAGTGAAAATTGGGAAAACCGCTCACGAGTCGGCTGATGTTGCCGCCTGCGGTGTTCACTTCGACGGGAACGGAGATGGCGTACTCGTTATCTTCCACCACAAAGAGCACGGGCAGTTTGAGGTTCGCCGCAGAATTCATGGCCTCCCAGAATTCGCCCTCGCTGGTGGTGCCATCACCGCACGAGGTGTAGATCACTTCATCGCCGTGGAACTGAACGTCTTTGAACTGGCGATAGTCTCCGGTGGCTTTCTCCGCCGCCTGGGGATGGCGGTTGAAGTAGCGGCCCGCCTCGGCGCAACCTACGGCCTGCAGAAGCTGCGTGCCCGTAGGAGACGATTGGGTAACGATGTTCAGACCCTTGTGCCCCCAGTGCGAAGGCATCTGGCGTCCGCCGGAATTGGGGTCGGCTGCAGCGCCCACACCACCCAGCAGTTGGTCGAGAGGGGTCATGCCCAAGGCCAGACACAGCGCGCGATCGCGATAATAAGGATAGAACCAGTCATACCCGGGCCGCAGCAGCAGGCCTGCGGCGACCAGCAGCGCCTCGTGGCCCGCGCCCGAAATCTGGAAGAAGATCTTCTGTTGCCGCTTGAGCAGGATCTCGCGATCGTCGATCCGGCGCGACAGATACATCAGCCGGTAGATCTCGATTAGTTCTCGGGGACTAAGCCCTTCGTACTTCTTTTCGGGAACTACTTCGGGGGCGGCCAGCGCGGCTGCAATCTTAGGCTGTGCCTTGGTGGTTGCCATCCAATACCTCAGGAGTGAATTATGGAAGACGATCGGCTCGAAAAGCTGGTCTGTTTATTGTAAATCTTGGGCCACTTTTTCACCTTGAGCGCCTCCGAGGGCCGGCTGCCACCTGTCCGCTCGAGTCCCGCATAGCAGAGTCGAATGGCTATACTGAAGGAGAATGATACGCATTTTTCGTCAGATTCCGATCAAAAAAATAAAGCTCGTCGTATTTGATCTCGATGGCACCCTGATCGATTCGGAACTCGATCTGGCGCATGCGGTAAATGCGATGCTGCGGCGCTACGATCGCAAGGAACTTCCGTTGGCGACGATCGCCACCTACATCGGCGACGGCGCGCCGATGCTGGTTCGACGCGCTTTGGGCGATCCTAAAGACCAGGCATTTCTGCGGGAAGCTCTGGAATATTTCCTTACCTACTACCGCGAGCACAAGCTCGACAACACCTACGCCTATGACGGAATTCCAGCCGCTCTCGAACAGGTATCGAGCGGCGACGGCTCGGGGCCGGTGCGCCTTGCCGTGTTGACGAACAAGCCGGTGCGCCCGGCGCGGGACATCCTCGCGGGGCTCGGCCTGGCCGCGCGCTTTATGCAGGTGTACGGCGGCAACAGCTTTGAAACCAAGAAGCCCGATCCCTCTGGCGCTAACACCATCATGCAGGAGGCAGGCGTGTCGCCGGAAGAGACGGTGATGGTTGGCGATTCCGAAGTAGATATTCTCACCGCGCGGAATGCCGGCATGTGGAGCGTAGGCGTGCGTTACGGCTTCGCTCCGGAAAGCTTGAACCGCACTCCTCCAGACATGCTCGTGGATACGCCCGCGGAGCTGGCGCGTGCGTTTACAACCGTCACCGCGGCCGATGATGACGAAGTGGAGTGGAATTGAGGGAGATGGGGGGCGGGACGCGGTCAGTACAGGCTTCCGTCAATCCTCTGGCATCACCCCGAACTGCAGATCCCTCACGGCTAAAAGCCATTCGGGATGGCAAATAGAATAAATTGATCACGCGAGCCCTGCTATCCTGCTTCCATGCCGCGGCCCGCAAACACTCTGTCCCCCTTTCAGCGGGGATTTGCCGCGCTATGGAGCGATCCGGCGCTGATTGCGGGAGAGCTCGTGTGGCGATGGTGCTTCGGCTTCTCCGCCTGGGCGCTGGCCATCGTCTCGGCGGGATTGTTTCTGGACAGCCTCCTCATCGCGCCGGGCGACCAGTTCCTTCTGAGCACGCTCCAGCCAGTGTTGTTGAAGACGGCGTTCGGCGACATCTTCCAGGGCAGCCTGCTCCGCTTTGTCTGGATGGACGTCATACTCCTCATCGGCCTGACGCTGCTGTGGGCATTGGCCGCGACCGCGGGGCGTGCAGCGACGCTGTGCCGGTTGCTTGCATTTTTTCGACAGGACGAAGACGCGCTGCTGACTTGGCAGTTTCGTCCCGTCTTGATCTTGAACCTGCTGCGAGCCGCGTGGTCCATCGTTGGGGTTGCGGCCGCCGGGGTGTCGCTGATGATTGGCGTCGTGGCGGTGCGCGAACAACATGCGGCTCGGGCCGCCTTCTTCCTGACATTCGGTATTGCGCTGGCGTGCGTTTTTGGCTACGTGTTGAACTGGTTTCTTGGACTGGCGCCGCTTTTCTGCCTTCGCGACGGCGTCGGCGCCAGCGAGTCGGTTGCGCGCACTGTCGATTTTTGCGCTGCGCGCGCAGGACGGATCTTCGGGTTGAGCCTGGGATTCTTCGCGGTTTGGACCGTCTGGGCTGGAACCATGGCGTTGTTCGTCTTCGCGATCCTGAGCGCGACGAAGTACCTTGAGGCAGGATGGGTGCTGCTGTTGCTCGGAGGAGTGGCGCTCGTGTACTTCGCTGGTTCTGACCTCATCTATCTCGCGCGTTTGGGAGCGTACGCGGCTCTGGCGGAAGAAGAAGAGGAGCCAGCCACGAGTGAGATCTCGCCAGTGGACCTGCGACCTGCAGACGAAAAGTCTTCGATAGAGTTTCCAACGAACCTTGAGCCTGCTTGATTGAAGCTGGAAAACGCAGAACCGCAGGTCCCTCACGGCTAAGCCCGTTGGGGACGACAAAGCGACTGAGACGTTCGCGACGACAAGTAGGCTAAAGCTGCTGAAACTGAGACTGCTCAGTGCGCCAACGCTAATTCCGCCTCTTCCTTCCCAGCCTTGGCGATAGCCATTAGGTCGACGGCTTTTTGCGCGATGTGCTCCGCGCTGACCTCGAACTCCTTAATCAGTTCCCATGGTGCGCCAGAATCGCCGAAGCGGTCTTTCACGCCAATCGCGCCGGTAATCACTGGGACGCCGTACAACTCAGCACTTTCCGTGATGACCCCACTCACACGCCAGGCCAGCGCGCCGATCTGGTGCTCCTCGGCGGTGACGACCACGCCGGTTTCTTTCGCCGCGCGTACGATGGTCGTTTCATCGATCGGCTTCATGGTGTGAATGTTGACGACGCGTGTCTCGTAGCCAAACTCTTTCTTCAGGATCCAGGCCGCACGCATAGCTTCGGGCACCATCGGGCCGCAAGCCAAGATGCTGAGGTCCTCCTGCTCATCGACGTAGTCGGGCGCGAGTACCGTCTCGAAGCCCTCGATCATGTTCGCCGCTTCGCGACGCAGCCGGCTTACGTTGGCAATGCCGAACTGGAACGGCGTGTCCTCCGTGGTCACGATCGGCGTTGCCTCGCGGGCGAAGCGAATGTACTTCGGCCCTTCGTGCTGCAGTAGCAGATAGTCAGTGGCCTTGCGCGTCTCGATGGCATCGCAGGGCACGACGACCGACATGTTCGGCAGGCCGCACATGGAGAACAGATCTTCCAGTGCCTGGTGGGTCGCGCCATCCGGGCCGACGGAGACCCCGCCGTGCGCTCCTGCGATCAGCACATTGAAGTTGCCGTAGCAGATAGAGACGCGAATCTGATCGAGATTGCGGGCCGCCGCAAACGTCGCGTACGTGCCCAGCACCGGCAACTTGCCTTCCCGCGCCAGGCCGACAGCGGCCGCAGTTGCGGACTGCTCAGCAATGCCCATGCTGATCCAGCGGCCCTTGCGCTCCGGCTTGCCGGCATAGAAATCGCTGATGGTAATCGATCCCGAGATGTCGAGGCCGAGGCAGACTACCCGCTTGTCGTCACCGTTGTTCTGCAGAGACTTGCCAAAGCCCTTGCGAGTCGGCTCCATGCTCACGCGCATCGTGTCGGAGGTGTTCCACCAATAATCACGCGAGAAGCGCGGCATCTTTGCCGCCAGTGTCGCCTCTACGTCGACCTGATACGCCTTCGCTTTCTCGAGCAGCGCGTCGTACGGGATTGCGTCTTTGACGCCGAGTTCCTCGAGCCCTTTGACCATCTCGTCGTACGTGGGAGTCTTTCCGTGCCAGCCGGCAACATTTTCCATGAAGCTGACACCCTTGCCTTTGATCGTATTTGCCAGCAGCAGCGTGGGTTTGCCGGCGACCGGTGTGTCTTTGGCTTTTTGCAAGGCCTCGACGACTTGCCGCATGTCGTGCCCGTCGATCTCTACGACGTCCCAGCCAAAGCTGCGATAGCGATCGGCGAGCGGCTCGACGTTCATCACGTCCTTGACCCATCCATCAATTTGCAGCCGATTGCGATCGAGGATGCCGACGAGATTGTCGAGCTGGTAATGCGAGGCCTCCATCGCCGCCTCCCAGATGTTGCCTTCCTGCTGCTCGCCGTCTCCCATGATGCAGAACGTAGCGTGTTCGCGATGATCCATCCGGGCCGCCAGCGCCATGCCGACCGCGATACTCAATCCTTGTCCCAGCGAGCCGCTCGACACTTCGACCCCGGGTAGCTTCAGGCGATGCGGATGGCCCTGAAACGGTGAATACAACTTGCGCAGCGTGACCACGTCTTCGAGCGGAAAATACCCGGAGAAGCCCAGTCCCAGGTACAGGGCGGGCGCTTTGTGTCCGGCGGACCATACGATGCGGTCGCGTTCGTCCCAGTCGGGAAAATCTGGGTCATGATTCGCCACCTTCAGATACAGGGCGGCCACGATGTCCATGATGGAAAGCGTGCCACCAGCATGCCCGGAGCCGGCAGCGCACAGCGCGACCAGATCGTAACCGCGCATCCGGCGGGCGGCGTGCTCAAGTTCCTCAACGGTGAACTCGCGGACAATGGTTTTGCTTTGGGCGTTCACGATCGACATGACATTTCCTCTTTGCCGCTGAAGGAGAGCGCGATGGAGTTGAGGTCGTTGACGGGGCGATCCCGGGACTTAGAAAACGCGCTGGTCGGTGGGGCCGCCGGGCACACCCCGCCCGCCGTGCAATCAGACCGATTCTTACGCTAGATCTGGAAGAACATCCTCGCAGTGAGCAAGATCACCCGCGCTTGTGATATGCCCCCCAGCCGTGCGGAGGGCGCGAGCGGCGCATCTAATACCTGATTTCTGCCAGGAGCCTGCTTGAACACCATCTTCACCAGCAGAGGCCGGTCGATCGGCATCGACGTTTTCATCCCTGCCGCTCCGGGAAAGTATCCCGTTGTGATCGCCCTGCACGGCTCGGGCGGCCTGTGGAACTCGGGTTACGGAAACTTTCCGCAAATGCTGGCGGACCGCGGTTTTGCAGTCTTCCTGCCTCACTACTTCGAAGCCACCGGGACGAGTTGGGCACACCCGGATCTGATCCGGCAGCACTTTCCGGAGTGGATGCAGATCATCTCGGACGCTATCGACTTTGCGAGCGGCTATCCGTCGGCCGATCCGCAACGTGTCGGCGTCATCGGCTTCTCACTGGGGGCGTATCTCGGGCTGGCCATCGGCTCGCAGCAGAGGCGAATCAGCGCAGTAGTGGATTTCTTTGGCGGTTTACCCGACGAGTTGGCGGCCGAGGCCAAGCATCTTCCGGCGGTTCTGATCCTCCATGGCGAACGGGACAATGTCGTACCTATCACTGAGGCGTACAAACTGGAGAAGTTGCTGCAGCGACATCAAGCTCCGCATGAACTCAAGGTGTATAGCAACGCGGGTCACGGCTTCGGCGGTCTCGACATGCTCGACGCCGGACAGCGAACGTACTTCTTTTTGAAACGACATCTTGGCTGAATGCTGCGCAGTATGGAAAATTTAGTGCCTCATCCTGGGCAGTTCATCCGATAAAGGGGGCAGCCTGACCGGCAGAGCGCCGCGGCAGAGCGCAGATTACAATGTTTTTACGCTCAGTTGCGTTCCACGCGGAGATGCGAAGCACATGTCCGATGACGAAAAGAATTACAGCCTGCTGGAAGCAGCTACTACCGATGTCGAAGACATGGTGAGGCTCGTCAACAGCGCCTTCGAGGTGGAGCGGTCCTTCAAGAAGGGTGGCCGCACCGACGCCGAACACGTGCGTCACATGATGAGCGAAGGCAAGTTTCTTCTGCTCAGCGATGGCGGACAGTTGATCGCATCGATTTACCTGAAAATCAATGGAGATCGCGCCTACATTGGCCTGCTGGCGGTCGATCCTGCGAGGCAGAAGTCGGGACTTGGCCGGTGGATGATGGGCAAGGCCGAGGAGCAGGCTCGCGCCGCAGGATGCAAGTTTGCCGACATTCGCACGGTGAATCTGCGCGACGAGCTTCCTCCGCTGTATCGCAAACTGGGCTATGCGGAGTCGGGTACCGAAGCGCTTCCCGCCGAGGCGGCGCAAAATTTCACGCAACCCGCGCATTTTGTGCGCATGTCGAAGGAGCTGTAAAAGCAGGAGCCGGTTGTCAGTTGTTAGCGGCTATATTTCTCCTGCGGCGCTTTCGTTGCAGTTGGGAATACAACGATCGCCGTAACTGATGGCTTGGCGAGAAGCGAAGAGCGAAGAGCTGAAAGCGATCTCCATGATGAACATTTCTCGTCGAAAGCTGCAGCATACCGATCTCCAAGTCTCGCGCTTTTGTTTTGGGACGATGACGCTGGGCAAGCCGCTCGATCAGGCAGGAACGAACCAGATTGTCGATCGCTGTGTCGAAGCTGGCATCAATTTCTTCGACACCGCCAACATGTATCAATGTGGTGTCGCCGAAACTCTGCTCGGCAACGCCTTGAAAGGCAAACGCAAGAACGTCGTGCTGGCCAGCAAGGTGCGATTCAAGATGGGCGACGAGCCCGATCAGCAGGGTCTCTCTCGGAAAGCCATCTCGCGAGCGATTGACGAGAGCTTGCGCCGCCTGCAAACCGATTACCTCGACCTCTACTATCTTCACGCGCCGGATCACCAGACGCCTATCGATGAGTCGCTGGAGGCGATGGAAGCGCTGGTCAAGCAGGGCAAGGTTCGCTACCCGGCGTCGTCGAACTATGCTGGCTGGGAGGTGGTCGAGATGCTATGGCTGTCGAAGGAGCGCGGGTATCGCCGTCCATACATTTCGCAGCCCATGTACAACCTTCTGGCGCGCGGGATCGAGCAGGAGTACCTGCCGATGTGCAAACGTTTCGGGGTCTCGACCGTCGTCTACAACCCGCTGGCGGGAGGGCTGCTCACTGGCAAGCACAAGCAGTCCTACGTAACGCCAGGCACGCGCTTCGACGAGAACAAACTCTACCAGGATCGCTACTGGCACGAACAATACTTCCGCGCGGTTGAACGGCTGCGCGAGATTGCATCGTCAGCCGGGCGGTCGCTGGTCAGCCTGTCGCTCAACTGGCTGCTGCATCACACGCCGGCGGATGTCATCATCCTTGGCGCGTCGAGCATGGAACAACTGAACGAGAACCTGGCTGCCGGAGAAGAAGGGCCGCTCAGCGAGGATGTTGTGCGGGCCTGCGACGAAGTTTGGCAGGACCTACGGGGACCGCTTCCGGTGTACAACCGGTAGTCCGGATGATTGAAGTCGAGGACTGGTGAACTGCTCTATGTGAGCACGCGGCTCAAGAAACCGCGAATGCCGAACCAGCTCAGAATCACAAGACTTGCGGTCATCGCGAGCAGCGTCACCCAAACCGGCATGTGGGGCAGCATGGGGGTGAGCGTGGTGCGCAGGCCTTCGCTCATATAGACCAATGGATTGATCAGCACCAGGATTTGCAGCCAGCGCACGCGATACATCGCCGCCCACGGATAATAGACGCAGCCGAGAAACGTTACCGGCACAACAATGATGCCGAACATCAGCGCGATGTGTTCCGGCTTAACGGCCGTTCCAATTGCCAAGCCTACCGCGCCCGAGACCATGCTCGCCAGCAGCAGCACCGCTATCAACATAGGCCAGCTGGCGACGTGCACCTGTACCGGCGATACCGGGATGAAGTACACCAGTGGGAAGATGACCAGCGCCGCCAACAGACTCTGCAGCGCGCTGAAAACGATTTTCTGGATCGCCACCCATGTGACCGGCAGCGGCGACATCACGCGATCGTGGATTTCGCGTGTCGCCCCAATTTCGACCGAGAGAGGTAGGGCAGTCGCCATGATGCCTTGGATGAAGATTCCGACGGCGAGGAGACCGGGCAGAATCAACGTTCCGAAATTCGCGCCCGCGCTGCTTTGAAATCCCTGGCCCATCTTCGGGAACAGGTAGGTGAAGACGAACACGAACAGTAGCGGATTCATGATCGTCCGGATCAGGAAAGGAACAACCTGCCGTCGCAGCACGGTAAGGTCGCGCACGAACAGTCCCCAGAAGGCCCGCCAATTCGAAGCCGAGTCAGTCACGCAATTCCCTCCCGGTCAGCTTGATGAATACCGTCTCCAGACTGGTCTCGCTGACGGACATATCGCGCAGGTTATCGCCTGCGGTTTCGACGATCTGGGGCAACAGGCCGCTGCGGCCGTCGGTGAAGACGCGCAGGCCGGTGGCATGTCCTTCGACGGAGGTCACGCCCGGTATTTGCTGCAAGCGCGCGCGCAGGCCGTCTGCCTCCAGGTTCTGCAGGTGCAAGACGAAGATCTTTTGCGCTCCCACGCTGCTCTTCAGGGCCGCGGGCGTATCGCACACCAGGATGGTTCCGTGATCGATGATGGCGACACGCTGGCACAACGCATCGGCTTCTTCCATGTAGTGCGTCGTCAAGACGATGGTGATGCCATGCTCGCGCAAGGTGCGGATAATGTCCCACAGCGCCAGCCGGGTCTGCGGATCGAGGCCTGCGCTGGGCTCGTCGAGAAACAACACCTGCGGCTCGTGCGCGATGGCGCGCGCAATCTGCACCCGTTGCGCCAAGCCTCCGGACAGGACTTTCACGAATGTGTCGCGGCGCTCCGTGAGTCTGAAGAGCTCCAGCAGTTCGCCTGTCCGTTCGGCAGCGCGGCCGTGCGAATATCCGAAGTAGCGACAGTGAAAGTAAATGTTCTCCCAGATGGTGCACTGCCGGTCGAGCGTATTGAACTGCGTCACCACACCCATGTAACGGCGCGATTTGGCCGGATGCGCGACGACATCGATGCCCGCGATGGCTACCTTGCCGGCGGTGGGCAGCGAACGCGTAGTGCAGATGCTGATGGTGGTGCTCTTGCCGGCGCCATTCGGGCCCAGCAGGCCGAACAATTCCCCCGGCGCGACTGCCAGATCAATGCCCTTGACCGCCTCGACCGGCGTTTTACCGGGATAGACCTTGCGCAGCCCTTGAATGTTGACAATCGGTTCCTGCGAATTCGCCACAGTGCTCCGCTGGAGTGGGTTGCTAGCTCGGGTAGTGCAAGCAGTTTACCAAGAGAACATCGGGTTCACCACGGAGACACCGAGGACACGCAAATCCAAATGGCTAATAAAATACCCTTCCTCCGGGCGATGGTTTGACCGATTCGTTCTTTTTCGTGCGCTCCCTGCCTCTGTGGAGAACCCGCCTTTCACACCGCTTGGCCTGCTGCATATCCGGAGGCCCACGCCCATTGGAAGTTGAAGCCGCCAAGCTGTCCGGTGACGTCGACGACCTCACCGATGAAGAACAGGCCCGGCAGCTTGCGAGTCTCCATGGTTTTTGCCGATAACTCGTCGGTGTCGACGCCGCCGGCGGTTACTTCCGCCTTCTCAAAGCCTTCGGTTCCCGCGGGATGAACTTGCCAGTGGTGTAGCAACCGCTCCAGCTCGTCGATGGCGGTGTTGGTCCAACGTGACGGCGGGTGCAGCTCGAGCCAGCGTTCGGCGAAACGTGCCGGAACGACGGTGCACAACGCCCTGGTCGCTGCCGCCAGCTCGCGTCCGGAAGGATTTTTTCGCACCGCTGCCAGCACGTCCCGCCCGGGTGCAAGGTCGATGGCAATCGATTCTCCGGGATTCCAGTATGACGAAATCTGCAGAATGGCAGGGCCGCTCAGCCCGCGATGCGTGAGTAGCATTTTTTCACGAAAATGCTGATGACCGGTTGAGACCCTCACGTCCGCCGAAACTCCCGCGAGATCACGATACTGGCGCAGATCTTCCGGCTGCCAGGTGAGCGGAACCAGCGCCGGACGACACTCGCGAACCTTGAGCCCGAACTGCCGGGCAAGGTCGTAGCCGAACGCGCTCGCACCCATTTTCGGGATCGAGAGGCCGCCGGTAGCAACCACGAGAGCAGGCGCAAGGAACTCACCGCCGCCGGAGCGGAGGACGAAGCGATCGTCGCGCTGTACCTCACGAATCGACGTTCCGGTGAAGATCTTCACGCCCGCCGCAGCACATTCCTTTTCCAGCATGCCGACGATCTCTCGCGCGGAGCCATCGCAGAAGAGCTGGCCCAAAGTTTTCTCGTGATAGCGAATGCGGTGCTTCTCGACCAGAGCGATAAAGTCGGAAGGCGTGTAGCGCGCCAGGGCCGATTTCGCGAAGTGCGGATTAGCAGAGAGAAAGTTTTCCGGCTGGCAATACAAGTTGGTGAAGTTGCAGCGGCCTCCGCCAGAGATCAGGATCTTTTTTCCGATCTGTTCCGCCCGCTCGATCACGACGACACGCCGTCCGCGCTTGCCAGCCTCGATCGCGCACATCAGTCCGGCTGCGCCGGCTCCGAGAATGACCACGTCGAACGAGTAGGAAGAGGACAAGTTCCCAGTTTCCTGGTTACGTTGTTGCCTGTCAAAGGATTCGCGGGGGCCGCCGGTGGGCCGTAGCGTGCGCAACCCGAGCTTTCTTTGGTAGTCTCTCTCCACCTGTTCCTATCGTGATGACCAGCCCTCTCTCGGAGATTCTCGTTGAACATCAGAGCACTATCCGTCTGCGCCTTCCTACTGTTGCTAGCTCCTTTGTTCCTGGCGGCGCAAGTGGATGAAGCCACACGCCAGCTATCGCACGACATCCTCAAACAACTGGTTGAGATCAATACCACCGACTCCGTCGGCAACGTTACGACCGCGGCAGAAGCCATGGCGCAACGGTTTCACGACGGCGGATTTCCCGACTCTGACATCCAGGTGATCGGTCCGAACGATCGCAAGAAGAATCTCGTCGTGCGGCTGCACGGCACGGGCGCGAAGAAGCCCATCCTGTTGATAGGGCATCTCGATGTTGTAGAGGCCAACCGCGAGGACTGGACCACGGATCCCTTTCAGCTGGTCGAGAAAGATGGCTACTTTTACGGGCGCGGGACGCAGGACATCAAAGATGGCGACGCCATCCTGGTCACCGCCCTGATCCGTTTCAAGCGGGAAGGCTATGTGCCCGATCGGGATCTCATTCTCGCCCTCACTGCCGATGAAGAAGGCGGCAAGTCGAACGGTGTGGACTGGCTGCTAAAGAACCATCGCGACCTGATCGACGCTGAATTCGTACTCAACATCGATGCCGGCGGCGTCGACAGTCGCGGGGGCAAGCCGGTGATCGTTTCGATGGACGCGAGCGAGAAACTTTACGGCGACTATCAGATCGAAGCCACCAATCCCGGAGGCCACAGCTCCGAGCCGGTACCCGACAACGCGATCTATCATGTGGCAGACGCACTGACACGCTTGCAGCAATATCAGTTTCCTTTTGAGCTGAACGAGGTGACACGCGCGTTCTTCGTCCGCATGGCGGGCATCGAAACTGGCCAAACTGCAGCCGACATGGGCGCCATCACCCAGAACCCTCCGGATAAGGCCGCCATCGCCCGACTGTCGCAGGATCCTCTGTATAACGCGACCATGCGCACGACCTGCGTCGCCACGCGCCTGGATGGCGGTCATGCCAACAACGCGCTGCCGCAACGGGCCACTGCCAATG
Source organism: uncultured Acidobacteriaceae bacterium (assembly GCA_963815555.1). Lineage (GTDB taxonomy): Bacteria > Acidobacteriota > Terriglobia > Terriglobales > Acidobacteriaceae > CAWCBG01. Next base: position 496,362 of record CAWFHH010000002.1, read on the forward strand.
TGAACTGCCGTATCCTGCCCGGTCATTCGCGCGAGCAAGTGCGCCAGGACCTGGTCCGCATTTTTGCCGATCCCAAGATCAAGGTGCGCTACGTAAGCGACAGCCGGGTGGTTTCTGACACCGCTCCGACGAATGGAGCGCTGCCTCCCGTGCCTCTGCGACCTGACGTGATGAAGGCGCTGGAAACGGTCTCACACGAAATGTGGCCAGGCGTTCCTGTGGTGCCGACGATGGGCGTAGGCGCTTCGGACGGTATCTATACCAACCGCGCCGGCCTTCCAACCTACGGCGTCAACGGCGTGGCGATCGATTTAGACGATGTGCGCGCGCACGGAAAAGACGAACGGGTGCGCATCGAAGCGTTTTACCAGGGGGTTGACTTCCACTATCGCTATTTGAAGGCGATCACCTCAGCGCCATAAGCGGCGCCCATGGGCTTGATGTTGAGCGCTTCTGGCAAATGCTCTGCGGAACGGTGCGCCTGCCGGGCGCATGATCACCACCGTTCGTGAGTCTCATCACACCACTTCCGTTCACAATCTGCTACCTCTAACGTGTAGCCCCTCATGCTCTACAAGACGCTCAGCGCCGCGGTCTACGGCATCGACGCCAGCCTTATCGAGGTGGAGGTCGACGTCGCCGGCTTCAAGGCCGACAAAGACGTGTTCACCACCGTCGGCCTGCCGGATGCCGCGGTGCGCGAAAGTCGCGAACGCATTCGCGCTGCGCTGAAAAACAGCGGCTACGATATCCCGTCCACCATCACAACGATTAATCTTGCTCCCGCCGACATTCGCAAAGAAGGATCGGGCTTTGACCTGCCGATGGCGCTCGGCATCCTTGGGGCCTACGGGGGTCTGAATAACAAGCCACCCTCGGATGCACTGTTTGTCGGGGAGCTTTCGCTCGATGGCGGTTTGCGTGGCGTCAAGGGCGCGCTGCCGATCGCGATTGTCGCCCGCGCCAACAAGATTACGAAGCTGATCGTTCCCGAGGTGAACGCGCGCGAGGCAGCCATGGTGGCCGGCATCGATGTTTACCCGGTGCGTTCTCTGACGGAGGTCGTGCACCTGCTGAACACGGGGAACGGGGTCAAGCCGCTGCAGATCGATACCCGGGCCCTTCTCGAGACATCGCAGCAATTCGGCGTGGATTTCAAAGATGTTCGCGGGCAAACGAGTGCGAAGCGGGCCATCGAAGTGGCGGCAGCCGGAGGCCATAACCTGTTGATGATCGGGCCGCCCGGTTCGGGCAAGACCATGCTGGCCAAGCGAATGGCCACCATTCTTCCGCCACTCACCTTTGAAGAAGCGCTCGAGACCACAAAGATCCACAGCGTCGCCGGAGTGTTGGACTCCGCCAGCGGACTGGTGGGAACCCGGCCGTTCCGGTCGCCACATCACACCATCTCGGACGCGGGACTCATCGGCGGGGGCATGATTCCGCGGCCCGGCGAAGTCTCGCTCGCGCACAACGGTGTTCTGTTCCTCGACGAGCTGCCGGAATTCCCGCGGAATGTTCTGGAAGTGATGCGCCAGCCCCTCGAAGACGGCACGGTCACCATCGCGCGCGCGGCTATGTCGCTCAGCTTTCCGGCACGCTTCATGCTGGTAGCCGCCATGAACCCCTGTCCCTGCGGATACTTCAACGACCGTTCGCGCGAGTGTCGCTGCACCCCGATGATCATCCAGCGCTATGTCGCGAAGATTTCCGGCCCGCTGCTGGATCGCATCGACATCCATATCGATGTGCCGGCGGTGAACTACCGTGAACTGCGCAGCACCATTGTGCCGGAGGACTCGGCTGAGATTCGCACCCGAGTGATTCGCGCTCGCGACATCCAATTGAACCGTTTCGCAGCCGGAAAGGAGCGCATTTACGCCAACGCCCAGATGGGATCGCGAGAGATCCGCAAATACTGCGACCTGAGTACCGACTCCGAGCGCCTGCTGGAGCGAGCCATGGTGAAACAGGGACTCAGTGCGCGGGCGCATGATCGCATTTTGAAGGTCGCCCGCACCTTGGCGGACCTGGCCGGGGTTGAAGGCATCGAACCCGCCCACATTGCCGAAGCGATTCAGTACAGAACTTTGGATCGCACGTACTGGGCCTGAAATCCAGGCGGATTGGGGCCTGGGGGAGAGCACTCACTCCGGAATGGAACTGTCGCCTGCCAAGTAATCGCCGTTGACCTCCGTTCGAAACATCCCGCAGGTGCGGTGCGCGCAACTTATTTAAAAATAGTGGTTTTACAAATGTCGGGACCTTTTGAGGGGGACGACGTCTAAGCCAAAAGCGACCGGGAAGTGGTTAACTGACTGGTAAAGGTGGGCACGATTTTCCTTGACTCGCGAAGCCCTGACCGATAACTTACTGCTTTCTAAGTAAGGCGTCGTCGTGTAGGTATCCAGTCTCAGACGTCCTGCCCCGAAGCGGCCACACTGTACGTCACCATCAGGGAAACCGAAAGGTGCTGTTTCAGCTCAAAGCCCTGCTAGGGTTTGCGGCTCGCCACAGGTAATTGATTGCTAGTCAAGGACTTCCGGTCAGAGTAGAGTCCGGGAGGAGGCAACGGAATTTTCGGAACCGCAACTGCGTCGGCAGCATCCAAGTTATAGCTCTTGATGCGTTGTTACTGGTTCCCCCGCCCTCGATTTTTATACGCCAGGAGCTGATCGTCCTTTTTCTGGCCGAGCTCCGGGACATTCATTTCATAGGAAGAAAAGAGGAGAAATCTCATGATGCGTTCCGAATTAGTCTTCGAAGCTGTGCATACTTTGCGCAATCGTTACATGTTGTGCCAGCTCGCTTCCAAGGCGACGCGCAAGTTCCACAAGCCGAATACCCGGATCCAGGACACTACTAACGACGTTCTGCAGCTCATTGCCGATTCCGAGCGGCAGAACATTATTGTCGAACCGGAAACAGCCTCCGAAGCTCAACGGCGCGCCGCGTAAGCGCGCCGCGCTTCGGCGCATCTTCCGCAGTTCCTCCGACCCGCCCCTCTGCAAAATCCCCGTAGGTGAACATGACAATCTCAGAATTAAAAGAAAAGAATATTACCGAGCTGACCAAGATTGCTCGGACCCTCGATTTGCCAGGCGCTAGCGGCCTGCGCAAGCAAGACCTTATCTTCAAGATTCTCCAGGCACAGAGCGAAAAAGAAGGCCATATTTTCGCCGAAGGCGTGCTGGAGATCCTACCCGATGGCTATGGCTTCCTGCGCTCGCCTGACTACAACTACCTGCCGGGACCGGATGACATTTACGTTTCACCATCGCAGATTCGCAAGTTCGACCTGAAGACCGGTGACACCATCAGCGGTCAGGTCCGTCCTCCACACGAGGGCGAAAAGTATTTCGCGCTGGTCAAAATCGAGGCGGTCAATTTCGAATCGCCCGAAGAAGCGCGCAACAAGATTCTTTTCGACAACCTGACGCCGCTGTATCCGCAGGAGCGGATCAAGCTGGAGACGGTTCGTGAAAATGTCAGCGCCCGCGTCATGGACCTGCTGACCCCGGTGGGTAAGGGACAACGTGGCCTGATCGTCGCGCCTCCCCGCACGGGCAAGACCATGCTGTTGCAGAATTTGGCGAACTCCATCACCACCAATCATCCGGAAATCGTGCTGATTGTCCTGCTGATCGACGAGCGTCCGGAAGAAGTCACCGACATGCAGCGCTCGGTGAAGGGTGAGGTCATCTCCTCAACCTTCGACGAGCCTGCCGCGCGTCACGTGCAAGTCGCGGAGATGGTAATCGAGAAGGCCAAGCGCCTGGTCGAGCACAAACGCGATGTGGTCATCCTGCTGGACTCGATCACGCGTCTGGCGCGCGCCTATAACACCATCGTTCCGCCCTCGGGCAAAGTGCTCTCCGGCGGCGTGGACTCCAACGCGCTGCAGCGTCCGAAACGCTTCTTTGGCGCGGCCCGCAATATCGAAGAGGGTGGCTCGCTTACTATCATCGCCACCGCGCTGATCGAAACCGGATCACGTATGGACGATGTGATCTTCGAAGAGTTCAAGGGCACCGGCAACATGGAAATCATTCTCGACCGCAAGCTGGTCGACAAGCGCACCTTCCCGGCCATCGACATTCAGCGCTCGGGCACGCGTAAGGAAGAGTTGCTGATTCCCAAGGAAGACCTGGCGCGCATCTGGGTGCTACGCAAGGTGCTGAACCCGCTGTCTCCGGTAGAAGCCATGGAACTACTGATCGACAAGCTGGGCAAAACCCGCAGCAATGGCGAGTTCCTGGGAAACATGAGCTCGCTATAGATCTGGTAGAGCGGGCCTTTAGGCCCGCGTTCCGGCGCCACAAGAAGATATGGCGGGCTTCAGCCCGCGAGTCTCAACAGTTCGGACGCAGATGAAAAGCGCGGAAGCGAAACGGCTTCCGCGCTTATTGCTGTCGCCATCTTCAACGCTCTGGATTCGAAAACAGGGAAATTGGAAGGGACATAGCAGCAGCTATAATCATGGCCTCGGCAGCGGCGAGGAAGAAAAATCCGACAATATTTTGGCCATTTAGCAACGTACGAAGTTTGGGCAAGAGAAGTGAGTGTAAGACCAAAAGCGACATCATCGTGCCCCAAAACCACCATTGGCCCCAGTAGCTTCTCCACATTACGGTCAGTCCCACAAAAACGAACGTCGTGACGAGAATGGCGCGATCCCAATCAGGAGAGAAATGATTACCCGTGAACGCGACGAGAGCGCACAGAACAGCTATAGTGCGCAACAGCCGCTTCTCAGCTTTGTCATGATCGATTGAGGGTGATCGAACCATAGAAACAACCCGATACTACTAGCGGCTGTCATAATGCGATATCCCCCTCGGGTGCTTTCGATCGTCGCGCCGAACACCTTTTGCTCGCGAGAACAAACCGAGACGCTGGAGACAGGTCTCCGGCTGGGTGGGATTAACATTGTGGACCGAAGGTAAGAAGCGCGTGAGCGAAAGCTTCCGCGCTTTTATTCGTTTCGACGGGCAGAAATCATCGAGCCAACAGGAGTGTCTGACGCTGAAATCGGCACAGCTCTCGGTAGCGTTGACAGTATGCCCAGGTGCTTCGAGCCCCAATCGCACATGGTCTGCATAATCGGAATGAGTTCAACTCCCGCCGCCGTAAGCTGATATTCGACCCTTGGCGGAACGGAGTGAGTTACGTTTCGCCGCAGCACGCCATCCTTCTCCAACTGGCGTAATTGCGCGGTCAGAACCTTTTCGCTAACACCTGTCAGCAAATTACGGATTTCCGCAAAACGTTTGACTCCGAACGACAGATGCCACACGATCGCGACCTTCCATTTTCCGGTAAGCACTCTTGTCGTGGCCTTCACAGGACAGCCGAAACGGGGTTTCATGCAGTTACCTCCTGCCGGGCTTACAAAATTGTGCGTACTTCTCAACCGCTCCTAAGCTTGCTACATTGCGAAGTCAAACACCAGTGGTTGGCCAATAGGATTTGAGGAACAAGAAAATGATTCTAGTAACGGGTGCTTCGGGAAATCTGGGCAGTCTGGTACTAGAGGAGCTGCTGCGCGCGGGCGCGCCGGTGCGTAGCCTGTACCGCTCCGCAGAGGAAGCCGCAACCGCGCCTGCAGGCGCTAATCCCCTCATTGGCGACTTCGCCGATGGGGGCAGCCTTGATCGCGCTCTCGCGGATGTCGACAAGGTGTATCTGGTGTGCTCGCCCATTCCGCAGTTGGTTGAGTTGGAGCGCAATGTCGTCGAGGCCTGCCGCGAACACAGAATCCGCCATCTGGTGCAGTCCTCTGCCCTTGGAGCAGAAGAATACGATAAGTCATTTCCGCGGTGGCATTTAGAGGTGGAGAAGCGCGTCAGGAGCTCTGGTGTTCCGGCCACCATCCTGCGTCCGGAGAGTTTCATGCAGAATATTGTGAATTTCTACGCCGGCACGATCAAGGCAGAGCACGCGTTCTATGCGGCCGTTGGCACAGCCCCAATCGCCTTCGTCGACGTTCGCGATGTAGCCGCCGTCGCCGCGAAAGTGCTTACGTCGGATGGTCACACCGGAAAAACCTACACGCTGACCGGTCCTGAAGCACTGTCGTACACCCAGGTCGCGGAGAAAATCTCAAAGCTGCTGGGAACTCCGGTGCATTATGTTCCGATAACATCCGAGCAGCTGAAGCAGTCAATGCGTCAGTTAGGCATGCCGGAATGGCAGGTCGATGCCCTGGCCGATCTACAGGCTTATTACAGGGAAGGACCAGGGGCCAAAGTAAGGCCAGACGTGCAGCAAGTCTTAGGGCGCGAACCCATTCGCTTAGATCAGTTCCTTCACGATTATGCATCGAGTTTCACCGCGTAGATCACTGACCAAAGGGAGAACCCGCGATGAGAGAGCCGACCGAGCCCGACAAATCCGTCAATCCGACTACCGGATTCACCGACTCAGAAATGAAGCACTTTGTACGCGATCATTTCGAGCAGTTCGTCAATCGCAAGAACATTGCCATTGGTGATGTGAACTTTGCCCCGGAATTTGTCGATCACGGTGCGGATGTCCCGCCGGGAACGCCGCCCGGTCCAGAAGGTGCCAAGCAATACGTCGCGAATGCACTGAAGAAATTTCCCGACCTGAATGTTGTGATTGAGGACCTTATTGCCGAGGGGGATAGAGTCGTGGTGCGCAACACGTGGCGCGCCACCAACCCGGCGAGCGGCTCACCATTACAGTTTTCCGGTATTGTGATTTGGCGGATCGCGCATCGTCAACTGGTAGAGCGCTGGGCGTACCTGGAGGCGCCTAAGTGAAGAGCAAAGTTCCACCGGGAGCCCGGGAAGCAGGCCGTCTCCGGTGCAGGGAGCTACTCATGCTGACAACCTGCCGATCCCTCGTGTAATGCAGGTGCCCGGTCGGGATTAAAGCAGGAGAAGCTGTTCTGAATTCAGATCTGGTACTCAATGTCGCAGACCCGTTGCAGCGCGTCGCTCTCGGAAGTCTGCCATGCTTCCCGACCCTGCAGTTTGCGAACCTCGTCGCGCAGCGTTTTTACCTCGTTTGCGACGGCGGCCAGCGCTTCGGATAACGGATCGTTGATCAACTTAGGATCGGTAATGATTACCCGCTCCCCGTTGCGGAAGATCACGTGTCCAGGCACGCCGACTACGGTGGAGTTGTCGGGCACATCGCGCAGCACCACCGATCCGGCGCCGATGCGGCAGTTCTCGCCCACGGTGATGTTGCCCAGGATCTTCGCGCCCGCGCCGACGACCACGTTATTGCGAACTGTGGGATGCCGCTTGCCATGCTCCAGGCTGGTGCCACCGAGCGTCACTCCCTGGTAGAGCGTCACATCGTCCCCAACTTCCGCGGTCTGACCAATCACCACGCCCATGCCGTGATCGATGAAGAAGCGCCTCCCCAGCTTTGCGCCCGGGTGAATCTCAATCCCGGTCAACCAGCGCGTTACCTGCGACCACCAGCGGGCCAGCAGGCGCATTCCGTGTTTCCATAGCCAATGGTGGAAGCGGTAGCTCCACAACGCGTGGAGCCCTGAATAACATAGGACGATTTCCAGGCGGGACTGTGCCGCCGGATCGCGTTCGATCACGGCGGCAATGTCTTCCCGCATCAATCTGAAAAACGCCAGCATTCTCAGGCCACCTGTTCCGTCGGCAGGCTCGTCGCTTCGTTGCGTAGCTGTTCGAAGAGAGCGCTACTAAGGTAACGCTCACCGAAGGACGGAAGGACAACCACGATCAGCTTACCGGCGTTCTCGTCGCGCTTGGCGACCTCCAGTGCCGCAACCACGGCTGCGCCCGACGAGATACCCATCAGCAGGCCTTCCTCTTTTGCCAGTCGCCGGGCCATCTCAATGGAATCGGGGGCGGAGACCTTGATGATCTCATCGATAAAGTCGGTACGCAGAATACTCGGTACAAAGCCCGCGCCGATGCCCTGGATCTTGTGCGGCGCCGGCTGGCCACCAGAAAGTACAGGACTTTCCGTGGGTTCAACCGCCACTACCTTGAACGAGGGTTTCTTCGGCTTGATGTATTGACTGACGCCGGTCAGCGTTCCGCCGGTGCCTACGCCGGAAATCAGGAAGTCGACCTTGCCATCGGTGTCCTCCCAGATTTCCGGCCCGGTGGTCTCAAAGTGAATCTTGGGATTCGCCGGATTGTCGAACTGCTGCAGCATGTAGCTGTCCGGCGTTGACTTCAGGATTTCTTCGGCTTTGGCGATGGCTGCCTTCATGCCTTTCGCCCCGGGCGTCAGTACCACCTTGGCTCCGAAGGCGAGTAGCAACACGCGGCGTTCCATACTGACCGTGTCGGGCATGACGACGATGAGCTTGTAACCCTTCACCGCCGCAACGAAGGCCAGGCCGATGCCGGTATTGCCGCTCGTCGGCTCAACCAGGATGGTCTTGTGGGGCGTGATCTTTCCCGCTTTTTCCGCTTCGTTGATCATGCTCACGCCGATGCGGTCCTTGACGCTGGCACAAGGGTTGAAGCTCTCCAGCTTGGCGGCTACCGTCGCCTTTGCACCTTCAGTGACCTTATTAAGGCGCACGAGCGGCGTGTGCCCAATCAATTCCGTGACGTCGTTTGCAATCTTCATCGATAGTCTCCAGAAACTCTGGCCCCAAATGCAGGGCCTTAGGCTATTTGATTTTGGAAGGGGCCGGAAAGAAGCAGTCTATGGGCAACAACAACAATACGTGGCGGGAACAGGAACAGAAGCGTTGCCCGGGAACAGCAGGTTTAAGGAAGCGCTTACCATACAAGGCACGATCATAGCGCAAAGTGCGCCTTGGGCCCAAAGTCTGAGGACGGGCCGATTCAAGCTCGTGATGCGATCATGGCGACGCCCGTAAGGCTCGGGGCTCTCACTGCTTTTCCTGCACTCTGGCGCAACCTGGCCGCAGGCGCCTTGCAGCCTGAATTACAATACCCATACACAGCGAGAATCAGCGGATTTGGCTGCCGCCGGCATTTCCGCGAACCCCCATGAGCGAGCGCCCGAACGAGAATAACGAAGCAATCCTGTCGGCTATCGTGCAAAGTTCCGACGATGCCATTTTCAGCAAAACCCTCGATGCCGTAATCACCAGCTGGAATCGCGGCGCCGAACAACTCTACGGTTATGCCCCCGACGAGATCATTGGCCAACCCGTCTCGGTCCTGATTCCCCAAGACCGGCCAGACGATATCAAAACCATCATGGAGCGCATTAGGCGCGGCGAGCGCGTTGAACACTACGAGACGGTTCGCCGGCACAAGGACGGTCACCGGCTCGACATCTCGCTCACCGTCTCGCCCATTCGCGACCGGCAAGGCCAGCTGGTCGGCGCCTCCTCCATCGCTCGCGATATCACCGCCAAGCGGCTGGCGGAAGATGCGCTACGCGGCTCTGAGAAGCTGGCGGCCATGGGACGCATGGCGGCATCGATTGCCCACGAGATTCGCAATCCGCTCGACGTGGCCAAGAACCTGACCTATCTGCTGAGCCAGAACGCCAGCCTTGACAGCGCGGGCCAACAGATCGTGACCCTACTCGACGATCAGTTGACCCGCGTGGTTGAAATCTGCAACCGTACGCTTTCTTTCTCGCGCCAGGGAAATACTGCCACCACCGTGTTCATCGCCGAAGTCCTCGACGAGGTGATCGCGCTTGTCCATAAAGATGTAGTGGCGAAGCACGTGGAAGTCGAGCGTCGTTTCGACGCGCAGGGAGAGCTGATTGGATACCCCGGACCGCTGCGGCAGGTGTGTGTCAACCTTGTGACCAACGCGATTGACGCGCTGCCGGAGAAGACCGGGGGGCGCGTTGTTCTGCATGTAGCGAATGCGCGCCATCCGGTGACGCGAGTGGAGGGAGTTCGCTTCTCGGTCTGCGACGATGGCGCCGGGATCAAACCCGAGCATCGGCGAAGCCTGTTTCAGGCCTTCTTTTCTACCAAAGAGGAGCAGGGAACAGGACTGGGACTCTGGGTCTCTTCCGGCATCGTGAACCAACATGGAGGATCGCTTCGCGTGCGCAGCTGTGCCAGCGGACCCAACACCGGCACCTGCTTCAGCGTCTTCCTGCCTAAGCTCAGCGCTCGCGAGCGGCAGGATGACCGGGTTGCCTAAGGATGTAACTTCGAGCGAGGCAAGGTCTGCGGCGACGGTTCCCGACCTCCTTCCAGGTTCTCACTCCCCGCGTATAATCAAGCTTTGCGCACCTCATTCCACTCATAGCAGGACACTCCATTGCATTCTCATTCGCATGCACCAGGACAACCGCCCGTCGGGCCGCAGCCCTTGCCGGGCGTGGGAAGCATTATCGCCGTGGGCTCGGGAAAAGGCGGCGTCGGCAAGACGACGCTGGCAGTGAATCTCGCCATCGCCCTCGCGCGCATGGGCTACAAAGTCGGGCTGCTCGACGCAGATGTTTACGGCCCTAACGTTCCACTCATGCTGGGCACAACGGTCGCGCCGGAGGTGATCGGCGAAGATCGCATCCTGCCGCCCGAACGTTACGGCCTCAAGGTGATTTCGGTTGGCTTTCTCAGCCCGGGCGATAAGCCGCTGGTATGGCGCGGGCCGATGCTGCATTCCATCATCAAGCAATTCCTCGGGCAGGTGGAGTGGGGTCAACTGGATTACCTGATTGTCGACCTGCCGCCGGGCACAGGTGACGTTGTCATCTCGCTGGTGCAGACGGTGCCACTGACCGGAGCCGTCATCGTCACCACCCCGAGTGACGTGTCGCTGCAGGACGCGCGCAAGGCCATTGAGATGTTCAAGCAGGTGAAGGTCGATATTCTCGGCATCGTCGAAAATATGGGCGCCTTCCTGTGTCCGCATTGCCACCAGGAAATCGATATCTTCTCCAAGGGCGGTGGCGAACGGACGGCGAAGCAGTTCGAGGTGCCATATCTTGGCCTGATCGAGCTCGATCCTGACATTCGCAAGGCAGGAGACAGCGGTGCGCCGATCGTGCTGGAGGGGGATCAATCGCCGCATGCCCGGTCGTTGTTCAAGTTCGCGCGCCATGTGCTGGACCGGGTCAGCGAAGTGCAGGCTTCGGCAGGCGGCAGCGTCATCGAAATTCAGTAAACGAGAGTGGGTCCAGGCGCACCCGGCCTTGGCGCCGATTCGCTAGGGAAGCGTTGCGGTGTGCGGCTGCCAGAGACCGACTTCGGCCGAAAGCTTCTCCAGGATGGCACGTGTTTCTTTGCGCACGGGCACCAGCGGCAGGCGCAACGTCTCCTCCATGCGCCCCATCATCGACAGAACGGCCTTCGCCGGCGAGGGATTGGACTCGAGGAAATTCGCCTTCATCAGCGGAAGGTATTTCTTGAACAACATCCGCGCTGTATCCCACTTGTCGGAGAGGGCTGCACGCGTCATGCGAGTCATCTCGCCAGGGATTTCGTTCGAGGCCACCGAGACTATGCCAACCCCTCCCAGCCCAATCACGGCCAGCGTGATCGCATCATCGCCCGAGAAGACGAGAAAATCTTCCGGCACGGAAGCGCAGACCTCGGCGATCTGTGAGATGTTGCCGCTGGCCTCTTTCACGGCGATGACGTTCGGCAGCTCCGCCAGCCGCAGCAGCGTCGGCGTCTCGATATTCACGCCCGTACGTCCCGCGATGTTGTACAGCATCAGGGGCTTCTCGGAGGCATCGGCGATCGCCCGGAAGTGCTGGTAAATCCCTTCCTGCGTGGGCTTGTTGTAATAGGGCGACGCCGTCAGGACGAAATCGACGCCTTGACGCGCGGAAATTTCTTTCGCCTTCGCTACCGCTTCGCGTGTGTTGTTGGAGGTGGCTCCGGCCATGATCGGCACCCGGCCGCCGGCCGCTTCAATCGTCAGGTCGACCACGCGCAGCCATTCGTCGTGGGTCAGGGTCGGCGTCTCGCCCGTCGTGCCACAGGGAACCAGGAAATCAATACCCGATTCAACCTGCCAGCGCACAAACTCGCGCAGCGCCGGTTCATCCACCCTGCCATCATGGCGAAACGGAGTGACCAGAGCAGTTCCGCATCCGCGCAACTTCATGAAGGAAGGATAATCGTTCCTGCGAAGAAAGTGTATCGGCACTACTTACCTGGAAGCGGGATCCGTCTGTTTGACGGACTTGGCGGCAGCCGCTTCCGCTTGCGCTTCCAGTTCCGGCAGGTGCTTTTGCATGATCGGCTGAACCGCTCGCATCGATTCCGCCATCATAGACGGCATCTCTCGCAGCATTTTTTGTCCCACCGGCGAATTGTAAAATTCGATAATCCCCTGAATGTCGGAATGCGTGAAATGACGCTGGTACATGGGAATCATGGCATCCCATATTTCGTCGGTCGACAAAACCTTCATTGCCGCCTGAACGGATTCTCCCGCTGCCTGAGCCGCTTTGCGAATTTCCAAAGGGGAAGCATTCGGGTTTTTTCGCCGGCACGCTTGGGCGGCCATGTTCGCAGCTTGCTGAGCCATCGCATCCCACATTTGCCGTGCTCGCGCTCGGGAACCCGTCAGTTGCAGCATTTGCTCGACATCCTGCCGCGTGGCAGCGTCGATCTGCTGCTGAGAAAAGGCCGGACCTACCGCAAGCAGGAGGAACATCAGCGCCACAAGCGAAGACTTGGTCCCTCACCGGAAGGGGTTCGAGACGACAAATTATAGGAGGCGGGAATGGCTTGGCAAGGATTGCGCTATTTTGAATCATCAATCTACCACTCAAGTGGTGGGTGCCGTCCCGTTTATGCCTTTCGTGCTTGACCAGCTTACCCGTTTTCTGCCACAGTAAGCGGCACCGCGATTTTTTTTACCTCTGGCCAGGGAACCAGCCTCCTTTGCTACGGAAGAGTTCGATCGCGATAAGCTGATGATACGCATCGAGGTCACGCTCAACGCCGATCCCACCGCCATAAGTCCGGTGGTTGAGGGCATAATGGAGATGGCGAGGCGTATGGATTGCGCCGCCGGCAAGGAATTCGAGATTGAAACGGCGCTGCGCGAAGCCTTGGCCAATGCCATCGTGCATGGCGCCAAGAACGACACCACGAAGAAGATTCAGTGTTGCGTAGGCTGCGACGACGAGCGGGGCATGCTGATCATCGTGCGTGACCCGGGCAGCGGCTTTGATCCCTTCAAAGTTCCCGATCCGCTGATTGGCGAAAACATCTACTCCAACCACGGACGCGGCATCTACCTCATCAATCAGCTCATGGACGAGGTCCGGTTCGAGCGGAACGGCACCGAGATCCACATGCGCAAGTACTAAGTAGCTTTTCGAATCATTGCTCTCGCTCGATCGCCACTCTCCTTGAAAGCTCGATCCTCGGCAAACTGCTAACGCCTTTTGGCATCCGATTGATAGCGCCACGTCGGAACGACTCAAGACTGTTCCGCCGAACCTCCAAACATTTGCCGGAGTTCCGCTTTCGCATGCCGAATCTGACGACTGTACATCCTCCAAAGACTCCGTCGCCCCCAGTTTTCTCGTCGCGGCGAACCTTCCGATTGGTGGTGATTGGGGGCGTGGTGTGTCTCGCGTTACTCCTCTCGCTTGTGGTGTTGCTGACGCTGAAATGGCCTTTCACACGGCAGGCTGTCAACCAGGCGTTAGAGCAGCAATCGGATAGTCGTGTGCAGATCGCGAGTTTCCACCGAATGTACTTCCCGCATCCGGGTGCGGTGGCTGAGAACGTCACGTTCCGGCGCGATCCCAAGGCTAGCGCGCCTCCTTTGATGACCGTGCGGCGGCTTACCATCCAGACGAGCTATCTGGGACTTCTGACGAACCACATCAGAAACGTCACCGCGGAGGGTCTGCATGTGACGATTCCGAGTGGCGAGGCCGGCACCACGCCGACAAGGTCTTCTTCACCGGGCACTACCACAACCGGTATGGTGATCGACCGCATTACCGCCGATGGCGCGCAAGTTGAATTCCCTCCGACGCCGGAGCGTTCGACCTCGATGGTTTTCGCCGTGCGCAGTTTGTCTTTGACCGGCGTCGAGGACAACCATCCACTCAGCTACAGCGCAACCGTTGAGAATCCAGCGCCGCCGGGCGAAATCAAAGTTGCGGGTTCGTTCGGGCCGTGGAAGACGGGTGAGGGCGACCACACGCCTCTGTCGGGCTCCTACACCTTCAGCCATGCCAATCTGGGAGTATTCACCGGTACGGCCGGCATTCTCTCGGCGCAAGGAAAGTTCAGCGGCATACTCGCCCACATCACGACCGACGGCACGGTAAGCATCCCGGATTTTGCCACCGACTATACCAACCATCCCATGCCGCTGAGCACGCAGTACCATGCCGTGGTCAACGGCACAAACGGAGATGTAACGCTCGATCCGTTCCAGGCGCGGCTGGCCAGCACCAGCATCGTCGGCACTGCGAAAGTTGAAGGCGGCTCCCAACACAAAGGAAAGACGGTCACCTTGCAGCTCACCTCGCCGCATGGGCGTGTGCAGGACCTGTTGCGTTTGTTCGTGAAGGCCAGCCCGCCTCCGATGACCGGAACAGTGGCCTTCCGGGCGGGCGTGGTGCTGCCACCGGCGAATACACCATTTGTAAAAAGGGTGGAGTTGAATGGCGATTTCGGAATCGCCGGAGCGCAATACACCAACCCTGACACGCAACGCAACCTGGATATCGCCAGCGCGAAGGCCCAGGGAGAAGCCGACAAAATTGAAGACGACCAGAGCGCCGACAAGAAACACGGTACCGACAAAACCGACCAGGACCTGGAGCACGTGGTTTCCAACGTAAAGGGACACGTTGTCTTACGTGATGGCATTACTACGTTCAGTCAGTTATCGTTCGATGTTCCGGGCGCGTCAGCGAAGCTCAGCGGTACCTACAATCTTCTAACTCAACAGATCGACCTGCACGGAGTGGTGCTGATCGACGCCAAGCTTTCGCAGGCGACCACGGGCGTGAAGTCATTTCTCATGAAGATTGTGCAACCCGTCATGCGGAAGAAGAGAAAAACGGGGACAGGATCGGTGGTGGCTTTGAGGGTCACGGGGACCTACAGCAAACCGTCGTTCCTGGTGACGCCTTTGACCGGCAAGTAGATTGGCTGGCCGCTCGGGGTTGCGGCCGAACCGAACTAGAACGCCGACTGATGCTCCGATGCCGACGACGGGGGATTGCATCGGTGAGCCCGCTTGCCAGCCGCAGTCCTGACCGCTCGTCTCTCGTTCGCCGATCGTTTCAGGAGTTCGATCTCTTCGAACTGCCGGTTTGCGGTCTCTTCGATCATCTGAAGAATCGTCATCGCTCTGGCTTCGCCAATCTGTATGAGTTGCATGAATGAAGAGTATTCGAGCCTTTGTTTTCGTACATCCCCCGATCGTCACTTTCCTGTACAACCTCAGTAGCAGACGTCTCGCTCTGCCGTGCCGCGGGCGAATGCTGAAATCCTGCCATCAGCAGCAACGCCGAGGGATAGGGGGGAATTCGCTGCTGCATTAGGATTGAATGGTGACTGAGAACCGAGAATCCGCAATCCGGCCGGGCCCCCCGCGACTGGTGGCGCTCACCGGCTTCATGGGGGCGGGCAAGACCACCGTAGGCCGTGCCCTGGCCAAGGCCCTGGCATGGGAGTTCGTCGACCTGGACGAGGAGATCGAACGTTCGGAACAACTTCGTATTCGCGAATTGTTTCGCCGCCACGGCGAAGCGCGCTTTCGCGAAATCGAAACGGCGGCTCTGCGCAACACCTTGCGGGCGGTCTCGACGCACACGGTCATCGCTCTTGGCGGCGGGACGTTCCCGCAGCCGTCGAACGTCGCTTTGTTGACCCATCACGACACGCGCGTCATCTTTCTCGAAGCGCCGGTGGAAGAACTGTTCGAGCGCTGCGCGGCGACGGTTTCTCCGGAAGAAAACCTGCGCCCCCTGGCGGCCGATCCCGACGCATTCTTCGCGCTGTATCAGCGGCGGCTCCCCCACTATCGTAGGGCGCACGTGATCGTTGCGACGAGCGGAAAGACGGCAGAAGAACTTGCCCGGGAAATCGCAGCCTCTCTTGGCTGACGCGAGGTGCCTCGACTGCGGTGTGCCTCAAAGGCTGCAATGGCTCTCTCGCATTCGCCTCTGAGTGCAGCCGGAACCTGTTATAAACTTAAACCTTCAACACCATGTCTGAGCAGAAAATACCTGTCGGAATTCTTGGCGCTACCGGTGTTGTCGGGCAGCGCTTTATCCAGTTGCTCGAAGCC
Organism: uncultured Acidobacteriaceae bacterium; assembly: GCA_963815555.1. GTDB lineage: Bacteria > Acidobacteriota > Terriglobia > Terriglobales > Acidobacteriaceae > CAWCBG01. The sequence goes on from CAWFHH010000002.1 coordinate 512,561, forward strand.
CATCCCTGGTTCGAGGTGCAGTGGCTCGCCGCCTCCGATCGCTCGGCGGGGCAGGCTTACGGCGACGCCGTTCGCTGGCGCTTGAAGACCGCGGTCCCGGAGCGAGTGCGCCAGATGAAGGTCTCGAACGCCACGCCGGATGGCGCACCGCGCGTGATCTTCGCGGCTCTGGACGCCGGCATCGCGCGCGAAATGGAGCCCCAGTTCGCCGCAGCGGGCTGCGCGGTCGTCAGCAACTCCAGCGCCTTTCGCATGCAGCCCGATGTGCCTCTGGTGATCCCGGAAGTTAACGCCGACCACCTCAAGCTGCTGGAATGCCAGGCTTGGCGCAGGCAGTCAGGCGGCTTCATCGTCACAAATCCGAATTGCTCGGCGATCGGGCTGGTCGTCGCGCTCGCGCCTCTACACCAGAAGTTCGGCATCGAGTCGATTTTCGTCACCACCATGCAGGCGGTCAGCGGCGCGGGCTATCCCGGTGTCGCCTCGCTCGACATCCTGGGCAATGTCATTCCGTACATTGCCAAAGAAGAGGAGAAGATGGAAGAGGAGACGCGCAAGCTGCTGGGCCGGCTGAACGGCAGCCACATTGAGGACGCGCCTTTCGCAATGACGGCGCATTGCAACCGCGTGGCAGTCGAAGACGGGCATACGGAATCGGTATCGGTGAAGCTGAAGCAGAAGGTTTCGCGCGAGGAAATCATCGCGGCCTTCAACGAGTTCCGTCCGGTTCCACAGCAATTGCAGTTGCCGCTCGCTCCGGCGCAGCCGATCGTCTACGACACCGCGACCGACCGGCCCCAGCCGCGCTTCGATCTGGATCGCGGCAGACGGAATGACGGTCAGCGTGGGACGGCTACGTCCCTGTGGCGTGCTTGACTACAAGTTCACCGTGCTCTCGCATAACACGATTCGTGGCGCTGCCGGAGCGGCCCTGCTGAATGCGGAACTCCTGAAGGTACAGGGCTACCTGGCGTGACCGGCGGCGACTGTCACCGAAACTCTCCCAGGGTGGTGCGGCCGTGATCGTGATGAAATTCGGCGGCACCTCGGTGGAGGACGCGCGCGCCATCGACCGCGTAGCATCGATCGTCAAAGGCAGGCAGCACGAGCGCCCCTTTGTTGTGGTCAGCGCGATGGCGAAGGTTACGGACCAGTTGCTGGCGATGGCCGCCGCGGCCGGCGAGGGGCAGCGCGAGAAGGCCCTCGCCATCTCGCGCGCCTTGCGTGAGCGGCACTACAATGCTGCCGGCGAACTGCTGGCAACGGGACTTCACACCGACCTGCATACCGATTTAGGCGCCGAGTTCGATTCGCTCGACGAACTGCTGCGCGGCATCTCCGCCGTGGGGGAACTCACGCCGCGCACCTCGGATTACGTTGTCTCCTTCGGCGAGCGCCTCTCAAGCATGGTGGTGACCGCGGCTTTTCTGGCGCGCGATCTTCCCGCATCGCTGGTCGATGCGCGACAGGTCATCATCACCGATGCACAACATTCTAGGGCCGTGCCACAAGTCGGAGAAATCAACCATCGCCTGCAGGTACACGTGAAACCGCTGCTCGACGGTGCCCGGGTTCCGGTGATGGGAGGCTTCATTGGGGCAACACGCGACGGAGTGCTCACCACGATCGGGCGCGGTGGGTCGGACTTTTCTGCCGCCCTTGTGGGTGCCGGGCTCAATGCCGACCGCATTGAAATCTGGACCGACGTGGACGGCATGAAGACCACCGATCCGCGTATTTGTCCCGATGCGCATCGCATCAAGGTGATCAGCTTTGAAGAAGCCGCCGAACTGGCCTACTTCGGCGCCAAGGTACTGCATCCGGCGACGGTACTTCCAGCGGTTGAGAAGAACATCCCAGTGCTGGTGTTGAACTCGCGTAACCCGACGAATGAGGGTACCCGCATTCTTGCCCAGACGCCTCCGTCGAAGTCGCTATTCAAGGCTATCGCCGCCAAAACTCGCATCACCATCATTGAAATCGTCTCCGCTCGGATGTTGATGGCGCATGGCTTTCTATCGACCGTCTTCGAGGTTTTTGCGCGGCACCGCTGCGCCGTCGATGTCGTCTCCACTTCCGAGGTGAGCATTTCGCTCACCGTGGATTCCAACGAAGCTATCCCGCAGATCGCCGCCGATCTGGAGAACCTGGCGTCGGTGAAATATCGTGGAAGGCAGGCGATCATCTGCCTGGTGGGAGAAAATATACGCGAGCGTCCGGCGGTGGCGGCGCGGGTCTTTCAAGCCATTGGCGAGATCAACGTTCGCATGATTTCGCAGGGCGCGTCGGAGATCAACCTGACGTTCGTCGTCGACGAGGCGGACGTCCCGGAGACGGTGCGTCGCTTGCACGCTGAATTCTTCGCCGAAGTGGATCCGGAGGTATTCGAGTGAGCGGCAGCCTCAATCTGGTGGTGCTGGGCCGAGGCAAAACCGGCGCGCCGATCGCCGAAGTCGCTCGGGAGCGCGGTCACCAGGTGCGCGTCATCTCGTCTGTTGAAAATACGGATGCGGCGTGGCTCACTGCACAAAACCTGCGTGACTGCGATGTTGTGATCGACTTTACGACGCCTCACGCCGTACTCGCCAGCATCGATGCCTGTATGCGGGCGGGCAAAAACATGGTGGTCGGCACGACGGGATGGCGCGCGCAGGTTGAGCAGGTTCGGCAGGCAGTTGAGCAAGCGCAGACCGGCTTCGTCTTCGGCGCGAACTTCTCCTACGGTGTGAACTTGTTTTTCCAGATTGTGAAGGCGGCCACCCCGGCCTTGGCCCACGGCTACTCGGGCCACATCACGGAACGGCATCACGTCCAAAAGAAAGACGCGCCTTCGGGGACAGCCGTCACGATGCAACGGATTGTCGAGCTGGCCTCGGGTATGCGGCTGGAGATCGCGTCCGAGCGCGAAGGCGACGTGCCCGGCACGCACACCCTGGAACTGACGTCGTCGGGCGATCGCATCATTTTGACGCACGAAGCTTTCTCGCGGAGAGCCTTTGCCGAAGGTGCTGTTCTCGCCGCCGAGTGGATCGCCGGCAAACGCGGCTTCTACGACTTCCAGGATATTTTCGGCCAGCTCTGATCGTCCTGTCGGAAAGCCGCCTATAATGTCGCACATTTGGTCATCAGAGGCGGCTATGCTGCGGTTTCCTTGGTGGTCGGTGCACAGACAACCGGCAATACCTTTTCTCCTAACTCGCGAAGTTCTCCTCCGACACGATCCTGGGGCGAGCCAAGGTGCGGTGAAACGCCATGATCGGCAGAGCCTGTACAATTCCTGCCATGCGCACTCTTTTACTCGCTCTGCTGGCGGTCACGCTTCTCGCTCCGCTCGCGCAGACCGAGGAAATCACCGTTGCTGCTGCCGCCGATTTGAGTTATGCCCTCAAAGACCTATCGGCTGGATTCGAGAAGACTACTGGCAACAAGGTGACGATCTCCTTCGGATCTTCGGGCAATCTGTTTTCGCAGATAAAAAATGGCGCGCCTTTCGACCTCTTTTTCTCGGCCGACGCCGGATATCCTGAACAGCTCGCTGCGGCCGGTCAGGTCGACCGGGACTCCATCCGCACCTATGCCATCGGCCACCTGGTGCTGTGGGTGCCGGGCAGTTCGAGCCTCGATCCGCAACAACTCAAGATGGATCTGCTGACGCAGCCCCAGGTCAAGCGCATTGCCATCGCCAATCCGCAGCATGCGCCCTACGGACGGGCCGCGATGGCGGCCCTGGAGCACTACCGTTTGAAAGACAAAATTGCCGGCAAACTGGTCGAGGGAGAGAACATCGCGCAGGCGGCGCAATTCCTGCAGTCGGGCAATGCGCAGGCTGGGCTGATCGCCTTGTCCCTCGCGTTGTCGCCTGCGATGAAGGACACAGGCAAATTCTGGGAGCTTCCGGCCGATGCGTATCCGCAATTGCGGCAGGATGTGGCCATCGTTTCCTCCTCGAAACACAAGGCGGCGGCGACGGCCTTTCGTGACTACGTAACGTCCGCTGGCGGCCGCGCTGTCCTCGAACGCTTTGGCTTCCGGGCGCCGGCGGAACCATGATCCTGCAGGCGCTCACCCTGACGCTGCGCTTGGCGCTCCTTGTTTCCGCCATCCTGCTCATACTGGGTCTGCCGATTGCCTATTGGATTACGTTCTCGCGCTGGCGCGGAAAGTTTCTGGCCGAAGCCCTGGTCGCCCTGCCGATCGTTCTACCACCAACCGTTCTCGGATTCTATGTGCTGGTCGCGATCGGCCCGCTCAGTCCTTTCGGACGCGGATATCAGTCCCTGACTGGCCACAGCCTCGCGTTCACCTTCGGAGGACTCGTCCTTGGGTCGGTCATCTACAGCGTGCCGTTTGCGGTGCAACCAATCGTGACCTCGTTTGCCTCTATCGACAGCCGCTTGCTGGATGCATCCGCCCTTCTTGGCGCATCGCGATGGCGCACCTTCTGGCGAGTTGTGTTGCCGCTGGGCATGCCGGGCGTGCTCACCGGCGTGGTCCTCAGCTTCGCCCACACGCTGGGCGAATTCGGCGTCGTGTTGATGATTGGCGGCAATATTCCCGGAGCCACACAGACCATCTCCATCCTCATTTACGACCAGGTGCAGGCTTTGGACTACGCGGCGGCCAACCGCACGGCACTGTTATTACTAGTCGTCTGCTTTGCGCTGTTGAGCGTCCTCTACGGCTTACGTCGCAGCCGGGGATGGGGCGTTTGGGAATGGCGATGAGTAGCACGGCAACGCAGCCGGAAGACGTGCTGAGCGTCCGGATCCGGAAAACTTTTCCCAACGCGAAGGGCTATGCCTTCACCATGAACGCCAAGTTCGTGGCGGCGCCGGGTTTCACCATACTGTTTGGCGCCTCGGGAGCGGGCAAGACCACGCTGCTCGACTCGATTGCCGGCCTGCTGCGGCCCGATGAAGGCCAGATCACCGTTGGCGAAGCAGTCCTCTTCGATTCGGCCACAGGGGTGAATGTTCCTCCCAGTCGGCGATCTGTCGGATACCTGGTACAGACGCTGGCCTTGTTTCCGCACATGAGCGTCGCCCAAAATATTGAGTACGGGCTCGCCGGCGTGGATCGCGCAGAACGCGACGCCCGGCTGCGCGAGATCCTCACATCCTTCCGCATTGCGCCGCTCGCACAACGTCGGCCGAGCGAGATCTCCGGTGGAGAGCGTCAACGCGTCGCATTGGCCCGGGCCCTGGTAAGGCGTCCGCGCATCCTGCTGCTCGATGAACCGCTCACCGCCCTCGACGCCGTGACCAAGAGCAAAATTCTCGACGACCTGCGCGTCTGGAACCGGCAGCGCCATATTCCGATTCTTTACGTTACTCACAATCGGGAAGAAGTTTTTGCGCTCGGCGAGCAGGCTCTTGTCCTGGAAGGCGGACACATCATCGCCGAAGGCTTGCCGCAGAATGTGCTCGGCCGTCCGCAATCGGAGAGTGTTGCCCAGCTTGCCGGGTTCGAAAATATCTTCCAGTGTTCAGTCAGCGCTCTACACCCCGAGCTGGGAACCATGACCTGCCGGATTACCGGGTCCGGGGCGAACCTGGAAGTCCCTCTGGTGCGCCTCCATCAACAACAACCGGTGCAGGTCGGCATTCACGCCGGTGACATTTTGCTGGCAACCCGCGCCCCGCAAGGCCTCAGCGCGCGCAATGTTCTGGAAGGAACCATCATGTCTCTCCAGCAGCAGGACGTCACCCTGATTGCGATCGTCGATTGCGGCGTCAAGTTCGCCGTGCACCTGACCCCGGGCGCGTGCGAATCGCTGCACCTGCAAACCGGAACGCACGTCTGGATGGTGGTGAAAACCTATTCCTGCCATGTTCTGCAGTAGTGCGTTCGCAATCGTTGAGTGCGCGCTGCCCCGCCTTGTCGGTCCTCACATCGTGTTGTGACCGCCCTCACTGCGCCTTCGTAGGCGCGGTCCATACTGGAAACATTCATAGCTGTTCCGGGCCCGGCGTGGGAGCTATCCACGCCGCGACCGAAGCGGGACGCGGTGACGCCTCAACGCCTTGCCGCCAACCCCTTTCGCGGCCGCGCAGCCTGTTTGCATGGGAGGTACCAGGCAATGCCTACCGTTATCGAACCGAAAGAAGCGACGCCGCAGTTGGTTACGCCAGCCGCGAAAGAAGTCGACATATTTGCCGCAGAGATCGCGATGGAAGAGAGGTCTTCCAGCGTCCTGCCGCTCCTGTTCGTGACTGCGCTCGTCCTGGTCGTCGGCGGCGCGATTGTCTACTTCGTGAAAGGCGCGAACGCCAAACTGACCCCGGCGGTCGCCAGCACTGCTATTAACCAGATCCTGAAATCGCAACCTCCGGCCGTGATCAAGTTCAGCACCGGCACCCTGGTCTCAAGTGTCAATGAAAAGCCGATGGATCCGCAATACAAGCTGCTGGCCAAGCTCGGCATTCTGACGATCAAGCCGAAGGCGTGGAACTCGATTTATTCGACCATGACCCCCGCCGGTGAAAAGCTGCTGGGCACGCTTGACGGGGTCGAGAAGGGCACCAACAAAGATGGCACTGTCACCTACAGCGTTCTGCTGGCACAGCGGAAACTGGTCGCCATTGGCGACATCCAAATGCTCAATCCGCATCTGGCGCAGGTGGACTACACGTGGCAATGGGTGCCCAACCGCCTGGGCCGTGACTTCGATGCGACCAGCGAAGCGGTGAAGAGCTTCAATACCTGGGACCGCCAGACCCTGATCAATTCGTACGGCGTCAACTTCTACAATGCGGCTCCGACCAAGGTTCGAATCGTTCTGATGCAGACCAAGGACGACAGCTGGAAGCCCTACGTCGAGTAGACTTCTGCCGGTTCGTCGCTCTCATGCACCCAGGGAGGAGCTTCGGTTCCTCCCTGTTGTTTTTCACGCCCAGACGGCTTCGTAGCTTAAAATGAAGCTTCCCGAAAACCGCACCGGACCCATGGAAGGCTCGTTCCAATCCGTCGCTCTCTCTGCCTCTGCCGATCATGTCTTGCGCTGCATCGGCTGCGGCGACGTGTGTGCCTCACCCGGGGCAGACTTTCGCTGTGCCGCTTGCGGCGATCTGTTGCAGGCTGAGTTTCCGGCATGGAAGTCCGCCGCCAAAATGCCCGTCCGCCAAAAGGCTCTTTGGCGAGAGCGTCGCACCTCGAATCACGCGCTTGATGCTAGTGGTGTCTGGCGATTCCGCGAACTGTTGCCTGCCCTCGATGATGCGTCTCAAGCCATCAGCTTGCGGGAAGGGAACACCCCAGTCTACGAACTGCCACGTTGCGCTCGCGCCGCGGGAGTCGACACGCTGCTGGCGAAGCATCAGGGCATGAACCCAACCGGCTCATTCAAAGACACCGGCATGACGGTAGCGATCTCGTTCGCGTTGCAGAACAAATTCCGCTGGGTTGCCTGTGCTTCGACCGGCAACACCTCGGCCTCGATGGCAGCCTATGCCGCGCGCGGTGGAATGCGCAGCCTGGTATTGATCCCCGACGGCAACATCGCCTGGGGCAAGCTCTCGCAGTCGCTCGATTATGGGGCGCTCACCTGCCAACTCCGCACCGACTTCGATGGCTGCGTGCGCGTGCTCAACGAGGTCATTCGCCGCTACCCGGTGTACCTGCTGAACTCAGTCAATCCCTATCGGCTCGAAGGACAGAAGACGGCCGCGATCGAGCTGCTCGAACAACTTGACTGGCGGGTGCCTGACCACATCATCGTCCCTGGCGGCAACCTTGGAAACAACTCGGCCATTGGCAAAGCGCTGGTCGAGATGAAGGACTGGGGATTGATCGACCGTCTGCCCAAGGTGTCCATTATTCAGGCGGAGGGCGCGAACGCGCTCTATCGCACCGTCAACGAGAAACACGGGCGCGAGTTGGTAGCCGTCGAGGCCGACACCCTGGCCACGGCGATTCGCATCGGCAATCCCGCATCGTGGAAGAAGTCGGTTCGCGTTCTCGAAGCCACCGGCGGACGTGTCGAGCAAGTCAGCGAGGCGGAGATCGCAATCGCCAAAGCCGAGATCGGCGCCGACGGCGTGGGCTGCGAACCCGCTTCGGCGGTCACACTCGCCGGACTCAAGCAGCTGGTGAAATCAGGATTCGTCCGTCCGTACGAGTCGGTCGTGCTGGTGCTCACCGGGCATCTGCTGAAAGATCCGGAGTACACCATCAAGTTTCATCGCGGAGACCTTTCCGTACCGCGGATGCAGGATGACGAGTTTCGCGTGCTGACCGAGCGCCGTCGCCAGTCGCCCGTAGTGCTCGACGCCAGTGCCGATGCGATCCTGCGGGTGCTGGAAGCCGATAAATTAGGCCAGCCGGAGAAGCGCCATGAGTGAGCAGCGCAGCGCGGCGGCTCCGTTTCGCATGTTCTTTCCCGCGACCTCAGCGAACCTCGGTCCGGCCTTCGACGTAGCGGCGTTGGCCTTCGACTTCGGACTCCGCGTCGAAGCCGCTCCCGCCGCTGAGTTTTTTCTCCTGGCGCGCGGACGCAATGCGGAACTCTGTGGAAGGCTCGATGGCAATCTCACGCTCGAGACTTACAGGAAAATTCTGCTGCGCGAGAACGCGCCGGTAACGCCGCTGGCGCTGTCGATCGACAACGAAATCCCGCTTGGCATGGGCTGCGGCTCCTCCGCGGCCGCCGTGCTGGCGGGTGTTGCATTAGCGGCGGCCTTCGGCGGCTTCGATTGGGACAGCGATCGCATCGTCTCCGAGGCCACCGCTATCGAAGGCCATCCGGACAACGTTGCCGCCTGCTGGTACGGCGGTGTGGTGATGGCGCGCGTCATCGGCAACCTCCGCGAGGGAAGTACGCTCGTAGTGCAGGTGCTGCCCATTCCGCTGGCGACGCAGTGGCCGCTTCTGCTGGCGATCCCTGACGATCCTCTGCCTACCCTCGAGGCGCGAAGAGTGCTGCCGCGCCTCTACAGCCGGGTCGATCTCGTCCACAACGTGCAGAGCGCGATGCTGCTGGTAATGGCCCTGACGCAGGGTCGCGGCGAGTGGCTGCGCGAAGCGCTCAGCGATCGCGTGCATCATCCCTATCGCGCGCAATTGTGCCCTTTGCTGCCGGCGTTGTCGGAACTCGCCGGAGGGGACGGCATCCTGGGAGTTGCCCTGAGCGGCGCGGGCCCGGCGGTGCTGATGTTCCTCGACACGAACGCCGATCAGGATTCTGTGTGCGAGCACATCAAAACCCAGCTGCGTGCCAGAGCCTTGAAGGCCGACCTGCGGCAGGGAACCATCAGCGCCATCGGCGCACGTGACACCTTTCAGCTCTCCGCGACCGCTGCGCGCTAACCGCGATAGAAACTTCTGTTCTGCAGTACACGGGTTGCCGATGCCGGAATCTGCCTGTCAGTTCGGCCCTTGCATCACCGACTCAACCAGGTCTCCCAAGGCCCGGGCAGTGAAGTCGTTTCCTTCAAGATTGGCCGCCAGCGCGCCTTTACGATCGATCACGACAGTGTGAAACGAGTGAATGAACAATCCTTCGTCGGGATAGTAGTTCATGTCGAAATAATGGCAGACCTGCTGAATCTGCTCGGTCGATCCGGTCAAAAAATGCCAGCCAGCCGGATCGGCCTTCCACATCTTCGAATATTCCGACAGCGCCTGCGGCTGATCGTGGGTGGGGTCGATGACAATGCTCAGTAGCACCAGATCGCGGCCCATCTGATCGTGGAAGCGTTTCTGCAAGCGGGCAAAATTGTTCGAGAGCCGTACACAGTAGTTAGGAAAGGGGCAGCGGGTATACATAAATGTGATCGCCACAACTTTGCCGGAATACTGCGCCAGAGAAATCGTTTTGCCCTCCTGATCGACCAGCGAGAAATCCGGGACCCGCTGGCCCGGTTTAATTGCCTTGGTTGAAGGCGCAAGCGCCGCCTCCAATGTGCTCAGCCGCCGCGCCTGCGTGGGATCGAGTTCCAGGCTCTGGAAGGGATGCACCCGCAGATGATCGGCATAGGTGTTTTCTCCTTGCTGCGTTATGGTGAAGTCGAGCGCCATTCCCGGCTGCAGTCCCTCGAGCGCCTTGGCATCGCGGACCATGAACGACATGACCATAGCGTCCATGGAGCCGGGGATTTTCTCGCACGAGATCACGACGGTTCGCTTTGTGGGATCGGCCTGGATCAGCATTCCGCTGGCTGCGTGGGATTGGCCGGCGACACCGCCTGCCGTCAATAGCAACACAATGCCCAGCGAATTCAAGATGAGACGGCGAACTTGCATCACGAACTCACTTCGGCTTTACGGCACTGCCGACCGGACCGCTCGGCGAGGCAGCGGCCGTACGCTTCGCTTCACCAAGCGTGAATGGATGTCGCTCAAGCTGCCGGTAGCCGTCGACGGATTCCTTGAGCTCGAGGAACCGGTTCTTCGGCACATTTTTCAGCTGCTGACGAGTGTTGCTTGCCGGCCACCAGACCTCGACGTCGATGTTCTGCGCCGACTTGCCCAGTCCAATGTGCTGTTGCAAAGGGGACGCGCCGAACGATCCTCCGCTGCCCACAGTTCGATAGATCGAACGCCTGTGTCCTTCGCTCTCCAGCGTCACCTTAATCCGCGCCCCGATGGCGGCCCGATTCGTCTTGACCCCGACCAGCTTGAGCGTAATCCAATCATTGCTGTTGCCCGGATTCGCGAACAAACGAAACGCGTGACTGTCGCCGGGAACCGCTCCACCTACTTCTTCCAGCAGGTCCTCGTGGCCGTCGTTGCCCACATCGGCGAAGGCGACCCCGTGCCCTTTATGGAGTTCTCCCGTACCGGAAGAAGCCGTCACGTCGGTGAAGAACTTACCTTCCTTGTTGTGCAGCAGCACGTTCGGCACCAGCGAAGCGTATGACGGATTTCCCGTGCCGAGGTACATATCGAGATAGCCATCGTTGTCGATGTCGCCGAAGTTCCCGCCCATCGGCATGAAGACGCGATCGAGCCCGACCTCCGACGTGACATCGCGAAACGTTCCGTTGCCAAGATTCTTGTAGAGCTTGTTGGTCTCGGCATTCGGCGGCAGCCCAACATAGCTGCGCAATGTCTCGTCAGGCGAGACATAATAGCTGGTCACAAACAGGTCGGGCAGCCCGTCGTTGTCGTAGTCGAAGAACCACGCGGCAAAGCTCTGCGCAGGCTTCTGCACTCCGGCTTGCGCGGCAACGTCGGTGAAAGTCCCGTTGTGATTGTTGTGGTAGAGGTAGTTGTCTCCATCGAGATTCGATACGTACAGGTCGGCGTAACCATCGTTGTCGTAGTCGCCCGCAACCACGCCCTTGGTGTAGGCCTTGCGGTCTATGCCTGCCGCGTGCGAGATATTTTCGAAGGTGCCATTGCCCTTGTTGCGGAAGAGCTGGCTGGGACCATTCTCATTGCCCACGAACAGGTCAAGAAATCCGTCGTTGTCAATGTCGACCCACACCGCTGTTTGTGTCTGCATGGGCTGCGCTAATCCGGCAGCAACCGTTACGTCGGTGAATGTTCCATTGCAGTTGTTCCGCAACAGCGACATGCGCTGCGGAAACTCCCAAGCCCCGCGCAGCACGAGAATGTCGAGACATCCATCGTTGTTATAGTCCGTCTGCAACAGGTTCAGGCCACCCAGTTGGTCGCCGAGACCCGCTTGTTGCGTGCGATCGGTAAACGTTCCATCGCCATTGTTATGGAAGAAGTGCATCGGAGCGCACTCGCCGTAGTCGGAGGTGACGATGTCGAGCAGCCCGTCGTTGTCAAAGTCATCCACAATCAGGCCGCCCGACATAGAATAAAGATTGACGCCTGCCTCGGGCGCGACATCGACAAAGTGTCCAACATCTTCGGGCGAATCGAAGCTGCTGGGCGCAACCATATACTTCTGCGGCACGCCTGCGGGATATTTGCCCAACGTCATGTACGACAGATTGAGCAGCCACTTCACGTCGAGGGCGTCGGGATGGCGCTCAAGATACTTCAGCAGGTAAGTAATCGCTTTCTCTGAAGACGCTGTGTCCTTATAGCTGGCATTCGTCTTCGGCGGAAACAGGCAACGCTCGCCGGGATGCCGGTACACATCATTGTCCATCTCCGACTTGTGCAGGTACGCGATTCCCAACACCTCTTCCAGTTCCGGCATAGCGGCTGGTAGTTGCGCCGCCGCGATTTGATAAGCCGCCTCCCATTCGGCGACTGCCTTCTGCATCTCGCCTTGATAGGCGTAGATGTTGGCCAACGCGTAATACATCTGGATCACATCCAGCGGCGATTTGTGGGTGACGCCATCAGGGTTGGCGGGATCGAGCAACTTCACGATCTGCTCGGTGACGGTGGCCAGCGAGCTTTGGCGAAGCTGGCACATCATCTTCAGGTCCTGGTTCCAGCCATCGGGCTTGGGAAGAGTGCGATATGCGAGATCAGCTTCGCCCTTACCGCCCACGTTCGGAGCATAGCGAATAGTCCCCGTGGCAGCGTACGCGGCGTTCTGCGGCGGGCTTGCGGCTTTCGCGGTTTGCGACGTGGCGCTCGCAGCTCCAGAGGGCAACACTTGCAGAATCGCGTAGCCGGATGAAATGTGAACGACGCCGGTAGTGCCTCCGGGCGGCACGCCCTTAATGGCGTCACGCAACTCGGAGCGCAGCGACGTGGGATCGACCTGCCCCATGTAGCCGCCATCGGAGGCGGTGGGGTCGGTGGAGAGTTGCCGCGCAACCGTCGCAAAATCTTCTCCCGCCTTGAGCCGCGCCAGCGCTTTTTGCGCCTCCCCGGCCGAATCGACGACCAGGATCCGCAATCCTACAGCGTGGGAGTCGGAGGTTTGCGCTCCGGATCGGACAGACGTACCGGTCAGACAGAGAAATGCCGTAATAACTGTGACCAGGAGCTTAAGTTTGCCTATGCCGGCGGGATGCATCCCTCGTTACCTGCAACGGCGAAGCGAGCCCGACCAACGCCAGACTCCCGTCGCTCGCAAAACTATATACCAATTTCCGGGTAAACGCTTACAGGGAGACGGAGGCGCCGCGGTGTCACAGTGTCTGGAACTACGTCTGCGAAGGAGCTGACGTGTATAGTAGCGAAAATGTTCGCGCTGTTTTCCGACGTCAGGGCCCGGTTGTTGCTCGGTTATGCGCTCTTCTCCTGTCTGCTGGTTGCCGGACCCGGGGCCGCCCAGGATTCTCAAACTTCCAAACCCTCGTCGTCCGTTCAGGTTCAGGAGAATCCCCAAACCCAGGGAAGCGTATCCACCTCGGGTGCGCATGCCGCGGTTCTCGATGAGCAGAAGCGGCCGATCACCGCCGGCGGTTTCGTCGATAGCGGCCCCGTCGTTTTCCAGGATGTGGCCGGCAAGGCGGGCCTGTCCCACTGGAAACACGTGATGGGACCGGCACATAAGGAATTCATCCTCGAGACCGTGGGCTCCGGGGTCGCCCTGCTCGACTACGACAACGACGGCTGGCTCGACATCTATCTCGTGAACGGTTCGACTTACGAGGCCGAATCCGGCAAAGCGCATGCGCCCAGAGCGGCGCTGTTCCACAACAACCATGATGGGACCTTTACCGATGTAGCGGAGCAGGCGGGTGTAACCAACGAGCGCTGGGGATTTGGCGTCGCCGTGGGCGACTACGACAACGATGGTTGGCCCGATCTGTACGTCACCAACTTCGGCAAGAACCGCCTTTATCACAACAATCATGATGGAACCTTTACCGATGTTGCCGAGAAAGCGGGAGTCGCGCTGGGCAACTGGTCGACAGGGGCGACCTTCGGCGATTACGACGGCGACGGCCGGCTCGATCTTTTTGTGCCGGGATACGTGCATTACGATCTCGCGCATCCGCCCGTGCCCGGATCGAGCGTAGTCGCGTTCTCCACCTGCGAGTTCCGCGGCATCAAGGTCATGTGTGGTCCGCGTGGCTTGAAGGGCGAGCCCGATCATCTGTTCCACAACAACGGCGATGGAACATTCACCGATGTCAGCGAGAAAGCCGGAGTAGCCGATCACAACCTCTACTATGGTTTGACCGCCGTATTCGCCGATCTCGACAACGACGGCCGCGTGGACCTGGTCGTCGCCAACGATTCAACGCCGAACTATCTCTACCTGAACAAGAAGAATGGGACCTTCGAGGATGCCAGCTACGCGTCCGGCTACGCGCTGAACGAAAACGGTCACGAGACGGCATCGATGGGAATTGCGGTCGGTGATTACCGCAACAACGGGCTGCTTGATCTGTACAACACGGTGTTCTCCGACGACTATAACCCGCTCTATCGCAACGAGGGTGGCGCGAACTTTGTCGACGTGAGCTACCAGACCGGCATCGCCGAGGTGACCATCCCCTTTCTGGGATGGGGCACAGGGTTTCTCGACTACGACAACGACGGATGGAAAGACATTTTTGTCAGCAACGGTCACGTTTATCCCGAGGTCGATAAGAGCGACTGGGGCACGACCTTTCAACAGCGGCCCCTGTTGTTTCATAATCTCGGCGGCGGAAAGTTTGCGATCGTTCCTCCGGTGAAGGGAACCGGCTTGGCGGAGCTTTTGGCTGGGCGCGGAGCAGCGTTTGGCGACCTCTTCAATGACGGAAAGATCGACGTTGTGATCAATCAGCTCGACGGAGTTCCCGCCCTGTTGCGCAACGTTAATGCCGATCACAACCACTGGATTGGCCTCAAACTCACCGGGGGCGCAGGCAGCCCGCGCGACGCGGTTGGAACTGTCGTCTACCTGACCGCCGGCGGCATTCGACAACGAGAGGATGTGCTGAGCGGTGGCAGCTTCGCCTCCTCGAACGATCAGCGGGTGCACTTTGGGATCGGCACCGCAGCCGCAGCAGAGAAGATCGAAATCCATTGGCCCAGCGGAAACGTGCAGACCTTGACCGGTCCGTTAGCCGCCGACCGCTTTTATGTCATCGAAGAGGGCAAAGGCGCGGCGCCCGCGCCGGTAGCAGGCAAGCAGGTTTCGTTGCCAATCATCGCCGCCCCCTCGTCAAGGAATTGAGGCGCTCTCTGCTACCGCATGTCCAGAATCTGAGACAGCGTTTCCCGGGATCACTCGAACGGAGTACATGGCCGGGGAGGCCGGCAGACACAGCGCCCTCGCCAAGACCCAAGTAGAAGCGGCCCTACGCTCAAAGATAACCCGGGAAGAGCCCCGGCCGTAGTGTGAAGTAATCGTTTGCTCATTTTTGCAGAAAACGTGATGAAACCCCTTGACAGGCCCGACCGCCTGGGAATAAATTTGCCGTCTGTTTTTGGCTAGTACTTTTTGACTATTACGAAATAGAACCAAACACAATGCCCTGCGCGCACCTTTTCCGTCGAACCTTCGTCATTGTGCTGCTGTCTGCGCTGTTGCAAACGGTGTCCGCTCAGACGAAAGATCAGGACGCGCTGCAAACCACATTCCACAACGCTACCCAAGCGATGCGGAACGGTCAGTGGGACGAAGCGGCTGCTGGCTTCACCAGCGCGATCAAAGCTTCGCCAGGCTTCGCCGAGGCCTACTTCAATCTCGGACTGGTTCGCGTGCAACAGGGCCGGCTTGACGAGGCGGTGACTTCGCTGACGCGGGCCGTCGCACTGTCTCCCAAACTTCGCGGAGCCAATCTCTTTCTCGGGATCGCGCAATACCGGCAAAACCACTTTGGCGAAGCGATCACCGCTTTGAAGCGCGAGACGCTAATCGATCCCAAGAGCGCCAAGGCTTACATGTGGCTCGGCGTGGCCCAGTTGGCCGCCGGGCAGGATGCCGCGGCCAGTATCAGCCTCGACAAGGCCGCCTCACTCGATCCCAATGACGTTGACATCCTCTACCATCGCGGCCGCGCCCACATGCTGGTTTCGAAGGACAGTTACGAGCAGATGTATAAGGTCGATCCCAACTCGTGGCGCGTACACGAAGTACTGGCGCAGTCCTATGCGCAGGCCGACCGTTTGGAAGACGCGATCAAGGAAGCGCAGATCGCAATCAGCATGAAGCCCAACGAGCCCGGCCTGCATGAGGAGTTGGCCGACATTTACTGGACGCAGAATCAACTGGAAAAGGCCGAAACGGAATTTCAGGACGAGTTGAAGACGGACCCGGAAAGCGTTTCGGCGATGTACAAGCTCGCCGTGATCAGCATCGAACGTTCGAAGGCGGACGCCGCGACCCGACTGCTGGCGGAAGTTCTGCAGCGCAGCCCAGGTTATCCCGGAGCCCGCTATCAACTTGGTCGAGCGGAGGCGCAACTGGGAAATGTTCAGGATGCGATCAACAACTTCCAGGCAGTCGTGGCGCAACCGGCGCACTCGGATCCGGAAACCTTGCGCCAGTCGTATTACCAGTTGGCACAGCTCTTTCGGCGCGAACAGAAGACGGAAGAATCCAAGGCCGCGCTGGATTCCTTTCTGCGGCTGAAGCAGCAGGCAGACGCGGAGCAGGCGCAGCGGCTGCAGGACAAGATGAAGCGCTCCAGCCCCATGCAGGAGACGGCCCAATAATCTCAGCGATTCTTGTCAGAACCGGGGTAAGGGATTTTTTGGGGAGTTTGAGTAAACGTTATCTCAGATTGCGGCAGAGAGCGCTAAAACCATGGACCATCGTGCGTTGGTTCCTGGCACTCGGTTGAGGATTTCAAGGAGGGCGTGAATGGACCGGCGAACGGAAGCAAAGCGGAATCATCTGTCCAGGTGTAACCCGGGAGTTCTTCTGGCCTCCCTTTGCGTTCTTGTCCTGTTGTACCCGGCGGGATTGGCGGCGCAAACCAACCAGGGTTCCATTGCCGGCAGCGTGCTCGACAGCAGCGGCGCAGTCGTGGCAGGGGCCAAGCTGACCGCCAAGGATCGGGATACCGGTTCCACTTACGAGGCGGTTTCCAGCAGTTCGGGCAGCTATCGCTTCCCCAACTTGAGCATCGGGAGTTACGACGTCACCGCCACAGCGCCCGGCTTCAAAGCCACAACGGCAACCGGCGTCATCGTGCAAATCGCAACCACTGCCAGCCTGGACCTCAGGTTGCAGGCCGGCGGCGCCAATGAAAACGTTACGGTCCTGTCCGATGCCCCAACCGTACAGACGGAGACATCCGACTTGGGAGCCGTCGTCACCCAGCAACAAACGCTTGAACTCCCGCTGGCCCTTGGCAGCACCGTGCAGGCTATGCGTTCGCCGGAAGCCTTTGCCTTCCTGATCCCCGGTGTGGTCGGCCCGGGTTCGGATTCAGGCAATGGCGGCACCTTCGAGTCGAAGATCACAGGCGGACAGAATTACGCTACGGAAGTGATGCTCGATGGCGCTGCCACGACCCGTTCGGAAAACGGTTCGTCGTTCGATGAAACTGCACCATCGGTGGAAGCGCTCAGCGAATTCAAGGTGATCACGTCAACCCTGCCCGCCGAGTTCGGCCGCACGACCGGCGGCATCGAGAGCTTCACTACGAAATCCGGAACCAACGCGTACCACGGCGTGCTGTATGAAATTTTCCGCAACGAAGATCTCGACGCCAACACCTGGGGTAACAACTACCTGCTCGCAACCAGTTCCGATCCAGCCGTACGCGCCGGCGCACAACGTCCACTGGATCGGCAGAACGACTACGGCGGAGCCCTGGGCGGTCCGGTGATCGTGCCCAAACTTTATAACGGGAAAGACAAGACCTTCTTCTTCTTTTCCTACGAACAGTATCGTCAGACACAAGGCGGCACCAGCACGTCGACGGTGCCCACCGCCGCGGAGCGCAATGGCGATTTCTCAGCATTGCTGAACACCAGCAACGTACTGGGCATCAATCCCTGTGACGGTACGCCAATCTATGCCGGACAGGTTTTCGATCCCTCGACCACGCGGACGGTGAATGGTGTGCAATGCCGGACGGCCTTCCCCGGCAACATCATTCCGCAAAAAGATTTCTCCCCCGTGGGCCTGAAGATGTTGTCGTACTATCCGGCAGCGCAGGACAACGCTTTGCTGGCGAATAACTACGCGTTTCCTTACAGCTATCCGATCCTCGACACTACGATGACGTTCCGCATCGACCAGAACATCGGGCAAAAAAGCAAGGCGTACTTCACCTATTCATCGCGCGGCAACACGCGAATTTCAACCGTTCCGCAGTGGGCCGGACCCTCCGGATACGGACGCAGCCAGGTTTTTACGACGCATTACATGCGCTTCGGCTACGACTACACGATCAGCCCAACCATGCTGAATCACTTCAACGTCGGCTATAACCGCACCAACAGCAAAAACGTCGGTGCGGGCGTGACGCTGGGCAACGGCACCAACTGGGACCAAGTGCTGGGAATTTCCGGAGCCAGCGGCACCATGTTCCCGCTGATTCAACCGAACGAAGCGGCCACCAGTTCGATCGGAGACAACGTTTACGGCGACACCATCGACAATGGCTTTCGTTTCGCGGATACGCTGACGTGGGTCAAGGGCCGGCACCAAATCAAGTTTGGCTACGAGCAGTGGTATCAGCAGTACTCCCCGCTCAACTTCCAGAACACCAGCGGCACGTTCAGCTTCGGACGCGGACAAACGGCCGCGACGCCGGACACCTCGAACCTGAGCGGCAACGGCATCGCCAGCATGTTGCTGGGTCAATTGAACGCAGCGACGGTCACGGCTTATGCCAATCAGCCGCGATGGACGCGCAGCTACTTTGCGGGCTTTGTCCAGGACACCTACAAGTTCACCCCCACCCTCACGCTGAACCTCGGACTTCGCTACGAAGTTGACCAGCCGCAGCGGGAAGCGAACGACAACACTTCGAACATCAGCTTGACGGCGCCGAACCCTGGTGCCGGCAATCTGCCGGGAGCGCTGGTCTTCGCCGGCGTCGGCCCGGGACGCAATGGCGTGACGGGTGAGCGGTGGGCCAACACCTGGTACAAGGATTTTGGACCGCGTATCGGCTTCTCGTGGGCGCCGCAAAAGTATGACGGCAAAATCGTATTCCGCGGCGGCTACGGGATTATCTACGGTGGCCTGCAGTACGCCGATTTTGGCGGCTTCAACCGAACCGGGTTCCAGGCGAATCCGCAATTCAACTCGATCAACGGATTCACTCCCAGCTTCAAGATCGACTCTGGAGTGCCGTCATATCCGCCACCTCCGAACCTGGATCCCACGCAGCTGAATTTTGCCGGCCCGCAATATATCGATCCGTCATACGGGCGGCCGCCGATGATTCAGAACTGGAGCTTCGGCATCCAGCAGCAACTGGCGACCGACTTGATCCTCGACCTCTCGTACGTGGGACAACACTCCACGAACCTGCGCTCGAACTATGACGCGGTCAATTCGCTGCTGCCGCAGTACTTTAATCTTGGTACCCTACTCACCGCTCCGATCAGCTCGCCACAAGCGGCGGCGGCAGGAATTAAAGCTCCCTACGCGGGCTTCCCGGCCAACTCCACGGTGGCCCAGGCGCTTGTGCCATTCCCGCAATACTTCGGCTTCAACACCGACGGAGCTCTGGAGAACCTTGGCCAGTCGACCTACAATGCGTTGGAAGCGCAGTTGACGCGACGCTTCCACAATGGCCTGAACCTGATGGCCTCGTACACCTGGTCCAAGACGCTGACCAACGCCGACGCGGCGTTGCCGTTCTTCGCCACCCTGCACCAGGGCGGCGCGCCACAGGACCCCTTCAACAAGCAGAATGACAAGGCGATCAGCAACCAGGACCTGCCGCAGAATTTCGTCATCAGCTACATCTACGAACTGCCGTTCGGGAAAGGCAAGAAGTTCGCCGACAAAGGAGGGATCGTCAACGGTCTGGTGGGCGGATGGTCGATCAGCGGCATACAACGCTATCTGAGCGGTCAGCCGATTGCTTTTGCCTGCGCCACCGGAGTTCCGGCCTTCGCGGGATGTATCCGCTTCGACCCGATTCCGGGGCAGCCGTTCTACAGCAGTTCTTATAAAGGTGGCAGCTTTAATCCGGTGGTGGATCCCGTGTTCAACGCCGCTGCCTTCGAAGATCCCAACTCCGCGGCGAACCTGGCGGCGCGCGGCACCTATGCCTTCGGCACGTTGCCCCGCGTCATGGGCAACGTTCGCATGAGTCCCTACCTGTCGGAAGATTTCAACTTCCTCAAACGAACGCAAATCACGGAGAAGACCGACATCTTGCTTCAGGTCAGCATGCTCAACGCGTTTAACCGACACGTCTGGAACCGACCCAACGACCTCAACCCCCTCGATTCGGCCTTTGGCCTGATTCAGGTGTTCAACTACTCGCAGACGGGAGGAGGTGGATACCTGCTAGGGCCGAGGAAGGTGCAACTCCAACTCAAATTTGAGTTCTGATTTCTTCGCCCGGTGATCGGAACTCACGGGACCGTTCTCGGAGACGGTCCCGATTTTCGTGATTGCGGCGAGCCGTCAGCGGCGGTTCGGGGGGATTGCAGTAGAATAGCAGCCACCGATGGGTTCTTTGTCCCGATGGTTCTTCTCCCCTACGGCATGTAAGATCGTTTTGCAGAAGCCATTCCCAACCTTGCTGCTGCTCTTCGCCTTCGGACATGCTGTAGCCCAGACTCCATCTACGTCCAAAGACAGCGCCGTCGTTCCCGGCCGCTTTGTCGACGCCACGGCCAGCCTCGGCATTCATTTCAAACAGGAGGCCTCGCTCACCAGCAAGAAATATCTGCTTGAAACGATGGGCTCGGGCGTGGCGCTCTTCGATTACGACAACGATGGGCGGCTCGATGTTTTCTTCGCCAACGGCGCGCGCATTGACGATCCCATGCCCAAGGGCTCGATGCCGAAGAAGGATGGCAGCCAATACTGGAATCGCCTCTATCATCAGAAGCCGGACGGTACCTTTGAAGATGTGACGGAAAAAGCAGGTCTGGCGGGAGTGGGATACTCGACCGGCGTCGCGGTCGGCGACTTTGACAACGACGGTTACGAAGATCTGTTCGTCGCCGGCTACGGACGGAGCACGCTCTATCACAACAACGGCAACGGCACCTTTACCGACGTGACGACCGAGGCGGGAGTCGCCGGGTCGGGATGGGCGACCAGCGCGGCCTGGGTCGATTACGACAACGACGGCAAGCTCGACCTGATCGTCGCCCGCTACATGGAGTGGGATTTCGACGACATCTACTGCGGCATTCGCGAACAGGGATTTCGCTCCTACTGCCATCCTGACTTGTTCAAGCCGATTTCCATGCTGCTGTACCACAACGAGGGCAACGGCAAGTTCACCGAAGTGGCGCAGAAAGCCGGAGTCGACAAGCCGGCAAAAGGCCTCGGACTGGCGATCGCCGACTACGATCACGATGGATGGCCCGACATCCTGCTGGCCAACGATTCCATCCCCGAATTCCTGTTTCACAATAAGGGCAACGGTACTTTTGAAGAGATAGGGTTGCCGTCCGGAGTGGCGCTGGACGGCAGCGGGGCTACGTTCGCCGGCATGGGCGTTGATTTTGCCGACTACGATAACGACGGCTGGCCGGATGTCGTGATCACCGATCTGGCGAACCAGCGCTATGCGCTGTACAAAAACAACGGCGACGGAACTTTCGACTACGCGTCCAACGTAACTGGCGTTTCGGCGATTTCGCTGCTGCACTCTGGTTGGGGCGTCCGCTTCGTGGATTACGCCAACCGAGGATGGAAGGACCTGTTCATCGCGCAGGCCCACGTAATGGACACCATCGAGACCAATGAGCCGCACCTGCACTTTCGCGAGCCACCGCTGCTGTTGCAGAACCAAAGCGGCAAACACTTCGTGGACGTCTCGGCTCAATCAGGAGAAGTGTTTCATCAGGAGTGGGTCGGTCGTGGGCTGGCGACGGGTGACATCAATAATGACGGCAAAGTGGATGTCGTGATTTCCACGAACAACGGCCCGGCCTACGTCCTGATGAACCATACTCCGGACGACAATCACTGGATCACCTTGAAGCTGGTAGGAGTGAAGAGCAATCGCGACGCGATTGGTGCGCAGGTGAAGATCGCGACCGAAGCGGGCGACCAGTATGCGACCGTTACCACCAGCAGCAGCTATCAGTCGTCCAGCGACAAACGCGTACACTTCGGATTGGGACCGGCAACGTCGGTGAAGCTGGTCGTGATTCACTGGCCGAGCGGCCTCGTGCAAACATTGAAGGACGTGAAGGCCGATCAATCGATGACGGTGACGGAAGATGTTTCCGCAGCCAAATGAGCGAGACCGCCGCATGCTGAAACGAAAGGCAAGCTTGGCGGTTATGGTGTTGGCTGTTTCCTTTTCCGCCGTTGCTCAGTCCTCCGATTGTGAGCAGGCGATAACTGCGTTCCGCGCGCATCAATGGGCGGCTGCAGCCGACGGCTTCGCCGCTTGCGAGGCGGCCCGACCGGGACAAACCGAGGCACTGCTCTATCGCGGTAAATCGCTGATCAACCTGAGTCGCTTCGACGATGCGGCGGCTGCGTTGCAGTCGTACCTGTTGCAGCATCCGCAATCGGACGATGCGCTCTATTCGCTTGCCTATGTTCGATTTCGCCAGGACCAGCCGCGCGAATCGCTGCAACTGTTTAATCAGGCGGTAAAGGTGAAAGGTCCAACCGCCGACGATCTCAAAATTGTTTCGCTCGATTACGTTCTGCTGCACGACTACAGCGATGCCGCGCATTATCTGGAAGAGTCGCTGAAGCTCGACCCCAATAACATCGAGGCCCGCTATCATCTCGGGCGGGCGCGCTATCAACTCAACCAGTTCGATCTGGCGATTACCGCCTTTCAGGAAGTGTTGCGCCGCGATCCGGGAAACGTGAAAGCCGAAGACAATCTCGGCTTGAGCTTCGAGGCCAAGAACCAGGTGGGAAACGCGATCGCCGCCTATCGCAAGGCGATCCAGATGGACGAATCTCTATTGACGCACAACGAGCAGCCGTATCTCGATCTCGGTGCGCTGCTGGCGAAGTCGAATCGTCTGCCGGAGGCGTTGCCCCTGCTGAAACGCGCTTCCGAGATCAATCCGAATTCACCTGCGGCGCAATACGAGCTGGCCAAGGCCTGGTTCAATCTCGACCACGTTACCGAGGCGAGGGTCGCGGCGGAAGCGGCGGTTCGCCTCGAACCGGACGACAGCTCATATCATTACTTGCTGGGACGCATCTACCAGAAGCTTGGCAAGCAGGATCTCTCGGCGCAGCAGTTCAAGGCTACCGAAGGCTTGATTCAGAGCAAGAAGTCCGGAGCGGCAGCGTCGGCGCAAACTCTGACTTCCGGATCGACAAGCGCGAGGTCAGCTGCGCAAAATCCGATCGCCTCCAGCGAGAGTGTGACGCCCGCGCCACAGACGTCTGCGCCACCCAGCCAGGAATCAGCGGCAGCAGAGACGCTACGCGCGCAGGCGCGGGAGGCCGCCCAGACCGGCGATTTCGAGAAGGCACTGTCGCTCCTGCTGGAAGCGCGCAAGGAAAGTCCCCACGATCCGGATGTGCTGTACGACTTCGGCATGGTCGCGCTGCACCTGTCGCTGTTTTCCGACGCTGCGCAAGCGTTCACCGAGACCCTGGTCCTTCGCCAAGACGATGCCAACGCGCTTTACGGCTTGGGCCGCGCCGACATCGGGCTGACGAAGTACCAGGAGGCTCGTGATGCCTTCGCGCATTATCTCCAGGTCCGACCGCGGGACGCCTCGGCGCATTACGCGCTGGGCCTGGCTTTAGCGGCAATGCAGCAAACCGCGGACGCGCGGAAGCAGTTCGAAACTTCCATCGCCGAGCAGCCGGTGCAGACGGAAAGCTATTTTCAGTTAGGCCTGCTGCAACTCGACGACAAACAGCTCGATCCGGCAGCGGAAAGTTTTCAGCGCGTCCTGGCACGCGATCCGCACCACGCCGGTGCCTTGACGGGCATGGGACGTGTGGCGTTCGAGAAGAAGGATTATACGAAAGCTGCCGACCTCTTGCGCCAGGCGATTGCCGCCGATCCCAAGTTACGCCAGCCTCACTATTATCTTGGACTGACCTACGCACGCATGGGCCAGAAGGACGATTCCGCGAAAGAGCTGGAGATCGCCAGCCAGATCGAACATGAAGAAGCCGAACGACAGCGGCTCGGCCTGAAGATTGTGAATGCCGATCAGCCCCCTGCCCATTAGCTCAAGCGACTCCAAGCTGAATCTCCCACAAGGTGGGATGCCCTCCGAAACCAGGAAACAAAAGCGACTAGTAATGCGCTGTATCAGGACATTGCTTCAGTCGTGCCCTGATACAAAGCAAGCAACGGCCGGACCATCTATGAGATGAACTTTAAGCAAAGTACTCCCACAATGTGGGACTATGGCGACAACGTTTGAATTGGAAACCACAAGAATGTTGGGAGAGCTTTGGGACGCAACCGGGAGAAACCACGTACGTGCAGCCCGCGCGAGACACTACTCCGCCGCGCCGCTCAATAACGGCTGCCGCTCGACGCGTATTTAGACCAACTTTGCGGTATTTGTATGAAGGTCTTGCGTTCTCCCGCGCAGTCGTAGCTGCCGGTTGTCATTCCAATTGCGTTGAACTTCCTAACTGCCGTGAACCTCGGAGTAACTCGCCTTTTTCACCCTTATTGAAAAAGGGAGGAAGCTGCTTCCTCTGTCGCGCCAGGGCATCGAAGATGCCTGAGTTCTCTCCCGGGAGTGAGCCCATGTGTAGAGGGTTATGCACCGGACGGCCAGGGACTAGTATAAGTGCCGGGAACGTTACCAGCGGAGCGGCAACCATATTCGTATACTTCCGCGTCGCCGCACAGTGACCTGGATCACATCGAAGCACACGAAGGTAACCTCGCGGCTCATAGTTTTGCTAGTGCGCGAACCTGGAACCTCCGCCCGGATCTAGGACTGGAGGGCGGCGCTCGACAGTTGGATCAGCTTTGGCAGGATCGATCCTATGCCGCTCGCGGCTGGCTGACCGAGAGCAAAATAGAGTTCGCTATATAAAGGATAGAGTTCGTCGTAGACGCCCTGCGCGGCGGGGTGCGGTTCATATACCTTGTGCGGTGGGCAGATTTTGTCCTGCGCTTCTTCAATTGTGTTGAAGGTGCCGGCGGCCATGAACGCGAAAATGGCCGAGCCCATGCTGGTAACGCTCTTGGTGGGGACCAGCACCGGCCGCCCCAGCACGTTGGCGTACACCTGGTTGAGTACCGCGTTCTTTTGAGGAATGCCGCCTGCGTTGATCACCCTTTGGATATGTACCCCATTGTGGGACATGCGATCGAGGATAACCCGGGTGTGAAACGCAGTGCCTTCAATGGCGGCGAAAAGTTCGTCCTGGGCGGTGCTCTGCAGGTTCCAGCCCAGGGTAACGCCGCGCAGATTCGGATTCACCAGCACCGTGCGATCCCCGTTGTCCCAGGTAAGCCGCAGCAAGCCGGTCTGCCCAGCACGATACTTTCCGAGGCCGGCACTCAACGTCTTCACATCCGTACCGGCGCGCGTAGCGATGGCGTTGAAGATATCGCCCACAGCCGACAATCCGGCTTCAATCCCGGTGCGACCCGGATGCACGCTGCCTTCCACGACGCCGCAGACGCCGGGGACGAGGTTCACCGAAGGTGTGATCCCGATGATGCAAGTCGAAGTGCCGATCACGTTGACCATATCGTCCGTGCGGCAGCCCGCGCCAATGGCGTCCCAGTGCGCATCGAAGGCGCCCACCGGAATTGGAATGCCCGCCTTCAGGCCGAGCTTCCCGGCCCAATAAGGGGAGAGCCGCCCGGCGATCTGGTCTGAGGTCGTGTATTCGCCCTGCAGCTTTTCGCGAACACCTGTCAGCAGCGGATCAACCTGGACCAGAAAATCTTCCGGCGGCAGACCGCCGAGCTTGGGGTTCCACAACCATTTATGTCCCATGGCGCAGGCGCTGCGCTTCACCTGCTTTGGATCGGTGATGCCGCTGAGGGTGGCGGCCACCATGTCGCAGTGCTCGAGCGCGGTGACGAAGTCGTTGCGCTTGTCAGGATTGTGGCGCAGCCAGTGCAGCAGTTTGGAGAAGCCCCACTCCGACGAATACACTCCGCCGCACCAGTCAATTGCTTCGAGGTCCTCGCGGTGCGCTGCCTCGGTGATTTCGGCGGCCTCTCCCTTGGCACGATGATCGCACCACAGATAGTATTCGCCGAGGGGCACCAGATCCTTGCCAACCGGAATGACGGACGATCCCGTGGTGTCGAGGGCGATGGCCTCGACCTGCTCTCCGGAGACGCCGGCTGCGCGCAAGGCGTCGCGCGTGGCTTCGGCCAAGGCTCGCATGTGATCATCATGCGACTGGGTCGCGAACTCAGGATCTTCACGTTTGCGATGCAGCGGGTACTCCGCGAGCGCCGATGCGAGCAATCCGCGCTCACTATCAACCAGCGAAACTCGAACGCTGAGAGTTCCGAAATCGACGCCAGCCACGATGGCCATGCAGAATCTCCATCAGCAGAAGGATGCGAGATGACGACGGTGGTTAGATCGTTACCTTCCCGTGCCGCCAGGGATTGAACTTGATGCAGTAACCGAGGCCGAGCAGGAGTAACACCAGTCCCCACCAGAGATTCGCGTGATATTGAAACAAGACGACCGGCTGTGCCGGCGGATGAAGCACCTCGCGAATCGCGGCCTGCACGATCAGCACGCCGTTCACCAGCAAAGAAACGCCGATAAAAAACCAGATGGAAACTCCGCCCTCACGCATGCTTCACCCGCTGTGCCTTACCAGAAAATAATGTTAACGATCACAAAGGCAATGGCGACCACTACCGCCCAGAAAACCGGCCGCTGGTACAGTGGCACCAGTTCCTCCGTCGGGATGGCGGTCACGCCGTAAACCAACCCTTCGAGTTCGTGGTCGGGCTTCGGCTTGGTCATCAGACTCACAACTACGGTGACCACCACGCAGATAATCCACGACCACAAGGCGCGATACATGTTCTCGGCCATCGCGCGCGCGTCGGACGACAAGGCGACATAACGCAATGCCGCGGGATCGAGCTTCACCCATA
The DNA here is from genome assembly GCA_963815555.1 of uncultured Acidobacteriaceae bacterium. GTDB lineage: Bacteria > Acidobacteriota > Terriglobia > Terriglobales > Acidobacteriaceae > CAWCBG01. The sequence continues at coordinate 539,521 of CAWFHH010000002.1, forward strand.
AATACATGCCAATCGACGACATGGTGCCGGCGAGCAATCCCCAGAACCCGCCCGGACCGGTGGCGCGCTTCCACAGCATGCCGAGCACTACGGTTCCAAACAGCGGCGCGATGAAGAAGCTGAACAGCGCCTGCACGTAGTCCATGATGCTGGCGAACTGCATCACCAGGTACGCCGTGCCAACGCTGATGAGGACGCCAAAGATCGTGGTCCACCGGCCCATGTTGACGTAGTGATGGTCGCTGGCATTCTTGTTGATCAGCGCGCGATAGATGTCATAGGTCCACACGGTCGTGAACGCGCTGACGTTTCCCGCCATGCCCGACATGAAGCCTGCAATCAGTGCCGTGATACCCAGGCCTAGCAGGCCCGGGCCGCAATAGCGTGCCAGCATCAGCGGCAGAACTTCGTTGTAGCTGTGTCCGCCACTGGCGACTGCCGCGGTTTCTCCCGTCAGCTTGATGGGAAGCACTGCCAGCGCCAGAAGCCCGGGAAGAATCACGATGAAGGGAACCATCGTCTTAAAGGCCGCGCCGATGATGGGAGCCAACTTGGCCGAACGCAGGTCCTTCGCCGCCAGAACACGCTGCACCACCAGGAAGTCGGTGGTCCAGTAGCCAAACGAAATCACAAAGCCGAGGCCGAAGACGATGCCCGTCCAGTGAATGCCCATCGGGTTATCGCTGAACGATCCCAGGGTCGACCAGAGATGGGTGTATTCGGCGGAGGCGTTGCGGGCGACCTGCAACTTCAGGTTGGTCCAGCCTCCCGCTTCGATCAGACCCATGATCGGGATCAGCAGCGCGCCCGCCCAGATCAGAATGAACTGCAATACTTCGTTGAAGATGGCTGAACGCAATCCCCCGAGCGCGACGTAGACGGCCACGGTGATCGAGGAAACCCAGATGCTGAAATTGATGTCCCAGCCGAGCACAACCTTCATCACCAGCGCCATGGAGTACATGTTGATGCCGCTCATCAACACGGTCATGAAGGCAAACGAGATCGCTGACACCGCGCGGCTCGGCTCGCCAAAGCGTAGCTTCAGGTACCCCGGCACTGAGTGTGTCTTGGAGATGTAGTAGAACGGCATCATGACCAGGGCGAGAAACAGCATCGCCGGGATGGCGCCAATCCAATACCAGTGGGCTGCCAGAATGCCGTACTGATAGGCCGCTCCGGCCCAGCCCATCAGTTCGAGTGATCCCAGGTTGGCTGAGAGGAAGCTGAGACCCGCGATCCACGCGGTCATCTCGCGTCCCGCCATGAAGAAGTCTTCGCCGGTGTTGGCCTGTCCGCGCAGATGCCAGCCAATCGCCAGTACCAGGGCGAAGTAAAAGACGATGATTATGACGTCGGTGGGGGCAAGATGTACGAGATGCGCGGAGACGTACATCGCCGTGATTGGACTCATGCCGGTTTAGTCCCTCTTCTGGCCATAGTAGGCATTCTTCCCATGTTTTCTCAGGTAGTGCTTGTCGTGCAAACTCTGGCCGATCGGCCTGGCCGAGGGATTGATGGCGAGCGTGTGATGCGCTGTCCGCGCGATCGATTCCAGGATCGCCGCATTCTGTGCCGCTTCCGTTGCGCTCTTGCCCCAGGCGAAGGGACCATGATTCGCCACCAGGATACCGGGAACGACACTGCCCTCCGCGTTCTCCAAGGCACGAAGAATCGCGTGGCCCGTGTTCTCTTCATACTCGCCGGCGATGGCGTCGTCACTCAACGGCTGGGTCACGGGAACGGGGCCGTGGAAGTAATCCGCATGGGTTGTGCCAAAGCAGGGAATGGGTTGCCGCGCCTGCGCCCATGCAGTGGCGAAATCAGAGTGTGTATGGGCGACGCCGCCGATCTGAGGAAACGCCCGGTACAGGACAAGGTGAGTCGGCAGGTCGGATGACGGCCGCAAGTCGCCTTCGACGCTCTGGCCTTGCAGATCGGTGATGACGAGATGTTCCGGCCGCATCTGCTCGTAAGCTACACCGCTCGGCTTAATGACGACCAGCCCTTCCTGGCGCGAGATCCCACTGACGTTGCCGAAGGTATACAGGACAAGACCGCGGCGCACCAGTTCCAGGTTGGCGTCCAGCACCTCTTCGCGCAGGGTCTTCAGCAGCATGGCTTGCGTTCCAAAACTGGTTTTGGGTAAGCGTTTACCGAGACCCACCAAACTAGACCACGCCGGCGAGCTTTGTCAATTTTTAACCGCTCTTGGACGCGGGAAAGTCGACCTTGGGAAAATCCGCGGGCCACGCTAGCCGGAAGCCTTGGCATGCCTCGACTTGCCTGGCTTCAGCTTCTTTGCCGCAGACGGTGCGAGACCGGTGGAATGCCGGAGCACAAGGCCGGTGCCCAGAAAGTAGTCGGTCTTGCCCTTCGCAGGTTTCTGGCGTTTGACCTCATTCATGAGAGCGTTGAAAGCGAGGGTGCCCAATTCCGATTGCGACATCTGGATCGTGGTGAGGGGAGGACTCATAAACTGCGCGATGCGGATGTCATCGAAGCCAATGACGGAGAGGTCCTCCGGGATCTTCACCTGATGATTGTAAGCCTCACGCATCACCCCGATGGCGGTCATGTCGTTTGAGCACATGATTGCGGTAGGACCGTTGCGCGTCTTCATCAACTCCTCGAAGGCCGCGGCGCCGCCCGCCATGGTGTGGTCTCCGGCGACGATCAGGTCGGGCGAGAGCGCAATCTCTTCCATGGCTTCGCGAAACGCTTCTTTGCGGGCGACGGCGGATCTCAGATGCAGCGGCCCGGTGATGAAGGCGATCCGGGTATGCCGCATCGCGGCGAGGTGTTGTACGCCTTGCCGAATGCCATCCTTATAGTCGATGCGGATATTGCTCACGCGCGGCAAGTCCGGCGCCACGTCGACGAAGACCAACGGAACCTGGCGAAACCTGAGGTGCTCGATGAGCGAGTCTTCCATGCCGAAGGTCAGCACCGCGACGCCGTCCACGCGGCGTTCGATCATGCGCCGCACCGACGATTCCATGCGCTTGGGATCGTAGACGGTCGAAGTCAATAGAATTTCGTAGTTGTTCTGGACCGCAAGGTTTTCGAAGGTCTGAATGATTTCGGGGAAGAAGGGGTTCGTGATTTCCGACACGATCAGACCGAACAAACGGCTCTTGCCGGAAACCAGGCTGCGGGCCAGGCTGTTCGGATAGTAGCCAAGTTCTTCGGCCACCTTCCACACACGTTTCGCCAACTGCGGATCAACCGATGGAACGCGATTGAGAGCGCGCGAGACGGTCGCAGTAGAAACTCTCGCCCTGACGGCAATCTGGCGAATGTCCATAGTCTGTTGGGGTGGCTGGATCATACCATGACGCTGCCCGCGGCGCAGGCAAAATCCAGCGGCTTGAGTAAGCGCTTAACCGATTTTTGCCAAAACGAAAGAAATTGACTTCGTTCCATCAATATCTTGCTGAGTGGTAATAGACATCGTTCCAGCGCAGTTCCTTTTTGAAGGCCGCCACGGAAGTGCTGCGGTCGATCAAGAGGAATTCGATCCCTGCCATTTCGGCGAAGTCCGCAAGGTGCTCTGCTCGGAGCGCCAAGCTGAAGCCCGTATGATGAGCGCCCCCGGCATAGATCCATGCTGCCGCGGCCACCTTGAGACTGGGCTCGGGCTCCCAAATGGCGCGCGCTACCGGCAACTTGGGCAACGGCTGTTGCGGCGGGATGACGTTTATTTCATTCGCCACCATGCGGAAACGGTCGCCGATATCGACGACTGAGCCGACAATTGCAGGTCCGGTTTGAGAATCGAAAACCAACCGCACCGGGTCCGCTTTGCCTCCGATGGAAAGAGGATGGATCTCGAGCGATGGCTTGCCCGCAGCGATGGACGGACAGACCTCCAGCATGTGCGCGCCAAGCACTTGGCCGCCATCGTTTAAATGGTAGGTGTAGTCCTCCATGAAAGATGTGCCTCCGTCGAGGCCGGCGCTCATCACCTTCATGGAGCGCACCAGGGCGGCGGTCTTCCAGTCGCCTTCGGCGCCGAAGCCGTAACCGTCGGCCATGAGGCGTTGCACGGCGACGCCAGGAAGTTGCGCCAGTCCGTGCAGGTCTTCGAATGTGTCGGTAAACGCGTGGAAGCCACCATTTTCCAGGAAGCGCCGCAGGCCGAGTTCGATGCGGGCGGCCTCGATCAACGATGCTCGCTGCGCGCCGTCGGGACGCAAGGCCGCGGCGACTGTGTAACTGGAATCGTATTCCGCCGCAAGATCGTTAACCGCCGACTCTTTTATGTCGCGCACGCGCTGCACCAGATCTCCCACGCCGTAGCCGTCGACTGAATAGCCCAACTGAAGCTTCGCCTGGACCTTGTCGCCCTCGGTGACGGCGACGTTGCGCATGTTGTCCCCGAAACGCGCGACTTTCAGATGCTGCGCATCGTGCCACGCGCAGGCAGCGCGGGCCCACGTGCCAAGTTGCGCCTGCACCTCCGGGTCTTCCCAGAAGCCGACGATCACCTTGCGGTTCTTGCGCATGCGGCTGCCGATGAAGCCGAATTCGCGATCACCGTGCGCGGCCTGATTCAGGTTCATGAAATCCATGTCGATGGTGGACCATGGCAGCTCGCGATTGAATTGGGTATGCAGATGGGCGAAAGGTTTCGCCAGGATACTCAGACCGGCAATCCACATCTTGGCCGGAGAAAAGGTGTGCATCCAGGTGATCAGGCCGACACAAGTTTCGGCAGAGTTGGCGTCCCGGCAGAGCTGGTAGATTGAATCGGCCGTGGTGAGGACGGGTTTGACGACAATCTTCACGGGAATCGAGGATGCCATGGCGAGGCCCTGGGCAATCTGGGTGGAGTGGTGTGCAACGTTCTCCAGTGTCTCCGGACCATAGAGATGCTGGCTGCCGGTGACGAACCACGCTTCCAACTTGGTTAGATCGATCATCCTGGCTCCTTATGACAAGGCTGGTTCGTACCCTCGTTCCTTTATCGGTAAACGTTTGCTGTTGAAACCCCAGTCGCTGTCCTGCTCCATTTCGGGCCTTCTTCAAGCTCCGGCTATGCTGTTGTTATGGTTTACTGGGCGTCCCATCGGCGAGCGCGATGTGCGGCCAGCCCCCGCTCCAGTCGACCGTCGAAACCTGAAGCGAAGGCTTGCCTGTCTGCCCGTCGTACGCGTGAAACACAATCAGGTCTCCGTTCGCTTGGTGCATCAACAGTGACTCGCCACCCGGTCCAATCCATCGCGGATTGCCGCTGAGAATCACCGTCCCTCCGCCCTTCGCCATGGGCTCGCCGCTCTCATCGACGTAAGGCCCATTCACATTGTGCGAACGACCCACGGCAATCTTGTAGCTGCTCTTCACCCCACGGCAGCAGAGATCATAGGAAACGAACAGGTAGTAATAGCCGTCATGATTGACGATGAAGGCCGCTTCGATCGCCTCCCAGTCGGCGGGGAGGCCAGGCTTAGCGGGCTCGGGATTCGCCGGCCTCTTGCGTGTTGCCAGCGAATAGGTCGTGGCGTCGTCGGTGGCGAGCTTCCCGGTCTTCGCGTCCAGCTTCCGCATCTTGATTCCCGTCCAGAAGCTGCCGAAGGAGAGCCATGGGCCGCCCTTTTCGTCGAGCACAAGGTTGGGATCGATGGCGTTGAAGTCGTCCGTCTTCATCGAGCGCAACACGAGGCCCTCATCGTTCCAGTGAAAGGCGGGGCTGTGCGGATCGAGCGTCTTGTTCGTGAGAAGGGCGATGCCGGAGGTGTTCACGCCGAACGCCGAAAACGCATAGTAAAGATGGTAAAGTCCGTTGAAATAGGAGATGTCGGGCGCCCACAATTCTTTCGTCGCCGGACTTTCCTTCTTGATCCAGCCGGGAACGGTGTTGAAGACCGAGCCGCACGCCGTCCAATGATGCAGGTCCTGCGAACAATGGATCGGAAGCTCACCTTGGCTGGGAGGGCCGGTGCGGGTGCTGAAGACGTACCACGTGTTCCCGTCCTTGATGATCGACGGGTCATGGATGCCTTGAATGTCTCCGGTGATCGCGAGGGCCTGCGCGGCTGATGGACTGCCGGGATCCATAGCGAGGAGCGAAAGAGCGAGCGCGATCAACGACAGGGCAACAACGAAGAGTCGGGTCACACAGGACCTTGACCGGCAGAAGGAAGGGCGGGGCATGAACTGGTAGTCTCCGTTTCGGACAGGCCGAAACCATGTTGCAGAACCAAAAAGAACCGGGCCGCGATGATCAAGGCACTGGCAAGCGGCGCAATTCTAGCACAAAATCCAGCAAGCGTTTACTGAATATCTGCAGGCGCCCGCCGGTTGATCGGGCGGGGGAAGCCAGACGCGCATTGGGCACCCAAACGGGAAGCGGAGGCGTACTGGCTCCCACAAAAGGGCTTGAACCGCATGGGATGAATCCGTATATTGAGGCGGGCTGAGTAATCGTTTACCACGGAGGGAGCAATGAGTGGACGTCGCGAGTTTCTTCGAAACTCCGCCCTGGGACTGGCAGGGGTGGCCTTTTCGCGTTATTCCGGATTAACGTGGGCGCAGACCCGCGGCGCCGATGCCCATGTTGAAGTTCTTCTCGACGAACCGCTGGGAACGATCTCGCCGAATATCTACGGCCATTTCACCGAAGACCTCGGGGGAGTGATCTATGACGGCCTCTGGGTCGGCGAAACCTCGAAGATCCCGAACGTCCACGGCATCCGCAAGGCCGTTGTCGATCATATGAAGAAGATCAAGGCGCCGGTCGTTCGCTATCCCGGGGGCTGTTTCGCCGACAGCTATGACTGGCACGACGGCATTGGGCCGCGCGATAAGCGGCCTCGCCGGACGAACTTCTGGGCCAATGGCGATCCCAAACAGCCGCTCAATCACAAGTTCGATCCCAACCAGTTTGGGACCGACGAGTTCATGCAGTTCTGCAAACTTGTTGGCGCACAGCCTTATCTGGCGGCCAATGTGCGCAGCCTGCCGGCGGATGCCTTTGTGCAGTGGGTCGAATACTGCAACTCTCCCGCGCACAGCACGACCTTGGCGGACCAGCGCTCGGCGAATGGATCGGCCGAGCCCTACAACGTGCACTTCTGGGGTGTCGGCAACGAGTCGTGGGGCTGCGGTGGGAACTTCGATCCTGCAGAATACGCGATGGAGTTTCGCCGTTACTCTACGTGGGTTCCACAGTTCGGAGACCGCTTGGCTTTCATTGCATCGGGACCCAACGACGACAACTACCAATGGACCAGCGGCTTTTTCGAGGCAATGGCCAAGCATGATCCGCGCTTCCATTCGGTTTATGGATGGGCCCTCCACTACTACACCTGGAACATGAGCCGCGGAAAGACGAAGGATTGGGTGCAGGGTAAGGGAGACGCGCTGAACTTCGATGTGACCGATTGGTACGAGTTGATGAGGGAAGGGCAGAAGATGGAGGGCCTTATCGAGTCGCACTGGCAGGTGATGGGGCAGACGGACCACGAGCATCATGTAAAGCTGGTGGTCGACGAGTGGGGACCGTGGTATCGGCCGGGCAGTGAGGCGACTCCGGGAGACGCGCTCGAGCAGATACCGACTTTGCGTGATGGGGTGTTCAGCGGCATGACGCTCGACATCTTCAACCGGCATCCCGAAAAAGTTGGCATGGCGGCTTGCGCGCAACTGATCAATTGCCTGAACAGCCTCTACCTGGCGCACGAAAACAACTTTGTGGTCACCCCCGTCGGGCACGTCTTCGACATGTATTCCGCGCATCAGGGAGGCCAGTCGCTACGCACCATCTTCTCGGCGCCGCAGATCCGGTACGACCGGGACGCCAGTCCGGCGACGTTCTGGGGGCTGCAAGGTTCGGCTTCGCTGCGTGACAAAACGCTCTTGCTGACCGTGGTGAATCCAAGCACTACGGAAGCGCGCGAAACACAGATTGCTCTCCGGGGAGGCACGGCGGCCTCGGGCACCATGACGGTCTTGACCGCTTCTGACATCCACGCGCACAACACGTTTCAACAGCCCGATGCCGTGATGCCCCAGAAGAAGGACGTGAGCGTGAATGGGTCGACCATCAACATTACGTTTTCGCCGGCCTCGGTGTCAGCCATCGAACTGAAGCTGGGTTAAGGGAGCAATCGCGGTTTCTCTCCTCCTGGGGAGGACGGTGGGCTTTTTCCAGCGCGCTTGGCGAGGCCCGAAGCCGCAGGTCTCTCGCCGGACTGACGTCCCTCGAGATGACAAGCGTATTCTCAACCAGCGGAAAGGAGAGTGCGGCTGGCCTCCGGGTTTTGAGCTACAGCGGAGGGAAGCCTTGCGTGGCGATGAGTAATTATCTGCTTGGCGTCGATGTGGGGACGGGTGGAACGCGAGCCGTGGTCATCGACCGCGCAGGCCGCGTGGTGGCTTCGGCCGATAGCGAGCACGCTGCTTTCGCTTCTCCGCGGCCGGGCTGGGCGGAACAAGATCCGCAGGATTGGTGGCGGGCGGCCAGCGTCGCGATGCCCGCTGCATTGCGCATGGCAGGTTTGCAAGGCGCTGACATAGCGGGTGTCGGACTGGCGGGACAGATGCACGGAGCGGTCTTGTTGGACGCGGATGATCGGGTGCTCCGTCCTGCTCTGATCTGGTGCGATCAACGTACGCAAGAGCAGTGTGACTGGCTCAACGCGACAGTGGGGTTTGAACGAATCGTTCAGCTGACTTCCAATCCTGCGCTAACGAATTTCACCTTGACGAAACTATTGTGGGTACGCGATCACGAACCGGCGTTATGGAAGCGCTTTGCTCGTTTCCTGTTACCGAAAGACTATGTGCGCTTTCGCCTGACGGGCGAGCATGCTATCGATATGGCCGATGCGTCAGGCACGCTGATGCTCGACGTGGCGCATAGGCGGTGGTCGTTGGAGCTGCTCGGCGAAGTCGGCATTCCCGAGAGCTGCCTGCCGCGCCTGTTCGAGTCTCCCGAGGTGTGCGCACAGGTTTCGCAGGCAGGAGCAGATGCCACGGGCTTGCGCGCAGGAACTCCGGTCGTGGCCGGGGCGGGGGATCAAGCGGCAGGAGCGGTTGGCATGGGAGTCGTGGGGCCCGGAGACGTGAGCGCGACCATCGGAACTTCGGGCGTGGTTTTCGCTGCAACCGATGCGCCGGCTTTGGACGCTCGGGGGCGGCTGCACACTTTTTGTCATGCGATTCCTGAGCGATGGCATGTGATGGGCGTTACTCAGGCGGCGGGACTTTCGCTGCGGTGGTTTCGCGAACAGTTCGCACGCGATCTGGACAGTTCCTCTGCGTATGACGCGCTTATCGCAGAGGCGGCGCAGACTGCGCCGGGAACGGAAGGACTGTTGTGGGCCCCTTATCTCATGGGCGAACGCACGCCGCATCTCGATCCCACAGCACGGGCGTGCCTGGTGGGATTGGTGGCCTCGCATACGCGTGGACATGTGGTTCGAGCGATTCTGGAGGGCGTGGCGTTCAGTTTGAAGGACACCTTCTCTCTCTTCGCGGAGCTGAGCGTTCCGGTGGGGCGGATCCGACTGGGCGGCGGAGGTGCGCGTTCCGCACTATGGAGGCAGATCCAGGCCAACGTGTATGGCCATGCGGTCGAGAGGGTTGCGGCGGAAGAAGGCGCGGCCTATGGAGCCGCATTGCTGGCCGGAGTGGGCGCGAAGGTGTGGAGTTCCGTCGATGAGGCGTGCGCGGCTGCTGTCCACAGCGCCGAGCGAATCGAGCCCGAGCCGGGGGCGGTCGCGAAGATGGCTCAACAGTACGAAGCGTATCGGGAACTCTATCCCTCTCTCAGGAACGTGAACCGAAAGCTTGCAGTTTAAATACCTGCTGAACTCTTCGAGGGTCGGACATGCGACGCAGTAGAAAACAAAAATGTTTTACGGTCGCGGTGACGCTCGCGGTGGTGAGCCTGTTGCTGCCGTTTCCCGCGATCGCGACGGACGCTGCGCAACCGGCAAACGTTCTGGTCAATCCTCTGCTGCCAGTGGGGCCTGATCCCTGGGTAACCTTCAGAGATGGTTTCTACTACTACACCAACACGACGGCAACCGATATTACACTGTGGAAAACGCGCAGCATGGCCGACCTCGCACACGCAGAGAAAAAAGTGGTATGGACGCCTCCGCCGGGTAAGCCCTATTCAAAAGATGTGTGGGCCCCTGAAATTCATTTCCTCCAGGGCAGGTGGTACGTGTACTTCGCCGCTGATGCCGGTGCGAACAAGTCGCATCACCTTTGGGTAATTGAGAATGCCTCCGTCGATCCGCTCAAGGGAGAGTGGAAGTTTTTGGGAGAGGTAAGCGATCCCACGAACAGGTGGGCGATCGATGCGTCGGTGTTCGAGAATCGTGGAGCGATGTATCTCGTCTGGTCGGGATGGGAGGACGACACCAATGGGACGCAGAATATTTACATTGCCCGGCTGAAGAATCCGTGGACCGTCGAAGGCAAGCGCGTGTTGCTGTCGACGCCGCAATACGAGTGGGAGAAGCATGGCGATCTCGATCCCATGAAGTCGAAAGATGATCCGCCGCACGTCAATGTCAACGAAGGTCCGGAGATTCTGCAGCATGAGGACAAGATTTTCCTGATTTATTCCGGCAGCGGTTGCTGGACGGACTACTACGAACTCGGCATGCTGACTGCCAATGTGTCGAGCGATCTGTTGGATCCTGATTCATGGAAGAAATCCTCGACCCCGGTGTTTACAGGGTCTGCGGCGAACGATGTCTACGCTCCGGGACACAACTCCTTCTTTCAGTCGGAAGATGGGAAAGTGTGGTGGATTCTGTATCACGCGAACGCCGCACCGCATTTGGGTTGTGCCAGCCACCGCTCGCCGCGCGCGCAGCCCTTCACCTGGAACGCAGATGGCACGCCGAACTTCGGCCAGCCGGCTTCCACGGACACAAAGTTTCGCTGGCCCTCAGGAGAGAAGATGCAGTAGAAGCTGACAACTAAGGACCGCTGGGGCGACCCTTGGAGTTGCCGGAATGGGGTGCCAGACTCAACCAAGGGCGAGACGCCGCTCTGATGGAAACCGCCTTCCAGCCGTTTAGGCCGATGCTTCCGGCGCTGCAAAAGGGGTAAGCCGCTAGATTTTTTCCCTATAGGCAAACCAAACTACCAGGGTTGCCGAACCTGCGAAGGCTGTCATACTGTGGACTATGACCGGTTGGGTCGGGATCGCGTCCTGCGTGGCCGATTCTGATCGCCGTGCTCGTCCTGTTCTGTACCGTTGCTTGCGCATTTCGTTGGATCAACCGGATGGCAAACCGATTTAAGATGGTGAGGAACCTGCCATGTCTCCTTCCTCAGATCGGTGGCAACGGCTCGAAAGCTTGTTTTATGCGGCTCTCGAGCTGAAGCCCGCTGCTCGTGCGGAGTTTCTCGATAAGAACTGCAACGACCCGGAACTCCGCAAGGAAATAGCCGCCCTGCTGGACTCCGCCGAGACGCCCATAGACTTTCTCCAACAGGTCGTCTCCCAGGCGGCCAATGATGTCGTGGGGGAGGCGACTCGCCAAATTATTGCTCCGGGCGACCAGGTGTCGCACTACAAAGTCTTGTCCATGCTGGGAGCCGGGGGCATGGGCGAAGTGTACCTGGCCGAGGACGTACAACTCGGACGCAAAGTTGCGATCAAGACCCTGGCCCCCGAGCTGACCCGTGACGAGCGTGCGCTGCGGCGTTTCGAACAGGAAGCGCAAGCCGCTTCAGCCCTGAACCATCCCAACATTCTGACGATTTATGAATTCGTGCAAGCCGAGGGAATGGTGTATATCGTCTCCGAGTTCATCGAAGGCGTTACTCTGCGCCGCAAGATGGCAAGCGGACGTCTTGAGTTGAACGCCGCCATCGATATTGCAATCCAGATTGCCAGCGCCCTGGCGGCGGCCCATGCCTGTGGAATTGTTCATCGCGACATCAAACCTGAAAATATAATTCTGCGCACCGACGGGATTGTGAAAGTCCTCGATTTCGGTATTGCCAAGCTGACCGAGATCCGCGCGGGACAGTCGATTCGCCGCGCCGTATCGTCGGTGGCAACGTCAACCAGCGAAACCGGCATGGTGATGGGTACCACCAAGTACATGTCTCCGGAGCAGGCGCGGGGGGCGGCGGTCGATGGGCGCAGTGACATTTTCAGCCTGGGATCGGTGATCTACGAACTGATTACCGGGAAGCAAGCTTTCGAAGGTGAGACGGGAAGCGATGTGATCGCGGAAATTCTGAAAGAAGACCCGCCGCCGCTCTCGGATGTTGTTCCGGATGTGCCGCCCGAGATCGAACGCATCGTCGGAAAAGCGCTGCGCAAAGATCGCGACACCCGCTACCAGGACGCGAAGGACCTGCTGATCGACCTGCAGGACTACAAGAAAGAAGCGGAGTTTCAACGCAAGCTTCGCGGGACGGTCCGGCAGCGAACGCCCACTCGAGCAGACAGGAAGACGCCGCCGCGGGCGCTGCGTCCTCTTCTCGATGCCGACAGGATTGCTTCGCCTGCAGGCTGGGGATTATGGCGAATCGCGCTGATGTTGCTGGTCGCGGTTTTGGTCGTAGGATACTTTCTGGTCAGGAAGTCGCATACTCCGCCAAACTCGACGGAGCCCCGTAGTCTTGCGGTCCTGCCTTTTCGCAATCTCAAGCAGGATCCGGAAACCGATTTTCTTGGATTTTCCCTGGCCGACGAAATCATCACCAAACTCGGCTATGTGAACGCCCTCACGGTCCGACCCTCGTCTTCGGTCGACAAGTATCGTAACCAGATCATCGATCCCAAAGCGGTTGCCAGGGAGTTGAACGTCGACACGCTGCTCACCGGCAGCTTCCTTCGAGACGGCGATGATCTGCGCATCACCGCCCAACTGATCGATGTGAAGCCCGACAAGATTCTATGGCGGGAATCGATTGATCTGAAGTACGACAAATTGTTGACCGTGCAGGATCGCGTGTCGCAGCAGATCATCAAGCAATTGGAATTGCATCTATCGCCGGCGGAAGCCGCGAACCTTAAACCTGAAAAGCCGATCAACACCTTGGCTTACGAAGACTATCTGCGGGGAATCGATTTCTATTCGCTAAACCAGTTTGCGGCCGCGGTCGACATGCTGGAGAAGTCCGTGGCGCTGGAACCAACGTACGCGCCGGCGTGGGCCCACCTTGGGCGAGCTTACACCACCAACGCATCGTTGCAGTTCGGTGGCCGGGAGCAATATGGCAAGGCGGAGGCTGCCTATGAGAAAGCGCTGGCCTTAAATCCGGCGCTGATTGAAGCGCGCATCTACATGGCCAATCTGTTCACCGATACGGGCCGGGTCGAGCGGGCCGTGCCATTGCTGCGGTCGGTCCTGCAAGACAGTCCCAATAACGCGGAGGCGCACTGGGAACTAGGCTATGCCTACCGGTTCGCCGGCATGTTGCAGGAGTCGCTGGCGGAGTGCGAAAAGGCACGCCAGAACAATCCCCAGGTCAAAATCAACAGCTCGGCCATGAACAGCTATCTGTATTTAGGGGAGTATGAGAAGTTCTTGCAGAGTCTGCCCACCAACGATTCGGTTTACATCCGGTTCTACCACGGTTTTGGCGAGTTCTACCTGAACCATCGTGAGCAAGCGGCCAAAGATTTCGATTACGCTTTTCAACGGGACCCCTCGTTGCTACCGGCGATGGTGGGGAAGGCGTTGAGCGACTCGATTCGACACGACAACGCGGCCGGTTTGAAACTCCTGCAACAAACCGAAGACAGGATCGAAGAGCGCGGCGTGACCGATCCGGAAGGGCTATACAAAGTGGCGCAAGCCTACGCGGTCCTGGGGGACAAGCGTTCCTCTCTGCACATGCTGCGCCGAAGTGTCGGGGGAGGATTTTTCTGTTATCCCTACTTCCTGCGCGATCCTCTGTTGCAAAGTCTTCATCATGAACCAGAGTTCCAGGAGCTCATGGTCCAGGCCCAGCACCGGCAGGAACAGTTCAAAACCACCTTCTTCTAAAGCAGAAACGGCTTCGCTCGGACCAGCGACAAAGCACGCGACGAGATCAGACGATTGCGTGTAGGCTACCACCTTCCCGTCTCACTGCCAATCTTCCGAGGTCAAAAGACTAACCCTGTGACCGCCGCGAAGGCAGCCCAAACTCCTGGCCAATCTCGCCTGAACGATCGAAGGTCGAGACCGACCCTGATCACCCCAGCACTTCGTGTAACCCACCCCGGCCACCAAATAGTCGTTGGTTTGAGATTCCCAATCTCTTTTTTGACACAACCTTTAAAGAGTTTAGGATGCAATCGTTCAGAAGCGCGTCTGCAATTTTCTGGATTCTCAAGAATTGCTGGATCTCCGGCAACTCGGAAAGTCAATTCGTCGCATGGGTAAGGACTTTTTCCACTGCGTCTGCCGTATCGTTCATGTCCTCTTTGGTCAAGGTTGGATGAACCAGAAACATCAGCGAGGTCTCCCCCAGTTCCATCGCTACGGGCAGACGATGGTGCGGCCGCAGGTGTTCGGAAAAAGCCTTCTCCAGATAAATCTCGCTGCAGCTACCGCTGAAGCACGGGACTCCTTCCGCGTTGACCGCCTCAATAATGCGCTGCCGGCTCCAGCCCGACCGCAGCCGCTCCGGACGTAAAAACGCGTAGTATTTGTAATAAGAGTGGAACACGTCCTCAGGGGGCACCGTCAGGCGAAGGGCAGGCAGCTGCGAAAAGCGCTGCGTCAGGATCTCGGCATTCGACCGCCGGCGCTCGATGGACGCAGGCAACTGGCGGAGCAGGACTCTACCAATCGCACTTTGCATTTCGGTCAAGCGCCAGTTCGTACCGAAACACTCGTGTAGCCAGCGGAATCCAGGCGGGTGAGGGCGGTTGTAGACCGCGTCATAGCTCTTGCCGTGGTCTTTGAAGGCCCAGGCGCGCGACCACAGATCGTCATCATTTGTGGTGACGAGACCTCCTTCTCCCCCGAGAGTCATAATTTTGTCCTGGCAGAACGAGAAGGCGTTGCAGTCTCCCATTGAGCCTGCCGGCCGCCCTTTGTAGCGGGCGCCATGGGCCTGGGCGCAATCTTCAATCACTTTCAGGCCATACTCGCGCGCGACTTCAAGAATGGAGTCCATATCACATGGCCATCCTGCCAGGTGCACGGCGACAATCGCCTTGGACCGTGGAGTGATTGCCGCTCGCAGGGTTTCGGCGGTTATGTTCTGCGAGTCGCGATCGACATCGACCATCACCGGAGACGCACCCCGCATCACGGCACAACTCGCGGAAGCGATAAAGGTGCGGCTCGGCACCAGCACCTCGTCACCCGGTCCGATGCCCAGCGCATAAAGTGCCAGTTCCAACGCGACTGTTCCATTCGCCAACGCAATGGCGTATTTACAGCCGAGCGAGGCGGCGTATTCCGCTTCGAACCCACGGCCTTCCTCGCCGGTCCAGTAGTTCACTTTGCCGGAACGCAGGATTTGCGCAGCGGCCTGGATCGTTTCTTCGTCGAACCACGGCCAGGGCGGAAAAGCAGTTTTCCGCAGGCGATCGCCACCATCGATGGCAAGGAACTGTGTTAGCAAGGTGGGATTTGACATAGACAGTTAGGCTCGGTACTCCGGAAAGAAATTGGGTCGCATCGGCGGTAGGTCGGGCGTCGCCATTCGCTTCTCCGCCAGGCTACGGTAACCAACCGGATCGCAAATCAACGACAGACAGGAATATCGATAGGAGTCGCCGCCGAAGCTCTCCTTGAAGACAAACGGCTTGTCTTCACCGCGCGCGCCTCCTCCCAGGTGCAAGCGTTCGCAACCCAGAATCCGGGCACGTTCCGCGGCGCTGTTCAAAATCAGTGTGGTGGCCTTATAGGCGCGGCCTTCGTCGTTAGGCGCGCTGAGGTGGTAGTGCGACAACCAGCGATCGGTCATGAAAAGCGCCGCCCCCACGGGTCCACCGTTCAACCAGGCAATGGCAATGTCGAGCCGCTGCCCTAGTCCCTCCGCCAGTGACCGGTAATATTCGAAGCTGAAATGGTAATACTCGCCGGCTTCGAGCTCCGTCATCCGCTGTTCATAAATCTTGTAAAACAGTTGTTTGCTAAGAGTCGCGATGCGGTTGGTTGCCGGGTCCCAGCGCGCCAGATCGATGGCGATCGTAGGCCCAAGCAAAATCAGCCCAAAGTCATCCCCCAAATCACCGCGAAACCATGTTTCCTGTTGCAGCACCGGGTGAAGCCGAACGTGGGCCGTAATCACCTCATGTTCGCGACACCAATCCGCAAACCCTGCAGAACTTGGCGGCCCCGGCGTTCGTTTGCGCGTCTAGCCCCGTCGAGTAGAAGCAGGCCGCCGTAGCCATACGGAGTCGCGGCATCGTAACCGGCCTCACCCGGGGCGAAGCGCAGTGCATTCAGCGGCCTGAGTAGTAGAGGAAACAGGGGCCCGTACATCGTCAGCCTCAACCAGAACAGCCACCGGCGTGCCGTCTCTGATTGTCTGGTACGCCGAAACGTAGCCTCTGGCTGGAAGCAAGCGCGGACTGAACTATGGTAAATGTAGAGGAGAACGGTAGCGCTTTCAACACCCCCGACCACTCTTCCACAGGAGTATCGTTATTGAACACGATCTACCAAGCCTTGGGATTGCTGTGCATTCGATCCGGCACGACCTCTTGGAAATTTAAGGCCGACAGCCTGAGAAGCACATGGTGGAACAGCTCGTCATAACTTGCCGGAATCCTGAGAAGTAGGCAGAGAACACCTGCCCAATTCGCTGGGAGAACTCACTGATGGACGGAAGAGCGCTAGGGAAACAAAATCTGGGTGGCGTTTTATCCTGGAGAGTCACGCGGCCAGACGAGGTGAAGCTTCCTCTAGTTACGGAGGAGTCTTCCATTCGCGCGGCAATGGAGGTGATTGACCACTGTGCAAAAGGCATTGCGCTGGTGGTCGATAGCGAGAAACGCGTTCTGGCAACGGTTACTGACGGCGATATTCGACGGGCAATCCTGGCTGGGATCGATCTCGACCATGCGCTGTCGCGTTTGTTGAAGCCTAAACAAGATAAGCCTGTAGTGGCTGACATGGGAACTCCTGAGCGCGAATTACTACGTTTGATGGAACGTCACAGCGTCCGCCAGATACCCCTGCTCGATGAGCGTGGCAGAGTTTCCGGGTTGGCCGTGCTGCACGAAATTATGCGGCAAAGCGAATTGCCTCTGACCGGGGTGATCATGGCGGGCGGCTACGGGAAGCGGTTGCTGCCGCTCACGGAGAAAGTTCCCAAGCCGATGCTGCCGCTCAATGGCCGTCCGTCGCTGGAGCACACGCTGGCAAAGCTTCGCCAATCGGGAATTCGCAGCGTTAATCTCGCAACTCATCATCTTAGTGACGCGATCGTAGAACATTTTAAAGATGGCTCCGGTTTCGGAGTTGAACTGCGGTATTTCCAGGAAGAGGAACCGCTGGGCACGGCCGGCGGCCTGGCCAAAATGACCTCTGGAACGGATCCTCTCCTGATCATTAACGGCGATGTTCTGACCAGTCTCGATGTGCGTGCTATGCTCGATTTTCATCGCGAGCACCGGGCCCTGCTGACGGTCGGAGTGAGGCAATATGACATTGAAGTGCCTTTCGGCGTGGTAGATACTCAAGGAGTCCGGGTAGTGAGCATTCAAGAAAAGCCCGTGCTGCGACACTTTATCAATGCGGGCATCTACATCGCCGACCGCAGTATTTGCCGACTTGTGCCGGAGGGCAGACGCTTCGATATGACAGATCTTATCTGCGCTGTCATCGAATCCGGAGGTACCGTCATCAGCTTTCCGATTCGTGAATACTGGATTGATATTGGACGGATCGAACAGTACGAGAAGGCGGAGCTCGATCTGGCATCGGGGATGGTTTGAACGACGCAGCCTGGAGCGGTCGCAGCGTCCTGGTCACCGGAGCGGGCGGCTTTATCGGCAGTCACCTGGTCGAGCGACTCGTCGAACTGGGCGCCCACGTCCGGGCCCTGGTGCGATATACGTCGACCGGGCAAGCCGGATGGCTCGACTCGTCTCCGGTAAGGAGCCACATCGAGATCGCCCTCGGAGATATCCGCGACTTCGACTGTGTTCGCAGCGCCGTGAATGGTCGCTCGGTCGTCTTTCATCTCGCTGCGCTCATTGGTATCCCTTATTCGTATCGTGCAGTCCAGTCTTACGTGCGCACCAACATTGAAGGTACGCTTAACGTGCTACAGGCAGCTCGCGATTTGGGAAGCGAGCGGGTGTTGTGCACCTCGACCAGTGAAGTTTACGGCACTGCGCGCTATGTGCCCATCGACGAAGAGCACCCGTTACAAGGGCAGTCGCCTTACTCCGCGAGCAAAATCGGAGCCGATAAGATCGCCGAATCCTATTTTCTTTCGTTTGGGATGCCTGTCTCCGTCGTGCGCCCGTTCAACACGTATGGGCCTCGGCAGTCGGCGCGCGCAGTGATTCCTACGATCATTGCTCAGGCCATGTCAGGCTCTGAAGTGCGGGTGGGTGCGCTGACGCCTACTCGCGATTTTAGCTACGTCTCCGACACGGTTGAGGCATTTTTGTGCACCGCAAGTGAACCGCGAGCGATTGGGAAGACCATTCACTTTGGCTCAGGAACCGAGATCAGCGTTGGTGATCTCGCTAAGCTGATCGGCGAAATTCTCGGTAAGGACTTTACCCTGCTGCCGGAAGAGCAAAGAATACGTCCAGAGAAGAGCGAAGTCGAGAGGCTTTGCGCTGACACGACACTGGCTCACGAGTTGGTGGGCTGGACCTCACGCATTCGTCTGGAAGACGGCCTTCGAAAAACCATTGCGTGGTTCAAACACAACCTCCAAAATTACCGCATCAAAGAATATGCCGTCTGAATTTCTGCTCAGGACTCGCCCCTCCCAAGCCAGTTCGACGCTGACTTGGTGAGCGCGGAAGGAATCGAACCTTCAACCTACTGATTAAGAGTCAGTTGCTCTGCCAGTTGAGCTACGCGCCCGCTTGTGAAGGAACCCTGCAGGATGGCCTCTGAATTATAGCATCGCAGGCCCAGCTCGCAAATGATCGAGACCCCTCAGTAGCGGCCGATTTACGACCTACGCATTACCAACACTTCGCTTTACAAGGCAGCGCGACCTTGGGAGCGCACGCTCTTCCAAGATAGCTGCGGAACTCAAACGTGTCGGCGCTTGGTGACTCGCAGAGGCACATCCGAGGAGCCGGGCCCGCATCCTTCTGCAGCGATTTCGAGCCTTCGACCATGACTTGATGTAACAGTGCCCGCGCGTGCAACGATGAATTAGGTGAAATGGGGCCCCCGGTTGCAGAGAGTCTTGCGTCCAACTACTTGAGCTGCACCAGTTGGCCGGTGTTGACCTGCGCGGGTGGGGTGTGAATGGTCTGGGGCGCGCGCCAGAAATCGAAGTAGGAGGTCTGGTGGACACACGAAACCGTGCAGTGCGGCGCGCAACTTTTCTCCGTGAGAAACTCCCGGCGAATATCGGCGACGGTATAGTTCTCCAGCGGAATTCCAGGATAGCCTCGCTGCTGCGAGCAGTAATGCACCAAACCGTCCTCGCAGATATACAGATAGCGGGCGCCGGCGCGGCATCGCCAACTGTTGGGCAGGCCGTTGGCAATGTTGTTCTGGAACCAGTTCAGGCGCGAATAGTGGCGTTTGTCCAGGTTCTTCATTTGCAGGAAAACTTCCCGCTCTTCGTCGCCCAGCGGTCGCAGTTGGCCGCCGCCATCATGAATGATTCCGATGGTCGAGGTGAAGCCGAGTTCCACCGCACGTTTGCCGACCACCAGCGCATCATGCGGATTGTGGATGCCACCGCCCACCACAGAATTGATGTTGACGTGGAAATCGGCATGTTCCGCGAGAAACTTCAGACGCACGTCCAGCACCTTCAACGACTTCTTCGACACGTCGTCGGGCTTCACGTTGTCGATGCTGATCTGCATGTGGTCGAGGCCGGCGCGATTCAACCGCTGAATGCGCTCCGGATTCAGCAGGTAGCCATTGGTGATCATCCCGGTAATGACGGGATACTTGCGCATGTGCGCGATCAACCCGTCCAGCTCGGGATGGAGCAGCGGCTCACCGCCGCTTAGAGTAATGATGGTGGTGCCGAGCCGTGCCAGATCGTCGATGCGGCGCTTGAGGGTGTCCAGAGGGACCGGGTTGGAGAAGTCGTCGTACTCGTTGCAGTAGGTACACGACAGGTTACAGCGCCGGATTGGAATGATGTGCGCCAGCACCGGATGGTCAGTCGAGGCGACTCCCTTGGCGACCATTTTCAGTTCGCGAAGCCTGCGTTTGGCGGCGATAACCCGCCGGCGAATTCCTGTGGAACGCTGCGACATACTCACGTGCCTTTATTACAACATAGATGCAGGGGATGTTGGGAAGCATCGCCAGTCTGTGGGGAGTTTTGACGGCTGAGTGGTGTCAGGGGACAGCTTGATGGCTCCCGGGGCAGCATCGCCCTGTAAGTGGTTGACCCGCCAAGCCCTCAGGAGCGTCTCCGCTGGTTTATAATCAATAATTCAGCCTCGACTTTGGAGTTCCTTTCAGCATGCTGCGATTTCTGCAAAAGCCCGGCCCCATGAAGAAAATCATTCTGGGCGCCATTCTGGTTGTGATTTGCGTGATGATGATCATCACCCTGGTTCCCGGAGGCCTCTTCGGCGATTACGTCGGCGGTGGCCTGACCGAAGCGGGAGTGGTGGCCAAGGTTGGCGATCAGCCGATCAGTCTGGTGGATGTGAATCAGCAGGCGCGCATGATCGGCCGCCAACAGTTCCGCGGAAACGTTCCGCCGCAACTGATGCCTTATTTGCTCTCCCGTGCGGCAGACAACCTCATCAGCCAGAAAGCCCTGGTTTACGAAGCCGATCGCATGGGTTTGGGCGTGGGAAATGAAGAATTGGTGAACTTCCTTCACCAGGGGCAATGGGGGCAGGCGTTTTTCCCTGGCGGCAATTTCATTGGCCAGGAGGGTTACGAAAATTTCATCCAGAGCCAGTTTGGTCTGAGCGTAGCGCAATTTGAGCACGAGCTGAAGGCGCAGATGGCGGAACAGAAGCTGCTCGCTACGGTCGGAGCCGCCGTCTCCGTCAATGATCGGGAAATTACCGAGCAGGTGCAGAAGCAAGACACCAAGGTGAAGCTCGAATACGCAGTCCTGACGCTCGACGATATGAAGAAGCAGATCAACCCGAGCACGGAAGAACTGAAAGCGTTTTACGATGCGAACAAAGCCCAGCTGGTGAACTCGATTCCCGAGAAGCGGAAGGCGCGCTACATCGTTATTGACGACACCAAGATCGCCGACAATATCCAGGTTTCGCAGGATGATTTGCAGAAGTATTACAACCAGCACCAGGACGAGTTTCGCCTGCCCGAAACGGTGACGGTTCGCCACATCCTGATTAAGACCCCGGTTCCCGGCGCCGATGGCAAGGTCGATCAGAAGGGCGTGGATGCCGCCAGGGCAAAGGCCGAAGACATTGAAAAGCAGTTGAAGGCCGGCGCGAACTTTGCCGATCTGGCCAAGAAGTATTCCGAGGATCCGGGCAGCGCACAGAATGGCGGACTATTGCCGGCTCTCCGCAAGGGACAGACGGTTCCTGAATTCGAGCAGGCTGCCTTCAACACCCCCAAGGGCCAGACGACTGGCGTCATCCGCACCAGCTATGGCTTTCACATCATTCGAGTAGAAGACAAGCAGGCGGCTCATCTCAAGTCGCTCGATGAAGTGAAGGCCCAGATCGAACCGATTCTTAAGAAGGATAAAGCTGCTGCTGAGGCGAGAAAGCAGGCGGATGCGGTGCAGACGCTGGCTCGCGCCATCGGAATGGATAAGGCTGCCTCGCAAAAGGGGCTGGCCATCACGACGACCGACCTTATCGCCAAGGGGGACACGCTTCCCGGGGTAGGAAGTGCGCCGGATTTCGCCGGAGCGCTGTTCGCCGCCAACAAGAACAATCCTCCGGAGACCGCGACGATTCCGCAAGGCTACGCAGTGTTCCAGGTGACGGAAGTTCAGCCGCCGCAGACTCCGACGTTCGAGCAGGCCAAGGCGCAACTGGAAGAGCAGTTCAAGAACCAGCGCGCACAGTCGTTACTGGTGCAGAAGACGCAACAGCTCTCCGATCGCGCTCGGGCTGAACATGACCTGGCGAAGGCCGCCAAGGAAGCTGGCGCAACGGTAAAGACCAGTGACCTGGTCGACGCTAGCGCGCAGATTCCCGACATCGGTCAGATGAGCGGGCCAGCCAGCGTAGCGTTTGGCATGAAGCAAGGCGAGATCAGCGGCCCAGTTCAGGGCGGCAGCAACGGAATTGTGTTCTCGGTTCTCGAGAAGCAGGAGCCCTCCGCAGCCCAGGTAAAGCAAAACTGGGACACGGCAAAGGAGACGTTGCTGCAACAGAAGCGTCAGGCCATGGAAGCTCTTTACGTCCAGAACCTGCGTGATCAACTCGAAAAGCAGGGAAAAATCAAGATCAACAAGCAGGAAATGGAGCGCATGACGGCCCAGTCGGAAGGGACTTAGGCTCTTCTTCGCTTCCTCGGATGCCGGGCTGGCAGGGTATCTGCCGGCTCTTTCCCACATTCGCTGGGTGCCCGCGGAGTTCGTTCCGCGGGTCTGCTCTTCGACTCCTTATCTTCTGCGTAAAGTAGGTCATGCTCTCTCAACGCTCATCTGGCGTTCTCATGCATCCCACGTCGCTGCCTTCCCGAGGAGGCATTGGCGATTTTGGGCCTGCCGCCTACCGGTTCCTCGATTGGCTGGCGGCGGCGAAGCAGACGTTATGGCAAGTTCTGCCGTTGGGCCCAGTCGGCTATGGGAACTCCCCGTACTCTTGCACATCCGCATTTGCGGGCAACGTACTGATGATCAGCCTCGAGCGTCTTGCCGACCGGGGATTGATCGATCGCGGCCGAGTCGGCGAGCTTCCTAATGGGGAACATCCTGTCGATTTTGCGGGTGTCCGCGAGCAAAAATTGCCGCTGTTGCGCGAGGCCGCCCGAAGATTCTTGAAGTCGGCGGGCACGCTAGGGCTCGCGCGATACCAACGGTTTTGCAGCGAAAATAAATGGTGGCTCGAAGATTACGTTCTGTATAGCGTTTTTCGCGAGCACTTCGAGGGTCAAGCCTGGAGCGAGTGGCCGCACGACGTAGTCCATCGTAAGCCGGACGCGATCGCCAAGCTGCGCTTGGAGTTACAAGCCTCGATCGATGAGGAGCGATTCCTGCAGTTTGCGTTCTTTGAACAGTGGAGCGCTTTGCGTGCCTATGCCTCAGACCGCGGGATTCGCGTCATCGGTGATGTCGCCATCTTCGTCAGCTACGACAGCGCGGACGTATGGATGCATCCTGAAATCTTTCGCCTGCAGGATGACCTGTCGCCGGAAGTGGTGGCGGGAGTGCCTCCCGACGCCTTCAGCGAAACCGGCCAGCGCTGGGGCAATCCTTTATATAACTGGGAGGCGCTGGAGCGGCGAGGCTATGATTGGTGGATTGATCGCATACGCTGGGGCACTGAAACGTGCGACATTCTGCGGCTCGACCACTTTCGCGGCTTCGAAGCTTACTGGGAAATACCGGCTGCCGAGCCGACAGCGGTCCATGGACACTGGGTAAAAGGTCCCAACACGGCGTTGTTCGATGCTTTGCGCGCCGCGCTCGGCAAGTTGCCATTCATCGCAGAAGACCTCGGCTACATCACCCGCGAAGTGCATGAGCTGCGAAAAAAGTTAAATATACCGGGCATGAAGGTCTTGCAGTTCGGATTCGGCGACCGGGGCGCCCACATCTATCTGCCCCATCGCTACGGGCCTGATTCGGTGGTCTACACCGGCACCCATGACAACGACACCACGCTTGGCTGGTGGAATTCGTCGGCCACCGAACATGAAAAAACTCTGGCGAAGCTGTACTTGGGAATCTGCGATGACGCAGGCGTGGCGTGGGCCTTTGTTCGTGCCGCACTCACCTCGGTGGCGATTCTAGCAATCCTGCCGGTGCAGGACATTCTCGGTCTCGGCTCCGAGGCACGCATGAACGTTCCCAGCCAGACCGAGGGCAATTGGTCGTGGCGTCTGCCGGAGACGGCGCTCACCCCCGAGTTGGCCCAAAAGCTGGCGACCTTGGTCGAGATCACCGACCGGGATGTGTGTGTGAAAACGCCCTCAGACCAGGGACAACAAGGCGACGGGAAAATGGGCGAAGATTTCGCGGCATAACAGCGAATTGTCGCTGCTCGCCGTCAGGATCTCTCCAGTGATCACGTTGCGCAGACGCCGCCCCGCTGCCTCTTCCGGCAAGACCACTTCAATGTGCCCCCACGCCGCTCCCAGAGGCGGTTTTTCCCCGCCCCTCATCATTGTGTACGACAGCCGCGGAGCTGCGACGATTGCGGCTTTCCCTTCATGCGCCCGAGCGAAGGCAACCAGGTGCTCATCCTTATCGTTTAAGACCTGCAGGGGAATATAGTCGCCAGACTGAAACAGCTCTTTGTTTTCGTTGCGGAATTTCAGAGTGCGCCAAGTCAGCCAGAGCTTGATGCGGCCATCGCGATACCCGCGCAGCAATTCCTCGCCGAGACTCACGGCGTCTTCCGAAGCCGCCCGCGCCATCAACTCCTCCAGAACACGGGTACGCACTTCGAAATCGACCGGACGGCGATTGTCAGGATCGACCAGGCTGAAGTCAAACATCTCCTGGCCTTGATAAATATCGGGCACCCCCGGGCTGGTGAGTTTCAGCAGCGTCTGCGTAAGGGAGTTGATCGCTCCAAAGTAGATGACGGCCGGCAAGAACTTCTGTAGTGAATCCCAAAACAAGTTATGTTTGCCGCGAGGCCCGGGTGAAAGGATTGCAGCGATAAAATCGTTGATCGCAGCCACGTATTCAGGCTTCTGGTTGATCCAGCTGACATTGACCTTTGCTTCATGCAGCGCCTTTTCCATATATTGCTGAATACGGCGCACGAACTCCGCCCGGTCTGCTTCGCCGTGCATGTACATCGGCCACGCGCCGACAATCGTCTGGTAGAGCAGGTACTCCTCGTTGTTATCGGGAGGCGTTCGTCCATCGGGAAGTTTTGGCTTGCGCGTGCGATTCAGCCGCCGCCACTTCATCACAGTCGAAGACCAGGTCCGCGGCATCTCGGAGAGCACATCGAGGCGCGCCCGAACATCCTCACTTCTCTTGGTGTCGTGCGTCGATGTGGCCAGGATCGAGTTCGGCCAACGCCTCGCGCGAATCTGATTGCCGCGATGAAACTCGCCTAGAGGAAATCCAAAGTCCGCCGGCGATCCCCCCACCTCGTTTACCGAGATGAAGCGCGTGTACGCATAACACGCGGTATCTTCGAGCCCTTTCGCCATCACGGGGCCGGTCAGTTGTTGAAACTTGAGGGTAAAGTAAAGCTGCTTACGGTAACCGAACATCATCGCGCCGCCGTCGTCAGCTTCGAGCAGCAACATGCTTCGCAGAAAATCGAATGCTGCGGGAGGGATATTGCGATTGCGCCGTTTGGCCCGGTCGATGCCTTGCTGAATGTAGCGGCGGTCCCACTCCTGCACGTTACCGCGCTCGTCGATGTAGGTGCGGTACACGGGGAAGCAGGCGATGGTTTCGCGGATCGCCCGCCGCAGAACGTTAGGAGTAAAGTCCCGCGCCCGGCGGTCCTGGCTGGAAAGTTCGTCGAGCATGTGGGTCAACACATTCACTTCACTCGCCAATGCGTTGTCCATGATCAGTTTCTTGCTGTCATAAATGAGCGCTTCCACGTCTATGGCGCCGCCAATCACGCGGTGGTACAGATTCGTGAAATAGCGTTCGCTGCGATGATCGATCAGGATTCCGTTCAGCACGTTTGCAAATTCGTAGCCAACTGTGCCATCGACCGGCCAGTCGGAGCGCAGTTCCTCGCCGGGTTCCAGGATCTTTTCCACTACTACATAGAGCGGGGAGGCTGGATCCGCCGCCCGCTCCAGCAAGGCAGTCTGCACGCTCAGCTCAATACCACTCTCGGCGAGGGGTGGTGACGGTTCCGGCCCGCAACACTGGCTTGCGGCGTAGAGCATCTGCAATCGGGTAAAGTACTGCGCGGGATTCAGTAGTCCGTCGGGATGGTCGATGCGCAGACCGGAGATGAGTCCCTCGCCCAGAAACTGCCGCATCAGCTTGTGCGTGTCGCGGAACACCCGGGGATCCTCCGTGCGCATCCCTACCAGGTCGTTGATGTCGAAGAAGCGACGGTAATTGATCTCCTCGCCGGAGACTCGCCAGAATGCCAGGCGGTATACCTGGGCCTCCAGCAGGCGGTGAAGCGCGTCGAAGCTGTGCGCATCGGGTGCCCCCCCGTTGATTCTTCGCAACGCCGTATCAACCAGACGCCGAACGTCGGAGCTGTTCGCCAGCAACTGCTCCAGCCTTTCCAGCAGTGCAGGAATCGCCCGCTGACGCCGGGCGATACGCTCTCCATCCATCACGTAGTTTGCCGGCAGCAGCTTGAACTCGCCGAGTAGCTTAATCAACTCCAGCGTAGAAGGGTTCGAAGAGGCTCCGCGTGCGGCGAGATTTCCTAACGGCTCGAAGATCAACGGAATCGTCTGAGGATCGATCGGCAACATGTTGTCGAAATACCTGACGCGAAAACGGTTGTCTTCCAGCGAGATAGTAATGTTCCCTTGTTCAAGGTCCACGCCGTATTGGTTGCCGAGTATCGGGATTAAGACCTTACCGTGGAGCTCGGGCTTCAGAGGTTCCCACTCAATGTCGAAATAGTCGGCGTAGACGGAGGTGCGCCCGTTCTGCAAAACATCCTGCCACCACGGGTTGGTCCCGTGGCCCACTCCCATGTGGTTCGGCACGGTGTCGAGAACCAGGCCCATGCCACGGGTCTTTAGTTCGCCAGCCAGCGCGCGAAACTCCATCTCCGTGCCGATTTCCGGATTCAATTGGTTGTGGTCGATGATGTCGTAACCGTGAGTGCTGCCGGCGCGCGCCTTCAGAATCGGCGACGCATAATAATGAGAGATGCCGAGACTTTGGAAATAGGAGACGAGCCGGCGCGCGTCTTCAAAATGAAAGTCCCTGTTGAACTGCATGCGGTAGGTAGACAACGGCCGGTTGGTGAGCCGGTCCGCTGCCAGCCAATCAAGGCACTCGGAGATTTCCGCAGGTTGTTCCACTAAGGCCGATGAAGTCTTTCTCATAGCAAAGGACGTTCAGAGACGCAGGATTCCCCCAGGGCATTATGCTCCCTCGCTCTTAGATGCGAAATTGTTGTTTCAGGGCAGGCCTTACAAACGCGGGGAGGAATCGTTCCGTAGGCGCGCTTTACTAATTGGCGACTGACGACGAAAATAAGAGATTGCCCACTGCCCAAACCGAATTCTGTGCTGCTCATTCGTGAGCCACGGTTGAGTTGGGCGTTGTCCTCTTAAAATCGCTGCTGTCCGATGGAAAGGATTTTATGGCCGCCACAGGTGAACTCATTCGCATGATGAACTACGTCGACGACATTGCGGCTACTCTCCGCCGCATCAACGCGAGTCTTTACATGGTAAGCACAGAAGAAAAGAAGCGCCTTGCCGAGTATATGCGCAAGTCCGATCCCAACTTTGTCGCACTGGTCGAGACGCTGGAAAAGGCGGAATAGCGAATGCCCGCGATTCGCACCGTAGCAGTCATTGGCGCAGGCATCATGGGTCGAGGCATCGCGCACGCCGCGGCGCTGGGCGGGTTTCGTACCATCCTTGAAGACATACTGCCCACCACGTTGCGCAAGGCTGAAACTGAAATTCGCGCCAACCTCGACAAAGCCGTAGAACTGCGAAAGCTCTCCAGGGACGCCGCGGAAGAGGCATTCAACCGGCTGGAATACGCGACTTCAGTAGAGCAGGCGGCACGCGAGGCCGATCTCGTAATCGAAGCCGTGCCCGAAGAGATGGAATCGAAGATCGAGATCTTCACCCTGCTCGACAAGGTCTGCCGTCCAACTACGATTCTTGCATCGAACACCAGTTCGCTCAGCGTGACCGAGATCGCCTCCGTCACCTACCGTGCGCCGAAGATCGTGGGCATGCACTTCTTCAATCCGGTGCACAAGATGAAGCTGCTGGAGATCGTGCGCGCCCTCGAGACCGACAACGAGACCATTGCCGCCGCCGTCGAAGTTGGCACCTGCATGGGCAAGGAAGTTGTGGTGATCAAGGAATCGCCCGGCTTTATCACCAGCCGCATCAACGCCATGATCGGCAATGAAGCGTTTTATATGTTGCAGGAAGGTGTGGCTTCGGCGAGCGACATCGATAAGGCGCTCAAGCTCGGCCTGAACCACCCCATGGGCCCGTTCGAGATGGTCGACCTGGTGGGCCTCGATACCCGCCTGCACATCCTGGAATACCTGCACAAGACATTGGGCGAGAAGTTTCGCCCCGCACCCCTCATGGTGCAGTATGTCAAAGCTGGACGCCTGGGCCGCAAAGCCGGACGCGGCGTCTACGAGTATGCGGGGCACGAACCGGGACGGCCGGATGCAGCGAAGGCAGAGCCTGTTGGCGCAGCTTCCGGGAAAGAAAAGAAGTAGCGAGATTGTCCGGTATACCGAAGGGGCGCGCCTCATGCGCGCCGTTCCCCCTATACAAGAGTGTTACCCCGAGTGGATTCAGCCGCGAGGGATCTGCGGTTTCTGACCCGCTCAGTCGCGGCCGACTCACGCCTTCGCTTCGTAGGCGCTCACGCCCTCCACGCTTCCGTTATTCGCCGCATTGAGTTGCCCGGTGAACACGATCCACGCGCTGAGGGCGCCTAACGGTATCCAGCCGAGTATCCCGGCGTACGAGACGAAGATCAGACTGGGGCCGCCAGCGAACAGATACAAATAGAGTCCAGCTGCGATCGTGTTTGTCGCCGCGTGAGCGAGGCTGCATGACCAGATACTCCCACTCTTCAAACGCAGCCATCCGAAAATAATTGAAAGGAATATTCCGGTGACAGGGAAGATAAGTAAACCGCCGATCAGGGGATGATCCGGGAAGTTGTAGCCCCGAAGGTTCTCCGGCCAGTGCCAGGCCCCCCAGATGACGCCTGTGACAACTGCGCTCAGGACAGGCCGATCGGGAAACAGTCGCAGTTGCAGATAGCCGCGCCAGCCGAATTCTTCGCCAAAAAGCAAGGGTGTCGCAAATATGGCGACGATTGGTAACGCGCCGAGCGCTATCCATGGATGGTTGGAGTAGTACGCCGGTAATCCGGCTTCGGTCATGTATTTGAACGACCGCGCCAGTGAAAAATCCGCCTTCCCAACTCCAAGCAGTGGAGCCAGGACGACAATACACAACGTGCCCACGAGTGGCAGAAGCCACGCCACTAAATAGAATGGCCACTTGCGCAAGTTAGGCCTAAGTCCGGCGTCGGCAAAGCCCTCGCGTGTGACCCATTTTCGAACGATAAAAGCGGCAATAGCTGGCGCAAAGGCAACGGGCAGCCAGACCATCTTCAATAGGTGGGTGCCGTAGGGGATTCCCATAAATCGAATCGGAATCTCTACTGGAGCCCATGCGATCCCGAACGCTATCAGCAAGTACGCGACAATACCCTTGCGATGGTTGGTCATCGTTGCCCTCGTCAGATAGTTCTAGAGTGGGCCGGGCAGCCTGGGCGAGGCTCGCATCGAGCGTTGGCTGCGAACTCCTTGGATGCGGCGGGTCAAAAAAGCTGGCTAACTGTACACCCGGCGTCCCCGCAGGGATACAAAAAATCACTCCTCTTATCACACTGCAACGTGACCAATCGCACCGAATTTCTCTCCACCTCCGCTGCACCATGGAAATGGAGAATTGTTGCCTCAGGGCAGGGAAGCCGTGTTCTTTGACAATTTGCGGGCACTGGGCGAGACGGCAAGCCAGATGGCGGCAAGCGTCCTCAAAAGATGGTCCTACGCCGTCTCAAAAAGCAGCTAAGTACCTGCGGCATAAGAATTTACCTATAAGTCCCACTGCTTCAAGATTTTGCGCGGAATTTTTTGCCAAGTTGTTGATTCTAAGGATTGGGGTGGGGGGAGGGGGGTACTCCGAATCTCCACTTCCGGGCGTTGCTAAGCGCCGGACTCTTTAGAGTACCGTCGGGCGTCTCCAAGGAAAATCGGAGGACGAGCGGCAGCCTGTCAAGAGCTAAGTCGGACGGATGTTTCTCGGCGAACAGGACCATAGTCGCATGTGGACTGTCACTCTCAGTGGAAGTCATGCGACCGCACGTCGGCGTCGGTAATGTCCACGCTCTCGGCCTCGTAGGCGTCGCGCAACGGACGCACCCGGCTCACCTTCACCGAGATCACGCCCTCCTGATTTTGCAGTTGCCCTTCCAGCAGCAGGAACTTCTCCGATAGGATCGTCAGGCGATTTTCTTCCAGAATATCGGGCGAGATGATGGCGTTGCTGATACCGGTTTCATCTTCCAGGCTGAGAAAGACGAAACCTTTCGCCGTGCCGGGCCTTTGTCGGGCGATGACGCATCCTGCCGTGCGTACGTAACGTCCGTGCCGGCCTTCGGTTAATTCCTTCGCCGAAAGAATGCGAGCGCGCTGCAGATCGGCCCGACGGTAGGCCAGCGGATGCGGTCCCACGGTGAGCCCGGTACCTTGGAAATCGGCGACCAGGCGCTCCTCGGGTGTCATCCTCAGCAGCGGAGAAGCGGCATCGGCCTCGGGAATGCCATCCAGCAGCGGCCCCGCAATGCGCGCGGCGCGCTCCACCTGCCAGAGTGCATCGCGGCGATGCAGGCGTGGTCTGTCCGCCTTTCGCTGCGGAGTCAGATGGGCCAGCGGATCCTGCTTGTCAGGGCAGCCAATTGAGTTCAACGCACCAATCGAGGACAGCAAGACCAGTTCATTGCGCCGCAGTTCGGGAACACGATGCGCCAGGTCCGCAATCGAATCAAAGGGGCGCTGCTTGCGCTGGCGCACGATTGCCTGGGCCGTCTCCTCGCCCAAGCCCTTGGCATAGCGAAATCCCATGCGCAGAGAAAGCTGGGCCGATCGGCTGGCAAAGCTAGATGGGCTATCCCACATTGTGAGACTCTCCGCTTCCAGCGTGCACGGCCACTCAGAACGCATGATATCGACCGGCCGTACCCGCAAGCCATGGCGCTGCGCATCTTTCACAATGGTCGAGGGATGATAGAACCCCATCGGCTGATTGTTGAGCAGGGCAGCTGTGAAGGCAGCGAGGTAATGACACTTCAGATAGGCACTGGCGTAGGCGATCAGCGCAAAGCTGGCGGCATGCGATTCGGGAAATCCATACAGCGCAAACGAGGTGATCGAGAGAATGATTTCGGCTTGGGCCTCAGGCGAGAGGCCGTTGCGTTGCATGCCTTCGCGCAGCTTCACCTCGATATCGCGCATGCGTTGTTCACTGCGTTTGAAGCCGAAAGCGCGGCGCAACTCCTCGGCCTCGCCACCACTGAAGCCTGCGGCGATCATCGCCATGCGCAGCAGTTGCTCCTGGAAGAGTGGCACGCCCAGCGTGCGTTCCAGCACCGGAGCGAGAGAAGGATGAGGATAAACGACATTCTGCCGCCCTTGCCGCCGCATGAGATACGGATTCACCATTTGCCCGACAATCGGTCCCGGACGGATGATCGCGACTTGTACCACAATGTCGTAGAAGCGCGTGGGATGCAGCCGCGGCAAACACGACATCTGCGCCCGGCTCTCGATCTGGAACATGCCGACCGTGTCCGCCTTTTGCAACGTTTGATAGACAACAGGATCGTCGGCCGGCAGCTTCGCCAGATCGACCACCTCCTGGTAGTCCTGGCGAATGAGCGTGATCGTGTCTTCCAGCACCGCCATCATTCCCAGCCCCAGCAGATCGACCTTGACGATACCCAGGTCGGCGCAATCTTCCTTGTCCCACTGCACGACGACGCGTCCCGGCATGGTCGCAGGCTCAAGCGGAACCACGGAATCCAATTGGCCCTGGCAAATCACCATACCGCCCGAGTGCTGTCCCAGATGACGCGGTAAATCCTGCACCGCCAGGCAAAGCTCGAAGAACTTGCGCATGCGCGGATGCCGCAGATCGAATCCGGCATCGCGGAATTGCCGCTGCAGCGTGTCGCCGGGGTCCTTGTATTCCCACGAGCTCACCAGCCCGGCCAAACGATCGAGGGTTTCGCCGTCGAAGCCCAAGGCCTTGCCTACCTCGCGTGCCGCAGAGCGCCCGCGATAGGTAATGACGTTGGCCGTCATGGCGGCGCCCAGTTTGCCGTAGCGCGCATAGACGTACTGAATGGCGCGTTCGCGTTGATCGCCGCTGGGCAGATCGAGATCAATGTCGGGCCATTCACCGCGTTCCAGCGAGAGAAAACGCTCGAACAGCAGTTCCATGCTGATCGGGTCGACGGCGGTGATACCCAGCGAATAACAAACCGCGCTGTTGGCGGCCGATCCACGTCCCTGCACCAGGATTCCATGCTCGCGGCAGTGACGCACGATGTCCCACACGATAAGGAAGTATCCGGCAAGCTTGAGCTGTTCGATCAGCGCAAGCTCGCGGTCAATCTGTCGGCGCGCCCGCAACCACAACTCGCTTTGCCCGGGACGCATGTAGCGGTCGCGCGCCCCTTCCATCGCTTTGAAGCGCAGCAACGAATCCATTGTCTCGCCTTCAGGCACGGGATAACGGGGAAACTCGTAGCCCAGATCTTTCAATGTGAATTGGAGTCGGGACGAGAGTTCGACGGTGTTCGCCGTGGCTTCGGGAAGATCGGCAAACAGCCGCAGCATCTCCTGCGGCGTCTTGAGATGTCGCTCGCTATTGCGGGCCAACAGACGTCCGGCCGTCTCGAGCGAACGATGGTTGCGGATGCAGGTGAAGACATCGAGGACCTGGCGCTCTTCCGGCTTGGCATACTGTGCACCTTGTGTCGCAAGCAGCGGCAGTCCCAAGCTTCGTGCCAGTGCGACGGCAGCCTGATTGCGCGTTTCCTGAGCGCGATCGTAATGGCGTTGCAGCTCTACATAAACATTGCCTTGGCCATAGATCGCTACCAGTTGCTCCAGCGTGCGCCGGGCTTCTGTCATGCCGCCCTGGGCCAATGCATACGCCAGTGGTCCTTCGTCACCACCCGTCATGCAAATCAAGCCGGCCGAATACTCGCGAAGATCTGCCAACGAAGCCGTAGCCTGCGAGTTGAGCAGCAATTCTTCCTGCGGGTGTTCTTTCGATTTTCGAAGCGAAACAGGATACTTCGGAGCGCGCAGCTTCATGCGCGTAATCAAGCGGCAGAGGTTTTGATAGCCCTCGCGCGAAGCACAAAGCAACGACACGCGACACGTAGCTGCTCCTGTAGAACTAAAATTCGCTATTCCGCACGATTGCCCGGTGTGGGCCGGAAGCAGGGAAGTGATCTCCGCCCCCATGTGCGCCTTCCGCCTGACCTTCTCCATGGCGAGATGGAAGCGCGGAGCACCATAAACTCCATCGCGATCGAGCAATGCCATGGCGGGCATCTCGAAGATGTTACATATTTCGGCAAACTCCTCGGGGACGGACGCCCCTTCGAGAAAACTGAATGCCGATCGGGTATGAAGTTCGATGTACATTAGCTCAATCAGGACTACCCTTCGGGTCGTGAGGGATCTCCTGTAAGTCCGTATTGCGGCCAAGCCCGAGAAGCGGATTCCTCGCTTCGCTCGTAATGACAATCCTTATAGATGGCGACAATATTGCTGATCGTGAGCAGCCAAGTTCCTGCTCTCTCAGTCGTAGCTGGCATCGGCGAACCACTGCCCGCTCCCGGCGTCGCGATAAATACGATAGACCGCCACTCCGCCGCTGCCGTTCCGGTCTCCTAATGCCACGTCCCACTCCTCCCGGTCCCAGTGCTGCCCCTCGTCTTCATTATGAGTGCGTTCACTTTTGGTTTGTTCGGTCCACCAGTCACCGGAGGAGCGCCATGGTCCCGCAGCCCACAAAACTTTGCCTTGCAGTTCGTTAGGATCGGGTTCGTCGGGCATGGCTGCCAGTGCAGCAGGAGACCCTTGGTTGACTTGCACCCGCAGCCGGCGCGCCGGACGGAAGATTCGCAACGCAATCGCAGGGAATTCTTGAGAGTCCCACATTGTGGCAGTATGCGCAGTTTTCGATTGTTCTTCCTGCCCGCAGACGAAGCGATCCACTCGAAAGCCTTCTCTGCGATGGGTATCCAGAAGACGCGCAATTCCTGCTCGGCGTTTCCCTACAATGCCGGCGATGCGAGACAGAGTAATCTCCAACTTTTCGGCTTCCGGGGTAACCGGCAGGAACAACCCGCGCTGCACGGAGCGCGGCGGCGCAGGCTCCGCAGTGATCCAAATCTTCACCACCGGAGCCCCTGGGGGATGCGCCTCCAGTTCCATTTGCAGCAGCTTCAAGAAAACCTTGGTATCCCGCATGGCAACCGGAAGCCGCAAGCTCCGCTGACACTGATTGTTGTGTCCTACAATGTGGGATATGGAGGCAGATGAATGAACGCCGCGCAACTCCTGCAAGGTTGTAGTCTCCTCATCGGAGACACGGCGCTCCAGTTGCAATCGCAATGTCAATTGCTGCACGGCAAGCGCTCGCGCTTCCAGTCGCGAGCACAGCTGGTCGAGGAGACGATTGAGCAGGAACGATAGCGGCTCCAGCGTTTCCACAGGCGACTCCAACTCCAGGGCTTCTTCAAAATGGGTAGACGGCTCGCATAAAGCCAAGGTGCGCGGTTCCGCTCCTCGTGCCAGCCGTTGTAACCGTGTTCCGGTTCCCCCCAGGCGTGAAGCCAACGCGTGTTCGGGCAGAAGGGCGAGGGTTCGGAAATCGCGGACGCCCCAACGCTCCAGCGTATCGAGTATCTGTTCGCGCAACTTATGGCGTTCGCGATCGGAGGACGTCGGTCGGCCCGGTTGTTTCTGCGGAGCTATCTCGAAGGCATCCAGCAAGACGCGGATGGGCAGTACAGCCAGGCGTTGCGCTTCCTCACCCGCGGGGATCACGGTGACGCCGGTAAATCCGCGCGCGGCGTGCATCGCTGCCTCGGGATTAGCGGAGATGGCAATGTTCGCTTCCAAGCCAACGGCACTGATGCGGGAAGCAAGTTCGCGCGCCATCGTTACCGGCAAGCCATACAGCCGTTCCAGTCCCGCCAGGTCGAGCAACAGTGTATCCGGAGCAGTGTCTTCCACCCGCGGAGTAAAAGCGTGCGCCACATCGAGCACCGCGCTATGCGCAGATTGCTCCTGTTGCGCCGAGCGCAGCCTTAAAACTGACGGGGTATTCTGTAGTTTGTTCATCAGGCGTTGTGCCGACATTCCGATGTGGGCGAAGCCGCGTTCGTTCTGCTTGTTGTCGGACGGCGCTGGAGAGATCTCCTCATGATTCGTGAAAACTGCAGCTTGCAGCTTCGTCATGCCCACCTCCATTCCCAAAAGACGAGCTTTTTCATTGAGCGCGACCACGCGTATCACCGGCGGCTTACCATCGAGCACGGCCACAGCACGCTCGCGCAGCAGGGGCTCGGCGCGAACAATGGCTTCTGCGGGAAAGTCGGGAACATATATACAGGCGAACATCCAGATCCTTACCAAAAGCTGTTGGTTACGTTGGCTACGTTTTGCAGGGTGCCCTGACTCAGTCGCAAGATCTTGCGAAAATCATCGCGCCATGCGCAGTTCGAAGAGAACGCCAGCCGATTGCATCGGTTTGCGTTGCGTCCACGAGCGCAGCACTTGCGCACGCAGCCGCATGCCATGCAGCAAGGCCGCATGGCTTACGAGGGGACTTTGCGGAACCGCAGGTTCGGGTTTGATCACGTGCCATCCTTCCGGCTGCGTTGTGACCGGCACTGTGTTGCCTGCGCATACGGCTTCGCGTTCCAGGTGCACGACCAGTGAGGCACAGGTTTTCGCGCAAGCTTCCTGCTCTAACAGCAGCAGCACGGTAGCGGTGGGCTCCACAGCGCGGCGAAAACGAAACCACGATGTCATTTGCACCCGTCTTGCCGTATTCGGAGCAATGTCTCCCATATCGAGCACCACCATGCCAAAACCGCCGCCCTGGAGAAGCAGGTCGGTTACCTTTAACACCTGTTCCAGGCGGCCCAGCGCGCTTCGCCTTACCGGCTTCGGGATCGACGACCTTGGCGCCTGCTCGTTGCAGCGGATCCACAACAGTCGTTCAAGATCAACGCCGGCTGCCGCTGCTGAAGCAGGATCGAAGCTGTCACTCGCATCGACCAGGGCACAGAGTTCCAGCCGGCGGGTAGCCTCCGCCAACGATGCCAGCATCACTCCCGTGCGTCCTGAGGAAGATAGCCCCACAATTTCGCTTAATGCGCCGCGCGGCAGTCCTCCCGTAAGCGCATCCAGTGGAGCCACGCCGGTGGAGACTGTCACTGGTGCACAGCGCTCGCGCATCAGCAGCGTCGAGGCGAGTCGTTCGCTCATGGAGGACTCAATCTGGGCACGAAGGGTGGCAGTCGAGGACATGCAAAACCTCAAGGGCGTGAAATCATTTCGCTTTTTGTTCGCCTTCCATGGGATTCTGCTACGGGGAATCCAGGTTGTCAACTGCAATTGAAAACCCGCTACAGTCGCGGGGTTTCAACGTTTCACTTCATGGAGGAAAGCCTTGCCCAGCGCGCGTCTGAAGATTGCAGGACACGCTTGCGGCAGGTACTGACGTGCGTTCTGGTTTGTTATAATTGCTGAGTCTGCCGACGCGGGGCGCTATCGTCTAGGGGTTAGGACGGAAGATTCTCAATCTTCAAACCCGGGTTCGATTCCCGGTAGCGCTACCAACTGATTCTTAAGCACTTAGCACCACTTTCCCGAACATCATTTTCTCCCCGATTGTGGCAATATTGTGGCAATTCACTGCACGCTCCGTTCCGCTTGTTCCTCGCGTCCCGGATCCGTGTCAGCTCTGGATGGCTGTAAATCCGCAAAGTATCGACCCGCTCACGCCCCATCGCGTCCATCACCGCGATGATGTTTCCGGTGGCCTGCAGGGCATCTGTGGCAAAACGATGCCGCGCACAATAGAGCACCACCGACTCGGGAATCCCTGCCAGGCGCTTGGCTTCCAGCCACCGTTTCGAAACCTTACGATCCGTGATATGGCCTGACGCCGCCTTCTTCGAAGGAAACACCCAGCCCGCTCGCGAACCGAACTGGCGCGAAAGCAGCGCTGATTTCATCCGCTCGGTTAGAGGCACATACCGATTGGACTTCCGGCTCTTTCCCCGTGGATTGAAGATCGTGCCTTTCGATTTGCCAAGCCCGGCGCTTCTGTCGTAACGTGCCCTTCGCGATGAGTAGTCGAGAAGTTAACATCAGGGCTCTTCAAAGGCCATGGGCACGGCAGCCGAAGTTCGCCGTCCCTCTTCCACTGCCTTCCAATCCTCAGGCCCAGTATTCCTGTCCGACCTGTGGAAGCGAAAACACCCAGCGGCTCTCCACTGTGATAGATGACAGTGCCCGGGTCTTCATCGGAGGCGCTGTGTGTATAGTGTTGGTCGCCCCGGGGCGCCAAAATGGAATTCCGGCTTGTGTTGCTTAACTGCCAATCAAGAAGTGTTTTTGCCGAAAGTTTGCGGCGAACGAGAGGAACGTACGAAAATGAGAGATCGGCGCGAGGATCCAAGGTTGAACTGTGCAAGAAGAACCGCGCAGGGAGAGGCTAGCTGATGCACGCGGCTGTTTTGCATGCGCTCGGAGGAGCGCCACGGTATGAGGAGTTCCCGGATCCGGTCGCGGCTGACGGCGAGGTAATGATTGAAGTATCGGGCGCCGCGCTGAAGCCCGTCGACAAGCAGATGGCCGCTGGCTCACACTATGCGAGTCCGAAGACGCTGCCGGCGATCTGCGGAACCGACGGTGTCGGGCGGCTGAGCGACGGCCGGCGCGTGTTCTTTGCTGGGCTGCGGCCGCCGTATGGGACGATGGCCGAACGCGCCGCGGCGCGCAGCATGTTCACCTTCGCAATTCCTGATAACTTGCGCGACGAATTGGCGGCCGCCATTGTCAATCCCGGCGTGTCCGCTTGGCTTACCCTCGCCTTGCGCGCCAAGGTTGCCGTAGGCGAGAGCGTCCTAATCCTCGGAGCAACGGGCGTGACGGGTCGGCTTGCGATTAGGGTCGCGAAGCTTCTTGGCGCAGCACGGGTCGTGGCCGCCGGACGCAATCGCAGTGCTCTGGCTGCGCTACATGAGCTTGGAGCTGATGCCACCATCGAACTCGATCTGCCCGCCGGCGAATTGTCCGAGAGGTTCGCCCACGAGGCCGGAGAACCCGGTTTCCAGGTGGTGATTGATTATGTGTGGGGTGCGCCGGCTGAGGCTTTTCTACAGGCCATCACGCGTAAAGAGTTTGCCGCCGCAGAATCGGAGACGCGCTACGTTCAGGTCGGCGAGAGCGCAGGAGCAACGGTAGCGTTCCCGGCGGCAGTTCTACGGAGCACTCCGATCGTGATTATGGGCACTGCGGGAGTTCCATCTCGCGACGTTCTGGTTGATGCCATGCAGAAAGTCATGACGCATGCGGCAAGCCAGGAGCTCGACGTCGAGACGGAGCGCGTGCCGCTGGCCGAAATCGGGGCCGCCTGGCAGCGCGAGCAGCGAGGGCGGAGGATCGTGATTGTGCCGTAAGATGCCGGATTGTGCGCCTATCGCGACGAACAGGAATTAGTGCTACTGCAATCAGTGGGGTTTTCTCGTTGCAAAGGACCTCACGCGAAGGGGCTGGAGTTCTTGAACGCCGCTAATCCGACGAGCGGTGGGCGACCGCCAATGGCGAGGCCGAGATATTGCCAACATCGGCCATGTCTAATGCCACGAGAGGAGCCGAACTCGCCGTGACAGCAAAATCCTTCTCCTCCCAGCCGAGATGACGAGGATGGCTTTAGGTTTCATCTCGAGTTGCCGGGCAAGTCCCTTAGCGATGACTCAAGCTTGGCAAAGCGCTGACGCACCGGGCCCGCCATATAAGGCCACGGCCCGCCACCATGACTCAGGTAGAACATTCGTATTCCGACAATCCGCGAACTTCGGACCGAATTCGGTACCGTTGGCCCAAGTCTCCGTGCTCAAACGGCAACTGGGTCAAGGGTGGCGGCGGTCGTACGCTTCTGCCGGGTTTGATCCGGACACGCTTAGCACGCGGCGCATCTTAGAAGGCAAGGACGGGGCAGGTGAGCAGTAGAGATCTTACCCGTGACCTCAGAGGAGAATTTGACTTGAACACTACATGGAAGCCTCACACCGAACACGGACGGCTGGACGCAAAGGAACGAAAGGAACTGCCGGACTCTGTGTACGCGTTTCCCAAGCAGCGCAAGGAGCCGATAACGGATGCCTCGCACGTCCGGAACGCAATAGCGCGCTTCGACCAGGTCGAAGGGGTCTCCGACGCCGATAGAGAGCAGGCATTCGCCAATATAAAGGAAGCCGCTAAGCACTTCGGCGTGGAGATGTCGGAGACACACTGGCAGGAGCTCGGAAAGCATCCACACACGAATAACCCCGCGCACTCGAAGTAGCACGGTAGGGAGCTGCACGTCGGCGCTCGGAGATGGCGGTTCGAGCTGCTGGATCGTGACGCTGATGGTGGTGCATGGACTAACGATTGTTCCCGCCGGGCATGCTCGTCAGTCAGGGTGCTGCCGTGGCTCGCCGTTACAGTGACGTCAGACGTGCCCACGAGCGACGGGAAACACCTGCTTTACGTGACAAGGTGCCCGCTAGACGCCAAGCCGAAACATCGCCCGCAACATGTGCCCCATGTTGCGGGCGGAAACGC
Source organism: uncultured Acidobacteriaceae bacterium (assembly GCA_963815555.1). Taxonomy (GTDB): domain Bacteria; phylum Acidobacteriota; class Terriglobia; order Terriglobales; family Acidobacteriaceae; genus CAWCBG01. The sequence continues at coordinate 579,353 of CAWFHH010000002.1, forward strand.
AGCGCGGTCGGGTGTATAACCCACGCAAAACTGTCACCCGTGATTTCGCGTTTGCAGGAGATCGCGTCCTGACCTTCCGGCGCATGCGCTCGTCGAAATTTCCACGAGCGGTTCGTACTCGCGGCAACGCCCATCGTCAGCGCTAGAAGCTCCACCTCTCAATTCGCGTAAGGCCACTTCGGCGCTCCGCCGGGTTTTCGCGACATCAGGCCAGGCCTGACGAGGGAAGTATCGATGACGGCAAAAGCCATGGGACCTCTCACGGTTTCACGGCTCGGATCTTGACCGAGGTACCCTCCGGCAGCGAATTCCCGGTGAAGTGAATCACGCCGTCACGCACGATTCCATTGAACTCCGGCAGGACTGATGCCACCCCGCCGACATCGGTGGCGCTCACCACGGGCGCCTTCGTTGAAATGCCACGATCAATGACGATATTGGCAAGCTTGCCGGCTTCGCGATTCTTCTCCCGGGACACAAATGTGAGCTCAACGAATTCAAGTTGGTCAATCAGCACCATCGCCCGGCCGTGCAGCTCATTCAATGGCGCACTGCGGACCTTCCTTTGGCCCGTATCTCCTGCACGATCTACTCGGAGTCGCTCACCAGCTTCAGCGCCTTGAAACCGTGAGTAAGAGCATAATTCAGCGCCGCCAACAGACCGGAATACCCGGCATGGTGATTCGTCTAAGGACCAAGAAATTCGCTGAGCTGGGCGACAGGTCGGCCGACCTCAGTCCTCGATGACACCCCCGTATCCTGCCGGCCCGAGGTGGCCGCGAGCATCGCCATCGACATATGCGACAAGATAGCCTTGGTCAAGGCTGGTAATCGGGCGCCGATAAACTCCTGCGAGTGATAGCGAGATTTCTTAGGGAAGGGACGTAACGCCATGACAGGCAATTTACACCCCGGCCCCCAGGCAGCAGAATCCCGGAGTGCCTGACAGATTCGGCTCACGTGGTTGCTGCAGCAACACACCGTACGAGCAGAGATCATGCTGCAAGCGCAACACACATGGCGGCGCGGGCATCCTAGCTAAGTCAGAAGAGTGTCTCACCCCTAATGTCCGACCGATTTGCGCCCCCTCTCTTCCTGCTGATTTGCCTCACGTCCGCATTTGCCTTCACTCAGTCAATTTCCGCCCCGCGTACGAAGCAAACGGCTCAGACGGATCAGTCGGAAGTCGCCCCTCCCAACGGACCGGCGATTTTTCTTGAGAGGTGCGCCAAGTGCCACGGAGAGAAGGGCGAGGGTGTCGCTGGTGTAGTCGGCATCGGCGGACCAAACATTCAGGCGGTACACAATCCCGGCGATGTGATCACCGCCATGGAGGTTGGTCCCAGCCACATGCCGCGATTCGCCTACATACTCTCGATTCCCGAGATGCGAGCGGTCGCCGAATATGTCACGCAAAACATGGCAGTCATCCCCCTCGGCGGAGGCGATGTGCCGGAGGGTGGAAAGCTTTTCCGCGTCTACTGCGCGCCCTGCCATCAGTCGGCTGTGCGGGGAGGGGCGCTGGTATTCAATGGAATTAATGCGCCTGCCCTGACCGGCAAGTCGCCGGCGATCGTGGCAGGGACCATACGGTGGGGGCCGGGCCCGATGCCGGCATTTCCGCCCTGGGTCTTCGATGACAAACAATTGAACTCGATTGTGAAGTACGTCGAACTGATGCAGCAGCCACCGGCGCTCAGCGCAACCTCGATGAACTGGTTTGGTCCGGTCGCGGAAGGCTTCGCCGCGGGGATGATCCTGTTCAGCTTAGTAGGCATCACGGTTTGGATTGAATGGGGAGGAAAGGGATGACGGAACAGGGCAAACGGATTGGTGCGATGCCTGCGCTGCTCATTGCTGCCACATTGAAACTGGCTCAATCGCTTGCCCGGTTCTTCTTGAGACCTGTGGAGAAGCCCACCAGGGAGCCAGACGAAGCTAAGGCGGAATGTGCGGCGGTACACGTCGGTCCATCTCAGACGGAAGGGGGCACAGACCGGAACAACGATCGAGTAGCGGGTGCCGATACACAAGGGCGCGAGCGGTGGGGGACGTTCCTCGTCACCTGCGCTTCTATCGCTGGTATTGCTTCGGGCATTGGCTTCGTTTACGTCTACTGGACCGACTCCAACAATGTCGCCCTGTTGGGTGAAACCCTCGCCTTATGTTGCGGGGGGCTTGGCTTTTCTCTGATCGTGTGGGCCCGCTTGCTGATGCGGAGTAAGGAGGCGGCCGAGGCCCGCGAACCGCTGGCGTCGAGTCCGGCCGAGCGGCAGGGGGTGCTGGCTGACTTCAACCAGGGTAAGCACGATGTGAAGCGCCGAAGCCTGCTGACATGGATGAGTGCAGGATTCGTGGGAGTGTTCGCAGCATCTGCCGCGTCTTTGGTTCGCTCCCTTGGCGCGCCCCCCGGGCCTTCGTTGTACGACACTGTTTGGAAGCCCGGGCAGCGGCTCATGACCGCTGCCGGCACGCCGGTTTCGGTTGATGCGCTTCAGCCCGGCAGCACCATGCTCGTCTTCCCGGAAGACAGCATTGGCGATGAGAAAGCGCAAACCGTCCTGCTCCGCGTCAACGAGCAGTTTTTGCGCATGCCCAGGGAACGCGCGGACTGGGCACCCACCGGCTATCTCGCGTACTCGCGCATTTGTACCCATGCCGGATGTCCCGTTGGACTCTACCAGAAGGAAACACATTTGCTGGTGTGTCCTTGTCACCAGTCGAGCTTTGACGTATTGAAAGGCGCCGAACCCACGGGAGGGCCGGCCAGCCGGGCGCTGCCGCAGGTGCCGCTGTACGTGGGTGCCGATGGAATACTGCGCGCAAGAGGCGGGTTCAGCACGCCTCCGGGACCTGGATTCTGGGGGATGCCGGCATGATCGAATGGCTCGGTCGCATGATTGGCCGTTGGCTGGATCGGCGTGTCGGCGGAGCGAAGTTTCTGCGGCGCGCACTCAACCATGTCTTCCCCGATCACTGGTCGTTCATGCTGGGCGAGATCGCCCTCTATTGCTTCATCATCCTGGTGGCCACCGGGGTCTTTCTAATGATGTTTTTCCACGACAGCTCCACCAAGGAGGTCTATCACGGGTCTTACAAGGCGCTCGATGGATTGAGAATGTCGGACGCCTACATATCGGTGCTGCACATCAGCTTCGATGTAAAAGCAGGCCTTCTTATCCGCCAAATGCACCACTGGGCGGCTTTGTTATTTCTGGCCGCTATTGTCATTCACGCGATGCGCATCTTCTTCACCGCGGCATATCGCCGGCCACGCGAGATCAATTGGCTGATCGGCCTGACGCTCGCGGTGCTTGCGCTGGCCAACGGCTTCTTCGGATACTCGCTGCCGGGCGATCTTCTGTCTGGACTTGGTTTAAGGGTCGGCTATTCCATCGTTCTGTCGGTCCCGGTGATCGGCGGTTGGCTGGCATTTCTGCTGTTCGGCAGCACGATACCCTCGCCTGCCACGCTGCCTCGGTTTTATAGCCTGCACATCCTCGTTATTCCGGGGCTGATCGCACTGCTGCTGGCACTGCACCTCGGCCTCGTCTGGCGGCAGATGCACACCAACTATCCCGGCCCGCGCCGCACCGATGCCACGATCGTCGGCTCTCGTCTCTACCCGACCTATGCTGCCAAATCCATCGGGCTGTTCTTCATGATTTTTGGATTCATTGCGGTGCTGGGTGGGTTGGTGCAGATTGATCCGGTTTGGGTGTACGGGCCGTTTGACCCCACGGCCTCGATGCCGTTCGCACAGCCTGATTGGTATCTGGGCTGGATTGAGGGAGCGATGCGGCTGAACCCTGCATACAACCTGCGGTTGGCGGGATATCTGGTGCCCAACGTTTTCTTCCCGGCGGTGCTGCTCCCATTGCTGATTTTTGGGCTGCTGTACGCGTATCCCTTCCTCGACAAGTTCACCTCCTGGGACAATCGGCCGCACAACGTGCTGAAGCTTCCCTATCAACAGCCGTTCAACACCGCCCTGGGATGTACAGTTCTCAGCTTTCTGCTCCTGCTGTTTGTCGCGGGCGGGGACGATGTCATCGCTGTGGCGACGTCGAGCTCGGTAGTGACGATCCGGAGAATCCTTCGGCTGCTCGCCATAACTCTGCCCCCTCTGGTCGGAGTAATCGTCTATTGGCTCTGCATGCGGGGGCGGCGGCGAGCTTTGGCCTGGGGTGATATCGCAGGTGCTGATGCGAAAGAAACGCCCAAAGCCGAAGCGTTGATCTCACAAGGAAAGTGATACAGCGGCAAACGAATGGCGCCTCGGGGCGCACGCCTTTGGATGCGCTCGTCTGTTGGTTGCTAAGCCCCGGATTTGACGGGAAGCGTATCTTCGGCCAACCGCTTTTCGCGCAAAATCCTCAGAGGTTCGCCAAGTGCGGCGATGATCACCACCCCTCCTGCGAGTGCCCAAGCGTCGCGTGCCGTCTGCATCACGCCAAGCGAAATCACCAGCGTCGTCGGCAGCGAAGCCGGTTGGCTGGCGTGTAACAGGAGGGTTGCGAACGTGGTGAGCGTCACCGCGATCACGCATGCCCATATTCGTCGCCAGCAACGAATCCCGCCTGAGCCACTCTGGGGCTGTTCCAGGCATTCAGCACCCAAACGCTGAAATAGCCTGCAGCAATGGCAACGAAGTGGCCCATGACGACGTTATAAGTTCGGCCCGATTTTTGTTGAGGCTGTTCGACCAGTTCGTAGATGGTCGGCCCCAGGCTGGCAAATATCAGGGGCCGGTGCACCGCCCAACTGATCGCGGCGGCGATCAAAAGCAACCCGCCTTCGCCAAGTGGCGCGATCAGAAGATCGCTCTTTTTCTTCATGACTCTCAGGAAACGGAATCGATCATCATCAGCGCAAGCAGCGCTGGCAAATACAGAACACTAGCCCGAAGCAATGCGCGGGCAAGTTGTCTGTCCGGCCGTTCATCCCGCATCAGCCAAATACGCAGACCATAGTAGGAAAAAGCAATCCCCAGCATTACCGCAGCCGCGCAATAGAGCCATCCCGCCATTCCCCCCAGCGTGGGAAGCATGCTGACAGGTATAAGCAGGAAAGAATAGGTGATGATTTCGCGCGGAGTAGCTTTGCCTTCGCGGTCAATGACCGGCAACATGCGAATGCCCGCCCGTTCGTAGTCTTCGCGGTAGAGGAGAGCGATGGAGTCGAAGTGCGGAAATTGCCAGAAGAACATGATGGCGAAGAGCACGAACGCCTCCCCCTCGAGACGCCCACGAATTGCCACCCAGCCGAGCACCGGCGGCATGGCCCCAGATATTGCGCCAATGGCGGTGCAGGACGGGCCGACGGTCTTCATCGGCGTGTAGGCTCCGAGGTAAAGCGTGGAGGTCAGCAGGCTCAGTAGTGCGGTGAGCCAGTTGCAGGCAATTGCGAGATACACGGCGCCCCCCAGCAGCATGGCGCCGGAAACGATTGCGGCGTGTGCGACTGACATGCGGCCGGTCACCAGGGGCCGTTGGCTGGTACGGCGCATTCGGGCATCGCGGTCGCGTTCAATAATCTCGTTGAAGCCGGCGCTGCCGGCGGCGACCATCGCAATTCCCAGTAGCGCGGCGAGCATCAGGGGCGAGACCCAGCGATCCCCGGACTGGGCGGCAGCGAAGTAGGATCCGCACGCTGCGGTGACGACAATCAAGGCAGTCACCCGGGCTTTGAAAAGTTCGACATAGTCGCGAAGAAGGGTGGAGGTTCTGCTTGTTACCGTGATGGATTGCGTAGCGCTGCCCATTCATCGTCCTCTGGTTGCTGTTCTCGATGCCGAAATCCCTCAAGGGCTAAGAATTCGAAACGCGGCTGGCCTCGCGGGCTCAAACCCGCTCGGCTCGGGAGAAATAAAGCGCGTTTCGGCACGACTGAAGTCGTGCCCTGACTCGGAGTGTCGCAACGCCGAGGTTCTCGCAGCTAAACTTCTTGCCCAAGTTACCGCTTCAATGGGTACTTCTTCGAAAGGTCTTGAATCATGGTTGACGGCGGCTTGCATTTCGGATGGCCATATCCGCTGCTGCTTTGGCCGTTGCTGATGTCCTGGATCATGTTGTCGTCACGGTTGGGTGAGACACCGTATGGCACAGCATCCAGTCCGAGCTGATGCCGCACCTTCCACGCTTTGACGTGATCGGCACACGACGTATCGCCGCTCAGGCCTAGGCCGCCGACGATCTTTCCCTTGCCGCTATAGAGTGCGAGGCCGCCGCCGAAGACGATGACTCCGCCGATCGCTTTACCGACCATGGGATCGTTTGCTGTGCCGAAGGTGGCGGGATCACCGAAGGCAGCCTGCGGGTTCGGCGGCTGGCTGGTGATGATGCCGTACAGGCTCTGACCCGGTTGCGACGGCCAATATACGTTGGCGGTCGAGAGTGCGAAGTCAGGGCCACTGAATCCGTTCGCGGTATTCGCTTTGTCGGCAGCAATCATCCGGCTGCCCGGCCACTCCTGGCTGGCGTTGTCTCCGCTGTAGGCAATGGCGCACACGATCCCGTTGCGGTCGACGATGACGCCCCATTCCTGATTGCCCAAGCCACCGTTGGCCTGCGTACCGCCTTTTTCCGCCGCCTGCAGAGCGGTGCGCAAAGCGTCGTGATCGGGCAGCGCCTTGCAGCCGGAGGGTTGCTGAGCTTGCGCTGTTGCAATGGCGACCAACCCGATCACGGCCATGACGAAGAGGGATAAGCAAAACCGTTTGCGCATGACTATCATTCGCTTGCCTCCTGAGCGCTGTGCTGCCGAAATGCCGGCGACCTCACTTCAGGTCCTCCAGATAGTCGACCAGGGCGCGAAGGTCGCGGCCATTGAAGAAGGTCAAGTTCGGCATCATGCAGCCTGGCTTCATCGACTGCGCGTGGGTTATCCATCCGCCCATGTCGGCTTTGTCATTGATAAAACTGTTGGCTCCGATGTATTTGCGGCTGGCGATGTGAGTCAAGTCGGGCGCGACTTTACCGTTCGCTACCGTTCCTCGCACGGTGTGGCAGAGCGCGCACGGCCCGTTATCGAACACATCGCGGCCATGCATGGAATCCTCGCTCTGCGGCTCGGCAGCCGCCTTCAGTTGGTTTTGCCGCCACAAGGCATACTGCGCTGGGCTCTGTGCGACCACCAGCAGCCGCATGTGGGCGTGTTGTTCGCCGCAGAATTGGGTGCATTGGCCGGGGAATTCCCGGGCTTCACTGGCTTGGATACGCAGATAGTTTTGCCGCCCGGGAATGAGCTGCATCTTGCCGTGCAGGCCCGGGACCCAGAAAGAATGAATCACATCAGCGCTCTCCAGCAGCAGATCCACCGGCTTGCCGACCGGGATGTGAATCTCGTTGGCGGTAACGAAATGCTCGTTAACCGGGCCATCCAGGTAATGCACCTCCCACCAGAACTGATGGCCGATGATCTGAATCTGCGGATTGACATCAGCGTGATTGAGGGGGAAGTCGGTCATACGTTCCATGGCGAAGACGAAGATGCCGCACAGAACGAAGAGGGGGATCAACAGGCCTCCAACGAAGATCCATCTCTGCCCACCGCCCTCGTCATAGGGCTGGTGCTCCTGCAGCGTTCCCCGTCGGCGTACCGCCGTCCAGAGCAGTAGCAGCCACATGACGAACCCGATGCCGCCCAGCAGGATGAACACGACCCACCCGATGGTGGACAGGTTGTGGGCCGCGGGACCTCCGGGATGAAGGATGGACTGCGGCGGGCCGCACGAGGTCAGGGTCATCAACAGCAACGCAGCGAGGAGGCTTTTATGCATAACTAGTGCTTCGCGTCAGCGACCTCCTTAGCCAGTTGAGGTGAGGGTTTGACCTCGGGATGCGGAGGAACCAGCGGCGGGTCGACCTCCTGTGAGGTATTGAGTGTCTTGATGTAGGTCACCAGCTTCCAGATCTGGTCTTGAGGAATCTTGGTGCCCCAGGCCGGCATGCCCTTTGCGCGGCCCTCAGCGATGGATGAGAAGATTTGCGCAGGAGCGCCGCCGTACAACCAGACCGGATCGCGGAGACTGGGTCCCATGCCACCTCCACCATGGCCTCCGTGACAGCCGTAGCAGTTGAACCAGATAAACAAGCGGCGGCCCTCGACCATCGCGACCTGGTCGTTCTCATAGGGATTCGCGGGCATATTGGTGTACTGGTTTCCCGGGCCCGGTATCGGTCCCACCGCGACCCGCACCGGCGCCGGCGTTCCCATCGGAGCGACTGCCACCGATTGCAGCTTGCAGCCGGCAAGACTGAGAGCCAGCAGCGAGGCGGCAACCAGTCCAACTGAATTTCGCATTCTTCGCACCTCAGCGGCTCCTGGCTTGTACATTGGCGCCTCCGCTCGCGCAGCCGGAGTGCGACCCGGAAGTCACGGCGTCCGCAGCCGCAACGAGCGGCACTCCGTAACTGAGCAGAAGCGCCCGAATTTTTTGCTGGTGGCGACCGATAAAATCGTCGAGCTGATTGCGCAACCCTGTATCCCGCGCCGCTACCCCCATCGAAATGCTGAAGGCAACGGGAATTGCCGACGCTTGCGGTGGCTGGCATATCGGCGTGACCTGCAGCGGCACGGCAGATGACCTGGCAAAATAGCCGGCCAGTGGGCCCCAAGCCACCGCCAGGTCCACGTCTCCATTGGCCACGGCGGTGATGATGTCGGCGGACGGATTTTGCGAAAGCGGGTCGCCGTAAAGGCTGTAGCCGACGATGTTGTTCACCAATCCGTGTTGCGCCATCTCCTGCGCCGGCGGTACGGTCTCGCCGTCGTCGCCTATGATGTGGGCTCCGATGCGATAGCTCCTGAGCGATGCATCCCTCAGCGAAGCGACTTGTATGTTGCGGTCACGGCGCGACACGAACACGTAGCTGGAGCGGTAATAGGGTCGGGTGGTCAGCAGGTCGTCGGATGACGCTGTGGTTCCCATCACCAGGTCGCATCGGTTCGCCTTCAGCCACTTCTCCTTGAAGCGGGCGCGGGGCGGCCACCAGGCAAATTCAATCGGGCGCTGCAAGTCATCCGCAACCATTTCGGCAAGCTTGTTTTCAAAGCCCTGCTTCTGCATGTTGGAGAAAGGCAAGTCATTCGGATCCGAGCACACCCGCAACGGAGTAGCCGCGTAGCTCAGCATGGCCGCGGCCAGAAGCATCGCTAGCGTGACCGCCGATCTAGAGGGCGAAGACATAGAGCGAATCTCCGGGCGCACTGAGCTTCTTAATCGCCTTCATGGCGCCGGTGACACCCAGCGCCGCGTATGGGTCACTGATTGATACCGATGAAAATGCGACCGCTCCCATCCATCCTCCGACGCCGGAATAAACGGCGACGTACTGCCGGCCATCAGGCCCCTTAAAGGTGATGGGATCTCCTACAATCCCCGATCCTGTTTTGAAGTCCCACAACACAGCTCCGCTCTTTGCATCTATCGCTCGGAAATTACCCTCCATGGTTCCGTAGAAGACCAGACCGCCGCCGGTCGCCAACACACCGCTGTATACCGGTAGCTCGGGATCCTTAATGCCCCAAACCTGTTTGGCATTCGCCACATCCCAGGCGACGAGCTCTCCCTGGTAGCCACCCGGACCGGGATACATCGTGGTGCTGGAGCCCAGATACGGCGTACCGGCGATGTAGTTCGCCTGAATACTTCCGTGGTCCATGCAGGTGTTGTGCGCGGGAATGTACAGGTAACCGGTTACCGGCGAGAAAGCCGAGGGAACAAATTCCTTGCCGCCGGTCGAGGATGGGCAGACGCCACGAGCATAGATTCCGGTATGCGTGACTTTAGTCGGATCAACATCAGGTAGCCCGGTTTTGAGATCGTAACCGTGTGACCAGTTCAGCGGCTGAAAGGGCGTGGCCGATAACAGCTCTCCGGTTTCGCGATCGATCACCATCATGTAGCCGTTGCGGCCGGGGTGCAGCAGTAGCTTGCGCATCTTGCCCTGCCACACCATGTCCACGACGATGTTCTCCATGATCTCGTCGTAATCCCAGGCGTCATGAGGCAGCATCTGGTACGCCCATTTCGCTTGCCCGGTCTCGGGGTTCCGCGCCCAAAGCGTGATCGACCACTTGTTGTCGCCGGGGCGCATATCCGGATTCCATGGGCCGGGATTGCCCGTGCTGTAGAAGACCAGGTCCGATTCCGGATCGTAGGAGATCCAGCCCCACACCGTCGCGCCGCCGATTTTCCACGCGTCGGGTGGCCACGTCTTCTCACCCAAGATCGGTGCCCTGGTCCTTGGAATAAAACGGATGGAAATTGGGCCCGATCAGCACGTCCTTGTCCGGGCCGGTGTTGTAAGCACGCCAGACCACCTTGCCGCTCTTGATATCCAGCGCCGTGACCTTTCCGCGAACTCCGAGCTCGCCGCCGGAATCGCCGATGAGCATCACGTTCTTCACGACCAGCGGCGCCATAGTGGTGGTTTCGCCGAGATGGATATCGCCGACCGAGGTGCGCCACACTTCCTGGCCGGTGTTGGCGTCAACGGCGATGGCGGTGTTATCCAGGGCGACATAGAAAATCTTGCCGTCGGCATAGCTCGCGCCACGGTTCACCACATCGCAGCAGGCGACGCCCTGCGACTGCGGATTGGGGCGCGGCTCGTACTTCCACTTCATCGGGAAGCCGGGTTTTGTCAGGTCGAAGGCAATGAGATCGTTGGGATACGGGGTGACCATGAACAGGGTGTTGTTCACCATCAACGGTTGACCTTCGTGGCCGTGAGGGATCCCGTCCTGCATAACGCCGACGACCTTAAGGTTCTTGACGTTGGTGGTGTTGATCTCGCTCAGAGGGCTGTAGCGGGTGTTGGCGTAATCGCCTGCCGGCAGTGACCATTCACCATTGGGCACAGCGCTTACCAGCCTGACGTTCTTGCTTTGCCCGGGGACCGTCGTCTCACCATTGTTGCCCTTGGCGTTCGCGTTCTGCGGCGCACCCCAGAGTGAGCACGCCAGTCCACTTATTACGGACACCAGCAACCAACCCGTCTTATAGCGCCGCTTCATCCATCCTCCTCACTTCAGCGTGTAAAGGTAAGCAGCCACATCGCGAGCGTCTTGCTCCGACAGCCCCAGGTCCGGCATGGCAGTTCCGGGCTCGACTTCTTTAGGATTGAGCAGCCAGCGCACCAGGTTCTCCGGGCTGTTGGGCAGTTCTCCACCGATGTAGGTGCGCCGCGCAAACCACATCAGCGGAGGCCCTACCGTCCCGTTGGCGTCGTAAACACCCGGGATGGTATGACACGCGCCACAGCGATACTTCACAATCAGTTCCTGGCCTTTCTGCCAGTTACCGCCGGTGTACACGGCATAGACGTCGTGCGAATTTCCACCGCGACAGGCGGGCAGCCAGCACGCCGACACCACTAGCCCAAGCACCATCAGCAGAGGGGCCCTCGGCCTGAAAGGGGTTGCCATCATCAGTGGGCCCTCACGCAAAACCGAACGAGGTAAATGGGTATGACGAACCATACGATTCCAATCCCCAGACACGCGCTGACGAAAACGCCGAAGATGGCCATGAACTCCTGGCGCCCTCTGCCCTCGGCCTCAACGAAATCGCTCTGCCGCGACAGCAGTCGCCAGTTTTGAAATGACGTAACCCCTGAGGCGATTGCCAGCGCGAGCATGGCGAACGTGACTATGCCCAACACGACCCAAACGCCGGTTTGCGTGAAGAAGAAGGAGCCGCTGTTGTCGCTGACACACGCTTCCCAGGCCAGAACGACGTTGAGCAGCCCTGCCAGCACCCACGCGACAGCGCTGCCGGTGAAGCCGAACCAAAGCCGTCGCGGAGATATGCTTTCTCGCGCCCGTGTTTCCAGTTGCTCGCTCATACCATGTTCCGCAGGTGCGGTATCACGTACAAAATCACGACGACGAAAACCCAGACTGTATCCACGAAGTGCCAGTACATGGCGGCATTGTGGTACGGCCGATGCGGGGAGTACTGCGCCGGCTCCCAGCGCCGCAGAAAAAATACCCAGAGCAGCATCAGCAGCCCAACCACCACGTGCACGCCATGCAGACTGACAATGGTGTAGAAGATCGATCCGTAAGCATTGGTGCGTGGGGTAAGACTCTTCAGGTGCTCGACATCTTCCAGATAGGTGAGGAATAAGAAGAAGAAGCCGAGGAGGATGGTTCCCGCTAAGGCGGCCCGCCCCGCTCCTTTGCGTTGCTTCTTGACCTGCTGCTCGCCCCAGTACAGGACGCCGCTGCTGAGGAGCAATACTCCCAACATGGGAAGCGAGTAGTGCAGCTTCGGTGGTTCTTCGGTCGTCCAGTCGCTGATCTTGGTTATGTAGAAATAAGCGACAAACAGCATTACAAACAGCATCGCCTCGGTGACAATGAACAGCATGATGCCCCAGGTGCCGCGATCCAGGTCCAGTTCTTTCACCTGCGGCCCGGCATGGTCGTTGACCCGATGCTGGCCCGGATTGAAGGTCACGCTACTCATGCGTTCTCCGTTTCCGGGTTAGGGCGCAGCCACAGCGCCAGCACAACCAGGGCGAAAGCCACCGTAGGCCAGACCACCCACATCATGCGGAAAGCCAGGGCGCCGCAGATCACAAATAAAGCCAACGCCACCAGCAGAGGCTTAATTGTGTCTTTGGCAATGCGGGCGATGGCTACGGGTTGCGCATCCAGCGGCGTGGTAATCATGGTCAACCGGCCCTCATCCAGAATGCGTTCGCCTTGCGGGTCGGCTTCCTCTTCGTGTTCGTCCCAAAGAGGATGCCGGGAGATGACGGTCGGAATGTGAACCGACCCGTAAGGCGCGGGCGGCGAGTCGGTTGACCATTCCAGCGAATCCGCATTCCACGGATTCCTACCGGCGATGGCTCCGTGCTTCTTACTCCAGAAAAAGTTCACAATCGTGATCAGAATGCCTACTGCCACGATGAATGCGCCCACAGTGATGATCTGGTTCAGGTATTCCCAGCCAAAGCCTCTCGGATAGGTGTACACGCGGCGCGGCATACCCTCCACTCCGAGGATGTGCATCGTGAAGAAAGCCAGTTGGAAGCCGATGAACGTTACCCAGAAGCTGATTTTTCCCCAGCGCTCGCTCATCATTCGGCCGGTCATCTTCGGTCCCCAGTAATAGATGGCTGCGAGCACCGGGAAGAGATTGGCGCCGACCAGCACGTAATGAATGTGGGAGACGACCCAGTAGGTGTCGTTAATCTGCCAGTCCAGCGGAATGACCGCGGTGGCTACTCCACTCAAGCCACCAACGACGATCAGGGCGATGAAGCCGACCACGTAGTGCATGGCCGCGGTCATCACGGGACGACCCAGCCACATCGTGGCCACCCAGGCAAACACCTGCACGATGGTGAAAATGGAGATGGTCATGCTCGCCGCGCTGAAGAAACTCATCCCAAGGTGGCCGATTCCGGTGGTGAACATGTGGTGCACCCATACGCCGAAACCTACCAGGCCCGTAAGCACGGTTGAGGCGGCAATGTAGGCATAGCCAACGATCGGCCGTCGTGAAAATACCGGGACCATCATCGAGACCATGCCGGTAGCGGGCAGGAACACGATGTAGACCCAAGGGTGACCAAAGAACCAGAAGAGCTGTTGCCACAGCAGCGGACTCCCGCCATACATGACGTCGAAGAAGTGCGTGTACCAGCGGCGATCAAGTTCGAGCAGAATGTTGCAAGCGCTCAGGGCAGGCAAAGACAGAATGGTGATAATCGCGGTGGTCCCAGTGCTGTACATGAAGAGAGGCATCTTGCTGATGCTCATGCCGGGGGCACGCAGCCGCAGAATGGTGACGATGAAGTTGATCGCGCCGCCGCTGGTCGAGATGGTCAAAAGGATGAGCGCCAGGTTGTAAAAGTCCATCCCGTATGCGGGCGAGTAGTGCCGGGTGGTGTAAGGCACGTAGGCGAACCAGCCCGCATTGGGTGCCTGTCCCATGATGGGAGCGATATAGATCAAAATTCCCGAAAGCAGATAGGCCCAGTAGGTGAAAGCGTTGAAGCGCGGGAAGGCCAAGTCGCGCGCGCCGATCATGAGAGGAATGAGGAAAATCGCGAAACCGGAGAGAATCGGCGAGGCGTACCAGAAGATCATCGTGATGGCGTGCATCGTGAAGACCTGGTTGTACATCTCCGGCGTCAGCAGATTGCCTTGGGCCCTCCACAGTTGCAGCCGCAGGATGAGGGCCTCAATGCCGCCTATTACCAGGAACGTCATCGCGGTTGCGATATAGCGCTTGCCCAGTTCCTTGTGGTCCACCGTGCCGAGAAACCCATGCAAGGTCTTGGGGGTTTCCCAAAGTTCTGTGAGGCGCTCCTGGACGGCTGTGCTCATGTCACTCCGACCTACATCGCAATGGGTATCGGGATGTAGGCTGCAGTAGGACAGATGTACTAAGACGGGGTTGCAGCAGCAACCCCCGACGTAGCAGAAGGATAGGAAACTCAGGTGTTCTTGGAGCCCAAGAATGCGCGCGTGAGACGGGACTTCTTTGGGGGGCGGTGACTATTACCAGGGTTATTACTTGCCGGCCTTGAGCTGTGATTCGATCTGCTGCGCTTCCTGGAGGTGCGACTCCAGGGTAGGCAGCGACTGCTGGGCAAACGTCTTCACCGTTTGGTCCTGGCTGGTCTGTGCCTCGTGTTTAAACATCGCAACTGTCTTCTGATGCTCGTGCAGCATCAGCCTCATATAGTCCTGGTCGAATTGACTGCCGCTTTTCTTGGAGAGCGCGTCCTTCGCGTTCTGGTGCTCGGGATCCAGTTCGGTGGGCAACGCGATGTGCTGTTCCTGGGCGAGGCTCTTGAGGAGATCGTCGTTTTGCGAGTGGTCCTTGACCATGCGCTGCCCGAATGCCTTCACCTTCAGGTCTGAAGCTTTTTGCTCGGCCATCTGCCCCAGCTGGACCTCCGCCGTATCCCCGATTGCTGCCTTCTTCAGGAATGCTTTGTCAGCTCCATCGGGGCGGTTGGTTGGATTATTGGAGGAGGGCTTTTCACTACTTGTATTGGGGCCGGGGACTGTTTTGTCGGGAGTCTTCGCAGGCTGCTGCTGGGAGTTGGGTTGTCCATTTTGGGTCTGCGACTGCAGGGCGAGAAGGCTGATACTCAGCACGGCAGCGACTACCAGAATGCTTAAACTGAAAACCCGCATAATGTCTCCAAAGACATACTTATTTCAGGCTCGACTGACCCGCAACTGCGCTCTGTCCGGCAGCAGCCGAAGCGGTGAGAGCCTTGCCTGACACGGTGTTAACGACACGAATGGTTTCGGCTCTTCGGGCCTGAATGGCCACATTTCCCGCAAGCTTTAAGAGTTGGTTCCACTCTTCAGCTCCCATGATTGCCTGCAGTCGCGCCTGAGCGCGCTTCCACGTCGGGACGGCGTCCATAAATTTTCCGACCCCCAGGTCAGTGAGCCGATAGAGTTTCTCGCCGCGGTGCTCTTGTCCAAGGCGAAAGGCAATCAGGCCAGCCTTTCGCAACAGCCCTAAGCGGCGAGAGAGCGTATCTTCCCCAACCCCGTATTGATCGGCCAGACGCCATTGCGCAATCTCACCTGCCTCGTAGATGGCATTCAAGAGAACGAACTGCGTGCATTTCAGCCCTGTTGGGGCGAGTACCAGATCGTATAAGTGGGTTACGGCCCGCGTGGCGCGACGAAGCGCGGCACACGGATCAGAGATGAGAAATGGACTACAACCTGCTCCACTATCTTGGGCCTTCATATCGAAGTAGCAGCCATTTTTGCAGTTTCTTGCTTCGCAATAATCCAAACCAGCCGTGCACTACCCACCCTTCGATGTGGGAGAAGGTATGTTGGTGTCCAAGCCGAGTTCCGCCAATTTACGCCACTGCTCCTTGCGCGGCACTGGTTTTGCGCTTGCGTGCTCCCGTGTCCCGGCTCGGGATTCTGATTTACGCGACATTCAAAAGCTGGCTCTTCGTCTCACAGCATAACTGCGGGGTGTTGCAATCGCATTGCCGGAGAACAGGCCTGCGAAGTCTATGAGATTCAGGCGATCGTTTAGATTCCGGGCATCAAACTGCAATTGCACGGTGCGGGTCTCTTTTCCAAAGGTCCGCGCCGATGGAGGCATCGACGGACAACGAGGGCCTGACCCGGTCGCGCGGAAAATCAACGCGTCCAATGACGGCCGCTCCGTACTGTGCCAAGGCCTCTTCGTCGGTTCCATCGAAGTCGATGGGCAATCCGCTGCCATAGTCCGCCCCGGCTGCTCCCCGCAATCGAGGCAAGAATTGGTAGCGAAAACGAGTGCGAACTGTGTGGCGCTGGTCCTGGCTTACCCAAAACCGCCCCGTCAGCTCAGTCAATGCATTAGTAGCTGCCTGGCGGAGCTGCCTGGCGGAGGAAGAGGCCGCCGGTGACCGGAAAATACGCCGATCCCACCGTGTAGGAGTAGCTGACAAACCCGGACCACCGTCCCAGATCGGGAGATTTAGCTTGGCTTCGGCCCCGTAAATACGCGCCCGCCGGAACGCAATTGGAAAACTGACAGGCGTGTTCAGCAGCAGATTGTCATCGGCGAAACTGTTTATGTCGCGAAGGTAGCCGTTCACATCCAGGCTGAGTTTTTCCCGGATAGCTTTGGTGGCTCCGGCTTCGAAGTAATTGCCGTGCGATGGTTCAACCGGAACATGCAAGACATTCGGGTTCAGAACGACCACGTCGGGCGAGCTGGACAGCAGAATGTTGTCCGACGCAGGCGTCTGAAACACGCGGTCATATGCGGCATGAAGTAGCAACTCAGGTTTCGCAAAATAGCGCGAAATCCCGAGCCGAGGGCTGACGGCATTTTGGCTCACGGTGAGCTGATAGTGGTCCTAGCGAACGCCTGCGCTTAGGGTCCAGGAACCTAGACGTACTCGAGTCGAGGCTTCAGTTCGCTCAGCTTATGTTGTCGACGCAACCCGCTGATAACCTCCTTCAACTCGTCGGACATTGCCTTCAGGTTTTCGGATTGTGCGGTAAGCGCGGGATACACCCTTGAGGCGATACCGACGGAACCGTTGCCACAGCTCAGCAATGCGATCGATGGCACCGTGCATCTCGGTGATGAGGTTCAGAATGTCTTCGCGGTCGATCGGCGTTATGAATGCCGCGTCGAGGCGCAACAAGGACTCCTGGTAGATCGCAGCGCTTCAGTCCGGTCCACCTCTATGACGCGCAGGTATCCGTCGAAACTGGGAAATGATTTCACCATCCCACTGAGCTGCTCGGAAGCGCTTACCACATGCTGCGAGATCGCTTCGAGCTCGTCGCAAAACTTCTCATCCTTAGGCAGTAGGTTGAACATCTTTCACTCTCTTGCGCTGTGGCCGCTCTTTCGTCCGATACGTTGCTTCATTACAGGCGGGTAAAAAGGCAGGGTTGCTGATGAAGTTGCGTCGGGCATAGGTCAGTCCGTCGGCATTTCTCGAACAGACACCGTGCCATGCGGCAAACTTCCCGTCGCAGTTCTGCTTATCGGGCGAAGCGGCGGAAGGAGTGACAGATGAGTGTCGACCCTCCCGATTTATGCTCAATTCACGATGCGTTAACTGAGAAATTAACTAGGCGGCGGATACTACCTACAGTGAAACCGCCTGATGCTGCGTAACTGGCAAGCTAGCGCATGCTGATCAAGACCCAAGTCGCGACGCGGCTTTCGCCTTGGCGACGTCTCACTGGCTTGCAGCTCGACGAACTGCCCTTCGGCCCAGGCGACGTGACCGCGGGCAGCGAAGACGAACTCCAGGCGGTCGTCGCCGGACGCTCTGAGTCCTGTGACCTTCCCATCACCATCCGCGAATCGCGTTTCTACCGCAACCTGACCAAACGCATTTCCAGCGGCGAGGCTCCCCGCCAGACATGGCTTGATTTGCAGAGTTTCTTAAGCGATTCGGAGCAGGTCTGGGAGAACAGTTGGGTCCGCTTCCCCGAAGGCAGGCTCAGCCCGCACGCCCTGGAAGTTTTCCATGCCGACCTGGGACTCAATCCTTGGTGGCCGTCGAAGCGCCGCCGCAGCGATATCTCGCGTTATAGCTTCGAGCAAGGCGGAGAGCGCTGGGTGCGCCTGCCCATCAGCTACAGCCTGAAGCTGGCTCTTGCCGACCTGGTAGGAACCCAGCCCTATATGCCGGAGCGGCTGCGCGTCGAAGCCGAGCGGTTGCTGCGCCATTTTTCCAACGACAACACTTCGCCCGAGACGACCTCGTTTCACGTAATTACCTCCGAAGATTCGCGCCCGATAGGGACGCAGGTGGCGCGCGAATCGGCGCGGCGCTTCCTGTTCACCTCGCTGCTCATGTCATGGGCCAACCAGCGCTTCGGCTTGGCGGAAAACGGGCAGCGCGGCATGGTCTATCACGGCCCGCATCCTCCGGCGCGCCAGACCGAACTCTCGTCGTGCATCTCAGACAGTTTCTACCGCGAGCTGTTTATGAGCCCGTGCTTGTCGGGATGGGACGACGGTGAAGCCAAGTCCGACTACATGCACCTCTGTCACCAGGTGCTGAGCCGCAGCCAGCTCAACTCGGTGGCCAAGCTCCGCGAGGCCGGGATCATCGCCAATAACCTCATCGTGCTGCCCAGCCTTTCGAATGTGAGCCTCGCCAACAATGGGATCCACATCAGCATGGGAAGCCGCGCCCTCTATCGCGCGTTGCAGCAGCTCGATCCGGAAGACGCGATAGCGCAAGAGAAACGGCTCGGCGATCTCGCCATCAAGATCTTTGAGCATTTTCTGCCGCTGTTTGTAGGGACCTATTCCGCCGCGCCCTACCGCATCGACTTCGCGCAGTTTCATCCCGAGCGGCTGCTGGCGTTTCTGCCGCACGAGTTGGATTTCACCCATCTTCGTCTGATGTGGCGCGAGTGGAAGGAAAAAGCCAAGCTCCGCATCCTGGGGCGGCCGGCCACTCCGTACGGTCCGCCGATGGTCGACAGCTTCATAGCCGCGGCGTTTCGGCTGCGCGGCGACCTGGTTCCCGACTACCGGCTTATCAACTATCCGGTCGCCTGGCTGGCTACCGAACACGCGTCAGCCTTAGACGGCGTGCCCGGCAACACCTCGCGGCTGGCGGCTGAGTTGGAACAGTTTGGCATCGTTGACCGCCGTATGTCTTTTTACATGCCGCTGCGGTTGCGGCAACTCAGCGCGGTCGGCTTCTCGGGATTTGAGGGACGCTACTACAGCCTGTTTCCCAGCTACGATCGCGACCTGGTTCCGGCGGCCGACCTGCAGCAGTTGTTGCTGGCGGTTTCGTACCGCCTGGCCTTGGACGAGGGCATCGCTGCCGCGCATATCCCCGACGACCCCACATCGGAGAGCGAACGCCGCCAGCCTTTCTTCTTCTGTGCCGCCGGGCTGCCGGCGTTTTACGTGCACAAGAAATCGCGCAACGAACTGCTGCGGCGCATTCTGCGGCACTGCAAGGACACGCGCTCCAGTTGGCGTCACCCGGATTACCTGCGCGTCTCTCTGCGCGACTATCGCAACGCGCTGCTCGACTACCTGCACGAGGCGGCTGCGGAAACTATCGCATCGTTTGGCGGCAACAACCTTCTTACCGAGTTGCACGAGCGATTAACTGATAAGACCGGGCGCGCGTCGGAGCGACTCATCGGCGGCGCTCTGGCTGCCACTGACCATAACGAAGCCATGCGCCTGAATGCCGACAAGTTCAACCGCGCCGCGGAAAAGTACTATCGCGAAGATCTACGCCATGCCCAACTGGCCGAGGCCTTTAGCCACTTGCGCGAAGACATGGTTGCCGCTTACGCCGACGGCGAACCCGATGTCCGCAGCATGATTCGCTGCGGTGTGCGGGTGCAAGATCCGCTGCGTTTCCTGGAAAGCATCGACGAGCGGCTGCTCCGTGACGAGCTTTCGCCCAACGAGGTCGCGTCCGTTCTAAATATGCTGCTGATCCTCACCGCCCGCGATGAGCGGCGAAGCCAGGAATCTTCCGTCGCATGTCGATGACCCACGAGTACATTGTCCGCGAGACCGGCGAGATCGCGCAGGAGCGGCTCGTCGGCAACCGTACCGTGAGTGCCCTCTATTCGCCGAAGCTCGAAAACGCCGCCTGGCTGTCGAGGCTGGCGTCGAGCCGCCGAGTCTCCGAACTGCTGGGCTATTTGAATTACGACAACCGGCTGGCTTCGCGTGCCTCGGGGATGCAGCGCTTCCTGCGCAAGAGCGGCATCGACTTCAGCGAACTGCTGGACGACACGGCAATGCTCAACACCGCGCGCCAGGTCTTCGAGCGCAAGATTCGCTACTGGGAATGCAGGCCCCTTCCGAAGACGGAACCCTGCGTGGTGTGTCCCGCGGATTCGCGTGTGGCAATCGGCTCGATTGCTGACGCGGCGTCGCTGCCCATCAAGGGAAAGTTCTTCGAGTTTCCAGAACTGCTGGGCGGCCCGCGGGTGCGCTGGACGCGTCACTTCAACGGTGGCGACTACGCCGTCTTTCGCCTCACGCCGGAGAAATATCACTACACGCACGTTCCTGTGACTGGAGTGGTGGAAGACTTCTACGGGATAGACGGCCGCTATCACTCGTGCAATCCCAATGCGACGGTGCAACTGCTGACGCCGCACTCGAAGAACCGCCGCGTCGTCACCCTGCTCGACACTGACTGCGTTGGGGGAACCGGCGTGGGACGCGTAGCCATGATCGAAGTCGTCGCGCTTATGATTGGGCAGATCGAGCAGCGCTACAGCGAACACCAGTACCGCGACCCGCGTTGCATCAAGAAAGATATGCTGCTGCGCGCAGGCGCTCCCAAGGCGCTGTTTCGTCCCGGGAGCAGCACCGTGGTCCTGCTGTTCCAGCGGGATCGCGTACGTTTCGCTGCCGACCTGCTGCGCAACCAGCAGCGCAGCGAAGTGCGCAGCCGCTACTCCACCGGATTCGGACACGCGCTGGTGGAAACCGACGTCGCGGTGCGCTCCCTGCTGGCTGCCCGGAAAGACAGCGCCGAACAAACCCCAGCAGGCATCCCGAAAGAAAGGACCGCTCGATGATCAACGTCATCTTTGTCGCCGCTCTCGGCGCCCTGCTGGGCGCGCTGCTACTGTGGGGATTCAAAACGCTGCCCGCGGAACGCTGGCAGATCATTGCCGCCGTGCCAGTTGCGAAGAAGCTTGACGGTGGCTGGCACGGATTGAACCTGACGTTCTACGGATTCTTCAGCGCCACCGGCACCATCTTTGGAGTGGCGATGGCGATTCTGCTGCTCTTCTCGGTACGCATCTCGCTCATCGTCGGCGTGGCGCTGGTGGCGGCCATTGTCGCGGTTTGCCTCCCGGCCTCGCGCATGGTTGCCGGGATCGTGGAGAAGAAGCGCAACACTTACACCATCGCCGGCGCCGCTTTCGTCGCGGCCTTACTGCTGCCGCCCGTGGTATGGGTCGGCCAGACGGCGTTAGATTCCTGGACCACGTTAACGCTGTATACCATGCCCGCCTTGGCAGCGGCGGCCATCGCATATGCACTCGCCGAGGCGATCGGGCGGCTGGCGTGTATCAGTTTTGGCTGCTGCTACGGAATGCCCTTGCGGCATGCCTCTCCGTGGTTGGCGCAACTGTTCCGCCGTCACCATACCGTGTTTCACGGCCTGACCAAGAAGGCCGCCTACGCCTCGGGGCTCGACGACGAGCCGCTCATCCCGGTGCAGGCGATTACTTCCATCGTATTTGCGCTCTCGGGACTCATCGGCTTGAGCTGCTTCCTGGCGCAACGCTGGCGGCTGGCGCTGGTTATCCCGATGGTCGGGACGTGGGGATGGCGCGCTATGGCTGAGAATCTGCGAGCCGATCATCGCGGCAGGTCGCGCATCTCGGCGTACCAGGTTATGAGCATCATTGCCCTGGCATACCTGATTGGCGCTTCGCTGCTATTGCCCAGCCGTGGGCCCGAGCCCGATCTCGCCCTGGCGCTGACGAAGATCCTCTCAGTGGGAATGCTGGTTGCACTGCAGGGCTTGTGGGTGCTGGTGTTTCTTTTCTACGGCCGGAGCCGGGTGACGGCTTCGCTGATCGCTTTCCATCTGGTCAGAAATGAACTATGACTCTCAATCGCCAAGATTTTATTTGGGGTAATCTGGGGGGAGGTTAGTCTCACATTGTGGGATACGGTGACCGGCGGCGGTGAACCCCGAGAATTGCCGGCCCTTGCGATTTGCCCTGATGTACCGCCGCTCATGCACAAATCAAGGATGAGAATCTCTTGCGTGACGTTCGCGCGCTCTCTGTTGATTCGGAGGCACCCGAACGCGAGAATGAGCGCTTGGCCGCGGCGAAAGATCTGCAAGGGTTGAAGAAGTATGCCTCCGTATTTGTCGGCGATCCCTACAAGCACGATCCAAGGCCGCCTAGCAGAACCGAAAAGCCCCGCTAGCCGCGGGGATGCGAATTCGAAGTAAGCCATACGAGAGACGCATCCAGGTTCTCGCACCTGAGTTGCTGCATTTCGATTGCCGCCGTGTCCGCCATGACGAAGCTTCACGTATCTGCCGTCCTCGCTTTAGCGTTGCTGTCGATTTCCAGTCTAGCCGCTGGGGAGAGACAGCGAATGCCAAGGTTGGAAACTCCGTCGCTGACATCTCGTCGCGAGTGCAGGCCATCGCCGCATCCGGCGCCTGGACGAGAATGCGCTACCCGAATCGCGACAATCTGAACTGAGTCATCACTGGACACGAAGGCGACTGCTGCATAATTGAGCTAGCCGCCCCGGCAACTTTCCAAATCCCGATGCCCCCTCCGGTGGGATAATCTGGGCACCTCGTTTTTCGTCGCGAGAACTCCTCAGCAGCGTTAGGAGGTTCCATACTTCGTATTGTCGCAACACTTCTGCTGCTCAGCACCTGCTGTTTTGCGCAAGAGTCTTATTCGGCGGCATCGACGGTCAACCTGCAACCTGTGTCCGATCTCCCTGTGTGGTCGACGACACGGGCACAGCCGAACAGATACATTTCTGCCCACGGCATTCGCGGTTTCGCCGGTGGGTACTCCGAAGATGGTCTGGAATTCTGGAGTTTTCCATTACAGATCGTAAGCGGATATTACCTGAGCTTTGAACTGCCCAAGCGCCCTTCACTTCCCGGGCTCAATGTTCTCACCTCAATCGAAGTCGATCCCCTCGGTGTGACCCGGATTTATACATCCCCGGATTTCCGGGTGCGGGAGCGTATTACGACCCATGCGGAAGATACCGGCGTCCTGGTGTTATTTTCCGTCGAAGGGCGGAGTGATCTTCACATTCAAGTTCACTTTCGACCCTCGCTCAACTTGATGTGGCCGGCCGGCATTGGCGGCCAGGAGACCTTCTGGAACCAGGATGCACGAGGCTTTCTCTTGAGCGAACCTTCGCGCCAGTTCAGCGCCCTCATCTCGTCTCCGGAGGCAACAGAGCACAGCCCAACGAATAACGACCGCCGCGGCAGCGCCTTCGATCGTTTTGTCACCCTGACGCTCGCACCGAGATCCTGTGCCGGAGGCCGATGCGCGACCCTGGTGTTCGCCGGACAAAGTGAAGCAAAGGAAGACGTGCATGCGGCCACGACCTCTTTGCTGCGCGTTTCCGGCAGCTCTAACGCTGACGACACAGAGCGTTTTCGATCGCCAGAGATCCTAAAGATCACTACGCCGGATGCCGAAGCAAATCGTGCGATCGAGTGGGCACAGATAGCGTTGGAGCAGGCCTGGACGTGTAATGCCCGGCTCGGTTGCGCGCTGGTTGCCGGATATGGACCTTCACACGGAGCGCGCCGCCCACAATACGCTTGGTACTTCGCGGGCGACGGTCTATTGGCGACGGAGGCGTTATTGTATGAGGGCAACTACAAGCGGGCCCTTGACGAACTCGACTTTCTCTATCGGTACCAAAGCCCCGAAACCGGCATGATGTGGCACGAGATCTCTCAAAGCGCGGGTTTCCTGAACTGGGCGAAAGACTATCCCTATATGTACATTCATGTGGACATAACCTTCGATTTTCTAGGAGTACTTGCCGATTATGAGCGCACTACTGGCGACCAGGCCTTCCTGTCGCGGCACTGGCCCGCGACCTTGAAAGCCTATCACTATTGCTTGTCCACGCTGGATAAAGAGGATGGCCTTCCGCGTGTACCGGCAGACAAGATGAGCGGCAACGAGCAGGATCGCCTCACCGACGAGCTGACGCTTTCCGCCGCATGGGTCAGGGCAGCTCATGCCATGTCCGAACTCGCTGCGTCGATGGACGATGGGGCGTTGAGTCGACAGGCCGAGTCCGCCAGTGTCCGCGCCCGGGAGAGCATCCGATCGCGATACTGGGATACCGTCGCGCACCGCTGGGTGAGTGGATTCACCCACTCCGGGAAGCCTACAGAAAGCACGGCAGCAGCGGATCTGGCTGCTATTGCTTCCGGCGCCACGACACCGGAACAGACGTTAGCGACTCTGGATCGGCTCATGACTTCGCCCTATCTGACCCCATGGGGATTGCGCAGTAAGCCTTCCACGGCTGCAGACTACGATCCCACCGCGTACGCAAAAGGAAGTGTGTGGGCCCACAGCACAGCCGGGGCAGCTGACATGATGTGGCAGGCCCATCGGTCCAGCGCCGCAAACGTTTTGTGGCAGAGTCTTGTGCCTTGGGATTCAGCCGATTCGCTTGGCCATATGCACGAGGTGATGTCCGGCAGCTTTTTCACGCCGCAGCGTGAGTCGGTGCCGGAACAGACGTGGTCCTCTTCAGCATTTCTTTCCGCAGCGATTCACGGCATGCTGGGGCTGGAATCCGAAGGACGGAAAAACCTGCTGCACTTCGGTCCCCAGGTCCCCACTTCGTGGCAGTCCTTGCATGTCGAGCATGTTCGAGTCGGCAAGAGCGTCGTCGATCTCGACTGGCATTCGGAGAAGGGACAATTCACGCTGGATGTAAGGAGTAGTGGACCGATGTTTCACCTCAGTTGGACTCAAACCCTGTCCCCTGATGCCATCGCTCCTGTCTTGGTTAACCGCGATATTATGCCCGGTATCACGCGCGTCAGCATACCTCGACTTCAGCAGTAACCAAGCATTCCTTCACAGTACATCGGCCAGCCAAGGCCGGAAGTTCACCGTACCGACGGAAGAAATCCCGACGGGCTAAGCGACTTCAGCAAAGACAATCGCCAAACTGCAGCGGACGAAGGCCGTGGCGCGACGCGGTTCATCTTTCCTTGGAAACTGAGCTGTGCAAAGCTGCGAAGTCGGGCACCCCGAGCGACTGGAAAGCTGCCCGATGCTCAAAGACTGCGGGAGGTTGTCTTAGTCCAGCACCGGCAAGCAACCGCAAGTCAGGAACTTGCATCGGAAGAGCTAAGGTATTTTTTCGTCGTCCGCGGGCAAAGCTTTTGGGTAAAATCTGCTTCGGTCAGCAGCGACTTGTAGCCAAGCACATCGTATGTCTCTGGCCGTCCTCATCTCGAAGTCAGCGCGGGAACGGTGTCATGTGTGGGCTCGGATCGAATCCGCTCCTCGATCGTGGCCGTCTCCGCTTCAATTCCTTGCCAAAACAAAACAGTCTGAGAGATCCCTATGAAGAGGAATACGCAGGCCGCAGGGTCTGGCGGTAATGGAAAGCAAACCACAATCGAAGGCGATGTTACTTCCAACGCCGCAGAACAATCTGTCGGGGATCTCGGAATCATACTTGCCAGTATGCAACGTATGCGAGACGGCGATTTTTCCGTGCGCCTTCCTGGCTCCTGGACAGGGCTTCCCGGCAAGGTTGCGGATGTGTTCAATGAGATTGTGGTGGCGAATCAGCAGTTGTCGCAGGAACTAAAACGCATTGGACAGGCCGTCGGTAAAGAAGGCAGGACGCGGGAGCGGGCTCGGTTTCATGAAAACCGCGGAGCCTGGGGGGAAATGGAAACCTCCGTCAATACGCTGGTTGAGGATTTACTTCGTCCCACTACCGAAGTTACCCGCGCAATCGCGGCCGTGGCACAGGGGAACCTTACCCAGACCGTCCGGCTCGATGTAGATGGCAGGCCGCTCGAAGGCGAGTTCCTCCGCTCGGCGGACATTGTCAACAAAATGATTCAGCAGCTCAGCGTATTCACGTCCGAAGTGACCCGTGTGGCTCGCGAAGTCGGAACAGACGGGAAGCTGGGCGGACAAGCGCAGGTGCCTGGGGTAGCGGGCACCTGGAAGGACCTTACCGATTCTGTCAATTCGATGGCCAGCAACTTGACGGGGCAGGTTCGTAATATCGCTGAAGTCGCAACCGCTGTGGCGAGTGGTGATCTTTCGCGCAAAATCACGGTCGATGTCCGAGGCGAAATCCTCCAGCTCAAGGAAGCGATCAATACCATGGTGGACCAACTGCGCTCGTTCGCTTCCGAAGTGACGCGAGTGGCCCGCGAGGTCGGAACCGACGGTAAGCTCGGTGGGCAAGCGGTGGTGCCTGGCGTGGCGGGTACCTGGAAGGACCTTACCGACTCAGTGAATTCCATGGCCGGCAATCTCACGGCCCAGGTGCGCAATATTGCCGAGGTTACGACAGCCGTTGCCCGTGGCGACTTGTCGCGCAAAATCACAGTCGACGTAAAAGGCGAAATTCTTGAACTGAAAGACACGATCAACACGATGGTGGACCAACTTAACGCGTTTGCCGGCGAAGTGACGCGCGTGGCACGCGAGGTGGGTACTGAAGGAAAACTGGGTGGTCAGGCACAGGTGCCTGGCGTTGGCGGTACCTGGAAGGACCTTACGGACAACGTCAACTTCATGGCCAGTAACCTTACCGGCCAGGTCCGAAACATCGCGGAAGTCGCGACAGCCATCGCAAACGGGGACCTCTCTCGCAAAATCACGGTTGATGTTCGTGGCGAAATTCTTCAACTCAAAGAAACCCTGAACACCATGGTGGACCAGTTAAATCGGTTCGCCGGAGAAGTTACCCGCGTGGCTCGCGAGGTTGGCTCGGAAGGGCGACTAGGCGGTCAGGCAAATGTCCCCGGCGTTGCGGGCACTTGGAAAGACCTCACCGACTCCGTAAATTCCATGGCCGGAAACCTGACGGCTCAGGTACGCAACATCGCGGAGGTAACTACCGCCGTGGCGGGTGGTGACTTGTCGCGCAAGATCACCGTGGATGTTCGAGGCGAAATTCTCGAGCTGAAAGACACCATCAATACCATGGTGGATCAGTTGAACGCCTTCGCTGGAGAGGTAACGCGCGTGGCCCGCGAAGTTGGCACGGAAGGCAAGCTCGGAGGTCAGGCGCAAGTGCCTGGAGTCGCGGGTACGTGGAAAGATCTCACCGACAATGTGAACTTCATGGCGAGTAACCTGACTGGCCAGGTGCGCAACATCGCCGAAGTCGCAACCGCGGTCGCCCGTGGCGATCTCTCGCGCAAAGTGACGGTTGATGTAAAGGGCGAAATTCTTGAACTGAAAGACACCATCAACACCATGGTCGAGCAGCTTCGGTCGTTCGCTTCCGAAGTCACGCGTGTGGCTCGCGAGGTAGGAACCGACGGCAGGCTCGGAGGACAGGCCCAGGTTCCGGGAGTTGGCGGAACGTGGAAAGATCTTACCGACTCCGTCAATTCGATGGCCAGTAACCTTACGGGCCAGGTTCGCAATATTGCCGAGGTGGCAACCGCCATCGCGGAAGGGGATCTTTCCAAGAAGATTACCGTCAACGTCAGTGGGGAAATTCTGCTGCTAAAAGAAACCATCAATACCATGGTGGATCAGTTAAACGCCTTTGCTGGAGAAGTCACACGCGTGGCTCGTGAGGTCGGTTCTGAAGGGCGTCTGGGCGGACAAGCGCAAGTGCCTGGCGTGGGAGGAACATGGAAAGATCTCACCGACTCGGTGAATGCGATGGCCGGCAATTTGACCGCGCAAGTGCGAAATATCGCCGAGGTCACCACTGCCGTGGCTCGCGGTGACCTTTCGCGCAAGATCACCGTGGATGTCAGAGGTGAAATCTTAGAACTGAAAAACACCATCAACACGATGGTGGACCAGCTCAATGCATTCGCAGGCGAGGTGACCCGCGTAGCTCGCGAGGTGGGAACGGAAGGAAAACTTGGAGGGCAAGCTGAGGTACCGGGCGTCGCCGGTACATGGAAGGACCTCACAGACAATGTGAATTTCATGGCCAGCAACCTGACCGGTCAGGTGCGAAACATCGCCGAAGTAGCCACTGCCATCGCCACGGGTGACCTGTCGAAGAAGATCACAGTTGACGTGCGCGGTGAGATTTTGCAGCTCAAGGAGACGCTCAACACCATGGTTGAGCAGCTGCGCTCCTTCGCCGCTGAAGTCACACGCGTGGCCCGCGAAGTGGGATCGGAAGGCAGACTGGGCGGCCAGGCCAATGTGCCGGGAGTGGCTGGAACGTGGAAAGATCTCACCGACTCGGTCAATGCGATGGCCGGAAACCTCACCGCCCAGGTACGCAACATCGCGGAGGTGACAACCGCGGTGGCTCGTGGCGATCTATCGCGCAAGATCACCGTCGATGTGAAGGGCGAGATTCTCGAGCTCAAGAATACGATCAACACCATGGTCGATCAGCTGAACGGCTTCGCGGGAGAAGTTACTCGCGTGGCTCGCGAAGTCGGCACCGACGGCAAACTGGGTGGCCAGGCGCAGGTGCCGGGCGTCGCCGGAACCTGGAAAGATCTCACTGACAACGTGAATTTTATGGCCAGCAACCTGACTGGCCAGGTGCGAAATATTGCCGAGGTCGCGACCGCGATTGCAACCGGTGACTTGTCGAAGAAGATCACCGTCGACGTGCGCGGCGAAATTCTGCAGCTTAAAGAAACCTTGAACACCATGGTGGAGCAGTTGCGGTCCTTTGCTGCAGAAGTAACACGCGTGGCAAGAGAAGTGGGTTCTGAGGGCAGACTCGGCGGTCAGGCCAACGTACCGGGTGTAGCGGGAACCTGGAAGGACCTGACCGACTCAGTGAACGCCATGGCAGGAAACCTGACTGGCCAGGTGAGAAACATTGCCGAGGTGACGACCGCGGTAGCTCGCGGCGATCTTTCCCGGAAGATCACCGTGGACGTGAAGGGCGAAATTCTCGAGCTGAAGAACACCATCAATACCATGGTCGATCAATTGAATGCCTTCGCTGCCGAGGTGACGCGCGTCGCTCGAGAGGTCGGTACCGAAGGCAAGCTTGGCGGCCAGGCGCAGGTGCCCGGCGTCGCCGGTACATGGAAAGATCTGACCGACAACGTCAACGTCATGGCGGCCAATCTTACGGAACAAGTCCGCGGCATCGTGAAGGTAGTAACCGCGGTCGCCAACGGCGTTCTGACCCAAAAGTTGACGGTCAACGCGAAAGGCGAAGTTGCCGCGTTGGCTGACACGATCAACAACATGACCGATACGTTAGCAACCTTTGCGGACCAGGTGACCACCGTTGCTCGAGAAGTCGGCGTAGAAGGACGGCTGGGGGGACAGGCGAACGTGCCGGGAGCCGCCGGAACCTGGAAGGACCTGACCGGCAACGTCAATTTGCTGGCCGATAATTTAACCAACCAGGTGCGCGCGATCGCCGAAGTTGCCACGGCCGTGACCAAGGGCGATTTGACCCGTTCGATCCAGGTAGAAGCGAGCGGAGAGGTCGCCGAATTGAAAGACAACATCAACACGATGATCAACAACCTGCGCCTCACGACCGAGCGAAATACCGAGCAGGATTGGCTGAAAACCAACCTTGCCCGTTTCACCGGCATGTTACAGGGGCAACGGGACCTGACCACCGTAGGTCGCATGCTGCTGTCGGAACTGGCCCCTTTAGTGAACGCCCAGCAAGGACTGATCTACCAAATGGAAGGTGAAGACTCGGGCGAGATGATCATGCTCTCCGCGTTTGCCACCGACGGGCAAGACAATCAGCTGCACCGCGTCAGGTTAGGCGAGGGTCTCGTGGGGCAGTGTGCTCTAGAGAAGCGACGCGTGTTGATCAATGACTTGCCTCCCGGAACTGTTCCGATCCGGTCAGGCTTGTTCGAAGCGGTTCCACGAAACGTGATCGTCCTTCCCGTTCTGTTCGAGGACCGGGTGAAGGCGGTCATAGAACTGGCCACGTTGGGTATTTTTACGGCTTCACAACTGGCATTCCTGGAACAACTTACCGCCAGCATCGGCATCGTGCTCAACAGCATCGAGGCCACCATGCAGACCGAATCGCTGCTGAAGCAATCGCAAAAGCTGGCGGGCGAGTTGCAGACGCAACAGACCGAATTGCAGCAGACGAACGAGCAACTCGCGCAGAAGGCGCAACAACTCGCCGAACAGAACGTGGAAGTGGAGAGGAAGAACCAGGAAATCGAGCAGGCACGACGAGCTTTGGAAGAAAAGGCAAAAGAACTTGCGCTTACCTCCAAGTACAAATCGGAGTTCCTGGCCAACATGTCACACGAGCTGCGTACACCGCTGAACAGCATTCTCGTTCTGGGCCAGCAGCTCAGTGAAAATCCAGAACATAACTTGACCAACAAGCAAGTGGAATTTGCGCGCACGATTCACGGCGCGGGAACGGACTTGTTGAACCTCATCAGTGACATCCTTGATCTCTCCAAGATCGAGTCGGGAACCGTGTCCGTAGACGCGGAAGAGGTGTTCTTCGCCAGTCTTCTTGATTCCATCGGGCGTCCGTTCCGCCACGAAG
Organism: uncultured Acidobacteriaceae bacterium; assembly: GCA_963815555.1. Lineage (GTDB taxonomy): Bacteria > Acidobacteriota > Terriglobia > Terriglobales > Acidobacteriaceae > CAWCBG01. Next base: position 610,053 of record CAWFHH010000002.1, read on the forward strand.
CGGAGAATCGACGTCTCGCATTCGAAGTCGAAACTGATCCCCACCTCAGCCGTAGCCTGGTGACCGACGCCAAGCGCTTGCAGCAGGTTCTAAAAAACCTTTTGTCCAATGCCTTCAAGTTTACGGAAGAAGGTGGCGTCCGGCTTTCCGTCACCTTGGAACGCAGTGGCTGGACAGAGGGTCATCCGATACTGGCCAAAGCGGCGCAAGTGATCGCCTTCTCGGTTGATGACACGGGAATCGGCATACCGCCAGAGAAGCAAAGGATCATCTTCGAGGCTTTTCAGCAAGCGGATGCGGGAACCAGTCGTAAATATGGCGGAACGGGTCTGGGCTTGGCGATCAGCCGCGAACTGGCTGGCTTGCTGGGTGGCGAGATCCAGTTGCGTAGCACTCCAGGGAAAGGAAGTACCTTTACGCTCTATCTGCCTCAGACCTACGTGGGGCCGATCGCGGCGCCTCTTCCGCTGACCGACCGCCGGGTAGTAGCGGCACCTCTGGCCCTTGCTGGAGCCTCGGTAATCGACCGCGTCGAGGAGCGCATCCCCGACGACCGTGAAAATCTGCAAACCGGGGACGCCGTTCTGCTAATCGTTGAGGACGATATTCACTACGCGCGCCTGCTGGCCGATTTGTCACGGGACAAAGGGTTCAAGGTGCTGATAGCGACCAAGGGCGCGGAAGGCCTGAGCCTGGCACGCGAATTTCATCCTACCGCGGTCTCTCTCGATGTCTTCCTTCCCGACATGCTGGGTTGGACTGTGCTGAACCATTTGAAGCAGGATCCCGGCACTCGACACATTCCGGTTCAAATGCTTACTTTGGATGAAGACCGTCACCACGGCCTGGCCCGGGGAGCTTTTTCCTTTGTTACCAAACCGATTACGCCGGAAGGATTGGAAGAGGCCGTGACCCGCATTAAGGAGTACTCGGCCCCTCGAAGAAAGCGTTTGTTGATCGTCGAAGACAACCCTGCTGAGCAGATGAGTATTCAGGCCTTGCTCGGCTATGACGACATCGACGTAAGCACGGTGGATTCGGGTGCGGCGGCTCTGTCGGTCCTCGAGGAGCGGACTTTCGATTGTGTAGTCCTCGATCTCCGCTTGCCGGACATGTCGGGATTCGAAATCCTCGAACAGCTCCGCGATCACCCGTCACTCTCCGACTTGCCGGTCGTGGTGTTTACCGGCAAGGAGCTGTCGCCCGAGGAGGACGCGCGCCTTCACACTCTGGCCCGCAGCGTTGTGGTCAAAGATGTGGAATCGCCCGAACGTCTGTTGGACGAGACAGCCCTTTTTCTTCATCGGGTGGTAGCAGACATGCCCGTCGAGAAGCAAAAGATGCTCGACAAACTACATCGATCTGACGACGCCTTGGTGGGCAAGAAAGTGCTGGTCGTCGACGACGACGTGCGAAACATCTTCGCGCTCAGCAGCGTACTGGAACGCCGGGGCATGACGGTGCTGACCGCCGGTACGGGGCGAGAGGCCATCCAGATGCTGGAAAGCACTCCGGATACCTCCATTGTTTTGATGGATATCATGATGCCGGAAATGGATGGATATGAGACGATGCAGGTGATCCGCCAAAACACCGCGTTCCGTCGCCTCCCCATCATCGCCTTGACCGCGAAGGCCATGAAAGGCGATCGGGAAAAGTGCCTGGAAGCCGGAGCGTCAGAGTACCTGGCTAAGCCCGTAAACACCGATCAACTGCTTTCCGGTTTGCGTATGTGGCTACACCGGTAATGGGAACCGCGGCTAAGAGAACCATGGCATCCTCGGACAGCGTCAACATTCTGATGGTGGATGATCAGCCGGGCAAACTGCTCAGCTATGAAGCCATCCTGGGGGAGCTTGGGGAAAACCTCATCAAGGCGACTTCCGGCAAGGAAGCACTGGAGCACTTGCTGAAAACCGACGTGGCGGTTGTGCTGATGGACGTCAGTATGCCGGAACTGGACGGCTTCGAACTGGCCGACATGATTCGACAGCACCCACGGTTTCAGAAGACGGCGATCATCTTTATCTCGGCCATCCACCTTACCGATGTAGACCGTCTCAAAGGGTACGCGCGCGGCGCCGTCGACTACATCTCGGTTCCTGTGATCCCGGATCTGCTACGCGCAAAAGTTAGCGTGTTCGCGGAGCTGCACCGTAAAGCCAATCAACTCCAAACACTGAATCAGGAACTCGAAAGGCGGGTTCTGGCGCGTACCGACGAACTGCGTGAGCGCGAACTGGAATTCAGGACCCTCGCCGACTCCATACCGCAGCTTGCGTGGATGACAAAAGCCGATGGCCGGGTGTTCTGGTACAACCAGCGCTGGTACGAGTACACCGGCCTTTCTCCACTGGATATACAAAGCTCAGCCACCCTAAGGATTGTCCATTCCGACCACATGGAACGGGTGCTCGGTAGTTTCAAGAGATGCATAGAAAGCGGAAGTCCTTGGGAAGAGACTTTTCTGTTACGGGGCAAGGACGGCGAGTATCGCTGGTTTCTCAGTCGAGCGTTGCCGATTCGCAATGCAGAAGGCAGCATAGTCCGCTGGTTTGGCACCAACACCGACGTTACCGATCAGCTGCGCACCGAACAGGCATTAGCGGACCAGGCAGAACTCCTGAACTTGGCTTCTGAAGCGATTCTTGTGCGCGATCTCTCCAGCAGAATTACGTTCTGGAGCAACGGAGCAGAATCGGTCTATGGGTGGACGGCCCCCGAGGTGTTGGGAAAACACGTGCAGGAAGTGTTGCATACCGTTTTTCCAGAATCGCGCGAAAGTGCCGAGGCTGCGATTCTTAAGAACGGCATTTGGGATGGCGAGATAAAACACACGACGAGGGCCGGCAACGAAATCGTCGTCGCGTCTCGTCAGGCGTTGCAGCGCGACCGCGCCGGCCGTCCACAAGGCTTTCTCGAAATCAACCGAGACGTCACGCATCAAAAACGGACCGAGAATGCTCTTCGCTCTTCGGAAAAGGCTGCCGCCATGGGCCGGCTGGCGGGCACCATCGCACATGAAATCAATAATCCCATTGAAGCGGTTAAGAACGTGTTTTTTCTCCTGAAACAACATGCGTCTCTTGATACACAAGCGCGTGAATTGGCCAGGATGGGGGAAGAGGAGCTCAAGCGAATCTCGCACATAACCAAGCAGACCTTGAGTTTTTATCGGGAGAGCCAGGGACCGACTGAAATCTCGCTCGCGGAAGTGCTGGAAGATGTCATCGGTATTCATGCCCTGCGAATGCAGATCGCCGGAATCCGCCTGGTGAAGAAATTCAGCGGTGACGGACGAGTCCTGGGCTTCCCCGGGGAGCTGCGTCAGGTTTTTCTGAACTTGATTGGTAACGCGATCGAGGCAATGCCGGAGGGCGGCACGTTGACGGTGCGACTTTACGCGTCGTGCGATTTCCGCGATGGTTATCGATCCGGCATTCGCGTATCCATTTTCGATACCGGAGCCGGCATTGATGCCGCAAACAAACACCGGCTTTTCGAACCCTTCTTCTCGACCAAGGACACCAAAGGAACCGGACTCGGATTGTGGGTGACGCGAGGTATCGTGCAGAAGCACGAAGGAGCGATTCGCTTCCGAAGTTTCACGTCCGGGAATCAGTCTTTGACGTGCTTCTCCGTTCTTATCCCTTCACAACCGCAACCTCCACTCGTACGACAATAAACATCAGGAGACAAGGTGATTACCGGTTCCGCTCAAATCAGCTCAGGTTCGGCCCATCCCGTCATCCTGTGTGTCGACGATGAAGTCATGCCGTTGACCATTCGCCAGATTGTCTTGGAGTCAGCAGGATTTCGTGTTGTGACGGCGAACTCCGGCAAGGCTGCCTTGGAGGTGTTGCAAAGCAGGCAAGTTGCCCTGATCTTATCTGACCATCTAATGCCTGAAATGACCGGGGCTGAATTGGCTGCGCAGGTCAAACGCCTTCACCCGGAGATTCCTTTCGTGTTGTTATCGGGTGTGAATGATCTCCCGAAGGGGGCGGAATTGGCGGACGAGTTCTTGAGCAAACTGGAAGGGCCGGAAGCCATGATCGAGAGAATTCGTTCCTTATTGAGCATCCGTGAATAAAGGTCGCCCGCCGACCATTGTCCAGAGGCCTTGCTGGAGCGATGTGGTTTCGGATCGTTGTCTGCGCCCGGAGAACGGCATCCAGCGGGTGCGATTCTCGCTCACCAGCACGACCTTCTATTTCGATAATTGTGGTTATGAGATATCGTCGTTCGTGCCGCCCGGGAGGGCCTCTCCAGCAGAGGCTTTCGATTCCGGGTGCTTGGTATAGTGCCCTTGCCAACCCGAACGGAGATGCGGAATGTGGCCAACGCCAGCGACGAAGGAGCGCGATTGGAGTAGACGCATCGACCGTGCCATCGCTCTTGCCGAGCGGAATGTCGCTGCCTCCGAGGTCCTGAACTTCTATCGACATGTTCTCGAATTTCAGAAGATGGTCTATGACGGCCTGCCAGCGCCGGCGCCGAACTCTGATGTTCCGTTTCGCGAGGCCCTCCAGGTCGATCTAGCGATGAAGAAGCTGCCGGCACTGCTTTCGCTGGTGCAGACGAATGGCCCCTCGAAACTGGCACAGACTGCCGCGGACTTCGCCAAAACTTCTTCGGACTTACACCGTCAATGGCTCAAGCGATTCTTGGAAGAGGGTACCGACGGGGAGCTGGGAGCAAACGCATTTTTTGCGCGCGTCCTTCTCCAACCGCTGGCCGAATCTCTTGCTGCGACACGGGTTCCGAGTTTCGCAGAATCATCCCGGTTGTTATGTCCTTTGTGCGGCGCCACGCCTCAGGTGGCCGTCCTTCGCCCCGAAGGCGACGGCGGAAAGCGCTCTCTGGTTTGCTCGCTCTGCTTGACGGAGTGGGAGTTTCGGCGGATTCTCTGTCCCGTTTGCGGTGAAGAAGATCATGCCAAACTCCCGCGTTACACGGTGAAAGACCTATCCGCCGTCCGCGTCGAAGCTTGCGAGACCTGTCACCACTACCTGAAGAGCGTTGACATGACGGTGGATGGCTTGGCGGTCCCAGTCGTCGACGAGGTCGCAACTGTGCCGTTGGACTTGTGGGCGACGGAACACGGATTTCACAAAATATGTCCCAATTTGATGGGTTTTTGAAGCCCACGGCATCCGTTCTCTCGGCGTTCTCTAAATAGCGTGAATTATTTGACGCCGCAGGTTCCACGGTATAGAGTTTTCGGCATTGTTCAGGTCCAACCTCGGGATCCAGGTCGCGACCTCGAGATCTTGACAGACATGTGGACCACATGGCGCACTGCTTTCGCTGCCTCCCCCGCGCGCTTCCCGAGCGCATCGGCCCTATCCCTATTTTCGCTTTCGAGTTTCATCTTAGAGGACTGCGATGGACGTTTCTAGACGTGCCTTCTTCAAGACCGGCATAGCGGGCGCGGTTGGCATCACCGTGTTCGGCTTTGATGCACGACCGCTGCTTGCGCAGGCCCAGGCGCTCAAGATTTCGCGAACCACCGAGACGCGTAGTACGTGTCCTTATTGCTCGGTAAGCTGCGGTGTCATTATTCACACGATCGGTGATCAGGCGAAGAACGTGACCCCTCAGGTGGTTCACGTCGAAGGCGATCCGGATCATCCAATCAACCGGGGCACTCTGTGTCCTAAAGGCTCTTCGCTGCAACAGGACATTCAGAACGACCGGCGGATTGTCAAACCGCAAGTGCGGCGTCCGGGCTCGGACCATTGGGAAGACATCCAGTGGGATCAAGCAATCGATGAGATCGCGCGCTGGACCAAGAAAACCCGCGACGCCTCTTTCCTTCAGACCGATGCCAAAGGACAAACGGTCAACCGATGCGAATCGATCGCCTTCACCGGCGGTTGCACCGACACCAACGAGTTCAACTATCTCGTGGTAAAAACCATGCGCAGCATGGGACTCGTCAGGCTGGAAAACCAAGCTAGAGTTTGACACGGGCCCACGGTCTCAAGTTTGGGACCAACTTTCGGGCGCGGGGCGATGACCAACGGCTGGATCGACATCAAGAACACCGACATGATGTTGATCATGGGTGGAAATCCAGCTGAGAATCACCCGTGCGGCTTCAAGTGGGCGGTCGAGGCAAAGCGGAATCGCAACGCCAAGATCATTGTTGTCGATCCGCGATTCACCCGCACCGCCTCGCAGGCGGACCTGTTCCTCCAGATCCGCGCCGGCTCCGACATCGCTTTCCTCGGCGGCCTCATTCACTACGCCATCGAGAACGGCCGTGTTGCCAAGGATTACCTCGTCAACTACACCAACGCAGCTTTCATCATCAAGGAAGGCTTTAAGCTGCCCGAGGACGGACTGTTTTCCGGCTTCGATGAAGCGTCGAAGACCTACGACAAGAGCACTTGGAATTACCAGGAAGGCGGCAACCAGACCGGCAAGTTCGTCGCTACCTCTGGAGCAGCTCCGGCGACCCAGAACCCGCCGCAGGGACACGAGCGGCAGGGGGCTGCCCCAGCTGCTGAGCACGGCAGTGTTAGCGGACACCCCGCTGAAGGGCAGGGTTACCAGGCAGAGGGACCGGCGGGCGCGAAGGCCATGGGCGGCGGTCCGATACCCCCACCGTCGCTGCCACCGAAGATCGCCTATGACACGTCTTTGCAGCATCCGCGTTGTGTCTATCAACTTCTGAAGCAGCAGTACTCACGCTATACGCCGGAGATGGTGGAGCGCATTACAGGCATTCCCAAGGACCAGTTCCTGAAAGCTGCGGACCTCTATACCTCGGTTCGCATCAACGGCGATATGAAAAAGGCGTCCACCGTCATCTACGCGGTGGGATGGACGCAACACAGCTTCGGCACCCAGATCATTCGCACCGCCGCCATGTTGCAGTTGCTGATGGGAAATATCGGCCGTGCCGGCGGTGGGGTGAACGCGTTGCGCGGACACTCCAACATCCAGGGTGCGACCGACATGGCAGGCATCTTCGACATTCTTCCCGGTTACCTCAAGATGCCGAATCCTGCCGATAAGGACCTGAAGACGTACCTGGAGCGCACAACCCCGAAGCCGGCAAAGCCGGACGAATGGGAGTCCTTCAACTATTGGTCGAACACCCCAAAGTTCATGGTGTCGTTCCTGAAGGCGATGTATGGGAACGCCGCAACCAAGGAGAACGATTTCGCCTTCGACTATTTGCCTAAAATCGACCGCAACTACTCTTGGGTCGAGATCTGGAACGACATGTATGAAGGCCAGGTCAAGGGGTTCTTCGCCTTCGGCATGAACGGCGTGATGATCGGACCCGATAGCCAGAAGAATATTGATGCTCTGAAGAAGACCGATTTCGTCGTGGTGTGTGAAATCTATCCCGATGAGACGAGCGCCTTCTGGCAAGCACCCGGAATTACCCGGGATGAGATGAAGCAGATCAACACTACCGTCTATCGGTTGCCAGGCGCGGGTTTTGCCGAGAAGGACGGCACCTTCGTCAACTCCGCGCGATGGCTGCAGTGGAAGCACGTGGCCCTTGCGCCGCCGGCAGACTGCCGTCTTGACCAGGACATTTTGGCGCAGATCTTCTTGCGGGTCCGCGATCTGTACCAGAAAGAGGGAGGAAAATTTCCCGATCCAATTTTGCACGCTTCGTGGAACTACACGCTTCCCGCTCATCCATCGCTTTCCGAGGTGGCCAAAGAGATCAACGGGAAAGCGCTGGCGGACATCAGCGACGAAAAGAGCGGAGTGTCGCTCAAGGCCGGACAGCAGTTGCCGGGCTTTGCCATGTTGCGCGATGACGGCACAACCATGGCGGGCAACTGGTTGTACAGCGGCTCGTGGACCGAAGCCGGCGCCATGATTCAGCGGCGGGGGACGGAAGATCCCTCAGGGCAGGGAATTTATCCGAACTGGGCGTGGTCGTGGCCAGCCAATCGCCGTGTGTTGTACAACCGCGCTTCCTGCGATCTCGCGGGCAAACCCTGGGATCCGCAGCGCAGTCAGATCTGGTGGAACGAGTCGGCGCAGAAATGGGTAGGCAACGATGTTCCTGATTTCAAGCCAGATTCCAAGCCCCAAGAGCACATGGGCCCGTTCATCATGAATCCCGAGGGCGTGGGGCGCATTTTTGTGCCGCTAGGTGCCATGGCGGACGGTCCTTTCCCTGAGTTTTACGAGCCTATCGAGAGTCCGATCGAAAATCCTTTGCACCCGAACCAGTCCAACAATCCGGTGGTGAAGAAATTCACAACGGCAATGGACAAATATGGCACGGTCAAGGAAGGCTACAACATCATCTGCACCACCTATCGCCTTACCGAACATTATCACTACTGGACAAAAAACAATCCGATGAATGTGCAGCTGGTGCCGGAACCTTTTGTAGAAGTACCGGCCGAACTGGCCGACCAGATGGGAATTCGTGGAGGCGAGAAGGTAAAGGTGACCAGCGCTCGTAGCGATTACATCGCCAAAGCAATGGTGACCAAACGAATCAAGCCGATGATGGTGGACGGCAAGAAGCTCTACCAGATCGGCATGCCGATCCACTGGGGCTTTCTTGGGATTGCCGAAGATGAGGGCAGGACGGCAAAGACTCCCGCCAACTTGCTAACCCCCACCGTCATGGATCCAAATGCTTATACGCCAGAGTTCAAAGGGTTTCTGGTGAAGCTGGAAAAAGTTTAAGAGAAGGTAGAAATGGGTGATCGCGGCACATTACGAATCCAGCAAATCTCGGCCCATCCAGGTCCGATACCGGGTGCGGGAACGCAGCGCCAGGACAAGGTCTGCAAGCTTATCGACACTACGACGTGCATCGGCTGCAAAGCTTGTGAAGTCGCATGCGTCGAATGGAACGACATGCCGTTCCAGACCACGCACTTCGATAACACCTATCAGACCATGCCGGACACGGACTGGAATTTCTGGAACCTCATCAAGTTCAACGAGGACGAGCATGCCGACGGCAGCTTTGCCTGGTTAATGCGGAAACACCAATGCATGCACTGCGCCGATCCCGGCTGTCTGCGCGCCTGTCCTGCCGATGGGGCCATCGTGCAGTACGAGAATGGCATTGTCGATTTTCAGCAGGAGAACTGCATTGGCTGCCAGTTCTGCGTGTCAGGCTGCCCCTTTAACGTTCCGAAGTTCAATGCCAGCACCAAGAAGGTTTATAAGTGCACGCTCTGCTCCGACCGAGTGGGAGCCGGACTGGAGCCCGCCTGCATCAAGGCTTGCCCGACGGGCTGCCTGCACTTCGGCACGAAAGATGACATGAAGTTCCTCGCCGAAAAGCGCGCTACACAGTTGCGCGATGTGTCGGGCTTTAAAGACGCCGGCGTCTACGATCCAGATACGATTGGCGGAACGCACGTGATTTACGTGTTGCATGACGCGACCAAGCCTGAGCGCTATGGCGATTTGCCGGCAAAGCCGCGAATCCCTCTCAGCTTCACGATCTGGAAGGAGTTCTTCAAGCCGATAGGATTGTTCGGCGCGATGCTCGGCTTCGTTGGCGTGGTGATGCATTACGTATTCGAAGGGCCACGTCGCACACAGCCCACTCCGCCGATCAAGCTGGTCGATCCGCCCCCGAAGTCGGCGGGAAAGGAGCTTTAGATGGCGAGCACGGCCAATCGCTTCGTCCACCGGCCCAACTTCATTGACCGATTCGGGCAAACCATCGTGTATGCGGGCGAACTGCTGCGTCATCCGGTTTACACGCGCTTCCTTCATTGGATGGTCGGAATCTTTTTCTTCCTCGCCTTGCTCTCCGGCTTCGGTATTTATCTGCCGTGGATTTTCCGATTCTTCACACCGCTGTTCGGCGGCGGGGCGATGACGCGCTTCCTGCATCCCTGGTTCGGCCTGGGTTTCGTCTTTTTCTTCGCGCTGCAGGCCATCAATTGGCTGGAGGTGATGCGGTGGACGCCATCTGACACGCGCTTCATGAAGAATATTAAGGACTACGTTACCCGCACGGACACGATGGAATCTCCTGAAACCGGCTTCTTCAATGGCGGTCAAAAGATGATGTTCTGGGAGATCGTCTGCGGCTCCCTCGCCTACCTGATCACCGGCATCATCATGTGGTTTCCTGAAATCTTCGGGCGGATCGCCGTTTCGATTTCCTACGTCATCCACGACGTGTCCGCATTGATTATGCTGTTCGGAATTTTCTTTCACGTCTATCTCAGCACCTTCGGCGAGCCTGGCACGATTCAGGCAATGACCCGCGGCACGGTCAGCGAAGCTTGGGCTTGGACCCACCATCCCGCATGGTACAAGGCAGTCACCGGCCGCGATCCTCGGCAAGCGTTAAGAGAAGCGGAAGCAAGAATGGCAGCCCGCGAACCGTCAGAGGGCGATTGAAGAGTTCAATTCGTTCGGCCAACTCGGTGCTCACTCGAATTCGAGCATGACGATTTCGGGATTCGATCCCAGCCGCAGCGGTGGTCCCCACGTCCCTGCTCCGCTCGAAGTGAAGACCTGCATCTTTCCGATCCGGCTCAAGCCGTACACGAACTGCTGATAAATACGGCGCGCCATCCAACTCCAGGGAATGAACTGCCCGAGGTGCGTATGCCCGGAGAGCTGCAGGGAAATGCCGGCAGCCTCGGCGATCTCGGGACGGTCGGGGGCATGCGTCAACAGAATACTTGCGCGATTGCGGTCCAGACGTAGCCCGCGGAGCACGGAGGCGAGCGGTCCATCCTGCACCGCGTTCCGGTACGGCACGCCGATGATCTGCAAACCGTCGATTTCCACTTTCTCGTTGCTCAACACGCGGACGCCGGCACCCGCAATCGCGTCGAGATATTTGCTGTCATCACCAAATTGCTCGTGATTGCCCGCGACAAAATATACGCCCTGCGGCGCCTTCAGTTCGTTCAATGGCTCGGCAGCCCGGCGCGCATCGATGGCCGTTCCGTCGAACAAATCACCTGCAATAAAAATCGCATCCGGCTCTTCCTTCAAGATCTTCGCCACCATGCGCCGCAGAAAGCTTCCATTTCTCACGTGGCCCAGGTGCACATCGCTGATCAACGCCGCTCGTCGGCCGCGCCACGCGTCCGGCAAGTTCGCCAGTCGCACCGTGGTTCGGGTGATTCGCGTCCAGCTTGCGTTGAAAACGCCGTAGAGTCCGGCCGCCGCTGCAATGCCGAAGAGCCATTGCGCCGTTCGATGGAAATCGAGGCCCTTCCCAGCCAGCCGCGCAACTCCCAAGACAAGCCAGCAACCAACCGCCGCCAGAAAAAGAAAGCTCAGCAGGCCCAACCAAACGGCGGACGCCCTGTAAAGCGCACGCACGGTAGCATTGGTATAACGAAAGGCCAGCACCGAAGCGGTGACGAAGCTGATCGACAACAAGCCGAAAGCCACTTTGATCGCAAGCTCCCCTCCCGTGTCGCTTCCCGCAGACGCAAACGTCCAAGTCTTGTACAGAAGAAAATGGGTCAGAAAAAGAACAGATTGAATGACTATGATGAAACCGAATAAACGTCGTGGCATCGGCATAGTGGATTGGATTCCTCAACTCGCGATTCGCACCATCAGGGATGCGGTGCCTGGGATTCCGTGAGGAACTGGACCGACCCCTTCCAACCTGTGGTCGGCGTCACGCTTCGGTCGATTTTCTGCATTGCACTCGAACGGGCGGCTCGTAGTCCGGAGTTTCGTCCCCTCAGCTAAGAGTAAGGTGCTCGCGACCCTGCGCGGAGGTGGTGTGTCAACCCCGACTACTGTGTCGCTTTGTGATATCCGATTGCTGAATGCGACATTGGCAGCTACAATCACGCCTCAACCGAAACAAGCCACATACACAATTTAAGCGAGTGAGGAGAGCACATGAGAGCAAGGACCCTATGGTTCACGTTGGCGCTGTGTCTGGTCGGAGTTGCCGTGAGTTTTGCCCAAAACCCGAACATGGGTACATGGAAGCTGAACGAAGCGAAATCGAAGATCGCCCCCGGAGCCTCCAAGAACACTACCGTTGTCTACTCCGCCGCGGGAGACGACATTAAAGTTACAACCGATGGCGTTGATGCTAGCGGCGCACCTGTTCATAGCGAGTGGACTGGGAAGATGGATGGCAAAGAATATCCCGTCACCGGCGATCCCACGGCCGACATGCGGTCGTACAAGAAGGTGAACAGCCATACCATCGAATTGACCAACAAGAAAGATGGCAAGGTTTCAGCCACTGGGAAGGTCGTAATTGCCGCGGACGGCAAGAGCCGTACCCTTACTGTTACCCGAACCAGCGCAGACGGCAAGAAGATCACCAGCACCTACGTCTACGACAAGGAATAGGTCGAACCCGCTTTCCGACCTTCGTCGAATATCCCCTCGCTCGACCCGACTCATAAAGGAAGCGTTGAGCGGGGGGCTTCTCAGCGAAATGCCATGCATCTGCCCGCTGTTCCCTTGACCCGTTGTAGCGCGCCATAACCTCCGTGGCGTGGAGCTATACAAGTTCGGAGCAAGCTGAACGATCGGCATCCGGCTCCCGTCACACAAATACGGTGGCGCGGAAAAGCAAGTGACGGTAACATCAGCTCGTAAGTCTCCGTGAAAGGGGGGCGAATGCCCATTGTCTCCCTGCGCGACGTAATCGACGCGCTCGACCTGGAAAGCGACGAGTTGCATTCTTGCCTCGATCCTGAGACCGGCGAGATTATTACTTTCAACGAAGAAGAAGCGCGCATCGCCGAGAGCGGCGAATGGCACACCGCCCCGCCGTGGATGCAGGAGTACTTACCCCAGGTAAAGCGCGCGCTCGAAGAGCCTCGCATGCTGGAGCTGCCGGACCGCGTGCACATCGACGAGTGGCGCATGATGCAGGACTTCGCGGCCGAGCAGGAGAAGTGCCAGTGCCAGCGCGAGCTGATGTCGGCGGTCCACGGCTCGGGCGCCTTTCGCCGCTTCAAAAATACAATTCAACGGCTGGGCCTCGAGGACGAGTGGTTCCGCTATCGCGCAGCGGCGTTCGAGCGCCTCGCCAAGGAATGGCTCGAAGCTCACCACATTCCCTATCGCTGACTTCCACGATCGTCACAGTTACCAATCACCCCTTAGTGCCGCTAGGCAATCACGCCCGATTTCTGCCTATGGTTTTCATTGGAACGGGGTTCCAGGATGATTCCAACCCGTCAACCGCTCACTTATGTAGGCGACAAATCGCGGCTGGTTTAATCACTCCGCCGCACTTTTTTTGCCCCTCGTGTGTCGCCTCGGCCAATCACCGCCGGGCGTGACCCTGGGCACTGACAAAATCCTTTGAGCGACTATCGTTGATTCGCCTACCAACGGAGACTTCTGCCCGGTGCGTAGCTTCGGCGAAGCCGTCCGGCAAGGAGACATGCCATGAAGCGAGCGCAACTCGTCGTCGTCTTTTTGATGTCGCTACCCGTCGCTCTGCCGGCGTTTGGCAAGACCTATAAGAACACCTATCCCGATTCCTGCAGCCAGGTGTGGGCCGCGGTCAAAGACGCCCTCAGCGATCCGCAGAACTACACCGTGGTGGAAAGTGACGACGCCAAAATGGCTGCGTCCTACGATGTCAAGCATTCCGCCCATATAAACGTCAGCGGAGCCCTCCTGCAGCGAACCAACCACGTCACCCTGGCAGCGGAGGGTTCAGGCTGTGAGATGCGCGTGGTGTCGAACTATAGCGGATGGGAGCACAACGACAAGGGTGACTTCCGGACCCGCGTGGATGAATCTCTGGCTAAGCTGAAAGCCCCGATATCTTCACCGTCCGCCAAGCCGGAGCCTACGACGAAGTGATGTCGGTAGGATAAATTTCCGGATTAGAAGTGTCTGGGGCGGGTGGTCCCGCCAAGTGCTGGCTTTCCCGTCAGAATAAGAAAAACTCCACTCAAACGAAAAGATGCTTGAGTGGAGCGCCCGTGTCTAAACATCGCGAGGGTTGTGCGGTCCACCCGCCCTGCTTCATCGAGATTCAATCTCCGCTATCGCACTTCCGCTGTCGCATGGTAGCGAAAGTGCCCCTCGCCAGCCTTCCGGACGCTCGACTAGTCCACCGCCAACAATCGAGTTCATAGCTCTTCCTTTTCTGAAACGAGGTACTCGCAAGATTCACTATCTGCCAACGCGTTCTCGCGCCGCAACTTTTGCGGCCGGGTGGATCTGACCCTCGCTCGGTAGCGGCGGCCGAGGTTTCCAACCAGAAATCTCGGCTTAGCCAGGAATCCACCACTTTCACCCTGCTTATGTGGTTCTATCCACAGGAGGTAAGCATATGAAGAAAGCAACTATCTTGATGGCAACAGTCGTATTCATGGCTCTGATGGGTACCTTTGCCCACGCCGAGGCCTGTTACAAGCTCGTGCCATTTAGCGATGTCCTCAGACTCGATATACAGGTCAACGAGGGAGGACCGAATTCAACCCATGAGTCGGTCTATGGAGACTGGATAACCACTTCTTATACGATGCCCGTGACCGGAGCTCTAGAGCTCAACCTGAACAGCACCTCGCAGAGACGGCTGGGCATTCACAGCACCAATGATACCGCCGATTTTGGGAACAATCCGGTATGCTCGCTGGATGGAATTCCCAATGGGGCGTGGACCCTCACCTGCTTCGCTGGCGCTGGTTCCAGGTTCACCAATCACGGAACTAACCTGCAACCGATTTCGTGCGCCACGCTTCCTCCCGCGGACGGGCCGGAGGCAGGCAAATAACGGCTCCAGGAGAACTCCCCAGGTGACCGGCCCCTGGGGAGCAGAACTGTTACGCAACTCCGGCATGAAGAAAGACTAACCGTGCCCCTTCCATGCTGTTTTGCCTGGATGGGATGAAAAGGAGACTACACAATGGCTGAGTTGATTATTTATGTGGACGAAAACTTTAGTGGGCTCCACACCCATCTGTTCGAAAGTACAGCCGACTTCCAAAAACTTGCGCTAGGCGGCGTTGGTAGCGGCATAAACGGCAACTGGAATGACAAAACATCCAGCTTCGTAATAGTCAGCGGGCAATGGACGTTCTTCAAGGACATCAACTTTCAATTTCAACAGGGCGGAGTTCTTGGCCCCGGACTTTACTCCTTCGTGCAGAACTTTGGCATTGACAACGACGCTATCTCATCCGTTAGCGTTGTTGGCGGCTGAATTGTTGTTGCCGCGATTGCATGGGTGCCCCGTTCTAGCGCGATTTTCGCTAGGGCGGGGCCTTTTTGGTTGGCGTCGATGAACCCGCCCCCGCCCTACCCAAAACCAGGGTAGCTAGCCTGCCTTAGCGCAGTCGAAGGGGGGCACCCAAGTTATAAAGATCGTCGGCCGGGCCACCCGCCGCCCAACCCCCGGTTGAGAGTTTCATTGGAGGGAAGAATTGTGTTGCTTTCAAGGGGGAAGCGACACATACTCACACGACTCCGGAACAAACGGCATTCCGGTGATAAGGAGGAAACATGGGCAGATTAGTCAAGGCTCTTGGCGCGACAGCGGTTATTACAGTCATGTTGTTCGCCCCGGGACTGGCGAGTGCGTCGGTACTGATCGACGTCACGCAGTCGGGCGGAAACGTCGATGTAACCGCGACGGGCAGCCTCGATCTTACCGGCGCGACCTTCAACCACCAACAACCTTATTCCACTGGGATCATTCCGGGTGGGTCCAACTGGTACGTAGCGCTGGGCGCGACCCCGGGCATGGATTGGTACAACCTGACCAGCGTTAGCCTGCCCTTTGGTACGAGCGGCAATTACTTCACTTCGTCCACAACTTCGGGAGACGCCATCTCCATCTGGGGATTCAATGGGGGCCAACCGCAGGTCGGAGTGACAACCGGCTACACCTCCGGCACTCTTATTTCCGCTGACATGACGATTGTCGGGCGAGACCATCGCGGGCATGAGCCTGATTCCTGGAACCTACACGTTCACCATTCCCAGTGACACGATCATCTTGACCATTGCTGGCACCACCACTACACCCGAACCCTCGACTTTGACGATGATGCTGAGCGGCTTCGGAGCTTTCGGCTTGGCCGGCTATCGCCGGTTGAGAGCCGCAAGAATCTAAATCGGAAGATAGGGGAGAAGCCTGGATGCCCCGTTCTAGCCTGATGTTGGCTAGGGCGGGGCCGTTGTGCTTTAGTCGGAACAGTTCTTGCTTTTAGGACCGGTACCCCGTTCAAGCGGAGCTTGAGCGGGTCTTTTCGTTGGACAAAGAAAAATCCCCACTCAACCAAAAGTTGAGCCGGTTTGCGGGCGTCCGAGCCCGCAGAGCCTGCCCTGAGCGGAGTCGAAGGGCGAAATCCCGAGCGAAGTCGAGGGAACATGGGGCACCCGAAAACCATTCACCTGTTGAGGGCGTTGTCTGGGCCGCCCGCCGAGATTCTTTCCTCTTTGGGCATTCTGCTATCCTCCCCCTCCCTGTTGGCCGTAGATCGCGAGTTTTTGCGCAAAATGCCACGCAAGCGACTGGCTTTAAGGAACTTACATCGATTTGTGTCAATACATACAACCCATACAAGTCATACAGGCCGCTGTCATACTTGTCATACTTCTCGGACAGGCCGCGCGGACGTGTCTTAGTCCAGAGACACTCATCCCTTGGCCTCACCATGGCAGAAGATATCGTGAGCGGAGAATGGGCAAAAGGGCACGCGTCACACCAGGCTGTGATAACCAGCTGTCGGTCGCCGGTTGCCGTCGTCGATTGATTGGGAGCCGTCATTGTTGTTGGGTTTCTCCCAGGTCTGGAAAGCGCCAGACCTGGGGCACCCGGCCGTTCGCCCTATAGCGATAGAATCAACTACGAACTGGTAAAGAGCCACATTCGAGCTATTGTTTACTCTACCTTTCAACGATAGCCTGTCGCGTCCACTCATCACACACGGGTACTGGCCGCACTCGTCTTCCGCGATTCGCTAAGACAAGGAGAACCCTGATGCGTAAGAGTCTTCTTACATTGATATTTCTAACCTTTTGTTCCTACCTGCTCGCCCAGCAATCAATGAACAACGATTCAATCATCAAGTTGATGAATGCTGGTCTTTCGGACGAGCTGATCGTCGCAACGATTAAAGCTACACCGGGAATTTACAATACCTCACCCGATGCACTGATCGCGCTCAAGACTGCAGGTATCAGCGAGAAGATAATCTCGGCAGTCGTTCTGAAAGCTTCCGGCTCGCCTTCTGCACCTGACGCTAAGTCGACGACAGCGCCGGAATCTACATCGCCCGGCCTTGCTCCACCAGCCGAGCACTTCGCAAATACTCCCGCCACTTCCCAACCAGTAAATGGGCCGCGCGTTTACCTGTCGTCCGCCAGTAAGGGTAGCCAGTGGAATGCAGCCCGAGACCAGTCGATGGAAATGAGCAAAGACTTCGAGAAGGACTGTCCAGGAGTGCGAGTGACCATCAATCAAGCTGTAGCCGACTACTCGGTGCTCCTGAATCACATCGAACATGGCTTTGCGCGTGATAATCAGATACAGATTGCTAATAAGCAAGGGGATCTTATCTCTCGAACGAAAGAGGGAGGAAGCATCAACGGAAACGTGAAGAAGGCATGCGAGATAATTCTCGCAGACTGGGCAAAGAAATAGTGGTCTAGTCGCGGAAGGTTCAGGTTGTCGTTGTGTTGTGAGAAAAATCCCACTCAACCAAAAGAAGGTTGAATGGGGCACCCGAAAACCATTCACTTGTCGAGAGCATTGTCTGGGCCACCCGCCACGGCACCGAGATTTGGTAGTGTTGGATTGAAAGAATCGGAAGGGGGACCGCAGAAAACAATGATGAGTTCATCGGGGTTTTCAGTGACAGGCGACAGGTGATTGGGTTTTGTTACACGCTAAAGGAAATTGGGTGCCATCCTTTGCGCCTGCCGTTGGCGAAAGGGTGGGAGGGGCAAAGGTCTAAATCGAAAGGTGACCGGGAGGAGTTCATCGCTCCCACCCTTTCGCAAAGAGCGAAAGGATGGGGCACCCGGCCAGAATCGTTCCGGGTCTTCCGCTGTAATACAGAAGAAATCGAGGAATCACAGCATGGCGGCTGCAATTCGCGTGTACATGGGACGCCACGGGAACCGCCGAGCGCGATACGGCGCTGCTGATGCTGCGAACAGATTTGCCGGTACCCAGCGGGTGACGGTGGGTGGGATAAGGCTTACCTGGGCCCGCCATCGCCTAGGAGAACTATCGCTTGACAAACCCTTCGCTCTTATCCAGGGCTGCCCCCCTGTCGAATAGCCTATCTGTGCTATGGACTTGGGGGTAGTAAACAGCATAGTATGCTGCCACTTTAGACAATCGGGGTCAGATAGATTTTCGCCTCGATCATCAGAAGGATGCCAGTGCGCCAGTCGTCGAATGACCATAATCACTTGATCTTTTTGATTTACTTTGTCGGCGTCCTCTTCACGTTGGCTATGACTTCATGCGCCGATCAACCTGTGATATACACCCCTCCCCCTCCCCCTCCTCCCATACCCACGTTTACTAATCTTACCGGATGGCAGGGGCAAGCCGGGGCTGTAAATGTAACTGCGCAGTTAGGCTATGAGATTCCAGTCGTCGGTGGTCCGACAGGGAACTGCTCCGCGCTCGATCATAGCTGGAAGGGTAACGCGCGGATTGGGTCAGGCCTACTACCGCCCGGAATTTATCTTGACGAACATATGTCGGTTCGAGGCGTACCTTCAGACACGGGTCACTGGCACGCAATTCTGGAACTGTCCAATATTCAGTGCGGCGGATACGTATTTCAGGGTATGCGACAGGAAATCCTTTTTCACATCAGTGGCCCCGACGGATTTGTTCCGCCAATTGTCCATCAATAAGCTTAGCCATGAAAAACAGCTGGTCTAGGAACAGATTTCCCTATAAAACGTGGTTTGGTTACGTTCCTTTATCGACAGCGGCTGCCAATAATGGTAGTGTTCTTCACACTCAGATGATGGTAGTTCTGAATTGCGGAGGAAACAAAGAAATGAAGTCGACGCTTCTGAAGGTGAACGTGAGTCTTATTGCACTTGGCGCGTTAGCTGTGGGTCTCTCTTCTGTGGGTGTCCACGCTTCCGTCAAAGCTACAGCGGATGGCAATTCTGCGGGCGGCCAAACCGTAGCCCAAGTATTGCCGGACAACAGATGTCAAAGCAGTCGCACGGCAGTTCAGGCACCAGAGATCAACGAGTCTCTGGCTGGCTTCACCGTGTCCCAGAATCAACAGGACAGCGCCTGTGTAGCAGGTTGCCAGGCGGTTGAGAAGTGCATTCAAGACTCAAATGGAAAGAAGAATTGGGCTACATGTGCCAAAGAAACCGGCCTACCTAAGACTTGTGTTTGCGCTGGGAAGGCTATTTGAGATGGCGGGTGGCCGGGTTACCAGGTGCCCCACTCATTCCTGTTGTTGGAATGAGTGGGAGGTAGTCATACTCCACAACACGAGTCTCAGTAGGATTCCTAGGAATTGTTCTCAATCCCGCAGGTTTGAAAACCGCCGGTCTTTTCGTTGAACAAAGAAAAATCCCCACTCAACCAAAAGAAGGTTGAATGGGGCACCCGAAAACCATTCACTTGTCGAGAGCATTGTCTGGGCCACCCGCCCTCCGGTACCGCGAACTTGTGCCAGCTTAGGAGGAAGATATGTCGCATCCCTCACGTCTTACGAATTTGCTGCTGATTATCTCGGCGGGGTTTGCGTTTTCCCTGAGCGGTGTTGCCCAGGTCGGCGTGTGCACCAGCGCAACCTGCTGGTCGTATTCATCGTCCACTGGCCCGTCAGCCTGGGCTGGTTTGACTCCCTTCGCCTACTGCAACCAGGCGAACAACACTACGCAACAACAGTCGCCAATAAACATCGGGGCTCCCACCAAGGTGGATACCTCCCTGACTCTGGCAATTCACTATAACGGGGTGACGGTCCCGGTGGAAGATACCGGCTACACGATCGAGGCCGATTACGGAGCAGGCGGCTCAGAAAACTATGTCACGTATGCTGGTACAAGGTATAACTTGCTTCAGTTCCACTTTCACCAGCCCAGCGAGCATCAGATGAGCGGCACCGGCGCAAGCATGGAAGTGCACCTGGTCCATAAGGCTGCGCTGGCAAATGGAGCCACGGATCCAAACGGAGGCTATTTAGTAGTTGGCGTATTGATAAACGTTCCAAGTACGGGAGGCTACAACCAGGGCTTCAACAAGGTCATGACAGCTTACAAGAGCCATAACAAGCCTGAACAGACTATTAATCCCATCCAGATGATACCTGGCACCAACAACGTCTCCAACATTAACTTTTACAACTATTCGGGATCGCTGACGACTCCGCCTTGTACTCCAGGTGTTATATGGGCGGTGTTGCAAAAGCCGATCACGGTTTCGCAAGCGCAGCTCAACAGTATTCCATATCCATATCCCAACACCAGTCGCGGAGTTCAGACGACGATATCGAATTTGCCTTTGGTGAGCAATTTCCAGCCATAATGATCGCTGCGATGCGGGCAGACTTACGGCCACACGGTGCACTCATGTGCACCGTTATAGGTTTGGCGGGTGCCCCGTTCAACCCTGAGCGGAGTCGAACGGGTTGGGCGGGTCTTTTCGTTGAACAAAGAAAAATCCCCACTCAACCAAAAGGTTGAGCCGGTTTGCGGGCGTCCGAGCCCGCAGAGCCTGCCCTGAGCGTAGCCGAAGGGCGAAATCCCGAGCGAAGTCGAGGGAACATGGGGCACCCGAAAACCATTCACCTGTCGAGAGCATTGTCTGGGCCACCCGCCGGCGTTTGTGCTCTAGTCGGAACAGTTCTTGCTTTTAGAACCGGTACCCCGTTCAAGCGGAGCTTGAGCGGGTCGTTTCGTTGGACAAAGAAAAATCCCCACTCAACCAAAAGAAGGTTGAATGGGCCACCCGCGCCGGCAAAACCAGCCGGGATGGGCCACCCGCGGATTGACAATCGAAGTGGTTTCTCTCATACTCTCGCCAAACGTCACGACACCAAGTGAGGCGTCTATTATAAATCGCACGTTGATCTTCCTATCGTTGCTTTTGACTTGGGGCGGCTACATTGTCGCACAAGGGGATGATCCCATCGGAAGTTGCAACTGCGTTTGTAAACAAGGAACGTCAAGGTGTATGCCGAGTTTTGCGAGCCAATGCCCTAACGTGTGTGCGATAAGTGCTTGCGGTAGCCCTGACCAAGTAGATCTTCTTAAGACCACTTTCATTCTCGGGGGATGCCCGTTTATACCGAGTCCGGGAACATATGACACTCTCGTAACGCACGTGATTCACGCGATCGGACACCAAGGTGCACGGATTTGGATAGGACATGACAGCAATTCGGTTGCGAGCGGAGAGGATTATGCGAGTGAGATTGCTCGCAGCTGCCAACAACAGTGACAACCCGGACGACCGGGTCTTGCAAGCAGTGAGTGAATTGCAAAACGCGAAGCTCGATGATCTACAGAAAGCTATCAAGGATGCCATTGACAAGTGTGTTGCCGCGTACCCGCCTGACCGCGCCTTTCAGGACTTTCACTGGGTTGCGATGGTAAGAGGGCAGGCGTACGTATTGGCTGCGGAACACAATGCCAAGGATTACGACGGTATGCGAAGTACCTTCAGCACGACGGAAGTGGGCCATGACGAGTTCAAGAATGATTTGTATTGCTATTCGGGCAGCCGCCTTGATGACCTGATGACGCGCTTGGGGCCCCTTCCCCCTCAGCCCAAATTACCAGTACCACCTCACTATCCACCTCACGGTGGTTATCCATCGCACGAACCACCAGATCGCTGAAACTGCTCCCGTGACGTTGGCGCTTTATTTCTGCCAGATGTGAACCCTGAAGGATACTCCTTGATCCGAGCTCCAGTTCTTGACTTTCGCACACATTTTGTTGGTTTCCTTGTAGTACTCGGCGGTTTCGAACCTTGACCAGCCTATCTTGCATGGCCCCGGCTGGTTCAGTGACCCACAGGGTTGAAGTTGCGCGTCGTTGGGAGGAAAGCGTTTGTCATTTTGCCACGAGGCGGAGACCTCGATGTTCATATCTTTATCAGTCTTGCCGTCGGGAAGCTTGATGCACTCGCGACCACAGATTGCCACCGTGGTTAGGACTACACCTTCCACAGAAACACAGGACCCTTCGCAACTGGAGTTTTCAGTTAACGTATTCCCGCATGCCTTCACGACGTAAAATCGTGCGCTCTGGTTGAACTGGGCGTAGCTAACAGGAATTGAGAGCGAGCTATACAGAATGAGGATTGGAATGAGACATTTCATTGGGGTCATACTCATACGTATCCTCCATGGGAATTGTGCATGCGAAGTTCGGTCGCAAGTTTAGTCCTAAACGAACAATATGTATAAAGATACGCCTTTTTGGGGCGGGTAGCCCATCCCGCCCTCCTTTGGCGGGGTGGGTCTTTGCCTTTCACTCACAACGGGCCATCGACTCCCGGCAATGTTCATCCATCACGTTGATGCGTGACTAGTCGTCCCATAAAGTTGACCTCTTGGCGGGTGGCCCGGCCAAGCATACGCCAACATGGGTGCCCCGTTCTAGCGCGATTTTCGCTAGGGCGGGGCCGTTACATCGATTGACTCGGAATTATTCGTACTTTCGGATGTATTCCTAACTTCTCGCGGCGCCGTGCTGTCCAGTGAGACTCAATCTCCACGGTGCCCGCCTCTCCGGTCGCATAGTGGCGGAAGCTGCTCCATCGCCAGTATTCTGGATTAGCGACTAGACCGCGCTTCACTGGGTTGCGGTGAATGTATTGCAGCTTCTCAATCCTCTTCTTGGCGGTGTAGACATTGAAGTCGTAATAACGCTCTTGCCAGAAGTGTTCGCGCTGTTCGATTAGACCTTCGAGACACCGATTGCTTGATCGCCTGGATGGCACTCGCCAAGGTGCCGCGCTCGGGCTCCGAGATCAGCAAGTGGACATGTTCGGGCATAACAACGTAGGCAGTCACAAAGAAGCCGTAGCGGATGCGGGCGCGGTCCAGGGCCCGTTCGAAGAGATCACAAGCCGCAGGAGTCGAGAAGAACGGTTGCCGGTGGTAACAGCTGAACGTGAGGAAGTGGAGGTCACGTTTCTCCTGATACCTCTTGAGGCCGGAGGGCATGAAGTCAGGGTAAGGAAGAGGGGAACTTGAGTCAGTGACGGTTGACCAACAGAACAGTTTGATGTTGAACGAGGAACGGAGACCCCGCCCTAGCCAAAAGAAGGCTAGAACGGGGCACCCAATTCTTATTATTAACTAGGTGGGTACTCATTCCGATCTACGAACACCCGCTGGTGCTGCCGCAGCTCATGCACCTGTAGCAGCTTCCATTGCGCGTCATGATGGCGCCGCAGACGTGGCAACTGGGAGCGTCTCCCATGTCGATCAGTTCTTTGAGCGCGTCGGCCGCGTGCACGTGTCCGGTGACGACGCCGCCGGGATAGCCGCTATACCGTGCCTCTCCGCCCGAGGAAGAACCCGCAGGTCCCTCACCGGCTGAAGCCGGATTCGGGATGACAGCATTCGACGGAAAAGCAGGTTCTTCGACTCGGACCGGGGATGATGCGCCCGGTCCTCGCTCAGAATGACGGCCGTTTATTTCGTCGTCCGGGGTGCCGGGGGCCGGGGCTCCGATGTATTTGGGGCGGAGGCCGTCGAACAGCGCCTGCTGCTGTCCGGTGAGGAAGCGCAGTTGCAGCCAGCGGAAGATGTAATCCATGATCGACTTGGCGTAGCCGATGTCCTGGTTATGGCTCCAGCCGCTGGGCTCGAAGCGGGTGTGCGCGAACTTCTCGCACAGCAGCTTGAGCGGCACGCCGTGCTGCAAGGAGATGGACACGGCGCAGGCGAAGCTGTCCATCAGTCCGCTGACGGTCGAGCCTTCCTTGGCCATGGTGATGAACAGCTCGCCCGGCATGCCGTTCTTGTAGAGGCCGACGGTGAGATAGCCTTCGTGTCCGCCCACGTTGAACTTGTGGGTGATCGACAGGCGCTCGTCGGGCAGACGATGACGCACGGCGCGCGGCGGCTCCAGGCTCTCATCGACAGGCTCGGTCCCACCCTGTCCTGCGGACAAGGATGGGGCACCCGCTTTGACCGAGTTATCGTCGCCCTTCGCCGACTTGTGCGTGGCCGAGCCCATGGAGCTGAGCGGCTGCGCCTTCTTCGATCCGTCGCGATAGACGGCGACTGCCTTCAGCCCGAGCTTCCAGGCCGAGATGTAGGCTTCCATGATCTCGTCGACGGTAGCGTTCTCGGGCATGTTGATGGTCTTGGAGATGGCTCCCGAGATGAACGGCTGGGCGGCGGCCATCATGCGCAGGTGGCCGGAGTAGTGAATGGTGCGCGTGCCCTTCGACGGCTTGAACGAGCAGTCGAAGACGGGCAGATGCTCGTCCTTAATGCCGGGCGCGCCTTCGATGGTGCCGGTGGCGTCGATGTAGCTGACGATGGCGTTGGTCTGGTCGCTGGAGTAGCCGAGTTTGAACAGCGCTGCCGGCACGGTGTTGTTGACGATCTTGATCATGCCGCCGCCAACCAGCTTCTTGTACTTCACCAGCGCCAGGTCGGGCTCGATGCCGGTGGTGTCGCAGTCCATCATGAATCCGATGGTGCCGGTGGGGGCGAGCACGGTGACCTGCGCGTTGCGGTAGCCGAACTTCTCGCCATGCTTCAGGGCTTCGTCCCAGCAATCTTTGCTGGCGTCGAGCAGGGAAGCGGGAACGTTCGTCCGGTTGATGTTGTTGACCGAGGCGCGATGCATGCGAATCACGTCGAGGAAGGGCTCGCGGTTGACGTACCAGCCGGGGCAGGCGCCTAAACCCACCCTGTCGCCTGAACCGGGCGACGAGGATGGAGCACCCGCATGTTCGTTACGCGTCAGATCCGTTGCTCCATCGAGCGGCTGGCACAGCTCGGCGATCTTCGACGACTGCAGATACGCCTCGCCGCACATGATGGCGGTGACGCAGGCCGCATAGTCGCGTCCGGCATCGGAGTCGTAGGGCAGGCCCGCCGCCATGAGCAGCGCTCCCAGGTTGGCATAGCCCAGTCCCAGCGGACGGTAGTCGTGCGAGTTCTTGCCGATAGCCTCGGTGGGATAGCCGCTGTTGTCGACCAGGATCTCCTGCGCGGTAATGACGACGGCGCAAGCGTGGCGATAGGCCTCGACATCGAAGGTGCCGTTAGGCGCGAACTTCATCAGGTTCAGCGACGCCAGGTTGCAGGCCGAGTCGTCGAGGAACATGTACTCGCTGCAGGGATTCGAGGCGTTGATGCGCGCCGTGTTCTTCGAGGTGTGCCAGCGATTGACCGTGGTGTCGTACTGCATGCCGGGATCGCCGCAATGCCAGGTGGCGTCGGCGATCTTGCGCAGCAGTTCGCGCGCCTTGAAGGTCTGCACCGGACGGCCGTCCTTGATCGACTTGGTGCTGAAGTCGCCGTCCCGCACCACGCCGTACATGAAGTCGTCGGTCACGCGCACCGAGTTGTTGGCGTTCTGGAAGAAGATGGACGAGTAAGCTTCGCTGTCGGGACCCGAGCCGTCATAGCCGGCCTCGATCAGTCGCCACGCCTTGGCTTCTTCCTTCTGCTTGCACTCGATGAACTCGACGATGTCGGGATGGTCGACGTTCAGGATGACCATCTTCGCCGCGCGGCGCGTCTTGCCTCCCGACTTGATGACGCCGGCAAAGGCATCGAAGCCCTTCATGAAGCTGAGCGGACCCGAGGCGGTGCCTCCACCGGAGAGTGACTCGGCGGAGGAGCGCAGCGGCGACAGGTTGCTGCCGGTGCCGGAGCCCCACTTGAACAGCATGCCCTCGGTCTTGGCGAGGGTGAGGATGGAGTCGAGCGAGTCCTGCACGGAGTTAATGAAGCAGGCGGAGCATTGCGGATGCTTGTAGCCGGTCACGCTGTGCTCAACGGTCGCGGTTTCGGGATTCCAGTGCCAGTTCTGCGCATCGGAGTTGGGCTCGATGCGATCGCATCCCACGTTGAACCACACCGGCGAATTGAACGCTGCCTTTTGCTGCAGAAGAAGGTGCGCGAGTTCGTCGTGGAAGATGGCCGCGTCGTCGGCCGTGCGGAAGTATCCGCCGGCAATACCCCAGTCACGGATGGTCTCGGCTACGCGGGTCACCAGGGCGCGCACTCCGCTCTCTCGCTCGGGCGTGCCGATGGTGCCGTGGAGATACTTACTGGCGACGATGTTGGTCGCCGTCATCGACCAGTCTTTCGGGGTCTCGACGTCTTTCTGCTCGAAGATGCTGCCACCCTGGGCGTCGGTGATGGACGCAGTGCGCAGCTCCCACTCGATCTCATCGTAGGGCGAGACGCCCGCGGTGGTGAAGAAACGTTTGAAGGTGAGGCCGGGCGCTTTCTTCTTCGGAGAAGCGGACGGTGCGGCGTTCGATGTGGCTACGCTCTTTTCTGTGATTTCGGCCATCGGATCGTGCTCCTGAATATTTTGTATGCCGGTATGAATGTGGGGCTGAAACCCCGTAATTATTTGGTGCCGCGTGACACGAACCTAAAGGTCCGCTCTACCGTTATAACCACCGAGTCTGCAACGCGCCTTCGGCGTCAATGTTATGGGGCTCCTCCGCGACCCGGTGGGAAGGAAGAAGCCCCGGTTGGTTTTACAGTTCTCGTCACCACATGAACCGAAGAGCGCAACCGCAGCCGCGCTTTCGGCCGAACTGTTTTTGACTCCCGGCAAGCCGAAGCCTGCCGGAAGATTTTGCCTTTGACTTGGGAAGGAACACCGCTGATGTCACCGCCTGGCGATGACTCCGTCGGTCTGCTTGCGCTCTGTGCCAGTCCTCCGGCCAGAGCTGGGGCCTTCGCCGCGATCACCTCTGACGCCGCGAAAGGGCCTCCTTTCGGATCCTGCCTACCACCTCAGAAAGCCCCTGCAACAACCGTGTGGAAGCGAACATTACGCCCAGCATCTTGTGGATGTCAACAGGGAAGCGCTACATATTGTATTTTACATCCTCTCGAGCGAACCTGCAGCGCCACTTAGCGAGAAAGTTACGATACGGTGAAAGCGCGCAAGTCCCTGTCCCTCAATGAGCTCCAAACCCCCCGGCAGCGGCTCCAAAGGATGCAAATTGAATCGCCCTTGCGACTCTAGCCTCCGCGTAGGACCGGCACAACGCCCGTTATCAGTGCATGTATGTGGATGCCTGTGGATACCGAGGAGAAACAGGGTGGGGCGACCCTTCGCGCAGGCGAGTACCAAGGTGGCGGAACTTCCCTTGCCGTACGTGCAAGTGTTTTCACCTCCAGAGTCTCGCAACGGCGTGCCGCGGTCCTTTCCGTTTGCAACTAACTGAAGTACATAGGTTTATCTTAGACTCTAGATCCAGCAGCAACGGTGTCTGACGTGCAGCTAAGACACTGGCGAGTATTACAAGTTTCTTCAGGAGAGACCAATGACGCGTTTCACTTCACGAGCGGTGCTGTTCGGTGTGCTTCTGGCTCTGGCAGTCGGAAGTGCGAGCGCAGCCAATCTGTTAACCAACGGCAGCTTCCAGACGGGTGACTTCACCGGTTGGACTCAGGGAACGACCCCCAACGGCACGGCAGGTGTCGGCTTCCCCATCGTCACTGGCTGGCCTCTTGGCGGCATGAATGCAGCCAAGTATGAAGTCGGCGAAATAAATTTCACGGGGCTTTACGAGGGTGCAACCCTCTCGCAAAATTTCACCAGCGCAGCCGGATCGCTGAGCCTGGGCTTCGACTGGGCGGCCATGGGCGATGGCATCCACACCAATGCCGACGGCGGCCTGTTTGAACTGGTACTCGATGGCTCAGTGCTGAACAGCTTTGACGTGGGCACGATCGGACCAAACGATCTCTTTAGCGGCACTCTGACGGCCACCACGAGTGTTTCGGCCGGTGTCCATACCTTCGAGATCGAAATTCTGCGGCCTTACCTTTCCGCGCAGGGAAACACTCCTTATCAATACGTGACCGGAGCGTACGCCAATGGCAGCATGACTACCACGCCCGAGCCCGCCAGCCTGATGCTGTTGGGATCAGGTCTGGTCGGAATGTTCCTGAAGCGAAAAAACGCTCGCGGATAACTTCTCGCGTCGAAACTGAATAGCTTAATCATGAAAGCCCCGCTCAACCCTGCGGGGCCTTTTCATCCGGTGCATTTGGCCACCAACTCTTCACTGCAAGAGACGGCTGTGACTGCGACAAGGTACACCGGTTGGCCGATGATTGGGAACGCGGAAGGGCCGCCGCAAAGCTGTGACAGCCCCATCCGGTAATTAAGTTAGAACACATCCTTAATTTGTTTCTCAACAAAGCTTAAGGACTGGTTAGCGGTGTCGCCCACGGCGAACAGCAAGGTAGCCGATCGCGATGGCAGGAAAATCGTCTGGTTGGCCAAGACGGCGTTACCCACAGCGGCCTCTACCGTGTAATTACCGAAGGGAACGGTAATTACCAGCTTCCCACCTGGATCAATGGTATAGGTCTGGGATTTAGTTGACGTTACTTCCTTAACGACAACCTGAATTGGTGAGTTCTCCCCAGCGTAATCGATAGAGAGTCGTGCCTGTCCAGTCGCCACCGGCTGAAGGTTGTTGGTGAAGGTGCTTAGAATTGGGATTCCCGCATCATTCAAAGCTACAACCGCACTGGCATCCTCTCCGCTTCCCAGCTCGACTGTCGAATCGATCAAGGGAGGGTTGGTGCAAGGAGCAAGCGTGTTGGCAGCACTGACCTTGATGTCATACTGCCCTGGAGCAAGGCTCAACGGCCCATTGATACTGCCGAAAGCGAAGCCGTGCAGCAAACAGCTTTCATCATTGACAAGGATGTCTACCGGCAGCGTGGGTTCACTGGCGGTGCTTACATCCCGACCAGGCACACCGTGCACCAAGTAAAGGTAAGCATCTTCGGATGCGTAAGCGGCTACGTACCCGCAAAGGCACAAAGCTACCGTCAACGTTGCGAATCGTACGTTCAGTTTCATAATGTACCTCGAATGTGAATTGGCCACTGAAAGTAGCCAGGTGTTATAGGTAAGCCTGCTTCTAAGCACACGAGGGCGCCGACCGGAGCAGGCCTGATTGCACTCGGAAACGATGTGACGAATGGAGTGGCGAAAGCCAGAAACTCGCCGCTCCAGGGTAGGGCCCGGACGAAGGTGCGATGCCGCGACCGGTTATCGCGTAGTCTGGTTCAGCGTCACGCGCTGACCGATCTATGGTGCTCTGCAAATCTCATTTGAGATTCTTCGATTACCATGACGTGTGAAACACAGGCGAGCCGTGCTAGTTCCTGCAAGATTGTTTCGTATTGTTAAGGAAGAATGGCTACGCTTGCAATTGAATCGATAACCTCGCGGTTGCGATTCGATGACACGGGCGCAGTCCAACTAGGCATAGTCGCGCCGAAGCTACGCCTTCGAGACCACCCCGACTAACCTACTCGAGATTGCTGGTAGACCGAACGCGCCAGCAGGAGTGTCAGCAGAACGTGTAGAGCGCATGCCGGCCAGAGCAGAAGGCCGACGAAGCCTCCAGCGACGCGAAGATAGCCCAGATAAAGAGCCATCAACAAATTGAAGAGGAAGAGGACCTGCGTGATCTGGGAGGCCGTGTCGTCTCCGCGCGGCCAACATGCCAGGCCGAACGAGAAGAGTCCCAGGCCAGCGATCCGCGCAACCGCGATGCCGCTGGCAGAAAGCTCGACCCCGAGGAGCAGACGGGCGACCCCGTTCGGAACAGCCATCAAAGCAACTCCGGTTGCTGCCTCAAGCGCCGAAGCTATTCTTCCTAGCATTGTGGTTTTCATCGTTTCGTTGTGGATGCTCAGGAACTGCAATTCTGAAACTATCCGTGCACTCCATTCTCGTTTCGCTTGCCGCTCGAAGTAGAACGCGATACCAAGGGTAAGAATCAGCGCCGCGATGCCAAACAGCGTCAGGCTTTGAGTGAGACGAATGCTAGGCCCGCTTCGGCTACAAAGCTACTGGCAAATCTGCTAGCGTCACGGACGCTTTCTCGCAGCCGTGTGGAAGGACCTGTTCAGCGCGGGTGAGGTGGATGCGTCGAGTCTTGTAAATGGCGAATTCAGGGAATCCAACCTCATCGCCTGGTTGAGCGAGGGGGTGGAACTTCCTTGCGTGCAGAGGCGCGGGATGTCGCAGCCCGCTATTTGGAATCACTCTTGACCTGCACTACCTGGCGGCGACCACCGGTGTGACCCGATCAAATCGCGGGTTCTTCCAGAGCTCTCCGCGATACTCCAGGTAGCCGGCGGTAACCTGCGCCACCTCTCGTCCGTAATAGCGCTCGACGATGTGCAGGGCGAGATCGATTCCCGACGTAAGGCCGCCGGCGGTGGCAACTTTGCCGTTTTCCACGAACCGCGTTCCACTCACGAAGTGCACCGCCGGATATTGCTTTTGCATTTGGGACGCGTACATATGATGCGTGGTGGCAGTCTGACCGTCGAGCAGGCCATATTTCGCCAGCATGGAGGCCCCGGTACACACCGACATGGTTATGTCGGCGGTCGCGGAGTTGGCGAGCACCCACGATTTCTGGGCGTCGCTGCGGCCACCTTGTGCGGGGATGACAATGATCTGCGGCTTGGGAGCATTGGCGAAGGTGTAGTTGGGAATGATGACGAGCGCGCCGGCATGCACCGGCTGCAGCGAATCGGAAACGGTGTAGGTGTTGAAAGGCATCGTCATGTTGTCGTCACCGTCTTTCTCGTGCCACGGCTTGCCGTCGGAAGTGAGCATGGTGTCGCTGAATACTTCCATCGGGCCTGCGATATCCATGACGTTCGCGCCCTCGGAAATGATGAACGCGACATTGATCGGTCCATGGGCCGGCGGTTTCAACGGCGCGGCTTCTGAAGTCGCCGTGGATGCGGCAACTGTCGCCGGAGCTTTGGCGGCCCGGTGCACATAGATGGCGAAGTTCAAGACCGCAATCGCGGCGGCTGCCGTCCAGAGCAGCTTCCTGGTGCTTGTCATCAGCTTCTCCTCGGCAAGATTGACTTGCCAGTCAGATCACACTAAGCGCAGAATGAAAAGTCTTAAATGACATTTATCCGGTAATTTCGGACATTCGTGCGAAGTTGCATGCAATGTCCCAAATCGCCCGATCAACGTCATATCGGACTTACCCTTCGAGGGGTAGGGTTGAACCGTAAGGCTTATGACGCCAAAACACATTGTCATCGTCGGCTACGACGACATCACGTCGCTCGATTTGTCCGGCCCGCTGGAAGCCTTCAGCAGTGCGCAGGTTGAAGACTCGTCGGGCAAGCGCCAGCCTGGTTACAAAGTCAGCATCGCCGCGCTGGGAGCGAAGACGTTCCGTTCGGAGTCGGGATTGCGCATGACAGCCCCGTGTTCCCTGAACTCGCTCCGTCACCTGGATACCTTGCTCATCCCTGGCGGCAGCGGGATGCGCACGTCCGGCACCAGCACGAAACTCGCGACCTGGATCAGCGCTCACCATCACCGTATCCGCCGCATTGCCTCGGTCTGCACCGGGATTTACGGGCTTGCGCCGACTGGCCTGCTCAACGGGCGCAGGGTCACGACGCACTGGAAGCATGCCGCGGACCTGGCGGAACGCTATCCGAAGTTGAAGGTCGATACCAATCCTCTTTATATTCGCGACGGCAAGTTCTACACCTCGGCGGGCATCACCGCGGGAATCGATCTGGCACTCTCGCTGATCGAGGAGGACTTCGGGGCGGGCGTGGCCCTCGCTGTTGCGCGCGAACTGGTGATGTATGTCAAGCGTCCCGGAGGGCAGGAGCAGTACTCCGAGCCGCTGCGGTTTCAGGTGGAGTCCACCAGCCGATTTGCCGACCTGGCAGCCTGGATGATGGCGCACCTCGATGAGGACCTTTGCGTCGAGGCGCTGGCCGATCGCATCCATCTCTGTCCGCGGCAGTTCAGCCGCCGTTTCAAGCACGAATTCAAGAGCACGCCGGCAGCCTTTGTGCATAAATTGCGGCTCGACGAAGCGCGCAAACGACTGTCGGCGGCGGGCCGCACCGTAGAGAGCATCGCCGACTCGGTTGGATTCCCCGATCCAGACAGCTTTCGACGCGCCTTTGTGCAGCGCTTCGGCGTGGCTCCCAGTCAGTACCGCAGCCGCTTCATTGCCGGTGCGCGGTAGCCGTCCGTAAACTGTGAAGATGTCTGGGCGAATGGAAGAGAGGGATGCAGCATGGCTTTGGTGAACGCAGAGCAGAGTCCCGCAGCCGCGGACATAAATTTCAGGAACGACCTCCTGGTCCTGTTGGGAATTGCGTTCCTGGTGACGCTCCTCCACCTGTTCACCAACAGTCGCTACGGATTTCACCGCGATGAGCTGCAATTCCTCAGCGATGCCCGGCATCTGGATTGGGGATTTGTCGCCTATCCCCCATTGACGCCGTTCGTAGAGCACGTAAGCCTTCATCTCTTTGGCGTCTCGCTTGTCGGGTTGCGCTTCTTCTCGGTGATCGCGCAGGCCGCCGTCATCGTGGTGACGGGGTTGATGGCGTATGAGCTCGGCGGAGGAAGGCTGGCCCAGGTCGCCGCCGCTTTGAGCGTGGCCCTGTCTCCGGTTCCGCTGTTTGAGGGCACCGAGTTCCAGTACACCACCTTCGACTTCCTGTGGTGGGTGCTGATCGCCTACTTCGTCATTCGATTGCTGAAGTCCGACGACCCGCGCTGGTGGCTGCCGGTGGGCGCCGCCGTCGGTCTCGGGATGATGACCAAATACACCATGCTGTTCTACGTAACGGGAATCGTGGGAGGGCTCCTGCTCACTCCGGCGCGGCGTTTTTTGGCGAGCAAGTGGTTCTGGGCCGGTGCGGCGCTGGCTTTGGTGATTTGTCTGCCAAACCTGGTGTGGCAGGCGCGCCATGACTTCGTCTCGCTGCGCTTCCTGCGGCATATCCACGTGCGCGACGTAGGCCAGGGACGATCGAACGGATTTTTGCGCGATCAGTTCCTCATCTGCACGAATCTGTTCTCCGCTCCCTTATGGATAGCGGGTCTGCTGTCATTTCTGCGCAGCCGGCGATATCGTCTGTTGGCTTGGATGTACCTGATCCCGCTGGCGCTTTTCATCGTTGGCAAAGGCCGCGGCTACTACCTCGCAGCCGCCTATCCCATGCTGATGGCGATGGGCGCAGTGGCCGGCGAACACTGGCTGGCCTCACTGCGACGGCCGTGGCGGCGCACGGTCGAAGGCGTTTACTTCACCGGGCTCGTCGCAGTGGGGCTGTTCACGTGTGCCATCGTCGTGCCGCTGGCATCCGGTGGTGCGCTCAAGGCTTTCGCACTGAAAAACAACGGTGATCTGCGCGAAGAGATCGGCTGGAAGGAGCTGGTGCAACAGGTGGCGACCATTCGAGATTCCTTGCCCGCCGAGCAACAAGAGCACCTGGGCGTGCTGGTGGGCAACTATGGAGAACAAGGCGCAATCGAACTTCTGGGACCCGCGTTTCATCTACCCGCGCCGATCAGCATGACCAACTCGGCGTGGCTGCGCGGCTATCCTGATCCGCCGCCAACCACGCTGATTGTGATCGGCTTCTCTCGCGAAAGTGCCGACGAAACCTTTACCGGCTGCCGCATTGCCGGACATAAAGGCAATTCCGAAGGTGTGAAGAACGAGGAGAGTGAGTACGACACGGACATTTTCGTCTGCGGCGGCCCCCGCACATCCTGGGCTGAGTTCTGGAAGAACCACCAGAGGTTCGGCTGAGGGCGCGTTCCTTCGCAGCGGCGGAGGGGATCGAAGAGATCCCTCGGGAAAGTGGTCCCGCATGTCGCAAGACTTAAAACGAGCAGCCTCTAGCGGTTCAAACTTTGCGCAGACCTGCGGTTCCTTTAGAATGATGGCGATTAGGCAGGCGAAAGGTGAAAGCGGCGTCGAGCGTTCCGAGAAGCTTCTGTCGCTCGCGCAAGCTACATTCGACAGGTGAAAGCATGCCAAAGTACGTAATTGAACGTGACCTGCCGGGCGCAGGAGAACTTACCCCGCAACAGTTGCAAGGGATATCGCAAAAATCATGTGGAGTTCTCAAGGATCTCGGACCCGAGATTCAGTGGATTCACAGCTACGTAACCCAGGACAAGATTTACTGCATCTACGCTGCTCCCAACGAAACGCTTATCCGCGAACATGCGAGCCAGGGCGGTTTTCCAGCCAATCGCATCTCCGAAATCAAAACCATGATCGATCCCTCCACTGCAGGATGAACGTCAGAGCGAAGTGGCACGCAACCGATCTGCCGGAGTGGCTTTCGCAATGACCGAATGGGATGCGAAAGATTACGCCCGCCGATCGGGATTACAAGAGGCGATGGCGGCCGAGGTCTTGGCGCTCCTCGATCTGAAGGGCACAGAGCGGGTGCTCGACGTCGGATGCGGCGATGGAAAGATCACGGCCGAGATCGCTTCGCGCGTTCCCCAGGGAAGCGTTGTGGGCGTCGACCCGTCGCAGGACATGATCGCCTTTGCCTCGAGTCACTTCGCCGCCGCCGCTCATCCCAATCTTCGATTCGAAGTGGCGGATGCCCGCGACCTGGCCTTCCGCGAAGAATTCGATCTCGTCGTCTCCTTCAACGCGCTCCACTGGATTCCTCAGCAGGATGAGGCCCTGCGCTCGATCCGTTCTGCCATGAAGCCGAGGGCTGTCGCGCAATTACGGCTGGTCCCCAAGGGTGAGCGCAAGAGTCTCGAAGATGTACTCGAAGAAACGCGTCTGTCGCCACGATGGGCGCGCTATTATCCGGGATTCCACGATCCTTATTTACATCTGACGCCTGAGCAATATGGCGAACTGGCAGAGCACAATGGCCTGCACGTGCTTCGCATTCACACCGAAGCCAAGGCCTGGGACTTCCAGTCTCGCGAAGCCTTTTTCAAATTCGGTCTGGTCACCTTCATTGAATGGTCGCGAATGCTGCCTGAAGCCGAGAGGCCGGCCTTTGTGACCGACGTACTCGACCGCTATCGCGCTGTCGCCGCCGATCGAGCGGGCGAGCAGAACACCTTCAAGTTCTACCAGATGGACATCGCGCTGAAGCGGGTGTAAGCCAAACTCCCGCCTCACCTGGCCAAGTCCAAAATCGTACGAAAGTGTCGATTGTGACCCAAATCACAAACGTCCCGGTGTCCATGTGCAACCATGTCAACGACTCCTCTTGGCATAGGTTTGCAATGCATTCTCGTTAGCCATCGGGAATGCTGCTACCCTCGCTTCCTTCCCGGAACGAGCAGCGAAAGGGTCCTGACACTTGAGTGACTCGATTCAATTTTCCAGCCTGTCCGCATTTCCCAGACAGCCCGGCGCGACGCGCGCTTACCACGCGATGATCAAACCGGTGGGAGCAATCTGTAATCTGGATTGCACCTACTGCTATTACCTGCACAAGGAAGACCTGCTGGGCAGTCCCAGTAAGTTTCGCATTACCGACGAGATCCTCGAGACACACATCCGGCAATACATCGAAGGACAGGACCGGGACGAGGTCGTTTTCTCCTGGCAGGGAGGCGAACCGACGCTGCTCGGCCTGGAGTTCTTCCACAAGGTCGTCGAACTCGAACATAAGTATAAGAAGCCGAATCAGAGAATCGAGAACGATCTCCAGACGAACGGCACTCTACTGAACGACGAGTGGGGAGTATTTCTTAAGCAGCATGGCTTCCTCGTCGGATTGAGCCTGGACGGTCCGAAAGAGCTGCACGACCGGTATCGTGTTGCCAAAGACGGCAAGCCGACCTTCGACAAGGTATTCGCCGCCTCACAGATGCTGCATCGTCACGCGGTGCCCTTCAACGTGCTCTGCGTGGTGAACCGCGTGAGTGCTAAGCGACCGCTCGACGTTTACCGCTTCCTGAAGAATGAAGTCCGCCCGCGGCAGATGCAGTTTATCCCTTGTGTCGAGCCCAAGGTGTTCACCAACACCGCGCCGCAAATGTGGGACGCGAATTCGCTGCCGGTGCAGGATACTCCCGCTGCGCATCCCGGAACGCCCGATTCAGTAGTCACCGACTGGTCGATCGATCCTGATGACTGGGGCTACTTCCTCTGCAAAGTATGGGATGACTGGTATCGCCGCGATATTGGCAAAGTATTCGTCAATCACTTCGAGACCGCGGTGGCGCAGTGGATGGGCAAAGAGTCGCAACTTTGTATCTATCACGAGTTCTGCGGAAAAGGAGTAGCGCTGGAGCACGACGGCAGCCTCTACTCCTGCGACCACTATGTTTATCCCGAATACAAGCTGGGCAACATTCTGGAAACTTCCAGTTCGCGGATGGTCTTTTCCGAACAGCAGAAGAAGTTCGGTTTCGACAAGTTTCACTCTCTGCCTGGCCAGTGCCGCAAATGCAATTTCCTCTTCGCCTGCCACGGCGAATGCCCCAAGAACCGCCTGATCCGCACGCGGGACGGCGAGGCGGGATTGAATTATCTATGCTCGGGGCTGCAGAAGTACTGGCACCACATCGATCGCGATGTGAAGGACATTTGCCGCCGCATTGCGCGCAACGAGCCGCTACGCCCAGCTTAGCCTTCGGACCGTCTCTTTCCAGAAAGGAGCGAAAGATGACTGACAGGTCTAAGTTCAGGCGGGTGAATGGCCCGGACGGCACGCTGGAATCCATCTGCATGGATTGCCTGCTGACGGTCGCGATCGACCGCTCAGCGGAGGACCTCGACAACAAAGAGCGCGAGCATATGTGCAGGCGCGGGGCCGAGCAGGTTGGCCTGAACCGCCTGGAACGGAACCGTCTGAGCGATCTGCATACTGCGTAGACGGTCGTATGAAATCGCTCTTGATTTCTCGTCAAAGCGAAGCGTAGCAGCGTTATGCGCGGCCTTTTGCTATTCCTTCCTCGCCGGTTGTTCCACAACTCGCCCAAGCTTTGAACAGCTGTTTCGTTTTCCGCTCCGGATGCTGCGGTGCTCTGTACCGCGAAGCTAAGGTGGAGGGCTGGACCGTCATCAGCATGAAGAACGACTTGGAAGCAGGTCTTCGCTCCGAAAAGTGACTCAAACTTGTGCTTTTCCGAGCCACGCTAGAAGAATTGCTAGTTCCCCAACTCCCGCCGGCATGCTCAACTGATCGGAACAATGACAACCATCTCGTCTCAGGATTTTCCTGAGAGGAGACGCTGCGGCGTGGCAAGCCGCGGCATGGCAGCCGTTTGTGCCATGCCCATCGGGGTATGAAAAGGAATTAACCCAAATCCCTTTCGTTTTCGGGCGGGGCTCGGTTCAACGGAGCAACTCATTACGGTTGATCCGATGGCTCTGCTAACCACAAGTATCTGTGAGGAGAGAGGTATGGATTTTGGTGCAGGTGTTCGAAAATTGACGCTGGGCGCATTTGCCGTATCGAGTATTCTCGCCTCCGGCATGCTTCCCGCACACGCGCAAACCGCAACGCAACAAAAACCTAACATCCTGTTCATCATGGGCGATGACATTGGCTGGATGCAACCCAGCATCTACCACCGCGGCCTGATGGTCGGGCGAACCCCCAATATCGACCGCATTGGCAATGAGGGCGCGCTCTTCACCGACTACTATGCCGAGCAGAGCTGCACCTCCGGGCGCAATGCCTTCTTCACCGGCATGCACCCGCTGCGCACGGGAATGATCCCGCCTCAATTGCCCGGCAGCCCGTCTTATCTTCGGCCCGGTACGCCGGCGCTCGCCGTGTTCCTGCATGACCTCGGATACACTACCGGCGAGTTCGGCAAGAATCACCTGGGTGATCACGTTCAGGCCTTGCCCACCGCACACGGCTTCCAGGAGTTTTGGGGCTACCTCTACCACCTCGACGCCATGCAAGGGGTAAGCTTCCCTGATCTCAATAAGTCCCCGACGGAGCAGGGCATCGCGCCCCCGTGCATGAACACACCCATTCCCGGCATGACCGAGGTCCCCGGTGCAGTGGACCCCAGAAAAGCGATCTGCCTGACGCCACCACGTCCGATGATGTGGTGTCACTCATCCGATGGCACGGAGAAGAACCAGACTTGCAAAGACGAAGGCCCGCTGACGCTGGAGCGCTCGAAGACGGTGGACGAGGAAATTTCGTCCAAGGTCATCGACTTTCTCGACCGCAACGATCCCAAGAAGACCAACAAGCCTTTCTTTGTCTGGTACAACCCGGCGCGCATGCACATCACGACCGTACTCTCGCCGAAGTACGAGGCCATGATTGGTGAGCAGGGTGGCATGGACTGGGGCGCCAATGAGGCCGGCATGAAGCAGATGGACGACAACATCGGCTACGTCCTCAAGAAGCTGGAAGACATGGGCCAGCTCGACAACACCATCATCGTCTTCACCACGGACAATGGCGCCGAGGTCATTACCTATCCGGATGGCGGCGTCACGCCCTTCAAAGGCGGGAAGCTGACCACCTGGGAAGGCGGCATGCGCGCTCCGTGTGTCATTCGCTGGCCCGGCCACATCAAGCCGAATACGGTCATCAACGGGATATTCGCCTCGCTGGACTGGCTGCCGACGTTCGTTGATATCGCCGGTGGACCCAAGGGCGACGACCTGAACAAGCAGATCCAGGCCGGCAAGTACCCCGGCATCGTCAAGACCATGCT
Source organism: uncultured Acidobacteriaceae bacterium (assembly GCA_963815555.1). Taxonomy (GTDB): domain Bacteria; phylum Acidobacteriota; class Terriglobia; order Terriglobales; family Acidobacteriaceae; genus CAWCBG01. The sequence goes on from CAWFHH010000002.1 coordinate 648,660, forward strand.
CGACGGTGTCGATCAGCGCGCCTATCTCGAAGGCACATCTCCGAACTCGGCACGCGATACCTTCTTCTACTATTCAAACTCAACCCCTTCCGCAGTGCGTTACAAGAACTGGAAGATGTATTACACGATGACCCCCACCAGCCCGACCGGCGCTATGCAGGGGAAGATAACCTATGGCTGGACAATGGTGGACAACATCCGGCGCGACCCCTTCGAGATCGCGGGCGGGTTGGACGACCCAAAATCCGCGTTGGGGATCGGGGGCGCACTGGCCTCGCCGTCTACCGCATATCTGTACGACTGGAACATGCTCCCCCTCGGCCAGCTATTGTGGGAGAAAGAGCTGATGTCGTATCAGCAGTTCCCGCCGCTGCAGGCTCCGGAATCGTACAACTTGTCTCAAATTTTGGAACAGGTTAAGTCAGCAAGGGCAATTAGTCACGCCGGTGACTAAGAATGGCGATTCCCCGCCTCAGCCGGAATACCATACGGTTGGGGGACATCGAGGCGTGCGGCCAGCGCACGCCTCTTTTCCTCCGCGATTCCGTCGTACCCTGATGGGATGTAACCGCCGAAGAACGACCGCAATCACTGTCGATTGAACCGAGTCACGAACGCCGGCCAATTCATCGCACCCTATCAGGAAAACATAGACCTGCTGGTAGTTTTACCAGTTACTCGCTTTCCGCCGGCTCGACTACCATCCTAGTTGCCCAATCCCTTGAGCTTGTCCAGTCACCTCGGATTCTTCGCGGATTCCTTTTGCTGTGGCCTGATCACACGAATCGGCTCACAGGATCCCTCCCTGGCGGAGGCTAACCCGTAGTTCGTGTAAGGAGAGAGAAGTATGGATTTTGGTGCAGGAGTTCGAAAACTATCGCTGGGCGCGATGGTTATCTCCAGTTTCCTACTGGCAGGGGCCGCAGTCCCGGCTGCAGCGCAAAACGAGAAACCCAACATCGTCATGCTCATGACGGACGATACCGGCTGGAATGATTTCGGGGCCTATTCAGGAGGCGGAGCAACCCTCGGCCACCCCACACCCAACATCGACAAGATGGCCAAAGAAGGCGCCGTCTTCACCAGTTGGTACGGCCAGGCAAGCTGCACGGCAGGTCGCGCCTCGTTCATAACCGGACGCATTCCGATCCGTTCTGCTCTATCGATCGTGGTTGCCCCCGGCGACGAAAACTATCTTCGCCCTGAGACCCCAACCATCGCCGAGTTCTTCAAGAAGAACGGCTACACCACGTACTTCTCCGGTAAGTGGCACCTCGGCGACAAGCCGGCGGCTTACCCAACCGCTCACGGCTTCGACGAGATGAAGGAGTTCGCCGCCTATTACGCCGGCGTCTACTCCTATCCCGACACCACTAAGTGGTTCCATCCCTGGTTCCCGTCGTACAACCCGGACTTCGAGAAAATGTGGGATTCCGTGGTGAACCTGGGCGAGTGGGAAGGCGTGGCCGGTCAGCCCGCCAAAAAGGTTGCCACCATCACCTACGACTATATGGCGACGATGGACGAACGGCAGGCCGACTACGCAGTCGACTACATCAAGACCCACGCCAAGAGCGGCAAGCCGTTCTTCATGGACGTGAACTGGATCAAGATGCACAATCCGACGAATGCGGCGCCGGACTTCCGCGGCAAATCGCATCTCGGCGACTATTCCGATTCGCTGATGGAAATGGATGCCGACATCGGCAAGGTGCTTGATGAGATCCGTGCCGATGCGCCCAACACCATCGTCATCCTGACCGCCGATAACGGGGCCTGGCTGGACGCCTATCCGGATGCTGGAACGACCCCGTTCCGCGGCGAGAAGGGTTCGGCGTTTGAAGGCGGCTGGCGGGTGCCGGCCATCATGTCGTGGCCGGGGCACATTCCGGCAGGCGTGCAATACGGCGAAATGATGTCGCACATCGATTGCTGGTCCACGCTGGCCGCGATGGCAGGAATCACTCCTCCGCCGCATGGCGAATGGAAGGACAACAACGGCAAGCCCATTTATTTCGACAGCATCGACAACAGCGCCTACATCCTAGGCAAGTCGCCGCACTCCGCACGGCAGTCCTGGATCTACATCAACGGCGAGTATCTCAACGCCATCCGCACCGATATCGCCGGGGATGCCAGCGAGCCTTGGGTGAACATCGCCTGGAAGTTCATCTGGACTGCAAAGGACTCCTGGCTCGGACCGACTCAGGGGCTGGGTTCAATTCCGGCGGTCTATAACCTCACTATGGATCCATTTGAAAGATATGACATGATCTTCAATGGAGCCGAAGGTGAAATGAATGGTCTGAAGACCTCGCCGGGACGGTACGCCGGTGAAGACAACGGCTGGGCCGCAGGTTTGTATTCAGCGGTACTTCTTGATTTCGACAAAACAATCATGAAGTATCCGAGCATCCAGCGATACCCGGGTGGCGCTTCGAACGACTTGATACCGGACCTTCAGCATCCCAAGAACCCGCTACCGCTGCTCGATCCCAACAACCTGCCGAAGGCTGTTCCTTCGAGCGACTAGCTCGCGACTCATGGCATCACACGAACGGGGCGTGCGAGAAATCGCATGCCCCGTGTCGAACTACATTTAGTGGATGACACCCATCTTCGCCCGCATTGTTGGTAGAGCGGGTCGAAGGCGACAGATATGAAGCGGTTCAGTGTTCTGCTGGCCGGGGCTGTTCGTTCTGGTGGCATCCGTAGCCTGGCAGGCTGCAGTTGCTGAAGATGTGGTCCACGCCGTCAGCGGGATTGTGAAGAGTGTCGACAAGGGCACCAAGACGATGGTCATCAAGACCTCCGATGGCACGGAACACACCATCAAGTGGACTGACAAGACGACGGTCAAGGGCGTGGATGCGTCCGGCAAGGCCATCGCAGCTGGCAGCGTGGACACGTACGATGGCCTCAAAGAGGGCTCCAAGATTTCGGTCAAGTACACCGAGAAGGGCGGCGAGACGACTGCCGTCGCTATAAAGAACGCCAGCAAAGCCACGGCTAAAGCAATCGCGCAGTGACGAACTGGAGGCCGCACCGCTAACCGGCCAGGCGCGCCGGCATCCTGAGAGAAGGCACCGAGTTGGCAGAAATGTAGCGAGGAGGGCAGAGCGTCCCTCCTCGCATTACCAGCTTAGCCCCTACTATCTTCGCCCTGGTCGCCAGAGACGAGTTTTGTTGCAAAGGACACGAAACAATGAAGCGGACTGTACTTTTGTCGCTTTCCCTGATTTTCTTGCTGGGCGCGCGGGCAATTGCGCAGCAAGACCTGAGGCTTGTCGTAGCCGGCCAGCCGGGCCAAATTCCGATTCTCCAAATTAACGGGAAGTCTTATGTGGACGTCGATGCACTGGCACGCCTCACGAACAGTTCCCTCAGTCTCAAGGGGAATCAGGTTATCTTGACCCCGACAGGTTCGGCCCAGAGCACGCCGCCGGTGGCTTCCGAACCTTCGGCCGCTGCCGGGCACCTAAAGCTCGTCGCCGCTGAGGAACAGCCCGCGAATCCCGAACCTTCGGCCCCTGACGAGCAGACAAAGCCAGCCGTCACCGACCAAAAGCCAGAGCCCGCCGCGAGCGATGAGGCCCAGACGGCGGCGCTGGCCAAGGCCGCGCAGAACCCGGTGGCCGACATGATCAGCTTTCCCCTCCAGAACAATACAGCCTTCGGGTACGGACCGAATCAGCGCGTCCAGGACGTGTTGAACATTCAGCCGGTCATCCCGTTGCACCTTACGCAAAAGTGGAACCTGATTACGCGAACGATTCTGCCCATCGTCTGGCAGCCGAATGCCTCGCAGCCGACCGGCCAAGGATGGTACGGACTTGGAGACTTGAATCCCAGCCTCTTTTTCTCTCCGGCCAAGTCCGGCAAATTGATCTGGGGCGTGGGACCAGCTCTTGTCTTTCCGACCGCCACCGCTCCCCAGTTAGGCCAGGGAAAAGTCAGCGCGGGGCCCGGTATTGTCGTGCTAACAACTCCGGGCCACTGGGTCATTGGAGCTTTGGCGAACAATGTGTGGTCGTTCGCCGGCACGGGTAGCCGTTCGCCGGTGAATCAGTTCCTGCTGCAGTACTTCATTAACTACAACATGAAGCATGGCTGGTACCTCACCAGCGCGCCTATCCTCACCGCGGACTGGCGGGCCAGCAGCGGGAACGCATTAACGCTGCCCTTCGGTGGCGGCGTGGGAAGAATCATGAAGCTGGGATTCCAGCCGGTGAATATCAGCGCAGCGTTTTTCGGCAACGCAAAATACCCCACCGGAACCTCGCCTTGGGGCATGCGGTTGCAGATGCAATTCCTGTTCCCCAAGTTCTCCAAGGCGCAGGAAGAGGAAATGCTCAAGATGAAGCTCGAACAACTGCAAAAAGAACAGCAGCAGGCGCCTCCGCCCAAGAAATAATTGCAGAGACTGTAGTTGACACCGACGTTGGGCCGGCGAGTATTGCTGGTAAAGGAGAATCGTAAATGTGCATGACAGGTGTTAAGAAAGTTCTGTCGGTTGCGCTGTGTCTGGTGAAATGAATGGTCTGAAGACCTCGCCGGGACGGTACGCCGGTGAAGACAACGGCTGGGCCGCAGGTTTGTATTCAGCGGTACTTCTTGATTTCGACAAAACAATCATGAAGTATCCGAGCATCCAGCGATACCCGGGTGGCGCTTCGAACGACTTGATCCCGGACCTTCAGCATCCCAAGAACCCGCTACCGCTGCTCGATCCCCAACCTGCCGAAGGCGATCGGCACCGGCGGCTAAACCGCGGCAACCATTAAGGGGCGTGCGACTCCGCACGCCCGGTTTCCTTTCTCAGCAATCAGTCAGGGCAGGGGAAAGGCATGTCACAAGGACCTCGACTGCCACGACATCAATCGCAAAACCTACAAGAACTACCAGTTTCCAATCTGCCGCCGTTGTGCTCAACTATTCGTCAGCGCTAACGCTTTCATCTCTGTAACGCTCTAAAGGAGCGGTCGCGGGGCAAGACCGCGTACGCATTCACAGCCGGTCGCACGCTACTCAAGGCTGCATCGGCAGAGGTCTAGGGCTACGTCCACGCTGGGCGGTCAGGCCGGATTCTGTTCGTGCGTTGATTTGCGGCATATTTCATCGCAATCGTCCACTAGCTGCGCTAACCGGAAGTTTTTGTGAGGAGAGAGAAGTATGGATTGTGGTGCAGGGATTCGAAAACTGACACTGAGTGCATTCGCCGTGTCGAGTTTCATGATGGGCAGCGGCGCGCTGGCTTCGGCAGCGCAGACCCCAACCGCCGCGGCTAGGCAGCCTAACATTCTGGTCATCATGGGCGATGACATCGGCATGTGGAACATCGGCGCCTACCATCGCGGCATGATGTCCGGCAAGACGCCGAACCTCGACAAGATGGCAAAAGAAGGCATGCTGTTCACCGACTACTATGCCGAGGCGAGTTGTACGGCAGGTCGCGCGAACTTCATCACCGGCGAGCTGCCGATTCGCACTGGCATGACCACGGTCGGCCAGGCGGGCGCCAAAATCGGCATTCCTGCCGAGGCAGTGACAATCGCCACGATTTTGAAGTCAATGGGCTACGAGACCGGCCAATTCGGCAAGAATCACCTTGGCGACAGGAATGAGTTTCTCCCTTGCGTTCACGGCTTTGATGAATTCTTCGGATACCTGTATCACCTGGATGCCATGGAAGACCCGGCCCATCCCAACTATCCCCAGGATCTGTTGAACGTGGTCGGCCCGCGAAACATGGTTCATTGCTGGGCTACTGATAAGAACGACACAACGGATATGCCTCGCTGGGGACCAGTCGGCAAACAGAGGATCGAGGATGCTGGCACGCTCTATCCCAAGCGCATGGAAACCGTCGATAACGAGATCCGCGACATGAGCCTCAACTTTATCGACAAGTCCAAGAAAGATGGAAAGCCCTTCTTCGTCTGGCTTAACCCCACCCGCATGCACATCGTCACCCACCTCTCCCCGAAGTATGAGGCCATGCGCAACGCCGAGAATGGCTGGTCGGAAGAAGAAGCCGGCATGGCGCAGTTGGACGACGATGTCGGCCTCGTGATGCAGAAGCTGAAGGACATAGGCGAAGACGACAACACCATTGTCGTGTTTACCACCGACAATGGCACGGAAGTTTTCACCTGGCCCGACGGCGGTCAGACTCCGTTTGCACAGTCCAAGGGAACGGTCCTCGAGGGTGGCTTCCGCGTGCCCTGCCTGCTTCGTTGGCCCGGGCACGTGCCGGCGGACTCGGTGCAGAATGGCATCTTCTCCGGCCTGGACTGGCTGCCAACCTTCGTTGCCGCCGCAGGTAATCCGAACATCACCCAGGAATTGCTGAAGGGCAAAACCATCGGTGACCGGACTTACAAGAACCATCTGGACGGCTACGACCAGACGGCCGCCATCACCGGTAAAGGGCCGTCCGTGCGCCACGAAATCTTCTACCTGGGAGAAAGCACGGTAGGAGCGGTGCGCATCGACGACTACAAATTCCGCTTCATCGACCAACCTCAAGGCTGGCTAGGTGAAAAAACCCATCCTGACGTGCCCTATATTACCAACCTGCGTCTCGATCCATTTGAGCGCACCGGATGGCCGAACAATGGTACGAAAGACGGAGGCCAGCAATATTTCGACTGGTTCAAGTTCCAGTTCTGGCGCTTTGTGTTCGTCCAGCAACTCGTGGGCAAGGAACTGCAAACCTTCCTCGATTATCCGCCGATGCAGCGCGGCGCCAGCTTCAACCTGGATGCCGTCAAAGCTGAGATGGGCAAGAGAATGGCCGAGGCTGAAGCGGCGGCCAAGGGACCTAGCAACTAAAGGCAAGAACCTTCACACGGGCGGCTCGCAAAGGGCCGCCCATTTTCGTGAACTGTTAGGCTTGCGCTTCGTACGCCGCTTCCATGGCCCAGATGACAAAACGGTTGTTCACTCTGACATCTTTCGTGATGCTTGCGTGTCTCTCCGCCGCCGCACAATCTGACCAGTTTCTGCCCGAAATCGATACTTACGTCAAGCTGAATTCTGACCTGCGCATCTGGTTCCAGGCCAAGCAGACGAGAGAAAGCGATGAACCTGTTCAAGCCGAAATCGGACCGAGCCTCGACTTCTATTTGAAACCTCTGGTTCGTCTGAAAGACACCACCCGGTTCGATCTCGACGACTCGAAGTCCCGGCCGCTGGTCTTTTCCATCGGATACCGCTATCTACCCCAGGCCAACGGGGGGCCCGCCACCAACCGCATGGAGCCGTTCATCACCTTCAACTTTCCTCTGAAGGGACGCTTTCTGATGTCAGACAAGAATCGCGCCGACCTTGACTGGAAAAATGGAGGCTTCACCTGGCGCTATCGCAACCGTTTCCAGATCGAAAAGACTTTGGAAGTTCACTCCTACCACTTCTCACCCTACGGCAGCATCGAGTTCTTTTATCAGAGCAAGTACGCCAAATGGAGCAACACCGCTGTTTATGCCGGCTGCCTGTTTCCCATCCGCAAGCACTTCGAACTGAATCCCTACTATGAACACCAGAACACAACCGGTCCCAGCCCGAATCACCAGCTCAACCAGTTCGGGCTCATGCTCAATCTGTTTTTCAATGTCCGGTAAAGATGGTCGGCTGTGGACTAGCGCCGGCGCCAGCTCTGATATAAGGTTTGCGTCAATGTTCAACTCCGATAACGAAGGGGCCGAAGCGTCGCTCGACCCGCGCATCGACTTGGCTGCGCTGCGCACCGAGCTCGCCTGGGACCGCACCCTGCTGGCCTGGATACGCACTTCGCTGACGTTGATGGGAGCCGGCGTCGTACTCGCCAAAGGCACGCAACTTCTGCATCGGGCGAACGTGCTGGCGGGCGTTGCCATCGTGCGAAACGGTCACTGGGTTGGGTTGACGCTTACCGGCGTCAGCACCTTGCTGTTCGCCACGGTGTGCGGACAATATTTGAAGAGCAGGCGAGTTCTATGGCGGATCAGGGGTTCGGCGGTACTGCGATTTCCTCCGGCTCTGTTGGCCTCTGCTCTCGTCATTCTGGTGGGGGTTGCCGCGTTTGTCGTGCTCATTCTTGATAAAGGATAGAGCTCGCAGGTCCTGGCGTACGGTCGCGCCGCCGATTGTCCTCCGCAAACTTTGGCGGAACGGCTGCAAGCGTCTTTCAGAGCCACGTCTTGCGGCGGTACTCGCGATAGGCATCGCCGAAAGCTGCTTCCAGCACGCGAGCTTCGCGCCGCGCGCGAATCATTTGCGCGACGACTACGGCAACCAAGACGATCCACAGAACCGGCTGCCGAAACACCATAATAATTCCGGCAAGCATCACCGCGCCGAAGACGTAAATTGGATTACGGATCTTCGAGTACAGGCCGTGAGTCACCAGCGCATGGGCCTGCGGTGTTACCGAGAACGAGTTGCCGAGTTGATAGCGGGCGATGCCGATCAGGCTGAAACCCGCCGCGAACAGTACCATCCCGACGATGCGCTGGAGGTCCCACGGAGTCTTCCACTTAATCAACAACCAAAAGAGCGCAATCGCCGCCAAAGTCTGAACTACGGCAAAAGGGTAGGCTCGACCGCTTCGGCTCGTCATGCGCTCACCCAAGGAAGCGGGTCCGCTGCTCCGGAGTAGGAACCAGGCAAACTGCTCTGGTCCCTGAACTGGACGAGAGACGGCGACGGTTCCGGGCGATCAACTTGTATGCCGCATTGCGCAGGAAGGCAGGGACGAGCTCAGCGATGGCGGCTAGTCGCGACCAGCCGGCGCCAAGATAGTTTGCGGCCCGCAGCACCGCCGCCGACTCGGCGAAGGCCTGTCCCTTCTCGATCCATAGCATGGATTCGACGGCGTCCATTCCGTAGTGGTGGCGCAGCCGCTTGCCCAACTCGGAGTCACGCGGCACAAATCGCAACTCGTGCCGCCGCTCATGCCGCAGGATGAACTGCACCGAGCGGTTGCAGAATCCACACGAGCCATCGTAGACCAGCATCGGCGCGTCGGCAGTCTTGGCTTCCGAACCAGTCGCATGTGCCGCCAACGCAACGGTGGAATCGGGATCGATCATAGGATTGCCCATAAAGCCCAAGCATTCATGTTACAGGGGATCGTGAAACTTGAGGTTCAGGGGATGTCTCGCGGCAGGATCGCCATTGCTCCCTTCGCCTCCCTTGTCGGAAAGTGCTAACCGTTTCTATCCCGAAAAGCGACACGGGAGGAGCTGTCAACTGGCCTTCCGTATCGTTGCCGAAGCCACAGCCGCAGCCAACCGAGCTAGAGCGTGGGATGGGGCGTATCGGGCGCCGGAGCCGGCGGTTCCGTGCTGGGAGTTTGCGGAGGCGAACCCGGCTGGGCCGGCATGCTGCCCGGCACCTGAGGCCGCGGCGGCCGGGCCCGCTTGAGCGGCGGAGGCGCGTAGGCCACGCTGATCAGCTTGGTTCCGAGGAATTTTCCGTTGGCGTCGAAGTCCCACCAATAGTTGGCATAGCCGTCGCGGGCACAGGCGTGACAGCCGTTGATGAGGGGATAGCTGAACAAAAAACGAAGTTCGCCGGGATGCTCCGGTGGGTAAGTCCGCGCAAACACGACCTGCGGTCGCCCCCCGCTGCGGTCCCCCGGCCACACATCCAGTTGAGGATATTTCTTCTTCAATTCCACATAGAGCAGCTCTTTCGGCAAACCGCTCTTGTCCAGCCTGGACATATCGTCGACGTCAAGGAAATTGGGATCAGTGTTCAGAAACATCAGCCCATTGTTGTCGTTCGCCCGCAAGGGATACACGACCCACGCCAGCCCGAACGGCCCAAAAGACTTTGTGCGTCCGACGATACCGACGTCTCCGTTGTGCTGGTAGAGGGCGTGAGTGAATTTGACGGCTTCAGGCGGAGCTCCGGCTTTCGACATCTGGTCGATGAAACACTCGGCAAACGCGGGCGGCGCTTTGGCCCCGTCGCATGCGGCGTGGGCGTTCTTCAAGAAGTCGGGCCCCGGAAGCCACGAGGGCGACGGCTGCATCTCGTGGGCGACCGAGGCTTCGTAGGCTTGTTGTTGTGGCGAAATGTCCGGAACGGCTTGTGGCTCGCCGGAGGCAATCGGTGGGGCAGTCTGCGCAAGCAAGACACTGCCCAGCACAAGTACGGTGGCTACCAGGAAATGTGTTCTCACGTGTTGCTCCTCATGGTGTTGGTTGATGAATGACTGAAATTTTATCGTGGGTTGTTGCTCCACACTGCCAGCTTGAGTTCGCCCGCTCGATCGCGATCCTGGCTGACGTCACCGGAGCATCGCGGTGGGGGAACCGCCTTGCGGCAACGGGGGAGGAGTAAGTCCCATGAAGCTTGTTCCCTGGAATTTGCCGCTGGCATCGAAGTTCCAGGTAAAGAGCGCGAAGCCGCCGTGAGCGCATGTGCGGCACCCGTTGCGCAGGGGGTAGCCGAGCGTGAACTGCACTCCGCCGTTGGGACCCGACTGCGACGACGGCCAGGTCTGTCCATCCCGATCGCCAGGCCAGAGGCCGATCTTGGGGAACTGCCCTTGCAGCGTCTGATACTGCAGGCTCTGTTGCAGGCCGTTGTGATCGAGCAGCTTCAGGTCCTCGGCATTCACGATTTCCGGCGAACCGTTGATCAGCAACAGCCCATAAATGGAGCTGCTGCGTAGCGGGTATGTCACCCAGGCCAGGTCCACGGGGCCCACTTTATTGAAGCTGCTCATGAAGCCGGCGTCTCCGGCAGTCTGGGCGAGGGAGCGCGAAAAGGCCACCGCCTCGGCCGGCGCACCGGCCTTCTTCATCTGGCCGGCAAAGCAGCTGCCATAGTTGGTTGCATTGTTCTGCAACTTGTCACACGCCGCGTGCGCCGTTTTCACGAACGCCGCGCTGGCCCTCCAGACGGCCGTGGGACCAAACCTGCCGGGGCTCCCACTCTGTGGAACCGAGGTGGTTTGCGAGACACAGGTTACGCACACGGCGAGGACGACGGCGGACAAGGACACTTTGCTCATCGGGACTCCCAGGAACTTTTCATTGGAAGAAGAAATTGTAAATGCCTGAAGCAAGAATGTACCGCAGGTGGGGAGCGCGGGTCGAATCGGGGGAAGGGGAGCGTTGGGTGGAGCAAGCCTGGGCACCTTAAATCTTCAACACGCCAGCGCCCTCGATTTCGCTGGCCTTCAGCCGCTGCAGGGCCTGGTTGGCCTCTTCCAGCGGAAACACTTGGATCTCGGTTTCGACCGGTACCGAGCCGGCCAATTCGAGAAACTCCCGCGCATCCTGACGAGTGCTGTTGGCCACGCTGCGCAGCACGCGTTCGTGATAGAGCAGGCCGTACTCCATGGCGGGAATTGGGCTCATGGTGATGCCCGCCAGCGCCAAAGTTGCACCTTTTCGCAACCGTCCCAGAGCTAATGGCACCAGCCCCCCGGCGGGAGCGAAGAGGATGGCCGCATCCAGCTGCACGCCCGGGTCGTCCTTGGCGTCGCCGGCCCAGGCAGCTCCCAGCCGTAAGGCAAGCCGGCGATGGGATTCGGCCCGGGTAAAGACGTAAACTTCGCAGCCCAGGCGCCGGGCAAATTGTGTCACGATGTGTGCCGAGGCCCCGAATCCGTAGAGCCCGAGCCGGTCGCCCGGTTGCGCGTCACTCAGCCGGAACGAACGGTACCCGATGATCCCGGCGCAGAGCAGCGGCGCGGCATGTTCGTCGGAGAAAATCTGCGGGATGGAATAGGCGAAATCTTCGTCGACTACGGTAAATTCAGCGTAGCCGCCGTCGACGTCAAGGCCGGTGAATTCGGCATGGTCGCACAGATTTTCCTGATGACGTTGGCAAAACGCGCACGTCCCATCCGTTCGATGAAGCCAGGGAATGCCGACGCGATCGCCTTCCTTGAATTTTCTCGCGGCGCTGCCCCGCGCTTCCACCACGCCGACGATCTGGTGCCCGGGAATGACCGGCAGCTTCGGCAGCGCGAGTTCGCCTTCGACGGTGTGCAGGTCGGTGTGGCACAAGCCACAATAGCGCACGGTTACACGAACCTGATTTGCCGCAGGAGCAGGCTGCGGCACTTCGCGAAGCGCCAGAGGCGACTCGCTAACGGGAGCGGGCTTTTCCAGGACCATGGCGCGCATGAGAAAAGTCTAAACGCGGTGCCATGGCGTCGCAAATTCATGCGACATTTTGAGTGGTAGCTCAGATAGTCTGTTGTGCCTCTAAACTGGCGGCACGCAAGCACGGTGTTCGCGCAGGAACGGACGGAAGAGGGATTCATCATGGAACAGGTTTTGATTTCTCTGGTCGACTCTTTCAGAGAACAGGCTTTGGCAATCACCGGCATCGCCGACCAGGTCTGTGCCTTGAAAGCAACGTTATTGAAGCACTATCCCGAGATGAAAGAGGATTTCGACGCTCAGCTTGTAGTCGAAAAAGAAGGAAGCCGGGATTATGTTTCGCACATCCACGCGCAACTTGCACAATTGCGAGCGGCCATCTTGCGATCGTGCAATTGTGGATTCGATCAAGTGAGCCGCTACTGGATTTTCCTGGGAGCCTGCAAACAAGAGCCAAGTGACGGAAATCACAGACGGGCGTGCGTCAGCGCGGGCAGGATGAGAACACCATGAATTCGCGGCTCACCACGCGGAGATGGTTGTCGCTGATGCTGGCCCTGGCCATCGCCCTGTGGGCGGAGGCCGGGCTGGCGATTCCTCCTGCGGAAGCAGTTGGCATGCGCTGTCATAGCCAAGCCATGCACGCCGATCAGCCACAACTCTCCGAGGGCGGCCAGGCCTCCTCTCCTGCTGCTGTCCCAAAGGAGAGCGCGAGTTCGATGCCCTGTTGCCCGGACCAGCCCGCGAGTCCGCACACATGCGGAGACCCTCCCTGCTGTACCGCGAGCGACATGCCAGTCCGGCCGTTGGCATTTGTGTTGGTTCCGGGCACGTCCCTGGCGAAACACTCAAGTGCCAAGGGCCGCTCGACTGCAATTCTCCCGGCTCCGCAACCGCAAGCCGGGGTGCCGGCGACCATTGCAGGCGCTCCGCTGTATGTGCGGCCCATCACCGAAAAGAAGACCGACCTCAGGATCTAGAGTTTCCTTTCTTTTGCCAGCTCTCGGTAGAGCGGGCCTTCAGGTCCGCCTCGCCGGATCGTATTTTAGGAAGCTAGGGCTTCAGCCCTGTCTTCGAACAACCGAAAGGATTCTGAGGACATCATGAAATCGAAACTGTTGGTAATTCTAAGCACACTGGTCCTGGCGCTGAACATGATGGCGTTGGACCGCAACGCCGGCTTCTCGCAAGCGAAGGCAACAGCAACCGACTCGAAGACCGCTGCCTGTTGCGATCAGGGCAAAACTCCCGATGGCAAAGCAGCGTGCGTCAAAGGCGCGGGGTGCTGCGGCAAAGACGTGAAATGCTGCGGCAGCGAAATGGCATCGAAGGACGGCAAGGCTGCCAAGGCTTGCCCAATGACGTCGAAAGGCAATGACGGCAAGAGCACCTGCTGCACCGACGGCAAGTGCCCGATGATGGCGAAGGGCAACGGCAAATCGTGCTGTGGCGACGGCGGTTGCTCCGGCAAGCCAGCAGCCGTGGCTGCCCCATCAACCCAGAGCAAAGCAACGTGCTGCAGCAAAGGCGCAGCCTGCTGTGCTGATGGCGGCATATGCTGTGGAGGGCAAGCCTCCGCGTAATTGTTGTGTCGGGAAAGACGAAGGCGGCTCACGGGAGCCGCCTTTTGAGTCCGATTCGAACTCGATCTCAAAGAAGGCGGCGTCAGTAAATGGTTTCCCTCGGCTTTTCGTCCGGCGCGCCCCAGACGTACTTACCCGAATGATCAATATAGCCGCCGCTCACCCGCGCGAGACCATTTGAGAAGTCGTCGGCAGACCAATATCCATCTGGCCTCAGCAGTCGTCCGTGTTTGTCCACGAAGTTTTGCTTACGGCCAATGTTCAAACGCCAGAAGCCATCGGAAAAACCGTAGGCGTAATCCGCGTCGGTATGGAAGGCCACCTTGCCAGATTGATCAATGAAGCTGACTTTTCCGGAAATCCAAACGCGGGCCAATCCTTCCTCGAAAGGAGCAGCCGCCTCGAATCGAGGCGCGATGGCCACCTTCCCTTGTTCATCGATATAGCCCCACAGATCGCCTACTTGTACGGGCGCGAGCGCTGCGCCACAGAAACACGTGAAGGCCATGGTCGTCCGCAGTAATACCGCGCCAGTCTTGTCAATGCTTAGGAACTGGTCGCCACTTGTGACACGTGCGGTGCCGCCCGTGAACCCCGTCGCATCGTCATACTGTGGTGGAATGGCGAAACCCCCGTGGACATCGATGAAACCCCACTTGTCTCCCACAAGAACGGGAGCAAGCCCGTCCGAAAATTTGTAGATCCCGTTGTGATTGTTCGTCAAATAAGCCGGCTTCACCACCATATTTCCCGCACGATCTATGAATCCATAGTGATGCTTCTCGTCGACCTCGACATAAGCTCTTCCTTCGTGAAAAGAACCCGCCTGGACTGCAAGCACCTTCGAGAGAACCACCGCCCCGGATACATCGATATAGGACCAAACCCCTTCGTCTCCGCTAGCCTGAGCAAGACCCTCGGAGAAGGTGCCGCACGCCGGATAGACGGCGGGCAAGATGAGCTTGCCGGCGTTATTGATGTATCCGCAGTCCTTACCAATGCGGACAGGGAATAAGGGGTCGGCAGCCCGACAAATGGTTGCGGTCGGCACCAGGACACAAAGAGCAAAAAAGGCGATCAGTCGCATAAACGGGTCGAACCGTTTGCCGTACGAATGGCAGAGGGCAAAGCGGCGCGTCACTTTGACACCCCGCCCATCGCCAGATATCCCATCGGCTCGATGCCGAAGGCGTCGGCCACGCGATTGCAGAAAGCAAACATCGCCACGATGTAAACCGCTTCGGCGAGTTGCTCCTCGCTCCATGCCGCCGCGCGCAGCGGATCGGTATGGTCGCTCCACCTAGGCAGCCGCCATCCGTCGGAATGACGGCTGACCGGACGATGACGGTTCAAGAGCTCTGACAGTTCCGTGCTCCCGTGTCTCCAGGGTGACTGCCTCGGTTTCCCGAATCGGGAATGCGCAGTATCGCCCGCAACTTTCTTGTTCGTCAAGAACTTCGGCACAGTTCTCGCCAGGATCAACTCGGCTAGTATGTTTCGATTATTGCTATCGGCTCTCCTGCAAGATGTAATTCAGGCGGGTATCCGTCCGGCGCGCACGTGGGGAGCGTCGAGGCTGTGTGGGGTTTGCTTGCGCTTGCATGAGAACGGCTTTGGCTCGTCTATAATCAGCGCACCGCTTGCCATTCTGCTCGAGGAGACTCCCCGAATGTTGGTTGTCATGCGCCGGGTTCTGTCCGGCGCGGTTGTGTGTTTGCTCGTCAGCTGTGCCTGGTCCGCCGACAAGTCGGCAGCCGCCAACGGCGCCAAGTTGAACAACCTGGGCGTTGCCTATATGAACCAGCAACTGATGGCGAAGGCGATCGACCAATTTGATCTCGCGATCAAAGCCGACCCGAATCTGGCGACGGCGCAGCTCAACCGGGGCATCGCGCTGTTGAATCTGCAGAAATTGCCCGAAGCGAAAGAGGCACTTGACGGCGCGGCCGCAAAGGAGCCGAACAATCCTCGCGTGTGGTACAACCTCGGCCTTCTGCATCGCTCCGAGGGCAAGACGCAGGAGGCGATCGACGACTTCACCCGCGTGACCAAACTCGATCCCAACGATCCCGATGCGCACTATTTTCTCGGCACCTTCTACACCCAGCTTCAGCAATACGACCAAGCCATCGCGGAGTTTCAGGAGGCGCTGAAGCTGAATCCGCTGCACGCTTCGGCGGAGTTTGGACTGGCGCGCGCTTATCAACGATCGGGCAACACGGAGGCCGCGCACCAGCACCTGCAAATCTTCGAGCACCTCACCCGCGACCATGTGTCGTCGGCGATGACACTCAACTACGGCGAGCAGGGGCGCTACTCGACGGCGCAGGACGTGATCAGCGCCGAGCCACAGGTCGGGCCGATGATCCCGGTCACGCTGGCAGAGCAGCCGATAGGGAAGACCGGCGGCGCGATTTCCACCGAGTCGGCAGGGGGTGGGATGTGCATGATCGATATCAATGGCGATGGGCAATATGACCTGGTAACCGTGAGCAACACGCCGCCACAGCCAATTCGTCTGTACCACAATGTGCAAGGTAAATGGAATGAGATTCAGCCGATGGAGTCCGGCTTGCAGGCAAAGGGTCAAGGAGTTGCTTGCGCGGTCGGTGATTTCGATAACGATGGCAAGGCCGACTTGGCGGTTGCGCTGACCGACCGAATCTTGCTGTACCACAATGTGGGAGGCGGGAAGTTTGTCGACGTGACCGCGTTGGCGGGCATTCAACCGACCGGCAGCGAGCCAACGGGGCTTACATTTATCGACTTCGACCACGACGGCGATCTCGATCTCTTTGTCACCGGCTGGGTCAGTAAAACCCAAGGCGGAAATGAAGCTTCCCGACCGAATACGCTATGGCGCAACAATGGCAACGGGACTTTCACTGACTGGACAGCAGAGACCGGACTTGGCGGTCATGGTCCACAAGGGGATTCCTCCGCCATGCTCTCCGACATCAACAACGATCGCGCGGTCGATGTTGTGGTTGCAGGACACGATGGCGTTACCGTCTACCTGAATCCTCGTGAAGGCAAGTTCAAGCCGCTGCCGCTCTATGATGCGTCTGCCAAGCTGCCCCCTCCCGTTGCCGTCTACGTTTTCGACTTCAACAAAGACGGCTGGATGGATGTTGCCGTCACGCACGATGGCGCGCCGGGGATCACGTTGTGGCGCAACGTCGAGGGCAAGCGTTTCGAGCGCGTACCTCTGCCCGAAGTTGGTGCGACAGGGGGCCGGGGTGTAACGGCAGTCGACATCGACAACGACGGCTGGCTTGATCTTGCCGTTTTAATCGAAACAAAGCAGGGGTCCCAGGTCCGCGTGTTTCGCAATCGCGGTTCACAAGGCTTCGAGGATGTCAGCGCAAAACTCGGCCTCGACAAGGTGAGCCTGCCGCATGCGGTGTCGCTGATCAGTGCTGATACTTACGGCCACAAGGCTTCTGACCTGATCGTTTCGCAGCTTGGCGGCGATCCCGTTGTCTTGCGTAATGAGGGCGCAAACAAGAATCACGCGGTGAAGCTCAGCTTCAAAGGACTGGCTGACAACAAGACGGCGCTTGGCACCAAGGTCGAAGTGTTCGCAAATGGCCTCTGGCAGAAGTGGGAGGTCAACGGTGGTTCCGGCACGGCGCAGGGACCACCTGAGATTCTCGCCGGACTTGGCAGTAACGATCACGTCGATATTGTGCGCATGTTGTGGCCGACCGGCGTGCTGCAGGACGAAGTCGATGTGGCGGTGAATAAGCCGCAGACCTTCGTCGAACTCGATCGTCGTGGCAGCTCATGTCCTACGCTCTTCGCCTGGAATGGCGAGAAATATGAGTTCGTGGCCGACGTGATCGGCGCCGGCGTCGTGGGGCATTGGATCTCGCCGACCGCGAAGAACACGCCGCGTCCTGATGAGTGGATCAAGATCGAAGGCTCGCAGTTGAGGCCGCGCGACGGCTATTTGAGCCTGCGCTTCGGCGAGCCGATGGAAGAGGTCAACTTCGTCGATCAACTGCGGTTGCTGGCGGTCGATCATCCTGAGGGGACCGAGGTTTATCCGGATGAGCGCTTCCTGAACGATCCGCCCTTTGCCTCGGGCCATCCGGTGCTGACGTCGGCGCGGCATCCGGTAGCCGGCGCCTGGGACGACCAGGGACATGACGTGCTTGCGCTGTTGAGCAAGCGGGACCATCAGTACGTTCGCGACTTCACCAACCTGCAGTACGCGGGTTTTGCCAACCGCCACACGCTCACGCTGGATCTGGGAGCGTGGTCGCCGCGCAATCCGCTGCGGCTGTTCATGACGGGTTTCATCGAGTACTTCAGTGCGACGTCGATGTACTCGGCCTGGCAGGCGGGTCTGCATCCGGAGTCGCCGCAGGTCGAGGCGCAGTTGGCGGACGGCTCGTGGAAGACCGTGATCGATGACATGGGATTTCCCGCCGGCCTGCCGCGCACCATTACCGTCGACCTGACCGGCAAACTGCCCGCGGGCACGCGACGCATTCGCATCGTGACTAACCTGCAGATCTACTGGGACCAGGTGCTGGTGGACAACGGACCGCAGCAGCCGAATGCGATTCACACGACCGAGTTGCCGCTGGAAAAGGCGACGCTTGACTTCCGTGGCTACCCGCAGCAGGTGGATGGCGCGACGCCGGGCGACCTGACCTATCGCTACGAAAATGCCAGCGTCACCGGGCCGTTCTCGCGCGAGCGAGGGAGCTATACCCGCTATGGCGATGTCACGGCGCTGCTGACCAGCATTGACGACCATTTCGTGATTTTCGGCACCGGCGAGGACATCGACGCCGAATTCAATACTGCCACTCTGCCCCCCGTCCCGTCAGGGTGGAAGCGCGATTACTTCTTTTACGCGAATGGTTATGTCAAAGACATGGACTTCTACGAGGCCTCGCCCTTCACCGTGGCTGACGTGCCGTTCCACGGGATGACCAGTTATCCGTATCCGTCGCGGCAGCATTATCCTGCCGATTCGGCTTCGACCGGCTACCGGCTTGACTGGAACGATCGCTACGAGTCAGGCACAACTGTCGCTCCGGAGTACCGGTTCCAGTACCGGCCACGGACAAACGATCCGGAACCCCTCACGCCGGCGCCGCTGCTGCAGACGGAGTCCCACAATGTGGGGGCACGGAGTTCGCAATGATAAGGAAGCTTGCCTTACTCTCGATTGCAGCTCTATCGCTCTCAGGGCTGTTGCTGTACGCCTGGCCCGCGGCGAACCTGTTCTATGCCGCGCTCGTGCTATTCCATGTCGGGCTCGGCGTTGCGTTCTGCATTGGTGGTCTCCGTCTGCTGCCAGTTGTGCTTCGACAGCCGGCGATGGTGAAGGTTGGGTCGCTCGGCGCTGGCCGTGGGAGCGGTGCTTGGCCTGACGCTGATCTACACTGGCACCTCCCGTCCTTACTCCCGATTGTTCTACTCCCACATTGTGGTATGTGTGCTGGCAGTTGCGCTGTTGGCAGGCTGGTGGTTGACTCAGCGCGCGGCGGGGAAGCGCAATCGGTGGGCCACGGCGCTGCTTGCCCTTGTGGTGGCGGCCCTAGTGTCGCTCGGCGCAAACTACAGCCGCCAGTCATGGAGCAAGCGTTTTGTCATCAGGAATCCGCAGATGGCGCCGGCTACGATGAGCGTGGAGGGCGACGGCGCGAGTGGCCCGTTCTTCCCCAGTTCGGCCCAGGTCGCAGGGCATGGCCAGATCCCGTCGAAGTTCTTCATGGAATCGGACGCCTGTCAACGCTGTCACCAGGACATCTATAAAGAGTGGCAAAGCTCAGCCCATCATTTCTCGTCGTTCAACAATCAGTGGTATCGCAAGAGCATCGAGTACATGCAGGAGGTGGACGGAGTAAGGCCGTCGAAATGGTGTGCCGGATGCCACGATCCGGCGCTGCTCTACAGCGGGAAGATGGATACGCCCATCCAGCAGATCGTCAACACCCCGGCGGCGCAGGCCGGCATGGGCTGCATGATGTGCCACTCTGTGGCACAAGTAAAAAGTACGATGGGGCAAGCTGATTTTCGCCTGGAGTATCCCGAACTGCATGAGCTGGCAGCAAGCAAGAATCCCGTGGTGCGCTTTCTGCACGATTTCAGCATCAAGCTGAATCCGGAGCCCCACCGTCGAGTCTTTCTCAAGCCGTTCATGAAGACGCAGACGCCGGAGTTCTGCTCGAGCTGCCACAAGGTCCATCTTGACGTGCCGGTCAACAATTACCGCTGGATTCGCGGCTTCAACGAGTACGACAACTGGCAGGCGAGCGGCGTTTCGGGACTGGGAGCGCGTTCGTTCTACTATCCACCGAAGCCGCAGCAGTGCCAGGACTGCCATATGCCGGCGACCAAGTCCGCGGACATGGGTAACATCGACGGAAAGATCCATTCCCACTCGTTTCCCGGGGCCAACACAGCGGTGCCGTTCGCTAATCAAGATGCCCACCAGATGGCCGTTTCCGAGAACTTCCTGAAAAGCGGTGCGGTTACCGTGGACATTTTTGCGATGTCGAAGGCGGCGCCGAAGACGAGCACCCGGGCTGGGCAGCAGGCTGATTTGCAAACCACATTTGCCGTAGGTGAAGAAGCCGAGATGCAGACGACGGGCGAGCCTGCAAGCGGCGTAGCCGCGCCGGTGACTGCTCCGCTGGACAAGGCGGATGCGTCGGTCCGCCGCGGCGATAGTGTGCGGGTGGATGTCGTCGTGCGAACCCGCAAGGTGGGCCATTTCTTTCCTGGCGGCACGGTGGATGCCCCCGATACATGGCTGGAGCTGAAGGCGGTCGATGAGCAGGGGAAAACGATTTTCTGGAGCGGCAAAGTTGCCGACGACGACAAAGGGCCGGTTGATCCGGGAGCGCACTTTTACCGGTCGTTGCAAGTGGATGAGCACGGCAATCCGATCAACAAGCGCAACGCCTGGGCAACCCGCGCTGTGGTCTACGTGCACCTGATTCCTCCCGGCGCCGCCGACACCGTGCACTATCGCCTCAATGTCCCACAGCGTGTGGGTAACAAAATTACCCTCACGGCGCGGCTGCGTTATCGCAAGTTCTCCTGGTGGAACACCCACTTCGCGTATGCGGGACGGTCGAAAGGAGAGCCCGCCGGTCCGCTAGCCTCGCGCTCGTATGATGATCGCGGGGTAACGTTCGACGGCGACACATCGAGGGTCTCTGGCAAGGTGAAAGTGGTGCCCGATCTGCCGATCATCGATCTCGCCGAAGACACTGTGGATGTGCGGGTCCTGCCGAAAGGCGCGCCGGAAGCGGCTCCTGAGGCCCTCGCTAATAAAGCGGACTGGATGCGCTGGAACGACTACGGCATTGGCCTGTTCCTGCAGGGTGATTTGAAAGCGGCAGCAGCGGCCTTTCAGAAAGTGACGGAGGCCGATCCGTCGAATCCAGATGGCTGGGTGAATCTGGGGCGCGTGGCGGTACAGGAAGGTGACATGGAGCGGGCGCGCACCGTCTTGCAGCGTGCTTTGTCGCTCAGTCCTAACCTGGCGCGGGCCAATTTTTTCTACGCGCGTGTTCTGCGCACCGATGGCGATTACGATGGCGCGCTAGCTCATCTGCAAAAAGTGTTGGCGCAGTATCCGAAGGACCGCGTGGTGCGTAACGAGTCCGCACGCGTGCTGTTTCTCCAGCGCAAATACACGGAGGCGATGGCGCAATTGCAGCAGGCGATCGCCGTTGATCCTGAGGACCTGCAGGCGAATTACAACCTGATGCTTTGCTATAAAGGGCTCGGCGACAACGACAAGGCAGCGCAGTACGAGAAGCTCTACATGCGATTTAAGGCTGATGAATCGTCGCAGACGATTACGGGTCCGTACCGGCGGCTGCATCCGGAGGATAACAACGAACGCCAAGCCATCCACGAGCATGTCTCGGCGCCACTCGGGGCTGAAGACGCGCAAGCGCGTCCTAGAACCGTGAAACCCACGCCGGTAGCGGCAAACAGGGAGTTGGTGAAACAGACGGCGGAGCGATAAGAGTGACTCCCTGTTTCCCGGGGATCAATCGCACGAGCGGAGCGACGGGCCTCCTGCTTATGCCGCAATCGAAATACGATCCATCGCGGGCTGAAGCCCGGTGGGGGCAAAATTGAGCAGCTTAACGGCGCGCCTGAAGGCGTGCCCCTTCGAAAGTATCTTGAGGATCCAATTGAAGCGACCTTTTGTTGTTGCGCTACTCGTCTGCACGATTGGCATTTCCGTCGCCGTGGCCCAAGTCCAGTTCAAGGATGTGACCAAGCAGGCCGGCATCAATTTCGTGCACAACAACGGCGCTGCCGGGAAGAAGTGGCTGCCGGAGACGATGGGTCCGGGCTGCGCCTTCATCGATTATGACAACGATGGCTACCAGGACATCCTGCTGGTCAATGGCAAGGACTGGAATTCTTCCAAACAACCTTCAACATTAAAGCTTTATCACAACAACCACAACGGCACGTTCACCGATGTGACGGTGAAGGCCGGGCTGGCGGTGTCGATGTTCGGCATGGGGGTCGCAGTTGGCGATTATGACAACGACGGCTTCGATGACATCTTTGTCACCGCGCTGGGCCAGAGCCACCTGTTTCATAACAACGGCAACGGGACATTCTCCGACGTGACCAAGGCCGCGGGACTGATGGGTCCGAACGAGTTCAGCACCAGCGCCGCCTGGGTGGATTACGATCGTGACGGCAAACTCGACCTGCTGGTGGCGAATTACGTCCAGTGGACGCCGCAGGGCGATATTTACTGCACCATGGACGGGGTGCGCAAGTCCTATTGCACGCCTGAGTCGTACAAAGGCGCCTCATTGCGACTGTGGCACAACCTGGGCAACGGCAAGTTCGAAGATGCCACGGCGAAGGCGGGCCTTTTTGACAACACGTCGAAATCGTTGGGAGTGGCGGTGCTCGACGTGAACGGCGATGGCTGGCCAGACATTGTTGTGGCGAACGACACGCAACCCAACAAGCTCTACGTCAATACCGGTAAGGGAACGTTTACCGAACAGGCCGTGTCGGCGGGGATCGCGTTCAGCGAAGATGGGGTGGCGCGCGCCGGGATGGGGGTGGATGCGGCGGATTACGATCGTTCGGGGCGACCCAGCATCATCATTGGAAATTTCTCGAACCAGATGATGGCCTTGTACCACAATGAGGGGAACGGGCTGTTCGTCGATGAGGCGCCGCGTTCGGAGGTTGGGCGAAAGAGCCTGCTGACGCTGGGCTTTGCGTGCTTCTTCTTCGACTACGACAATGACGGGTGGCTCGACATTTTCGTTGCTAACGGACATATCGAAAATGAAATTGAGCGAATCCAGAAGCGCGTGAAATATGCGCAGCCGGCGCACCTGTTCCACAACCAGGGTGGCGGCAATTTCGTGGAAGCGACGCAGTCGGCAGGGCCTGATCTCAGCGTTCCGCGTGTGGGACGTTCGGCCGCCTATGCCGACGTGGAGAACGACGGCGACCTCGATGTGTTGATGACGACGAATGGGGGGCCGGCGGTGCTGTTCCGCAACGAAGGCACCCCTAATCACAGCTTGCGGATCAAGCTGGTGGGAACGAAGTCGAATCGCGACGGCCTGGGAACGGTGGTGACGGTGAAGTCCGGAGACATGAAGCAGGCGGAAACGCTGCACAGCGGTTCAGGCTACCTGTCGGCGAGCGAACTGGTGCTGACCTTCGGATTAGGCAAACGAACGCAGGCGGATGATATCGAATTGCGCTGGCCGAGCGGGCAGGTCGACCATCTCTCCAAAGTTGCTGCCGGGCAGACGATCATCGTGCGGGAAGGGTCGGGCATTGCGGGGCAGCGGCCGTATAGCGTGCCGCCGCCCGCGGTCCGAGCGGCGTCGGGCGCGACCGCGGGCAAGACCGGACGATGAAGCCGGTTACGCAGCAGTCAGCGGTCGAACTGCTGAATCTGCTAAAGCAATCCAAGATCTCACCGCTCGAGCTGGCGGATGAGTACATTGCGCAAATCGAGCGGCTGAATCCAAACCTGAATGCGCTGGTAGATTTCGATGCCGAGCAGGTGCGTCGACAGGTTCGGGCGGGCGGGCAGTCGCCTAAGATAACAGGCGCGCTCTCAGGACTTCCTTTCACGTTAAAGGGTTCTATTTCAACCGCTGGGTATCGCTGTGAAATCGGAAGCCTTATCAACCGCGGCCACGTTCCCACCGAAGACGCGGTAGTCGTGCAGCGGCTTCGAGCAGCGGGTGCAACGATCCTGGGCATTACGAACACACCGGAATTCCTGATGGCGTATGAAACCGACAATCGGCTGTATGGCCAGACCCGTAATCCGTGGAATCTCGACTACTCGCCCGGCGGGTCGAGCGGCGGCGAATCGGCGGCAATTGCGGCGGGCATGTCGGCCGGAGGGCTCGGCAGTGACAGTGGCGGCTCAGTGCGGGTGCCGGCGCACTTCACTGGTATCTGCTCGCTGAAACCCACACCAGGACGTATTCCCGGAGCAGGGCACCTGCCGCCTTGTGTCGGACCGTTCTCGATTCTGGGGGCGATCGGTCCGATGGCGCGGACCATGCAAGATGTAGCTCTGCTGTTCGAGGTCCTGTCGGGGCAGGATGTGAATGATCCCGTGAGCCCGCCTGTCGTGCTGCGTAAAACGAGTGAGGGCGATCTGAAGCGGATTCCGATCGGCTACTTCGAGGATGACGGAATCATTCCGGTGACGCCGGCGACGCGGCAGGCCGTGCATGACGCAGTGCGGATGTTGCAAGGGCAGGGTTTCGACGTTCGGCCGTTTCGTCCCAAGGGGCTGGAGCAGGCCCGTAAATTGTGGTGGACGTTCTTTGTGCAGTGTGGCGCGATGTTTTTTGCGCCAGCAATTCATGGGCACGAAGAGAAGCTGAGCCCGATCTTTCGCGAGTATCTTGGCTTCTCCAAAGGGACGTCGCTGACAACGGAAGAACTGCTTACCGCGTGGGCCGAGGCGGACGTGATCCGTGGCAAGTTGCTGGAGCAGATGCGGGAGTATCCGGTGCTGCTGTGTCCGGTGTGCGCCGTTCCGGCGTTTCGGCATGGGGAGCGCGAGTGGAGGGTCGAGGGGCAGAAGGTCGAGTATCTCGATGCCATGCGGTACTCGCAGTGGTTCAACTTGCTCGCGGCTCCCGCAGCGGTGGTGCCGGTGGGGCAATCGCCCGAGGGATTGCCGATTGGGGTGCAGGTGGTGTCGCGGCCGTTTGAGGATGAAGTTGTGCTGGCAGTGGCGGCGATGATCGATCGAGAGTTTGGGTATCGGGTGCCGCCGTTCGCCATGTGAGACGCTGGATGACTGGCGCTAAACGGGCGGGTCATTTCCATCACATCCACGACCGTGCGCAGCGTTGGCGGCTGCTCTGGTGCGCGAGTTCGAGGGCGCGCATGACGTCGAGGGCCTGCTGCGGAGTGACGGCAAGCTGTGCGTTTCCGAGGAGCGCGTCGCGCACGTTCTCGTAGTACTTGCGGTAGTCGCCCGCGAGGGTGGGGACTTTCCGTTCGGTCAGGGCGTCTCCCTCCGACACACGCAGCGTTCCCCAGCGCTCCTGCGGCTCCTGTCCCCATTCGCCTCCGTGAGGTGCTTCACCGCGCTTGAGAGCGTCTTCCTGCGGGTCAAGCCCGAACTTTACGTAGCTTCCTTGCGTTCCCTGTAGCACGAAGCGCGGTGTAGGCGCGCTGACCAGCATCCCGGCGCGCAAGAGGGCACGCATCTGTGGGTAGAAGAGCATCACGTCGAAAGCATCATCCGTAGCGGCCTTGTCCCGCTCGATGCGGACGTCGGCGGCGATTGTCTCGGGTGGGCCGAAGAGCACGAGCGCCTGATCGAGGAGGTGCGGACCGAGATCGAAGAGCACGCCGCTGCCGGGTTCGGCGCGCTCGCGCCAGCCAGCGGGACGAAGCTGCGGACGGAAGCGATCGAAGCGCGATTCAAAGAGGACGGGACGTCCGATCTCGCTGTCTTCGACAAGTTGCCGTACGGTGAGGAAGTCGCCGTCACAGCGGCGGTTGTGATAGACGGAGAGCAGGCGGCGTTTTTCGGCGGCAACGTCGACGAGCTTTTTCGCTTCGTCGTAGGTTGTGGCGAAAGGCTTGTCGATCACGACGTCGCGTCCGGCCTCGAGACATTGTTGTGCCAGAGGATAGTGCGTGAGGTTGGGCGTGGCGATGACGACCAGGCGGATGTTGGTGATGGCGAGCACCTGTTCAACCGTGCGAAAGACTTTGGCCTCGGGATAAAGCTGCGAAGCCTCGGAGCCGTGGGGTTGCACGATGGCGGCGAGGCGAAGGCCCTCGACGGCGGTGAGGATGGGAGCGTGGAAGGTGCGACCCGCGAAACCGAATCCGATGAGAGCGACGTCGATCATGATTACAAGTTTATGGGAAAGTTCGAATTGGGGGTGGCGGTGCGGCCTGCCGTCTTTGGGTTTCGAAGTGGCTGCAAGGAAGAGGGTCCCGACGGCATTACCCAAGCGTGTCGTCGACTAAAGTCGGCTGAGTATAAGAAAATCGAGCTCTAACGGCGCACCTGAAGGTGCGCCCCTTCAAGGGGCCATCGGGGTTCATCTGCATCCTTAATTTCACATACACTTTCTTCATGAGCTACTCCCTGCTAGCACTGCGATTGTTCGCCGCCGTCCTGCTAATGACGTCAACTAGTGCGCTAGCGCAGACGCCAGCTTCTTCTTCGCCGGCATGGAAGCGGGCGGAGCACCTGCGCCATGGCATCAATGCGTCGGAGTGGTTCGCGCAGTCGCACGACTACAGTGTGCAGCGACTGCGAACGTACACGACGCTCGACGACATCGTGCGCATGAAGCAGATGGGCTTCGATCATGTGCGGCTGAGCATCGACCCGGCGATCTTCGATTGTACGGCGACACAGGCAGGCAGTAACACGTCCGCGACTGCGGCGCCCAATTGGCAGCAGTGTCCGACGGTGCAGGTGCTGGACGAGGTGATCGCGAAGGCGCTGTCGCAGGACCTGGCGGTGCTGATCGATCTGCATCCCAGCGGCGAGTACAAGAAGCAGCTCGCGGCGAGTGATAACAAGGCCGAGCAGTTTGTGTTTTTGTGGAGCAGAATTTCAGCTTACTACTCAAGGATCGATCCGGAGCGTGTGTTCTTCGAGGTGATGAACGAGCCGGAGATGGCGGACGTCTACCGATGGGGTGGTATCGAACAGAGGGCGGTGACGGAGATTCGCCGCAACGCGCCGCAGCACACCGTTCTGGTGAGTGGCGCGAATTATTCGGATGTCGGAGACCTGGTGCGGCTGCCGCAGTTCGTCGATACGAATCTGATCTATGTCTTCCACTATTACGAGCCGCACATCTTTACTCACCAAGGCGCAAGCTGGGGCGAGCCTTTCTGGAACACGCTGCGGCAGGTGCCGTTCCCGGCGGTGGATCCCATGCTCGGGGATGCGATCGCCAGGCAGACGGACGAGTATGCGCGCTTCCGGCTGACGCAGTTCGGTCTCGATCATTGGGACGAGCAGCACGTGGCGGGAGAGATCCAGTTTGCGGCAGATTGGGCGAAGGCGCGGAACGTGCCGCTGATTTGCGATGAGTTCGGCGTCTATCGGTACTTCGTGAAGCCGGAAGACCGGCAGCGGTGGCTATCGACGGTGCGAGGCGTGCTCGAGAAGAACAGGATTGGCTGGACGATGTGGGACTACCAGGGAGGCTTCGGCGTGGTGAGCAAGGACACCGGGACGACGGTGGAAGATGAAGGTGTGCTGGAGGCGCTGGGACTGCATTAGCCGGGCAGCGTAGGAAACCGCAGATCCCTCGTCGGACTGAAGTCCTCCTCGGGATGACAAAGGGAGCGAGGATGGAAGGACGGCGCGGCTGAAGCCGCGCCCCTTCAGAACTGCCGCTCCTATTCAATTTGAGATTGGGCCTCGGGACGCTACCGCCACAACGCGGCGGAGCCGCCGACCCATTCCAGATTCTTATTGTGGTCAACGCCCATCATCATGCCGCGGCCCATGCGCACCAGCGGCAGCACCGCCGTGAGTTCGCCGCCCTCGGGCCAGACGTACATGATGCGGATCTCCATCTGGGTCATGCCGTGTGGGGTGGCGATGACGGGCTCAAAGCGAAGGCGCTCCTGCAGAATGTAGTTATGGCGCTGGTCTTGCGGGATGGCGTCGACGTCGGCTTGCGTGGGATTGAACTGGATGCCGACGCCGGCAAACGAATAGAGCGGCTTCAGCAGATAGTTTTCGTTGTCGGGGGGCACGTTGCTGTTCTCGTCGAGGAACCACGTCCTGGGCACCGACTTGTGCTTGAGATAAGGAATGGAAAACTTGCTGATGCGGAAGTACCAGTTGGGATGGCCAGCCCACTCCACGTCGAGCGGTTCGGTCATGTCGAAGGGAAGCTTGATGTTCTTGCGCTCCAGTTCGTCGACAATACAGCGGTTGTAGATGCGGCGCACTTCGATCTCGCGACCGTCTTTCGTGTAGTAAAGCTTATCCCCGCGCTTCTTCAGCGACATGATGTCAACCACGGCGATGCCCAGTTCGCGCTGCGTGATCAGAAAGTCGGGCAGCGTCTTCTGGTGCCCGGGATCGATCTCCATCAGGATTACGTTTTCCGGATCGTGTCCGGCGACGATCGCGTCACGCATCAGCTTGCGATAGGAATCGTGATCGTATCCGCCGAGGTAGACGCCGAGATTGCGCGGCAGATCGTAGGTGTCGATGTATTGCTGCGCCGAGACGGGCTGATATCCGTAGAGAGAAGGGAAGGCCTGAAGCTCGACCAGCTTCGGCTCAAGCTCGCCAGCGGTGTTGCGCACCACGCCGAAGTCGACCTGCACGAACATCGGCAGCGGCGACTCGTTGGGCACATTGTATTGCGGAGGCACCGCGGCGTCGGAGATGCGGCGGTACTCGGGATTGTTGACGAGTTGCGCGACGAGATCTTTGCCGTACTCGGACATCTGGTCGAGCAGGCTCTTGGGCACGAAGCACGGCGTTTCGGAAACTCGGAAGGCGATGGGCGTACCGCTGGCTCGACCCAGGTCCGCGAGAAAGCGGGCGTACTTATTCGGGGTGAAGCTGCGGTTGAATGCCTCGCGGAGTGCGGGGATCATCGTCAGGCCTCGATGAGGAAGCGCCCCTTCTCCATGATTTGCAGGTCGTCGACCCAGATATCGAACTTGCGTCCCACCACGTCAATGTGGGTGCCGGAGTACCACTTGGCGCCGGTGTGCTCGCCGTACGGATTGCCGAAGGCGATGTGGATGCCGGGGAATTTTTCATCCTGCAGGATGTGGCCGATTACGTCCTTGAGTTCGAGGTTGGTGCCGATGGCGAACTCGCCGACACGGTCGCTGTTCTCGTCGGTGTGCGTGTAGGCCCAGAACTCCTGCTCGAGCGCCTTGTTGTCGCTGAAGACTTCGGTGATGCGGTTGCCGCGCATGTGAATCGTCAGCGGCTGCCGTTGCAGATCGCCGTACTTGTCGCAAAGATAGTCGCCGACCACGCCATCGACGACGTAGGTGCCATTCACTTCGCCGGGCGAGGTGAAGACTTCGCCGCCGGGCAGATTGCCCCACTTGTCGCGGCTGATGATGCCGCTGGTCTTGACCCAGCGATAGTCGGGGCTGAGAGTGCCGACGAAATTGCTGCCCGCCGCGGTCTTGCCGGTGATCTGCTTTGCCTGGCTGACGATCTCAATGACTTTTTTGCTGAGGGCGTCGACCCGGTTGAAGTCGGCGCGCATACCTTCCAGCATGATCTGGTGGTTGATGTTGACCATGTGAGCGTGCCGCATGCGCCGGCGATTGACGATGTTGGTCATCTCCATGCGCGATTTCAGTTCGTTGGTCTGCACGCGCACGGCGAAAATGCTGACGTCGCTGGTCTCCATGTCCTCCGCGATCTCGGGGGGCAGGCCGGTCAGCGGACGCGGCGCGAGATCTTCCAGCACGAACGCTTTGAAGGGCGAGCCTACCTTGACCAACTCCTGCGCGATGCTGGCGGCGATCTGCCGGCACTCGTTGTCGGTGATGACCGTGACCTTCTCCGTCGGCTGAATGCGGAGGCAGGTGTTCACGGCGTTGTGAGCGCCCGGAGTGAATTCAGGATCGAATTCGGTCTTGGTGAGATCGGTCAGGAGTGGTTGAGTCAAGAGTTACCTTTCTACGTCAGAACCCTGGCGTCCCTACGGGACTCGGTTCAAATTATTGTGCTACCCAGGACTCCGCCTTCGGCTCCGTCCTGGGCTAAGTTAAGTCGGCCCTACGGGCCTGTTTCCGGGCCACCATACTCCATCATCGCAAACCAAGCCGAGTCTTACCCCGACTCTGAAGCGCAGGGCTATGGATCTTGGTCGGCTGTGCGGGACTGGGGTACGCAGTCCACAACGTTGTTACGCGCACATCGCCAGCAGTCACATTAACTTCTGTGCGATCATTCAATTTATCTTCTCGCCGCATTTTCTTCAAAGACGCCGACGCGGGTTTCCGCCACCATGTAATCCACAACCTTCTTCAGATCGCCGGTCTCGCGAAAGACTTGCAGTTGCCGGTCTGCGCCGGTGCCCATTTCCATCATCTCGTAGATGTAGTTAATCTCGCGCTCCGACCCAAGCTCGCGCGCGGCAGGTTTCACCAAGTCGATGTACTCCCGCATCAGGTCGCGCGTGGGCACTTCTTCTTCTTTGCCGAAGTCGATCATCTTGCCGTCGAGCCCATAGCGTGAGGCGCGAAACTTGTTCTCCATGATGAGCGCGCGGCTGTAGATGCGATAGCTCTTGTTGGAGGCGTGCAGCTCGTACAGAATGGCGACTGTCGCCTGGATCAGCGCCGCGATGGCCATGGTTTCGTCCAGCCGCATCGGAATGTCACAGACGCGGACTTCGATGGTGTTGAAGAACGGGTGCGGCCGAATGTCCCACCAGACCTTCTTGCCGTTGTCGATGCAGTTGGTCTTGATCAGCAGGTTGATGAACGTTTCGTAGTCGGCCCAGTTGGCAAAGACGTCGGGAATGTTGGTGCGCGGAAAGCGCTCGAACACTTTGCAGCGATAGGATTTGAAGCCGGTATCCATGCCCATCCAAAAAGGGGAGTTGGTGGAGAGGGCAAGAATGTGCGGCAGGAAGTACCGCATCGAATTCATGATGTGAATCGCCGTATTGCGATCTTCAATGCCCACGTGCACGTGCAGGCCGAAGACGAGATTCGCGCGGGCGACGAGTTGCAAGTCTTCCACCACACGTTTGTAGCGCTCGTCCGGATAGATAGCCTGCACCTTCCAGTCGGCGAAGGGATGCGTGCTGCCTGCCGCCAGCAACATGTTATGTTCGCTGGCCAGCGTGATCATCTCGCGGCGCAGCTCGCGAATATCGTTGCGCGCTTCTTGAATGTCTTTGCAGACCTTGGTGCCGACCTCGATGACGGCCTGGTGCATCTCGGGCTTGGCTCCGCCATGGGTCGCCAGGATCGCCTTGGGAAGAATCTCCGACTGAATATGTGAGCGCAGATCGCGCGTCTCCACGTCGATGGTCTGATATTCCTCTTCGATTCCGATGCTCAGGCTAGGACGCTGCATGGTCGTGGTTACCCCTTGCTGGCACGTTTTACTTTATCCTTCGATGCCTCGGGCTTAGCCGGTGCCGCCGGCGCTGGATCGGCACCGAGGAAGGCGCTCCAGCGATATTCCGACACTCTGCCGGTGTGGGCCTTGGCTTTCTTTACCGCCAAATCCGCGACGGCGTTGACGATCCAGTCGAAATTCTCCGGGCCGACGGAGTTCACATCGGCATCCGGCGCGGGGTTCATGAAGTCGATGGCGTAAGGGATGCCGTCTTCACAGGCAAACTCAACGGTGTTCAGGTCGTAGCCGAGCGCGCGGCACAGTGTGAGGCAGTCGCGTTCGACGCGTTCCAGCAGCTTGGGATCGATCGGCGGCGGGTTCTTCACGTAACGCTCGTGAAACGGGGCCGAAGGATCGTAGTGCATGATGTGCACCTTCTCCTGGCCCACGCAGTAGCAGCGGAAGTACTCCTTGAACTTCACTCCGGTCTGCAAGGTCATGCAGAGGTCACGCGTCTGATCGTAGGCGCGGAAGAATTCCTCGGGCGAATCGACCTTGTAGACGTCCTTCCATCCGCCACCGTCGAACGGCTTCAGGAACGCCGGGAATCCGATGTAGCTGAAGATGCTGTCCCAGGGCATGGGGAACTGAAGGTTACGCATCGAGCGATCGGTGGTTCCGGGGGGATGTTCCTTGTGCGGAAGGAGGACGGTCTTGGGAATCGCCACCCCGAGCTTGGTGCCGAGTGCGAAATTGAAGAACTTGTCGTCGGCGCTCCACCAGAAGGGATTGTTGATGACCACGGTGCCGGAGAGCGCGGCGTTTTTCAGGTAGCCCCGATAGAAGGGAATATCGTGCGAGATACGATCGACGATGACATGGTAAGGGGAAGGACCGGCCATGCGAACCTCGCCGATCTGGGCGAGTTCGGCGCTGACGTCAGGGTCATGAAGCGAGTTGATCTTGTCGACCAGGGCTGGCGGGAAGGTCGTCTCCATGCCAAAGATGATTCCGACTTTCTTCACGAATACTCCTTCTGGAGCTGGTCTGGGTCGTACGCAAAATGCTGGTGGAAATTACGATTGGCTGCGCTGGCGTGCTCGAACAACCTATATTCTAAGCGAAAAACGCGGGATTTGGTAAGCAGCCAAATTACAAGCAGTCCCGCTGCGCGGGACGACAAACGATATCCCACCGCTTTTAGCGGTGGGCGGTGGTCAATCGCAAATGGAGCTTTGAGCAGGAATTCACGACGCTGTTGCGCAAGTCCGGGATCACCTATGATCCTGCCCATGTTTTTGGATGAAGTTCTGTCGTGCCCGGGGCACTCGGGACTCTGTTAAACCTGCGAACCCACCGCTGAAGCGGTGGGCTATCCTCTGTTGTCCCGCTACGCGGGACGGGAGCGGTCCCGTGGTCGAAATGACGATAGGGAACAGCGTCGGCCATGTCGGCAGGCGGAGGAAGCAGGTTCCTTCAGTTCGGACTGAAAGTCCCGCGGTAAGATAACGATCGCTGCCGAAGGAAAGCAGGTTCCTCCACTCCGGGCTGAAGCCCTGTGGTCGGAATGACGGCGACAAATACATCGCGTCGACGCAAGATAACGGCTGCCGTTACCACCATCGCCAGATTCTAATTCGAAACGCCACTCTTTATCCCACGGCGAAGCGCAACGCTACTGGAGATACACCTGCGCCATGGGACGCCACCAGGGCCAGTCGTGATAGCTGCGGTCGCCCCACACGTAGAGCTCGTGGCGGATACCTCTGTCGCGCAGGATGGCGGCGAAGCGCTCATTCTTTTCCCAGCACATGTCCCATTCGCCGGTGGCGAGCACGGTGCGGATGTGATTGTACTTCCAACCGTCGTTGCAGTTGCGCAGGAAGTCGGGAGGGTTGTTGAAATAGACGTCGTCACTCCACCAGCCGTTGACGAAACTCTTGATGTCGAAGGCGCCCCCCATGCTGACGATTCCGGTGACCACGTCGGGATGACGGAAGCCGAAGTTCACGGCGTGATAGGCGCCGAAGCTGCAACCCGTGACGATGAGTCGGGGCGTCCAATTCTTGTTCCACATCAACGGAACGACATCGTTGAGGATGTAGTTCTCATACTGAATGTGGCGCTGCACGCGCCAGTAGGGATGCGCATGCTTGTTGTACCAGCTTTCGCCGTCAATGCTGTCGACGCAGAAGATCTGCAGCTCACCGTTCTCCAGCCGATCAGCAACGCTGGCAACCATTCCGTTGTCTTCGTACTCATAAAAACGACCCTGCGAAGTGGGAAAAACCAGGACCTTGGTCCCGCCGTGACCGAAGGACAGCAGTTGCATGTCGCGCTGCAAGTCCCTGGACCACCAGTTGTGAAATTCACGATGCACGAGTTGAACCTCTTGCCATAGAGATTTTGTTTGGAACTGTAACCGAGTCTGCTACTCTGCTTCTAACTTTTTGCCGATTGTGTTATGTACGAAACCGCAGCCCGGACGGGCAAGACCATGGTTTGTCTGGGTGAGGCTGGAAACCAGTTTACGAAATTATCAAAAATGTCGACGGAACCCATCATAAACGAGCCGATTGCGCCGCCACCCGGAATGCCGGAAATTCCCGACCTGAAGTCGCGGCTTCGCAAACACGAGCAGTTTGTTTCCAAACTGGTGGACGAGAAACACGACCTGATCGTCTATCTGCCACCGTTATACGACGCCGAACCCGATCGCCGCTTCCCCGTGCTGTATATGCAGGACGGGCAAAATCTCTTCGATCCCGAAACCAGCTTTCAGAAGGGCAATTACTGGCGTATGGGCGAGACCGCCGATGCCCTGATCGCGACCGGTGAGATTGAGCCGCTGATCATCGTCGGCATATACAACACGGGCGAGCATCGCATCGACGAGTACACACCGGTGGAAGACAAGCGCCTGGGAGGCGGGCAGGCCGACGCCTATGGCCAGATGCTGGTGGAGGAGTTGAAGCCTTTCATCGATCACCAATACCGCACGCTGCCGGGTCCGGAGAACTGCGGCATGGGTGGCTCGTCGCTGGGCGGGCTGGTCTCAATGTATCTCGGACTGCGCTACACGTGGGTATTTGGAAAGCTCTGCATCATGTCGCCGTCGGTATGGTGGCGTAACCGTGCGCTCCTGAAGACGGCTGCAAAACTTCGCAACAAGCCTGATTTGCGCATCTGGCTCGACGTAGGAACCAGCGAGTCGAAGCGTGCCGTTCCCGATGCACGCGCCTTGGAAGACCAGTTGCTGGCCAAGGGATGGCAGCTGGGTCATGATCTTACCTACACCGAGATCGAGGGCGCAGCGCACACCGAGTGGGCATGGGCGGAACGGGTGGCGCCGATGTTGAAGTTCCTGTTCCCGTCGCGCGGATAGACTGATCTTCTCAAAACACAAATAGATGTCCACCGCTCCACATCCCACCCTTTCGGTGCCGGTTGTCGAAACCGAACGGCTGAAGTTGCGCGGGCACCGGCTCGAGGATTTCGCTGCGTGTGCGGCGATGTGGGCTGATCCGGAGGTCACGCGATATATCGGGGGCAGGCCACTGTCGCGGGAAGAAACATGGTCGCGGTTTCTGCGCTATGCGGGACAATGGTCGTTGTTCGGTTTTGGCTATTGGGCCATCGAAGAAAAAGACACTGGCTGTTATGCCGGCGATCTGGGTTTCGCCGACTACAAGCGCGATATCGAACCGTCCATCGAAGGCATGCCCGAGCTTGGCTGGGTGCTGGCGTCGAGCATGCACGGCAAAGGCTATGCGACGGAAGGCGCGCGTGCGGCCCTCGCGTGGGGCGACCGGCACTTTGGCCCGGTGCAGACGGTTTGCTTGATTTCGCCCGAAAACACGGCGTCCATTCGCGTCGCCGAGAAATGTGGATATCGCGAACTCCGGCGGACGACGTACAAGGGCAATCCCACAATCGTGTTTGGGCGCTAGACGGACGCGCGCTGCTTGAAAAAAAAGGGACGCTAGGCGTCCCTGTAAAGTTGTTTCTGACCTGCGAGGTATCTAGGGAAGACGGGATGCCAATCCCGGAAGAGCCTTCATCAGGTCGTTGTAGATAACCATCACGGCAAATACCAGCAGGAAGACAAACGCAGTCTGATAGATTCGCTCCTTGATGCGCACGTTGATGTCGCGGCGGATCAGCGACTCGATGATGAGCAGCAGGATGATGCCGCCATCGAGAATCGGAATCGGCAGCAGATTAAAGACGCCAAGATTCAGGCTGATCATGGCCATCAGGTTCAACAGGGGCGTCCAGCCGGGCTGGCGGGCAGCTTCTCCCGAGGCCCGCGCGATCCCGATGGGGCCCTCGATCTGCTTCATCGAAACCTTGCGCTGCACCATCTTCTGCACCAGGTCGACAATCAGCAGCGAATAGCGCTTGTTTTCCTGAATCGAGCGGCGAACGGCCTGCGCGAAGGGTAGCTTGTCGACGTGAACAGGATCGGAGTGGAAGCCCAGGCGATAGCTCTTCTGGCCCTCCTCGTCAGTTTGCACCGGCGTCACTTTGAAGTTGAGAGTCTGGCCCTTGCGAACGGCAGTGACCTCGACCGGTTTGGCTCCGTTCTGCTGGAGGTAATGAATGACCGAGAACAGCGAGCGCATGGGCACGCCGTTGACCGCTACGAGATCATCGCCCACCTGGAGACCGGCCTTCGCGGCAGGCATGTTGGGTTCAAGCTCGGTGACCGTGATGGGCTGGTCAGGCAGCCAGCCGATACTGCCGTACTGCTCCGAACCTTCAGAGTCAGGCTGGATCTTCTTGTCGAGGACTTCGTTGCCACGTTGCAAGGCGACGTCGACCGGCTGCTTGGGGCTGACGACAACCTTCAGGATTACGTCTTCCCAAGTCGGGTTCTGCACGCCATCAATGCGGACGATGCGGTCGCCTTGGAGGACACCGGCTTTTGCCGCGGGAGAATTTTC
The DNA here is from genome assembly GCA_963815555.1 of uncultured Acidobacteriaceae bacterium. Classification (GTDB taxonomy): domain Bacteria; phylum Acidobacteriota; class Terriglobia; order Terriglobales; family Acidobacteriaceae; genus CAWCBG01. The sequence goes on from CAWFHH010000002.1 coordinate 684,856, forward strand.
CAGCACCCATCCGATTGTCGCCGGCTGATCCAGGTAGACCGGGTGCTCGTAACGCACCATGTAGACACCGGTGAGCAGGGCCACGGCAAGAATGATGTTCATGGCCGGACCGGCAATCGCGATGACAAAGCGCTGCCAACGCGGGTGTGACATGAACTCATCGGGCGCGCCGGTGCGCGATTCCAGCGGGTTCTCACCCGCCATCTTGACATAGCCGCCGAGCGGCAGGGCACTGATGCGGTAGTCGGTATGTCCGCGTTGGAAGCCCCAGAGGCGTTTACCGAAGCCGATGGAGAATACGTCGACGCGCACGCCAAAGAATTTCGCCGCGGCGTAATGGCCGAACTCGTGCACCAGGATCATGATGCCGAGCACAACAGCCATGGAAACCACAGCAATAAAGAAGGATTGCATATACCTCTTTTACTAGGAACTTACCTGTGCCGGGTTGCCGAGGGCGAATGCGTCACAGAGTCACCTGGGTCTAAAGTCCGGATGCGTTCGCGGGCTTGGCGGCGCGCCTCGGCATCGATATTCAACACATCCACTATAGATTCGGGAACGCGCGCAGACGTTTCATTCAAAATCTCTTCTATTGTAGCCGGAATCTGCTCAAAGCCAATACCACCTTCCAGAAACGCTGCTACCGCAACTTCATCGGCCGCGTTCAGGGCAATAGTCTTGGCACCCCCTGCTTCGACGGCTTCATAGGCCAAACGTAAACAGGGAAATTTCTCCAGGTCAGGCGGACTGAAATCCAGCCGCCGCAGCTCGGTTACGGGAAAGCGCAGCTCCGATTCGATGCGGTCCGGATAGGTCAGTGCATAAAGGATCGGTAACCGCATGTCGGTGACTGAGAGTTGGGCCAGCAGGCTGCCGTCGACGAACTCCACCATGGAGTGGATGGTGCTTTGCGGGTGAACCAGCACACTGACCTGGCGAGGCGGCATGTCGAACAGGCGACAGGCCTCGATGACCTCGAAGCCTTTGTTCATCAGTGTGGCGGAATCGATGGTGATGCGGCGGCCCATCTTCCAGGTCGGGTGATTGAGGGCTTGTTCGACCGTAATATTGGCGAAGTCGCGGCGTGGGGTGTTAAGGAACGGACCTCCTGATGCGGTGAGCCAGACCCGTTCGACTTCGTTACGCCGGCCTCCGCGCATGCACTGATGCACCGCGTTGTGTTCGCTGTCGATAGGCAACAAGGGCTTGTTCTGGTGACGGGCTTCGGCGGTGATGAGATCGCCGGCGGCGACCAGGCATTCCTTATTGGCCAAGCCGACGGACTTTCCTGCCTTGACGGCTTCATACGTGGCCTCAAGCCCGGCAACTCCCACGATGGCACTCACGACAAAATCCGCATCCGGATGGGTCGAGACTCCCACCGCACCGGCGGAGCCGTACACAACTTCGACGGCATTGTTCAGTCCAGCTTGCTTGAGACGATCCGAGAGCTGGTCAGCCGCCTCGGGGGTGCCCATTGAGAGAAGCTGGGGGCGCCAGCGCCGCGCCTGCTCGAAAGCGAGCTCGACATTGTTGCCGGCGGCGAGAGTGACGATGCTAAACCGGTCGGGGAAAGTCTCGACGATGTTGAGCGTGCTTTTGCCGATGGAGCCGGTCGATCCGAGAATAGCAATTCGTTTCATGCGGTGTTCTAGCCCGCCGTTATGGTCCAGCGGAAGTATTTCCCCAGCAGAGCGAAGTAGAAGAACCATCCTACGGGCAGCGCGAACAGTAAAGCATCGATGCGATCGAGCACGCCGCCATGGCCGGGAAGCAGAGTGCCGGAATCCTTGACTCCGCCTCCGCGCTTCAACATTGATTCTACGAGGTCTCCCAACTGCGCGGCTACATTCAGGCAAAGCGCGAAGAGAATTACGGCCCAAATGGGAGCCAAGGGAAACGTGGCAAGCTCACGCGGTATTGTTCCGTAGAACGTGTTGTCGGGTCGTGGTATCAGGTGGATTCGGACCAAAGCGTGATAGATGGGATTCAGAAAGCGAAACAGCAATAGTGCGACCAGTACCGCCCCGACAGCGGAGGCGATCGCGCCTTCCCACGTCTTTCCCGGGCTCACGCGAGGTGAAAGCTTGCGTGCTCCGATGGCGCGGCCAACGTAGTAAGCGGCGGTATCGCCAGTCCAGACCAGCAGCAAGGTGAACAGCAGAAACAGCGCGCCGTTTGGATACGAGCGCACCACCACCATCGATGCCAGCGCCAGCGCCACGTAGGGCAGCAGCAGGAACGATGCTGCGGCATCGGGTAGCGACCGCGATAGCGGATCGCGACGCATGCCCGCAATCAACAAGATGAATGGAGAAGCGATGACCACCAGCAGAGCTGCCGCGCCGAAGGACGCGAGGGTCAACGACAGTGCCAGGTCGTAGTTGCTGGCCGTCATCTCGCCGAGAGAAAACGTGACCAGAAAGACGCAGGCGACGAATAGATAGCACAGCTTGCGAAAGGGAGTGAGGCCGTTGGCGTGGGCGATATCGAGATACTCGCGGGCGGCGAGAATCGCAATTGCGAAGACGATCAGGGTGAACAGCCAGAGGGGCGCACGGAACAGAGCGACGATGACCAGCGGAATGAGGATCGTCGCGGTGATTACTCGCTTCACGAATCGTGTCCGTTATCGCTGCCCAGTCCGCCGAAACGGCGCTCGCGCCTTTGAAAAGCTTCGATGGCTTCGAGCAACTGCATGCCGCGAAAATCGGGCCAAAGCGTGTCGGTCACATAAATCTCGGCGTAGGCAGCCTGCCAGAGCAGGAAATTGCTGAGCCGCATCTCGCCACTGGTGCGGATGAGGAGATCGAGTTCGGGCAGTCCGCGCGTATAGAGATGCCGCGCCACCGTCTTTTCGTCGATGCGCAGGTGCTCGACTCCGCCATTGCGCGAGGCTTCACGCAGCATGGCGGTGAAGGAATCAACCAGCTCAGTGCGCGAGCTGTAATTCAGGGCCAGGGTCAGCAACATGCCGCTGTTCTTTTCGGTGGCCTCGCGGGCCCATGCCATGCGCTCCTGGACCTCTTGTGGAAGCTCCTGCTGGCGGCCGATGTACTGCAGCCGGATGTTGTTTTCCATCAGCGTTGGCAGTTCCATCTTGAGGTAGCGGCGGAGCAGGTTCATCAGGTAGCTGACTTCGCCCTTGGGCCGCTTCCAGTTCTCGGCAGAGAAGGAATAGAGCGTGAGAGCGGGCAGATGTATGCGTGCGGCCGTCTCAACAGTCGAGCGCACCGCCGCGACGCCTGACCTGTGGCCAGCAATTCGAGGCAGGTGACGGCGCTTGGCCCAGCGGCCATTTCCGTCCATGATGATGGCAATGTGGTGGGGCAACCGCTCCGGATCGAGGCGGGAGAAGATCTCAGCCTCTTTGCGGTTCAGCCCGGCGGGCACTTGTGCGCGCAAAGCGTACCTCTATCAAACACTTGAAAGTAGCACAGGACAGAGGGGGTTGCAATAAAAGGGGGCCGACCCAAGGTCGATTTGCTAAATCCGTAGAGTTCCGCGATAATCAAGGTTTGCCTCCAGCAGCGGGGGTCCGACCGGCGCTTACGGCGCAAGTCGGGGTGTAGCAGCCAAGTTGGCTGGCACGCCCATCTCGCCTGAGGAAAAGCTGTGCCCGCCGGTACGTTCCAGGCTTCGCACTACTACCTGTGCAGGTTTGTGAATCTCTCCCGTGCGTGCCCTGAACGAGCAGGAAAGGATACCGTTTCTGTGCTGATGATCCGTTTATCGCGCCGTGGTGCGCGCAAGCAACCTCACTACCGTATTGTCGTTATCGAGAAGGATCGCGCGCGCGATGGCCGCTCGGTCGAAGTGGTGGGCACCTATAATCCGCGCACCAACCCCGCGACCGTTCTGTTGAAGCGCGACCGCATTGACTACTGGACGTCGAAGGGCGCCCAATTGTCGGACCGGGTTCGGAAACTGGTGGAGAAAGCTTCGGCAACGCCGTCGGCGACTCCCGCAGCCAGTGAGCCGGCTGCGGCTGAAGCCTAAGACAATTCGGTGGCGATTGCCGCTGGTTGGGTGGCGAAAGAGCGGTCCTTCGACTGCGGTTTGAAAAGACGCGAACCTCAGGATGACACTCTGTAGGGCGTGTACGAGCGGGAGTAGCTTTGGTCCGCAATCGACCGCGGAATGGCTAGACATCAGCCCCGGAAGGGCGACTCAGCTTAGCCCAGCGCTTCAGCGCTGGGTCGGTAGCGAACGAGAACCCGAGTCCCGAGAGGGACGGCATGGTGTTTAAGATAAATCTCGGGCGGAGGTAGCGCACCTTCGACTGCGGTTTGCACAAAACGCAAACCTCCGCTCGGGATAGAAGCAAGAATCCCCGAGGGTTGTCGCGGGGCGGAATAGTTTATGCCAACTTCTGCAAACATGGTCGCGCTGGTTGAACATCTGGCGAAGTCGCTGGTCGATGTGCCCGAGGAAGTGACGGTCGAGCCGTTCGAAGAGCAGGGCCAGACGGTGCTGGAATTGTTTGTCGCCGAGAGCGATCTCGGCCGCATCATTGGCCGGCAGGGTCGCATGGCGCGCAGCTTGCGAACGATTTTGCATTCTGCGAGCTTGCGGACGCGCAAGCGCTATCAGTTGGAGATCCTGGAATAGCTGGCGAGTTCATCACGATCGCTCGCGTGCTCGGTCCGCAGGGACGCCGCGGGGAAGTGCTGGCCGAGCTGCACACGGATTTTCCGGAGCGCTTCGAAGAGCGTCGTCACTTGTCGGCCTTAGGCGCAGACGGTAGCCGCCGCGAGTTGCAGTTGGAAGAGCACTGGTTTCACAAGGGTGCCGTGGTGCTGAAGTTCGCGGGCGTAGACAGCATCACAGACGCCGAGCAGCTTGCCCGGGTAGAGTTGCAGATTCCGAGCGAACAGCGTGCCTCGCTCGAAGCGGGTGCGGCCTTCGTAAGCGACTTGGTTGGTTGCGAAGTTTGGGCCGCAGGTGAAGGCGAGCCTCAGTTGCTGGGAGTGGTGAAAGATCTGCAGTTTGGCGCCGGTGAGGCTCCGCTGCTGGTGATTCGCCGCAAGGTCGGCTCAACGGAAGATTTGCTGGTTCCATATGCGGCTGAGTTCTTGAGGTCAAGCGGACCTCGAGCGCCGCCGCATCGAAATGCAGTTGCCGGAAGGCTTGCTGGAGTTGGATTCGGCGTTGAGCGAAGACGAGAAAGCGCGGCAGCAGACCGAAGCGGAGGAAGTGCGGGCCGCTGGTGTACGCCGCAAGCCGAGACGAAAGTAGAGAAGGGGTTTTTGGCGGGAACAGGGGTCCTTCGACTCCGGGTCGCAAAAAGCGGCGAACCTCCGCTCAGGATGACAGCGATCGGGTACTGCATCAAGCTGCCTCTCTTAATCGGGTAGCGCAGGCGTGCAGATGTGGATCGGGTAGAGCGGCCTTTAGGCCTGCGTACAGGTGCCCAAGGTGGTTCGGGGCTTTAGCCCCTGAGGTACAAATCCCCGGCGCTCAGGCGCCCTGGGGAGGCCGGAATGAAGTTCGAGATACTGACGATTTTTCCGGACTTTTTTCGCGGGCCACTGGATTACGGCATCGTGCGCCGGGCGCGCGAGGCCGGGCTCATTGAAATTGGCATCCACGACTTGCGGGTGTTCACGCACGATCGCCACCGCACCGTCGACGATCGACCATTCGGTGGCGGTGAAGGCATGGTGCTCAAGCCGGAGCCGATCTTCGAATGTCTCGAAGACCTCGGCATCGCGCGGCGCGAGCAGCGTCTGGGCGAGGACGCGCGCGAAACGGTTGTTGTGCTGTTGTCGCCGCAGGGCCGGCTCTTCACGCAAGCGGTGGCGCAGCAGATGATGCGGCACGAGCGCGTTGTCCTGATCTGCGGGCGCTACGAAGGTGTAGATGAACGAGTGAGCGAGCATCTCGCCGACTGCGAGATTTCGATTGGCGACTTCGTGCTGAGCGGCGGCGAACTGGGCGCGGCGATTATCGTAGATACGATGGCGCGGCTGGTGCCGGGAGCGCTGGGCAACGCAGCTTCGGCGCAGCAGGAGTCGTTCACGGCTACGGCGATGCAGGAGCCGAAGCTGGCAGGCGAGCCTCCGAATTCGACGTGTGGTTCCGGCGGATTGCTGGATTATCCGCAGTACACCAGGCCCGCGGAGTTTCGCGGCCACGCGGTTCCCGAGGTTCTGATGAACGGGAACCACGACGAGATCCGGCGATGGCGACGGCGGCGTGCGCTGGAGAAGACGCTGCGCAATCGTCCTGACCTGCTGCGCGAGGCCGAGTTGAGCCGGGAAGATCGAAATGTGCTGAGCGAGATTGAAGGCCACGGGAAGTCTGCCGGTAGTTGATAGGACCGATGACAGATGTAATTCTGAAGCGCTTCGAGAAGCCTGACGAGACGCGCGTCTTTGAGAAGGTAAGTTCGAAGTAGTTCAGGTCGGTGGAACGACGATCGGCCCGCCCAGGATGACGATTCGAAAAGAATTTTGACCGCACGGATAACACGTCCGCTGCGTGCGACACAGAAGGAAAAGGACAATGTCGAACTCTCCAATTATTGACCGGCTTATCGCCAAGACGCAGCGCACCGATCTCCCCACCTTTCGTTCCGGAGACACTTTGCGGGTGCATGTAAAGATCAAGGAAGGCGACAAAGAACGCCTGCAGGCCTTCGAGGGCCTGGTGATCTCCAAGAGCAACGGCACGCAGCCCAGCTTCACCGTGCGCAAGATGAGCTTTGGCCAAGGCGTCGAGCGTATCTTCCCGCTGAATTCCAAGGTGATCGAACGGATCGAAGTGCTGCGCTCCTCGCATGTGCGCCGCGCCAAGCTGTACTACCTGCGCGCGCTGCGCGGCAAGGCTGCCCGCCTGCGCGAAGTCGATACCCGCACCAAGGCATAGCCGCAGGCCGCGGAACCATTGGCAACGCCCACCGTGTTTTGGGATGCGCGTGGGCGTTTGCTGCGTGCTGAAGTTGCGTTCTCGAATTTCTATTGATGGAGTGAGCTGCCAGCAGCACGATCAGGAAACACGCCGCTTGGGATAATGGGAACCACCGCTCAACCTTCAAGCCGGTCGATGCGGTTCTCGTGCTTCTCTACTACGCTGGCGAGTTGCGCGACCGTAGCCGCAAGCGTTGCCACTTGCGAAGCCAGGCGGTCAATCCGTAAGTCGGTAGCCTGCTGCGCTTCTTCCAGCTTTACCGTGCTGTCGTATAGCCGATTCAGCGCGGCTGAAAAGTCTGCGAGCGAACCAAACTCTGCTATGTGTGTTTTCCTTTCCCGCAGTAACGGAGTTGGCCCTCCAGTGCTCCCGAATACTGATTTTATCAGCGCTTCGCCTTTGGCCGAACAAACTTGAGCGCCGTGTGCGTCGCCGAGAAACTCACCACCTTCACGTCGACAAGACCTGTGGCCCGACCGGCATCGAGCACATCAATCTCTCGGATCTCCCGCTTGCCTTTGGGATAGACGATCCACAGTGCGCCCGTGCTGGCGAGTGACGGCGCGAGTTTCTTGACAAGCGTCAGGCCCGCGGCCTTTTCCGTACCGAAGAAGATCAAGTCGGAATCCCTGAGCGGCTTCGCATTGGAGAACGAGCTAGCCCCGCCGCGCAGATCGTTCTCAAACTTCGCATCCTTCATCCCAACCGTCGAGATCATCAACCCGGGCTTGATCCCTATCTTCTCCGTTGTGCTCTTGGGATGAAGAATCTTGTTGGCCCATTTCTCGGCGTGGCCGTCGAGTTCGAAGACGGCTGACCCGTCGGGCCACTTGAGATGCAACTCGCCGTCGTGCGCAATGACAGACTGGAGCGAGGCGAATGGAATCTTCAGGCGAAAGCCACCGCGAAAGAGGATCTCCGCTGTCTCAAGCAGCGCCTTACCGCTCGACGACTTGCCTTCATAGCGGACGGTGCAGACCAGTTCCTTCCCCATGCGGCTCTCCCAAAACTCCGAAGAGAATGGTTCATGGAAGAAACGTTGTCAACGAATTTTTGTTATGGGGAGAGGCACGCACAGCCAATTGTGACGCACCATGCGCACGGCTGTGCGGTTCCTGTGCTTTCGCTCACTCTTGGTCTTCATGCGCCTCGCCCGGTGCGCCGGCGCCACAGGGTACAAGGGCATGTTGGTGGGCCCGGGCCACGTGCGCGATGAAGCATCCAGCCTCGGCATTACGAACGTGCACGTACTTCACTTCCGGACGCGCAAGCAGCGTGTCAAGTGCCTCTTCGACGCGGTATCCGCTGGCGCGTGCGCGAGCGACGATCCATCGATGGTCGCCATAGGCCTCGAGAGTCAGCGGGAGCCAGCGCAGGGAGTCCGGGAATCCCTCGCCGGAAAACGGCTCGCATACTTCCGCATGAACGAATACCGGCCCCGGCGAGGGATACTCGTCGAGTCCGTCAAACGGGTTATACGTGAAGAGAAGGCGACGCTCCTCACCGGTTAGAAAGGTGTGCAGGCACGAGCGGCACGGGCCATAGCCGCTGGCCAACTCATTGTGAGCAGGATGCCCGTATTGTGGAGACAGTAATGTGTTTCGAACTTCAGCAACAATGGAAGTCGGAATAGGCAGCACGCGAAATTTGTGCTTCATAGTCACTCCAGATGGATGCGGTCCAGGGACGTTGGAATGTGAGGATACGATGAAACCTTGGGCATCGCTATCCGTAGCTTGCGCCCGAAGTTCGCAAAAGCCAACCCCGCCCGAAGGGGTAACGAGCGGGGTCATTCAAGCGCTGCGCTGGGTGCGCGCGCCGTGCAGCATGATCTTGAGGTTCAGCCTCGTGCGCCGAGTTCGAGGACCGCCACGGCGGCAGCAATCCAGAGCGCGAACGCCACCGTGTTCATGGTGACGCGGATTGCGACGTTGTCGATGAGCCAGTTCAGTTTCGCGTCCATTTCTTTTCTCCTTCGAAAGTGCGTTGCGCCCGGATCTTGCTGTGAGTGCCCGGTTCAACTTCTGCACTGTTATACGGACGGAAAACAAAAAGGTTCCAAGGCGGTTCGTGAAAGGTTGATGAAAAGCGGGAGAAGCGTTGTCAGTTGTCGGTTGTCAGTGGTCATGACAACTCACATCGGGTGTCTACCCATAACTACCGCCCACTGCCCACTGACGTTCACTTCTCCGCAATCTCGGCCAGTTCCCAATAGCGCTGTTGCAGCGTGGGAGGAACTTTCACCGGCTTACCGCTCACCATGTGCTTGAGTTGCAGCGCGTTCACCGCGGCCTTACCTTCGAAATGATTGTTGGCAATGACGAAGGTCTTCTTCGCCTGCGCAGCGATGGTGTCGATGCGCGCCTTCCAGCGCTCGAGTTCGGGTTCGGTATACAGGTAGTTATAGCGATCATTGCGGGAGTCGCTATCGAACCACTGATCGTAGTTACGGCCGTGCAGTCTCACGTAAGCCAGCGGAGCCGTCACATGTTCGGTGGGCCCGACGGCTTTGCCGAGTTTAGGCTGATCGATATTGCAGAAGGCAACCCCTTTTTCGCCGAAATACTTCAGGGTGCCTTCGTTGGTCCAACTATTGTGCCGTACCTCGATGACCAGCGGGTACTGTTTGAATTTTTCGATCACCAGATCGAAATGGTCCCGGTTTTGGTTGGTGTTCTTAAAGGAAATAGGGAACTGTACCAGAAGCGCGCCCAGCATGTTCTCCGCTGCGATGGAATCGAGCCCTTCCTTCGCCAGCCCCTCGTCGTCTGCCGTCACGCGAATGGTTTCGGCCGAGGTGCTTTCGATCACGGCGATGGGGGAATGGGTGAACGCGCGATTGAGCTTGGCCGTAAAGAGGAATGCAGGGTTCGTGGCGCGTGCCATACGGCTCCACAATTTGCCCCACTCCGGCTTGATGTGTCCATAGAACGAGGTGTTGATCTCGAGCACGTCGATGTATTGCGCCAGAAACTCGACCGGATGCTGCGACTTCTTGATCTGCGCGGGATAAACAATGCCTTCCCAGTCTTTGTATGACCATCCGGCCGTGCCGACGTAAACGGTGGGGCTCGAGTCCATCTCGAATGGCAGGTTAGCACAGGAGCAGATTCGCTACGGGAGAAGGCGGATTCACCACGGAGACACGGAGAACACTGAGTTTGATCGGGATTTTCGCATTCTGCGAGGAGAGATGGATTGGCGTCTTGTCAGAAAGGACAGCGAAGCACCCGCCTTCCATCTCACATCTCAGGCTTTCTCGGGGCTCTCCGTGCCTCCGTGGTGAACCGAATTTGTCATTCGAAGGTCCTGGGTTTATCGAAAAACATTCCTGCTGTGACGAAAGTCACAAGCGGACGTGATGTCCGCCATAGGGTAGGTGACGCGCACCTTGTATTCCTATTCCTGCAAGCACAAATTCAATTCTGTCGGGAAGCAGAAATGATTGATCTTAAGAAAAAATACTGGCGTGAAAAAGTCACAGCCGAGATTACCCTTGCGCACTTGCAACAATTTGCGCACGAACTGGGAAGCAACATGAGCGCCGCCGAAATCGCGGCGTTCCTCAACGAAAAAGGCCGGGCCCAGAGCGTCTGGATGCACATGATGCAGGCAGGCGAACAATACATCAAGTCGAGCCTGGAAACGCAGAAGATCGGGATTCATACGGTGAACCGGCCCAGCGTACAAGTGAGCCTGGTCCACTAACTCCAGGGAACGCGAGGGCGCCGTAAGCGGTCGCCTTCGGCTTAATAAACCACCATTACTACCCAGTACACGCCCCCAGGATGACTCACACTGGGGGCAAAACAAACGCCAAGCGAATATCCTCCCTGGGGCTGCGAAAGCAGCCCCTTCGCGCTGGACGGCAGCGATCCCAGATCGCCGGTGGTCCATTCCGCAACGTTGCGTGCCCCGGGATTGGCCAGCACCGCGTTGGTGTCGAGGGAATCATTCAATGCCATCTTGCAGGCGACCTCGTGCAATGGCTTCAGTGGCTTGCGCACGGCGGGTGGCACATGGTGCTCTGCCGTATAGCGCTCGATCGTCCGCTGTAAAACGGCGTCAGCCTGATGCTCCGAATAGTCGGGCATGCGTTGCGCAAAGTCCTCGGTCACGTAGATCTCGTGGCCGGTATTCACAATGCCTACACCGACCGCGTTGTAATCAGGATTAAGGATGTTCGCCCGGTGCCCGGGAGAATGCATCAGCGAGTTATGAGCGTTGGGCACGTCGATTTCGCGGGCAATATTTTCGCCCTGTTTTTCGGAGCGCAGGTTCTCGTCGGCAAAACGCAGGGTCAGCGGCTGTTCGTCGTCGTACTGATGCGCCAGCTGCTTGTGCTGAATCATTTGCACGGTGTGTTTGCGCGCCGCCTCGGTCAGGCGCTGATCGACCGTGAGAGCTTGCAGGCCCGCCTCGAGGCGCGACTGGTTGATGAGTTGGACGAGTTGGCGCTCAGCGGCCTCGTCGAAGTGGCCTTGTTTCTGCTCGGCAGCGGAATGGCCACACGGGAAGGCGACGAGGAGTGCCAGGACGAGAAGTGAGAAGAACATCTTGCGGATCGGCGGCATCGTTAATCTTTAGACGAAAACGCGATCAATTCCGTGAAGGCACGGCATCGCGATGGATCGGCTTGGCTGTCGGCTAGGTGCGCCGGTCGAAACGGAAGAACACGGACTGCTTCGATACAGGTTCTACGCGTTCCGTCAGCTCAGCAAGTTGTTTGTCGTTCAAAGGGGTGAACTCGCGCGCCAGCTTCACGTTTTCCTCGAGCTGCGCAATCGAGTCGCAGCCGATGATCACCGTGCTCACCGGGCAGGACAAGGTGTAGTACATCGCTTCCCGCATCTGCAACTTACCCGGAGTCGGCGCCAGGGCCATGCCTTCCCAGGAATGCTGCTGCTGTTCCAGTGATGGAGGTGTCCAGGTGGAAAGGATGCGGCCCCGCGCGGGCACCTTCATCCCGATAATGCCCATCTGCTTTTCTACCGCGAGTGGCAGAAGCTCTGCGCCGAAGCTGTGGTGATACGGATCGGCTGCGTTCATCGCCATCAGGATCGTGTCAAAGGGATAACGCTTGATCCCTTCGATCAGAGGCTCAGGCCGGTAATGTCCGGTCAGCCCGAGGAAGCGCACCGTCTTCTGCTCTTTCATCTCCAGCAGCGCCTCCATGGCGCCGCCTTTGGCGAAGATGGCGTCGATATTATCCATGGTGCCAATGTCGTGTAACTGCCACAAGTCCAGATGATCGGTGCGGAGCAGCTTGAGCGACTGCTCGATCATCCGCAGCGAGCCATCTCGCGTCCGCTCTTTGGTCTTGCTCGCCAGAAACGTCTCAGACCGGCGATGCTGCATGACCCGTCCAATATATTGTTCGCTCCAGCGCTCCGGGCCGCCATAGATGGAGGACGTGTCGATATAATTCACGCCCAGATCGAGGGCACGCTCGACAATCGGTACCGCTACCGCCGCATTGTTCGGCCGCTCGATCGCAGCTTGCCCGCCTAAGCTGAACAGGCCGACCTTATAGCCAGTTTTGCCCAGGTTTCGCGTCGGCATCGCCGCAGACGTGTTGGAATTCACCGGCAAAGCCGGCAGCGACTTGGGCGTATCGCCTAAGGCTCGGTTCGCCAACAGCGCGCCGCCAACGGCCACGCCAGCCTTCAGAAAGTCGCGCCGATTTTTCCGCTGCAGTGCCTCGTTTGGATGGTCCGGATGGTCGCGCATCGCGCCCTCTTAATAAGCGTACCTCAACCGACAGAGTTCGCACAGCGCGACGCAGTCTCATCTCCGAGAAAATTCATTGAGCGTCCGAAAACGACCATATTTTGGGTGCTTCACTTGACATCCCCTTACCGCTTTTTTTCCCCATAGATGAGACCTACAATGGAGAATCATTATTTGGCCTATCTTTATGAATAGCCTCGTGATCGTCATCGTTAGTTTCGTCGTTTTTTCGCTGGGGGGAATACTCGGCTGGCTGGTGGGTCGCTCCCGTGCAGCCGCAATGGAAGCCCGCAATTCCAAGCTGGAGCAGGAGCTTGCGTCGCTGCGCCTCGCTTTGCAAGGTCAGTCGGAGGAGAATCGCGCGCTCGCCGAGGCTCGCGCTGCGTTGACCTCCCGCCTGGAGGCCGAGCGCGAGGGATTTTCAGAGAAGCGGCAGTTGCTTGCCGATACAGCGGAACAGCTCAAGATGCAGTTCAAGGCGCTGGCGGCTTCGGCGCTCGACAACAACAATGCCAACTTCCTGGAGCTCGCCCGCAGCACGCTGGCGAAGTATCAGTCCGAGGCCAAGGGTGAGTTGGAGAAGCGAGAGTTGGCAGTGGAGACCCTGGTGAAACCGATCGCCGACTCGCTCAAGCAGGTGGACGCGCAAGTGCGGGATCTGGAGAAGTCGCGCGCTGAAGCGTACGGGAGTTTGACCGCGCAAGTGGCCTCGCTGCTCGACACGCAAAAGGTATTGCAAGCCGAGACCGGCAACCTGGTGAAGGCGTTGCGTGAGCCGCAGGCGCGTGGACGCTGGGGTGAGATGCAGTTGCACCGTGTGCTCGAAATTGCCGGCATGCTGGAGTATTGCGGAGACTTCGAGGAGCAGAGGACGGTGACGGTAGGTGATCGCCGTCTTCGTCCCGATGTGATTGTCCGCCTGCCCGGTGATAAGCACATTGTCATCGATGCTAAGTCGCCATTGACGGCTTATCTGGCGGCGCTCGAGGCCCCTGACGACGTAACCCGCAATGCGCGGTTGGCCGACCACGCCCGCCAGATTCGCCAGCACATCGACTCACTATCAGCCAAGGCGTATTGGGCGCAGTTTGCTGCGACGCCGGAGTTCGTTGTGTTGTTTCTGCCGGGTGAAGTCTTCTTTCGCGCGGCGATGGATGTCGATGCGGAGTTGATCGAGTATGGCGTAAGTCAGAAGGTCATTGTAGCTTCGCCGACGACGCTGATTGCCTTGCTGAAAGCGGTAGCCTACGGCTGGAACCAGAAGAATCTTGCCGAACGCGCGCGCGAGATCAGCGAATCGGGCAAGCTGGTCTATGAGCGGTTGTGCAAGATGACCGGCCACCTCGAAGACGTGGGCAGGAAGCTTGGCGGCGCGGTCAGGTCGTATAACGAGATGCTGGGTTCCATGGAACGGCGCGTGTTCCCGGCGGCACGCAAGTTGTCGGACTTGGATCGCTCCCTCAGCGCCGAGCTGCTGCCGCAGCTGGAGCAGCTGGATAACCTTCCCCGCGAACTGGAGTCGCCCGACTGGCAGGGCAGCGAGGATGCGCCTGGATTGCCCTTCGGGGAGCACTCCGGCCACGCCAAGGTCTAGCCTGCACTCCTTCGCGAACAGAGCGAGTCGAACCGCGAACAGAGCGAGTCGAACGGGCTTCTTCGGGGGCGCCATTGCGACTCCTGATTTTTTCTACCTCGGAGGCTCCAGCACCCGCTCATCACCTTCCAATAATCGCCTCAAGGGTCGGCGGATGCTGGCACGTGTTCCACGTGATGCTCTAGACCGGAGCGCCGCTGGCTCGCCCTATAGAGATGTGCAACCCGATCATGCAATGCATGCGCCAGAGACTTGCGATCGCCCTCGGCGATAACCGGCTCCCCGAACGTGACGTTCACGCGAATGACATCCTTGCCCAAGAGGTTCATCCCATGCGGTAACAGCGTCATGTCGCCCCAATAAGCGACCTCCTGCGCGACCGAGCCGTCGGCAAGCTCGTAAGCGATAGCGCAGGGAGTGATGGTCGCGCGACAATCGATCGCCGGCTGCAACATAGTGGAGTGAAAACGCAAGACTTGCTTGCCGTCGGTCGTCTTGCCCTCGGGAAAGAGCACGATCGGCACGCCGCTCGCCAGCGATTCCATGACGGCAGTGTTCTTCTGCGCAGCGTCGCCTTTCTTCTGGCGTTCGACGAAGACGGTCCCTGCCCAGCGGGCGAAGCGTCCGATGATCGGCCAGCGTGCAACTTCAGATTTGGAGATAAAGGCGCAAGGCACTGTGGCGCTCAGCACGAGAATGTCGAGATAGCTGAGGTGATTCGATACCACGAGGCCACCGACGGGCAGCGGGCCGTTGACAGAAGGCTGTATCTGCATGGCCCGCAGTCCTCCCGCACAGACGCCGCTGAGCCACGCGGCTTTCTGCGCACGCGACGGCTCGCCGTGCCGGCAGAGTCGGCTGTAGCTCCACAAGCCACGGATCACGACAGCGCAAAGGCCGGCAAGCCGTCGTGCTCTTCGAAATTGTTTTCGGATGCCCAGCTTCTTGTACGGCGCTGCCGTGTGCTCCTCTGGCAACAGTGTACTGAACCGGACAGGGCTCTGAGTCAAGCGCGGCTTTGCAAGCTGCGCACTTTTGGGTATGCGGTACTCCATTCGTTTGTTACCTTGACCGTGCTGGTTTTGTGATGCGAAAGAGAGCCTCAGGGATGAACGCGAATCTCATGCTGAAGCGGCAGTTTCGACGGTCAACTTTCTGGCTGATGCTGCTCCTTTGCACAGTTGAATGGCTGCCGGCGCGTGTGGTTCGCGTCGAGGTGGCCTCGCAGAAGGACGTGCAGAACGGCAAGTCGTTCGGTGACGCCGGCGCCTACGAAGTGCTCACGGGACGCGTGTATTTCTCCGTTGCAATCGCGAACGCCCACAACGCAAACATCGTCGATCTGAAAAATGCGGTGAACGTGAAAGACGGCGAAGTCGAGTTCTCGTCCGACTTCCTCGCCATCCGGCCGAAAGACGCGAAAAAGGGTAACGGCAGCTTACTGCTCGAGGTGCCAAATCGTGGCCGCTCGCGCATCGTGAGCGTGCTCGATGGGGGAGACTGGAATCCCGTGGGCAACGCGGGTGATGCCTGGCTGCTGCGCAATGGATATTCCATCGTTGCCTTGGGTTGGCAATGGGACGCCGTTGGAGCCGATGCCCTACGGCTCTACGCACCTGTCGCACGCGAGAACGGGAAGACCATCGGCGGTCTGTTGCGCGGCGACTTCATGCTGGCCAAGGCGACCGATGTGGTGCCGCTTGGACATCTCATCCTCGGTAACATTGGGGGCAGCGAATATCCCGCGGCGCACCCGGACGATCCACGCAACGTGCTCACGGTGCGGGATTCTCGCGACGCGACGCGCACAACCATCCCGCGCTCGCGGTGGCAGTTCGCACAATTGATCGACGGAAAGGTGCAGCCCAGCAATCGCCATATCCACCTGGACGGCGGCTTCCAACCAGGCAAGATCTACGAATACGTTTACGTGGTCGAAGATCCGGTGGTAGCGGGACTCGGCTTCGCCGCGGTGCGTGACTTTGTTTCGTACGCCAAGCACAATCCGCATGCGCTGGTTCCCGCGGCTCGGGTTTACGGCGAAGGCATCTCCCAGAACGGACGCTTCCTTCGCGATATGCTTTATCAAGGCTTCAATGCGGATGAGCAGGGGGAGATCGCATTCGACGGCGTGTTGGCGCACGTTGCGGGAGCAGGACGCGGCAGCTTCAATTACCGCTTCGCCCAGCCCTCTCGTGATGCGCAGCCGACCTCGTCGATTTTCTTTCCAACCGACATTTTCCCTTTCACCGATCTCCCCGAATCCGATCCCGTGACTGGCGCCAGGGGAGGCTTGCTCGACCGCGCTGTCGCCGAAAAGGTCGTGCCCAGGATCTTCTTCTCCAACACCTCTTACGAATACTGGGGACGCGCAGCGTCGCTGATCCACACCACCGCGGACGCGGCGCACGATGTGCCAATCTCGCCGAACGTCCGCATCTACAAATTCACTGGGCTACAACATTTTTCGGGACCGTTTCCTCCAGCGAAGGGAAGCGGCGATCTTCAAGGCCAACAGCCGGAATCACCGGTGCCTGTCCGTTATCTGTGGCGTGCACTGATAGCGAACATGGATGCCTGGGTGCGCAACGGCATCGCGCCGCCTGACAGCACGTATCCGACAATTGCCGATGGAGTACTCGTGCCGCTGAAGCAGTATGCTTTCCCGGCCATTCCCGGCGTGAGCCTGCCGCATGAGGTGAACACCGCGTACAGCCTCGACTTTGGGCCGAAATGGCAGCAAGGGATCTTGAACGTGCAGCCACCGAAAGTCGGCAAGCCTTTTCCGGTGCTCGTCTCGCAAGTCGATCGAAACGGCAATGAGCTCGGCGGAGTTCGCTTGCCTGAGATCACGGTCCCACTGGCGACGTACACGGCATGGAACCTGCGCGATCCATCGATCGGAGCGCCGGATCAACGAGTTTCGTTCGAGGGATCATACATTCCATTTGCGTGTACGACGAGCGAGCGGAAAAACAGTGGCGACCCGCGCCTCTCGATTGAGGAACGTTACACCGGACGCGACGACTATCTGAAGCGCTACGCCGATGCAATTGACGTGCTGATCAAGCAGCGCTGGATTCTGGAAGAGGATCGCGCGGCGCTTCTGCAGCGGGGCGAGCAGGAATGGAATGAGGCGACTAACGACGACCGCTCCAAGGCCACTGCCAATCGACCCTGAAGACGGTGCTACTTCAACATGCCGCAACTCTAATAACAACTATGCCGAGGCTGATGGATCCAGTTAGCGACGAGGCCGCAGACGCCGTAACCTCTGTGGAGTCGAAGCCAGCCAGGCCGGAACGCACCGTCGGATGGATGACGAGTCCTGTCTAGCCGATGCGCCAGTAAGAACGACGGCCGCGTCGGTTTTGGTGAGCCGGCGATCACCGTACCGGAGCGATCCTCGTCGGCAATCGCGTCCCACAGCTTTGACACTGATTTGCGGCGACTGTTACCATCAGTAGTTCGACGCCAGTTTCCCACCACGCAAGCGTCCCCGTCGTCTAGCCTGGCCTAGGACATCGCCCTTTCACGGCGACGACGCGGGTTCGAATCCCGCCGGGGACGCCATATCAATAAGTTAGGGGAGAAATATCTACTCTCTGTTTAACGCGGAGCCAGGAAAGTTGCGTAGGCGGATCTGAACACCTGGAGCGGGACAGCACAACAGACTTCTTGTCGCGTTGGCCAGGACTTAGGATTTATCCCCATGCCTGAAGTATTCCTGCGTCTGTGGTTGGTTTGCGCAGAGAAGGGAAGCGGGACACGGAATGCCGCAGACCGGAGGCTAAGATGTGCCGTCATCCTTGCAGGAAGATTCGCACTTGGTCGGAAGTCCACGTAGCGACACCACACCCGAAGAAGTCTGTGTCTTCTGTCCAGATTGGGCAACCTAGGGCCAGAGCCGAAGCCAGCACGGGCCAGTCTTCAGGATCACGCCGTGACAAGCGTTCTCGCGCCTCAGCCTCGAACTCTCCATAGACATCGCTTCCGATCACCTCGACCAGGGCCCCCAACGCACGCAAGAGCGTTATTGCTTTCGCCGGATCGCCGCCTCGTTTTATGAACAACAGAGGCAGGTGTTCTTCCGCTTCCGCGTACGCCGTTTCCGGAACGAAGAACGAAGCTTGTTCGGCATAGGAGTCGAACACCTCGCGCACACGCTTTCCCAGTACTGCCCGTACCAGGATGTTTGCGTCCACCACCAACCCTCTACCGGGCATTACGTTTTTTCTCGCGAGCAGACCGGCGAATCTGCTTGTATTCCTCAATCAGCTCGTCTTCACTGGCCCCCCAAGACGCGATCATTTCGTCCAGGTCCTTTGCCGCAGCCCTCATTGCCTCGAGCTCGGCCGTCCGGCTCCTTTTTTGGGCTGGGTAGTAGAACCCCAGCGTCTCGCCATGTCGCGTGATCGCGAGGGGCTTACCGGATTCCAAATACTCCGCGAGGTTCTCGCGAAATTCGCGAATGCCGATCTTAGTGGTGTTCATAGTATGTACTCACGGTACACATTGTAGCATTGCCTATGCCGGCGGTGCACGACGGCAGAGCGCTGACACACACGAGATCGGCTATGCCAAGGGTTGGGAATGGCGTTCATGGGGCTGAAAATGAGGGCACTCGCAATGGGTGCGCTCAATCCCGAGCCGTGGGCTGGGAGTCAATTCCTCATAGTTAGAACACGTCGGATGACGTTCCATTGTCATTCAGCAGCTGGGCCGGCAAGCCGAAGCAGGTTTGGTACTTGTCCGCTACATGCAAATCCGCGCATAGGCCGTTTTCCGTCAACTTGACCGCCTCTGCCCAACTTCCGGGTGGCCCGTCACTCGCCCAGAACACCGCTGGGCCCTCAAAGAAGAGCTTCGCGACAAGCCGAGTTCAGGGTACTTAACGACGGCTTCGTTGAGTGCATTGGCGATTATGCGCCAATTGACGATCAACGGGGGCTGGACATGGGGCGTTTGTCGTTACTAAATCTGTTCTTCTTTGAAGTGGCTCTTTCTCAAGGCTTCGTTCTCCTCGCTCCAGGCCCAAGCGGGCCAGTGTACCCGGAGAACTCTCTTTTGCGATGGAGCAATTTTCGGCGTGCAGATCACCCCAGTTACTCTAGTCTTGGAGAGACAGTCGCGTGCTGGATCGCGACTCGAGGGCACAGACTGATGACCCATATCGAAGGATTGATCCAAATGTTTACAGATTCGCCGCTGGCTTTCGGCGCCGCGGATATCCTTAACGCCGATTCCCCCGTAATGGCGAAGATCGCAGCTGCGTTCTATATCGTCATGTCATTCGTCTCTGGGCGGGACGGGAAGAATCCGGTGCGGCGCGTCTGTGTAGTCCTCCCTCCACAGGGCTTCGTTACGGAAGCGAGCGAGGCGGCAATCAAGGCGGAGATCCCCGACCAGGCGAGTAAAAGACTGGGACGTCCGATCGGTCCGGGTGAAGCCGCTGCAATTGAAAAACATCTGCAGTTCGTGGTTGCCCGTGATCTGACCACCACGTCCGCCTTGGGCGCATTGGAGTCTGTCGGACAAAACGACTGCGCGATCATTCTTCATGCCGCGGCATACCGTTCGGAAGATCTGCCCGAGAGCCGGGCTTACGAAATGGGCTCTGTACTCGCTGAAGATCAATGGGCGAGGCACTTGGTGGTTCTGGCGGCGGGTGCAGTCGAGCATGCCAAGGCATCCGAGTGCTACGTCATGCTCGCGACCGGCTTCCCGGTGCCCCACCGCACGAAGAACAGCGAACTGCTTAAGAGCGTCGCCGACTGTGGCGTATTCAATATGTTTCCTGAGCATGATCCCGCTGACATGCTCGCAGCTCATATTGAGGAGTGGGTCGCGAATGCGAAGGGGGGACGTCTTGGAGATGTCTTCCGTTCTGTGGATGCGTTGCCTGCATGGATGGATGACCATAAGAGCTTCATCAAATTGCAGGTTGCGGACATCGCTCTGCCAGGGCCGCATACGATCGCAATGGTAAAGGAAGTAATCGCATCACGCGAATATTTAGATCCGTTTGCACGAATCAAACTCGCTCGAGCCGCGCGCAGAGGCGGGGAGCTTGAACTGGCCCATGACATCCTGCGCCCGGCTGTCCCCGAGCTGAATACGCAAGAGGACCTGGAGGTCGGGCTCCTAACCGCAGCCGGCGATGACAAACTGCAGGAACTGATTGCAGCCCGGCTCTCTTCGCTCTTTCCCCAATCACGTAACCTTCTCGCCTATCGCTTGAAAGAGTTGGCAGATGAACGAGAGTACGCTGCAATCATTGCGCTGCTGAGCTCCACCCCCGAACCTGCCCGATCGCAGATCGGAGGATTCTTCGAACGCATGGCTCGGGGGCTCTCCGTCACAGAGACCCCGAGCTATGAGCAGCTCGTCGCAAAGGCTGTCCAAGCTGAGCCTGATCGCGAAGCCGCTGCACGAGTTCTCTGCTCGAGCGAAGCTTTAGCCCGCGGGGACTATCCGAATGCTCTTAGTGTTCTACTGCCAGAACCAGGGGAGTTGCTGTCATCTACCACTGCCCGTACGCTCATGAGGATCTGCTTCAGGCTTCTGCTGGAGCGCGGACATGATGGCGAGCTGACACTGTCCGGCGATGCGTTGCGATATGCCGTCGTTGCGATCGTAAGTTACCTCGCAGCAAATCCTACCGACCCTCAAACGCGGATCCGACTGGCAGAGCTTTTGGGAATCGAAACTGTAGGCATCCTGGGACTTTCGGTTATCGTCTCGATCATCTTGGATGATTCAAGAAGTGTTGAAATAACGCAGTCTGCCAAGCGTTCCGAGCCGAGCAAACCACCACAAGGGTGGGATCTGACGGCATTTCTCAAACGGGCCTTCGAGTGGATGGCGGAACAAAGTCCGTTTATCCCGCACATGGCGTCACTGCCGAAAGATCTGCTAGAAGCCGATCCGAACTTTGTCGTTGACGAGATGCGGGGGCTCCTGCGCCATGATCAGGACCTACGAGACGGACCTTCGGCCGAGACATTTGAACAGCTTGTGCAGATTGGGGCTCTGGTAGCCGCGCTAACAGATCGGCCGAACGAAGATATCGACATCATTCGCTTCGCAGCAGCGCGGCTCGTTACTGCCAATCGACCTCAGAAAGCGAGGGATCTCGCAGAGCAGGCGCTCCTCTTGGCCGGGGACGATAAGCACAGGCGAAGGCTGGGGTGGCTGGCGTTTGCTGATGTGTACCATCGCTGTCAGAACAGGATCGAATCCTTGATCGCTCTCGCGTGTATGTTCGCCGTGGAGGTTGATATCACCGTTGAGGACCTTTGGCAGGAGGGCTTCCTCCTCTTCCGCGTTCTCCGCGACCTGTCTTTCATCGATCCTGCCCGAGAAGTGATCGAGATGCTGCGCAGTACCTTGCAGAATACAGAATCTCCTGAAGGCTATGGACGTCGTCTGGCCACCATGGAGATCGGGATTGAGATGGCTGCCCTTCGGATCGACAAGGCACACCACGACTCACGGCTGCGAGCACTCACGAAACAAGCCGCAGATCACTGCGAGGACATGATCTCTCATGGGGACGATCCGTCCCCGGCACTCTCGTTGCTCGCCCATTGCCTTCAACTCGCAAAGTTCCACGGATATCCGATTGACGAAGCAGCATCAAAAGTTCTGAAACAGGGAAAGGAGGGCGCCCCCGCGTCTCTCGTCGACCTGCTGACAGCAGTGTCTGATCCCACGCCCGATGCAAAACAGCTCGTCACGCTGATCGAAACTCTGGAGACGGCAAGGTACCACCAGGACACCGCCTTCGACGTGAATCAAATTGGCATCGCGGCGAGGAGATTGCTTGATATCCCGCTCGGCAACGAAAACGCCATGTCCGCAATTATTGCAATTGAAGCAGGTGCAGACCACGGGATACGCCGCCAGAAGGAGAGAGTGGGCCCATGGTTCGTATCTCGCGATTCGCTCCAGACAACGGTGTACGAGATCGCAACGCTCGGCTTCCAGTTGATCTTTATGGGCATAAGCGAGACCGGGCAACTCGTACGTGTCCAGGCTGACGCGGACGGCTCGTTGCAGCTGGTTGCTGAAGATCGCGCGATCTTCAGCGGGGCTGCGTTTCACCAATGGACCCTGGAGTATCCGTATCAATACCCGTTCTCGAAGGATGCTGACATCTTCCTGAAATCCACGGCAGCGATGCAAACCACCTTCCAACCGGCCAAGCCGATCATGCTTGTTCTCGACACGCGACTGCAGCAACTGCCGCCCAACCTCTTTCGCGTAGGAGACAGATTCTTTGGCCAGCTTGTTCCCGTCTCAAGCGTGCCTTCCTTGTCCTGGATAGCAGACCAGAAAGATATCCCGCGTGGAACGCCAGGCAAACTGAGAGCGTGGATACCCTCCAGTGCAACAGGGGACAAAGTCCTCAATTACTTGGCAGGAGAGATCGAGGCTCCTTTAACGGCCGCAGGTGTTGTCTTGTCCCGAGATGCAGCGATCCCGGAAGACCTTGGAGGATGTGAGCTGGCGATACTTGCAGCGCATGGGGGAGTGCTTCCCAAGGGCGAGTACTTTCAGGTGATCAGCGACAATGCGTCCTTATCGATCTATCCCGAGGTGCTGGCATCATCGGTGAAGGCGTCAAGGGTTGTCGTGCTGTTCATGTGCAGCGGCGGTCGTGTCGATTCGCATCCGCACGCGCAAACGACGGTCGGCCTAGTAAAGCAGCTATTCGATCACGGTTGTGCTACAGTCATCGCCTGTCCCTGGCCGCTTGACGCCAGTGTCGTCGCCAAATGGGCTCCGGTCTTTTTGCGCCGATGGAACGACGGTGCGACAGCGGCGGAGGCGGCCTTTGACGCCAATACGGAGGTGGCACATCTCTTTGGCGGAGACCCGGTGCACTGTCTCGCGATGAACGTTTACGGCGATATGTTCCGGACAAAGAACGGAACGCAGGGCGCGCCGTCATGATCAGCGGCACGTGCCCTTTACGAGGCTCTATGCGGAGGCTCTGGCAATTCGGTACCCCAAGTGTAGGCCAGTGCGGTTGGGAATGGTTAAGGTAAACAATGGACAGCATGGGGCTCCGCCTCGCCGACATTTAGCCTGATTCAAGCGGAACGCGCAGCATCGCTTCTGCGCAGCCTGCAGCTTGTGCTCGGAGAAGCAAGGTACGTGCTCGACGGGTTCAGCGCCGCTCTGAGAGAGCTCACGGCTTTCCGAGCTAGAATAGACCGGGCGCGCACCTCAAAGGCTTAGCCAAGGCGCAGTCGGAACTTGTTGAGCCATTTGAGCCCCTCGGCATACATCAACACCGCGATCAATTCCTGATCCTTCTTCCATCGGAGAGGTACTGAGCCGAGAAGACAGGACGCCATCGCGAGTTCGTAGCGTGCCTCAACGCCCGTATCCCCCATCGATTCGCCGAGTCTCTTTGCGGCATTGAAGACCATCCGTTCCAGGTCGAGTAACCAACTCGGGATCTCTGGGATAGGGCCAATCCTGAAGGTCTTCGCGCTTGTGTGGGACGTGCAGTCGGCACCGATCGACCATTTCTCAACAGGGCCTATCAGGATCAGATAGTGGCCGAGTTTGGCGAAGTCGAAGACATAGTCACCAAGGTGCCAACCCCTGGGATCGATCAAGCGGATTTCCGTCTTGTAATCGATCGGGCCTGTGGGCTGCAGCCGAACGATGATGTTACCGGGATGGGAATCTCCGTGAACAGCCGTTTGGAAACCCGGCAGAAGCGCCTCTGCCTGAGGCCGTCGCTTCTCGATTTCGTCGAGCTGCCATTTCCAGGAGTAAAGCAGATCGCTCCCAGCCTGGACAAGCTCTGCTGAGAAACCATCATGGAGCGACTCTGCCTCCGCCATTCGACTCCGTATCCGTCCCAGGAACGCGTCGCCATCAAGATTCGGTTTGCTGTTGGTGTCCTTAGATTCTAGGTAGATTGGCTGGATGCAGTCCAGGACTGCGTTCAACAGGCTCTTCGATTGCGCGATCCTCGCATCGGGCAACAACTTGTCTTCAAAGATCCATTTCGACAGGTCCTTGTAGCCGTCCTCCTGACGGAAGTCCTCCATGGCATATGCGTATGGCTGGTTCTCAACCTGCATCGCAAGGACCCGGGGGAAAAGTACACCCCAAGCGGTCGCCGACCGCACTTCAGGCTGCAGCGACTTCAGGAAAACAGCCTCATTCTTTAGCTTCACATCCCGCTGTACCTTGATGATGACGCTGATGTTAGAACGGGCTCGAAACACGAAATCAGACGCGGCTCCACCGCCTAGCTCCGAGAGCGTCGCTCCTGTGTCGACATCCGAGACGCCGTTCGAGAGTGCTTCCTCCAGCAAGCCTTTTGCCATCGATTCAGCTAGTGGACGGTAGTTCTCGGATGCATCCGTGATGCCGAGGAGCATCTTCCGGGACGACTGTTTGGACGCTTCGATAACCGGCTCGAGCAGGTCCGCCAGGTGCTTCTGCGCTTCTTCAAGATTCATCGAAGCTCCTCAGAGATTATAAGGCGCTACACGGGGGGATGCGGACTGTTTCGAGTAGGTCTCATCGAACCGACTCAAGAAGATCCTCCTGTGCAGTCAAGAATGAGCATGTCGGCACCGCCATTGGAATCTACATGCGACGCGACAACTGCAATAACCTCTTGCTGCGCTCTATCCATCGCGTGGACCTAGAAAAGGACCCAAGGTAAAAGGAATTCATTGAGGATTGAAATGAGTTTCTACTGAACTTGGGGACAGGTGACATTGTGCGGGTCAAAGAAATCGCCCGCCCACATGGTCGTTTACCGGGCGACAAATCCCAGTAGGCTCTTTCGAGAAGCTTTGCCGGAACCGTATAGGATTTGATCGCGAGTGCACCCCTGCGGCTACCCGACAAGGTTGCTAATAAACAAGCACTCTTGCCAGAATTCTCCCATTTGGTAAGGCGAAGAGCCGGATTAGTAATGTGAAGTCGGCCAAGATGGAGCGATCTGAATGGTTTTGCTGTCAGTTGGCGATTTCAGAGCAACTCGCTCATTGGGATAGTTCCGGCGGTTGGTAGGGCATCCGGAGACGATCCACATGGCCGTATAGTCGGCTATGCTGAGATTGCTCCCAAGCCGGATGTGCGAAGGCATCGCGGCTGCTACCGGCCAGCCCCGATTCGAATCGCGGCCAATGCTTGGAAGACACGGTGCCACGTACCTCTTCGCCGAGGAGTTCCACACCTCTAAAGACCGACTCTCAAGGCAGCCCGTTAGAGGGCGGATGGACTTTGGCGCCAAGATGGACGGCGTGAGCGTGACGATCTGGAATCAAGTCTATCGGTCTCGCGGTACAAGAACGGTACAAGTTCGGTGCCTTTCTTTGCGTTCCCATCGTTTCCCTACAGGACATTGCGTTGCGACCGCTGCCTTGTAAGTACTTGATTTTAAATCTTCTAAGCGCCCTTTCACGGCGGTAACACGGGTTCAAATCCCGTCGGGGACGCCAACAAAATAAATAACTTACTGGAAATTGGCATTTTGCCCGAGGGTTCGAAAGGGTTCGATAAGAGAAAGGCCCTTCCTCACCCCGTCTTTTTCGGGACTTCGCGGGGCAGCAGCATCATCTTCACAAGCTTGGTTTGTGCCGCCCGCTTGGTCGTGGTCACCGCCTGTGTGTACGTATCCGCTGTCACTCTGTAATTGGCATGGCGTAGCAACTCCTGAATCGTTTTCATGTCCTCGCCATTGGCTTTCATCAAAGTGCCGAACGTATGCCGCATCGTATGCCATCCCACGTTTCCCGGAATCCCGGCTGCCTTCAACGCTGATTGCAATTGCGCGCGAAACAGCGCGCCCGGCCAGTACGGTTGCTTGCCCTTCTTGTGAGGCGAGGCAAACACCCAATCGCCGGATTCGGGATACGGAGATTGCAACTTCCAAGTCAACAACACCTCGGCCAAATCTGAATCGAGTGGAATCGGCTTGCGCGAGGCCTCTGTCTTGCAGCGAGTGATCCTCTGCTTGACGACGGATCGGGTAACGTTCACTTCGAATGCTTCGAAGTCTACGTCTTCCCACTTGAGGCCCAGCAACTCCCCCACTCTCAGCCCGCTCGACAAATCGAGGAACACTGCCGTGCGGCAGGGCTCTTTCAGGTTCAAGAGAACATCCTTGATCTGCTCGATGGTCAAAATCAGCGGAGTCTTTCTGCGTTTGGCACTCTGCCGAACGTGAGTAATGGGATTGCGTGTTGTCCATTCCCAACCAATGGCGTGGCTGTACAAGGCGCTAATGATGTTGCGTAGTTTGGCCTTGCTGCCAGGCGCCAACGGAAGCGGTTTCAGCCACTGCTCCACCTGCACGGCCTTTACGTCCGGCAGGCGATATGACTTCCAGCGGGGCAGAATCCATTTCTTCAGATAGCCTTCGTAAGTGACCTGCGTGGCATACGATTTGCGGTTCTCGTCCTCGGATATCTCGTCCGGCAGTTGCGCTTGCTTGTAGAAGATGTCGGGCATCTCGTGCTGACGGTAGTGCTGAACGTGAGTGGCCACACTGATCTCCTGCAACTGCTGCCGAGGAGTTTGCTCGTTGATGGTTAAACATAAAGCATCCACCGCTTTCTGCGCTTCGGCTTCGTTCCTGACTTCCGAGACCGTGCCGACCACGGCTTTGCGGTACTTCTTTGTCCCATCGGGTTGGATTTCGTACCATCGGAATACCCAAACGCTTTCGCCGGACACACGCTTTACGCGTTGAAGACGGCCTTTCTGGTGTCGTGCGCGCCTGAACATATGCTCTCCTTTTCCTTAGGCGGCACGGATCGCTAGCGAACAGCTTAGCCGGAGCCACCGTCTGAGTCGAGTGACAGCCTAAGTGCCCATCTCGCGAGTAGGCACAGCAGGCGAGCCTAACGGCATAAGTACCTGTCAGTCCAATAACTTTCCAGGAGCCGCTGATAACTGGCAGGAATAAGGGGTCTTCCCGGAACCAATGGGTTATGACGGCATCGACAGTCGTTAACCGATTGAAAATAGAGGCAGAAGTGGCAACCACAAAAAACCTAAAGGAACCTTGGGGAACGCTGATTGGGGGTCAGAAAGGGGTCGAAAAAGCCTTTGGGTATCGCACCCAACGAGCTAAAGGAATAGTCATCTCTGAGCGAGAGCAAGATAACGGACTGGTAACTATGCGTTGGCGTTGCGAGCGGTTTGTTTACCAATTCTCCTGATTCATGGGGTACGAAATTGGGGTACATCTTGCCGCAGTTTCTGTGGCATCATGTACTAGAGGCAAGCCAATGGCGACATCCACAGCAAAGACTCTGAATCAATACTTCGAGGACTGGTTGGGCACCGACCCTGGATCAGAACAGAATGTGGTTCGTCTGGTTGAAAGCGGGCTTCCGACGCGAGTGATTAATCACCTCATCGACCGCGGTCTGACCCGCAACGAAGTTTTCGACGTCATCATACCGTTGCGAACCTGGAAGCACCGCAAGAGCCGTCGCCAGTCTCTTTCGAAAGAAGAATCGGAACGAGCGATTCGCACCGCCAAGATTCTTGCCCGAGCTCAGTCGGTGATGGGCGATCAGAAGTCGGCATTGGATTGGCTTCGTACCGCGAAGCGAAGATTTGAGGGTCGGACGCCGATTCAAATGCTCTCCACGGAGGCCGGCGGTCGTTTGGTAGAGCAGATGCTTATTCAAATTGATCAAGGCATGTTCGCCTGATGTTTTTGTGGCGAATCAGTAATCATCGAACCCTCGACGGCAGGGGAGGGCTGGAGACATCGGCCCGGTGGCATACGCAGGGCCGGCCGATCGTGTATCTGGCAGAAAGCGTCGCCGGAGCACTTCTAGAGGTCCTTGTTCACTTAGAACTCGGTTCCGACCACCTTCCCAAATCGTACCGATTACTTAAAGTCGAAGTGCCGGATGACCTCTCGGTTGAGGCACTTTCCCCAAAGGCCCTCGGTGAAACCTGGGCCAAGGATGAGACTCTAACCAGAACCGTCGGCGATCAATGGCTCGCTTCCAAACGCACGGCATTGCTCCGCGTTCCTTCAGCAATCATTCCGGAGACATTTAACCTGCTCCTAAATTCTGCGCATGAAGAATCTCGGCGGCTTAAAATCGTCTCGCACCGCGAGTACCCATGGGATTTACGGTTGATCTCGAAGTGAAAGGACTTAGGTTCGTCGTAACTTATTGAAACTACGCAACGCGGATGGCTACCGAAAGCAGTTTCAGTAAGGGTTGGAAGCAGTTCGTGGATCATAAATGGAGCAAGAAAATCTCCCATTGCGCCATCATTCAGAGTCCCTTCACACACGTCCGGATAGTGAAGCCCCCGGGGCGTTCTCGCAAACGATACTCGTACGGCTTGCCGACGAGATGTTCCGTTGCGTACACTTAGATGTACGCAAGGAGAAGCCGGTATGGCCGCAATCAAAGTAGGTGTACGAGAGTTCCGAGAAAAGATTGCCACCTTCTTGGAGTCTGACACACCCGTCGCCGTCACGCGCCGCGGAGAGACTCTCGGGGTCTATGTTCCGACCCGCCGAAAGCGTACCAAGACTGCCGACATGTCCGAACTCAAAGCCGCGGCCGACCGCCTTTCACAAGCGTTGGCGGATGTCGATGAGGAAGAACTGGTAGACGAGTTTAAAACCCTGCGCCGGCGCGGAAAAGGGAACTCTCGTTGAGATGATCCTTCTCGACGCAAACATCTTGATCCGTGCCGTTCTGGGACGCCATGTGCGGCAGCTTATAGGAGCTGAGATTAAGAAGGAAAACGTGACTCCGAGCGGTACTCCTGTGGTCACGAAACCAATGAAGAGCGGGACCGCGGAGCATGAGCAGAAAGGAGTCACTACACCGAGCAGAGCGGCCATCACGTTACCTGCAGACTCGCGTCTCCCAGCCAAAATCGCGCGGGTGCGTTCCGGAGTGAAGAATGACCGAACAATGCCAACGCCGAACACGACCAGCGTGAGCAGCATCAGCACCTTGGGCAGTTCGAAGAGAAAGAACCGACAGCAGAGCCAAGGTGGGTGGCGTGGTTCAGCCCGAGGACCGATGAAGTCAGCCACAAGGCAACCGGTTGAAGCGCGCGGTAAATCAACCACCATGCTGCTGCACTCGTCCCAGCCGCCACCAGCCTCAACGAGATGTTTGCTCGAGATAGACGAGCAACTTCGGCTGTTATCGTCGGTGGCTTAACCTCTACGAGGCTCATGCAAATCTCACTTGCAAACGGGAAAGCGGTTCGAACCCGTTTGTGAAAATATTGGCTCGCCGCAATCGACTTCAATCATTTGCGAGGGCGCCGGCCGATGACAGGACTTCTCGATCGGCAGAATAGTCAGCAGCTGCCAAACCTGATGCAAGAGCATTGAGCGCGTGGCGAAGATCGGCGATAAGATCCTCCACATCCTCTATGCCCACGGAATAGCGAATGAGACCGTCGCTGAAACCAGCGAGGCGGCGATCGTTCGGTGACATGCTCGCATGGCTCATCGAGGCGGGATGCTCGATAAGGGACTCGACCCCACCCAGGGAGACGGCAAGGGCCGCAATACGAACATTGTCCAGGAACAGCCTTGCGCCCTCCATCCCGCCGGCGAGTTCAAAGCTGATCATGGAACCTGGGCCATCCATTTGGCGCTTTGCCAGCGCATATTGCGGGTGAGATTCCAATCCAATGTAGCGAACCGATTCCACTTCCGGTTGCCGTTCGAGCCAACGAGCGATCTCCAACGCACTTTGTTGCGCCCGTTCCATCCGAATTCCTAAAGTTTTCAGGCCACGATATACCAGGAAAGCTTGATGTGGGTCCATGTTGCAGCCTGAGATCACCATCATCCGGTGTAGGCGGTTGTACACCTCCATTTCCTTGGCGACGAGTATTCCCCCCACCACGTCCGAGTGACCGTTGATGAACTTAGTTACCGAATGCAGCACGACGTCAGCTCCCAGATCGAGAGGTCGCTGCAGGTATGGACTGGCGAAGGTATTGTCCACGACCAGAAGGCAACCATGTCGGTAAGCGATGGCAGCCACTCCTTCGATGTCGGTAACTTGCATGGTGGGATTAGCTGGAGTTTCAATGTAGATCAGCCGGGTGTTCGGTCGCACTGCGTTTTCAACCTGTGCGAGGTCACACGTATCGACGTAGGTAGATTCGGCTCCGAAACGCGAAAAGTCTTTCTCCAGGAGGCCGCGCGTAGGGCCGTACACGGACGCTGTGCTGACCACATGAGCACCGCTGTTCAACAGAGCCAAATACACAGTACAAACTGCCCCCATGCCCGAACTGGTGGCGATACCTCCACAGCCGTTCTCAAGTTCCGCTACCGCGTCTTCCAAGGCGCGAACCGTTGGATTGCCCATGCGGCTATACATGAAGCCGTCCTGCTCGCCGGCAAACACAGCCGCGGCCTGCTCGGAGTTGCGGAATGCGAAGGTCGAGGTCTGGTAGATCGGAACATTTACTGATCCGGAGAGGTCGGTTTCGTAGCCTGCATGGACCATCTTGCTGTTGATCCCGAGGTTTTTCATGTGCACAAGTTTTCCTTTCGCTTGCCGGTCCGGCCTAACCTCACGTCTAGGTATTCGCTGCCGCTTCAGACGTAGCGCGGCCAAGTATCACAACATTGAAGGCTAGCTGCCCATTTGTCGCTCACACGGTGACAAGGCGCACCCAGCGCCGTGATGGCGCGCAGGTAGACAGCCCTGGCGCATTTGGCGGCAAGTGGTCGATTGGCATAGCCACAAGTGCCGCGGAACGGTGCGAAGGGCTTTTATCCCGAAGTGAAGTCCCAGCCGCAGTATTGCCCGCCTTGGGCCTCAGGAGGACAATGCAAGCATGCCGTGCGGATACGAGAGTCGATGGTTCGGGCGAATGTCTCGAATTCCACGATGCCGACATTCTGGCAAGGGAAGTCAGGAAGGCCCTTACGGCGCCGGGTCTCCTGAACCCTGCAAACGTCCATGAAGCAGCGTAGATGTTTTCCGTCCTCCGACCGTTCTAATCGCTGAACATTGATGAGGCTGTACATGCGCAGTCCCAGAGCCGTTGCCAGCGAGTCGAGACCACCTTGCGGCGGAATATGAAAAGTCGTCATGATTCGGCGTGCCTCAGCCTCCGCAAATCGGGACCAGGCCCGTGTGTCGAGGTCGATTGCAGCCTCCATCCCCAGCTGCTCTTCGGCTGCCAGAAACCAGCAGCCATCGTGGGCCAGCCAGTTTTTGGCGAACATCTCTAGTGCCCGGATAAGATCTTCGCGGCTCATCGAATCGAATGCTGTTGTCGAGCTATGACTCATAGTTGTTCACCACGGTTGGTTCTTCGATGTTTACCGCTTTGCAATCTTGATTGCAGCAGCTTGATGGGCCGTCATACCTCGCATCTTCATTGCTGGCCCTTGATGGTGGGATACCCCTTATATACCCAGTCAATTCCCAAGTTACTCGGTATGTAGAGTATCTTTGCCTTAGTGAAGCCCGCTTTGTGCAGCGTGTAGTATGCGGCACGCACGTTGGGACGGTGATCCCAGGGGCAACATCCACAATAAAGAACGATGAACTTATTATGTGGAAGCGACCTAGTCCGCTTGCGCAGAGCTTCCATACCTTGTGACTCCGAGCTGGCGCCGATGTACTCGGCACCCGGAATATGCGCTTGCATGTACAAAAGATAAGGACCCAGGTTGAGAATCAGCGGCTTCTCGCTTGTGGACGACTGAAAGATACTCACCAATGTTTCTGGATTGATGAGCTGGGCGCTCCCCGGCACCAATTGAGCCGCAGACTCAGCGTCCGAATCTGGACTCGAGGTTGCCCGAGTTGTCTGACCACTTGCCAGTCCATAACTGGTGGACATAATCAGCGCCCACAGTCCAACAACGAGGATCAGGGAGCTATATCTGATTAGATTCTTCATTTGAGTGCTTATTACCTCGTGTACTGCTTCTGAAGCGTCACTGGACTCCAGCGAGAGTTTGCTGAACGATCCGTATCCACTGCGCTGGGTCGTCGGCGGGACAATTCAAAACAGGTGAGTCGAAACCCTTGTCGCGCTGCCGCAAGAGTGCCACGATGGGAACTCCAGGCAGGGTGTTCTGAAAATGAGTAATTAACTCGCATCGCTCTTTCCACGGAGCGCCATGCCCGATCACAACTACTCCGATTGAACGATTCAACAAACGTGAGTCCTTGGCGGCTCGCATCCCCAGAACGGAAACCACCGGATGTCCGAGCGATTGGAGAATGTCTTCTCGAATCGACAGGAGGCCGGGACTGTATTCGACTTGTACTATGGCCGTCATCGTTGCGCAGGCATCGTATGGGTGAGGCCCTTCCTGGTGGATCGTGAGTTCGGCCCGAGAAAGCGCGGTGGACTATCGTTCCGTTACCCAAAGCTCATGACCTCTGAGCATGTGGTTCCCGGAGACGCCTATTGAGTTCTGGGCCGCGGCGCTTTCAACGCTTTGCACCGAGACTCGGTGCGACGCGTGGTTCTTCAGGTGGGTACGCCGAGCTTCGGCAGAACCCACTGCGTCAGACCCACGTAGATAACGACAAACGCGACCCAGAATAGCCAAGCAGGCATGGCCTCTCCTATCGAACAACGCTGGCCGGTTTCAGGCCTAGCTTCGCCAGCATCCACATTCCCGGACACCAGTTCGTAAACGCCGATTGCAGTAGGTTTAGCCCCACGAATGCAGTGAACAGATACCAATAGGGGTTGACCCCGTACCCCATCGCAAGCGAGAGCAGAACAAAAACTCCCGCCATCAATCGCAAACCACGTTCAATTGTCATGCATGTACCTCCTGAGTACGCGGCGGCGCCGACTTGGTGCTCAATGCCGCCGGCCGCCTGTGTTTTTCCACCATGTAGTAGAGGACGGGAACAGCCATACGCGACAGCAGCGTGGAAGCCACCTCGCCTGCCATCAAAGAAATTGCCAGTCCCTGGAAGATTGGGTCGAACAGAATTACGCTCGCACCCACTACCACCGCCGCGGCCGTCAGCAGCATGGGGCGGAACCGCACCGCTCCGGCATCCACGACCGCCTGTTCAAGGCTGAATCCCTGCTCACGGCGAAGCCCGATGAAATCGACCAGAATGATCGAATTGCGAACGATAATGCCCGCCCCGGCGATGAAACCAATCATCGAGGTTGCGGTGAAGAACGCGCCCATCAGCGCATGTGCGGGCAAAATGCCCACTAGGGTAAGCGGGATCGGCGCCATGATCACTAGCGGGACGATGAACGAGCGGAACCATCCCACCACCAGCACGTAAATCAGCACCAGCACTGCGGCAAAGGCTAGTCCCAGGTCACGAAAGACTTCCACCGTGATATGCCACTCGCCGTCCCACTTCATCGCAAGGCGATCAGTTTCGGGGGGCATGGCGACGTTGTATTGCTTGATGCGATAGCCGTCAGCCGTCTTGAGCTGATCGATGGCATTGCCCATCTTCTGAATCGCGTAGACGGGACTCTCCTCTTCGCCGGCAACGTCTCCCAGCACGTAGACGACGGGATGCAGATTCTTGCTGTAGAGCGTAGTGTCGATGGTTTTCTTTTCGACATTGGTCAGTTCCCCGATCGAAACCTGTCCACCGCCAATACTGGGAAGGTGTAACGATTGCAGCGACTGAATGCTGGAGCGGTCGGACCGGCTCAATTGCACGCGGATGGGTACGTCTTCGCGTGAATCAGGGGCATGCAGCAGACCCGCAGTAGCCCCATCCAACCCAATTTCCAGCGTGCGGCTGACGTTCGCTGCTGAAACGCCGTGCAGTGCCGCTTTGGCGAGATCGACTTTGAGGTCGTATTTCACCTGCGGATCCTCGACGTACCAGTCGACGTCTACCACACCGGGCGTGGTCTGGAAGATGTGCTTGATCTGCTTGGCCATCTCGATCTGCTGCTGGTAGTCAGGGCCGTAAACTTCGGCGACTAGCGTCTCCAGCACGGGGGGCCCAGGGGGTACCTCGGCGACCTTGATGCGCGCACCGTAACGATTGCCGATCTCGACCAGTCCCGGACGAAGGCGCTTGGCGATGTCGTGGCTCTGCGCACTGCGCTGGTGCGCGTTTAACAGGTTGACCTGGAGATCAGCTTGATTGACGCCGTGGCGCAGGAAGTAGTGGCGAACCAATCCGTTGAAGTTATAAGGACCTGAAGTGCCCGAGTAGATCTGGTAGTTCCGCACTTCCGGCTGTTTGCCAAGATACCGTGCCAACTCCTGGGCGACGCGCGTGGTCTGCTCCAGCGTAGTTCCGTTGGGCATGTCGACCATTACCTGGAACTCGCTCTTATTGTCGAACGGCAGCATCTTCACTTTGACCAACTTGAATGCCACCAGAGAGCAGGCGAGCAACAGCATCACCACCACGCTGGCGAGAAATAGCCAACGCCGCCGCGGATTCTCGATCAAGGGATTCATGATCCGGCGGTAGAGGCGGGTGGTCCAGCCTTCCGTTTCGTGCTGGTGTCCGTTGCCGGAGGCGTAGTGACGCAACAGCCGCAACGCCGCCCACGGTGACACCACAAAGGCCACGATCAGCGAGAACAGCATGGCGGCCGAGGCCCCGACTGGAATCGGCCGCATGTACGGTCCCATCAGGCCACGTACAAATGCCATAGGCAGGATGGCCGCAATCACCGCGAAAGTCGCCAAGATGGTAGGATTGCCGACTTCGTCCACCGCTTCGACGGCTACATCGGACAGCGGACGACCTTTGCTCGATGGCAGGCGGAAGTGCCGCACCACGTTTTCCACCACGACAATCGCATCGTCCACCAGGATGCCAATGGAGAAGATGAGCGCGAAAAGCGTGACCCGGTTCAGCGTGTATCCGAAGATGTAGAAAATGAATAAGGTCAGCGCCAGGGTGACGGGAATGGCGATGAGCACGACACCCGACTCGCGCCATCCCAGCGCCAGCGCGATCAGCAAGGTGACCGACAGCGTAGCCAGGAAGAGATGCTTCAACAGTTCGTCGGACTTGTCCTTGGCGGTCTCACCGTAGTTGCGCGTTACCGTAGCATTCAGGTCGAAAGGCAGAAGGTACCCCCGCAACTCGGCGATTTTCTTTTCCGCGGCCTCGCTGATCACTGTAGCGTTGGTGCCCTTGCGTTTGGCGAGTGTAATGGTCACTGCCGGATACTCGCCATGCACCGCGTCCTTAGGTGCGCCGGCCGCATTGGCATACAGGACGTAATCTTCCGGCTCGCCAGGACCATCCACGATCTCTGCGGCCACGTCGCGCAAGTAGACGGGTTTGCCCTGGTAAACGCCGACTACCACCTGCTTCAAGTCTTCAGCTCTGCCGAGGAACCGTCCGGCTTCTACCTGAAACTCCTGGTTATCCTGGGCAAAGCTTCCGGATGAGCTGCGTGCGTTCGCTTGCTCCAGTTGCGCGGTCACAGCGCCAGCGGTCATGCCGTAAGCTGCCAGTCGCTGTGAGTCGAGTATTACCCGCACCTGCCGTGGCAGCCCGCCGATGATCTTGGTCTCGGAGACGTCGTCGATCTGCTTGAGTTGATGTTCGAGTTCGCCTGCGATCTGGCGAAGTTGATAACTGCTGTAGTGCGCACCCCAGAGCGTGAGTGCCATGATCGGAACGTCATCGATCGAGCGAACCTTGATCAGCGGTTGGGAAACACCTTGCGGGATGCGATCGAAGTTGGAATACAGCTTGTTGTAAACCTTGATGATCGCGTCTTCTTCTTTCGTGCCTACGTAGAAGCGAACGACGAGCATGCTCATGCCGGGCTGGCTGATGGAGTACACGTACTCGACACCGGACACTTCGCGTAGCAGCCTCTCCATTGGAATCGTGGCACGCTGCTGCACCTCGGCTGGCGTGGCCCCGGGCATCCGTACGAAGACGTCGAGCATGGGCACGACGATCTGCGGCTCCTCCTCGCGAGGAGTCATCAAGATGGCAAAGGCACCCGCCAGCAGCGCGCCCGCTATGAACAGCGGCGTCAGCTTGGAGTTGATGAAGGAGTGCGCCACCAACCCTGCGAAACGAAGTGGGGTCTTTTCCTCAGCCGGCATGGCTACTGCGCTCCAATTCGTTTGCCGCTCAGATCGCGTCCGCCAGGATCGGCTACAACACGCTCGCCGCTATCGAGCCCGGACAGCACTTCAACGTCTTTCGCGGAAGGTTTGCCTAGGGTGATATAGCGCAAGCTGGCGATCTGGTCTTTGTCGACCACGTAGACCGCGTCCAGTTGACCGCGGTGTACCAGTGCGGCTTGCGGGACCAGGATGTTTTGCCGCTGGCCCCTCGGAAATTGCGCGCGCCCGAAGAGACCGGAGCGAATCTGCGGATTGGAAGGCAGTGTGACCTTCACCGTGAAGCTCCGGCTGGAGGGATCCGCAGCCGGAACGATCTGCTCAACCTTGCCGGAAATTGGCTGGTCGCCCAGTGCATCGATCAGTATGGGGAGCGTGGCGCCAAGGTGGACTGCGCCTATTTGACTCTCATCCACCTGGACCTCCAGCCGAAAGCGGCTCGGATCCTCGACGATAAGCAGCGGAACCCCGGGTGCTGCCATGGCGCCGGCGTCAACGAACTTCGCCGTGATGAGCCCGTCAAAAGGAGCGCGAATACTGGCAAATCCCACGACCGTACTAGCCTGGGAGACCGCGGCCTCCGCCTGTGCCCGCCCGGCATGCGCAGCGTCCCGGCGAGCCTTGGCCGCAGCAAGCTTCGTCTTCACCTCGTCAAATTCCTGCGGGCTCACCGACTTCTTGTCATAAAGCATCTGGTAGCGCTGCATGGTCGACTCAGCCAGCGAGTAGTCCGCATCGGCGGCCGCAATACCCTGGTCGGAAGCCTGCACCCCGGCGGCGGCACTCTGGTAGGCCGCCCGGGGCTGCGCCCCGTCGATCGAGATAAGCACTTCCCCACGGCGGACACGATCTCCCTCGTGCAC
Source organism: uncultured Acidobacteriaceae bacterium (assembly GCA_963815555.1). Classification (GTDB taxonomy): domain Bacteria; phylum Acidobacteriota; class Terriglobia; order Terriglobales; family Acidobacteriaceae; genus CAWCBG01. The sequence goes on from CAWFHH010000002.1 coordinate 722,039, forward strand.
GTTGACGTGTGTGATCGTTCCCATAATCTGGCTGGTAAGCTGCGCTGAATCCGCTGCGCGAACCGTGCCGGTTGCTTCCATGTAGTCGGGAACGGTGGCCTTCTCTGCGGTGAAGATCGGAATGCCTGAGACCGTCTCAGGAGCAGATGTAGTTGCCGGTTTCTCGCCTGAGCACGCGGCGAAAAAGGCGACGAGTACAACAAGGAGCGCTGTTGCTGCGAGAGAGGTCCTTCGACTCTGACTGAAGTCCTCGCTCACGATGACGCGCGGAGGAGTTGAAATCGGACGAAATAATTTGCGCTTCATTGAGTCACCGCCGGAGAACTCGGAGTAAGTGTGCCGGCGGCCAGTTCCACTCCGGCGTAACTGGTTTGCATTCGATACACCGCTTGCCAATAGTCGGTCTGGGCGCGATGAGCAGCCTCTTCCACGCGTAACAGATCACTCACGGTCGTTAAGCCGCCGTCATACCGGTTCTGATTGATGCGCAGACTTTCCTCTGCCTGCTGAATGGCGCCGCGTGCCACTTCCACCTGTTGCCGGGCCGCATCGTAGTCGTAATAAGCCTTGCGAACCTGCAGCCGGATCTGATCGCGAAAAGCGTCGCGCATGGCCGTCCCTTTTTCCTGGACAGCTTTTTCTATCGCCAGATGTGCACGTTTGCTGTCGCCGTCGAAGATGTCGAACTGCAACTCCGCGCCGGCAATCCAGTTATTGCCGCCATTCCATCCCGGGGAGGGGCTGTCGGTTTCCCACGACCCGTAAACGTTCAGCCGAGGAGCAAACGCGCCCTTGGCCATGGAGATACTTTTCGCCTGGGCATTGCGCTCCGATTCAACCCGCTTCAGGTCGGGGCGCTTGGCCAACGCCTGTTGTTCAAGGTCGGCGACCGTGATGGCCGGGAAGCTATGCTCAGCGAGATTTTCCTGTGGCTCGTAAATCGTGTCCGGCGGCATTCCCAGCGCGAGCGCCAGCTGTGAACGTGCGAAGGCCAGCGAGTTTTGTGCCTGGATGACTTCCTGTTTCCGCGCGGCACTCGCCACCTGGGCGCTGAGTAAATCGGAGTCCACCGCCATGCCGCTTTCCACCCGTGCCCGGCTCTGTGCCTCGATCGCTTGCGCGGTCTTCAAGGTGTCCTCGGACACAGCAACTTGCTTCTGTGCGAGCAACACGCCGCCGTAAGCCTGCACCGCCTCGTACACCAGTTCCTGGTCGGTGCGATCCAGTTGCTGCTCTGAGGCTTGCTGCATGTATTTGGAACGGCTTACCCCGTACCAGCTTTGCAGGCCGTCGAAGAGGCTCCACTGTCCGGAGAAGCGGCTGGAGAAATTGCCGATTGGGGTGGGCGTATTCAGCTTGTTAAGAGCGAAATCAGCAGCGGTGAAGCTTTGCTGCCGAAGCTTCGTGCCAAAGACGAAGACTGGATCGTTACCGCGCACCGCACTCTCGGTAAACATGATCTTGGGCATCAGCGGCGAGCGGGCCTCTCGAATCTGAGCCAGGGAAATACGGGTACCGGCGAACGCAGCCTTGCGGAGAGGGTTCTTTTCCAACGCCATGCTGACGGCCTGCGGCAGCGTAAGAGGCGCGGGCGCGTCTTGCGCCGCCGAAGGCGAAGACAGCAGGACGAGCATCGCTGCCGATACAAGTGCCACCATGAGCGCGTTCAGGCGTAACGACCTCTCACCCGCTATCGGCGCTACCTGATCAGTTGCCGACCGCATCCTCAGGCTCCGACCGGAACAGCCCGAACAACCGGCAAGATTTCGAAAGTAGTGTGTAACTCAGCGCTCTGCTTCACCATCGCGCCGACGGAGCAATACTTCTCTTCCGAAAGCCGGATAGCCTCTTCGATTGCCTGCGTTGAAAGGTCGATCCCGGTCACGATGTGATGAATGCGAACATGAGTAAAGACCTGCGGCGGATCGGGAACCTGGTCCGCCTCGACCTTTACTTCGTATCCCGTTATCTGTTGGCGTTTCTTGCGCAGGATGTTGATGACGTCGAAGGCCGTGCATCCAGCCAAGGCGACAGCAACCAGTTCGATGGGTTTGGCGCCGGTATTGCCAGCCGGATCGTCGATGAGCAGGTGATGTCCGGTACCGCTGGTGGCTATGAATTGTCGATGAGTGCCTTCAGGTTGAGTCAAGGTTACGCTGGCAGAAATCATGTTTCTCTCCGCGACTGCCGAGCCAAGGAAATGCGCCCGGCAAGCCCATTACATCGGGCTACAGTAAGAAACGCAGTGACCGGCGATACTGTTACAGGATTTCTTGGGGGTCAGATGGGCGCGATTACCGAAACCGGAAACGGCCTGCGGCAGGTCGGCCGCCTTAATTGGTCGGGACAGCCCGCTGCTTCTCCAAGGCGGCGGCCGCTTGTTGGTACTTCAGCAATAACTCCTGGCGGAGTTCTTGCGATCGAGTTGAATCACAGGGGGGAACATAGGAGCGGCAATGTGCCACCGTCTGTTGCAGGCTGGCCAGAAAAGCTTGGCATGGTAGGCAATCGTGGATGTGGCGGTCCATCTCTTCGCACTTGGCATCGTCGATGATGCCGTCCATGTAGTCGGAAAGCGCGGCAAACAAATTGCGACAGCGCGGTGCTCGCGGCAGCTCAGAAGTGGCATGGACCTCAAGGCCGGCGCGCTCCTCCCCGTGGGAGGTACCTGCCAGATGTTGCCGTACAAAGAGGCGTGCTCGATGCAGCCGAACCCGCACTGTGCCCTCGCGAATGCCCAGGATTTGAGCAACTTCGGACGTACTCAAATCCTCCATGTCGTGCAATACCAGTACTACGCGATATTGCGGCGGCAGGGCGAGGACGGCTTGCTTAAGATGTTCGGCCGTCTCGTTATTGAGTGCCGCAGCCTCGGGATTTGGCGTGCGGCTTAACAGTCGCTGCATCTCACGACCGTCTGGCATCAGAGCGTCGAGTGACAGGTTCTTAATAGACGAGTTCTTGTCGCCGCGCCGGCGGCTCACGCAGTGGTTCCGCGCAACCTTGTACAACCAAACCGTTAGCGCTTGGGGACTATTGAACTTGGCGAGATGCGGGATCGACTTCAGCAGGACTTCCTGCATGGTGTCCTCGGCATCCTCCGGATGGCCGCAAACTTTCATGCTAAAGGAGTACACAGTGTTCTGAAGCAAGGCCAACGCCTGATCGATGGATGTGGGACGATTCTCTTGGATCAGATGCAGAGCTTGTGCGACATTAGCGGACACTCTGCTAAGGTAGCTGATCGCCGCCGGTCGAGCCAACCGATCGTGATGATTACCTTTTCACTCGTCGGCTCGCGATCGTGTCCGTGGGGGTCACCGCCGCCTTTCGGCGATACGCCGGTTTGGGTTTGATAAGGGTTCGATAACGCTTCCCGAGGGTGCTTTAGAGACTCTAATTTTGGCGATCCGTGCCTTTGGCTTCAACTAGTTACGAGCCAGTTTTTCCCTTTCACGGCGGTAACACGGGTTCAAATCCCGTCGGGGACGCCAACACATAAAAGGCTGAGCCGACGTCCTCAAGCTGCCTTTCGCGCGCCGCAGATTCGAAGTCGCGAGGCCCCCGCTGGGCGGCCTCGGCGAACTGCACAATGAACGATCGGAATCTCTCGATCTTACGAACCGGCACTTTAACAATGCCATGCAGGAGCGGATTGCGGGTTGTTGCGTTTTCGCTGGCTCCGGCAAGCGTCTCATACGGAACATAGGCAAAACACCACGGACTCGAGAAAGCGTTGATGATGTGGAACTCGACGCCGGGCCGAGCAATCATCAGCGAAACGTCATCCAATGGATGCCCGTTCCCCGAAAACCCGAAGGGACTCTGCGTGGGGAGATAAAATTTGATGCCGGCTGGCGGTGTAGATCCCTGCGTCGCGACGCCAGCCCCCTGGGTGACCCCCCATTGGAGGCTCAAGGTATTCGGCACCAACTGGGTCCTCGCCCACGGTTTGCTATCGCGCCCTAGCACCATGCCCCGTAAATCAGCATGCAGGTGAGCGGCAAACATCGCCTCGAACGAAGAGTAGGTCCTGGTGGCTATCGCGGCGTTCCTGCTAAGGTCGGGCAGGGACACTAAGACCGTATCACTGTGCCCGCACAGCGTTCTTTGATCAGAATCACAGTTTCAAAACGACTCACCTTTGGTGACGGCAGCGACTCCCCAAGTGTCCTGCGAGCCGGACGGTCCGGCGAGTGCGCTCACCAGCTGAGCCGCAACCGCACCTCGCAGCTCGCTACTGTGCGATTTTGGCAACGAGAGTTGCTGTGGAACCAAAGCACAAACCTGAGCACCGCGTTGCCATCTCACGGCACAAAACGTGAGATCGTGCTGGACTTTGTCACTCCGGTCTCTCTGATTTTCTTTGGGTGAATTGGCGTTAATCGTGCAAGGCTCCGAGGCAGACATCTAGCTGTTTCCCCACGGAGAGTCAGTGTATGAAGCGAATCCTTGCCAGCGCGGCCCTTCTCATCTTGAGTTGTGCCTTCAGCCTTACTGCCCACGCAACGTGCAATCCGCCAACCAAGCCAGGCGCCTTGATCTGTTTTCCCAGCCCTAACTCGACGGTTACTTCTCCCGTATACGTCGAAGCTGCGGCCACCGGGGAGAATGGGCTGCACATCGTCAAAATGATCCTTTATGCCGACAACGTAAAGGAGACAGAAGTCGACAATTACGACACTTTGACATGGACCTGGAGTTACCAGGGTTTCAACGATCCGCTGGAATATAACGGCGCGCACCACCTGGTGCTGAATGCCTGGGACCAGAATGGACACTTGTTCCAGTATTCCGAGTACATCGAGGAAATCGACGGAGCCATCCCGCCGTGTGCCGCGCCCTCAACGGGTTTCAATATCTGCTCGCCTCTGAACGGCCAGTACTATCCTGAGAGCGCAGTGCCCATTACCACCTCAGGCGCAGCGAACATCGTCAGCTACAACATCTATATCAACGGGAAGTATGAGTTCAATTATCAGGGCAGGAATGTCGAGGCCAGCACCGGTGTCGTGCCTGTAACTGATAAGCCGATCACGCTGACCATCGTTGCGACCGACAGCAACAAGAAGACCTACACCAAGACCAACACCTTCAAGGAGTATTGGGCCTCCTTCGTTTGCGGCAGAAGCTCCTGCAACCCAGGAATCTTTAGACATTACGCCCAACGATAACCAGGACGTCGGCACCACCTTCACCGCCAGCGCTGATGTGCAGTACAACACTTACACCATCACTGCGATGAAAGTGTACCTGGACAATACGGTGGTTGTGACGTCTACGGGACCCACTATCCGCGGCGACGTAACGGCCAAACCGGGAACCCATCTGCTGACCTTCGAAGCCTGGGATACGACCGGCGCGCTGTACAAGTACCAGGAGACGGTCAACGTGCAATGAGCGGAGGAAATCGTCGCAGACTGCATGGTCGGAACGGCTGCATGGAATTTACTTAGATGCCATGGGGTCTCGACGATCTATCGGTCATGCCCCGTTCCAGCCGAGGGTGAGCTGGGGCGGGGCGTTTTTGTTCAATGGAATACTCGGGGGCGACGAGGTGAAGGTCGCACTCTGCGACGCGGAATGGTTCATCAGAGGAATCGCGACAGGCGATCGCGAGTCGCGAATTGCCGACTACTCCAGGTGCCGCATGCGGAAAGGAATCTGCACCACCGCCTCGATGTCGACGGGCTCGCCGTTCTTAGTTCCGGGGCGGAAATGCCAGCCTGACAGCGCATGCACCGCGTTCTGATCGAGACGTGAGTCGAGACTGTCGAGCACGCGAATGTTGCTCACGGTACCGTCCATATGGATGACGGCGTAGAGCGTGACCGTGCCTTCGACGCGATCGCGCAGAACGTCGGGCGGGTAGGCGGGATCAACTTTGGTTGTGGCGACAGGTGCGGTCAACGTTGCCTTGTCGCGAGTCTGTCGCAGTTCGGCATAGCGAATGATCCAGCTACCAGTTGCCGAGTTGAGGTTTGGCATATTGAGTATCACGGAGTAAAACGGCTTGTTGCCGAAGACTCGCTCATCGACAGCATCGATGTCGGAAGCCGGCGGCGGAGGCGCCACCGGAGCGTTATGGTGCATGTTAGGCAGGTTCGGGCTCATGGCTGCCGCGATGATGCGCTTGCGGGCTTCCATCTCGGCATTGCCGGGAGCCGGGTTGCCGGGATTTCCTGCAACCGGCGAGGCCGTGGCTCCGGGCGGCGGAGCCGCCACGAAAATCCCCGGAGGCGCACCCGTGCCGTTGCCGGTTCCGCTGGGCTCTTTGCTGGTGCCGTTGCCGGTAACATTCGGCGTGCCCGCAGCGTCCGGTTTACCGCCAGGTGAGGCGTGAAATTCGCCGCTGCGATTGCCGTTCGGGACCGCGACCGGTCCGCGAACGTCGGCAGGCGTGAGTCCCAAGGCGATCAATTGCCCCTGACCCTGCGACGTGCCGGGAAGGTTCGCTACGTTGGGTTGAGCGGGCACGGCTTGCGCCGTTCCTTTTCCAGGCTGGCCACTTTCGGTGGCGCCGCTGGCCCGCTGCGCGGGCACCGGCAGTTTAGGCGCGGCTACCTGGGGTTCCAGTTGCGCCATGTTGATCTGTCCCGCCTTCAAGTTCAGTTGATCTTGCGATAACGGAGGCTCGACAATCGAGGCCTGCGGTAACGCCGGCGTCTGCAACTTCGGTTTCAACTTCGATAGGTCCGGCGCCGGTTCCACGACCGTCGGCTGGGGGAGGACCGGCATGTCCAACTTCGCGTGCACTTTCGATACGTCGGCGGTCGGCGGGACCACGGGAATATCGAACTGCGGCAGCGTCAGCTGATTGACCGATCGTGACGAAGCGGCGATCGGCTGCTTCGCCGGGACCGCCGTCCACGCCACAATGTTGGGCAAGGCGACATCTTGCTGCAGCTTGATTTTAGGTGGCGTGATGATCGTCTGTTTGGCATTGTCCGGCTGCGGCGGCACGGAGAGAATCTCCTGCTTGGCCAGCTTTGGTTCTCCCTTCCGCGGCTTAGGGGCTTTGTCGTGGCCGGTATTCAGCGGCGGGAGGTAGTCGCTTAACGGATAGTACTCAACCTTGGTGTTTTCAAAGGGCGACTTCAACTGGACCGTTCGATTGAAGAAAGGCAGCGTGCAAATCAAGTAGACGATGACGACAAACGCGACATGAAATCCACCCGATTCGGCGAAGTGCCGGATGCCGATTCCCGTGCGGATAAACGTATCGGGTCCGACCGGAACCGGCTCTGCGGTGAGTTCTAATGGCGGCGGCTCGCGGCGGAAAAGGTCAGCCAGATTGCGCAGAAATCCGCGATGCCAGGGCTCAAGCTCGCACAGCAGAACCGGAGCGTCGGTCTGTGGAGCGCTGATTTCAGGCCGTACTGCCGCGCCGTGGGACATCATTCCTTACCCGTGATGAGTATTCGGATTATAGCGGATTTGCCTTTTCCCATCGCCCGCTCGGTGACGGCTGCATGAAGGGGTGGCCATAGGGTCGGGCCGCATGCCATCATGCTGGGCAGGAGTCGTCATGATTTGCCGCTGGTTGCTCACGCTCGCAATCTTATTGTCTCCCCTCACCCGCGCTCCGGCGCAGGAAAAATCGGGGGCTCCGCCCCCGGGCCACAGTGCGGCGAAGCCGGCTAGCGCCACGGGCGATCCTTCGGGCATGTACATGTTTCTCAAGGATGGCGAGTACGTACAGCTCAACATCGAAGACGGCAAACTTGCCGGCTACATCTCGCGTTACGGCAACACCGAGAGTGATCAGGGACAATTCATCGCCCAGTTCTTCGACAAAGCCTCGCTCGAGGGCAATCATCTGGCATTCACCACTAAGGTGGTTCATGGGGTGAGCTATGAATTCAAAGGAATCGTGACGGTCACTCCAGGAAAGCTACCCCGGCAGGAAGGCTATCGCGTGCTGAAAGGCACCCTAACGGAAACCGTTGCGGCCGCGAATGGAAACGATAAAACCACCCGCAAGGAAGTGGAGTTAAAGTCGTTTCCACCGGACATGGGGCCGTCGTAGGACCAGTTGCGAGGCCCGTTCTAGAATTCCCGTTTTGGAACTAAGAGCTCGATTTTTGTGGAATTCTCTTGGATTCGTCGAGGTCTTGGACGTACGATTAAAGCTTGAGGACGAGGGATTTTTTGCCTTGTGTGTAGGGCTCCTCGGTCCTGAGAAAGAAGAGAATAAGAGTTCCTGAAACGCATTCTTCAGGGACCGGAGAGTGAAAGTGGCGTTAGACCACGAAATTTTCCTAACCCAGCCTTCCTGCGCAGCCGCCGCTGCCTGTCATCCACTCTATCAACCAGCTATTCCTGCTTCAGCAAACTAAGGGGATGAAAATGAACACACACGGACTTGTTGTCCGAACGCTACCCACTGGCCAAGATGAAGGCAGTTCGCCCGATGAAGCCGCGATGACACTGGCCGCTGCTATCCGCTTAGACTTGGAGGCCGCGCACTGTTCCACTTGTCCATCCGATGACCAACCAGACTGCACTACCTCCTGCGAGAAATTAGGGTAGTGGATTTCGCTCCGCCATCGGGCTGCGCAGGGGCACTTCCGGTAGGATCGCGTTCGTGGCACAAACCGGGGCCGATATTCAGGAACTAAGGCCCATTTGTGGTTGCAATTGCGAGACAAACATGCGAAAACTGTCGCGCCCCATATTTCACTCTCTCGTGCGGCAGGCACGACGGAAGTCTCAGCAGAGTGCACCCACTCCAGGTGTCTCGATTGCTCGCAGTGACCTCTCTCGTTGCCCCGGCCCGTTGTGCCAGAGAATCTCGTGAGGAACTTAATATGCGTCGTGCGCGCTTCCTGAAGTTTGTTGTGTCGGCCTGTGTGCTGGTGGCGATTGCCTCGCCAGCCTGGGCCCAGTGGAACACTCCCACCATCGATGGAACCATCAACACCGGCGAATACGGTACCAACAACTCGCTGCAGAATGCCGGCAACACCGGTCAGACCTGGTACATGACGTGGGATGCCACGAACCTGTACATCGGCATCGTGAAGGCGAACCTAAGTGAAGGTGCGGTCATTTACATAACCGATAATCCACAGACCAACAACGGCAGCACGGTAGGAATTCAATTACGACGGCACCGATTTCGCGTCACTTCCCTTCAAGGCGCCAGTTCGTGACCTACGTGAAAGACGGATACCGCGAGTACCGGAATGCCGACGGCAACGGCGGCTGGACAGGGCCGACCGCAAATTACGGGCAGTATGCCAGCAACTCGGGCAATAGCAATACCCGTGAGTTTGCGATTCCCTGGAGCGCGATCACCGGCGGCGGGATCCCAGCCACGTTTTCGTTCTTCGGTTATCTGACCTCCAGCGGCGGCTACGTTTACGGGCAGGTCCCGACCGATAACAACATCGGCGGGAACATCGGGACCAGCGCTACGGCGACGCAGTACTACGCAATCGTGAACACCGGCAACGGCACAAGCACGCCACCGTTCTCCGATGAGCAGCCCTCCGGCTTCAGCGCCCAGGACAAAGCGGGCTTCTACCACAACACATTCGATCCTTTCTATCGCGACCAGGAAGGCGCGGTAACGGAGAACACGCCGGTAACGCTGCGCTTCCGCACGCTGCACTCCAGCGGCATCTGGGGCGTAAAGGCTCGGGCCTATTTGTTCGATACGGCTTCGGGCACCACCACCGGCCCGGTCGATACCTCGATGCCGTTCGATCAGAACATTACCGTCAACGGGAATGAGTATGACGTGTGGAAAGCAACGCTCACGATGCCGTCGACCACGACGGTTTACTACTACAAGTTCGGCATCAATCGCGATCAGACGAATGGCTGGTATAGCGACGATTACATGGACGACAACGATAACGTCGACAAAGACGGAACCGGCGTGGCCACCGATGGCGAGCCGTTCCAGTCATTCCAGTTCACCGTCTACGATCCAAATTTCCAGACCCCGGCATGGCTGCAGAACGCCAACGTGTACCACATCATGCCCGACCGTTTCCGCAACGGCGATCAGACGAACGACTACTGCCGGCAGGGTGCGACGACCGGTTGCCCGATCTATTACGGTGCCCAGCAGGCGTTCACCTACAACCTGTGGAACACGCAGATTTGCGATCCGCGTAATCAGAATTCGGCGTGTTACAACCAGTTCAGCAACCAGTTTTATGGCGGCGATCTCTACGGAGTGCAGAGCGAACTGGACTACATTCAGTCGCTCGGCGCCGATACCATTTACCTGAACCCGATCTTCTCGGCCCGCTCGTACCACCGGTACGACACGGACAATTATCTGCACATCGATCCCGCGCTCGGCGGTGATACGGCGTTCACCGCACTGGCTACCGAGCTGCAGCGGCGCGGCATGCAGGTGATTCTCGACGGTGTTTTCAACCACGCGTCGTCTGACGGCATGTATTTCGACCGTTATGACCGCTACGGCGTTCACGATCCCAACACCGGCGCATGTCTGTCGCTGGGCTCCATGTGGCGGACATGGTTCAACTTCACCGACAACAACGTGCCGTGCACCACGGGCGACTACGTCGGCTGGTTCGGTCTCGACAGCCTGCCTACTTTCAATCACGGCGTTGATGCGGTGAAGGATTTCTTCTATCGCGCCAACGGCAACGTGACCCAGTACTGGTATAGCCAGGGAGCTTCGGGATGGCGTTTCGACGTGGCCGACGACGGCAACTTCCCGCACTCGTGGTGGGTCGACTACCGCACGTATGCCAAGACTTACAACAGCAACGGTCCGCTCATTGGCGAGATCTGGCCGAATGCCAGCCAGTGGCTCGCGGGCGACCAGATGGACGCGGTGATGAATTACCGCTTCCGCAAGAACATTACGGGCTTTGTGCGCAACGCTGAGTGGCACGACGACAACAATAACGGCACGAACGACATCCCCGGACTCACGCCGAGCCAGTTCGACAACGCGACGCGCGCGGTGCGGGACGACTATCCGCCGCAGGCGACGGCGTCGATGCTGAACCTGCTCGACTCGCACGATGTGAATCGCGCTCTGTACGTGATGACCGAGAATGGCGATAACGGCCTGGTGCAGGCGAAGCAACGCCTGGAGTTGGCGGCGTTGTTCCAGTTCACCTACATCGGCGCGCCGATGGTGTACTACGGCGACGAAGTGGCGATCAACTCGCCATCGCTTTCCAGCAGCGCCAACGGACCGATCGGCGATCCGTATACGCGGCCGCCGTATCCGTGGCTCGACCAGCCGGGCGATCCGACAATTTACGGGCCGCCCGACACCGAGTGTCGAGTCGTACTACACCAAGCTGGCACACCTGCGTAAACAGTATCCCGTGCTGCGTAACGGCTCCATCGTCACGTTGCTGACGGGCGACACCCAGCAGGCCAACACGGCTCCCAACACCTACGCGTTCGGCAGAAGTTTGAATGGTGTCTCGGCGGTCGTGGCCATGAACAATGGGTCGGCAAGCAACGCAGCCTCGGTTCCTGTCGGCAGCCTCTTCAGCGATGGCACGCAGCTGCAGGACGCCATCAGCGGCAACACCTACTCCGTCAGCGGAGGCACTGTGGCGCTCACGTTGCCGGCAATCAGCGGTGTCGTTCTGCTGCCGGCTCCGGTGAATGTCGACCTGACTCCTCCGACGGCGACCATCAGCACCATTCCCTCGGCGAATGGCTATGGCTGGATCAATGCCAGCCCGGTCACGGTTGACCTGAGCGCAAGCGATTCCGGCAGCGGCGTGGAACAGCTGCGCTACTGGATCGACAATGGCCAGGTCACATCGGTGACGGGCAGTTCGGCTTCGACGCAAATCAGCGGCGAAGGCACGAACAGCGTTGGCCTGCGCGCGCTGGACAATGCCGGCAATATCAGCTCGCTGGTGACGGCGCCGGTGAACATCGACATCACGCCGCCGGTGGTCACCGTCACCGGAGTGCAGCAGGGCGCGATCTACATTCTGGGCAGTGTTCCGACGGCGGGTTGCAACACCACTGACGCTCTCTCCGGCGTGGCGACGAACGCAACGGTCTCCATCTCGGGGGGCAATGGACAGGGCGAAGGCCACTTCACGGCGACCTGTAGCGGCGCAACCGACAAAGCGGGGAACGCCGCTGCGCCGGTCAGCGTGGGCTATGACGTCGTGTCGGACGTTTCGGTCAGCGTGGGCGTCTCCACCCTTTATCGTTCCACCGGCTACAACACCGGAACGATCACGGTGAAGAACACATCGCACGCCAACGTGTACGGCCCGTTGCAAGTCGTGCTTACCCACCTGACCCAAGGGGTGACGCTCAGCAACGAGACGGGCACGTATCAAGGGAACCCGTACATCACCGTCCCGAATGTCACGACGCTTGGGCCGGGACAATCGGCCTCGGTGAACGTGACGTTCAACAATCCAGGACGCGTGCAGGTGACGTTCACGCCTGTCACGTACTCAGGGCAGTTCAACTAACATAGGCGCAGGAGAAAAGAGAAGCCGTCCTTCGGGACGGCTTTTCTGCTTCCATCGTGCTTATGTCCGTTTCTGGGGGTTAGGAGGGATTGAGCCCGTGGTGGGATTGGACCTTGCGACAGGACGCGAGCCCGGCTGCGATCTTGAACGAGCTCTGTGCCGGGATCGGCGTCTCAGCTAGCTGCACGCGCAAGGGAGGTCAAGGCCACGGGCGGCGGGGGCGGGGGCGAAGCGACCATGGTGTGCAGGAACTGACCGGATTGCCGCCACCAGCCGTGAAAGATCAGGCCGTCCTCGCTGGCGACTTGCAGCGGCTGCCAGTGGATCGTTGGATTTTGCGTCGACGAGGCGAATATTTCGAAAGAGGCGCTGCGATCCTGGGCCTTGGATAGCAGCGCGTCTTCGGAAAGGGTGACATTTACGCCGCGGGTATCGAGGCGAAGGCCCACGCCGAGCGCTTTCAACGCACTCTCTTTCGCGCTCCAGATCAGCGTTACGAGCTTGTCACGGTCGCTTGCCGGTGCCCGGGTGAGCATGCGTTGCTCCTCGGGGCTGAAATAGTCAGCGGTGAAGCCTTCACTTCGGGGCTCGATCAACTCCAGATCACAGCCGAGCATGGCGTCCGAAGGGGCAACGGCGCAAACCGCCATCTCGCCGCGATGGCTGAGGGAAATGGAGACTTCCGTCCGTCGATTGTGGCGAAACACTTCCGGCGCGCCCGACGGGTTCGGGCGTATCTCAAGGCCGGCCAGAGTCTGAGGGTGACACGATAACGCCAGGCAAGCTGCCACTGCCTGCTTCGCGGTCCATCTTCCCAGCCGCCAATCGGCGCGGCGCTTCGGGAAGCGCATGCTGTCAAGGCATTCCTGTTCGATCGAGCACAACCAATCGTTATTGCCCGGCACGTCCGATGCGGCCTGTTCCAACCAGTAAACGGTCATCGAGTTTAAACAACCGAGGTGGTCTGCTCCTCCAGGGTTGCCGCCTTTTCCGTTGCGGGAGGATTCGCGTTATCCGGCTGGAACTTCGCTATGCCGCGTTCGATCGCGTGCACCAGGTACGAACGAAGATCGCGAGGCGGGAGAATGTCGTTCAGCGCGCCCACTTCCAGGGCGCGATGCACGGTATGGATGTGGTCGAACTCGCTGGCCACCTCTCCCAGCTTCTCAGACTGCACGAGCTTGAAGAGCCGGTCCACTTCGGCGCGTAAACGGCTTTTTTCCGCGCCCTCGGCCTGCGTCATGGCTTCGTTCAACGCTTGCATCCGGGGATCCTTGCGGGTCCGGGCATCAACCTCGGAGGAGAAAACAACCGCCGCAGCCGGCGCACCGCCGATGACCGAGGCATAGGTGCCTTCCAGGGCCACGACTTCGATGTTCTCGTTCAGCGCCCGCGAAAACACAACATAGGCTCCGCCGTGAAAACGGGAAATCACGCAAAACGTGATCGGACCTTTGAAGTTCACGATGGCCCGTCCGATTTCCGCGCCGTATTCCAGCTGCAGTTTTCGCAGCGACTCTGGAGAGCCATCGAAGCCCGAGAGATTGGCGAGGACCACCAGCGGTCGATTATTGCTGGCGGCATTGATGGCACGTGCCGCCTTCTTGGACGAGGAAGGGAAGAGTGTGCCGGCTGTCCAGTGATCCGGGCCGTCGGCTGGCACGAATCCCAGGCGAGCTACAGGATGCGACTCGATGCCCAGGAGACATACGGGATAGCCACCCAGATGGGCGTCCCAAACGACGACGGTCTCGGCCCCGCGCATCCCGGCCCAGCGCTCCAGCGGAGAATGGTCCTGATCCACGACCGCACTCAGCACTCTGCGAATGTCGAAGGGCTTCTTGCGTCCCGGGTTAGTCACGTCGGAGAAGATATCGCCGACGAGCTTGAACGTGCTGGCGCCATGAGCGCCGTGGGGATACGTCTGCACGTCCCGATCGATGGGATCGCAGGTGACGGCGCGCCGCGGGAAGCGCTCGCCCGGAGCCAGGTAGGTGTGATCGTAGTGGCGGAACAGAATGTGACAGGCTTCGTCGATATCGCGAGCGAAATATTGCGCCTGCCCGTTCAGGCCCATGATGCGGTCATAGCCGCCGATTCCCTGATTGTCTTCGGCGGAGACGCTGCCCGAATAATCGAGCGCGCGTTTTCCGGTGAGCACCATGGCGGCAGGCGGCGTCATGATCAGGATGCCGCGGGTGTGCAGAAGCATGGTGGCTTCGGCATTCCAGTACGGCTGCGCGCCGACGTTGATGCCGTTCACCACCAGGTTCACTTCGCCTCCGCCCTGGGTGAACTCGATCAGACGGCGCAGAACACGGGCGATCCAGTCCATGTTCTCGACGCCGCTGTCCATGGAGATTTTGGCTCCCGCGGAAATCGGGAACCACTCCAGTGGGACACGCATGGCTTCTGCGAGTTCGATGGCGGCGTTGATCCGACGGCATTCCGGCTCGGCCAGAGCGCCCATGTCTTTGCTGGGATCTCCCAGCAGCAAGACGCGCGTCATCCCCTCAGGATGCTTAGGTGTAAAGTTGCGGATCACTCCTGCAATAATGTTCGTCTTGTTCTTGCCGTAGGGGCGCTCGACCGGGACCAACCGGTTGTCGGCGTCCAGGTCGTACTCGACGAAATCGCCGGTGGGGAATTCGGCTCGCGTATCCTCGTGGGAAGGCGTGAGCATTTTTATGATCTCGTATGGGTAGATGAGGCCGCGCTGGCGCATCTTGACCACTTTTTGATCGTATTCGGTAAGCGGCTTCAGCGGCTGCAGTTTGGCGGCGGGCCTTAACGTAATCAGCAGACCAGTGCTGCCGGGATTGGAAATCCGCACCAGCATATCGCGCAGTTCGCCCGTTTGCGGATGAGGGATGCGGGCCCGCAGGATCACCTGCTCCAGTCCAAGACCGTCGGTAGAGGGGGCCACTCGCCGGGCGATTGCCTGCAACTCATCGGCATTGAAATTGAGGGGCGGCCAGACGTAAAGCAGGATGCGGTTCCAATGGAGGCGCTTCATCGGCGCGCGCTTCATCTGGAACTGACGGATCGCCGCCAACGTCTCAGCAAACATTCGCTCCAGGAGCGGCAGTTGCACCACCCGGCCGGCGTCATCGCGGACCGGCGTCAGATCGCGGATTTCAGCGCTGGCAAATAATCGTTCGTCCTTGGGGTTTTCGCGCGCAATGGCGTGGAGCAGGTACACGTCTTCGACCGAAGGCAAGCGTTCGATCTTGAAGTTTTTCAGCCGCCATAGATGCAGCCGCTCGGCCATCATCGGATGAATGCCGCGCAGGAGTTCCACCTCCTGGTATCCGTTGGCGGATGGCTCGTAAGTAAAATGCTGCATACCCGCAAGCCCAGGGTCCCGGCCGGGACCGGAAACCGCGACCACAATGTGCCGTATCGCGCCCATGAAACCGGCTGCATTGATCAGCGAATGAACCTCCTGCTGAGCAATTTCCGGCGCGGCCAGAGTGCCATTCTTCCAGGTGTAGAAATCAAGGACGATTTCGTCCTCTGCGGGAACTGCCGCGACGGCTGACAACACAGCCGCCATCGCCTTCGCGAGGTGGTCGTAGTCCGCATGCGTGCTGAAGATATGGACCCGCTTGCCATCCTCTTCGTAGTGGGCCGCCACGCAACAGTTTCCGTTGGCAGGAAGCGCGCGGAAGTCGGTGAGCGAGCGCCCGCGATAGTAGCGGGACGTGATCACCCGCAGCATCAACTGCCGCATGACAGGGGACGCCGTCGCAAGCCTGCTGGAGAGCACGGTCGCCAGCGGCTGTGGGCAATCGATCAGCGCTCGGACTCGATCCTCATGATCGGTAGCATCCGGACTGCAAGCCAGCCTGTCGAGATGATCCTGTACCTCGGCATAGACGAGCGTGCGCGCGCCCTCGAACGCAGGCTGATCGAAGCAGCGATAGCGCACCTCGCGAGCCATATCGCTCACGGTGGGGTAGCTGCCACGAGTGGCGGAGATCAGGCGATCCAGCAGCGTGCGGAACGATTCGTCAGCAGTGGGATGTGGCGCAGCTGCGGAAGGCAGCCGGCGTTCCAGCACACCCAGGATCGGCGCGATTTGCCAGTCGACTCGCTGATGGGCCTTGTAGATCCACAGCAAGGTCTCTTCCAACTGCGGCGAAGGTTCCAGACTGTCGATGCCGTAGTGAGCTAGCACTCGCCGCAACGATTCGAGAAACGATTCAGGAAGCCCTTCGCCCTGGGTGTTGATCATGCGTAAATAGGTGAACAGGTAAGCTTCGGAACTGGGCGCCTCTCCACCCGACGCATCGTTAGCGCTCGGCTTCCGGCGGAACAGCGAACATATATCGACGAAGCTGCTGAGCACTTCATCTTCCTGCCGCCTGATTTCGCCGGTGTCTTCACAAGCCTCGCGGAACTGACCCCACTGGGCAAAGGTCCGCGCCGTACGTGCCGGATCAACATCGAAGCCGAGCACGAGTTGCCGCAGATCATCCAGGTTCTGCCGCCAGACCGCTTGGCTAGGAGTTTCTTCATGCAATGTCAGCGATGTTCCAAAAGCCACACCAACCGTTGCCTCGTCGGTCGTTGCCTCGTCGGACGACGGTTCGATTTGTACCAGGGGCGCGCCGATGTCGAGCTGGACATTCGGTATGGTCATCACTTGCCGGACCCTGCCCGGAAACGGAGCGGTAACCTGCGTCTCCATCTTCATGGCTTCCAACACCAGCAGGCGATCTCCCGTCGCGACGATATCGCCGGGACTTACAGCAATCGATACGACGACGGACGGGGCGGGTGCGCGCACGACACCCCCGTCATCGCGCTCGACACGATGCGATACGCCATCCACTTCGATGCGGTAACTGTGTCCGTGCACCACCGAGACCACGTGGGAGCGCTGGCCAAACGTTGTGAGCCAATACTCGAAGGGACCAAGAGGATGCAGGTGGGCCTCGATGCGAGATCCGTTTACCTCGATGCGGTACCGCTCGGGGCCGAGGCAATACGTCTTCATCGCATAGGCGCGGCCCCGGTAGCGAAGCTTCACCGTCCGCCCGGCTTCATTGCGAACCTGGGGACGGCCACGCACAGCGGAAGTGTAGAACTGTGCTTTTTCTACCGCGAGGTCAGCGTTGTAAACCTCGATTGCGGCCTGCACCAGGGCCACGTCGGCAAATCGCCGGGAGAGATGTTCGCCGTTCGCTGCCAGCCGATCGAGCCACTCGACATCGACTTCTCCATGCTGGACCTCCGGCCGGTTCAATAATTCCAGCAGGAAAGATTTGTTGGTTGTTCCTTCTTTTATCACAACTACGCTCTCGCGCAGTACGCGTTGCAGGCGAGCCAGCGCTTCTTTGCGGGTCTGGCCGAAGGCAATGATCTTGGCGATCATCGAGTCGAACTCTCGCGGCACGCTATCGCCCACCGACACCCCGGTATCGATACGCACCCCCGGACCGGTGGCGAGCTTGAAACGTTCGATGGTGCCCGGCCCGGGCGCGAATCCGTTCTCCGGATCTTCCGCGTTCAGCCGAACTTCGATGGCGTGGCCAGTGGTCCGTGGCGGCTCTCCTTCCAGGCGTCCTCCGCGCGCAACATGGATCTGGAGCTTCACCAGATCCACCCCGGTCGTACACTCGGTCACCGGATGTTCGACCTGCAGACGGGTGTTCATTTCCATGAACACGAAGCGCCGGCCGGCCGGCTCATACAGGAATTCCACGGTGCCGGCGTTGTGATAGCCGGCTGCCCGGCTCAACCGGACGGCGGCGTCGCGCAACCACAGGTCCTGCTCAGGCGTGAGTGAAGGCGAGGGTGCTTCTTCCATGACCTTCTGGTGGCGGCGTTGAATCGTGCAATCGCGAACGCCCGCGGCCCAGGTCGTGTCGTATTGATCGGCGATGATCTGGACTTCCACATGGCGGACGCCGGTGAACAGGTGTTCCATGAAGACCGTCGGATCGCCAAAGGCCCGGAAGGCTTCCGACCGGGCGCTCTCAAATGCGGTTTCGAGTTCGCTTGCGGAGTGAACCCGGCGGATGCCGTGCCCGCCGCCGCCGGCCGTGGCTTTGATCAACAACGGATATCCGAGTTTCCCGGCGTGATGGCGGGCCTCGGCAATGCTTTCAACCGGGCCGCCGCTCCAGGGAAGAATCGGAATGTCGGCTTGTTCGGCCAGATGCTTGGAGGAGATTTTGTCGCCTAGCCGCCGCATGACATCGCCGTCAGGACCAATGAATACAATTCCCATTTCCCGGCAGAGGTCGGCAAACTCGGCGTGTTCCGCGACAAAGCCCCAGCCTACCCAGACCGCCTCGGCACGCGCCGTTTTCAGGGCATGCCTCAGCACCCCGTAATCCACGTAACTGCTCTTGCGTTGGTTCGTGGCGGGATCGATGAGCTGCGCCGCACCCAGAGACACTGCCTCGTCGGCCTCGCGAACAAACATGGCGTGCCGGTCCGGATCGGTGAAGAGCGCTATGGTGCGCAGCGATGCGCCTCGCTCCTGGTTGAATTCGCGTGCTGCGTGGATGAAACGCATCGCGGCTTCTCCGCGATTGACGATGACGACTCGTTGAAATTCATGCTGCATGGGCCACCCGTTGGATTACATCTGCCGACATTTAAGGGCCCTCATGACGCGGTGACGGCTTCCGGCGCCATGACAAGTTGCAAGCTCTTCAGCCATTCCGGATCCAGGCGGTCCGGCAGCGACGCGGTACGGTAACCGGCGAGACGCAGGTACCGGTTGCCGGCTGCGTCCACGACTTCTGCATCGAAACTGCCCTCCTGCGAGTGCGGAGTCACAAGGGCATAGAGCGTTTCCTGCGGACGTTGGGGCACACGGAAGAACGAGACGTGTTTGACATATTGTGGCAA
This sequence comes from uncultured Acidobacteriaceae bacterium, assembly GCA_963815555.1. Taxonomy (GTDB): domain Bacteria; phylum Acidobacteriota; class Terriglobia; order Terriglobales; family Acidobacteriaceae; genus CAWCBG01. The sequence goes on from CAWFHH010000002.1 coordinate 741,358, forward strand.
GCCCATCACACCGCGTGTCCCCATCTCCCATAGCCCCGCGGTTTGGAAGCACAACTCGATCAGCCGGGGCGCGATCAGCGCAGGCCGATCCGAAGGTTGGTGATTGGCCGGTAGATCTGCCGTCATCTCTCCGATCATGCGAGGTCCATCCGACCAGGCTCGCTGCAAAACCTGGTAGGCCGGGCCGTGGAAATAAACGCGATAGATCTGCGCCGCCTGCACGATGGCTTCGGGCGAGAGGCTCGGAGCAGCGCCGGCTATTTCTGCTGGCGTCTGTTTCCCAATCCGCACGCGGGCCGTAAAGTGGGTTGTCTCCTGCGGCTCCGGCTGGTTGGGAAGCAGTCGTTTGCCGGTCAAGCGACAATCTGCGACCAGGTCGTCGCCTTGCGCAGAGAAGACGGCCTGGAGGGTAATGGTTCTCGGCTCGTCGCGATAGAACTTAAACGGAGCCAGGAAGTTTATTTCTTCGATGGCCTGGATGTGCCAGCCGGGAAGCAGGCACAGCGCTGCCTCCGCGAATGCTTCGACACCCATTACGCCGGGAAGCACCGCCGTGCCAGCGATGCGATGATCGAACAGGAAGGGTTGCGCCTTCGGGTCAAGAGTCGTCTCGACCGTCAAGCCGCTGTAAAGACCCATCCCTGTGATCTTGCCGACCATCGGTCCTTGTGCCGCTTTGGCAGAAGCTTCCGGGGTGTTGAGATCCAGCCCGCCTGTGACATCCCACTCGTTCAGCAGAGCGCCCAGACGCTGGGCGACGACGACTTCGCCTCGCGTACCGCCTGACGTCAGTTCGCGGCGAATGAAGGGAATGCCCGCCTCGGGAGGCAGCATGTCGATGCCCGCCAGTTCCATCATCTTTGGAATAGAGCCGCGCGTGGCCATGCCAATGCCGCCCCACGCCGACCAGTCGATCACGATGCCGCGCGTTTGCGGCCTGCTCGTGCGGAAGCTCGAAGCGAACTTGGACAACAGATCGTTTGCCGCGCTGTAATCTACCTGTCCGCCATTGCCGAAGCGTCCGGCAATGGAGCTGAAGGCGACCGTTGCCTTGAGCGGCATGTCAGCAATCGCGTGCAGCAGGTTGAACCAGCCGTCTGCCTTCACGTCGAAGACCAGATCAAACTCGCGCTGATCTTTATCGGGAAGGAAGTGGCTGCGCTCGAGACCGGCGGCGTGCACCAGGACATCGACGTGCCCATTGCGTGTGCGCACCTGATCGATGACCTTGGCAACGCCCTCGGCATCGGCCAGGTTGACGCTGAAGTAGTGGGCGGTGCCACCAGCCGATTTCACCGCCTCGATCGCGATGAGTGCTGCCTGTGCTCGCTCCAGGGCTGCTAGTTCTTTCTCAACCAGTGCCGGGGTAGCGCGTTCGCCCCGCGCCTGCATCCGCGCAAACAGATCGCGCTTCAGGCCGTCTTTGTCGCTGACGAAACGCTTGAGGTCAGGATTCGCCGGATCGGGTTCCGGCACCAGGTCGAGCAGGTAGAACGTGCCTCCGGAGGCAGTGGCAAGGTCCGCGGTGATAGCTGAGACGATACTGCCCGCAGCGCCGGTGATGAGAAAGACGCTGTTTTCGTCCAGAACAAGGCCGGGTTGGCCGTCTGCCACCGGCTGCTCCTGCAAGCCGACGGTCCAGCGCAGACCATTCTTGTAGCCGATTTCGACTGCGCCGGGATCGCGCAGAGTCTCGGCGATGAGGGTGTCGGCGACCTCGGCGGGGTCGCGTCCAGCTTCAAAATCGACCGCCTTCACTAGAGCGTTCGGGCGCTCGCGCTTATAGGACTTGATGAATCCCACGACTGCGCCGCCCATTGGGGCAACGGCTCCGTGGGCATCATAGCCGTGCTGTCCTCCGAGGCGAGTTGCCGCGACCAGGAATTTGCCAGGCGTCGCGATCTGCTCATACAAAATGCGCATGGTCGCGTAGAGAGACTTGATTCGCAGCTGCAACTTCTCATGCCAGATCGCGAGGTTCATGCTGGCGAGATCGCCCTCGTGGTCGAGTGCCGGGAGCCAGTAGACACCCTGCAGCGGACCGGCGTTAAGCCATGGCTTCAGTTGCTCTGCGAGGGCATTCCCGTCGAGCGTGGGTTGGATTGGCAGCACCTCCGCGCCGAGAGCGCGCAACCGCTCAGCCAGCGCGCTGCCGACTCCGGCGGTGTCCGCCATGAGCACAACCCGGCTGCCGGGACCGAGCGTCACGCCTGTCGGCTTGCAGAGGTCCAGCGGCGGGCGCAGATTCGCCGCAGGAACGCGACGTGGAATTCGACTGGCCGCGTCGAAGCTGGCAAGGGCTGCTCGCGGATGCATTACAGCAGCCGGCTTTGAGGCAGCCGGGGTTGCCGTTGATGCGGTCAAGGATTTTTCTGCGGCGCCAGCTTTCTCGGTGGCGCGACCCGCTCTCCGATCGCGCGCGAACTGGATCACGTGGGCGAGGGTAGGGAAGTCGCGCAATTTGAGATTTTCATCGCGCGGAATGTCGTAGGTTGCGCGCACGGCGGCAAACATCTCCGCTTGCTTGACGGTGTCAACGCCGAGGTCCGCTTCCAGATCGAGATCGAGGTCCAGCATGTCCGTCGGATAGCCGGTCTTCTCCGCAACGATCTGAAGAACCGCTTGCTTGATGGACTCGTCCGAGACGTCCGGCTCGGTTGGTGGAGCAACAACGGATGGCGCGATTTCTTTTGTAGGGGCGGCTGGAGTATTCGTCGCAGGCGACGGCGACGGCGCGAGCGCCAGATCGGGTCGCTTGTCATAGACGAACTGGATCACGTGCGCCAGCGTTGGATAGTCGCGCAGTTTGCGGTTTTCGTCGCGTGGAATGTCGTAGATCTCGCGGATGGCGGCGAACATCTCCGCCTGCTTGACAGTGTCAACCCCGAGATCGGCTTCGAGATCGAGGTCGAGATCCAGCATGTCTTGGCGGATAGCCGGTCTTCTCCACCATCAACGCCAGGATGCGGTCCTTTACTGACTCGTTTGCTGCGGCGGGCGGTGGCGCATTCGTTGTCTCCGGTTTGAGGACGGCTGCGGGTACGGCTATCGCGACTGAATTGGCGATGACGGGAGGCGGCAGTTTTTCGGCTGCTTTCGGTGCAGATGGAACTTGCTCCAATAAGTCCGGCCGCTTGTCATAGACGAACTGGATCACATGCGCCAGCGTTGGATAATCGCGCAGTTTGCGGTTCTCGTCGCGTGGAATGTTGTAGATCTCGCGGATGGCGGCGAACATCTCCGCCTGCTTGACGGTGTCAACCCCGAGATCGGCTTCGAGATCGAGGTCGAGATCGAGCATGTCTTGGGGATAGCCGGTCTTCTCGACCGCCAACGCCAAGATGCGGTCTCTTACCGAGCTGTCCGTCGCGGCGGCTTCGGCAGGATGCGTTGAAGCAGCGGGAGGTGTCGCGGGGCCGGTTGGCTGCGCGTTTGCAAGCGCAGCGGTCAACAGTGAAGGCGCCGCCCCGGTGGGGGAAGAGACCCCGATGGGGAACAGGTCCGGACGTTTCTCCTGTACGAAGCGGATGACGTGCGCCAGCGTCGGATAGTCGCGCAGCTTGCGGTTCTCGTCGCGTGGAATGTTGTAGATCTCGCGGATGGCCGCGAAGATCTCTGCTTGCTTCACTGTATCCACGCCGAGGTCGGCTTCGAGATCGAGATCGAGGTCCAGCATGTCGGCGGGATAACCCGTTTTTTCTACCGCCAGGACCAAGATCCGTTGCCTCACCGATTCTGCGGTGGCGGTTTGGTTCGTTTCCGCCGCCTTCGGCACGATTGCTGCCGGTACGATCACACTGACCTTGGCGGGCTGCGTGGCTGGAGCCACCGGCTCAGGTGGGTTCTGGACTACCGGTGCCGGCTTGGCAAGAACCGGTGCGTTTGCGTTGGCCGCTGCTTCAGCCACAGCACGCGACTCCTCGGCCGCAGCCGTGAATCGAGCCTGGGGCCATTGGTCTCGAATGCGGAGGGTGCGTTTCACGACTTCGAGATCTGCCGTGGGATATCCGGCCATACGGCTCAGCCATGCATTCCATGCAGCTTCGTCGGCGACGCGGTATGCGTATCCCAGGTCGCTGGGACGGGGACGAACCGCATCTTTGGTCTTCACCCGGCGGAGCAGAGTCATGCTGATCTGCGAACCGAATCCTGCGCCCAGACGCAAGGCGTATTCGACTGGATACGAGCCTCCCTTCGATAAGTGGAGTGCGCCCAACTCCGGATCAATCTCCTTGAAGTTGGCCACAGGAGGCACACATCCCGTTTCCAGCGCTTTCACTGCCAGGACTTCCTCGATTCCGGTCGCCATGGCGTGACCGGTGAAGCCCTTGGTGTTGGCGATCACGATTTGATCGGCAACCTCTCCGAAGACCTGACGCAGCGCATGGATTTCCGCCGAAGCGCTTCCGCCACGGGCGGGGGTGTAGGTTTCGTGGGAGACGAAGACGGTATGCGGAGCAATCTCGCGGCGCGAAATGCCGCTGCCCTTTTCAGCTTGGGAGATTACGTCTTCCATCATCTGGCAAATGTGCTGAACATCGAGACGGCTGCCATGGAAGGCGCTGTTGGCCGTGACCCCGCTCAGCACTTCGCAGATGGGCTGGATGCCGCGTTCGCGCACGGCGTCCGCGCTTTCGATCACGAGGGCGGCAGCGCCCATGCCCATAATCAGACCATGGCGGCGGCGATCGAAAGGAATGGCGGCGTTTTCGACCACTTCGTCGGTCGCGGCAGCGCCGCTGGCCAGGAAGCCGGCACCCATCCAGTCGACCAGGTTGTCGGAAGTGACGTCGTCGGCCGAGATGACGACCACGCGGTTGCAACGCCCGGCGCGGATCCAGTCCTCGGCAAGGGTTATCGCCTGCGAGGTGCTGGCGCAGGCTGCGTTGATCTGGGTGTTGGGACCACGCGCGCCGATGAACTCGGCAAATTGCGAGTGTCCCATGGGCAGGACGCGGAACAGGAAACGGCGGTCGAAGACAAAAGGTTCTTTCTCAAGGACGGAGTTCAACGCGGCCATGCGCTGGTCGATGTCTTTCCCCAAGCTGGAATTGCCATTGCCGTTCACCTGAGCACGCAGGCCTTTGAGCATCGTCAACTGCTCATGACGCGCATGATCGGTGTAGTAGCCGGACATGTATTGTGCGAAGGCATCGTAGCCGGGGAAGGCTGAGGCGAAAATCACGCCGGTACTGTCGCGCAGCTCCTCGGGCAGGCACCAGCGCTCCGGCAACTGCGTGCCCTTGCTGGTGGTCTTGTAGCGCATGACCAGCGGAATTCCGGCATCGCGCAGGGCATCGATCCCGGCGCCGATTGCCAGGGCAGTCGTCCGGTCGAGGGCGGCAAGGCGGTCGGCGGAGACACCAAACTCGGTCTCCAGATCGAAAGCCCCTCCGCGGCCAGCGAGCTTGATGACGTCGGCGACATTGTCGATGTACTCGAAGGTCGGTTCTCCGCTCTCGCTCTTCACCAGCCGAGTAATGTGTTTGTCGGCCATGGCATCGCGGAATCGCGAGGGAATGGCGCTGATGAATTGATCGCCGCGCAGTAGTCTTGCAATGTTGCCGTCGTCGAAGATGTGCTCGGTTCCCGGCAGTCCCAATGCCGCCCCGGTGATCGCCACCGGCTCGCGTTTCGGAGCCGGTGTCTGGCCGCGGTAGATCTCGTATCCACGATCGAGCACGTCGGCAAAGAGGTGGCCGAGCGCCGCGAAAGTGTCTCCGTTGGAAGGAGTCTTGGCGGTGGTCGAAAAAGCTGGGGAGACCGTGTTCTGCATGATGGAGGTTGGTGCTATCGCCGTTGCCGCGACTGAAGTGACAGCTGCAGCGGCCACTTTGTTCGCTGTGGCCGTCGTCGTGTCAGCAGGGGCCGCATTTGCAGGCACCGACACAGCAGACTGGTTGTAAATTTCCGATGTCGCTTTGGCTTCAGCACCGCCTAAGCCGGCGGCATAGAGTCCGCAGAGTGCCTGGTTGAAGGCTGCTACGTCACCCAGCTTGGGGTGATTGGTGAACAGCGAGACCACATCCCCGCTGCTGCCCAGGACATCCTCGGCAAATCCCTGCAACGCCTTTTTCGGTCCGACCTCTACGAATACGCGCGCGCCGGCATCGTAAAGCGTACGCAAGCCCTTCACGAACTGCACCGGGGAAGCGACCTGTTTTGCCAGAAGATCCAGCATCTGCGGCACGGCATCCGGGCCCGTCGGATAAAACTCGCCGTTCACGTTGGCGATGACCGGAACTGTGGGCGATTGCAGATGGAGTTTCTGCAGTATCTGCCGCAGAGGTTCGCTGGCGGGAGCCACAATCGAGGTATGGAAGGCATGGCTCACCGGCAACTCTACAACGTTGTAACCAGCATCGAGGAACATCTGCGAGGCCTGCTCGACCGCCTTGCTGGCTCCGCCGATCACCGACTGCGTGTTGCTGTTGACATTGGCGATGACCACGTAGCCATTGACCGTCTTGAGAATGCGTTCCACTTCTGGCAGCGGCGCGAATACCGCGGCCATACGGCCTGTGTCGGCTACAGCTACCTGCGTCATACCGCGGCCACGGGCGCTAACCGCCTCCAGTGAGTCGTGGAAACTGAGCGCGCCGGCGGCAACCAGAGCGCCGTATTCACCCAGACTGTGTCCCATCGTCATGTCCGGCTGAATGCCATACGCTGCCAGCAGACGGGTGATGCCCATATCAATGGTGAGGACAGTCGGCTGTGTGATCTCAGTCTGGCGGAGATCCTCCTCGGCCTTGGCAACGGCTGTGGCGTCATTCGGGTCAACAAAGATGAATTCGGTGAGCCGCTTGCCCAGCAGGGGCGTCATGATGCGATCGGCTTCCTCAAACGTCTCGGCAATAATCGGCTCGGCGGCGCGCAGCGGCGCCAGCATGTTGGCGTATTGTGAGCCCTGGCCGGTATACAGGAACGCGACCTTCGGGGCAGGACCGCTCCCGCGAAACACGCCTTGTGCCCCGATTGCCTTCCAGAAGGCAGGCTGATTCGCCTGCATGGCCTTGAGCGCGATGCCCGCCTTGGTCGCGAGGTCGGCGGCGTCGGCGAAATCGATTGCCACTCGTTTGGGCGCGGACAGTTCGGATTCGGCGGGCGCCGCGACTGCCGGGGTCTGGCCGGCTTGTGCGGCCGTCTGGACGGAGCGGAGGCGCTCGGCGAGTTCGGCCTCCGACGCAGCTCCGATTACCAGCGCGCCCCGCAACGGCGCTTTGCGAAACGAGGCAGAAGAGGTTCCCGAAGAAATACTGCTGGCTTGCATGGTGGCTTCCTTCATTGCGGTTGGGGGCATTGCCGGTACAGCGACCGACTTTTTGCCGTTGCCGTTGAGCTTGCCGGGAATGTGTTCTTCCATCACGATGTGGAAGTTGGTACCGCCGAAACCGAAGGCACTGGCGCCGGCACGTCGCACGCCATCGCTCGGCATATCCCAAGGCTTCAGTTCGGTGTTCACGTAGAGTGGCGAATGGGCGAAGTCGATGTCGGGGCTGGGGTGCTCGCAGTGCAGGCTAGGGGGAAGCATCTTGTCGCGCAGGGCCAGGGCGGCCTTCAGAATTCCCGCAGCCCCGGCAGCACCTTTCAGATGTCCGATATTCGACTTCACCGATCCCAACGCCACCGACTTCGGCGGCAAATTCGAGCTGCTGAGAACGTCGGCCATACTTTGGGCCTCGACAACATCGCCTACTTTGGTCGATGTACCGTGGCCTTCGATCAGGGTGGCCGTCGCCGGTGACAGGCCGGCATTCTTCCAGGCGCGCTCGATGCAGAGCTTTTGCCCGATAGGATTCGGCGCTGTAATGCCTTTACCCTTGCCATCGCTTGAGCCGCCAATGCCGCGCACCACGGCGTAAATCTTGTCCTGATCGCGCTCGGCGTCAGCCAGGCGCTTCATCAGGAAGATGGCAGCACCCTCGCCCATGACGAAGCCGTCCGCGCCCTGCGCATACGGCCGAGTACCGGTGGCGGACAACGCTCCAATCTTGCAGAACTTGACGAAAGTCGGCGCGCCCATATTGCGGTCAATGCCGCCGGTCACGGCTGCGTCGAAGTCGTTTTCGATCAGCCCCTCGACCGCCGACTTGATCGCCGCCATAGCGGAGGCGCATGCCGCGTCGCACACGTAGTTAGGGCCGCGGAAGTTGTAGAGGTTGGCAATGCGTCCTGCCATGCAGTTAGCCAGTTCGCCGGGCATGGTGTCTTCTGTTATGTCGGCGAATCGCTTTCCGATGCGGTCGTGGAATTCGCGCGTAATGTCGCGCTGCATGGCTTTCGGCAACACTGCGAAGCTGGCCGATTCCTCCAGTTCGTGCTCATATTCAGGAAAGAATATGCGAGTCGATGAGAGATAGTGTTTCTCCCCGGCCATGGCGTTACCGAGAATGACCGCCGTGCGTTCCAGTTCCAGGGGCCGTTTGGGATAGCCGAAGTCTTCCAGGGCTTCACGCGTGCAAGCTATTGCCCACTGCTGCGCCAAATCCATGCCGTCGGCTACACGCGGCGGTATCGGCAGGTGCCACTTCATCGGCTCCCAGGGATACTCGCGCACCCATCCGCCGATCTTCGAGTAGGTCTTGTCGGGCGCGGCGGTATCGGGGTCGAAGTAGCGCTCGGGATCCCAGCGGTCGGCAGGGACGTCGCTGATGCTGTAGCGGCCGGACTTCACGTTGTTCCAGAATGCCGGCACGTTGGGAGCGTCGGGCAGGATCGCCCCTACACCCACAATTGCGATTGCACGTTGAGCGGTGTTATCCATGACAGTCCTCTCGCGTGAGCAGGCATGAGGGCAGTGGAAGGAGAGCCGGCAGCCTGCTTCACGCCTCTAGCGGTGGAGGGCAATTTCCGTGAGAATCTCTGCCGGGCGCTTTGCCGCGCGTCCGTACAAGACATCAGCTACGTAATCCATGTCGGAAATTAGACCGGCCTGAGCGCGGTGAATTGCCGGCAGTCCCAAAGCCACTTCGAACGCAGGTATCTCGGCTTCACTCACACCGGCTGCTCCGACGACCAGGCGCAGCCCATCGCCGGCAACCTTCATCGCCGCCTCGCGCGCGAAGATTCTGCTGATCGCGGCCAGCGCTTCGGCATCGAAGCGGTCATTGGCTTTTTCATTGAGCCGTCCTTCGGCTTTCAGCGCAGCGCGGCGTGCCAGGGTCGCTGCCGACTCGGCATAGGCGATCAACTCACCGAGCCGCAACAGAACATGCTGATAGCGAGTCAGGCGATTGATGCGCGCTTTCTCCATCACTTCCGCCAGGGCGTGCAAAGCTAACGCAGCGGTGTCGGCTCCTACATAAGGATGAGCGGCGTGCAGATCTTCGACCTTGCGCGCAAGCTCGTGATAGTGCTGTCCGCGCGTCTTCAAGTGCAACTGCCAGCGGTCGCGGCTGATGGTCATCTCCATGATCTCGGAGGTGCCTTCGTAGATGGTGGTGATGCGGACATCACGGCTGATCTTCTCCACCATGTACTCGTGGGTGTAGCCGTAGCCACCCAACGCCTGAATGCTCGCTTCGGCAGCGGTATTGCCTGCTTCGGTCGACATGTACTTGGCAATTGCGCCTTCGGTGTTCAGGCTTCCTTCGCTGCCGGCGTCGATCCGCTCCGCGGTCTCTTCGATGAAGGCTCGACCTGCCTCCAGACGCACCACATTCGGCACGATGAGTTTGTGGGTGTAGCCCTGCTTTTCCGACAGCGGCGTTCCACCCTGGATGCGCTTCACCGAATACGGAATCGCGCGATCCAGCGCAGACCAGCCCGCTCCCAGTCCGAAGGCTGCGACCATCACCCGGGTATAGCCGAAGACGGCCTGCGCCTGCAGCAAGCCCTGGCCTTCTACGCCTCCGATCAGCCGGTCGGCGTCGACATACACGTCGTTGAATGCCAGCGCCGCGGTGTTGCTCAGCCGGATACCATGCTTGTCTTCGGGCTTGTCCTGGGTGAATCCGGGAACGCCCTTGTCCACGATGAACCAGCTGGGGCCGGCGGGCGTGTTGGCCAGCACGGTGTACGCGTCGGCGATGCCGCCGTTGCTGATCCACTGCTTGGCGCCGCTGATCTTATAGCCGACGATCTTGCCGTCCTTCTCGACCCGGTCCGCGGTCGTTTTAAGCGCACCCAGATCGCTGCCGGCCTCGGGTTCGGTCGCGCCGTAGGCGAACAGAATGCCTTCGTCAGCGATGCGGCCAAGCCACTTCTTCTTTTGCTCGGCAGTGGCGCCGACGGTGATGGGATCACTGCCCAGGAACGTGGCGAACAACGAGGTAGCAATGCCCAGATCGATCCGCGCCATCTGCTCGCAGATGAGATAGACGTCGAAGGTACTTCCACCCATGCCGCCGAACTCTTCCGGAATGAACAGGAGCTGAATGCCCAGTTTGTCCGGGTCGCTCATGTGGCGGACGATCTCCACCGGGCACTCATCGCGTTGGTCTAAGGCGATCAGCTCTTCGTCAGGCAGACGCTTCTTGGCGAAATCCCGAAGCGACTTCAAGCTCAGTTGCAAAGTTTTCTTTGTAATCATTGCTGGACCTTTCCCTGGTCGTTAGACCGAAACCGTTTTCATTTCTTTGATCTTGGTTGTCAGCTCAGGCAGGAACTCGAGGATGTCGGCAACGATGCCAACGTCAGCCACCTGAAAGATCGGCGCTTTGGGATTCTTGTTGATTGCGACGATGTAGGGATTGCCTTTGAGCCCGGCGAGATGCTGGAACGATCCGCTCATGCCGCACGCAAGATAAACCTTAGGTTTCACCGTCTGCCCGGAAGAACCTACCTGGCGCGATTTCGGCAGCCACTTCGCGTCGACCACCGGCCGCGAGCAGCTCACGGCGGCTCCCATGGCCTGGGCAAGCTCCTCGGCAAGGGCCACGTTGTCTTTCTCTTGAATGCCGCGACCGATGGAGACCAGCACGGGCTCCTTGCTGATATCGACATCGCCGGCTTCGGCAACCACGGTCCCCAGGTAGCGGCGTCCTGCCGAGAGCACGCCGACCTCGGAAGACTTGTCGATTACCGTTCCAGCGGCCGGAGCAGCCTCAACGGCTTTGAAGGTGCCGGGACGGAGGGTGATCACCGCGCCACCCGCGAGATCGCAGCGAACATGGGCGCTGATCTGTCCGCCGAACTCCTGGCGCACGACTTTGAGATACGAAGCTTCGACTCCATCGATCGCCACCACATCCGAAACAAACGATGCGTTCAGTTTGATCGAGAGTCCCGGCGCCAGATCGATGCCGAAATGGTTGTGAGGAACTAACAAGACGCTGCCCGCCGGCAGCACTTTTGCTATCGCTTTGCGAACCAGTTCCGCATTGGGATAGGCGAGGGTCTCGCCGGCGATCTTCCACACTTCGGGGTAGGAGGCGCGCAGGGAGACGCAAACCGCATCGAGCTCCGGCCCATAACCGCTGACAACCGCGGTCGCAGAGGTGGCAGGGTCAATCTTTTTTGCGGCTGCGAGAAGTTCCGCGGCTGAGTCATCAACCACGCCGTCCTTGTGTGCGATGTAAGCAAAGATACGGGCCGTCATTGCAAACCTCCTTTGGTCTTGAGCAACTCGACGAGATTGTCGATGATCTCTTCGCTGCTGCCCTGGAGCATCTCTGCGCCCTTGCCCGCAGCCGGCACGAAGTAGTCATCCCGCTTTACCTTGGCTCCTGCCTCGCCTACCTCGGTGGTGTTGAGCTCCAATGCCGCTGCGTCGTATGTGGGAATCTCCAGAGAGGCCACTTGGCGGATGCCTCGCATCCCGACGTAGCGCGGCTCGTTGATGCCCGTCTGTATCGAGAGCACGCAGGGCAGATCAATCTCGTTTATCTCCCTCGCGCCGCCCTCGATCTCACGGCCCACCTTCAACTTCTTGCCGTCGAGTACCTCGATGGAACTCACCAGCGAAGCGAACGGGTAGTCGAGCATCGCGGCCAGCATGCCGCCAACCTGCGCTCCTCCGTCCTCGGCCTGCACTCCGGTGAGGATCAGGTCAAAATTCTTTTTCTGGACAAAGCCCTTCAGGATGGTGGCGATACCCTTGCCGTCTGAGCCGTGGAACGCCTCGTCCGAGATAAGCACACCCTGGTTGGCCCCCATGGCCATCTCGCGACGAAGGATTTCTTCGTCCTCGTCGCTGCCCACCGTAGCGACGGTGACGTTGCCCCCGGACTTAGCGACGATCTGCAGTGCTTCTTCGACCGCATAGTTGTCCGGTTCGTTGATCGAGTACACGAGGTCGTCGCGATCGATATCGTTGCCCGCGCTATTCAGCTGGATCTCGTTTTCTGAAGTGTCGGGCACTCTTCTTGCACAAACTAGAATTTCCACAGTCGTTCTCCCTGTATGGCTGTTGCGAATCGCTGCCCAGCGATGAAACTCTGTTCCAGAGCGGCCTGACCATTAGGTCATGGCGTGGCCCGCCAGCTCTTTCTCTCTCTCCCGCACACCGTTTGGTGCGAGGTGCTGATCGACTAGTTCCGCCAGATCGACGGCGGTCATCTTTCCTTCCATGCCGGAAACCTTGATCGCATCTTCCAGATTCACCATGCAAAACGGACAGGCCGTCACGATGACATTGGCTCCGGCCTCGGCGGCCATCTGGACCCGTTTCACGCCCATCCTTTGTTCTTCCTGCGGCTCGTAGAACAACATCAGTCCACCGCCGCCGCAGCAGAACGAGCGATCGCGACAGCGGCTCATCTCTACCCGCTTCAAACCGGGGATGGCATCGAGCACCGTGCGCGGCTCGTCGTAAATCTGGTTGTGCCGCCCCAGGTAGCACGGATCGTGATACGCGTAGATGTTGTTCTCGTTCACGACCGGGAGCAGCGAAAGCTTTCCGGCCTTCACCTCATGCGCAATGACCTGGCTGATGTGCTCAACCGGCGGCATGTCTTTGTAGTCGTGCTTGAGTGCGTTGTAGGCGTGCGGATCAGCGGTAACGATCCGCGTCACTCCCGATGTCCGGACAGCCTCGGCGTTATGGTCACGCAGGGCCATGAAGAGCATCTCTTCGCCGAAGCGCCGGACTTCATGGCCGCTGTCCTTTTCGGCCGCGCCGAGGATTGCGAAGTCCTTACCGGCGGCGTCGAGAATTCTTGCTGTCGCCCGTCCAATCGCCTGAATCCGGTCATCGTACGAGGTGATGCTGTCGACGAAGTAGAGCGTCTCAGCGTCCTTGTTCGCCTCAAGCGTCTTCACCTCGCAGGTCCGCTCGAAGGCCTTGTCTTTGGTCCAATCGGCGCGCTTCTTCTCCATCTTCCCGTAGGGATTTCCACGGCTTTCCAGCGACTTGAGTGCCTTCTGGATCGACTTGGGAACATTGCCGTCATCGACCATGCCGCGCCGAAGGTCTACGATTTTGTCGATATACTCAATGAGCAGCGGGCACTCTTCTTCGCAGGCGCCGCAGGTGGTGCACGACCAGATCTCGTCTTCGGAGTAGAGCCCGCCAATCAGCGGGGTGCCGTTTCTTGCCGTGCCCACAACGGGATAATGCTGAAAGCTGTAATCCCGGGCCTTGATGGTGAGGAAGCGCGGAGACAACGGACGTCCCACGGCGTTGGCGGGACAGTTGTCGGAGCAGCGCCCGCAATCAGCGCACGAATAGAAGTCCAGCATGTGCTTCCAGGTGAAGTCTTCGAATTTCTTCACCCCGAAGGACTTCACCTGGTCGAGGTTCTCATCGGTAACGCCACACCGCACCGGCTTAATGGTTCCTCTATCCAGCTTGGCAAAGAAGACGTTGAACAGAGACGTTTCCACGTGGAACTGAATTCCGAACGGCCGGTAACACAGCAGGAAATAAAAGGTGAGGATGTCGACAAGATAAGCGCCAAGATAAAGATGCCGAGCCGTTACCAAGGCAACCGAGGCGAGCGAAGCCTTCAATATCCAGGCCAGCGACAAAACCGGAAGCGCATCAACCGCCAGTCCCTGAGCTTGTTGAAGAACAACTGTGCTCGCCTCGAACAAGCTCTCGGAAGCCATCAGAATCGCGATCAGCGCCAATAAGAAGATGGCGTCTGCCGGATGTCCCTTACCGTACTTGCCGGGGACCGCGTATCTTGCAGGCCGGAAGACCAGGCGTCGAACAGCCGCAACCACCATGCAAAGGAAGACGACCGTCGCTGCGTAATCGGCAACGACGTCGTAGAGATGGCCGATTGAGCTCGGCGTGGCGATGCTGCCCGATGCGCCAAATATCAGCAGAGAAAAAGCCCGCGTCGCCAGAATCAGGAAGCACGAAAAGATGAGGATGTGCATCGTGCCGGCGAACCGGTAACGCGGATGCTTCCACTGCCCGAGCCAGAATTGCCCAACCTTCTGCAACCGCATCCAGGGACGGTCGAAGCGTGAATCTCTTTCGCCGCGGACGAGCGGCACCAGGCGCCTGGCAACGATGTAGGCAAAACACGCAAGGCCGAGAAGATGGATGAGAGGGAACAGGATTGACCCTGGCATGAGCCAGTAGATCGCTTGCGAGGGTGATTGAAGTACTTCCACCATGTTGCTCCACATCCCAGTGTCGAACTGATAAAACGCGACGGCGCGTGGCAGCCAGGTGACGTCCCCGGCAAGAACGGTTCTTGCCCGGGCAAATGGCCGATGATTCCGTAGGGAATTGGCGAACCTGGAACCGAGCGGAATCTGGTTCGGCTGATGAATTGCATTCTCGGCGAAGGATGCGTCGTGGTCTGTGAGAGCGGTCGCGCAGAGATGTGAGGCCTATCACACCAGAGTTGTAGATACGACAATTTCGGACGGCGGACCCGTCGTGCGAGCGCCAACAGCATCGGGTCGCCCAAAGTCACTTGCTGTCGTGCGGGGCGTCACAGACGCATGTGTCACCGCGTGCGACGCTCGAGTTGTGCTGCGAAGATCGACAAAAAATGGGAGCCACCAACTGAAGCGGTGGAACCTGAGTCTGCGCAAAGGAGTTTCCCCATGAGTCACACACAATCCATTCTCAGAAATGTCGCCTACGGACAGAAGTTGGCCCGTGCGGGCGCCTCGGGAATTCGCGCCGGGCACTCAGCCTCTCTCAATGGCCGGCCATTCTCTTCTGCGCTGGCTGAGACGGCGCGAAACTCTTTGACCCTGGCCACGGTTGGGGTATGTGCCGGGTTGCTTCGATCCTATGTGAAGAACCGCCGTGGCCATTTCTCCCGTACGATCGCATACGGCGCGCTGGGCGGGACGCTTGGTTTCGTTGCTGGATTTGGCTGGAGCAACCGTCGCGTGACCTCCAACCTCGCGCACTCAGCGCTCAAAGAAATGCGCAAGGCGAGCGATGAGCATTGGCTCGAAGTGCACCCGATTGATTACGCGTAGTGAGCTGTTCCCGTGTGTGCTCTTGATTCGGATCCGGTGTGCGTCCGCCAAGGCGGAAAACAACAAGCGGTAAGTCGCCGGATGGTGGCACGAAAATGGGTCCGACTTGTATCATTCTAGGGCCATGGCATTTCCCATCCGAGTCTGCAGTGTCTGCTCCGAAGAGTTTGAGCTAAAGCCCGACAAACCCGGCTTCGCCAATCGCTGCCCGGCATGCAGCGAGGCCGAACCAGCCGCCCCGGTTACGAAGGCCAGTCTGGACGCCGAAGAACGCAAGACCGTGAAGGAAGCGAACGAGGCGCGCAGACAGGCGATTCGCGATCTTCTCTACCGCAAGGGCGGCTAGCGATTTCCAGGTACGTCCTCCGCTGAGCAGAGATGTGGCACAGGGTCGGATCCTTGACCCGATGGCCCTCAAGAAACCATGTACCCGACTAGGTTGCGATTGGCTTATTGCGGAGTCGCCGACTTCGTCCGAATCAGTAAGAAGTGACAGCGAATTCCAGCAATCGAGCTGACGAAAGACGAAGACGGTGGTGGAGTGACGATCAGCGTTCAGGAACAGTTTGGGCAAATCGATATCTACGTATTCGACCAGATCCTTCGTGGGAACATCGCGGCGGGTATGCGAGTGCTCGACGCTGGATGCGGATACGGTCGAAACCTGGTGCATCTGCTGCGGGAGGGCTGTGAGGTATTTGCGCTGGACGAAGATCCCGATGGCATCCATCACGTTCGGAAGCTGTCGGAATCCTTGAACACCGGGTTGCCCGCCGAAAACTTCCAACTGGGATCGATCGAGCGGATGCCATTTCCCGATAGCTTTGTGGACGTCGTGATCTGCAACTCCGTGCTGCATTTTGCACGGGACGAGAACCATTTCCGGACGATGGTAGCCGAACTCTGGCGCGTGCTGAAGCCACGCGGGATGCTGTTCTGCCGGTTGGGTTCGAGGATCGGAATGGAGTTCGAACGGCTGGGCAACAACCTATTCAGAATTGGCGATGGTTCTGCGTGGTTTCTGGTCGATCAGGCGATGCTTCTCGCTTTGGGTGAGGAGATGAATGCGATACTGATGGATCCTTTGAAGACGACGATCGTGCAGGATTACCGTTGCATGACAACGTGGGTACTGCGAAAGCGAAGAGCCTAGCCGCACTTCATGCTGCCAGCTTCGCAGTCGCCTTCAAGACCGGCTGCGTTACTCCGATTCGCGTCGCTGATGCTCGTTGCTTGCCCGAGCCGCCGAAAAAAACTTGCCCTCGGAGTCGGTTGGCGGCGGCATCCTTTTTCTCTGTCGGCGCTTCGGACGGTCACCCTTTACCAGCCCGCCGATCCAGCGCGATTCGCGCGTTCGATGTGCCTTTGTACAATAGACAAATGCCTGCCTGCAGTAATTTCACAAGCAAGGCGGCTGAAGTCGATGGCAGAGCTGGTGTGGCCCGCGATTTTCGAAGGAGCAGACGCAAATTTGACCGAGCGCCTCTACTACACGGATTCCTTTCTCTACGAATTCGAAGCCCGGGTTGTCGCTGTGTGCGACGACCACGGCTCGCCCGCGATCGTTCTGGACAGGTCGGCATTTTATCCGACCAGCGGCGGCCAGAATTTTGATACCGGTTGGCTCGAGGCGTCAAATTCGAGCGGCCCGCCCGCTCGCCTCAGGGTGCAGGACGTAGCAGAGGACGAGACGCATGAAGTCTTGCATCGAGTGGAAGGCGACATGAGTGGATGGCAGCCAGGCTCGGCGGTGCGCGGCGCGATCGATGTCCCCAGGCGTCGCGATCACATGCAACAGCATTCAGGTCAGCATCTGCTCTCGGCTGCCTTTGAAAAGCTATACAACTTCCCGACGGTCTCATTTCATATGGGCGACGACACCTGCACCATCGATCTTGCGACGAGCGGTGTGAGTGTGGCCCAGGTCGAAGCTGCCGAAATGCTGGTGAACGACGTGATTGCCGAAGACCGGCCGGTCGAGATTCGTTTTGCCACTCCGGAGCAGGCTCGCGCCACGGGCGTGCGAAAAATTCCGCCCGCCGAACGTGAGCAGTTGCGGCTCATCGAGATTCGCGATTTTGATTTGAATGCTTGTGGAGGAACGCATGTGCGCAGCACCGGCCAGGTCGGGGGCTTGCTGGTGCGCCGGTCCGAGAAGGTCAAGCAGGGGACGCGCATCGAGTTTGTCTGCGGGCTCCGCGCCGTCATCACTGCTCGTCACGACTTCCAGGCGCTGACGGAAGCAGCTGCCGTGTTCTCCACCCACATCTGGGACGTTCCGCAGCAGGCGCGCAAGTCGCTGGACGAGATTCGCGCTGCGCAGAAGGCGCAGCATCGTCTTCTGGAAGAAGTAGCCGAACTGCAGGCCGCGCAGATGCTGCACTCTGCAAAAGAATTCCTCGCCGGCCCAGGACAGAGACTGGTCGTCCGGTTTTTCGCAGACCGCGATCTGGCCTTCATCAAAATGTTGGCACAGAAGCTGACCAGGAGCGGCAAAGCTGTCGCCCTGCTGGCATCCGGGGGTGCCCAGCCCTCCATCGTGTTCGCCCAGACGCCTGAATTGTCCAGCGACATGGGAGCGCTGATGAAGCAGATGGTGCAGAAACTCGGTACACGCGGCGGGGGAACGCGCGACATGGCGCAGGGCGGCGCGCCCGATGCGGCAAGCGCGGAACGTGCGCTGGCCGAAGCTGCCAGAATAATCGAAGGGGCCCAGCTTTAGCTGCGCCATAATAAGCCGAGTGGGGTTATGCCCCCCGAGGTAACAAGTGGACAACCGCCTCATTCTCGTTACTCTTCTGATCCGCCTCGGCGTAGCTGCGGCGATCAGCAGCGTGCTGGTGCGTGCGCGCCGTTTTCGCGTATTGCTATTCCGCGAGGAGCGCACACTCGGCGAGAAAATCGAGATTGTCTTTATTGTCGGGACACCCATCATGCTGGGAGTGCTCGCGCGTCGATGGGTGCACAACTTCTACGCTGCCGACATCGCCTTCGAAGGCGCCATTCTCATCGGCATCATCGCCGGACGTTTCGCCGGAATCACTGGTGGGGTCCTGGTCTCGCTGCCCGCTCTGTTCTGGGGCGAATGGCTTACGCTCCCCATGAACGTTCTCGCCGGTCTACTGGCGGGATTGTTGCGACACATCGCCCCCGATCGGGAGACGATCTGGTCGTTCTCACCTCTGTTCGATCTCAATATTTATCACTGGATCCGGCGCAGCATTCGCAAGTCGCTGATCGACTGGCAGACTTCCTTCTTTTTCCTCATCCTGGTACTGGAGTTCGTCCACATCCAGTTGCACAGCGCCTTTCCCAAACGAATTTTTGCGTTGCAGTCGAACAACTGGCTGGTCACCCTTGCCATTTACGCCGGCACGGTCATGGCCGTCGCGATTGCCTTGAAAGTGCTGAACAACGTACGCATCGAGATGAAGCTGGAACAGCAGGAACGGCTTCTTTTGCAGTCACGCATGGAGGCGCTGCAAAGCCAGATCAATCCTCACTTCTTGTTCAACACGTTGAACTCTGTTTCCTCGCTCGTCCGGCGCGACCCGGATGCCGCCCGCCAGATGATCGTCAAGCTCAGCAATATCCTGCGGCGACTGCTGCGCAAGGGCGACGCATTTGTCCCTTTGCGTGAAGAGCTGGAGTTTCTGGACGACTATCTCGACATCGAGGTGGCGCGCTTCGGACGCGATAAGCTGCGTGTGGTGAAGGAACTCGATCCTGCCTCACTCGAGCACCTCATGCCCAGCATGATCTTGCAGCCGCTGGTCGAGAATTCGATTAAGCACGGCCTTGCCGACAAGGTCGAAGGCGGCAGCATTCACGTGCGCAGCCGTTGCGCAGAGCATCGGGTGGTGATTGAGATCGAAGATGACGGGGTCGGCATGCCGCAGTCCGGCGCGAGCTCTTCTGCCGGCACCGGCATTGGGATGGTGAACGTCTCCGAGCGCCTGCAGGTGGTTTACGGCGATGCGGCCGAGATCACGGTCGAAAGCCAACCGGGACAAGGCACCCTTATTCGCTTAGTGCTGCCCGTGCTCGAGGCCGAGGAGATGGGCGGTTCGGTCGCGGGCGCCATCTACGAGGCCCGCTCCAGTACCTCGCGGTAGAACGCTTCGTACATCGGAATAATTTTGCTGGCGCAGAACCGGGCTTGCGCGCTGGCTCGCGACCGTTTAGCCATCGCCGCAAGTTTCTGATCGTCCGCCAACAGGTCGATTGCGAAGTTCGCCATGGCGTCGACGTCTCCGACGGGAGCAAGAAATCCGTTGACGCCATGCTCGATCACCTCGGGGAGTCCTCCCACATTGGTCGCGATCGGCACCACTTCGCAGGCCATCGCCTCCAGGGCCGCGAGTCCAAAGGATTCGAGCTGACTAGGCAGGAGCATGACATCGGCGACCGGAAGCTTCTCGTGCACCCGGTCCTGTTTGCCCAGGAAGTCGATTTTATTGTGGATGCCCTTGCGCACTGCCAGGTGCTCGGCAGGCGATCGCTCCGGGCCGTCGCCAATCATCAGCAGTCGCGCTGGAATCCTTTTCTGCACGCGATCGAAGATCTCAATGACGTCCTGGATGCGCTTGACCGGACGGAAGTTCGACAGGTGTACCAGGATCTTCTCCTCGGCGCTGGCGTATTCGGAGCGATGTTCCATGGCCTCCGGTGTGCGGTG
The DNA here is from genome assembly GCA_963815555.1 of uncultured Acidobacteriaceae bacterium. Lineage (GTDB taxonomy): Bacteria > Acidobacteriota > Terriglobia > Terriglobales > Acidobacteriaceae > CAWCBG01. Next base: position 761,372 of record CAWFHH010000002.1, read on the forward strand.
ATAGAGATCGCAGTTCACGAAGTTGGGGATGACTTCGATCGGTGTGCGGACCTCAAATACTTCGACCGTGCGCTGCTTCAGATACTCGGAGATCGAGGTGACGCCATCGCTCTGGTCGATGGAGAAACGGGTGATCGGCAGATACGAAGGGTCAGCGCCCACCAGCGTGATATCGGTTCCGTGCAGCGTGGTCACGTAGGGCAAGCTTCGACTGGTGCGCTTGGGGTCGCAGGCAAGCATCTGCCGCGCCAGCATGGCGCTTACCGAGTGCGGAATCGCATAGTGAACATGCAGCAGGTCGAGATCGTACAGCTCGGCCACCTCAGCCATGCGGGTCGCCAGCGCCAGATCGTAGGGCGGATATTCGAAGAGCGGATAGCGCGAGACTTCCACCTCGTGGTAGTGGATGTTCGGCTGCGGTCCGGTGAGGCGAATGGGCTGCGAGTAGGAGATGAAATGAATCTGGTGGCCCCGCTGCGCCAGCTCGAGGCCGAGCTCGGTCGCAACCACGCCGCTTCCGCCGTACGTTGGATAACAGGTAATTCCAATCTTCATGAAAAGCTTCCACCGAGTGTGCCGGACCCGACAGCACAGTACCACAGCAGCAGCTCACGACCTGGGAAGCTGAGGGATTGGATGGAGTGGCGAAGGAAGGGATTCATTCAGGCATCTCGGAAACCGAGCGCCCGGAGATTGGGTTCGAGCGGTTTATCTAAGTCGGGCGCCGGCGGCTTGTCGACCCGCTCACGGAGACGAGACGCCCGGGTATTCACGCCGGAGCGGGTCGGCCCGCTTCACTGTACCTTGGCCTGTGCATTGTCATTCGCCATCGATTGCGGATTCGGATTCATCGGCCGCAGCAGAAGCAGCTTCGAGCGGCCTTCGCGCCCTCCGGGCATTATGACCATCTTCCTTTCCGCGTCATAAGCGACCGCGTGGCCCTTCACGTCACTGACGATCTCGTCGGAGAGGGTTAGCCGTTGACCGTCGGCACGCAGCATCAGCAACTCGCCGCCCCCGGCTGCGTAAACCGTACGCGACTCCGGATCGAGCCACAACATGTCGACGCCCGCCGCTGCGGGAACGCGATTGACTTCGGCGCCGGTGTCGGTGTTGATGGACAGCACAGCGTAGCGGACGGCTACGTACAGGCACCGGGTTCGCGCATCGTAGATCAGGCCGGTTGGCTGCGACGCATTCAGCTTGATACGGTTCGCAATCTGCAGCCGCGGATCTACGGCAACGACCTCGCGCTGATCTTCCAGTGTGACGTAGACAACATTGCGGTCAGGATCGAGCGCCATGTAGCTCGGCGTGCCTCCAAGCTGAGCTGTACCGGTAGTCTGTCGTGTGGTTACGTCCAGCAGCGAAAGCGTGCCGTTCTGCGCGTCGCTCCAATAAAGCATTTTGCCGGAGGCGTCGAGCAGCAGCGCGTCTGGCAGGCCGGGTACCGGAATGGTGTCGGCCAGTTTCCAATCTGCCGTGGTGATTACGGCGATCGAATTGCCGCCGGAGTTGGCCACGTAGACTTTGCCGTTGGCCTCGTCGACAGCGATGCCGCGCGGAGTCTGGAGCCCGGTGATCTGCGCCACAAGCCGCCGCCGCGTCGGGTCGAAAACATCCAGCGATCCGCTGGTATGCGTCATCAACAGCATGCCTTTGGCAAAAGCCAGACTGTCAAAGCCGGGCGCGCCCGGAACGTCGATCATACCCAGTTGCCGTAGTTGTTGCTCCGGTTGCGCAATTATGGGCAACCCCGCCAGCAAAAGCGCGATGACCAAAATCAGGTTTCGGGAGATCCGCATGAACAAACCGTAACGGAAGCGAAGTGCAAGGCTCCGGTAACTACGATGCAGAGCAGAGCTGATCTGCTGCCTGGGAAGCTCGCGCCGGGCAGGGAACAGCCGCCTGAACCGGAACACCCGACATGACGTTCGAGGAAGAAATTACGCTTTTTCCAGGTTTAGCGCGCGGCGGAACGAGCCACGTTCCTTGGTGATCTTTTCCTGCAGCAGCATAATGGCGTAGATCAACTGCTCCGGACGCGGCGGACAGCCGGGGACGTATACGTCGACCGGAATCCACTGGTTAACACCTTGCACCAGCGCGTAATTGTTGAACACGCCACCCGAGGTGGCGCAGGCGCCCATCGAAATGACCCACTTGGGCTCGGGCATCTGCATGTACAGCTCGCGGATTACAGGAGCCATTTTTTGCGAAACCCGCCCTGCGATGATCATAAGGTCCGATTGTCGCGGGGAGGGACGAAAGACCTCGGCTCCGAAACGCGCGATATCGAAGCGCGCCGCACCCATCGACATCATCTCGATGGCGCAGCAGGCCAGGCCGAAGGTCATGGGCCAGATCGAGTTCTTGCGCACCCAGTTCACCACGGCGTCGAGCGACGCCATGACTACACCCTCATGTTGCTGTTCGCCGAAGGTGGCGCGCAGAATCTGGTTGCGGCTCTGGTCCGAGCCGACCAGATTGTCGAAGCGTTCGGTGCCCTTCTCGGGATTCGTAAAGTAAGGGGTATTCGGTCCGGAACTCATCGAGGCCATTATACCTTTTGGATGCCGCAACCCAGGCCTCCGTCGCAACCGGCTGGGTAAACCCTGAACATCAGGCCAACGACAGTGCCTTGCTCATGCGAACCACCGGGAGCATCAGGCCGTTCTCCAGGGGAACGTCGATGGTTTCCACCTGCACATATCCGTGAGCACGGTAGAGCGCGACTCCGGTTAGAGTAGAACCCATTTCCATCCGCGCGAAGCCCTCGGCGATGGCCGCCTCTTCACAGGCGCGGATCAGGGCTGTTCCGATCCCGCGTCGCTCCCATCCCGGGCGAACGAAGAAAGCGCGAATGCGAGCCGCGTCGCGTGAAGGGTCGAGTAAGCAGTCTTCTCTTGCGGCATGACGGTCGCCGCCGTATAGCGTCTTGCGACGGCTCCAACCGCCGCAGGCAACTGTCTGCCCATCGGCTTCCACGACAAAATAGGTGCCGTCGCGAATCAGTTGTGTATCGACGCCGTAGACCAACCGCTGGGCCGCCTGGCGCTGGGCGAGGCTGTAGTCGGCAGCCTGAAGGACATGGACGGATTCCTGAATCAGGTCTTCGAGTATCGTTACATCGTCGAGAGTGGCTAATCGACGCACGAAACCGGCAGGCAGAGCTGTCATGGTTTCTCAGACCGTCAGGACCACCTTGCCGAACTGCTCGCTGCTTGCCAGGTACTCGTGTGCCGCCCGGGCTTCGCTGAGCGGGAAGGTACGGTCGACAATCGGCTTCAACTCCCGGGCAAAGATGTGCTTCAGCACCTTGTCGAGATCCCCCATGCTGCCCATGTACGAACCGAAAAGCGACAACTGGCGGGCGAACAGTACGCGAAGGTCCAGGCCGGCATCGTATCCGGTTGTAGCTCCGCAGGTCACCAGGGTGCCTCCATACTTAAGCGACTTCAGGCTCTCCGGCCAGGTCGCCTTCCCCACATGTTCGAAGACGACGTCGACACCCCGGCGATCGGTGATGCGCTTTACCTCGTCGGAAATCTTCTGCTTGTAGTGATCGATGGTATGGTCGGCGCCCAACTCACGCGCCTTGGCGAGTTTGCGCTCGTTCCCAGCCGTGGTGATGACCTGAGCGCCCAACAGCTTGGCAATCTGAATAGCCGCCGAGCCGACGCCCGAACCCGCTCCCAACACCAACACGGTTTGCCCGGCACGCAGATGCGCGAGACTAACCAACATGTGCCACGCCGTTAGGAAAACCAGTGGGACACTTGCCGCCTCGACGAAGCCGAGAGAGTCGGGAATTGGAATGACATTGACCCGCGGGACAGCCATCAGCTCGCAGTCGCCGCCGTCCACGTTATTGCCGAAAACCCCGAACTGCGAACAGAAATTCTGGCGTCCGCTGTTGCACTGTTCGCAATGACCGCAGAAGACCATCGGCGCCAGCAAGACGCGTGCTCCGGGTTTCAGGTCGACGATGTATTCACCGCAATCAGCAATTTCCCCGGCGATATCGCTGCCCGGAATGCGCGGCAGTTTCACGCTTGGCAGTCCCTTGCGCACGAAGAGATCGAGGTGGTTCAGCGCACAGGCGCGCACCCGGATCAGCACCTGGTCTTTGCGCAACTCGGGATCGGGAATGTCCTCATACTTGAGGACTTCAGGCCCACCAAACTCATGAATGCGAATGGCTTTCATTATCGGCTTCGATCTTCAGGCACCATTTCTTCAGTCGAAGGTTCGGTCCGGCGAGCGGCGTTGGCTTTCCCGGTCCAATTGGAGATCTCAGCCGTGCGCAAACTTTTGGCATCTCCTAGCGGAAGGAAAAGTTTGATAGTTGCCGATGTCATTTTGACGCGGTAAGCCGAACAACTGTTAGCCGCATTAAGACTTCCTTTCGGTTTGAGAACCTCAGCGGGACATGGTACTACGGCATGTCCCATGTGGGACCCAAAACCGACGGCGAAGCGTGCAGCACTTTGACTTTGTCGTCACGCATCTAAATAATTGAACTCGCCCCCATGGACATCTACGAACAAATCGTGCAGCTTCGCCGCGAGGGACGCCGTGGCGCGGTGGCTACCATCACCAACGTTCGCGGCTCCATTCCGTCGTTCCAGACGGCCAAGATGCTGGTGCGGGATGACGGCTCGATCGCGGGCACGATCGGCGGAGGCTGCGTCGAAGCCGAAGTCTGGCGGGCGGCGCGCGAGGTGATGGAGGAAGAGAAGCCGCGCACCCTGAGCTTCAATTTGAACAACAATCCTAAATACGACACCGGCCTGGTCTGCGGAGGTACGCTGGAGATCTTCATCGAGCCGGTGCTGCCTCCCGCGCTGCTGTACATCTTTGGTGCAGGACATGTGGCGCATAACCTGTACAAGGTTGCAACGATCGCGGGTTTCGAGGTCGTGGTGGTGGACGACCGCGAGAGCTACGCCAATCGCGAGCGCTTTCCTGACGCGCGCGCGGTGATTGCCGACGATTTCGAAGTGGCACTTGCTAAGCTCGAAACGAGTGAGTCCTCATACATCGTCATCGTCACCCGCGGCCATCGCGACGACATGCGCGTGCTGCGTTGGGCCATTCACGCCAACGCTAAATACCTGGGGATGATCGGTTCGCGGCGTAAGACTATCTCGATCTACAAAGAACTGGAGAAGGAAGGTATTCCGGCCGAGAAGTTTGCCAGTGTGCACGCTCCAGTAGGACTTGAGATCGGCGCGGTAACGCCGGAAGAGATTGCGGTTGCCATCGTCGCCGAGATGATCGCCGTTCGCCGGCATGCCATTCCCAATGTCGCAAGCAAGCAGCATACCTATGGGACTAAAGCTACTCTGGGCGACGAAGCTCAGGATGCGGCAGTGGAGAAAGAAATGCCCCGGTAGCTTCTTCTGCTTTTACGGTTTGCTCACGAATCTCCGGTGACACTCGAGACAAAGCCAGTCCCGGCCATTGCTGAAGCCGAGAGAGCGCTCCAGCTCGGCGGATTCGGAGAACTGCCAGCGGCAGATGGAGCATCTGTCATCCCACCAATACCGCTTCTTCAGCTCAAATCGTGACTGATCGGCAGCAAGACTGAGGTCGAATGAGAGGAGGCCGTCCTCTAGGCGCATGACCACATCGGCAGGATGCCAGCGCCTTTCCTGCCAGAGAAACTTCTTGAGCTTGGCCGCTAACAGCTGCACATACGTTGCTGGAAACTTCGATTCGTGGATCACCACGACTTCGCCTTCCCCCTGCGGCATGCTTTGTGCTGGCACAGAATCCGCGAGATCGGTGCGCACTTTTGCCAATTCGATTCCGTAGCCCCGAAGAATCTGGGCTGCATAACTTCCGTCTTCCCGCAATAAACCCAGGAAGAGATGCTCCGATCCGATGTACTTATGACCCAACTGAGCCGCCTCTTCCGCCGCATAAGTCAGCACGCGCTTTGACTCTTCGCTCAACGGGAGATCAACACTTGTCGCCAGTTTCGGGTCGCGCGCGCTATGCGCTCCTATCCTGGCTCGAATTTCGGAGATGCCGTCGGGAGGAAGATAAGCATGAATGACCTTGTTCTCTCGCAGCGCGCCGAGCAGGATATGTTCGGTCTCGATATAGCCGCCGCCGAGCTGGCTGGCTTCGTAACGCGCAAAGAAGATAACCCGTCGCGCTTTCTCTGTGTACCGCTCAAACATGGGTTGATTATGTCATTCTATGGAAATTGTGCGCGGCAGAATCAGCCTTCCGCGGGCCCACTCTTCGACTATCGCCCTGTTACAATCGAACAGTACGCACATTCTATTTCTCATCCATGAAGTGTCCGTTCTGCGGCTTTGAAAACGACAAGGTAGTTGACTCGCGCGAAAGCAAAGAAGGCGAATCCATTCGCCGGCGGCGGGAGTGTCTGAAGTGCGAAAAGCGCTTCACAACCTACGAGCGTATCGACGAAATTCCTTACATGGTGGTAAAGAAAGACGGACGGCGGGAGAAATTCGAGCGCCAGAAGGTGCTCAACGGCCTGCTGCATGCCTGCGAAAAGCGCCCCGTTTCCATGAGCAAGCTGGAGCGCATTGTGAACGATGCCGAAGGCTTTGTGGTGGACTCCCCCGATCGCGAACGCAAGACCAGCGAGATCGGCGAGCTGATCATGAACCGCCTGAAGAACCTCGATAAGGTGGCGTACGTGCGGTTTGCCAGCGTCTATCTCGATTTCAAAGACGTGCGCGAGTTTATGGCAGAGCTAAAGGAGTTGCTCGACACCAAGGATGGCGGTCCCGTTAAGCCGACGGAAGAAAAAGCAGATGCTTCGCGTGCGGCATCGGGCAAGACCTCTGAAGGGTAAAGCCGCGGCCGAAGACGCAGCCCGTCAAAGCCGATCAGGAGGCGCGATCTAGGATAAAGTTGTAAACGGTGCGACTGGATCTGTGTCGCCCTTAAAACAAAAATCAAATGGCACATACAATTACTTTAATTCCTGGAGACGGCATCGGGCCCGAAGTCGTCAACGCAACCGTACGAGTGTTAGAAGCGACCGGCCTCAAGTTTGAGTGGGAATCCTTCGCAGCGGGCGCCGAAGCCTACGAAAAATATAAGGAATATATCCCCAAAGAGCTGACCGAGTCGCTGGAGCGGACCCACGTGGGCCTGAAAGGTCCGGTCACAACCCCGATCGGGGGAGGCTTCTCCAGCATCAATGTCGCGCTCCGGAAGCAGTTCGAGCTGTATGCCAATTTCCGACCGATCATCAATCTTCCGGGCGTTCCAACCAAGTATCCTGGCGTCGACCTGATCGTCATCCGCGAGAACACGGAAGGCCTCTACTCCGGCATCGAGCATGAAGTTGTGCCCGGCGTGGTCGAAAGCCTGAAGATCATGACGGAAAAGGCTTGTACGCGGATCTCGCGCTTTGCTTTCGAATATGCGCGCCGCATGAAGCGCAAAAAGATCCACTCCATTCACAAAGCGAACATCATGAAGTTGTCGGATGGGCTTTTCATCCGCTGCTCGCGCAACATTTCGAAAGAATATCCCGAGATCATTTACGGCGAGCACATCATCGACAATACCTGCATGCAACTGGTGATGAATCCTTACCAGTACGACATGCTGTTGATGGAAAATCTTTATGGCGACATTGTTTCGGACCTTTGCTCCGCGTTCGTCGGCGGCCTGGGGCTGGTGCCTGGGGCCAATTTCGGGGAGCAGTGTTCCATCTTTGAAGCCGTACACGGCTCCGCCCCCGATATTGCAGGCAAAGACATGGCGAATCCGACGGCCGTGCTGCGCTCGGCTCTTCTGATGCTGCAGCACCTCGGTGAACACAAGGCGGCAGCTCATATTCAGGCTGCCCTGGAGCAGGTTTATATCGAGAAGAAACACGTCACACGCGACGTCGGCGGGACCGCCGGGACCACGGAGTTCGCGGACGCTGTGATTGAGGCGCTTGGAACCATTCCAGCGCCGGTGCCGGTTGCGAAAGAAGTGGAAATCTAGCGGCGAATCGCCGATCTCCACTGGCGCCGCCACCGTCATGCAACTCCCGCTACTTCTCCTGAGGCTGGGTAGGTTTGGCCTGCAGTTTCTGCGGCTGTCGTAGCAGGCCGCCTCCCCCGTCCCGCCCTACGCCCAGCGCGTCTGCTACGCGATTGATGTAGTTGAACCACGAGGCGATGAGCGTGATCTGTAGAATTCCGCGATCGTCGAAGCCCGCTTCTCGCAATCGCGTCTGATCTTCGGGAGAGCATTGCGTCGCATCTTTGGTCAGCTTGACCACATAATCAAGCATGACGCGGTCCTGATCGGAGATAGGCGCCCTTGTGTAGTCCTGCCGCAGTGCTGTTACCAGGTCTTCGTCCAGCGTCACCCTACGCAGAAACTCTGCGTGCGATTCGATTCAATAGAAACAACGATTGGTGACAGACACCATCGTCGTTATCATTTCCTGCTGCCGCCGGGTGAGGGGCAACTCGGGAGACATCAGAACGCCGAAAGTCGAGAACGCGTGGTACAGGGCATCGGGAATCAGACTATGCGAGCCGACGATGCCTGCAACCCCATCGTCATTTGCAAACACTGGGGTGGCGTATTCTTTGGGGTACAAAGAGCGCTGCGATTCGAGGGCGCGCAAGAGCTCTTCGTTGGCCTCGGTGAGTGGGATAGTCTTGATCCAAGTCATAGTGACGGTGCGTGAGCATAACCCAGGGATCGTCGCGGCGCACTAGTTGAAAAACACTATTCGAAAGCTCGCCTGCAAGAGGGCCGTCAAGTAAAATATCGCAGTCACTCACCATGAACCCTTATCATAAGCATCCCGTCCAAAACCTCGTTTTTTTCTGTCTCTCGTTGATCTGGCTGTTGTTGCCTTTGGCGTGCGGCAAAGCCGTTGCACCCGCCCAACAAAGTTCAGTCCAGCCGGCAGTTCCAACCACGCATGTCGATCAGGCCACGGCGGCGACGATCAGCGGTACCGTCAACTTCAGCGGTGGGCCGCCTAAAGTAATCAAGATCGACATGTCGAACGATCCCGGATGTACGGGGGAGAACCAGTCTGAGCAGGTCGTCACCGACGACGGACATCTGGGGAATGTTTTGGTTTACGTAAAAGATGGTTTGACGGGGCGCAGCTTCGATCCGCCGAAGCAGATTGTCTCCGTCAAGCAGGAGGGCTGCCGCTATGTGCCGCATGTCGCGGCGGCAATGGTTGGACAGCAGGTAGACTTCGTCGACGAAGACCACACGCTGCACAACATCCATCCTTCGCCAAAAAACAATCCGGAGTGGAACCAGTCGCAGTCGCCGGACTCGGCTCCCATCGATAAGAGCTTCCACAACCCCGAGATCATGATGCCCATCAAGTGCAATCAGCATCCCTGGATGAAGATGTACCTGAGCGTGCTCGGCAACCCGTATTTCGCCGTAACCGGGAAGGATGGTAGGTTCGACCTGACGGGTCTGCCTCCTGGAACGTATACGATTGCGGCGGTGCATGAGAAGTTTGGCGAGCAGGACCAGACCATCACCGTCGGCCCTAAGCAGGCCAGGACCGGCGTGAACTTCAGCTACAAGGAATAGCCGGATTGGTTTGATACAATGGCCAGTCGGCGCTCGCGAGGATCGAGCGCCAGTTCGCAGATTCGCACTCCGTAAACCATCGCAATCATTGACACCACCGGCCCACGAGCGGAGAAATCGCTTTGCGCAGACGCAACGTTAACAGGGAGTTGATTCTGACCTCGCGATCGAATGCTATTGCCTATAACCAGGCACACCATCGCTTTGCCGTATTTCTGGCTTGCGCTACATTCCTTCTCATCGTCCTTGGCGCGTTAGTCACGAGCAACGACGCTGGATTGTCCGTACCGGATTGGCCCACCTCGTTCGGTTCGCTTTACAAGATTCCTCCTATGGTCGGAGGTGTGAAGTTCGAGCACGGCCATCGTATGTTTGCCGAGTTCATCGGACTACTGACCATCATCATGGCCGTGTGGACCCAGAAGGCAGAGAAGAAGCGCAACTGGGTGCGTGAGTTGGCATGGGCTGCACTGGGCACCGTAGTCGTGCAAGGCGTTCTCGGCGGCATTACCGTCCTACGCTTCCTGCCGTGGACCGTGTCGACGGCACACGCCACCTTGGGCCAGAGCTTTCTTTGCATCACCATCGTGATGGCGATGGTCACCAGCCGGACTTGGCTGCGCACCGAGGCCCCATTCGTGGAGCGGAACCAGTCTCCCAGCACACCGCTGCTGGCGTCCCTCGCCGCCGCGTGCGTTTTGGTGCAACTGATTCTCGGGGCAGCCTTTCGCCACTCAGGCATCAAACTGCTGCCACATATCGTCGGAGCTTGCGTGGTTACGGCGGTTCTCTGCTGGACCATCGTGCGGGTACTGACGCGCTATGGCAGCGTCCCGCAGTTGCGGCGTCCTGCGCAAATCTTACTGACGTTGCTGTTGGTTCAACTGGGCCTGGGATTTATGGCATACCTGACGCGGCTGCAGTGGGGACATGACGCGGTACAGCCGGCCATGATCATGGTCATCAGCACGGTGGCGCATGTCGCCTGGGGAGCCCTGGTGCTGGGCACCGCCGTAGTGCTCGCCATCCAGACGCAACGCATGATTAGCACACACGTTCCGCAGCAGGTTGTGAAGGCGACACCGCGGAAGGCGGTGACGGCGTGAGCACGGCAACACAGCCATTGGCGGTACCGCGCGACGGTTTTGCTGCGCTGCTGCGGGATTACTCGGAACTGGTCAAGGCGCGGGTGACCACGCTGATCGTGATGACCGCCTGGTGCGGCATCTATTTTGCCGCTGCCAAATCGGGCGTGTCGGCGCTGTCGTGGACGATGGCAAACGCGCTGATCGGCATTGGTTTGGTGGCCGCCGGCACTGCTGCCATCAACGAAGTCATGGAGCGCGATGTCGATGCGCGCATGCGACGCACGGCCTTGCGCCCCCTGGTGACCGGACGCATGAGTCTGCTACATGGCTCGATGATCGCATTTGGCGCCACGCTTGGGGGAATCCTGTATTTGTGGCGCACGACGAATTGGCAGACCGCGGCGCTTGCAACCCTTACCTCCGCCAGCTACCTGCTCGTCTACACGCCGATGAAGCAGGTGCATCCGATGTGCACGTTCCTGGGCGCGTTTCCCGGGGCCATGCCGCCGGTGCTGGGCTGGGTCGCCGTTCGCGGACGCATCGATCCGGAGGCCATCCTGCTGTTCGGGATCATGTTCCTGTGGCAGTTTCCGCATTTCCACTCGATCGCCTGGCTTTATCGGGAAGATTACGCGACGGCGGGAATCCGCATGTTGCCCGTAGTCGAGAGTGACGGACGCTCCACGGCATTCGCCATCGTGTTCTACGCCATCCTGCTGGTTCCGGTGACGCTTGCGCCAACCCTGATCGGCATGGCAGGCTGGACGTACTTCGCCGGGGCCATCGTGCTTGGGATGGGTCTGCTCTGGTTCAGCGTGCGCATGTGGACGATGAAGCTGGCGCCGGTTGCGCCTGAGTCAAAAATCCGCGCACGTCATCTGCTGCAGGCGACCGTCATTTATCTACCACTTCTGTTCGCCTTGATGATGCTCAATCGTTCGTCGGGTTAGAATGGTGTGTGAATCCCACGATGTCAGCCTCTGACGCGGACACTCGCACCGCAGGCCACTCGCTCGTCGAAGGTGTCTCGCCGGTCATTCAGCTTCAGGACTTACGTCACACCTACGGCGATCGAGCAGCCTTGGCCGGAGTGTCGTTTGACGTGCGCCCCGCCGAGATTTTCGGCCTGCTGGGCCCGAACGGCAGCGGCAAGACCACGACCTTCCGGATTCTTTCCACCCTGATGGTCCCCTCTGGCGGCCGGGCCCTCATTCTGGGTCATGATGTCGCCCGCCAACCGGCACTGGTGCGGCGCGAAATCGGCGTGGTTTTTCAGGCGCAGAGCATCGACATCAAACTGACAGCGGAAGAAAACCTGACGCATGTCGGCCATCTCTACGGTTTACGCGGGGCAGCGTTGAAGAAGCGCGTTGCCGAGATGCTGGACCGTGTCGGGCTCGCCGATCGCGCTAGAGAGAAAGCGGAGACGTTCTCCGGCGGCATGAAGCGCAGGCTGGAACTGGCGAAAGGATTGCTGCATCGTCCGTCGGTGCTGCTGCTCGACGAGCCAACCACCGGACTCGATCCCGGAGCGCGCCGCGATCTTTGGCAGTACCTGCAGATTCTGCGCGACGAAGAGCGCGTGACCGTGCTGGTCACCACGCACCTAATGGAAGAGGCTGAGCGTTGTGATCGCCTGGCGATCTACGCCAACGGCACTGTCGTCGCGTTCGGCACGCCGGCTGAGCTGAAGAGTGAAATCGGGGGCGATGTGATCCTGCTGGAAGCCGCGGATCCCGAGTCCCTCGCGCAGCGGATTCGCGGACGGTTCGGTCTGCAGCCCAGCGTGCTCGACCACCAGGTTCGCCTCGAAATCGAGAATGGACATCGCTTTGTGACCGATGTGGTAGAAGCGTTTCCCGGCGAGATCGATGGCGTCTCCATTCACAAGCCGAGCCTCGAAGACGTTTTCATTCGCAGAACGGGACACCGCTTCTGGACCGACGCTGACAAAGAAGACAGCGAACGCAGAGGCAGAGAGGCACGGCTTTAGCCAATAGGAACGCACGCGATACTCATCATGAAGGGGCGCGGCTCCGGCCGCGCGGTAGAAGGCCTTCACCGTTCATGAAGGGGCGCGGCCCTGGCCGCGGGGTAGAAGGCCCTTCACCGTTCATGAAGGGGCGCCGCTTCAGCCGCGCCATAGAAGGCCCTTCCCCTTTTGTCATCCCGAGCGGCTTTGCCGCGAGGGACCTGCGGTTCGTCGGGAGCCGCGAAACCGCGTGGGTCCCTGGAAGGTAGTTGGGCAATGACGATCATCGCAAAGAAAAGAGCGGTTAATCCATAATGGCAACGCAAACACAGACATTCCCGCCCCGCGCCATCGCCGCTCCGCGAAATGCCGGCACTCTCCTACCTGCCTTATCGCTGTGGAGGCGCGAGGTCGTGCGCTTTTATCGCCAGCGTAGTCGCGTGGTCGGGGTCATCGCCTCTCCGATTCTGTTCTGGCTGGTCATCGGCGCGGGCTTCGGCAGTTCCTTCAAATCCACCGGCGCTGCCGGCGGCCAGCATTATCTCGATTACTTCTTTCCCGGCGCGCTCATCATGATCGTCCTCTTCACGTCCATCTTCACCATGATGACGGTGATCGAAGATCGCAAAGAAGGTTTTCTGCTTTCCGTGCTCGTCGCTCCGGTGAGCCGATCGGTGATTGTGCTCGGCAAAGTGTTGGGCGGCGCCACGCTGGCGACGCTACAAGGTTTGGTGTTTCTTGTTTTCGCGCCACTGCTCGGGGTGCATTTCACGGTGGCGAGTCTTGCGATGACCATCGTGGTCATTTTCCTGGTAGCGTTCTCGCTGACTGCGCTCGGCTTCATCATTGCGTGGCCGATGGACTCGACCGCAGGGTTTCACGCGGTCATCAATCTGTTCCTGATTCCGCTATGGCTGCTGTCTGGATCGATGTTCCCCCTCTCGGGCGCGTCGTTCTGGATACGGATGCTGATGCGCATCAACCCTTTGACCTACGGCACCGAAGCCTTGCGCTCGCTGCTCTTCCCAGGCTCGACCTCGACGGAGCTTTCTCTCGGTGCCAATCTCGCCGTGCTAGGACTGTTCACCTTGCTGATGTTCGCCTTGTCGTTCGTCGTCGCGAATCGCCGCACGACCAAGCCTGCGGCCTGACCCATGCAGATCAGCCCCACGTTCTTTCCCGCGCTGAACGCCTTCCTCAACGGTACAAGCGCCGTACTGATCGGCTCAGGACTTTACTTCATCAGAAGCGGACGCATCGCGGCCCACAAGCGCATGATGCTGACGGCCTTCGTTACCTCTACTCTTTTCCTGATTTCGTATCTCTACTACCACCTGGTGCTGCGGGCGGGAATTACTCACTTTCAGGGAGAAGGCCTGTCGCGGCCTCTTTACTTCACCATCCTGATCTCCCACACCATCCTTGCGGTCGTGGTTGTTCCCTTCATCCTGGTAACCCTGGCGCGCGCGCTGAAGGGCAAATTTGCCCGTCACAAGGCAATCGCGCAATATACCTTTCCAATCTGGATGTACGTTTCCGTGACCGGCGTGGTGATCTACTTCATGCTGTACAAGATTTTCACCAAGTAAGAGCCGGCACGGTTCACGCGTTCATTCGTTCTGGTAAAGCGGTGCTTTTGCGCAGCGTCACCGCGCATTTCATCACAACGGAGTCCGGCGGCAATCGGGGCGCGTGGCTCGCGCAACGCAGGCCTGCGGGCCGGCTCTACCGTTCTGCGCGGATCTCCACGATTACCAACGCATTCACCGGCAGTTGCAGGTTCAGCTTGCCGTCCTTGATGTCTGCCAGTTCGGGCGCAGGCAGTTCTGCTGCCCGATTCAAGTCCCGAATCTGCTCCTGCGTGGGATAGCGCGGCTTTCCCATGGCTTCGTAGGCGGCGAGGGTATTGCCATGGTCTGCATCCAGCCGGCTCACCCTGGCCGTGCGCGCCGCGATCCCTCGCAGGTCAAGCTGGACCGTCTTCGTGGTTCCCGGCTTATCCGGATCGACAAGGTTCCAGACAGCCACAACCAGCGTGCCGTCTTTCCTGCGCGTCACCAGCGCATCCGTCGCAGGGTTCGCCAGTCGCTCATCGCCCAGCCGATGCAGCAGGGCATAAGCGTTATAGCTCGGCTTCTTGATGCCAGGGGCCGCGATCAGGCCGAAGCTGCCGGCGAATGGCTCGCGTGACGGCCCGTCCTCTTCGAAGGTGTCGTCGAATGTCCACCACGACATCATCGTTACCAGACCATCGCATTCGCGAATATCATTGGCCAGCGCCGGGCCGACGTAGATCGTGTCCCGCGCGCGCATGTCGCCGAACGACGGCACGTTCCACTCCGTCCACATCAGGGGCAAGCTGGGTCGGCCCGATGCCGCAATTTGTCCGTGCACTTTCCTGACCGCCGCGCAAACGCGATCGTCCATCGGGATGTCTGCATTCGTATGAAAGAGGTTCTGCACCGTGTCATCGGCATAGCCGTGGGTTGAGACAAAATCGACGGGAACGTTCTGCTTCGTGCAGTGGTCGAGAAATTGGGGGATCCAATCCGCCGCTGCCGTCGCCGGACCTCCCACGCGCAGACGCGGATTCACTGCCTTCAGCGCGCGGGCCGTGTGGTCGTACAACTCGAAATAGGTCGGCTGTTTAGGGACGCCGGCCCAGAAGTCGATGTTGGGTTCATTCCACACTTCGAAGTACCACTGGGCGACCTCGTCGATGCCGTATCGCTCAACCAGGTGTTGCGCGAAAGCATGCATCAGCCCGTCCCACTTGGCATAGTCTTTGGGCGGCGTGACATTCGGCTTATACCAGAACGGATGACTGGCTTGGGGATCGGAAGCCAGCTTTCGCGGCATGAAGCTGATCTCGACGAAGGGCCGAACTCCATTTGCCAGCAGTCCGTCGTAGATCTGGTCGACGTAGGAAAAGTTGTATTCCGGATTGCCGTTCTTGTCCTCGTCGTACACCCCGACCTCATCGTGCAGGATGTTATGAAACCGGACGTAGCGGAAGTCCGTGACCCTCTTCACCTCCCGCATATCGCTGCGGTAAATGTCACGGAGCGACAGAATGGCGCGGCCTGAGCCGAACGTCTCTTCCCAGAAATGCGGCAGCGGAGTGGCCGCCGCCCGCGTATCCACGACGATCGTCTCAACCGGTTCCTGCGGCGTCTGAGCGCCAACCCTTGCTGCCAAAACCGACAAAGCGATTATCCATAGGACAACGCGGACCTTGCATGAATGCATTGAACGGACTCCCCTCCGGCCGGTCGAGGCGACTGGAAATCTCACCTTGTGAGATGCGGCCGCCCGAGGGAAGCTTGTCCGGTGAAAATACTGGCGAACTTCGGGCGTCCAGTGGTCGCTGATGGCGGACGGCCGGTTCTGTTATAGTTTTCTTTCCTTTTCTCGCAATTTCCTCGTACAGGAGCAGCTCTCATGGCAAAGAGCGTCAACAAAGTCATTCTTATCGGCAATCTTGGTAAAGATCCCGAAGTGAAGTACACCCCCAGCGGCATGGCGGTTGCGCGATTTACGCTTGCCACCAACGATCGTTTTAAAGATAAGGAAGGGAACTGGCAGGACAAGACCGAATGGCACAACCTGGTCGCCTTCCAGCGGACCGCTGAGATCGTGGGCGAGTATCTCAAAAAAGGCCGGACCGCCTACGTCGAAGGGAAGCTGCAGACCTCAAGCTGGGACGACAAAGAAACCGGCCAGAAGAAATATCGCACCGAGATCATCGTCAACGACCTGGTTCTGCTCGGCGGCGGCCAGCGCGGAGAAGGCGAAGGTGCAGGCTTCAGCAGCGGACGCTCCTCGGGCGCGAAGGCTGGCAGTTTCGAGCAACGCGCACCCGATTACGACAACGCCCCTGCTCCGAGCACTGCGGGCGAAATCACCGACGAAGACATCCCCTTCTAGCCGTTCACACGCCAGGCGTTCGCCGCCAGTTCAGAGCTGGCGGCCTTTTTCTTAGCAGGGAAGTCGCGCTCGCAACCGCAGTCTGGCGAAATCGAACCTTGCAGCGTTAGATCCGAAACACGTTCATCCTGCCAGCAAACCGCCCAGAGCGACGACATGAAGCGCTGCAGCGATGGCGACCAGCAGCCACGCTTCTCGAGCTTGAACCCACTGCTCCTTCACTGCTCTCCGTAGCACATAAACGCCGAATGGCAGGTTGATCACTACCGCGGTGATCAGCCCAGGTGCGTAGCCACCCCTGACGGCAGCGGCGAGAATGTGCCAGCCCGCGTTCACCAGCAGGATTGACTCCAATAGGAGCACCGGTACGAGTAGGGCTTTGCGCGGACGCAGGATCGCCCAGACGATTACGGCCAGAGGCAGAACCGTTGCTATCACCAGCGCCACTTGGATGTCCTGCGCGCTGTGCACCAAGCCGTTTGGGGATAGCCAGTGCGGCAGCCGGCCGCCCACGGACGCCCAGAACCGCGGAAAGGTAAAGAACTCCTCCGTGTCGTGCAACACGAGGGACACCCCAATCAGCGATAGCAGTACGTTACGCGAGGGAGAGAACATAGGAACTAGCTCGTTAGTGCCTATTCTAGATCTGCACGGTCGCAATCTCGAAAAACGCGCCTTCCCCGATCAGAAGTAACCCAGCGGCTGCTCGGTGTACACAAAAGTTTTACATTGTTAACTGCGCCCCCAGTTGACGGCTGGTCCATTCCGAGATATTGTTGCTGGCCAATCGCGAGAACCGGGTTTGCTGCCACCTCACATGCCCCGACGCAAACCAGAAAAACCACGACGGGGCCCCGGCGGACTAGTGTCACAAATAGAGAAGGGTCCACTCTGCTTCTTGACGCGCAAGGTACGAACCCTCAAAAGGCCTGTTTATCAAAATTGATTCTCTCGATGCATGGGAGACAGCTCAACAACTGAGCTTTGTCAACAATCCGTTCGACCGTAGGAGCGTCGAACCCTGTATTGCGGCAAGGTTCCAACCGTCCTGTTAGAGGAGAAGAGAATGAAGTCGGTTAAGACGTTAGCTACTTTCAGTTTGGTGCTAACCGTGATGAGTTTAGCCAGTGCCCAGACTTGGGCTCCACTTGCACACCAGCCGGGTGTCAACCTTGGCCCCACATGGGTACTGAGGGATGGCCGAATCCTGGCTCATGAAGAACAGTCCGGCAATCCCGCACATTTCTGGATTCTTACTCCAGATTCGAAGGGAAGCTACGCCAATGGCACCTGGAGTTCGGGCGGAAGTCTGCCAGCCGGATATGCTCCCTTTTATTTCGGTAGCAATATCCAGATAAATGGCAACAATGTTGTTATCGAGGGTGGTGAGTATAACAACGGTAGCGCTGACTGGACTACCCTGGGTGCGATTGGAACGAGGTCTGGAAAAACGTTCACTTGGAAAGCGAACAAAGCGCCCACGGGCTGGTCTACGATCGGCGACGCCGAGGCCGTTACTCTAGCCGATGGAAAATACATGCAGTCGAACTGCTGCACGGCCCAGAATGTGATCTTCAACGGCGCCAATACCTGGACGGTGACGGGATCGGTAAGTCAGTCCAACAACGACGAATCCGGCTTCACTCTGTTGGCCAGTGGCAAAGTCCTTACGGTAGACGCGAAGAATAGCCCTTGTGGCACCTCCACCGCGGGTGGGACGGAACTTTACACGGTCACAAATACGACGACGGGCGTTGGAACCTGGGCGTGTACGGGGAAGACTCCCATTCATCTCTATAACCCAGGTGACGAGGAGTTGGGCGCGGCCGTCCTCATGTACAACGGCAAGGTGTTTCAATTTGGTGGAAACGTAGTTGCCACCGCAATTTATACCCCGACCACGGGCACGTGGGCTGCTGGTCCGACCCCTGCAAACGGACTTAATCAGGCGGACGGCCCGGCCGCGCTGGAACCGAATGGCAAAGTCCTTGCCATGCTGAGCCCTGGATTGTTTGGCAGTGGCTGCCAGATGGTCGAATACAGCACCTCAACCAATAAGCTCACGAACGCTCCCAATCCAACTAACTGCCCCAGCGATTCGTCCTATGTTGGCCACTTGCTGGTTGTTCCCAGCGGTCAAATTCTGTTCACCGATTTCAGCGGCACGGTAGAACTCTACACTCCGACGGCGGGCGTGGCTTCGAACGCCGTTCCGAAGATTACGAGCACCGTCCACACCTTCAAGAGTGGCTCGGTGAACAACCTGCTCACCGTCACGAACCTGAATGGCATATCGCAAGCCAGTGCGTACGGAGATGACTATACTGCTGAGACTAACTACCCAGTGATTCGACTGAAGAGCTCCACTGGCAACGTGTACTACGCCCGTACCCATGACGAGAGCACGCATTCCATCGCTCCAGGCACGAGCGGTACGACGAAGTTCGACCTGCCTACCCTAACGGTTGGGAGTTATAGCTTGTATGTTGTGGTCAACGGTATTCCGTCGGCTGCATTTGCGGTAACGATCGACTAGCAACCCATCACGCATTTTCACCCCAAGAGCCGTGGTTCTGACAACACGGCTCTGGGCTCCGTTTAGAAGGCTCTTCTTTCTTCGGAGAGGCAAGAGGGGTTTACAGGAAGACGATTCGAACTGGTGGGCCCGGAGGGATTCGAACCCCCGACCAAGGGATTATGAGTCCCCTGCTCTAACCGCTGAGCTACAGGCCCTTCAATGACTTACGGCGACTGCCTTGCCCACTGCAGGGAATTCTGTAGGCGGTAGCAGCACTTTCGGCTCGCTTTGCCTCGGATCGCTCGACGCTTGGAGACGCTCAAAAGCGCGTTCCACCGCTTCAGGCGAGGGATGTACGTATCGCTGGGAAACTGTGATGCTGCTGTGTCCTGCGATTCGCATGATGGTGAAGGCATCGACTCCCGACTCACCAAGCCTTGTCAGCATTGTATGGCGAAGGGAGTGAATCACAAAGTCTTTGTCGAGCCCGACAATCGAGCGGGCCCTCTGATGAAGATGATTGATCGAGGTCACGGCCGGCTTCCGGAATCGGTACGATTAGTGCTCCCCCACGAAAGTCTTGAGAAGCACTTAAGAAGTACCTTGATTTTCACAGCGACTTGGTTGACTATCCGATCCGTTCGTATTATAGTCCGCGTCCTCACGTCTAGCGGATCAGGAGATTCAAATGAAATTCGTCACCTTGGCTTTGCTCTTCGGTGTTCTGGTCAGTATGTCCGCGTGGGCACAAGACGCTGTTCGGACACCAGCGATGACTTACAGTTTTACCGAGATCAACTATCCGGCGGACACCTTCACCCAACTGCTGGGTATCAACAATTCAAGCGAGATCGCCGGCTACCACAACGTCAACCTTAATTCGGGATTTACGCTTGTACTGCCCAATCACTTTACGACCGAGAATTACCCCGGTGCGATGCAGACCCAGGTGATTGGTATCAACAGCAGTGGGCAAACGTCCGGTTTTTACATCGACCAAGCCGGAAAGACGCATGGCTTCTTCTTGCAAAACGGTGTGTACTCTACCGTCGATTATCCGAAGTCCCTCTTCAACCAACTCCTGTCACAGAACGACAATCAGCAGGCGGCTGGCTATTACAGTATGAGCATCGGCAATACCACTCCTGACTTCCCCTATATTTATGACGAGAACGGCGGCGTCTTTGAAGTATTAATCATTCCCGGAGCTGTGGGGGGCGCGCAGGCCACTGGCATCAACAACAGGCACCAGATTTGCGGCTTTTACATCGATTCCAAGATGGTCAACCACGGTTTCTGGCTCAACCAAGGCACTTTCCTGAAGCTAGACTTTCCAGGTAGCACCTTCACGCAGGCCCTCGGTCTCAATAACTTTGGGCAGATCGTCGGCGTATATATGGACACAGGGGGAGCGAGCCACGGATTCATATACAATTCCTTGGCTCTCAACAATAGATGGCAGTCAATCGATGATCCGAACGGCATTGGAACGACCGTGGTCAATGGCATCAATGACAGGGATCAGTTGGTCGGCTTCTGGGGCACTCCCCCTACGAACACCGGCTTTTTTGCCAAACCGCAGTAGATCGACACTGGTCGGCGGCTCGGCCTAGACGCGGAGCCGCATCGCCGCGCCCGGCAGCAGGTGCTCTTGGTTACCATCTTCTCCCAGTGTCGGTGGCCATCGCAATCGAAGTGTTGAACCCACCTGACACCGGCGCCGCGCAGCCAGGGCAGTATTTATGTGTCGATATGAAGGCACAACGCAACCGAAGTTGGGGGACTGATGAGTCGAGCCGTCCAATAGTTCTCTCTCTCCGCCCGTCAGATTAGTTCGGTTTCGCAATCATGATATTGGCGTACGGCAAACCAGGACACCGGAACGCGGGTTGCGCGATGTCTGAAGCGGCGCAATCCCGTCAAGAATTAGCACACGCCGATTTGAACCGCACTGAATCTTCGCGTCTCCGAGGCCACACGGATCATTCATCCATCGGCAAGTGGTTACATTCTTAAGCTCGGATCTTGCGTTCTTCTGCTATGCCAGGAAACCAAGATTCTGCGTGCTGAAGTTCGCCAAATTCGGGAAGATTGACGTGAGCACCCCGGAAGGTATACCGAACCACGAACACAGCGTCGCGCCATACTGATCGATGGATGTCGTAGGTATCCATCGGCCCCGTGTATCGGCGTCGTCGGGGCCTCCGAGCACGAAGCTGGGGAAACTTCCGTAGATCTGCCCCCCCTGAACAGCCCCTCCCATCACCAAGTGATGTCCACCCCATCCGTGGTCCGACCCTTGACTCGACGACGACTGGAAGGTGCGGCTGAATTCCGATTCGGTAAAGGTCGTGACGTTTCCCGCCATTCCGATTTCCTGGGTTGCGTTGTAGAAGGCTGCCAAGGCAGGGCTCAACTGCGAATACAGGGTCGGCAGTTGGCTCAGCTCCGCCGAATGCGTATCAAACCCTCCCAGCGAACAGAAGAAGATTTGTCGGCTCATTCCAAGATATTGCTGCACCTGAATGACCTGAGCCACCTCTTTGAGCTGCTGGCCAAGTGGACCGGCAGGAAACTGGGTCGTGAGCGCTGTGCCTTTCGCCAGAGCGCTTTGGAGCAAACTCGCGTCCGTGATGCTTTGTCCCAATGTCTGATTTGCCGCCTGTGCCAACTGAACGCCTGTGCTTAAGGTCAGCAGGTTATTCATGGCCTGCCACCGCGGGCGCGTATTTGGATTGATGAACCCACTGAGCGTCAAGACCTGGCCGGGTGCAAGAACTATCGGCGAGGTTTGTGCTCCCCGTCCCATCACAGCGTTTCCCTCCAAAGACATGAATTGCGGAAAGGAGGAAGAATTGAGACCCTGCGACGCCACGTAATCCGCCACTCGACCGGCCCATCCCGTGACTCCCGGTTGTTGGGTCGAGGAGGTCTCCCACTCCGACTGCTGATCAAGGTGCGAAAATAAGTTATAAGGTATGGGTACCAACGCTTGTTGATACTGGTCACGGGTTGTTGGCTGAACTAAAGCTCCCACGTTGGCTA
>CAWFHH010000003.1:0-321807 GCA_963815555.1 uncultured Acidobacteriaceae bacterium
CCACCGCAAGATTTCGATTGCTGAACAGACTGGCCATCTCTGCTAACTTTGAATGGAAGGCATAAGGCACGGCATTGACATCCGTCACTTGCGTCAAAGCAGATCCGCTGAGGGCAACACTCCCGCGAAGCGATTGGTAGGCGGCGTAGCTGCCCATCGGGATGATGGTGTTGTTGGCATCATTCCCTCCGACCATGAAAACGCAAACCAGCGCCCGGTAATTGGAATTTCCGGTCGCCAGAGCAGGCAGCAATCCAAACTGCCGCAGGGCCAGCGAGGCCACGCCGGCCGCGCTGAGACGAACAAATCCGCGACGAGTAACCATAAAAATCCTTTCTTACTGGATGACGTCGTACTCGCTGGAGGTCAGCACGATATAAAGCACCGCCTTCGCGATATCATCGCCTTGCAGTCCACTGGTCGCCGCGGTCGCCGCCTGCTTCAGATTGTCAGACATGTTGTGGTGCAGAAACACATAGCTGACGTAGTCCAGCAATCCGGGCAGATCGACAGTGTTACCCGTGAACTTCGTGAAAGGAGACAGGTCAATGGAACTGACGCCGTCCCCGTTCTTATACAGCATCTGGTTGATGAAGTTGGCCCGGTTTAACGCGGTCTGTGCCGAATAAATTTGGAATTCCGGTCCCAGCAATCCTGGAGCAACTTCGTACTGCGGCGAGTAGTAGCTGAAGACGGTCGGGGGATTCCACAGGTCCTGCCCCATGGCGAATGTGAATTTGTAAAACGTGTTCTGGGGGCTAACCACCGCGTTGAGGCCATACAGAACATCGCAGACGAAAAGCAGCGGTTCGCGCAGGTGTCCGAAGTTAGCGGGCGCCTGGTAATTAGAATTATCGCCGGCTCTCGCCTCCGGGTCGGTGAGAATTGCAGTGATTACCGCCTGCATGTTGCCGGTGACGCCGTTGCCGTCATTCGAAAACACACTCGACACGCGCTGTACATAGGCAGGTGTAGGATTGCTTGTAACCATCTGCTGAATTAACTGGCGCGAGACAAATGGAGCCATCGATGACTGCGCCATCAACGCGTTCAGCAACATGTCAAGATCCTGGCTTGACGTCTGATTCGCCGGGATGATCGTTCCCCCTACGATCGTTTTCTGGCTTTTATCGTGGTTGGTTTCTACCGGAAACATCACTCCAAAATAGTATGGAGGATTCAAGGGTTTTGGTGTCGCGTGTGGCGCTGTTGGGTAAGTCCAGCCAGTAAGCACCTTGGCGGTATCGGTTACTTGCGCCTGAGTATATGTAGGGATTGGATGGCCATTCGTATCGAGGACCTGTGTGCCGTCGGGATTGAGCTGTGTCAGGCCAATCGTGAATAACTGCATGAGTTCGCGAGCGTAGTTCTCGTTTGGGGAATAGGTTCCGGTTCCCAAAGGGTTATTGGCCATGTTGAGATATTTGCCCATCGCAGGGCTTAACGTCATTGCCTTGATGATGTCGCGATAGTTTCCGAAAGCATTGTCGCGAAAGATTCGCCAGTAGGGCGGAATCGCGTAGGGTGGGAGCACCGTTCGACTGGTATTTGAGACAACCCAAAGTTCTGTGAGCCCCCAGGCGATGCGCTGGCGAAGCTGATCCGGTTGCGAGACTGCGTTTTGAACGAGCACCTGTTCGACCGGAATGAAATTGTTATTCATGCTACCGTTGCCGTTGAGGATTGGCTGGTCAGGGATGTTGGAAACATTCAGCGAAAATTGCCACGAGAGCCAGCCGCTAATCCCCATCTGCTCAATCTGGGTGATCGCAGCGGGAGAGGGGCCGAAGGTGGCTTGATCTAAGAATCGTCCTGCAGCCAAGTCCGACATTTGCTGCGCATGACTCGGGAGCGCCATGAGCAGCAGTGTAATAATGGTAACATAGAGGTAGTGTTTCATCGTGCACCTCTTTATGAAGGAACTCCAAGTGGGATTCCAGTCGTGGGATCTATAGCGCGATGTCTGGTATGGTTCCGCGGCTAAAGAGAGCTTCAAGCTACGAAGACCACTCTTGCTTCAAGCCCATTTTTTGCCACGACCACGCTTCATGTCGTCGCGAGGAATTCGTTAATCGGTATGGCCCTTAGCACGAACGAACGTAAGCAAAGTGCCGACCTATCGGGTACTTGTTAGCATGCCACCGCAAGTCGTGGATTGTTCCCAGCGATGGGATTTGATTCGAAAACCGGTTTCGCATACGGTATCTGCACCAACGAAGGATGTCAAGACCATCGATAGGCTGGGCACTTTGGAGCCGTGGCCGATGAACAAGTGTTTATCAGAACAGCCTGCGCCCGGCCGGATATTTCCCGATCAATGTCTTCGGAAGTTGTGTCGACACGGAGTTAGTGTCGATATTCGGTAGGGGCCCTCGGGACGGGACGACGGTGCACACTCACCGCACTATTCCCACTTCCAAAGCGCGGTTGGGTAGGTCAAAATAAGAGTAAGAACAGTCCTTGCCGTAACGCGCCGCTTGCGTAGCCGGTAATTTTTCATTTGAAGAGCATGGAAAGAGCCTCTGGATCACCTCCTCAAAACCAAGGTCGCTCGCCTTATGACCTTTATTTCCGGCTCTGCATAGACTGACGAAGTCCTTTGTACAAGCTGACGAAAAAGGGCTACTGCGACTTTCCCGGCAATTGCAGGGTCGCCCGGGAATGGTTGAATCCAGAGGTACTTGCTGAGATTTCGAGCAGTCTTTCCAGCCGAGACAGACGCTGCTCTAATGCCTCGATCTTATCCGCTTGCTCCGTGATAACCACTGCCTGTGCCTCGGCATGGTGGTGCTCCTTCTGTACTTCGTTCAACAACATGCTGGCGAGATATTGGTAGCGCACTGTGTAGGGTCTGCCATCGTTGTCGTAGGCCACCAGCTCGGGATATATTTTTGCCACCTCTTCGGCAATCAGCCCATATTGCAGTGTGCGGAGTCCTCTGTCATATTCAGGTTTATATACGAAGGTCACGGGCCGGAGCTGCATGAGCTTGCTGCTATAGTCCCCCATGTTGCGCACCTGCTCTTTAAAACGAATCGAAGAAGGGGAAGTTCCAAGTTGTCCATTCGAGTCAATATAAACAGGCACACCGCTCGAGGCCGTCGAACCATAGATACCCGCGATGTATGTAGCAGTTTGGTGGACTGGATCTCCTAGGCGAATGGTATTCGATTCGTTTCCTGAAGCGTTGCCTTCATTGCCCACATAGATGTCGTCACTCCCGGTCTTGTTCAATATGCCGGCATCGTACCCTTCAAAAATGTCATTGCTGCCGGTCGTACTGTAGTAACCTGCCGCCCTGCCCGTAAACGTGTTGTAACTTCCGGTTGTGTTGAAGAATCCGGTATCCTCCCCGGTAAACGTGTCGAAAGATCCGGTAACGGTGCTAGTCCCGGAAAATGCACCCGTGAAGGAATTGCGCTGCCCGGTGGTGTTCGCGACACCAGCGTTCCGCCCCAGGAACGTATTGTCGACCCCTTTGTTGTCCGCTGCGATATCACGCGCACCCGCACCGGGCCCGAGAAATACATTAGCGTTACGGGCATCGCCGTTTAGCATCGTGGAGCCCGCTATTTTGTACGTGGTGGCCGTGATATCGCCGTGGACTTCGAGCGCACTTCCCGGAGTGGTCGTTCCGATCCCGATACTGGAACCTGCCTGGTATATGTTGGAATTTCCTAGCGTCGTGCTGCTCGTCCAAATAGGCACATAATTCGTAGTACCGCCTCCATCTATAGTTGGAGCAGCGCCTTGCTGTGCGGAACTGGTAGGGACAATGGACAAAAGCAGAAACAGCGCAATAAGCGGCATCGACGATCGCATAACACGCTCCGTTGTCTGAATCGCGGATCAGCGCTGAACGGCACCCTGCCTTCAGGCGTCCTGATCGCGGGATGGCGGCAGGAATTGTGTCGCCGGTTTGCAGCAGTGTCAATAGCAACTTAGTGGTAGATCGATCGGTACGAGCCGTTTCTACACCCACGCCCCGAAAGCGACCTTCACCGCGCTGTCCTGGCTCTTACCGTCCACACACAAATATCGACCACTGGCCTCGCAACAATCACCAGGTCATGCTAAAGCTATTGGCATTTCATATAATATCGGTTTAGATAGATAGATATACACTATAAATAGCTCGGAAGTGTATCTTTTGCACACTGTTGCACTAGACGACAGGGTGGATGCACAACGGCTGGTCGTGCCGGGAGTACATGTTACCGCGGGTAACTTTCAAGGTATTCACAATGTCGTTTATGTAGCTACAGCCAATAACACGATATATATAATCGACTCTGATAATGGGGGCGTTCTGCTGACGAATAATCTGGGGATCCCTGCTTTGCAGGCGGCCGGTTGTGGCGGCGGTAAAAAAAATATCGGCATCACTTCCACTCCAGTGATCGACATCCAGAGCAATACGTTGTATGTCATGGCCTATACCGGTGACAAGACTGGACCGGCGTACCGGCTTCATGCTTTGGACTTGGGGAACCTAGCCGACAAAGTTACTCCGTAGGTGGTATCCGCTTCACACCTGTTGTTTAGCGGAGTGACAGTCCACTTTAATGCAACCTACCAGAAGCAACGGCCTGCTCTGCTATTAGTTAACGGGAATGTCTACGCGGCATTCGGAAGTTTTTGCGATTTGAACCCCAAGTTTTCGCGGGGCTGGTTGTTAGGGTGGAATGCGGCGTCGTTAACTCCGCTGCCCTCGAACCAGCTTACAAATACGCAAGCTACCTCTCCACACTCTTGGTTCCTTTCTTCGATCTGGATGTCCGGATACGGACCGGCGTCGGACGACGCTGGTAATGTATTGTTTATTACCGGGAACTCGGATCCGTCTGGAACGACGTATGATGGCGTAACCAATATCCAAGAAAGTGTCGTGAAGGTATCGCCCGATCTCAACAGTGTAATCGACCTGTTTACACCGAGCGACCAAGCCATCTTAGATCAGACAGACGGAGACTTCGGTTCAGGTGGAGTGCTCGTTCTGCCGGACCAGCCGGGGCCAATGCCACACCTGGCGGTAGCAGCAGGCAAAGAGGGAAATATGTTCCTGTTGAATGAGGACAGCCTGGGCGGATATTCCGCTATCACCAACCACGTAGTGGGGACTTATGCCATCGGCAGGTGTTGGTGTGGGCAGTCGTATTTCGTTGGTCCGGATGGAGCGCCAAGGGTAGTCACCAGCGGCGGTCCTCGCGTCAACGTCTGGAAGCTTACGACAAATCCCAGTCCCATTCTAACCAATATCGGCACTTCGAATTGGATCCTTGGCGGGCAGGATCCGGGGTTCTTCACGACAATTTCGTCAAACGGCCATTCTACCCCGCTGATTTGGGCACTTTCTCGTGCGCATGTTCAAAGCATCTATCTCTACGCCTTTGATCCCGAAACGCAAACAAAGGGCGTTATAAACCAGATCTTCCAAGGGGTTGTGGGGAGCTGGCCGTTGCCCAATGCTAACGCTAACCTGGTCCCAATAGTGGCAAACGGCAAGGTTTACGTAGCCAGCTACATGCAACTCACAATTTTAGGGCTTACCGCCGTAAGGCCCAAGTAAGCCGCCTTGGTTCGTTACGGATTGTCCTCACGTATTAGTCTAATTCCGGCAATTATTTACTTGACTCGCCAACGGGTCGGGTAAATGATGGGGGTGGTGAGGCGGGCGGGGGTGTATCGTGACCTCGCTTATTCGGGTGGAAAGTCTGCCGCTTAGGGAGTTTTGGGGCTGCGATGGGCGACGAGGCTTTTCCAAGGAGATTTTCGTGGTAGTTCGCGCCTACATTGATGAGAGCGCAGGACAGCATCAGACCTTCGCACTAGGATGTGCGATTGCCAAAGGCACCGATTGGACATGGATAAATCGTGACTGGAAAAGATGTCTGGAGCGTAAGAATTGGGAACTGAAACGCGCTGGAAGAAAATGCATATCGCGCTATCATGCAAGCGACTGCGAGAGTCGTCATGGCGAGTTTGAGGGTTGGAGTATTGCTGAGAAAAAACTGTTCATAGCTGAGTTGCTGTCGATTCTAAACCGATTCCACATTCATATTCTCGGCATTACATTGGACAGGGCTGAATTGTCAGAAACCTATCCAGCAATTAAACAGTCGTACATTGATCGAGAGTCTTACGCTGGTCTCGCATGGCTGCTTTTTCCAGAAATAGTACGAGAGGCGCATAGACTGGATACCCGGCCAGCGGTGAAGATCGTATATGAGCACGGCGAAGTCTCACAGCACATGATGAATACGTTCGACCGCTGGAAATCGTCGCATTTACCTGATGCTCAAATATTTGATTCTATTGAAAAGGACACTTGGAAGGTGCTTCCTCTCCAAGCGGCTGATCTAATTGCTTTCGAGACTATGAAGGACAGAGATAATCGGAAAGATCAGATTAGGCGTGATCGGAGATTTCCCCTCAAGGAACTTATGGGCGATAAGAAGCATGGCGGAGGACGGGGATTACATTTAGGAAAAGAAGGATTAGAACAACTGAAACAGTTAAATCAGAGACAATGACGCAGAACAGTGAATTTGAAAAATTCGATGCCGTTGTGCGAAAGGTTTTCTCCGTGTCTCACGATGAGATCGTGAAGCGCGAAAAGCAGTATCAACAGAAGCGCAAACGCGCAAAACAAAAGCGGGCGGCTAAGAGAAGCAAGCCATGACAGAACAAACCAAACGATTCATCGAATTGGGCGATATTGTCAGTTTGCAGATGACTTGCAAGAACTGCTCCGCCACCATCTGCGTTCCGGTCAGTCAGCTAAACACATTGCCGGTAAATTGCTTTAATTGCAAAGCCGTATGGGCCGAAGCCCATACTGGCGAATTGCAACGTGACGTAGAGGGACTAATCGGACATATGAACGCTCTGCAGCATATGTCCAAGCTTAGACATTTTCTTTTGTCTCTGGAGTTGTCGCCAATCGCGCCTTCTTCTTCGGGCCGCGCTTCAAGCGATAAGGATTAGAACGGCGTTTCGCATAGCTTTCCGGTTAGCTGAGCGAAGGTAAGGCGCTTGCCGAATATCTTGCGAACGGCTAAATCGAAGCGGTCGGCATCATTCAGAGGGTTGTCTTTAGTCGCACGATTGTTGTAGCGGAACATTTGCTCATCAAGGTAACGAAACAGATGGAATGGTTCGACGCTAACGTAGCTTCCCGCGATGCCGCGCTTGAGCAGGCTCCAGAAGTTTTCGAGTCCATTGGTGTGAACCTGCCCGTCAACGTATTTCTCGGCATGGTCAATAACTTTGTGGGCATACTCCTGAGCCAACCCGTCATAGGACTGCAAGCGCATCGGAGTAGAGAGCCGCGCCAGCTTCGACGTGCTCTTTAACGCAAGAGTGCAAGTCGCGCTCGCTTGCGGTCAGCAACTACCATAGTGCGAACCTTGCCGCCACGTTCCAATGCGCCGAACACGATGGTTTTGTCTTTGCCGCCAGTACCAGTGATGCGGCGTTCTCGTTTGTCGAGATGCATGTTGCGGGCTTTGCCGCCGATGAAGGTTTCGTCAACTTCGACTTCACCGCCGAGCTTGCTGCCGAAGGTTTCATCCTGCATAGCCAAACGAATGCGGTGCAGCATGAACCAAGCGGTTTTCTGAGTCACGTCAAGATCGCGGGCAAGTTCGCAACTGCTGATGCCGTTCTTGCAATTGGTGAGCAGCCAAAGAGCGGTGAGCCACTTGTCGAGACCGATGGCGGAATCCTCGCAAACACTTCCGACCTTGATGGAGAACTCACGCTTCGGAGTGATGCTTGGGGCACTTCCAAGTCTGGCGTTTGGTGTTGATACGCTGACTTTGTCAGAGCCGCAAGTAGGGCAGGTAACTGCCATGGGGCCAGCGCCGGAGCGGCGAGATAGTCAATGCAGTTATCGGGATTGGAGAAGTAAACGATTGCTTCTTGCAGGCTCTTTGGTTCGCTCATGAGTGCTTGCTCTCCACAAGCAAAACTATAGCCTAAAACCGTGGGCGAGTCAAGTAAATAATTGCCCTAATTCCTGACCTGTGGTGAGATCCACGGTTACACTCCAACTGCTCCCTTGTGTGTGCCTATTGAGCACGCTCTGGGTCTAAACGTCTGCCAGTCTTGACTGCCGCCTAACATCGCTGTTCCTCGCGAAAATACTTCCGCGCTAATTACACAAAAGTAACTTAACCGCGTTACTTTGGTTTACCGCGTCGATACTTTTCTCGTGTTTTCCCGACCATCACAGGATTAGTGTGGGGGCCTGAAAGACGGCACTATGGGGGAGCTGTAGATAGACCATGGTGCCACATAACATCGAGAAAAGTAAGGATGATGATGATTAAACTATGTACTTTGGTCTTACTCCTGAGCACGCTGGCGTTCGGACAAATGGCAGTACCAGAGCTCCCGCGAGTCTATATCGACACGACATTCACCCTGCCAACGGGCGCTACCTGGAGTGCTCATACAGCCGCCGACCTCACGAATGTACCTGAAGTCGGCGAATCCGGGCGACGTAATCGTACTGGATGCGGGGGCCACTTACACCGGAAGCTTCACACTGCCAGCGAAAGCTAATCCTAACCAGCAATGGATTTATATCGTCAGCTCGGCCTTGAGCAGCTTGCCGGCACCCGGCACGCGTGTTAGTCCTACGGATGCAGTGAACATGCCGAAAATCGTTACGCCGAATGGGGCCAGCCCGCTCACGGCAAAGCCGGGCGCGAACTACTTTCGCCTCGTAGGGTTGGAAATCACCTCGGCTTCAACTCGCGGCTGCAACGTACACCACGTGCCACCGATTAACTGTTCGGCGGACAATTTGTTGCTTCTTGATGCGCCCGTGGGACAGACTTTGCCGGACTCGATTACGATTGATCGGTGTTACATGCATGGCTCTCCCCTCGAGGATGTAGGGGAAGGGGTCTTTGGGAATGCTACGAACCTGGCTGTAGTGGATAGTTACATTTCTGACATCCATTACGGCACAACCGACTCCCAAGCGATCTTATCCATGCGTACGCCGGGACCCATCAAAATCGTCAATAACTATCTGTCCGCGACCACCGAGAATATTATGTTTGGGGGCGGCGGCGGACCCAATAATCCCTATGTTCCCTCCGACATCGAAATCAGGAATAACTGGCTCTACAAGCCGCTTACCTGGGCTGCCCCGGGCGTGACACTTGCACCTTACCCACAGTGGGCAGCCAAGAACAGTTTGGAGTTCAAGAGCGCTCAACGCGTGCTGGTTGATAGCAACGTCCTGGAAAATGTCTGGGCAAGCGCCGGCCAAAACGGTTCCTCGGTGCTCTTTACTGTACGCACCAGCCAGAGTGGAAATATCGCGGTTGTCGACGATATCACATTCACCAACAATATATTGAAGAACGTGGGGGCCGGATTTGCCACGCTTACATTCGACTATAACTGCGGCACGGCACAGTATCCGCTTTGCACGAATCCTGGCGAGTCGAAAAGAATAGAGTTGTCCAACAATCTCATACTATTTCGTGATCCTAACTCTCCCGGCGGCATCCACAATATCGGTATTCAGATAAGCGCTGGATTATCAGACTATGCGCTCTTGCATAACACTTTTGTTCCGGCAGCAGGAACGGATTGTTGGAACTCCGTTTATTTTAGTGTCGCGCAAGGTACTAAATGGCCGCCAGCACAATCGATCACACACAACATCTGGCTTCTCGACAATGCATTCTGCCGGCAACCTACTGGTGACTTTGGCGGCCAGGGCACGACTGGGGTTACATACTACATGGGAGATCCGGCACCCGTGGATCCCCGCTATCTTGGCAACGTGATGTATGTGCCAAGCAACAACAAGGTGCAAACCTGGCCTCTGCATAACTATGCCACCACCGTTCCTTTCGTCTACGTAAGCCCGTCAACAGGTGACTATCAGCTCGCTACTCCGGACTGGACGGACACGAGCGACGGGACGGAAGCGGGAGTGGATAACTCTCAATTGCCGTCGCATTAGAGCCGTGCATATTAAAGGCTAGGTCCCGGCTTGATCGACCATCCGTCGGTCAGCCGGGATAACATTGTAGATGCTACTACTAAAGGCTAGCGGCCACTTCATAGCCATTGAAAGACTATGGACAAGGGCAGGCTTTTATCAATTTCATGTTAATCAAATGTTGAGTATTTGAGGGACCACAGTCGCGGCGCCTTGATCTCTTCGCATTTATGCGCGTCTATATCTAAGAGGAGAGAAGTTGGGCAGAACGGTTTATGAGTCCCCTGCTCTAACCGCTGAGCTACAGGCCCTTCAATGACTTACAGGCACCGAGGAGTGCCGTGGCAGGTCCGATGTCGCCATACCCGTTCGGCATCAGAATCACGCCTCGCTATTCAGTGTAGCCGACACCCCTGCCGAGCCGCTACCGTCGTCGACCGATTGCGTGGTCGTATTATCCACGCTCCTCTTAAGGGATGCTTTCGGGTTGGAATCCAACTCCCCAGAAACCATGCGGAAGCATTGCTTCGTAAGTGCGGGATTCTTGGCATAATAGGCAAGGGGCACGACACGATGATTTCGCGGCGTAATTTCTTGAAAACAGCAGGCGTGCTGGCAGGTAGCACTCTGCTGCCGGCGGACTTGGTCCAGCCGGCGATCTCCCAACAAGCAAACACTGCGCCCTCCAGCGAAGCCGCTGCCGACTACACCATCAGGATCGCCGCCAGTCCGGTCGAGATCGCGCCCAATAAAATCATCTCTACGACCAGCTACAACGGCCAATTTCCGGGTCCACTGTTGCGGTTCAAAGAGGGGCAACAGGTCACCGTCGACCTCTACAACGACACCGACACTCCCGAGCAATTGCACTGGCACGGTCAAATGGTCCCGGTGGACGTCGACGGGGCGGCCGAGGAGGGCACGCCCTATATTCCTGCACAGGGGAAGCGGCGAATCTCGTTCGTGCCGCGACCCTCGGGCTGTCGCTTCTACCACACGCACAATCGAGCGGGCGCGGACCTTTCCGCCGGCCAGTACAGCGGGCAGGTCGGACCGGTCTATATCGAGCCCAAGACCGAGCCCGGTCATTATGATCGCGAAGTATTTCTGGTGCTGAAGGAATTCGGTCCGACCTTCAGTCGCGGTGGAGATATGGCGCAGGATGTCTTGACCCCCTCGACGAAGATAAAGGAGCTGGAGCAGAAGGGCGAGTCAGCTATGAAGGCGTCCCTCGCCAGGGGCATGCCGAAGGGATACGAAGTCGGGTACAGCTGGTTCACGATCAACGGCCGCATGCTGGGGCACGGAGATCCTGTCCGCGTAAAACAGGGGGAACGAGTTCTCTTTCATGTTCTGAATGGAAGCGCCACCGAGATTCGCAGCCTCGCTTTACCTGGCCATTCCTTCAGGGTCATCGCTCTCGACGGGAACCCGGTCCCCAATCCGGCGAAGGTGCCCGTCCTGTGGCTCGGCACCGCTGAGCGAGTCTCTGCGACCGTGGAAATGGATCATCCGGGAGTGTGGATCATGGGAGACACCGACGACGACGACCGCCGGCACGGCATGGGCATCGTGGTCGAGTACGCAGGACATTCGGGCAAGGCGCAGTGGATCGCTCCGCCCAAATTCCGCTGGAACTACACCCAGTTTGCCAAGAAGGGTGCAAGCGCCCTTGCTCCGGATGAGACCTTCGAGATGACGTTTGCCAAGGACAATGCCGCCGCGGAGGGCTTTAACCGGTGGACGATTAACGGAATCTCCTACCCGATGTCGAATGCCATGGCCCCTGCTTCATTTCACCTGAAGCAGGGCCGCCGCTACCGCATCCACATGCGTAACGAGAGTGATGATCTGCATCCGATCCATCTGCACCGCCATAGCTTCGAGCTCACGAATCTGGCCGGCATCGCGACTGCTGGCGTCATGAAAGATGTCGTTATGCTGGGAGGCTATCAGGAAATTGCCGTGGACTTTGTAGCCGATAATCCGGGGATGACGCTGTTCCACTGCCATCAGCAATTGCACATGGATTTCGGCTTCATGACCTTGTTTGACTACGTGTGAAAGTTCTCCGACGGCCCGATTGTCACGCCCGCCAATCCTCATGGCTGCACCGATGTGCAGTCTTGCCGGTTTTTGGCAGAGCATTCAAAGTGGTTAACAGGCTGCGCAAGAACTCATGTCCGGACTGTTTTGTATCAGGGCACGAGTTTCACTCGTGCCGTTAAGCTCTTCATTTGTGATGTGCGGCGCGGCTTTAGTCCGTGCGGCGTGGACAATCCAGACTTTTTCCGCAAGCTGCTAAGGGTCCTGACACTTCGCAATCTGCAACTGCGCCCCAACCGGGCAGGCTCTGCCTGCTATTCTGAGTGGCAGACATCATGGCAACCTATCTCATCACCGGCATTGCCGGATTCATTGGATCATCGATCGCTCGCGAGCTGGTGAAGCGCGGCGAAACCGTTCGCGGCATCGACAACTTCAGCACCGGCAAGCAGGAAAACCTGGCCGCCATTGCCGATCAAGTCGACTTTCGCGAAATCGATTTGCTCGACTTCCAGGGAATTTCCAGAGCATGCCGCGACGTCGATTACATTTTTCACGAGGCCGCGATTCCGTCCGTGCCGCGCTCGGTCGCCGATCCCATCTCCAGCAACCGCGCCAACGTTGACGGCACTTTGAATCTTCTGGTGGCGGCCCGCGACGCGAAGGTGAAGCGCGTTGTTTATGCGTCGTCCTCTTCGCTCTACGGAAATTCGCCCACCCTGCCCAAACGCGAGGACATGGCCCCCAACCCGATTTCGCCCTATGCCGTTTCCAAACTCACCGGCGAGTACTACATGCGTTCATTTTTTCAGGTGTATGGCCTCGAGACCGTGTCTCTCCGGTACTTCAACGTCTTTGGCCCGTACCAGGACCCAACCTCGATGTACTCGGGCGTGTTGGCCATCTTCATTTCCAGGATGCTGCGCGGCGAGCAGCCTACTGCCTACGGTGATGGCGAACAGAGCCGCGACTTCACCTTCATCGAGAACGTCGTCAACGCCAATCTGCTGGCCTGCCACGCGCCCGCGGCTGAGGCCGCCGGCCAGTATTTCAATGCGGCAACCGGGCAGCGGATCACGCTCAACGACACATTCCGCCTCTTGCAGAAGTTGACCGGCTACACCGGATCCCTGCAATATGCTCCCGACCGCACCGGCGACGTTAAGCACTCGCTCGCCGACATTACGCTTGCGGAAAAGCATCTCGGGTATCGAGCGTCCGTGTCCTTCGAAGAGGGTCTGCGTCGGACGGTGGAGTGGTATCGCGAGCAAGCAGTTGCAGTCTGAGGTCTGTGAGGCCGGGGGAAGTCATCGATTTCTGGCCGCATCGGCCTGAATGTTTTACAATTCGCACGAATCGAGAAAGCGCTGCGCATCCCCTCGCATGGCGATTGTTCAGGTGCCTGAGGAGACCATTCTCCAGCTTGCAGCGACGGAGCGACCTGTGGCCGACACGAATCATCCGAAATGTGAATACTGCGGGCACCCCCTAAAGATCATCACCAAACCGGATGGCAGCCGCGAAGTCGAGGAGTGCAGCAATCCCAATTGCCCCAGCAATGCTGTGACCTCGCAGAATCTGCTGCCCAATTCCAAATAACCTCGCGGTCTGCGGGGCCCCGGCCCATCGCATCCTTTACTAGCGGGCGACCCTCCTTGTCCTCCGACGTTGCGGGCGGGGGGCGAACGAAGGTCGTGGAGTTGTCAGTCGATTGAAAAACCGCGTGCCCCACACCAGCCGATTTCGCTTTTGTGGGTGTTTTGACTTTCGTTGCGATCACGAATCAATAAGACGCGGGGAATATCGAAGGATGGCTCCTAAAGAATCTAGCCCCGAAGGGGCGGAACTGTCCGTTAGCCCAGGGTGCAGCCGAAGGCGGAACCCTGGGTAGGCGAGCTATAAATCTCGAGCCGGCTTTAGCGGGCGACACCCGTCCGCAAGGGCGTAAGCCCTAGCCGCGAATTCATGCTTGCCGTGTCCGCAGAGACCTGGACCATAGCCAGGCGAGAGGAGCCGAAGGATGGTCCCACACGGAATGAGTCGGCTTCAAAGGATTGCACAACTTAACTCAGCCAGAGTCTTCCACACAAGATGACTCTGCTTGGGTGGCCGTGTCTAATTCTTATTACAACGGTCGAGACCTAGGTGCAAATTAAACGAATCGGCTATCAGAAAAAGCCCATTTCCATCCCGTTCCGTATTCGAGTGCCCGGTCCCTTTTCCCATTTCGAAACGGCCCCTCCGTTTTCCTCCGAAATCCCTTCGGTTCTCTCTTCAGCGACTCCTACAATGGACTTTGAGGAAGAGGGGCAAGGTGTGCCCGCTGTTTCCAGCAGGAGCAAGTGGGCGTTTGGGCTGGGCGAGCGATCCTCCCCACCTTCCCGGAGCGTGATCCAAGTGGCACGAGACCACCCAGTCGTTTCCGGCAGTCGGTTATGCGGCGGGCGGGGCAACGAGAATCTTTCTATCGGATTCGCAAACGTTCGCAGTGGGTCGGCTCGGCTCAAACGCGCTTTTGAGCGCCCAACAACTCCTTTGTTATGAATATTTTAAGTTGTAACTGCTTTGTTTACAATATTTTATCCGTGCCTCGCGTCCTGATGGCCAAAATACCTCCTAAAATGTGAGATAAGCCAATTGTTTTCTATATTTTGCCTATAACCTATTTGTTTCTTATATTTTGGAAGGGATTCGTGGGCTAAGTTGTTGATTCTAGAATTTTGGTCGAGGAGGGGGTTCAGTGGTCGCCTTGTCGCGCGTAAATCCTGTCCAAAAGGACTAATGCGGATCCCTGCGCGCAAAGCAACCGATTTGCGACGAACCCTTCCGGATGACAGCGACTGGGACGAAACCGGATTTCTGGCTTTCCGCGGGCCGGATTCACCGCTCCGAAGTCGAAATGAGCACCACGCGGGCGAGGCAGCGAGGCGTTTCTCTTTGGTACGATAAAGAGTTTGCAGTTTGTTGGGAGGCAATCTTTTATATGGCTACGATGGAACAGAAGACCGCTGCCGTGAATACTGCCGGCGCGGAGCCTAAGGTCTACATGAATTTCATTAACGGCGAGTGCATCGCCAGCCGCACCGGACACACTTTCGAGAACCAGAATCCCGCGGACACGCGCGAGGTTGTGGGCATCTTCCAGAAGTCAGGCAAGGAAGATGTCGACCAGGCGATCGAGGCCGCAAGCCAGGCTTACAAGAAGTGGCGGCTGGTTCCCGCGCCACGCCGCGCCGAGCTTCTCTACAAAGCCTCCGAGCTGCTCATCCAGCGCAAGGAGCGGTACGCGCAGGAGATGACGCGCGAGATGGGCAAGGTCATTAAAGAGACGCGCGGCGACGTGCAGGAAGCCATCGACTGCGGCTATTACACGGCGGGCGAAGGGCGACGGCTGTTCGGTCCGACCGTGCCGTCGGAGCTGCCCAACAAGTTCGCCATGGCCGTTCGCCAACCGCTGGGCGTCTGCGCGATGATCACGCCGTGGAATTTTCCTATGGCGATTCCGTCCTGGAAGCTGTTCCCCGCGCTGGTATCGGGCAATACAGCCGTCATTAAACCGGCGCAGGACACGCCGCTCTCAACCTTCAATTTCGTGCAGGCGCTGTATGACGCGGGCGTTCCCGCCGGCGTGGTGAACATCGTTACCGGCTACGGCGCCGAAGTGGGCACGCCCATGACGCAGCATCCCGAAGTACGCGCGGTTTCGCTCACCGGCTCGACCGCCGTTGGCAAAATCGTTGGACAGGAAGCCGCGAAGACTTTCAAACATTGCTCGCTCGAGCTGGGCGGCAAGAATCCCATGATCGTGCTCGACGACGCGAATCTAGAACTCGCGCTCGAAGGCGCGTTGTGGGGCGCGTTCGGCACCACCGGACAACGATGCACGGCGACCAGCCGCATCATCGTGCAGAAGGGTGTGTACAGGAAGTTCGTCGACGGACTGGTTGAGCGTGCCAAGCAGCTGAAGGTCGGCAACGGTCTCGACGAAAGCGTCGACATGGGCCCGGCCGTCAACTCCAACCAGATGGAAACCGATCTGAAGTACATCAAGATCGGCAAGGATGAGGGCGCGAAGATGCTCACCGGCGGTCATCGCCTAGAGGGCGAGGCTTACGACCACGGCTGGTTCGTGGCGCCGACGGTGTTCGCCGATGTCGATCCCAAGATGCGGATCGCGCAGGAAGAAATCTTTGGTCCCGTGGTATCGATCATTCCGTGCGACGGCTTGGAGAACGCGATCGAAATCGCTAACGACATCGAGTACGGTTTGTCGTCGTCCATCTACACCAAGGATGTCAACAAGGCCTTCACCGCGATGCGCGATCTTTACGCCGGGATCACCTACATCAACGCACCGACAATCGGAGCCGAAGTGCATTTGCCGTTCGGCGGCGTAAAGGCGACGGGCAATGGCCATCGCGAAGGCGGAATTGGCGCGATCGACTTCTACACTGAGTGGAAGTCGGTGTACATCGATTACTCCGACACGCTGCAACGCGCGCAGATCGATCGCGGGGAGTAAGAGGACGTATCGGTTTTTGTAACAGGCGAAGAGAGCTGCATCGTATTCCGTGTTCTACTCCGACCGGCGTCTCTCAGGTGGTTTGACCGCCGAGCGCAATGACATGAATTTGTTCAGCGTGTCGAACCAGAATGGCGCGCCCAGCGACAGCGCGAGCGTGGTGATCAGCCATCCCGCGAGCGAGGTGATCCAGTAGCCGGGATTTCGCGGAGGCCACGCTTGCCAGCCCAGAGGAAAGGGCAACTGACGTCCCACGCCAGAGAGTTCTTTCATCTGCGCCTGCAGGCTCGAAGCGGGCGAGGTTTGATCGGGCGAGGCGGACGTCGCAGCGTCTTCGTGAGCCGATGTTACAGGTGCGCTGGTTCGTTGAACAGGGTCGACGGTCTTGTGTTCGGTGACGTATTTCTGGGCGACGTCGACCATCGCCTGGCGCTCGATCGGATCGCTCCAAAGCGACTGCGCGAGCTTGACGGTGTCGACGTTCAAGGCCAGCGTCACCACCAGGCCGATGCCCAACAGGATCAGTTGCGTCCGGCGTTTGTACCAACTGGAGGCACGATCCATCGAATCGTTGAACCAGGCCTCCACCTTCTCCTGGAACTCGAAAACGTCTTTCTGAGTTTCGGCGACCAGGCTAAGCAGCGCCTGCTTGGTCGGGCTCGGCGGCAGAAGCGCGATTCCATCCCGCACATCGGCAAGGACCCGAGCGCGCGAAGGATCAGGTGGTGCGACAATGTCGATCAGCGCGGTGGAGAATGTCCCCGCGGGAATGTAGGCGGGCAAGTTGACGCGTACCTTCTTTACCAGCGTCAGCACGGACGGGAAGCGCAAGTTCTCGGCCAGCAAATCGTCCACCATGTGCTGCAGGTTGGCAATGGGAGCGTGAACAATATCCTGCGGCGTGATCGCTTCGCCCGAGGCCGCAATTGTGCCCTTGGCGTTGACGGATGTGCCCAGCGGGTTCTTCTCATCGACCGCTTTCGGATCTTTGTAAAGACCGCGCACAAGTCCGTGGGCGTAGATGGCTTCGACGAAGGCGCGGCCATCGGCAAGCGTGCTCTCAGAGAAAAGGCTGTTGATGCCGTGAACCAGGTTCTTGGCACGCAAAGAAAAGATGGTCGCAAAGCCTTCATTGACCACCGAACAGATCAGGCTGAGGAACAGGTAAACAAAGGCGATTCCGATGGCGACATCAATAATTGCAGAGCTCGGCATCAGGCATCCTCATTGCAGGTCCGCGCGTGGCAACAAGTCGTCGCGTCAGGACGCTTTGCCAATCCGATTATTGGCTTGCAGCTTCCAGCACGGTTGGGCGGCGAGTATAGCCGCAGGCGGCGTGGAACTCAAATAGATTATGCGCAGTGGCGAAGAGAACATCGCCTGCGTGGAGGCAACTCAGAGCGAGGAACCTGGTGGCGCGCATGAAACTCGAGTCCATCGTAGGCGCATCGTAACTCAGAGAACCGTATGCATCGAATGGCAAAAGTCTTTCTGCCCCTGCTGGTGTGCCTCACGACTGCGGCAGCGCAAGGCCCAACCCAATTTCGTCCAGGTTTTAACCTGTTTTCCAAACAGCAGGACGTGCAACTCGGTCAGGAGGCGGCCGCCGAAGTACGCAAGCAGGTGCACGTAATCGACGACCCTACGCTGACCCGCTACGTGAACGAGATCGGCAAGCGACTGGCAGCTTCAAAGGAAGCGCAGGCGAGCGGATTTCTGTTTACCTTCCAGGTTGTCGCTGATCCGTCGATTAACGCGTTTGCCCTTCCGGGCGGTCCCATGTTCATCAATACAGGATTACTGAAGGCCGTCGACAACGAAGCTCAATTGGCCGGCGTAATGGGTCACGAGATGTCGCACGTCATTCTGCGTCACGGGACGAATCAGGCATCGAAGGCACGGCTCATTGAATTACCGGCCGTGCTTGGGTCGGCGATTGCGGGAAACTCCATGCTGGGACAGCTTACGCAACTCGGCATCGGCGTCGGCGCTGACAGTATGTTGCTGAAGTTCTCACGTACCGCTGAGTCCCAAGCTGATCTTTTGGGCTCTCACCTTATGGCCGAATCAGGATACGATCCGGTCGAGATGGCTAAGTTTTTTGAGAAGCTCAACACTGGGCAGCAGGCGCCAGAGTTTCTCTCCGATCATCCGAACCCAGGCAACCGGGAGAAGGCGATCCAAGCAGAGGCGGCCAAATTGCCCGACCAGACTTATGGCTACCAGACAGGTGATTTTCAGAAGATGAAGAAGGTTGTTGCGG
Organism: uncultured Acidobacteriaceae bacterium; assembly: GCA_963815555.1. Taxonomy (GTDB): domain Bacteria; phylum Acidobacteriota; class Terriglobia; order Terriglobales; family Acidobacteriaceae; genus CAWCBG01. Next base: position 18,802 of record CAWFHH010000003.1, read on the forward strand.
CCATCAAGGAGCCGAAGCCCAAGCCGCCGGCCCAGCAGTAGTATTGGGCCCTCGCATTTAGCCCTTCGCGTAAATTAGAGGAATGCAGCGAGAAGCCCGGAAGAAGAGTTTCCTCCATCAGCATGCCCTGAGTCTCACAGCTCTCGGAGTCGTGATCGTTTTGATCGCGCTCTACTCCCGATCGGATCCAGCTACGCATTTTGGCTCGTTTTTTGGCAATGCCATTGCCGATTGGAGCGGAGTGTGCGTGACCATTATCGCGACAAAATTCCTTTACGAGAGAGGTTCGCGCGAGAGCAAGCAGCCGAAAAATCCCGGAGCGAAGAGCGAAGCTCGATCGCCTTTTCTGGATTGGATTCGCGAGCACTCGCTCACAATTTTTCTCGTCATCACTGGAATTGCCTGGGTGGTTGCGTTCTCGCGCATGAATCCGAACAGCCGCTGGGGACAGGTCGTAGGCAACTTGGTATCGGAATGGACGCAGATTCTTGGCCTGGTGCTGCTGACGAAACGGCTCATCGAGGTCGGTTCAAAGGAAGACTCGCGATAGCGGCGGCTCAACCGAAGATGTGATCTTTCTCCAGTTCCTGTGCGACCAGCTTGACTATTCCATCGATGGCCTTAGCTGCCGATTTCGGGTTGAACGTGTCGCTGATCGCAGTCCAGATAAATTCTCCTTCGGGGGTCTTCGTCGCGTATACGTTCGTCTCGATCCGGACCGTTTTGTCTTCGCGCAGGTAGTCGGGCGAGTAAACCTGGCGATAGACATTTCCGTAATACCCGTAAAACGAATTGTAGTAAGGATAAGGAACGACGTAAGCCTGTCCCGGAATGTAGGTCACGTTCTTATTAATGCCAAGCAAGCGCGATACGACAACACCGTCGATCCGGTGCTCCTCGATCTGCGCCTTCAGGTAACTGATATCCAGCTTGGAACCTTCCGGACGAAGCAGGATCGTGTGGCCGGGAATTGCTTCGAGCCCATCCTTGGAGAGCTGACTGGCCATTGCGTCCTCAAAGTCCGACCGGATCTCTGGGTCATCACTCATCCCGATTATTAGGATCCTGTGTAACGGCGACCCGGAATAGCCAGGGTTCTTCACGCTGGCCACCAGCTTCGTCGACTTGCCTTGTGCAGCCAGGGAGGCCGCCACGACCATGAGCAATACTGCCGTCCGGCATGGCCAGACGGTCTTCCAACGCGGTGGCTGGTTCATGTCACATCGTACACTGCTGGATTTCTCGATTCATACCTCCAGGCGTTAATCAGCTCGGACTGTGGCGTCCATGGTTGCTTCACTCAAAATCTTCCGGCCTTAATACGCGCCCGGCAAAAGATTCCGGGGACATCCTCGCGCTCCCCACTCGCCATCCGAATATACGTAGTTAGGGTAAGTAAACCAAAGGAGCGTATCTGATGGCAGACTTCGAGGATCGCAAACAGAACCAGGGCAACCAGCAGGATTGGAACAAGGACAAGCAGAACCAGAACAATCCGAACAATCCGAATCAGCAGCACAATCAGCAGAATCAGCAGGGCGGCCAGCAACAGAATCAGCAGGGCGGCCAGCAGAAGAATCCGCAATCGGACAAGAACCAGTTCGATCAGGACCAGAAGAAGAAGCAGGCCTAATCAATAGGCGCTGAGCTTTGTCAAGCGAAGCCGGGACGCAGGGTCCCGGCTTTGGCCTAGCCGAAGTCCTGCTTCTGGCCTCGTCTCCAGTTGCGGGCGCAGATAAACTATGCACGCTTCACATACACCCGCTTGCGCGGGTGTACGCATCTACGCCAGTCATGTCACTCGCACTTAGTTACTCCGCTCCCCGAGCTAGCGAATCAGCGTTCGAATGTCGCCAAAAGTTCTTGCGGTTCTTTCCGGGAGGATTCCGCGATGAGACCTACTTGGACTGGGAGCGAGGGTACAAAAGCGAAGCTCACGACCGGTGGAACGAACTGCTGGGTCGCACCGAGCACCGGGCGCTGCTGCGCAAAGGAGAGTTCAACGAGATTGCCGCGCGTGCCGTCCGCATTGAATCCCGAACCAATCTGCTTTTCTCGTTCGAAAAAATGGCGTTGCGCGACGCCGTGCGAGAGCCAGAAGGCGCACGGATGTTCGCCGAAGGTCTGTACAAGTTTCTCTACGCTGCCGGTCCGGCGAAGCGCGCCTTTGAACAGTGGTGCGCCGTGGTCGCCCAATTGCCGCGAAAGCAGACCCGCGTTCTTACCTGGCCGGTCGTGACCGTCTTTGGATTCATAGCGCGCCCCGATCTGCACATCTTCCTCAAACCGAAGGTCACCAAGATCGCGGCAGAAGAATATAACTTCAACTTCCATTACACCCCGCGTCCCTCGTGGCCGACTTACGCAAGCCTACTGGAATTTGCCGCACAGGTGCGCCGCGACCTGCACGATCTACGCCCTCGTGACATGATCGACATTCAGTCTTTCCTGTGGGTGCTGGGCTCTGACGAATACGCCGAATAGGCTGGCCCCCTGCAGCGGTACAATTGAACCGCGAGGGGCACGACAACGCCGGGAGCAGAACAACAGCAGCCGAAGCTCGGGGAACGAAAGCGGGGCTTGTTCCTGCGCTTTCTCTACCGGGTCTACACAAATTACCTGGGCGTTACGCCTCCGAAGCCGGAGCAGGAGATCCTCGCCGCCGTGCTGCTCGTAGGAGGCTTTATTGGATTCGCGGTGGGCGGCGTCCTCTTGGTGAGATTTCTGTGGGAGTTCATGGCCAGCGCGTCCGGGGCACGCTGACCGGCGCTTGAAAAGAGGTTCGCGCTCAGCGGAAAGAAATCAGACCATGACCACCGTCAGCTGCTCTTGTCGGAAGCCTAAGGGGTCGTCGGGACTGCTGCTGCCCCGATGGAGACGCGCGCTGTCTGACGCCGCGGCTTAGCCGGGGGATTCGGTGGTTTGGCAAAGGTCTCGGTCATACGCTGATTGGCGGTGGCAATCTGCTCTTCGGTCGGAGATCCAACCTGCAGCAGAACGTTGTTGCCAGCCTGACACGCATGCTGGAACATCGTCTGGTTCATCATGATGGCTTCTAGGAGTCGTCCCAGTTCGCGGGAATGGTAGCCGTTGGCAAAGCGAGGCCCCCCGGACCAACCCGGATTCACCGAGTAGTCGCATACGAGGCTCAAATAGCCGCGTCCATTGGCGCACCACATCTTGAGATATTCCACGGCGCCCTCGCGACCCACGTGATATTCAAGCTGCACCATGCCTTCGCCGCAAGATTGTCCAAGATCCTTCCAGCCCAGAATTACGGCGCTCTCGAGAATGCGGTCGAGCTGCAGGCTGGGAGCAGCCTGTTCGAGCGGAGCAGTTTCCATTATTTCCTCGTTTGGCCTGGGACTAGACAGCCGGCTGTGTATCCCTGAAAGAGACGGTGAACCGTCTCGACGCTTTACTGAGTGAGATAGGCAAGGCGGGCTGCCCTCTCTCGAACTCGACTCTTGGGGGAAGTGAACCTCGATTCGTCCGTAAGCCTAGTATACGCCGAAACATTCGGGCGAAGCAGGGCAAAGGCGGAGCCGATGGTGCGAGGCTTCTTCGGGTCTACCCGCAAGTGAAAGAGGTCGCGTCGGTCGTATAGAGTTCGTGTACTCGGAAGTCAATGTCGGCTTGCGGAACGTTGCAGGACGCGAAAAAGTTGCGCAGTTCGTTCCTGAGGTTGGCGTTGACAGTCTTTCCGGAAGTCTCACCGTCCATGAAAATCTCGACCAACGCACCTTTACGCAGCAGCCTGTAGTTATGCATGTGTTCTGAGTATAGCACCCGTTTGCCAGTGCGAATTGACCAAGGGAGGCCCTTTCAGCCGAGTCGTACAGAAGACTCTGTGAGCAGGTTCGCGGGGCGAGGTCGTGAGCTGCTTCCACGAACTACGGTGCCATCCCGTCTTCCATCCACTGTTGGAAGCGCGCGACCCACTCCTTTGGCCATGGATCGTCGCATGGCATATTGCCTTCCTCCACCGTTTTGTAGATCGCGGCGGCATGCTGCTTTACGTCATCGTAAGAGGACAGGTCAATGCCGAACCCCTTCATCGCCTCCACATCGGGATCGTCGCGAAATAGTGGACGAATATCTTTCAGAAAACTGAGAGCCATATCATCCTCCTCTGACTCCTCTGAAAATCCTCTCGTTGACTCATCCTGCGAAACCGAAGTTCGTGGCCGGCCCGCCACACGAGGCTCTTAACGCAGCCCCACGCCGTCTGACAGTTGACTGCACCTGAAGTCGCCAGCCCGTCTTGAATCCTACCATCCGATCACGATTCGCACAGGTTCTGGCAAGATGCAGTTCGCCGTCACACTCGTCTCGTGCATAATAATTGTTTTGCGGAGCGTGCTATATGACAATCAAATTTCTTCCTGCTCTCCTCTTCGGCCTGGTCATGGGAGTGGTGGCGTTTGCACAAACCAAGGGCAGTACGAATCCGCCTCCGAATCCAGCAACGGGACCTGAATCTACCAGCGACGTAGGAAAATATGCCAACTGGGATCGGCTAGCACAGCAGGCCCGACCTGGAGACTATCTGTCGGGCACGGTAAAGTTAGAAGCTGCCGCGCCGGTATGGGAGCCGATCGCTGTGACCGTCACGTGTGACGATAAGCCGCGCTACACGGCGCATACGGACGTGAGTGGAGCATTCCGCATTCTTTCGGTGAACACTACAGGCAAAGCTCCGGTGGGAGCGGCCGCCCAGAAGGCAAATACGAGTCAGTACATCGGTTGCCAGGTCAGGGCGGAGCTGGCCGGGTTTCAGTCCAGCACCATTACCATTCCCAACCGCGATCTGACCGATAATCCCGACATCGGTACTCTCACGCTGCGCCGCGAAGAAGGAGCAAAAGGGGGCGCCATCAGCAGCACTACGCAATCGGCTCCGAAAGACGCGGCCAAGCTCTTCGAGAAAGCACGCAACGAACTGCTCGACGGCAAGCCCCATCCTGCCGAGAAAGATTTAGAGAAGGCAGTTCAGATCTATCCGCAATATGCCGAAGGCTGGTACCAGCTGGGAAGGATCCAGGAGGCATCGAAGTCGCCGAATGCGCAAAGCTCTTTTCAGAAGGCGGTTGCAGCCGATCCGAACTACCTTCCGCCTTACGATCATCTGGCTGACCTCGCCGTGCAGCAGAAAAACTATGCGGAGCTGCTCGACTACACCACGCACGCTTTGCAGCTCGATCCCCGCGGCACTCCGAAGCTGTGGTACTACAACGCCATGGCGAACCACAACCTGGGCCACGATGACGTTGCAAAAGTCAGTGCAGAAAAAGGCCTGGCCATGGATCCACTCCATACTCAACCCAACATCGAGCAACTGCTGGCCGTTGTTCTGGTCTCGCAACGCGATTATGCCGGAGCGCTGGAGCACCTTCGCAACTGTCTAACCTACTATCCCAACGGACCGAACGCCGACTTGGTGAAACAACAGGTGGCGCAGCTGGAACACGCGCTGGGCGGCTCAAAGTAAGTGCCAATCGAAGGCCGACCGAAGCGAGAGGTTGAACTGGGCGTGCGTGCAGGAGGCCCGCTTATTTCGAGAAGAAGCTTGTGGGGGTAACAAGCGGCTGATGCTAAGAAATGAAAAGCAGGTTTACGCGATTAAGCCCGGATCAGGATATAACTTTGAGCAACCCTCACCTAAGCTTCGGGTTTTTAGTCTCTTGAAGCGGACGGCAGACGTGTGCTCGCTCTTCGCTTCCGGGCAGCAAGGGGGCGTTTTTGTTCAGTTCTAGCTATATTTTTCGTCGTTCATCGATCGCGGCTTTATTGCTACTGACCGGCCTTTTAGGTTGCGGTGGAAGCAACAGCACAACTCAAAACGCAGGGCTGTTTGGCAGTTGGAATATCGCTACCTACACGGCAAACACTACCAGCCCCACCCCTATCTATGTCTTTGCTTTAGCCCTTTCCCAGGCGGGACCCAACTACAGCGGTGGCTCGATCACGTATACCGGGGGTGTGGTGGCTCCTCCCACCATGTGTATCAATCCGGCGACGCTACAAGCGACAGCTACTACCAACGGCTCGAATTTCACGCTGATTGTTACCGACACCACGACGCACACTGTCATTACGATTCAGGGATCGCTGGCAACCCAGACGGGAACGCTAAGCGGTAACTTTACCTCATCTTCCACGTTCGGTACCTGTCCGGCGGAGAGCGGCACGGTCGTGATGTCGCCACAGTGACTTCATGCCGGTTAGGCCGATGCCCGATACGGTCCTTCTCGGAAGCGCACTCAATGCCTGGCGACCGGTAGGACACGAATCTATCTTTCTCCCCGGGGCGGCAGTGGAAGCCGCCGGCTCCGGAGAATGGGAAGGAAGCTGACAGTTCAGAAGACGGAAGGTCGGGGCTTAGGCCCCGGCCTTTTGATTTAGGTGGTCATGACTGCGGGAGCGGCGGTGGGCTCGCCAGGGGCTTTGCGGCGGAGGACGGCAGCGGAGATGAGAGTAATGATAAGGCCGACGGGCAGGGGCTCCATGAAGGTGTAGGCCATGTTGACGAAGGGGTTCTGGTAGAGCTGCTGAGAGCGCTGTATGGCAGCGACCTGTGCGGCGGTGGTGGCGGGGTCAAGTCCGGAGGACTGGACCTTGTGTATCTGCGCGGCGAAGTAGCTGTCCATGAAGTGAGGCATGAAGTTGAAGTAGAGGACCTCCCACATGGCGACGTAGCAGACGCTGGTGATGAGGGCGATCAGGATGCCGCAGGCGAAGGCGCGGCCGAAGGAGATTTGGCCGCCAAGGTTGTTGTCGCGGTAGCTGCGGATGCCGAAGTAGATTAGCAGGAACGACGCCACCATGATGGTGTACCCGAGAACCATGCTGTGGCCGGAGCCGATCTTGTCGGCGATGAGAAGCGAGCCGCCCATAAGGACGGAGAGGATGACGCCGGCGATGAGGCCGAAGGTGAGGACGATTTTCTTCATGCTGGGCTCCTGGCGCGAGTGAGGATGGAGTCATGATGCGGCGTAACGAGCCGGATGTCGTCATCCTTTCGGATGATTTTGCAGGAGTGGGGCGGAAATCGTGCTTTCGGGTGACGCGGTCACGGCAGTAGGCCTAATTCTTTGCCGCGCTGCACCGCCTGGGTGCGGCGGGCGGCTCCGAGCTTGTCGAAGGCGCGGGCACAGTGTGTCTTGACGGTGTTTTCGGAAACGAAAAGCTGCGTCGCGATCTCGCGATTGCTGAAGCCGCGGGCGATCAGGGTGAGGATTTCGAGCTCGCGTGGCGTGATGCCGAGAGTCTGCTGCTGGGCCATATTCGGAGCAAAGGGTTCGGGGGTGGGGGTTTCCGCCGGCACAAGCACTTCCTTCACCACGACCATTTCGCGGATGGTCTCGCGCCGGCGCGTGATGCGGAGGCCGAGCCAAATGCCGAAGGTCGCGAAGAGGATGGCGACGAGCGCGCTGTAGAGCTCGACCGAGTGCTCGATGATGACGAAGCGGTATTCGGCGTAGTGGAGGGTGGCGATGAGGAGGCCGCCGACGAGACCGAAGATCAGGGCGTGGCGCTTCATGATCGGTTTGTGAAGAAGTATATCCCCACTTACTCCCGACTCCGCTCACGCCTCAAGGCTCTACAAACAAAGACTGCAGGAAAAGTGCCTACTCAAACGCAAACTTCATGACAGCCCCCAGGCGCCAAATAGCTCAAGGCTGTCCGAAGCCGGGGGCAGAATCCGTACGCGGCGTCCGGTGCCTTGCAAAGTTTGCTTGCCCCCGGAGCTTTGATGCCATAGTGTGGCTTGCTCACGCCAAAGCCGGGATCAGGCCTCGTTTGTTACGCTGGGTCTGACTACAAGCGCGGAAGGATAACGATCCAATAAGTGCTCATGACCAGCAATCCCAAGGCAATCGTGATCACGGCGACACGCGGTCCAAACACTTCGAAGCGCTGACTGAGGGCAGTCAACAACAGGACTGTGGCTAGAAAGACGGTGACCTTGACATAGCGATCGCCCGTCTCGCGTGCATCGGCCCCGGCTTCGAAGAAGACTTTGGCTTGCTCGGCCAGCTTCGCTGATTCCTGCGTGTTGGCGTTGGTGTACTCAGGCATGAAGATCGGACCAGCCGGAGCGGCAGGATTGTTGAATGGATCGAGCTTTTGCCAGGCATCGAAGGCAGCTTTGTATTCGGGGCGGAATCGGCGTTCGTAGAAGTCGACGAGTTTCGCGTTGCCCGCCGTCTTGGCGGCAACCCAGCCGTTGAAGGTCGCGATGTCGTAAAGACGATCCTGACCGGCCAGGGTGGACTTCTCCTGCGACAGCACCGTGATGCGTCCTACTTGCGCATATTTCCTGGCAGACAACGCATCCCACTTAGCTGCTTGGTAGCCACTCCAGGCTGTAGCGATTGCGACGATGGAAAGCAGGATGGCTTCGGCGATGCCGACCCATCCAGCCCACGCATGGGGAGACGGTTCGTGATGGTGGCCCTGCTCGTGGATCTTGTGAGCAAATTCGACGTTGGAAGTATTCTCCGACATTGAAACCTCCTTCGCCACCCGCTTCTGTCGTCAGGCTCCAAGTCAAACTCGAGCCCCGAGCTTGTGATTATCGCAGCTTCGGTGCTGGACGCCCTCGAAAAAGTTCTGCCAAAGTAAAAGCCCACGGCGATCACCGTGGGCTTTTAGTTCCAAGACCAGAAGAACTATCTGCTGTTCGTTGCGGCCGTTGGAGGGGCGTCTTGCTGCGTCGCGGTCAGGCGTGCATTGCTCCGTTGCGCGATAATCTTGCGGGCGTTATCCGCCAACTGCTTCGCCTGGGGCAGCAGTTCCAGCGCCTTCTCCACTTCAGGATCGGTCTCGGTGTGGACTTTCATGCCTTCCTGTTGACCAAACTCGTTGATGAACAGTTCAGCCTTGATATTGGACTTGACCCAGTCCATATTCTGCGCAAGGTCGGCCTCAGTGAACGGCACCTGGCTGGAGTCGAGGAACTTGCGGAACTCCTGCATCACGGCTTCGTCGACGACGAACTGCTTGTTCACCTGGTGATTGACGACATAATGCTTGGCAAAGTTGAAGAACGTGTACTTCTCCAATACCTGATCCTGAAATTTGTTGGTCTTGGGAGAAGCGATCTTGACATCGGGCGTAATGCCGCCGCCGCCGTAGACGGTGCGGCCGCTGTCGGTCATCTTCACTTCATGGCCGATGTTGCTGGTTGCGTCTGGATTGTCGCGATTGTTGTAATAGTAGTCATAAAGGGAGACGCCGTTATAGTCGCGCTGGATCAAGCGGCCGCTGGGCGTGTAATACTTCGCCGTGGTAAGAGCCAAGCCGGTGTTCTCCGATAGTGGATAGACCGTCTGCACCAGGCCTTTACCGAAGGTCGTCTCTCCCGCGATCAGTCCGCGATCATGGTCCTGGATAGCTCCAGCGACAATCTCGGCGGCCGAGGCGGTCCCACGATTCACCAGCACTACCAGGGGATAATCTTTGCCACCGTTGCCGTGGCTAGCGCGGTACACCTTCTCCGCCGAAGCACGTCCGTGATGGGAGACAATCACCTGCCCTTTTTTCAGGAACTTGTCGGCGACGCCGACGCCCTCGCTTAAAAGTCCGCCGGGGTTTTGCCGGAGATCGAGGACTAAGCCTTTCAGGTCGCCCTGCGCCTGGAACTCGTCGAGCGCTTCAGCCAGTTCGTGCTCCGTCGTCTCCTGGAAGCCGGAGATGTGCACGTAGCCGATGCCGGGACGGATCATGAACTTCACATCAACGCTGTAGCGCGGAATTTCATCACGCACCACGTTGAAGTCCAACGGTTTCTCCGAACCTTCGCGCAGCATGGTGATTTTGACGGTGGTGCCTTTAGGCCCTTTGAGCAGTTCGGCCACATCGCTGGTGCTCATGTTGTCGGTCGGCTTACCGTCGATGGCGATGATGACATCTCCAGGACGAATGCCCGCACGATACGCCGGAGCTCCCGCGAACGGAGCAATCACGATCACCTTATTATTGCGGGGACCGACCTGCATGCCGACACCGTAATATTTGCCGCGCTGCTCTTCGCGCAAGGCCGCGTAGGCTTTGGGATCGAAGAAGTTGGAGTGCGGATCGAGTACCCGCAGCATTCCCGGAATCGCGCCGTTGTAGATCGCCTTGTCTGGGCTAACGGGCTCGGCATAATTCTGCTGGACAACTTCATAGACCTGCGTAAAGCTGCGCAGGCTGTCGCGAATATCTCCGTCATTCGAGGCCGCGGTGGCCGTAAGATGCTGACCAAACAGCATGCCCACGCATCCACAAACGAGAACTACGATTAAGACGGTGATGGCGGAGCGACGTGTACTACGTGCCATTGAGGTTCCTTTGGCTGGCCGGGGAAGCATCAGAATTCATGAACACCGACTGCGTAAGTTGCTCGAAGTATACCATGCATCTGTGGTGCCATAGACTGGTGAACTGCCGCTCTCTTGGATGCGAATCCTGAGCCGAAAGGTGCGAAATCCGTTTCGCTGCAGCCATCGTAACAGACGGTAGGGAAGCGCCTTGGTGAGCACGGAGCGCGCCTTTTCCCGTCAGGGCGTCGGGTCTCTTGGCTCGCCATGGCTGCGGGCATTATGATGAGCTTATGAATCTGGGCATGCCAGAGATGATCTTCATCTTCCTGTTGGCGCTGGTCGTCGTCGGCCCTCGCAAGCTGCCGGAACTCGGGCGCCAGCTGGGCAAAGCCCTGGCGGAATTCAAGCGGGCGAGCAACGAGTTCAAGAACCAGCTCGAAGTTGAGATGATGAACATAGAACTGGAAGAACGGGCAAAAAAGGTCGCGACTCCCGCCGGCTTCGACCAAGACGCGGAGCGTAGTATTTTGCCCGTCTTGCCCGCCCAGAAACCGTTCGAAGTAACCGGCGGTCCGCCTGCGGGCTCTGTGAGCCGCGGTCTGCCGGAAGAGGTTTCTGCAGTCCTGCCTGAGCCGCCGACTGCTCTCGAGGGCCTTTCGTCGCCGGAAAACAATAACCATCATCCAGCGAGCCCGAATGCCTAACGAAGTTCTGGAAAAAGCCACACAACGTGCATCGGAAGAGATGACGGGAATGAGCTTCCTCGAACACCTCGAGGAATTACGCCGCCGCATCATCTACAGCTTCCTTTACATACTCGGCGGCTTCGGCGTGTGCTGGTGGTTTCACGAGCAGATTTTTGCCTTCATGCAGAAGCCCATCATGGAGGCGCTGGCCAAACACCAACTGGAACAGAAGCTCGTCTATTTGAATCCAACCGATCCTTTCAACATGTATTTGAAGGTCGCGTTCCTGGGCGGGATTTTCGTGGCGTCTCCGCTCGTGCTCTATCAAGTTTGGCTGTTCATTTCTCCGGGTCTGTACCGGCACGAGCGCCGTTACGTGTTGCCATTCATGTTCAGCACGGTAGGCCTTTTTCTTGCCGGCGGCTTTTTCGGCTACAAGATGGTCTACCCGGCGGCGCTCGACTTTCTGATCGGCTGGAGTGCGCAGTTCAAGCCGATGATCACGATCGGCGAATACACTGACCTGTTCTTGACCATTATTGCCGGCCTGGGCCTGATCTTCGAGATGCCGATTCTCGTCTTCTTCCTGTCACTGATGGGCATCCTCACCGCCGGCTGGATGTGGCGCAACCTGCGCTATTCGATCCTGGTCATCTTCATCATTGCGGCGATCATTACCCCCACCACCGATATCATGAATATGTGCATCTTCGCTGCTCCCATGATCGTGCTTTACCTCGTCAGCATCGCGATTGCCTGGTTCGTTCACCCGACGCAACGCCGCAAACGAGCAGCCAAGGGCGGCACGTAACGCAGATGTCAGAATGAGGGTAGAAAGAGGTTTCCGGATAGCCGTTTAAGAGTGAATAGTGTGGCCCCAGCGTTGCGCACTTTTCAGCAAACGGTACCAGGGCCACTCTTGATTGATCACCTAGAAGCGCCCCGCAGCGTGCGACGATCTGAAGTGCCCAGCGAGCAATCCGGATTCACATTCTGAATAAAGATATCGGAGTTGCCACTTCGGTAATCCTGGAATGCGATGGCCGTCAGCCCTGACGCTGCGATACCCGCCCACGGCCGCGACTTCTCGGAATTCGTCGACGAGACAGGGAACTGCGCGCAGACCGCGTTGCCCGCGTTGTCCAGCCGAATTCCCTGGATCGTTCCATCTCCGGTTACCGCCTGATCGATCCAGAACATGAAGGCGCCATCTCCAATCTGCACCGTCTTCTGGAAGATCTCCGCATTCCCCTGCAACGGCACGATTACGCGGCCCGTATCGCCCCATTGCCGCGTGCCCGTGGAATCGAACTTCTGCGCCGAGACGCCACTCACACTTTGCAGCGAGTCTTCTTCCTGCCAGACCAGAAATATTTCCTGGGTTGCAGGACGATACGACGCTGCGGGATCGACGCGAATGTTCGAGGTGTCCGTCGAGGCCGGCACGCCGTTATGCTGAAATGCTTCGCTTCCATTAGCCAGAATATGTTGCACGTAGGATTGCAGGGCAGGACTGCTGCTATACCAGGCGAACACGGCGCCCCCCTGGCCGTCGGGAATGAACGAAGGGTAATTCCCAAACTGCAGCGACCCGCCGTCCCAGACGTGCACGTGCCCCGAACCCCAGAGAAGCTGTCCGGAGGCCGAGAGCTTGTTGGCATACAAATACCGATTCGTGCGGAAGCCTCGGTCCCGACTGAAGGAGACGATTACCGATCCGTTATCGGAGGCATGCAGGTCCGATATCTGATAGTTTCCGCTGGTTTCGCCCAGCACCACGCCCGGATATTGGCTGTTGCGAGCCAGCCACATGGGTTTGCCGTTCGCGTCAAGCTTTTGCAAGACGGTGTAGCTGTTGCTGATCCATCCGACCACGTACCCGCCGTCGCTGGTGGCGGCGACCTTCGGCATGTGCGCGTCAATGCCATGCGTCAACTGAATTCCGGTTGGTCCCCACAGGGCTACCCCGGATGGACTGATCTTCGTGACGGTGACGACCTGTGTTTGGGCTTCGCGGGTATCGAGAAACGCCAGCACCGCGTTGCCCTGCTCATCGACATCCAGTCCATAATCTTCCGTGGAACTGTTCGTCAGCTTCGCGACCTGGAGGCCGTCGTGGGGGAACTGTTCGAAGCCGGCGGGATTCAGGCGTTGCAAGTAGGTGTCGTAACCCTGCGGCGGCGGATCGTTTGGATTGTTATTGAACCAACTCACATACCAACTGCTATCCGGAAGGGAGACTAACTTGGGCTGTACCTGGTCCGCGTTCAGGATGTCGGATAAAGCAAGATTCTGATTAGGGTCAGACGACCATTGTGCGGAAGCTGCCGTAGGGAGTGTGAGGCCAAAGACGAGGATGGCGGCAAAGCAGATAACACTGCGATTCATGGTTTCTCCTGCGCCGGAATTGCTCCGGCTTCTTGTGGCATACGATGGATTCAAAGGGCGGCGAACTTCTGCATTACCGACCCGGCGTGGTCTTGGTTAACCTCATGCGATTTTGTGGAAGGGGCCCCAAAGCGCTACGAATCTCTGGGCAATGTACACCACGAAAGCTTCTCGGGCACGTCTGAAATGCAGATTGCTCTTTGAACATCACGAGCTGTTTTAGATACTAGACGAGGAAATTGATCAATTTTAGAAACTCTGTCAGCAGCTGTAGATTTTGTCCGTCACAAACGTCTTAACCTATGTGAGGGCATTTAGCGACAAGCGTGTGCCCGGCGTAATCCCTTCACCTATAAGGAGAGAACGATGGCGAATCCTTTTGTGCACGTGGAACTCAACACAACGGATGTTACTAAAGCGAAAGACTTTTACGGCAAGCTGTTCGACTGGAAACTGGAGGACGTCCCCATGCCTGCGGGAGCTTACACGATGATCAAGGTGGGCGAAGGTACCGGGGGCGGAATGATGCAGCAAATGCAGCCAGGAGCTCCTTCGTCATGGCTTTCGTATGTAGAAGTCGACGACATCAAGGCCTCGACCGCAAAGGCGAAGTCACTGGGCGCCGATATTATGATCGACGTGACCGAAGTGGCGGACATGGGCTGGCTCAGCATCTTCACCGATCCGACCGGCGCTGCGCTGGGCTTGTGGCAGACCAAAAAGAAGTAAGGCGAGCAGCACTTCCGCCCATCCTGCGTCACTCGAGATTCCAGGATGGGCGGATGAATTCAGCCGTTGAAATGTTTTGGAATCTCCCAGCCGCAAGCTGGGGTTAATTCGCCTGCGACACTTTCTTTAAAGTGACTTTCGAAGGTTTAGGCGTGATCGTCAGAGAATTCTCCGCGAGCGCCTGGGGGCAGCATCCTTCAGCTTGGAGAACACCACGACAAGATGCGGCGAAAGGTCGCCGGGAAACTTTGTAGCTGGAATAAAACCTGGTAAGGCCCTGGTCGCGACCCATGAAGGAATCCGCGCGAGCAAAAAGCTCCTTAACGAGTGCGCATGGCGGAGACGACACCGCCGACCAAGACTCCAAATCCGACAACCGAGAGAATCGGCAAAGAGCTGCTGGCGGGAGGGAGAGAATCGTCGCGGTTCTCTGCAGCTACGCCGGGGATAATGGTGGCTTTCGCCTGGGGAGGAGTGGCCCCGACACTTCCGCCGGAGGATGCTTTACCACCGTTTTGCGTCGTGGGAACAACCGTAAACTGGACCTCCGCCTGGGAATTCGGAATCAGCGTACCGTTAGCGTCAATGAGTTGCACTGTAAGTACGTGGTTACCCGCAGTCAAACCGGTAAAGCTCTGCTCGGTAGCAGTGGTGGTGATGGGATCGCTGCTGTCGAGCTGTATTTTGAAATTGGGCGATGACGCAACCGAGGCGGTCGGGTTTGTCACCTCATATTTAAGGTCAATGAAGTTTGCAGTCTGACGCAGATTTTGCCGTGGAGCAGTGATCCGCAGCAGCACACCCTGCGAGGACGCTTGGGCGTTCTGGGCTTGGCCGACACAGGCCGCCATGACTAGCAAAATAATTGCGAAGAGGGCCGATTTCATTTGATCCCCAGGAGTTCTCCGGTCACTGCACGGTATGGAAAATGTGCATCCCTGTACCCAGTTTTACCTGCTCAGGAGTCGCCGCTGACGCGGCGCAACTTCGGAGAAAATCCCGTGTTTCTAAGTGTCTGAATCTATGAATCTTAGAAACTCGGCTTCCAAAGCTGAAAGGCTGAGTACATCCCCAGTGCGGTAGTTGCAATTTAGTAACCGAACTACTGTCATCGGGGTCTACCGGCTGCGCCCTAAGATGTTCATTGACATAGGATTCACCCTCTCGGACAATGAAACTGGAAGAAGGTGTAGGTTGATGCTGGAAGAAGTTGATAGTAATGCTGTGGATAATTCCGCGTACCAACGAACGGGCAGATCGAGTTTGATCCTGAAGTATGTGTTGCTGGTCGTCGGTCTGCTCTACATTGCTGGTTCGCTCTATCTGATCAACACGCTTAAGATCCGGCTGGATGCGTTGGAACAGAAGCAGCAAACGTTGGAAGCGGCCCAGGCACAATTGGGAAGTCGTTTGCACACGACGTCATCGGAATTCCGCCAGGCTCTGACCACCGAAGTAGGAACTACCAAAGCCGAACTGGCGAAGCGTGCCGCCGAACTCGACCGGCAGCAGAGGGCTTCGGCCGCAAAGCTGGCCGAAGCACAGTCCCAGCAGAGTCAGCAGCTTGCAGCCGTCCATGGTGAAGTGACCGGGGTCAAGACGGAGTTGGGCGGCGCCAAGAGTGACATCTCAAAGACACAGGCCGATCTGGCAACCACCAATCAGAAGCTGGAGCGTGCCATCGGCGACCTTGGTGTGCAGAGTGGGTTGATCGCGCACACGTCGAGCGAACTGGACGTTCTGAAGCATAAGGGCGATCGCAATTATTACGATTTCACCTTACACAAAGGTGCTAAAACGCCGGTCTCGACCGTAAGCTTGCAACTGAAAAAAGTTGACGCGAAGAAGAGCCGCTTCACGATCAACGTAATGGCCGACGATCGAACCATCGAAAAGAAGGACCGCACCGTCGGCGAGCCGTTGCAGTTCTACACTGGCCGCGACCACTTGCTATACGAAGTCGTGGTCTTCACGGCGGACAAGAACAGCATTACGGGATACCTCGCGACCCCGAAGAACGCCCCGACACCGGTTTCTCGATAATCGGGAGTTGTTAGCACATCCCTGGACGATAGAGGTGGTGAAACGGGCTGTGCCAGTGCAGCATGGCCTATTTCTCGCGTACCAGGGTTGAGTTGGTGGGTGGGCGGTCAGCCGGTTCTGCCGGTGCTGCTCCCATCAAGCTGTTGGCGGCGCGTTCCACGTATTCCAGCGCGGGCAAGGTCACAACTTTTTCCTCGCCCGTGATCAGGCGGGCCGCGCGCTTGTACGTCAAATAGCTCCACGCCCAGGAGATGATGACGACCAGGCGATTGCGAAAGCCGATGAGAAACATGATGTGGATAAACAGCCACGCCAGCCAGGCGAGAAATCCCGAGATGTGGAGTTTGCCAAAGTCGGCAATGGCGGCAGCGCGGCCGATGGTTGCGAGCGTTCCTTTGTCGTGATAATGAAATGGCTGGCGCGGCTTGGAGGCAAGATCGGCTGCGACTTGCCGCCCAATCCATTTGCCTTGCTGCATAGCCACCGGCGCGAGGCCAGGCAAAGGATTTCCATGCTTGTCTTGCATCGTCGCCAGATCGCCGATCACGAACACTTCGCGGTGTCCGGGAATGCTGAGATCAGGCTCGACCATCACTCGGCCGGCGTGGTCGGTCGGCGCACCCAGATCGCGACCAAGCTTCGAAGCGGAGACCCCGGCGGCCCACAGCACGACGGAAGCGGGAACCGTCTCGTCGCCGATCCGCACTTCACCCTCGCGTACGTCAGTTACCGGCGCGCTGGTTCGAACCTCAACGCCCAGATGATGCAGTTGCTTTACCGCGCTGGCACGCAAGTCCTCAGGATAGGAGCTGAGCACGGATGGCCCGGCTTCGACCAGGAGCACGCGGCTCTTCGAGGGATCGATGTGGCGGAATTCATGTCGTAAGGACTGTCGGGAAATCTCACCCAACGTCCCGGCCAGTTCCACGCCAGTCGGTCCGCCTCCTACGATGACGAAGGTAATAGGCCAGTGCTCGCCCTTCAATGCGGCCTCGCGTTCGGCCAGTTCGTAGACCAGCAAGACACGACGCCGCATTTCAAGCGCATCTTCGATGGTCTTAAGACCGGGAGCCAGCGGTTCCCAGTCATCGTGTCCGAAGTAGGCATGGCTTGATCCCGCGGCCAGCACCAGGTAATCGTAGGGAAGTTCCGCGCCATGCAGTCTTACAATCCGCTGTCCAACATCGACTCCGAGCACCTCACCCAGAAGCACCTCGATGTTCTGGTATTTGGCCAGAATCTCCCGTATTGGCGCGGCGATGTCCGCAGGCGATAGACCAGCGGTCGCAACCTGGTAGAGCAGAGGCTGAAAGGTGTGGTGGTTTTTGCGGTCCACCACGGTGATCTGAACCGGTAAGCGCGCCAGCGACTCAGCCGCTTTCAGTCCGCCGAATCCGGCTCCAATAATGACGACGCGGGGAACGATCTTATTCGTCATGAGCTTCACGTGATGTGATGCTCAGGCATCGCGCTTGGCGGCATTATTCGGGCGATGACCTGGAACGATGTCTTGCTTTGGGCCTTGGACCTAGTTGGACGCAAGGCCTGTTATGACGGGCGAGGGAACTGCTTTCGCTTCTTCACACGAAGGCGGACCCTCACCCCATGATCCAGACCCAGGGCTTAATGGTTCTTGATGCCGAGAGTGTTTCCCATCGTCTTAATCAACGTTGCATTCGCGTCATCGTCTTTCAACGCCCACATAAACCCGCCATAAAGACCGCCGGGAACTCGGTTCATCACGTAGTTCATCTTGATGGCTACGGTGTTCGGATCGTCGAACGTCCAGAACTCTCCCCCATTCGAATCCGGGTTGTAGAGCCAATCCGCCATCGCGTAAGGATCGTGATACAGCGTGTAGCCGGGCAGCGCCGACAGCGTCAAGTAGGTGGCGACACCGTCGGTTTGCAGCGAATCTCCCTGGGGAGACGGCGCCGGTCCGGTCGAGCTTTGATAGAGACCGTTATTGGTGGCTGGAACCCCGGCCCATCCACGTCCGTAAGCAGGCACGCCCAAGCTGAGTTTCCATCCCGGTACGCCCGCCTTCAAATACGAACTGACGGTGTACTCGATGGTCAGGTTCTTCGACGGATCATAGGGAGACTGATAGAGCGGAGCCGCATGATTCGTGGTTGTCTCCCACGTTCCGTGATAGTCATACCCCTCGAGATTCATGAAATCGAGGCTGGCAGCGACCTTGGCCAACTCCATGTTGGAAAAGTTCTGCTGACCGGCAGGGGCAGCGATCGTGAGGATATAGTGCACCGGCCCCGGGCCGCTCAATGCCTCAAGTTGCCTGCGAAACTCCCGCACTAGCGCAGTGAAGTTCGTTTTGTCGGCCGCCGTAGGGAATTCCCAGTCGAGATCGATGCCATCGAACAGACCAGGCGCCGTTATGCCCTGGGCAATGTTCCCTTTGATGAACAGGTTGATGCACGACGCAGCTAAGCTCTGTCGCAAGGCCGCCGTGCTGGCCGAAGCCTGGAAACCCTCGGTATTGGCCTGCGACGCGCCGCCGAGCGAGATCAGCACTTTGAGGCTGGGATGAAGCCGTTTCAGTTGGACCAGGTTATAGAAGTTGCCATAAAGCGGCCCCGGATCGGTGGTTCCATCTACCGACGGGAGGTACGGATCCTGGTAGTCAGCCCATGTGTCCGCCAGTTGGCACTGCCCGTCGGTGGTGACGTTGGCAAAGGCATAGAGGATGTGGGTCAACTTGTCGGCGGCGCCGCTTTGCTGCGTGTCGGCTAGGTTGTAGTTCGCGCCATAAATACTCCACTCCTCGAAGTAGGCGCCAAGATGGCGGTAAGCGGTAATCTGCCCGCTTTGCGCGATTGCCGGAAGAACGCTGCTGAACAAGAGGCCGGCACATAAGCTTAGAAACAAGGGCCGCGTGAAATGGCCCGTAAAGCATTTCATGGTGTTACCCCCAAAATGAAATTCGGCGAAAGGTTGGGATGACTCCGCGGGTCCGGCGCAGTGCTGGACTGCTCTATAGCGGATTGGCCCGGAGTATACACCGCGAGAGTTTGCCGAGGGAATCAAATTCGAAGCCATTCGATCACAATCGAAGATCCACGAATTTGAGGTAGTTGTGTAATCGCGCTGCAGAATTCGCGGCCACCGGAACGCGTTCCGGCACCGCAGGAAGCCGCTTTCGATGTGGTAGATTAAAGATTGTGGGCGCGTAGCTCAGTCGGTAGAGCAACGCACTTTTAATGCGTGGGTCGCAGGTTCGATTCCTGCCGCGCTCACCACGAAAAACGGGTTTGATTGCTCAGAGGTCCCTCACTTCGTTCGGGATTTCGCCAGCGGGCTGAGACGCCCGCAAACCGGCTCAAGTTCGATTCCTGCCGCGCTCACCACCTACTCACCTGTTTGCGGTGACTCTTTCCTGCAAACCCTTAACGTTTCTCTCGCTTAGCGTTCTTCTAGAAATCAACCCACTTCCTGTCAGCACAATCAGGGCGGCAAGATTCAGCCAGCCGAACCAGTCTCCCACGCGAGCGTAGAGTGTCGAGTCATGACGCACGGGAACCGTCGCTACCAGCGTCGAGAACGGAGCCGCGTTGGTTTCGCGTTCGGCCAGCACGCGGCCGCGATCGTCGGTCACCGTCAAAATGCCTTGCCGCGGAGCGCGCGCGATGCTGAATCCGCTTTCAACCCCACGCAGAATCGCCATTCGTCCGTGCAGCCAGCCGTCGGCGTCAAAATCCCACGCCGGAACCAGCAGCAGACCGGTGCCGTCGTTGCCGTATTCGCGGCTGAGCCGCGGAAAATCCATGTCTTTGCAGATCGCAATGCCCCAGCGGCCCGACGGCTCCTGCCACTCGGTGCGGGTGGTTCCGGGCCGCAATTGCGATTCGAAGGCCGGAAGCATGTGATGCTTTTCGTAAGTGTCGATTGTTCCGTCGGGAAGGTAAAGGCGCGCTTCGTTCCACTTACCCTCGGGCGTGGGACGAAGAATGCCGACCACGATCGGCACCCCAGTTTGCGTGGCTATGTTCCGGAAGATGGCATCGACGTCTGCAAGGTAGGAGTCAAGAACGACGCCCAGTTTTTCCGGAATCACAATCACTTGCGCCCCCTGCGAGGCGAGATCACGCGCCTGGGTCGCATACTCGCCCAGGACGCGCAGGGTGTTGTCACGATCTTCGGTGAAAAGGTCCTTACGCACATCGGAGGCGATCAGACCGACTTTGACGGGGCGTCCCGAGGGGGTAACGTGCAGACGCCAAACGCCAAAGCCCAACACACCTCCGAGCACTGTGGCCACGACGAGTGCCAGCTTAATCTTCTCGAGGCGGCCGGCACTGGTGTCCAGGATAGCGGCCAAGGTGGCAGCAAAGAGAAACAGGCTGAAGCTAATGCCCAGGATGCCGGTAATCGAAACGATCTGCAGGACTGGTAGGGCGTTCATCTGGGCGTAGCTGATGTTGCCCCAGGTGCCGTGCGGCCAAAGCTGCTCGAAGACGAATTCGTAGCAAACCCAGAACACTGGGAAGATTACAACTCCACGCCAAAGCGAAGGCTGCAAAAACCGCCTGTAGAGAAGGACGTCGATCGCGAAGACGACGGCGGGAAAGAGCACCGCTACTACCGCGATGGCTGGGGGCACGACTGCGTGCATGTATGTCCACTCGTTCAGGCCGCCCGCTGCCCAGGCAGCCAAAGCCACACCGAACGTCGCCTGCCACGAAAGCCGTGGCGCGACCAGCAGCACTGGAACCGGCGCAATCCAGGTGAGCCACCAGATCGGATGCAAGCCAGTGCCAAAAAAGAGGGCAACGGCCGAGATGACGGTTGCTCCGAACACGAGAGCAAGCGAATTAGGCTTTGAGTCCATGAATCAGCCTCCTGAACGAGCGGCGCACTAGGTTGCGGAACTGTTGTTGCGAGAGGTTGAAGCGACCGGCGCGATAGAACATCACGTAACCGTGCACATGTGCCCACAACTCCAGCGTGACCTCCCAGACGTCATCTTTCTTCAGATAGCCGGCCTTCATTGCGGACTCAACTGCATCCGCCACGAGGGTCAGAGTCGGTGAGCGGCGGGCGCGGAAATCTTCGGGATAGCGGCGTGCCCCGGCGCGGGGCTGGGAGAAGACATAGTCAAAAATCCGCGGGCGGGCGAAGGCATAGTCGACATAGGCGTCGAGGCCTCGAAGCAGACGACTCTCAGCCGTGCCGCGCAAAGGACGCGATTCGATGAACTCCTTGAGTTTAGCGAACTCGCGATCGGTAATGGTGTTGAGCAGGGCCTCGCGATTGGGATAGTGATGGTAGATGGCCATGGGCGTGATTCCCACCCGCTGAGCAACGCGCCGCATCGTAACCGCCTCCGGGCCTTCGCGCTCCAGAATCTCAAGCGCCACTTGGGAGATACGGTCTACCGTCTTTCTCGGTTCCACCTTTACGGTGTAAGTTATACGGCGTATACCTGCAACGATTTTGAGGTGGGGGACGTATTTGTTGAGTTCGGACGCACTGTTCAGGGGTATGTGGGAAGCCACCGGGCAGGAGCAGCCAAGAAAAAGCATGCCAGAGATTCGGCAGAGTGCGACGAGGACCCGCTCCACGATCAAGACTTCTAGTTCGTCTTGGGAGTTCAGAACAAAAGCACAAGGGCACATGCGCCGATGCGCACATGCCCAGTGTTCCTCCACGGCGGGTTAACCGTCAGGAAAACTTGCTAGTGGGTTGACGAGCAACTCTTCTGCACGACTTCGCCCGTGCTGTCGTTCAGAATCACAATACGCGCACACGTCGAAGACTGTACGAATGTGAACATCGAGTCAATCGAAGTGGCGATCGTATCGAACGAACCCTCGCCAATACGCTGACCACCGAGCCAGTTGTCCTCGATGAACCGGATCATCGAGCTCTGGTCGGTGGTGGTGTGGTCCACTACGTTCGGGCGAGTCCAGGGCGAGATTACCAGGAGCGGCAACCGCGGACCGTAGCCGCAACGTCCCTGGGCGTGAGGACCCGTGACGCCAGCCAGGGCCGGAGGAGCGCTTCCGCACAGCCCAGGTCCATTCAGTGCATCCTGCGAAGTTTGCGACTGGTTTACGATCGGACCCATCTGGTGATCGTACCAACCATCCGAATCGTCCCAATTGATTACCACGGCTGTGTCCTTCCACTCCGGACGGTTCATCAGGAAGTTGATGGTATCGACGACAAACGTCTGTTCGTCCAGCGGGTCCGAGTAGCCGGAATGTCCGTCCTGGTAACCGGGCGCTTTGATGAAACTTACGGCCGGGAAATTTCCTGCCGTGACCGCGTCGAAAAAGTCATGGGTGTCGTACTGATGGTTGGCAGCGTCTCCCTGGTGCCCGATCAGCGCAATCGAAGAGGGTCGCGTGTGAGCCAGATTCTGGGTCGAAACGTAATACTGAAATGGCTGATGATGCGGAATGTAGTCGACCTTCTTCACGTTGGTGACCGTCGAGGTGTGGGAGCGAGCACAGCCGGTGCTTCCGTTAGGATTGATAATGGTCAGGTCGAATCCACCCTCGAAGAAGCCCCAGGTTACGCCTGCTTTGTTGAGCAAGTCACCGATATTGGTGCCACCCATCTGCACTTGGGCGCTCCCTGAACAGGGGTCGCCAACCGGATCAGCGTCGCTGACCAGAGTCAGTCCGCCATTCCCGTCCGACACCACGTCGGAATCCGCGTTCTTGTTGATGGTCACGTCGTTCGTCTGTCCTGAGATGAGGTTGACAGCTCCCGGCGTCGAAGGACCGAAGTTGGTGCCATACGAGTTGTCGTTCATGGCAAAGTTCTGGGCGTAGTTCCACAGCCCAGTGACGGTATTGCCGTCGTAGTAGCCCATGACCAGTCCGGTGGTGAGCACGGCAGCCGGCGGAGGATTCGGTGGCGGCCCTGGCGTGCCAACTTTTGCCGGAAACAAATCCATCAATCCGCCATCCGCGGCGGCCTGCTCCGGTCCGTAATCGTGGTCCTGATCGGTGGTGGCGGCCTGGGAGCGGTCCAGGCGAAACGGGTTAGTGGCACCCGTGCCGTTGGCGGGATTTAAGTTTGGATTGGCGTTCAACAGCGCCGTTGTGTAGCCGTTGATGGTCGGAGTGCCGGCGGCCGCAGTAAATTGCGGCTCACCCTGGGGATTGGTGGCGTAGGGATACGTCCCAAAATAATGATCGAAAGAGACGTTCTCCTGGAAAATGATCACCAGATGTTTGATCGGCGTTGTTGCTTGGCCAATGCGGGTTCGGGCGGGCGTTGGTCCGGCTGCATTCGCGAGCTCAGGACTCGCCAGTGGCCCGAACGTGATGGCCGCCATCAAGGTGGTTGCAAGAATTTGTCGCATTCTGTTCCGCTCCAGTAGGAATTATCGGGCTCACCCTTCATATCTTGAGCAGATCAACGCGCAGTAAAATATCGGTCAACAGACAGTGAATTGGGTGTGAAAGAGCCAGGCGAGAAACTCTGCCGGGCAACTCGGGGTTGGAGATCCAAAAGGTGCGCCGAAACAATGAACCTTAGTTCCCGGCTGGCGCCATCGGCTCGAAACGGGGCTCGGCAGGTGCCACTTTCATCTGTTGCAGGATTGCAAGTTCCGCCTGGACCTTCTGCCAATCCTTCTTATTACGTTTGGTGAAGATGGGAGCGGTGGGATCGGCATAATAGTCTAGCAAGTTTTGGCGTAGCGTCGGCGGCACAAGCCGCGCGGGATCGGCGGTAATCTTGCGCAGAAGATTGAAATAGGTCTGATCGGTCAGGCGGTAGGCGCCCGGCTTCACGCGGTCTCCTGTATCGAGGTCGAGATTTGGCAGATCGAACGAGCTCTGGGCCGTGATGGGCAATTCACCCAGCAACTCCCGATACCTGCTCATCGTGTGAACCACGCTGCGAACAAACTCTGCTTTTGTATCCTCGTTAGGCCCACGGATGGCGAGATCGGATGCGGCGCCGATTTTTGGCACAATGACGATAAAGACCGCGAGCAGATGGGTCAGGAAACCTGGCCCGCGACGGTAGCCATTCCAGGTTTTCATAAAATCTGCGTGAGTCAGCAATTCGTTGTACTGGCGGAAAGCGTCGTCGCTGGCATCGGGCGGGAACTGCGAGCGGTGAAGGACAACCTCGGCGTGCGCAAAACGGGGAATGAAGTTGCGGACAGACGTTCGATAGCTGCGGATGGCCGGCCGCTCAGTTCCGAGAATTTCGTGTAGCTGCAGCCCGTAGGTCTCAAGAAATGCGACCTGCAGCAATCTCCGTGGAACCATGAATCCCACGTGCCGAAAATAGGCTGCCGGGGCCAGGTGGTGATGCGCCAACATGTCAACGTCGAAGGCAAATTCGGTTCGAACATGAGCGTGGGGATCTTCGTCGTAGGTGACGAGGGGCCCGTATTTTTTTTCAAGCTTGGGAAATTCGATTGCCGTCGAAGGGTTGATCGCGTCCGCATGTCCAATGCTGTCGCCTAGGTAGTGCGATAAGGCTCCGATGGCGAAGGCGTACTCGTCTACATTATGGGCGTTGCGGAACAGCGCCACAATGAAATCGCCAGTTCGAACGTAATGCGTCAAGTCACTGAAGAAATCTTTTCCAAACGGGTAATAGCCCATGTCCTGAATAGCGCAACCCCCAAACGCGTAGGCGTGTGCTTCCTCGAGTTGGGCTTGGGTGCTCGCGGGAAAGCGGCTGAGCAGGAGCGGACGAATGGAGTTCTTCCACGCCAGGTCAATCAATTGTTCGTGAGTCAGAACGGAATAGGCGGAGCACGGCTTCGAGCCGGCGATGAAGAACATAAGCGCGATCAGCAGTTGAACCGAGGCGATACGTAGTTTCTTAACGGATGTTTGTCTTAGGTCGCAAGGGATGAGATTCATGAACTGGAAAAGACGCCAAGGGTGAGATTGCCGAATAGTCAGTTAGGTTGACTTGGTCCAGGGAACGTCAACAGGTACTCGGGCCTTTCCATGTCGCGCGGTGAAGGAGTAAAATCCCGCTTCGTCGCAGGTCTACCATTTCGAATAGTTTACGAGTTATTTTCGTAGTGGCAGGCTCGTCCAGACGATCGGATTACCCATGGAGGGTAGCATGAAGACCGCAGCGAACTTCGCACTTTTGGCATCACTCGCCGTGATGCTTTCGTTTTCCATCGGATGTTCACGTCACGACAATTCGGAGCGTTACATCCTGGTGACTGTCAATTCCAAGCTGCCCTATTGGCAAACGGCGGCGGCTGGTCTGGGCAAAGCGGCCGCGCAATACGGCGTCAAAGTCGACGTTCGTGGACCGGAAAATTACGATCCTCAGGCCGAGGTAACGGAGTTCCGCAATACATTTGGGCTTAAGCCGGCCGGACTCCTCGTCTCGGTTGCCGACCCTGCACTGATGCAGCCTGCCATTGACGATGCCATCAACGCCGGCATTCCCGTCATTACCATCGATTCCGATGCCCCCAAGAGTCATCGCCTGTATTTCATCGGCACGAACAACCTGCAGGCAGGTCACTTAGGCGGCGAGCGGGTGGTGGAAAAGCTGCACGGCAAGGGCAACGTAGTTTTCTACACCATGCCGCAGCCGAACCTCGACGAGCGTCTGAAGGGCTATAAAGACGTGTTTGCCGATCACCCAGGAATCAAGATCGTCGAGGTCTTCAACATTAAAGGAGACTCCGGAAACGCCTTCGATCGCACCAACCACTATCTCAGCGATAAGGGTGGCGAGAAGGTCGACGCGTTCGTTTGCCTGGAGGCGTCTGCCGGCAAAGATGTAGCCGAGGCCTTGCGGCGGCAAAAAGCGTCGGCCCTGGTGGTCGCGATGGATGTCGATGAGCAAACCTTGAACGATATTAAAGAAGGGACCATCGATTCCACGATTGCGCAGAAGCCTTACACCATGGCGTTTTATGGGATGAAGGCTTTGGATGATGTTCATCATTATCCCGTCGACCTAAAGAGAGACTATTCATGGGACTCCTTTTCCCCGTTCCCTGCTTTCGTCGACACGGGTTCGACGTTAGTCGATAAAGTGAATGTAGACCTTTATCTGAAAGCGCGAAGTGAGGCGCAAGCCAAATAGTTCAAAGAACGATTCAGGGTTGAGCAGTGGAGGTCCGGACGGGTGAGCCGCGTTCAGGGCAGTGCATTCTTGGCATCGAGCAAGGACCCGTTCGCGAGTACGAATCGGTTGCGGCCGGCGCGTTTGGCTGAGTACATGGCGCCATCTGCCAGGCCCACTACTTCTGCCACGTCCCAAGCCCGAGTGGAGTCGGTAACGGCAATACCAATGCTGACGGACACAGCGTGCCAATGTCCGTCAATTTCCAGCGGCGGGATCGCCACGGTAAGCCGCAGGCGCTCCGCGTATTCCTGAACCTGCGAGGGTTCCAACTCGGCCACTACCAGAAACTCTTCTCCTCCGTACCGTCCAATCAGGTCGTAGACCCGCACGGTTGCCGCCAAGCGGGTTGCGACTTCCTGTAGGACCGAGTCGCCCGTCTGGTGTCCGAATTCGTCGTTGATTTTCTTGAAGTGATCGAGGTCGAGCATGAGCACAGCCAGAGAACTGTGGCGGCGGTGAGCTCGCTCGAGTTCGCCGCCCAACAACTCCAGCAGTGCCCCGCGGTTCCATATGCCGGTCAGGGAGTCGTGCGTGGCTTGAAAACGTAAGCGCTCCTGCGCCGCCAGCAGGCTGTTCTGCAAGGTGATCATGCGAACTCCCACGCGGAGGCGCGCCAGGAGTTCATGCGAGTCGAATGGCTTCGTGAGATAATCGTCCGCCCCCGCTTCGAGTCCCGCCACAACGTCCGCCTTCTTGTCGTTGGCGCTGAGTAGAATGATGTACGGGTATGTGGCCATTGACTTACGTCGCAGTTCTTTGCAAATCTCGGGGCCGGAGATTCCGGGCATCATCCAGTCCAGCAGAATCAGGCGAGGCGCGCCGGACGAACTTGACATCCGCAGGGCCTCGGTTCCGTCTTGCACACTCTCGACACGATAACCACGTTCACTGAGAACGCGCTCCAGAATGCACCGGTAAAGCGGATCGTCCTCAGCCACCAGCACTCGTTTCAGGAACATATCGGCACCGTTGTGCGGAGGTGGTTCCACAGTGACGGTCTCAGGGGGTTGCGAGTGCATGTGATCTCTCCGCAGCTTTCGGCCGCATTGCCTGTTGCACAATGTCTACTTGTGCCATCAAGGTTTCAATCAGTCCACAAGCTTTGCGGGTATCGCTCGCCTGTGCGGCCTTTTCGATCTGGTGGGCAACGGCGGCCGTGTCCGGCATGCCGAGATATCCGAGACTCCCTTTTAGGCGGTGTGCCGGCTCCTGCAACGATTTCATGTCTCCCCGCGCCAAAGCGTCGGTCAACTTACGTGCAATCGCCGGATAATCACGCAAGAAGAGGCCGATCAACTCGTCCAGCAACTCCTCGTCCCCCCCGATCCGGTCCACTGCTTCTTGGCGGTTCCAAAGAAGCGATGCCGAATGGGACGAGCCTTGGGGCGCCTGAGGAAAGCTGCTCCCCAGACTATCAACGGCGTTTCCAATGTCAGCCAACGAGGCCGGCTTGCTGATGTAGCCGTCCATCCCCGCCGCCAGACAGCGTTCGCGGTCCCCTTGGAGGGCGTGTGCGGTCATCGCAAAGATGGGAATATGGTTGCCCCTCTCTGCTTCCAGTTTCCGAATGGCGGCGGTGGCGGCTAAACCATCCATCTCCGGCATTTGAACGTCCATGAAGATCAGATCGAAGCCGCCGCTGCGGACTTGCGCCACGGCCTCGTTGCCGTTGGCCGCCATCGTGGGGAAGTGCCCCAGCTTCTCCAGGGCGCGGCAGAGGAATCTCTGGTTCACGGGATTGTCTTCGGCCACCAGGATCCGTCGATGCATCTGATTCTCGGAGCTCCCCGCATGATTGACCAGTGAGTGTTGCGCTCCGTTCTCCCTTTCTGCCAGGGCGTGGAGCACAGAGCTCAGCAGGTCGGACCGGCGAACAGGTTTGACCAGATAAGCACTGATGTCGAGCCTGCGGCAGCGCGCCACGTCGCCTCCACGATCGTCGGAGGTCAGCATCATGATCACCGCTCCGGTGAGGGACCGGCTGTCGCGAATTAACTCGGCCAATTCGAAGCCATCCAACCCCGGCATCTGGCAATCGAGCAGCACGACGCGAAAGGGAGCGCCATTCCTGGTGGCTGCGCCCAAAGCTTCCAGGGCTTCCACTCCGTTGCTGACGCTCTGGCAGGTCATACCCCAGCCAGTGGTCATTTCTTCCAGGATGCGTCGGTTG
Source organism: uncultured Acidobacteriaceae bacterium (assembly GCA_963815555.1). Classification (GTDB taxonomy): domain Bacteria; phylum Acidobacteriota; class Terriglobia; order Terriglobales; family Acidobacteriaceae; genus CAWCBG01. Next base: position 47,226 of record CAWFHH010000003.1, read on the forward strand.
GTTGCATTGTCGTCGACGATCAATACCGGCACATGCAGCAAGTCGGCGTGAGGCAAATCAACGGCGGGTTGCAGGGATTGCGAGGGCCGAAGCTTCGCCGTAAAGGTAAACGTGCTGCCCTTGCCGACCGCGCTTTCCACCGAGATGTGTCCACCCATCAGGCCAACCAGGCGGGCAGAGATCGCCAAGCCAAGGCCGGTGCCCCCGTACTCGCGGGTTGTGCTGCTGTCGGCCTGGGCAAAGGCTTCAAAGATCACTCCCTCTTTTTCCGCCGGAATGCCGATCCCGGTGTCGGATATGGAGAAGTGAAGTTCCGGCGAAGGCGCGTCGCCGGAACAGGTGCCGGCGTCCACCACGATCTCGCCTTCATGGGTAAACTTGATCGCGTTACCCACCAGGTTAATGAGAACCTGGCGCAACCGTCCGGGATCGCCCACCACATAGCGTGGCAGATTGGAATCCAAGTGGCAGGCCAGCTCCAACCCCTTCTGGTGCGCGCGCAAGGCCAGGATTTTCAGGGTCTCGCTAATCAGATCGGGCAGGTTGAAGTCAACTTCCTGCAATTCAAACTTGCCGGCCTCGATCTTGGAGAAGTCCAGGATGTCGTTGATGATGGTCAGCAGAGAATCGCTGGAATTCTTGGCCATCATCAGATACTCGCGCTGCTCAGCGGTAAGAGTGGTGTCGAGGGTCAACTCCAGCATGCCGATTACGCCGTTCATCGGAGTGCGAATCTCATGACTCATATTGGCCAGAAATTCGCTCTTGGCACGGCTGGCGGCCTCTGCCGCGTTCTTGGCCGAAGTGAGATCGGAGTTCAGCTTGAGCAGCTCAGCGGTGCGCGCGTCAACCTTCTCCTGTAAGTGGAGTTGATGCCGCTCGAGTTCCTGGTCCCGCCGCTGGATCTGCTCGAGCATTTCGTTGAACCCCACGACCAGTTGCCCGACTTCGTCTTCCGAATGGCAGACCGCGCGCATGGAATAATCGCGTTTCGCCGACACGGCGCGGGCGATTTTCAGCAAATGCCATACCGGCTTGGAGATGACGCGCTGTAAACGAGAAGCCAGCAGCAGGGCCAGGCCGGACGATCCCACCAGCACGAACAGAATCAGCACGCCATAATGTTGAAAGCGCCGTATGAGCTGGCGTGGATGCCAATGCAACATGACCGTTCCAACGCGTCCGCTTCCCACCATGACCGGACGCGAGAGCGTGACTTCTCCGTTGGGGTAATGAATGCCATCCGTCAGCGGCTTGTAGGGACAGACATGGCCCTCCCTGGTGTAAGAGCCGAAGAGATACCCGTCGGGCAGGTAAAGACACCCCGCGACGACGTCCTTGGCGAAGCGAGAACCAGCAAGAATATCGCTGGCGGCGGCGCGATCGTTGAAGGCCAGGGCAGATGTGGCGTTCTGGCCGATCACATCCGCCAGTATCGCCATTTGCTCCGTCTGGGCTTGGCGCATTGCGTTCAGGTCATAGGAAATAATCGCAAGACAGGCCAGCAGGAGCGTGAGGGCGCTGATGCCGGCAACCAGTAGCGTGACTTTCCGTGCTAGCGGCAAGCGATTGAGCCAGCTTGAGTCGGCCCTCCCGAGGAAGAAGTCCCAGCGAGAAAGCCGCCTCAGCACCCCGAAAATCGTTCGATCCAGGGTCACAGTTCGGGCTCTTTCCCGGGCTTCGTTTGCCTCCGACCCGACCATGCAAAATTCAGAGTCTCCAACACACACTCCTCATCGGCTAGGCTGCCAGGAACTTAAGTCCGCACACTCCCAATCGGTAACAGCAGCGCTCAATGCAACTAAATTCACTTTCGAGGCACTATCCATCAATCAGCGGCCTTGATGAATGGTGGCCGATCAGGGCTCAGGAGGTTGCTCCGAAGATCGGGGGCGCCTCCGTGACGAATGACCCAAACTGTTGGCGTCCTGATAAACTCGGGCGCTGAAAGCCGGTGAATCCGAGGTATACTTCCAAGTACCTGAGTCCGTGATGCAAGGTTGAATTTCCAGGCCCGGCTGGAATCCTGGGGGTTTGTGGTCGATGGCTGATGGCGAAGGTGTTGCCCGCAAGCCGGACAATGGCGTAGCGGTCTCCAGCGGCGACAGTTCCGCCGCCTCGCCCCAACCTGCGCTTGGATCGGAAGAGACGGTTGTCTCCAAGATCCCCAAGTTAGACGACGGTTCCGATGCCACTCTCGTTGTTCCCGCACTGCCTGCCAGCGATCCGTCCGACGCCAATACGATCGTGGGCGCCTCCCGAGCCGACGTAAGCCCGTCGCTCGCCAATTCGGTCTATAAAGCCATTGGCGCTACCGTTTTCGAAGAAGGCGCCGTCCTGGGCGGCCGCTATGAAATCCTGAAACTGCTCGGTATGGGCGGCATGGGCGCCGTCTATAAAGCACGCGATACGGAAGTCGATCGAATTGTAGGACTTAAAGTCATTCGTCCGGATCTGGCCGGCAATCCCGCCATCCTCGCGCGCTTCAAGCAGGAGCTGGTTCTCGCCCGCCAGGTCACGCACAAGAACATCATCCGCATTTACGACCTGAACGAAGCCGATGGTGTGAAGTTCATTACCATGGAGTTCGTCGAGGGCGAGGACCTGCGCACCATTCTGACGCGCGAAAGGAAATTAGCCCCGCCGGAAGCCGCGGACATCATGTTGCAATCCTGCGCCGGACTGCAGGCGATCCACAGCGAAGGGGTGATTCATCGCGACCTGAAGCCCAGCAACATCATGCGCGACGGCGCCGGCCGTGTCGTCATCATGGATTTCGGTTTGGCCAAGACCGTCCAGAGTGACGGCATGACGCAGACCGGAATGATGATCGGCACCATGGAGTACATGTCGCCCGAGCAGGCAATGGGCGGCGATCTGGATGCCCGATCCGACATCTTCGCCGTTGGACTCATCTTCTACGAACTGCTCACCGGCTACATTCCGTTTCGCGCCGACAGTGCTATCGCCAGTCTGGTGAAGCGCACCCAGGAGCGAGCCGTGCCGCTCGTGGACGTCGACTCTTCGTTGCCTCCGGTATTAAGCGAGATTGTCGCCAAGTGTCTGGAACGAAAGCCTGACGAGCGTTATGCCTCGGCGCAAGCGCTGATCGATGATCTTGAGGCCTGGCAGGGGAAGCGGTCACGCGCGTCGCAAGTTTCGTTTGGGACTCGCACGCTGCCGGCCATCCCGGTTCCCGCGGTCGCGAAACAACGCCAACGGAAATGGCTGGTCCTTGCGGTCGCAGTCGTGCTTTGCGCCGCGGTCGGAAGCGCGATCTGGTACAAGGTGGCAAATCATCCCGGGACCAGCGCCACCCAGGGGCCTGCCATGTCCCTGGCCGTCATTCCCTATTACAACGCTAGCGGCGATCCTAGCCTGAATTGGATGTCCTCGAGCGTTTCGGAGACTTTGAGTTCCGATATCGGGCAATCCAGGCATCTGCATGTGATTTCTCCTGGCCGCCTGCAGCAGGTATTGCGCGACTTGCACATCTCGCCCGATTCGCAGTTAGATTTGTCGACCCTGCGGCGCATCGCCGACTTTACCAACGCCGATAACGTCGTCTTTGGAAAGTACGTCAAGTCGGGTGATCAGATCCTGATTACCTCAACGCTCTTCGATGTGAAGCAGGACCACACCGTGGAGATCCAAACGCAAATAGCCGGTGAGAAAGACCTGCTCGGCGGTTTGGACAAACTCGCAGAGGACGTGCGTAAGAAGCTGGCAGTCACGCCTGAGATTCTGAGCGAGCTGGAAAAGAGTTCGCAGCGTGTGCCGACACAATCCATTCCAGCGTTGCAAGCTTATGAGGAAGGCAATCAACTGGCCCGGTCTGGCGACTTCAATAAAGCGCTCAGCAAGTTCGAAGAAGCAACCACCGCCGACCCGAACTTTGCCCTGGCCTTCTCGAGGCTCGCTGAAACCTATAGTCGCCTGGGTTTTGACGATAAGGCGGATATCGCGTCCCGGCGAGCCCTCGCTCTGGCCGACAACTTGTCGGCTGCCGACCGCTACCGCATCCAGGCCAGCCACGCCAGGATCGCCGGCGATACCGCGAAGGCCACGGAAGCTTACGAGAACCTGACCAAGGTGAATCCGGGTGATTTCGACGCGCAGTTCGCACTGGCCAACTTATATCTCGATGCCAGCCGCTTCGACGATGCTCGAAAACGGCTGAAGTTGGTGCTCGATTCCGATCCCAAGAACCTCGATGCGCTCGTGGCCATGGGCAAGCTGGAAATCATGGCGGGAAATTCCCAGGCGGCGCTGGATGTCCTGAATCGCGGTCTCAGCGAGGCAATTCAGTTTGATAATGCCGAAGCCCGTGCCTCGATCCTGCACTCTATGGGCGTAGCCTGGGAAGACTTGAACAAGCCGCAGGATGCACTCAAGAATCTGCAGGAAGCTTTGGCGATCCGCCGGCAGATCAACGATCAGCTCGGTATTTCCAAGAGCCTGAATGAAATCGGCAGCGTGCAGGACAGCCTTGGCAATTCTGCCGCCGCTCTGGCCAGTTACAAGGAAGCTTTAACCGTACGACGCCAGATCGGCGACAAGAAGGGAACGGCCAAGACCCTGATCCAGCTTGGCTCGTTCTACCACGATCACGGGCAATATGCGGAAGCTCTTCCGCTGATGACCGAAGCACTGCAACTCTTCCGCGACTTGGGCGACGAGGCTGGACAGGCCCAGGCCCTCAACAATCTAGGCAGCATTTACTTCAATCAGGGAAATTACCAGGCGGCCTTGACCTACTTCCAGCAGGCGTATGACATTCGCGACAAGCTGCACCTGGCTGCCGGAGTAGCTGAGTCCCTGCACAACCTTGCCGAAACCAACGCCCGTCTCGGCCAGTTCGACGCGGCTACCAGCGAGAACTTGAAGGCCCTTGAAACCTACAAACGCGCCGGCGATGAGAAAATGGCTGCCGTCGTCTCTGCCAGCATGGCTGCACTTTTTGACGCGCAAGGACAATATGCGCGGGCTGCCAGTGCCGGCAAGGAAGCCGCCGACACCTTTCGCAAAAGCAATGATCGTACGGCCAATGCGGTCGAGGCCATCGGCGGATACGGCAACACCCTCGCCGAGATGGGCCGCGGCGATGATGGCCAAGCCGTTATCGAAGAGGCGCTCAAGATCGCTGACGATGTCAAGAACGACAGCATCCGTTCGCTGGCTTTGAACTGGCTGGGCGACAGCTACTTTTACCGGGGAAATTTCAGCGCGGCGCAGCAGCAGTATGAAAGGGCGCTCCAGGGTGCTTTGAAGAGCGGCGACCATCAGCGAATGGTCTTGTCCAGGTTCAATCTTGCGAAAGTCGATGTTTGGCAGGGCCGCGCACCGGCAGCTATTGCGCCTCTCCAGAAGGTCGTGGACGATGCTGACCAGCTTGGATTAAAGGCCCTCTCTGTGCAAGCTTCGACGTACCTTGCCGACGCGATGCTGGCTGCCAACAAACTTGATAAGGCCAGCCAGGAACTCGACAAGGCAATCAACCGTTCCGAGAAACTTGGACTCTTAGTCGAACAGGCCCGCACAAAATACCTTCATGCGCAGTTGTTGGTCCGCACCGACAAGGCCAAGGAGGCCGTTCCTGAGTATCGGGAAAGCGTCCGAATTCTCGAGTCGATCAGCAAGGAAGATGGAGCCGCGCGTTTTCTCGAGCGCGCCGATTTGAAGGACATCTATCGCGACGCTCTCAAGTCCTACCAAGGCGAGATGTAGCGCCGTCATCGTCGTGCCTCATCCAGGACTGGTAAGTTTGCGAGTTTCATCCCGACGAGGACGTAAGTCCGACGAGGGAATGCGGTCGCCTTTGCGTCACCTCTGAATCTGTTCCCCTGGTTCGAAGCCCTGTCACCGTCCCTACACCGGCTCTTAACATTTCGTTACAACATCCACGAAGCGAGACGCTACCACTTTCCGTATAGACAAGCATGCTGTGCGACGGCACGGGCCTTGCGCCCCAGCCTGCTGCCGCGGCATCGAATGGAATGCACATGAGTTCCCCAACCAGTGTTTCTGCGGCGCCGGCGATTCGTACGGACGAGGTCTGCCGCTACTATCCCATGGGCGAAAGTCTGATCCGCGCAGTGGACGGTATTTCGCTCACCATCGAGCGTGGCGAGTTCGTGGCGCTGTTAGGCCAGTCGGGCTCGGGAAAATCTACCTTGCTGAATCTCCTCGCGGGACTCGATCGTCCGACTGCAGGTTCGGTGGTGGTGCAGGGAAGCGACCTGGCCGCGCTCTCGTCCGAAGAGTTGGCGCGCTATCGCCGCAACGTGGTCGGCATGGTGTTTCAGTCGTTTCATCTCATTCCATCCATGACCATTACAGAAAACGTCGAATTGCCGATGCGCTTTGCCGAGGTCGATCGCGAGCTGCGGGCGCAACGCGTGTACGAATCGCTGGAGCGGGTGGGGCTTGGCCAGCGGCTGAAGCACAAGCCATCGCAGCTTTCGGGCGGAGAACAGCAACGGGTTTCACTGGCGCGTGCGCTGGCGAACGGGCCGTCATTGCTGCTGGCCGACGAGCCCACCGGCAATCTCGACAGCCGCACGGGCGAGGACATCCTGGGACTGATTCGCGACCTGAGTCTTTCGCTTGGGATGACAGTAGTAATGGTGACACACGAGCGGGCGCTGGCCGAGCGCTTCGCGCAGCGGCTGATTTTTCTGGCCGATGGCAAGTTGATCTCCGAGGAGGTGCAGGCGTGAAGGGCTACGATCTGCTCGAACTCGCGGTGCGCAACTTACGGCAATCGAAGCTGCGCAATGGCCTGACCACGGTTGGCATCTCTGTCGGCGTGGCCTCGCTGGTGGCGATGCTGTCGCTCGGCGTCGGTTTGCAGCAGATGGCGACCAAACGTCTCGCCGGTTCCGGCATGTTCGATACCGTTTTCGTGACCTCGAAGCAGGATTTCCGAGGCTTCGATCGCGAGCAGGATCAGAAAACGCCGCACCCGGAGAAATCACCGCCGCTGGACGAGGCGATGCGCAACAAAATGACGCAGCTTCCGAATGTGATGGAAGTCGAGCCGGAAATTCGCGTGATGGGCGAGGTCGTCTACGGTGGACAGACGCACTTTGGCTTCGTGACGGGACTGCCGATGTCCGCCCGCGAAAACGAAGCATTCGACAATCTGAAAGGCAACTTCTTTTCCGTCGATGGGGCGTACGAGGCGATTCTGCTGCGCGATTTCGCCAAAGAGTTGAATGATAAAGATCCGAATTCGCTGCTGGGGCAGGAGATCACCCTGCGCTATGGCGAGCGCCAAGCGCTCCCGGCCGACAACTCCGATCGTCCCCAGCTTTCCGGCGCTCAGCCAGCGGCTAGTGGCGATCAAGGTGGCGGCGACAGCTTCGGCTTCTCGGTGGTGCGCAAGACGCAGAAAGTGAAAGTCGTCGGCATCATCGACGAGGAGCCTTACGGCGGCATGCGTACGGTGTCGCGCGGACGCATCTTCCTGCCTGTGGGCACGACCGAGAAGCTGAACATGGCGCAGAGCAACGACGCTCGCGGCGCCCTGTCCGGCGGCGGCAAGACTTACATGACCCTGACGGTGCGGGTGAAAGACCCGGGCAAAGTTGCAGGCGTGCAGGATGCGATCAACGGCATGGGTTTCCGCACCTTCTCGGTGCTGGACGCGACCAAGAGTCTGCGGCGGTTCTTTACTGTGCTGGATCTCTTTCTCGGCATCTTCGGATCACTGGCGCTGGCGGTTGCGACCCTCGCGATCATCAATACGCTGGTGATGGCAGTACTCGAACGGAGACGCGAAATTGGTGTGATGAAGGCGATCGGCGCCAGCGACGGTGACGTGAAGATGCTTTTCTTCACCGAGGCCGGCGCCATGGGATTTCTCGGCGGCCTGCTGGGTGTTGCGCTAGGATTCGCCATAGGCAAGGCGATCAACGTGGGAACTGCCATCTACATGCATCGGCTGCAGATGCCAGCGGAGTCAGTGTGGGTGCTGCCTCCGTGGTTGATCGGAGCGGCCATTGGGTTTTCAATCGTCGTGAGCCTGCTCGCGGGACTGTATCCCGCCAGCCGTGCAGCCCGGCTCGATCCGGTACAGACGCTGAAGTATGAATAACCACGTTTACCGGGGCTACAATTTGCCATGCGCAATGTGGCATAATGTAACAGAGGTTGACCGCCGTGGCGAGTGTTCATCAGCAGATGGGCGAGTGGTTGGGGCTTCCTGCTCTTCGTAGCGAACAGCAGGTCCTGAAAGTCATCGAGGAGCAACTTCCCACCTCGGCGATACAGCGGTTGCTTGCGCTGGGAATTACTCGACCTGAGGTGGACGCTCTGGTCATTCCCCTGCGAACGCTGCAACACCGGCGATCACGCCGCGAGAAACTCACTGTGGAAGAATCGGACCGCGTTCTGCGGGTTGTCCGACTGCTGTCGCAGGCCGAATCGGTCTACGGTTCGCGCGAGCGGACACTGGCGTGGCTGCGGCGTTCGCACCCCCGCCTGCAAGGCCGTACCCCGCTGGAAATGGCAAGGACCCATACGGGCAGCCGCATCGTCGAAGACCTCCTGGTGCAGATCGACGAAGGCATGGTCGTTTGACGGTTCTCTGGCGCATAAGCCAGCATCGCGACCTGAAGGGAATAGGCGGCCTGCGCGCTCCCGGCCGCTGGCATGAACCAGGATTGCCGGTGGTCTATCTCGCGGAAAATCCGGCGGCCGCTCTGCTTGAGAGCTGTGTGCATACCAGCGCCAACGACATTCCTCCTTATTACACTCTGCTGGCGATTGAGGTCCCGCCCACGGTTTCGCTGGCCCCTCTCGACGCGAGCACCCTTCCGGCAGATTGGTACGAAGACGTACAGAGCACGCGCGCAATCGGTTCGGCGTGGCTTCGTGCCGGCCGTTCAGCGCTCTTCCGCGTGCCCAGTGCGTTGGTGCCGGCCACGTTTAACGTGATGCTGAATCCGCTGCATCCTCATGCTGCTCGCTTGCGCATCCAATCGGCTGTGAAGTATCCATTCGATCCGAGAATCAAGAAATGAAAATGCCGCTAGCGGAAACCTCAGCCTCAAACCATCGATTGCGCGGAGTTCTCGGTGCTCAGGTCTCCTGTTTTCTGCTTGCACTATTGCTCGCCTCCTCGCTCCATGCCCAGGGTCGCGCCGAGTGTTCGACCATCCAGTCGGCGGTGATGAAACGGGCTGTGCGTTATTGTGCCTTCCTGCCACCGGGCTTCGATCAGGACAAGTCGCGGAAGTATCCCGTGCTGTATTACCTGCACGGATTGGGCGATAACGAACAGTCGCTGCTCAACTTCGGCGGATGGGACATCGTCGATCAACTCCGGGCCAGCGGTAAGATTGGCGATTTCGTGATTCTGGCGCCCAGCGGCGGGCACACGTTTTACCTGAACTCAGCCGACGGCAAGGTGCGCTACGAGGATTTCCTGATGAAGGAATTCATGCCGCAGATGGAGAAGAAATATCGCGCCGAGGGAACGCGCGCCACCCGCGGCATTACCGGGGTGTCGATGGGTGGCTACGGGGCCCTGCGAATAGGATTTAAGTTTCCGGCACAATTTGCGGCGGTGAGTGCTCAGATGCCGGCTCTTATCCCCGACCTCCCCGAGAACCTGGATTCCGGCGGTCGCGGATCACCCACCGCCATGCTCGGCGACGTCTTCGGTGAGCCGTTCAATCGCGCTTATTTTGATCGAAATAATATTTTCTACTTCGCCAAGACGGATCCTGTCGCGGAGCTCAAACGGCTGAAGATCTACTTCGACGTCGGCTCAAACGATGACTATGGTTTCGAGCAGGGAGCTCAGGTCCTCGATAAGCTGCTGACCTCGCGGGGCGTTCCTCACGAGTTCCACATTTATCCCGGACGCCACGATCCCCAATTCGTCATGCGGCATTTCGGCGACGTGATGGAGTTTCAGTGGAGGGCTATCGGAAAGTAGAAAGCCACCCCTGCCCGGAGAAACGAATAGCTGGAGTCATCTCTGCGCGGTTGGCGAGAGCGTCAGTCCAAATCGAGTCTGCATCTCCCGCCTTCCGAGGCTTGTCACCTTGAGCGCTCGGCTGTCCAACTCTTGCAGCACCCATTTCCGCTTCAAAGCGGTTTTGAGCAGTGCCCCGCCTAGCGCGCCGCCAATGTGCGGCTGTCTCTCACTCCAGTCGAGGCATGCATACGCAAATCGACGGCGCAGTGCCCGGGTTGCAGCAACATCGATACCTACGGCTTCAAACCCTTGCTTACCGGCGGGAGTGAGTTCGTAGGCATCGATGCCGTCGCTTGCACTTGCTGCTATCCAGCCTAGCGCGTTGAAGCGGTGATGAAGCGACACACCTAAGCTCCCGGCAATATGGTCATAGCAAGTGCGCGCTGCCCGCAGCCGGCTCGGCGTGTTGGGCACAAACGTCCCGAGCGTCCTGCCCACGAGAACACTCAGCCCCTCCAGCGCATTAGCAACGTTGGGTCCCTCCAGGCTGTAATACCGATGCTTGCCTTGAACGAACACATTGATCAAGCGTTCCGCCTTCAGCCGATTCAGGTGTGCGCTGGCCGTCGATGGGCTCACACCTCCTACCACGGCGAGCTCGGTGCTGGTTCGGGCGTGGCCATCGAGCAGGCAGTAGAGCATGCGAACCCGCGCCACTTCGCCAATGGCGGCGGCGATCCTGGAAACGGCGAGGTCGGCATTGTCGACATTCATACTTCGATTCTAAACGAAGTATCGCTGTTCCAGTGCAGTCACACTGAAACGGTGAATTCGAATTCGACGGCCACCGCTAAGATGGACCGCCGCCAGGTGCTCGCCCTGCTGCTCGGCACAGTTGCCACGCTCAGCTTGCGCAGCGGCGGTTTCGCGAATGCTTCAAAGAATCAGAGGACAAAAATGATGATCACTTGCTTCATTCGCTACCAGATCGATCCCTGGCAGCGAGACGAGTTCAAGAAATACGCCGAGACCTGGGGGCGAATCATCCCCCGCTGCGGCGGTCACCTGGTCGGCTATTTCCTGCCCTATGAAGGCACCAACGATATCGCCTGGGGATTGATTGCGTTCGACAGCCTTGCCTCGTACGAAAAATATCGCGCCCGCTTGCGGACGGACAAAGAAGCGCGCGAAAATTTCATGGCGGCGCAGAGCCAACGCTTTATCCTTCGGGAAGAAAGGACCTTTCTCGAGGTCGTCGATGGCACCTTCGAACTTCCTTCGACACTCGCATGATCAGGTGACCTGCATGATGACGCAAGCGCAAAAGGGACTCGTATTTCGCGCGCTCCACCAGGGTGACCGTGCCTTCATCCTTCCAAACCCCTGGGATGTCGGCACGGCGCGAATGCTGGCGTACATGGGCTTTGAGGCCTTGGCGACCACCAGCATGGGCTACGCTTTCTCTGCCGGTCAGCGCGACAACACGATCGATCGCTCACGGATGATCGAGCACGTGGCGGCAATCTCCGCAGCCACGGACCTGCCCGTCAGTGCCGATCTGGAGAATGGTTTTGGCGATACGCCGGAAATTGCCGCGGAGACCATTCGGCTGGCGGCGGCCGCAGGGGTCGTCGGCGGTTCCATCGAAGACGCCACGGAGCGGCCGGATCATCCGATTTACGAGCTCGAGCTTGCGGTGGAAAGGATCAGGGCAGCGGCGGAAGCGGCGCATGCTCTGCCTTTCCCGTTCATGCTGACGGCCCGGGCCGAGAACTATCTCCACGGCCGTCCGGATCTCAAAGACACCATCGCGAGGCTGCAGGCTTATCAGAACGCGGGCGCCGACGTTCTCTATGCGCCGGGTCTCGCAAGTGAAGAAGAAATTGCCGCCATCGTTCGATCGGTGGATCGGCCAGTCAATGTTCTTATGGGACTGCAAGGCGTACAACTAAGCTTGACGGCCCTGTCAAGGTTGGGCGTAAGACGGGTCAGCGTCGGCAGCGCTCTTTGCCGCGCCGCCCTCGCCGCGTTTCTCCGCGCCGCGCATGAGATGCGCGAACATGGCACATTCGCTTTTGCCAACGACGCGGCCAGCACTCGTGAGATAAGTGCTATGTTTCCGAACTGACCCGCTGGCGGAGCTGAACGATTTCGCGAGCTCGCCGCTTTCGTGTTAAACCGTCAGGGCAGAGACCGGCGACAGGCATTCCGCCGTGCTCTCCAAATGCAGACCTTTGGGCAGCGATTCTCCGAAAGTCCGCGCCACATCGGCTCGGTCGGGAGCGACAAACGTCTGCAATCTTTGCAGAAGCGACGGATCGTTGAGACCTGCTTCCATCAGCCGCGCGATTGTCGCCTGGCGCACGTCGTCGCCAATGTCGCGGTTGCGGTCCTCGGTGCGGCGCCCCAATTGCAAAATAGCCAATGCTGTCTCATGCGTCACTTCGCGCAGATTCAGCAGCGTGTCGATCCATTCCTCGGCGGTTCCCGTGGGCACTACGCAGCTCAGCGACCCGTAAAGCGGAATGCGTGCTCCCAGCCTTCCCAGGGACCATAGCCAGCCGCCGTCGGTCGGTTCTTTCTTCAGCTTGCGTAGCAGTTCACTTCCCAAAGCAGCGCGGGTCGCGCCGGACAAATGTTCGAGGCTGGCCAGCAGCCGCCAGCCGTCGTGTTCCACCTGCGAGTTCAGACGCGTTCCGGCCTTCTTCCGACCGATGCCGATTCCGCCGAGATAGTTCCGCAGCTCATGTTGCTGCGCTGCACTCAGGCCACCGGCGATTCGCCGCCACAAAACCAGCCAGTCGACTTGGCTCTGTAGCTCGCGTGGGAAAGCCATCCCGGACTCATAGATTTTGCGCGCCTCGGTGATGCGCCCACTGTCACCCGGGTCACCAAATCCCGGTCGCAAACAATACCCGAAAAGATTGAGCCACCGCACTTCGTGACGCGCGCTTGCCCTTCGGCCGTTCGCGACCGCGAGAAGTGCGTCGGCGAGTGGCCGCACCAGCGCCAGCGGCCACGATTCCCGCTTCAAATCTAACGCGGCCTCCAAGTCGCTCACGAGCGAAGCCGGATCGCGCATCTCGCCGTCAGCAGGTTTCGCGAATGTCGTCTGAATCAGTTCCCGCGCCGACTGCAGCGCCAGCTCCGAAACCTGAGAAGTCGTCCCGAGAGTTGTTGTCGCCAAAGACTCGCTCCCGGGCGGCGCTACAGTGTCGCCCGCACCTCGCAATTCGAACTGCAATCGCCAGCGATGGGGCGAGATGACCGACTCGCACCAGAGTTCGAGCGTTCCAACTTCGGTGAAGCTGATGGTCAGACGCACGGCGAGCTCCATCTGCTGCAACTTCTTGCCGTAGCGCAACAGTGTGACGAGTGGCGCGTGACGGTGCATCTCAGCCGGTTGTAACTCGGAGATCTCGCCATGCCCATCGTGGCGTACGGTCGAACTGAACAGGTTGAACGACACCGGCCGATTCGCCAGCACCGAGAAATCACGGCCCCGCAACGATAGCGTGGTGCCTTCGTCGGTTCCCGCGGGAAGGACGCAGACCGCCTTGGCCGCTCCCTCCGCTCGCATTCCGATGTAATAGCTGCGAGCGCTACCGGCCTTGACGCGGAGCCCCTCGCCACGACGCACGCGTCCATAGTACGCAGCACCCACGGCGACCGCGCTTCCCATCGCTTCGTTGCTAAGCAGCTTGGGGCGCCACCCGGAATCCGCGGCACCAAACCAGTTGGCGATTGCCTCTGAAATGCGCTCGCGTGCGATGGCAGGAATGCAAAAGCCGCCGTTGAACAGCACCGCGTCGGGCCTCGCCATCGTTGCAGCGCCATTTGCGTCCGAGCTTAAATCCGGCCCCTTCATCGCAGTCGCCGCCTGCCGCAGAAAAGCGGCAAGATGTTTCGTGATCGCCGGGTCGCTCGCATAAGGAAGGCCGATCTCGCGCAATCCCGCCGTGCGGTCGCGGGCGGGCGCTTCATCGGAAGCGGTCACCGGCAGAAAACCGCTGCGAAGCAGATCGACTACTTCGTTGCGGGTCAGTTCGCCGCTGAGCATCTGGCCAACGACAGCACGTCCACTACCCAGGATGTTGATGGGAAGTCGATCCAGAGTTTCGTCGCTCAGCAGTCTTTCCTTTGCCGCGGAACAGGCAACTCGTAGCGCGTGCTGCTGGCGAAGGCTGAGCTTCGCGTTAAGCTTGCTTTCGACGCGCCGCGCCAGCGCACGATCGAGATTCTCACCCCCTAACAGCAGGTGTTCACCAATCGCGGTGCGCTCGAACTGCACATCGGATCCCTTTACCCGCGCGCGCACGAGACTGAAGTCCGAGGTGCCGCCTCCAATGTCGCAAATCAGCACCAGATCGCCGTCGGCCAACTCCTCATGCAACGACGCCTGATGTTCGGCGATCCACGCGTAGAAGGCGGCAAGCGGCTCTTCCAACAAGGTCAGGTTGTCCAAACCCGCGCGATGCGCCGCTTCCACGGTCAGCTCGCGAGCTTCTTCGTCAAAGGATGCCGGCACCGTGAGCACGATGTCCTGATTCTCAAAACGCCTGCCGGCGTCTGCGGCCTCACCGGCCATCGCATGGTTCCATGCATTCCGCAGGTGCAACAGATAGCGGGCGGAAGCTTCAACGGGAGAAATCCTTGGCTCGGTCGGTTCAGCGTCGCGCGGAAGAATGTCGGCGGTTCGATCGATCGCGCCCTGGCACAACCAGGACTTCGCCGACGATACCTGCCGGCCCGGCACCAACGCGCCCTGATCCCGCGCCATCACGCCTGCGATCGCCGTCGGGTGCGTCTCCCATGGAAGACCCAAGGATCCCGACGCAATTTCAGCTTCAGTCGGGAAGTATAAGAAAGAGGGAAGAGCCGGCACGGTGCGCAGCTCGCCCGGCGCTACAACCTGTGCCACGTCGAAGACTTCGGTGCGTGACGGGCCTTCGCCCGGCGCGGTTTGGCTATCGTAGTAGGCGACGACCGAGTTAGTGGTGCCCAGATCGACGCCGATCAGGTAGCGAGAAGAGGTTGCTGTCTCACGCCGTTGCATCACAACCTCGGAAAGCGTTGCGGGCGGATCACGAGTCGCTCTTCTCGCGGATATTGAGTTCAAGCTTCCAGCGCTGGGCTCCGTCGCGCGAGACGCACCAGACCTCGAGGGTGCCGATCTCGGTCACGCGCGACTCCAACCGCACCGGCAGGACCGCACCCTGCTGGCCGTCGAGGTTCAACGTTACTTCCAGCGGGCTCAGTTCCTCGATCTCGCCGCTCCAGTTGTCGAGCAGGTCGCCGACGTGGTCCTGTTTGCGAACGGTCGAACTCAGGAACCGAAACTCGGCGGGCTCGCCGACCACCAGGCCGAACTCGCGATTCGGAACCTTCGCGTCCGTGCCTTCTTCCATGCCGAACGGCACGACGCACAGCGCCTTCAATGGTGCTTCCATGCCGGGCACCGCGGGCATCGCGCTCTCGATGCCGATGTAATACGTGCGCGAGGCGCCGCTGCGGATGCGCACGCCCTTACCGTGGCGCGCACGTCCGTAATACGCGGCCCCGCGCGCCACTGCGTGCTCAAGGTCCGGCGCGTCGAGGACTTGCGCTGCTCCCAGCGCTTCAAAGCCTTCTTCGCCGAGCCACCGATTCAGCACCTCCACCAACCGCTCGCGAAGGGCTGCGGCCTTCATCACCCCACCGTTGAATAACACGTGCGTGGGACAAGCCAATCCACTACGTCCACGGCGAATGTCGGTGGCCTCCCGACTGCTTTGCGTCTGCTGCGAGAGAAAACGGGCCAAGTGCTTCGTCACCGCGGCATCTGCGGCGTAGGGGAGTCCCAATTCCTGAAAGCCGATGCGCCGCTGACGCAGCGGCAACTGGTCGCTGGCAACGTTCGGGAAAAAACCTTCCAACAGCACGCGGTCAAGATCTTCGCGCAGCAGTTCGGTCTTGATAGTGCCGCCTACCAGCTTGCGGCCCTTGCCCAGCAGCGTGACATCCTGCTTCTGGCTGCGTGGATGCTCGAACAGATATTCTTTCGCCAGCCGGCACTGATGCCAGAGGCCTTGCAGTTGATAGGTGTCGATGCGGTGGCCTTCGGCTTCCAGGCGCTGCTGCAGCAGGCGCGCCAGCGCGAGGTCCATATTGTCGCCGCCCAGCAGGATGTGCTCTCCCACGGCAACCCGTTGCAGCGCGAGATCGCCCTTCTCCTCCGAAACTGCGATAAGGCTGAAGTCGGTGGTGCCGCCCCCGACGTCGCACACCAGCACGAGGTCGCCGAGCTTGACGCGCTTGCGCCAGTCGTCTCCCTGGCTTTCCAGCCAGGCGTAGAACGCGGCCTGCGGCTCCTCCAGCAGTGTCACCCGCTGCAATCCGGCGTGTTCGGCAGCACGTCGTGTCAACTCGCGCGCTTCTTCGTCGAATGAGGCGGGGACGGTGAGCAGCACATCCTGTTCGCCCAGGCGTTGTTCCGGATGACGTGTGTCCCATACCGTACGCAGATATTGCAGATATTGCGAGGACGCTTCGACCGGCGAGAGCTTGTTTACTTCTTCGGCCGCCTGCCACGGCAAAATCGGCGCCGTACGGTTCACCGCGGCGTACGACAGCCACGACTTGGCGGACGCAACGAGCCTGCCCGGACTCTCCGCCCCACGCTTGCGGGCCAGTTCACCGATGAGGAATTTTGGCTCCGCGTCCCACGGCACGCTCAAGCTACCCTGCGGAAAATCCAGTTCGCCCGGAATATAGAGGAACGACGGCAGCAGTGTACGGTCGGCGACCTCGTTCGGGTTAACCACCTGCGGAATCGTTTCGACCTCGATCCGGCCACTCTCCTCGGACGCAGCGCTATCGCAGCGCGCCAGCGCAGAATTCGTGGTGCCCAAATCGATGCCGACAATGAATTGTGAGTCCAACCGTATCTCCTATCAAGATGTCGAAGGGATGCGCTCGTGGTGGCGCCGATCGGCGCGCGCATGGCGTCAGGGAATTTCGACCTCGGCCGGGGCGACGATTTCCCGCCCTGCCCCTTGCGGCAGCGAGGGCAGGTTCGCTTCCTTCACGCGCCAGCCACGATGACGCAACAGCCCCCGAAGCGGCGGCTGGCCCGCGACATTGCCGAGTAGCTTGATCGCCGCTGGATCGAATCCGGCCGGAACCGTGACCGGCTGATCTTCCTCCGAGGCCAGAACGGGTTCGAGTTTCACATAGCGCTCGAGCACCTGGCGGCAGGCGCTATGAATGCTGCGGACGGCCGCTCCCAATTGCGCATCAGGATACGGCGCTACATCTTCTTCCAGGAAATCAACCAGCCGACCATCGCGCTGCAATAAGGCAAGCATCTGTACCGCGCGATCAGACGACTCGACGGCAGCGGGCGCCTTCACCTCCGGCTTGGGCGGAACCGCAGCGGGGGTCTTGAGGAGATCACGCACAATGTCCGCTGGAATTTCGGCATTCAACAGAATCGCAAAGAAGCAGCGAAACGCGTAAGAAACTCTGGTCCAGAATCCAATCATAAGTATCTGGGCCCCGAAGCGTCGCAATCGGGCCCTTCTTCAATTGTATGGGAATGCGCGCATTTGTGGGACGCTGCAGGCCTGACGATGCACCGTGCCTGGAGCCTTTGGTGATCCAAAGCGCAACTTGGCGGAAGGCAAAGGCCCGCAAGGACCGCTGCCCTCCAAGCGAATGCAATAGGGATTTAGGCCGCTGAAGTCGTGGTCTCTTCCGCAGCCTTAACTTCTGCTACGGATTCGGTAACCGCGCTGTCGGTCCCTTCTTCCTCCAGGACGATGCGTAAAACCTTGTCGCGATCGCTGTCGAAGTCTTCGCGCAAGTAAAGCTGAAAGCCGTTGTTGCGCCGTCCCGCGCCGACCTTGAGCAGAAGCTTGGCCAGCGCCAGCATGCCGGCGCGATTGGCTACGATGAAGGGAACATCATCTACGACTTCGACACGCAGACGTTCGCCCGCGGCTTCCGAATACTCAAAGGTTATGGCCTTCTTCGCAGTTTCCTTCTCCACTTCGTACTGGAACTTCTGTCCAATCGAACTGTCTGTCGGCTGTGCGGTTTGCTCGTTCATGACAACTCCATCAGAAGGCGGTCGACCCACTCCGCCAGAGATTGGCCAGTGCCGCCACTATAGTGAAAAAGCAACTCTCAATCACCTCTGAATTGCGGAGTTTTCCACCTCGAACCAAGATGCAAAGCAGCGGCCGTTTCTTGCGAGCCGCGAAGGACGTCGTTCTCGGATGCAACTCGCCTGCATTCCTCAACCTCGTATGCAGGGGCGGCACTCTCGCCCTCACGCTGCTGGTGGAGTGACGAAGTTTCCCGGCGCGAGGCATGGCTCGAGCAATGGCGGATATCAGGATTGGCACGTCCGGATGGCACTACAAACACTGGCTGGGAAAGTTCTATCCCGATCGCTTGCCATCGTCGGGCATGTTCGACTTCTACCAACGCCACTTCGATACGGTGGAGTTGAACAACAGCTTTTACCGGCTGCCCACGCCGGAAGCGTTCGCCAGTTGGCGTGACGCTGCTCCCGAGAGTTTTCTCTTCGCCGTCAAAGCCAGCCGCTTCCTTACGCACAACAAGAAGCTCAAAGATCCCGAGCAGGCGTTGCATAACCTTTTACCGCGTGCGGAGGTTCTTGGTCCTAAATTAGGTCCTGTTTTGTTTCAGTTACCGCCAAAGTGGAAACTGAACCTTGAACGTTTGGACACGTTTCTGCAGGCGCTGCCGAAGGTGCACGATTACGCCTTCGAGTTTCGTGAACCGAGCTGGAACACCGACGCCGTCTACGACACCCTGCGGCGGCACAATGCGGCTTACTGCATTCACGAGCTCGCAGGGTTCCACTCCCCGATCCTGCTCACCGCCGACTTTGCGTATGTGCGCTTGCACGGGCCGGGTGGGAAGTACCAGGGCTGTTACGCGGAAGAGAGGCTTACGGAATGGGCTGAACGCATCGCAGGTTGGAGCCGGAAACTCAAGGCGGTTTATGTGTACTTCGACAACGATGACTCCGGGTACGCGCCGCGCAACGCATTGCAATTGAAGCAGCTCGTGGCGCAAAGAAAACTGTCTCGTATCATTGCACGACCTTAACAGGCTGCTAGGAAAGTCGTTTCAAAGTAGTTTTGTATGAGGGCACGCCATCAGGTGGGATGCTAAGCGTTAATTTTACGATACGCCGCGCGGACTTCAGCCCGTTCGGCACAGCCAATCCGGGCCGCGAACGGACTTCTCGCGGGCTGAAGCCCCCTTCATTCGTCGGCCGGTTGCGGCCCGGCTGAAGCCGTGCCCTGATACAAGACGGTTCTGAAGTGAGTTTTCTGGTAGCCCTCTGCCCGCCTGCGAGAATCGCTTGGAGAGTTGTGTCTCCCTAGTGCGGGGCACAAACGCCAAGCCATCTGCAGTTTGCAGCCATGGGGTTAGTCCGATGCTTTAAACCCACGAGCGAGGCACCTCGATCTATTCGCGAATGCGCGCCAGTTCTTTGACGTAAAGCTGATTCTGTGGGAACTGGTTGGCGAGCCCGGCCAGCAGAGTGCGAGCGGTGCCACTGTCTTTGTCGCGGAGCGCAGCGACGGCCAGCAGCAGTCGGGCGAAAGGAGCGAGATAGTAGCCCTTTTCCGCCGTTAGACGCAGGCGTTGCAGGCCTTCCTGCTTGTCGGTTTCGGAGCCGCCAAGCCGTAGAAGCCAGCGCACCGGCGCGGGACTGCTGCCAAGCAAGTAATTCTCCGCGCCGATGGCCAGGTAAGCGTCGTAGCAACTTGGGTCGAGTAGCAGCAGCTTCTGCGCAATGGTGCGACCCGTTTTCATATAGGTGAGACTGGCGATGTTGCGCTTTTCGATCAGTGCTGCATAGTCTCCTCGCAGGCCGTTGGCCAAGACGGTCGCGAAAAGGGCGTTCACGTAGCGCGGATCACTGGCGGTGATTTTCGCGGCCAGCGCATCACTGGTCGCGAGTTCCTTATCAAACTCGATCTTTATTTTGGGATCGGGCGTCTGCTTACTGCGGCCATCGAACTTCTGATCGCTGGTGAACAGGTCAGCCTCGAGGATGTGCAAGCGATCGAATTCCGAGAACAGGTACGCAGCCGCGTTAGAGACGTGCCCCATGGGATCGTCCGGATGTTTTTGCTGAAACGTCTCGAAGGTTTGGTGAGCACTCGCGAATTCCAGGTTATACATCTGCTGATAGCCGGCATACAGCGCCATCTCCATCGGTGAGCGCTGCGTGGTGGAGGCAAAGCTGCACAGACCGGCAGCGGGAATCAACCCTGCGCACGCGACCAGCCAAGCAATCTGTCGTACTAACCGCAACCTATTCGCCTTTCTGCCGACACCCTTCCACACGCTGCGAGTTAGATGAAGGGTCAATACCGCAAGCACCCATGATACGTGTCAAATCTTTGTGATGTAGGGAACCACCGGCCCTCGCCGGGCCCGTGCGAGTGTCGAGTAGTTATAACCCGAAAGTCAACCTGAAGTCGCCATTGACCTGTGGCACTCAAGGAGCAGCTTTCTCACACTTGGATGCCCGGACCGCCGTCTTGGCCCAAAGGGAGCAGCGCAAAGGTATCGAAAGAACTTCCTTGAGCGAGATTTCCCGCATCGCAGGGGAACTCAGATTCGTCAAAAGGGTTCATACGGCATATCATTCTTAATGGAGAAGTGTAAGGCATGAGCGTGCGCCCCCGTGAAGCGTCACCGGCGTACAGGGAAGCTGTTTTCCTCCGCAACCTCATCTTCTTGGTTGCATGCCTTTTTGCGTTCGGCGGTCTGACCCTGGCGGGTGGCCCCGAAGATTCCGCCATCAGCGTCGATGTGACCGTCTTCGATGAGAACAATCATCCGGTCGCTGGCGCCAAGGTAGACCTGCACATCGGCGAAAAATCAGTTTCTACCGCCGTCAGCGATGCCTCGGGGAAAGCTACCCTGAAGATCCCCGCGCCGGGCGCCTACCAGGTCAGTATCGACAAGATGGGATACATGAAGACGGAGTCGCCCCTCGAGATTACGGCTGCCAGTGCGGGTCAGAGCCTCGACTTTGTCATCAACAGCGCGGCCCTTAGCCAGCAGACTATTAATGTGACGGCCGAGCCCGAGAATCCGGTTACGGACACCAAGTCGACCCAGGACAGCCTGCCCACCGCGCAGGCCAAGAGCGCGCCCTCTAATCCCGCTACCCTGACGGATGCGCTGCCCCTGGTGCCGGGCATTGTGCGCGGCCCGGATGGCACGGTGCGCATTGCCGGTTTCGGCGAGGACCACAGTGCGCTGCTGGTGAATTCCGTCGACGTCACCGATCCCTCGACCGGCGGCTTTGGCTTGAGTGTTCCCATTGACAGCGTGCAGACCGTGGAAGTCTCGGTGATGCCGTATCTGGCGCAGTACGGCAAGTTCACGGCAGGCGTGGTGACCGCCGAGACGCGACGCGGCGGCGAGAAGTGGGACTACAGCCTGAACGATCCTTTTCCTGATTTCCGTATTCGCAGCGGACACATGGAAGGAGTCGCCGATGCGGCCCCGCGGTTCAATATCAGCGGTCCGCTCATCAGCAATCGGCTTTATTTTCTCGAGGGAGCCGAGTTCCTGTACAACAGCCCGGAAGTTCGGACGCTACCGTATCCGCAGAACCTGACGACGTCGAAGGCCTTCAACTCGTTTACCCAACTCGATTTGATGCTGACATCCAAGCAGACGCTGACCGGAAGCTTCCACTTTGCGCCGCACTCCGTCGACTATGCCGGTCTCGACTACTTTAATCCCCAGCCGGTCACGCCGAATGCCGATTATCACGAATCCACTGCGACCATCGTGCACAGTTGGGCCCTCGGCGAGGGATTGTTGAAAAGCACCGTGGCGGGTACCAGCATTTCGAGTTCCGTGGGGCCGCAAGCAGACGGCAAGATGGTGCTGACGCCGGGACAAAACAGCGGCAGCTACTTCGCCCAGCAGAGCCGGGATGCTGCCCGTTATCAGTGGATGGAAGAGTGGAGCCCCGCCATCTGGCACTTCGCCGGGGAGCACAGCTTCAAAGTGGGATCGGTCTTGGGGCACAGCGATAACGACGGCCAGTTCCAGGCGAATCCCGTGCTGATCCAGGATTCCACCGGCGCGCTCTTGCAGCGCATTAACTATGTCGGCGGCAAGCCGTATCGGGTATCGGACACGGAGCCTGCCATTTATGCTCAGGACCACTGGGTTTTCAATTCTCACTTTGCACTGGATGCTGGACTGCGGTTGGAGGGCCAAACCATCACCTCGACCACCCGCGCCGCTCCGCGTACCGGGATGGTTTGGTCGCCCGATAGCGGTAAGACGGTGTTGCGCGGGGGCATCGGCGTGTTCTATGACTCGGTACCGCTTGATGTGTACGCGTTCAACAGTTATCCGGCACAGGTCATCACAACGTACAACGCCGCGGGAATACCAATCGGACCCCCGGTTCCTTACGTGAACCTCACCGCCCAGGCGGCAGCGTCAGAATTCCCTTTCATCGATCGTAAGCTGAAGAGCGGCAACTTCGCTCCTTACAGCGTGGCCTGGAACATGGACTTCGAACGCATCGTCAGCCGCTTCCTGACGGTGCGGGTGAAATATCTGCAAAGCCATGCGGAAGGCCAGATCACCCTGCAGCCCGAGATGGTCGGCGGCCTTAATGCGATGGTGCTGGGCTCGTCAGGATCGGCACAGACCCGGCAGGCGGAGTTCACGGCGCGCATCGGCTCGGAAGGGGTTCGGCAGTTCTACTTCTCCTATGTCCGCCAATACGCCTACGGTGACATCAACAGCGCCAGTTCGTACCTCGGCATCTTTCCGTCGCCGGTCGTGCAGCCCAATTTCCTGGCGGCCCTGCCGAGCGAAATTCCCAATCGCTTCCTGCTGTGGGGCAACTACCGGCTGCCCAAGAAGTTTTCCATGGCGCCTCACCTGGAATACCGCGACGGCTTTCCCTTCCAGGCCACGGATGTCTGGCAGCAATGGATCGCGACGCCCGGTCCGCAATATCGCTTTCCGCGCTATTTCGCGCTGGACCTGCGCATGTCGAAAGAGTTGCAGGTAAATGCGAAGCATGCAGTCAAGCTGTCGGTTACCGTACGTAATTTGACAGATCACTTCAATCCGCTCGAAGTCTATGCCAACAACGCCGATCCCCAGTACGGCCGCTTCTTCGGGAACTATGACACAAAGGTTCTCTTCGATTTCGACTTCCTGTATTAGCTGACCCTGCCTACTCTTGTTGTCATCACCAGACGCGTAGCCTGCCGTATAGCACCTTTGGGTTGCTCAATTGCAAATGGACGAAACTACTGGACAAAGACTCTGCTTTCACTAATATTGTCACTGCGAATCAGCAGCACTCTTAGGAAGTTTGCGCGTCTCTATGGACGATCCAGCAGGGCTTGCCCGCTATCTCGCTTCGTCGTCACCAACTGAGTTCCGCTTGCAGGTACAGGAAAGGACCAGATTCGAGCCATGCCCTCTCCGCCTTATGTCACTCCTTATACCAACCAGACCGTCGCCCAAGTTCTGCTGCTGTATCTCGGCCTCGAAGGAGTCGATAAAGTCTTCGGCATCCCGGGCGGCGGGCTCATGAACCTCCTGGTCGAGTTCAAGAACCAGCGAACCAAGTTCGACTACATCATCTGCCGTCATGAAACCGGCGCGGGTTATATCGCCGACGGCTATCATCGCGCAACCGGCAAGTTAGGTGTCGTCATGGTGACTTCGGGCCCTGGCGCGACCAACGCCATCACGGGGGCCATGAATGCGCAGAACGACGGCAGCGCCGTGCTGGTAATCACCGGCGAGGTGAATGAACAGTATTTTGGCAAAGGCTATCTGCAGGAAGGGCTGGACAGCGATCTCGACGTCAACGCAATCTACAAGGCCTCGGGCTGTTACAGCGCAGAGCTGACCGACCAGTCGGAGACCCAGACGATTGTGGAGCAGGCGTTGCGCGACGCACTGAGCATTCCTCGCGGTATGTCGCATATCAGCGTACCGAACAATGTTCCGACCGAGATCGTGACTACCCCGCAACCAGCTCCAAACCCTCCCAGTACAACGATTTATCTCCCGGCCAGTCCGGCCAACTATCGTGCGATCCCGTCGGGAGCGGACCGCTCGCAAGTGCAGCAGGCGGTCGCGCAATTGCTGGCCTGCAAGCGGCCGCTGATCTTTCTGGGTAGCGGTTGTCGCGACGCTCTCCGCGACCCGTCCACACTCGATGCCCTGGTGATTTTCGCCGAACGGTATGGCATTCCCGTGATGACTACGCCGGACGGCAAGGGCGTCTTTCCCGAGGGCCATCCGCTCTCCTTGCGGGTTTACGGATTTGCCAGCAACACCTGGGCTCCGATGTGGATGACGCAGAAGGAAGTGCCCTACGACGGCCTCCTTGTGCTTGCCACGAGCTTGCGCGGGCTCTCCAGCAACAACTGGAGCCCGATGCTGGTTCCGCAAAACAATGGGCCGTTCATCCAGGTCGATCTGCAGCAGCAAGCCATAGGCCGTACTTTCCCGGTAACTATGGGCATTGTTGGCGAGGTGGGCGCGTTCATCCATGAGATGGCGGAGCTAATACCGCAGTTCCCGCCGGTACCCGCCGACGTGCAGGCGCGTGTGGCCGAGATGGCGACGATCCACACGACGTCGCCCTACTACAGCCCGGAAGAGTACGACTCGAACGCTTCCCCCATCGAGCCCGCCGCCATCGTCCGGGTGCTGCAAGCCGGGCTTCCCGAAGACGCCATGATCATGCTCGATTGCGCCAACTGCGTGGGTTGGGGGATTCACTACTTCACCGTCAACCCTCCGCAGGAGATACACAGTTCGCTGGCCATGGGGCCCATGGGCTTTGGCGTCTGCTCAGTCATCGGAGCTAAGATCGGGCGGCCCGACAAGACGTGCATCGCGCTGGTGGGCGACGGGGCCTTTCTCATGCATGGCGCCGAGGTTTCTACGGCGCAAGCTCATGACGTAGGCGCGATCTGGGTTGTGCTCCAGGACGATGACCTGCACATGGTGAGCCAGGGAATGCAGTATCTCTTTCCCGACTCGACCGACCCCGATATCTGGATGCAGCTCTACCGTCTCGGCACGCCCGACCTGGTGAAGTTTGCGCAAGGTCTTGGCGCAGACGCGTACCACATCAACAGTCCGGCCGAGTTGCAGACGCTGATGCCGAAGGTGCTCGAAGGCGCCGACGTTAAGAAGCGCCCGCAGGTCATCGTCGCCAAGATTAACAAGAAGAGTCTTGACCCATATTTTCCACCGAAACCGCCGACAGCCTCTTGAACGAAAGCGAGCCAACTGAGATGAGCAAGGCTAAAACGAAATCGAAAGCGGAGAACGCGACGTCCACGCATTATGACATCGCCATCGTCGGCGGAGGAGTCTCGGGGATTTACTCCGGTTGGCGTCTTCTGACGGCGAACTTGGCCGACTCTCCACTTCTCAAGAAGTGGGCAGGCAAGACCGGCAAGCTGAAGGTCGGGGTTTTCGAGGGCAGCGATCGTATCGGAGGCCGTCTGCTGTCGGCGCGGCCTCCCAGCTTCTCGAACGCCACGACCTGCGAGATCGGTGGGATGCGTTACGTCTCCTCGCAGACGCTGGTACGCAGCCTGGTAGAGAACGAACTCAATCTTCCACGGTATGAACAGGTTGTCGATCTCCCGGGCAACATCATGTACCTGCGCGGACAGCAACTGCGCTTCTCGGAAAATCAGGACCCGGCCGCGTTGCCTTACAACCTCGATTGGGGCGAAGAGGAGTTTATTCAGAACAACGACCCCAGCGGTCTGCTGGGATGGGGAATCTCGAAGCTGCTGCCCGGCGTGCTCAACTTGACGGGCGATGCGCTTCACAAATATCTAAGGGAAGCGGAGGTCGGCGGAACGCCGCTTTATCAGCACGGCTTCTGGAACCTGCTGGCACGCGCGCTATCGCCGGATGCTTACGAACTCTCGCGCACCCTGGTCGGCTATGACTGCCTGGGCTCCAACGCCAACGCTGTTGACCTGATTTCCGAATATTTCGATTTCACCCCCGACGTAAAGTATTACCTCTTCAACAAAGGCTACGACAGCGTCCCTTGGGCGCTGCAATCGAGATTTGAAAAAGCCGGAGGAGAGGTGATTCAGGGAGCCTGGCTCTCGGCCTTCGACAAGACGACCCTCGACGATCGTTCGACCGGCGTGGTCCTGCATTTTACCGACGGGCGTCCTGACGTCACGGCGCGGGCCATCATTCTCGCCATGCCGAAGCGATCGATGGAGCTGCTGCGTCGCGAAGGTCCGGTCTTCAGCCTTGCCAACGCGCCTCGTATGGAGCCCCTGCTGAACTCCGTGAGGGCGATTCCGTTGTATAAACTTTTTGTCGCCTACGAATATCCCTGGTGGACGGCTCTGGGAGTTTCTCAGGGGCGCTCTCTGACCGATACGCCGGTCCGGCAACTTTATTACTGGCCGGTTGATCCCGCCGCCGCCACTCCGCCGGCCACCGGAAACGCGCTGCTGATGGCGTATAACGACGCGACCAACGTTGATTTCTGGGCGGGCTTGAGCGGCGCGAAGACTCCCGTGATGCAAAAGACTGCCGCTCTGCAGTTGCTGCGCCGTGTGGCACCCGGGGTGAGGTTGTTCAAGGGGAAGAATCTCCCTCCGCAGGCAACGGCCGCGCACGACCCATACAGCGGACGCCTGCACAAGAACTGGAAGGAGCACCAGGCGCCGCATGAGATGGTGATGGAGATGCATCGCCAGATCATGCAAATGCACGATGTGCAATATGCTCCCGATCCTTACGACGCCGCCTACATGGATTGGTCGGTCGATCCCTACGGTGGCGGAGTGCACTTCTGGAATCGCGGCTACAAATCGTGGGAGATCCTGAAAAATATCACGCAACCGGTAGACGATTTTCCTTGTTACATCTGCGGCGAGGCCTATTCGACAAATCAGACCTGGGTCGAAGGCGCGCTGCAGACGGCTGAAATCGTATTGCAAAAGCGACTGGGACTGTCGAAGCCGGAATGGATCACGCCGAACGCGAAACCGCCGGCCCCGCCTTCTCCACCGCCTGCGAAAAAAGGAAAGAAGTGAGCAAGTAACGGAGAGAAAGCATGAACGACCTGCAGCCACGGATCACCGGTCTCGGCTATTTTGTGCCGCCGAATCTCCGCACCAATGACGATCCTATTTTCGACTGGCTGAACGCTCATCCACCCCCGGGCGGCAATCCGTTTCAAGGCTACACTACGCGCGTCGTCCTCGGCCCCGGTGAGGACCTCATGACTATGATGGTCCCGGCAGCGCTCAACGCTCTGGAAGCCGCGAATTTAAAGGCTTCCGACGTCGATATGCTGCTGGGCTACGCGTCGGTCAGCCCCTACGCCGATCCGAACGAGATGAGCCATCTGCACCGGATGCTGCAATTGCCGAAGCGTACCTATGTGGTTCCGTTGAACAATGAGTTCTCGAACTTCAACGCGGGGTTGCTCTTCGCCGATGCGCTCATCCGCGCCGGCCGGGCGAAGAACATCCTCGTAGTGGTCGGCGGCAATTGGACACGCCACGTGGACTATCACACCGTGCAGTCAGTCAGCGCCGCCGATGGAGCGGGGGCGGCTGTCGTGAGCTTGTCTTCGGATGCAACCCAATGGCAGGTAATTGACCAGAACACGGTCACCGACACCAGCTATTTCGGCTCCATGTACATGCAGGGACAGCGTTACGAGCAGCATCCTCCGCTCGATGGTCATCAGGCGCTCTGGAGCGAGCCGTTTTTCCAGATCACTCCAACCGGTATGCAGGGCTTCGGCAAGTTCGGCGGGCAGATTGCTCCCCAGGCCGTCGTCGACCTGCTGACGCGCAACCATGTCCCGGCTTCGCAGGTCACCCTGATCGCACACCAGGCTTCGACCGTGCTCTTTACCATGTGGCAGAACTACATCCAGCCGGCGCAGCAGATCCAGACGATCCAACAGTTCGCCAACATGACGGTGGCGAACATTCCGGTAAACCTGGCGTGGTCGGTCGCCAACGACCCCATCACCCAGAACAACCTGGTGCTGTTCGCCTTGTCGCCCGATATGCACGCGAATGCTTTGCTTTTACGCCGCAGCCCGTCATGAGACACTGGAGCACATCGGAAGCGGGATGATCGGCTGGTTGTTGCAGGGACTCCTGCACGGTGGGGAATAGCGTTTCATCCCGATTCATCGGCGGGCTCACGTCCCGTAAATGCGCCGTGGCACACATTGACCAACCCATTATCGCAGGCCTGATCGGTGGCCGTTACGAGCTATTGAACCGGCTTGGCGCCGGCGGTATGGGAGAGGTCTACCGCTCGCGCGATCGGCTCACGGAAGAGATCGTGGCCCTGAAGCGTGCGCTTCAGATGCCGGTGGCGCTGGCCGACACCACCCCGACCCAGCGTGTTGCCAGCTCTTCCGTCGACGAATCGGAAACCGTCCCGGTCAGCCGGCACACCGTGCGCAGCTCCGAGAAAGAGCAGATGGTGCGGCTGGCGCTGGCCTCGGAGTTTCGCGTCCTTTCTTCGCTGCGGCATCCCAACATCGTCAGCGTCCTGGATTACGGGTTCCAATCCACCGGCCTTCCGTTTTTCACCATGCGGCTGCTCAACGAGTCGCACCCAATTGTGCGCGCCTCTCGTGGACAGAGCCTTGATCTGCAACTCGATCTGCTCTTCCAGATGTTGCAGGCGCTCTCCTACCTGCACCGGCACGGCATCGTGCATCGCGATCTCAAGTCCTCGAACGTCATGGTTACCGGACGGCACGTCACCGTTCTGGATTTCGGAGTTTCGGGCTTGCCGGAACATGCGGTGGCGGGGACCGCTGGCTTTATTGCTCCCGAGGTCCTGCGCGGCGCGCGTCCTTCGCCGACGAGTGACCTGTACGCCGTCGGCGGCATTGCCTACGAAATGCTTACGGGCGGGCCGCTGTATCCTTCGCGCCCATTACCGGGCGAGGGCCCCGACCTGCGGCGGCTGAGTGGGTTCGGTGCCGTCGGCGAGATTGTAAAGACGTTGCTTTCGCCCGACCCCATACAGCGCCACTACTCCGACGCCAACCGACTGATCGCCGATCTCGCGCGCGCCGCCGGACGTGAAGTGCCGGCCGAAACCTCGGCGCATCGCGAGAGCTATCTCAAAGCCGCTCCTCTGACCGGGCGGCAGGCCGAGCTCGCCTTGTTATCCGGCGCCATGGAATCCGCGATCGCCGGGAAGGGAAGCGCATGGCTGGTTGGCGGCGAGAGCGGCGTCGGCAAGTCGCGTCTGCTCGATGAAGTCCGCTCGCGCGCTCTGGTCAAGGGGTTGCTCGCTTTGACCGGTCGCGCCGAAGAAAATCAGGCTCCGTACTCGGTCTTCCGCAACAGCGTGCTTCGTCTCGCTCTCGTCGTTGACGTCAGTGACGAAGAAGCCGGCATCCTGAAAATTGTTTTTCCCGAAGTCGAGCGCGTGCTTGGCCGTCCGGTTCCTGGCGCGGCGGTCGATCCGCAGATCTTTCAGGAGCGGCTTATCGAAGTGATGGTTGGCCTGTTCCAGCGATACAAGAAGCCTATTTTGCTGGAGATCGAAGACTGCCACGTGGTGGGCGAAAGCGTCCGCGTGATGCAGAGGCTGACCCAGATTGCCGAGACCCTGCCGCTGCTCATCATCGCCTCCTTCCGCGATAACGAACGTCCGCAGTTGGCGAACGAATGTCCCGGCATGCGGCTGCTGCGCATGACGCGCTTCGGGCATTCCGAGATTCGTGACGTCGCGGTGTCAATGCTCGGCAAGGAGATGGGAAGCAGCCCGGCCATCGTCTCGTTCCTGGAGCGCGAGACCGAAGGCAACGCGTTCTTCCTGGTGGAAGCAGTTCGCGAATTGGCCGAAGCCTCGGGCCGTCTCGATCGCGTCTCGCCCGAGCATCTGCCGGAACACGTCTTCTCCGGCGGCATGAAAGACTACGTCCGTCGCCGTCTGGATCGCCTGCCCGCGTGGGCGCAGAGTCCTGTGCAGGTCGCTGCGATTATCGGTCGCGATGTCGATCTCGACGTGTTGCGTGCGGCCGCTCCTGAGACCGACCTCGACGCTCTGCTTGTGGCCTGTGGCGATGCTTCCATCCTCGAAGGTTATGGCTATCAATGGCGCTTCTCTCACGACAAGCTGCGGGAAGCGGTACTGGCCGACATTGCCGGTGAGCCACGCCGCGAGCTAAGCCTGAAGGTCGCCACCGCCATCGAAGGCGTGCATGGCGCTGCGCCGGATTGGATCCAGGCGCAAGCTGTGCTGTGGAAGGAAGCTGGCGTGGCCGATAAGGCCGCCCATTACCTGCTGCTGACCGCCGCGCAAATGCTGCCGACGGGCGCTCCGGAAAAGGCTGTCCAATTTGCCGTGGAGGCCGCCCGCCAGCTTGGCGTCGAGCTGCCTGATTCGCGCGAACAACAGGGCGCGGCCATGGGTGCGGAGATGCAGAAGATCGGCGAGCTCATGGCCGGACGGGGCCCCGCGCAATTGGCCGAGTTGCCACCGCTTACAGATGAACGCGTGGCCCGCGTCATCAGCATTCTGATGCTGATCGGTCCGGCCGCACACATCAGCCAGAAGGTCGAATTGTTTGCCTTGAGCACGCTGAAGTGTTTCAGCCTGACGTTAGAGCATGGCATCGGCTGCGACGCGCCCAAAGTGATCGCCATGTACGCCGCCGTGGTGCGCGAACTCACGCACGACAGCCAGCTCGCCTATGCCTTCAGCACCCTTGCCATGGATCTCGATCAGAAGCTCTACGGGCGAGTCAGTTCGCCGGTCGCATTTCTCCATGCCTGGTTCGTGAATCACTGGATCAATCCGATGAAGACGAACCCGGCATTTGCCTGGGACGGGGCGCGCATCGGGCTCAACGAAAACGACGTGCTTTATGGATGCTTCAATGCAGCGGCCCACGTGATGTACCTGAACTTCAGCGGCGCGCCCCTGCAACAGGTGGTGCAGGAAGCCAACCGCCAGATCGCGCGCATCGCCGGCCGGGTGCGGGTAGCGGCATTTCATTGTCTGCTCGAGCGGCAGTTGGCCATGGCGCTGCTGGGCCGCACCGCCCATCGGCTCAGCCTTTCTGACGACAAGTACGATGAAGAACGCGACGTCGCCTCGATCTGCGCGACCTCGAATTATAACCAGATCGGCTACTACTGCGTGGCCAAGATGCGACTGAATTATTATTACGGAGATTATGAAGCCGCCCTCCGTTTTGCCGAGCAGGCACTGCCGATTCTGCCGGCCTTCCGCGGCCAGGTGGGGGAGTGGGAATTCGTTTTCTATCATGCGCTGGCAGCGGCGGCGCGGGCCCAGGCGCTTAGCGCCTCCGAACGCCAGACGCTGTTGCACACTAGCGAGAAATTACTAACTAAGCTCGATGCCTGGGCGAACGTTGGCCCGTCGAACTTCGCGCATAAGCGCGATCTGCTGCGCGCCGAGTGGTTGCGGGCAGGGAACGATGTGACGTCGGCTGCAGCTTTCGAGACTGCAATCGTTTCTGCTTCGCAGAGCGGCTTCCTTCACGACCTTGCCCTGGCGCATGAGCGAACCGCGCTGTTTTACCAGGCTGAGGGAGACGCGGAAAAAGTTCGTGTGCACGCGTTGGCGGCGATAAGCCATTACGAGACGTGGGAGGCTTTCGCCAAGAGCGCTGCGCTGCGCGAAACGCTCCTGGCGCCGAAGGCTGCCGGGCTCTCTCACAAAATTGTTCGAGCCGAAACCTAGCGGTGCCCCGGAGCTATTCCGCGCGCAGCGCGGTCACCGGATTCACGCGCGACGCGCGTCGCGCCGGCGCCAAAGCCGCAATGGCTTCGATCCCCCGACAACGGCAGCGCAATGGCTGGGAGTGGGTGGCCGGCGGCCGAAGTGGAATACGCCGCGTGCGCAGCAATTCCCATTTTGGAACTGATCATCGATTTTCTGCAGAATTAGCTTGGTAACGTCCGGGTCTGTCTCCTATGCTGATTGTGAGGCAAGGGCGAAGTACGCGTTGCGCACTTCCACCCGTCCAGACGAGGATCGAGAGTGGCCCGAGACCACAATGACCGGCGTTTTACGCCCCACTGTCCTTCAGTTTCGTTCGCTACCCACCCACCTATACGTGTACGCGGGCTGTGCCAGGCTGTTGCTCTGCAATGGTTTCGCGGCCGGGGTGCCGCCTGCCAGCCACTCGACGGGTTCCATTTTCTTTGTAACCACCTGCTCCCAGCGGCGGATTTCTGCCGCACACAATCGGAGAGTGCGCGCGATGATCATTTGCAAACACCTCGGCTGCGACCGGGTTTGGCGGTTTCGGCCGTGAAGAGCATGCGATACGATTCGGCAAAATTGTTGCTCGTGCTTGACCTGGTGGGCACCTTCGTTTTCGGCGTCGAAGGCGCGACGGCTGCCATCCAGGCGCAGCTCGATCTGCTCGGCATCATGGTGCTGGCCTTTGCCGTTGCGCTGGGCGGCGGCCTCATTCGCGACCTGCTGATCGGCGACATTCCCCCGGGAGCGATACGCGACTGGCGCTACGCAGAGATTGCGTTGCTGGCGGGCGCCTTCACCTTTGCCTGGCATCAATCGGTCAGCCAATTTCCTGCCACGGTTCTGATGGTAATCGACGCCGCCGGCTTAAGCCTGTTCGCCGTAGCGGGCGCAGCCAAGGCCCTCGACTTCGGCATCCATCCGTTTCTTGCGGTGCTGATGGGCGGCATCACGGGCGTCGGCGGGGGGACGATCCGCGACATCCTGCTGGCACGCATTCCGCTGGTCTTGCGCGCCGACGTGTACGCGGTCGCGGCGCTGGCGGGAGCGGCGGTCATGATCGTGTGTTTGAAGTTGAAAGTGTCGTCCAAACTGGCGAGCGCCGTGGGAGGCCTGTTCTGTTTTGTGTTGCGCGTGGTTAGCGCGTGGCGCCACTGGAACCTGCCGCGTGTGATCACGTGAGGAACAGGTTTTTCCTACCGACGGGAGTTCGCAAGAATTGGTCTCTGGAGGAAACCGCGACTCCCGTTTCGATAAACGCAGGCGCAGGATCGGGCCCACGCGTTATCATCCGTCCGTCGATAGAATGAAAAAGTCCTCATGGAAAGGCGCGAGGCTACATGAAGAAACAGTACGACGCAATCATCATTGGCACGGGGCAAGCTGGGCCGCCGCTGGCGCATCGACTGGCGGAGGCGGGACGCAAGGTCGCGATTATCGAGCGCCACAGGTTCGGCGGGACCTGCGTCAACACGGGCTGCATCCCCACCAAGACGCTGATCGCCAGCGCGTATGCGGCGTACCTGGCGCGGCGCGGTCCCGACTACGGTGTCGTCACCGGTACCGTCTCGGTGGACATGAAGCGAGTGAAGGCGCGCAAGGATGAGGTGCAGGCGCCCCATCAGAAAGGGGTTGAACAGGGGCTGCGCACGCAGAAGAATTGCGATGTCTACCTAGGACAGGCACGCTTTGAGGCTCCGCATGTGGTGGCTGTGGGAGATGACAAGTTGGAGGCGGAGCAGATCTTCATCAATGTTGGCGGCCGTGCCGTCATTCCTGAGATGCCTGGTCTCGATCAAATCCAGTACTTCACCAACTCATCCATGGTGGACGTTGATTTCTTGCCTAGGCACTTGATCGTGGTTGGTGGCAGTTATATCGGCTTGGAGTTCGGACAGATGTATCGGCGTTTCGGGAGCGAGGTCACGATCCTGCAACGCGATCCGCGACTGGTTCCGAAGGAGGACGAGGATGTTTCTGATTGCGTGCGGCAGATTGTCGAGGGCGAAGGCGTCAACGTGCGGGTGAACTCGACCTGCATCAGCTTCGAGAAGCGCGGAGACTTGATCGCGGCGGGAGTGGATTGCCACGAGGGAGACAAAGAAGTGGTCGGTACGCACGTCCTGCTGGCTGTGGGGCGCCGGCCTAATACCGATGACCTGGGGCTCGACAAGGCGGATGTGACCACTGACAAGGAGGGCTACATCACGGTCGACGATCATCTGCGGACCAATGTGCCGGGCATTTGGGCGCTGGGAGACTGCAACGGTCACGGCGGTTTCACGCACACCTCGTATAACGATTTCGAGATCGTGGCGGCGAACCTGCTCGATCATGACGATCGCAAGCTGAGCGACCGCATTCCGGCTTACAACCTGTATATCGATCCGCCGCTGGGCAGAATCGGCATGAACGAAACGCAGGTACGCGCATCCGGCAGGCCGGCTTTGATCGGCGCTCGACCGATGACGAAAGTGGGCCGGGCCTCGGAGAAGGGCGACACGCGCGGCTTTATGAAGGTGCTGGTCGATGCCGAGGACAAGCGGATTCTCGGCGCTGCGCTATTGGGAACGGGCTGCGACGAGGTGGTGCATCTGCTGCTCGACATCATGTATGCCAAAGCGCCATACACGGTGATTTCGCGCGCAGTGCACATCCATCCCACGGTGTCGGAGCTGGTGCCGACCATGTTGCAGGAGCTGAAGCCGTTGTGAGCAGGGAATTGCATTGCGGACAGAGGGCGGGCAAATTGTGTTTTGGCTTGCGGGGGGTTGCCGCATAATTCGCTGGACAGGAGGCGAATGTGAGTAAGCGTGTTCTTCTTGCGGGGCTGTTGGGAGGCATCGCGATGTTCATCTGGACGTCGGTGGCCCACATGATTTTGCCGCTCGGGGCCATTGGAGTGCAGGAGATTCCCAGCGAAGCGGCGGTATTGAGCGCGCTGCACGGCGCGTTGGGCGACACTTCCGGCCTGTACTTGTATCCCGGCTTTGGAGCCGGTCCCAATGCCACGCGCCAGCAGCAACAGGAGGCGATGCGAAACTACCAGAGCAAGCTCGATGCGAATCCGTCGGGACTGCTGCTCTATCATCCTCCGGGCGCAAAGTCGTTGAGCGGCGGCCAACTGTTCACAGAGTTTCTCACCGAAGTAGTCGAAGCGCTGATTGTGGTTTTTCTGCTGGCGCAGACGCAGTTGTCGAGCTTCGGATTACGGGTTGGATTTGTGGTGCTGGCTGGTGTACTGGCGGCAATCACCACCAACATTCCTTACTGGAACTGGTACGGCTTTCCCAATAACTATACCGTCTCGTACATGATGATCGAGATCGTCGGTTTCCTGGTGGCTGGAGTGGTTGCGGCCTTGGTGCTGAGGAAAGCGCAATTAGCGATCGCTGTAGCGGCATGAGTTCGAAGCCTGTTAATGGTTGGCGTCGACCGGACTGGGACGCTCCACGCTGTCTTCGGGGCTATCAACGTGGAGCCGATCGACCGGGAACAGGAAACGCAGCGGCGATTTGATCGCCTCGGCGAGCACGAAGCGCAGAAGCCGGAACTGTTCCGCCGGGCCGACATCGTAGGCGCGCAGCGCGACGTAGGCCGCGATGGTAAAACTAACTCCTAGATTCAGGACGAAGATGACGGCAATCCCTTCGACGGCGTGGTAGAACCATGCGCGTCCCAGGCTCGCCGCGCCAAAGCGCGCAGCCGCCAGCGCGAGCGTGCCGGTGGAAAGCGTGACATGCCGCACGTCGAGCGGCACACCGAAGAACGAGCCCAGCACCGGCGTAAACCCGAGTAGATAGCCCAGTACGATGCTGGTGCTCCAGCCTCCAACATTGCGATCCAACATGCGAGACAGCCACTTCATCCGGGTTTGGCCGATTCGCAATCCGAGGGGATGCTGCGCGATGGCGTCCGGCAGCCGGTAGTAGACCGCGAAGTTTTCGAACCAGCCTCCGGCGAGGGCGGCCATCCAGAGAATGACGCCGGTGATGATGGCGTAGAGCGCCGTGCCTGAGGCAAAGGGATGCAGCGTTTCATAGACGTGTTTGGCGCTCTCGGGCGGCAGGTACGACTCGGCGAAAATCCAGCTCCACAGTCTTTCGAAGAGAACCGCGCCGGCAGTCACCGCGATCACGTTGCCGATAGCTGCCGCGAGTTGGGTGCTGGTGATGCGGGCTACGAAGTCGGTGATTTTGCTTGACCGCTCAACGCCCCGGTTGTCGCGAATGATCCCGGCAAAGGTTGCGGCGGTTGCGGCGGGTTGCTTGGTGGCCAGCACCAATCCGAAGATCTGCAAGAACACGAAACTGACAGCGTAGTTGGTTCCGCTGAGGAAACCTTCGGCGAACAGAGGCAGGTGCGCGTCGATGATGCGCATTTTAATGGCGGCGGTAAAGACGGTGAACAGTCCACCGCCGGCAGCCGCCAGCCACATGTGCCAATATTCGGAGCGATCGTTGGCAATGTAGTGTTCGCCGCTGTGGCCGGTACGTTCTACCATCTTGCGTGCGATCAGGTTGAGATTTTCGCGCAGCAGCGTCCGGAGACTGCGATCCGACAAGCGTCCCTGCATCAAGCGGCCTATCAGGGTGCGGACCGCCGTCACTTCCGAAGCAGTAGATTCGCCAACCAGCACGTCGACCAGTGCCTCCATGCGGTTAAGACAGGCCTCAATTTTGCGCAGATCGAAAATCAACTCAACGCTGACGCCAGCCGACTCCATGTGGCGGTGGACCTGGCCCATCTCGGTTCGGCATCGTCGAACGATCTCCGTCCAGGCGACGATGCCGGCGGAAGCATTGCCGGCTGCCGTGGCCTCCATCAACGCCTCGGTGCTGAGGAGCAGGCGATAGAAAGGAGAGTCCGAGGTTCGCGAGGGCGTGCTGCGGTCGCGCATTTCAGGCTCAAGACCCAAGGTGCTGACGCGGGAAGCCAGCAGGCGTAAGGCCTCCATCGCATCCTGTCGCTGCCGGCTCCAGAACTGCGGATCGTCGGGCGGCGCAATCACAGCGGCAAGACGCCGCAACAGCTCGGGAGGGATCGACATCAAGCGGTGGACTTCCTTTTCGGAGTAGTCCAGAACGATCAGCAGCTTGGCGGGGTCGGAGTCGGCGCGAGCCGAGGGAACCACGCGCTCCGCCAGCAGCGCGGCAATCTCAGAGGGAAGGGAGTGATCAGACGGAATGCCGGCTTCCGAGAACAGAGAAACCGAATCAATTTCCTGCAGCAAGGCCCCGAAGGACGTCTGAAACCTGAGTCGTGCTGGCCCGTCAGCTTCGAGGTAGGCGATCAGGGTCTCAAGCCTGGCGTGCTGAGTACCCGGGCCCTTCTCCGTGCGGATCCAGTGAATCAAGCGGACGAGCCGTTCGCTTCGATTGCGGAGGGTAACGGCGTTGCCGAAGGCCTCGACGCGGCCGGTAAGCTCAGGCCAATGCGGGGGAGCGGCGGGCAGTTTGGTCTCCACGGGACTCGGCGCTGGCTGGCTCGTGCGATGCATGCGGGGTGCCTGTGGAGTGAAGCTACCAGCCGTAGGTGCGGTGGTCAATCGCGGACCCAATGTTGCGCCTGGGTTACAAGGTGGTCCTTCACAAATCGAAACAATTAGTTGGTTCGGGGCAGCCGATGGCTTTGCTATGATGAGCCCAGCGATTCGGGGTGATTCCTAGCTGCAGCGCCCAGGCTCATAGGAATGCAAGTGTTCTCCGCGCAGCACGTGGATCCTACGTGCAAACTGGCGTTCGGGGACATCTCTTTAGTCTGGCGCATCAAAGTTGGCCTTTACGACGCCAAGTATGACAGCCGACACAGACGTTAGCGCTCGCAAATATTTGACACTCATCGAAGTATCGCGGGTCATCGCCTCCTACCGTGATCTCTCCGAGCTGTCGAATGCACTTGCGGCGTGTCTACAGCGTCTTTTGCGTTTCAATTATCTAAGCGTCTGGATGCATGATTCCGAAAGGCGGATCATGCGTTTGCACGTGATGAATGCGACTTCATCCGAACCGACATCGGCGGGTCGCGAGCTTCCGGTCGACGGTTCCTTTGCGGGATTGGTTTGGACGACACAACGTCCGCTGAACATTGCGGACGCGACGATGGAGGAGCGATTTCCCGAAGCGTTGAAAGTGCTGCGGGAGCATAATGTCGGATCTTTCTGCTGTCTGCCCCTGACCACCGCACATCGCCGCATCGGTGCGTTGTCGATCGGCCGTCTGGAGGCGGGCGGCTACGAGGAGACCGAGCTGGAGTTCGCCGGCTTGGTGGCGGCGCAGATGGCCGTCGCTCTCGACAATGCGCTTCACTACGACGAAGGGCTGGGGTGGCAACAGGAGGTCCAGCGTGAACGCGATCGCCTGCAACTCGTGCTTGATGTGAACAACAAAGTGGTGTCCAACCTTCGGCTACGCGACTTGTTTCGCGCCCTGTCGGGCAGCTTGCGACGAGTGGTAGCGTACGATTCTGCCAGTCTTATGCTGCCGGATCCGCAAGATCCGGAGCAGCTGGTGATTCATGCCCTCGACTTTCCCGAAGGCCGGGGCTATATCCAGGAGGACATGCGGGTTTCCGTCCAAACCTCCAATCCTGGAAAGGCGTTCCGGACGGGCGAGGCGATGCTGGTGGGAAGCGGGCCGGGCTCCGTTCCGTTTACCGAGGCGACGAGTGCTCGCATCCGCGGAGAAGGATTGCGCTCCAGCATGCTGCTGCCTTTGCAGGTAAACGGCAGAAGCGTCGGCGTGTTATCCCTGGGCAGCCGGGAAGAAGCGGCCTTTACGTCCGAGGAGGCTGCTTTTCTGCGGCAAGTGTCGCGCCAGATTGCCATTGGCGTGCACAATGCTTTGCAACACCAAGCGCTTTCCGAGAGTCGGGAGCGCATTGTCGAACAAAATACCTACCTGGAAGAAGAGATTCGCGCAGAGCAGGATTTCGAGGACATTGTGGGATCGAGCCGCCCTCTGCGGGCCGTGCTGGAACAGGTCGATACGGTTGCGCCGACGGACTCGACCGTGCTGATTGAGGGCGAGACGGGCACGGGAAAAGAGTTGATCGCCCGCGCCATTCATAATCGCAGTTCCCGTCACGGGCGTACGTTCATCAAGATTAATTGTGCTGCCATACCGCTCGGGTTGCTGGAGAGCGAACTGTTCGGCCACGAGCGCGGCGCTTTTACCGGCGCCATCGCCCGCAAGATCGGCCGCTTCGAATTGGCCCATCATGGCACCCTGTTTCTCGACGAGATCGGGGACATCCCGCTGGAACTGCAACCGAAACTGCTGCGCGTGCTGCAAGAGCAGGAGTTCGAACGACTGGGCAGTGCACGAACCCAGAAAGTAGACGTGCGAGTGATCGCCGCGACGAATCAGGGTCTCACGAGGATGGTCGCCGAGGGCAGGTTCCGCCGGGACCTTTATTACCGCCTCAATATCTTTCCGATCAGTCTTCCGGCCTTGCGCCATCGGCCCGAAGATATTCCGCTGCTCGTGCGTTACTTCACCAGCAAATATGCGCGTCGCATGAATAAGCAGATTGAGCGTATCGCTCCCGAGACGCTACAGGCACTCACCCGTTATGCGTGGCCGGGCAACGTTCGTGAGTTGCAGAACTATGTGGAGCGCGCGGTCATTTTATGCAACGACGGAGAGCTCCGAACGCCGCTGCCCGAACTTAGCTTCGGCTATGGCGCCGCAGATCAGAGCGATGGTGATCCTGCAACGTTGCGCGAACTCGAAAGGCATCACATTCTGCAGGCACTGCAAGAGTCGCGGTGGGTGGTCGGAGGGCCTTCGGGCGCGGCGTCGCGCTTGGGCCTGAAGCGGACGTCTCTGCTTTACCGTATGGAAAAGCTGGGCATCTCGCGAGAGTTGCACAACCAGGACTGACTACTCCGGTGTCGGAGATTTGACAGTGTGTCGGTTGTTTGACAGCACAATTTTGACAGACTGAGGCTTTTTGGCTTCCCGCCGCCTCTGGTTTTGATTAAATGCCCTGTTTTCAATGGCCTAGGATCGGCAGGCAGGGTGAGTACGATGGCCCATGCATTGCACTAAAGTTGTCGGAACCCGTGGAGCCGGGGATCAGCCAGTCGCGCACCAGGGTCCTGGGGGAACGGATGCTCAAGATCAGTCTCGAAGAGAGCGCAAACTCGACTCGCCTGATTTTGGAGGGTCGACTGGTGGGCCCGTGGGTTCAGGAATTAAGGCGAGTGTGTGAGGAATACGGCACGCGAGAGATGAGTTCATCTCTTACGGTTGATCTTTGCGGCGTAACCGGTATGGATGCTCAAGGCCAGGCATTTTTACACGAGCTTTTCCAACAAGGTGCGTCTCTCACTTGTTCCGACGTACTCAACCAATATTTAGTGGAACTCATGTCCCGCAAGAAGAGAACCTCACAAGGGGCATGTCGGCCATGTCATTCCGGCGAGGTCAAACTGACCTCTGCCAACGGGAGGAGCTAGAAAGTGCGAATTGCAATCGGATCGGATGAAACGGGCGTTGGACTGAAAGAACGAATTGCCGCAAAGCTCGCGGCGGCAGGTCATGAAGTGGTGGATCCGGCCTTGGCTTTAGAGCCGCGTGGCCGCGCGGACGTGGCCGAACAGGTTGCGCTGGCGGTGCTGCGCCGAGATGCCGAGCGTGGCATTATTTTCACCATGCGCGCCGTCGGTGCTTCCGTAGACGCAAACCGGGTACCCGGTATCCGAGCGGCGCTGTGCAACGACGCCTATGCGGCCTACCTCGGCGCAAAGACGGAAGGCATGAACATCCTGGTGCTCTCGGTGCATTCCCTCGAGCCGCAGCATGCGGAAGAGGTGGTTGATTCGTATCTGAATGCCACCCTGGCGCCGGTGGATGTCGTAGGGGGTCTGCCTCCCCGACGGTTACAGCGCGTTCTGACGCACGTTCGGGAGAACATCGAGAAGGAGTTGGCTGTCGGCGAGATGGCTGAGGTAGTCGGCATGAGCCAGTATTACTTCTCCAAGCTGTTCAAGATGAGCACCGGAACCACGCCTCATCAATACGTGATGCGGCAGCGAGTGGAGCGCGCGCAGGAACTGTTGCGGGAGAGCCAGCTGGCGCTGGTCGAGATTGCCTCTCAGGTCGGCTTCGAGACGCAGAGTCACTTCACCAGCGTCTTCCGCCGATTGGTGGGAATTACGCCGAAACGCTACCGTGAAATGCGCGGCGAACTCGGCTCGCCCGTCGAAGTGATGGCGGGACAACAGTCGCCGAATGAGTCGAAGTCGTCGGCCACCGCAGCTTAGATTCCGAATTCGTCGCGGGTAAAAGCCCAGACGAAGCCGGGCGGGTTTCTGTGCGATCGCTCCCTGAAGAGCGATCGCGTCTTTGTTGCTGCTTACTTTTGTGGAGTGCTCGGCTTTCGGAGTTTCGAGGTACCGTGGGCCGCGGAACTGCTTTCCGTCGCCGGCGCGCCCGTCAATTCCGTCACCAGCCCGTCCGCATGGTAAACGTTCTTTAGCGACTCGATAATTGCGCGCGAATCGGTGGAGATTGCGCGGGCTACCTTGTCGCTGTACATAAAGTTCCAGGGCAGGGACTCGATATTGCCATCGAAGATGATGCCTACCACCTCACCGGCCTTGTTGATGACCGGACTTCCGGAGTTGCCGCCGATGATATCGGGGGTAGACACCGTGTCGTACACGGTTTTCAGGTCGAGCGAAGATTTCGCTTTAATCCAGCTGTCCGGCAGCTGATAAGGAGGCTTGCTCCCGTGATCGGCGGCGTGCTGGTACGCTCCGCCGATGGTGGTGAACCAGGGCACATTCTTTCCATTCAGCTTGTAGCCTTTAATGGCACCGTAGCTGAGGCGAAGAGTGAAAGTCGCATCCGGGGGGAACGCTGAATCCGCCTCGTGCAAACAGCGCCTTGGCAATATTGCCAGCATACTTGTGTAACACAGAATCCACATCGTCTTCGTTCTGCTTGCGAACCGCGAGAGCAGCCGGCTCGACACTGCGCATCAACACGATCATAGGATCGTCGCTGGCGTCTACGGCGGCCTTGCCGCCCTCGTACAGCTGTTTGCGGAAGGCGACGTCATCGAGTTTGGTACCTTCGACCGCTTCCTTTGCGCGGTCGTCGGGAGACTTACCTGCCAGCGCGGCCTTCACCGATTCGTTGTCTGCGCCCAGCACGTCGCTCATCTCCGACAGACTCTCGGCAAGTTCCACCTGGTCGAGCGACTTGTAGACCGGAGCGGTCGAGAACAGACGCTGTTCGAGGGTGGGCAGCGCTGAATCCTGGTAGCCGCGAATGCGCTCGTTGCTGGGCTTCTGCCTCTCTCCGGTGGCACGAACAATGGTGCGCGCGTAACCTGCCAGCGTGCCGCGGAAGCCTCCCATGTTCTCCAAATAGCTTAGTGGCTTGTAGATCTGCTTCTGGACGTCGACTGCCTTGTCGATCTCGGTCCAGGGATCGCCGAACTCTTGCTTGCGCTTGGGATCGGCATTCACGTAAGCG
This sequence comes from uncultured Acidobacteriaceae bacterium, assembly GCA_963815555.1. Lineage (GTDB taxonomy): Bacteria > Acidobacteriota > Terriglobia > Terriglobales > Acidobacteriaceae > CAWCBG01. Next base: position 89,460 of record CAWFHH010000003.1, read on the forward strand.
CGCAGATCTTTTTCGTCGGCAGCTTTCTTCGCCATCAAGTCTTTGTCTTCCAGTCCTGAATCGTATCCCGTAAAGGCCTTGAAGGCGTTTTGCAGACCAAACAGGTCGTGCTCGGCCTCACGGGCGTTTTCGTCGGATTGCGATGCAAACTTCTGAACCACGGCAACGCGCCGCTTCAACGACGCCAAGGTCAGGGGATACTGTTGGTTCTTCAGGAATTCCAACTGGTCCAAGGTGAGCAGGCGGTTGGTGGCCCCGGGGTTGCCGGAAACGAATACAAGATCGCCGTCCTTCACGCCCGTCTTCGACCATGTGAGGTAGTCCTTGGTCTTGGCGGGCTCGTTGTTCTCGTATGCACGGAAGAAGGAAATGTCTAGATCATAGCGGGGATACTCGAAGTTGTCGGGATCTCCGCCAAAGAAGGCAATGTCGAACTCCGGGGCGAACACCAGCCGAATGTCGTCGTACTTTTTGTACTTGTAGAGTTGATAGAGTGCGCCTGAATAGAGGGTGACGACATCGCACCGAACGTCGCCGCTGGAGCAGTCTTTCTCGATGGCCGACATGGCTTCGCGCTGAGCCTTTCCGGTGTCGGCGTCCGACATACCTGGCTTCACTGCCGCGTTCACCTTGGCGGTCACGTCCTCTATGCCCTGGAGGACCACGAACTCCATGCCGGGACACTTCGGTTCTTCTGCGCGGGTGGGCGCAGAAAAGCCTGTCTTCATGTAGTCCTTGCCATTGGTCGAGAGATCGTGAATGCAGCCTTGCGCGATGTGGTGGTTGGTAAAGATCAGGCCATCGGGCGAAACAAACGAGGACGAGCCATTGGGGGCACGAGCCGAAGAGAGCCGCACGTGATCGAGCCACTCCTGCGATGGCTCAAAGCCATAAGTAGCTTTCACTTTGTCTTTGGGGAACTCGTTGAACAGCCACATGCCTTCGTCACCGAAAGCAACAGCGGCAAGGACAGTTACCAGGCACAGGAAAAAGAGTAGAAGCGTGGTGCATTTTTTCATGATGGCTCCGTAGGTAAGACGTCAGGGGATCGGGAAGGTTCGAGCGCGAGACGTGAACTCCTTACTATAAGCCCGGCTTTGGGCGGCAGCAATGGATTGTGACGTATGTCATTTACGGGTGTGTTTAGCAGGAGTATAAAAGTTAGTTGCACCCCTCTGCTCGGTTCGCCCAGCCCTGGATCTGTGCAACCCCCTAATCTCATAATTCCCAGCGGTTTTTAGCCGACTGCGAGAGGTATTCATGTCTACAACTGTTGCTGGCCGAGGGCTCGAGGGCGTTACTGCCGCCAATTCCAGCGTCTGCTACATCGACGGCGATCAGGGAGTGCTGGCGTACCGCGGGATCGACATTCACGAACTCGCAGACCACTCGACTTTCGAAGAAGTTTGTTTTCTGTTGTGGTTTGGCCGTCTTCCCAGCCGCGCCGAATTGCAGGAAGTGAAGCTGAACCTGGCGCGTGAACGCAAGCTGGACGCTTCCATCATCAGCCTGCTGCGACAGGCCCCGAAACACGCGCTGCCCATGGACGTCTTACGCACCATCGTTTCCGCCCTGTCGTTTTACGATCCGGAAGAGAAGGTGAATGACGCGGAAGCGAACGTGCGCAAAGCGATTCGCCTGACGTCGCAAATTGCGTACGTGGTAGCAGCGTACGATCGCATTCGCAAGGGTAAGCCGCTGGTGGAGCCCGATCGCAGCCTCTCCCATGCCGGCAATTTCCTTTATTTGCTGAATGGCGAAGTTCCCAGTCCAACCGCGGAGCGAGCACTGGACATCGCGCTGATTCTGCATGCCGACCACGAGTTCAACGCGTCGACCTTTGCGGCGCGGGTGATTGCCGCTACGCTCAGCGACATGCACTCGGCGGTAACCGGAGCCATCGGCGCGCTGAAGGGACCGTTGCACGGTGGGGCCAACGAAGCAGTGTTTCATATCTTGTCGGCAATTGACCGCTCGGGAGCCGATCCGGTCGACTACATAAAAGGTATGCTGGCGCAGAAGAAGAAGATCCCCGGTTTCGGCCATCGTGTATACCACACCGAAGATCCCCGCGCTACGCACCTGCGTCAGATGTCGCGTGATCTGGGACACTCGAGCGGCAACATCCAATGGTTCGAGATCTCCCACCAGATCGAAGAGTTCGTGAAGATGGATCGCAAGCTGAATGCTAACGTCGATTTCTACTCGGCCTCGACGTATCACACGCTGGGTATCGATATCGACCTGTTCACGCCGGTGTTCGCGGTGTCGCGCATTTCGGGCTGGACCGCCCACATCATGGAACAGCTGAACGACAACCGGCTGATCCGGCCGCGGGCCGACTACCAGGGACCGACCTATCCCAATCACTACGTGCCGATGGAGAAGCGGTAAAGCGAAACGATCCTGGAACGCACTTTACGCCGGCCATGGGGCCGGCTTGTTACTTGCGCCTAGGAGCTGGTCCAGGGGCGGACCGGGGCTGGCATACCGTCGGCGGCATGTGCCGCGTCGAGTCGTTCCACCTGGTAGTCGGTGCGAATCTCGTCAAGCGGCGTCTCAGCGAGTCCCCAGAAATCCCAGTCGGGACCAAACGTATCGAGAGTGGTCATCCGCCCGCGCTCCCACGCACGCCAGAATTTTTCGCCATCGAAAGCGCCTTTGGCGGAACCCGCCAGGGGATTCAGTACGATTCCCATGTGCCAACTGAAGATCACCGGCAGAATATGGCCTGACATTCCTTCGCTGCGGTGCATGGCGGCAGTAAACGTCGACACCAGTAATTCGCCCTGGACGGACGTACCGTAGGCGCTTACGACGTGGGCACTGTCGTGGGGAACTCCGAAGAGAATGGAGAGGCCGCCCGGGTTTCCCGGGAACTCGTAACCTGCCCGCGTGTAATGATCGAAGAAAGCCCGGCCGAAGGTTTCGTAGGGAAGCTTTCCCAGCGCAGCAAAGCGCTCGGCGAGGGCGGGATCGGGATTGTTGTCGTAGGGCAGAAATTGAGCGGCGAAGTCCTTGCCCAGGTCCATTCCGCGGATGCTTTCGGCGTTGTTACGCGACATGTCGGCGCGGACCCAATCGATATGGTCGGTTGCGGTTTCTGCCATGTCGCGGATGTAGTCGTCGGTTACTCCCAGCTCTTTCGCGTATTGCAACGCGACGGCGATCTTTTGCTTGTCCACGGTTCCGTCGACAAAGGCCATGACGGCGACTAGTTCGGTCACATAGCGCCGATAGTCGGCGGTGGGGAAGGCTTTTGCGAGTTGGTCGCTGGTCGGGGGGGCCATTGCGGAGAACTCGAGGCCCTCGCCGGCATAAAGAACGTGACGGGCAGCACCTTCCAGGGCATCGCTGTCGGCTGGTCGAAGTTGGCCGCCGGAGCCGGCGACAGCTTTCATCGCCGCAAGGATGAGCTCAGCCTGAGTTCTTGATACGGGAAGAAAAGAGACGAGTGCAGTATCGGACATGCATTCTCCTTGGTCGAGGCCCTTGTTCGCGCCGATCTGAGACCCGTCGCAGGGCGCTGATGGTAACAAGTGGGAGGTTGAGTGGTCAAACCGCCTTGCGCTACAGTGGAGAGCTTCGCGGTACTGAATGACAAGAGCCTCCAAGGCTATTTGAACCGGAAGGACGATCATGGACTACCTGCTTAAGACGGAAGCTTCTGCGTATTCTTTCGACGATCTGCAGCGTGACAAAACAACCATCTGGGACGGGGTGACGAATCCGACTGCCGTAAAGCACCTGCGCGAGATGAAGCCCGGCGAAAGGCTTATCATCTATGAGACGGGAGATCGCAAGAGTGCAGTCGGTACCGCCTCCGTGGTTTCGGTGGACGCCTCTGATCCCAGGACACCTGCGGTGAAGATCAAGGTTGGGAAGCCGCTCTCGAAGCTGGTTTCGTTGGCGGAGATCAAGGCGAACCGTCTTTTTTCCGATTCACCACTGGTGCGGCAGGGAAGACTGTCGGTGGTGCCTCTGACGGCCTCGCAATATAAGGCCATCACCGGCGAATAGCCGCTGTTTTGGCTCAGGGATGCAGTTTTTCATGGCGAGCCAGCATGGCGACGAATTGCTCGATCTTGCGGGCGCGAGTTTCCGCCTTCTTCGTTGTATGGATACGGAACAGCACTGCGTAACGGTTCTTGCTGTCGAGCCTTGCAAAAAAGGTCGCGGCTTTCTTGTTTTGATCGAGCGAGCGCTGCAAATCCTCGGGGACGGTGATGACGCGTTGACCTTCATAGGCCGCGGCCCAGCGGCCATCCTGCTTGGCCAATTCGATCTGTTTGAGACCAGAGGGCCTCATGAGTTTCAGCTCAGTCAGTTCGCTGGCTCGCTTAGCGTTGATTAGGCTCCAGATGCTCTTGGGCTTTCGAGGAGTAAAGCGGATGCTGTAGGCGGATTCGTCGATGCTTCCGCGGACGCCGTCGATCCATCCGAAACAGAGGGCCTCGTCGAGGGCCTCCTTATACGTCACGCTCGGCTTGCCCGAATCTTTCTTGGGGAAGCCGATCACCAGCTCGAGGGCCTTGTCGTGATTTTTCTCAAGCCATGCCCGGAAGGCAGATTGATTTTTGAAGAAGGTGGCAGTCATGCCGAACATGTTACAAGCATTGACCGGCCCGGGATGAAACCGTACCGTCCGGCTCTACGAAGGGATGGGACGTTGCCGTGGAGAAAGGCCCGGCCCCATGGCGTCCCAGGAGAGAACTTAAGAGCATACTGTCAAAGCGCGGTTACCGCCTGAATCGCCACAAAACGATAGAATAGAAGTCAAGATGCAGCGGGTGTACCTGGACAACAATGCGACCAGTCCGCTTCTGCCGGAAGTGTTTGACGCGATGCGTCCCTACTTCTTTGAGAAGTTTGGGAATGCTTCGTCGATTCACCAGCAGGGACAGCAGGCGCGCAGCGCCGTAGAGCAGGCGCGCGAGCACGTTGCCGATCTCGTGAACTCGCGTCCGGCTGAGATCGTGTTTACCAGCGGCGGGACGGAGGGCGACAACCTGGCGCTGTTCGGGCTTATGACTCCGGGCGATCACCTGATCACCTCTTCGGTCGAGCACCATGCCGTGCTGAATGCCTCTAAGCGGCTTGAGCAGATGGGTTGCGCGGTGACGTATCTGCCGGTCGATGGGCTGGCGCAGGTTGATCCCGAGGATGTGCGCCGCGCGCTGCGGCCCTCGACGAAGCTGATCTCGATCATCCTTGCCAACAACGAGACAGGCGTGCTGCAGCCGGTTAACGAGATTGGAAAGATCGCGGCGGAAGCGGATGTTTACTTTCATACCGACGCGGTGCAGGCAGCCGGAAAAGTCTCAATTGATGTAAAGCAGATTGGTTGCGATCTGCTGACCCTGACGGCGCACAAGATGCATGGACCACAAGGCGCAGGCGCACTGTTCGTGCGCAGAAGCACCATTCTGCAGCCGCTTTTTTATGGCGGTCGCCACGAGCGTTCGCGACGCGCCGGAACCGAGAACCTTGCTGGAATTGTTGGACTGGGCAAGGCCGCCGAAGTCGCGCTTGCAGGATTTGAGAATGGCGGCGTCCGTAGCATGATGCGCTTTCGCGATCGACTCGAAGATGCGATCGTCAACTCGGTCGAGCAGGTTGGAGTGAACAGCGCAGGGGCACCTCGGGTGCCGAATACTACCAACATCTACTTCGATTGCCTGGAAGGCGAGGCGATGGTGATCGCGCTTGACCTGAAAGGTTTGTCAGTGTCTACGGGCGCAGCGTGCTCTTCCGGAGCCATCGAGCCTTCACACGTGCTCACTGCGATGGGACTCTCGCCCGATCGCGCGCGAGCCAGCCTGCGCTTCAGCCTGGGCAAGCAGAACACCGCCGAAGACATTGAGTTTGCGATCGGACTGATTCCGGAAGTCGTGGCGAGGCTGCGAGATTTGAGTCCGGTGTGGAAGAAAGCTGTCGGCCATCAGTCGTCAGCTCTGGACTGAAGCACTGACGGTGAGTGCGCCGGGCATCCTGTGTGCATCGAAAGACGCAGATCGCTCGTGTACCCAAGCCAAGAGGGAACGTACATATACAAGTGCATAGCGTGCCGAAAGGAACGCCCCTTCTGAACGGTAGAGACGCCCGGTATCCTTCTCAGCGATACTAGAGCAATGGTGGCATTTAGATTTGACTCATAACGCACAAACCGTAGCTGTGGCCATGTCGGGTGGCGTGGATTCTTCCGCCGTCGCGGCCATGCTGTGTCAGCAGGGATACCACGTTGTGGGACTCACGCTCCAGCTGTGGAACCAGCGTCGCCTTGCGGGGCAGCACGGCATCCCCGATGAGCCCGTGCAGGGACGCTGCTGCTCGCTGGACGATGTTTACGACGCGCGACGGGTGGCAGAAACGCTCGGCATTCCGTATTACGTCGTGAATCAGGAGTCGCGTTTCGAGGAGGACGTGGTTCGTCCCTTTGTGCACGATTATCTTTCCGGACGCACTCCCATTCCGTGCAGCTTGTGCAACAACCATCTCAAGTTCGATCAGTTGCTGGTGACCGCGCGGCAAATTGGCGCGGAGTTGCTGGCCACGGGGCACTATGCGCGTAACGGATTCGACGAGCGCACGGGGCGCTGGGTGTTGAAGCGGCCTGTGGACCGCGCCAAGGACCAGACCTACTTCCTCTTCGGCCTGACGCAGGATCAGTTGAGCCGCACGTTGTTTCCCCTGGGCGAGATGCGCAAGCCGGAGGTACGCGAGGAGGCGAAGCGTTCCGGCTTGCGGCTGTTTGAGAAGCCGGATTCGCAGGAGATCTGTTTCATCCCAGGCGGTGATTATAAGCAGTTTCTTGATGCCTATCTCGCGGAGCAGGGCGAGGCGATGCCCGACACGGCGGGCGAGCTGGTCACCACGAGCGGCGAGGTAGTAGGCACGCACGAGGGCATTCACAACTTCACCGTTGGTCAACGCAAGGGACTTGGCGTGGCAACCGGTTCGCCTCTTTATGTTCTTGAGCTGCGAGGCGACAAGCGCCAGGTCGTCGTGGGCAGTGGCGACGAGTTGCTGTCACGAAGCTTGCACGCCAAGCGCGCGAATTGGATCGCGATTGATGAATTGCGCGAGCCGACTCGCGTGAAAGCAAAGATCCGCCATCGCCACGAGGCTGCTGACGCGGTGATCGAGAAGAGCGGCGAGGACGAAGTGCTGGTCACGTTCGACCAGCCGCAGCGTGCCATCACGCCGGGACAGGCCGTCGTGTTCTACGACGGAGATGCGGTCGTGGGCGGAGCCTGGATTCGGTAACCTCTGCTGTTCAATGGCGGAGGTCGGTGAGGATCGAGGGCGCTTGCGCCTATTTTCCGCAGCAAACCTACTCCGCTAGCGCCGCTTCTTCCTTTTCCTCTTCTGCGGCCACCGAGCGCAGAGAGATATGCTCGCGACGCGCCAGCAGGAGGCCCATCGGAATGACCGACATGAAGGTTGCCACCCAGATGAGCATTCCGCAGCTGACGGCGAGCTCGTGCGGAATGCCGAACACCTTGTTCAGGATTTCGATGGTCGCCAGCTGCGAGCCGCCGCCGACTCCAGGAAGCTGAATCAGTGATCCGAACATCGCGGCAATCATCAGCAGCAGGATGCTCGCCGGACCCAACTCCGCGAGTGCGCCGCCGTAGGCATGGACCACCAGCCAATAGGACAACGCAACCAGCCCCCACATAACGAGCGACAGGAAAAACAATTGCAGGAACGAGGACAGGTCGCTGATGGTCTTAAGTCCGTCGGTGAAGGCCAGGATTTTGGAGGAGACCGCCTCAGCCACCCTGGCGCTGTAGCGCTGCAATTTACGTCGCACATACCGGGCGATCGGCTCGCCGGAAAAGCGGAGCGCCACCGCGCCAATGCTCAAGGCGATGATGGCGGCCAGGAATAAGCTCGCTGACCACTCGACCTTGCGGTGCAGGTCTGCCACGGGGAGCGCGGCCCAGAGCCGGTCGCCTACGAAGCCTTCAATCACAAAAATTACCGCAACCGAACCCATGTCGAAGATGCGTTCGACCAGCCATACGGCTACCTGGGACGAGAAGGTAAGGCTCTCCTTGCGGGCGACAAGGTAGGGACGAATCATTTCGCCCGGCCGCCCCAACAGCGCCAGGCCGGCGAAGCCGATAAATTGCGGAGCCAGCAGGCGAGCTGTTGTGGTCGCGCAAGCGGGCTTCAGGAAAATGCGCCACCGAACTGCCCGCAGGACGTAGACGAAGTAGATCACCGCAACCGCAAGCAACACATACGACCACTTTACGTCGGCGAGGCTGTTCCAGAAGGTGGCCCAATCGAATTTCTTCCAGGCGTGCACCTGCAGATAGATCAAAAGGCCGAGAATGGCCACCACGATACCGGTACCAAAAATGCGTTTATTGTCCATAAAAGCAATTCAGCGCGGGCACAGCAACATCGCTTCGATGTGCCAAGCATAAGAGTACAGGAGGAGAGACTTGGCGAGAAACCCCAACAAGCGCGGCTACTCGCTCGCGGCAGAGGGTAACGTAGTTTGTGCCGCTGGATTTGTGTGTGCCAGGGGGCTGGGCGTAGACGCGGCACTTGCCGTCGTTGCCAGGCGCGTCGGCTTCGCCTTGGCTCGCGCCTGTGAAGCTTGTGCCTGTTTGCGGGCGGCAAGTTTCTTGCGGTTGTAATCGGTTATGACACGCGCGATATAGGCATGGGTCTCGCGATAGGGAGGAATGCCCTTGTACTGTTCGACGCGTTGCGGCCCGGCATTGTACGCCGCCAGCGCTTTGACCATGTCATTGTTGTAAAGCAGCAGAAGCTCGCGCAGATAGCGGACGCCGCCATCGACGTTCTCCGCCGGATCGAAGCTATTCTTAACCCCCAGTTTGCTCGCGGTGCCCGGCATAAGCTGCATCAATCCCTGGGCGCCCTTGCGCGAGATCGCTTTTGGATTATTTCCGCTCTCCGCACGGATGACGCTCGCGATAAAGTCGGCATCGACCTGGCTGCGTTCACTGGCCGAGTTGACCAGCGTCGTCAGGTCAACCGCGCGGGAGGCGTCTCCTGCTATCGTTGGCTGCAACTCCGGAGGCGCGGCTTCAAACCCGTCGATCTGTGTGGTTGGCACGTCGACGTAACTGCCGCCGGGCTCGGATCCGGTGTATAGCCGGGTGGTATCGCCGACGGTTTCGTGGCGCTCGGCGCGAATACTGAAACCGTTGCGAAGGTTGGCAATTTCTGCGCCGCCCGCAAGAGGTGCGATCACCGCAGCTAGCAAGCTGAGTACGCCGAGTTGGAGACACTTACGCATTCAAGGTAGCCGGGTGCTCATCGAACAATCCGTCGATCGTGACGGCGACGCCATCGGCGTCGTTAGGCAAGGTAACCTTCCAGCCATTTTGCTTTAAATCATCAGATGCGTTTCCCATGATCACCGGATATCCGGCAAAGGTCAACATATCGATATCATTGTAGTTATCGCCGATCGCCATAACCTCGGCGGGGTCAAGGCCGCGGTGCGCGGCCCAGCGGCGCAGGGCGTGTCCTTTGGAGCAGCCGGCGTTCAGAATATCGACGATGCAGAGGTCTCGGTTGTCGTATTGCGTCCGCAGGACTGTGAAACAATCCGTAAAATTACAGGCAAGCAGGTCGGCTTGCGCCCGTGCCATAAATTCGATCGGTCCGCAGAACATCGCCTGAATCGGATCCTCCCTCAAGGCCATGTCGATTGGGCTAACGTATTCAATGAAGGGCGCGTTTTTCTCCATCCAACGTTGGATAACCCCATACAGGCGCTCGCGATTTTCACAGACGATGGCGCCCATGCCGGCTCGGTCAAAGGTCAACACCATGTAGTTGCGGTAGTCGCGCATGTGGGCGGCGATCTTGACGGCAGTTTCGCGTGGCAACAAGTCCTGGTGGAAGAGCTCGCCGCGAGTCGAACGCGTGACCGCGCCATTGGAACTGATCAACCATAGGTCGAACCCCAACTGCTCGGCAATCGGCATGGCGAACGCATGACGGCGTCCGGTGCCCAACACAATTTCGATACCCGCGTTGTGGGCCCGGCGTAACGCATTTCGATTGGCTTCGCTGAGACGGACGCTGGAGTCCAACAGAGTGCCATCGATATCGATGGCGATGAGGCGGATGGGGAGCGTCACTCTTTGATTCTAACAAAGTAACTGAGCGGTCTGCTCTCGAGTGAAGCATGATGGCTTGGAGGGACGAACTGCGCGATCTCGTATAATTCCGGCTCTATGCTGAAACGCCGCGTACTCTTCGTTGCACTTCCATTCGCCATGGTCGTTGCCGCTCCATCGGCCTTCCCTCAAATCAATACTCCAGTGATGCAGGAGGCGCTTAAGGCTTCGAGTCCACTCGAAGAAAATCTGCGCAGGCTTACCGACGAGATAGGGGGCCGGGTTCCCGGCACGCCGGCCTTTAATAAAGCTGCCGAGTGGGGAATTGCTGCTTTCGAGGCGGCGGGCGCTGATTCGGTTCATACCGAGGAGTTCACCATTGCGCAGTCCTGGGCGGAGGGCGACACGCAAGTGAACGTGGTCGCACCGGTGATGTTCCATCTGCTGGCGCACTCGCTGGCCTGGACTCCGGCGCTGCCTGAGACAACCGCTCGCATAGTGGATGTTGGAATGGGTAAGCCTGAGGACTTCGCGAAGGCCGGTGATATCTCCGGTGCCGTCGTGCTCGCTCACTCCGTTGTGTTGAAGACGTGGGACGACTTGTTCGACGAGTACTTCCGGGCGCCTGGCGTCATTGAACAGGCGCGGAAGGGGAAGGCAATCGCGATTGCTTTTGAGTCGAGTCGGGATCACGACATCCTGTACCGGCATATCAATACGGGCGACGGAAGAATTGATGTGATTCCGCAAGTGCTGCTGGCACGCGAGGACGCTGAGAGGGTGTCGCGCTTACTGGCCCACGGCGAGAAGTTGGAGATGTCTCTCTCACTACCGAACCGGATCGGGCCCGAGATCACGACCCGCAATGTGATCGCCGAGATCAGAGGAACGGAGTTGCCGAGTGAGGTGGTGATGATGGGCGCTCACCTCGATTCGTGGGAACTCGGCACCGGCGCGCTGGACAACGGCTGTAACGCGGCACTCGTGATCGACGCGTTGCGCGCGATCAAGGCCTCTGGCGTGAAGCCCAAACGCACATTGCGCTTCGTGCTTTATTCGGGGGAGGAGCAGGGACTGCTCGGCTCCTGGGCGTATGTGCGCGCGCATGAAAAGGACCTGGACAATATCGATACCGAGATCGTTCTGGATTCCGGCAGTGGGGCGATCACCGGATTCTCTACCGGCGGACGCAAGGATATCGATGCCGTGGTGCAGCCGATGCTGGAACCCTTCGGTCCATGGAAGGCGGCGCAGCTTACCAACGATGCTGAGACTGGAACGGACCATTTCGACTTCATGATCGAGGGTGTGCCGACACTGCTTGCCAATCAGGAGACGGCCAATTACCTGGTGAACTATCATGCGACCTCTGACACATTCGACAAGGTAGACTTCCCGCAACTCAAAAAAAACGAAGCCATCGCAGCGGAGTTGATGATCGAGGTGGCGAATGCTTCACAACGCATTGGCCCGCGCTATACACGCGCGCAAATTGAAGCGACCTTTCCCGCAACCCATCTGGATGATCAGATGAAGGGTTTTGGCATGTGGCAGGATTGGGTTAACGGCAAGCGGGGAAGGACGCCGTAGAAAAGGCAAGTTTCGAGTTTCCGGTTTCAAGTTTCGAGAAAGAAGGACAACGGTCAGCGTCGCGAACTTGAAGTTTTATCTTAAACCCGAAACTTCCTTTACTGCGGGCAGATTGTATTTTGAAACTTGAAACTCGAAACTTCCTTACTGCTGTGTCGTCTTGGGAGCCGTTGTGCTCTTGTGCGTCGTCGGCTTGTGGGATGTTGCAGGCTTGGGCGCTGGCTTGCGTGGATCGACGATCTTGATGCTGATAATCTTCGGCGGATCGTACGGACGGTCATTCCTGGGATCGGTCGCCAGGCGTGCGATTTTTTGAACGATATCGATGTTCTCACATTGCCCGAACAAGTTGTAGTGGCCGTTCAAGTGGGGCGTGGGCACTTCTGTAATAAAGAATTGCGAGCCGTTGGTGTTGGGCCCGCTGTTCGCCATGGCAAGCCGTCCTGGCTGATCGAAAGTCAGATCATCACTGACTTCATCTTTGAAACTGTAACCCGGGTCGCCCATGCCGTTGCCCATCGGGTCACCACCCTGGATCATGAAGTTGGGGATCACGCGATGAAAGATTGTGCCGTTATAGAGCGGCACGTGGTGCATCATCTTGCCGGTTTTAGGGTCTTTCCAGTCTTTCGTGCCGGTCGCCAGTCCGATAAAGTTGGCGACGGTCAGCGGAGCCTTGTCGGGAAAGAGCGTGCAATGAATGTCGCCGGCCGTCGTCACAATAGTGGCAGTGGGTTCAGGCGGAGTGGCTGGGGCGGGGGTTGTCGCCTGGGCCTTCTCGGCCGACGCTTGCGTGCCGGATTTCTGGGCAGAGCTGCCGCTCGTGGTTTGGGCGACGGCAAAGGTGCTTAGCGTAATACAAAGAATTGCTGTAAGTAAGTTGCGCATGTACGGATCCCTCCTGCTATTGTTCGCTTTATCCTGGCAAAATCGGCTCATGGAAGCTTTTGAGATTCTCGAGAAATACCTCTATTGCGGCGTCATCTTGCGCTAGCAGGTTTGCCGGTTTCCGCTTGGATTTTTCTGGCGGCGGCTTCCACCTCGCCGAAAACGCGCATCAGGTTTCCCCCCAGGATCTTGTCGAGGTCGGTTGCGTTGTAGCCGCGCTGGTAGAGGGCCTCGGTGATTTTGGGCAAATCGGCGGCGGAGTCAATGCCTTGCGGCGAGCAGTCGATGCCGTCAAAGTCCGAGCCCAACCCTACATGATCAACGCCGGCTACCTTCACCATGTGATCGATGTGGTCGATCAAGTCGCTCATCGGCGGGCGCGGTAGCTTCACCGCTAAGGCAGCCTTGGCTTCTTCCAGTTGCTGTTTCACCTCGGGTGTCTGTTCTTTCATAAACAGCGTCTGCACCTTGTCGTAGTCGGGATCGTGCTGCTGTTCGAGTTGCTTGGCGCGATCGCGATACTTCTGCGAGATGAAGGCACAATAGAAGTTCGCCTGCGCCACCCCGCCGTTGCGGGCCAGCGCGACCAGCATATCGTCCGTCATGTCGCGCGGAGCGTCTGTCAACGCACGGGCTGAGGAGTGCGACGCGATCACTGGGGCACGCGTGACCTTCAACGTGTCATAGAACGTGCTATCGGCTACATGCGAGATGTCGACCATCATGCCCATCCGGTTCATCTCGCGCACGACTTGCCTTCCGAAATCGGTAAGGCCGCCGTGGTGCGGCACATCCTTCGCGTCGATATCGCCGCTGGAGTCGCCTATCTCGTTCGTGTTTGACCAGGTCAAGGTCATGTAACGCACGCCCAGGCGGTAATAGTCGCGCAGGATCCGAATATCGTTCTCAATCGCGTGACCGCCTTCGAGCCCGAGCAGTGCTGCGAACTTGTGTTCCCTATGAGCGGCGAGAATATCCTGGGTGCTGAAGGCCATCGTCATCTTATCGGGATGAAGCCGCGCCTGCTCGTAGACGGAATCGATCATGTCGAGCGCGCGCTTGGCCTCGTGGCCTTTGTAGGCTTTGGGCTCCACCCAGATAGAAAAGAATTCGGCTCCCAGATTGCCCGCCCTGATCTTGTTGAAATCCATGTAGCCTTTGCCGGCGTCCTGCGACAGATCGAAGTTTTCGTCCACGAAGCGTCCTGGCGTGTCGGCGTGCGTGTCGATAATGAGCGCCGAATTGTGAATCGCGCGCCAGTCCGACATTTTGCTGGAAGTATTCTGGGCGGCGTTGGGGACTGGCTTTACGGTCTGGGCAAAAGTGAGAGCAGGGAAGAGGATTGCTGAAATCAGCAGCCGCGGAGAACTTCGCATCAAGGAACAAGACTCCAACAAAAAATGGTAGCGCGACGATTGTACCCGAAGGAAATCTCTATAGGCCGGGGCTCACAACCGGGCGCCCAGGGAGTCCCGTTCGTGAGCAACGTTATGTCCGGAACAAGTCCTTCACCGCCTGCCACATGACCTGGCCGCCTACGTCGGCAATAGATTTGGTCAGGGGCAATTCTTTGGGGCAGACTTCGACGCAGTTCTGCGCGTAGCCACATTCCTGAATGCCGCCGTCGCCCATCAGCGCCTTGAGTCGCTCCGTCTTCAGTTCCTTGCCCGTGGGATGCGCGTTGAACAGCCGCACCTGGGCGATGGTGGCAGCGCCCACGAAGCCCGTTTTCTCGTTGAACTGCGGACAAGCCTCCATACAGCAGCAACAAGAGATGCAGTTTGACAGCGGGTAGGCTTGTTCCTGGTCTTGAGGACTGATGCGCGGCCCTGGACCAAGATCATACGATCCGTCGACCGGCACCCATGCTTTGACCTTCTTCAGGTTCTCGAAGAGCACGCTGCGGTCCACCGCCAGGTCGCGGACGACAGGAAATTTCGAGAAAGGTTCCAGCGTAATGGGCTGTTCCAGCTTGTCGATGAGCGCCGAACAGGCCATGCGCGCCTTGCCGTTGATCAGCATGGCGCAGGAGCCGCAGATTTCCTCCAGGCAATTGGAATCGTAGGTGATCGCCGTGGTGAGCTTGCCCTCGCGGGTCACGGGCTTGGCTGCGATGTCCATCAACGAGGAGGTGACGTTCATGCCGGGCCGACGCTCGAGTTCGAACTCCTCCCAGTAGGGCTTGGACGCAGGATTGAGCTGACGCTTGATCTTGAGGATTACTGTTTTAGAATTCGCCATTTTCGCTCGTGGCTTTTCGCCCTTGGCTGTCCGCCCTGCTTAGAACTTCATCTCCGGATAGGAGTTCCAAACGCTGGCAAACGACCAGTGATATCTGTTCTAGGTGACCGCGTCGTAGCGCCGGGGACGAGGCTTGATCAGCTGGGTATCCACTTCTTCGAACTCAAAGCGCGGCTCGTCCGCATCGGCCGCGAAGTACGCCTTGGTGGTCTTCAGCCAGTTGGCATCGTCACGTTCGGGGAAGTCCGGCTTGTAGTGAGCGCCCCGCGACTCGTTACGCAGCGCAGCTCCCTGTGCGATCACACGACCCAGTTGCAGCATGTTGTAGAGCTGCCGGGCAAAGACGAACGAGGTATTCGCCCACATCGTCTTGTCGCTTAGGTTGACATGCTGATAGCGCTCGAGCAACTCCACCAGCTTCGCATCGGTCTCTTCAATATTCTTGTTGTAGCGGATGACCGTAACGTTCTTGGTCATCGTCTCGCCCAGTTCGCGCCATAGAAGGAAAGGGTTCTCCGAACCCTCATTGTTGATCAAGCGCGTATTGATCTCTTCCTGCCGTTTGCGCTCCGCTTCAAAGTGGCCGTTGCCAGCGGCGTCACTGGACTTCTGCAGATTGCGACCATACTGAACTGCGTCGGGACCGGCAATAAATCCGCCGTAGATGCACGACACCAGCGAGTTCGCGCCCAGTCGGTTTGCGCCGTGGATGGAGTAATCGCATTCGCCGCAGGCGTACAGGCCGGCGATGTTCGTGCGCTGTTGGAAGTCGACCCAGAGGCCCCCCATAGTGTAGTGCATGCCGGGAAAGATCTTCATCGGCGTGTCGCGGGGATCGTCGCCGACGAACTTCTCATAGATCTCGAGGATGCCTTCCAGTTTGCGATCAAGGATGGCGCGATCGATGTGCGTCAAGTCGAGGTAGACCATCGGCTGACCGTCGATGCCAAGGTTGTGCTCGTAGACGACCTTATGGATGGCACGGGTGGCGATGTCGCGCGGTACCAGATTGCCGTACTTGGGATACCACTCCTCAAGGAAGTACCAGCGCTCACTTTCAGGAATGCTCTTGGGATCGCGGTGGTCGTTCGGCTTTTTGGGAACCCAGACGCGACCACCTTCGCCGCGGGCCGACTCCGACATTAGGCGCAGCTTGTCTTCGCCCGGAATGCACGTAGGATGGACCTGGATGAACTCGCCATTTGCGTAGTACGCTCCCTGCTGGTAAAGCGCTGACTGCGCCGACCCGGTGCAGACGACAGAGTTCGTCGACTTGCCGAAGATGGCGCCGATGCCGCCGGTCGCCATGATCACCGCTTCTGCCGGGAAGGTGCGAACTTCCATCGAACGTAAGTCCATGGCGCAGATGCCGCGGCAAATTCGCTGTCCATCGAGCACGGCCGACAGAAATTCCCAAGCTTCGAACTTCGTGACCTTGCCTTCGGACTCGTACCGGCGCACCTGCTCGTCTAACGCATAAAGCAGTTGCTGCCCGGTGGTGGCGCCCGCGAAGGCAGTGCGGTTGTAAAGGGTACCGCCGAAGCGACGGAAGTCGAGCAATCCCTCCGGCGTGCGATTGAAGGGAACGCCCATGCGATCGAGCAGATCGATGATGCCGGGCGCCATCTCGCACATCAACTTCACAGGAGGCTGGTTGGCGAGGAAGTCGCCGCCATAAATGGTGTCGTCAAAGTGCTGCCAGGTCGAGTCGCCCTCGCCCTTCAGGTTCTTCGCAGCGTTGATGCCGCCTTGTGCGCAGACCGAGTGAGACCGCTTGACCGGGACGATGGAGAAGAGGTCGACATGACCTCCCATCTCGGCAATCTTGATGGTGGCTGCGAGTCCCGCCAGTCCGCCACCTACAACGATGATCTTAGGATTAGTTGCCATGATGATCTTTACGTGCAAAATAACAACGGCCGGAGCCGCTGCCTTTACCGCAACGACGTACTCTCAAAAGGCTGGTTTGCTGTGGGCCTTGGCACCTGTTCAGCAGGCGTAGAAATGAAGGCTTTGATCGTCCACAAACCGATGGCGATCAGAATCACAGCCAGCCCGGCGCAGAGATAGCCAAAGTACCTTCGCGCGCGATCCCCTATCGTGATGCCCCACTTGGCCGCGAAGAGCCACAATCCGTAGGAAAAGTGCCACGACGCCGCGATGATGCCGATCACGTAAGCTGCGACCGCCCAGGGATTCTGAAATTCGTTCCAGACCTTCCAGTAGGCAAAGTTATAGCCGCCATTCATCAGGTGCACACCGGTGAAGCGCATGTAATAGGTGTGGTACACGATGTAAATGAAGGCGATCAGGCCGGTCCAACGTTGCGAGGTATAGAGCCAGTTGCCGGTCCAGGGATATTCGCCGATATTCGATTCGCCACGGTACCAGATATAAAAGCCGTAAAACGCGTGATAGAGAATTGGGATAAAGATGAAGACCCACTCAAGCACCGCGACAAAAGGCAAACCGGTCAGGAACTTCACCTGATCGTTGTAGGCGAGGGCTCCTTTGGCGGCCTCCGAGTTGGAGATGAAATGCTCGAGCAAGAAAGCGCCAATGGGCACGACGCCGGTTAAGGAGTGCAGCCGGCGCAGAACAAATGAGCTGCCCTGCCCGGCGCGCAAGGAAGGCACGCCCGGACCCATAGTGGAAGCAGTAGTTTCGAGAGGATTGGCTGTTGAAGCCACGAAGCCGACTCCTTGTGATTCGCGGCGGGAAGACGCGAACCTTTCATTATCAATTTCGTAAACTGCGCAAGTCAAGAAAGTTACTGGACCGGTTTGCCTTCCGCGCAAAAATCCGCATAGCGGCGCTTGCAGGGCGCGAGCGGAAACAGGATAACCGGATGCGTCCGCCCGGCTCGTGACGCGAATCACTGGCCTCTGTGATGAATATAGGGTGGCTCCGACCATCCCAAGGTCGTCGTAGCTCTCTCACAACCCGCATCTATGCAGTGGCCTTCACTACCAACTGTTCGGCGGGCGAGAAAGCGTAGGCGCGGATCATGGTGGTGCTGAGCAGGGAAGTCAGGCCGGACGATGCCAGGATCATCGCGATCACCACGAACTGGTAGATTGCCGCGTAGAGCGGGTCGGTGCCGGAGAGCAGCATGCCGGTCATGAGGCCAGGGATCCACACGATGCCGAGGGAGCGCAGGTTGTCGATGGCCGGGATCAGCGAGGCGTGAATGCTCGACTCGGCATAGCTCGCGACAGTTTCCGGCGGAGCGGCGCCAAGGGCGAGCGCGGTTTCGATCTCACCCGCGTGGGCAAGAAGTTCGGAGCGAAATCGGTTCAGTGCCAGTCCATTGGTGTTCATGGCGTTGGCGATGATCATGCTGCCGACAGGAATAATGGTGGTGATGGCGGTGTCGATCACGCCTGCCCAGGTCATGATGGCAGTCACCAGGCCCGCGCCGGCAGCGATGGAGTAGGTCGAAACCTTCTGGGCTCCCGGAATGTTTTTGGCGCGCTTGGCCGAGATCGAACCGGCAGCGACGATCATGGCCGCCAGCAGGAATATGCTGGTCCAGCGCGGCCCTTTCAGCAGCAGAATGAGAATCGAGCCGACCACGACAATCTGCACGATGCCACGGAGCAGAGCGATTGCGGCGTCGCTCTCGAGATGGATATTGCGGCGGCGGGCCAGCAGCACGACCGCGAGTGCCATGATGGCAGCGATGGCCGCCTGCGCGAGACCGAGCGCGACTTGCGAGTGGAAGAAGGATTTAAGCACCCAGCACCTCCTCGGGAGTTCCGGCGCGAACCAGACGACCTGCTTCGAGGACGATCACGCGATCGCACAGGCGGCGGGCCTGCTCGCGATCATGCGTCACCATCACGCCGGTCAACGACGTTTCGACGACCAGGCCGCGAATCAGCTGCTCGATACCAGACTTGGCACGGTCGTCCAGTGCCGAGGTCGGCTCATCAAGCAGCAGGACCTCAGGACGATTCGCCAATGCACGCGCCAACGACACGCGTTGCTGCTCACCGCCGGACAAATTTGCGACGAAGCGAGTGGCGAGACCGGGCAAGCCTACGCGTTCCAGCAGGGTCGCAACGTCCGGGTCGGAGAGTGTCTCGCCGCGCTGCTGCGGTCCGAAACGCAAATTGGACGCCACGTCTCCAGGAAAGAGGAACGGGCGCTGGGTCACCATACCGACGCGGCGTCGCAACTCGCGGGGTGGCAACTCGCGGTAGTCGCCTCCGTCGACATACACGGTGCCGCTGGTCGGCTCATCCAGACGGTTCAGCAGACGCAGTAGTGAGCTTTTGCCGGAGCCGCTGGGGCCGACAATGCCGATCAGTTCGCCCGGCCACACGTCGAACGAGATATCTTCCACAATTATCTTGTCTGCCGATGCCGTGTTCTTCGCGTTCGACATCTCCGCGCCCGAGGCAGGAACGATCCTGCCGAGATGTTGCGCGCGCAAGATCGCCGCGTCGGCGGAGTGTGGTGTCATTGATCGAGATGTCCGTAGTAGATGCGTGTGTGGTATTCCAGCGTCACCTGGCCGTCGGCGCAGTGGGCGGAGAACATGCCGGGCAGCGCTGCCATCATGGCCTCATAGCGGTCGCCTTGCTTGGGGATATACGAAGAAGACAGCAGGCGTCCGCGCAGGCCGTCGAAGTCAAGACACTGCCGGCTGCGCTGCACGATCACCTGGAGCGCATTGGGCGCGAAGAATCGCTCCAGCGCCTCGTAGCTGGCGAGATACTTGTGGGCGACGCGGTCGTAATCGATCGAGTAGTGCCGAAGCAAGTCTTCGTAGGCACGCAGGAAATCGTTGGAATCGGTATCGCGGTCATGCCAGATCAGAACCGCCCAGCCTCCGGGCTTGAGAACACGGGCGAACTCGGCGCGAGTCTCGTCGGGACGAAACCAGTGAAAGGCCTGCGCGGCGGCCACGAAGTCGATGCTACCAGAATCGAGGTTGGTGCTCTCAGCGCTGCCTTCAATCATGTCGAAGGCTGCGTAGTCGCCGAGATAGGCTTCGCCGGCGAGGCGCATCTCGCGATTGGGTTCGACGCCGATGACGCGGTTTCCCGCGTCGAGGAAGATTTTAGCCAGCATGCCGGTGCCACAGCCGATGTCAGCGATCAGATGTTCGGGGCGCAGGCCGCAAGCTTGCTGCAGCGCTTCGACCACCTCCGGCGAGTACTGCGGACGGTACTTGACGTAGTCGTCGACCCGATCCGAGAACCGGGTGGTGGGACCGGGGCCGGGATTAAGCCTGGAATCTGGATTGGGCTCGGCAGGAGGTCCGACTTCGTTCATGGATGTTATCTTAACGTGGCGCATGCGATCGGAAGGCCAATCCGTGAGTCCCATGGCATCGGCGATGGTAGCCACCCTTCGGCGAATTCCACGCGGTAAAGTCAGCACCTACGGGGCAGTGGCCGAAGCGGCGGGATATCCGCGGTGCTCCCGGCATGTAGCCCAGGTGCTGAACAAGGTGCGCGGATTGCCATGGCAGCGCGTGCTCGGATCGGGCGGCAAGATCTCGCTGAGCGGTGAGTACGCTATGGAGCAGCGTTTTCTGCTGGAAGCGGAGGGAGTTCGCTTCCGTGGTCGGCGGGTCGACCTCGACCAGTTCGAGTTCAGCTTCGGACGAGCGAAGCGGAAGACGGCGAAGAAGAGTGCGCAGCGTGAGTGACAGGGCCGAAACCCGAGAATGCGGAAAAGGCACTACCAAAGCTAAGATCCGCGCCATTAAGATAAAGGGCCCGCGTTAGACCTAAGTAGCAGTCAGGTTCTCTCGATTTGTGATGTGAGTTAGCCAGTCGATGTCTTAGAATGGTTATGCATTCGGCGATACAGAGTTTCCTCATGTCAACATCGGCCCATATTCGAGTGGTACTGCTGACCGCGACACTGATCGCGGCAAGTTCTTTGTTTGCGCAACATACCTATGGGCACGACCATCTCGTGTTTCATCGCCCGCCTCCTCCCAACAAGCATGGCAATTCGCCGAACGGTGGTACCACCAGCGCCAGGCCCACGACGCAGGGAAGCAAGTCGACTCATTCTTCGCAGGGCGGTTCGACTACCGCGCACTAGCCGTCAGGCAGCGGCCAGATTCCGAACCTTCGAATTCCGCGGGGACGTTTCCTGCACCAGCAACTGGAACCACAAGGCCCCGGCTGTTGCCAGCGCGGCGAACGTGATGAAGGTCGTGGTAAATCCCATATGCTGGATGAGATAGAGTCGTATCGCCCGCCCGCGGCTTTCAAATAGCCGTTGAGCACCGGCAATACAACACCGACCGATTCTGCCTGGAAGAAAGTTAGCGGCATTCGGCCCGGCGCGACTTTCGCTGGCTCGGTCATCACTTGATCCGTGTTGTGGAAGTGCACATGGCGCCGGGGGAAGCGCGTTAGTTAAAAATCTGATGCGGTTGGACATGGCCGATGTCCGCTGCAGTTTGGCTAAGAAGTGTGAATTTCGAGCCGGCAGGAGTTCCAATCAGTCCTGCGGAGGGGTCTGCAACAGGGCGGCGGCTTCGATGCCGTCAGCGATCTCCGGCAGAATGCCGAGCCTGCGATAGATCGGCCTGATGTATTTGCGAATTTCGGGTAGCTTGTTGACGAACCAGATCGCTCCGGCGATGCAGCAGAAGCCGCCGATGGCGATGGTGTAGGGCGCGCCTATGCGACTGGCCGTCACGCCGGCGAAGAGGCTTCCGAAGGGCGTGATTCCCAGGAACGCTATCGAGTAGAAGCTCATCACCCGGCCGCGTTTGTCGTCATCCACGATCGTTTGCAGAACGGTGTTGCTGGCTGCCATGGTCTGCATCATGCCGAAACCTGTGACGACCATCAGCAGCAGCGAGAGCCACAGCATGCGGGAGAACGAGAAGCCAATGAGCCCGGCGCCGAAGATCACCGACGTACTCGCGATCACGCGACCCAGTCCCAGTACGGTCTTGCGTGCCGCCAGCATGCCCGCGCTGATGAGTGCTCCGACGCCCGCCGCTCCCATGAGAAACCCCAAGGTGTGCGCACCGCCGTGCAGCACATTGGCAGCGAAGACAGGCATCAGCACGGTGTAAGGCATACCAACCAGGCTCAACAGGCTGAGCAGCAGCAGAATCGAACGGATGGGTACGAAGGTCGTGACATATTTCCAGCCTTCGCTTAGCTCCTGCAGCACCTGGCGGCGCGGCTTGACCTCCTGCTTGCGCGTGATGTGCATCGCCAGCAGGGAAGCGATGACGGCGAGATAACTGAGGCCATCAAGCAGGAAGCAATAGCCCTCTCCAGCCACGGCGATGACGGCGCCCGCTATCGAAGGACCGAGCAGGCGCGAGACATTCACCATCGAGGAATTGAGCGCGATGGCGCTGGGCAGGTCTTCGCGATTCTCGACCATTTGAATTACGAACGCTTGCCGCGCCGGCATATCAAACGCGTTGATCGCGCCTTGAAAGAGGCTGAGCACGATGATGTCGGTGACCGTGATGCGATGAGTGAGCGCCAGCACCGCCAGAGCGAGAGATTGCAACATCGAGAGGATTTGCGTGATTATCAGCACGCGATGACGGTTCCAGCGATCGACCCAAACCCCTGCAAACGGCCCAAGCAGCAGAGCCGGGATCTGGCTGGAGAAGCCTACGAGGCCGAGCAAAAAGGCCGAGTGAGTTAAGCGGAAGACGAGCCAACTGGTAGCCAGCCGCGTCATCCAGGTGCCGATCAGCGAGACCGTCTGGCCGGAAAAAAAAAGGGCGTAGTTACGGTGTTGCAGCGCGCGGAGCGCGAACTTCAGGCCAGACGGCGCTGCTTCATCGGGTTGTAAATGCCTCTGGTCGGGGGCCATTCCTTAGGGTGTGGTGCCAAGGTTCTGATCGAAGAACGACAGCGTCAGGTCCCAGGAGAGCTTCGCCGCCTTCGCATTGTAGCTGGGGCGCGTGTCGTTAAAGAAGGCGTGATCGGCATCCGAGAACGTCACCTGAATGGAAGGATACTTCGATGCCTGCAGGGCGCCCTCGACCTTGTGCCGGACCTCTGATGTGATGTGCTTGTCGCGTCCGCCCCACAACAAGAGCATCGGCGCAGTGAGTTGAGAAACACGATCGAGGTGGTCGGCGATCCTGCCACCGTAGTACGAGACTGCGGCTTTCAGGGGAACCGTGGCGCACGCTAAGTACGCGAAACTACCGCCGAGACAATAGCCTACTGCTGCAACCTTGTCGCCGATGTGCTCGGCGAGGAAATTGTGTGCCGCACGAACGTCGACCGCTATGCCTTCCGGAGTCATAGCTTGCGCGTGCGCCCTCGAGGCCGGGAAATCGTCGTCGCTGCCTTCGAAGCCAGGAGCCGTGCGGTGGTACATCTCGGGAGCGAGCGCGGCGTAACCCTGGCGCGCGAAGCGGTCGGTCACGTCTCGAATATGTGCGGTTATGCCGAAGACTTCTTGAAATACCATCAAGCCCGCCTTTGGGGTGGCGCCGTTTGGCTGGCTGAACCAGGCGCGCATGGCGGTACCGTCGGCGACGGTCAGTTCAACGTATTTCGATTCGATGTCCGGCATTTTCGAAACCTCGTTGTGGCCTGGAAGTGATTGCAAACACAGTTGAGATGCAGGAGAGGGAAATCCGATGCAGCGCGCTGCTCGGTTGCACCTCGGCGATTGCGCAGTCCGGGCGGGTAACGCGAAATTAACATTTCTGCGGGGACTCCCGTTATAAAATCACCGCTTATGCAAAATCAGGCCTTGGAACTAGAGAAGGTCGACGACGCGACTGGCGCCAGCATCCTGCGGCTGCATGGCCCGCTACTGTTGAACAACTTTTTTCCATTTCAAAATACTGTCCGGGCCGACGCCGCTGCCCTGCTGATTCTCGATCTGGCCGATGTGCCGTACATCGATTCAGCGGGAATCGGGTGCCTGGTCGGTGCACAGGTGTCGCGCGACAACTCTGGCCGTAAGCTCGTCCTGGTGGGAACTCCCGATCGTGTGCTCACGTCTCTTAAGGTGACGAAGGTGGCCCAGCTTTTCAAGTACGCTCCCTCCGTGGAAGAGGCGCACACGCTGGCAGCCGGCGGCGACTAGCGCGGCTTCACCGAACCTTACCAAGCAAAACCAGCGTTGCCGAATGTGTCCAGGTTCGGACCTCTGCCGCCCCTACGGGCTCCTCTCTTCTGGATGGAACCACTTGACGCGAGCCTGAAGGCGCGCTCTGCCGAAATCGTGCTTGCCGTCCGAACTGAGGCATTGCGCGATGGCCGCCTTCTGCTCTCAAGGTGCGCAACCTCTGATACACTCTTGCGCGGGGATGGCGAGCGGGGAATCGCACTTCGGCGCTTCGCGGGATGAATCTTTGATCCGTTGTGTCATCTTCCGCACCTCTGACTCTGCAGTCTGCCTCTGAGTGCCTCCTGTTCAGAAGGGAGACGGCATGTTCCATGTCCAGGTTCTTCGCTAGCCAACGGCCATTATTCACGCGCCATCAGCGGCGCTCAATCTGAGGAGGTTCTTCATGTCCACTGCCGTGAGCACTGCACAGATGCACAGCCGGGTCCAGGACTTCGTCGGCACCCCGCGCAAGATGTTCATCAACCATCAATGGGTCCCTTCCGCCTCGGGTAAGACCTTCCCCACCTACAATCCCGCGACCGGCGAAGTGCTGGCGCAGGTAGCCGAAGGCGATAGCGAAGACATCAACCGGGCGGTGAAAGCGGCGCGGAAAGCCTTTGACAGCGGCCCGTGGCCGGACATGAGTGCTTCGCAACGAGGTCGCCTGATGTGGAAGCTGGCCGATCTGATCGAAGAGCATCTGGAGGAGTTTGCGCAACTGGAAAGCCTGGACAATGGCAAGCCGCTGGCTGTAGCGCGCGTCGCGGATGTGCCGCTGGCGGTGGATCTGTTCCGCTACATGGCGGGATGGGCGACTAAGATCGAGGGCAATACGATTCCGATTTCGGCGGGATCGAAGCGTGTGCAGTACCTTGCCTATACGCGGCGGGAGCCCGTGGGAGTGGTCGGACAGATTATCCCGTGGAATTTCCCCTTGCTGATGGCGGCCTGGAAGCTGGGGCCGGCGCTGGCGACGGGATGCACCGTGGTGTTGAAGCCGGCCGAGCAGACGCCGCTCAGCGCGCTGTTGCTGGCGGAGTTGGTTGCCGAGGCGGGCTTCCCCGAGGGCGTGGTGAACGTCGTTCCGGGATATGGCGAGACGGCGGGCGCGGCGCTGGCGGCACATCCCGATGTCGATAAAGTGGCTTTCACCGGATCGACCGAGGTGGGCAAGCTGATCCTGCAGGCCGCGGCCGGGAACCTGAAGAAAGTTTCGCTGGAACTGGGCGGCAAGTCGCCGAACATTGTGTTCGAGGATGTCGAGATGAAGTCGACGATCGCGGGCGCGGCGAGCGCGATTTTCTTCAACCACGGGCAATGCTGTTGCGCGGGATCGCGGCTGTATATCGAACAGAATATCTTCGACGAAGTGGTGGCGGGCGTGGCGGAGCACGCGAAGAAGATCAAGGTGGGTCCCGGCTTCGATCCCGAGACCAACATGGGTCCGCTGGTCTCGGAGGAGCAGTTGAAGCGGGTGTGCAGCTACCTGGAATCGGGTTTCAGCGAAGGCGCGGAGGCGGTGGTTGGCGGCAAGAAGAAACCGGGCGCCGGCTACTTCGTGGAGCCGACGGTGATGGTCAAGACCAATCCCAACATGAAGGTCGTGCGCGAAGAGATCTTCGGCCCGGTGGTTTGCGCCAGCCCATTCAGCGATATCGACAAGATTGCAGCCGAGGCGAACGCCAGTGAGTACGGGCTGGCGGCGGGTATCTGGACGAGCGACATCAGCAAGGCGCATCGCCTGGCGCACAAGCTGCGCGCGGGGACGGTGTGGATCAACTGCTACAACGTGTTCGACGCGGCGTTGCCGTTCGGAGGCTACAAGCAGTCGGGCTGGGGCCGCGAGATGGGCCACGAAGCGCTGGAAATGTACACCGAAGTGAAGGCGATCTGCGCGGCGATTTAGACGTGGTCCGGGCGGACTGAAGTCCGCCGGATTGTGAGCAAGGCCTGTACGGTGCACTTAAGGTGCACCCCTTCAGTTCGGATTAGCTGAAGGTGCGCCCCCTTCACTTCGGATCAGGTTGCCGAAGGACCTTGTAGTCCCTGCCGGGACAGGGATGACATTTTCGGTTGTACCCAGCACTGCGCCGTCGGATGCGTGCTAGGCTCAGTTGATCCGTCCCTTCGTGACGGGTCTCTGTCTCACTGCACTCCTCTATCGCGTAGGAGGCCGCTCTCGCACAGCGATCTCGTCTCGCGTAGCGGGGTCGAAGCGCGTAGCGAGCCCACTTCTTCAAGGAATTTGCGCCCCTGATCACTCCCCTGCGGAAACCCCAGCCAATTCATCGGCTCCTATCATGGCAGCTGCGGTGCTCATCCTTGACTCATCGTGTCTAAACGGCACCGCTTCGATGTCCTTGGTCCGTTTTGCATCGGTGTGTAACTTCCAGTTGGTTCTTTCCACGAAGGTCTCCGGTTCGTAGGTCACACCGGCTTGCAGGCGGCGATCTTCTCGCTTTGAGGTGAACAGAAGCACCGGACCGACGGCCATGCGAATAAGACGCGTGCTGAGGCCGAAGGCGCTTTCAATTTGGCAGCGCAAGTCGCGAATACGGTTGGCGACTTCGGGATTGCTCTTCTGCAGCCGCTTCTCCATTGCCCACAGTGCCGCGTTGTAGGTGGTGCGCAGCTTGTGCGCCTCGTTGGTGAAGCGACGCCGAACGCGCGGGTCGGCGTGGTCGTGATAGCGTGTCCAGCCTTGGAACAGGGTCTCGCAGATACGAAACAGACTGGGGCCATTGCGCTCGAAATCGCGACGGAAGGCGGCATCGAGAAAGCGTTTCGAGTCGTCGCGCGAGATGGCGGCGTGCGTGTAGTTGAATTTGTATTGCCCATGGATGTCGGCCAGGTCGACGTCGTCCAGCATGCGTCCCTCTTGCTGCATCTGGAAGTACAACGGTGTTCCCGGAACCGGCGTGTACAGCATGAACTGATGAAAGTCAGTGCAGTGCGAGACGGCGAATTCGATTTCTGCCTCGATGTTCTCGGGCGTGTGATGCTCGAGGCCGACAATGGTCGAGCCCAGCAGCTTGATGCCGTGGCTGCGCAAGTTCGCGGCGAGCGCCCGCGTGTCAGAGTTCTTCAGCTTGGCGTAGGAAGAGTTCGGTGACTCAAGACCGACCCAGATCCACGAAATTCCCAGTTGCACCAGTTCTTCCATGGAGTACTTCTGGATAGCGTTCACCGAGGAGAAAACGTACAGTGCCCAGCTCTTGCCGGATTCCTTCATGCGTTCTAGCAGTTGCAGCGCCCGGGGACGGTTGAGCAGGAAGTTTTCGTCCATGATGAAAAACGATTGCACTCCCATCGATCGTTCCATCTGACACATCACGTTAAAGACCTCGTGCCCTGACCTGTAAAAGTGAATGCTCTTACCTTTTCCTCCGAAGAACGATGACGTGGTGCAGAAGTTGCAGCCCAAGGGACATCCGACAGAGGGGATGATGGTCGCGGCTGTGTCGCGCGTGTTGTCGGGCACGCGCATGCCGAGGATGCGGAAGCCGAAGCCGGAGAGAATTTCTGGATGTTCAATGGCTGCACCGGCATCTTCGCCAAGATATCTGCGCATCCAGGAAATCCCTTCGCCGCGAACGACGAAATCAGCATCAATGAGGCTGTCGACTCCGGGAATTGCGGCAACGTGTCCGCCAACTACGATGACGGAATGCGGTGAAAGTTGGCGAATGCGGCGGCACATCTCACGTACCTTGCCGAGGTTGGGAATAATGCCGGAGATTCCCACGATGTCGTATTCGTGCGAGGTGAGCTCGCCTTCGAAGCGTTCGAGGGTAGGGAAGTCGAGCAGCGTAGTTGGGGCGGAGATGTTCTTCTGAATCATCATCAGCCCCCAGGAGCGATGGAACATACGCAACGAGAAGCTGCCCTGCTCGCGTGTTACCTGGTTGTGGTACAGCTCCATGGGATTGATGGCGCGGCTGCCGTACTCATCGTCGCGGGCGTAGGGGCCGAAGACAGAACTCAGCAGCACGCGGGCTCGAGTTCCTTTAGGATGTTGTGACACGGAAGGGACGCTTGCTATCGAAACCATGCCTCTATCGTAGGAAGATGGCGCCGCCAAGTCGGTGATGCACAGTACGGAAACGCTGATATGACAGAACTATTACACAGCCGCCAACACCTCATCAGGAGGGCTCAATCCCCTTCTCATGGCTGAGAACGCGCTCCCGGTTCATCCTGAGATCAATCCCTGGCTGATCGCCATCGCGGTCATGTCGAGTACGTTCATGGAAGTGCTCGATACCACGGTGGTGAACGTCTCGCTGCCGCACATCGCCGGCAGCCTGTCGGCCTCGAACGACGAGGCCACGTGGACTCTGACCTCATACCTGGTGGCAAACGCGATTATTCTGCCGATGACGGGGTGGCTGGCGGGACGCTTCGGACGCAAGCGTCTGCTGCTGGTGTCGGTCACGGGGTTTACGGTCGCTTCATTTTTCTGCGGCCTCGCCCCGTCGTTGCCGTTCCTCATCGCGTTTCGCATCGTGCAAGGCGCCTGCGGGGGAGGTTTGCAGCCGCTGTCACAAGCCATCCTCATGGAATCGTTTCCCCCGGAGAAGCGCGGGCAGGCCATGGCATTCTGGGCGCTGGGAATCGTGGTGGCGCCGATGCTGGGGCCGGTCGCCGGAGGCTGGCTGACTGATAACTACAGTTGGCGCTGGGTGTTTTACATCAACATTCCGATCGGTGTGGCGGCCATCATCCTCACGCAAATCTTCATCTTCGACCCGCCTTACCTGCGACGGGAGAAGACCGGCATTGATTTCTGGGGGATCGGCCTGCTGACGCTCGGCATCGGCAGCCTGCAGATCATGCTCGACAAAGGGCAGGAAGATGACTGGTTTGGGTCGCACTTCATCGTCACGTTGTGTGTGCTGGCGGTCGTTGGGATCGTTGGGCTAGTGGTTCGCGAGCTCACGGTCAAACATCCGGTAATCGATCTCACGGTGTTCAAGTACCGCTCGTTTGCCGTGGGGACATTCCTGATGACGCTCATCGGGTTTGTTCTTTACGGTAGCACCGTCCTACTACCGCTGTTCATGCAGGTACTGCTCGGCTATACCGCCACGCACGCCGGGGTCACGAACCTGCCGCGTGGCCTAGCGTCATTTCTGATCATGCCCGTGGTCGGCCGACTTACGGGAAAGGTCGATCATCGGAAATTGCTGGCTATCGGGCTGGTGGCTTCGGCGATTGCGATGTGGCAGCTGTCCCGCTTCAGCCTGAATGTTGGCTACTGGAACTTCGTGTGGCCATTGCTTTTGCAGGGTGCAGCGCTGGGCTTCATCTTTGTGCCACTGACGACGATCACCAATAACCCGATTCCGAACGAACGCATGGGCAACGCTACCAGCATCTTCAACCTGATGCGTAATATCGGCGCCAGCATTGGAATTTCCATGGTGACGACGGTACAGTTCCGCAGCGAACAGACGCACATCGACCGGCTGGCCGCGCATGTGTATCCGCAGAGTCCAGCCGCGCAGCAGATGCTGGAAGCCATGAAGGCCTACTTCATGTCGCAAGGATCGAGCGCTTCGACGGCTATGCAGCAGGCTTATCAAGCGGTGTGGGGAACGGTCCTGCAACAGGCGGCCATGCTTTCGTACAACGACACCTTCCGGTTCATGGCGATCGTTTTTGTTTGCATGTTCCCGTTCCTCTTTCTGTTGCGTAAGCCCAAGCCGAAGAAAGGCGCGGCAGCCATGATGCATTGAAAAAGGGCAGGACGAATCCTGCCCGGCAAGCCGAATCGCACGTTACTCGGCTGGAGGTTCGGCGGGTGCCTGCGACATCTTCTGGATGTGCTCGTTGATGCGGTTGATCTGGTCTGTCCGCATCTGATCGGCCTTGGTGCGCTGTTCAGGCGTCAGCACCTGGGTGTAGATCTGGTGCTGCAAAGCCTCGTGCTGCACGGTCATCTGCGCTTCCAGTTGTGCCTGCTGCGCGGCCAGCGTCTGGATCTTGGCAGCATCGTAGGCGCCATTGGCGGTCGCCTGCAGGAGCGCGATGCGGACCTGCGCCATTTGCTGGCCCACGGTCTTCATGGACTGGCGCTGCGCCTGCATTATGGTCTTGACCTGCGCCTTCTGGGCGTCGGTGAGATTCAATTCGCGCATCATGTAGCCGCCGTGGCCGTGACCCGGCCCATCAAAACCTGGTCCGCCCGGCCCCTGGGCGTAGGACAACATTGCGGTGCCACACACGATGAGCGCAAGCAGCGCTACTGTTGCGGCAATAAACTTTGTTTTCATTTTTCTTACTCTCCCTAGCTGCCCTTGTGCAGCTTGACTAACGATGGTTGAAACCCGCCTCCCTCGTGCTTGACGGTTAAGTCTGGTAACGCGAGGTAAAGTTTTGTCGCAAAATGGGGGCTCCGCTCGTATGTTTTGACAACCACACTCGCCATTCCATGCTGTGGGGCTGTCTGTAAACTATTGCGAGTTCGAAGGGGAAGAGTTCCAAAAATGTCTGGCAGTTCGCACAAAAAGGTGCTCTAACGGATGATTGGTTAGGGATGAACTGTCCGATTTCCCGGCGTGATTTCCTGAATGCCAGCCCGCCGGCTTCCGGCGGTCGGTTTGCATGCAAGAAACCCGGCCGCAGCTTCTGCCGCGGCCGGGTCATTCAAGTGCCAGGAGAGATCAGTTACCTGGCGAGGACTGCCTCTGTTTCTTCTTCTCTCCGCAAGGCTTTGGCAGCATCGCTGACTCTCTCCCTCTCTCCGACTTCGTCCAGTTGCAACTGCTTCGTCTCAGGTGAGAACAACAGGCTGACGAAGGTCATAACTGCGCCGACAGTCAGGATCACAGCCGGAGAAAGCCAGGTGTCCTGACCTTCAATGGCATGAATAAAGGGAATCTTATGTGCCCAAAGCACATAAAACGGGAACCACGCTCCCAGGAGTGCACCCGCGGAATACCCGAAGCCCACTCCGGCTGCGCGCCGTTTGGTAGGGAAGCGCTCGCAGAGGTAGGCGGGGACGACGCCCCAAGCCAGTTTCAGCATGCCAGCCATGCACGTTCCCAGAATGGCGAGACGAATGTTGCGTGCCAGAGCCGCGTGATAGAGCACGTAGAAAACTGGTACCCCGAAGATTACCAGAAACACGCAGTACCACTGCGTCAATATCTTCCGCCCGGTATAGTCCGAGATCCAGCCATAAAAGTTGTATCCCAGAAAGGACAGGAAGAGGGCAAAGCCATAAATAAGGCTGTAGGTCGTCGTGTTGAAGCCGCGCCCATCGAGGGTGAGGATTTTGGGCAGAAATCCGTAGACCGAGTAGTCGGTCAAAAAAAGACCGGTCATGAAGAAGAAGACCTGCAGGAACTCCCAGAGTTGCGGGCGTCGGAACAGGCTGAAGAAGGGGGCCTTTTCGATCTTTCCTTTAGCCTTGGTCTTTTCGAATTCGGGCGATTCGTGCAGGTTGCTGCGGATCCACAGAGCCAGGAACACGGGAATCACGCCCGTCATGAAAGCGATCCGCCAGCCGTATTGATAGAGAATGGCCTTGGTTGAGAAGTACGATATAGCGGCGAAAACCAGCGATGCCAGCACATATCCCAGCGGAAAACCCGACTGAATAAAGCCGCTCACCGCGCCGCGGCGAGGCTGGGGAGCATATTCAATCGCGAAGGTGTGCCCTACCGCGTACTCTCCTCCGAAGAAGCAGCCCATCAGGAAGCGCAGGACGCAATATAAGACATACGCCAAGACTCCGGCTTGTGCATAGGTGGGCAGAAATCCGGAGATCAGCGACATAATTCCTACGCCGCTAATAGTCAAGACCAGGAGAAACCGCCGCCCGATTTTGTCCGCATACGCTCCAAAGAACGCGGATCCTATGGGGCGAGCGGCCATGGTGATGGAATAGCCAAGCACTACGGCGATGTACTGCCACAGCAGACTGCCTTTAGGAGAAATGAAAATCTTGCCGAGAATGGGAGCCATGACGATGACCATTGCCATGTCATAGGCGTCGAGCATGAATCCCAGAAACTGGGAAGTCATGGCCATCTTGGTATCTTTAGAAAGTGTTTGCTGCCCAGCCATAAGAACTCCTGGCGAAGAGAATGATCTCGATAGCCGCCACATTTATCACGGTTACGCAGGGAAGCGTCGCGACGTGGCTCACTGACGCGTGTGACATTTGAACATTCACGCCGTAAACCACTAGACAGGCAGCGTGAGTGGTGGTCAGCGGTTGCTCTGGCCTCCGGATTCCAGGTGACTGGGATCGTCTCTCCCACGGAAGTTGCAAATCGCTTGCTGTTCGCCGACTCGTCATTGTTCAAGCTATAGGGAGTCCGGAACTTACCCGCGAAACAATCCGCAGCGGACGTTGCTATGTCACAACTGGATTGTTCGTTTGTCACAGGTCTCTGTGCCTGATGTCCGCGTTGCACTCCTGTTACACGCAATACAGTGTCGCTCCAAGGCCCAATTCGCGAGTGAGACGTTGTAGCGTTGCCCGGTGACACCAGGAATTCTCACCCGGAAACGAATTGCGCCCTACTTTGGAGGCGAAATGCGACATTTATTCCGGTTCGTCATGCTATCCCTGGTCGCCACCGCATGCATTCTGAGTACAGCTGTCTCACTTGCTGGCAACTCGAGCGGTCAGGCGGAAGATCAACCGGCTGCGAAGAAAACGAGCCACGCAGCCAAAACCGCAAAAGCAACTGAGCCGAGCGTCACGGAACAGCTGCAGCAATTTCAGCAACAGCTCAAGCAGCAACAAAACCAGATCCAGCAGCAGCAGAGTCAGATTCAGCAACTGCAGCAGAACAACTCTCAGCTGCAGCAGCAGGTGCAGCAACAGACGCAGACCTTGCAGAGTTCGGTACAACAAGCGAATCAGCAGGCTGCTGCCGCTGAGCAGGGCGTGACCACCCTCCACACCACGGTGGACGATTTGGCAACGACCACGCAGGCCAATGCCAATGCGCTTCTCGCGACCAAGAAATCGGTAGACGCGCTGGATAATCCGCTGGCCATTCACTACAAAGGCATCACCATCACTCCTGGCGGATGGCTGGAATCCACGTTCCTCTTCCGCACCCGCAATGAGAACGCCGACATCACGTCCAACTTTGGTTCAGTCCCGTACGGCAACGTCACGAATGACCAATTGACCGAGTTCCGTGGATCGGCTCGTGGTTCCCGCGCCATTCTGGTCGCCGAAGGCCTGGCTGGCACGACGAAGCTGACCGGTTATATGGAACTCGACTTCCTTGGACAAGCTCCGACCGGCAACCAGGTCGAGACCAACAGCTTCGTTCCGCGTCAACGGCAACTGTGGATGCAGGCCGAGATGAAGAACGGCGTCACCGTCAGCGCCGGACAGTTCTGGAGTCTGATGACCACCGACCGCAAAGGCATCGCGCTGCGGTCCGAGTTCATTCCGACCACGATAGAAGGCAGTTACGTAGTCGGCTACACCTACGTGCGGCAGAACGCTGTTCGTGTGGTGAAGAACTACAGCAACAAGACCTGGTTGGGTTTTGAGGTCGCCAATCCCGAGACATCCCAGCCGGTATATAGCGGCAGCTTGAACTCAGGAGTCGTACTGGGCGGCTTCAACAACAGCGCCAATGCCTCCTCTCCCAACGGCAGCACGCTGAACTACCTGGCGGGAAGCACCAACGGTTTCTCGACCAACACGGCCCCAGACTTCATCGGCAAGGTCGCTTTCGAACCTGGATACGGACACTTTGAAATCAAGGCGCTGGCCAGCATCTTCCGCGACCGGGTGGTTGGCGCGCAGACTAACTACACCGCAGGCGGCGGAATTGGCTGGGCGGCGATTCTACCGGTCAGGCCTAAGAAAATTGACTTCATCTTCGAAGGCTTGGTCGGCAAGGGCATCGGACGCTACGGGGCGGCGAACACCACCGAAGTGACGGTAAGTCCCACGGGCATGGTTGTTCCTTTACCTGCGATCCACTCCCTGGCGGGCTTCGAATTCCATCCGCAACCGAAACTCGATGTCTTCGTGTATGGCGGCGACGAGTATGTGGGAAAGGCCACATATAACCATCTTTCGGGCGGAAAACTGGTAGCCGGCGGTTACGGCTCCCACCTGGTCAACAACACCTTCTGCAATGTTGAAGCCCCTCCCGAAGGCTCCGCGGCGTGCGGCGCGCAAAACAAGAATCTCTACGACGCCACCGCAGGCTTCTGGTACCGCATCTTCAAGGGCTCCTTCGGAACCTTGCAGTACGGCGGCCAGTACGAGTACATCCGGCGGGTTACGTGGTCAGGCGTCGGAGGATCTCCCCAAGGCTTTGACAACGTCTTCCTAACCTCAATGCGCTTCTATCTGCCGTAATACTCGTTACGGTAAGAACAATGAAGACGATCGGATCGCCCAGGCTGCCGGGGAACAACCGGCAGCCTTTTTTCAGAAGTGCCGGAACTGAATCGCGTTGCCGAAGCGGCGTTTTCTAGGTATAGTACGGGTCAATCATTGAGCCGAGTTCCTCGTTTTCTTACACGTTTTCGTAGAGGACCAGAATAAACAACTGAAACTGTATGCCGGGCATCCATGTACTCTGCCGTTATCCTGGATGCCGTGTTGCTACCGGATGTCTTTAACCGTCATCGCGCATTCATCGTTAGCGGGAGCCTCAAATCCGCACAGGCCTCTTGATAGGTAAAGAACGTTTGGGGAGGGATGGCGATGACGTGGCAGAAAGTTCTTGCGGCAGCCGTACTGATGTCAGCGGTAGTTGTGACGGCACAAGAGATCCCCGCCGGCACCGTAATACCGGTGATGATGACCTCTACCATAGACTCCGTCAAGGCCAAGCCAGGGCAGGTGTTCAGCGCAAAAGTGATGGATGACGTACCCCTGCCGTCGGGCGAGACCATTCCGGTGGGCGCAAAGGTTTACGGCCATGTGGTGCAAGCCACCAGCGCAGAAGGCGGGTCGGCCTGGAGCTTGAAATTAAGCTTCGACCGCGTGGTTCTCAAAGGGCATGATGTTCCCATCATCGCCAACGCCAGAGCACTGGCTGCCATGATGGCAGTGTTCGAATCGCAAGTTCCGCTGTTCGAGCCCGACACGACTCCTTCCAGTGCACGAATGTTTGCCCCGGTGGGCGGCGACGCTGCATTCCGTCCCGATAATCCGGAAAAGTCGTGGGGCAAACTCGTGAAGTTCAGCGGCGATGTCCCCCCAGGCTGCGGTGGGAGGATTGACGCGGAAGGCGGCACCGGCGCCCTGTGGGTGTTCTCGCCTTACGCGTGCGGTGTTTATGGATATGGCCGCGCCGTAGCGATAGCGAAGGATGGCAGGACCGGGCTGCTGGGTCAGATTGAATTGGTGTCGAACAAGAAGTTTGAAGTCCACGCCGGAAGTGGTTGGCTGCTCCGCGTGGCTCCGGCGTCCTTAGCGTCAGCAAGTGCTGAGTAGGAATCGTGGTCTCTCACCAGGGATGTTGAAAACTCGACTCCATGTAATTCGACTTTGGATGATTTCTGTGAAGTCGTTGGGTCTTGTCGCTTTGGCGATGCTTTTCCTGCAGCCTGTTCACGCCCAGGAAATTCCCGCTGGCACTACGCTTCCGATCATGCTGAGTTCGACGCTCGACGCTCGCAAGGCGAAGCCCGGTCAGAAAATAACGGGAAAGCTGATGCAGGCTGTGCCGCTGCCCACAGGGGCGCAGATTCCTGCAGGAGCAAGACTGCTGGGGATAGTGGTAGCCGTTACTCCACCTACCAACAATCAGCTGGGCTCTCGCGTAACCGTCGCCTTCGATCGCCTCACAACCGCTGGACATACGTACCCTATTACCGTCCATCTTCGCTCCCTAGCCTCCATGAGCGAGGTTTTCGAAGCTCAAATGCCAACCAATGCTTTTGACGATTACGGCACGTCGCCAGCGGACTGGAACACGATACAGATAGGTGGCGATGTAGTTTACCGCGGTGCTGGACTGGTGTTCTCCAAATATAACGAAGCGGTGGGCAAAGCCACCGTCGGAGGCGCAGTGACCGCGCACTTGCAAGCGGTTCCTGCCGCCGGTTGTCATGATGGGTTCGACGCCAGCCGAGGCCAGGCCCTCTGGGTTTTCTCCGCTTCGGCGTGTGGCGTTTACGGCTTCGCCGACTTGCAGATCCGGCACGCTGGACGCACCACCCCGGTCGGACAGATTGAACTCCAATCCAATGGTAACGTTCATCTGAGTGGTGGCAGTGGATGGCTGCTGCGAGCAAATTCTGCGGGGGCGCAGAGCAATCCGAAGTAGTGTTTGATCTCCTGAATTACAATCACAGGTATCCACGAACTCTCAATCTTTTGAGGTGACCTCGCATGCGTGCCCTTCGGTCCCTGTTCTTGCTGCTCTTCGCAGTTTTTGCGTTCCATACCGGCATGCTGCTGGCTCAAGAGATTCCCTCGGGAACCGCGCTTCCTGTCATGCTGAATTCCACTCTCGATGCCAAGAAGGACAAGCCAGGACAGGGGATCGAAGGCAAGATCATGCAGGACGTTTCCTTGCCGGACGGTACCAAGATCGGTCGCGACTCGCGTGTCACCGGACATATCATCGAGGTGAAGAGGCCAAGCAACGGAGCGGGTTCTAGCATGACCCTCAAGTTCGACCAGGTAGAGGACCACGGTAAGACCTTCCATCTGACTGGGGCTGTTCGTGCCCTCGCATCGATGGAAGCTGTCTACCAGGCGCAGCTTCCGCTTAACGCTGACGCCCAATACATCGGCGAGGATTCGTGGACGACCGCGCAGATCGGTGGCGAGAAGGTTGATCGCGCCGGACGACGGCTTATTGCCAGCGATGGAGTGGTAGGCAAAGCGACGGCTGATGGAAGTGTAATCGCCAAACTCCGGCCTGCTCCGGGATGCCCTGCATCAGACGCAGACGGGCGCGAGCAGGCCTTATGGATTTTTTCGACGACTGCCTGCGGTGTTTACGGACTTCCCGACGTCAAGCTGGCACAGGGCGGCAGAACGCCGCCGTCGGGACAAATCGAACTTCAGTCAACCAAGGACCTGGAGATTCGCGGCGGTAGCGGGTGGTTGCTGCTCACAATACCGGCTGCAACTGCTGCGACCAAACCATGAGGCGGTGGGAACCACTACCACCAACCTTGTGTCGCGCGTCACACCCTTCCGTGAGGCTTGTCCGCCGTGGCCGGTCAATTATGGCTTAGAGTTTTGCTCAGGATTGCGAGGATTTTCGCGCCTCCTCGAAGCCAACACGGACGCCCAGGAGAAAGCATCGACCAATCCTGAGGGAACATAATGGCAGCAACCGAAGTAGCTCCCGCTCTCGTTTCACGGAGTTCCGATGAAATACAAGGTTCCCTCGCTGCCATC
This sequence comes from uncultured Acidobacteriaceae bacterium, assembly GCA_963815555.1. Classification (GTDB taxonomy): domain Bacteria; phylum Acidobacteriota; class Terriglobia; order Terriglobales; family Acidobacteriaceae; genus CAWCBG01. The sequence continues at coordinate 126,732 of CAWFHH010000003.1, forward strand.
ATCGACAGCAGCCGGGTTCTGGTCCGCCCCATTGAGCTGATCGCGCACGCCTCGGATGCAAGTTTTTATCGGCTCATTCCCAAAGCTGTGGTGCAGAGCCGTGGCCTCGATGAAATCCGCCGGCTATTTGCCTACAGCCACCAGCATCGGATTCCGATGACGTTTCGCGCAGCGGGCACCAGTCTATCGGGCCAGTCGATTTCCGATGGTCTGCTGGTCGATGTTGCGCGGAACTGGCGGACGTTAAAAGTCGAAGACGATGGACGCTCGATCCGCGTGCAGCCGGGAGTCATTGGCGCCCACGCCAATCGAGCGCTTGCTGGTCATAACGCCAAGATCGGCCCGGATCCGGCATCTATTGCGACCTGCACGATGGGCGGCATACTTTCCAACAACTCCAGCGGAATGTGCTGCGGCGTGGAACAGAACGCCTACCATACGCTCAAGTCAATGCAGTTCATGTTGCCCTCGGGCACCGTCATCGATACGTCGCAGCGCGATGCCGATGCGGAATTCCATGCCTTCGAACCGATGCTGGCGCGTGGCCTTCTGGAGCTGAGGCAGCGCCTCCTGAACAACTCTGTGTTACGCGAGCGAGTGCGCAGTAAGTACAAGCGGAAGAACACGACTGGCTATTCGCTCAACGCCTTCCTCGATTTCGAAAGCGCTGTTGACATTTTTCAGCACATTCTGGTGGGGGCCGAGGGGACGCTGGCATTTATATCCGAGGCGGTGTTGAACACCGTTCCCGAGTTGCCGGTGAAGTACACCGGGCTACTGCTCTACACCGATCTTTATGCCGCTGCCGACTCGATTGTGCCCTTACGGCAAGCCGGGGCAAAGGCACTCGAAATCATGGATCGTGCTGCTTTGCGCTCGGTTGAAGAGCAGCCTGGAATTCCGCCATCCATTCGCACACTCCCGGAGGGCGCCGCCGGCCTGCTGGTTGAATTCCAATCGGCCGACGAGAAGGAACGCCGTCAACTGGAGGAGCTCGCCAGAAATGTAGTTAACGGATTGAAATTACACGAACCAGCACGTTTCACGCACGCCGCTGCCGAGCAGGCACTGCTGTGGAAGATCCGTTCCGGAATGTTTCCCTCGGTTGGGTCGATCCGTCAGACCGGAACCACTGTGATCATCGAAGATGTTGCCTTCCCCATTGAAACTCTGGCGGACGCATCTCACGATCTGAACCGGTTGTTCCGCAAGCACCAGTACAGCAATGCCATTATCTTTGGACACGCCAAGGACGGAAACCTGCATTTCGTTATCACGCAGAGCTTTAACGATCAGGCAGCGGTTGATCAGTACGCTCGCTTCATGGACGACATGGTCGAGGTCGTGGTCAATCGTTACGACGGAGCACTCAAGGCCGAGCACGGTACCGGCCGCAACATGGCGCCGTTTGTCGAGACGGAGTGGGGCGCTGATGCCTACGAAATGATGCGGCGGCTCAAGGCGCTGGCTGATCCTTACAATCTGTTGAATCCCGGTGTCATCATCAACCCTGATCGCGAGGCGCACCTGGCGGACTTGAAGCGGTTCCCCTCGGTGGAGCCTGAGATCGACAAATGTATCGAGTGTGGCTACTGCGAGCCTAAATGTCCCAGTCGCGATCTCACACTCACTCCGCGCCAGCGCATTGTGGTTCGCCGTGAGATGGCCAGGCAACAGGCCACTGGGACCCAGACGGAACTCTACGCCGCGCTGAACCGAGACTTTCCCTACATGGCGCTCGATACCTGCGCGACCGACGGATTGTGCGCGACAGCCTGCCCGGTGAGCATTGACACAGGGCAGCTGGTAAAGCGATTCCGGAATCTGCGCGCTTCGGAGAGCCAGCACCGCTGGGCGGTTCGAATCGCCCGGCATTTTGTATGGGCCGAACGCGTGCTGCGGTGGAGCTTGCGCCTCGGCCATGCCACAGAGAAAGCCATCGGCACTGGCGACATGCAATCGTTGACGCGCTACATAAAACGGTTCGTCGGGGATGCAATGGGCGACTGGATGCCGGACACCCCGCACCCGGCCGGTCGCGTTCCGCGAACCCAGGTCGAAGCAGCGCAGGCGGTCTATTTCCCATCCTGCATCTCGCGCGTCATGGGACGGTTACCAGGCGAACCCGACGATCAGTCGCTCATGGAGGTGATGGTCGAAATAGCGCGTCGCGCGAACGTTCCCGTCTATATCCCGTTGGATGTTGCGGGCACCTGCTGCGGAACGCCTTTCTCTTCCAAGGGATTCAGCCGTGCGCATTCGATTACTGTCAATGCCGCAATCGAACGGTTCTGGCGCTGGTCGAATCAGGGGACGCTCAAAGTGATCGTTGACACTAGCCCCTGTACGTACGGCTTCCGGACTTCACGGCCGTATCTTGCGCCCGAAAATCAGTGGCGCTTCGATCGGATGCAGATCCTTGATGCCATCGAGTTCGTGCACGACGAACTCTTGCCCAAACTGGCTGTGAAGGCAAAGAGCTTGTCGGTGGCCCTACATCCCGTATGTTCGGTTACGAAGATGGGAATTGGCACAAAGCTCGAGGCGATCGCACGAGCTTGCAGTGACGACGTCCTGGTTCCTCCTAATGCCGGCTGCTGCTCGTTCGCCGGAGATCGTGGGTTCTTGTTCCCCGAATTGACACGGGCCGCGACCAAGGATGAGGCCGCCGATATTAAGGCGAAGCATCCTGACGAATGTTATTCCAGCAGCCGTACCTGCGAGATCGGTATGGCTCGCGCCACCGGCAAGATTTATCGGTCTTACATGTACTTACTGGAGAAGGCCACAAGGTAGTCCAGCGAAGGGTCCTTTAGCGCCGAAGATATTGCTTGCTCCTACTCCGTTCGGAGTGCCCGCATGGGATCGATGCTCGCCGCCCGCAGCGCCGCAATCAAACTGGCAGTCAGTGCGACAACGTGACGGCTCGAAGAGCCGCTGAAAAGGTCAAGACATCGACCGGGGCTACGCCGAAGAGCATCGTTCGTAGCAGCCGCGATGTTGCGACCGCGAGCGGGCGGCCCGCACCGATTCCGCCTGCTGCGAGCAGCAGGCTTTCCTTGAGCACCATCCAAGTACCTGCTGACGCTGGGCTCCGAAGGCGAGCCGTACGCCGATCTCCATGGTTCGGTGGCTCCGTCGGTAGGCCAGCGTGCCGTAGCCGTACTGCTGGTTCCAAAGGGACGTCCGGTTACGCGAAGAGTCGGCCACGTCAGGAGGTACTACGGCCCGCCTTAATCCTCCCCTAGTACGCGATTTCGACAATTTAGCCGCGCGGTCGAATTGGGTTGTTGCAGAGTAGATTTATGAGTAGCCTTCAGTTTGCACGAGAATAGACTTCCTAACCCCTGAGGAAGCGAAACCTGCTCCACAGGCTGACACGTTTTAGTTTGAGGTTACAGGTTCTGAAGTTTCTAACCGTTTTATTCGCATGTACCTCCTCCATAGCATCGCTGGCGCAGACTGCGGCTCCGGCTCTCACTCCAAGCACCCCTGCGAAGTTCATGCCGTCCAAACCTACCCCGAAGCAAGCGGGACGGCAGAAGTTTGTGCTCGACGTAGTGCAGTCGGCGGTAGGCTTGCCGCAGCCCGATCCGCAAGACCGTCTGCGCGTGCTGTACTCCGCTTCCAACGTAGTTGGCCCAGTCGATAACAAAATGGCGCAGCAGTTCGCGAAAGAGGGAATCCGCATCGAGACCGAACTGGTGGTGCAAGGTCAAAAGCCCGCTGTCTCCATGCTGTCGGGTGGACATATCGATTGTGCCGCGGCGCTGACCTTTGTCCAGACTATTCCGCCGACCGCAGTTCTAGACGCTGAGCAGTCGTTGCTGGGTGCGATCTCCTCCTGTCCCAAGCAAGTCGACATTCCTGCGCGACAGAAATTGGAAGCCGGCCTGCAACAGGGAACGCTCGCCGCCCGGCCTCTGCTGGCGTTGATGGAGGCGGACGGGATGAATACCGCGTGGTCACAGACGATGTTCGGCAAGATCTTCGAATCGCTGCCGAGCGACGCCCCGGCTAATATGACTGAAGCGCCGAATTACGCTGCCATGTTTGTGCGTGGCGCTCCGGAGATGGACAGGGGAACAGTGCAGACGGCCGGGGTGAAGTTTCTTGGCTGGCTAGGCAAAGTTCCCGAGTCCCCGCAGCGGCAAGTGGCTGTCAACATGACGACCGACACGTTGACCAAGATCCTTGGGAAGGAGGCCTATGACAAGCTTCTCAGTTCCGATGCGGTAGCTCAACAGGTCGCCGCGACGGGGAAACAGGACGCCTTGTTGCCGCCGCCTAGCGAAGAAAGCGTCTCGGTGCTGAAGGCCATGGGCAACAAAAGTGACAGGACCGAAGAATTGCAGTCCATGGCGCCGTCGCTGCGGGCGCGCGAAGCGGCAGCCAGCGGGTATGCCAGCGGAACTTCAGGGGATCGCAAGACTTCCGATCATTATTTCGATATCGCGTTCTCGTCGCTCGACCAGGTCTGGACGGATCGCGCCACGCTGAAAACCAGCGCACCTGAGGTGGTTGAAGAGGTCAGCGAAGCGGCGGCTCAGGTTGATCCAGTGGCAGCGCTGCAGCGGGCTCAACGGCTGAGCGATCCCTCCGCCGAGGCAATCAGCATGCTGGCGGTCGCGCGGGTGGTCGTCGGGCAGGAGTAGCTTTCCCTGTCCCGGGGATCATACGTCTCCAACGGTAGCGCGCTACTCTGCATCGTGAAAGATAAGTCCCAGGGTGTAGCGTTCCCCGCCGCGTACCCGGGAGACACCGTGCTTCAGATTGACCCGGTAGAAGCCCCTTGATCCTCGCACGGGTCGGTAACGCGTCGTGAAAATCAGGGCGCAACCCTCGTCCGGCGTAAGCACCTCCGCTTTGGACTGCGCGCGAGGACGCTGCTCGACCAGAACGAACTCGCCACCCTGCCAGTCCCGTCCCTGTTGCCCAAGAAGAATGACCATCTGCAGCGGAAACGCCACTGCACCGTAGATGTCCTGATGCAGACAGTTATAGCCATCGGCGTTGTAGTGCAACATCAGCGGGGTTGGCCGCTTCTGTCCCGCCTGATGGCAGAGTTTCAGGAACTCGGAATGCCGCTCGGGAAATCGCACATCCGGGGCGAGCGTCTCGCTCCAGCGATTCGCGACTGCGGCAAGATGCGGATAAGCGTGCGTCCGCAGCTGTTCCACATCTTTCGGCAGCGGATAAGCAAAGTACTTATAATCGCCACGCCCGAAGCGGAGCCGCTCCATGATGATGTGGCTGCGAAAAAGTCCATCCTCGGTATAGAGCCCGCGCATCTCTGCGCATTCTTTCGCCGAAAGCAGTTGCGGGGTGATGGCGTATCCCCGGTCGTCAAGCGACGAATTCAACTCTGCCCACGGCAGTTCGCAAATACGTTCGGCAGTCGAAGGCTGGAGCCTAGTTTTAGAAGTTGTGGTCATGTCTCAACTATGACGCTGCGAGCTCAATCGGAGCTATCTGTCTCTTGCGGTCAAAGTCGGTTGTCCGGCAATTCTGGGCCGGCGCAGACTGTGAGTTAAGATTGATCGAATCCGGCTGCGAGGCGCCTCCGAAGCATGCATATCCCCGACGGCTACTTGAGTCCATCGACCTGCGCGACGCTCTATGGCGGGGCGGTCGTGGGTTGGTACTCGGCGCTGAGGCGCTCGAAACGCATGCTTCTCAGCCGCGTCGTGCCCCTCATTTCGGTTTTTGCCGCATTCTCGTTCGTCGTCATGATGTTCAACCTTCCGCTGCCGGGAGGCACGACGGGCCACGCGCTCGGCGTCACGATTGCCGCAATTGTGCTGGGACCATCGGGAGCTATCCTCGCGATGTCCATCGCTCTTACGATGCAGGCGCTCTTCTTTGGCGACGGTGGCATCAGCACGCTGGGCGCGAACTGCGTCAATATGGCGATCATAGGCGCTCTGGTAGCCTACGCGACCTACCGCTTGATCGCGGCCGGAGCTGCGATCTCCTCGAAGCGTCGCGTCGTGGCCGCCGGCATAGCAGGCTACCTCGCAGTCAATGCGGCAGCGTTGGCGGCAGCCATCGAGCTCGGTATCCAGCCGATGCTGTTTCACGACGCCAGCGGAACTCCGTTATATGCGCCGTATCCCTTGCGGATCGCCGTGCCGGCAATGATGATCGGACATCTAGCATTGGCGGGCGTGGCGGAAGCGGTAATCTCCGCAGGCCTGGTTGCGTATCTTCAGGTTGCCGATCCGGGCTTGATGCGCAGCACCTCGGGTGTCGCCTTCGACGCCGCGATGGTCGCAGTACCAGTTAAGAGGTCGCTGCGGCGACTCTGGATTACCGTGGCGTTGCTGATGGTACTCACGCCCTTGGGAATTCTGGCGGCGGGCCACGCGTGGGGAGAATGGTCTCCCAAGGCGTTCGCAGACGCGCAGACACGCGCACACATCACAGGAGCGTCGCAAGATGCGGCACTACCCGCGAGAACACCGAAAGGGATGGAGCGGCTGTCGAACCTCTGGACGGCGCCCTTTCCCGCGTATGCTCCGGGATTCGTAAAGAGCCCATCCTTTGGCTACCTGCTGTCGGCCGTCTTTGGAGTAGGCTCTGTGCTCCTGCTCTCCGCGCTGTTCCAACTCTGGCTCCAGCGCCGCCGCGACACCGGAGCCACGTGAGCACTCGCCCCGGCTTCCTCGCACGCACGATGGTAGGCTTCGCACGGGCGGTGGGGCGGGCGCTATCGTCGGAGCACATTGCTGGCCAGCGCGGGCTGCTGCAATCGCTCGACCCGCGAGTTCGCTTAATTGGTCTGCTGTCCCTCGCGGTCGCAGTGACTCTGTCTCGCAAGCTGGTGGCCGTTGCCGCGCTGTTTGCGGTGGCCATCGTTCTCGCGCTGTTGTCGATGGTGAGTTTGGCGACCCTGGCGAAACGAGTCTGGCTACTCGCGCTCGGATTTACCGGCGTGATTGCGTTGCCGGCATTATTTGTCACGCCAGGCACGCCAGTTGCGACCTTCGCCTCCGGCTCGCTGACGATCACAGCGCAGGGGGTCAGGACGGCAGTGCTCTTGATCGCGCGGGTCGAGACCGCTGTGACCTTCACCACCTTGCTCGTTCTCTGCACACCATGGACGCAGGTGCTCAAGGCTTTGAGGGCTTTTCGTCTTCCGCAGGAAGCCATCCTGATGCTGGCGATGTCCCACCGCTACATCTTCCTGCTGGTCGAGACCGCGACCCAAATGTTCGAATCGCGGCAGAGCCGGACCGTGGGCGAGCTGGATCGATCGGAGCAGCGCCGGATTACCGCGCGCACCGCGGGCGTGCTGCTGAGCAAGAGCATCGAGCTCAGCAACGAAGTCTTTCTCGCCATGCAGTCGCGGGGATTTCAGGGAGAGGTGCGGCTTTTGTCGGAGTTTCGCATGCGCTCGCGGGACTACTTTGGACTGTTCGCCTTTCTCGCCACTGTTGCGCTTGCTGTATGGATGGGACGGTGGGCGACGTGAGCGCGATTTTCGAACTCGAAGCCGTCACTTATGCGTACGACGGGATCGTCGCGCTACATGACCTCTCGCTGACCATCGCGAAAGGCGAGAGCGTCGCGTTGGTCGGGGCGAACGGATCGGGGAAGTCCACGCTCCTGCGCCTGCTGGACGCGCTGTGTTTTCCGTCGCAGGGCATTCTCAGTTTCTGCGGGCAGAAGCTGACTCCAGATCTGGTTCAGAGCGACCGATTCGTGCTCCCGTTTCGCCGGCGAGTGGCCCTCGTCTTCCAAAATCCCGACACGCAGCTCTTTAACCCGACGGTACTCGACGAAGTCGCTTTCGGTCCGTTGCAGATGGGCTGGAGCAGGGAAAAGGTGCTGGCGAAAGTCGATGAGGCGCTCGACTTGATGGGGATCGCGCACCTGCGGGATCGCGCCCCTTACCGGTTATCGGGTGGTGAAAAGAAACGGGTCGCGCTGGCGTCCGTTATCGTGCTCGATCCCGACGTGTTGCTGCTGGACGAGCCGACGTCGATGTTAGATCCGCGTACCCAGAGCCAGCTGATCGACCTGATCCAAAGCTGGAAGACCGCGTCGGCGAAGACCGTGATCACGGCGACTCATCAACTCGAGACTCTGGAAGATATTGCGAGGCGGGTGTTAGTTCTCGAAGCGGGGACGATTACCGCGATGGGGACGCCTGGCGAAGTTTTGTCGAACCAGGAGCTGCTGCTGCGCGCCAACCTGGTGCATGCCCATCGGCATTCTCACGGAACCATGACGCATTCGCATCCCCACCTTCATTCCCATTCCCACGGTGAGCATGAGCATGAATCGTAAGGGCAGGTTATCGCAACCACCTGGGTGATTCTGCGAATATAGCGAACTCAGTTCCTTTCAGCCCCACCTGGCGGCGATGAACTAGTAATGAAACCTCCAACGGAACTCGCCGTAAATCTCCCGCGGCAGATTCCAGTGAAATCCGCCAAAGGTCAAACTATTGTCGAGGAGCACCCTTTGGTTCGTCACATTGAGCGCGGTCACGGAAACCGAGTATCGCTCTGCGAAGGTCTTCGACACAGCAAGGTTCAGCGTGGTGTTGGCAGGCAGGTATGCCCCCGGATACTGCGCGTTCGGGGAACCATTGGTAAACCCTGAGCCGTAGTACACATTGCCCGAAGCGAACGAATGCCAAGGAAGCCGCGCATTGATCCCGACATTTAACGTATTTCGCTGGTCGTGATCGACAGGGGTATAAACCGGAGGTGGTTCGCAGTCAGGGGCCGGAGGGTTGCCGCAGATCAAGCCTCCCGTAATAGGCCCCGCGGCTTGCGCAATCTGGTTCGAATAGGTGAGGTGTCCCTGTACTCGATGCCAGAGGCGAGGAGAAGCGAGGGTCAGTTCCCAAGCTTGAATCAGGGCTCGATCAAAGGTTAGCGGGAAGAAAACGTTGGATTCTCCGATGTTATTGTGATCGAGAAAATTGGTCGCCCGGGTCTGAAAGTGATCGATGTCCAGTCTCCAGCCCCGGTACGGTATGCCTACTCCGAATTGGTATTCCTCATCTCGCTCGCCGCGCAACGGGCCGAAGGAAAGGTTCTGGCTGTTGGCAAAATCCAGCAGCGGCCCAGTCGCAGTGAGCAACGGTGGCGGCTGGTAGTAATGGCCGTAGAAGGCCCGGAAAACCCAGTTAAGGCGAGGGATCTGAGCGGCGATTCCAAAGCGCGGACTCGTGCCGTTCTCGGTAACGCCACCATCGAAGTGCGATTGCCGAACGCCGGCCATCAGAGTCAGCCAGTTCGTTACCCTGAATTTGTCTTCAATGAACGCCTCAATCACCCCGCCATTGGCGGTCACGCTTGTGGTGAAGTTCTTATAGCTCGCGTCGTTAAAAATATTTCCAAACAGTTCGCTGTCATGTTGCCCAAAACCGTACAGACCGAACTGCAGGCTGTTCTTTGCAATGTTGTCGCTGAAGCTGATTTGCCCTCCGGCATAGGTCGACGCGCGATTCGACGTTGTCGCCACCGGGTAATCGTTCGGGGAGCCCTGGTAGTTCGCGCTGTTGTAATGGAAAAAGGGAGATGTAGTCAAAACCATGTTGGGGCTAAAGGTCCGGATCCAGGAGAAGTCCACGAAGCTGTCAGTTTCGTGCTGTCCATCGCGAAGGCCTGATGTGTTGTAGATCTGATTTTCCGGACTGTTTGGATCGGGATCGTACGGTATCTGATAATAGTCGCGGCGCCATTGGGCCGCCCAACGAAACTGGTCTTTCGGGTCTGCGTTGTAGATGAAGGAGGCGAAGCTGCCGTAACCATTTTCGGCGTCATGGTAGATCTGCGGGATAGGCGGTTGCAATCCGAGATCGCTTCGATTGCCGTTGGCGCTGGCGTAGTATGCAAATCGATTGGTATGGCCGGCGAAGCTAATCTGTTCGTTGGTTTGCCAAAAGTTTCCCAGGCTCATCACCAATTCGCCTTCGTTATTCCCCTCGAAGCCGGAACGTGGCACGACATTGAAAATACCAAAAGTGCGGTCGCCGTATTCTGCTTCATAACTACCGCGCAAGGCCTCCAGATAGCTGATGTCTTTAGGATCGATTTGAGGACCTAGATTTGTAGCAATATTGGTGTTTGGAATGGAAACGCCGTCGATCAACCAGGTTGTTTGGTGCCCGCCCCGGATGTGCAGCATGTCATGTGTGATGTAGGCCCCGGGCACGTAGTCAGTGATCATCGCCAGACTGTTCGACCGATCGGCTCCGGGCGTTTGGACGATGTCCTCGCGATTCACCATCGACGTTGGCGTGACCGTGTCCACATTGAAGGGATCATATTGTGCCGTTACGGTTACATTCTCCGCCGTGGTGGCGATACCAAGCTGTAGGTGAAGAACCGGGTTTGTGTCGGAGACGACCGTGAAATCCTGTTGGCCTGGAGCGAATCCTGATTTTTCGGCCACAAGGGAGTAATCGCCGATAGGCACCACCGTAAAAGTGAACGCTCCGTCGGAATTGGTTTGTGTTTGCTGCGAATATCCCGCATTCCTTGGTTTCAGAAGGACGGTCGCGTCCTTGATGGGACGATGCTGTTGGTCGTGGACCACTCCTCGCACACTGGCGAAGATGGTGGCTGAAAGGTCCACGGCGCCGAGCACGATAGCCATTATCAACGACGCTGAAATCAAAGCCAGGCGAATGGGCTCCCGAACATATTTCACAGTAGTTCCCTTCGTTCTTTCCGTTGCAAGATCGTGACCAGCCCTTCCGAAGGAGAGCCTTCGGGGGCAAGAAGATGGGCAACGTCTTTTCAAAAGCTGCAGGACGCATCGCTGTTCACCGACGGGCTTGAACAACACGTGTCTCACGCCGGGAACGGAATTCGTGGGCAGTGCATGGCCTATTCTGCTCACAAGACCGCTTATGGCTCGGAGTTTCTCAGAACTGACACGCGTTGTTCAGAAGGGACTAGGAATTCGGAGGGCCACGTTCCGAGCAATGATCGGCGATGTGGAATGCGAGCCGGGAAAGCTCTGGCAGGAGGGTTGTGTGATGCAGACCGGGGCGGGTCGCGGCCGTGCGGACCGGTACCAGCGCCGTTGCACTTGTCGATAAAAACCGCTGCGAACGGTAGGGGCAGACCGCCGCAGCCGATCGGAAGCCGTCGGCAGCCACTGATCCCCTTGAAAGCATGCAATGGTGCTTGCCCTCACGCCTGCAGCACGGGGGTACATCTATCGGGGAAGCCTGCACAACAGGCAGCAAGGCACCCGCGCAAATCATCATCAGCAATAAACTGGATGAAAATCGCCGCATGAGTGGAGGGATTTTACCACGGACGCCTGCTCTGCCCGATTCTTGGCACAGAAAACGCTCGGGAACGCCTCACCTGGTCAGTTCGTCTGTAGCAGGTCGTCTGAAGACGAGAGGCGATGATACGCTGTCTGCATGACAGACAGTCGTGACGACAAGAAGTTGCCGAGCGCACCTGTAGTATGGGCGCGTTATTCGCAAATCGCCTTCATTCTTCCCGCCGCTGTCGTAGTTGGTCTTTTGATTGGTAAGCTGAGCGATCATTTGTTTCATACCCATTGGCTGTTCCTGGTGGGAATCATCGTTGGCGCTGTCGCAGGATTTACGGACCTGATCCGCACCGTTACAAAAGATAGGGATTGATCTCTACGCTGCCATGATCTTGCCTTTACGCCTAATATCCTGTGCCCTGGTTTGAAGGCGCATTTGCCACGTGCGATACATTGTTCGTAGCGTGAGCAGACCCGAACCTTCCATTAACGCAGCCGACCACTTCTACGACGGTGCCCTGGAGCGCATTCGCAAATTCCTGCTCGCAGTCAGCGCCATTGGTCTGCTGGTATGTCTGCTTCGATTCCACTCGCCAACTACCCTGGGATTTGCTCTCGGCGCGACTATTTCCTACGTGAATCATCGCTGGCTGGCCGGAATGGTGAACGCTTTAGGGGAGCGCATCACAACGGGCAAAAGCGCCGAGCGGGGCGGCGTTGTGGTGTTCCGCGCGATGCTGCGCTATGGATTCATTGCTGTGGGAGCCTATGTTATATTTAGGGGTTATCCTGCAGCGCTTTACGGCTTCCTTGGTGGGATTTGTTTGCCCATCGTGGCTGTAGGCTGCGAAGTTGCGGTCGAACTTTTCGCAGCACTGCGACGCGGACTCTGATTCCCGATTCATCTTGGCATGAGTGACGGTGAAACCGTTCGTGTGCCGAAAAACTGGTTTATCGCAACATAATTCTTACTTACGAGCTGAGATTCATGCCCGAGCAACTCTGGATCACCGCCCTGCTTAACAAGTATTTCGGCGGAATAGCCAATGCGATCATGGGACTCTTCCATGTGCATTCCCAGCATCCCCAGGCCCCTATTCCCAACTACGTAGCGATGGAGTTGCTGGTCTTCGTCTTTCTGGTGTTGCTTTTTGCATTCCTACGATCTCGTCTTTCGGTGGACAATCCCGGTGGTTTGCAGCACCTGATGGAAAGCATCGACTCATTCATCTCTCAGCAGGGACACGAAGTTATCGGACATGAATACGAGCGCTTTACCGGCTACCTGGCGACTCTTGGAATCTTCATTTTGACTTGCAACCTGGTCGGTCTGATACCAGGATTCGAAGCGCCCACTGCGGTGCCATCGGTACCGCTCGGTTGCGCCCTCGTTACCTGGTTCTACTACCATATCGCCGGTATCCGCGCGAACGGTTTTGGTTACATTAAGCACTTCCTGGGGCCGGTGTGGTGGCTGGCGCCGTTGATGTTTGTCATTGAGGCTTGCAGCCATCTGGCACGCATCCTGTCGCTCACCGTTCGTCTGTTTGCCAATATGTTCGCCGGCGACATGGTGACGCTGGTGTTCCTGTCGCTGATTCCGATCGGAATTCCTGTGGTCTTCATGTTGTTGCACGTTGGTGTTTCGTTTATTCAGACGTACATTTTTGTGCTGCTCGCGACGGTGTATATCGGCGAAGCAGTGGCACATGAGCACTAGAAGCTGCCTCAAGCTGTAGGTTTAAGTTCCGAGTTCGCCGGTTGCGCCACAGTGTCGCGCTCGGGGTCGGAAGTATAAGAAAGGTAGAGCGGACCTTCAGGTCCGCGTCCCTGGACGAGAACCGATCGGGGCTTCAGCCCCAAGGAGCTCCAGCCGAAGGCCGATAGTAGATGGCCGACAGCTGTAAAGGTTTGCTGCCAGTGTGAGGGCGCCAGCACGGTGAGCGTCAACCACCTCCTGACAGCGATTCATAAGGAGAAACACAATGCGGAAAATGATGTTGATCTTCTTCTCGCTGATGGCCATCCTGATGGTGACCATGCCGGCGTACGCGCAGGGCGGAACCAATGCCGCTGCTGGAGGCACTAACTGGATTGCCATTGCTTCAGGCTTTGGCATGGCCATCGCCGCCGGACTGGCCGCTCTGGGCCAGGGCCGCGTGGGCGCCGCCGCCTGTGAAGGCATGGCGCGCAATCCCGCCGCCCGTCCCGGCATTCAACTCGCTCTGATTCTTGGGCTTGCCTTCATCGAGTCGCTGGTACTGTTCACGCTCGTAATCATCTTCGCCAAGGTTGTGTAGCGGCGGAAATACGGTTGCTGATTTTAGGGGCGGCCTTGGGTTTCTCAAGACCCTTCACAAGCCCAATGTTCCTCAAGCCCCGTCTTCGGACGGGGCTTCGCTATTGGCGCAAAATCGTAACCAGATGACTGGCAGTAGGTCGGTCCTTAGGAGACGCCATCTGGCGAGGAGGCGGGTGAAAGGTTCAGAAACGGGAATCCGCGAAGGGTGCGCTCTGCAGGAGTCATTCGACGACTTCGGCGCGCGCCAGGAGACATGATTCCCCTGCAGTGAATCACCCGCCGAAGCACAATGATTTGCCGGGGTGGAAACTGCGCTTTTTTGCGGAAGGGGGACATTTGCTGTCCCCCTCCATTCGAGTGGATCGGCTGCTTACTTGCCTGCCTCCTTGGGCTTGATGAAGACCTGCGTCCGCGGCTCGGCGACACTCTGCTGATGGGCTGCTGCCACGGGATGGCCCGGCAGGTACGTTGCCACCAGGTCGGACAAGTCATGTCCCTTGCCCGAGGTCGTGCCGTCGAAGGTATTTGGGTCATAGCACGGAGGCATGCTATTGGGCGGGTTGCATATGCTGATCCAATTGTTGGAGCCGATTGGATCAGCCTTCAGGAAATCAGCATTGGTCGGCGTCACTCCATTAGCCGTATAGTAGCTCGTGCTCAATGCAATCGTGTCTTCGAGCTCGGAGGGACACGGCGTTTGGGTGACCTTGTCGGACAACTGGCAAGTGACGGAGTAAACGACGCAGTTCCCGCCCGTTTCGAGGTAGGTTACGCAACTCTCGTTGCTGAACTGGGTGTTCACCAACCTCGTTTGCTGGAACGTCGTCGGGTCCGTCGGCGTTGCCAGCACTGTCATATAAAGACCGTTGCCGTTCGTTCCTACCGGATACGTGACGACCGCGTCATGTCCGCCGAAGGTGAAGGTATTGGGAATGCCTCCGTTGGGAATCGGTTGTTGTACGGAGGTTGCCTGGTGCGGCGTGAACTCCCATTCGTTGATGTCCTGCACCGTCTCCTTTTGGGATTGCGATGCGGTGAAGCCCACCCACGCCGATCCGCCATCAAGATTTAGCCCGGCGATCGTGAAGGGAATATTGATCACCGGCGGGGACGTCGACTTGGCTGTATGGGTGCCCTTAATGAACTGGGGGTCAACCCAGACCATCAGCGCCCCATTCGGATACTTGCTGCTCGGCGGATCGTATTCGATTACCACCTGGTGAAGGGTGCCATCGGCGAGCATGTTGATGTTCGAGGTGATGGCGCTGGGTGAGACCAGGCAACTACTGACGTGCGTATTCTGACCGATGGTAAATAAGCCGGGTATGTGGACCGGAGTGTTGAAGTTCGTCCCGCAGCTCTGCACGGCGACGTGATTGCTGTTGGGGTCCCATGCGTCCTGATTGACGTCGAACTCGACCGCAAGACTGTTCGAAATACCGGCGTAACCCAAACCACCTGCCCCGGCGAGGACACTACCGGCACCCAGCGCCGTCAGTCCAGCTCCAGAGGCTCCCATAGTCGAATCAGTGGACGAAGAGTTTTGTATCAGGAAGGAAAATCCGTCCCCAGGGCCGACCGTCGTCGTCGGATTGTGCATCGTGAAGCTGAAATACGTGGTGAAGCCCATCGAGATCGGCTGCTTCAAGTTGAAGAACACGCTTGAGGCTTCTGGATGAAACACATTGTTGTTCGGATCGTTTCCCTTGGTCAGACGAAGCACGGACTTGGACTGGTAAGTCGCCTGCATCGCGACGCCGTTCAGTTGCAAATTTGCAATTGAGGTGAAGTCGGGGAACCTGATTTGTTGTGCGAACGCAGCGGCGGAAAATAGCAAGCAAATCGCTGCGGCAAGTACTGAAACCCGGAGTTTTTTTCCAGAATGCATCATCTGCCTTTTCCTGCGCACGTAATGGCGCACCAGTGTCTTCTTGAAGGAGGGCCACCACTTGGGGGGACGTCATGGTGTGCGGACTTACGGGTTGAGCTGGTCCCATCTGCCCGCCGTCATTTTGAGGTCGTAAGCTTCGCGATGTCAAGTAATTACGTGCAGTTACTCAACTATAAGCTAAATATCTACAGAACCTTGTAGATACAGAGCTTACCTGCTGGCGTAACATGGCGCGACCCGGTTCGGGACTCGTTCCCCTTTTCGTGGTAGATAGAAAGGGCTTCATGTATCATGTACTTGCGTTTGTTCGAACGGCGCGTTTAGCAGCCATCCCTCTCGAAGTCTCGAGCGATTTCTGCCCGTAACCTTCCGATCCGTCAGCGCAACATCAACACACTCGAGGAATTAGAAACACAATGGAACAAGGAACTGTGAAGTGGTTTAACGACGCTAAAGGTTTTGGCTTCATCTCACGTCAGAATGGCGAAGATGTTTTCGTCCATTTCTCGGCTATCCAGTCAAATGGATTCCGGTCACTGCAGGAAGGCCAGCAGGTCAGCTTCGACGTGAAGCGTGGCGCGAAGGGTTGGCAGGCAGAGAACGTTCAGGTCCTCTAAGCGCAAACAGATTCAAAGGGTGAGGGCGGCACGGTGCTGCCCTTTACCTTTTCCGTGGCTAAGTCTTCAGTCGAGTCTTTAGTCGAAAGCACCCCAACCACGACCGCGCACGGCAGGAAGGTTGACCCGGGGGCGGCCCTTTCAAGAGCGAGGTAACGATGAAAAACATTTATGTGGGGAACCTGACATTCGATGCAACTGAAGACCAAGTCCGCTCCTTATTCGAGGCTTACGGACCGGTCGACAAGGTCAGCATAGTCACCGACCGGGATACCGGACAACCGCGTGGCTTCGCCTTCGTCGAAATGACCGATGATGACGCAGCGGGCAAAGCTATGGATGCACTCAATGGTACCAACCTGGGCGGCCGTAATCTGACCGTAAACGAAGCTCGTCCCAAAGCGGATCGTCCTCGCGGTGGCGGCGGCGGCGGCGGCGGTCGTGGCGGTTTTGGCGGCGGCGGCGGTCGCGGCGGTGGTGGTGGCCGTGGCGGCAACCGCGGCGGCGGTGGCGGTGGTGGCGGCTGGGGACGGTAGCCCCTCACTACTCCGTAACGCTTTGCATCACCAAAGGGCGCTCTCACCTCGAGCGTCCTTTGCTCTTTGCACATCCAAACGGATATGGTGTCGCCTCGGTCAGGTTAGCCCGACATGGAAGGAGAATCATGACTCGTGAATCGCGGTTGATGTGCGGCATCATTCTCATTACCGTTCCCACCATCCAGTACGGCGGCTACTTCCTCCTTACCGCGCTGATGAACAAGAGCTCGGGGTATATGGACAACCCCTTGCGGCAAAATTTTTTTCGCGCGGGACACGCGCACGCCGGCGTCATTGTCATACTGTCACTCGTGTGCGAGTTGTTGGCGGATTCCGCAGCCCTGCCGCCCAGTCTGCTCTGGATCGTACGATTGGGTGTTCCTCTCTCGGCCATTTTGATATCGGCAGGCTTCTTTTTTTCCGTGCTCTCGCCTGCGGCGACTCAGGTCAGCCCCGCTATTGGATTGATCTATGTGGGAGCGGCACTTCTCGCATTTTCTGTGCTTACTCTTGGTATCGGTTTACTCAGATCGCTGTCCTACCACTAGCCTCTTAGCCGTCGATCCCGCCTACGATGTGTGCTGACGTGCTGCCCCGAAAAAAACTGCGTTTGCAGACATCGATTGTTTTCCGCCCGTAATCCCACTTACAGCTGGCCGAAACGCAGCCTGCCATCCGCGTCCACACCCTTAACAAATAACTTAGTCGCAAGGGGGTTATACACAATGACTTCATCCCAACACATCACGAGAGAAAGGCGGGAACAGAACGGATCATCGTCCTCGTTCTCGCGCTGGGGATCCCTCCTCGCGGGAGGGACTCTGGCGGCCGTAGGTCTATCCCGTCGCTCCAAATTTGGCGTGGCTCTGGCTGCGGCCGGCGGAGCTCTCGCTTATTCCAGCATCAAATCGGCCCAGCCCAAACAGGAACCAGTGGTGGCTACTAGTCTCATCGTCAATTGCAAGCCGGAAGAGGCTTATCGCATGTGGCGCGATTTCGAGAATATGCCGCTGTTCATGAATCACCTGGAATCGGTCACCAACCTGGACGACCGGCGCTCAAAATGGGTCGCCGTCACTCCCATAGGCGTGAAATTGGAGTGGGATATCGAAATCGATACCGACCACCCAGGCGAGTTGATCTCGTGGCATTCGCTGCCCGGCTCTGATGTCAATGTCAGCGGCAGCATTGCGTTTCGTCCGGCTCAGGCCAATCGTGGAACGCTCCTGGTAGTGGCCGTGGAGTATCGTCCCGCCGCTCGTTCCCAAGCCCGTGCCCTCATGAGTTTCGTCGGGAGGACGCCGAGCTTGCTCCTGCGGCAGGATTTGCGGCGCTTCAAGGCGCTGGTCGAGACGGGCGAAATTCCTACCACCGACGGCCAGCCCCACGGTCTGCGCTCAACCTTGGTGGGCGTCGCGCGCGTGTTGGATCCGACGGGGCCTGTTCGAGGCGAAGCAAAACTTACGGAAGTTCTGGAAGCCAGAAGGAGAGTGTCATGAAGGCAGTGTGTTGGATGGGCCCGGAAAAAATGAGCGTGGAAACGGTTCCCGATCCTAAAATTCTCAATCCGCGTGACGCCATCGTCCGCATCACCAGTACTTGCATCTGCGGATCCGACCTGCATCTCTATGACGGGTACATGCCCACCATGGAACAAGGCGACATCATGGGCCATGAGTTTATGGGCGAGGTGGTTGAGGTCGGCGGAGCGATTAACTCTGACAAGCTGAAGGTGGGCGATCGGGTTGTGGTGCCTTTTACCATTGCGTGCGGGAATTGCTTCTTCTGTAAACAACAGCTTTGGTCCTGCTGTGACAACAGCAATCCGAACTACTGGATCGCTGAAAGCATGATGGGCTATTCGCCCTCCGGTCTGTTCGGCTACACCCACATGCTGGGTGGCTACGCGGGTGGCCAGGCGCAATATGCCCGCGTTCCTTACGCTGACGTCGGTCCGCTGAAGGTTCCCGCGGGTATTCCGGACGAGAAGCTGGTGTTTCTCTCCGACATTTTCCCGACCGGCTACATGGGTGCGGAAAACTGCAACATTCAGCCGGGAGACACAGTGGCCATATGGGGAGCCGGACCGGTGGGGCAGTTCGCCATCCGCAGCGCCTTCATGTTAGGCGCGGAGCGGGTCATCAGCATTGACCGATTGGAGTACCGCCTACAGATATCGCGCGAGGGTGGAGCACTGACCATTAACTATGACGAAGTGGATGACGTCGTCGAAGCCCTGAAGGATCTGACGGGAAGCGTCGGTCCAGACTCGTGCATTGACGCCGTGGGGATGGAAGCGACTGGGCACAACGCCTTCTATTACATCGACCGCGTCAAGGGAGCGATGAAGGTGAAACCGGATCGTCCGGTCGCGCTGCGGGAGGCGATCAAGGCCTGCCGCAAAGGCGGAACGGTATCGGTACCGGGCGTCTATGCCGGCTTCGTGGACAACATTCCCATGGGCGCGTTCATGAACAAAGGCCTGACGATGAAGACGGGGCAAACCCACATGATGCGCTACATGCAGCCGCTGCTGGAGCGTATTCAGAACGGCGATATCGATCCCAGCTTCGTCATCAGCCACAAGGTGCCAATCACCGCGGCCCCGGAGATGTACAAGGTGTTTCGCGATAAGCAAGACCATTGCGAGAAGGTCGTGCTAGATCCCTGGGCCAACGGTGCAGCAGCGTAAAGGAACAGCGACTAGCAATTAGGCAAGGAAGAAAACACTCACAAGCCTTTTATCCCGACCGGTTTCAGCCGCGTGGGATATGCGGTTCGAGGCGCCCTTCCTAACGGGCGCCTCCGCCGCGAAGCATTCGAAAGGAGAACTACAGATGGCTGACAATCTTAAAGGCAAAAAAATCGCAATTCTCGTCACCGATGGATTTGAACAGGTTGAGTTGCAGAAGCCTCGCAAGGCACTTGACGACGCGGGCGCGAAGACGCAAGTGGTTTCGCCGAAGGACGAAAACGTAAAGGGATGGAACTTCACCGATTGGGGCGAGACCGTCCCGGTCGACGTGCCGTTGAACCAAGCGCAGCCAAACGATTTTGAGGCCCTACTGCTGCCCGGCGGCGTAATCAATCCCGATAAACTGCGCATGATACCGGAAGCTGTGGCCTTCGTGAAATCCTTCTTCGATGCCGGCAAGCCGGTCGCGGCCATCTGTCACGGCCCGTGGACCATCATTGAAGCCGGCCAAGCCAAGGGGCGTCGCATTGCGTCGTGGCCCTCTCTTAAGACCGATCTGCGCAATGCCGGTGCTGAGTGGATAGATCAGGAGGCGGTCACCGATCGCAACCTGGTGTCGGCGCGGAAGCCGGACGATATTCCGGCGTTCAACCGCGCCATGATCGAGTTGTTCGGCCAAGCTAAACAGCACATGAAGCCGGCTGCCTAACGCCTGGAAGACCGTAACCTTTGCTGGATACTGATCTCGGCGCGCACGATACTACCTTTCCCATATCATGTGCGCCCATTTTCTCCGAAGGAGATTCATATGGCCGGACTCGGCTTCGACGATGTATTTCCCAAAATTATTTCAGCAAGAACGCACTCAATGATCGACTACTTGCACGCTGCGACCAACTTTGCTGCCGGAGCGATGTTTCGCAAAAGCAACGGCAAGGCTTCGGCTGCGGCATACGCGCTTGGGGCAAGTGTGCTGCTCAACGCCCTGATGACGGACTACGAGTACGGTGTGTTTCGCGTTTGGGACTTCAGGGTACATGGCCTTCTCGATTACGGCGTTGCCGCGGCCAGCACGCTCGTTCCAACGCTGCTGGACCTGGAAGATTCGCCTGCCGCCAAAGCGTACTTCTACGGACAGGGTGGTGGCGAGACGATGATCGCCGGAATTTCCGACTATAGCGACGACTCCGGAGCCAGAAGGAAGCAGCGTCAATCCACGTATTGGAACGACTGGCGGCGCACGGCTGCTTAGCAGCGCGTCCAGGTTCATTTCCGCGACGGAAGGGCTATAGCACTTTACCGATGACTACCGTGATGTCGTCGCCCTGCTCGCCCGGACTGAAGCGCTGCACGGTGTCGATGACGTCTTGCAGCAGGACGGCGGCAGGGTTATTCCGATGGTGCAGGAGCGTCTCAATGAGGCGCTCCTCGCCAAATTCCTCGCCATCCGTTGCCTCAGCCTCGGTCACGCCGTCGGTATAGATCGCAAACAGGTCGCCACCGCGAAGTTGCACCGTCCCCGCGGACGCCTCCCATTCGGGAAACAGTCCCAGCACGGTCGCCGTAGCTTCCAACTTCTGAACGCTGTTGTCGGCCCGCACCAGTAGCGGGGGATTATGTCCGCAATTCACGTAGCGCAAAGTCCTCTTCTGCGCGTCGTAGCAGCTAAAGAACATCGTCGCGTAGTGGCTGGGATCGGAGTTCTCGTAGAACAGCCGATTCACCGACTGTAAGAGTTTTGGCATGTCGTTGAAAGCCAGCGCATATTGCCCGCGCAGGTTGGCTTGCAGGTTCGCCATGAGCAACGCCGCCGGAAATCCCTTGCCGGATATGTCAGCCAGCGCGATCCCGATCAGCCCCGGCGCTAATTCAAGAAAATCGTAATAATCACCGCCAACCACACGGGCTTGCACGCATTCCCCAGCGTAATCGAGACCGGCAACGCGTGGCGGGTTCTGGGGAAACAACTTGCGCTGCACCTGTCGCGCCAGGTCGATCTCAACCGCGGCCCGCTTTTCGGCGGCCATGCGCTCGGCTATCTCCTCGCCCATCTGAATGTTCTCGAGCGTACTGCCGGCCTGTTTAGCCACCAGCGCGAGCAGTCGCTTGTCTTCGCGCGAGTACGGCTCCTCTGAGAGACGAGGACCCAGCACCAACAACCCTAGACGTTGACCATCCCGCCCGGAGATCGGCACCAGGCACTCGGCGTGAATTCGTTCGAAACCGGTGTGGGTCGTATCGTGCTCCACTTCAAAGGGCTGATCATGATCGAAGATGTCGTCCAGCAGATGCGAGTCGAGCGAAACGCCATGCGCGTCTTCCTCTGGAGCCGGTGTGGAACTCAACAGGAGGTACATCAGGATGAATCTCGGTTGCAGCGCCTGCCGAACATTGCTTTCCAGCAAGTCCGAAAGCTGCGTGCGCGTACGCACCTCGCGCGCTCGTTCCACCAGGTCTTCGAGAATCTGCTTGGAATCGTAAGCCGTCCGAAAGAAGGCTTTATCGACTCGTTCGCTGACGCGTTGCTGCACCCACGTTCCTCCCCCAATCAGCACCATCCCGAACGCCACACCGATCGGTATGCCCGCTGAACTGGCGGGATAGCGCGTCGAAAAGCCATGGGCTAGCGCGAGGGTGGCGATTATGCCGAGGATCAACATCAGAATCAAGAAACCGCGTTGTACCAGCAGATACCGTGCGCTGCGGCGAAGCAGCACCGGAATCTCCAGCACGCGATACTTAACGACGGCATAGGCGAAGGATAGAGGGAAAAGAAAGAGGGCGAGAATCGCCGGTGCCCAAGCCCAGAAGGGAAGCTGGAAGGGTGTTATGTGACGTTGAATGGAAATCAGTTGCAACGCCAGCCACGGGGTTAAGCCGAGCACCGTGCCCCAAACCATGACCTGCGTTTTGCGTCGCGCCTCCACATTGGGCGCGCGCCACAAGTTCCCCACCAAAGCCGCGAGGCCGAGGCCGCATCCCCCAAAATAGTAGATGTTACCGATCACTCCCGCCACGCGGTGCGGCGCGACATCGAGCATGCGCCATGCCATCTCGAAGCTGCCGGTGAAGATTGCCGAAAGCATTGCCGGCACAATCACCACCGACGCAATTCCCAGCAGCAAGTACTTGATCCAGGGAAAGCGAATATCAATCGGTGAGCGCACAGGAAAGGTGGCAAAGAGGTAGTAGAGCGCGGCCGGCTCCAGGGGAAAGAACGAGATCATGTAGATCAGCCCAAAGCGGCGAACCGCTGGACCCATCAGCCCCGACATTTCAATCAAGGGAGCTGAGGCGATCAGCCCCGCGAAGCACACGGCCAACAGCCAGGCGTTGCGATCGTCAATTCGCAGGAAGAGCACGGCCAACCCGACGACCACAAACAATACCGGATACGCGTTCAGGATCTGCTCGATGACGGCCTTGGGGGCGGATAGTTGCTCTTCCGCGGGGGGCGCCTTGCCCAGAATGACTACGATCGCGATCGGCCCGGGCTCGCCGGCACGGCGTATTTCGAGAGGTACTTTGTCTCCAGGATGCCCTCCCAGGATGGCGGTTCGAAGGGGCTCGATGTCGCGCATACGGCGTCCGTACATCGTGACCACCTGGTCGCCGGCGCGGAGTCCGGCTCGCTCGGCTGGACCACCCGGAGTGACGCCCTGGACATCTAGGACCTGCTGCGAAAGGTTTAACCTGCCGCCCTCAATTCCTAAAAAGGCCTGCGGTGTTCTTCGAACGTAGTACATCCATACGGCGCTGTAGAAGATGGTAGCCGCTGCGAAAAAAATGGCGACCGTCCAGCGCACCCGGTGCCACGTTCGAAAATCTTCGGAATTTGGCGAGGCAGTCGGCGAAGCTGTGCCGGAGTCACCGATTCCGGGTTCCGATGCCACAGTCGAAAGATCGAGGTTCGACGCCATAAAGCTGCATTTCCGGTCTGCGACATTGCTTCGGTGACAATTCTAACGCGGGCGGACCATGCACGAAATAAGAGGCTAGACAGCAGCTCGTCGCGTTCGGCCGTCGAGAGGACCGTTTCCAGTACCGTCATTCTGGCCGCAAGACGTAGCCCAGGGCGGGGAACCTGCTCTTTGGGTCGAGCCCGCTACGCAATTATCGTTTAGTACACGCTCCCGTTGGAGGACTGCAGCTTACCCTCGATCGCCGACAGCACATACCACGTGCCTCCCGACCCTGACCAGTCCTTCAGTGTGAAGGTCGCTTTGTGATCGATTTTATAAACCTGGATATCGCGAAAGGTGAGCGGCGTTCCGGCTCGGCAGACTTCGGGCTTGTGCTTTGGTCGAAAGAAATACGCATTTCCGTCGCCGATCAGGGTTGTGTCTCCCTTTTCGTCCACGAGAACCGCGTTGCGCTCGTCGACCGCGATCGCGCGAATGGTGTCGCTCATTCCATCTTGCAGAATGCGCGCCATGAACGCGACCGTACGGCCCAGCCGATCGCGGCTGACAAAATGCTGGTCAGTGATCGTCTTCCCAAGGTAAGGCAGGTGCAGGAAGTCGCTGGTGAGGGTGACGCCGTCGTTGTAAGGATCGGCGAGCGTCTCCTTCGAGGTCGCAGTGTCGTGCATGGCGCTGAACACAAACTCGCCGAGCACCGCCATTCCGGCGCTTGTGCCGCCGATGGGAACTCCGGCCCGCAGGCGATCGTTGATCGCCGTTTCCACCGGAGTGCCCTTCCAAAACTTAATGTAGCTCGACTGGTCGCCGCCCGCGATGAAAATCGCTTCGGCATTATGGATGGCGGCAGCCACGAAGGGATCTTCGGCAGCTGCTTTGTCCGGCAGGATCAACGTGGCGACCGAGTTCGTCTTGCACAGACCCTGCACGTACTTGTTGTACTCGTCGTCACCCGACGCCCTCAAGACCAGGAAGTCACCCCCATTGGCGCGATCGCACAGCCATTTGAATGCCGAATCAAGATCGGCGCCCCCGCCCATCAGCGCAGCACCCGGCGTAGTTTGTGTCTTGATGTCCTCAGGATTACCAGTTCGCAGATACTGATAGGCCATGTTGCGAGACGCAGCGTTCGTGGCCGACGGGGTTGGTGCGGTCTGTTGCGACACGCTGGACGTTGCCACAAGCAGAGTTGCAGCCAACAGCAAACGTGCGGTCGTAAACTTCCTCAGATGGTCGTGCCCCACAAGACCTTGGCCCACTGCCGTGGAAAGATGTTGACGTCTGCAATGCGACAGCGAGCAACCGGGCGGCTCTCCCGCAGCAGCTCGCAAGCGTTTACGATGTCTACATTCTAATTCCGGCAGATCGAATTGCGGGAAGTTGTTACAGTTCGCAGCCTCACGAATGCGAGTTGCGGGATGGTCGACCGTACAAGATCGCGCCGAGCTTCTGATACGCTGAGGACGAATCCAGCTTTCGAGCGATGAACCAAGCACCTGAACCCGCTTTGAGCAACGCGATCGAGTTTGCGCGTGTCGAGTACCGCGTCGCACACGATAAAGTGTTGTTGGCGGATGTGAATTTTATCGTGCAGCGCGGCGAAACCCTGATTTTGCTGGGCCGAAGTGGCTCGGGCAAAACCACCTGCCTGAAGATGATCAACCGGCTCATCACCCCGACAGCGGGGGAAATTTGTGTGGATGGCCGCCCGGTCGAACAGTGGGAGGCTATCCGTTTGCGGCGCCGCATCGGTTATGCCATTCAGGATGTTGGGCTCTTTCCGCACTACACCGTACATGACAATGTCGCGCTGGTGCCGCGCCTGGAGAAGTGGGAACTGGCCAAGGTGGAAGCGCGCGTGGAAGAAGTTCTGCAGCTTGTGGGCTTGCCGGTTTCCGAGTTCGGAGATCGTTATCCGCACCAACTCTCCGGCGGTCAACGCCAACGTGTGGGATTGGCACGGGCACTGGCGGCCGAGCCTCCGATCCTGCTGATGGACGAGCCTTTCGGAGCACTTGATCCGATCACGCGTGCTGAACTGCAATCCGAATTCAAGAACCTGCAGAAAAAGCTGGGTAAGACGATCGTCTTTGTTACTCATGATGTTGGCGAAGCGTTACTGCTGGGAAATCGAATCGGACTGATGGAGACCGGCAGGTTATGCGGGGTGTATACGCCGCAGGAGTTTCTCCGATCGGAAGACCCATGGGTGACGCCGTACGTCGACGTGTTCCGCAAGGGTCAGCAGATGTTTCGTAATTGAAAGGCGAGGCCGCCGCCGATTGCGCGGATGAAGCCGTGCCCCTTCAAGGCCGCGGCCTCAGGGGAATCCGTGGTTGCCTTGATTGATCCCGTTCGTCACGTGGAAACTCGCGGCTAAAGGTTTTGCTTTTGCATTTCATCCTTACGCACAAGAGCGAAGTTCTCACCCTGACCGCCGAGCATCTGTGGCTGGTGGGCGTCTCGATGCTGCTGGCCATCGCGATCGGTGTGCCGCTCGGCATCCTGCTGACGCGCCGTCCGCGATGGAAGACGCTTGTTCTCGGCAGCACCAACGTGATCCAGACGATCCCGAGCCTGGCGCTCTTTGGACTACTGCTCCCGCTGCCGTGGCTGGGAGCCAGCGCCAGCCGGCTCGCTATTGTCGCGCTGGCTCTTTACGCGCTGCTGCCGATCGTGCGGAATACGTTTGTGGGCATCACCGGCATCGACGCTCCGGTGCGTGAAGCGGCCGTGTCCATGGGGCTCACCTCCGGGCAGCTTTTGCGCTACGTCGAACTGCCGTTGGCGGCCCCGGTGATTCTGGCCGGAGTGCGCGTGGCCGCCGTCATCACCATCGGAGTCGCGACGATTGCTGCTGCCATTGGGGCCGGTGGACTGGGCGAGTTCATCTTTCGCGGCATTGCCATGGTCGACAACAGCGTCATTCTGGCTGGCGCGATACCGGCCGCCCTGATGGCGCTCGCAGCCGACACTCTTCTCGGCGGTGTCGAAAAATACCTGGCGCGACGGCGCCACTGACATGATGATCGATCGCCGCGCCTTTCTCGCCAGCCTCGCCCTCATCTACGCCGGATGCATGCCACGCTCGAAGAACATTGTCGTCGGGTCGAAGAATTTCACCGAGCAGCTGGTGTTGGGAGAGTTGATGGCGCAAGTGCTCGAGAACGCGACTCATGCCACTGTCGATCGCCGCTTCTATCTTGCGGGAACCTACATCTGCCAGCAGGCGCTTGAGGCCGGACGTATCGATCTCTATGTGGAGTACACGGGCACGGCGCTTGCGGCAGTGCTGAAACAGAAGCCGTCGGGCGATTCACAACAGGTGTACGAACAGGTAAAACAGCAATATCAGCGCCGATTCAACTTGGACGTAATGCCCCCTTTGGGCTTCAACAACAGCTTTGCCCTGGTGATGCGGGGCGGCGACGCGCGGCGGCTTGGGCTAACGAAGCTTTCTCAATTATCGAGCGTGGGACCGCTGCTTCGGTTGGGCGTGGGATACGAGTTCCTTGAGCGCCAGGACGGGTACCAAGGCCTGCTGACCGTTTACAACCTGAAGTTTGCTGAAGCGCCACGGGTAATGGATCTGGGCCTACTTTACCGCGCCCTCGAAAATCGCTCGGTGGATATCGTCGCCGGCAACAACACCGATGGCCTCATTGCCGCAATGGGTTTCGTCGTGCTGGAGGATGACCGCCACTATTTCCCCCCGTACGACGCGGTGCCGGTGGTTCGTCCCGCGCTGTTTCAGCACTATCCACATGCGCAAGCAGCGCTACAAGGCCTTGCCAATCGCATCTCCGCAGAAGAAATGCGGCAAATGAACTATGCCGTTGACGGCCAGAAGCATGACGCCGCCGTGGTGGTTCGCGAATTTCTGGCACAACACCAGTTGCTTTCCTGCGACCGGGGCGCACGAAACCGACAAACTGGGTAGGCGTCCACTCCGGCAGGCCACATCTGCTGTGCCAAGATGGTGACTTCTAAGCTGTCACTGGCGACGCCGGTTGGTGAACCCCGGTGATCCGGTCGACCTCCGCTAGCTCTTCTTTTGTCAGCTCCCATGCTGCGGCTTTGGCATTGGCTTCGACCTGCTCGGGCTTGGTCGCGCCCGCGATCACGCTTGCGATCACAGGATGAGCCAACAGCCAGCTAAAAGCCAGCTCCAGCATCGTATGGCCTTGTTGCGCGGCGAAGGACTGCAGCCGTTCCATCTTGTGAAAGTTGACTTCGTTCATGTACCGATCGGCGAGGCCCTTGTTTCTGCCCAGCCGCGTGCCAGGATGCGCCTCCTGCCCGCGCTTGTACTTGCCGGTCAGCAATCCGCTTGCAAGAGGGAAGTACGGGAGTTCGCTCATGCTGTACTTCTCGATGGCCGGTAGCAACTCGCGCTCAATATCGCGAACCACCAGGCTGTATTCGTCCTGACTGGAGACAAAACCGGCGAATCCTTTTTCGCGCGCGACGGTGTGCGCCTCCTGCAATTGCGCTGCGGAGAAATT
Source organism: uncultured Acidobacteriaceae bacterium (assembly GCA_963815555.1). GTDB lineage: Bacteria > Acidobacteriota > Terriglobia > Terriglobales > Acidobacteriaceae > CAWCBG01. Next base: position 154,454 of record CAWFHH010000003.1, read on the forward strand.
CGAGCAGCCGATACAGCGCACCTTGCCCTGCTTCACCAGTTGGTCGAGGGCGCCCAGGGTCTCTTCAATCGGCGTCTTGGGATCGGGATAGTGGATCTGGTAGAGGTCGATCCAGTCGGTTTTCAAGCGACGCAGGCTCTCTTCAACCTCCGCCAGAATATAAGCGCGCGAGTTGCCGCTCTTCTGGCCATGTTGATTGGGCTTGGAGCCGACTTTGGTCGCCAGCACAATTCGCTTGCGCCGTTCACCCAGCACCTCGCCAAGAATGTCCTCCGAGGTGCCGTAGCTGTCGGACGTATCGAAGAAGTTAATGCCCACTTCGATGGCCCTGTCGATCACCTTGCGCGATGCCTCGACATCCATGTTGGCCACATAGCCGAAGTTGTTGGTTCCCAGCCCCACCACCGAGACTTGCAAGTCAGAAGTTCCGATCTTTCTATGCTGCATGATGGCAATTCCTTTCCTAACGACGATATATGGATGCCTCAGATCAACGCAGTGATTTTCCAATAACGCACCTGAGTTTACTGGCATCCAAAAGACAAGCTGGACGGCTAGACCGATTAAAGATCAATGGCTGACATTCGGCTGCGGAAGAGTTTTCCTGATCCTTGTAAGATTTTGTTGGGTGGAGGCTGAACAGAAACCTGCGTGTTCGCATTCTAAGAATTCGCTCCATCCGAGCCATTTAAGGCTTCTTTTCTCTTTCCTGGAGACACGATGAACGTACGATCCGCTGCAAGATGGTGGTTATTTGTTTTCCTACTCTGCTCGCTCAGCCTCTCTGCCCAAGCGCCTTCCGAAACAATCACGATTGATGTCGCCGCGCCGGCGCACCCATTGCCTCACTTCTGGGAGCAGATCTTCGGATCGGGCCGTGCCATCCTTAGCCTGCGCGACTCCTACCGTACCGATCTTCGCGAGGTGAAACAGATCACCGGTTTCGAGTACGTGCGCTTCCACGGCATCTTCAACGATGATGTCGGCGTCTACGACGAAGACAAAGAGGGCAAGCCGGTCTACAACTTCTCCTATGTTGACCAGATTTACGACGGCCTGCTGGCTAATCACGTCAAGCCATTCGTCGAGCTCAGCTTCATGCCATACAAGTTGGCGGCACGGCAGGATATTCAGGCGTTCTGGTACAAGCCGAATGTCTCTCCGCCGAAGGACTACACCAAGTGGGACGACATGATCACGCAGTTCGCCACGCATCTGATCGACCGCTACGGCATCGACGAAGTTGCCTCGTGGTACTTCGAGGTCTGGAACGAGCCGAACTTGGACTTCTGGAGCGGAACCCCCCGTCAGCAAACGTATTTCGAGCTTTACGATCACACCGCGCACGATCTCAAATCGGTGAACCAGCGGGTGCGCGTTGGCGGCCCTGCCAGCGCCCAGGCTGCCTGGGTTGACGCCATGATCAAACATGCCGCCGATTCGAATGTCCCGCTCGATTTCGTCTCCACTCACGTTTACGGCAACGACAAGGCGAGCGACGTCTTCAAGACGAATGAAAACATTCCGCGTGACCAGATGGTGTGCCGTTCGGTGAAGATGGTGCACGATCAGATCAAAGCATCGGCGCGCCCTGACATGCCGCTCATCTGGAGCGAGTTCAACGCCGCCTACGACAACGAGGTTGCGGTGACGGATTCCATCTACATGGCGCCTTATATGGCGACCACCATCGCGCAATGCGACGGGCTGGCACAGATGATGTCGTACTGGACCTTCTCCGATGTCTTCGAAGAACAGGGTGTAGTCAAGCAACCGTTCTATGGAGGCTTTGGACTGGTTGCGGCCGGCGGCATTCCCAAACCCGCCTTCTATGCCTTTGAATTGCTGCACCAGCTCGGCGATCAGCGCATCGAGAATTCTGCTAATGATGTGCTGGTGACGAAGGCAAAAGATGGATCCTTGATCGTCGCTGTCTGGAACGTTGTGAATCCGGGATCGACCGGCGCGCCGAAGACTGTGAAGCTCGACCTCAAGGGACTCAGTGCAAACGCCACAGCTTCGATCAGCCGCGTCGACGAGCAGCATGGCGACACGCTCGGTCTCTATCGCAAGATGGGCAGCCCGCGTTATCCCACCCAAGCCCAGATTCGCCAGTTGCGACAGGAATCAAAGTTGGCGTCGCCGACACAGCATCCATTGCAGAACGGCGAGATAACCGTGCAGCTTCCGGTCAACGGACTGGCAGTGATCCAGATCCACTGAGACTCTCCTCAGAGAGAGCGATCTTCAGAGCGCTGCCCGGCAACGCTTATTCCGACGTATGGGGATGCAGGTCGCGCAGTTGTTCGGCCCACTCCAGAAACGCGCGGAAAGCTGCGCCCCGGTGACTGTAACGAGCTTTCTCTTCCGCTGTGAGCTCGGCGAAAGTCTTCTCAATCTGCGGGAAATAGAACAGCGGATCGTAGCCGAAGCCGTTCGTTCCCCGGGGATGATGCAGGAGCAACCCTTCCGCGACACCTTGAAACGTGGCGAGCGTATGGCCATTCCGCGCCACGGCAATTACGCAGACGAAGCGAGCCGTGCGGAACTCGTCGGGAACATCGTGCATCTCACGCAACAGACGGGCGTTGTTAGCTTCGTCGTCGGAGTTCCCAGTCTCCAGCGAGCCGTCGTGTTCGTCTGCGGCGTAGCGGGCGGAACGCACTCCAGGGGAGCCTTTCAATGCGTCGACTGCGAGTCCCGAGTCGTCCGCAATGACCAACTCACCCTCCGCATACTGGCTATAGTGTTCGGCCTTCTTGCTGGCATTGGACTCGAACGTAGGACCGTCTTCGACCACCTCCGGCAAGTGCGTAAGATCGGCGAGGCTCTCGATTTGCACATTGTGGGCCGCGGCAGCTCCCACGAGATCTCGTATCTTGCCCGCATTTGAGGTGGCGACCAATATTCGCTTCATGCGCGTCCGCGCCTCCCAACGTACCAGAAGCCGCCAACAAATAGGAGCGACACAACCGTGATGCCATCGCCCAGCCAACGATCGCCGGTTCGAACGAAGCGAACATCGACTACGCTGTGGCCAGCCGGAACCTCGATCACCATCCGGCCCGTGGGGTCATCCGATTGGGGCAGAACTCGTCTGCCATTCACCCGCACCTGCCACGCCGGATAATTCATCAACCTCAAGACCAGCTCAACCGGCTCAGGCGAGTCGACGGTAAGTTGCTTGCGATATGTACCCCATTGCAAATGCGAGACGCGGGCTCCTGAGGTAATGTCGTCGCGGTGTGCACCGTGGATGACAAACTCGGGGAAGTCAGGCTTTATCTCGTCGTTGTCGGCACCCGGCGGCACGTATTCATCGTTGCCCGCGTAGCCGAATCCGGTCTGATAGACCTCCGAGATCATGAACGGCGTGTCCTCAGGTTCGCATTTCGGCTGCAGAGCATAGTTGGCAGTGGCAACCAGAACGAGCAGGGCGAAGCCGTAAACCCACGCCTTCCCGCGGAAACTACCGACGGCTGCGACCGCAAAGAAGGCGTACGCTACCCCGAGGATCAGCATCCATCGCCAGGGAAATTGCAGGAAACGGAGCGCGGGCAAAAACCGGTAAAAGAGATTCGAGACGGGAAGTATCAGCAGAATCGCCATTGCCGAGCTCAGCACCAACGACCACCATAAGAGCGGTTTGGCAGTTCGCCAGCGACGTGCCCCGAGCGCGGCCAGCAACAGGGCGACGATCTCGATCGATGCGAGCCACGACAAGGTGTGCAGAAAGCGATCGTGTTCAGGCTCCCCGGTATGGGCAAACAAGAAATTTTCGAACGGCCTCGCTCCAGGCGAGAGAGCATTTGAAACGTCGATCCACTGCTTCTCATACAGCACGGGGACGATGTAAAACGCCGCGCAGCCCAGTCCAAGAAAGAGCGCTCCGAATCCATACAGTGCCGCGCGCGAGCTACGTCGCAAGGCCATCATCAACAGCAGCAGGACAGCAGCGGTGTAGCTGGCCAGGATCGCAGCCGGGACATTCGTCAGCCAGACGCCCGCAATCGTAAGCGCCAAGGGAAGCAGCATTTGGCGCGCGGGACGCTCCCGGAGAACCCAAAGAAAAATTAGCGGGATGAAGCAGGCGGCGAGCAGTTCCGCGTAAGCGCTGCGAGTGTAAATGGTCAGCAACGCGTAAGGATTGAGGGCATAGGCCAACGCCGCGAGCGTGGCATCGGGCTCGGCAAGCCATTCCCGCGCCATAGCGTGCATCGCCAATCCCGATAGCAGGACCGAGCACACGATGTATACGGCGGGAACATACATCCAGGATGCCGGCACGTGAACCCATCGAAGAACAGTTCCCAAGGCTGCGCCCACGAAACCGGAAAAAGGAGGGTAGAAGATAAAGCGGGGTTCGCCGCTGCCGTAATTGGCATAGACGGCCCATCGCGGATAAAGAACCCCCTCGCGCCACTGCTGCGCCACCTCCATCCAGCTATGCATGTGGAAGGTGAGGTCGTGGCCGCACGCTGTGCCCCGCGCTGCGAACGGCGCAACGACAGTCAGACTCGCAAGGACAAGTGTCCAAACGGTCGTTGCTCGTATAGCCCCGGTTGGCTTGCGCATGTAGCTCCATCTTAACGAAAGCGCGCTCACGACCATAAGAATGGATGGTCGGCAAACGCGGGCAGCCTGGGAAAAGAACGTTGCTGTACTCCGGATTCCGTTACACGTCGAATTCAAGTAGTTGGGCGGGGATCGAGCCAACAAAACAGGAGCCGAAGCGATCCGCTTCGGCTCTGTTTTCGTCATCAGGAGGAAATGACGTCATTCGACGGCACGCGTCGTGATTTGCCAACCGGGAATCAGCAGTCTATCCCTTGCGGTGGACCGGGCAGGATAGATTGGAAGTCGGCACTGACGGTGATTATGCATGTGACCTTCCATCTCAACATGACCTAACTTCTGTGAAATCAATGTGAATTTTTTGTAACACCTTTGTTGAGTGAAAAATTGTTTCACAAAGTGCAACTGACTGGGGACATCGTTCCTCCAGGCCCTCGGGGATTTTCCCATGGCTTCATACGGGAATGGGCCTGATTCTGATACCATCTCCCCCGAAACATCTTCGAATTGCGTTGCAAGGAGGGGTCGCTCATGAACCATCGCCCGCAAGTTTCCCGTCGTGACTTTCTCAGCTTGTCCAGCGCGGCCTTGGCGGCAACGGCGCTGGGCTTTCCGGGTACCGCACTATTCGCCGATGCGCCGGTGGGGGCAAAGGTCCCCCTGAACGACATCCTGCCCCGGCTGATGCAGGGGAACCAGCGGTTCGTGAGTGGGACGATCGAGCATCCGGGACGCAAGCCTTCCGACTTCCAGCCGCTCGCAGCCGGACAGAGTCCAGTCGCTGTCATTTTGGGCTGTGCCGACTCCAGGGTGGCTCCTGAAATTCTGTTTGACCAGGGCATCGGAGATTTGTTCGTGGTCCGGGTAGCGGGAAATTATGTCAGCGGAGCTGGCTCGTCGGTCAAGGGAAGCATCGAGTACGCGGTCGCTGAGCTAGGTGTGCAATTGATCATGGTCCTCGGCCACAGTGAATGCGGGGCGGTAAAAGCCGCGATTAAGCACATCCACGATCACGACGCGCTGCCCGGTGCGATCAACGACCTGGTAAACAACATTAAGCCGGCGGTGCTGGAGTCCCAGGGCAAACCCGGAAATCCGCTACAGAATGCGATCGTTGCAAACGTTCGCCGCGGAGTGGAGAAACTCAACACCCTGCCGCCTATCGTGGGACCACGCGTCGCCAAACACGAGGTAAAAGTCGTGGGCGCAACCTATGATCTCGCCAGTGGGAAAGTCACGCTCGTGGATTGAAGTTCAAAAGAAGAGCCCGTGAGGAACCTGAAGAGCGGCTTCGCAGCCAGTCTCAGCACGCGAGAGAACGGGCAACCTGCAGGTGAACCGCGAATCTCTGCAAGGCTAAGCCAGATGCCTCTGGAGGCTATAGGTTCATGTATTCGGGTTGATAGTCCTTCCAGATACCCGTCCCGGCTGAGATCACGCGCACCGGCACATGTTCGGCGATGCGCGCTCCCCGCGCCCATTCCCAGGCGTGCAGCATTTCCGAAGTCTCGAAATATCGCGTCTCGGCCTGCAGCACCGCCGCTCCGCTCATCACCATATCGACAATTTCTTCCCACTTATGCGCTCCCACGACCGACAGGCGCGCGATGTGATTGGTGTATTTCTGCAGAAAACGCATTTCATCCCAGCGAGCGGCCCAATCGGTACCCTGCACCTGGGAGACGTCGGCCAGCAGTCCGATCGGTTTATGCTTGCGCTCGGCTATCGCATATTCAATCTGAGGCTCAAATCCCTTGAGATCCTCTGCCGTAACGTGTCCGGATATCTTGAAACCGAAAGCTGCGCCTTCGGACTCTCTGAGTCGCTCGATCATGAAGGTTTCCCTGTGATGCGTTGATTGTAGAAGTGGATATGAATTTAGAAGGTGGCGAGGGTTTTTGCAACGTAGAATCGATGCCACGCGATCCATACGTCGATATTCTATGAGGAACCGCAGAAGAACTGCGCCTCTGTAGCCAGGGCGTGATGTGCCCCACTCATCAAGGCGCAGCCCTCGAGATTTACTGTTTCGTCGCGACGAACTTGCTGGTTCTGTCGTGCAGTTTGTCGTCGACTGTCACATTCATGGTCTTGCCGTCCGCCGATACAGTCATTTTAGTAACGTAAACCGCCTTGCCGTCACGCTTGTCGGTTTCTTCGATACTGTCCCCGATGCGATTCAACGACACGGTAGTTGTGCCAGGATCGCCCTGATACGGGGCTTCGGTGCCATCGATCTTAGCGGTATAGGACTGCCCCGTAGGTGTACTCATGCTCAAACCATCGCCCTCGGATTTGAAGGTGAAGGTCAGCCCATTGTCTGATCCCTCGGCGTTCTTTACCCGCCATGAACCGGAAACCGCATTTCCACCAGGAGCCTTGCCCACTCGTGTAAAGGTCGCTACTCCCTTAATCGGCTCACCAGCAGGCTGTCCACTGTCGACCCAGTCAATCGTCAACTTCTTGCCGTCGCTCGACACGCTGTATTTCGATGTGCCGACGACCTTGTCTCCACGCTTGTCGGTTTCTTCGATAGTGTGATCGTCCACGATCTTCACAGCCATTAAGTCGTAATAGGGATGGCCACTCACTTTCTGGTCTTGACCGTCCGCCTTGATCTCGATCTTGGGAACGCAAGAGTCACAGCGATACATCCCATTGTTCACTTCGTAGACATCCGGTTTCTTGCTGAAGTCAGCTTTGTTAAGATCGACCTTCCAAGTGCCGTCGAAGGGACTCTGCCCCAACGCCAGCGACGGCAGTACCAACAGCAGGGCGAAAAGTATTTTTCTCATGCAAGTTCCCTCTCACGTTGTTAATTCGGCGCGCATTATAGCGCCGCTTTGAGACCCGCCGAACCCAATGCGCGGCAGGAACCGGTTTTTCGCAATCGGGGGCCGCATGCGCACCATCTTCAGTGAGCTGTGCCTATCACCAAAGTGACAACCGATCAGAACGCTATAATGCGCCAGCAGCAGAGATGACTTGGTATCAACCTGGGCCGCAGAGTCGAGAATGACCATGATCAGGAGCTATGGTTGTGCGCTGTGTGCGCGAGGTGCCTGCTGATGTTTGCCGCGCGTACCAATTGGAATCTCGCACGCAATCGTTACTCTGCGGCACTGGAAGAACATCGCCGCCTGGGCCGGCAACTCTTCGACCTTACCGCATCGAACCCAACCAACATTGGCCTGCACTACCGCGAAGATGTTCTGTTAAGCGCGTTGACTCGTCGTGAGGCGCTGATCTACGAGCCACAGCCCCGTGGACTTCCCGTAGCGCGCGAGGCGATCGCCGCTTACTACGCTGAGCGAGGCAGCTTCGTCAGCGCCGACGACCTTCTCCTTACCACGAGCACCAGCGAAGGCTACTCGTTTGTTTTTCGCCTGCTGTGCAACCCTGGCGACGCACTCTTGGTGCCGTCCCCCAGCTATCCGCTGTTCGATTTCCTCGCCGACCTTGAAGATGTGAAGCTTGTTCCTTACGAATTGCTATACGACCATGGATGGCAGATCGATTTTCCTTCGCTGCACATGGCGATAGCTCGCGCTGACAGCGAAGGTTCGAGAGCCAGGGCGGTCCTGGTGGTTCATCCTAACAATCCGACCGGCTCTTACGTGAAGCAGGATGAGGCTTTCGAACTCGACCGCATTTGTACAGCTAAGAAAATGGCGATCATCGCTGACGAAGTTTTTCTGGATTACGGGCTGCACCGTCCTGGGGCCTTCAGCTTCAGTGGTCCGCATCCGCAAGCGAATTGGACGCGTGCATCGCTTACCTTCGCGCTCAGCGGCCTGTCAAAGATCTCCGCATTGCCGCAGATGAAAGTTGCCTGGATCAGTGTGAGTGGTCCCGAAGCGCAGAAACACGAGGCGCTGAACCGGCTTGAGGTTATCGCCGATACTTATCTTTCGATGAACGCACCGGTGCAGTGGGCAATTCCTGCGCTGCTGGAGGAGCGGCGCAATATTCAGCCGCAAATGATGACGCGCATCCATCAGAACTTGGAGGAGCTCGACGAGCAGCTGGCGCAACAATCTCTGTGTCGGCGTCTTGAAGTTGAAGGCGGATGGTACGCCTTGCTGCGTGTTCCCGTAACCGGCAGCGATGAAGAATTCGCGATTGCCTTACTTCATCAGACTGGCGTGCTGGTGCATCCGGGCCATTTCTATGACTTCGCCTCGCAAGGGCATATGGTCGTCAGCCTGATTACTCCGACTGCAGAATTTTCGGAGGGTATCAACCGGCTGCTGCAGTTTGTGAATAAACGATGAACGAAGGTGCCGGGTTCATCATTGACGGAGAATTTTGCCCCGTGTACCTTCGCCGCTATGAGCCATGAGAAATCGGAAGAAATGATGCAGCTTCTGAAGGAGCTATCCGTCCTGAAGGAAATGGATGGCGATGACAACGCTCTTCCGCCTGACGTTGCACGCGATCAGGCGCTGGCAGAGCGTGTGCGACGCCGCCAGGAAATTACCGAAGAAATGCATCGGCTGGCGGCGGAAAGCAAGGCTGAGTCGTAGGCAGATCGGGCCTGAGCCGCCGCTGCTTCGCGTAGAACCGCCCGCTCTAGGGCGCAGCTGCAGTCCCGCCCAAGCGGCTGTTGCCGGATCGCCTCGCAACTTCTGCTATCCTCGCCCCAATGTCGGTCACACCACATCCTTTGACGACCCGTAAGTTGATCCGCGTCCGTGGCATCGTGCAGGGCGTTGGCTTCCGGCCGTTCGTCTACAACCTGGCACGCTCCCTGGGCCTGATGGGCTATGTGCTGAACTCGTCCGCGGGCGTGACCATCGAGATTGAAGGTGCCGAGGGAAGGGTGCGGGATTTCCTCGACACGCTGCGGCATCGGCCGCCGCCCTTGGCTCTGATCGAAGAAGTGACCATCGCCGATCTTGAGGCACAAGGCGATTCTGTGTTCGTTATCCGTCACAGCGAGTCGGAACCAGGCGAATTCGTGCTGGTCTCGCCCGATGTGGCAACCTGTGACGACTGCTGGCGAGATTTCGGCGATCCGGTCAACCGGCGCTTCGGCTATCCCTTCACCAACTGCACCAACTGTGGGCCACGCTATACCATCGTTCAAGACATTCCATACGACCGTCCAATGACGACCATGTCGTCGTTTCGCATGTGTGCTCCGTGCCAGGCGGAATACGACGATCCTGCTAATCGCCGCTTCCATGCTCAACCCAATGCATGCCCCAATTGCGGTCCTGCCCTGGCACTGGCTGAATCAGGCTCGACATTTCCGGACGCTTCCGCGTTTGTCGCCGCAAACTCGCGAGCGATCATCACCCGGGCGCGGGAGTTGCTGCGGGAAGGGAAGATTGTTGCCGTTAAGGGACTCGGCGGTTTTCTGCTTGCCTGCGATGCGCAGAATGATGCTGCCGTTCGCCTCCTGCGCCGGCGCAAGCGCCGCAGCGACAAGCCGTTTGCTCTGATGGCTCGTGAGCTTACTTCCGTCCAAAAGTTCTGCCTGGTCTCCGACGAAGAGCGTGCAGCCCTCACGAGTGCCCGACGGCCCATCGTGGTTTTGCGCCAACGCGAAGACGGAACCATGCCCGAGGCAATCGCGCCTGGCAACAACACCCTTGGTGTGATGTTGCCCTACACGCCTCTGCATTATCTGCTGTTCAGCGACTCGCCTACGCAGCCCTCGGAGTTCATGGCGCTGGTGATGACCAGTGGCAACTTCAGCGAGGAGCCGATCGTTACTTCGAATGAAGAAGCCTGGCGATGCCTGCAGACGGTCGCCGACTGGTTCGTCTTTCACAATCGTGATATCTACATGCGCGCCGACGACTCGGTGGTGCGCACCTTCGAGGGCCGCGAGCGCGTGCTGCGCCGTTCGCGTGGGTACGTCCCCCATCCGGTTGACCTGGGAGTGGACCTTCGCGAAATCCTGGCATGCGGGGCGGAGCTGAAGAACACATTCACGCTTACCAAGGGGCACTACGCGATCATGAGCCAGCATATCGGCGACCTGGAAAACTACGAGACGCTGGTCTTTTTTCAGGAAACGCTTTCCAACCTGAAGAAGCTGTTTCGCGTAGAACCGCGCGCCGTTGCCTACGACCTGCACCCACGCTATATCAGCACTCAGTTTGCGTTGCAGTTGCCCATTGAGCTCAAGATCGGGGTGCAGCATCATCATGCCCACATCGCCAGTTGCATGGCGGAAAATCACCTTCGCGACAGCGTGATCGGCGTGGCCTTCGACGGTACCGGTTATGGAACCGACGGTAAGATCTGGGGTGGCGAATTCCTGGTCGCCGATTTTTCCGGCTTCGAGCGGCGTGCTCACCTGCGTTACATCCCTCTGCCGGGAGGCGATGCTGCCGTTCGCCATCCCTGGCGCGTGGCGCTGAGCTACCTGCGCGATACTTTTGGCGCAGCTCCTCCTGCCGATATTCCGTTCCTGCGCAATATTCCCGAGAAGCACATCTCACTCGTCACCTCGATGCTGGAGAAGAACATCAACTGCTTCGACACGTCCTCGATGGGGCGGCTATTTGACGCCGTCTCCGCGCTCGTCAACTTGCGCCAGGAGGTGAACTTCGAAGGCCAGGCTGCCATCGAGTTGGAAATTGTCGCCGACCAGGCTGTCGACGAGCGCTATCCGTTCAGCATGGAGGACGGCGAACCCGCGCAGCTCGACATGCGGCCCATGATCGAAGCTATCGTGCGCGATGTGATCGGCGACAAGCCTGCAGGCTATATCGCCGCGGCCTTTCACAATACTATTGCCGCATTGATGGTCGAGGTGTGCGCTCGCATTCGCCAGCAGGACAAGCTCGACCGCGTCTGCCTGAGCGGGGGGACTTTTCAGAACATGTACCTGCTGGAGCGCAGCGTGATACGCCTGCGAACGGCGGGCTTTGAGGTATACCTGCACTCGCTGGTCCCGCCGAACGATGGAGGCATCTCGCTCGGTCAGGCGGTGATTGCGAACGAGAGGCTGCGCAGCGGTGCGACGGAGTCGTAGAGTCTCGTCGCTCTCCGCTAGTGCGGCGTGCTGTTGATTTGCTCAAACGGAATATTTCCAATCGGGTAAAGCCGCCAATCTTTGTAATCGAAGTGCCACCACTCTGAGCTGTAGACCGTGAAGCCCTGCGCCTCCATGGCACTGCGAAGCAGTTCGCGATTAGCGCGCTCCTCAGCCGATCCCCCTGTGTAGTCGGGGTGGGCACGTTCGCTCATCTCGTCGTAGCCGCTCGGCATGGGTAACGGCTTACCCGTCTTCAGATCGTAGACCGTGAGGTCGACGGCGCAGCCGCGATTGTGCCGCGATCCCTGTGCCGGATCGGCGACATATTCATGGTCTTCGGCAGGCGTGGCGTCCCAGAACATCTTGGTCACATACCAGGGACGATATCCGTCGAAGATCAGCAGCCCGTAGCCTTGTTCGTGCAATTTACGATTGGCGCGCACCAAAGCTTCCGCAGCGGGACGCTGCAGGAAGGCGCGCGCCTCGCTATACAGCGGTGCACCCAGGAAATTATTCGCCGAGGCATAGTGGATGTCGAGCTTAATGGTGGGATCGAGCTTGATGAGCTCCACCAGCTCAGGCTTGCGAAAATCGCCGTGCTCGACCGGAGGCTGCGCCTTGAGCGCCTCGGCACGCAGTTCGGGAACCGGATGAAGCGGCTGGATTTTGAAGACTTGGGGAAGATCCTGCGAAAACAACGCGGCGCACGCAAGAGCGCAGAAGAGGGCGACCCGGCACAACATGCGTCCAGAATACAACAGGCGACAACGGCGCTCGCACGCGGGATTTGCGTCGACGGTCAAATATCGCTGCACAGATTAGACAGCGCCAGGGCATTCGAAGGCGCGCCCTGATGCTGCTTGTTTGCGGTACTCGCCGGTTTCACGCGACACGGCTTACGGCCTAACAGATTGTCGGGCCGTTCGGACAATTGACAGCCGGCAACTTCCGCTCTACTGCGGGCGCTTCACATAGTTCGAGTTCGTGGTCGTCACCTGCAGCTGCTTTGCCTTTGCATCCAGCACGGTCTGATGCGCGTAATTGGTTCCATCGGGCAGGCTGGCGAACTGTACCGCTAATGTGACCACGTCTTTTGACTGATCGAGATACGTGTTCACGTTCAGGGACTGGATTTTCTTGGTCGCGCTTTCGAAGGAGACCGTCATCTGATCGCCAGGCTGCGCGTAGTCGTGGAAGACGAGTTGCGCCTGATTCGATCCCAGGGTTGAGGTGATCGCGACGTGGCCCGCCTGATAAGCTTGTTGCATCCGCTGCGGATTGGGCGGGACATAGAGTGCGAGCAGGCCTTTCACATCCTGCATGTAGTCCTTCATTTCGGCGGTTTTCTTGGCTACGATTTTCTGTTTGAACCTTCCGCCTTTCTGCTGAGGTTCCGGAGGAGCGCCGAGCGGAGTCTTCTCGACCCCGCCATCGGGACCGTACTGACACGAGAAAGCCTGCGGCGGTTTGGCATCGCCCTTCAGGGTGGCTTGTTGCGTCTCAAGCCAGGTGTACTGTTGGAGCTTCTGCTTGTTTTCCGCAGATGAGGCTTTGAGCTTCTGCAGGATTTGTGCCTTCTCCCCGCCGCCAGTCTGCGCAAAAGCTGCTATGCCCAGCGCAGCAACGACGGTGCAGGTAGCGACGATCCTGGAAGTGCCGTGTGCCTTCATGAAAATCTCCTTCGTGGTTGAACATCGTGAGTCAGATGCCGGCGCTTGCTGCAGCGAAAGCAATTCCTTGACCCGCTCAAGGCAGGCTTCGTGCGGATCCCTGGCAGGACAGAATCAGGACGCTCAATCGCCAATGATCTTGGCCGGTGCGCTTGCGTTGACAGTTGGCCTAAGTACGTAGGTTTTCCGGGACAGCAGTGTGGGCGATTGTAAGTGGCAGACGCCCACTCCGTAAACCAAAAATTTTACTGCTCCCGTGGACTCCCACTGCCGCCGAGTTTCCATATCCTGCAACTTAGAAGAGGACTTCCGCCTTCCCCGAGAGGGAACGACGCCAAGGCCCTCGCCTACCCCTTGGGTCTGCCTGTCGTAGTGTAACTTCCGAAGAAGCAATTGCGATTCACCGTTTCTGGCAATTCGCGCCCTGAAACGGAGTCAGTTGGACTTCCTGGAGACTGGCGGCAGAATCATCTCTGGACGTCCAAATCGAGCTGGCGGGACGTTATAATATGTACATCGTGCTCAAGTACTCAATCGTCGTACCGTTCCATAACGAAGAACAGAACGTAACCGAGCTTTACGATCGGCTGAAGGTGGTGATGGAAGCCACCGCAGAGCCATTTGAGTTGGTCTTCGTCGACGATGGAAGCCGCGACCACACATTCTCGTTGTTGCAGCAAATCGCCGCGGTCGATCGCCGCGTCGTCGTCGTCAAGCTGCGTCGCAATTTCGGACAGACCTCGGCGCTGGCGGCCGGATTCGATCACGCGCAGGCCGAGTTCGTCATCGCCATGGACGGCGACTTGCAGCACGATCCGCACGACATTCCGATGTTCCTGCAGAAGCTGCGCGAGGGCTACGACATCGTGAGCGGCTGGCGTAAGCAGCGTATCGACAATTACATGATGCGCCGCATCCCTTCGCGCGCCGCCAACTGGCTTATGGCCAAGCTCAGCGGAGTGGAGCTTCACGATTTCGGCACCACCTTCAAGGCCTATCGCCGCGAAGTGGTACAGGAAGTTCCCCTCTACGGCGAGTTGCACCGCTTCATTCCGGCGCTGGCGTCGGCCTATGGCGCAACCATTTGTGAGATTCCTATTCGCAATGTGCACCGCGAGCATGGTGAATCGCATTACGGAATCTCGCGCACCTTCCGCGTATTTTTCGACCTGATCACCATCCGCTTCCTTCTGAAGTACATGTCGAGGCCTTTGCATTTTTTCGGCGGCTTCGGTGCGTTGAGTTCCGTCACCGGCGGTCTGATCGCAATATGGATGTTGATCGAGAAATTCATCCGCCACGTCGATGTGATGGAAGAACACGGTCCGTTACTCATCTTCGCCGCCGTCTTGATCGTTGCAGGCGTGCAACTTGTGGCCCTGGGACTCCTCGGGGAACTCCAGGTCAGGCACTTCCACGAGCCCTCGAAACGGGCGCCGTACACCGTCGATCGCGTGCTCCGGACGCCTCACAGCGAAGAATCGGCGTTGGCCGACTAAGTGTGGGCAGCGCAGAGTGGCTGGTGGGTAGAAGTCGAGATTCCCCGCTGCGGCTGCTGCTCGTTCCAGCAAGTCCACCCCTTGTCCCCTGTTCACGAACCGCTTCGCCTCGGTGCAACTTCTTGCCGCTCCCCGCTTCTCATCTGGCATGGGGAAGCGCAGAGTCCTTGTCTTCACGCAGCCGGATTGCCTGCCCTGTGACGCTGTAAGACTTTATCTCAAGGACCGTGGTGTAGCATTCGAGGAGAAAAATGTTCTCGAGGGCTTCGGCGTTGTACGTGAAATGCGACAGAAATATAAAAGCCGATCCACGCCGACGGTGGTGATCGGCGACGAAGTCCTGATTGGGTTCGATCCTGAACGCATCGACAAGCTTCTCGCGAAATAGCCCTCATTCCGTCCGCGGTTATGCATTCATCGCCGCGGCAACATTTTTTTGGGGGTTCTCGGCCACCATGGGTCGCGCCGTCTTTACCGGACGCGTCCGCATCGGCGGCCAGATTCTGCCATCCATCGATCCCCTGATCCTCGCCCAGAGCCGCACCAGCATCTCGTGGCTATTGCTGGCGCCGATCCTGTTCTTCACCCGCCGCTCTGCCTTGCGCGTGCTCCCCAGCCATGTTGCCCAATTCTTTCTGCTGGGGATCGTGGGACTTGCCTCGGCCAACTATTTCTACTATCTCTCGATCCAGAAGACCTCGGTCGCGACTGCCATCGTGCTCCAGTATGTCGCGCCGGTCTGGGTCCTGCTCTACATGCTGGCGCGGCGTCTGCAGCAGCCTACCTGGCTACGCGTGATGGGCGTGATCCTGGCGGTGGTGGGCTGTGGGGTCGCGGTCGGAGAAGTTGCGGTCCGCGGCGGATTTCCCTGGCTCGCCTTTGCCCATGCGCGTTTCAACGCGGTCGGTGTGATTGCGGCGGAAGTAGCCGCCGTCTCGTTCGCCTTCTATAACATCTACTGTCAGCATTTGTTGCAACTGTACCAACGCTGGACGGTGCTGGTATACGCCCTTCTTGGTGCCACACTGTTCTGGCAGGTCGTCAATCCGCCATGGAAGGTGATCGCTCATCACTACACACCGGGGCAGTGGCTGTTTATGGCCGTCTTCTCGGTCACGTCGATGCTTATTCCGTTTTCGCTCTACTTCGCCGGATTGCAGCATCTCGACCCGACCCGCGCCATTGTGACCGCCTGTCTCGAGCCGGTGTGGGCGATCTTGTTGACAGCGCTCATCCTCGGCGAACTGGTATCGCTCGTCCAGGTGGTGGGCATCGGCGTCGTGCTGCTGGCGACGATCCTGGTGCAGCGTCCTGACAAAAACGGAAGCACGAAGCCGATGATCGCGGTCGAGCCGATTGAATAGCTTGAGGCAGAAGAAACGGAGCAGCTCAGGAATAACCGGACACAAGAAAAGCATTGCGTTCAGATCCGCAATGCCTTCCAGTTCCATGCCTGGTCAAGAACTTACTAGAACTTCTTAGGCTCGAGCAGCGATCCCTGGACAGTTGGGGCCGGCGCGGGAACCGAGGCCGCGGGGGCTGCCACGGCAACCGCCTGAGGTTTAGGCTCGACTTTCGCCGCAGGCTGCTCTTTTTGAATATCGATTGTTCCCTTGAAGAACGCGCCATCCTCGATCGAAATGCGCGCCGTGGAAATGTCTCCCGACAGAGAGGCGGTTTTTCGCAAGTCAACCCGTTCGGTGGCGTGTACATCACCATCGACCCGGCCATGCACAATCACATTGCGAGCTTCAACGTTGGCGCGAACGCGGCCATTCGGACCAACCGTTAAGGTCTGTCCCCGCAATGCAACCGAGCCCTCGACCTGTCCATCGACGTACAAGTCTTCGCTGCCCGACAGCTCACCCTTTACCATGACCGACTTGCCGATGGTGGCGACTTCGGACGAACGCGGACTGTCGCTGCGCACGGGCTCAGCCGCCCGTTGAGGTGTGTAGGAAAGAGGAGCCGTAGGTGTATTCGAGTCTGAGGTTGACGGGTTTACTTCATCTTCTCTGCGTGACGACTTCCACATGATTGGCTCCGAAGCGGCGACAGCGGGCCGGTTAGATGGCATGCGCGCGGCACATCTCGAGGGTGCGCCTATACCGCTGGGGAAAGGATACCGAAGCCGCGCCGCAGCGGCAAACGGATTCCTGCCCGGTTTCCACAATTGCGTTGACATTTCCGAGTCCCCGCGGGCCGGAGGCCGTTCGGCAGTGTGCGCTCCATCACGGGAACCAGCCCGCGGGTTACGTATAATGAGGGGTTTCGTACTGCTCGCGCCGCCGTCTACCAACCGTGGACAAATTCCCCGGCGGGAGCTCAGGACTCTTAGCATGACGCAAATTGAGTTGATTCTGGCCCGCGAGATCCTTGATTCCCGCGGCAATCCTACGGTCGAAGCCGATGTCATCCTGGAGAGCGGTGCTCGTGGACGTGCAGCCGTTCCCAGCGGAGCCTCCACCGGCGAGCACGAAGCGCTGGAACTTCGCGACGGCGACAAGAAGCGCTACCAGGGCAAAGGCGTTCTGAAGGCCATAGAAAATATCAATGAAGTGATTGCGCCGGAACTGGAAGGCATCGACGCCAGCGAGCAGCGCGAACTCGACAACGCCATGCTGGCCCTCGATGGCACCCCCACCAAAAGCAAGCTGGGCGCCAATGCCATCCTGGCAGTCTCGATGGCAGCCTCGCGGGCCATGGCCGATCACCTCGGTATCGAGCTCTACCAGTACCTCGGCGGATTTACCGCCGGCCTTCTGCCGACGCCGATGATGAATATCCTCAACGGTGGCGCCCATGCTGATAACAACGTCGACTTCCAGGAATTCATGGTCATGCCGGTAGGCGCACCATCGTTTAGCGAGGCGCTGCGCTGGGGTGTCGAAACCTTCCACGTGCTCAAGGGCGTCCTCAAGAAGCGCGGCTACAACACGGCGGTTGGCGATGAGGGCGGCTTTGCGCCGTCGGTGAAGTCGAATACGGAAGCCATTGACGTGGTGCTCGAAGCCATCACCCAGGCGGGTTATAAGCCGGGTGAGCAGATCGCCATCGCGCTCGATCCCGCGGCCAGCGAATTCTACGACGCGGAGAAAAAGAAGTACGTCTTCAAGAAATCCGATAAGAGCGAGCACTCCAGCGAAGAGATGGTTCGCTTCTGGGCCGACTGGGTGCGCCAATATCCCATCGTGTCGCTCGAAGATGCCTTTGCCGAGAACGATTGGGAAGGCTGGAAGATGCAGACCGATGAGCTCGGCAAGAAAATCCAGCTTGTCGGCGATGACATCTTCGTAACCAATATCGAAATCTTCCAGCGCGGCATAGACAAGGGCATTGCCAACTCGATTCTGATCAAGCTGAACCAGATCGGTTCGGTCAGCGAGACCATCGACGCCATCAACCTGGCCCGGCAGAACGGCTATACCGCCGTCATTTCGCATCGCTCGGGCGAGACCGAAGACACGTTCATCGCCGATCTGGCGGTAGCGACCGGAGCAGGCCAGATCAAGACCGGTTCGGCCTCACGCACCGACCGTATCGCCAAGTACAACCAGCTGCTGCGCATCGAAGAAGAGCTTGGCCCGGCCGCGCGGTTCCTGGGATTGAAGGCGCTGAACTATCACGGGGAGCTGGCCGTGAAGGCAAAAGCGTAGGCGCGACGCCGCCCTGTAGTTTCGCTCTCGCGAGCATTTTGTCATCACGAGCGTAGCGAGGGATCTGCTGTTGGCTCCTTCAGAAGGAGATTCCTGGCGTCAAAATCCGGCGCTGTGATGACAATGGGAGAAAGCCCGAATGGGCGGCGTGACGTTTTATCGAGCAAATCGATTGTTACGCTTGCCACGATGGAAGTCGCCGCTGCCCTTAACAGGCTGACTTCGCGTTATGTTTTTTGACCCAACACAAGCTCAATGCCGGAGAAAACCAGTTGCAGCTTCGAGTCCGGCAACCGGCCGATGCGCTCTGTCAGAACGGTTTTATCAACGGTCACAATCTGGGAGACCTTCGCCACGGAGTTCTTTGGCAACCCAGTTATGCGTGCGGGGAGATGCACATTTCCCGGCATCAAAGCCCATTTCACGTTGCTGGTCAGCGGCACGCAGATTACCGTTGCAATCCGGCTGCGATTCAAAGCATCGGACTGTACGACCAACACGGGCCTGCGAAAGCCGGGAGCCGAATGCCGGGGCGCGGGCAGGTCTGCCCACCAGATATCGCCCTGTGAAATCACCATTGGCTGCGCTGCAGAATGCTGCGAGCCGCCGATGCGGAAAAGGGGTCTTGCACATCGCCGACCTCAGAGCAGGCCCGGTTTGCCGCCTCGGTAACTTCCTCGGGGGAGTGGCGGGCCAGGTATTCTCGAAGAGCGTCGCTAAAGATTCGGCTACGCGATCGGCGGGTACGACGTGCAAGCCGCTCCGCCCCTTCAAAAACCTCATCGGGGATGGAAACCGCCGTTTTCATACCCAAAGTATAACCTTGCTTTTTGGCGGCAGGCAACAACCGAGGGGGCGCAGAAAGGGTAAGCGCTTTCTAGCTCTTGCAAAAACGCGTTTCTCTGGGCTGGAAACCCACGCCATTGCTCGACCTGTTGCGGCCCGGCTGAAGCCGTGCCCGGATACAAACCGCCGGCTTATGCAATGAACATATAATTCAGGACATCAGTTGCTAATTACTCATGAGACCTAAACCGCTCGTCCTCATCATTCTCGATGGCTGGGGTTACGCTCCGCCCTCCAACGCCAACGCCATCTCGCTGGCGCGTAAGCCCACGTATGACAAACTGCTGGCTGAGTTTCCCAACACGCTGATCCACACCAGCGGGCGCTTCGTCGGGCTGCCGACCGGGCAGATGGGCAACAGCGAAGTCGGCCACCTCAACATCGGGGCAGGCCGTGTCGTCTACATGGACATCACCAAGATCGACCTCATGATCGAGAACGGCGAGTTCTTCACCAACCAGGTGCTGCTCGACGCCATGAAGAAGGCGGCCATCGGCGAAAAGCGGCTGCACTTGTTCGGCCTGCTGTCCGACGGAGGCGTGCACTCCCACCAAAATCACCTTTACGCGCTGCTGCGCATGGCCAAGCAGAACGGCGTGCAGGAGCTCTACGTTCATGCCTTCATGGATGGCCGCGACACGCTGCCCACCAACGGCGCCGGCTACATTGAGCAGCTTCAGCAGAAGATGCGCGAGTACGGCATCGGCAAAATTGCCACCGTCAGCGGGCGCTACTATGCGATGGATCGCGATCGCCGCTGGGAGCGCGAGAAGAAGGCGTTTGACGCACTGGTCTTCGGCGATGCCGAAGGCGGCCGCTACGCCGATCCCGTGCAGGGCGTGAAGGAGTCGTACAACAAGGGCGTCACCGACGAGTTCATCGTGCCGTTCGTCGTGACCGACAGCCGCAACCAGCCGGTCGGAACCATTCGCGACGGCGACGTCTGCCTTAACTTCAACTTTCGCGCGGACCGCGCCCGGCAGATCACGCGCTGCCTGGCCCGCAACAGCCACTTCACCGCGCAGGATGGCCGCGAACTCGAAGGCGCAGAGGATCTTGATACCGTCATCCCACGCAACCGCGTGCCCAAAGACCTGACCTACATCTGCATGACGCAGTACGACAAGCATTTCACCTTGCCGATTGTTTCGCCGCCGGTGTCGCTGACCAACATCCTGGCCAACGTGATGGCCAATCTAAACTTGCGCAACCTGCGCGTCGCCGAGACGGAGAAGTACGCCCACGTCACCTATTTCTTCAACGGCGGCGTCGAGAAGCCATTCCCCGGCGAGGAGCGCGAGCTGGTGGCCTCTCCCAAGGTTGCCACCTACGATCTCAAGCCGGAGATGTCAGCGCAGGGCATCGCCGACGTTGTGGTCAAGGCCATCAAGGACAATACCTTCGACGTGATGGTGGTTAATTTCGCCAACGCGGACATGGTGGGCCACTCCGGCCAGATTCCCCCGACCATCAAGGCGGTCGAAGTGGTCGACGCCTGTCTGGGTCAGATTCATGCCGCCTTGCGCCAGCACGGCGGAGCCATGATCGTGACCGCCGATCACGGTAACGCCGAGCAGATGATCGATCCCGGAACCGGTGGCCCGCAGACCGCGCACACCACCAATCCGGTGCCGTTCATCGTTGTCGCCGAGAACGCGGTGAAGCCGGCGAACTTCAAGGGCGATGCGCGGCGTTTTACGCTGCGGCCGGACGGAGCTCTGCAGGACATCGCACCCACCATGCTGGGGATTCTCGGCATTCCTCTGCCGCTGGAAATGACCGGAACGGACCTGCGAGTGATGGCTGAGGCGAAGAGCGAGAAATGACGAGCGGCCCGGGCCGTGGGTCGAAGGTTTGCTTGCAGATCGCTCGGAATCACCTCAGGAGAGCAGTTTGTAGTATCGTTCGCCCGCACACGAGCGGCATAGAATCGTTCCGTCCCGCCGCACTTCCCGTTGGAAGTTGATGCCCTCGCCACATTCGGCGCACACGATTCGCTCGCTTTTGTAGCCCGGCAAGTCTTCGGGTCTGACGTCGACTTCGACCCACTGCACGGCAAACAGGTCGTCATTCGAGATCTCGCGGTAGGCAAGCATCTGCTGCTGGTTCTTGTTCTCGATTTCGGGGTGCATCTGCCGCGCCAGGGCCTTCGAAGTTTCCTTAGCAGCGACTCGCACTGCCCTGCCCGACTGTAAATCGACAAAGGTCGCTGCCACTTTTCCCCAGTCACGAAACTTCAGGGCGCGTTTGCCCAGCCGGCAGCCAGTGACGACGCCCACCGCATCGGTGGCGCAGCGATCAATTTCCACGTACGTGATGAGACGCTTGCGGTCCCGGCCGTGGGGATCGTCGATGCCCAGCAGTTCCAGTCCCAGCATGGCCAGGCGCACACCCAGGACCTGCCCCGCGCAGAGGTGTCCGTGAGCAATTTCAGCATCCCGCAGAAGTTCGTCGAAGGTCTTCAAAATGGCACCGTAAGGAATTGCCGGGTGGAGCCGTGTAGCCGCCACGCGGCTCGGGACAATTATCCACCTCCCGGGGCGCTGGCGCGCACGGCTAAGACAAATCATGCCGCGCCGGACTCAAATCGTCTCCGATGGCAGCAAATAACGCGCTTGTCGCTTCCCTCGCCGCACGGCCAAACAACTCACCGCCACCGGGCTTAGGTTATAGTCGATCCCCGCGCGCGAAACTCCGGCGGATTTGATTGATTTCCGGCAAAGCCAACGCTGTGCCGTCAATGCCGTGTGGCCGTTGCTGCTGCCCCTATTCCGACGGTCAGGGTTCATCAGGGGCTGAGTCGGGAGTCACGTCAGCGAAGTGTCCTGTCACGTTCACGGTGAGCGGGTCGCCGTTGGACGGCAGAAAGGTCACGCGTGAGGGCTGGCGCTCCCACCGCGGAGCGGCGCAATTCGAGTCCGGCAGATCGCCTGGATTAGCCTTCCCGATTGACTTGCGGTAGAGCGGTTTGCGGTCTCCGATCTGCGACACGATGGCGTCCAGCTTTTCACCATTGTCAGTCACGCCGCAATAGGCGGCGTAGTCACGATACCAGCTCACATCGGAGTAGAACGGATCGTAGCCGATCAGTCGGATGGCCGACACCTTGCCGGAAATTCGATCGATCAGCAGCCATCCTCCGCGCTGCCAAAGCCACTTGGCACGCTGCTTAGGATCGTCCGGTAACGCATCGTTGATCCGGAAGGCTCGCTGCACCACGAAGACCCGGTCGGTTACGTCGTGCTTCGGGCCGGTGGTGAACTCCTTCAGCTTTGTGTCCACATACAAAGCGCGGACGGTGATGTCTACGGTCTTGTCTTCCGAGGGGCCAACGAACAGTTTCACCTGCATTGCCGGTCCCAAGCTAACAACATGCGGCTTGGCTGCCGCTGCGGCCGTGGCCGCGGCGGCAAGGACCGTCGCAAAAGTGAACAGAATCCGAAAGAAGCGCATCCAAGAAAAGGCTAATCCTCCGTTACGAGCCCAGCAAGTTACGGAAGTTGTAGGCGTTCGTCGTTCGCTGAGATTTCGTCGTTGGACGACCCAACCCGAGCGCCTGTTCGCACGGAAGGGAAGCTGAGTTCAGGAAGCGCGATGCCATTGGCGGGCAACATCGTGGAAGCACCCTTAGCAAGGGTGCATTTGCCGGAATATTTGTTCGACTGCCCGGATTGTTACAACTGGCTTACAATGTTCATGCGTCTAAGCTGCTGATGATGGACCAGACCTACAGCATAATTCTTCCGGCCTATAACGAAAGCGAGCGGTTGAGTACCTCGCTCCCTAAGGTACTGGACTATGTTCAGCAGCGGGGCTTGCACGCGGAAGTGATCGTCGTAAACGACGGATCAACCGACGATACGGCTGCCATTGTGCGCCGCTTTGCTGCGCAGTTTCCCATGGTGCAACTGCTTGAAAATCCTGGTAATCGCGGCAAGGGCTATAGCGTTCGCCACGGCATGTTGCACGCCAAGGGAGACGTGCTGTTGTTTACCGACTCTGATTTATCGTCGCCGATCGGTGAGGCCGACAAGTTGTCCGCTGCCCTCGCTGGGGGCGCCGATGTCGCAGTGGGTTCACGGTGGCTCAGGCGAGAATTACAAACGGAGCGCCAACCATGGTATCGCCAGCTCTATGGGAGGGTGTTCAACCTGGCCCTGCGGATCACGTTGGGCCTGCGCTACCAGGACACGCAGTGCGGCTTTAAGGCCTTCAATCGCAAAGCGGCCGAGGTTATCTTTCCGCGGCAACGTATCGAACGCTGGGGCTTCGACCCGGAGCTCCTGTTTTTGGCGGACAAGTTCAAGCTGCGAACCGTAGAAGTCCCAGTGTCATGGGCCCACGACCATCGCTCCAAGATCAGCCCTCTTCGGGATGGCATCAAGATGGGACTGGAGATGATAAAGGTCCGCCTGAATGAGATAAAAGGCCTCTACGAACGGCCCTCGACCTTGAGGGAAGAAGGCGCCGTCGTCCCTGAGGCTGTACCCGTACAAATGGCGAAATAATGGCGTGAAGCCTGCAACGCGTTCAGGCTGCGATCGGGGACGCCCTCTCCGGCGCAGCCCTGAGCCGTCCCACGCGGATTTCGTTTTGCGCCGTCCCCATTACCAGGATGTCAACACCCCAACGGAGGAGATGCCACATTTTGAGTCCCGCCCGTTCGAACTAGCTAACCGAACATTTTTGGAGCCTTTGTCCCGCCTCAGCATCTTTGGTTGAGTCGTGTAAAGTCTGTGGTGCGAATAAGCAGGTACTCGGGTTCCCGATCTGAGGTCATCCGTACTGCTTGTTTTGTGCATCTTAAGTCATTCGGCGAACGTTCTGATCAAGATCCAAGATGTCTACCACCAGTCCAGTCCGGGAAGTTACTGTCAGCCAGTCGGGGTCGGAGTCGGTTTCCCAACGCTACGCGGCAGTGCGAGGAATGTCGCGGCGCATCTGTTCTCCGCTCACGGTGGAGGATCATAGCCTGCAGCCCATGGCGGATGCCAGTCCGGCGAAGTGGCACCTGGCCCACACCACCTGGTTCTTTGAAACCCTCATCCTGTCGGAACATCTGCCGAATTATCGACTCTTTCATCCCGCTTTTCGTAACCTGTTTAACTCGTATTACAACGCGATCGGCGACCGGCCGCTGCGGGGGCTGCGTCACACCCTTTCGCGTCCTGGTCTCGACGAGGTGCATGCCTATCGCGCCCATGTGGATGAAGCGATGGGAGGGCTGCTGGAGCGGGAGCTTGCGCCGGACGTGCTCGATCTGGTGGTGCTTGGCCTCAACCACGAACAGCAGCACCAGGAGTTGATCGTCACCGACGTGAAGAACGGCCTTTGGGCGAATCCTTTGAAACCTGCATATCGCGAGGTTTCGGACCAAGTCATTCCGTCGGAGCATGCCGAGCCACTGCGCTGGCAGTCGTTCGAGGGCGGCATCGTGGACGTTGGCTTCGCAGGCGAAGGATTTTCTTTCGACAACGAGTGCCCGCCCCATCAAGTCCTGCTGCCGCCGTTTCGCCTGGGGTCGCGGCTGGTTACAAATGCCGAGTACCTGGATTTCATGCGTGATGGCGCATATGCGAACCCGCAACTGTGGCTTTCCGATGGCTGGGACACGGTTCGCAGTAACCAGTGGAACGCGCCACTCTACTGGCAAGAGCACGAAGGAGCGTGGCTGACCTATACGATGAGCGGGATGAAGCCGGTCGATCCGAGCGAGCCGGTTTGCCACGTGAGCTACTATGAGGCCGACGCGTTCGCTCATTGGGCGGGTGCGCGGCTGGCCACCGAGTTCGAATGGGAGACCGCGGCCAACGGGGTTTCGATGAACGGAAACTTTATGGAGTCGGAGAGCTTCCATCCTCGCGCGGCACACCCGGCCGAACCGCTGGCGCAAATGTTCGGCGATGTCTGGGAATGGACGGCCAGTGCCTACACGCCGTATCCCGGATTCAAACCTGCTGCCGGGGCAGTAGGCGAATACAACGGCAAATTCATGTGCAATCAGATGGTGCTGCGCGGTGGTTCGTGCGCCACTCCGCGGTCGCACATTCGACGTTCTTATCGCAATTTCTTCCCGCCCCATGTGCGCTGGCAGTTCATGGGCATACGGTTAGCGAATGGCAACTAGCAAGCAACTCCAGTTCGCAGTCGACGACACCTTTGCCCTCGAAGTTCGCGAAGGGCTCACCGCTAATCCGAAGACGCTGCCGTCCAAGCTTTTTTACGACGAGACGGGATCCGATCTCTTCGAGCAGATCACCGAGTTGCCCGAGTACTACCTGACGCGCACCGAGCGGCTGATCTTCGAAACCTATGCAACCGAGATTCTGCAGCAGGCCGGTCCGTCGCTCACGCTGGTGGAACTGGGCGCCGGCACTGCGACCAAGACCAGCATCCTGATCGAAGAACTGATGACGCGTCAGACGCGCGCTCTCTTCTATCCCATCGACGTATCGCCTACGGCGCTCAATGAAGCGGTGCGCCAACTGGGCAAGCAATTTCCCACACTCAGGGTCAATCCTATCGTTGCCGATTACACCAGTGGTGTGCAGGCGCTAGGTCGAATCAACGGCCGCAAGCTGGTGCTCTACATCGGTTCGAGCATAGGAAATTTCGAGCTGCCGGTGGCGGTGCGCATTCTGCGGCGTATCCGTCGAACCCTGCAATCGGGAGACGCGCTGCTGCTGGGCGCTGACTTCGCCAAAAGCCCGAAGGTGCTTCTTCCCGCTTATGATGATGCGGCCGGAGTGACCGCGGCTTTCAACAAGAACATTCTGGCCCGCCTCAATCGCGACCTGGAAGCCGACTTCGACCTCGGCACTTTCCGCCATGTCGCCGTCTGGAATCGCCAGCAGTCGCGTATGGAGATGCATCTGGAAAGTGCGATCGAGCAAAGCATTTTTCTGCCGGCGCTCGACCTCGACGTACCGTTCAAAGCGGGAGAGCGCATCCACACCGAGAATAGCTACAAATACACCGACGAGATGGTCGAGTCGCTTCTGCGAGAAAGCGGCTTCACGCTGGAACACACCTGGTGCGATCGCAAACGCTGGTTCGGTGTCCACTTGGCGCGCGTGTAGGTTCGAATTGCATCCGGTTCGGTTTCGCTTTACCTGCCGACTTCTTGCACTGCTGCTGTTGACGACTACCGCGTGGCCCTGGGGAAACGAGGGCCACAGCGCGATTAATCGCGTCGCAGCGGAAATGCTGCCATCAGACGTTCCCACCTTCTTGCGCAATGCGGCTGATCAGTTGGCGTATCTCGGCCCGGAGCCAGACCGGTGGCGCGAGAAAGGCGAGCTGGCGTTGAAGTTATCGCAGGAGCCGGATCATTTCATCGACCTGGAACGGGTCGAAGGCATGCTGCTTCCCGCGGACCGCTATAGCTTCTACCGCATGCTGAACGAAAAACGTGAAGCCACCCCCGGAAAACCAGATTACCTGCTGCCCGAGAGGGTCGGGTTGCAGCCTTACATCGCGATGGAAACCTATGAGCGCCTGATCGTGGCATTCCGCGAGTATCGTCACGCGCTGCGCGGCCACCAGAATCCCGAGTATGCCGAGCGCGACGCGATCTTCTACGCGGGATGGCTCGGACACTACGTCGGTGACGGTTCCAATCCCTTGCACACTACGGTTCAGTACAACGGATGGATTGGCCCCAATCCGAACGGCTATACCACCGCCAACACGATGCATTGGAAGATGGAAGGGATTTTTGTCGCCGCCAACCTCCAGCAGCTGCGGTTTAAGGACCTGGTTTCGCCCACGCCGCAGAAGCTCGAGCATCCGTTCCAGGATTACCTCGACTATTTGCAGGCGTCGCACGCGCTGGTGGAGCGGTGCTATCAACTGGAGAAGCTCGGCGGCTTCGATGGTGCAGGCACGCCGGAATCACGCGACTTCCTCAGCCAGCGTCTTGCCGCGGGGGCGCAGATGCTGCGCAACCTGTGGTACACGGCGTGGCTCGATAGCGCCCAGGATCCTCCGCCGTGGATTCCCAGCAAGCCGGTCCCGGCCAACGCACCACCCCCAAATATGCGCACCGTGCCGAAGTTGGGGGACACGCCGTCCTCGCCGGTGGGGTAGAGCGCCGACTCGGTGGGCTCCGCGATCTGTACCAAACGAGGGCCGCTGCCGGGCTCCTGTTTTCCTCTCATGCCCGGTCCATCGAATGTAATGGAGGCTCCACTCACAGCAAAGTTCAACCAGCCGATGTATTCAGTGTGGCGCGCGGGCGCAGAATGCGTCTAAGTACTGGTGCGCGGGTCGGTGTGATTCTCCAGCCAGGAAGGCGCGCGGAGACACGAAGCGGTGAGACTGGCGCTAATTTTTGTTGCAATCCAGTTGCATCAAGGACAGGGGAGGCGGTCTCAAGCTGCTAACGGGCGGCGGCTAAGTGATTACAGGAGGGCCATTTAGGGAATTTCCATTCTTGTCCCCGCATTGTTCGGTCGTCACAAAGGGTTGTGATTTCGGTCGCAGCCGGAACCACAGAAAGAGTTAGAATAGATTTTGGAATTGAAAATGATTTTCAACTTCATATTCGGCCGCAAACAGCGCGAAGAACACCAAGGGCAGGCCCTGGCTGATCTGGAGGTTGGCGATCGCGCCATTCTCGCCGAACTGAAACTGGCTCCGTCTGTGGCCGATCATCTGATGAATTTGGGCTTTGTCCCGGGCCTGGAGGTCACCGTCCTGCGCAGCGGTCCGGGAGGCGATCCCCGCGTCTATCGGGTCGATGGCACCGAGGTCGCGATGCGCCGCGACATCTCGCGCTTCATCCATGTGCGGACGATCGAGGCACCGGCCTTTGGTGACTGATCGAGGAGAGTCCCAACCATGACGTGCCACCCGGTGGCTCGCCCACAGGACGAAACACTCGGTACTGCGTATCGCACAGTTGCGGTCATTGGTCCTCCCAACTCCGGCAAGACCACCCTGTTCAATCGACTGACCCGCTTGCGGCAAAAGGTGGGAAATTTTCCCGGCGTCACGGTCGAACATCACACCGGCTATATCCAGACAGCGGATGGGAGCCAGGTAGCGCTGATCGATCTGCCCGGCGTCTACAGCCTCACGCCTAAGTCGGAAGACGAAAAAGTTGCCGTCGATGTCTTGACCGGGAACATGCCCGGGACGCCTCGACCCGATGCCGTAATCCTGGTGTTGAACTCCAATAACCTGAGCAGTCATCTGGTACTGGCCGGCCGCGTCATCGCTTTGGGAATGCCGACGCTTGTGCTGCTCAACATGGCGGACGAGTTGCGCCAGCAGGATGGACACATCGATGTGCTGGCGCTGGCCCGGCAACTTGGCACGCCGGTCGCGTTGATCAGCGCCACCACAGGCGAGGGAACTTCGGCGGTCAACGCTTTTCTCAACTCCGCTTCGCCAAGCCCTGAACCACTGGAATTGCCTGTGGTCGGCAATGCCCAGAGTTATCGAGAATGGGCGGTTCGCGTCGGCAACCATGCAAAATATCGCCGTCCGGCCCCGCCGCTCTGGACGCAGCGTCTGGACGCCATCTTTCTTCATCGCACTTGGGGATCGATTGTCTTCGGGGTCGTGGTGATTGCCGTGTTCCAGGTGATCTTCGCGCTCGGCCAGCCGCTCTCGAATCTGCTGCAAGCGCTTCTGAATTCAACCGGAACACGCATCGGCAATCTTCTTCCCCAAGGCATGATGAATTCGCTGGTCGTGAATGGCGTGTGGAAGGGTACAGGCGCGGTGTTGGTCTTTCTGCCGCAGATCCTGCTCCTGTTCCTGGTGATTGGCATCCTGGAAGATTCGGGATACCTGTCGCGCGCAGCGGTCATTGCCGATCGTACGATGTCGAGGGTAGGGCTTAACGGCAAAAGCTTCATCCCGTTGCTGTCGGCCTATGCGTGTGCCGTGCCGGCCATCATGGCGACCCGCACGATCGAGAACAAGCGCGACCGCATCGCGACCATCCTGATTGCCCCGTTCATGACGTGTTCGGCCCGTTTGCCGGTTTACACCATGGTGATTGCGGCCTTTCTTCCCAATCGCCCGCTGCTGGGACCGTTTCTGGGAACCCGCGCCTTGGCCATGCTGGGGTTGTATGTACTCGGTTTCCTGATGGCGGTGTTTACCGCCCGGATGTTGAAGTCGACCGTGCTTAAGAGCAAGGATGCTCCCTTCATTCTCGAGATGCCGCCGTACCGATGGCCCACCGTTGCTTCGTTAGCCTTGCGGCTGGTCGACCGCGGCAAAGCGTTTCTGTATCGCGCCGGCACCGTCATCCTGCTGGTGACGCTCCTGCTCTGGGCGGCCACGAACTTTCCCATGCATCACGGCCAGCCTCCGCCGGTTCAGGACAGTGTTGTCGCCTGGGTCGGTCATGCGATCGAGCCGGCGATCCGCCCCCTGGGCTTCGATTGGAAAATCGGGGTCGGACTTTTGACCTCGCTCGCTGCCCGCGAGGTCATCATCGCCACGCTCGGCACTCTGCACGGGGTAGACGCTGAGTCCCATTCGCAAGATCTGCAGGTGGCCTTGCGACACGAATTGTCGCCCGCCGGAGCGGTTGCGCTGCTGGTCTTCTTCGCCTTCGCCATGCAGTGCATGTCGACCATCGCCGTGGTGCGTCGAGAAACCAACGGCTGGAAGTGGCCCATCCTGCAGTTCAGCTACATGACGGTTGTCGCCTACATCTCGGCCTTCGCGGCCTACAACATCGTGAATCACTTCGTGCACTAGCTCTCTGCTCCCACCCTGTATCTACATCGATTGTGTCCCGTGTGGGAGTAAAATGTCGAAGAGGTTGTGGCATGTCCACTGTCCAGACATCGCTCGCGGAATATTTGAGCACCAGCTATCATCCCGATCGCGACTACGTGGATGGCGAGGTGCAGGAGCGGAATTTGGGAGAATTCGATCACGCCGCCGTTCAGGTTTTCTTATCCAGCTGGTTCTTTCAGCATCGTCACGAATGGCAGCTACATTCTCTCGCCGAGCTTAGGGTGAGAGTCGCTCCGGAGCGAATCAGGGTGCCGGACGTTTGCCTCGTGTCGAGGACTCAACCGGTGGAACAAGTTCTCACCCGACCTCCCATGGCTGTAATCGAAATCCTCTCTCCCGAGGATCGCATTCAGCGCTATAACGAGCGACTGGGCGACTATCGACAAATGGGTATTCGAAATATCTGGGTGATTGACCCGGCCAACCGCTTGGGCTATGACTGCGGCACGACTGCGTGGCTACCCATAGAGGAGCTTCGCATACCCGGAACGGCCATATCACTGCCCCTGGCCGAGCTCTGGCGCGAACTGGATTCCCACTCCTAACAAAGTACTGTCTCAGCTCTTCGTAAGCCGAACCAGGTCCTTTACCATTCCCGGCAGCACCTCGCCTGCTTTCCCCAGCACGACTTCGTCGAAGAACTTGTGATTGGCGGGCTCTTCCGGTCCGATGTAAACGGCGCGGGCCTGATTGGCGCGCGCGATACGCACGAAGCTAGCCGCCGGTTCCACAACCCCGGAGGTCCCGATGGTGAGCAGCAGGTTGGCGATCTTGAGTTGCTCGACGATCCGCTCCAGCGCGAAAGGTACTTCGCCAAACCAGCAAATGTGGGGACGCAGCAAAGCACCGCATTGCGGGCAGGTAGGAATTTCGGCGTGCGAAAGGTAGGAGCGCTCGTCGTTGAAAGGCGGCGTATGACAGGATGCGCGTGAGCAGCGAGTCTGCATCAGGCGGCCGTGCATGTGAACGATACGCTCCGAACCGGCCTGCTCGTGAAGGGAATCGACGTTCTGGGTGCAGAGAAAGAAGCGGTCGTCGAGACTCCGCTCGAGCTCTGCCAGTGCCCGATGAGCGGCGTTGGGATACACCTCGGCCGCACGCTTGCGCCGCTCGGAATAGAACTTCCACACCAGGGCGGGATTGGCGCGAAACGCTTCGGGCGACGCCACATTTTCTACCCGGTACCCCCGCCACAAGCCATCAGCGCCGCGAAACGTCGGGACACCGCTCTCTGCGCTGATTCCGGCGCCAGTAAGGACGAAGACGCGGTCGTGGGGCGATAGCGGAGCGATCATGGACTTCTTTCCGGTTGGTAACGCGGGACTCTGTTTCGCTAGCTTACCGAATCCCAACCCAATTCTATATACTGATTCTTCGGCTGCCGCCCGTTTCCGGCTTCAGGTAGGGGACGCATCCGTCCGGCCGGTAGGGAATCTAAACCGTAGACAAATCAAAACGTATAAGGCTGGGATGCCGTGGCGTGCGCCGGTTCCAGCAAGGGAGCTTTCGATCCTTGTCCACCGTAATGATGAACCTTGAAAGCGAGAAAGCAGAACGCGTTCTGGATTCCTTTCGTCGCTGGGGCTATCTGCAGGCCAATCTCGATCCGCTGAAACACTTCGCACCGCTACCTCATCCTGAACTCGACATCGAAGGGGAGAGTGCCGAGGCCGCGCGCCGGATCTACTCCGGCAGCATTGGCGTCGAATTCATGCATATTGCCGATCCGGAACAGCGCCGCTGGGTCCAGGAGCGGATGGAATCGGACCAGGAGCAGCCGGTCGATCGGGAGCGGGTGCTCGACCAGTTGGTTCGAGCCGACGTTTTCGAGCAGACCATTCACTCCCGCTACATCGGAACCAAGCGTTACTCGCTGGAGGGCAACACCGCTTTAATCCCACTGCTGGACGAGATCCTGAATTCCGCGGCCGACCGTGGAGCCGAGCAGGGTGTGCTGGCGATGAGTCATCGCGGCCGTTTGAACGTCATCATCAACATCGTGCGGCGCCCCGAGGCTGAGATTTTCGCCGGTTTCGAAGATGTCGATCCCCGCAGCGTCCTGGGCGGTGGCGACGTGAAGTATCACATCGGGGCAACCGGGATCTTCACCGGCGCCAATGGCAAGCCGGTGCGCATTCACATGGTGTCGAATCCCAGCCATCTGGAGGCTGTCGATCCGGTCGCACTGGGCCGCGCCCGCGCCAAGCAGACTCGGCTGGGCCGCGACGGCAAGGCTAAGGTGTTACCCATCCTGATGCATGGCGACGCCGCGTTCGCCGGGCAGGGAATCACGGCCGAGACGCTAAACCTGTCGCAGTTGCGCGGCTACAACGTTGGCGGAACGATCCACGTGATCGTGAATAACCTCATCGGATTCACTACGAATCCGAGCGACGCGTATTCCAGCCGCTTCTCGTCGGACTTGGCCAAGCGATTGCCAATTCCAATCTTCCACGTCAACGCGGAGGATCCGGACGCTGTGGTTCGTGTCGGACGCATGGCGCTCGATTACCGCTACGAATTCGGTAACGATGTGGTGGTCGATCTGATCGGCTTCCGTCGTCATGGTCACTCGGAAGTGGATGATCCGACGATCACTCAACCGATCATTTACCGGAAGATCAAAGATCATCCTCTGGCTTATCAGACGTACGCCAGCGCCATCGGGCTCGATCCGAAACCTTTTATCGAGAAGTTCCAGGGTGAACTTGATGTTGCCCAGAAGGCGGGCAAGAGCATGGCGAAGAAGCCCGTCATGCGGCAGCTTCCGCTGTATTGGGCGCCTTACCACGGGGGTGGGTACTTCCCCGCATACGAGGTCGACACGGGACTCCCGCAAGAGCAATTGCGCCAGATCACCGATGGCCTGGTGAAGTATCCGGAGGATTTCCATATCCATCCTAAAGTGCAAAAGCTGCTGGAGCAGCGTCATGAGATGGGTTACGGCAAGCGTCCACTCGATTACGGCATGGCTGAGGCGCTCGCCTTTGGCTCACTGGCAATGGGAGGAACTCCGATTCGTTTGAGCGGTCAGGACAGCCGCCGCGGCACGTTTAACCAGCGGCATTCGGTCCTCATCGATATTGAGGACGAAAAGGAATACGTGCCGTTGTGCCATCTCAGTCCTAGCCAGGCGCGGGTGGAGATTTACAATTCGGAGCTTTCGGAAGCAGCGGTCATGGGCTTCGAGTATGGGTTCGCCCGCGATTATCCGGAGGCCCTCGTCATGTGGGAGGCGCAGTTCGGCGACTTCGCCAATGGCGCACAGATCATCATCGATCAGTTCATTGTTGCGGGCGAGGACAAGTGGGACCTGCTGACTGGGTTGGTCCTGTTGCTGCCGCACGGCCACGAAGGACAAGGTCCGGAACATTCCAGTGCGCGCATCGAACGTTACTTGCAGCTTTGTGCTCGCGATAACATGCAGGTTTTTCAGCCCTCGACGGCTGCGCAATATTTCCATATGCTCCGTCGGCAGGCTTTGCGCAAATGGCGTAAGCCCCTGATCTGTTTCACTCCAAAGAGCATGCTGCGGCATCCCGAAGCGCTCTCGCCGATTGAGGAGCTCGAGCGCCCACGTTTTCAGAACGTCATCCCCGATGAGACGGCCCTCGAGGCCAAGCGAATCTTGTTCTGCACCGGAAAGATTGCGCACGAGCTGCGCATGGAGCGGAAGAAGCTCAAGCTCGACGGTCCGGCCATTGTTACCCTGGAACAGCTTTACCCATTTCCTGAGGAAGACCTTCTGGAAGTGCTCGACCGGTACTCGAATGCGAGCGAATTCCTGTGGGTGCAGGAAGAGCCGGCCAACATGGGTGCGCTTTCCTTCGTCACGCCCCGCCTCAAGCGAATCGTCGGCCCGAAGCTTCGCAGCATCAAGCGCGCGGCCAATTCGACTCCTGCGACGGGCTCCGCCAAGGCTCATGAGTTGGAACAGAAGACGCTCATTTCACTCGCCTTAGGCAAGGCCGGGTAAGCTCACTTTCCCTTCCGACAGAAAGCCGCGTGATCGAATACGCGGCCTTTTCTTGTCTTTGACGCTGCGTCAAATTCTCACCATCTTGGATCGCTGTCCTGAATCCGGCCAGAGGGCGCGGTTTGATGACAACCTAGATACCATGACCGACAGTTTTTTGTTAAACATGTCACAATACTGACAAATTATTTCCGAATTTTTCTATGTGTTTTGGAATAAAAACATGCAGGATTTTATTAAAAAATATAGCGCCAGTTTTTTAACAGGCCTGCCTCGTTCTAAGTTGCTGATCTGAAAGAGTCTCTGTCCAGCTCTCTTTGGCCCCCAAAGTGCCATTCAATCCAGTGAGACATCAGGACATCGCGCCACGGATTACGACACCAGAGCGCACTTTTCCGCGACTGAAGTGGGTACCTGATGTACGCATAGATTTTATTGGGAGGGGGAACAAGCAGAATGAAAAACCTGCTAAGAAATTTGACAGTGCTGGCCTTAGGGTTGCTGTTACCAGTCGCTGCACTCGCACAGGCGATTAGTGGTGACCTCGTCGGGGTAGTGAAAGACTCTTCCGACGCCGTTGTTGGCAACGCATCCATTACCGCAACGAATTTGCAGACGGGCTTCAAAGCTACTACCACGACCAACACCAGTGGTGAATATCACTTCACGAACCTTCCTGCCGGGCATTATTCTCTCCAGGCAACCTCCGGCAGCCTGAAGGGCGGATACGCCGATGTGGAAGTTGATCTCAACAAGACGCAGACGGCGAATATCACGACCAGCGTAGCCGGCGCGGCGACGACGGTGGAAGTCAGTGAGACTGCTACCACCATCGACACCACCACAGCACAAATCGAAAGTACTTTTACTACTAAGCAGTTGCAGGACCTGCCTATTACTTCGACCGGTAGCGGTGTGTTGAACTTGTCGCTGTTGAATGCCGGTGTGGCATCCAGCGGTGGTATCGCCGCAGGTTCAGGACCTTCGATCTCCGGACAACGTCCGCGCAACAATAACTTCACGGTAGAGGGCGTCGACAACAACAGCAAGTCGGTAACCGGACCGTTGCTCCAGATCCCGAATGACACGGTCGACAACTTCACCATTCTGCAGAACCAGTTCTCGCCCGAGTTCGGTCACTCTTCCGGTGGTCAGTTCAACCAGACCATCAAGAGCGGCACCAACCAGTTCCACGGCAAAGCGTGGGAATATTTCCAGAACCGCAATCTGAATGCCCAGGACAGCCTGGTGGCACAGTCTGAGGTTGCGAACGGCCTGTCGCCCTCCAACAAGCGCTTCGACGATAACCGCTTCGGCGGGCAGATCGGCGGACCGGTAATCAAGGACAAGTTGTTCTTCTTTACCTCGTGGCAGTATGAGCCGGTAGGTTATGCCGGGAACTCCAATACGGTTTGCGCTCCTACGGCGGCCGGATACGCCGCTCTGGGCAACTTGTTCCCCAATTCGACGAACCTGAGCGTGATGCAGAAGTATGTGCCCGCGGCCCTGGCGCAGGCGCCCTCGTCCGGGGATCTTTGCTCCATCAACGCGGGGGCAGGCGGTTCGGTGACCAGCGTTAACGGCCACAACATTCCGGTCGGCGACGTGGGATTCAGCGGACCCAGCTACCAGAACTATCTCACCAACGTGAACTCGGGCGACTGGAACATCTCGTCCAAAGACTCGTTGCGTGTCCGTTATGCATTCGAAAACAATACCGGCTTCGATACCGCAGCGTCGATCCCAACCTTTTGGTCGTCGGTGCCGAATAAGTACAACTTGTTTACCTTGGGCGAGTATCACAACTTCACGCCTAACGTGAACAATGAGTTCCGCTTAGGATTCAATCGCTACTTCAACACCACCGGAGTCGGGTCGCAGACCTTCCCCGGATTCAATGTCTTCCCGAACATCGTTATCCAGGAACTGGGCGGCGTGCAGATGGGGCCGGATCCCAACGCTCCTCAGTTCGGTATTCAGAACACCTACCAGGCTGTGGACAACGTCAGCTGGGTCAAGGGTCGCCACACTTTCAAGTTTGGCGCCGAGTACCGTGAATCCATCAGCCCTCAGGGCTTCACCCAGCGGTCGCGCGGCGACTATGAGTGGAACACTCTGTCAGGCTACCTGAACGATACGGTTCCGGACTACCTGGCCGAGCGTTCTATGGGTAATTTCACTTACTACGGCAACCAGCAGTCATTCTATGGTTTCGGCAATGACGAGTGGAAAGTCAAGCCGAACCTGACCTTGAACCTGGGACTCCGCTATGAACTCACGACGGTGCCGTTGTCCCAGAGCCAGGCGCAGCCTTTAAATGCGATCGCCAGCGTACCTGGTCTGATCACCTTCGGTGCCCCGCAGAAGCAGACCACGAACTTCCTGCCTCGCCTGGGCTTCGCCTACTCGCCGGGTGAATCGGGAACGACTTCGATCCGCGGCGGCTTCGGCATGGCCGTGGACGTCCTCTACGACAACCTCGGAATTCTTTCCATGCCTCCACAGGTGCAGCAAACCTGCGACGCTCCTGGACCGCAGACGGCGGGATGCTTCTGGAACCCAGTTGCCTTCCTGGGCGGCGGTGGTTTGCCTTCGAACCAGCCGGCGCCGTTTACCAGTCAGGCAGCTGCAGCGCAAGCAACGGGCGCCTTCATTCCCAACCAACATCTCCCTTATTCAGAGAGCTGGAATTTGGGAGTTCAGCACGTGTTTGCTCAGAAGTACACCTTGGAAGTGCGGTACGTGGGCACCAAGGGCATCCATCTTCCGGTCCAGCAGCGCGTAAACCGTCAGGACAAAGCCAGCCTGGAGAATGGCTACCTGCCGACTTACCTGCAGGACCCGGGACAGGGCGTGCTGAATTCGCTGCCGCTTACCTTGAGTGCAATCAAAGCGCTTCCCAGCTTTGTGCCAGCCTATTCAGCCAACAACTTTAACGGCAGCAACGTGGTTTCCTTCCAGGACTACGGAGCCTCCAACTACAACGGATTGCAGACTCAGTTGAGCCGCAATTTCACCAATGGTTTGCAGTTCCAGGCTGCGTGGACCTGGAGCCACGCGTTCGACAATTCGACGGCAGATGTCTTCTCGACCTATCTGACGCCGCGCCGTCCGCAAGACTTCCAGAACTACGCTGGCGACTGGAGCGCTTCGGCTCTTGACCGCCGTCAGCGCCTTACCTTGGAAGCCATCTACGACTTGCCGTTCTTCAAGAACTCCAACTGGATGATGAAGAATGTTGTCGGCAACTGGCAGTTCGCTCCGATCTACACCTTTGAATCGCCGGAGTACGCGACGGTCCAGAGCGGAGTAGACACCAATGGCAACGGCGACACCGCGGGCGACCGCGCGATTATCAATCCTCTGGGCAACCCGAACATCGGCTCCGGCGTTACGGCCTTGACGAACTCGTCAGGGAACGTCGTCGCTTACCTGGCGAACAACCCGTCCGCCGGATATATCCAGGCACAGGTGGGTGCGCTGGCAACAGCCTCACGCAACACCATCGCATTGCCCCACATCAACAACTTCGATTTCAGCTTGCTGAAGCGCGTCAACATCACGGAGCGCCAGGCAGTGGAATTCCAGTTCCAGGCCACGAACATCTTCAACCATGCGCAGTACGTGCCTGGCTACATCAGCGATATTCAACCGGCGAGCAGTACTTACACCACGTCGGGCAACACTCTCAACACGCTGCATCCGGCGGACCCCAACTTCCAGAATTGGAAGACGGCGTTCACCAACCATCCGCGTGCGGTGGTTCTGGTGTTGAAGTACAGCTTCTAACTGGAGAAAGTTCAAACCTGCGGTACTTGGGGAGCCTTCGGGCTCCCCTTTTTTTGTGCCCGGGAATTTCGCAATCTTGTGCTCTGGGGATCGCTCAACGCAGCCAAACTCAATCGCCTGGCAGGTATTGCCTGGCGGCATGATATGTCGAGGAAGGGAAATACATCATCACCAAGGGCTGATTACCGCGGATCCGAAAATCAGGACCAACGTTTCCCAAGCGCACGATTGCTACTCGCACCGGCGTGTCCTTCTCCATAGGAGCCCTCTGCTGGCAGTCTAATCGCAGAGGACGGCCTGCCGAGGTCGTGCAAGCTGCAAGATTTCGACGGAGATAAAATCACCGAACGCTCATTGACTGTCCATCTTGTGGGCGGTAGACTGCACGGCAACGCAGCCGCGCGTTTTCATGAGCGGAGGGATAAGGGTCTTGGGACGGCCAACTCCCTGGCGGGAGACTGATATGGTCCGGTGTGCGATTCAGATCGCGTTGGTGGGGATCATGGTGCTTCTTGCCGCCGAAGCTGCCTTTTCGCAGACCAGCTCTGCGATGTTGAACTCCCATGGCAGTGTCCTGGTCAACGATGCGTATGTCAAACGCTCGATTGCAATCTTCGACGGGGACCGCATCGAAGTTTGCGAGGACTCGGCTGCAACGCTGAGCCAGGACGGCGCCACTGTTGGCCTGACGCCGGGTTCTTTCACCCGCTATCAGAAACAAACTTTGGAGCTCTTTCACGGAACTGCCCGTGTCGACACCAACTCGGGTATGCAGGCGCATTTTGCCGACATAACGGTAGTGCCATCGGGTAAGTCGGCCAGGTTTGAAATGACTCGCGATAACAACAAGGTGCAGGTCACGAGTCATCAAGGCGCTCTCACCATCAACAACGAGGGACAAACCACAACGCTTGCGGATGGATCAACGACCACGTTGCCGGACCCGCGAGAGTCAGAAGCGCCGCATCCAACCTGCCGCAACCTAGGAGCTTTGGCGGGCATGTCGTCGCAAAAGGCATTGGCCGTTGACCTGGGATGGAGCGCCGGTGGTGTTCTTTGCGCATATCTTTGTGTTGAGGGCACGAGCATCAGCCAAGACTCTCCCGCACCGCGCTGATCTCGCAACCGCGCCAAGTCGGCCTGGTTTTCCTCAGCTTCCGCCGCCCGTGCCTTTGCAGATCGCAATCGCAGTCAGTAGAATCAAGTATTACGGTGCCAGAGCCGGACGCGCCTTGAGGCAGCGAATGCCTTTCCGGTTACTTTTGCCATGCCACTGAAGCAGTCGGAAGCGATCGTATTGCGAACGTACCCGCTGCGAGAGGCTGACTTGCTGGTAACGTTGTTTACCCGCTCGGAAGGCAAGGTCAAGGGCGTTGCCAGGTCGGCGAAGCGTTCGAAGCGCCGTTTCGGTGGGGCCCTGGAACCCTTGACGCAGGTTCGGGTGTACTACGACGACCGGGCGGGGCAAGAGCTGGCGCGGCTCGACTCGTGCGACATTCTGGAGTCACCGCTATCGGGGCAGCTGGATTATCCGCGCGTGGTCGCGCTGGAGCACGTTGCCGAGGTGCTGGACGAGCTTCTGCCGGATCGGGAGGCGAACGACACCATCTTCCGGTTGACTGCGTCGGTTTTGCAGCAATTGCGTGCGGGATCGATCTGGATGCCGCTGATGTATTTTCAGCTCTGGGTCGTTCGGCTGGTAGGGTTCTTGCCTGAGTTGACAGAATGTGCCGCCTGCGGCGAGGAACTGAATGGCAGTCGCGCCTATTACCACGCGCTGGCGGATGGACTGATGTGCCCGCAGCACAAACGCCTGGCTTCCTCGGAGCTGAAGCCGGAATCGCGTATGCTGGCGAGCCAGATGTTTCGTGCTCCGGTAGAGAATTTCGCCAGTGACGATGCAGGGCAGGGAAGACATCCCGACCTGCGGCGCCTGTTGATTCAGATTATGGAGCGTCATCTCGAGAAGAAGCTGGTCACAGCCAGCATGCTGGACAAGCTGTAACAAGAATAAGATTCCCGTTAGAGACGGGCAGCGGGCTTGGCCCGATACTTTCAAGTCCCTCAGGAAGCGCCTTTGGCTTTCCCACAAAATCCGTTGACCTTCCAGGAACTCATCCTCCGCCTGCAGACTTTCTGGGCCGAGCATGGCTGCGTTCTGCAGCAACCTTATGACGTCGAGGTCGGTGCGGGAACCATGGCGCCGGAGACTTTTCTCCGCGTTCTCGGCCCTAAGCCCTACCGGGTGGGGTACGTGCAGCCGTCGCGCCGTCCTGCCGATGGCCGCTATGGCGAGAATCCCAACCGGCTGTTTAAACACATGCAATTCCAGGTGATCCTCAAACCGCCTCCGGCGAACGTGCAGGAGCTTTATCTGGAATCGCTGAAGGCGATTGGCATTGATCTGCGTAAGCATGACATCAAGTTTGAAGAAGATAATTGGGAGTCGCCGACACTCGGCGCATGGGGCATCGGGTGGCAGGTCATGCTCGATGGACTTGAGATCACCCAGTTCACTTACTTCCAGCAGTGTGGCGGCATCGATCTCGACCCGATTTCGGCTGAGTTGACCTACGGGCTGGAGCGCATCGCGGCGTTTCTTCAAGATGTCGACAGCATTTATGACATCACGTGGGTGATAGGACCGGATGGGAAGCCCGTGAAGTATGGCGAGATTCGTCTGCAGGATGAGTTGCAGTTTTCGGTGTACAACTTCGAACGCGCAGACGTCGAGAAAGCGTGGCAGCATCTTGCGCTGTATGAGGCGGAATGCAAGGCTCTGCTTGATGAATATTCCACGAAGTACGCCGAGGCCTCTAACCTCAAGAACTCCCGGCGCGAGGCGAAGACCGAGACATCTGCCCGGAGCGGAGCCGATTCCGGCGAGGAGCGAGACGCGAAAAGCAAAGAGTGGCAGCGGTTTCCGGTTCTGGCGGCGTTTGACCTGTGCCTGAAGTGCTCGCACTTATTCAACGTCCTTGACGCGCGCGGAGCCATTAGCGTTACCGAACGGGTTGGCGTGATTGCGCGCATTCGAGCTTTGGCCGTGGGCGTCGCCAAGGCTTATGTCGCTCAGCAGACGGCTGAGATTTCTCCGCCTGCGGCGAAGGAGAACGGTTCCGCAAAAGCTGAGCAACGACTAATGCCGGGCGAGAAGAAGCAGTTGGCGGTCACCAGCTAGTCGCTGGGCTCTTGTGACTGCGGTCACGGTTTGCTTGTTAGTTATAGGCCACAATGGACATTCGGCTGTTTTAGTAGTTGCTATTTGCTTGTTGCTAATTGCTCGTCGCTAATTGCCAGTCGCTGTTATGTCAGATTTTCTTTTGGAGATCGGGACGGAAGAAATTCCTGCGCGCATGATTGATGGTGCGCGAGAGGAATTGGTGCGGCGCGTGAGCGGCTTGCTGGTCCGCGAGAGGTTAGCGTTCGAGGCTGATATCAACACCAACACGGAAGCATTCTCAACTCCGCGACGTCTTTCTGTTTTAGTTCGAGGTGTGTGGCCGAAGCAATTGGATACGCGTGAACAGGTCCTCGGCCCATCGGCCAAAGTCGCTTACAAAGATGGGGCGCCTACTCCCGCCGCCGACGCTTTTGCCCGCAGGGTTAATTTGCCGGTAGCTTCGTTGCAGACCGTAACGAATGCCAAAGGCGAGTACCTGGCAGCGACGGTAGAGAAGAAAGGCCGCTCCGCAGTCGAGATCCTTGCGGAAGCGATGCCACACGAGATTGCCGGTCTCTACTGGGCGAAGAGCATGTACTGGCGCGGCAAAACGGCTGAGCGTTTCGTGCGCCCGGTGCGCTGGCTGGTGTCGCTGCTCGACGGCGAGATCGTGCCGGTTGAGTTTGCCGGAATTCACGCCGGAAGAACTACCCAAGGTCATCGCATCCTAAGTTCAGGCGCACTCGATATCGCTGCCCCCGCGGAGTATGTTTCAACGCTTGCCGGCGGGTCCGTGGTGGCAAGGTTCAGCGATCGCCAGTTGCGTATCCGCAAGGCGCTCGATGCGGCGACACGCAGCGTTCCTGGCGCGCGCTGGCGTGAGGACGAGTCGCTGCTCGATACCGTTGTTAATCTCACCGAATTTCCGTCTGTCGTTCTCGGCAGCTTCGATGCGGAATTTCTGACGCTCCCCGACGAAGTGCTGGTCACGGTGATGCGCGACCACCAGAAATACTTTGCACTCGAAGATTCGCAAGGCAAGCTGCTGCCGCACTTCCTGGCTGTCCTGAACACCTCGGGCGATCCCGAGGGCCTGATTCGCCACGGCAACGAGCGCGTGCTGCGTGCCCGCTTCAATGATGCCCGGTTTTTCTGGGAGACCGATCAAAAGATCAACCTGCGCCAGCGCGTCAACAGGCTGAAGTCGGTGACCTTCCAGAAAGACCTTGGCAGCTACTACGAGAAGACCTGCCGCGTGCAGAAGCTGGGCAGCCTGATGTCCGAGGTGGTGCGCGAAGGCGGGACCACGATTCGTCCAGGCGTGGTGCACAAGGCAGCCCTGCTGGCAAAAACCGACCTCACAACCGAGTTGGTGAAAGAGTTTACGGAACTGCAAGGGATTGTTGGCGGGCTCTATGCGCGGCATCAAAAACTTGATCCGTCGCTGCCGCCTGCAACCGCCGAGGCGATCGCCTACGCGATCTACGATCAGTACAAGCCGGAGTCGATGGACGATGAAGTTCCCCGCTCGGTCGAGGGCGCCGTGCTTGCCATCGCGGATAAGGCCGACAGCATTGCCGGAATGTTTGCGTTAGGCTGGCAGCCCACTGGATCGAAAGATCCTTTTGCTTTGCGTCGCGCCGCGAATGGCATCGTGAAGATCATCGCCGAACACAAGCTGCACTTGCCGCTCAGGAAAGTTTTTGCTGACGCACGAGCAGAGTACGCGGGCTCGGAGGCGGAGAGCCGTTTTGAAAAGAACGTCAACTTTGAAGAAGCAGTCGGCCGTTTCATGCGTGAGCGTGTCGAGTTCTATCTTCGCGATGTGCGTGGATTCTCGTACGACGTTGTGAATGCCGTGCTGGCGGCCGGAAGCGATGACATCGTTGACGCGATCGCGCGCGCCGAAGCGGTGGCCTCGGTGCGAAGCTCCGAAGATTTCGCCTCCATTTCAGTCGCGTTCAAGCGCATGAAGAACATTCTCCGGCAGGCAAAAGAGACGAACAAAACCATCACTGCGGACCTCGACGCGACCGCACTCAGCGAAGACTCTGAAAAGCTTCTTGCTATCGAAATTCCTGCAGTTGCGGCACGGGTCACCGACCTGCGCTTGCAAAGGAATTACGCCTCGGCGCTGGTGGAAATCAGCCGCCTGCGTAAACCCATTGACACTTTTTTCGACAAGGTAATGGTAATGGTGGACGACGAGCGGGTGCGTTCCAACCGGCTCGCGCTGCTGCGAAACCTCTTAGAAAATTTTTCTAACATCGCCGATTTCAGCGAAATCGTAACTGAGACTAAATCGACTTAACTTCGTTTCACAGTAAAGGACTCCTCTATGAGCACATCGACAGTCGAACACGATACGGGAACCGCGGAAGCGAGAGCGGTCAAATACGTTTACTTCTTTGGCGACGGCCGGGCCGAGGGCCACGGCAAGATGAAAGACGACTTGGGCGGCAAGGGAGCCGGACTCGCGGAGATGACCAATGCGGGGCTGCCGGTGCCTCCGGGCTTCACCATCCAGACCGAGGCTTGCCGCGAATACATGCGCACCTCGACAACCTCGGACGAAGTCAACCGGCAGATGGATGAAGCGCTGCATCGCCTGGAGCAATTGCAGGGACAGAAGCTCGGGGGAGCCGACAATCCCATGCTGGTCAGCGTCCGCTCGGGCGCGAAGTTTTCGATGCCCGGCATGATGGACACGATCCTGAACCTTGGCCTGAACGACAAATCGGTGGAAGGGCTCGCCAAGCGCACCAATAATCCGCGCTTCGCCTACGACTCGTATCGCCGGCTCATCCAGATGTTCGGTTCCGTGGTGCTCGACATTCCGAAGCACGCTTTCGAGACCGTGTTCGATGGCAAGAAGAAGCAAAAGAAAGCCAAGCTCGACACCGACCTGGACGCGAAGGCTTTGCAGGAAGTAATCGCTGAATACAAGAAAGTCGTGAAGCAGCACACCAAGCACGACTTCCCGCAGGATCCGCACGAGCAGTTGGTGATGGCCCGCGATGCCGTATTCCGCTCCTGGTTGAACGATCGCGCCAAGACGTATCGCCGCATCAACAACATCGACGACCTGCTCGGAACCGCCGTCAACGTGCAGGCTATGGTGTTCGGCAATCTCGGCGATACCAGCGGCACCGGCGTGGGCTTCACGCGCAATCCGGCGACCGGCAACAAGGAATTCTACGGCGAGTTCCTGATGAATGCGCAGGGTGAAGATGTTGTCGCCGGTATCCGCACGCCGGTACACATCTCTGAACTTGAGAAGATCCAACCGGAAACGTACAACCAGTTGCGCGAGATCACTACGCGGCTGGAGAAGCACTACCGCGACATGCAGGACTTCGAGTTCACGATCCAGGATGGGCGTCTGTACATGTT
The DNA here is from genome assembly GCA_963815555.1 of uncultured Acidobacteriaceae bacterium. Taxonomy (GTDB): domain Bacteria; phylum Acidobacteriota; class Terriglobia; order Terriglobales; family Acidobacteriaceae; genus CAWCBG01. The sequence goes on from CAWFHH010000003.1 coordinate 198,779, forward strand.
GCAGACCCGCAACGGCAAGCGCACCGGCCGTGCCGCTGTACGCGTCGCCATCCAGATGGTCAACGAAGGGCTGATTACGAAGGAAGAAGCCATCTTCCGTGTCGAGCCGAACCAGCTTTACGACTTCCTGGTGCCGAGTCTTGACGAGAAGAACGTCGAAGTCGACGTGCTCGCGACCGGACTTCCTGCTTCTCCCGGCGCGGCGGTTGGGCAGATCGTCTTCACCGCCGATGAAGCGGTCGAGAGGTTCAACAAGGACAAGAGTGCGAAGCTCATCCTGGTCCGCAGTGAAACGACGCCGGAAGACATCGCTGGAATGGAAGTTGCTGCCGGCATTCTCACTTCGCGCGGAGGCATGACGAGCCACGCAGCCGTCGTCACTCGCGGCATGGGCAAGTGCTGCGTCGCGGGCGCGGGCGATATCCACGTCGATGAGAAGGCGCACGAGCTGCGTGCGCATGGGAAGGTCCTAAAGGCGGGTGACTGGATCTCGCTCGACGGCACTTCGGGCCGCGTCATCAACGGCAGACTCAACACGGTGCCGGCAAAACCCGATGATCCGGAGCTGCTCACGCTGATGGGGTGGGCGGAGCCTTTCCGCCGCATGGGGGTTCGTGCCAACGCCGACATTCCTCGCGATGCTCTGCAGGCGCGTGCCTTTGGCGCGGAAGGCATTGGCCTCTGCCGCACCGAGCACATGTTCTTCGGCGAAGATCGTCTGCCGCACGTGCGCACGATGATTCTTGCCAACAACGAAAAGGACCGTCGTGCTGCACTGAAAAAGCTGCTGCCCATGCAACGTAACGACTTCACTGGGGTCTTCCGTGCGATGGACGGCTTTCCGGTGACCATCCGCACCATTGATCCTCCACTGCACGAGTTCCTGCCGCGCCGTGAAGACCTGATGGTAGAGATCGCCAAACTGGAAATCACCAAGCCGAAGTCTCCCAAGCTGAAGGAGCTTCGCTCGTTGCTGAATCGCGTTGAGCAGTTGCACGAAGTAAATCCGATGTTAGGCCATCGCGGTTGCCGTCTTGGCATCACCTATCCTGAGATCACAGAAATGCAGGCACGCGCTATCTTCGAGGCCGCTGTGAAGGTCGCGAAGGAGGGCGTAACGGTGAAGCCTGAAATCATGATCCCGCTAACCGGCGGTCTCAAAGAAATGGCCAACCAGGCGGCCATCGTTCGTCGCGTTGCGGAAGAAGTATTCGCGGAGAAAGAGCAGCGCATCGAATACCTGGTAGGCACCATGATTGAGTTGCCGCGGGCCGCGCTGGTGGCCGACGAGATCGCTCAAGAAGCCGAGTTCTTCAGCTTCGGGACCAACGACCTCACCCAGACCACCTTTGGCTTCTCGCGTGACGATATCAACAAATTCCTGCCGACCTATCTTGCCGAGGGAATACTCAAGCAGGATCCTTTTGCGGTGCTTGATCGCGAGGGGGTCGGACAGTTGGTAAAGATGGCGGTTGATAAGGGGCGCAAGACCCGTCCGACCATCAAGCTGGGCATTTGCGGAGAACACGGCGGTGAACCTTCCTCGGTCGAGTTCTGCGCCCAGATCGGCCTTAACTACGTATCGTGTTCGCCGTTCCGTGTGCTGACCGCTCGCTTGGCGGCTGCACAGGCCGGCGCCAGTGCCGAACTGAAGGTCGAAGGCGGAAGAACGAAATAACAGTTGCCGGTGATCCGTTGTTGGTTGTCAGAAAGGCTCGGTGCCATGCCGGGCCTTTTTCTTTCGCAATTGGCTTGTGTCTGTGCGATTCAGTCTCTACGTGGTTAGCTTCTGCACCCGCTCTCTTTAACGGCGCGAAAGTGCTTGCGTCCTGGCTAATCGGTGTCGTTGACTACCCGGATTGCCAGTGAGATTGTTTTCCCAACGTGAGTGCATTGGATTCATTCGGCCTTCTGAAACGCCGGATCAATCCGTCGCACTATCTGAGCGCGCACGCCTCGTCCCAATCCCACATTGAAGAGGAGAACCCCTTGAATAGGACAAAGATAATTCTCGTCGGACTCTGTCTGTTCGGGCTGTCGCTCATCGGATGGGGCCAAAACGTTAATCGTCCCGCGGTACCTGGTATTCCCGGATATCTGGACGCTCGGACTGGAACATTCAGACCAATGCCGCAAGCCTCCGCCAACGATGATGAAGGTCCAGTCACCAATCCGACCACGGGAAAGATCGTTCTCAATCTGACGGTGACTTTGGATTCAACTTTTCCCACGAACGAAGTGTATTCCTGCGGACTCAACGCCGAGGGCTTGGATGTATCTACAAGCCTTACGTTCATCGACAGCTATGAGATTGCGGTGACTAAGACTTCAAACACGCTAAACTGCAAGATAACGTTGCCCTACTCGTGGGCTTTGGCCAGCGCTAGCTCGGACACCATGCTCATCAGCTACACGGTTAACGCCGTAGCTCCCAGCAGCGGACTGCCGACACGCTTAGCCGATCACGGCATAGCTAACATCAAGGTCCCACCGAACGGGACGACAACCACGTACACGCTTGCAACGGTGATTTAGAGGGCCCTGCTCACGGAGTCGTGGCGCTCGTCGTACTGGCGAGCGCCCTTTTTAACCAGCAGAAGAACGAAGTAAGTGCATAGGGGCAGTCGCTAGTGAAACAGGGCCGGCGCGCCAAAGCCGGGCTTGGTTTTGTGCGCATGATGCGCCGCTCGAGGGCAAACAAACTTCTTGGCACTTCAGTGGAGCGATTTCTACAGGCCTGCGCGATTGTTATCGAGTGGTGGGGTATGATGCCAGCAGCATTCTTGACAGGATCACTTGTAGGAGCCCTCTCAGTTGAGTTCCACAAACTGTGCCCGGATCATTTTCCTTCTCTGTGTCACGGCGACATCGTGGGCACAAAAAGACGTCCACGTTACCTACAACCACGCCATTGATTTCACAAACTTTCACACATACGCGTGGGGTGAGATGCCGAAGCCGAGCCAAATCAAGAATCCTGCACTGGCTGCCGAAGTCCAGAGCAAGGTAAACGCCGTCCTCACGTCGAAGGGTCTGCGCGCGGTGAAATTGTCGGAAAGTCCTGATCTGATCCTGACAGTAAGTGGAGCTTCTAAGGAGAAGACCTTTTACAGCAACTATGATCCATCGGGCACGGTTTTGACGGCGGGCACTGACTACGGAACCCCAGAACAGCAACTGGTGGGCGCATTGGTGATCGACCTGTACGATGTCAAGGCAAAGAAGCTGGTTTGGCGGGGCACCGCTGTCGGTGTCATGAATCAGAAAAATTCAGAGAAAAACAAGAAGCTAGTCGACAGCGTCATCACCCAGATGTTCGAAAAATTTCCCTATGCGCCAGGAGTGCAATGACAATCTACTGTGTCTGCTGCAACCTTGCGATCAGCTTTTGCGCGGGATTCTCTTCCGACTCCGACCACAGCACGCGTCCGGTCAGCGAGTTGTTCTTCTCGACCGCAGCGGAGAACGCCACCAGCTTGGCGATGTTGGACTGAACGTGTTTTTCCGTGAATGGCGATAGCTTTGGCCCCTCGTACAGAAATGGGGTATCCAACCCGATATCCACCTCGACATGGCCGTCATCGGTGTAAATTCCTTCATCGAACTGTAGCCCGTGAATGAGGAAGCGCACCGCAACTGGTCGCTGTATCCATGCGTCGCCGACCTCATCTTCGTTTGGAATCCAGAGATCCCAAAACGCCTCCAGAACGATAGCGTAGTCGTCATGGGCAAACTCACCGGCAATCTCGACCGCCTCTTCCGGAGACACACCGGGAGTGAACTTGCGCTCCAAAATCGAAGGCTCCGACCAGGCGACCGGGTGCACCGAAAGATAAGTAATACCCTCCCGCACGGAAGAGAAGGGGAACTGGCGCAGCACCCCGAGGGTTCGTCCCATCATCTCCCCTTCCTGGAAGGTGGGGAACCAAAGACTCAGATTGAGCGAGTCAGCCATCGCGGTATTCTACCGCCTTGAAGCCTTTGGTGGCTCTTCTGGCTGCCGGATTGTGGAATTTTCCTGGCCGTAATACCAAAGCCGCATCCGCCCCAGCAAAGTTTCACCGCGATCCGAGCCGACCGCCGGGTCTTTTCGAGCATGGTCGTAGCGGTGTTGCCACCGCTCGCGAATGACCAGCACCGACAGAAGTACAACCAGCAGCAACCGTGCCGCAACCATCGCGTGGTCCGCCATACCCGAGTAGGGAGTGACGGCCGCGAAGCTGAGCAGCAAAATCACGGCCAGAAAAAGCGCCCAGCCTCCCGCCTTTCCACTCATGGTCCGCCTCCGTAACCCAGAGCTATGCCCCCAGTCGCTTCCTCGACTTCAAGTCTTCCAGCAAGGTCGTGATTTTGTCCTCGCGATCGAGCGCCTCCAGTCTTCCCTCCAGATCGACAGCGGCCAATTCGCTCTTGGCTCCGGCAAGCGCCTCTTCGCGCGAGACTCGCGACTTCATACGCTCGAAGGTGCGATGCTCACCCGCAGGCGTCTGCTGCGCGTCGGCAGAACGGTTCGCGGCCCTTGCACGGCGGTGCCGTGCGATCAACACGTCAGCCAATGCGCGCGCTTCGATCAGCTTCGTCTCCAGCCGCTTCAACGCCGACTTCAGCGACTCAACCTGTGCCGTCTGATCAGCGACTTGCTGGTCGAAGCTTTCGGTGAGCTGCTGGAAACTCATGGCGCGCTCCAGGGCGGCTCGCGCCAGTTCGTCGTCTTTCTTGTCGACGGCGAGTTCGGCCTTGCGCATCCAGTCAGCATGCTTCTCCGCGTTTTCCTTCTTCCTGCGCTCCAGCAGATGTAAATCGGCCAGCGCAATGGCCACCTGCGTCTTCACCTGCATGAACTGATTTTCCATGTCGAGGATGACCTGCTTCAACATTTTCTCGGGATGCTCGGCCCGATCGACCAGGTCGTTGAGGTTCGCCTTTACCAAGGTTGCTACACGATCGAGTAATGCCATAACCAACTCCTTGTGTTCTGCTGTCAGCTATCAGCCGCCAGCAAAAACCGAACTCTTCTCTGCGACCCAATCGGGTCGGTCGGAATGACGTGGGAAGAGAATGAAGATTGCTCTCTATCCACCACCTGCGGGCCACTCGTTACCGTTTGACTATCCCGCGCTGGCGCCTTTCGCCTTGTCATCTCCCGGCGGCAGGCCATCCGGCTGCGGACTCTTATCGCCAATGGTCCGGATCTTGCCCAGCAGCTCCGACATCTGCATACCGGAGAGCGCCTCGAACAGCGCCGGCACTTGCGCAGCTATTTCGGTGATATCGCCCGTAATCTTGTGCATGCCGGTGGAACTTCCGTTGCCGGTCGACACCACGGTGATCTTGTCAACGTTGTTCAAGGGAGACGCCAGAGCTCTTACAATCTCGGGCAATCCGGTAATCAGCTTGTCGACTACGGCCGCCTGGTTGTATTCCTGGTAAGCGGCGGCCTTCACGTTCATGGCGCGGGCCTCGGCATCGCCCTTCTTGAAGATGATCTCGGCTTCGGCCTCGCCCTGCGCGCGAATGGCGCTGGCGCGGCCTTCGGCTTCCACCATGGTTCTCGAACGCTCGGCTTCGGCGAGTGTCTGAATGCGCTGACGTTCGATCTCCGCGCCCTTCAGCACTGTCGCAATCAACTCTTTCTCGCGGCGCAGAATTTCGGCTTCCTGTACCTTCACCTGCTGCTCTTTCTCGACTTGCTGGACCTTCACGGCTTCGACCGTAACCTGCTGCTGCATGACGTTGGTCTGGATCTCGTAAGCCTTGTCGGCTTGTGCCTGCTGCCGCTTTACCAGCTCGTTGTACTGCGCTTTTTTGACTTCGAGATCTCGTTGCGCTTCAGCCTGTCGCGCGAGAGAGGCGGTCTCGGCCGCAACCCGTTCCTGGTCGGCCTGCGCCTTGGCGATTGCCGACTCGCGCAGGGCAATCGCGCGCTTGATGGCGGTGTCGCGATCCGCTTCGGCGGTGGCTACGTCGGCATCGCGCTTAATGCGTGCAACATCGGGACGGCCCATGTTGGTGATGTACTCGTTCTTGTCACGCACTTCCTTGATGGTGAACGAAATCACCTCAAGTCCCATCTTGTTGATGTCGTCAGCACAGGTGGAACGCATGCGGTCGGCGACCATCTCGGGCTGCTTCACGATCTCTTCGACGGTGAGTTGACCGATAATGCCGCGAAGATGCCCTTCCATCACCAAGCGGATAAGCGCTTCGCGTTGTGGGGGCGCCTTGGTCAGGAACTGCTCCGCCGCGGTCATGATCGATTCGGGGTCGGATTTGACCTTGATTTGTGCCACGGCTTCGACGGTTACGGCGACGCCCTGTTTAGTGTAGAGGTCCTGCTGCGGGGCGACGTCGAACGACATCAGCTCAAGCGAAAGTTCACGGCAGTTCTCCACCATCGGTAGAATGATGGAGCCGTGGCCCTTGATGATGCGCGGGCCACGAATGCCGTAGACGACCAGCGCTTCATTGGGGCCGGCTTTGCGATACAACTTGGTGAAGACGCCCATGAGCAACACGGTGGCCGCAATGACCGACCACACAATTACCACGACGTCCGTTGGAATGTGGAAACCCATATGCTTCTCCTTAAACCAGCTGTCGGCTGCGAGCCGTCAGCTCCAAGAAACTTGCTGTTAGTCAGTTGGTTGCTGATGCTTCTTTCTCTCCCGCCAATTCTTCATATCGGCGCACGTAGGCAATGCCCCGTTCGTAACGAGTGACGATGACCTCGGCGCCGCGGGGAAGGGCATTGCCATTTTCGGCGCGGGCCCCACACGCGTGGCGGCTTCCGGCCATGGAGAATGTGATTTCGCCGGTCCCACCTTCGCGGATCGGGCTCGTGATTCGGCCCAGTGCGCCAATCCGATCGTAATCGGCAGGATCGAGTTCACGAGAATGCGCCATCAGAAACCTGGCGACGAACAAAAACACCACACTGGATCCTGCGATTCCGGCCACCACGGAAAGCGAGAGGATCAACGTGACTACCAGTGACGAATACCGTGTCAGCAGGTATCCGGCTCCGCCAAACCAGGCAAGGAAGGCGGTGAGCGTTCCGAAGTTGAAGGCCGACAGGCCCGGGCGATGCGCCATTCCCGACGTACCTGTGCCCGGAGTGGGAGCGCCGCCCATATGTCCTGTGGCGTGCGGCACGTGTACATGAAGGTGCGGCAGATGCCAGCTTCCCCCGAGGAACCCCACCACGCTCAACGACACTCCGAGGAAGAAGCACACCAGGTAGAACAGTGCCCACGTCATATGCTCCCTCCCGCCGGTTTCCTGTGCCGCGCTGGATGCGCCGGGTGATTCCGCGAAGGCCGTCCGCCATTCGCATTTGGCCGCAGTACTTCTGTCAGCCTCTCCACCAATTCAGGGGATTCCAGAATCGCGCCCAGCAGCAACAGGCACTTCCGCGTGTCATGGTGCTTGGCGACGTCCAACAGGGCGCGGCTCAACTCCGGGTCGTGCGTGAACTGCTCGGCGCCATTGATCAGCCAAAGGTCGAGACGGTCTTCGGTCGCGCGCAGATCGCTGGTAAGTTCTGTGTGGAAACCCTCCGGGTCATCCACCAGATAGCCGGGATGCACCTTGAAGAAGCGTGCCAGCAGCATGCGTGACGCGTTGGTCAGGTGCGGCCGCGAGCCGCTCTCGATCTGCGACAGGTACGACTGGCTCAAGCCGCTGCCGGTTTCTCTTTTCAGGGCGCGAGCCAGATCCTGCTGCGTCATCTCGCGATCCTGGCCGCGCAGCGTGCCTTCGACCAATCGCAAGTACCGTAATTTCTCCCCCAGTTTCATATTACGACTTGCAATTATAGTATTGCAATTTGTAATGTCAAGAAATGGATTTGGAATGGAATCATGCGATTAGGAAGAAAGGCGAGCGAAGCGTCAGGCTTTCAGCCGGTCGGCGAATTTCTCCCGCACTTTCTGGGCCTTTGGCGCGACGACAAACATGCAATAAGGCTGTGAGGGATTGTTGGCCAGGTAGTTCTGGTGATAGTCCTCGGCAACATAAAAGGTCGAGGCGGGTTCGACCGCGGTAACGATGGGATCTTTGAAGAGCTTGTCCTGCGTAAGTTCGGCAATGACCTTTTCGGCTGTCCTCTTTTGCTCCTCGTTGAGGTAGAAGATGACCGAACGATACTGCTCGCCGACGTCGTTGCCCTGGCGGTTGAGCGCCGTGGGATCGTGCAGCGTGAAGAACACGTGCAACAGGTCTTCAAAAGTAATAACCGAGGGGACGAAGGTGATCTCGGCAACTTCGACGTGGCCGCTCTTGCCGCTACAGACTTGCTGATAAGTAGGGTTCGGAACTTTTCCGCCCATGTATCCGGAAATGACCGACTCGACACCCTGTAACTGTTTGATCGCGGCCTCCACACACCAGAAACATCCGCCTCCGAGGATTGCTTTTTCAGTTTGTGCCATAGCGATGTAGATGCCTTTCGTGTGCGGTTCGAAGCAGTCGCCTGATGCTGTGACTACCTGCTACTCTTCTCGTACGCTCTCACATAGTCCACGAGCATTTGCTGCGGGAAGCGCGTTTTGTCGTCGGGATACCCGGGCCACTCGCCGCCAACGGCGAGGTTCAACAGAACAAATTCCGCATGATCAAATGGCCATCTGGCGCCGGCTGGCGCATTCTGCGGAATATAAGTTGCATAGACAATCTGGTCAACGTAAAAGCGGATCTGGCTGCGTTCCCATTCGATTGCGAAGATATGAAAGTCGTCTGAAAATCGCCGGCCATCGGGAAGCGAATAGGCGGCGGTTACTCCGGCCGGAACATAGCCGACGCCGTGCAGTGTGCCGTGCACGGTGGAGGGCTCTTTGCCGATGTTCTCCATGATGTCGATCTCGCCGCAGGCCGGCCAGCCGACCTTATCGATGTCACTGCCGAGCATCCAGAACGCCGGCCACACGCCTTGTCCGAAGGGAATCTTGATGCGTGCCTCGATGCGGCCGTAGAGCTGCTCAAACTTTCCCTTGGTCTGGAGCCGAGCCGAGGTGTAGGGACGTTGAACCCCGTCAGTCGCGGTATAAGCCTCCATGCGCGCGGTGATTTCCAGATTGCCATTTTCGATGCGTAGGTTTTCCGGACGGCTGGTGTAGTACTCCAGTTCCTGATTGCCCCAGCCGTTCCCGCCGGTGAGCACTGTCCATTTCGAAGGGTCTGGCGCGGAGCCGTTTGGCTGGTTGAATTCGTCGCTCCAAGTCAGTTTCCAACCCGGCTTGGAGGGAGCGGCAGGCACATCTTGAGACGGGCAAGAAACGCAGCAAGCGAGCATGACGACAGCCCCACGAATGTACTTGGCCAGTCCATGCCGCCTAAAGTCGGGGTTCCTTGGAGAAGGCAAGCCCACGACTGACAACTGGCCACTGGCAACTGCCCTCACAGTCCTACCTCGATTCGCGACCGGGGATCGAGATAGTCACGCAGGCCGTCGCCGATGAAGTTGAAGGAGAGAACGGCCAGCATGACAGCCGCGGCCGGGAAGAGCACCAAGTGCGGCGAGTCGAAGAGGTGCGAGCGAGCGTCGTTCAGCATCGATCCCCAGCTGGCTGCCGGGGGCGGAACGCCCAGCCCGAGAAAGCTCATGGTGGCTTCGGCCAGAATCGCCCCGGCCATGCCGATGGCAGCCTGCACGATGACCGGCTGAATAATGTTGGGAAGAATGTGGCGCAGGATAATGCGTCCATCGCTGGCGCCCAGAGCGCGAGCGGCTTCGACGAACTCGCGCTCCCGCACCGCCAGCACCTGGGCGCGCACCAGGCGGGCGTAGCCAACCCAGCCTCCGATGGACAGCGCGAGGATCAGATTGAAGATGCCGGGGCCGAGGAAAGCGACGAACGCAATCGCCAGCAGGATTCCGGGGAACGACATGAATGCGTTCATGACGATGACGTTCAGGAGCCGATCGGTGATTCCTCCGTAATAGCCGGCGATCGAGCCGAAAAGGAGGCCAAGCGTCAGAGACGCTGCCACCACTGACCCGCCGACCAGCATCGAGATGCGAGCACCATAAATGACGCGCGAAAGGATGTCGCGCCCAAGCTCGTCAGTGCCGAACCAGTGTTGCACCGAGGGCGCCATCAGCCGTCCGGGAAGGTCGATATGCGCCGGGTCATACGGCGCGATCCAGGGCGCGAAGAGCGCGAAGGCAAGGAAAATGGCAACCAGCAGCACTCCCGATGTGGCGAGCAAGTTGTAGCCTGCGGCACGGCGAAATGAAGTCAGCTGAGCTGCGGCAGCCATCGGTAGCATCATAGCAGTGCACGCTGGCGGGTTCTGCCGGCGGGTTCTACAATCGTGAGTTGCCGTTCAACCTCCATGCTGCCCTTTAAGCTCGTCTACAGCGAACGATATTTTCTCCCGATCGGGCAACACGTTTTTCGCGCCGACAAGTACCGCCTGATTCGCGAGCGGCTTCTCAACGCGGGCCAGGCGGACGAGTCCGATTTCATCGCGCCTAGTCCGGCCAAGGAAGAAGATGTCCTGTTGGTGCACTCGCCGCACTACGTGAACAAATTGATGGAAGGCTCGCTCAGTGCGCGCGAAGAACTACAGATGGAAATTCCGTATTCGCCCGAGGTGGTGGATGCGTTTTTGCTCCATACCGGCGGGTCGATTCTTGCTGCCGAACGTGCCTTGCGCGAAGGCGTCTGCGTCAACATGGGTGGCGGATTCCATCATGCCTTTCCCGATCATGGAGAAGGTTTCTGCATGATGCATGATTTTGCGATCGCCATCCGTCGAATGCAGAAACAGGGGTCGATCCGTCGGGCAATGACGATTGACTGCGACGTGCACCAGGGCAACGGAACAGCAACCATTTTCGGGGTTGCCAAACAGAGAACCGGCTCGCTACCCTCAGAAACATCGGCCCTAGCTGGATCGAGCGCGGCCAACGTGTCCCACGCTCCGGCCAAAGATGTTTTCACTATCTCGCTGCACCAGGAGAACAATTATCCTGCGTGGAAGCCGCCCTCTTCTATCGACGTGGACCTGCCGGACGGCTGCGGCGACGCCGACTATCTCGCATGGCTCGACAACGCGATAAGCTCAGGGTTGCGGCAATTCGATCCCGAGTTGATCTGTTACGTAGCCGGCGCCGACCCCTATCGCGAGGATCAACTGGGTGGCCTGAACCTGACGATGGACGGATTGAAGCAGCGCGACGAGTTGGTGTTTCGCGCAGCCCGGGCGCGCGACATTCCGGTCATGGTCACCTACGCCGGGGGATATGCGAACCGAGTTGAAGACACGGTGACCATCCACGCGAATACGATCCTCGCGGCGGCTGAAGTATACCGCCAGACCCCAACCGGATCGCTGCAATTGCCGTGATATCCTGATGTTTGGCGGCGGAGACGCGTTCTGCTCCGCTGATTCCATCCCCCGGATTTGGACTCCTGAATAATGTTTGAAAATCTTACAGACAAGCTGCAGCGCGCCTTCAAGAACCTTCGCGGGCAAGGCAAGCTGACGGAAGAAAACATCGGCGAGGCGTTGCGCGAGATTCGCATGGCGCTGCTGGAAGCCGACGTGAATTTCAACGTCGTCAAAGAACTGATCGAACACATCCGCGAAAAGGCGCTGGGTCAGGAAGTCATGACCGCGTTGTCGCCCGCCGAGCAGGTCATTAAGATCGTTCGTGACGAACTGATCGCGATCCTTGGCACCGATACGGCCAAGCTGAAGTTTGCCTCGCAGCCGCCTACGGTACTGTTGATGGCGGGTCTGCAAGGCTCCGGCAAAACGACGACATCGGGCAAGCTGGCGCACTGGCTCAAGCAGGGCGGGCATCGTCCCATGCTGGTTTCGGTCGACGTCTACCGTCCCGCCGCGCGCGAGCAGCTTAAGGTTGTGGCGGCAGCGATCAAGGGCCATCTCTACGAAGGCAAGGTCGACGAGGCGAACACCGCGACCGTCGAGCGGCTGGTAAAGGAAGCGCGGCGGGAAGCGATCAACAACGCCTGTGACGTGTTGATCGTCGATACGGCGGGACGTTTGCACATCGATGAGCAGTTGATGGAAGAGATGCAGTCGCTGAAGAAGATCCTGAATCCGCAGGAGATTCTGTTCGTCGCCGACTCCATGACCGGACAGGACGCGGTTCGCTCCGCCGATGAGTTCCACAAGAAGCTGGCGTTGACGGGGGTAGTGCTCACCAAGATGGACGGTGATGCGCGCGGGGGCGCAGCGCTCTCGATTCGCAATGTTACTGGACAGCCGATCAAGTTCATCGGCGTCGGTGAGAAGTACGATGCGCTCGAGCCGTTTCATCCCGACCGCATCGTCGGCCGGATTCTCGGCATGGGCGATATCCTCTCGCTCATCGAGAAGGCCGAAGCCAAGCTCGACAAGAAGAAGTCGGAAGAGTTCGCGACCAAGGCGCTCAGCAAAGAAGGCTTCTCGCTGGAAGATTTCCGTGATCAACTGCGCCAGGTGAAGAAGCTGGGTTCGATGCAGAGCATCATGAGCATGCTGCCGAAGATCGGTCCCTTCGCCAACATGCAGCAGGTCGCCGACAAGGTAGACGAGAAAGAAATCAATCGCGTCGAGGCGATCATCAACTCCATGACGGCGTATGAGCGCGAGCACCACGACGTGATCAACGGCAGCCGCCGCAAGCGTATTGCTCGTGGATCGGGAACGAGCGTGCAGGAAGTGAATCATCTGCTGCGTCAGTACGCGCAAATGCGCAAGATGTTCAAAGGTATGGGCAAGCCGAGCTTCGCCCGCCGCCTGGCCGGGATGAAGATGCCGGGGATGTGAAGCTGAAACTGCCATTCGCGTGAGGTCCGTTCGAGCATGGCGTACTGCGGATCCATTCGTCCGAGTAGCCCGTGCGTAGGGGCACTCTAGTTGAGAACTGGTACGGCAAGTTTTCTCTCGCGCACCTCGGACTCTGCCCGCAGCCAATCCTCGAAGTCGTGTCCGTGCTCACCGCCGCGTTCCTCGTACAAGCGATAGGCGCGCAGCCGGATGAACTCCTGATAATCTTCTTCCCAGTATTCGAACTCGCGCCTTTCTCCCGCCGGTCGTTCTTTCTCCTCCTGGGAGCGCAACTGGACGCGGCGAATCTTCCCGGAAATCGTCTTGGGCAACTCGCCGAACTCAATCCGGCGTACCCTCTGGTGCGAGCCCAGACGTTTGCGAACGAATCCAAAGATCTCGTGTGCCACCGCTGGTGACGGGGCCACGCCAGGCTTCAGAGTGATGTACGCCTTGGGAACCTTCCAGCGAATGGCGTCGGGCGACGGAACCACAGCGGCTTCTGCGACAACAGGATGTTCGATCAGTGCGCTCTCCAGTTGAAATGGGCTGATGCGATAGTCGGACGACTTGAACAGGTCATCGTCTCGACCGACGTATGTGTAGTATCCGTCGGCGTCTCGGCTGGCGATATCGGCCGTGTGATAGCAACCGTTCTTCATGACGTTTGCTGTCAGCTCCAGATCGTCGACGTAGCCGGCCATTAAGCTGATGGGTGCCGGGTTCGTCCGCACGCAAATCTCACCATCGGTCGATTCGTTTCCATCGGCGTCCAGCAGCAAGATGTCGTGTCCTGGCGAAGGAACGCCGGCGGCACCAGGCTTTACGACCTGACCCGGGAAGTTGCCGATCACCAGCACGGTCTCCGTCTGTCCAAAACCGTCACGAATGGTCAAGCCCCATGACTGCCTGACTTTCTCAATGATCTCCGGATTGAGTGGCTCGCCGGCGCTAACCAATTCCTTGCATTGAACGGGGAAGGCGCCGAGGTCCTCTAGCACCAGCAGACGCCATACCGTGGGGGGAGCGCACAATGTGGTCACCCCGTGGCGAGCAATCACTTCGAGGGTGTTCTTAGCGTCGAATCGTGCATAGCTATGTACGAAGACGGTTGCGCCTGCATTCCACGGCGCGAAGAGATTGCTCCACGCATGCTTACCCCAGCCTGGGGAGCTGATGTTCAGGTGAACGTCGTCCGGTCGTAAACCGATCCAATACATCGTCGCCAAATGACCGACGGGATAGCTCTGATGGGTGTGCAGTACGAGCTTGGGCTGAGCCGTTGTGCCGGAAGTGAAATAGAGCAGCAGGGGGTCCGTTGCCTTTGTCGCTGCGTCAGGTATGAAGGTTTCCTGTTCCAGGTAGGCTGCCGTGTAGGCAATCCAACCTTTGACGGGCTCGTCGACGACGATGCGCGAATAATCTCCGGGCAACTCCGGGAACCTGCTGGTGAAGGCGGCAATGGTGATCACGTGGCGCGCCCGACCGCGCGTAAGCCGGTCCTGAAGATCGGCGCGGGTAAGCAAGGTGGCGGTCGGAATGACGACCGCGCCCAACTTTATGGCTGCCAACAAGACTTCCCACATCTCCACCACGTTGGGCAGCATGACAACGATGCGATCACCGCGGCGCACACCATTTCTGCGAAGGAAGTTGGCTACCTGATTGGAGCGCTGCGACATCTGGTCATAGCTCAGTCTTAATTCCGAGCCGGTGTCGTCCACCATCCACAAGGCCGTCGTCTGATTACCGCGGGCGTAGGCGTCAAAATAATCCAGCGCCCAGTTGAACTCGCTAAGCTGTGGCCAACGGAAGTTCCGGTAAACAAATTCGTAGTCGGTGCGATGTTGCAGGAGAAAATCACGTGCACTAAGGAAGGCGCTCAGGTCCGGATTTGAGGAGGATCGGTTCATGGTGACAAGCTCCCTTTTCCGCAGCTTCCCTTATGTTGAGGGTGGGGACCAGAGACCACGCGTCAGCACTGCAAAAGCCGGAAACAATTAGAACAGCTCTCCATTCTGTTACGTTTGCAGATTCTCCCGGGGACTAAATAGCTCAAATTCTGCCTGCATGGAGAAAGGACAGGTCAGGAGAAGCCCTGGGGATTTCCACCGTCAAACCGGGCCGGTTCTCTTTGCGTCCCCCTCGAGACGCCTCTGGGCGCATCCGTTCGTGGTAGAGAAACCAGAAACGGGGCTAATGCTTCCTCCCAGTGTCACGCCAGGCCAGATGGCTGTCTGTGATGGTGGTCACGGACAACCCCTGCAGTCGGACACGGCGCCAGTCTTCTATGGCCGATTGAACACGGATTCCCGCACGATGGGCTTATGTTGTGCAGCCTCCGCGCTCAGCGCGCTAGTTGCTGGTTGCTGGTGCTTCTTCTCCTTCTTCCAACATGAACTCCAGCACTTCCTGGGGAGCAGACGACGTCCACACCGGCGCAAAGGACAGCCGATGCAGCGGAGTCGGACCTTTCTCACGCAACATCTTCAGATGATGCGGCGTGCTGTAACCTTTGTTCGAAGCCAATCGGTATTCCGGAAACACAGGGTCCCAGGCGCTGATCATCGCGTCACGCTCGACCTTGGCGATGATCGAGGCGGCGGCGATCGAGGCCGACAGCGCGTCGCCGTGAATGATCGGCGTCTGCAGACAATCGAAGGTGATGCGCATGGCGTCGATCAGCAGGTGATCGGGCCGCACAGTGAGCTTGCCGACAGCGTCTTCCATGGCGCGTTTCGAAGCCCAGTAAATATTGATCTGATCGATGGTCGCGACGTCGACGGCAGCGATGGCCCAGGCGAGCGAGTGCTCGCGAATCTTGGGAGCAAGGTTCTCGCGCTGCTCGCGGTCGAGCAGCTTGGAGTCGCGCAGTCCGCGAATGCGATAGCTCGGATCGAGAATGACGGCAGCGGCGACGACGGGACCGAAGAGCGATCCGCGACCAACTTCGTCGACACCTGCAACGAGCGTTGCTCCGGACGACCACGCAAGCTTCTCGTATTTCAGCGTGCATTTCAGGCGCTTGAGCAGGCGCAGTTTGAGCGTAGCTTGCGAAACCGGCTTCTCGCCAGGTTTTTGCTTGAGGCGTTTCGATTTCTTGGTAGCAGACTTCACGGACGGTTAGGGAAATTCTAGATCAGTCCGCAGTGGAAATTGCGCCTGAAAAAAATGTTTCGTACGTGCCCTCCGCGTCGCTCCTACCCTACGCCAGACGACGGCGTAGGATGGGGAATCCGCGCTAATTGCTGCCAATCCCGATCAATTGCTCTTTCGCTGCGTAGTGCGAGTCGACATACTGGTCGACGATCTTGATGAACTCAGGCACGATGTGATCGCCCTTAAGCGTCAGCATCAGGCGGCCATCGACGTAGACCGGGGCCTTGGGTTCTTCGAACGTCCCCGGCAGCGAGATACCGATGTTCGAATGCTTCGACTCGCCGGGGCCGTTCACCACGCAACCCATCACCGCAACCTTCATGTCCTCGACGCCCGAGTAGCGCGTCTTCCATACCGGCATCTGTTCGCGAAGGTAAGCCTGAATCTGCTCGGCCATCTCCTGGAAGAAGGTGCTGGTAGTACGGCCGCAGCCTGGGCAGGCGGTGACTTGCGGGGTGAAACTGCGAATGCCCATGGATTGCAGAATCTGCTGGCCGACGGTGACCTCTTCGGTGCGATCACCGTTCGGAGCCGGCGTAAGCGACACGCGAATGGTATCGCCGATACCTTCCTGCAAAACGACAGCGAGAGCCGCGGCGCTGCCGACAATGCCTTTCGCGCCCATGCCCGCTTCGGTGAGTCCGAGATGCAAGGCATACTGGCAACGTCGCGCCAGCTCGCGGTAGACGTCGATCAGGTCCTGCACTCCACTGACCTTCGCGCTCAGGATGATCTGCTCCGGCCGCATGCCATAGCTCACGGCGAGCTCGGCCGAGCGCAGGGCACTTTGCACCATGGCTTCCATGGTCACGTCGCGCGCGTCCTTGGGATCGTCGAGCCTGGAGTTCTCATCCATCAGGCGTGTCAGCAACGTCTGGTCGAGCGACCCCCAGTTCACGCCGATGCGCACCGGCTTATCGTTCTCGATGGCGACTTCGATCATGGTGCGGAAGTTGTCGTCGTCCTTCTTGCCGATCGAGCAATTGCCGGGATTGATGCGGTACTTCGCCAGCGACCGCGCGCATTCGGGATACTTCTTCAACAGAATGTGGCCGTTATAGTGGAAGTCGCCGATGATGGGCACGTGGATGCCTAGACGGTCGAGGCCGTCGACGATCGGCGCGACGGCGGCAGCCGCTTCATCGTTGTTCACGGTCACGCGAACCAGTTCGGAACCGGCGCGGGCGAGCGCGGCAATCTGCCGGATCGAGCCATCGACGTCGGCGGTGTCAGTGTTGGTCATGGACTGCACCACAATTGGTGCATCACTGCCGACGCGCACACCGCCCACCGTGGCGGTAAGAGACTTTCTACGCTGAATCTGAGCCATACAGGTCCTTAAAGTTTAGCATGGGGATGCCTGATCCCCGGCTCCCATCCTTTCGGATTAAGGCAAAAGGGGAGCCCTTGAGCCGGTTGAGGTGCTCTCAAATATTCAGCACGCAGGCACAGGGTCTGCAGACATATACCGCTATCTGATTGGCCGCGAACCGGTAATGAGGATATCCACGAGTCTCCTGGCGCTTTGCCGCCATTCAGGACCGGACGCCACATGGGAGACCCCGATCAGTGCGCGGAGCAGATCGAATGCCTCCAGATCTCTGCGGATGTCGCAGCTCTCGATTGCGCGCTGCACCAAAGAATCAATGGCTCCCTGGATCTGACCGCGCGAGCCCTCATACAGCTTCGAAGGCCCTCCGACGAGCGAATTTAGAGCTGGGCCGATAATCTGCTTGGTCGCGATATAGTCGACAAATAGCAGCATCCATGCTCGCAAGGCCTCGATGGGAGGAAGGCTTTCGGAGAACTTCTTCTCGGCTGCGGCCAGTTTTTCGACCTCAGTCCGATAGACCGCTTCGATCAGCGCGTCTCGAGTAGGAAAATGACGATACAGAGTTCCCGCGCCGACACCTGCCTCTTTAGCGATCTCGTCGAGGCTGGCGTTCGCGCCAGACCGGGTGAACGCTTTCTTCGCCACCTCCAGAATGCGCTCACGGTTCCGCAGCGCGTCGGTGCGCGGTTTTCGTGGGGAAGTTTTCTGACAGTCCGTCGGCATACAAAAAAGTTGCAACCGGAGATCGTCTCCGGTTATCTTATCTACTGATTCGGAGACATCCTCCGTTTTAGTCGGAATGTGGCCGCCTGTCAACAACTGGTCCCGACTATTCCGCCTTCAAGGGGTGAGGAACATGAATTCACTCGCTCTCCCTAAACCGTCAAAACACTCCAACTCTCGTTGCGCCGACCTCATGACAATGGCGGAGCGAGAGTTGTCAGCATTCTTCCACGCCGTGACACGGTTATTCGGGTCAGAACAGGCGGAGCACTCAGCAGAAGATTGGTTGCACGAATTGATCGAGATCGATGGTGTGCCAAGTTCAGCGGACGAATGGAGATTGATCACTGCGAAAGCTTCAACTCGACTTCGAAGTAGTGTTAACGCTTCGTCTCTATCGACCGAATTCACAAATGCTTAGGAGAAAATAATATGAAGGTTTTTGTTACCGGCGCTACCGGCTTCATTGGTACGGCAGTCGTCCGGGATCTGATCGACGCTGGTCATCAGGTACTCGGTCTTGCGCGCTCAGATGCAGGCGCGAGGTCCCTTATCGCCGCGGGTGCCCAGGCTGCAGCGAGGCGATCTGGAAGACCTGGAGAGCCTGCGCAGCGGAGCAACGATGTCCGATGGCGTGATTCACGCCGCGTTTAACCATGACTTCTCGAAATTCGCTGCGAACTGTGAGATGGACAAGCGAGCCATCGAGGTACTCGGCTCCGCGCTCGCGGGTTCAGACCGCCCCTTGGTCGTGACCTCTGGGACTGCGCTGGTTGCACCAGGACATCTCGCGACCGAAGACGACGTGCCCGCCCCCATCCCGTCGTTTCCCCGAGTTTCGGAAGAGACAGCAGTTGCCATGGCTGCGCGTAAGGTACGGGCGTCGGTCATGCGCCTGCCGCAGGTGCATGACACGGTCAAGCAGGGACTTGTCACCTACATGATCGCTGTGGCCCGCGAGAAGGGTGTCTCGGCATATGTGGGTGAGGGGCTCAACCGCTGGCCCGCTGCGCACGTGCTTGATGTTGCCCCACTCTACCGGTTGGCGCTGGAGAAGGGTTCGGCGGGAGCCCGGTATCACGCGGTCGGCGAAGAGGGGGTGTCGCTGCGAGAGATCGCTGAGGCCATCGGCCGGGGACTGAATGTGCCGGTCGTTTCCAAATCTCCTGAGGAGGCAGCCCAGCATTTTGGCTGGCTCGGGTTCTTTGTGAGTATCGACGCCCCAGCGTCGAGCGCATTAACGCAGCAGCGACTGGGATGGCGGCCAGCAGGTCCTGGGCTGCTCGCCGATCTGGAGGCTATGAACTATTTCGACCACTCGGCGGAAAGCGTGGTCTCGCGCGGTTAATGGGCCAGAGACCGTGAGGGCTCCGGTTCACGCCTTCGCGGAACAATGTCGCCGATGAATCGGCTCGCATAACAATTAAGCCTTAAACGGCGCGCCTGAAGGCGCGCCCCTTCCGTACAAACAGGCTGTCAGGGAACAAGCTGCTCAGAGAAAAAAGGTTGCTTCAGAGAACAAGCTGGCACAGGAACGGGTATCGCTTGGTCACAACACCGTCAAACTCTGATCCCTGGTGCGCTACTGAGGCACGTGGAAGTCGATGCCGCGGTCCTCGTTGGCTTTTATGGTGGCAGACAGATCGAGCTGCGACAGGGGCACCTTACGCGCACGCTCTTCGTTGAAGATCCATAGAGTTTTGCCCACGATCGCGTAGTCCTCGATTTCTTCCGTGTGTCGGTCCTTGTAAACCAGGACAGTCTGACCGTGGATCGTTGGCTTAGATTGAGTCTGTGGCTCGGTCGGCCTTGTGCTGAGCGTCGCCTGCTGGTCGCTGAGTCGAGAGACCTGCTGTTGCAGGCGATCAATTTCGTCCTGCTGTTGCGCGTAGACATCAGCGTCGGGAGCCGTCGAGTCGGGATAAACGGGATACGTCTGCGGGTAGGCGTAGGGATAGGAGTACGAATAACTGTCGTCGTACCATCCCAGACCGCCATACCAGAAACCCGGATAATATCCCGTCCAACCGTTGAGCCAGAAGATCGAGGGATAGCCCCAGCGCCCGTAGCCGTGATAGGGGTAGCGGACAGGATAGGGGCGGTAGCCGGGGCCGTGAGGATAACGCACGGGATTCGAGAGAGCGTAGCTGCCGGGGCGCGCCGGGACCGGACGCGCGACCATTGACGCTCCTCCGTAGGATCGTCCGGCCGGAGCTGCGCTTACACCCCCGCCCGCAAACCCCCCATGACCGCCGCCCGACATGCCTCCGTGGCCGCCGTGCTGCGCGTGCAAAGGAGCGCTGACGAGGAATGCGCCTAACATCGCCGTGAGGAAACGACGCTGCATAAGTCCATTATCGCTCTGACGGAAGGAGATGGCGCAAGATAATGTTTGTCTTCGTGGGCGTGCCCCGCGCGTAGTAGCGCCCCGCCAGTCGGCCGCTACGCGGCCTGCGCCCCGACTTGCATGAGCAAGCCCAGCGCCAGCTGGTTAACTCGCGCGGGGCTTGTGTTGCGAAGTACCGCAACGGACTATGCGGGGGTAAGGCAGAAGTACTGTAGCGGCTCGTGAACCGCAGATCCGCGATGCCAAGGTTGGGCGGGATAAGAAAGTGCAGAGCGCCTGGCGGGGGCCCTTGCGCCAGAAACAAGGCGCTGACCCGTCAACTGCGGAGTTTTCAGCAGCCGGTTAGGGCTTTGCAAGAATTGTGGTCATCCAACAACTTGGAATTGGACTTTGCCGCCGGAAGGGACGAAAATAAAGGGGCGCACTTGGCAACAAACGGAATCTATAGGTGTTGAGGAAGTTAGGCCCTCGGGGCGGCGTGCGGCTGGACCAACTTCCTGAAACCAGGCCCCGGTTAGGTGTGGATCATGCAATCTGTTTTGCAAAAACTGTTTCTGTCGGTGCTGGCGCTGGCTTTGGTTCCTGGCAGCTTTGCGCAAAACACGTCCAGTCCGGCGCAGAGTCCCTCTAATACCACGACCAACACGGCGCAAGACCCTCCCGCTCCTCAGGATCCACCGAATGCAAAGCCCGACAAGAACGCTCCGTCGCAGGCTACGCTGGCCGATCTGGACGCTATCGGCAATCGCAATGTCGGCTGCAACAAGGGCATGGGCAATTGGTACTCGCTCGACAAGCAGGTCGCGATGGGCCATCAGTATGCCGCGCAGGTCGAGCATAGCGCCAAGATGGTCAGCGATCCTGTCGTTACCGAGTACATCAATCGCATCGGGCAAAATCTTGTGCGCAATTCCGATGCAAAAGTGCCCTTCACCATCAAAGTGATCGACACCGACGAAATCAATGCGTTCGCGTTGCCAGGCGGCTTTTTCTATGTGAATTCAGGACTGATCCTCGCGGCGGACAATGAAGCAGAACTGGCCGGGGTGATGGCGCATGAGATTGCCCATGTGGCGGCGTGCCACGTGGCGCGTGAACAGACGCGCGGCAACATCGTAAACCTGGCGAGCATTCCGCTGATCTTCGTGCCCGGTGGATGGGCGGTGTATGAGGCCTCGCAAGCGGCGTTGAGCATCGGCGTGCCGCTCACCTTCATGAAGTTCTCGCGTAACTTCGAATCTGAAGCCGACTTCCTCGGCATGGAATACATGTACAAGGCCGGCTACGATCCGCAGTCGTTCATCTCCTTCTTCGAAAAAATTGAGGCTCAGGAGAAAAAGAAGCCAGGCGCCATCGCCAAAGCGTTTTCGTCGCACCCCATGACGCCGGATCGCGTGGAGCACGCGCAGAATGAGATGAAGAACGTGCTGCCGCCCCGCGACGAGTACATTGTCAACACCTCCGAGTTCGATCAGGTGAAGGGACGGTTGGCTTCGCTGGAGAATCGTCACAAGGTGCAGACCGACAAGGACAATAAGGACCGTCCCACGTTGCGCCGGGCGACGGCGGATTCCTCCCCTAGCAGCGGAACTACCAATGGCAATGGGAGTTCGACGGACGATGATCGTCCAACGCTCAAACGGAGCGACGGTTCGAGCTTCCAGTAAGAACGGCTTAGTTACCTGAGAGCAGGCTCCCGCTGGCGGGGGCCTTTTCTGATTGCGGCGCTCGCCCACACGTTCTGCAACCAAAGTTCTGCGAAATTCAGCGTTCTGCGAAACTCAGCTTTTCTACTTGTTTTCTCCCTGATCCGGACGTAAACTCCCGACCAATTTTTTAAAAGCATGGGCACGGGTTGGATAAAGGGGTGCGCGATGTCCAGATTGCGCTGGGGTTGGGGTGTCCCTTACATGACAGCGGCAGTCTTCGCCGCGATGGTATGCGGCGAAGTGGTGTACGCCGCGACCGCCAAGGAAGTTCTCGCGCATCTCAGCGATCAAGACTTCCAGGCGGTCCTGGCGAAGGCGCGGCACGGCGATCGGAACTCTATGGCAATCGCCGCGATCGCCTATGACCAGGGCCTAAAAGTACCGAAGGATGATGTTGAAGCCGCCGGCTGGTATCGCAAACTCGCATTGTTGGGAGAGATGGGCGCGGCCCATAACCTGGCCCTGATGTACGAAACTGGGCGCGGCGTCTCGCAGAGTTTTTCCGAAGCGATCGTGTGGTATCGGAAGGCCGCCGCTATGGGATACGCCGTGTCGCAGTGCAACCTGGGTAGCGTCTATCTTGAGGGCAGGGGAGTGCCGCGCGACTTCGAACAGGCCGCGAAGTGGTTTCAGGTGGCGGCACAGCAGGGCGACGCGCAGGCGCAGAACAATCTTGGTTCACTCTACGAGCGGGGCCAGGGCGTGGTGCAGGATTATGCGCAGGCGGCCCTCTGGTATCGCAGAGCGGCCGAGCAGGGGGATGCCATGGGCATGAACAACCTCGGCGTGATGTATATGCACGGTCGCGGCGTTCCGCTGGACGAGCAGAAGGCGCTGCTCTGGTTCCAGGCCGCTGCCGACAAGGGACGGGCACGCGCCCTCGCGAACCTGGCGACACTCTACCTGCAAGGCACGCAGTTGAAGCGGGACGTTGCGCTCGCCTACAAGTTGTTGAGGCAAGCCGACACCCAAGGAGACTCCCTCGCCAAGACGCTTCTGGCAACGTACCAGAACGCATTCAGTAAGGTGCCACCCGAGTCCTCACAGCAGGCCCTCAACAAGCCGCAAACCTCGAAATAATAGCGATGCGCACAAATAGGGTTTGCGTCGACGGAACTCCTCGCGCAGTCGATAGATCCAGCGCCACGGCTGGCTCGCGGTATGCTTAGACGAGGAAAGAATGGCATACAAAGACCTGGACTTATCCGGAAGAACTGCGGTTGTACTGGGCGCGACCAGCGGCATCGGACGTGCCCTGGCATTAGGGCTGGCGCAAGCAGGCGCCGACGTTGTGCCCAGCGGCAGGCGCACCGATCGGATCAGTTCGGCTGCTGCGGAAATCGAAACTCTCGGTCGTCGAAGTTTGCGGACTGCTTCCGATGTGCGCGATCGCGCCAGCTTGGAAAATCTTCTAAGCGCGACGCTGGCTGAGTTTGGCAAGGTCGATATCCTCGTCAATTGCGCCGGCGTTACCAAACGTACGCGGACTCTCGACCTCACGGACGAGGAGTGGAACGCCATCCTCGACACCAATTTGACCGGAACGTTGCGCGCGGCGCAGGTTTTCGGCCGGCATATGTTGGAGAGAGGCTATGGGCGCATCATCAACATCGCATCGCTCACCAGCTTTGTCGCGCTCTACGAAGTGGCTGCCTACGGGGCCAGTAAGGCCGGGGTTGCGGCGTTGACCAAGTCGCTGGCCACTGAATGGGGCGGGCGCGGGGTCTGCGTCAACGCAATTGCTCCGGGAGTGTTCCGCACGCCCTTGAATGAAGGGCTTCTCGATGGGACCGAACGCGGACGCGAACTGCTGACGCGAACTCCGATGAAACGTTTCGGAAATGTCGAAGAACTGGTCGGCGCTGCGATCTTTCTCGCGTCCGATGCAGCCAGCTTTGTTAATGGAGAAGTGCTGGTGGTCGACGGCGGATTCCTTGCCAGCGGCGTTAACGTGTGACCCCCGACGAGTCGCTCGCTGCCGTTCGCATGTCCGCGTAGCTCATTCCGATGGTGGCTGGCCGCCCGTGACCGGTTGAAGTTTCGGCGCCAAAGCCTGCACCACCAGGAACGCCAGCACGTATACCGATCCCGCGATGACGAAGACGGGGGTGTAGGATTGCGTCCACTGCAACGTGTAGCCCACAGCCTTGGCGGCGAACATCCCGCCGACGGAACCGGCCATGCTGGCGAAGCCGACAACGCTGCCCACCGCAGAGCGGGGAAACATGTCCGACGCCAGGGTGTACATGTTCGCCGACCAGCCCTGGTGCGCACCCGCCGCAATCGCGACCAGGGCGACCACCAGCCAGACGTTGCGCGTTTGCGACGCGAAGATGACCGGAACAGTCGCCAATGCGCAGACAAGTAACGCCGCTTTGCGACTGCCGTTCAAGCTAAAATCGCGATGCAGGAAGTACGACGAGAGTCCTCCTCCGAAGATACTGCCCAGCGTCGCGCCGGTGTAGATGACGAACAGCGGCATCGCCATGGCTTTCAAGTCGAGGCCAAGATTCCGATGCAGGAAATCCGGCACCCAGAAGAGGTAGACATACCAGATGGGATCGGTAAGGAACCTTCCAGCCGCGATCGCCCACGCCTGACGGTAGCGCACGATCTTTGCCCAGGGCAGGAACTCCTCGGGTTCGCCTGGATCGCTGCGAATGTAGGCGAGCTCCTGGGCCGAGAGGCGACGATCTTTTTCAGGGGCATGATAGAAGATGAGCCACGCGGCCAGCCATAGCAGGCCTAGCGCGCCGGTCACGATGAAGGACATGCGCCAGCCATAGCGGTAGGTGAGCCAGGGCACGAGCAGCGGCGCGACCAGCGCGCCGATATTAGTTCCGGAGTTAAAGATTCCCGTAGCCAGCGCGCGCTCGCGTTTGGGAAACCACTCTGCGACGGTTTTAATGGAGGCTGGGAAGTTGCCGGCCTCGCCCAGCCCAAGGGCAAAGCGTGCCAACGCGAATTGCAACACCGAGCGCGCCGCGGCATGGCCCATGGCAGCCACGCTCCACACCAGCACGGCCAGAGAAAATCCCTTGCGCGTGCCCAGCCGATCCATCGCGCGACCGACGACCAGCAATCCAATGGCGTAGGCGGCTTGGAAGGCGAAGACGATGTTGCTGTAGCCGATTTCCGTCCAGCCCAGATCATGCTGCAGAAGCGGCTTCAGCAGTCCGATGACCTGCCGGTCCATGTAATTCACCGTGGCAGCGAAGAAAAGCAGCGCGCAGATCAGCCATCGACGGCGCCCCATGCTCTCGGCTTTCTTCGACGAAACGGAGTTCACGCCTTGCGGCCCGCGAACTCTTCGGCCGGAGCCGGGTTCGTGCCCGGCAATTCCTGTTGCAACCGAAACAGTACCTCGCCGGCGCGCGGAACTACTTTGATCCTCTCGTCTTCGCGATGCCGCCACTCTTCAAGATCGACGCCGGTTGGGCCCAGATAGCCGAGATTAGCGCGTTCGCAGCGCTCGGCAGAGATGCCGGTCGCAAGGGTCACGCGGATTCGGCGCGTCTCAACGCCGGTGGCTACGTCGAAGGCTCCTTTGCCATTCAGGTGCGTGGAGTGAGCGATTACGCCGCGCGGAATGTCGGTGAATCGCGACCATTGCTGAAGAAAATAATCGCGGCAGTGATAGCCGATCTGCTCGAGAAACGCCTTGTGGGTGTAACTGAATTCCGTGATGTGCGGAGCGTAGATGACGACCTCGCCTCCGTCGGCGATCGCCGGTTCGACCTTGTACATGCCTTTGGCGGCGGTCCAGATATCGGCATAGCGCTCGGGCATGAGGCTCAGCACGCGCTGGAACGGCCGCTTGATCCAGACGATGTGCTTCTGCGCGGCCAGCGCTGCAGCCGCTTCCCAAGCCTCCGTCGCCCGGCCGAAGTAGATGCCGTGAGTTCCTTCGTCGGAAACGACCAGCGAGAAGCAGGCGACCGGCACGCGAACCAGCTGCGCCGCCTTGTCGATGATCTCGCGCACCGGCGTGTAGCCGGCGCCGATGATCTCGTAGCTTCCCAGCAGCGCTCCCAGCCAGTGCGTCCAATCGATCATCTCGTCGCCGCTGATGCCGGGGAACAAGTACTTATTGCCGCCGGAGAACCCAACCACTTCGTGCGGGAACACCGGTCCGCAGATGAGCACCTGGTCATAGTCGAAGATGGCACGGTTGATCCTTACGATAACCGGTTCACGCAGCAGCCCGCGAGAGATGCGCATCACGTCGTCTGCCGGAACGGCGCCGATTTCAACCAGCGTTCCAGGCACGTCCCAATGATGGTTGAAGACGCGCGCTTTGCCGCACCTTTCGTTCACCACCGGGCGGCCTATCAGCGCGGAAAGCTGCTGATCGCTCATGCGGGGATGCGTGCCGAGGGCGACGAGGTAATCGCAAGCAGCTGCCTGCCTGCCGATTTCCGCCTGCAGGATTTCGAACATCATGGGCATCGGCATGGTACGCGTGCCGTCGGGAATGATCGTGAGCACGCGCTTGCCATCCAGGCGCAGACCGCGAGCCGCACGGTGAACGACGTCGCGAATCTCGTCGAGCGAAAGGATGCGATCGGCGAACCCTCGGCGAATGGTTTGGATCTCTGCCAAGCTGCTCTCCCTGTGAAAATGGATCCGGCTTATTTTCGCACTGCGTTGGCCCCGAGCGCGAGAGCAGGGTGCGGATTGCGCAGATTGCGAATCCGTATGAGACTAGGGGGCGGCGAGTCGATACCCATGCGAGTTCCCACGCAACAGTCTGCGGGCAGGTTCCTGGACGAGGACTTCCTTCTTTCGTCGGAGTTGGCGCGCCGCCTCTATCGCGATCATGCTGCGACGCAGCCCATCTATGACTATCACTGCCACATTCCAGTTCGCGATATTGCAGCCGACCGGCAATTCGCAAGTCTGTCGGAGCTGTGGCTGGAGGGAGATCATTATAAGTGGCGGGCCATGCGGGCCAACGGTGTGCCCGAGCGGTTTTGCACCGGCGACGCCGCTCCTTACGAAAAGTTCCTGGCTTGGGCCGGGACGGTTCCGTACACCTTGCGCAATCCGTTATGTCTCTGGACGCACCTGGAGCTGCGACGCTGCTTCGGAATCACTGAATTGCTGGACGAGAGTACCGCGCCCTCGATCTGGGAACGTGCCAACGAACAACTCCGAAACGGACTCACGGCGCAGGGCATTCTGCGGAAGTTTCGGGTCGAGGCGCTTTGCACAACCGACGATCCGACGGACGATCTGGCCTATCATCGAGCTATTATCGATTCCGGTTTCGAGACGCAGGTCTTGCCGACCTTTCGTCCCGATCGAGCGCTGGCGATTTTGGACGTCGTTGAATTCAATGCCTGGCTCGAGCGGCTGCGCGCGGCGAGTGATGTGGACGTCCGCGATTTGGCAAGCTTCTTAACGGCGTTGCGCCAGCGACACGACGCGTTTCATCGTCATGGCTGCCGCCTGTCAGACCACGGCTTGCCACAGTGCTACGCAGTCCCATGCACAGAAGCGAGAGCTGCGGCCATTTTCAGGAACGGTCTTGAAGGCGTTCCTGTCAGCCCCGACGAGCATGAACAGTTTGCATCGTTTCTGATGTTGTTCTTCGCCCAGCTCGATAGCGAAAAAGGCTGGACCAAGCAACTTCATCTCGGCGCGCGGCGGAACGTGAACAGCACTGCCTGCCGCGCTATTGGGCCTGATACCGGCTTCGATGCCATCGGGGACTATCCTCAGGGCCGAGCTTTGACCGCCTATCTCGATCTGCTGTACCGGGAGAACGCCTTGCCGCAGATGATCCTCTATAACTCCAATCCAGCTGACAGCTACTTGTTTGCGACGGTGGCCGGTAGCTTTCAGGACGGAATGACGCCGGAAAAAATTCAGTACGGCAGCGCGTGGTGGTTTATGGACCAGCGGCAGGGAATTATGAGCCAGATCGAAGCGCTCTCGAATACGGGACTTCTCGCGCGTTTTGTCGGCATGGTGACAGATTCGCGCTCGTTTCTATCATATCCAAGGCATGAATATTTCCGCCGCCTCCTTTGCGACATGATTGGACAAGATGCCGCCCGCGGCGAACTGCCCGAGGAGGAGGCGTTGCTGGGCCGCCTGGTAGAAGACGTTTGTTACCGCAACGCTATTGAGTACCTCAAACTGCCCCCTCGAGACGCGTTACGCGGGTGGCTTCGCGATCGCCCGCAAAAATAATGGCATGAACTCATCCATGGCGAAGAATTTGAAGCTGTATTGTCATCTCGGCGTTTTTCTCTTGGTCGCCGCGGCTCTCTGCTTAGGCGCTGACAATCCTAAGCTGCTGGTTGACGCCGATCACCGCACCGCCATCAGTCTTGACGGCGACTGGCACACGATTATCGATCCCTACGACAACGGCTACTACGACTTTCGCATGCAGCCTCGGAAGGACGGCTACTTTCTCAATGAGAGGCCCGATCCCAAATCGCAGAAGCTGGTTGAGTATGACTTCGCTACCTCGCCGACGCTGCAGGTGCCGGGCGATTGGAACTCGCAACGCACGAATCTATTTTTCTACGAGGGCACAATCTGGTACGAAAAGGACTTCAACTATCATCCGAAACCGCATACGCGAACCTTTCTGCATGTCGGAGCCGCCAACTACATGGCGCATGTCTATGTGAATGGCGAAAAAGCTTGTGATCACGAAGGCGGTTACACACCATTCGACTGCGATATTACAAAGCTATTGCAAGATGGCGGCAACTTTGCGGTCATCTATGTGAACAACCAGCGGCGGCGCGACGCTGTGCCGACCCTCAACACCGATTGGTGGAACTACGGTGGACTCACCCGCGACGTCTCGTTGATCGAGACGCCGGAGGTGTTTGTTGACGACTACTCGCTGCAACTTCAGCGAGGACCGGGATCGACGCTCGCCGGCTGGATTCACTTGGACGGTGCACGGGCAGGCGTGCCCGTCAGCGTCAGCATTCCCGAGCTGGGTCTGAAAGCGAGCGCGACCACCGATGGAAGCGGGCGGGCCGTGATCACCCTCCAGGCTCCCCTTACGCTGCAGCGCTGGTCGCCCGAGAATCCGAGGCTTTACGACATTGAGATCGACGCCGGCACGGATCATCTGCGCGACACCATCGGATTCCGAACGATCGAGGTGCGCGGTACCGACATCCTGCTCAATGGCAGATCGATCTTTCTCCGTGGTGTGTCGATTCACGCCGAAGCTCCTTATCGTTCCGGGCGCGCCTGGAGCGAAGAAGATGTGCGCACTTTGCTTGGATGGGCAAAGGAGCTGGGAGTGAATTATGTGCGACTGGCGCACTATCCGCACGACGAACGCATGACGCGATTGGCTGATCGCATGGGCATCCTGGTGTGGTCCGAGGTCCCGGTGTACTGGATGATTGATTGGGAGAACCCGGCCACCCTCGCCAACGCGAAGAACCAACTCGAAGAGATGATTCGCCGCGACCGCAACAAAGCCTCGGTGATCCTGTGGTCGGTGGCCAATGAAACGCCCAATACTCCCGCGCGGCTTGATTTTCTGCGGACGCTGATCAAGACCGCCCGCCAGAACGATCCAACTCGTCTAGTCACAGCGGCGCTGCTGGTGTCGCGTTCGGCTTCGGACAAAGATGCGAGAGTGCTGGATGATCCGCTGGGCACCGATCTCGACGTGCTGGGTTGCAACGAATATATCGGCTGGTATGAAGGAACCCCGGAGCTGGCCGATCGCACCACCTGGTCGTCTTCCTACAATAAGCCGCTCATCATGAGCGAGCTTGGCGCGGGAGCCAAGGCCGGCCTGCACGGCCCCCCTACCGAGCGCTGGACGGAGGAGTACCAGGCAAATGTCTATGACCATCAAGTCGGAATGCTTCGGCGGATCACGTTCCTGCGCGGCATGAGTCCTTGGATCCTGATGGATTTTCGCTCGCCACGGCGGGAGCTTCCCGATATCCAGAATTTCTACAACCGCAAAGGTCTCGTGTCGGACAAGGGCGAGAAGAAGCAGGCCTTTTACATCTTGCAGAAGTACTACCAATCGGTTGCGGACAATCCGGCGACCCATTGAGTTCTTCGCTATAGCACCTTTGGCTTTCTGTTGTTAGTGTGCCGCACTGCCACCGCTGTGGTCGAATCGCCGGATGAAGAACGTCAACTATGCCGCGGCGAACACAACAAGTCCCAGCAACCACGCAATCGAGAAGAGTCAGCGACGCAGATGGTTGCGGCACTGTCGCCTTCAACGGCGCCAGCGGTGGTTGTCCGGCGTCCAGCAGAGAACGTCCGGGTTAAGCCAGTCGGTCGGTACGGAGTGGTCATCACCCTGATTTCGCAGGTTCGATCCTTCCACGGGTGACTCATGCTGGTCGTGTGCGCGGGTTAAGCGTGTTCAAACTGCGTCGCGTGCGTGGGAAGGAACGTGGGTTCAAACTGCTCCGGCAAGAAGACGCATGCGTTTCGACTGTGTCGTCGTTTGACCTGATCTACAGCAGTCAGTATTATCGAAGTGCGGGGTGGAGCAGTCTGGTAGCTCGTTGGGCTCATAACCCAAAGGTCGCTGGTTCAAATCCAGCCCCCGCAACCAAATAAATCAATCGGTTACAAGGAATCAGCAGTAACCGACAAACCCCCAAAAACCCCTGATAAGAAAAGAACGCTAAAAGGCGTACCAGAAGCCTTCAGGCGGATATCGCCTTTGGCTTGCCCAAAACAATTTCTACAACCTTGCTGTTCGCCTGGCGCTTGGTTGCCGTCATCGCCTGTCCGTAGACATTCATCGTCGTCTGGATCGAGGCGTGCCGCATCAGCTCCTGTTGCACTTTCATGGGAGCGCCCGTCTCGTCGAGCCACGAACGATACGTGTGACGAAACGTGTGCCAGCCGATGTTGCTCCCAAGTTTTGCTTTCACCGCCGCCTTTTTCAGGTGTTGCTTCTGAATCTGTTCCTGATGGTACGGCCTGCCGGTCGCCGGATTGGCAAAGACCCAATCCTCCTCCGCCGGATACGGTGTCGATGCGCGCCATTGCTGTAACAGCTCCGCTAGCTGCGAATCGAGCGGAACGTGGTCGCGTGAGTATTCCGTTTTGACCTCATCCACTCGACCGTGCACAACGGCCCGTTGCACCAACAGTGTCAGCTCCTCAAAATCGAAATCGCCCCATTGCAATGCCATGATCTCGCTGACCCGCAAACCGAGGCATTGGGCAACAAGCACCATGGTTCTGTATGGCTCCCGAAGGAAGGTCAGCATCGCGTAGAACTCGTCAACCGTGAGCACATGAGGGCGTCGCAGTCTCTTGGAGCTGTTCTTCACCCGAACCAGAGCAATGGGATTCTTGCCCATTTCGATCAGGCACCACCGCTCAGCACAAGTGAAGATCAAATGCATCAGGCTTCGAATATGAGCTTTGGTTTTCGGTGCTAGCTTCAGTTCGCGGAGCCACTGCTCGACGACCATCGGCTTGAACCGATCCAAGGGATAATCGCTCCACTTCGGTCGGATGTGGATCTTCAGCATCGACCGATATGCGGCGCGGGTCGAATACCGCTCGGACATCTCTTCGGCGACAAACTTGTCGATGAGAGTGCCGAACGTGGGAACATTCAACTCCGCACCTGGAGCTTCGGCGTTGAGTTTAAGAAGCAGGGCCTGCACGGCCTTCTTCGCAGCCGCTTCGGTCGGGTATTCGTTTCTCGTTCCGACAGTCACGTGCTGCCTCTTGCGGCCGCCCGTCTCGTCCTGAACGTAGTAGCGGAATTCCCAGGCATCCGCTCCTTTCTGCCTCTGCTTCAACCGCAAACTTCCGTACTGATAACGTGTCCGTGTAAACAAAGGAATTCCTCTCGTCTAAACGGGCACAAGTGGCTGATCCAAGATACCCGTTCTGGACGACCTTTGGGGTAAAAGTTAACTGTCGAGTTCCCCGGTCAGCCAGCGCTCGGCTCGGATGCAAGGAAACTCCAGCGCCTTCCCTTCTGCACGCCGGTGAAGCTGCCGCGCCGTCCCAGGCACTGGGAGTCTCTCAGAGTGTGCGTCGTGGCTACCGCCTTACTTGGCGGACAGGAAATGGGCCCCGCCTCCGAAATGGGCGTTATGGGCTTTATCAATGCACCGGCGAGTGGCCGTCTTCCTCCAGAAGTGAGCCAGCAATCAGCACCGCATGCTGCGTGACGTCGGCTGGCAACACTGCCTTGAGTGGCCTCGCGTTTTTGATCTCTGGCGGCGACGGTACTAGAAGGTCATTCTCAAGATATGAAGGACCCAACTCGGGGTTATTACCAATGAGCCGGAGAAATTCCCGCTTTTCCTTGACAGACGAAAACGAGAATAGGATCACGTAGGCTTGATCTCGTTTGTCACCAATTAGCGAAAGGGACCGCGTATTTGTCAGCTCGGCGTAAGCGAACAAATAACCGATCGTCTTCGCGCCTAAAGCGCGGCTCTCTGGATCGTTCTCAGGCAGGAACTCGACTGCGCAGAGCCAGTCAGTTTCGTCGAGCCAAAAGGGTTCGAATTCAGCTTTGGTTGTTGCAACTTGATTCTTGCCTGTAGTCATTTCACTGCTCCTATGAATTCCGAATAATTACTGAAAATGATTTGTAGGGCTCTATGTATCGAAGGGGGCCTATTTGTTCCGCGCTACCAACACCCTTTCACGGCGGTAACACAGGTTCAAATCCCGTCGGGGACTCCAACAAAATAAATAACTTACGCGAAACCACCGTTTCAGAAAAAGGTTTAGAAAGGTTCAATAAGAACCGTAGCCTTCTCACTCCGAACCTGACTTCCTTGTCTTGCCTGGCAGAATCATCCTCACCAGTTTGGTTTGCGCTGCCCGCTTTGTGGGCGTAACCGCCTGTGTGTACGTATCCGCCGTCACCTTGAAGTTGGCGTGCCGAAGCAGTTCCTGAATGGTTTTCAGGTCCTCTCCATTGGCTTTCATCACACGCGGAGTATGCCATCAACTCTGCTTTCTGAATACAGCACGACGCACAAAAAACTGTGCAAACCATGCGGAGAATCAGACTGCTAACTGCGGCTCCGCTGTACGCAACGGACGCCGCCAATCAATACCTTCCAACAGCATCGATAACTGCGCTCGCGTGAGTGCCACTGTACCGTCTGTCGATTTGCGGCCACACGAATCGTCCACGCTCCAGTCGCTTGGCAAAAAGGCAGAGTCCATCACCGTCCCGCCACAACAGCTTGATCAGATCGCCACGGCGTCCGCGAAACACAAACACACGCCCGGAGAACGGACTCTGCTCCAGCTTCGTTTGCACCAGCGCACTCAGTCCATCGAAACCGCGCCGCATGTCAGTCACACCTGCCGCGATCCAGATGTGCGTCTTCGGCGGCAACCCCATCATCGCTGCAAGGTCTCCAGCACTACCCGCAGCAACGCGGCATCAGCGCCACTTTCAACCCGCAGATGGATCTTGGGAAACTTGATGTAGATGTTGCCGACGGCGGGCGAGGACACCACGGAACTGGTCGGAGATAGCGCACCCTCAGGTTCAAGTACGGGAGTCGTTGTGCTTTCGCTCACCCTAACCGGCAGCAGGCGAACGCTGTCGTTCTTCTTCTCGCCCAACCGGCCCTGACGATAGAGGTTGCGCTAGTAATGTACCAGGTTGGCGTTAACTGCATGTTGCCGCGCCACCGCCGCTACCGACGCCCCAGGCAGCAACGCCTGCTCCACGATCTTGCGCTTCTCGGCGATGCTCCGCCTCTGCCGCTTGGGCCCTTCTACCTTCACCATCGCGAATCCGTCCACCATCACCTCGCATGATGTTGCGCTTAGGGTGATGATCTCGCTCATCTAGCTGGCAGAACAGGCGGTAAAGACCGGACGCTTACGGTTTCTGGACAACGTCCTTGTTCGTCTACGATACGCACGCCTTGAGTGATCGGCGTTCCGGAACTCCTCTTTTTTGACAACAAAAGCCCAATCTATGCGAAGTCCTTTTATCGTCAACTGACGAACTTTAAGTTTGTCATGACGTTTCCTTATGGGTCCCGATCTGTTCGTACCCTCGATAGGCAATGATGACGATGCAAGCCGAGTCCGATCAATCCACACTTACTAGACGGAAGACAAGTTCATCCGGCCTGCCCTCCACTCGTTGGCTCGTGCAGACCGTTGTGGAACGCCCAGCAATAAGGTCGCTTCTGACTCCCACCTTCGACGGCTGTGAGGCTTCACTTGCGCTTTCTTCCTTTCGTACGAGCAATGTCAATAACAGTTCCAAAAACGAACCCCTTGCAAACCGGTTGTCGATGCTTTGTGGTGAATGAATTTCAGAGTGTTGCAAAGGTGCCAACGTTCGGCAACTTAAAACGGGATGATTATCTTCTTCGAATGGGTATTCCGGTAAAGGTGAACATCGATTCCGGAGGGAAGCCGAACGGCATTCCGGAGCGAAGGTGAACAGCAGTCGGAGCGAAGCGACGCTGACACGGTGATTGTGGCGCAAGTGTTCGGAATCGTCAAGCGAGATTGTCCGAAGCGAAGCGGAGGTGGCTCGGCGGGGATTGGGGGTGCAGGGGAAAGGGGCGGGAGCCCCTTTGCCCCTGCTTCCTTGTTATAGAAGAAGAAAGGATCATGGGCCGTTCCAGGCGACCGCAGGCGCCGATTGAGTATGCAATGTCCTGTTCTCGCCAGCTATGAACGCAAGTGATTCCATTCATTGAGTATCTGTCCAAATAACCATAAGATATTCCGCTAACGAGCTTTAGTTGGGAGCCTGGATGCGCACCAATCTCATAGTGACTGTTGTTGCTGTCTCCATCATGGTCGCTCTAGCCTTCTGCGCCGGTGGGGTCAGAGCGTCGGAAACCGAGAGCGTGTATTCGCATAGTGAAACAAGCTGTCTCCAAGGGAATGACGGACCCGGTCTCCGGCTACGCCTGAGGCAAACTAGCCGCTGCGAAGGAAGAGTTACGTACCCGTATTTGCAGATAGACATCCGAGAGTTACCGATTGCAATCCACCGGAATATTCAAATCGGTGAGGACAACTGGGCGCGTAAGTGTCCAAGTTCCAACGAAGGATGTGAAGAGTCTTTGGGAGGCACGGTCACGTTCGACCACTTTGAAGAAACGGACGGAAAGCATATCCAGACTGATGGTTCCTACAAACTGAGATTCAGGGCTGGATGGGAAACAGGTCAGTTCAAAGTGGACTGTCGGATGCCCTGCGGCTAACTCTTTATTGTTGGAATACCGCCATCCCGTACTCTAAAGATGTTAACTTTCGTTCATTCCTTCTTCTCGTCCTGCGGCGGATTGCGTTTCTTCCGCATGGACTCACCGCGCATCTCGATGCGGTGGGCGTTGTGAACCAGACGGTCGAGGATGCCATCGGCGATGGTGGGATCGCCGATCTGCTCGTGCCAGCGCGAGATCGGCAACTGGGAAGTGAGGATGGTGGAACGAGTCTGGTAGCGATCTTCGCAGATCTCCCAGACTTCGCGGCGCTCGTTTTCATTCAGCGGCGCCATGGCCCAGTCATCAATGACCAGAACATCGATACGGCCCAGTCGAGCCAGGAAGTGACGCAAGCTTCCATCGGCCCGTGCCAGGGCCAGTTCGCGCAGCAAGGCGGCAGCCCGCAAATAGAGAGCCGAGTAGCCGTCGCGACAGGCTTTCTGTGCCAGGGCCGATGCGATAAAGCTCTTGCCCACGCCGGTCGGACCCAACACGAAAATGTTTTCGTGGTTGCGGACCCAGGCCGAGTCTTTTGCCAGAGCACGCATTACCGTCTTGTCCAGGCCACGCGCGGTGCGATAGTCGATGTCCTCCACACAGGCCGGTCCTCGCAGCTTGGCCGCTTTCAGCCTTCGCGCCAGCGCCTGGTTCTCGCGCCAACTCCATTGTTGATCGACCAGCAGCGCGAGTCGTTCGAGGAAACTCAGCTCGTTGATCGCTCGATCTTGCTCCTGCGTTTTCAGAGGCCTCGACCATGCCCTGCAGCCGCATGGCCAGCAGTTTTTCCATCATCGGTTGGTTCAGCATGAGGTCGGTCCCCCTTGGTCGAAGTACTCGGCGCCGCGGACATTGTCATGGGTCAGAGGTGGAGAGCCGGGTTGTGGTGGAGATAAGGGAACCGCGTCGAGCGAGTTCTTCAAGATCGACTTCACGCTCTGATAGCGACAAGCCTGGGCGAGGAGTGCCCGTTCCGCTGCGGCTTCCATGCGTTGGCCGAGAGTACTGCTGCGCCAGGCGAATGATGCCGAGACAGGAGCGGTAGCCCATCTCCGGGTGCGGCTTCTCGTTCAGGATTCGCTCGAACAACTGGGCCGTGTTCGGACCAATGCTGCGCGCCCAGTTCACCATCCGCGATGGCGGCCATTCCAGATGGGCTTGATGACTCTTGGGGCGGTGCTCATTCTGGGTGATCGCTTGACCGCGCCTGCGACTGCGCAGGTGGGAAGCGATCCGGTTGCCCTTGTGGAAGATCTCCACCGTGGTCGGCGTGGAGCGGACTTCCACGACCTGCTGCACCAGAGTGTACGGCACACTGTAAAAGTTCCCATCGAAGGCGATGTGGTAATCGATGTTGACGGTGGCCCGCGACCACTGGCTCATATCGAAACGCTCGGCTGGTAACGGTGCCAGAGCCGGTTTCTCCAGGCTGTGAAACAGGCTCGACCGCGATCCGTCCCGCTTGCGGAAAGGACGCTCATTCAATCGCACCAGCAGCTCGCGGATCGCCTGGTTGAGTTCCGGCAGGCTAAAGAACTTCCGGTTTCGCAGCGCCGCGACGATCCAGCGTTCGCATACTTGCACTCCGCTTTCGGCTTTGGCCTTGTCCCGGGGTTTGTACGGACGTGCAGGTACGACTCCCATCCCGTAATGCACCGCGAACTCTTGATAGGTGGGATTCAGATCCGGATCGTAGCGGCAGGCTCGGGTGACGGCCGTCTTGGTGTTATCGGGTACCGCGAGCGTCGGTGCTCCGCCGAAGAACTCCAGTGCGTGGATGTGCGCTTGAATCCAGGCTTCCAGTTGCTGATCCCGAGTCGCTTCTGCGTAGGTGTAGGAACTGGCGCCCAGCACAGAAACAAACAGCGATGCCGGCCAGGCTTGCCCCGTCGTGGCGTCATAGACGGGGATCGTTGCCCCCGCCCAGTCCACGAACATCTTTTCCCCGGCTTTGTGCTCCTGCCGCAGCACACATCCAGGTGTCGCCGCCAGTGCTGATAGCGTTCGCAAAACCAACTGTAGCGATACCCCTCGGGATTCGTTTGCCGGTATTCTTCCCACACCAACTGCAGGGTCAGATGACGATGTTGTTGCAGTTGCTCGATGGATGGTATTCCAATCCGGTTGCGACCGCTGTCGCACCGCTCCGGCCTGCACGGGCTGGTTGCCAAACAGCTTGGCTTCCAGTTCTTCTTCGCCCAAGCCTTCCGGCAACGGCCAACCGATCCCGGCCGCTACTGCCCGTTCCAGATACTCGTGGACCGTACCCAGCCCCATTCGCAACTGCGCGCGATCTGGCGCTGCCCCAACCCCAACTCGAACCTCAACCGCAGGACTTCTTTGATTTTCCGCATGGACTTTCTCCTGGCCGGCACCCTGTCCTCCTTCATTGATGGAGTTTCAATGCCGGGTGATTGTCCAGCGTCGCTGCACCTCCTGCTGCTCGTCTGTGGAAAACATTCCGCTCCAAGCCGAACGCCATTCCGCTAGGCGACAAAAACTGTTCGCCTTCCCACCGGAATCGGCGTTCACCTTCAGACCGGAATGCTGTTCGGAATCACAACGGAATCGTGTTCGGCTTCAGAGCGGAATCGCGTTCACCTTCGACCGGATTCCCCACTTCGAAACCGGTGCGCTTCATAAATACCTCCAAATTGCCTGATCAAGGGACGTGTCCTGGTCAAGCCGAACCTCGGGCGGAGCAATGTCTATCACACCGACTGATTTTTCCGCCTACTATTGAGTAACGCGACATTTCCGACGAAAAATGGTCACCCCCCAGCGAGGCTGATCCAAGGTGGGGCACCCAGGGCCCGTCGCGGAGAGCACCCGACTGCCGCCTACCTGAGCAGGAGCGTGGTCGGGCCGAAGGGGACGATGAGGCAAGGCACCCGAAGCGATCAGATCTGGGGATTGTGTGTGAACATGTGAACAGGGCGGACGGTTGAGTTCTGCGGGACGGCCAGCCCAAGCCTTTGTTGCCCGTATTCGTTGAGTGAGCGAGTACCTTCGACGGCGACCTGAATAAACGGGGTCATGCCCCGGTCCCTCGGTGATGTGGGCGATGAACGCACTGGCGTCCGGAAGCTGCTTCTTCATCTGCTTACAAATCTCAACCGAGTCTTTTCCTAAGAAAGACGGTGCCGCTCAGGAGTTCGCCACCTCAACTCGTGACAGTCATCGCATTCGTCTAGGCGACGCGGCCGACTAAGTGGTTCGCACCACTCACCGGATTGACCACACCGTGACAGTTGATGCAACGAGGATCTTGAAACGTAGGCATCATTGCCTCAAAAGCTCTGGGTGCGGCCTGCTGTTGCCGATCAGAGAGCGAGCACACTTGCTTCTGCTCGGCTTGCTGTTGCAAAGCCTGGCCGCCACCAGCGGCGGAGGAGCGAGTATTGATTGGCGCGAACATTGAGGCCAGACCCACGAGGCCGCCCAGCAGATACCAGTTGCGCCTGATTGAATTACCTCAAGCGCCAGAAAGCACACACACTGGGAGCGTCTATGGGACTCCTGAGTGACATTTTTCGCTGTTTCTAATAACACAAATGCAGGCAAGCCGATGTCGATACTCAATCCGTCTGATTGATCCGAATCTTCAAGCTGCTGGTGAAATCTGGCAGGTGTTGCAGGGGTAGCGGGTAATCCTGATCCATCCCAACGAAGGATGGCATGTCCCACACCAACTCCTCCGCACTGGAGCTACTTTCGTAGGGACTGTTGCCCGAGATGCCATTGTTGCAGGTCGTTGTAACGGAACCACCGGTAACTCGATTGCTTACTACCAAATGAAGGATCGGTTTGCTGTCTTCGGCCCTACCTTTTGCTAGAAAAGTCATGGTGAGACTGCCCTTCATCGTGCACTGTATGTTTACCGCTTGCGTGTAGCCAGTTTGCGTCATAGGCAACGGTGCTTCCCCAATGAAGGAGCCGTCATCCTTGAATTCCAGGGGGATGTCGGTGTGTCCGCTCAACTCGATGTGGGTAACCGAAGCGCTCAAATGAGAGTCTTGAATTGTTTTCATGTCGATGGAGAGGCTGTAGTGATGGGGCACGCATCCGCATTCTTCGTCTCCTGTGAATTTTCCGCCCATGGCAATCACCCACCCCTCACCCGCGGTAATGAAATCATCATGTGTGCCGGACTTTGGCGGTTCGGGTTTATATTTCTTGTGGACTTTGAAGACCTCGTACGCGTAGTCCTCATAGGTTTGCTGCCCGAGGTCGTTGAGTGAGCGAGTGCCTTTGAAGGCGACCTGAATAAACGGAGTCATGCCTCGGTCCTCGGTGATATGGGCGAGGAACGCACTGGCGTCCGGAAGCTGCTTCTTCATCTGCTTACAAATCTCAACCGAGTCTTTGCGTACGAAAAACTGTGCTGGGTCAGGAGTTCGCCAGCCCTTCAACTCGTGACAGTCATCGCATTCGTCCACGCGACGCGGCCCGCCTCCGTGTTTCGCACCCGTCACCGGATTGACCACACCGTGACAGTTGATGCAACGAGGATCTTGAAACGTAGGCATCATTGCCCCAAAAGCTCTGGGTGCGGCCTGCTGTTGCCGATCAGAGAGCGAGCACACTTGCTTCTGCTCGGCTTGCTGTTGCAAAGCCTGGCCGCCACCAGCGGCGGAGGAGCGAGTAATAATCGGCGCGAACATCGAGCCTAGACCCACGAGAGCGCCCAGCAAATACCAACCGCGCATTGCGAATGATTCTCGAAACATAAGACAGCCACCCTCAGACGTCTGTTGGGTGTAGAGGACGACCTCACTACGGACACTACCTAAGGAATAAGGCCACCCAGGATTCCTTTGCCGATGCTCTTGGCGGCTTTCTCCCCTTTGCCCGACTGTCCGGCTACGCTCAACGACTTCAGATCCTCATAGGCAATGGCGACAGTTTCGATCTTGTGATCTTTGAGGGTCTGCATGCTGAAGCCAGAATCTGAAATCTCGCGCAGTTGCCCTTCGACTTCGTCGTGACTATGGAGTTTGACCTTCATGTACGAGCCAACAGGGACTTTCAGGATTTGCTGCTTCCACTTAAAGGCATTTGCATCTCTCTTCTGCGAGGATTTGTCAGCCCCAGCCGAATCCGTGCCCGTCTGAGCGTTCGCCAGGGCCGAACTGATCGTTGAGGCCAGCACGAACAAGGCCAGCATTCTCGATATGCAGCGCTTCATAATTCCCCCTTAAGAGGGTCGAACCACAGAACGAACTCTCATCCGTTAGTTGCTCGCCCTTCTAACCACTAAACGCGAGGTTTTCGCTTAAAAATGGTCACTCTGGTGCAAGAGTTATCCAAATCGGTAACAACCGGAGTGAAATTCGTAAATCTTACTCTTGGGTTCGGGTCGAGGAGGCCAAGGTGGAGCCCCCGCCTGCACATGTAACATCTTTGCTCAACAAGTTGGCTGCCGGGGATCAAGAGGTTGCTGCCGAGCTTGATCCCCTGGTTTATAAGGAACTCCGCCGAATAGCAGCATTTCGTCTCCAGCAAGAGCGGCCCAACCACGCGCTGCAAGCCACCGCATTGGTTCACGAAGCCTACATAAAGCTTGCAGCGCAGCGAAACACAAATGGCAAAACCGAGCGCACTTTTTTGGAGTAGCGGCCCTCAGATTCTGTTCATCCTGTCTTTCCGGAGATGCTCCCGGGCTGTCAATGATGTTGTTTCGTGAGCTCGGCCATAATCGCCGTCGCTTCCTGCTCGATAAGCGGGGTGATCAGGTCTTCGCCGTCGGCCGTGGCCTTGGCGCTGAGGGTGTTACTCATGATAGGTGTGGCCGTACCAGGCACGGAGAGGTGGTACTCCATCGTGATTTGGCTCTTAGCGGTAATCCCGCTCGACAGCGTTGCCGCCTGAGATGCTGCTGTCGCTGCACCCGCGGCAGCGATCGCTCCAGCAGCTGACGCCATTCCACCAACCATCGGAATCATGCTGGCCATACTGGCCGCCCCCTTCAGGAAGCCCATTCCCCCTCCGCTCTTCTTCTGCGTGAAAGTGCTATAAACCAGATAGTCGCACTGTTTAATCTTTGCTTCCGCTTCTTCCTGCTGTGGCAAGAGCGCCACGATGGAAACGACTT
Organism: uncultured Acidobacteriaceae bacterium; assembly: GCA_963815555.1. Lineage (GTDB taxonomy): Bacteria > Acidobacteriota > Terriglobia > Terriglobales > Acidobacteriaceae > CAWCBG01. The sequence goes on from CAWFHH010000003.1 coordinate 240,120, forward strand.
CCAGCGAGGGGCTCGCCAGGTATTGCACGAGAGTACTGCGCAATGGCTCGCCGGCAGCCGGGCCCTGAGCCTGCCCTATTTGAGCCTTCGGCATGACTATTCCCACGCGAATGACTCCGGTCTTTTTGTCGGAAGCTGCCGGCAGGGCGGCTGGTGCGGTTGAATTTGCTACTGCCCCTTGCGGCGGTGCGGAGGTGGCGGCCGAGGAAACGGTCTGCATTTGGCCGCTGCCGGCCAGTTTCGTTTGGCCTTGCGCCGCCTGAGATGGCGCAGCGACGGGGTTCGCTGGGGCGGCGGCAGACTGGTGCGTGAGCAACATGTATTGTGCCAACATATGTGTTTGCTCGGGGGTTAGTGTTACACCCGCTTGACTTGCCTGAAGCAGAGCTTGCGCTTGCGCATCATTGAGCTGATGAGTCACCGGGGCAGTCGTTTGCCCCATGACAGGCAAACAAAGCAGCAGCAGCCCTGCCATCCACTGCGTGAGTCCGAATTTCTTGATTGTTCTGCGATTCATAGCGAATCTCCTTAACATTCTCTGAAGTGATGGTGGGGCTGAGCTGGGGAGCCGAAAGCGGAAGCCAGTACTTCCTGAGTCTCGGGTCGGCGGCTGCTCTGCCTCCACTCTGAAACGCGAGAAGCTTTGGTGAAAATAGACAGGTTTGAGAAATATTTCTTTTGTGAGCCCCGATCTCTATGATCTCGTGACCAAGTTTCCGGTAAATTGTCGCGTTATCGATTGGGTGGAAAAAATGTTTGATGTGATGTCGAGTCTTGCTTCCCCGCCGCACTCGAATCAAGCGGTGCTGAGTAATGAGTTATTTGGGAAAAAGTATGGGATATCTAAGAAGATAGGACGGCACGTGTTCGGGACTCTCCTGTTGATTGCGGCGGCGGTGAGCATCGCAGCCCAACAGCGGGCCGGGTTCGACTCGCCCCCTGCATACTTAAAATTTGAGATCGAGAACTGCCCGCTGGAGGGCTCTGGCGCTGTGTGTCACAACGGGCTACTGGGAATCAGTCCGGGCAAGACATGTATCAAGGGAATACACCACGCCGATGGAACCAACCTGGAGCACTTTGACTTCACCGCCTGCACACTCGAGTGTAGCAATCCAAAGCTCAGGGCCGACGATGCCTGCGACTTGGACAAATTTAGACATGGTTGCTACGAGGACTTCGTGGGAAGAGTGCTTTGGAGAAGTGCAGGGGGACTCGATCCACTGCAGCAAGCTGCGCTCCGCCAGCTCTACGATCAGTTGATCGCGCTCATGAATGCACGGGGGACAAAGCAATATGAACAATTAGGCGGCAATGACAAACGAGGCGAACTGAAAAAGAGTATTACGGAGTTCGTCCTGGCCCAGATGACGCCGTATGCTCTTGAATGCGCCCGGAAGAACGGAGTTGCGATCCCCTTCGAGAAATTCCGATATCCCAATAATTTTCACGACGTGTCGACTACTGCAGAGGGGATGGGGACCGGTAGTGACGAAACGGGTCTGTACGTGAATGTAGATGAAGATATGTTCTTTAGAAAGTCCGGGACGACCTTTATTGCGACTCCCGACATCCTTGCCGCAGCTTTCATGCATGAGGCGGTTCACTGGGGACAACCGGAGCACGGACTAGGTCCATCCGGACCGCCCTTCGAGCTTGGAGGTAAGCAGCTTCCTCCCGGTGTAGCCGCACATGAATTGAATGATCTCATGGCGTATGACCGTTGCAGCGCCAGCACGTTTTACAAGATCGTCCTACGTCGCGATGATTTCAATGACTTGGTTGAGGCTGGGCGCACAATCTCCAAACAGAGGTTCGCCTTAATCTGGTTCCACCTGGATGACGCGGAGAAAATAGCCGTCGCCAAGTGGGCTTGGGGGCAATCGGACGATTTTATGCGCCGCATGATGATGTTTTATCCCTACGATGACAGTGGGACATGGGGCCTTCTGTGCTCGGAAAACCATGGAACTGGCCCTTGCGGTATGGTCGGTTCCAACCGCTAGTTGGGTGCCGACTCTCGCGATCGCCTGTTAGTACTCTCGCAGCGTAAAGAAGGTCGCACGAGTGAAATGTGGCCTGGCCAACAAAGTCACGCTCTCGAAACGAGGTACCTATATCGCGCAGGTTTGGTGGAAGGACGAAGTGATTATGAAGAATTCTAATATCACCCACTTTACACTGCTCACTATTGTGATGGTCGTGGCGCTAACGCCAGTCACTGCTCCCGCAGCCACACTGCCAATGACGGTCGCTTCCATGGACGCTCGAGACTTTGTGCCGGACGAAGTATGCAAGCCCGGTGGCCATCAACAGTATCGCCGCTAAAGTACAGAGCTTATTTTTCGTTAGTGCAGAGTAAGCGTCTTAGCAACACACCTTTTCGACGACAAGGGTGTGTGGTGAAGTGGCTGGATGAATGAAAAACAGAAAACGTCGGCGAGCCGCCGACGCACCCGCGCGGAAATTCAGCAGCTCGTGGCGGAGTTTATGAGCAGCGGCATGCGACGCACCGAGTTTTGTCGCAGTCGGGGTTTGAGCTTCGGCACGCTGAATCGTCATCTGAAGAAGCAACCCTGGGAGAGAAAGAGTAGAAGAGCTTCTTCAGTCGACCGGTTGGTGCCGGTGGAGTTGGCCTCCAGAAAATCGCCGACGCAGCACGAATCGAGTTGCGGGTTGGCCGTGGTACTGTCGGGCGGGCGCCGGATCGAGGTGCATCCAGATTTTGATGCCAATACGCTCGAACGCTTGGTGGGTATCTTGGAGCGGGCCTAAGCCGTGTTTGGATTGGGTCCAGCCACGCGGATCTATCTGGCCGCCGGAGTCACCGACATGCGCAAGGGGTTCGAGGGGCTATACGGTCTGGTCCGGGATCGATTGGCGTGTGAGCCTCTTAGCGGGCACCTGTTCTTGTTCTGCAACGCTCAGCGCAATCGGTTGAAGGTCCTAGTCTGGGATGGCAGCGGACTCTGGGTCTGTGCCAAGAGGTTAGAGAAAGGGCGTTTCAGCTGGCCGCAATCCGGCGATGCGCAGGGCAAGGTCGTCCTGAGCCACGAAGAGCTCTCTCTTTTATTAGGTGGGATCGATCTGGCCAAAACCAAGCACAAGCGGTGGTACCGGAAAGCTCCACCAGAAGCAAATGCCGCCGCATAGACTGCTTGCACGTCGCGGGCCGACTCTGCTAAATCAATAGCCCATTGTGAGTGAAGCTCCCATTCCTTCGGCGCCAGCCGATCTGGAACTCATCGCACAACTGAAGAGTCGGCTGCAGTACGCGGAGCTAAGGATTCGTGTGCTGGAAGAGCAGTTGCGAATGATGCGCATCGAGAAGTATGGAGCGGGTGGCGAAAAGCTCTCCCACGCGCAAATGGAATTGTTCGAACTTGAGTCTGTTGCCAATGAAGCGACGGTGCAAGGGGAGAGTGAGCCCACACCGGTGCGGCGTTCGACGAATAGATGCGGCAGCCATCCGGGCCGCCAGGAATTGCCTGCGAATCTTCCTCGCGTAGAACGGATGCTGCCTCGCACGCGGGATCAGCGCGTATGCAAGCGCTGTGGCAAAGAAACTGTGGTGATCGGCTACGAGGAGAGTTCCCGGCTGGATGTGCAGCCAGCGAAGTATTTCGTGCTGGTTACGAAACGAGAGAAGCGGGCTTGCCGGTCCTGTGAAGATTTTGGAGTGGTCTCAGCACCGCTGCCGCCACGGATCATCGAGAAGTGCCTGGCCAGTGACCGCATCGTCATCGAAACGGTAGTCAGCAAGTATTGTGATCACACACCGCTGCATAGGCAGAGCATGATTCTGGAACGGGATCTCGGCTTGAAAATCAGCCGAGCAACGCTAGACGGCTGGGTCCTCAAGGTCGGCGAGTTACTGATTCCGATGGTCGCGGCAATGAGGCGAGAGTTGATCACCGGAACTTACATACAGGCCGATGAAACCCCAGTCGATGTGCAGACACGCGAGGGCCGAGGCAAGAACCATCAAGCATACCTCTGGCAATACAGTCGCCCCGGAGGGAGCGTGGTATTCGATTTCCGCTTGGGTCGCGGACGGGATGGACCAAAGCGGTTTCTGGGAGAGTTCGAAGGCGTTCTCCAAACCGACGGATATTCGGAGTACGATCAGATCGGTGGGCCGAGAATGGTACATGCCGCTTGTTGGGCTCATGCAAGAAGGCAGTTTTTCGAGGCGGTGCAGCTAAATCCCCGGGACCCAATTGCAACCCCGATTGTGGCTCAAATGGACGAACTGTTTGCTGTTGATGCAGAAGCTCGCCGCAAAGCGCTGACTACAGCGGCGCGCCACATCCGGCGTCAGGAAACAGCGAGACCTCTTCTCGACGACATTCGCAGCAAGATCGAAGCAGCGCAGTCCTTTGCCTTGCCTTCCAGCGCACTCAGCAAGGCTTGCCAGTATGCGCTCGCATTGTGGAAGAAGCTCACCCGCTTCTTGGAGTACCCCGAACTAGAGCTGAGCACTAACCTGGCGGAGAATTCCATGCGTCCGGTAGCTCTTGGTCGAAAGAATTGGTTGCACATCGGCAGCCCACAGGCGGGACCGAAGGTTGCAGCGATTCTCTCGGTCGTGGAAACCTGCCGCAGGCTGAAACTCCCAGTGCGCGACTACTTGGCAGCGGTTCTCCCTGGGCTTGCTGATATCCCGATCCGGTGCCTTCCAGACCTTACTCCCGCTGTGTGGGTCGCCGGGCATTCATAGACTCAAGCGACCGCGGTATTAGCGTGAAGTGATTTTGCGAGGCAAAACCTCATAATTTCCTGTTGCTGACCAACCGGACGGAATCCTCGGGATGCACTTCAGCGGGTAGGGCGTTTTACGGCCATGTGAAGGAAAGCATTCGTCAACACTGGTCGACATATCGGTACTGGTCCGGGCTCGGTGAGCGCATTGGCTATTCTGCACTCTCCGAGATCCGCCGATTCAGGTTGTCGAGAAGCCGCCGTCGACAACCAACTCCACTGGAGTTGGTTGATAAGAACGACGTGAGAGATGCTTGCTCCCAGTGGTATTGGACCGACGGCAGGCGCCGCCTGTTCCTCATTTACGGCTCAGAAGGCGTTGTCGCTGGTTCAACATATTCGTAGACTCTACGAATCGCTTCGTGTCGTATCGGTGTCGATGGGTCAGGATCTGGGGCTCGCGTCCATCTCGGAGGCCCGCGCCAGTGCTTGCGTGTCGATATACTCCCGGATGTTCGTCAGTTTGCCATTTCGAACAATGATGGCGAAGACCCAATCGTCCTTGAACGTCTTATTCGTGGCTTTGATTTTCCCCGTAGCGACACCGATGACCAGAACCCGGTCTCCCTGCGCCACGAATTCGGGAGGCTTTGGGTATGCCGTTTCTATCTCTTCGGACGCTTTCTTGATGACGTCCGCCAATCCCGCGTGCCCGCGGTGCGTGCCGGCCAGCGGCCACCCCTCGCCTGGAACGATCCACTCAATATCTTCGGCAACCAACGCAAGCACACGTTGCTTATCGCCGCTGCCTATTGCTGCAAAGAAATCTTTCACAACCTGGACGTTGTTTTCGATGCTCATCGAAATCTCTCCTTTTCCCTCACATCAAGTCCGCTCTGTTCGGACGTTTTGAGACCATCCGTCTCGAGCCAAACCACCCCGTCGACGATCGATTACTGATCCTTCTTGAATAAATCCTGGAAGATGAGCCGACCCCAGGTTTGGCCGCGTGCGTGCACCAGCGCGCCACCCTCGTTGAACTTTCCTAGCTTGACGGGTGCGAACCCAAGTTGTTTGGCCAAATCCGCCACAGGTGCGATCGCGTCCTCGTCATCGCTCGACAGAAAGACGACCCGGTGGCCGCCCTCGACGATCGGGTCGGTAGCCAGTTTCGCCGCAGCCAGATGGTTAAAACCTTTCACCAACTTGGCGCCGGTGAACGACTTCGCAACGAATGCGGAGGACGGAAGACCGTCCAGTTCCTCAGGCGGGAGTGGAAACGAGTTCATCGCATCGATGATCGTCTTGCCTTTCCAACTCGGCAGGGCCTTCGCAATCTCGCGATGTTCGCCGAACGGAACCGCCATGATGATTGTGTCAGCCTCGACTGCATCCCGCAGCGACTTGGCGACGACCGTGGGTCCAATCGCACGAGCCTGCGGCGCCAACGCCTCGGCGGGCCGGCGACTCGCAACGCTCACGTCGATGTTTTTACGGGCGAAGGCGTGGGCGAGGGCCTGGCCGATCTTTCCGAATCCTACAATTGCATAGCTCATCATGTTTCTCCGATCTAGTGTGAGAACTGAAGTTCGAGAAATGACAGCGCCGAGGTCAGACCTGCGCCATGCCTCCATCGACGGCGAGATCCACACCGGTGACGTAAGAACTTTCATCCGAGGCAAGGAACACGACTGCTGCCGCGATTTCTTCGGGTTTACCTCTGCGACCAAGTGGAACCTGCGAGACGAACTGGTCGGCCGCTTGCTGGGCTTGCTCAGGAGTGAGACCTGCATTCTCAAGTGCTGGAGTCTCGATTGGTCCGGGGCTTACAGTATTCACGCGGATTTTGCGGTCTTTCAGCTCCATCGTCCAGCCACGCGCGAAGCTGCGCACAGCCGCCTTGCTCGCGGCGTAGACGGTAAACGCTGGCACTCCCATCACGTTCGCGACTGAAGAGTTCAGGATGATCGAGCCTCCATCTTTGAATAAGGGGAGGGCCTTCTGCGCCGTAAAGAACAGTCCCTTCACGTTCAGGTCGAAGGTCTTGTCGAAATGAGCTTCGGTAGCCGCTTCCAGCGGTGCGACTTCACCCCAGCCGGCATTTACAAAAAGTACGTCGATGCGACCGTGTTTCTCTTTCACGACTGCATAGAGCCGGTCCAAATCCTGCAGGCGCGTTACGTCGCCCGTGACCGTCGTGACGTTTCTCCCGATAAAGGCTGCGGCCTCTTTCAGCTCTTTCTCGCGTCGGCCGCTGATTACAACGTGCGCGCCTTCTTCAACGAAGCGCTTGGCTGTGGCCAAGCCAATCCCGCTGTTACCGCCTGTGATGACTGCAACTTTCCCTTCAAGCTTCCCCATACTTGCTCCCTCGATGGATGCGCAGCATCCAATACAGTTGATTAGAGTGATTTGGCGGTGGACGGGAACTGCTCAGAAGTCCAGTCTTTTTGCCTATTCGTCCAGAACTGGAGACAAACGTGGACCCGATTACAGACATCTTCAAAACGATGCACGTCACCGCGTTCGGTCTTCACAGGCTGGAAGCGACAGCCCCTTGGGGCCTAAGACATGAGAACGAGGTCAAAGTACACGGCAGGCCTTCCGGCAAAACGATGCCGCCGGCAGATTTGGCGCACTTCGCGATGCTTTCGCGGGGAAACTGCTGGCTGAGTGTGGAAGGCATCGAGGAACCGATTCCGCTCACCGGTGGCGATTGCTTCTTGCTGGCGCGGGGGACTTCGATTGTTCTGCGCGACAGCCCGCGAACGCGCCCGAAGTGGACCTTTCGCGAGATTGGGGCCAGGGCTAACGGCAATGTCGCTCTTTGTGGGGGCGGCGGCGCACCCACCACTATTGTTTGCGGGTCGTTGAGTTTCGATGAGGCCAGCTTGAGGCCAATCACCCAGCTCTTGCCGAACTTTATTCTGATGAAGGCCGACCAGGCACGCACGCTGGCTCTTCACAACACCGTGCAAGCGCTGGCGTCAGAGATGGCAGAACAGGCGCCTGGATCTGAAGTCGTCGCGACTCGGTTAGCCGAGGTACTGGTGATCCAGTTGTTGCGAGCGCATATCGCGTCGGGACCGTCCCGCAGCAAGGGATGGCTCCGCGCAGTCTTCGATCCTCAGTTGGGCACCGCGCTGAGTGCCCTTCACGACAAAGTGAATGCACCGTGGACGGTCGAATCACTGGCCGAATCGGCGGGCATGTCTCGCTCCGCATTCGCAGCCCGTTTCAAAGAGCTACTCGGACAAACGCCGCTGGAATACGTAACCGAGTGGCGGATGCAGAAGGCGATACAGCTACTTGAACGGCGTGACAAAAAGATCCCAGAAGTCGCTCGATTGGTCGGTTACGAGTCCGACGCCGCATTCAGCAAGGCATTCAAGCGAATTGTCAGGGCTAATCCAGGTGAATACCTCAGGCGTGGTTTGAAGGACCCAAAGTCGACCGAAGCCGGCCACGATCAGTCCCGATAGACGCGCCAGTGTCCGTGAAGCCTTCCGGTCGTATAGTCGGCAAACCGCGGACTGAGAGCGGAAGACACGCTGTAGGTCACAAGAAAAGGGTTGGGGGTTATACGGCCAGATGAAAGCGTTCGTAACCAGAGGTCGACTTAATGGGGAGTAATCCCGCCCAATCCCGTTTTTTGGTCAAGTACTGTTGCGTTAAAGCGAGCTCGCTGCCACATCGATACTGCACAACCTATTCTGATCTCCCTGCCACGACCTTAGACGGCAACGAGGAAGGGGCCTCAGGGTGTGAAATCATAGGTGCTCGGATGTCAAGAAATTGGACCAAGTCCTTCGAGAAAATCAGATCAAGAGTCCAATCGAATGCGACTCTAAGTTTCTTTTCGAATCGCGGAAGCTTGCTCAAGTAAATAGTTCGCCACAGCCACCACGCCACGAATCCCGAAAAGTTGATTCCCATGATGTTTGCCACACCGGTCCGCTGGCCAATCGCAGCGAGTTGGGCGAGCGTGGAAAAATCGAAGTCTTTCTTCTTAGAACCTCGAAGCGCCGCAGCGATGTTGTGCGCCACGATCCGGCCTTCGCGTAAAGCATGTTGGGCTGTTGGCGGGTGAAATTTCCCAGTTCGGCGATCCGGCACCGCCGCGCAATCGCCCAGGGCCCACCCCCCCGGCCAATCCGGCAGCTCGAGGGATTCTTTGACGAGCAATCGACCGCGCTCTTTTGCGCAGGGAATCGATTCGAGCAACGGATTTGGAGAGATCCCTGCAGTCCACACGAGCGTGTGAGTTGGAATTGTTGAGCCGTCGCTCAGCCTCACGGTGTCACCAGAGAAGTCCTCGACCTTGGTATTCAGGCGAATTTCTACTTTGCGGCTCGCCAGGGTCTTCTGCGCATACGCACTTAGCTTGTTTTCCAACTCGGGTAGAATGGCCGAACCCGGGTGAACAAGGACAACCCGGAGCATATCCTCGGTCAGACGAGGGTATGAACGCAGCGCTTTGCGAACAAAGTCATTGATAGCACCCACCGTTTCAACTCCCGCGAAACCGGCACCCGCAACAGCAAACGTCAGGAGCGGCTCTTTCACCTTGCAACATTCGCTGTCGGCTTCCTCCAGGTGAGCGATAATGTGGTTCCTCAATCGCATCGCATCCCCAAGCGATTTCATCGTCAGCGCATGCTCCTCCAGCCCCGGAATACCGTAGAGGTTTGTTATTGAGCCCAAGCCGATGACAAGGAAATCAAACGAGAAGATGTGGGAATGACGATCAAAGCCATGGGAAACCGTAACGCTTCGTTGCTCGAGGTCAATTTTTCCGACCTCTCCGGCAAAGAAGTTGACATGCCGCAGCACCTTGCGAACAGGATTGACAATCGTCGTGAGATCCAGGTCACTCGCTGCTACCTCATGAAGCATGGGAGTAAAGAGGAAGAAGTTATCGCGGTTGATAAGCATCACCTCGACCGCTGGATTACGAGCAAACGTCTTTTCCAGCTCCATCGCGACGGTCAGCCCTGCAAAGCCTCCGCCGAGAATAAGTATCCGTTTGGGTTGGAAATCTGCCATATTAGCTTGTCGCCACGTGGAATCCGTTCCCCTAAGTAGGTCTGCTGGCCGGTCCTCGCGATATGACGGGGCTTGGGCGAAAAAGATGCGCAATAAATCCGTTTTAGTGAGGAATACGTATAACAATTGCGGCCGAGGGTAGCCGAAGGCTATGATCGCCGTCTAAGCATTGGATCGATGTTATCGGCATGAGCTTTAGTGACAGGGTCTTACCGGAGCAAGAGATTGATCCCTTCAAGATATTGCAGGGTGGCTTCGGATTCATTCCCAATCTACTGCATGCGCAGAGAGCGTTGCCTCGCGCGATTACCGCGCACGCGAGACTTGAAGAAGCGTTGTGCTTCCGTGATGGCTCGATTTCCCGCATCACCAAGCAACGAATCCTCTTAAACATTGCCGCCGACCGACGTGATCATTATTGCGTCGCTCATAACGCGGCAATGTTGTCTTCCCTGGGCGTTCCAGAGGCTCAAATTGAAATTCTCGTGAGCCACTACCGGGACGCCCGCCTTTCAGCTTCCGACCAAGTCTTGATCGAGTTTTGTCGCGAGCTGAGCCGAGATAGTTCCTCTGTGCGCTTTGAGGACACCGAGGTATTGCGGAAACACGGATTCGATGACGAGGCCATCATCGAAGCGGTCGTCGTCGCAGCTTTGGGTGTTTACCGTTGCACCTTGTCCGCGGCGTTGGGGCCGGAAACTGATTGCAAGCCGCGAAATATGACGCCAAGAAACGTCTCAGGCGCGGCCGAGGCAACGCCTGCTGCTACAACGCTCCACGCTCAACGGAAAGCAAAAAGAAAGGGTCCATACGTTTCGGCTCCGTACTTAAGTCCAATCACGTTTACAGAATTTGCCATCGTTCAAAAGAGTCACGGCTTTATCCCAAACTTTTTCCGGGCTCAGACATTGCGCCCCGATTTACTCCAAGCTGAGCTGTACGCTGTAGGTTCCATTCTGCTCCCAGAAGATCACCTGACTCGAGCACGGAAGGAATCCATTCTGTTGGTAGTTTCAGCGGCAAACCTCAACTCCTACTGCGTTGCGGTGCACTGCAACATGCTTCGCGGGTTGGGTCTCTCAGCCGAGGAAGCGGACCAGATAGCGGTCGACCATCATTTGTCCAATCTCTCCGCCGCCGACATAGCGTTACTCGATTTCGCTGTCAAACTGGGGACGCGCTATTCGGAGTTTTCTCGGGAGGATGCTGCGGCCTTACAGACCTTCGGGTTTACGGCGGAACAGATTCTGGAAAGCGTCGTGGTCACGGCGCTCAATAATTTCGCCAATACTATCCAAATGGGTCTCGGAATAGAGCCCGACTTTACACCCCCGTCAGTTTTTGAACACCGCAAGTTGAATCCTTCGGGCACTGTGCCTACTCTCATGCCGCGAGAGGGCGCAGTGAATTTCGTTGAGGCGGCTCAGGACGTGGACTCGGAGTTGGTCGCCGAGGCGCAAGACGGCAACCCGGAAGCTTTCGAAGAACTGGCTCGCCGGCATACTCAGCTCATTTATCGAGCCCTGATCGCCATCTTAGGCGACGTCGCGGACGCTCAGGACGCGATGCAAGATACACTCTTAAGCGCGTTCAAACATATAGGCGGGTTTGAAGGCCGCTCGAAATTTTCCACCTGGCTGGTCAGTATCGCCAGGAATGCGGCGCTGCAGCGGTTGCGGTCCCGGCGATACGCTGAAAGCCTGGACGTAAGCGACAATGACGAAGATCGTAATTTTCGCCCTCGACAGATAGCGTCCTGGCAGGAAAATCCCGAGCAGTTCCATTCCAGGTTGGAAATGCGACAGCTCGTTGAACGTGGACTACTGGAGCTTCCGGCTAAGTACCGCATAGTAGTGATGCTGCGCGATGTCGAGCAGCTTTCAACGGAAGATGTCGCGCGCCAGTTGGGGCTGAGCGTCCCGGCGGTAAAAACCCGGCTGCTACGGGGCCGGCTCATGCTGCGAGAGTGGCTTGCGCCTTACATGACGAGGAGTTCCAAGGGAGTAGCCTAATGATCACATGTGAGGAATTCTTCGCTGAGTTCGGTGATTATCTGGAGAATCAGGTTTCGGCGGAGGTTCGCCAGGAACTTGAATTGCACCTGTCGCAGTGTCGTGCTTGCCATGTGCTCTACGACTCCAGCCGGAAGACGATAAAGATCGTCTCTGAAAGCAATTCCTTCGAGCTGCCGCAAAAGACCTTCGATCCAATCATCGACCGCGTTATGTCGAAACTGCGAACCGACCGTAGCTAGCAGGGTTGGAATCCGATGTTTCTGCACATACAGGCGAGCCGTATTAACCCCGGTCTCGAATATTTGTGAGCGCCAAGCTGCATCGAAAGGTACCCGTCTAACCGCTCTATCCCTCAGTGGTATACACGCCAACGAATGCTCATAGGGTTGCGCTCGCTGTGAGATTTCTTGTTTGCCCATGAAACTTCCGCCGCGGAATCGTCTCCTATGACCCGTGAAAGGTGAGCGCCCCCGCGGTGCTCAAAAAATGGCAAGACGCAAAGGAGAAAGATTATGGTTCGCGAAGCTAAGTTCGCTGCGGCGCTCGCTGCGCTGGCGATTGCATTTGTATTGCAATCCTCGGTTTATGGGCAGGACAACATGAAACAGGAAAACACTACAAAGACGTTGGAGACCGGAACCTTCCACGGCAAAGTTCACCAGACTTCAGGACGCGCCACGATCTACCAGGAAGCAGACGGTAGGCTCCTGCTCCGCTTAACAGATTTCAAAACATCCAACGGACCCGACGTCCACGTGATTCTGATTGCGGCAACAGATGCGGATGACAACGCCAACTTCCTGAAGAGCGATACGCAGCGAGTGGAACTGGGAAACCTCAAGGGCAACGAAGGCGACCAGAACTACGAGGTTCCCGCCGGCACGGATCTCGGCAAGTTCCGAACTGTGTCGATCTATTGCGAGCGCTTCAACGCGAATTTTGGCGCTGCACCTCTGGAGAAGTTTTGAACCCTCAACGCTGACTGCAGGCTAATCGGGAAGTCGAAACTAGCCCCATCATTCGTTCTGAAGGAGGGAAACTATGAATGGCAGCGAGACTGTGCGGCCCTGGAATAAGAAATGGATTTGGGCAGCTGTCGGTATACCGGCCCTCATGCTAGCGTGGTGGGCCTTCCGGCCTGAGAAACTGTGGATCAATCAGCAGGTCAATGAGCAGGCGCCTTTTGCTGCAACCAGCGATTCCCAACCTCTTTACACCGGGCTGCTGACGGGCAAAGCGCACCCGACCGGCGGGCGTGCGTCAATCTACCAGATGCCTGATGGCAAACGGTATCTCCGGTTAACCGACTTCACCACTTCAAATGGCCCAGACGTTCACGTCGTCCTTGCCGAAAGCGGCGACCAGGGCCTCACAAAAGACTTTGTAAAAGGCGAGTTGACCAGCGTTGAACTAGGTCCTCTCAAAGCGAATCAGGGAGATCAAAACTACGATCTTCCTGATTCCGTCGACTTGAAGAAATTCGATGCCGTTGTCATCTATTGTGAGCGGTTCCATGCGGTGTTTGGACTAGCCAGGCTGGAGCAATTCTGAGTCGTTCATCAGGCTGTTTTTACGCGAGGCCAAAGAATTACTCAGAGAAGCGTGACTACTATGACGCAAATCACATTTGATGGTCGGGCATTCAAAAGGAGGCACTATGAAGCTCACAGGGAAGAAAGCTCTTATTACCGGCGGTAACAGCGGCATCGGCTTGGCCACAGCCCGACTCTTCATCGCCGAGGGCGCACGGGTCGCCATTACCGGCCGCGACCAGAAGACGCTCGATGAGGCGGTTGCAGAACTCGGACCAAATGCGTGTGGCTACCGCGCTGACATCACTGTCGCGGAAGATCGCGAACGGCTCTTCGCAGCCCTGACCAAAGATTTCGGGAAACTCGACATCGTTTTCGCCAATGCTGGTATCTCCGGCCGGACGCCTACCGGCGCAACCAATGAAGCGGTTTTTGAGAATGTGATCCACACTAACCTTAGTGGTGCTTTCTTTACAATCAATTCAGCTGTCGCTTTGCTGAACGACAACGGCAGCATCATCCTTAACGGATCGGTGCACAATTATCTGGGCCAGGCCGGTGTCGCCGCGTACGCGGCCACGAAGGGCGGCCTTGTCTCCATGGCGCGTTCTATCGCCGCCGATCTTGCACCGCGCAACATTCGCGTGAACGTCGTCGCACCTGGCGCCATAAAGACTCCTATTTGGAAGCGTGGACCACGTGCTTCTATATCTGCAGAGGAGTCCGCTAAGCTGGCAAAGTCTGTCTCCTCTGCGATTCCATTGGGTCGCTGGGGTGAGCCGGAAGAAATAGCCAATGCCGTGCTCTTCTTTGCCTCAGACGATTCCTCGTATGTTAACGCGGTTGAGCTGATGGTCGATGGAGGCGCGACGGGCGCCCCGTGGGGAGCTCCCATTCTTCAGCACTGATCTATGCGCAAGAACGGCGTGGTCAACGGACTAGGGTGCAAGCACGCGTAATTCCAGCCGATCACGCGGTGTGTACCGCCACTCCAATATCGCCCACCTCAACCACGTCACGGGTTCCGTGCCTTTGCTGAACGGGGCAGCAGAGTGCCGACATTAGCCCTTAAGGAACGCCAGCAGATCCGCATTGATCTTCTCCGCGTGCGTCGTGGGCATGCCGTGCGGGAAATCCTTGTAAGTTATCAGGGTTCCGTTCATCAACAGCTTCGCGGATAGAGGTCCCGCGGCGACATAGGGAACGATCTGGTCATCTTCGCTATGCATCACCAGCACCGGAACGGTGATCTTCTTGAGGTCTTCTGTGAAATCGGTCTGGGAAAAGGCCACAATGCCGTCATAGTGCGCCTTGGCGCCACCCATCCTGCCCTGGCGCCACCAGTTCGCGATGATAGCTTCCGAGGCTTTCGACCCCGGCCGGTTGTAGCCATAGAAAGCCCGGTTGGCACATCGCGATAGAACTGTGAACGATTGGCCGCGAGTTGCGCCTGCAGATCATCAAAGGACTGGGCAGGCCAACTGGGTTGGCCGGCGTCTTCACCATCAACGGCGGCACCGCGCTTATCAGCGCAGCCTTAGCGACGCCCCTTTCGCCATGACGAGCCAGATAGTGCGTTACCTCGCCTCCACCGGTTGAATGGCCGACGTGGATGATGTTTTTCAGGTTGAGATGAGCCATAAGAACAGCCAGGTCGTCGGCGTAATGATCCATATCGTGGCCGTCGCCAGTCTGAGTAGAGCGTCCATGGCCACGGCGGTCATGGGCGATCACGCGATAGCCATGATGCAGGAGGAACAGCATCTGCGCGTCCCAATCATCGGCCGACAGCGGCGAACCATGGCTGAACACAATCGGCTGTCCTGAACCCCAGTCCTTGTAAAAGATCTCAACATCGTCCTTCGTCGTGATAGTGGGCATCCTGCCTCCTTTGAAGCTGGGTGCTGAAATGTCCAGCAATTAGATCACACTCGTGTATATGGATGTTGACCCGAGGAAATTTCACCGGGTCGTGTTGTCGGCACAACAGATAAGAAGTCAACGGCCCGTTAGTGGTCAGTTGCGCCCTATTCGGCGAGCAGCGCGCCAATGTCGGCTTCGACGACCAATGGGTCGAATCTCCAGCATGGCTGATCGCAATCCGATCCTTACGGTCGACAAAAACGGTTAGGGCATTTCTCTCAAATGGCATGGATCAACAAGAGGCCGACGACAAGCATCACCGCGCAGGTTACGCCATGAACGGAGAACGCTCGCGACCTCGACCCGCCCGACCCCAGAATGATTGACATGTCGCCAAAAGGGATGACGGCTTCAACGAGTAGAGCTATGCCTACCAACCGCGTGTCCGCGGTCAGCATCATGGTCAGCACGATCAATCCAGATGCGACGTCCCGAATTCCTTTAGGACGTAGCCAGGCACGAGTGTCAGCATCGGATGCAGGCGGCTTTAGACCAAATGTTCCTGAGATTCGTTCAGGAGATACGAGGTAGAAACAACCGATAACAATGATCCCCACAGCCATGAGAGCCGCCAGGATGAGCGGGATAGCGTTATGCATGACAATCTCCTGCTGGTCTCTGCCCGCGACAGACCGTTTACAGACATTGGCATCCGCCGCTGTAGGTTGGATCTCAAGCTACTTTAGTGTTCTTGCCCGCACATCGGCAGGCCTGAACTGCCTGAATTCGCGGTTAAGCTGCGGATCGCTGTTGATGCACGTCCTCCAAGGTTTTGCCGTATTTGCTGCGAAAACGTGTCGACGCATTGCGAGTGATAGGCTTGCCATGGCCGAACCCGGCAGCATCGAATGAGAGACTGGCAACTCTGCGCTGGCTGGCACGACCCTCTTCCAAACTCTCGAAGCCGACGGGATCACCTAAGCCCATGATGTTTGTGCACACATCGCCGGCGAACAACATTCGTCCCGGACGCCACAGCAGCGCGACCTGTCCAGCACAATGCCCAGGAGTGGAAATAACTTCGATGCCGCCGGCGATGGGTAGTATTTCCCCGGGGGTCAAAGGTTGGTCGATGGCAATCGGTTCCAGTCGCTCGTCGGGATGGAAAAACAGATTGCACAGCAGGCCAATCGGACCGGGTGCTGGCGTCATAGGCGAAAAGGACCTCCGCTCTCGGCGATAGGGATATCGAGCGGGTGCATGTAGGTCCTCGCGCCGGTTTCCCGCACAATCGCAGCGGCACTCCCGATGTGATCAGGGTGGCCGTGAGTGAAAATCAATTGCCTGAGCTGGCCTAGCGAACGGCCGAGTCCGCGGATGGCACCGAAGAGCGCTGCCTCCTCACCCGGGAAACCCGCGTCGATTAGTGTCAACCCGTCGTCGCCCTCGATCAGGAAGGCGTTTGCCATCCCCATCCGAACGACGTACACACCTTCGATCACACGATTCACGGCCATAAGCGAAACCGGTTGGTACAACCCCTCGATGGATGATTGGAGAAGGTGGGCATATCGGCCCCTGTTGCATAGCCCATTGTTTATTCCGGAGTCGGCGGCGCGGGAATTAGAGAGCCTTCAGTGTCAGATGATTGTGGCGAAACCAAGGATTGTCGGAAATCCAATGACATTACAACTCCCCTACGTTGCACAGTTGCTGAGTGGAGAGCTTTGCGGTCGGGGTTCGTCGGTTGTTTCCATGTGGAATTGACTCCTGGATTCAAGAGCTTACGAGTGAAATAGGGCAACTACGCCCGGATTGCGAAACGCAGTCGTCGCCAATCCGATAGGAAAACTCCCCACCGTTCTTCGTTAGTTGTTGTTCAAAAACAGCTCAAGAGGCTGATTCTGGAGTTTTTCCGTCTTCGCGTGAGGGAAATTGAATCGATTTGTCGCATTCATTTACAGGAGAAGTTTCTGTGTCGTCCAAATCTGTTTCAGGGTTCGAGCACGAAGAAGCTGTTAGGGGTCAAAGCCAAGACAATATCCTGACGATCGGCCAAACGATATCGCACTATCAGATCATCGAGAAGCTCGGCAGCGGCGGTATGGGGACCGTGTACAAGGCTGAAGACTTGAATCTCGGTCGCTTTGTCGCGCTCAAATTTCTGCCAGACGATGTCCCACACGACTCGCAAGCTCTCAGCCGCTTCCGGCGCGAAGCCAAAGCTGCCTCCTCGCTGAACCACGCGCATATCTGCACAATCTATGAGATCGACGAGGCCGACGGGCGAACCTTCATTGCAATGGAACTGTTGGAAGGGCAAACGCTCAGGCATCTGATCGAGGGCGACCGGCTGGAAATTGAAACTGTACTGAATGTCGGCATCCAGATTGCCGACGCGCTGGACGCTGCACACCACAAGAGAATCACGCACCGCGACATCAAGCCTGCAAACATCTTCGTCACCAAACGGGGCCAGGTGAAGATCCTGGACTTTGGATTGGCCAAAGTCGACCTCAAGCCCAAGGGCATTTCCCAGAGTGCCACGACCATCTCCGGAGAATTGGTGACCAGCTCCGGCAGCATGCTGGGCACCGTCGCTTACATGTCACCAGAGCAGGTGCGCGGCAAGCCGGTGGATGCCCGCACCGACCTATTCTCGTTTGGTGTGGTGCTGTACGAGATGGCAACTGGGACGCTGCCGTTCCGTGGTGGCACATCAGGACTTGTCTTCAACGCGATTCTGGAGCGCGATCCCGTCGCTCCTGTGCGCCTGAATCCCGATGTGCCGGCCAAGCTGGAAGACCTGATCCACAAATGCCTAGAGAAGGATCGAAACCTCCGCTACCAGACCGCAACTGACATACGAACCGACTTGCAGCGCATAAGTCGTGACGCGGAGTCGTCTCGGCCTCCAGCAGCGCGAATGGCAGGAGTGACTAGTCGCGGGATGCGATCGATGGTTACCTTCCTCGTGGCCGCAGTAATTGCGCTGCTCGCGGTGACTGGCTATTTCTATCGTCAGCGCCCACCTAAGCTCACTAGCCGAGACACTCTCGTCCTTGCCGACTTCGCCAATAGCACTGGCGATGCGGTCTTCGACGACACGCTCAAGACGGCGCTCAGTGTCGCTCTTAAGCAGTCGCCGTTTCTGAATGTGGTTTCGGATGACAAAGTAGTAGCAACGCTAAAGCTCATGAGGCGGCCTCCCGATACAAGGCTTACGCCCGAAGTGACCCGTGAGATTTGCCAGCGAGCCGGAAGTAACGCCTACGTAGCTGGATCAATCGACAGTCTGGGCAGTCAATACGTGCTGGGGTTGAAAGCGGTGAGTTGCCAGAGTGGCGAGGTGCTAGCGGAAGAACAGGCGACGGCACCTACGAAAGAGAAAGTCCTGGACGGGCTAGGCAAAGCAGCATCCCAGCTGCGCAGCGAATTAGGCGAATCGCTGGTGACGGTGCAGAAGTTCGATATTCCGCTGTCCGAGGCCACGACCTCTTCTTTGGAAGCTCTGAAAGCCTACAGCCTCGGAAATAAAGTCTTCCGCCTAACAAGTTCATCCGACCCACTGGCTTACCATAAACGCGCCATAGAGCTCGATCCGAGTTTTGCCTTTGGCTACACTGCTGTGGGTTGGGACTACGATGTCATGGGCCAGCTGGGGCGCGCCAGAGAATATTTCACCAAGGCTTTCCAGTTGCGAGATCACGCCAGCGAGCGGGAAAAGCTGGAAATCACCGCTGACTACTATTTCAATGTAACCGGGGAACTGGACAAGACAGCACAGACCGCGCAGGAGACAATTCAGAGCTACCCGAATTCCGCGCCATACCTCCTTCTCGGCAGTGTGTACGAAAGCCAAGGTCTCTTTGAAAAAGCGACTGAGACGTATCGCCAATACCTCCGGTTATACCCGGATGACAGCGCCCCCTACGGAGACCTTCTCAACAGCTTGCTTGCTTCGCAGCGATTCGATGAAGCGCTGCACGTAGCGCAGGAGGCGAAAGCGAGAAAGCTGGATGATCTCGTTCTTCATAATGCTCTCTATGGTCTCGCTTTTCTGAGGAAGGATTCTCCGGCCATGACGGAACAGCAGCAGTGGTTTGCGGGCAAGCCAGAGGAGAACGTTGGGCTCTCGCTCGAATCCGACACCGAAGCCTACGCAGGTCACCTCGGCAAGGCGCGAGAGTTGACGAAGCGATCGGTAGATTCGGCAATTCGGGTTGACAGCAAGGAAACGGGTGCCATGTGGCAGGAGATTGCCGCTCAGCGAGAAGCGGTTTTTGGCAACACCCGGGAGGGCAAGCAAGAAGCAGCACAGGGTTTGAAGCTTGATCCAGACAGTCAGGGCGTCGAGGCTGAGGCGGCCCTCGCATTTGCGCTGGCCGGTGATGTGGCACAAGCCGAGTCGCTGGCACAAGACTTGAACAAACGATATCCACTGGACACCCAGATTCAGACACTTTGGCTGCCGGCAATTCGTGCGCAACTGGCGCTCAACAGGAATAACCCAGGCGAAGCCTTGGCGGATTTGCGGGAAACTGCGCCACCCGCTGAGTTGGGTTCCATTTCCTTTGTTGCGAATGTTTCGTGCCTATATCCAACCTACATTCGCGGCGAGGCGTACTTGGCCGCTCGAGATGGCGCGAAGGCCGCTTTGGAATTTCAGAAGATCCTTGATCACAACGGCATCGTCTGGAACTGCTGGACGGGATCCTTAGCATATCTTGAAATAGCGCGCGCGAATGCGGTGCAAGCGGAGACTTCTCGCGGTCCTGATGCCAACGCGGCCCGCGCGAGAGCGTCAGCAGCCTATGAGGACTTTCTCGAGCTGTGGAAAGATGCAGACGCCGATATTCCTATCCTGAAGCAGTCCAAAGCTGAATATGCGAAGGTGCAATAGGCGGCGACGTCATTGGCGAGTAACCCACTATGGCGAATAGTATTGACTTCTTACCGGCTCGCGCTCAAAATGCCGTGGCGAGGCCAAACTTCTCTCGGCTTTTCCCTCTCGCAACAGCAAGGCGAAGCGAAACGGTTGGGCTGAAGCTCAGCGAGGGAGCGCCAATCAGCCCAAGCCTTTTCAGGCGGAGTAAGAACCCATGAAAGCTCTCCACGTCGCTTGCCCGGTATGTCGCGCCAAGCTTGGGGAACGATGCCGCACGATCGGCGGTAAGGAAATGCCGGAATCGCATTTCAAGCGCAAGCTCACCGCTCTCTCCGACGAGTTGCATGACAAGGGGAATGGAGATCAAGCCCCCGCCTCTACCTGAACTGCCTGCCCCACGACAGAGGCGAACGTCGGCAGAAAGCCACAACCATCAAACTCATGAGCACAGGCCCAGCGGCCCTGCAGTCATGGTTGTCCGTCCACCTCGATTAGATATTCCATCCGGGTCGCGCATGTAGCACCGCAATTCCGTCGCATTGACTTTCGGCTCCGTGATGAAGCCCCCGCCCCGCGAAGGACCACTGGTCGTAGCAGCACCTGATATCGCTCGGAGACGGACTTGGAAAGGATCTGGCGTGGAGTCAGTCCTGTTGGGGACTCTATTCACTTGGACGAGAATGTATGGTCCGCCGCACGACTCCAAGAAAACGGGATCGCGAGTGGATGACGGGCTAACCGGCATCCCATTAGTAATCCGCCCTGGACGAAGGAACGAAGACTGACCGCCTGAGAATTTGCGGATCAAGTCGTGAAGTCACGCTGGCTGCGGACTAATCTGTCAACCCTGTGTTTGCTCTTACACTTACAGTGCAGACATGAGTACTAAGTCCTTCCGTTCGGCGCGGAAGGGCAAACCTCCGCGACGTTTAGAGAACGGCTTCCCTGCGTATCTAAACGCGATGTTGACGGACGGAAACGGTCCAACCTTAGGAGGCAAAAGCAGTAAGTAGAGATCGGGAAGCCGGTTGTATTGCAGCCGGCTATCCCGGTCATTCACGATATACGTTCGTTGACTTCGTCTGGGGGGTCTTATAGGATTTCGAGGACGCGCCGGCCACTTGCAGGATATCCAGATGGTCGATGATTCCTCCCACGTTACGCAACTGTTGCTGGATGCATCTCAGGGCAAGCAAGGAGCTGTCGACGCGCTTTTTCCTATCGTTTACGCCGAAATGCGACGTCTGTCGGCGGCCTATCTCCGCCGGGAGCGTCCCGGCCATACGCTTCAGAGCACAGCGCTGGTACACGAAGCGTATCTTCGTCTGATCGACCAAAAGGTCAGTTGGCAAAGCCGCGCGCACTTTATGGGAATTGCCGCGCAAACCATGCGCCGGATTCTCTTGGATCATGCCAAACGCAAGGCTGCCTCCAAGCGAGGTGGAGGAGAGATTGCCCTCGAACTCGACGAATCGAGCATGGCTGGAAAAGTGCGCGATGTGAACTTGATTGCCCTCGATGAGGCGCTTGTGGAACTCGAGAAAATCGATCCGATTCGCAGCCGCATTGTGGAAATGAGATTCTTCGGCGGCCTCTCCAACGAAGAATCGGCGGAGGTTTTGGGAGTTTCTACCGCAACTGTACAGCGCCAATGGGCGGGCGCAAGGGCATGGCTATTCCACACGATGAAGAACGGGTAGCCGACAATGTAGAACCGATTTTCCTATTCCAGGCGTCAGTGTACGAATCCAGCAGATTCGCGGGTCAGAGCAGCAGTCGCCTTGCCGGCTATGAGGGCAAAGCCCTTCGCCTTAGCTTGTCTTTGAAGGTCTTCCAGACGATTTTGTCCCGCCTTCATCCGGCCGGTCTTCATCTCGATCTGGCCCAGCGCCAAGCTGACTTGAAACTCCAGAAGGACAAGTCCATGTTGCCTTGAGTCCGCCAGTACCCTTTCCAGGGTGCTGATGGCGCGCGCGCTTCTGCCCGACGCTTCATCGGCGCGAGCGGAAACAATTGCGAGTTTAATGCGGGCAAGGCGATTCTGGCTCTTCGATGCGATCTGTTCGGCCAGGCTGACTTCTTTGAGGGCCTCTGCCGTCCGACTCTCAGAGAGAAATATCCGCGCCAGCATGACGTGGGCGAGAACTTGATCATCAATAATGTTTTCCTTCGAAAACTCGCGCAGCGCTTCTTCGGTGCGTGCTCGGGCTTCTCCTGAATTGCCTTCCTCCAGCGCCAATTCCGCAAGTCCGAGCGCCGTTTCCTGCGCATTGCCCTTCTCACCCAGTGTGTTTCGAATCTCTAGAGCTTGCTGGTACGATTTCCTCGCTTCCCCGAGATCTCCTTCTTGAGTCTGTATATCGCCTATGGTCGACAATGTTAGGGACAGCAAATGCTTGTTTCCCGATTGATTTGCAATTGCCAGAGCCTCATTCAGATGTTGCTTCGCAGCCGGGAGATCACCGCCCGCTGCGAGGGCCTCGCCCAGTCCCTCTAAGGGACTCGCGAGGGATCCAGCGAGGCCCAAACTCCGGCGCACCCGGATTGCTTCCTCGAAACTGCTTTCCGCTTTGCGAATTTCTCCTCGCAGTTCCAGTACGTCCCCCAGGTTATTCAGGCATTCGGCCGCACCATTTTGATCGCCCATCTCTTGCTTGATTGCCAAGGCTTGTTGGAAAGCTTTTGTAGCGTCAGCGAGATTGCCTTGGATGGTGAGGTCGGTACCAATGTCATTGAGAATATTTCCCACCCCCAATTTTTCACCAATCCTCCGATAGATAACCATGGATTGCTCGTTGAGTCTTATGGCGCCGCTCAGATCTCCCATGTCTCCTACCACATTTGAGAGATTGCCGAGCGCCGCCGCCGTGCCGTGACCATTCCCGATGTCACGGTAGAGTTGTAGCGACTCCTCAAAGGCCTTCTTGGCGCCGTTGAGATCTCCTGTGTCATAGAGAATATTGCCTAGACTATTCGCCGCAGCCGCCATACCGCCGCGATCGTGGATCTGATCATAAATTTGTTTTGCAGAAATAACCGCAGCCAGCGCATTGGCAGGTTGCGCGAGGTGCCGGAGCGCCTGACTCTGCACAACCAGAGCCCGTGCCATCAAGGACCGCCTCCCGGCGCCGTCTGCCTTTTGAATAGCAACAGCCGAGGCGGCCGCTTGACGGTTGTAGTCAGAAACGGATTGGGCGGATACCGCTTCGGCAAGATCGATTGCTGGATCGTCTCGCGCGGGAGGCGGGAGTTTGCGAAGGGCTTGCAGAGTCAGAAGTGCGTCCTTGCCTTTACCGGCCTTGTTCTGCATCGCCACCAAGCGAAGGCCGTACTCGAGATTGTCAGGAAAGAAATGGTAGAGCGTGCTGTAGGTTTCAATCGCCTGGGGCCAATCGTGCATCGCTTCCGAATAGAGCGCTTCGATCCACAGGCGGTCCGCGCGCGATAGTCCGGAAGACAATTCGAGTGCACGCTTCGACTCGTCCGCCGCTTTTCCGTCATAGCCCAGTTGCGACCACGCCGACGCCAAAGCCGAGTGTGCCATTGCGAATCTCGGATCGGCGGACACCGCCTGCTCTAATAACGGTCGTGCCCCCATCGCGTCGTAAGCGCGTAACAGGATCAAACCTTGCGCATAGAACCGAGCGACCGGAGGCGATGGCAGCGAGGCTTGTACGGCGCTTGCCTCCACGGGGCTGTTCTCTCCTACAGCGAGCTTCGCACGTAAGCTCTTGGCAGCCCGGGTGACGATACTGTCGAGTTGGGACTCAACTCCTGTTTCCGAGACTGAGGCGATCGTCTCGCCAGCACCGGCATCCTGCAAACGCAGATCCAAACGCAAGTGCCCTCCTGATTCCTCGTTTGCTTCAAGATATGATCCGACGATCACATAATCCGCGCCAAGATACTTTCGAATCCGCGACAAGCTGTCGGGTGCATAGCTTTCAGAATCAGAAAGCGCAAGGTCGTTCTTCATGCGCGCTACGGTCTCCCCAGGAACGGTCCGAAGTTGTTCTCCGGCAGAGAGTTCCGTATTGAGAATCTCCGAAAGAGCAGTTGAAATCCAATCTGACTGCTTGCGTCCGGAGAGGTTCCTGAACCCTAATACCGCAATCGACGGACGCATTCGGATGGAACTCGTTTTGGCGCTCAAGGGCGCGACCGCATTGTGGCTCCGCCAAACAAAAGAAATGATTCCTGCGGTCACTGCCAACAGCAAAAGAAACGATGCACACACCATCGACAGGTTCCGCCTGACAAATTTTCCAATCCGATAGGTGGCCGTATCCCGTCTCGCGAGTACCGGCAAACTTTCCAAATGCCGCCGGATGTCTTCGGAAAATTCATCCGCCGACAAATAACGCCGGTTTGGTTCCTTGCGGAGTGCTTTGAGAACAATGTTGTCGAGATCCCCCGTTAACTCGCGTCGTAGCTTATCGGCGCCCTCGCCCCGGCTCCTACCGGTACTTTCGGGGGTAATACTCACGGTAGTGCCGTCCGAAGTGGTAATCTCTTCGCTTCGGCTCACGGCCGAACTCGGTTTTGCTGGATCAATATGACAGACTGCTTCGGCGATCTCATGCGGGGACCGGCTTTGCAGGTTGTAGGGACGGTGACCCGTGAGAACGATGTATAAGATGACGCCTAAGGAGTAGACATCGCTGGACGCCGCAGTCGGTTCCCCACGCATCTGCTCCGGGCTCGCGTATTCAGGTGTAAGCACACGCATGATCGTGGCTGTCGGTTCAATCGCTGTGCCGGGAAATGATGCTGGGTCCAGGATTTTGGCGATACCAAAGTCGAGGAGTTTAGGCGTGCCATCTTTTGTGACCAGCACGTTGCTGGGTTTCAGGTCGCGATGAATTACAGAACGGTTGTGCGCGTATTGGACTGCCGAGCAAATCGAGCGAAATAGCTTGAGGCGCTCACACGTAGTGAGCTTGTGCAGATCGCAATATTGGTCAATGGGAAGGCCATCCACCAGTTCCATTACGAAGTAAGGAAGATCTTCGCTCGTGGCGCCGCCGTCGAACAACCGCGCGATATTCGGATGTTCGAGACTGGCTAAGATCTGGCGTTCCGCTTTAAAGCGCACCAGCGTCGAGTGATTATTAAGGCCGGTTCGCAAGAGCTTGATCGCCACCTCTTTGCGATACTGGTCGTCGGCGCGCACGGCACGATAAACGATTCCCATCCCTCCTTCCCCGATTTCCTCGACCAGCTGATAGGGGCCAATGCGGCGTCCGAGCCAAGAATCCGTTGAGCCCTCTTCTAACAGGTCCTCTTGCGCGAACAGGGCAGGCTCTCGCAGAAAATCCTCAGCATCCTCGTAGGAACCCAACAACGATTCAACGTATTCGCGGACTGAAGCATCGAGATAGGCGGTATCGAGATAGGCGCGCCGTTCCTCCCGTGGAATCTCGAGTGCGCGGTCGATGATCTCGAGTGCTTGTTTTGTGACGAAGGACATGATGTTACGACTGGCGCCGATCTCTCTTGAACATTACATCGCTCATCGGAAAACCCAAAGCTGCAGCATTGTACATGTCTTCCGAAGCAGCCAACCCAACATTTGCAAACCCGATCCCGGCGAAAACTGCCCCGAGGCCGGAAAGTATCACGGTTGAGAGCCAAAGATTCCAAAAGCCACGGATTTTCGCCCGCTTCGGGTCGCTTGGGTCGTAGAGCAAAGCGACGGTCTGGCCGACTTGATAAGCCGGACGGTCCGCTGCAGAACTCGAGACGATGTGGATCTCATGCCCGTCTCGGGTTCGGAAGTGGATTTTTGGATGGTAAGTGACGTGGTTGTCGCTGGTATCCAGCGCAGCTACGTTTTCGATGACTGTTCCCTCAGCCAGACTCGCCTGGCCAATGAAACGTGCAGTTCTGACGCCGCTATATATTGCAGCGCAAATCAGAACGCCACCGGCACACAGAAACAGGAGACGGACGAGCGAGCGACTCGATTGGACTTTGCACACTGTGGCGGACCTCAATTTCTGAGGACTAATAGCAGCAATCTTATGTTGGTCCTCGGTCTGATACGCGAAAAATCTCTTGGCATTTGATCAAAGTTCTGGTCCGAGATCGCGTATAGAGTGTGGGTAAAATTCCAGACGCGAGGAGAACTGTCATGAACAAGGGGAAGATTCGCTGGATGCTATCACTGATGATTGCCGGAATGCTTGCGGCGACCACTGCCCCGCCAACCTACGCGGGAGAATCACATTTCTATGCGGCGACGCACGGTCTGGGCGCATGGTTCTATCTGATCGGCGGCCATTATGAGATTTATGTATATGCCAAACGCCCAATCGTCGGTCCCTATTCTCCGGCATCCCGTAGTTGCCTGTTTGGCGGGAACCTCCAGCGGGTATGGCCCACCCATGATGTCATGTCGCTCGGGTCGGGCGTCATGATCTCGACGATTGTTCCGCACCAGATCGGTCCGAGTCCGATAACTCTTCCTGCCGGGCTTTACGCCATTTACATCCCGGCGTTAACCACGTGTGACTGGAAATTTGTGCTGAACTCCACAAACGACAATCCCGCCGGCATTACACCCGTAACTATGTTTAAGGCAGCTCCTGCCAGCGAGGAGATTGCGCGTATCGGGGTGTTGGGCGACTCGGTCCGTATCAACGCGATGGATCCAGCCACTTCCGCCTCTCTGCACGACCGGGTTCGTTTTTACGCACAGTTCCGCACGGACCATGATAAGAAGGGGGTGGTGTCGGGAACCATGCAAATCATCCACGACGGGAAAATCGTGTCTACGACACCGCTAAGAGTTGCGACCGACGAACAAAGCGCCACCGTCTTTATGGCGGACGTAATGCTGGAACCGAGTGACGCCAAATATTTAGGCAAGAGCACTGTGAAGTTCATAGTAACGATCGGCTCGTCCGAGTTCACCAGTCAGGGGGAGTTTACGCTCACCCGATGAGGGTGCGGCCACAAGACAAATATGCAGTGTCGCTTCCATTCTAGGCCGAGCCGCAGCAGCCACCCCTCCGCTTCATACCCAACGAAAAAAGATTTTGGGCCACTGATCATCTCCTTGAGTATTTTGCGCGTTAGTCAGTGAGCAGCACTATCCGAGGCGTTCTGATGTCAACCTCAAGCAATGAGCCTTCACATTATCAAAGCCAACGGTCTCTGACTCCCGCGGGGGGCTGCCCGCCACGCAGGACGAGTACATCAGTTCGAGCTTTTCGATTGTTTCCGAGTTTGTAAAAGGAGTAGTGATGATACATCGGACACGTCTCACGTTGGTCGTTGCCATGCTCGTGATGCTGACTGCGCTTCTGCCTCCGTCCGCCAATGCGAGCGAAGGCTATTTTTACAAGGGCTTCAGTGCATTCACGGACTCCTTCTATCTCATCGGCGGTCGGTACGAGATCTATGTGAACGCCCGACTCCCAACTTCGCCATTTAACACCAACGCCCCGCCCTGCACGTTCAGCAGCGTTTTTGAGCGCGTCTCGCCCAACCCGGAAGCGACGACTCTCGGTCCCGGCGGTGCGATTACCAGCGGGGCGCAATACTCCATCAATCCGACGCTGATCTTGCCCGCCGGCCTCTACCGGATCAGGATCGCTACCCTCACCACCTGCAGTTGGAATTTCAATATCATGTCGGTCGCGCCGAACAGCGCCGGATTAGCGCCGCCTCAGATGCGGAGGAAGACGCGAAACGGCTGGGAGGTAACGAACGCAGCCTCTCTCAGTGATACCGTCGAATTCTACGCGCCGTTCCGGTCGACCAACGGCGAACAAACGAACGTCTCGGGAACCTTGCAGATCATCAACGGAGGGCGCGTGGTTCAATCTTTCCCGGTGCGAGGGGATGGCGTCGTCGGTCGCTGCAATGTCTTCTTTGTCGATGTGAGCTGGGAGCCGAGCGATAGCAAATTCTTAGGCAAGAACGTCGCCAGGATGAGCGTTAAGATTGGCCAGGAAGAGTTTACGACGACGGCAGAGTTCACACTGACGCCATGAAACGGCCAAACAGAGCTGGCGCCAGCGCGGCGCTAGTGAACAATACAACCTCAAACGCCAATCCGGACACGCAGGGAAGGCAATGTTCTTGAGCTTGCCCGCGAAATCCGTATCCCTTAGCTGAGTGACTGAGCATCAGTTAAGGGAGATGAAGATCACGAATGCGAAACGGGAAACGGGCACGATACACGTTGGAGTTCAAGCAGGAGGCGGTGCGGTCGACGACTACGAAGTACATTCAGTTATGGGATGCCGGATTCTAGGGGCAAGGCCAGGTGTGCCAACACAGAGTGTCCCAACGAAGGGGTTCATCCCATCGAGGTGTGCCATAAGTGTGCCGTGCGGACTGATACTGTTTGAGCTAAGTCGATTCTTTTCAATACTCCGCGAAATTGCTTCCGTGCGGGCGATTGTGTTTGTAACTCACTGATTCTGAAACATGTTCCCCAGACTTTCTAGTTGTCGTACGCCGTAACTCTGGATCAGCATGTCGGGTTCGGATCCGATTGCTTTTTGCAACGACAGATCTATGAGAGTTCGTTTAGGGAGTAACGCTTGAATGACGGTTTTTCGACCCCTTTCTGACCCCCGATAAGCGTTCCCAAGCGTTCCTTTAGGGGTTTTTGGTTGCCACTTGTGCCCCTATTTTCAGTTGGTTACCGACTGTCGATGCCCTCATCTGGTTCAAATCCAGCCCCCGCAACCAAAGTTTCAACAGGTCTCGAGGAAAGACCCCAAACGACGGGGGAAACAATAAGGAACAGTAAGAGGCCGCCGATGAGCGGCCCTTCCATTTTCCCTTCAAAGTCGACGCAACAAGAACCATCCGCACTATCTTGCTGTTCGCAGTTCGTTTGCTCTCAAGCATGGCAGAGCCGTACACGTTCATCGTGGTGCGGTCGCACACATCACCTTCTGCTGCCCGGCAACTCAAGCTTCGCCGCCATTCTCACCAGTTCCGCCAGCGATGCGGCCTGCATTTTCTGCATTACGTGACCGCGGTGGATTTTGACCGTAATTTCACTATTCCCCAGCTCAAAAGCGATTTGCTTATTGAGCATGCCCGAAACCACCAGGCCCATGACTTCACGCTCGCGTGTGGTCAGCGTCTCGTAGCGCTTCTGCAACTCGACGATCTCACTCTGCTGTAGGCGGGCAACCCGATCGCGCTCCAAAGCTTGCTGGATCGCATCGAGCAACTCCTGGTCCCGAAAGGGCTTGGTCAGGAACTCCACAGCGCCGGATTTCATGGCCTTCACCGTCATGGGGATATCTCCATGCCCGGTGATGAAAATGATGGGAATGCGTACCCCCGCGTCGGCCAACTGGCGCTGAAAGTCCAGACCATTCACTCCCGGAAGCCTCACATCCAACACAAGACAGCTCGGCACATCGAGCCGCTTGCTTTGCAGGAACTCTTGCGCTGTGCCGAAGGTTTCTGAGGGCAAACCGACCGACTTCAGCATGCCCTGAATAGCGGCACGTACCAAGGCATCGTCATCGATGACGAACACCTTGGCAGACTCTGTGGAGGTCACGAATCGCCTCCGGTTTTCGTCGGTAGAGAAAAATGGAAGCTGGCGCCGCGCGGAATGTTTACGCCAGCCCACAGCAGGCCACCATGCGCTTCCACAATGGACCGGCTGATGCGAAGTCCCATGCCAGTGCCGTCGACCTTAGTAGTAAAGAAAGCATTAAAGATCTCGTCTGCCTGTTGCGGCGGCAGTCCTACGCCGCTATCGGTAACAGACACCACAAGTTGCTCGTTCTCCGCCAATTGCGACTTAACCGTGAGCTCGCGCGGCTCGTCGACCGTCTTCATCGCATCGATGCTGTTGATCATCAGGTTCATCAGCACCTGCTGCAATTGCACGCGATCCGCCTGGACCGGTGGAAGATCGCTCGCCAGATCGGTGCGGACGGATACGGCCCATCGCATGGCCTCGGTACGAAGCAAGATAATCATCTCGTCAATGACCTCGTTGATATCAATCATCTCCCGTTCCGCAGCACTCTTCTTGAAAAGCAGCCGGATCCGGGTGATTATTTCTGCCGCACGGGTTGCGTCCTTCACGATCCTCAAAGCGGCTTCCCGCGCCTCTTGCAGGTCGGGCTCATCGCGCCTCAGCCAGCGCAGGCAGGTATTAGCGTCGGTGACAGCAGCAGCAATCGGTTGATTGACCTCGTGCGCCAGAGAGGCGGTCAGTTCTCCCATGGTTGTCGCCCGAGTGACACGTGCGAGCTCCGCCTGTGCTTCTTCGGCCCGCTTGCGGTCGCTGATGTCCATCGAACTCCCCACGAATTCCACCACCTCCCCCGATGCGTTCAAAACAGGATGGCCGACGGTGCGGATATATTTAACCGTGCTGTCCGGAAGAAGGATCCGGAATTCCACTTCATAGTCCGAGTTTTCAGCAATTGCCCGATCGATGGCCCCCTGCCACTTGCCGCGATCTTCCGGGTGAATGCGCTGCAGCCGTTCCTTCCAGTCTGGCATGCCCGCTTGGGGATCGAAGCCGTATACGCGGTACCATTCGTCGGAGAGATATAAGGCATCTCGTCCCGCCACCCGCCAGACCCAACTCCCTGTATGCGTGAGCCTCTGCGCTTCCGTTAAATAACTCTCGCTTCGCCGCAACGTTTCTTCGACGCGCTTGCGCTCAGTTATGTCCGTCACTGCTCCGACGAACTCGATGTCGCCCGATTCATCCCTCAGGGCATGGGCTACGACATGAACGTGTTTCACGCAGCTATCCGGCATCAGCAAACGATATTCATGATCAATGTCTTGGCCATCGCTGACTCCTCGTTCGATGATCGCTTTTACCAAGGCGACGTCTTGAGGATGGACCCGTTTGAGAGCAAGTTCGACGGTCGGCTTCACAGTGTGGTTGTACTGAAAGATGCGAAAGGTTTCCTCTGACCAAAAGAGATCGCCGTTAGCAAGCTTTCCACCCGACGCTCCCGGTATTGCTTAATCTTTGTGCTTCGGCCAAATACTCCTGGCTACGCCGCAGGCTATTTTCAGCACGCTTGCGCTCACCGCTCTCCGCGTGCAGGGCCTCGTTGGCTTTTTCGAGTTCCTGTACCGTTCCTTTCAAATCATCGCGCGCGCGCCTGAGCGATTCTGTGGTGGTTTTTTGCGTGGCGGTCAGCGCCCAGACGAAGAGGACGGAGAGCGTAAATGCGACAAGACGCGGTAACTCCTCCGGTTTTAAGACCCACGAATGCGTGGGAGGCAAGAAGTAATAATCAAAGGCGAGGGTGGAAACAGCGGCCGCGACCAAGCCCAGGTGCAGCTCCACCAAACCACGCACTCAAGATAACGCCGCAAAGCAACAGTGAAACAGGAGCAGCTTCCAGATGAAGCGGCGGCCACCTTGAAAGGATCAGAGCTGCGGCTACGGATAAAACGGCAACCGCGTAGCTCCAAATCACGGGCCGCTTACGCCACAGAAGAGGATTGAACCCCGGCATACTTCTTCTCCGGCCATGCAATCTTGGTGGTCAAGTGCGAGCAAAATCTTAACACCAGAAAGTGTTCTACAGAGCGGAGCTGACCTTCCGGCAAGGCAAAGGGCAAGCGTTCAGCCCACGAGACGTTCGGCTTTCTATTCGCAACACCAAGCGGGCGCGGACAGACAAACGCGAAGCAACGAGCTCAGCGGGTTGCGGTAAGCACTGGGAAAAACTTCGCTGTCACCAAACGCTCCAATTGGTCGGTAAGCTTTGCCGGCTCTCCGGTACTCACACAGGCATCCACGCAGGGAGGCAAGCCGGCTGTCACATCGCAGCTCAGCACGACGATTGGAACTTCCGGGCGAACTGCCTTCAGGCTTCGCGCCAGCTCCGTTGTGGTTGTGTCGGCCTTCCGGCGATGCAGCACGATGGCAGCAATTGGATGCAGAATGAAGAGCAGCGCGATCGCTTGCATGGAGCTGTTCGTCACCACGACTTCGTAGCCAGATTGCTTGAGTGCGCCTACTGCCGCATGGCTGGCAGTCCCCGAATCGAATACGTAGAGAATCGTCATGTCTTTCCCTTGGTCTTCGAAACAGCACGTAGCCTTCCACACGTCATGTGCCTGAAAGCGAGCGATTAACGGGCTAGTCGGCTGGCTTCTGTCCTCTTACGGCCGCTCCCCTGTCAATCATTGTCAACGGGCTGACAGTGTGAAGCCGTTCCCCACCCGCGCATTCCCGGAGCTCTAGTCATAACTTCAGTGTTGCCAGCGGCGTATAAGGTAAGGCCTCAAATCCAGAGAATGGCGAGGCGATTGCCCTACATGAAGGCAATCAACCATCAAGTCCGTTATTGCGAGCGATGAACTCGTTGTATGGACGGGTAACCAAGGAGAAGATAATGAAGTACACAGCACTCGTTGCACTCATGCTGATGATTCCAGTGGTGCTCCTGGCAGCTCCGAAGAACTCAGCGAACGTGACCTTCACTCAAACTGTCACTGTCAATGGAACCCGGATACCCCCGGGTGACTACCGCGTTGAATGGCAACCGACCAGCACGGGAATTGAGGCCAGCTTCCGGCAGGGAAAACAAGTGGTTGCCAGTGCGCCGGCCACCGTGGTCGACGCTAAGAACAGCTACTACCCCGCCGTGGAGACGAGTGATGGCCAAAACAACTCGAAAGTTCTCGAAGCCATCGATTTGAGTAACCGATCCTTGCGTTTTGTTCAGGGGAACAACAGTTCACCCAGCACCACCACAGCAGGCGCTGCTAACTGAGCCGACGGAACGCGTCGCCACTGCTGGTTTGGTCGAGAGCTGGATCGACGAGACGGAGTGTCTCACCTGGTCCCGGTTCGAGACAACTCGTCCACACCAGCGGCGACGCGGTGACATTACTATGAGCAACACCTACAACGTTCCTAACACGAAACCTGGAGGAAGCAGCTATGAGTTTGCCTAAGCGTTCATTCGGCTTGGCTGGAGTGCCCATTACCGTGACAGGCTTTGGAGCCTGGGCGCTCGGAGGCGGTGATTGGGCCTACAGTTGGGGACCGCAAGACGACAACGAGTCCATCCGGACCATTCGACATGCTTTAGAGAAAGGCATCAACTGGATCGATACGGCGGCGGTCTACGGCTTGGGACATTCTGAGGAAGTTGTGGGTCGCTTACTTCGAGAGATACCCTCATCCGAGCGGCCTTTGGTGTTCACCAAATGTGGCCTCGTCTGGGATGAGAGCAATCGAAGAGCTGAGCCGCGACGAATCCTCACCCCGGAATCGATCCGCAAGGAATGCGATGCTTCCCTGCGGAGGCTCGGTGTAGAGCGTATTGATCTTTACCAGTTCCATTGGCCTGATGAGACAGGTACACCCGTTGAAGATTCGTGGGGAGAGATGTCGCGACTAAGGCAAGAAGGCAAAATCCGGATGGCGGGAGTCTCCAACTTCGATGTGTCGCTCCTCGAGAGATGCGAGGCAATCATGCATGTCGATTCTTTACAACCGCCCTTCTCACTCATTCGCCGGGACGCCGGAGCGCGCGAGATCCCCTGGTGCGCCGAGCATGCTACAGCAGTGATCTGCTACAGCCCTATGCAGTCGGGATTGCTCACCGACAGCTTCACCGCGGAGCGGGTCGCAAATATGGCCGAGGATGATTGGCGGCGCCGCTCTCCCGAGTTCCAGGAGCCGAACCTGGGCCGCAACTTGGCCCTCCGAGACGCTCTGCGTCCCATCGCGCAGCGACACCGTACCACGGTGTCTGCAGTCGCGGTGGCATGGGTCACGGCCTGGCCCGGCGTCACGGGAGCCATTGTCGGTGCTCGCTCGCCCCAGCAGGTGGACGGGTGGGTCGCAGCCGCAAGTCTCCAGTTGACTGCTGCGGACCTGGAGGAAATCGCAAATGCGATTGAGCGTACGGGCGCCGGAACTGGTCCGGCGAGAGCGCCGCAAACGCAAGTTCAATGCAAGGATAAGTTGCATGCTGCCTAGCTCGCGGACGTTGTGGGCGTCGCCATTGATCAAACTCAGGTAGCTTCCATCAATTCGGCGAGGGAAATGGTTGGGGCGACGCTGCCGCCGGAGGAGCAGGTCGCCTGTTTTCCTCACCGGTGTGTTCGCGTTGCACCATAGCCTTTTCCAATTGTTGCTGGTGGTCAGTAAGCAGAGCATGAATCTTGCGATGCGTTTCATCGCTGACACCATGAATCTGCGGAGCAAGCGCCTGACGGGAAGCTGTCGGGTTTTTGTCCAGCAGCGCCTGAATCCTGTCATGGTGTTCCTCCAACAGAGGCCGGACCTGCTGCTACTGTTCCGGAGTTAACTCCAAGTCTTTGCTAAGGCGAGCAAGTTCCTGGTCGATGGATTGCGGAGTGTGGATATGCTGGAGTTGCTGACGTGCGGAGGGCTCCTGTGCCCCGTTGTCCTGAGCAATGGCCGGATCAGCCATTCCCAGCAGGAGCATAATTCCGTACGCAACCATGAAATGTCGATTTCGCATTAGACAGCAAGCTCCTTGACCGATGCCCGATGCGCGTCCCCGCCGAGACTCTGCCGGACAAAGGCATCAGTCGGTCCGCCAGAGGCGCAGTGCGGGCTTGAATAATGGGCGCCCCGAATTCCCTTATCAATGTTGACGGAACGGATGCGTATTCGTGATGTAAAGATTTGATAAGTGCCGGATTACCCTAGTCCTTTTCGAAAGGGCGAAGCGATACAGGATATTGCCAGCAAGAATGGGAGGAACCTATGCCGCTGATTCGAGTGGATGCTCTTGAAGGGCGAAGCAGTAGCGATATTAAATGTCTCCTTGATGCGGTACACCGTGCGGTGCTGTCTGCGTTTAAGGTGCCGCAACGAGACCGCTATCAGATCTATCAAGCCCACCCGGAATCCAATTTTATTGTTGAGGACACCGGCCTGGGAATTGAGCGGAGCAGAAACGTTGTAGTCATAACCGTATTCAGCAGACCGCGCACCCTGGACGCGAAGCAGGCCTTTTATAGTGATCTTTGCCGTGAGTTACAGACTAGCTGCAACATGAGTCCTGGCGATGTGGTGGTGTGTGTCGTGCCAAATAGTGATTCCGACTGGAGCTTTGGACTTGGGCGCGCGCAATTCATTACCGGAGAACTGTGACTGAATTGGCAACTTCGTGGCGACACACGTGGCTTGAGGCCAGTCCCAGCGGTCCTCCATTGCAGCCGATCCTGTCCCTCACGACGCTGCCCGAAATGACGGCTTTTGATTGAGTGGCACAACCCGCTGGCAAAGCGATGAGCCCCGGCCCATCGCTTGCTATCGGAATCCCAGCCGGAACAGGAGTGTACGCGCTGGGGGACAATGTGACAGAGACGGGACCGTTCGGAGCCGGGCGTGCCTTGGCCAAGGCCCCACATTATGTACATAGTATTCCCTTCTATGTACATCGATGATATACTGGCCGAGGAGGGAATCAATTCGATGGCCACCGCAATCAGGCGAACCCACAAACACTTTCAGTTAGATTCAGCAAAGATCAAGCGCGCCCAAAAAGCGTTACATGCAAAAACGGAGACCGAGGCCATCGAACGCGCTCTGGACTTCGCGATTGCGGAACACCAAAAGAACCGCCTAGTTCGTCAAGCCAATGAGCGTCTTATCAAGAGCGGTATCGAGATTGAGGACGTCTACGGCACGCTGGTTGGTTAGATGCAGCCCGTACTCTTCGACGCTTCCATCTATATATCCGCGTTGCGCCGGGGAAACGATGCGGCCATCGCCCTCAGGCGGGTGGCCGCTGACGCACCTTTGTGGTTGAGTTCGGTTGTTCTGGAAGAACTCTACGCTGGAGCCGGCGACAGGGAGCGGCGCGTGGTTGAGCGCTTGGAACGAGATTTTGACCGTGTGAAACGACTCTTGGTACCCAATCTCAGCGACTGGACTCAAGCCGGTCGAGTGCTTGCTCGGTTGGCGTCCAAATATGATTACGAACAAATTGGACAGGGGCGGCTAACCAACGACGCCCTGATCGCCATGAGCGCAGGGCGATTGGGCATCCGGGTGCTCACCGCAAATGAACGCGACTTCCGTAGGCTCTCCGAATTTCGCGCATTTCCGTGGCAGGTGACCACCCTGTAAGACGGACTTCTCTCTTTGTTAATCGCGACACACTGATGTGGCAACCCATCGCAAGTTCTGGGAGGGAGCGGGATGGATCTTCCCTCAAGACCTGAATCACTCTTCGAATTCGGAGGTCCCTTTGACGAGACACCATAATCGTTGTCGAGCCCCTAAGATTTGGTCGATCGGATCGTCGGACGTAGAGATTTCTTGGCAATCGCCCCTTGGAGCAAATCGGTAGACCAGAAGGTGGAAGTGGCGGTGAGCAAGAGCCGACGGCAACCCAATGTCATAGGCTCAACGTCTGCCCCTTAGCGTGTCCACCGCACCCCACGGTTGCATCGGTTTCTTACCAAGCACAAACGTGGATCATGCCTCCAGATCAAGTCACTACGACGAGTGGCGAGCAGCGAGACCCGCCTCTTCCTCCATTCGCCGTACAACGGCCGAGAAGTCCTCCGCGCTGCTGTGTCCCAGCTCCTCGGAATTGACCCGAAAGGCCGCCTCCGTCACAGGCATCGGGACATGCTCTTGTGCCGCAGTTTCCCGAATTAAATGAAAGTCTTTGTTCATCAGTTGTAGTGGAAACTGCGGACTGTAATCGTTCGTGGCGATCCTCGCCAGCTTTCCCACGTGAGCTGGAGCGATCACGGCTGTCTTCGATAGGACTTCGAGCAACAGCTCGCGATCGAGACCAGCCTTCTCTCCCAAGACAACAGCTTCAGCTATGGCTTGCATGCCAACGCCCAGCAGCGTGTTGACTACCAATTTCATGGTAGTTCCCGAGCCAGAATCGCCTAGAAGATGGAATTGTTTTGCGATTGCCTGAAAGATCGGCTTAGCGGCGCGGAACAGTTCGCCATTGCCGCCCACCAGCAGTGTCAGGGTGCCGTCCTCGGCGGCAGGAGTGCTGCCTGAGATAGCGACATCCATTACTTCGATGCCCCCTCTGGCGCCAAGCCTGTGCAGTTCGCGCGAGGTTTCTGGAGAGACCGTGCTCATCTCGAGCACGATGGTGCCTGGCCGCGCCACGGCAAAGGCTCCGTTCGGGCCTGCAAAAACGCTCCGCACAGCTTCATCGTTGGTCAGGCAGGAGAGAAGCACATTAACCGTACCCGCGACTTCAAGTATGTTCTTCGCAACCCTGCCGCCGTGCGCAGCCATCGCTTGTGCCTTGGCGGGGTCGAGGTCGTACACGGTGAGCTGGTATCCATGGTCGAGCAGTCGTTTGGCGATCCGACTTCCCATGTTACCCAGGCCAATAAATCCCAGCTTTGCTTGATCTGTCGTAAGACGTTTCATGATGTCTCCGCTTGCTCCGATGTAGGCATGCTGTGCCGATTTCAACGTGCACTGCAACCCACACTCCCCAGAGCAAGTCCAGTGCCAATCACGAGGAGTGGGCGATGCAGGGCTGGCTTAATCAGCCACATAGTCCTGGCGTTTATGAATGGCCTACGAATGCCGGTTGTTTTGCTTGCGACGCAGCGAGGAGTGACCACCCGCCGACATAGTCCGTCCAAATATCGTCTTTCCGGTGGCCTTTTCGCTACATTCCCCGAACCAGTATGGCGCCCCATTTCACTCGAAGGGAAAGTTCCAACGGGTCAAGAATGTTATGCAAGGCGCTTGGAGGTCCGTAGACTCTGGATCTTCGCCGATTGTCTCCCGCAGATTGGAACGGTACTTGCTCTCACAAATCGCAAGAGTGATCGCAAGTTAAAAAGGCGATCATAATTCAGGCATTAAGTAGGTAGATCCGTGAAGAATATAAAGCGTATTGGTTACATATTGTTATTGATCTTGCTCGGTGCGGTGATGGCATATTCGCAGAAAGTCTTAAACGATTATGTCTCGCCGGCTGAAGCGCGCCCCGCCGGCACGGCACCCAGGATGCAGGTTCAATTGCTGAACCGTGGAGAACAAACGAAGCAGTATGCGGTCATCTTCTATCAGGGAGACGAGGCCTTCTCCGGATTGCGGGAGTTTGCGCAGAAGTACCACGTGACCAGTGCGCATTTCACCGCCATCGGAGCGGTGAGCGGAGCAACGTTGGGTTGGTTTGACCCGCAGCGCAAAATGTACAAAAAGATTCCCATCATCGGACAGCACGAAGTGATTGGAATGAGTGGTGACATCGCGCTGTATCAGGGAAAACCGGTAGTCCATACGCACATGATCGTGGGAGGTCCAGACGGAACAACTCAAGGCGGCCATGTTCTCGAGGCGTTGGTTTCTCCCACGCTGGAGGTGATGATCACGGTGGATCCGGCGACGATGCAGAAGCGTTTCGATCCGGATACGGACCTGACGCTGATTGATCCCACTTCGAAGTAGCGGCAAATTCGACCGGGCGGCAAAGTCAATCTTGAGGAGCGAGGTGCGACAACTATGGCTGAAATACGTGTGATTGCAAGATTCGTGGCACGCCAGGGGAAGGAAGGCCAACTGAAAGCACTGCTGCAAGGCATGCTGACTCCCACCCATGCCGAGCCTGGATGTGAATCGTACGAGCTTTACGAATCGGACTCGAGTGGGCGCTTCTATCTACACGAAAGATGGGAAAGTCAGGCCGGGCTGGATCGGCACAAAGCAACGCCTCACTTCACACACCTCGAGCAAACCGCTGGCGAATTGCTCGCCGAGCCCTTCGAGGTCAACGTGTTACACCAAATTCCGGCGGGCGCTGTCCCGGCCTGATGCAGCTTTCAACCGTGATCCCACTCCGTGTCGAAATGCGGACGTGGGTGTCAAGCGCGGGACACAATTACCCATCTCATTCCATTTTTCATTCGACTCAAAAGTATGAAAAGAGACAAGTAAGGCGCCGTCCAGTTGTTTGGATAGTGAAGTGCATTTTGCGATAGTGAGCGGGAAAAGACGACCTGAGCGGCTCTGCAGAGTACAGGAAAGTCGCGGGCTGGGAAGCGGCGTCTCACAAATCAAACATGTCCGACGCGGACGATCGTCGTTGATGGGAACGGGAAGTAGATTTTATGTGGATTGTTCGACTCGCATTACGGCGTCCTTATACCTTTGTCGTACTCTCCATCCTGATCGTGATTATGGGTGGGCTCGCAATCGTTCGCACTCCAACCGACATCTTCCCGAACATTAACATCCCCGTCGTCAGCATCATCTGGAACTACAACGGTCTGGTTCCGGAGGACATGAGCGATCGCATCGTCAGCGTTACAGAGCGAGCGCTCACTACCACCGTCGACAACATCGAGCATGTCGAATCGCAGTCTCTCTATGGGATTGCGGTGGTCAAAGTATTCTTGCAGCCTGCTGCGAATATCGAGCGCGGCATTGCACAGATCACGGCGGTTTCCCAGACTCAGCTCCGGCAGTTGCCGGCGGGAACGACGCCTCCGCTCATTCTTGCCTATAGCGCATCAAGCGTGCCCATCCTTCAGTTGGCACTCTCCGGCCAGAATCTGTCAGAGCAACAGCTCAACGATTATGGTCTGAATTTCATTCGGACCCAGCTCATCACGGTGCCTGGCGCGTCGGTCCCCTATCCGTATGGGGGAAAGCAGCGGCAGATACAGATCGATCTGAATACGGCGGCCTTACAGGCGAAGGGCCTCTCGGCGTTGGATGTTGTCAACGCGATCAGCCTGCAAAATCTCATCCTGCCCACCGGGACATCAAAGATCGGCCCCAAAGAATACGATGTCTCCATCCCCAACGCGGCGCCCCAGACCATGGCGGACCTCAACCGGGTCCCGATCAAGACCATCGGCGGGACAACGATCTATGTCAGAGACGTCGCCTGGGTACGTGACGGCTTTCCTCCACAAACCAATATCGTGCGTGTCAACGGGCAGCGCTCAGTATTGTTGACGATCCAGAAGGCGGGCGATGCGTCAACCCTGAGCGTGATCGCGGGCATCAAAGGTCTCCTTCCGCAGATTAAGACGACGGTTCCACCTCAGCTGGATATAAGTCCTCTGGCAGATCAGTCGATCTTCGTTCGCAGCGCTATCAGCGGAGTGGTAAGGGAAACGCTGATTGCCGCATGCCTGACGGCCCTCATGATTCTTACCTTTCTGGGCAGTTGGCGGAGCACCCTGATCATCGCGACCTCAATCCCTTTGGCGATTCTGACTTCGATCATTCTCTTCAGCGCGATGGGCGAGACCATCAACATCATGACGCTGGGTGGACTGGCGCTCGCGGTGGGAATCCTGGTGGATGACGCCACGGTAGAGGTCGAAAATATAAACCGCAACCGGGCTGCCGAACCAGACAAGGACATGGACGAAGTGGTTCTGGACAGTGCGTCGCAAATCGCGACGCCCGCTTTCGTCTCCACCCTGTCCATCTGCATTGTGTTTGCCCCAATGTTCCTGCTGAGCGGCGTCGCCCGGTATCTCTTCGTGCCACTGGCTGAAGCGGTAGTGTTTGCCATGCTGGCGTCGTACTTCCTGTCCCGGACGATCGTTCCGACGATGGCCAAGTACCTTCTGCGAAACGATGCAATACGCGATGAAAAAACACCCACTGTAAGCCGTAACCCCCTGGTCCGACTGCAGAGGCGCTTTGAGGAGGCGTTCGAGAGCTTTCGTCTGAGATATCGCCGGGTGCTGGAGAGCTGTCTTCAACACCGGCGAGTTTTCCTGATTGGCTTCTTCGCTGCCGCTCTCGGCTCTTTGGCAATCCTGGTCCCCTGGCTGGGCCGTGACTTTTTCCCCAGCGTGGACAGCGGCACATTCAAATTGCATCTGCGCGCTCCGACCGGAATGCGTATTGAAGAGACAGCCAACCTGTGCGACCTGGTGGAGCAAGCAATTCGACGGCAAATTCCCGCAGCTGAAGTTCAGAGTGTCATCGACAATATAGGACTGCCCTACAGCGGCATCAATCTTTCCTATAGCAATTCCGCGCCGGTTGGCACCTCCGATGCCGATATTCTTGTGACTCTGTCGGCCAATCATCGTCCCACCGGCAACTATATTCACCAGCTTCGGCAGACACTGCCCAGGCAGTTTCCCGGAGCCACCTTCTATTTCTTGCCGGCTGACATGGTTGGGCAGATTTTGAATTTCGGATTGCCGGCCCCCATCGATGTCCAGATTGTAGGCAACGATCTTGAAGCGAACCGAAGGTACGCAGATGCACTGCTCGCGAAAATCAGGTATGTCCCTGGGACGGTTGATCTGCGGATCCAGCAACTCTTCGATGAGCCCTATCTGCGTTTCCGAGTCGAACGAACGAAAGCCGAAGAACTGGGGTTCTCGGCCCACGATATTGCGCAAAATCTACTGGTATCGCTGAGCGGCAGCTTTCAAACTTCGCCCACATTCTGGGTTGATCCGAAGAATCGCGTCAGCTATCAAATCGCAACCCAAACACCGCAATATCGCGAGGATACATTACAGGACCTCGAGAACATTCCCGTGACAGGAACGGACCCCAATGCTCCTCCCTCGCTCTTGGCCAGCCTGGTATCGATGCAGCGCGGAACCGGCATGGCAGTCGTTTCCCACTATAACGTAGCGCCTGTTATCGATATTTTCGGCGCTGTCGCGGGACGCGACCTGGGCAGCGTGTCCACCGATATCAACAAGATCCTTAAGGCCACAAGCTCTCAATTACCGCGGGGTTCTCATGTTGTGGTCCGCGGCCAGATTCAGACGATGCGGTCCTCGTACATCGGACTTTTGAGCGGGCTAGTGTTCTCGATCGTGCTCGTCTATCTGCTGATCGTAGTTAACTTTCAGTCGTGGCTGGACCCGTTCATTATGATTTCGGCTCTCCCTGCGGCGCTTGCAGGAATTGCCTGGATGTTGTTCATAACCCACACGACATTGAGCGTGCCAGCGCTTATGGGAGCCATCATGTGTATGGGAGTCGCGACCGCCAACAGCATTCTCGTCGTGAGCTTTGCTACAGAACAAATGGCGGATGGAAAAGATTCGGTTAGTGCTGCCTTGGAAGCGGGCTTCACACGTTTTCGCCCAGTACTCATGACCGCCCTCGCGATGATCATCGGCATGATACCCATGGCTCTGGGATTAGGCGACGGCGGGGAACAGAACGCTCCTCTCGGCCGAGCGGTAATAGGTGGACTGTTATTCGCTACAGTTTCCACGCTGCTGTTCGTTCCGGCGTTTTTCAGCGTCTTGCAGGGGTCACGCCGGCATCCTGCGCAAGCCGGGAACCAACGCTAGACACGGTATTTGGAGTTCCTATGTTGCTTCAAACGGAAGATACAAGACGGGGCGCAGGAGAAAGCCTTTCCTCGAAGGATGGGACCACAGCCAAACGCTCACGGCGTCCCTGGCTTGTACTGGCGGTTGCTGTCCTCGTGGTAGCCGCTGTGCTGTTTTGGGGGATCTGGTCGCGTCTTAAGGCCGGCAGAACCGTGAGCGCGGAGACGGTCCAGGCGGCTGTGCCGTCGGTATCGGTCGTATTGCCGCAACGAGCAGCGCCTGCCCAGGAGATTATTCTCCCGGGAAATGTGCAACCGTTCAGTTCTTCGCCGATCTATTCGCGCACCAACGGCTATCTGAGAAAGTGGTATGTGGACATCGGCGCTCGCGTCAAGCAGGGCCAACTTCTCGCCGTCATCGATGCTCCGGAAGTCGACCAGCAGGTGGCGCAAGCGCTCAGCAATCTGGATACGGCAAAAGCAAACCTCGCGCTTGCCGAGATCACGAAGAACCGTTACCAGGGGCTGCTGAAGAGCAAGGCGGTTGCCCAGCAGGACGTCGACAATGCCGTCGGCACCTACAATGCGAACAAGACCATCGTCGAAGCCGACCAGGCCAATGTCAAGCAGCTACAGGCGCTGCAGGCTTATGAAAAGATCTACGCCCCCTTCGACGGCGTGGTGACCGCCCGTAACACCGATATCGGCGACCTCATTAATTCCGGGAGCTCCGGTGGCGTCAAGAGCGACCTCTTTCACATCGCTCAACCTCAGATATTGCGTGTGTATGTCAACGTGCCGGAGGAATACTCACAAGGGATCAAAGACGGCATGACACCAGATATCACGCTGGCAGAGTTTCCCGGCCGCAAATTCCAGGGGAAGCTCGTACGCACGGCTGACGCCATCAATGTGACCACCCGAACGTTGCTGATCGAGGTCGACGTCGCCAATCCCACGGGTACGCTCCTCACCGGATCCTACGCGGAAGTCCACTTGGCGATTCCGACACAGTCTACCTTCATCATTCCGGTCAATACGTTGTTATTCCGCACGGAGGGCTTGCGTATTGGCGTTGTCAAAGATCGCAAGGTCGTGCTCACGACCGTGACCCCCGGCCGTGATTTCGGTAACACTATTGAGATTGTCGCCGGCCTCCATGCCGAGGACCAGGTCATCGTCAACCCGCCAGACTCCATCGTTTCGGGGCAAGAGATTCGGATCGTTCAGGCAAGCTTGCCGGGAGATACCAAATGAATCGCGCTCCAAAAATCTCTTCCGACGAAAGTGTCTGGAAATCGCACTGGATCGCAGGTGCCGTGATAGGAGCCGTGCTCCAACTCGCTGGATGTACGGTTGGGCCTAAATACCATCGACCTGCGGTCGATACTCCCCCGGCTTATAAGGAGATGGGGAATTGGAAGACTGCGCAGCCTAACGACCAGAAGCTGCCGGGCAAGTGGTGGGAAGTCTTCCAGGATCCCCAACTCAACGCTCTGGAGGAGCAGATCGACGTCTCGAACCAGAATCTCAAAGCGGCTCTTGCTCAGTATCAGCAAGCACGGGCCGTGCTGCGATACTACAGGGCCGATTATTATCCAACGGTGACGGCCGATCCTTCGGCTGCCCGCACGCACTACTCAACCAACCGCCCACCCAGGAGCCCGACATTCAGCGGCGTCACCTTTAGCGATTTTGTGCTGCCTTTGGAGTTAAATTACGAAGTCGATATATGGGGGCGAGTCCGCAAGACTGTCGAGTCTTATCGGGCGCAGGCGCAAGCCAGCGCGGCTGACCTCGCGGGAGTGAATCTCAGCATGCATGCGAATCTCGCTTACGACTACTTCGCCGCGCGCAGTCTGGATGCCGAGGAAAAACTCTTGCAAGAGACCGTGACGCAATATGAAAGTGCGCTGCAATTGAATGAAGACCGCTATCAGGGAGGATTAGCCTCCGAGGTCGAGGTGGAGCAAGCCAAGACCCAGCTGGAAACGACTCGTGCCCAAGCGATCGACGTTGGCGTGGCACGGGCGCAGTATGAGCACGCAGTTGCCGTGTTAATCGGAAAGCCTCCCGCGGAGTTTACGCTTGCGCCGCTGCCGCTCACCGCCCCACCCCCGCCGATTCCGGCT
The DNA here is from genome assembly GCA_963815555.1 of uncultured Acidobacteriaceae bacterium. Classification (GTDB taxonomy): domain Bacteria; phylum Acidobacteriota; class Terriglobia; order Terriglobales; family Acidobacteriaceae; genus CAWCBG01. Next base: position 284,526 of record CAWFHH010000003.1, read on the forward strand.
GGAGTGCCCTCTGAATTGTTGGAAAGGCGACCCGACATTGCCGCTGCCGAACGGCTGATGGCATCCGCGAACGCTCAGATCGGCGCCGCCAAAGCCGCGTACTATCCCCTCGTCAGTCTCACCGGCTCCGGAGGATTCGAAAGCGGCACGATCACCACTCTACTGCAAGGCCCCAGTGGATTGTGGTCAGTGGGAGCGTCGGCGCTAACCACAGTCTTTGACGCAGGACGCCGTCGGGCCGTTACCGACCAGGCGATTCAAGGCTACAACTACGCCGTGGGCTCCTATCGGCAAACCGTACTGTCAGGCTTCCAGCAGGTGGAAGATAACCTGGCGGCCTTGCGGATTCTGGAGCACGAGGCCACCGTTCAGAACTCCGCGGTGCAGGCGGCACAAAGCTCACTTGACCTGTCGAATATTCGATATACCGGCGGAGTGACCAGCTATCTCGAGGTAACAGTTGCACAAAGCGCGGCCCTTTCGGATGAAGTGACTGCGGTCAATCTTCTGGGACGTCGCATGGCAAACACCGTGCTGCTGATTCAAGCCTTGGGCGGTGGCTGGGACAGCTCCGAGTTGCCGCAACGGCCGGAATGCTGCGGTAAGCTGGCGAGCAATATCTCCCCCAACTAACCGATCTCGAACGCGGAAGCAGTTCTGCAGAGGATGGCGTTGATGACGCTGTCCCGTCTGCCTGATGGGACTCGCGGAAAGGGTGGCCTGGGCCATGCGCAGTCAAACTATCGCCTTGTTAATCCTGGCGCCTCTCACACTTCTCACCTTTCTGGCCTCGCCCGGAAAGAGTCCTGCACCGATGCAGGCCGCCTCCGCGACGGTGCACGACCTTGACGGACAAATGCCTCCGGGTTTCGACCAGGATGTCGCTCGAGTGGTTGCCGAGCTTGATCGGATTGAATCGGACACGCTCCGGCAGATGGACAAAACCACGCTTGATCGTCAGGGACAGATCCACACCCTGGGGAAGCTGATGCTGTTCGATAAGCATCTCTCCGTCAAGCAGAACGAGGCGTGCAGTTTCTGCCATACTCCGGAAACAGGATTCACCGGCCCAATTCAATCGTTGAATCTAAGCACCGTGTCCTATCCAGGATCGGTGAGAACGCGATTCAGCCAGAGAAAGCCGCAAAGCTACATGTACGCGACGTTCGCGCCTGTACTCCACTACAACGCACTGCAAGGCGACTTCGTGGGTGGCAATTTCTGGGACATGCGCGCCAGCGGATACCGCCTGCAAAATCCCAGCGCAGAACAAGCACAGGGTCCCCCTACCAACCCCGTGGAAATGGGTCTGCCTGACTCGGCGTGTCTTGCGTATCGGCTTTCGAAGGCTCCTTACCGGAAGCTATTCGAGATCATCTGGGGATCCGACTCGTTTGCCATTCGCTGGCCTGACGACGTGGATCAGGTTTGTGCAACTCCGGGTCCCGCTTCAGCAGATGATCCCTACCCCGTTCATCTCAGCGTGCCAGATCGACAGCGTGCCGACCGGGTCTACGATGGCTTCGGGCTGGCAGTATCCTCCTATGAAGCTTCGCCCGAGGTCAGCCCTTTCACTTCCAAATATGACTATGTACAGGCGGGAAGCGAACAGTTCACCTCAGAGGAAGCGAGGGGATATGCACTTTTTCGTGGTAAGGCCGGATGCAATCAGTGTCACCGGGATGGCGGCCCCGGGGAAGAGCCTTTGTTTACGGACTTCACTGCCAGTAATCTCGGAGTGCCCCGGAATTCGAAGCTGCAGTATTACTTTGAAGCTACGCCCGATGAGCGTGGCTATCGAGCTAACCCTCCGGGAAAAGCTTTCGTCGACATAGGCGTCGGAGGTTTTCTGCGCACGATGCAAAGCGATAGCGGCCAATTGAACCCAGATTCGCAGTGGGTGGAACGGGCCCCGAAGTTCGATGGCAAGTTTCAGGTACCCACGTTGCGCAATGTTGACATGCGTCCGGCCCCCGACTTCGTAAAGGCCTACATGCACAACGGTTACTTCAAGAGCCTGAAAGAGGTGGTGCACTTCTACAACACTCGCGACGTTCTACCCAGGTGCGGAGCAGGAGATCAAGGCGAAAAGGTGACGTGCTGGCCTGCGCCCGAGGATCCCACGAATCTCAACAAGAAACAGCTTGGCAATCTCAAGCTGACAGACCAGGAAGAGGATGATCTCGTCGCCTTTCTAAGGACCTTGACCGATGGCTACAAGGTCCCAACTCGGCCAGCGACCAAGTAAACAGAAAAGCAGCAATCCGCCGAAAGACCTCGTGTTTCATCGCCTTTTGCTGCTGGGCTATTTTCTTGCCCATTCGCCACGCTAGCGTGCAGAATTCTTCCAGGCTACGTAGTCGTTGGGAATTGAGGAATCCATCTATGGACGGGGTTTCGAGAAGAACGTTTCTGAAGAGCGCATCGGCCTCCGTCGTGGGTGCCCTGGTGTGGAGCAGCGCGCCTCGAGTCATGGCCAATCCTCTGGGGCTGCCCATCGGGTTGCAGTTGTATTCGGTCCGCGAGCTCTTACCCAAAGATTACGAGGCAACGCTGCGACAGATTGCCGCTCTCGGCTACCAAGAGGTGGAAGCCGCGGGCTTTTTCAATCACAGTGCCAGCGATGTGAAACAGGCGATGGAGGGCGCAGGTCTGCATTGCGTCAGCGCTCATTACGGCCTGAAAGACTTGCTGACGGGGAGCGACGAGATCCTTGCGTACGGCAGGAACCTGGGTCTCCAGTTCATTGTGTGCGCGTCACCTCTGCCCAGGAATTGGGCCAGCGTGAAAGATCCCGGTTCTCGCCAGTCGAGGGATGCGATGACCATCGACGATTGGCGCTGGAATGCCGAGCAGTTCAATCGTATCGGAGAGCGGGTGAGCGCAGCCGGCATGCGATTCGCCTATCACAACCACACGCCTGAGTTCCGCTCGCAAAACGGTGTGGTGTTCTACGACGAACTGTTGCGCTCCACCGATCCCGCCAAGATATCCATGGAACTGGATTGCGGATGGGCGGAGGTCGCGGGCAAAAATCCCGCAGACTACCTCGCACGGTATCCCACGCGATTTTCCATGCTGCACGTGAAAGACTTCAACCTTAAAGGCTTCGTGCCAGGCACGGAACCACCGCCTTCCACCGAGTTGGGGCGCGGCAGCATCGACTACCGCGCCATATTCCTGGCGGCCAAGAAATGCAAAATCGAGCACGCCTTTGTGGAGCAGGAGCAATTCGATCTTCCGCCAATGGAAGCGCTCAAACTTGACGCGGAATACATGCGCCACTTGACCGTCTAGACACTTCGAGCGCCGTGGTTCGCGCAGGGTCTTGCTGAGCCTCGCGCTGCCCAACCGAACTACTCATGTGTGATCTTCCTGGAAGTTGCGTCCCACACCGCGACCGTCTTGTTGAAGTAAGAATAGTTCGACAGGTGACAACCGGTGAGCGCGGCATTATTTCCGAAAACCTCGTTTTCGACAACCGGCTTGCGCGTTCGGACTGACTGGAAGAAGTTTGCCAGGTGATCGACGAGATCGCTGTAACCGGCGGGGGCAGCATAGACCTCCTCCTCGGTTTCGACCTTGTAGGCGCCGGGAGCCGGTCTGGGATGCTCCCGGTTCCATTCCGCAATGTATTCCTGGCGTTGTGCTTCGGGCCAGGAGCCAATCGAATAGTCCTCGCGCGTGTGATAGGGTGGCTCCGGCTGGAAGGACAAGGACGCTCCGCCACCCAGGGCTGCCGGCGCGCCGGCGCCACGAATCAACATGGTGCCCTTCTTCCCGTAGAAAGCGAATTGCTGGTCTTCGTACTTATTGTTCTGATTGCATCGCAGAACTACCTGGAATTTCGGGTAGTCGTAGGTGGTCCACTGCAGATCGGCAAATTCCCGACCGTCGTTGTAGTGATAGATCCCGCCGGTAGAAAACGCTCGAATGGCGGGCGCGTTGCTGCCCGTAATGTAGTTGATACCGGAAATCAGGTGCACGAACAGGTCGCCCGGCAGTCCCGCCCCGTAGTCCTTATAGCAGCGCCAGGAAACGAACCGGCGTCCGTCGAAAGGGCGACTGCCGGTGTCCCCAAGCCAGGTAGTCCAGTCGATAGTGTTGGCGTTGGCGTCGGGAGGAATGGGGTAAACCCATGCCCCACTATCGGTGTTGCGGTCCCAAACGGCCTCGATGGTATCCACCTGGCCCAACTTGCCCGAGTCCCAGATTTCTTTTGCCTTCGCATAGAGAATTGAGCTCACACGCTGGCTGCCGATCTGACAGATGCGGCTGTTCTTCTCGACGGCGTCGATCATCGCAAAGCCTTGCTCTGGGGCATGCGACATCGGCTTCTCGCAGTAGACATCTTTGCCGGCCTGGGCGGCCTCGATAACCAGGCGCGAATGCCAGTGGTCGGGCACGGCGACGATTACCGCGTCGATGTCCTTCCGGTCAAGGACGCGGCGATATTCCCGTGTGGTCTCCAAGTTGTTGTTGTTCAGGATTTCTTTCACCGTCTGGTGCCGCGTTTCGTAAAGATCTGCGGCAATCACACATTCAAGGCCGGGGACGTCGCGACTGGCCCGCAGCAGGTCGCAGCCCTGCGTGCCCGTGCCGATAATACCGAAACGCACCGTATCGGAAGGCGCGGGCAGCGGCGAAGCAAGTAGACGGTTGGGTTCCAGGATGGTGAACTTGCCCACAAGGCCTGCCGCTACAGACCCCGCGCCAAGGCGAACAAAATCACGCCGCGTCAGAGAGAATGTTTTCTTCATAGCCAATCAGACCTCACTTGGAACTCTGGGACAGTTGCATGACCAACTTTGAGCCCGTTGGACCGGCGAAGCGCGCGCTCGCTACAAAATCACAAAATCGTAACCATACAGCTGCCAGCGATCGGAGGCAAGACTTTCGCGTTGTACGAAAGAGGGCTTTGTTTGCAAGGTGTCCCACACGGTCCAACGACGGTCCCGAAGTCGCTTTCCGTGCAAGGGCGCTCCTGAGCCTGGCGAGGTAGTAGACGATACCCCTTCTGGACAGCTTGCACTCAGCAAACACCAACCTTGCGAACAAAGTCCCCTTTTTAGGGCGAGAGAGAGTAGAAGAAGCCTTCGTGCGTCCTTATTTCTGTTCTGCGTTTTGCCTGGCGACCGCCAAATTCTGGCAAAGACGCACGGGCGCAAATCTGGAGCGAACGCTGTCTTTACGGAATCCAATGGCTCGTTGCTAGCTGAGACTGGCTGGAAGAAAAGAGGAAGAGCAATGGCGAAAATGAAAGCAGTCCAGGTACCCAAACCGGGAGCGGACTTCGAAGTCGTGGAACGCGACGTTCCCGAGCCGGCCGCGGGACAAGTCAGGATTCGCGTGCAAGCCTGTGGAGTCTGTCACAGCGATGTCCTCACCAAAGAAGGCCTGTTTCCCGGCATTTCGTACCCACGTGTTCCCGGACACGAGATCGCCGGGGTGATTGACGAGGTGGGCGCAGGCGTAAACACCTGGAAGAAGGGCGAACGCGTAGGTGTCGGCTGGCATGGCGGTCAGGACGGCACGTGTCCTCAATGCAGGAGAGGAGACTTCGTCAACTGCGTCAGCGGAATCGTTTGCGGCATCAGCTACGACGGCGGTTATCAGGAGTTCATGGTCGCACCGGTCGAGGCTTTGGCGCATATGCCGGAAGAGCTGGATGCCGCCGAAGCCGCGCCGCTGATGTGCGCCGGAATTACCACTTTCAACGCTCTCCGCCATAGCGGTGCGGCGCCGAGCGATCTGGTTGCGGTTCAGGGCATCGGCGGCCTCGGCCACCTGGGAGTTCAGTTTGCCAAGAAGTTCGGCTATCGAGTGGCGGCGATCGGACGTGGGCCGGAGAATGCAGCGCTCGCCCAGAAGCTGGGCGCGGATGTTTATATCGACAGCGCCGCCGCAGATCCTGCGGCCGAACTGCAGAAACTTGGTGGCGCGCGTGCAATTCTTGCTACGGCGCCCAGCGGAAAGGCGATGTCCTCCCTCATCGGTGGCTTGGGAGCCCGCGGCACGCTGCTCGTCGTAGGAGCCTCCGCTGATCCGATCGAAGTGCCTCCACTCCAGTTGATCGGGGGCGTGAAACGGATTCAGGGTTGGGCCTCCGGAATTCCAACCGATTCTGAAGACACGTTGCGCTTTTCCGTTATGACGGGGGTGCGCCCCATGATCGAAAAGTACCCTCTCGCGAAAGCCGCGGAGGGCTACGCTCGCATGATGAGTGGAAAAGCAGAATTCCGCGTCGTCCTCACCATGTGAGGCCAAACCGCGTTGATGGGCAACGGCTTCATTCGATATCGCCAAAGCGGCCCGGACATAGTAGTGTATGGCGGCATCGGATTCCGGAGTCGGCGGGGTGACACTTGCGAATAATCTGGTGCCGCACCAGGAATAGTTTGCGATCAGCATTGTATTTTTTTGTTGTTGCTCTTTCAGTCGGTGCGGCCGCGGCCCGAGCTGCGGCCCAGCAAGTCCCCGTTTCGACCACATGCGCGAGCGACGGAATCGCCTTGGCCCTCACCGACCTGCAGGCCAATCCGGACAATCTTTGCCTTCACACTGTCACCCGCAACGGAGTGGCAGTGCCACCTGCTTCGCTGGCATCGCGTGAGCTCAGCCCTGGCGTGTACGAAATCACCAGCGCGAAGGCCGATGTCGCCGAATGGGAGTTTCGCGTCGCCGATAACAATCCCGTCTTCGGCTTCGGCGAACGCTTCAATGCGCTCAATCAGCAAGACAACATCATCAAGAATGTGGTTCGCGATATTCCGTTCGCCAAGGGATCGAGCAGCTACGCGCCGGTTCCGTTTTTCATGAGCCTGCGCGGTTACGGGCTATGGGTCGACACCTACTCCGAAGCCATGTTCGACCTGAACCTCACCAGCCGGGCCGACCTTATCATCCGGTTCACGAGCGATCGTTTTCGCGTCCTCGTCTTCGCCGGACCTCGCTTCTCGACCATCCTCGATCGTTTTACCGCGCTCACCGGCAGACCGAAGCTGCCGCCCTACTGGGCGTTCGCTCCCTGGAAGAGCCGTAACTGGCACCCGGACATGGCGGCGGTTTACGAAGACATCGAAAAATACAGAGCACTCGGACTTCCTGCATCGGTCCTGGTCCTCGACAGCCCATGGGCCACCAACTACAACACCTTCGAGATCAACCGCCAGCAGTTTGCCGACCCGGAAGCCATGGTGGCCAAGATCAAAACGCTGGGTTTCAAGCTGTGTTTGTGGCTGACGCCGATTGTGGATGTTTCAACCTTTACGCCGTCCGAGCCGGAACTGGTGGGCAAGATTCCCCTCACCGAAGCCAGCAACTTTGAAGAAGGGAAGCGGCAGGGATTCTTTCTGAAAGACACCTCGGGAAATGTCTACTTGACGGACTGGTGGAAGGGTCGCGGCGCTATGGTGGACTTCACCAATCCGGCGGCGCGGGCGTGGTGGCAACAGAGGGTACGTAAGGCTGTGCAGCTTGGGGCCTCCGCGTTCAAAGATGACGATGGCGAGGCAAGTTTTCTTGGCGACGTTCGTTACTTCAGCGGTGAAGATCCGCAACTCATGCGCAGCCGCTACGCCGTGCTGTACAACCAGGCCATGCAGGAAGTGATCGACAAGGACCTGCACGGCGATGGAGTTCTGCTGTATCGCAGCGGCAGCGTCGGGAGCACCAATCTGCCTTTCCTCTGGGCCGGGGACAACCAGGCAAACTTCAGCGTGGAAAATGGATTGCCTGGCGTGGTGCTGGCCGGTTTGAACGCGGGGCTTTCCGGTATCCCGCTCTGGACAAATGATCTCGGGGGCTACATCAAAGAGGCCGGCAGCGCACCCGACCCGGTGTTATTCGCGCGCTGGACAGAGTTCTCAGCGTTCTCCCCGGTCATGCAACTGCATTCGGCAGTGAATCTCGGTCCCTGGGACTATGGTCCGCAGGCGCTGGACATCTTTCGTCAGTATTCCCGCTTGCATATGAGCTTATTTCCCTATCGTTATGCGGCCGCACAGGAGAGCCTGCGGACCGGCATGCCGATGATGCGGGCCCTGGTTCTTCTTCACCAGGACGATCGCGAGGCCACGCAGACGATTGACGAATATTATTTCGGCCCCGACTTCCTGGTTGCGCCGGTGCTCTCGCCCGCCACCCAGCGCAGCGTCTACCTTCCCGACGGAGGCTGGATCAACTACTGGACAGGAGAACGGCTGCAAGGCAGACGCACGGTCGTTCAGGACGCACCGCTTGATCGCATCCCGTTGTTTGTCCGCTCCGGTGCGGTGATTGCGAAAATCCCGGAAGACGTCATGACGCTGGTTCCAGCCGATTCCTCGCAATCGAATTCGGTCCAGCATCTGGATGATCGCCGGGAATATGAAATCTACCCGGGAGCGCATCAAACTTTCACCGACTTTGAAGGGCGGACCTTCTCCTTCGGGACCCAGGATATGGAGATCCAGGGTCCGGCGGCGAAGATGACGCTGATCTGGCGCTTCGATGCTCCGGCTGGGGTGTCCGTCGACGGCAAAGACCTTGCCTTGCAAAGTCGTGGCGATGGCAAGTCGGTGTCATTCGTGCACCGTGCAACGACCCGAATTGCACTGCGATAGGGCGTCAGTTTCTGAATTGGCAGCTTGGATTTGACCCCGAGCTCGCTGCGAAATTGGGGGTTTACGCGAGATCCGGACGCCCCCTTGGCGCAGTCAGCTTCTTTGCGGTTCTTTCGCCCCCTGTGCTATTCTTTAGGACGTAACAGCATACGATTAAAGAGTAGGAGCGCGTCCGATTAGTGTTAGCACGAGAGAAAAAAACCGCCCTGATTGACCAGTACCGGACCCACGATACCGATACGGGATCACCGGAAGTTCAGATCGCAATCCTGAGTACGCGGATTGGGGAACTGACGGAGCATTTTCAGACGCATAAGAAGGATCATGCCTCCCGGCGCGGTCTTCTCATGATGGTCAGCAAGCGTCGCGGCTTGCTCGACTACCTCAGAAAAACCGATCCCGAACGCTACAAGACCGTAATTCAGAAGCTTGGCATCCGCAAGTAGCTTTTGCCACCTCTGCACGACAGTTTAGTGAGCGTACTGTGCGTCGAAACCACTCCAGCCTGCGCCAGGACAGCGCTCGCCGGGGGCCTTGAAACTGCTCGTGCAGGCGCAAGGCAATGCGAAACGTGTCGTGTCGTTGGGCGCATGGTTGCGCCCGGGGCCGAGTCCAGGCTCTGCGGTTGAATTGTTGATCACACCTACCCTCCCAGTGCCGTCACAAGTTTCCCTCGCGCTCACGTCAACCTCGCGCGAGACGCAGGATATCGGAACTTGGGCCTGCACCGTGCCGGCCACCTCAGGGACCCAATCGGAATCGCGTTCGGAATGGAAGGATTAAGCATGAGCGAGCAAGCGACGGCCACCTTACATGGCGTCAATAAACAGGAAGTCACTGTCGATCTGCCTGGTGGCAGGTCTATTCACTTTGAAACCGGAAAATTAGCCAAGCAGGCACATGGCTCCTGCATCGTACGCATCGGCGACAACGTGGTTCTGGCCACCGCCTGCGCCAATCCTGACCCGCGTGAGGGAATCGACTTCTTCCCCCTCACCGTCGACTACCGTGAATACACTTACGCTGCCGGACGCATCCCCGGGGGTTTCATCAAGCGCGAAGGCCGCCCCAGCGAGCGCGAAATTCTTACCAGCCGCCAAATCGACCGTCCTATTCGTCCGCTGTTCCCCGAAGGCTTCCGCTGCGAGACTCAGGTCATCGCCATGGTGCTTTCGGCTGACACCACGAATGACCCGGATGTTCTCGGCATCAACGGCGCTTCCGTGGCGCTGAGTGTTTCCGACATTCCGTTCCATGGCCCCATCGGCGCGGTGCGCGTCGGCCAGAAGGATGGCCAGTTCATCATCAACCCGACTTACGACGAACAGCGTGAAGGCAAGCTGAACCTGATGGTCGTCGGCACCCTCGACGGCATCGTGATGATCGAAGCCGGCGCCAAAGAAGTCTCGGAAGAAACCGTGGTGCAGGCCATTGAATTTGGCCACGAGCAGATCAAGAAGATCTGCACCGCGATTCAGCACTTGGCGGAGAAGGTGGGCAAGCCCAAGCGTCAGGTCCAGCCGGTCGAAGTGGACCAAGTGTATCTTGGCGAGCTTCGCTCCAGGGTTGGTCAACGGCTGCTGGATGCCGTCGACACCGAAAAGCATCCTAAGAACGAAAGCTATGCGCTGATCAAGCAGATCAAGGACGAAGTCAAGCAGGCCGTCCCGGAAGAAGACGAGGCTGGCCGCAAGAAGGCGAGCAAGTACTTGGAATTGCTTCGCGAGAACGTCTTCCGCGAGCAGGTAATCAAAGATAAGCGGCGCCCCGATGGCCGCAAATTCGACCAGATCCGCGATATCTGGATCGAAGTCGGCGTGCTGCCCCGCACCCACGGCTCTTCGATCTTTACCCGCGGCGAAACCCAGGCGCTGGTTACCACCACACTGGGTACTGGCGACGATATGCAGCGTCTCGAGGCCTTCGAGGGCGAAGCCAAGAAGCGCTTCATGCTGCATTACAACTTCCCGCCGTTTTCGGTTGGCGAAGTGGCCTTCCTGCGTGGCGCAGGCCGTCGCGAGATCGGCCACGGCGCTCTCGCCGAACGTGCCCTGTCGGCCGTACTTCCTGCCGAAGCCGACTGGCCGTACGCCATGCGCGTGGTCTCCGACATCTTGGAGTCCAATGGTTCGTCCTCGATGGCAACCGTTTGCGGCGGTTCGCTGAGCTTGATGGACGCCGGCGTTCCCCTCAAGGCGTCGGTTGCCGGCGTTGCTATGGGGCTGGTGAAGGAAGGCGAAGACTACGCCATCCTGACCGACATCGCAGGCGCGGAAGATCATTACGGCGACATGGACTTCAAGGTTGCCGGTACGCGTGACGGCATTACCGCCTTGCAGATGGACATCAAGGTCATGGGCATCACCTCGCAGATCATGCGCGAAGCGCTGGAGCAGGCCCGCCGCGGCCGCCTCTTCATCCTCGACAAAATGAACGAGGTGATTGGCGAGCCACGCACGGCGCTCAGCGAGTTTGCCCCTCGCTTCTACACCCTGCAGATTCCGACCGACAAGATCCGCGACCTGATCGGGCCGGGAGGCAAGGTGATTCGCGGCATCATCGAGCAGACGGGCGTCAAGATCGACGTCGAAGACAGTGGCAAGGTCAATGTTTCGTCGAGCGATCAGCAGGCCGCTGCCAAGGCCCTGCAGTTGATCGGCGACATTACGGCGACCGCCGAAGTAGGCAAGACCTACCTTGGCAAAGTCACGCGGCTGGCGGATTTCGGCGCGTTTGTCGAGATCATTCCTGGTACCGATGGCCTTCTGCACATCAGCGAAGTGGCGGAGCATCGCATCAACGATGTTCGCGACGAGTTGAAAGAAGGCGACCAGGTATTAGTGAAGGTGCTGGCTGTCGAAGGCAACCGCATCAAGCTGTCGCGCAAGGCCATCCTGAAGGAGCAGCGCGCCAAGATGGGTGGCGGCGAAGCTCCTGCGGGCGACGACGGCGCACCAGCCGAAGGCGGAGCTGTGACCTTCGAAGGCGGACACCAGAACGCCGACGAGCCCAGCGGTGAACCGAACTTCAACCGCGCCGGCGAACGGCGCGAGCCCGCCGGCCAGCGTCGCGAAGGCGGCTATCGCGGAGGTCGTGGTGGCGGTGGCGGCGGTGGACGCGGCGGCGATCGTGGCGGCCGGGGACGCGGACCGCGCCGGTAACGCTTCGATGCGTGTAGCAGTAATCAAAGGACGGCCTTCGGGCCGTCCTTTTTTTGCTCACTACAAGGCCTAGCGGAGCAATTTCAGCCTTCGTAATAGCTGAGTGGCCAGGTTTCCAGACACCTTACCCCCTGTTGCACGCGTTGAGCAATTTCAGCCCTTGTAATGGCTGAGTGGCCAGGTTCCAGACACCTTACCCCTGTTGCACGCGTTGAGCAATTTCGGCCTTCGTAATGGCTGAGTGGCCAGGTGGCGGCGAGCTACACATCGCCCGAACTTCCAGTCCCGCAGGGACGAAACAATCGTAGCCCAGGATGGAGCCGTAGGCGGAATCCTGGGTATGCATGCGAAATGAATCGTGAGCCGGCTTCAGCCGGCGACACTCCTAAGCGAGGACGTGAGCCCGAGCGCCACTCGCCGTTTACGCCTCAGCCGCGGAACTTACACTCGGCGGGCGAATTATCCTCGCACTGATCGGCGTTAAACCGCCCCACTATCAAATTAGCTCCGAACTTGCTCCCTGCTTGCTGCTCGTGCGACAGTGGCGGGTGCCCCGGTTCAGCTTCTTCGTCGGCAAAGGCGGTGTCGGCAAGACGACCGTTTCGTCAGCCTATGCGCTCTACCAGGCGAAGCAACGGCCACGCAGCCGCATTCTTCTGCTCTCGACCGATCCGGCCCATTCGCTCGCCGATGTTCTGCAGGTGAAGCTCTCAGACCGTCCTAAACGGCTGCAATCGGCAGGGAAACTGTGGGCGCGCCAACTCGACGCCGCCGCGCAGATCCATTCCTTCCTGCGTGCGGAACGGGAAGACTTGCTCGCCTTGCTGAACCGCGGAAGTCTCTTCAGTCGCGAGGAACTCGAGCCCTTGCTCGACACCACGCTTCCCGGCATGGCGGAGGTAGCGGCGCTGCTCGCCCTCCACGAACTGCTCGATGGAGACTTCGAGGAGGTCGTCGTAGATACCGCTCCGATGGGGCATGCGATCCGGCTGTTCCAGATGCCCGAACACTTCGCGCGACTGCTCGATCTCTTCGAAGCCGCCGCCTCGCGCGATGTCGTTCTCGCGCAACATTTCGGAGGACGCGTGCAGCCCGAGCCGGCCCTCGAGCGGTGGACGCGCACGGTGGCACGCGTGAAAGAGGCGCTCTCGCCGCAAAGCGCCAAACTGGTGCTGGTGACCACGCCGGAGCCCTTTTCGCTGAACGAGGCCGCACGCTCGGCGGCGCTGTTCGCTGACTCAGGACCTGCGAACCGCATCTCCGAGGTCGTCCTGAACCGCGTTGTCGAGAGCGAAACACGCTGTCCCCGATGCCGGCGACGTTCGGCCGAAACCCGCGCCGCCCGAGTTTTTCTGCGCAGGCATTTTTCTGGTGCGAAGGTCTTCATCGCCGGCGATCCAGGCGCCCCGATCCTCGGCCTCGAGGCACTGTCTGCCATGGGCCGGCAGGTTTTCCAGCGACCTACCTCGCGGACTTCGCCCCCCAAGAAGGTTGAAGTCATCCAGCCCCTGAAGCTTGAGCCGGCGAAATGGCCTCGACTCCAGACGGCCTTGACCCTGACCGCCGGCAAGGGTGGTGTGGGTAAAACGACCATCTCGGCGGCGCTGGCGGTCAACCAGCGTGCGTGCGCGCCGGAAGACGGCGTCAGCCTCTGCTCCATCGATCCCGCCCCCTCGCTCGACGATGTCTTCGCCACCAACGTTGGGGACAACCTGCAGCCCGTCGGCGCGGACAAGAAGTTACGCGCCGCCGAGCTGGACGCCACGGCGGAGTTTCAGCGCTGGGCCGGGGAATTACGAGGCCGCCTGAACGAGGCCTTCACCGCCGAGCAGAGCGGTCTGCATCTCGACCTCAGCCTCGACCGCAAGTTTCTCCTCGCGCTGCTCGACGTGGTGCCGCCCGGCGTGGACGAGATCTTTGCCATCTTCGGCATCCTCGAGCTACTCGAGAGCGGAGATCGCGTGGTCATCGATATGGCCCCTACCGGACACGCGCTTGAAGTGCTGCGCACCCCGGCGCGCTTGCTGGCGTGGACGCGTGTGCTGTTGAAAACCCTGGCATCGCACCGTACACTACCCCTCGCGCAAGATGCCGCCGTCGCCCTGGCTACGCTGTCACAGAGGGTTCGGCAGGTGGCGGCGATTCTGGCGGATCCTCAACGCTGCCGGGTGTTGGTCGTAACTCTGCCCGAGCCGTTGCCGGACTACGAGACGCGTCGCCTGTTAACCTTGTTACGCGAGATGGGCGCTCCGTTGGAAAGCGTCGTCATCAACCGCGTGCTGACCGACGCGGATGCCCGCTGCACCCGTTGCACCCGAACGGCTGCCTGGCAAGCAGAGTCGCTGCGGAATCTGCGCCGCCAGCTGCGCGCGCTCGATGTATTGGTTGTGCCGGAATTCAGTGGCCCCGTGGCAGGTATGCGAGCCTTGAAAAAGTTCACTCAGGAAATATGGCGACTGGCTTAAAGACGAAAGCGAAAGCCGCGGAGACCAAAGCTGCTCGAGCGGTGGCTCGCCGCGTGCTCTATCTTTACGCAATTTCACGGAAGCCCAAGGCCGGCTTGCCACGGGTGACCGTCGAAGGCATCGACGGCGAAGCCGGCATCGACGCCATTCCGGTCCATGGGTATATCTGCTGGATCGGCAGGGTAGCTCGCGAAGAATTCGCCGAGCGGCTGGCGGAGCAAATGGAGAACCTGGAGTGGCTGGCCTCGGCAGGATTGCGGCATCAGCGCGCGGTGGCGGCGATTACCGAGAAGGTGGTCGCGCTGCCTGCGCGGTTTGGGACCGTCTTTCTGGGAGAGCCCTCCCTGAATCAGCATGTGCGGGAGCGGAAACGCGCTCTGGACGAGGCTTTCGAACGTGTTGCCGACGCGGACGAGTGGGGCGTTAAAGTCTTTCGCGTGGCCACGCCGAGGCCGCAACAATCGCCGTCCGCCGCTCCCGTCACCGGAGTGGAGTACCTCAAGCGCAAAGCCCAGAGCCGGCAGTCCATCCGGGGCAGGGAAGCGGACGACCAAATTCTTTCCCTGGCGCGGCAGCTCGATTCCTTGGCGGTCGCCTCCAGCCCCGGCGGTAAAGCCAGCGAGGGCCAGCCGGGACTGTTATGGCATGGGTCTTTTTTGATTCGCCGAAAAGATCGCAAGAAGCTGGAGACGCTTCTCAGCAGGTTTGCCACCAAGTGGCACCACCGCCTCCGCATTGATTGGAGCGGCCCGTGGCCGCCATATTCCTTTGTGGGGCAACATGCCGAGTGATTCGGACTTTACGTCATCGACCTCGACCCTTGTCCTCGATGAGACCGGCGAAACCTCGCTGCTCGATATTCTCGATCACGTGCTGAATGCCGGCGTGGTAATCCACGGCAGCATCGTGATCTCACTCGCCGGTGTCGATCTGGTTTACGTTGGGCTGAATGTCATTCTTACCTCAGTGGAGACGGCCCTGCGCAACCTGTCGCACCCGGTAACCTCTTCGCGAAGGGCCTCGTGAGCCGCTGAATGCCCTGGTTGCTCTACTGTTTAACCGCATCCACGGAGACGGTGCCCATCTCATCCGGCGTATGTGAGCTGCCGGTGCGCTCGCAGCAGATGCTTGGGTTTCGCGTGTACTGGAGCGAGCTGGAAAATCCCGAGGCCACCCTCGGCGACGCCGAATCGTTGAAGAAAGCGGCTGTGCAATTTCATCACGTGTTGCGCGAAGTGTTGACCAGGACCACGCCAATCCCGTTTCGCTTCCCCATGATGCTGGAAGGCGAAGATGCCTTGACCCAGCACCTGACCGCCGAACAGGAGCTTTATCGGGAGGCGCTGGCCAGGGTCGGCGATTCGGTGCAATATGAAATCGTGGGAAGCTGGGCCACCGATGCCGAGGCCGACCTGGCCACGCCGGTCAGCGGACGCGAGTATCTCAAGCGCCGTCAGGAGGCGGCCGGGCGCATTACCGCAATCGAGAGCAAGCTCAAGACGGTGACCGGTGACGCGGTGACGGAATGGCGCAGCCGCCAGGAACGCCGCACCCATCGCTGGTTTGCGCTGGTCTCACGCGCTGACCGCGAGCGGTTCCTTGCCGCGCTGCGCACCGCTGGACCATCCGAGGGGGTGCGGCTCAGGCTCAGCGGCCCCTGGCCGCCAAGCGAATTCATCCTTCCCAAGGCCAACCCTCCCAGGACGGACCATGGATAACCCAAAGCCACTTACGCCACATGACGTTGAACAGGCCGTCGCCGAATTACAGAGGCAATTGCATGGCGTAACGGCGCAGTCGCTGGAACGCATTGACTGCTCTCCCGAAACCATCGAACAGGGGCTGGCGAAGCTAGTATTGGGTTTGATCGAATTGCTTAGACGGCTTCTCGAAAGGCAGGCGATACGCCGGATGGAAGGTAACAGCCTGACCGATCAGCAGGTCGAAGAGATGGGCTTGGCCCTGATGAAGCTGGAAGAAAAGATTGCGGAACTCGCCGCGCAGTTCGGTCTGAAGCCGGAAGACCTGAACCTGGCTTTAGGTCCTTTGGGCAACCTTCTTGAGTAATAAAGGATCAACCTGAGGACAATACGGGTCTCTGCCGCGGGTGACCATACGGCGTAATGGGGCGTGTGTTGTTCTGTCGATCTGCCGATCCGAACGTTATCGATCATCCCGGGGGAGTTATGACGGACGAGATCTTCCAACCCAACGATCCAGCCCCAGAATCTGGAATCTACCAGGTGCTGCACTATCGTCATCGCTTGGCGCATGAGGTAACGATTCTGCAAGGTCAGGTTTTCCCAGTGTGCTCGGAGTGCGGTAGCAATCTTCGCTTCCGGCTCGTGCGCACGGCTCCCTTGATCCAGCAGGATCGCAATTTTCCTGCTTCGCTCGGGCATTCCGCGGGTTAGCTCCCGGGTCGATGTTGGAAAATCTTCCCTACAAATGCGCATTTTGCCTACGTTCAGGCAACCAAATGTGCATCTAACATCCAGAGTAGCGGTTTGACTGTTCCTGTTGCGTGGCTCGTGCAGACGAGATGTGCCGTCCACTTCGGGGCGAATTGACACTGTCCTCTGCGTCCGCTAGGATACAGCACTTGCGCCGAAGGGCTCGGGAAAACTTCGAAGAGTCTGTACTCGCTGATTTCTAAGACCTAAAGCATGGAACGTGTACCTACCGTCTCAGGAACCGCCAACCTGCTCGACATCCTGGACCGGGTGTTGGACAAAGGTCTGGTCATTGCCGGCGACGTGCGCATTTCGCTTGCGAATGTGGAACTGCTGACGATACGGATACGGCTCCTGGTGTGTTCCGTCGACAAGGCCGAGCAGATTGGACTGAACTGGTGGAAGTTTGACCCGAACCTTACAAATCCAACTGGAGCCATGACGCCGAGTGAGAGCTTGCCACGACGGGTACCTAACGCGGGCCTTCCGGCACCGGCGGTGGTGACCAAGAGGCGAACCGTGCGCAAGAGTTCCAAGAGTTCGAAGAAAAAGACATGACCGGCCACCAAGCTAGATAGCGCAAGCTGAGTAACAGCGGAAGTTCAGCAGGGGGAGGATTCTGGAATGGCAGTTGAACGGGTTTCCGGCGGTTCAAGTCTGATTGATGTACTGGATCGCGTCCTGGACAAGGGCATTGTGATCGATGCCTGGGTGCGCATCTCTCTGGTCGGCATTGACTTGATCACCGTCGAGGCACGTGTGGTGGTTGCGTCGATCGACACTTATCTGAAGTATGCCGACGCGGTGGGTCTTACCGGACTGGTATCACGTCCGCAGCTTACCGCCGTGCCGGAAGAAGAAATCACGAAAGTCGAAACGATCCGTCGTCCCCAGCGTGCGCGCCGCACGAAGGTACGTGTATAAGGAAGGTGACCAGCGGGAGTGACTGCGATGGCTTCGCCCCAGGTACGCATGCGCTCAGAGTCACTCGATTCCGTATCCAAGCGCCGCCGTTCCGCCCTGCGTCTACTCGGCGCAGAGCGCAGTGACGAAATCTTCCCCGTTCTGCTGGAGGAGGTTGTAGCCCTGGGCTATCCCCGGGCCCTGGTCGCGCGCGTGAACTTCGAGACCTCCGATATCGCACCCATCGCTTCCCTGAACTGCTCCAAGACGCTGCTGCAGCGCTTCCAGACTTCGCTCTACGCTATCGAGAACCCGCTGGTTCGCGTGCTGCACAGCTTCGAACCGGAGCTGGTTCATTCGAAGAACAAGCGTAACCCCGATCTCTATTTTCATCCTCTGGTCTACCGCAATAAGACCGCCTGCTGGGAAGCCGACCGGGTTCGCCGCGGCGGTTGCATCGCCGTCGACAATTACAACTCCCGCCGCCACCTTCAATTGCAGGAACAGGTCTGTGCCATCTGCGATATGCGGACGTATGCGGCGATGGTCGTTGTCGAGGTCGACCGGGCTGCGACGCTAACGGAAATCAACGAACTTCGTAACCTGATCGAACTCGCCAACCGTTATCTTTCCCGCCTGTTCAAAGTCGAGCACTACTACAACCGCATGATGGATATGGAGACCGTCATCGGCCAGATGCAGACGGTGATGGAGAGCATGACCGACCCGGTTATCCTCACCGATCCGCAGCATCGCGTCATCACGCAAAACAAGGCGGCAGAGCGCTTCTTCAAGATGCCGGAAGAGGTCAGTGAAGGCCGGGTGCGCGCCATCGAACTCAACAACCTTCTGTTTTCGGCAGCACTGTCGTCCATGGCAGTGTCGGGAAACGATTCCTCGCGCGACATGACCCTGGTCGACGCCATCGAAGGCGAAGAAGTTCTGTTCGAAGCCGTATCGGCGCCGAGCTACGGGGCCGACGGCCGTCGCACCGGCATGGTGACGGTCTTGCGCGATGTCACCGATCTGCGTCGCGCCGACGAAGAATTGCGGGCCAACTATGAGCGGCTCAGCCAGGCGGAAGAAGTGGTCCGGCAGGACCGTGATCGCCTCAACGTGATCATCGAAAACGTGGGCGACCCGATCGTCGTCTGCGATCGCGACGTGAAAGTCGTGTTGCTCGATCCCCTGGCCCAGGAGCTATTCGGCACGGAGAAGCGGCGGGCGCCGCTGCACGTGCGCAACCAGGCGCAGCTCGACGCCTACGTCACCAAGTTCACCTATTCGTTTTCCGATCGCGAGGCCGCGCCTATCCGCCTCTTCCATCCCGGCACCCAGCAGGATGTCGAATACGATGCGCGCTCCGGCAAGATTTACGATGAGCGCGGCTTGGTCGCTTACACGGTGACCATTTTGCGCGACCTGACCGCTGTCCGCCGCCTGGAACAGCTCAGGATGGAACGGCGCATGCTCGAGATGGAGAAGTTCGCCGCTGCCGGCCGCCTGGCGGGAACCATCGCTCATGAAGTCAACAATC
Organism: uncultured Acidobacteriaceae bacterium; assembly: GCA_963815555.1. GTDB lineage: Bacteria > Acidobacteriota > Terriglobia > Terriglobales > Acidobacteriaceae > CAWCBG01. The sequence continues at coordinate 303,648 of CAWFHH010000003.1, forward strand.
CGATGGAAGCGATCAAGAATTGTATTTTCCTGCTGACCGATCAGATTAAGCCCGAGGCCGGGCCGGTGTACGAGATTCTGAAGGCCGAGACTGAGCGGGTGGCGCGGATTGTGCGCCAGATGCTGGGGCTGTACCGCAACACCGAACAAGTGGGCAATGTCGACGTCAATACCGTCGTGGACGATACATTGCTGCTGTTCGCCCGCCAGTTTGACCGTGCCGGAATCCGTATCGAGAAAGACCTTCGCGAGCTGCCCCCGGCGCTGGGCTCGGCCGACCAGATACGGCAGGTGCTCTCCAACCTGGTGGTCAACGCGAAAGACAGTATCAGCGCCGGAGGCGTGTTGAAGATTCGCACCCGATTGGTGCACCGCGACTTGCAAGAGAAGATTCGCATCCTGGTGGCAGATTCGGGTTGCGGCATCGCCAGGAGCATGCTGGAGACCATGTTCGAACCCTTCGTTACTACGAAAGGCGAGCGTGGAACCGGGCTCGGCTTGTGGATCGTGAAAGGCATCATCGAGAACCACGGGGGCAAATTGCGCGTGCGCAGCCAGATCGGACGGGGGACGGTCTTCTCCATCGATCTTCCGGCGGTGGGCTAGAGGCGAATGGCTGTATGAATCGTAAAAATATTCTGGTTGTGGACGACGAGCCCAACGTTCTGGTGACCTATCGCCTCATCCTGCAGCAGCAGGGCTACCAAGTGAGCGCCGCCTTGTCTGCCGAGGAAGCGCGCAAGCTGTTGGCGCGGGAACCAGTCGATCTCTTGCTCTGTGATCTCTCGCTGGAGAAGCAGGAAAGCGGCTTCGACGTCATCGAGTTTGCCCGTGAAATCAATCCCGATATGCCGACAGTTTTGCTGACGGGGTATGCCACACAGGATGCGAATGATCGCGCCGAAGAGCGCGGAATTCCCGTGTTGTTCAAGCCGATTGACATCAAGCAGCTTTTGCAGACAATTGCAGAATTGTTGAGGGATGATGAAGATGAACAACGGAAAACGGGTAGCTAAGACCAAAGCTGCCGCGAAGTCCGCGAAGCCTGCAAAGAGGGTGGCCGGGAAAGTCAAAGGACAAGAGCTCACGACCTTGGTCGGCGAGGCCTCTGGCCGCGACCTCGCGAAGCGCCTCGAATCTTATCCCGCCGGTCCAATCCCCGTGCCTGACGTTCGCCAGGAAGGCCGTTATGTTTACGGCATCATCCAATCGCGCGAACCGGTTTCGTTCGGCAAGATGGGCATTGGCCACACCGGCGAGATGGTCTATGCCGTCACCCACGGCGACATAAGCGCGGTCGTCAGCCGCACCGCCGTCTTCATCTTTGATCCCACGCGCGAGAACGCGCTGGCCCACGAGCACGTCATTGAGACGGTAATGAAGACGCATACCATCATCCCGATGAGCTTTGGTACGGTGTTTCGCACCGACGACGACATCCGCGAAGTGTTGCGCAGCATTTATCCGTCGGTGAAAGACGTGCTGAAGCAGATGGCTGGCAAAGTTGAATTCGGATTGAAAGTGACATGGGACCAGGACCAGATTGTCGACGAGTTAAAGCGCGATCATGACGAGATACACCGCTTCCACCATGAGATCACGCGCAAGCATCTGCAATCCACCTACTTCGCCCGCATGCAGTTAGGGCGCATGATCGAAAAGGCCCTGGCCGAGCGTTCCGCCGAATATGTGCGCCAGATTTACGAGGCGTTGCGCGGCATCTGCGTCGCTTCGCGCGACAACAAGCCTATCGGCGACAAGATGATCATGAATGCGGCCTTCCTCATCCAACGGGAACGCGAGACCGAATTCGATGCCGCGGTTAATCGTATTGCCCGAAAGTTTGGCGACCATCTCAATTTCAAGTACACCGGGCCTTGGCCGCCGTACAACTTTGTCAACATTCGCCTTAAACTGGAGCGCGGAACCGCGAGCTGACATGCTCTTCCTCGACGATCTGCTGCTGGCGCCCATCTCAGGATTCAAGTTCATCCTGCGGACCCTGGCGCGCACGGCGGAAGAACAATATACCGACGATGCTCCAATCAAGGAGCGTCTGCTCGAATTGCAGACGCTGCTTGATGAGGGGTCCATCAGCGAGGAAGAGTACGTGGTGCAGGAGCGCGCGATCCTCACCCAGCTCCGCGACATTCAGAACCGCAGGATGGAGATGGCCGGCATTACGCCGGAGGAGGCCGAACGGATGGGCCGCCCCATGCTCGAAATTCCCATCAACATTCCCGAAGCCAAAGACGAATAGACAGTAGTAGGCTGTTTTGAAACAGCCCACGATCGAATCGAAGAACGCGCGCCCTTCTTTATGAATTGTCATTACGAGCGGAGCGAGGAATCTGCTGTTTCGCCCGCAGTGCGATGAAATGGCCGCAAAAGCGGATCTCTCGGTCGGCATGACGAGGCAAATTGCCTGCAAGCCACACCAACTGACAACCGACAACCGGCCACGGACCACCTCCAACCGGCAGACTGCCTCTCCCCGCCTTGCGTTATCATGCAACTACACCCAATTTATGAAGCAATCTTTGCTGGCCACCGTCTGTCTTCTGCTCGGCATCCTGTGTTTCCTGCTACCGTCCTCTGCTCTGGCTCAGGCCCCCGCGGCCAAAGAGCCTGCGCAGGGGCTGCCGCTTCCGACCCAGCCCGAGATCAAAACGCCCGTGCCGCAGTCCTCTCCGAAAGACGATGCCCAGGCCGGTCCCGCCCAGGCACCCACGCCTCCCGATTATTCGCAGGAAGCCTACGTCGTCAACTTCTACCGCCAGTCGATGCGCTTCGAGAACGATGGCACTGGCCGGGACGAGTTGGAAGTCCGTATCAAGGTTGTCAGCGAGAGCGGCGTACAGGCTTTGGGGCAGCTGAAAATCGGCTACAGCGCCTTAAGCGACAAACTCGACATCGACTATGTACGCGTGCGCAAAGCCGACGGAACCGTGGTTGTCGCCCAGGAATCGGCGGTCCAGGACCTGACCCTTCCCGATGCGCCCGTCTATACCGACTATCACCAGAAGCACATCAGCGTGCCCTCGCTGCGTCCGGGAGACGTGCTGGAGTATCACTACGTCCGCAACATCGTGAATCCGCTAACGCCGGGCCAGTTCTGGACCAGCTTCAATTTCGCCGATCGCGGCATCGTGCTCGATGAAGAGCTGGAGATCAACGTCCCGAAGGACCGGCAACTGAAACTGAAGACCAAGCCTGGCTTCGATCCGAAGATTACGGACGAAGGCGACCGCCGCATCTATCGCTGGACGCATGCGCACCTGACGGATGACGATGACACGGCAGACGCCAAGAAGAAGAAAAAACCGCATGCGCGGCGCCGCCAGGACGACGACGAAGTTCCTTCGATGGAACTCACGACCTTCCAGAGCTGGGACCAGCTCGGCGCCTGGTATGCGTCGCTGGAACGCGATCGCCGGCTTCCCGATGCGCTGGTAAAAGCCAAGGCCGATGAACTCGTCGCGGGTAAAACCGATGACATGGAGAAGGTCAAAGCACTCTACGACTTCGTTTCGCGTAACTTCCGCTACGTGAGCTTGTCGTTCGGTCTGGGGCGATATCAGCCGCACTCGGCGACCGAAGTATTGGGCAACGGTTACGGTGATTGCAAAGACAAGAACACACTGCTCGCGTCGCTGCTGCAAGCCGAAGGATTCAACTCCACCTCCGTTCTGATCGGATCGCAGCACAAACTCGATCCTGATGTCCCGTCGCCGTCGCAGTTCGATCACGTCATCACCCGCGCCTCGGTCGACGGCAAGGATGTTTGGCTCGACAGCACGAGCGGCATAAATCCGTTTCAAATGCTCTCGGCGGGCATACGCAACAAGCAGGCGCTTGCGGTGTCGCAGGATGGCAAGTCGATGCTGGTGTGGACGCCGGCGAATCCTCCCTTCGAGACCTATGATCGGACCCTGCTCGATGCCTCCATCAATGACACCGGGAAGTTTACCGGCCACGTCTCGATGGCGGTGCGCGGCGATACCGAACTGGCCATGCGCTATGCGCTGCGGCAGATGCCCACCAATAAATGGAAAGACCTGATTGAATATGTCGTGCGCCGCGCCGGCATGACCACCGCCGAGATCTCGAATGTCAAAGCCAGCGATCCCAGCAACGTGGATACACCCCTGCAGATCGACTTCGACATGTCGGCCAGCAACTACTTCGACTGGTCGGCTCCGGAGTCGAAGGTCGCCGTTCCTCTCACACTGATCACATTGCCCGACGTGGACGAAGATGACAGCGCGTCTCCCAAACCGATCAAGCTGGGCGATACCCGCGATGCCACCATCGTTGTCAAGCTGGCGATTCCGGAAAAGTACACGGTACGAGTCCCCATCGGCATCGACGTCAAACGGGATTACGCCGAGTATCACTCCTCGTACAAGTATGAGGCAGGAAAACTGACCAGCGACCGGACGTTGAAACTGCTCGCCTCCGAAGTTTCCTACTCCCGGCTCGAAGATTTCCAGGCATTCCGTCGCGCCGTCGGGGCCGATGAATCGCAACAGATTTCCCTGGAGAACAAGGCGCCCGGTTCGGCCGGAGTAGCGGCCAACGAATCGGCTGACGATTTGAACGACTCCGCCATCCAGGCGCTACACAACAATCACTACGACCTGGCGATCGATCTTTTCCAGCGCGCCCTCAAACTTGATCCCACACAAAAGACCGCCTGGGAGAATCTTGGCCTTGCCTATCTCAGCGTAAACCAGAACGACCTCGCCATCGAAGCCTTCAAAAAGCAGATCGCCTTGAACGCCTACGACGAGTTCGCCTATACCTACCTGGGAGCGGCCTACGAACGAGAGCAGCGATACGGCGAGGCCATTCAGCAGTTCCAGAAGCAGATTGAAATCAATCCGCTCGATCCTCGCGCCCATGCAAGTCTCGGCAGTCTTTACGCCTCGCAAAAGAAATTTGCCCTGGCCCTGCCCGAGTTGCAGAAAGCCAGCGACATCGATCCCAAGAATCCGTTGCTGCTGGTGTCGCTTGGACAAGCGTATGTGGCCACGGGCGACACGGAAAAAGGGATGGCCGCCTTCGAAAAGGCCATCAGCCTGGCGCCCGCTCCCTTGATCTGGAACAACATCGCCTACGCGCTGTCGGAACAAAATGTGCAACTGGATCGCGCCGATAAATACATCGATGCCGCCATCGATGCCGTCAACACACAACTGCGCGATGTAAACCTCGACAACTTGCGGACGCAGGACCTGGGCACAGCCGAGTTGCTCTTCGGCATGTGGGACACGAAGGGCTGGATCGCCTTCAAGCGCGGGGACCTGGGCGAGGCCGAGCACTGGATTCTGCCGGCATGGCAAGCCTCCGGCCGCGGCGACGAGGCCGAGCACCTGGGCGAGATCTACGAAAAGCGCGGCAAGCGCGACGAAGCCATCCGCTACTATCTCGAGTCGCTCGCGGTGGAGAATCCCAGTCCTGACGCGCGCGCGCATCTCACCGCGCTCGGCGTCAAGAAGGATGTGGACCGCAAGATAGCCGACGCCCGGCAGCCATTGCAAAACCAGCACAAATTTGCCCTCGACCATCAGGACAGCGGCACGGCCGACTTCTTTCTGTTGATGGCGCCGGGAAAGATCGAACAGGTCAAGTTCATCAAGGGCGATGCGAATCTGAAGTCTCTCGCCGACACCGTGCAAGGGGCGAACCTCAAGATGGAATTCCCCAAAGGGTCGCAAGTGCACGTTCCGCGGCGCGCGACTGTGTTCTGTGGAATTGGGGCGAAGCCGGCCGCGGCGGACGCCAAGAAGGATCAAAGCGCGCCCAACGGCCCCACCACAACGGCCACCCCCGGACCTTGCACGCTGCAATTGATGCCCGCCGACACCGTACGCGGTCTCGACTAGCCAGAAGTGCGTTACCATTGTTGCGAAGTAATCCTCGTCACCAGAGAGGAAGGTCATGCCAGATTTGCGATACCCGCTCGGCAAGTTCGAGTGGATCCCCGCCGAGAATGACGAGCAAATGTCCATGCGTCGCGTGCATTACGTGGACGTGCTCGCCAAGCTTCCGATCAATCTGCGGTCAGCCGTCCAGGGTCTGACGCCGGCACAACTGGATACGCCCTATCGTCCGGAAGGGTGGACGGTGCGCCAGTTGGTGCATCACATCCCCGACAGCCACATGAACGCTTACGTACGCTTCAAGCTGGCGCTCACCGAAACGCAGCCGGCCATCAAGACCTATGACGAGGCGCTCTGGGCGAAACTGCCGGACAGCGAAAGCACGCCCATCGAGGTTTCTCTTCAATTAACCGCCGCGCTGCATGCGCGCTGGGTCGAGTTGCTTCGCGGCATGACGCCCGCGGATTTCAAGCGCACTCTGTTACATCCGGAACATGGCGCGATGCCCCTTGACCGTATGCTGGCTCTGTACGCCTGGCACTCGGCCCACCACACCGCCCACATCACATCGTTGCGCGAACGCATGGACTGGAAGCAAAAGGCCGCCACCAGCTGATCGCAGATCGCTGATTCGAATTACTCCGGCGCAATCAGCCTTGTCCGGGGTTTTGCTACTGTTCGAACATGAACACTTCGCTGCGCGCGACGTCCGACCGTGGACACATTTGCCCCCCAGGCTCAAAGTCAACAAAACCCTTAACTGACGACTGTCCCGCAAAACTGCAATTCATCTACCAGGATTTTCCCTTTCCTCTTTCCGCGGCCCTCGCGCTGTGACGAATACCCGCTCCTGCCTTGTGGATACATGGTTTTCTGCTGTGACTCGCACGCAGCCCACGATGGGGCGGCAGATGAAACTTCGCACAACGATTTTCGTCAAAGCAACTAATCAGAAACACGCTCGCCGCTTGAAACTTTCTTCGACAGCCTGCGTATATCTGAGGAGCAAGTTGGGCGAAGGGAACTAGGTGCGTCCGATCCGGGCGCGAGAAAGAGGGACGGAGCTAAGCAGAATGTTTCGCCGACGGTTTGGCGGCCCAGGCGAGACAATCGGGAGGGAGGCTTGGACGGCATTCCCCACGCTGCTCAGCTCCGATGCATGCATTGTATGCCACGCGACAGGAAACATAAATAGAACTGTTCGCGCGGGCCGCCAGAACCGCAGTCACACGAAGGAGATTGGAAATGACTCGCATTCTGGTTCGTGGTGCTTTGGTCGTCTTTGCTCTGGCGCTTTCGATCACTGCCTTTGCCGGCAACAAATCGCAAACTTTCACTCTCTATCACGATTCGCAACTGAATGGGACCGCGCTTCCTGCCGGGGAATACACCGTGGTCTACGACATGACCGGCTCCAATGCCCAGGTGAAATTCATGAAGGGCAAGAAAGAAGTCGCCAGCGCGACCGGTCAATTGAAACAGTTGGAAAGGAAACCGGCATATAACCAGGTTGTGGTAACCAACGAAGGCGGTAGCGACGCCATCAATGAGTTGGATTTTCACGGATCGACGACCGGCATCAGCTTCGCTTCCAGTGCGGCCAGCGCCGGCAAGTAGCTGTGGCGCTGTTCTGGTAGGGGAGGAAAAATTGTTCCTCTTCTTCCAGAGTTGCTAAGAGACGTACACAACTCTACAAACCATTTGAATTGAGTTGACTAGTTTAGTGAGTTGCTGATGAATACGGGCGACTCATTTTGAAAGTAACCGTAGGGTATGAATCCTTACCCAGCTCGAAGGTATCAAACGCTATAGGACGGAATTCAGCTGCTGCGCTGGCGGTTTGGCGGCCCAGGCCAGCAGACTTAGGAAGTTCCTTTCGACCTATGGTCCATGGGCCTGCTCTGAGAGCGGGGACCCAGCGCAGTGGCCGCCTTACTACATAGTTAAGGAGAACAATCCAATGAAGCGCATATTCGCCGTCTCTGCGGCATTCTTGTTTGCGATGACACTTTCCATCGGCGCCTTGGCCGAAACCATTTCGAAAAATGTGACCCTTCCGCAAGCCGTTGAAGTCGGGGGCAAGACGCTGCCCGCCGGCGACTACAAGGTAAAGGTCGACACCACGGGCACCACTGCTCAGGTCACGTTCCTCAAGGGCCGCAAGGAAATTGCGAACGCTCCGGCCCAGGTAAAGCAGTTGTCCAGCAAGCCGTTTGCGACCGAAGTTCAGATGAATACCGCGACCAGCACGCCGCATCTCGATGGAATCGATTTCGGCGGGACTACCACGGCGGTCCGCTTTACCTCTGAGACCAGCTCGGCCGGCGAGTAAGCAGCTCGAGCAATCCGCGTAACAGGTCTACGTAACATGTCGTTTACGTAACCTATCTGAGCAACATGAAAAAGAGGAGGCCTTCACGGCCTCCTCTTTCTTTTGTGCGCGACCTGCCGTGATATCGAGCCAGGCCGGCAGGGCCGACTCCTCTGCTCTTCGGCGGCGCCGCGCCCCCCAAGCCTCTGTGAGTCATTGCAGCCCGGCCCGCTCGTCGCGCGTGCGCGTGAAAATCAGTTCTTCGCGACAACAGCCTGCCGTGATATCGAGCCAGGCCGGCAGGGCCGACTCCTCTGCTCTTCGGCGGCGCCGCGCCCCCAAGCCTCTGTGAGTCATTGCGGCCCGGCCCGCTCGTCGCGCGCGCGCGTGAAAATCAGTTCTTCGCGACAACAGCTTGCCGTGATATCGAGCTGGTAGGGCCGACTCCTCTGGTACGCGACCTCAGCCTGCCGTGAGATCGCGCCAGGCCCGTAGGGCCGACTCCTCTCAGCCCAGCGCTTCAGCGCTGGGTTGCAGAGAAAGATGATGATTCAGTCCCGGCAGGGACGGACCTACAGCTGCTGCGCGTTGAGTCCCACAGAGTGCGACGGCAAAGGCCGTCCTACTGTGTCGGACTCGACGAGGTGGCGAGCCCGTAGGGCGGACCAAATGGAGCTCAGACGTAAAGGCCGGGGGGAACAACCGTAGTCCGGGGGTAGGCGATCGGGAAAGATGCGGCGAGCCCGCAGGGCGAGACGTGTTTTTCTCCGCATGGCTCGGGCTTGCGCCCTCGCCCACACCCGTGCCGTCCCTGCCGGGACTCGGATCATTATCCGGCTATACCCAGCGCTGAAGCGCTGGGCTAACAGGAGTCGGCCCTACGGGCCTGGTCCGATGACGCTGTGCATTGCCCTTGTACCCGAAGCTCCGTTCTCAGCGAACGCGGCGATGAAAGAAGCGACAATGAGGACCAGTCCCACTCTGTGGGACTCAGGGCGGAAGCCCGGTTGCACTACATGTTCGTAATGGTCGCGGGAGTGCCATCCAGTTTCGTGATGGTCACTGTAAACGGCTCCTGGTAGGTGCAGGCGAGGTCCTGAAGAAAGCCGATGGCAACCGCCTCTCCGAGTAGCATGGAGATCTCGCTATCACTGCGCCAATGGATGCCGCCATGAATTCCGTGGCCAAAAGTAATGTTGCGGGCCAGCTTGTGGAGTTCGCCGTTGACGGTCAGCTCGCCAGGCGCTCCGGTAGCAGGATTTTTGTCCCAGACTTTGAGTTTCAGTCCGTCGCTGGTAGGAACGCGCGGCCGCTTGGTTAGAACGAACTTGCCGTCGAAGAAGAACTTCAAGATCGTGATGCAGGCTCCTCCCACCGTGCCATGCCCCGTCGGATAGGCGGGATGCGCAGGCGACCCCTCAGGGAACGTTTGCGCGAGGAAATAGGTTCCGTACTTTTCGAAGCTGCGCTGCAAGGCCTTCGACTGAAAAACATTGTCGTGAGGCCTGCCGTCGAACTGCACTCCATTGTTAATCAGATGGACCATGCCACCGCCGGATTCCGGCCGGTGCCGAAGGTGGATCAACCATTTCTGGTACCAGACTGCATTCAGCGCGATTTTCGCGACCTCCGCAAGCACCGAAGCAAAATCAGGATAGCCAAACGTGCCAAAGCCATTTTGTGTCTTTGACTTGAAATAAGGATTGTCCGGGTTCGTCGGCACATTCTTCGAGTGCAGCACAAGGTACGCCGTGAAGTAGGCCTGGAAGAGTTCATCCACGTGCGTATACGCGGCGAGTCCTCGCCCATTGTGCAGATAGCGGGGCTTGCGGTCCGGCTGGTCCGCCGCTCCCGCCGATTCGCCCTTCTGGACCTTCTCCCATGTGGCCAGATCGATCATGTAGTCGATACCCGCTTTATAGGTCACATATTTCTGACTGAACGGCTGGGCCCCCAGATTGGTCTCGCTCAGCAGAAATTGCGAGACATACGGACCTACGTTTTCGCCGGCATAATTACCGCGAAACAGCAGCGCGGGCGTGACCTTGCCGTTGTCCAGCGGACCGGTGTAGTGCGGCAAGTTCGACAGCTCATCGCATGCCTCCAGCGCCAGCGCACTCGTGGGATAGTCGTTGAAGGCGACGTCCCGCAGCAAAGAACACCAGTACAGTTCGACCAGCTCCGTCGCATAGGCTTCGCTGTCCAGCGCAGGCGCAGGCGGAACCACCTGCAGCGTTTCCTGGTTCTCCGGCGACGGCGCGTCTCCGAACTGGCTCGAGTCCGTTCCGCAGAAGGTATAGGCGTAAGCCCCCATGGGGCCATTCAGCGTACGCTTGCCGCCGAGCGTAATGGCCTCAAAGTCGGAGAAGAGTCCACTCGCCAGCGCTTTCGTGAAAGTCTGGTAGGCGGCAAGATCCACCTTGCCGGGACTCGCCTGCTTAATACACTTGGTGTAGGTTCCGCACTTGTCAGCATACTTTTGGTCGTCTCCGTTGGTGGTATGAGGAGGAATCGCGACCAGAGCTTGCCTGGTGGCCGTGTTAAAACGGCGGCTGAAGCCACTCAGTACGCGAGCGTCGGAGACGGCTGGAACGCACGGCGACGCAGGAGGCGTGTTGCAGGAATTGGCCATGCAGGGGTCCTTTCCAGGGTTTGCCGGCAGGCCGGCTTGACATTCCTTGCTGTTGGAAAATGGCGAAACCCAGACCTGCCCGCCCTGTTCGCCCGATCTTACCACCGAATCTGCCACCATCCGGAGCGCTTCGTAAAACCTGCCCCGACTCGACGCGCAGCGCGGCCCGTTGGCTGATCGTGCGTTCTAAATGACGGCGCAGCTAATTCTCGCCCACCAGTGCGTTGAGGAGAGCTCGGCGTTTGGACTACGGCGCATCTTGGCGGCGCGTCGAGCGAGAGGAACCGTCAGGCGAGCCTGTCGACGACCTACAATCGCCCGTATCCTGCGGACTTTCTACGGCTCCTGTGTCCCCACCTTTTTGAACGTTCCGAAGTCCCAATACTGGCTGGGGCGTTCCGAAACTCCTTTTTGCAGTGTGATTGCATCTCCGTCGTTGATTTTCGAAAGTTCATCCGGTGTCAGGGTGAACACGGCGTGATGCAAGTCAACCAGATTGCCCGTGACGATGCGGGCCGCTCCGATGCGCAACGTCAGCAGCGCATTTCCTGCGGGAAGAGGGTCTTCAGACGTGAGTTCGAGTCTGATTCCTCCCGTGTGCGGAATGCCGCGAATGTCGTAAACCTTAACGCCATTCTTTATGGAAGAAAGAGAACCAGGGTGAACCATCGGCTCGGGCGAGAGCTCGACGTTGGCCTGCGAAGTCTCCTGTGCCTTTAGCAACTTTGCAATCGACCCTGTTGGCGGGATGCCATCGCCAAGGTCAGGCGATAGCGTGATGTTTGCCAAGAAGATTGCCCCGGTTTTCGTCTGATCGAAGATGAAGCGCACTCCCTGCAAGTTCCTTTGCACTCTGGCCAGATTTGGAAAAGCACTCAGCCGGATTCGCACGGTTTGCATGTAGGGGTGAAACGTGACCTTGGAATCGGAAAGTTGTTCGCCAATCGGCCCCGTGAGCTGCGCAATCCCCTGGGCCAAGGCGTCGCTCAGCTTCACCGGACCAGTAAAGACTCCGGCCCCCGGGCCGGCAAGGACGATCGAGAAATCGGTGCTCTTGCCCGGATTCACATTCTGATTGATGGTTCGCGCGATGCGGAAATCGAGGGTTGCCTGCCCGTGAACGTCCATGCCGGCACCGCCTGTGGTCCAATTGTCCTGGAAAAACGGCGGCCCCAGTCGCGCGTTGTTCTGGTTGTTCCATTGAATGCGGGCCACTCGCTGCGTAGGATCGTTCAAATCCACCACCCCAAAAGAGTGGGCCACGGAAACCGTCGCTCCCCCCCTGAAGTTCGGCACCGGCATTGCCATTGTGCTATGCGAGTTGAGACCTGTCGCCTGCGAGAAGTCTTCAAAAACCTCTTCGAAAACCGGAGGCCGGCTGTACTCACGCTCGATGCAGCGTGAAGGATAAACACGCCTTGCTCCATTCGAATTCGTCACCGTCCCCGGCACGCCGACCAACGGATTGAAATTGGCGTCGAATCTCTTTGTTACCGCAGTCGCATCCACCCACGCGCGGAAAAACGCCACCACACTCGAGATCGCCGTATTCTGCTGGGCGCGCACGCTATCCGGGACCTGAAAAATCGAGTTACTGAACATCGGAGCGTTATCTTTTGCGCTTACGTTGGGATCGACGCATGCCAGGTTGGGCGGAGAGAAACAGGTAGGAGCCGGAACATCTTCATCCTTGATGCTGGTTTCGATTCCGTCCGTGGTCTGCCACTGATTGTTATAGAAGTTGTGGTTCGCACCCCAAACCAGATACGTAGAAATGCGGTCGAAGGACACGCCTTCCTTCAGCATGCGATCAAAGGGATGCATGCCGTCGAGGGTTTCGACATCACCATCGCAGCCCGGGAGCAGGGAATTCCAGGCCACCTGGTCCGCGTTCACTGGGCTCCCAATGATATTTCGTATGTCGGTTGGAGCAAGTTCGAAGATAGCTTGAAAGCCAACCGGCCCTATCAGGGTCCTCCAGTCGGTGACGGGGTCGGCGGAATACAAGTTGAACGCCGCTCGCACTCCCTCGCCGCCACGGGAGTGCCCAAACATTCCCACTTGGCTGAAGTCCAGCTTATCGAACAGATCGATGTCGTCCAGAAAAGGGTTGGACGCCCCGCGATTGGAATTCCATTCACTCAGCGTTTCCAGTTGACGCAGCACCAGGCGTCCACGCGCCAGGATCAGTGCCGGATCGGCCACCCCGTCCACGGACTGCAGGCCTCCGATGCCGCGCGCGGCGTCCACCGACACCACGACATATCCGCGGCTCGCCAGGCGCGTTCCCAGATAGTCGTAGCCGGCTTCGCTGAGGACCGGCCTGTATCCGGTCGGACAGGTGCCCAGTCCGGCAAACTGGTTGTCGTCGTCGATGTGCGGCAATCCGGTCGGACTGCGCAAGTCGGCGCGGTCCTTCGTCGCGTCGTAGGGCCGCCCGCACGTGAAGTGATTTCCGTGAAGCAGAATCAGGATGGGATATTGCACGCCATCATCATTCTTGATCTCCTCCGGCAGATACACCCGCGCCGAGATCTGGGTTTCGCAATCGTGCACCCCCACATCCACCACGCATCCGGGCAAGACGGCCGCATCTTTCTCCGAGGGAAAGAAGTAGTCAATCGGCGCAAGCGGCTTGAACGGCCCTACCGGCGTAGCATCGCCGGCGCGCGTTTGCGCCCAGAGGGGAGCGATCAGCCAGCTAACAAATATCCATGCGAGGGGGAGTCGGAGTGAAAATCGATGGCAGGCGAGCACAAGGACCTCCTCATAAAGCGGGAGTGCTTTGTGTCAGGGCTCAAACCTGACACAACCAGCGCACCCTGAAATGGGGCCTCAGTCAGAGTTCGAGGGGGATGCCAATGGTCTCTACAGTTGCGGATTCTGCCTCGGTTTCTCTTGAGAAGCAAGCCTTTTCGCAGCGAATTTGGATGGGCTACGCTCGGAAGTCTTCTCTGCTCAGAATGCTTGCCCGCGCTACCCGCCCAATCATCCTTCTGGTGTCTCAACGTGAAAATTGTTGAAGTGCAGACTTCGCTACTGCGGACCTTCATGTCCGCATTGCAGCTTGCGCCAAGTACTCGAGTGCCGGATATAGAGCACATCCGGCATTTATCCCGAAGTTGCAGGAAGTTGCAATTTACTTGCGACGAATTCTTGCGAGTGCGATTGACCTTCAGAGTTGAACACAGCATACTTCTTCGACGGCTCCGTCAGTAACGGTTCTAGCCGATACCCACTCAATCGTTCCCCCACTCAGTTCTGGGACGTGAGGACTAGCGTATGAATACCTGGATCAAGGGCTCGCTATCGGCGGCGGTGACGGTTGCTCTAGCTGCATTTTCTGGTGCGGCAAATCGCAATGCCGCCGATGCGAGTGCTCCCCCGGCGACTCCCATTTACGTATCGATCAATCAAGACATATCGTTTCCTACCCCGAACACGATCAACTTTTACACGGCGAGCGCCACGCAACTAACCTTGGCGAATGAAGTGTCGACTGGTGGCTTCGGTATCTCGGGCGGCTTCTTCGGGACACCGCGGATTAACTCCGTCCCCAGCCTGACTGCTCCGTGCCTCTATGTCTCGGACGCCGGGAGCAACGACATCGCTTCCATTTCCATGCCGAGCCAAGCGCAGGTGGGAACGTTCTCGGGATCGAAGACCGATAGCGGAAGCGACAACGGCATCGGTTTGGCGGTAAACGCTACCTACTTGTACGCGGGTTACTCCACCTCGAACACGATCGGGGCATTTGCGCTGCAAAACGGCTGCGGACTGACGTTCCTGGGAGACGTTCCTGCGGCCGGCCTCCAAGGCGGCTCGATCTCGGGAATGGCCGTGAATGCGAACATCCTGGTTGTCGCCTACGGTGACGGCTCCATCCAGTCGTTCAATGTGGCGAGCGGACTGCCCGTATCGAATAATGATCTGCGGAACTCGACCGGGAACATAAATGATCCGAACAACATGCCTAGTGGTGTGGATCTGACCCAGGATGGCCACTATGCTGTTTTTGGCGACATAGCCTTTTCTCCGAAGATCGAGGTTGCCACCATCAGCACCAAAGGGCTGTCGAAAACTGTCGTCTATACGGCGGGTGCCGGAGTCAGCGCAGGAAATATCAGGCTGAGCCCCGACGAAACACTTCTCTACATCGCCAACAGTGAGGGTGGCACGGTGACGGCTGCATTTTTTAACAAGACCACCGGAAAAGTGACTGCCGGTTGCACGTCACCCACGCTCAGCGGATTCAACGGGCGGCCGTGGTTTGGCAATGTTGCGACCCGGGACACAACCGGCACGGGAAACGTCCTCTACGTCGGCGAATTTGGCAGAGCCTTTCTTGAGGTCAACCACGGGCCGCCATCGGCCATTGGTATTTTGACCGTCACTTCTAACGGATCGACCTGCACGCTGAGCGAAGCGAGCAGTTCGCCGATTGTCACGGCGTTTCCGGGAGCGTTGTCGGTGGGAGTCTATCCTCCCCGGCCATTCTAGGGTTTTCGGAATTTTGCTCGCGAAACATAGCGCTTGGATCCCAAAGATCAAGCCTACCGCCGCGCAACACAGGCGGCAACCCAGTCTTCAGAGTTCACTCGTTTGAGGGGGTAAGTATGTGCGGTAAGCTTCGGCTCTTGCCAGCGATTGCTTTGTTGGGGTTCTCCGTGTGCGCCGTAGCGCAAGAGATGTGTCCTCCCCGCCCCACGGTAGGCGCAGCAGTCACCAATCCCTTGGATCTTTACAGTCAGAACGGAACGTTGACGCTGAATTTATCGTTGGCGAGCGTGGTCGGCAGCACGGGCT
This sequence comes from uncultured Acidobacteriaceae bacterium, assembly GCA_963815555.1. Classification (GTDB taxonomy): domain Bacteria; phylum Acidobacteriota; class Terriglobia; order Terriglobales; family Acidobacteriaceae; genus CAWCBG01. The sequence continues at coordinate 319,281 of CAWFHH010000003.1, forward strand.
TCACGCACTATTGCTATGTCTACATCAACAATGGCAATCCGGTCGAAGCCCCAACTCTGCGTCTGAACCCAGGCGATCAGCTGGTGATGAACTTCACCAACAACATTTCGGTAACGGGAAAGGCGCCAAAATCCCGTCACGCCCCAATGGAGCCCATGGAAATGGGAGATGCGCATACCGCCGCCCTGACCGGCGACCCTTGTCAGGGGGGAATGGTAACGGCCACGTCAACCAACGTCCACTTCCACGGTCTGAATGTTCCGCCGGTCTGTCATCAGGATGAGGTCGTGAAAACGATCATCCCGAACAATGGGGTGCCTTTCCAGTACTCCATGCAGATACCCGCCAACGAACCCGCTGGACTCTACTGGTACCATCCGCATGCCCACGGCTTCAGTGCTCCGCAGGTATACGGCGGAGCCGCGGGCGCTCTGATCGTCGAAGGCTCGAATTCGCTGACTCAGGGCCTTAACGAGCGGGTGCTGGTCGTCCGGCGCAACGTCGACGCCGTGACCGACGATGATGGGCAGTTCTCTCTGAACTTCATACCTGCAAACTATCCCCGCAGACCACTGCCTGTGATCAATATGACAGCGGGCAACAAAGAATTCTGGCGAGTATTGAACGCCTCGACGAACGGGTTCCTCGCTCTTCAGCTCTATCAAAGCCAGGCGGAGCCGTTGCTGGTGATTTCCATCGATGGTGTTCCACTCGCTACCCCGGTCTCGATGTCTACCATCTACGTACCACCTGCAGGTCGGGTTGAATTCATCACGCCTCCTCTCGTCGCCAACGCCCAAACGTTCTTCCAGACCGCGGGTTTCAACACCGGCGCCATCGGCGACCCGATGCCGGCAGCGAATCTTGCCAGCGTCGTGGTGGCGACGGGTAGCAAGAACGCCACCAAAGTAGCCACAGCGCCGCCGCCGACTGCAGCGCCGCGTTTCTCCGGGTTGGCTTCTGTTACGCCGACCACCACCCGATCTCTCTATTTCTCCGAGGAGAACGTTGGGACCAACGGTCCGGGGAGATTCTTTATTACCGTATCCGGACAAACTCCCAAGGTCTTCAACCCCAACAATCCCCCTGCGATCACTACAAATGTTGGGGCGGTGGAAAGCTGGACGATTTATAACCGAACCGGGGAGCCACATGCGTTTCACATCCACCAGATTCACTTCCTGGTTACCAATCTCAATGAGAAGGCTGTAACGAACTACATGGCTGACACCATAACCATCCCACCGTGGTCCGGGACGGGCGCTTATCCGAGCGCCACCCTCAAGATGGATTTCCGTGATCCAAACATTGCAGGTACGTTTGTCTATCACTGCCACATCCTCGATCATGAGGATGGCGGGATGATGGCAACGATTGTTGTAAATCCCTAGCGTTTGACCGTCTGCTCTTGGGGAGAGACGAGGAATGATGGGCCCATGCTAGCGGTGACTGCCATGGGCCTGTTGTTTTGTCCCGCCGGGTGGCCCGCGCAACGCTCACAAGGGTGCCCCGTCCAACCTTCGGTTGGTTGGGCGGGGATTTTCTCTTACTCGGCGCGCGTGCCCCAGGTCTCGCGACTTTCGAGACCTGGGTAGGCGCATCACCTGTTGATCCGAAACCGGCCAATTGTTATGACGCACCCAGAGCAACGCGGAGATAGATCGGCGGGATTGATCTGTGGGTCACGGTTGCGGCTTATTCCGGTCCTTGCACGATTATTTCTGCGACAGGCGATCTCGTCCCCTGATAGGGACCGGGCCGCTTATCCGGATTCGTGTGAGTGGGTGACGGCTAGAAGCCTTTGGCAGCTGACGCTGTTGAGCCGGAACACTCGCCTACCATGACGACGAGCAGCTTCGCCGCAAACGGCGAGACAGCCATAGCAAGCACATAAAAGAGGGGCACAATCACGATGGAGAACGCGATGACCGGGGAGGTGTGTCGGGTTAGAAGCGCGATGGGTGCGCCAATGGGGGCAACTCCAAACAGGTAGATGAGCAGATTGTTTCCGGCGGCGAGCAGGCGCATGGCCAGGAATCCCAAGGCCATGCTCAACATGTGCAGAGGTGAAACTCCAATCGCGGCGGGCGAGCAAGGGTTGAGGTAGATTCGTCGGAATGAGGCTAGCGGGTGGCGGAGCCACTGCGTTTCGACGCTCGCCGCGCAATTTGCCGCGAAAATGACGCACCCTGTCATGATGAAAGCAGCGGCAACGTTGATCAGCAACGCACGCGTGGGCATGTACACATCATGGCTGGTGGCAAAGGCGTTGCCTTCGTGAGCGCCAGATCCAGCGATGGCGCCCCTGGTGGTCCACAGATCCAGGTAACTTGCCAAACAATAAGCGAGAAGGTACAGAATGGAGGCAAAGGCTACCCGGCGAAAGGGGATTCGAACGTTCTTCACGCCCAGCACTCTACCCCGAAGCCGGGTGCGATTCCAGTGTTCCGTCAGGATGATTGGCGATAACCGCCCATCTAACATGTAATCCCGAACGGGAACAGGGGATTACATGCGACATGGCGAT
>CAWFHH010000004.1:0-6690 GCA_963815555.1 uncultured Acidobacteriaceae bacterium
TGGCCTGTTAGCAACAGTTGGGCTGCTCCTTCGTCATTCCCGATCAAACCGGCTTTACATAATTTCACCGGACTTAACACGCGAGCCACGACGCTTTCACTTAGAATTGGGTGCTCCTCACGGGAGGCAGTCCGTGGCATGGCGGCCTATTGGCGCAGGTCTTATAGTTTGCGGGTTGGTGCTGGCTCTGGCGCTCTCCGAGTTTGCGCAGAGTTCTTCTTCGCCGCAGACGACTGTTCCTTCCCAGGCCCGGGCACAGGACGACGACCAGACAACCGGCATTCCAAATTTTCGCACCGAGTCCCGCCAGGTAATCATTGAAGCCGAGGCTTGGAATCCTCTCGATAAGAAGCATTCGCCGGACACCTCTTGGATGTATCCCTGGCTGGCAGGTGCCAATTCAGACTCAGATGCCACAATAACGGCTATTAGGCTTAACAAGCTGATGCCTCCACCAGCGCCGGGCCTGACCGCCAAGGACTTCCACATTCTCGAAAATGGTGTGGAGCAAACAATCAATTACTTCAAGGAGGCTGAGTTCCCTGGCGTCGCCAGTATGAGTCTGCACCTAGAATGGAGCCTCTATCCCACCACTCGCGGAATCTGGGGATGGCCATTTTTCCCTGTTATGACACTGCCTGGACCGCCTTCGGCGACGTACTTGATCGGTTATGTTCCTCCAGGACTAAACCCCGGCGAATGCCGCACTATAAAGATCATCCTGCCAAAGCACTACGTCCTGGCGAACCGCAAAGAGTATTGCGCGTTGAAAGACTCTGACGCAGAGATGACGCCCGAAAACACAAAGCTTGCTGCACGAATGCAGAGCTTCGCAAACTCGACAGCGCCTGGAAAGATCGTTGTTTTTGTTGGGGCTTTCGCATTTTGGTCCTCGGGTGTGCTGTCCCTTTCCAGACAAGCTCCGTCCACCGGCGCTGAAGTTGCGCTCCCCGCGGCCGACTTCAAGTACGTCGTTGAAGTCCACGATTCGAAGGCACCGGCGACAGTGCAAATCGCCACCCAAATTCTTCTCTCAAACGAGATATGGAAGAAGTCCTGTCCTAGGAATGCGGCCCTCCGCATTTTGGGAACGGTATACAAGTTGAATGGTGAAGTTGCAGCGCATTTCGGCGACACGTACTTGTGCGGTTCCCCCGCTAAAGATAACCCCGTCTGGAAGGAGGTTGATAAGACTACGGCGGGCTATCTGATCCCCACCGTGTTTGATACAGAAGTTGAACTGCGACCTGGAGAATACAAGATTCGCGTGCTCGTTACAAACGGAAAGGACTTCGGCCGGGCGTACACGACTTTGCGCGTAGCGCCGTTCGATAAAGACCGGCTTATCTTGAGCGATGTTGCACTCGACAGTATTCTCCGCGACGCATCCTTCATCGTTCGTGACGCGACAAGGGTCAGCCCCGCTCCCCTCATTCCAGCACCGTTGGTAAGCAAGATTAGGATGCCCGCTCCTGTCCCTACAGCGCCACCACTCGTTGAAGACGTGCAGTTTCTGCCATTCCCCTATGCGCAACTCCGGAAAGGCAATCAGCTCTCCGTTTATTTTGAAATCTACAAGCCTCTGCCCGATGCGTCGGATAACAAAATCTATTACCACGTGCAGATAACTGACCTGAAGACCGGCGCGACGGTGATGGACACCGAGCCGATCTCTGCGGCAGACTTCATCGTGCCCGGCAACAGCGTAGTTCCTGTCGGACTAAAGCTCGATACCAACACGTTGCAACCAGGCTCTTACAAACTCGAAGTGCAGGCTTCCGATGCAGCGGGACACGAGTCGGAGTGGCGAGCAGCTAACTTCAACATCCAGTAGGCATTGTTGCACCCAAGGAACAGCACCCCTGCGATAAACTGTTGTAACATCGCCATAGCACTCATTGAGCCGGGAAACGGCGAACAAACGGCGCAACTTGCGAGAACGCCTTCCATGAGAAGGCCGGTCGTAGTCAAGAAGGATCTTCACCCATCCCTATTCTTAGGCAAGGTTTTCCTCCGCCGCCGAGTTAGTACTGTCGCCACCCTTCCATCCGCACTCTGGATGAGCGATTCTCGCTCGGTGCAAGTTGGGTGTTCTCATTTCAGCCGGTGCTGCCACCTGTTAGGCGACCTCTCTTCCCGCTATAGCTGGAGTGGGCCAGGCGTTAGACGCAGTCACCGGAACTCGGCTTTGGGCTTCTGCTGTCCCTCGAATAACTAAGCTGCTGCCGACATCGTCCGCTTGGCATTGCGCAGCGGCTCGTACACTTCTCCACTGACCCACAGCCGATGCAGCAGCACTGCCAGCTTGCGAGCCGTGGCAATGATGGCCCGTTTCTTTCCCGCCTTGCCGCCCCGCTCGGCCAGCTTCAGACCCCATCGTCGCAGATCGCTATCCGCTCCAAACGGACCGAGTATGTGGTGCGCTCCCTGCACCAGCAATGTTCGCAGATACGGATCGCCCTCTTTGCTGATGTGCATCTGCGGTTCGCTCTGCCCCGAGTTTCTGCGGCCCGGTTGCAGCCCCACGTAGCAACCCGCGTCTCGGCTCTTGCGGAAGCGATGCGGATCTTCCAGCGTCAGCATGTAAGTCAAGGCGATTAGCGTGCCCACACCCTTCACCTGCTTCAGCAGCGCAGTTTGCGGATAGCTCTGTTTGGCGATCTGCTCGATCTGCTGGTTGTACTCAGCGATGCGTTCACTCAGTGACTCCAGGGCCTGCAACAGCGGACCCAGCGCAGCTTGCAGTTCGGGGCTCAAGCTCTGAGCTTTTTCTGTATCCATATTGCGCGGGTTGCAGCCGCGCAACCGCTCGCCATACGACTTGGTTAGTCCACGGGCTGCGTTCACCAGCGATGTCCGTGCTCGCACCAGGCTGGCTCGCGCTCGAATCACCGTCAGGTCAGCCTGTGCCTGGGCGCTGCGATGCTTCACCGGCGACAGCAACTGCGGATCGATTCGCGCCAGCCGCGCCAGGCTCATGGCGTCAAACCGATCATCTTTGCGCCGGCTCTCTCCGATCAGGCGTACGTTGCGAGCGTGCGCCACAATCACTTCATGGCCCAACTCGCTCAACAGACGGCTCACCCACGGTGAGTGCATCCCGGTCTCCAGAGCTATGCGGCTGCGCGGCATCGCTGCGAAAACTTCTTTCATCGCCTTCGGGGTCGTGCCCAACTTCTGCTCGACCACCACTTCGCCAACTTCATCCAGAACGCAATACCAGCTGGAGCGATCGCCCAAATCCAAACCGATGGTCAGCTTCGGATCGAAATTCCGCTTGCTTGTGGCCGCCGCAGTGCTACCCTTTTTCATTGCCGGTCTCCTTTATCCGTTTGCGCTTCGAGCGCGTCGATAACTTGGGAGCGTATAGCATCCCGCCGGAGACCGGCCTTCTCATCCCATCTGTTAACGGCAGTATTGCGGTTCAATCACAGACATGCACTGAATTGTTGGCGTAAGATTTCCCCGATCTTGGGGGTTCCATCATGCGACATTCTGCTCGAAGTGCTTTTGTCGTGTTAGCGATGGCCGCCTCGTCGAATTTGTCGGCCAAGCTCCGGGCTTTATCTCTGCTCGTGCTGCTCTTTGCTCAAAGTCTCGTGGCACAAATGCCAGCAATCCACCTTCAGGAACATGAACTTAATCAGCACGACGACTGGTGGTCAGTAAAGATCAAATACCCCCAGATAGATGGTGACGCCACTTTCAACGAGGCTGTCAGTCAAAGCGTTACTGCGATTAGGGATAAGTTTAGAAAAGAGCTGCCCACCACTGCTACAACGGGGTACCCCGACTATGGTGCCTATCTGAACGGAACATACAAAGCCAAAGTTCTGACAAATGGAATCATCAGCGTTCTGTTCGACTATGACGAGTACACGCCTGGAGCAGCCCATCCTTGGGGTGTCATGGCCAGCGTGAACTACGATACTCGTGACCACCGGGTGCTTGCGCTTGCAGACCTGTTTCGCCCCGGCTCAGATTACGTCGCCCATCTTTCGACGCTCGCCATAGGGTCTCTTGAGCAGCATGAGTACGCTGAAAAAGAAGCAATCCGTCACGGCGCTGGCCCGGTAGCGAGCAACTTCAAAGTCTTTACTCTGACAGATACCGAACTTCTGCTGCATTTCCAGCAATATCAGGTTGCACCCGGTGCTGAACCTGCGGAGAAGGTGGCGATTCCGTTGACCACACTTGCCTCTATGCTTCGAGAACAGTATCGTTCTGTGCCCTAAAATGACTGGTTGTTGGCGTAACATCGCCATATCGCAAGTGAGCGCGCCCTGCACTGGTGAGCCTATGCGATATCCTGCGCGCGGCCCTTCCATTCGCCGCCGCGCCCGGCCCAATAGTTCGCGGCCGAATGAATCGTCGCCATCGTGTAGAAGAGGGCAGCCAACGGCAGCATCAGCGCCCAGAGTGGATTCAGGCCGTAGTAGCGGACCATCGGCAGGTACAGGAACGTCATCAAGCCGTAGGCGAATGCGCCGGCAAACGTCAGCACCAACGATCCGCTGAGCATCAGCGCAATCGGCAAGACATACAACAGCAACATTCCAATTACGGTTCCGAGCAGCAGCCAGATCGAGTGATGGAGCTGGTTGAAGGCGGTACGCGCGATCATGCGCTCGATCTCCGCGAAGGATTCATAGGGTCGCAGGCTGCGCGTTTCACGTGTCGCGGCGTGAAGCCCGCTTGAGGTTAGATTGGGCGTCTGTCCGACACGACTGGAAGCCCGCCCTGAGCCTGTCGAAGGGTCGTGCCCTGACTCATGCTCTTCCGAACTCGCGAGGTTCGACGCGGTACGGTCCTGTATCTTGCGATGCTCGAATCTCGAACTGCCTTCCACACCCAACCAAACTTTTCCGCCGGAGTGCTTGATCGCTTGCGCCAGCGCGCAGTCGTCGATGAGCTCCTGGCGGATCATCGCGATTCCACCGATGCGCCGCAGTGCTGCCGGACGGACCAACATGCATCCGCCGGCCGCGCCGGCGGTCTTGGTGCCCCAGGTTCGTGCCCGTCCTTTGGGCGCTAACCTGGGCTGATCGCGCACCCACTCCGGCGGATACAGCATGAAAAAGAAAAACACGAACGCGGGGATCAGCAGCTTCTCGGCGAAGCTGCGGCAGTGCAGCTTCACCATGAAGGAGACTAGATCGTAGCCGCCGCTTTCCGCAATTTCCACCAGCGTGGCAACGCTATTAGGCGCATGTTCGATGTCGGCGTCGGTGAGCATGAGGAAATCAGGACTCAGGCGCAGCGCTTGCTCGATTCCTTGCTGCATCGCCCACAGCTTGCCCGACCATCCTGGCGGGAGCGGCCGTCCCGAGATCACGGTCAGGCGACTCGAAGCTTCATTCTCTCCCACCCTTTCGCTAACCATGCGAAACGGTGGGGCACCCGCATCGTTCGAACCTGTCGCCGCTTGCGCTGCTTCGGCGGTTCCGTCGCTGCTGTGATCGTCAACCACAAAGATGTGAAGTTCGTGTTCTTCCTGACGCACGAGCGACACGATCGCCCTGCCGATTACATCCGCTTCGTTGCGCGCGGGAATGACGACGGCAATGCGCGGACCTGCGCTCGGGGATTGCTCGGGATGACACAGGGGAAGCTCCGTCCCGGCCGACGCGATTCGCCAGAAGCGGCCGTGGCCAAGGAACAGATACAGCCATGGCGCCACGCACGCCGATCCGGCGATCAGAGCAAAAATGGTCATTAGCCCGGAGCCCCCATTCGCCACACGGGTTCCTCAGCTTCCGCTCTGTCGCCAGTGCGCCAGATATGCATCGGCCAGGATGCGCGAGAGAAACACTTTGTCGGGTATCTCCGGCAACTTGCTGATGGCCAGCAACGATTCGCATTCCATCTTCAGCTCGCGGCCGATCGCGAACATCTCGTCCAGGGCGTAGTTGCCGGTGCGAATGGCGATGAGCTGTTCCTTCTCCGGGCGCGGCAGCGTGAGACGATGATCGCGCAGTATCTCGCGGCACTCATAGAGAAGGCGGACATAATGCATGGCGAACTTGGTGTCGTATCCATACTTCTCAACCAGGTCTTGCCTCTGGCCGTGACGGCCCTTGCCGCGCTCCCCAGTCAGTCGCATGCGTTGTGCGTCGGCGAAGCCCAGATACTGCTCCGCTGATTTCTGCGACAGCAGGGCCTCGCGATGGGGGCGGATGTGTGTCTTCCAGACGGTCTCGCCGTCGAGTGCATTATCGGCATAGAGGAAGTGAAGGATCGCTGGATTTCCCTTCATCATCAGCTCGCCCCAGCGGTGAAGGGAATAGCGGGTGACATCGACGTCGTCGGCGGTGTTGAGCGTCCGCCCCGAGCCGCTCGACCAGACAAAATGCGGCAGGGCCTGCAATCCCAGGACACGATTGGGCGGCTCGATGTAAGCCCCGTAGATGTCGAGATCGTCGTAGCCTTCGACTTTGGCGCCGTGCAACTGCGATCCCCCGATGAACAGGTGGACCATGTCGCAGTCGGCAGGGAAACCGGCGTTGACGACGTGTTGGATGAGGGGTTTCGTCATGATCGAGGCGCGGCAGCCGCAGGGCAGACCGTCAAGAGTGCGATAACAAGCACACTGCCGCTAGAGAATCGATATTCCGATTGCATGGCAACTCGCTCTGCCCTCTGACAACCGACTACTGACAACTGACAACCGCTTCTTACGCTTCGCGAAGA
>CAWFHH010000005.1:0-776845 GCA_963815555.1 uncultured Acidobacteriaceae bacterium
CGGCCAGCGAGCGCCTGAAAAGCTTCGCCAACGTGCACGTTGTGCCGCATCTGCCGGACCGGGAGCGAAATTTCTTCAAATGCTACCGGGCGCCGCTCCAGATCAAGCTCGAGCAGGCGCCGAAGCTTTTTCACGCGACCCGGCCGGCGCCGATCCGCGTCAACGGCTGCCCCAATATTTTCACCATTCACGACCTGGTGCCCTTGCGCCTCCCCTTCGCGACCGCGGACGACAAGAAATACCACCTCGGATTGATCCGCCATCTCTGCCGTTCGGCCGATCACATCGTGACCGTGTCCGAACATTCCAGGCAGGACATCATCCGCTTGACGGGGATCGGCGAGAATCGAATCACCAACACTTATCAATCCGTCAGCCTTCCGGAACGCCTCACGGCCCGCGACGATGACGCGGTCGCGCGCGAGATCGAGGCGCTGTTCGGCCTCGGTTTCGGCGAATATTTCTTGTTCGTCGGCGCGATCGAGCCCAAGAAAAACCTCTCGCGCCTCGTCGACGCCTTCGCCGCCTCGGGCGCGGCCCGGCCCCTCATCATCGTCGGCGGGCCCGGCTGGATGAACGACGCGGACATGCGCAAGATCGACAGCGAACAATTCCTCGCCTACGAGCTCAAGGACAATTGCATAAAGCCCCGCCGCCGGGTCCGACGGCTGTCCTATGTCGCTTTCGACCACCTCATTTCGCTCATCCGCGGGGCGCGCGCCTTGCTCTTCCCCTCGCTCTACGAAGGCTTTGGCCTGCCGGTGCTCGAGGCGATGGCTTTGGGCGCGCCGGTCATGACGTCGAACGTCTCGTCCCTGCCGGAACTGGCCGGCGCCGCCGCTCTGCTCGTCGACCCCTACGACATCAACAAAATGTCCGCCGTCATCCGAGCCCTAGACAGCGACCAGGACCTTCGAGCCGAATGCGCGGCGCGCGGGCGCGAGCGGGCCCGGGAATTCTCCTTCGAGCGCTACGCGGAGCGCGTCAGAGATTTGTACTGCCGCGTGATCGGCTGACCCGGGCACCGGCTCAGCCGGCCCCCACGCCGTTGAGCAACATCCGGATTTTCTTTTCAGGCTCTTGCGGCACCATTTCCGGCGTTGCTACTCTCGGCGGACAACCCCCGTTCTCTTCGGCGGAGGCGGGACTGGTGGGCCGACGGGGTCACGCGGTCAGCGGCCCTCAGCCCTCAGCCCAATTTACGCGCCAAAAACGTGTTCGAGATCCATCGATCGTAATTTGCGACATAGTGGTCGGGGCGGACTTCCAGAGGCAGCATGGCGTGCCGGCTGAACAGCTGAAAGATTTCCCGCTGCGGCACGAAATGGATCTCCATTTCGTTTTTGTTGTATAGTCCCTCGAAATAGTTTTGCAGAGTGAATGTGTAGCCCGATCCATAAGTCGGGACTTGGAAGAAGGCGATTCCCCCTCTGGCCAACCCGTCGAAAGCTCGCCCCAGAACGTCGCAAATGATGGGCGGGGGGTTATGCTGTAACACGATGGAGGAGAAGAAGATATTGACGCCGCGCAACCGGTTCAGGCCCTCAGGCCCTTCGAGGAGAACGAATTCGACATTGTCGATGTTTTCCTCGCGAAGGCGTTCGCGCGCCGCGGCGAGATGCGAAGGGGATATGTCAAAGGCGAGGACGCGCGCGTAGCGGCGGGCGAGGAAACGGGTCACGCGGCCAACTCCGCATCCGAATTCAGCAATCGTCGCGTCTTTCGGCGGCTCGATGTCGTTCCTCTGCAGGAATGCGTCAAAATATTTCACGTCATGCGCGCCGCTCTCATAGAACGAATCGACTCGATTGTCTTCATGCATCTGATCGGAACGGAAATTCTCGTCGGCAAGCACTGACCAATAGGGCTCGTCCTCACCGAATTTCGTCCACACCTTTTCAATATGCTTCCAGAGCTTGATTTGGTCGTCGTCGGATAGACGGATTTCCACCTCGTTGGGTGGGCTGAAGTTCAGGTTCAAACTCGGCCACGATTCAGGATGCCAGATTCAGAGAAAACCCGCTTGAACTCGGCCGATCCGAGGAAACCCCGGATGAGCGGCAGCACTCCGTGCTGCTTCAGGAAGGCGACATAATTGTAAAACCCGTGGTAATCCGGTTCGCGCTTGAGCATCCCCTGGTAGAAGGCCTCGACGATCTCCTCTGCAATGAAGGTGTCACGGTTTACCATCTTGTCAGCGTTTGACATGCTTGCCGACTGCCCCCGGGGTTGTGCGACCTATGTGTTTAGAGTAGTTCACGTTCGCTTGGAAGCATCAATGCGAGGGGCGAAGCGACGAAGCAAACCAGCGAGCGGAACGGCGCCGATCGGTTTGCCATAAACCACACCAACTCCAGCAGAATTCTTCAAAATCGTGGCCAACGGTTGCCAGCCCGACGCCGCCTGCTCCACTAATTTGGGCGAGCCGGCAAGCGTTTCGTCGCGGGTTTCGCCGCCCCTTCCCGCTCGTGGGGCAACGTCCCAGGGGCCCCAGGAGAATGGTGCGAACGGGAATATCAAGCAAGTGTCACTCGAAGCGAAACTCAGAGACTTGTACCGCCGTCCCTTGGGCTGAAAGGAAGTTTCACTGACCTGGCGCCGCCCTTGACCTTCTTGCGCCGATGGCTCTAAGCAAAAAATGGAGCAAGCTGTTTTGGGGAACTAGATGAAGAAATTCGTTTCAAACTGGTTGGTCTCGAATAGCGGATCAGACAATGGAAATGCGATGGCCCATGTTCCGGATGAGTTTGGTATTTTCGTTGCTCGCGCCGATGTCGCGCGGGACGGGCGGAAGTGGAAAGAAGCGGCTGAACTCTATGAAAAAGCATTGATTCTACGTCCGGAAGCTTCTGCGATTTGGGTACAGCTGGGAAATATGGCGAAGGAAGCAGGAGATTACGGCCGATCCGAATTCGCCTACAAGAAGGCGCTCGATTTGTCGCCCAATGAATATGACACCCACCTTCAACTGGGCCACCTCTTCAAGGTCAGGAAAGACATGGGGGCAGCTCGGGCAAGCTATGCTCGTGCTCTAGAGCTGAATCCGGAGAGCAAGGACGCTGCCGAAGAGCTTAGCCTCATCGACGTGCTAGTCGCAGAAAACTCGCCGCCGTCCTGGCCGGATGCAAAACCTTCCCCGGAAAAACAGCTTATTAGGTCTTTGAATAAGCGTCCGAACCTGAATGGGAAGTTTTCCACCTTCAGAGAGCAGCTTGAGGAAATACTCCATCTCGAAGTCACGGGAAAACTTGAGATCGAGCAAGGTGAGTTGCTCTTGGAAGCTCCTGCAATACAAAGAGCCATCGATACACTGCAAGCTCTGCTGGAAAAATCTAACTTCATCATCAGAGAGGGCGGAGCCAACAACAATAAAGCAGACGTGTCGCCGCAGACCAAGCTTGAGATCGTATTCGATGTTTCTGATCTCATACAGTATTTCAGGCATCATCGACTGCCCACCGGCATTCAACGGGTACAGATGCAAGTTATTTCGGCTGCGGTGCTCAATCCCAAGGATAACCTAAGGATTCGTATTTCATGTTTTACAGAATCACAGGACTATTGGCGTGAAATACCTATCGATCTATTCCTTACGATATGCCGTTCTTCACTCAGCGACGGCGACTGGACCAAGCCTGATTGGCGGGCTCTCATGGGAGAATTGGATGACGGAATGAACGTAGTGGAAGACTTCACCTTCGCCAGCGGCGCTTATCTTGTGAATTTAGGCACGTCCTGGTGGTTGCAAAATTACTTCCTCCATATTCGGGAAGCAAAACGGCGTAGCAACATTCACTACGTTCCATTTGTACATGACATGATTCCAATCATGACGCCGGAGTTTTGCGTTGAGGGGCTGGTTCAGGATTTCATCAGCTGGGCTCAAGGCGTGTTTCTCCATGCTGATTTCTTTTTCGTCAATTCCAAGTCCACCAAGCGAGACCTGATCAAGGTTGGCCGTCGGTTGGGATTTGAGCTCGAGGAGGGCTTAGTGCATACGGCGCGGCTCGACGCCGACTACCGCAAATCCAATATCGTCAAGGAGCCTCCCACACGCGTTCTCAACCTACATCGGTTGGCGACAGAGAAATATGTCCTATTCGTCTCTACAATCGAAGCACGCAAAAATCACGGCGCTATATTCGACGCTTGGCTGCATTTGTGCAAGGAGCTCGGCGATGAGGCCGTGCCGAGGCTGGTCTGCGTCGGCTCTCGAGGCTGGCTCAACGACAGCGTGTTCGCCAAGCTCAATGCGAGCAAGCGCCTACGGGACAAAGTCGTCATGCTCTCCGGCGTCAAGGATGCTGATCTCGCCACACTCTACGAAAACTGTCTAATCTCAATCTATCCGAGCTTCTACGAGGGTTGGGGCCTGCCCGTCACCGAAACTCTCTGCCATGGGAAGACCGCGCTGGTCGCGAATAGCTCATCTTTGCCCGAAGCCGGCGGGAGCTTTGTCGATTACTTCGAGCTCGGCAACGAGGAGAGTCTCTTCAAACAATTGAAGAAGCTGTTGTTCGACCCCGTCTATCGCGCTGAGCGCGAGTCTTTCATCGGGGCCCAATATCGACCACGCAGCTGGAAAGATCTCTCAATTGAAATTCTTGAAACAGTCGGCCAGTGGGACGCTGCTCCCGCCGAGCGCAGGGAGGATATTCGGACCATCGAAATCGGCCGCTACTACTCTTTTGCTCGCAACTCGGACCTGACCATCTATTCGGGAATGCGGTCTGGAGAAATATTCCGGACGGGCAATGGATGGTGGGGTCCTAATGAGTGGGGTTGCTGGCTGAAGCCAGGGCCGGCCCAGCTCGCGTTCCGCACTGCGATCGGCTTGAGTTCTTTGCGAATTTATCTCGGGCTCCGGGCGCCTAAGGGACCCATCGTTGATTTCGACGTTACGGTTCAGTTTCGCGTCAAGATCGAGGGCAAAATCAATCCTGAAGAAACCAAATGGGTCGTCTGCGAGATCGACGCGTCGACGCCAGATGAGGAAATTCTCATCGTCCTCGAAGGTTATGGCCGCCGGCTCGAAAAACCCCGGGAAGACCACGTCCCTGTGCCCATCTCGATAGGCGTTGTTGGCCTCTTTGTTTGCCGAGAGGATGACCAGATAAGCCGCAATCGCTTTGCCGAGGCTGTTGCATTGGACACGCTCGCGGAGTTCAGTCGTGGACAGCGGTATAGGACAATTTCCGCGGAAGGCGATTTAGCGCGGCAGCTGCCGGTGGTGGCGGCGCGCTGAGCTACGGCGCAGAGTCCAGCAGAGATTTGGCCAGTTCTTACGGACGGTAACGTGACACTGAAAACACTTGCGCACACGCCTTCGCGACTTACTCTAATAGCGACTGTCGCGATACTCGCCTTAACAACCAATAATTCTGGCGCCAGTGCCCGGTCTGCCAGTGATACGAAATGCGGCGAGGAGGCATGCAGCGGGCCGACGCGACCAACCCGGCCCAGTCGAGCTTATGAGTGGCCATCCTTTAAGTCAGTGTTTGCGACCGGCGCTCAGTTTAAACTCGAGGGATGCAATACAGTATCTTACGGCGCCACGCCGAACCTCGGTAATTATATGATAGGCCGTGCCAGAAATGGCGATCCTTTCACCGGCACTTGCAATTTTGACAAAAAGAGGGGCATGTCTCTGACCTGGGATCAAATTGATTACTCCAAGAACAAGGTCACCTATCTATATACGCTCTTCGACACGACGAACCCCGTTCCAGTGGAGCGCGGCAAATCCATTATTGTCTCCGCGTATGACGCTACAGTTGCACCCTTTGATGGAGAATACTGGGTTGCCTTCGAATGCATCGTCAGGGGCTACTCGAACGCAAGTGCTTGCGTGGGACCCCTCACTTTTAATCGTATCACCGCAAAGGTGCAGATGGACGCCAGTCGGGTTTCAGTCATAGCTACTGGCACTGGCGCCAAGCCGTTCGGCTCAGCTGTATCTGTCCCAAAGCTCGTTGCTCACAAGGGCCGCTTATATATTTACTGGGATAGTTTAATCATTGACATGACTGGGGCCCGCCGGAATGACTGGCCGGCGACAGCCGACGTCCAAAAGACGTTTCTGGGATTGAACGTTCGCGGCGCTGAGTTAGCCAAGAATCCATCCACTGGCCGAATGTACATTGCGGGGCACTCCTCTGCGATCTCGGGAACTCGACGATTCGGCAAGCGTCGAAGTTATGGCAAACGCCGACATGTTTCAGGTAATTGATTACCAAGGAAACCTAATTGCAGTGGGCGGTCTGACTCACGCGGGCAACTCGACGGAGACCACTTGCGCAATGCCCTTAAACAACGTGCCTTATTGCTATCGCCAGTTTTTTGCCCAGACCCAGAACCCTCTTGCATATCATGGGTTTCAATTGATCCCATCTGAAGCGGGCGGTAGCGCGGCCATGGCTGCCCATTTGTCGAGAGGCAAGTCGGCCAGTTTCTCCAGCCAAACCTTCGGACAAGCGGGGGTCCTGGCTCAAGGTCAAGCGCTGTCGATCCAAAACGGCGACTTCAGACTGGCGCTTCAAGCCGACGGAAATCTCGTTTTTTCCGAAGGTAGGACGCCACTTTGGGCAACTGGAACGCAGCAGTCCTGCACTTCCTGTTTTGCCAAGCTTCAAGAGGATGGAAATTTCGTACTCTATAATGCGGGGAGCGCCTATTGGAGCACAGAGACCAATGGGAATCCTGGAGCGCAGTTGATCCTTTCAACGACGGCGCCGCACCTGCGCATCGAAGCGCAGGACTCCTCAATTCTGTGGGCGAGTTCCGCCAACGAAGGCATTGGCCGCGACGGGATACCCAACCAACCGCAAGCTTATAACCGTTTTGTCTATCGGCCTGACACGCGACAAACCGTGCTCATAGGGGGGGTCAATTTTGACGTTCGCTGGGTGCAGATGAAAAGCGGCCGAAGAGCCTCAACGTCGGTTAAGCCTGATTCGACCGTGGCCGGACCCGCTCCTCCAACCCGTTTGTGACCCTCTCACAAAGCCGTACCCGAACTTCATGGAAATCAATTCTCGGTGCCAGCCCATAAAATGAGGTAGCCGGCTATGGTGGGTGCGCTAGGGAGCTTCTTTGCAGTAGCCGATCGCCTTCGGTGGTTTGGTCGACAGACACAAAAACCCGAACCTGAAGAGATCTTGGCCAAAGCGGACATGGCGCGCGACGGGCGCATTTGGACGAAAGCCCGTAAGCTTTACGCGGAATATCTCGCTCGTAATCCGGCAGACGCGGCGATTTGGGTTCAATACGGTCATTCCCTTAAAGAGTTCGGCGATCTTGAATCCGCCGAAAAAGCATATCGACGAAGCCTCACGCTTGCGTCTGGGGTCCGCAGACACTTACCTGCAGCTCGGACACCTTTTGAGGCGTCGGGGGAACAGAGTTCGAGGCGATTACCCTGTTTCGCCGCGCGCTTGAACTCGATCCGACCCTGGTCGAACTTCAAACGATTTTGGACAGCGAGTCTGTCCTGGGGGAGCGCGCGCAACGGTCTCCAAGCGCGCCACCGCCTTTTCGAATCGCTGACTTGGACCGCGCCGCAAATGCCTTTCTAGAAACCGACGGAAGGCCCGAAGGACCTTGGCAGGAATTCCAGGGCCGTATTCTTGCGCTGCCCCCCTGGTTTGATTTTGGCTTCGAACCGCATTCGATAGCCTACCGGAAACAGCAACTTAGGCTGTGGCAGGAGATTGCCGGAATCACGGGTGAGTATCGACCTGCCGAGCACGAACGAACAGGTGGTCTGAATGGCCCCGATCCGATTCGCCAACCAGGATTTTATGCCGATAGGCAGCGCGGAGCGGTCGCCTCAGCCGGCGAACAACTGATTGCGCTTGGGCACGTTCTAAAGCACTCGGGCGTCGCAGCCGGAGATTGGGTGCTCGAATACGGCGCGGGCTTCGGCCAGATTGCTCTGGCTCTTGCGCGACTAGGGGTTTCGGTCGATACAGTGGATATTGAGCCGAATTTCTGCGACGCTGTAAGAAAACAGTCTGAGTTTTTTCAAGTCAATCTTACCGCTTTCGAAGGAGTATTTGGACACAACCCGCGCAATGATCACAAGTATGACCTTATTTTATTTTATAAATCCTTTCACCATTGCTTAGACTTTCTAGAATTGATTTCGACTATGAAGTCGATTTTAAGTGACAGTGGCCGAATTATACTTTCTGGGGAACCCGTAGTTCCAGCTGATTGGCGGCCTGTGCCCTATCCATGGGGTATCCGACTCGAGGCATCCGACGTGGCCGTGGTTCGGTTCAGAAAGTGGTTCGAACTGGGTTTCCAGGAAGGATTTTCTTGGTCTCGGAATTCATACGCAATGGCTTTGTCTGGCAATCCCATCCGAGTGTAATCGCGCCTCGCGCGAGTTTGCATGTGTTCCAGCGGCGACCAAATATAGTAGCCCTCGAGAACTATCAAATGCCCGAACCGGATAGTTCCGGTTGGCATGGGCCTCAGAAAGGAGGTCGATTTACGCGCGAGCTCGCTCGTTTGCCTCTGGATATTACGGGCAGCTACCGGAGAATACTGCTGAGACTTAAGAATTATCACCACAGTCCGATTGAAGTTGGCATCCGCTGCGGTGCATTCTCGGCAATGAAGATGTGTGCGAAGAACGAAATGGCCGTCGTCGAAATCGCAGCAAGTCAAGTTGACGGTCCGCTCAGCATAACTTCGGAAACCATTTGTCCGGCGACATACGGGGTCCCCGACGGGCGTCAGCTGGGTATCTTCGTCGAGGCTCTGGAGTATGTACCGCTTTAGCTCGTGTACATTGATGAGGCGCCCGAACCGACCGTCCTTTACGACCCACCGCCTTCGTGCCGCTTTTGGCGGGGCGTAGCGTTTAGAGGGACAGAGATTTAAAGTAGGCCAAGACGTTTGGCGCAAGTTGAGCCTGGTTCGCGACGAGCGGTCCAGGAGTGGCTAACAGGCTCGGGGCGCATGTCCGGTTGTCTGCGCCCGCGGGCGTTTGCCTTTTCAGTGGCCGCTGACAAAGGGCTGACTCGGCATGACGGAGCCCCAGGCATCGACGTCACCGTACAAGTGAAGAAGATTCGCCACATCAACGCGCATCTCGAGATCAAGGGCGTCGCAGAACTGCCCGGAATGCAACTGAAAACTCTAAACGCGAGAATTCCGCCATACTTGTGTACCATCGCAATGCGTCATGCCTTCAAGAAGTTCGGGCAGCCGACTTTGAACGTGAAACGGCTTGGTTTCTCATGCTCGAGCTTCCAGCCTGCTTTCCAAAACATCTCCATGAGGTCACCGTCGATCTTCCTCGAGTGTGTTCCGATCACGAGCCACCGGACACGAGCAGTTAGTTCACTCAATGCACTTTGACACACTTCCACCTCATGGCCTTGTATGTCGATATGGACTAGGTCCCAAGCCGGCTCCTTGAAAAGGACATCATTGACGGCGACTACCTGAACGTCAATATATTTGTTGAATTTCTGCCCATTGTAGAGAGATTCCTCACGTTCAGATGGACGTAAGCCGTAATGCGTAGATAAATCTTCGACAACGGGCCACTTAAGCATGCCCCCGGTTGTTCCGATAGCGGCCTGGATAATTTCGTAATACTGATCAGAAATACCATTATCGTTTAGATGCTGAGCGATGAATGAAGCGTGCCCTGCGTCTGCTTCCACAGCAACCAAGCGGAACTCTGGAATGCCGCATCGACGAGCTGCCGCATACCCCGCCGAGAGCCATGGGCCCCAACCTGCGCCAAGTTCCAATACGCGATAGCAGTCGCGGGCGGAAACAGCACTCTTAAGCAACCCCAGCCACTCTATTACTTCCGCGTGAAAGTCACATGGAATTGGGTAGCCTAATACACTGCCACCCAATGGTAATGTTCTTTTCACAAAGCTGGCGCGAGTAATAGTTCCCAGAAAGTCCGTAATATATCCCTCTTTGCTTGATCGTTCCGCCACAGGGAACCGCTCAAAAATCTTGAGGTCCTCCTTGGTATAACCCGGATAGAGCTCTCCCGGTGCCACATTCGGAATCTGAATTCTAAACTCTCTTGAACCTAAGAACGCCTTATGTAGACCGCGCAAACTCTTATGACGGTCCATTTGTTGTCGAACGATACTCTCGCTCTCAGGGTCACGCCCCAGAATCAACCTATAGGCAGATATAACGTCTTCGCGGGTCACGCCTTGCACAAGGTCGTCCATCTTCAAGTTCTCCAAGAGCCGCGACGGCTTGAATTCTTGGGCCAGTATTCGCAATGTTTTTGTCGACATAGTCCTTGAAGGGGTGTCCCGGCTTTAGAGCGATAAAGATGCTTCTCTGCGGGTGCTGCGGTGTCTGGAACTCCAGAACGGTTTCGAAGCCCAGCTTTTTGAGTAGGGCATGCATCAAAACCGAGTTAACCCCCCAGCCCTTGTAAGGACCCTCTGTTCGAACTTCACCAGGGTAAAATACCATCACCGGACGAGGGTTTTCCGTCTCGTCCATGTGCGTTTCCACAATTAGGACGTAACGGGCAATTTTCGCCATTTCCTCCAAGGCCGACAGTGGGTTAACTATGTGATAAATTATGCCATTGAATAGCACTAGGTCAAATTGGCCTACGGTTTCGACGCGCGTCTCGGAAATATCTATGATGCGGTCCTCCACCCGGGACCCGATTATCTCTCTCGCCAACTCAAATGCCGAGCGTTTTCCGGGACCGCCCCCCGCCCCAACAGTACTTGTCCGCGGCTAGTACGCGCGCTGCGCCGCGCCGCTCCGCCTCAAAGCTGAAGAATCCGTCCCACGCTCCCACATCCAATACGCTCAAGCCGTGCAAGCCGAGAGCGAAGTACACATTTGCCATTTGTGTTAATTTGTCAATTTTCCCAGCGCCGGGAGTCACAAGGCCATTGCCTAGGTCGATTGAGTGAAACCACGGGCGGATCGAGTTCACGCGGGCCGCCAATGCTCCAATGTCCTTCGGCGCAGCGGTTTCAATCTCACTCGTCACTGGACCCCCGAGCATGATCAACCGTCCCCTCATGAGTGTGCCACCCGGCGACAAATGCCGACGAATCGGGTTTGTGTATCAGGATCTTGCGGCACAGTCGATAGCGAGCGGTGCCTATCTCTACGGAGTTCTAGGCCACGCGCCCGGGCAAGGCGAGATAATCTTAGGGCGGCCCTTCAGCTGCTCGATCCGGACGCGGAAGGTGATACGGTCGAACTCTTTTGACGGGACCGTCGATTCCTACAACGGTTCACATCCGCGGGCCGCCGAGGAGGCGACGTCCATCGTGCTTTCGTCTCGCTTTCTTCACGCGGTCGCACCGTTCTCAATCGACGCTGATGGGGCGCAGTTCGCTTCGTCATCGAACCGTTAACTCCCCAAAGATTTCCTCGCAATCACGGTTCAGGATGATCGAAATCTAGTGTCCCCAACTATCCTGGAGCGCTCGGTACAGCTTGACGTCCTCGCTGATCCCTTCCTGTATCTGCGCGCGAGTGCTGTCGCCAAGCTTCTGAATCGCTGGTAATCTATCCGATCGGTTTTCATGTAAGCCGGAGTTCCAACCGCGTCGCGCCAGATACTCTTGGAGCCTCGTGAATTCAACGACCTCTATTCCAAGTCTAAGAATGTTGTCCAGAGAAGAAGAAGCTGTACCATCCGAACCAAGGGCAGCGCATAGCGTATTTCGTCCAATGAGCCGCTGGACCAACGCGTAGATATTCTTTTCCTTGCTAGGAGCGAAACCCTCGTCGACCTTCAGGAGATTCCTCCATAGTTTCACGTCGGGAGTGCAATGCTCGCTGCCTGACGCTTTTTCTAGCCTCCACAAAATGTAATTAAGAAGAGAATAAACAGTCTCCTCGGGATCCCTGACAATGGTGAATACATAGTCGTCGAAGCGCTTAGTCCCAGCTGCTATGAGATCTCGTGCGGTCAAATGACCGTACATGGTGAAAGTGGTCCTGTCTTTGTTTACAATATCGCGAGCGACTTTAGTAAGAAATCCGTGAAAGTCGGGGACGTTTCCGTCCTTAGCCATTGCCTAGTCGGTAAGGAAATATATTGACCTGTTGCTTGCATCGCAGTGAAAGCTGTCGTGCCCCCAGATTTCGGAATATGCAAGAAAAAATTCACGACGATATTCTGGAAAAGCTCGCATCACTCGACGAGGAATATCAAATCGATATTCATCGCACTCGATAAGCTTCAACAAGTCGCTTTCCAAATTTTCGATCGGACGCATGGCCAATGCGCCGTTCTCCGGGGGGCGGTCCAAAACCTCAGGGAATCCCCTCATTTCGTCAACGGCCTGACTTCGAGGCTTTTTGGCCCTCATAAGAGGCGAACGGAGGGCCCTAAGGTCCCACATTGAGCATGGCGCGACCTCTTTCTCGACAATTCGGAGCCCCGAACTCGCGCTTCAGGACTCGTCATGCGAGAATCGTCGCAGCGAAGCGCCAACCTCCAGTTGCATTTGGGCCCTCAAAAAATGAGGGGATAGCTGAGGTCCAAAACATACTCGTAAAGCAACCGGGCGGACACCGGTCCACGTTCGGCCAGTCGACGCGCAAGAAGCTGGACGGTTTCCTTAATCGTTTTCGTCGACGGCAGAGCCGTCAAAAGATCATGCGTAGCGGCCCTCAGAGGAAACCCTCCGACGTCGGCTTCAAAGCTTGAAATCACCGTCCCGTTTCTCCTCGCTAGCTCCATCGTTCCATATTCAGTTCTAACGAGCAACTGAGTCACTCTGCGTCCTTAAGCGTGAAAGAGCCCGCGCCGCCCGCTGCTGCCATCTTGGTAATCTATCCTTGAAAATTCGAAAGTCATGAGCAATTTTTCAATGGCGGCGCAATTTGAACCCCACCAATTGCTTCCGTCGTTATTTAGCCCTTTTCCAGGTTCATCTAAGTTCCGTTCGACTGCTCGTCCCCGAAGGGACAGATCGTTCCAAGTGAAGTAATCAGGAGCAACAACACGATCCGCCCCGCGACGCTTCGCCTCAATTGAGAACCTGCCATTCCACGCGCCCACATCGAGAAGGCTTTTCCCCCTTAGGTCAACCGGGTCAAATACGAGCTGAAATTCTTTGGACATAAGATCAAGTGTTTTTTTGCCTGGCGTAACGGTTCTATCCGCTAATCTATTACTATGCCACCACAGATAGTTGTCGAGTTCTTCGCGTCGCAGTTTGCTAGCAGTCATTTGACTCATCCTAATGGAAACAAGTTGTCGAAGCTCAAGTTCCACCTGACGAACTTCGCTGTGAACCCGCCAAGGCGAGCCCACGCGCGCGCCAATCGCGCGGCGGAACTACGCCTTCGCCAATTGGCTGGTCACGGAAATGTGGGCTGGAACGCCCCCGATCCGGTCGGCTGATTTCGTCCACAATCCGTCGCCTGTTTCTGCGAATCCCTCCTGCCTATAGATCGCTAGGCTCAACAGGTTCTTGGCGCTCGGTTTTATCCTGCCTTTGATCGTCTTTACACCGGACGCGGCGACAGTTTCGCAGGCTATGGCCAGGCAGGCCCTCTCGACGTCTAGGCCGAAGATACGGCAACTCATCACGAACTGCTCGATCGTGTCCCCCGAGATCAGCATAAGCGCGGTCAGGCCGTATTTAGTGTACTTGTCTTCGACTTCGAACGCCAGTAACTTCCCCGATGCAAGGAAGGCCTCGATTTCCGCTGCGGTCCACCGCCGCCCGGTCGTGTTAAACTGGTTTGTCTTGTTGAGGAGCTCGAAACACCGTGTGTAGCGCGGGTCGTCACTGCTCTCGATCTCCTTCGGCTCGATGACTACCGAGAGGTCTCTTAGGAAATCCTCGCGGCTTACGGCCTCGCGCGCCTCGTCGCGCTGAATTTGCGCGTGGATCATTTCGGCGCGCTGTGAGGCCTCCGTTGTGATGACGGCACGTTGTAGTTCCGGCGCCCACAGTAGAATTCGACGCCAATGCGCGAGCGGCTCGTCCATCACGCGGATGTCGGGAAACGCCGCCTTAACCGCGGCCCGCTCCGTAGGGTTGTCGTCGACGAACAGAGCGCTCGAAGGCAGGAGATTGACCGCCTTCAGAATGCGCCCGACGTTGATCGGCTTCGGATCCCAATTGATGCGGGTCGCGACAAAGTTCTTGATGCTGAAGCAGCTGCCGTAGAGCTCTTCCCAGAGCTTCAGAGCCGTCTTTTCATCGTTCTTGCTGACGATTGCGATCAAGACACCGCGTTTCTTGAGGTAGGATGCCGCTTCGACGATGCTGAGCGGCCACCCCTCGGTCATTTCGGCCGCCTGCACGGTATCTTTCTCGGCCGCCACCCCCCGCCAGAGCGTGTCGTCGAGGTCGAAGATGACGATTTTGACGGCGTCGGTCTGCTCGATCGATCGAATCATGCCTATCCGGTTGACGCATACACCCGCTAGGGCTAGTGGGTAGTGAGGAGCGGAGGTCCCGCCGGCCGGCGATCAGCGAGGGCCTTGCGCCGAGGCTGGATGGGACAATGACTGCGGCGTCGCCCGTTGTAATGGATGTGGAGCAGCGCGCGGCGCTGCCGTATCCCCGGTCTTTGCCGGAGTTTCAGCGGCTCTTCCCCGACGATCCGGCCTGCGCCGCATATCTCGAGAAGGCGCGCTGGGAGAGCGGCTTCGTCTGCCCGCGCTGCGACGCGAACGGCGAACCGTTCCGCATTGCGAGCCGTCCGGGCGTGCTGACATGCCGCAAGTGCCGAAGCCAGACAGGACTGACTGTCGGCACGGTCATGAAGCGCAGCCGCACGCCGCTGTCCGTCTGGTTTTGGGCCGCCTATCTCGTCGCCAGCCAAACTCCCGGCATATCCGCGGTCCAGCTCCAACGGCAACTCGGCCTCTCGCGCTACGAGACCGCCTTTCAGCTCCTCCACAAGCTGCGCGCCGGAATGGTTCGCCCCGATCGGGATCGCATTGGCGGTCGCGCAAACGAGCATGTCGAGGTTGATGAGACATGGGTCGGCGGCCGCACGCGCGGGGAAGGCCGGGGCGTTCATCACAAAACTCTCGTCGCCCGCGCCGTCGAGGTGCGCCGCCGCGCGCCCGGAACCGCGCAAGGACGGGCGCTACGCCGGGCGCGTTCGGCTCGCCGTTGCCGCCGACCGAAGCGCAAAGTCGCTTTGCGGCTTCGTCGAGGGCGCCGTGGCGAAGGGGACGTTGATCGTCACGGACGATTGGAGCGGCTACGCAGACCTGCGCAAGCGCGGCTGCGATCATCGCGCCATCGCTGAATGCGGCGACCCTGAAATCTCCGAGGAGTTCCTGCCCATCAGCCATCTCGTCTTCGCCAATCTCAAGACCTGGCTGGCGGGAACGCATCACGGGGTCAGCGCGCGGCATTTGCAGGCCTATCTCAACGAGTTCACGTTTCGATTCAACCGTCGCTTCTACCCGTTCAACGCCTTCCGCTCGCTGCTCGGCATTGCAAGCAGTGCGAGGGCGCCGACCTACGACGAACTTTACTCAGTGGACTGGGCGCACCCTAAATCTAGTGGGTGTATGTCTTAACCGGATAGGCATGGATCGAATGTTTGCTTCCGCTTCCGAGACCACCGCCTGAATGATTTTCTGCGGAGTTGGGGCGTATATCTTCTGCAAATTGCCAACCGCTTCGAGTCGCTTCTTGTCGTCCCCGAGAGCGATCCCGCCGATGAACGAAGCGTGATTGAAGTGCGAAACGAGATCGTCGCAGAAATATTTCTTCCCAAAATTCGATACGATTTGTTCGAAATCGATTACGCAGCAATTTTTTCTGCCGGATGCCAAGGCATACAAATATCTGTTTAACTCCTCTACAAAATATACCAGATTGCCTAGGTAGTACCGCTCCTGCAATCTGCCCATCGGGTTTTGTTGAGGTGTCACGAAATTTAGGATGAACGTCTGTAGTCCAAGCTCATCATGGTATTTAAGGATCTTATTAAAGTTATCTCTTAATCGCGCTTGGCACCGTGCCAGCAGATCTTCATACTGGCTTTCTTCCGCATATCTGTCCTCAAAATTCTCTTTAAGGACTGATCGTAAGGGAATTTGACAAATTTGGTAGGCATAGTCTTGTCTTGGCAGATCGCGCCCAGAAGGCAATTTAGATGCATTATTGAATGGTATGAGGTCAAAATGAATATTGAAGCTACCCGCTTTCACAAAGTGAGGCCATGGCTCCATCAGGCACGAACCTACTAGCAACACAGCTTTGGGCTTGCCTTGGTCTTTGCGTAAGTTAGCCGGCGTCCTGTAATCAATTTTGTCAATTAACGTCTTATCCCTTTCAGTATTGATTTCTGATTCCATTCGATTGATAAGTTCCCGCGAAGTGCGTAGTTGAGAAATCAAATCATAAATTGTTGCTTTCCTGGCCAGAAGACCCTGTATATACTCCTCATTGCCGACACTTCGCCGCAGAATGAGTTGAAACAGATCCTCGACGTCCGAGGCGACAAGCCTGTTTCTGAGCGACGACGCTTCTTCGCCTCGCCGAAAGTCGATGCCCTCAATTGAAGCCTTCATTCGAACGATCCGCTAGATTCTTGAACACTGCCCTGCGAGCACCCAACTCTGCGAGAACTCAAGTTTATAACGGTCCCGACCTTCTCGAGCGGCGCCTTGCTGTCTTTTGGCCTCTCGAACAGCCATACACATATCGAGGCCTGATTGGTCAAGCCCCTGTCAAATAAATCGCCCAGGCGTTGCGCCGGCGGCGACCGGCTTGCGCTTCGCACGCATTCGAAGCCTCCCCACAGAATTCTCTTGCCAAGGATTGCGACAATGTTCTATGTATGTTCTTGAAGATCGCCTTAAAGATACACTATGTTGTTCTGTTCTACGGAAGTCGTTGCGGCCCGAGACGCAGGCCCGACAGGAGGTCCGACGCCAGCGCCCTTCGAGACGCCCGCTTCGCGGGCTCCTCGAGGGCTGAGGGCGGGGGCGGGTAGGCCGCAGGGGGGAGGGGGCCTGCCGGAAGTCTGGCGCAACCCATTGAAAATGCTCGATTCGGAAAAGGAAATGAAAGGAAATGCAAGCGAATTGGTCGTCCCCAGGAAAGTAGAGGCGCGTTCCAGCGACGCTCTCGTGCAGCTTTGCTAGTCTAATTCCGGCTCGAGCCGACGAAAGCGGTTCGTCGGCACCGCTCAGCTAGCCCCGGCCGAGGCCTCCTCCTCGACCGCCTCGCCGGGCGAGCTCAGCCGGTGGAGCGCGATGGCGTGCAAGCGTATGACGCATTCGATCGCCCCGGACAGCAACTGCATGCGAATTTCGACCGGTTTCGACGGGTCTTCGATCTCGAACTCGATCTTGCAGCCATAGACGCCATGGGCCGGCAGTTTCGCATGCACGACCGCCAGGGGCTTGGCCGCCGCGCACACGTCGACCGCGATCCGGTTGTCGGAGTAGCAGTCCCGCATCGAGTGAGACGTCGGCCCCCCAAGCGCCGGCCGGCAGCGCGAAATACGGGCCGAAGTGGATGAATCGCGCCGGCCCGGTGAGATCGATCGGCGCGATCGTCAGCCGGTCGGGAAACTCCGGCCGAAGCAGGGCATAAACCGGCCATTCCAAGCTCTCGAGCGGCCGCCCGTGGACGATGGCGTCATATTGCGGCGCGAGAAAGTCGATGAGTTCGCTCTCCAGCGGGCTCCGGCTCTCGAGCGACGCCCGGGCGTCCTGCGCCACTTGGTCGACGGCGGGCACCTTGCCGTCGATGTACGCGCCGAGCGAAGCGCCGCGCCGCCCGGCGAAGCCGACCAAGGCCAAGACCTCGGCCTCGGCGCCCTCCTTCATCGGCGGCTTGTAGAAGGCCGCGAGTCTGGCGATCAGGCCCGCGAGCGTTTCGACCTTCGGGTCGCCGACAAACAGGGAAACCGGAGGGGGCGAAACGACCGTCGGCTCGACGTTGACGAGCCCCATCGTCGCAAAGCGCGCGGCGTCGGCGCCACCAAAACCCCTCGAGACGACCGAGAACAGCGCGACGTTGGTGAGATCGTCGATGGAGATGACCATCGGCGCATTCAACGCTGCGAGAGCCGCCAACAGGTCGGGCTGCGGGTAGTCGGAAAGCAGGACCACCGGGCGATTGTTCCGCGTCGGCCGATCGGGAAAGTTCTCGCGCAACGCTTCGAGCGAATTCGCAACTACGACCAAGGGTTCGCCGATCGTCACGCGCACGAGCGCCCGTACGATGTTCAGAACGGCATAAAGCTTCGGCGACGGCGCCCCGACGATGGAGAACAACCCGCTCATCGCCGCGCCTCCGCGCCTTTGCCGCCCTGTTCGGCGAATCCCAGGCAAAAATTCCCCGCCTCCAGCGAAAAATCCCTGCTCTTCGCCCGGCGAGGGGGGAATTCGGCCGACGCGGACCATGCTGAATTCACCCGCCATGGGCGCCGGCGGCTCCGCCGACCTTCCGCAGGATCAGAAACAGGGTCAGGCTGATCGCCAACAGCTCGGCCAGGTCCAACGTCCTGCGCGGGTAGCGGGCGTAGTCGGGCGAGAGGTTGGGACGGGCGATCACCTGGATGAACAGATGCTGGCGTTCGACGCTGTTCCTGGCTTGGTCCCTTCCCGCCACGGCCGCCGCCAGCGCCCGCGCTGCGAGTTCTGCGCGGGTCGTCAATTCTTCGTAGGTCGCGAGCTTGTCGGCTTCCGATCCCGACGACCCGGCGATCTCCAGCTGCCGCTTTTCGATTTCGGCGCGATACAACTCAGCCTGCGCGCGCAGCGCGGCCAGAATGGGCGATGTCGGCGTGATCGCGGCCTGCTGGGCGATCTTCGCCTGAATCTGCCCCAGTTGGGTCGAAAGCCCCTCGATCACCTTCAATTTCGATTGGGCTACGGCGTTGGGATCGATTGAAGCCGAAGCATTGCGATACGCCTTCAGCTCGGCTTCGACGGCGTCGACCTCCTGCTGGGCCTCCGCCACGAAACGATTCGCAGTGGCGAGACCGTCGTCGTAGGAACGATGGTTCATTTGGTTCACCAGCGCCTCGGCGTATTCCAGCATCGCCGTGGCGAGCCCCTGCGCATCCTCGGGCCTGAAAGCGTTCACCTCGATCGTGCTGATCATCGTGTCCGGTTCGACGTACGCGCGCACCATCCACTCAAATCGTTGGTAGAGAAATTCACTATCGTTCGGCAACCAAAGCGTCGGGTAGCGGAAAATGAAGTCGCCCTCCGGCCGGCCCAATATCCCCCGCAAATCATTGTTCTTGGACAATTGATCGACGACATCGCGCGAGGTCAGATAGGCGTTGATGGCGTAGGTCTCGTCCTGAGCGATCGTCGAAGCCCCTTGCCCCTGCGGCAGCAGGGCCGACGCGCTCGGCTGCATCGGAGGGGTCCCCTGCTGCGTTCCAGACCCGCTTTGCTGCGTCACCGACGTGACGGCGTTTGGCAGGCCAGACTGCGCCGCGGAACGGACAATGAAGCTTGCCGAGGAGGCGAAGCGGGGCGCGGCCAAGGCGAAGAGATAGAGGGAACCGATCGACATGGGGAGGACAACGGTAATGGTGAACAGGCGGTAACGACCCCAAAAGCCGACAACCGTCTCGACGCTTGCGTTTTCCTCCGAGGACGGCGGAAGTTGCGGACGAAGCGTCAAGGGCGCGAGTTCGATCTCGGCGACGAGGGGGCCCCCCTAAGTCGCGATCGCCAGATCGCGGGTCCCCGCCTCGCCGTCGATCGCCGGCGCTGAGCCGCCTCCGGGGCCGGCTTCCCCCTGGACGCTTGCAGCCTCCGGCTCCTCGATCGCGCTCACAGGCTTGTTCGGCTCGGTCTCGCTCGCGGAGTCCGTCCTTTCGCTTTTGGCCTTCGCCGGCTTGATGTCGCTCAACGCCCCGGCTCCCCGATCTGGCAGGGCCGCTGGGCCGCGAGCCCGACCACCCGCGGAAAGGACATAGGCCTGCGATCGGCGCGGGCTTGCAACTGATCCAAAGTCGTCGAACCCGGCAAACGCGTCATTTTGCGATCGAAATCCGCTCTTGCCCGCAAAGCACAGGCAAGCAGATCTTATAGGACAGTTACAGTCGGAAGTCAGCCTCTGCTTTCGCTCGGCCGCACCGAGCCTCCACTGCGTCAGAGAAGCCCCGAAACGCATAGCGGACGTTCTCGTCCATCATGAACTTTGGCTCGGCGACCCTCGCACTCGACGCGAACACGCCCGTTCTCTAATATGCGCGGCTTAGATGAAAGAGCAGGGGGCCGATGCGCCGCTGATCGAGATTTTTTTGGCCGCAATTTCTGAACGAAAGCGGGTTGATGACCCTCAATGTCGACCTTACGCTCGTCGTTACGGGCAAAGCCGGCTGGCGTGGCGAGGCGCTGCGCGGTCTCTGACTCGCCGACCGAGAAGCCCCCTACCTGTGGATCGAAATCGCCAACAAAGAATGAGCTCATCTGGCCCTACGGCAGCGCGGCCTTCGTCTTTCCGAGCCTCGCCGAAGGCTGGGGTTTGCCGATCGGCGAGAGCCTGCGGTTCGGAAAATTCCTGCGTCGCGTCGAAACCACATCCATGCGGGAGATAGCGCGGCCCTCTCTGCTTCTTTGGCGATCCGCACGACGTCGGCACTTTCGCGCAACCGATCATCAGGCTCGTTCGCGATGCCGAGTTCCATGCGCACGCAGTCGCCGCGATCAAGGCGAACGCCATGCGCACGGGGGCCCAGGCCGCGAGCGAGATCGCCGCGGCCGTCCCGCCCTCGCCAAAATCGTCTCGAATTCGCGAGCCGGGGCGGGACGGCGCGCGCGAAGCCCTCCGCCCGACGATCGCATTGCCGCGCCGGCATAGTACGGCCCGGCCTCGGGCTGGCTCGACGAACTGAGGGAGCGCCGTCCCTGAATTCCGCATCAGGAAAATTCAAGTTCCCCGTTGGCCCTGAAGAATCAGGGAGATAGTCTTGGTTTGCAACTCAAGAACCATCACCAACGGGGTGCGCGATGCTGGCACAGGGGCTGCTCGATTTCCAGTATGAGGCCAATTCATCCAGCCATGGATTGACGTCGCTGGCCGGGCTTCCCTTGTATCTCGACCTGATCAAGGCCTGCGGCCTCGGCGGGGCGATCCAGCGGCATGTTCGGGCGGCCGGCGGCCAGGGCTGGCTCGACATCCAGATGGTTCTGGCGGTGATTTTCCTGAATCTGTCCGGCGGCGACTGCGTGGAAGACATCGAACGGTTGGAGCGCGACAGCGGCTTTTCGGCGATCCTGCGGGCGATCGAGAAGGATTTGCTTTCGCGCGCCGAACGGCGGTCGCTGAAAAGCCGCTGGCGGCGCGAGCGCGAGCGGGCGACGCCCTCGCCGTCGGCGCTGTCGGGCTGGCTGGAACGGTTCGATGATCCAGCCTCGCCCAAGGCGGTCGCGGGGATGGCGTTCATTCCGGCGGTGACGCAGGAACTGCGCGGTCTCTGGCGGGTGAACCAGGCGCTGCTGGACTTTCTGCAGAAGCGTCAGCCCGCGGCCACGGCGACGCTGGACATGGACGCGACGCTGATTGAGACGCACAAGCGCGAGGCGCTGTTTTGCTACAAGAAGTTCAAGGCGTATCAGCCGCTGAACTGCTGGTGGGCGGAGCAGGGCGCGATGCTCTATTCGGAGTTCCGCGACGGCAACGTGCCCGCCGGACACGAGCAGTTGCGCGTCCTGAAAGACAGCCTGCGCCATCTGCCGGACAGCGTGAGGACAGTCTCGTTGCGTTCGGACACGGCGGGCTATCAGGAAGAGCTGCTGCTCTATTGCGGCGAGGGAAAAGACCCGCGCTTTGGCGTGATCGAGTTCGCGATCGGCGCCGACGTGACCGAGGCTTTCCGCGCGGCTGTGCGGACGACGCCCGAGAGCGCGTGGAAGCCACTGATCCGCAAAACGGACGGCCAGCCGCAACACACCGATCAGGAATGGGCCGAGGTCGTCTACGTGCCCAATTGGGCCGGGCACAGCCGCAACCGCGCCGATTACCGCTTTCTCGCGATCCGCGAACCGCTGCGCCAACTGGCGCTGGGCGACGAGGCGAAGCTGCCGTTTCCCACCCAGGCGTTCGGCCCGAAGGGGGTCTATAAACTGTTCGCCGTCGTGACCAACCGCACGGGCGCCGGCGAGGGCGTGATCTGGTGGCTGCGCGAGCGCTGCGGCAAGAGCGAGGAAGTCCATTCGGCGACGAAATCCGATCTGGCGGGCGGACAGATGCCCTCTGGGCTCTTCGGCGCCAACGCCGCCTGGTGGGCGCTGACGATCCTGGCGTTCAATCTAAACGCCGCGATGAAGCGTCTCGCGCTGGGCGAGAGATGGGCGGCCAAACGCATGAAGGCGCTGCGCTTCCATCTGATCGGCCTGCCCGGACGGGTGGTCAGCCACGCCCGCCAGCTGATCATTCGTCTGGGCGGCGGGGCCGAAGCGCTGGCCACCCTCCTCGACGCCCGCCAAAGGATCCGGGCGCTGGCGCAGGAACCAGCCGGATGAGCCCAAACCGCGCGCTGTCGAGCGTAGACCTGATATCGCGTGGCGTTCCCTGGCGCGGCGACGACGCCCCGCGCCCGTGTCAGGCGAGCCCGACTCGCCCCGGTTGCACGCAATCATCGCCGGAACTCGTCATGCGTGTCGACAAACGTCAGGAGATGATCGACCCCTCGGCATTGTGACACTCGAACCCGTCAACAACCGCAAAATCGGTCACGCACCGGCGCGCGCGGTGATTTGTTCGGGAATTGTGGCGTCGCTCTCGCATTGACGCACATTTTCTGAGGTCATAGTCTCCGGCAGGTTAATCTCGCCGGGAACCCGTTTGACAAAGGTAGAATGCGCTCGAGGCCGTGAACGTCTCCCAGGCCATGGAGTGACCGGGAAGTGGACTGATACGTCTCCGACTGGCCTTCGGGCGCGGATTGCGTTAATCGAGTATAAATACACAGCCTTTAATTCACGTTTTCGAGGGTACCGACGCGTAAGCATAGGCGAAGGATGCAGGGGATAGAGGCGACATTTGACGGGGTTTCGTTCGATCGCGAACGCAGCACTCTTAACGTTCTTCGGCAAGTTGTTCTTGGCGCCGTAGCCTTGGCTTCGATTGGGTGCGTCGCAGCTTATGTCATGCGCAGCCGCCCGGCCGCCGCGCCGGACGTAAGCCTGGTGAGACCGGCTGGGCCTCCGGCGGAGTAGCCTTGTATCCCGACAATGCCCGGCTCGCCGACGACCTTCGTGCGGCCGCCGACAAGGCCATGTACGCCGCCAAACGCGCCGGTCGCAACCGCTACATCGTGTGCGAAGGCCTCTACGCGTCGTAGACGCCGACTCCCTCTAGGGCGCGAAGAAACCGAAAATGTCCAGGATCAGATTGGTCGTCCCCGCCGCGTAAGCGTCAATAGCGCCATTCAGGGTCGGCACGATTGCCATGTTGTTCGTGATCGCTCCATCCGGCGCATTCAGGGTCGCAACCACTGGGCGCGTCTCCGTGTCTGGCCATAGCGTCAGATACCCCACCGGACCCTGAGGGACTGCCGTTGCGTTGAACACATAAGCCTGCGCTAAGGGGTTGACCTCGCACGCGCTATTCTCCACCTGAATGGGCGCCAAGGTTCCGTTGAATGCTCCAGAGGTCTGCCGCGTATCCAGAACGCGACACGGGGCAACCGCATACAGCGACAGCCCGCCTGAGCTAGCGGGAGCGAAATAGCCGTTCACATCGATGATCAGCGCCGCGTTGGCCGTAGCGTACACATTGATGTCACCGTTGCTGGCGGCGCCAGGCACGATGGCCGCATTCGCTGTGGTCACGCCTTTGGGATCGTTCAAAGTCGCCACCACAGGCTGTTGCTGGTCCGAGGGCCAGGCGGTCAGATAGCTCAGAGGGCCTTGCGGCACGACCGCAAAGTTGAGGGAATAGGCCACCGCCGTTGGAGGAATGTTGCAGGTGTTGTCCGTCCGGATGGGGAAATCTCGAATCTTGCCCCCGACAAGATTTGGTCCCCCGAGTGGCCCAGTCGCTCCGCGCGTATCCACCACGCGACACGGTGTGAGCGGATAAAACGCCAGCGCATCGGACTGGCTGGCCGGGACAAAATATCCATTGACGTCGAGGATGACATCGGTGGTCTGAGTGGCAAAGACGCTGATGGCCTGGTTCGCTCCGGCGGGTACGATTGCCGCATTGGACTTGGTCCGGCCGTCGATGGAGTTCAGAGTGGCGACAAGAGGCCGCTCCTCGCCAGTCGGCCAGACCGTTAAATACGAGAGCGTTCCCCGGGGCACTACCGCAACGTTCAGCGAATAGGCGGCCGCGGTGCTCGGAATCCCGCATGCACCCTGCGGAAGCGGGAAGTCCCGCGAGGTTTGTCCCTGAATCGCAGGTCCGCCGAACGGCCCGTTGGCATTCCGCGTATCCACAACACGGCACGGCGTAATGGGAATGAAGCGCAGCGGAGGAGCCGACGCGCCCCCGATCACCGATACCGTATTGTCGCCTGCGTTGGTTACATAGATCCGATTGGTCGAAGCATTCACCGCAACCCCGGCAGGGCCATTCCCAACCACCAGGGTGATCCACGTCAAATTCGCGCCATCCACGGCCCTGAGCTTGTTGTCGGCTCCCCCGACGTAGATGGTATTCGTAACCTCATTCACCGCGATGTCATGAGCATCGATAACCGGGGCGCCCAGGTTGACCGAATTGGCGGTCTGGCTGGCACCGTCGATGATCCAGAGGTTGGAGTCGCCACTGTCTCCGAGGTAAATCATATTCGTGACCGAATTCACCGCCAGGGCAACCGGGCCGGATCCGACGGGAACGACGCTCGCCGTGAGGTTGGCTCCGTTGATTACGGTAAGTTCCGAGTCACCGCTGGGAACATAGATTTTATTTGTCGTCGAATCGAGCGCGATGTTGGTGGGTCCGACGCCGACGTTGACAGATACCGTGTTGTCGTTCGCGCCGTTGACCACCGACACGGTTCCTCGCGCGCCGTTGCACGAGCTATTGACGAGCTGCGCACACAGATTTGCAACGTAGA
The DNA here is from genome assembly GCA_963815555.1 of uncultured Acidobacteriaceae bacterium. Lineage (GTDB taxonomy): Bacteria > Acidobacteriota > Terriglobia > Terriglobales > Acidobacteriaceae > CAWCBG01. Next base: position 25,003 of record CAWFHH010000005.1, read on the forward strand.
TGGTATTGCTGACGGAATTGACGGCGACGGCAAAAGGATCGGCTCCGACGGCCAATACCGATTTCACCGCGTTAGTCGCGCCGTCAACCACGGTGACGCCCCCGGCGACGCATGTGGTGCCACAAGAACTGGCCACATAAATCAGGTTCGTTACAGAATTCAGAGCCAGGGCGACCGGATTGTGCAGGATTGGGACCGCGGTGGTGGTCTGTGTCACGCCGTCAAGCACGAAGAGAAAATCAAGGCCGGAGTAAAGGAGATAGATCTTATTCGTGGCGGAGTTAACGGCAATCTGTATTGCCGTCCCAGACCCTATCCTGGTCACGGTATCCGTCGCCCCGTCAATCGCAGCCAGTGGCGTTCCCGAGACATAAGTCTTATTGGTGACGGGGTTTGCGGCTACCACACCAGGAGAAGTGCCAACCTGTACGGTCGCTAACACCTGTTGCGCAACACCTTGCAGCGACAAACCGAGAAAGAACAGAACTATGAACACAGACTTGCGCACACGAGACATATCGACCGGGGCTCCTCTTTGGTGGAGATGGTTAGGGCTGTGGGAAGTGGGTACGGCGAATCTTAGCACACAGCTTTGCGCGTCGGGTAGTAACCACCTCAAACCTTAGAAGAAATATCCTCGGCCTCCGCGACGGCACGTTCCAAATCGACAAACCGTCGTCGGCATCGGTGAGCGTGGGGCGGGAACTCCCCGTAGTGCGAGGGTGGCGACGGCCGCAATCGTTATATGTTCTGGGGAGCTTACGGCGCGAAGAAACCGAATATGTCCAGGATCAGGTTCGTGGTGCCAGCCGCGTAAGCGTCGATTGCGCCATTCAGTGTCGGCACGATCGCCATGTTGTTGGTGATCGCCCCATCCGGCGCATTCAGCGTCGCAGCCACTGGGCGCGTCTCCGTGTCCGGCCACAACGTCAGATATCCGAGTCCGCCCTGAGGGATTGCCGTTGCATTGAACACATAGGCTTGCGCCAAGGCGTTTACAGCGCAGGCACTGTTCTCCACCGGAATGGGCGCTAACGTTCCCGTGAACGCTCCGCTGGTCTGCCTTGTATCCAGAACGCGACACGGAGCCACGGCGTACAGCGACAGCCCGCCTGAGCTAGCGGGAGCGAAATAGCCGTTCACGTCGATGATCAACGCCGTGTTGGCCGTTGCGTAGACGTTGATATCACCATTGCTGGCGGCGCCAGGCACGATGGCCGCATTCGCTGTGGTCGCGCCTTTGGGATCGTTCAAAGTCGCCACCACAGGCTGTTGCTGGTCCGAGGGCCACGCGGTCAGATAGCTCAGAGGACCTTGCGGCACGACCGCAAAGTTGAGCGAATAAGCTACCGCCGTAGGCGGGATGTCGCAGGTGTTGTCCGTCCGGATGGGGAAATCTCGAGTCTTGCCTCCAACCAGGTTCGGACCGCCGAGTGGCCCATTGGCACCACGCGTATCCACCACTCGACACGGTGTGAGCGGATAAAACGCCAGCGCATCGGACTGGCTGGCCGGGACAAAATATCCATTGACGTCGAGGATGACATCGGTGGTCTGAGTGGCAAAGACGCTGATGGCCCGGTTCGCTCCGGCGGGTACGATTGCCGCATTGGACTTGGTCCGGCCGTCGATGGAATTAAGGGTGGCGACTAGGGGCCGGTCCTCGCCGGTCGGCCATACCGTCAGGTACGAGAGCGTTCCCCGGGGCACTACTGCAACGTTCAGCGAGTACGCAGCCGCGGTGTTCGGAATACCGCATGCACCCTGCGAAAGGGGGAAGTCACGAGAAGTTTGCCCCTGAATCGCAGGACCACCGAAGGGACCGTTGGCGTTCCGCGTGTCCACAACACGGCACGGTGTAATAGGAATGAAGCGCAACGGAGGAGGAGAGGCACCGCCGATAACCGAGACAATGTTGTCGTTCTCGTATGGTACATAGGTTCGGTTGGTTGCGGGGTTAATCGCGAGGTTTGTGGCATCGTTTGGCACCTGAAGAGTGACCAGTGAAAGATCATTCCCGTTTATCGCCGTGACCGTGCCGTCCTGCTTAAGCACATACGTCGTGTTCGTGACGGTGTTGATTGCCATCGCTCCCGTTGGCGCATCCATGCCGAGGGTCTGCGTATCGTGGGTCGGACCATCGATTATCGTAATATTTAAGTCTTCGTCATCGCCGCCTACATAAATCTTGTCGGTGACTGGGTTGACGGCTATGGTCGTTGGACCACGATTTACAGGAATGGTCGTGCTTGTGAGCAGGACCCCGTCAATGTCGCTTACACTATTATCAAGGTTGTTGACGACATAAATCTGATTGGTCACTGCATTGAGAGCGACCGCTCCGCCACCATATCCGACATTTACTGATTGCGTAAGGTTGGTCGCGCCATCGACCACAGTGACAGTCCCTCTCTGTCCCTGACACGATCCATTTACTAATTGCGCGCAGGAGTTCACAACGTAGATGGTGTTCGTGACTTCGTTCACAACAACCGCGTACGGAAACACTCCTGTCGGCACGGATACCGTCTGATTCGTCGCGCCATCAATGACAATAAGTCCGCCGATCAGCCGTGTGACATAAATCTTGTTGGTAACAGAATTGATTGCTATGGCATAGGCTCCGATAACCGGAACAGTAGTGGTTGTGAGTGTGGCGCCGTCGAGCACGGTTATCACGCCTGAATCCGCGTTAATAAAGTCTAGAAAGTAGATTTTGTTCGTAACCGGGTTGACCGCAACTGTAACCGGGAAGATCCCAGCCTTGACGGAAGTTGTCGTGTCCGTTGCTCCATCGATGATGGTGGCAGGAACGCTGGCGACATAGATTTTGTTGGTTGTCGGATTTACCCCCACGCCGGTTGGAAACATGTTCACTTTAACCGTGCCAATCACTTGCTGAGCAAGGGCCACTGAGGTGGAAACTAGGAGAGACACAAGAACAGCATGGCGCACACGAGACATATCGAACAAAGCTCCCGTTGATGGCGATAGCTTGTGTCGTAAGCGCTAGAGCCTGGCACTTACGATGTGGCGGCAGATATTAGCACAGGAGTGCGGGAAAGATAGATCAAAAAAGTAATACTAGGGCAAAATCCTTAGGCGATGAACTAGACTGTGGCGCCAAGCATATCTTCAGGTTCCATCACGGAATTCTAATCATAGATAGTTGATTCATAAAGAAGCTCAACTAAATGGGGGACGCCGGCATAACTTCAAGTCAAAACAAGAAAGCCCGAACCGAGCGGTTCGGGCCCTTCACGACCAACCGTGTGATTACGCGTGAGCGGGATCGGCTTTCTCGGCTTCGATGCCCAGCTCCTGCATCGCGGCTTGCGCCTTCTGCGGATCGAACTTGCCTTCGCGCGCCAGCCGCGACAACGCCGCACTCGCGATCGACTCGGCATTCACCTCGAAGTGTTGCCGCAGATGCTGACGGTTATCGCTACGGCCGAAGCCGTCGGTGCCCAGCGTCACAAGACGGCTGCCCAACCATGGCGATAGCTGATCGGGAACCGCCTTCATGTAATCGGAGGCGGCGACGATCGGGCCCTCGGTTCCTTCGATGGCCTTCAGGACATACGGTTTCTTCTCGGCCTCGGTGGGATGCAGTCGGTTCCAGCGTTCGATGTCCAGCGCATCGCGGCGAAGCTCGTTGTAGCTGGTGACGCTCCACACGTCGGCTTGGATACCGTATTTCTCCGCGAGAATATTCTGGGCGCGCAACGCTTCGTTCAAAATGGAGCCGCTCCCGAATAGTTGCACCACGGCTGTGCCCTCGGCAGCAGGGTTCACCTTGTAGATGCCGCGCAGAATGCCCTCTTCGGAGCCGGCCGGCATCTCGGGCATCGCATAGTCTTCGTTGTACAGCGTGATGTAGTAGAAGCGATCTTCGCCCTCCACGTACATGCGCCGGATGCCATCCTGCACGATCACCGCGATCTCGTAGACGTAGGCAGGATCGTAGGTCGCGCAAGTTGGTACCGTGCTCGACAATACGATGCTGTGTCCGTCCTGGTGTTGCAAACCCTCGCCCGAAAGCGTCGTGCGGCCGGCGGTGCCGCCCATCAGGAAGCCCTTGCCGCGCGCGTCGGCAAACGCCCAGATCATGTCGCCGATGCGCTGGAAGCCGAACATCGAGTAGTAGGTGAAGAACGGAATCATCGGCACTTTGTAGTTTGCGTACGCCGTGCCGGCGGCGGTGAACGACGCCATCGAACCCGCCTCGGTGATGCCTTCTTCCAGTATCTGCCCGTCCTTTTCCTCGCGGTAGTACAGCAGCATGTCCTGGTCGTGCGGCTTGTAGAGCTGGCCCTTGCTGGCGTAGATGCCTACCTGGCGGATGATCGATTCCATGCCAAAGGTGCGGCCTTCGTCAGGAATGATCGGCACGATCAGCTTGCCGATATTCGGCTCCTTCAGCAACTGCCGGAGCATGCTGACGAAGCCCATGGTGGTCGATACCGCGCGACCTTTCGAGCCGGCCAGGGACTCCGCGAATTCCGCCAGCGCGGGCGCCGCGAAACTCGACTTGGGCACGCTACGGGTGGGAATGAATCCGCCCAGCGCGCGCCGCCGCTCCTGCATGTATTGAATTTCCCGACTGTCATCGGCGGGACGGTAGAGTGAGCCCTCTTTGGCCGCCTTATCGGGAATGGGAATCTCGAAGCGCGCACGGAACGCCGAGAGTGCCTGGTCGGCCAGCTTCTTCTCCTGATGCGTCGCATTGCGCGCCTCGGCCGAGCCCAAGCCATAGCCCTTCACCGTGTGCGCCAGAATCACCGTCGGTCCGCCGGTATGTTCCACGGCACGCTTGTAGGCGTTATAAACCTTCAGCGGATCGTGACCGCCGCGGGTCAAGCGATGCAGTTGATCGTCGCTGAGGTCGGAAACCAGTTCCAACAGTTCGGGATACTTGCCAAAGAATTCGCGACGGATGTACTCGCCGCCCTTGGCTTTAAAGCTCTGGGCTTCGCCGTCGACGATCTCTCCGACGCGCTTGAGCAGCAGGCCCGATTTGTCTTTGGCGAACAGGCGGTCCCAGTCGGATCCCCAGATGACCTTGATGACGTTCCAGCCGGCGCCGCGGTAAGCGGCTTCGAGTTCGTTGATGATCTTGCCGTTGCCGCGCACCGGACCATCCAGCCGCTGCAAGTTGCAGTTCACCACGAAGATCAGATTGTCGAGGTGCTCGCGCGAGCCCAAGGTCAACGAGCCCATCGTCTCCGGCTCGTCCGACTCACCATCGCCGACGAATGCCCAGATCTTACGCGGCGTCGCAGGAATGATGCCGCGGTTCTCCAGGTAGCGCATGAAGCGCGCCTGGTAGATCGCGTTCAGCGGGCCGATTCCCATCGAAACCGTCGGGAACCGCCAGAAATCGGGCATCAGCCAGGGATGCGGATACGACGACAAGCCCGGCTCGCCACGCAGTTCGTGGCGGAAATTCTTTACCTGCGCTTCGCTCAGCCGGCCTTCCAGAAAGGCGCGCGCATACACGCCCGGCGATGCGTGACCCTGGAAGTAAATGAAATCTCCCGGCTGATCGTCGTACTTGGCGCGGAAGAAGTGATTGAAACCGACCTCGAGAAGTGTAGCCAGCGAGGAGTACGTCGAAATGTGGCCGCCGATGCCGGGGTCTTTCTTGTTCTGGCGATGCACCATGGCCATCGCGTTCCAGCGAATCAGGCTCTTGATGCGCCGCTCCAGAGCACGATCGCCCGGATAGGGCACTTCATCCTCGACCGGAATCGTATTCACATACGGCGTGTTCAGCTGGACCGGAACATTCACGCCGGCAGTGCGCGCGCGTTCCACCAGGGCACCCAGCAGTTCGCTGCCGTGGCTGCGGCCCTCTTGCTCTAAGACCTCGTCGAAGGCCTCAAGCCACTCCGCAACTTCTTCTTCACGATCTACGTCCGGCTTCACCGGGAACTCGAGTACGGGATTCAACGACTTAAGTAGCGCCACTCTCACCTCAAAGATTGCTTGCTGTTCGGGTGCACCCGCCCCAATACACCAGGAGAGGTGCATCATTTTCATGACCTAATAGGAAACGGTTCACTGTAAAAGATGCAGGGCAAGTTCGATCGCTTCTTTTCGTCGCTTGGCGGATCGTCGCTTAGGGGCCGGCGGTTCGGAAACCGGACGGCCACCCGGCATCTACAGCAAGCCGAATGCATCGACGGCACGGGCCACAAGCCCTGCTATTGTCTGCGATTCCTACACTCCACTGGTGATAGCTACGATTCTAACAAACGTAGCGCAAATGAAAATGCGCAGGCAAGTGGCGCCTGCGCGTATGGGCTTTTTTCAGCAACTCACAATCGGTCCAAACCAACACGTACACCTCGCGCCCACAGGGCGAGAGACGCAGAGCAGTTCACCGTACAGCCGGGCGGTGCCTGCTTACCAGGTGTTGTTCATACGCTCCACGACCCACATCGCCCCTACCGCGACAATGAGCAGGCCGGACAGCGCTCCTAAAATGCGAACAGCAGGAGTTATCTTCTTCATCCGTAATTGAAGCGCTTCTTGTTCAAGACGAAGGTTAGAGCTGGACTCGTCAAGGAAGAGCTGATCATCTTCATGCATGCTCAGCGTGCTGCGGTAGATCAGAAGAATAATCAGCACTACCGTAATGGCTGCCCAGGCAATCAGCAGCATGGTCATCGACATTAGCCACCTCGGTTCGTTGCGAACCGGTCCCGCGCCTGTGGGCTTGCCTCGCCCACCAGGTTGGGGGCCCTCACTAACAGAAATTATAGCTCCAGCCGCGGGCGGTAAGAGCAAATAATTCCATCAGGAGCCACTCGCATTACGGGGTTCTTTGAATCGCTGAAACCGCAGGCTAAAACGGGCTTTTCGCGACCATGTGCATGTCTCAGCATCTAAAACTGGTAGCGCCGTTTGAGGCGAGTTCCCTCTGTTTGAGGGGAGTTCCCTCTGCACCCGGGAAGGGAACCGATCGGGAGATCGTCCTCGTTTCCGGACGGGCGCCTTTGCTATAATCGAGATTCGTAGAGGAGAGAGGCATGGCAACCACTACTACAACACCGAATACCACGACCACGACTCCAACCGTTGATGTTAAGCCCGTTGCGTTCACCGGAACTGCCGTCAACAAAGTGAAGGAAATCATGGCCCAGCAGAATCCAGTGCCGGCCGGGCTGCGCGTAGGCGTGGTTGGCGGAGGATGCTCGGGTTTCTCCTACTCCATGTCGTTCGAAAATGGCGCAGGCATGATGGACAAGACCTTCGATTTTGAAGGTCTGAAGGTTTTCGTCGATGCCACTTCGCTGATGTATTTGAAGGGCGTCACCGTGGATTACGTCGAGACATTGGAAGGCGCGGGCTTCAAGTTTGAGAATCCGAACGTAAAGAGCACCTGCGGATGCGGTTCGTCGTTCAGCGTGTAACTTTTTCGCGCGGCGCGATTTACAGGCCCTTCCCTTCCGGGACGGGCCTTTTGTTTTGCTCCGCAACGCTCGTGCTCTACCGGGGTTTGATACCACCGGCAGCCGGCAGACTGTACCTCGACTGCTCGCACCTTATACAATGTGCTTTCCTTCTGAGATTCAAGATCCGCCGAGGTGACCACTGGGAGTGTGGATGAGGTTTTTTCATAAGACCGTTTTATTGGTATTTCCTATTTTCCTCCTGTTTCTTTGGCTGGGGTGTGGTGACACCTATCGGCCAGTGGCAAATCCGATCATCGGGCCCGGCGGCCAACCGCAACTTGTGAATTACGCATTTATTGCCAGCGCAGGCAGCAGCGGCAATGGCGCCGCTACCCAGGTCGATGTCTCCGGCAATACCAGCCTTTCCGTCACCTACGCCGGAAGCGGTTCCTCGTACGAAGTGTTCCTGCCTCCCAGCAACAACGCGCTGTTCGTGGCGAATAGTCTGGCTGACACTGTGACCGAGATTGATATCATCGGCGGCACCACTCCCACCACCATCGGATTGTTAGCCGGCTCCCATCCCATCGGGATGGCTTCCACCGCGGCCGGGACGATCTACGTCGCCAACTCGGGCGCCAATGCAACCTGTCCGAACAGCGGATCGCTCAGCCTGATTGACACTTCGAACCTGGTCGCCAGCACCACTGTCTGCGTCGGACTGAACCCGGTCGCCATCACGGAAGCTCCCAATGGCGGCAACGTGTACGTTGTCAATGCCGGCGACAACAGCGTTTCGGCTTACACTCCGAGTGCCAAGAGCGTGACTCCCATCACGACCGGCATCGGGCTCAATCCCAGGTTTGCCGTTCCCAGCTTAGACGGTACTTATATTTACGTGGTGACGGCGGGAGACGGGACCAATCCCGGAGCGCTGGACCTGATCGCCACGGCAAGCAATACCGTGGTGGCCAGCGTGCCGCTCGGCGTTTCCCCAACCTATGCGTTGCTTGACCCTAATCGTAATCGCCTGTATGTAACCAACAAGGGAAGCAATAGCGTAATGGCGTTCGACGCCTCGAATGTCAACCTGACGAATACCCCTGTTATCCCGCTGCTGGGCACCGCCAACGTGGGAAGCGCTCCCGTGTCGGTGGCGGCTTTGCCGAACGGGACGAAGTTCTACACTGCGAATTCCGGGTCGAATGACGTGACCGTGGTAAGCGCGAACAGCTTTCAGGCGCTGAGTACCGTGCCGGTCGGCCAGGACCCGGTCTTTGTCGCCTCCGAGCCCTCCTCCACCAAGATCTACGTCACCAACTACAACAGCTTCACGACGAGCATCATTCAAACCATCAACGACACCGTGGCTCAGACGCTCGCCGCTCCCCAGCAGGATCCGAACTGCGTGGCCACCACGTCCACCACTTGCCCGCTGCAGCAACCCTTCATGGTGCTGACGAAGTAGAGAGCTCTCTCCGAGCAAGCTTCTGGCGTGTGACGAGGGGGGTTGCGGCTCTAGGTGAACATGAATTCTTTGGTGCGCAGGTCGCGGACCGTATCGCGCAGCTTGGCGGCCTTCTCGAACTCGAAGCGCTTGGCGGCCTCGCGCATATCGCTCTCCAGCTTCGCGATGTAGGTGTCCAGCTCTTCCTGCGTGCGGAACTCCGGTAAGCCGTCGGCCTCGCTGGTCAGATCGGAGTAATCGGCTTCCGACACTGCCACCAGCGACATGTCGAGCGCGCGCACAATCGTCGTCGGCGTGATGCCGTGCTCTTCGTTATAAGCCTGCTGAATGGCGCGACGGCGGTAGGTTTCGTCGATCGCCTTCTTCATCGAGTCGGTCATGTTGTCGGCATATAACACCGCGCGTCCGCTCAGATTGCGGGCACAACGGCCGATGGTCTGGATGAGGGATCCGGCCGAGCGCAGAAAGCCTTCTTTGTCGGCATCGAGAATCGCCACCAGCGAGACCTCGGGGAGGTCGAGCCCTTCGCGCAGCAGGTTGATGCCGATCAGCACATCGAACTCTCCTTTGCGCAAGTCGCGAAGAATCTTGATGCGCTCCAGCGTCTCGATCTCGGAATGCATATAGCGGCAGCGCACGCCTACCTCGCTGTAGTACTCGGCGAGATCTTCGGCCATGCGCTTGGTCAGCGTCGTCACCAACACACGCTCATGCTTTGCGGTCCGCAGTCGAATCTCGTGCAGAAGATCGTCGATCTGCCCCTTTACCGGACGGACCTCGACTTCCGGATCGATGAGACCGGTGGGCCGGATGATCTGCTCCACCACCACGCCCGCCGCTTTCGTCAGCTCGTAAGGACCGGGCGTCGCCGAAACGTAAATCGCCTGGTTCACGCGGTGCTCAAATTCGTCGAAGGTCAGCGGACGATTGTCCAGCGCGCTGGGCAAGCGGAATCCGTACTCGATCAGGTTCTGCTTGCGCGATCGGTCGCCATGCCACATGCCATGCAGTTGTGGAATCGTCTGGTGCGACTCGTCGATAAACAGCAGGTAATCGCGCGGCACATAATCCAGCAGCGTTGGGGGCGGTTCGCCGGGCAAGCGGCCGGTGAAGTGCCGCGAGTAATTCTCGATGCCGTGGCAGTAGCCCATCTCCTTGATCATCTCGAGATCAAAGCGCGTGCGCTGGTGCACACGCTGCGCCTCAACGATCCTTCCCTGCTTCTCCAGCTCGGCTTCCCACCAGGCAAGCTCTTCGAGGATCGAAGACACTGCCGAATTCTTGCGCTCGGGCTTCATGACATAGTGCGTCTTGGGATAGATGGGCAGGCGCGCATACTTCTGTTTGACGGTGCCGAAGAGCGGATCGATCTGCGCCAGCGATTCCACCTGATCGCCCCACAACTCGATGCGATAGGCATTGTCGTCGTAGGTGGGATAGATTTCGATGATATCGCCGCGTACGCGGAAGGTGCCACGGCGGAAGTCGCCTTCCGTACGCTCATAAAGAATTTCCACCAGCTTGCGGACGATGTCGTCGCGCTTGATCTTCTGTCCCTTCTCCAGGAAGAGCAGCATGCCGTAGTACGCGTCGGGCGAGCCCAGACCGTAAATGCAGCTGACCGAAGCGACGATAATGCAGTCGCGCCGCTCGAACAGCGAACGGGTCGCCGCCAGCCGGAGCTTGTCGAGCTCGTCGTTGACGGTCGCTTCCTTCTCGATGTACACGTCGCCGGCGGGAATGTAGGCCTCGGGCTGGTAATAGTCGTAATAGGAGACGAAATACTCGACCGCATTGTGAGGAAAGAACGACTTGAACTCGTGGTAGAGCTGCGCCGCCAGCGTTTTGTTATGCGCCAGGATGAGCGCCGGGCGGTTCGATTGCTCGATCAGCTTCGCCATGGTGAACGTCTTGCCCGAGCCGGTCACCCCAAGCAGTACCTGGTGCTTCTCGCCGTCGTAGATGCCGCGCGTCAGCGCCTCAATCGCGCGGCCCTGGTCACCCTGCGGCTTGTACGAGCTGACTAAGTTAAAGTCCATGATCGAGTGTTCCCCGCCACTGCGCCGGAGTCGACCTTCCGTACCTGCACAGAAGGGAATTTTGGCGAGTGGGTATCTCTCCATTATACGACGGAGTGGCGGACGCCCTGGCGGCCGGGCGCCTTGCCGGGTTCGGCGTGCGTTCGATTCGCCACGGAGAAACCGCAGGTTCCCGGTCGCGCTCGTCGCTACGCTCCTTCGCGCTCCTCGGGATGACAATTTCAATTTGGGTGGGGCCTGGACGGCGCGGCTGAAGCCGCCCCCTTTCCAGTTCCCGGAGACAAGCGGAGAGAAGGTCCTTGCCCGGCAGGTTCGGTACGAGGAGCTGACACCAACGCTCAGCACCTTAGCGAGTACAACTCGGTTCCGTTTCTACCGCTTCAGCACGACCACGGCCAAGGGAGGCAGGTTCAGCAGGACCGAGTTCGGGTAACCGTGCATTGGAATTGCTTCGCTCTGGCGGCCACCGAAATTTCCTTCATCGGTACCTCCATAGATTCCGGCATTGCTGTTGAGCACCTCGTGCCACAGGCCGGCATGCGGAACACCGACACGATATCCGCGGCGCGGTACCGGGGTGAAGTTGCAGGCGACCAGCACCGGCGCCTCCGGATCGAGCCCGAAACGCAGGAAGCTGAGCACGCTGTTGTCGGAATCGTTGGCATCAATCCAGCGCCATCCGTTGGGATTGAAGTCGTACTGGTACAGCGCCGGCTCGCTGCGATAAAACTTGTTCAGATCGCTCACCCAGCGCTGCATCCCTTCGTGGATGGGAAAGCGGAGCAGCCCCCAATCCACGCTGCCGTCGTGGTTCCACTCGTTCCATTGCGCGATTTCCCCGCCCATGAACAACAGCTTCTTCCCCGGCTGGGTGTACATGTAGCCGAACAGCAGGCGCAGGTTAGCAAACTTTTGCCAGTAGTCGCCGGCCATTTTGCCCATGAGCGATCCCTTGCCGTGGACGACTTCATCGTGCGACAGGGGCAGCACAAAATTCTCGGTGAAAGCATAGAGGCCGCGGAAGGTCAGCTTGTTGTGATGGTACTTGCGGTGAATGGGATCCTGCTGCATGTAGGCCAGGGTGTCATGCATCCAGCCCATGTCCCACTTCATGCCGAAGCCGAGGCCGCCGATGTAGGTCGGCCGGGAGACCATCGGCCACGCCGTCGATTCCTCGGCGATGGTTTCGATGTCAGGGAACGCGCCGTAGGCTTCAGTATTCACGCGCTTCAGCAGCGAGACAGCGTCGAGGTTCTCGCGCCCCCCGAACTGGTTGGGAATCCACTCGCCTGCTTTGCGCGAGTAGTCGAGGTACAGCATGGAAGCGATCGCGTCCATGCGCAGGCCATCGATGTGGTACTTGTCGAGCCAGAAGATCGCGTTGCTGATGAGAAACGCGCGCACCTCGTTGCGGCTGTAGTTGAAGATGGCCGATTTCCAATCAGGATGAAACCCTTTGCGCGGATCAGCGTGCTCGTAAAGATGGGTCCCATCGAAGTAGCCCAGGCCGTGCTCGTCGGTTGGAAAGTGCGACGGCACCCAGTCGAGGATGACGCCGACGCCCTGCTGATGCAGGTAATCGACCAGGTACATGAAATCCTGGGGCGTGCCGTATCGGCTGGTGGGCGCGAAGTAGCCCGTGACCTGGTAGCCCCAGGAGCCGAAGAAAGGATGCTCCATAATGGGCAGAAACTCGACATGGGTGAAGCCGAGCTGGTTGACGTATTCGGCCAGCTTAGGCGCGAGTTCGCGATAACTCAACGAACGATTGCCCTCTTCCGGCACACGCATCCACGAGCCCAGATGCACTTCGTAGACGGACTGCGGCGCATCGAAGGCGTTCTTCTGCTGACGCTGCTCCATCCAGCCGGCGTCTCTCCATTCGTAGTCGAGGTCCCATACGATGGTCGCGGTCTTGGGCGCAACCTCCTGGAAAAATCCATAGGGATCGCTCTTATCCACCTCATACATGTGATAGCGGGAACGGATGTGGTACTTGTAGAGCGTTCCCTTCCCCAGTTTGGGGATGAAACCTTCCCACACGCCCGAGGAACCGCGCGGAGTCAGAGGGTTGTAGTCGGGATTCCAGTGGTTGAAGTCGCCCACGACGGAGATGCGCTCGGCATCCGGCGCCCACACCGCGAAATATGTGCCCTGCTTGCCATCCAGTTCGGTGAGATGCGAACCAAACTTTTCGTACAGCTTGGTATGGTTGCCCTCGTTGAACAAATGAAGGTCAAAGCTGGTGATAAGCGTGGAACCTTTTTCTTCCGATGCTGAAGTCGCCATTCCTCTGTCATCTCCTTCAAGTTTGGATGACGTAACAAGGGTCCGTGACAGGCAGAACTCTGGATATGTCGAGCAGCCGCCGAGGTTGTGGTGCCGAACGCCTAACACTATACCGTTTCCTGCCCGAATCGCACACGCTTGGGTGACGTCCGATACTGCAACGCGACAGCTTCGGTGCTTTCATCGTTGCGGCAGCGTGCAGCGCGTGGAACGGCGGCCCCCTGTTGGTCCACGCACAGCGCGAACAGGATTCACAAGGAGAGCAACATGGCCGATAAGAAAGCCGATCTCGCTGGACCCGGCATTGGCGATTATTCAGAACTGGAGCGCGTCTTACCTGACGATTACTGCTCCCTGCTATCGCCCAGGGAAACACAACGGGCCCTGTTCGATGCCAAGCGATACATCGAAGAGGGGTTGTGCAAAGAGCTCAACCTGATGATGGTCAGCGTACCGCTGATCGTGGATGAGGAAAGCGGCGTCAACGACTATCTCGATCGCGACGGGTCGCGGACGCCCATTCAGTTCCATATTTCCAACGACCGCGACAAGCATCCGATCAACGCGCAGGTGGTGCAGGCCGCCACCAAGTGGAAGCGGATGGCGCTGCGGCAGTTCGAGTTGAAGCCCGGACAAGGCATCTGCACCGATATGCGCGCGGTGCGCAAAGACTACTTCCTCGACCACGATCACAGCGCGTACGTCGATCAGTGGGACTGGGAGCGGGTGATTACGCCCGAGCAACGCGACCTTGATTTTCTGAAGGCCGTGGTCTCGATGATCTGGAAGGTGCTGGTCGGAGCGGAGCGTTTCGTGCAAGACTTCTATCCCGCGCTCAAGAATTCGAAGTACCCTAATCTGCCCGAGCAGTTGAAGTTTATTCACGCCGAGGACCTGCTCGACATGTATCCGGACCTGCCGCGCAAGCAGCGCGAGACCGCCATCCTGCAGCAATATCCCGCAGTGTTCATCATCGGCATCGGATGGATGTTGCGCGATGGCTATCCGCACGAGATGCGGGCAGCCGATTACGACGACTGGGTGACGCCCACCACGTCCGAGGACGGTCTCATGCGGCATGGACTGAATGGCGACATCCTGGTGTGGAACCCGGTGACCCGCCGCCGGCATGAGCTGACATCCATGGGGATCCGGGTGAATGCCGAGTCGCTGAAGAAGCAGTTGGAACTGACGCATCAGTTGGATTTTCTGAAATTTCCCTATCACCAGGCGATCGTGAACCACCAGATTCCGCTGAGCATCGGAGGAGGGATTGGGCAGTCGCGGACTTTGATGTTGTTATTGCGCAAGGCCCATCTGGGTGAAGTGAGTGTCACGGTCTGGCCGAAAATCCTGAAGGAGATGTGCGAGAAGAAGAACATTCACGTGCTGAACTAGGGAGACAGAAGCGGTTCGAGGTCCGAGGCAAAAGAAGTCGACGTTGGGCTGGACCAGGTCTACCGGGCTGCATACGCGGCGAGCGTTGCCCGTAAGGCGGCCGTGGCCCACGCCTCCGCGTGCTGTAAAGCCGATCGCGATTTTGCAACCCCTGACAACCGCGACGTTGTTTGTCATTGCTGATTGCGGCGGTTACGCGAACGGTGGGAGCCTACACTGTTCGCTGCGACAAGGACCGCCGAGTGAGGATGGGTTGCTGCGCCGACGAAGCGCAGGTCCTTCGATTCCGGCGTCAAGGGGGCGCCTTTGCTCAGGGCGCGACAAAACTCCAAGACCGGAATACCTCTCTCGGTACTGGTCCAGCACAGTCCAGCAAGTCTGCAACTTTTCGTGCTAGAATTCCGGCAGAGTATTTCATACCGCCAACCGCATGGCGGAGATCGACAAGATTTCGTTCCCAACTCGCTTCGCCGCACGTCAACTCTGATTCCCCAGCTGAACCTGGCCAAGGCAGTAAAGATAGGCTCTCCCCCGAATCCTCGAATGGAACCGGAGCAGCCGTTGCAAGCCAGGCACTGTTCCACATTGCCGTGAAAGCTCGGCGTGAGATTTTTAGTCAAAGATTATCGGCCGCTTTTTCCGGATCGGATGACCTCGGAGGAATGGTTTGAGCAGGCGCTTGGGCGCGAGCTCACCGGGTACGAAAGGCACTATCTGGCGCTGGCGGAAATCGCGCTCGGTCCAGTGGCGGATCCCGCCGCTCCAAAGCCGGGGCCAATCGTCCTTGGCGGCACAGCGGAGGCGCCGGATTCTCAGGTCCTCAGCTTTTCTTCGGCTTCATTCTCTCCCATGCGTCGTCGGGCATTCGCTTACCCATCAGGCTGAAAACGCTCGCGCCCGCCAGCATCTCGCCGCCATCCATGTAAACCATCTCTCCGTTGATGTAGCCCGCCTGATCGCTGATAAGAAAGGCGCCAAGGTTCGCGATCTCCTCCAACGTGCCGAAGCGGTGCAGCGGATTATGGTCGAGGAGTTTCTTTTCCAGCTCCGGCGTCGGCAGCAGGCGTGAAAACGCGCCCTCGGTGCGAATGGCCCCGGGAGCGATGGCGACGAAGCGAATACCGCGGCCGCCCCACTCCACGGCCAGACTGCGCATGAGCGCGACCACGCCCGCCTTGGCAACAGCACTCGGCACCACATAGGCGGAACCGGTGTCGGCATAGGTGGTGGCAACACTCAGGACAACGCCCGCGTGCTTTCCGGCAAGCCAGCGCCGCCCGCAGGCCAGTGTCATGTTGATGGAGCCCTGCAAGACGATGCCCAGCACCGCATCGAAGGCACGCGGCGAGAGATCTTCCGTGCGTGCCAGGAAGTTTCCTGCCGCATTGTTCACCAGCACGTCGAGCGGGGTTTTCGTCCAGAGCTGCTCGATCAGGCTTTCGACGGCTTCGCGATCACGCACATCACAGGCGAATCCCTCAATCGTTCCTCCCGTGCTGGCGGAGAGTTCGGCGGCGGTGTTCTGCACCACCTCGGCGCGGCGTCCACAGATAAAAACTGTGGCTCCGAGTTGCAGGTAGCGTTCCGCCATGCTGCGTCCGATGCCGGTGCCGCCGCCGGTGATGAGTATGCGTTTGTTCTTAAGAAGGTCGCTGCTGAACATCGGGCCCTTTCAGGAAGCGGATAACGCTAACACGCTCACACACTTCGCGCCAATTTGTCTGTGACGACGTTTCATCTTTCGAATATCACAGACACCAGGACTGGCGACCCCTTCCGCTAAGCTCGCGGCAAGTCCCAGAAAGGCGCATTGACATCTGCCCCTCTCGTTTTGTAGGGTTGTTGCAGATGACTTCGTTGACCCATCGCCATCACCATCATCACCACGTGGCGAGCGTGTCGGCGGAGATCACTCTATAAGCGAACCAAGCTCTTATATTCCGTGACCCGCTGACCAATCTCAGCGGGTTTTTTGTTTTGCCGAAAGGAAGCAGCATGGCGGTAAATATCGATTTCGAAAAAATGCTCGGCCTGGCGCCGGCGATCGTGCAGGATGCGGCCACCGGCGAAGTGCTGATGCTGGGCTTCATGAATCAGACGGCGTTCGACAAGACTCTGCAGAGCGGGTTATGTGACCTTCTACAGCCGCACCCGAAACCAGCTCTGGACCAAGGGCGAGACCTCGGGCAATCGACTGAAGGTCGTCTCGGCACAAGCGGACTGCGATTTCGATACCATCCTCTGCCGGGTGCAGGTCGAAGGGGAAGGCGTCGTTTGTCATACCGGCACGCGAACCTGCTTTAATACAGACCTGCCAGTCGCGACCGTTGATGCGGCGGGAGGTGCGCGGTGAGGCTTCGTCTCGGTATTCCCAAGGGAAGTCTGCAGGACGCCACGCTGGCGCTGCTGGCCCGTGCGGGATTGCAGGTATTTGTCAGCCCGCGATCGTATTTCGCCAGCACCAATGATTCCGAGATCGAATGCATGCTGATTCGCGCGCAGGAGATGGCGCGCTACGTCGAGCATGGCGCGCTCGACGCGGGCCTCACCGGACTTGACTGGGTTCAGGAGAGTGGCCTCGAAGTGGTTACTGTCACAGACCTCATCTACGCCAAGCAGAGCCGCGGCAAGGTGCGCTGGGTGCTTGCGGTGCCGGAAGATTCGCCGGCACAGCGGCCGGAGGATCTGCAAGGCGCGACGATTGCCACCGAATTGGTCGCTGTCACAACGCGATATTTTCAGCGGCGCGGAATCCCTGTGAAAGTGGAGTTCTCCTGGGGCGCGACCGAAGTGAAGCCGCCGACGCTGGCCGATGCGATTGTCGAAGTCACCGAGACCGGCAGTTCCCTCAAGGCGAATCGCCTGCGCGTCATCGACACGGTGCTGGAATCGAATACGCAGATCATCGCCAATCGAACGGCCTGGCAAGAACCCGGCAAGCGGCAGAAGATCGAAAACCTGGCGCTCATGCTGCGCGGTGCGATGGAGGCGCAAGGCCGCGTCGGCCTCATGCTGAACGTGCGAGTGGAGGATCTTCAGGCCGTGCTCAGCGTGTTGCCGTCGCTGAACAGCCCGACCATTTCGACGCTGAGTGACAAGTCGTGGGTCGCGGTGAACACGATTCTGGAAGAGAACTTGTGCTGGGAGGTCATTCCGCGACTGAAGGCCGCCAATGCAACCGGCATCGTAGAGTATCCGCTGAACAAGGTGGTGATGTGATGCGGGTCTTGACGGGCAAAGCGGCGGAGAAAGCTGTGGCCGAATTGAGGCAGCGAGGATCACGGCTGGACGCAATTGAGCCGAAAGTCCGCAGGATGGTCGAGAGCGTGCGGCGGGAAGGAGACAAGGCGCTGCTTCGCTATGCCACATTGTGGGACGGTCTGCAGAAAGACCGGCCAGTGCGGGTTTCGGAGGAGGAAATCAGCGGGGGGTGGCGCGCGACGCCCGCGGCAACACGCGAAGCGCTGCGGCAGGCTGCGGCCAACATTCGTCGCTTCTGCCGGTGGCAGATGCCGCGCGAGTGGCGCAAGAAGATTGACGGTGGAGAGCTCAGGCAGATGATCCGGCCGCTCGGCGCGGTTGGCTGCTATGTTCCCGGCGGACGTTATCCTCTGCCCTCGACGGTGCTGATGACGGCCATCCCGGCACAAGTGGCGGGCGTGCCACGTATTTGTGTTGTCTCACCGAAACCGCAGGCTGCGACGCTGGCCGCGGCGCACCTGCTGGGCATCACCGAGGTCTACCGTATCGGCGGTGCTCACGCCATCGCGGCGCTGGCTTACGGAACGAAAAGCATTCTGCGCGTGGACAAGATTGTGGGCCCGGGCAATGCCTTTGTGACAACAGCGAAGAAAGTGGTGAGCTTCGACTGCGCGATTGACATGCTCGCCGGTCCTACGGAAGCCGTGCTCTACAGCGATGCGGGCAACCCGGCGTTTCTCGCTTCCGACATGGTGGCGCAGGCGGAACACGATCCGGACGCGGTGGTCGTGTTCATCAGCAGCCGGGCCGGGCAGGCGCGGAAGGTGGGAGCGGCCCTCGAGATCGCAGTCCGAGGTAACGCGATTGCGCGCGAGGCGATCCGGCGAAACGCTCGTCTGCTGGTGGCTTCGTCGCGCGAGCAGGCAATGGACTGGGTCAATCTCATCGCTCCCGAGCACCTCACGGTCGATGAGGAGAATGTCGAGTTCGTCGAGAACGCCGGTTCCGTCTTTATCGGCGACTATTCTCCGCAAGCCGCGGGGGACTATGCGTCCGGCCCCAACCACGTGCTTCCTACTGCGGGAGCAGCGAGGTTTCGCGGAGGCCTCAGCGTGCTGGATTTCGTCAAGGTCATCACCGTCCAGCAGTTCAGCGCGGCCGGTCTGGGTAAGATCGCTTCCACGATCACTGCACTGGCCGACGCCGAAGGCCTGCGGGCACACGCCGAGTCGGTGCGCGTGAGGTGCGGGCATGCTTAAGGCGCGGCGAGCGGTACAGCAAATGCACGAGTATCATCCGCCGCTGGCGGGGCGCAGCGGCCTGCGGCTCGATTTCAATGAGAACACCGACGGCTGCTCGCCACGTGTGCTGGCGCGCATTCGCGAGATCACGGCCGACGACCTGGCGCGCTATCCCGAACGGGCCCCTGTGGAAGCCCTGGTTGCCGAACATCTTGGCCTGGCGCCGGAGCAGGTGCTGCTGACCAACGGAGTCGATGAGGGGATTCACCTGTTGTGCGAAGCGTATCTCGAGCCGCGGGACGAAGCCGTCGTGGTAACGCCGACCTTCAGCATGTACGAGATTTACGCCGAGGCGACGGGCGCGCGCGTCGTCCGGGTGCAGTGCGACAGTGACTTTGCTTTTCCGGTCGGCAAAGTTCTAGCCAGCCTCACTGCGGCAACACGGATGATTGCGGTCGCAAGCCCTAATAATCCGACTGGGACGGTAGCGACTCGCGAACACCTGTTGCAGATCGCGAAGAACGCTCCGCAGGCGGCTTTGCTGGTCGATGAGGCGTACTTCGACTTTCATGGCCGGACGGTGATTCCTGATCTCGGCGGCACACCGAATCTGTTCGTGGCTCGCACCTTCTCCAAAGCCTATGGATTGGCGGGTCTACGCACTGGCATCCTTGCCGGGCCGGCGGAGCAGATGGCGATGGTGCGACGGGTTTCGTCTCCGTATAGCGTGAACGCGGTCGCGCTGCTTGCCTTGCCAACGGCCTTGGCCGACACAGAATTTCTTAACGGATACGCGTTGCAGGTGAAGCGCGGCCGCGTGCGGCTGCAACAGGAAGTGCGGGCCCTTGGCATCTATAGTTGGCCAAGCGATGCGAACTTTCTGCTGCTGCGCATCGGTGAACGCCATAAGGAATTCGTCGGTGCCATGCGCGAGCGCGGCATTCTGGTGCGCGATCGCTCTTCCGATCCCGGCTGCGATGGATGCGTACGCATCACCATCGGCATGAGCGAACAGATGGACCGACTCGTCGCGGCACTGCGTGAAGTCGCGGCGGAACTCCAGTTGGGAAGCGAGGTGACGGCATGAGACGCGGCCGCATCGATCGCCAGACGACGGAAACGCATATTCGAGTAGCACTCACGATCGAGGGTCACGGGCGGGCGAAGATCGGTTGCGGCATTCGCTTTCTCGATCACATGCTGGAGCTGGTAGCGCGTCACGGCGCTTTTGATCTCGAAGTCCGGGCCACCGGCGACCTCGATGTCGACCAGCATCACACCGTCGAAGACCTGGGCATCGCGTTGGGCGAAGCGTTCACGCAGGCCCTGGGCAGCAAGCGCGGGATTCTGCGCGCCGGCTATTTCGTGATGCCGATGGACGAAACCCTTGGTGTGGTGGCCGTGGATTTCGGCGGGCGCAGCGCGGCTGTGATCGATACGAAAGTGCGCACGCGGTTGGTTGGCGATCTGCAGACAGAGCTGGTGGCGGATTTCTTCGATGGCTTTTCGCGCGGAGCCAGGGCGAACGTTCACGCGAAAATTCTTTACGGACGCTCCAACCATCACAAGATTGAGGCGCTGTTCAAGGCGTTTGCGCGAGCGCTGCGCGTGGCGTGCTCGAAAGACCGTCAACTCGGACGCATGCTGCCGAGCACCAAAGGACTGCTGTGATCGCCATCATCGATTACGGCGCAGGGAACCTCGCTTCGGTGGTGAAAGCCGTGCAACATCTCGGGGAGGAGTGCGTCGTCACTACGCATGCCGCAGATGTTCTGCGGGCCGATCGCATCATCATCCCGGGCGTTGGCAACTTTAAAGCGACGTCACCACTGGCGGAGGGGGAGTTGGGCGCGGCCGTTCGAACCGCGATCGATTCCAAGCCGCTGCTGGGAATTTGCCTGGGCCTGCAATGGATGTTTGCCGGCAGTGACGAGGCGCCCGAATTGCGCGGACTTGCCTCCTTCGACGGCACCTGTTCGCACTTCTCGGATCGCGTTAAGTCGCCCCACGTGGGATGGAACAAAATTGAGATTGACCGGCGCTCGCGCTTGTTGCGAGGCGTTCCGACCGGCTCCTACGTCTACTTCACCCACTCCTATCGCGCGCCGATTTGCAAGGACACAGTTGCTACCTGCACGTATGAACAGCCGTTCACCGCGGCGGCGGAGCGTGGCAATCTTTTTGGCCTGCAGTTTCACCCGGAAAAATCAGGGGAGATCGGCATGCAGATCCTGGAGAACTTCCGTGCCCTCTGAGACGCTGGCCAAGCGCATCATCGCCTGCCTCGATTGCAACGCCGGACGTGTCGTAAAAGGCGTGCAGTTCGTCAAATTGCGCGATGCCGGCGATCCGGCAGAACTGGCGGCTGCCCACAGCGCGGCGGGAGCGGACGAAATCATCCTGCTCGACATCACGGCCACCGCCGAGGCCCGGAATACATTGCTGGCCACCGTGCGGCGGACGGCCAAGCAGCTCTTCATTCCATTCACGGTGGGAGGCGGGATTCGCACTCTCGACGATGCGGCCGCGGTGCTCGACTGCGGCGCCGACAAGGTGGCCATCAACTCCGCGGCGGTGGCTGACCCGGCGTTGATTACGCAGATCGCCTCACGCTACGGCTCGCAGGCCGTCGTGGTCGCGATTGATGCCCGTCGCGCCTCCGATGCGTGGGAGGTGTACGTGTGGGGAGGGCGAAAGCCGGCGGGACTCGACGCGCAGCGGTGGGCCAAAGAGGCCGAGCAACTGGGCGCCGGGGAGATCATGCTGACATCGATGGACCGGGATGGGACACAGGCTGGCTTCGATTGCGAACTCACGCGGGCGATCGCCACCCGCGTGCGCATCCCGGTCATCGCCTCAGGCGGCGCAGGCGAGCCGAAACACTTCGTCGAAGTTTTCCAGCGGGGCGCGGCGGATGCAGCGCTCGCGGCCTCGGTGTTTCACTTTGGATTGAACACCGTATCGGCGATCAAGCAGCAACTCCGCGACGCCGGGATTCCTGTGAGGCTGGCGTGCTGATTCCGTCGATTGATTTGATGGCCGGAAAGATCGTGCAGCTCGTACAGGGCGAGAAGAAAGCGCTCGAGTTCGCTAATTTTTCCGGTTGGGTCGACCGCTTCGCGAAATACCCGCTGGTGCAGCTGATCGACCTCGACTCGGCGATGGGCCAAGGCTCGAATCGCGGCCTGATTGCTGAGTTCTGCAGCAAGCTGCCTTGCCAGGTAGGGGGAGGGATCCGGTCCGAAGAGGATGCGCGCGCGGTGCTGGCGGCTGGCGCGAAGCGGGTCATCGTCGGCTCATCGCTGATTAAGAACGGCAACGTGGATACGGTATTTGCCTCGCAGCTGAGCGCCACGCTCGGAGCCGATCGCCTGGTCTTTGCCGTCGACTCGCGCGGCGGCCGGGTTGCGATTCACGGATGGAAAACAATCACTGCGATCGGCCCCGAAGCGATGATGCAGCAGCTTGAGCCTTTCTGCGCAGCGTTCCTCTACACCCATATCGATACCGAAGGCTTACTGGGCGGCATTCCGATGGACCTCATCCGGCACCTGCGCGGCGGAACCGCGCGACGTCTGATTGCCGCCGGAGGCATTCGCAGCCGCGACGAGATCGATGCGCTCGACGCCTTCGGCGTAGACGCGGTGGTGGGCATGGCGATTTATTCGGGAATGCTGGAAGTCTAGAGGCAGTGGCGAGTGGTTAGTGAGTCAAGCAACGCCCGCTTATCTGAAAACCGTTGGAGCGGTGGCGGTTCCTTCGAGGATGCGCAGGGCAGAAGCGATGGGAGTCATGGGCAGACGGAACTCCACTTCCAGGCCATGTGGCAAAACGTTTTTCGCGGTCACGGTTCCACCGTGTACTGCCAGGGCGTGTCGCACGATGGCCAAGCCCAGCCCCATGCCTCCTGTGGTGGTTCCCCGCGCGTCATCCACACGATAGAAGGGCTTAAACAACAGAGGCAACGCGTGCTCGGGAACGCCGGGTCCGCTATCGCGGACGGTGATCACGGCCGTGTCATTTTCGCGCTTTAGAACGATGCCGATGACGCTGCCCTTGCCGGAATAGAAAATTGCGTTACGCACGACGTTTTCGAGAGCGCTGCGGAGCAGGTTAGGATCGCCGTTCACCGAGAGGTCGCCGGCGCTTGCGTAGTTGATGGTCTTGTCGGACGCGGCGGCTTCGAAGCGTGCGTCGTGCAGCACATTGTCGACAATATCGTTGAGCAGGATCGGCTTAAGCGTGGGCTTCTGCTGTCCGCTCTCGAGGCGTGCGACGGTCAGAATTCGCTCCAGCATAGAGTCGAGCTGAATCGTGTCCTGCTCGATACGGTCGAGCATTTCTTCGCGTTCCGCGGCATCATTGCTGCGCGCCAGGGTCAATGCCAGGCGAATGCGTGCGATGGGCGAGCGTAATTCGTGTGAGACGCCGCTCAAGAGATTGCGCTCACTCTGAATCTGGTTGCGCAATTCTCCCGCCATGGAATCGAAGTCGTGAACCAGATCGGCAATCTCGTCTCGCCGTTTGCCGATACTGTTGCCGACGCGGATATCGAGGTTGCCGCGGGCCAGCTCGTTGGTGGCAAGGCGCAGCCGCTCGATAGGCTTGCTGAGATAATGCGCAATGATGAAGCACAGGATTGCGGAGACGAGGGTTCCGAGCTTCAGCGTCCACAGAATGTCGCCGGGTACGCGCTCGGAGAGTGGAGGCGGAATGAACTCGGCAACCAGGGTGTAGCGGCCGCGGGCAGTGGTGGTCGAAGCCAAGAGGACATTGGGCTCATAGGAGCGCAGAAGTCCTTCGCTCTTGGAAGCTTCGACGGCGTGTTCGAGGATCTGGTGAGAGATAGGACGTCCGCTAAGTTCTCTGCCACCGCTATCGAGCAGCCAGTACTCGGAGCGATTCTTCAGTGAGAATTTACCGAGCTGTGCGGCTAAGGCGGGCTGCTGGCCTGCTTCATAGGCTCGAGCCGCAGTTTCGGCCAGCACCGGCATGACCTGGCGTTCCGGCTGTATCCACCAGGGGCGCTCGGAATGCATTCGGTAATGGAGACGCAAGTAGAGTGCGCCCAACAAGAGCGCCTGGGCGACCCAGAACGGCAGAAACATCTTCCAAAACAGGCGCCGGCTCATACGTTACTTTTCTCGGGGGCTCCAGCACTTTTCTCGGGGGTTCCAGCAGAGAGAAAATAGCCCATCCCACGAATCGGCCGAATCAACTCTTCGGTGCCGAGGCAACTGCCCAGCTTCTTTCGCAGACGGCTGACGTGCACGTCGACGCTGCGGTCAAAGGCATTCAGCGGCCGGCCCAGAGCAACCTCGGCGATCTGCTCGCGGGTAACCACGGTGCCAGCGTGGCGCAGCAGCAACTCCAGAACGTTGAATTCAACCGACGTGAGATCGATGGCGGTGCCGGCGCACACGACAGTACGCGTACCCATGTGAATGCTGATGTCCCCCGCCCGCAAAACGTCGTCGGAATGATCACTCCGCGCGGAGGGAACGCCTTCGCGGGTGCGGCGAAGAACGGCCCGCACCCGGGCGACGAGTTCACGGGGGTCGAACGGTTTGGCCAGGTAGTCATCCGCACCGATCTCCAGTCCCAGGATGCGGTCAACCGCTTCTCCTCTTGCCGTGAGCAGCAGGACAGGCACGGCGGATTGCTGGCGAAGCGCTTTAAGCAGCTCAAATCCGGAGCCGCCGGGCAACATGACATCCAGGATGATCATTTCGTGCTCGCCCGATAATGCTGCCTGCAACCCGGTGACATGATCGTAGGCAGCGTCGGCACGAAAGCCTTCGCCCTCGAGAAATCGCTTCAGGAGATTTACAAGGCCGTGATCGTCGTCGACAATGAGTAAGCGGTTCACGGGATTTATTGTCCCTTTTCCCGACTGGGCCTGCGGTGAAGATTTGTTTCGTGTTGCGCTCTGAGACTTCACAAAACTTAACCTTCCTTCACTCAGTCTTAACCGCTGCCGGAGTTTCTGTCCGGTCTAATAAGATTGATTATTAATAGTACTGCAACTGGTGATCAGGGTTACTGTTGTGCGGCATGGGCTACAGGTGTCGGAGGGCCAACGCGCCTTCCGGCAGCCTGAGGAGGATTCGTGAAGAAGCTGGGGGTACTGGCCATCGGCTTGGCCGTGGTGTGTTGCGTGATTCTCGCAGGTTGCGGCCAAAGCAACGCGAAGAAGAATGCACGCGCCAGCGGTCCGCCACCGGCCATCCCGGTGGGAGTTGCTACGGTCAAGCAACGGGATTTCGATGTGTATCTCACTGGCTTGGGGTCGGTGCAGGCGTTCAATACGGTGTCGCTCAAGACGCGGATTGATGGCCAGATCATGCAGGTGAATTTTCGCGAGGGCCAGGATGTCAGGGCGGGCGACCTGCTGGTCCTGATCGATCCGCGTCCTTACCAGGTAGCGTTACAGCAGGCAGAAGCGCAGTTGCAGAAGGACGAAGCCCAGCTCAGGAATGCGAAAGCACAGTATGAGCGCAACAACGTGCTCTACCAGCAGGGGGTCATCGCGAAGCAGGATCTCGATACCTTGCAGGCTTCCTTTGGTACGTACGAAGGAACGATTGCGCAGGACAAAGCTGCGATCGACAGTGCCAAGCTCAATCTCACGTACTGCAGCATCCGTTCGCCCATCAATGGGCGCGTCGGTTTGCGACAGGTCGATCCGGGGAATTATGTGACGGCTGCCGGTGGTACGGCGATGCTGGTGATCACCCAGCTGCATCCTATCGCGGTTGTGTTCACGCTGCCGGAAGACCAGTTGCAGCAGGTCGCGGGGCAGATGCGCAAAGGTACTCTCGAAGTCGACGCCTACAGCCGGGACGATCAGAACAAACTGGCAACAGGAACGTTGTTGACGATCGACAACCAGATTGACCAGACGACCGGCACGGCGAAGCTGAAGGCGGTTTTTGAAAACACGGAAGCTACGCTGTGGCCTAATCAATTCGTCAACGTCCACCTGCTGCTGAAGAAGCTGAAGAACGCCATCACGATGCCGGCGGCAGCGATTCAGCGCGGACCGAACGGACCCTTTGTGTACGCAGTGGATGGCAACAACGTCGTACAGATGAAGCCGGTGCAGATTGCGCTCACGCAGGGCAGCACAGTCGTGGTGCAGTCGGGTGTGCAGGCCGGCGATCGCGTGGTGACTGACGGGCAGGAGAAGCTGCAGGCCGGCATGAAAGTAGCTCCACAAGCGCCTGCGAATCAGGGCGGTCAGGGGCAAGGACAGCAGGCGCAAGGGGCTATTGGGTCGCAATCATGAGCATTTCCCGGCCGTTTATTCTGCGGCCCATCGCGACGTCGTTGTTGATGGTGGGCTTGCTGCTGGTGGGCATTGTGGCCTACCGGCAGTTGCCGATCTCGGCGCTGCCGCAGGTCGATTACCCGACGATCCAGATTGTCACCTTTTATCCAGGCGCCAGTCCCGACGTAACCGCGTCGTCCATCACCGCTCCGCTGGAGCGGCAATTCGGCCAGCTTCCGGGACTGAGCCAGATGACCTCGAGCAGCTCCTATGGAGCCTCGGTCATTACCCTTCAATTCGTTCTGGAAGAAAACATCGACGTAGCCGAGCAGGAGGTGCAGGCGTCCATCAATGCGGCGCAAACATTTCTGCCTCTCGATCTGCCGACGCCGCCGATTTATAGCAAGGTGAATCCCGCCGATTCGCCGATTCTGACCCTGGCGCTGACCTCGGACAGTATGCCTCTGCCCAAGGTCGAGGACCTGGCCGACACGACGTTCGCGCAGAAGATCTCGCAACTTCCCGGAGTTGGCCTGGTCACGATCAGTGGGGGCCAGAAGCCAGCAATTCGCGTGCTGGCAAACCCCACCGCGCTGGCTTCCTACGGGATGAGCCTGGAGCAGTTACGCAATGTGATCGGGCAGATCAACGTCGATCAGGCGAAGGGCCAGCTGCAGGATCATCGTCAGGCCTACACCATCGATGCCAACGATCAGTTGATGGCGACTCAGGAGTATGCGGCGGCGATCGTGGCTTACAGAAACGGCAATCCGGTGCGGCTGTCGGATGTAGCCACCGTGGTTGAAGGTCCGGAAAACGAAAACCAGGCAGCGTGGATGAATACCACGCCCGCGGTCATCCTGAACATCCAGCGGCAGCCGGGCGCGAACATCATTAAGGTTGCCGACAGCATCAAGAAGCTGCTGCCGCGTTTACAGGCGAATCTGCCGGCGTCGGTGAAGATCACGCTTCTCACCGACCGCACGCAGACCATCCGGGCGAGCGTGAAGGATGTTCAATTCGAGATGATGCTGACCATCGCGCTGGTCGTGATGGTGATCTTCCTGTTCCTGCGTACACTGGCAGCGACGATCATTCCCAGCGTGGCGGTTCCCCTCTCCCTCGTGGGAACGTTCGCCGTAATGTACCTGTTGGGCTATTCGCTCGACAACCTTTCGCTGATGGCGTTGACCATCTCCACGGGCTTTGTGGTCGATGACGCGATCGTGATGATCGAGAACATCGATCGTTACATCGAAGAAGGTCATTCGCCGCTGGAAGCTGCCCTGCGCGGCTCCGGACAGATCGGGTTCACGATTGTCTCACTGACGGTTTCGCTGATCGCCGTGCTCATCCCGCTGCTCTTCATGGGCGATATCGTAGGCCGGCTGTTCCGCGAGTTCGCGGTAACCCTCAGCGTGACCATTCTTCTCTCGGCCATCATTTCGCTGACCTTGACACCGATGATGTGCGCGCTGCTGCTGCGTCATAAAGACGAAAGCAAGCATGGCAAGTTTTACGACGCATCGGAACGTGTGTTTAACAACGTTATTGCGTTCTACGGACGCACCGTGAAGTTCGTCCTGAATCACCAGACGGTGACGCTGCTGGTTACGGTGGCCACTCTCATCGCGACTATCGCGCTTTACATCATCGTGCCCAAAGGGTTTTTCCCGGTGCAGGACACGGGTGTGATTCTGGGTATTTCGGATGCGCCCGAGAGCATCTCGTTTGCGGCGATGGCGCAGAAGCAGCAGGCGCTCGCGGCCGCCCTTCTGAAGGACAAAGACGTCGCCAGCCTGTCGTCCTTTATCGGCGTTGATGGCACGAACACCACCCCCAATAGCGGGCGCATCCAGATCAACCTGAAGCCTCGTGACGAGCGCAGTGATGATGTGACCACGATCATCAAGCGCCTGCAGTCGGAGGTTGCGGGCGTCGAAGGCATCACCCTCTACATGCAGCCGGTGCAGGACCTCACGGTGGAAGACCGGGTAAGCCGCACCCAATATCAATTTAGTTTAGAGGACGCTGATCCGAAAGAACTTGCCATTTGGACGAAGAAACTCGTGGACAAGCTCAAGACGTTGCCGGAGTTACGCGATGTGGCGACGGACCAGCAAAATCAGGCGTCGCAGGCGAACCTGGTGATTGACCGGGACACGGCATCCCGGCTCGGCGTAACGGCGAGCGCAATCGATAACACGCTCTATGACGCCTTCGGGCAGCGCCTGGTGTCGATCATGTTTACACAGCTCAACCAGTACCACGTGGTGCTTGAAGTTGATCCGCAGTTCCGCGACGACCCGGATTCTCTGAAGAGCATTTACGTGCCCAGTTCCAATGGAACCAACCCGGCCACCCAGGGAGCTAACGGGCAAAGCACCAATAGTCAGACCGGGAACACCCAGAGCGCGCAGGTTCCGTTGAGCGCCATCTCACACTTTGAGACGGGCAGCGGTTTTCTGGCCATCAATCATCAGGGCCAGTTTCCGGCGGTAACGATTTCGTTCAACCTGGGAGGCAATGCTTCGCTGGGTGAAGCCGTGAAGGCGATCGAAGCCGCGGAAGCGGAAATCGGTTTACCGCCCAGCATTCAGGGGACCTTCCAGGGTACGGCCCGCGCCTTTCAAGCCTCTCTTGCGAATGAGGGCTGGCTGATTCTGGCCGCGATCGTGACCGTCTACATTGTGCTCGGCGTTTTGTACGAAAGCTACATTCATCCGATTACGATTCTTTCCACTCTGCCGTCGGCGGGAGTGGGAGCGATTCTGGCGCTCAACATCTTCCGCATGGACCTGGGAGTGATGGCGCTGATCGGCATCATTCTGCTGATCGGCATCGTCAAGAAGAACGCCATCATGATGATTGACTTCGCCCTGGAAGCGGAGCGCAAAGAAGGCAAGGCGCCGGTGGACGCCATCTATGAAGCCTGCCTGCTGCGCTTCCGGCCGATCATGATGACGACGTTGGCAGCTCTGTTTGGAGCCGTACCACTGGCTTTGGGTTCGGGCACCGGTTCGGAATTGCGGCGGCCCCTGGGTGTGACGATCATCGGCGGCTTGTTGTTCAGCCAGGTGTTGACGCTGTACACGACGCCGGTGGTTTACCTGTGGTTCGACCGGCTGGGTGTGGCGCTGAGCCGAATACGTGCACCGAAACCGGCAGAGGCGCTCGGAGACTGAGCATGAATATCTCCGCACCCGCGATTGAAAGGCCGATTGCCACTACGCTGCTCAGCGTAGCGGTCATTCTGGCGGGGGTGCTTGCCTACACGCAGCTTCCGGTATCGCCTCTGCCGCAGATCGACTATCCGGTGATTTCGGTCGGAGCCAGTCTGCCGGGGGCCAGTCCGGAGACTATGGCCTCCGCCGTGGCAACGCCGCTGGAACGCCAGTTCGGACGCATCGCGGGCATCAACCAGATGACGTCGAGCAGCCAGTTGGGCTCGACCGGCATCACGATGCAGTTCGATCTAGACCGCAACATCGATGCCGCAGCCCGTGACGTTCAGGCGGCGATCAATGCCGCTCGCGGCTATCTGCCCGCTGACCTGCCGAGCAATCCGACGTATCGCAAGATTAATCCGGCGGACGCCCCCGTCATGATCTTGACCATGACATCGAATGCGATGACTCAGGACGAGATGTATGACGTAGCCGACTCGATCATGGGGCAGAAGCTGGCGCAGATTGAAGGCGTGGGGCAAGTTTTCGTGTGGGGATCGTCGCAGCCGGCAGTTCGCATCGAAGCCAATCCCAATGTACTGAACCAGCTAGGCATCGGTTTGGAAGCAGTTCGGACGGCCGTGGCAGCCGAGAATGCCAATCTGGCCAAGGGAGCTCTCGAAGGTGGGCCAGAAAGCCTGGATGGTCCACGCCAATGATCAGCTCAAAAAGGCCGCCGACTACAGACCGATTATCGTAGCCTACCGCAATGGCGGCCCGGTGCGCCTAGGCGATGTGGCTGACGTTCAGGATTCTTATTCCAATATCTACAATGCCGGCAGCTTCAATGGAAAACCCAGTGTCCTTCTGGTGATTTTCCGGCAGCCGGGCGCCAACATTATCGCTACCGCCGACCGCGTTTTCGCCGCCATGCCTTTCCTGCAGGCGTCCCTTCCTCCTTCCATCAAGCTCGAGGTTGGCTTGGACCGGACGACCACAGTGCGGGCGTCGGTCACCGATGTCGAGCGTACGTTGGTCATTTCGGTAATCCTGGTCGTGCTGGTTGTGTTTGTGTTCCTGCGCGAACTGAGAGCGACGCTGATACCGAGCGTGGCCGTGCCGCTGGCAATTGTCGGCACCTTCGCCATCATGTTTTTGTTTGGCTACTCGCTGGACAATCTGTCGCTCATGGCGCTCACCATCTCGACCGGTTTTGTAGTTGACGATGCCATTGTTGTGCTCGAAAACGTGATGCGTCACGTCGAAGCCGGCATGAAGCCCTACGAAGCGGCACTGCTGGGCGCACGGGAGATCGGCTTTACCGTCATGTCGATGAGCATTTCCCTTATGGCGGTGTTCATCCCCATCATGCTGATGAGCGGACTGGTGGGACGACTCTTCCACGAATTCGCCATCGTATTAAGTTCCGCGATTGCGGTCTCGATGGTCGTCTCACTTACCACGACTCCCATGCTGTGCGCACGCTTCCTGAAGCCGCACGATCCTGGACGCCACGGCGTGCTGTACCGCATGAGCGAGAAGGGCTTCGAGCAATTGAACCGGGGTTATCGCGCGTCACTGGGATGGGTGCTGCGGCATCAGGCCCTGATCTTCGCGGTGGCGGTACTCATGGTTTTCGTAAATGTCGGCCTCTACGTGGTCGTGCCGAAAGGCTTCTTTCCGCAACAGGACACTGGCCGCATCGGTGGCATGATCATTGGCGACCAGGATGTCTCCTTTGACGCCATGAAGAAGAAAATGGACCAGTTCATTCGCATCGTGCGTCAAGATCCCGCAGTCGAAAACGTGCTGGCCTCAGTCGGTGGAGGAGGAGCGCAGAATCAGGCACGCATGTACGTCATCCTGAAACCGCTGAACGAGCGACCGGGGAGAGTCAGCGCCGATCAGGTCATCAACCGCTTACGTCCTAAGCTCTCGCACGTGCCGGGCGCCTCTCTGTATTTCCAGGCGGTGCAGGACCTGCAAATCGGTGGTCGCGCGGGCAATGCGCAATATCAATACACCCTATCGGGGGAGAACCTGGACGAGCTCTACACCTGGGCGCCGAAGTTGTTGGATAAACTCCGGACGGTCAAGCAAATCAAGGATGTGAATAGCGATCAGCAGGTGCACGGCCTGGCCGCCAAGGTGGTGATCGATCGCGATACCGCAGCGAGGTTCGGAATCACTCCAAAACAAATCGATGCGGTGCTGTATGACGCTTTTGGCCAGGAGCAAATTTCGACCATCTATCAAACCCTGAACCAGTATCACGTCGTGTTGGAAGTCGATCCCAAATACCAAACGACGCCCGATGCCCTGAGAAGCGTGTACGTGATCGTCAATGGATCGCAGGTACCACTGTCGGCCTTCGCACATTTCGAGCCCTCGAACACCGCGCTGACCGTCAATCACCAGGGACAGTTTCCAGCGGTAACGCTCTCTTTCAACCTTGCGCCGGGAGAGGACCTGGGCGACGCCACTCGCCTGATCACGATGGCTGAGCTGGAGATGCGAATGCCTTCCACCATTCACGGGAGTTTCCAGGGCACCGCTGCGGCGTTTCAGGACTCCCTGTCTTCCGAGCCGTTCCTGATCCTGACGGCCGTGCTCGCCGTCTATATCGTGCTCGGCATGTTGTACGAGAGCTACATTCATCCGCTCACGATTCTTTCGACCATTCCGTCGGCAGGGACGGGCGCTTTGCTGGCTCTTCTCCTGTTCCGTATGCAGCTCGATGTGATCGCGCTGATTGGCATCATCCTTCTGATCGGCATCGTGAAGAAGAATGCCATCATGATGATCGACTTTGCGCTCGAACTGGAGCGCCAAGGAAAGAATTCGCAGGAATCCATCTACGAGGCAGCGCTACTCCGTTTCCGTCCCATCATGATGACGACAGCGGCCGCGTTGCTGGGCGCCGTGCCACTGGCGTTTGGCCGGGGCGTTGGTTCCGAGATTCGCCGTCCCTTGGGCGTTGCGATTGTCGGCGGTTTGATCGTGAGCCAAATGCTGACGCTCTACACTACGCCCGTGGTGTACCTCTACATGGACAAGATTCAACTTTGGCTCCGAGCCCATTCTCCGTTCAGCAGCAGCCAGGCGCAAAAAGAAGAAGTCCCGGTATTTGCGGACTAGCGAACTTCTGCTTGCGTTCGGCAATTCCGTCACCGGCAATTTATAGTTCAAGAGTTGTAGCTTGCGTCATTCCACGCCAAGACATTTAGTCGCCGGAGCAATCTCTGATTCGGAGAATTCGACCTTTCTATTGGATGTCGGCGGGGCTGCTGCTTGCAGTGGCGATGTGGACAATTTCGACCGACACGCTTCTGTCGAAGTTCGGTGGCGACGGGCAAATCGATTACCTGCCCAGCCGCGTCTTCTCGGCGCAAATGTTCAAGGCAGGCGCTTTACCGCTGTGGAATCCCATGATCTTCAGCGGGATGCCGCATATCGCCATCGTACAGACGGCGGTTTTCTATCCGCTCAACGTCGTGATCTATGTGCTGCTGCCGCCGGCGCTCGCGTTCAATCTGTCAACGGCGTTGCACTTTCTGCTGCTGCTTGGGTTCACCCACGGTTTTTTTCGTCTGGTTACCGATCGCGAGGAAGCGGCATGGCTGGGCGCGGTAGCGTTCACGTTTTGCGGATATCTCACTCTCCATTATGAGAGCACCGCGGTTTTCGACGCTGCAGCGTGGATTCCTCCCTTCTTTTTCTGTCTCGAGAAGTGGATTCGTACTCTGAGCTGGAAGTATGCCGCCCTGGGCGGCCTCTGCCTGGCGATGCAACTGCTGGCCGGCTGGCCCCAGATGGTCCTGCTGAGCGGACTCTATGCGGGTGTCTATGCGCTTTTCGCGCTGAGCGACCAACTACGCGGGGTGCGACTCTTCTCCGGAATTGCCGTGATGGGACTGCTGAGCGCCGGGCTTGGGGCCGTCGTCATCCTGCCGACCATGGAGTTCAAGAAGTACTCCAACCTTGCAGCGCTTACCTATGCCCATTTCGTCTCGCTGTCGGTTGCGCCGCAATCGTTTGTACAGCTTTTGTTTCCTTACATCATGGGCGCGGATTCTCTGACGTACCACGCGGTGCCCTACTTTGGCTCCGGGCAGTTGGCGATTGCCGCGATGTACATGGGTGTTCTGCCATTGATGCTCGCGGTTGGGGCGCTGGTGTTGTGGAGGACGTCCCGACCAGCGCGTTTTGCCGCTGTGTCGGCTCTCATCGCTGCCATCCTGTCATTCGGCGGATACACGCCGCTTGGCCGGGTTCTGTTTCGGATTCCCGTTTACAACTTTTTTCGCGACCATCGGATTGAGCTCATCTACCTTGCGTTCTTTGTGGCAATGCTGGCTGCCCTATTCGCAGGGAATCTGAGCCGGATGAGCGAACAGTTGCGGCAACGATTGTCAGTTGCAGTTCCGCTCGGATCTGTAGGGCTTGCAGCGCTCGTGCTGATCAAAATTCGCGCGATCCTGGGATCGATGAATCCCGCGATCAACCCGCTCGATGGTCTCTGGCTGGTTCGATTGCATCAGTCCATGCGATTTGGCAATCGCGACATGCTGATCGCGATCCTCACACTTCTGGTATCGGGATTCGTCTTCTGGCGCTGGCTGCAGCGTCCCACCAGTCGAGTCATCGCGCAAGTGGCCATCGTCGTCGTGGTCGCCGACCTGGGCTGGTTCGGCGCAACCGATCAGGCTCATTT
The DNA here is from genome assembly GCA_963815555.1 of uncultured Acidobacteriaceae bacterium. GTDB lineage: Bacteria > Acidobacteriota > Terriglobia > Terriglobales > Acidobacteriaceae > CAWCBG01. The sequence continues at coordinate 59,190 of CAWFHH010000005.1, forward strand.
CGCCAGCGCGCGCCCCACTTCGGTTGAGCGGGCTGTGAACGAAGCCGTCAGCCAGGCTGCGAAAAAAGAGCCCTTTCGTGTGTGGTCGTTAGATCGCGAGCATCCCTACCTTAGCCCGAATCTGAACGAGATGACCGGCCTTGATCACATCTTCGGGTACAGCGCGCTTATCCCGGGTCACTATGCAGACCTTCTACAGACCGACGAAATCGGCGACAGCCCCTGGCGGGAGATCATGGCGAACAACGTGATCCTGTCTCTGCTCAATACGCGGTTCATCCTGGCGACTGAGGAGCAGTGGAGATCAGTGGGGAATATCTTGGCTAACCGGCCTCCGGATTCGCAAGATGTGGGAGAAGAGTATCCCGAACCATACCGATTCTCCGCAAACCAGGTGGTCAACCTGCAGCCCGGCCGGCCATTCGACGAGAATCGCGAGTTTGTATGCGACCGGCCTCCCTGCGGATTCAAGCTGACAGGTCTGCTGCTGCGGAAGAACAGCATGTATCAGCTGAGTTTTGCCGTGGAAAGCAGGCAAGAGCACAACCCCAGCATCGACGTTTGGTTTATGAACCCGAAGCATTGGATGCCGCGGGCGATGTTCAAGGTCAGCAACGTCGAGATTGCAAAGATGTCCAGAGGGATGAAGCATTGGGTGTTTCCCCACCTTACAGGCGATCAGGACGAAGAAGTCGACATCCGCTTCTCGACCGAGAGCTCGTCTCCGCTATTCCTTGGGGGAGCGTTGCTCGAACGAGTAGCCAATCTACCGCTACCGAATCCTTACCGCGAGATCACGCGCCATGACAACATCGTAGTGTTGGAAAACCAGAACGTGCTGCCCCGGGCATTTTTTGTGTCGCAGGTGACGCCGGTTTACGACTACAACGAGGCTCGCGCCCGATTGTGGACCCAGCTTCAGCCCGTCGATCCCTGGCAGGAGGCTTTGGTCGAAGCAGTACCAGCCAGCGTTCATCCCATGAGCGTGTCGGGGGGGACAGTCGACCGCCTGGAGTACAAGCCCAACCGCGTGACGCTGGATGTGCACTGTCCTGAAAGCTGCTACCTCGTATTGGCCGACCTGTTTCTGCCCGGCTGGGAAGCACGAATCGACGGGCGGCCTACCACGATTTACGCCACAGATGGAGTCGTGCAGGGTTTATTCGTGACGTCCGGCGCGCATCACGTGAATTTTATTTACCGGCCTAAGTCGGTCACGATCGGTGTCCTAAGCACCATTCTCACCTGGTTCGTGGTCGTCATTATGCTATGGCGTTCGCGGCGAACCGCTGGAAACAAATAGGCAGAAGTCATGGCAGCCCTAGGCCGCTATTTCCCTTCCTGAAAGATGACCCAGGCGCGCGAAGTGTCGAGGTCGAGCCGCATGCTGCACTGGTCCGGAGCCTCATGTGCGAAGTAAACACTGAACTCATTTTCCGGACTTCCCAGTTCTCCGTATTGCATCGGGACGCGAACCAGGTCGTCCTGCGGATCGTACTTACCGCTGGTATCGGAGCTCTTGGAGATAATCAGCGTCCATTGCTTTTGGCTTGGAATGACGAACATGGTGTATGCGCCAACCGGCAACTCTTTTCCGCCGACGCTGACCGGCGTCGTCGTAAAGAGCGTGAGTGGCTTGCCACCGGGGGTCCAAATTTTGCCGTAAGGAATCTCGCGGCCGAAAACCGGCTTCTTGGGGTTAATCGTCATGCGCTGATACTCGACCGCCAGTTGCTTATCGGGATCAAAATTGCAACTCGCGGTGGCTTGCGAAGCTGTGCCTTGCGCAAAGGCCGACGAACTGAAAAAGGTAGAGAAGGCGAGGACAGCAGCCAAAAACACAAACGAACCGAAGCGATGCATGGGACCTCCTTTAATTGGTAACGTCATGAAAGTGGGATGATAAACCTTTCAGAGTGGGATGACTGTGACGTGATGGAGCTGGAGCATTTTCCTGGAAAAGTGGAGAGTATGGCCGACGCTAGGTTGGTTTCCAGAAACCTGCTATCGGGCGGCTGCTCCTAACTCCTTTCCTCCTCGACTTAGAAGACTTCAAAGTAAGCTGAACAAACTGCGCTTGTATTTTCTGCATCTCTCCTAGAGACGCCCCGATCCCCGGGGAGAGTTCCATCCCAGCGAAAACGAACGAAAGCTGTTATACCGTAATCAGATAGCGATGGCCGAAGAGCAGAAGAACCTGAAGAGCGCCTGGCAGGAGCGCATGTCTGCGCTGCGCAATCTTCCGCCTGTGCTGAAGATCGTGTGGCGATCGGGGCCGTCGGTGGTCAGCTTCGGCATTTTCTTTCGTGTGCTGGCGGCGCTCCAGCCACTCGCCATTCTGTATGTCAGCAAGCTGATTATCGATCTCATCTTCAATGTAGTTACGAAACATCAGCCAATTCCCACGCGGTTGTGGTGGCTCGTGGCGGCGGAGTTTGCGCTGGCACTGCTGGGCAACATCTTCACCAGGATCGTCGATTTCACCGATCAACTTCTGGCCGACAAATACACGCGACACGTCAGCATCGAGGTCATGCGGCACGCCGCCACGCTGGACGTGCTGGCCTACGAGGATCCCGATTTCTACGACCGCCTGGAGCGCGCGCGGGTTCAGGCCACGGACCGGCTGGCGATGATCCAGATGCTGGGACGGCTTCAGCAACAGGTGATCACGACGATCACGCTTTCTATCGGCATCGTTTATTACTCGCCGTGGCTGCTGTTGCTACTGATTGCTGGGGTGCTGCCCGCGTTCGTGGGCGAGAGCCATTTCGCGTTTCTCGGTTACGCCAAGAACTTCCGTCAGACGGTGATGCGCCGGCAGATGGACTATCTGCGCCAGGTGGGTGGCAGCAAGGAAGCTGCAAAGGAACTGAAGCTGTTCGGCTTGAGCAAGTTCTTGACCGACCGCTTCTCCCTTCTCGCTGACCGGGTTTACGTGGAAAACGTCGCCCTTTCCAAGCGCAAGCTGATAGCGGGAGCGCTGCTTTCGATCATCGGGACGCTGGGCTATTACTCGGCATACCTCTGGGTGATCTGGAAGACGGTCACGGGTGTGTTCAGTATCGGTACTTTGACGTTGCTGGCGGGTGCGATTCTGCAAGCGAGTTCCAATATCCAGCAGATTTTCTCGACCCTGTCCGGCGTGGCGGACCAGGCGCTTTTTCTCACGGATCTGCTGGCCTTTTTCGATATGAAACCGACCATCCGGTCTAAGCCCAACGCGCTGCCTGCGCCGCGACCCATCGTGCAGGGGTTCGAGTTCCGCAACGTTTCTTTTGCTTATCCGGGCAGTCCTCGGCAGATCTTGAAGAACCTCAATTTCGTTCTGCGGCCGGGCGATCGGGTGGCGCTCATCGGCGAAAACGGCGAGGGCAAGACGACCATCGTCAAGCTGATCACGCGGCTCTACGATCCAACTGCAGGAGAAATCCTGCTGGACGGGGTTGACCTGCGTGAGTACGACCTTGACGATCTTTACCGCGAGATCGGCGTAATTTTCCAGGACTTCATGCGTTACGAAATGACCGCCCGGGAGAATGTGGCGGTGGGGCGCATCGAAGAACTGGATAACCTTGAAGCGATCAGAACGGCAGCCCACAAGAGTTTGGCGGACGACGTTGTGGCCAAACTGGGCGAGGGATACGAGCAGATGTTGGGCCGGCGTTTCGAGATGGGGGTGGATCTTTCCGGTGGCGAGTGGCAGAAGCTCGCGTTAGCGCGCGCCTACCTGCGGGACGCTCAACTGCTTGTCCTCGACGAGCCGACGGCAGCGTTGGATGCCCGCAGCGAGTTCGAGGTCTTCGAACGCTTTGCGGAGCTGACCGAAGGCAAAATGGCATTGTTCATTTCGCATCGTTTTTCAACCGTCCGCATGGCAGACCGCATTGTGGTGCTGGCGGGCGGCCAGATTGTGGAAGAAGGCAATCACGAGCAGCTGATGGCATTAGGTGGCCGCTACGCCGGGATGTTCGAGATGCAGGCTGCCAGTTATCGTTGAATTTTTTGGGAAAGCAGAATGGTTGAAAACAGTCATCGGGACTTGCTGGTGGAAACGGTACACCGCCTGAGCCCCACCGAGATAGACACCCCGGAGGACAGCTACGAACTGTCGGCGCGGGCCGGAGCATGGGCACGCTCTCTGGCCTGGTTACCCTCCGTGCGCCAGTCCGAACACGTCGCGGTTCGCGTCGCTGCCTTGAATCGCGGATTGAACGGGTTGCTAAGCGAAGCCGAAGACGAGTCGTCGGAGGCCAAGCTCTCCGAAGACCAGCAGTGGCTGCACGATAACGCCCGCCTGGTACGTTTGGCGCAAACCGAGTTGCGGGAAGGAGCTCCCGCGCTGAGGCGCACACCGCAGGTACGGACGCCGGACAAGGTAACCAAGCCGCGAGTGCTGGCAATTGCCGAGGATTTCCTGCCCGCGGTCGATTATCGCTATTCCGATAGCGCATTCAGCACATATGTTGAGGGATTTCAGAAGACTGCCGTTCTGAACATGGCCGAGCTGTCCTTGATTGTTCCGTCGCTCAAGCTGGTGCTGCTGGAAGAAATCGAGCGCCGCGGAGAAGTCGCCCTGCACAATCCTGGCAAGCCGCAACGGATCGGAATTCTGATCGACAGCCTGCGCAATGTGATCGAAGCTCCGTGGAAAGAGATCATGGAGCCGCTGATCGTATTCGACCGGGTCTTGCAGCAGGACCCGTCTGAAGCGTATGCGCGCAGCGATTTTGCGACACGCGAGCTCTATCGCCAGACGGTAGCGCGCTTTGCCGAACATTCGGATTGCTCGGAGGTCGAAATTGCGCAGTTAGCTCTAAAACTGGCGCAAGAGTCACACAAAAATAAGCACCGCGACTTCCGCGTAACCTGGCGGCAGGGACATGTCGGTTATTACCTCATCGGCGAGGGAGTCGAGCGACTCCAGCGCGAAGCCGGGGTTCGCGTGCCGCTAGGTGAGCGGATCCAGGGGTTCCTCCGACGGCATCCCGATGAGTTCTACCTTGGCGGAATCGAAGTTTTGACTCTGCTGATTGTGATTGCGATCATCACGCCGGTCTTCAACGGATTCAACAGCTTCTGGAGCCGGATGTTCGCGATTCTAGTCCTGTTGTTGCCAGCCAGCCAAAGCGCGGTCGAGGTGATGAATTACCTCACCACGGCACTTTTGCACCCTCGTATTCTGCCAAAGCTCGATTTCAGCAAAGGCATTCCTGACGATTGCGGCACGATGGTGGCCGTCCCAACGCTGCTTCTCAACGAGAAGCAGGTACGAAGGCTGGTCGACGATCTTGAGGTCCGTTATCTCGGGAATCGCAGCGCTCACTTGCATTTCGCGATACTCAGCGACATGCCCGATTCCGACGAGACGCCCAACGAAAATGATCCTCTCGTTGAACTTTGCACTGAGCTCATACAGAATCTCAACGAGAAGTATGCTGAAGACGGCGCGGGTAGCTTCTTCCTCTTCCACCGCCATCGAGTCTATAACCCGCGCGAAGGTGTCTGGATGGGTTGGGAGCGCAAGCGCGGCAAGCTACTCGATTTCAGCCGGCTGATTAAAGGCGAATATGACAGCTTTCCGGTGAAAATTGGCGATCTCACGGCGTTGCCTGACGTGCGTTTTGTCCTGACGTTAGACTCGGACACGGAACTTCCGCGCAACACCGCTTACCGTCTGGTGGGCGCAATCACGCATCCGCTGAACCAGGCGATCATTGATCCCAAACGCAATATCGTCACCGCGGGTTACGGAATCTTACAGCCGCGCGTGGGAATCAGCGTGCAGAGTGCGGCGCAATCGCGGCTGGCGAGCATCTATTCGGGCCAGACGGGATTCGACATCTACACTCGCGCCATCTCTGACGTTTATCAGGACCTGAACGGCGAGGGCATCTTCACTGGAAAAGGCCTGTACGAAGTAGACACCTTGCATCGAGTACTGGAGCACCGTTTCCCGCGAAATTCGTTGCTCAGCCACGATCTGATCGAAGGAGCCTACGCGCGCGCCGGACTGGTCAGCGATGTTGAAGTCATCGACGACTATCCATCGCACTACAGCGCCTACAACCGCCGCAAGCACCGCTGGCTGCGCGGTGATTGGCAAATTGTGCCTTGGTTGTTCGGAAAAGTTCCTGACGAGACCGGCCGGCGCGTCGCTAATCCGATCTCCTTTCTTTCACGCTGGAAGATCCTCGACAACCTACGACGCAGCTTAGTTGAGGCCGGGACGTTTCTGCTTTTCGTGCTGGGCTGGACCGTGTTGCCAGGTCGACCGTTGTACTGGACACTGGTAACGGTTGCGATTCTGTTTGTGCCTCCGTTCTTTCAGTTTGCCTTTGCAACGGGGCGCTCCTTGCTGTCGGGCCGTCTTTCGCCGATACGCGATGCCTTCGTCAGCCTCGGCACGTCGCTCGTCGGTGTGTTTCTGATTTTGATTTTCCTGGCGCACCAGACGCTGCTCTCTGCCGATGCGGTACTGCGCACTCTGTATCGCCGGATGGTCTCGCGCGAGCGCTTGTTGGAGTGGGAAACCGCGGCCGAAGCGGAGTTGGGCACTCGCAAAAAGACCCCGGTCGACATCCTGCTGAACTGGACACCGGTGCTTCCTCTGGCGGTCGGCGCGCTCGTCTATTTCACGCATCGGCAGGCGATTTATGCCGCTTTGCCGATTCTTATCTTGTGGGCCCTCGCCAAACCCGTTTCGGTCTGGCTGAATCGGCCTCCGCGGCCACTCCGCAAGGCGGCTACGCCGCAAGACGAACGCTTCCTTCGCAAGGCTGCGCTGCACACCTGGCGCTATTTTGCCGAGTTCAGCAACGCCGAGCACAATTGGCTTATACCCGACAACGTGCAGAACCAGCCTCCGAAGGTGGCGGCGCGTACTTCGCCGACGAACTTGGGATTTCTATTGAATGCCCGGCAAGTAGCATGCGAGTTCGGTTATCTTTCGGTGCCTGAATTCGCACAGTTGACCCTTCGGAGCATGCAGACCATCCTTCGGCTGCCGCGGCAGCGAGGACACCTCTATAACTGGTACGGCACCCGCACGCTTGAGCCAGATCGACCTCGCTTTATCTCCACTGTGGATAACGGGAACTTCGTAGCTTCCCTGGTTACGCTTGAGCACGGTTGCCTCGAACTGCTGCGACAGCCGCTGCTGAGACCCGCCTTGCTCGACGGCTACGCCGATCATCTATGTGCTCTGTCGGAGTTGAAGCTGATATCGAAGCGGGTGGCGGAATCCTATGAGTTAGACGGTGATTCTTCATGGCTCGAACGAATGATGACCCCCGTCGACTTGCCGCCGGTTGACGACGGAATGGACCAGGTTGAAGATGCGCGATGGTTCGCGGCGCGAGCCACCGAACTCGGTCTTGCAACGCGGCAATTGATCGAGAGCTACATGCCTTGGCTGCGGTCTGAATACGCTGCGCGGCGCGGCGATTCACAGCTTGGCCTGGGTAAAGCAGGCGAAACTGTGGCGCTAGGACGCCTGCCGCGATTCATCGATCAACTTGAAGAAAAGTTGCACAGCAAAACCATCGACGCTGCTTCCCCGCTCCGCCATCAGCTGCTCAACGAACTTCCGGCCGCACGCAGAAATGCGGAGCGGCTCATTGCGGACTTGCGGCGTATTGCTTCGCAGTCGGAAAACCTGATTCGCGAAATGGATTTCTCTTTTCTGCTGGACCGACGCCGTAAGCTGCTCTCGATCGGCAGCGACGCGGAAACAGGCAAGGTACATGCCGCCTGTTATGACCTGCTGGCTTCCGAGGCTCGCATCGCCAGTTTCCTTTCGGTGGCAAAAGGCGAGATTCCGCAGGAAAGTTGGTTCATGATGGGTAGAGCGCACGTGGTGGATCACGGACGTCCGCTGCTGATTTCCTGGACCGGTACCATGTTCGAATACCTGATGCCGGGCCTGTGGATGCGTGCTTATCCGGAAACCATGCTGGGAAGGAGCCGCGAGGCTGCTGTGCGAGCCCAGCAACTCTATGCGGCAGAGCATCGCATCCCGTGGGGGATCTCGGAATCAGGTTACGCGGTGATCGAAGAAAACGGCAACTATTCGTACCGCGCCTTTGGAGTGCCGCATCTGGCGGTCAATCAGGAAGAGGCTCCTCGCCTGGTGGTAGCACCCTATGCAACCATGCTTGCGCTGGATGTCGATCCGGCGGCGGCGATCAAGAACCTGCGATGGATGGCAAAGAAGGGCTGGCTCGGACGCTACGGCTTCTATGAGTCTGCCGATTTCAGCCGCGATGTGCGTCCTTCCAGACGTCAGCGCTATGCGCTGGTGCGTTCGTGGATGGTTCACCACCAGGGCATGAGTCTGCTGGCCATCGCAAACTTCCTGGAGAACGGCGTCGTGCAAAACTGGTTTCATAGGGATGCGCGCGTGCAGGCGACTGAACTTCTTTTGCAGGAGCGTCCGGCGCGACACGTTCCCGGTGCTCCGTCGAAAAGGAAGAAAAGAGGCAAGACCACCCGCAAGAAGATCCTCCAAAAATAACCCGCGGCTGGCTGACCGGCCGTACAACCGCACCTCACCCTGTCCATATTCGGACAGGGTGTTTTGTTTGTGGGCGAAACTTCCGCTCGTCAAGGCCGTATCTCCATTGTCTGTAAATTGTTTGGCTTGATAAAGCGATGGCACGTCAGCTGCAGCATGATTAGAAGTCGGAGGAGATTCAATGAACGCGGCAGTCGACGAATCGAGGATTCTGGTCGCGGAGGACCAGGAACATGTGCGAGAAGCGCTCTCCATGCTGCTGCGCGCTCACGGATATTCCGTCACGCTGTGCGCTTCTCCCCAGGAAGCCATTTGCGCCGCCCAAACGCAGACGCCCGACCTTGCCTTAGTGGACATGAATTACCGGCGCGACAGCACATCGGGACTCGAGGGACTGGACTTGATTCAGCGTTTGCGCGAATTCGATGGCACCATTCCGATTATCGCGCTGACGGCTTGGGGCAATGTGGATCTGGCCGTAAACGCGATGAAGTACGGCGCTTCCGATTTCATCGAGAAGCCCTGGCGCAATGAGTCGCTGGTAGAAAAAGTTCAGTCGCTCACGCGGCATGTGCAGCAAGTACGCTCTTCGCAGCGAATTTCCGATTACGAGCGCGAAGATGCGCAGCAGTTACAAACCCGTATCGTCCCCAAGCGCCACCTGGTAACCGGTGGCGTTGAAATTCTTGGTGACAGCTTGCCAGCCGGCATTGTCGGCGGCGATTACTTCGGAGTGTGGCAGCCCGCGCCCGAGTTTCTTCATTTCTGTGTTGCCGACGTTTCCGGCAAGGGCACCCCCGGCGCGCTAATCGGAGCAATGCTCTATGCCTCGGTTACGACGTTGTCGTCATCGAGCAACAGTGCCGAAACCATCATTCAGAATGTCGAGATGATTTTGCGCGATCAACTCGGAGAAGGTCACTACGTGACCGTCTTTTATGGGGTATTAAATTTGAAGACGCACGTTCTGGAATTCGTCAATGCCGGCCATTGTCCTCCCATTTTGCGGCGGGCGAATGGCACAATGCAGTCGCTCTCCCCCACCCGGCCAGTGCTGGGCTTTATGTTGGACGGAGGCAGTTCGGAACGCGTGGCGCTATTTCCGGGCGATCGCGTTGTGTTGTACACCGACGGTATCACCGAGCCCGCAGACGAGGCAGGTGACGAGTTTGGAACGGACCGCCTTGCGGAAATCGTGGCACAAAACCCCAGCCAGGCCTTACAGGAGCAGTACCACACTATCCTGCAGAAGGTTCGGCAGCACGCCAGCGGCAAATTCGTCGATGACGCAACTCTCGTCCTGGTCTCGGTGCTGGATACGGCTAATCAAGATGCCGGCCCAAACCTGCCTTGATCGACACGTAACGAGACCACTAACCGGCGTTCCGCCAGCTCTCAATATTCCAAACTCACTGTATCAGCGAAAAGACGGGTCCGGTCAAGCCTGGAACCAGCATCTGAATCCTACCGTTGGAAACCACGTAGGCGACACCCAGTTGGCTTCCATTCGTTGAGATGACAACGCGTCCCGTGGTCTCGACAGCATACGTTCCCGACACGATCTGGGTTTGATTGCCGTCGGTGTTGATCCTGAAAGCCACGTTGCCACTGCCGTTTGCGGAGCTAAGAATCGTGTAATTGCTTCCCGGCACAATCTGTTGGCCCGACGAGCCGAGATAAATGCCGTTAAACGAAGCATTGCTGAAGGACGAGCCTAATTGCGGCCTAAACGAACCAAGGGTCACGCTGTTGTCTGTTCCCAGGAGAAATCCTCGGTTAACGTCAACCAGGTAAAGTATCGGAGGCGTTGGGCCGAAGCCCGTCAAAGTTGCTCGTCCATTCGTGGCCACGTTGTAGGTTCCGCTGAAGGTCTGCTGGGAAAGATTTCCGCCAGAGCTCATGTCCAATGCCACACTGGCCGTTCCCGAGCCATTCGCGGTAAGCAAACCCGCTACACCCGAGGACTCCGTTACCTGGTTCACCTGAACGATCCCCTCCGCCTCCAGCACGCTGTTTCCGTTAAGAGAACTATTGTTGAAGGAGGTAGTACTGCGAGCCAAGGCAGAACCGACATCGGCGGGCGTCGTGAGCGATAGAGTGTCAGCAGAAACCAGCAAGATGTCATCACGGTCTAAAACATAAAAGGCAAACTTGCGAGTGCTCGAGGATTGCACGGTCATGGTGCCGCGGCCGGTATTCGGATCAACAGCGCTCAGGGTTCCAGTGAACATGTCGCTGCCGACGGCGCCATTGTCATTGAAATCGGCGGAGCCTCCCGAGATATTGCCTGCGTTGTCGAGTTGGAACGTTCCTACATACCCAAACCGGTTCCCCGTCGAGTCGGAACCCGTCAGCCCAAGTGCGAACGGCCCGGCAAGACTTGCCAACGAGAAGTCGGCTTTGGTCTGTTGTTGTAGTACACCAGTACCCGTGCCTCCCGTGTGGTCCGCGCGTAGCAACTGAATGAAATGCACCGCGCCGTTGGTGGAGACGGAAACGCTAAAGTCCGCCGTATCTGAGCCGGCTGTGATCGACATAACCCCTAGCCCGTTCGAATCGATCGAGTAGGCGCCGGTTAGCGCGATATCACTTCCCACACCGTTGGTGGCGGAATTCGTGTCGATAACACCGCTGATGATACGACCTCCTCCATCGGCCACGATACTGCCCGCGGTGAGTGAAGCTTGCTGGTTGCCATCGAATCCACTGAACGAGAAGGCGTAGTTGCCGCTTAGCAATCCGTTCGAGACACCGGAGTTCACCAGTATATCGAGCACCGCGAAAGCGTACTGGCTAGTGCTGTCTTTTGCCTGCACAACGAAAGTGAAGGTGCCGGTCGCGGTCGGAACTCCTGAGATCAAGCCGGTTGAAGGATCCAGAGCAAGGCCCGGTGGTAATGCTCCGGAAACAATTGTCCAGGTGTAGGGTGCGGCGCCGCCGGTGGCCACGAGAGTGCCGGAGTAGTTCGCATTCTGGGAGCCGACAGGAAGTGCTTTGGTTTTGACGACGAAATTCTGGTTGGAATTGATGGCGATATTCGCATTCTCGACGGCCGTCAAACTCTGCGAATCTTCTGCCTGTACGGTAAACGAATAGTCGCCCGCGGTCATCGGGGTTCCGGAAACCAGCCCGCTGGTTGCATCCAAGCTTAGGCCTGGAGGAAAGTTCCCTTGCGTAACCGAGTACCCGTAAGGCGGAGTTCCACCGCTCGCCACAAAGATTCCGGCATAAGAAGATCCCACCACGCCGATGGGGAGGGTCGAGGAGATAGATAAGTATGCTGTCGGCGCAAAATAACTTGAAATGTCGAGGATGAGATTGGTGTAGCCAGCCGCATACGCATCCACCGAGCCGTTAACGGAAGGCACGATAGCCATGTTGTTGGTGACGGCTCCATCTAAGGCGTTCAGAGTGGCCGCCAACGGTTGTGTCTCCGGATCTGGCCATAAGGTCAGATATCCCAGGTGACCCTGGGGAACCACGGTCGCATTCAGCACGAAGGCTCCCGCGGTCGCAGGAATACCGCAGGGACTGGTTGTCACGTTCACGAGCGGCGCAATTTTGCCTGTGAAAAGGCCGATCGTTTGCCGCGTATCAATCACACGGCATGGTGTGACGCCGAATAGCGACTGCCCGCCGCTGTTCGCGGGGGCGAAGTAGCCGTCGATGTCGATAACCAGCCCGGTGTTTGCTGTGGCATAAACGTTGATATCGCCGATGGCGACTGTCTGGCTTGTCTTCTGGGCGGAGGGCACAAGGGCTGCATTCGCCGTAACCGTGCCCGTAGGAGCGTTCAGAGTTGCAACTACTGGCATGGCCTTATCGGCAGGCCACGCGGTCAGATAGCCCAGCGGGCCTTGGGGAATCGCGGCAAAATTTAGAGAATACGCTTGTGCCGTAGGGGGGATGCCGCAGGCCGTGTTCTGCAGGATGGGGAAATCCCGAGTTTGCTTGGCTACCAGGCTTGGCCCACCCAGCGGACCATTTGCGTTTCGGGTATCCACTACGCGGCAGGGGGTGAGCGGGTAAAACTCGAGACCGCTTGTGTCGATCGCGGTTGGGACAAAATATCCGTTGATGTCGAGAATGACATCGGTAGACTGCGTCGACGCCATGCTTGCGTAAACGCTAATCGCGCCGCCAGTTCCGGCGGGCACGATCGCCGCGTTCGATTTAGTCCGGCCATCGATCGAATTCAAAGTAGCGACAACCGGTTGATCCTGCCCAGTAGGCCAAACCGTCAGGTATTTCAGGGAACCGTGCGGTACTACAGCGACATTGAACGAATATGCGGCTGCCGTCGTGGGAACCCCACATGTACCTGGAATGACGAAACTGCGGGAGGTACCCCCCTGGATCGCGGTGGTTGTTCGAGTGTCGTAAGAGCGACAAGGAGTAATAGGGAAGAAGTTCAAGGGCGTCGAGTTGCCGCCGGTTAACCCCGAACTACCCTGTGCCCAGTCCGCGGCAATGTTGGTCTGCCCATGAGCGCTTATAGAGAAAATGGCGAAAATGGCGAAAAGCGAAGCGAGTAGAAAGGGTAGGGTATGGCCGGAAGGTTTCATGGGCCCTCAACATCACTTATTTTGGTGAATTTCCGACATGGTACAGCAGTTCTGGATTCTGTTGAGAAAAAAACGCTGTTTTCAGGTCAATTTTCCCAGATTGCCTCGGGACCCCTGGTTCCTGGAATCACGTTTCGTCGTGATGCAGAACACATCCGGGCGCCAGATTCTGCGTCATCCTTAACCTTCGAGCTCCCAACCTATGCGCCTGCGGCGTTATGTGTCGTTTGCGCTGGCCTTTGCCGGTGCAACACTCCTGTCCCCTTGCCCTGCCGCTTCTTCGGCAACGCAGAGTGTGCTGGTGGGAAGAAACCCAACCGCTGTCGCAATCAACTCGGTTACCAATAAGATCTACGTCGCCAACTTCCTGGGAAATACGGTCACCGTGATCGATGGAGCGACCAATAACACAACGACATTGACCACGGGTGTCTATCCCACCGCGCTTGTGGTGAACGAAGCAACCAACAAAATTTACGTCGCCAATAGAGGCAGCAACACCGTCACCGTAATCGATGGAGTGACGAACGCCACAATTAACCTCCCTGTCGGCAGCAATCCGATCAGCGTGGCCGTGAACACAACTACAAATCAGGTTTATGTCGCCAACTTTTATGATTCCACTGTGAGCGTGATCGACGGAGCCACTGCTTCAATCCATACTGTGCACCTCGGTCTGAACTTGTACCCGTGCGCAGTTGCCATCAACCAGGTTACGAACAAAGCCTATGTCGTTAACTCGGTCAGCAACACCGTTAGCGTGATCGACGGCCAGACCCTGGCAATCACAGCGACCGTGCCGACCGGAGTTGCCCCTCAAGCCGTAGCGGTCAACTCGGTCACAAACCAGATCTACGTCAGCAATTACACCCAGCCCGGTAGTGTGACCGCGATCGATGGCATCACAAACTCGCCTAGCACGATTCCTACCGCGCCGAATCCATTCGCGCTGGGCGTCAATCCTGAAACCAACACCGTCTTTGTGGCAAACGATACCTCCAGCGGCGAAGTGACCGAGATTGACGGTGCCAGCGATACAGCAACGACTGTGCCGGCAGGAGCCTATCCGGTGGCGCTCGCAGTGAATACGGCCACCAACACGGCATACGTGGCGAATCAAAACAGCAACAATGTGACCATCGTGAATCCGACGACCGGTACGTCCTACACTGTGGCGGCTGGAGCCCACCCGACAGCCCTGGCACTCAACCCGGTGACGAATAAAGTTTACGTCGCCAACTACTTAGATAACACAGTGACGGTGGTCGACGGATCGAGCTATTCGCCTCTGCGGTACATTCCGATGAGTCCATGCCGGGTTGCCGATACCCGCTCGGCCCCAGGACCGTTCGGGGGGCCGGCTCTGGCGGGCCAGACCTCTCGAAACTTCACCCTTCCGAAGGGAGGATGCAACGTTCCTGCGGACGCCGCGGCTTATTCTCTGAACATTGCGGTCGTTCCTCATTGGTCGCTTGGGTATCTGGAAGTGTGGCCCGCAGGTACCAGCCAGCCGAAGGTGGCGACGCTTAACTCGCTCGATGGCAGGACCAAGTCAAACGCGGCGATCGTCCCGGCCGGAGTCGGGGGTGCTATCAGTATCTTCGCGAGCATGAACCCTGCCTTCTCCACCGATGTAGTGCTTGATATCAACGGATATTTTGTTCAGGCAGCCGGCAAGAACGGGCTGGCGTTCTTTCCGGTCATGCCCTGCCGCGTCCTGGATACACGCGATCCGTCGGGCCCGTTGGGAGGGCCGTTTCTCAGCGGAAAGCTAGTTCGGACCTTCCCCATTCTTCAAAGCAACTGCAACCTTTCTGCTTCTGCACAGGCATATTCACTGAATTTCACGGCCGTCCCAAGAGGCCCACTTTCCTACATGACGGCATGGCCTCACGGGCAGGAGCAGCCCCTCGTTGCAACACTGAATGCGGTGACCGGAACAACCACGGCGAACGCCGCGATCGTGCCAGCTGGCGACGATGGAGAGATCGACGTATTTGTCACCAGCGATACGGACCTCGTGGTCGACGTCAACGGATATTTCGCCCCACCCGGCAGCGGGACAAATCCTCAGTCGCTTTACGCGGTCGCACCCTGTCGTTTGATAGACACACGACAGACGACAGGGGCGTTCGCCGGGGTATTAGCGCCGCCCATAAACATTTCCGCCAATGGGTGTGGAATTCCGCTTGCCGCCCAGGCGGTGGTGTTCAATGTCACCGCCGTGCCGGCTGCACCGCTCGGATATTTGACCTTGTGGCCCGACGGCGAAAATCAGCCCCGCGTTGCCTCGCTGAACGCTGTCGACGGAGCGATCACCAACAACATGGCGATCGTGCCGATGTTGAATGGATATATCGACGTTTTCGCGTCCGGCTCGACAAACCTGGTGCTCGACGTCTTCAGCTATTTTGCGCAGTAGGTGGACCGGATGTCTGCCCGGCGGGAAAATAATTCAGATACAGTTCTCCATAGCATTGAACAACAGTACCTAGGATTTGGAGTCATGGGACGTCGACTCAGGTCTTGCGGAGCGCTCCTGTTGTGATAACTGCAACTGCCTGACCGAACCCGACAATTCGACCAAGTCTTGAGCGAGAGCCTTGACCTGCCGCGACAGAAGGTCCAGCGACGTAGCACATTCGTTGAGCGCATCGGCCGCCGCCCGATCGAAGGTTATCGAAGGCGTGATAAACCAGTTGAGTGCGCGCTGAGTGACGGAGGTAATCCGGTTCTTCAGTTTGCCTACCGTTCCACTCCGGCGGGGACCAGACTCCAAATACTTCAGAATGACACGGCACTCCTCCAGATTGAGACGGAGTTTAGATAACGAGTGTTGCCGCGTAATGAGCGGGGAATCTACGACCCGCCGCGCCACGAACGATGTTCCTTCTCCGACCAAGCGAGAATAGATCTCTGGGGCAGAAGTGCCGGAACTGTCCTCTTCCGGAGTAGCGGCCGGTTTACTTCGGCCTGCGGCTTTCGAAGACTCGTTGGCTACCGAATGGGCGGCGGGCTCGAGCTCAAGTCGAGAATCAGGGCCAACATCAAGCTGCTGGCGCAGCTCTTCCATCGCTTTCGCCAGGCTCGCATCCTTCGGAAGTCTAAACTCGCGTGGCGTCTCAAATGCCATTCTCATCACCCACACGCGATCCTGTTCACGGAGCAGCGGCTCCTGGTGCGGGCCTAAGTTTAGCACGCATAGTACGCTCCGATGGCTCGCGACAAGCGTCGCGCTCCAGGCTTCGAAAGCAAATGCACACCAGACTTCGTGTGCGGATTTCCCAGAGAGAGCAGCTACCCGATCAGCAGAGTCTGCTCTTCTCGACGGGGCGCCGGAAGCGATGAATGTCGTGACTCTGAGTGACGCTGGTCTGATGATAGGATTGATCGTTGCCGCAACCGAACCCACCTATGATCTCTCCCGTCACCCGCTATCTCGACTTGCTGAAGAAGAGCCTGTTGGAGGAGCTATATACCGAAAACGAACTTCGGCTTATCTATCTTCGGCTCTGCTTAGAAGGCAAGGAAATCTATCAACATGAGACATTCCTCGACATTCGAAGACATCGGCCTGAAATGTTTCGAGAGTATGTCGAGCTCGCGCAGGTTGGAATCAACTACGGGCGCACGATACAGAATTTGGGATTCCAACACTCCATGATTGGTCGTCGCCGATTAGAAAACGTGGAAGCCTGCTTGGAGGTAATCCGAAGAGAAAACGTTCCCGGAGATGTCATCGAATGCGGCGTCTGGCGCGGGGGCGCAGTCATCTTTATGCGAGGATATTTCGCCGCTCACAACGACGAGGACCGCACAGTCTGGGTTGCCGACTCCTTTGAAGGGTTGCCAGTCCCAACATTGCGGCAAGATGAAGGTCTCGATTTGAGCCGTAGCCGGTATCCCATGCTGGCGATCGATCTAGGTACGGTGCAGGACCTATTTCGCAGATACGACTTGCTCGATGACCAAGTGCGCTTCCTGCAGGGCTGGTTCAAAGACACATTGCCGGCTGCGCCTATCGAAACGCTGTCTCTTCTTCGCCTGGATGGCGACCTGTACGAATCGACGATGGATGCGCTGGATGCTCTGTATCACAAGGTCGCAGTGGGAGGTTTTGTCATCGTTGATGACTACGGCGCCTTGTCGCCGTGCAAGCAAGCGACAAACGATTTTCGGACGAGGCACAATATTCTCGATCCTATACAGCAAGTCGACTGGACGGGGGTCTTCTGGAGAAAGGGATCGGGTTCGTAAAGCCGGTCGAGGATGTTCCCACGGATTCACGTCCAACGCTGGGTCGTGGGCTTCGGAGGTATCGAAGCCAACCTTCGAACGGTCTAACTCCATACCCACGTGCCACACCGGCGGCTTTGCTCTGTTCAAAAGCCGCCGGCAACGCGTCTGGCTAAGGTATAATTCGGGCACTTGGACGTTGCCTTTTGTTCAGGCGGGAGTCATTCCCGGCGACCTCCCCTCCTTGTCGCCGCCAACATCGCAATCTGCAGAGACGCGCGCGATGGTGCCAAATCAATCCATGCTCCACTCGAGTCCTTGCGGGCACTGGCTTCTCTGGCGACCTTCTGGTCGAAAGGCTCTTGTTTCGCAGAAGTTCCATGGCTTGCGACACGGGCCACGGATGGTCACGGCAGGGGCCGAAATTTTTGTCCGCAGCTCCCGGCCCTGGGCATTTCCATGACGGCCGCAGCCGGAAGCGGCCATTGGGACCGACTGGAGAGGTTGTTCTATCAGGCTCTCGACCTTCAGCCGGCGGATCGCCCAGCCTTTCTGGATGAGGCCTGCGGCGATGATTCCAGCTTGCGCAAGGAGATCGAATCCCTTCTGGAGTCTTCCAGCAAGACATTTGGGTTTCTACAAAAACCTATCGAACAAGCTGCGCAGGGAGTCGCGGCAAAAGACGTCGGTCAACGCATCGGCCCGTATCAACTCATGGGTTTGCTTGGCGAAGGTGGGATGGGCGAGGTTTATCTCGCGGTGCGCGCCGACCAGCTTTACCAGCAGGAAGTCGCCATCAAGGTAATGCGTCCGGGCTTGAAACAGGCCCAAGCCATGCTGGTACGCTTCAGCGCCGAACGGCAGATTCTTGCCAGTCTGAATCATCCCAACGTCGCTCGGCTGCTGGACGCTGGAATCACCGATCACGATGCCCCCTACCTGGTCATGGAGTACGTGAAGGGCATTCCCATCGACGAGTACTGCCACAGCCAAAAACTGGACACGAACGAGCGCCTCCGGCTCTTCCGTACTGTGTGCGGGGCAGTGGAATACGCCCACAAAAACCTGGTCGTTCATCGAGACATCAAACCGGCCAACATCCTTGTAACTCCCGAAGGCACGCCGAAGCTGCTCGACTTCGGTATCGCCAAGTTGCTGAACCCCGAGGTGGACGAGCAGTCAGTGACCCAAACCCGGGAGCGAATGATGACTCCCGAGTACGCCAGCCCGGAACAGATCCGTGGCGAACAGATCACAACCGCGACCGATGTTTATGCCCTGGGCGTCCTTCTGTATGAGTTGTTGACCGGGCAACGTCCGTTCCGTCTGGACAGCAAAAGTCCTTTCGAAGTGTTTCAGATCATCTGCGAGCAGGAACCGGAGCCGCCGAGCATTGCCACGCAAGCGGCAGTCGCACCGCTCGAACCCGAAGTCAGGCGTCAGCTCAGCGGCGATCTGGACAATATCGTTTTAATGGCGATGCGCAAGGAGCCGGCCCGTCGCTATGCGTCGGTATCGGCGCTTTCTGCCGATGTTCAGGCCTACCTTTCCGGGTATCCTGTGCGGGCCCGAACTGCAACCTGGACTTACCGCTCGAGTAAGTTCATTCGCCGTCACAAGGCCGCCGTGGTGGCGACGGCACTGTTCGCAGTGGCTCTGATCGGCTTCAGCATCGCCATGGGGCTGCTGGCACGGCAGGCCAACCGCGAACGGCGCACCGCCGAGCGGGAAACGCAATTTCTTAACAGCATCTTCCAGGCGGCAACGCCGGACCGTGCGCGGGGCAAGCAGGTCACAGCCCGTGACCTCCTGGATCAGGGCGCGAAGCGCATTGACTCGGAACTCGCAGGGCAGCCTGCCCTGCAAGCCACCATGCTCGATAACATAGGACGCGCCTACACCGCGCTGGGCATGTACGATCAAGCGGAACCTCTGCTGCACCACGCCTATGACATTCGCAGAAGGACGTCAGGAGAGGACAGCCTCGAGACGGCGTCGACCCTGGATGCCTGGGCCACGACCTTGCGACTGGAGAACCAATACGAGCGCGCCGAGCCTTTATTCCGTCAGTCGCTCGCGATCCGTGAAAAGAAGTTAGGTGGCGATGACCTCGTAGTTGCCGATAGTCTGGCGGACCTTGGCGAGTGTCTGTATTGGGAAGATCACATTCCGGAAGCGGAGCTGATCCTGCGTCGTGCCCTGGCCATCTATCGCCGATCAGATCCAAATGCAGGCGATTCGCCTCGCGTCTACCTCGCATGGGTTCTCGAGCGCAAGGGAAGCTATCCTGAGGCCGCACAACTCCTGCGGGAAGCGGTGGACATCGACAAGCGCACCAAGGGACCGGACAGTCCCGACTATCTGAACAGCCTGCACAACTTTGCCGGTTCCCTGATCGACGCGGGTGATCTTGACGGAGCTGAGGCGGCGGACCGCAAGGTGCTCGAGGGGCGCACAAGAGTCTCAGGAGAAAACCATCCCGATCTTTACTATCCGCTGAACAATCTCGGATACATTCTCCTGGAAAAAGGGGAATGGGCTGAAGCGGTGCCCTTTCTGGAACGGGCGTACGCGATCCAGCGCAAATTACCCCATTCCGAAGCGTCCATGGCAGCCTCGCTCAACAATTTGGGCCGCGCCATGCAGGAAAAGGGCGACTACATGGAAGCGGAAAAGGACTTCAACCAGGCCTTGGCCTTGACAGAAAAGGCCAACGGGCGAGCGGGTTGGCGCGCGGCCGCAATCATCGCAAATCTGGGCCTGCTGCAATTCGACAAGGGCGACTATGCCGCGGCGGAGAGCTATGAGCTCCAGGCTTTGGCGATGCGCCGCAGCTTGGGTGGCGAGGATCATCCCGACGTGGCTACCTCCCTGATCGAGGTTGCAGAAGTTCAAGTCTTTCAAGGCGACCCGAAGACAGCCGAACCGATGCTCCGCAAAGCGCTTGCAATTCGTGAGAAAAAATTCAATCCGGGCCACCCTGCCATCATCGCGGCAGAAGTTCGCCTCGGTGAAGCACTAACGATGGAAGGCAAACTGGAGGAAGCGGATGCAGTTCTTCGAACGGCGCTGGCCTCGGCACGCTCGCAGCCGTTCGCTTTGTCGCCCTGGCGAATTGCGGAGGCGGAAAGTGCGCTGGGTGCCTGTCTGGTAGCCGAGAAGCGGACTGCTGAAGGCGAGCAGCTTCTCCGCGCGAGTGAGCCCGCACTGCGCAAACATCCGAGGTCGGCGTTCCGCCATCCGGCCGACGCCCGCGGTGGTTTCGTTCATGTACGTAGCGCCTGATTTGGGAACCATCGCGGTCCCTGCGCCGTTAGTCCTGAACCGGCCCTACGTTGCTGAGCTCGCGGTAAAGCCATGCTTTTGCCATCTTCAGTTCGCGATGAACGGTGGCGGGAGATATATTGAGGGCGGCTGCCGTCTCGTCGTAGGTTAATCCGCCAAAGAAGAGGAGTTCGACAATCTGACTCTTGCGCTCATCCTGGGCGGCCAATCTCTTCAGCGCATCGTCCAGTTCCAGGATCCCGGCCGAGGTTTCGGGACCAACCATGACCGCCTCATCGAGAGAAATTTTTTCGGCGCCGGCGCCGCGTTTTTCTCGCTTATGCGCTTTCGCATGGTCGATCAAGATACGCCTTAAAACCTGGGCGGCCACCGCATAAAAATGTACACGGCTCTGCCAGGGAACATCGGCGTTGACAAGTTTTAGGTAGGCTTCGTGAACCAGAGCTGTTGCCCTGAGGGTATGGTCGGGCCGCTCCGCACGCAAGCAACTTCGAGCCAGCTTCCGCAATTGGTCATAAACCACGGGCATCAGCTGGTCGAGCGCTTCTTTGTCTCCATTGGTCCACTGTTGGAGGAGAGACGTTACCAGGTCGCTGGACGCCATATTTTGTCGCGATTATATCTCATCATCGACTCGACTCTTTCCTCACATCTCACCGCAAGAAGCAGTCCATCTGCATGGAACAAAGCCACTTACGCCCTTTGGTCAGCAATCCTGCAAGATTGACCCACGGATGCAAAACTCAGAAAAAAATAAAAACTTTACACTCCTGAGGGAATTTCGCCGCCAGCGTCGCCTTACTAGATGAGCGGCAACAAAGGCTGCTGCCCTTGACCCAGTCAGGGGCCGAACGCAAGGCCTCGGTACGCGATGGGCCTAGTTCAACAGGAGACAGGAACAATGGTTAAGAAAATTAAAATGCTCGCAGTGCTCGCTGCCCTTGCCGTAGCTCTGACGGCGTCACCGGCCTGGGCCAGCTCAAGTTACGTTTTCACCTCATTCGACGGCACGGGGGACGCCAGCTTAGGCACCACCGTCGACGGCATCAACAACAACGGCGATATCGTGGGCTTCAGCATGGGAGCCAATGGCAACATGAACTGGATTCGCAAGGCCAACGGCACGTTCACTCTGCTTGACCTGGGTTTCACCACCTTCGCCAATGGCGTCAACAAAAGCCAGTTGGTCGTGGGCCAGGACGGCAACAATGCATTCAGCTACAAGAACGGCATCGAAACCACGCTGCCTTTTTACAACGGGAATACGATGTCCGAGATCGCCTTTGGCGTCAACGATAAAGGTGCCATCGTAGGACAGTACACGGACGGCTTGACCAGCACTTCGCCTGGTTTCATCTACTGGAACAGCCAGTTCACTTCGCTGAATCCGGTGAGCAACGCTTTGATCGTGAATGCGCAAGGCATCAACAACAACGGTCTGGTGGCTGGCTTCTTCTCGACTGACGGGGTGACTTCGCACGGTTTTCTGTACGATATGTCGGCAAAAACCTTCTCTCTGTTAGCCGATCCCAACGTAGGAAACTTCCTGTTCTCGCAGGTGCTGGGTATTAACGATCATGACGAAGCCGTCGGCTATTACGGCACGACCAACGGCAGCCAGCACGGTTTCCTTTACAACATCGCCACCGGACAGTACACGTTCCTCGATGACCCGTCGCAAGCACTTATCAATGGCGTGTCCATCACCCAGATCACTGGTATCAGCAACTCGGGCGAGATTACCGGCTTCTACGTCGGCGCCGACGGCCTTCAGCATGGCTTCTTCGCTTCCGCAACCCCGGAACCGTCAAGCCTGTTGCTGATGGGAAGTGGCGTGCTCGGGTTGGTCGGAGTTGTTCGCCGCAAACTGGCTAAGTAGCCTCCTGGAACCATCGAGCAACTATCAATCGGGCCGTTCCGTAAGGAGCGGCCCACTCTTTATTTCAGAGGCTCTTCGCGCCCTGCAAACGCTCAGCTATCGAAGTGCGGCGCGAGATATTCCGGCGCGTCGTGGGTAATGTCCAACTCACTCAGTCGCAGGACCAGGCACTTCGCAGCGCCACCGGCCTTGAGGAACTCGCTCAATTCAACCTGCAGCACGACGAATCCGTGGGACTCGAGACGGTTCAACAACATGTCGCTGATTTCGTTAAGAATGACGACTTTGCCGATGTTGACCGCGTTACAGGCAAAGCGCAGAGCATCGAGCTCTTCCACCGGGATACGCTTCTCCTCGGGATAGTGTTCCTCAATCGTGATTCTGGAAGCTTCGTCAAAAGCTGTGGGGAAGTACATAACGTAGCCGCCATACAAGGGAGCGAAGCAGGTATCGAGATGGTAAAAGCGCGGATCCACCAAGCGTAAGGACAGCACCTCGGAGTGCCAGGTCTGCTTGAGGTAGCGATGGCTGGCTTGTCGGGTGCGAACGCCATGTCCCGCCCACAGGCGCGAACCGTCCCATTCGAACAGCGCGTCTCCCTCGCCCTCAAACGAAGTTGAACATGGAATCTCGATCACCGCATAGCCCGAATCACAGAACCACCGCCGGAAGTGCGTCTCTTCGCCCTGCCGCTCGGGATGCAGGAAGTGGCTGAGCGCAACAACTCCGTGGCGTACCAACCCTGCATTCGCCGTGAAAACCATGTCGGGCGATCCAGGTTGCGGCTCTACCAGTTCGACGCGCGAGATCCGTGACATCGTGTCGTAGAGGCGCTCCCACTGTTTCATGGCCTGCTGCCGACTGCAGCGATGAACGTTACCCGCCATCCAGGGATTGATGACGTAGTTCACGTCATACAACGTGGGACGACACATCAGGAATGTAGGTTGAAATCGAGAAGCCGCACCGTGATCCTGCCACGCAGCACCAGATGTGTTCATTCGAAATACCCCGTTGGGCAGAGTTTGTCCTGAGTTGCTGCGGGCGTCCAATTCAAAATTTCTATTGTGTCAATTACGTGAAACACGGAGATGCAGTTTCTCTTTGCCAGCGCTTCCAGAGAGAACTTACGCGTTGCTGATGAAAGTCCTCGCCTAATGTAAACTGAGAGCACCCGGTTAA
The DNA here is from genome assembly GCA_963815555.1 of uncultured Acidobacteriaceae bacterium. Taxonomy (GTDB): domain Bacteria; phylum Acidobacteriota; class Terriglobia; order Terriglobales; family Acidobacteriaceae; genus CAWCBG01. Next base: position 82,852 of record CAWFHH010000005.1, read on the forward strand.
AGCCCTCCGTTTGCCTGATCGCATCCGGTTTTCCCCATTGCAGGAAGGATCTTCGTTTTGAGCAAGAGTTTACGCAATATCGCCATCATCGCGCACGTCGACCACGGAAAGACCACGCTCGTCGATGCCATGTTGAACCAGAGCGGCACTTTCCGTGCCAATGAGTCGCACGTCGAGCGCGTGATGGATTCGAATGATCTTGAGCGGGAGCGCGGCATCACCATTCTCGCGAAGAACACGGCCATCTTTTACCACGACATCAAGATCAACATCGTAGATACGCCGGGCCACAGCGACTTTGGTGGTGAAGTAGAGCGAGCCCTGAAGATGGTCGACGGCGTGATGCTGCTGGTCGACGCCAGCGAAGGTCCTCTGCCGCAAACGCGTTATGTGCTAAGCAAAGCTCTCGAAGCCAAGCTTCCGCCCATCGTGGTCATCAACAAGATCGACCGTCCAGACGCCCGCGCGCAGGAAGTGCTCAACGAAATCTACGATCTGTTCATCGATCTTGATGCCGCCGAAGATCAGCTTGAATTTCCGGTGCTTTACACCAACGCTAAGATCGGCACCGCGACCACGGATCCGGACAAGCCAGGCGATACTTTGCAGCCGCTGTTCGAGACCATTGTTGACACCATCCCTCATCCCACGGGTGATCCCGAAGGTCCCTTGCAGGTACTGGTCGCGAACCTGGATTACAGCGACTATCTTGGACGGCTGGCGATCGCGCGTGTTTTTAATGGCACTCTGTTTACCGGTGAAGATGTGGCGATTGCCAAGCGCGACGGCTCAATGGAGAACGTGAAGATCACGAAGCTGTTCAGCTTCTCCGGGCTGAAGCGCACCGACATCACGCAGACGGAGCTCGGCGATATCGTCGCGGTGGCCGGGGTAAGCGGCATCAACATCGGCGAAACCATCACCAACGTCGAGAACCCGGCTCCCCTGCCGGTGATCACCATCGACGAGCCGACAATCGCGATCCAGTTCATGGTAAACACTTCCCCGTTCGCCGGACGCGAAGGGCAGTACGTCACTTCGCGCAACCTGCGCGACCGTCTCCAGAAAGAGCTTCTGACGAACGTCTCGCTTCGCGTCGAAGATGCCGACAGCACGGACTCGTTCAAGGTGATGGGGCGCGGCGAACTGCAACTGGCCATTCTGATCGAGATGATGCGTCGCGAAGGCTTCGAACTTGCCGTCGGTAAGCCCGAAATCGTGACCAAGCATGTCGATGGCAAATTGATGGAACCGATCGAACGCCTCACCATCGATGTCCCAGATGCGTTTGTCGGCGTCGTAATAGAGAAGCTGGGCGCACGCAAGGGCCAGATGCAGAAGATGCACAACCATGGCTACGGGCGGGTGCGCATGGAGTTCGTGATTCCGAGCCGCGGGCTAATCGGTTTGCGCAGCGAGCTCTTGACGGACACGCGCGGCACCATCGTGATGAACGCTCTATTCGAGGGCTACACGGAGTGGCAGGGCGACATTCCACATCGCGTAACCGGCGCGCTAGTGGCTGACCGAAATGGAACCACCACGGCCTACGCGCTCTGGGGTTTGCAGGAGCGCGGAGAAATGTTTGTCGGACCTGGTGTCGAGGTCTATGAGGGGATGGTGGTTGGGGAGAACTCCCGCGATAATGATCTAACGGTGAACATCGTACGCGAAAAGAAGCTGACCAACATGCGGTCTTCCACCGCGGACGACGCCATCCGGCTGGTCCCCTTCAAGAACCTGAACCTCGAACAGGCGATCGAGTTCATTGCCGATGATGAGTTGGTAGAAGTCACGCCCAAGTCACTGCGGCTGCGCAAAAAGATTCTGCAGGAAAACCGGCGTCCCAAACGCAACCAGCAGCCGGCGGAAGTAACCTCGTAGGCCTCACTTATCGATTCCTCGTCGCCATTTTGAATTGTCATCACGAGCGCAGCAAGGGATCTGCTTTTCTGCGGGCTGCGATGCGGTACCGCGCCAACAGCAGATCCCTCGCAGGCTAAAGCCTGCTCGTGATGACAATTCGTAAAACGGGTTCTGCCAAGAAGAGCTTGCTCGCTACTGGGCCTTCACCGGATACTGCAGGAACATCTTCTCCACAGCGCGGTTTACTTGCTCGAGCAGCTTGCTGCTCTTATCGCTCAACTTGTCCTGGGCCACGCCGCGCCATACCAGCTTCTTCTGCCTTGCGGCAATGAGGTCAACCACAAGTTGTCCCTTGTGCACCGTCACCACAGTGGGACGCCCGGAAATGCCATACCACAGGTCATACGCTTCCTCGATCGACGGAATGCCGTTGACATAGAGCGGGTTCGCCTCTGCGATACTCAAATCGTGATCGACCGCGCCGTACATCTGGACGTACAGATCGGGGTTCTCGTCGACTCTTTTCAGTCCCAGGCGCTCCAAATCAGATTGGACTGCCCCCGCGATGGCGAGCGCGAGATTCGGCCGCGACGAAGCGTCGTGATGTCCCCAGGCGAAAGTCTTGAACTGCGAGAAGTCGAGGCTCTTGTCGTACTCCACCTTGATCTTCTGACCCAGAGCAGCAGTGCACAGCGACAAGACAATCGCGCAACCCAATGCAAGATGGAACGAAACACGACGACTGTTGAATGGCATCGGCATTCCTTCGATAAGGAAGTGTTGAAGATGTGCTCATTAGAGCACACTGGCCGCGCGTCGCTGCTATTCGTTCGGTGAACGTGGAAAGAATGATCGCCCGCTATCGCGTAGCCCCATACAAAGGGCTGTCCCACACGGCCGAATCTTTACTCGTAGCGCAGCGCTTCCACCGGATCGAGCCGCGCGGCCTTCACCGCCGGATACATTCCGAAGAATAAGCCGACGCTCATCGCCATCAGCAATGCCGCAACCAAGGCCCAAGCCGGAACGGAGGTCGGCATCGCGGGAAAGAAAAAAGGAAGCGCCGCCGCAGCAGCCATTCCGACAATCACACCTAAAAGCCCTCCCAGTCCGGTAAGAACAATCGCCTCCGTCAGAAACTGCCGGATCACGTCTCCGCGCCTGGCGCCGATGGCTTTGCGAACCCCGATCTCATGCGTTCGTTCGGTGACCGACATCAGCATAATGTTCATGACGCCGACCCCACCAACCAGCAAGCCAACCGAACTGACGATCACCGTCATGAGCGCGACAGTGCTCATAATCTGGCGAAAGGCATCGGCGATGGCTTCGGCGCTACTGATGGCGAAGTTGTCAGGCTTATCCACGGGTACATGACGACGCCGTCGCAGCAGGCCGCGAATCTCGTCTTCCGCCTCGGCCTTCCTTCCCGGATACGCCTCGGCACCGAGGAAATGCTCCTCATCCATCGGATAATGCCTGCGATAAGTGTTGTAGGGTATTCTGACGATTTTGTCGGCTGAGTCATCGCCCAGGAATTGGCTTTTGCGCTTTTCAAATACTCCAACAACCGTGTAGGGCGTACCTTCCACCAGGATTGTCTTGTCCACCCCGCCATCACCCGGGAAGAGCGCGTTGTTCACTTCGTCGCCGATGACCGCAACGTCTATGCCATGCAGGTTCTCGGCGTCGGTAAAAAACCGGCCCTGCGCTACACGTGCGTTGTAGACGTCCTGATACAGAGGAGTGGTGCCGGAGAAATCAACCCCTGTCACCTCGTGGGCGCCATAACGCGCTGAAGGGGGCGTACGGCGGGGAGCATCGAGCGAAATTCGCGACGTAACCTCGGCGGTTACATTCTTTATGCTGGGGCACTCGGCTTGAATCGCTTCAGCATCTTCCAGGGTGAGGGGTTTACGTGCGTGTTCTTCGGCAGTAACCCGGCCACTACGGAGAGAGGTTTGGAAGCGAAAAATGAAGAGCGTATTGGTGCCGTAGTCGTTGAGGTAGTCCTGGATGCTTCCGTTGACACCCACCAGGATGGACGCCACAAAAATCATGGCGGCAACCCCGATGACAACTCCCAGCACGGTGAGGAACGAGCGCATTTTGTGCTCGCGCACCGTATGCAGGGCCATCCGCGAATTTTCGCCGAGATCCATTACTAAGTGATGATAGCCGGGTTTCGACTCCTCGCATCGAGATTGTGCTAAAGATGCCTGCTACTTCCACCACGAACATATCCGCGATCTGCCCTGGCCACCGTTTCATTATCAAGAACGCAGATGCCTCGCAGCGCCCGACATGACAAATCAGGATTTCGCCTTCGGCGCGAGCTGCCGTCAGGTCTCAAATCGCAGGGCTTCGATCGGATCGAGGCGCGAGGCTTTCCGCGCCGGATACACCCCAAAAAATATGCCCACAGCCGAGGAAATCAACACCGAGAGGAGGACAGCTCGAATCGGTACCGACATGGGCACGGGAGTCGTATTCCGCACGACGATCGCGATAATCCACGCGATGAACACACCCACGATGCCGCCCGTTACTGCCATGACGGTCGACTCGATGAGAAACTGCATCAGGATGTCACGCCGGTTGGCGCCGAGGGACTTGCGAATACCGATCTCACGCGTGCGCTCGGTAACGGATGCCAGCATCACGTTCATGATGACAACACCCCCGATCAAAAGAAAGATGGAGACCAAGCTCACCATGCCCGAGGCTAAAGTTCCGGTGAGATTGTTCCAGAGGTCCATCAAGTTGGAACTGGAGACGACGCCGAAACTGTCCTTTTGTTTCGGCCCGAGATGGCGGCGCGAGCGCATCATGACCCGCGCTTCTTCGCGCGTACGCTCCATCCATTCCGGACCTTGTGCCTGAATATTGATGGAAAGTGACTTGTTGCGACCGTAAAGCTTCATCCAGCTTTCCACCGGAATATAGACGAAGGCGTCCTGCGACTGCCCGAAAACATCGCCAACCGGTTTGGCCACACCCACGACCTCGAACTGCTGGCCTTCGATGGCAATAGATTTCCCAAGCGGCTCAGTATCGGGAAAGAGCTTGGCCGCAACGTCTGAGCCGAGCATGGCAACCATGGCGTGATGCTCGTTGTCACTGTCGTTGATATAGCGTCCGACGGCGGGTTCGTCCAGGCCAATCTGCCCCATGCTGGCGGTGACGCCGCGAATGCTGACGTCTTCCAGGCTTTGGCGGTCGGAGCGCACGTTCCCGGTAGACTTGACCTGGACCCCAACCGCCTTGGGAAGCCTCAGGTTATCGCGCAAGGCTTCGTAGTCTTCCCACGTGACATCGCGGTTACGACGCAGGGCCTTGAAATAAGCCTGCGAATCGCTGATCACCCCGATCTTATTAACGACAAAAACATTGGATCCCAGGTTCGCGACGCGCTCGGCAAAGTAGCCGTTCATCCCATCAATCAGTGCTACCACCAGGATGAGCGTGGAAACGGAAAGGATAATCCCCAGCAACGTGAGGAATGAGCGAAGCTTGTGGGCGCGCATCGTTTGCAGCGCAATCAGAGTTGGCTCGCGAAAGATATGGCTCCAAACCTGCCGCCGCTGTGAAGCAGCGCGACTGGCTACTGCGGTGTGCGATAAAACAGCCGATGCTTGCATGTCTATGGCAGACACTGGAACAGGTTGCGAGCCCTTTGAGTCGCGCTAAACTAGTTTACCCTCGCGGTCAAGGTTCGGGCGCTGGCACTTTAGGGGCATCTACGGTCTTGGCTCCTGTAGACTAAAGACAATCCCAGGCGTCAAATCGGCGGCACGTTCCGCCCGAGTGCTGACATGAATATCTCGGAAGCCATCCGCATAGCCCTGCTGTCGCTGTGGGCCAACAAACTCCGCTCTGTGCTCACCCTGCTGGGCGTCGTCATTGGAGTGTCGGCGGTGATCGCCGTAGTCACGTTTGTGAACGGCATCAATGGCTACGTCGCCGAAAAGATCTTTAATCTTGGCGCTGACGTCTTCATTACCAGCAAATTACCCAACGTGATCACCGATGCCGACGAATTCATCGAGGGAAACAAACGTAAAGATGTCACCATGGAGCAGTACCGTGCCGTGGCTGACGGGTGCGACGCTTGCAAGATTGTGGGCGCCTCGATTCGGAACAATAACGACGGCAAAATCGTTTACGGCACGCAGAACAGTACCGACACCTGGGTCCGTGGCTGGACTCCCAGTATGGCATCCATCTATGACCTTGACCTGGTCGCCGGACGAATGCTCAACCAGAACGACGAAGACACCACGTCGCCCGTGGTGATCATAGGACAAGACATTCGCGAGAACTTGCTGGGAGACACCGATCCTCTGGGCAAAACCATACGGGTAGACGGCCGGGAGTACCGCATCATTGGCGTCGGTAAGAAGGAAGGCAAGACGCTGGGCCAGAGCCGCGACAACTACGTCATCATGCCCATTGCCAGCTGGTTCAAAGCGTATGGTACGCACAACAGCATCAACATCTGGGCAAAGGCCATGGACGTAGGCACTCCCTTCGAGCAGGCCATCGATCAGACCCGCGTCATCATGCGTTCGCAACGCCACGATCGCGTTGGTGAGAAAGACAGCTTTGTCATTGAAACGAATCAGAGTTTCCTTTCCCTGTGGTCCGATCTGAGCGGCACATTCTTCATCGTGATGATCGTGATCGCCTCCATTTCGCTGATTGTAGGAGGCATCGTGATCATGAACATCATGCTGGTCGCGGTGACGGAACGTACGCGTGAGATTGGCATACGAAAAGCGCTGGGTGCACGGCCACGCGATGTGTTGCGTCAATTCCTTATCGAGGCGGTAACCCTGTCGCTGATCGGCGGATTATTAGGTGTGGCCGGCGGAGTCAGCATCGCGAAAGTCGTTACGCTGGCCATTGGCATGCCGTCTGCGATCAAGCTGTGGGCGATTGCCGCCGGACTATTCGTCTCGGCCAGCGTGGGCATTTTTTTCGGCGTCTATCCGGCCCGCAAGGCCGCCAAACTTGATCCCATTACCGCGCTGCGGTTCGAGTTGTAGGAGGGGCCGGCTAAAGGTGCACGATGCGGAGAAGTGACTACAAAGAGATCCTGCGCATGGCGCTGGAGACGATTGCCAAGAACAAGATGCGGTCGGGTCTGACCGTGCTGGGCATCGTGATTGGCGTCATGATGGTGATTGTTATTTCTTCCGTTGTCCGCGGCCTGAATTCCAATATCGAAGCCATGTTGAAAGACATGGGATCGGATGTCGTCTATGCCTTTCACTTCTCGCCGTTTACCTTCGGACGGCCGACCACAGAAATGCTATCGCGCAAGGAGCTCACGATTGACGATGCTCTGGCCATGCGCGATCTGCCGCACGTGAAGTATGCGACGGCCAGCCTGCGCATTGTGCAACCGCAATTCGGAACCGGAACCTTCGCGGTGAAGTACGAAGGCCGCCGGACCAAGAACACCATCATCGACGGCAACCTGCCCGCCACGATGCAAACCGATGATCTGAAAATCGTAAAAGGTCGATGGTTCACCGAGACAGAAAACGATCATCACAGTCCGGTGGCTGTTCTGGGCAGCGACGCCGCGGAGAAGCTCTTCGAAGACGAGGATCCGATCGGGAAGGAGATTGCCATCGAGGGAGAGCTCTTCCAGGTCATCGGCGTGATGGCCAAGCGCAAATCCGCGTTTGGCGGCGGATCGAATCCGGAAGACAACATCGCGCGGATCCCGATCTCCGTGGTACGCAAGCTGCACCCGGAGGTGAAGACCGTCTGGATCACGGTAAAGGCGACTTCGCACGCTGACATGGACGCCGCCATGGATGAGATGCGCGCGCTGTTACGCCGCCGCCGTCATCTTGCTCCCAACCAAGCCGACAATTTCAATGTATTCGGCCAGGACGCGCTCAGCGACGTCTGGAATCAGCTTACGGGTGGCATTTTCATTTTCATGTTTGCGGTTTCAAGCGTGGCGCTGTTGGTGGGTGGCGTCGGCGTTATGAACATCATGCTCGTGTCGGTGACGGAGCGGACCCGGGAAATCGGGGTGCGCAAGGCGATCGGCGCGCGCAAGCGCGACGTGCTGCTGCAGTTCACCCTGGAAGCCATCACGCTGACCGCGATTGGCGGAGTGTTGGGCGTGGTCGCGGGAGGACTTCTGACTGCGTTGGTTCCCGCCGTCTTCCCATCTTTACCGGCCAGTTTGTCTCTGGCCTGGGTGCTGACTGCGACAGGCGTTTCGGCGGCGATCGGGCTTGTGTTCGGCATCTATCCGGCCTGGAAAGCCGCCAATCTCGATCCCATCGAAGCCTTGCGCTACGAATGACATCGCACCCCTTCTGCTAATCTGAACCCCTTTCATGCACCTTGCACTTACACTCCTCGCCGCGCTGTGCGGGCTGCTTGCCCTCGCCGGGACCGCCTACTACAGTCTCTGCATTTGGGCAGCAAGGCGGTACCTACGGGAGAAGGCGGGGGAAAAGGGGACTCAATTTGCTCCGCCTGTGAGCATTCTCAAGTCGCTCAAAGGTCTTGATCCACACATGTATGCGGCCTTCCGCAGCCACTGCGTGCTGGACTATCCGGAATACGAAATACTGTTTGGCGTCAGTGACCCGCAGGATCCCGCGTTTGCGTTGGTGAGCAGGCTCCGGGAAGAATTCCCCACTCGAAACCTGCGCGTTGTTTCTTGTCCGCTACAACTCGGACTAAATGGAAAGGTGAGCAACCTTGCTCAAATGTTGGAGCTGGCGCGTTTCGAGCATGTACTGATCAACGACAGCGACATCCTCGTCGAGCCGGACTATCTTTCGCGAGTGATGGCGCCCTTCGTCGACCAGAAGGTTGGGATGACGACGACGCTCTATCGCGCTCTCGCCGGCAGGACGCTGGGATCGAAGCTGGAAGCGCTCGGCATCAGCACTGATTTCATGGGAGGCGTTCTCCTGGCTCGTGAGATGGAGCACGGCATTCGATTTGGCCTGGGGGCAACCATCGCGACTACAAAGACCGTTCTGCGCAAGATCGGCGGTCTGGAGCCGCTGGCTGACTATCTAGGAGACGATTACGAGCTGGGAGCACGCGCGGCGGAAGCGGCTTATCGCATCGAGCTCCCGGATGCGGTGGTTGAAACAGCCCTGCCGGACTATACCTTCGCAGAATTCTGGGCCCACCAGCTTCGCTGGGCACGCAACATAAAGGATCGTCGGCCCTCACAATACTTCGGACTGATCGCGACCTTCGGACTCGCCTGGGCCATCTTGGCTGTTCTGGCAGCGCCGCGCGCGTGGTGGACGTGGCTGATCCTTGCCATCACCGCCGCAACCAGGCTGGCAGCCGCTCTCGTTTGTGGAACGCAGGTTTTACGGGATCGTCAGGTGCTGCGCGACGCGTGGCTGATACCGCTTCGTGACTTCGTCGCCCTCGCCATCTGGATTGCCAGCTTCGGCAGCCACCAGATCGAGTGGCGCGGTCTGCGCTTCCGGCTGCGCGACGGCAAACTCGAAAAGCGCCAGTAAGAGTGCTCTTCTCAGGAATTGTTTGGCATTCGTGGAGAAGTGCAATCGCGCCCAACTGACCTCCTGCCGGCAACTCGCTCCCGCTCTCGATTCGTTCGCCACAATTGGAAGGATTCGCATCTCAGAACTGGCTCGTCGAATCGGGCACGAACGGAAGTCGACGGGCGACGATGCCGACCTTAGTTGGCACAACTCACAAATGGAGGAGTTTAAAGTATGCGGAAGTACCTGGTTTTTGTTTCTGCGTTAGCACTGAGCACAGGAATGGCAATTGCACAGAGTGGCGGATCCGGATCGGGCAGTTCGGGAGGCTCGGGCACAGGCCAGAGCGGAACGACGGCACAGAGTGGGAGCACGGGTAGTCAGTCCGGCTCCAGCGGATCAATGAGCAGCAGCTCCGGTTCGAACGGTTCGACGGGCAGCAGCGCAAGCGGACAGTCCGGCCAGGGCAACTCGAGTGGCAAACACAAGAACAAGAAGAACAAGAACAACTCCGGGAGCACCTCCGACACAACTGGCACATCGCCGAATTCCAGCAATTCCTCGGACCAGACGCAGCCTCACTAAACACCCAAACTCTCGCCGGGAAGGGCGGCCATCAGCCGCCCTCTCTTACATGCGCCGCTTTACCTTACAACCGTCTGGGCTCTGATGGTCCAGGCTCGTGTACCGGAGAACCAGGCTCAACGATAGGAGTATCCGGTGGCTCTTGGACCGGAGGAGGCGGATCCTCCCCAGGCGGAACCGGAATCGGCAGATCCTCATCGCTACGAAGGGAGCGCTGCGCAATGCTATTTAGGGAGCTCTGCGCGGTCTGGGAAATGGTCTGCAGCATCCATTCATCCTAGAACAGAATTCGCATTATCGCGAACCCCCGCGCGACGACTTGCTACCACGTCGGGAACTCGCCTTTGCCGAGGAGCGCGAAGTTCTTTCCGTGGACCTTCCCCGCGCCGACGACTTGCTACCGCGTCGTGAACTCGCCTTTGCTGAGGAGCGCGAGGTTCTTTCCGTGGACCTTCCTCGCGCCGAGGACTTCTGCCGACTGTTATCAGCGGCCGCCTTACGAGCCGAGGTTCGACCCGAGCTTCGGCTGCTTGACTTGCTGGCATTTCGGCTCTTGCTGCTCGTCTGCGCTTTGCGAGTCCGCTGAGGCCGACCCTCTTCCGCGTTATCTTGCGCCGTTTCCCGGCTGATGAGCTTGTGAAATACGGTAGGGCGCCCTGAGGCGCTACGGTCCTCATAAAGGAAGGCCAGATTCTTTTCGTTGAACTTGCGAAACCATTCGTCCCAGCTAATCGTCTCTAAACCGGGTTTGTCTTTGAACGGTGGGAATTCAATTCGCAAGATACCTGGATCGTCGCCGCTTTCCGTTGCTTTCACCGCAGCCGGTCGCCCCCCACGCTCTTCCACCCATTGGCGGATCTCGTCGAGGTCTGTAGTGACTTTTGCCGTTGCGCGCGCCATCTTTGCCTCCTTTGCACAAAGCGTGTTTGCCTTCGGCCGTGGGATGCGGCGGTTTTCTATTAAGTTTCACAAGCAAGGCAAGCTTTTGGGAGCCCAGTTACGGCCTCGCCCCATTTGAAATGGTCTCGCAGGTCCTCGAGCCGGAGTGCTATTGAGCAGCTCCGAGTGAAGGATCTCAGATGATACGGCACAAGCGAATGGCCCAGCCGGCGCAAGTTCCCAAGGGTGCGTTGGGCTCACCGAGTGACGCCACGTGTTCGCGCCCAGAGGGACCCGCTACTCCGCATCCTTCGACGGTGCGAATTCCTTCTTAGGCCTGACAGCCAGTGCAGTCCGTACTACAGCCTAATTCTTTGTAAATTAGAGTTTTAGCCCACCTCCGGAGGGCAGCCGGCTGGCAAACGCACGACTGCACTGGACCTAGCCGAGAACTTTCGCGGAACTTTCCCCCCATGGGGGGTGAAATGTAGGAGGATAAAGATCAGATTCACCGCGATTGCCGAGGTGGCGTTGCTGACCGACCAGACGGACGAACAGCTGCTGGCCCAAGCGCTGGACGGAGACGAAGAGGCTTTTACTGCTCTGTATCACAGGCGGCAAAGGCCGGTGTACCGCTTCGCCTTGCACATGAGCGGTTCTACGGGAATCGCGGAAGAGGTGACGCAAGACGTGTTCATGTTTCTGATACAGCGAGGACGCGATTTCGATTCCTCTCGCGGCGTACTGGCGGCCTATCTGTTTGGTGTGGCTAGAAACTTCGTTCGTCGGGCACTCGAGCGTAGCTACACAGACAATGCGATGACCACATCCGCTGAGGAAGAAACAAATTCGTTGACGGTTGAGTTCGATCCGGTCGCAGGCATCGCGCAGGAGCAAATTTCCAGCGCGGTGTGGAAGGCCGTACTGTCGTTGCCCGAGCATTATCGCGAGGCGGTTGTACTTTGTGACTTACAGGAACAGAGTTACGCGGCGGCGGCGGAAGCCCTGGGGTGCGCCATCGGAACGATTCGATCGCGCTTGCATCGGGGACACGAGATGCTGGTGAAAAAGTTGCAACACTCAGGAGCGAGAGTTCCCGGACTTTCGGGAGTGACGGCGAGGTGTTTGTCATGACATGCCGCGAATTTGTACAAGAAGCCGAGTTGCTGACGCTGAGCGAAGTCGCGCGCAGTGCCGAGGAGCAGCTCGTTCGCCACGCGCAGCAGTGTGCTGGTTGCGAAACTTGGCTTCGTCAGCGTCGGGTGCTGGCGGGAGCGATGCACAGTTTGAGCGCGACAACGGCTGGTCTCGAAGCTGGCCCTGGCGTGGAACATGCACTCTTGCAGGCTTTTCGCCGACACGACTTCTCGCCACCGTTGAAGACAACTAAATTCTCGCCCGTGGCACTTCGTGTGAGCCGCTGGTTTGAAGTGGGAGCCTACGCCGCAGCTGCGGCCGCGCTGTTGATCGCAATGTTTCTCGGTTATCGCCTCGTGCATCGTCCGCCGGAGACGGGCTTGGCAAACGGCAATTCCAAGAGTGTAACGTTGCCCGCCAGGACTGATCGTGGCGACTCCCGGAAGACTGCCGAGAGAACCGTGGCGACGGCGACGACTCCGGCTCTGCGCGAAAGACGCAAGTCCGCTAAACCTGGCGCGGCCGGCGCGAGTGCGGCCCTGACGGAGGAAGCCCTGGCCAGAGCTGGATATACAGATTTGATGCTGTGCGATCCGCTGAGCTGCTCCAGCGATGCGCAGGTTGTGCGTATGGAGCTGCCGGTACAGGGCCCCGCAGATTCCCACGGGGTGCAAACCGTGATGGCGGATGTCGTGGTCGGCGATGATGGCCTGGTACGGGCGATTCGCTTCGTCAATTGAGCTTGCTTGCAGTAAGAATTGCTTTGAGGTCGAAACTATGAATGGTACGAAACGGAGAGGGCGTGGTTATGCCTGCCGTGCCGTGTTGCTCGCTGGGATGTTAGCCTTCGCGGCCGTGCTATCCGTCGCGCAATCGGATGCCCCACCTCCGCCTCCGCCGCCTGGTGGGATGATGACCTTCCACGCACCCGGCCCAATGGGTGACGGGATGTTTTCCGAGATGGGGGAAGGCAAGCCCGTCAAAGGCGCACCCATGACTGCGGACCTGGTCGTCACGCGCGATACTGTGCTGGCCAATGGGACACATATCCACAACGTTACGCAGTCCAAGATATACCGCGACATGGACGGCCGGATCCGGCGCGAAATCGGCGTGGAACTGAACACTCCTGCGACCGGCACGGTTAAGCGAGCGATGGTCGTGCTGGTGGATCCGGTGTCCGGCAATCGATACTTGCTGGACACGGCCAACAAGACGGCACGCCAAATGCCCATCCGTCACGGCACACATGGTCCGGGCGGTCGGCATGACGGCCCTCCCGCCAATGGCAAGTTCGGCGATGCCAGTAACGTTAAGGTCGAGCAACTCGGAAACAAGACGATTAACGGACTGCAGGCGGAGGGGACTCGGGTGACACGGACGATTCCAGCAGGCGAGATCGGGAACGACAAAGCCATTGAAGTGATCTCGGAACGATGGGTTTCTACGGATCTGCAAATCCCCTTGATGGTTACGCATAACGATCCCATGATGGGCGTGGTCACGACTACCGTCACCAACATTACACGCGCTGAGCCGGACGCCTCTCTGTTCGTCGTGCCATCGGACTACAAGGTCGAAACCGGTCGGCGGAGCGACCCATTCTAGTTCCTGCGAAGACCTAGGCAGTCGCGGTACCCTCATCACCGGCGGAAGCCTTCTTGGCTCCCGCCTTTTTTCTTCCTGATCAAACCTGTCCTGCCCACCGTCGGAACGAATTATTGACAAAATCTGGGCCGCATTTGGGATACAATTCACATCCTATTTGGCGCTGATTAGGTTGCACTGAGGCAACGATGATCCGCTTGAGATCGATTTCGTTCGCCGTGCTGTTGTTCCTGCTGTGGAGCGCCACGGTCGCGTCAGGCGAGTCTGCGGCGATTTCGAGTCCGCCGGGACGGGCGCAGATCCAGGTTCGCGTCACGTTGGACAATCATCGAAGCGTGGGCGAGCAGTTACGGGTCGACCTGCTGAACCAGGCGTCGGTCCCCACTCGACTCACTTTCACGGATTCCGCCGGACGAGCGTGGTTCGAAATCGCCGAGCCGGGAGAATATCGGGTACGCGTTTCCGGCCAGAGCATTCAGCCCAAACTCTCGCCCGAGATCGTCGTGGATGAAGCGCATCTCACCCGAGTTGCGGTGGTGGAGGTGAAGCCGCGCACAATCGTTAGCTTCAATGCCAAGCCAAAATATGGCGCGATTACCTCAACCGTGGAACTGGCAGTCCCGGAAAACGCCAGAAAGTATTTTCACGAAGGCATGCAGGCGCTAGTCGGCAATAGCTATAACAAGGCCCGCGTTCTCTTCGAGAAAGCCGTGACTTCCTACCCTCGTTATGACTCCGCTTACAACAATCTCGGGTTCATCTATACCCAGCTGAACGAACCTGACAAGGCCTGGAGGGCTTTTCAGCAAGCCGTCCAGATTAACGACAAGAACGCCGACGCGGATCGCAATTTTTCGCGCCTGCTGCTGCAGACCGGCGCCTATAAGCGCGCCGAAATTCTCCTTCGCAAGTCGCTGGTGGTCGACCCGCTGAGCTCGGCGGCTCTGATGCTGGTCGCGAGCGCCGAACTGGCATTGGGAAATTATGATAACGCCTTGCAAGATGCACTGAAAGTACACGAACTTCCCCACGAGGGTTGCGCTCTAGCCCATTACATCGCCGGCCAGGCTTTCGAACACAAGCAGCAACTGGTGGACGCCAGTGCCCAGTACGAGCTTTATCTCCTGGAAAGTCCGCAGGGTCCGGAGGCTACGGACGTGAAAGCAGCCCTGTCGCGAGTTGCCGCCGCGGTAACGGCCTCGATCCCTAATTCCGCGTCAGCTGTTCGTTGACACCCGGCACCTCTACATGCGCTACAATTTCCGCACCGGCCTGGCACGCTCGTGAGGCATTATGTTGTTGCGAAAATTTTGGGTGAGCTCGCTGCTCCTGGCTTTCTGTGTGCCCGCCGCTGTCGCCCAAGGTAAGCTCACCCAGGGATGCCAGAATACCTCCGTTACTCTTCAGTTTCGAATCACCGATGACCGAGACCGGCCTATAACGTTCATGGTTTATGCTGAATTGCTGAATTCCTCTTTGGTTCCCATTCAACAGAGATTTGTCAGGACGGATGGCGAGACTTCATTTGTGGTAGCCGGGCTTGGCGACTACAAGCTTCGTGTAACAGGAGACCGCATTCAAGAGGCTACCTCCGAGACGGTCACCGTGAACTGTGGCGACCGCTCGACCCTGACCTTCGTCCACGTTCTACCAAAAGAAGCTAGCGCCACGGCATTGGTCATGGACTCGGCGGGAAAAGAGGTTATTGGCACCATGACCTCAGCCGGCCAACTTCGCATCCCTCCCGAGGCAAGAAAAGTCTTCGACAAAGGTTATGCCGCATGGCAGAACAAAGAATATGAGAAAGCCGCCGATTACTTTCAGCAGGCAATCCATGATTATCCGGAATACGATGCCGCCTATAACAATCTGGGTGTCGCCTACATGAAGTTGGAACAGCCCGACAAGGCACTCGCGGCATTTCAGATGGCAGTGAAGCTGAACGACAAAGATGCGGATGCCGATCGCAACCTGGCGCGTTTGCTTTTGCGCAAAGGGGAATATACCAATGCGGAAGAGTTAGCGAAAAAATCGCTCATGGTGGAACCTTCCGACCCCGGTGGCCTGACACTCACCGCGATTGCTGAACTGCAAACTGGCGAGTACGCTGCCGCCGTGGAATCTGCGCAAAAAGTGCACCAGCTTCCGCATGAGGGGTTTGCTGCCTGCCACTACGTCGCAGGCCGGGCGCTCGAACGTCTAAACCATTTGGCCAACGCAAGGACCGAATATCAGCTCTACCTTCAAGAGATGCCGAATGGCCCTGAAGCCTCTGAAGTTCTGGCGGCGCTGCTACGCATCGATGATCAGATGGCGAATGCACCGTAGGCATTTCCCCGTAGTCTTCCTTTCGCAATCCTAACCGCACTGTGCTAGAAATTAGGCCTGATGAAATTAATGCTCCTCGCTTCGCTCGCCGGCAGTCTCGCCTGTTCGTTTCTTCTTCTCGCAGCCGATAAACCAGCTGAAATTATTGGAGGCAACGGTATTACCCTGCCTCCTCCGCCGCCCACCCAGGCTCAGCCAGTTACGGAAACGCTCAACGGCCAGACCATCACCGACCCGTATCGCTGGCTGGAAGACGGCAGCAGCCCCAACACGCGTGCCTGGCTCTCCGCCCAGATGAAATACACCGACGATTACCTTTCGCAGGTAAAAATTCGTCCGGAGATTCTAAGTCGTCTCACCCAACTCGTAAGGGTCGAGCGGTATACCATCCCGCAGCAAGCCAACGGTCGTTTTTTCTTCGTGAAGCGCCTGCCGGAAGAAAATCAAGGTTCGATCTATGTGCGCAAGGGTCTCTCGGGGGAAGATGAGAGGCTGGTGGACGCGACGAAACTAAGTGCCGATCAAAACACTTCCGTCAGCATTGCCGATGTCTCAAAAGACGCAGACTTGCTGGTCTACGAGGTTCGCGAAGGTGGTGCGGACGAAGGCAGCGTGCACATCCTTGACGTGCTGAAGCGGCAGTCACTAGGCGACGTGCTGCCCAGTGGGCGCTATGAGGGGATCAGCCTCAGCCCAGACAAGCAAACGTTGTACTACGCCAAGTACGAACCCTCGGGAACACTCGTCTTCTCGCACAAAATCGGGACGCCGGTTTCCTCTGACCAGCAGATCTTTGGGAAATCCTTCAATGGTGAGACCTTTGGGCCGATGGAACTCATTTCGGCGCGTGTCACGGAGAGTGGTCACTATCTCCTCATCGACGTAAACTACGGTGTTCCTCCCAAGCGTGTAGACGTATATGCCAAGGATCTTCGCGCACCCGACGCGCCGATTCGTCCTGTCATCCACGGTATCGACAGCCGTTTCACCGCGGAAAACTATGGAGACGACCTGTACGTCCTCACCGACAATCAGGCGGAGAACTACCGCATCGTCAAAGTCAGCTTGAGCGACCCTTCACCAGCGCACTGGCAGGCGATCGTGCCAGAAGGCAAGGATGTAATCGAGCAGTTCTCTATCGTTGGCGGAAAACTGTTTGCGACTGGACTGCACGATGTCGTATCCGAAACACGCATTTTCAATCTCGACGGCAAGCCCGCTGGCAAACTCACGTATCCCACCCTGGGCGCGGCAACTACCGTCTATGGCAGGCAGGACTCGCATGACGGCTTCTACAGCTTTGAGTCCTTCAACATTCCTCCCACCATCTATCACTACGATGTTGCGACCGGCAAAGCAGAAGTCTTCGCCCGTCCGCAGGTTCCATTCCCCTCGGACGACTACGAGGTGAAGCAGGTTTTCTACGCTTCCAAAGACGGCACTCGGATTCCGATGTTCATCTCCTCCAAGAAAGGACTCAAGCGAGATGGCAGTGCCCCGGCGTTGATGTCCGCGTATGGCGGCTTCAACATCAGCCTGACTCCCCATTGGGACCCTGAATATGCATGGTGGATGGAACAGGGCGGTTACTTTGCGCAGCCGAACTTGCGGGGAGGCGGGGAATATGGCGAAGCCTGGCACAAGGCAGGCATGTTCGAAAAGAAGCAGAATGTCTATGACGACTTCTTCGCCGCTGCCGAGTACCTGATCGACCACAAGTACACATCGACCAAGCGGTTGGCGATACGTGGCCGTTCCAATGGCGGACTGCTGATGGGGGTCGCGATGACGCAGCGCCCCGAGCTTTTCGGCGCGATCTGGTGCGGCTATCCGTTGCTCGATATGCTGCGCTTTCAGAATTTTCTGGTCGGCCGTTGGTGGACCGCAGAGTACGGCTCAGCCGACAATCCGCAGCAGTTTCCCTACTTGCTGAAGTACTCGCCCTACCACAGTGTAAAGGCCGGGACAAAGTATCCCGCGATCATGTTCAACACCGGCGATTCCGACACTCGCGTTGCGCCACTGCATGCTCGCAAGATGACGGCCCTTATACAGGCCGACGATGCGAGCGATCGCCCCGTGCTGCTGCACTATGAGCTGAAGGCCGGCCACAGCGCTGGAGTCTCGATCACACAGCTCGTCAACGATACGGCCGACGAGTTGGCCTTTCTCTGGAACGAGACCGCCGGAAAATGATCTCTGAAAACTAGACAGGAAAGCAAAAAGCCGCTCGCAGCCTGCGAACGGCTCTGCTCCAACGACCTTCGCGGTCATCGGGTCCTGGGGGAGGAGAACTCGACTGGAGCAACGCTTTTCACGCGGCGCGCCCCGGTCTTCTTCGCGCTACTGCTGGGGCTGACCGGACGGTTGCGACTGAGGCGATGAGCTACCCTGCGACGACGCAGTTTCAGTCGCGTTGTTCGACATCAATCGTATGTCCACCCGCCGATTCTGGGCCCTCCCCTTCGCACTCGTATTCTGCGCGACAGGATTGTCTTTGCC
Organism: uncultured Acidobacteriaceae bacterium; assembly: GCA_963815555.1. Taxonomy (GTDB): domain Bacteria; phylum Acidobacteriota; class Terriglobia; order Terriglobales; family Acidobacteriaceae; genus CAWCBG01. The sequence goes on from CAWFHH010000005.1 coordinate 101,262, forward strand.
CAAGCCGATCAGGAAAATCTTGTGCGCGGGAACACTGTATTTTGACGCTAAATACTGAATTACCGCGTCCGCCCGACGCTGGCTCAACTGGTAGTTGTAGTCGGCTGCCCCGGTCGAATCCGTGTAGCCTTCGACCTGGATGATATAGTGCTTCGCACTCTGAATCTGCTGGGCGAACTGATCAAGATCGGCTTTATCTTTTTTGGTCAGGAGCGCTTGGTCGAAACCGAAAAGCACCGTCGCGTCACTGACCTGTTTGTAATTGTCCAAATTCTCCACCGTCCCGGCCAGACTGGTAACCCGCGTTCCCGCACGGTTGGCGGCTTGTTGCGCCTGATCGGCGGACTGTCCTGCCGCCTGGGCCTTCTGGTCGGCTGCGGCTGCGGACTGATTCACCTGCTGGATCCCCTGCTGGGCGCGTTGGTCGGTACTCCGGATATCGCGAGTATTTTTGGCGGTCAGATCATCTAATTCATTGACCTTATTTACGGTAGGGGTAACCTCGCCGCGGACATAGTTTTTCGAGGCGCACCCGACGGTGAACGGCAAGGTGCCGGCCACCAAGACTGCCAAGGCGCTGAAACGGTTCATTGAGAGGACTCCTTCCACTCTGCCAGGCACGCCGAAATAGCAGCAAGAGACAAGTTCCTTCCGCTTACGCCACGGCTTTTCTGACGGAATGAGGGCATGCAAACGGTGGGCCACTCTCTAAGAATCGCGCGCTGCAACATATCTGCTTATTTTCAGGCAGTTAGGCAGCCTGGGCAGGAGGGCGGTGAACTGCCGGCTCGATACACGGATAATCCTGACGTTGAGGAGTAAAATTTTTACCAACTGGTAACCGGTCGCAGAAGCTTCTTCGGAAATCCTCGCCGGAGGTGAGTCGGTCGAAAGCGACTGGGGTGTCGTTTCTGCGTCATAGCGAAAAAAACGTGTTGCCGCCCGGCGGTAACACCCTGTAATTCATGGATCTTCACGAGAAAATTCGAACGTTGCCTACCTCGCCGGGGGTCTATCTCTACAAGAATCCCGAAGGTGAAATTATCTATGTCGGCAAGGCGAATAACTTGCGTTCGCGGGTGCGTTCGTATTTCCTCGACGCTGCAGCGGCCAATGCCAAGACAGGCTCCTTACTCCGCGAGGCCGTCGACTTGGATTACATTGTCGTCGACAACGAGAAAGAGGCCCTCGCCCTCGAGAACAGTCTCATCAAGCAGAAGAAACCCCGTTACAACATTCTGCTGCGCGATGATAAGACCTATCCTTACATCAAGCTAACGATCGGCGAGCGCTACCCGCGGGTGTATCCCACACGCCGGCTGCGAAAAGATGGTTCGCTGTACTTCGGTCCATATTTCCCGACCAGTCTGGCCTATCGGCTCGTCGACCTCATCCACCGCCATTTCTTGCTCCCCTCGTGCAAGCTCGATCTGAACCGCTACTACCCGCGACCCTGCTTGCAGTACTACATCGGGCGGTGCTTGGGCCCATGTGTGGAAGGACTCACCACACCCGAGCGCTATTCTGAGGCGGTTCGTGACGTTCGCATGTTCCTGGAAGGTCGTGGCGCCGATCTCACGCGATCGCTGCAAGAACGCATGGTCGCGGCCGCCGGACGGGAGCAGTACGAACTGGCCGCGAAGTACCGCGACCTGATTTCCACCGTCGCCCTGCTGGAGCAGAAGCAGCGAATCCACGCCGTAGAAGGCGATGATGCCGACGTTTTCGGCTACCATTACGAAAACCACATGCTCGCGGTCAATCTCTTTCACATGCGCGGCGGCAAGGTCGTCGACCGTCGCGAGTTCTTTTGGGAAGATCTGAACGAAATTGTGGGAACCGCGGGCTTCGAACCGGGCGAATTCTTTTCAGCACTGTTGAAGCAGGTGTATCTCGATCAGCTTTACGTGCCGCACACGATCTACGTTCCGGTGGATTTCGAGGACCGCACGATGCTGGAAGAAGTGCTGTCGGAGGGGCGCGATCGTCGCGTGCAGATTCATGTCCCGCAGCGTGGCGAGAAGCGATCCTGGATCGATCTCGTGGGGCAAAACGCCAAGCAGGCGTACGATCAGCGCTTCCGGGTCATGAAGCCCGCTGCCAAGGCCATACAGGAGGCGCTACAGGAGGCGCTCATGCTTCCGGATCTGCCGAAGCGCATCGAGTGCTTCGACATCTCCCATATCCAGGGTGCCGAAACGGTTGCCTCGATGGTCGTGTGGGAAGATGGGGCGATGAAAAAGTCGGAGTATCGCAAGTTCATCATCAAAACGGTGGAAGGTGTGGATGACTTCGCCTCGATGCGGGAAGTAATTACACGCCGTTACAAACGAATGCAAGCTGAAAACCAACCGCTGCCGAGCCTGATCCTCATCGACGGTGGTATTGGACAGTTGCATGCAGCCGCCCAGGCGCTTGAGGCCCTCGGGATCATAAATCAGCCTCTAGCCTCAATCGCGAAGCGGGAAGAAATCATCTATGTTTATGGGCAGGAAGACGAACCGGTCGTGTTGGACCATCATTCCCCGATGCTGCACCTGGTACAGACGGTTCGCGACGAGGCGCATCGTTTTGCCGTAACGTTCCATCGAAAGCGGCGCCAGATTCGCGATCGCAAAACCGAACTGCTGGAGATTCCCGGCGTCGGTGAGCGAACTACGAAGCGCCTGTTGCAGCATTTCGGCAGTCTGGAGGCGGTGCGGCAAGCAGACGTTGCTGCCTTGTCCGCGGTCGTAAACTCGCCGCAGGCGAACGCAATTTTGCGTCATTTCCACAAGGACGACACACCGGCTGATACGTCAAAAATAGTGCACATAAAGACGATTTAGGGGATCGCAATGGATTGGACCAAAGACGCACCTGCTGGACGCGCCTTGCGCTATTCAGGAGTTTGTCTACTGGTTGCCGTTGTCGGGTTCATCTTCGATCGCGTTCTCGTCACCGAGGGCGTACCACGCACTGATATCCTGATCGAATCGAACCTGCTGACGGGAATCGTTGCTGCCGTCTTCTACGCCTACTTCAGTCACTACGAGACGGAACGCCGGAAGCTGGTGCAGCAGCGGCTGCGTACGATTGCAGACATGAATCACCACATTCGAAACGCGTTGCAGATTATCACCTATGCCGCCTCAGCGCAAAAGCGGGACGATTCGGTGGAACTGATCCGCAGCTCCGTTGAACGAATCGAGTGGTCCCTGAGGGAAGTGTTGCCGGGTCACTCGGACGGTTCCGCACCACCCGCTGCAGCGACCACCCAGCGGCACGAGCCAACGCGCGCCAGCTAGTTTCCTGTTGCTGTATCCGTTGTCATTCTCCATGGGACCGCTGGTAATGCCGTCGAGCTTTGGCCCGGTTGCCGCAAGTCTTCATCTCGCACCAACGGCGGCTGTGGTTACGGCTATTGTCGAGAAAGAGCCAGTCGCAGTCCTCGGCTTCGCACTGACGAATTGCCCCAACCTCGTCCGAGGAAAGCAAATCCGTTGCGGACAACGCAATCGGCCACAACACCATCTCCAGTGGATTCACCTTCTGGAGGCTCCACCGCCATCCGTATTTTCCGTTGACGCGCGTCAGCACACGATGCGATGCAGCTTCTGACGCGAATTGGTTGATCTGCGCCAGATCCGATATCGACAATGACTTACCCGCGACGATTCCCGAGAATGCTCGGTAAAGTGCCTCCCGAAATCCCAACGCCCGACGTAGCACTCGCGCGGCTTCGTCTCGGCTTTTCTTGGAGTGCGTGCGCACTACACCTTCTTCCCGCTGAGAAACCACCTGGGACTGCCGCACGAAGGCTATAAGATCGTCGTAGCTCTCCAGGTGTTCGGTGCGGCGTTCGGGAACACTGCGTCGGCTCACCGTGTTGGCGAAATCAAGGCTCAGATTGCCGCCGCTCAAGTCAAACTTGTATTCCGATTGGCGCGCCTTGGCCCTCATCTCCTGATTGTAACCGCTCTTTCCCCCGTGGCTGCTTCGGCTAACCTATACAGCGTCGGCTTCTTTTCGGGGCTTTAGCTCCTGCTTCCCGGTGCCACGGTTGATCAGGAAAACCGCCAGCAGCGTCAGCAGGGTGGAGGCAAATAGACGGCGATCGAGAACTTCTCCGGCAAAGCCCCACCCCAACAAAACCGCAATGATGGGGTTGGCATAGGTATGTGTGGAAACCAGGGTGGGCGAGCAATGATCCAGGAGCCAGGTGTACGCGGTAAAGGCGATTACCGATCCGAACGTGATCAGGTAGAGGAGTGCCCAGATGGAACGGGCGCTGAATTCGCTGGGATGCGCGTGGGTCATTTCGCCCGTTGCCACCGACGCCAACAGTAATAGCGCGGAGCCGCACAGTGCCGACATGCCCGCCCGTGCCACCGGATCTTTTGGCAAAGCCGAACTGCGCGAGTACATCACTCCTACCGCCCACGATAAGGCGCCGATTAGGATCGCAATAGAACCTACGATCAAGGAACCGTTCCCGGATGTTTGCGCGTCTTTCATGAGCAGCGCGACGGCGCCAATTCCCAGCACCAGGCCACCGACGGTCTTGGCTGTAAGCCTCTCTCCGCCCGGCACCAGTGCTGCCATCACGGCAATCCAGATCGGTTCGGTTGCAATCAGCAACGCCGCCATGCCTGAAGGAACGATGGTCTCTGCCCAGTGCAGTGTGCCATGTCCAACGGCAAAATAAAACGTGCCCAAAATCAGGCTGGCCCGCCATTCACGCAGGGTCGGACGATATCCGCGGGCGAACGCCCAGACGAATAGCGCCAGTCCCGCGGTGCTGTGGCGAACTCCCACAACGACCAGCGGTGGAATCGTCTGCACGGCAAAGCGGATTGCGAGATAGGTCGAGCCCCAGACCACGTATATGGCAAAAAAGGCGAACAGCAGCGTGACCCGGTTCGCCCCGGTGATGGCACGTTCACCGGCAATCGGCGTGAGTTTTGCCTGGCTAACCACTTTTTCGCTCCTCGGTGGTTAGATACAAGAGGGTGCTGAAAAGATAACCGGCAAAGATACTTTTGATGGTTACCCAACCGGCTCGCTCAACATCTTTCCAGGGCAAACCGAAGATGGCTTGCTCAGTATGCGAGGGCCCTGCTGCACAGCACAGGGCCACTCTGACTCGAAACCGGCAGTCCACAGTACCTCGGCTTAAAGCCGGCGGATATTCGAGCGATCTGGATTACATCTCCCAGAGACATTGGCCCGCCCGGAACATTCCCATCAGGCCATCTTCGCTGACTTTCAGAACGGTTCCGTATTGCGAGCCGGCAATGGCTGCGGTCGTGCGCCCGCCCTCCACGGTGCGGTTCATCGCCTCTTCCGTGGAGTGGTGATGCAGGATGGCGCCAAAGGCCAACAAGTGCGCGTTCGAGCACAGGACAACTGCGCCGTCGATGCGGGCAATGTTTTCGAGCACGGTCGCCGGAATATCGAGGATGCTCTTGTCGCGCAGGAGGTAGTGCAGTTGATCTTTGCTGGAGATGCCATCTGGAACCTGGGAATGGCTGCTGTTCTCGACGAGATCGGCTTGTGAGACAAGGTCACGTACCGAGCTTGCATCATCCAGCACCACGAACAGAGCGCCGCGGCGGCTCTCCGTGAGGTTAAGTGCAACACTGAATAAACGCTCGGCCAGTTCCACATTACCGATCGCCTTCTTCCATACCTCGTAGCGGTGCCGAGCATCCATCAAGCGCCACTTTCCATCGATGAACCGGAAGATGGGCACGCCATCCGAGTAGATCTTGATCTCACCGTTGGGAGAAAGAATGAGACAGATGTGTCCTCCGCATAAGGTGGCGCGGGAATGGGCCTCGTAGCGCGTCGCCGTCGGAACCGCCAGTGGCATCTCTCGATAAGGTGCAGACCATTCGCGAACATCGATTAACTCTGCCAGCATGCCGTCCTGATCGACAAGGGCCAGCGTCTGCAACCCGTCACACAAGCGGTGAAAGCTCCGAATCGTGGTCAGCAACGGCGTGTAGCGTAAGGCCGAGGCCGGAGTCTTGGGAGGTTCGTGACAAGGCTCAGGCATGGCCCCGAACAGCAGGACGCCTGTAGCGATGCGCCGATTCTCGTAAGTGCTCATACTGCTAGTGCGCAGCACTTCAATGGCATCGGACACACGATCGTGCAGGTTTGCCATGGCCTCAGCATTGGCGTGTGGGCCGGGATCCAGGAATGCCGAGACAAACCGGTCTTCGGGCTGACCGCGCAGGGTTTGAAAACTCTGCGCCGCCAGCACCTGGTCGGTCACTAACTGATAGCGCGCTGCCAAGACCATGCCAATGCTGCGCAACAATCTGCGTTCGTGATCAGAAAATTTGGAAGATGCCATCAGCGAATAGCCTGAACCCATCCATTCGAAAGCAACTTCACCACCGCTCGGGATTGCCAGCAGCAAACCCGGCATCTCCTCCGCCACCTGCGTGATGCGCTGCAGAGTAGCCCCCGGGAAGAAATAACGGATGCCGTTTTCCAGCAGGTCGCCATACAGCCCGCTCAAGAATTGTTGACGCTGTTCCGCAGCCTGAAGGATGGGAGAAATCGGTCGCATAGCTGACTCCAGATTACATCAACACAGGCGTTCCAGAATGCGGTGGCCTGCGGTTTTATACGACGTTACAGACCCATCGCGACTTGCTCCCGTACAATGCGAGCTTGCCGCCGCACTGTCTCCGGGCAAACGAAAGGAAGTCTTATGAGCCAGGTTCAAACCGAGACGATCGGTGCCGTGCTTCGCATCGCCATCAACCGACCCGAAAAAAAGAACGCCCTCACGACGGCAATGTACGACGACTTATCCAATGCAGTTGAACAAGGAGAGAACGATCCGGCCATTCGTGTTCTGCTGCTCCACGGCAATGGGGACGGCTTCACCGCAGGCAATGATTTGGAAGATTTCTTGCGGATGCCGTGGACCGGGCAAGGCGTCCCGCCCGCGGTGCGCTTCATGAACGTCGTGGCTGCAGCGCAGAAGCCGGTTGTCGCGGCAGTCCATGGACCCGCTGTCGGTATCGGCACGACGATCCTGTTGCATTGCGACTTGATCTACGCGTCGCAAGATGCGAAATTCATTATGCCTTTCGTCAATCTCGGAATCGTTCCTGAGGCCGGATCCTCCGTCTTGCTCCCCTCGATTATCGGATACCATCGCGCGGCCGAACTGCTGATGCTGGGATCTCCCATGACCGCACAACGCGCTTATGACATGGGGCTAGTCAACCAGGTTGTCGCGCCCGATGCCCTTCTGACAACCGCACTTGAGGTTGCACGGCAGTTGGCGGAGAAGCCCGCCGCCGCCTTGCGAGCCACTAAACAGCTCTTGAAGAAGCCGCTGCAAGCCGAAGTTGCCCGAGCTATGCGCGAAGAGGTTGAAGTCGTGCGGCATCATCTCAACTCCCCGGAAACGAAGGAAGCCCTAACCGCTTTTCTGCAAAAGAGAAAGCCTGATTTTTCAACGTGTCAATAGTCAAGAATCCCGAGACAAAGTTGCCGAGTTGTATTCTCCTTGACGGGTTTAACTGACAGTGATTACCTAGGAGATACGAGATGGGCTGCTGCGGCAGCTATCGCAATGCATGAACGAAGATGTCTTAGCCTCTGAAGTCTTTGGCTGTCTGCAAAGGGCAATGGCGACTGACCCTCGCGGTTTGGCTGATTTGTGCCGCGACTATTTGGCAGAAGCTCGTCAAACCCTGAAGTCACTGCAACAAAGTCTGACGGACAGCGATCTGGAGACTCTGCGCTCTCAGGCTCATTTTCTGAAAGGCGGCAGTCAGGTGATCGGTACAAAGGCTGTGGCACAATGCTGCACGGCGCTCGAAGAAGCGGTTCGCTGCCGCGACTTGGCAAATGCGCAGGAAATCCTGACACGAATGGCGGCAGCAATCGACACAGCAAAAACAGAAATAGGTTTACGCATTGGAGTTCCCATGAATTCCGCCGATGAGTCGGCCCCCTGACGAGATCAAACGTTACCGTGAAGAAATCATTGGCACCTCCAATTCGCGTGGTCATTGCCGACGACCATCCGGTCGTGCGGGTTGGACTACGGAATATGCTTCAAGCTGACCTGCAGATGCAGGTTGTCGGCGAGGCTCGCGACGGGGCAGAAGCTTTGAACGTCGTGCGCATGTCTACACCGGACATCCTGCTGCTTGACCTCGCCATGCCGAAGATGCCTGGCATGGAGGCCCTGCGCGAACTCACGAGCGACATGACAAACACACGCACCATCGTTTTGACCGGGATGATCGACAAGCGCCAGATCCTCGAGGCTTTGCAACTGGGCGCGCGCGGCGTGGTTTTGAAAGATGCTGCGATGGAACATCTCACCGCGTGTATCAGGGCTGTGATGCAAGGTCAATATTGGCTCGATGGACGTCCGGTGCAGAACCTGATCCATGTCTTGCGGGAACTTACTACCCAAACCGCTCCCCCGCCACGCAAGACCTTCGGCCTGACCGCGCGCGAACTCGAGGTAGTCACCCAAATCACCGAGGGTTGCACCAACAAGGATATCGCTAAGACCTTCGGCATCAGCGAGGAGACGGTGAAACGCCACTTAACGAACATCTTCAACAAGCTCGGCGTAGGCAACCGCCTCGAACTTGCTCTGTTCGCGCTGAACCATAACCTGTTACCGCAGGAAGCCTCGGGCAACGGCGTGCCCTAGATCGTGGCCGGTCGCCGCTGATACAGCCGTCAAAGGCAACTCGGCAACAGACCTTCCCCGCAAGGGCGACCGCCCCGTTTACTCTCCTGCTTCCCCGTCCGGCTAAGGACTTCCCGACTCGCCCGGCGACGGCTACCGTAAGAGCAGGTGAGTTCCTCGATGCCCAGCAGTGAAAGAGTCCCCTCCGGCCTGAATTCCGTTCACCTCGTCAATGCCGTGTTGTGCGCGGACTGCGAAGTCATCAGCGACAGTGCGGGCGACACTTGCCAGGTTTGCGGCAGCCGTTCGCTGATGAGCCTGGGCCGCGTCCTCGGCGGCAGCATCGAAGGCAAACGCGCTGTGCTGGTCCACGTGGACCAGACACAGTTGCGAAATATGTTTACGGTTTTGGTCAATCCGGACGCGACAAGCATGGGGCAACAGCGTCGCAAGCGCAAGCAGTTAGCCCTGTTCGAAAAAAGCGGCGGCTAGAACCGCTCGGCCGAGCTCATAAAATGGCTAAACCACGACCGTTCCTCCTCCGCCTCGCCGCAGGACGGTTTGCCGGCGCAACACCATCCGGTGCACGGTTTGAATCATCTTACTGACTATCTGACCTAGGAGGCTGGATGACTCAGGACAAAGCTCTTCGGCAGCAGCTTGCAAAATTCCTCGACTGGGGAGAAGCGCATGTCGATTTCGCCAGTACCGTAAAAGATTTTCCGCCCGACCTGCGCGGCCGCGTTCCACAAGGACTGCCACATTCCGCCTGGCAATTGCTGGAGCACATCCGCATCGCACTGTGGGACATTGTCGAATTCAGTCGCGGCGTCAAGCACAAAGCTCTGAAGTGGCCTGAAGACTATTGGCCCAAAAATGCCGCTCCATCGAATGAGAAGGCGTGGGACAAAAGCGTCACGGCCGTCGCAAAGCATCTCGACGAAATGCGCGAGCTGATCAACGATTCGTCGCATGACTTATTCGCGCCTGTGGCACATGGCGACGGGCAGACGCTGCTGCGCGAAGTGCTGCTGGCGGCCGATCATAATGCCTATCACCTGGGCCAGTTACTGCTGGTCCGCAAAGCCTTGGGTGCGTGGAAATGAGGGGCCGCTGTTCGCCTGGGTAGAGCGGCCCTTTAGGGCCGCCTGCCGTCTGCCCGGAGTCTGAGTGAGCTGCGCCTCAGCCAAGCGGCACTTGCTGCTGGAAGGTTCTTGCGATTGAAAGGCACTACCCCCACACCAGGGCTCCTATATCAGAGACGACGCATCCACATCCACCACAACGTTGGTGCGCGAAATCTTCTGCGCGGCAGCGTGCTCGAGCATGGCACGCAGGGCGGCGTTCATACGCTCGCGGCTCGCCGACTTCAGAAGGAAGTGATAGCGATACTCCGTCTTCAGGCGCACAATTGCCGCTGCTGCCGGGCCTATCACGCGCACCCCCTCCAGCCGCGTGGACTCGAACCATTTGCCCAGAATGCCCGACCACGCCAGGGCCTCCTCGAGCTTCTCGCTGCGCACCAGAACGTTACTGACAGCGTTAAAGGGTGGATAGTGCATCCAGCTGCGAAAGCGAATTTCTTTTTCGTAAAAGCCTCGGTAATCGTGCGCCGCGGCAAACTGGATGGCGTAGTGATCGGGAAAGAATGTCTGCAGCACCACCCGGCCCGGCACATCACCACGACCCGCTCGCCCCGCTACTTGCGTGAGCAACTGAAAGGTGCGTTCGGCGGCGCGAAAGTCCGGGAAGCTCAAGGCCGCATCGGAACCCACAACCCCAACCAGCGTCACATTGGGAAGATCGTGTCCTTTGGCGATCATCTGCGTGCCCACCAGCAGATCAATCTCGCCCGCGTGTAGCGCGTTCAGCATCCGTTCCAGGTCGTCGCGGCCGCGAACCGTATCGCGGTCGAGCCGTCCAATGCGAGCTCGCGGGAACATGGTGTGCAGCACATGCTCCAGTTTTTCCGACCCCGTCCCCAGATACTGCACAAACTCGCTACTGCACTTGGGACAGGTCTTCGGCGCCGGCCGCATGAAACCGCAGTAGTGGCACATAAGCCGGTGCTCGAATTTGTGATAGGTCATCGAGACCGAGCAGTTCTTGCATTGCACGGTCTCCCCGCACTCGCGGCATAGCACGAACGACGAGTAACCCCGGCGGTTCAGCAGCACCATCACTTGCTCCTGCCGTTCCAGCCGTTCTCCAATCTCCTCCACCAGCTTGCGCGACAGCGGCTCGTCCTTGCGGGTCCGTTGAAATTCTTCCCGCATATCGAGAATCTCGACCTCCGGCAACGGCCGCCGTTCGATGCGCTCCGGCAACTCCAACAAGCGATATTTGCCTTGGGTGGCGTTGTAGTAGGTCTCCAGGGATGGCGTGGCGGAGCCCAGTACCACGGCAGCGTTGCACATTTTGGCGCGCATCACCGCCACGTCGCGAGCCTGATAGCGCGGCGTTTCCTCCTGCTTGTACGAGTGGTCGTGCTCTTCATCCACGACGATCAGCGCAAGGTCCGTGACCGGCGCGAACACGGCCGATCGGGTCCCTACCACAATGTGGGACTCACCCTTGCGGATGTGCTTCCATTGCTCGGCCCGCTCATCGTCACTGAGCGCCGAGTGAAGAATGGCCACCTCATCGCCGAAGATTTGATGCAAATCGGCCGCAACTGCCGGCGTAAGACCGATCTCCGGAACCAGCAGAATTGCCGACCGCCCGGCAGCAAGCACCGCCTGCATCGCCGACAGATAGACCGCGGTCTTGCCGGAGCCGGTAATGCCATACAGCAGCATTGGCAAAAACTTTCGCTCTTCCGTGGCTTTCACGATCTCGCCCAGGGCAGCCCTTTGCGCAGCGCTAAACAGGAATTCCAGTTTGCGCGGTTTCATGCCCGACATGCGGAACGAGGCTGGCTCCTCGCTGATCGTCACAATACCGCGACGCACCAGGGTTTGCAGCGTGGTGCGCGGCACCTCAAGTTCCCGCAGCTTATGCACTGGCGCTCGCTGCTCGGGCTGGCTGCGCAGGTACTCGACGATGGCCTGCTGATTCGCGTTCAGCTTGCCCTCGACCTTTTGCAGCGTTGCGATCTCCAGGGTCCGGGCAGCATCGCGAACATCGCTCAGGTCTTCGCGCGCGATCCATTTCTTGCGCGTCAACGCCTGGAGCACGGCGCGCGAAGCTCCGGCCGCGGAGCGCAGGCTGGCCTCGCGCACCACCTCTCCCTCAGCCAGCCGGTTCAAAACCGCGTACTCCACCATCTGCTCTTCCGGTGCCTTACGCGAGCGCAGGGACGACCCAACGGTCGAGGCGGTGTGCACGGCTTCATAGCCCCTGTCGGTGATCCGATATCCAATTACCCGGCGGAACTCCGCCGAGAGCGGCAGCATGGTGCGAAACACCTCGCCGACAGGAGCGATATAGTATTGCGCGATCCAGCGTCCTAACTGCATCAGTTCGGGAGACAGCGCGGCAACCGCATCGAGCACCTGCAGAACCGGTTTGGCGGCGAAACTGGGCTCCCGGTCGTGTACATCGGTAACGATGCCGCACAGCCGCTTCTCGCGAAAAGGCACAATGACGCGGCCGCCGACGCAAGGCTCGGCCAGGTTGGTCGGAATGCTGTAAGTAAACGTGCCTTCGAGCGGCACTGGGACGGCCACATCGCAGAATTGCGGCATCGGACTCTAGACTAACGCGAGTGAGGCTGGCCAACGTGATTTTCTGGATCGAATTTCACGCTGGGATTGGGGCATACTTTGGGGATGAACAAGAAGTTGCCTGAGGCCGATGTGGAATCAACCGTTCTCGATCGCGAACCGGCAGCCGATGACACGGACTCGCAGGGCCCTTCCGATCCGGGTATTCGTTGCCCACTGTGTGGCTGGCAACCCCGCCAGCATGATCGCTGGTTCTGCAGATGTGGTCATAGCTGGAACACCTTCGATACCGGAGGTGTTTGCCCCGCGTGCCTCTATCAATGGATGAAAACCTACTGCTACGGATGCAAGAAGATGGTCGTACACTCCGCTTGGTACGCGTACTGAGCGCTGACAGCTTGCGCAGACGAGGCTTCATTCCACCTGCGGTGCGCGCGGCGGCGGCTTCAGGCCCAGGTAGCGCATGACGCCTTGCAGGTCCTTCCAGGTTTCTTTCTTTTGCCGCGGATCGCGTAACAGGAATGCGGGATGATAGGTGACTGCGAGCTTACAGGTGAAAGGCTCCCCCGCCTCTGTTACCACGCCGGGCGGCGAGAAGTCGTAGAGCTTGCCGCGGAGGAAGGCCATTGAATCATTCATGCCGAGCAGGTTCTTGGCTGCCGTCGATCCCAGCGCGACGATGATCTTCGGCCGAATTACCCCAATCTGCTGCATCAGGAACGGCGAGCAGGTCTCGCACTCATCGCGTTCGGGAGTGCGATTGCCCGGAGGCCGGCACTTCACGATGTTGGCGATGTATACCTGTTCGCGCTTCAGCCCCATGGCGGCGATCATGTTATTCAGTAACTGACCGGCGCGGCCGACAAACGGCAATCCTTGCGCATCTTCGTCCGCTCCCGGGCCTTCGCCGATGAACATTAATTCGGCGTGAGGGTCCCCCGTGCCGAATACGATTTGCTTGCGCCCGAGTTTCGCCAGCTTGCAACGCTGGCAGGCGGGACCAATTTCATCGACAATTTGCTGCAGGAGCGCGGGACGATCTAACGGCGTGCCGCCTGCAGCCTCCAACCACGACGCACCCTGTAGGGCACCTTTAGCGGCGTCAAGTGCCGCCTCTTCCGCCTTGGAAATCGTCATCGACGGCCGTAGCGAATCGGCGTCATCTTGCGAACAGACGGGGCGCTCCGGCACCGAGCGGCGATACAGCGGACCGATTCCCAACTCTCGATAGAAGCCGAGCCGGGCGCGCAATGCTTCTTTGTGGGATTCAATTGTCATGGATGCAGAATCAATGTGCGATTCTACGGCACGGCGGAAGCGGCTGGCAAAAGTGTCGTTCTCCCCGGCTAACACCGGAACTGCTGATCGCGCACCTCGTCAGCATGCGTGATTGCGAGGTTGCGGAAGGGATCGCAACCCTCTACGCAGGAGCCTTCTCCGAAGCCACCAGCCGCAGCCGCAGCGCAGCGTCGAGGATTTTCTGAGCGACGTCTTGCTTATTCGCTTCGGGAATCGTGATCGTCTCGCTTGCAGTTACGAAGGTCACTTCATTGCGATCTGAGTTGAAGCCAATCCCCGGCCGCGAAACGTCGTTCAGGACAATGGCGTCCACCTGCTTTTTGCTCAACTTGGCGCGCGCATTTTCCAGAAGGTTGCTGGTCTCGGCGGCAAAGCCGATCAGCATCGGCGAGCTCTTGCCCCTCGCCTGCCGCAGGCTTCCCAGATCGGCCAGGATGTCGGGATTGGGCTCAAGCTGCAACGTCAGGGCTCCGTCACGTTTGATCTTCTCCGCCGACTGGCTCTTCACGCGGTAGTCGGCGACCGCAGCCGCCATAATGATGAGACTTGCCTGCTCCCAGCGGTCGAGCACCGCAGTGCGCATCTGTTGCGCCGTTTCTACGAAGGTAGTCTCCGCTGCCGGGGGAGGCTGCAACGCGGTCGGCCCGCTCACCAGGATCACCCGCGCTCCCCGACGCAAGGCAGCTTCGGCCAGCGCGTAGCCCATCTTGCCGCTCGAGCGATTTCCGAGGTAGCGAACCGGATCGATCGGCTCATAGGTCGGACCGGCTGTAACCAGCACCGTCTCGCCCAACAGGTCCTGCGCAACGCCAAGCCGCTCCAGGGTGGCGGCAACGATGTTCTCAGGATCTGCCAGGCGCCCGGCTCCGACCATGCCGCAAGCGAGATAACCGCTGCCCGGCTCGACGACCGTCACGCCCCGGCCTAGCAGGATGTCCAGATTCGCCCGTGTGGCCGGATGTTCCCACATATTCACGTTCATGGCGGGAGCCACGATCACCGGTGCGGTTGTCGCCAGATAAAGTGTACTCAGAAAGTCGTTGGCAATTCCCTGGGCGAACTTGGCCAGGGTGTCGGCAGTAGCGGGAGCGACCAGCAACGCGTCGATCGATTGAGCGACCGCAATATGTTCGACGGCGGAATCGAGGTTGGGCTGCTCGGCGCCCGGGTTGAACATGCCGGTGATGACCTTTTCGCCCGACAGGGCAGCAAAGGTCAGCGGCCGTACGAACTCCTGCGCGCTCTGGGTCATGACGACCTGAACCCGAACCCCGCGGTCCTGCAGAAGGCGCACGATCTCGGCTGCCTTATAGGCTGCGATTCCGCCGCTCACGCCTAAAGCAATCTTCATCTCTGTGCCTCAGCCGCCTCTCAGATTGCCGGTGAGTCGCCGACTTTTTCCTCAGAATCGATCCATTCCGGTAAGCTACCGATGTCTCAAGGCCTCTCTGAGAACCCTCCTGAACGTACACCGGCTTGGCGTCGCGAGGCAAGCGCCCGAAACTCGTTGTAGCCGTCATCTTCCCAACCTGAGTACTCGGTTGCCCATGAAAGGCAGGCTCTGTCCGTTGCCACCGAGCAGCGGCGGCAACTCTCTCTCTGAATTCCGGTGCTGCTGTTTGGTTATTCGTTTGCTTCCGTCCCAAGTACCACTTGCTTTCCCAGGGGTTCCAAGGGCCATGAAACATACACTTCTTCTCCTTGCCGTCGTCGCGTTCTGCGCCGGTCTGTCTCTTTCCAGTTATGCAGTCTGTACTCCGCCATCAAGTCCTGGCGCGGTCATCTGCTTCCCGAGCCCCAACTCCACGTTTACCTTTCCAATGAACGCCGAGGCGGCCGCAACGGGTGCGAACGACTCGCCCATCGTGAAGATGATCCTTTACGCCGATAACCAGAAGGTCTATGAAACTAACAATTACGATACGTTGACCGATAACTACGATACGTCGGTCGAGTACAACGGCGTGCACCATCTTGTCCTCAACGCGTGGGATGCCGCCGGCAAGCTCTATCAGGCGTCCGAAGATGTAACGATGATCGGTGGCTCGGTGCCGCAGTGCAAAGCGCCCCAGGCTGGCATCGCGATCTGCGCTCCCCTCAATGGCTCGTATTGGCCGGAAAGCGCGGTGGAGGTAGTAGCCTCGGGCAGCTCCGGTATCACCGGCTACGACCTGTACGTCAATGGCAAGTTCTTCACGTCGACCAGCGGCCAGAACCTCAATCTGGGAACGGGCTTCTGGCCGGTAACCGATAAGTCTCTGACGCTCACTTTGAATGCCAAGGACAACCTGGGCAAGACCTACACCCAGACCACGAAGTTCTACCAGTATTATGCCCCGTATGTTTGTGGCAAGACGTCGTGCAATCCGGGAATCTTCGTCACTTCCCCGGCCGACCACGCCGATGTCGAATCGGGGTTCACCTTGAACGCACAAGTGGAGTACAACACCGCTACCATCACGACGATGAAGGCTTATCTCGACAATAAAGTGGTGGCGACTTCGAGGGGTCCCAGCATCTACGCCAACATCGCGGCAACGCCGGGTACGCATGTTCTAACGATTCAGGCGTGGGATACGACCGGGGCACTCTACAAAGATCAGCAGACGGTCAACGTGCAGTAAGGCGATGTCTGTGCTTGCGTGCCACTTCTTCTAAACAGGCACAGAGGGCTGAAGTGGACCGGGTCCAGGCCGACTGGTCCACTTCAGAGAATCGATTCCGCCCCGGATCTTAGTCAGATCCTCGGTTAATCGTCGCTCTCGCCGCCAACAGCGTGGTCCAGCGCCTCGCCGGCAGCTTCCACACGAGACTTCGCAGTTGCGGGAATTTCCCACTTCACCTTGCCGGCCTGCAGTTCTTCTTCCGCAATCCGGCACGGCTTCTGCGAGTGGGCGTCAACTACAGGACGTGCTCCGTTCTGGATTTGGCGGGCGCGGCGAGCCGCGACCAGAATGTAGCGATAATTGCTGTCGAACCCTTCAACCAGCTTCATAGGTCACTCCGTAACAAGCGGGGGAAACGGGAAAGATCGAAATGTTGCCAAGATGCTTTGCACCTGCGGCATCATCTGCGGACGCCGGGCACGCTCGGCGGTGGACAGCACGGACTCCTCTCCGGACGCGGGCTTGATTCCGCAGCGTTGGAACCTCTCAGCCTCGACGATCGACTTGAGGATGTCAATCGACTGTTCCTTCCGGTCGTTGACCAGAATATAGTCGTATTGCTGAAAATTCTCAATCTCACGCGAGGCCCGTCGCAGACGCCGCTGGATAACTTCCTCGGTATGGAAGTACCGGGCACGCTCTCCCAGCAGCTGACGCTGAATCTCATCGTCGGCTTCGCTGCGCCGCCGTAAACGCCGCTCCAGTTCCTCACGTGAGGGCGGCAGGATGAAAATGCTTACCGCTTCCGGCAGCTTCTCTTTGACCTGCGCCGCGCCCTGCACGTCGATGTCGAGAATCAAATCGTGACCGCGTGCCCTCGCTTCTTCCACGAAACGCCGCGCTGTGCCGTAGTAGTGCCCAAAGACTTTGGCATGCTCGAGGAACTCTCCCTCGTTCAGCATGCTTTCGAACTCACCTTGCGTGACGAAGAAATACTCGCTGCCCGACTGCTCGCTGCCCCGCGGCGGCCGCGTCGTATAGCTGACAGAGAATTCGAGGTTAGGCACAATCTTGCGCAGCTCGCTGGTCAGCGTCGATTTGCCGGAGCCTGAGGGTGCCGAAATGATGAAGACGATGCCGCTCATTCCAGGTTCTGCACCTGCTCGCGAGCTTGTTCGATCTCCGATTTCATCGCGAGTCCCAGCTCCGTAATGCGCAATGCTTCGCCGGCAACGCCGGTCGTCTTCGAGAGCAAGGTGTTGGCCTCACGGTTCATCTCCTGCAGCAGGAAATCGAGCTTCTTGCCTACCTCTCCCCCGCCATCCAGCAGCGAACGAAAGTGCTGGATGTGGTTTTTCATGCGAACCAGCTCTTCCTGAATGTCGCTGCGCTCGGCCAGCATGGCGGCCTCCTGAAGAATGCGGTCAGGATCCGCTTGCGTGCCCAGCAGTTCCCGCATGCGGCCATGGACCTTGTCGTGATACGCCTTCAGCACTTTGCCACGATGCTGCTCAACCTCATGGGTTGACGAGAGGAGATGGGTCATCCGCTCGCGCAACTCCGCGACAGCTCCCCGTCCCTCCTCCTCGCGCATCGAGTTCAGCTTTTCGATAGCCTGTTCCAGGGCCTCGGTTATCGGGTTTTCCAGCGATTCTACGGCCTCGGAGCCCGCATCGGAACCCAGTGCTCCGGGAAGCTTCAACACGGCATTCAGATCGGGCTCCGCACTCACGCCAAACTCTTCGGCTACCTCACGAAAAGTGCGGAGATATCCGCCGACCAGGCCGCGATTCACCGCCAGCGCCGCACTCCCTGTGCGCTCCAGCCCGATCGTCACTTCCAGATGCCCGCGGTGCAGCCGCTCCTTCAAGACTCGCCGGATCTTCATCTCAACCGCATCCAGTTCTCCCGGCAGACGCAAATGCAAATCCAGAAACCGGTGATTCACCGACTTTAAGCTCAGCGTGACGGTAAGATCGTCGCCCACGTGTGCTTTTACCTGCGCGTAGCCTGTCATGGATCGTATGCTCATCGGCGCATCATTCCGTTCCCGATGCCGCTTCGACATCGATAAACTGGAGATCGTACAGGCGGCGATAGGTGCCGGTATGCCCGATCAGGCATTCATGCGTGCCCTGGTCGGTGATCATGCCACCGTCGAGCACCAGGATGCGGTCCGCGCGCCGGACCGTCGATAAGCGGTGCGCGATCACGAAGACCGTACGGCCGCTGATCAAATTCTGCAACGCCGACTGCACCAGAGATTCGCTTTCGGTATCGAGCGCCGAGGTAGCCTCGTCGAGAATCAGGATGGGGGCATTCTTCAGGATGGCCCGCGCAATCGACAGGCGTTGGCGTTCGCCGCCGCTGAGCCGCAGGCCCCGTTCGCCGATCATCGTGTCGTAGCCATTCGGCAACGAAATGATGAAGTCGTGCGCGAGGGCAGCGCGAGCCGCATCCTCAACCGTTTTGCGTGAAACCTCCGGCTGTCCATATGCGATGTTGTTGCGCACCGTGTCGTTGAACAGAATCGTGTCCTGGGTGACGATGGCTATCTGTGATCGCAACGACGCGATGCTCAGGTCACGCACGTCATGGCCGTCGACCAGAATGCGCCCGCGCGTTACGTCGAAGAAGCGTGGCAGCAGATGGACGAGGGTGGTTTTGCCGGAGCCGCTCGAGCCCACAATTGCCAGGACCTCGCCGGGTTGGACTTCAATATCGATATCGTGCAATACCGGACGCTCATCTTCGGGCGTGGCACTCTCGTAGCTGAAGTAGACGTGCTCGAAGCGAATGCTCTTTCGGAAAGGCGGTAGCCGAAGCGCGCCGGGCTTCTCATGAATATCGTCGTCGGCTTCCAGGAACTGGAAAATTGCCGAGGAGGCGCCAATCGCCTGCTGGAAGTTGTTGTTGAATTGTCCGAACTTGCGCACCGGATCGTAGAGCTTGAAAACCGCCACCATGAAGGTGACGAAGATGCCTTCCGTCATGTGGCCGCGTTTGATGTACTCGCGGCCGATGAGGATGATCAGCGCCATGGCGGCGGCGCCAAAAATATCCATCATCGGCGAACTGACAGCGGCTGCGCTCACCGAACGCAGGTTGGCGCGCAACAGCCGCCGGGCAGCCTCGTGGAAGCGCTTGGTCTCCCACAGTTCCATGCCAAACGCCTTGACGATGCGTACGCCCGTAATGGTCTCCTGCAGGATGTTCTGGATCTCCGCCAGCTTGTCCTGGCCGCGCCGCGTTGTCGTCCGTACCCGCTGCCCGATGCGGCGGGCTGCCATCACGACGAATGGAATAAAGATAACCAGCAACCACGCCAACTTGCCGCCAAGAAGAACCACCACCACCGCGGTGAACAAGAAAGTGAAGAACTGCTGAAGAAATTCCGCCAGCACCGTCGAAAGTGCGTACTGCACCTTCTCGATGTCGTTTACGATCGCCGACAGCAGCGTGCCCGTGGTGTAGCGCTGAAAGAACGCGATCGAGCGCCGCAAGGTCGCCGCGTACAGCTGATTGCGCAAGTCGGTGATCATGCCGAAGCCGGCATAGTTCACCAGGTAGGTTCCCAGATAATCGAAGATGCCTTTGAGTAAGGTTGCGACAACCAGCGCGAACGCGACCATCGTCCAGACATTGTGAAAGTGCTCGGGAACGAACCATTGCAGCTGCAGCGGAAAACGGCCGGCCGGCAGCAGCGACAACTCCCGCCCCTGCGAGGAAGGATTCAACACGCGATCAAGGATGGGTCCAATCAGCAGCAGGCGGAAAGCATCGAACAAGCCGACCAGCGCCATCGAAAGCACGGAGGCGATCAGGTAGAACCAATACGGCTTTACGTAGCGTAGAAGTCGGGTCAGCGGCCGCATGAGCCAACCCGTTTCCAGCGTCGACGCGAGGTGGCAGGTAAGAACGCTTTGGGATGATTGAGGTGCAAACCTTGATTTTATCGGAACTGGGGTTGCTGCGGAATCCCAAGCCGGGCACCGCCCACTCGATGGTCAATCGGACTACATTTACACCGGCGAGTCGCGATGGACCACCTTAACGTTGTATCCCGCCTTGGCGAGTTGCTTCCTCACATCCTCGGCGATCATCACCGAGCGATGTTTACCGCCGGTGCAGCCGAAGGCGATGGTCAGGTAGCTCTTTCCCTCGCGGATATAGTGCGGAATCAGGTAGACCAGCAAATCCGAAATGCGTTTGATGAACTCGCGCGTCTGGGGAAACGAGCGAATGTACTTCGCGACCTTCGGATTCCGTCCCGTCAGCGGCCGGAACTCGGGCACGAAATGCGGATTGGGCAAGAAACGCACGTCGAAGACGAGATCGGCATCGTCAGGCACGCCCTCGCGGAAACCGAAGCTCACGCACGAGATCAGGATGTTCTTGTCTTTCTTCCCGCCCTGGAAGCGCTCAGTCAGCAGCGATTTCAATTCGTGCACATTGAACTTCGTAGTATCGACCACGAGGTCGGCCAGGTCCCGCACCGGCTGCAATTGGCGGCGCTCGTCCTTCAACGAAGCCTTCACCGACTTCTGGCGGCCTAAAGGGTGCGGACGCCGCGTCTCGCTGTAACGGCGCAGCAGCACTTCTTCGTTAGCTTCGAGGAAGAGCAACGCCGTCTTCATCGACTCGCGAAGCTTGCGCAGCACCTGCGGCAGCTTCTCCAAACCTTCACCTTCGCGAATGTCGACCACCAGCGCGGCCCGTTCGATCTCCGAGCTCTCGCCCACCAGTTCGGCAAAATTCTCGATTAACCCAACCGGCAGGTTGTCGACGCAGTAATAGCCGAGGTCCTCGAAAGTTTTGAGGGCCGAGAGCTTTCCGGCCCCGCTCATGCCGGAGATGATCACGAGTTCGTGCTGGTCCCGGACCGCCGGACGGTTCGGTTTGGACCTCGGCCCGCGAACTTTTCCCGGGCCGGGTGCCGTGGCGCGTTTCGAGGACGGCATTTGAATAGCGGTTCCTTTGCGGCGAGAGTACCAGAGTCGCTGCTCGCCGTCAGCAGTGGTTTGCAATCCGATCCGTTATCTAAAGGGATGCTCGGCGGCACTGCAGGATTCGCAGATCTCCCGCACGGGGACGGAAGCCGTGGCGCTGCGGCCAAATCGCGGTTACTATGTCACGCTTCCGAATCATCCCGAGGAGACAGCATGGACATTCACCCGCCCGAAGGACCGATTCATTCCATCAGAGATTTCATCGTCCACCTTTGCATGATCGCCATTGCGGTTCTTCTGGCGCTCGGCGCCGAAGGCCTGGTCGAGCATATTCACAATCGCCACCTGGTACGCGAAGCGAAGGAAAACATCCTCGGTGAGATTCGCGACAATCATCGCGATGTTCAGGACAACCTTCCGAAACTGGCGAACAATGAACAGCAACTGAAGTCGCTGCTCGACGACCTGACTAAGCTCAAGGCCAACCGCCGGACAAAACTTCCTGACCGGGCACTGAATCTGAATTTGATGGTCTTGAGCGACAGCAGCTGGAAAACCGCAAACACCACAGGAGCTCTTGCCTTGATGTCGTACGCCGAGGTCAAAAACTTCGCGACCGATTATGACGTGCAACAGAACGTGAATCGGATGTCGCAGCAATTGGTGGACTATTGGCTATCCATGGTTGCTGTGAATGGCGACCCCTCGAAGCTG
This sequence comes from uncultured Acidobacteriaceae bacterium, assembly GCA_963815555.1. Lineage (GTDB taxonomy): Bacteria > Acidobacteriota > Terriglobia > Terriglobales > Acidobacteriaceae > CAWCBG01. The sequence continues at coordinate 123,157 of CAWFHH010000005.1, forward strand.
AGCGATCCACAACTCGACGACCTGACGCAACGCGTCGAACTCTCGCTGTCGCACTTACAGGCGCTGCAAAATCTTTGCAAGTCGCTCGATGCCGAATACGCGAAGCGCCTGGACCAGCACTGACCGCCCGCTCCGGGCTTTGTCTGTTATGCTTTCCCGTTTGGCGCAAGCGAACTTGGCGAAACGGAAGGTCCTGATTTGCCTCTCAATCCCGTAATGCTGGTTCATGGCGGAGCCTGGGCCATTCCCGACGATGCGGTCGAAGCCCACCTGCGCGGAGTGCAGGCCGCCGTCGCTGCGGGATGGCGTGTGCTTGAGCGCGGCGGCAGTTGCCTCGATGCCGTCGAAGCGTCCGTCGTCGCCATGGAAGAAGACGAGACTTTCGACGCCGGTCGCGGCTCCTTCCTCAACATGGACGGCCGGGTGCAACTCGACGCCAGCATGATGGATGGCGCGACCCTGCGGGCAGGCGGCGTCGGTTGCGTGGAGCACATCCGCAATCCGATCCGCGCCGCCAAGAAGGTCCTCACCGAAAGCCCGCACGTGTACTTCGTCGCGACCGGTGCCGAGCGCTTCGCCGAGGAGCACGGCATCGAGCTGTGCAGCAACGACGAACTGATTATCCCGCGCGAGATCGAACGCTGGCGCGCCGCCACCCAGCAAGGCTACCTGCAGATGCCGGATGAGTTCGGCCCCATGCGCTCGCACGATACCGTAGGCGCCGTAGCCCGCGATGGTGACGGCAACATCGCCGCCGCCACCTCCACCGGCGGTACGCTCAACAAGGCCCCCGGTCGCGTGGGGGATTCCTCGCTCATTGGCTGCGGCTGTTACGCCGACAACCTGAGCGCCGCGGTCTCCACGACCGGGTGGGGCGAACCGATGATAAAACTGGTGCTCAGCAAGTGGACTGCCGACCGCGTAGAACAAGGCATCGAGCCGCAAGAGGCAGCCCAGCGCGCGCTCTACTATCTGAAGAAGCGCCTCAATGGACATGGCGGCATGATCGTGGTCGACACCAGGGGCCGGGTCGGCATCGCGCACAACACGCCGCGCATGGCCTGGGCCGTCTGCCTCGACGGAAAATCTTCCTCCGGAATCAAGTTCGGGACGGCTGAATGACGCGTCACTCAATTTCTCCCTTGCACCGCTATGCACCGCTGATGTAAAACCCCACAGTTCCACTCACGACTAAGGGCGTCGGCTACTATGCTTCCCTTTGCCGCCGGAGTGCGGGCTGCTGACCATCGGCCAGCAGCGATCGGTGACGCAAGCATTGCAGCCGCAAACCGTGAGGGACCGTCTTCCGAGGTCAATCATGAAATTCTCACTTGGAATCGCGCGTCTGGGTGTGGCGGTTCTGTGTCTGGCCGCTGCTGTTTTGGCACAAGTGCAAACCGCGGAACTGCACGTTACCGTGAAAGACCCCAAGGGCGCGGTGGTGCGCAATGCAACGGTCACGGCTGATGACCAGGCGCGTGGCCTCTCGCGCACCACGAACGCCGCCGACAGCGAAGGCCAGTATGTTCTGTTATCGCTTCCTCCGGGCGTGTACACGGTTACGGTAGAGGCGCCCGGTTTCGGCAAGACGGTTAACCGCGACGTTCGCCTTCTCATCGGTCACGTCGAAGAACTTCCGATCTCGCTCTCGGTAGCCGGCGCCAATGAAACCGTAGAGGTAACTTCAGAAGCCGATCTGGTGGAGACTCAGCAAACCGCCTCCAGTACCACGATTGATCAGACGCGCATCAACAATCTGCCGATTAACGGCCGCAACTATATCAACTTCGCGTTGACCAATTCTCAGCTGGCTCGTGATGACGCTCCGAGCATCGGAGCCGCGCCTACGTCGGGCCTGAATATCGGTGGCCAGCGCGCCCGCAACAACCTGGTAAACATCGACGGCACGAACGCCATCGACAACTCCACCAATGGCGTCCGCTCCACCGTGTCGCAGGACGCCGTGCAGGAATTCCAAATCATTACCAACGGCTATGCAGCCGAGTACGGACAGGCTGCGGGCGGGGTTATCAACATCATCACCAAGTCGGGCAGCAACGATTTCCACGGCAGCGCCTTCGGTTATTTGCGCAACCGGTACATCCAGGCTACCAACCCGTTCAGCAACGTCAATCAGCCGGCTTACACCCGCGTACAAGCGGGCCTCACCGCCGGAGGAGCTCTGAAGAAAGACCGCACGTTCTGGTTTTTTGGCTTCGAAGGCACCGATCGGCACGAGACCGGCTTCAACGATATCGGCGCGAACAACTTCGGACTCACCGCCCAGTCGGACATCACGCGCTTCGTCTCCGCCGCTCTTGGCAAGCAGCTGCCCTCGGGAAGCGTGGTCGTTCCCGTCACCCCGCAGCAGGCACAGTTTCTAGCTGTCGCTCCCGTAAATCAGCAGACCATCAGCTACGCCCTTGCCACCGGCATGAGTGGACCGGTCGCGATCACCGGAGTGAATCCGCTCACCTCGCTGATTCCGGGCTTGGGTCCGCACTTTTTCTCGCCCACGGTCGCGGGCGAATTCGATCCTCTGCCGGCATCGTTCGTCCCCTTGGGATCGACGGAGGGCAATTTCCCCATCTCGGAGCTGACCGGCATCTACTCCCTGCGTCTGGACCACAAGCTCACCAACAACCAGCAACTGATGTTGCGCGGCAGTGTAAGCCCGAGCGAGGTCAACGGCATCGAGGTGAATGCCCAGGGTCCGCAGAATTTCGGACAGAACTCGTGGTCCCGCACCTCGCGCCAGGATTATCACGACTGGAGCATCCTGGGCGAACACACCTGGACCATCGGAACCAACAAGGTGAACGAGTTTCGTTTCCAATATGCGAGGCGATCCCTCGATTACAGCTACTCGAATGGCCCCGGCGGCAGCAACGTCGCGGTGAATATTCCAGGCTTCGCATTCATCGGTCGCGAGCCGTTCTCGTATGTGAACCGCAAGGAACAGCGTTACGAGGCTTTGGATAACTTCTCGATCACCAAGGGCACGCACAACATTAAGTTCGGCGTCGATAACAACTTCCTGCCTCTGGAAGCCGACTTCACGGTAAACTTCGGTGGCATCTATGACTTCGGAAGCATCGGTCTGGCCAATGGCGTCCCTGCCTTGAACCCGATTCAGGCCTATGGCGTTGGCATTCCGCAGTATCTCGTGCAAGGTGTCGGCAATCCGCACGACTCGTTCCACAACGATGCGCTAGGGCTCTTCGTCCAGGACTCGTGGCGCATGACCCGCAACCTCACTTTAAATTATGGCTTGCGCTACGACATTGAATTCACGCCAACCTTCCCGGCTTCGACCGCGATTGCGGCCGCCGCCGAAAAGGCCCTCAATATCGTGCAGGGCATTCCGCGATCAACCAAAGATTTCGCCCCGCGCTTCGGCTTCGCCTGGGACATGTTCGGCGACGGCAAGACAGTCCTGCGTTCTTCTTACGGCATCTTCTATGATCATCCGCTGCTGGCGTTGGCGTTTGATTCCGACGTCGCCGACGGCTCCCAGGCTCCGCAGTTGCTGCTCTTCGGCGGAGCCCTTACGCCCTGTAATGTCGCCAACCCAGTCAGCACCCTGACCGCATCGAATGCCTTTACCGGCCGTCTTGGATGTCTGCCCCCATCGTTCACCTACCTTCCGGATCAGCAGCGCTTCAACCCCACGCCGAATACGCCCTCCATCTGGGTGAACCAGAACTACCTGAATGCCAACCCGCCCGTGCCCCTGTCCAGCTTGCCATTCGCTTATCCGACCGGCGCCAACTTCAAGTATGGCTATTCGGAGCAGGCGAGTCTGGCGATCCAGCATGAGTTCGCCAACAATCTCGCTCTCACGTTGCAGTACAATTTCAACGGGGGACGCCGCCTCTATCGTCCAATCAACGTCAACGCCGCACAAGGGAACCTGATCGTTCAGAATTGGCTCAACGTCATGACCGATCCCACGGTGTCGGCCGCGACCAAGGCAGCTTTCCAGGCCAATCCTCTCGCTGTGAACACAGCCGGAATTAATCCTTTGACCGGCGGCATTTATGTTCCCGCGGCGTTAATGAACTTCTTCCGGCCGAGCGGTCTGAACCCGACTCTCACACCGTACACGCCTCCTCAGGTCCTCGCTTTGGCCAACGCGGTGCTGGCCCAGGACCACTTGGGAGTAGGCGTGCCGGTCCCCTTCAGCGATGAGGTCGCGAACCTCTCCACCGGCACATCAAGCTACAACGCGTTCACCGCTAACCTGCAGAAACGCTTCTCCAACCACTACGAGTTCCTGGCGTCGTACACCTGGTCGCATGCCATTGACGATTCCACCGACTTGCAGGCGACCTTGGCGCCGCAGAACAACTACGATCCCAACGCCGATCGTTCGACTTCGCTGTTCAACCAGACACACCGCTTCGTCTTCAGCGGCGTCTATCAGAGCGGCAGCCAGGGCAGCGGCTTCAAAGGTGCCATGCTCAGCAACTGGACCGTCGCGCCAATCATCGAAGTCGGCTCCGGCCGTCCCTTCAACATCGTCTCCGGTTCGGATACCAACTTCGACTTCGCTTCCACCACCGATCGTCCCAACGTCGCCTACAAAGGCCAGTACGATGCCTGTGGCGACGTGGCAGCTCCATCGAAATATTCGCCCACCGGCTACCTGATTCCGACCTGCTTTGCCGATGCTCTGGTCACCGGCGTGGTACCAAACCTGAACGGGAACCTGGGCAGAAACGCCGGTCTCAAACCCTGGACGGTCTTCAACGACATCCGCTTCGCGCGCACCTTCAAGCTGCATGAGAACCTGCAACTGCAGGCCATCACCGACATATTCAATCTCGTGAACCGGTACAACGTTGCGGACGTAAATCCGATCTGGAATTCCGCCGGCACCCCAACTGCGGCTTACGATCCACGGCAGTTTCAGTTCGCGCTCCGGCTGATGTGGTAAGGAATGAAGTCGAAGCCGTGTGCTCTTGGAGTGTCCTCCCGACCGGAGCGGCGAGGAATGAAGAGACCTGCAGTCAGCGGGCGTCGCAACCAGCCAGGGTGCCCCATCCTTTCGCCGCTTTTGCGAAAGGGTGGGAGCGAAGCACACGATGCGCGCGCAATCTGTTTTGTGGTTTGTCATCCCGACCGTAGTGAAGCAGAGCGGAGGGACCTGCACTCCGCGTTCGGACAAAATTAGCCCGCAGGGCGGAATTTGTGTTAGCCGCGGGCGTCAGCCCGCGGTCCGCTCGATAAGACCATCCCAGCCGCGAGAGCGGCGGCACCGTAGCGCGACCGTCTTACCGTGGGAGCGAAGCACTCGAGAATGCAGGTCCCTCGGCTTCGCGGCGCCGCCGCGCTCGGACGACAACCGCGGATCCTTTACGGCTGTTGCCCTTCTCCCGCCGGCAGGATGCGCGTATCACTTCGGAACTTCTTATAGTCGCGATAGGTGACATCCTGCTCGACGTTGAAATCCTTCAGCAGGGCGAGGCGAACGTCTACCTTTACCTCCATGGACCGGGGCAGCCAGACTTCATCATTCACCCGCGTCTGTTCGATCACAATGCGCGAGCCCTTATGCACGCGCGCCAGGAAGAGTCCCAGCGAAACCGTATCGATGGCCTCGGCATCGACTTTGACCCATTGACTTTCGGCTTTGTCGATCCAGACACGAAAACGGAACTTGGGAAGAAACTTCGCCCCTTTTGCGTGTGGCTCAAAACCAGGACGGGGCTCCGCGTCGATCATGTAGGTGTCGCGGCCGTCGAGTTTTACAATTCCCTGCAGACTGAAGTTGTAGGCGTTGGCAACTTCGCCGACGAACTGGCGAGTCTCTTCGCGATCCTTTTCTTCTTGTCGAATGCGCTTCTCCCGCTGCTGGTCGCTCTCGTTCTTGCGCTTGTCGGTCAGCTTCTCGATCCGCTGGTTTTCGGCAGCGGCCTCTTTTGCCGAGAGCGGTTTGTCATTTTTGGCAATGAGGCGCTCAACCTGGCCCCCGTACAGAATCATCACCTCACTGGTCTTGCTTTCCGTCGACTTTATCTGTCCTTTGCCGTCCAGCCGGTGATCTTCTTCTCGCTCGATGTAGGTGTAATTGAGCTGCTTTTTGTCATTCTCCATATCGTTTTCCGCGGCGCGGCGAATGAGCTCGCCGATCTGTTGCGAGGAGAGCACGGGAGAAGCTTGCGTGACCGAGGCTTTCGACGCGCTCGACGGCGGGGCTGGATTAATCTGGCCGAACGCGACGGGCGAAACCATCGCAATCGCCAGCAGGACGAGGATGCGCTGCACGCCGGAAGTTACGACTTGTGAACGGCAAAAGTTCCGCATGACTGGGTGCTCCATCCCCTTCCCAGGCAGTTCGAACCATCTGAGAAGTGAGGGCCTCGCGAATGCCGACCGGCGTTCCCGGATCGAATGGGATGCGCATCCAGCGACCGACTGAACCTGTTCGCCTGAAAGTCCATCGAACAACGCGACAATTTCGTCGACCCTGAACCCATCTTTCAGGTTCTGGAAGACCAGGTTCTCGAAGACGCGGGAAACCGTTACCTGCGTGCCTCCAAAACCCAGGCGCCGCCTACTTTGCCGGGCCCACTTTCGATTGCCGCACAGCCGGACCAATTCGATGCCATGGTGACACGGCTCGTCACCATGGTACCCAAGCACACAAGCGGGAACAAGCGGCGCGCGCCGGCCTCAGCGTAAAATCGCTTTTCCCTTTCTGAGAGGACAACTTGATGAAATCCCGCTCCCCGCGCCAAGCTGACGCCACCCGCTGTGTCCACTCCGGCGAAGATCGCCACGGCCAGGCAGTTCCCATCACCACGCCAATCGCGCAAACTTCCGTCTTCGTCGTGCCCAAAGTTGACGACCTGCGCCGCTATGCCGCTGGAGCTCGAGACACCTACCTCTACACCCGCTATGGAAATCCCACCGTGGCTGCCGCCGAGCAGAAAATTGCTGCGCTGGAAGGCGCCGAAGCCGCTGTCGCGACCTCCAGCGGGATGGCCGCCGAGACGGTTGCGGCGCTGATCGCCTGCCAGGCCGGCGACGAGATCGTCGCCATGCTCGATGTCTACGGCGGCACCGTGAAGCTGTTCGAACAGGTGCTCTCGCGCTGCGGCATCCAGACGCGCTTCGTTCCTTACGACGACCTGCACCACGTCGAGCGCTACTTCACGCGCAAGACGCGCATGCTCTTCCTCGAGACGCCCACCAATCCCACCGTGCGCTGCGTCGACCTGGTGGCGCTCTCCGCCATCGGGCGCAAGCACAAGGCGTGTGTTGTGGTCGACAACACCTTCGCCACTCCGGTCCTGCAGAAGCCGCTGGAGCTGGGAGCCGACATCGTGATCCATTCGGCGACCAAGTATCTCGGCGGCCACAGCGACCTGAGCGCCGGAGCACTGTGCGGTTCGAAGAAGTGGATGGATGCCGCCCGCCAGACCATGATCCTGACCGGCGGCTGCCTCGATCCGGGCTGTGCCTACCTTCTGCTGCGTGGCCTGAAGACGCTGCAGGTACGCGTCGAGCGCGCCTGCCGCAATGCCGCCAAAATTGCCGAAGCGTTGCGCAGCCATCCCAAGGTGGCGCGCGTCTTCTATCCCGGCCTTGAGGAGCACGAAGCCCATGACCTGGCGCGTCGCCAAATGAAAGATTTCGGCATGATGGTCTCGTTCGACATCCGTGGCGGCGAAGGCGAGGCCGAGCGCTTCATCGACCGCCTCAAGCTCTGGTACCTTGCCACCAGCCTGGGTGGCGTGGAGTCGACCGTTTCGTACCCGGTGCTGTCGTCGCACCTCGGCCTAAGCGCAAAGCAGCTCAAGTCGCTCGGTATCTCGCCGGCGACCGTTCGCTTGTCGATCGGCATCGAAGACCCCGACGATCTTATTGCCGATTTGCGGCAGGCGCTCGCAAGAGCGTGAAAGTCCGATCGGATTGCCTCTCCGAGCGGGGGCGAACCAGCCCGCAGGGCGGGATTTGCGTTAGCCGTGGGCTTTTGCGAAAGGGTGGGAGCGAAGCATAAAGACAAATCGGAGGAGTGCCCGTTTGGAGGGCACTGACGTCGCGAACCCTCTCCCAGCCCGCAGGGCGCAATTTGCGTTAGCCGTGGGCGTGAGCCCGCGGTACAACGATATGAGCCGCGCAGCGGCGACACCCGGCCCGTGTTTTCACGAGCGTTGCGGTGAGCCGGCGGAGCCGCAGATCCCCCACCCCTAAAGGGGATTCGGCATGACAATCCCAAAGCCGAAGCCTCTCGTGACGCAAATTCCACCCTATGGTCGTTACAATGCTCCCGCTTTGGCACCGCATGCTCAAACCGGCGTGGCCCTCCAAACCGTCGTTCCTCTGATTGGTCTCGTGCCCCCGCTCACATCCCACTCCGCTTCCCGTCAAGCTCTTGAGCATCCAGCAGTTACTCTGGTTTGGTTTGACCCTAAATTCGCCAGCGTAGTAACATCAGCCCTTCTAGCATCTTCGTAGGGGCGGTTTCGGAGCACTCCAGAAGAATGACATCGTGGCGCGGTACGTTTCCGTTGGCTTTGCTGGCCCTGCTGCTCCTGGCAGGATGCGAGACGACCCAACCAAAAAAGACTGCCGCATCGCTGCCGGCGCAGGCCAACGCTCCCAGCGTGACCTCGCCCGTGAACAAACAGCAGGCCGAGCAGAAGCCCAAAATTCAGGAAGACCTCAGCCCCAAGTCCGATCCCGTCGACGCCCTGATCGCTGCGGCCGAGAAGGAATACGATGCCGGGCAGACCAACTATCGCGCCGGCCACCTCGAAGCGGCCAAGACGAACTTCGACAACGCCTTCAACACCCTGCTCTCCAGCAACCTCGACATCCGCAACGACGATCGTCTGGAGCACGAGTTCGACAAGATCGTTGAGGCAGTTCACGAGCTGGAACTGGCCGCGCTGAAACAGGGTGACGGATTCACCGAGCAGCAATCCGAGCCGGCGCCGATCGACGAAGCCAACGACGTTACCTTTCCCGTCGATCCCAACGTAAAGGCCAAGGCCGAAGCGGAAATCAAGGTCACCAAGTCAGACCTGCCCCTGGTGTTAAACGACCAGGTCGCGATGTTTATCAACTATTTCTCCAGCACTCGTGGACACGCCACGCTCGAACACGCGCTGGCACGTGCCGGCCGCTATCGCGACATGATCACCCAGATCTTGAAGCAGGAAGGCGTCCCTCTCGATCTCACCTACCTGGCGCAAGCCGAATCGGGCTTCCAGCCCCTGGCGCTGTCGCGCGCTGGCGCCCGTGGCATGTGGCAGTTCATGGCTGGCTCCGCCACACCCTACGGCCTGGAGCGCAATTGGTGGGTCGACGACCGGCAGGATCCCGAGAAGGCCACCCGCGCTGCCGCTCGTTACCTCAAGGACCTCTATAACCAGTTCGGCGACTGGTATCTCGCCATGGCCGCCTACAACTCCGGAGCCGGCACGGTACAGCGTGCGGTCGAACGCACCGGCTACGCTGATTTCTGGGAGCTCTACAAGCGCGGCGTGCTGCCCCACGAAACCCAGAACTACGTTCCTATCATCATCGCCGTGACCATCATGGCGAAGAACCCGGCGCAGTACGGGCTGGAGAATGTTGTTCCCGAAGCTCCTCCCCAGGTCGATCGCGTCACCATCGACTACCCGGTCGACCTGCGGCTGGTCGCCGAATGCGTCGACACCTCGGTCAATTACCTGCAGGAACTCAATCCCAGCCTGTTGCGGATGACGACGCCGAAAGACCAGAGCTTCACCCTGATTCTTCCGGCCGGCAGCAGCGAAAAGTATCAGAACGCCATGGCCGCCATCCCTGCGGACATGCGCACCTCCTGGCGCTATCACCGGGTCGAAGCCGGAGACACCCTGGCCTCGATCGCGCACAAGTATCACACCACCGCTTCGTCAATTGAACAGGCCAACAATTTGACCGACGGCGATGCCAAGGTGGGAGCCAAGTTGATCATCCCGATCGCTCCCGGGCGACAATCGGGAGCGGCGACCGCCTACGCCAGCCGTGCCACGCACTACAAGGTCCGCAAGGGCGACACCCAGTATTCTGTGGCTGATGATTTCGAGGTTCCGGTCGAGAAGCTGCGGAAATGGAACCACTTGCGAGGATCTACCCTCACCCCGGGACGGACCCTCGTCATCTACAAGCCGACCTCCGATAGTGACGCGCCTGAAGCGGCCTCCACTGCCAGGAAGAGCACGACTTCCGCCAAAGCTCACAGGACCAGCTCTTCCGGAGCCGCAAACGCCGCCAAGTATCACAAGGTAAAGAAGGGTGAGACCCTCAGCAGCATTGCCGAGTCCTACAACACGACGGTGGACGCTCTGCGGCGCGAGAACCCCAAGCTCTCGGCCAAGCTCCAGGCTGGAGCCGTGCTGGTGATCCCCAAGTAACAGGGGACGTGACTCCTCGGGAATTGCAATCCGTCAAACCCACCTCGCTCTCTGCCACAAGAATTCGCGATTCTTTTCAGGACAACTCGTCAGACCTCCCCGTCCAGCTCTTCCCTTCGCGCACGGCATCTGTTACAACAGGCGCGTCGGACGTTTACGGTGTTTGCTAGTCACAACGAGAGGGCGTATTCGCTATGCTATAATCGCGCGCCTTGCAAACATTCTTGGTTTGTATAAATCTGCAATTTGCCTTGCGAGCTGCCTCCGTTAAGTGATACGGAGCCCGGCAACATCAGGAGGACACATGACGTTTTTTGACGAGACGCTCTATGGCCGTGACGATGAAATGGATGACTACGGAGATGGTTCCTACGGCAATGCTGCCGAGGACGAGGAATACGAGGAGGAAGAGGAAGAAGAAGAAGAGCCCGAGGCCGCTGTCGTGGTTTTGGAAGAGGTAGAAGGGGAAGAGAGTGAGCCGGAAGAAACCAGTGTCACCAAAGCTCCCCCGCCTGCGTCGCGGAAGTCCGCGAAACCGGCGGTAAAGAAAGCGGCAAAGGCTCCAGCGAAGAAGGCGGCCAAGAAGGCGCCTGGCAAGAAGGCCGCGAAGAAAGCCCCCGCCAAAAAAGCTGCGAAGAAGGCCGCCAAGAAAGCTCCAGCCAAAAAGGCGGCGAAGAAGGCTGCCAAAAAGACTCCTGCAAAGAAAGCAGCCAAGAAAGCCCCAGCCAAAAAGAAGGCGGCCAAGAAGGGCCGTCGTCGGTAGACAAAATCTGCAACGGAAGAAAGCCGCGGCTCCGATCGCGGCTTTCTTTGCCCCGAGCGAACGCGTCAGCCCGACGAGGGATCTCCCAACAACGCTCGAAGCATCGGCCCATCGAACTTGTGCCTAGCCGCTCACGATCAAATTGCGCGGCCGGCAAACCGCAGATCCCGCTGCCGCCGTTCGCGAGGATGACGGAAACTGTTGGCTGCTGTCGGGGAGTCCCGCTATTTCTTTTTCAACCTTGCGGTCGACACCGATACCGCATGATGCGAATTCGTTTTCGGGGCGCGAACCATGTCGCGCACTTTTTCGAAGACCAGCAGAACGCCCGCGTGTGTGCCGGAAGCAGCTACCGGCTCCATCCGGATATCGTACATGCCCGACATTCCATCGCGATGAATGAACTGGTTGCGGACGATGGTAGGCTTGTTAGTCCGCATAACGGTGTCGTGCCTTCTCGATAAAACCTGGCGCAATTCTGTGGGGAATGGCAGCTCAAACAGCCGCAGATCTCTTCCATCCTCATGGATCAAGCTGAACATGCGCTGCGCTTCCTTGCTCCACCAATCGACGGTGAGTTCGTCACTCAGAATAAATACGGGCCAAGGGATGCGCTCCAAGACTGCCTGATATCGCAGGCTCATCTCCTCGACCAGATCGGCTCGTTCCGACAACTCGTCATTCGTGGTCTCGAGTTCTTCGTTCACCGTCTGCAATTCTTCGTTGGTGGACTGTAATTCTTCGTTGGTCGCTTCCAGCTCCTCATTCGTGAGTTGCAGTTCCTCGTTCACGGCCGCCAATTCGTCGTTTGTCGCGTGCAAAGCCTCCTTGGTCGTGCGCAGTTCGTCGTTCACCGACTGTAGGCTTTCGTGGGAACCAAGGGTTGCCATGTAAATGAGCGTGCCGATGCGAGACCCGTCGTCGCCGCCCCACACTGGCTTGATGGTGACCTGCACCATCACCTCAAACCTGTTCTTGTACTTGAATTGAATTACCGGCGTATTGCGCTCCAGGCTTTCCTGGAGATTTTTTCGCAAGAACGGGCACTCCCGTTCAAGAATGGAATCGTCGAGGCTCTTTCCCACAAGAGTTTCCGTCAGACCGCATATCCGGCTCACCGACGGGTTTTCTTTCACGACAACCATATTGCCGTCAAGCACCAGAACTCCTGGCTCCATGGTCTGCAGAATCAGTTCATGCGCCAGGGGAAGCAAGGAAAGGTCCTGTTTGGAGTTGGCCACCAACAACCTCCAGAAAAAACTATGTTAAGCATTACCGTCGTCGCGGATTGACCGGAAGCATAGCACCAGTGTCGCGGAATGCCGAGTTGAACCTGGTCCCGCTTTCAACTCGAGGAGCGCAAACCACGTCGGCATTCAATCCAGACAATGTTTCGCTACGGACGTCTCTCCGAAAACGCGCTAAGCTCGCTTTGCGGCAAGCGGCAGACTCGCCTTCGCGACGGTTCCCAACCAGGTTGGATGCGCTCTACGCTCCAGAGGGGCACATCGGCGGACTAATGAACCAGCCGTTCGAGCAAATCATGCACCAGAGCAAGGCTTGCCGGCCAAACTAATAGCACGGCGAGCCAACCCAAGACAACGATACCCGCACCGCTTAGCCAGGGCAACATCGAACGCAAAGACTTTTCCGGAGCCGCTTGCGCCTGCAGCAGACGATCCACGCGTTCCGAGAGATCCCGGTCTTCTGCGACCAGGCTACTCACCAACCACGGCAAACGCGGCTTTGAGCTCATTCGGGCAACCGCCACCAGAGCGGAAGCCAGAGACAACGCCCGATGCGAGTCGCCTCCTGCGGCGCGGTCGTCAGCTGCCCACTCGGTAAACTTCGCCCAGCACCGCTCCATCGAGGCAAAGCCGCTCACGAACGGCAAAACATCGGGGGCCATAAGAATCAGCAGGCGCTTGAAATTGTCGCGCGACACCTGATGGGCCCGTTCGTGACGGAAGGCTGCATCCATCTGTTCAGCGCTCAAGCCACGAACCACGCGGCGCGATACCACGACCTGAGAGCGGACGACTCCTGCTATCGCCAATACCGGCAATTCTTCGTCCAACACCAGGACCGGAGAGAGGTCCCCCGGCAAGGTTGCTTGGTGGCCATCGTGCTGGCAGCGACGCACGTAGCGGGCAGTCCCCCTCAGAGCCACAATGACGCGCTGAATGGAAATTGCCCACGACAGTAGGCCCAAACAAGCCATGAGAACGCAGGCAAGGCCAACTTCTTCGGCGCCGGCACCCGGCTCCAGCCACAGATAGCTGGGTATGCAGAGTCCGATGAGGACCAGCAGGGTCAGCGCCAGCGGCATCACCCGCAGGGCCAGCAGGAAGTCCGCCGAAGTCCTCGGCCGCATTTGCCCGGCAAGGCGCATAGCCTTCCGGGCCGCTAACCACGCAAGGCCGGCGAAAGCGGTGTGGATTAGAAAATACGAAGCACCGCACAACACCAGAAGCCTTAACAGGTAAGGCAGATTCATGGCTGCGGGTCCTCCAGGAGCTCACGGCGTTTGTCGCGAATTCTTTGCTCGAGCTGCTCCAGCAGTTGTGCATCGTATTGGCCGACCGCATCCAGCAGGCTGGAGAGCAGCAATTCGCGAGCTGGCTGTGACCCGCCCAGCAGATCGGCCAGCAGACTGCCGGCGCGTTTACGCTCCCATTGGCTGCGCGACAGGGCTGCCGAATAGACAAATGCCCGCTCCGACTTCGTACGATCCAGCATGCCTTTCTTAAAAAGGCGGTCTAGCGTTGTCATCACTGTGGTATAGGCGAGAGTTCGCTCTAACTTCTGCACCACGTCCCGGACAGTCCATTGACCGCCCGCCCAGACCACATCCATCACATCCAGTTCCAAAAAGCCCAGCGAAGTTTGTGGGCCTTCCTCAAGGCGGCTTAGAGAATGGCTAAAAGACTGCAGTCGCAAGGGTTACTCCATTCCAAGAGAGCACGAATTGACGCCTAAGGATTTTATCCGATCGTGATCTGGATTCATACCCAAAACCACGCCGGCGATGCATACACCAAACAGCTTCGCTCCCCGCCCACTTCCGCCCGGGAGGTAGCGGGCAAAATCTTGGAAGCCGTCGGCAAACTCTGGTTCACAGCGGGCATCTTCCTACAAGCGGGAGGGTTTTGCATTCGCATAACGCTCTCTGCACGGCTACATCTACATCATTCAGGAGGACGGCATGAAGAGTTTTCTGATTGGGCTAGGCGTGGGCATCGGTCTCGGTGTGCTCTTCGCCCCCATGAGCGGAGAAGAAACGCGTAACAATCTGTCTGACCGCGCAAACGACCTGGCGAGTTCGGCTCGCGAAACCTATGAACAGAATCGCGACAAAGTGCAGCGCGGCGTCGAATCGATCCGCAGCACCGCCGAGCGCGCTATGGGCCAGGCTCGTTCGACGGTAGACCAGGCGACTTCTAATGTGAAGCAGACGGTTCGCTCGACTGCCGACCAAGCTGCGTCCACGGTCCAGAATACCGGCCGTGCTACCGGCACCGAGGGCAGTTCGCCGCGTACCTCAAACGCCTAAATTTCCTATCAGCAATGGCGGCAGCAGAGTTTCCTCTGTCTGCCGCCTTTTTCCGTTCAGCGCTCACCTTTTTCGAGTTTCAACTTGTCGTCCCGAATCCGCTTCAGCGCTGCTTTTTTGGAATTGTCATCCTGAATCCGCTTCAGCGCTGTTTTTTTGGAATTGTCATTCCGAATCTGCTTCAGCGCTGCTTTTTTCGACTTGCCATCCCGAATCTGCTTCAGCGCTGCTTTTTTCGACTTGCCATCCCGAATCTGCTTCAGCGCTGCTTTTTTGGAATTGTCATCCTGAATCCGCTTCAGCGCTGCTTTTTTTGGACTTGTCATCCCGAATCCGCTTCAGCGGTGAGGGACCTGCGGTTCCCCGCAACGTGACGCGCGTCGCCCTGCCGGAGAACTGCCGGTCGTTCGGATTCGCTGCGGTCTCGATGACCCTTCTAAATGGACCACCTGCTTCCGCACCGGCCAATATCCACAACCCTCTTCTGTTCTCTCCCTTACAATCACCTCAGGAGACCAACTGCATGCAGGTTCTGGAAAACTGGACAGCCAAGGGTGTCACCGTCTACATGGATGACAAGCGGTTTGTGAAATGCGTTCTTACCGAGTGCAAGCTCATCTACGGTGGTGGCGACGTTATGTGGGAGAACACACAGTTCGTCAATTGCCAGCTCACCTTCGACGGAGCGGCGCAGCGAACCATCGCCTATCTTCAGAATTTTGGATTGATGAAGAAGCCCGACGGCATGACGCCGCAGCCGGCCCAGGCGAACTCGGGCGTCAACTAGCTATTGTTTGCATGAACTTAGATCGCGCTGATCGCCATCGAGCCTTGACACTGCTGGCCTCGCAATTTATTCTTGATCTTTAACCGTTGGCGCACGATCCCGTCCGTCTGTACCTGCCACAGTCATCCGATAGGAGCTTGGCCTGCCAGACCGGTTTCGACCGGAGCCGTTGGGCTGTTCGGTCGTTTCGTGCTCAGGGTTGAGGCCTGTGCTGCTATGCTGATTCGTGTTCGCGACTTAGAGCTCCACAAGCTGGAGTTCAACGAAGACCTTCAGCCTGGCGACATCGAGTTCGGCTTCGATCTTCGCCAGGTTGGGCCGCTTCACACCGAGGGCCGCGCCGAGTTGGTCGTTGAACACCGCGGCCATCACGATAATGTTGAAGACATTCGCCTCGTCGGTAACCTGGTCGCCAAGGTCGAGACCAATTGTGCGCGCTGCCTCGATCCGGTTTCGCACAGCCTGAACTGGAGCTTCGACCTGCTGTACCGGCCACAGGGTGTCGATCGCGTCGGCGAAGAAGTGGCCATCAGCGAAGCCGATACCGAAATCGGGTATTACCAGGGGGAGGGCCTCCTGCTGGAAGATGTTTTGCGCGAGCAGGTTCTGCTGGCTACGCCGGTGAAGATGCTCTGCCGGGAAGACTGTAAGGGCCTTTGTCCCAGTTGCGGCCAGAATCGTAATCTCGAGCCCTGCAATTGCGATCAGCACCGTACCGATCCCCGGTGGGAAGCGCTCAGCGATTTAAAGAACAAGCTGCAAAGCTGAAGCTTTGTCCAGCGGATATTGGTTTTGACGAAATAAAAAGTTCCGGCCACCCGGCAAGTCCGTGTGGCCCTCGTTTGCGAGGATCCTTATGCCTAATCCGAAACGGCGACACTCTCAGGCGCGCACCTCAAAGCGTCGCTCCCACGATTTCCTGACGGCGCAGTCGCTCTCCGATTGCCCCAACTGTCACGAGCGCAAGATGCCGCATCGTGCCTGTCCGAAGTGCGGTTATTACAAGGGCCGCGAAGTCATCTCCATGGAAGAGAAAACCAGCTAAGGGTTCGCGGATAACGACCAGAAGGGGCGCATCTTAAGGTTAGAAGGTGCGCACTTTCTAGGTAGAAGGGGCGCACCTTGTAGGTTAGAAGGCGCACCTTGTAGGTTAGAGGGCGCACCTTGTAGGTTAGAGGGGCACCCTGCAGGTTAGAGGGGCACCTTGTAGGTTAGAGGGGCACCCTGCAGGTTAGAAGGGGCGCACCTTTAGGTGCGCCGTATCGTACCTCATCTCTACAATCCTTTCCGGCGCCGACCTTAATGAAACGGCGGCGCGAGCCCGAAGGGCGGTATTTGTGTTAGCCGTGGGCGTAAGCCCGCGGTCCACCGGCCACGAAGAAACCGAGTCCCCTAGGGACGGCACGGCTCTTCCGGCAGATGTTGCGTGTCAACATGGCCGGGGTTTCCGACGACACCGCATGACCCACAATCGAACTCGCCACGGCCTTCCGGTTGAACCCGCAACCGTTCACCGTTACACTTCCAGCGGACATCCATGCCAACCATAATCGCCGTTGACGCCATGGGGGCTGACCGCGCGCCTAAACCCGAAGTGGAGGGCGCCATTCTCGCTACCAAGAATTACGATGTCGAGGTCGTGCTGGTCGGCAAAGAGGATGCGATCCGCGCCGAACTCGACGCTCATCCCTCGTGGCGGCGCCGCCCCATCCATATCCTCGGAGCCAGCGAAGTCATCGGCATGCACGAGAAGGCGGCGCAGGCCGTCCGATCCAAGCGCGATTCGTCGATGCGCGTTGGCCTTCGCCTGGTGCGCGATGGCAAGGCGGCGGGCTTCGTCACCGCCGGCAACACCGGAGCCGCGATGGCCACCGCGAAAATGGTCCTCGGTGCGCTGCCCGGCGTCGACCGCCCGGCACTTGCTGCTGTCTTTCCCACCGCTCAAGGCACCGCGACCATCCTGATCGACGTGGGCGCCAACGTTGATTCCAAGCCGCAAAATCTGCAGCAGTTCGCCATCATGGGCGACGTCTACTTCCGCACCATCTTCTCCGGCCGCTTCCCCACCGCCGAGCGTCCACGGGTGGGCCTGCTTTCGATTGGGGAAGAAGAAACCAAAGGCAACGATCTCACTCGCGGAGCCTACAAGCTGATCAAAGAGCTGCCGATGAACTTCGTCGGCAACGTCGAAGGCCGCGACCTTTACAACGGCAAGGCCGACGTTCTGGTGTGCGACGGCTTCGTCGGCAACGTTGCGCTGAAGATCTCCGAAGGCATGGTCGAGACCGTGCGCTTTCTGCTCAAGCAATCGCTGCAGGCGACCATCAGCAGTCAGGTGGGCTATCTGCTCTCGCGCAAGGCGTTCGCCGATTTCAAGAAGCGTCTCGACTACTCCGAGTACGGCGGCGCGCCCCTGCTGGGCATCAAAGGCGTCTGCATTATCAGCCATGGCTCTTCCAACGCCAACGCCATTAAGAACGCAGTGCGCGTAGCCATGGAGTTCGCCAACAGCAAGATGAATTGCGTGATCGAAGAGCGCATCGCCGGAGCTAACAAGATCTTGAGCAGCCTCGAGAGTAACGGAAAGCCCGCGGCCCCGGCCCAGCCCGGCGCCGTCGGTAGCCTGGTGTAGCGCGGGTGGACCTCCGGCGCCGCCATCCTGATTCCCCGTTTCCAGCAGTCCTCCGTTTTGATTTGTCATCCCGAGCGGACTTCCGTCCGCGAGGGACCCGCGGCTCGTCGCTGGCCAACGAAACCCTGCACTGTCAACCCGAACCACACGAGGCCCAATGACCTCTCACTCGTCTCCTATCGCATTCCTCTTCCCCGGACAGGGCTCCCAATCGGTCGGCATGGGCAAGGAACTTGCCGCCATGTATCCGGTCGCGCGCGAAACCTTCGACGAAGCCGACGCCGCCCTCGGTTACAACCTTTCGCAACTGTGCTTCGAAGGTCCGGAAGACCAGCTCAAACTGACCGAGATCACCCAGCCGGCGATCCTCACCGTCTCGGTCGCGGTGTTCCGCGTCGTGCAGTCGAAGGGCATCGTGCCTTCCTACGTCGCGGGACACAGCCTGGGCGAGTACTCGGCGCACGTTGCCGCCGGCACGCTCGCCTTCGCCGACGCGGTGCGCACGGTGCGCAACCGCGGCAAGTACATGCAGGAGGCGGTGCCCGTGGGAGTCGGCGCGATGGCCGCCATCCTCGCCCTGCCTGCCGACCAGGTACAGAAGGTCTGCGAAGAGGCCGCCCAGGGAGAAGTCTGCCAGGCCGCCAACCTTAACTCGCCCGACCAGACGGTGATCTCCGGCAACAAGGGAGCGGTCGAGCGCGCGGCCGAACTGGCCAAAGCTCACGGCGCCAAACGCGCTATCCTGCTGCCCGTCAGCGCTCCATTCCATTGTGCGCTGATGCAACCGGCGCAAGACCGTCTCGCCGCCGATCTCGCGGCGTTGCCCTTCCATCATCCCGAGGTGCCCGTCATGGGCAACGTCGACGCCGCGCTGGTTACCACTGCCGACCAGGCTCGCGACGCGCTCATCCGCCAGGTGACCGGCGCCGTGCAGTGGGACAAATCGATGCGCGCGCTGGCGGCGCTTGGCGTGCAGAACTTCGTCGAGATTGGCCCGGGCAAAGTTCTGTGCGGCCTGATGCGGCAGATCGACCGCTCGCGCACCTGCGTCAACGTGGAAGACGAAGCGTCGTTACAGAAGACCGTCAACCACTTCAGCACAGCCTCGCCCAAGCCGGATTGACAGCGGTGCGGATTTCGACTGTCATCCTGAGCGGAGGTTCGCCGTGAACTCAGTTGCTCAGTTCCGGGCTTCGTGGAGGGCTTGTGAAAACGTCGTGAATTCAGTTTTCGGCAACGCGCTGCAGCGCGCTCTTTGCCGTCGTGTAAGCCGTTCTTTTTCAAGGGGAAAGAGCAATTTATGGCCGAAAAGTGGGGTTGGCGGAGCGTTCCGTGGAAATGTGCCTCTTTCGGTCCGCAACCCGGCAAAGGACCTCGCCAGAGAGCAAACGTAGCGGAAGGACACGATGCCGCGAGGCACGTCGTCGCAAGCGCGCAGCACCATCTGCTACTCCGTAGGCTCCGCCTTCGGCACATCATCGAGTTTGGGAGCCCGAATCTCCAGCGTCCACTCCACGATCGTCCGCTGGAACGCGTCAGCGCCCACACGCGTCTGCATCTGCGAGCAGTTCTCGCAGGTGGCCTGGAACGCGTGCCGGTCGAGCATTTCGTTGCTGGGATACTCCGGGAAGCGAGCAGTCACGACACAGGGGAAGTTGCAGTTCTGGCATGGAATGTACGCGGCGACGACGTAAGGTCCGTGACTATCGAGCATGGGAGCCAACCCTCAAGAGCAACGTCTGAGCATCATATCCGCTTTCGCGGCGATGCGGGTCTTCGATTGGTTTCTATACTTCTATACAATGACGCGAACCGACTATGGCACAGATTCTGCTCGAAATTTGCTGCGGCTCGGCCGAAGACGCGGTCGAAGCTGCTCGCGGGGGCGCCGATCGTGTCGAGCTCTGCTCGGCGCTCTTTCTGGGAGGCCTGACCCCATCGCTCGGCAGCCTCGAACTGCCGCGGCAGCAAGCCTTCCGACCTTCGGTTGTGGCCATGGTCCGTCCGCGTGCTGCGGGATTCTGCTACAGCGAACTCGACTTCGACGTGATGGAACGTGACGCAAGGCTCTTCCTCGAACATGGTGCGGACGGAATCGTCTTCGGCATCCTGCGCGAGGACGCCACCATCGATCTCGAACGCTGCCGCCATCTGCGCGATCTCGCAGGCGGCCGCGAAACCGTCTTCCACCGGGCCTTCGACGTGGTGCCCGATCCCATGCGAGCCCTCGACGAGTTGATCGATCTTGGCTTCACCCGCGTACTCACCAGCGGGCAGCAGCCCTCGGCGCCGCAGGGTGCGGAGCTGATTCGTCGACTGGTGGACCATTCGCGTGGCCGCATCCAGATCCTTCCGGGAGCAGGCATCCGTTCCAACAATGTGGCAAAGCTGCTGGCCGAAACCGGCTGCACCCAAGTCCATACCACGGCTTTCCGGCAGAGGGAAGACCGCAGCACCGCCGGCTCGGCCATTCAGTTCGGCAGTCCGCACAATCCTTCCGAATCGGCTTACGACGTAACCGACAGCGGCCTGGTGCGCCAGATGCGCGAGACCTTGGACGCGCTGTAACAGCTCTGCTTCCAGAGTGTGCTGCAATATCGTTTTTTTGGTACGATGCGGAGGCTCGATTTCCGGGCGGCACGGCAAGCACGCCACAGGGCAATCGACATCAAAGCTGACAGGTGAGCATGGCAATCGTAACCCCACAACGCACAACGACCCATACCGGCCCGGAGACAACCGAGAATTACCGCGCACCCCTGGCCATGGTGACCACGCTCTTCTTCATGTGGGGATTCCTGACGTGCCTGAACGACATTCTTATTCCCCATCTGAAATCCATCTTCGACCTGAGCTATACGCAGGTCATGCTGGTGCAGTTCGCCTTCTTTGGCGCCTATGCGGTGTTTTCGATTCCGGCCGGGTGGGTCATTGAACGGGTCGGCTACAAACCCGCAATGGTCGCTGGCCTCGTCATCATGGGCATCGCCGCATTTCTGTTTGTGCCGGCGGCAACCCTGGCGGTGTATCCGCTGTTCCTCGGCGCGCTGATTATTCTGGCTGCGGGTATCACCGTGCTGCAGGTGTCGGCGAATCCCTACGTTGCCGTCCTGGGACCGGCGCGCACCGCCTCCAGCCGCTTAAATCTGACCCAGGCGTTCAACTCCCTCGGTACCACGGTTGCACCTTACTTCGGAGGGCTGGTCATCCTGGGCACGGCCGTGGCCAAGAGTAGCGACCAGTTGAAGGCGATGTCTCCCGAGGCGCTGCAGGCTTACCGCGTGCAGGAAGCCTCGACGGTAAAACTGCCCTACATCGGCATCGCCATCGCGCTGCTGATTCTTGCAGCGGTGATTGCGAAATTCAAACTGCCGCGCATTCCCGAGGCAGAGGGCGGCCACGCAGTCGAGGCCGGCGCGCACGACAGCGTCTGGCGCCATCGCAACCTGGTGATGGGAGCGCTCGGCATCTTCACTTACGTCGGCGCTGAGGTCGCCATCGGCAGCTTCCTGGTGAATTATATGGAGCAGCCCTCAATCGGCAACCTGACTCCTGAGATCGCCGCCAAGTACCTCACTTTCTACTGGGGCGGAGCCATGATCGGACGCTTCATCGGTTCCGCCGTTTTACAGAAAATGCCAACCCGCGTGGTGCTGGGCTTCAACGCCCTGGTCGCCGCGCTGCTGGTGTGCATCTCCATGATGTCGAGCGGCAGCATCGCAATGTGGACCATCCTGCTGGTGGGCCTGTTCAACTCCATCATGTTCCCCAGCATCTTCACCCTGGGCATCGAAGGATTGGGGCCGTTGACGGGCGAAGGCTCGGGCGTGTTGATCGCCGCTATCGTCGGCGGAGCCCTGATTCCCGTGGCGCAAGGCGCGATAGCCGACCGTATCGGTATCCATCACGCCTTCATTCTGCCGGTGTTGTGCTACCTGTACATTCTGCTCTTCGCGATGAAGGGAACGCCGCGCCAACGGGCGACCACGGCGTAGAGCCAAGTGGATAGTGGTTGGTAGTTAGTGGTTGTCCCGGTAGGTCATTCCGCTTTGTCATCACGAGCGTAGCGAGGGATCTGCTTCTTGTTCTGGCACCACTCGTTTTTTGGTTTGTCATCACGAGCTTGGCGAGGGATCTGCTTTCCCCCCGTCGCGACAACGTCCCGCTTCACGACACGAGGTACGGATTGCTCTCGCCCTCGGGAGGAGCGATGCCTTCGGGCAGGCGGCCGCCGTTGTATTCGGCCATGCGGTTCTTCCACTTGAGAAAGTCGGTGATGGTCTGCGGTTCGATGCGAACCTCGACCCGTCGCAGACTTGCCAGCAGCAGGTTCATCTCTTTCATCAGGCCGTCGGGCGATCTTAGATTCTTGCGGGTGGGCTTGACCTTCAACTGAACCTCGCGACCCTTACATTCCAGCAGGCCCCAATCGGGCGGCAGCTCGCGGGGTGCAATCAATCCTTCCGGCGCAAGATACAAGCGCTGGCTGCCGAGCGCCTCCTCGGGATGCAGTCGAAACGGCTTGCCGGCGTCGGCGAGGAAATCTCCACGCGAAACTTTGCACTCCACCAACACCGACTTGCACTGCCCCTTCCAGCCAATCACGTCGGGCACCTCTCCGGTCGCGCAATATTGTTCAGACAGGATGATGCCGCAGCGATACTGGTGACGCAGCCACCCCACAGCCAGGCGAACCAGTTGCGCGTGTCGGGCTTCGGTGGAGACTTTCGGCATAGTTGAGTTGTATCGCAAGCGACGCCATTTGGGGAGTGACAGGCCGGCTCCCGGTTCGAGTCCTGGTCATTGCTACTCAATTCGAATTGTCACCTCGAACCGATTGTCATCCCGAGCGGAGACGTAAGTCCGAGGAGGGATCTGCGATTTTGTGCAGGCGACCACCGGCGCTCACATCTTCCACGTCACATCCTCGACCTGCTTCGTGATCTCTTCCGGCGGCGTGTTCGGCGGGAAGCGCATGGGCTGGCCGATCACCACGCGCAATTCGCCGGGCTTGGCGATCTTGCGGCCGGCCGTCTTCATCGCATACAGCCCATCGATCCGCATCGGCAACACAGGAACATTCAGCCGAGCCGCCAGCATGCCCACGCCGGAGCGAAAGGGCGAAGGCCTTCCGTCATCCGTGCGCCGTCCCTCGGGAAAGACCAGCACGCTGTTGCCGCGATCGATCGACTCGCCGGCATAGGCGAAGCTCTCGCGCACGCCCGATTGCTGCGGCAGCGGGAACACATTGAACAGCGCCACTGCCAGCCAGTAGCCGGCCTGCTGCCACCAGCGCGCAAGAATATTCATGCTCGCGGGTGGATGCCACATGCCCCACAGCATCTCGCCCCACATGCCGACGGCAATGCGCGATCGCAAGCGCGGCGGCAGCGCAATCAGCACGAAGCCGAGGTCGATGTACGTGACGTGATTGCACGTCACCAGGAACGGTCCGTCGAGGCCCGCGAGATTTTCGCGGCCAACGATCGTCGGGTGCGCCATGATGAGCGTCGCCGGCCAGGTCAGCGCGTAGTACACCGCGGTGCGAATCCACGTGACAGGCCAGCGCTGGGTCCACCGCGGATAGCGGTAGCCGCTCTGCGCCGATTGCGGCGGCTGGTGCAGCAGGCGCTCCAGGTCGCCAACCGTTTTTACGTTGGTGAAGTTGGCTTCGTTCAGGTCGACCTGGTAGCGGTCTTCCAGCGCGCTCATCAACTCGACCCGATCCATGGAGCTCAGGTTGAGGTCGCCTTCCAGCTTGGCATCGGGCGATAGCTGCCCAACGTTGCGTCCGGTGATGCGCGTGATCAGCCCCGCTACACCGCCTTGCTCAACCAGTTGCGCGCCGCCACTGGAAGCCAGC
This sequence comes from uncultured Acidobacteriaceae bacterium, assembly GCA_963815555.1. GTDB lineage: Bacteria > Acidobacteriota > Terriglobia > Terriglobales > Acidobacteriaceae > CAWCBG01. The sequence continues at coordinate 147,149 of CAWFHH010000005.1, forward strand.
GTCTGTTGCGCGACCTGCTGAATCACTGCCGTCTTGGGCTTGAGCGTCGGCGTGCGCGGAAAATCCTGGTCGGGCCACACCAGCCAGCGACGCATCTGCTGGAATTCGGCAAGCTGCCGGTTGGCCAGCCCCACGACGGTCGCGGGATCGGCGCTGTCGCGCATCAGCAGCACCGCGCAGGGTTCGGCATTGCCTCCCTGCTCCAGGCCCACCACCACGCAGTCGCGCACCTCAGGCTGCAGGCGCAGCGCGGCCTCCAGGTCCTCAGGATGGATGTTCATCCCCTCGCGGGTGACGATGACATTCTTCTTGCGGCCCTTGAAATAAAGGTTGCCATCCTGGTCCAGCTCGCCAAGGTCACCGGTGCGAAACCAGCCGTCTTCGTTCAGCACCGGCCTCAACTCTTTGCCTTGCCAATAGCCGGTCGCGACATTGGCGCCGCGCACCAGGATCTCGCCGCTCTCGTCGAGTGTCATCTCGCGGCCTTCGAGCACCTTGCCGATGGAACGTTTGCCGGTGCGGAAGGGATGATTCAGCGAGATGAGCGAAGTTGTCTCGGTGAGGCCGTAGCCTTGGATGACCACGAAGCTGAGCCGACGCCAGAATTCCTCCGTCTCGGCATCGAGCGCCGCGCCACCCGAGACGAACGCCCAGAACTTCCAGCCAAACTGGTGATGAATGCGGCGGAAGCGCCACCAGCGCCGCACGAAATGCTCGCCCTGCGCCTTCGCCAGTGACGACTTCAACCAGTCCAGCCGGCCGGCCGCTTCGTAGTCGCGCTCGATCTTGTCCTTCAGCGACTCCATCAGTCGCGGGACCGCGACCACAACCGACACACGCTCCTGCTGAATAACGCGTAGCACCTCCGAGGGATTCAGCGTGTCCTGGAAGAGCACGGTCGCGGCCAGCAGTTGCGGCAGGAAGATGCCGAGGAATTGTCCAAAGACGTGGCTCAGCGGCAGGAGATTCAGAAAGCGCAGCGGGTGAAAGGGCCGTTCGTAACGCAGATACTTCGCGATCTCGCGCTCCAGCGGCTCGATGTTAGCGAGGATGTTCCCGTGCGAGATCACCACCCCGCGCGGCTCGGCCGTGGTGCCCGAGGTGAAGACGATCTGCACGATGTCGTCGCGCGTCAGCGGCGGCGGCTCGACCGGGGCGTCGGAATGCTTCTTCAGTACTTCGCCCAACTGTTCCAGATCGAGGAACGGCACGCCCGGCACTTCGTTCTGCGCCGACCCGACACACAGCTTGGGATCGACTTGCTCGGCTACGCGGGCGGCGAAATCGGCGGCAGCAATCTTGTCGAGCGGAACGACGATGGCGCCGCGCAACAGCGATCCGAAAAAAGCAGCAACCCACTCGGCGGAGTTCTCGCCCCACAGCAACACCTTGTCGGACTTACCGATGCCGCGCGCTTCCAACTCGCGGGCAAAGCGGCAGGCGGTGGCGAGGACGTCGCTATAACTCCAGCGCTGGACGCGGTATCCGCGGCGCTGCACATAGGCAACCTGGCTGGCATTGCGGCGGAAGTTGTCGAGATACTCCAGGATGGTAACGCGTGCCATCGCATCTTTGAGTGTAAACGGTGGGAGACGGGGCCGCGTACGAAGCGAGGATCTCGACGGCTATTGGGCCTGTCATGCTGAGGCGGGAAGGGCTTCGTTGGAGGCCGGACAGGTCCTCGACTGGGTTCGCTCGCAAAGCACTCCGCTCCGCTCAGGATGAGAGTTCGGTTTACGTCCAGCGCCGGTTTTCGCGAACCTGCGACTTCAACATCGCCCGGAACAGCGCCGTGGCCTGCTTCACTTCAGTCATCGAGATCCCGCAGGAAAGCGCCTTCCCTTCTCGATGCGTGCTAACCACCCCAGCCGATTTCAGGATGGCGAGGTGTTGCGACAAATTCGCCTTGGAAATTCCCAGCGTTCCTTGCAGGTCGGCCGCCCAGCGATTGCCCTTGCTGAGCAGATCAATCAGGTGCAGCCGGGTTGGGTTGGCAAACGCTTTGCAGAGGACGGCTTGGCGCTCGTAAATTTCGCGATTGCCATTCGGTCTTTTTTTCATAACCAAATCCCTCGGGCAGCGAAGTTGCTCGTCAACCGTGGTCTTCCCTGCGCCGAGCCCTTCCCCGCACAGTCGAGCGGTCACTCGAATACTCACGCCGGACGCAAGAACGAGCCTGCAGTCTCGACCCCGCATCCAACACTTATCCTGGACGCTTTGGTAAGTCGCGGCCGCAGCGATAGACTGGAACACCGGGGCGCTCACGGGAGTACTCCCGGTGTCGTTGCCTTCGTTCAAGGTCCCGGAAGGCAAACCTGAAACGCCATCGCCGATCATTCAACAGTCGCTTAATTTAGAAATAACACGTCTTCAGCAACTCAGGAATACCCTAAACCGGGTGATTACTTCGAGGTTACCGACTCCCGTTCTAACTCTCGCCGAAGGGATTCTCCAGAGAAGGACTCTGCGGCGTGAAGAGTTCAGCGCCCTCGGCGGTGATGTGCATGTCGTCTTCCAGGCGTACTCCGAACTCGCCTGGGATATAAATTCCCGGCTCATCACTGAACGTCATGTTGGCCTGCATAGGCAACTTGTCGCCACCCACAAGGTAGGGCCACTCGTGGCCATCGAGGCCCATCCCATGTCCTACCCGGTGGGTGAAATACTTGTAGCCGGGCCCATACCCGGCGTCGACGATTACCTTGCGCGCGGCAGCGTCTACCGCTTCGCAAGCCAGCCCGGGCCGCGCTGTACCGAGCGCGGCACGCTGCGCGCGATGCACGATCTCGAAGACCTGGTTCATCTTCCCGGTGGGCTTGCCTAGCACAAACGTCCGGCTGATGTCAGACGCATACCCCTCTATCGTGCAACCACCATCCATCAGCAAGATCGTTCCTTCGCGAATAATTTGCGGATGAATCGAGCCGTGCGGTAGCGCGGAGTATTCCGCCACCTGCACCTCGGCCCCTCCGGTGAAGCCCTGCTGCTCGTGCGCCTCCTGCACCAGCGAGGCAAACTGTTGCTGTGTCATGCCAGGCTGTAATGCGTGATAGGCGGCGGCGTAGGCCGCGAGCGTCACGTGTGCCGCCAAGCGCATCAACTCGATCTCATGCTCGCTCTTGATCATCCGGCAGCCTGCCGTGACCGGCGTCGCGCTGACAATCTCCAGCGCGGGAGCCACTCTGCCGATCCCGTTGCTGAAGACAAATGGCGTCTTCTCTTCGATTCCCAGCTTGCCGGTGCGAAGGCCTCGATCGGCGAAACCCTGCGCCACCAGCGTGTAGGGATTTTCATTCTCCTGCCAGGTCCGCACATCGGCCCTGGCGAAGGGACCGGCCGAAAGCTGTTCCCGCGCGCGGCCTTCCTCGAATGCCGGACACACGAAGAAGGGATCGCCTTTCGCCGGCAGCACCATGGCAAACAGGCGTTCGCTCGTCCACCAGTGCAGCGCGCTGAAGTAGGGCAGCGAACTTCCTGTGGTCACCACAATGGCCTGCAGATCGTTGGCGGCCATCAACTCGCGCGCGCGTTCGACCCGCGCCCGCATCTCGTCTGCAGTGATGGGAACGGCCTCGTTCTTTCTCGATTTCAGCGCAGCAATCGACGGCGGCAGCTTCCCGCCATCGGTTTGTGCCGATTGCGTTTGTGCGGAAGCAGGCAGCAGCGTCGCTGCCGCCGCAGTTGAGGTCAGTTCCAGGAACCTACGTCGGGAGAGTGTCATCTTCAGGCTCGCTCCTCAGGGGTGAAAAGGTGCGAGCCATTCTATTCTGTCGCGCCGTGTGCTGCCCATCCTTGCGCATGGTCAACGAGGATGGGAACATCTCTGGCATCGACAGAGGGTTCTATCCACCATGCACCACGCACTTCTTTACCACTTCTGCGTGACCACCTGGTGCTCGTGCTGCGGCTCCTTATACCCGTTCGGCTTCTGCCGGGGAGGCAATTCCGGCGGCGTATACGGCAGCTCTTTGTACGGTATGCGGCTTAGAATATCGGCAATGCAATTCAGCCGGGCACGCTTCTTGTCGTCCGACGGAACGATAAACCATGGCGCCACCGGACTGTCTGTAGCGGCCAGCATGGCATCGCGTGCCCGCGAGAAGTCGTACCAGCGGCGATGCGATTCGAGGTCCATCGGGCTCAGCTTCCAGCGCTTCGAGGGGTCTTCAATGCGCGACAGGAAGCGCTTGTGCTGCTCCTGCTCCGAGACATCCAGCCAGTACTTCAGCAGCACGATGCCATTGTTCACCAGGCTGGCCTCATACGCCGGACAGGCCTCGAGGAACTGCTCGTACTCCTGTTGAGTGCAGAAGTCCATCACGCGCTCCACGCCGCCGCGGTTGTACCAGCTGCGATCGAAGATAACGACCTCGCCGCCCGATGGCAGGTGCGCGATGTAGCGCTGCCAGTAGATCTGCGTCTTCTCACGATCGGTGGGGGCCGGGAGCGCGACCACCCGAAAGACACGCGGGCTCACCAGCTGGGTAATGCGTTTGATGACGCCTCCCTTGCCCGCGGCATCGCGCCCTTCGAAGAGGATGACGATGCGCGCGCCCGTGGCCTTCACCCAGTCCTGCACCTTCACCAGTTCAACCTGCAACTTGTACAGCTCGCGCTCATAAACTTTCTTGTCGAGCTTGCCAGGGACGCCGTTCGACGCGGCCTCAGTCACCGCCTTCGATGCTGACTTGGACTGTGCCTTCTTGCCTGCGGGCTTGTCTTGCAGCGCGGTTTGATCGGCAGTGGCGGCTTGCTGGAGTTTCGCTTTGTGCTTTTTCGCGGTTCGATCGCCAGCAGCTTCGTGGAGTTTCTTCTTGTGCTTTTTCTTCGAACCTTTACCCATAACGCTTCCTTATCGGCGTAACTGGCCGCCGCAGCTTGTAATTGAGGGACGCGCCGATTGTACAACCGAGTGGCAAGCCGGAATGTGACGGCGGCGGGACGCGCGGTGTAGCCCAGCTTTTCACGAGTATCTAATGGTTCGGGGTGCCCCATCCTTGTCCGCTGCTGTTGCGGACAGGGTGGGCGCGCGAGAGTCTCGACGGGTTGATGGACAAGGCCGCCAGACACGGGCCGAATTGACATAGATCGAGAACGGTCCACGGCCTCAGTGCCCACCCTCTCGCCAAAATCGGGCGAGAAGGATGGGGCACCCGATGTTGAGAGGTTGAACTATTCGAAGGGTGCGCCACGCCACGCCAATCCCGAAGAGCCGCAGGAGCACCTGGTGACGAGAGGGCTGCAGCAGTTCCGCCTTTGCCGACACGAGGAGCGGGAGGAGTTAGGACCGGTAATGCGCTCCGCCATGCCGCACATCGGCGCCGCGTACCCAGAAAATGACATCTTCGGCGATGTTCGTGGCATGATCGGCAATGCGCTCCAGGTTGCGCGCGATCAGCAGGACATTCAGGGCAGGGCGCGTAACCTCCGGTTGGCTCTGCATTTTCTGCACCAGCACGACGAAGGCTTCGTCTTTCATCCGGTCGACGATGCCATCCATCTGCAGAACGGTCTCGGCGATCTCGGCTTTGCCGTCGAGGAACGACTCCAGGGCGCGCTGCACCATGATACTGGCGCTACTGGCCATGCGCGGGATATCGACGGGCAACTCGACCTGGGGTTCGCTGATCAGATCGAGCACCCGTTCCGCGATGTTGACGGCTTGATCGCCTACGCGCTCGAGATCAGCATTGATCTTGAGCACCGCGAGAATGAAGCGCAGGTCGATCGCCATGGGCTGCTGCATGGCGAGCAGGTCGAGCGCCAGCTCGTCGATCTCGCGCTCGGCCTCGTTGATGGCGTTCTCCCCGGTGAGGACCATCTGGCAGAACTTGCTGTCGCGCGTGCGATACGCTTCTGCGGCGCGGTCGATGGCCTGTTCGGCAAGGCCGCCCATGCGCAACAGTTTTTCTTTTAGATCGTCCAGCCCCTGCTGAAAGCGACTACGCATTATCCAAACCTGCCTGTAATGTAATCTTCCGTCCGCTTGTCGGCCGGGGTGGTAAAGATTTTTTCGGTCTTGTCGTATTCGATCAAACTGCCCATCAGAAAAAAGCCGGTGAACTCGGCGACGCGCGCCGCCTGCTGCATATTATGCGTCACAATCACGACCGTGTAATGCTGTTTTAACTGGAAGATCAGCTCCTCGATCTTGCTGGTCGAAATTGGATCGAGCGCCGACGCCGGCTCGTCCATCAGCAGCACCGACGGTTCGACCGCCAGCGAGCGCGCAATGCACAGCCGTTGCTGCTGTCCTCCGGAAAGACTGGCGCCCGACTTCTTGTGGAGATTGTCTTTCACCTCATCCCACAACGCAGAAAGCTTGAGCGAGCGCTCCACCAGTTCGTTCATCTGCTTACGGTTGCGGAATCCGTTCAGCCGCAAACCGGCGGCTACATTGTCATAGATCGACATGGTCGGAAACGGATTCGGCTTCTGGAAGACCATGCCAATACGCCGGCGGACCTCGACCGGATCCGAACCGCTGCCGTAGACATCCATGTCGCCGACCTTGACGGAGCCTTCCGCATGCGCGTCAGGAATGGTTTCGTGCATTCGATTCAGGCAGCGCACAAAGGTACTTTTGCCGCAGCCTGATGGACCAATGACCGCCGTGACATGATTGGGGGGCACGGTCATGTCGATGTCTTTCAGCGCCAGGTTCTTGCCGTACCAGGCATTCAGTCCACGCACTTCGATTCCGACGCCCATAGGAGCTATTGCGCTCCCTTCAGCATGCCTCGGCTGGTGACAATGCGCACCGCCGCGACCGCTCCTACGATCAGCACGATCAGGATCAGCGCACCGGCCCAGGCCTGTCGGTGCCAATCGTCATATGGTGAGATGGCGTAGGTAAACACCTGCAACGACAAGGCTGCCGTAGGCTGGTTCAGCTTTAAGTTCCAAAACTGATTTCCGAAGGCGGTAAACAGAAGGGGCGCCGTCTCGCCGGCCACCCTCGCAAAAGCCAGCATGCAGCCGGTGATCACACCAGCGGATGCGGTACGAAGCGAGATCGACAAGGTCGTTCGCCATTTGGGAATGCCCAGCCCGAGTGCTGCCTCCCGTATATTGTTCGGCACCATGAGCAGCATTTCCTCGGTTGCGCGCGCAATCGTGGGAATCATCATTACGGCCAGGGCGATACCGCCTGACAAAGCAGAGAAGTGCTTCTGGGGAACGACCACCAGCGAGTAAACCGCGATACCCATCACAATGGAAGGCACGCCGTTCAGCACGTCGGAGGTGAAGCGCACCAGATCGCCGAAGCGGTTCCTGCCGTACTCCGACAGATAAATGCCCGTCCCTATGCCCATGGGCAGCCCGACGACGCTGGCGATCGCCAGGATCAATCCCGTGCCAACGATGGCATTCGCCATACCGCCCCCCACTTCGCCGGGGGGCTTCGGGGTCTGCGTCAGGAAGGTCAGGTTGACGGCTCCAATGCCCTTGATAACGAGGTAGGCAAAAATGGCGAGCAGGGGGACTAGAACCAACGTAGCGGCCAGGACAGCGAACGCGGTCGCACCGTGGTCAGCCAAGCGGCGCCCCAAACTTACTTTCTGTGAATCGGCGGTCGAATGAGAATTAGGCACGCACCCTCGCAGTTCCGCCAGTTATGGTCCAGACCAGCAGGCGGGCCAAGGCATTGACGATGAGCGTTACCAGAAAAAGCGCCAGTCCGATCTCGATCAGGGCGCTAAGATATAGATCTCCAGTTGCCTCGGTAAACTCATTGGCAATGACGCTGGCCATGGTGTAGCCAGGAGCGAACAGGGATTTTGCGATCTCGGGCCGGTTGCCAATGACCATGGTAACGGCCATGGTTTCCCCTAAAGCTCGGCCTAGTCCGAGGATAACGCCGCCCACAATGCCGATGCGGGCATTGCGCAGCACGCCCATGCGAATCATCTCCCAACGGGTTGCGCCCAGGGCCAGCACCGCCTCCCGTTGATTCTGCGGGACAGCCGTCATCACTTCGCGGGTGATGGAGGCGATCACCGGAACCACCATGATCGCCAGGATGATACCGGCCGCAAGCATTCCAATGCCATATATCGGACCGGTAAACAGGCCGGTCCATCCCAACGTTTTTGCCAGAAAGGGCTCGACATATTCGCGCAACAGCGGGGCCAGAACAAAAATACCCCACAATCCATAAATCACGCTGGGAATCGCCGCCAACAGCTCCACCAGAAAGGAGATGTAGGCGCGCAGCTTCTGTGGGCACATCTCCGTGATGAATACCGCGACACCGATCGAAGCCGGCACGGCCAGCAGCAGTGCGAGGAAAGAGGAAACCAGGGTGCCGTAGATGAACGGCATCGCCCCGAAGCTGCCGGCGACTGGGTCCCAGTCATGCCCGTAGAAGAAGCTAAGGCCGAACTGATGCAGTGACAGTTTCGACTTGTCGATCAATTCCCACGCCACTAGAACGACAATCGCAAAGACAGAGATCGCCGTAAGCAGGATGATGATCCCAAAAATAGCATCGGGTATACGGCTGCTGCGAGGATAGGCTTGGCGAATCTTCTGCAGAGCTGTCGCAGGAAACTTGGGGTGCGACTGCTGGCTGCTCGTCTGAGCCATGGAAGGGATGGCGGTGACGGGCTGCTTGAACTGACCAAGCGGTTCCGGCTGATTCATGGGATCGAGGCTATCAGGCATGGATTAAATGAACGTTACGAGCGCACAAGCGGCTGGCTCGCCCAGCCGCTTGCCACACGGTCTGCCGACTAGGGCTTAATCTGCTTGGTGATCGCCGCTTTCTCCAAATCCACGACTGGTTTTGGCAGCGGTGCGTAAGAGAGCGCCTCGGTCATGGTTTGGCCCTTATCCAACATCCAGAACAGAAAGTCCTTCAGAATCTTTCCCTTGTTGGCATCCGCGGGATTCGTCGGAATCAATAGCCAAGTGAAGCTAGAAATGGGATAGGCGGTCTTGGCGGGCGAATTTGTGATAGAAACACGAAAATCCGGTGGCATCTTTACACCAGCTGCTGCGGCAGTAATGCTTGCCAAGTCCGCCTTAATGAACTGACCTGCGGAGTTCTTCACACTGCCATACGCGATCTTGTTCTGAACTGCATAAATGAGTTCAATGTAGCCGAGAGAGCCAGGTAATTGGCGGATGGTCCCGGCGACTCCTTCATTGCCCTTGCCTCCGATACCGACTGGCCACTTGACGGAAGTACCCTTTCCCACCAGCGATTGCCATTCCGAACTTACCTTTGAAAGATAGTCCGTCCAAACATAGGTCGTACCGCTACCGTCGGACCGATGCACCACTGTAATGTTTTGGTCCGGGAAATTGACTCCGGGATTCGCCGAGGTGATCGCCTTGTCATTCCACTTGCTGATCTTGCCGAGAAAAATTCCCGCCAGTATGTCGGGTGTGAACTTGAGTTCTGCGTTCACTCCAGGGATGTTATAGGCTGGCACATCCGCACCCAAAACGGTCGGTATGTGTATGATTTTGATCTTCGACTCCGCCATTTGCGCGTCAGTCATCGGCCCATCGCTCGCCCCGAAATCGACTGTCCCCGCTATCACTTGTCGGATGCCACCGCCGCTGCCAATCGACTGATAATTGATCTGAATGTTGGGATACAAATTATGATACTCATTAAACCACTTGGAATACATGGGATACGGGAAGGTGGCGCCTGCCCCATTCAGTGTCGTTTGTGCCATTGCGCAACTGGCCAGCACAGAAAGACATATGAGCACTCTGAGTGAGCGAATCACGTAGTTTTCTCCTTATAAATTCCAGTTGTGTTTCTACTCTGCCCTTGTTACGAGACGGTTACATGCCAATGAATTTAGAGTGAAGCGAGCACTAAAGTGGAGGTCGGGCGGATTCTATAGCACAACGCTGGCCGGCAAGTGAAGTCCTGTGCCGCGACGGTATTCCCCCTGCTGGCGAACAGCGCAACGTGCTCACCCACGGCGGTGACCGTCGTCCTTGAACCTCTGCTTCCGGAAGGGGCATGCTGCGTCTCAGGAGAAGCCTTATGTGGTACAAGTTGCTGGGTATTGGCGGTATCGGCTTGTTCATCGTCTGACTCGCCGCCGTGCTCCAAGGCTGGAGCAAAAGCAACGTGGCGGGACGCATGTGGGGGCTGACATTCGTCTTCCTGATGGGCGCGGCTGCAGCTTGGGGAATCAAGATATTGTTCCGCGCGTCGCATTAACGGGAGGGACGTCGGAAGCGCCGGAGGACCCTGACGCCCCTAAGAACCGGAATCAGCAAAAAGCCACAGCTCATGACTTTGGGTCTCAGAGTTCTTCGCGGCTTACGCTCGTACCGCCTCCGCATGCTTTGCCCGGCGCGACGCGTACAGCGGAAACGCCTCCGCCAACTCCAGCACCTGACCGCGGATACGCGTTAGCACGGTCTTGTCCGTCCGATTGTGCAAGGCCTCTGCAATCCACTTAGCGACCTGCTGCATCTCGGGCTCTTTCATGCCTCGTGTCGTAAGCGCGGGAGTACCCAGCCGCACGCCACTCGGCTTCATTGGCGGATTGGTGTCGAACGGGATCGCATTCTTGTTCACCGTGATGCCCGCATCGTGCAGCGCATTCTCAGCTTCGCTGCCCAGCATTCCTTTGGCAAATACGTCGACCAGCATCAGGTGGGTGTCGGTTCCTCCGGAGATAATGCGGAACCCCTCATCGGCAAGCTTCTGTGCCAGGACTTTGGCATTGGCCACAATCTGGCGCGCGTAGTCCTTGAAGCTGGGCTGCAGCGCCTCGCGAAAGCACACGGCTTTGGCCGCCATAATGTGCACGAGCGGGCCACCCTGCATTCCCGGGAAGACGACCTTATCGATGGCTGCGGCGTGCTCCGCTTTCGACAGAATCATTCCGGCGCGTGGCCCGCGCAGTGTTTTGTGGGTAGTTGTCGTGACGATGTGGGCGTGTGGCACCGGGGAAGGATGCGCGCCACCGGCGACCAGTCCGGCAAAATGTGCCATATCGACCAGGTAGAACGCGCCCACTTTGTCGGCAATCTGCCGCATGCGGGCAAAATCGATGATGCGCGGGTACGCGCTGCCACCGCCGATGATCAGCTTCGGACGCTCGCGTTCCGCAATCCGCTCCAGTTCGTCGTAGTCAATCGTCTCTGTTTCCCTGGTAACACCGTAAGGGACGATTTTGTAAGTCTTGCCGGAAAAGTTCAGCGGATGGCCGTGGGTGAGGTGTCCGCCGTGCGCCAGATTCAATCCAAGAATTGTGTCACCTGGCTGAATGAGGGCCGCATACGCCGCCATGTTCGCGGTCGAACCCGAGTGAGGTTGCACGTTAGCATGTTCGGCACCGAACAACTGTTTGGCGCGATCGCGGGCCAGGTTCTCCACCACATCGGTAAACTCGCATCCACCGTAGTAACGCTTGCCGGGATAACCTTCGGCATACTTATTGGTGAAGACCGAACCTGCGGCTTCCAGCACAGCTTCGCTGACGAAATTTTCTGACGCGATCAGCTCCAGGCCTTCATGCTGGCGGCGCTCTTCGTTCTCGATGGCTTCCGCAATCTGCGGATCGACTTCGGCCAGCGGTTGTTCCAGTGGATTCGCTTTCATGATGCATCCTTTCCCGAGCCGTGCGGCGCAGGGGTATGAGACTTATAAATGTCGGGCCTGACCCGATCCATATAGCGCTCGGGAATTTTCGTGCGCTCGAAGCCTACTCTCTCATAAAGGGTATGAGCATCGCGAGTCGTCAGGCACCAGCGACGCAGCCCTTGCAGGTCAGGATGGCTCATGACGCACTGCATCAGCCAGGTTGCCAGGCCTTTCCCGCGGTGCGATTCGAGCACGAAAACATCGCATACGTAAGCAAACGTCGCGTAGTCGGTCACCACGCGCGCAAAACCGATCTGCCGCTCCCGCTCGAAGAGCGCAAAACAAAGCGAGTGTTGCATGGAGCGTTCGACGGTCTCGTGGGGAATTCCCTCACACCAGTACGCGCGCCGGAGGTAGCCGTGGATGACGTCGAGGTCCATGCGCGAAGGTGTCGGTGCTCACGCTGTAGTCACCGCGCGTTTCTTCCAGCAAGCTCGCCGGCCGTTCCAGTGCGCGGACGGTACCTTCACGCATGCGAGCCTCTCGCTTCTTCGTCCCGTTCGATGGTAGAAATCTTGCCAACCCTTCGTAGATGTCGTTCGCCGCCGGAAAAACCAGTATTCAGCCACTTATCTACGATCTTGAATGCCTCGATGTCGCTGACGACATTGGCCCCGAGGGCCAGCACGTTCGCATCGTTATGCTCCCGCGAGAGGGCGGCCTCGAACTCGGTGTCCACTTTGGCGGCGCGGATGCCGGGAACTTTGTTGGCCGCAATCGACATGCCGATACCGGTGCTGCACACCAGAATTCCGAAATCCGCGCCACGCGCAGCGACCTCGTCTCCTACCGCGCGCGCGTAGTCAGGATAATCGCATGAGGCAGGCGAGTCGGTTCCCCGGTCGTCAACCGTGATGCCCTCGCTGGTGAGTTTCTGCTTGATTTTTTCCTTCAGCTCAAAACCGGCATGATCGGAGCCCAAGGAGATTTTCATGGGTCACATTGTAACGCGAGGGAGCCTGGAATGAGCCTCTCCTGACACAAGCGCGTGCCCGGCGTCACAGGCGCAAGGCTCTTCCTCGGACAGACATGATCAGGACGTGGCGTAGTGGCGCACCGCCAAAGATGTGTGGCCCTTTTGCCATTGGCTGGGCTGCTGCCAGTGGGTGGCGCACCGACGTGAGTTCTAGTGCGCCGCGTGGGACGCAGCCGGACTCCCCACACTGCCGACCGCCGAGATGCTGATCTGGACCGTCTTTTCCACCTTCAGGAAAAGCGTGCTCGGATTCTTCATGCCCCACGCCTCATAGGGCACTGAGAAATTCGTACTTCCTTCGACAACCGCGTCTTTCACCGTCACGGGTATGGAAAGCGTCAGGGCATGCGTTCCGCCATGGATGGTGAAATCTCCTGCGACCTGGACGGTCGAGGATTCCTTGCCGGGCATGAAGCCGCTCACATGCCTGGGAGAGAAAGTGATTTCGGGATAACGCGCGCTTTCGAGCACTTCTTTGTTCATCTTCGAATCGCGCATCCGGTTGCCACTGTCGCCGCTGGTGGCGTCGACGATGATCTGTCCGCTGGCATCGCCGGTTTGAGGATTGAAAAGAATGCTGCCCGACTTTACCCGGAAAGTCCCCTTCACGGTATGCAGCACGTCACCGAGCGTCCACTCGACACGGGTCTTCGCCGGATCAATCTGGATCTGCGTCTGCTGTGCGAAAGCGGGCCAAGGCAGACCTAGTATCAAAGCGGCGATGCCGAGCATTCGCACACGGCGTACGTGATAGGAGAAAAGGGTTGGCGCCGTTGCGGCGTTTCTTGCGCGCTTATGCATGAAGCAGGTTCCACCCCAGCCGGACAGCCTGGTCGATTCCGAATTCGCGAGCCGAACTGGCGCCGGTGTGAATCGCCAGCATACGCCGGAAGGCCTCGTTCTGGCGTTCCAGAGCGCCCAGGGCGCGAGCTCGAAATCCAGGACGGCGATCCATCGACAGCAGCAGCCGGCTCATATGACGAGGAACTCTCGTGATCCGCTCGTGCGCCTTCTGGTAATCGCTGAGACGATTTGCCTGCATGGCGGTCGCCAGTGCGAGAGCCTGATGGAATGCGATCGACAGTCCCTCACCCGTGATGGCGTCGACGGAGCCGGCCGCCTCGCCGATCAGCGCTATGTTTCCGCCGTGCACGCGATTGATCTTGCGAGATGCGGTAACGGCCCCCACGGTTCTACCGTCAACCACCGCGTCCTGAAGCCGGGGCGCGAGTTTACAGAACGCGGGCAGCGCGTCGTCGAAACGCAGGCGGGGATTGCTGGTGATCAACGCTACGCAAACCTGGTGGTGTGCAACCGGCGTGACATACATCTGCCCATAGTCCGACCAGTGGACCTCGACGAAGTCGGTCCAGGCTTGAACGCGATAGTGACGGCGGAAACCGTAACGCACGCGTGTGACACCGGAGTCGAACAGTCCGCTCAGCCTCCGCAGCGGGGAATTTTGTCCATCGGCACAGACCAGCCAGCGATAGGGGAGGGTCTCGCCGGCAACTTCAATGCGCGCGGCGGAATTGCCAGTAACGCGAGCGCCCCAGCACAGACGCACTCCCAAGGCCGTGGCACGCTGCACCAACAGCTGATGCAGAACCACGCGGCGGATACCGAGTCCCTCGCCGGCAAAGGGCGCCTCGACGGAGTGAGCGCTGTCGACGAAGCGAATGCCGCGGAAGGCACAGGCCTGCCCTCGCGGAATGGTGATGCCAAGTCTTTGAAGCGCCCTGAGGCCGTCAGGCATGATGCCTTCGCCGCAGGCCTTATCGATCGGCGGGCGGGCACCGTCGAACAGGGTGACGTTCATGCCGGCCTGCCGGGCCGCAATGGCTGCGGCGAGTCCTGCGGGACCCCCTCCGGCCACAATGACTTCGTTCATTCCGAGATTGCTCCCAAGATTTACCAGCGCAAAAGCACGAGCTCGGCGCAGAAGCCCGGACCCATGGCCGCCAGTAGGCTATAGGTTCCGGGCGCAGGCCGCTGGCGGTTCATGAACTCCTCGAGCACCAGCAACACCGAAGCCGAGGAAAGATTGCCGAGCCGCGCCAGACAATCCCACGAAACCTTCAGAGCTTCGTCGGGCAGTTCGAGGGCTTCGGCCGTCGCTTCCAGGACCTTCGGGCCGCCCGTGTGCATGATCCACGAGCCAATATCGTCGCGGCTCAGGCCATGTTCGGCCAGGAACGCGTCGATGTCACGCGCCAGATATTTGCGAACCATGTCGGGTACTTCGGGCGAGAGGACGATGGTGAAACCGTCGGACGAAATGTCCCAGCCCATCACATCTTCTGTGCCGCGATAGAACGAAGATACAGTCGCTATAATTTCGGGGCCGAAGCTGTCGCGCGCGGCGCCGCTGACAATCACCGCTGCGGACCCGTCCCCAAACAGACCGGAGGAGATGATGTTGGCGACCGAGAGGTCCTTGCGCTGCCACGTCAACGAGCAGAGCTCGACGGAAACCAACACAGCGCTCTGCGCGGGAAACGCTTTCACATAATCCGAAGCACGAGCGATTCCGGCAGCCCCGGCGACACATCCCAGGCCGAAGATCGGAATGCGTTTGATATTGGGTCGCAGATTCATCCGGTTAATCAGGCGGGCATCGATCGAAGGACTCGCCACACCGGTAACGGAGACGAAGAAGATGGCATCCAGGTCGGCCTCACAGAGCCCCGCACGGGTGAGCGCGCGACAGATGGATTGCTCGGCCAGGTCTTCGGCCGTCTGGATCCAGAGATCGTTCTTCGCGCCCCAATCGGTGAGGCGGTCATAACGATCGATCGGCAGAGCAAGGTACCGGCCGTTGACGCCGACGCGCGATAACAACCGGTCGAGAACCTCGGGCTTCTCCAGTTCTCCGATCCAGTGTCGCTTGAGAGCCGCAGCGATTTCAGCCTGAGAATAGTAATTCTGCGGAAATGCGCTGGCGACACCAGAGATTCGCATTGGCGTTCCTGGCCCCTCTTGGCAGATGACGTGTTTTAACACGAAAAGCGCTTTGGAGTTGCGTTCGACACGGAAACATTCCAGAGCAGCCGATACGTTTCGCCATCACCTAGCTTGGTTCGAAGGCTTGGAAATATCAGCGCTTTCGCAGTCTCGTATAATTCGAGCACTCCTTGCAATTGTAATGCGCATGAAACGTAATGATTACGCCTGACTTTAAGACATTTTTACAGCTTGGCCGCGATGCCACTCTGGTTCCCGTCGCCAAGACGTTGAGCGCGGACCTGCTGACCCCCGTCGGCGCTTTCCTCAGTATTGCTTCGAACCAGAAATATGCTTTCCTGCTGGAATCGGTGGAGGGGGGCGAGAAGATTGGGCGCTACACCTTCCTGGGAGCGCAGCCACGAAAGGTGGTCACGGCGCGGGGAAGACAGGTCACGATTCGCGAGGGCCCGCGAGTACAGCGATGTGAAAGCAACGTGGTCGATGTTTTGCGCGAGAACCTGCGGCGGCACAAACCGGCGGCATCGCCGAACCTGCCGCCGTTTACTTCCGGAGGCGTCGGCTACTTTGCCTATGACATGGTGCGGCAGTTTGAACGGCTGCCTGAGAAGGCAAAAGACGATCTTGGGCTGCCCGATTGTGTCTTTACGTTTTACGACCGGCTGCTCGCCTTCGACCATCTGCGCCACCAGGTACACATTCTCGCCGCGGCCGATGTGCGAGCCGAGTCGCCGCGCAAGGCGTATGATCGCGCGCTGGCCGACATCGATGCCATCGAGCGCAAGCTGGCACGCGGCGTTCGCTCGCAGGACCTGGGCTGGTCCAGCGCCGGCAGGACGAAAAAGATCAAGCTCCACAACCGCACCTCGCACGCCGATTTTGTCGCCGGCGTCCGCCAGGCGAAGGAATATATAGCCGCCGGCGACATCTTCCAGGTAGTGCTGTCGCAGCGGCTCGATTTCAAGGCCCCGAAAGATCCTCTGCAGATCTATCGTGCGCTGCGCACGGTCAATCCTTCTCCCTACATGTTCTTCCTGCAACTCGACGATCTGCACGTGATTGGCGCGTCACCCGAGATGCTGGTCCGGATCACGGGGCGAAAACTGGAATACCGCCCCATTGCCGGCACGCATAAACGCGGCGCCGATGCGGCGGAAGACGATCGCCTGATCGAGGCCCTCCGCACCGACGAAAAGGAACGAGCGGAACACGTGATGCTGGTGGACCTGGGACGCAACGACCTGGGACGCGTAAGCGACTACGGCAGCGTGAAGGTGCGCGATCTCATGTTCGTGGAGAAATATTCCCATGTCATGCACCTGGTGTCGGCACTGGAGGGACAGTTACGCGATGAACTCGACGCCCTCGACGCGCTTGCGGCCTGCTTTCCCGCCGGAACCCTGAGCGGCGCTCCAAAGGTGCGTGCCATGGAGATCATCGAAGAGCTGGAACCGGTGCGGCGTGGCGTTTATGGAGGAGCGGTTCTCTACGCCGACCATGCGGGCAATCTCGACTCGTGTATCGCGATACGCACGATGGTCCTGCATAAAGGACGCGCGTACCTGCAGGCAGGCGCCGGCATCGTCGCCGACTCCGACCCGGAGAGCGAGTACCAGGAGTGCCTGAATAAGGCTAGCGCGTTGTTACGGGCGGCGGAAAAAGTCAGTGGGCAGTGATCCGTGGCTGGTGGCCAACCCGACTGCCGAGACGGCTAGAAACTTGAAACACGAAACTCGAAACTGACCTTATGCTTTTCGTCCTCGACAATTACGACTCGTTCACCTACAACCTGGTGCAATACTTTGGCGAACTGGGGCAGCAGGTCGAGGTGCGTCGCAACGATCAGGTCACTCTCGACGAGATTGCAGCGATGCGTCCGGAGCGCATCGTCATCTCACCCGGCCCGTGCACGCCGCAGGAGGCCGGCATCAGTATCGACTTGATTCGGCATTTTGCCGGCAAGGTGCCGCTGCTCGGAGTGTGTCTCGGGCACCAGGCCATCGGTGCGGCGTTCGGCGGCAACGTCGTGCGGGCAGCCAACCTCATGCACGGCAAGACCAGCGCCGTCGAACACGACGGAAAATCGATTTTTCGCGAGATCCCCTCTCCCATGACTGCAACGCGATATCACTCGTTAATTGTTGAGGAGCACAAACTTCCGCAAGAGCTCGAGATCTCGGCGACGTGCCGCGATCGCGATGGGCGACGAGTCATCATGGGATTGAGGCATCGCGAGTACCCGGTCGAGGGGGTGCAGTTCCACCCCGAAAGTGTGTTGACCGAGCACGGAATGAACATTCTCCGTAACTTCCTGCACATCTAAGGTGGGTTGTGTGGGGCACCAATTTCCTACACTTAAAGGCCATAGCGGAATTTCGTCGATGCGTGTCAACTCATAGAAGCATCTGATGCTTTCAGCCGTGAACTTCGTCTATTGACTCAGCGCATGTTCACCATCGAAGGCCTGATTCCCCGGCCTGCCCTAAACCGGAACGAATTTCACCGCTACCTGGTGGCCGTGGTCGTGACGCTGTTGTGCGTCCTGCTGCGCTGGTACATCTGGCGCGGAATGGACGATGGGTTCCCGTTCGCGGCCATGTTCGTTCCCATCGTGGTTTCCGCCTACTACGGCGGATTTGGACCGGGAGTCGCTTCCATCCTGGTCACGTTAACCGTCGGCAATTTCTTTTTTATTCCGCCCGCGTTCTCCTTGCGCATTCCCCACATCAGCACACTGCTGGCCTTGTTGACGTTTTCTGCGGTCGGCATGGTGATCTGTACTCTGGGAGAAGCCAACCGGAGAAAGCTAGCCCAAGCGAGCAGCGAAGCCGATGTGCAGAAAATGGCGCAGCAGAATCTCCGCGCCAGTGAAGGACGGCTGCGGCTCGCGGAAGGCTTGGTGTCTGCGGGAGTGTGGGAGTGGAACATTCGAACCAACAAGGTTTATTGGTCCGACGGCTATCGCCGGCTGGTCGATTATCCTCTCGGCGAAGAACCCACCTACGAGAAGGGCATCGCCAATATCCATCCTGAGGATCGGCCACGCGTCCTGAGTTATCTGGAGGATCTCTTCCGGCAACATCTGCACAACTGGGTTTTGGAATATCGCATTCTGACGGCTACGGGGCGAGTGCGCTGGGTCAGCGGCAACGGACAGATTTACTATGACGACGACGGGCGCCCCTCGCACATGGTCGGCATCAATGTCGACATTACCGCCCGCAAAGCCGCGGAACAGCAACTGCGCAACAATGAAGCCCGCATGCGCCTGCTGCTGCAGCACGCGCGAGTGGGGGGGTGGGAGTGGGACCCGGCAGAGCGGACGTCCCGTTGGTCTGATGAAATGTACGAGGTGTTGGGCCTGGACCGCGCGCTGCCGTCGAGCTTCGCCGTGTGGCTGGCCCGCATACACCCCGAAGACCGCGAATATGTCGGCGAACTGTTGCACCGGCTGCTCGAGGGTTCCGAAGATCAGTTTCAATACGAATACCGTTTTATCGGATCGGACGGCGTGCTGCGTTACATTCACGATCGCGGCATGGTCGTCCGTGAGTCCGACGGCCGCTCCTCGCGCCTGGTCGGGGTTTCCTTCGACATCACCAACCGCCAGCCGCAAGAAAGCTTCGCGACCGCCCGGTCGCAGTGAAGCGAGGCTTGAAGTTCGAACCCTCGATTCTCGAAGGCTCCCTTCGCCGACGGAGAACGCATCGTGATCCCGATGTAACCGCTCATTTAGAATCTTCCCGTGCCGATCCCAACGAGCGCACTTGCCGACGAGCAGGCCGAGCCCAGGCTCTCGCTCGGGCAACGATGGCAACTGGGGGTGGTCGGATGGGTCGTTCCGGCGATCCTGGCGCTTATCGGCTGCACGTTGCGCGTCACGTTCAGCTTCGAAGAGGGAGCGATTCAAAGCATCGACGACAGCGAACTGCATCCGGGGATTTTTCCTTTCTGGCATCGTTGCGTGTTGCCGGCGGTGTGGATTTTTCGCCGCCGTAACCTTGCCGTCTTTACCAGCCGCAGCCGTGATGGCGAATACATTGCCCGCGTCATCCACCGCTTCGGCTTTGTACCGGTGCGCGGCTCCAGTTCGCGCGGCGGCCAGCGAGGTCTCCTCGAGATGCGAAGACTGGTGACCAATCACCTCGGCGTGGCCTTCACCGTCGACGGGCCGCGCGGGCCGCGGTATGTCGCCAAGCGGGGACCAGTGCTGCTGGCGAGCATCACAGGCGTTCCCATCACCTGCTTTTACGTCGGTGTCGAGAAAAGATGGGTGTTGAAGACCTGGGATGCGATGGTCCTTCCGAAACCGTTCTCGCGCGTGTTGATCCGGGTGGCCGCGAAAATTGTTGTGCCGCCAGATGCCGACGAAGCGCGATTGATCGGCATCATGCCGAAATGCAGGCTGCTCTCGAACGAGTGACAAGCTTCGCCGAGTCCTACTTCTCTTCTTCTCGCGATTGACACCGTCCTGCCGGGCCGATAGAGTCACAGTTTCACCCTGGGCAAATTTCTGTTCAGGATGTTCCTTGTCAATTCGGGTTCGCGCGTTCCGTCAACTTCGGCGGAATTGGGAAGCGGGTGCAATTCCCGCGCTGCCGCGCAACTGTAAGCGAGTTTCTTGACCGAAGCCACTGTGCCAACGGGAAGGCTTCCGTCGTCGTCCGCGACTCACGTCGCAACTCGCAAGCCAGGAGACCGGCGCGAACCTTCACGACCATCCCTTTCGCGTGCAAAGGAGAGTGACCTTGATCTTCCGAAGTTTTGTTTTCACGCTGCTGATCTCTACCGCGGCGCTGGCCTCCGACCTCAAAATTTCCATACAGAGCCCCACGGGCGACCGGGTCGCCGGCGTACAGGTCAGCCTGTTTCGCAACTCCGACAACGCCGGTGCAGGAACACAAGTGACGGGCGGGGACGGCATCGCGACCTTTGCGCATGTCTCCGACGGCGCTTACCACGCGATCATCCTCGCTCCAGGTTTCGCCGAGCAGTCACTGCCGGTTACGATTCCACAGTCCGGGGTGATCTCGGTGCAACTCAAGTTGACGGCGACGCCGCAGACGGTCGTGGTCTCAGCGTCGGCCACCCCGGAGATCGCCGAGCGCACGGGCGTCTCGATCGATCTGCTGAACTCGGAGCAGCTGACCACCATCAATCCGGTTGCGGCCAGCGACGCGCTGCATTATCTGCCTGGCGCCATCGTGAGCTCAACCGGGCGCCGGGGCAATCTCGCGAGCCTGTTCGTGCGCGGCGGCGAATCCAACTACAACAAGGTCCTGATTGATGGGGTGCCGGTGAACGATCCCGGTGGAACGTTCGACTTTGGCGTGGTGCCCATGAACAACGTGGAGCGGCTGGAGTTCGTGCGTGGTCCCGAAAGCACGATCTATGGTTCCGACGCGATGACCAGTGTGGTACAGCTATGGACCGCGACCGGCAGCACGCATACGCCGGAGGTGGAATTCGGAGCAGATGGCGGGACCTTCTCCACGGCCCATGGCTATGCGTCGATCGCGGGAGCGCGCGGCCGCTACGACTTCAACGTCTTCGGGGATCAGTTCAACACCGAGGGACAAGGCATCAACGACGCGTATTCCAATTCCCTGCAAGGCGGCAACATCGGCATTCGCCTGTCGGACCGCGTGTCGTTGCGTACCCGCATCCGTCATTACAACAGCTACACCGGCGTGCAGAATAACTGGTGGTTCAACGGCAATCCCGAGATCCCGCCCGATCCCAATCAATACGCGCGCCAAAACAACTTTCTCGCCAGCGCGGCCCTCACCATCAGCGGCACGGGAGCATGGCAACATTCGATCACCGGCTTCGAATACAATCATGCGGCGCAAAATGTAAATCCCGTCAACGATCCCGCTCGCCCATTCGACTCTCCGTTCGATAGCCTGGCAAAGTACAACGTGGCCGGGTTTACGTATCAGGGCACCTACACGCCACGCACCTGGGCGCAGACCACGATTGGCTACACCTTCGAAGACGAGAACGGCAATATCAACGACAACTCGCCCGGTAGCGTGAGCAGTACGCACGGGTTGCGGCGCAATTCCTATCTCTTCGGACAAGAGGGGATCAAGTGGCGGCGCGTGAGTGTCCTGGCGGGCCTGGGATATGTCTACAACGAGAGTTTCGGCAGCAAGGCCGTGCCCCGCATCGCGGGAACATTTCTTCTGCTGCGGGGAAACGGATGGTTCAGCGGCACGCGCTTGCGTGGCAGCTACTCGGAGGGTATCAAGGAGCCGAGCTTCGAGCAGTCGTTTGGCATTACCGGGACTTTCCCGACGCTGCCGAATCCTAACCTGCAGCCCGAACAGAACCGTGCGCTGGAGGCCGGTTTCGAGCAGGGCCTGTTCGACAATCGCCTGTCGTTCAGCGCCGTGTACTACCACAATCAGTTTCACAACCAGATTGAATACCAGTTCGACTCGATCAACTTCACCAGCCAGTACGTAAATTTCAACAGTTCGATGGCACAAGGGGCGGAGCTCGAAGTGCGGGGGCAGATCACGACACGGCTCTCGCTGCTGAGCGGTTACACCTATACCTCAACGCAAATCCAAACCGCGCCGCCCTGCGATCCGGCTGCGGGATGTGATCCCCGGATCTATGGTGAGGGAGCCCCGCTGTTGCGACGTCCGAAGCATGCGGGTGTGCTGCTGTTGACCTATACCCGCCATCGCTGGAGCGCCAACACCGGCGTGACTGCGGTCGGCAGGCGCCCTGATTCCGACTTCCTCTTCGGCTACATCCCGCCGATCTACTATGCCGCGGGTTACGCGACCGTCAATTTCGGCGGCTGGTACGCGTTCACACATCACATAACGGCATACGGCAATATCGATAATGCGCTCAACAATCACTACAACGAAGTGCTCGGGTATCCCGCCTTGAAGGCGAACTTCCGTGCCGGCCTGCGCTTCCGGTTTGGCGGGGAGTGAGAAGAGCGACTAGCGACTAGCGACTAGCAATCAGCCATCGCAGCAGCCAGCAATCAGCGAACCCCCTCGCAAAATCGGTTTGCATCCGGGACGGGTATCGGCCGGGCCGTCATGCGTGATTTCGACAGGATGAGGGACTGAGTGCTGGAAACCCACTTAGAAATTTTCGCATCGATTTGTTGTGCCTTACCAGCCAGGAGTCGCCGGTTGCGTTGCAGCCGAGGGCCGGGGCCTTCTCACCCGCAGGCGTCGCTCTCCGCGGAACATCTCTGCCCTGCTCGGGTGGGTATGGGCGTTCCTTTACCTGGCAATACCCTTCCAGGCACACTCCCAGAGGCTCGACGCGTCGCCCTGCTCTGTAGAATCCGTGAACTGCTTCGTTTCGGATGAGACCGTAGCGCTCGCGTCGACCGAATCCCCCAAATACACATCTGCCACGGCGCAGCCGACTGGCATGGTCGCGATGTACGTGCGTGCTTCTCACAGGGGACCGTTCGCTCACCACTGGTTAGAGGTCGAGACCTCGGGCGGAAGAGTCACTCTGGGTTTCGGTCCAGCGATTCTTCCATTTATCGACTTCGGCCAAATTTCGGTACGGGAGGAGAACGGACACACCCAACGTTTCGCCGGCCTGCACCTTTTCTCGATCAATTACGGCTATGCCAAGCTGCCGGGCCAGGGACGGCTGATTGGTAAACCAGTTCGGCTGACGATCAGGCAGGCGGACGACCTGGTGGCAAAAGTAAGGGCTCACCATTTCTTTATTCCGTACATTCCGCTTTTTCACGATTGCCGGACCTTCGCCTGTGTGGCCGAGTCCAACGCGAGCGGAAAGTCCCGGCTGCCGTGTTATTTCCTGTTGAAGGGTTATTGGTAACCGAGCGGTAGTCCCTTGCAATTTTGGGATTGCTAGGCTTTGCCCTGGGCTGCGCTTATGGAACTGTGGTCGTGATACTTCAGCCGGATTTCGCGCAGCTTGTCGACATGTTCTTCGGTCAGCGGCTGCTGGCGTCCGAGTTGATGCGTCACCAGCGCGATCTTCGCGTAGTGCTCCACCGTCTCCATGTTCATGTAGGCGTTGAGCAGGGTTTCACCGTAGGTCACGACGCCGTGATTGGCCATGAGGATGGCATTGTGCTCGCCCACCAGCGGCGACAGGGCCTCGGCCAACTCCGGAGTGCCCGGCGGTTCGTAGCTGGCCAGGGGAACCGACCCGAGCGACACCACAATCTCTGAGACAAGGGGACGGTCGAGCGCCATTCCCGCCGCGGCGAAGCCGGTCGCCGTCGGTGGATGAGCATGCACAACCGCGCGCACATCGCGCCGCAGCCGGTAAATCAGCAGGTGCATGGCGATCTCGCTCGATACCTCGCGCCGGCCATGGAGCTTGTGCCCCTGGAAATCGACCACCACAAGATCTTCCGGATCCATCAACCCTTTGCTCATGAGGGTCGGCGTGCAGAGAATCGCGCCATCGTCGAGAAGCACTGACAGGTTTCCGTCGGTGGCGGCGACCAGACCCGTTTGATGAAGCAATTTCCCGAAGCGGACGATCTCGTCCCGGTGTTGTTGTTCCGTTTTCATGCGGTTGACGTGGGAACCTCTCGGGAAATAGTTGTTACCGTAATCGTACAGCAGCCATGCCCTTTTCGGAAAGGACAGATGACCATTAGCAGCGATGGCTGAGGCATAATCGCTAAGTGCGGGTTTCCGATTTCGACTATGACCTTCCCAACGAGCTGATTGCGCGACAGCCACTGGAAAACCGTGCCGATGCCCGCATGATGCACGTTCGTCGCACGAGCGACGAGATCGATGACCGGAGCTTCCGCGAATTCCCAGACCTGTTGCGGCGCGACGATTTATTGGTTTTTAACAACACCCGCGTATTGCCGGCCCGCCTGTTTGGTCACCGCAGCGGCTCGCGGGCCCAGCGACTTTCGACGGAAAACCCGGCGGCGAGAGAATTTCTGCGCGGCAAGGTCGAGGTGCTGCTCACTCGGCAGACGTCGACTTCGCCCAACGAGTGGGAGGCGCTGGTGCATCCCGGCCGCAAGCTGGGGCTGGGCGAGCGAGTTTACTTCGGAGCAGAAGCCAGCGAGGGGTCGCATGAAATTGCAGCCGAGATTGTGGGGCGTGGAACTTTCGGCGAGCGTCATCTTCGCTTCGATCCGGTCGACGATTTCCTTGCGGTACTCGATCGCATCGGCCATATTCCGTTGCCGCCTTATATCGATCGTCCCGACACCGCGGCGGATCGCGAGCAGTATCAAACCGTCTACGCTAAGCGGCTGGGCTCCGTCGCCGCACCCACGGCTGGCCTGCACTTTACGCCGCGAATTCTGGAGGGTATTCGGCAGCGTGGAATCGAGACTGTCGAGATCACGCTGCATGTCGGCCTGGGGACCTTTCAGCCCGTTCGCGCCGAAACGGTGGAGGAACACCGATTGCATCGCGAGTGGTTCCAGATTTCCGATGACGCAGCGGATCGTATTCAGAGCGCGCGAGAGGCTGGCCGGAGGATTGTGGCGGTCGGAACCACCAGTGTGCGGACGCTGGAGTTCGCAGCCCGCCAAAACACTCGAGGCCGTATCGTGGCCCAGACGGGCGAAGCGGATATCTTCATCTATCCCGGCTTCGACTTCCGCGTGGTCGGTGCGATGCTGACCAATTTCCACCTGCCGAAATCGACCTTGCTCATGCTGGTCTCGGCACTCGCTGGTCGCGAACGTATTCTAAGGGTCTACGAATACGCCGTCGAGCAGCGCTACCGTTTTTATTCTTACGGCGATTGCATGTTCGTCGAGTGAGAGTGGCCACTGTTCGCGGTTTGCTGTTCGCTTTCCGCTGTTCGCTGTTCGTAGGCGCTCTCGACTCATCGCCATGCGAACATTTCATTCCTTTCTCATGCTGTCTGAATTGTCATCCCGAATGCCCTTCAGCGGTGAGGGACCTGCGGTTTCCCGCTTCTTGGACACGCCGAGGAGAGCGAGTCGCCGGCAAACCTTTCCGTCCCTTGTTAAAATCAGTACTTGCCTTCCACGAAGAAAACCGCGAAATCTGCCACCATCTCCAGCGCTGCCAAGCCCGCGGCAGCGGCGAAGCCGGCGATCTCCGTGCCGGACGAACCCGCGGGTTCCAAGGGACGCATTTACCTGATCGACACCATGTCGTTCATCTTTCGCGCCTATCACGCGATGGCCCGGCAACGGCCTATGTCGACCAAGACGGGTATTCCGACCAGCGCAACGTTCGTCTTCGTCAACATGTTGCGCAAGCTGCGGGCTGACTTCGCGCCGCTGTATCTCGCCGCAGTTTTCGATGTCGCGGCGCCCACGTTTCGCGACGAGCAGGCAACCGCCATCAGCAGCGTTCGGAAATTCGACGCTAAGACGCAGAGCTTTGTCGACGTGGCGTATGGCGGCTACAAAGCCAACCGCGCTGCCATGCCCGACGATCTTGCCCAGCAGGTGCCGTATATCCGACGCGCACTCGAAGCCTATCGCATTCCCATGCTCGAAGCCTCGGGCTTTGAAGCCGATGATGTGATTGGCACACTGGCACGCCAGGCGGCCGAGGAGGGCTATTCGGTTTTCGTTGTCTCCAGCGACAAGGACATGATGCAGCTGGTCAACGAGCGCATCTGCGTGCTGAATCCGCCGAAAGACAATCTCATCTGCGACGCGGCGAAGGTCGAAGAAATTCTCGGTGTGCCGCCCGAGCGTGTAGTGGACGTGATGGCATTGCGCGGCGATTCGATCGACAATATTCCCGGTGCTCCTGGCATTGGCGATAAAGGCTCGGTCGAGTTGATTCAGCGATTCGGATCGGTCGAGGGCGCGCTCGAACATGCCTCGGAGGTCGAGCGTAAGACGTACCGCGAGTCGCTGCAGAACAATCACGACGTCATCCTGCTGAGTAAGCAGCTGGCGACGATCAAGACCGATGTTGCCGTCGAGTTCGATCCTGAGACCATGCGCGCGCAGGAACCGGATTCGGCGGCGGCTCGAGCCTTGTTCACGGAACTGGAGTTCACCACGCTGGTGCAGGACTTTCTCACCGACAGCGTCGAACTGGGCGAGACGACCTACCGCGATGCGCAATCAGCAGCGGACGTCCAGGCGGTGCTCGCATCGGTAAGCGGCAGGCCGGGTGCGACCCTCGCGATCGCACTGGAACATGCGGTGTCGCAGACTGCGCCACCCGAGCAGGACGAGGAGATCGAGAAAATAGAAGGCGATGCGCAGCTTTCGTTTGGCGAGGCGCCTGCCGCGCAGCCCTCTGCGCCGGACACGTTGCGGATCGCCATTTCCGCCGAGACCGGAACCGCCCTGACCGTGGCGCTCGACAGTCCAGAAATTTCGCAACCTTTGAAGCAAGCGTTGGCTGACGGTGCAACCCCCAAGACCATCCACGATTCCAAATCGGCCATGCACGTTCTCGCCGAGCGCGGCGTGGAACTGGCGGGCGTACGGCACGACCCGTTGCTCTACGAGTACCTGCTGGACCCGACGTACTCGACCTACCGTCTTCGTGAGACCGTGCAACGGCGTTTCAACCTGATGCTGGGACCGTCCCTGGCTGAAGCTGCCGACATAACGTTCCGCCTCGGCGACAAGCTGAGCGAGGCCGTCGACAAGGGCGGGCTGCGCAAGGTCTATGACGAGATCGATCTCCCGCTGGTGCCGGTGCTGGCGCGCATGGAGCAGGCGGGAGTGAAACTCGACTGTGACGTGCTGGCCGAGATGTCGCGACGGCTGGAATTGGAGTGCGACGCGAAGGCGCGCGAGATTCACCAGAAGGCCGGGGTTGAGTTCAACATCAATTCGCCCAAACAGCTCGGCGACGTGCTGTTCAACAAGCTGGCGCTGCCTAAACCGATCAAGTATGGCAAAGGCCGGACCATCTCGACGGCGGTCGATGTGTTGGAAGGTTTGGCCGGTGAGCATGAGGTGCCGAGGCTGGTGCTCGACTACCGTCAGCTCTCGAAGCTGAAGTCGACGTACGTTGACGCTCTGCCTGCACTGCTGAACTCCTGCACCTTGCGGCTGCACACGACGTTTAACATGGCAGGCTCGGCCACGGGTCGGCTTTCCTCGGTCAATCCGAATCTGCAGAATATTCCCATACGAACCGAGCTGGGACGCGAGATTCGCGCGGCCTTTATCGCCGAACCCGGCCATGTGCTGCTTGCCGCCGATTATTCTCAAATCGAGTTGCGCCTGCTGGCCCACTTCTCGGGCGACAAGCTGCTGGTTGAGGCTTATCGCACCGGGCAGGACATTCACACGCTCACGGCCTCTCAGGTGTTCGGCGTGACGCCACTGGAGATCAATCCTGAACACCGCCGTCGCGCGAAGGCTGTGAACTTTGGGATTGTTTATGGGCTGTCGCCGTTCGGGCTGTCGCAGCAGCTCGGTATCGATACCAAGGAAGCCAAGCGATTCATCGACGCGTATTTCGCCAATTACAGCGGCGTTCGTGAGTTCATTGACCGCACGCTGGAACAGGCGCGCGCTGACCAGAAGGTATCCACCTTGTTCGGACGGGTACGGCCGATACCCGACATCCACAGCAAGAATGCTAACCTGCGCGGCTTCGCCGAACGAACCGCGGTAAACACTCCGCTGCAAGGCACGGCCGCCGACCTCATTAAATTAGCGATGATCCGCATTGATGCCGAACTGCGCCAGCGAAAGCTCGCCTCGCGTATGCTGCTCCAGGTGCACGATGAACTTGTCTTCGAGGTGCCGGAGAGTGAAGTGGAAGTCATGCGCCAGCTGGTCGCCGATCGTATGGAGAATGTGCATGCCCTGAAGGTGCCACTCAAGGTCGAGGTGGGTGTGGGGCTGAACTGGCGAGACATGGAATAAAACACAGGTTTCATTCGTAACGAGTCGAGAGGTTGGTATTGGATATCGCGTTATCTTCCGAGCAGTTTGAGTGGTTTTCGCAGGCGGTAGCTGCGTACATCCACGCTCAACGCAACCATTACTATGACCAAGGCAAGCCGCTGGCGTTCGGTCCAACCTGGGCTGGCTATTTTCCCGTAGTCGACCTTGAACGGCTACGTGTTCTGGAGCCCGGCCGGGAGCGGGTCAACAATCCGCCGTTTTACGTCGAGCTCGAAGTGCTTGGCTTTCGAGGCCTGCCCAACTTCTCGACGATGGCGGCGATCACCTTTGACGATGTCGTTGTCTTTCACGATCCACTGACGCCACAACTCATCTTTCACGAGCTGGTTCACGTGACGCAGTATCGCCTGCTGGGAATTGAAGAATTCGCGCGACTCTATGTCCGCGGCTATTTGCACGGGGGTTACGAAGGCACGCCGTTGGAAAGGTGCGCCTATGACCTGGATGGTCGTTTCATCATGGGCGGGCGTTCCTTCGACGTTGAAGCGGAAGTCGCGGCCTGGATCGAGGAAGGAAGGTTCTGATCGGGTCCCCTGCGGCGGCGCTAGATGCCGATGGCCGCCTGAATCGCCATGGCGATGCAATCCGTATGCCGTCGCATGGTTTCTTCGGATTCGGCTTCGATCATCACCCGCGCCAGCTTTTCGGTCCCGGAGTAGCGCACGACGATCCGTCCGTTACCGTCGAGTTCGCACTCGGCTGCGCGGATGGCGTCAACCACTCCGGGTAAGTGCTCCAAGGGGAGTTTTTCGCGCACTTTGATGTTCCGGATCTCCTGCGGAAAGACTTTCATGTCGGAGACGAGTTCGGCCAAGGGCTTGCCGGTCCGGGCCATGACTTCCAGGACGCGCAACGACGTGAGCAGGCCATCCCCCGTGGTCGTATCCATATCGCGGAAGAGGATGTGTCCCGACTGTTCGCCTCCCAGCGTCGCGCCGGTCTTCAGCATTTCTTCGAGCACGTACTTGTCGCCGACGGGCGCTCGCAGCATGCGAATCCCATCGCGCTTGAGCGCCGCCTCGAGTCCCATGTTCGACATGGTGGTCGCGACAACCGTGTCATTGTGCAGTCGCACGTGGCTTTTCATGTCGCGGGCTGAAATCAGCAGCACGGCATCCCCGTTGATGACATGTCCCACACTGTCGGACAGCATGGCGCGATCGGCATCACCGTCGAAAGTGAGTCCCGCATCGTATTTGCCCTTGGCCGCAGCTACCGCTCGCGCGACATTTTCAGGATGCAGCGCACCGCAGCCGGCATTGATGTTCTTTCCGTTGGGCTCCACGTGCAGGAAGTCCGCGGCGACGCCGCACAAGCCGAACACTTTGGCGGCCAGGAAACTGGCCGCGCCGTTGGCGCAGTCGACCAGCACACGCAATTTGCTGAAATCGGTCGCGCTCACCAGGCCGGCCAGCCAGGCTGCATACTGCTCACGTAGTGTCTCGTCGCCGGGCAGCATATCGGTACCGGCATCGTGCGCCGTGGAGGCGCCGGCCGTCAGTTGCTCGATATGGGCGAAAATGTCGGTCTCGATCTCGTGTTCCAGATCATCGGAAAGCTTGTAGCCATCGGCGCCGAAGATCTTGATGCCATTGTCCTGCCAGGGATTGTGCGAGGCGGAGATCACGATGCCGGCCGAGAATTTATCGGTGCGTGTCAAGTAGGCGATGCCCGGCGTGGTGATAACACCGGCGCTGACGACTTCGACCGCTGAGGCCTTGAGCCCGTGGGCCACGACCGAGCTGATCCAGGCGCTTGACTCCCGGGTATCCTGGCCAATCACAACCCGTGCGGCGGCATCGCGCTCGGCGAGCCGCTGGCCTAAGGCACGGCCAATGGCATACACGGTTCGGCGATCGAGCGGGTATTCTCCCGCGACACCACGAATTCCGTCGGTTCCAAATAGCTGTCTCATGATTGTCTTAACGGCAGTGTTCACGGAGTTCTTGACCCTCGGGGATTTCGTTCGGTGGTCACCGTAACGTGAATGGGCTGCGGCTTTGCCACGCGCACCAGCGGATCGGCAACATACGCGTGGGTGGTGAAGGTGGCCTGGCCGACAACACCGGTCGCGTCTACCGGGTCGGTGATGGCATTATCGATTGCGTCGATGCGCTTCTCCGGTCCCACAATCAGGATTTGGTTTGGGTTCGCCGTCACGCCGCTGATGCTGTACCCCGAAAGCAGCGAGCCGATCACGCGCGGATGCACATCCACAGTGCGGGTCGCCTCGTGATCGAAGGTGAGGTGAAATTGAGAAGGAACGATCTGCACCACCTCAACTTCGCGCGGTACATGAATCTGTCCGGCAGTGATATCAAACGTCCGCTCTCCGGCCGAGGCCCCGTCAAGATTGAGCACGGCATGCACCTGGGATGGACGGATGTCCCGCAAGGTGCGTTCCGGGCCCTCCAGCGAGACCTGGACCTGAAAAGGGTTCTCGGCGGTCATGATGAGGTTCTGCGGAGCGTGGTGGAACTCGACGGGAACGTTTATGGAGATCTCGACCGTGGGCTCGTGCGCAAACGCCCACCACAGCAACACCGCGAGGCAGAGCGACAGGATTTTCAGGCCCAGGTTCTTCAGCACGTAACGGTGAAAGAAATCGCGCATGGTCAGCGCTCCTTCCCATCGGCGAGGTCCTTCTCAGGAGCAAGGCGTTCGAAGCTTTGCTCGTCAGGACCAAGTTCCCGGTCGGTCGCCGCGGTGGGCAAGGTTGCGCGCGGGACGTAGCGACGCAAAAGTTCGCTAAGCCGCTCTCGTAAATATTCGACGGTAACATCGCGTTCGATGGCGCCGCCGACTGCGATGCTGATCGCCGCCGTCTCTTCCGACACCACCACGGAGATGGCGTCGGTCTCCTCGGTGATGCCGATGGCGGCGCGATGGCGAGTGCCGAGTTGCGTCGAGAGGACCGGATTCATCGAGAGGGGAAGGAAGCAGGCAGCCGCAGCGATGCGGTCTTTCTGGACGATGACCGCGCCGTCATGTAACGGGGCGCTGGGCCGAAAGATTGTGGCCAGCAGATCGTACGAGAGGTTGGCGTCCAGCGGAACGCCGCTTTCGATGTAGGTTCGCAAACCGATTTCCCGCTCGATGACCATTAAGGCCCCGGTCTGGTTCTGCGAAAACAGATTCGCTGCCAGCACGATGTCGTCATAGCTGTCGGGCGCGCTGCCCGGACCGCGTGGCGACGCGAGCCGGCGTCCCAACCGGGCCAGAGCGTGACGGATTTCCGCGCCGAAAACCACAATCAAGGCGAAGATTCCGTATGGCAGGAGCGTGGTGATGAGCCAGTCTACGGTTTTCAGCTCCTCCACGTGCGCCAGCCAGAATGCCAGCGCCAGCGTCGCCACACCGATCAGCATCGGCATGGCACGCGTTCCCTTAATCAGTTTGAGGAACTCGTAGATGATCAGCGTCACAACCAGTATGTCGATAATGGAGGTCACCGACAGTTGCGGAATGTGACTGAATCGCTGAAACATCCTGGCCTTTCGGAAAATGCGGTTGGCGCATCGAACTGTTAATTCTAGAGCAGTTTGGGGATCAGCGTCGCCCTGAAGTCAGGTTGCCGCCCCGCTTGGCGCGTGAAACACGGTTGCCAGGTTATGACGGCGGATCATCGTGGCTGACCTGCTGAACGTCTGCCGTAAATTGCCCCTTGGACAGCTGGGTTCGAATCCGGTCTCCCGATTGGAGCTGCGATGCCTGGCGCACGAGATTTCCTTCGGCATCGAAAACCAGTGCATAACCACGATCGAGAATCGCTCGGGGCGACAGGGCAAACAGGCTGCTGTGCAAGCGCTCCCAGCGCGAGCGGCGGCGCAGAAGTGCGGTTTCGGAGGCCCGGGCGAGCGCCACACTCAGACGGGCGACGGCTGTCTCGCGCTGCAGAAACAGACGCGAAGCCACGGTCTGCAACTCCGTCGTGCCGGCTTCAAGCTGGCGGCGCACTGCGCCCAGGCGTACACGCATGTCATGATGGCGCAAGTTAACGTCGAGCAGGTCAAGCTTGCGTCCCAGGCTTTTCAGGACCTTGCGCTGTGCCTGTTCCATCCGGTAGGTCAGGTCGTCTGCCCGTTGCTGACGGCGGGCGATCGCATCCTGCATTCGGGCAAAGACGGAATGCTGGGTCAGCCGACTGAGCGCGTTGTGGGCACGCAACATCTTGTAATTCACCGACTGCGTCATCCGCTTGTGGAGGGTCAGCAGTTTTTCTGACAGGTCGTGCTTCGACTGAACCACGAGTTCGGCTGCGGCTGACGGAGTTGGAGCGCGCATATCGGCCACGAAATCGCAGATCGTAAAGTCTGTCTCGTGTCCCACGGCCGAGATCACCGGTAACACGGAGGCCGCAATCGTGCGCGCCAGGCCTTCGTCGTTGAAGGCAAAAAGGTCTTCGAACGAGCCTCCGCCGCGTGCAATCACAATGACGTCAACGTTTTTCTGGCGATTGAAATGACGGACGCCGGAGGCGACTTCCGAGGCAGCGCTCTCGCCTTGAACCTGTGCGGGGTAGATCAGTATGCCGATCGATTCGTGCCGGCGGCGAAGGATGTTCAGGATATCCTGGAGCGCCGCGGCCCGCGGCGAAGTGATTACCCCGATACGACGCGGCAGCACGGGGATTTGGGTTTTGCGCGCAGCATCGAACAGGCCCTCGGCCGTGAGCTTGATCTTCAGTTGCTCAAACGCAATTTGCAGCGCACCCGCGCCCTTCGGTTCAAGGTACTCGGCTTGCAGTTGCAAGTCTCCGCGCTCGTCGTAGACCGTTATGCGGCCGCGGGCGATGATCTGCTGTCCGTTCTCCGGCCGGAAGCGCAACAATCGCGCCTGGGTACGCCACATAACGACCTTCAGTTGCGCACCACCGTCTTTCAGGGTGAAGTACAGATGACCGGATTCAGCGGGACGGTAATTGGAAATTTCGCCTTCGACATACACATCAGTGAAAGCACGTTCGAGCTGCGTGCGCACCGCCGAAACCAGTTCGCGGACAGGGTAGATCCTGCGCTGCGGAGCCTGAAAGCTCAGGCCGAGTTGTTCGGTGCCTGCCATGCGGGTCTGATGGCAGTGTATCGCACGGGAGAGCCGCTTTTCGCTGCTCGCCTTTCGCTAATCGCCAGAGACTCCCAACAGATTTCGTGCCCCCTACTTCAGGTGTAGCCAAGCAGTTCGCTCTGAGGATTCGAGTCATTTCCTCGAAATGGGAAAACCGAGGTCTGAGGAGGCGCGGACAAGACAAGCACCGAGAGCGAACAGCGACTAGCAAATGGCGAATAGCGGGTTTCTACCGTCCCATGCGGTTCACGAAATACAGTACCAGCGACAAGACGATGCTCAGCACAATCGAGGTCATGAGCGGAAAGTAGACCGTCGTATTCTTGCCGCGGTAGACAATGTCGCCAGGCAACCTGCCGATCGGCAGACCGACTTTTCCGGCCACGATCACAACCAGTCCGATCACCAGGAGAAGGCCGCCGACAAAAGCCAGGAACCGTCCAATGTCCGTCATACGGCTATGTTAGTGCACGCCCGGTAAAACGAGATGGCTGCTGAAAAAGGCGTGCCCACCAGCAGCAGGTTGCCTTGCAAAAGGCGGGCTCGGCGGTATGCTATTAGGTTTGCCATCGAATCGCCGCGTACGTCCAAAGACTTATTCCATCGCCGGGAGATCCATGCGCTATTTTCGACGGTTACTGATCGCTACCGCTCTGGTCTCGATTTCCTTCGCCCACGCCCAGCAATCGGTTTCCCCGGCAGAAGGTGGTCAGCCACACAAGCCAGGACTGGTCACTCCTTCGCCCATCGAGGGGGCCGCGCCAAAGCAGTCTCCTCCGCCCACGGCGGCGAAGCTGAAGCCCACGCAATTGCAGGGCCTTGACGTGAACCTGATGGACAAGTCCATCGACCCTTGCGTCGACTTCTATCAGTACTCCTGTGGTGGATGGGAAAAGCGGAATCCGATTCCGCCTGACCGCGCGGCCTGGGGGCGCGACTCGGAACTGGCGGACAAGAACCTGGAAATCCTGCGAGTGATTCTGGAGCGAGCCAGCGCGAACAGTCCGAATCGCAACGCAGTCGATCAGAAAATTGGCGACCAATATGCCTCGTGCATGGATGAGCCCAAGATTGAAACCCTCGGCGCCGTCCCGTTGAAACCGCAGTTAGACAGCATTGCCGCGATCACCGACAAGAAGCAGCTTGCCACTGAAATTGCGCGTGCACACAACGCCACGGCTCCCCTGCACGAAGGGGAAGGCATGGCGATGTTCCGCTTCAGCTCGGACCAGGACTTCAAAGACGCCTCCTCCGAGATCGCCGAAGCCGACCAGGCTGGCCTCGGGCTGCCGGAGCGCGATTACTACTTCCGCGACGATCCCAAGAGTAAGGAACTTCGCGAGCAATACCTGAAACACGTGGCGAACATGTTCCTCCTGTTGGGTGAGCCGCCGGAGCAAGCCCCGAAAGACGCGCAGACGGTGATGCACATCGAGACCGCCCTGGCAAAGGGCTCGCTCGATGTGGTGGCGCGCCGCGATCCGACCAAGCTCTACCACATGATGACCCTGCAGCAGTTCGAGGCGCTCACCCCGAGCTTCGATTGGGTCGCCTATTTGCAAGGCGTGGATATGCCGTCGGTGCAGAAGCTCAACGTTGCGGTTCCCGAGTTCTTCACCAATCTTGAGAGCGTTCTCAAAAGCGAACCGGTCGAGAACTGGCAGGCGTATTTACGCTGGCACGCGGTACATGACATGGCTCCCTATCTTTCGTCGAATTTTGTGAACGAAAACTTCGACTTCTACAGCCGCAAATTGCAGGGAACCGAGCAATTGCGTCCGCGGTGGAAGCGCTGCGTGGCCTACGTTGATCGCGATCTTGGAGAAGCGCTGGGTCAAGCCTACGTCAAAGAGGCCTTCCCTCCCGCAAGCAAGGAACGGACGCTGAAGATGGTGCACGACATCGAGACTGCGATGGGGCAGGACATCCAATCGCTCGACTGGATGTCGGACGCGACCAAGCAGAAGGCCCTCGAGAAGCTGCATACGGTCGCCAACAAAATAGGCTATCCCGACAAGTGGCGCGACTACAGCAAGCTGGAAATCGTGCGCGGCGACTTTGCCGGGAACGTTGTGCGAGCGCAGACATTTGAAAATCAGCGCGAGTTGGCCAAGATCGGTAAGCCGGTCGATCGTGGTGAGTGGGGTATGAGCCCTCCGACGGTCAACGCCTACTACAATCCGCAGATGAACGACATCAATTTTCCAGCGGGAATTCTGCAGCCGCCCTACTACGATCCCAAGGCCGACGACGCGGTGAACTATGGGGACGCGGGCGGCGTGATAGGCCACGAACTGACGCATGGCTTCGACGATGAAGGCCGCCAGTTCGATGCGCGGGGCAACCTGAATGACTGGTGGACCGAAAAGGATGCCAAGGCGTTTGAGGAGCGCACGCAATGCGTGGTGGACGAGTACAACCAGTTCACCGCGACGGGCGACGTTAAGGTCAACGGCAAGCTCACGCTGGGCGAAAATGTCGCTGATCTCGGAGGTCTTCGGCTGGCGTTCATGGCCTACATGACCGCGCTCAACGGCAAGCCGGCACCCAAGGCCGACAACATGCCGGCGGATCAGCGTTTCTTCGTGAGCTACGGGCAGGGCTGGTGCGAGAACGATCGTCCCGACTTTCTGCGCATGCTGGCGCAGACCAATCCACACTCTCCTACGAAGTGGCGCGTCAACGGAGTGGTTTCCAACCTGGTGGAGTTCCAGAAGGCCTTCGGCTGCAAAGCCGGCCAGCCTATGGTGCGGGCGAACGCCTGCCGGATATGGTAGGAAGCGACTAGCGATTAGCAATTAGCAATCAGCAACTAGCAATCAGCAAACTAGCAACTTGGCGGTTCAGCGGCTAGCAATGGGTTCGGCTTGGCGTCAGATCTTGATGGTGCTCTTCTCGTTAAGTACTGCGGTTAAACGCTAGTTGCTGATTGCTGCTTTACTGCGTAATTACCCCGCAGGCGATGCGATCACCGGCGTTTCCCGCTGGATCGGTTTTCATGTCGTCGGCCTTGGCGTGAATCATGATGGAAGTGCCGCCGTTGGCGAACAGCGAATTTGTCTCGCTGCCCGTGCCCAGCACCACGGAATCGTTCGCCAGCGTAGCCTTCGCGGTTCCGTTGGCCTTCACCGTGATGTTTTTCATGTCTCCGTTGTGATGGCCCTCGGGATTCTCAAGGCCGTGCTTCTTGCCTGCCGGATTGAAATGCGGCCCCGCAGACTTGAAGTCGGGTGGCTCGCACTTGGCATTCTGGTGAAAGTGGACGGCGTGCTCGCCCGGTGGCAAGTTCTTCAGCGCCAGCTTCACCTCGACGCCGTTACCTTTCGAGATAATCGTGGCCGAGCCAACGTCGTCGCCCTTGGCGTCCTTGAGTTCGACGGTCTTCTTCTTCAGCGGCTTGCTGCTGTCGGCGGCCGCAGCGGAGGAAGCCACACACAGCGCGAGCGCTGTACCAACCACAAGAGTGCGAATCGCATACTTGCATTTCATAGTGTGGAGTGTTTTATCACGAAATCGGCCACATCGGGTACTCGGGAAGACGTTCGCACCGGAGGGCACTTCCCGCTCGGGTGAGATGAATTGCCGCCTCGAAAGCCTCACCAAAGTTCCCTCAAAGTGGTAGCGCCCCACTGACAATTCAAGCCTGGGTCCCCTAAATGCGAGTAAAATGATAAAACTTGCCGGGCGCCAACAGCGCCACACTGCGCTGCGGTCCCGGAGGATGGCGTCGGTTGCAAGTCTTCGCAGCCTGAAGAATACGGGTAACACGTCCTCATGCCACAGATCGGAAGTTTTGCGTTACTGCTGGCGCTGGCGCTCGCAGTGTATTCGTTTGTAGCGGGCGCCCTGGCACTCTATCGCAAGGACGACCGCCTGAGCGAGACCGCGCGGCGGGCCGGCATCGCCTGCTGGGCTGCGGTGACGGTCGCGGCCGTCGCCCTCGTGATGGCGGCTTTCGGCAACGACTTCTCGGTCGCCTACATCCTGCATCACAGCAACCGCGATCTACCGGTCGCTTATAAGTTTGCCGCGCTATGGTCGGGGCAGGAAGGCTCACTGCTGTTGTGGGCTTGGCTGCTGTCGAGCTACGGACTGGTGCTGCGTCTGCGGTACAAAGTCGATCCGCAACTCACGTTTCACGCTTCGGCGATCATCGCCGGCATACAGGTCTTCTTTCTCCTGCTGATCAACTTTGCGGCCCACCCGTTCGGGCTGGTCACGGGCACCATTCCTGCCGATGGCAATGGACTGAACCCCCTGCTGCAGTATCCCGAGATGGTGATCCATCCGCCGATGCTGTATCTCGGCTATGTGGGCGTAGCGGTGCCCTTCGCCTTCGCGTTGGGCGCGCTGATCATGAAGTATCCCGGCGAGAAGTGGATCCATATCACTCGCCGCTGGACGATGGTGGCATGGCTCTTCCTGACCTGTGGCATTTTTCTGGGCGCGCATTGGGCCTATGAAGTGCTCGGTTGGGGCGGCTATTGGGGCTGGGACCCTGTCGAAAACGCTTCGGTGCTGCCGTGGCTGACGATGACCGCCTTCCTGCATTCGGTAATGATGCAGGAGAAGCGCGGCATGATGAAGATGTGGAACATGTGGCTCATCTTCACCACATTCCTGCTCGCCATCTTCGGGACTTTCCTGACGCGCAGTGGCGTCGTGAGTTCGGTACACGCGTTTGCGCAGTCGGGCATCGGCATCTGGTTCGTGTGGTTCATCTCGCTGGCGCTGGCGACGTGCGTGTTCTACTTCGTCCGGAATCGAGAGACGCTGAAGAGCGAGCATCGCCTGGAATCGCTGGTCTCGCGCGAATCGAGCTTCCTGTTTAACAACCTGCTGCTGCTGGTGTCGTGCTTCGCGGTGCTGTGGGGCACGATGTTTCCGGTGCTTTCCGAATGGGTGACGGGGACAAAGGTCACCGTCGGGCCTCCTTTCTTCAACCGCGTCAATGTGCCGATCGCGCTGTTCCTGCTGTTGCTGACCGGCGTTGGTCCTCTGCTGGCGTGGCGCAAGACTTCGCTCGACAGCTTGCGGCGAAATTTCCTTTGGCCATCCGCATTGGCGGTCCTGACGGCAATCGCACTTATGGCCGGGGGCATGCGGCCGTGGGAAGACATTGCCTATTTCTACTCGCTGATGGCGATCTCGCTGTCGGTGCTGGTCGCGGCGACGGTGGCAGGCGAGTTCTGGCGCGGCGGGCGCGTGATTGCGCGACAGCAAGGCACGAACATCGGGAATGGCATGGTCGTGATCACGCGGCGCAACACCCGGCGCTACGGCGGCTACATCGTGCACTTCGGCATCGTGCTGATCATGATCGGCTTCGCCGGCCTGCCGTTCGACCAGGACAAAGAGCAGGAGATGGGCTTTGGCGACAAGATGCAGATCGGCGCCTATACCCTGGTCTGCCAGTCCTACACCCAGGACGATAAGCCGAACTATTCGAGCGAGTGGGCCGTCCTTGACGTTTACAAGAATGGCAAGAAGATCGACACCATGTTCCCGGAGCGGCGCTTCTATAAGGCGAGCGAACAGACGGCAACCATCGTCGCCAACCGTTCGCGGATGAATGAAGACCTCTACCTCGTCTACACCGGGCGGAACCAGGATACGGGTAAGCCGATCATCAAGGCCCACGTGAATCCGTTGGTGATGTGGATCTGGCATGGCGTCGCAGTCGTCCTGCTCGGTACCTTGATCGCACTGATACCCAACATGAAGCCGGCGAAAATGCCCGTGCCGCAGAAAGAACGGGATGACGCCGAAGCGGAAAAGCGAGGAGCCGTGGGAGTGGGCGGAGACTGATGGTGCGTCCCTAAATGAAGGTTCCTTCTCAGGACGGTCGAGAACGATGGCTGGCGACTGGTGGCACAGCGGGGAAGCCATCGCCAGTATAAACATCCCGGGAAAACCGGGAAGGTGACTGTATCGGGCGCACCTTCTGACGATGTACATCCGAAGACCTTAGCGAGCGTACTAAAGCAGGCAGGACTGAAGAAATGAACGAGAAGAGAAAGAAGTTTCTTGTCGTGTACGAAGTTGGCTCCGACAATCTGAGTGGATTTTTGCCCGATCTTCCGGGAGTTGTTTCCACCGCCGCGACTCTCGACCAGATGCGGCAAACCATGCGTGAAGCAGTGGAATTTCATCTGGAGGCTTTGACCGGCGATGGCGACCCCATCCCTAAGCCCACGACGACCAGTGTGGATTTTGCCAATGAGGATCCGGAGCATGGGGTGCTTTCCTGCATCGTCGAATGGCTGGAGGTTGCGGTTCCGCAGGCAGAGGCTGTTGCTTAAAAGGCTGCGCGAAACTCAGCTTCATGGACGGGGACCGCTGTGGTTCACGCGGTGTCCCGGCCGGGATAACAGAGTACTTAATGATGAAATTTTCCTTTGGTTATAAAGAGCCTTCGACTCACTCCACTCGCTCAGGATCTCGTCTGGCGGCTCAGACCCCTCGGCTCGACTCGGGGCAGGGCGCGGCAAATGGTTTCAACCGTAAACTCGAAACCCGCAACCCGAAACTTCGCATTGCCCAGCTCGCGCTGGTCGCACTCCTCGCGATGTGTCTCATGGGAGCTGACACGGACGCGCGCTTCAATAAACTTGGACATCAGCTAATGTGCATGTGCGGCTGTGGCCAGGTGCTGCTGGAATGCAATCACGTCGGCTGCACCTATTCCGATCGCATGCGAAATGAGCTGGCTGCCGGTCTTGCCAAGGGCGACAACGATAGCATGGTGCTGCAGAGCTTCGTTCAGTCGTATGGCGCTACCGTGCTGGCGGCGCCGACCAACACAGGCTTTAACCGCGTGGCTTGGATCATGCCGTTCGCCGTGTTCGCGGCGGCAACTTTCCTCACCATCTGGCTGGTACGCATGTGGAAGTCGCGGACCGTGGCCCAGCCGATAGCGCGTCCGAATGTAGACGCGACCCAACTTGAGGCGCTTCGCAGGAAGGCCCGCCAGGAGACAGAATTTTGATTTACCCCCTCATTGCTGCGGCGGTGGACGGCAGCCAAACCGTGTTCCTCCTTTTCGGCTGCGCTTTGTTCGCAGCGCTGCTGTTTGTCTACGTCTTCTATCAGGCGGGCGAAATCGACGCGGGCGAGGTGAAGACCCGCCTGCTTTATCTTGCCGAACGCAAGGAGGCAACCTATGAGAACCTCCGCGACCTTAACTTCGAGTACAAGGCCGGCAAGTTGAGCGAAGAAGATTACGCCATGCAGCGCGCGTCGCTGGAAGACGAGGCCGCCGCGATCCTGGCGGAGATGCAGAGTATTGAGGCACGCAAGGGCACGGCCGTCGCTGCCAAGCGGAGGCGTGTGTGAGCATGGCTGCGGCGAGGCAAAGGTTCAAGTTTCAGGTTTCGAGTTTCAAGTTGCGCTCAGGAACGGCAAAGGGCGCTAAAAGGGCCGGCGGCTGGCTCTATCCCGTCATTTTAGTAACCCTTCTGTTCACCGCCATCGCGTCGGCACAGAACATTACGGGCTCGGTCACCAACGGCACCACAGGCAAGCCTTCCGCAGGCGACGTGGTCTCCCTGCTTTCTTTGTCTCAGGGCATGCAGGAGACTGCGCACACCAGGAGCGACGCACAAGGACGTTTTTCTCTTCCTCCACCCACCAATCCGCGTGCGCCTGACATGGTGCGCGTGACTCACGCCGGGGTGAACTATTTTCCGCAGGGTGGGCCGCTGATGCCGGGCTCGACGACGGCCGACATCACGGTATACGATGCCGCAAAAAAGGTCGATGGTCTCAGCCAGACGGTCGAAGTGAATCGTTACCAGGTTGACGGCGGCCAGCTTCAGGGAATCGTTTTATTCGCCCTCAAGAACGATTCGCACCCCCCGCGCGCGGTCTCGGACGATACGACCTTTCGGTTCGTCTTGCCCGCGGGCGCCGAGATTGACTCTGCGTATGCCAAAAGTCCCGGCGGCCAGCCAGTGGCGACTGCAGCCGAGGCTACCGGGCCCAAAGGTACTTACGCTTTCGGATTTCCGCTACGTCCCGGTGAGACGCAATTCCAAGTGGCGTATCACATGCCCTACAGCGGATCGGCCAGTTTCGCGCCCAAGCCGCTCGGCGAAGTACAGCATTTCGTGGTCATGATGCCAAAAGGCATGACTTTCGACGCGAAGGATGCGCAACAATTCAAATCGATGCCGGACGACACGGGCTCGACCATCATGGTCGCGACCAACGTCAAGCCCGGGCAGGATCTCAGCTTCCGCATCGCCGGTAGCGGCGTATTTTCGAATGAACAGCAGAGCGGTCAGAGCGGAGCCACCGGTGCAGCCGACAACGGAACGAACGGAGCACAGGCTGCAGGAAGGGACAATCGGCCGGGCGGCGGACTAGGCGCGCCGATCGATGCTCCAGACCCTTTGCACGACTACCGAGCGTACATTCTCGGCGCGTTTGCGCTGGTTCTGGTGATGGGCGGGGCTTACGTGGTTTCGAAATCCAACAATGGTCTCCACACCTCAACTGCTGCCGGCCCTGAGATTCCGGCAGCCATCGCGAGCGACGTGAGTGACGCCGTCGTCCCGGCGCAACGCGATCGTTCAGCTCTGCTGCTGGAGGCGATGAAAGAAGAGCTGTTCCAGCTCGAAATCGATCGCGCCCAGAACAACATCAGCCCGCAGGAGTACGAGAAAGCCAAGGCCGCGCTGGATGAGACAATCCGCCGGGCCATGGCACGCAAGGGCAGTAGCTAACCGCAGCTAACAACCTGAAAAAAGCGGCACGAATTTCCTCTTTCTGGCTCTTTCCTAAGGCAGCGTTCGACGCGCCGCAGGTTTAGTGTGCCGGTCCTCCTGGCGGTGGCGGCATCGGAGCAGGCGGCGGTTTCACGAACTTACCGGCATCGATCGCCACGTTCGATTGCACCTGATCGATGGCGATGGTGAACGCTCCGCTGGGCCGCGCGATTGTCCACTTGTACGGAGTTTTCACACCATCGGCTTCGCGGTAGTCAGCAAAGTCGACCTCGGTCGGATTCAAGCCGAGGGCCG
Source organism: uncultured Acidobacteriaceae bacterium (assembly GCA_963815555.1). GTDB lineage: Bacteria > Acidobacteriota > Terriglobia > Terriglobales > Acidobacteriaceae > CAWCBG01. The sequence continues at coordinate 189,673 of CAWFHH010000005.1, forward strand.
TGTCGCCGTAGTGGAGCATTCGAATCAGCAGCCCGGATTGCTGATCGAAATAGAACTTGACCGGCGGCTGCCCCTTTTTCTCTCCAATGACAACACTGGCGTCGCGGCCTTCGATCTTCTCGGGATGTTCCTGGAGCTTCAAGTCATCGAACATCTGCTGCAGGTGGGTCGGATAAAACACTGCGGCATCGAGCCTGGCCGCTTCCACGTCCGAAGCCGACATTACCCGTACCGGCCGTCCAGGAAACGTCAGCCATCCCTCCGTGCCGTTGAAGGCTGTCACGCTCTCCCCCTGCTGCATGTGCACGACGGAGACGCGCTGGTCGGGCTGCTTCGTATAAATGTCGATCGAAGCGCTGTGTCCGCCGCCCATCAAGGCCGAACCTTTTTCCACCCGGCTGTTGATTTTGTCCAGCGCAGGCTGCCCTCCCAGCGCTTGAATATACTTCGCGAACACCGGCTCTCCCGGCGATGTCTTGGCGGGTCCCATGTCATGATTTGCTTCCGCCAGGGGTGCCGGCTTCGCGCTCGCATCGAGAATCGCGGGAATCGCCTGGGGATGCGGCGAGCCGCGATGGCAGGTGTTACACGTGACTTCGCGCTCGCCTTGGAAGTTGTTCTTGTTGATCGCGAACATCATCTGCATCATTTCGCGTGCAGTTTTCTTGGGCTTCTTGTCGTCTTTATCGAACTCCCGCTCCACATGGCAGAAGTCGCATTCGACGCCGAGCGAAGATGAAATGAACTGCATCGACGGAATAAGCTGGTCGGCCGGAATGTCCTTCAGCACCTGAATATTCTTGAATGCTTCCCCGGCCGTTTTAGGGGCTGACGTGGGGACATTTTGTGGCGGCTCGGGACGAGCCTGTAGACGAGGAACGCTCGTCAGCAAAATAACGGCCACGAACACGAGCGTGAAAAGAAGCACCCAACGTGAATGGTTCAAGAGTCGATTCCCCTTGTGCAAAGTGAGCGCAGGAAGGATAACAAATTGCGAACCACGTGAAGCGACGTTTATCTGCCGGCTTCAAAAAGCGGTTCGGCGGCAACGGCCGGTTTGCGGGTTGGGCCGGGTCGCGGAGCTTGGGTTTTGATTGGCAACCCGGGTTCGAGCCCACTCAATTAGGAAATCAGCTTCACGTCTAGGGGCGGCTCTCGTCAGCGGCAGCGCTGCCCTCGGTGGGTTCGCTGGCCTCGGACCATCCCTGCGTGTCAATGTAGCGGTCCGAGTACTTCTCGAAGACGACCACATGCAGGACCGGCTGGCGTTCTTCGATGGGATCAACCATACCCGCTTCTTTCAGCGGAAGCAGGTAACTCCGCATCCACTCGTACTGAGCACTGGTCAAACCGCGGCGCGATAAATCAACCGTCACGCCGGTCAGGTGGGTCGAAGCCGTATCGCCCGCTTCCGGTGCCGCAAAGCGATTATGGCGGCGCAGCTTACGTTGCTGCTCTGCGGTCCGCACCATAGAATTCACCATAATGGGCGACCCAAACTCGCCATGGAACGCCTGGCTGAGGTCCTGCAGAAAATCGCGCGTCCAGGGACGGCAGTAGCGGCGATTATCGGGGAGCTCGTCCGCTATCTTCAGGGCAGACGTCTCACCCACTGGCACCAGATCATGCGACATCTCGTAGCGAAGAAGCTCCTGATCATCGGCAATGCGGGGAAGCTGCAGCCGATCTAACTCGACATTCTGTTGGACCAGCAGGTCGTGCGAGCCGGGGAACATCGGATTCCACCGGATGAACCGGATATGACGGGAGGTACGCAGAAGCGCAGCGTGATGCGTCTTGCGAGCGCGGGGCGCGGACTTGGTTGCAGCCACACCTGGAACTGTGAGAAGTCCGAGCATCGACAGAAGCGTGACGGCACACACGGCCGTCAAGCTTCGAATGCGCAAATTTTGACCAGAAAAGTCCGTTTGCAAAAGTGGCAACACCGTCATGGATGAAGTCTGGAGCCGGACGCAAGCAACTTCTTGCATTACACCACAAAAGCTCTCTGCCACAAAGCTGTTTGGAACGTGCCAGCGCATCGCGGATCACCCGAAGGTCGCAGACCATTCAGTGAGATGCGCAACCGCTCTCCGAGTTGTGCGAGGAGCAATCGATTCGATCGAGCAACTTGGGAAGGCGGCCGGACTGAGATCCCGGCCGCCTGCCACATCTTGCCATTAATGCACGCTGGCGGACACCAATGGATTGCGTGACACCGTCGCAGCGGCGCGCGTCAAGGTAGCGTCGTAACGGAAACGCGACATTAACTGCTGCAGATCCTCGGCCATCTTCTCCAGGGACTCGGCCGATTTCTGCGTTTGCACGACCGCTGATGCGCCCAGCCTCGCTGCCTCGGCAACGCCCGTAATGCTGTGCGTGATGTCGACTCCTCCTCTCGCCGCCTCCGTCAGATTGCGGGTGATCTCATTCGTGGTCACGCTCTGTTCTTCGACGGCACTCGCGACCGTGTTCTGTATGTCATTGATCTGGCCAATCACGACGCCAATCTGGCCGATGGCTGAAACGGCGCCCTCGGTATCGCTTTGTATGGCCTCGATCTTGCGGCTGATGTCTTCCGTAGCTTTTGCCGTCTCCTTGGCCAGCTCCTTCACCTCGTTGGCAACGACTGCGAACCCCTTTCCGGCTTCGCCTGCACGCGCCGCCTCGATGGTCGCGTTCAGGGCGAGCAGATTGGTCTGTTGGGCAATGGAAGTAATGACCTTGATCACCTGTCCGATTTCTGCGCTACTCTGACCCAGTTTGCCGATCGTGACATTCGTCTCCTCCGCCGAGTGAACCGCCGCCGTGGCTACCTTTGTGGCGTCCGCCGTGCTCTTGGCAATTTCCTTGATACTGGCGCCCATTTCGTCAGCGGCAGTCGCCACGGTTTGGATGTTCCGGCTGACCTGCTCGGATCCGGCCGACACCATGTTTGCCTGTGATGCCGTTTGTTCGGCACTGGAACCCATTTCCTGGGAAACCCGGCTTAGTTCGGCGGCGGCTTGCGTGAGCGGCTGGCTCATCTGGCCAACTCGTTCTATGGTGGAGCGGAAGACCTCCGACATTTCGTTCACCGAGCTCAGCAGCTCGCCATATGCGCCTTTGAATTGCGTGGGATCGCCGCGGGTAATGAGATCACCCTCTTTTGCCGACGAGATAAGGCGCCCCAGCTCGGCTTGCAGACGCGTAATGTTGGTCCGCAACAAAACCAGCCATTCATGAATCTGGTCCTGATCCGAAGCCTTCTCCATTCTGGCGTTGACATCGCCATTGGCGATGCGGGTCACGTAATCCACCAGGGCGGTCAACCATTGGTGCACGCCGTTAATCGCATCCTTCATCTTCTGATGGTCGCCCTTGCACTCAATCTCCACCCGCTCACGCAGATTGCCGCCTCGAATCTGCCGCAGCACACGGTTGCCTTCGGCAATCGGAAGCAGAATCGCATCCAGAAGACGGTTGATACCCTCGAACAAGCTTCGATTCCCGCCTTCGTACTTGCTGACATCGGCCCGGCAGTCCAATTGGCCATCGATGCCCGCTTGCAGAAGCTGCTGTACATCGTTCTGGCGGTGGTGCGCCAAGCCAGTCATCCGATTCGTGGCCTCTTTCAACTTGTTGTACTCACCTTTGTATTCCTCGTTGATGATTTCCGGGCTTAGTCCATGGCTGAATTTCTCCAGAACATCGGTTGCGATGTCGAGGGGTTTGCGCAGTTCGTCGAACATCTGGTTGATGCCTTCGACGATCCGGCGAAAGTCTCCCTGGTGAACCGAGGCATCGGCACGGATAGAAAGCTGCCCTGTCGTCGCGGCAGACGCCATTGCGCCCGTGTCTGCGACCAATCGTTTGAGGTGCCCCCGCACTTCCTCGATCGTGTCGTTGATGAATGCCTTCTTACCGGGAAGCTTGTCCATCGGGGCGTCGAAGTTACCCCGGCCGAATTCCGCGATGCAGGCCATCGCCTTCTTCTTAACGGAAATGTGGGCGCCGACCATACCGTTGATGCCGGCCGCCACCTCTCTGAACACTCCCTGGAACTTGCCATCCTCGATCGCAACGTCGATGTCGCCTCGCTCATGCTCCTTCGACATACGCGTCATCTCACTGGTTAGCTCATTCAGGGTGGACAAGCACGCCCGCAGGCTCTTCCCCAGCGAGTCCTTGTCCGAGAGGACGAGGACATTCGATCGGATGTCTCCCTCGGCAATCCGTTCGGCTGCAAGGGCGCGATCTTTCAGCATCGTTGAAATGCCGCGTAAGAAATTCGCCAGGGCGCCAATCTCGTCTTCCGACTGATACGTGAGGCTCCGGCCTACATCGCCCAGTGCCATCTGCTCAGCCGCTTCTTTCATCTGCTGTACCGGGCGGGTGATCGAAAGGGTCAGGACAATGCCGATCACAAGCGCCACCATCACCACGAGGGCGAGCACACCATACATCACGTACATTGTCGTGCTTGCCGAGGCGCTGAGGCCTGCAGAGGTGTCGCGAGAGATCTGAGAGTTGAAGGCGCTTAGATCGGCGATCTGCTCTTGCAAGCTATCGTTGATGCGCGCTCCCTCCAGTAGCACTCGTTGCGCGCCCGCGCGATCGTTGTGCGACAGGGCGTCCAACAGCGGTCCCGAGACTTCGCTTCGGTATTTCCCGACGGTTTGCTCGATCTCGCTGAACAGCTTGCGGTCCTGCTCCACCGAACGGGGAGGGTCCGAGTCGATCGTTTTGGAGTAAGCGGCGAGCGCAGTATGCAGCTTCTGGTCTGACTCTTCAAGAGTGTGGCGAAGCGCGGTGCGGGTTTCCGCACTATCAAATGCGAAGGCACGGACGACATCCACACGAAATTGAAGGAATTTGCTGTTTAGCTCGGCAATCGCCTCCAGGTTTGCGGTGTTAGAGGCGAGGGCAGCGCTGTATGCGCTGTCCGTCTCGTGCAACCGGGTGACGCCGAAGACGCCGATGAACGCGCACAGGGCGGCGACCAGAAGAAATCCGCCGATTAATTTGGTGCCTAGTTTCATTCTACGTAACATTTGCTGCCGCTCCTTGATAAATTCAGTTGGGCCTGGCGGCGGGGCCGCCAAATGCTTATGTCCTGACCTGGCTTGCCCGTTCGCGGTCGCGCGAAGGACGGGTCTTGCCTTCGCCATCGTTCTGCTTTGTAACCTGGACTGCGGTTTTCAGATCCAGCGCGTGAAGCAGCCGGTCTTTCAGCTTGTAGACTCCCCGGATCAGCACCCTGGCCTCTCCCTGCAAACTATCCGGAGGAGGTTCATGTCTTTCCTCGGTCACTTCGACCACGTCGCCGATTTCGTCCACCAGCAGGCTGACGGCTCCGTCTTCACTGCGCACCACCACGTTCATGGGTAACGCGCCGTCGGAGCGGTCGCGCAATCCCAGCCGCTTGCGAAGATCGATGGCGGTAACGATCTGGCCGCGAAGATTGATCAAACCAGCTACCACCGGCGAAGCCAGAGGCACGCGCGTCATCGACTGGTGGCGGATGACTTCCTGCACCTTTTCGACTTCCACGCCGAAGTAGAGGCCATCGAGAAAGAACGTACAGAACTGCTGCGCCTCGGTCATTGCTGCGGCCCTCCCGCCATGGCGGCCAGGGCCGCGGCGGCCTCGCCTGCCAGGCTCATCACGCAGTTCAGGTCGAGCAGATCGGTGACCCTCTGCTGGATCACAGCCGAACCCATGACGATGCCGCTGCGCCGGTCACTTTGGACTTCGGCCACCTCATCTGTAATGTCCTCTATGCCATCGACGACCAGTCCAAAACTCTGCCGCGCGCGGGTGAAGACCACGACCGGCAGCGGGTCTCGGGTCTCCACCGTTTCGCTGAGCAGCTTCGAAATACGCACCAGCGGCATGATCTCCCCACGGTACTGGACCACCTCGCCGGCCCCCGAGCGCTCCACCCGGTTGGCCGAGAACTCTTCCAGCCGGGCCACGGCTGAAAGCGGTAAGGCGAGATGGCTGCCGCCAGCGCTGCGGAACAGCAGCCAGCTCTGTCGGGCTGCCTCTGGCCGGGAGCGTGACTCGGTCGATTCTGCAACTGCCGGCTCATGCGAATCGTTGGAGAGACCGGCTTTCTCCGCCATTCCCAATACGTCGAGGATCAACGCCACCCGGCCGTCTCCCATGATGGTGGCGCCGGCGAAGCAGGCGACCCCTTTGCATTGCTTGCCGACCGGCTTCACGACAATCTCCTCGGTATCGTTGATTTCGTCTACCACCAGCCCGAATTGGCGATCGAGGGCCTGCAGCACCACGATGTTGCTGGCTCGGCTACAAGACCCCGCCTCCGCTTCTCCGTCCCTCCTCCCTGCAGGCGCGTCCAGGTTCAGCTCCTGATTGAGGAAGACCAGAGGCAGCAAACGGCCGCGCAGCCGGTACACCGGAACACCGTGAATATGTTCCACGCGGGCGCTCCCGTCGAGCCGTACCAGTTCCAGCAGGCTGACCTGCGGAATGGCGAACCGCTCGCCCCCGCTGCTGACGATCAGCGCGGGGATGATTGCCAGGGTCAAAGGGATCTTGATTTTCACCGTCGTGCCGCGTCCGCTGACGCTTTGCACGTCGACGGTTCCCCCGATTTTCTCGATGTTGGTCTTCACCACATCCATGCCGACGCCGCGGCCGGAAACGTTGGTAACTTTTTCGGCGGTCGAAAAGCCGGGCAGAAAGACCAGGTTTGCCAGCTCACGCTCGCTCATGTGTTCTGCCTGGTCGGAGGTGATCAGACCGCGCTGCACGGCGCGTTGCTTCACCCGTTCCAGGTGGATGCCTGCGCCATCATCGAAAATTTCGATGTTGACTTGCCCTCCCTCATGAGCGGCCCGCATGTGAAGGTGCCCGATCGCGGCCTTTCCTGCCTTGACCCGGACCGGGGGAAGTTCAATGCCATGATCGATCGAGTTGCGCAGGATGTGGGTCAGCGGATCCTTGATAGCCTCGATGATCGTCTTGTCCAACTCCGTTTCCGAGCCTTCCATTTCGATATCGACCTGCTTGCCACATTGCAGTGCCAGGTCGCGCACCAGGCGAGGCAGCTTGTTCCACACGTTCCCGATGGGCTGCATGCGGGTTTTCATCACGCCTTCCTGCAGTTCGGTCGTGATCAGGTTCAACCGCTGGGCAGCACTCAGCAGAGCGACATCGGTTTGCGCGGAGGTGAACTGCAGAATCTGGTTACGGGCCAGGACCAACTCGCCGACCAGGTTCATCATCTTGTCGAGCAGGCCTACATCCACGCGAATGTTGCTGGCGGAAATCCCTGGCCCCTCCTTACTGGTTTCCACCCGACTCCCCGGGGGAGTGTCGGCCGGGGATGCACTCTCCTGGGTTGGACTAGCGGTGACGACTTCGGCCGCCTGCTCGGCAGGAGCCGGCGCCAGCAGTCCCTGCAGCAAGCCGACGACGTCGCTATAGTCACCATTTCCTTCGGCACCTTTCTGCTCGACTTCCCGCAGCAGATGCCGCAACGCGTCGACCATTGCCAACAGACCGCTGGTGAGCGCCGGGTGAAGCTGGAGTTTACCGTCGCGCAACCGGCTCAGCAGGTTTTCGCCGACATGGGCCACCGATTCGAGCTTAGGAAAACCCAGGACGCCGCTGGTTCCCTTGATGGTGTGGACCGAGCGGAAGATTTCGGCCAGCAACTCGGCCGACGAGGGGTCCTGTTCAAGGGCAATCAGATCACGGTCGAGCAGATCGAGACCTTCCGTGCTCTCGACTAAGAACTCCTTAATAATTTCTTCCATTCCCTCAAGTGCAACCGACATGCCTGCTCCTGCGCAGAAACGCGAACGGCTGTGACGCCGCGTAGTACATCGGCAGAATGTGCAGGTGCATTACCAAACGGGATGAGAAGCCCTTAAGAAAGACAGTTCGTGCGTCGCGAATCACTCGAGGGTCTGCTTCCTTAGTCGCTTCGTCGAGAAGGTTTCGTAGGGCGAAGTTGATTCACCCAATGGTATGTTCCTGTCATGGTTGAGTTCGAAGTATTCGTGCCGAACCGCTGGGAATTCGCGCCGTCGATCAGCCTCGATAGATCATCTCGGTGATGGTGCAGTCGTCGCTAAAGGGCGTGCTGCCGCGGAACTCGGTCACAGCGCGCTCGATCGCCGCGAGACCTTCGGCACAGCAGCCCTCCAGGCGCTCGGTTCCGAAGAATTCGCCTTCGGCATTTTCCGCTTCCGTCACGCCATCGGTAACCATCACCAGCCGGTCACCGGGGCATAGTTGCAAACGCGTGGCCTGGAATTCGGCGACCGGGATCAGTCCCACCGGCAGGTTCCCGTCCTCCAACGTAGTGACTTTGTTTCCGGAGACAAGGATAGGCGGAACGTGCCCACAGTTGATCAACTCCAGCATTCCATCGCTGGCCAGCCGTGCGATGGCCAGGGTGGCGTATTTCTGACCACCGACTTTCTCGCACAGAAAGCGGTTCACGGCGGCGATCATCTCGGGCAGCACTGAATCCCGTGCCAGCTGGGAATAGAGCATGCCCTGCAGAATGGACGCGACCACGGCTGCCGACACACCTTTGCCGGAGACGTCGGCCACGATCAGAGACAGTCCGTTTTCGGTGTAAACCAGATCGAAGAAGTCGCCGCCGATATCTTTACAGGCATAGCTGACGGCATTCACTTTAGCGTAGGGTACCTCTGGCACGGTGACGGTCATCAGCCGCTGCTGGATTTCGGCGGCAATGGCCAATTCCTGCCGATACCGCTTGGCGGCATCTTCCGCCTGCACGAGCGCTGCGTTCTCCACCAGCGTAGCCGCGCCGCTGGCGATGGTACGCAGGATGTCGTGGCTTACCGTGGAAAGCTTGCCGGAGATAAAGTGGGCGTCGAGATAAAGAACGCCTTGCACATCCGCTCCGTCCGGCTTGGCTTCGTCCTTCACCTTCTCGCCGATTACCGTCTTGCGCAACGGAATACAGATAACACTGTGCAAGTTATGGGCGATGACGCTCTCGCGGCCGGCCAGCATGCCGCCGGCATCGGTGTCGGTTACCAGGAATTCGTTGGCGCTCCTGGCGGCGTCCCGCAGCACCGAACGTGAAATAGTGCTGTCATCATCGATCTTGTCGCCATTCTTGGCGCGCCCGGCGGCCAATTGCAGATCGCCATTCGGCTGACGCAGAAAGACAAAGCCACGTTCGGCTGAGGTCAAGCGCAACGAAGCCTCCAGCAGGGTCTGCAGGACGTCATCCAGCACGCCGCTGGTGTTCAACTTACGCGCGGCTTCCAGGAAGACGTTCAGCATCTCCAGGTCGGAACCGGCTCCGCTGGGTGGCTTCCACGTCGAAAACTGGCTGAGGAACTGTTGCGCAGCGCTGGACACCGATCGGTCAGGACTGAATACGACATACGCAGCGCCTTGCACCCCAAACTCGACACGGTCGTTCTTCGTAAGCTTGCGCCGATTGACCCGTTCGCCGTTGACGAACGTACCGTGGCGGCTGTTTTCGTCGACGATGAAGATGCCGTCGGATTCCTGAGCGAAGTGGGCATGTTCGCGCGAGACCCGGGGATCGGACATGACCACGTCCCGGTCTGTGCGGCGGCCGACGGTGTAGGGAAAGTGATCGACGTTGAGGGTACGCCTTTCGGCACCATCAACCAGGACCAGCAGCAGCGGTTCGCTGCCGGGCATCGCGTCACTCTTTCGCACCCACATTCCGGTGGTGCCCATTGAGTTCGTCCTCCCCACGCCGGGTCGCCCGGTGTCTATCGCTTGCAAAAGGTTGAATAGGAATATAGTCCATGCGCCGAGCCAGTATCCAGTGTTGTGGAAGAGGCCGCCTGGTCCCGAGCACAGCTTCTCGGCCCGTCGCCGTCCTGACGCAAGGCAGTTTTCCAGTCAGTTCCCGTTATTCCGTCGTACACTGTTGGCGCCTGCAACAGGCATGCTGCCAGCGTAGGTTCCCGCGTACGAACCCAGCGTAGGTCCCGCGTAAGAGCAAGGAGATGCTATGAAAGTAGTTGTCCGCAGCGCTCTAATGTCTCTAGCCCTCATCCTGCTAACGTCCTTTTCGACCGCCCAAACGCCGCCACAGATCGCCCCTTTTTCAGCCGATCTGAGTTACAGCGGTGTCGCCAGGGGATCGCGCCCGGCGCGCGACATCGACGGGAAGGTGTACTTTGCGAACGGTCGCGCCCGCATTGAGATGCAGGGCGGCCCAGGGGGACCTGGCGGAGGACAGAGCAGCGTCATCATCAACAACTATAAGGACCAGATTACCGACATCCTGCTGCCGTCACAGCAGATATACATGGAGCACAAGATGGGCGAAGGCCCGGCGGGGCGCCGCGGAGGCATGATGCCCAGCGTGAAGCCCTTCAACGATCCCAGCGATCCCTGCGCGAATGAGGAAGGCTGGACCTGCAAGAACCTCGGAACCGAGGAGGTTAATGGCCGCACTTGCGATCACTGGCAAATTACCGACAAGCAAGGCAAGGTCACCAACGCCTGGGTCGACCAGAAGCTGCACTTCCCCATCAAGAGCGTGAACGAAGATGGCACGTGGGAGCTGACGAATATTAAAGAGGGCGAGCCGGACGCCAGTCTGTTCGAGATTCCATCCAGCTACAAGAAGATGGACATGAGCAACATGATGCGCGGTATGGGAGGCATGCAGGGAGCTCCGCCGCAACAGTAACGGCCAACTCTCACGGGGCACTTGAGAAATGGCAAGGAACCGAGCGGAGTCGGCTTGGTGGCCGGTTTTGGTGAATTCTGCACGGACGGCGGTTGCGGCCCTGGTCTCGGTTCTGGTGGCTCGTTTGTTCCGCCTGCCGGAGGCGTATTGGGCTCCCGTTACAACCCTGGTCATCGCGCAGTCGTCCCTGGGTGCGGCGTTTGCCGTTTCCTGGCAGCGTTTTGTCGGCACCGCGCTGGGGGCGGCAGTGGGCGCGATTGCGGCCAGATACTTCGGGCCGAACCTTGTTGCATTCGGTGCGGGCGTGTTCTTACTGGGACTGCTTTGCGCCGTAGCGCACTCGGATCGAAGCGCATACCGCTTCGGGGGAGTTACGCTGGCGATTGTGGTGTTGATTCCGCGAGCCGCGCCACCGTGGCAAGTCGCCGCACACCGGTTCTCCGAAGTCTCTATCGGAATTGCGGTGGCGTTACTATTGGCTTGGGTGTGGCCCGAGAAAGAGGCCCCGACCTCCGGGTAAAAACTAAGCCCTTTTCGACGTTCCCCCTAGAGGACGTCGTCATGGCCAGGAAAGTAGCGTTGGAAGGATGTTCTCCCTGACGCTAGGATTACTCAAAATTAGAGTCTTCCCAGCGATCATCCCTTGAGCGCAGCAGTTCAGTGGCCTCCAATTCTGCAGCGCACCGGCTCGTGCTCCTGGTCCGACCGGACGATCAGCCTCCATGAGTCACAAAAAATCGATATTCTATTGGATATTTCGCATTTCTTGCTTGCCAAACTACCACCAGATTCATACGATGTAGGCCGAAGTTGGCCATCTCCCGAATTCAGGACAACTCATGGACCGTCGCAAGTTCCTCGGCATTACAGCAGGCGGCGTTGCCGCCAGTTTGGTTTCGCGCGACGCCTTGCTGCAGGCTTCCGTGGCATCGGCACCGCATGACCACACGCAGTTACAACCGGACTACCTCCTTCAGACTCCGGGCGTGCCGCCCGAGCCTTACCAGTTTCCGACAGATTTTTTGTGGGGATCAGCGACGGCCGCTTACCAGGTTGAAGGCGCGTGGCAAGAGGACGGAAAGGGCGAATCGGTTTGGGACCACTTTTCCCAGACAGTCGGCAAAATCAAGGGTTCTGCCACCGGCAATTGCGCTTGCGATTCCTACCACCTTTACCGGCAGGATATCGCTCTGATGAAGCAGCTCAACCTGAAGAGCTGCCGCTTCTCGGTCGCATGGCCGCGCATTCAGGCGAACGGCGAGGGACCGGCAAATCAGCGTGGGCTGGACTACTACAAGCGCATGCTGGACGACCTTCATGCCGCGAATATCCGGCCATCGGTAACCCTTTATCACTGGGACTTGCCGCAGGCCCTCGAGGAAAAGGGCGGCTGGCCCAATCGTGATACCGCCAACTATTTCGCCGATTACGTCAATATCGTGGTGAAAGCCCTGGGCGATCAGGTAAACACGTGGTGCATCTTCAACGAGCCCAACATCTTCACCTGGCTCGGTTACGGCACCGGGGAGCACGCACCTGGCCGCACGGATTGGGACGCCTTCCTGAAGGCCACGCACGTTGTGAACCTTGCCCAAGGTATGGCTTTCCGCGCGATCAAAGCTTCTTATCCAAAGGCCGAAGCGAGTTCGTCGATCACCATGGCGGACGCCGTGCCGCGATCGAATTCCGAGGCCGACAAGGCTGCAACCGTGCGCTACGCGGCCTATCGCAATTTCTGGTTCCTCGATCCTGCCCTCAAGGGAAGGTATCCCCAGCCATTGGCGACCGACGAATTGCTGGCCACCATGGGCGTCAGGCCGGGCGATATGGACATCGCTCGCGCTCCTTTGGACTACCTGGCGATCAATTACTACAACCGCGCCATCATCTTCGACAATGGAGACAATGGCGTCATGCGTCAGGGATCGCAGGAAGGCCGCGAGGGCCCCAGGACCGAAAATGGCTGGGAGGTCTGGCCGGAAGGCTTTTACAACGTGCTGGTCATGGCCAATCGCACCTACAAGCCTAAAGCAATTGAAATCACCGAGAACGGTTGCTCGTATGGAGACGTGCCCGATTATACCGGCCGCATCCCGGATGAGCGTCGCATTCAATTCTTCCGTGCTTACCTCGGCGCTTTGGGCCGCGCTCACAAAGAAGGCGTGCCCATCCGCGGTTATCACGCCTGGAGCCTGATGGACAACTTCGAGTGGGCCGAGGGTTACTCACAGCGCTTCGGCTTCGCCTTCGTGGATTTCCGTACGCTCAAGCGCTCGGTGAAAGACTCGGGCAAGTGGTATGCGCAATTGGCGACTACGGGCAAGCTCAGCTAGGCTTGATGGGAGTGCTCGGGGCTGCTTGGAGCACAGCCGCTCCCGGAAATCGGACCGCCGTCAGCACCCCATGGGAGATCGTGTCGATGCCGTACGTGCGGTTCATGCCGACTCGTGGCCGGACCGCTCCGCGGTCATCCACAATCGCGTCCTGACGATGGCCGTAGACCACAATATCGGAGCCGGCGTAATCCTCGGGAAATCCAGGCGGTCCCCATATGTAGGTGTCAAGGTCCTGCGAGTCAAGAGCACCATCGCGCCCCACGCCTCCATGAACACAAATCACGTCATCCGTCTTGTGGAACGGTACGAGATTTTCAAAGAATTCGCGATGTTTCGGTGGCATCGACGAGAAGAACGCCTCGTAGGGCAAAGAGACCGTCTCCGCGATGATGCGCGGTCCAAGCTCGGCGAGCGACTGCTCGATCAAAAACGCGGCATGGCATGAATAGCTTTGGATCGTGTCGAATGCTCCCATACCAAGAAGCCAGGAATGGCGCGCCGCATCGTGCAGGGTGCGCAGCATCCATTGCTCGTGATTTCCCATTAGCGTGACAATGGAGAACGGCGCTTCTTGTCTCAACTGCACGATTCTTTCGACGCACCCTTTCGAATCAGGTCCGCGATCGATATAGTCGCCCAGGAACACCAGCGTGTCTTGCTGCCGTAGGCCGGGCACGACCTTTCCGAGTAGCTCATTCAGCGCCGTCAGGTTTCCGTGGATGTCCCCAATGGCTACAGTTGCCAAGCTTCACGTCTCCTTCACCTGGTTACGCAGGAGTGACATTGTAGCGTGACGATCAGGCCAGTCGAAGGAACGCTTCGACTTCTTTCTTTTTCAATAAGATAGCCGTCGCCAGCAGCTTCCATTCGATGTCGCATATCCCCGCTGAGCCATCAAAAGTGCCCATTTGACCCATCTTGATTGGTATATGCGAGCCTGGCATTTAGCCTGTAACTGTCGCACGGTGTGGAGTTTGGGATTGTTCCGCCGGAACAGTTTCACCACTATTTTCCCCGAGAGGCGTAAATGCATAAACCAGTAAAGTACGTCGAGAAAGCCGTTACTGTCGCAGCCAAGGGCGCGTGGGCGGTCTTCGATAAGTTGAACAGCATCAACCCGAATCCTTCATTTACGCCGAAGTGGTCTGATAAGCCGCTGTTGAAGTCGTACCAGAAATCCAAGCCACCACTGGGCTGGCCCCGTTCTACCGATTCGCTCTGCCCCAAGTGCGTGCCCGAGATTCGCCAGCAGATCATCGACGGCAAGCTGCCGGTCGAGGTCCTGATGAACGAGAAGGCCGGCGAGATCAAAGCGCAGATCATCGAGCGCGACGGCAAGATCCTCATGGTGAAGGAATGCCCGGAGCATGGCCGCTTTGAAGATGTCATGGCCATCGATACCGCTTTCTTCCGGCACCTCGAAGAAGTTTTCCCCGGCCGCGACATCCGCGCCCACAATGACGAGAAGCTGCATCACCACGGCAGCAGCACGGTAAAGCATGGCCGCGGCTCAGTGTTGACCATCGACCTGACCAATCGCTGCAACATGATGTGCGATCCCTGCTTCATGGACGCCAACCAGGTTGGCTTCGTCCACGAACTCACATGGGACGAAATCAAGACGATGCTCGACAACGCGATCACCATCAAGCCGCGCCGTCAGATGTCGGTGCAGTTCTCCGGTGGTGAGCCCACTCTGTCGCCGTACTTCTTGGATGCCGTCGCTTACGCGAAGAAGGTCGGCTACAACAGCGTGCAGGCGGCTACCAACGGCATCGAGTTCGCCAAGAGCCCTGAGTTCGCCAAGCAGGCCTTTGAAGCTGGTTTGCGCTACGCCTACTTGCAGTTCGACGGCATCGGCAATGCCGCCAACTCGCATCGCCTTGTCGGCAACCTCTTTGACGTAAAGTTGCAGGCCATCGAGAACCTGCACAACGCCGGCGTCGACATCGTTCCCGTCGTCACCATCGTCAACGACCTCAACAACGAGCAGGTTGGCCGCATCATCCAGTTCGCGCTCGACAATCCCAAGCGCATTTCGTTCCTCTCGTTCCAGCCGGTTTCGTTCACCGGCCGCGACGAGGCCATCACCGATGAGCGGCGTCAGGCGCAGCGCTATACCCTCTCTCATCTGGCGCACGACGTGAAGAATCAGACCGGACTCGGCGAGCCCGTTCGCGACTGGTACCCCATCTCGTTCATGAGCACCTTCTCCGATTGGGCCGACCTGGTTCACGGCCCTGACAAAGATTGGGGCTCCTTGAGCTGTGGCTGCCACCCGAATTGCGGCGTGGGCATGGCCCTGATGATCGACAAGGAAACCAAGGAAGCCGTTCCGGTCACCGCATTCCTCAACGGCGACACCATCGCGAAAGACATCGCGAAGGTCAACGACGCGGCCCGCGGCAAGTGGCTCTCCATTGCCGGCATGACCTTGGCGCTCTTGAAGAACTACGATCCATTCAAGTCGCCCAAGCACTTCAAGTTCACCGACCTGCTGAAGAAGTTTGACAAGACCTTCGGCGCGACCGGGAAAGACTACGGCAAGGTCACCCTCGACCGCACTGAGACGGACATCGAAAAGCGCCGTCGCGATCGCTGGAACTTCCTGTTCATCGCGGGAATGTGGTTCCAGGACCTGTTCAACTACGACTTCCGCCGCACCGAGCAGTGCATCATTCCTTACGCCACGCAGGAAGGCGAGATCAGCTTCTGCGCCTACAACACCGGCGTGGGCTGGCGCAATATCGTGGAGAAGATGCACATGACCGCGACCCTTACCAAGTGGTACGAGGAGCACGGCCGTCACGAGATCTTTGCCGGCGGCAAGAAGGTCGGTCTCGAGACTACGGCGCACACCCTGAACCTGGTGGATGAGCACGTGCACGCCGAAGCCAACGACACGCTCGACAAACTCGGCATCGCCAAGAACGCACGCCAGGAGAAGTTCAAGGCCCGCGACGAGCGCGTGAAGGCAGAAGCCGAGAAGGCCCGCATGATGGCTCTTTACAAAGAGCATGTGCTCGGCGAAAAGCCAGTCAGCCAGGACGGGTTTGTTCCACTTGGCAGTCTGGGCGGTATCAAGCCTGCTCCTGCTGCGAAGGAAGTGCGCGAACAAGAAGCCGTCTTCGGCGACTAAGAAGCTGTCAGTGATCCGTTGTCAGCAAGCCGGCCGCGCAGCGGCCGGCTTTCGTTTTGCTTACGCTCCAGATCGTAATCCTGAATGGAGTCGAAAAGCGCCTGATTCGGTTGATGCCACGGGTCGCGCAACCGAAGCCATGCGGCAGCAGGTCTTCCATCTTAGCGTCTGATTTTCTTGCCCGAAAAGACTTCCAAGAACTCTTGGCAGCGCCCCTGCAGGATCGTATGGTCAAGCAGCTGGACGACCTGCAGCCTCGCGTTGTTGTACTTTGCCAGCCACGAGACATGTTTATCGAGACGTTGGATCCGGCAGACGCGAAGCAAACTTTCCAGGACGGAGCGGTAAAGTTTCGTTGAGCGGAATTCTTTGCGCCGGAAAAGAGCGCAAAGCAGTTATGGCTCCGCGGCTGCGTTGTCGACGAGGCACTGGCGTCGACGCTCCATCGCGAGCCCAACAGTCTCTCGGATCACGGGCCATCCGGAAACTGACCCACTACCGTCCGTCAGTCCCTAGTTGCTCCGCGTGAGCTGCGTTTCGTATGATGCCAATGGCATGTCAGCGTCCTCCACACCTCATAACCTGCGCGAGAAATCGCAAATCCTCTCGGCTTCCGAAATTGAACGCACACTCGTCCGGTTGGCGCATGAGATTGTCGAGAAGAACAATGGAGTTTCCAACCTTGGCCTCGTCGGTATCAAGCGTCGAGGCGTACCCCTCGCTCATCGGCTGGCCAAGCTCCTGGGCCGCATTGAGAAAACCGAGGTCCCGGTGGGAACGCTCGACATCACCTTCTACCGCGACGATCTTTCGACGGTCGGCCATCGGCCGGAAGTGAAGCCGGCTGCGATGGAGATCGATATACAAGACAAAGACATCATCCTGGTGGACGATGTTCTCTACACCGGCCGCACCACGCGCGCCGCCCTGGACGCTTTGTTCGATCACGGACGCCCTCGCCGCATTCAGCTTTGCGTGCTCATCGACCGCGGACATCGCGAGCTGCCCATTGAGGCCGCCTTTGTGGGACGGAAGATCCCCACCACGAACAACGAGATTATCGAGGTTAGGCTCCAGGAAACCGACGGCGCCGAGAAAGTACTGATGGTAGAACGAGTGGCCGAGGGGCAATGAAGGCACAGCGCTCCCTGCTGGGTACCGATCAACTGACGAAGGCACAGATCGGGTCGATATTGGCGCTGGCTCGGCGCCTCGATCCACGGCGTCCTCCACAATGGTTACGTGGCAAGCGCGTCGTGCTCCTATTCTACGAGTCGTCCACCCGCACGCGAACGTCGTTCGAGTTTGCCGCCAAGGCGCTCGGGGCCACGACCACTTTGGTCTCCGCGACCTCGTCCAGCATCGAAAAGGGCGAGTCGCTCATCGACACCGGCTGGACGGTTACCTCGCTCGGTGCGGACGTGATTGTGCTGCGGCATCCCAACAGTGGCGCGCCGTATCTGTTGTCGCGATATGTGCCGACGCCCATCGTGAATGCCGGCGATGGCATGCACCAGCATCCATCCCAGGCCCTGCTCGACGCACTCACCATCCTTAATCACAAGAAGAAACTGGAAGGCCTTCGCATCGCAATCGTGGGCGATGTGTTTCACAGTCGCGTCGCACGCTCAAATGCTCACCTGCTCTCGAAGTTCGGAGCCGAGGTAGTCTTCTGCGGCCCCCCCGCCCTGGTGCCGGAGGTTGCTGCTACCATCGCACCTGGAGTTATGGCCTGCCATGATCTCCATACGGCGCTTCAGGGCGCGGACGTCGTCATGTCGTTGCGCGTACAAAAAGAGAGACTGGCGGGGACGGCGTTTGGAGTTGACGAGTACATTGCGAAGTACCAGATCACTTCGCAACGAATGCAACTGGCCAAGCCCGATGCGATCCTGATGCATCCCGGGCCGATCATTCGCGGCATGGAATTGACCAGCGAGGTTGCCGACGGACCTCAGTCTGTCATCCACGAACAAGTCGCGAACGGAGTAAAGACCCGCATGGCGATTCTGGCGACGGTTCTGGGGGCCGCACGATAAAAATGGAATCCCTGCTGATCAAAGGCGGACGCTTGCTCGATCCGGCAGCCGGTATTGATGAACCCATGGACGTGTTGGTGCGGGACGGCCGGGTTGCTGAGGTTACGGCGCCTGGTGAGTTGACCGGCAACGCAGAAACAGTCATCAACGCCAGGGGCCTGATCGTGTCGCCGGGCTTCATCGATTTGCATGTCCATCTTCGCGAACACGCCCACGTGCACAAAGAAACCATCGAGACCGGAACCGCGGCCGCCGTCGCCGGGGGCTTCACCACCGTGTGCGCCATGCCCAACACCGATCCCGTCATCGACTCTCCGGAGAAGGTCCGCTGGATGATGCACCTGGATCGTAACGCAAAAGCAAACGTATTTTGTGTGGCGGCCGCCACGCTGGGAAGTCTCGGAGAAAAACTCACGGACTTTGCGGGACTGAAAAATGCAGGCGCGGTAGCAGTCAGCGATGATGGTAAGCCCATCCTGCAGGACGAGATCATGCGCGCTGCCCTGCGGACGGCTGCGAAGCTGAACATTCCCGTAGTGCAGCACGCGGAAGACACGCGCCTGACGGCAGGCTGCTCGATGAACGACGGTGCTACATCATTTCGGCTGGGCCTTCGTGGGATGCCCAATTCAGCGGAGGCCAGCATCGTCGAGCGCGACATCGCTCTGGCCCGCGAGACGAAGGGGCATGTTCACGTGGCGCATATCTCCACCCGCGAGGCAGTGGAGGCCGTTCGCAAGGCCAAGAAGGAGGGATTGCGGATCACGGCCGAGATCACGCCGCACCACTTCACCCTGGTGGATGATCATGTCGGCGAGTTCGACACGAACTACAAGATGAATCCACCGTTGCGTTCGGTGGAAGATCGCGAGGCCATGATTGCCGCCATCCTTGACGGCACGATCGACGCAATAGCCACCGATCATGCGCCGCATGCCTGGCATGAGAAGCAAGTGGAATTTGAGCGCGCCGCCTTCGGCATTACGGGACTGGAAACCGCGTTGCCGCTGACCATCACCGTGCTGCACCAGCACTTCAAACTGCCGTTGTGGCGCATTGTGGAACTGCTGTCCGCCAATCCCGCAAAGATTTTCCAGCTGGATGGTCGAGGTTCGCTGGTTCCGGGATCCCACGGCGACGTAACGATCTTCGATCCAAAGAAGAAGTGGACTTTCGAGGCCGCGCAATCGAAGTCAAAGTCGCGTAATACCCCCTTCGACGGCTGGAGCTTCACCGGCGCCGTGGCCGCCACAATTGTGGCCGGGAAAATCGTCCACCAGAGCTAAGCTGACGCGATCTGTACGAGTGGGGCTTCACTGTGTCTGAAAACCGTGCCGTCCCTACCGGGACTCGGTCTCATTTACCACTTCACCCAGCATTCCGCCTCCGGCTCCATACTGGGCTACGATTGTTTCGTCCTTGCGGGACTGTCTTTCCGCCATTGCGTTCCGCCTTCGCGTACAAGACTTAGTTCTCACACAGCCCCGGCAGTGCCGGAGGCTCAGTTATTCGGAGTTTCCTTAGGTCTATCCCAGCCACTGCGGATTCTGGTACGTCCCGTCGAAGTGGTGAGTGGTCTTGTACAGTTCGTATTGTCCGTTCTTGGCCACTTCGGCGGTTTTGCTCAGTAAAGCCGCGCGCTCCTTTTCGCTGAGCGGTTTGAAACTGCGTCCTAAATCCAGCGCCTGCTGCAAAATTTGCATGGAATCGCACCCCGTGATCACGACACTGGTGGGCAGGCTCAACGCGTAGCTCAGGCACTCGACAGCCGTCACCTTGCCGCTGGTCAGGATGATGTGGTCACCCATCGGCTTCATCCCGAGCACGCCGATATTCTTCTGCAGCAGGATCGGCAACACAACTTGTTGAAAGCTGTCATAGTGCTCGTCCATGACATTGAGCGGCATCTGTACCGTATCGAAAACAAATTTGTGCTGATCGGCGACGTCCAGCATGTGCTTGTGAATCTGCGGGCTCTTGTGGCCGGTGAAGCCGATGTAGCGCACCTTCCCGTCCTTCTTCGCCTTGAGCGCGGCTTCCATGCCTCCGCCGGCTGCGAAGATGCGCTCCGGATCATTCATCCGAATGACCTCATGAAACTGTAGTACATCGACGTGATCGGTCTGCAGCCGCTTGAGCGATTCGTCGATCTGACGGGCGGCAGTTTTGGCGTCGCGTCCGTCGATCTTGGTCATCAGGAAGGCCTTCTGGCGATAGCCGTCCCGCAAGGCCTTGCCCATCCGAACCTCGCTCTCACCATTGTTGTAGTCCCAGCAGTTGTCGAGGAAGTTCATGCCATTGTCGAGAGCGGTACGCACGATGCGGATAGCTTCAGCCTCGCTCGGGTGCCCGAGGTGGTAACCGCCCAGTCCTATCATGGAGACTTGCTCACTGGTATGGCCCAGGGTACGCCGGGGCATAGGCAAAGCCGTGCCGGCTGCTGATGCAAAGTTGCCAAATTTCGCAACCAGCCCAGCGGCGGTAGCGCCCTTGAGAAAGAGTCTGCGATTGAAGGTCATAGTCAGCTCCTTAGAAACAGCGCGGGTGGCCTCGTGTAGGTTGTTTGCGGTCCATGGGAGACTGCCTGCTCAGCCCTGCAGGGATGAAAACTTCGCACCCCGATTCCCGGAACTCATCCGCAACATCCGCGGCTGCCTTGTTGCCTCTACTTACCCACGTAGCTCACCCGCCAGACGGAGTTCGATCCGTCATCCGTCACCAGCAACGATCCATCGGGAGCCACTGTGACCCCCACGGGACGTCCCCAGACTTCACCCTTGGGCGTGACAAAGCCGGTCAGAAAATCTTCGTATGCACCCGTGGCCTTGCCGGTCGCATGATCGATAGGAACCCGGATGACCTCGTAGCCATTGCGAACGCTGCGGTTCCAGGAGCCGTGCTGCGACGAGAAGATATCGCCCTGGTACTCGGCAGGAAAGGTCTTGCCTTCGTAAAAAGCCATTTCGAGCGATGCGTTGTGCGCCTGGAGGAGCACGTCGGGCACGATGACCTTGTCCTTCAGTTCGGGGTGCTTACCTTTGTGTCGCGGATCCTGGTTTCCTCCCATGTAGTAATACGGCCATCCGTAGAAGCCGCCGTCCTGCACGTGCGTGATGTAGTCCGGCACCAGGTTGTCGCCAAGCTGGTCACGCTCGTTCACCGAGCACCAGAGTTCACCGGTTTTGGGGCTGATGGCCAGACCTCCTCCCGGATTGCGAATTCCATATGCGTAAATGCGTCGCCCCGAGCCGTCGGGATTCATCACTAAAATATCGGCGCGTTCCTTTTCTTCGGGATGCGTGTCGGGATCGTCGACGTTGGAAGACGAACCGACGCCCACGAACATCTGCTTCCCATCGGCAGAGAACACCACATCGCGCGTCCAGTGCCCGCCGCCGTGGGGAAGATCGGCAATATGCTCTGGTTTGCCGGAGGCCTTGAGGTCTCCATTGTGGTAGGCAAAGCGAACCACGGAATCGGTATTGCCGACGTAAAGATATTGCGGATCAGGTCCCGGCGGGTAGAAAGCGAGACCGTAGGGCTGGGTAAGGCCCGTGACGAAGGTCTCGGTCTGCTGCGGTTTACCGTCGCCCGTGATGCCACGAAAGACTTTGATATCGCCGCCGTGGCTCTCCACCATAAAGAAGTCGCCATTTGGCGCGGTGAGGATCTTGCGCGGTTCGTTGAGTCCTGTCGCATACAACTCAACTTTGAAGCCGGCTGGCGCCTGCGGAAAAGCATTCGCAGGCCGGTCGATGACATTAGGGCCATTGGTCGCCGACTTGGTCGCGTACGGAGCAGGAAGATCGGCGGTTGTGATCTTGCGGACCGTTCCCGGCTTTTCGTAACGGTAGTCGGTGAACGGCGGCTTCGGCGGCGGCGCGCTTTGTGGATCGGTCTTGGTCTGGGCGAATCCGAAGTAAGCTGCAAGCAGCAGAACGAGAAAGGTAAACGAGAGCAGAACCGCTGGCGAAACTTTTTTCATTCGTACCTCCGAGTGACGGGATTGACCGCGGATACGCCGGGAACTCGTGTTCGGGCAGCCGCTCGGGAGCAGTGGCTCTCGCCTCGACAGCCGCGGTACCGGCTTTTTAGATGAGGCATAAAGCTCGGGTGAATCGCCAGAAAGCGCTTACTTCCCAGATTTATCGCTCAATTCGACAGAAATCAGGTGACTCGTAGCACAGCACTGTGTGATGGACCGCTTTCCCCTTGACTCGCGTCCCCGTCGAAACATAACCTCGCACTTCGATTACGAATAGAGGACTTTCTTATGGTCATGAGCATTCTTCAATGGTGTGATGAGGGCCCGGCAACGGTATCGGTGTTGGCGACGGTGCGGGACGCCGTACAAACCATGCTGGACAGGGATGTTGGTGCCGTTGCGGTGGTCGACGAGCAAGGCATCGTCGCTGGCATGTTTACGGAGCGCGATGTGCTGGCGAAGTTCGCGTTAAGTGGCCGCGATCCCGGCAGGACGCTGGTGCGTGAACTCATGAGCCCCATGGTAGAGATGGCGACAGAAGAAACCAGCGCGGCGGAGGCGCTGCAGGTCATGATCGAGCAGCACTACCGGCACATGCCGATCGTGGACTCCGTTGGCAAGGTGATCGGCATTCTGTCGATTCGTAACATTCTGGAAGCGCGCATCGACGACTTGCTGGAGGAGCTGGAAGCTACGAACAACAAAGCCGCGAGATAACACGGAACACTACTTGGGTAGAGATCGCAGTGCCATCCTTGAGTGGGTGGCGACGACGCGGCCTTCTCCATCGCGCCAATCGAAGAAGCTCACGGGGGCCAGGGCCGGCACGGCCGGGTCGCCACGCTGGATCGAACTTCCACTTCCCCAACGAAGCCAGCGCCTTGGCGTCCGCCGGTTCATTCAGCGACTGAATAACTTGGGCGATACAGACGTAACCTTTGTCGCTGATAACGAATTTGACCGTTACTTGGCCTACCTACTCCGCATTCACGAAGGGGGCTTTGGTTCTGGCTTCGGGTTTGGGAGGCACAGCCCACTCCGCGGCGCCCGAAATCTTAGTCTCAGGCACTCAAGTTTTGGCTAGGGGAAGCTTGGGCTGCTATAATGCTTCAAGTTCATGGCAAAAAAGCGTTTGATCCGCTCTACAACTGTTCTTTGCGTTCGTCGAGATGGCAAAGTGGTGATGGCAGGAGACGGCCAGGTCACCCTCGGCGAAGGCGTCATTAAACACTCGGCACGCAAGATTCGCCGTCTCTACCAGGACAAGATTCTCGCTGGATTTGCCGGTTCTACGGCCGATGCGTTCTCCCTGTTCGCGCGCTTCGAGTCGAAACTGGAGCAGTATCACGGCAACCTGGGCCGAGCCGCTGTCGAGCTGGCCAAAGACTGGCGCACCGACAAGATGCTGCGCTCGCTGGAAGCCTTACTGCTCGTGGCCGATACCAGTTCGACGTTTCTCATCAGTGGACAAGGCGATGTGATCGAGCCGGATTCCGGTATTGCTGCCATCGGCAGTGGCGGCCCTTATGCTACGGCGGCAGCCACTGCGCTGTTTGAGCACACGAGCCTTGAGCCGCGTAAAATCGCGGAAGAAGCCATGAAGATCGCCGGCAAGATTTGTATTTATACCAACGACCAAGTCACGATCGAAGAGTTATAGAAGCAGTAGTCAGTAGTCAGTAGTCAGTGATCAATGGTCGACGTGTAAGGCTTCATAAGAATTGTCATTACGAGCGAAGCGGGGAATCTGCTGTTACTGAATTGGCGGCAAGGACGGGAGAACCGCAGATCCCTCACCCCTGAAGGGGATCGGGATGACAAAATTATAACGAGAACGGACGGCGCGGCTGAAGCCGCGACCCTTCCCTGCTCACAACTGACTACCGGCAACCGGCAACTGTTTCTTGATTTTCGAGGTACATTTCATTGGCTATTTATCTTCCTGCAACTGCGGATGACGAACACGTAGCACTCGACGAATTGACACCACGCGAAATCGTGCGTGAGCTCGACAAGTATGTGGTCGGGCAGCACGATGCAAAGCGCGCTGTCGCGATTGCCCTGCGCAATCGCATGCGCCGGCAGAAGCTGACGCCTGAGCTCGCCGAAGAAGTCATTCCCAAGAACATCATCATGATGGGTCCGACCGGTGTGGGCAAAACCGAAATCGCACGCCGCCTGGCAAAGCTCGCGAACTCGCCGTTCATGAAAGTCGAGGCCTCGAAGTTTACCGAGGTTGGCTACGTCGGACGCGATGTCGAGTCCATGATCCGCGACCTGGTCGAGATCGCCATCGACATGGTTCGCGAAGAGAAGCTCGAAGATGTTGCCGACAAAGCCGAGCTCAATGCCGAGGAGCGTTTGCTCGACCTGTTGCTGCCTTCGATGCCGACGCAGGTGCAGTCACGTCCGGCCGCCACCGATCAGCCGATCGGCTTCAACATCGGAAACGAACCGTTACTGGCCGGTGAACCCGGCTCGCGTACTCGCGAGAAGTTCCGCCAGCAGCTTCGTGAAGGGAAACTCGACGAGCGGATGGTGGAACTCGATGTGCGCGAGAAATCAATGCCGGCCTTCGAAATCATCACCAATCAAGGCGTCGAAGAGATGGACGTCAACATGAAAGATATGTTGCCGAACATCTTCGGCTCGCGCACCAAGAAGCGGAAGATGAAGGTCAGCGAGGCCTTTGAGTACCTGATCCAGGAAGAGGAGCAGCGGCTCGTCGATATGGATCAGGTGCAACGCATCGCCGTCGAGCGCGTAGAAAACTCAGGCATCATCTTCCTCGACGAGATTGACAAGATTGCCGGCCGCGAAGGTGGCCACGGACCGGACGTTTCACGTGAGGGCGTGCAGCGCGACATCCTGCCGATCGTGGAAGGAACAACAGTCAACACGCGCTACGGGATGGTTCGCACCGACCACATTCTGTTCATAGCCGCCGGAGCTTTCCATGTCTCGAAGCCCAGCGACCTGATTCCCGAGCTGCAAGGACGCTTCCCGATCCGCGTGGAGCTGCAATCTCTGACTGTCGAAGACTTCATCAAGATCCTGACGGAACCCAAATCGTCGCTCACCAAGCAATACATCGCGCTACTGGAAACCGAAGGCGTAAAGCTTGAATTCACAGAAGAGGCATTGGCGGAAGTGGCTAACTTTGCCTTCAAGGTAAATGAGGGCACAGAGAATATAGGCGCGCGGCGGCTGCACACCATCATGGAGCGTGTGCTGGACAGCACCAGCTTCGATGCTCCGGACCTGAAGGAGAAGAACGTGCGTATCGACGCGGATTACGTGCGTAATTCGCTGACGGATATCGTGAAAGACCAGGACCTGTCGCGCTACATTCTGTAGTGAGGGAATAAAAAAACGGGCCGGACCGGGTTCGTAGTGTTTCGCAAAATCAGATGCCGGAGCTGTCGAGTTTCCGGCATTTTTCTGTCCCTGACGCATGTCAGGGCGAGAAGTCGTCACGAGTTGAGATAAATTGCAAGATGTCAGCCACACCTCAGCCGTGGGCTTGGCACGTCCCTCCGAAATGGCTGCAGCCGCCGGAAGTGTGCCTGCATCCTCTTTGAACGATTCACCTTAAGCCAACAAAAAGGCCGGAGCACTGGGCTCCGGCCTTTGGTTGTGGAGGTAGGGGGTGAAGTTAGAAGTTAAGTTTGCGACGGAGCATCCCAGCTGCCCCGACGATGCCAGCACCAAACAGCATCAGGCTGCTGGGCTCAGGGGTGGTCGTGCTCGTGGTCCAGCCAAAGTTCGGACCCCAGAAGGCATCGCCGATGCCAAGGTTGGTCGTGGTGGTGCCGGTGAACATATCACCGCAACCCAGGCAATAGTTGTAGCCCATGTAGTTGATGGGGGCATAAACCGTGAAGCCGGTGTCACCATAGGCATAATTGTCGATGCCGCTGACGCCAGTGATCTCATAGATCTGTCCCGCGAGCAGGGTGACCGGAGAGATCTGGTTGTAAAGGAAGTGGGCAGTCGTGAAACCAGAGGCGGCGGTGATGGTGGAGGACGCTACCAGAGCTCCCGAGGTTCCGTTCCAGATGCTAACCGGGTGGCTGTCCAGCATACCGGTGCTGGGATTGAAGTAACCGAGGAAGTCCACGGTGATGTTAACGTTCGGCGTAAAGACCTGTCCGAAGGTCCAGTCGCCGTTTGTGAACTCTGTGCCTGTAGTAGTCCATTCCCAGGCGGCTGTGTCGGCAAAAGCGGCGGCAGGCAACAACATTCCTACCAGTGTCAGCACGAGCAGAAGTTTCTTGGCCATTGAGCGGTATTTCCTTTCGCGTCGCCATTCCCAGCATCAGGTGTCCGCGATAGCGGGAACTCTTAGCCGGAACAGCGCAGACGCTAGCAGAGTTGATGAAACAGGAACTCGCAATTCGACGGCCGCCATAACCCATTGAAAATACAAGGGTAATTCTATAGACTTGCGCAAATTTTTGCATATTCGTGACATATAACTCCCCACCTCAGATTACGTCCTAGCACCTTCGGGCCGGGTCGGCGAGCTTGTTGGAGGTGGAATTGACCGGTGGACAGACCCAATGAGGATGACTGATCGGGGAATGGGTGCGAGGAGATAACTTCCGTTAAGGCTCGGGGCTCCTTCCAGCGCTCGGACGTGAGCTATTCGTTTCCCCCTCCCAAACCCAAAGCTCCACAACTCGCTCCGGTGCGGGGACAGCGAAAATAGGTTGGATGGACGAACTGTCTGGCTGACCGACACGCGACGCAGGCGGAGAGCCCGAGAGCTCAACCGGAGTACCGGAAAACACGATTCTGATATTCATTCTGTTCGCTACTCCGTCTCGACCGTCAGACTTAGTTGCGTAATATGGAAACTGTTTACCCAGCTGCGGTTTGTCAAAAAATTGCCCTCTTTGTCGTGATCAACTAGCCGTTCGCAGGCGCATATTTGGCAGCCTTGGTAGTGCTTCTACTTTCAATCCAAAAAACAATAGCGTGGATATTGCTGCCCATATTTGAGACTCAAGCTGCACGAGTAAGTTGTTGCTATCACGAGCTTCCTCAGCCTTCTCTATTTGGCATAGGAGTTGCCATTCTTCTCGGCGGAGATCAGGGAGTTCCATTGGACGGCATAACGGGAAAGTGGTTTTGCTTTATGACATCCACTTCGTGCCGCGAATAACGACAATCTCTTGGAGGAGAGGTTCCATGTTAACCATGCTAAAACGAAGCTTGTTGACGGCATTCTTTTTGTTTCTGTCCGCCGCAGCTTTTGGACAGGCGATTAGCGGCGATCTGGTCGGAGTCGTAAAGGACTCGAGCGGAGCAGTCGTTGCAAATGCCGGGGTGGACGCGACCAACCTGCAGACCGGGTTCAAGACCACCACTAACACCAACTCGAGCGGCGAATATCACTTCGTCAACCTTCCCGCAGGGCACTATTCCGTACAGGCGACGTCTGCCAATATGAAAGGCGGCTTCGCCGACGTGGAAGTCACGCTGAACAAGACTGCCACTGCCAATATTACGGCGACGGTTGCCGGTGCGGCGACCACGGTGGAAGTCAGTGAGCAAGCCACGGAAATCGACACGACGACGCCCACGATTGGCAGCACCTTCGACGCCAAACAGGCGGCCGATCTCCCCACCACCTCCACCGGCAGCGGCGTGCTGAATCTCTCGCTGCTGAATGCGGGCGTAGCCAGCACCGGCGGCATCGGTGTAGGCTCCGGGCCATCCATCTCCGGACAGCGTCCGCGTAACAACAACTTCACGGTAGAAGGCGTGGACAACAACAGCATCTCGGTGACGGGTCCACTTATCACCATCCCGAACGATGCGGTTGACAGCTTTACCGTCCTGCAGAACCAGTTCTCGCCCGAGTTTGGACACTCTTCCGGCGGCCAATTCAACCAGACGATCAAGAGCGGCACGAACCAGTTCCACGGGCGCCTTTATGAGTACTTCCAGAATCGCAACCTGAACGCCATCGATTCACAGACGGCTCTTTCCGAAGTCAGCAACGGCCAGACCCCTTTCAACCCCCGCTACGATAACAACCGTTTCGGCGGACAAATCGGTGGACCCATCCTCAAGAACAAGCTGTTCTTCTTCAGTGACTGGGAGTACAACCCGGTAGGTGAGACAGGCACGGCTTCTACGGGTTGCGCGCCGACAGCTGCAGGCTATGCGGAACTGGCTTCTCTGTTTCCGAACTCGACCAATCTGAGCGTGCTGCAAAAGTATGTACCGGCGGCTGGCTCGCAAGCTCCGGCGTCCGGCGACCCCTGCTCCGGCTACAACGGAGGCGGTGTCTCGCAAGTCGTAGCCGGCATTCCCAGCTACAATTACACGAGCTCGACGCCCTTCGTTAACATCCCGATCGGTGCCGTGGGATTCAATGGACCGAGCTATAACAACACGCTGAGCACGGCCAACTCTTTCGACTGGAACATCTCCGACAAGGATCAGGTGCGCGGACGTCTGGCCTATTCGAAGTACAACGCCATCGACAACGCAGCGCAGGATCCGACCTTCTGGTCCACCACACCCCAGCGGTATTGGCTGATTACCATGAGCGAATACCACAACTTCACCTCGAATGTGAACAACGAGTTCCGCTTCGGGTTCAACCGCTATTCGCAACTGTACCCTGTGGGTAACCAGACCTTCCCGGGACTAAGCGTGTTTCCGAACCTTCAGTTTTATGAGTTGAATGGTTTGCAGCTTGGTCCTGACGGCAACGCGCCTCAGGAAACGATCCAGAACTTGTATCAGGGGATCGATAACATTACTTGGGTGAAGGGCAAGCACAACCTGAAGTTCGGCGGAGAGTTCCGCTGGTACATCAGCCCGCAGACCTTTACACAGCGCGTGCGCGGCGACTATGAGTGGACTTACCTTTCCGACTACCTGAATGACTACGCACCGAATCCGAACGTAGGCGATTTTGCCGAGCGCTCGGCCGGCGACGTGGTTTACTACGGCAATCGGAAAGCGTTCTACACATATGGTAACGACGAGTGGCGCGTAAACCCTAACTTCACCCTGAACTATGGTGTCCGCTATGAGTGGACGGGAGAACCGTTGGCGGCAACCTCGTTGCAGCCACTGAACTCCATCTCGAACGTGCCGGGGTTAATTACCTTCGGTGCGCCGACCACCCAAAAGACCAACTTCATGCCGCGCGTGGGATTTGCCTATTCGCCGGGAAGCGAGGGAACCACTTCGATTCGCGCCGGCTTTGCTATGGCGAACGACATATTGTTCGACAACCTCGGTATTCTGTCTCTGCCGCCCCAAGTGCAGCAGACCTGCGATACCACAGGCCCCACGGGAGGTCAGAGTCCATCCTGCTTCTGGAGCAACACTGGATTCCTGGCGACTGGTGGACTGCCCTCGAACCCCGCGACAATTACCGATCCGGCAGTGGCCCGCTCCTCAACCAGCGCCTACATTCCTAATCAGACGCTGCCTTATTCCGAGAGCTGGAACCTGGGTGTGCAGCATATCTTCGCCAACAAGTACACGTTGGAAGTGCGCTACGTAGGCACCAAGGGTATTCACCTTCCGGTTCAGGACCGTATCAACGTTACGACGCCAGTGTCAGTCAACAGTTACCTGCCGACGTACTACAGTGCGCCGTCGCAGGCCACGCTCAATTCGTTGCCCCTGACTTTGGACCAACTGGAAGCGCAAGGCCATCTCGTAGGCGCCTACGCCAACGCTGGTTTCACGAACAACATCATCGCGTATGAACCTTACGGAGCGTCCAACTACAACGGCTTGCAGACGCAGTTCAGCCGTAACTTTACTAACGGCCTGCAGTTCCAGATTGCCTGGACCTGGAGTCATGCGTTCGACAACTCGACAGCCGAAGTCTTCTCGACCGTGCTGACGCCGCGTCGTCCGGAGAACTTCCAGAACCTCGCCGCCGACTGGGGCACGTCTGCCTATGATCGCCGTCACCGGGTGACCGCCCAGGTTCTCTATGACCTGCCGTTCTTCAAGAACAATTCCAACTGGATGATGAAGAACATCGTAGGTAACTGGGAGATCGCTCCCATCTACACCTTCCAGTCGCCGGAGTATGCGACCTGTCAGAGCGGAACCGATTCCAATCTGAACGGCGACTCCGCTCCAGACCGTTGCATCTACAATCCGAGCGGAGTAGCGGGAACCTCCTCTGGAGTTACCCCGTTGACGAACTCAGCGGGCTCAACCGTGGCCTATCTGGTCAACAATCCGACAGCGCAGTTCGTCACCGCCGGAACCGGTGCACTGGCGACGGCTGCACGCAACACGCTGGCGACTCCTCACATCAACAACTGGGACTTGAGCTTCATCAAGCGCGTGAATATCACGGAGCGTCAGTCGGTCGAGTTCCAGTTCCAGGCCACCAACGTGTTTAACCATGCACAATACGTGCCGGGTTATATCAGCGATGTTGCCCCGATTGGCTACACTTCGGGCGAAGTACGCGGCTACCTGATCCCAGGTTCGCCCACTTTCAATGTGGCGAATCAGGTGTTCTCGAACCATCCGCGAAATGTCGTCCTGGTGGTGAAGTACAACTTCTAACTTCAAGCTGAAAAGTTGCAGTACTTGGGGAGCCTTCGGGCTCCCCTTTTTTGCCTGAGGTAATCACCGGGAAGGCCTGGTTATTGCCGATGGGTCGCGGGCGCACGGGGAGCGACCTGTTCGGCAGTAGTAAAGATCGGTTCGATGTCGACGGGGACATCGTTCAGTTTGTCGAGCGCTCTCTGAAACTCCGGACGCATCACCCCGAGCGTATTGAGCATCTTCTTTGCCCCCACGTAGTTCCCCTCCGCTTCCAAGGTAAGGAGCTCGTGCGTGAGATCGCGCACTGCGTGCTTGATCTTTGTGTAGTCGACAGCGAAGGTACCATCGGGGCGAGCCACGAAGCCGCCTTTGTCGAGCAGGAAGTTCACCTGCATGGCCATGCCCTTGCCGTGGGCGTCGTTCAGACCGAAGCGCAAGGTACGGAAGGACGACGCCAGATACGTCGTATACAGCTGCTTTTCTGAGTCGGTGCCTGGCTTTAGTACATTTTCCAGGCCCATCTGCTGAGCGTGATCGAGCATGTACTGCACCGCGAACAGTCCAGTGGCATCCGCTTTGGCTTCCTCGATCGCGCTGTAGAGCTCCTTCATCTGCTCGCGCGGGGTGGACGGCTTGCCCTGCACCGTGATCTGGTGAGGACCGAGGCCGTGGCACAGCTCATGGGCCAGGATGTGGGTGAAGAACAGATCGAAGTTCACGTCGCCCTGTTCCTCTTTGGCCAGCACGCGCTGCGAGATCGGGACCAGCGTCTTGTCGAACTT
The DNA here is from genome assembly GCA_963815555.1 of uncultured Acidobacteriaceae bacterium. Lineage (GTDB taxonomy): Bacteria > Acidobacteriota > Terriglobia > Terriglobales > Acidobacteriaceae > CAWCBG01. Next base: position 221,179 of record CAWFHH010000005.1, read on the forward strand.
TGCCTGCTGCACGTTTTTCAGCATGACGCGCTTACTCCCCTTCTGCTGGATCACACGCTCATCGTTGGGCAGGTTGTAAGCGGCCGTCTGGACACCGTGATTGCCGTCTCCCGCGGTGATGACCTCGCTCACCACGCGGATGGGAGCTTGTGCGCCAATTTTCGGGTTGCGGTACTTCGGATCGATCGGAAGATTGTCTTCGATCTGCTGCAGGTTCTTCGCGAAAGCGCCGAGCTTCGCGCTCTCCTTTTCATCTCGAACGTTTACATAGGCCTCGTACGACGCCTTGTATCCGAAGAGTTCGTCGTTGTAGGTTTCATACGGACCAATCGTGATATCGAGCGGCGCATCGAGATCCATCCATGCCAAGTCGCTTTCGTAGTAGTCATTGGAAAGAAAAGCATCGGCACGCGTGGTCAGAAAGCGTTTCAGGGTTGCGTCCCCGGTGAGCGCGGCCGCTTCGCGCAAGAGCTCCGCTGCGCGCTGCAGATCACTCTTGTAGGCCTCGCTGAAGGGCACGATCTTCAAGCCTCCCTTGCCGTCAGACTCGATGACCGTGAAAAAGCTTGTGGCTTCCTTTTGCTGCGCCTCGGGGAGTGTCTTGAGCCAGCCTTCGAATTGCTCCTTGGTCATGTTCTCGGGATAGAAGTTTGCTCCGGGTAGCTTGTGCGCCGGCACGCCGGGAAGAAAGGCGGTATCACCATCGAGCGACGACCATGGGCCTTTGTTGATCCAGAAATAGTGCAGGCGGGCTCTTCCCAGCGGCGTCTGATCTTTCTGCAGTTGGGCATACAAGGCGTGATCGCCACTCCAATACTGCGTCATGAAAATGTCGTCGATGATGCGCGCAGCCTCAACCAGCTTCACCAGCGCATGGCGGTCACCATCAGAGAGGCGGCTGATGTCCACATCCATCTCGGTGGGCGCAAAGCGGGCGGTCATCTTCTGCAATTGCGCGAGATCAGGAACGTTGGTTGCGAGCTGAGTGTCGGCGGCGGTTGCCATGAGGGTACCTGCTAGGGCGAAGATAGCGAAACCAATGAGCTGTTTCATGAGAACGTGTCCTCTCGGTCACGGTTGCAAACCTTTTATGATACCGCTTGGAAAACCGTTGCTGGAAAAAAGCCCCTTTTTCGCAGGCACCCGGTCAGGGCCTGGCTGGTTTGACCAGCAGATAGGCGGTAGAATAGCCGGAAGAGTAAACCCAAATGGTTCCCCAGGGCAGGCACTGCGCGCCTGGTCAGGTTATTGATGAAGAAACTTTCTCTCGTTCTGCTTACAACGTTGCTCTTCGTATCGATGGTGCTGGGGCAGCAACAACTGCCAAATCCGCTGGCGTCCCCGAACCCTCCCCTGTCGGCGAATGAAACGGTCGTCGAGGAGATCATCGCCCGCATAAACAACAACATTGTTACCCAGGCTGATCTGCGACGCGCTCGTGAGCAACTCTACGCTGACTCGCGTCAACAGGATCCCAACATCACCGAGGTTCAACTCAAAGACCGCGAGAAAGACTTGCTGCGTGATCTCATCGATCAGCAACTGCTTCTGCAAAGAGGCGAGCAGATGAACATCTCGGCCGACACCGAGGTGATCAAGCGTCTGGACGAAATTCGAAAACAGATGCACGCCGAATCGATGGAGGACGTGGAAAAGGCGGCGCAGGCACAGGGAGTTTCCTTCGAAGAGTTCAAACAGAACCTGAAGAACAGCATCATTACGCAGCAGGTGATAGGGGAAGAAGTCGGCGGCCACATCAGCGTGACGCAACAGGAGATGCAGCAGTTCTACGATGAACACAAGGCGCAGATGGAGCGGCCGGAACAGGTTCGCTTGAGCGAAATTCTGATTTCGACGCAGGCGCCTGCCGCCGCCAAGGCTACCGCGGGAGGCACCCCGCTCCCTCCCCAGTCTCCCGAGGCCGACACGGTAGCCAAAGCCCAGGCCAAGGCCGATGACGTTTACAAACAGTTGCAGGGTGGTGCGAAGTTTGACGAGTTGGCGAAGAAGTATTCTGAGGGACCCACGGCGGCGAACGGCGGCGACCTGGAATACTTCAAACGGGGTGTACTGTCGAAGGACTTAGAAGACAAGGTCTTCGCGATGCAGGCGGGTCAGTACACCGAGCCGGTGCGAACCAATCAGGGCTTTGTGATCCTCGAAGTCACCGAACACCAGTCGGCCGGCATACCTCCTTTGAAGGATGTGCAGGAGCAGGTCCATCAGCAGATCTACCTCCAGAAGATGCAGCCTGCCCTGCGCGATTACCTCACCAAGCTGCGTGAAGACGCTTATATCGATATCAAGCCGGGCTACATCGACACGGGCGCCAGTCCTAACGAGACCAAGCCGATCTACACAACTGCGGCTGAAGAGAACGCGAAGAAGTTGAAGAAAAAGAAGAAGTTTGGAATCTTCTAGCACGGGACCGCAGTTCCTCGAGCGGACGCGCCGAGGCGCGCTTGTTTGTGCTTGATGCCGGGAGCTTGATCCTGATAGCCGACCCCCTTGCTCCAAGTTCTGCGGTACCATGAAGCTTCGGCCATTGTCTCTTCCGCGATGCGCCGCCCGGTTTCGTATATGAAAGACTTCTATATTCGCGATTGCGCACAGCAGGAAAACCAGACCATCACGTCGTACTTCGTCGTGGCAATCAAGCAGGTGAAGTCGAAGAAGAATGGAGAGCTATATCTGGCCCTTACGCTGGCCGACCGGAGCGGACAAGTACAGGCCAACATGTGGGAGAACGTTGACGACTCCCTGAATGCCTTCGACCAGGACGATTTCGTCAAGGTGAAAGGCCTCGTTCAGAATTACAAAGGGCGCTGGCAAATCAACATTCACAAGATCCGCCGGCTCGGGGATTCAGAAGTTGATTATTCGGACTACCTTCCCAAAACAACCAAGGACATTGACGAGCTCTGGCGCACCCTGGTTGGGTTTGTCGACAGCTTCGAGAATCCCTGGTTGAAATCGCTTCTTAACCAGTTCATGGCGGACGAGAACATCATGACGGCTTACCGTTGTGCTCCTGCGGCCAAGACGCTGCACCACGCGTTTGTAGGTGGGCTGCTTGACCACGTCGTATCGCTGTTCACGGTTTGCGATCTGGCGGCCCGCAACTATCCGCAGGTGAATCGCGATCTGCTGCTCTCCGGCGCCTTCCTGCATGATATTGGGAAGGTACACGAGCTGACCTATCAGCGCTCAATCGCCTACACCACCGAAGGCCAGCTGCTGGGGCACATGATCATTGAGCTGGAGATGTTGCATGAAAAGATCGCGCGCCTTCCAGGCTTTCCCGGCGAGCTGAAGATCCTGCTCGAGCACATGATCATTAGCCACCACGGGCACTATGAGTTCGGATCGCCGAAGCTGCCGATGTTTCCCGAGGCGCTCCTGCTGCATTACATGGACGATCTCGACTCGAAGATGGAGGCGATGCGGGCGCAATTCGAGCGAGAGGGCGATCTTGAATCGGCCTGGACCAGTTACAATCCGTCGCTGGGACGCCCGCTGCTGAATACAAAGAAGTTTTTGGAGAAGGGCCTGAACTCGTCCCGGGAGGTGGGGGAACCCAAATCGGAGATCGCCGCCGAGCCCGCGGCCGCGGTTGCAGAGGTCGAAGTGGAGAGTCACTCGAACCAGGAAACGTCTTCGGCGGGGACCGGGCCGGCAACCGAGACCTCCCACCAGGAGCCATCGCAATCCGAGTCGGTGCTCGACGCTCTACAGCGGAAGTTTGCAGCCCATAAAGTAACGCCAACAGGAAAGGTGAATTAGCGGTTGCACTCGGGCAGCAAAAATGCAACTCGGTTAGTGGCGCCAACTGCCTCTGCTTGCCAGGCTAATCCAGCAACAACTTTGTTCGTTACAGGTGTCTAGCATGAATACTGCTCCGGAAGCCACACCCCAACTCGGCAATCTCTACATCGACGAGGCGTTCCGCAGCCTTCGGGGTCACAAACGCTTGGCTGACGGCGCCATCGCCCAACTCACCGATGACCAATTTTTCGCTGTCCTCGATGTGGAATCCAATAGCGTGGCGATTATCGTCAAGCACATGGCCGGCAACATGCGATCGCGATTCACCGATTTCCTGACCACCGACGGCGAGAAGCCCGATCGCAACCGCGATCAGGAGTTCCTCACACATCCCGGAGCCCGGCGCGAAGAGGTGTTACAACGCTGGGAGCAATACTGGCAGCTGGTTTTCGATACTCTGAATTCGCTGCAGCCCGACGATCTTGCGCGCACTGTCACCGTTCGGGGCGAACCCCATACCGTCTTGCAGGCCATCAATCGCCAGGTAGCGCACTACTCTTATCACGTGGGACAAATCGTGTTCTTAGCCAAACACTGGAAAGGCTCGGAGTGGAAGACGCTAAGCGTTGCCAAGGGTAAGAGCGAGGAATTCAACGCCAGGATGCTGAAGATATCCGGCGGTCCGTAGGCGGTACAACTCAACGGTTCGGTGGACCAGGACGCAGTTTCGTCCGGTCCGCTTCCGCCCTCAGTTTTCCAAGTCTATCGAATTATCCCGACCCCGAAACACGCAACCTTTGTTCCATTGAAGTGAGAACCGGAGGCGGCGCTCCGACCTGTTCCGGCGTGTACAATCAGAGCACACGCCCTCATCCTGGCCCTGACAGGCGTACCGAACTTTGGGACTGTACGATGCAAAAAATCATTCTGATTCAGGACGACCCTTACCTCGTGGCGAGTCGAAAGCTCATCCTTGAAAACTATGGCTACCAGGTTGATATCGTGTATTCCGTAAAAGATGCCCGGCGCTTAAGTCGCGAGTTCGATTGTGATCTCGTGATTGTGGATGCCGAGCAGAACCACGACGCGGCCATGGAACTCTGCGAAGAGATCAAGCAAAACAATTCGCGCCTCCAGGTAGCGGTGATGACCGGCTACCATGTTTATCTCCATTCCGACTGCCCCGACGCCGTCATCGGCCAGGAGGAAGGACCGGCCGGTTTCGTTAGGAAGATAAAGTCGCTGCTGTCGTACGAGGCCGCCAACGGCAAGTAGGCTCGCGTTTTGGTTGCCGCTACGTCAGTCTCAAGGCATCGCCTTCGTACTCCAGTGGCCCAGCTTCATTTATAAGTTTCAGGACGTTTCAGCTGATGTCCGGCGGTCCCTTCGCACGTTCCATTCTCTGTCTCACGGATCGTTCTTGACAGAATTTCGCTTAGCTAAGAAAATTAGCTAACATGAAGCAATACAACGTTCACGAGGCCAAGACCAACCTCTCGCGGCTGATCCAGAAGGCGTGTGACGGCGAAGAAGTCATCATTGCGCGGGGGAAAAAGCCGGTGGTGAAGTTGGTGCCCGTGGGCGAGGGAGCACGCAAGCGCAAGTTAGGGGGCTATGAGGGGCAATTCTCGTATGACGACGACGTCTTTGCCCCTTTGACCGATCAGGAGATGAAAGAGCTCGGCTTCGAATGAACCTGCTGCTCGACACCCATACTCTGATGTGGTCGCTTGATCGGCCTGCGCACCTGTCAAAGACCGCCCGAACTGCGATACAGGACGCCAGAAATGGGGTATTTGTGTCGTCCGTTGTGGCATGGGAACTGGCGATTAAATTGCACACCGGCAAACTGGACGTTCAAGGTTTGATGGACGACTTCTCCAGCATTCTGGCCGAAAAAGGCTTCCTTGAAACGGAGATCACAGTGCAGCACGCCCTGCGCGCTGGCGCATTGCCTCTACATCACAAAGATCCGTTCGACCGGATGTTGGCTGCGCAGTCTCAGGAAGAGAATTGGCCGATTGTCAGTTGTGATCGTGTTTTCGATCTTTATTCTGTCCGCCGAATCTGGTGATACCGCCAGCGAGGGCTGACCAATGTTGATCAATAAAAGCGAACCTCGAAGTCGGCCGGCCCGACTTTACTTGGACAAGCTGCTGAGCGCCGCGCGGAAGATGGCGTCGAAGTTTTCGCGTCCCACGGACTGAACGGCACGCTCGACTGCCTTCTCGGCCACTCCCCGCTGGTAGCCAAGGTTCGCCAAAGCTGAAATCACGTCTTCCTCGACTGCCGATACGGTCACGACCGGCTGAGCCGCGCCGAAGGCATCCAACTTGTCGCGCAGCTCCACGCACATACGCTCGGCCGTCTTCTTGCCGATACCCGGGATCTTCGTAAGCCGCGCAAAGTCGTTGCTGCGGATCGCTCCTACCATGTCGGCAGTCGCCATCCCGCTGAGGATCGTGATGGCCAGCTTCGGCCCGATACCGCTCACGGTGATCAGTTTCTCGAAGAGCTGCTTCTCTTCCGCGCGCAGAAATCCAAACAGGGCAATCGCGTCTTCGCGCACATGCGTGTGGATGTGCAGCGCCACCTCGCTCCCGCCCGCGGGCAGCTCCGAAAATGTTGGGACGGTAATGGTGACGTCATAGCCGACGCCGCCCGCCTCGACAATAGCCTGGTTGGGATGCTTGGCAAGCAGACGTCCACGAAGGTGCGCGATCATCCCGCGATTGTAATGCAGTGGTAAGGATCAGTCGTCAGTGGTCAGCTGTCAGTGAGCAGTGGCCAGCGCGGTTTTTCAGTTTTGTAAGCCTGAGCGCGAGGAGGCGCATGCCGAACGAAGTCGAAGGACCTCTATCGAGGAGCGCCGCCGTTAGTATTGGCAAGCATAGCGGTGCTTCGACTCCGGTTCGCAACCACGGCGAACCTCGGCACGGTTCATCACTGCAATTCTTCCCGAATTGGTGTATGAAAGAGGTCTGCAGGAGATAGACCCATGCCATCCTCTACTATCGAGACTTCGCAGTTCGCTGGCTTCCATCTCAATACTCCCCCTTCCGGGTTCGATTCGCGCCGCGACCTTGTTGCCGGACTCTTCGAATTCCTGGAGCCGCTGCATCGCGAGTTCACGCCGCGTCAGCAGCACCTGGTAACGAAGCGCAAACGGGCGCTCGAAGCCTCGCATGCCGGCCGGAAGCCCCAGCACCTGCAGCCGTCAGAAGCCACCAGCTCAGGCTGGCACATTGAGCTTCCCGACTGGTGCCAGGATCAGCGGAACCAGATGACCGGTCCGGCCGACGAGGCTGAGCTCGTGGTCAAGATGCTGAATTCAGGCGCTCCCGGCGTCATGCTCGATCTTGAAGACTCGACGGTCAATGCCTGGGACCACCAGCAGCTTGGGATGGAAAACATTCTCAAGGCGTTGCGCGGCGAACTCACCTATTACGACCAGAAGCGCCAACGGCAAGTCAGCATAAATCCCTCGAATACCGTGATCTGGAATCGCGTACGAGGCTTGCATCTGAGTCAGGCGGGGATTTTCGGCGCCGACCTGATGTCAGCATCGCTCTTTGACGTGGCGAGCCTCTGCTTTCGCATCAGTCCCAGCCAACTCAAGCACCCGCTCTCGATCTACATTCCAAAATCCGAGTCGGCAGAGGAGGCGCTATGGTGGCGCGATCTTTTCCAGGCTGTGGCCGCGAAGCTCGGTTGGGCAAAGGACTACATCAAGTGCATGGCGCTGGTGGAGTCGCATCCGCTGGCTTTCCAGATGGAGGAGTTCCTCTACCACCTGCGCGACCACATTCTAGGCCTCAACCTCGGCCGCTGGGATTACATGGCAAGTCTCGGCCACTTCAACCTGAACGATCCTGATTTCGTGCTGCCCGACCGCAACACAATTCCGCATGACGTGCGTTTTTTCCAGAGCCTGCGCAGCCTCATTCCGGAGATTTGCCACAAGCGCGGAGCGCTGGCCATTGGCGGCATGACGGCCCTCTATCCGAGTCGCGAAGATCCCGAGCTGAATGCGCGCGCTCTGGCTGCGTTGGAGAAGGACAAGAGGAACGAAGCCAATTGCCTCTTCGACGGAGCCTGGACCGGACATCCCGATCAGAACGAGATTGCCGTGAACCAGTTCCCCGTGCCTAATCAGAATTTTGTGCGTCAGCCGAATGCGGAACGCTATCCCGACTTGCGGCCTTCGCCCCGTGGCGTCGGCGAGACATCGGTCGCAGGGACCCGCGCTGCCATACGCACCGTCATTCGCTATCGCAACGGTGTGTTGAATGGCAAAGGCGCCAGCCTGCTTGACGGCTATATGGAAGATCTGGCGACCGACCGCATCTATCGCGTGATGATCGCCCAGCGCATGAAGCACTACTCGGCGGTGCCTGTGGTCGACGAGAACGGCACGCCGGTGGCGCACACGCCCGAGTTCATCACCAAGATTTTTGACGAGGAACTGGAGAAACTGCTGGCGAATCCTCCGAAGGATGCCTTCGGCAAGCCCGAGCAGTTCAAGGTGGCGCGGCAGATTGCCGAAGCTATGGTGCGGAACGGCGAGTTTGATCCGTTCTGAAAATCCACTCTTCGCTTCCGGCTGGTCGCTGTTCGCACCATACCAGGACTGCATTTGCTCTTGCCTCTGGCAGTCTTGGCGCGCCATCCTGCAGCTCCGCCTTTTAATCGAAACGCGGCCGCGAAACGTGACACTCACCTACAACTCTGCATCCAACCTGAGTGCGCCATCATAGGCCGTTGTGACCTCATGGACCGTTACCTCTGCATTCATTGCCACTTCTATCAGCCACCACGAGAAAATCCGTGGCTAGAATCGATCGAACTTCAAGACTCGGCTTATCCTTATCACGATTGGAATGAGCGGATTACTGCCGAGTGCTATGCGCCGAACGCGACATCGCGCATCCTCACCAGTGACAACCTCATTACTCGGATCGTCAACAACTACTCTCGAATCAGCTTCAACTTCGGTCCTACGCTGCTCTCCTGGTTGGCCGATCAGGCGCCCGACACCTATCAGGCGATCCTCAATGCCGACCGCGAGAGTCAAGAGCGCTTCTCGGGACACGGCTCCGCCATGGCGCAGGCTTACAACCATGTCATCCTGCCGCTGGCTAACCGGCGCGACAAGCAGACCCAGGTGATGTGGGGTATTCGCGATTTCGAACATCGTTTCGGCCGGGACCCCGAAGGCATGTGGCTCGCCGAGACCGCCGTCGATGTCGAGACGCTGGAAGTACTCGCCGAGAACGGAATTCAGTTCACCGTGCTGGCTCCTTACCAGGCGAGGAACGAACGGCGCCTCGGCACATTGAAGTTCAAGATGGTGGAGGGCGGCAATATCGATCCGACGCGCGCTTATGTGTGCAATCTGCCTTCCGGCCGCAGCATCAACCTGTTCTTCTACGACGGACCCATCTCCCGCGCCGTGGCCTTCGAGGGCCTGCTGGCCAATGGTGAGACGTTTTCCAACCGGCTGTTGAGCGGATTCGCCGACCATCGTCGCTGGCCACAGTTAATGCACATCGCAACCGATGGCGAGACCTACGGCCATCATCACGCCAACGGTGACATGGCACTGGCCTATGCGCTGCACCACATCGAGAGTAACAATCTCGCCAAACTCACCAACTATGGCGAATACCTCGAGAAGCATCCACCCACACACGAGGTCGAAGTCATCGACAACACGGCGTGGAGTTGCTCGCACGGCGTGGGCCGCTGGAACCGGGACTGTGGTTGTAACTCCGGCGGCAGGCCTGGATGGAACCAGGCATGGCGTGCTCCGTTGCGCGCGGCCCTCGATTACCTGCGCGACAATCTCGCAGCGTCGTACGAACGGAAGGGCGCGGAACTGCTGCACGATCCCTGGCTGGCGCGCGACCAATACATCGACGTTGTGCTGAACCGCGAGGGCGTGAACGTGCAGAAGTTCCTCCGTCAGCACGCGCTCCGGCCCTTGTCCGACGAAGAGGTTGTCACTGCTCTGTCGCTGCTCGAAATGCAGCGTCACGCGCTGCTGATGTACACCAGTTGTGGGTGGTTCTTCGACGAGCTATCCGGGCTGGAAACCGTCCAGGTCATCATGTATGCCGGTCGCGCGCTACAACTGGCGCAGCTCCTTTTTCCCGAGGCCGCGGAGTTAGAACAGAAATTCTGCGAATTATTGGAGCTGGCCAAGAGCAACATTGCCGAGCAGGGCGACGGCGCGCGCATTTACAACCGGTGCGTGAAGCCGGCGCAAGTCGATCTGCTGGCGGTGACTGCGCATTACGCCATCGCGTCGATGTTCCAGCGCAGCGGCGAGATCAACTCGGTCGGTTGTTACGAGATGAAGCAACGTGACGATGTGCGCATGGAATCGGGCCGCGCGCGGCTGGCCCTGGGTACGGCGGTGGTGCGTTCACGCATCACCGGCGAGCAGCTGGACGTGAGCTTCGGGGTGCTCCACTTCGGCGATCACAATGTCACCGCCGGAGTACGGGCATTCCGCGGCGAACAGGAATTCCAGACGGTCGTCGCCGAGCTCCGTGAGGCGTTCCACTCTTCCGATCTGCCGGCGGTGTTGCGCCTGCTGGACGCTCATTTCGCGGGAGCGACCTACAGCCTCAAATCACTCTTCCGCGACGAGCGGCAAAAGGTGGTTAGCAAGATTCTCGGCTGCACCATGGACGAAGCCGAAGCCGCTTACCGCCAGATCTACGAGCATCACGCGCCACTCATGGGATTTCTCAGCGGAGTCGGCGCGCCTTTGCCTAAAATGCTGCACCTTACAGCGGAATTCGTGCTTAACACCGCGCTGCGCAAGGAATTCATGGCCGACGAACTCGATGTGGAGCGCGTACACACCCTGATTGAAACTGCCGCGCGCGAAAAGATTCAGTGGGACGAAGCCTGGCTTCGCTTCGCCCTTAACCTGCGCCTGGGCCGCATGGCCGATGAGTTGGCCGTGAACCCCCGCGAGGAGCGCCTGGAGCGCTTCAATGACGCGGCCGACCTTGTGCTCTCCCTGCCTTTCAAGGTGAATCTGGGGCGGGTACAGAACGTGTTCTACCAACTCTTGCAAAATGTCTATCCGGCCGTCGTCGCTAACGGCAACGGCACCTCGCAAGGATGGATCGCCCAATTCGAATCGCTGGGTGGCAAGCTCGGGGTGTGCGTAGAACCGGTTGCAGGCTCGGTTCAAGAGGCCCCGGTCGCGCTCGCTAACTAGGCGAAGAAACGAATCCAGGAACCGGTGATGCCCGGATCGAAACTGCCGTGGATGGCCATACCGTGTCTTCCAACTTCCGACAACAGCCTCGGGAATACCCTTCTGGTCAGGGATCCGACGTTTTTGAACCGGTGGATTCCTTCCTCATCTTTTCCTGCCTGTCCCCTTTTTCTTACGGAATTCCTTTGACATCCGCAAGTTTTGGCAGCTAAATACTCCCGCCACCGGTAGCCACCTGGCGAGGAGCAAGGATGAACAAAGGGGATTTGGTCGAAAAAATTGCAGCCGCCACCGGCATCAGCAAGACCAGTGCGGCGGGAGCGGTTGATACGTTCGTGGATTCGGTCACCAGCACTCTTAAAAAGGGCGGCCGGGTGACCCTCGTGGGATTCGGAACTTTCTCCGTTTCCCAGCGCAAGGCGCGCAATGGACGCAATCCGCAGACAGGCAGCGTGATCAAGATTGCTGCCCGTCGCGTTGCCAAGTTCACGCCCGGCGTGGAACTGAAGAAACACGTCAACAAGAAATAGCGCCACCAAGGTCGGCGGCGGAGCACCCGCTCCGCCGCGTTTGTTCGTTCCTCGCGAGTCCTACGTTCTCACGTGGCTGAAGTGGGGAGTCGCTGTGTTGCTGGTGCCCTTGCACTTCGCACCCTCCGGGTAGGGGCGGAGAGAGGTCGGGAGAGCTCCCTTCAACGGGGGGCGCTCACTCCCGGCTATCGGAAACTACGCCGGCGAAGTACCCGCACTCAAAGAATCCAGCAGCGCCTTAGCCTGAGCGCGACCGGCGATCCCCCGTGCCCTATCCTTTCTGGCGCGTATCGCCCGCGGAAGCAAACGCGGAAATCTCTTTTGCCCACGCGAATCGTCCGGCCCGCCGCACAGCTTTTTGGAGAGCTTCGTGGATGGGATGCCAACGCGGTTGTTCCCCGACGCGGATGTATGCCATCCTGCCAAGGCTCGCGACGAAACCGTAGCAACTCCTGACTGAGGTGACCGATGCCTTGCGATCCCGATGTACTGAAACAGGTTCCGCTGTTTGCCCTGCTCGATGCAGACGAAACGGCTGTCCTTGCCAGCCAGGTCGAGCTGAAGCATTACGCTCCCCGCCAGCGTATTTACAAGATGGGCGATCCGGGAGGACAGGCGTATGTCATCGTGTCAGGATCGGTGCAGGTGGCCACCGTGGACGAGGACAACCAGGAAGTTATTGTCGATCAGCCTGCGCCCGGGGAGTTCTTCGGGTTTGCCTCGATGCTGGAGCCTTCTCCTCACCAGACGACCGCGACTGCCGTCGATGCCGCTGTTTGCGTTGAGGTCGATCGCCACGACATCGAAGTTCTGCTGCGGCGCAAGCCGATGGCCGGCATGGATATGCTCACCGTGCTGGGACGGCAGTTCCATGCCTCCCAACAGCTGGTACGTCTGCGTGCCAGCCGCAATCCCAATGAGTTGATCGAATCGAAGGAGACCTTCGGAGAGCGTATCGCCGATACAGTCGCGCACTTCGGCGGCTCGTGGGCCTTCATTCTTTCCTTTGGCGCCGTTCTGGTCGTCTATACCTGCATCAACACTCTGTGGCATCGAGTGATTTGGGATCCGTATCCTTTTATCCTGCTGAACCTTTTCCTGTCGATGCTGGCTGCGATTCAGGCGCCCGTCATCATGATGAGCCAGAATCGGCAGGACACCAAAGACCGCCTGCGGGGTGAGCTCGACTATGACGTCAACCGCCGAGCCGAGTCCGAAATTCAGGGGCTTTCACGGAAGTTGAATCAACTTACCGAGAAGATCAACGATGTCGAAGATATGCTGCGCGGCAAACCTGCGTGAGGGAGATTCGTAAGGGCCAGTGCAGCGCATGGCCCGGCGATCCGCTTTTCATTCCGAAGCGACCACGCACGACCGTTACTCGAATTTCCTCAGGTTGAGGGAGCTGCCCCCGCATAAGAAGCTCGCGCGGACACGTCGCACGACATCCCGGACGGATGTCGCAGCGTATGCGTTCAGGCTTCGGTTGCCGCCTGCGCCGTCACTGCACCAACAATCCCGACAATCAGGAAGATGAGTCCGAGCAAGAGCCCCAATACACCGATGATCGCCGCCCATCCGTGAGCCGATCCGCAAAAGTTCACCGATGCGCCCGCAGCGGGCCAAGCCATTGTGGCATTCGCACTGCCGTGCCAGCGCGCGGCCAGGCTGCCGATTCCCAGTACGAAGAATGCAAGCGCTACGATAATCCAGCGAAATCGCTTCATCGAAACGAACCTCCTCGGTCGCAACCGGAATACCATCGCGACAAATCGTGTATTTTAGCGCCACCTCCTGCCATGGCGATGAGGGGGGCGAGCACCGTGATGCGGCTGTGCCGTGCAATGCTGCCTTTCAATTTATCGGTTTGCGTTTTTCTACAAGCATCTTCGTGCCTCGTGTGGCGAATCAGAATAGTGGTTGTTTGACTTAGCCCGCGGACGACGCGGTAAGCGAGAGTTGCAATGAAGCAAGCCACGATAAAGCTGTTGGCAGCCATAAGTACGGCGATCCTCTTTTTTGTTGTGGGGGTCGCGATGAGCGCACATGCGCAGGATCAGAAGGAGGATGAAAAGCCCGCAGCGCGGGAAGAAGCCAAGCCCGCCGTTCCGGCTGCCCATCCCCAACAGGAAGAGCCAAGCCGGCCTCCGGCCCACGAAGAGGCGAAACCGGCGCCACATCCCGAGACCGCCCGCCCTCCGGAACACCAGCCGGCGCGTCCCGACGGTCGCCAGGAAGCAGCCCATCCGCCGCAACAGGAAGAGCCGCACCCCGCCACGCATCAGGAGGCAGCGCGTCCGCCTCAGCAGGAGCAGGCTGGACCGACTGAGCGCCAGCCGGCGGCTCACGTTCAGGAACCCAGCGAACATGCCCGACCAGCAGCCGAATCGGCTCGCCCGGAACAAAATGCCCATCCACAGCAAGCGCAGCCCCGCTCGGAACAGGCCCACGCGCAGCTGGCCGATTGGCAACAGCATCGCGCTCAACATTGGCAGTCGCAGCATCGCAGCTGGCAACAGCGTGGCGGATATAACGGCTACCGCATTCCTGACGACCGCTATCGTGCTGAGTTCGGACCGCCGCACCCGTTTCGCATCTATAGTTACCCGGTGCAGTTTGTCGGAGGTTATCCGCGCTTCCAGTACGGGGGCTACTGGGTGCAAATGGTTGATCCGTGGCCTGAAAGCTGGGCTCCCGACTGGTATGACACCGACGAGGTTTATATCGTCTTCGAGAACGGCGGATATTATCTGATCGATCCGCGGTATTCCAGCTTTCCGATTGCGGTTGAAATTTTCGCGTCCTAGGGACTGTGACCTGATCGGTAACCAGTCTCCAGTATCCAAAAGCGTTTTGACAACGGCCCCATCCGGCTCAGTACGGGTGGGCTTTTGTCGTCTGTGGGGATCGGCCTGCGGCGTTTAGTGAAGCCGTTATTGCGGCTTTGGCTTAGGAGCAAGAGGTAAATCGTCTGCCCGCCGCTCAGGTTGCGCCTGATAACCCGCTACTCCTGAGCACGTTGGGGCTTGCGGATCGGACGGACTGAGTCCTTTGGTAGCCCGGCGAATCTAACGGTGTGACTGATTTCCGCCTGCCGACCCGTCCGGAATTGCGGCAATTCCTCCATTTCCGGTACAATCAAGGTTTGCGACAAGCGAGTTAGGGAGCTTTATGAAGGCAGCCATCCATCCGGCTTATGAAGAGACGCGCGTGCACTGTGCGTGCGGCAACGTGTTTACCACCCGTTCGACCCACAAGGGTGCCATCAACGTGGAAATCTGTTCCGCCTGCCACCCATTTTTCACCGGCAAGCAGAAGCTGCTGGATACGGCCGGCCGCGTCGAGCGCTTCCGCCGCAAGTACGCCAAGAGCGACGCCGGCAAAGCTGCGACCGCCAAGGCCGACGCTGCCGCTGCCGAAGCCGCCAAGAAGTAGCGGTCCGGCAGGAATGAGTTAACCCAAAGCCTCCGCGCAAGCGGGGGCTTTGTTTTGCGAGAATGATACGGGTGGGGATTTATGGTCGGGCCAGCTACAATCGAGCATAGATCGTCCTGAACGTTAGCTTGCCGGTCTCCTGCAAATGGATGAGATTAGGATTGAGGTCTACCACGAGCGCGCAACGCAACTGGCCGATGCAATGGAGCTTTGTCACGACAGCATGGCAGACTACGCATCTGCCGTCGCCCTTCTCGCGGTACACAGCGCGATTTCCTTCAACGATGCTCTCCTGACGAGACTGACCGGAAAGCGGCCAAAAGGTGATGATCACGAGCGAGTTGTCAGCGCGACTCGGAACGCCTGTGTCAAAGACAACATCGAGATGCAAGGCATCAAACACTTAGCGAGATTATTGAGCGCCAAGACTGACATTTCGTACGGGGACAAAGAAGTGGAATACGAGCGAATCGAGACTCTGTACGAAACAGCACGGCGGTTCCAGACTTGGGCTGAACGGGTTATCAAGCGCAAGGGGAAGAAGAGATAGCAATGACGGTGAAGACTGCACAGAGCTTAACCCTTCGCCAACGAACCGGCCGGGCCGTAAACGCAGTCGCCGAATTACTGCGGAAGAGGCTCGCCGTGCCCAATATCTACCTTGAGCCACGTGCTCCTCTGTTGTCGGTGGATGTATTGGCCGTAGATCGAGCGGGGGCCGGCGATTTGCACGCGGTCCGGATCAAGCTGGGGAACGATTTCAACATGGAGCGGAGCAAGAAGAAGCCGGCCGATCTAAAGGCACTGAATGAACTAAACAGGGACTGGTTGATGCACGTGGGAAAGAGAATGGGAGAGGTACGCGAACGACTCATGTCGTTGCCGGCGCATTACAGATATTTAGCCATCGATAGCAACAGTCAGAGTTTGTTACAGGGGGAATTTGGGGATCTCTACTCCCCGGACGGAATCGGCAGGTTAGGAATTATCTCGATTACAGATCAGGGCGACGAACCTCCCAAGGCTGAGATCTTGATTTCCCCCGAGCGCTTCCGGGTTGACGCCGCAAAACTTAGCCAAATCGAGAAGAACCTGATCAACAACAAGAGGGTACGTCCCGACATCGAAGTCCGCATCTGAAACTGAGAGTTACCAGTGCACAAGTACTTCACCAATCCGGCCGAACGCATCGCGCCCCCTGAGGCGAGGGTGCCTGCGTCCGTTTCGCTCGGCGCAGTCGCGATCCGCCCCGCGACCGTGCTTGCGCCCATGGCCGGCATCACCGACACCGTCTTCCGCCGCTTTATCCGCGACATGGGTGGCTGCGGACTGATGATGACCGAGTTCACCTCGGCCGATGGCATCCTGCGCCATAAGGACAAGAAGGCCAAGCAGTACCTCACGTTCTACGGCAACGAGCATCCCATCTCGGCGCAGCTCTTCGGCAGCGACCCTGTTTCGCTCACTGAGGCCGCACGGATCGTTGAGGACCTCGGTTTCGATCTCGTCGACCTCAACCTCGGCTGCCCCGCCAAGAAGGTCGTCAAGTGCAATGGAGGTTCAGGCCTGCTGCGCGATCTGCCGCTCATCAAGACCATCTTCGAATCCGTGCGCGCCGCTATCAAGGTTCCCTTCACCGTGAAGTTCCGCGCCGGCTGGAGCGACAAAGAAATCGTCCACGTGCAACTCGCGAAGATGGCCGAGGACTGCGGGCTCGCTGCCGTGGCCCTCCACGCCCGCACCCGCGAACAGGGTTACAGCGGGCAGGCCAACTGGGAGTGGATCGCGGCACTCAAGGACGCCGTCAAAATTCCCGTCATCGGCAACGGCGACGTGCGCTCACCCGAAGACGCCGCCGCCATGGTGGCGCAGACCGGCTGCGACGCCGTGATGATCGGACGCATGGCTGCCTCGAATCCCTGGGTCTTCCGCCAGATCGAGCAATACACCCACACCGGCAACTACGATCTGCCCGATGATGCCGACCGCTACCACATGATCCGCACCTACTTCCGGATGCTGGTCGAAGAGCGCATTGGCGGCGCTGAGGGCAAGATGAAGCAGTTCGCCGCCTGGTTCACCCACGGTGTCCCCAACGGCAGCCAGCTACGCAAGGCAGTCTACGAGTCGAAGACCGAGCTGCAGATTCTCGACGCCGTCGACCGCTTCTTCGAGACGCTGCTCAGTGGGATGACGCCCGAGAGTTTGCCCGAATCCGGTGCTCGGCAAATTCGTGCCGACGAAGCAATCTCTGCCTAGAAGATCTCAGGGGAAGAGAGGCTTGAGCGGACAACTGCTGCCCGAATTGCTGTAACCGCAATCTCGCTCGCGCAGCTGAGTCTGTTGTCCAAGCCGCCCAATAACGCGGCTTCAGCAATCTCCTGCAGCGCAACGACGGTTGTCCTCAGGCGGCGGGCATTTCTAGCGGATGGCCTAATCCTCGCGGCTCGACCTTCGGCATTTGTAAATCGGGCATCGGCTTACCGGCAAACAGTTTTTGGCATGGCCTAGCCAGCCATCGCGCCCATCGCGCCGACGATTTCGCCCGAGCGCTATCGGAGGCGATACCACTGTCGGCATACATCTGCCGATAGACTTTTGAGATCAGCAGGAACGCCATGCGGGCGCGAATCGACTTGATAAAGCGGGAGCGGTGCCAGATGGCCCGCGCGCTGTAGAACGTGTCCCATACCCCTTGCGTGCGAGCGGCAATCTCTTTGTGCGACATCACGGGATGCGGCCACGACAGCTTGGGTCGCAGCTCCTGCGGGATCAGCCAGCGGCGCGATAGCGGAATGCCGGCGACCTTGGTCCCAGTCGCCTGTTCGGTCTTCTCCCAGTGCATGAAGTCGATCGTTCCCGGAAAAGGTGTCAGCATCACGAACTGCGCAAAAGCCAGGTCGGCACGGTTGGCGATTGCCGCCGTCGCGTCAAATGTCGAAGGCCGATCGCTGGGCAAGCCAAAGATGAAGGAGCCCAAGATGTATACACCGTGCTCGCGAAACTTCTTCAGCTGCGTGACCAGCTCCTCGCCCACGGCGTTGAACCCCTTGTAAACGTCCTTCAAGCCTTCCGGGGTCACGGCTTCCACACCGACCAGCGCGCCGAGAATGTGCGCGGCCTTCATGGCGTCGAGAAATTCCGGATCTTCCGCCGCTTCCATCGTGATCTGTGTATAGAAGACAGAATCCGAGGGCAGCTTCGCCAGCTTTTCCATCAGCTCAAAGCGCTCGGCGCGGATGGATTGCAGTTCGTGCAGGCGCGCAAAATTTTTCTGCTTCTCGGCGTGCTGCAAATCGGTGAGTGTCACGGGATAGAAGTTGTCATCGGCCAGCGCGATGAACCGAAAGCCCATACGCCGCAACTCGACAATCTCGTTGATCACAACGTCGGTACCGCGCTGCCGCGGTTCCTGTCCGTCGGTCCGCCACACAGAACAGAACGAACAATGTTTCGGACAGCCGCGCACCGTTTGCACCGAGGCCCACATGTAGCGCTTGCGCTCCATCAGGTCCCATCGTGCCGAGGCGAAATCGTCGGCGGCGATGCGGCCTCCCTCGTAAACGCTCTGCAACAAGCCATTCTGGCAATCGGCGAGGACGCGCGACCAAACCACGTCGCCGTCGCCTTTGACCACCGCGTGGGCTCCGCCTAGCGAGGAGGCTTCTTCGGGATAGAGCGTCGCATGTATGCCGCCGTAGATAACCTTCGCCCCGCGCTCGCGCGCGATCACTCCGATTTCGTATCCTCGCAACGCATTGCCGGTATGGATGCCAACACCTACGATGTCGCCCGGCGAGATGGTTGTCGCGTCCAGCGGCTTCAGGGTCTCATCGACCAGCACCGGATCCCCGTAGTTCTTCGGAGTGGCGCCGGCCAAAACATACAGCCATCGTGGAGTAATGACAGCGGTCCCAAACGAGACGTGACTCGGGTTAACCAGATGAACTTTCACACAGTACCTCCATGCGGTTGCGTAAACGTGCCGTCCCGTGCCAACACGGAGAGCTAGTGTGTGAAGCGGCGAGAACGAGTTACGAAAGGGTTCAGTTTCGAGAAGCTCTCACGAGGTCACCCAAACCTTTGCGAATGTGCAGGTTTCCCTTTATGTGAAAGGAAGAAGAGGGGTGGGATCTCTCACTGGCAATGTGGCGGCGAAGTAACACTTTTAGGCTAGCCGCCGTCCCGTCGAGCCCGCTCGCGATTTCGACGCTCAAGTCCCTGAATCCCATCAATTGCTGATAAGGTTACACCATGGCGCAAAACGGCGCTTGTATTTGTCGCTCAAGACGCAAAGTCGCAAGGTCGCTATGGGGGCGTTCTCGGCGATTTCCCCAACTGAGGGTCACTGCACAGGACGAGAGTTGCAGCTGCGTTTCCGAAACTTGCAATTTGATCAAAAAAGAACAGTCAAAGAACGGAACTTATCGTAAAGTGTTTCTTACCACCGCGCGATAACTGAACATCCGTTTGCCTTTTGTCCGTCGTGGAACACCCAGGCACCACCTCGAGGGAAGGGAGATTGATGCTTCGCGCGAAGTTCCCATCCAAACCGGCCGTTACGCTCCTCCTGTTGACGCAGCTTCTCTTTACGTCTCTGCTGTCGGCCCAGGAAGCGTCCCTGGCGCCTGCCGCGACACTAACGGTTCCTGCCGGTACGCCGGTCCAACTCCGGCTCAACCAGACTGTGTCTTCGCTCCATGCCCACATTGGTGATCCGCTGAAGTTTATGGTGGTAAAGGACGTCAACATCGACGGCTTAACCGTGATTCCAGCCGGAAGCGTTGCGTCCGGTTCGGTGATCGGAGTGAAGGGCAAACGCTTCTTCGGAATGGGAGGCCACGTTGTTTTCTCGCTCGACTCAGTTGCGTTGGTCAACGGCGATCGGGTCACTCTGCAGGCACGCCAGGAAGTCAAAGGCTCCTCGCGCACCAGGATTATGGCCGCGGGCATGGTCGCTGCAGCAATCATTTTCTGGCCGGTGACACCTGTGTTCCTGCTATCGCGCGGCTGCGACAGCACTGCCTTGAAGGGGACCGAAGTCACCAGCCATATCGGCGAAAACGTGGTTCTGCAGTCTGCCAATCTGCCCAAGGCGCGCGACGGCATGGGCGAGCTCAAAGAGGTAATGAGTTTTGTTCCGCCCCGTGTTCTCACCGGCGAAGGCCGCGAAGGCGACATGGTGAACCTCGTCTTCGTAGGTCAAAAGGACGACTTGCAGCGGGCCTTTCAGCGCGCCGGATGGATCAACGTCGACCGCTGGCGTCCGGTGATGGCGTGGCATCTTTTGCAGCACCGAACCCACGATTCGACATTGCCCATGGCCACGTTCTACATGTTCGGCAGAAGCCAGGATTACTCGTACGCTCTCCCCGATCCCACCGCAATCGTCTCCAACCGCCATCATCTGCGGATCTGGAAAACCGATTATGAACTGAACGGCAATCCTGTCTGGGTCGGCGCAGCCACGCACGATGTCGCGATTGAAATGTGGAAGCGCGGCCGTGTGATCAATCACCGCATCGATCCGCAAGTGGATGCCGAACGCGACTTCATCGGCACGGACCTGACGGCCACTCATCTGGTTGACAACCAGAAATACGTCAATGGCTTCTCTCCCGTATACGAGGCTGAGACAGCTTCGGGCGAGACCTATTACTCTGACAGCAAAATCCTTTTTCTTGATTTACATGGTCCCCAAAACAGCAAGGCCGAGCTTCGCGCGGCAACCTCCGCTCCTTTAACGGAGACCTTAGCTCCCAAGGTCGCGATTACCAGCGCCGCACAGTCGCCGATCCGCTGATCCCACAAAACAAGTTTGCCATGTGGCACCGGGCTATACCGATTTCTGTGGATGCTATTGCTTGGACCCGGCGAAGTTCAGCATCAAGTGAAAAATACACAGAGGGGTGAGCTCCGCAAGCGGAGCTCACCCCGACCGTCGCGAAACCAGCGTTACCGCACACAACAGCGGCACCCCGCAGCGTGCCCTAATCCTTCGCGGTAAAATCAAGGTATGGCCGAACCGTTTATCCCTGGGGGCGAAGAGTCAAAGCACAACTGGATGCCCATGACCGTGGGCCTGATTGCCGTTGTCATCGTAATTGGCGCGATCGTTCTGTTTACCCGCAGCAAACCTGCCGCCGGGCCGCAGAACGATCCGTACGCCGCCAAACTTCAGCTTTCGGACCTGAAGTTGAGTGCCGCGGAAAACTATGTCGGCGGCACGGTCACCTATCTAGACTTGAACATCACCAACACAGGCGACAAAAGCCTGGTAGGCGCGGAGATGAAGGCGGTGTTTAAGAACTCCATGGGCGAAGTCGTGCAAACCGAGACCCTGCCTCTGCACGTGTTGACGCAAAATCAAATGGGCGGCTATGACGACTTGACCGAGTTGAGTCGCTCACCCATTGGCCCCGGCCAGACCAAGACGGTGCGTATGACGCTCGATCATCTGTCCGCCGACTGGGACCAGCAGTATCCGCAGATGCAGTTGGTTAACCTGCAACTGAAGTGATGGTCACGTCCCCTCGAACCGTGTTGCCGGACGATGCGCGGCGTGGTTTGACCCTGTTTTTCCCGCGCCTGTACTATCGAAGATTCAAGCCTGAGCTTCTGAACGGACTGTAATGCCCCACGACCTTCCCAAGGCCTACGATCCAACCGCCATCGAAACTCGCTGGGCGGAGTACTGGGTCCGCGAAAAGCTGTTTCATGTCGAGACTCCGCAGCCCGGCTCGACGCAACCGGTGTTCACGCTGACGCTGCCTCCGCCGAACGTCACGGGCCGCCTGCACATGGGCCACATGCTCAACCAGACGGAGATGGATGTCATCGTCCGCTGGCATCGCATGCGCGGTTTTTTGACCCTGTGGCTGCCGGGTACCGATCACGCGGGCATCGCTACCCAGATGATGGTGGAGCGCCAGCTTGCCTCCGAGGGCAAGAACCGTCGCGACATGGCGCGCGAGGCCTTCATCGAGCGGGTGTGGGAGTGGCGCAAGCTTTACGGCGGCGCCATCCTTGACCAGATGCGGCGGCTCGGCGCGTCGGTGGACTGGTCGCGCGAGTTCTTCACCATGAGCGACGAGTTGTCGTTCGCGGTACGCGAAGCGTTCGTCCGCCTCTATGAGGAAGGGCTGATCTATCGCGGCAAGTACATCGTGAACTGGTGTCCGCGCTGCATTACGGCGGTTTCCGATCTCGAGGTGGTGCACGACGACACCCAGGGCAAGCTCTACGAAATCCGTTACCCCATTGTGGGACAGCCGGATAAGTTCATCGTCGTAGCCACCACGCGTCCCGAGACGATGCTGGGCGACACCGCCGTGGCTGTGCATTCCAGTGACGAGCGTTACAAACATCTGCATGGGGAGAAGGTGCTACTGCCGCTGATGAATCGCGAGATCCCGATCATCACGGACGACATCCTCGCCAACCCGGAATTCGGTACCGGCGCAGTGAAGGTAACCCCCTCTCACGATCCTAACGATTTCGAAGCCGGCTTGCGGAACAACCTGCCGCAGATCGAGGTGATGAACGAAGTCGCGCAGATGAACCAGAATGCCGGGAAATATGCTGGCCACGATCGTTACGAAGCGCGGCAGCAGATTATCGCCGATCTGGAAGAGGGCGGGTTCCTGGTAGGCACCAAAGATTACGTGGTGCCGCTCGGGAAGTGCGATCGTTGCAAGACGGTGATCGAGCCGCGGCTTTCGACGCAGTGGTTCGTGAAGATCCAGCCTCTGGCCGACCGCGCTATCGAAGCGGTGGAAAGCGGCGAGATTAAATTCGTCCCCGAGAATTACGCCAAGACGTACTTCGAGTGGATGCGCAACATACATGACTGGTGTATTTCGCGACAACTCTGGTGGGGGCATCGCATTCCGGCGTGGCACTGCAAGGCTTGCGGCGAGATTGTGGTCTCGCGCGAGACGCCAACGAGGTGTACGACATGCGGCAGCAGCCAGCTCGAACAAGACACCGATGTGCTCGATACCTGGTTTTCGTCAGGATTGCTTCCGGCTTCCGCCTTGGGTTGGCCGGAGCAGACTCCGGAGCTGGACGCGTTCTATCCGACGTCGCTGCTGCTGACAGGCTTTGACATCCTGTTCTTCTGGGTGGCGCGCATGATCATGCTGAACTGCCACTTTATGCGCGGCCACAAGCAGGGCGATGTGCCGTTTCGAACCGTGTACATTCACGCCCTGGTGCGCGACGCCGATCGCCAGAAGATGTCGAAGACGAAGGGCAACGTCATCGATCCGATCGAGATCATCGAACACTACGGAACCGACGCGGTGCGTTTCACACTGGCTGCGATGGCAGCGCCTGGAACCGATATCGCGTTCTCGGAGAAGCAGACCGAAGGCTATCGCGCCTTTGCCAACAAAATCTGGAACGCCGCCCGCTTCCTGTTCATGAATGTCGATAAGGCGGAGGAGCTGGGGCTGTGGTCGATCGCCGAGCTGGACTTGCGGTCGACCGACTTCCAGGCGGCAGGCGTCGCCGGATTTCGGGCTGCTACCCTGGATGACCGCTGGATCCTCTCGCGGTTTAATCGGGTGGCGTCGGAGATGAACGAGGCCCTCGACGCGTACAGGTTCCATGAAGCGGCGCATGTGGTCTACCACTTTTTCTGGGGCGAGTATTGCGACTGGTATCTCGAGCTGATCAAACCCCGGCTGCTTTCGGACGATCGCGAGCAGGCGCGCATCGCGTACGGCAACCTGGTCAGTATCTTCGAAGGAGCTTTGCGACTGCTGTCGCCCTTCATGCCGTTCATCACGGAAGAGATCTGGCATGCGGTCTACGGCGGAAGACCGCCGCTGAAGTCGATCGCACTGGCGGCGTATCCGAAGGCGAGCGAAAGCCAGATCGATGCCGGCGCGGAAACCGAGATGGCGATCCTGCAAGATTTGATCGTGAGTGTCCGAAACATTCGCGCCGAGCTGAAGGTTGAGCAGAAGGCGAAACTGCCGATCGAAGTCTTCGCCGCTGATCAGGAAGTTCGCGGGCTGGTCGAGCACAATCGCGGCGCTCTGGAGCGGCTGGCCAACGTAAACGACGTGAAATTTGTCGAATCTTCACTGGCCAAGGCCTCGGGCGCTCGCAGCACCGCGCGCTTCGATGTTAGGGTGTTGTACGAGCGCAAGGTTGACGTAGCCGCCGAGCGCGAGCGTTTGACCAAGGAGCTCGCCAAACTCACGCAAGAGTTGGCTCGCGGAAGCGCCCAACTGAGTAACGAGGGTTTTCTCGCTAAGGCGCCCGCGCCGGTCGTAGAGGGAATCAAGCGCCGCAAAGGCGAGCTGGAAATGCTGGTGGACAAAGCGAAGGTTGCGCTGGACGAGCTGGACGTCGCGAAGTAACGGGCGTCGCTGCCCGGGAGAGTCATCGTGGACTGGACAAGCCGCAGGGTCACCGCCATCCTGGAGAACGCGTTGCAGGAAGACTGCGCCACGCGTGATGCCACGACCTACGCCTGCATCGACCCCAATCAACGGGCGGCCGCCACTATTGTGGCCAAGCAGGACTGTGTACTGTCAGGGCTGGGTTGCGTATCACGCATCCTCGACGTGTTTGCCAAGCTCGACGGCACGGTGACCTCGCATCCGGAAGTTATCAGCCATCCGGAAATTTTCGATGGCGTGCGGCTGCACAACGGCCAGTCGGTGGCTGTAATCGTGCATAACGCGCGGGTGATTCTGTCATGCGAGCGGGTCATCCTCAACATCCTGCAGCGCATGAGCGGAATCGCCACTCTGACGCGGCGTTTTGTGGAAGCCATCGCCGGTAGCAAGACGACGATCCTCGATACCCGCAAGACGGCTCCCGGCCTTCGCGTGCTCGATAAATACGCAGTGCGCTGCGGCGGAGGCACGAATCATCGCCTCGACCTCAGTGACGGAGTGCTCATCAAGAACAATCACATCTCTCTGGCGGGAGGCGCGGTAGCGGCGTTGGAGCGCGCTCATCGCAATCGTCGTGGCACCCAGATCATCGAAATCGAAGTGCGCTCGCTGGACGAGTTCGATGCCGCTCTGGCGAATGGCGCCGAGGCGGTTCTGCTCGACAACATGACGCCGGAGCAGATCCGACAGGCTGTCGAACGGGTCCGCGACCTGGATTCTCCCGTTCCCCTGGAGGCTTCCGGCGGCATCACGCTGGAGAATGTTCGTGCCTACGCGGAAACCGGCGTGAACTTTATCTCTGTCGGCGCGCTGACGCATTCGGTCGCGGCCGCCGACCTCAGCATGAGAATTGGCCCCGCGTAAGAAGAACGTGTCAGTTGCCGATTTCCGGTTCTCTATCACCGGCTACGGTTGCAGGACTTTGCGTCAAGCTCCCGATTGAGGTGGACTGCCCATTCTGCAGGGTGTTTCCTATTCCAGACGTCATTGGCGACCACCGCGGCCACAGATAAAACTCCGCTCCATGGACAAGATTGCTCCGCGCGGCAACCCATCGACGTTCCCCGCGGTTCTAACCGTGCATGATGGAAACAGCCGAGCCGAAAGGTCTATGTTCCAACTGTAATCGCGCCTTCGATCTCGACGCCGAGGTCTGTCCCTACTGCCATCAACCCCTCAGCAATCGGCCCGACACTCTGCCCGAGCCATCGCAGTGAAAGCGGCGCAGTCCTCTTCGTCGCAACCTGCGGATTTTTTAGTAACCCCGGAGCATCCTCGGACTTCTGAGTTGTCGGCTATTACCAGTGCAGCCAGGGAATGTCCCGTCTGTCGGATCCTTGAGTGGACACGTACGGAAGTTAAGGATCGATAAAGAAAGCCTGCTCCGCCCGCTCGGGACGCGAGCCCTATATTAACTAATCGGTAAAATCCGGCCTTTCAATCCGCTTTCGCCCGAGTCGTGGGGAATGTTAACCTTCTTAACAACCCTCCCCTCCCCATGTTTACGCAAGCTATTGAAAACGTTAACATTGGGGAAACTTTTCCTCGCAAAATCTAGAGCGCCTAGGAGTTACAGGTCAAAATATTCATTTCATTGAAGTTGGAGGCGCATAGTTGCAACAAGCTGCAACCGTTTGGGAGCCAGTGCTATCCGATCAGTAATCAGAACCGAATGGCTGAAGTTGTCAAAGAACCGAAGCACCGTACGGCCCGTTGGGCGTCGGTTCGAGGGATTGGCGCTCAGGCACAGCTCACCCTCGACCTCTATCACCATGGTTGGAGAGTGATGGGAGGAAGTCAAGACGATACAGGAGAAAAATGAAGGACCGTTCCAAAATGGGAATCAGGTCAGTTGTAGGGCGCACGAAATTGGCGGTCGAGAATTAACCGCCCGTTAGGTAAGAGCGGACGAACGCCCGCCGAGTCTCGCGTCTTTCGAGACCCGGGTGAGGCATCTAGTGCGGGAGAACGGTCGGTTCGAGAAACTTCAGGTTCAGCACACCCGCCGTTCTTCCGGACGGGGTCAGAGAGAAAACAGGCGAAGAGTTTATCGGTGCGGAATCCCAGGTCTCGAACAGCGCGAGACCTGGGTCACCCGGCTGCGGTCCACGGCTGACATGAATTCCGACGCCCTGCAGCTCGCAGAGCAACTCCGTGGGCGCTCATCCGTTGCATTATCGAACCTCCGTTGCGGCCCCGTGTCGCCGCTGCGCGGCTCGCGTTCATTCCGCTCCTTGACCGCGGGCTTACGCCCACTGCCGACAGCGCCCGTGCCTCGCGTATAATATCGCAATGCCTTCGGGTGACCTGTCTGCCCCGAATCTACGTTCCGAAGTATGACTGAACACATCAAGAAAAAGCTCGAGCTGGAAATCCAGGCGCTCGAACACGAGCTCAACCACGAATTGCCGGCCGAACTGAAAAAGGCGGTTGCCATGGGCGATCTCAGCGAGAATGCTGAGTACCACATGGCCAAGCAGCGGCAGGAGTTCGTGCGGGCCCGATTGGGACAGCTGAAACAGCGCATGGGCGACTTGTCCATGATCAACATGGCGAACATCCCGAAAGACCGGGCGGCCATCGGTTCAACTCTCGAGATCTACGACTCGACCAAGGACGAAAAGATTACCTACAAGCTGGTGACCAGCGAAGAGTCGGACGTGACCCAGGGCTTGATCTCCACCACGTCGCCGATTGGCCGTGCCCTGATGGGCAAGAAGGTGGGCGACGTCAGCGAAGTAGTCACTCCTACCGGCAAGCGCGAGCTCGAGGTGCTGAAGCTGACCACGATTCACGATGAGGCGTAATTACCTGTAATGACTTGGACGAGCGCTGTCGGGCGGTCCTGTAAGTGGCTGCTGTACAAGATCGTACACGGTCTGGCGCTGACCAAAATCTCTCCCAACGCACTTACTTTCATCGGTCTGCTGATTAACGTTGCGGCGGCGCTGCTGTTTGGCTACGCGCATCCGGAAAATCAGCGGCGTTATTTTCTGTATGCCGGGCTGATCATCATCGGCGCAGGTATCTTCGACATGGTCGACGGCCGCGTGGCCCGCGCTACCAACCAGGTCACGACGTTCGGCGGCTTCTTCGATTCCGTCATCGACCGCTACAGCGACGTGGCGCTCTTTTTCGGGCTGCTCGTCTACTACGCCCGCGCCAACCGCTTCTTCTACGTGGTGATGGTGGCATTCGTGATGACCAGTTCGGTGATGGTGAGCTACACGCGGGCGCGCGCCGAGTCGGTGATTCCGCAATGCAAGGTCGGCTTCATGGAACGGCCGGAGCGCATTGTGCTGGTGATCCTGGGTGCGCTGTTCAACCGCATGGGGCCTGTGCTGTGGGTGATTGCCGTCCTCAGCACCATCACGGTGATCCACCGCATTACTTACACCTATCAGCAGCTGCGGCTGACCGAGCCGCGGCCTACGCCAGTGCGGCCGGATCCGTTGAAGTTTGAAGAGATTGTTGGCTAGCGTTTGCGCGCCGCCCAATCCTGCCACGAAAGACCTCTTACGCGCGGGAATACAGTGCGGCTTGTATCTCATTGTCAGCCCACGAACAGCAGATGCCTCGCTTCGCTCGTTATGACAAAACATGAGCGCTGACATCAATCGCGCCACGATGCACGGGCACTCTTTCCGTTCAGCGCGAACAAATTGGAAAGACGGAGCACTCAGGCGAGTTCGCTGGTGGTGCCCGGCGAAGTCGGCTCGGGCGTCTTCACCGGCTTGCCGCAATAGGGACAGCAGACGAACTCGTGATCGATGCCGCGTCCACAGCTGGCGCAGGCCGGCCACATCGCGAGCCCGCACTTGTGACAGAACTGGAAGGCGGGATCGACCATCGCGCCGCAACCTGCGCACTGCCGCAGCATCGGCGTGCGCAGCAGGAAGTACAACAGAATTCCCAGGCAGTTCGGTACGAAGATCGCGATCAAGGTCCACAGCACTCGACCCATGCCGCGGCGGCCGGCATCCGCGTTGATGTAGCCGATGACGAGAACCCATGCCGCCAGCACCGCGCCGCACAAAATACTCAGCACCAGCCACCAGGGAAACGGGGGCACCTTATTCGGAATTCTGGACATCGCGGCGAACACCGCCGGTGGACAAACGAACGCTATCGCAGACAGCACATTGGCGAAAGAGGGGATAATACGAAGCTCTTCCTTGAAACGGGCCCATTTGGAATTCATCGAAGCTCTCCTTCACGCTCCCTCGCCAGCGAAAGCATGAGGGGATGGTTTAGTAAGGTGCGGGGAACGAACGTTAACAACATGGCGATGGCGATCGAGGGCAACAGCCAGAACACCACCACGCCCGGCGCCACGATCGACTCCGGCAGACCCACCAATTGCACCAGCCAGTTGCCGGCCTTCCACCACAGCCACGCCGAAGCGGTAGACGACAGCATTCCGAGGCAGAACGATATGCCGATCAGAAACATGCGCGATTCCCGCTCCCGCATCTGGAGAGCGCGGGCCCGTAGCCGGGCCTGGGTCGTCGTCACCAGCGACGGACTGGCCATGACCGGCATCGAGCGCAGGACCCGGGACGCAGTGCTCAACGATGTCGCGTACAACGAACAACTCGAGCATTCTTCCAAGTGCGTTTCCAGCCACGAGGCTTCGGAATCATGGATGCCTTCTACGTTGCGGCGAGAGATCAGGTCGATGGCGCGTTCGTGGTCGCGACTCGTCATCGGGCACCTGCCTGGAACGCCGGACGCAATGCCATCACGCCGCGGTACAGCCTAGTTTTAACCGTTGCAAGGGGAATATGGATCAACTGTGCGATCTCCTCAAGCTTCATCTGTTCCTGGAAGCGCAGCACCAATACCTCCCGATAGACGACCGGCACCCGCTCCATTGCGATCTCAATCTGCAAGGCTGTTTCTTTCCGTGCAAGCAGATCGAACGCCGACGGGCCTTCGGCGGGTGGATCGATCACCGGTCCCTCTTCCTGTTCATTCATCGCGTCGAGGCTGGCGGGCTGGCGCTTCCGCAGATGGTCAATCGCGACATTGTGGGCGATCGAAAACAGCCAGGTCGAAAACTTGTTGCGGCCGTCATATTGATGACCTTTCTCCAGTACCCGCAGCCAGGTCTCCTGGAACAGGTCTTCCGCCAGTGCCCGGTTGCCGGTCAGGTGCAACAGGTAGCGCAACAGCCGGTGCTGATATTGCTCGATCAGCATGTCGAGCAGATCAGGATCGCGACGGCGCAGCCCACGGGCTATTTGAGCCTCTTCGGTTTCCATCGTGACCAGCGAACTGAAGGTGGTGGCGATCATACTAATGGGTATACGGGGCCAGGGCGAGAAAAGACTCAGGCGCCAGCGGCAGTCGGAGCATAGGAAATCCAAGGGAATGTTCTACTTAGGAACTTTGCCGTTTCGGGCACGGCCCCAATCGACTGCCCCGCAGCCTCAAGAGAATCGCGATTTACGGCTAACTGCCCGGCAACAGTGCCATACTCCCGTCGAGACCAGCTGATGCCACGACTGCCGGAGACACCGCCCACGACCATCGAACTTGTTCAGGCCGGACCCGAGCAAGGACCTATTTTGTCGAACTTGCTTGAGCTGTATGCCCACGATTTCAGCGAGTTTCACGAACTGCAAATCGGGGCCGATGGCAGGTTTGGCTATCGGAGTCTTCCCCTCTACTGGAGTGAACCCGGGCGCTATGCCTTCCTTGTCAAAGTGAATGGCGAACTATCCGGATTGGTGTTCGTTCGGCGAGGATCAGAAATTTCCGGCGACCCATTCTTCTGGGATATGGCGGAGTTCTTTGTGCTTCGCGGATGGCGGAGGCGGAGAGTCGGAACGCAGGTAGCGCACGAGGTGTGGAGACGGTTTCCGGGGACGTGGGAGGTTCGGGTCATGCAATCAAACCTGCCGGCACAGCATTTCTGGATGCGCGCCATCGGCGCATTCACCGGCAAAACGATTGCTCCGGTGGTTGTGGAGAAGGGTGGAGAGCGCTGGCAACTCTTCGCATTTCGGTCTGAGCAGGCGTTAGAACGTGTGCCTTAGACACGCTCTCATCCGAATGACTTTGAAGGGCTCTTATTCGCCCGGGCCGCCGGCCTAAAGCGGGGTTTGCTTCCTTCCCTCGTTTACAATCATCTATTCGCCTGTCGCCCTTATTCCCGACATGCGCAAGCGGCCCTGCCAGGGCCCTTTCATCCCCATCATCTTGCAGAATTGGAGCAACAAAATTGCCAGACACGATCTATGACGTAGCCATCATCGGCAGCGGCCCTGCCGGGTATACCGCGGCCATTCGCGCCGGGCAACTCGGCCTGAAGACCGCGCTTATCGAAAAAGACAACAAGCTGGGTGGGACTTGCCTTCACGTGGGCTGCATTCCCACCAAAGCTCTGTTGTTTAATGCCGAGGTCTACGATCACGTGAAAGAAGGCCCCGAGCTGGGCTTGGAGAATACCGCTGGCGTCACGCTGAACTGGGGCGCCATCCAGAAACGCAAGCAGGGCATTGTCGACAAGCATGCCAAGGGTTTGCAGTTTCTGATGAAGAAAAACAAGGTTGCGGTCATCGAGGGCTTTGGCAAGCTGACCGGCCCGGCTAAAGGTGGCATTCACACCGTCGAAGTCGAGAACAAAGGACAGAAGAGCAATGTGCAAGCCAAGGCACTCATCCTCTGCACGGGTTCGACGGCTCGCATGCTCCCAGGGCTTTCACCGGACGAGCAGATTCTGACCAACATCGAGGTGCTCAGCCTCAACGACATTCCCAAGTCGCTGATCGTGATCGGCTCAGGCGCGGTGGGTGTGGAGTTTGCCAGCATCTACAAGTCGTTTGGCGCGGAAGTGACGATCCTTGAGATGCTGCCGCGTTATGTTCCGGTGGAAGACGAGGATGTATCGAAAGAACTGGCACGCGTCTATCGCAAGCGCGGCATCAATGGCTTCGTGAATGCGAAGGTCGAGAAACTGGAGAAGTCCAAGGGTGGCGTGACCGTAACGTTCGCCGTGGACGGCAAGCAGCAGAAACTGGAAGCGGAGAAGGTCCTGGTCGCCATCGGTCGTGCGCCGCGAACCGAAGGCGTTGGCATCGAGAAGACAAAGATCCAGGTTGAGCGCGGCTTCGTGAAGGTCGATAAGTTTATGCGCACCGCTGAGCCAGGCATCTATGCCATTGGCGACATCGCAGCCGGTTATCCGCAGTTGGCGCACTCTGGCGCGGCCGAGGGCATTCTCGCAGTGACCCACATCGCGGGTAAGCCAGTGAAGCCGATCAACGTGAACCGCATTCCCAACGCGACATATTGTCATCCGGAGATCGGAAGCGTGGGTCTCACCGAGGCCAAGGCGAAAGAGGCAGGCTACGAGGTGAGGGTCGGCAAATTTCCCTTCACAGCGAACTCCCGCGCCAGCATCGTCGGCCAGCATGATGGCTTCGTAAAAATCGTTACCGACGCGAAGTACGGAGAGATCCTGGGGGTACACATCATCGGTCCGACGGCAACTGAGCTTATCGCCGAGTCAGTCGTGGCCCTTGAGATGGAATGTACCGCCGAAGAATTGGCGAACATCATTCACGCGCACCCCACGCTTTCAGAGGCCATGCTGGATGGCGCCAACGCGGTATTTGGGATGCCGATCAATACGTAAGGCTTGTCGTTGACCACGGGGCACTGGGAATTACTCTTCCTGCCCTTAAAAAGCAGATCCCTCGCTTCGCTCGTGATGACAAATAAGCGATGAAGGTGAAGCAATAACAAAGCCGCGAACCCTTGGGTCCGCGGCTTTGTCTTTATCCTGCGAACTGAGCTTAATTAAGCTTTCGTCCCCTGGCTCTTCAGCACTTCGATCGCCCGCTTGAGCTGATCGTCCGGCTTGACTTCCTTTTTCTCGTCACTCTTGGAATCGGGCTCAGCGTTCTCATCTTCGTCCGGCACGACGAAATCGTCGTTGCTGTCGGCAACGAGAATATTGGGTGTGATGGCCGTGTCCTGCAACGCCTTGCCCGAAGGCGAATAATACTTCGCCACCGATAACATGAGTGCGGAACCATCCGGCAAGTCGATCACTTTCTGGATCGATCCCGAGCCGAAGGTCTTGTCGCCAAGAACGTCGCCGCGTGCGTTCTCCATGATCGCCGCAGCCACAATCTCAGCCGGTCCAGCGGTGCCGCGATTCACCAGCACCACCAGCGGCAGACTCGTCGCTACCGCTTTTTGGGGGTCGGCATTGAAGGTCTGTTTGGGATACTTCTGCCCCTGCAGGTAGGAAATGGTCCCGTGGTTCAGGAAAAGATTCGCGGTCGCAATGCCCTCTTCCTCTTCCCCGCCGCCCGAGTTGCGTAAGTCCAGGATCAACTTCTTGGCGCCGCTCTTTTCGATTGCCTTTAGCTTGGTGGCAATCTCCTGGGAACGACCCTTGGGGAAATCGTCGACTTTGAGGTAGGCAATCCCATCTTCCATCATTTTGTCGCTGACCGGCGGGTCGACGACGATTTCGCGCGTAATAGCAGCCTTCACCGGCTCCGAGCGGCGTGGACGAACCACGGAAACGTTGATCACCGAACCCGGCGTTCCCGCCAGCAAGCCGTCAACCTCCGCCAGCGACATGTCACGCGTGGTCTTGCCTTCGATAGCCTCGATAATGTCTCCACTTTGGACACCAGCTTTGTCGGAAGGTCCCCCAGGGATGACTGCGATGATCGCCGCGTAGCCGTAGCGCTTGGAAATGTCGGCGCCAATGCCGGCTTTCCCCTCGTTTTTGCGCTGCTTGTAGTCCTTGTACTCGGCCGGATCGAGGTAGCTGGAGTTAGCGTCGAGCGACTCCAGCAGGCCGTGCAGCGCCCCATTGGTCACGTTAGGGATGTTGGGTTCCTCAACGTATTCCGTACGGATGCGCGAGAGCACCTCACTGTAGACGCCGAGCTGCCGGTAAGAATCATCGCTATTGGTGCTGGCTTTAACGCCCAGGCCGCCGGCAATGACGAACGAGGCAAGCAAAACGGAAAGGCCGAGAACGGTAATCTTGGTGGCTTTTGACATGAGAACTTCGCTAATTGGCTCTAGAGAAGGAGACTTCCCGGGAAATCAGTCCCTATTCTACTCCTGACCGTGCTCATTCGATGCCCGCCGGCTTCTTGGGGGATCAGGAAATCCGTGCGGAAGCGACGAGCGTAACCTGGATACTTGGACGCGGAGCCCACGCGGAACGTAAGCTGAGGCAGGGCAAGAATTAAACAACGGTGGGAATTGTCAAATATGCAGAACAGGCAGAGACCCTAGAAAGCACAAAAGTGGGTACTACGGCTGGGGAAAGTCTACGCCGCGTTCGTATCGCTGCGATAGCGACTGATTCCCGCCAGCTCTTTTCGCAGGCGTTTCTTGGCCTGAAACGAGTCGTAGTCTGCCTGCATGCCGAGCCAGAACTGCTCCGTGGTGCCAAAAAACTTCGCCAGTCGTAACGCCGTGTCGGGACTGACGCCCCGCTTTTCGCGAATGATGTCGTTGATGCGCGGAACGGGGACATGCAATTCGCAGGCAAGGCGGTAGGCCGTGAGCTGCAGCGGGACCAGAAACTCCTCGCGAAGAATCTCTCCCGGATGCAGAGTCCACGTCCTCGGCTTCCTCTCGGCGATCGTTTTCTTTCGAGGCTTCCCGTTCATCGTGCTGCCTTTCGCGCGGCGTCCTGCCGGAGACTCGTTCAACGACTTAGTGATAATCCACAATCTCCACGCGGTAAGCGTTTCCATCGCGAAACTCGAAACAAACGCGGTACTGGTGGTTGATACGGATGCTGTGCTGTCCCTCGCGATTGCCTTTCAAAGCTTCGAGGCGGTTCCCGGGGGGCGCCGCCAGATCGCCGAGCTCCCGCGCGTATTCCAATTGGAAAAGCTTGCGTTTGGCGATCTTACGAAGACCCGGAGGAGGCACCCTTCGGCTCTTGCCAGTTACGTAAAACTCCTCGGTTTCGGAATCCGCGAAGCTTTTGATCACCGAAAATAGTAACGTCACCCGTTATTAACGTCAAGCGTTATCAGTAATCTTTTGCAGAAGATTTCCTCCGGCCAGCGAGTCTAAATCTGTGACCCGGCTCACAAATTGGCCGGGTGCTGGCCTGTTATAGTGCTTGCTTTGGAGCTCCAGCGCGCCACGAACGAAGGACAACACTTGTATGGCCCGATTGCTGAAAGAGTCCCGCGCCCTGCAGAAGCGAGCCGAAAAGCTCATTCCTGGAGGTGTCGACTCGCCGGTCCGCGCGTTCCGTTCGGTGGGCGGAGATCCGCCCTTCCTGATTCGTGGCGAAGGCGCGCACGTCTGGGACGTGGACGGAAATCGGTACATCGACTACGTCGGCTCGTGGGGTCCACTCATTCTCGGCCACGCCCAGCCTGAGGTGATCGAGGCCATCGTGCAGGCCGCGCGCAAGGGTACCAGCTTCGGCGCTTCGACGCCCTCTGAGGCTGAATTAGCTGCGTTGGTCCAGGAAGCGTTCCCCGCCATCGAAAAGGTTCGCTTCGTCAGTTCGGGCACGGAGGCGACCATGTCGGCGATTCGCCTGGCCCGCGCCTATACCAATCGCAAGTTCATCGTGAAGTTCGAGGGCTGCTACCACGGGCACAGCGATGCTCTGCTGGTCAAGGCCGGATCTGGGGTGGCCACGCTCGGCATTCCCGGCTCGGCGGGCGTTCCGGAAGAGTTCGTCGAATTCACCCTGGCGCTGCCTTACAACGATCAGGAGGCGGTCGAAGCAGCCTTCGCCAATTTCAAGAACAAGATCGCCTGTGTCATCGTCGAGCCCGTGGTGGGCAACATGGGCTGCGTTCCGCCCCGGCCCGGCTATCTCGAAGGCCTGCGCGAAATTACCGCGCGCGAAGGAACATTGCTGATTTTGGACGAGGTGATGACTGGATTCCGGCTCGCTCTCGGCGGAGCCTCGGAGCTGTACAACATCAAGCCGGACCTAACCACTCTGGGCAAGATCATCGGCGGCGGGTTGCCGGTTGGCGCGTATGGCGGCTCGGCAAAGATCATGGACATGATCGCGCCGCTCGGGCCCGTCTACCAGGCGGGAACCCTCAGCGGTAATCCGCTGGCGATGGCGGCAGGCATCACGACCCTGTGCCAGCTTAAGGCGAATCGGGAGAAGTTCTATCGCCAACTCGATGAATTGGCGGGCAATCTCGTTGGCGGCATCACGCGTGCTGCCAGCGAAGCGGGTGTGCCGATGACGGCGAACCGGGTGGGATCGATGTTCACCTTCTTCTTCACCGATCAAACGGTCAACGATTGGAAGACCGCCGCGACCTGCGACACGGCGGCGTTTGGGCGCTTTCACAATTTCATGATGGACGCCGGAGTCTGGCTGCCGCCGTCGCAATTTGAAGCAGCATTCCTGAGTGGCGCGCACACAGACGCCGACGTTGAGGATACGGTCGCTGCTGCGCGTGAAGCTTTGGCGCAGATGTAGGCGCTCACTTCTGCCGCACCGGTGTTACTTCCAATTCGAAGCGGTGTTTGCTGTTCGGATCTTCGCCCACAAAGATTACGGTCGGCTTGCCCACAGGTACCAGCACCGCTTCTTCTACGCGCATCTGGCGTAACAGAGGCAACGGTGGGTTCGCGCTCCCGGCATCCGTAGGCAGGGAAGAAATATCGGCCTTCACCCGCAATTGCAACTCGCTGCCAACCTCCATGGTCCGGACGTCAATATTGACGCCCACGTCAACATAGTTACTTCCCGCGGGAACTTTCGTGCCCGCCCGCAGACTCCACCAGTCGCGCTCGAAAGCAGCCGCGGTCGCAACGCCCAGGCTGTAGGAACGCTCGGTAAGCACCTTGCCGTCATTGCTCTCGCGTAGCACAAACTTAAGCTGGTAGTAATGTGCGGGAACGGCAGGCTGCTGAGTGCTCTGAGTTTCAGGGCTTGTGCTCGGGGCTTGCTGGCCCATCAACAGTTGAGAGCTGAAGGCGAGTACTGCAATGGTGAGAAGGTGACGCCATTGAATCATTGGTTTTCTCTGCTTTCCACGAATGAATCTGATAACGGTTGAATGTCGATGGGTGCGATCGCCAGTTGGGTGTTCGTGCCGGCGGCCTCCCGCAGAGCCTCGGGATGGGTTTTCGCCAATCGGAATAAACTTCGCTCCTGCAGCGACAGGGGCGCAGCGGTGGGAAAAGACGCGCTCTCGACGTGGTTCCTGGGGAAGTGCTGTTTTGCAAATGCCACCTGTCGTCGGGTTGAGAGCCGGGACTCAGCGTTACCGTGGGCCTCCGAAGGGAGGCCGTGTTTTTTCGGCACCGGCCCGAGAGGCGTTTTCCCGACAATGGAGGCTTGAGCCGCAAATTGGTGCGCTGCCGCCATCGCTCTCTGCCGGTCGTGCACAAGGACTAAGGTAACGGTTGCAACCAAGGCCAGGCCTGCTACCGCCGCCGTCCATCGCCACCATAACGACCGCTGAGTCTGCCGCTGAAGCTGCAGACGCCGCAAGAGCCGCTCTTCCAATCCGGACAGCGGTTCACTGTCGCGATATTCGCTCAGCGCCTCATCCAGGATGTTATCGACTGCGTCAGGTTTCATCGCTTTGCTTCCGTCACTGCCAACAACTTCTGTTTCAAGACTTGCCTTGCGCGCATGATGCGTCCGCGCACCGACGATTCGGGAATGCCCAGGATCTCGCCGATCTGCCGAGAGTTCAGTTCTTCGATCGCAGACAGCACCAGGGGGTAGCGCAGCTCGCCGGGAAGAGCGGCAATCAGCTTGTGCATGAGTTCGACTTGCTGGCGATGGACGGCGGCGTGTTCCGCACTGGGAGCGGCGGACGTGAGGTCCAGATCCGCAATGTCGAGCGCCTCGGGTTGGCGGGTTCGATCGATGGCCAACCGGAACGCGATCCGAGCCAACCAGCCACGCATGTCGCGCACGTCCTTGGTTCCCGAGCGATGCACCCGCAGAAACACTTCCTGCACTACATCTTCCGCATCGTGCGAGTTGTGCAAGACCCCGTAAGCCACCTTGAAAACGAAACGCGCGTGCTGGCGGACGATCGACTCCAAGCCAGCCAATTCGTCTACACCTTCGAGCAACGTGCTCGTCTCCTGCCACGAAAATCCGGGATTACTGGAATGCGTTGACATCCTATTCAGCAGTAGCCTTGTCGCCGTTCTCATCCTCTAAGACGGGCGAGAAGCAACAAGTGTTTGAAAATCTTCCAGGGTCAATACGGTGGCGTGGCTGAGAATGACGCGCAAAGCCGAGGGAGGATTGGAAACCAGCCGCTAGTTGCTGATCGCGAATCGCTGCCTTTCCATCATCTCCGGGATGGTCACGAACTCGTAGCCCTCGCCCTTATATCGCGCGAGCAACCGATCGCTGGCCTCCACGGTGCGACTGCGGTCTGCGCCCATCGCGCGATGGCGTCCGTCATGCAGCAAAATCACGTCACCACCGCGAATCTGTCGCTCGGCGTGGGCCACGATCTCATCAGCAGACTTGGCGCGCCAGTCGTAACCGGTCACAGACCAGAGGATGGGCTGCAGACCAAAGTGTCGAAGCGTTCGCAGAGTGGCCGGTCGGCGTCCTCCAAAGGGTGGCCGGAATAGCTTCACATCCACGCCCGTCGCCTCGAGAATTGCCTGCTGCGTCTTCTCCAACTGGAGGCGCAAATCGCGCTGATTGACCCACACCAGATTGGGGTGGTCCCAGGTATGGCTTCCGACGGCGTGGCCCGCTTCGACCACAGCGCGCGCGATGTCCGGCCGTTGCTGCACGAACTTGCCAATCAGGAAGAACGTGGCCTTCACCCCGTGCCGTTCGAGCACATCCAGCATCTGCCGGGTGTAAGGATCGTTCGGACCATCATCATAGGTGAGGGCAAGGCAACGCGAACCAGGCTGTAGGCCGATGAAGGTTCGGCCATACAGCTGCGAAGTCGGGGACATGGTGTTCCAGCCTGCTGCCGTGGCCAGGCCGGCAACACTCAGTCCGCCGATGAGAGCTGGAAGCATAGCTCGATCATGCTAGCAGGCGGGCGGCCGTTCGCTCTGCGCCTTTCAGTTCTCGCCCTATGACACTCGTTTCAGCAGAGCACCTCAACGCGAAGAGTGAACGGCCAAGAGAAGAGCGCTCAGCCCTTGTGCAAAACTTTCTCGGCGCAGCCGATTGCCACCTTCGCCGTCACGGGATATTCTGCGGAACGTACGATCCTCATGGCAAATTTCTTCGAACCACCTCGCTACATCGCGGTTGAAGGACCCATTCGGGTGGGCAAGAGCACGCTTTGCCGCGTGATTGCCGAGACGCTGCGCGCGCAACGTATCAGCGAACCGGAGCACAATCCCTTTCTGCGGGGCTTCTATAACGGCGACTCCGGTGCCGCTTTCCAGGCCCAATTCGCGTTCCTGATTGCCCGCTACGAGCAACTGGCCAGCCTCGACCTGCGCGGCAATCCCAATCGCACGTTTGTCGCCGATTACATCTTCGAGAAAGACAAGCTCTTTGCCTGCCTCAATCTCAGCGATGCCGAACTGGCCGTCTACAACCGCTATTACGATCTCTTCCGCCAGAATGTGCCGGCGCCGGACCTGGTGATTTATCTGCAGGCCTCGCCCGAGGTACTAAAGAAGAGACTGAAGAAAAAGAATGCGCCGGGCGAGAAGGCCATCAGCGACGACTACCTCGAAGAAGTGGCCAAGGCGTACGAGCACTTCTTCTTTCACTACACATCGTCGGACCTGCTGATCGTGAATACCTCGGAGATCGACTTCGTGGAACACAGCGAAGACCTGCAGGCACTGCTGCGGCGCGTCAGCGAACCGATCCGGGGAACGCAATACTTCCTGCCCCTGGGGGCCGACGATCACGCGGCCGGCGCGTAGCCGCGCCTACCTTGTCGCCTGATGTTGAGGCGGATGAATCAATGCCAGAATCTTTCCCTCGCCGGCTTCAGTCGTTGGATCTACTTGCCCATTCGGAGTTGAACCCATGAGATGCGTCATCCGGTCAGTCATTCTGCTTGCCCCCTTGGTTTCGTTCGCACAGAGCAAACCACCCGCATATCTGGACCCCTCGCTCCCGGCCGCTGTACGCGCGCACGATTTGGTGAACCGAATGACACTGGATGAAAAAGCAGCACAGCTCGAAGACTGGGCAACCGCCATTCCTGGTTTGGGAGTTCCGGATTACCAGACCTGGAGTGAGGCGCTGCATGGTGTCGCGAACTCCGGCTATGCCACGGTTTTTCCGCAGGCGATAGGAATGGCGGCCACATGGGATGCGTCAATGGTGCAGCAGATGGGAGATGTTATATCAACCGAAGGCCGTGCGAAGTACTACCAGGCGCAGCGCGAGGGAAACCACCGGATTTTTTATGGTCTGACCTTTTGGTCGCCGAACATTAATATCTTCCGCGATCCGCGATGGGGACGCGGCCAGGAGACCTACGGCGAAGATCCGTTTCTCACAGGCACAATGGGAGTCGCGTTCATCCGCGGAGTCCAAGGTGCCGATCCTGACCACCCCCGGGCGGTCGCCACTAGCAAGCACTTCGCCGTGCATAGTGGCCCGGAATCGTTGCGGCACGTCTTCAACGTGGACGTCCGCCCACGAGACCTGGAAGAAACCTACCTTCCCGCGTTTCGTGCGACGGTTATTGACGGCCACGTAAAGTCGGTCATGTGTGCGTACAACGCGGTCGATGGGATGGCCGCCTGTGCCAACACGATGTTGCTGAAGGATCATCTGCGCGACGCGTGGGGCTTCAAGGGATTTGTGGTCTCCGACTGCGGGGCCATCGGAAATGTAGCGGAAGGACATCACAACGCGCCCGACATTCTGCATGCCTCGGCTCTCTCGATCACGGCTGGAACGGACCTGTCCTGTAGCGTCTGGGCCCCTGGTTTCAATACTCTGGCAGACGGCGTTCGCCAAGGTATTGTTTCGGAGAAATTGCTGACCACTTCGGCAGAGCGGCTTTACACGGCCCGCATGCAACTTGGTTTCTTCGATCCACCGGGAGCGAACCCAGCCGATCGCATCCCTTTCTCCGTCGTCGCTTCTACAGAAAACCGTAAGCTCGCTCTCAAGGCAGCCGAAGAATCCATGGTGCTTTTGAAGAATGATGGCACGCTGCCACTCAACAAGAGTTTCGGACACATCGCCGTAGTAGGGCCGACGGCCGATCTGCTGGCATCGCTGGAAGGCAACTACAACGGCCAACCGCTACACCCGGTGAGTCCGCTGGATGGCATCGCGCACCAGTTCCCCTCTGCCAGGATTCACTATGCGCAGGGCGCGACACTGGCCAACGGCATTGATGTTCCCGTGCCGCGCACCGCGTTCGGTAGTGGCCTGCACACGGAGTACTTCGCAACCTCAGACTGGACCGGCCGCCCCGTCGCTGTGAGCACCCAGCCGGAAATCCAGTACGACTGGCGTGACGCGGCGCCTGTCCCTGAGGTGAGAACTTACAACTATTCCGTTCGATGGTCCGGGACGCTGCGCGTACCCGCCGCGGGCAAATACAGGTTCACCGTTGAGTCCGGATCGGCATTTCCCTACTCGCCGAAGGAAACATACCGCTTCGTGCTCGACGGCAAAGTGTTGGCGGAAGGCGATCTGAATCCGGGCAGGCCGAGTGGCGCAGCGCGTGCCAGTGGTGCGTCGCCCACCGCACCCCCCGCTATGTCCGGTTCCACACCGGCAAGAATCGAGGTGACTTTCGCCGACACCAATCCGCACGACTTCCGGCTGGAGTACAGCCACTCGGGCGATCTCGCGGGAGGTGGCGTCACCCTGAACTGGCGAGCACCGCCGGAGGCGCAGCTTGCGGAAGCGGTTGCGGCCGCACGGGCGTCGGATATCGTTCTCGCCTTTGTGGGGCTCTCGCCTCAATTGGAGGGGGAGGAAATGCCGATCAAGATCGAAGGCTTTGAGGGTGGCGACCGTACCAGCATCGATCTTCCGCAGTCGCAGCAGCGCCTGCTGGAGGCGGTGGCCGCGACCGGCAGGCCGGTCATCGTGGTGTCGCTAAGTGGCAGTGCGCTGGCGCTCACGTGGGCCAAAGAACATGCTGGAGCAATACTTCAGGCTTGGTACCCGGGGGTGGAGGGAGGAACCGCGATTGCCCGAACGCTCGCCGGTGCCAGCAACCCAGCCGGACGACTGCCTGTCACGTTTTACGCCGGCACAAGTGACTTGCCTGCCTTCACCAACTATGCGGTCGCGGGCCGCACGTATCGTTATTACACCGGCAAGCCGCTATGGGGATTCGGATATGGATTGAGCTACTCGACCTTCGGCTACGGGCCAGTCAAGCTGTCAGCCACCACTGTCTCCGCGGGACAGTCGATCGTAGCAACTGTCGCCGTGACCAATACGAGCAAGGTGGCAGGCGACGAGGTGGTGGAGGCCTATCTAAAGACGCCCCAGGTGGAGGGGCCCACCCACTCTCTCGTCGGTTTCCAGAGGATCCATCTTGCGCCCGGAGAGAGTCGAGATGTGTCGCTCGAACTAAGTCCACGCTCGATCTCGGCCGTGGACGACAGCGGAAACCGCTCGATCCTGCCCGGGGTGTACCACTTGATGGTGGGATCGGCGCAGCCGACGGAGAGTTCATCAGAGTCCGAAGCCGACTTCACGGTCGACGGCACGGTTGCTTTGCCGAAGTGAATACAAAGGCCCAGTGACTGTGCATCCCGAATGCCGTATCCACGTCGGACTTATCGCGGGTCTCGGAACCATCTCTTTCGATGGTGGGGGAACCTCTGGCAGAACGCGATTGTTTTGCGGATTGAAGAGGTGCGAACAGGGGCCCTACAGCAAATCCCGGTAACGCTCCAGTGCAACTCGAACTAACTGTATCGCAGCACCGTCCTGACTGCCTTCCAGAATGTCGCCGACACCCTGCACGCGTTACAGCAGGATGCCAACGCTCTGAACTCGGCAGCTGCCGCAAGAGACGCCGCAGGGGTCACGCTTGAGCTGACGAAGCAGCAGTTGCAAGCCGGTTACGCGAACTACCTGGCTTTGCTAAGCGCTGAACAGACGTACGAGCAAGCCGTCATCAACCTGGCTCAGGCCCAGGCGAACCGATATGCCGATACCGCCGCATTGTTCCAGGCCCTTGGCGGCGGATGGTGGAATCGCGCCGACATACCCAGCAGATGACATGGACGCCAGCCCGCGAGCCCCCGCCACGGCCACTCTAACCTACCGTTTTCCGGCGTTAGTACTCGAAGTGCCGTCGTATTCCGAAAACGCAGACTGGGCCACGAGCGCTATTGAAGCGGGTCAGCAGCCCTACCGCAGACTGACTGATGGTGATCAGATCGTAACCCGGCTATCGTTTGAACCTGGAATTGCCGCGGTCAGCTGGTCGGTAGTGCCCACCATGATGGAGTGATGATCCTGCGACACTCTCAGGTGTGAGTGTCGTCACTTCCCGTGTGGCCAAATCGTGGAAACATTGGCACGTCCTCAGGGCTGGGAGAGTGCGCACCTTGGATGAAATGAGAGCGCCCGAATCCGATTCAGCGAAGACGAAACCGATCGCTGCGCGGCGGATCGCTCCGCTCCGCGACGAAGGTGAACTCCGCGACATGCGCTTTGCCATGGGGATATCGCTGGCCTTCGGCGTGTTAATGCTGGTCGGCAAGATGACGGCGTATTTCATCACAGGATCGGCAGCCATCCTGTCCGATGCGGCGGAGTCGGTAATTCACGTGGTGGCTGTGGCCTTCGCGGCGTTCAGCCTTCGGCTCAGCAGCAAGCCGGCTGGCGCGGAATTCCTTTACGGCTACGAACGCATAACGTTCTTTTCCGCCGGATTCGAAGGCGCGATGATTGTTCTGGCGGCGATCTTCATTCTGTATGCCTCCATCGAGAAGTGGATGGCT
The DNA here is from genome assembly GCA_963815555.1 of uncultured Acidobacteriaceae bacterium. Classification (GTDB taxonomy): domain Bacteria; phylum Acidobacteriota; class Terriglobia; order Terriglobales; family Acidobacteriaceae; genus CAWCBG01. The sequence goes on from CAWFHH010000005.1 coordinate 264,441, forward strand.
GGCCTGCAATTGGAAAATCTAGGAACTGGCACGCTCCTGGTCCTGGTGGCCGGTGTGCTCAATGCCGGATTGGGCTGGTATCTGATAAGGTCGGGACGGCGCAATCATTCGCTCATTCTGCAAGCGAATGGCAAACATGTTCTGACGGACAGTTGGACCAGTTTCGGCGTGGTGGCCGGACTTGGGCTGGTGATGCTGACCGGCTGGAAGCCCTTCGATCCACTGCTGGGGATTGCGGTGGCGATCAACATACTCTGGGCGGGTGGGCACCTGGTGTGGCGCTCGGCGGTTGGTCTGCTCGATCACTCGGACCCTGCCATTGGAAAACAGATCCGTGGCAGGCTAGATACGATCTGCGCCGAACTGGGCTTGCAATACCACGGTGTACGCTTCCGCACGACGGGGTACCGGCAGATCATCGAAGTGCACTTGCTGTTTCCTCACGCAATGGCCGTAGGAGAGGCGCACCGCCTGGCGACGCTCTTGGAAGAACGTTTGCCGCTGCAACTCGGTGTGCCTGCGGAAGTCTTCACTCACCTGGAGTCGCTGGAAGACCACGCGGCGGTGCACGCCAGGGAACACTACACAGGTAAGCCGGAGTAAGGCCGAGGCCGCCAACATATCGAGTCATCAAGGCGATATCAGCGGAAATATCGATTGCGTTAATTTTCCGTTCCGTAACCTGCGATTGTGCTTTGGACTCCGACGAGATGATCTTCGAGGTCGACGGAGAACCCGTGGAAGCCGTCATCACCAACCACGCCGTCAACAGTCCCAGTGATATCGCCTTTCCAGCGCTTCTGAACAACTCATGATGAGTGGCGCCCGGCGTGCGCCGTGTTTGATAACATCCTGCAAGGAATGTTGGATTGGGAGGGCTGCTTGTCCGAGAACTGGATCCGCGAACGGGAATCTGCCATGAGCACGCAAAGAACCATTCACCCTCGCGTTCTGGGCATTGTACTTGCCGGCGGCAAAGGAACCCGGCTCTCTCCGCTGACGCGGGAACGCGCTAAGCCGGCGGTTCCTTTCGGCGGCAAGTACCGGATCATCGATTTTGTCCTCAGCAATTTCGTCAATTCCGGAATCCACTCGATCTACGTGCTCACCCAATTCCGGAGTCAGTCACTGCTGCAGCATCTGAGTGAGGGATGGCAGTTCGGCGGAATGCTGAAAAGCCACTTCATCATCAATGTCCCTGCACAGATGCGTTCGGAGAACGAATCCTGGTACCTGGGAACTGCCGACGCCATCTTTCAGAATATTAACCTCATTGAGCAGTCCGATCCGCATCTTGTGGCCATCTTCGGGGGCGATCACATCTATCGCATGAATGTCGCCAGCATGATCGATTTCCATATAGCGAAACAGGCGCAAGTGACGGTTGCGGCCATTCCCGTTCCCCGGGAACAGGCCCGCGAATTCGGTGTGATTGAGGTCAACGACGAGGGACGCATTATGGCCTTCCATGAAAAGAACCCGAATGCGCCCACCCTGCCTGGCGATTCCGCCCGGGTCTACGCCTCGATGGGAAACTATATTTTTTCCACGGGCACGCTTCTGGATTTGCTCAAAGCCGACGCGAAAACTCCCGGCAGTCATCACGATTTCGGTATGGACATCTTGCCTAGCCTCGCCGGTACAGCTCCCCTCTATGCTTACAACTTCGAGGCAAACCGCATCCCTGGGGAGCCTCAGGACTCCAGCCCTTACTGGCGCGATGTCGGGACCATTGACGCCTATTATGAAGCCAATATGGACTTGAACGACGTCAAGCCTGATCTCAATCTTTACAATCGCGAATGGCCTGTGCGCAGCACAAGCTACTCGAATCCGCCTGCGAAGTTCGTCTTCGATGAAGAGAACCGCCGTGGCCAGGCCCTCGACAGCATCGTATCGGACGGTTGCATCATTTCCGGTGGCATTGTCCGCAAATCGGTTCTAGGACGCGGCGTCCATGTGCACACAGGGGCGTTGATCGAAGGCTGTGTCATCATGGACAACTGCGACATTGGGCGTCGCGCCAAGCTGCGTCGCGCTATCCTGGACAAGAACGTCCGTATTCCGCAGGACACAACTGTGGGCTATGACCTCGATGCCGACCGCGAACGCGGATGGCACGTGACTGATTCCGGTATTGTTGTCATTGGGCGAGAACACAACGCGGTGCCGGTCGCCGCAATGTCTGTCTGAGCCTGGTGCGCTATCAGATCGTTAGCCAGTCAGAAGCTAGCCAGAAACGCGTGCATGGGGGACTCCGCCCGAAGTCGCACAGCGAGAGGCCTGATCGCGGATGCACTGGCAAGATCGCCCTTCATTCGCTCCTTCAGCTGAAAGGAACGTGCACTTCGCCGGGCCTGCTCTCCCTGGACCGATTCGGATACAACAGCACAGCCCCGGAATTGCTCTAAACTACTTTGGTATAGCCAACCGTTTAAACCCGAGGTGAAACGTGCAGAACTGGAAAAAGGCAGTAGTCTTTGGATCAATCGGTGCCGGTGCGGTGCTCATCCTGACGGGTCGCCGTCCGGCAGGAATGGCGTTTGCCGCCGCGGGACTCGCCGTGCTGGCGTCAGAGTATCCCGAGAAGTTCGAGGCCGTTTGGGATAACGCGCCCGAGTACCTGCAGAAGGGCATGCAGATTTTCGGTACGCTTCAAAAGCTCGGCGAAGGGTTCGCCGAAGAAGCCGAACGTCGTAGCGTTAACGCGTGGCGTGATGTGAAGTCGCAGTACGGAGATTAGATTACGGCTCAGAACTGCAGAGGCGCAGCCCGTCGGCTGCGCCTCGACCCTTGCAGTGCTGAGTCTCGTTTCGATCTACTCGATCCCGAGCTGTTTGCGCGCGTCCGCGCTGATTCTCTCCGGCGTCCATTGCGGATACCAGACCACGTTCACGGTTGCATTACTCACGCCTGGCACGCGCAGCAGGCGTTGTTTCACCTGGTCGCTGATCGGTCCCTGCGAAGGGCATCCTGGACTGGTGAGCGTCATCTCAACCTCCACATCCTCACCCTCGAGATTGGCAACTTCCGTCGGTTTGATCTTGACCTCATAAACCAAGCCGAGATCAACGATGTTGACCGGAATCTCGGGGTCGTAACATTCCTTCAGTGCTGAATAAAGTTCTTCCTGGGTTACCGCCATGCATTCCTCACGCCTCTAGTGTAGCGGGAATCTCCAGCATTCGTCTTGGGACTTGTGGCCGAGTCTTGCAGGCCGCGCGATGTGAGGTTCTCTCGACGTTTGTCGTCACACAGGAGCTTGCCTGATTTGCCGGTCTTCCGGACCGCCTTCTATTTCTTTTGGGGAACCGCGTCCGCTGGACAACGCGAAATTTTAAACGGTCTCAGCTCTCTTCGAAACGTGGTCCCGGGTGAATGGTTTCAATCCGCCGCTGACGCTCCGCGTTGCGCGGCACCGTCCAGCCGTTCTCCTGTTCGACCACACGAACGATCGGCAGACCGCTGGAATCGGCCGCCGACGCATTCGCTGTCGTGGTTCCGGCGTCTTTCTCCCAAACCCGGGCGAGCATTCCGTTGTCTAGCCCTTTCGTCATCTTTGGCGCGTCTCCGGTCGCGATAACCACGCCTTGATCAGCCTGTTCCGCGATCGTTAACACCACAAAGCGAGCACGCACAATCGGCATCTCAAACGACCCGAAGACGAACTGAAAGGCTTCCGAATGTTCTGCGATGCCGCCGTCGCCGGTGTAGTTCACCACATATTCTTCGTCGATCGTGTCTCCCGGAAGCAGTGCGCCAAAGCCCAAGGATCGGCCGCCAGTCTCTGGTCTGGCCTCGTTAACTCCGCCATCGCCCCTCACGACATGCGCCTGAAGCAACTGCGCATCCTCCGGCAGCGTACCCTGGGCGTACTGCACCGCTGCAGCTTCCGACAGAACACGGGTCGTCCGATGAACGTAGAGCGAGACGCTGCCGTCCGGGCGCGCAACCGCCACATGATCGTCGAGCAGCAACGTTGCATCGCGGCCTCTTTCATCTGAACTCTCGCGGGCCAGCGGAAGGACGTCGCGCCGATAGGAGGCATAAAATGGTTCCTGCACGCTCGCGGTCGACGGATCGCCAGTCGCCGCAGCTTCTTGCCGGGCCCCCATCCGCCGATAGCTCTCGGCGTTAGGCGCTATATGGAGCCACTCGACCGCAGCCTGCTGCGCTTCCAGATCCTGTCCGGCTAGTTGCAACTCGCGGACCAACATCAGGCGCGCCGAGCGGTTGAGTGGCGAGTTCGACAGTAGCTTTCTCAATGCCTGCGCCGATTCGCCATGCCTACCCTGTTCCGCCAGCGATTTTGCATAGGCCAGCGACTCCGGAGCGCAGTCCTCCAAAGCGCGTTGCGCCGACGCAGCCCTCTCCATTTCACCGCGCGCTCCGTAGTACGCGACCGCTGCCTGTCCTGCCTCGCACGAAGGGTGTTCGGATAGTCGTTCGGCCCAAGCCTGGTCCACCTGCACTCGCGAAACACCTGCCTGAATACTGGCTTTCGCGAAGACATCCGTCAGCACTTCGAGCGCTGCATCGTTCGATGGATGAAGAGCTAGTACTCGCCGTGCGTACACCGTCGCTTGCGCATAATCCTTACTTGCCGCGGCCACTCTTGCCAGTGCAACGTCGGCGGCAAGCGCGCCTGGAGCCAGCCGGAGCAACTTCCTCCACCCGGCGGCGCCTTCCATCTTCGTCATGACCAAGTGGTCGTGCGTTTCTGCTTGTGCCAGCAGGAACACCCACGCAGCACTCGTCATCGACGAAGGCATAGCCTGAAACTGCTCCACTACCGCCTGGTTGTCGCCCTCGGCATAATCCTGGGCCGCCAACTCGTAGGCCAATTCCTGCGTGGAGACATGATTCCTCACCAGAGCACTCGCTTCCGCAATCTCAGGTGTCACACGAATGCGGAAAGCAGCGGCTGGTCCTGTACATGTCACTCGCACACGATGCGGTCCGGGAGATAAGTCAATCGTCTCGGTGAGGGTTGCGGTCCCATGTTGAGTCAATGGATCCTGACGGAGAACCAGCCTCCCATCAATCATGACGGTCAACATCCCCGCGGTTTCGGCCTGTAGTTGCCACGCGCCTGACGTCAGGGAAGCAAAACTCGAAGTAGCGTAGAAGGCACCCCGTCGCGCTAGATATTCAGGCAAGCGAACTACGCCATCGGAAAACTGAAAATCCTCGGCGGCATGGCCAGCATAGTTTGCTCGGCTAAGGCTATCGCTTTCCGGCGCACGCACTCCACCGAGATCGGTCACTGCCTGCTGCCCAAGGGGCCCTACGATGCGCCATTCAGTGAGAATTCCGGCGGCACGAGATACGACGCGCGCCTCCAAGCCGGGCGCGCCGTCCATCGCCGCAGCCAGCAGCGCTGCGTGCAAGTCAGGCCAATTTCCTTGGGAGTTCGCCAGAACTGCCTGGATTCGAGGAATCTGCTTGCGGAACTCGCGGGTGTTCGCGGCGGCTTCGCGCAAACGCACAGCCGCCAGCAAAACCCGAGCGTCGGGTTGTGGCCCTCCCGCCAATTCGCACAAGCGCACTGCCGAATCGAGCATGGCCGCATCGTCCGCCTGCAGGGCGGCCGCTTCCATTTGTACGAAGAGCGCCTCGGCGTCGGAGGGATTCTGACGGAGCGCCCGCGCCGCCAGCGATCGGGAGCCACGCAAATCGGATTGCACAAACAGCGCGCGCGCCGCGCCACGTGAGAGCGGCGTCTCGATCAGCGGCTTTTCGGGCTTGGCGGATTGCGTCGTTCTCCGCGGCAAATGAGATTCAGCCGAAACATGCGTTCTGTCCATCTCTAGCTCGTGATTGAGCCGCGCAATCGTCTGCTGGGCAAACATCGGGCTGGCGATGAACATCGCGATGCAAACCGCCGACTTTACCCAGCGCACCTTCACTTGCTTACTCCCCCCTCTTGTCGAAAACATCGAGCGCTCGCCGCTGCCGGGGATGAGTTCCGGCAAAACGCGCTCGGCAGCCGACGAAACCGAATCAACCGCCTGCTTTAGAAGGATAAAAAAGCGTATCTGATGGGAAACGGGGTAGGAAAGAAATAACTTTGGAAGGATCTACCACTTTACGGTACAAGGGCCGCCGCGGGCCGATAGCTCGACCCGAGCGGCGGCGTGCAGTTCACAGAGCGCGCATAAGACGTCGGGCGTAACCAAAACACAAGCCCGGCAGCTGTTAGGCTGCCGGGAAATCCCAACTCACCCGACTCCCGGAACGCTCCGTTTCCCCCAAGGGCGCGGCAGGTCATCGAGCGATTCTGTGTGGGACAAGGTGAAGGCAGTATGAATCCAGCTCTGGATTGGCGCTATGAAGAATTCGTCTTAGACGCCCGAAGAATTGACCTTAGGGCCTGCGCCTGCATCGAAGTTTCCGGACAGACTTATGGCAAAACCGGGAAAGATTTTTCAATTCGTGCTGCTGATCGCGCTGCTGGCGGCTGGCATCAACTTCTACAGGAATATGCGCGAGCGGCGCGTGATTGTCGTGGGTCATCCGCAGTCACAGGTCGCGGTCGATCCTGATTTCTACGTGATGCCGAAGAAATTGCGGCCCCAGGATCTGAAGGACGCGAAACAACTAACCCAGCAGCCTGTGTGGGTACGTGAAGGCTATCGCTTCACTTACTATCCCTACGCTGGCCACCCCGACACGCAGCACCCAGCCGGAACGCTGGGGCCTATCGAGAAGCTGGAGATTAAAGACGTAATCGTCGATCGCGCCTCATCCGGCCCTGAAAAGCAAGTCATGGCCGTGTTCGAGAAGGGCAGAAAGCGCTATGCCTTCCCGATCGGCACCGAAGAGAACGGAACCTACACCATCTACTCCGACGACATCCTGTTCATTCAGGATCCGCGGCAACTCTATAAACATTGGTCCCCCGACGTGTGGCAGGCAATCGACCAACACGAAGTGAAGCCCGGCATGAACGAACTGCAGGCATCATTCGCGGTTGGCATGGGCACTCCGGAGGGAACTGGCCAATCAGACCCGCGCGTCGTCGACTACGGGAATAATGGCCATCCGATGAAAGTCACGTACAACGGCGGCAGAGCGACGGATGTGAAGCCAGGAGGATAGGCAAACCCACGGTTCGTAGTTTGCCGTTCCGCCGGGCTCTGGCATCGCTGCAGTTTCATCCCGATTCCCCCTAACTTTGTCATCCCGAATCCCCTTCAGGGGTGAGGGACCTGCGATTGCCACGCTCTGCATCAAGGCTCGCCCTGCGAACGGGTGAAGGATGAATGGTGACAATTCACCTCCGCTCAGCGCTTGCGCGAAGGCGCGAGCCCAGCCTCCCTGTCGCCATCAGGCCCAGCATGCGGAAGTCGCTGATCAGCGACCACCACGGATGTCCGAAGGTCGCCGGCTTGTTCTTCTCAATCACAAAGTGTCCCGTCCAGGCGAAGGCGTATGACACTACAGGCCACAACAAGGCGTACCACGGATGGTGCGTCGCAACGGCGATAATCGCGACGGCGACTCCCAAGGTGGTGCCAATGGCGTGCAACCAGCGGTTGAGCGGCTCCCTATGCTGGCCAAGGTAGAAATCGAAAAACTCTCCGTAGGACCGGAATTCGTGCGTCTGCTCCATTGCTGTCCGCCTCCGCATGATGTCGAACATGTTACGCGTCCGGCTGCCTCCAGGCTGCAAGAATCCCGCGATACCTTTACTATCTACCTGGAGGCTTTTTTCGAAGATGAAGATCGGTGTGTTGACTGGCGGCGGCGATTGTCCTGGACTGAACGCGGTAATACGCGCCATCGTGCGCAAGGGCATCCTGCACTATGACGACGAAATCGTTGGATTTCTCGAGGGCTGGCGCGGTGTGATGGAGAACAAGACCAGAGTTCTCGACATGGATGCCATCTCCGGAATCCTGCCGCGCGGGGGCACCATCCTGCTGACTTCGCGCACCAATCCGTCGAAGCGCGACGGGGGACTGCAGCGCTGCGTCGAAAATCTGAAAGCCAACAATATTGATGCGCTCATTGCCATTGGCGGTGACGACACCAACAGCGTCGCCCAAAAGCTATATGAGCAGGGCATCAACGTCGTGGGCGTTCCCAAGACGATCGACAACGACCTGAGCGGCACCGATTTTTGCTTCGGCTTCGACACCGCCGTGAATACCGCGATGGAAGCCATCGACCGGGTGCATACCACGGCCGAAGCCCATCAGCGAGTTATGGTCGTCGAGGTCATGGGACGTGACGCCGGCTGGATCGCCATGTACAGCGGCATCGCCGGAGGCGCTGACGTTATCCTCATTCCCGAAAAACCGTTCGACGTCGATGAGGTCGCTGAGCGTATTCGGATGCGTCACGCCCGCGGCCGGTACTTCAGCATCATAGTCGTCGCCGAGGGCGCGAAGTTCGCCAGCGACGACAAACACGGAGCGCCCGTTGTTACGGAGATGGGCAAAGACGAGTTCGGCCACGTTCGCCTTGGCGGCGTCGGTCAGATCCTGGCCCGCGAGGTCGAGCGCCGTACCGGGCTAGAAACGCGCTATGTCGTGCTCGGCCACATCCAGCGCGGAGGCTCGCCCAGTGCCTTCGATCGCGTGCTGGCTTCCCGTTACGGCATCGGCGCCATTGACCTGGTGCATACGGGCGGTTTCGGCAACATGGTATCCCTGCGCGGCAACGATATTGTCTCCGTGCCATTGGCTGAGGCCATCAACAAGAATCGCCTGGTCGACCCAACCTTGGTAGATGTCGCCAATGGCTTGAGCGATCCCCTTCCCGCCTCGCTCTCGCGGAAATAGGCAGCAACCACCTTTTGGCGGCGTCAGCCTTGCTGGCGCCGTTTCTTTATCGGCGTTGCAGATTCCAGGTTGCCAAATGTCACGATTTATTCCTCAGGCAACAGCATGTCTCCTGCACTGCGTCGAACCCTCATGCTCGGAACTTCCTACATCCGTTCGTCTCCACCAGGGGTAATGGCGAGTTGGCTCTCCAGAGTGCTCCTGGCTCTTAGTGTCATCGTCAGCACCTCCCCCTTAATGCGTGCGCAAGCCACTAAACCAGCTCCAGCAACTCCTATCGACTCTAAGAAAGCCGAGCTCGGCGGTAAGACCTGGGATCCTGCGTGGGACCAAATCATCGAGAAAAACATCCCGCCCGAGTTGCTCAGCTCGCAGGTTCCACGCGACGTGCGAAAGTTCTGTCCACGCTTCTACACGATGAGCGAAGTCGACAAGCGTGCCTTTTGGGCTTATTTCTTCCAGGCGCTTGCGGGAGCCGAAGCCGGTTTAAACCCCACCACGCGCGTGCGCCAGCCGGAGCCAGAGGTTTCGCAAGTAGATCCGGTCACCAAGCATACTGCACGCACCGAGGGCTTGCTGCAACTGTCCTATGAAGACCAGAAACGCTACGGCTGTGACTTCGATTGGGACAAGGACAAGACGCTTCCGCCCAAAGATCCGGCGAAGACGATCCTGCAACCGAAGAATAATCTGGAGTGCGGAATCAAGATCCTGACCAACCAGATCATCACCCAGAAGAAACCCATTCTCTCCAAGTCGGGATATTGGTCGACTCTGCAGCCGGGCCGGAAGAGTTATCGCGTGTTCGCCAAGGAGATGATTAATCCACCAGCGGCGTGTGGGCTTCCCGCACCGGCAAAGACTTCGCCCGCGATCACGACCGTCGCCGTGAAGAACCAGGCCGACGCCGCCAAGGCCGGGCAGCCCGATGCCGCTAAGACATCTGCGGCGGATGCACCTAAGACAGAAGCCGCCAAAGCACACCCCTAGAGGTCGGGAATTCGCAAAAGGGGAGCTTAGGTGCCACTCGGCACTACTACGGTCCGAAGGGGACGCTTCCAGGCCGCTCCAAAAACCTATCGAAGCATTTGCGCGTACAAATCCCTCCATCGATCAGGCAAACCACAAATTCGGTTTCTGACATCCAAGACGCGTCATGCCAAAGCGCGATATCATCGTCATTGGAGCCTCAGCGGGCGGTTTGGATGCCTTAAGACAGCTGAACTGCGACATTCCCCCCGATCTTCCGGCATCCCTATTTGCGGTTCTTCACACGTCCAATCACAGCCCCAGCCGCTTGCCAGAAGTGATCAGCCGAGGCGGAAGATTACGGGCCGTACATCCAGAGGATGGAGCGCCGATTGAGAACGGGCGAATCTACGTTGCACCACCGGATTTCCACCTCATCCTTGAGCCCGGGACAATACGTGTCGTAAAGGGTCCGCGCGAAAACCTTCACCGACCGGCCATCGACCCGTTGTTCCGCTCGGCAGCAGCGGTCTTCGGGCCGCGAGTGATCGGGGTTGTCCTAAGCGGCGTTCTCGACGATGGCACCTCAGGATTGATGGCGGTGCGCTCCGCGGGCGGAGCCGCCGTCGTACAGGATCCCGCCACTGCTCTTTATCCGGATATGCCTCGCAGCGCCTTGGCCTATGTCCCCGATGCGCTGCTTGCATCGCCGAGCGAGATTCCAAGTCTGCTTAGTCAACTCACCAGTGAAGAAGTTGCCGGCGCCAGACCGGTATTGGCAGATTCGCAGGCTGCACTCCAAAAGGAAACCAGATTTGCGGAGTTCGATATGCGTCAGATCGAAGATGAGTCCTCTCTGGGGGAGCCGTCGGTCTATGGGTGCCCGGACTGCGGAGGCGTTCTCTGGAAAATCGACGATGGCGGTTTCCAGCGATACCGCTGTCGCGTGGGCCATGCCTTCACCTCCAAGTATCTGAGTCATGAGCAAGAACAGACCTACGAAAAAGCTCTATGGGCTGCGTTGCGCACCGTCGAAGAGAGTGCTTCGCTCGCCAAGCGTATGGCTGTTCGTGCCAGGGACCTCAATCAGCTACGCTCGGCTCGAATTCATGAGCAACGCGCTCTCAGCCGATACCAGGATGCGGGAACGTTACGCCGCATGCTGGCGAGCCTGTCCTCCTCCAACAACGAACCGGTTCGAAACCGGGAGTTCGGGTAGCGGGTGCCTACGCCACGCTGTCTTTGGGCACTGGGTGCGATTCGAGTATTTCCACTCAACCTTTCGGTCCTCAATCCCTGCCTAACATTCACCGAACCGTCACGTTCTTGTAACTCTAAAGCAAAACTTCGCTGCGAACATCGCTGAGGATTTCTTCCGGACAACCGGACTGAAGCGGTGATATTCAAGGAGATTTCTTCATGACAGCGAACTTCGTACCTGGACTGCAGCTGCTACGCAGGAGCGCTCGAAAGACGGCGGTGGTTTCATTGACCCTTGTGGGCGGGTTGACGGTCGTGTCGGCTCAAACTCACTTCCAGCCCGGGAACCTGGTGGTCAGCCGTAGCGTGTACGACAATAATCCCAACAACGTGAAGGTCGGCCAGTTGCTGCCTCCCTATTGTCAGATCACGACGGCCGGATGCAGCGGCAACGCGACCAACGACGGTACCTATCCGTACGTCTGGAACAACAATCTTGTCGATGGTAGCTTCGGGATCACGGCAAAGTTGTTCCTCGACCAAGTCACTCCGACAGGCGCTTTGGTCAACACACTCGAACTCCCCAACAGTTTGCAAGAGGGCTTCTCGCCTATTAAAGACGAACTGGTCACCAGCTTCTCTTCCAAATCCGAGGTGGCGCTCAACCTATCGACGGACGGCCAGTACCTTACGTTTATGGGATATGTTTCGCCGGTCGACTACCTTGACGTATCGAACTCGAATACGCCGGCCGTCTTCGATCCGACTAACCCGGTCGGTACCCGCTATTATCGCGCCGTCGCTCGCGTCGATGTGAACGGCAAATTCAACTTCACCACGACTAATGCCTACAGCGGCAATAACGGTCGCGCCGCGATCTTGAACAACAGCAATGACGCGGACTTCTTTTATACGGCGGGCAACGCCGGCAACGGAGGAAATCCTCAGCCCGACGGCGTCATTATCGGAGCCGGCGCGCAGATCCTGACCCCTGAGACTATCGCCGAGATGTTTCAGGACCCAGGCATGCCCACACCCGTGGCCAGTTTCAACATCACCCAGCTTGGAGACACGCAGGACAAGATTGGCAAAGACACGAATTTCCGTGGCCTCACGATCTTCAACAACGTTTTGTATTACACCAAGGGCAGCGGCGGCAACGGCATCAACACCGTCTACTGGGTGGACCCGACGCTCACGATCTGCAACGATTCGAATGGCGTCGGTCTGCCTCCCAGCAATGCGACTCTGCCCACCGCGCCGATGAACTATAACCAGTCGGTGCTGCAGACCATGGGGCTTGATCCCAACAATATGTGCGTGCTGAAGGGCTTTCCCACGAAGCTCAAGACCAAAACGTCCTTTCCTTTCGGGATCTGGTTCGCCAATCCGACCACACTGTACGTCGCCGATGAAGGCAATGGCGACAATACCTATGCCAACGGAAGCTACACCGTAGCGGCAAGCCAGACGACCGCGGGCTTGCAGAAGTGGATCTTCAACTCCACATCGGGTCAGTGGCAGTTGGCCTATACGCTGCAAGCCGGTTTGAAATTGGGCGTGCCCTACACAGTTCCTGGCTATCCAACGGGAAACAACTCGGCGACAGGATTGCCGTGGTCTCCGGGAGCCGATGGTCTGCGTAACATTACCGGTGTCGTGAACAATGACGGAACTGCGACCATCTATGCCATCACCTCCACGGTGAGCGGCAATGGCGATCAAGGAGCCGATCCCAACAAGCTCGTCGCGATCACCGATCTGCTGAGCGCTACGACTTTGCCGACAAACGAAAGCTTCGTCACGCTGAAGACGGCCCAATTCGCCGAAGTGCTGCGGGGCGTTTCTTTCACCCCGGTAACCTCGGACGCACGCTTACTCAAGTAACGCACGGCCCGACCAGGCTCCGCTCCTCTGGCTTCCTTGCGCAGAGGAGCGGAGCAGATCATTCGTTCGGGTCTGTTGCATCTTGCTGTCTCCGCATCGGTTCTGTAGGGTGGTAGCGGAGCGGCGGCCCTGGAAATCTACCTTATCGACGGCACGTACGAACTTTTCCGCCACTACTACGCTCTGCCGTCCGCCAAGGATCAACAGGGCCGCGAGATTGCCGCCGTCCGCGGAGTTCTGGCCTCAGTATTGGGGATGATCAAGGCTGGAGCTACCCACCTTGCGGTGGCCACTGACCACGTCATCGAATCGTTCCGCAACCAGCTATGGCCGGGCTACAAGACGAGCGACGGCGTCGAACCCGAGCTGTTGGCACAATTCCCGCTGCTCGAAGAAGTGCTGTCGGCGGCAGGCGTTGTCGTTTGGCCAATGGTTGAGTTCGAGGCGGACGATGCGCTCGCGGCTGCCGCCACCGCGGCTGCTCGCGACAAGCGGGTCCAGCGCGTTATCATCTGCACGCCCGATAAGGACCTCGCTCAGTGTGTGCAGGGCTCGCGCATCGTCCAGCTGAATCGTCGAACGCGCATCACGATCGATGAAGGCGGTGTCGTCCAAAAGTTCGGCGTCTCTCCGGCATCGATCCCCGACTATCTGGCGCTGGTCGGCGACGCCGCCGACGGCTACCCCGGATTGCCGGGCTGGGGAGCGAAATCGTCGGGGGCCGTCCTCGCCAAATTTAAGCACCTCGAATCAATCCCGGCCGACTGCCGCGACTGGCGAGTAAACGCGAACAACGCGAGCACCCTCGCTGCCACGCTCTGCCGCGAGATGGATCGTGCCACCCTCTTTCGCACCCTCGCCACCCTTCGCACCGACATTGCACTCTTTGAAGATGTGGAACAGTTACGCTGGAACGGTCCGATCGCCGGCTTCGACGTCGTCGCTGCCAGCTTAGACGCGGCCACCACCACGGCCCGCAAACCCGGAACGCGTCGGACGCCGAAATGAACGGACATTTTCCACAGTTACCACCTCAGTAAGTGGCGGTATTATCATGAGCTAGCCAAAATTCCTGGTTGAGCCCATAAATCCACGGGACGACGAACGGGGCCGCTACTCTCTCCGGCATATACTCTCCGGAAGGCCAAATCCCGCCGTGTAAGGAGAATCACTTGATGCCATGGAGCGCGCAAGTCGTCCGACTTCGGGCCACTTGGGTTTTGCTGTTGTTCCTCGGAATGCCGGGCTTCGCCCAGAGTCCCTTCGCGCCAAAGGTCACTGGCCCATTGTCACAGCGGGTTGTGGCTTACCAGATCGATGCCGGGTACGATCCCACGAGCCACACAGTTACGGCCACTGAGACGCTCACGTATCACAATCTCACCGGCAGGCCACTGGACCACTTCCCCTTCCATCTCTACCTGAATGCTTTTCAGCCGAAGTCCACCTGGATTTACGAGGCGCACCGTGACGGGAACTTTCGCTCCAGCAATCTCGAGGAATGGAAAGACACAGACTTTGGTTCGAACGAGGTGACGAAGTTTGAAGTCGTGGGCATGGGCGACCTCACGAAGCAGCTGAAGTTCATCTCGCCCGACGATGGCAATCCCAACGACAAGACCGTTTTCCAAGTGCAACTGCCGAGGCCCGTTCCGCCGGGCCAGGACGTGGTCTTCAAGATCGACTTCAAGGCAAAGTTCCCCGAGGTCATCGCGCGCACCGGCTACAAGCGTAGCTTCCTTCTCGCGGGACAATGGTTTCCCAAAGTCGGTGTGTGGTGGCATGACCAATGGAACTGTCACCAGTTTCATGCCCTCACCGAATTCTTTGCCGACTTCGGTACCTATGACGTGAAGGTGACCTTGCCGAAGAATTACATTATCGGCGCGACCGGCGTGCAGGTTGGCGAGGCGGACAACGGCAACGGAACCAAGACCGTCGCCTTCCACGCTGAGGATGTGATTGACTTCGCGTGGACGGCGGACCCGAACTTCAAGGTTGTGAACAGCCAGTTCGACGGCAGCGTGGGCCCGGTAAAGATTCGCCTGCTTACCTATGAATCGCACAAGAGTTCGTGGCAGCGGTATACCGACATTGTCCATAACACGATGTGGCGATTCGACGACTGGTATGGGCCGTACCCTTATGCGCAAATCACGGTGGTCGATCCGCCCCACGGGGGCATGGAAGCCGGCGGCATGGAATATCCCACGTTCATCACCGGCGACACCACTTGGTGGGTTCCCAAAGGTCTTCGCTTTCCCGAGCTGGTTACAGAGCATGAATTCGGCCACCAGTACTGGTACGCCATGGTGGCCACCAACGAATTCGAGAATGCCTGGCTCGACGAGGGCATCAACAGTTACACCGAAGTGAAGGTGATGGATAGTCTGTTCGGCCAGAACACCAGCATCGTGAACTTCATGGGCGCGCAGATGGGCGAGCGCGAGGCGCAGCGCATGTCGTATTTAAGCGCGCCCGATCGCGATCCGCTTTCCCGGATTAGCTATACCGACGTGAGCATGGAGAGCTACGGCGACGTCACTTACGGCAAGACAGCGAGCATGCTGGTGACGCTGGAGAACGTGGTGGGCGAAGACACCTTGCGTAAGGCCCTGCATGCATACTTCATGAAGTATCGCTTCCAGCATCCCACGCAGGAAGATTTTCTGAACACCGTGAACGAGGTGGCCCAGCAGGACCTTGGATGGTACTGGCAGCAGGCCGTCTATGGCACGCAGATGCTCGATTACCAAGTCTTAAGAGCGGATTCCAATCCGATGGCGTGGTACGAGAAAAACTTAGACGAGAAGAAGGGCGTGACCGAGTACGAGACGCAGGTCATTCTGCATCGCAAGGGGGACTTCGTCTTCCCCGTCAATGCCGAAATCAAATTCGACAACGGCGAAACCATTCACGAACACTGGGACGGCCGCGATCGCTGGATGCGCTACATCTACCACAAAAAGGCGCAGATCGTGTCCGCCCAGATCGACCCTGATTATCGGGTCACTCTCGATCGCGATTACCTGAACAACAGCAAGAGCGCTGAGGCGCAGTATGGCGCGACCATGAAGATCGCAACTTATTGGACGTTCCTGACGCAATTGCTGGCGCAGGCCGCAAGCTGGCTGACGTAGGTAGGTATGGGTACGCGGTCTGGCAGAGGGGACGGCAGAGGTCGGGTTGCGAGCGAGACCATAGGCGGGTAGAGCGGACCTTCAGTCGGGTGAGGCGGGCACGGGCGGTAGAGCGGACCTTCACTCGGCTGAGGCGACACGGGCGGTAGAGCGGACCTTCAGGTCCGCGTCAGGGGTCGCCCTCCAAGGCTGGGGCTTTAGCCCCATCAGAAAGCAGTCTGATAAACACGATGTCCGGAGAGACAATGCTTGATCAAGACAAGGGATTGGTAGCGGCAGGAGCGGCACGCGTGACACGCCATCAGCGGGTGCTATGGTGGGTCTTCGTGGCGAACCTCGTTCTCGGCGCCTTGGGAGCGCACGAGGCCGCACATACCCTCAACGACTCAATAGGTCACTCATTGGCCGGCCGCCTGTTGTTCGAACGCTTCGACGTTGGCATGTTCTTCGAGCTGGTTGACCGGCCTCAGGTGAACCTGTTGAACTCGCACGGAATGTCGCTTCTGAGCTCCGTTCTCTTCTTCCTGTTCATGCTGTTCGTAGCCGGCGGAATTGTGTCGGTGTATTTCGAGGATCGCAAGTTCAATACTGGCGAGTTCTTCGCGGCTTCCGGCGGATTTTTCTGGCGCTTTGTTCGTCTGATGCTCATATCGCTAATCCCCCTCGCGGTTCTGGGTTTCCTGCATGGTCTGGTACACAAGTTGTCTAACTACGTGGACGACCGCGCCTTGTCTGACAAAAGCGGCTTCTACGTCTTGGTAACAGGCGCGTTTGTTCTGACACTGCTGGCTCTATGTGTGAGGCTCTGGTTTGACATCGCGCAAGTGCGCGCCGTGGCGTTGAACGAGCGCGGTATGTGGCGCAACACCTGGCGATCGGCAGGCATTCTCAGAAGCCAGTGGGGAAAACTACTGCGTGTCTATTTCTGCATCGCGTTTTTCGCCTGGGCTGTGCTGGCGATTGGCCTGTGGATCTGGACCTTGCTGCCGGCGAAGACTGTCTTACTCACATTCCTGTTGCTCGAGTTGATCCTGCTGGCGCTGATCGCTTCGCGGCTCTGGCAGCGAGCCAGCGCCGTGGTTTGGTACGAGCGGTTCGCACCGGTTGAGGTGGTCGAGACGTCAGTTATCAAGGTGATCGAAACAGTTCCAGAACCTGGAGCGATTGAGCTGCCGCCATCGCAAGCGCCGGCTGATCCGGTGATCGAGCCACCGCGATGGCCCGAGGAGCCTGGACCGGAACCGCCGCCGAGGATGGGTGAATAGCAAACTATTTCACGATGTAATACCGGCGGAGTGCGGGAAACCTGATCTTCGCGGGCAGGCAAACCGCAGGTCCTTCGACTACATTCGGCCGCACGTGACCTCTCCGCCCAGGATGACAACAAGAAGAAGTCCCACTGCCCGCTGCATGACGGCAAAACGGCGAGGCTCCTCTGCTCAGGAGCACAAAAAAACGGGGGCGCTTCCCGCGCCCCGGATACAGTTGCAATGTTCTGCAATCCCTATGCTTCTTCTTCCTTCAGCTTGGCGATGACGCTCAGGTCTTCCAGCGTGGTGATATCGCCTTTCACTTCGCCGCCGGCCGCCAACTCCCGCAGCAGACGCCGCATGATCTTGCCTGAGCGTGTCTTGGGAAGTTGATCAGTGAAGCGAATGTCGTCGGGTTTTGCCATCGAGCCGATCTCCTTAGCCACCCATTGCCGCAACTCTTCCTTCAGCGCGTCCGAAGGCTGATGGCCCATCTCGAGTGTCACGAAGGCAGCGACGGCCTGTCCTTTCATCTCGTCAGGACGTCCGACGACCGCGGCTTCCGCGACCTTGTCATGCGCGACCAGCGCCGACTCGATCTCCATGGTGCTGAGGCGGTGACCCGAGACGTTCAGCACGTCGTCCACGCGGCCCATCACCCAGAAGTAGCCGTCCTTGTCCTCGCGTGCGCCGTCGCCCGTGAAATACACTCCGGGAATGTCGGACCAATACTGCTGAATGTAGCGATCAGGGTCGCCGTAGATAGTGCGCAGCATCGATGGCCACGGCTTCTTGATAACCAGGTATCCCCCCGAGCCGAGTGGAACTCGCTCACCGCTTCGGGTAACGACCTCCGCGATGATTCCCGGCAGCGGCTTGGTCGCCGACCCGGGCTTGGTAGCCACGGCGCCGGGAACAGGGGCAATCAGGATCGCGCCGGTCTCGGTCTGCCACCAGGTGTCGACGATCGGGCAGCGATTGCCGCCGATGACTTCGCGGTACCACATCCAGGCCTCGGGATTGATGGGCTCGCCGACCGTGCCGAGCAAACGCAGGCTGCTGAGGTCGTGTTTCTTCGGCCACTCGTCGCCCCACTTGATGAAGGTGCGGATCGCCGTCGGCGCGGTGTACAGGGTATTGATCTTATGCTTTTCGATGATCGCCCAGAAGCGGTCGAAGGCAGGCCAATTAGGCGCGCCCTCGTACATTACGCACGTCGCACCATTCTGCAGCGGGCCATAGACGATATAGCTGTGACCCGTCACCCAGCCGATGTCGGCCGTGCACCAGAAAGTATCGTCTTCCTTCAGGTCGAAGACCCACTTGCTGGTGATGTAGGTTCCGACGGAGTAGCCTCCCGTGGTGTGCACAATGCCCTTAGGCTTTCCAGTGGTGCCTGAGGTGTAGAGAATGTACAGCGGATGTTCGGAGTCGAGTTCTTCTGCCGGGCAGTTGTCGCTGGCTTTGGCCATCAATTCGTGCCACCAGTGATCGCGGCCTTCCTTCCAACCCACTTCGCTGCCCGTGCGCTTGTAGACCAGAACGTTCTTCACGCTCGGGCAGCGCTCCAGAGCTTCGTCGACCGCAGGCTTCAACTTCACTTCCGATCCGCGCCGATACGAGCCGTCTTGCGTGATGACCGCGACGGCTTCCTGGTCGGTGATGCGATCGACCAGAGCATTCGCGGAAAATCCGCCAAACACCACAGAATGCGGCGCGCCGATGCGGGCACAGGCGAGCATCGCGATCGGCAGCTCCGGACACATCCCCATGTAGATCGCGACGCGATCGCCTGACTTAATTCCCAGCGACTTCAAGACGTTTGCACATTTTTGCACTTCGATAAGAAGTTGCTGATAGGTGAGCGTCCGCACGTCGCCAGGTTCGCTCTCCCAAATGATGGCAGCTTTGTTTTTTCGCCAGGTCTGAACGTGGCGATCGAGGCAATTATAAGAAAGATTGATCTTCCCGCCGACGAACCACTTCGCCCATGGACTGTCCCACTCCAGCACTTTGTCCCAAGGCTTGAACCAGTGCAACTGCTTGGCGATCTCGGCCCAAAATGCCTCCGGATCGGCGGCGGCCCTGGCGCGAAGCTGCTCGTAATCCGCCTCATTTCGGATGTGTGCGTTCTTGCTGAATTCTTCTGGTGGAGGAAATAACCGAGTTTCCTGCAGGGTCGAATCGATATTCGGTACCATTGCGGTTTCTTGCGTCGCCATCTACATGCCTCCGATGAGAGCGGGTTTTATTGACATTTGGCTGATCGTTATTGTACGGGTTTGGGAGCGTTCGGCAAGCGTCTCGCACTTCCGTTGGAAGCCGCGCGCTTTGCCTCACTATTGCTCCAAAGTTGAGAGATCACCGATCTCCGCTCCAGTCTCCTGCGCCTTCAACAAACGACGCATGATCTTGCCGGAACGCGTTTTTGGCAGGGCGGTGACGAACTTAATTGCCGACGGGGTTGCGATCGGACCCATTTCACGGCGGACGTGTTCGATCAGGCCGGCGAGCAGCGTGTCCGAGGCGACATGTCCGGCCCGCAGCTGCACGAAGGCCACGATCGCTTCACCTTTCAAAACGTCTGGGATTCCGATCGCTGCGGCTTCGGCGACGGCGGGATGCGAGACCAGCGCGCTCTCCACCTCTGCAGTACCGATGCGATGGCCTGCAACGTTCAAAACGTCGTCGGCTCGGCCAATCACGGCGATATAGCCGTCTGCATCCTTGGTGGCAAGATCGCCGGTTACGTAAGCGTTCGGGATGTCTTGCCAATCCCGCTCGAAGCGTGCCGGATTGTTCCAGATGGTGCGCATGAAGTGCGGGAAGGGACGCTTCAGGATCAGACGCCCGCTGACTCCGGGAGGCACCGGAAGACCGTTTACATCCACAACATCAGCTTCGCATCCGGGCAGTGCCAGACCCGCTTTGCCGGGACGCATCGGCATCGTGATCGGAGTTCCGAGCGCCGGCCCCCCCAGCTCGGTCTGCCACCAGTTGTCGACGACGTATCCCCACTTGCCGTCCCCGGCGAGGTGGGCTTGTGCCCAACGCCACGCCTCGGGATTCAGGGGCTCGCCGGCACAGGCAATCACGCGCAACGAACTTATATCGTGCTTCGCGGGAAGCGCCTCGCCGTAGCGCATGAACATGCGCAAAGCCGTAGGAGCGGTAAACATCTTCGTTACACCGTAGCGCTCCACGATCTGCCAGGCAATTGACGGGTCCGGATAGTCCACGGCACCTTCGCGGAACATCGTCGTGACGCCGGCGCACAGCGGCGCGTACACGATGTAGGAATGGCCGACAATCCAGCCGATGTCCGAGGTACACCAGAAGATGTCCCGTTGACCGACGTCGAAGAAGGAAGATAGATGATACGTGGTGCCAACCATGAATCCCCCATGGACATGCACCACGCCCTTGGGCTTGCCGGTTGTGCCTGAAGTGTAGAGGATGAACAGCGGATCTTCGGCATCCATATCCTCCGCCGGACATTCGGGTGGAAACTTCATCAGTTCCCGGAAGTCCACTTCGCGAGCACTAGCCGGCTCGAATGCTTTGGGATCGCGGGTGAAGACCACAACCCTCTCCACGGTTTCGAGGCCGTCGAGTGCTTCGTCAACGATGCCTTTCAACGGCACGGTCTTGCCACGGCGGAATCCCGCGTCGCCGGCAATCACTACGCGGGCCTGTGCATCTTCAATGCGGTCGCGCAGCGAAGTGTGACCAAGTCCAGCGTAAACGACCGAATGGATTGCTCCGATACGGGCACAAGCCAGCATCGCAATCGTGCCCTCCACCGTCAGCGGCATGTAGATGACAACCCGATCCCCCTTCTTCACGCCGAGCGACTTCAGTCCGTTGGCAAATCGGCAAACGTCGCGGTAGAGCTGGCCGTAGGTGACGTAACGCTCGGTACCATCCTCGCCGAGCCAGATAAACGCGACCCGATTACAGTTCTCCGACTTGGCATGTCGATCGAGTGCGTTGACGGTAATGTTAGTGCGCGCGCCCGTAAACCACTTGTGGTGAATGCCGTCCCACTCGAAGACCTTGTCCCAAGGCTTCGACCAGACGAATTGCTGAGCGATGTCGCCCCAGAACTTGTCAGGGTCGATAAGGAAGCGGTCTCGTTCCACAGCCCAATCTTTCAGCAAGGCCTGTTCTTTGACGATCGCCGGAGGAGCGTATTCCTCGATGGTGTTTTTAACGGATTCCTGAACGTCCGACAATTTTGTCGCGGTACTCATGTTGAGCACACTCCTTAAGAACTACTGCGGTCGAGCCGCCTGCCGGATGCCGGCCGCGTGGCGAACTCCGCCGGTCTATGAAGCCCTGGAAAGCGGCTTACGCGCTCTTCGGACGGCGCGCCAACAACTCAGCCACCAGCGCCACTGCGGCCAGAACCGCAGCGGTATAGAACGCCATCTGATAATTCTTGTACTTGTCGAACAGCACGCCGCCGATGCGAGGGCCAATAACGCCTGCGACGCCCCACGCCGTGAAGAGCATTCCGTAGTTCATGCCGGCGTTCTTTGCGCCAAAGAAGTCGGCGGTGGCCGACGCGTTGACTGAGAGTTGTGTGCCATAGCACCAGTAAACGACGAAGACCGCCACGTAAAGTCCGGCGACATTACCGCCGACCATATAGAGCACCGGCATAGAAAGCATCGAGATGGCGATCATGAGCCGCAAGACATTTAAGCGGCCCAGCGCGTCCGACATCCACCCGGAAAGGATTCGCCCGGAAGCATTACCCACAGCCCCGATCACCAAAGTCATGGTGGCCAGCGCAGCGCTGGAGATGTGAACGCTCTTGGCGAAGGGAACAAGTTGGCTGATGACCATCAGGCCTGCCGATGTGCCAAGCGCATAGGCAACCCACATGAAGTAAAAAGTCGGCGTCGATAGGACTTGGGTAGGCGTGAAGTCCCTGGTAGTGGCTGCGGCCTTCGCGGTCGCAGCAGCCGGCGACCAACCGGCGGGCTTATACCCGGCAGGGGGATTTTTCAACAGGAACGCACCGATTACTGTCATCACCAGGAAAATCGCGCCCAGAATTGTGAACGTAGTGTGCACACCATAGGCGGGGATGAGCTTCAGATTAGCTAGCGGTCCGAAGAGCGCCGAGCCTGCTCCGTATCCACCCACCGCTAATCCAACCGCTAATCCACGCTTGTCGGGAAACCACTTTGCCATTACCGGGATCGGCGTAGCGTAGCCAAAGCCGTTGCCGAGTCCACCGATCACTCCGAAGCAGATCAGCAGGTAGGTAAGGCTGTGCGTGAAGGAACACAAGAAGAAGCCAAGGCTTACCAGCACGCCACCCGTCAGAGATACCCAGAACGGGCCGAACTTATCTTGCAGCCGGCCAGCGACGATGAAAGTCAGCGCGAAGACCACGACCGCGATGGTGAATACCATCGAGGTATCGGCTCGCTTCCATCCAAATTCCTTCTCCAGGGGAGCCACAAAAACGCTCCAGGCATAGAGTGTGCCGAGAGCAATATTCATCATCAATCCGCCGAATACCCGCCACCAGCGATTCAACCCAGTGCTTCCAATTTCGATTGACTCGACCGGTCTCACTGCTCCTGCTGTAACCATAATGTGTCTCCCTTCTGCCCAACTACGGTGTAACGAACAACTCAAAGTCGCACATGAAAGTCGTTGTTCAAAGCAAATTCAAGATCTGGAATGTAAAAATTGTTAGCGAACATCGGTGAGCGTAGGTCGCCCGGATCCTCTGAAAACATCGTCGGTTCAACCTCCCACGCTGCGAACGATGAGCCATCCTGGTCTGGGCCGGCCAGGTGAAGCGAACAACCATGGCGGGAAGCGCTATGGGGTAGAGGAGAGTGGTCGAAAGTCTTGCCCGGCACGGAGCTGAGGCAAGCAGAATCAGGCGATTCTGCCTCCGGACAGGAACTGCGGTTCCTGCCCGGCCCGCCCGGGAAAGCATTGGACCGCACGCTTCCCGCCTATTGAGCCGTTGTGGGCGCGATTTTCCTTTGAGAACTGCCAATCGGTCTGTGATGCCGGATACGGCTGCTTGTGACGTCGGTCACGAGAGCGCTCAGGGACGGCCACGTTTTATGCTGACACTAAAGAGGGATTTCCCAAATCGCGGTATTAGCGCAAAAACAAAGGCAGCAGGTTTTTCCCGCTGCCGTTTCATACTGTAAATGAAAGCTGACCTAGTGGTTCTCGGACGCTACCGCCTTGTTGCTTGCGACGGCCGCCAGAAACGGCTGCGCACCTGCCGGAGGAGGCACGCTTCCTGTCAGCAGCGCTCGGGTGGTCTCCGGTTGTCCGTAAAATGCCTGGGTGGCTTCCTCGTCTGGGTGAATGGCAGCTCCTTTCAGAGCGATACCGGCAAAAATCCCCTTGGAACGCGAGTAGGTCAAAATTTCGGAGTTCATCTTCCAGTCGGTGTTGCCGGAGGCGTCACGACCGACCGGGCCAGCCGCCACGTTAGCATCGCCGCCCAATTCGAACTTACTGGACAACAGTTGCTGCATGCCCTTGTCGTTCATGATCAGCATGACCAGATCAACCTCTGCGCCGCCGATCTGCGCACCCCAGCTGCCGCCAGTGATGGTGAAGAAGGCCGGAGCGCTCCACCCATTCGACGTTCTGCAGGTCGCAACGCCTTTGCCATGTTCGGCCCCGAAAACAAAGGCACCTTTTTTCAGAGCAGGTACGACGGCCACACATTTGGCATGGGCATAGACATCGCCCGGAATACCTTTATCAGGTGCCGCCATGATCTGGTTCAGAACTTCACCGGCGCGCTGCAACCGGTCCTCGACGGCAGCCCGGTCATCTGCGGCCCAGCCCAAAGTGCTGAAGCTTGCAAGGACCACAACACAGAGTATCGATTTGATCTTCATCGGATTTCCTCGTTCGTCATATTTGCCGCGCCGCGTATTCGGGCGTGTCAGATCGTTAGAACCTTCGCTCAGGCGTGAGGTTCGCTAGGGCGACCGCAGAAATTGTGGTTTTTACCGACGTATCGGTCTAAGGTGTAACATGACAGGTAATGCAACGGAGGCACTGTGGGGTCACCTTACGGATTTGAACTCGTAGAGAATTGCCTCATCTGCAAGCTGCGCAACGACAGCTTTTTTTGTGGTCTTCCCAAAGCCGCGCTGGAAGCTTTCGACAAGATCAAGTACACGGCGTCCTATCCGGCGGGGGCGGTACTGTTCGTTGAAGGTCAGTCGCCTCGCGGAATCTACATGCTCTGCAAGGGACGGGTGAAGATGTCCACCACGTCGGCCGAGGGTAAGACGCTGATCTTGAAGATTGCGCAGCCCGGCGAGGTTCTCGGCATGCATGCCACAGTTTCTGGAACGCCGTATGAAATCACGGCGGAGACCGGGCAGCCCTGTCAACTGAACTTCATCAAGCGCGAAGACTTCCTTAAGTTCTTGCAAACACATGGGGATGCGTGCCTGAAGGCAGCGCAGCACCTCAGCAAAGATTGCCAAAGCGCCTATCAGCAGATTCGCAGCCTGGGATTGTCCCACTCTGCACCTGAGCGACTCGCACGCTTGCTGCTGGAATGGACCGCAAGCAGCGCCGACAAGATAGAGCCTAAAGTAAAGTTGGCCCTGACCCACGAAGAGATCGCGCAAATCATCGGTACCTCGCGCGAGACCGTTACTCGTGTACTGGCGGACTTTCGCAAGCGGCAGGTTGCCGTTCTCAAGGGATCGACTTTGACCATCAGGAACAAAGCGGTCCTCGAAAAACTCGTCGGCGCCTGAATCATCGAGACAGGCCAAACCGGGCACCTTGGATACAAAGGTGCCTTTCTTTTTTCCACTCTGTTGGTGTCAAACCGGCGTGCTTTGGCGCAGAGTACACCTTTGCTGAATACAACCTCTGCTACCCCAGCAGCTTCTCTCTTAGGTAGCTGGTTAGAGATTAAGGGAGCAAAGGTGAAATGAAATATGAATCAAAATCGTAAGATTCTCATTATCGATAAGTCTTCCGACCGTAAGAAGAGGATTCAGGCGCTGAAGGGTCTTGGCTTTGCCGTTTACCCTGCTCTCAAGATCGCCGAAGCCCGTAACCGCTGCAAGCCAGGTTCTTACGATTTGATAGTGGTGAACGCCAGTGACGACATGGAAAACGCCGTGCAGCTCTGTGACCAAATCCGCGAGCGCGCCCCGAAGCAGCTACTGCTAATGATGGTTGATCCTGGGGCTGGCACGCCATCTCGCGATTATGTGGTGTCGAGCAACGTGGAAGAGTTAGCCAACACGGTCGACTCTCTGCTGAAGCGCAGGTCGCTCACTACGGACACACCGGTCGCCGCTTAATCATCGATCGCAGGTGCGGACGACGCTGCCTCGCCTTTGGCGGTGCGCTCATCGGAGTTTAGGGCACGGTAACCGGACGGGCGCGCGTTTCGGCAGGCGTGCGGATGCGGTGACCGTCCGTGGCATAGCTACCCGGATCGGGCAGAGTTCAGTGCGCCAGAAACGAGAGTAGCGTCAATGATTCTTCTCGCCTGGTTGATCACTTTGGGCAGTTGTTGAGCCACCCCTCGCGACAGCTCGTCACCCACTTCAAAGGACTCGCCTCCTAACGTGAGACTGGTGGCTGATGGCGGGTCGCCGTACAGGCTCTCAGCAGCCGCCAATAGCATTGACGGGGTAAAGCTGTGGGCGAAGTCTCCCTGGCAGGACGCCGACACAAGACTGGTTTGCCGAATCAATCCCGGCATATCGCCGGCCGATGCGTCCAGGAACAACACTAAATCACGATGGGCTATGTCCTCCGCCAGTTCCGGCGTGAGCTGAAAAACTGTTCGGATCTCAACCTGCGGTTCGTTCCAGTAGATCTTCTCCAGAGCCCGGGCGGCGTGACACCCTAGGGCGTCGTCGCTGCGCATCGAATTCCCCAAGCCAATCACCAAAACTTTGCTCACTGTGTCGGTGCCCTCGCTGACTTTATCTTTCCACCCGTCCGACGCAAACGCTGTGAGACGTCTCACCTTACGGGGTGACGCGAGTGCAAAGTTCTGACGTGCGCTGGAAACGTAGATCTCGAGAATTGTGTGTTCCCGAAAGTTTAAGGAAGGTATCTGCGGTTGCAAATGGGCGTGCTATGGTTCGGCTCCACCCTTTTCATCGCGTTTCTTGCCTGGCAGGTCTGCCGGATTTTCGTGGGTACGTTCGCGAAATCGCGCTTTCATCCCTGTTGCCAGAGAGACCGCGTTCTCTCCAAACCGTTCTCGCATCCGGTCGGCCGCCGACAGAGCGCTATTCCATTTTTCATGCGCCGTTCTGCCGTCCAGGCTGAGTTGTTCGCTGTCGTCATCGAAGTGCGAAGCATGCACTCCAAGTAGCCGCACCGCTTTGCCGTTCCAGTTCGCCCGAAACAGTGTACGGATCGCGGCAAATACTTCCGGTTCAACTGAAGTCGCCTGCTCCAGCGTACGCGCACGCGTGATCGTGTGGAAGGCTGAGTCACGTAGTTTCAGCTGAACCGTTCGCGCGTGAAGATTTTGTTCCCGAAGCCGTCGACATACCATTTCAGCGAGCCTTGCCAACGTCGACTCCAGTACCTGAGCATCATCCGTATCAATCGAGAATGTGTGTTCGTGGCTTATCGAACGTGGCCCGTCATCTTCCCCGATGTCGCTATCGAACCAGGCTCCTGCGTCGACGCCGCGAGCTTTCCCGGCCAGCGCCAGCCCGAGCGCGCCGAAATTCTGTTCAAGCCAGTGTTCATCGTGCACCGCCAGATCGCTCACTTGGCGGATACCTTTTTCTTCCAGACGCTTCTCCATCACTTTGCCGACACCCGGAATCTTTCTGACCTGCAGGGGAGCAAGAAACGACGTCTCGCCGCCTGGAACAATCCACAAGACACCGTTTGGCTTAGCCTGGTCCGAACACACTTTCGCCACCAGTCGCGACGTGCCAATGCCGATCGAGCAATTCAGCCGTGTCTCATCTTTCATTGCGGCATGCAGCGCGTGGGCGGCACGCAACGGAGGGCCATGCAGCCGTTCGGTCCCGGTCATGTCGACGTAGGCTTCGTCGATCGAAACCATCTCCAGCTTGGGCGAGAACCGATTCAACACTTCGTAGACCTTGCGCGAACAATCGCGGTAGCGTTCAGGATGTCCTTCAACAAAGATCGCCTGCGGACACATCTTGGCGGCAGTCCGCAAAGGCATGGCCGAATGGACGCCGTACTTTCGCGCTTCGTACGAAGCCGCCGAAACCACCCCTCGTTCGTCCCGATGACCACCCACAACAACCGCCTTTCCTTTCAACGAGGCGTCGAAGAGCTCTTCGACCGACACGAAGAAAGCGTCCATGTCCACGTGAAAAATCGTGCGCTGCGCGGCTGTCATGCTGGCTAACATTCTACGTCCCACGACGGGACGTGGGAATGCTCATATGCGCTTTACTGCGCGTGAGGAAATCGCGGCCGCATTCGCTGAAAACGAAATCCGCACTCCCGCCACGGCGGAACTGTTCGTGAACACTGTGTCGCTCGCGGCGGCTTAGCCGGCGTGGCGGCACCTTCGGGAACGGGATCAGAATTCCGCCCTCCGACGGTCATCATCTGGGGCAACTCGACCGGGCCGTCGATGCCGCTCGCCTAGGCCCTCCACGAGGCGCAGGACATTACCCTCCCGGCGCAAGCGGCATCTCAATAAAAGAGCGCAACAAGGCAGGCTTGCTTTCATCTGTGGAGTTGCGTACTCTCTCACGCGCCGGACGTCACCCGTCTGCGGAGGTAACTCATGAGCCAGACTACCGCTGTCCCTACCAGGACTTTCGGATACTTCGTGGATGGCAATTGGAGCACAAGCGGCCGCGAGGCCGTAGTGTCCTCTCCCTACGATCAGAGCGCCATCGCCGTAATAACAGAAGCGGATCGCGACGCCGTCCAGCGAGCCATAGAAAGTGCGGTACGCAGCTTTCGAGAAACTCGAAAGATGTCGTCGTTTCAGCGCAGCAATGTTCTGCACAAAATTGCCAGTGGCATCAGGGCGCAACGTGAACAATTCGCGCGCACCATCTGCATGGAGGCTGCAAAGCCCATTAAGATCGCTCGCCTCGAAGTGGATCGCGGCATTTACACGTTCGAGCTCGCCGCCGAAGAAGCAACCCGCATCTACGGGGAGTACATCCCTCTCGACACCCTGGAAACTTCCGCAGGACGTTGGGGTCTGGTTCGGCGATTTCCGCTCGGACCGGTCTTCGCGATCACGCCCTTTAATTTTCCCATCAACCTGGTCGCGCATAAAGTCGCACCAGCCATCGCTGCCGGCTGCCCGATCATCCTGAAGCCCGCTCCTCAAACTCCTGTAACTTCGCTGATGTTAGCCGAAATCGTCCAGGAGTCAGGGTGGCCAGAAGGCGCACTCGCCGTAATGCCAATGTCGAACGAGGACGCCGCTGTGCTGGTCAGCGACGATCGCATCAAGCTGCTGACCTTCACGGGCAGCGCGCCGGTGGGATGGAAGCTGAAAAATGCTGCCGGCAAGAAACGCGTTACGCTAGAACTCGGCGGGAACGCGGGGGTCATCGTCCACAGCGACGCGGATCTTGCATACGCCGCGCAACGCTGCGTGGTAGGCGGCTTCTCGTATGGCGGCCAGACGTGCATTTCCGTGCAGCGCATTCTGGCGAACCGGCCCGTGTTCGACGAATTCCTTCGGTTGCTGATCGAAGGTGTCCGCAAGTTGAAGGTGGGCGATCCCCTGGACGAGAGTACGGATATTCCACCCCTGATTCGCGAGCAGGATGCCGTCCGCGCTGCCGAATGGATCGACGAAGCGGTGAAGGGGGGCGCTCGACTGCTCTGTGGAGGCACCCGCCATGGGTCGGTCGTTGAGCCGGCGGTCCTCACCGGTACTCGCCCCGAAATGCGGGTGAACTCTGCGGAAATCTTCGCCCCGGTGGTTACCGTCGAGCCCTATGACGAGTTCGCCGAGGCGATTCGGCAGATCAACAACTCGGCCTATGGCCTACAAGCGGGCGTGTTGACGCGCGATGCGGTATTAATACAGACCGCCTTCGAGCAACTCGAGGTGGGCGGCGTCATTGTCGGCGACGTCCCCAGCTTCCGAGTGGATCACATGCCGTACGGAGGAGTGAAGGACTCGGGCTTCGGGCGCGAAGGACTTCGTTATTCGATCGAGGACATGACGGAACGTAAGCTCCTCGTAATGTCACTCCACGGCCGTTAACTCTTTGTTCGATAGTAGAAAGCCCGGCCGTGTAAGAGACGTTCATACTCGTCGTCGAGATTCAGCGTGGTTTCAGCAGCGCCAAGGAAGAGATAGCCGCCAGGGCGAAGGATACGACGAATCTGGCCCAAAATCTGTTTGCGCGTTTCAACCGAGAAGTAGATCAGCACGTTTCGCAGAAACACCACGTCAAAGGTACCGATCGTTGGCCACGCTGCCGAAAGATTCAGCGGGCGGAAGGTGGCCAGCTCGCGGACCTGCTGGTTCAGTTCCCACTCCACGCCAAGCTTGCGAAAATACTTGGCCAGCAATAGAGCGGGAAGACCGCGGTTTACTTCCATCTGGCTATAACGGCCTGCGCGTGCCCTTTGCAGAATTGCTTCCGAGATGTCGGTTCCCAGCAACTGCAGCTTCCAATTGAGCAGCGAGGGATAATTTTCTCGAATGCACATTGCCACACTGTAGATCTCCTGTCCGCTGGAGCAGGCGGCGCTCCAGATGCTCAATTCCAGTCCGGCCGCTTTGCGCGCCATCAGTTCCGGCAGAAGCACGTCTTTCAGAATCCCGAAAGGATAGACGTCGCGGAAAAACCAGGTTTCGTTGTTGGTCATCGCGTCCAGCACTTTGCGATGAAGCCCCTCGAAGCGGTCGCTGCGCAATCTCCAGGTAAGTTCGTCGAGATCCTTGACCCCTTCCGAATACAACAGGGGAGTCAAGCGGCTCTCGATGACGTATCCCTTGGTTTCGTCCAGAACGATGGAGGCGCGGTCGCGCATGAACTTAGCCAGGTAAGCGAAGGTTGCGGGGGAAGCATCCATGGCTACGCTCGGGCCACGCCGGAACGCGAACGGCTGTGGCTGCTCAGGACTTGGCGCGCGATTTCGGGACCAATCATAGAAAGCGGCAGCACTCGTGCAGCCAGCCCTTTCTGAACAATGAAACCTGGCATCCCCCAAACTACTGAGGTGGGCTCATCCTGGGCCCAGATACGTCCCCCGGCTTCGACAATTTCGCCGGCGCCTCGCAATCCATCCTGTCCCATGCCTGTCATCACAACTCCTAGAGCATTTTTCCCGAACGTGCGGGCCACGGATTGGAACAACACGTCGACCGAGGGACGGCACGAATTCTGTGGCGGCGTGAGCAGCAACTCCAACTGAACGATCGGTCCGCGGCGGACGATGGCGAGATGGCGATCGCCGGGAGCAATCCACACCGTACCCGCCAGCAGTGTCTCCGTGCCCGTAGCCTCGCGAACCGGCAGCTGGCAAATGCGCGAAAGTCGTTCTGCGAGAAAACGGGTAAAGGTCGGCGGCATGTGCTGCACCACAACCATGGGAACCGGAAAATCGCCTGGCATATTGCCGAGTACGTCGGCCAAAGCATTCGGACCGCCGGTTGAGGTTCCAATCGCCACCAGTTCGATACGGTGGTTCGCGCTGAGCGCTCCGGCAGCCGACTGAACCGGAGCAACCCTCGTAATGTCAGAGATCGCTCGTCCGCGGATGGCTTTGATACGAGGAATCAGTTGCTCACGTATGGACCGGATGGCCTGTTCTGCGTCCCCTAGCAGGGTCGGCTTCGTGACATAGTCCGTAGCCCCTCGAGCCAGGGCTTCCAGCGTTGCCACTGCCGCCCGCTCGGTCAGTGTGCTGAACATGATCACCGGCATCTGCGGAAATTCTTCCCGCAGCTTTACCAGGGTGGCCAATCCGTCCATCTCGGGCATCTCGATGTCGAGGGTCACCACGTCGGGAACGGATTGATGGAGCATTGACAGCGCAATACGTCCGTTGGCGGCAACTCCGGCAACCTCCAATTCCGGATCTCCTTCAAGGATGGTGCGAAGGATGCGACGTACAGTGGCCGAATCGTCCACTACCAGCACCCGGGTGCGGGTCATGCTGCCGCCACCGGGAAGCCCAGCAATTGCAGCTTCTCCTCGATGATCTCCGGCGTGAACGGCTTCATCACATATTCGTTCGCTCCCGCGTTCAGGGCACAGGAGATCTCCGACATTTCGGTCTCCGTCGTGACCATCATGACGCAAACGTCGTTGAACGCTGGTTCGGCCCGCATACGTGACAACAACTCGATACCGCTCATTTCGGGCATGTTCCAGTCCAGCAGCATCAGGCCAACCCCATCTGTAACCCGCAGTCGTTCCAGGGCTTCGCGTCCATTTTTCGCCTCGACTACGCTAAAGCCCAGGCTCGAAAGTATCTTCCGGAGATAAGAACGAATCGCGCCGGAATCGTCTACCACTAGTGCTCGCATATCGATCGCCTGCTCCGTGCCGTCACCACGGCTTAAGGTGGTTTATCGTCGCAGGAATCCCAAAGCTTTAATGGGAGACGGGGTTGGGTCGTAAACGAGGGGCCCGGTGCGGCGAGAGCCGCCATGCTTACTTGTAATTTTTCCCCAGTGTCTCGGCGCGAAACAGGCGTTCATCAATTCGGGTCAGGCGCTTCACCATACCGGGACGGAGCAGTTGGTAGTGGTGGACTTGGCAAAGATAGATTGGGATATACCAGACGGGCTTCTCCGAAGTCATCCAATGGAGAGAGTCGAAGCGAGTCAGATTGACCGGACGGGAAAAAGTCCGTAGCGTCCGCTCACGCCTGAGGTTGAAATAGAGATTGAAGTAACTCATCGCCAATTCGCGCAGCGAACGGTAAACCGGTTCGCGGTAGCGACAGCCCGAGTAGTTCGATTTGGCGATTGCTCCCCAATGCTCTTTCACGCGAAAAACCGCAAGCACGTGATCGGTGTCGTGTTGCGCCTCGAAGTCCAAAAGCAGGGGAGGATATCCGATGGCGCGAAGAGCGGCTGCGGCAAAGACTGCCCCTTCCATACAGTGAGAGGTGCGCTCACGCAGCACGCGGCGCGGCGACCATGCGGTGTCTTCCAGATGATACGGCATATCGTCCAGGAACTTCTGAACGCCATACGGATTCTTCAAACTGCGCAGCTTTCGTAATTCGGCAGGTGTAAAGTCGGCGAGAGGCGCGGCCATAGCTGGATGCCAAGCAGTGTACCGCATCGACAATCAGCTGCTTCTTCGTTGCGAGAATTGCCTTCGTCCGCTCAGAGGTAGACGCGTTCGGCACTGCGCAGGCTGCGATAGCGTTGGAAAACATCACGGTCGCTTTCCAGCCCCATAAGGCTCTTCAGGCTGGTTCCGCGGAAGGTATGCGCCAGCATCTTCCACCAATGGCGCATGACGAACAGGGGTTCGTGCGCGATGACGGCCGGGATGTGCCGGGTTTTCATCCAGCGTTCGGCGCGCCAACGCTCGTACTCGATCTCCTCGGGCGCCAGATGCTCGGTAGCCACCACCGCTGTCGTACCGTCATACTCCTCGAGATTTTCGATTTTAATGAGATTGCGCGCTTGGAAGTCTTTCGTCATCGGCGTTCCCGGATACGGGGTGGGATGCTGGATATAAGGCCAGTCCACGTGCTTGCGCGCGAATTCGAGGTTGGCTTGAATCGACTCGCGCGTATCCTCGGGATTCCCTACGATCAGGCCGCCAACCACATACATCCTGTTCTTCCGGATCGCATCGACAGCGCGCAGGCTTGCATTGCCGGTCCGCCTCCCTTTTTCCCGAAACTCGTTTTTTGCCGACGCACTGAGAAAATCGAGATCATCTTCCAGAATATTTTCGATCCCAAGAAATACATAGCGAAATCCCGCTTTCGCCATCAACGGGCCCAGCGTTTCGCCGTGCATGGCTATCGCCGAAGTCATGGCCTGCACGGTGTACGAGATGTCATTCAAACCAGCGTCGATGATCGCGTGGCATAAGGCTTCGAAACGATGAATGTTCAGGGTTATGTTGTCATCGACAATGAAGATCGCGCGCGCGCCATGCTCGCGGGCATCACGGATATCGGCTAGAACGCGCTCAAACGAATAGGTATGAAAGTTGCGCCCCCGCATCTCGATAATGGAGCAGAAGCTGCAATCGAAGGTGCAACCACGTGAGGTTTCGACTACATCGACTTGCCGTCCCATCATCGTGTAGCCCCCAAGAACGCGGGCTGCGCGATTCGGTAAACGTATGTCATCGCCCTCGAGGCTATGTACGGGCCTTGCCGGATTTATCCGCCACGTCCCGCGATCGTGATACGTAAGTCCCTGAATGGCAGCGAAATCTGTCTTATTCTCCAAGGCACGCAAAAGCTCACGAAAGGTAACATCACCTTCGCCGCGAACGATGAAATCGATGCCCAGACCATCCTTCCTGTATGCTTCCGAAGCCAGGCTCGGGTCGTAGCCGCCGACAACAACTTTTACGCAGGGACGAAGCTTACGCACCAACTCGATGATCTGAAACGCCGTCTTACGCTGAAAGGTCATTACCGAGAGCCCTACGACGTCAGGCTGGATTTCGTGCATCAGCCTTTCGACGGTAGCCCGCACCTGCTGCTGCACAAGAATCAAGTCTGCGACGGCGACGCGATGATGGGGATCGACATTGCCTGCCAGCGACGTTAACCCTCCGTTTGGCATCCGCACCGCCACGGTCGGCATGTGCTCGAAGGAGTCGGGCATCGATAAGAGTAGAACGTTCACAGCATCCCCCACGTGATGACTGGCAACGGCACAATGGTTATGCAAGATGCTACACCGAAATGCAGCGAATTGCAGGTGAGCCTTGCCGCTCGCTCTGTAGCTGGGCTGGTAAGAACAGCCGTTCTACAATGGTCGGGCAGTCGACTCGAATCCCGAAAAGTCAGGAATCACTCTGTGGATCAGTTACTCCGGCAACAGCGTCTCGCGATTCTCGGCCTCGGCAAAATGGGCAGCATTCTCATGCAGGCCTTCCGGAAGCAGTGTGTCGTTGAGACGGAATGTATTCGCGCCACGGTGCAACACGCTGAGCGCGCCTCGGCCCTCACTTCGAAATACGGCGTCCCGGTCACGACTGACAACCTCGCGGCTGTGCGGGGCGCCGACATCGTGCTGCTGTGCATGAAGCCGCAATCCCTTGGCGCTGCCGTGCACGAGCTCGCGGGCGAGCTTCAGCCGAATCAACTTGTCATTTCGATCGCTGCCTCGGTTCCCACTTCTTACATCGAGAACCGGCTGCCGGCGGGCGTTCCCGTGGTTCGGGCCATGCCGAACACCCCTTCGAGAGTTGGGGCAGGTATGACCGCCTTCTGCGGCGGCTCGGCTGCGAAAGCGGAGCACTTGGAAATCGTAGGGACGCTGTTCAACACCGTCGGAGAGACTCTACGGGTGGACGAAAAACTTATGGACGCCGTCACGGGTCTTTCGGCAAGCGGACCGGCTTATATCTATATGGTGCTCGAATCCCTGGCAGAAGGCGGAGTGAAGATGGGACTGCCACGCGACATTGCAACCAAGCTGGCAGCTCAGACTATGCTTGGCTCGGCGAAGATGGTGCTGGAGACGGGCGACCATCCGGCGCTGCTGAAGGACGCCGTCGCCACGCCTGCCGGCTGCACCGTCGACGGCATCCTCGAACTTGAAGAGGGCGGCCTGCGCGTTACGTTGATCAAAGCGGTAGTGAAGGCTTCACAGCGTGCAAAAGAGCTGCTTTTTAGCTGAGCTACAACATGCCACCGGTCTTCGTCGTAAGAATGCTCAAAGCGAGCTCGAGCTTTCCGATCGCCGCGTCGAGATCTGGATGTTTGATGTTCTGCTGCCGCAGATCGTCCAGGATACGACGCGCCTCGGCGATATGCTCGGCCGCTTCCGGCCTTGGCTGCTCGTTGCTTGCATCGTTCGGATTCGGACCGCCACTTCCTGCAGACATGGATTCACCTGACCAGTATCTTAGACGCTCGCGCCTCGCTTGCAAACCCCGCGCCGCTTTGGAATTGATGTTGCGCCGTGATCGAAAGCGGTGCAGACTTCTGCGAGGCGCGACCTCAGCCCACCATGCCAAATAAGCGAACCACCAGTAAAGTTGGAGTTGCCCTCATGTACGGCCTCGCGGCGCTCACCGTCGCCGCCTTTGGCTATGGCATCGGAGGAGCACCGGCTCTGCGGGCCGGAACGACCTACGCGGTTGCCGGTCTGGCACTGGGCTTTCTCTGCGTGGGATTTGCGCCGCGTTTCATCATGGTCATTGCGCTCGCCACCGGCATGCTCGGGAGCATTCTGCGGGCTTCGACCTCGCTGGAAATCGTGGCCCTCATCCCGCGGCAAAGCACGGTCGCTTACCTGCGCGCGATCCTGATGGTATGCGGAGCCATCGGGTTCGGCGGCGGTCTTTATGGCGGATTCCGCTTCACCGGCAAAGGTCTATTCAACTGGATCAGCCAGTTTGTCCTCCGCAATACGCAGATCCTCGACATCGCGAATCCCTCGCCCCAGCAGCAGTTAATGCGCGATCTGATTCGACACTTTGAACAGGCGGAGCGAATGTATTTTTCGGCACTGGCCGCTGTGACCAGTACGCTGATTGCGCAAATCGAGATTCGTCCGATGCTCCGCTCGTTGTTCATCATTTTCTTCTCCGTCCTGATCGCAACCAATCTGATGTGGGCGCTGGGGGCATGGCTGAAGCCTCGCCTGCGGGTTCTAGCCGGTGTCTTTCGCATCCTGCAACAGATGTGGGAGGCGCTGGCAGCCTTCCTCGTCGGCTATCTTGCCATCATCTTCATTTTCGCCTGCTTCTTCGCAGCTGCATGGCAGCACAATCAAGCCGCCGCCTTCAGTGGCGCCGTCGTTGGCAAAGACCCGCGTTTCAGCGACTTCCTGTACTTTTCCGTCATCACCATGTCGACCGTCGGCTACGGCGACGTCTTCCCTTCCGATGGAGTCACCCGAACGCTGGCCTGTATCGAGGTTGTTTTTGGGGTGGGCTGGGTCACGGTCGTTTTGAGCGCCGCGGCGGCTCTCGCACGTCCCAAGGTCGACGAGATGCTTCGCCAGGAATGGGCAGAAGAAGGCGAGAGCGATCCGGATGCGCCGGCCCCGATCGAGAAAGGAGCCGCCGGCAGCTGACAGCGAGATTCTCTCGCGCCACCCTGGATCCATTGTCCGGGCGCGATGTGACACAGTCCTGCCACGGAGAGGAGTCTACGTTCATGGTATCTGTCTTTGTCGGTACGAGCCTCGATGGATTTATGGCGCGGTCAAACGGCGATCTCGACTTCCTGCCGCCGGACGGAGGCGAACCTCACGGTTACAACGAATTCCTCGCGACCGTGGATGCAATTGTGATAGGTCGCAAGACCTTCGAGACGGTTCTGACGCTTGGCCCATGGCCCTATGGTCAAAAGCGGGTGGTGGTGTTGAGCAGTAGGCCGCTCGACATGTCCGCCGCGAAGGGAGCCGTCGTCGAACAGATGGCGGGGCCTCCGGCGCAGATTGTTTCGCAACTCGCTGCAAGTGGCGCCCACCACCTCTATGTCGATGGGGGAATCACGATTCAGGAATTCCTGCGCGCAGGACTCGTTCAACGTCTCATCATTACGCGTGTACCGGTGCTTATCGGAGACGGAATTCCTCTCTTCGGCAGTGTGCCTCGTGACATTCGGCTGCGCCACGTCATAACTCGACAATATCCCAGTGGACTGGTTAGCAGCGAATATCATGTCGCTGATTAGCGGCGACCGCAATCATGCCAAAGCACCGTTCCGTCCAACCATAGGATCGTTCAAAGGTCACAGCAGATCGATCCCGATTCGTTTATGGTAGTGGCAGACCTCTAAATTGTTGCGCACAGGCAAGAGCATCGCTCTTTGTGCCGATAGTCTTGATGACGGGCTGGCCATCGATCATGAGTGAAACAATTGCCGTTGCGACCCTGGGCTCACCCACCGTACAGTCGCCGTTGCGACTCGTCTCTGAGGGCACATTCGTCACCGAAGGGACCCATTACCGGCATCCCGTGGAGCAAGGCCCTGGCTTCGACGAGCCGGTGCAACTGTTTGAGAAGGCGGGTCCACGCGAAAAACTGTACTTCGAGCCGGCCCAAACCAAAGCAGCGATCGTCACCTGCGGCGGTTTGTGCCCTGGACTGAACAACGTGATTCGGTCGCTCTACTTCCAGCTTCACTATCACTATGGAATCGCCGGCGTACTGGGAGTGCGTTATGGCTTCGCCGGCTTCTCGCCCGAGGCCCACACCCCCCCAATGTGGCTGAACGCAGAGGCGGTGAACCACATCCATCAGCTCGGAGGTACGCTCCTCGGCTCTTCGCGCGGGCCGGTCAGTCCTGACATCATCGTGGATTTCTTGGAGCAGCGCGGCATCCACATCCTGTTTACGGTAGGGGGCGACGGAACCCAACGCGGAGCGCATGGCGTAGCCCAGGAGATCGAGCGTCGCAAGTTGGAGATCTCCATCATCGGTATTCCGAAAACAATTGACGATGACGTGCAGTATGTAAACCGCTCGTTCGGCTATTACACCGCGGTCTGGAAAGCCAAAGAAATCATCGATACCGCCCATGTGGAAGCCCATTGCGTGCGTAACGGCATCAGCATCGTGAAACTGATGGGCCGCGATTCTGGCTTTATCGCGGCTGGCGCCAGTCTTGCCAGCCAGGAAGTGAACTTCGTACTGGTCCCCGAGGTGCCCTTTCAATTGGAAGGCGAACGCGGCCTTTTTGCCGTGCTGCATCGCCGGCTGCTGGAACGCAAGCACGCTGTTATCGTCGTTGCCGAAGGAGCAGGGCACGACCTGCTTCCGCCGACCGAAGAACGCGACGCTTCCGGCAACCGGATGCATGGTGATATCGGGATATTCCTGCGCGATCGAATCAAAGGCTATTTCGCCGAGCAGCGTCATCCTGTGGTGATTCGCTATTTCGACCCAAGCTACTACATCCGAAGCGTGCCGGCGAATACCGTTGATTCTGTCTTATGCGACTCGTTTGCCCGTCATGCGGCACACGCAGCCATGGCGGGCAAGACTGACATGATTGTTGGTCTGCAGCACGGAGTATTTATCCACGTGCCAATTCCCATGGCCACACAAACCCGCAAACGCCTTTCACGCGAAGAATGGGCAGCCGTGGTGACGGCAACTGGGCAACCCGAGCTGAGTTAAGCTCTGATGCGTTAATCAGCCAAAAGTAAGTCGACTCCTCCCAACTGAAATCCATTCATGATGAATGCGTTTAAGGCAATCGCAGATTTATGGAAGCGGGCGCAGGTTTTAGCAAACTTATTCGCCAAAGGCCAGAGTAGATGCTGCCCCGATCCGCTGTTGTCCCCCGCTGGGTTGCCGAGCCATGACGCGGCGATATCCTCGCCCTTTCTGCGGGTACGTCGACCGGGCCACCCTTGTGCCGCTCAGGGAATCGAATGGAACGAGGGTAGGTCTCTACCGTTTGCGAGGTTCTGTGAAAACTCCGTTTCTCCTCGGTCGCGTGGTCTTTGGTGGTTTCTTTCTTTACAGCGGAATCAACCATTTCCGGCGCCGTGAAATGATGGCACAGTACACCGCAGCGAAAAACGTTCCAATGCCAGAACTCGCAGTAACGGCCTCCGGCGCCGCGCTGGTCTTCGGCGGTTCCAGCATCCTGCTGGGGATCAAGCCGAAGCTGGGCGCTGCTGCTATCGCGGGATTTCTAGTAGGTGTTTCCCCTTTCATGCATGACTTCTGGAATGTTCAGGATCCGAATCAGCGGATGAATGAGATGGTCCAGTTCAGCAAGAATGTGGCCCTGCTCGGAGCGACGCTGGCGCTGCTGGGAATTGACGAGCCCTGGCCAGTGAGTGTTCCGCTTGGTCGCCCCACCCCACGGGAGCGCCTGCGGAAGTACGTCAGAGACAAGATCGCAGCCTGAAGGAACTTGGCAATTCCGCATGCCGGCCAGAGTCGTGGAACCCGAATGGCGCCTTCTGCTCCGCCGTGTCTCACCGTACCGACAAGGATGCCGGCTGGCAATTCGAACGAGATTCACTCTTCAATAGACACGAGCTCCGACTCTTGCGAATCACTCGATTGACCTGCATCAGTAGGCCGCCAAGACGCCCTGCCGGCGATGTCAGCGTTGTGACGAAGCACTCGAAATGAGCACAGTGTCGCGCTTCGGGCGCAGATCGTCCGGGTTACCGGAGCAAAATCCTGCGACCGTTTTACGCCGCTTATAACATGTGCAGCCGACCGCGGCCGGCTGCAGGCCAGGCATCTCGTCCGCGCAATGTTCCCATCTTCCCATCATGGAGAACCAATCATGAAGAAAATGCGAAATCAAGTTGTGGTCATAACCGGAGCGTCGAGCGGTTTCGGAAAGGGCGCTGCTCTCAAATTTGCCGAAGCAGGTGCTCATGTTGTTCTCGGGGCGAGGCGCAAGCGTTTGCTGAAGGACGTGGCCGAGCAATGCCGCGCATTCGGAGCGGAAGCGTTGGCGGTCGAAGCAGATGTCAGCGAATCGAGCGATGTCGAGGAACTCGCCGGCCGCGCGGTCAAGGAGTTCGGCCATATTGATATCTGGATCAACAATGCCGGCGTGGGAACGATCACGCGGTTCGATGAGGCTCCGTTGGAGGAACACGAGCAGGTCATCCGTACGAATCTGCTGGGTACTCTCTACGGTTCCTACTTCGCGGTCAAGCAATTCCGTGAGCAGGGAGAGGGCGTCCTCATCAATGTTGCCTCCTTTGCGGGTAAGATCGCGCCGCCGTATCTGAGTTCGTACGCCGCCTCGAAGTTCGGCATACGTGGATTGGGTATGGCGATCCGGGAAGAACTGGAGCAGAACGGGGAAACCGACATACGTGTATGCACGGTCATGCCGGTCTCGATGGACACGCCGTTCTTCGAACACGCAGCCAACCATACGGGCAAGCCGGTCAGGCCGATACCACCCGTCTATGACCCGCAAGAGGTCATTGACACGATCTTCGAGGTCGCCCAAGACCCGCAGGACGAGGTAGTCGTTGGCGCGTCCGGCAAGTTAGGCAGCGTCGGCGAACGACTGTCGCCCAAACTGATGGCGAAACAAATGGCCAGGCAGGCGCACAAGTCGCAAATGAGCCAGAAGGATACTGCTGCCAGCAGCTCCGGCAGCGTCTTTCGTCCGATGAAGAGCGGTACGGATGTGCGAGGCGGCTGGGAAAAATCAGGTGAGCCAAGAGAGGACGTGACGGAGTCCTCGGGAAGCAAGTTGGGCGCGGTGCTTGGCATGGCGATTCCCGCGGCGATGGGATTGTTTTACATGCTCGAGCGCCGCCGTCGCACGAAAGATAGCGAACTCGCAGCGTGAAACGTTGTCAATCGTCACCGAAGCCGGGCGTTGCAGCGCCCGGTTGTTTTGTGCACGAATCATCAATCCGTGCGCCTTTGTTCTTCTGGATCAACCTATATCTTCGCCGATATAAGAACTCGCGGCTTCTCGTAGTCTCGCCTACGATCTCTGCAGTACGAGCGGCGCAACTTGGCGTGTAGCCAGCACGCACAAGGGCTCGCATCCGACAAGTTGCTATGCAATAAATGTAGTCGCGCAAGCGACCACGTATCGAGGGAATCAATGGATCTCGCGCAAGCGGCGGAAATCAGAAAAGAAGAAAATGGCTTAGTGTCGGACGCACTGGCGGGCGACACCACGTCATTTGATGAACTGTACCGACGCCATTCCCGGCGTATCTACCAAATATGCCTACGGATGGTTGACGACCCAGCCGTGGCGGAAGACCTGACTCAAGAGGCGTTTGTTCTGGCCTATCGGAAGCTCGCCACATTTCGCCAGGAATCAAGATTTTCGACATGGCTTCATGCCATCGCTGTCAATACTGTGCTGATGTTTTTTCGCAAAAGAAAGGCATCTGTCCACGAATGCTCGTTGGAGTCGCCAGCCTATACGAATGATGAAAGCTCAAGTGGCGACCGGGATATTTATGGCCGGCCTGATGAGGTTCTGCGGATGGCGGTGGACCGCGTCGCCTTGCAACGCGCGATTGCGGACCTGCCCGAGGGTTACCGCATGATGGTGATCCTGCATGATATTCAAGGCTACCAGCACGAAGAGATCGCGCACATGCTAGGCTGCACCATCGGCAACACGAAGTCGCAACTCCACAAAGCGCGACTGAAACTGCGGGACACGCTCCTCGAGCGCGTAGGCAAGAAGCGACGGCGGCGGTCGCCACGGCTTCCAGAACAGACCAATTGGGGGGCAGCCGCTTAAGGGCTGATATCGCGAGGTTCGAAAAGGGCCCGGATGATCTTCGATCAGCCCTAAGAAGCTTTTCGGCTGGGTTGCCGCTCTTTTTCAGAAACTCGCGTGTAGTGCTGTAAGAACCGCGCAGTATTTGTCTGAAGCCGTTCAGTCTGTTTTTGCATGTTTAGCACCAAGGATCGCAGGCGTTCCACACGATCCGTCGCGCCCTGCAAAAGCAGAGACGGTACGTTTTCCGAGGAGGGCTGTTGACCCATCCAGCGCGCCAAATCGCCGGTGCGCGCAAATACGATTTTCTTGTCACCGCTGGGGCGCTGCACTGGTAAATTCAGTTCGTGTTCCCAGCGCTGCACCGTCCGCACACCCTTTCCGAAGAAGGCGGCAATTTCTTTCCACGAACTTAGCACCTGGTCGTGTTGAAAATTGATATCCATGATGTCGGTTACTACTCTCGTTTGGAGTTGTTATTCCAATGATCTGATTTTACTCTCACTCTTCCTTTAATACACCCATACGCGGCGTGCGCCTCCTTCCATCCAGCTACCAACCTTTTTTGGATTCTGCGGCGGGATGGTAAAGTTGCACGGCAAGAGCACACATCCAAGTGTCGTAACGGTCAGTGGTAAAACCGTCCTCCTCTGACATCACGAAACGGCCGCAATATGCTGTTCGACTCGGCACTGGATTACTGAATCAGACCGCCATATAATGCGTGCGGCAACGGTGCGACCTGCGGGTTGGCCACGTTTCTGCTGTTTTCGCTTACGGCGCCCAGGCGAACTTTATATCCTGCATTTTGTGGCGGTCCCTCGCGCCCGGAGAACTACACCGAAATTGTTCGCAGCTGATTCTGGAACCGGCCACTCGCAGTCCTGTCGCTGGTCACGCACCTCGTCCAATCCTCACAAAACGCCGCGAAAACTCGCGCTCTGGCCATTGGTCATTGCCACTTTCTTCATGGTGTCAGGTGGCACGTATGGAACCGAGGACATCGTGCATGGTGCGGGATACGGCCGCGCCATCCTGATTCTCTTGCTCACGCCCATCCTCTGGAGCTTGCCGACCGCCTTCATGATCGGCGAATTGTCCAGCGCGATTCCCGCCGAAGGCGGCTTTTACGCGTGGGTGCGTCGGGCGATGGGAAACTTCTGGGGATTCCAGGAAGCGTGGCTGTCGTTGGTGGCCAGTGTCTTCGACATGGCGATTTATCCCACGCTGTTCCTCGCTTATCTGACGAGGCTGTTTCCCTGGTTCGGTGTGAATTCGCGCGGAATTCTGGTCGGCCTAGCGGTCGTCATCGTGTCCGCTGGTCTGAACCTGGCTGGGATTCGCGTAGTCGCGACCACCTCAATCTGGCTCTTTGTCCTTTTGTCGGTCCCATTTGCGCTCATCGTGATTCTCGCACCCTTCAAGTATGGAGCCTTAGTGCACGCGGTCACCGCTCCCACCACGTCGCACGTGGATGTCAT
Organism: uncultured Acidobacteriaceae bacterium; assembly: GCA_963815555.1. Taxonomy (GTDB): domain Bacteria; phylum Acidobacteriota; class Terriglobia; order Terriglobales; family Acidobacteriaceae; genus CAWCBG01. The sequence continues at coordinate 307,487 of CAWFHH010000005.1, forward strand.
CACCGGCCTGCTGATCTCGATGTGGAATTACATGGGATGGGATAATGCTTCGACCATCGCCATGGAGGTCAAGCGCCCGGAGAGAACGTATCCCCGCGCCATGCTCGCGGCTGTGGCGCTGGTGGCGATCAGCTACATCCTGCCGGTGGCGGCGATGTCGCTTACCGGCCTCAGTCCGGCAGCGTGGGAGACCGGATCATGGGCTGAAATCGCCGGACTGGTCGGAGGACCACTGCTGAGGATAGGGCTAGTGCTGGGAGGCATGATCAGCGCGTTCGGCATGTTCAACGCTCTGGTCATGAGCTATTCGCGCCTGCCCCTCGCCATGGCGCAGGATGGGATGCTGCCGCGCGTCTTCGCCAAGTTGAGTCCGCGAACCAAAGCGCCCTGGGTTGCGGTCCTGGTGCTGGCAACCGGGTGGGCGATGTGTCTGGGCCTCGGCTTCGAGCGGCTGGTGACCATCGATATCTTGATCTACGGCACGAGCCTGATCCTGGAATTTGTTGCGCTGATTGTATTGCGGGTGCGCGAGCCACATTTGCCGCGTGGCTTCAAAGTTCCCGGAGGGCTGTTCGGGGTTACCTTGATTGGCGTGTGCCCGGCTTTGCTGCTGGGCTTTTCGATCTTTCGCGGCGACCACGAGCGGATCCTTGGGATCAGCAGCCTGGCTTTCGGCAGTCTGCTCATGACGGCTGGTGTTGTCGCCTATGTAATCGACGTGGTGCTCCGGCCGGCACGTCGCCTTCCTCCTCCTGTCGATGTCGTGCACTAATTTGCCTTGAAGAAAGCCAGCGCCATGGCAGCACGATGCGGTATGCTCTTCCGGATCAACAGGGAGGAAACCTTGAAGCTTCTTGCGATCTCAATCGTGCTAATTGGAATGTCATCCGTTACCACCACCCCGGCGGCCGTGGCACAAGCATCCAGCAACCCCGTGGTCAGCACGGTGCGACAGATGGAAGAGAGGCAATCGAAGAATCTGATCGGCGCATCCGAAGAGATGCCCGCTGACAAATATAACTACCGCCCTACACCGGGACAGATCACCTTCGGACATTTGATGATGCACATCGCGGGATCGAACAACACGCTTTGCGCCCGGATTGCCGGTGAAGAACCCAAGGACGTGAAACTCAGCGAGACCGATCCTAAGGACACGCTCACGAAGGCGCTGAAAGATTCCTTCACCTACTGTGAACAGGTGCTCGCGAAGACGGATGACTCGAAGATGGGCGACGAAGTTCCGCTCTTTGGCGGAAAGAAAGGCCCTCGCGCCGCCGCGCTGATTTATCTCGCAGTGGACTGGGCCGATCATTACAGCGCCGCCGCAATGTATCTACGGCTGAACAATCTCCTGCCGCCCAGCGCGAAAAAGTAACTAGCAAGGGCACGGCCAGGCCGTGCCCTTGCGCTTCAAACTTGTGCTGTCGGTTGCTGCCTACTGCGGTTTGACGATCAGCAAGGTGAATGATCCCGGCACCATGGCAGGCCGCTGACCCGGAGCAGGAGGCGTGGCTACGCGGTCGGCGGTGACAAGGTAGACCGTGCCTGTGTCCGGATCGAGCGCCATGGTACGCGCGCCTTTCTGCGTTTCGACGGTTTGCGTGACTGTGTACTTGTCAGGACTCTCTTCGCGCACAACAGTGAGATGGCCGTCGCCGGTCGACATGAACACTTCCTGAGTCTTGGCATTAAAGGCGCCGGCGTCGACGCCTTCGCCGATCGGCACCGTGGTCACAACTTTCCCGGTATCGGCGTTCACAACGGCCATCATCTTGTTACCGCAACCGGCAAAGAGCCGCCGATGTGCCACATCGAAAGCCAGGGCACTCGGCTCCTGACAGGGGGCCAGCGGCCAGCGGCTCAGGACGCTGCCCTTCTGCGGGTCGAACACGGCGATCTCGCTCTTGTCTTCGATGTTGACGAAGATCTTACCGGCATTGTCGGTCGCGGGAAATTCAGGCTTGCCGCCCAGCGGAATGGTCGCTACCGTCTTTGAACTGCTGGGATCGACGGCGCTGGCGTCCTGGCTCTTTGCGTTGAAGGTAAAGACCCGCCGCGAATACAAATCGTACAGAATGGCATCGGGGCGGTCGCCGACCTTGATCTTGTCGAGCGGCTTGAGCGAGGAGATTTCGAAGACCTGGACCGTGTTGTCGCCACCATTGCTTACAAAACCGCGACCGAGGTTAGGCGCAAGCGCGACGCCATGAATGCCGGATTGGCCGGGGATGTCTCCAACTACCTTCAGCGTCCCCGTATCGACGACCATGACATGCGATCCGCGCGTGATGTACAGGCGATGCGCTCCGGAGTCGACAGTGAGGTAGTCCCATCCTCCCTCGCCCCCGAGCTTCACCTTGTCCGTAAGTTTGTATTGCTTCTGTGCGACAGCAGGTACGACTGCCAGGGTACCGGCAATCAAAAGGAAGATAGCAACCCGTTTCAACATGAACTTGTTTCTCCTTGAACGTAGCTGAACTAATCGGGATTCACAATACCGCTTTCGGAACTTTCTTCGGGACGTGTTTCGCAACTTCAGTCGGAGCATCGGCTTGCGTTTCCAAATCGTTCTGTATCGGCAATGAGACCGTCATGCGCGTACCCTGACCGGGTTCGCTCGCCGGCGTGATGGTACCGCCATAGGCTTCGACAAGCGCTTTGGAAATCGCCAGGCCAAGTCCGTAGCCTCCAGTGTCGCGCGCGCGGGATGCGTCCCCCCGGTGGAACCGCTCAAACACGTGCGGCAACTCCGACGAGGGAATGCCTGGACCTGAGTCCTGCACTTCGACGTACCGGCGCCGGCCATTCGAATGCACTCGAAGCTCGACTCGGCCTCCGAGGGGACTGAAGCGGATGGCATTCTCCAGCAGGTTCGCCCACACCAGTTCGAGATCTTCTGGATCGGCGCGCATCGGAGCAGCGCCATTCGGTTGAAATTGGAGGGTGACGTTTCGTTCCTGCGCCACCGGCTGCAAGCGGTCTACGGCGATCTGACACGTTGCCACCAGGTCCACCACCTCGAGATCTCGTCGCAGGCTTCCGGAAGCCCACTGTTCGGCGCGGGCCAGCCGCAGCATGGAGTGCAAGAGCTTCTCCAGGCGCGCCATGTCATCGAGCGCATCTTCCAGTCCGGCACGATATTCGTCAGCAGTACGCGGACGTTGCAGCAGGGATTGCAAGGTGGACTTCAAAATCGCTACCGGCGTCTTCAGTTCATGAGCAGCGTTGGCGAGGAATTCACGCTGCTGGGTGAAAGCGCATTGCAAGCCGTGCAGCATGGTGGTCATGGCTTCGGTCAACGGCGCTAATTCCTTGGTGTCCGCGGCCGCTTCGCCGGGTCGCAGTTCCCAGTTCGCGATCGAGATCTTCCCAGCGCTGGCTGCGAGGTCCGAGAGTGGGGCCAGTCCGCGCCTCACTCCCCACACCGCTAACAATGTCGTGAGGCACAGCAAAAAAGCGCTCCCCACTGCCGTATACACCCCAGCGCGCAATACGGCCTCCGACATTTCTTCGGTAGGGGCCGCATAGGTGACGTTCAGAAGATCGGTGGATGGCTTGTCGCCCTCACGATCGAGAACCGGCAACTTTTCCAACCGGAGCCCGCGGTAGTGAACCTTGCCTATGGAAACGTCGATGTGATCGCGCCTGAATCGGGTCTGTGCAGATCCTCCAGCCGGCCAGTTATGCGAGCGCCCGATCACATGCCCGTCGTTGGTAGATACCTCGTACAGGTCGGGATGCTCGCGATCCAAAGGAGGCGGAGCCATCTCGCTTTCAAAAACAAGCTTCGGATGCTCGTCTTCGGAATAGCGCACCAAAGCGGCAATGCTCATCGCGCGTCCCTGCAGTCCAGCGTCGAAGGCGTTGCGCAGTTGGCGACGCGTGAAGTACACCGCCAGACTGACGAGTCCGATGGCCAGCAGCAGTTGCGAGATTACAACCGCCGCGATGAGCCGCCGTTGAATAGAAGTCTTACCCATCTCAGCCGCGCAACATGTACCCCTGCCCGCGCAGGGTGTGGATCAGTTTCGCGCCTCCGGCATCTTCCAGCTTGCGCCGTAAGCCGGAGATATACACCTCGATGACATTGCTGAAGCGCTCCCAGTTGAAGTCGTAAAGATGTTCGAGCAACTCGGTCTTGGAGACCACCGCGCCCGGCCGGTGCGCCAGGTATTCCAGAACGCGGTACTCCATCGCCGTGAGCGCGACGGTTTTGCCTTTGCGACGGACCACGAGATCGGAGGTACTGATCTCGAGATCGCCGATCTTCAGAACGGCGTCACTCTGTCCCTTGCCGCGGCGGATCAGCGCCTTGGCACGCGCCAGCAGTTCGCCCAGATCGAACGGCTTAGCAACATAATCGTCTGCGCCCGCGTTCAACAGCGACACCACAGACTCCTTCTCGTCGCGTGCAGTCAGAACCAGTACCGGAACCTGCGCCCCCGCGCTCCGCAGGCGTTTGAGCACGGTGAGGCCGTCAACTTTCGGCAGCATCAAATCGAGAACAACCAGGTCGTAGGGATTCGATTCTGCCATGTAGAGTCCTTCTTCACCGTCAGGGGAAACGTCGACCGCGTAGCCGGCACTCTCGCGCAGGCTGCGAGCAACGTTCTCAGCCAGGCGCCGCTCATCTTCGACGATCAGGACTCGCACCTTGAGCTCTCCTCGAGCTGGATGAGGGGAAGTGTACGACAACTAACCTGAAGCCGGGCTGAATAGGAGTTGCTCCAGCTACCGGTTTTCCTTCAGCCTAATCCTCAGGTATACGTTAAAGCCCATGGGATGATCGCCATAATAGGGCTTGATGGCGGCAGGGATTCCGTAGGCCGACACGTTTGCGCCGACCCCGGTCTGCACGTTGTAGAAGGTTCCGATGTCGCGTGTATAGCCAACCGTGTAGGCGTTGATGTTGAAGATGTGGCTTCCGGTTTCGGCATCCAATTGCTGTTGCAGTGCAGGATTGGACGCGAAGAGTTCGTCGCGCTGTGACCACTCATATCGCCCACTGATGAAGTTCTTTTCCTTAAACGGCACCACAGTCTCGGCCAGGACGGCATTGCTGCCGTAGCGCTCCGCTATCTTGGAGTTTCTACCCCACACCAGCGAGGTCGCCCACCAATTGCTATGCGGCCGCGGCACCACGTACTCGACCGACGCCGTTGTGCGTGTGATGTCCCCGGGCTCGAGCGCCTCAGGATGAGTCAACCTGCCGGCGGAGACTTGCGCAACCCAGCGCGAGGTTGGCGTCAAGGTGATTCGGCCGGAATAGGAGTCCATTGGACCGAAGGGGATCGTCCAGCGATTCTCGCCTGGCTCGGCACCGTGGAAGCCCGAGGCCTCGACGCGCAGCCACTTCACCGACACGCCTCCAGTGATGACGTTCGACAAAATGTGCGTCGAGTCTTCCCAGTGATGTCCAAGGGTAGCCTGCGGAATCTCCATCGCTGAAGCGCGATGCGGATAGGCCACCGGACCCAGCGCTATGTCGCCGACCGGAGCGTAATAGAAATCCCAGAGCGAGTTTGGATTCATCTTGTGAGCGTATTGCACGCTCAATTCCATGAAGAAATTGTGGGGGTGTTGCCCGTTGATGATCGGCTTTCCATACGCGGTCTCGCCGGTTTGAAACAACAGTGGATAACGTTCATCGGTGACGGTCACAGGCTCCATGCTCAGCATGGTGCGCAACATAACATCGCCACTGCCGAGACGATGCACCGCCCCCAGCATGCCCCAGTTGACCGAGTACAGCTTGTCAGCTCCCAGCGGCCCGGTCTGCTGCGTATCGACCAGGAAGGCCTCCCCCATCCACATCAGGCGCCACCCGCCAGTCGATGTCATCACCATCGGCATAGGCCACGCCGAGGGTTGCAAGGCCGTGCCGGAAGACTCACTCATGAGAAAGAGGCGCGCGGGATCGGCGCCGTGGCTCATGTGCTGCATGGATTCGGCCGACATGCCCATGTCCATGCCGGAGTGCTGGTCGGGCGAAGACGCTGGGCTGGAATTCTGGGCGATGATGCCCGGGACAATCCACAGCAAGGGAACGAGCAACACTGCGTGCGAGACGCGGACGGCGCGAGACCTTGGCAATCCAGTGGAACGACTTGAAGGAGTTAATGATCCTGGATCAGACACCGATGCTCCGAAGAAGCATTCTAGAGGACTCCATCGTCGCAAGTGTCATTGCCTGGCGAAGCAGAGACTCCGTCGTAGAAGGGATGGATTTCGGGCAGTTCCGGCCAGCCTCAGCTTTGACGATGCCATCCAACCTCAGTAACGAATCCAACCTTCTGGTGCCTTTCTTATGCCTCGCTTAACTCGTTTCTACGGCCGGCGACCGCGTGCCTCTCACCACTACCCTGGTTCAGGTTGGACGAGGAACTCGCTGTTTGGTTGGGGGTGTTTGACCTGCGCTCGGGGGACGCTGGCGGCTGCAGTGTTGCTCATTGCGATCGGCGGGGTAGCGCAATCGGGCAGACAAAGCGACTTGAGCCAGTACACAAACGCCGTAGCGCATGCGCAAACCGAGGACCGTTTGCGCTTGCTGGAAGATTACATTCAGGCAGCGCAGTCGGGTCCTCTGAAGACCCAAGCATTGCAATTTGTCATCTGGGAAGAGCTGCGAGCTCACAAAGCCAGCGATGCCCTGCGATGGGCGACTCAGTTGCGCACCGTCGACGCCGGCAACGCGCTCGCCCTGGCGCTGATAGCCGATAATGCAAGGAACGCGACGAGCAGCAACAAAGCCGCCGCGGAGCAGCAACTCAAGCTCACTGCCCGCGCCTTATCGACTCTTCCCCAATTGTCGCGACCGCTGGGACTGAGCGAGGCCGACTTCTCCATCTTGCGACAGCAGTCGCAGGCGATGCTGAAAGGAGCTGCTGGAGCTGCTGAGTTGCAGCTCAAGAACTATGCCGCCGCGCGTCTGGACCTGCGTGATGCACTCGCGTTCGATCCGAACGACACCCGAAATGTCTATGCGTTGGCGCTAGCAGACTTGGACGGCAAAGATCGCAATGCGAAGGAAGGCTACTGGTACTTGGCGCGTGCCGTCGACCTTTCGCAAGGCACTCCACAAGGTACCCAGATCGCCAGCTACGCGCGAAACCGTTACCTGCAGGACGGCGGGAGCAATGCCGCGTGGGACCAGTTCCTGGCGGCAACGGCACCCAGTGGCGTAAGTCCTCAACCAAAGGTCGAGGCAGCGGCGAGTAAGCCAGTGCCGCAAGGCAACAACGTTCCGGTGCGCGCTTCCGCAACTTCAGCCGCAGCTGCACCGGACAAGCTGCCTGGCACGGCCACGGGCGGTGCGAGCCCTGCTCCGTCGGTCTGGGCTGACGATACGCCTTACAATCCTCCGGTAAAGCCGAAGCACAGGGCCGTGGCAGGAGGTCCGCTGTCCCTCGGTATTCTGATAGAGACCTCGATTACTTCCAAAGAGAACCGAGCCGCCTTCGTCAACGGTTTAACCGACATGCTCCGACACCTGGGCGATAACGACGAGGCATTCGTTCTGACGTATGACAACAACCTCGTGTTTGAAACCGACCTCACCGCCGATCCGCACCAACTCGAACAGGCGTTAGCCGACATCAAGCCGCAGAAGGGCGCGGTGCTGGACGACGCGGTCGCGTTTGCCGCGGGCCACCTGGCTCGTATCGCGAAGAATCCGAATCGGGTGTTGCTGATCATCTCCGACGGCCGCAATATCGACAGCCAGACCTCTCCCCTGCGGACCTCGGCGGAGATCCACGCCGCTGGCGTCAAGATCTACTGCATCGGCGTGGGCGTGGATCAGGTAGATGGTAGGTATCGGCTGCAAGCTCTCTCTTCCAGCACGGGTGGGCACTCAGACTTCATTTCCGATACGAGCCAATTTCGTCACGCTACCCAACAGATCGCCCAGAACATGGGGATTGACTTCAAATTCTGAATGCCGGGCTCGTATCCAACGAAGCTCTGTTAGAGGCTCTATTCCATCCTGGGCTTGTGACCGCGGCGGCAAGATATAGATTCTGCGTAAGATACCCCACTCCTAGCGAGTTGTCGGGTTACCGAGACGCTATGCAAGACCTAATACAACTACGTTGGGGCCGCACAGAATAGCGTCGGTTAGATAGTTCTACGAAAACCGCTCTTCTTGGGTCGCTCCGGAAACGCAGCTCGCCTTGTTGCCACCCCCTGTGCCTGTTCGCGAAGATTGACTCCGCCTCATAGGATCAACCAGTTACCCCGTAGTCCCAAAGCGGTACTGCGACATGCGTCCGTTCGGCTGGTTACGCATCTAACCTTTGTATCGGGATGCTAGGATGAAGAAACGGGCCCGCTACACCCGGGCAAACCGGCCCGAGTACTCTTGGAGGAAGAATGGCGAGTGACGCGATCGTAGAAATTACTGACGCGAATTTTGATCAGCTGGTGCTCAAGTCCGACGAGCCAGTCCTGGTCGATTTCTGGGCGGCATGGTGCGGACCCTGCCGGGCGCTGGCGCCCATCGTGGATGAAGTGGCGCAGAGCTACAACGGCAAAGTCAAGATCGGAAAAATGGACGTCGACAAGAATGCTTCCACTCCGCAGCGGTACGGGGTTCGCGGCATTCCAACTTTGCTGATCTTTAAGGGCGGCCAAGTGCAGGAGCAGATTGTGGGCTATGTCTCACGCGATGTGATCGAAAAGGCGCTGGAGAAAAATCTGCAACCTTCATAAGCCGATAAAAGGATTTTCGGAGAGCGCGGCTTCGGTCGCGCTTTTTGCTTTTGCTCGCTGGGCTCGCTTGTTCCGGCGTCGCCTTATTAGTTGCCGTTGTGCCGTCTTCAGTATTTTCGCAATACTCCGATTACTCTACCCTGCACTTGCACCGACTCCGCCGGAACGACGATGGGCTGCATGCTCGCGTTAGAGGGCTGCAGGCGAACCGTCGAGCCTTCCAGATAAATGCGTTTCAGCGTCGTTTCGACGTTATCCACCAGGGCTACAACGATTTCTCCGTCGCGTGCAACCCGCGTCTTTTCCACCAGGACGTAGTCTCCGTCCACAATATGTTCGTCCTGCATACTCTCGCCGCTCACCTGCAACACGAACACGTCTTTGGATCTCGTGAAATCCGTAAGCGAAATTGTCTCAGCGGAGGCTTCAATGGACTCCACCGGGCGTCCCGCCACAATTCGGCCAGCCAGCGGAAGATTAAACCCGAACGCGACAATTGCGGGAGGTGAAAACGACTGCTTCAGGCGTCCCTTTGGCTTCAGCAGGTCGATCGAGCGGCTGCGGTTCGCTCCCTTCTTCAACAGCCCTTTCTCCTCGAGATTGTTGATGTGCTTGTGCACCGTGGCCAGCGAACTCAGTCCCAAACCCTCGCCAATCTCTTGGTAGGAAGGCGAATATCCATTTCTTTCCACGAATTCCGAAACGAAATCATAGAGCTCTTTCTGCCGTCGGGTAAGCGCCATTGTGCCCTCCGCTCGTCATTGTGAGCGAATAAAAGGCGAAGTGTCAAGAAGGAGAAATGGAAGCCTCAAACTGGTCAACGTTTCGCAGTGCTTTGCACCATTGCGGGGAATCGCATGAATCGCAGGCCAACCTTAGGCCCCCAACCAGCCGCCCATTTCACCCTGCGTCCGGCTAAGCGCCCTAATCAGCAGCAACTTTCATTTCACTCAGTATCTGCTGTACTGCCTCGATTGCCTGCGTGAGCTCCGCGTCGGAATTGTAGAAATGCGGAGAGAAGCGCACGCCGCACTTCGGACGATAATCGACCAGAATGTCACGCTTTAGCAGTTCAGCACACACTTGCTGTGCGTTGGGCATGTCGATGGAGACTGTGCCCCCGCGCCGCTCAGGATCGCGCGGGGTGTTCACTCGCCAGCCGTGCTGGTCAGCCATGGCCACGAGCTGCGCGGTTTGCCGCCTCGACTTTTCACGGATCTTCTCGACACCAACGTCACCGATGATCTTCAGCCCGGGCCGGGCCACGTGCAGCGCAGGAATGTTCGGCGTGCCCTGGGTGAAGCGATAGATGGTCGGTGCATAACGGGTGGCGCCGATTTCGAAGCCGAACGGATTCTCGTGTCCAATCCAGCCGGTAAAACTCGGCTCAAGCTTGGTCATTAAATCCGGACGCACGTACAGGTATCCCGTGCCTGGTCCGCCGCATAGCCACTTCAGAACGCCGCCGGTGCAAAAGTCGACGTTCAACTTCTGAACATCGAAAGGAACGGTCCCGGTGGCCTGAAACGAATCCAGCAGAACGTGCGCGCCCACACGGTGGGCTTTCTCGACGATCGCTTCCACCTCCTGTAGGAAGGCGCTGCGGAAGATGACATGCGAAATCGGCACCAGCAGCGTTTCTTCATCGATGGCGTCGAGCAGTCGCTCGGTATTTACGTGAATCGTGTCATCGTTGGGCACCATATAAACCTGCGCCCCGCGCGCCCGTTGCGCCTCCCAGAAGTACATCACAGAAGGAAAATTCAGATCGGAGTAAACAATCTTATTGCGATGCCCGCTGAAGTCGAAGCACGACGCCACTGTGGCCTGACACGTGGTCACGTTCTGCAGACAGGCGACAGTCCCCTTTGGCGCGTTGAAAAGCGCGCCAATTTCATCGCCCACCTGTAAGGCCAGCATCCACCATTCTTCTTCCCAGGCACGCACCCCGCGCGTACTCCAGATATCGCTATAGTGCTGCAGAGATGTTTCGACCTCGCGTGGCATAGCCCCTAGCGAATTGCTGATGAGGTAGTTCGTACGTTCGAGGATGGGAAACTGATCGCGGTGACGCAGAAGCTCGTCGCTCATGGCCGTTATTGTAGGGGAAAACCGCTGCACCCTGCTGGTTGTAAGCTAGACGCTGAGGAGAATCGCGCCTGATACGCAGTAGCCGAGCTACGCTTCTTCACCTCCTGCCCTCGCTAGTCTTTGTGCTGGTGGCGCCTTTGGCGCGAGCGCAGCAGGCAGCTCCCAATGTCGCACCGGCCCCGGTCGATCCTGCCGGAGTCGAAGCTTTGGCGAAGGACACACTTAGCCAGAAGCACATTCCCGGTATGACCGTAGCAGTCGCACGTGACGGACAAATCGTCTTCTCGCGCGCCTATGGTTTGGCCGACGTTGAGAATCGTGTCGCAGCCACTCCCGAAACTGAGCTGCGCACCGCCTCCATTGCCAAGCCGATGACCGCCATTGCCGCGATGAAGCTGGCCCGCGAAGGCAAGCTCGACCTCGACGCTCCGGCGCAGAAATACTGCCCGGCGTTCCCCGCTAAAAGGTCGCCCGCAGGCAAGGACTGGACCGTCACTACCCGCGAACTCATGTCGCATCGCGCAGGAGTCCGCTGGTATGCCAACGACACGGAGGCGAAGAACGCTAAGCATTTCGACAACCTCAACCAGGCGATTGCAGTCTTCGGCAACGACCCTCTGCTGTTTGAGCCGGGGACGGATTTCCGCTACTCGAGTTATGGATACGTTGTGGTGGGCTGCGCCATCGAGGGTGCATCCCACGTCAAATTCGTCGACTACATGCGGCAGGCCGTCTTTGGTCCCGCAGGCATGACCGTAACCGTCGTCGACGATCCGCTCAAGATCATTCCGCACCGTGGACATGGCTACGAGAAGAGCAAGACCGGGGAGTTGGAGAACGCTCCGTTCTTCGATCCCAGCGACCGCCTGCCGGGCGGCGGCTGGTTGAGCACGTCGGAAGATTTGCTTCGCTTTGCCGCCGCGGTGATGTCGGGAAAGCTGGTCGATCAAGAAACTCTGCAGGAGATGTGGAAGGGCCTGTCTACGCGGGAAGACGGCGGCAGTTACGGCCTGGGTTGGGCAATTTCCAAGCCGGAAGAATATCAGGTGGTTGGCCACTCGGGAGGACAGGCTGGCACCAGCACAATTCTTCTGCTGATTCCAGAGAAGCACCTGGCCGTGGCCGCCATGGCAAACCTGGAAGGCGCCGACCTGGATGCCATGGCCCGGGAAATTTTGAAGATGTACGCAGGATCTCACTAAATTCGATTTTCAGAAGTCACGCCGACACGGAGGTGTCGGCACTCATGACATCGCCAACTCGGAAACCGACTGAGCAGCGCGCTGCCCACGCTCGCGGATCGCGTCGAGTCTTCCGGCTGATTACTGTAGTCCTGGTGGCTTTGGCGCTGTACTCCCGGAGACCGGATGCGCTGCGTTATCCGCAATTTTTCGCCGAGGACGGCAGGATCTGGTTTCAGCAAGCTTATAACTGGGGTTGGCTCCGTGCACTGACCCACCCTGATGGAGGTTACTTTCAGACTTTGCCGCGGCTGGTTGCCTCCTTAGCGTTGCTCTTTCCGGTTGCTCGCGGTCCGCTGGTCTTCAACCTCTTCGGCCTTGGAGTTGAGGCGGCGCCGGGTCTGTTTCTGTTGTCATCGCGGCTGCGAACTCTGGGGTCGTTGCCGACGCGGTGCCTCCTGGCTTTTCTTTATATCGCAATTCCGAATATGGCGGAGATACACGCCACGATCGAATACGGACAGTGGCACCTCGCCGTGCTGGCTTTTCTCGTTCTGGTTGCAGATCCTCCTCTATCGCGTGCGGGAGTGTTCTTCGATCTCGCCGTCCTGATCCTTTGCGCCCTTACCGGTCCGTTCTGCATTTTCCTGTTACTGCCCGCTGGGCTCATCAGTATGGTTAAGCGACAACCCTGGAGCTATTTGCGTCTGTGCATTCTCGCCGGAGGCGCCGTGCTGCAAGGCGCATCTTTGCTGCTTAACTTCCATCGTGAGCGCAGCCACGCACCGCTTGGGGCCAGTCTCCTGGAATTTTGCCGCATCATTGCCGGGCAGATCGTGCTGCCGGTCTTTCAGGGCCGCAACCGACTCGAACACTGGGGACACAACCTTCATCAGGTCGCATTGGTGGCTGGGGTGGTTACGTTTCTGGCGGCTTGCGCGGCCCTATTCGCCTTCCTGCGCGGACCTCTTCCGCTGCGTTGCTTTCTCCTGTTTGCAGGAACTGTGCTAACCGCGGCGCTGGTCTTTCCAATGGGCAGCCTGAGCGGGAGTCAGTGGCAAGCTCTGGCAACTCCTGAATCCGGGGCGCGCTATTGGTTCATTCCGGAGCTAGCGACTATCGCCGTTCTGCTATGGATGGTGGGACGGCCTCGTCCCCTGTTGTTGCGGGCCATCGCCGGAGTTCTGGTAGTCACCATGCTGCTTGCCATCGGCACACACTGGCGATATTGGCCTATGCCCAACCTTGACTACCCCAGTTACGCGGCGCGATTCGAACATCTCCCTGCAGGATCGACGATGACAATTCCGCTGAATCCGGCGGGTTGGTCCATGACGTTGACCAAACGCCGCCCTCACGAATGAGTCGTCTGTCGCAGAAAGCTTCACTGATCTTTGTCCTTCTTCGAAGGCTGCAAGTCGGGCATCCACTCACTGGGTGCGCGAACCAGAACGCTATCCTTGTGAAAGAACCGGAGCAGGTAGTGCGGCAACGTCCTTTCGGGCGATTCCAACGTGTATCGTCCAGGCGCCACTTTCTCGCCGAGAATAAGTGCGGTATCAGGCGGAAGAAGGAATACCATGTCGCGCGCAGGGGCGAACCCGCTGCTGAAGTTGTGCGAGGTCGCGTACCGCATGGCCGGATAAAGGCGATACTGGCGGATCAGGGTTCCTGCATGCCACGGGATCGCGACGGAGAGACAGAGGAGGAAAGTCCCCCCCACCCTTACCACATTCTTGCCAAGCCATCGCGAGGTGAAAAATGGGTTCAGGGCGGCGAGAGACAACCCGCAGAGACTCATTGCGATCCATGCGCGGCGCAGAACCTCATGACGCTCACAGCATAGCCCGCCGAAATGCACATACGAGGCGGCCGCCGTGAGCAAAGAAGCCAACAACAAGGCCGAAGAAAGCCCGATTAATTGTCCACGGTCGCTTTCTCTTAAACGACTCCATTGCGACAAGTAAACCGTGATGCCCAGGGCGAGAAAAACTTCGGCCAACAGACGTAGACCAATGCCGTGCCAGCTATGCGCCGATTGGCCCGCTGCCTCAAGTAGCAACGTCTTCGCCCCCGCGAAAAGGCTGGAGCACCATTGGCCAGCGATCGGGGAGGCGATCGGGGCGGGACGCTCCACCACGTAATAACGATTGAAGCGCGCCGCAACCAGCAGAACAGCCGACAGTGCTCCCGGCAGAAGCCACCACAGGGCGGGCACGCGCCAAGCGGCTACACCCGAGCTGCGAGCTCTCCTGCTTAAGAACCAAACAGCTTGCACGAAAGCGAAGCAGACAGAGAAGATCGCTCCGGTCTCGCTGCTGCAGCCGGCAACCAGCAGGCAAATACAGCCCAGGAACCTGTCCTCTCGCGTCGATAGCCGCCCATACGCCGCTTGCAGAAACAGCAACAAGCTGGCCGAAAGAGTCGGGAGATACGCGACCGCCCCAGCTGGCCAATAGAATACTTCCATCAGCGGCCCGCTGGTGAGAATGTAGGCCGTGAGCCCAAGGCCCGCCAGCAACACCGGCCACGCCCTGTGTCCCTCACGCCTGTTTTGCCACCAGGTCAGTAACGCGGCGAGAAGCAGCCCTCCCCAGAGTATTCCCAGGAAAGGAGCAATCAGCGGACGGTGCAGTTGTCTGACGATCCATCCGTAGACGAAAAGGAGCGGCTCGGAGAGGGGCCGCGGACTCCAGGCCAGCCGGCTCAGCAGGGCGCGTGGGCCGTTCTGAGCTACATCCGCGAAATCCGCATATTCGTCGGCTTGCCACTGCCCCGAACCAATCAGTCCGAAGTACAGAGCGATGACGAACGCAAAAAAGACTGCCGCGACCCGCTGGACGAGGAAACCTGTCCGCGAAGTGGATTCCCGGGCCGAATGTCCTGAACGCAGCTCCACAGGTGGTTGCAAGTGAGGCTTAGTCTATCGCCTCACGGGCTTGCGAGTAGCCTCGTACGGGCGCAGGGATAAGAGACAAAATATTTCTCGGCCCCTCAGAGTCTCCGCCGGTGGCGGCCTTGCGACCTGTTGCAAAACTCTTCAGCGACTGATGCAGAAAGCAACATGTGTTTGCGCTCGATGTAAGTCATTGATTCTCTGACTCGTTTGTCACACATGCGGAGAAATTCAGCGAGGCCGGAGTAACCCGCGCAGAGAATCGCAACAGTTGGTGCTGTTGTGAATCACCACAGACATGCTGTTGAAGATCGCAACACAAGGGCATAAGCTGCACAACCCACAACGCTTACGAGTTGCAACAACTCTGCGAGTACGATCTCTCTTTGTTTGGAAGCCCGTGTGCCCTAAGGAAAGGTGCAAAGCGCCAGCGGTAAGGCGCAAAGAGAAAGGCCCTCGGACACCGAGGCAGGAGGCGGGTTATGACAGTCCTATTGGTTCTTGCAACATTCGCGATCTTTCTCACAATCGATTTCTTCTACTCCAAAGCTAAGCATCCAGCGCTGCAGCTCGCTCCCGCAACCGGAAAACAAGAGAGCGCATTGCCGCAGCTGCCAAATCTGGTCGGCGGCTTTTCGGTTCCCGACAATCGGCGTTATCACCCCGGACACACTTGGGCGCTGAGCGAGAGCCCGAACCTGGTGCGGGTTGGCATGGACGATTTCGCCGCCAAGCTGACCGGCAAGATCGAGCACGTGAACGCTACCGCAGCGCGGACAATGGATCCGGCAGGGACAGAAGGTTTGGAGCATCGTGCGCAACGGCGTGAAGGTCGACATGGTCTCCCCCATCGAAGGCAGCGTAGCCGACATTAACGAATCGCTGGCGAACGATCCGGCGCTGGCGACCAAAGACCCCTACGGCGAAGGCTGGATGGTAACGGTGCAGTCTCCCGATGCGAAGACCAACTTCCGCAACCTCCTGGGTGGTGCGCTGGCGCGGTGGTGGACCGAAGAGTCCTCGTTGCGCCTGCAGCGGGTTCTCCCCAACGCCCTGGGTGCGTTGGCGCAGGATGGCGGCGTAGCGGTCGACGACATCGCGAGTCAGCTGCCCGACGAACAATGGGTAAAGGTCACCCGCGAATTCTTCCTCACCTAGTATCCAGTCCCCGAAGTGCACCTCCTGCTTCGGGGCCTGCTTTGCCGTTGATACGGCTACTCTGGCCGCGCCACTCCAAAGTTCCAAGGCAGCAACACTGACCTCGGAAATTGTGAGCCGCGCGGCCGAATTTGTTGCAGAGCGTTTTTTCGCAATTCTGTCGGTTGTTCACCTCCCCATAACATCTCCGGTGTTATGATTCGGTGCGACATAGGAGGCTCCATGCGTGAGCAACTGCGCCTCCGTCGTTCGTCACATCGTCATTTCTGAATCTGGTCCCTGCACAAGAGTTGGTGACTAAACCATAGGCCTCGACAGTAGGTCTCGCGTCTTACTGTCACTCACCATAAGGAGAAAATCGCATGGCGGATCTGGAACAACTCAAGCAGAAATATGAGCCCGTCTTGAAGACGATCGAAAAAGAGGGTGCGGAATTGAACGATGTCAGTCTGGCTGGAGACAAGTTGCATCTGAAGGCAACCGCAGTTTCCGAGGCCAGTAAGAATCGTATCTGGGACAGCATCAAGGCTGTCGATCCAACCTATTCCGACCTTCAACACGACATTGAAGTACGCGAGGGTCAGCAAACCTACACTGTACAACCCGGCGACAATCTCTCAAAAATCAGCAAGTATTTTTATGGTGACGCCAACAAATATCCGGCCATCGCCACGGCCAACAGCCTCGCCGATCCCGACAAGATTAAGGTTGGGCAGAAGCTGGTAATTCCCGCAGCCTAAGCCCTATCACCGTTCACCTTTCGTATTTGAGGTGGGCGTTATACGAGAAAGGAGCAAGACCATGGGGTTATTCGATCAACTTAGTGGCGTGTTGCAGCAGTACACAAGCGGTTCAACGGCTTCGCAACCGCCCGCTGACGTCCACGAGCATTTCGATCAGGTGGCACAGGCGGCGCCTCAGGGTCTAATTGCCGACGGTCTAGCCGCAGCGTTCCGCTCCGACCAGACGCCCGCATTCGGACAGATGCTGGGGAATCTGTTCAACCAGTCCAGTGGAGAACAAAAAGCCGGCATGCTCAATCAACTGCTTGCGTCAGCGGGTCCGGGTGTCCTGGCCTCGTTGGCGGGAGGCGGAGGCCTTGCCAGTCTGTTGCAAGGCGGCGCGAAGCAAATCACCCCTGAGCAGGCCGCGCAGGTATCTCCCGAGGCGGTGCAGCAACTAGCCGCCCATGCCGAGAAGGCTGACCCGTCGATTATCGATAAGGCGAGTCAGTTTTATGCTGAACATCCTACATTGATCAAGACCCTTGGAGGCGCGGTACTGTCCGTTGCCTTGGCCAAAGTGGCCGAGCGGCAGTCGCAAGCCTAACTCACCCAGCAAGGGCGCATGCGGCCGCGTTGCTTTCGAAACCACAGTTCGTATTGTGACGATAAGTTTCGTAAGGACGCGGCCGTAATTTCATTCCCGCCCGGTCCGTTGAGGTACCGCGGTGTTTTCTGTTCGCAAATGGGACGGCGACCGTATTGGAACCAAACCTATCTTCCACGACGAATCGTTGTTGCCGCATCCACATCGTGCCAATATTATTTTCAGAGATGCAGACCTGCGGTGTTTTCGAAACGCACGAGCAAGCGCGTTCAGGCAGTGTTCCTGCAGTGCTGAATCTCTACGCCGGGACGTCGCGGCCAAGGCTTGTGCCGGCCGCTTTGCTCACGCACTTTTTCCGTGAGAAACGCGAGTCGGGAAAACCTGTCATGGCGGGGAGCGATGGCGTGCCGAGCATGTGGTTCCAATGAGCCGGTAAGGGTTGCGGCGGAACTCGATCTAAGAATCTATGTCGACCCCACCCGGTCGGCTTCGCCGATTCATGTGGCACGGCAGGAAGTCTCGATCTGCGTGGACTGTGGCTCGATTGAACCATTCTTCTCGAAAGAAGAGTTGATGCTGCTCCGGCAGTTCGGTGGCTCGTCATCGATCTTTGTTTAACGATCTTCGTTTAACGATCTTCGTTTATCGGCGGAGCCGAATCTTCGCTGGAAGTGGTGCCGCGGCTTCGTTCGCTCCCACCCTCCGAGCAACGCGGGTTCAATACGAGTAGCCATCCGGTTGCGCGACCGCGCCGACCTCAACTTCGGTGTCGACGTATTCCCGGCCCGCGGCAATGGCTTTTCTGTCGAGTTCGAGCAGCTTGGGATTCTTCACCGTCGTTTCTAACACGTCGATAGCGGTTTCCAAGGGCACGCACTCGGTTTCTTCCAGCAACGCGCCCAGCATGACCACGTTCGAGACCTTGGCCGAGCCCAGGCGATCGGCGATCTCTGAAGCTGGAACGCAAACCACGCGCACATTCGCAACGCTAAAATCCTCGGGAACGGTGTGATGGTTGTAGAGAATGAGCCCGCCGGAGACGACGCTGGGGGCGAACTTGCGCAGCGAAAGTTCGTTCATCGCCACCAGCACTTCGGGCTGCGAGATCAGCGGCGATCCAATACGCTCGTGCGCAAGGGTTACGTGGCAATGCGCGCTGCCGGAGCGCATCTCCGGACCGTAAGAAGGCAGCCAACTTACTTCCATGCGCTCGCGCAGACCCATCTGGGCAAGCAATTGTCCCATCAGCAGGATGCCTTGTCCGCCAAAGCCGGCCATCTTCACCGTCAACTCGCGCGTGTGATGGCGGCCGACCGGAGCTTGATCGCCAGCGTCGTCATTGCTCACGCCGAGAGCCTCGGCCACGGTCTTCTGTGGAACCGGCGCGCTGGGAGGAAGCTCAGGGCGCCGATCGCGAAAAACGCCCACAGGAAATGCCTTCATCAGAGTTTCGCCAACCCACTTGCGCGCCACGATGGGATCCATCTTCATAATGGTCGGGCAGGGCGAGAGAATCTCGACCAGCGAGAAGCCGCCGCCGTTCTTCTGAATCTCCAGCGCCTTCTTCACCGCCTTTTTGGCCTTCATAATGTTTTTCATGTCGCACAGCGCGACCCGCTCGATGTAGGTCGGCGTCTCCAAGGCGGCCAGCAGTTCGGCCACGTGCAGCGGGAGACCTTCGTTCACGGGGCGGCGGCCCCAGGGCGACGTGGTGCTCGACTGGCCGACCAGGGTAGTAGGCGCCATTTGTCCGCCCGTCATGCCGTAGATGGAGTTGTTGATGAAGAACACCGTGATATTTTCGCCACGGTTAGCGGCATGAATAATTTCAGCGGTGCCGATCGCAGCCAGGTCTCCATCTCCCTGATAGGAGATGACGATTGACCCGGGATTCGAGCGCTTCAAAGCGGTCGCCGCTGCCGGCGCGCGTCCGTGCGCAACCTGCACGTTGCCTACGTTGAAGTAGTAATAGGCAAAGACCGAGCAGCCGACCGGGCTCACCAGAATCGTGCGCTCCTGCACCCCGAGTTCGGTCAAGGCTTCGGCGATCAGCTTGTGTGCAAGGCCATGTCCGCAGCCCGGGCAATAGTGCGTCTGCTGCTGCAATTCCGACTTGCGCTTGTACAGGTCATAGAACGCCGGTGATTTCTGGTGAACGATGTCGTAGCCTTCCACAAATGCCTCCTTGATGCGACCTAGACCAGGGCTGCCATGCGGGCAAAAACCTGCGCGGTTATTTCTTCTGCTGTAGGAACGTTGCCGCCGGCGCGTCCATAAAATTCGACCGGCAAGGCGCCGTTCAGGGTGAGCTTCACGTCTTCGAGCATCATGCCCGTACTTAACTCGACGACCATCACCGACTTCACACGCTCTGCGCTGGCGCGCAGTTCGCGCGCCGGGAACGGCCATAACGTAATCGGACGAAACAGGCCGGCCTTCATCCCTTGTGCGCGCAGCTGATCGACGGTCGAGCGCAGTATGCGGGAAACAATGCCATGTCCAACCAGCAGCATATCGGCGTCCTCCGCGAGATAGCTCTCGCAGCGCGTCTCCAGTTCCTGGGCCAGTTGATACTTCGCTTCGAGCTTGCGGACCAGAGCTTCCAGTGCGTCGGGCTCAAGCTGAATCGAGGTCACGAGATTTTTCTGCGTTTCCGGCGTGCCCTTGACGGCCCACTCTTTCGCCGGAGCCTGGATATCGCGGAGCTTGATGTCGAGCGGTTCCATCATCTGACCAACGTAGCCGTCGGTCATGATCACCACGGGATTGCGGTAACGATCGGCGAGGTCGAAGGCCAGCACCGTGAGGTCGAACATCTCCTGCACGGAAGAAGGCGCCAGCACGATGTTGCGATAGCAGCCATGGCCACCGCCTTTCACAACACAGAAGTAATCGCTCTGCTCGGGCGCGATGTTTCCCAGTCCCGGACCACCGCGCACCACGTCGACGATGACGCACGGCAGTTCAGCCCCGGCAAGGTATGAGATACCTTCCTGCATCAGGCTGAGACCGGGGCCGGACGATGCCGTCATCACTCGCACGCCTGCGGATGACGCGCCGTAGACCATGTTGATCGCCGAGATTTCGCTCTCGGCCTGCAAAAAAGTGCCGCCTACCTCCGGAACCAGAAGGGCGGCATACTCGGCAATTTCGCTGGCGGGTGTGATGGGATATCCGTAGAAGCCGCGGCAGCCGGCCAGCACCGCGCCTTTCACGATGGCAACGTTCCCTTTACAGAGTTGCCGCATGGGTCACCTCGGAAGCCGCGTCGGCGGCTGCGTGCAACCGTTTGGCCGGAGGAGTCAGCCGGTAGACGACGATCGCTCCCGGCTCGGGACAGCAATAGAAGCAGGCGCCGCATCCGGTGCAGCCCCCGCCGGTGTAGACCGCCGGGTGAACACCGTACTTGCTCAGCTCGGGAGCCAGGTGCAGGCACGCGGGCGGGCAGGATTCGACACACAAGCCGCACCCTTTACATTCTTCGGGATCGATGGTGACGTTACCGCGTGGTTGCGACGTCATAAGCACCTCGGGATTCTTCGGAAAGCGCATTGCGCTGAAACCAGCGCTGCTGCACGCAATGTTCAAACAACTCGTTGCGAAACTTGGGATGAGCTACCTGGATCAGCGCCTCGGCACGCTGCCGGACGGTGCGTCCGTGCAGACAGGCGATACCGTATTCGGTGACCACGTAATGCACATCGGCGCGCCCGGTAAGCACGCCTGCGCCAGCGGCCAGTTGGGGCACAATGCGCGAGACGGTTTCGTTCTTGGCTGTCGAAGGCAGCGCGATGATGGGCTTGCCGCCTTTCGAGCGGGCCGCGCCGCGCACGAAATCGAGTTGTCCGCCAAAGCCGCTGTAGAAATTCGGCCCCACCGATTCCGCACAAACCTGCCCGGTTAAGTCGACCTCGATGGCCGAATTCAAGGCCACCATGCGGTGGTTCGAGGCAATGCGAAAAGGATCGTTCGTGTAGGCCGAAGGATGAAATTCGAAGGCCGGATTCTCGTCGATGAACTCGAACAACTTCCTGGTGCCCAGAACGAATCCGAGGATGATCTTGCGCGGCTTAACGTTCTTGCGCTGCCCGTTGATCACGCCTGCTTCGATCAGCGGAATAGCATTGTCGGACAGTAACTCGGTGTGTATACCGAGATCGCGACGGTCCATCAGGTTAGGCAACATCGCATCGGGAATTCCCCCAATGCCAAGCTGAAGTACCGATCCGTCTTCGATCAGGGAGGCAACGTTGCTTCCGATCTGCCGATACACCTCGCTGGCGCACTTCTTCTTCAGCTCGCACAATGGCCGCGAGTCTTCCACAATGGCGTCGATCTCGCTCACATGGATGAAGCTGTCGCCGTACGTGCGCGGCATCTGCGAGTTCACCTGCGCCACGACACGATGGGCACACTTCGCCGCGGTCAAGGTCGTGTCCACACTCACGCCGAAGCTGCAATATCCATGCGGATCGGGGGGAGAGACCTGGATAAAAGCTACATCGATCGGCAGTTCGCCCGACTCGAAGAGGGCTTCGACCTCGCTGAGAAAGATAGGGGTGTAATCGGCCCGGCCGTCGTTGACGGCCTCGCGCACGTTGCCGCCGATGAACAGCGCGTTGTGGCGAAAGTGCTTTTCCATTTCTGGAGCGGCGTAGGGCGACGTGCCAAGCGTGAGCAGGTGCATCACCTCGACATCGCGGACAAACGGCGCCCGCTCCACCAACGCTTCGACCAGCGCCTCGGGTTCAGCATTGCCGGGATGGATATAAACCCGCATGCCCGACTCAACGCATTTGACCGCCTCGCTGGCTGTAGTCAACTTGGTTCGGTATTGATCCACCCATGACATGCGGAAGGCCCCTTTAGACACTGGCGATTTCCGTCTGCACGGAGTAGCCTGCGGCCGCCCGTTCATGGCCGAGCGCTGCGTAGTAAATAGCTGTGTGGAAGAACTGATCGAGCATCTCTAGAAGCTCGAGCTCGCCGAAGATCTCGGCTGGACGTTCGAGTTCGGCGTGCTTCTGCAGATATTCCCAGAGATTCTCGCGGATGAGGCAGATCATCCAGACGACCTGGCTCACCGGCACCCCTTGCGCAGCGCGCTGTGCCCCAATGTCGAGATAGCGGCGCTCAACATCCGCTTCAGTCTTACCCAGCAGCCACTCGCCAAGATGGCGGTAGACTTCGTAAACCTTCTGCCTCAGCTCGGCCTCGGGAACGCTGGCGTAGGCCGAACATTTCTGACAGGCGCGATAACGTTGCAGCAGATTGCGCGCCAGACCATCGGAATGGGCTTCGATTAGTTTCACCAGCCGGTACGCGAGTAACATGGCCGACCTCTTCTGCCTCGCCGTCACGGTCGCCAAAGGCAGGGGGCACCATGCGGGCAGGGCCTCACACTCTTACAGACCAGTGTCTGCCGAGGACCTTCCCGGCAGCGGTGATGCCAGTCACGCGCGAAGGTGACTCAAGTCACGCCCCAGT
Source organism: uncultured Acidobacteriaceae bacterium (assembly GCA_963815555.1). Lineage (GTDB taxonomy): Bacteria > Acidobacteriota > Terriglobia > Terriglobales > Acidobacteriaceae > CAWCBG01. The sequence continues at coordinate 330,341 of CAWFHH010000005.1, forward strand.
ACGGTTCGCGAACCTCGTATTAAGAGAGCTGATGCAATGAGTTACGCTAATCCGCGATGCATGATGCTCCCGCCCGCCTCGAAGGCCACGTCGGCCATGGCCCAGAATGACATTTGTCATCCCCCTTCGCTGACAATCCACACTGTTGCGCAGGGGCGATGTGATCGATGATCACTCTCGTACCCCGGAGGCTTAAGCGGGGAATGGGAGTGAGCAATGTCAGCAGCCTTCGCCGAAATGCCACCCAGAATCGCCGCGGCCAGCACGGTTGTTGCTCGCACGCGCAACGTTAACAAGAGCTATGGACCGGTAACCGCGCTGCGTAGCTTGAACTTTGAGCTGCGCCGCGGCGAGTTGCTGGCACTGCTCGGTCCGAACGGCGCAGGCAAGACGACCCTGGTGCGTATGCTCCTCGGGTTGGCGAGTCCAGACTCGGGAAGCGTCTCCGTGTTCGGCGCGGACCCGCGCGAGTCCGAGGTGAACGCTCGGATAGGGGCCATGCTGCAAGTCGGCCGCGTACCGGAAACGCTGCGCGTGCGAGAACACATCGATCTGTTCTCTTCCTACTACCCCAGACCACTCCCCATGCGCGAGACATTGCAGATTGCTGGGCTGGAGGACATCAAAGACCGTCTTTATGGCGAGCTTTCCGGCGGGCAAAAGCAGCGCGTGCTCTTCGGCATCGCGATCTGCGGCGACCCCGATCTGCTGTTTCTTGATGAGCCCACGGTGGGTCTCGACGTTGAGGCGCGCCGCCTGATGTGGACGCAGATTCGCAGCCTGATCTCCCGCGGCAAGACCGTTCTTCTCACCTCTCATTACTTGAACGAAGCGGACGCGCTAGCTGACCGAATCCTGGTGCTGGATCGCGGCTCCATTGTGGCCGAGGGGACGCCTGCCGAGATTAAGACACGCGCCAGCGGCAAACGCATCCGCTGCATTAGTCGCCTTTCGCTGGAAGAAGTTCGAGCCATACCGGGCGTTCTGAGCGCGGTCACCGATCGCGATGGGTTCGAATTGCAGGTCGGCGCCGCAGAACCGGTAGTGCGCGAGCTGTTACAACGCGACTCCTGGCTGGCGGATCTCGAAGTAACGAATGCAGGCCTGGAAGAAGCCTTCCTGGCGCTCACCCAGAACCACACTTCTGACACCTCGAAAGGGGCGAACTAACATGGCTTCCACAACGATCTTCCCGTCAACGATAGCGATTCCGCAGCGTTCGCTCGCCAGAACTATCGGTCTGTACTACAAGGAGGCGAAGTACGAATTCATCAACAAGACGCGCATTCCAGTGTTCGCGATTTCAACCCTGGCGTTTCCGTTGATGTTCTACGTGTTGTTCGGGATCGTGTTAGGACCGGACAATCCCGCGAATCGCGCACAAGGCGCGACCTACTTGCTGGCAACCATGGCGTGTTTCGGAGTTATGGGAGCCTCGCTGTTCGGATTTGGCGTCAGCCTCGCCATCGAGCGTGGACAAGGATGGCTGCAAGTCAAGCGTGCTTCGCCCATGCCGATTGCGGCGTACTTCGCCGCCAAGCTGGTGAATGCGGTCATTTTCAGCGTGGCAATCTCGCTGATCCTGCTGGCGGTCGGCATCAGTTTCGGGCACGTGCACATTTCGTTCCTGGTGGCTCTGAAACTGGTCGGAATTCTGATTGCGGGTGCGATTCCGTTCAGCGCGATGGGATTGGCGATTGGCTATTTCGCCAAGCCCAATTCTGCGCCTGCAGTCGTCAACCTGGTTTATCTGCCGATGGCATTTTGCTCCGGACTGTGGATTCCGTTGTTCATGCTCCCGAGTGGATTGCGTGCCTTCGCCAAGGTGCTGCCGCCCTATCACATCAGTCAACTTGCTCTGAATACTTTGGGCATGGGGATGAACCCGACGCCGGCAAGCGGTCACATCGAGGCGCTGGTGGGGTTCACGCTGCTGTGTCTTGGCGTGGCGTACCTCGGGTACCGGCGCGATGAAGGCGCGCTATACGGATGAGACGGCACTTAGCACTCAGGAATTGGCTGGTTCCTGAGGGCTGATATTTCCCCCGGAACCGTCAAAGCTAGTTGCCAATCGCCAGTTGCATCTTCGAGGTGGGTTATGAATCGCCAATCTTCACAATGGATTTTATGGGCTTTGACAATGGCCATCTTTACCTGGCTGGCCCTGACCGGCCGTTGGGACTGGCTAAGCGTCGGCATCGTGGCTTCTATGATTTTGTGGTACGGCATTGTGCCGCGGAGCCATTCCGGACAAAATAGAAGGCACCGCGCAGGCCGAGGCAGAGTATGAACATGATTCGGGCAATCTGGTGGAAGCTTTATCCATGTGACGACCGGCACAAATGGCAGCCTCTGATGTGGCTGCCTTTCATGCTCTGGTTCTTCCTCGATCCTTACTGGAAGCATGCCGGTCCCTTGCTCTGGATTGGCAACACCTTGTTCGGCCTGTTTTTCGTGTGGCTGTATTTGTATTCCTTTTCGCGGCCGGAGCCGCGACGCTTGTATGCCATTATCGCGATGTTCGTGATGGCCGCCATCGCGATGCCGCTGAACGACGGGGCGGCAGGACTGTTCATCTACACCGCCGCGGCTGCCGGTTTTACCACCAATTTTCGAAGAGTGCTCGGATTTATCGGCCTGGAAGTTGCCACCCTCTGCTTCTTTGCTACCCGTCTGCATCTACCGATCGGTTTTTGGGGTTCGATGCTGTTGCTTATTGTTCTCGTCGGTTTCGGCAATCACCACTGGGCCGTGTCGCACTGCAACGAGCAAAAACTGCAGCTGGCCAATGACGAAATTGAGCACCTTGCCAAGGTCGCCGAACGCGAGCGAATTGCGCGTGACATGCACGATGTTTTAGGCCACGCGTTATCGCTAATTACCTTGAAAGCGGAGCTGGCACGAAAGCTGGTTGACCGCGATCCGCAGCGCGCCAAGCAGGAGATGCAGGACGTGGAGAGCGCCTCACGCGCTGCTCTAGCCGACGTCCGCGAAGCCATCAGCGGATATCGTGCTGACGGGATCTTCGCCGAACTGGCCCGCGCCCGCGCCACGCTCGAAACCGCCGGCATCACCATGGAAACCGAAACTGTCCGTGTACCGCTGACTCCATCCCAGGAATCCGTCCTCTCGCTGGCCTTGCGCGAGGCGGTCACCAACGTCGTGCGCCACGCACAGGCCCAGAACTGCATTGTGCGGCTGCTGCGCGATGAGCAGCTCTGCAAGCTGGAAGTCGCCGACGACGGCTGCGGCGCATATGCTCCGGAAGGCAACGGTCTGCGGGGCATGCGCGAACGACTCGAGGCCGCGGGCGGCTCGCTAGTCCGGCAATCCGAGATCGGAACCCGCCTCATCATTCAATTACCTCTCGCGCCCGTGGCCTCTGCTCTGCGACACTGACAGAGTGGCGGCGACGAAGAGCAGCAAAATCCGCGTAATCATCGCGGAGGACCAAGCCATGGTCCTGGGCGCGCTCGCCGCTCTGCTCGACATGGAAGGCGATCTTGAGGTCATCGGCCGCGCCGCCAACGGCAACGACGCTGTGCGTCTGGTGCAGCAGTTACGTCCCGAAGTGCTCATCACCGACATCGAAATGCCGGGCCTCAGCGGCCTCGAGGTTGCCACCGAGCTGAAGCGCCGCAATTACCCTGTGCGCATCATCATCCTGACCACCTTTGCACGCGCGGGCTACCTGCGCCGTGCATTGGATGCAGGAGCCTCGGGATATTTGCTCAAAGACATGCCGGCCGAACAGCTTGCCGACGCTGTGCGGCGGGTGCACAAAGGATTGCGGGTGATCGATCCGCAACTGGCCGCCGAGGCTTGGACCGACGAGCCCGACCCTCTTACCGAGAGAGAGCGCCAGGTGCTGCGGCTGGCAGGAGACGGCATGGCCAGCACGGACATTGCGACGGAGCTGAGCCTGTCGGAAGGCACCGTGCGGAACTACCTCTCCGAAGCCATCAGCAAGTTGGGCGCAGCCAATCGGACCGAGGCCGCTAGAATCGCCCGTGCGAAGGGCTGGCTGTAAGGCGTCGAACGGTTGCCGTTCGCAACACCGTAACCTTCCAAACGCTCCATTTCGGCGGGAGCACCCTCCCGAAGCCTCGACGTGTTTTCAGCAACTTAGCGCAGGAAATCGCCGCAAAATATTCTTTCCAAAGCACTTAGAGGCCAAAATATTCATAACAAAGAAGTTAGCGCTAACATGCCCATGTCGCTCCTTCCCCGTTTGGGATTGGAAGGGCAAGCGTCGTCGCCCTTGTGCGGGCAATCTGTTTTCAAAGATCGTACGGCGTCCGGCGCAAGCGGCGATCGGGGGTGCGCTGGGCAGTTCTGCCCGTTAGACTTGGGGCTGGCTAGAAACGGACCACCCTCGAAATAATTCTAAAGGGCAAGACAAGCGGTGCGAAGCCAATTTCGTTGAGGGAAGGAGTCCCATTCCGACAATGGGAAAGTCCCTCACAGACAAAACGGCCCTGGGCAAAAACCCGCACTGGTTCCCAGCCATGCCGGGAGGAACTCGAGTGGAGTCTTGCCTTCGTCAAGACGTTCGTTTTCCGCACCTTTTCGACAGATGACCGTCTAAAAGCGACAGCGCTGCTAATCTCCCGGCTACCATCGGATAGGATGGCCTGCGTGATGTCCTGGCGAACCCCCTTCGGCATGGTGCTGTTGGCCCTGGCGGCAACAGCTTCGCTGCGCGCCCAGACGCCAACCTCTGCTAAGGCGCCGACATTCAAATCGAGCACTCGCCTGGTGCTGGTCGACGTTGTAGTAACCGACACCAACGGGCAGCCAGTTCATAATCTGAAGACGCAAGACTTCAGCGTACTGGAGGATGGCAAACCGCAACGCCTCGTCGGCTTCGAAGAGCAACGTCCCGATGCCGCTCCAGAAAAGCAGGCCATCGCTCTGGATTTGCCCAAGAACGTTTACACCAACTTCGTTACCCGCTCCGATCCCGGAGCGTTGACGGTTCTTCTATTCGATTCGTTGAACACCGACAGTCAAAACCTGACATACGCGAAGACAGAGATGATGAGCTTTCTGCGGAAGCTGCCGCCGGGCAAGCGCGTGGCGCTGTTCACGCTGGGGGAGCATCTGCAGATGGTGCAGAGTTTCACCGACGACTCGGACGCCTTGATCGCGGCCGCCCGGCAGCTTTCGACCAAACCTCACCCGGCTTACACGAACAACAAAGAGTTTTCCGCCACTATCGGCGAGTTGAAAGAATCAGGGCTCGCCAAATCTCCCAAGGCATTCCGGCAGATGGTGCGGTTCCTGGGCGAGGATTATCAAGCCAAGACGGAATCGCGAGCGCAGGATACGCTGGACGCGCTCACGCTGCTGGCGCGCTCGCTGGACATCGTGCCAGGACGCAAGAACCTGATCTGGCTGTCGGGCGGCTTTCCCTTTGACATCACCAGCAATGCGCCGCAGTTGCAGAAAGTCGCGGCTTTGCTGGCAGCAACCCGAATTGCCGTGTATCCGGTGGATGTTCGCGGGATTGTGACGATGAGCGCGGATGGGACAACTCGAGATTCTGAAATCTTTGCCCCGGTGCAGACGGAATCCTACGAAACTTTGTCGGGTCAATACGACGAAAACAACAGCCTGGTAGAGACTCTGCTGAACACAGCCAAGATGACGGGCGGGCACGCCTACATCAATAAGAACGATCTGCAATCAGCCATCAACGACAGCATGCAGACCGGTGCAAGCTATTACACCCTGGCTTACAGTCCTGACGATGCCAATTGGAATGGGAAGTTCCGCAAAATTGCGGTCAAAAGTTCGCGTCCCAACGTGAAGCTGCTGTATCGCTCCGGATACTACGCCATTCTTGATCCGCTCAGCACGAAGGAAGATCCCAACCGAATTGTGGCCATCGCCATGCAGCCTAACGTACCGCTCTCGACGCAGCTCATCATGAAGGCGAGAGTGGTGCCGCCAGAAGAATCCGACAAAGCCACAGCGATCGATATGCTGATCGATGTTCACGATCTGGCATTCACCGAGGGGACGGAGAAGCAGAAGACCCCGGAGGTACAGTTCGTGGCGATTGCCTGGGACGAAAAGGGTAAGCAGGTGGCCAGCTTCTCGGAAGGCTTTCATCCGCCGCTGGCTCCGGAACAAATGCGGGCTCTGCTGCGCTCGGGCCTGCAACTCCATCAGGACATGATGTTGAAGCCGGGCTCGTATCAGCTCAGGCTGGGTGTGATGGACCGTCTCTCCGGGCGGATCGGCACCCTGGACGTGCCGCTGACCATCGAAGCGAAGGTCGCCGCGAAGTAGCAGGCCCAATGTCCGCGTCACCTGAACAGCCTACGGAAAAACTCATTTCTGGACCGTTTTGTATCAGGGCACGGCTTCAGCCGGGCCGCAGCCCGGCCGACGATGAGGTGGGGCTTCAGCCCCCCCAGGAAACCCATTCTTACAAGGACTGTAGAGGATTGGGCGAAGCTTCGTGCGGACCTCAACCAACCCAGTCTTCCGCCCGCGCCGTAGGCACGTTCGACAGGCCTGAACCGCTTCCGCAAAAAAATCCGACTTGCCTGCGCACCGCGGACTAACGTCCGCGCGAGCCTTGAAAATAGAGAGAGCGTAACGGCACGACTGAAGGTCGTGCCCTGATACAAAACGCATCAAGAATGAGTTTTTCCGCAAGCTGTGAAGGAGTTCGCGACGACAACTTGAAAAAGCAGGCACCGTTGGCGATGCCGGCAAACCGCAGGTTCCTCACTCCTGAAGGAGTGAGGAATGACAATTGGAAAAAGGAAGCCGTCCTTAAAATTGGGAAAAGGAAGCGCACCCTCAAACTGACACTTGGCCTGTCACTGCAGCGATTGGGTTTGGGAACCGCACCAATTGTTTCGCCGGCCGCCTGAGGCCGCCGGTCGAAGCCGGGGTGGTACAATCACTGTTTCCCGCGACAAATTCTGCGGCGATTCCTCCTCTGGATGGGGCCCCGACTTTTGACACAACGCACAACAGAGACCCGCGCTATCACGTACGCCGACGCTGGTGTTGATATCGAGCGCGCCAACCGCACGAAACAGCGCATCAAGTACCTGGCTCACAAGACCTTTAACCGTGGTGTTCTCAGTGACATCGGCGGTTTCGGCGGGCTGTTTTCCATCGACAAGAAGAAGTACCCGGACCCGGTACTGGTTTCGAGTGTCGATGGCGTGGGAACGAAGTTGAAGATCGCTTTCGAGATGGGGCTGCACCACACCATCGGCGCCGACCTGGTGAATCATTGCGTGAACGACATTGCGGTGCAAGGCGCCGCGCCAATGTTTTTCATGGATTACTTCGCTACCGGCAACCTCGAACCCGAGATTGCCGAGAAGGTGGTAGCCGGCATCGCCGATGCTTGCAAGCAGAACGGCTGCGCACTGATCGGAGGCGAAACGGCCGAGATGCCCGGGTTCTATCAGGATGGCGAGTACGACCTGGCGGGCTTCATCGTGGGCGTGGTCGACCGGGAGAAGATCATCACCGGCAAGGACGTACAGCCGGGTGACGTCTTGATCGGGCTACCGTCCACAGGACTGCATACCAATGGCTATTCGCTGGCGCGCAAGCTGTTCTTTTCGGTCGCGCGTTACACGCCGGAATCCTATGTAAACGAGATCAAAGGCAAGGCCGGCACCGAGCTGATGAAGATCCACAAAAGCTATTGGCCGATCGTGCGCCGGATGATCGACGCAGAGGCGGTAGCAGCCATGGCGCACATCACGGGCGGCGGGATCACGGAAAACCTGCCCCGCGTTCTCCCGAAGGGTACGGGGGCTATCGTGGAGATCAATTCGTGGCCTGTGCTTCCCATATTCGAGCACCTGCAAGCCCTGGGCAACGTACCGCAAGACGAAATGATGCGCACCTTCAACATGGGCATCGGCATGGTGCTGGTGGTGCCGGCGAAGAAGTTTAAGAAAGCGCAGACCATACTGGAGCGGTGTGGTGAGAAGGGCTACACTATCGGCCGGATTGTCAAAGGCGAACGCAAGGTTACGTATCAGTAGCACTCGCGCGTGTCGTCAGTTGTCAAAGAATGCTTCACCACTGGCGATTTTTGTTGGGCAGAATTTACATCGTTTCTTTCGGTAAAATGTCGTATGAAAGACGCACTTCCCCCGAACGCAACCCTCGTCCTGATTGACGTCCAAAAGGCCTTCGACGACCCCTCGTGGGGCACAGCTCACCCATCCGTTGCGGATACGAATATGGCGCGCTTGCTGGAAGCGTGGCGCCGCGCGACACGGCCGGTCGTCCACGTCAAACATGACTCGATTGAAGCAGGATCGCGACTCAGTCCTGACGCTCCCGGCAATGCGATCAAGGATTTTGCGAATCCTCACTACGGTGAGCGCCTGTTTCACAAGCACATGAACTCAGCGTTCATCGGCACCAGCCTTGAGACCTTCCTGCGCGGCGAGGGCCACAACACGCTGGTGATGGTTGGATGGACGACGGACCATTGCGTCTCGACTACGGCGCGCATGGCCGGCAACATGGGATTCAAGACGTACGTCGTAGCCGATGCCTGCGCCACGCACGACCGCAAAACCCATACCGGCACGACGATTCCGGCAGAAACCATGCACGAGGCCGCGCTGGCCAGCCTCCATGGCGAGTTCGCGACCGTATGCACCACGGACGAAATGTTGGCGGCGCTACGAGAACGGGCCGCGGCAGCGAAGGAATAGGCGCCACGGTCAACCGCGACCGCGCCTCTTTCTGGTCACAGGTATGGGCTCCGGCTAACGCGGCTGCGGATAGTTATTTCCCGTCGTTGTATAACGAGAGTCCGCAACGTTGCCATTGGGGTGCATGGTGCAGTTGTACTGGATGTCGCCGGTTTTGCCACTGCCGTCACGATAGTTGGCCATCCCCTGCACCAGGATGAACGAGCCAGCCTGTTGGGTCTGCGGCTGTCCACGAAAGTTGAGATTGCCCCCGTATTGCCCGACCAGCTTGCTGCGAATTGCGCTCTGGCAGTTGGGGATGATCCTGCCATTCACGGGCTGATTGTTCCATCCCGGACCAGGCTGCCACTGGCCGCCGCCATTTTGCCACCCTCCGCCGTTCTGCCAGCCTCCGCCGTTGGTGCCGCCCTGCCACATGATGTCGCCGGTGTAGCCTTCCATGTTGTTGCGGTTGTTGTCGATGCGAATCACGGCAGTCCCGTTGTTGTTGCCCGGGTTGCGTACCAGATACTGTTTGCCGTGGCCATCAACGCCGGCAAAACGAAAGTTATTGGGATTGCGCGGAAGAGGCTGATTGCACTGAAGCCTCCGCCAGGTCGCCGGCTGTCCTGAGAGGGTGCGAATGCGTCCCTGGGTGCCCGAGATTTGTACCTCGGCCGAGCCATTCACCACGACTTCGAAGGTACATTTCCCATTCCCCCCACCGCCGGTGATACGGGCTTGGATATTCTGGGTCTGTGCATGAGCGCCGAAAGCCAACGTCGCGACCACGCTCAGCAAACTGGCACCGAACATGCCTGTCTTCATTCCGCCTCCAATGGAGCCGCGGGAAACCGCGCACGAAACCATACCACCGATTGGCGTATCTTCTGAAGCCCGGTCCGCTAGCACAAAAGACCGCCAACGTTAACCGAGCGGGAGGAACGGACGCGAAACTTCTACTCTTCTGCCTCGACCTCTTCGCCGCGCTCAGCTTTGGCAGCAGCGATGATTTTCTCCTGTTGCAGGGCAGGCACAATGTCGTAGTGGTCCATTTCCATCGAGAAACTGCCGCGACCTTGCGTCATGGACGTCAGGTCCGTCCCGTAAGTCAGCATCTCAGCCATCGGCACTTCCGCCTTGACGACGGTCTTGCCCGCCTTGTTGTCCATGCCCTGGATACGGCCACGACGGCTGTTAAGATCGCCCATAATCGAGCCGGCAAATTCATCGGGAATCGTGATCTCTACATTCATCACAGGTTCAAGCAGAGTAGGTTTGGCAACTTCCATGGCCTTACGGAACGCGATGCGCCCCGCTGTTTTAAAGGAGAGTTCGTTGGAATCCACATCGTGGTACGAACCGTCATACAAGATGACTCGGAAGTCGACGACGGGAAAGCCTGCCAAATATCCACGCTGGGCCGCCTCGACGATCCCCTTCTCCACGGCCGGAATATAGTTTTTTGGGATCGAGCCGCCGAAGATCTCGTTTACGAACTCGAACTGGCCACCCCGTGGGAGAGGCTCCATCTTGATCTTGCAATCGCCGAACTGTCCGTGGCCGCCGCTCTGTTTCTTGTGCCTTCCCTGGACGTCGGCCTTTCCACGGATTGTCTCGCGATAGGGGACCTTCGGCGCCTTCAAATTGACTTCGGTGTGATAGCGGTTCCGGAGCTTCGAAACCACCACCTCGATGTGCTGCTGGCCGGTGCCGGCGATAAGAAATTCCTTGGTCTGGGGGTCGCGGAAGAATCGCAACATGGCGTCTTCTTCCATCAGCTTGTGAATGCCGTTGCTTAGCTTGTCTTCATCGGCGCGAGTCTTGGGTTCGATCGCAAAAGTGATGGCCGGCTCTTCAAAGGTGACCGACGGATATTGGATCGGTGAAGGCTTTTCGCCCAGCGTGTCCCCCGTGAGGGTATCTCTCAACTTCGCCACTGCCCCGATATCGCCGGCGTGCAGTTCGTTGACCGGGATCGCGGTCTTACCCTGCATGACAGAAAGATGGGCAAACTTCTCGGCCGCACTGCGGTTGAAATTCTGCAAGCTGGCGTCATTCTTCAAAACGCCGGAATAGACCTTGAAGAAGGTGATGCGTCCCGAGAAAGGATCGCTGATCGTTTTGAAGACGAAAGCCGAAACCGGCTCGGTGTCGCTGACTTTTCGTTTCGCCGGCTCCCCGTTGTTCGCCGTGGGAGCTGCTGAAACGGTGCCGCGTTCGGCCGCCGTCGGAAGATAGTCGACAATAAAGTCCAACACCTCGTCGGTTCCCATGTTCCCCAGGCCGGAAGCGAACAAGACGGGAAAGATCTTGTCCTCGCGGATTGCGTTGTGCAAGCCGGCAACGATGTGTTCTTCGTCAATGGTGCCCTTGTCGAAAAACTCTTCCATCAAGGCATCGTCGCCCTCGGCCACCAATTCCACCAGGCGCTCGTGGGCTGCCTTGGCCTCTTCCGCCATGTTGTCGGGAATCGGTCCGACCGTGGCTTTTCCATTGCCACCCATCTGGTAGGTGTAAGCCTGCATTTTCACCAGATCGATGACGCCGGTGAAACTCTTTTCGGAGCCGATCGGCAGCTGCACCGGCACCACGGTACGGCCAAACGCGCTGGTAAGCGACTCCATGACGCGGGTAAAATCGGCGCGCTCGCGATCCATTCGCGTGCAGACGATGGCCCGAGGTAGAAGGAACTTGTCGGCATATTGCCAGATCTTTTCGGTCACGACTTCCACGCCACTAACCGCATCAACAACCACCAGCGCGGATTCGACAGCCGGCAAAACCATCTCCGCTTCATGGATGAACAGGTTAAAGCCGGGGGTATCGAGCAGATTGATCTTTGTCTTGCCCCATTCAATGACAGCGGCAGCGGCAGAGATCGATATGGCCCGGGAAACCTCTTCTTCATCATAATCGGTGACGGTGTTGCCTTCGTCCACGCGACCGAGCCGCTGGGTAGCGCCAGCGGTGAAGAGCATGGCAGATGCCAGTGAGGTTTTGCCTGAGTGTGAGTGCCCGACCAGGGCGACGTTGCGGATGTTCGCGCCTTCGTAAGTCTTCACGTAAGACTCCTTGTGGTATGAACCCTTGACACCGTGCGGTTCGGCGCTACCAGCTGCGCCGCTAAACCTGATCAGGTCGGCCACTCCGCATAGGTCTCAGAGGCAATGTTCCCCGGTAGCGCGCGACGCCGCGTGCTTCGAAACCCCGAGGGTTGCCGGTGAGGCAAAAAGGGCGGGGCACCATGCCGGCCTGCGCATGGTGAAGCTGTAACAAACTTGAAATGCTAGCACATGGTGTTTTGCTGCCTCAAATTGCAGGCCATTCTCGAGCGGTACCCGAGCCTCTAACGAGACTCGCAGCCGCGACTTCCGTTAGTATAGCTGTGAATGCTGCGCGGCGAGTCTTGCGGTTGGCGGGCTCTTGTGCAGCCACCTGAAGGATTTTCTGGAATGAAACGTACTCTCCATCGTCTTGTACTGGTGGCCTTAGGGCTGCTGGCCGCTAGCACTTATGCTTTAGCCGGCGATATGTCGGCACTTCGACCTCCGAAAGGGTCAAAGGTGGCTCTCATCGTTTTTGAGGACCTGGAGTGTCCCGATTGCGCGCGAGCAGCTCCTTTGCTGCACGAGGCTGCCAAGCAGTACAACATCCCACTGGTCCAATATGACTTTCCTCTGCCCATGCATCCCTGGTCATTCGAGGCGGCGGTGAACGCGCGCTACTTTGACACCGTCTCGAAGAAACTCGGGGATGATTACCGGCTCTACATCTTCAAGAACCAGCCGATGATCACCAAAGGGAACTTGCGCGGTGTGACCGAGACGTTTGCTAACGATCATAAGGTAACGCTTCCCTTTGTTATCGATCCGATGGGCGATCTCGCCGCAAAGGTAAAAGCGGATTACCAGCTAGGACAACGCGTTGGTCTCGACCATACTCCCACGATCTACGTGGTAAGCGACACGACGCGTGGTAAGCCCTACATGGAAGTGGTCGACCGCACGCAGCTCTACACCATGATCGATCAGGCCATGAAAGATGCCGGAGTCAACGCACAACAACACAAAGCGGCGAGCAAGAGCAGCGGCACTTAGCGGCCGTCTCCTGTACGCAAAGGCCGGCGGCAGGAGTCTGTGTGAGAACGTGCCGTCCTTCGGGATTCCGTCTTGTTGTGCCTTGACCCAGCATTCCGCCTCCGGCTCCATGCCAGGCAACGATTGTTTCGTCGCTGCCCGCCGGTTTTTCTTCCGCTGCATTCCTCGCGCACAAGACTTAGTTCTCACACAAACTCCTCAGGGCGGGCTCTGATTCAGGAGCAAGGAAACCTGCCGAAACGGCTTACTTAAACGAGTGCCCCTGGCACTCTGGTACGTTCTGCACGGCGGCGGCGTCAGCAGCGCGAAACTTCCTCGACTCAGGTGGGTTGCTACTGTTGCGTTATGTCTCCCAACGACAGCACAGCTATTACGAATTCCGCTCCGGCTTCGCTCTCTTCCCACGATCGAATTCTTGCGGCCGCGAAACATCTGTTCGCGCGGCAGGGATACGAAAATACCAGCACCGTCGCTATCGCGCGGCAGGCAGGCACCAGTGAATCGCAGTTGATGAAGCACTTCGGCAGCAAACAAGGATTGCTGAGCGCCATCCTCGACCATGGGTGGGTCAGTGTCGCCGCGCGCCTCACCGCCGCAGAACGTGACTCCTCCCCATCGGACAGACTCTTCGCGGCCCTCGAATCGCTGGTCATCGAGTTGGAAAACGATGCCGAACTGAAAGACCTTATGATGCTCGAGGCGCGGCGCGTTCGCAAAGACAGCACAGACCTGCTGATGAGTCAGGGATTCCGCAAATTCACCGATACGGTGCATGAAATTCTGGTGGATATGCGAAACGAAGGGCTGATCCGTACAGACGTGAACCTCGAAGCTGTGCGCTCCGCCTATATCGGGATGATCGAAGGCCTGTTACGAGACCAGGTTGTCGCAAAGCGATCGGAGTTCCACGCCAACTACGGACCGGCGGATGTTCGGAAGGTGCTTGAGATCCTGGTACCCGCTTTCAGCGACGACGCGGTGGCCGCCGCCAGAACTCACAAGTAGGCTTGCGCTTCATGTCAACCTGAACCCGCAACTTGTTCCTGACCCCTCAGGACCTGCTTTCGCTAGTTCAGCTTCTTCAGAGCATCGAACAGTTCGTCGTTGTCAGGTACACGATCGAGGGGATAGACCTTACAAAACGCGATTTTCCTGTCTTTTCCAACAATGAAGATGGCGCGGTCGTTGATGCCCGGGATGGGATCGCCTTCGCGAAAGATGCCGAAGGCTTTGGCGACTCCGCCGTGCGGATAAAAATCGCTGGCGAGCGGAAAGTTGAGCATCCCGATTTCTTTCTTCTGCCAGGCGATGTGACTGTATATCGAATCGACGCTACTGCCCACGACCTGGGCACCGTAACCGGCAAAACGCTCCATCAGAGCGTTATAGCCCGGCATTTGCGCCGTTCACGTGGGAGTCCAGTCCAGGGCATAGAAGGCCAGCACCAGGTTCTTTCCACGGTAGTCACTGAGCTTCACCCTGACCTTGATATTGCCCACCACTCCAGGGATGTCGAAGTCCGGAGCGTCTTCGCCAACTTGCAAGGGCATGCTTTCCTCCAGTCGCTGATTCTAGAGGGCGTTTCCTGGGTGAGCAAGTCTCGCGCAGACGCGATCCATCTGCGTCTGGAAAAAAGGAAAACGTGACGCTCCCCCATAGCATCGTACCTACTGTTCGATTCAGTGTTTGCGGTGCCATGATAATTAGGTGTATCTCTCATCAAGAACGGTACCGCCCCCGGGGGATTCATGTTCGAACGTGACCGCTACAACTATGACGCCTTTGAACGGGCTCGCTGGCTGAAAGATATGGCCATCAGCAAATTCGCCGATGCTCCGTCTGCGGGCGATCGTGCGCCCGACTTTCAGGGCAGGACTCTCGACGGAGACAACATTCGGCTGAAGGACTTTCGTGGCGACAAAAACGTTGTTCTGACCTTTGGATCGGCTACTTGTCCGCAAACTGCGGGATCGCTGCCTGGCTTGAATAAGCTCTACCGGGACCGCGACGACAACGTTGAACATCTGTTCGTGTATGTGCGCGAGGCGCATCCCGGAGAACGCATCCCGGCCCATGACAGCGACGCCGCGAAGCACAGAGCAGCCGAACGCCTGCGGGACGACGAGGAGGTCGACCTTCCTATCGTGGTTGACGATCTCGATGGCAAGATCCACCGTAAATTCGGTAGAGTCCCCAATGCGACGTTCCTTATCGACAAGAGCGGGCGCGTGGCGTTCCGCTCCTTGTCAACTCAGCCGGCCGTGATTGCTGAGGCGTTGGAGGAGTTGCTTGAAGTGCAGCACGATCGTGAGGTCGACCATGCGGTAGTGAGGGACGGAGAAGATCTCTCGCTGCCTTCGCTTTATTCCTTGGTGCGGGCGAATCGCGCTCTCAGCCGGGGCGGCCGCCGGAGCGTCAGGAATTTTCGCCGGCAGATGGGATTGCCCGGTCGCGTGGTTCTGGCGAGCAGCCGTGTTGCACAACCCGTCCTCGACAACCCGGGGAAAACAATCGCGAGCATTGTGGCAGGAGCCGCCGTCATCGGTGCGGGTATCTGGGTCGGATTGTTTCTTCGACGGAAACGGCTGTCCACTTACCGTAGTCCCTATGAGTCGCGACGGCGCTTTCGCCGAGATTATCCCGATGACTTCGGAGAGTACGAGGCGGTCGGAATTTAGACCGGCAGCCCTCAGGCGCGATCCGGGACGAATTCTATTGGCTTCATCCTGGATGGCCAGTAAGATTTTTTAAGAGTAACGGCATCCCCCAATGCCGTAGTGATCGGCTGGCACGTGCCCGCGTGCGTCGGTGGAATTCCCAGTCTATGAATGTGCTAGAGCAGCTGGTCTCGAATGAGCGCGTGACCGTTCGTCGCCAGGGCGCGCCCGATCCCGCAGGTGGATGTGTTGTCTATTGGATGCAGCGAGCCCAGCGTGCACTGGATAATCCCGCGCTTGATGTTGCCGTCGAGGCGGCGAACATCCTGCAACAGCCGGTGGTGATCTTCTTCGCGCCGGTGCCGTATTATCCGCATGCCAATCTGAGGCATTATGCGTTTCTGGCAGAAGGTATTCCGGATATCGCCGAACGCGCCCGCAAGCGGGGAATCGGCTTCGTGCTTCGTCGCTACCCTGACCATTCGCTTGTGAAATTCTGCGAAGAGGTGAATGCGTCGCTTGTGGTGGGAGATGAAAATCCCATGCGCGAGCCAAGCCACTGGCGCGAGTTGGCGGCCAGAAAGCTGAGCGTTCCGTTGTGGACGGTGGACGCTGATGTGCTGGTGCCATCGAAGCTGCTTGCGAAAGAGCAGTATGCGGCACGGATCATCCGCCCCCGATTGAAGCAGCGGTTAAAGCAGTTCATGGAGGCGAAACGCAATCCCAAAGCGAAGGTCGAGTGGCAGCAGCCACCCGGGTTGCAGTCCCTGCCCGACGACGGGTCACTGGACCTTACGGAGAGCTGGAAAGACTTAGATCGCTCCGTGCAGCCCGTCACTGCGTTTCGCGGAGGCACCACCGAGGCGTTGCGGCGATTGGGAGAGTTCGTCGCGCGCAAGCTCGCGCACTATCCCGAGCGGCACGGCAAGCCGGAGTTAGACGGCACGAGCCGACTATCGCCGTACTTACATTTCGGACATATCGGGCCACACTCCGTCGTCGATGCCGTTGAAGGGAGTCGCGCGCCACGCGCTGCTAAAGACGATTACCTCGATCAGTTGATTACCTGGCGTGAGCTGTCGATCAACTTCGTGCATTTCAATCCTCTCTACGATTCGATCGAGAGCGCGCCGGATTGGGCGCACAAGACCCTCAGCCATCACGCACGTGACCAGCGGCCCTACCTCTACACGCGTTCCCAACTGGAGCATGCCGATACGCACGACGATCTTTGGAACGCAGCGCGGCAACAGATGCTACACGCCGGCTGGATGCATAACTACATGCGGATGTACTGGGCCAAGAAGATCCTGGAGTGGAGCCCTTCACCCGCGGTTGCCTACCAGACATGCGTGTATCTGAATGACAAATACTTTCTGGATGGCCGCGATCCAGACGGCTACGCCGGGATCGCATGGTCGATCGCCGGTAAGTTCGATAGGCCCTGGTTTGAGCGGCCTGTGTTCGGGCTGATTCGTTACATGTCGGGTGATGCCGCCAGAAAAAAATTTGACGCCGACAAGTATATTGAGCAGATGCGGAGCCTGGCCGGAGACAAGAACAGTCAAGCGGAGATGTTCGAAACAGGGTAGAACAGGCTTCACTTTGCGAAAGAGCTTTTTCTTCTCAATGGTCTTCCGATCGCCCAGATTTGCCTGCTCTCTGTTTGACCTGCGTGGAGGAAAAAGCAGGTCCCTCGCTCAGGCCGGGAGATGACAAGCTCGACTCCCTAGCGCTTGCGATTAGGGGCTGACATGCAGGCTGGCGACGAACGCTCCAGCCCAGACGAGAAACCCCGCAAGGCCAACTCCGAGATACACCCGCTTCTCGAACGCATTATGGAGGGTGGGCAGGGGCAGCGGAGACCCCATCGCCCGGTGGAACCAAGCGGTTAGAAAGCCGCCAAAGCCGATGACGGCCATCGACCCGCCGAACGCAAGACCAGCAATGATGAGGATGAAGGCGAGGCTGAACACGCGACACCAACTGTTTGGATACAAGGTAGACCTTGCCAGGACGGAGTGCAAGCATCGGGCCGCGGTACAATTACGGCCTGCGTACACGAAGAGGAGCTTGGAGTCTTCATGAAACGAGTGACTGGAGTGGGCGGCATCTTCTTCAAAGCCAAAAATCCAGCGGCGCTGTATGCCTGGTATCGCGAGCATCTTGGCATCGAAAGCAATCCCGATGGGAGCGGCGCCATGTGGCGCGATGCCGATCATCCCGAGATTCCCGGGCAACTGGTCTGGGCCATCTTTCCCCAAGATACGACGTACTTCCAACCAAGCCAGTCGAGCTTTATGCTGAATTTTCGCGTCGATAATCTCGACGAATTGCTAAAAGCCTTAAGCCAAGAAGGGGTCACCGTCGATCCGAAAGTAGAAGATTATAGCTATGGCAAATTTGCCTGGATCATGGACCCCGAAGGGAACCGTATCGAGCTCTGGGAACCGCCAAAAACAAACGGATAGGTGAACAGGTGACGGTTCGAGTAAGTGGTTATGGATTCGTGAGCCAGAGTTCTGCCAAAGAGAGTCTGTAAGCCGCCTCGCCAACCTGAGAGGTAATCCGGCACATCTCACATTCGAATGCTACCCAAGCGCAGATTGAGTTTTCTGCTGGTTGAAAAAGATACTGATGGACTCTCGCCTCGCAAGATTCTGATCGAATCGGCGAAGCATAACGTGGTGACGGCTTATTCTCCCACAGAAGGGCTCGCCACGTTTCGTCGTTTTTCGAATGTGGACGCCATAGCCATCGACGCGCGATTCGGAGATGACGTCTGCGGCGAGATGGCAGATCAGGTTAAGACAACGCATCCCCAGATCAAGATCGTAGCTTTTATGTCCTCTGACGATCACGAGTGTGGATGGGCGGATTATCGGGTGGAGCCTCATGATCCACAGTCACTGCTGGATGTGCTAGTCAAAATGGGCGGGAACACCGATACGGGCTGAGATCGGTATCGTTCGACTCCTCTTTCGACTCCTCTTTCGATGGCAGCAGAGGCGTGACTCGCGTCTTGATGACCATGAAGCTCAGAAAGACTTACTACTCCGTCCAGCGCTTGAAGACGAGACAGCCGTTGGTGCCGCCGAAGCCGAAGGAATTCGACATCGCGTAGTCCATGCTGACCGGACGGGATTGGTTGGCAACGAAATCCAGGTCGCAACCTTCGCCAGGATGCTCCAGGTTCATCGTAGGAGGAACGATCTGGTCCCGGAGCGCCATAAGGGTGATTCCGGCCTCTAATCCTCCCGCGCCGCCCAGCAAATGCCCGGTCATCGACTTCGTGGAGCTCACCAGCATCTTGTAGGCATGGTCGCCGAAGGCGCGCTTCATCGCGGTGGCCTCCAACTCGTCTCCCAAGGGCGTCGAGGTGCCGTGGGCGTTGACGTAGCCCACCTGCTCCGGCCGGATTCCGGCGTCGCGCATGGCATTGCGCATGACCCGATAGCCACCTTCGCCGCCGGGTGCAGGTTGGGTGATGTGGTTGGCGTCGGCGCTCATGCCGTAGCCCACAACTTCGGCGAGAATCTTGGCTCCGCGTTTCTTCGCGAACTCCAGCTCTTCCAGAATGAGGATGCCCGCGCCTTCGCCGATAATGAAGCCGTCGCGGTCTTGGTCCCACGGCCGGCTGGCATGGTGCGGATCGTCATTGCGGGTGGAGAGAGCGCGCATCGCGGCAAATCCGCCGACTCCCATGGGCGTGATAGCGGCTTCTGACCCGCCGGCGATCATCACGTCGGCGTCGCCATACTTGATCACGCGAGCGGCATCCCCGATGGAATGCGCACTGGTGGTGCAGGCGGTGCAGGTCGCTTCATTGGGCCCCTTGGCGTTATGCCGAATGCTGACTTGCCCGGCCGCCAGGTTAACGATAGCTGCGGGAATAAAAAAGGGGGAAATCTTACGCGGGCCGCCATTGAGCAGGTTGGAATGCTCACGCTCGATAATGTCGAATCCGCCGATTCCCGAGCCAATGTTTACGCCGGTGCGTTCGGCCAATTCCTCATTCTCTACCTTATAGTTGGCGGCTTGCAGCGCTTCGTCGGCGGCAGCAATGGCCAGGTGGATAAACCGGGCCATCTTGCGCGATTCTTTCCTGTCGATGAATTGCAGAGGATCGAAGTTCTTCACCTCGGCTGCGATCTGACAGGCGAACTGAGAAGCATCGAAGCTGGTGATGCGCTCCACGCCGCTTTGGCCCGCCAGCAGTGCTTTCCAGACATCTTCGGTCTTGTTGCCGACAGCGCAGATCAGTCCGATGCCGGTTACCACCACGCGACGATTCAACCTACTTCGTTCCTTTCGCGTGCGATGTGATGTAGTCGACGGCGTCTTTGACGGTACGGATTTTTTCCGCATCCTCATCGGGAATTTCGATCTCAAAGGCCTCTTCGAAGGCCATCACCAGCTCAACCGTATCGAGTGAATCGGCACCGAGATCGTCGACAAAGGACGCGTTCGGCGTGACCTCGCTCTCATCCACTCCCAGTTGTTCCACGATGATCTGTTTAACGCGCTCGTCCACGGAAGCCATAGTCTGCGAGCTCCTTTCGATTGGCCGCAAGAGGCGGGGCAAAAGCGCTTTCCAAGCTGCCCCCGCATCCCCAGCCGCCGGCTGCAGCGGGTGGAGACGCTGAGCAACCGGGCGGCCTACTTTTTGGTCTTGGCGTGAGCTTCGATGTACGAAACCGCATCCTGGACCGTGCGGATTTTCTCCGCATCCTCGTCCGGAATTTCGATCTCAAAGGCTTCTTCGAAAGCCATCACCAGTTCGACCGTGTCGAGCGAGTCGGCACCAAGGTCGTCCACAAAAGAGGCAGTAGGGGTAACTTCGGCTTCATCCACGCCCAACTGCTCAACGATAATCTGCTTTACCCGTTCTTCAACCGATGCCATTGATCCGTTCTCCTGTCGCGCACCATTGACTGTCCGTCGCGTTGGACAAACTTGTAAGTCTAATTGCTGCGAGGAAGCTCTGTAAAGAATGCAAAAGCGCTCGGGGGCAACAGCAGCTTGATGAAAAGCCGCAGGAGCGCCCGGGTTTAAGATGCCCGATTCATCCTAAACGGTGCGCTTTGGGGTGGTCAACGCAAGAAGGAGAGGCTAGCAGATCAGTGACTTCCGCAGCTAATCGAATTCCCACAGGTCTTCGCGGGTTAGGGGAGCGGTCGTTTCGTCGGGATATCTGTAAAATCCGTCCAAGGACACATGCCATCCCATTGGGAAGAACCGCATCTCCATAAAGCCTTGAACGACGACTCGGATTCCATTGCTGGGCAATGTGTGCACAATAACTGATATTTTCGCTGGTCGGGATCCGACTACAATCCGCTCTGTAGTCTGATCTAGCTGTTTTAACTGCTTATAAGTAAGCTTTCGGAGTTCGTCTCCTCGCTCCTTCACGATGCCCCGAAATGCGGCGGCTAACCTAGTCACTCGCCCTCCGATACTTTCAGGTTAAAGCCCTTGTCAATTCGCTTGGTGCTATTGGGCAAAGATTTTTTCCTTCGTCATTCCGACCGGAGGGCATCAGCCCGGAGCGGAGGAACCTGCTGTCCCTTGGGGCGGCACGTTGCCGAGAGAAAGCAGATTTCTCCACGCGGCCTGAAGACCTTGGTCGGAATGACGAAAGTGCTCGTTGTGATACAACGCTGGCATGCGTGCCGTCGTGCAGCGGGTCAGCCGGGCCTCGGTGAAGGTCAACGGTGAGTTCACCGGACAGATTGGGACGGGGCTACTGGTGTTGCTGGGCGTGGCGCAGGAAGACAGTGAATCCGATGCCCACTACCTGGCCGATAAGATCGCGGGGTTCCGTGTCTTTGAGGATGAACAGGGCAAGATGAACCGCAGCGTAAGCGAGGCCGGGGGTGCCGTGCTGGCAGTATCTCAGTTCACGCTGTTCGGGGATGTGCGCAGGGGCAAGCGTCCGTCGTTCGACGCGGCAGCGCGTCCGGAGCACGCCAAAGCGCTTTACGAGTATTTCGTGGAGCGCATACGAGCGCTGGGACTCCGCTGCGAGACGGGTCGCTTTCAGGAAATGATGGAAGTCGAACTGGTGAACGAAGGCCCAGTGACTATCCTGCTGGATTCGAAGAAGCTCTTCTGACTTGCGTTTCTCAACCGCGTCGAAGTCTTCGGGATCGCCGATAAAGGCGGCCTTCAACTGCTTGCGGTCGCGTGCGCCGTCACTCCGCTGAAGTGACGGCGAGTCAGCCTTTACTTCTTTTTGTTGCTCGGGGTCGTCACGCTGGGGGCCTGGCAATTGTCAGAAATCACCTCAACGTTTGTTACCTGGAAACGACGATTTGCGTCTTTTGTCGCCGGCTTTTCAGAAGCGGCCTTGTCGGTCACTGCCGGCTGCCATGAGCCGGTCAACTTCACTTTGTCGCCGCGCGCACTTTTGAGATCTTCGGGGCCGAGAACGGTCACTCCGGTGCGGTGCTGCATGCTCTTGAGAACGTAATTCCCATCTGCGTCCGGACCGCCCAGACAGCCAATCAAGGTCGTCCCCTTGGCGCCCGCCGGCTTGGTTACCTGGTCGCCGCTGATGCCGCTGTCGTCTTTCGTAGCGCTGTTGGCGTTCTGCTGCTGCTCAGCGGGGCTGGTGCTGCTGCTCGCAGGATTCTGCCCGATCACCGACAAACCCGAAACTAGAACGATTACCGCTAACGTCGGCTTCATGAGGCACCTCGACGATAATACCTGCCGTTGGAGGCAGGTAGAGCCAGGTAAGTTGTAACTCGCCCTCCTCACCTCGACGTGGATTGCGCCTGGCACCCGGGCACCAGCATCGTACAATAGAGCGAGCCTATGGCACCTGCCCCTGAGTTGATACAGATCGAGATCGGCCCCCGCCGCCCGGTTTCCAAGCCGGAGTGGCTGAAGGCACGCGCGCCCCTGGGCGAGAACTACCACAATCTGAAGACCCTCGCACGCAAGCTGGATCTGCACACCGTCTGCGAGTCGGCACACTGCCCTAATATTGGCGAGTGCTGGAACCACAAGACTGCAACCTTCATGTTGCTTGGAAACCTGTGCACGCGCCGTTGTGGGTTCTGCGCCGTGCCCAAGGGACGTCCGGGGCCCATCGACTTCGAAGAACCGGTTCGCGTGGCTGAGGCAGTTGAACAGCTTGGTCTGAACTTTGCTGTCGTCACCAGCGTGAATCGGGATGACGACAATGTCGGCGGGGCGCGTGTGTTCGCCAACACCATCACCGAGATTCGCAGGCGCATGGCGAACTGCCGCGTCGAAGTGCTGATCCCCGACTTCCAGGGGTTGGAAGAGCCGCTGCGGATTGTGATGGATGCCCGGCCCGACATCCTGAACCACAACACGGAAACAGTTCCCCGGCTGTATCGTGTGGCCCGTTCGGGCGCGCGCTACGAACGGACGCTGCGGCTGCTGGAACGCGCCAAGGAAATGAACCCGGCAATCCCGACCAAGACCGGCGTAATGGCCGGACTGGGCGAGAGCACGGAAGAGCTGCTAACAGTGTTTCGCGACTTGGCCGAGCGCAAGGTCGACATCCTCACGATCGGTCAATACCTGCGCCCTTCGAAAGATCACCTGCCCGTCGCGCGGCTCTACACGCCTGATGAATTCCGCTTTCTGAAAGAAGAATCGCTCAAGCTGGGCTTCCGCCATGTCGAGTCTGGTCCGCTGGTGCGGTCAAGTTATCACGCACATGAACAGGCAGACGGAGCGAGTGCGAGGGTGGTCTAGGTAGAACGCAACGTTTTCCCCCACGGTGCTGCTGGTGGTAAGTATTGTTACGAGTATTACTGTTCCTTCTTTGTCGTACTTCTACTACAATGGGTGATTATGAGCGACATTGAATACTCTGCGGTAAATGCTAAAGGGCAGATCGTCATTCCGGCGGAAATCCGTGATCGCTTTGACATTAAACAAGGCACGAAGATTGCTTTTGTTGAACAGCAGGGGCGCTTGTTCATCCAGCCTGTGACCGACGCGTTCATCGAGAGCATGCGGGGAAGCCTTGCCCAACAAGGCATGCCGGCGAAGCTGGAACGCAGCCCCGACCGCGAGATGGCATGAAGGTTCACGTCTTGGACGCGAATGCTCTTTATCGATTTCTGATGGACCAGCCCGGAGCAGGTTTGGTGGTTGAGTTGTTCAAGCGCGCTCGCGATTCAAACGGCACCCTGTTGATATCGGTTGTCAATTGGGGACAGGTGTATTACAACATCGCCCTGAAACGAGGCTTCAAGGAGGCTCAGGAGTTCATGGGCCGGGTGCGTCTGTTGCCATTGAGCGTCGTCAACGTCGATGAACCAGTTACGGAGGTCGCGGCCCAGTTGAAAGCCGGTTATGGGCTTCCCTATGCCGATTGTTTTGCGGCCGCGGTTGCGGGCAGAAGTAACATTCTTGTCACGGCGGATGTGAAGGATTTTAAGAAAGTTCCGTGGCTGCAAGTCTTGCCGTTACCCCAGTACAAATCCTGAGACACTGGTTGCGCCATCGAAACCGCGCGATACGGCACTACCCTTCAGCAAACTTCTTCATGCCTCGCAGCACCGACTCAGGGGCTTCGACATCGAGCTCGGCGTAGCCATCGCGATATTCACGGGTATAAATCTTCGCCTTGGCATCGAGCATCGCTATTGCCTTACCCTCTGACTGTGGTATGCGGAGCACGACCCGCCGCACGGGGTCTTCTTCAATCAGCCTGTCGATGCGTTTCAGCAGGCGGTCTAGACCGATATTCTTCGCGGCCGACACATGGATCACACTGTCGGTGTCAATCAAGCTTTCGCGCTTGATCTCGGGCAGCAGATCGACCTTGTTCATAACGTAGAGACGTGGCTTGTCCTGGGAATCCAGTTCGCGCAATACCTCTTCCACTTGGGCCTGCTGCTCAGCGGCTGTGGGGCTCGTCACATCGGCCACGTGCAACAACAGGGTCGCGCGCTGCACCTCTTCCAGCGTCGCGCGAAAAGCCGAGACCAGGGTGTGCGGCAGATTGCGTATAAATCCCACGGTGTCAGACAACAGGACCTGCCGCTTCGAAGGCAGCTCGACGTTGCGCAGCGTGGGATCGAGCGTAGCGAACATGCGCGCACTTTCCAGCACGCCGGCCTTGGTGAGCGCGTTAAACAGTGTCGACTTGCCGGCGTTCGTGTAACCCACCAAGGCAACCACCGCGATAGGCACGGATTCGCGGCGCTGGCGCTGCTGGCCGCGGATCCGCCGCACGTTCTCGAGTTGCTCCTTGACGTGGCGAATGCGGCGGTAGATTTTCCGGCGGTCGGTTTCCAACTGCGTTTCGCCCGGACCACGGGTGCCGATGCCGCCACCCAGCTGGGACATCTCGATGCCCCGCCCAGCGAGCCGCGGCAGGAGATATTCCAACTGGGCCAACTCGACTTGCAATTGACCTTCGCGGGTACGAGCATGCTTAGCGAAAATGTCGAGAATAAGCTGCGTGCGATCGATCACCCTCACGTCGAGAGTGCGCTCCAGGTTGCGCTGCTGGGAAGGTGATAGTTCATGATCGAAAATGACAAGGTCTGGCGAGCTCGAAGCAACTGCGCCTTGCAGTTCTTCCAGCTTGCCGCTGCCGATGAGGGTGGCGGGCTCCGGCCGCTGCCTGCGTTGCAGGAACTCGCCCGTAATTGTCGCACCGGCACTTGCGGTCAGTTCCCGCAGCTCGGCCATGGATTCGTCCATGGTGAAGCTGCGGTGTTCGTGATCTTCCGCGTGAAGATGGCTGTCTGCGACTCTGCGCGCCACGCGCGCATGAGGCGGGATTCTGACGACAGGCTGCTGCCCAGCGCGAGCCGCGGTCAAGGTCTCCGACGTGCTTTCGCGACGCTCGGGAGGACGCCGCTTTTCGCTGGTCACCCGCCGGGCAAGAAATTCGACCCCCACCAGGAACGCTCGTTCCGGCTGACTTCTGCCCGTCTCCCAGCCACTCTCCCGGGAACCTGTACCGTGCTGGTTTGAAATGGCTTAGGACTCCGACGTACCAGCGGCATGACCGGCGGCAGGAACCATGGGTTCAGCGGCGGCCCGCGGTTCAAAGTGGCGTTCGCCATGCGGAGAGCGCGACATCACAACCGTCGAGATGGCGTGCTTGAAGATTAGTTGCTCCTGGTTATTCGTCTCGAGCACTACTGAATACTTATCAAAAGACCGAATCCTGCCTGTCAGCTTTACCCCGCTAAGAAGATAGATGGTGATGACAGATTTGTCTTTGCGGGCAGTGTTCAAAAAAGAATCCTGTATGTTCTGTGCTGGCTTGTTTTCCATAACCTGCTCCTCCTTGCAAAACAGCCCAGCCCCAGAAAGATCGCGGCCCCCTACGATTCCGGGTCTGTACAAAAATTCACCCTCTTACGCTTTTTCATCGCAGACTGTATATAAGAGGGAGGTGTCCACCTGTTTACGATACGGCGGGGGCCGTGTAATTTCAACCAAAACAAGTGTTTCGTTGCTGCTGTGTGTTCGCGCAGGTTCGGAATCATTCGCTGAGCGTGGACAAGTCTAGCCAAACCTTGGCACCGGATGATGTGATAAAGATGACACACGGTTCATTCTCGTTGTTTGTGGCTCCGCAGGTCGTCTTCCCAGGTAGCGCGGAGACGGCGCTGATTGTGATGCGATGGATCCACTTCGTCGCAGGCATCACCTGGGTCGGACTTCTTTACTTTTTCAATCTCGTAAATGTCCCGTTCATGCAGGAACTCGACGCCCAGCAGAAAAGCCTGGTCGTTCCCAAGCTGATGCCTCGGGCACTGTGGTGGTTCCGCTGGAGCGCCGTTCTGACGGTGCTGGCGGGCATCGGTTACTGGATGCACATTGTGGCCGTCGATCACGCGAATGCGCTTGTCATGGGCGAGCCTGCATCGAGCGGCACTCAGATCGGCAGTTTCTTCGGCCTGTGGACGCTGGCTTTCGTCATTGAAATGGGCCTTCTGATGTCGCCGGCGGAAGCGCTGAAGAAGGGCCCGGTACTCGGGATCATTGTGGCGGTCGTCGTGTTCGCAACCGCATGGGTCTTCCTCGACCTGAATCAGCACGGTTGGGAGAGCAATCGGGCGCTCGCTATAGGGATCGGCGGAGGCTTGGGCTGGTTCATGCTGCTGAACGTCTGGGGCCTGATCTGGCGGATGCAGAAGAAGATCATCCGGTGGACCGAGGCGAATGCGAACGACGGTACCCCAATGCCGCCGGAAGCGGCCAAGCTGGGTCGCCTGGTGTTCCTGTGCTCACGCGTGAACTTCTGGCTTTCGTTCCCCATGCTTTTTTTCATGGGAGCGGCGAGCCACTACATCATGTTTGCGGCGAAATGAAGTCTGCTGCTCGCTGTTAAAATCAATACTTCCCCATGCCAACGCCGATCATACAATCGCCAGCCAAATCGCAAGCTGCTGCTTCTTCCAAGCACGATTCGATTCCGATGCTCGATCTCACACGGCAATACGAGAGCATTCGGGAAGACGTGGCGGCGGCGGTCGAACGGGTGCTGACGACGCAGCACTTCATCGGAGGCCCTGAGCTCGACGCCTTCGAACGCGAGTCGGCCGACTATCTCGGCGTGGCGGCCAGCGTGGGTTGCGCCTCCGGAACAGATGCTCTCTGGCTGGCGTTGCAATGCTCCGGCGTTGGGCCTGATACCGCCGTGATCACTTCGGCATTCAGCTTCTTCGCCTCGGTCAGCTCGATAACCCGTTGCGGAGCCATACCCGTGATCGCGGATGTCGATCCTGCCACACTGAATCTTGATCCTATGGCGGTTGAGAAGCTGTTGATGGCATCGAGTTCCCACAAAGTACGTGCCGTACTGCCAGTTCATCTCTATGGCCAATGTGCCGACATGGACGCTTTTGGCAGGCTCGGACAGGAGCACGGTGTGGCCATGGTGGAAGATGCGGCGCAGGCCTTCGGCGCGACTTGGGGCACGAAGAAGGCCGGCGCTCTGGGACATGCAGCCGCCTTCAGTTTCTATCCCTCTAAGAACTTGAGCGCATATGGCGACGGGGGATGTGTCACCAGCGATGACAAAGACTTGGCCGAGCACGCCCGACGGCTGAGAAATCATGGAAGCCGCCGTCGCTACTACCATGAGGAGATTGGGTGGAACAGCCGGCTGGATGCTATCCAGGCAGCGGTGCTCCGCGTGAAGTTGAAGCACCTGGACGAATGGAACCGGCAGAGGCGTGATCTTGCGGTGCGTTACGATCACTTGCTGGCTGGCACGGGGCTGGTTCGCCCAGGCGCGCAAACGCTGGACGTACAAGCTCCAGTCGCACTGCTTGCCACACGTCCCGAGGCGTATCACATCTATCATCAGTTCGTGGTCCGTGTGCTTCGCCGGGACGAGTTACGCGCTTATCTCGGCGAGCGCGGCGTGGGCACAGAGGTCTACTACCCTGTGCCGCTGCATTTGCAGAAGGCGTTCGAGTACCTCGGTTACAGGAAGGGTGATCTGCCCGAATCGGAGCGTGCCTCGCAAGAGGTCGTCGCCCTTCCCATGTTCCCCGAGTTGCGGGAAGACGAGCAACAGAGCGTGGTCGCGCATATCGCCGAGTTTTACAGCCGGTAATGTGGTGCACCGCAGCCCCTCATGGCTGGAACAGCCTGCGGGCGAAAGCAACAGCCGCTACCATCCAGCCGGGAATCAGCCACCCGATGCGCCTCATAAGTCACTTGGCAAGCTTACTTCCAAACGGAATCCAGGGACCACAGAGTGAGCGAAACGACCTTACCGGAGCTTCCCTTCGCATAAAGCTCGATGCCAGTGCTGTCCGGTGGAGGGTAGATGCGATCCGAGAGAACACGCTCACCGTCGTTAGCAAAAACTTCGACACTGGACCGATCGACGAATACGTGCAGCTTGACGGTTGCGCTCTTTCCTAGCTTGGCGCCAAAGCGTCCGGGGAAATCTTGGCTGAACGAAACATCGCCCGAGCGGGTGCGATCGACGAAGACCTCTCCGCGAGCAACGTCAAAGCCCACGAGGGTTACTGCAGAGTTGCTCTTGCGCAGGCGAAAGCCAATCTCAGTCGCCTGACCGGGCTGGAGTTCGGCCTCGAACTCGTAGACTTCGCCCTTAACGTCATGCTCATGAATCTTCTGGTTGACCTCTTCTATGCTGAGATTCGACACGCGTAACTTCTCGTGACGCAAGCCTTGCAGCTGTATGACGGGCGTTTGCACCAGCCGGAGCCCATCTGGAATAGCGCCGCAGGATCAATGTGCGCGGAATGGTCAGCCCTCCGCGCCACAATTCGGTGGGCTCAACGTTCGCGTATTGCCAGTTGCTGAACCACCCAATCCAAACCGGGCCACTGTCGCTCGCAGGAGCGTTATTCCAGGTGTTGGTGGCGTAGAAGTCTTTTCCCCAATCGGCCCACAGGGAAGGCGTGTCGGGGACTTCGCTGGTGAACCTCGTACCGTCAAACTCCCCAACCAGGTAGCGCACGCCCGTGCCGCCCGCCGGAGCTCCAGGATTGCGATTGATGATCAGCACCCATTTCTTCTGGCTCGAACCCTCAATCGGAACCTCGAGCAGGTCAGGGCATTCCCATTGCCCGGCCGCATCTCCCGCCGGGCCGAACGTCGAGCGTTTCGTCCATTGTTTAAGGTTGGGAGAGTCCAGTATGACGAGCGTTCTTTCGTCGGCCAGCACAGCGACCATCACCCACTTGTGCTGCGGCCCGTACCAGAAGACGTTGGGATCGCGGAAGTCGGGTGCATCCAGATCGGCCACGGGATTGCCGGAGTAGTTCGTCCAGGTGCGGCCGCGATCATTGCTGAACGCGATGTGCTGCTTCTGCCGGTCCTTATATGCAGCAGTGTAGATAGCGACCAGGCAGGAGTGATCCTGAGGATCCGGATTTTTGCAGAGGCCGCTTGTGTTGTTCGAGTCGACGACGGCGCTGCCGGAGTAAATCATGTACTCGCCCGCGACCTCGTGCAAGGCGACCGGAAAATTCTGCCAGTGGACCATGTCGCTGCTGACAGCATGTCCCCAACTCATGTGTCCCCAGACATTGCCCTCCGGGTTGAACTGGTAGAACAAGTGATATTCGCCCTTGTAGAAGACCGTCCCGTTGGGATCGTTCATGAAGTTCTTCGGCGGGGTGAAGTGATATTGCGGCCGCCAGGGCTGATCGTACGAGGGCTGTTGCGCCGCGAGCAGCGGGAGAAAAAAGCCAAAGAGCGCGAGCGAAAGGACGAGAGTCTTCATGGTCGCTCGTATTGTATGGGAGCGCGGGCCGCTTGGCCTTGCTGCAGGTGGTGTTGGGGGCACTGAGCGAAGGCCCTTATGCACTGGCGACAGGGCGCACCGATTGTCGCCAGTGTCAGCTCGCCAGCATCCTAGCTCTTGAGGAATGCCAATAGATCGGCATTAATCGTATCCGCTTGTGTCGTCGGCATGCCATGCGGGAAGTCTTTGTAGGTTTTTAATCTTCCGTTCTTCAACAACTTCGCGCTCAGCGGTCCGGCGGCGACATAGGGAACGATCTGGTCGTCTTCGCTATGCATCACCAACACCGGAATCGTGATCTTCTTCAGATCTTCTGTGAAATCGGTCTGGGAAAAGGCCACAACGCCGTCATAGTGCGCTTTGGCGCCTCCCATCATGCCCTGGCGCCACCAATTCTGGATGATCGCCTCCGATGCTTTCGCGCCCGGTCGGTTGTAGCCATAGAAGGGCCCCGACGGCAAGTCGCGGTAGAACTGCGTACGATTGGCGGCGAGTTGTGCCTGCAGATCATCAAACACAGCCTTGGGAAGGCCTACCGGGTTGGCTGCCGTCTTCAGCATCAGTGGAGGCACCGCGCTGATGAGCGCTGCCTTACTGACCCGGCTTTCACCGTGTCGACCCAAATAGCGCGTGACTTCGCCGCCTCCGGTCGAATGGCCGACATGGATCGCGTCTTTCAGGTCGAGGTGAGCCGTAAGAGCGGCCAGGTCATCGGCGTAATGGTCCATATCGTGGCCGTCGCCGGTTTGGGTGGACCGACCATGGCCACGGCGGTCATGGGCGATCACGCGATAGCCTTGATGCAAGAAGAACAGCAACTGATTGTCCCAATCATCGGCCGACAGCGGCCATCCGTGGCTAAATACAATTGCCTGGCCTGAACCCCAGTCCTTGTAGAAGATCTCGACGCCGTCCTTGGTTTTGATGGTGGGCATGGGCACTCCTTTGAAATCGTAGTTAGCGGTCCATTAAAACACATGAACGAGAAGACTTCTGGACATTTCAGACCGACAATATTTGAACCAAAACAGCCTCGTTTCGGCTAAACCATGTCGACATGCGACGCCATAGTGGGCGACACGCTCGCGAGCAGCTTTGCGACAGACTTGACATGCTCTGTCGGGGTCGCGAGACGAAATTGCTGGAGGGGCAGCCAAAGCCGTAAATCGGGGGGCGGCGTTTACTCGTGACGCAAGCTCTCAACTGGATCAAGGCTGGCTGCGCGCCGCGCGGGGGCGGTGCCGAATGCGATACCCACGGAGCAGGACACTCCGATGGCAACTAAGGCCGCAAGAAACGGCACGGGTAACTCGGCCCCGGTGACGAAGCGTATCGAGAAGGGCACCGCTAATCCAAGCACGGTGCCGATGGTGCCGCCAATCACCGAGATCAGCAAAGCTTCGACCAGGAATTGCAATTCAATCTCGCGGCGGGTAGCTCCGACGGCTTTGCGGATACCAATCTCGCGGATGCGCGAGCTCACCGTCGCCATCATGATATTCATGATGCCCACGCCGCCGACGATAAGCGTGATGGCTGCGAACAGAAGCAGCACCATGGTGAAGGCATTGGCCGTCTTCTCGGCTGTCAACCGCACTTGCGTGAGATTGTCGGCTTTGTAGACTGCCCCGGCGCGGTGACGTGATTTGATTACCTTTACAATTTCGTCCGTTCCGGCCGGCACGCTGTCGGTGTCGTACATGGAGAAATAGATGAGGTTAACGGCGTTCGTACCCGCCATGCGTCGGGCGACGACATACGGGATCAGAATGGTCTCGTCCTGAATGTCAGAACGTCCAAAGGTTTCGACCCCCTCTTTGAAGACACCGGCAATCACGAAGGAGAGTTCGCTGAGCGTGATCTTCTGTCCCACTGCCGCGTCGACACTGCCGTACTGCCGCACCGCGAAAGGCGCTGTCACCAGTGCAATCTTGTTGTACTGCCGGAAGTCGCGTTCGTCGAAGAAGCGGCCAGCGAGGATGCGCAACCGGCGCACATCAGGGTATTGAGAATTCACCCCCAGGATCAGGATTTCCTTTTCCTTGCCGCCGGCTACAGTGATTCGCTCATGCAGATTCAACACAGGTGAAGCCGCCCGCACGCCAGGCACCTGCTGCTCTACGGCATCCATGTCGTCGACCGTCAGATAGTCACGGAGAGCAGCATTGCTTCCCGAGTTTTCCAGTCCCGAATATTCCACCCAGATCAGGTTCGAGCCGATGCCTTCGATCTGATCAAGTACGTATTGCTTACCGGAGAGCGAAATGGTGACTACCAGGATGAGCGAGGCCGTCCCGATGACCATGCCGAGAGCGGTCATGGTGGCACGCACTTTGTCGGCGCGGAACGATTCGATGGCGAGAGCGAGAATTTCCCGAAAGACCAGCTTGCGCTTGACGGCTGCGCCGAACACTTCCGGAGGATTGCTCGTTGAGGTCGCCATCCTTCAACCCTTGCCGATGAACACGAGTGTAACTCCGATGCAGACCAGAGAAATGCCTACCCATCGGCGCCCATTCACGCGCTCTCGCAGGAAGAACATGCCCCCTAAGGCTCCGGCGACATAACTGAGGGCAGTGACAGGGACCACGAAGCTGACATTCTCGATTGCCAAGACCGCCAATAATGAGAAGAAAGCCAACGTCATCATGGCGAGTCCAAGCAGCATCCACGGGTTCTGCAGAGCCCGCAGGATCACTTTGATAACGGCGAGCGGGCGGAAATCCTTGACCTCGCCCGTCTGCTTCATCGCGCGCGAGACACAGAGCTCTCCAGCCGTTCCGGCCACGACAATGAGAAAAAAATAGATGACCTTAAGCAATTACCGGTGCTCCGTGGTGCGGGGGTTGGTGCGTCCGACGATAAAGACGCCGGCACAGATGATCGCAATTCCGAGCCAGCGAAGGGGAGCGATGCGTTCGCCCAACATGAAATATCCCATCAGAGCAACCACGCCGTACGCCATAGAGGACGCAGGCTGCACAAAACTATAATCAGCCCATGAGAGAACCAGGATATTGGCGATAAAGAACGCCAGCAGGGACGCGATGCCCAGCCATATGCAACCGCTCGTAAGAATCCGACCGAGCGTGTGACCGGCTTCCGCGGGCGGCCATACCCTCAGTTCTCCGATACTCTTCATTCCCTTCCCCAATAGAACGTTCCCTAGCGGTCCGGCGATGATCATGATGAGGATCATCACCGCTGTTTTGAATTGCAGGTGCTTGTGAGAGTCCATCAAGAAACTCGACTTGCCGAGACTGATAGCGAACGGAAGCGCATCTACTCATGGTATTACAACGCTTTTCGCATGACCTTTCCGCCGCGCCTCCCGAAGGGCGGCCCGGCCTCAGGAGGCCCTGCATCCCCGGCTTGCATCATTTATCATGTAAACAGCGTGTTTTTTGCGAAAACCTGCCGCTGGGATTGCCCACGGTTTGTGAATTCATCATTGAAGGATCCTGACGCACTTTGTGTGGCATAGTCGGTTTTACCCATAAACGCTGGTCGCCCGACCATGATCGCATTCAGACCGCGACTGCCACATTGATTCACCGAGGACCTGACGAGCAGGGTGTTTTTCGTTCAGACATTTGTTCTCTCGGCGCGACTCGCCTTAAGATCCTCGACCTGGTTGGCGGCGATCAACCGATCCAGTCAGAAGACGGGGATATGACGATCGTCTTTAACGGTGAGATTTATAACCACCTCGACATTCGGCGTGAACTGGAATCCCTGGGTCATACTTTCCAGTCACATTGCGACACCGAAACCGTTCTGCGCGCTTTCATGGAGTGGGACACGAGCGCATTCAGCCGAATGCGCGGGATGTTCGCGGTAGCGCTGTGGACGATCTCCGCTCGCCGGTTGGTGCTGGCGCGCGACCGCGTCGGGATCAAGCCCCTTTACCTGGCGCGTCGCGGCGAAGACCTGTTCTTTGGCTCCGAGTTGAAAGCCATTCTGGTGCATCCGGAAATCGAGCGTTGTCTTAGTCTCGACGGACTGGATTGCTACCTGTCGCTGAACTATGTTCCGGCCCCCTGGACGCTGGTAAAGGGAATCGAAAAGCTTTTTCCCGGGCATTGGCTGGAGTGGCGCGACGGCAAGGTCCGTTCCCACGCCTATTGGAACCTGCCTACCGCCATCGACAATCGGCAAACGCTAGAGTCGGCGAAGGAAGAGCTCGACACGCTGATGCAGGCAGCGGTGCAGGAACACCTGCTGTCGGATGTGCCGCTGGGCGTATGGCTGAGCGGCGGCATCGATTCATCGACGATTCTGCATTATGCTGCCAAAGCCTCCAGGTCGCGATTGAAAACCTTTTCCATTTCGTTTCACGGGCGGAGTTTCGACGAGACCAGTTACATTCAGCAGGCTGCCAAGGCTTACGACACCGAGCACGAACAGCTCGACCTGAACCCCGAGCAGGATCTGCAAGGAGCCATCGAGGAGATCGCCTACTACTCGGATGAGCCAAGCGCCGATGCCGGGGCACTGCCGGTGTGGTTTCTCTCCAAACTTTGCAAAACGCAAACGACCGTGGCACTCAGCGGTGAAGGGGCCGATGAGCTTTTCGGCGGCTATCTCACCTATCGTGCCAACCGCTTTGCCGGCAAGCTCCGGCGCATACCTCGCGTAGCGATTCAACTTTCGCTCGCGGCACTGAAGCGATGGCCCGTCTCCGATGAAAAGATTGGCTTCGAATACAAACTGCAAAGATTGCTGACCGGCAGCCTCTTGCCTCCGGACCAGGCGCACGTCTACTGGAATGGGACGTTTGCTGAGGATGAAAAACGCGACCTGCTGCGACCGCCGTCGCCGCACGCGCTGGTCGACCTGCTCGGCAGCTTGCGCGAGTCGCTGGCCAACGAGCGCGACGATCTCGCACCCTACTTGCAGTTCGATCAGAGGTACTATCTTCCGGACGACATTCTGGTGAAATCGGACCGCATGAGCATGGCGCACGCGGTTGAGGTGCGTCCGGCGTTTCTCGACCATCGCATCATCGAATTCGCCGCGAGTCTGCCGGCATCGCTCAAGATTCAAGGTTCGCGCCAGAAAGTCCTGCTCAAGGAATTGATGAAGGACAAGCTGCCGGTATCCATCCTGCAGCGTAAGAAAATCGGATTTGACATACCTGCGCACGAATGGCTGCGCGGTCCTCTCAAGTGTCTGCTGACGGAAACGCTGGAAGCGGGACTTCGTGATTACCCCGAAGTCTTCCGTTCGGACGTCGTCCAAAGCTATGTTCGCCGGCACATGGAGAGGCGGGTCAATGTGGGTTATCACTTATGGGGATTACTGATCCTGTTTTTATGGATGAAGCGATGGCGGATTCAGGCGCCAGCCTCCGCCGCAATCAAACAGCAAGCTCCTTCCGAGAGAGTTGGTCTGTTTACCTGACGGTGTTGTTGTTCGCCAGTGCTGTGTACCTGGGGTGCATCCTGTCGCCTCCATCGCTGATGGACGATGTAGATGCAGTTCAGGCGCAGATCGCGCGCAACATGATCACGTCGGGTGACTACGTCACTGCGCGCCTGGATGGCGTTGTGTATCTCGAAAAAGCGCCGCTAGTCTACTGGCTGATCGCGGGATCGTACAAAGTATTCGGCGTCCACGATTGGGCAGCGCGCATCCCGATCGCGCTGTCGGCGATCGGATTGTGCCTGCTGACAACGGCGTTCGGCCTCTGGGCCTTCAATAAACGAGTAGGGCTGTTCGCCGGCTTGATCATGGCCACCTGCATCGGGTTATGGCTCTTTACGCGAATCCTGATCCCGGATGTCATGCTTACGTTTACGGTGACTCTGGCAATGTGGGCGTTGCTGCGCGCCCTCGATCAGAACGAGCGGCATCCGCGGGCTTGGGCCTATCTACTCGCCGCGAGCTTGAGTGCCGGGCTCTTACTGAAGAGCCTCATCGGCGTGCTCTTTCCGGTGGCCGCGGGTGTGATTTATCTGTTTGTCACCCATCAATTATTTCTGCGCAGGACGTGGAAGCGCTTGCACCCTTTTACCGGCATTGCGATTATTCTCGCGATTGCCGCTCCATGGCACATCCTCGCGACCCTGCGAAACCCGCCGTACTTCGACTTCACCTTGCATAGTCTTCCGGGGCAGTACCACGGATTCCTGTGGTTCTTCTTCATGAATGAGCAGGTTCTGCGCTTCCTGAATCTGCGTTATCCGCACGACTACAACACGGTCCCGCGCCTGTACTTCTGGCTGTTTCACTTCTTGTGGCTTTTCCCATGGAGCGTCTACATTCCGGCGCTCGCCAAACTGTCCTATCGGCCTGTGGACCGTGCTGGACAGACGAGGCTTCTGGCCCTGTGCTGGGTCGGTTTTATCCTGGTCTTTTTCACCTTCTCCACCACCCAGGAGTATTACTCCATGCCGTGTTACCCGGCGCTGGCATTGTTGCTGGGCTGTGTCCTGACCATGGAGAATCGATGGGTTCGCATTGGAACGCGAGCTTTGACGGTGATCGTCGGGGCCGCCGCCGTGACGTGCCTGGGAATTCTGTGGGCCGTGCGGCATGTTCCCACACCAGGAGATATTTCTGCTGCCTTGAGTCATCATCCCGGCGTATACACGTTGTCATTAGGTCACATGGAGGACCTGACACTGCAGTCTTTCGCCTACCTTCGTTTGCCGCTCGGATTGGCGGCATTGGCCTTCTGTATCGGCGCAGTGGGCACCGCATTTTTGGGGCGCGATCGCATTTTCCTTGCAGCGGCACTCATGATGGTGGTCTTCTTCCAGGCCGCCCGCCTGGCGATGGTTTCGTTCGATCCTTATCTTTCATCGCGGCCGCTCGCTGAAGCGCTCAATCGAGCGCCCGACGGAAGGCTCATTGTTGATCGTCACTACTACACCTTTTCGTCGGTGTTCTTCTATACCAACCGCAGCGCGTTGCTTCTGAACGGACGCTGGAATAACTTGGAGTATGGGGCATACGCGCCCGGAGTGCCCGACGTTTTTATTGACGATCCGAAGTTTCGCGATCTCTGGCTCGAATCCGGGCGGCTCTACATCGTAGCTAGCGATGCCGCCTTGCCGCGGCTGGTAAGCCTGGTTGGTCGCGCTCAACTGAATGTCGTGTCCGCGAGCGGAGGAAAGGTACTGCTCACCAATCAGCCTCTTGGATCCACGAATTCCCTTATAGGTGAACCGCCAAAAGAGTAGCGAGGGTTTTGAAGGGTAATTTCGATGGTCTTGTCCATTTCGATCTTATGCGGCGCCCTTACTGCTGCTCTCGTTGCGCATGCTGATCTGCGTCGCCGCAGATTGGCACTGACCCGCTTGGCTGGATGGCGACTGTTAACCGGGCTTGACATCGCCGCCACCGCGGCAACGATGGGCTTTGGCACCGCGTCGCTGGTGGAGTTGATACCAGTTGCGCTCTCGGAAGGGATTGTCCCTTTAGGGTCGTCTGCCACGTGGGGAGTTTTTGTCGGCGCCGTGACCTTTCTTTTCCTCTGGGGTGAGGGTCGACGTCAGATCCAGTTTCAACGGCCACGCGGAATTGTTTTTGCCGAGTGGCTGCTGATTGCGGCCACGAACCTGCTATTCGTGGGTCATTCTCTTGGCCACTTCCTCGGCGCTCCGGGCAGCCGATGGATCGATGTTGTCTGCGTCCTGGCTGCGATTGCAGGCGCAACGCTGATCGTGGCTGTCGTGTCACCATTCGTCAGGAAAGGCGCAGAATACCATCGCATTCTTGATCATCTTGTCGAAGAAGGAGAATCTGTTCAGAAGGAGTACACAGCTCCTACGCCCGAATGTCCCAATCCTGAGCTCTGGAGTATGGTGGATTCACAGACGACGGAACTCGAAGTGCTCGATTTCCTGAAGTCCCTTGTCATAACGACTAAGCCCCGGCTGATTGTCGAGACCGGTACCTTTCTAGGCTATGGCACGATTAAGTTAGCTGAGGGGGCCAAAACAAACGGTTTCGGCAAGGTGATTACGGTCGAATACGACCCAGCGATTTTCGCCAAGGCTCGGGAGAGAATTCGGTCTGCCGGTCTGGCGGATTGGGTTGAGTGCCGCAACGAGTCCAGTCTTGATACGCAGATCGACGGTATGATCGACCTATACTTTAGCGATAGCGCTTTGGCCATACGGGAGCAGGAGATCCGAAGATTGCTACCTCAGGTAGATCGACGCGGAGTGATTGCGATCCACGATGCGAGTTCGCATTTTGAGGTTGTGAGGCAGGCTGCGTTGCTGATGGAGCGAGAAGGCCTTCTTTCTGTGGTTTTACTGTCCACTCCGCGAGGCTTAGTGATCGCACAACCACGGGATGGACGACGATAGCATCGAAGCTGAAGGCAGACGAATGAGAGACTTCGACCTCTCTCCAGCATCAATATTCCTAGGGTAAAATAAGTAACCGGTACTCCACTAGCCGTTTTGCCAAGTGGAGCAACGAAGGCGCGCCGGATGCGTGGCGCGGTGGGGCAGGTTTGGGGTCAATATTTGTTCGTAGTGAGGAGCTTACATGAAGATTGCCGTGCTTGGAGGCGACGGTTACTGTGGCTGGGCGACCGCGTTGTACCTTTCCAGTAAAGGGCACTCGATCGCCATCGCCGATAACTTTGCTCGCCGCCAGTGGGACCACGAGCTCGGAGCACAAACACTGACCCCGATTCGTCCCCTGGCCGAGCGGTTACGCGTGTGGCAGGAACTTACGGGCAAGAACATCGAGTCGTTCGTCGGGGATATCACGGATTACGACTTCCTGGCCTCGATGATAAGCAGCTTTGAGCCGGACGCGATCGTTCATTTTGCCGAGCAGCGTTCCGCTCCGTATTCGATGATTGATCGCAAGCATGCGGTCTATACGCAGATCAACAATGTCACAGGAACCTTGAATCTTTTGTATGCCATCCGTGAACTTGTGCCCGACTGTCACCTGGTGAAGCTGGGCACGATGGGGGAGTACGGTACGCCCAATATCGACATCGAAGAGGGCTATATCGATATCGAACACAACGGTCGCAAAGACCGGCTTCCCTTCCCGAAGCAGCCTGGGTCGTTCTATCACTTGTCGAAGGTGCACGATAGCCACAATATCGCGTTTACTTGCAAGATCTGGGGCATTCGCGCCACCGATCTTAATCAGGGCGTGGTCTACGGTACCGTCACCGACGAAGTCGCCATGGACGAAGCGCTCATCAATCGCTTCGACTACGACGAAGTTTTCGGCACTGTGCTGAATCGTTTCTGCGCGCAAGCGGCGTTGGGCCATCCACTGACGGTCTATGGCAAGGGAGGCCAAACCCGAGGCTTCCTGGATATCCGTGACACGGTACGTTGTGTGGAATTGGCGTGTTTGAATCCCGCCAAACCAGGCGAGTTCCGCGTGTTCAACCAGTTCACCGAACAATTCACCGTGTTGCAATTGGCCCAGATGGTCAAGGAGGCAGGCACAGAGCTCGGTTTGAAGGTTCAGATCGATCACCTGCCCGATCCGCGAGTGGAAGCCGAGCAGCATTACTACAACGCCAAACACTCCAACCTTATCGAACTGGGCCTTAAGCCTCATCTTCTCTCGAATTCGTTGCTCGATTCGCTCATCAATATCGCGGTTCGCTATCGCGACCAGATCGATGCGTATTTGTTCATGCCGCAGGTGAATTGGCGCAGTGTCCGCAATGAGCGGCGAAGCCAGGAACAGCCCTCACAAGGCTTATTGGCCAAGACGGGCGATTAGAGAGCGGGTCGGAATGTTCCAGCCGAGCGGCGCTTCGGCGCCGCATGCTTGTTAGTCGGGTGCCACACTGGTCGCAACTGGGATAAGTTCGCCGTTTTGGATGCGATACTCATGATTGCGCCACATAATCGTGCTTCGGGCGAAACTGGCTAACCAGATCAAGAAGGCCAACCCATCCCAGGCTGGAATCAGCAGATATTTTTTTAACGGTATCCGCTCCTTCAATCCCCAACCGCCGATTAGCCACGTCATCATCACTCGCAAACTGAAGTAAGCGCCGAGATAGCCGATGGCAGTTAACGGGCTGGGGCGAATCATGATGGCTGCCAGCGACCACGGCAATCCAAAGGTAAAGATCAGTCCGAAGTGTCCCCATGGGCGCATGTGGCGCATCACGACGATCCAGCGCAAGCGTTTTAAGACGAGATCGCGCAGTGAGTGAAAGTCGGCGACTGTCCGGATCGAATATGGTAGAAGCCTGACTTCATAACCCTGGTCCGCAATGAGTCTGCCGACGAGCAGGTCGTCGGCGGGCCGATTTTCGATCGCCTCATAACCGCCGAAGGCTGCCAGGCGCGTGCGCGTAGTCGCAATGGTCGGCCCCAGCGCAAACTTCACGCCATCCAGTCGCCAGGCTACGAGTATGCCTGCGTAGAAATCCGACAACATCCCCACGGACTGCAGGTGCTGGACCAAGGTGGTTTCGTCGGTGGGGACGTAAAAGCAAGTAACCGCCCCGACTGAGGGATCTGCCAGTGGTGCGACAATTGTCCGGAGGTAGTTCACGTCGGCCCGTACATCGCTGTCGTTGATCACCAGCACTTCGTATTTTGCTTCGCTGGCGAGCCGGGCGAGTTTGGCAACCTTGTCGTTGGTAGCTATCCGGCCTGAGCCGAGAAGGACTCGAATCGGGCAGTCAGGAAAGTCTCGCGTAACCTTCTCGATCACTTCCATGATCGGGTCGGACCGATCGCCGACGCAAAAGACGATTTCGTATTCGGGATAGTCCTGGCGGCAGAAACTGGCAAAGTTTTCGTAGGCGTCAGGATCGGTTCCGCGAACCGGCTTAAGAATGCTGACAGGAGGCGTGAAATCAGATTTGGAAGGAGCTTGCCGGTTTCCCTGTTGAAAGAAGCGCCAAGAGCTGAAGATCGCGAGGGCATAGTAAACAAAAGGGATAGCAGCAATGCCCATCAAGACATAGCCAGCCAGCCTAAGATCCATATGCCTCTCATAAAGCAGAATACCCTTATTATCGCTGCTTCGGCGCAATCTGCAAACGGAAAGCGGATGCGGCGCCATCGTCAGCGAATCGGGCTCCCACCTCGATTCGCTCACCCGGAACCGTTCGGGGGGAACGGAGCTGCATTTCTTTTCGTACCTGGGAGTCGGGACGTTAAGAATTGTCCCGAGTCTTGCGTCATCCCTTTGAAGACAGACCAGGAGGACGAGTGGCTGTCGCTTCACAACCCAGGCTGGAGACGGAACACATGCGGTATGTGGAACACCTCTTTGCCGGGCACCACCACCGTGTGTTGCGTGCCGCGTACCGCATTACCGGGAGCATGGCCGATGCGGAAGACGTTGCGCAATCTGTTTTCATGCGATTACTGCATGGCGTCGGCGAACGGATTGAAAATCCCGAGAGCTATCTGTATCGCTCGGCCATCAACGGGGCGCTTGATCTGCTGCGCCGCAGGCATGCGGATCGGACCGCATCACTTGATGAGGCTGCCGGCGTGGCAAGCTTGGCCGGCGACGACGCGGTATCAGTCGCAGAGTTGCGCGCCTGCCTGCGACGGGCGCTTACCGGTGTGAGTCCCCGCGCAGCGGAGATGTTCGTTCTTCGCTACCTGGAGGATCGCGACAATCGTGAAATCGCCCGCCTGATGAACACCTCACAGGCTGTCGTGGCCGTGGTGCTGCATCAGTGCCGCCGCAAGTTACAGAAGCAGCTTCATGGAAATCGCAGAGGCAACTTATGACGCAAGAAACTCGCAATCGTGACATTCGTCTCGACGATGCCATTCAAGCCGTAAAAGCGGATGAGCCGCGCACAACTGATCTTCAAATGGCCGCGGAAGACGTCTGGCAACGGGTACGGTCTGAAGCTCCCGCCACCGATTTTATGTTTGAGCCAATTCGCGGCTGTGACGATGTGAAGCATCTTCTGCCCGCCTATTTGGCCCACCGCTTGACCGCGCACCAGGCTCTACTGATCGAGGCTCACTTGCGGGACTGCCTCTCGTGCGAGCATCAAGCACGTGGCCGGGCAGCAGAACGGTTGGTGGATTGGACCATTCCCCAGCCAGTAAAGAAGGCGGCATGGAATCTCCGGCCTGGTTTCGGATTTTCGTTGGCCGCCGCAGCGCTGGTGACGTTGATCGCCGGATTGTTGATCAACAATTTCTACTTCGCGGTTCCGGCTGGGGCCCGGGCACGCATCCAGTCACTGGACGGCACGGCGTACCGGATCAGCACCGCCGGGATGACCCGCGTGAGGGCAGGCGACGAGCTACGTCAAGGCGAGCTGTTGCGTACCTCGGCTGATGCGCACACCTTCGTGCAGCTTAGCGACGGGTCCATCGTCGAAGTGCGAGACCGCACCGAATTCAGCGTGAACGCGCGCGGTAAGGACACCACCATCGCTCTCGATCAGGGAGCCGTGCTGGTGCAAGCGGCGAAACGCAAGTCGGGCCACCTCTATGTAAAAACGCCCGACTGCCGGGTTGCCGTGACGGGCACCATCTTCTCGGTGAACTCGGGAACCAAGGGCTCCCGCGTAGCCGTGATTGAAGGCGTTGTCCAGGTCACACAGATGGGGAATGACAGCGTGCTGCGGGCCGGCGACCAAGTGACGACCAGCGACAATCTGAGCGCTGTGCCGGTGCAGCAGGAAATCGCGTGGAGCCGAGATCATGCGAAGTATGTTTCATTGCTCGCGCAGTTCGTGGCCCTTCGCCAGCGCCTCGACCAGGTGCCGCTACCAGCGCCGCGTTACAGCAGCGACCTGTTAGATCGCATGCCCACCAACGCGGTGTTGTACGTGAGCATCCCGAACCTGGGCGAAACGCTCAGCCAGGCGAATGCAATTTTTCAGGATCAATTGCAGAAGAGTGCTGCGCTTCGCGAGTGGTGGAGCGCCGGAAACCAGCGCGACCACGAAGATTTGAACGCAACCATCGAAAAGCTACGGCTGACGAGCGCGTATCTCGGGGACGAGGTTGTGGTGCTCGGCCTGGAAGGAGCTAAGTCGACCGAGATTGCCGTCATAGCCGATATACAACGGGCTGGACTAGCCGACTTCCTCAAATCACAGCTTGCCACTTCGAACCCGGGGCACGATCTGACGGTCGTCGATGAAGCGGGATTAGCAGGCCTGGATGTCGAGGGCGAGGGAATCGCGTTGGTGCGCGATCACGAAGTGATTTTCTCCAATAGCCGTGACCTGCTGCGACGTATCGACACGCAGCTGAATACGGGAGCGAGCGGATTCGCCGAATCCGATTTCGGTCGTCAGATTTCCGCCGCCTACAGCCGAGGCGCAGGTTTTATCGTCGCCGCCAATCTTCACCAGATGATGCGGGACACGTACCTGCGAAACAAGAGTCACGGAACCCAGAGCCCGAGACAAGGTATCGACTTCAGGGCGAGTGGCCTGGCGGACGCACAGTACCTCATCGCCGAGCATCGGGAACTGAACGGCTTGCCGGAGAACCATCTCAACCTGCAATTTGCCGGCACGCGCCAGGGAGTTGCCTCGTGGCTGGCGGCGCCTGCTCCGATGGGATCACTCGAATACGTGTCACGCAACGCCGGGCTGTTGCTGGCTTTTGTCGCCAAAGAGCCAGAGGCAATTGTCGATGACATTGTGCGCATGACCACCAAGTCCGGGGCACAGGATGCCTCGGCCGACCTCAATGAAAAGCTCCACATGGATCTACGGCGCGACGTGGCAGCACACATTGGAGGCGAGGCCGTGATCGCGCTCGATGGGCCGGTGCTCCCCACGCCGTCATGGAAGCTGGTTGTGGAGGTACACGATCCGGTCCAGTTGCAAGCGTCACTCGAGAAGTTGATGCAAGCCATTACTGAGGAATCGCAGAAGAACGGGCACGGCGGGGTTTCGGTGCAGGCGGACAACGTTTCCGGCCAGCCTTTTTACATGGTGCGCGATGCCCAGTCCGGTGCGGAAACGGCCGCTTACACCTATGCGAATGGCTACATGATTCTAGGTTCCAGCCGGGCGGTCGTGATGGAGGCACTGCGCACGCAATCGTCCGGCGACTCCCTGGGACGTTCCGCGAACTTCCGCGCTCTGCTGCCGAAGGACGAGAACGAAAACTACTCGGCGATTGGATACCAGAACCTCAGCCCGGTTTTGCAGCCGCTGTTGTCCCAGCTCAAGGGCGATGAGGCAGCCGCGGTACAAGAGCTCGCCGCCGACGCACGACCGACGGTGTTCTGCGCCTGGGGCAAAGACAATCGCATTGAAGCGGCCAGCAATAGCCGGCTGT
Organism: uncultured Acidobacteriaceae bacterium; assembly: GCA_963815555.1. GTDB lineage: Bacteria > Acidobacteriota > Terriglobia > Terriglobales > Acidobacteriaceae > CAWCBG01. The sequence goes on from CAWFHH010000005.1 coordinate 374,273, forward strand.
TTGGTCTTGATTTTCTGGCCTTGGGTACGCTACTCGATTCCGGGAACCAACCGGCCGTTCATCCCGTACGACTAAGGTGATGAGCAGCATCATTGAAATGGATGGCTTGCAGGTCCGGCTTGGCGATCGGGTGATTCTCGATGGGCTGACAGGCCAGCTTACGGGCCAGGCAGTTGGGTTGCTCGGGCCTAACGGCTCTGGCAAATCGACGCTCATCAACACCCTTCTTGGCTTTCATGCGCCGTCCGCCGGCACGGCGCGCGTGTTCGGTCTCGACGTTCGCCATCACAGTCGGGAGATTCGTTCGCACATCGGCTACATGCCGGAGAACGACTCGTTCATCGGCAACATCAGCGGCGTTCGATTTGTCCGCTATATGGCAGAACTGGCGGGCGTTCCGAGCGAACATGCCTTGGAGCGCGCCCATGAAGCCATGTTCTACGTCGGGCTGGGAGAAGTTCGCTATCGTAAGGTCAGCACCTACTCGCAGGGTATGAAGCAGCTGGTGAAGATGGCGCAAGCTCTCGCACACGGCCCTAAGCTGCTCATCCTTGATGAGCCCAGCAACGGACTCGATCCCATCGCTCGGCAACGCATGATCGAGCTGATCCGGGGTATTCGCGATGCCGGGGACATCCGGCTTTTGATCTCCTCGCATTTACTGCGCGATATCGACGAGACCTGCGATGAAGTGCTCATCCTCCGCAATGGCCGCATCGCGGCAATCTGCAACCTGGATGAAGAGCGCCGCTCCAATCGCAGCTTCATAGAACTGGAAACTCTCGATGCGACGGAGGCCTTCGCCGTCAGCATTCGCGGACTGGGATGCGAATGTGCCAGTTTCCCGCACGGACGGATCAAGCTTGTCCTTCCAGGCAACGTAGAGATACGCGACCTCTACAAAATCGCGGCCGAGCAAGGTGTGCAGATCCGTCGCATGAACCACCGCCGCGATTCACTGGAAGACATTTTTCTGAAAGCGATGGACAGCGAACGCGGAGCGTCTACGCATGTCAGTTTATAAACGCAGCTACGGGTCATACAACGGTCCACTGACTTCGCGATCGTCCAGACTTGCGGTACTCGCGCGCTATGGCTTCGCGGAGGTCTGGTCCTCGAAGATTACCGCCATCCTGTTCACCATCTGCTTCGTGCCGCCCGTCTTCCTGATGTTCACCATCTACCTGGTGAACAATCCGGCGGCCCGGTTGTTATTTGGCGGAAACATTCGGTTGATGGCGATCGACCAGCAATTTTTCCTGCTGGCGTTGCAGACACAAAGCTGGCTTGCTCTGGTGTTTAGCGCGTGGATCAGCCCGCGACTGGTGTCCGCTGACCTTTCCGACAACGCGCTGCCTACCTTTCTCAGCCGGCCCATTACCCGCTTCGAGTATGTGCTCGGCAAGCTGATCGTTCTGGCCGCTTGCTTATCGGCCGTGACCTGGTTTCCCCTGCTTCTTCTGTTTCTCTTTCAGTCGTATTCTTCTCCGGTTGCCTGGATGGGAAGCCACTTCTTTATCGCGTTCGGCATTTTGGCAGGCGCGCTGATCTGGGTGGTCTTCCTCTCGTTGTTTACGCTGGCCCTGTCCTCATGGGTGAAGTGGCGAGTGGTAGCGACCGGCCTCATCTTCGCTGCGGTATTTGTGCCCGCCGGAGTCGGCCTCGTTTTCAACGCTGTCGTACGCACCCAGTGGGGGCTGCTGCTGAATTTGCCACGCAGCATGTCGACCCTTTGGCAACGATTGTTACAGGTCCCTCCGGGGCCATTTGACTTCCGTCAAACCATGCCTACTGTTTCCATCGTCATCATGCTGTTGCTGGTGTCGGCGGCATGTGCGGCGGGCCTGAACAAGCGCATCCGTGCGCGCGAGGTGGTGCGAGGATGAACGACCGCATCATCTTCGAAGATGTTTCCAAATTTTACGGCGAAGTACTCGGCGTAAATCGCGTCTCGCTCTCGCTCGCTCCAGGGATCACTACCTTGGTTGGCCCTAACGGGTCAGGCAAAACCACGCTCATGAACCTGATGACGGGACTGGTGCGTCCAACGCGGGGAAAGATTCGCGTTCTGGGAATGACCTCGGCCGATGCAACGGAGTTCTTTCGTGCAGTTGGATATTGCACACAGTTCGATTCGTTTCCGCGCGGCGTGACTGGATGGACCTTCGTATATGACAGCCTGCTGCTGCACGGGATCAGCGTAGAGCAAGCCAGGCGCCTGACCGGGGAAGCGTTGCAGCGCGTGAACCTGGGAGAAGCGGCCAATCGCAAAGTTGCAGGCTACAGCAAAGGAATGCGGCAAAAGATCCGGCTCGCGCAGTCGATCGCCCATCATCCGCGCGTGCTGGTGCTGGATGAACCCCTCAACGGCCTCGATCCCATGGCACGCGCCGAGTCCCTGGCATTGTTCGAAACCCTCGGACGGCAGGGCATGCACATTGTAATCTCGAGCCACGTACTCGAGGAGGTGGATCGCATCGCCGATCGCGTCGTCCTGATGGCAGGAGGATATGTAGTCGCGGAAGGCAACATCCACCAGGTGCGCCAGGAAGTTCGTGAGACTCCGATGCAGATCCTCGTCCGCTGCCAGCATCCCGAGGTGCTTGCCTCGCGGATTTTCCAGATGAACCATTGTGTCGAAGCCAAGCTGCATACCGATAAGCAAGGTCTCCTGGTTCGCACACTGGATGTCGACCAGTTTTATATCGTTCTCAATCAAATTGCAGCAGAGGGAACCGTAAAGATCGAGGCCGTTGCTCCCGCCGACGATGATGCCAACGCGATTTACCAGTACCTGATCGGCTCTGAAGGCGGCGTATCTTGATGCAAGAAACTTTCAAGCAAGCGGTTGCATGGGCCCGGCAACAGCCGTGGTTGCTGTGGAGGATTCAGGCGCGCCGGGTTGTCGCCCTCGAAGTCCGTCGCAATCTATTCTCCTGGCGCGCGGCGTGGATCTACTTCCTCGCCTTCGCCCCTGTGGTCATCATCGCGCTCCATGTGATGATTGACCGCCCGTTTCCCTTGCAACTGCACGAAGACACCGACGTTCTCGCCGGAATCATGCAGTTCTACTACATTCGCCTGGCGATCTTTTTCGGATGTCTCGGTATCTTCTCGCGGCTGATTCGGGGTGAGATGGTGGAGCGCAGCCTGCATTACTATCTACTCGCTCCCGTGCAGCGCGAGGTGCTGCTGCTGGCCAAGTTCGTTGCCGGTTCCTTTACAGCTATCCTCCTCTTCGGTAGCGCTGCGCTGTTGGACTTCGTCGTGATGTATGCCCGCTTCCATTCGATAGGTTACGATTTCGTCTTCAACGGCCCAGGACTCGGACAGCTCGAAGCCTACCTCGGAATCACCGTTCTGGCGTGCCTGGGATATGGGTCGGTCTTCTTACTGCTGAGCATGCTGTTTCGTAATCCTACACCGGCAGCGATGCTGGTGATGGGTTGGGAGGCGCTCAACCCGATTCTTCCGAGGCTATTGCAGAAGATCAGCATCGTGTCCTACCTGCGTCACCTCATGCCGGTCACCGTCCCCGGAGAAGGCATCTTTGCTCTACTCGCAGTGAATACCGAGCCGGTACGACCGTGGGTGGCAACCATCGGAGTCCTGATGGTGACCGCGGTGATCGTTGCAATCTCGTGCTATCGAATGCGCGATTTGGAGATTCGTTACACCACCGACTAGTCTGGCTGACAAGCAGCCAACGCAATACGTAACTCTTCTGGGTCGCCTTTTTGCTGTATCCTCAAGACCGCGCAGGAGGATTGTTTCCGCGCAACGGGAGATTTCGCATATGAGTACTGACAATGCCCTTCTCGCTCCTATAAAAGGCAGCGAACATCGCGAACTCGGCGGGGTTCACATGGACATTGCCCGCGTCGGCGAAGCCCGGGTCAAACGCGTGATCTATCCGGTCGGCTTTCGCTGGTCAACCCACATCAAGCCTCAGGTTGGCACGGACTGGTGTATGCACGCCCATGTCGGATTCCTCGCCCAAGGGCGGATTCACATGGAGTTCGCCGACGGTTGCGTGCTGGAGTTCGCCGCTCCCCAGGTTGTCTCGATTGAGCCCGAGCACGATGGCTGGGTGGAGGGCGACGAACCGGCGGTGCTGATCGAGTTCGACTTTGAAAACGACACTGTACAGCGCATGGGAATGTCTGTACGGCACGAGCACAACACCAAGCCTTCCAAGGCATAAAGCCACCGCAGGGAGCGCGCTCTGGGCAGACTTCACTCAAGCGGATCCCTCCTCTCAGGGTGAAGCGTCTTTTCAGCGCAACGTATTACGCTTTCGCTTACGGCTGGGCGTAATACCCTTGGCGCGTCTGCACGATAAGGTCTTTCTGTGTGGTCGTCAGATGGATGCGGTGATAAGTACCATCGGCGTCGGCTTTGGCAGGAGAGTAACCCAGGCTGTACTGGTTACGCAGCTCCTGCTCGATCTCGTCGTAGATGTCGTCGATCGACTGCTTTTTCGTGACTTCGAAAAAACGGCCGCCTGTCTCCTGCGAGATGCGCTGTAAAACCTTCTTGCCGTCCGGATGGGACTCTTGAGGATATCCGCCGCCGCGCGGGTAGCCCATCCCTCCTCCGCCCATGCCGCCATGATGACCGCCTCCTCCGCCGGGCATGCCGAAGCCGACGTGGCTTCCGTACGCTTCGTCGTCCTTGAAGAGTATCGAATACACCAGCGTATCGGCCCGCTGGGCCGATTCAATGCAGCGGTCCAGAGACACCTTGCTGTCATTGTCGACGCCATCGGAGAGGATGATCAGCGCTTTGCGGCCGGGCTGCTTGTGCATCACCTCGTCGGAGGCCAGGAACACAGCATCGTAGAGTGCGGTACCACCGCCATGACGGCCGCCACCACCTCCACCTCCCGGATAACCTCCGCCGCCACCGGGATAACCACCCCCGCCGCCGGCGCGCTGCATCTGCGGCGCCTCCAACTTATCGAGAGCCGCTTCGAGTTTCTGCCGAGACCCAGTCAGGTCCTGCAGCAATTCGACCTCAGACTCAAAATGAATTACGAAGGCCATGTCTTTGCCTTCGCGCATCACGTGTCCCAGAAACGCGTAACTGGCGACACGCTCTTTCTCAATCAGTCGCCTCTGGCTTCCGCTGGTGTCGACCAGCAGGCCGAGGGTCAGAGGGAGATCGGTTTCCTTGGAGAAGTAGTGGATGGTCTGTGGTTGGCCATTATCCTCGAGCTTAAAGTCATCTTTGGTCAGGGTATTGATCAGATGACCCTGTTTGTCACGCACCGTCGCGAGAACATTCACAACTTTGACATTCGACGAGAAGGTCGGCGTGGACTCGTGCTGTGGTGGTTGCTCCTGCTGGCCACGCAGAGGATCGCTCATGAACAACACGGCAACAATAAACAGGGGCAGCCAGAAAATCGGCCTGCCGGATAAAGGGGGCATGCGCAAGGAAGTTGGACCTACATGTATCTTTCTATAGATTAGGCGGAAAAGTTCCCCGAAGTTCGAAACACGCCGGAGTATCAGAAGTTGCAGCCGGAAGTCACTGAACCGCCCCTACGAACGTTCCGAATGGGGCCAGCGACAATGCCTTCAGAGGAACCATTGCCTTTCCATCGGAGGGATTGCTGAGTAGAGGCTTCGTCGATGTAGCGGTTATTCCTTCAGCTTTAAGATCCAAGGCTACGGTTTTGGGATTCTTGCTCATATTCAGAAGCACCAGCACTGACTCGCCGGTGCCAGGGTTCTTTCGCAGGTAGGCGAGCACATCGGGATCCTGCCGGTTCAATGCTTCATACGGTCCGTCGCGCAGGGCCGGCATCTCGCGGCGAAGCGCGATGAGCTGTTTGTAAAAGGTGAGAATCGAATTTGGCTCCTTGCTTTCTACCTCGACGTTTCGTTGCTTGTAGCCTGAAGGCACCGGCAACCACGGCGTAGAGGAAGTACTGAAACCCGCGTTCTTCGACGTGTCCCATTGCATCGGTGTACGTTCACCGTCACGTCCCTTCTCCTTCGGCCAGCCAATCTTGCCGATTGGATCTTTCACGTCCTCCTTGCGGACCGGCGGAGTCGTCACCATGCCGATCTCTTCTCCGTAGTACATCTGCGGCGTCGCGCGCGTCGTCAGCAGCAGCGTTGCCATCAACTTCGCAATGTCATCGTTATGGGCGCCGTCGCCATAGCGATTCCATGTCCGGTCCTGATCATGATTGTTAAAGAAGAAGTAAGGCTGTCCGCCAACCGAGTTGTGCTCGATCTGGTCGATCAGTTCACGAAATTTTGGAGCCGAAAGCTGGTTCACGTCGGCCACCTGAAAGTCCATTGGCAACTGGATCTCGTCGAGCTTGCTGCCGTACATTTTGGTCAACTCTTTAATATTGGGCTCGTCGGCTTCACTGATCAGCACCGGATTGCCGGGATACTGGGCGACCACGTTGCGCATTTCGCGGAGCGACTCATGTACCTCAGGCAGGTTGTCGGTGTACTTGTGTTCGATGTTGGGATCGCCATACGCGTTCTTGCCCGGCAGCACGGGATCGTCGTGCAGGTTGGGATCTTCGTAGAGTCGTGACACGGCGTCGATGCGGAAGCCTGATACGCCACGGTCCATCCAGAAGCGCAGCACGTCGTACATGGCTTTGCGGACTTCAGGATTTCGCCAGTTCAGATCAGGTTGCTCGTGGTAGAAGTAGTGATAGTAATACTGGCTCGTTTTCGGATCGTACTGCCAGGCCGAGTGTCCGAACCACGATAGCCAATTGTTCGGCGGCTGTCCCGGACCTTTCCCGTCGCGCCATATGTACCAGTCCCGCTTGGGATTGTCGCGCGACGACCGCGACTCAACGAACCACGGATTCTGGTCGGAAGTGTGGTTGGCGACAAAATCCATGATGACGCGAATATTGCGCGCCTTGGCTTCGTTCACCAGCCGGTCGAAGTCCGCCATGGTGCCGTATTGAGGATCAATCGCCGTGTAGTCCGCGATATCGTATCCAAAGTCCACCTGCGGCGAGGGATACATCGGCGTAATCCAGATCGCGTCCACCCCGAGATCTTTCAGATAATCCAATCTCTCGGTAATGCCGTTAATGTCTCCGACGCCGTCGCCGTTGGAATCCTGAAAACTGCGCGGATAGATCTCGTAAATGACAGCGTGCTTCCACCACGGATCGATCTTCGCGTTCTGCTGTCGTTCGGCCGCGGGCGTGGCCGATTGCGCCGCTTGCGAATATCCCAGGTTGGAAAGTAATAGGCTGACAACGAAGCAGGCAACAGGCAAGCGAAACCGACTCTGCACGTGGGGTTCTCCGAAATTGGTAAGGGCGCGAAGCCCAAGAGCCGCTCGCATCGGAGGACAGCTTCGCCCGTGTCGATAGGCGATGGGTCAGTCCGTTCTTGTTAGGCGGGGCACACCCCAACCAGCGACCAGCAACAGCACAATATAGATCATTTGCAGGGCGGTGCGCAGCGGGACACCCGGCATGCGCAAGCCCCCGATCGTTTGTCCGGCGGCGTAGATGTTCGCGGGAAAGACAGCGATCATCATGACCGCGAGGCAAACGGAAGCCCCCCGAGAGGTTCGAGACAACAACAAACCGATTGCTCCCGCCAATTCGAAAATACCGCTGGCCATAACCAGTACCTCGTGCCCAGGGAATGCCGGCGGGATGATACTGGCGTAGAGAGCCGGGCGTAGAAAGTGTCCCGCGCTCGACACGAGCAAGGCCAGGGCTGCCACGAGTCGAAGTACCGTTCGCCCACGATCGAAAGAATGGAATCGTCCCTGCGCGAGCCAGAAGAAGCAAGCTACCGTCAGACAGAGCAGCGCGATGGGAACCGCGTAGATCAGAGCATTCGCCATCGCTGGATCTTTGAGGACACCTGGCGGACGCTGCGTCTCAGGCCGCAACCCCCTGGTATTCCTCGTAAACGCCCTTGAAGTCCGTGATCTGATGATCGCCTTCGAAGTGCCAGATACGTGTCGCGACCTCGTCGATGAGATCGTGGTCATGGCTGACCAGCAGCACCGTTCCCTGATACCGCTGCAGGGCGATGTTCAGCGCATTGATCGATTCCAAGTCCAGGTGATTCGTGGGCTCGTCAAGCACCAGCACGTTGGGTTTCTGCAACATCAATTTGCAGAACAGCAGACGCGCCGCCTCGCCGCCGGACAGCACGTCTGTCTTCTTGTTGCCGTCCTCGCGCGCAAACAACATCTGGCCGAGAAGACCGCGAATCTCTTCGAACGAAGCTGATGGGTCCCATTGGTGCAGCCAGTCGGATACTTTCAGGCCATTCTGGATGAGCGAGCGGTGGTCCTGGGGAAAGTAGCCTACCGAAGCCTCATGTCCCCAAACGACCTTGCCCTCGGTTAAGAAGGCTCCGTCGTAACCGCTGGTTACACGAAGCTCGCCCTCGGGGATGGTTGGCGAGTTCGCCAGTAAAGCGTTCAGCAGTGTCGTCTTCCCTGCACCGTTGCGGCCCATCAACGCGATCTTTTCGCCGCGTGTGATGCTGGCGGTAAACGGCCGAACGACTTCGTGGTCAGCGTACGATTTCGTGACCCCTTCAAGTTCCAGAATGTGTTTGCCCGAAGGCCGCTTCTGCTCGAATTTCAGGAAAGGACGCTGGATGTTCGACTTCGCCAGCTCCGTCACCTGCAACCGTTCCACTTCCTTGCGGCGCGACTGCACCTGGCTGGAACGCGTACCGGCAGAGAAACGCGCGATGAACTCATTGAGCTGAGCGATCTTCTTCTCGCGCTGCGCGTTTTGTCCTTCAACCTGCGAGCGGATCTGCGTCTTCGCCATCACCATCTCGTCGTAATTTCCGGTGTAGGTGATGATGGTTTCGTAGTCGATATCGGCGATGTGCGTGCACACGCTGTTGAGAAAATGGCGATCGTGGGAGATGACGATCAACACGCCTTCGTATTCGTTCAGAAAACCTTGAAGCCAGTGAATCGAGTCGAGGTCAAGATGGTTGGTCGGCTCATCGAGCAGTAGCGCTTGCGGATGACCAAATAAGGCCTGCGCCAGCAGGACTCGCACCTTCTGGCCGCCCTGCAACTCGCCCATGCGGCGCTCGTGCAATTCGTCTGGGATGTCGAGCCCTTGCAATAGCAGCGCGGCGTCGACCTCGGCAGTGTAGCCATCTTCGTCTCCGACGACGCCTTCCAGTTCGCCGAGCCTCATTCCATCTTCATTGCTCATGTCGGGCTTGGCATAAATGAGCTCGCGTTCTTCCATGGCAGCCCACAGGCGCTTGTTGCCCATGATGACCGTATCGATGACCCGATAAGCGTCAAAAGCGAACTGGTCCTGGCTCAGCACACCAAACTTCTTGGGGCGCACGACGGTACCCTTCTGGGGCTCCAGTTCACCGGTCAACAGCTTCATGAAGGTGGACTTGCCGGCTCCGTTGGGACCAGTCAGACCAAAGCGCTTGCCCGGGGCAAATGCGGTCGAGACCTCTTCAAACAGAACTTTGGCGCCGTAGCGCATGGACACGTTACTGACTGAAATCATGTTTTGTTCTTTGCTTGGAAATACAGGATGGGGCCTGTTCCCGCTGTGAATAACAAAAGCCCGGAACCGGGGTTCCGAGCTTTCGCCTTAAGAAATCGATTTAGAGGACCTGAACGTTCTCTGCCTGGAAGCCCTTGGGGCCTTTCACGACGTTGAACGAAACGGCCTGGCCTTCTTGCAGGCTACGGAAGCCATTCGACTGGACGGCCGAGAAATGAACGAAAACGTCTTCGCCATTTTGACGGCTGATGAAACCAAAGCCCTTGGCATCGTTAAACCACTTCACTGTTCCTTGTTCCACTTTTGTTTTACCTGTGTTTCTTGAATTTGTCTGCTGAGCGGATCGTTTGCGGTTGAGAAAGGTAACGCAGAAGTGAATCGGCGGGTCCAGCTCAATGGCTTGCAATCGAACTTAGCAAGATATGAATAAGATACTAACACATCGGCCAAAGATGCACTACTTTTACAAGCTCGCTAGATCCAACTCCTCAAGAGGCGTAGGAGGACGCGCCTCCGGACACACGATGCAAGTCCCAGGCACGGCGAATCCGACTAAGACGCTGCCACCATTCAGGCGAAAAGAAACCATCTTCTCCGTGACGAGGTCGAGGTCTCTTCGGAACGGGTGTCCAGTTTGGACGACTCTGCGATAGACTTCGAATGAGAGTGCCGGATTCTGCAAAAGCCAATGCCTTCAAAGATTCCCAAACCGAAGCGCTTCCGCGCCGCGTCTGCTGTCAAAGCTGCGTCGCGCCAGGCCTTGGGAACTCCTCCGCCTACACGTACCCAACCTGACACTAAGAATCGCAAGCAGAAGACCGAGAAACACAAGCCAACCCTGGGCAAATTGCTGAGCAATGACGTTGACAGCTGACATTCGAACAGTGGAGCTAGCTCATCTTCGCTTCCAGTTCGGCCCAGCGGGCATAGAGTTCATCAACCAGTCCCTGGGCTTCCAGCAATTCGGCTTGGGCTGATAACAGGCGTGCTGCATCGCTTGCAATAACCGGATCTTCATAATTCGCCTGGGCCATCTTCAGCCGCTCGTCTGCCTTTTGAATTCGTTGCTCGATGGTGGAATATTCACGCCCTTCGAGGTACGACAACTTCTTCTTCACCGCCGCCGGAATTGGTGGCCTGACCTTGACGGCTGCGTCACGATTGCCCGACTTCGCGACGTTCTTCGCCGCCTGTTCGCGATCTTGCCGCCAATCGTCCCACTGTGTGTAGTCGGCAAAGCGTCCAGCGCCGCCGGTGCCGTCGAGACCAAGCACCGTGGTCGACACGCGATCTAGCAAATATCGATCGTGAGTGACGAGAACGAGGGCTCCCCGAAAATCCAGCAGGCTCTCCTCCAGCACCTCAAGCGTCGGAATATCCAGGTCGTTGGTCGGCTCGTCGAGCAAAAGTACGTCAGCAGGCTGCAACATGAGCTTGGCAATTAAGACTCGAGCACGCTCTCCTCCGGAGAGCCGTTCCACCGGCTGATTGAGTTGCTCGCCGGTGAACAGGAAGCGCGCTGCCCAAGAGGCGACATGGATGACGCGGTCCTGGTAGATCACCGAATCACTATCCGGCGCGAGTGCACGGCGCAGCGTAATACCCGGATCGAGTGCGCGATTCTGATCGAAGTAGACAATCTGCAACGCGTCAGCGGTACGAATCTCGCCCTCGGTAGGCGCGAGTTCACCTGAAAGCAGACGCAGCAGCGTAGTCTTGCCGCTGCCATTCGGCCCAACCAGGCCGACGCGCGTTCCCGCCGTGAGGTTGAAATCGAGGTGTTCGAACAGCGTGCGTCCCCCGATGGTAAACGAGACTTGATCCAGTTCGATGAGCCGCTTGGTCTTGCGCTCGGTGGCGGAGAAATCGATGTCGGTGCTGGGGGTGCGGGTGCGGGCGTTCAGATCGGCGAGTTCGTTGATCAACTGGTTGGCTTTGCCAATGCGAGCCTTCGACTTCGACGTTCGGGCCTTTGCCCCACGACGCAACCATTCGATCTCGCGATGCACGCGATTCTCCAATGCTTCCTGGTGGCGGGCCTGAGCGTGCAGAAACGCTTCTTTCTCTTCCAGCAGCTGGCTGTAATTGCCGGCTACGCGAAGCAGCCCGTCGGGGTAGACGCGGTTCAGTTCGACCATGGCGGTAGCTACATTCTCGAGAAAGTAGCGATCATGGCTGACGATGACGGAAGCGAAAGCGGCATCCTTGAGCAGACCTTCAAGCCAGTCGATCGCGGCAAGATCGAGATGGTTCGTTGGTTCGTCAAGCAGCAGGATGTCCGGCTGCTGTACCAGGGCTTCGGCGATGGCAAGCCGTTTGCGCCAACCGCCCGAAAGCGAGACTGCCTCGACGTCAAAGTCTTCGAAACCCACTTTACCGAGTGTCTCGCCCAAACGCCCTTGACGTTCGTCCTCCGGCACTGAGGAGCCGGCCAGTGCGGTCTGCAGAACAGCGCGTACGGTCTGTCCTGGAGCAAATTGCGATTCCTGGTGCACATGAGCCAAGCGCGCGCGCTTGCGTAGCGCCACTTCGCCGTCGTCCGGCTCGACTGCGCCCGACAGTATATGGAGCAGCGTTGATTTGCCGGAACCATTAGGACCGATCAGGCCGATACGCTCGCCTGCTCCGATGGTGAAAGCAAGGTCCCGAAAAAGCGGTGTAGCCCCAAACGTCTTGGATACGCCTTGGGCGTTCAGAATGGGAGGCACGTAGCTGCAGTTCCTTATTCGTAGCAACGACAAACTTTGGCGGAAGCGTGTGCGAGTCGAACGCACCATCGACATCGAAGATGCCGATCGCCGGTTTTGAAGACCGGGAGAGTCACCGGACCCCCTTCGCTTCCGTGTCTGGACCGTACAAACATCCTACCAGCCCTACGACCCTGTCCCTGAGGGCGACGGTGTGCGCAAACAAAGAGCGGCCTCCTTGATGATCGTCGCATCGGTATAACGTGAATTCACCATTGAGGAGTTACATGTCAGGACGGAAATGGCCGTTTGTGCAGCTCGACGTTTTCACCGAACGACCTCTCGAGGGCAATCAGCTGGCAGTGTTTCCGGATGGTCGCGAACTGAGCGATCTCCAAATGCTGTTACTCGCAAAGGAGATGAACTTGTCGGAAACCACGTTCATCTTTCCGCGTGAGGCAAGCGTTGAGCAAAACGAAGGCGTTCGGGTACGCATTTTCACTGTGAACGAAGAGCTGCCCTTCGCTGGGCACCCTACGCTCGGTACGGCATGGTACTTGCGTCAGAATTCGAAATCGGATGAGATCGTACTCAGCCTGAAGGTCGGCAAGGTACCCGTTCGTTTCGAGCAACGGAATGGCAACCTGTTTGGTGAAATGCGGCAGATGGACCCTCAATTCGGTCCGCTGCTGCCGCATGCCGAGGTCGCCACGGCCTTAGGAATACCGGTAGCAGAGCTGGATGAAAATCTGCCCATCCAGATGGTCTCGACCGGCATGTTCTTCACGATTGTTCCATTTCGATCGCTGCGAACGCTACAAAATCTCAAGGTGGCCTGGTCTCGGATGTCGACCTATCTTTCTCAGTTGCCGCATCAGGGATTCTTCTACCTGGTGTCTCGTGAGACCGTTCACAACCACACCTTGCATGCGCGCATGATCTTCTATAACGGTGAAGACCCGGCCACCGGTTCGGCTGGAGGATGTTGCACGGCATGGGCGGTAAAAAACGGCGTTCTTGCTTCCGAGCAACAAGGCACGATTGAGCAAGGCCTTGAAATTCGACGTCCGAGCTTTCTTCACGTTCGTGCGACCAAGCGGGACGACACCGTGACCAACGTTCGGGTTGGGGGTCACGTTGTGCATGTGATTGACGGGACAGTTACGATGTGAATTTTCTGCGGAAATCTTGTGCATCCCGAAAGCCAAGCCAGTCAAGGCTCTCGGGGCACCAAATCCGGCTGCCTGACTCATTTCTAGTGCTGGTTCTTTTTTGCCGGAGGCAGAAAATACTTTGATGATTTGACCTCAACGCCACTTTACAACCCTGCGAGCTACTCGTACCATCCGGACACGCTACTGCTCTGGCGTAACAAAAATCACGCAGCCTTCCAAAAATCTGTCGCCAACACCTGGACATCCAGAGTTCCAGGCGCGCGCCCACAGATTTTCTCGATAAGGCAAAACGGCAAGGTCCATGAAACCGAAACGTACTATTCTGTGTGTCGACGACGACGATCGTTCTCTCTCCATTCGCAAAATTATGCTCGAGACTCGTGGCTATCGCGTTCTCACCTGCTGCGATCCTGATCAGGCCATCGCGCTGGTCCGGAGCGGCGGCATCGATCTTGTGCTTGCCGATTTAATGATGCCGAAGATGAGTGGCGCGAAAATGATCGATGAGATGAAAGCCATATCTCCTCAGACGCCCGCGATTCTTTTCTCCGGCGTCGTGAAGTACTGTGCGGAGGAGACGCAGGCGGATATTTTTCTTCCCAAGGGAACGTATGCGCCAGTCGAACTGCTCGAGCGGATCCGGCTCATGCTGGTTCGCAAGCGCGGCCCCAAACGTACGCTGGCAGATTTTCCGCGAGCAATCGCATCTTGATCGGCGCCAAAGCTGCGGATTTCAGTTAGCTTGTGAACTCGTGGCCCTGTTTGCCGTCGACTTGACCGAGACGAATTCGCCTAAGGTGTTCCCCCGGAACTCTGGATTGAGCTCTCGGAAACGCCGGGACGTCCACCGCGCCGCGGTAAGTGACACATCCCGACAATGCGCTCCACAGCCGCATAAAACATGCGCTTGCCTGCCGTGCTAAGCACCACTCCGTAGTTCTCTTTTAAGGTACTTTACTCAGAAACCGTAGGGTTTAAAGCTCTCAGCATTTAGGCCCAAGCACTGCTATCTCCAGAGTTGATGCGTCCATACGCTCTTCTTATCGAGCTACGACCGCCATCATTCTCAGGAGGAGCAGTTTTGACTAAAGCTTTAAGCGTCATGGCAATCATTTCCGGTTTGGCAACGTTTTCTGTGGCAGGGGTTACCGTATCGGCCCCGTCCGCCAATGCAACCGTTTCGTCACCAGCCACGTTCGTGGCTTCCGCGACGGGCAACAACCCCATCACCACGATGATGATCTACGTTGACAGCCAGAGCGCTTACACCGTGCAAGCATCGGACATCAACACCTCGCTCACGATGACGAGTGGCAAACACTATATTGTGGTGCAGGCTTGGGATTCGAAGGGGCTGGTCTACAAATCACAGGGATTCAATATTAACGTTACCGGCGGCGACAAGCCTACCTACAGCATGATTCAGCAGATGTCAGGTTGGCAGAACTGCGGCAGTTGTGCGGGACGCAACGGCCAAGGGCCCGACACTCCGCGATCCATGACCCGCTTCATCGCTACTCCTTCCATGACTGGGCAAGCCAGTGAATACTGGATCGGACCGAAGGTGCAGTACAGCAACGCACTGTTCTGGAAGCAACTCGGCGCAAATTCCAACGCCAGCCATTTCATTTATGACCTCTACTTCTATATGAAAGACTCCAGTGTGCCGCAGGCGTTGGAGTTCGACATGAACCAGTCGGCATCGGGACGGAAGTTCATCTTTGGCACCGAGTGCAACATCAAAGGACGGCATGATTGGGATGTGTGGGACACAGCTCACGGCACTTGGATCGCAACCGGCATCCCGTGCTCCGCTCCCCCGACGTATACCTGGAACCACCTGGTGCTGGAATTTCAGCGGAGCGGCAGCCAGACTACGTTCATCGCCGTGACGCTGAATGGCAACAAGAGCTACATCAACCGCAGCTTCAACACTTTCGGCGTGAATGCCGCTGAGCTGAACACCGCTGTCCAGTTGGATGGCGGCCCTAGCACGGCTCCGGTTTCGATGTGGGTTGACAAAATGCAGGTCACAGCCTGGTAGAAGTTAGTCGTGCACCAAGAAGGGACATCCGAACGGTGTCCCTTTTTGGCCGAGCACACGACATCGCCTCCGGGAAATTAAGCCTCTCCGGTAAGAATCCGATCGCGCGCAGGGCATGTTAGTCACCCGATGCTGGAATTTCCGCCTTCGGTTTGCGTTAAATTTTCTCTTGAACCAACGCCTGCTTCCAGCATGCGGAGCCTGCGAACGCTCGATCCCCAAAAAACAACAATGCCACTTCAAACCCAGATGAAGTGGCACTGCGATAGATAGGCATTTCTAATCGTGGGAAGTTGTCTAAGCGGCGGCCTTGGCCTTCCGCTTACGCTCGGCCCATCGTTTCTTCATCATTTCGGAAATGCGTTTGCGAGCCGCAGGGCTCATGTGGCGCCGCCGAGTCTTGGCAGCTCCTCTACCGACGCCGCTGCCCACGGGACGACCCGGTCTTCGTGCGGTGGATCCGATGTCGGATAGTGCCGCAATCGCTTTCTCAATGCGGTCGCGTTCTCTCGTTAGTTCTGCAACTAGTGTTTGAATATCCATTCGTCACCTTTCGAGCTAAGTTTGCCCGGGATAGTGTATCAGTCTCGGGACTATTATGTAGCTTCGATCATATACTCAGAATAGCCTAACGATAAAGACAGAGCTGCTACAGTAATTGGCGTCAAGTTACTTGATCGTTTCCCTCGGACTATGGATCGCTAGCTATGGTTCAAGATCATCGATCAAAACCAACCGTCTTATTGGAGAATTGCATGCCGGAAGAGAGTAGCTATCACATGACCACCGAACAGTTTCGACAGCATGGGCGGGCAGTGGTGGACTGGATAGCAGATTACTATGAGCGGATCGAAGCCCTGCCGGTGTTGTCGCAATCCAAGCCGGGCGAGCTCCGAACCGCCCTGCCCACATCCGCTCCCATGCGCGGCGAGGCCTTCCAATCGCTGCTGGACGATGTGGAGAAAGTAATACTTCCGGGGGTTACTCACTGGCAATCTCCCAATTTCTTCGCGTTCTTTCCGGCGAATGCCTCCGGACCCTCGATTATGGGGGACCTGCTATCGTCCGCTCTCGGCGTGCAGGGCATGCTTTGGGCTACCAGTCCAGCATGCACGGAACTGGAAACTCACGTTCTCGATTGGCTGGTACCGATGCTGGGGTTGCCGGAGAAATTTCTCTCTACCAGCTCGGGAGGTGGGGTCATTCAGGACACAGCCTCGAGTGCATCGTTATGCGCTCTGCTGGCTGCCCGCGAACGCGCTACCAACTACCGCAGCAATCGCGAGGGATGCAAGGGCCGTCTGGTTGCTTACACCTCGACTCAGGCTCATTCTTCTATCGAAAAGGCAGCAATGGTCTCCGGCATCGGCGTGGATAATCTGCGGCTGATCGAAGTGGACGAGAGTTTCGCCCTGCGGCCTGATGTCCTGAACGCGCAAGTGGTACGGGATGTCGCCGCGGGATATATTCCCTTTTTCGTCTCCGCGACCGTCGGGACCACTTCATCCAATGCTATGGATCCCCTGCCCAAGATCGCAGCAATTTGTCGTGAACATGCAATTTGGCTTCATGTCGACGCTGCTATGTCGGGAACAGCCGCACTGTGCCCGGAGTTCCGGAAGTTTCAAGAGGGCGTGGAGTTAGCCGACAGTTATACGTTCAACCCCCACAAATGGATGTTTACCAACTTCGACTGTAATTGTTTCTATGTTGCCGACCGCAAGGCGCTGATCGACACTCTGAGCATTCAGCCGGAATATCTTCGCAATCAGGCGACTGAGTCAGGCACGGTATTCGACTATCGGGACTGGCATATCCCGTTGGGAAGACGCTTTCGCTCCCTGAAACTGTGGTTTGTGATTCGCCATTATGGAATCGAGGGTTTGCAGTTTCACGTCCGGCAACATGTCGCCTGGGCTCGGGAGTTCGCCGCCTGGGTACAGAACGACAAGCGCTTTGAATTAGCAGCCCCCGTGCCTCTCAATCTAGTGTGTTTTCGTCATCGGGGAGGAGACGAGAGCAACGAGCGCATCATGAATCGCTTGAACCAGAGCGGCGATCTCTACATGTCGCACACTCGTCTGAACGGCAGGTTCACCTTGCGCCTGTGCGTGGGTCAAACCCACACTCAGCTACGGCACGTCCAACAAGCATGGAAACGCATCCAAGAGGAGGCAGATCAGCTATAGGTTGTCTCCTGAACCTGTTTCAATACTTCCGGAGAAGCATTGCCCCCACAAGCAATGATGACGACCTTCTGACCCCGGCGAAGACGCCACTCCTTCTTGTACGCCGCAACTGCTACCCCGGCGGCGCCCTCGATAGGCCAGCCCTTACCATGCGCCCACCGCATGGCGTTTAAGATTTCCCACTCCGACACAAGAACGCTACGATCAATTACTTTTTCGCAGAGCTCAAACGTCACGGAGGCCGGCTCTACCCCGCCTGCGGTACTTTCGGATAGTGTCGGGTGCTCGGGAACCTCGATAATTCTCTTCGCCCGCAGGCATTCATACATAACGCGCGAATTCTCTGGCCAGCAAGCGACAACTTGGGTACGAGGGGAAGCAGCTTTGAGATAAGCGCCTACTCCGCTGATTAATCCGCCCCCGCCTACAGCAACATACACAGCGTCGATTTCAGACAGTTGTCTCAGAAGCTCGATAGAAATTGTGCCTTGTCCGGCTATAACTTCTTGGTCATTGTAGGGAGAAACATACGTCTTGCCGGAGTCTTCGGCGGCCCTCCGAGCGGCTACTTCTGCGGCAAGGGGAGTATCGCCAGCCTGTCGAAGGCGGCCTCCAAAGGCTTCGATGGATTGCAGCTTTTTGGCGGAAACCTGGCTCGACACGTAGATTTCGGCTTCAATCCCTCGATGCTGAGCGGCCGCCGCAACTCCCAATCCGTGATTTCCTGTGGAGGAGGTGAGCACTCCCCGGGAAGCCACTTCGTCCGAAAGGCCCAGGATCTTATTCGTCGCTCCGCGCAGCTTGAAGGAGCCCGTTTTCTGCAGATGCTCGAGCTTGAGATAAACTTGTGCACCAGAAAAGGCGGGGCTATCATCCTCGACGAAAGCGACCGGCGTCTCCCGAACCAACTGATAGACCCGGTTGCTTGCTGCTTCGATTCTGGTGACCCACTCGGCGAGTTCACTCATCCATGCCATCATAGTCAATGAAATGAGGAGGTACAGTTGTATCGGGCAGTCACTTTAGTTTTCGCTCTCTTGTCGATTACCGCTTCTTACTCGGCTGCGCAGTCTCAGTCTACGGGCACCCCGTCGTCTGCGCCTCTACGAATTGGAGTTGTAGGGCTGGTACATGGACACGTAGAAGGATTTTTTGCTCACAATCTGCAGCGACGGGACATCCAGATCGTTGGTGTTGCCGAGGCCGATCAGCAACTGTTCTCGCGCTACGCCAAGCAATTCGGACTTGATCCCAAGCTAAGGTTTAGCAGCTTGGATGAGATGCTCCAGAAAGCCCAGCCCCAGGCTGTCGTGGTCTACACTGACACTTTCGATCATCGCGCTGTGGTGGAGACCTGTTCCCGCCATCGCGTTCACGTCATGATGGAGAAGCCGCTGGCTGTCAGTCTCGCCGACGCGAAGGCGATCGAGGCCGCAGCGCAGCGCGGCAACATTCATGTCCTGGTGAACTATGAGACCACCTGGTACCCGAGTAACCATGGCGCCTACGATTTGTTGCGTGAGGGAACGCTTGGCGAGGTACGCAAGATCGTCGTGCACGACGGTCACAAGGGCCCGAAGGAAATAGGAGTGCCGCCGGAGTTTCTGGCTTGGCTCACCAACCCGAAGCTCAACGGGGCGGGAGCTCTCTTCGATTTCGGATGCTACGGCGCAGACCTTTCCACATGGTTGATGAATGGCCAGCGACCCCTGTCTGTGACTGCCGTCACCCAGACAATCAAGCCCGACATTTACCCGAAGGTAGATGACGAGGCAACCATCATCGTCAAATATCCCAGGTCCCAAACCATCATCCAGGCCTCTTGGAACTGGCCTTTCGATCGCAAGGACATGGAGATATACGGCCAGAAGGGATACGTTATCACGGTCGCGCGTGACGATCTGCGCGTGCGCCTGCCCGGCGGCGAAGAACGGCGCATCACGGCCAAGCCGTTGGCTACTCCTTATGACGATTCACTGTCTGAGTTCCGTGCGGTGGTGCTCGAAGGAGCGAAGCCCGATCCACTGACCGCCCTCGACACCAATATGGTCGCGATGGAGATACTCGACGCAGCGCGCCGTTCGGCGGAGAGCGGCCAGACCGTGCAGCTAAAGAAATAATTACCATGCAACAGAGGCGGTCCTTCGACTCTTTATAATCGCCACATCGCATGATCCTCGATCTCACTACGATTGACTGGACCGAATTGTTCGCCCGCTCTCATTACGTTCGACAACCTAAGGAGCCGGCTGACTTTCCCGCAGGCCAAGCCCCGCTGCTCACGGGTGCGGCCAGCTCGATTGGTTCCGAGCTCGCGAAAGCCATTCTTGCTGCTCGTCTGCGCCAATTCATCGTGCCGGATTCGTCCGCGCAAAGCCTGTTTCGCTTGCATAACTGGCTGCCAGGGTGCGGACAATTACCGGAAGCCGCGATTCCGTGAGTTCGACGATGAATCGGAAAATCGCGGTTGTCACAACATCTCGGGCGGACTACAGCCATCTGTATTGGCCGATGCGCGAATTGGCAGAACATCCGGATGTGGATCTTCGCGTGGTTGTGCTGGGTTCTCATCTGTCGCCTGAGTTCGGCAATACTGTTCGCCAGATAGAAAAAGATGGCTTCCCTATTGCGGCGCGTTTGGAGTGCCTGCTCAGCTCGGATAGCGACGTAGGAATGGCCAAGACCATCGGTGTCGCCACCCTCAGCCTTGCCGACTGTTTGGGAGAAATGCGTCCGGACTTACTTCTGCTGATTGCCGACCGTTACGAAATGCTGGCTCCGGCAGCGGTCGCGCTCGCGTTACGCATACCGATCGCCCACATCGAAGGCGGGGAAGTCAGCGAGGGGGCCATCGACGACGCGGTGCGAAATGCCTTGACTAAGATGAGCCATGTGCACTTCACTTCGACGCAGAAGTCTCGTGAGCGCGTGATTGCCATGGGCGAGGAGAAGTGGCGGGTGCATCGCGCAGGCGCTCCCTCACTCGATCACCTGCGGCGGCAGCCGCTGCACGATCGCGAGCACCTGCAAGCTATGCTCGGCGTTGATCTGCAGCCGCCAACCCTGCTGGTTGCCTGCCACCCCGTCACGATCATTCGTGACACTACCCAGGAGGCCGATGCGCTCTTCGCCGCGCTGGCCGGTATGGCCGGGCAGATTCTATTCTGCTATCCCAATGCAGACGCTGGAAGTCACCAGCTGATCGAGCGTACAAATTCGTTTCTCGCCCAACGTAATGGGGTCCATGTCTTCATCAATCTGGATCCGTTGACCTACTGGAGTCTGCTGCGCAATGTGGACGTGATGATAGGAAATTCCAGCAGCGGAATTATGGAGACTCCGTCGTTCGCTCTGCCGACGGTCAATGTCGGTTTCCGGCAGAAAGGGCGTGAGCGGGCGCGAAACATTCTCGATGCCGACGCTACAGTCAAATCCATTCTCGAAAAACTGCACGTTGCGCTAAGTGAATCCTTTCGGGAATCGTTACGGGGTATGACCAACCCCTACGGTGAGGGATATGCCGCCGAAAAAATCGTTTCCGTGCTGGCGAGCGTTCCCTTGGGAGAGCCGCTGCTGGTAAAGCGCGCTACTTATTGAAATCGAGTGCCCGTTCGTATGGATAGAAGGGCCTTCGTCCCTGGTAGTTGGTCTGGAGGAACCCCTGTGGGGCTCAAATGTTCGTCCTCTTGGCGTTCCACCAGGACTAGAATTTAAGTAGCTGCGCACTCTGGCTCTTCGCCTGCACCGCGCAGCACTCGAACCTGCGAGGTGTATTGGTGTCAAACTACGATCCTTCCGTCCTCATCTTTGTTGAGTCCGATTTCGAAGACATGGAAGTAATGTACCCGAAATATCGCCTGCAAGAAGCCGGCTATCAGGTCGTGATTGCCGGTCCGAAAAGCGGCGAGAAATACATTGGCAAGCACGGATATCCCTGCCGCAGTGATGCTGCCATTGCCGACCTGAAACCCGGCGAATTCGACGGTGTGGTTTGTCCGGGCGGCTGGGCCCCCGACAAGCTGCGTCGCATCGAAAAGGTGAAGTCCCTGGTTCGTGAGTTGAGCGACGCGGGAAAGCTTGTGGCCGCGGTTTGCCACGGCGGATGGATCCCGATCTCAGCTGGGATCTACGACGGCATTCATGTCACCGGAAGCCCAGGCATCAAAGACGACCTTATTCATGCCGGCGGTATTTTTGAAGATTGTGCGGTCGTGGTGGACCGCCATTTTGTCAGCAGCCGCAAACCGGATGATCTTCCCGAATTCATGAAGGCGGTGCTGAAGGTGATTGCTCTTCAAACGGAGCGTGACAGAAAAGTCGCTGCGGTCCGCTAGGAACTGACGAGTCCGGACACCTTGACACCCAATTCAGATTAGCGAATCATTTGCCCACCCAGTTTCTGCCCTTCGGGTCGACTTCCATCGATGATGGCGAGCCGGGCAAAAGGGCACAATGGCTGGGACTGCCAGTGCGCCGCCTCCCATCTCAGCGCAGTCGTTGCCATCATCATGTGTGGAATCGCGGGTTTGCAAAATGCGGACAGAATCGGCAGTGCCGATGTGATGCAGAATCTGCTGGCCCGCTTACGCCATCGTGGCCCAGATGAAGTTAACGCCTGGGTGGGAGACGACTGGACCCTGGGCGCGACACGCTTGGCGATCATGGACCCAATGCAGGGCCGGCAGCCGATGCGAAGTGCCGACGGACGATGGGTGCTCGTATTCAACGGCGAGATCTATAACTTTCGCGAGTTGCGTACTGATCTGTCCGGCGAGGGCATTCTCTTTCGTACCTCGACGGACACAGAGGTCCTGGTAGAGCTGATCGCCTCCCAGGGCGTTGTGCGTGCCCTGGAACAGATCGAAGGGATGTTCGCTTTTGCAGCCGTCGAGACAGCCTCCCGTGATCTGTGGTTGGGGCGCGACCGGATAGGCGAAAAGCCACTTTATCTCGACCAGCGCAATCCCCGACAGTTTGCTTTCTGTTCCGAGATTTCTGCTTTACTGGAAGCACGAGACTGCGCTCGCCGCCTATCGGGAACCGGCGCTGTTGCGTTGCTTCGCTACGGCCATCCCTGGCCTGGCTCGACCGCGATTGAGGGAATTTCTGAGCTGAAGCCCAGCCAGTGGTTGAGGCGAACCCGACTTGGCGAAGAAACCCGGGGCTCCTACTGGCATCCGCCCGACCGCGTCGATACCGAGGCTGGCCCGCTTGAGCGTTGCACCCATCGCACCCTGGAACTGCTGGACGCCAGCGTCAAACAACGTCTGCTGGCGGACGTACCGCTCGGGCTTTTCTTAAGCGGAGGCATCGATTCGGGTGCCATCGCCGCGTCGGCGGTGGGGGTTCGTCCGGAGCTTCAAGCGGTCGCCATCGGCTTTGAGGAGGCGGCGTACGACGAACGTCCATTGGCGCGGCGCATCTCGCAGCATCTCGGGCTTAGGCTTGAAGAGGAACGAGGGATACAGGGCGAGTTTTCCGCGCCGGCGTGTGACGAACTCCTTCGGCATTACGGGCAGCCATTTGCCGACACCAGCGCGGTGCCGACTCGTGCATTGGCGCGCGCAGGCCGACGTCATTTTCGGGTGGCCCTCTCCGGCGACGGGGGAGACGAACTCTTCTCGGGATACATGGCGCATGCTCGAAATCGGTTGCTCACCAGGTATGGCGGCGGAGCGACCGGAAGTGGAATCGCCGGGCTTCTGGCCACCGTCGTTCCGGAACGTGGCTACTTTGAAAAACTGAATCGGGCCCTCAAGTTGAATGCAAGCCGCGCGAATGGCGCTTTGCCGGTCGCGCTGCAGGGCGTTTTCACCGACGAATCAGTGTTGCAGCTCGTCGAGGGCACGGACTGGTACCAGCCGGCGCGGGAACAGTTCGCTGCAGCGAAGGAGCAGTGCCGGACTCTCTGGAACGGTGTCGACGACGCAAACCTGGCTCTCTCCCTCCACATGCTGCGACACTCCTTGCCCCAGGACATCCTGACGAAGGTCGACCGAATGTCCATGGCTGAGTCGCTGGAGGTGCGCGCGCCGTTTCTCGATTCAAAACTGGTTTCTTATGCCTTATCGCTGCCGGCGCACTTGAAGATCAATGGCAGCACTGGAAAGTACGTACTGCGCCAGGCCTTGCGCGACCGACTTCCTCCCGCCGTGCTGGCCGCCGGAAAACACGGCTTCAATCTTCCGGCGCGAAGCTGGCTAGGGCAGAGCTTTTGGCGAGAATTGGGAGAGGAAGTGGAGCTGTATGCCCGGGATGACGCTGCCGAATTGAATGTAACAGCCCTCCGTAAGCGAGTACAGCACGACCAAAACCTCTGCCGCACCCGGAACTCCTACCGGGCCCTGCATCGCTCGTTCTTGCTCTATGGGTTTCTGCGCTGGCGCCGAACTCTCATGCAGGCCGGCAAGAACGAGCGAGTTGTGAGCCATGCCGGAGTCGTTTTATGAAGAAGCTGCGAGTCCTGTTCGTCGCGAGTTTCTGTCGCATGCCGGATGGCGGGACTGGCGGACAAACCACAGTTGCGCTGAACGTACGCAATAGCCAACTGGCGCAGTTCGTGGACTTTGTCGCGGTCGACAGCACCATGCAAACTCTGCCTCCGCCGCCTTCGTGGAGGCGAGCGGCTGGCGCAGCCCGGCGAGTAATCTCGTTCTTGCGAGGTCTTCCCCCCAGTGACGTGGTGGTCATCTTTGCCTCAGCCGGAGCCAGTCTTTTCGAAAAGGGACTCATGGCGCGAGTGGCAAGACTCTTCCATAAAGGCGTTGTCTTACGGATCAGCAGCGGACGACTTCCGGAGCAGTGCGATAACAATCCGCGGATGCGGGCGTGGCTTCGCCGCGCGCTAAGCAACGCTGACGTTGTGATCTCACAGGGGCCTTACTGGACCAACTATTTCAACGCCTACGCCCAAGCCGAGGGAAAAATAATCGAAGTTCCGAATGGGGTAGTCGTGCAAGGGCTACCGCCACGGCCTCTCCGCAGGAATACTTCGCCCAAGGTGACGTATGTGGGCTGGATGGTGCCGCAAAAAGGCATCTATAAAACGCTCGCAGTCGCGAAGGAACTCCGTAAGGCGTATCCCAACCTGGTGCTCTCGATGGCCGGGGGCGGAGAGATGGATGGCTTTCGCCGGGCCGTCGATACCGAAGGCATGCAGGACAGTGTCAATATTCTGGGGTGGCAAAGCGCGCAAGAAGTGCAAAGTCTGCTCTCCTCGAGCGATGTATTTCTGCTGCCCAGCTACTATGAAGGCCTGCCCAACGCACTGCTCGAAGCGATGGCGGCGGGAGTTCCGGTGGTTGCAACCCCAGTTGGCTGCGTCGCGGACTTGATTCAGACGGGGCGCAACGGTTTGCTGGTGCCGGTGGGCGACATCGCGGCGACCTCCGCCGCTGTGCTGAGTCTGCTGCACGATCCGGAATGGGCCCGGCGCATCGGCGAAGAAGGTCGCCGAACCGTGGAACGCCTATGCGATATCAGGAGTATCTGGAAACTGTATGCAGAAGCGATTTCACGGGCTGCTTCCCAGACTGGCCGAGCGGGCCTCATCGTTCCCCCCGTGATCCCCGTGGCTGCCGAGACCAGCGCCAGCCTGACCGTAGGGAGGAAGAATTAACGTGTGCGGTATCGCAGGGGCGGTAGCGTGGGGCGATCGCGAGGTGCTGGCGCGCATGACGGAGATTCAGCGCCACCGCGGACCGGACGACGGCGGTGTTTGGGATACATCTCTGAGTGACGGAACCTGGCTGGGGCTGGGCGCCAGACGGCTGGCCATTCTAGACCTCTCCTCGGCGGGGCACATGCCGATGCACACTCCTGATGGGCAGTACACGATCGTGCACAACGGAGAGATCTATAACTTCGCTGGGCTGCGCACCCAACTGGAAGCCAAGGGTTATCGCTTCCGATCACACACCGATACGGAAACGATACTTTATTTGTACCGGGAATACGGGACGGACTGCCTTGACAAACTGAACGGCATGTTTGCCTTCGCAATTTGGGACAGTTCGAAGCGGGAACTCTTTCTTGCCCGCGATCACTTCGGGGTCAAGCCGCTGTACTACACCGCCAAGGCGAGAGGTTTTGCGTTTGCGTCTGAAGCCAAGGCGCTATTGCTGCTGCCTGGATTCGAAAGGCAGCTCGACTTCACCGCGCTCAACCAATACCTCGGACTCCTATGGGTGCCTGATCCACTCACCGTTTTTCGCGGCATTTACAAGCTGCCTGCCGGACACTTTGGAATTCTCAAGGACGGCGATTTTCGAACCCACCAATACTGGGATCTAACTTTTCCGGAGGCAGGGCATACCTTCGTAAAAAGCGAGCGCGACCTTACAGCCGAGACCCGCGATAGGCTCTTCAACGCAGTTCGGTCACAGATGGTGAGCGATGTCCCCGTCGGCGCGTTTCTCAGTTCCGGGCTGGATTCCAGTGCCATCGTGGCTGCCATGGCCAGCCGCAGCGGCGCCCGGGTGAGAACGTACACGATCGCCTTTCCAGACCGTCACCGCAGGGGCGAGACAACTCTTGATGACACGGCGGTGGCGCGCCGCACCGCTGCTTATTTTGGCTGCAAGCACACGGAGCTGGTGGTTCAGCCTGAGGTCGCCGACCTGCTGCAACAAGTCGTCTGGCATATGGATGAGCCGGTGGCGGATCCGGCCCTCCTCGCTGCTTACCTGGTGAATCGCGAGGCGCGCCAGGATTCCACAGTATTGCTTTCGGGAGTGGGAGGAGACGAAGTTTTCGCTGGTTATCGAAAATATCGCGCGCACTACATGGCGCAACAATATCGCAAAATCCCGGCTTTTCTCCGTGAACGATTTTTCGAACCGGTGATCGACGCCGTTCCGTCCTTGCGCGGAACCAGGCTCAAGGGCTACGTCCGTCTCACGAAGAAGATGACGCGCAGCGCATCTCTGCCTCCCCGTGAGCGTTTCCTGCGCGATAGCCTCTACCTCAGTGACCAGCAGCGCGGCGACCTGTTCAGCTCTCAATTCCTGCATGCCGTCGAAAAATATGATTCTTGCGCGCGACACGCTGCCTATTTTTCACACGTAGAACACGCCGACTTTCTGAACCAGATGCTCTATGTGGATGCCAAGACGTTCATGGTCAGCCTGAATCTGAACTACAACGACAAAATGAGCATGGCTTCTTCGGTTGAAGTGCGCGTCCCCTTTCTGGACCGGCACTTCGCGGAATGGGTGGCATGGAATGCGCCTCCAGAGCAGAAACTGCGCCAAGGTACGAGTAAACATATCCTTCGCGAAGCACTGAAGGATGACTTGCCGGGAGAAATTCTACGTCAGCCAAAAGCCGGATTTGGCGCGCCCATTGACTATTGGTTGTCGTCGGCGCTGCGAGAACTGGTCGACGACTTGCTTTCCGAGAAACAGGTGCGCGAACGGGGACTGTTTAACCCGCCAGTGGTGAGCCGTATGGTGTCCCAGCATCGCAGTGGGCGTGAAGACTGGTCGTTCCAGATCTGGCAACTACTGACGTTGGAGATCTGGTTACGCACCTTCTTCGACCGTTCCGACATTGCACTGCCAACGCACGTCTCGTGGAACAGCGCTGCCACTGCGCGTTGAAAGCTGCCATCCCTATGCATGGCCACACGATCTCCATAACAAAAGAAGCGAGACTTGCTCTCGCACCAGGGGCGCTTGCGAAGTCGCAATCCGTCTTGTCGACTGGGATCGCACCACTCTCGATGGCGGTGCGTGACGCCTGCGTTCCGCAATTCTGCGATTGCCCCGGCTGTGGGCGCTCAGATATAGTTTTTGGTGTCTATGTATGACGACTTTCAGGCTATCGACCGCTGGACCGGTGCGCCAGTGCGCTGCATGTATCAGGCTTTGATCGTGGCCATTGCCACCCGTCACGCCGATGCCGTGGACGTGAAGTTCCTGGTTGGCGACCGGCCGGTATGGATCGCTTTGCCCCATGTTGCGTGGGTGGAATATAACCACCAGACAGGGGCCGTGATCAGCGACCCTATGGCGGTTCAAATTGCCGGTCACTTCCTCAAGTGGGCCATAGAGTCAGGCGAGGACAATGGTCGCGAAATGTACAGCCTGACCGTGCAGGAAACACTCGATCACCTGCAGACGATTAAAGATGAGGCCCATCCGGTACCTGCCCGCTGAAGTCCTTCTGCTGGTGGCATTTTTGGGCTCGCCCGGCAGAGTCGCTGTTGTAATTACGGCGCCGTCTGCGGATTCCTATGGTTCGGCTCGCGGCAACGTTTCGGCCTATCTACGATTCTTAGTGGTCGCATCCTTTGTAGTCGCATCAAGGAGCAATTCTTATGTCCTCCCTACAGCAAGCCCCTGACTTGACCGAGGTACTAGGTCAGGACAGGGTTTACCGTAATCTACATCCTGCGCAATTGGTGGAAGCAGCCTTGCGACGGGATGAAGCTCAACTGGCCGCCCGTGGTTCCCTGGTTGCCGAAACGGGAAAACGCACCGGCCGTTCTCCCAAAGACAAATTCGCGGTGAAAGACAGCCTTACCGAAAATACGATCGACTGGGGTAAGGTCAACCTGCCTTTTTCCCCGCAGAAGTTTGACGCGCTCTACGACAGGGTTGTGGAGTATCTGAAGGGCAAAGAAATTTTCGTTCAGGACCTGTTCTGTGGAGCCGATCCCGAGTATCGACTGCCTATCCAGATCATTAATGAATACGCCTGGCATAATCTTTTTGTAAGACAGTTGTTCATTCGGCCGAACGAAGAGGAACGCAAGACCCATCATCCTGAATTCACCATATTGAGCGCACCGGGCTTCCTCGCCGATCCCAAGCGAGATGGCACGAACTCGGAAGTTTTTGTCATCGTCAACTTCACTCGCCAGTTAGTACTGATCGGTGGAACCCAGTATGCAGGTGAGATGAAGAAGTCGATCTTCGGCATCATGAATTTTCTGCTGCCACAGCGCGACGTTTTTCCGATGCACTGCGCCGCAAACGTCGGCAAAGATGGCGTGACAGCCCTCTTCTTTGGTTTGTCCGGCACAGGCAAAACGACTCTCTCCGCTGACCCCAAACGTGGCCTTATCGGCGACGACGAGCACGGCTGGAGTGCGAATGGAGTGTTTAACTTCGAGGGCGGCTGTTACGCGAAATGCATTCGCCTGTCAAAAGAAAACGAGCCGCAGATCTGGAACGCGCTGGGCTTTGGATCGGTACTCGAAAACGTCGTGCTCGATCCCGCCACTCGCATCCCCGATTACGACAACGACTGCAAAACTGAAAATACCCGTGCCGCCTATCCAGTGGAGCACATCGATAATGCCGTGATCCCGGGACTCGGGGGTCATCCGAAAAATCTCGTTTTCCTCACGGCAGACGCTTTCGGCGTACTGCCTCCGGTTTCCAAGCTGACACCGGAACAGGCCATGTTCCATTTCATGTCGGGATACACCGCCAAGGTCGCGGGCACTGAAGCAGGGGTGACAGAACCGCAAGCAACATTCTCCACGTGCTTCGGCGCGCCCTTCATGCCGCTCGCCCCCAAGGTCTATGCCGAGATGTTAGGACAGCGGCTGCGCGAGCACAACGCACAATGCTGGCTGGTCAACACGGGCTGGCATGGCGGAGGCTATGGCGTCGGCAAACGCATGAGCCTTCCCTACACGCGCGCCATGGTCAACGCATTAGTTGAGGGAGCGCTGGCTGATGTCGAGTTCGAAACTGAGACGGCTTTCGGATTGAGCATTCCGAAATCCGTGCCAGGCGTCCCCTCCGAGCTACTGAATCCGCGAAACTCCTGGAAAGACAAAGCGGCTTATGACAGGCAAGCAGCCGAATTGTCCGACCGATTTGCGAAGAACTTCCAGCAATTCGATGCCCCGGAAGAGGTCAAGAGGGCTGGACCGCATCGGGTGATGCGGTAGACAGAGACTCGAGATTTCGCAACCATGCCGCCGTTGGGCTGATCCGTAAGGGCACGATCTTGGGTCGTGCCCTTTGCGTGCCGGTTTCTCTAGATCGGTTTGACACCGGGCAGGGTGAATTCTAGAATCGAAGCTGGCTGGACGCAGTCACGTCCGGCCTTTCCTGTGAATGGACGATGCCGGCGTCCATCCCGGCTGAAAGCCTTTCGTTTTCTCGCCCAGTCTCTAGGTCTTCTCGCGGCGCTTTGTCGTCGCATCCGGTCTTGGCGGTGTAGCTCAGGTGGTTAGAGCGACGGTCTCATAATCCGTAGGTCGTAGGTTCGAGTCCTACCGCCGCCACCAATTCAATCCAACACTCCCTGGATGTACGGTCGCCGTTTTCCCGCGCCGGCATCCTGAGATTTGCTCTGGTCTCCTATTCCGTGGGAAAAGCATACTTGCGGACGGGCAAGCGGGTCATGTGTGGCGGAAGCCGACGCGCCGCAGCATTTCCGTGAATCGTGGGTCCGATCGAATAGGGTCATTAATCGCATCCGCCTGAAGAAACGTGAGCCAGGTGTCGCGCTGGACGTAGGCTTTTTCCAGCCACGCGAAGGCTTCGTCCTTCTCACCTAGCGCGCCGTGCAGCCTGGCGATTTGACTGGCTGAGATGTACTCGCGCGTAGCGCGGAGCTTTAAGCCTTCCAGTATCTTGCGCGCCTCCGCCTCACGCCCTATTCGCGCATAGGCGCAGCCCATTGTCGCGACCGGCTCTGCGGTAAAATCGCTCACTTTTCCGAGTTCTTTCAAAGCTTTCGAATGCTGCCCGAGTTCAAGAAGAGTTTTGCCCAGGTAAAGACGCATGGGCCAGAAATTCGGATAGAGTTCTGTGCCGGTTCGAAACAGGGTTGCCGCTTCAGAAAATCGCCGCGCCTGGTAAAGACAAACGCCAAGCAGGAACGCGCCTCGAGGATCCAGGGGATCCAGCTCGCTGCCAATTCGGGCTTGGTGCACTGCCTTGTCGCTCTCTCCCCACCGACCGAGGAAGTGCCCATAGTGTGTGTGCGCCCACATGGAATTCGGATTCAGCCGAAGCGCAATCTGGAATTCCTCATCCGCCTTCACCCAGTTCCACTCATATTCGGCTGTGACAACGGCCAGCACGACGTGTGCCTCGGCCCGTTGCGGGTCCAGTTCCAGAGCCGTCCGAGCGGCCGCCAGTGCAACCGGAAAAACCTCGCCCGGCGCTACATTGCTGTTCAGAGCCAACGTACGGTGGACGTCAGCAAGGTCGATGTAAGCAGGCACAAAATTCGGATGACGGCGGATCGCCGACTGAAAAAAAGAAATGGCCCTCCACTGGTCGGGCCCCGTCCGCTTGGCCGCAAGCACCTGCCCCCGAAGATAATCATCATGTGCTGCCGGATCGAGAACTTCGTGCTGCGAAAGCCTTTGCTCCTCGGCAGGCGTGAGTCTCAATTGAATCTCGCTCGCCACCGCACGGGCAATCTCATTCTGCAGACGCAATACATCTTGCAAATCTCTTTCGTAGCTGCGGGCCCAAAGATGAGTGTCGCTGGCAGCATCGATCAACTGGGCAGTAACGCGAACCCGGTTATCGCTGCGCAGCACCGAACCTTCCACAATGGCCTCGACACCGAGCTCGCGTGCGATTTCAAGGATCGGCCGGTTCGTCCCTTTATACCGGTTCGCCGACGTTCGTGACACGACCCGCAAAGCGCTGATTTGCGCCAGCCCCATGGTTAATTCTTCCGTCATTCCGTCCGCGAAGTAATCTTGTTGCGGATCGCCCGACAGATTCACCAGGGGCAACACCGCGAGGGAGCGTATCGACCGCGCCGGGGCCGCTGCCAGGGAAACCATCGCTCCCGAATCGTGATGTCGTTTGAGTTCTTTCAGTTCGACGAGAAGTTCTGCCGCCGATTGTGGCCGCCGGGTTCGGTCTTTCTCGAGCATTCTCGCGACCATCTGCTCAAACTTTTCCGGAACAGCCGGATTCCGCTCGCGGAGAGGCGTCAGCGACTGCTTCAGGATCGCTTCCTGTATCTCACCGACACCGGATCCCCCGAAGGCCCGCTCGCGCGCCGCCAATTCATAAAGCACCAGCCCAAACGAAAAAATGTCGCTGCCTCCGTCAAGCTTCTCGCCACGAATCTGCTCAGGAGACATGTAGCCTACCGTGCCCATTGTCTGGTGAGTGCGGGTAAGGTGCGAGTCCTTCTCGAACGTGCGCTCCGGCACCCGCACGTCGGCGATCGTGTCGTCTTCCGAGTGGGAACCTTCGGCCAGCGTGGCAAGCTTCGCCAGCCCGAAGTCCAGGATCTTCACTTGCCCGGACCTGGTCATGAAAATGTTTGCCGGCTTGATATCGCGATGAATGATCCCCTTCTCATGCGCAGCTTCCAGGCCCTCGCAAAACTGGAGAGCGATGTCCAATAGCTGAGCGACGGCCATCGGCTGGGAGCGATTAGCGGCGATCAAGTCTCGAAGAGTTTGGCCCTCCAGCAGTTCCATGGCAATGAACGGCTGGCCTCCGTGATCATCGACTTCGTAAATTGTGCAGATATGAGGATGGCTGAGGGCTGAAGCGGTGCGCGCTTCGCGTTCGAATCGCTTCAAGGCCACGGCATCCTGCCCCAACTCTTCCGGCAAAAACTTTAACGCGACGCGGCGACCGAGCTTGATGTCCTCCGCCTCATAGACGAGTCCCATACCACCGCCGCCCAGAACTCGGAGCACCCGGTAGTGCGACACCTTCTTGCCAACCAGCGAACTTCCCGGCAGCGTAAGGTCACTGCCGCCCGCGTCCATCACGACGGACTTCTGCGGCAGCGGCGGCGTACTTTGAATGCGCTCGATCGACGCTATCAGCCGGTAGCCTCTCCGGGCCACTGTCTCGATGTATTTCGGTTTTGCCACGGTGTCGCCAAGGGCGCGCCGCAGGTTCCCGATCACGGTGTTGATGGCGTGGTCGAATTCAACGACCGTGTCGTTTGGCCACAGCTCCCTTTGGATCTCGTCCCGGGTGGCGATCTGGCCGGCTCGTTCGATCAACATCTGCACAACCCGGAACGGCTGTTCCTGCAGAACCATCGTGCGATTTTGGCCGAGTAACTCTCCCGTTCGCAGGTCGAGTTCGAAGGCTCCAAAGCGAACGCGTGTTGAAGGGGTTGCCGTCATCGCGGGACGAAATGGCGGTTCAGTCTACTGCCCGTGGTGTGTACATGCAAATTTCGCTACCGCAATTGCGGTGCCATCGGCTCTCTTTTTTCACCGGCGTTACGGCGATGCTGCGCCGGTTCGCCGACCATTTTACTAGCGTTTGACCCACGTTTTACCGGTGCTGCATTTCCTCTACGTTCGTTCCCACGCATACTCGCACCCACTTGCGAACCGCCCAGAAAACTCGACGGTTCGGACCGAACTCTCGAAGAAGGAAGTACGCTGACTATGAAACCAAAAAGACATGCTTGCAAAACCGCGCTCGCAGCCGTGGTGATTACCGTTCTGCTGGGCTTAGGGCAGAAGCTTGCCGCGCAGTCCGCAAACCACGGAACCGCATCGACCATCGTGGGCACGTGGGTGGTCACGGTCACCATGCAAAACTGCCAGACCCATCAGAACATCGGACAGCCTTTTCCCTCGCTTCTCACCTTCAACTTGGGAGGAACCCTCGCCGAATCGACCGCAAACCCCAATTTCTACCCAGATTTGAGACTGCCAGGTGAGGGGTATTGGACGGCAGCAGGTTGGGGACACTATCAGGCCAGCTCCACGGCCTTTATCACCCTTGACGGCGCGCTGGCAGAAACCCAGCGGATCGACCAGTTCATCGCAGTCTCGGGCGACAATCTCGCCAGCCAGGCCACGGTCCACTTCTACGATCCGCAAGGGAAATTGGTACGCAGCGGCTGCGCTGCCGCCGTGGCCACGCGCTACAAGTAGTAGCCACAAACCCCAGCCTTGCAAAAAAGCGGGAGGGTTTTCCGCGACTCTCCCGCCTTGTTCAACTCTTCTCAGGAACATTCAGAGTTTGAACTATCGGGACCGTGCCTACGTATCCTGTTTTGGTAAATCCTGTATTCAGGAATCCCCCATGCACGACATCCGCATTGCTTTTCGCCAATTCCGCAAGTCGCCCGGATTTGTGATCACTGTGGTTCTCACCATCGCTTTGGGAATCGGCGCGAATACCGCGATCTTCACTTTGGTGCACGCCGTCCTGATGAAGTCGCTGCCGGTCGTCGACCCCAAGACGCTTTACCGCATTGGGGATAAGGACGACTGCTGCGTGAACGGCGGCTTTGAGAACGACGATGGAGATTTCGACCTGTTCTCCTACGATCTGTACCGTCACTTCCGCGACACTACGCCGGAATTCGAGCAGCTAGCCGCGATGCAATCGG
This sequence comes from uncultured Acidobacteriaceae bacterium, assembly GCA_963815555.1. Classification (GTDB taxonomy): domain Bacteria; phylum Acidobacteriota; class Terriglobia; order Terriglobales; family Acidobacteriaceae; genus CAWCBG01. Next base: position 408,196 of record CAWFHH010000005.1, read on the forward strand.
GGAACAACTCGGCGACCGTGCGCCGGGGTTCCGAGCCCGCCAAGTCCCTGCGCAGTGAATATGTCTCGGGAAATTACTTCTCCACATTTGGTATCGGGGCTTTCGGCGGCCGAACCTTAACCCCAGCAGACGACACGACCGGCGCCGCCCCCGCGGCAGTGATGAGCTACCAGGCGTGGCGATCGGAATACGGCGGCGACCCTGGCGTGATTGGCTCAACTTTGTATGTCCAGAGCCAGCCCGTCACGATCGTGGGAGTTGCGCCCCCGGGATTCTTCGGCGACCGGATTAACAGCAATCCCCCCGCTTTGTGGATTCCGCTGGCTATTGAACCGGTGATCGAGCGCGAAAACACCATCCTGCGCGTGCCCGACAGCAATTGGCTGTATCTGATCGGGAGACTCAAGCCAGGCGTAGGCGTGGGGCCTCTTCAGGCCAGACTCTCCAATAGTTTGCGAGTGTGGCTGGCGACCATCGACTCCTATACACGAAATGGCGGCTCAACCGAAATCGCGAAGCAACACGTGGTCATGACGGCCGCCGGGGCCGGCATCCAGAATCTTCAGCAGGAGACCGGGAAAGGGCTCTACCTCCTGATGACAATCTCGGGACTGGTCTTGCTGGTCGCATGCGCGAATGTGGCGAACCTGCTGCTAGCTCGAGGTGCGACCCGCAAGGCGGACACCTCAATCCGCATGGCACTGGGAGCGGCCCGCAGCAGGCTGATCCGGCAGATGCTGTTGGAGAGCGTGTTGCTGGCATGCATGGGCGGATTGGCAGGTCTGGCCGTAGCCTACGCGGGAACCAGAACGATTTTGACATTGGCTTTCCCCGACTCCCCGCACCTTCCGATCCAGGCCAGCCCATCCCTCGTGGTTCTGGGCTTCGCCTTTCTGCTCTCGCTGGTTACAGGAATCATTTTCGGCATCGTGCCGGCATGGATTACCTCGCACTCCGATCCAGCGGAGGCGCTGCGCGGCGTCAACCGCTCCACTCGTGATCGCGCCACGTTGCCGCAGAAGTCGCTGATTGTCTTTCAGGCCGCGATGTCGCTGGTTCTGCTGGTAAGCGCCGGCTTGCTGACGAGAAGTTTGCGGAACCTCGAGCATCAGAACTTTGGCATCCAGACGACCAACCGTTATGTGATGCACCTTGATCCCGCCGGTGCAGGCTATACGCCAGCCAAGCTTCCCGCGCTATACGAGGCGATCGAGCAGCGGTTCGGCGCCCTGCCCGGCGTGCAGAGTGTAGGCCTCGCGCTCTACAGCACGCTGGAAGGCAACAATTGGAGCGAAGGGATTCGTATTGAGGGCCGTCCCGAGCCCGGACCGAATGAACACAATACCTCTTCGTGGGACCGGGTCAGTCCCCAATTCTTTGAAACGGTCGGTCAGCCGGTGATTCGCGGCCGTGGCCTAACCGAGGCAGACACCGCGACCTCGCAGCTGGTAGCCGTTGTAAACCAGGCTTTCGTGAGGAAGTTCTTTCCCAAAGAAGATCCTCTCGGGCGGCACTTCGGCATCTTCGACCGCCAATACGCCGGCGCGTTTGAGATCGTGGGCATCGTGGCAGACGCTAAGTACAACAATCCGCGCGATGAATTCCGCCCCATGTATTTTCGCCCACTGAACCAGCAACTCCCCGGTCTGACACATCCGAATTACCTCATGGCGGAGGGACGGTCACTCTATATCAACTCCATTACTCTGCGTTTCAACCGCCAGCCGCAAAATGTGGATGCGATGGTCCGGCACACACTTGCCGACATCGATCCCAACCTTACGGTGATTGATCTACATTCCCTCGACTACCAGGTGAGTGACAACTTCAACCAGGAACGTCTGGTTGCGCGACTGACCATGCTGTTTGGACTGCTGGCCATGCTTCTGGCGTCGGTGGGGCTCTACGGCATAACGTCGTACGCGGTCGCTCGCCGCACCAGCGAGATTGGACTGCGGATGGCCTTGGGGGCCAATCGCGGCGATGTGGTGCGCATGGTGCTGCGCGGCGCGTTTGCGCAGGTTGGCCTTGGACTGGCGTTGGGCATTCCCATTGCGCTCATCGGCGCCCACTACATGACCGATCAACTTTTCGCGGTTCGTTCCTACGATCCGTGGAGCATCGTGATCGCCATCGCCGTGTTGTCGCTGGCAGCGGCGCTGGCAGGCTTCATTCCTGCCCGGCGTGCAGCGAGCATCGAACCCATGCAGGCACTGCGCATTGAATAGCCGAGCGCTGCTCTCGTTCTCGCGGGAGCAGCACTCGCACGGTTACCGATTTGTCCGTTCGACAAGCACACCACTCTCAAGTCCAGGCGCTTTCGGCCGATATTCGTAATGCGTGGCCGGCATGCGGATGAACGCCCAACTCCATCACGACGGAAATGCCAAGGAACCGAAGTCCCAGCTGTGGCTCTTCTGTCAGGAGCCGGGGAGGCGACAACAGGTCAGGGGGGCCCTCGACCCGTCTGGCTTCGATATTGTGCCTGTCGATACGACAGCTCTGCCCGGCCCTGGGGACACAGATCCGCTTTTCGTCATCGTCGATGCCACACAGATTGCTCGAGGCACCGAGATTGTTGCAGAGTTTCGCATGGCGCACCCGGCCTGCGCGGTATTGGCGATCGTAACGTCGCTTCGCGACGCGCTCGTGTTTCCTTTGCTGCGGCTTGGGGTGAAGGGCTTGATCGTTTGCTCCGACATTCCGCGCGACCTCGCACGGGCAGCCAGCATGTTGAGGGCGGGCGGCTATTGGATTTCCCGGATGGTGCTCAGCCGCTTCGTCGACGCGGTCCTGCCCGACCTGAAAACCCGGCCACCGCTGGCAGTGTCTCCTGAGGTGACTTCCGAGGAACGCGAGGTCTTGCATTTAGCGCTCGATAACCTCAGCGTCAAGGAAATTGCCAAGCGGTTGTCGCTATCGGAGCAGATGGTGAATTTGCACATTTCCCGGATTTTCAGAAAGTTCCGAGTGGGACGAACGACCGACCTGATTCTCCTCTGGCTGCACCAATCTGATTCTGGCTCACTCATCCGCTCTGGATCTGCAACCACGTAAGGGCCCTTCCGCCAATCGTGAGATATGTGATACCAATGCGGCTACCCTTTTTACAGGGAGCCTTGCAATATTCTGCCAAGGTGGAACGTGGGGATGGCGTCATTCGAAACCGTTCAGAACGACCAAGCATCGTTCTCCGAAACCAAGCATCGTTGCCATGCTTGGTTCCGCTGCTAACGCTGTGTGCCACCAGTCTCAAGTAAGTTCGAAATTTTCTTACGACGGACGGCGAGAAGTGTGAACGATCAAATCAAAACCAAGTCTGGTGTGGCTCGTTGGTTCGCAAACGTCCTACACGGGTGGCGACGGGCGCCGGCTCCGCAGAAGGCGTCACCAGTGTTGGGGGAGGGCGCACACAGCAGGCATCCTTCTCCGCAGGACCTGCCTGGCAACTACTTTTTCTTCGAGCTTTTCATCGAGATCTCGGTGGGCGGTGTGTCGTATCTCGGTTATCCCAAGCAGGCGATTAGGGATCTTGGCTGCACACCGCCAGTACTCAGGTGGGCTTCTCCCATCAAGCTTGCTTATCCCGATCCGGCGGTACCTCGCTTGCCTTGGATCGACGATCCAATCACGGGCTTATTGCAACGGACCATTAACTCTCCCGAAGACGTGTTGGGTTCCGAGGGGCTGGTCGGAGGAAGAAAATATCGTTTTGAGAAGATACTGCAAGAAACGAAGGGCCAGATCGTTTACAGCCTGTTCAACGATGCAAGCAAAACTCGCATAGCCTATGCGTTCTCCCGTGAAATGTTTCGCGATCGGGGGTAAACCGCGACCCGGAAGCCGCGCGGCCGGCCTTATTGCGCTCCCTCTGGCGTTTGACCCTGCCTTCTTTTGCCTGTTAGACTTAGCTTTTCCCGCCTAGTGGCAATCCAGATAAGGACCATCCGTGCGTAGTTATACTCGACAACAACTCAAGCAGAACGCCTTCGCGGAAACTACCGCCGATACCATTTCCTGGGCGGTTGCGCATCGCTCGAAAGTTATGGCCGCCAGTATTGCCCTTGCCATCCTAGTCGCCGTGGTGGCTGGCGGCTGGGCCTATGTCAACTACCGCGATCAACAGGGAAGACAGGAACTGTCCAGCACGATGCAAAAGTACGGCGCTCCTATCCGCCCGGCCGGAACGCCGGCGACTCCCGACGTACTGAGCTTCGGCTCCAGTCAGGAGCGTGCCAAGGTGACCAACGCGGAATTCGCCCGCATCGCCGACAAGTACTCGTTCACCGAGTCGGGAGCATTGGCCCGCTACTTTGAAGGTTTGACCTACCGCGACATGGGGGACAACGCTGCCGCGGAAAAGCAATTGAAAGAAGTTGCCGACGGCCGCCACAAAGAGATCGCCAGCCTGGCCAAGCTCGCCTTAGGTTCTCTTTACGAAGACACGAATCAGAATTCGCAGGCATTAGCAATTTTCAAAGACCTGGTCGACCATCCAACGACCTCGGTGGGAAAGACTACAGCCCAACTGGAACTCGCTTCCCTGTACGAAGCTATGCAGCAGCCCGGGGACGCAGCAAAGGTGTATCAGGAAATGCAAAAAGACAGTCCGACGGGAGCCGCCGGCCAGATCGCCACTCAAAAGCTTCAGGCCCTTAAACACCCATAGGAAGAGCGCAATCAATTTCTCCATCTGCCGGCCGCCCGCGCGGCCGGTTTTCATTTCAGCGTCAGACGAAAAATCTCGTTCCCCAAGACATGCCCCTATGGTCGTTTCGTGACCGGCGTTCAGCGCACTTTTGCCCTCCGAAACTACGGCCGTGGTAGTAGCCGCCCCGAAACAGTAGTTTGGAATAGCAGAAGCCGAATCGGCGATATTCCCCTACATTGCCGCGTTTAACGCTTCGACGCCTGAGGTTGACTGTACATGCTGAAGCGTAAGAGGTTTTTTGTCGTTTTGCCGTTTGCATTCTTTGCAGTTCTACTGGCGCCCTATTTTCTGGTGGGGCAGAATCCCTACGGCACGTTGCAAGGCGAGGTACAAGATGCTACGGGCAGCCGCGTACCCTCCGCACAGGTATCGGTGCAAGCCGCTGGTTCCGCGTTGCAGCGCGCGGCGACTACCAATCGCAACGGCGAATTTGGCGTCCCCGGTCTGCCCCCCGGGAAGTATCAGGTGGTCGTCAAGGCCAAAGGATTTGCCACTGCCACCACCGATGTGACGGTGATGGTTTCGGCCACCCGCGACCTGCTGGTGACCTTGCGTCCAGAAGCCGCTCAGCAGACCGTCAACGTGCAAGCAGAAGCTTCGTCGATTACCACCCAACCCATCGACAACACGAGTGCGGTCCACATGGGCGTTGTGTCGTCGCAGGACTTGCAGAATCTCCCATTGGCCGCTCGCAGTTTCGCCAACATTGCCTATCTCGTTCCCGGCACGGAGCCGGTAGAGCCTTCCGATCCTACAAAAGCGCGCATTACTGCGGTTTCCACCGGAGGCAGCTCAGGGCTGAACAATGTGCTCACGGTAGATGGAGGTGACAATTCCGACGACTACATCGGCGGATTCCTGCAGAATTTCTCGCCCGACGCCTTACAGGAGTTCGCGGTACAAACGGCGCAGGAGAATGCCGATGTCGGTCGCACCACGGCGGGCGCGGTGGTGATCAGCTCGAAGCATGGCACCGATCAATGGCACGGCGATTTGGCATTCTATGAGCGCGCCGCGGCTCTGAACGCGCGCTTTCCCATCGAAAACCCGGCTCCTGATCCCAAGCAGCCCTTCTCGCGGCAGAATTACGTGGGCACGATCGGCGGCCCCTTGAAGAAGGGAAAGGTCTGGGTCTTTTCCTCCTTCGAGTTCGTCAATGAAGACGCCAGCATCGCCTACAGCCCAGACAGCACGACCCAGTTCAACGCCCTGGCAACGCTGGCGCAGCAGGGATTGATTCCCGGGGTAACTTCGATTCCGGTTCCATCCAGCGTGCCGGTGCCATACCGCGATTATCTCGGCCTGGTGCGACTCGACTGGGCGCAATCGCCCCGCTCGAACTGGTTTCTGCGCGGCGCAATCGACAACGCGACCACCAGCAACGCGCTGGTGCAACAGGGTACGTTGCCCTCGACCGGCGCCACCACGGGCGCCAATTACCAGAACCTTGTGCTCAGCAACCAGTTTACCTTCAGCCCATCGTGGCTCGGTTCGTTCACCTTCGACGCCAGTTACCTGCACGCAACCGCTTCACGTAACGGATATCTGGGCTTCGCCCTCGCGTTCCCGTTCAGTTCCACGTCCAAGACGATCTCCGGCTTCGAGACCTTCGGCGACAATCAGTTCGTCACCCCGATTACCGCTTTTCCCGTGTTACGCAATCAGGAGAAATATCAGTTCCGCTATGACGTGACGCACACGACCGGCAGGCACACGCCGCGCTTTGGAGTCGATTTCATACACGAACCCGTTCTCAGCGGCGCATTACCCGGTCAGGCGGAGACGCTCAGCGTCTTCACCCAAAATCCGTCGTACTACCTGACCAACCCGGCACAATTTACGGCTGAGCTGAACTGTCTTCCACCCTTTACTGGCGCTCAATGCCAGACAACCGGCACGCCGGCGAGCAACGGAAGCTTTTCGCAGGACGTGCAGCGGCTGGGACTCTACGCTATGGACGAGTGGCGCGTGACTCCGCAGCTCACTCTCAACTACGGCTTGCGCTACGACACTACCTACGGACTGTTTCAGGCGTCGGGCGCAAGTCAGCTGGAAAATCCGGCGATTTCCACCCTGCACGCGCTGCAGATTCCGCTGACCAGCGGCATTCCCCATGACTATCGTGGCGCGGTAGCCCCGCGCATCGGCTTTGCGTATTCTCCGCGGCAAGCCGAAAACCTGGTGATCCGCGGCGGCTTCGGGATGTATTACAACGATCTGGCGCAGAACGGCTGGGTCACGGCATTCCAGGCAGTGAACACGCCATCGGCATTTCAGCCGTGCGTGCATCTGGGCGATCCGGGCTGCCTGCCGGGATCGGCAAATGGCGGCGCCGGCGCGATCATCGACGGCAACTATCACACGCCGTATGCAATCCACGTCAGCGGTGGCGTGCAGTATGCGTTCCATTCCAACTGGACGCTGAGTGCCGACTACATTCACGAGCAGGGCGTACACGGATACCGGCGCTATGACTATACTGCCGGTTACACCCTGTTCTCGCCGCTGTTCCCTTCCGATATTGCCAGCCAAACCGCCAATGTTCCCGACATCGCCGACTTCAAGTCCGACAATCGATCCAGCTACAACGCCATGATGTTGCGCGTGCAGGGCAACCTGGCTCGCCGCTTTAATCTGACGGCAAACTATACCTTGTCGAGCGCGAAGACCTGGGGTTGCGTGCTGGGAGAGCTATTCGATTACGTCAACGGGGTTTGCAATCCGCTGAATCCCTTCGGCCCCGGGGATTACGGGCCATCGGGCGAAGACGTGCTGTCGCGTTTTGTGGTGGCGGGCGTCGTGTATGTGCCTGGCGGATTTGAACTCACGACGCTCATTCAAGCTGAGAGCGCGCGTCCCATTACCCTTACCACCCCGGTCGACGTCAACGGCCTGGGAGATCCCACGAACGATCGCGCCGTGGTGAATGGTGTACAAACGACCCTCGACCAGTTCCGCGGCACTCCTTATTTCCAGGTCGACCTGCGCGTGACCCGGCCGTTTCAGGTCAATGAACGCTGGCGGATTCTGCCCTTCATCGAGTTCTTCAACCTGTTTAACCGCAATAATCCAGGCGCCAACTACGTCACCAATATTTCCGCTCTGCCCACACCGGTAAACAGCCTGTATAACGTCACGGCGCTCTGTCCCACGGCCGCCTGCAGCGTCCCCGTCACCAGCGCCAAACAACTGCTGGTACCCGCCGGCGCGCTCGGCGACTTCTTCGGACCGGGAACGACCGTTGGCATACCGTTCGCAGCGCAAATCGGAGTACGGGTTACCTTCTAGTCCCCGGCGGCAGTAATCGGTACTGTGGCGGCAGGAAGAGTTTGGCTTGCGGCTTCTCTCCCTGGATTCTACGGCGGGCGTGGCGATAGACCATGGCGTATTGCTCAACTAACCCTGACGTCTCGCTCTTGGCAGCGGTCGCAGGGTTCATGACGAAGAGGTTTTCCTCGGCGACGCCTCGTTCTTGCAGTTCCTCACGCAATCCTGTCGACGACACCACGACGGCGGCTGCCCGCGTCAGAATGAAGTCTTCCGCAACATGAAAAGAACGTCGCAGCCAGGAAGTGTTGTCGCCCAAGGCCGTTCTTTCCAACGTATTGTCAATCGTGTCGCCCAGTTGGTACACCACGCAGTCGAAATTGCGCACTGCCGCCATCCCCGCGGTGAAGGTGTGGGCGTGAAGGATCTGGCTCGGGGCCTGCTCCTGGACTTCGAGCAGGACTTCCCGCCATCGCGGTACCTGACCCCAAGCGGTTCTCCACGATAACGGCTCCAGATCGCCCACAGAAACAGCCGTTTGAGAGCCTAACCCTCGCAGGGTGGCCACCGTCGCCGCGATTCCGGAGCGGTTCTGGGCATCGAGTATCGCGGCAATCTGGCCTGGGGAGTCGGTGAGGTGCAGGACCCGGACTGGATGAGCCGATGATGAGACTGAGGTCGATGGGTATTCCACGCGGTCTCCCTCGTCGAAAGCGACATTGTGGGCTAGACCACGGCAAAACCCCAAGAAAAAAGCCGTGGGCTCTGTCCCCTGGCTAAGACTAAAATCCCGACGGCGCCTCTAACCGAGCCATTCGAGCCACGAGAGTCAGATGCTGAATCCGGCGCTGGGCGCGACTCTGCAAGCCTCGCACGTGTTGGAACCAGGGGTCAGAATGGTTGTCCCCTCCGAAAAAGATGCAGGCGACAGCACTTGCTGGTTGCGCAGTGTACGTGGAAAGGCTTAGGATGAATCACGGCGAGGGTTCCCACCTCTCCAAAGTAAAGCCTGATCTAAAGCCCCACGTTCGAAGTCGGCCATACCTCAAGCACAGCTTTCGAGACTGTGTGCGAGTCTTCCCAGGAGAGACTGAGATGGCGTGGTACGCGTACTGTATTACCGAGCAGGAGGGCCTTTCCAGCGGTACTCGGGCCCGTCGTCCTTTCGTGTTGGAAAACCTTCGGGGCGTGAATGATGCTCCGGTTTTCGCTTACCCCAGCGGAGAGTTCGCAGTCATCGCGAGCGAGACTTCTCCTCCCCCTACACTCAATCAAGAAGCCCTTGTAGCACACGCCCGCGTGGTCAGCGAGTGTTTTCGCACGATGACTGTGTTGCCGTTCCGTTTTGGAACGATATTCGATTCCGACGAAGCTCTCCGCCGTGCCGTGCGCACCAATCGCAAGGCCTTTCTGGAGAGCGTAGCCCGTTTGCGCGGCAAAGCAGAAATGCACTTCAAGATTCTGCTGAAAGGCGCCCTCATGGAACAAGTGGTAGCGGAACTGCCAAACGGTGTAGGCGGAGAGTATCTCCGCGCGCTGCGCGAGCAGGCTTCGCGGGAGCGGGAACGCCAGACCAAAGCCCGCGCTCTTTCCATGCAGGTCCACAAATTGTTTTCGCCCCTCGAGGAAGACATCATCTGCAAGCGAACCGATTCCGGCGGAATGATCATCGACTTCGCTCACCTGATCGATTCGCAATCCATCGCGAAGTACCAGAACCGCTACACCGCGGCCACTCGGCACTTCAAGGATTGCAAGGTCAGCATCACCGGACCGTGGCCCCCGTACCACTTTATGCCCGGCAAGCTGCGTACGGTTCCGGGCGGCAAAGACAACGCTGCGTAACCCCGTCGGCAGCTAAAACGACAACTCCAAGAGCGGCTTTCGGGCCGCTTTTCTTGGTGTAATCCACTCTTGCTCCCGAAGTCCCGGGCAAGCGCGCCCCACTTGCTGCGCGGACTCCCAAAATCAGAGTAGAATCGCTGTATCCAAAGCAAACAAATCGGGCTACGTCTGGTGCCAACCCACTTTCTGTTGCGATTTTAAGCAACTATTGATCCAGAGATGCAACCCGTAAGTGGCATTTGGATTCTCATAAGTGAACAGACTTTTCCCTCGGAGCCTGGGGAGCTCTGCATTCTTTTCGGTAGACAGGGGCGGAATGGTACCAACTCAAAAGGTACGGGTGCTTATTGTTGACGACGATGTCAACATGGGAAGATTCCTGAGCTCGCACCTCTCCCGTCGAGGATTTGACGTGAGTAACGCCGTCACAGGGGAGGAAGCCATTCGCATGTTTCGGGTCTATGATCCGACGCTGGTTTTGCTGGACCTCGCTATCGCGGGCACCGGGACACTCGACACCTTGGCCCGAATCAAGCAAATCAAGCCCGACGTTTCCGTCATCATACTCTCTGCCCACAGCGATCCCGAGACCATCTTTCGAGCTTCGAAGCTGGGTGCCGACGACTACCTGAATAAGCCTTTTGAGCCAAAAGAGCTCGACCTGCACATTGCGAGGGTACTCGACCGGCAGCGGGTTTCCCTTGAGGTGACGCAGTTGCGCGATCAGGTGCGCCGCACCAGCGACTTCACCATGCTCTTCGGCACCAGCCCGAAAATGGAAGAGGTGAAGGACACGATTGAACAGGTAGCCGACACTACTGCTACCGTTCTCATTCGGGGCGAAAGCGGGACCGGCAAGGAAGTGGTCGCCCGCATGGTGTACGCGCAGTCGGGCCGTCACGATAAGCCTTTTGTTAAAGTGAACTGCGCCGCGATCCCCCATGAACTGTTGGAGAGCGAGCTATTCGGTTATGAGCCCGGCGCCTTCACCGGGGCCAACCGCCAGAAGCTCGGCAAATTCGACTTGGCGCACGGCGGCACTCTGTTCCTGGATGAAGTGAGCGAGATGCACCCGGCGTTGCAAGCCAAACTGTTGCACGTGCTCCAGGATGGCGGCTTCTCCCGGCTGGGCGGAAAGCGTGATATTTCGGTGGACGTCCGGGTACTGGCCGCCACCAACAAAGCGTTGGAGCGCGCGGTGGAAGAGGGCCTGTTTCGCGAGGATCTTTTCTATCGCCTGAATGTCATCACCATTCACATCCCGCCTTTGCGGGAGCGGCGGGAAGAGATCCCGGTCTTCCTCGACTTTTTCCTTCAGAAGTACAGCGAGTTCTACGGCAAAACGCCCGCTCCTTTCGGCGACGTGGCGATCGGACGCATGCTGGAATACAACTGGCCCGGCAATATCCGCGAACTCGAGAACCTGGTGAAGCGCTACGTCATTGTGGGCAACGAGGCGCAGATTATCCGCGAGCTTTCCACCCACAAGCCGATCGTCAGCTCTATCAGCGGCAACAGTCCGATCTGGGGCATCAAGGCCGACGGCAATGGGGCTGCCGACAAGCCGGTCAACCCTCCGCCCGCCGAAGGGGCCATCCCGATCGATGCTGCCAAGGGTCAGGTTGCTGAAGCGGACACCCCGACCCTGCTGGAAATAGGCCGTCGCGCAGCCCTCGCCGCAGAACGCGAGGCCATTGAACGGGTATTGACCCAGACCCGCTGGAACCGGCGGCAGGCGGCACGAATTCTGAAGATCAGCTACAAAGCCCTGTTGAACAAACTGAAAGCCATGGAAGAGCAGAATGGCACTCAGAGTAAGAATCGCTCGGCCTAATGTGGGCACCTGGATTCCTCTTGCAAGTTGCCGAACGGTAGGAGAACCTTAGCTCAAAACTGCCATTTCTCTCCCGTCAACGCTCTTGGAAACAGTGACTTCCGCACCATTTCCACACTGTCGGTCAGCTTACCAGCTGTTTTTGGCGCTTAAGATGCAAAGGACAGACCAACCAAAGAGGCTAAAGACCTTGATTTCAACCCTCTTCCATCGATCTCGAAATCTCCTCGTCTGTCCCGCTAGTCGGGACGACGTCAAGCATCGCCTCCTCTAGAAGATCCCTCCCTCTCTCGCCTCTTTCGAAGAGCGGCCATATTTGGCCGCTTTTTTGCTGTTGCTGCAATGAAATGGGGGTCGGCAGCATCCAATGCAATCGAGTCCAGCGAGTCGCCGAGCCAGAGCAGCTGAGTTGACGGCAGTTCCGTCCGGCGCATATCATCTCGCTTTCACACAGCAATTGGCTGAGAGAATTGGGGCCTCGGGAACAAGGGATTGGTGGTAATCGTGCCTATGGAGAAGAAAAAACTGGAATCTTTTAAGAAGCGCCTGGAGGATCGCCAGCGCGAATTGCGTCACCTCATGCACCGCACCGCACAGGATGGGCGCGAGGCCGATCTGGAATCGGCCCAGGACGTCGCAGACCGGGCCGCTAACTCCTATACGAAGGAGTTCTTATTCAGCCAGAGCCACAACGAGCGCCAACTCCTGAGCATGGTCGACACAGCCCTCGACCGCATCCGGGACGGAAGCTTCGGCGAGTGCATCTCCTGCGGGAATGAGATCAATCCGAAGCGGCTGGAGGCGGTTCCGTGGACCCGCCACTGTATCGAGTGTCAGGAGAAACTGGAGCAGGGCCTCTTGGAGCAGGCTAGCTCCTGATCTTCGAGAGATCCGTAGAAGAGAAGCCGCCTGATCTAGGCCTTCGTTCTTATTTGCGGATTTCCTTCCGTTACGGGAGGCTCTTCCTGCTCCCCGTGCGTTAACTGCGTTACTTCTTTTTCTTGCTGCCCCCGAGCAATTGTCCCAGCGCATCATTCAGCTGATTGCTCGGCTGAGGTTGTGCCGGCTTGCCGGTTTGCGGCTGCGCGGTCGTCGACTGCTTACCGCCGAGCAAACCGCCTACCATTCCACCCAGATCGGCGCCTCCCTTGCCGTTCAGCAACCCACCGGCCGTCGGCAACATGTTATTCAGCTTCATCTGTGCAATCTTTTGCACATCCGGCGCAACGATTGGGTGGCTGGTACTGCCCGTGATAATCACTGGCAGCACGAGCTCGCCGTTTTTGTTCGCCAGCGCCGTATTGAGGTAGCCGCCCACTCCCGTGCCACCGACTGACTGGCTGAAGCCTTTGTCCAGCACCGCCGTCACATGCATGTTGATCGCCTGATTGACCAGGTTGATCATGCCGGTCGCTGCCATGGTGCCGCCGTCCATCGCTGCTTTCAAATCACTCGTGTTGGCGACTCCGTTGTGAATTTCAAGCGTCCCCGTCAGCTTCGAGATGCTGGTATATCCCTTGGCCCCGCCGCCGGAAAACTTGCCAATCTTGGAAAGCTCATTCAACAGATCGATCTTCGTGATCTTTCCGTTGGTCAGGTTCACCGCCAGGGTACCGTTCAACGTGGGTGTTACGTCTCCAGAAGGCGGCGTAACAAACGTTATGTTGACATTGGAGTTCACCGTGCCGTAGATGGTGTCCTTCACGTTCGACAAGGCCGAGAGCAACTGATTGTTGTCGGCATTGATGAGCTTGGCGTTTACCGCGACGGCCATGTTGGCGGGCCGTGTGTCGACGGTGATCGCGCCCGCCACCTGTCCGCCATAGACATTGGCGGAGACTGGCGAAAGTTGGATCACCCCATGGTTCAGAGTTACGTTGGAATGGACATTCGTCAGGGTCGTTTTGTCGTAAATAATAGTGCCGACCGCAACCGTTCCCGTGCCGGTCGCCGTCGACAAGAAGCTCGGCTGCGGAGCCGATGGCGCGGCCTCTGCTGTTGGAACCAGGCTCCACGAAGCCTCCGCCTTTTTCTGGGCAGGAGCATGCGCCGGCGCGGGAGCAGCGGTGATCTTCTGCAACTCCGCGACATTGATCTTGTCAGCCGTTAGCGCGAAGGTCAGCTTGGGCGCTTGAAAATTCGCGATACTCAAATTGCCCCCCGCATTGGTCGAGCCCAACGACGCAGCAAGGTTCGTCAAGTTCACCGAGTTCTGCGTGAATTGCATATTCACGTTCTTGATATTCAGCGGCTGTGTCAGTTGCGGCGTCTTCAGCGAAGCATTCTGAATTGCTCCTGTTCCGCTGAACGTCATGGCGTCGGTATTCTTGATTGGCCCCGTGGCGTGCACATCGAGGCTGATTGTGCCGGTGCCGCTCATGCCTTCCGTGCCGCTCGCTCCATAAGCCTTGGCGATGTTCAACAATTCGTTCACATGCGCATTCGCTGTCTTCAGCGTGGCGTCGACAACGGGCGAATTGCCCGTGTATTGCGAAAGCGCAATCTGTGCATTCAGCGTCGTCCCTCCCGAGATTGCGGTGAAGTTGTTGGAGCGGAGATCTTGCGGCGTCATGGCAAGATCAATTTGCGGCACCTTCACCGCTTGCGGTATGTCCTTGCCCGTGATCTCCAGGTTGCGTCCATTGATGTTGCCGTTGAGCGCCAGGTGATCGGTCGGGCCCTGCGCGTGGACGTTCATCGTCAGCTTGCCGGCAATCTTGGCATTGGGACTGAACGCCACGCCAAACGCCGATGCCAGCCGCGCCGCCTCTTCGATTGAGGCATCCGAGGCACTCACATTCACGTCAACGACCGTGGGATTGGCACGCGTGTTGATCGTTCCATTCAGCGACAGTGGCGTTGAGCCCAGCTTCATCGAACCTTGGCTGATCTGGATGACATCGGTCGTCAAGTCGTCGGCTACGTTGAAGTCGGCCGTAATGGGATAGCCGATCTGCACGTTGTGAATCACGGCATTCTCGATCTTCAGCGACCCCTTGGCCGACATCTTGCCCGCCGCGTTGGAAAAATCGGTCGTGCCGGTGATTACGCCGTTCGTGCCTTCCAGTGCTTGTGAGTTCAAAAACTTCTGCGCCCCCGACAGCGAGACCTGGTTCATCTTCACCGTGCCGGAAAAGGGTGTATTCAGCATTTGCGCGTCATTGATGGGACCGCCTTTGCCGCTCAATTGCAGCGTCTGCGAACCATTGCCCGGCAGATGAGCCGTAACGTCCAGCGAAAACGGCTTGCCCGGCGCGAAGTCCTTCAGCGAAGCATCAATATGGTCGTAAACCGCACGTGATTGATGCTTCTGGTAGTCGGTGACGGCGATCTGCCCATCGGTGATTTTCAACTCGCCCAGCGCAAATGCGTTTTCCTGCCCACCTGCTTGCTGCGCCGGAGAAGGCTTCTGCGTTTGCGGAGGCGGAGTGGCCTGCGTCGGAGGCGCCTGGTTATTCTGTGCCGCCGTCGAGTTGTGTCCCAGGCTCGCGAAATTCCACACGCCGGCTGCATTCCGGATCAACTCGATCTTTGTATGCTCGAGCTGCAGGCTGTTGACCTCGATATTCTTGGCCAGCAGCGGCAGCAGCTTCAGGCTGATGTCAAGCTGCTGCACCTCAGCGAACGGCACGTTGCTGTGGAAGCTGGGATCATCGCCGATGGTGACATTATTCACGTGCACCGAAAGCGGCAGTATGCTCAACGACATGTCTCCAAGCTGCACGGGCCGGTTCAGCTGCTTCTGCAACTGCGCCTGAATTTGCCCGCGATACTGATTGACATCGATGAGGTGAGGCAGCACCAGCAGGGCGACAACGATCAGCAGAATGACAACAACGGCTGCGATGGCGAGCTTGCGCATGATGGTTCTCCGTCCGGGCGTACACAACGTCTCAGGTTAGTTCGATGACTCTTACAAGATAGAAGCGAACCCAGGTTCATCCGTTGCACCCATACGGATGGGCTGCAGGCTTAAAAAGCTTGAATTTTTCTACTACTTTGCCGCTGTACCAAGCATTCAGGAACTTAGGAGAGATTACAACACGTTCGCAGCGTCGCGGGTACTCACCAGCGCCACGAAGCTAGGAAGCGGCGGTGGAGGGTTCGTCTTCTTCGGCGTGAATCAAGCCGAATTTCTTTAACTTATAGCGCAACGCATCACGGCTGATGTCGAGCAGCCTGGCGGCATGAGTCTGATTGCTGTTCGCCTGACTCATGGCCATCTCTACCAGGGCCCGCTCCACCTCCTCCAGCGAAGTACCGCCCTGGGGAATCTCCAGCCGGGGAAGGCTGCGGCCATTCGGCAACTCGGTGTCCATGCCCTTGCCATTGTTTCTAGACGACGTTTCAAAGGCGGTATACGCCGATTGCTGCTGGGCCACGGCGAACGGCAGAAACTCGGCATTCAGGCGGTCGGCATCCTCCAGAATCATGGCACGCTCGACAGCGTTCTTCAGCTCGCGCACATTGCCCGGCCAGTCGTACCTCATCATCAACTTACGGGTCTCATCGCTGATGCCCTTCACCGACTTCCGGAACTTACGGTTGTAGCGGTCAATGAAATACTCCACCAGTGGCAGAACGTCTTCTTTGCGGTCGCGCAGGGGCGGCAGGAAGATCGAGATGATGGCTAGCCGGTAATACAAGTCCTGGCGAAAGTGACTGTCGCGCACTGCCCGCTCGAGGTCGCGATTGGAGGCGGCAATCACCCGCACGTCAACCTGCATGTCACGAACGCCGCCGACGCGCCGAATCATCTGGTCTTCCAGCACACGCAACAGCTTCGCCTGCAGCAAGGGCGACAGCTCTCCGATTTCATCGAGGAAAAGTGTTCCCCCGTCAGCCATTTCGAACAGGCCCTTCTTCATGGCCTTGGCGTCGGTAAACGCGCCTTTCTCGTGGCCGAAGAGCTCGGCCTCCATCAGCGTCTCAGGAATGGCGGAGCAGTTGATCGCGACGAATGGCTTGTCCTGGCGGCGGCTCTGGTAGTGAATCGCTTTCGCGATCAGGTCCTTGCCCGTGCCGCTCTCCCCCTGCACCAGGATCGTAGTTGCCTCGCTGCTCGCGATCTTGCTGACAAACGCCAGCAATTCGGCCATTTTCTGCGAGACGCCGACTACGTTGTGGTATCCCGCGCGACGGCGCACCTCGCCCCGCAGGGATTCGACTTCCGTTCGTAAGCGGGTGGTCTCCAGAGCGTTCTTGACCGCGACCGAGAGCTCGTCGAAGTCGAGTGGCTTGCCCACAAAATCGTAAGCACCCAGCTTAAGGGCCGTCTTCACGTCTTCCAGCTGCGGATCGGCGGTGATCATGATGACCGCGCGCGCGTCGCCAGACTTTTTCAGTTGTTCCAGGATTTCTATGCCGCTGGCATCGGGCAGGCGAACGTCAAGCAGCACGAGATCTGGGCTCTCGTTGTGCGCCACGCGTAGCGCAGCCGAGCCGTTGTCAGCCTCCAGTACGTGGTAACCCCACTCTTCGCACTTTTGCCGGAGAGACCAACGAACGAGCTTCTCGTCGTCGACAATCAGAATCTTTTCCGCAGCCATCGAGTTGTCACTAGATTACTACGACAGCCGGGACGGCGGACTTTAGACAGCATCCCACGGAGGTGGGAGAGCGGTAACCCAGTTGTCAGTTGCGCGGGTCAGTTGTCAGGCGTCAGGCGCCGGTTGCCGGTTGCAATACATCGGTTGGTAGCAGGGCCCGGCTTAGCCGGGCCGCAACCGAGTCAAACCATTCCTTTTGGGGCTTCAGCCCCGAAGGAACAGTCTTGCAAGGGCGGAAGCCCAGGCCTTTCCGCCCCTCGCTGGCGCGACTGCGAAACCAAGCGTTTAGCGGCACGAGCGAACTTCGGCCCTGATACAAAACGGTCCAGCAATGATTTTTTTGCTTGTGAAGGCCAACCCCTGATACAGGACCCTGCGGAAAGGAGCAGCCTGAAAAAAGTCGCGCCTGCCGCCTCATAGAAGGATTGATGAGATTGAGTTTCAGTCGCTGATTGCCGATTGCTAATCGCTGAATGCTGAATGCTAGTCGCTAGCCGCTAGCCGCTTTCGTTCCATTGGCAATCGCACCGCAAACTGCGTGCCCTTGCCTACCTCGCTGGCCACGCTGATGTGACCGCCGTGGGCCTCGACGGTGCGTCGTGCCAGCGACAGGCCAAGCCCCGTCCCGTGCCCCTTCGTCGTGAAAAAAGGACGAAAGATGTTCGGCAGGTGTTCCGGCGCGATGCCTTTGCCTTCATCGGCGACGACGATCACGATTTCGTCAGCCTCCTGTTGCAGCGAAACGCGGATCGAGCCCGGCTTCTCCATCGACTGGATCGCATTGAGCAGCAGATTCAGCAGCACCTGGTTGATCTGGTTTGGATCGTGTTCGACCGGAGGCAGTGGGTTGTCAAGTTCCATCTCGATCGCGATTCGTCGAGTCACGGCTTGCTGGCGAGCGAACATCACCGCATGCTCGACCGTGCTGCCAATGTCGCAGGCGCGGAATTGCGGCGGCTTGGGGCGCGCCGTCTCCAACAGTTCGGTCAGGATGCGGTTGATTTGCATCGCCTCTTCTTTCGCATCCTTCATCACTAAACGCGCCGGGCTATCGGACGGCAGATCGCGGCCGACGATATCGAGCACGCCGGCAATTCCCGCCAGCGGATTACGGATTTCGTGGGCCAGTCCGGCCGCCAACTCGCCCAACGTGGCGAAATGTTCGGCCCGCGACATCTGAGTCTGGTGCAGGTGTTGAATCTCCTCGCGGCTCGCCTTCAATTGCTGCACCATCTCGTTGAAGTCGCCTCCCAGGTCCCCCAGTTCGTCGTTGCGGCCGCTAAAGCTCACGGTGACGTTCATGTCACCGGCACGCACGCGGGCAATTTTCTCCTGCAACTCCATCATGGGCCGCCGCACTTGCACAGCCAGTACCATGATCACCGCGGCGCAAATGACCAGCGCCCCGGCCGCCGCCAGGGCAACGATGGTGTGACGCGATCCCTGTTCCAGCGACAGCGACACCAGCATGAACAGCAGCAGGCCATTCAGCAGAACAGCGGCGATGGGGATGACCGCCTTCAGCGCCCAGTTCATGTGGCGCTTACGCACCACAACCGCCGCCGGTGCAGTGGCCGAATCGGACGGCGTCTTGCCCTCGAGGACACGGACTGTCGGGGCGGTGCTCACGGCATCATCAGCTTTCTTATCAACCTGGTTGCGAACTCCGCCAACCGAATCACCAGGGCTGGTGGGGTGGCTCTGATGTTTGGGGCCTAATCCGTCCGCCAGATCCGGTCCCCGCCAGCCCTGAGTCCTCATGCGTACGCGTGTAAGCCGGGAAGCAGATACGTTACGCCGAGGAAAGTGAAGATCACGACGCCAAAACCGAGAATCGCGAAGTAGGCTGCCCGCCGCCCACGCCATCCGCGGGTGACCCGCATATGCAGGTAGCCGGCATAGATGAGCCACGTAATCGCAGCCCACGTCTCTTTCGGGTCCCAGCTCCAGTAAGAACCCCAGGTGCGGTTCGCCCAGTAGGCCCCGGCAGCGATCATGCCCGTCAACAGCGGAAACGCGATACAGATGGTTTTGTAGGTCACGCGGTCGAGGGTGTCGGCCGACGGCAGCAGCGCCTCCAGATCATGGCGACGCCATAACAGCATCAGGTACAGCAAGGAAGCGAAAATACCCGTCACCATGCCCCCGAGTAAGAAGGGACTGGCGGCCAGGCTGGTCGGGAAGAGTCCATCCTGGTCGAGTGACGGGTAGCTGGCGTCACGTACCCGAAGGACGAACGCCGCCAGCACTACGATCTGCAGCAGAATGCTGATGAAGATCGCCTTGTTGGCATAATCGAAATACGTTGGATTGTGGCGCACGCGTCCCAGCGCATACAGCGCCAGCGGGATAAGGGCGCCAATCCCGGCCAGCACAAACAGCCAGCCAAGATCAGGCACGGTCACGAACAACCGCATGCCACCTCCCAGAAACATGTCGGACTTAGTCTGCGCATTCCAGGCCGTTACCGACAGGCCGCCCAGCTTTTCGAAGCGGGTAGCGAGGATAGAAAAGTAAACGGCGCTGACTAGAGCGCTCGTCCAGGCAAGAAAGGTCTCGGTCCCAAAGTTATCTTTGATCAGAAACATCGTGGCCAGGGCGAAGCTCACGGCACACGCAGCATAGCTCAGCATGGCCAGCGTGACGTGCACGTGCAGCCAGGTCGACTGCAGCGCCGGCACCAGAGGCCTGACCTCGGAATCCAGCAGTTGCATCAGGATGACGCACACCACCGCCAGCGGCATGGTGATGCTGCCGATAATCTTGACGCCAAATTTCTTTTCGGTGAACAAGGTCAGCAGGGCAACGGTCCACACGAAGCTCAGCAGCATCTCGTAGATGCTGGCGAAGGGCGGACGCCCCGAAAGGTACCAGCGATGCGCGACTGCCAGGGTATTGGCGGCGAAGCCGATGACGGTCGCGACCGAGGCGTACTTCACATAACGGGGAACTCCGGTTACGCCGAAGCCCATGTAGAGCGCACCCGCGCCTGCGTAGAAGATCAGCGCGACGTAGAGGAGATTGCTCTCCGTGAACAAACTGCCACCGGCTTTCGCCGCGCCCAGCAAAGCCACTACCAGGAGAAACGTCACCGTCAATCCCACCAGGACCAGGAGCGCATTGCCTCCAGTCGCCGACGGTGCGGGTTGATCGATCTGGGTTACTCGTGCTCGCGTCGACATCTCAGATTCCTCCATCCAACGGCTCGCCGGTTAATGGGCAGCGAGGCTTAATTCCGGTTCCTGCTTGCGGGCAGACCCGTGCGTCCGCGAGCTTTTCAACTCTTCGCGGACCTGGTCGACCAGTTCAATGAACTTTTGCTCGAAGCGGTCCTTGTTTTTGTTGGCCGCCCCGCCAATCCACAAGACCAGCTTGCCTTGCGCATTGGTCACCGGCGTCACCCACACGCGGGTATGGACCATGTAGAACGCGACCCCGAGGCCCAACGTCATCAGCAGCACACCGGCCCACACGCCCCACTGGCCGGGCTCGTGCGAAACCGACAACCCGGTGAAGTAGCCCATCTGCATGTCGCGGTAGGCGAAGCTGTAGTTCGTCTTCTCGCCTTGCGCGCCTTCGCTGTAGGCTGGAAAAATCCACAGCTTGGCGTCGGCGCCCGTGGCCCGGTTCTGCACCTGAAGCCGGAACGCCGGATTCACCGGCTCATCCGAGCGCTTGAACACCTGGTTGTCGCGGATGAAGAAGTCGGGAATATATTCCGCGAGCGTGACGCTGCTGTTGGCATCAAGTGTGAAGGGTTCGCTGGGATGCAGCACGATTTCGCGCGGCGTTTCACCCTCCGGCGTCGCCAGAAGCTTCAATCCGTCCAGTTGTCCGGTCTGGCCAAAGCTCGCCTGGTAAAAGCGGACGCCCTTGTAGGTCAGCGGGTCGTTGACCGCGATTTCCTTGGTCATCACTTCGCCGCCCTTATCGATAATGCCGAGCTTCGACCACCATCGTTTAGGTGAGCCGTCGCTGTAGGTTTCCTCGCCCGCGGAGTAGCACTTCACGCTGAACGGCAGCGTCTTGGCCTGCTTGTCCCCCATGTCGCCCAGGCGCATCTGGTTGCTCTGCTGGCCGCGCTGCAACGTGACAAAGCCCTTGTAGCCCCATATTCCGTCGATGATGCCGCCGAGAAAAATCAGCAGCAGGCTGGCGTGAATGACGTACACCGCCATCACCGAGAAGCGATGGCGCTCGGAGTAGAGTGACCGATCACTCTCGTCGCCGATCTGCTGAATGGGCCAGTGCAGCTCCTTCATGGCGCGCTCGGCTGCGCCGAGTCCCTGCTCGGCACTGTCAATCGGCAGCTCGACGCGGTTGGGAAGCGCGGAGCGAAAATGTGAGTCCGTCTTGCGATAAGGCCGGGCGTAAAAGCGCCACGAATTAGGAAAACGGTCGAGCGAGACGAACACGATGCTCAGACTCACCAGCGTCAGCAACGCGGTGAACCACCACGCGTGGAAAACATCGGTCAGCATCAGGCGATCCAGCACGCGCAACACTGCCGGCGAGTAAGCTTGCGCCATCTTGTCCGGATCGGTCGCGGGCCGTTGCAGGATGAACGTTCCCAGGGCCGCCGCTGCCCCAGTCAGGATTAGCAGGACAATTCCGGTGCGCAGATTTGAAAGCGTCTTATAGATCCGTTTTGGTATCGATAGAACGTCGAAGGCCATGGAGGCTCCTTCCACCAGAGAAGAAGGCAACTCGCAAGCCAAACGGGACAGTTGTACAAATACCTGCAGATAAAGCACTTAGAGAGTCATTGCTGGTTCTCGCTTGGGCTCGGGTTGGGCCATATCACCCAAGCTGGTGATTAAACCGCGCAGTCGGATAACTTGTGTTCTGACCCCGGGGGAGCCGGACGGGCCCTGCCGCGCTTTCGCCCGCCTGTGCGAACGGACAAGCCCCGTCGTCCTTGCGCCCAAGCGTCTCCTCCCCGCAAACCGCCCCTACATCCCACTTTTTTACCTTGGGAACACACAGCCCGAGCCCGTTTGATTTAAGGTTACCGGGTCGAAATTTGCAGCAAAGGAGAGCACTATGAGCAAATCCCCGAATCCGATTCCCGCAGGCTTTCACTCCCTGACGCCGCACTTGATTGTGAGCGATTCAAAGAAGGCGGCCGAGTTCTACAAGCAGGCATTCGGCGCCGAGGTTCTTGGAATCCACGAGATGCCCGATGGAAGAGTGATGCATGCCTTAGTCAAAATCGGAGACTCCATGTTGATGTTCAACGATGAATTCCCCGATTTCGGCTCCCTTTCTCCCACCAGCACGAAAGCCGACACCTGCGTCTACCTCAGCCTCTACGTGCCCGACGCGGACAAGACGTTCAAGGACGCCGTCGCCGCCGGGGCCAAGGTAACGATGCCCCTGTCCGACCAGTTTTGGGGAGATCGTTACGGACAGTTGCTCGACCCCTTCGGTCACCATTGGTCCATCGCTACGCATATAAAGGACATGAGCCCGGCCGAAATGGAAGAGGCCGGCAGGAACGCCATGGCCAACGCCCCCAGCCATAGCTAGCTCTAGAGTAAGAAGCACCCTCCGGGAGGAGATTTTTCTCAGACTCCTCCCGAACACTTTCCTTCCGTGCCATCCATCTACTCAAACTAGGACGCCATGTTCCACAAGTAGGGTCTCGGTTTCCCTCCCCACAAGTACACTGTTGAAAAAGGTAGCTCTCATCTGGTAATCGGTTACCCTTGTTACCATCTACGGGTGGCCTCATTTGACCGTCGCCCACAACGGTAAGTTCCTGCTATACAAAGGCCTTGTCAGGTTTCTAAGACTACTCGGTTTTTCCTTTTATATGCAGAAAGTTGCACCTTTTTATTACCTAAAATGCCCGAGTGGCTGGTTTGAAATGACTTGCGCCGTGCCTGTGTGGACTTCGAATTGCACAGCTCACATCTGGCTAAGCCTCCGGAGGTAAGACATGGGAACTTCCCGCAAGAATCTACGAGTCGTTCAATTGCTGTTTTTGTTGACGCTGATCGCTGCGTCGCCACTCGCTCGGGCCTCGATCCTGGGTAACGGGCAGACCGGTCCCCCCAGTTTTCTGATTCCCAACGGGACCACATTGGCGTCGGAGACGGAAACCATCACCACCATCACCTTTTCCGCAACTTACACGACATCGGTGATTTCCGATCTGAACAATACGTTCTGCTCCGGATGCCTCGACTTTACGTATACCTTCACCAACAACGGTCCTGACGTGCTCGAGCACTTCACCGGATATGACTTCGCAGGTTTCATGGTCGATGCTGGCTTTAACCCCACAACCGCCGGCAATGCTCCGCTGGATGTCTATCGCGCCAGCACCGGCGCGGTGGTCGGCTTTGACTACACTGGAGTCGACGATGTGAAGCCGGGTCAGACCACACCGATGCTGATCATCGAAACCAATGCTCGCTCCTTCACGACCGGTTACGCCACGGCACAGGATGGCAATGCCGGGTATAACTGGGCTTACGCACCGGCTTCGACGGTCCCTGAGCCGTCGTCTCTGGCGATGATGGGGAGCGGTCTCCTGGCAATGGGCGGGTTCCTGCGCCGCTACAGTTTCGGCAAACGCAGTTAACTCACCTCTGTCTTTTAGAACGCTTGCGACGAAGTCTGAAGGGCTCGAGCATACTGTCGGCGGGGAATCCCGACACGCGCTAGGGCCCTTGTTTTTCGCGTCGCAACACCGTTGCTCGTCATGGCCCCGTCATTATCACGGTCCAGGCTTCATCGCAAGGTCGGACAGGCGCGGGGGACGCGAATCAGGCCTGGTTGCAGGTCAAGCACAGGCAGCGCAGTCGAATCCCATCGCAGGAAATCAAAGACCGTTCTTCCACGGCGAAATCCTCCAGCTCTGCAACTCCAAGCTGCCCAACTCCTCACGAATGGTCAATTTTGATCAGAAGTGAGTTGCCGGTTCAGAGACAATTGTGCTCGTAACGTGAATTCAGGTCCCGAGAGGTTGTGTCCCACATGACAAAATTCTTTAAGACATCGCAAATCCTATTGGCCTTGGTTTGGTTGACGCTGATCGCTGCGTCGCCACTCGCTCGGGCCTCGATCCTGGGTAACGGGCAGACGGGTCCCCCCAGTTTTCTGATTCCCAACGGGACCACATTGGCGTCGGAGACGGAAACCATCACCACCATCACCTTTTCCGCAACTTACACGACATCGGTGATTTCCGATCTGAACAATACGTTCTGCTCCGGATGCCTCGACTTTACGTATACCTTCACCAACAACGGTCCTGACGTGCTCGAGCACTTCACCGGATATGACTTCGCAGGTTTCATGGTCGATGCTGGCTTTAACCCCACAACCGCCGGCAATGCTCCGCTGGATGTCTATCGCGCCAGCACCGGCGCGGTGGTCGGCTTTGACTACACTGGAGTCGACGATGTGAAGCCGGGTCAGACGACACCGATGCTGATCATCGAAACCAATGCTCGCTCCTTCACGACCGGTTACGCCACGGCACAGGATGGCAATGCCGGGTATAACTTTGCTTACGCACCGGCTTCAACGGTTCCTGAGCCGTCCTCACTCGGTTTGATAGGAGGCGGCCTACTTGTACTAGGAGGGTTCCTGCGGAGATTCGCAAGAATCTAAGCACGAGAATCTGAGCAAAATAGTGGGGGGCCCTTCCGGAAAAAATTCCGCCCAAGGGCCCTCAAGCCATTTGGATTCTATCGCTGTATTAAATTCGTGTGTCTTTTTCCCGCCTCGCGGACGCACTTCTCCTCAGAGAAAAGCCCTACCTTCGGCCTTTCCGCTTCTTTCTCCCCCATCTGCTTGAAGCTCCTCATAAGATTAGAGTTGTAGCCTTAATTACTTAAGTAATCTACCGTAATTAGCCGATTCCTACTGCACTAAAGTGCCGTCATGGATAGTTCCAAGGTTGTATACACTTACAACTTTTTGGGGGTTGGCACAAACGAGCTGACGAACTACTCTCGCCGCACTCACCTTATTGGAGGTTTTCTTTGCACCCCCTAAGAATTCTACGCCGCAGAGCTCTGTCCTCTCTCTTAAGTGTTTTCATTGCAGCAAGTCTCCTTCCCTCAGTCTTCGCGTCCGATCTGGTCCCAAGCCAGAAAATTGCGCCGCGCCTGGTGGAAGAAACAGCCAGCGGTTCGAGTGTTGAAGCATTGATCGTCCTCTCCCAACAGCCTGACTTGACTTCCGCAGCAAGGTTGCGTTCCAAGCTCGAGAAAGGCACGTACGTATTCCAAACCCTCCGCCGGGCAGCGGAGCTGTCCCAAGCCCCCATCCGCGCCATGCTGGAACAGCGCGGCATTCCGTATGAGTCTTTCTATATCGTCAACATGATCAAGGTGAACGCGAGCCGCGAACTCTTGAATGATTTAGCGGCACGCAGTGAAGTCGCACGTCTCGAGGCCAATCCGGTGGTTCATACCGCTCTGCCGTCTCCTACTGGTTTCGATCCGGGCCTGAAGGTTCCGGGCATCGAATGGAACATCACCGCGGTAAACGCGCCGGCCGTGTGGAGCATGGGATATAACGGGGCAGGCATGGTTGTCGCCAGCAATGATACGGGCGTCAAGTGGGACCATCCGGCGCTAAAGTCACATTACCGCGGCTGGAATGGAACTACCGTCAATCACAACTACAACTGGCTCGATACCACCAGCCAGCAGTCTCCCACGCCGATCGATCCCAACTCGCATGGCACCTTTACCACCAGCGAAATGGTCGGCGACGATGGAAAGGGAAACCAGGTCGGAGTGGCTCCGGGCGCCAAGTGGATTGCCTGCCGCAATATGGATCGGAATGGAAACGGAACTCCCGCGCAGTACATTGGCTGCTTCCAGTTCTTTCTTGCGCCGTACCCGGTGGGGCATCCGGAATTGGCGAATCCCGCAATGGCGCCTGACGCCATCAATGATTCCTGGGATTGCCCGCCCAGCGAGGGCTGCTCGGCGACAACCCTCCTTGCGTCGGTCAACGCCATTCGCGCTGCAGGTATCTTCGCAGTGATGGCTGCCGGCAATGCGGGTCCAAATTGCTCCACCGTCTCCGTTCCGCCCACGTACTACGCAAACGCGGTGAGCGTCGGGGCAACCGACATGTTTACCGGTCAAGTTGCGATGTTCAGCAGTCGCGGCCCGGTAACCGCTGACAGCAGCGGCCGCCTGAAACCGGAGATCTCAGCACCCGGCGACTACATTCGGGGGGCCGTCACCTATAAAAACGAGTACCAAGGCTACTGGCAGGGAACCTCCATGGCTGCTCCGCATGTCACCGCCGGAGTCGCGCTGGTGTGGCAAGCCGCGCCCGCTCTCGTGGGCGATGTTGTGGATACCGTGACCATCCTGGAGCAGAGCGCGACGGCCATTACCACCACCCAGAACTGTGGTGGTTCGGGCCTGAACCATCCCAACAACGTGTACGGCTACGGATTTCTGAACCTGTTGCCTGCCGTGCAGAGCGCCAAAAGCTGGAAGTAATTGTCAGACAGTAAAAACCCGGGAAGAGATCTGCGCGGTCCCTTCCCGGGATGAGCAAATGCGTGCGCCGGTCTAGTATCCTGCGCGGCAGGGAGCTAGCCCTTGGTGGCGCCGGCCCCATGCATTTTCGCCCGCTCAATCAACATCTCGACTTGGTCCTTCTGGTCGTAGTTCGGATTGGCAGCCAGCAGCTTCTCCCACACCACGATCGCGCCTTTCGGATCTTTCTTTCCCTGCCAGGTCACGATGCCCAGGTTGAACATCGTGCCCGGATGATTGGGCCGGATGGCGAGAGACTTGTTGAAATTCTCAATGGCCTTGTCCGGATCTCCGCTGTACCAGTACGCGGTGCCAAGGTCGGTACGCACGTCCGGATTGTTCGGCTGCACGGTCAGCGCCCTGCCGTAGTATTCGATGGCTTGCGGAAAAATGTGGCTGTCATAGTACAGATTGCCCAGCTTGGACAGCGTGTCGAAATTGTTGGGATCGGCCTTCAGCTGTGCCAGCAGCGGTTCCGCCGACTTGGCTACGGCCTCCGGCGAAAGAGCGGCATCCTGCGATTGGGTACTTCCGATCCCCGGCAGTTGCCCAGGCCCCATACCGGGCGGCGCGCCGGCTGGGGCAGCGGCAGGCGCTGCTTGCGCCGTCTCAGTTGCGGCGGGCGTTGCTTGTCCCGAGCCGCGGGCGAAATATCCCACGGCGATTCCGATGGCAAGCGTGATCACAGCCAGCGAGTAAGCCTGCACGCTGGTAAAGTTGAGAGCATGGTTGCTGTTCTTGTTCTGCGCAGATTCAGACATCAGGTGCTCCTTTACAGTCGTTTAGTTTTTGGGGCCGGCGGCAGCCAAGCCGGGCCGTTCCAGGTGGAACAGGCGTGCTACGGCCGAAGCCAACACGTCCTGCTCGTCCCGTACTGGAAGTTCCTTCAGTTCACGGGCCAGCGATCCGGCGATGCGCTGCGTTATATGAGCCGCAAGTGCCGTTAAAGCCTGGTCCTGGTCTTCCGTGAACGGTCCAAGTTCCTGGCGAAGGACTTCCAATTCCTGCCGGCAAACTTCTTCGAGGCGATGACGCAAGGCCACGAGGGTCGGTACGACACGCTCGGCCATCAATTTGCGACGGAAGCCCTGCACCTCGGCATTCACGATCTTTTCCGCATCCTCGGCGTCAGCCTCCCGCTCGCGGGTATTCTGCTTCACCACCTGCTCCAGGTCGTCCATATCAAAGAGGTGGACGCCTTTGACACCGCCAACGCTGGGTTCGATGTCGCGCGGTACGGCCATGTCGATCATCACCATCGGTTTGTGTTGACGCGCCGTGGCAATTTCTTCTGCATCGCGGCGGGTGACCACGAAGTGCGGACAGGCGGTCGAACTGACCACAATGTCGGCCGCCTTCAGGTGCTGCAGATATTCCTGATACGGAACCGGGGTGGCGCCCATCTTGGCCGCCAATTGTTCGGCGGCGGCGAAGGTACGGTTCATCACCTTCACGCGATTGGCGCCTGCGTTCGTCAAATGCCGGGCTGCCAGTTCGCTCATTTTGCCAGCGCCGATCAGCAGCACTTCCCGGCCGGCGAGTTCGCCCAGAACTTCTTTCGTGAGCTCCACCGAAGCGTAAGGCAACGAGACCGCCGAAGATCCCACTGCGGTGTCGCTGCGCACGCGAGCGGAAACCGTCATCGCCTTCTGCATCACCGTGTCGAGAAATCGTCCGGTCGTTCCAGCCTCGCTCGCTTGCGTCCAGGCTTGTTTCACTTGCTCGGCAATCTCCGGCTCGCCGAGTACCATAGAGTCAAGTCCGGCGACCACGCGAAAGATGTGGGCGAGTGCGATGTCGTCCATCAGGCGATAGAAGTGCGACCACTCGCAGAGCTTGAGCTGATACTCGTGGGTCAGGAAGCGCAACACGGAGTTGGCGGCCGTGGGCACGTCCTCGGCCCACAGAATGAATTCCGTGCGGTTGCAGGTGGCCAACACCATCACCTCGTCGATTCCTTCCGAACGGACCAAATGATGCAGAGCTTCGTAACGTCCCGACTCGCTGATCCAGAAGCGCTCGCGGACCGCTACCGGCGAGGCGCGGAAGTTCAGACCGATGATGGCTAACGTGGGTTCCACGGGAATCTCCGTTACCTGTATCGCTATGGTAAGGGCAACGTGGATGCCAAACCGCACCGCCAGCCTCGAATCATGCTAAGCACCTGAAATACCACTACTTGTCGGGAATCGCAAAACTGGTAAATGGGCTTGCACTCCCCGGTCTTGCGGCATATAACGCTCTCGACGCGTTTTTTTTCCGGAATGTTCACATGTCACAGCGTCCCGGTTAACGCCCACGCTAGAGTACTCTTGCCGTCGGATTGACGGCACCTTCGAAGTGAATTCTGGCCCCGACAGGTGGCTGAGGAGAACAAGCAAACATGAAGAAAGCATTGCAGTTTTTGATTTTGGGAAGTTTGGTTGCCGTCCTGGTGGTTCCGCAATTGGCGTTCGCCGATGCCGCCGCTGATTACAAAGCCAAATGCCAGGGTTGCCACGGTCCCGGCGGCGTACCCAGCGAGGGAATGGCCAAAGCGATGGGCCTGAAGCCACTTGGCTCGGCTGACGTCCAGGCGATGTCGGACGCCGATTTGACCACAGAGATTGACAACGGCAAAGGCAAGATGCCCGCGTTCAAGGGCAAATTGACCGACGCCCAGATCAAGGATTTGGTCGGCTATATTCGCACCTTAAAGAAATAAATTCCGCGGTAAAGTTTGCAGTGCGGCGGCCCGGGCGAGGGACCGCCGTTGTTTTTTTGCGGCACCCCCCGGCCTGCAACGCTTAGAAGGTCGATACCGCCATCGGCCTATCCGCGCCCGCAGATCTAGTGGGAATGCCCGTGTTCGCGAGTTGTGGCTCACCTGGATGACACAGCCGTGCGCCACTTCACAATCGGCATTCTCGAACTGGATCGTCGTATGGTGGATATGAAACTGTGTGGCCAGGCATTCGCGAATCACACGCAGAATGGTCTCGCTCTCCGAGGCGCGCATGTCGGCAATGCTGACGTGGCACGAGAGCGAATGGGTATCGCTGCCGATGCTCCAGACATGCAGATCGTGCACGTCATTCACGCCTTCGATCTCACGGAGGGATCCCTCGATCCGTTCCAACTCCATCCCTGAAGGCGTGCCCTCCAACAGAATATTCAGGCTCTCGCGAATGATGCCGATGGACGACCACAGAATCATTACGCCGATACCGACCGAGAGCGCTGGATCGATCCAGCGTTGGCCGGTGGCGGCAATCATTACACCGCCTACGATCACAGCCGCCGTCGAGAGCGTGTCGCCAATCTCGTGCAGCAACGCACTGCGCAGGTTGATGTCGCGATGCCCGCGCATCAGCAGCAACGCAATGCCGCCGTTCATCACCACACCTGCCGCCGCAACCCAGATCATCACGTTCGCGTGCACCTCCACGGGGTTCTGCAGGCGTTTGAACGCTTCATACAGGATGTAGAAAGAGATCAGGACCAGCGTCAGTCCATTGACGAAAGCCACCAGGACCCCCGCGCGCTTGTAGCCGAAGGTCTTACGCGCGTTGGGAGGCAGGCCTTGCAGGTACACGGCCCCCCACGACAATAAGAGGGCGATGAAATCCGAGAGATTGTGCCCTGCCTCCGAGAGCAGCGCCAGACTGTGCGACCGCAAGCCGGCGATCACCAGCAGCAGGATGTAGGCCAGCGTGGCTACGAGCGCAATCTGCAGCACGCGCTTGGTTGAGGCGTCCCCCGCGCCGCTGCCGTGGACATGCATAT
Organism: uncultured Acidobacteriaceae bacterium; assembly: GCA_963815555.1. Lineage (GTDB taxonomy): Bacteria > Acidobacteriota > Terriglobia > Terriglobales > Acidobacteriaceae > CAWCBG01. Next base: position 438,688 of record CAWFHH010000005.1, read on the forward strand.
TCACCAGTTTACGAGGGAGTCGTATCGCCTTCAACCCGGATATGCCGGCGGCTGCAATTCATGGCCGCTTCCCCAAATCAAAAATGAAGTTCGTTGCCGCATCGCCTTTCCTCCCGCTGTTTTGCATCTCACTTAAGGCAAATTGGGTTGGAGTTCCGCTGTGCCACGGACCTGAAGATTCTGGCCACTACCGGTTACAGATCAGCTATTGGGAGAACAGGGTATGAACCGAAGCAGAATAATTTTGACACTTGTGCTGTGCGGGGCCACCGGCCTGGCAACCGCGCAGATGATGCCGAATGGCAGCACACAACCTACCATGCCGGGACAGTCTCCGGCGGGCCAGCCCGGGCGGCCCGGAACCATGGGCGGCGAAATCCCCGACAACGTCGGTGGCCAGAATAACCCCAACGCCGGCACGCAGACTCCGAAGGTGGATGACGCCACCCTGGAGCGCGACGTGAAGCAGCAACTCGCCAGCGATCCGTCGTTCGCCATGGTGCAGGTCGCGGCGCATAACGGTCGCGTCGAGTTGACCGGCTCGGTGCCGAGCAAGGAGGACCGCAAGAAGGCCAAAGACATGGTGAAGAGTATCCCGGGAGTCAGCTCCATTAAGGAGCACCTCAGCGTGGGCGGAACCCATGCGGGATCGAACGGCGCGATGGGGAACGGTCCGGCCGGCGACAATACCAGCGCCAGCCCGGCCAGCCATCCTCCGCAGACGACTACCCCGGAAGCGAATCCACAATCTACTCAGCCCCCGCCCAGTGATACCACCACGCCGCATGCTTCGAACACCACTCCCCAGGGGAGTGGTGCGCGGCTGGTGAATGCTTCCTATCAGGAGACCGGCAAGCCCCAGGAGGCCATGCCGCCAAGCCAAGCCAATCCGAAGGCCGACAGCGATACGCAGAACAACAGCACGCCGTTGAATATCACCTTGACTCCGACCACGGCCGACAACGGAGCGCTGCAGTCGAAGATCGAGAACGCAATGCAGAGCGATCCGACTCTGAGCACAAGTCGCGTCGCCGTGAACGTTACAGATACGACCATCGACTTGTCCGGTACGGTCAGCTCCAGCAAAGACAAACTGGCCGCCGAGCGTATCGCGCAGTCCTTCGGGGTCAACCGCAAGCTGAACGACAAGCTGACCGTCACAGGCCAGAGCCGTTCCACCGCGGCGCAGAGCAGTCCAGCGGCAAACAACGGAAACGCCACGAACCAGACTGCATCTCAGCATCGCTAGCAAAAGACCGGCGGCGACTTGCACTTCGGCCGCGCCATGACTTTCCGCGTCAACCTCCTCGTCTTACCTCCGAGTCCACTCGAACTCATCAATCGTCTCAGTTCATTCTGAGCCGCCTCAGGGCACAACTTGTACAGGCTGCTGCAAAAAGTCGTCCCGAAGTAGTTTTGTATCAGGGCTGCTGAAACCGGCCGTCTTGAGGTAGTTTCGTATCAGGGCCCGCCTTCAGGCGGGCCATTAAGTTCTCTATTTTCGATCCGCCGAGCGGACTTTAGTCCGCGAGGCGCGTGCATTTCGGACTCTGCAGCGGCCTGTGTATCCGTGCCGTGAATGACTTGGACTTTAACCTGCGAGGAAAACCGGTTTTGCAAGGGCTGAAGCCGCGGCCCTTCCTGCGCCTCCCTTCGGCACGACTGAAGATCGTGCCCTGATACGACTCAGTAATGATCGGAAGCGAGTTGTGGTGATAAAATCTGCCTCACCCTTTTCCGGTCGTTCAAATACACGCAGATGAGTGCTCTTAGCGCCGCACTCAGCTTGCGTTTCGATGGAGAATCGCATGAGTTCCAGCACCGTTCCTGCACCGGTCGATGCCAAGCCCTTGTCTGAGATGGAGCGCGTCATCGACACCTTCGTCGCGCCCAGTAAGACCTTCACCGATATCCGGCGGAATGCCAGTTGGTGGGCGCCGTGGCTATTGATGTCCATTCTCGGGTTGATCTGGGTCTATCAAGTCGACAAGAAGGTCGGCATGGACAAGGTGGCGGAAAACCAGATCGCGCTCTCCCCCAAACAGGCGGCCAAGCTGGATCAGTTATCTCCCGATCAGCGTGCCAGCCAGATGGAGATCAGCGTTAAGTTCACCCGCGTCATTGCCTATGTCTACCCCGTCTTCACCTTGATCGTGTGCGCCATTTTCGCCGGCGTGCTGCTGGCTACTTTCAAGTTCGGATTTGGCGCCAGCGACCTTCAGTTCAAGCAAGCCTATGCCATCACCATGTTTGCCTTCCTGCCGGGGGTAGTGAAAGTCTTGCTCTCTATGTTGCTCATTGCCATCGGGAGTGGGGAGGGCTTCACCTTCCAGAACCCGATCGCCAGCAATCTCGGAGGACTGGTCGATCCCAGCTCGGCTTTCCTGCACTCGGTGCTGACCTCGATTGACTTCTTCACCATTTGGACGCTGGTGCTGACGGGCATCGGCTATGCCTGTGTCACGAAAGTGAAGCGCGGCACCGCGATGGGAGTGGTCTTCGGCTGGTGGGCGGCAATGGTGCTGCTGTCAGCCGGCATCGGTGCGCTCTTCGCCTGAGCAGCCCCCTTGAGCTCCCGATTCCGCATCGCTTCGAGAGGCCGCGCCTTCAGGCGGGGCGGTGTGGCACCGCTGTAACCAAAGCTTCACAAATGTCGATTCGGGTGCGTTGCCGTGTCCTATCGGGATCGCGCGAACTGGTATATACTTCGGCTACTCTGTATGAAAAAATCGCTGCGCGCTAGGGCGGCGTCGGAGCCGATTCATCATTTCATAGGCTCCGCAGATTGTTGATCGATAACGAGCGAGCTGGCAAGGCCCATTGCGTCTTTCGGAACGGGAGTGAGTCGCTGGCGTACTGTTCATAATTTCTCCCCCCGGCGCTCCTCGAACCCGACCGCAGATGCCAGGACCGACCCCGGGGAGGTATCGAGTGGACCTGGTTATTATTCGTAGTTTATTCGTTCTCATAACAGCACTTGCAAGTTACGAACTCCAGCCTTTGGGGTTAGATCGCTTGCCGGCGGCCGGCGCAGGCGTGCTGTTCGGGGTTGCCGTCGTCCTGTTCGAGGTTCGCCTAAGGCAAGTGAGCCTGAAGCGGCTGATCGGCGCGGTAATCGGCAGTATTCTCGGAATCATCGGCGCGTACCTTTTCGCCTTGGTGATTCGCGGCAGCATCCAGCCGGGTCCGACCTCCAGTTTCCTGCAGCTGTTTGTCATGCTTATCATGGCCTACGTCGGCCTGGTGGTGGGCGCCGGTAAGGGCGATCTGCTGAACCTGGCAGCGCTGGGCGGCATCTTCGGCGGCGAAAAGCAGGCGAAACGCAGCTACAAAATCCTCGATACCAGTGTCATCATCGACGGCCGTATTGCCGACATCGCGGAGACCGGTTTCCTCGACGGCGTCATCGTCTTGCCGCAGTTCGTGCTGCGTGAGCTGCAACTCGTGGCTGACTCTGCCGACTCCATGAAGCGCAACCGCGGCCGGCGCGGTCTCGACATTCTGCAGCGCATCCAGAAAATCGCAACCCTGACGGTACAGATCGTGGAAGACGACTTCCCTTCTGTGCGCGAGGTCGACCTGAAGCTGATCGAGCTGGCCAAACTCTACGAGGGCAAGATCGTTACCAACGATTTCAACCTCAACAAGGTGGCGCAGCTCCAGGGCGTCGAAGTGCTGAACATCAATGAACTGGCCAACTCGCTGAAGCCCATCGTGCTCCCAGGCGAGATCATGAAGGTCTTCATCCTGAAGGAAGGCAAAGAATACAACCAGGGTGTCGCCTATCTGGACGATGGAACCATGGTGGTCGTGGACAACGCCCGCAAGATGATCGGCAAGAACATCGACATCTCGGTGACCTCGGTGTTGCAGACCACGGCGGGCAAGATGATCTTCGGCAAGTTCGACGAGCGTGGCGGCATGTCGGTGACGCGCCCCATGGAAATTCGGCCTGACCTGCGCAAGACCGGCCCCGCGCCCGCGCCGGCAGCGGTTCCGGATACGCCAAAGGCCGAATAAGCAGTAGCCGCCTGCAGCGGATCGAATCGTTTTGTAACGAGGCAAATCCGGCTTTTCGCATTGCCTTGTGATGCCGTGGGAGCCGCCGGTCTCCTTCGCCGAGTCCGTGCCCTGCATTTGCCGGTTGCAAAACCTCCCGTCTCAAGGGAGAATCGCTTCTCCTGATGACAACCGGAACGCTCGCCGAGCGCACGAACCTGACAGGCAGGCAATTGATGGTAGTCATCCTGCTTGGCATTTCCGTCTTCATCAACTACATCGATCGCGGCAACCTTTCTATTGCAGCCCCCATGCTGAAGGAAGAGCTTGGCATTTCCGCCTCGCGGCTCGGCCTGCTGCTTTCGGCATTCTTCTGGACCTATGCCTGCCTGCAACCCGTCTCCGGCTGGCTGGTGGACCGGGTGAACGTCAATTGGGTTCTGGCTGGCGGATTCTTTCTCTGGTCGGCAGCGACGGCGGCGACAGGCTTCATTCATCTATTCGCGACGCTCTTCGTGGTGCGGCTGCTGCTCGGAGTCGGCGAGTCGGTCGCGTTTCCTTCGAACTCCAAAATCATTGCTCTCAACTTTCCCGAAGAGCATCGCGGATTCGCCAACTCGGTGACCTCGGCAGGGTTAGTTTTAGGACCCGGCCTCGGCATGCTGATGGGCGGCATGTTGATGGGCCGATTCGGCTGGCGACCCTTCTTCGTCGTGCTCGGCCTCGTGAGCCTGCTGTGGCTGGTGCCCTGGATCAAATGGATGCCGGCAGAACAGGCGGTCACGCCCGACGAGCAAACTGGCGTCCCGAGCCTGCTGGAATTTCTCAGGCTGCGCTCGGCTTGGGGAACATGTGCCGGACTGTTTTCCGGCAATTATGTAAGCTACTTCCTCATCACCTGGCTTCCCTACTACCTGGTGAGAGAACGGCATTTTTCGATGAGCAAGATGGCGAAGATTGGAGGTACGGCGTACCTGCTCTCCGCCGCCGTGGCCTTGCTTTGCGGTTGGCTGTCGGACCGCTGGATCGTCGCCCAGGGAACTCCCACGCTGGCTCGAAAGACGTTTGCCGCAGGCGGAATCGCGCTGGCAGGCAGCTCACTGGCGCTGGCCGCCTTCAGCGGACCTGTGCTGTGCGTGATCTGGATTGTTCTGGGAGTGATCTTCTTCGGCGTCTACAGTTCTAACGTCTGGGCCATCAGCCAGACCCTTGCTGGGCCGCAAGCTGCCGGAAGATGGGTGGGCTTCCAGAATTTCGTCGGCAACCTGGCGGGGGTGGTCGCCCCGGCGCTCACCGGCTTCGTCCTGGAACGGACCGGACACTTCTACTGGGCTTTTGCCATCGTGACCTTGGTGGGCTTTGCCGGCGCAGCCTCGTGGATCTTCATCGTAGGACCAGTCGAGCAGGTGGTCTGGCATCGACCAGTCCAAGCCGTCGCAGTTTCGGCCTGAGCACAGCGCATTGTCCGACGTGCTTCTGCCGCCAACACCTCGGTCGTCAACATCCAGCCGCTCGATGCGGAACGTGAATACCGCAATGCCCATCCGCTCCGCCCGTGGGGGTTGGCGACTCCACGCAGACGAAGTAGGCGAAATGCTTCGCCAACCCCTCGCCGGCGGAAGAACCAGGTGATTTGGTTGCATCCTGCTGAAAATAAAAGGGATCGTGAAAAGCTAGCGCACACTAGCCGGCTTGATGACAAAACGCGATTTCACGGTTTTTCACCAAAGCCCGGAGAGGTCCTGTTCCGAGGTGTTTAGCGACGGTTTCCTTACCGCTCGCGTTTCATCCAGCCGTCGGTAAAGTAGGTAGCCTTGGCGCCGAGTTCCGGGGCGCCCGCAGTCTCGCCAGGCATGGCTCGGCGAAACTCGGGGTGGCTGGCGAGAAAGTCTTGCGCCGCCTGCGCCGGATTATCGTTAACCCAGGAAGCTTCGCCTCGCGGAACGTCCGTCAGTTCGCGCATGACACCGTCGGCAGCGATCAGGTAAGAACCGGGAGTTACGAACCTTGAGTACAGCTCGAGTTCGGCGCGCACATGTTGGCGCGTGTGTCCGGAATCGAGGATCACCAAAACCGTTTTTTCGCCCTTGAGGTTGGCCTCGATCGTTCCGACGACTTCAGCCGAGGCAGAGTCCCCTTCGATCAGTGTCACCCACTCGCCAAGAGGGTGCCGTTCGATGGCGCTGCGCACTTCCGGGCGGATGGCGATGTCCACACCGATCACCCGGCCTTTCCCTAAAGCACGGCACAACGATGCGTGAAACACCATCGATCCCCCGTGAAAGACTCCAGTCTCGACGATGACGTCGGGACGGACCTCCCAAATCGCTTGCTGCAGTCGGACCAGATCTTCGGGCAATTGCAGGACCGGCAGTCCCATCCAGGTAAAGGTCCGGTAGTAACTGAGGCTCCAACCCACGCGGACCCACTGTCGCGAGAGTTCTTCGAAAGCTTCGCGCGAGTAAAGGTCCTGGGTTCGCGAGCCCTCCGGTCCCTGGGTGGTGAAGGTGCGCTGCTCGGTATCGATGATGTATTTCATGCTTCTCCCGAAATTGCGGTTCTCATTCCAGTGTAACTGTCCGGGTGTCCGCACCAACGCGTTGCGAGGCAGCCAGGGTATCCGCTCCACGATTTGTCGTGACCCCTTCTGTCCGGCTATACTCACCTGCCCTATGAAAGTGATTGTCATCATTCCGGCGGCCGGGCTGGGAACGCGCATGTCCCCAAAATCGGCCAGCCAGAAGAGCAAGAGCAAGCAATTTTTCGAATTGCAGGGGACACCGATCCTGGTGCACACCTTGCGCAAGTTTGCCCAGAGTCCGCAGGTCGATGAGATCGTCGTCGCACTGCGCAAGAACGAAGCTGCCGGATTCCAGAAGCAGGTTGAGCAGGAGAGATTTGGCAAGCCCATTCGTATTGTCGAGGGCGGCGAGCACCGCCAGAACTCCGTGGCCAACGCGCTTACAGCCCTGAAAGGCGCGGACGATGACATCGTGCTCGTCCACGACGCGGTACGCCCGTTCATCGAACAGGAGACCATCGTCGGCGTGATCGAAGCAGTAAAGAAATACGGCGCCGCGATTGCGGGCATTCCGGCCGTGGACACGGTGAAGCAGGTGGACCGCACCTCCGATGGAGCGGTCGTAATCGCCACCGTTCCCCGCGAGCGCATGGTGCTGGCGCAGACCCCGCAGGGTTTCCGCTTCGGTCCGCTGAAGAAAGCGTTCGACGAAGCCACAGCCGATGGGTTTCTGGGCACGGACGAGGCTTCACTGATCGAGCGTGCCGGCGGAACGGTACATGTAGTGATGGGCTCGCCGCGCAATTTGAAGATCACAACGCCCGGCGACCTGGAGTTGGCCGAATTTTTTATGTCGCAGGAAGACCGGCGCAAGGCCAGCCTGACCGGCTAGGGGATTCTGATCCCCTGGTTTGCAGCGTAGCTTCTTGGCCGCCCGGATCTTGCTGTTTGGAGCGTAGCTTTTTTGGCCCCGGATCTTGCGGCTTGCAGCGTACCTTGAGTCAGGAAGGGGCGCACCTTCAGGTGCGCCGTCACGCTGTTTAAGTTTGTCATCCCGAGCGGACTTTAGTCCGCGAGGGAGATGCGGCTTGCGGGGATCGCTGGAATGTTCCACCAGCAGCTTGCAGGTTGCGGCGTCGTTCCGAGCGGAGTCGAGGAACCGGTTTTCGGTGGACAGCGCTGAACGGCAGGTTCCTCCACTCGGGCTAAAGCCCTCGTGGGAGTAACAATGGACAGGTTCATCGGCGCGGCTAAAGCCGCGCCCCTTCAAAGACAAGGAATCATCCTGAAAGATAAGGGAACCATCCTGAAGGCAAGGAAACACTCTGGAAAATAAGGAACCGTCCTCAGAGGCAGGGGAACACAGGCGTCAGCATTCATGGCATCCACGAACAATCCGATCATTCGCACGCCCCGCATCGGCTTTGGCTGGGACTCGCATGAATTCAAGCCGGGCATTCCGCTGAAGATCGGCGGGGTGCTGCTGCCGCACGACAGCGGCCTCGCCGGCCATTCCGACGGGGATGTGCTGCTGCATGCGCTCACCGACGCGCTGCTGGGCGCAGTGGCCGCCGGGGACATTGGAAACTACTTTCCCCCAAGCGACCCACGGTGGAAGGGCGCCGACTCGGCTGTGTTCGTCGCGGAGGCCATGAAGCGCATTGCCGATGCAGGGTATGTCGTGGGCAATGTGGACAGCACGCTGATTCTGGCTGCGCCGAAGATCGGCCCGCATGCCCGAGCGATCCAGCAGAATGTCGCTGCGCTACTGGGGGTTGCGCCCGAGCAGGTCGGCATCAAGGCAAAGACACCGGAAGGCATGGGGACTGACAACGCCGCCATCGCCCACGTGGCCGTGCTGCTGACGGAAATCTGCTGGCCCTAGAAGCATCTCTACTTGGACACGCTCGGTGGAGCGAAAAGTTACCGACAGTATGCCTTTCGTCGGCGGCTGTGGCATGAGAAAATAGAGCTTCCAGCCTGATCCCCATGAGCTCAGTCGACAGTGCACAGTCCGTCGCCAAAGAACCCACCATCACTCCAGAAGTGCTTCGCGATCACGGCATCACGCCGGAAGAATATGAACGTATCCTGAAGTCGCTGGGCCGTACCCCGACGTTTACCGAGTTGGGCATCTTCAGCGTAATGTGGAGCGAGCACTGCTCGTACAAATCGTCGCGCGTACACCTGAAGCGGCTGCCGACGCGCAGCAAGCGCGTGGTGCAGGGCCCGGGCGAGAACGCGGGCATCATCGACATCGGCGACGGCTGGGCGTGCGCCTTCAAGATCGAGTCGCACAATCATCCTTCGTTTATCGAGCCGTTTCAGGGCGCGACCACCGGTGTAGGAGGCATCCTGCGCGACATCTTCACCATGGGCGCGCGTCCTTACGCCATCATGGATTCGTTGCGATTCGGACCGATCACTCCGAGTCCAGAGATCGACCAGACGACGCTGCACAAGAACCATTCCGTGATGGAAGGCGTAGTGAGCGGCGTCGCATCCTATGGCAACTGCTTTGGCGTGCCGAATGTGGGCGGCGAGGTGAAGTTCGAAAGCTGCTATTCGGGCAATCCGCTGGTGAATGCGTTCGCACTGGGGCTGGTGCGGCGCGACGAGATCTTCTATGCCAAGGCTTCGGGGGCCGGCAATCCCGTGATTTACGTTGGCTCGAAGACCGGGCGCGACGGCATCCACGGCGCAACCATGGCGAGCGAGGAGTTCAGCGAAGGCTCCGAGGCGAAGCGTCCCAATGTGCAGGTCGGCGATCCCTTCATGGAGAAGCTGTTGCTGGAGGCCTGTCTGGAAGCCATGCAGACCGGGGCGATCATCGGCATTCAAGACATGGGCGCGGCCGGACTGACCTGCTCGACCTGCGAGATGGGCGGCCGCGGCGGCGTGGGTCTCGAGATCGAGCTCGACCTGGTGCCACAGCGCGATACCGGCATGACTCCTTACGAGATCATGCTGAGCGAATCGCAGGAGCGCATGTTGCTGGTGGCGGAGAGCGGCCGCGAGGATGAGGTTTTTCGAGTCTTCCAGAAGTGGGGACTCGATGCGGTGACGATTGGCCGTGTCATCGACCAGTCCACCATGCGCGTGCTGCACCACGGCAACGTGGTGGCCGAGATTCCGAACGCCGCGCTGACGGATGAGGCTCCTCTGTATCACCGGCCCTTGGAGCGCTGGGAGCCTCCCGTGGCCCGAGAACTGCCCGAGGGGATTCAGCTAGGCCAGAAGACGGAGTTCAGCGACGAGTTAAAGCGGCTGCTGGCGAGTCCGAACATCTGCTCCAAACGCTGGGTCTACCAGCAATACGACTCCATGGTGCAGACGAATACGGTGGAGGGTCCGGGCAATGAGGCGGGCGTGATCCGGGTGAAAGGCACGCAGCGCGGCCTGGCGATGGCGCTCGACGGCAACAGCCGCTGGTGCTATCTCGATCCCAAACTGGGGGCGATGCATGCCGTGGCAGAGTCGGCACGCAACGTGGCGTGCTCGGGTGCGACGCCGATTGCGGCAACCAATTGCCTGAACTTCGGTAATCCGGAGAAGCCGCACATCATGTGGCAGTTCTCGCAGACCATCGACGGCATCACCGCGGCTTGCGAGGAGCTGGAAACGCCGATCACGGGCGGTAACGTCAGCTTCTACAACGAAACCCTGGGCGAGGGGATCTATCCGACGCCGGTCATGGGGATTGTGGGGATCCTGGAGGACGTGCATAAGGCCGTAGCGCCGCACTTCCGGCAGACTGGACGCGCGCTGGTGCTGCTGCGCGGCTCGGAGCCCGGCGATGCTTCGGACGTCGAGGCCGAATTTGGCTCGTCGGAATACGCGAAGGAGATTCTTGGTCAGTTGTGGGGATTTCCGCCATCACTGGAGTTAGAGCGGGAGGCCGCTCTGCAAAAGGCGATTATCGAGATGATCGATGCGGGCGTGGTGGAATCGGCTAAAGACGCGAGCGAAGGTGGGCTGGCGGTGACTCTGGCCGAGTCGGGCTTCGCCCATGGCATCGGCGCCGACGTGGACCTGAGTTCCAGCGGGCTGGTTCCGGAGTTTGTGCTGTTCGGCGAGGATGCCAGCCGGATTCTTATTTCCTGCGACCCGGAAAACCTGGAACGAATCCAACAGATAGCGGTACAATACGCCCTCTCAGCAGAACACATCGGAAATACGGCAGCGGAAAAGTTGGAAATCCGGGTGGACGGTCAAACCGCCGCTACGGCATCCGTCTCCGAACTGCGCGAGGCGTGGGACAGCGCACTGGAACGCGCGCTGCATGTGGATACGGAAGAGCGGCTGGTTCCGGCCACTTTGCAGAAGAGCTGACTAGTGTTCGGGCAGAGCCGGACTGGGCGCAGATGTGGACTGGTAGAGCTGGCCTTCAGGTCAGCGTCCGAGAGCAGTTTTGAAAGGGCACGGCTTCAGCCGTGCCACAAGCGTTGAGCGACGATATGGCTTTGGCCGGTGAGGGAGATGCTATTGCAGACGAACAAGAATCCCTCAGGGCTAAAGCCCTCAAGCTGCTCAAATCGACCAGGCACGCCTGAAGGCGTGCCCCTTCAAACGGGTTTCAGGTGAGCGATGCTGATTTCTTCCGACAAGTTCAAGGATGAATGTGGCGTGGTGGCGATCTATGGCCATCCCGAGGCCTCCAAGCTCGCCTACCTAAGCCTGTACGCGCTGCAGCATCGCGGCCAGGAATCGGCGGGCATCGCGGCTTCGAACGGTGAGAAGCTTCAATTGCATAAAGCGATGGGGCTGGTCTCCGACATCTTCAACGCCGAGGCGTTAGCGCTCGTCCCCGGATCGCTGGCGATCGGGCACACCCGCTATTCCACGACCGGCGACTCGGCGCTGCTCAACGCGCAGCCGATCATGGTGGAGTGCAACAAGGGCAAGATTGCCCTGGCGCACAACGGCAATATCACCAATGCGACAGAGGTGCGCGCTCACCTGGAACAGCAAGGCTCGATCTTCCAGACCACCAGCGATACAGAAGTGGTGATGCACCTGATTGCGCGGTCGCGCGAGCAGACGCTGGTGGATTCGATTGCCGACTCGCTGCGCCGTATCGAGGGCGCTTTCTCGCTGGTGATGGTAACGCCGGACCGGATCTTCGCGGCCCGTGATCCGCGTGGCTTCCGGCCGCTGGTGATGGGACGCATTTCGGGGCAGGCCGCTCATCGTGCTGACACGATTGTCTTTGCCTCCGAGACTTGTGCGTTCGACCTGATCGGCGCGACCTACGAACGCGAAGTAAAACAGGGCGAACTGGTGATCGTTGGCCCGGAGGGTGTGCACTCACGCTTCTATTCGCCGCAACAGCCGCAGACCAGTTGCGTCTTTGAGCATGTGTATTTCTCGCGTCCAGACAGCATGGTATTCGGACGCGCGGTGCAGCAGACGCGCGACGCCATGGGCCGTCAGCTTGCCCTGGAGTCGCCGGTCGATGCCGACATCGTGGTGCCGATTCCCGACTCAGGCGTGACGGCTGCGATGGGGTTCTCGCACGAAAGCGGCATCCCGCTGCAGTTCGGGCTGATCCGCAATCACTATGTGGGGCGGACGTTCATCGAGCCGGAGCAGCGTGTGCGTGACTTCGGCGTGCGCTTGAAACTGAACCCGGTGCGCAATGTGCTGGAAGGCAAGCGCGTGGTGCTGATCGACGATTCCATTGTGCGGGGCACGACCAGCCGCAAGATTGTTCGCATGGTGCGCGACGCGGGCGCTAGAGAAGTGCACATGCGCATCTCGTGTCCGCCCACCATTTCTCCTTGTTATTACGGTGTGGACACGCCTTCGAAGAACCAGTTGATCGCCGCCAACAAATCCGTCGAAGAAATTCGCGAGTACATTGGCGCCGATTCGCTGGCCTATCTTTCGCTCGACGGGCTACGCAAGGCCGCCGGGGAAGGCGAGGACGCGATGTATTGCACGGCGTGCTATACCGGCAAGTATCCGACGAACATCGTGGATGTGGAAGACATTCAGCCGGCTCTGGCCGCCCACGACTAAGCCGGCCAGAATTTCTAAGGAGCGCACAAATGGCTCTCCCTCTCGGACCTCGAATCAGGGCGTTGCTTCGTCGCATCCTGCGCCGGGGCCCGGCTGAGCCGCAAGATCCCTTCGCCTACGTGACTGCTCCCGTACGGCGCGGACCCGGCGGCAGAGCCGCAGCCGTAGCCCTTGTAGAACCGCAGGAACCGCGAGTTGTGAGGGCGGTTGGGCGCTGGTGGCGGCCGCGGTAGCTCTCAGCGAGAATGTGTCCCGTCCTAAAATTTCATTCGTCCTCCTCAAGTGTTTCCCCTGGAGTGGAAGATGGTGAGCGCCAACCGCTCGCAATCGCGCCGCGGCTGGTCTTCAAGATTGAATGTGGGAAGATGCTTTCTGGGAACGAAGCTACCTTCCCCGGGCCTGAGCGATGACCTAGGCCGGTGACGCGGGCTGTTGCTTTTTCCTGGCCGAGCGCAGCCTGCGCGTCCGCAGGATCCACCATCCCGCGAGGATCGCCACCGCGATGGTTGCCACCAGATATCGCAGATGGGTGTGAACTACGCCGGTGATGAAGCCCATTATTTCGGGACCATAACGGATCACGATCAGCGATACCAAGGCAAAGCGAAGGAAGCGGCCTGCCAGAATGGCTCCCACGAATTTGCTGAAATTCATCTCCGCGACCCCGGCGGACAGCACGAACAACTTGAAGGGCGTGGGCGGCGGCAGCATCGAGGGCACCATGATGGCCAGCAGGCCATGCTTGTCGAACGAGTCGCGAATCCGGTTAAAGCGCTTTTCTCCCATGCGCTTTGCGACCAGCACCTCTCCGCCCTTGTAGCCGATGAGATAAATCGGAATGCTGCCCAGCGCCGAGCCCACGGCCGCGAGCAACGCATACAGCAAAAATCGCTTGGGATCCGCGTAGGCGTAGCCGGCGACGATGGCGTCCAGCGGCATGCCGAGGAAGGATGCGTCGACCGCCGCAAAGCCCAGGACACCCCAGATGCCGAGCGGCTTCAACAGTGCCAGGATCGCCAGGCTCCACTTGTTGAGAAGATGTTTCACGGAATGGCTGCGGATGTACTCACTCGATTCTACGCGACGCCGAGTGCCGCCGCTGAAGCGGCTCGGGGTATTTGGCGAACCTCACCGCGGGCTGACGCCCACGGCTAACACATATGGCGCCCTGCGGGCTCGGGGATAGTGTCTGACCCTTCGAGTGCACGGGCAGCCGCCATCGGCAGCGCGAGTGCCGCCGCTAAAGCGGCTCGGGGTTATTTGGCGAACCTCACCGCGGGCTGACGCCCACGGCTAACACACATGCTGCCCTGCGGGCTCGCGGATGATATCCGAACCAGTCGAGAGTACGGGGCCCGGCCGAGAACCAGCTCGGGCTCCTCTAGAAGGTTGTCGCCACGGTGAAGCGAAACGTCTTGCGGGGATAGCGGATCAGATAACTCGGCTGGTAGTTCGAGACGGCAGTCTGGTAGGTATAGTCGCCCGCGGCTCCGGCCGGGAACATCGCGCGGGTAATCGGAACCGGCGAGGTCACCGTTGTGTCGACCCTCAGCGGGTTGTACGCGTAGTAGAAGCGGAATGGCGCGTTCACCACCGGCATGATGACCTGCAACTCCAACCCGGTGGACATGTACGGCTGGTAGTTCGTTCCGGCGAGCGGCTTCAGTTGACCGGAGAAAGGAATGGTCGATCCGCCGGAGCAGCTGTAGGTCGCGGTCAAAGTGGGGCAGCCGAAATACGTGGTCTGCAGCGTGGTGAGCTGTTCCGAGGCAATCTGCAACTGGGAGGTCCGCAGAACCATGTCCATACCCGTATCCACGAAGGCGGCGATGGTGACGGGGCCGGCGATCGGCACCCGATACTCCAGGTTGTTAATGATGCTGGTGTCGCCACCCGGGAAGATGACCTGTTCCACCGGGATGGTGATGTTGTACGAGCCACGCCGCGGGTTCGTCGGGTCGAGAGGGACCGTAGAGCCGTCGGGGTTCTGCAACGGAATGGTGATGGTGGTCGGGAAGTACACCACCGGGGAAATCGAGCGGATATCGAATCCGCGGATGTCGGTGTCGCCTCCCATGTAGAAGCGTTGGAAGGGCGGCGCATCCTGTCCGCCGTAGCCGGTGATGTACGACGCCTGCAGACGCATTCCGAACGTATTGCGGCCCTTGTTCACCGGCTTGAAGCGCTTCCATTCCATGACGGGCTTCAGCGAACGGACGTTTCCGCCGAGTCCGGCAATTTCGGTCGAGACGAAGAAGCTCTGGCCACTGTGCGGCCGCGCCGGGTTGTCGATGTGGTTGTAGCTGAAGTTTGGCACCACCGCGCTGGTAATGATGCCGTTCAAGGCGTTCGGACCCGAGATGCCGCGGAACGCCAGGCTCTCGAAGTACAACTGGGACGCCTGGCTGTAGGTGGTGACCGACGAGTCGTCAAGCTGGTAGGTGATGCCCACACGCTTGAACGAGCGCTTCAGCGGGTAGCTGAGCGAGGTGGTAAAGCCGGTGCTGGTCTGGGTGAAATTCTGCAGCTCGTTCAGATAGCTTTGCGGCAGATTCAACTGCTGGTTGTACTGGATCTGCGCCTGGGCCGCCTGGTTGTAGTTATAGCTGCGGTGATACACCGTCCAGCCGAACTGTAGCGGCTTGTCGAACAAATACGGCTGGGTGAAGCCCAGGGTTTCGTTGCGCTGGTACTGGCCGATGGAGAACTCCAGGGTCAACGATTCGCCTTTGCCAAAAAGGTTGTTGGTGGTGTAGTTCAGGCCAATGAAGCCGCCCGCCAGTCCGCTGACGCCGCCGGTGAGACCGATACTGTTCTTGCCTTTCTCATGCACCTTGAGGGTGATGTCGACGGTGGCGTTCTGAACGTCCTGCTTGATCTCGGAATCCTGGTCGGGCTTGAGGACCTCGAAATACTGCAACTGGTTCAGCCGCAGCAAACTCAGCTCCCACAGATTGCCGTTGTAGACCTGGCCTTCTTCCAACGCCAGTTCGCGGCGAATGACTTTGTCGCGGGTCGTCGTATTGCCCACAAACTCAATGCGGCGCACGAAGAACTGCTTGCCTTCGTCGAGATCAATCTGCAGGGTGATCAGCTTCTTCTCGTCGTCGGCGAGCGTATTGGGCACCGGGGTGAAGTTGATGTAACCGAGAGCGGCGTACGCTTTGCGCAGATTGTCGAGGCCTTTGCGCACGGCTTCCGTATCGAATACGTCGCCATCCTTCAACTTGAAGAGCGCGCGCAATCCAGCGAGGTTGGTTACCGCCTTGTTGCCGGTGAAGGTGATTTCCTTCAGATGATACTTGTCGCCTTCTTCGACCGGGAGCGTGATGTCGACCGCTTTGCCGGGAGAATTCTTGAAGGGCCAGTACCAGCGTACGCCGCTGGTGTCGTGGATCTGCGTTTTGGGATCGGCCACCAGCGCCTTGAAGTAGCCCTTGGTCTGGTAATAGTAGCGGACGCGCTCGGCGTCTTCGTTCAGCTTGGTCGAGTCGTAGGTGCGAGCGAAAATATTTTCCAGGAAGATGGAATGCGGGATACCGATGGGGCGCAGGTTCTTCATCGCGCTCCGCAATTCGCGCGAGGTGAGCGCCTTGTTGCCCTCGAAGGTGATCTTGCCGACCTTGACCTTGGGACCTTCCTTCACCACGAAGGTCAAGCCAACGGCCGCAGGAGGAATAGGACGCACTTCGGAACGGACGGTGGCGAACTGGTGGCCGTGAGCGGCGAGCAGTTGCTTGATCACGACCTCGGCGTGCTTCACCTTGGTCGGATCGTACTGGCTCTCCTGGGTGAGGCCAACTTTCTGCTCTTTAAATTTGTCGAGAACGTCGCTTTGCGAAACCGAACTCAAGCCGGTGTAGTTGATCTCGCGTATGGTCGGCTTCTCCTTCACGTAGACGTGGATGATCCAGCCTTTGGTCGAGGGCTCGCGCTCGATGCGCAGATCGTCGAAGTAGCCGGTGTTCCACAGCGAGTTGAAATCACGCTCCAGTGCTGCCTGGTCGTAAACGTCGCCCGACTTGGTGAACATGCGGGAGCGAATGGTGTCGGCGGGAATGCGGCGGTTGCCATGGATAACAATGCTGGAGATAACGTCCGGCGTCTGCTGGGCCAAGACGGTCGGTCCAGCGATTCCCAGAAAAACCAACGAGAAGATGATCAGACCACCCAGCGCTGTAAGACCAAAGCGCTGTCTGCGGTCAAACAGTGCCGCAGGTCTTTCCTGAAGATGGCAAGGAATAGCAACAACCTCTAATACTGGTTTAGTGAAAGCGCAATTATACGGTACAGCGAGTCATCTCCGGAAGCATGCCGCCCCTCCCGCCCCCAGCGCGAACGCGTACCCTAACCCATACTGGGGGAAGAAGTTTCGAGCGAACGCTCCACCTCGACCAAGGTCGAATAGAACGTAGCACCACCCCCGAGGTCGGTCAGGGTGTCGGAGGTCAGCACGTTGATGTTCATGCCGTCGGCCGACAGCTTTGCCCATCCCAGCCGCGCGCCAACCACCCCGGCGCGCACCGCGCCGTCGACCCGCGCGCGCAGGAAAATCTCGCCGCGCTGGTTGAAGACGCGGACCCGGTCGCCGTCGGCGATGCCGCGGCCGGCCGCGTCGTCCCGATTCATCTCTAACTCGTGCTGGCGTTCCATCTTCTGCAGGCTCGGGAGATTGACGAAGGTGGAGTTGAGGAAGTTATCGGCCTTGCGTGCCAGCAGTTCCAGGGGAAATCGGCGCGAACCCTGCTGGTGTCGAGATTCGACCGGAGGCACAAATGCCACCACCGGATCCATTCCATGCGTGATCATCTCCGGGTTGTAAAGCAATGCCTTGCCACTCGCCGTGGGGAAGCCGCGAGCGAACGGCAGGTACGGCGCGGGGCTCTCGTCGCCATGCACGTTCAGGCGGACTTGCGGGTCGCGCTCCAGCCGCTCACGGGTGAGGCCCCGAAGCTGCGGCGCGTCCGACGCGAGTGCTTCGTCGATCAGGTTGTCTACGGGAACGCCAAAGAGGTCCTCCTCGAAGCCCATGCGTCGGCCCAGTTCACGGAACAGGTCGACATTCGATTTACATGCGCCGAGTGGCTCGATGGCCTGGTCCGACACTTGCAGATAGTAGTGACCGTAGGCTGCGACCAGGTCCTTGTGCTCGAAGAACGTCGTCGCCGGCAGCACGATGTCGGCGTAGTCCGTGGTGTCGGTGAGGAATTGCTCGTGCACGACGGTGAAGAGGTCGTCACGCTTGAGTCCGCGGATGACGAGGTTCTGGTCGGGACACACCGCCGCCGGATTGCAGTTGTAGACGAATAGCGCCTTCACCGGCGGATCGTTGACTTCGGTCAAGGCCTTTCCGAGCTGTACCATGTTGATGGTACGGGCCGCGCGTCCCAGCGCGCTCTTCTGCATCAAGTCGTGACGCTCAAGGCCGGGGCGATTCAGTCCGAAGCCGCCGCTGGTGGAAAGCTGCAAGCCGCCGCCAACTTCCTTCCACGATCCCGTAATGACCGGCAGCATGCAGACGGCGCGCATGGCAGAGCCGCCATTCTGCGAGCGCTGGATACCGTAGTTCACGCGAATCACAGCCGGGCGCATGGTGGCGTACTCACGCGCCAGCCGCTCGATGTCGGCGGCGGGAAGGCCTGTCCACTGGGCAACCTGCCCGGGCGTGTACTCCGGCAGCCGCTTCTCCAGTTCGTCGAATCCTTCGGCATATTTCGCCAGGTAGTCCTTATCGTGCAGGCCGTCGCGTACGATCACATGCATCAGGCCGAGCGCCAGAGCAACGTCGGTGCCGGGATTGATGGTGATGTGCCAATCCGCCAGGCGCGCCGTGCGGGTGCGGTAAGGGTCGATGACGATCAGCTTAGCGCCCTGGTGGCGCGCTTCTTCGATGAACGGCCACAGATGCACGTTGTTGCCGTGAATGTTAGCGCCCCACGCGATGATGTACTTCGAATGGCGGAATTGTTCGGGCTCGGTGCCGATCTTGCGACCGTAGACCGAGATGATGGCGTCGCCCCCGGCTTGTGAACAGATGCTGCGATGCAGTTGCGAGGCGCCCAGCCGGTGGAAGAAGCGCATGTCCATCGAAGCGCCATTCAGCAGCGCGATGTTGCCGCCATAGGAGTAGGGCAGTATGGCTTCGGGTCCAAACTCGGCGCTGATCTGGCGAAAACGAGTGGTAATTTCATCGAAGGCCTCGTCCCAGGAGATGCGTGTGAAAGCGTCGCCACCGCGCGTGCCCTTGGCCGCCTTGCGCCGCATGGGATAGAGAACGCGGTCCGGGGAATAGACACGGTCAAGATACTTCGCAACTTTCGCGCACAGGAAACCCTGCGTCACAGGATGCCGGGGATCGCCCTGGATCTTCGTAGCGCGTCCGTCCTCGACAGTAATCAAGGTCCCGCAGGCATCGGGACAGTCGTGCGGACAAGCGGCGTGGACGACCTTCTGCATGGCTCCCTGATTATCCCACGAGCAGCAGAATCAGAGGGATAGCGCGCTCGGGCCGCTGCGGCCGAACGCCGGGGGTGAAGGGCTGGAAAACCGTGGCGAGCTGCACTTTAAGTTGATAACAAATTGTGTCCAAGGGGTTAGTCAGCAGCACCCAATTCGCGGTATGATGCCAACACCCATCGTCCCCCGGGCGATAAGGGAGAAAGCTATGCTACGTAAGCTGGTTGTGCTTCTGGTAGTGCTTGCCGCGGCGCTGCCTTCGTTGGCGGAAATGCGCGGCCCTTCGACGCCGGAAGAGCGGCTGCGCGTGATCGACTACGCGCGCAGCCTGGAACAGAATCCGCTGGCCAAAGATGGCCTGGAAAAACGCATGTGGCTGACCGAGTGGATCGTGCAGGTTCCGGACCTCACGGTAAACGCCTGCTGCATGTCGCTGTGGTCACTCGACAAAGTGAACAATACCTACTCCAACCAGCTGCGGATGCAGGCGATTTATTCGGAGACAGCGTTTTTGGTCGAGCATCCCGGCTTGAAGGACGAGACTGCGGCCCAGGCTGCGGGACTGGCTGGAACCTTGCGCGCCTATCAGGCGATTCAGCGCGTTGATCCAACCGTGAAGTATCCGCTGCTCGACAATCTGCTGACGCTTGAGCGCAAAGGCAAGCTCGAGAAGTACGTTGAGCATCAGCTGAAGAGCCAGAACTGAGGCTGTTCACCGTGATTCCAAGGGCGCGTCTGTCGCGCCCTTTTTGTTTGGCGGTAAGAAATGAGGCGGCGCAGTACCTCCGCATCAGCCATGCATGACCAAGCTGCTATCGCCGATTCCGAAATCCCGCGCGCGAGCGATCCCTCGTTCCAGCACTTGCTCGACACCTATGCCAGCGAGACCAACAAGGTCATCTCGGTTTGGAGGCGCTTCTCGCCTGACGATCTGATGTTTCGTCCGCACCCAAAATCCTCCACAGTCGCCGACATCCTGAAGCATCAGTTGCTCTCCGAACGCCGCTTCTTTGGCGAGTTTGTCGGCACGCCGGAACCGGAGCCGGCCAACGTGTTGCCCCAGCCTCCGGAGCTGCCCGGCTACATCCGCCGGATGGAGGAACTGGCACGGCGAAGGTTAGACTTCTTCGCCACGCAATCGCGTGGCTGGTGGATGGAAGATGTGCCGTTCTTCGGTTTGACGCGGCAACGCATCTGGGTGTTCTGGCGTCGCGTGCTGCACACCTGCCATCATCGCGCGCAGCTCGCAATGTATCTGCGCCTGCTGGGGAAACCGGTGCCGTCGGTTTATGGTCCGACCGCCGACGAAACCTGGGACGGCGCCGACCCCACGAACTCGGTCGAGGCCGCGGGACGAAAGTAAGCCGATTCTGGAGCGAGGGAGCTGGTGTCGAACTTCATTCAGATCACGCCATTCATGCACGTCACGGACCTTGAAGGCGCGCTGACGTTCTTTACCGAAACGTTGGGCTTCGAGACTCTGTTTCGTATGGAGAACTACGCGTACATCGAGCGCGAAGGCGTGGGTTTTCGTTTGCTCGAACAGCGTCGACCTGACGGAGCGCCTCCCGGCAATCGTCGCTTCGCCTATTACATCGACGTCCGCGATGTGGACGCTCTGCATGGCGAACTCAAGCAGAAGCTGGACACGCTGCCGAAGGGCGATGTTTATGGGCCTGTCGATCAGCAATACGGGCAGCGGGAATTGCTGGTACTGGCTCCAGACGGAAACCTGATTGCCTTCGGACAGGCCATCCGCAAGACGTAGCCGCAGGTCCCTCACCCCTGAAGGGATTCGGGATGACAACATGAAGAGAACGGGGATTCGGGATCGCAACCGCTCACGGGGCGAGATGGCGAAACCAGAAACTCGAAACTTGAAACTCGAACCTAGCACCTGCCGCGCTCACTTCACTTTCGCGTACAGCACCTGGTCGAGAACCACTCCATTTTTGACGGCGCTCTTGCGCATCAGGCATTCCCGTTCGAAGCCGGCTTTTTCCAGAACGCGGGTGGAAGCCGTGTTGTGCACGAAGACCTGGGCAAAGATGCGTGTGAGCTGGTAGTACTCGAAGGCCCAATCGGAAGCAGCGCGGGCCGCACGGCTCGCCAGCCCGCGTCCCCAATATTGTTCACTGAGCCAGTAGCCCATCTCGGCCGTGCGACGGGCAATGTCGACGCCCAGCAGGAAGCCGATGCCGCCGACGGCTTCGCCGTCGTACTCCAACGCGAACGAGGTCTCCAACTGCATGGCACGCACGAAATTCAGGTAGTCGAGGCCGTCGCGCCGGGTGTAGGGATGGGGAAATTGATCTCGCAGATTGCACGCTATGTTGGGATTATTGGCGTGCCGCACCAGCGCCGCCAGATCGTCCCTGTGCCACGAGCGCACCCGCAAATCGCCGAGCTCCAACTGCATAGCATCCCATGTTCCCGCAGGCGCGTGCGCCGCGCAAGTAGCTTTGCGCCAGTGAAACACCCAAGCCGGGCTATCGGAGCAAGCCTGTCCGCTGCGAGCTGACAACCGGGCCCCGACTGCTGGCATAATCTTGGAATGGCCTCCGGCAAAGACCTGCGCCTGAAGATCGAGGCGCTGCGCGACAAGATCCGTTACCACGAGCATCGCTATTACGTGCTCGACGACCCCGAGCTTACCGACGCTGAGTTTGACGCGCTGATGAACCAGCTCAAGGCACTCGAAGCCGAGCACCCCGAGCTGATCACGCCGGACTCGCCAACCCAGCGTGTGGGCGGCAAGCCGCGCGAGGGGCTGGTCAAGGTCCCGCATTCGACGCCGATGCTGTCGCTCGATAACGCCTACAACGAAGACGAGCTGCGCGATTGGGAGCGCCGCGTGCACGAGCTTACCGGCGAGTCCGAAGTTGACTACGTGTGCGAGCTGAAGCTCGACGGCATGTCGCTGGCCCTGCACTTCGAAGAGGGCCGTCTGGCGCGGGGGGTTACCCGTGGCGACGGCACCGTGGGTGAAGATGTCACGCCAAACGTTCGCACGGTGCGCAGCGTGCCGTTGACGATTCCGACGAAAACTCTCGACAAGGCCAAGCTGCCGCACGACTTCGAGGTGCGTGGCGAGCTGCTGATGCCAACCGCATCCTTTCAACGCATGAACGACGAGCGCGAGGCGCTGCGGCTGGCAAAGTTTGCCAACCCGCGCAATGCAACCGCCGGAACTGTGCGCACGCTCGAACCGAATATCACCGCGTCGCGTCGCCTCGACTTCTTCAGCTACGGGCTCTATAACAGCAAGGGCCGCACCATCTTCGATCGCCATTCCGAAGCGCTGAAGGCCCTGCAGACCTCGGGGTTCAAGGTCAACCCCAATCATCGCAAGGTGGAGAACCTCGACGAGGTATGGGACTTCATCCACCAATGGGAAGCCAAGCGCGACACCCTGCCCTATGAGATCGACGGCATTGTGATCAAGGTCGATCGCATTGCGCTGCAGCAGGAGCTTGGCTTTACCGGCAAGGCCCCGCGCTGGGCCATCGCCTACAAGTTCACCGCGCGCTCCGGCGAGACCCAGATCGAAGACATCCTGGTGCAGGTCGGACGTACGGGAAAGCTCACGCCGGTCGCAGCGCTTAAGCCGGTACCGATCGGCGGCACGACGGTGAGCCGCGCTACCCTGCACAACATGGATGAGATCGACCGCCTCGGCGTGCGCATCGGCGACTGGGTGCAGGTGGAGCGTGGCGGCGACGTGATCCCCAAGGTGGTCAAGGTGCTCGAGGACCGTCCGCGCGGCACACGCCACTTTCACATGCCCGAACGCTGTCCGGTTTGCGGCGGGCACGTTGTCCGCGCCGAGGGCGAAGCTGACCATCGCTGTATCAACGCAAATTGTCCGGCTAAGCTTCGCGAGAGCGTTCGTCACTTCGCTGCGCGAGGCGTGATGAACATTGAAGGCATGGGCGACGCGCTGGTGAATCAGCTCACCGATCAAAAGCTGGTGAAGAACATTGCCGACATCTACGAGCTCACGGAGGCCAAGCTGCTCACACTGGAGCGCATGGGCAAGAAGTCGGCACAGAACATTCTTAGCGAAATCGAGAATTCGAAGAAGCTGCCGCTGGAACGCGTGATCTACGGACTTGGCATTCCGATGGTGGGGGAGCGGACCGCGCAATTTCTGGCGGAACACTTCGGCTCGATGGAGGGCCTCAGGACTGCCAGCCTCGAAGAGCTGCAGCAGGTGAATGAGATCGGCCCGCGGGTTTCGGAAAGCATCCGCGAATTTTTTGACGAGCCGAAGAACGCCGCACTGGTCGAGCGGCTGCGTGCTGCAGGACTCGCGATGACCGGCCACAAGAAGCAGCGCGCGACAACCCTCGCGGGCAAGACCTTCGTTCTGACTGGAACCCTCGAGCGCCATACGCGCGAGGAAGCCAAGCAGATGATCGAAGATGCCGGTGGACGGGTCTCCGGCTCGGTAAGCAAGAAGACGGACTATGTGGTGGCCGGGGCTGAGGCCGGCTCCAAGCTCGACAAGGCCAAGGAGCTGGGGGTTAGCGTGATTGATGAAGGTGAGATGGAAACGTTAGTTGGGGCAGAAATGTAGCAGGATCGGCGCGAGCCACTCGGGTCGCGCCGCTTCCCTGAAAGTTCGGCACTCAGGCTGCCGGTGTTTTGTGGCGAGCCATCGCAGCGTCAATGGCGGTAATGAGGTCCTGGTACTCGTACGATCCTTCATGCCGAACGCCGTTGATGAAGAAGGTGGGCGTGCCGTTCACTCCGCTCTTCACTCCGCCGGTAAAATCGCTGCGAACCTTG
The DNA here is from genome assembly GCA_963815555.1 of uncultured Acidobacteriaceae bacterium. GTDB lineage: Bacteria > Acidobacteriota > Terriglobia > Terriglobales > Acidobacteriaceae > CAWCBG01. The sequence goes on from CAWFHH010000005.1 coordinate 462,476, forward strand.
GCTAAGAACTCGTGATTTTCCAGGGCGCTGACCAATCCCGGTTGCGGAAGACCGAGTTCCGTGGCTAACTCGAGGAACAGTTCAGGGCCAAGCTCGTCCTGATTTTCGTAGAGACCATCGTGCATCTCCCAAAATTTCTTGTGAGAGCCCGCGAATTCGGCAGCCTCAGCCGCAGGCTCCGCCAGAGGATGGATCTGGGTCAGGGGGAAATTCCGGAAGACGAAGCAAACACGATCGCCATAGTGCTTCTGGATGGCCTTCACGATAGGGTGAGCGCGGCCGCAATGTGGACACTCGTAATCTCCATATTCCACCAGGGTCACCGGTGCGTCTATGGGTCCTTGGATGTGATCCTGTTCATTGACTTGGACTTTGAGCGTAGCCATGGGTCTCCTTTCTGCTTCGTAAGTCTTCCAGGGCCTGCAAAACACCGTCTGCGCCGGGGTTTACGCCCACCGGCGAAAGGTAGCTCCACATGATTTTGCCATCTTCGTCGAGCACGAACAGAGCGCGCTCGGAGAAGCCGTCTGCTTCGCGATAGGCCCCATATTTCCGGGAGACTGCGCCCTTGGGCTCAAAGTCTGCCAGCAGCGGAAAGTGCAGATTGTTGTGCTTAGCGTAGGCTGAGTGGCACCATGCGCCATCGACCGAGATGCCCAGCAACTCCGCGCCATGTTTCTGGAACTCGGGAAGAATCTCGTTGAAGAGTGCCATCTCATCGCCGCAGACAGGGCTCCAGTCAGCCGGGTAAAAGGCAAGAATGACAGGCCGCCCGCGAAGCTCCCGGAGTGAGAGTTTCTGGTCGGGGGTTACGTTGAGAGTGAAGTCCGGGGCCTGCGTTCCAGGCGAAAGCACATTAGCCATAATCCCTCTCTGCTCCCCGGGAATTGGATACGCGAACAGCTTCCCGGGTTCGAGCCTTATTCTCAGCTTGGATGCCGCGGCCCGGACGAAGGCACCATAATTAGGAGGAGGTACTCGGCCACCGATGTGACGGAGAAGCATTACCTCAGGGAATGGTCGTAGTTGAATTGTCGATTTCTAGCCAAGGCCGGCGCTCGCCGTCAAGATGACGCAATTCCTTGACCCCACTTCTCGCGGAAACGCTTCGACGCATCTCGAGTGATCGGCGCGCCGTGGCCGAACCCCGCAACCTCGAAGAAAAGACTGGCAACTTTCCGCTGGCTTGCACGACCTTGCTGCAAACTCTCGAAGCCAATGGGATCACCGAGGCCCATGATGTTCATGCACACGTCGCCTGCGAACAGCATTCGTCCCGGACGCCACAGCAGAGCGACCTGTCCCGCGCAATGCCCAGGGGTAGCAATAACTTCAATGCCACCCGCGATGGGCAGTATTTCCCCGGCGGTCAAAGGCTGGTTGATGGCTACCGGTTCCACTCGCTCGTCGGGATGGTAGAGCAGCCGGCACAGCACTCGCCGCAACAGACCAGGCGCCGCCCTCAAAGGCCGAAAAGGACCTCCACTCTCGGCGATAGGGAGATCGAGTGGGTGCATATAGGTCCTCGCACCGGTTTCCTGCACGATGGCAGCTGCGCTGCCGATGTGATCAGGGTGGCCGTGAGTGAAAATCAGGTGCTTGAGGTGATCGCGTGAACGGCCAAGCCTGCGGATCGCCTCGAAGGCGGCCGCCTGCTTACCTGGGTAACCAGCGTCGATCAGTGTCAACCCGTCATCACCCTCGATCAGGAAGGCGTTTGCCATCCCCATCGGGACGATGTGAACACCTTTGATCACACGCTTCATAGACATAGGCAGAACTCCTCGCAGTGTCCGGGTGTAATTGTACGGTCGGTGATTACCTTGTAAACCGGAGTATGGCAAGGGCTGCTGATTCCAGCGGAGCCACTGTCCAAAGCCGCGTCAATTGACCAGTTTGAGAGAACGGAGGTATACTAAAAGGACTATGTAAGGTGTGGTTCCCCTTCACAGGCCTAAGGTTTTTTCCGCTGGGGAGCGGCCCTGCCCTCATGAATAACCAAAGCTTCAGTATCGGCGACAAGGTCGTCTATCCGAACCACGGGGTGGGCGTCATTGAGCAGATCAGCAGTCGGACGATCGGCTCGGAAATCGAAAGATTTTACCTCCTCAAGATTAAAGCCAGCAGTCTCAAGGTGATGGTGCCGTTTCACAACGTGGGCAGCGTCGGCCTGCGGCGTGTGATCCGCAACGGCGAGGTGCAGACGATCCTGGATTTCCTAAGCGACGGCAAGTGTGAAAGCCATACCGATTGGAAGTACCGGTTTAAGGAAAATTCCGACAAGATGCGAACCGGGTCCCTGATCGATGTTGCCGAAGTTCTGAAAGGTTTGCTGCTGCTGGGCCAGTCCAAGGCCCTGAGTTTCCGGGAGAAGAAGATGCTGGAACGGGCCCGCTACCTCCTGGTCAGCGAACTCGCGATGGCGAAGAACTTCGACGAAACCGAAGTTGAGGACATGCTCAACAAAGCTTTGGCCAAATGCAAGTTGCGTTTTCCAGAAGCTTCCCCGATGGAAGCCTGACATCCTCCGTGGAACCTGACGGCGCGGAAGATCCCGCGCCCTTTTTTGTGGCTGTTCGCGTCAGTGTACGCCACAGAGAACGTTCTGGTCGATTGGCACTTGACTGGTCGCGCCGGCGAATGATTTGATTCCGACGGTTTACAATTCGTCGAAACCTGCTTCTCATTCCGCCATCCGAGGAAGACATGTCAGGAACGCTGCACATCTTTCGTCTCAGGTCCGACCCTGAAGAATTTCAAGTGAACTACAACATTGGAGCCAACTCGTGGGTCCAGGTTGTGGACCCCCAGGGGCTCGACGACTTCCTGCGCCACGCCAGCGCGATCGTTCCTGACGAAGTGGACAATCTGTGGAAGGAACTGCGCGAAACCGGGCACACCACCGAGGCCGTGGTGCACATCGCAGAGGCGCATCTGGCGGAGATGGGTTTTGTCGAATCGCCCAGCGACGAGTGATCGTGCAGCTCTGACGGACTCTTATCCGGCCAGCACCGCTCCACCGTTTACATTGAAGACTTCACCGGTAACGAAACCGGCGTGAGGGGTGCAAAGGAAAAGGATGGGCGCTGCAATCTCTTCCGGCGTAGCGACGCGGCCGAGGGGGATGGTCGAGAAGATTTTTTCGCGCCGCCTGTCATCGTTCAGCGCCTCGGCCGACATGTCGGTTGCCACCCAACCGGGCGCGACGCAGTTGACGTAAATTCCAAAAGGCGCGAGCTCCGTTGAAAGGCCCTTGGTCATGCTAATAATGGCGCCCTTGGTCGCCGCGTAGTCGCAGTGCCCGGCCTCGCCGCGTTGACCCGCTGTCGAGCTGACCAGGACGATATGCCCGCCTCTGCCCTGCATCTTCATGTGTGCGACAGCGTGCTTGACCAGTGCAAATGTACTGTCGAGATTGATGGCGACCGTGTTTCGCCATTGTTCGTCCGACATCTGGTCGACCGGCACATCGTCAGGCGGCCAAATGCCATGATTCACGACGAGCGTGTCGAGCGATCCGAAGCGCTCGACGGTGGCACCCACCAGCGATTTCGCGGAAGACACTCCGTTCAGGTCGGCTTGCACGGCGTAGCAGCGGTCCGCTCCACTGTCCGAGACCACTTGAGTAGCCTCGGCTTCAGCGCGCACATAGTTGAAGACAACGCGTGCTCCCGCCTGGGCGAACATCCGGACGGTAGCGGCGCCGATGCCACGCGAGCCTCCGGTGATGAGCGCGACCTTGCCTTCGAGCGAAAGAGTGACGTTGGACATGAAAAGGATTGTAGCCAATGCGGCCAGGGCGGGTTCAAACGGCTCATTGCAACCGCACTTGTTTGCACCTTCAGGTATGTCCTCCCGAAAGGTTTCAGCCGGTTCGGGAGGGATCTGCGGTTCGCCCGAGCTATCACCAACCGCCTCTGCCCTGCTGGTGCAGAATCGAGGCCGCGGCACAACAGGATCGCGCTCCCTACCAGCCGCAGGCCCCTCACGGCTGGACGGGGTCGTGCCCTGATACACGCCGGAAACGAGTTTTTCAGCAGCCTGTGAGGTCGTGCGCTGATACAAGACTGCTCGGAAATGAGTTCTTAGCGGCCTGTGAAGCCGATCCGAATAACAATCCAATGCCGAGGCCCCGGCCAATGGGTTATGGCTGGTCGGCGCTGGTTGCTAATTCTGAATGCTGATGGCTGATGCTGATTGCTGCCCGCTACTCGTACGCCAGGGCGTCAATCGGATCTTTTTGTGCGGCCTTCAGCGCCGGGTAAAAGGCCCCCAGCATCGATCCGATAATGGCGATAATGGGCGCGCGAACCGCCCACCATCCTGACGTGATCAGGATGGGCAAGGTTTGAAACTTCATGCGCAGTCCGGCCTTGGCCGCGAAGCTGATCGCGATACCCAGGACGATCCCCACGATCGAGATCAAGAGCGTCTCCCGAAGAATGACGTTGATGATATACAGCTTGTCGGCGCCCAACGACTTCAGGATACCGATTTCGCGCGTGCGCTCCATGACGGCTGTATACATGGCCTGGAAGATCACAATGAAACCGATGATCATGGCGATACCGATCACCACGTTGATGAACGTGCCGAGGCCTGGGATGCTGGTGGAAGTCATCAGGCTGAGGTACTCCTTCAGCGAATGAACACCATAATTCTCCATGCCGGGAACGTGTTTGATTTCCTGGACCACCTGGTCGGCGTTGTTGGGGTTATCCAGCTTTACGTAGAAGATCGACGCCTTACCCTGCGATCCGGTCAGCTCCTGCAGGGTTTTGATGGGGAGGAATTTGCGTGCCCCTTTGCCGTGCTCTACGATTCCAGAAATGCGAAACGGCTGGTTCAACGTCTCCAGCGTGTCACCGACTTTGAGGTGTTTCGAGGAGGCGAGCAAGTCGTCAATCAGCATGTCGTAGGGACCTTGAAACGGACCACCTGCAATGTAATGGAACGGACCTCCCATGGCTTCGAAAGAAGATAGATCTATACCGTCGATCACTTCGACGGAGCCCGAGGTTGTGAGCTGGGTTACTACCGGGGCAACCGCGACGACATGCGGCAGTTGCTTCAGCTTATCGGCCACCTTGATTGAGACCGGTGCGCCGCTGACGCCCATCAACAACGAAGAACCGGGCGGCTGCACCATGATATCCGCGCCGATTCCGGCCTGACGGTTCTTGGTGTCATTCAGCATGCCGAGCGACAGTCCCACGATCAACAGGATCAGGGTGACTTCAACCGCGACCGCGACCACACTGATCAGGGTGCGAAAAGGCCGATGCACCAGGTTGGCTACAATCATTTTGTTCATGAGTTTAGCTCGCTCGATTGTATAGGATGCTTTATCGGGCACGTCCGCCGCCGGGCGAGCCTGGCCAACCGAGAGGAACGACGCTTCGCGTTTTGAAGCGCGTGCTTTCCAAATGGCCTCTCGCGTATCTAACAGTGAGGAACTTTGCTACTTGGCCTGGTGTTGTTCAATTGTGCCTCGATGAAGCGAAGCCTCTGGCGGGAGACTCTTGCTTAACGGTTCGAAACGACGAATAACGGCGAAAGGCAGGCGCCTGCGGGAGGCGGCGATTCTTCGCATCGCGCACAGAGATTGGCTAACCCGCGCATGGTTTCTGCTGTTCCTTGTAAGCCTTCCCTTGCACGGGCAGAACATTCCCCTGATCTCGGGTCCGGTGCTGCCACTCTATCGCGAGTTGCTGAGTGTAGGACTCAATCCGCAACAAGTGTTCAAGATTCGCGAAGCTGACATCGACCGGCAGGACGTTCATCTATCGTTGACCGACGGCGTCATTGGGTTCACCCGCGCCATCGACGGACGAATTACCGGCGCATATTTCGAAGGTGACGGCGAGGTGTTGGTCCGGCCTCCGGACCGCATGGAGCGTGCCTCGCTCGGATTGTTTATTGGCGAAGGGGTGCTGGAGGAAAAATTCAACTCCGCTTACTTACGCTTTAACGACGACACCGCCCGACAGTTACAACCTTTTCTGCGACCTGAAGAGCCGGAAGAAGCTGCCGCATTTTTGGCCCGGAACGACTCTCACTCGCGCAGCCTCGCCGTTATGGACGCCATGCGTCTGTCGATCTCCTTCACCAGCTTGCCGGAGACGGCCGCGCCCGGCCAGCCCGAACCGCTCCCCGACCAATTTCTGCATGTCCGGCTTGCCGGAGAACACTACGGTGTTTTCGACGTCTACTTCGATACGCTGAGTCCTGAACAAGTCGTGGTTGGCAAGACGTCTTCTAGGAGCGACCAGACGTACTACGACCTGTGGATGAGCTTTCCGATGCGCTCCGAGCGTAAGGCACCACTCGCCACCACACGTTTTCAAGGCCCGACCGGACCTGCCTGGACGCGGGATGCTCTCTCCGTCGACAAGTACACCATCAATGGACGATTGGATCCCCTGCACGACCTTGCCGCCGATGCCACCCTGGATGCCCGGGTAAAACACGGCGGAACGCGTGTGGTCCTGTTTGAGCTGTCGCGCTATCTGCAATTGAAGCATGTGGAACAGGATGGAGCCCCACTCGAGTTCATCCAAAACGAAGCGGTGGAAGGCAGCGAACTGGCGCGACGCGGCAACGATGTCGTCGCGGTAGTGTTTCCGGCGCCCTTGCAGGCGGGAGTTCGTTTGTCGTTGCGTTTCCGCTATGCCGGCTCGGTCCTGGCCGATGCCGGCGGCGGCTTGTTGTATGTCGGTGCGCGTGGAACCTGGTACCCCAACCGCGGTATCGCAATGGCGAATTACGATCTCACCTTCCGCTATCCTCAGCCCTGGACGCTCGTCGCCACCGGCAAACAAGTCTCGTCGGAGCCCGACGGCAACTACACGGTAGGCCGGTGGGTCAGTGAAAAGCGGATGCCGATCGCCGGCTTCAACCTTGGCCGCTATGAGCGGACCTCGGCCATGGCGGGAAACATCCCGGTGAATTCTTACGCGGCGGCGGGTTCTGAATATCAACTCCCGAAACCAAGTCTCACCCCTGCAGAGTCTTCGGAACTGCGGTCGCCGGCAAGTGCGAACGCGCCTCCCGCTCCTGGTTTGGCGGACTCAGGGCAGCTGCTTGCGGAACGCGCTGCCGAAACCCTATCGGCACTGCAGCAGATGCTGGGCCCGTACGCCTTCTCGTCGCTTGAATTAACCGAGCGCCCGGGCACAGACAGCCAGGGATGGCCAGGGCTGATCTTCCTGTCGAATTTTGTGTATCTGAAGCCGGAGCAAATCGACGCGCTGAAGATCGAACCCATTGACAAACTGGTTTACAAAGAACTCATGATGCCGCATGAAATTGGTCACCAATGGTACGGTGACGAGATTTCGTGGGCGAGTTATCACGAACAGTGGTTGCTGGAGGCACTGACCAATTATTGTGCAGTGATGCTGCTGGAGCGCAGCCACCCAGCCGACGCGCAGACGATTCTGCAGGACTACCGGCAGTTGCTTGCCCTGAAAACGAAGGCCGGACATTCGTTTGTCGAAGCTGGCCCGGTGACCCTGGGTGTGCGCTTGTCGTCGTCACAATTTCCCAACGGCTACGATTTCATTACCTACGGCCGGGGCACATGGCTGATTCATATGCTCCGCACCATGTTGCGCGACGCTTCGCGAACGCCGCAGAATCCTGACGGGGACGACAGGGTATTTCTCGGATTACTCCGTACCCTGGTCGATCGCTACAGCGCTAAAGAAATTACGAACCTGGATTTTGAGCATGCGGTTGAAGAAGTACTGCCGAAATCGCTATGGTTCGACAACCGGCAGTCACTGGATTGGTTCTTCGATGGTTGGGTCAACGGCACCGCGTTTCCTCGACTCGAGCTTGGCGATGTGAAAACTTCTCTTCGCACCGGTGGAGTGACGTTCAGCGGCGTGCTCCGGCAAAAGGCAGCCCCATCGGATCTGGTCACGAGTGTTCCGCTCTATGGCCTGGCAGGCGAGCGCAAGATTTATTTAGGCCGGATCTTCGCTGAAGGAGAAGAGACCCGTTTCAGCCTGAAGGCTCCCGCCGGAGTGAAGCGCTTGCTGCTCGATCCGTATCAAACGGTGTTGACGGCGCCGCCGAGCGACGATCGTTAGGCGTCCCCGGCAACGGCACGGATGTTCGATGTGGAGCGAATCGATACACCGCACAGGAGCGACGGGCGAAACCTGGAGAGTATGGTACGATTCTTGAGTCAGAGCGCATGTGCGCGCCCGCCCGTTCCGGAGAGGTGGCCGAGTGGCTGAAGGCGGCGGTTTGCTAAACCGTTATACGGTCAAAAGCTGTATCGGGGGTTCGAATCCCCCCCTCTCCGCCAGATTTCCAAACTGTTGAAAATAAGGCATTTACTGAGTCCTCCGCCACGAAATGTCGGAGGATTCTGCGCGCCGCGCTCTCCCAAGGTGCATATTAGGTGCATTTTCGAGAGATCGCATCGCCGCGACCGCATCAGCGTGCGCAGTTTTGATGTAGCAGTTCTGGGTGACCGCCACCGTCGAATGGCGGAGAATGCGTTGAATCGTCTCGTCCGGAACGCCAAGGTGATGAAGATTCGTTGCCAGACCACGCCGGAAAGCATGCCAGCCGTGCCAAGCCAATCCAGCCTTTTCTAACGCAGGCCGAATGACATCCATCGGCCAGCGCGTCTACGTTGATTGGTGTCCCAAGAGGACTCGGGAACATCAAGCCGACCTCCGGATTGCCGGAGAGTTCGCGATGCAATTCAAGACGCTCAGCAAGCTGGGAAATCACAGGGACAGGAGCCTTACTCTTTCTTGTCTTCGGCTCCTGGACGTGATTGCGCCAGTAGGACTGCGAGATCCTGATCTGTTCGCCGTCGAAGTCCTCCCAGCGAAAACCTCGAAGTTCTCCCTTGCGAGCACCCGTGAAGGAAGCAGCAGCCACAATCGTCGCCGCCGGTTCGGGCAGGACGTGCAGCATCTGAGTGATCTCCTCCAGCGAAGGATGTGCGGCAGTTGCTGCTGCATCGCCATCAGCGGGTGCGGTTGCGCACTCAGGTCAAGAACCAGTTGCACTCACTGGCACTGAACCAGGGGCTGCAGAAGAAGCGGCGGCTGTGGACCAAAGCCGGTCGCCAGCAATTGGAGGCACTGGCGCTGCTGCCGTTCGCGGCCCAGCGGCGGGGGCAGTTGTTGCAGATGCTGGACCAACTGGATGGGGAGATCGCCGAGCTGGACCGGCAGGTGCAGCAAGCCGAGCAGCGGGGGGAGGCGCGCTGGCTGATGCGGCAGGCGGGCGTAGGACCGAACACGGCACTGGGCTTCGTGCTGACCATCGGCGATGCGAAACGCTTTGCCGACTCGGGAAAGGTGAGCAGCTATCTGGGGCTGATCCCGCGGGAGCACAGCTCGGGCGGGCACCAGCGGCTGGGACGCATCAGCAAACAGGGCAACCCGTTTCTGCGCTTCCTGCTGGTGGAAGCCGGGCAGAGCGCGGTGCGGGGCGACGCTGAGTTGGGCCGCTGTTACCGGCGCTGGGTGCCGCGCATCGGCCGCAGCAAAGCCAAGGTAGCGGTGGCCCGCAAGCTGGCGGTACGGTTGTACTGGATGTTGCGCAACTATGGAAAGGGTTTCGAAGATGCGCAACTCTAAGAGGTTCGTTGTGCAGGCCAGCCCGCGTCATTCCGTGGTGCCGCAAGCACCGTGCGGTTGAATGGGCAGCCTGCCTCCCCTAAGAGTAGGGGAATTCGAATCTTTAATCATGGTCGTCGTAAAGGCCGGATAGATGGGTGGCACGACCTCCGAGTCGACCGCACGATTAACGACACACGAACATAAACAGCAACACGAGCCTGGTCATGACACACACAAAAAACGTTTCTACGAGAGCGAAATGGCGCACTCTCTGGCGTCCTCGCCCCCGTCTGCCTCTTCGCCGACTTGACACCGCCAACGTCGTTATAGACGGAATGATGCACCAGTCCCGCCGCCGGCTGGCGCTCGGCCACCGCCATGCACAGTGCCGTTAGCGCCAACTCGGCTTGCAGCGTGCGTCCCAGCGCCCAACCCACCACCCGCCGCGAGTACCCGTCCAGCACCACCGCCAGATAGACAAACTCCGAGCGCAGGCGGATGTAGGTAATATCGGCCACCCAGAGCTGATTGATGCCGCTCGGCACCAGGGTCGCCGCCAGATTGGAAAACACCGGGAAGGGATCCCCCGAGTCGGTGGTCCGCAGACACAGCAGATTGTCCTGGCGCATCAGGCGCAGCACCCGTTTATGGTTGACGCGGTAGCCGCGCCGCTTCAACTCCTGGCCGATCCGGCGATAGCCATAGGCCCGCCACTGCAACGCGATCTTCTGCATCTGGTCCCGCAGCACCATGGTTTCCGCCCTCGGCTGACGCGCACACCGATGCCGGTAGTAGCTGGGGCGGCTCAGCTCGATGGCCGCACACAGAGGCTTCCGAGGCCTGCGTCTTGGGCGGCTTCTTCGACTTTTCGGTACAAGCACTGGCGCAATCGCCAAAACGTAGAACCGTCCAATAGAGGTTCGACTTTTGGGGCGGCCGTAGCCACGGGATTCCCGTTGTTCCTTTGCGAGCCTCAAGTTCGTCCCGGAAGAGTTGAATTGCTTTATCTCGCCGACGCCTTGACGGACCAATTGGACTGCCCTTGCGGCTTGTGCAATGCGAGTCCGTGAGCAAAGAGATCAGGACCGAGCCCGACGGCCGCAAACTCAGCCATTCAACGCCCTACCTACAATCGGTTGGGTAGAACGAACTTTCTGCAGGGAGCACAATTATGATAATCTCGTGGGCTCGTGTTCCCCCATGCCTTTAATAGACAAAGTGTTTGGAATAGGGATGTTCAAGACCGGAATCACCACGCTGGGCCGGGCCTTGGAAATACTTGGCTATCGGCACTCCCACGAAGAATGGTGGCACGACGGTAGAGTTCCGGACGATCCCTGGAACACCTGCCCGGAACTGTGGTCTCCCTGCATGCGCATTGTGCTGGAACGGGCTCGGCAGTTTGACGCCCTCACCGACTATCCCTGGATGTTTCTATACAGAGAAATGGATGCGGAGTTCCCGACGGCTCGATTCGTTTATACAACGCGAGATCCCGAGGCTCTGGCGGTGAGCAACCGCAATCACTGGCGATCACGGGGGGCCCGGGAAGAAAGCATTCCTTCACGCGAACGTATCATTGAGCGATACCTGGATCATCAGCGATCTGTTCTCAAATACTTCGCAAAACGCACGAACTTGCTAGTGGTGAATTGGCAAGTGAAAAGTGACTGGAATGAACTTCATGAATTTCTCGCGCGACCCCTTCCAAGAGTTCCGTTTCCTCACGAGAACAAAGGTGTGTATGGACAAATCGGCCCTCACGGGAGCTGATTATCGCAACTCATCCGGCGGAGATTCTCCACAACGGTTTCACAATATAAATTAGTTAAATCATCCGACAACGGACGTGCTTCCGTATAGAGGGTCCCCCGCCGCGAACGATGAAACTTTTCGATTGTATTGCGAAGGGGGCTTATGGCGTCTCCGAAATATTGAGCGTTCTTCTCGAGCCGTTCGGGTCTGGCGATGCACGGGTCGATGATGTATCGCTGGATGGCGTTTCTCCGCGCGACCCTGTAATCCAGTTGATCAGCCGACTTATTCAGGGTGCGGTAGTGCTGTTCCTCAATCAGAGAGCGAAGATCTGTCATTCCGCCGTTATAAGACCGTCCGGCCCATAGGTCGTCGGCCTCGAGGAGATAGCGTCTCGGGTTTACCTGGACGCATGGCCATACCTGGTGGTCAAATCGCGCGCCTCCAAGATCAAGCCTGAACATCAAGTTGCGGGCTTCGCCCAGTCGCTCGCTGCCGTCGGCGTTAAATTCCCGTTGATATCCGCCGACGCGAGAGTAGACCTCCTTGGTCATTGCCAAGCCGCACTGCGTGGGGACGTTCTCGAAATCGCGATAGATTCGCGCGCTCAGCAGGGCACGTGACTCCTCGAATTCAAACCCCGCCAGGGTGTCGCGGTCGAAAGAGATACTACCGATCTCGGTGAACTGCCGCCTGGCAAGATCGGGAACGCGTGTCCAAAATGCCAGGGGCTCGAAGCCCAGGTAACTGAAGACGTCTATATCGTTGCGCGCGAAACGGCGAAGAATGTCGCTCACGAAAGTCTCGGGGAAAACACTGTCGGAATCGCAATGCACAATCAACCGACGTTGCGTGCAACGAAGAGCAAACTCGGCACCTCGGCCGCGAGCGGTGACAACGCCCTTTTCGGGTTCTTCCACTATCACAAGTTCCGGCGTGTCCGGATCGCTTGCAAAGAGTTCCAGTATCTCCCGGCTACCATCGGTGCTGGCATTGTTAACCGCGATAATCCGCATTGCCCCGCGAGGCATAGGGCGGCCAGGGGAGCTCATCTGTCCGCATAGGCTTTGGAGCACTGAGGGAAGCGAAGCCTCTTCGTTAAAGACCGGCATTACCAGATCAAGGGCGTCAACCATTGTCGTCGTCGGGACCGGGTTGAAAGGTGTCCCCGTCCACCGCGGCGATCCACGACCCGTCGGAAAGTTCGTTCGCATCTAGATGATGCATCCCTACTGAGTTCCATCCGCCTGCGCTGGGTTGGAGAACAGGGCTCTCCACGCACTCGCGCTCTAAATATTCGGTTGGTGAGAGTGCGACCATTTCGATCGCCCTCAAGCGCGAGCCGTACCGGGGCTCGCAGTCTTGCGCGAAGCGGATCAAACGCCCGTTAACGAGGCGCACTCTCCCGCCCGGGCGGGCGATATGGCGGTCATCGGCAACAATCGGATTCCGGATGTGGGGTAGCCAAGGTCCTTGCAGATCGTCGGCAAAGAACAGGTGAAGGGTACGATTTTCGAATGGAGTGGAGCAGGCCAGAAGCCACCAGCGTCCTTGATAGCGGAAAATAGTGGGATCTGCCCACCGACCTGCAATGAGATCGGCGACCGGCTCGAAGCGCCTTGGAAAATCCGTTGCCCGGTACAGTTGGATTGCCTCGTGATCCAGCGTCTCCGGCAGCAAATAGACCTGGCCGTCCCACAGGAATACTTGAGGATAAGCCAGGTGAAAAGGCTCATCCAGCACTACGCGCTCGTATTGCCAGGTTTTGGCGTCCGAGCTGGTTGCGTGGCCGATTACGCCCTTTCGTGTCGCCCTGATCAGCACCTCAAAGAACATATGCCATGCCGACCGATCCGCACATTCGGCATAAAGAAGGAAGGGGTCTGCGACGTAATAGGCGTCCACGTCGGTCACGTCGTGCGCAGTCAGGACGGGATTGTGAGCTTCAGGGGATAGAGCCAGTGGCGATGGGCCCGCATAAATGCCAATGGACCAGACTCGCTGCCAGCGCCGGGGATCCGCTCGGAACCCTTTGTTAGTTGGCTCCAAACGCCATCTCCTTTTGGTCGTCTTCGATCGCGTATAAGTCCTGCTGCTCCAGTTCCCGGATCGTATCGTGATCTCGCCGCATCTCATCCTCGTCCGGATGAACGAGGATGACCACGCCCACGCACCCGGGAGTGCGGCGGCCCGGTTCAGCCATTACGAACGTGTCATGAAAAGACGGAAGCTTCCGGATCCGTTCGAGTCCGTGGAACCCGCTTAGGATACCGCGCCTCCAGGGAGTAAGCCTCACCATCATCGCCCGCAGACTTAGAGTGTAGGAACGCCGGGCCCTGCGCCGGAAGCATTCTGGCTCCAGGTAGAGTTGAATCGTCTGTTGCACCTGATCACTGCCGGTGCACATCCGACTGACCATGTGGGTTGGTGCGGCTCCGTGCACCCGGGTGCCCACTTCAACAATTCGTGTGCCCGCTGCAGTCTGCATCAATTCGAAGTGAGCTGGCCCCATGCGGATTTCCAGCGCATCCAGGACGCGTCGCGCATATTCGAAGAGGGTCTCAGCCAAGTCGCCTTGACCGGGCAGAATTTCTTTCGACACCGAACTGATCGCTCCGTATGCTAACGCAGACCAACCGAGACGACGAGCGACCTCGGGCATGTCCTCACCAGTACGCAGGGCTTGCAAAACGGCCTCAGCGAAATAGGGTCGCCCATATCGCCAAATACCAGCCAGGTAATGCTGGCCCTCCATCGTCACGGTATCAACGACGTACTGGGTTGCGTCCATCAGTTCTTGCACGATCAGGCCATGGTTAATCACGCCGGCTATGTTGCGGCGTCCAACGGTCTGAGCGAACGCGTCGCGGATATCCGTTTCATTTCTGCACAGCCTCACATCGTCAGAGGCTAGACTCTCGGGCGGCTTTACCACCACCGGCCATTGCGCCCAGTCGTGGGCCCATCGCACGATTTCGTCTACCGAGGACGAGTAATACTGGGCAGGGACCAGCAGGTCATGACTGGCTGCAAGCTCCGACATGAGGAACTTATTTCGCCGGGCTGCCGTTTTGGCTGTTCCGTTGCCGGGCAGTCCCATGGCCTCGCTCAATGCATCGGCCACATTGACGCCCGTTTCGCATCCGGCAAGCACGCATCTCGCACCCTGAGTTCGCAGAGAAGCCGCCGACAATCCCGTGTCGCCGTGGTGGTGAAGGATGGAGTGGAATAATTTAGGATCGCATTTTGCGAGAATTTCGGCGTCGATGTGTTCTCCACTGATGACGGCGGCAACGTCATGTCCGCTACGCACCAGTTCCTCAGCCAGAAGATACCCGGCATCAAATGGATCTACCACGGCCACTACGTCCCTGGGGGATTGCGGGGCTGAAGATAGCCTTTGGAATAACTCCTCGAAGGGTCGGACACTAATGCGACTGACGAACTTGGCCGCTTTGGCTCTCGACTCGGATGAAAGGCGTTCATAGGTGTGGCGGTCGGAGATTAAACATTCGAGACTGCGGCGCCATGGGTCGAGGTCTTGCTCTGGAAAGCTGTAACCTTCCTGGCTAGGGTTAGCGCGGCGCACTTCAATCAATTCACCGACCTCGAGCGTGGCCTCAGGCAGGCCACCCAAGTTGCTGGCTAGGACCGGGATGCCTCGGAGCATTGCTTCGGTCGCGACCAGTCCGAACGTCTCCGGGACCAGCGAAGGAACCAGGAGAATTTTCGTCCGGCGGAGAACGTCTTCGATGTCGTCGACAGGCGGCAAAAGTTCAATGTTGGGTACGTTTGTGAGTTGGGCAATTGCCTCCGGCGCCCCTCCCCAACGACTCGCGGCGAATTGCACGCTGGGGAACACTCGTGCGAGCTCCAGCAGAATGTCTACGCCCTTGGTGCGACACGAATGGAGTAACGTTACCGCGCCGGTGTCGAACGAGCCGAGATTGGGAAACGGGCCGCGGCCGTACACGGGAAAATGAAGCAGCACAGATTCAATCCCGCCATACTGCTGGATATAGTCGCGTTCGTAGCGGCTGACCGCGACCACGGCAGCCGCATTCCGCAGCAGCGCGTGCTTCTCTTGATCCGGATACAAGGAGTCGGGACCGAAAGGCAGATCGTGATTCCCGTGGGCGACGTAAATCACCTGGCCTTGCGCCGACGTCAGGGCGCCGTGGAGAAGATATGTGTCCCCGGAGGAAGACACGATCGTGATGTTAGGTTTGAAACGACGCAATTGATCGATCACAAACCGGCTTCGCTCCGCACGTGCTTCAACCCGAGGTATTCCGCGAACCTCGACGCCCCGATATTCGTAGGCCAGATGCCCCGGCTCACTCTGGCGAACAGAGACTCCAAATCGAGACATGTCCTGGGCGAGTTGTGCCAGAGTCGTGTCCCGCAGCAGGACGGACGCAAACGCGACGCACTCGTTTCCCTCACCCGACAGGGCTTCGAGCAGACTTCGGTTGCTTTTGTTACTGCCGTGATGGCTGGGAAGATAGCGTTCTTCCTGGAGGAGAGCGATTCTCATCTATCAATCCCACTCAAAAATGACGCCCAGCGCTTCTTGCCTGTGCACCGCAAGCCATGCGTATGTTTCGGCCGCACGACTGAAAGGGAAACGATGCGTCACTAACTCCGTGCAGCTGAGCCGGCCTTTTGCAAGCCAGTCAAGAAACAGATCGCCGTGACGCGAGGCGGTCCAGGGATAGTCGTTGGTTGCAATCGTGGGCTGCGAAAAGCCGTGGGCGCCGACAATCTGAATGCTCCTGCGATTGCAAAGATCGTGAAAATTAAACGCTGTCGCTTCGCGTGGGCTACTCAAGATCAGAAGACGGCCCTGATCCCTGAGAACACCAATTTCGCGTGGAATCAGGGCCGAATCTCCACTAGCCTCCGCGGCCACATCGACTCCTGCCTTGGCGCCGTGTTCCCGCAGAATGCCACGAAGGTCCTCGACCTGCGAGGCAATTCCGGTCACCCACGGCAACTGCGGAAGCTTTTGCACCCGGCCAGCAGAAGCGTCAATTCCGAAGATTGATTCTGCTCCGGCGGCGGCGGCAATCCTCACTGCAAGTTGGCCCACGAGGCCCAGCCCGAAGACGGCCATGCTCTCACCCCACGTCAGTTGGACGCGCCGCAGTCCGTTCATCACCACGCCTGCCAGAGTCGCGAACGCTGCCTCTTCGTTGGACACTCCGAGCGGCACGCGGCGAAGGTCAGACACCGGGCGGACAACGTAGGCACTGTGGGAACCGCGGGATGCGACGGTGTGACCCATCCAACTGAGGTCCACTCTTTCCCCCAGTTCGATGACCCGACCCACGTTGCTATAGCCCACGGACCTTGGAAATCGCGTAAACTCGCACCACGCCGCGCCAGCGTCGCCATTGCTCTCATAAATCGTCAGTTCAGTACCCGTGCTGATCAGTGTCCTGCTGGTGCGGATAAGTACTTCTCCCGCACCGGGCTTTGGTATCGCAGCGCTCTCGATTCGTACCGTGCCGGCCGCGAGGAAGTGAATGGAAGCTTGAAGTTCACCCATTCAATCCACCGCTGTCATTTCTCCGCGAAATGATGGTGACCTTAGTTGCATTCGACTGAAACTTGCCTTCCGCAGTGGCAAAGGCCTCTGCGATTTCGGGCAGCCGGAAGCGGTGCGTGATAAGCCCGGCTGAGTTCATCCGGCGCGAGGCCAGCAGATCAAGCGCCATGCGGAACTCGCGGGTTCCGTTCCAACTGGAGTAACCATTGGACCATCGCAGTCGAATTTCCTTGCGGTTCGCCTCCCGATAAGGCGTACGCACATCCCCGGCAAACGCCCCGAGCACGATGATCGCGCCTCCCGGAACGACAGCGTCGACTGCCAGCCGAATGGTCTCTGATTCGCCCCCGCCGACGGCTTCGAACACTGAGTCCGCGGAGTCTTGGGGGGCATCGTTGCAAAGCACGCTCTCATCGCATGCACCGACCGACAGCGCCTGTTTCAGGGCCGCTTCACGGCGTCCCATCATGACAACTTTCGCTCCCGCCAGCCGCGCGAGCTGCCCCAGAGCAAACCCGAGGGGTCCGGTTCCGATCGTCAGAACCCGGTCGCCGGGCCCGACCGGAGACCGATGGAGCGCGTGAAGAGCGCACGCATAGACGTCGGCGAGGGCCGCTTCCTCTGCCGGGAGCTGATCCGAGCAAGCGAATATGTGTCCTACGGGGGCAACGTCGAATTCGGAAAATCCAAAGCTGGCTCGCCGACGCTCGAGGCGGCTGCACAGATTGGAGTCGCCGCGCCGGCATAGATAACATTCGCCACAGCCGGCAAGCTGCATGGGTTCGATGGCTACTGTTTGGCCCTCTTCGAAGTCTCCCGCGTTCCGTCCCCGCCGCGCTACCACTCCTGCAATCTCATGTCCTCCACGTTGCGGCACTCGAAGTTCTCCCCCCCAGGGGTCGAGCCCGCGATAACGATGAAGGTCGGAACCGCATATTCCGGCAGCTCGAATCTCGACCAAAACCTCGTCCGCCGCCGGTACCGGCACCGGGGCCTCTTCCAACCGAATGTCTCCGGGCCCGTACAACACCGCAATGCGCATGACTTAATCCGACAAAAGATAAAATGAGTTTGCATCCAGAAGATAACGGATCGCTTGGGCGTATCGCGTACGGTTCGTGCCAATGCTGGCGTCACGGTGGAGAGCATCTTCATCGAAGCCGAACGGGAGAACCCGTGGCTTCCAGAATCCCACCCCTCCGTAACTGGGGGTCTCGAGAGTGAACTTCTTTATTCGCGCGCGGCTCAAGTAATTGGAGATGTAAAGATCGTCCGAAAAGAGCAGACAATCGGGCATATCTTCAATATTGAAAATGTCATCGTTGAAGAGACCCCGCCGGTACAGCACGCCACCGTAGCCTTCGGCGACGTGCACGGATTTCATGTGCCCGCGAATTCCATGCAAATGACCAACGATATTTTGCGCAAATTCATCCGGTTCCGAGATGTTGAATCCCGCTGAGCAATAGACGTGATCACCGTACTCCTGCCATGCGGTTATAAGTATTTCCGCCATTGAGTCTGGGTAGCACGTGTCGTCATCCACCGTAATTACAAGTGTTTCGGGATCGTGTTCATACTCAAGCGCCCCCAGCAATTTCGTCGCGGGTCCATAGTCTCGGCATCGCTGAAGATGGATGGAGGGAAATGCTTCTATCCATTCTGGAATCACATAGTCCTGCATACTTCTTCGTGAGCGATATGGCACATTCAGGAGGATCGTATCCACGACGCTGCATTGCTCGGAAAGGCTCTCGAGCACCGGCCGGATTAGGTGTATTCGGCCTGGAGTAGTCGTCAGCGAAATCAAACACTTCAAAGTACGTGACATCATGCCTCTACGGCTCGCATTTGCGATTTCGCAGCGCTCCGGCAGATTGCACCGAACCGCTGCACAATCGTTTCCGTCCTAAGATCCTCGCGCCAAGCATTTGCGCGAGCTTTGCGAGACAGATCAGCGTAATAATCGGATTCGGCAAGTAACACCCTTATCGCTTCCGCCCAGCTCTCTGGTTTGAGATGGTCCTCAACTATATGTCCTCCGTGACCCACCATTTCTGGAATCCCCCCCAGAGGGCTGCCCAGCACCGGAATTCCGTTCAGCTGGGCCTCCCGAATTACACGAGGTCCACCCTCTTCCACGACTGACGGCACCAGTAGCAGGCGCGTCTTTTCATATACTTGTCGCACGTCCGGCAACTGATGTTGAAATTGAACATTTCCTAAGGCACTTAGTTGTTGACTTACTCGTGCGCGCTCTTCTCCCAAGGGCCACGCCTCAACCACGAGGAACTGCACTTCGGGAAGGAGCGGCGGTATTCCCAAGAACACCTCGTAGCCTTTGACCGGGCGTGGGTTGATGAAGGTGACGTATTGCTCCGACGTGGGCGCGGTGACGTAATCGTTTTCGTTAATCAACGGAAACACGACATCGCAGGTTCCGCCGCTATCTCGAGCCGCCCTGTCGGCAATGAAATGCGAGACGGCAACCAGGCGGATTCCGGCATCGAGCGCGCGCTTCAGATCATCGGTTCGTGGCCGTCGGTCGTGAAGATACCAGATTCCTCCCACCTCCGCCTGGCAAGCCTGGAGTAGCAAAGGCAACGAGACAAAACAATTGGACCAGACAACGTCCGGTGCGAACTCCTCAAGCATGGCAGAAAAAGATTCTTCCACTCGATCCACGGCGTGCAGTGGATATCCAACGTCGAAAATCCAGCGATCCGCTGCGAGGCGGACTTCCCGAATTCCCAGAGACTCAAAATCGATCAACCGTGGATCGTAATCAGGCAACCGCGAGCCCATGCCTCGCCGCGGGATCAACCCTACCGTTTTGAAATCCGAGATGCGCGAAAGCTGCAGCAATAGCGAGTGGCAGGTTCGGTGACCGCCCGCGCGCGCCATCGGGTACGAGGAGCACAGATCGGCTTGCAATAGCTTCATGACCACAACTCAGCCTCAAACTCAGTGCCGGCCAAGTGCTCCCGGAGTTCGTCGAAATTGGCGATCGTCTCCCGTAAATCGGCGGGCGCCAACTTCCATGTGTCTCCTTCGACGGTTCGAGGAACCACATGCAAGAATTCAAACGCTTGCAGAAGGTTGCAGGTTGAAGTCAGGTCTTCGTAATAGAGAGTCAGCGCGTGTTGATTCGTGGCGCGAAGAGTACAGTCGATTTCGGCGTAGTAGGTGCGATTGAATTCTACGTTGTCGGTGAAGTGGGATAAGTCGACTCGCACCTGCGGCCGAACCTTTGGGGCCGGGGCGTCGCGGTAGACCACCCATTCCCCCGTCTGTCTCGCCAAGAGCAAGGAAACGAATGTCCGCAAGCGGTTTCTGCGCTTCAGAATGATTTTCGACACGGATTCATCGGCCAACACCGCGCGAAAGGCGAAATCGGTCTGCCTCCAGCACAGTTTGAACCCCGCGGAAGCGCGTCCGAACCGCTCGCGCCACACCCGCGCCAGAAATTCAACCGGATCCCTTTCCCGTTCTTCAATGGTCCCCAGTGAGATGCCCATCTTTGCAAGGTGCCGCGCGACACCTACTACGTGTGGGTTGAAGATTTCATGGTGGCACAATACATCAGGGTGTGCGTTCAAGAGGGTACACAGATAGTTGCTCCCGGTCCGCGCCGCGTTGAGGATCACAAACTGAGAGCGACCGTTGCCTTGTTTATGATTGGAGTCGAGCGGCATGATAAGTAGGCCGTTATCTGCCGCTAACTCCCGCTTCTGCCATTTGAGCAATTGCCGGCACACACCGTTGAGTCATAGCTTGGATCTTATTCACTACCGTTAAATCATCGGGCGCGACTAGATAAACACAGCCATCATAAGAAGTAGCAACCAAGTACTCCAAGCTGCGATTCAGTGAACTGATTCCATTTCGCGCGATGTTCGCGCGGACGATCTTGCCGCTGAACAGGTCGGCCCGGATCAACGTTCCCCAATAGTCGCCGACTATGACGGTGTTCTGGTCAACAAAGCAGATCGATTTCGGGGAACGCCGTCCTAATCGAATCGCATGAAGCAGCGCTCCGGTCTGCAGATGATGCACTTTCAGGATGAAGTCGCGTCCAGCGCTTGCGACCATCGTTCCGCCGGGATCGATGTCGACATCATCCACGATGGCCGTATGTCCGGGAAAGCGCCGTAACATCTCTCCATCGAGGGACCAGGAGACCAGAAGCCCGTCAGCGCCACAGCTTACCCCCATCGCTTCGATGGCATGGATTCGCAGCGCCTTCACCGCGCCCTCGTGTACGTTGATACTCCCGCGGATCTGTCCCGTGCGCGACACGCGGAGAATGCTGCCGCTGTAACATGCGACGAAAGCGTCGCTTTCGTACCCTGGGTGGTGGGCGATGCGAATGCCGTTGATCGGCCCCTGTCCGAGGCGTATCGAGAACCCCTTCCCCAATCCGCTGGAATCGATTGGGAAGATATGCAGCTTGTGATCGTGCGCTCCGGCGATGACAACCTGGTAGGCCGCGTCCGCGGTGACTGCGTTCATCAGTATTCGACCTGGTTTCGGATCTACTTGGCCCTTCCATCGCGCGGCTGTGGCGGTCAGCTTCGCCAAGCGCAGAAATCCGTCGTCGCTTACCACTACCAAGTCTCCATTACCCATACTTGCAGCCTCGTTGAAGCATGCGTTTCCCGTTGGCACGCGGTCGTCACCGCTTCGGGACAGCAGGCGGCCCGAGGTTGCATGCCAGAGCAGGACCGTGCCCTCAAACGTTCCACCAACAATGTATTCGCCATCAGGCGTCCAGTTCAGCGATCGTTCCCAAGTCGAGGGCACGGCGGCGAGTTCCACTTTCAAGTCCAACGTGCCGGCATCCCATATCCGGAGCTTCTGGTCGTATGCGGCCGAGAGGATGTCGCCGGTCACCGGAGAGACGCAAACCTTCTTAATTCCACAGCTATGCGCGTTGATTTCACGTTCCAACCTACCGGTGCGAATGTCGAAGACTCGGATCAATCCGTCATCGCAACCCAGGATTGCCCTGCCCAGATGAGCGTCGACTGCACAGGTGTCAGTTTCATGTTCGAACGGTCCCCACTTCCGCAGCATATGTCCGCTTCGCAGGTCCCATTGACGTAACGTCCTGTCGTCGCCCGAGGTGTAGAAAGCATCGCCTGCGACTACCACCGACAGAACATCCTTCTCGTGATCCTCGTGAATCCTCTCGATGGCACCCGACTCGAGGTTCCACACAATCACCCGATGATCGCGCGACACTGAAATACCGCGACCGTCGTCGGTAAATGCGAAGTCCTCGACATCGTCGCTATGCCCTCGCAATGTATTGATCAAACAACGCTGCTGAAGGTCCCATAGCCGGATCGTATAGTCGGAGGAAGACGATGCTGCTACTGTACCGGCTCGGTTGACCGTAACGCGGTTCACCAGATGGTCGTGATACCCGATCAACGCGCCCGGGCCGCCGCGAACGTCGAAGATTCCAACAGCACCGTCGTAGCCCGAGGTGACGGCGCTGGTGGTACCCGGGATTCCTGCCACACATGTGACTGGCCCCCGATGTCGCCTGAAGTTGTCCGTGGTATCAGGTGCGCTTACTTGCGGAGTGGGCAGACTTGATTCGCGACAGGCAACATCCGTCATAGACTCTCCCTGGTGCCCCAATTGAAATCCGGCTGAGGGATGGGCGCCCGTAGCATGGCTTGCAGATCCCAGCGGAGTTCTGAATCCCGAAGCTCTTCTTTCAGTTGCTCAAAATTCGCGATAAGGCTCAGGACGTCCTCGTTCTTTCTGGTTGCCGGCTGTAAATGTCTGGCTTCGACGCCCAGAAATCCCAAGATCCGCCGCGTTTCCTGTGGCCAAGCCAAATCCTCGTAGGTTGTTTCCAGAAAACTCTGGCCCGTTACTTCAAGCGCGCGGCGAACCTGGGCGAAGTAGCATTCGTTTTCGGCCGCATGGCGTAGGAGTTCGTCGGCCGCAATCCAAATCCGTCCACAGGGTTGAGTTCGCTTCGAGAACGAGTAGCTTTCCCATTCCCCGGTCTGGCGCGCGATCATCTCGGACACAAATGCTCTTATGCGATTGCGCCGGGTCAGAATGATCTTCCGGACTCGCTGATCTTCAAGCACATCGTGCAGCACCTCGTTCTGGTCTCGGTTCACCTTGAAACCGACGACTGGCCGTCCGCATTGGTGCTCCCACAGACGGTCGAGAAACTCGCCGGGCCGGCGATCGCGGTCGTGCTTGCTTCCCAGTTCAATCTCTCCCGTACGATGGTCGAGGGCATAGTGGACACCGTCGGGATTGAAGATCTCGTGATGACAAAGGATCTCGGGATGTGCGTTAAGCAAGCTGCACAGCATGTTGCTACCGGTTCGGGGAGAGGCAATCACTACAAATCGGGTTTGCTTGACAGTTGGTGTCGGCGCCTCCGCTTCACGCGACCAACTGAGTACTACGCCCTCCCCAAACCGCATCGGAACCATCTGCGAAGGTAGTCTGGAGATCGACTCCCTCGCCTGGCGCTCTGCAGCGCGGCCGCACCTGGTGCGCACGAAGACGGTGAGGCGGTCGACCAGATCTTGTCGTAGAAATGAGTCGATCAGGGTTGCTCCGCCCTCTACCAGCATCGACTGCACTCCGCTTTTCCAGAGTTGAAATAGCGGCTGTTGCAATTGATACCCCGTGGTTAAAATCGTCCGGGCGCGGTGCGGCCGCTGGGTCCCGCATTCGATCCGCCAAGTTTCGTGATCTTCCGCAGGCAGCGCACAGGAGTGGGTTCCGGCGAACACCACCCGCGCGGGTTGTCGCCTCGGCGTTCTTCCCAGGCGCTCGCTTCGCACGGTGAGTCGCGGACAATCCCGCGTCCAAGTCCCCGCACCTACTGCAATCGCGTCGTAGCGCTCGCGGAGTTCGTGCACCCGGCGCCAGTCTGTCTCGCAGGAAATGGTTTCCCCCTCCCACGGATTAGCTGGAGTGCCCACGGCGTAGTTTATGTGGATGAAGGGACGCGTCATGCGCTTTCGCTGCTCCCGAAAGACACCAGATAGCTGCTGTCTCGACTGACCTCGCCGACGTCGGCGAGGTCTACCACGGGGTGGGGGGAAGGCAAGTGTCCCATCCGGGTGAACTTGGTATGGAGGTAGGGCCTGGAGTGCTCGTTCGGGTTGATGATGACCGGGATCCGGTCAGCCACCACTATTCCGAGATCGATGAGGGCGCGAATTTTGTCCGGGTTATTGGTGATGATTCGAATCGAGCGGACGCGTAGGTCCCGCAGAATGTCCGCCGCAGTCTCATATGTCCGGGTGTCAACGGGAAAATTAAGCAGCTCGTTGGCGTCCACGGTATCGTGCCCAATCTCCTGCAATGCATAGGCTCTGATTTTTTGAAATAGGCCGATCCCCCGGCCTTCTTGATGCAAATAGATGACAATGCCGCCATGCTCCGCCACGTACCGTAGGGCGAACTCCAACTGTTCCTGGCAATCGCAGCGAAGCGACCCCAGACTCTCCGAAGTGAAGCAAGCCGAATGCACTCGCACCGGAACGTTGGACTGGCCCTCGATATTGCCGGACATGATAGCCAAGGGCTCGCTGCCGACGGCTCCGGGGTAGACCCGCACCAAAAGATTGCCATGCCGGGTGGGAAGGCAAGTTTGGGGGTGAAGAACTCCACCTTGTGCTAGATCTTTCCGTGCCCGTTCGTTTCTCACAAATAGCCCCTATTTCACGTGGAAATAATTGCTGGATACGGAACAAATTGGTTGACGTCACGCCCGTTCGTTGGTGGGGTTGGACATGGGCGCAACCTTTCAAGTAGGAACGCCTGCGCCCCGGTAGTTGATCTTTGACGCTACTGCTTCTTCTTATCCTTCTTGTTGGATTTTGCTGCGGCGGCTTTCGCCGCGGTGGCGGCCGCTGACTTATTGGTAGCGAGTGCGCCTTGTTGTAATCCACGCAGGGCATCAAACGCGGCCAGGGTGGAAGCCGGGAGCGGTGATTTGGCGAGTAAAGCGCCATTCGCGGATGTCGTCGGGCCTGCCCAGGCATTTGCCGCCAGTGACCACAAGAAGTCATTGCCATTAGCTGCGGCCTTGGGGTGAGCCGTCGCGTTGTGGCAGTTCATGCAGCCAACCTGTGCTTGCGGTGTTGGTTGAGAACTCGAGCAACCCGGCGCAGAAGGATTTACCGTCGCAGGAAGCTGATCGAAGGTCTCTAACGTAACATTGGAAGTACTCGAAGTAGGATTCAGCCCAGGGAAAGTATTTTTTGGACAGCCAAATTGCGAAGGCTGGCTGGCATTCAGGGGCCATTGCGTCATAATCAGCTGGTAGTACTGCCAAGGCGAGTTGGGAGCAGTCGAAGCCATGAGTTTCTGATAGGCCGCGTTCGTTGCCGGGGTCGATCCCGCATCCACCCCGATCGGCATAAGCCTTGCCACATTGAACGGCGCTGGGGCCGAGGCTGGCATCTGAGCCGGCGGAGGTGGGTTTCCAGGACAACCGGTCTGCCCGGTTACGCAGTATGGATCTGCACTAGGAGGTGCCTCCGAGGCTGGTGGGGGAACCTTACCATCGTTGAAGTTGAATTTTTGCGAGTAAGGAGGACTTGATCCCACCGGAGGAACGTTATCCACCTGTTCGAACGTCGACCAGATCCACTGCGGGCGGCTGGGAGTTTTTGTCACGATGTGCAAACCAACAAGTCCCATAGTCTTTTGTGAACAGGTATTTGTCGCAGGATCGAGGACCCAGGCCTTCGTCGTGAAGTAACGTGAGAGCAAACTACTGTCGACTCCCGTCATATCCATCCACGAAGACTTCAAGTCGATACTATTCTCGGCTGGACATGCATTCCCATTCACCGTAGCTCCGTTGGAGCAAAACGTCAGGTTGCCGAGGTTCTTCTGCAAGAACCAGCCCGCATTTAGAATCTGGTTGT
This sequence comes from uncultured Acidobacteriaceae bacterium, assembly GCA_963815555.1. Taxonomy (GTDB): domain Bacteria; phylum Acidobacteriota; class Terriglobia; order Terriglobales; family Acidobacteriaceae; genus CAWCBG01. The sequence continues at coordinate 488,302 of CAWFHH010000005.1, forward strand.
ATTCGGTCTGGTTATAGGAGGCCAGGTAGCGCACGTAAGTCTGATTTTGGGCGATTACCGGACCGGTTAGGAACGGCCCAAATCCCGCCAAGCCCAGATTCCCGAACTTAGTGTAGGAGGACAACACAACATCCCCCCACCCGGCGGTCACTGTTTGACCATTTATCGTGCATGGGTTCTTTGTGCCGGCAAAATCAACCCACGCACTGGGCGGTGGCGGCTGGGTGGGAGCATTCGGCGGCACCGTGAAGGTTTCCCAGTCAGCCTTGTAGGTTTCAAACACTAAAGGCCCCGTAACTGGAAAGTTCGACTGAGTTGTATCTGGCATACCGCGTTGTCCATTTGCCGCTGGCCAGATCATGGCGACAAACATGCGCCATGAGAAATCGTCGAAATCCGTAATTGGATTGCAATTGTTGGGGAACGACCCCACATCCGTCGGCGGGGTCGACGAAGTAATTGAGGGCGTGGGTGCGGGGCAGTCCTGACCGGTGGCGACACCCGCTAGCAGGACGACCACCAAGATCAGGAACAATCCCGCAAGCGGTGTAACTCCATGCGCATTCGATACTTTGGCTTTGGGTGACAACGACGGAAGTGGAGGCATGCCGCATCCTTTCGCCCGCTGGATTCTCGTCTAGCTGCCCTGAGACGGGCAACATGAGCACGGAGTGTATCTCTCCAATGAATGAAGCGCTGTAGGATTTTGCGAAGGGTAGCGTAAGGAAATAGGAGAAACTATTTATTCTCGGCTGCACGACGGCTTGAGCGGCCTAACTGGGTATAATCGCCACGGGCAATTTGGCAAATGTTCAATTCCAGTGAGTTAGTGTGCGCTTTACTCGATACTTCGTCACGGTTTGCGGTGGCGCGTGACGCGGAATTAGCAAGAAGCCGAACCATCTCATGGCTGCGGTTCAAGTACTCAGGAGAGATTCTCGAATCCGCGAATATGGACCAGTTGCTGGCTGAAGCCTGTCTCCACGGTTATCATTACTGCCTGGTTCAATCCTATGGCCACGTCATTCTCGAACAATGGACGCCGGAGGACCATGCGCCCAAAGTCTTCCTGGGTCGTACCGGCGAGTGGATCGGTCACAATCGATTTGATTCGATTGGTGATGAACACTGTCTCCTCGTGAACCTGGCTGAATTCGAACAGGCGGGGCGGCCTCCGTTTGCTTCAGATTTCTTTAGCGCTGGAAGCCGTCGTGGAACAGTTGCCGGAATCGCTGGTTTGAAGACTGTCAATCTGAGCGACAATTCTCAAGGCGTGGAGCAAGAGGGCTTACGTCAAGAGATGGACTCGTTGAAAGTTCGCGCAACGAAGGGCGTATTCGTCTGGAACTTCGAACCATATTCGGATATTGAGGCTGCACCTGCGGGTTTTATGGGGCCACTGGCAACGCTTTACAGTGTCGCCGCCGGGTTTAAGCCCAACAGGATTTTACGAACACACGGTGTCAGCCGGAATACTCGAGTCATCTTTTTCGACTACAGCGCCAGCGCATTGGCATTCCAAAAGCTCCTGCACGAACAGTGGGACGGCAAGGACTACCCGTCATTTCTGCGCTGCGTTTTCGATAAAATACCGGCATGTGAGGCGCACTACTGGCTGTGGGACGGTATGTCGCCGGATAACATCGATTGGGAATCCATGGAACGAATGTGGCAGGTGGAGATTTCGCGCTGGGGAGGCGAAGCTAAGATCATCGACCACTGGCGAAACTATCGTGAAGCGCGTCCGGAGTATGTCCGCTGCGACCTCCTCGCTGACGGCACACCCCTCTTCGACAAGCTAAGAGACGAGCCGAATGCAATGATCTGGTGGAGTAATGCGTTTTCGACCGTTTATTCCAACTGGACGTTTACGGTGCGGGAGCGGAGAGAGATTTTCGATCGCTGGATCGATAAGCTTGCGACGCTCGCTCCGCAGATCTATTTATGTGGGTCGGACGCGTACAACATAAGCGTGAACGGCTGTACTGCCGCGGAGTATCAAGCCAGTGCGCGAGAATCGAACGAACTAAGGCCAGTCAAGGTGTGTCGCAGCGAAATTCGATACTAGCCCCGCTCTAAGCCGTTCCATTGCACGACTGCGATAACAGGATCAACCGCGCCTTCGCTTGGCGGCCAATCTCGGAAGGTGCATATCGGGTGCGAAGAGATACGGCCGCTTCGGTTGCGCGCTTGCGGGCACACACCCGATCCCGATACACGGCGCGCAATTGTTCCACCGCGGCATCGCAATCCGGTTCGGCCCATTGCATCGCCGGATCATAGTACGTGTATCTTTGAAGAACCGGCGCCGGTCGCCACGGCACAAGATAATGCGCTTCGGGATCGAGGTACTCCAACGGGCCCGAGTAAGCTGTTGCCACTACTGGCGTCCCGTAACAGGCGGCATCGAACAAGGGATAACACCAACCCTCACCCTGGTGAAGGGAAAGATAGCAATCACCACGCTGATGCAGAGATCGAATCGTTGTTTCCTGCCACATCTCACAGCACAGTTCGATACGCGCTCGGGATCCTGTGCGGAGTCGCGCGGCTTCAACTGAACCCAACGCAGCTTGACGGGCGCCAGGATTTGTCTTCACAAGGAACACAGTCTCCTCGTCGTTTTGAAACGCACGTAGGTAGGTCTCCAGTAACTCGACTGGACTCTTGCGTTGTTGCCACTCAAAAATGCTGTACACGAGAAACTCGTGATCTTGTATGGTCGGAAACGATCCCCGATTTCCGGGCTCAACGGCGGTTGCCGGGTGGGGGAGTTCGAATACGCGGCCGCCGGTTGCGGGCGCAAAAGCTTTCGCATTGAACCCTGAAGGAATCCAAAGTTCGCGGACTGCTCGGATCGAGTCCAGCCAGGTTTCCGGAACTCGGTCGGTTTCCCACACTGTCATTCCAATCGTGCGTTCCGGATTCGAACCGATGGTCTTCCAATCGGGCGGCACGCCGTGAAACAGATGAAAGTCGACCTCGCCATCCCCCCAATATTTTGACTCGGGCATTTCATATTCTGTCCGTTGTCCCCTTGACGTGGAATCCACCACGGCAAGTTCGATGCCCGAGGAGCGGAAAGCATTAAGATAAGCGCGGGCAGCCGTTCCATAGCCACTGACATCGTGGATAGGCCCATGATAGACAAGGCGCAATCGGGGAGACGGTTGCTTTCGGGTCATGAATCCAAGCGGTGGCTAGCCGATACATGCGTAGTTTCCGTGGCAATATATGGGGTAGGGCCGTAGGATATCTCCGGCCTCCGGGGTGCGGTCCCGGGCCGTATGTCGGCGCGAGCACTGTACAGAATAAGGTCTGCGTTTGTTTCTAACTGGAGCTTCTGCATTATCCTGGTCCGGTAAGTGCCTACGGTCTTAGTGCTGATCCGCAGATCCGAAGAAATCTCTTTGACCGTCTTGCCCAATCGGATGCCGGACAACACTTGAAACTCGCGCGCGGACAGGCCTTCAGAGCGCCGGTTTGGATCGCGCCCGCTCACGTCCTTGAGCATCAATTCAACGATTGCCGGAGGGATGTAACGGAGGCCGCGCGAGACACGGTGAATGGCCTCAAATAGTTCGAAAGCCATAGAGTCTTTACCGATAAACCCTGTCGCTCCCGCCTGAAGACAATACACGCCAAATCGTTCGCCACCAACGAAGCTCAGCGCCAGTAGGCGCTCGTTTGGCAGCGATGATCTCAGTTCTTCAATGTCCAAGAGCCCTTGAAACTCATCATCGACAGATACCAGCAAGACTGCTTGTTGCTGGGGCCATGTGAATTGAGAAAGGTCGGAAGGCTTATGAGCCGTTCCTACGAGTCGAAAATCGGAGTTTGTCGCCAGGACGGTCGACACGCAGTGAGCCAAGAGCGATGAACGACAGAACCGCACAATCTCGACCATGTGAGGTGCCTTTCGAAATCAACATCAAGCGACACCTGGGACTTGAGGCCCCGATCCCAGTCCAAGGCGGTAACTTCTCTTTCTGTCTCGCTCGCGGAGAGCGTGACTGTATGATGACAGCGAGACAAAAGCAATAGCGCTGAAGTGGCGTGGTTCCCATGTCGAAAAAACCCGAATCCGTCTTAGCCTCCTGCTCGTCCAAAAGAACATGCGGAACGAACTTGGCGCTTGGGCGAACATCTGGGTGGAAGCAGGTGACCCTCCAGCCTGGGTCGTCGCCGATCGTGATCAGTACAGCTCCATTCCCTTCAGAACACAAATCTGAAGATCTGTTAGAGTCGCTTTTAGAGCCGTTGGACAGTGCGACGGCGTAATAAAGAAGGCTCTTAGGAAGTTAAGCAGCCTGTTAAAGGGTCCTTTCGGAGCTGGTCCACAGGACGCGGTAGAGGTTATCACGACGGTGGTTGAAGCGAAATTCGGTTTCCTTTAAATGGAGAAAAAAGGTGTGAGCAGGTATGCCGTTGAACTTGGCCAGGCGTCGTTTGGCAAAACTCCAAAAGCTCTCGATGCCATTGACGTGGTTCTTGCGGACGGCGAACTGATGCGCCTCGTGGTTCACCCGAAGATGTTTCTGATATCCCATATCGACCAGGCCGTCGTAGCCACACCAACCGTCGGAGTGACCGACTCCAGGCTAATACGGGCCAAAATTGCCTTGCGGAGCGTCTTTCGCCGGCAGTCGGGGACGATCTGGGTATAGACATAACCGTTGCGTTGGAAGATGCCAAACACGATGGTCCTGCCTCCCGCGCCTCGCCCGCGCTTGCCCCGAACCCGACGAGGGCCGAAGTAGCTCTCGTCGACTTCGACTTCTCCAGCGAGGGGGTTTTGCGCCTCGCACCAGCGGGCGATGTGGCCGCGCAGTTTGAGGTAAATCGAGTTCACCGAGCGTACCGAAAGACCGGTTACGGCGGCCGCTTCAGTGGCCGTCAGATCCAGAGCAAAGATGCGAATCAAACGCCGAAAAAGCTTCTCGGAAATATGGGAACGGACGTAATACTTGTTTTGGCCCGTAGACATTGGCGATCCGCTATTCTAAGAGCCTAAAGAATTACCTGGCGCCAACGTTCGGCTCGAAGGGTCTGCGTGACCTCACCACGATGTCTCTGCAGCTTACTTTAAGCGGGATGGTAGCTTCGCCGCTCTCGTACGAGTCTAAGGACAATATCCGCGATGTGCTCTCCAGCATAATGGTCCCCGCGGCGATAGCCTGGGCCGACACCTCCACAAGCACCGGTCCGGTCGGGCCTTGGCGCGGTTCCACACGAGGTTCTTTAGGTCGAACGGCGATGTCGGTATTGCAGTATTCTTTCGGTATCTGCCCCAGTCGTACTCTTGCGCGATCGAACAGGCTACCGACTCTCGGCCATTCCTCCCTCTGAATCCCGTCATGGCACGCACACACAATCAGCTGATTCCAGTCTGCAGTTGAGGCGCCACTCGCCGAGGCGAGATAGGCATTGATCGAGTCCGCGGGGTTCGCTGCGTTGACGCCGAGACTTGGGAAATACTGCCGCAGCTCGGGCTCCGTGACTGAAACCGGGGCGTCATTTCTTGCAGGTGCAAGAGCGGCCAGTCGAGTTGGCCTTGAGGGCTCTCATCAGCGTGTTCGACAGATGCTTGGCACGGCGCATGGGGAAAAAGATGTCATATTCCGTTAATGTAGGACGCCAATCACCTGGCCAACAATCGAAGCTTTGAACCAAATGCGGCCGGATCGGCGGTAATTGGGTGACGAATCGGGAATATTGCTTGCATTGGCGCCGTCGGTTGGCGCAGTCTTGGTTTCCTTGGACGGAAAGTAGCCGCGTCCGTTCTTGTCGTTGAGGATGCATTCGACAACGGTGTCCCGAAGCTGAATAAGGCGCGCCGCGTAATAGGCTAACCGGTCGCATCCGTCGTTTTCATCCGCTATGACGCCGGCCTGTTCTAAAAACTCCGGTTCGGTTTCGGAGGCGGACGGCAATGATTCCAAGATCTCGACCAGACGCCCAGCACGATCGTTGTGGACCTCAAAAGCCTCGAGGTCGGCGGCGATACGCTGGTATCCGGGGATCGAAACCAGCGAAATGAGTGCGGCCTGTGCCATGGTCGGCGCAGTCGGTACGTTCGGAGACGGCGCGAACTGCTCGGGTTTTGGTTCTACATAGATCGGGAAGCGCTCGACCTCACACGTTGCAGTCCGTGTTTGAATCGCGTCGATTGTGGGAGTGAACGGCTTGTTATTGAGAATGCCGCCATCGAGGTGAACGGCCGCATCTCGGCCCTTACCCCCAAGGAAGAAGTTCGATTCGGTTTTATCAACCGATACAGGCTGAAACGCGACAGCGAAACACGAAGTCATCCGCGAGAGCTTCGCGAGGTCGGCTGGGGGTGCGTCTAGGTCGTTCTTTCGGATTTTCGGCCAAGGCGTGTACGGACTCCTCGCAAAGCTTATTGACTCCGACATCGTTGTCGACATCATCAGTGGAACTTCCGGGGATGGTGTGAATGGGATCATGCTTGCATACGCTCTGGCAAAGAAGCTTCAATTCGCTCCTTCGGCCGATCTGTGGCGCAATCAGGGCGACATACAGGCGTTGTTGCGAAAACTGAGCGATCTCGATGGCTCGTGAGTTGATCTAGCCATTTCGTCGGGTAGACAGCGAAAGAGCGTTCGAGAGGCAGTGTCGATAGAGCTCTTGAGCAATGCCATTCTCATAAACTGCCAGAGACACTCCGCCGCAGAGCACCAAACCGAGTCTTACTTCACGCTGGTGAGTCATCGCGACAGGACAACTTGAACGGGGCGCGGTGACTTTTGATGTCAATTGCATGGCCGAGATCATCAAATACCGTCAAAATCCTGCCATTGGCGTCTGTGCTGGTGACAAAGAGATCTAGTTCGCCAACTTCCGGGGCCGTCTGAGTCAGAAACGAGGGCGCTTTCGAAGCAGTCTGGGAGTTTGTTCTGGTAATAGCTGCTGTCGAGGATGGCGGAATAATAACAATATGTTGTTTTTCGTAATGATGATGGATTGTACTCTCAAACTGGCGCGCAATTCATTTGGATATTTCGGCGCCTTCGCGACAAGAATGAGTTACGCCATTGGCAACAACAAATAGAAATCATGAGCGGAGCGATTAGATCTGCAAGTCTGGCAGAAGCAATGCGGTTTTCTCTGCGGAGAGTGTTGAGGAGTGGCGTATTGAGCAGGTCACCTTGGATTGTTCCGGTTTCGGGAATGGTTACACTCGCGCAACGACCGACAGACTCATGGTGCTTCTTTGGAGGTATAGGAAATGACTCCTCTAGCCACCTCGGGAGCTTGGGGTTCGCAAAGCTCAGCGCGAAATGAGCAGCGTCGGATTCGTCGTCGCAGCAGCTTCTCTGATCGAGCTTATACGAACATATTATCGAGGTAGTCAAAACCGTACGCGATGACGCTGCAATTCGCGAGGAATCTGCCATAGAAGCGGTAGCGACACCCCACATTCGACAATGCACGAGATAGTAACTCTAAGTCCGATATTGTATTTTATCGGGTTAGGAGTCAGATAAGGAAGTGAGCCTATGGCGGAGATGGTACGCATCATCATAGCTGGACGCTTAGAGCACGATTCAGGCGCGAACTTGCCGGCGAGCCGTCTCAATTCATCTTTAGTCATGGGTCGCTGACGATCGTGAGCGCAAGCATGAGAGTTACAGGGTAGTTATGACCTACACATAAAACGAAGACTTACGTTCCAACTGTCCCGCCCGCGCGCGACCCACCCGTCTTACCGGGTTCGGTTCTGGCGCTGAGCCGCGCGTTGAACCGCAACCTGGATGACCCCCAGTGCCGGACTACTCCGAGCAACGCGGTGGACAAAACGTTCGAACGCCTGCTTGCTCCGTTAATGCCCCATTGCGTTCCACTCCTCGATGGCGGTAAGCCGGAATTGTGCCTGCGGCTATCCAGTCGTAGAGCGTGGTTTTGCTGACACCGAGCAAAGTAGCGAGTTCAAGGGACCGAATCCCATGATTGATTGCCTCGAGGCGCTCGACGAGGGTCAAGGGACGCTGGACCTCTTCTTCCGCGGAGCTGCGTCGCGTTAAAAAAGGTCCCTCTCTGCCGTGCCCTCATGCAGCCTTCGCGGCAAGGCCTTGCTTATGTCCGTTGCAATCATGTCTCCAGCAGCTCCCCGCTCATACTGATGCTCAGGCGAGGAACAGGCTTCATCGGTATCACCAAAGCGTATCGGGCATGCCTCCGCTCTCCTGTCCGCGTGAGCGCTCCTTTCTCCACCAGATCCGTCAGGTCGCGGGTTACCGTTGCGGGCGAGGCCCCGGTAATGCTGCTGTACTTGCCTACGCTGAGTCCTCCTATGAAGCCTTCGGGCCCGTCCCGAAACATGCGAAGCAGCGCCTTGCTCTGACGGTCGTTGAGCTCACCCTTTGAGCGATCAAACAGTTTCGCCTTCTCCAGAAGAAAGTCAATAAGTGCTAGTGTCCTACGCTGCGCTTCAATCGTTACACCGGCGAACCACGCGATCCTGCAGCGCCGCCTGTAGCGTACTGCCACACGAGCAGTCCAGTCGCGGCGTCAAGAGCGTACACATGCCTGTCAATAGACCCGAAGTACACCAGACCATTAGCCACCGCCGGCGAAGACAGTACCGAAAGCCCGGTTTTGTACCTCCGGTGATTCCCTCCTGACCCGACATTGCGTTTACTAGGCGTCCGGATGGCGCAGTCTTCCCCGCTTTCAGAGACATGGGTTTCCTGTGAAGATGTGAAATGGACCTTGTGGAGAAGACGACTTACGCTGCCGGGAGACGAAGGGCGGCAGCGATCAGAGTTAACTAGACCACAAGCAGGCGTCCAAACAGCGAACGGTGGTGTGGGCCAAGTTTATCGAAAAGGCAACGGCAATCGTGTGACGTGATGTACCTCTCGAAGGACCTGTCGGCCAGTTGGCGATAAATCCCCAGGCACTCACCATTCCAAAGTACCTGATTTCTTCCGGGGCCCCGAATCGCACCTGGACACATGGCCCAAAAACTTCCCCACGCAAATGTTGAGTAGAGTCGAGATGTGGCGCGGTCGTTTAGGTCTGGCCTATCTGTGTCCGGCCCTTTCGTCTGCCGGTGCCTCATTATCCAGACCGTGCCCCGTTTCCACATCCCGCTCATCGAACCGGACATGCGCAACTAGCGCATCCGGCTCTCGGACAGAACATCATGCTTTCGCCCACGGAAAGTTCTGCGGAAGCATCGACAGACGGATGAGCCCAAGGTGTTGGTAGAAATGCTCATCAGGGTAGTGCGTTAATCCCCTGTTGCTCTGTTTATGCTTCTTGCAAAGCCACCGGCGAAGCCGGATCGTGGTGTATCTATCGATGAATCGATAAGCCGGTGTAACCGGACCAAGCTTGAAGTAGTTGGCCCAGCCGCCCAGTTTCTGATTCAGCTGCTTCACCATCTCTCCGGCATCCAGCCATCCCATATCTCGGCCTGTCTGGATACGCACAGCTTCAGTCATGCGCTTGATACTCTTCCGCGATGGGCGAGTGGCGATGTACGCCCGCCCGGTCTTGGGAGAATAGCGCCGACCAAATGTGTACCCCAGGAAATCGAACTCTTCATCCGGAATCCGGCAAATCCGGGTCTTTTCTTCATTCACCGTCAACTTCAACCGGTTCATCATCCGTCGCATGGTAGCGAGCGCCTTGTGTGCACCATCGCCCTTGCAGCAGATGACCAGATCATCAGCATAGTTGACGATCTGGGCGCCGAGACGCCGGTCCAGGCCCGCATGCTTCCAGCCCAACACAAACCGCCGCATGTACAGATTCGACAGCAGCGGCGAAATGGGAGAGCCTTGCGGGATACCTCGTTTCGTGTCCCGGTTGACCGTCGTGCGTTTCTTGCGACGCCGTTCATCTTCCTCTTCAACCGGGGCATCGAGCCACATCTTCAGCAGATGCAGAACGCGTCGATCTACAATCCGACGTGCCACCGATTTCATGAGTTCGACATGTGGAATCGTGTCGTAATACCCAGATAGGTCTGCGTCCACGACATCTCTGTGGCCGCCGACAAGCAACCCGTGTACTTCGCGCACGGCGCTGTGCGCATTCCGATTCTGCCGGTAGGCATATTGTTCTGACGGCATGTCGGCCTCGAATATCGGTTCCAGGACCAACATGGCCGCCATCTGACACACCCTGTCCGTCAGCCGCGGAATGCCGAGCGGCCTTAGTTTGCCGTTCGGTTTCGGAATATAGACCCTTCTTACCGCTTCCGGACGATACGTCCTGTCCTGGAGTTGTTTCGCCAGTTCTCCAAGCCAGCGTTCCCTGCCGTATGTCTCGACACCTTCAAACGTCACTCCGTCTATTCCCGGTGCGCCCTTGTTGGCGCGGCAGCAGGCATAGGCATACTCAAGTACGTCTATCCGGTAAATCTTGTCATACAGTGCATGGAACCGGAACTCGGGTTCTTCCTTCGCTTTTGCATGTAACGCCGTCTGCAGCCTCTGGACGTTTGTTGGAGTTGCTAGGTTTCCCAATCTCCTGTCCTTTCCCACTTTCGACGTTGGTTCTGAACTAAGGCCCCTTCCCTCCGCTGGCATTACCCAGCCTCCTCAGTACTGCGGGCCTTTCCGCCACCCCATCGCGCCCGGCCTGGCCGTCACCGGCTTCCGGTTGGTCGATGCCTCGACCACGCAAGGGGCTTCCCGTGTTGCATCGATCTTCCTCTTGTATGCATGCCGTCGCCATTACCCCGGTGGAATCGCAAAGTGCATCTTTCGCTCTCTTCCTTTGCAATATCAGCCTTCCCCGAAATCATGGCGGGTCGGCTTCCACATCACGTCTTTCGAGGCCTGCTCAGCGTTCACTCACGTTACGGCCTGCATACTCGCCAAGTCACTTTCATGACCCTCTACACCGGAGGCTTCAGCCGTTTCGTTACCTCCACGACTGCTCCGATTGCTACCGGCTGGAACGAAAGCTGCCGGGCGGGATTTGCACCCGCTGGAAAACCGTGCCTTTGCACGGCGCACATGACAAAGGACGTTATCATTCTTGGCGCGGAGACCTGAGGTGATGCATGCAACCCCGTTACCAGCGCATCCTGCGCAGCATCGCTTGTCATCTGCCGGCAACGCCGCAGAGGCTTTACGCCGGAACGAACCTGATTTTCGCATGGGCCCGACGGATCGTTCTTCTTTGGAAAGTTGTGACACAGGCTCTGAAAGCGCGCACGAACCACGAGCGCAGACAGCCCACTCGACTAACCGATCATTTTACGTTGATCGCCGATGCGGCGCTCGCGGTAGTTGGCGAATCGTTCCACGCCTGCGAAAATCGAATCAGCGTCGAGATGTGCTTCCGCGATCACTTCCGCTTCAAGGCCGCCACTTCTCCAGGAATTGTCGAAGTCGGACGTGAGTGAATACTCATCCGTCAACGGACCGAGGTTGCGCAGCGGCCACATGCGTCGCGTGCCCGTTGATACCACCATCAAATCGTAGCGAGCCTCGGGCGGCAGGACGGAATCGCGATACGCTTTCGGCTGGCGATCGAACAATTCCTCGCTGATCGCCGCGATCACCTTCACGTTCACACCGGCCGCTTCGAGTTTCGGCAACACTTTCACGAGATTCACAGTGGAACTCGATCCCTGCGCGATCACGTAACCGTGGCGCGGACTGTCCGGCGTGAAATCGCGGATCACGTACAGGCCTTTTGCCGCAGCGCGCAGATCGGAGTCGGCAAAATGGTTCCGGTCCGCGACCGCGAAGTCGGGACGCGCTACTTCCAGTGTGATGATGCCGACGCGCGGATCGCGCGCCGCGATTTCCGCCGCCGCGAAATAGCCAGCCGCGACATCGTTGTAATCCCAAAAGCTCAAATTGATCACCTGACCTCGCGGAAACAGCTTCCAAACTTGCGGCGCGAAGATGCCGAAGTGTGTGCGCGCGTCGGCCGCGGTTTCAGGACCGGAGTGCGCACTGAGAATATGCAGAACTCCTACGCGGAATTTGCTGTCCTGATTTTGTTGACTCCAGACACGCGCCGGAGTGTACATCAGCGGCGTGAACGCGCCGTAGGTGCCGCTCAAAGCCCAAACGCCGGCGAATTTTTTCGGATCGACGGAAGCGTTTTGACTCACCATGCCAATGGCAGTGGAAACATTGCCCGCTTCTTGAATGGGAGCTTTCAAGCGCGTCCCCAGCGGATTCTCCGTGGGACTGTAGTGTCCCCACAAACTGCCGTGCTCCACGTTGATCGACTCCGAAAGGTCGGCGGCCACCGTGAAGAATCGTCCTTCCGTGACGTAATTCATCCACTTGATGATTTCGGAAATCGCGCGGCGGGCTCCGGCTACCTCGCCCGGTTTCTTGAACAGCGAAATACTAACCTGCTTCTGCGCACCGGAAATCGCATTGCGAATCGAGATCTTCTGGGGCTCTTCCGGTAGCGCCGCGACGCGCAGGCGATCGTCGAGGAACGGATCGCTTGTGGCTGAGATGCGCAACTTCACGGTGTCGCGCACCGTGTCGCCGATTTCCACCAGGCGATCGGCCAGGCGATCGCCCAATCCGTTGCGGTCGAGCAGCGACATCACCACGTCGATGTTCGTCTTGAACTGGATCAATCGTTCGCGATTGTCGCTGACCGGGCCCTTGCGAATTCCTTCGAACTCGACACCGAAATGGTTTTCGAATGTCTGCGCCAGCGCGACAAAATACTCCGAGTTCATCTTCAGCGCGTAGGGATGGCTGGGGTAACTCACCAATTGATCGCCGTAGCCGGGGATCTTTCCGTGGACGGCGGCGGGCCAGTAGCCCTTGATCGTTTTGCCGATCGCTACGATCGGACGGCGGTCCTTCGGGTCCACGTCGTCCATGGCTTTCAGCGCCGCGGCCACTTCGCCGTAATCGTTACCGTTCGCCAGCGTGAAGACGTTCCATCCATACGACGTCCATTGATTCACGAGATCGTAGCCGTCGAACTGCGCGCCGATCACGCCGCCAATCAGGCGATCGTCGATGCCCGCGTTGTTGTCGGAAACCATCACCCGCAAACGCTTTCCCACTTGCAGAGCGACTGCCTGCGTCTTCAACTCCTGCGCATGACCTTCAGTAAGCGCGAATTCGCCTTCCAGGGCGATCACTTTCGGCGACTCTGGCGCGCCTGCTATATCCCAGAATGCTGCTTTGCCCGCCGCCGTGGCGATGCCGATGCCCGACGGGCCTCCGTTCACGTCGTTGGTCAAGTCGGTGCTTTCGGCATGTCCCGCGAGCGCACGAATGCCGCGGCCCTTCGCTTGCGTGAACAGCGGATGCTCTTCCAAATCCGTTTCGTGCAGCAGCGCCTTCAGGGCGCCCGCGCCGCGCCGGAATCCCAATGCGTCGATCGGAAGCATCGCGACCTGCGGGGCGACATAATAACGCGGATCGCCGGTCCGCTGATACTTGCGATACAAAGCTTGGCCCATGATCATCCACAGCGCGTAGCACGTCGGGACCGAGTGGCCCGCTGCCATCATGAATTTGTCGGAGTAGGGATGCTTCGGCCGGCGGTAGTCGTAACGCAGTCCCCCGTTTTCAGGACCAACCAAATGCGCCGCGACATTGTAGGGGGTGTATGCGAGTGGTCCGCCGAGATGCCCGGTCTGCGCGTAATTTCCCAGCAGCACCAGGGTCATGCAAGTCATGTATCCAATGTCGCCGAGCAGCGGATCGTGCCCCACGAGTCGTTGCTCGGAGGGAGAAGGAGCTACGTGAATGTGTGATGTCATAGACGGTCTCAAAATCATAGCATCCGTGAAGCAGACGGGGAGCTCTGACCGGTACTTGGGTGCCGCGTGAGGTGCGGGATCTAAATCGTGGATTTCGTCCGGCGCTGGTCGGAGAACAGCGAGATCGGCGTCGGACGGTTCATCCCTTGGCGGGGCGGGTGGTATCACGCGAGTGATATCCCTACCGCGATCAACAGTAATGAGTTTTCAGCACGTCTTCGGCTATCGAGACGAGGCAGCGAGTCCTCGGCCAACTGCTGCAAACAAACACTTGTCAACAGTGACAAATGTTAAGGACCCATAAGCGCTTTCTGCGAGGCGGGCTTCGGGCCTATGGGGTTTCCTGATGTAGCGGATTCTTATCCCCGCTTCTCTATCAGCGAAACCAGAGCCTAGCCCGCGGGCGTAGGCTTGACAGTGTTATCGAGCACGATCTCGCGTGCGCTGACGGGTTTGCCATAAAGGCGCTGGTCGGCACTGGAGTCCGGCTCCAGACTGGCGCCGTTCAGTGAGATGCCGGCAAAAAGTCCCTTGGTCCGGGCATAGCTCAAAATGTCCGTGCCGCCGACCGATCCGGTAGCGGTGGCGCCGCTGGGGCCCGCCGCCGCGGTTAAGTCGGTGCCAACTTTGACCTTGCCGTCGAGTACCTTATTCACTGCCGCAGGCGCCATTATAAGAAGGACAACATCGGTGGACGAGCCACCCACTTGCAGACCGGCGCTGGCGCCTCCAATGGTGTACATCGCGGGCGCTGACCATTCCTCCCCGCTGAAGTTCTTGCCCTTGCGGCAAATCATTGGGCCGCGGCCGCCGGTCCCTCCAACACCAACGGCGAACTTCTTCACGCTGGGCAAAACCAGCATGCAATTAGCGGTCACCAGTAGGTTGGCGGGGACGGCCTTGCTGTCGAGCATCGCCTGTAACACCGCAGCACTGTTCTGGATGGTTTGCTCGTCTTTACTCTGGTCGGCGCTCCACGCAGGCAGACTCAAGACAAAAAGCAGCGATGCGAGGAACCAGGATACAGCTGCTCTGATCTTCGAAGCGGGCATTTAGCGCTCCTGTCCTTGTGGCACAACATGCCAGACACTATGTACCCAATAGTTTCCGTTCGGAGCTTTTTAACAAACTTTTCATCTTTGCCAAGAACCTGCTGCATGCCGACTCGCATTGCAGTGGGTAGAGTGGAAGCTGGATTCACCTTCCTTTCGCCAAGTTTGAGTAGCGTGATTGTCGGGCCAATGAGTAATCACCTTAAGCTCCGGAGAATGTCGACTAACGTGGGCGTCGTCTCGGCTGTCAGTTTGATATTGCGGTTCATGTTGTCTGATTCGCAGATGAGCAGTTCGTTCCTCTCCTTGATAATTAGGAGAAGGGGAACTCCATCTGCATCGTTCACGGTCTTAACGCCTCTTTTTACGGGACACCATGTCCTCCTTTGTCCTGCAGCGGCAAAGTCACTGCTCATGAAGCACGTTCATCGCCAACGTCGTGTACCACCTGAAACACCGAGCTGCACGTAGAAGGCAACCCCAAGTCGAACAGCACAGGTTCCGACGACCCGCGCTAGGAAAGTTTTCATTACACGCCTGAGGATGTTGTGTTCATCCTGGACCACATGGAAACCTCCTACTCGTGGCCGGGAACCATTGTCGAGAAATGCGGGTCGCCGGCTTCCGCGCTGGTGAACAATTGACCCTCTATCACCCCTTAGTGCCGCCAGGCAATTGCGCCCGAGATCTGCCTATGGTTTTAATTGGAACGGGGTTACAGGGCGATGATCACGTCCATCGTTCACCCATGAACTGCCGCTCGCGAGCTGATCGGACGCACGGGCAGCCAGTTGCCGTATTGGTTCGGTCCTCTTAATAGCGTGTTCCCAATGGCACCGCCAGTCTTTTCCACACTGCCCCAAACATAGGAACTCTTTGCCTCGCCCACCCATTCGCCCACCACAATCCGGACACACCCAGTTCAAGATCGCTGATAGCGCCTCCGGCGAAAGTTGCATCGTCAGTTCCGAGCTCCAAGTCATGGCGCTACACCTTCGCTCCGGCGGGCCCAAGGGCAGCCGGCGTCGAACCGAAATAGGTCTCGGATGTTGGCGCGCCCATTGAATCAATTACGCCTTCGTTCTGAACCGCGATCGCCCACAACCGCTGATCACTTCTGCACATGTCTCGCAGAGCTTTCGTCTTGGCCGGGCGTTAGCTGGAACTACATAACTCGCATTGCATAACAACTCTCCAAAACATTGAGAATCCGCATCGTCACGGGCTCAGCACACCTTAAGGCACGTTGCAGTCCAATTCGAAAGACAGCCTTATTGCATAAGGGCGCTTAACAGGTGCCGGGCGGATTTGCTTCATTTGCAACACCTAGAAATGGAGTATGAAGAACAAAGCGATCGAGCGAGAGTTACTGCCGTGCCGGTGAGGTATCTCCATTCAATCACGTGCCCACCGGATGGCACGCACGAGCCGCCGCCATCTGAGGTTCGTCAAAACTGAAATGCGGAAGTTGTTCCGTTCCAATGAGCTTCAACTACTGCGACGGTGCCCAATTCGGTGTGGGCAGCACGAAGCATTCTTGGTGTCGATTGGATCACACCCGATCAGGCGAGCTCGCATGTTCCACAACGCTTAGAGAGAGGCTTGTGACCGCATTCTTTGGCGATTCTTGGCCATCCTGTCGAGCTCATACTCGAACTGTGCAACGCAACCGCAGCACACCCGATATGGCCGCATGCCGATCGTGAAGACGCGGTGAGATTGGGCCCGGCAGAGGCTGCCAGGGAACAGCGCGAACACCATCAAATCGGAACAGGCCGAATTCCCCGCCGAGCCAAAACTACCCATCCGATGTTTGCGCAATTGCGAAGATGCTGCCGACGGAAAACCCGCCCCGGAAGGTCCATGCCGTATGCGCGTACTGGCTGATCTCAAGCGAAGGGAACGTGTAGCCCGGCACGGTTGGCCGCTACTCACCGTCGTCAATGATAGAAACAATAATGAAGATACGGGATGGACGCCCCGACCCGCGCCACATCAGCACCAGCTTTGTTGAGCGGCAGAACGTCACGATTCGTATGACGATTCGGCGCTTTACTCGCCTGACCAACTCCTCCTCAAAGAAGCTGGACAATCGCAAGGCCGCTTGCGCTCTGCACTTCGGGTACTACAACTTGTGCCGGATACACAAGAGCCTCCGCGTGACGGCAGCGATGGGAGCAGGGATGACCAATCGGATATGGATAGTTCGCGAACTTCCTAGTTAGAATTGTCACGATGGAAGGAAGCGCAAACTCGAAGGCGCTGGCTACCGCGTTGTGCCTGCGGCGACGATTTCGTTGAACAGGTACGCGCCATCCTCAAAGACTAGCAACGCAACCTTAAGACACTACCGAAATCCCCGCATTTCTCTCCCGACCTCTGAAGCGAGTGTGTATCGCGATCCATTGTGAGCGGTCGAGGGTAATTTAGTAGCTCGCTCCGCATCTTCTGTCAAACGGACCGCCTCCTTCATCTGTTGCAGGGAGACGAGCATGGAGTTCCTGGAGACGCGTCGTACGATAGGCCTGGCCACCCAGCGTAGCGCCATGGGAATGTCGCGACTCAAGGCAATCGCCTCGACTTCCACATAGGTTCCGCCGTCTCTTTGCTCGAACCTGGCGACGCTGTACAACCGCCAGACGTAGCCGCTGCCATGATCCGGCGGAAGCTCCTGCTCGTCCGGGCGACCGAGGTGCCGGATCTCCTGCACCCGCGTAGTTTGGGTGGTGCTGTACCATCGGGTATCGTCGATTTTGAAATAGCAGGTTTCATATTCCATGTCCAGCGCCGTCCCGGCTACGACTTCTTTGTTCACTACGCGCATGGAATACTTTTCGCACGATCCATCGCTGCTAAGCAACTTGGAATCAACAACCGTCGGCTTGTAATACTCCTTATAATTGCGGTAATCACGCGCGGCAGACAGAACGTCTTTGATACTTGCGTTGGGAAGAAAGGCCGCACCTTCCCAATCGTGGATCAACCCTGAGGTCACCGGCTTCGGGTTTTCCTTCCCGAAGGACGAGACTAGAATCTCACCACCACGGACACGCTGAAGGCGCTCGGGTTGCTGGTCGACCCAGAGAAAGGGTGTTTGGGAGGCCATCTGTGGACGGGCAGCATCGAGGTATGCGTTCCAATAGACCAAAGTGTCTTGCCTCAACTCAGCCCCCTCGGAGAACGGGGGTGCGATGAGACAGCCCAAATATACGAGCATGACAATAGAGGCTCGGCGCGTGCGGACGCTAAAACCAGTGCCTAAGCTTGTCTGTTTTGCTGAGGTCCTTTTCATAATCAATCTCCTCTTGTTCTTCGCGCAAGCGATCCATTTTGAACGACAGAATCTCCAACTTGCGGACTACTCCGTCTGAGGAGCAAGGCAGATGCCAAGGCGTGGTCACCGGACAGCGCTGAGAAATCAACAGTTTGACGAATTGGGACGGGCGGTCTCGTCAAACTGTCCGACCGTACAATGGCAGTGGTGGCTTTCTGCCCACATGTGGGCAGATTTTTCTGGGAGGGCTGCATCGGCATCTGGCGAGGCGGGGTTCGGTCTGGCCGAAGAATTCATACAAGTGCCTGCCAGATAACTTTAGCGGCGGGCATATTGCGCTCCAGCATGGTGCATTGGTGGCCGAAGCCTGCCACGTGCTACCGCGACGCGCAACTCAGACTCACTAGGATCAAGTCGGTCACGGTGAGTGGGGCATCCTTCTCGGTCGACTTCACGACAGCCAGCCTGACCTCCGTATCCAGAAAAGCCCTGAGGTTGACACTGTCACTCTTGAGCTGCCTCCCTTGCAAGCTTGCACCACTCAGCGCGTACTGATCCGCACCAATACCTCGCTGCAGACAGCCTTGCAGCCAGGTCACTTCGGGAGCGCGCTGATTGACTGCCGCACGATCACTATCGCCGCTGGGGGTTGTCATCGTGTTCTGCGCGCATCCCGCTATCGCAATGCCGGCCACCAGACTGACCTCAAGCAGCCACGACGCAAATGCCTTTTTCATCTTCATGATGCTCTCCATATAAGATTGCTCACCTTTCTGATTGTTATGCCTCTACCACTAAAGATGCCCACACTGCGCAGCCAATAGGCCTTGGAGTATGGCCGACCGAAATGCCGTGTCGTTTGATCTTCTTGCCTCTCTCTTCATTGCACCCCTTCCTTCGCGGCTCAGAGACAGGAGTTCGTCTGCTCCGATGTTCTGCTCGACAGCATGGAGACCAGAAACTTTGTGCATGCGACGCTATTCTGAAAGGACTCGTCATTGTCCAGGGTCGAGGAGGAGATGTAGTACTCGGTCAGCGCGAGGTGTCGGTTCTGGTCAATAATCCAATCGCTCCAGGTCCGCAGCCGAGTGCTTTGCTTTTCGAGTTCCTGCAATGCCTGTTGATCGGCATCGTTCGCGACGGAAAGAGTTGCCAGTTTTAGCCCATCGTCAACCTCGGCAAGATCGTTTTGAATCCAGAACTCGCCAATCGGAAAACCCTTCCTGAGGGAGTTTTCGATCTTTCGCTCGGTCAACTGCATCTTGAACGCGGCGTTCAGGCCAGCTGCCGCGAATGCTGATGACACTTTTGCGAGCTCCGGTTCTTCTTGCTCAGATTTTGACCAAACATTGACTACAAGCGTGCGCTCGCCGTCGTCGCTGCTTGCCTTGCTGCTGATTCACAACAGTGTCCGTAGATTGTGGGTTCACGGTTTGCGCGCACGTCGAAGTCACGAGGGCCCCAGCGATCAAGAATGCCAGCGTCCCATGCCGTTTCACATCGACCTCCTCTATACCCCAAATGTCCATTTAGGTCGCAACCGGAAAATGTAGGTTGCGGAAGCTGCGTCGGCTGCATCTCTGTCAGCTGATTCTGCAAATGCCTTGTACCATTCAAGCGCTGTACAGTAAGCGCCAACAGCAGCTTGAGGCGGCACATTCAGTAAGAACAGGCAGTCCTCGAACGAAGCGCCGTGGCAGCCGTGAAGAACCAGAACAGCCCGAGCCAAAACGTCGAGCTGCTGCACGACTTCACCTGCATCCAGCTGCTGGAGCTTCTGAATCTCGGCCCATGAAAGAGGCTCGTGGCTATGGTGCGAGCAGGTCCAGTCAGCGTATCGTTTCGCAGCTTCTTGGATCGATGAACGGATGGCGTTCAGTGCTGTGCGCGCGGTAGCCAAATGTGCCCAAAGCACCAGCCAGTCACGAAATTCACGGCTGCTGGTCTCGGCAAGACCTGTTGCCTCAACAATCGATCGCTCCGCTATTTCGGGAGCTCCCGTGATTATCCGAGCAGTCCAGCGCAGGCTCTCGCTCTGATCAGCAAAAGGATCCTGGATCTCGGCCGGGCTGAGTATTTGTGTGATTCGTTTCTTCTGCTTCTTTGTCAGGTGCAGCCAATACATGCATCACCTTCGCGCCTTCAATTTCCCGACCTTCATAGCCTGGAACAGTCGGGGAGACCGACATAACCAGTAATGCAGCGCGGGTGCCAATCAGCCTTACCGCAAGTTGCTGAAATCAGGCCGCCTTTGCGAGTAAGGTTGAGTCTGCCCTGCCTGAATGAAGGCGCCTGACGAAACTCTAGCAATCCGTGTGCACAGGCAAGGGAGCGTCGAAACGGAACTGGCCAATGGACCCGTGCTATTGAGCAGCCGGCAGTTTCTCTCCCGAGTTAAGAGTCTGGCGCAACAGTCCATCCACCTTTCGTCGTTGTTCGCTGGTCAACGTGTTATAGAGCTTGGTCTCAAGCTGCGAATTCGTCACGATGAGCTGCTTGATAATCTGCGACTGTTCTGCTGCGATAGCTTGGAGCTCTTTGTCGTCAGCTTTCCCGTCGAGTTTCATCGACATCAATTTGCGCTGACTCTTTTCGAGCCGGTCTACGAGTGGTTGTACCTGCTTGCACTGTTCTGTAACCTTTTCCTGAAGGGCCTGGATTTCTACCGGCGTCAACTGGAGATAGTCAACGAGCTGTTTGGGAATGTCAGGCAAGCAGACCACCGGAGGAATAACCAAGGCACTCCCGGAAATCTGGGGTGAACTATTCGCCTGCGCGTAACTTTGTGACGGATTGCTATCCTGCGACGGCGGCTGGTACAGCGTACGTAGGAGCTGGAAGCGTGTCAGTGCGACATAATAGCGTTCCAGGCTGAGATATTCCGCTTGATCGCGGCTGATCTTGCCTTCACGAGCGGCCTGTGCAATTTCGGCTAACTCTGCCGACATGGCTCCCACAACCTCCTCCAACCGGTCTGGATAAGTGCCCGCATCCTGCAATCCTGCAGGTGCTTGTAGTTGCGTAGCAAAGCTTGTGTCGCCGCTCGAGTCTTGCCGCGCGAAGTTTGCGATTGGGCCTTCCGCGCTTTGCACGCCGCTATTCTCTTGAGCATTGGCGGAAATCGCCAGCGCACATGTTAGTAGGAATCCGATTATCCACTGTGATTTCACTGTAAGTCTCCTCTTACTTGCCGGTCTGCGGCGGATAGTTCTTGAAAAGCTTGGCCATGGATTTTTGCAGAATCCTGTACTTCTTATCAGGGTCCTTCTTAAGGTCGAGGGTCTTGGTGCCGTCTCCGCGCCAGACGAGCTGCTTTCTTGCAGGGTCATACAGGTCTACCAGCAGCATTCCGACAGGAATAGTGGATGTTTGGCCGGTTACTGTACCGCTGTTGAATCCGCCCCAACCGCCGCCCCATCCCCAGGGGCCGCCGCCGTCACCAAATGCAGACAAGTTGATGCCTTTTTCCTCTCTGACAATAGCGTGATAGCCCACCTGGAGATCAGCGCCCTTGTCGACCCTGGACAGACCTTTCTGCGCGAGTTGTTCGTCCACCGCACCCTTAATGGACTGATCGATCAACTGATCCTGCACTGGCCCGCCCGGGGCCGGGAGGTCGACCCACTGGTAGGTTTTGTAGGCTCCAAAGTTCGCATTGTGGTCGTAGTTGTAGTGAACATCCTGTGCATAGAGGGAAGTCACAAGAACGATGAATACAGTTAAGAATGACAGTCGTTGCCTAAACCTCATTGGACTTCCTTTCCGCTAATATGCTCTGCTTCGTATGAAGCAGAGTCGTCGATCGATTAGTCTTGAGACGTGAAGCTACCGGCAAATGGGCTTCTGCTTATGATGGGTACGTCATGAGACTGGCCCAGAATGTCATTCCAGGTGATCGTGTCATCGCCTACCCGAACCAGGATTTCACGGCCAACTGCATGCTCGATCATTCCCGATGGTGGTGGGGACTTGGTCACGACAACATAGAGCGTCCGTTTTACTTTCACTGACACCTCGTAAAGCGCGTCATCGGGATTCGAGTTTCCCGCAGACGGATGCGGATTAACCGCGATGATCGTCGCCGGCTGATATGCTGATATGGTCGCCGTAGTTTGAGCAAGCACCAGCATCGGCAAACACAACAACAATATTGCTAATATGAGCTTTGACATTAGACTGCTCCTCCGGCGGCCGCATGCCGCATGTCTTCCACAAGATGTAGTTCTGAACGGGTGATCGCCATTGTTTCTATCGAATAATCGAACTCAGCGCCGCAGTCACAGCAAACGCGATAGGTTCGTCTGCGAATGGTGAAGACACGGCTAAGATTGCTGTGATGACAACCAAACAGGAAATTGAGAAGTGTTCTGATCTTCATCGCCACACCTCCTCGACGGGCTCTGTCTTCGCTACCCATGGACAGTGCACGTCTGATACCGAAATGATCAGTGCCTAAATACTTAGCAGCCTTAAGATTGGCGGCTGACGCGGCGTAATTGTCTGCCCTGATACCGGCATTTACTCCTTCTTTGGCACTGGACACGCTCGCACGTTCCAAATTTCGTTCCCATATTCAGCGATGGTGCGGTCGCTGGAAAACTTGCCCGATCCCGCCACATTAAAGACGGCCTTGCGCGCCCACTCGTCAGGTTCGGCATACAGCGCGCACAGCCGCTCGTCCGCCTCGAGGTAGGACTTCAGGTCGGCCAGATGCATGTAGTGATCGCCTGCCGTTAGCAAGGTGTCCCGGAGTGGCTCGAAGATCCCTGGTTCATTGCGGCTGAAGTAGTCGGAGAAGGTGAGATCCAGTACCTCTCGAGTCTCTGGTTCGTGTTCGTAGTGCCAATGCGGGTTGTACCATGCTCGACTGGCCAATACCTGCTGGGCGGTCAGGCCGAAGAGAAAGAAATTCTCCTCACCTGCTTCAGCCGCCATCTCAATGGTTGCGCCGTCGCGCGTGCCGATGGTCAACGCACCGTTCATCATGAATTTCATGTTGCTTGTGCCGCTGGCTTCGTACCCTGCCGTTGAAACTTGGTTGGATATGTCACTCGCGGGAATCAGGTGCTCCGCAAGCGAGACACAATACTCAGGCAGAAACACAACTTTGAGCCGGCCTCGTACTGCGGGATCGCCGTCGATTGTGCCCGCAAGATTGTTGATGAACTTGATAACCAGTTTGGCGAGCCGATAGGCAGGGGCAGCCTTGCCGGCAAAGAAGAAGATCCGAGGCTGCACATCCAGATTAGGGTTCTGACGTAACCGGTTGTAGAGCACGACGATTCTCAGGGCATTTAGTAGCTGGCGTTTGTACTCGTGAATACGTTTGATCTGGCAATCGAAAATCGCGTCTGGCTGAAGCACCTGCCCTGTTGACCACTTGAACCATTCACAGAATTTTCGCTTGGCACTGCGCTTTGCCCTCAGGAAGTCGGCGCGGAAGCCCTTGTCAGCCACGAAAGCTTTCAGCTTGTTAAGTTCGCTTAGATCGCTGATCCAGCCGTCTCCAATCGTGTCCATGATGAGATGGGAGAGCTGAGGATTGCACAATAGCAGCCATCGGCGGGGCGTAATTCCATTGGTTTTGTTGTTGAAGCGCTCGGGGTAGATCTCTGCCAAGTCCTTTAGCGTCGTCTCCCGGAGTAGATTCGAATGAATCTCCGCCACACCGTTCGTGCTGTGCGAACCGACGACCGCCAGATGCGCCATGCGAACCTTCCCGGCGGCTCCCTCTTCGATGAGGCTCACGCGCTGAGCACGGCCTTCATCGGCTGGAAATACCCGGCGAACATGGCTCAGGAAACGTTGATTGATTTCGTAGATGATCTCGAGCTGCCTTGGCAGCAGCTCTTCGAACCATGCCACCGGCCACTTCTCAAGGGCCTCGGGCAGCAATGTGTGATTGGTGTAGGCCAGTGTCTTCTGTGTGATGTCCCAAGCGTCGTCCCACCCAAGTTGTTCCTGGTCGACCAAGATTCGCATCAGCTCCGGCACGGCCAGCGCCGGGTGCGTATCGTTCATCTGAAACGCGAGTTTTTCGGGAAACGAGTGCCAATCCAAGTTGCCATGTCGGAAACGTCGAACCGCGTCGGCCAAGGAACAGGCGACAAGGAAATACTCCTGTAAAAGACGTAATGCTTGCCCCCTGAAATCCGAATCGTCGGGATAGAGGACACGCGTCAGCGTTTCGGCCGAGAGGGTCTGGGTGAATGCTTCTACAAAGTCGCCATGGGAGAACTCTTCAAAGTTGAAATAGTCCGGCGCGGCCGCTGCCCACAGACGGAGCGTATTGATCGTGGAGCCGCCATAGCCGATCACCGGGCGGTCAAATGGGATGCCGATCAAAGTCGATGGCCGCCCCGATACGGGGCGCAGACTTCCTTCAATCAACTCGAACGAGCAAGCTAAGTTGACTTCCACCTTTTCGTTTGGGCGCGCGACCTCCCACGGGTCTGGTGAACGAAGCCAGTTGTCCGGCGCCTCCTGCTGCCACCCGTCTCGGATGGATTGCCGGAAAGTGCCGTACTCATACCGCAGCCCATAACCCATAGCCGGGAGCTGCATGGTGGCGGCGGACTCCATGAAGCATGCCGCTAGACGTCCCAGCCCTCCGTTGCCCAGACCGGCATCCGGCTCCTGCTCCAAGATCTCGAGAAGATTGAGTTTCTTTTCCTCGATCACGCGGTGCGACAGTGGGCCAAGCAGAAGATTCGTAACGTTGTTCTGAAGCGACCGGCCGATGAGAAATTCCATCGAGAGGTAGTAAAGCCGCTTAGGATTGTGCTGTTCGTAAGTCTTATCGGTTAAAAGCCATCGCTGCGAGAGAATGTCGCGCACCGACCGGGCAAGGGCCTCGAACCGGTCGCGCGCCGTTGCCGCTTCCAGAGCGACGCCATTGTCGAACAACAGGTGCCGTTCGTACAGTGCTTCGTCCGTCCCGGCGAGTTGTACGGGACCGCATCCGTATTGAGTGTTGATGAGTGTCAGAGCATCTTGCACTGCATCCTGCTGCGCGACAGCCTTAGTGCTCATATTCGAGTTTCTCCAGAGATTGTGAAATTGTTACTGGCGGCTTCAGGTTCAATGATCAAATCGTGCTGCCTGCACGAGCCGAACTCTTGCGTGAGGCGATACCGGCGGACCAGATAGCGGGCACCAAAGATTGCAAGTACAGTGACCAAGAGACCTGCGAATACAGTTCCCGCTCTGCTGGCGTAGGCAGCCGCGCGATCCAAATCATGGCTCAACATGTAACCGAGTCCGGCATAGGCGCACGAATAGAGTCCGGCGCCCACCGCATCGAGGCCAAAGAACTGGACGCGGCTTGTGCCAGATATCCCAGCCAGGGGAGGCGTTACCGCGTCAAGCCCTGGGACGAATTTGGCGATGAAGAGAATGGAAGGCCCATACCTGACGAACGTCTTCTTGGCCCTTCGGTTGTGGGCGTCGGGGTCTCGCGTAAAACGGTGTATGAAATGTAAAACCCTGTCGCCCTGGCGCCTCCCCGCCTCATACCAGGGCCAGTCGGCTAGAACACAGGCAATCACAGCGAGAACGAGCGCGACGACGAGTCCCATCTTCCCGGCCGCTGCAAGCGCTCCCGCGGCAATGAGAAAGAGTGGTCCCGGCACAGGTAAACCTAGCTGGTGAAGGAATAGAGCTCCAAAAAGAACCGAGTAGCCATGCTTCGTAACGAAGTCGAGAACAGAGTGCATTGATCTCCTACGGAATTCCGTGATATGGCAAACGCGATACCTGGCCGGAGCACCGGTTTCCCTGGTTGGCTATAGCGGTTCAACGGCCTATGTTGGTATTGGCAACTCGACTGCCATACAGAAGTGTTCAGAAGTCAGTGGAAATACGGGATCGTCTACTACAACCGCACGACGGCGCATGGGCACTGACCGAATCTGGGCGGCAAGTCGCGGCCAAGGTGCAGCGGTATCGATTGTGGATGTTGGTTGCGTTGCGAGGAGGGGACTCTAGTGAGAACGATCGGTCCAAGCTCCCCTATGTCATTGACTAGCGATACAATGCCAAGACTAATTCAATGCTACTGCCTATAATGAGCTTCGGTGATGCCGAGCCGGCGAATCTTGTGTTGCAGAGTCGTGCGCTTCAAACCGAGTCGTTGGGCTGCTCCCCCCTTACCTGCGACCCGCCCTGAGGACGCGCTTAGGGCTTCGATGATCACCTTCCGTTCGGCTTCCACGAAGGTCGAGGCTTGTGCAGAAAAACTGCGACAATGGGAGACTGGCAGTTCCCGCACGGGCGCTTCCAATTCTTCGCCGCGTGAAAGAATGACTGCGCGCTCTATGAAGTTTGCTAGTTCCCGAACATTTCCAGGCCATGCACTGTTCGTCAGAACTTCCATCGTTGCCGTGGGTATGCAACGTATCTGTCTTCCCATGCTCCGGGAGAACTTCGAGACAAAGTAGTTCACCAGCAGCGGAATGTCCTCGCGCCGCTCGCGAAGGGGCGGGATTTCAATCGGAAAGACATTCAGGCGGTAGAAGAGGTCCTCGCGAAACTCCTCATCCCGGATCATGGCGGAGAGGTCGCGATGGGTGGCGGCAATGATACGCACATCGACGCTGATTGTGTTGGCGCTTCCCAGCCGTTCGAACTCCTGTTCCTGTACTGCGCGCAGTAGTTTCGGCTGCAGTTCAAGACTGATATCGCCGATCTCATCCAGAAATAGCGAGCCGTGGTCCGCCAGTTCGAATCTTCCCTTCTTCTGCGTGAGGGCCCCAGTGAAGGCCCCCCGCTCGTGGCCGAACAGCTCGCTCTCCAGCAATCCGGACGGAATGGCGGCACAGTTCATGCGAACGAAGTTGCGCCGGGCACGGGAGCTCAGAGTATGAATGGCGCGTGCGACCAGCTCTTTGCCTGTACCGGTCTCGCCGTGAAGCAGGACGGTGGCACCCGTCGGGGCAACTATGCGGACTTGTTCCAGCACGTCGCGAATAGCCAGAGTCTGGCCGATTATTCCCTCGAAGCAGTACTTAGTCATTTCCGATTCCGGAAATAGCCGCTCTTCTTCGATCCCCATCACCTCGGTAAAGCCTGCCACATCGAGGCTCCCCGCATCCGTGAAAGCAACACCGGCGTAGCCCATATCATTCTGCTCCATATCCGTCACTCTAAATTGTGGAGTGACCAAGTAATGAGTGAATAGCTTGGATTTCGGCAAGCAACTGGAAGCTATCTTTGCTAACCGTGTGCTCCATTGCCAGGAGCGACGCTGTGTACTCTGCTATCTGCTGTGAACAGTGAAGGTTTTGCTTCACTCGCTTTGCCACCGCGTAGATCCGATCCAGGTCCATACAAGTTCCTTACAGGCTTACACCGAGCCCATGTGCCAACACGCAGTCATACTCGTTGGCGGTTAGCAGCCCGAATGCTTCTAAGGCAACTTCCTCTTCCAGGAAGTTGTGTGAGTTGGCGAGTTCGAAACATCGCTCAACCGAGTTCTTAAGGTTCTCTATCTCCGGCATAACGCCTCCTCCCCGGAACTCCGACCTCTTGTTCAATCCTGTTGCTTGAATCTTGAACAGAGCCTTTTGTCCGTTTATGAACGCAAGTATCCACTAGACTGCAGTTCCGCACAGCCCCACATAGGGACAAATCGAAACCTCTTGGGAGGAGAGTCGCAGCCTCTTCTGAGCCAGGAAATCCGGTTGTTTGGGTCGTTTGCTAGCGAGGAATAGAACTGGGTTTGCGGGGCGGAGCTTCGACACGCTTCCATCCGAAGAGGCGAGCGTCGATCGACCATCGACCTGGTCCTAACATCGCGAGAGCGATACTAGCGGTTCCCAGCAACAGCCAAAGCCATCTGTCTCCGGGCAGCGTCAGGATCTTCCAGACTTCAAGGATCGCTACTGAGGCCCCTGCAATGGGCGTCCATAAACCGAGCATCAAGAGAAACCCAGCGACCACGAGGATTGCGGCAGTGATTGTGACGTTTAGCGGAGCATCGCCCAACAGCCGCGAGCTCGCGCGCAAAACCAGCACGCAGCCGATGACCAAGCGCATGATAAGCAAGCCTGTGCCAGGCCAGCCGCCCGCGAATGTGGAATAGAGGCGTCGCACTACGTGTCCTTCTTGACTTTTCTAGACTGACACGACTTACGGAGTGGGTGAGACCCCAAAAAGGGTTGGGAGCGTCACTCTTTTGAGGCTTAGAAGGGGGCTGCTCGAGGAGGCGGCCCGCGAAACTACAGCTCGATGATCCCTCTCTTAAGTCCGATCATCGCCGCGTGGGTTCGATCGTTCGCGCCCAATTTCGAAAGGATGTTCTTGACTCGGCTCTTGACGGTTTCCTCCGTGATGGAAAGCCGATCCGCAATCTGCTTGTTCGCATTGCCGGCTGCAATCAGGCGCAAGACGGCTACCTCAGCCGGAGTCAGGGTGTCGTCCGTCGCATGCTCGGCGATTTCGTACGAGGCCTCAGGCGAAAGCATCTTCTTTCCGGCATGGACCGCACGGATGGTCTCCAGTAATTCCTTGTGCAAAGTATTCTTTAGCAGGTAAGCGTGGGCCCCAGCCTTGAGCGCACGAAGAATCTGCACATCGCCGGCATAGGTCGTCAGCACAATCACTTTTGCGTCGGGAAATTCATTTCGGATTGCAATGAGCGCCTCGATCCCATTCATCTCCGGCATCTGCAGGTCCATCAGCGTGACGTCCGGACGGAGCGTCCGGAATTGCTGGATGGCCTCGCGACCGTTGGACGCCTCACCGATCACTCTCATGTCCGCTTGAACGGCAACCAGCCCCGCTATGCCCTCGCGAAGCAGTGCATGATCGTCAACCGCGAGAATTCGAATTTGCGAATTACCGGTGCTCATGCCTTATCTCATGCCTTTGCTTTTACGGCAAACTTTCGTGAGAACCACGAGCCTCTCCGGGCTGATACATATGCAATGTCGGCGGGAAGGCGCAGCTCCACTTCGGTTCCGGCATCGACTTCGCTCCATATTGTCAGCTTGCCTCCCGTGAGCTTGGCGCGTTCCCGCATGCCCGGCAAGCCGAAATGTTTCTCTTTGCCCTCTAGAGAGAGAATCGCCGCATCGATTCCCCTTCCGTCATCCCGCACCCGCAACTGGAAGCGGTCATTGTCATAACGGATTTCGACCTCGACCTGCTTTGCGTTTGCGTGAAGAAAAGCATTCCGGAGTGCTTCGGCAGCGATCTTATACACTTCGTCGCGGAGGATGGGATGCAAATCTCGCGACTGGCCCTCAACAGCTACACGGAACTGAGGGCGGGGGCCGGGTGAGTCGGCTGCGAGTTCTTCTCCGAGGGTGCTTATCGCCATTGCCAGATCATTGGTTTGAGTTGTGGAATCGCGCAATGCCTGCACCGTATCCCGACCTTCGGTGATTGCGTCAGCGGCCTGCCCGATCGCGTCGTCGAGCTTTTCTTTAGCCTCGACCGGGCGCCCGGGTAACAATTGGGAAACCGTTTGGAACCGGAGCAGCAGCCCGTGGAAGCTTTGCAGCAGCGTATCATGCAGCTCGCGCGCAATGCGTGTGCGCTCGCCGACACGCGCGTCCAGCGTCATCTCGAACTGATGATGCAATTGCCGCAGACGCCACTGGTAGGCCGCCCACAGCAGCACCATAAAGAACATCGCGCAGAGGGCGCGGAACCAGTTTGTCTGGTAGTACGCCGGGGCGATGGAGAACTCCAGGGTATCGCCCTGCTCGTTCCACACCCCGCTGTTGTTGCTGGCGATCACGCGAAAGCGGTAAGGACCAGGAGCGAGGTTCGAATACTGCACCTGGCGATCGTTGACCACCTCTCTCCAATCGCTATCCTGCCCCTCCAGCTTGTACTTGAAATGAACCTTCTCCGGCGCGACGAGGCTGAGAGCACTGTAGTCGATCTGCAGATCGCGAGTCCGCGCTGGCAGACGCATGTTCGAAACCGGCACGCCCGGTAAGTTCTGCCAATAAATCTTTCGGTCGGCTACGATTTGTTCGATGCGCACCGGCGGCGGGAGTTTGTTGACTGCGAGATGACGGGGATCGACGACTTGGATCCCTTCTCCCGTCAGGAACCAGATTTTCCCATCGGTGCCCTTCGCGACGCGAGGACCGTATTCGCTGGCCGCAAACGAACGGAGCCTAACACCGTCCGCCGCATCCCAAAGCGTCGTTTCAATTCTGCGCTTCGGGTCGGCAATCCACGCATCCAGTTCGGTGCGCGTGATGCGCACCAGGCCGCAGGCCGTGTACATCCAGAACGATCCATCGTCGTCCTCTATCGTCCAGTGAATCGTGTCGCACGGCAAGCCATCCCTGCTTGTGAGCGTAGCCATGCGACCATCCTTAAGCCGGCTAACGCCAGCCTGGGTTGCGGCCCACAGCGTCCCATCCCGATCGAGTTGAAGATCGGCGACAACTCCCTCGCCCAGACCATTAGCGGCTGTGTACGTCGCGCGGATCTGACTATCCTTGAAGTACAAAAGTCCCCCGCCCCGCCAGAATCCAAGCCACACTCCGCCTGGCTCATGACTTGAGAGCAGAACCTGAGCTTTATGTTGATGTCCCAGCTCTGACCAGGGGATCTGCTCAACCAAGCGTCCCTCCTGCAAGTGCAACAGACTCTTTTCCTCTGAAAGCCAGAGGTTACCCGCCTTGTCCCCCGCGATGGAATGCACTCGTCCGCGAGGTAAGGTAATTACGGCAACGAACTTGCCGTCCTTGAAATAACCAAGTCCGTGACCCGTGAACGCCCAGATTCGGCCTCGATCATCCTGAAACAGCGACTGCGGTGCATCATCCGGCAGCCCACTTGGGTTGCCGAAGATGGTAGTTTGTCCATTCTTCCACCTGGTCAAACCCTCGTGGGCGCCAATCCAAATGCTCCCATCTGTGGCTGCGAGCACAGCCTGAGTAGCATCGCTAGACAGACCTTGTTTCACAGAAATCGTAGCGACGGGCAACTCTCGAAACTGGTCGAGTCCTCCCGTGGTGGCGACCCAGACATTGCCTTCACGATCCTCGAAGAGACTGAGGACGACGTTGCCTGAGAGGCCATCCGATTGCGTAAATACATCTGTCCGACCGTTATGTACATGGATGAGCCCCCTCTCGACTGTCCCGATCCAGAGGCCTCCATCGCGGTCCCGGAGCAGTCGATTCGAATCGATATCGTGGTCCGGGAGCAGTTTATTGGAATTGATTGCGCCTCGAACCGGATACGGCTCAACCTTGTCGCCGACCAACCGCAGCACGCCTGCGCCGTGCATGGCAATGAGCAACCTTCCGTCCTTGTCGTTGCTTAGGCCAATGAGCTCCGTCGGTGTTGCATATCGCCTTGGAGGACCGGGCTTGATTCGCCAAAGCCCGGACTCTGCAGCTGCCCAGAGACTGCCTGAGCTGTCCTCGTACAAAGCCCAAACGGCTCTGCCGAAGGGCTCCTTGAAGCAGTGCGCGCTGCCACTTCGCATTGCGCAGAGCCGGCCGGAATTCTCCAGCGTGCCGGCCCACACCGTCCCGTCACGGTCCTCGAACAGCGATGCAACAAACTCCTCACCAAGCTCCGGGCGCCGGGTCAGCTTGCCGCCCCTCCAGGTGGCAAGGCCAGCAAACGTGCCAATCCAAAGAGTGCCGTCGCGCGTCACCAGTAGGGAGTTAATGCTCTCAACAGGGAGATGCTGACCCGCAGGTGGTTGCCAGGGGGCACTGCGAACGCCATCAAAGCGAAACAAGCCGAATTCCGTGCCGAACCAGAGATACCCGTCCGGCGTCTGGGCGATCGCGTAAATGTTGCCAAGGGCGAACCCGTTCCGGACCCTCCACGTGGTGCGCCCGTACTGGCTGACCTCCAGCGATGGGTCCAGCGCCAGAGCAGGAGCAGACCCGAAGAGAAAGCCGAGCGTGCTAATCGTGATAAGCGCGAGAGCACCTTTCATTTGCGACCTTGCCGCCCGCATCGATAGCGCAACAGTCGATCAGGAGTGCGCCGACGCGAGCGTTCCTTTGACCGGTCCCCAACTTCATCCCTTTGCCTTCGCGGCAAATACTTGCGACAACCACGAACGTCGACCAGTGGTCGCGTAGGCGATGCCGGCAGGTACGCGTAGTTCCACTTCGGTTCCGGCGTCGACTTCGCTCCATATCGTCAGCTTGCCTCCCATGAGTGTGGCGCGTTCCCGCATTCCGGGCAATCCGTAGTGTCCCTCCCGGCTCTGGGACGAGAGAACCGCTGCATCAATGCCCTTTCCGTCATCCCGCACCCGCAACCGGAAGCGCGCATCGTCATAACGGATTTCGGCCTCGACCTGTTTTGCGTTTGCATGAAGAAAGGCGTTCCGGAGTGCTTCGGCAGCAATCTTATACACTTCGTCGCGGAGGATGGGATGCAGATCTCGCGACTGGCCCTCAACGGCTACATGGAATGTAGGACGGTGGCCGGTTGAGTCCGCTGCGAGTTCTTCTCCTACGGTGCTTATTGCGAGTGCCAGATCATTGGTTTGGATTGTCGAATCGCGCAATCCCTGCACTGCGTCCCGGCCATCGGTGATCGCCCCGGCAGCCTGCTCGATGGCATTGTCCAGCTTCTCTTTAGCCTCAACCGGGCGTTCTGGGAGTAACTGGGAAACGGTTTGGAACCGCAGCAGCAAGCCGTGAAAGCTTTGCAGCAGAGTGTCATGCAGCTCGCGCGCGATGCGCGTACGCTCGCCAACACGCGCGTCCAGCGTCATCTCGAACTGATGATGCAGTTGCCGCAGCCGCCACTGATAGGCCGCCCAGAGCAGCGCCATGATAAACACCGCGCAGAGGGCGCGAAACCAGTTCGTCTGGTAGTACGCTGGTGTGACGAAGAAATCCAGCTTAGCAGCGTTGTTGTTCCATACACCGTCGCTGTTGCAGGCGACTACGTGGAAGGAATACTTCCCGGGAGGCAAATCCGTGTAAAACGCCTGCCGGCGCGTACCGGCTTCATGCCAATCGCGGTCGTAGCCATCGAGACGGTATCGGAACTTAACACGCTGAGGAATCAGAAACGTCGGCGAAGTGTAATCGATCTGCAGGTCACGCGGGTGCGGCGCGACTCTAAGGTTCGCGGTTGCCGGGAACTCCTTCCGGTCAACGATGACTGACTCGATGGAAGTCTTCGCCGCGGAAGGTCCGGGCGAGAGCCGGGATGGGTCGAGCACCTGTACGACAAGTCCGCTGGCAAACCACACGCGGCCGTCCGGAGAGGTTGCGGCTAAGCTAAAGGAACCGTTATTGGGTTGAGCTCCATCCAGTTGGTCGTAGACCCGGGTCCGGAGGACTGCACCCGGGTTGGCCCACCATCGTTGGAGCTCGGAATCGGCTATTTCAACTACACCGCAACGAGTGTAGAGCCACCATCGCTTCTGATTGTCCTGGATGAAAGTGATAATAAGGTCGCAGGGCAGACCATTTTTCATCGTCATCCGCTGCACTTTACCCGCGCGCCGTCCCACCAGGCCGTGCTCCGAGCCGGCCAAGACTGAGCCGTCTGCAGCAGGGATAATTTGGAACGTAATCGGATAGCCTCCCGGGTCCAACGGGAACTTTGTTTCCACAACGCCGTTGCGGAACAGCGCGATGTCTCCTTTTGTAGTCGAAATCCAGATTCCACCATGTGGATCCGCCGCGATATGTCCGGGCGGAAATTCCGGCATAGGGAACACCTCCCGGACCTGGAAATCGCGGATGCGAATCAGCTTTCGGGGATGGCCTTTACACGCCGCCCAAATATTCCCATCGATGTCCTCCGTCAACCCAACTACCATTCCGAGCGGCTGACGATTGGGTTCAGGCAGGCGACGGAAATGCCCATCTTTGAACTGATACAGGTCGTCATCCACTCCCACCCACATGTTTCCCGCGTCGTCTTCCAGCATGGATGTCACTTGAGTGCCCGGAAGACCCTTACCAGCGCGAATTGATGAGACGTCGCCGTTGACGATATGGTCCAGCGATCCGGCATTGGCTACCCATATCGTGCCGTCTCTGCTGGCTAGCAGCCCCGCGGCTAAGTCCTTTGGCAATCCCTCTGACGGCGAGAACGTAGCAACAGCTGGGTCGCGGAAGTTGTCTATTCCGCTTGTCGTTCCTGCCCAGACGATTCCTTCGCGGTCTTCGTAAAGGGCCCATACGGAATCACCCGACAAACCGTTCGTATGGTCATAATGGTCTACCACGTTCCCATGAATACGAAAGAGCCCGTTGCCTACGGTGCCCACCCAAAGGTTGCCGTCACGATCGAACATCAGTGTTCCGAAATCGAGGCGACTGCCGTCGAACGTGGGCGTCACGAACGGTTTCGCAGCACCGTCCTTGAATCGTTCAAGTCCATGACCTTCCGATATCCCCAGCCAGAGAGACCCGTCGGGACCACGCGCCAGGCTCTGAATCCCCTCGGTCCGATACGTCTCCGAGCTGCCGCGGTGCCAATGAACCAGCGACGTCTGTCCTCCCAGCCAAAAGCCACCCTCCCCGTCAGCCAGTAACGATTCGATCGCGGAAATCCGTATTCCATCCGCCTTGCCGAAACATTGGAATGCGTGGTCGGTAACATGGCAAAGGGGCGCGTCCGGAGCGCGGCTTCGAACCATCCACAAAGAGCCATCCGGATCTTCGGCCACGGTTTGGAACATTGTCCCTTGCAAGGCGAAGTGAGAAGTGACAAGCCCATTCTTCAGGTGAACCAGCTCGGGCTCCCCGAGTACCCAAAGTCCACCTGCGCGGTCGGCAAAGACATTCACTGCGCTGCTGAAAGGAACAACGCCAGGTAAATGCCATGGCACAAATCGAACGCCATCGAATCTGTAGAGATCGCCCGGAAGAGACACGAACCAGAGAAAGCCGTCCGCGGTTTGCTTGATCTCGTGCATCCCCGAAGGCAAAGATCCATCTTGTATTCGCCAGGACGTATGCATGTACTGGGTGATGTGTTTGTTGGGATCGAGGGCGTAAACCGGGTGTGGCAGTAAGAGGACGCAGGTGAGACAAGAGCACAGGGTGGCCGTGATCGAGGCGAAGCCCCGCCTGGAACGAAGTAGAAGCGGGCGGCGAGAAGCCTTTTTTTCCATGTTCGTAACCGAACAGTCTCACACAGTATGGTCCCGTCTAGTCTTACGCGGGCTACTTGGCGGATAATGTAGCATTCTCGCTGCCGCTTGTCAGTGAGTCCGTTCTGTTGTCGAGCGCTGAATACTGAACTCCAAATCGTCGCCGGGCCCGCTCCGTAAACCAAGTGCCAGTCCACGGTCTCAATTGCCGATGGAGGGGCAGCCCCGCTGCGCGTTTTGATCGGCTAGCGGCTGAAGATCCAATGAATAGTTGCAGTTACGTTGACCTGCTTTGGCTGCTCGTTTGCTCTAAGTGGTTGCATGTTTACCGTAAGTCGTACGCCAGCGTGGGCTCTTTTCTTCATTCTCGCTGCAATTGCCTTCAGCCCGGCACAGCAAGTTCCGCAGCAAACGCCGCCGACAGCGACCATCATCGGGACGGTGCTGGACGTCACCGGTGCAACGGTTCCGAATGCACGTGTTGCTTTGCAAGGACGGGACGAACGTCGCACCTTCGTTACAGGGGATAACGGTTTCTTTAGCTTCCAGGAAGTTAAAGCTGGAACGCCGGTCCGCGTCGAGGTCAGTGCCCCCGATCTCAAGAATTGGACTTCGAATGAGATCGTCCTACAACCAGGGCAGTCCTTCATAGTGACTGACATAAATCTCGGCGTCGCGACCGTTGAAATGGCGGTGACCGCTGCTACTCCGGAGGAAGTGGCTGTTGAACAGGTCAAAATCCAGGAAAAGCAGCGCGTGTTTGGTGTCGTACCCAATTTCTATGTCTCCTATGAGCACGACGCTGCTCCGCTGACCCCGAAGTTGAAGTTTCAGCTGGCGGTGAAGGCCCTCACCGACCCGGTCACCCTTGCGGGCTTCGGTATGAATGCTGCAATTTATCAGGCGGCCGGCTACCCGAGCTATCGCCAGGGTGCGGCTGGTTACGGTGAGCGTCTGGGTGCCACGTTTGCGGGCGGCTACAGCAAGATTTTGCTTGGCGATGCGGTATTCCCTTCGTTATTGCATCAGGATCCGCGCTACTTCTACCAGGGTACGGGCACGACGAAATCGCGCCTTCTACACGCCATGTCAACTCCGTTTATAACAAGAGGCGACGACGGTCGACGGGAGATCAACTACTCGAACATCCTGGGCGACTTGGCCTCCGGCGCGCTAGCGAACGCCTACTATCCCAGCCGGGACCGCGGCGTAGGACTTGTGGTTCGCAGTGCCGCGATTGGCATCAGCGGCCGTATGGTTTTCGGCATCGTCCAGGAGTTTGTTCTGCACAAGTGGACGACACACTCCAGTCAACGATAATCCTGTGAACTTAAGCTGAACAAATGCGGCGGCCCCGATCTCTCGGGGCCGGGTTACACTTCTGTTCGCGCCTTCGTCGGCAACATATTACGCAGACACGCGTGGAATTCCGAGCTTGCGCATTTTGTTCTGCAGCGTTGTGCGTTTGAGCCCCAAGCGCTCCGCTGCGCCGCCTTGTCCCGAGATTTTCCCCTGTGCAGCTTTGAGAGCCTCCGCGATCGTCTGGCGCTCTGCTTCCTCAAAGGTCGAGCCGGATGTGCTGACGACCGAGGATCTCTTCAATTCCCTCAGTGGAACCCGGAGCTCGCTGCCTGGCGTGAGTATCACGGCCCGTTCGATGAAATTCTCCAATTCACGAATGTTGCCCGGCCAAGGTGCATTTGTGAGCGCTTCCATTGCGTCTTTAGGAATGGATTCAATCCGCTTCTGCATCTTGCGCGCTAACCGGGACACGAAAAAGTTCACGAGCAGTGGAATGTCCTCACGCCGGTCCCGAAGGGGCGGAATCTCGATGGGAAAAACATTCAGCCGGTAGAACAAATCTTCGCGAAAGAGATTGTCGCGCATCATCGATGGCAGGTCGCGGTGAGTGGCGGCAATCAGCCGGACATCGACCCGAATCGTCTTGGCGCTGCCCAATCGCTCAAATTCGCGCTCCTGCAAGGCTCGAAGAAGCTTTGGCTGCAACTCGAGGCTGATGTCTCCAATTTCATCCAGGAATAGAGTGCCCTGATCGGCGATCTCGAATCGTCCTTTCTTTTGCATCAGCGCGCCGGTGAATGCACCTCTCTCGTGGCCGAAAAGTTCGCTTTCGACCAGCCCGGAGGGAATGGCCGCACAATTCAGCCGAACGAAGGTTCGGTTCTGCCTGGTGCTGTGGCTGTGAATGGCGCGCGCGATCAACTCCTTCCCGGTTCCCGTCTCCCCGTGCAATAGCACCGTCGAATCCGTAGGCGCGACGATCTCGATCTGCTGTAGGACCGTGCGAAGTGCCGCGCTCTTTCCCACGATATCTTCAAAGTTGTATTCGGCCCGAATCTCCGATTCCAGATACAATCGCTCTTGTTCGATCTGGTTGCGGGAATCATTTAGGCGTTCGTAAGCTAGGGCATTGTCCAGGGCCAAAGAAATCTGAGTAGCAATTTGACCCATCACATCGAGATCATCAGGACGGAAGTGGTCCGGCTTCTTGTTCCCCAACGTGATCACGCCGAGAGGGCGATTAGCTGTGCGAAGGGCGGTGATCATGATCGACTCGGTACCCTCAGCAAGGAAAGAGTCTCGAACTGGGGCTGGAAGCAACTGGATTTCTGCCCGAGTCCACAATTCGGGTTGACGGGTTTTCATCCGATGAATTTCGTCAGCCGTCAGTTCCGGCAAGGTCAAGTCCTCAAGAAAGCCTTGGCTGGTGGGGAAATCCAGCGCAACAGCCTGCAAGCGATTCTGGTCTTTGTCAATGAGCCAGATGGCGGCGAAATCATTGTTGAAGTACTCGCGAAGTGAGCTGCAGGCTGCCCGGAAGAGGGCCCTTACATCTAGAAAAGCGGTCACGTGGTTATTGATGTCGAGGAGCAACTTCCAACGGTCGCGCTCGGCCACCAGTTGTCTCTGATAGGACTCCGCGGCGTCGCTTGCCATTGCACTCTCGAGAGCTGTTGCCAGATGAGAGGCGATGGCCTCCATGAGCGCAATATCATCCTTCCCAAGTTCACTCTCTTCCCGAGTTCCAAACCACAGCACCCCGAGCCTTCGTCTGGAAGTGCAGACAGGCACCATATACGAGGCACGCAATTCGGTGGTGCCGGCCTGCGAAGCTGTTGGCGAAAATTGAGACACCTCGGGGTGGAGGTCGGGCACGTAGATCGTCCGTTGTTCTTCGATCGCGCGACCAGCAGCGGTCGATGCATAGGGAGTTTCAGCACCAAGGTCGACATGAGGTCCCGACGACCCTCGTTCAAACGCCACCAGCCGCAGCGACCTTCGATCCTCCGTCAACAGCATCAGGGCGATGCCATCGAAGGGGTGAATTGCCGATAGCAGCTGATGCAGGCTCCTCAGGATGGCCTGCACGCTCGTCTGTTTATCGATCGCAGTTGCCAGTTCGAGCAGTGTGCGATAGCTGGCATCTGGCGCTTGCATCTGTGATCGCTGCTCTGCTGTGAAATCCACTGACACTTCCCGCCTTTCGCTATCCGTAGCTCGCCCGTTGTCTTGGCTCGTCGTAGTCACCACCAACCCGCAGTTCCGGATCCTTGGCAATCAGCCGCGTAACCAGCGCAAACAGCAGGCTTACGGATATACCGCACATCAGTACCCCCATCATGCTCTCTAGCGGCCCTAGCAGCCGCCATTTTACCGGGAGAACAACATCGCCGTATCCTACGGTCGAATAACTGGTTGCCGAGAAGTAGAACGCAGAATTCCACGAACGAAGGCAAAGCCAGTGATAGCAGCTCGCCCAAAGCAGAATGATGAGTCCCTGCAGGATGATGATGGCCATTGTGGCTCGCATCACCAGAGCCGCGGAGTGTGACATCCGAACCTTGTGAATGTCATCTGACGCTACCGTCCTCAACCAGCTTATCAATGCAGCAATACCGGCACACTGCAGACATAGTGTAAGCACCACCAGAAGGACGGCCGCGCCAATCTGTTGAAGCCAAATCATCGCTACACAACCCTCCATTTGGTGAAAGCCAACACACCATAGAGCTGACGCACACTGCAGGTCTGCATTGTCGCCAGTTAGCTCTGCCAACCTCCGCCCAGGTTTCTATAGAGATCTACCAAGGCGAGAAGCTCATTCAGCCGTGCTTGCGCGAGTCCCAGCTCCGCATTGAAATAGTTGGTTTCGTTCGTCAGCACTTCCAGGTAGCTGGCTCGGCCACCGCCATACCGTACTTCGGAGAGGCGTGCCGAATCCTGAGCGGCCAGCGTCAGTTGCTCGTGAAATTCGCGAAACTCACGGTCCTTTTGATACCCAACCAGCGAGTCTGAGACACCGCGAAAAGCTTCCTGAACTGTCTTTTGATACGTCAGCAAGAATTCCTGTTTTTGAGCCTCGGTGTACTTCACGCCGGACTTGATGCGACCGCCGCTAAAGATCGGCTGCGTCAGCGTGCCGCCGAATGCCCACCAACCGGCTGGGCCGGTAAACAAGCTAGTCAACGCTGAGCTGGCATATCCTGCGTTCCCGGTGAGCGAGATGTTGGGGTAGTAGGCGGCCTTCGCCACTCCGATTTGTGCGTTGGCAGCCACGAGTTGCTGCTCGGCTTCCCGAATGTCGGGCCGCCTCTCGAGCAAGCTGGCGGGAAGTCCGGCCGGCACCTCTGGCGGATGCGGCTGCTCGATCAGCGGCAGGCCGCGCGCGATTGGGCCAGGGTTGTTCCCCAGCAGAGTGCTGATGTAGTTCTCCTGCTGCTGAATACGACGCTCAAGATCTGGAATATTTTCAGCCGCAGCGGCGACCAGTTGCTCGGCCTGGCGTTGGTCAAGCATATTAGTTGCGCCGCCGCTTACCAAGGTCTGGGTTAGCTTCAGCGATTCTTTGCGAGCAGCCAAGGTTCGGCGCGAGATCTCCAATTGCAGGTCCAGCGCGCGAAGCTGGAAATACGACGCAGCGACATCGCTCACTAGCGTAGAAATCACGTACTCCCGCGCACAGCGTGCCGCAACCAGATTTGCGCGTGCGGCTTCCGTGGCACGCCGGTACTTACCCCAGAAGTCCAGTTGCCAATTGAAGCCCGCATCCACTGCGTTTACGCTGGTCTCCATATTGGGAGTAATCTTGTTTTTGGGGATACCCGCGTTTATCCCGGCGGCGCCCGCCGATAACGTGGGCAGTTGGTCGGCACGCACAATGCCCAATTCCGCCTGCGCCTTCAGAATACGTGCCGCCGCAATATTGACGTCGTAGTTATTCTTGAGGGCACTTCGGATCAGTTCCTGCAGCTGCGGATCCTGAAAAACCTCCCACCATTTCTCGTCGCCTATCGAGCTAGCCGCTGACGGCGACGGTTGGGCGGGGGATTGCCCCGCTTGCTGCTCCGGTTTCTCCTTCCCAGGTTGCGTGCCGGACTGTGCCCCACCAGTCGACGGCGCGGTGCCACGGAATCCGCCCGGCACATCCACACCAGGTCTCTTGTAGTTGGGTCCAACCGTGCAGCCGGTGGCAAGCGAGATCAGCATTACTATGGTTGCCAGCTTTTTCACGTTAGTCTCCTTCCACCGCAGCCGGTTGCGGAAGCGCAGGAGCATGCTGCTCCTGTTTCTTATCCGCGCCCGCGAAACGTTCCACGAGTACGTACAGCGCCGGGATAATGAAGATGGCAATGCCGGTTGCAGCCAGCATCCCGCCAATTACGGTAGTGCCCATGATTTGCCGGCCCACAGAACCTGCGCCGGTGGCGAGGAACAACGGCACGCAGCCGAGAACGAATGCGAACGAGGTCATCAGAATTGGCCGCAACCTCAGCTTGGCACCTTCCAGCGCTGCATCCACCACCGGTTTGCCATAGACTTCGTGTTGCTCCTTGGCAAATTCCACAATAAGGATGGCGTTCTTGGCCGCCAGCCCGATCAGCATCACGAGCCCGATCTGTGAGTAAACGTCGTTGTCGATCTGCACCATAAACGCAGGGAAGATCATTCCAAGCACGGTACGCCGCAGCCACAGCAGGCCGAACGCGCCCGCAACCGCTACCGGCGTGCTGAGCAATACACTGAATGGCAGCGACCAACTCTCGTAGAGTGCAGCGAGAATGAGGAAGACGAACAGCAGCGAGACACCGAAGATGACCGACGATGGAATGCCCTCGCGGGCTTTCTGTTCCTGCCGGGACATGCCCATGTAGTCGAAGCCCATCTCCGACGGCATCGTTTGGTGGAAGACTTCTTCCAGCGCGGCGGTCGCCTGGTCCGAGCTGTAGCCCGGCGCAGCACTGCCGATAATCTGTGCGGCTGAGTACAGGTTGAAGCGCATCTTGAATTCCGGCCCGTAACGTGTCTCGAACCGGGTCAGGGCCGATAACGGCACCATTTCCCCCTTGCTATTCCGAACGTAGAACTGTCC
The DNA here is from genome assembly GCA_963815555.1 of uncultured Acidobacteriaceae bacterium. Lineage (GTDB taxonomy): Bacteria > Acidobacteriota > Terriglobia > Terriglobales > Acidobacteriaceae > CAWCBG01. The sequence continues at coordinate 529,816 of CAWFHH010000005.1, forward strand.
TGCATCGTCCAGGTTGGCGCGGTAGGGAGCTTCGGCCTGCACTCGCACTTGCCACGCGCGGCCAAAATCATTGAAGTAGTTGACAAACAATCCACCCATGAAAGTCTGAAGCGTGTCGTAGACATCGCTGAGCTGGACGCCCTGCTTCAGCACCTTCTCCTTGTCTACGTACACGAACTTCTGCGGCGTGCTCGGGATGTAGGTTGTGGTCACCATCCCAATTTCGGGCCGCTTGTGGGCGGCTTCGAGGAACTTGTTCAGGTTGTTCACCAGGAATTCGGGATCTTTCCCCGCCCGGTCTTCCAGCACAAACTGGAATCCGCCCGAGGTGCCGACTCCAGCGATCGCCGGCGGAGAGAAGGCGAATGTGGTGCCCTGGGGTAGCGTGAGGAGTTTAAGGTTCAGCTTCGCCTGAATTACCTTGTACTGCTCCTCCATGCTCTTGCGCTCCTCCCATGGCTGCAGCGTCACCCAGAAAAATGCGTTGTAGCTAGTGCGGGCGAAACTGAGGAGACTGAATCCCATAACCGTGCTGGTGTACTTGACCCCAGGGGTGTCCTTCAGGACAGCTTCCACCTCGCGGGCCGCCTCCGATGTGGCTTGGAGCGAAGACGCTTCGGGCAGTTGCATCTGGATGTACATGTAGCCCTGGTCCTCATCAGGCAGGAAGCTGGAGGGCAGCACCTTCGCACAGAGGAACCCGGCCGCGCCAAATGCCGCGATTAGGACCAGGGCCACAGCACCTTTCCGAATCAACCCGTGGCACGCCCGCACATATAAGTTGGTGCCGCTGTCAAACTTGCGATTGAACCAGCCGAAGAACTTCGCGAGCGGACCATGGGTCTCTTTCTTGGGCCGGAGAAACAATGCCCCGAGCGCTGGGCTCAAGGTCAGGGCGTTGAAGGCTGAAATGATCACAGAGATCGCGATGGTCAATGCAAATTGCTGATAAAGCCGGCCGGTTATTCCCGGGATGAATACGGTGGGGATGAACACCGCCGACAATACCAGTGCAATGCCAATGACCGGACCGCTCAGTTCCTGCATGGCTTTGCGGGCCGCTTCCTTCGGGCTCAGACCTTCTTCAATGTGGTGTTGTATGCCTTCGACCACCACGATGGCATCGTCCACCACCAAACCAATCGCCAGTACCAAGCCGAACAATGAAAGGGTATTAACCGAGAAACCGAATAACGGAAATACCGCGAAGGTAGCCACCAGCGAGACAGGCACCGCGCACATCGGTATGAGAGTCGCACGCCAGTCTTGCAGGAAGATGTAGACGACGATGATTACCAGGACAAAAGCTTCCAGGAGGGTCTGGACGATCTCGTGCATGCCAGCCTTTACGGCGTCCGTGGTGTCCAGGGTTACGACGTAATCCACGTCCGCCGGGAAGCTCTCCTTCATTTTGGCCATCAGCTTCCGGGCACCCTCCGCGGCTTGCACCGCGTTGGAACCGGGCAGCTGATAAATGCCGATGAGGGCCGAAGGCTTGCCGTTGAGTCGCGTGAGCCAGGTATAGTCCTGTGAGCCCAATTCCACCCGGGCGACGTCCTTCACGCGTACCACACCACCATCAGCGCTTTCCCGGATGACAATGTCGCCGAACTCTTCCGGCGTCTTAAGCCGGCCCTGGGCGCGTACCGCGTACGTGAACTTCTGACTCGCATCAGCTGGTTCGGCTCCGACCTGACCGGCCGGATTCACCGTGTTCTGCGATTTCACTGCATTGGCGACGTCGGTTGCGGTGATACCCAACTTTGCGAGTTGATCGGGCTTCACCCACACGCGCATCGCGTACTCACCGATGCCGAAGATCTGCACCTGTCCTACGCCGTAGGAGCGCGCGATTGGCTCCTTCAGATTGATATACCCATAGTTGGACAGGAACTTCGCATCGCGAGTGCCCTTGGGTGAATACAAGGCGACCAGCATCATCGGAGAGGTCAGCGACTTCTTCACGTCAATTCCGAGCGCATTGACCTCCTGAGGAAGCTGGCCATTCGCCAGTTGCTGGCGTGATTGGGCGAGGAGGAGGTCCGTATTCGGGTCGCTCTTCAGATCAAAATTGACAAACACATTTGTACTCGAATTGTTCGTCGAGTTCAGCGAGTACATGTAATCCATGTTGTCTACGCCATTGATCTGCTGCTCGATTGGCGTGGCGACGGCTTTCTCCATCGTCTCGGCATCGGCACCCGGGTATAGGGCCTGCAGCTTTATCTCCGGGGGAGCAATGTCGGGAAACTGCGCGACCGGCAGGCTGACGATGGTGATCGCACCGATGATCACCATAAGGACCGAGATAACAATCGCGACGATTGGACGCCGTATGAAAAATTCAGACATGATTTACCGCTCCTCGCCCTGAATGTTCGCGGGTTTCGGAACCACAGGCGTTCCATCCTTCACTTTCGAGACTCCTTCCACCATGACCTGATCGCCCGGCTTGAGACCCTCGTCAATTACCCACATGGTTCCGACCTTCTCTCCCGCCTTGACCTGGCGAATCACGGCCTTGTTCTCGGGACCCAATAGCGCGACCTGGTAGCCGCCCTGAATTTCTTTCACCGCGGTCTGCGGCACCAGTAGCGCATTCTGCTCGATGCTGGTTTGTATCCGCACACGTCCATACTGGCCGGGGCGCAGTTTATTGCCCGGATTGGGAAACGCCGCAACCAGTCGAATAGTCCCCGTGTTGGGATCGATCTGACGATCCGTCAGCAGGATTTTGCCCTTATGGGGGTACACCGAGCCGTCGGCCAGGATCAAATCAGGGGAGCTTTCGAACAAGTTGATCTGCTGACCTCCTGTGGTGATGTGCTGTGCTCGCAGATATTCCTGCTCGCTCACTGGGAAATAGACCTTGATCGGGTTCACTTGCGAAACGGAAGTCAGGCGAACATTGGGTCCCACGAGGTTGCCCATCTGCACTTCGGCAATCCCAGCGACCCCGTCTACGAGCGAGGTAACTCTGGTCCATTCGAGATCGAGTTGTGCGCGTTCCACAGCCGCCTTGCCAGCCTCCACTGCGGCTTGGGCGGCGAGCTTGGCCTGAATTTCCGTATCCAGTTGGGCCTTTGCGATGGCTTTTTGTTCCGCCAGGGGGGTATCGCGCTCAACGTCGAGAGCAGTCCTGCCCAAGTCGGCCTCGGCCCGAGCAAGCTCTGCCTTCGCACTGTCAAGCTTCGCCTGGAAAGGCCGAGGATCAATCTCGAACAGAACCTGACCTTTGCTGACCGCCGCGCCTTCTTTGTAGTTTTGGCTGATGATGTAGCCGGACACCTGCGGCCGTATCTCGGCGTTGACATAACCGTCCAAGGATGCGACCCATTCACGCTGCAGAGGAACGTCACGCTGAAGAGGTTGCGCAATCAATACTTCGGTCACTATGTTTGGCACCGCAGCGTTGCCTTTCGTGCATGCAACCATACCCGCGCTCAGTATTCCGAGGGCCGCGGTGATGACGATCCGAGTAATTCGCGCTTTCTGTTTTTTAGGAGTTTTGCAACCCATTCCAACACCTTCCTGTTCACAAGTGCCCAATCGAGTTGGCTTAACGGAACAGCCCTGACTAGTGCATGAGGAATGCCAACCGGCATGCGAGTCGAAGCTCCGCGATTCAAAGCATTTACGAAGGCATGCGACTGCCCAATGCTGTGCTTGGGCAAGATCACTGCCCGCATGAGGGCACCCCGGCCTATTCGTGTGCTGTATGACCGTGACAGGAAATCGCGCCCGTGGAGACGATCAGAATGGGTGCTTAGGTTGGAAGATCGACGTTCGCTTAGACGAACATTGGACAAATCGCGTTACAAAGCAGGGGGCACCGCGGCACTCAATATGCCGAAATTTCGGCACCATCACTCGCAACCAAAGGAGTTTGGATCGGGACTTCTCTGCGGGCAAGCTTCAGTCCCGCGACATCGCTTTGGCTATGCGCCTTAGAACAGCGTCTGTAGTTTCCTCGACACGAGTATTGGGCCGATGGAACTTACGAATAGCCGTCGATACCAGCCGGCAGAGGCTATAGCGATTAGGCAGAGTACGTTCGGCAGCAAACACCAGTTCAGATCTCATTGCTTTAATTGCTCCAGTAGAGGACTTCGAAGATTCTCCAAGCACGCTTGTCACCACACGTACGCAGAGCCGAATCTTTTTGAGACGGCGGGACGGCCGTACCGTCCGGTACGGCCGCCGTGCGTGGGGAGGGTGATCAGGCGGAAGTTGGAAGCGTATTGGGGTTGCTCGCGACTATTAGTCTAGTCACAGAGACGTAATATCTATTGGCACGTATGTAGCCATTCAGAAGCCTCAGCTGAAGCCGAGATAAATGAATTGGCAGGGGTGAAGCGCCCTTATTCGGACAATGACCTGATAGAGGCAACTCAGTTTGTCTGAGTGCGAGGTAACGCAATGATTTCACGACCATATAGCCGCCCGTGAGATTGGCAGGGGCCTTGCAAATAACATCGTTGGAGCATAAGGCAACTGCCAAGATGGGATACCCATGTTTCGAGCGCAGATTAACCAAATGGCCGACGGTCCGACTCTAAAGATGGAAGGCTGCCTGGTCGCAGAATGGGCAAACGAGGCGAAGGCTTTGATGACGAATGGTCCTGTTCCGAAAGGCCTCCTCGTTGATATAACGGATGTAAGTTATGTTGATTCAGTAGGCGAACAGGTTCTGGCGTGGCTGGCGAGTATTGGCGCATCCTTCATGGCTGGAGGCGTATATGCTGCGTCGGTTTGCGAGCGACTGCGGCTGCCTTTCTACGGCAAGCCAAGTCGCCCCCGAAAACAGCTTTAACGTGCCATCCCGACTTCCGCGATCAGCCTTTCAGGCTCGCCATCTAGCTCCCGTGCGATTAGCAATCGCGGCTTGTAAGAGCGAAGGCATGCGCGCGGTTGTGGTCAGCTGATGTGCAGATCGATGGATAGCGGGTAATGGTCCGAAGCAACGGCGCTGTCGTGCAGCTCGGGGTTGCCATACTGTAGCGGGCCGCCAACCAGGATCCAGTCAACAGCTCGTGCACGACCCAGGCGAGGCCGAGTTATGGTGGGACGGCGATTGCCATGACTGAAAGGATTTCGCAACCCCACTCCATTCACAACCAAAGTAGCCGGTTCACGCGAAAGCTCGAAATTGAAGTCGCCTCCTACTACGACCGGGAGACCCGAGCCACATTGATGAATGTCCGTAAAAACCTCGGCTAGTTGACCAGATCGAAGCCCGTCACTCCCGCGGCTTTCCAGGTGGAGGTTGTACACGAGCAGCCGCTTTTCTGACCATGCGACATGACTCACGAGCGCCATCCTGCCTCCCAGCCGTCGTTGCGATCCTTCAAGCTGTGGAATGAACCAGCGCGGACGCCAGAAACCTGATTGCTTGCCAAACGTAAGTATGCGCGATGACAGAATCGGAAACTTCGAGAGCGTCGCCTGGCCATGGTAAGCAGGGGAGCTGTGATTGCCTTGTGTCAGTTCCTGGAATTCGCGTCCGAAAACATAGTTCATCTGCAAGGTCTGCGCGATCTCACGGGCGATGTTGCGATACTGCGTGCGCCGGGCATTAACGTCGGCTTCCTGCAGCAGGATCACGTCAGCTGGCGCTTTGCTGAGAAACTCGATGATCCCAGGGAGCTGCAATCCGCGATTGATGTTCCAACTGATCACCCGGATCGCAGGGTCGAGAGCGCAGGAGTCGGCTGCTGAAAGGAACGACCCTGTTTCAAGCTGTTCCATCATCTTTCACTCGAATAATGACTTTCAAACCAGCGTAGCTCTCTGTATCCAGCACGGTGCCGTCTTCAGAGGCTTGCCCCAGCCACCGAACTAGCCGATAACGTGGTGGATTTCGATTCTTTGGGTGAAAAGGCAATCACCGAGTACGCCGAAATAATCCATGCCAGGTTCGCCCCGACTGCTCCCACACAGATCGGTATCCAAGTCAGATTCAAAAGCGCAAACGCAAGAAGCGCATAAGGCAGGAAACAACGACGGATAATGAACTCGAGATTCCGGCCGATATACGCCAGGGGATTCGACATTTGGCTTTCGGCTGTCTTCTGCCACACTGCGAGATACTGCTCTGGACGCTGACCCGAGAGCCGTTTGCGTCCGATGGAGGCCATAACGAACGTAGCTATCGCACCCAACAGAAGCAATGCGCCCCATGTTAGATAACTCGTCTTTCCTGTGCTACGGAGTAGTCCAATTGTCATTCCGGCAAAGATGAAGATGTAGTAGAGGTAGTCACAAATCGTGTCCAGCCAGCACCCAAAGGCCGATGCCTGCAGTTTTAGGCGGGCAACCTCTCCATCGCAGCCATCGAGAATGCTGGCCCATACCGACAATACGGCACCGATGAGCGCGTTCCAATATCCGCCGAACGCGAAGAAAACACCGGCTGCCAAGCTGACCCCCAGCGTAAACAAGCTAACCATGTTGGGCGTGATGGGAAACTTGATGAGCTGACGGCTGATGGGTATGGAAACTTTTCGATTCATTCGTGCGAAGATGCCATCAGTAGGCTTGACGAGCCAGCGCTCGAGCTTCCTTTCCGCCACAAAACGGTCCTGTTCGTTGGCTACCTTTTGCCAACTGTCCTGCGCTACAGTCTTGCAGTACACAACGGTTGGTCCAGAGTTGGCTACATGACGCGTGCTGATCCATTCGTGCAGCTCGTCTATGCTGCCAATATTCGAGTTGCTATCGCTTGCGAGCTCGAGTGCCAGATTCCGAGACACAGCCGTCAATCCAACTAGATCACCGCTCGAGACTAGCTCCAGCGCGCCATTACCATCCCATTCGCTGGCGGATTGATAGAGAGAAGGCTGGTAGCTGCGGCCTCCCGTGACCAGAAGAACGCGCTCAGCATGAGCGGCAGCCCGTTGCACCGAAATGGAAATAGCGCTTTCCGGCAATGCTTCCAGCCACTCGACGGAATCGGGCAGACGCCTCGTGCTAGCCAATCTGCGGCGAATCGCAGGTCCGTCTACCGGGTCAACCACGACCACTATGCGATCGGCGCCGGCGCTCTTCGCGTTCAAGATCGCGCGTAGGGCGAGGGGGAGGGCGCCGACCTTCGCAAGCACTGAATTGGACAGGTCAGGGTCCGGGCCACGCTGGTTCGCGAGTATAATGGCGACCCTCGAGAACGAAGCAACAGACTGGTGATTCTGGGTTGTCGTGCTTTCCGACATAATCTTCGACTCCGTTTCTTTCCCGAGACTCTCCGACGCTTGCAAGCTCCGCTTGGACCGGGAAAGATATACCAAACAGATCCCTCCAATAAGCGCCCAGACAACGCCTCGGAAGCGGCGGCATAATCCGAGCGTAAGACCTTCGCTGGCGCTGAGGCCCACGAGTTTCACGATGGCCACGTTTCCGCCTTCGTAAGCGCCTACTGTGCCAGGAATCAGCCCCCCAATTGCGTTGATAAGTTTGGTGAGAGACTCAAGCATAAGCGCTCCGACTACTGGAACTTTGCTACCCATCAGGAAGAGGATCAGATAAATCTCTGCGATCGCCAACCCGTGGGCGAAAAAATTCAGAACAACGCTCATCCAGAAAGCACCCGGAGCGCGGGTGTGGAAGCTCAGCAACTGCTGCTCTGCCGACAGAATGACGGACTCCTTGCGCTGCAGCCACGCTTTCAACCGGGGCACGCGCCCGACAACACGTGCCGTGCCCGACAGCACAGCCCAGCCCTTACGGAACGCCTGCACGGTCAGAAACAACATCATGAGAAGCACCATTGCGGTCACACTGCAGCAGATCCGCAAGGCCCGAGTGGCAGAAGGTGCAAAAACGAGTGCCAAGAGACCCACGATCATCACGATCATGCCGCTGAGCATAAACAGACCGCGGTCCAGCGCGACGGAGGAAATGGCCCTGGATGTCTCCACGTCCGAGCCGAGCAGTGAGGCCCGGGTTCCGTCGCCGAGCATCTGTCCCGCCACACCCAGCTGTCCGAGCGCTTCGGATGCCAGTCGCAGGCCCAGCGTGCGTGCGAAAGAAACCTTGTTCAATTCGCCTGCCGCGGTCAGCCGCCAGGCCCAGGTTTTGATGACGTGTGAAATCCCCGCCAGACCGAGGACCAGAAGAATGCCCCAGCCAATGGCTTTGGCGTTCTCGACGAGTTTGCCCGCACCGACGTGCACAACCAGGTAGGCGAGAAGCATGACGCCGAGCAGCAACGCCAGGATTCGAAGATGCCGTTTGGCTTGCGGGGCTGAGTTAGGCATAAATGAACCCTGTCCCTGTCGTATTGTGAATCAGCTCAGGCTGTAACGGGAAGGATTGCAGCGCGTATTCCAGCGCTTCAGGGGTATCCACGTCCTGCCAGTACCCTTCTCCAATGTCGAATGCCTTAAAGGTTCCGTTCTGTGCCATCAGGCGCACTCCGTCCGACAACGAGCAGTTTCCGTTTTTCATCGCTCTTTCGAGCCAGCGAAACAGCACCGGATCGCAGTGAAACATACCCGTGTCGAGGGCATCGTAGCGTTCAAGATTCTTGCCAATGTCGACGATGCAGTCTCCGTTGAGTCTGACCTTGGTCGCATCGTCGATGTCGAACACGCGATCAATGTTGCGATCCACGGCGAGAAAGACCTGTTCCTTTCCCAGTGGGTGACGCAAGAGGGCCCGCGCATTGGCAGGATCAAACATGTGGTCGGCCATCATCAACAGAAAGGGCTCGTGGATTACGGGCTTGGCGCGCAGTACGGACATGCCGTTGTTCTTGTGGTAGTCCGGATTCTCCACCCAGTTGACCTCTACACCTGCAATCGGGTGGCTTTCGTACCACTGTTGAATCATGTGTCCGCGGTAACCGAGGACGATGACAAACCGATCGATCCCCGCCTCATGGGCGCCGCGCATGACGTGCTCAAGCAGTGGTTTGCCGTGGAGCTGCACCAGCGGTTTGGGAAGTTCTCCCGATCGAGCCGCCAGGCGGCTGCCCTTGCCGGCGGATAGAATCAGAGCAAGCTTAGTGTTGGACATACTTCACCTCGGTTGACGCTGGGCCTGCGGACCCACGCGCGGAATTTGAAAGCGGGGAATAATCGAAGTAGCGAATACTGACATCGGTGCCATCAAAGATCAGCGCTTCGGTGAAGCTGGTGGTCTCGACCGGATACCAGAAAGAACCGCTCTTGCCGTACTGCTGCACGAAATGAACACTACGTGTCCAGAAGGATGGACTCTTTGCCGGCTGACCCTCAACGCGCGCCACAGCAAAGTCTTCCGCATCGACCCAGACGCGTCCGCGGAACAGATACTTGTCCCTACGCTTGGGAACCGCGTCTACGACATAGGCAGGTCGACCCTGAAGATTTTCGGATCCGATCAGGTGAAACTCGTAGTTGGCCGAGACTATTCGTGTTTTGGGGCGGGTGTCAGGTTCAGAGGATTCCGCTTCCGAGTCCAGCATCTTACGCAGAACATGCTTGTTGGCCGATTTCCATCCGCCTTCGGAAATGACCTGAAAGTGCTTTGTTCCGTTCGCATCGCACACAACACTCGCCACCAACTGGGCACGCTTGTTCATTCGGTGGTTGTAAAGTGCGTATTCCCGGTTTCCGCTATAACCAGCGCCTAGGGCCTCGCGTTGACTGTCCCGTTCGAACACCTTGGCCATAACCTCGTCAGCACTGAGTGAGCTCGCAGCAGGAGCCTGGCCGACGAGCGGCACCGCTAAGCAGGCTAGGAGAGCGGTAATGAGCAGGTGCTTTTTAGTAGCTACCATTGAAAGACCAACTTTCCACGGAATGTTCTCCATGCGTCGTTGTAAAAACCGCTGAAATTTGAACTGTTGATGATGGACTGCACGTCGCGGGGATTGTCGTGATTGAAAAGGTTGAACACAGCCACGCCGGCTCGCAACTTGAGTTGCCGCTCGCCCATGTGGACGGTGAAAGGCCTGGTGACTTGCAGGTCGGTGGACATGAAGGTCGGGAAGCGTTCTGTATTGCGTGGCCCTATGTACTCGCGGTACTCGTTCTGTACCGAGTAGGGGAAGCCGGTATGAACATCGAACACCGGCATGATTGCCAGCTTCCAAGGTCCTTCAATGTCCCCCCAGACGAGGAATCTGTTTGGCGCATCAAATGACAGCCGGCCGCTGCCGTTCGGCTGAATGACGGCCTGGGGATAGTTGCCGAAGAACAGAAATGGGTCGTTCAAAGTCCCATAGGCCCGGGAGTGCACATAGGAGGCGTTGACCAGGAATCGCGACCTGCGATAGCTCGCCGTCGCCTGAAACTCACGATAGGAGTCATTGCCCCCATTGGAGAGAGCAATGATGCCGGAGTTTCCCGCGCCTGTAGGAGATACTATGAAGTCCTTGGCGGTATTGCGATCTTCATACCCCACGCGAACGCTGAGACTGCTGGTAATCTGTCTCTCCAGTTGCATATCCCAGGCAGTGCTGCGCGGGTTCTGCAAGCTTCCCTCGATGCGATTGACGTAGGCCGTCGAGCTGGTCACCTCGCCATTCGTGCCGAGGTACGATACGGTACGGTCAGGAAACGATTCGAAGACCGGAAGTGTCAGCGGCACGCGATCGTAGAAAATGCCGCCGCCAGCCTTGAGCAGCGTCTTCCCGTCATTGGTCAGTGCGAGTATTACTCCGGCGCGCGGCGAGGCGTGCGTTGTGCCGGTAATACTGTCCGTGTCAGAACGGAGACCGAATGTGAACGTAAGGCGATGAGATGGAGTCCATTCGTCGGAGACGTACAACGCCGCCGTCTTCTGGTTGACACTGAAGGCAGTTGGCCGGGTGAAGGTAATCCGTTCAATGGGCGAACCGGACGAGCCCATCAATTCCGCTGGAAGAAACGTTTCGCGCCCATCGAAGTCGGAATGGGAATAATCCAACCCAGCCTTGAAGCGATGGGAGCCGAGGAAGTGGCGCGGCGCAAAGGCATAGCTTTCCTGCCACTGGAAGCGATTCGTCCGCCGGCTCTGCTGGTTAAAGAACGCGCCTTCGGTGGTGTTGATGAGTAGTTGATAAGGACCGGCCCCTTCGGGCGTCGTGTCAGCGTCGTACGTTTTGTAGCTGAACTGGGACGTGAGAGCGCTATCAGGTCCGGTGAGAAATCGATCCTGTCCGGAAATCTGGTAGCCCCGCTGATGATAGTCCATCGTCGAGGGCTGAGGAGTGAAGGTATTCAGCCCCATGTACTCCAACCTCTGTGGGTAGACTGCTGCCGAGACTGTCGCAGTCTGCTTATCACTGATATTGAAATCAAGCTGGGTATAAGAGTTGAAGCCTTCCAGCGTCTGATCGCGCTCTAGCGCAGGCAAGCTAGTAACCGGTGTCCGCACAAACCGATACTCAAAAGATTGGGTAATGGCAATCTTGTCTTTGAGTATCGGCCCGGTGTAGGTCATTCTCGGGGTGGCTGACTCAAGACCCATCAAGCTACCGTCGCGGAATCGCGGACGTGGCATTATGTTCTGGATCGAGAAATGGCTCGCTTCGTAGTTTCCTGTCTTTGTCTCCGCCGTGGAAACCGCTCCGGTCAGGTTGCCATATTGAGGGTCGTAAGGATTGGAAATCACCTGTACCGATGACACCACATCGATGGGTAGGCTAATGGCCGAGCTGCCAGTCGCCGGATCCGTTACATTGGCGCTGTTTACCAGCGCGCCGCTCTGCGTATTGCGGGCGCCCTTCAGGTTGATTCTGCCATCGGGACCGCGTACGACCCCAGGAACCAGCGGCAGCAAGGTTTCAAAGCGTTCGTTTACATTGGGCGCATCGGCAATCGTTTTCTCCGTGATCGTTTCCGTGATGGTTGGCGCCTTGTCCTCATTGGTGGTGTCGGTTACCGTTACCGAGGTCGTAACCACTACTGGCTTCAATTCCAAATCGACCTTGCTGTCGGCACCGCTCTGAACCGTGACCTCTTGCATAGCCTGCAGACCGGGAAAGCTGACCGTTATGGTGTGGGTGCCGGGTGCAACATCATGGAAAATGTAGCGCCCGTCGGCATCTGTTTCCGTCTCCAGGGGTTCGGAACTTTGAAGCACGACCTTCGCGCCAGGCACATAGGAAGCGCCTCCTGAATCCAGAACAAAAACCGCCCCTTCAACCGTCCCAGCACTAACAATGCTCTGCGCGCTTGTATATCCGGTACTTATTAGCCACAGAATCAGAAGACAGAGGGATAAGTGGCACGGACGATTGCGGACAACTCGACGTGCGACCGTGAATCTACATTTAGTTGCCGTCCACTTAGTGCGCATGTTCCCGCTCCAACTATCGGTCATACTCAGCTACTTGCTCAGGTCTCTCTGCGACTAGCAGAGGCTGGGCGAACGAACAGTCCGACTTGCAAGATCAGGTTCGGTCTCTGGTCGGGTTATTCGCTCGCGGTTCACGCAATAGGGGATTGCACTCTCATCGCCATAGACCCATCGCGCTTAAGTCATTGCTCCGCAAGGACCACAACTGGCAGGCACACCTGGAGTTCTGCCCGTATTCCGGCACTGACTGGCGGAGCAATGCCCAAAACCGCTCTCAATATCAATGGTTGTTTCGAACGCAACTGAAAGGGTCGTTTCAGCCTTGGGACAATTCAGGGAATGCGCAATCGAAAAAACATAAGAATGAGATTCTTGCAATTTGCTGGGCAACACTCCAGGCAGAAGGGCAGCGACTAGCACCCTCCCCCAAGTTGCCGCCGTTGTTTTGGATTAGGCGACTGCGACAGCAGCGTACTCATATTTGAGGTAGGGACGTTCCTATCGATGGACATCCTGTGCGGTTTACACCACGAATACTGGCTGGAACAGAGCGCTGCGTGAGCGGTGCGTAGATCCCTATCCCCCGATTCCCCTGATTACACACATCGCTCTTGGTTTAGAACAAGAAGTCGAAGTCAAATAGGAACTTTCGATCATAGTTGCCGAAGAACCTTCCGTACTGCGGGTCGGCGAGGTTGGAATGTACTTCCAAGGGATTGAAGTGGTTCGTCAGGTTGCGAACCGTAAAAGATAGTCGTACCGCGTGCTGCAAATTTACCTGTAGGTCCTTCGACACTCGCATGTCCAACGAGAAGTAATTCGGGTAGCGGGACTGCGGCCCGGTTAAAGGCACCCATTGCTGGTAAACATTCGTCGGCTGGTAAGGAAATCCGTTGCGATACTCGAGGTGTGGAGAGAGCGTGATTTTGTGGGGCAGATTACCGTAGGTTCCCCAGAACAGGAAGCGGTTGGGAATCTCGCTGGGCAAGCTGGCAATCAGGTTCGATTGGATCACCGGCGAAGGAAAGTTGCCCAGGTACGAGCCCGCGTCGTTGATATCCCCGTGGGCATACTGCCGCACGTAGGAGAAGAAGAACCGGCGCGGCGCGGCGGCCCCAATACGGGCCGTGAACTCGGCCTGGCGGGTTTGCGCCCAGCCCAAGGATCCCAGCACGAAGGCAGGCTGGTTCTGGACGACCCCGGGCTGCAGTGTGATCATGCCCTGCTCGTGGCTCTGCAGGTACTTCACGCGAACCATTAACCACCGCTTCACCGTCCGCTCAAATTCGAGGTTCCATGCCGCACTGTAAGGCGCGAAGTTCCCGCTCTTCGACCTCCGCTCGATAAACGGGAACGTCGAGTTTGCCGTCTCGGCGGTGATGTTGAGATAACGAACTGGCATTCCGACCGGCAAGCCCTGCGCGTCGTAAGTGGTGATGACTTGATTCGGATAGCTGTTGAAGGCATAGACATCCAGCGGTACTGAGTCATAGAAGACGCCGATGCCACCCCGGATTATGGTTTTGCCGGAGTCGCCCGGCGACCACACGAAACCGGCGCGGGGCGCGGCGCGCGTGGTGGAAGTAATGGTCTGCCGTTCCAGACGAATTCCCGCATCCAGTGCGAGGTGCGGATTCAATATCCAGTGGTCCTGGGCGTAAATGGAGGGCTCGGTATCGGCAACGTAATACGGCTTGCCTCCAACGTACCGGATCCTTTGTATGACCTGTCCGTTGGCATTCTGCAACGTGACTGGATCGCCCAGAAAGTGGCCTTCAGTTTGGCTATGCCCGATGACAGAACCGATCTGGAAAATATGTTGACCGTGAAACCGCAAGGCGCGCGGCGTCCACTGCTCCATCCACACCAATCGGGTGGCGCGGCGGGAGTTGTAGCTGAAATAATTACCTCCATCGCCTCCCGGGGTAAGTACCATGTTGGCGTTGCCCTGCGGCGAGACGTTGCTGGAAACCGACGTACCTGAGAACGTGCTTTGCAGCAGACCGCCGCCAATCGCCCAGTGATGGGCCAGCATCGCGGTGGATTCATGGAAGTTCGCATCCGGGGTCACCGGCTGGGGATTGAAGTAGTCAAGGCCGGCGTACCGCAAACTGTGGGGAGCGAAATGGAAGCTCGCGGTTAGGGTCTGCTTCGGAGTCAGAATGGCGTCCAACTGCGTGAAGGAATTGAAGGCGGTCGACCGGGTCAGATTTTCCGGGTAAGGTAGCGTTCGTACCTCCTGGTTGCTGAAGAGGTACTCGGCACCCTCAACGAAATAAAGTTTGTCCTTGACTAGAGGCCCGCTCAGATTGAACCGGGGAGAAGCATCGGCGATGCCGTCCATGTGTCCACTGCGGATGCGGAAGTCGGGAAACGGATCGTTCAGACTGTAGTCCCATTTATCCCCGCCACGACGCGTCTCAGCCGAAACCACGCCCGCCGTGAACTTCCCATACTGGGCTAGGTACGGCATCTCTGAGACTTGGATAGTCTGCACGCTGTCGATGGGCACGCTGAGGCCGAAACTTCCGGTCGCCGGATCGGTGACATCAACCGAATTGACCAGCAACGCACTGTGATCTTCACCGAAACCAGCGATGCGCACCGTACCGTCCTTGGCGCGCACGATCCCCGGGATAAGAGGCAACGTGTCGGTCAGAGTTGCGGGACGGGTCGAACTAATTTTTGCCTGTTCCAGCGGCAGAGTCTTCTGGCTGCTCTCCGTCTCCGTGACGGGGTTGGACGCCTCGCCCGTCACGGTGACGCTCTGCTGACTGAGCGCAGCACTGCTCATGACGACGTCCATGTCCTGAACCGGGGTGTCCGCGCCGATCGCGAGCATTGTTCCGGTATTCAGGTAGCCCCGCTTGCTGACGGCCAGCGCATAATCTCCGACACCCGGAAGGGCGAGAGTGACCTTGCCTGAGGCGTCAGTTACCGAGGTGCTTACGGATTTGTCGCCGACGCGGACTTCTACGATAGCGTCGGCGACGGGCTGGTCCTTCTGGTCGATGACCGTGACAGCCGCCGAAAACGCCTTTACATCATTCGGGCTCGAGGCGAACACAGCCTCACTGAATACAACGAGCGCCGCGGCCAATAACAGCCACCGCCTAGCGAATACACGGACCGGACACACAGCGTATAACCCGCAAACAAACCCATATCCACGCTCCAGTTGTTGATCGCACGCGGACGAATGCTCCGAACTGCGTACAACACCGGCAATGGAGGCGAGAAAACAGCCCGGCTTTGCGAGATCAGGTTCGGTCTGCCGTCGAGCTGTTTCGTCGGGAGTCACGCGGGTGGTAGTGCATCAGGCTTGCCAGAGTTCAGAGCTTGTAAGTCTTTGTCTTGCAGTGTTCGGCGCGTGGCCTGGTCATTAGGGTGTTGCCCGTAGTTGGGCAGTGACGGCACACAGGCAGGATGGTCCATCAACGCCGAGAGGAAGAACAACTTCCGTGCGAACGGCAAACCGTTTTCCGGTCAACAATGATCCTGAATAGGGCTTGTCATAGGAGCGGCACGGTTGCCCTGGCACGGATGGGTGGTTGGCCTGTATCTCGGCCTGCTGCTGAGCATCCCCGATGCCATCATCACAAAAGCCTATGGGCCGATCCTTGGCGTCGGCGCTATAGGCGGAACAATCATCAGAGTAATCATGTCGACATTCGCGCGATAGCAGCCACGCGAATTTAAGACATTGCGTGGTCCCGAACCAGATTTCAGATCTTCGTGAAATCTGATGATGCCCGACCTCGCAATGAATCTTTGAAATCCAGCGGCAAAGACTACTCCTTAAGTTTGAGATTGATCCCTTCCTCGAGATTCACCTCCCTCTATATCGGCCATCGGTATGCCTACCTCTTCTCCTCGGTAATTGTTGTCGGTGCATGCGCCGGCTACGATCTTCTTGTCTTGGCGGGGTGAATGCGCACTTTCGCTTAACGATCAGCCGTCTACTCCGCCACCTGACGTTTTAACTCGCTATCCGGGCTGATTCGCACAGGATGTGAACTCTGCATGACCATGGTTACTCTCAGGGAAAGCGACAAAGTCCGAGATGCTAATAAACAGTTTAAGGATCTTTTGCAAAGGAGCAGGTTTATATGGCAACCGCAACACTTACTCGAACCGATGAGGAGATTCAGCAGGCAGTTCTGGCTGAGTTGAAGTGGGACGCGAGAATCCAGCCCAACGAGATTGGCGTCTCCGTGAAGGATGGCGTGGTCACTCTCACGGGCTGGGTGGACTCGTTCCTAAAAAAATGGGATGCGGAGGAAGCCGCTCACCGCGTTGCGGGCGTGAAGGCGGTCGCCAATGAGATCGAGATACGGCTGGCGACCGAGCGCACGGATGCTGACATTGCCGCTGCCGCGGTTCACGCGCTGGAGTGGGATGCATTCGTGCCCCCGGGCAAAGTCCAGGTGACGGTCTCGAAGGGCTGGATCACTCTGCGGGGTGAAGTCGAATGGCAATACCAGAAGAATGACGCCGAGCGTGTGGTGCGTCGCCTGGCCGGGGTGAAGGGCGTCACTAACCTCATCGAGGTCAAGCCGCGGGTGACGCCATCGGACCTGAAGAAGAAAATTGAGAACGCGCTGGTAAGAAATGCACAACTGGACGCGAGCAAGATCACCGTGGAGATCCAGGGCAGCAAAGCCATCCTGCGCGGAACGGTGCGATCGTGGGCGGAGAAGCAACAGGCGGAGCAGACAGCCTGGTCTGCGCCGGGAATCACCGAGGTTGAGAATCGAATCACGCTGGAGATCTGAACGGACAAGATCTCGTCGGGAGGATGCGCAAAGGTACTTGGATCCCAGCGAGCCACGGAAATGAAAGGGGCGGAGGAACTCCGAGGACCACATGTCATTAGAGTGCAATCACCTGATGGAAGTGCACTTCACCCGAGCGAACACACACGTATGCAAAGAATGCGTGGAAGTTGGGGACAACTGGATACATCTGCGAATGTGCCTGATCTGCGGGCACGTGGGATGCTGCGATTCTTCGAAAAATAAGCACGCCAGAAAACACTTCCAGCGGGTCGGTCATCCACTGATACGGTCGATCGAGCCTGGAGAAGGTTGGGTCTGGTGCTACATTGACCAGCTCGAAGTTGCTGAACTTGCGGTGTAACTGAGCTCGCGGATTGCTTGTGGGCTGCTCTCATCTGGAGGCTGGCATGTTACCTGTTTCGACGGTTCGCACTACCGAACTTCCATCGGGGGAGACGGTTCCGGTGCTTGGCCAAGGCACGTGGGGACTGGGCGAATCGGTTCACCCTCGCAAGCAGGAGATTGAAGCGCTGCAACTCGGGATCGACCTGGGTATGACCTTGATCGACACGGCGGAGATGTACGCGTCAGGAGAGGCCGAAAAGGTAATAGGGGAAGCGATCGCCGGTCGGCGCGGCGAAGTCTTCATTACCAGTAAGGTTCTGCCGCAACACGCGAGCAGGCATGGGGTGATGGTTGCGTGCGAGGGGAGTCTGAATCGTCTGCGCACCGACCGTCTTGATCTATACCTGCTGCACTGGCGAGGCACGATACCGTTGCAGGAGACGCTGGATGGTTTTGCAGCGCTGGTGGAAGCCGGGAAGATCCGTTACTGGGGCGTGAGTAACTTCGATATCGCAGACATGCAGGAATTGGACGAGTTAATCGGCGGTGCCGATGTGGCTACGGATCAGGTGCTCTATAACCTGACGCGGCGCGGAATCGAATTCAACTTGCTCCCCTGGTGCCGGGAGCGGGGCATCCCCGTCATGGCCTATTCCCCCATTGAACAGGGCAGGATGCTCCGCTCGCCCGATCTGCAGAAGATCGCGGCTCGCCACCAGGCCACTCCGGCGCAGATCGCGTTGGCGTGGCTTCTTCGGCTAGAAAAGATCATCGCGATTCCCCGGGCCGGAACTCCCACACACGTGCGCGAGAATCGCGCGGCGCTCGATTTGAAGCTATCTTCCCGTGATATGAGAGCCTTGGATCGCGCGTTTCCGCCGCCGGCGGAAGCGCGTCCGCTTGAAATGCTGTAGCAGATTTTCTTTGGTCAGAGGAACCTCACATGCCCACATCGCAGGCAGTAGGCTGGAGCTGTGACAGTTGCGGTAGTCCCATCACCGGCATCGAGGATGGCTGGGTGGAATGGCTGGCGTCCGACGAACGTGGCAAGACCAGGCTCAAGGGAGTAAGGCTGGTGCATACTGGCGCGGCCAGTCCGAAGAAGCGGCAGAAGAGTGGCTGCCAGTACGATGCGTGGCGTGAATTCCACGACCACCGTTGCCTGGTGGAAGGTCTGTCGCTGGCGCGGTTCGTGGGGCCGGACGGGCTCATGTTGTTGCTGTCCTTCGTCGCGTCAGAAGAAGCTCCGAGGAATGAAGTCCTCGAGCTGATCAAGCGAGTGCAGATTCCCGGCTACGAGCAGGCTGTTCCATATTTTCAGCAGGCGATCACGCAGGGTCTGTTTGTGCCTTCCATTGGAAACGGATTTTTCCTGCAGTCGGAGATACGAGTGTCGCTCGGGCATCGCCCGCAGGGTCGATTCGCCTAACATGAATCCACTGTGCTCACTCCTTCGGTACGGTGTTTTCCCCGCTAAAGGCTTATCAAACTCTAAGACCTCTCATCTAGTAGGACGTCGCCCAGCGTGGTAAGTCCTCTTTCGCCCTTGCGGAGAATTGAGCTGACCTGGATGAGTCGCTAGCATTTGCTCAAGCGCACGAACACAAGTCTTAACTAATGAGGGGGAACTCAGATGGCGAAAATCATTGGCATCGATCTTGGTACTACAAACTCCGTGGTCGCGGTCATCGAGGGTGGAGAGCCCAAGGTGATTCCTAACGAAGAAGGCGGCCGTACTACCCCCTCGGTCGTGGCATTCACCAAGACCGGCGAGCGCCTGGTCGGACAGGTGGCGAAACGCCAGGCGATTACCAATCCCGAAAACACGATTTATTCCATCAAGCGATTCATGGGGCGCCGTTATGAGGAAGTGCGCGACGAATTGCAGATGGTCCCCTACAAGGTGGAGGCGGACGGCGACCATGTCGTGATCATCGCCCAGGGGAAGAAATACACGCCACCCGAGATCTCGGCGATGATCCTGCAGAAACTGAAGAAGTCGGCGGAGGATTATCTCGGCGAGAAAGTCAACGAGGCGGTCATCACGGTCCCGGCCTACTTCAACGACGCACAGCGGCAGGCGACGAAAGACGCGGGCAAGATTGCAGGTCTTGATGTAAAGCGCATCATCAACGAGCCTACGGCGGCGGCGCTTGCCTATGGGCTGGACAAGAAGAAAGACGAGACCATCGCCGTGTACGACTTCGGCGGTGGCACCTTCGATATTTCGATTCTGCGGGTGGGCGAGGGGCTCATCGAAGTCGAAGCTACGAACGGCGATACTCACCTTGGCGGCGACAATATCGACCAACGTTTGGTGGATTGGCTGATCGATGAATTCAGGAAAGAGGAAGGGCTCGACCTGCGCGCTAAGGGAAACGAGATGGCGCTGCAAAGGCTGCGCGACGCAGCGGAACGCGCCAAAATCGAGCTCTCGACCACGATGGAGACGGAGATCAATCTACCCTTCATCACCGCCGACGCCAGCGGCCCGAAGCATCTGGTGAAGAAACTTACGCGCGCGAAGCTGGAGTCGATGGTCGAGGACCTGATTCAACGCTCTGTGCCGCCTTGCAAGCAATGCATGAAAGATGCCGGGGTAGACGCCGGCAAGATCGACGAGATCGTGCTGGTCGGCGGCCAAACTCGAATGCCGCGCATTCAGCAACTGGTGAAAGAGCTGTTCGGCAAAGAAGGCCACAAGGGTGTGAATCCGGACGAGGTTGTTGCCGTGGGCGCAGCGATCCAGGGAGGCGTGCTGCAGGGCGAAGTGAAGGACATGCTCCTGCTCGATGTGACGCCGCTTACGCTTTCAATTGAGACCCAGGGAGGCGTAGCCACGCCGATGATTCCGCGCAACACCACGATTCCCACGCGCAAGACCGAGACCTTCTCGACCGCGGTAGACAATCAGACGTCGGTTGAGGTGCACGTGCTCCAGGGCGAGCGCCCGCTGGCGCGGGACAACCGCACCCTGGGCAAGTTCCAGTTGACCGGCATCCCGCCTGCGCCGCGTGGGGTTCCCCAAATCGAGGTCACGTTCGACATCGACGCCAACGGCATCCTGAACGTGAGCGCAAAAGATCTGGCAACGGGAAAGGACCAGAGGATCCAGATCACGTCGTCGTCGGGCTTGAGCAAGGAAGATGTCGAGCGGATGGCGCGGGAGGCGGAAGCGCACTCTGCAGAGGACAAGGAGAAGCGCGAGGAGATTGAGGCGAGAAATCAGTTGGATGGCCTGGTTTACAGCGTGGAGAAAATGCTGCGCGAAAACGGAGACAAAATTTCGGCTTCGGAGCGCGGCGACGTGGAGAACGCCATCGCCGATTCGAAGAAGGCACTCGAATCGAATGACAAACGACAGATGGACCAGGCACGCGAGCGACTGACGCAGGCGTCACACAAACTGGCGGAGCAGATGTACCAGGCGGCCCAGCCGCAGGGTGCTTCCGGAGCCACGGCGGGCTCGACGTCTGATGGTCAGGCAAAGCGGGACGATGGGATCGTCGATGCCGAATACGTAGACGTCGACGAGAGGAAGTCTGCCTGAGGAAATGCTGGTACTGTGAGGTGGGCGTAACGACGTTTTTCTACGGTGCGCCGGCCGGCGAAGCCGAAGCGCGAGCCCTCGATCGAGTGCGCAGAGTATGCGGCATTCGCCACCTCCAGTTGGATGGGCAGCGACGCGCGATTGAGGTGGAGTACGATGCGTCGAGGCCGAACGAGTCAGATATCGCGGCTCTGCTCGCGAACGCCGGCTTTGAGCTTCGCCCTATGATTCGAGCTGCGATCTGAGGTGTGGTGATGAAGGTTGCATGATGAATTCTGAAAACGCATCCGCGGCGAAGAGAGATCAACGAGTGCCGCGAAAGGGAACGGAAGCAGCGCTGCGCGCGAGCGAACCAGAGCTGAAGAAGCTCGCCGCCGAGGGACGACGGGACGAATTCTTCCGGCAGATCATGCCGCTGCTGGGTCCGCTGAAGTTTTACATCAAACGTCATCTACGAGTGGCCTACCTGGACGAACAAATCCGTACCCCGGTTTACACCAGCGGAGACATTCTGGATGCGGTAGTGCTGAGGGCCTATGCGAATTACCTGCACAAACCTTCGGAACTGACATTGGAGCAGTGGCTATACCAGATTGCGAATGACATTCTGGAGAAGCTGCTGCGCAAGCAATCCGCCCTGGACCAACGCCGCAGAAGTCTTGAGAGAATGACGCAGGCCGAACTACGTACGCTGGAAGAGGAGCCCATCACGGCCGACGCCGAAGGAGAGTTTTATCTGGCTGAGGATCTCGACGATGCCGAAATACCTCCGCGGGAATTCAACGGGCCACTCGATACTACAAATCCAGAGGAGGAGTTGGAGAAGAGCGAAGAGTTGGAGCGATTGTTTCGCGCTCTGGGGACAGTTCCCGTCAGGGAGCGGATGATCTTCGAGCTGTTCGCGGTTGAGAAATTTCCAAAAGAGACTGTTGCACGGATCGCCAGCGTGCTGCCCGATGACGTGCCACGAATCGTTCAAAACGTGCGCGCAAAGATATTACGTCAGCTACAGGCCGAGCCGCAGGCGAACATTGCCTCAGCGAAAAAGACGGCGTAGCGCAACCCGGTCAGCCGGTCGTTACATAGCGATGGACGAAGGTCACCGCCATCGCCCCTTCTCCTACCGCAGAGGCACAACGCTTCACCGAGCCATGCCGGACATCGCCGGCGGCAAAGACGCCTGGAATATTTGTCTCCAGGTAATACGGATTACGGTCCAGCTTCCAGTTGTCGGGAGGCCGGCCATTCTGCATTAGGTCGGGGCCGGTGACGAGGTAGCCAGCTTCGTCGCGCACCACGCCGACCTCTTCAGCCCACTGGGTGTGCGGCACTCCGCCAAGACAGAGAAAGAGCCATGCGGTATCGGACGACCACTCCTGCCCGGACTGGTTGTTGCGCAAGGTGATCGCGCGCAGGACGGTGTCACCGTGCAGGGCAATGACTTCGGTATTAAGAAGGACTTCGACTTTAGGAGTGGAGTTGATTCGATCGATCAGATATTGCGAGACCGTTTTCTTCAGCGAATCCTCACGGACTACCATCGTCACTTTCGACGCGTAGCTCGCCAGATGCACCGCGGCCTGCGCGGCGGAATTGCCGCCGCCAACGATGAAAACGTGCTCATTACCGCATAACGAGGCTTCACTCGATCCGGCTCCGTAATAAATACCGGCTCCCTGAAACTTGTCCTCCCCGGGCAGGTTCAGGCGGCGGTAATCCACGCCGGTAGCGCAGATGGAAGCGCGCGAGATAATTTTCGTTCCGTCGGCGAGATAGACGATGCCTTTGCCAGGCAGGAATTCTCCGCGCACACCTTCGCGGTGCAGCAGAATCTCGGCGCCGAAGCGGCTGGCCTGTTCACGGGCGCGTTCGGCGAGATCTCTACCGCTGATGCCTTGCGGGAAGCCGAGATAATTCTCGATTCGCGGACTGGACCCGGCCTGTCCGCCGAAGGCATAGCGCTCGACCAGCACCGTCCGCAAACCTTCGGAAGCCCCGTAAACGGCGGCGCTCAATCCGGCCGGACCCGCTCCATAGATGCTGAGGTCATATTCCGTGTAGGTAGGAGTATGGAACCAGCCGAGCTTCTCGGTGACCTGTCGAACTGTCGGACGCTCCAATCGAGTGCCGTCGGGAAAAATGCAGATCGGCAACCGTGTGTCGTTCAAGCCGCTGGCGCCGGCGAGAGCGCGAACCTGCTCATCGCTGCTCAACTCTACGTAGTCGAATGGAACGTCGCAGCGATACAAGAAGTCACGGATGGCGAAGGTTTGGGCGGAGCCTCGCGTTCCGAAAATCTTGATCTTCGACTCAGGCTCTTGCATTATGGCTCCTCCGTGCACAATCAACCCAGTCCTCGCACCCCAACTTCGTCGAGGTGCTGCAGCATGTCGAGCGGATCCTGGTAGACGCGATAGGCTCCGGCGCGTTCCAGTTCGTCCTGGCCGTATCCTCCCGAGAGAAAACCAACTCCCAGCGCACCCGCACGCCGGGCAGCCAGCAGGTCCCACACACTATCTCCTACCACAATCGAATTGCGAATGTCAGCACCCAGGAGTTTCGCGGAGGCGAGAAACAAGTCGGGATCGGGTTTCGCGTGCTCCACCTGATTTCTGGTCACGATGGGAATGGCGGGCCCGAGGTCAAGTACCTCCACGGTTTTGTGCGCGAATTCGCCTCGACCGCTAGTGGCGATGGCCCAGCGCACCCCGGCTTGCGTCAGGAACTCGAGAAGTTCCTTCGCCCCCGGCAGAGGCCTCACCTGCGAGAGGCGGCGGGCATAGGCTTCGGCGTGGCGTTGCTGGAGTTCCTCCGTTTGTTCCGGAGTTACGCTGTGTCCGGTCTCACGCAAGAGTGCGGCGGTCAGCAACCCGCCACTCATTCCAATGCGACGATGCAGCCGCCAGACCGAAATTTCAATGCCGCAGGATTCCAGGGCTTCTCGCCAGGCTAATACGTGCTGATAGACGCTATCGACGAGAGTGCCGTCGAGGTCAAAAAGAAACGCAGGAGTGTGTAAAGACAGCTGCACCCTCGCCTCTTGTTGAATGTCTTGCATTGGGCGTCTCAAATTGACGGGCCCCGAAGGCCGCCAGTTGAGCAGGCAATCGGGGCCTTATATAACTGGTCTGCTGCCTTATGCCGCCTTTTCCTTAGACGCGTGCTCACTGCCTGCGGGTTTTTGCTGACCGCTCTGGTCGGGCGAGGCGCTGCTCTGGATCGGAATCTGACGCTGGTTCTTCTGCGCCTCGGGTACCGGAATGGTTATGTTTAACACGCCATTCTGAAATTCAGCTTTCGCCTGTTGTGCGTCCGCTCCCTCGGGGAGGGCTATCGCCCGATAGAACCGGCCGTACCGGCGCTCGGTCATATGAACGCCGCCTTCCGTCTTTTCCTCCTCGACCTGGCGTTCGCCTTCGATGGTCAACATGTCGTTGTTGATTTCGACCCGCACATCCTTGTCGCTGAGTCCCGGCAGTTCGGCCGAGACGACCAGGTTGCCGTCTCGATAGGAGAGTTCGACAGGCGGTGTCCAGGCGGCAGAGGTTACATCACTTGTCCCACGGGCCTGTGGGAAAGCGCGGTTCATCTCCCTCTGCAATCTCCTGAGAGTAGAGAAGGGGTTGTCGTCGAAGAGGCCGAAGGGGTCGAGGAGAAGCGAAGAGACCGCCGGCAGGGCGGTGCGCCGCGCCAGTCCGGTCGATTGTTGCCTGGAGCCTTGCGTCGCGGGAGCCTTTGCGGATTGATTCGGAGTTGGGGCTGCGGATTGCGATGACATCGGATTACCTCCAATAGCGTTGAACTCGAAACAGGCCGTGTTCACGGTCCGTGCGAAACGAGCGACAGTCGTGCACAGTCCGGCCCATTCGTCGCTCGCGAGTAGTTCTGCTTCGCGCCTTAGATCTATGCGTACGTCACGATGCTAGTGAACGTCCACTTCCTCGACAATTCTTCGTAGGGAGCAACCTGACGTCGGCATTGACGTATAGGCGCGAATTGGCGTCTGGGATTAGTGGTCCCTACGACTCCAGCACTAGAGTTCTGGCGAGCGAATTGCGGTACCCTGAAGATTTGCGGCTCAGAAGCTACTGGGAACTGTGGGAAGTGGAGCAAGTTCAAACCCTAAGAGTGTTACTACTGCATTTGGTCGAAGGAAGTCTATGCCCCAATGTGAATGTTTGGCATCTTGGTTGTTTCGCAGGGCCTCCTAGTGTGTATTATGTGACGGAAGTGAAGTGAAACTCGCGGTCAAAACGGCCCTACCCTGAACGGCCCTACCCTGGAAGATTTCACCAAACCGATCTGTCTCTTGTTTTTCGAAGCGCACTTGGTCATTTCATCTGACACGTCACGATTGGAGGGCCCGACAAACAGACCCTAGGCGTCTTCTGCGCGATTCTCGATCAAGCGCTGCTCATCGGAGAACGTCATGGATTTTCTTAAGACTGTTTTTTCTCCCGACGGCTTCATGCCGCACGGCTTTTGCTATCTTTGGAATGCCAAGCTGGTGTGGTTGCATGTTGTCTCAGATTCGCTCATCGCCCTAGCCTACCTCTCCATTCCCATTACCCTGATCTATTTCATTCGCAAGCGGCGAGACGTGCCGTTCAACTGGATGTTTGTTTGCTTCGGGCTGTTCATCCTGGCGTGCGGCGCCACGCATGCCATGGAGGTATGGACGCTGTGGCATGCAGACTACTGGTTATCCGGCGCAGTCAAGGCCTTCACGGCCTTGGTGTCGGTGCCTACCGCGATCCTGCTGGTCCGGATGATCCCACGGGCGCTCGCCTTGCCGAGTCCCGAGGCGATGCGGCGCGAAATTGAAGCACGCAAGAGCGCGCAGGATTCGTTGCATGAGGCGAAGGCGGAACTGGAGATGCGCGTTACGGAGCGAACGGCGGAGTTGACGAAGGCCAATCAGGTCCTCGTGCTCGAGGTCGCCGAACGCGCGCGGGTCGAAGAGGAGTTGCGCCGCAGCGAAGAGCGGTTCCGCTTGTTGGTCGACACGGTGCGCGACTATGCAATCTTCATGATGGATCCGGACGGCGATGTCACCAGTTGGAACTCCGGCGCCGAGCACATCGAGGGCTTCAAGGCCGACGAGATTATCGGCCAGCATTTCTCGCGTTTCTATCCGCCCGAAGAGGCGCAGCGTGGCAGACCACAAGCGTTGCTTAAGTTAGCTGTAGCCGAGGGTCGCTGCGAAGATGAGGGCTGGCGCGTCCGCAAGGACGGGTCGCGTTACTGGGCCAATGTAGTGATTACGGCGGTGCACGATAAACGAGGTCATTTGGTCGGGTTTTCGAAGATCACGCGCGATCTGACCGAGCGCAAGCGCGCCGAGGAGGAGCGGCAAACGCTGGTGGCGCTGATCGAGAACAGCCACGACTTCATCGGCATCGCATCCCCCGATGGAAGGGCGCAGTTCGTGAATCCCGCCGGACAAAAGCTCGTCGGGCTGACCGGCAATGATCAAGTGCAAAGGACGAAGATCGTCGATTACATTGTCGAAAATGATCGGCGAAAGATTCTGGACGAGTCCTTGCCGGCCGTCATGCGAAATGGGCACTGGGAAGGCGAGATGAGATTTCGCCACTTCCAGACCGGTGCCCCCATTCCCATGCTTCAGCACATTTTCGTCATCAAAGACCCCGGCAGCGGGAGGCGCCTGGCTCTGGCAACCATCAGCAGAGACGTCACCGAACGCAAACGTAACGAACAGAAACTGGAGGCGAGCAAGGCGGAGATGGCCCACATGGGCCGCCTGACCGCCATGGGAGCCTTGAGCGCATCCATCGCGCACGAAATCAATCAGCCGTTGAGCGCCATCGTCAACAACGCGGCTGCGTGCCGAAGGCTGCTAAACAGCAGTTCGCCCGATCTGCAGGAAGTAGCCGAGGCAATCGACGACATTGAGAAGGCCGGAACACGGGCGGGTGAGGTTATCGCGCATATCCGCAAGTTGGTGAAGAAGGCGGTGCCCGAAAAAATCGAAGTGGATGTCAACGAACTCATCCGCGAGGTGCTCGTGCTGGTGCGCGGTGAAGTGGACAAATGTCGCGTCCAGACGCAAACAGAGTTGACAGCCGCCCTCCCGCCGATTCTGGGCGACCGAATTCAATTGCAGCAAGTGGTGCTGAACCTCATCATGAACGGGATCGAGTCGCTGACCCAGATTACGGACCGGCCGCGAACCTTGCACATTCGCTCGAAGATTCTTGAGCCAGGAAGTGTGATCGTCAGCGTGCAGGATGCGGGCGTTGGCTTAGACCCTCAGTCCGCCAGCCACATCTTCGAAGACTTTTTCACTACCAAAACCAACGGCCTCGGCATGGGGCTAGCGATCAGCCGCTCGATCGTCGAGGCTCACGGAGGGAAGTTGTGGGCTCAGCCGGCTGAGCAGCAAGGCGCCACCTTCCAGTTCACGCTTCCGGCATGCGCGTGAGATTATGAGCGAGAACCGTCCCGTGGTCTTTGTGGTCGACGATGACTCAGCCGTCAGGTCATCGCTCAAGCGGCTGATCCAGTCGCTGGGTCTCGATGCGCAAACGTTCGCCTCGGCCCACGAGTTTCTCGGCGCATCTCGCCCGGACCGGCCGGGGTGCCTCGTGCTGGATGTACGGATGCCCGATTTGAGCGGCCTCGATCTGCAACAGGAGCTTGTCCGGTTGAATGAGGACCTGCCCATCATCTTCATCACGGGCCACGGCGATATCCCGATGTCGGTACGCGCCATGAAGGCCGGCGCGGTCGAGTTCCTGACCAAGCCATTCAGGGAGCAGGACCTGTTGGAAGCCATTCAGCACGGGATTGAGAAGCATCGTGCGGCCCGGCAGCGCAATGCGGAGCTCGGCGGACTACGGCGGCTCTACGATTCGTTGACGGCCCGGGAGCGTGAAGTTTTCCCACTGGTCGTCAGCGGCATGTTGAATAAACAGGTCGCCGATCGACTGGGAACGAGTGAGAAAACCGTGAAGGTTCACCGCGGACAACTCATGCGCAAGATGAAGGCGGACTCCCTGGCCGACCTGATTCGCATGGCCGGAAAGCTCAGGCTTCCTTCCCCAAAGTCCTAGATCGTCGGACCAACGCCCAATAGTCACGCCGTTTTTCGGGGACTACCTTGTCCTTAAGAGCAAAGGAGGGGTAGTGAGTTCATCCATGCTCGACCTCGCACATGACAGATTGGCGTCCCGGGGTTCTGCTGAAGCGACATGGGTGCCTCGCACGGACCCAGGCGGCAGGTTAAGGGACGAAGTGGAAGGCGCGTTAGTTGCCATCATTGACGACGAAGCGTTGGTTCGCAGGTCACTCGAACGGTTGGTCAAATCCGTCGGGTACCGAGGCTATGGCTTCGCTTCAGCAGAGGATTTTCTGGAGTTCGGCGATCGCGAAAGTACGGATTGCCTGATTCTCGATCTGATGCTGCCCGGCATGACTGGACTGGAACTGCAGCAGCAATTGGAAGACGAAGGCTGGCGCATTCCCATCGTCTTCATTTCGGCCCATGACGGGCAACAGGAACGGACACAGGCCCTGAAGCGAGGCGCGATCACTTACCTGGTTAAGCCGTTTGATGGCAAGGTTCTGCTGGATGCGGTGCAGTCTGCCGTGAAGTAAACCAACTTTTGCGGCTTCGTCGATGCGGCCACAAACGTGACGCGCATGCACGGCTGAGGGGCTGATGGCTGGCTAATTTATTCGAGGAGGTTAGCTTTATGCAAACGGTTGGCAAGACTCCAAATCCGAATTCCCGTGGTGGCCGGCATTTCTACGGCGCCAGAACTCGAGTTGACCGCAGCGTCGGGGGGAGAAAAATCCAGGAGATTCTGCAACAACAAGGGCAGACTGCTGCGCAGCCAGTCCGGGGCGCGGAGCGGGCGAAAGCTGTGGCAATTCCTGAGAAGCAGCAATTTCCTTTGACGGTGACCAAGCCCTATCGCGTGCTGGTGGCGGACGATCATCCGCTTGTGCGGGAAGGCGTAGTGGCTCTGATTAATCGCCAGCCGGACATGCAGGTCGTCGCCGAGGCGAACAATGGCCGCGAGGCGATGGCGAAGTTCCTGGAGTTCCGCCCGGATATTACGCTGCTGGATTTGCGTATGCCGCTGCTCGATGGAGCCGGAGCGGTAGCCGCTATCTGTGCGAACACGCCCGATGCGAAAACGGTGATCCTCACTACGTACCAGGGCGAGGAGGACATCTACCGCGCAATGCGTGCCGGCGCCCGGGGATATCTGCTGAAGGATTCTCCCGCGGAAGAGCTGGCGGCCTGTATCCGCGCTGTGAGCGACGGCAAGACGTGGGTACCAGCGACGGTAGGCGCCAAGCTGGCAAAACGGGTCACGTTCCGGGAGTTGACTCCACGAGAAATGGAGACACTGGAAGTGGCTGCCACAGGTAAGAGCAACAAGGAGATCGGAGTAGCGCTCAACATCAGCGAGGCAACGGTAAAGGTCCATATGACGCACATCATGGAAAAGCTGAAGGTCACTGGACGTACAGAAGCTCTGAATGTAGCGGTAAGGCGCGGACTCATTTACATGGATACAACTACCGCTGCCTGAGGAAGGCGATCATGAAACCACGGAATATTTACAAAACGCAGACGCTCGCGAAGTGTTCCGGTCTTCGATTCTTATTTATGCCGATCATGGGCGCTCCTTGGGCGGACTTGGCCCATCATGCTGAATCCGAAGCTCCGAACCAGCGGCAACAGAGAGAGGCAGCCCTATGCGAAGAGGCGATTCGCAAGGAGCGTGGCCGGATTGCCGCCGACATTCACGACACGATGGCGCAGAGTCTCACCGGCATTCTGCTGCAACTCGAAGCCGCCGAGTACGACTTTTTCGAAAACCCGAAAGCGGCCCGCCGCAAGACTCGCCGCGCCTTGAATCTGGCCAGCGAGGCGCTTGCCGAAACTCGTCGTTACATGTGGACGCTTTACCACGAGCCCATCACAGGCGAAGATCCCGCTCAGGAGTTATCAGCCTTCGCTCGCAGGGTGTTTGCCCGCTCCCCGGTGAAGGTGGAGCTCTCGCTGGCCAAGGGGCCTTGTCCGTTGCCCTCGCGTACCTGCTCCCAACTGCTGCAGATCGGGAAGGAAGCCTTGTGCAACGCTTCGAAGCATGCGCAACCCTCGCGCGTATTTGTCGAACTGGAGTACCTGCAACAGCAGGTACGCCTGGAAGTTCACGACGATGGCAAGGGCTTCCGCGCGGATGCGATCACTCCTGGCCGGCAAGGCTTCGGTCTGTGTGGAATGCGCGCGCGGGCGACGGAAGTGGGAGGGAGCGTCACGGTGAACAGCAAACCCGGACTGGGGACCAGAATTCTGGCGCTCATGCCGATCCTTGGTGCCGAGGCGCAGATCTCCGCATAGCGGTCTGTGGCCGATCTCCACCATTTCGTCTACTTCAGTTTTCACCGGTCTCCGGCTAAACGGAGCACGTAATCGCATGGCGTACGACTATCAAAACGCGATTCGCCAGTTGCAGGAGGCGCACCGGCTCCTGGCGGGAGGTCTCTTCGGGCGAATCGCGCAAGAGTTGCAGCGTAAGCGCGACATCCGGGCGCGTAACATCCTTGACGAATTGCTTAAGGATCCCAATTTACCACCGGCGGTAAAGAACTTTCTGCAAGGGTCGCGGCAGGAGCTCGATAAGGTGATCCTGCGCCTGGATCGCACCAACGCCTTGATGAACCTCTCGGATGCCATCGACTTTCTGTCGGACGAATACACTTCCCAACCTGTACAACCGTGAACCACCATCAATGAGGATGTGGAGGCGGAGCCGCGTGCACAGCAGGCACGGGAGGTAGCGGCCGCGGCGTTGCGTGGGGCGGAAACTCCCGGTCGATCATGGGACCCGCCGGCCGGCCGGCATAAATGTTAGCCCGCTGTTGCGGCTCGAGAGGACGTCCGGGATGTTCAACCATGGCAGGCGCCCGCTGTGCATATGGCAATCGCTCCGGTGGTGGCGCGGTTCTGGTCACCAGGGGTGGACGCACAGGAGGCGGCCCGGAATGACTCACCGCCGCAGGAGGAGGCCGGTGAGGAGCGGTTGGCGCGGGCGCCGGATGATTAGCCGCCATCGGGGACGTGCGGACTTCGTTCGGAACAGGCCGCGCGCTTCCGTTTGGCAAGGCTCTCGCAGCTACCGGAGGATGTTGCAGCATGGCCGGGCGCTTCGGCGATACAGGCGGACGTGTCGGACGAGTTCCTCCCGCGATAGCTCGCGGAGTGGGATTGATCGACGGATGCGGAATCACCTGTGCCCGTTCGATCTGTCTGGGATCGAGATGAACCATGTTGCGCGCCACGGGCTCGGAATTACGAAGCGCATTGGCAGGCACAGCCGTAGTGGCTACTGTGCGATAGCGATAGTGGACGTTGTTGATGTTGGTCACGTTGATGTTGGTAATGTTGATGTTGCGCACGTTCGTGATATTGATCTGCTGCAAATAGACATTGCTATGGTGATACCAGGGGAAGAACGGTTCACCTGGTCCGAGAGGAAACCATGCGGCGACTCCCCCAAAGCCGAAGCTTAACGTGAAGTCAGGGCCACCGATGAATGCAACAAACGCGGGAGCGTAGACCGGAGCCGCGACGATCGGGCCGGGAAGCCATCCCCAGCGCACCCCGATCTGCACCCAGCGGCCATAATGGAAGGGCGCGAATCCCCACGCTTCGTCTTCAACCCAGCTCCATCCCCACGGCTCAACCCAAACCCAGCGGCCGTATCGGTAAGGGCACCATCCGACAGCTACTCCCGCCGGATACCAGATTGGCCCGTAGTCCGCGACTGTAGCCCAGCTGCCATAACCATCGAGATCGTAATACCCAGGGACGCTGGGGCTTACGTATTCTCGAGACTTCGCGCGCAGGTATTTCTCATCCCGCTTGTTCGACCAGTCGTCAAAGTCGTCGCGCGGTGGAAGCGCAGTCCAGTTAAGCTGCACCGGATTCGATCCGGTCAGCTGTGCCGCCTGCCCACTCTCCAGCGTCTGATTGATGCCGTTACCTGTTATTTGAAGACTGCCAGTGTTCACGGTGACCAGCGTCATGTTCTGGTTCGGATAGGTATCGACGCGATAGTTCCCAGGTTGGACGACGGTAATCGCAGCATTCGGAGTATCCACCTCGACGGACTGACCGGGAGGCAAGTTATAGGCGCTGATCCGCAACGAGCCTTGCGCTAGTCCAAGCTGAATGAGTTGGTCGGCGAGATTGGTAGTAGTGAGATCAGTCTGTTGCCACATACGAACCGCAACATTGCCGGTCTCTAGTTCTGCGCGAGCGCCCGTGTCGGTCCATAGGCGATCGCCTGTAGTGAGGGGGTAGTTCAGCGTTGCCTGGACCCAAGTCTCTTCACCCGAGGGTTCGAAGGATACCGATCCCTGAAGGTAGCTCAGGCGCGCAATGCGACTAGGAGGATCGGCCTCATCCGCCCAAAGTGGCAAAGCGCTCAGGCATAGCACGAGAATCGCCGAGGAGCAGCGGCTCATCTGTATTCTCACTTTAGTCACCTCGCTTCCCGTTGACGGCCCAACCTAACCTGCTATGCCTCGATTGATAGCCTCGGGAGCGGACGGGCGAGGGCGCTTCGCTACTACAACCTTGGCAGGCCGCAGAAGGCGCGGTCCAAGCGTGTAGCCGCGCTGTAACTCTTCCAATATCTGGTTGTCCTGGGCGTTGGTGGTTTCTTCGGTATCGACCGCATCGTGAATGCGTGGATCGAAGAACTCGCCCAAGGCAGCTATTGGACGCAGGCCAAGGCGGAACAGCCCTTCGTCGAATTGCTTGCGGATCAACTGCAACCCGTGACGGAAATCTTCGACATCTCGTGGATATGTCTGCAAGGCGAGGTCGAAGCTATCGATCGCGGGCAGCAGCGAGAGGACAGTATCGCCGACGGCGACGTCTTTGGAATCCAGCCTCTCCTTCGTCATGCGCTTCCGCGTATTCTCGAACTCTGCCTGCATTCGCGCCAGTCGCTCCAGAAGGCTATCTCGCTCTTCTACAACCTTCCTCAAGTCCTCCGCAGAAAGGCATTGCGGCTCGCCGGATGCAGCCTGCGTCTCTGAATTCAGAGTAGATGTTGTGCTTGCCAAATTGCGCGTGATATCGCTATCGCCGGCTTGCGCCTGTGACCTTGTAGTGTCTTGATTCATAATTTGTGGCCCGCAATCGCAATCACTAGTTTGGCCCTAAGGCCAACCGCACTTAAGCTGGCTGAACTCCAGCCGGCAGGTGGAGGCTGTGAATTGCGAGGGCAAACATGATGTACGCCCATCCCCGCAAAACCAGAGATACGCCGACGGCAAGGCCGATGAACCACACTCCGGACCACGGCCATTCCATCCACAGCAGGATTCCCAAGCCCAGTGTTATGGCGCCGTCAAAAGCCGCCCATCCCCAATTGGGAAATTTCAGCCGTAGAGCGGCCACCAGTCGAAACACTCCAATCACGGTGAAGAAGGCTGCGAAGAGTAAGGTCCAGGCCAGAGCGCCGGCAACCGGATGCGTAACGACCAGCAGACCGACGAGTATTCCCAGTACACCTCCTATAAGGTGGAGAAACAATCCGCCCCACTTGCGAACGCGAAAAGCCTGAACGCACTCTATAACCCCACTTATTACCAATAACCAGCCCAAGATTAGAACCATGCCAAGCGTTGCCGCAGGCATGATGACAAAGGCGATCGTACCCAGGACGATCATTAGAATTCCCAGGCTCAACAGCCATCCCCACTTGTGACGCAGGTTTTCAAGCTCCAGAAAGAACGGCGTCGTAATCATGTGCGCCTCCACCAGGATTCGGAGTGTGATCGGTTGCTGACCGACTTTGCGATGTTAGTAACGGCCAGGCGGCAGTTCAATCGCTCGGGAGAGGAATTCGGGGCTAAGGCATCACAATGACGTAACCATCCGGCTTGCGAAATAGGTCTCAGTACGACATATGTATTAGAGACATTGGTCACTGTTGCTCCGCTATCTACATCTAAAGCCCTATTACAAGCCCTTTCTACAGTTGGAGGTCGCTATATGTTAACCGGCTGGGTAGTGACCCTATGCTTCTTGGGAATTGTAAGGCTGCTCTGCGGGACAATAGGATTCGTCTCGGTTGACGACTCAGTCGCAGGAAGAGGTTCCGTCATCGCAACCCTTCACCGTAGTGCGAATTTGCAGAATAGCGACGCGACATGCGGAAAGAAAGCGCTTCGCGATCGATCTTCGTCCACCTTTGATCCGCTGTATCTATTCACCTGCTGCCTGGCTTGGCGTGAAGAGGGAAATGAACAGGCGCGCCTTGAAGTTGCCCGAGCTCTGACTTCTCCACATCGGTGTGCCAGACAGATTGCGGCCACGCTCCTCCCGCGAACAGTACTCGTCATTACGTGCGGACAAATGTTACGCACGGGAGCTTATGGAACAATAAGCGTCCTCACGTCCGCCATATTGCTGGTTATCGCATTGAGCGTTCCCGCGATGACGCAGAGCGGTCAGCGTTCGAGCCCGAGTCAACCTATCTCGGG
Source organism: uncultured Acidobacteriaceae bacterium (assembly GCA_963815555.1). GTDB lineage: Bacteria > Acidobacteriota > Terriglobia > Terriglobales > Acidobacteriaceae > CAWCBG01. The sequence goes on from CAWFHH010000005.1 coordinate 564,292, forward strand.
CGAGGTGCAGATTCCTACTCGTCCGGTCAAGCCGCTTTTCAGAGGCCGGCAGGGCAAGCAGCACACCGAGATCTACTTCGACCAGGCAACCGGTGTGGTCACCATGAAGTTGTTGGTCCAGGATCCGAATGGCTATTTCATTCCCAACCTGCGGGCCGATAACTTCGTTGTGTACGAGAATGGAGCACGGCAGCAACTCACTTCAGCTTCCATAGAGAGGGAGCCGGCGTCGATAGGCCTTCTGCTTGAGTTTGCGAGCCTGATGCCTGGACTCGGTGAAGCTTTGCAGGCCGACATCTCCGATGCGGCGCATCAGCTTATTCGAACGATTGAAGCGGGCGATGACGTCACGGCATGGAAGTATAACGACAGAGTCGAGAAGCTTGGAGATTCGGGCGGCGGGCGCGAGATGCTGGATATGGCTGTGTTGTCTCTTGATAAGCCCGGCCCTCCAGTCGCCAATTCATATGACGCTCTGCTGTACGCGCTTCCACAAATACCGCAGAAACAGCGACGCAGGGCGCTTGTCCTAATTTCAGATGGCATAGATTCAAACAGTAAGGCTTCGTATCGAGATGTCGTGACAGGGGCCGAAAACTCGGGAGTGCCCATCTATGTCATCAGCATGACCAATGTTGCGAAGCAATATATGGAAGCGCACCCGGATGCGGGCCCCATGGTGAAAGTTGATTGGGGCAAGGCAGAAAGGGAACTCCAGGAAATTGCGCAGGTATCAGGCGGAAGGGTTTACGTCCCGGCGGAGCCCATGGATCTATCGACAACCTATGACGATCTGCTGGAAAACCTCAAAGTGCGATATGTACTGGCCTATCGCTCCTCGGCCAGCGGAGACTCGCCTCGGACCGTGCGGGTCGAGTTGGTAAATTCCCGGACTGGCGGCCCACTGCAAATCGTGGATAAAGAGGGGCGCTCTATCCGCGCGATGGTAGTCGCGCAGGAGAGCTACTCCCCGGCGCAGGCCTCGAGGAGCGCTCCTGGACAGTCAGCTCGAAAGTAAATCGTGAGGAGGCTAAACCTTAAATCCAAAGTCGTAACCCAATGTCGCCCTCCTGCCCACTTGTTGCGAATATAACGAGACGCTAGCGTGATACACAGACAAATCAACGGCTATATGCCTCGCTAAGGAAGGAGCGAAACTATGAAAGCTTTACATCTACTACTCGCTATAACTGTCTCGCTGGTGCCGGCCATGGTGGTTGCCCAAAGCAACGCCCAGCAGAGTGGCACGCAGTCCGGTCAGGCGAGTCAGCAGGACACTCAGTCAACTCAGACAACCTCGGGTTCCACGCAGAAGATGTCAGGGAAGGTAAGTCACGATGGCAAGAGCGTGGTCAATGACAGCGATAACAAGAACTATAGCGTGAATAATCCGAAGGCATTGCAAAACTATGAGGATCGGCACGTCGCCATGATCGTGCAGGTCGATCCAGACGGCAATGCGATCCACATCATCTCAGTGGTCCCACCTCAGCCCTGAGCTGAATGTGGTTTCCAAAGGCACGCGGGGGCCGGGCTGGAGTCGGAAGTGCCGAGGCATTCCCGGTCCCTTATTACTCGGCCGAACTTATCAACACATAGACCGTGGAAGGAGTGATATGTATTTCCGTCTTCTTGTTATAACGGTAGTCCTCGGCATCGTACTAGCCGGCAGCGCCGTCGCTATTCCCACCGCGCTGCTCGGTGTGTCGTCACAGCAGGCCAGCAGCGAAGTTATGCAGGCAGACAATGCACGATCGCCCCAGGTTGAGCAGCACATTGTCCGGGAAGTTCGGCATGAGCTGTTGATGCTTCCTTACTATGGCGTATTTGACGATCTGGAGTATCGGGTGGACGGCCACACGGTTGTCCTTCAGGGCTACGTCATAAGCGAGCACTCCGCAACGAAAGATGACGCCGAAAGAGTGGTCAAGAAAATTGAGGGAGTGGACAAGGTGGTTAACAACATCGAGGTGTTGCCGCCTAGCCCGATGGACGACCGGCTTCGTGTGCAGTTATATCGGAAAATCTATGGCTACGGCCCCCTCTTCAAGTATGCCAATCAGTCGATTCCTCCCATCCACATCATAGTGAAGAACGGTCGCGTGACTCTGAAAGGGGTGGTGGACAACGCTACTGATAAGAACCTGGTCGGCATGCTGGCTAATCAAGTTCCGGGCGTATTCGAGGTCACCAACGACTTGCGCGTGGTTCCGTCCCGCTGACGCGGAAGATGAGGCAGAAGTGGGAGCGTAGCTATGCCCTGGATTTTGTTAATCGAGTTCGGATGTCGACATCCAGATTGATGACCGGAGAGAAACAATATGGCAATCGACTTTGTACCGCTCCGCGACCGTATTCTCGTCCGGCGTATCGAGGAAGAGGAGACGACCCGCGGTGGATTGATCATTCCTGACAGTGCAAAAGAGAAGCCGCAAGAGGGCGCGGTGCTGGCTGTCGGCAGAGGAATGCGCAAAGAGGACGGCAAGGTCATTCCTCCCGACCTGAAGCCGGGAGATCGTATCCTGTTCGGCAAGTACGCCGGAACGGACATCGTGCTAGATGGAGAGCCGTATCTGATCCTTCGCGAAGAAGAAGTGCTTGGCCTGCTGGCGAAGCCAGCTAAGAAGACGAAGTCAGCGTGACAAGGTCGTGGCATAAGGAAAAGCCAGTGCTTTCATGACTGCTTCCTCCTGCCTACTACTGATTGTGTAGTAAGTAGTGTGCGGTGAGATTTAGATGTGACTGTCAAAACTACCTACTGAACTGTCAGGCTCTTGCTCAATTGTTTGCCACATGTCTCCAAGTTAGCATCACTAGCGACTGGAAGGAGACATTACATGAAGGAAACTGTCACCACGCTGGCATGGCTACTGGCAATGCTCTTAGTAACACCATTGGCTTTCGCCCTTACAGCTGATAGATCCGCTGACACTGCGGCGAAGGCTGCACCTCAATCGCATCACGCGCTACAACCGGACATCGAGAAGCAACGCAAAGAAGCTGAGCAGCAGGCACAGCAATCTCTCAACCAGGATGCCGTCGCCGCTCTACAGTTGACACAGCAAGCCGTCCGCGATATTGGGTCCAACAAGAAAGATGCGGCGATGGCTGCAATCGAAAAGGCTACGGGGAAGATCAACATCCTGGTGGCCAGAAATCCAGCGGATGCATTGATTCCGGTCGACGCCGAAGTCGACGCCATCGACACCGCACCTCACGACATCGGCGCCATCCGTGATCTTGCCAAGGACGCCTCGCTGGCCGTAGACCAGAAGAACTTTCCGGCAGCGCGCGTCATTCTTTATTCGCTGATGAGTGAGATTCGGGTGAGGATCTATAACATCCCGCTCGCAACTTATCCAGCTGCATTGAAGAGTGCTGCCCGGCTACTCGATCAGAACAAGACTCAGGAAGCGCAGACCATGCTGACTACGGCGTTGGATACCTTGGTGGTGGTGGATCGCGTTAGCCCCATCCCGTTGATCCTTGCGCGCGCTGCTGTTACGGCCGCACAGGCGGAGCGCGAGAAGGATAAAACGGCTGCGCAAACACTACTCGAAACGGCCAAGAAGGAACTGGATCGCTCCAAGGAGCTCGGCTATGCGGGCAACGACCCTGTTTATGCGTCGTTGAACAATGATATTTCAAATCTAGAGAAGCAGCTGAAAGGGGGTAGCGATACGAGTTCGGTATTTGCCTCTTTACGCGAGAAGCTGAATTCTTTTCTGAAACAACAGTCTCAGCAGGAGCGTCGCTAGTTCGCTGGCGGACACACAGCTACTTATAGGGGAGCATAGGTATGACCGACAAGCCTGATCACATCATGGAAGCGATAAGCCCGCTGGGTCTCTATCCGCTGGTCCACAACAGTGACGCCAAGGCTGCCTCGTCCGAGGCTCGTTCCGCCATGAGCGGTTTGAGAAGCCCCGAACTCGGCAAACAGCGCGATGAGGCCGAGCAGGAAGCTGCTGGAACGCTGGACAAGGAAGCTATTGCTGCTGTCCAGGAGACGATCGGCGCTGTTCGCGCGCTGTCCGAGAGCAAAACCGATGCAGCACTACAATCCATCGAGAGTGCTACCGGCAAGATTGACATTGTGCTGGCTCGCAATCCCGAGGCGGCTTTGGTTCCCGTAGATTTGGAGGTACTGATTATCGACAACGTTCCGGAGGATTGGGACGAACGTCAGATCGCCAGTGTCGCCGACATAGCGTCACTGGCCATCGACGAGCTGGATTTTCCCGCGGCCCGGTCGATGCTGCGCCGCCTGATGAGTGAGATCCGTGTTCGCACCTATCAGCTTCCACTCGCCACCTATCCGGCTGCCTTGAAAGAGGCAGCACGGTTGCTGGCTGAAAAAAAGACCAAGGATGCGCACGCAGTTTTGCTTACTGCACTGGGCGCGCTAGTCATGATGGACCGGATTATCTCGATTCCGCTCCTGCTGGCACGCGAGCACATCAACCAGGCGCAAGCAGCCGCTGCGACTGACAAGAGCAAGGCACAGCAACTTCTCGAGAAGGCGAAAAAGGAGCTCGGACGTTCCCGCTCCCTCGGCTATGCGGGCTACGATCCTGAGTATTTGACCTTGAGGGACGAGATTTCAAAGCTCGCGAAAGAGTTGGAGTCCGGCGAGGAAACAGGTTCGGCATTCAGAAGGCTGAAGGAAAAATTTGCCGCACTTCTGAAGCGGCAGTCCGAACCGAAGAAGGAAACAAGAAAAAACGCGGCATGAGAACCGTGGGGGTCGAATGACTGGCGGCTGGATGCGTCAGGCGAGCGCCGCAATCGCGGGCCAACATCGGTCGCCCGGCTACTGGTCTGATATGGGATCGGAATGCGGCGGACATGGAACTGCAGCCAAGCATTCGAAAGGAGGCACATGGCCGACCAGCGCCTGGTCTGATCACATGTTTCTGCCGCGGCTTGCTGCAGGACATTGAAGCGTCTCGGTGAAGACGTCCGCGTCTAAAGGAATACCGAAGTAAAATCCCTGAACCTCGTCGCAGCCGTTTGCCCGCAGATATGCCAATTGCGATTCGGTTTCAACGCCTTCGGCAAGTACGGTAAGATTTATCGCTTTGGCCAGGCTGATGATAGTCGTTGTGATCGCCGATGAATCACGATTCGTCCCCAGATCTTGCACAAACGAGCGGTCGATTTTTAACTTGTGTACGGGGAACCTGTTTAGGTAGCTCAGACTGGAATAACCAGTTCCAAAATCGTCAATGGTGAGCTTCACGCCGAGGCTCCGCAAACTCCTCATCACCGAAAGCATCCTATCCGCATTTGAGATCAAGAGGCTCTCCGTGAGCTCCAGATCGAGACATTCGGGAGGGAGTCTGGTTTCTTGGAGAACCTGCTTGACAAGTTCAGCGAACCCTTGCTTGCGAAGTTGGACGGCCGAAACGTTGACGGCCACCGGCAGCGCCGGAAGACCTTCCTGTTGCCAGTTCAGAGCTTGCGAGCATGCAGTCCGGAGCACCCATTCTCCGAGAGGGAGGATCAATCCGCTGCTCTCGGCGAGGCTAATGAGTTTCTCTGGAGGAATTGAACCCATTTCTGGATGATTCCAGCGAACCAGGGCTTCGGCTCCTAAAATTCTTCCGGTGCGAATATCAACTTGCGGCTGATAAACCACGAACAGTTGGTTGCTCTCGAGCGCCTGTGGCAAGCTATTCTGAAGTTGCCAGCGTTCGACAACTCTCGTGTGCATGTCTCCACTGAAAATCTGCCAGGTATTGCGGCCGTTGTCCTTCGCTACATACATAGCTGTATCGGCGTTCTTGATCAGGGTCTCCGCTTCGTCGCCGTCCTCCGGAAAGACGCTTATACCGATGCTGCATGTCGTAGCCTGCGGCCGATCGTGGACCACGAAGCCCCCCGCGATGGTCCGCAGCACACGGTCAGCCATACCCGCGATCTCGTCACTTCCCCGGACGGCATTCAGCACCGCCAGGAATTCGTCTCCACCCAACCGAGCTACGGTGTCTTGTTCGCGTAGAGTTGCCCGCAAGCGTTCTCCCATTCTCTGTAGGAGGATGTCACCGGTGGTGTGTCCAAGAGAGTCGTTGATGCTCTTGAAATGATCGATATCAATCAAAAAGACAGCGACCTTGGTGTTGAGTCTGCGCGCACTTGCCACGGCCACGGCGATGCGATCTCGCGCCAGGGCTCGGTTCGGTAATTCTGTAAGGGAGTCGTAATAGGCAAGAAATTGAGCGCGCTGCTCGGCGGCTTTGCGCTGGGTTATATCTTCTACGATTACCTCGAAGTGCCTTTCCTCTTCGCTCTCGCCCGAAACCATACCTCCGCACAATCGAGTGGTGATGACAGTTCCATCTTTGCGTTTCCAAGGCGTCTCGACTCCGTCTACACGACCGCCCACTTCATAGCCCTTCATGACTCTCTCGCGTGAATCTGGGTTCAGATAAATGTCTCGACCCAGATTCTTGCTCAAGAGCTCATCTTTCGAATCGTAGCCCAGCATCTTCATCATCGCCGGATTCACGTCCAGCAACGCGCCATCAAGTCTCGAACGGAAGATCCCGAAGATTGCGTTTTCAAAAATGCTGCGGTATGTCTCCTCTGAATCTCGCAGCGCCCGTTCCGCCTGCTTACGCTCTGAGATGTCGAGAAAGGTGACCACCGCGCCGGTTAACCTACCGTGGCGATAAATGGGATAAGACCAGTACTCAGCCGGAAAACTGCTTCCGTCAGCTCGCCACAGGATCTCGGTTGTGACGTGACTGGGATGGCCTTCGCGGACGGCGACATAGATGCTGCATTCTTCCTCTGGATAGATGCTGCCGCCAGCCCGGTGGTGATGTATGAGGCAGTGCATATTCTTGCCGAGCAGTTGGCCGGCAGATTCGTAGCCCAACAGATTCAGGCACGCTGGATTGCAAAACGTGCAATTGCCGGAAAGGTCAAGGCCATAGATCGCCTCGGCGGTGGAGTTCAGCAGCAGCGCGTATTTTTCCTCACTTTCACGTTGCGACTTCTCGGCGTACTTTCGTTGGGTGATGTCCACCCCGACACCAAGCATGTGTTTCGAACCGTTCTGAACAAGAACGCCGTGCGCATCAATCCAGGACTGTGATTTATCGGGCCTTATGAGTCGATACTGTGCGGCGTACTGCCCACCTCCGTCGACCACTTTCTGGATCGCTTCCTTCACCCTTTCTACATCTTCCGGATGAATTCTTTGGACCGCATCCTCCACACGGCCGGAGAATGTCTCTTCCGTGAAGCCGAATTGCCGATACGACTCGTCGGACCAGACGACGGTGTTGTCGCTCAGGTTCCAATCCCACAAGCCGATCCGGAGCCCCGCTCGCCGCGCCAGCTCCATACGTTTCTGCCACTGGGCATCGATCGCCTGCGCCCGCTTGCGATGCGTGATGTCGCGAAAAACGACTTCAATAGCAGGCACCCCATTCCAATCGAGAGGTATCGCCACCGCTTCTACCTCAACCCTCGAGCCGTCGACCCGGATCAATTCGTGTTCCATCGGAGGCAGCGTTCGGCCCGTTCGCTGGTGCTCCTCGATGCGCTGTTGCACAAGATCCCGTTCGCCCGTGGCTGCGAACTCGTAGATATCTTTTCCCAGAAGTTGGGCGGCGTCGGCGGCGCCCAATAGTCTGATACAGGCCAGATTTACCCAGAGAATTCGGCTGTCGGCGTGAACGAGGATCGCGTCAGGATGGAATTGCACCAGCCTGTGGAAGCTCGTTTCGTTGCTGCATAGCGGATCCTGCACTGTGCTCACCTTCTGCCGGGCGTTGCGAGTTTACAGGTACGACTGGCACACTCAAGTGATCGCGGATGGCCAAGCATAGTCTGCGCCGATTGGCCTTATCTGTGATCAAAGTCACAGTGCCAATCCATCACTCTCTCCGGAGAGAATTGTCCGCACGTGTCGCTGTTGTGGCCGCCGCTGTTTCGATCCGCGTCTTGGATAGATCAGATCGCGAGGCGGGCGCTGGAATGGGTCCCATAAAGTTATACAAAGATATATATGTAAATGCGGGTGTGCATCTCATGAGGTTGATTGAGCGTAGTGTCAAGGAGTCTTCGCTGCCCTGGCCGGCATAGCCTTTGACTTTAGTATCTCGGTCACGAGAAACAGGTCGGTGAGCAGTGCGCGAAGATGGATCGATGCGTTCAGGTTGTCGATCAATTGCGAGCTGATGGCGGGTTGTGCCAGAACCAGCTCAATAGCAGCGAGAGAATCACGTGCGTCGCGATCGAGCACCGCTAAGAACGCCAAGTATTTGTCGGCTGGCTCAAGGCCTTCCTCTTTGACTGTCAGCGCACAAGCATCGGAAAGGCCCGCCAGGGCTTTCACGGCGCGATGCAGGAACTCCCGGACTTGTCCACCCGATTCGCTGCCTTGGTCACTGGGCAGCCCCTGGGCTGCGTAGGCGAGCATAAACTCGTAACACTCTTCCACAGCCTCACAGCGATTCCAGATTTCAGCCAGCATCGGTTAGCCCCTCGGTACTCGCACCCTGCGACCTCGCAGGTGGCGCGGAAGTTTGGACGGAAGTTTCGACCGGCCATCGTGCCGGATCATGTTCTTTCAGATAAAAGTCGCGGTCCATCCAGCCGAAAATCATTGACTTCGTGATCTCGCGCTTCTCCGGCCGGAGCCCGAAGTAGACGTGCATCATGATCAACGCGATCAATCCGACGCCTGCCAGACCGTGCAGCACGTACATCATCCCCCAAGTCATGTCGCTGAAGAGATACGGATTTCGGGGGAAGAAGATCGTACGAACGCGAAACATCATGAAAACGCCGGTCACGATTGCCGACAGCCCTGCGGCGATAATAGCGGCATGGTAGAGCTTGTTTTCCAGCGGATACTTTGCAAACCTCTCTGGTGGCGGCTCGGACTTCCCGAAAAACCGCAATGTCCTTCTCCACGCGTCCCGCAGGTCAATCCTGTCAGGCCATATCGACCAGAAGTCCATAAAGAAGGAAGCATGGATGACGTGAAACATAATCGATAGAGTCAGCACAGCTCCAGCAATCCAATGGTAGGTAACCCAGTCAAACTGAACACCTACTTTCGGCAGGAAAGCGGTAAACAGTAGCGTGAACATGGCAAGTGCCATGATCCAGTGAAATACACGGGCAGTCAGCGAGTGCCGCGGGACATGCTCGGGGACCTGGGCGGGGAGTACGGGGGCGGCATCAGGCGCGAACTGCTTAGGTCTCGCGAAATACCGCACGTAAATCGCATGGACGATAATGAAGAGCAATCCCGCGATCACCGCCACCCATATCAAGAACCACGCAATGTGGATGGGAACAGCTTTTCCCCACGGATCTATTGCCCATTGTAGGGGGTCCATGTTGCCTCCTCGACGCCTCCGACGGCGCGCTTCACCAGGTTCCTCATCATCGGGATCTTGTAGGCATTGAACTGCAAGGGGACAGCACCCTGCACCGCCAGTTTCCCCGCCATTTCCCCGGTTGTTGCGTTTGGTGGCTTGCCCCGGACCGCGTCTTCGACGACCTTCAAGCGAAGCGGACGAGCGGCGGCGCCATTCACCGCTATGCGGATTCGTTCAATGTTTCCACTTGACACCACCATCGCTGAGGCGACGTTCAGCAGCGGGAAGTCCCACACATTCCGGTCCCGCACCTTCTCAAAATAGAATTGCGAACCGGCCCAGGGCGAAGGAATACGAATGGCCGTCAGCAGGTCGCCGGGGCGCAGGATGTGCAGTCGTGTGATGTCGATATCAGGGCCGATAAAGTAATCCTCGGCGTCCACTACGCGCTCACCTTTGGAAGTGCGAATCACGAATTTGGCGTCCAGCGCGATCAGCGCGGGAGCAGAGTCAGAAGGATTCACCGCCACGCAGCGGTCCGCTTGCAGAATTGCGTGCTCGCGGTTGCGGCCCTCTGGTGTGTCGGCATAGCAAATATTTCCGCCGGCGCGGTAGCACGGCCAACCCGCGCGGTAATACCAGCAACGCGCGTCCTGGGTGACGTTGCCGCCGATTGTGCCCTGGTTTCTGATTTGCGGAGACGCCACTAACTCCGCGCTGTCCGCCAGCAGCTTGTACTTCTCTTTGATGACGGGATGCTGGACTACTTCCGTCAGCGTGGTCATCGCTCCGATCTCGATGCCATCGGGGGTGGCGCGAACTCCCTTGAGTTCCGCGATCCCGCTCAAGTCGACTACCACCTTCGGTTTCTTGATGCGGTCCTTGAGCCAGTCGAAGCTGTCCATGCCTCCGGCCAGCACCCATCCGTCCTCGCCCTGCTGCTCGAGCAGCTTTTGTGCGTCAGAGATTGAGTTCGGCTGAGCCAGCTCGAAAGCCGGCATGACGTCTCGGATTACAGCCATGGCCCCTCCTTTCGCATCGCGCTAAATGTGGGCCATTAAGGGATGTTGCATGGGATGTCCCGCTTCGAGGGAGGTCAGTATGGTGTCGGCGTTGACGGGGGCGCGCTGAAAAATGTCATCACCAAGGGCGTCTGAAAGCGCGTTCAAGATGGAGGCGCACCCGCCTCCAACCGGCGGCTCGCCCACGCCACGGGCCCCAACTGGTGTCTCCGGATCCGGTATATCGAGCGCCGCCCATTGCATGTCGACGGGCACGTCCAAAATTGTTGGCGGCTTGCTCTGGTAAAAGCGCGTCGAAAGCATGGCGCCGTAGTGAGGGTCGTACACCCACTTCTGCCCAATCGCATGTCCCATCCCCAGAACCGACCGTCCAAGGACTTGACCGCCAAGCGCCCGGGGATGAATTACCGAACCCACGTCGGCATAGGCGAGGAAATCTACGATGTAGTACTTGCCCGTTTCAACGTCGACCTCGATCTCGGCAAAGCTGGCAACATAGGAAAATGTCGCGCCATCACGGCCGTAGTTGTCCTTCGCGGCTGCCACTAAACCTTGTCCAGCAATTGCCGCTACGGACGCCTTTGTGAGTTTGTGGAGGTCCGATGACGTTTCATGGCCATCGTAAATACCACCCAGTTGAGTGGCATATTGCGCGGCCTGCGCCAGACTCATGCTGGAGCCTCCACCCTTACGGAATACGCGCTCGTTGGCGACATCGTAAGCCTCCGGCTGGCCGCCGAGTTTCTTCGCCGCGATTTCCTGGAGCTTCTTCCTGGCGTCCATCGCGGTCGCGTATGCCGCGCGGGTCATGGCGTGGGTCGTCTGGCTGCCGCCGGAAACACAAGTGAACGGAAGGTTTTGCGATGAGTCGCCCCACGTAACGTCGCACTTCTCCCACGGCACTCCCAAAACCTCGGCGCCTGCCCGGTGAACGTCGATCACCGATTCCGTCCCCAGGTTGCCGATTCCGGATTGGAAGGTTATTCGGCCGTCGGGCTTGATCAGCAAAATCCCATCGAAGCCGATCGTGCCACCGACAAAACAACTGAGCGAGACACCGACGCCGCGCACCTTGGTACCGATCCGCTTCGGGGTGCGTGAGACCCTTTCGCTCCATCTAAACTGCTCCGCCCCCCGGTCGAGCGCGTCCTTGAGGAACGCACTCGTGGCGTGTGGCCTCTGTCCCTGCACCGCCGGTCCGAACGGCGCCTTGCCCTCCGGACAATTGATTCGGCGGATGGCTACCTGGTCGAGCCCAAGTTTCCTCCCAGCTTTCGCGATGATCGGCTCCATGATTGCAATGCCCTGGATGCCGCCTGGCGAGCTCTGTGCGCTCCGCGGGGGCGTGTTCGTCAGAATCGTGACTCCACGCCAGCGCATGGCTTGGGGTTGGTACAAGAGCGACACGATACGGCCCGATGTCGGGGCATCGCCGACCGCGTCGTAAGGACCGTTGTCGCAAATCACGAACATGTCGAGCGCGATGATGCGCCCGTCCTTTGAGAAGCCGACTTTCATCCGCCCCAGGAGGCTTGGCCGCGCACGGCCAATGAAGGTTTCCTCTTCGCGGCTGATCCGCATCATCACCGGCGCATTGGCCTTCTTCGACAACAGAGCCGGAATAATCAGAGACACGCCGGCTGTGACCTTGCTGCCGAAGCCGCCCCCGGTGTATTCGCTGATGAGGACAACTTTGCTCACGTCGATGTTCAACCATCTCGCGATAGCCGGCACGGTTTGGGCGGTGCTCTGCGTGCCGGTGTGAACGTAAACCTTTCCGTTCCGCCAGTAAGCCAGGGCAGTGCGGGTCTCGAGCGTCTGATGGCTGGTGTCGGGTGTGACAAAGGTTTCATCGAGGACCAGCGCGGCGCTTTGGAAGCCCGCTTGTACGTCACCGTACGACCATTCGTCCGGCGTCTTACCCATCGGCAGACGGCCTTTCTTTTCTTCCGCGAAGTCCGCCTCGATCCACTTGAGCTCTCCGATCGTGGGAGGGGGCGGGGCCGGCGGAGGAGCTCCCGGCACGGCCGCCGGCGTCGGAGACTTCACCCAGATGTTGCCGTCGGTTCTCGGATTGGGGCCTCCGGGGCGCAAGGTCACAAGCGGATCGATAGCGAAGGGCAGCGGCTCAAACTCGATTCGAATCTTTTCAATCGCATCAGCGGCGGTGAGTTCGTCGACTGCGGCAACGGCGAGAATCGGTTCACCCTGGTAGAGCGGTTCCATGTTGAGCCCGCGCTCGCTCTTGGGGTTAGCTTTAATCACCGTGCCATTGTCGGTGAGGGTATCGGCTGGAGGCGGAAGCTCGTCGGCGGTGAGAATCGCTTTCACGCCAGGCATAGCAAGCGCCTGACTTACATCAAGGTGCTTTACCCGCGCATGCGGCAGAGGGCTCAGCAGCAGCTTGCAGAACAGCATGCCTTCGGCGTGATAGTCCTCGGCGTACTTGGCCTGTCCCGTGACTTTCGCATAAAGGTCGGGAGTTTGGTAGTTCTTGCCGATCAGTTTGTGCCCTGCTCCGTACACGCGCTCGGTGGTGCCGGGAGATTTATCAGGTTTATCAGGTTTCTCAGGCACGGTTCGCCCTCCTCATGTTCTCTGCACCGCGCATCATCGCGGTCAGGATCTTGTCGTAGTCCTGGCACCGGCACAGATTCCCCGACAGGCCCTGCGCCAGTTCGGCGCGCGTGGGATTGGGGTTCGTCTTCAGGAATGCCAACCCCGCCATGATGAAGCCCGGCATGCAGAAGGCGCACTGGAAGCCTTGTTCATCGATGACGCCTTGCTGGACTGGGTGCAGCGTGCCGTCGGGGCTCGCCAGCCCTTCGATGGTGAGAACTCTCTTGTCGCGGACCGTGTACGTCAGCACCGAGCACGAATAGTGCGGCACGCCGTCGATCAGGACGGTGCACGAGCCGCACTCGGCTCGGTCGCAGCCCAACTTTGTGCCGGTGAGTCCCAGTTTGTGGCGCAGCGTCCAGGCCAAGGTCTCTTGCTTCATGACATCGACGCGACGCTGCTGGCCGTTGATGTTGAGCGTAAGCAGCCGTTCGCCCGCACCCGTGGGCAGCTGCTGACCATGCAGGAGAGATGAGGCTCGGAACAGGTAGCCTGCCGAGGAAACGGCAGCGCCGCTGGCGATGACCCCTTTGATGAAGTCGCGCCTTGAGACAGCTTTTGGCACGTCGTGGATTACCTTGAAGTCTGCCTTGTCTGCCATGTCGCGTCAACCTCTTATCGCCTGCAGGACATATTAGCGCCGCGTGGAAGCCAGCCGGTGGGCTACAGCTGCAACGCCGCGTCCGCCTCCAGCCGTGCTAGCTTTGGCGCATCCTCCCCACTTTCCAGAGCGGGCCGGGTAATACCCAGCTTCTGCATCCTGTGGATCAGCGTCGTGCGCTTCAGGCCAAGCCTGAAGGCCGCGCCTTTCGGACCGCCGATCACCCAACCGACTGCTTCCAGCGTGCGCAGAATCAAAATGCGCTCGGAGTCCCTGAGAGTGGTTGGCACCTGCGACCTAGCCATACTTCTGGTTTCTTCCCCGGGTAAAGGGTTGGAAAGCACGCCATCGTCGGAGAGGATCACGGCACGTTCGATCAGGTTCTGCAGCTCTCGAATGTTGCCGGGCCACGGATAGGAGCAAAGCGCAACCATCACCTCCGGTGGAATAAGTTCGATTGGCCGGCCCATCCGGCGACCATAAATCTCGACAAAGTGCGTCACCAGGGCCGGGATATCTTCGCGTCGGGCCCGCAAGGGTGGCAACAGGAGGGGAAAAACATTCAGACGGTAGTAGAGGTCGCTACGAAACTCCCCTTGATGCACCATGTCTGTCAAATCGCGGTGCGTTGCAGCCACCAGCCGAACGTTCACCTTATGAGTTTGAGTGCCGCCCAAGCGCTCGAACTCCTGCTCTTGCAATACACGCAGCAACTTGGGTTGCAGTGCCGCCGGAATGTCGCCCACCTCGTCCAGGAACAGCGTGCCTTTATCGGCCAACTCGAAACGCCCAATCTTTTGTGCGATGGCTCCGGTGAACGCTCCCTTTTCGTGACCAAAAAGCTCGCTTTCCAGCAGATCCAGGGGAATAGCAGCGCAATTCACCTTTACGAAGGCGCGTCCGCACCGTGAGCTGATGTTGTGAATCGCGCGCGCGATCAGTTCCTTGCCGGTGCCAGTTTCTCCCTGAATGAAGACGGTGGAGTCGGTCGGCGCTACTCTCTCCACCTGTTCGAGCACCGATTCCAAGGTAGCACTGTTGCCTATCACCTGCTCGAACCTGCGTCCGCAACAACCTTCATCGCCGCTGCTAATTCTCGCGAAAGTGCCCACAGAAGGACCTCCTGGCGCCGCGTACACGTTCCTTATCTAGATCCACTTTCCAGAGCCGCTTGAACACTCTCAAGCAGAGCTTCATCGTCGAACGGTTTTGCCAAGAATTCCACCGCCCCTGCTCGCAGCGCCTGCATCCGCATTTTGGCGTCTCCGTGCGCGGTGATGAAGATGGTCGGAATCCGGCAATGCTCAGCATTCAGCTTGGCCTGCAATTCCAGGCCGGACATTCCCGGCATTCGGATGTCAGCGACCAGACATGCAGTCTCGTGTTGTTGACCAGATTTCAGGAACTCTTCCCCCGAAGCAAAAACACGTACCGGCAGGCCGACCGCTTTCATTAAGCCCTGCAGCGCGCTGCGCACCAAGTCGTCATCGTCGACGATTGCAACTAGTTTGGTCTTGCTCTGAATGGCCATGACAGGAACCTAGCAGCGCGGCTATCGGCGGCGCAATCATACGTTGGTATGCGGACCTTAATACGACCGGCCAGAGAGGAAGGGCCAGATCTTTCAGGATTCAGTTTGCGAAATTGGCAATTGAGCGGAGGACGCGTGATAAGCCGACTGGTCGAGGCTACGCCAATCGTCTCCCGGTCTGCCCATCACGTGTCGGCAGGTCGATGGCCGCGTCGATATGTGGATATCCTCAATGCTTTGCCAGCGCCGACAACACAAGGCTGGCTCGCCACTTTTCAACCCCTCAGGCAGGAGTTGGTGCGTTTTGCTCAATCAATTTCTGATCCTTAAGCTCAGCCCAGAATTCAGCCGGAATCTTGGTTTGCATCGAGGTGTAGTCGGCGAGAATCTGCTGCTCACTGCTAGCCCCTACGACCAAAGCAGCGGCCACGTCCGGTGACGCAGAGAACTGAAGCGCAGCGGTGCGAAGGTCTACTCCGTGATTCGCTGCCACCTCACGCAGTTGTTTCCGTTTTTCCAGGAATTCATTGGGTATCTTGTATGAATCTTTTCCATAGTTGTAGCGAGGACTCCCGGAGATGAATCCGGCATTCAGTGAGGAACCAACCACTACAGACGCGTTCTTTCTTCGGACCGCAGGAAAGAGCTGGTCCAGCGCATTCTTGTGATCGATCAACGAATACTGCGATGCCATGAGACAAACGTCGGGATCGGCTTCGCTTAAGACCCGGAGGATGGGTTCGGGCGTATTGACGCCGATTCCCCAGCCATTGATCAATCCTTCTTCCCGCATACGCGTCAGTTCTGGAAAAGCGCCCTTCGCCGCAATGTCGAACTGTTCCTGCCAACTCGTCGGCAACAGCTTATTGTCCGGAGAAATGTCATGGACAAAAACGATGTCAAGGCTATCGATTCCAAGTCTTTGCAGACTGTCCTCGATCGAGCGCCTTGTGCCGGATGCCGTGTAATCAAAAATTACGTCGTTTGGCGAAGGCGAGAAAGGAAAGAGTTCACGGTTATTGGCAGTCTTCGATGCCTTTAGAAGTTTGCCCACTTTCGACGAGATGACATAATCACTTCTCTTCTTGTTGTGAAGAAAGCTGCCATACCTTCTCTCCGCGAGACCGAGACCGTACCACGGAGATACGTCATAATAGCGAACGCCCGCGCTCCATGCGGCATCCAGGATCGCGTAAGCGTCCTTATCGGTTACCACAGCAAATTCATTTCCCAAAGGAACCCCTCCCAGCCCGAACTTGAAGGGTGGCTTGTAGTGGACATTTGCGTTATTTTCCATATTGTTCATGCTCCTGCGATCGCCCGTGTTGCTCTGCGCTGATGCACTCCCAGGTAGAAGGGTTGCGGCCACCGTCATGGCCGATCCTTTAACCGCGAGATTAAGAAAATCTCTTCTGGTGCTCATTTCTCGTCTTCCCCGGGCCCGTGCCGATCACTCGCCGATCGTGCCTTACTTGCTTATGCAACGAGCGTGCCACACTGTCGCTGGCAAAATCGGACACTTACGCGCCAAGATTGATCCACGCTCCTCGATCAGCGTCCGCGCACCGACGTTGGGGTCCACATTTCGACACTCGTTGCTGGCGTGATCGAAGACCTCAGGGCGCGCTCCGGATTGTGGGGAGAGGTTAGCGTGATGGAGAATGGCCAGTGCTGAGATCGAGGGTACCCTCACCGGCTCTGAGTTGTTGACGAAGGCGGCGCGCGCCATGAGGAGTCTCGCCCGCACTTTGTTCTCACCGTGGTTCTCGCCAGTCGGAGCTGGGGCGCCGGTTACGCTGAAGCGGCCTTTGCTGAGTAATAAACTGAGGGAGCGAAATCGCTTGCAGGAGCTGATCATGCGAATTACAGATAGGAGCAGTGGCGCTGAAACCGCATTGATAAGGAGGCTCTGCGCCTGGGCCCTCGTCCCTGGCTTCGTTTTCTCGGTACTGTTTTTCACCGGAGTTTCGACGGGCCAGGAGACCCCGCCGACCATGCCCATGCAGGCGAAGTATGAAGATGGAGCCGAATTCCGTTGGCTACACAAGAAAGTCTACGATTCCCGCTCGTTGGACGAAATGAAAGACCTTTCTTCCTGGTCCTTCGTGGGTGCCGGAGAGATGACGTTGGTCCAACTAAGTGCGACAGAGCCATGGGCTGCGAATGGTGAGACCGATGCCAGCCATGTGTTGCGAATCCGTTCGACTACCAATATTGCTCAAGTAGATGGCAGCGGGGAATGGGAGGACCTTGTCGCTACCAGAAAGTTTGCCGGTGAGGACTGGAGTAAGTTCAACCGCATTTCCCTTTGGGTCTATCCCGATGTTGCCGGAGCACCTGCAATCTCCTGTGCTCTGATCCTCCACAATGACGGTGTCCATAAGCTGCCGGATCACTACAACGAGGGCCGTCACGAATCGATCATTTTGAAGAATCATACGTGGAATCAGGTAGTGTGGGAGATCGCCCCGCTCGCTCGCGACCGGGTCACGGCGCTGGATTTTGCATACAGCTTGCCGAAGAAGTTTCCGGATCCGGGCGACCGCACGGTCCTGGACATCGCGCGCCTGGAGTTGCAGAGCGTAGTTGCCGATCACGTCGAGGGTTGGGATGTGGCTTCCGGCAAAATCGCATTTAGCCACAGCGGATACACTACGGGCACTTTAAAGTCGGCCATTGCCAGCGATCTTGCGGCTTCCGAATTCTCCGTTATCGACGAACAGACTGGGCATACTGTTCTCACCAAGCCGATCCGGCAAGTCGCCACCCCACTCGGAAAATACCAGTCTCTCGATTTCTCCGAGATTCGCCAGCCCGGCACCTACGCGATTAAAGCCGGAGACACATTGACTCGTTCCTTTCGAATTGGCGAGGACGCCTGGCAGAGCAGTATCTGGAAAGCAATCAACTTCATGTATAGCGAACGCTGCGGGACCGTAGTCCCCGGGATCCATGGGATATGTCACCAGGATATATACACTCTCCATGGCGACAAACGAATCATCGTGAATGGCGGATATCACGATGCGGGAGATTTGAGCGCCACCGGACACACGCCTGCCATGGCGTATGCAGCTTTTTCGCTGGCCGAAAGTCTGAAACGCCAGGGTGAGGATCCCGTTCTTGCGAATCGCTTGCTCGAGGAAGCTCGCTGGGGTTTGAACTGGGTCCTGAAGACGCGGTTTGGAGACGGTTATCGAAGTACTGGTCAATTGGTGAGCTACTGGACGGACGGAATTATAGGTACTGCCGATGATCGCTATGGTCAGGCGGTGAACGATCCAGAGTGGAACTTCCGCGTAAGTGCAGTCGAAGCGCTTGCAGCGCGAGGATTGAAGAAGAGCGATCCGGACCTCGCGAATCGCAGCCTCGTCACCGCACAAGACGATTGGAACTACGCAGTAGCAGGATTGAAGACAGCGACTCCGCTCCGGGAAGTTTATGGAGCATCAGACGATCTCGAGAAAATCTCTTTTGGCGTTGTCGCATCGGTCGAACTCTACCGGGCGACTGGCGAGCAACGCTACGCCGACGAAGCTGTAGCCCTGGGTGACTTGGTGCTGGCCTCTCAGGAGCGCAAGCTGCAGCCTTGGGCAATTCCTCTTACCGGGTATTTTTACACCGGCCCGAAACGAGAGAATCTATTTCACCGTTTCCACCTCGGTCAGGAGCAGGAGCCGATTATTGCTCTGGTCAAGCTCTGCGAAACTTTCCCCGAGCATACCGAGTGGATGAAGTGGTATTCGGCTGTTGTCTTGCATTCGCAGTACTATCTCCAGGCCGCGGCGGCCGTCGATGAGCCTTATGCAGTATTGCCCGCCGGCGTCTATCGCGAGAGTGAAGTCCGGCTCATTCCGCAAGCCAAGGACTGGACACCTCTCCGTGCTGCAGATCGCGACGCCTACCTCGAAGAAGTCCGGCATGGAGTTCCCCTGGGCGAGGGCTCCTACCTGCGCCGATTTCCCGTCTGGTTCGATTTTCGAGGGAATTCCAGCGTTCTTCTTTCGGAGGCCAAGGCGCTCTCGGCTGCAGCAGAACTGCGTCGAAATCTGGAAGCGGAAGACTTGGCCCAGCAGCAGGCGCAATGGCTGGTCGGCCGTAATCCGTTCTCGTCCAGTTTGATGTACGGCGAAGGCTACGACTGGACCCCGCTTTACAGTGTGCGCTCTGGCCAAATGGTGGGCGCTCTTCCGGTCGGGATCGAAACCAAAGGCTACGAGGATGCTCCCTATTGGCCCACACAAATCTGCTGGACATACAAGGAAGTCTGGACCGCGCCAGTGGGACAGTGGATATGGCTGATGGAGAACCTCAGTGTTCCGGCGACGGTTCGAGGAATGATAGATCCGGCGGGTCACGGGCCGATCGAATTTCGTGAATCGACGAGCGGAGTGACAATCACGGCGGATCACGTTTCATTGGACGGTGAATTCAGCATCCGCATGCCCGAGGGGCAGTACGATGTTCAACACGGATCGGCTCACACCACCCTTACGGTTCTTCCCGGCGGGATCTATTCTTTGGATCTGCGTGCCGAACGTGTTCTCGACTTCAGAGTCTTATCTCAGGACGTGCGGCAAAACGAAATCGTTCTGCGAGTCTCGGCCAGCGGCGCAGGCGATCATACGTTCGCGGTTCGGAGCGACAATCTCTCGCTGTCCCAACCATCTGTACAAAGTATCCATCTGACTCCCGGAGGCAAAAAAGAAATTATCTGGCACGCTCGCGTAGTCTCGCCCGAAACACCTTGGGTGGCGCTGGTAATCCCGGATGGCGATTTGCGCAGGCGCACCGAAGTCAATGGAGTGAACCATGCGAGCAAGTAACGCCTCCGGGATTTGCTGCCACCTGACTTGGTCCGCAATCCCTGTGCGTGATCCAGGATATTGGTGGTCCTGGGGACCTTTGTAGCACTCGCTGAGATAACGGAAGATTGCTCCCCATCAACGCGGCTATTCCTGCTCTGTGCGAGCTGTCTCAATCAGCATCAGCCATGTGATACGATTCGACCATCTGCCCTAATGGTGATGCCCTGTCGCTCAGCCGAATTCCTCTTGGCTTGACGGCGGCCCTACTGCTTGGACAAGCGATAAGCGCTTATGCGTGCTTCACAGATTCGCGTTTTCATCCTTGGGTTACTCTCCTTAACGCTTCTCGTTTGGGCGATCCCAACCGCCTCCAATTTCGTCATTGAGTACAACTGGTGGAAAGAAGTCGCGCAGGTTAATACCTGGTTCAGCATGCTGTGGTACAGCATTGCCCCAGCAGCGGTGGGCGCCGTACTCGCTTTCGCTGCCCTTTATGTAGCGCATGAGCGCGGCTTGCACTTCGCCGGCGTCCATCAACGGGACTATCCCTTCTACCACCGACTGGCGCCCGTCGCTCTGGCTGTGATCGCGATAGTGTTCGCGTCCACCTCGATTGATTTTTGGACCGTGATGCGCTTCGTAGGCTCGCGGGGTATGGCGGCGCCTCCCGGGACTTGGCACGACCCGGTTTTTTCCCACGCGTTGCCCTTCTACCTGTTCGACCTACCTTTCTATTCGGACCTGCTGGGATTTGTGTTTGTCTTGGCGATCCTTTCGGCCTTGCTGTTCTGGGTCACGGCGCGCGGCTGGCAGTTGTCCGAACGGATCCGGTATCGGCTGGTAACTGATGCGCGGGCAAGAACGATTAATATTGGCGAATACTTGCGATTGCCCGGCGCAACACGGGTTCCCTTTGTCCGCATAGTTGCAGCCATTTTATTGCTCGGCTTTGCCGGCTGGGTCTACCTCGGCAATTATGAGCTTCTATTTAATTCACATGCTTTCATGACCGGCGCCGACTATGTAGATGAGAGAATTACTCTGCCCATGCGCTGGCTGTTAATCGGTTCCAGCCTGGCTGCGCTACCCCTGGTTTGGATGTCGAGATTTAAGCAGGCAATTGGCATCGTGGCCTGCTGTTTTATCCTGCAATTAGCCGTGCCGGCGATCGTTCGTGCCGTTTATGTTCGACCGAACGAGATATCGATCGAACGGCCCTACATCGAGCGCCATATTCAAGCGACTACAGCTGCCTTTGGCCTCAATCGAAATGCTACGGAACAGCCTTTCGCGCCGTCCGGTCAGGGCGTGGTCGATCCGATACAGGACGCAACCCTGCTGGCTAACGTTCGGCTGTGGGACCTTCGCGCGTACAACGCAACCATCACCCAAATTCAAGCGCTAAGGCCCTACTATACCTTCCCCGACACCGACGTTGACCGCTACTTCGTCGATCGTCGCATCAAACAGGTGTTGCTGTCGCCGCGCGAAATCGATGTGAGCCAGTTGTCGGCCGAGGCAAGCGAGAGCTGGATCAATCCTCATTTCATTTATACTCACGGGTTCGGCGTGGTAGTTGCGGAAGTCAACAAGATAACGCCCGACGGTCTCCCTGTGCTGCTCATCAAGAACGCTCCTCCAGAGATCAAGTCGCCTGCATTTCAGCTCTCGCGACCGGAGATCTACTTTGGCGAGAAGACCCAGGATCCGGTTTTCGTTCACACGGCGCGCGAAGAGTTCGATTACCCTTCCGGCGATCAGAATAAGTATTCAACCTATGAGGGCACCGGTGGTTTTCCTGTGGGCTCTTTTCTTCTGAAGGTTGCTGCCGCGATCTCACAGGGCGAGCCGAACATTGTTTTTACCGGCTATCTGACCGGACAGAGCCGCATGATGATCTATCGCAATGTGCGGGCCAGATTGGCACATTTAGCTGGTTTCTTGCACTGGGATCAGGATCCTTACCTGGTGATCACCGATGACGGCAGGCTCGTTTGGATAGTAGATGGCTACACAACCTCCCTCTCTCATCCATATTCGGCAGTACTTCCGGTAACTGGAATTGATGAAGGCGCAAATTACATACGCAATGCAGTGAAAGCCACCGTGGACGCTTACACGGGAAAGATGTCACTCTATGTATTCGATCCTGGCGACCCCATCATTCAGGCTTACGAGAAGCTGTTCCCGCAATTATTCCGGCCAGCATCGGAAATGCCCGCCGATGTGCGCCGCCACGCCCGCTACCCGGAAGCTCTCTTTCTGACCCAGGCAGAGGCATATCGAATCTTTCATATGCGCGATCCTCAGGTGTTCTACAACAAGGAAGATATTTGGGAGATCGCCCGCGACCTGTTCAGCCAGTCTGGACAACCGGAACCGGTAACGCCAACCTATGTCGTGGCTACGTTGCCTGGGGAGAAAGAAGCCGAGTACCTGCTGATTCTGCCATTCACTCCCCGGGGTAAGGATAATTTGATCGGATGGATGGCTGGTCGGTGCGATGGTGGACAACTGGGAAAACTGGTCTTTTATCAGCTTCCCAAGCAGCAGTTGATGTACGGCCCCATGCAGATTGAATCGCGCATCGACCAGGACCAGAACATTTCTAAGGACCTCACGCTATGGAACCAGCAGGGCTCGCGCGTGCTGCGTGGAAACATTATTGCTCTGCCGGTGACTGGGGGATTTCTCTATCTCGAGTCCATTTACATTCAGGCGACCGAAGCCCGTATGCCACAGCTCAAGAAGGTCGTGCTCGCGATGGGCGACCGGCTCATTTATAAGGACACCTTCGACGAAGCCCTGGCCGATCTGACGGCTGCACCAGCACGGGGAACCATCAGTCCAGCTCCGGCTCCCACCTTGGCTGCAAGTGAGAAAAACCTTCCCTCGCTGGCTGAACGCCTCCACCATCTTCGGGACCAAGCCGAACAACTGGCTCAGGAGCTCGAGAAGCTGGAGAGGGACGCAATCAAGAAGTAACCTTTGTCACACCATCGGTTTCAGCTCCCCATCCGGGATTGCTCCCGCTTCACCCCCTCGGAGATCCGCCCATCCTGTTCCAGGCTCATCCGCTCCAGGCTCGCCGCGTCCTTCATCTACAGGTGTAGACGAATGAGGGGGTGCGGATATTTTAGGGGCTGCCAAAGAAGAGACAAAGGCGAGACAGCGATTCAAATCAGTGTCCTGCAGGCGTCAACGACAGGGGGGACGTACCGGATGCATCTGAATACGCGCCTGGAGCCTGAGTCGGTCCAAACGCGCCGTTTACCGGGGAATATTATTGCGATGGCGGAACGTAGTCCTTCGGCTTTTCGGCGCCTTCACCGAAGAAGTAAGCGTCCATTTGCTGCACGATGAATTCCTGGTGTTCCTTCTTCCAGGGTTGCAGGCGATACTCGTTGAGCAGCATCTTCATGTGCTCCTGCCACTGCTCCCATGCCAGCTTGGAAACATTGTTGTAAATCTTCTGTCCCAGTTCGCCGTCGAAAGGTGGTTCGTCGAGCCCTTCCGATTCGCGGCCTAGCTTTATGCACTGCACCATGTGTGCCATCAGAAAACTCCTAAGATTGCAACAGCAGAATAAGCCAACTCTTGATTCTAACTGGCGTGGCGCAGAAGCCCAAAGGCCGCATTCGCTTCTCGCCGGCGCTTGGCCAGCCCATGAGCACTCCGTGGCGGTTACTCGGTCAACATGGTCGCCTTCACGGTAATCGCACCGACGCACCAGAGCAGCGCGTCCTCGACGTGATGACGGAGCGAGTCGCTGGAGAAGATCCTTTTCAGCTTCGCGCCTTTGCTCAAGTGGTCCGCCATCTCGGTCAGCACGCTCTGGTAGCGTTCCGGCATATTCAATTTCGTGGAGCGCACCATGTCATCGAACAGGTGCAGACAGTCGAGGATCATGCCGTCCGGATCTTCGTCAGCCGAATTTACCAGGTGAAGGGTCTGCGCCACGTCGCAGAACATTTCCACGCCGTCCAGCGGCAGCTTCAGATGCGCCATGCTGGGGTCGAGCAGCAACGCCTTAGGGGCCAGCTCGGGCCGGGAGAAGAACAGGACCCGTCCCTCCATCATCAGCGGCCGTTCGTCGGGCCCTCCGATCGCGAATACGCAATAGAACTGCGGCCCTTCGTGAGCAGGATCGATTCGAAATCCGACGAGCACCGGTTCTTCGTCGGCCGCGGCAGGGAGTGCCGATTCAGGGAGTGGCGATGGAAGGATGGGCAGTTCTGACATGAGCAAGATGCTATCAGCTTAGGGAGCTCTGCGTGTGGGACGTCCTACGCTGCCGCGCCCCGCCGATTTCCTTCCCGTCGGCAGCCGTGACCCAGGACAACTTGGCACAAGCGCAGAACATCTTCAAATCTGTGTCGAAATTAACTCCCAAGCCTTGTCCTACGTGTGGCAGCCTCGACATTACGCCGCTTCTCCGCAGCACTTGCACTTCCTTCAAAGTCCGTAGCAGCGCTCTGGCGTTCACCGAAATACTGGGCTGCAGCTGCGAGAATGGCCACATATTTCTGCTCACACGCACCGACCTGCAGCGCAAAGCAGTGTAGGAGTCGCACACCGCGGCGCGTTCGTACGTTGCGCCGTCTGTTGCGGCAATTATCACGCCAATAATTTCTACTTATAACCGTTGTTCGAAACGGGAATCGCATCGTTATTTCTCGTCCGGTATCGCCGACGCAGTTTATAATCCCTCCCCAATCAGCTTCATGAAAATTCGAGGGGAACCATGAACTGCAAGCGTTTCGTGCTATTCGCCCTGATGCTGCTGCTGGTAACCACCGCTTCGGCGCAGACCTTCCGCGGAACGATTCTGGGCTCAGTCTCCGATACTTCAGGCGCTGTGATCTCTGGGGCAGACGTGAAAGTGCGTAACACCGGCACCGGCCTCGAGCGCACCACACAAACATCGGGAGACGGCACCTACAGCATTCCCGAGCTGCCGATCGGAACCTATACCGTCACGGTGTCGCAAGGCGGTTTCCAAACGTCCCAGACGAGTCAGGTAGTCGTCGATGTGGCGACCGAACGCCGCGTCGACGTGGTGCTGAAGGCGGGACAAGTCTCCGACACCGTCGAAGTGAACGGCGAAGCCTTGCCGCAGGTCGAAACCACCAGCGGCGATTTGGGTGGCACTCTCACCGCCAAGGCAATCGAGAACATTCCGGTGAACGGCCGCGACTACACGAAGCTGATTTATCTGAACCCCGGCGTGGCCGGATCCCCCGACCAGATCAGCGACTCTCCCGGATCCTTCGGTGAGTTCTCGATGAACGGCTCACGAGGACGGTCCAACAACTACCTGCTGGACGGCACCGATATGAACGACGGCTATCGCAACGATCCGGCAATCAACGAAGCCGGCGTTTTTGGCGATCCGGCCACCATCCTTCCCATTGATGCGGTCGGCGAGCTGCGCGTGCTCTCGAACTACGAGGCGGAGTACGGGCGCAATAGCGGCGCCGTCGTCAACATCGTGACCAAGAGCGGCACCAACCAACTCCATGGTTCGGCGCTGGAGTATTACCGCAGTGGAGCACTGGGCGCGCGCAACTATTTCAATATCGACAGCCAGCCCAAGAATCCTTTCACCAATAATCAATTCGGAGGCTCGCTCGGCGGTCCCATCGTCAAAGACAAAGTCTTCTTTTTCGCTGACTACGAAGGCCAGCGCGAAGCGGGAGCACAAGCCGGCCTGGGTTGCGTTCCCGACGCGGCTTCGATCGCTGCCGCCAAGGCTCAGGCCGCCGCCAACGGCGTCTCCCTGAGCCAGCCGATGCTGAATCTGCTGGCGCGGAATCCCTGGCCCACCCCGAACATTGCCGGAGCCACCGCTAACCTGGATGGCACCTGCAACCCGCCCAACGCTAACGCGCCGGCTGACAACCTGGCGACCTCGACCCGCTTCGACAACAACATCGACAGCTTCATCGGCAAGATTGATTACAACCCGAACTCGGCCAACATGATCACCGGCCGCTATTACTTCGGTAACAGCAACCAGAGCTTCCCCTTCGCGCAGTTAGCCGGAGGTCTGCTGCCCGGCTTCAACACCGTCACACCCACGCGTGTGCAACTCGTCTCTCTGTCCTACGTGAAGGTAGTGAACTCGTCGCAAGTGAACGAGGCGCGCCTGGGATGGAACCGCTTTGCAGAAGGCTTCTTTCCCCAAGACAGCAACTTCAATCCCGCTTCGATCGGTCTGGATACCGGCGTCACCTCCTTCAACTATGGACTGCCTCTGGTCTCGGTGGGCAACTTCGACAAGCTGGGCGCTACCGCCAGTGTCCCGCGCCAGCGCGTCGATACCAACTGGCACTTCATCGACAATTATTCGTGGAAGATTGGCCGCCACGATCTCAAGTTCGGCTATGAATTCCGCCGGACTTCGATCAACATCACCCAGGACAACAATTTTCGCGGCAAACTGAGCTTCAGCGATCTGACGAGCTTTGTGGAAGGCTTTGCCTCGGGCGGAAGCCAGGCTGCCGGTTACACGCAACGCCACGAGTTTGAGAACAGCGAAGGTCTGTATGTTCAAGACAGCTTCCGTGTGAGTTCTCGGCTTACCGTCAACTATGGACTGCGTTGGGATTACTTCGGCGTGCCCGGCGAGAAAAACAATCTGTTCTATCAGCTCAGCCCGGCCAACGGAGGCACGCTGCTGCAAGTGGGGGCCCCGGGTGGTCCCTCCAGCCTCTACAACAAAGACTTCAACAATTTTGCGCCGCGCGTGGCTTTCGCTTACGACCTCACCGGGAAAGGAACCACGGTTCTCCGGGCCGGATGGGGCATGTTTTACGATGCCTTCTCGCAAGACATTTATCTGGGACACATTCCTTACAACTGCGTTTTTTGCCCTGGTCCGGCCTATGTCGGAACCGGTATCGCGCCCATCACGTTCTCGGGCGTGACCAGCAATCAGATCACCGCGGGCGTCCCTGTGTACAATTCGCCCGCACCATTAGGCGATTATTTTGGAGTGAATCCGAACATTCGCACCCCCTGGGTGCAAAACTGGAACCTCAACATCCAGCAGCAGGTGGGCAGCAAAGCAGTCGCGCAGATTGCTTACGTGGGATCGAAGGGCATCGACCTGTTTCGCTTCCGCGATATCAACCAACCCAGTCAGAGCGCCATCACGGCGTTCGACAGCGCGGGATGTACGGGCTACACCTTCCCGAATTGTCCGATCTCCAGCTACGGTGTACCGAGGACGGCGTATCCGAACTTCTTTTACGTGAACCAGGAAGAATCGACGGCAAATTCCAATTACAACGCGTTGCAGTTGAGCTTGCGGGTGAATTCGTGGCATGGTCTGTCCAGCCAGGCGAACTTCGTATGGTCGCACTCGCTGGATAACGCCAGCGATTTAGAAGATTTCATCCCTAATGCCTCGCAGCCGACCAATAGCCTCAATCCAGCGGCCGAGTATGGCAACTCGAACTTCGACATTCGCCGGCGCTTCAGCTGGAACTTCTCGTATCAACTGCCAACCTACACCGGTTCGTACGCGAAGCTGAAGAGCGGATGGGGTCTCGACGGCGTCGTGACCCTTCAGGATGGGCAGCCCTTCCAGTTCAACTACAATTTCGAAGGCGATTACTCCGGCGCCGGGGAAGGCTTCGATCGCCCCGATGTTGTAGGGCCGATCGTCTACGGCAGCTCGCCGGCCAACTTCATCAGCCTGGCGTCATTTGCCGTGCCTTGCACTTTCGGAAACACCACGAACGACGGAACGACCGACGACACGAATTGTCTTGCAGGCTCGCGCCATTTCGGCAACCTGGGACGCAATTCGCTGCGCGGACCTGCGTTCAAAGAATTCAACTTCTCGGTCTTCAAGAACACGCCGCTCACGGAGCGTCTGAGTCTCGAACTCCGCGCCGAGTTCTTCAATCTTTTCAATCATCCCAATTTCGCCAATCCGTTCCTGCCAAACTTCATCGCCGATCCGGCGGTGAACGGGATTACAGCTACCGGACGCGGCGTGGGTTCCTATGCGCTGACAGCGACCGGCGACGTAGGCATTGGCAATCCATTCCTCGGCGGAGGTGGACCGCGCGGAATCCAGTTTGCTGCGAAGTTTACGTTCTGAAATATTGAGAAATTAAAGCTTTAACCTTGAAGTGCATTCGGCCGCCCCCCCACTCCCGCCATTGGCGACAGAGTGGGAGCGGCGTTACTAGTCGGTTATCTATTAAAACCTGATCACGATACCGCCGCTAGTGATGATGTTGTTGGTGCTGCCGGTAAATGAGGTCAACTGCCCCAGCACCCCCAGGCTCAGTCCCGGAGTCGAGGTGATGAAGTCGCGCACCTCTCCGCGGAGGCTCACGTGAGGAAGGACCTTCACGTCCAACCCGCCTCCGACGTCGCCGGCAAAATCGTTCTCCGCGACACTCGTGGTCGAAGAGTGGAAATGGGCAACACCGACTCCCCCGGCAATATAGGGCGAGAGGAAGAAGGCCGGAAAAAGTTTGAGCTTGAGGCCGGGAGTGAAGTAGAGAGAGTTGTAGTTCTGGCCATTTGCTAGACTGATCAGCGTTCGAGTGTTGTCGAAGCCCGCGAGGAACGGCACCTCAACATAGAGTCCCGCGCCGGGAACCCCGAGGAGGCGATGGGCGTAGTTCAATTGATATCCGACCGCAGGTTCGAAGCTGAGATTGTTCGCCGAGGGAAACGCGCCCGCTACCTCGGCCGCAAATTCGTTCTTCTGGGCCTCTGCTGCGAGGGCGCAAAGGCACGTGCCGGTCAGCACGGCCATGACAAAGAATCTTCTCATTCCGCTGGTTCTCCAGTAACGTTCTCTGATAAACAAAGTCGAGATGACTTGCGAAAGTTGGGCAGGCAAGCTACCCCCCCGGGGTGTTATTCTACTAGTAAACACTAACTCGTGAGGAATGTTGTGGCAGCGCCTCAGAAAGAGGCACCAGGTGGGGGGCCTACCTATAGTTTAACCTTGAACTAATTCTATCCTTGCCCGCGCTAGTTGACGTAGTCGCCTTCGTCGGCCAGGTTCTCGAAGCGGGTGGAATGTTTGATGAAGGCGAGCTTGATGGTGTCGGTGGGGCCGTTACGCTGCTTCGCGATGATGATCTCGGCTATGCCTTCGAGGTCCGGATCATCCTTCTTATAGACCTCTTCGCGAAAGATGAAGGCCACCACATCGGCATCCTGCTCGATCGATCCTGATTCGCGCAGGTCGGACAGTTGAGGACGATGATCGCCGCCGCGGCTCTCCGGTGCACGGCTTAACTGCGACAGCGCTACGACGGGAATCTTCAACTCCTTGGCGAGCGCTTTCAGCCCGCGCGAGATGGCCGACACCTCCTGGGTGCGGTTCTCAAAACGTTTGCCGCCGATGGGCACCGCCGACATCAGTTGCAGATAATCGATAATGAGCAGGTCAAGTCCCTGCTGACGTGCCAGAACGCGGGCCTTGGCGCGCATCTCGCTCACCGAGATGCCCGGCGTATCGTCAATGTACAGCTTGGCCTGCATCAACTGCTCCATCGCGCGCGTAAGCTTCTGCATGTCTTCGCGGCCCAGAAAGCCGGTCCGCAGTTTGTGCGAATCGACTTGCGCGGTCGAGGCCAGCATGCGCATCAGCAACGCCTCTTTCGACATCTCCAGCGAGAAAACACCGACCACTTTGCCATCGTGGATCGAGGCGTTCTCGGCGATATTCATGGCAAACGAGGTCTTGCCCATCGAAGGCCGCGCGGCGATGATCACCAGGTCCGACGGCTGCAGGCCGCTGGTGATCTTGTCCAGGCGTGCATAGTGCGTCGCCAGTCCCGTGATCTCCTGCCCGCGTTTGTAGAGATCCTCCAGCGAGCCGAACGAGCCTTTAACAATTGCCGGGATGTCGACAAAGCCTTGCCCAATGCGGTTTTCGGCCAAGTTGAAGATCGCCTGCTCGGCCCGTCCCAGAACTTCTTCGGCTTCGTCGGTATGCTCGATAGCCTCGGCAATCGCGTTCTGCGCGATGTTGATCAGCCCCCGGAGCAGCGCCTTATTGCGAACGATGCGGACGTAGTGTTCGATCGAAGGCCGTTCCGGCACGCCATCGATGAGCGACGATAGATACGCCACGCCCCCGACGGCCTCGACCTCCCGCCGCCGGTCCA
Source organism: uncultured Acidobacteriaceae bacterium (assembly GCA_963815555.1). GTDB lineage: Bacteria > Acidobacteriota > Terriglobia > Terriglobales > Acidobacteriaceae > CAWCBG01. Next base: position 594,365 of record CAWFHH010000005.1, read on the forward strand.
GCTCCTCGGCCAGCGTGATCATGTCGACCGGACGCCCGGTTTCCTGCAGCTCACGCATGCGCGCATAGATGCGGCGATGCCCGTCGAGCGAGAAGTCGTCCGGTCCCAGCAGTTCCGCGGCCTGATCGTAGAGCGAGTTGTCGAGCAGGATCGCGCCCAGAATCGACCGTTCGGCTTCGATGCTTGCGGGAAGTCCGCGTTCCAAACTGTAATCGGTCGTTGCCATCGGAGAGTTGATTTAGGTTAGGTCAGGTTGCCGCATCTGGGCAATGACTAACCAGGTGACAACTCGACGTGCCGGAAGATTTCTCTCGATAACCTGTGCGCCTCTGTGGAATTCCGGGAACAACCTTCTCGACAGCCGCCGTCCCCGATCGCCGAACGGTGATAGAATTCGGGCTCGGATTTAGGAGCTCACCATGCGAAACCGGCCCTTGCTTTCCCTCAGCGTACTCGTCGTTTTGATCGTCCTTGCGCTCAGCACCATTGCGAGCGCGGGAGTCTACAGTGACCTCGTAGTTTACGGTGACAGTCTTTCCGACAACGGCAATCTCTTCGCCGCCGACGGAGGAACCTATCCCCCGCCTCCCTACTGGATGGGCCGCATGTCCAATGGCCCGGTCGCAGTCGAGGACCTGGCGAAAAATCTCAATCTTCCACTGCTCGACTTCGCCTGGATCGGCGCGACCACCGGCGTAGGCAATATCGTCGATGGCGGAACGCAAACGACGCTCGGCTCTTTCGGCCTTCCCGGCATGTTGAGCCAATTTGCGGCAACCAAGGGATTTGTCTCGCCGACTTCGCTGGCTGTCGTCTGGGGCGGCCCCAATGACTTTCTCAGCAACGGCTTCTCGCAAGCCACGGCGCAGCTTGCCGTTTCTGACATCCTGTCGATCGTAGCGGGACTGCAGGCGCTAGGCGTGTCGAAGATCATTGTTCCGGGCATGACCGATCTGGGCCTTACGCCCGAATACTACGGGAACGCGGGTGCTACCGCCCTCAGTCTTTACTTCAACCAGCTCCTTCTGGCTGGACTGCCGAAGGGCGCGACGTACGTCGATACGTTTGGGTTCCTGCACGAAATCGTGGCCAATCCGATGGCCTTCGGGTTCACGGACGTCAAGGACCCTTGCTTCAATGGAGTGACGGTGTGCTCCGATCCCAATGCTTATCTGTTCTGGGACGATGCGCATCCCACGTCGGCAGCGCATTCACTTCTGGCCAATCATATCGAGAGTGCTGCTCTTCCCGAGCCGTCAACGCTGCTGACGCTGGGCAGCGGTGTTCTCGGGCTGGCAGGTCTGGCGCGGCGGAGGATGGCCGCCTGATGCGGTTGGAGAAAGGTGTGGAAATTTGCATGCGAAACGGAAGCCGCTCTTCGGAGCGGCTTATTTCGTAGCTCCCTCAGCGCCGCCTCGAAGCGGACCCGCTCCCTGTCACCGGAACACTCAGGTCTTGATGGCAGCTTCGGCAAGGATTGCAGAACACCGCCGAGCCGGGCGAAAAGGCAAAAATCTTAGCGGGATCGCCGCCGCCTTCCACGTGCGCTGAGCCGGGACCATGGCATGACTCACAGCCATTCGGTAGCTGGCCGGTGCCATTTCCTGTCGATGCGGCCGTCATCTTCTTCCAATGCACAGTGCCTGCCATGCGCTTGTAGCTGTCTTCATGACACGATTGGCAGGTGTCGGAGCCGACATAAGTGGCATTCTGCGCGTAGTACGCATTTGCAGCGCAGCTGTCGAGCGCGAGGTGGGGCCTGTGTCCCTGGCAAAAGCCGGTGGCGACGCAGCCAAGCGTCAGCACCGCCGCGAAGCTTCTGCACAGTATGTCCGCCGACAAAGCCTTCCGCCACCGCCTAGCCAGGCTGCCCAAGCGCCGCATGATGCCGTCTCCACTCAACGCCTTTTCAGGCTGCTGAAAATCATTGCGAAACGTTTTGTATTCAGGGCACGGCTTTCAGTCGTGCCGATTAGCGCTTTTCTCAAAGCGCCACGCGGACTTTAGTCCGAGGGCGACGATAATTCGGACTTTGAATAGGCGGTTTCGCCGTGCATTGCCCGTCGCTCTTACCTTCGGAACGGTCCCGCGGAGACTTTAGCGCTGGAAGTCGGCGACGCCGAACCTGGGAGAATTACTAGCTGACAACGGGCCACTTTCGTAGCACTATGAAAGTAATGTCTGACGCACAAGTGGGGTCGGCGTAACTGCCTGCGGCGTTATTGTCACCGTGCTAAAGCCACAGAGAGCGCGCGGCGAACAGATCGGCGGCGTTAGCCATAGAGGCCCTCGCCGGTTCGCCCTCGAACGAACTTCAAAGCGGTCGGCAGCATAAAGGATGGTTGTGATGCGGAAGTGGGCCACGGGTTCTGGATTCTTGGTGGTGTGCGGATTATTGCTGCTGGCGGCGATTTCCGCTATCGGTGCTTATGTTGGAGTGACTCGAAGGCACGCTCACGCGGTCGTTGCCGCTGCCCAGGCGCAGCCCGAAGGCGCCTCCTGTGAACGGGGCATCTCGGCCGCGAAACGGGCTGGAATGGTCGATGCGGCGAGCGCGCTGGTGCCGGTTGCCGGTAGCGCGGCCGCTCCCGCGGTGGCTCCGAAGGGCATGGTCTGGATCCCAGGCGCCGAATTCTGGATGGGCTCCGACGAGCCGATGTTCAAGGATGCTCGTCCCTGGCACCAGGTCTATGTTGACGGATTCTTCATCGATAAGACGGTTGTAACCAACGAGCAGTTCGCCAGGTTTGCCAAAGCGACCGGCTACATCACGGTCTCCGAAAAAACTCCTCGTCAAGAAGACTTTCCTACCGCTCCTCCGGAGAACCTGGTTGCTGGCTCGGTCGTCTTCACGCCGCCTTCTCATCCCGTTCCCCTGAACGATCAGTTTCAGTGGTGGTCCTACGTAAAGGGCGCAAACTGGCGGCATCCCGAAGGCCCCAAATCCGACTTGAAGGGGAAAGAGAAGCATCCGGTGGTGCACATCGCCTTCCGCGACGCTGAAGCTTACTGCAAGTGGGAAGGAAAGCGTCTGCCCACCGAGGCGGAGTACGAGTATGCCGAGCGTGGCGGCCTCGACCGCAAGAAGTACGCCTGGGGTGATCAGTTCATGCCTGGCGGCAAGCCCATGGCAAACACTTTTCAGGGGCATTTCCCCGACAAGAATACCGGCGCGGACGGCTACGTAGGCACTTCGCCGGTGGGCAGTTTTCCCGCAAACGGATACGGGCTATACGACATGTCGGGCAACGTGTGGGAGTGGACGTCGGACTGGTATCGCCCCGACTACTATCACATGTTGGCGGCGAGCGGACAAGTGGCGCGCAATCCGCAAGGGCCGTCCGACAGCATTGATCCCAGTGAGCCGGGTGTGGCCAAGAGGGTCCAGCGCGGCGGCTCGTTCTTGTGTACCGATCAGTATTGCAGCCGTTACATGCCCGGCGGCCGCGGCAAGGGCGATCCCGATACCGGGACCAACCATCTGGGTTTCCGCTGCGTCGCCCCTCCACAGGCAGGAACGAAACACAGCAACACCTCCGCGCAAGAGAAAACCGCGAACGCAATCACTGCACGAGCTGAGTAGCGCGGTTCAACAATTACCGTATCCCAACTGCGGTCGGGTAGAGTGGCGCTTTAGCGCCACGTCCTGAAGCGCCCTGGATAGACTCGGTGGCTTCAGCCCGTGCAACACGGGCTGAAGCCACCGAAAATAGGAAGCCTCGCGCGGAACGCGTGCCTGAAGGCACGCTCTACGTGGACATAGCAACTCACAATCTGTTCTAGGCGGACGTGTGCGTTTCCTTGAGGCCCAATCCGGGATAATGGGATCCCGAGAAGTCAGCGCATCAGCGGCCTGGATGTTATTTGTCCCAACAGGCCGCAGATCCGCCTCGTTTTTCGCGGTTCCTCTCGTGATTCCGATTACCAGACTCGACAGGCCGGATGGCGCACCATCGGCGCGTCGGCTTTACAACCAAAGGCCTTCTGGAACTCCGGCATATTCGAGACCACGCCGTTGACCCGGGTCTTGCCCGGCGCGTGCTCGTTATTCAGCGCCAGCAGACGGGCCATCTCGGGCCGCATGTTCTGGCACCAGATCTGTCCCCATCCAATGAAGAAATGCTGTTCGGGCGTAAACCCGTCGCTCGGTTTCTCCGGCGAGGCGGCAAGCACGTCGAGCAGCGCCATGTGCGCAATCCGCAAGCCGCCATTGTCGGCGGTGTTCTCGCCCAACGTCAGCTTTCCACGGACATGGACATCATCGATGGCCACGAATTTGTCGTACTCGTCGACGAAGCACTGTTCCTTCTCCTTGAACTGCGCTTCGTCTTTCGGCGTCCACCAGTCACGCAGATTACCCTCGGCATCGAACTGGGAGCCCTGATCGTCGAAGCCGTGCGTCATCTCGTGCCCGATGACCGCACCGATGGCTCCAAAGTTCACCGCGTCGCTCACCTTCGAGTCGTAAAAAGGCGGCTGCAAAATTCCGGCGGGGAAGTTGATGTTATTTTCCTGCGGATTGTAATAGGCATTCACCGTAGGCGGCGTCATGCCCCATTCCTTACGGTCGACCGGTTGCCCGATTTTGTTCAGCTCCCGCTTGAACTCAAACTCGTTGGAGCGGAAGCTATTCCCCACCGCATCACCACGAACGATTTTGAGAGTGCTGTAATCGCGCCACTTGTCCGGATAGCCGATCTTGTTGTCGATGTGCGACAGCTTATCCAGCGCTTGCTTCTTGGTTTCTTCGGTCATCCACGACAAACTCTGGATGTCGGTTTTCAGCGCCGCTTCCAGTTCGTGCACCATCTTCAGGGTGGCTGCCTTATCTTCCGGAGGGAAGACCTCGGCCACATACGCTTTGCCCAAGGCCTCGCCCAGATCGCCGTCGGTGAACTGTACGCACCGCTTCCAGCGCGGGCGCAACTGCTTCGCGCCCGTCAGCGTCTTGCCGTAGAAGGCGAAGTTCTCGTCGACGAAAGCCGTCGGCAGCAAGGGCGCTGCCTGGTGCAGGGCGCGCCACCGGAGATACGTCTTGATTTCGTCAACGCTGGCAGTCGTCACCAATTGATTGACGCCTTTCACGAAGTCGGGCACCGAGACATCGAGACTGTCGAAGCTGGGGCCGCCAACCGTGGCGAAGTATTGTTTCCAGTCAAACGCCGGGCTCAACTCCTGCAGCTGCGCCGTGGTCATCTTGTGGTACACCTTGTTGGGATCGCGGCGCTCGACGCGGTCCATCGATGCCTGTGCCAGTTCCGTTTCCAGCTTTAAGACCGTCTTGGCGTCGGCCGCTGCTTTGTCCGGCGACTCTCCCTGCAGCTTGAACATGTTGGTGACGTGCTGTTCGAACTGATTGCGCAGGGTGACGGACTTTTCGTCGGTCTTGAGATAGTAGTCGCGGTCGGGCAGCGACAAACCGCCCTGGTCGGTACCGGCGATTTCCATCTTTGAGTCCTTCGCGTCGGGCTCGGAACTGAATAGGAACAGCGCTCCCACGCCGTTGCCATGGAGTTTGCCGATTAACATCGGCAACTGCACCTTGTCCTGCAAGGCATCAATCTGGTCCAGCGTAGGCTGCAGCGGAGCTACGCCTTTGGCGTCGATGCCGGCTTCGTCCATGCACGAGTAGTAGTAGTCGCCGATCTTCTGGTCGTTGGGACTGCGGCTCCCGGAGTCGAGGGATGCCTTGTCGAGAATGCCTTTCAGGACGTACTGATTGCGCTCGTGCAATTCGTTGAAGCGTCCCCACGATGCCTGGTCGGGAGGAATGGGATTGGTCTGCAACCAACCCCCGCAGGCGAACTGGTAGAAATCGTTGCACGGGTCGACACTCTTATCGAGAGCCTCGAGATCGAAGCTGCTGATTACTTTTGGCTTGGTCGTCGCAGAAGGCTGGGTCACATCTTGCGCCAGCGCCGCCATACCGGCAACCAGCAGAAGGCAGGCAGTCACAAACAGACGTCGCATCAAAAACCTCGGATTGAAGTTAGCAGCACAACGGGTTCCGCTGAATCGGACAAGCGATCGTTGGATGGCACAATCCCCCCACGTCTTTCCCACTAATGCGATTGTAGGTTTGTGCCACGCCTTTGCCCAAGCAGTTTGACCAGAAAAAACGCACTTCGTCCCAAAATGGGAAATCGACATCGGGAAAGATCCTGTCGCCAAGTTGCAGTCTACCCTGCCACACGTCCCTCGCCGGTCGTTTACCACACCCGGCAGGCGTTCTCGCGTACCATGGGCTGGCCTTCTTTGCAGCCCCACGCCTTCTGGAAGGCTGCCGAGTTCTGCACCGCGCCGTTGACGCGCCAGCGCCCAGGCGAGTGCGGATCGGTGATGGCCAGCATGCGCGCGCTCTGCGGCGTTACGTTCTGGCACCAGATCTGCCCGTACGCCAGGAAGAACCGCTGCTCCGGCGTGAAGCCATCGATGGGCTTCACCGGCGTGCTGCCGATGATGTTCATCAAGGCCATGTAGGCCAGCTTGAGTCCGCCATTGTCGGCGGTATTCTCGCCCAGCGTCAGCCGCCCGTTCAGGTTCACTGTGCCCTTGTCGTCTTTTACCGCTACGAAGCTGGAGTACTCGTCCGCCGTGCAGGTTGCGCGTTTCTCAAATTCCTTGGCGTCGTCGGCAGTCCACCAGTCCTTCAGGTTGCCGTCGGCGTCGAACTTGCGTCCCTGGTCGTCGAAGCCGTGCGTCAATTCATGTCCGATGACCACGCCGATTCCGCCATAGTTCACCGCATCGTCCATGCTCTGGCCATAAAAGGGAGGCTGCAGAATGCCCGCCGGGAAATTGATGTCATTCATCGTGGGCCGATAGTAAGCGTTCACCGTCGGAGGAGTCATGCCCCAGTCTTTGCGGTCCGTGGGCTTGTCAATCTTGTTGTACTGCCGTTTGACTTCGAATGCCGAGGCACGCTGCAAGTTGCCCGCGTAATCATCGCGCTTCACTACCACGGTGCTGTAATCGCGCCATTTGTCGGGATAGCCGATGTTGTTCACGATCGTGCTCAGCTTCACATACGCCTGCTGCTTCGTCGTGTCCGACATCCAATCAAGCTGCTGAAGGTCTTCGTGCATTGCGCCTTCGATCGCCTTCACCATCTTGAGAGTGCGCTCCTTACCTTCCGGGCCGAAGGTCTTGTCCACGTAAAGTTCACCAAGGGCCATTCCGATCATGTGGTCGGTCGACTTCACACAGCGCTTCCAGCGTGCTTCGATTTCCTTCTGCCCCGCCAGGTATTGGCCCTTGAAAGCAAAGTCCTCGTCGACAAACGGCTTCGACAATCCCGGCGCGTAGGTATCAATGGTGCGCCAGCGAAGATACGTCTTCCAGTCATTCAGCGGAACCGTCGCGAGTTGCTCGTTCACCGTCTTGAAGAACTCAGGATTGCCGACGTTGAGCGTGTTGAACTTCGGCGAACCATTCTCGGCGAAGTATTGTGTCAGCTCGAAATTCGGCGCCAGCCCGGCAATCTCCGTGACCTGCATCTTGTGATCGAGCTTCTTGGGATCGCGGCGTTCCGTGCGGTCCATCGACGCTTTGGCGAGCCCGGTCTCGACCGCCAGTACTGTTTTAGCCTCTGCGGCGGCAGCTTCCGGCGTGTCGCCAGCCAGTTCGAACATCTTCTGCACGTGCTCCTGAAACTTCTGCCGCGTCTCCACTGATTTAGCGTCGTCCTTGATGTAGTAGTCACGATCGGGCAGCGAGAGCCCCCCCTGGTCCATCGCCGCGATGGTCTGCAGCGAGTCATGCAAGTCGGGAGTGGAATAAAAGCGGAACAGCGTCTGGATGCCGTTGTCCTGCATGTAGGCGACCTGGCTGATCAACTGCGGCCGGCTCTGAATGGCGGCAATGCGGTCCATCTCCGGCTTCAACGGAGTGGCGCCTTTCTTCTCGATCGTCGCCTCATCCATGCACGAACCATAGAAGTCGCCGACCTTGGTTTGGATCGCCGTCCGTTTTCCCGGGGCCTGTGCCTGATCGAGAATGTCGCGCAAAATGTAGGTATTGTATTCATCCAGCTGGTTGAAGCGGCCCCATCGCGACTTGTCGGCCGGGATCGGATTGTTCTTCATCCAGTTGCCGCAGGAATACTGGTAGAAGTCGACGCACGGATCGATCGACTTATCGAGGGCCGTAAGATCGAAGCTGGGAATTGCTTTGGGATGCTCAGGGGTAGAAGTATCAGGAGTCGCTGTCTGGGCGGCAACAAGCGTAGCCACCAGCAGCAGCGGTATAGCCAGAAGGATCCGAATCCGCATGCATGCCTCGAAAGAAATATCCATCGCAGTCCGCAATCCAGCGCTGCGAGGTACGCCGCCGCATAGCGCCAGGGAAGCGCCTGCAGGCAACCCATTACTATAGCGCGCTTTCACCTCTGGTGATAAAGCGTGCCATCCCAACATGCCTTTCTGTCATATCGGGTTCCCTTCAGGGATAAGGGGCCTGCGGTTCTCATGCGGCGAACGCTGACGGCGAACCGCAAGCCCTCCCCCCTGAAGCGGCTCGGTAGCACAAGGCTGTGGTTAGTGGATGTGGAGAGTTCTCGATGATCGGGACGATGGTCGCTTAAGAATTGTCATTACGAGCGAAGCGAGGAATCTGCTGTTCGGTGTTGCGGCAAAGATCGGGCCAACCGCAGGTCCCTCCCTCTGAAGGATTCAGGATGCAACAAATTGGGCAGGGACTCGTCGTACGAGGCCGGCGAACGCGGTACGTCCGACCAGTTTCTAGAAGGTGTTGCAACTCGCAAGCCGAAACCGGCGACTTGAAGCGAGAAACGGAAACTCGCAACCCGGCTCAGAAAATCTTCAGCCGAATCGTCAAGTAGGTTTTCGGGTCCTTGCGAATCGCAATGATGAGGTTACGCGTCTCCACCAGCATCTGGTCCGCATTGTTGTAGAGCGATGGATCCTTCAACAGCTTGCCCGCGCTGCCCTCTCCGCGGTCGAGGCGTCCGACGATATTGTCGAGGCGGGTGACCATACTGTCGATTTTGCGGGCAAGTTCTTCGTCTTTCGCCAATTTACCCAGCGTACCTTTGCCGGCGTTGATATCGCCCACCAACTGATTGGCCTTCGCGATGGTCTGGTTGGCATTGTTGTACAGGGACGGATCTTTCAGCAGCATGCCGGCCGTACCCTTCCCGCTGTTGACCTCGTCGATGATCTTGTTGAGGTTATCGACCGCCAGGTTCGCCTTGTCATACAGCTCATTGCTGTTGAGCAGCTTGCCGATGGTGCCTTGCGTGGAACCAACCTGCGTAACGATCTTCTGCAACTGCAACAGCGTTTCATTGGCACGATTGAAGAGCGTTGGATCGTAGATCAGCTTGCCAATGGATCCCTGTCCGCTCTGGATGTAAGAAACGGTGTCATCCAGCCGTTTGATCAGCACGTTCAGGTTCTCTAACGTGCCCTGGCTGGCGCGGACCACGTCCTGGAGTTGCGGTGTGTCGCGTGTCGGCAGTTCATCGCCATTCTCCAGAGGGGCGCCTTTGGCTTGGCGGCAATCCATATCGACGAAGACCTGCCCTAAGACACCTGCGGTGTCCAGCGAGACCTGGCAGTCCTTCTTCATCGTGTCCTCGTACTTCGTCGTAATTTTCATGATGACTTCGACGGGAGCCGATCTGCGCTTGGGATCGTTGACCACATGAATCCCGATAACGTTGCCGATGTCCACGCCTTCCAGCCGCACCGGCGCACCGACCGTGAGGCCGCCGGCGTTGTCCACATAGGCGCGGACTTTGAGCTTCTTGGTGAACAGACCCGTCGTGCTCGTCATCAGGAAGATGAGAACAGCCAGCGTGACACTGGCAAAGATTACGGTGAGCCCAACCCGCAGCTGCGACCACTTGATCTGTTTTTCGCTAGGCACGCTCTAGTGATCGCCCCTTCGGCCGCCGCCACGTATCGGCAAGTTCTACGCGCAATGGAACTCCCGCAGGCCTCGAATGATAACATCAGCCTGTCGACTCTTCCTACTGTGCCATCAACGATTTCCGCGGGCGAGGCTTGGACAGCATGAATGCCCCGCTCCAGCCTCAAGTAATCCGGGAACGCCCCGCTTCGCCGGGGTCGGGCTGGAACGGGGCACCCAGACTTTCGAAGTCTTACGAACTTACTCCAGTTCCAGCTCAGCCCGGATCAGGTTGTCCTCGAGGTTCGAGAACAGCTTGAAGCCCAGCTTCGAGCAGATGGCTCGCATCTCGCGATTCTCGGGCAGCATGTTGGAGGTGACCTTCTTGAGCTTCTCGTCGCGTGCCAACTGGATGAGCCGGACGTACAGCTCCGTCCCCAGTCCCTTGTGCTGCGCTTCGTCGATCGCCACGCACGCCAGCTCAGCCTCATCGCGGCCATGCTGTTTGCTCATGCGGCCGACCGCCAGGATCTCCGGCTCGCCGGAGGCGCCTTTGCGCTCCACCACCAGCGACATCTCGCGGTCATAGTCGAGGAAGCAGATGCGCGTGAGCCGCTCGTGGGCCGTGCGCTGGCGCAGCTTCAGCGGCTGGAAGTAGCGCAGGTACACGCTGCGTTCCGACAAGCGCTCGTGGAAGCGGATGATCAGTGGCTCGTCTTCCGGGCGAATGGGACGGATGGTAACGTCGCTGCCATCCTTGGTCTTCCATGGTCCCACGAGATGAACCGGGTAAGGACGGATCGCCGCCTTGGGCAGCTTGTCTTCCGTCATCTCGGGCCCGTGCACGACCACGCGGGCGTCCAGTGCCAGTAGCCGCTCGGGCGAGGCCAGCAACGGATTGATATCGATCTCCTTGATCCACGGCTGCTCGACCACGAGCTGGCTGAAGCGCACCAGCAGGTCTTCCAAAGCGGCGAGGTCGACAGGCTTGCGGCCGCGAACACCTTTCAGCGCTGTCAGGATCTTCGTCTGTTCCATCATCCGGAGGGCCAAGGTCGAGTTCAGCGGAGGCAGAGCCAGCGCGCGATCTTTGAAAACCTCGACCAGTTGTCCGCCAGTGCCAAACAGAATCACCGGACCGAATTGCGAATCGAGACTGCTGCCGATAATGAGCTCATACCCGTCGAGCTTCACCATCGGCTGCACGGTCACACCCTGGAAGTGTTCTGCGCCAACCTTTTCGGCGACCGAGTTCTTGATGAGCTGGAACGCCTTCTTCACCGCTTCAGCATCGCGCAGATTCAATTGCACGCCACCTACGTCGGTCTTGTGCGTGATGGTTAGTGAGTACAGCTTCAGGACGATGGGATAGCCAATCTCGCCGGCCGCCCGCAGAGCCTCTTCTTCCGTCACGGCAATACGCGTGTCAACGGTCGGAATGCCATAGGCACTGAGCAACTGCTTCGATTCGAACTCGGTCAAGATGGTGCGACCCGCCTGGCGGGCGTCGCGGATAATGCGGTCGGCAATCCCGCGGTTCAATTCGCCACCGTCAGCTTGCGGCATCGCCGGCGTTTCGTAGAGGCCTTTCAGGTTGTAGGCATAACGCCACATGTAGTTGAAGGCGCGCACGGCACTGTCGGGAAATTGGAAGCTCGGAATGCCCGCCTGGTTCAGGATCTGTTCGCCGGCTGCCACCTCGGCCCCGCCCATCCAGCTTGCCAGCACTGGCTTGCCGAGGCCTTTCGCATAAGGCTTCAACTTCTCGGCAATTTGCGTGGGATTGGTCATGTCCTGCGGCGTCAGGACCACCAGCATTCCATCGATGGCAGGATCTTTGGCGGCAATCTCCAGCGACTTGGCGTAGCGTTCCGGCTCGGCATCGCCCAGGATGTCCACCGGATTGTTGTGGCTCCACTGCGCGGGCAGGATCTCGTCAAAGGCCTTCATGGTTTCAGGCGACAGCTCCGCCAGCTCACCACCGCCGGCAACCAGAGCGTCGGTCGCCAGCACTCCCGGGCCACCGGCGTTGGTCACGATGCAAAGCCGGTTGCCCCGCGGCCGCGGCTGCTTGGCCAGCACATCGGACATGAAGAAAATGTCGGCAATGCTGTTGACCCGGAGAACTCCAACCCGGCGGAAGGCCGCGTCCAGCACTTCGTCACTGCCGGTAAGGGATCCGGTATGCGAGGCCGCGGCTTTCGCGGCTTGCGCGGTGCGTCCGGCCTTGATCACGATGACCGGCTTGCTGAGCGATACCTCGCGAGCCGCCGACAGGAACGACCTCGCATCGCCGATCGATTCCATGTAGATGACGATGCTTTGCGTGCGCGAATCATTGCCGAAGTAGTCGATCAGGTCGCCCCAATTGACGTCGAGCATCGAGCCGATGGAGACGAACGCGCTGAATCCGACATTCTCCCGCAGGCTCCAGTCGAGCACCGCCGTACACAGCGCGCCGCTCTGGCTGATGAACGCGACATTGCCGGGACGAGCGACGCTGTGGGCAAAGGTGGCGTTCAAGCCCTTCAGCGGATTCATTACGCCCAGGCAGTTCGGGCCGATCAGCCGCATCTTGCCACGAATGATTTCTGAAATCTGCCGCTCCAGGTCTTTGCCGTGCTCGCCGTGCTCCTTGAAGCCCGCTGAGATCACGATGCCTGATGGAATTCCCACCTCGACCGACTCGGCCACAAGATCGGGGACCGTGTCAGCCGGCGTGGTGATCACGACGAGATCGACCTCGTCCGGCACATCGGAGACCTTCGGATAAGCCTTGATGCCCAGAACATTTGCGCGCTTGGAGTTAACTGGAAACACCGTGCCGCCAAACGGGCTGCTCAACAGGTTCCACAACACCGAGCGGCCCACGCTGCCTGGCCTCTCCGAGGCGCCGACCACCGCGACGCTGCGCGGCGAAAAGAGGGTGTCCAACGGATGGGACTCGGAGCGGTAAACATCCGACGGATCAAGTTTTTGTACCTTACTCATTTTGCTAGGCTTAGACGCAGGCACAGCGGCTGTCGGCTCAATTATGCTGGACATGAATTCCTCTCCAGGGATGAAGCTTTAGTGTAGCGCCCCGGCCCCCCGACCTCGATGAATTAAGTCACATCCGGAGGTGATGTTGCTCACAAATCGAGGATGGGAAATTCCTTGTTGTCCTCCATGCTTTCTGATTGGGCGTTCTAAACGCAGCCGTCGCCTTTAGATTGTCATCCCGAACTCCTTCAGGAGTGAGGGACCTGCGTTTCCTCCGGCCACGCTGGCCGCGCAAGCAAACTGCAGGTCCTTCGACTGCGGCGGTAGACTGCGCCAGGACGCGCGCAGGTTTTCGCAACCTTTCCCCGCTCGCGGCGTCTATAGTTAAGAGGCCGGGTTCTCCGGCAATTTTTATGATCTGCAACTCACAAATCGAACCTCCGAGTACTCGGAGAAATGCTTCTTCCGGCTCCATGAATCGTCCTGCCGTGCGCGCTTAGATCGCGCGTCGCTTCCCGGTTCACGGAGCAGACGTGAACCAGGGCAAGTGAGCCTGCCATATTTCAGGTTCCTCCCTCCAAAGCCGCGCTTCGTTGCGCCTTTCATGGAGGCCATCATGCTGTTTCAGGATCGTATCCGCAACCTCGTCACCCACTATCCCAAGCTCTCCAGCGCCTGGATCAAAACCGGAGATTCGAATGCACCGCTCAAGCGCGTGTGGATGAACGAATCTGCCCTTCGCGATTCGCCGGTGGAGGTAGCTGGGATTGCCATCACCGGGGATACCGCCGAACTTACGGAGGACCACTTGTGTTGGGCCGCGTAGCCTCCGCAGGCGTCCGCCACTCTCAGCGACAGGCGCCTAGACGGAGCTGAGTGGCCTGCCCTGATCTCGCTGTTCTGGGTTGGTCACTCCGCAAATTGCGAAACAAGTGACGCAATGCTGACAACGCTGTTGCCTGCATGTGACAAATCCTGAACCGGCAGCGCATCTAATCGCAGAGGTGCAAGAAGTCTGGGACCAGCTTCGGTCGTCCCACCTTGCGTCGCGTCTCCAACCGTGGGAGGGACCATGAAGGCAATGTTGATCGTGAGCCTGGTGTTTCTGTCAGCGTGCGTTGCATGCGGCGGATACAACTCGATGTCGAACCAGCCGGCGGCCGCACCAACGTTTTCTCCGGCGCCGGGGACCTTCGCCAGCGTGCAGAACGTAAGCCTCTCCGACAGTACGCCGGGAGCGGTCCTCTACTACACCCTCGATGGAAGCGTGCCGACGACGGCGTCGGCGCGATATTCACAGCCGATCCCGGTGCTGCAGAGCACAACGATTCGCGCCGTGGCGGTAGCCGCAGGTTATTCCATGAGCGATGTCGCAACCGGCGTCTACGTGATCGTGGTCACCCCTTAGTTGCGGTTGCAACCTGTGGTTCTCCGGCGCGAAAGCCGCCTGGATGCGCATTGTGGCTCCGCATCCTGAGCTATAGTGATCTGTGCTGCCGGTGAACTCCTCGCGATTTTCCAAAAAGCGAATTGCCCCCATTTTGTTTGCAGCGCTGGCCTTGCTGTCAGTGCCGGCGTGCAAGCGTGGCGCCATGGCGACGCACGAGTACATGTACGTTTCCGCGCCCGAGACCAGCCTTCGCGATCGCATTGCGACCATGTACAACAAGGTCGGAACCGTCAAGAACGGCGAGCGGGTGGAAATTCTGGAGAAGCAACGGCGCTTTTATCGCGTGCGCAGCAGCAGCGGCCAGGAGGGCTGGGTGGAGATGCGGAGCCTGGTTCCGCAAGACATCTTCGACGGCTTCCAGAAACTGGTTCAAGACAATGCAAACGCGACCGTGCAGGCGCACGGAACGACTCGCGCCGAGCTCAATATGCACCTCACGCCATCGCGCGAAGGGGAGCATCTGTACCAGCTCAAAGACGGCGAAAAGGTCGAAGTCTTGAGGCGGGCCACGGCGGAGAAGAATGCGCCGCAGGCGCCAAAACCGGTTGCCGCGAAAGCGCCCGCAAGTGGCGGCGCAGCCAATGCAAAGCCGGGAGCCGATGCCTCGAAGGGCGCTGCGGCGCCAACGTCCAAGGCCGCTTCAGCAACAGCGACCCCAGCCAAGACCGTCCCGGCCGCCGGAACCGAGGCGACGACCGCGCGATCGATTGCGACCTCCACCGGCACCAAGCCGGCTGCTCCGGCAGAACCAGCCAAGCCTCCTGTCATGGAGGACTGGTACCTGGTTCGCAACTCGGCAGGTCATGTGGGATGGGTGTTGTTGCGCATGATCGATCTCGATATCCCGCTCGAGGTCGCGCAGTATGCCGAGGGACAACGCATCATGGGCTACTTCGTCCTCAACACCGTGCAGGACGGGGACAAGCAGGTGGCGCAATACCTGGTTTGCCTGAACGAGCCCAAGGACGGCCTGCCCTGGGACTTCAACCAGATCCGCGTGTTTACCTGGAACCGGGGCCGCCACCGTTACGAGACCGCCTATCGCGAGCGCAACCTGCAAGGCTATCTGCCGGTGACAACTGGGCATCGGGTGTTCGAGAAGGAAGGCGACCTGCCGACCTTCACCATTCGCAAGAAGATGGACTCAGAGCAGATGCTGGAAGAGACTTACAAGATGAATGGACCGATTGTCCGCCGCGTGCCCACGCCGGAAGAAGAGGCGGCGGAAAAGGCCCAGCACCAGGCTGCGGTGGCCGCCCGTCAACAGCATCATGCGACAACTGCAGGGAAGAAACACAAGAAGAAACATTGATGGCCGGGTGGCCAAACCTTTCGGACAGAAGCAGGTTTGCGGCCTTGGGTGCACCACCTCTTGGAAACATTTCGAAGTCGGGCAGCAGCTCGTTCCTGCCCACCTACAACACAAACAATCAGATCACCGGTTTGTCGGGCGCTACTATTACCTACGACAATGCGGGCAACATGACGCAGGACAATCTGGGAAACACGTACATCTACGATGCCGAAGGGCGTCCGGTCAACTCCGGGTCGCAGAGGGTGATGTATGATGCCTTCAATCGAGCCGTCACCGTGAGCCAAGGCAGCACTTCGACCCAGATTCTCTACGACCCGGACGGCCGAAAGTTCGCGTTTCTGAATGGCCAGTCGCTGCTGCAATATTTCGTGCCCTTGGCGGGAGGATTGCAAGCCGTCTATAACTCCAGCGGGCTGCAGTATTATCGGCACGCGGATTATCTGGGATCGTCGCGCCTGGCGTTGAACTCCGCTGGCAATCTCTATGGGGACCGAGCGTATGCGCCTTTCGGGGAAGCCTATGCCGAGACGGGAACGGCGGATCGGGTCCTTCACCGGGCAGACGCAGGACACGCTGCCCGGCGCACAGGGAACCTACGATTTCCTGTTCCGCCAGCAGAGTTCGTCACAAGGCCGCTGGCTGGTGCCCGATCCGGCAGGAGTGGCGGCTGTGGATCCAACCAATCCGCAGACCTGGAACCGATATGCCTACGTGGGCAACAACCCGCTGAGCAACATGGACCCGCTCGGGCTAGACGGTCAGTGTGATGATAAGGGGAATTGCACTGTCACGGGTTCAGCGCCCGCTCCTGGTGGCTGGTGGGACCTGGCTTATGAAGGTTGGCCCGGCCAGGGTAGCATGTCGTCCTTCTTCTGCATGCTTTTCGGAGGCTGCAGCAGCAATGGAAGTTCCTCGGGCGGAGGTGGTGGCGGCACCAGCCAGCCTCAGCCGAAGCCACAGCCACAGCCCGCTAAGCCGCCTGCAAAGAGGAATTGTGTGCAACCAAACGGTTTGCAGGCCTTGGAGGCCTCTGCTCTGCGGAAACTTGCGACTTTCACGGGCAAGACTGTCGGCTTCGGTGTCGGCGCGGGCGGCGGTTTCGGCCTAGTGGGTATAGGTGTCTCTGCGAGCGGGTCTGCTCAGATGATGGCTGATCCATCAGGAACAGCAGCCCTTGTGTACTCATGGACTTTGCCGAGTGCGGGATACATGAGTACCGCTCCTGGTCAGGGAGAGAATATGGGTGCTGCCGCAAACATCGGAATCCAATTCACTGCCAATTCTCAACCGATCGGTACAACCCCGTCCTGGAGCCTCGATGGCTCTTTTGCAAATGTCGGGCTCAGTGCTGGCAGTTCAGGCGGAAGCCTGACCGTTGGGGCGGGATTTGGCGCTAGAGGAACGTTGAATCTAAATGTGAATCTACCCACCGTGCTTACGCTTTGTCCGTAACAACCAGGAAACGAAGATTTTAGATAGCCCTGGAGGAGAGCAACAGTGTCAGCAGGATTGTCATGGCGGAGTCTGTATTTCCTGGAATTCGTGCAGGTCGCAATGTTCCTGCTTTTTGTTCCTCTATTTGGACTAGCCACTAAGTGGCTCGCCCCCCTGTCTCCCTTTTGGTTCTGTATCGCGTATGGCGCTGTGTGGCTCTGGGTAGGATATCTACTTGCAACTTGGAAGTGTCCGAATTGTGGACACAGATTTCTCACTAATGACAAGAGTACTATCACGTTACCTTTCAGGGTACACTGCGCCAATTGCAATATCCGGCGAGGCGCGGAAGTCCCTTCAAGCCTGACTGGCGGGTGGCCCACCCTTTCGAAATAGTTCAACCTTCAATCCTGGGGTGGCGGGTGGCCCACCCTTTCGAAATAGTTCAACCTTCAATCCTGGGGTGCCCCATCCTTCTCGCCCTTTTTTGGCGAGAGGGTGGGCACGGAACGATAGGTGCTGCTCAACCTTTCAATTGGGAACGGCCCTTCGGGGCGGCGCCCTGGACCAGTCGAGACTCTGGCTCCCACCCTGTCCGCAACGGCGGCGGACAAGGGTGGGGCACCCACAGTGTGGCGGTGGACTACAATTCCACTGGAAAGCATGGGCCACCCGCCAAAACGCCTCTGCAACCGTACTTCCGGCGACGGGTCACTCTGGCAAAAACGGTACTACGATCGAAATGTACGAGATGCGAGGGAGTTCGGAGTCAAGCTGCGGTATCTACACCGCAACCCGGTGAAACGTGGACTGGTGAAGGAGCCGGGAGAGTGGAAGTGGAGCAGTTTTCGACACTATGCTTTCCGGGAGAATGGAACGGTAGAGATTGAATCGGAGTGGACGGCGCGAGATCGCGAGTTGAAAATCACGGGTGGGCCGCCTCGTATCTTTCTCTGCCCAGGTTAGCGTCCAAAATAGGGACGCGAACCTGGGGCACCAGGCAAGTCGAGAGAGCTTCGCAACTTCAGCGAGCAGTTTGATTGAAGCAATCAGCCGCGGGGTCGGGCTGCCGTTGGCCGTAACTGATTATTCAACATCGTACTTCGGTGCGGCTGCGGGCGCAAATCCGTGTGGGGGTGGACAGTAAGATGATGGAAACGTGGAAAAGCAAACCCCTCGCGCTGACGTTGGCACTTGCTTTTACGATCGCAATAGCTGGAGTTCTTGCGGTTAAAGAAGTTCTTACTCCACGAGGCTTCGCATTCTGTTGCATTGGCTTGATGGCTGTGGCAGTTGTCGCATGGTTCATTTTACTGGCACGAGCTAAGAAAGGAAGAGGGATAGAAGGAACGACAGTTTTGCCTCGTATTCAAACTCGTAAGGCTAAGATCTTCGTGCTGATAGGAATCACCGTTTTTTTGTGCGTATCCCTATGGGTAACTAGAGGAGGGCCTTGGCTGCCCCAGTTAATTGGCGCCTGTTTCGTTATTGCACTCGTTATCGGCAATTTAATGCGCAAAGCGCAATGACAACTCAGTCTGATTAGATAATGGGTTGACCGCGCCGGGTGCCCCAGGTCTGGCGGTGTTCCAGACCCGGGGCGCGCTTCTGCGTCTCACCCAGGTCTCGAAAGCCGCGAGACCTGGGGAACCCGGCAGATCAGCGACTCCTACAACACGGGACGGGTGGCCCGGGCAAGCATTCTGAGTCGAGAAAACCCTTGAGGGTGCCCCGTCCAACCTTCGGTTGGTTGGGCGGGGATTTCGTCGCGCGTCACAGATTCATTTTCATGAGCAGGTGTATTCTTCTCCGTGCCCTGGGGACTCAAGCGCTATCAGCGGGCGCAGCAACTACACTTCATCACCTTCAGCTGTTATCGCCGGCAGAGATATCTCGACAGGGTAGGCGCCAAGCGCTGCTTTGAAAATGCTCTGGACGAAGCGCGACGGCGCGACGGCATGCTGGCGTTCGGCTATGTGGTCATGCCCGAGCATGTGCATTTTCTGGTGAGCGAGCCGGAGCGGGAGCTGTTATCGACGGCGATTCGTGCGATCAAGCAGTCGGTGCTGGGCACTTTGCATCGATCCGCCGTTTCCCGAATTGATTCGGGGTAGCTGGTTTGCTAAGGTCGTCGTCATGTCCGAGGGTTACGCCGAGCCGATACGCGAATTGCTCGACTCCCTTTATCGCGTGGATTCGGGACGCATCCTGGCAACTCTGATCCGCTTGCTGGGTGATTTTGATCTTGCCGAGGAGGCGATGCACGAAGCCTTTGCGGCTGCGCTGAGCCTCTGGCCGATGAGTGGAGTACCCGGCAACCCGCGACCATGGTTGATTTCGACGGCCCGCTTCAAAGCCATTGATACTCTGCGTCGACGGGCAAGATTGGATGCGTCGCAAGACGAGCTCGCGCGATATCTCGAAGCACAAGGGAGTTCGGCGGAAGAGTCCAAGGAAGAGGACAGCCTTGAGGATGATCGGCTGCGCCTGATTTTTACCTGCTGTCATCCCTCTCTAGCGCCGGAAGCGCACGTTGCGCTCACCTTGCGTGAGGTGTGCGGCCTGACAACCGAGGAGATCGCAAAGGCATTTCTGGTTACGCCGGCGACTCTGGCGCAGCGTATTGTGCGCGCCAAGGCAAAGATTCGAGAGACACCGATTCCGTACGAGGTGCCGACGCCGCAGGAATTGCCGGAGCGGCTGCGCGCAGTGCTTCACGTCGTCTATCTTGTCTTTAACGAGGGTTACTCGGCTGCGGCGGGAGCGGAGGTAACCCGGGCCGAGCTAACCGGCGAGGCGATTCGACTAGGCCGGTTGCTGACCGAACTCGAGCCAGAGCCGGAAGGCGTTAGTCCGGAAATCATGGGGCTGCTTGCACTGATGTTGCTACAGGAATCCCGCCGTGCCGCGAGAAGCTCTCCGACCGGAGAGCTGATTTTGCTGGAGAACCAGGATCGCTCGCTCTGGAACCGGGACCAGATCGCGGAGGGAGTGGCCTTGGTGGAGAAAGCCCTGCAGTCCCGCCGCTTCGGCTCTTACACACTGCAGGCTGCGATTGCGGCCCTTCATGCGGAGGCGGAATCGGTCGCTGCGACCGACTGGCGGCAGATTGTTGCGCTTTACGACCGATTGCTGCGCATTCAGCCTTCGCCAGTTGTACAGCTCAATCGCGCCGTGGCCATCGCCATGTGCGATGGTCCAGAGGCCGGTCTGGCGCAGATCGACGCAGTGTTGGAACAGGGCGAATTGGCAAACTACTACCTGGCGCATTCAGCCCGCGCCGATATGTACCGCAGGCTCGGCAGGACAGCGGAGGCTCGGTCCTCTTATGAGAAAGCTCTGGCGCTGACCCAGCAGGAACCAGAGCGGCAATTCCTGCAAGAGCGGATTCGGCAGCTGAAATAAAAATTGGGATAGCTGTCGATTTTCGGTCTCCCCAACGACTATAGGACAAAAGAACGATGCGCTGCGGCTCTCGGAGTCACAGGAACACGAAGTCACGTCATGAATCGCATCACGACTTGTATCAGGGCACGACTTTTCGTCGTGCCGAAACAGACGCAGTAAAACTTGGGGGCTTTGGCCCCTGTCAACGCAAACTCTCAGGGCTAAAGCCCAAGTCTATTTCTTTTTGCTTGCGGCACGGCTGAAGCCGTGCCCTGACACAAAGCAATCATGAGATAGCGTCTAGAAGGAGAAAGAGTCATGCCACAATATCTGGTTGCTAACTACCTGCCCGACGACTTCGACCTGTCCACAGTAACCGAGGCGATGATGGAAGAGATCCACGCGCTCAACCGCGAAATGATTGCTGCCGGCGTGAGGAAATTCGCCTGCGGCATTTCCCCGGCTGGCAAGCGCAAAGACGCTACGAAAGCAGTCCGATGGCAAGGTGCTAGTCACCGACGGACCGTACACCGAGACCAAGGAGCACATGGGCGGATTTTGGATACTGGAATGCGCTGATATCGACGAGGCGCTGGCATGGGCGAAGAAGGGTGCCATCGCCTGCGATGTGGCCGGCGAGGTGCGCGAGCTTCTATTCTTCCCGGCTCCGGAACAAGGACCCGGCGGAAGCAAGTAAACAACGTGGCCGGGTGCCCTGGGTCTCGTGTTGTTCGAGACCCGGGAGTTTGCGTCGTACCCGCCCAGGTCTCGAAAACGCGAGACCTGGGCCACCCGCGGATCAGCCTCCCACGGGTAGAGCGGCGCTTCAGCGCTGCGTCGCGCCGCCTCTTTTCAAGGCAGCCGGCTTCAGCCGGCGGCACATCTGTCGTCGGCTAAAGGCTGATTCTGGCTGAGGGCGAAGGTGGACGCGGGTCTGAAGGCCCGCTCTACCGGGCACGGCGAAAACGTTCGCGCCGGGGTGAGCGCATCTTCGACGACTATAAAGTGAACGATCCAGTGCGCAAGGCATTTAGACGCTATACAGAAAGGGGAGCGGCGTAATCAAATGAGAAATGTAATTTTCGCGATCAACATCACCCTGGACGGCTGCGTGGACCACACCGCCATAAATCCTGACGACGAAGTACTTGAATATTTTACGCAGCTCACGCGAGAGGCTGACCTGCAGGTATTCGGTCGGAAGACCTATCAATTGATGGTTCCTTATTGGCCAGATGTCGCCAAGGACCAGTCCGCGTCCAAAGCAGACAAGGAATTCGCTCAAGCATTTGTCTCTCTCAACAAAGTGGTTTTTTCGCGATCCTTAGACAACGTTGAAGACAAAAACACAAGAATTGTCCGCACGAATCTTCGCGACGAAATGCTCAAACTCAAGCAGGAACCAGGCAAGAATATTTTAGTCGGGGGAGTCGATATTCCTTCCCAACTTATCGAGCTTGATCTGGTGGACGAATTTCGTTTTGTCGTTTGGCCAATCATTGTCGGCGAAGGCAGACGGTTGTTGGAGGGTGTCAGCCTGCAAGAGAAATTGCAATTGAAGCTCGTTGACTCAAAGACTTTTAAATCAGGATGTGTTGCGCTTGGTTACTTGAAACAGTGACAGAAAAGCCTGCCACAGGTGCGCTGCTGGCTCCCACCGAGGGAAGGAGAAGGAGGAGAAGAACCATGAAATACATCTGTCTGGGTTACTACGACAAAGGTAAACACGAAGCCATGACCGAGGTCGAGCAAAACGCCATGTTCGACGCCTGCCTTGAATACGACGACCATCTTCGCGCCAACGGGCATTGGGCTGGTGGAGAAGCGCTGCAGCCTGCGGAAACTGCCCTCACCCTGTATTGGAAGAGCGGCAAAGTCGCAACTACCGACGGTCCCTATGTGGAAACCAAGGAACAACTCGGCGGCATCCTTGTCCTTGAGGCGCGGGACATGAATCAGGCGTTACAGCTCATGGCGCAGCATCCGGCCCTGAAGTACGGCACCATTTTCGAGATTCGGCCAGTGGGGGACATGAGCAAAATCATAGACGAGAGCGAGCGGCGACGGCGAAAGCCGGGTGGGCCGGGTCTCGCGGCTTCCGAGACCCGCGAGAAGCCCAGCCTCTTCTCGAAGGGCGCCCGAGAGTAACCACGGCCAAGCTCGGGCGCTTCCACGGGACCATGCCTCACCGGGTTGCGATGCATATAGCGAAGTTTCTCCTTCCGGATTGCCCGCTACCGACATGGAAGCGATGCCTCTGACGAGAACAGAGGGAAATGGTGATCGGCAGAAGTCCCAGGTCTCGAAGGGCGCGAGACCTGGGCACCCGGCGCCCGGCCTTGGAGACTGCGAATGTCGCCTTTCCGAACCGCATTTGAGGCAGCAGTAAACCGATACCGGCCATCCAATCTGTCGGATAAAGATATGGCAGAGAAAGTTAAAAAGCTAAGTCTTGATCGCGATTACAAAAAGTACCTTTATTTTATCGACGGCGAAGGGAACGTATGCCACAAGCCTAAGTCAGGTGAGGGTAAAACCGAGGTCCTGGTCCCTGAGGCTGTGAATCGCGATAACCAATTCCTCTATTTCATTGACAAAGAAGGAGATGTTTCCCGTTCCCCGCGCGGTTCCAAGGGGAACACCCATACCAAGAAAGCGGCGTAGCCCCGGTTCGGCCCAGTCCCGGGTGCGGCACCGTTCAGGTCTCACCCCAACGGCGCCAGGTAGCGAAGAGAGGAAAGATATCTCGCGCGCAAACTTCAATGTGTTCCGGGATGGCCGGGTGTTGTTGCGGGAAAGCACGGCAAGCTTGGCGTCAGCGTTCCGCAGTATGGCCGACTCTCCAGGACTGGAAGGGTTGCTGCCGTTACTTCTGGGTGTTGGTGAACTGGAGTGTGGGCTGGAGGATGTTCGCTCGCCCGACGCGAAGTTTGTCTCAAGCTTGACTGACTTGGCCGCGGCGGCTGCGCTAGCATGCGATTGCGGGCTGCCGGTCGACGGCGCGGGGTTGCGCAAGACCGCAGCGATCTTTCTTCCTCAAATTGCAGAGACGGCGCGGCTGAGTATCGCGAGGCCCGAAGGCTTCGCTTACTACGCGCTGCATCCTCTCGATTACGCCGATCTGATCGGCCAGGTCCATATCAATACAACCGACGTGCTGGTGGTTGGAGTGCGCAGCATCGGCACAACGCTCAGTGCCGTGGTTACGGCGCAATTACGAGCGATGGGCTGCGGCGCGGAGCGCACAACGGTCCGTCCCGAGGGACATCCTTACGATCGCCGCTGCACCTTCGACACGCGACAACGGGAGCAGATCCGACGAGCGTTGTCGGGTGAAGCGCAGTTCGTGATTTGTGACGAAGGTCCCGGCCGCAGCGGATCGTCGTTGTTGTCGGTTGCCGAGGCCTTGGAACGCGAGGGAGTTTCGTCCCATCGAATTCTGCTTCTGTGCGCCCATCAGCCGGATGTATCGACGCTCTGCGCTGTCGACGCAGCGCGCCGCTGGTCGCGGTATCGCGTACAGGCGAGCGGTAGCACGCGACGGCTTCCTGCGGACGCGGAAGAAGACATTGGCGGAGGCGGATGGCGTGCGAAGTTCCTGGAAGACGAGGAGTTGTGGCCTGCTGCCTGGACGCAGATGGAGCCGCGAAAATATCTCTCGCGGGATGGAAAGCGGCTATGGAAGTTCGAAGGCCACGGACAATTCGGCGAACAGGTACGGGCGCGACAGGAAGCGCTATCGGGTTCCGGCTTCGGAGCGCTCTATTGCGGCCCGATACAAGGATTCGGCTGTTCCGTCGTGCAACCGGGGCGCGCAGGACGAAGGAACGATCTCAGCCCGGAGTTACTGGGCCGAATTGCGGAATATTGCGCGTGGCGGGCGCGGGCGTTTGGCCGGAGTGCAGCCGATCCAACCGATCTGGAAGAAGCGACCCGCGTCAATTATGAACGTGCGTTCGGCGTCTCGCTCGAGATTTCTCTGCCAATCGAGCGCCCCGTCGTCGCCGACGGACGAATGCAGCCGCATGAGTGGTTCTGCACCCAGGAGGGCCGTTGGCTGAAGCTCGATGGAGTGACACACGGGGATGATCACTTCTTTCCCGGACCGTGCGACATTGCATGGGACCTGGCGGGCGTGGCGATTGAGTGGCAGCTGGATGCGCTATCGCGAGAATATTTCTTGTCGAACTATACCCGGCTCAGCGGCGACAACGTGATCCCACGAATCGACAACTACGAGGCGGCTTATGCGATCTTTCGACTCGGCTGGTGCAGCATGGCAGCAGCTTCGATGCATGGGAGTCCCGACGAGGAACGACTGTTGCGCGACGAGCTACGATATCGCTACGAGGCTCTGCGCAGCGCGCCGCAACAGCATGGGACGAGAATGATTGCGGTTCCCGATTTGTGATCCGGGCTGCGGCCGGCAGGGCCTCACAATTGTGCTGCTGCTTCGGCAATGCAATCGCGTAAACTGCGGCGGCTGCTGACCAGGGCGGAGAAATGGCCTGCTTCAATCCAGCGAAGCCGGCTTCCCGGCCAATATTGGTGAAGCCGTTCCGTCTCGGTTCGAAAGACGTAGCCGTCGCGCGTGCATCCTGCGATCACCGCCGCGTCGCTGCGGATCGGTGGTGGATAGCGGGTCACGTCTGCGGCATCAAAAAGCCGGCGCAAACGGTCCCGGGCAGCCCCGTCGGCATCGTCGCCCAAGGCTTCCAAATCCACATTCCAGGACAACAAACCGCGGGTGTAGATTGTGCTGGCGGATGCACCGGTCGCAAGGGCGGCACAGGCGACGGGAAACGGCGTCACGGCTGCCGTGAGAGCGGCCATATGGCCTCCCATGCTGTAGCCCGCCACCACCAGTTTCTGACCGCGGTCACGCAGATATTCCAGAAGAGAGCGCGCCTCGCACACCATTCCAAGCGCCAGCAGCTCGTGATCGCTTACCGTGACGTGCGGGGGAACCTCCGCTGAGCGGCGTCGTCCGTAATAAGGATTTTCGAGGAAGTACAAATCGATACCCCGGTGGATCAGCGGCCCAAAGACGCGTTCGCGCACGCGGTATCCCTCGTCGCGCGAGCCCGCAAGAATCACACACGCTGCGAGGTTCCCCTCGCGCGTCCACGATCGCAGATGCACCTGCCGGGTATGTTCCGGAAGTCTGCCGAGAGGCGAAAGGAAAGTGCCATCACGCCGGACGATGCGTTCCCGCTTCGGCTTCTGCGGAGCCCGCCACTGCACGGTAACCGAAGCAGAGGCCGAGTAGACGGCGTTCTCCGAAATTTCGGCCAGCAGCGACTCATCGCCCCATCCGCGGGAAAACATCTTCGAACGGCGGGTGATCCAGGCTACCCAAAGGTCGAGCGGATGAGAGCCGGCAGCGATCGATGCATCGCCGGAAAAACCTCGTAGCAAACGACTTGCGATCTCACCGTGCATTTCGAACCAGAATGCCTGCTCCACTGAGATGCAAAAGAATCCTCCGATGGTATCGAAGAACTGCGGTAAACGGAATACCTGGTGCGCGCCTTGCGTTTTGGCGGAAGCCAACGACGGCCATTGGATCTTTCGACCGAGTTCGCAGCCGCTATTCGCAGCGCAAGACGCTGAGCGGTTCGACGCTTGCGGCTTTCCGTGCCGGAATGAAGCACGCAGCCAGCGTGACGGCCGCGAGCAGGATCGCCACGCAGAGGTAAGTCGCGAAGTCGCTGGGTGAAACCTGGTAGAGCTGGCTACGCAGTAACGGTGTAAGCAGCAAGGAAAAAATCACTCCCCCCGCGATGCCAACCGCCGCGAGCTGCACGCCCTGCTTCAACACCAGATCCAAGACATCGCGACGTTTGGCGCCCAGGGCCATGCGGATGCCAATTTCATGCAGGCGCTGGCGCGTGGAGTAGGAGATGACGCCATAAACACCGATCGCGGCCAGCGTCAGGCCAATCAGGCCGAAGAGTCCGACGAAGGTTCCGGCGACACGAGCTCCCGTGCTGGCGGTTTCGACGTTGCGGGAGAGTGGGTACTGGTAGAGCACGGGCAGTTCCGGGTCGAGACTGTGCACAGCATCGACTACTGGCGCGGCGTAGGCATTGGGGTCTCCCTTGACCAGCACCTGCAGCACGAAGTACGAGCGGTAGCGTTGCAGAGCCGACCAATAAATCAGAGGCTGAGCCGACTCCTCCAGCGCCAGGTATTTCGCATTCTTGGCAACGCCGACTACCGTGAGCCACTCGCCGGCAACCTTGACGCGCATCCCCAACGGATTTTGTCCCGGCCAGTACTGTTGAACGAACTTTTCGTTGACCACGGCGACGCCCTGCGTCTGGGGAGTATCCCTGTCGCTGATGTCGCGACCTGCCACCAGAGGAATCCCAAGTGTTTCAAGATAGTTGGGAGCGACTTTCTCCGCGAGGATGCTCAACGACTCATCGCGCTGCGGCACATATCCCTCGGGCATGATGGTTTCGTGGCTGTTGCTCAAACTCAGCGGCGACCAATTGGAGAACGATGCCGACCGTACACCCGGGATGCGGTCGATGCGGTTCAGCAGCTCTCGCTGAAAGGCCACGCCTTTCTCCGCGGTGTATCCCGCAGGAAAAAGATCAACCGTAGAAAGCAGCACGTGGTCGGCGCGGAAGCCCGGGTCGGCATTTTGCGCGTGCCGGAAGCTGCGAATGAACAGGCCTCCGCTCACCAGCAACAGAAACGACAGGGCGATCTGCGCGCACACCAGTGCCGAGGTCAGGCGCGCCTTGTGCATGCTGCCGGAGGTCGTTCCAGTCTCTTCTTTGAGGACGGTCACCGGCACGACACTCGAGGAACGCATGGCCGGGAGCAGTCCGAACGCGATGCCCGTCAGGGTAGACAAAAGGAAGGTGGCGATCAGCACGCGCTGGTCAACGTGCATGTTGAGGTTGACCGGCAGGTTGCTAGGGGGCAGGAAGCGGTCGAAGCTGCCCGCGGACCAAAGCGTCACGAAGAGCGCCAAGCCGCCTCCGACCAGCGCGACCAGGACGCTTTCCACCAGCATCTGCCGGACGAGCCGGACGCGATTGGCTCCTAACGAGAGACGCACCGCCATTTCGCGGCGCCGCGCGATGCCGCGCACCAGAAACAGATTGGCCAGGTTCACACAGGCCAGCAACAAGACGACAAGGGCGATCGCCATAAGCGGCGGCAGCATGGCCGACAGGTACTGGTTGGCGCTATCGGGAGCGCGCCAGAGCGGAATTGCAAGCATGTCGTTGCTGCCCAAGTGGGTCTCTGGATAGGCGCGCGCGAGCTGCTGCATCTGCAGTGTCAGCTCCTGCTGTGCCTGCGCACGGGTCGTCCCGGGCGCGAGAATGCCGATCACGTTGAGGGACTGATCGCCACGGTCGTGAATTAGGTCGGAAGCCGAGTCGAGCTGTCGATTCATCAGCAGAGGAGCCCAGACATCC
Source organism: uncultured Acidobacteriaceae bacterium (assembly GCA_963815555.1). Taxonomy (GTDB): domain Bacteria; phylum Acidobacteriota; class Terriglobia; order Terriglobales; family Acidobacteriaceae; genus CAWCBG01. The sequence goes on from CAWFHH010000005.1 coordinate 622,242, forward strand.
ATGCGCAGCCCGCTGGTCGCGCCCTGAAACAGTGGCGGAGCAACGCCGATCACGGTGAAAGGATGCTGATTCAGGTGAATCGTGCGCCCGATGATCTGCGGATCAGCGTCAAACAGCAATTGCCACGTGCGATAACTGAGGACGGCGACGGGCGAGCCTCCGGGTCGGTCTTCTTTTTGGCTCTCGAAGAAATGTCCTAAATACGGACGTACGCCGAGCGCGTCGAAAAAATTCGCCGTCGTGAGCTGGGCCCAGAGTCGCTGCGGCTTGGCTTCTGAGGTGAGATCGATCGGGTTATTCGTCCATGCAACCAGCGCGGAAACCGAGTGGACGCTCGTGCGCAAGTCGACGAAGTCTGGATAGGAAAGCTGACGGTCGCCGCGCTTGATGGCAACGGGCGCGCCGCGAGGGCTTGCTCCGGGAAGAGGCGAGAGCAGAGTCGAGTTGATCCAGCTGAAGATGGTGGTATTGGCGCCAATGCCGAGGGCCAGCGTCACGATGGCGGTCAGCGTGAAGGCCGGCGTCTTCACCAACTGGCGGAGCGCGTAACGGGCGTCTCTGAACCATCCATACATGCGGTATCTCCGGGAAGCTCTGGTATCAGCGCACGTGCCCGTCCATTGTGAACGAATTTATAGGTTCTTCAAAACAATGGGGATTATTTAGCTTTGTCAGAACGAAGCGGGCCTAAACTGTCCGGATTCGCCGATAAGTGTGCGGAAACGGGCAGGGCATCCGGCCGGCGGGGAGCCGAGCACGTCAGGAACGGAGAACCTGCGCTAAGGAAACGACAAGTTAGCCTTTGCCGGGTTTCCGATGTAGCATGCGCCATGGACTGCAGAGACAGAAATCCCGTGTTGAGGTCGCCGGGGATCGCTTCGCCGACGCCGCCGCGCCTAACGCGAGCCGAAGGGTGAAATGAACTGGCTGCGGTTCGTCGATGTCGGCATCTTTCTTGCCCTCGGGGCAACTGCAGCGTCGCACTGGCACAACGATCGTCATCACTGGATCGGCGTTGTTATCGCGATTCCGGCTTTCTGTTTGTGGATGCTGGCCCGGCACCAACTCGGTGATTCGTTTGCCGTGCGAGCCGAGGCCCGAAAGCTGGTTACCCACGGGCTCTACGCGAAGATTCGCAATCCTATTTATCTCTTCGGCGGTCTTGCATTCTTCGGCGTCTTGGTGACACTTGGGTCGTACATCGGCGCCGGCGTTGTGGTGTTCATGGGTTGGTTTCAGCACCTTCGCGTCAAACGCGAGGAGCAGGTGCTCGCCGAGGCTTTCGGGGAGCAATATCAAGCCTACCGATCGAAAACCTGGTTCTGACGTCTCGATCCCGGGCCAACGCGAGCCCGCCTGCCCTAGTGCGAGACTCCGACCATCGCGCGGGGCGCGAAAGGCCGATGGCCGGGCAATTCTGTGTGTGGTTTTCGGACCCTGGGCGGCGGCGGTTATTCGCAACCAGCGAAGTCAAAAAGATTTATGGAGGCGCGGGTGGGAATCGAACCCACGCATAAAGGTTTTGCAGACCTCTCCCTTACCACTTGGGTACCGCGCCTCGTTCTTTCTAACCTATCGCGTTCTGCCGTGGAAATCCAGCCTTCCTCGAAACCTTCAGGACGAAACGCCGGACGCGCAAGCATCTTCCCCGACGCGACGACCGAAACGCGAGTTGCATTTACAATCCAAAGGATCTCTTCGCAACGGTGTTGCCTGCGGGCGCGGCGCAGAGGCATGGCACACCTGACATGAATGTCCTGGAATTCACCGCGCTCATCGCTCTCGGATCTCTGGTGGCAGGCTTTCTTGGCGCGCTCACCGGATTGGGCGGCGGCGTAGTGGTGGTCCCCATGCTCACGCTGCTGTTCCACGTCGATCTTCGTTATGCCATAGGCGCGTCGCTGGTATCGGTGATTGCCACTTCCTCCGGAGCGGCGGCGGCGTACGTGCGGGAAGGCTACTCCAATATTCGCATTGGGATGTTTCTGGAAACGGCGACGACGATTGGTGCCCTGGTCGGCGCAGTCATTGCGCTTCATGTTTCCGGCAACTCGATCGCTGTCGTGTTCGGCCTGGTGCTGCTGTACTCAGCCTATCTTTCCGCTCGCGGACGCTCGAAGCACGACATTCCGCTGGCTTCTTCGCCTCTGGCCAACAAATTGCGTCTCAACAGCACCTATCCCAGCTCCAAAGGCCTGGTGGACTACAAGGTCACCGGCGTTCCCGCGGGTTACGGGTTCATGTTCGGAGCAGGCGTACTCTCCGGCCTGCTGGGCATTGGTTCGGGAGCCGTCAAAGTGCTGGCCATGGATCAGGCGATGAAAATCCCGTTCAAGGTATCGACCACTACCAGCAACTTTATGATTGGCGTCACCGCTGCGGCGAGCGCCGGAGTCTACCTGAACCGCGGGTACGTCGCCCCTGGCGTCGCCATGCCGGTGATGCTGGGAGTTTTGGCGGGATCGCTTCTGGGAGCTCGCGTCCTGGTGAAAGCGAATGTCAAGGCCTTGCGCTATCTATTCGCCGCAGTCATCGTGGTCCTGGGCATCGAGATGATCTACAACGGCTTCACGGGGCGCCTGTGAGTTCCAAACGCCTGAACGACCAGCAGATCGAAGTGGTGATCGGGAACTTGCTGCGTGCCGGAGTCATGCTGGCGGCCGCTGTGGTTCTGTTCGGCGCAGTACTTTATCTCGCGCGCCACGGCCATGAGGTCGTCAGCTTCAGCACCTTCCACGGTGAACCCGAAAACCTGAAAAGCCTGAGCGGAATTGTTCACGCGGCGTTTCAGATGAATGCGCGCGCGATCATCCAGCTTGGATTGCTGCTGCTCATTGCGACTCCGGTCGCGCGAGTCGCATTTTCGGCCGTGGCTTTCTTCATCGAAGGCGATTACCTGTACGTGGGTATTACGATGATTGTGCTGATCGTGCTTCTTTACAGCCTGTTCTTTTCCAGTCCCTGAAGTGCGCATCGCCTCGGTCGGCAGCAATGCAACGGTTTCGCGAGCTCAACGCCCCAAGACGGTTACGGTCACGAATTCGCATCCTAACGATTCATTCCTCAGGAGGATTCTATGTCGGCAGTAAAGCTTGCAGACGCGCGCCGCGTGATCGCGGCAGCGGAGAAGAAGGCACAGGAAATCGGCCAGCCCATGAATATCGCGGTCGCCGATGAAGGCGGAAATCTCGTCTCCCACGTGCGCATGGATGGCGCATGGCTGGGTAGTGTGGACATTTCCATCAAGAAGGCCTTCACCGCCCGGGCCTTTGATATCACGACCAAAGACCTGGCGACACAGTCGCAATCGGGCGGCCAGTTCTTCGGCATTCACGTCTCGAATGACTGCAAGATCATGATCTTTGCGGGAGGAATTCCCCTGAAGCGCGACGGCAAAGTGGTTGGGGCAGTCGGCGTCAGCGGTGGCTCGGGCGAGCAGGACCACGCTGTAGCGGAGGCGGGAGCGGCTGCGTACTAGACGCAACCAGCCCAACGATTACAGGTCAAGTCGAGTCAGGGCCGGGGCTCGCCTTCTGGCTGCTTCCAGCTTTCAGGGAGGGCGGAAGGCGCAGGCGCCGCAGAAGTTCTATGGCGCGCTCCAGTTCCCGTAGCTCGGCTTTCGATTTCAGGGTCAACATTTTCGCCAACGCTTCGACCCGGCGCGTCCGAGCGCGCCGCATCAGGGACCTTCCGCGCGGGGTAGCGGAGATCGCGATTTTCCGCCCGTCCACCGGGTCGGGCCGGCTGGTCGCGAGCTTTTGCTCCACCAGTCCCTGCACAATGCGAACCATTGTGGGGGCCTTTACCTGTTCCACCGCAGCCAATTGTTTCAGCGACAGGCTGCCACCGAACACCAGCACCGACAACGCCGAGAGCTGCGCCGGACCAATGCCCGAGGTCCGGTCCTCGACCCGCAACTGGCGGAGTAGATGGATCGCCGCTGAATGCAGGCTGTCGGCCACGGAAAGAACGTTTTTCGCGAATTTAGCCATTGACGATGCGGGAAGACGGAGCGTAGTGTATCGCATAGTAGAATCGTTAGCAATGCTAATGGTTTCAGCAAAGGACCGAAAGATGATGCAGGCAATCTTCGATGCCATCCGCGCTACCGACAGAGCGGCCGTTGTCAACTTATTGGCAGCCGATCCCAGCGTGGCCCACGCCCGCAATGGCGCTGGGGTATCGGCGCTGATGCAGGCGCGTTACGAACACAAGTTTGAAATCCTGGAGGTCCTACGGAACGCGGCGGGAGAACTTGACATTTTCGAGGCTGCCGCGCTGGGCGACTCCGCCCGGTTACGCGACCTGCTCCAGGCAGATTCGCAGTTGGCAGCGGCCTACAGCAACGACGGCTTCACCGCGCTGCAATTTGCCTGCTTCTTCGGTCAGCCGGAGGCCGCCTACATCCTGGCGCAGGGAGGCTCCGACCTGGATGCCGTCTCGCGTAATTCGATGAAGGTCGCCGTGATCAACACCGCCGCCGCCTCGGGGAATGCGGAGATTGTAAAAGCCATGCTGGCAGCGGGGGCCCATCCCGATCATCAACAGCAGGCGGGATACACCGCGTTGCACGAAGCCGCCGTCCACAACAACGTCGCGATGGCGGAGGCGTTACTCGATGCCGGGGCCAACCATGAAATCCGCAGCGACGATGGGAAGACCGCTTATGACATGGCGGCTGAAAAAAGTTATGCGCAAATCCTGGCGCTGCTCGCCCGGCGCGCCGGCGCAGCGGCTCAGTAGGAACGGCAATCTACTGCGCATCAGGATCACAGACGGTAGCGGCTTGCGAGTGAGTGCGAAGGATGATCAGCCCGGTGAGGACCGCACAGGTGAGAAAGAACACCCGCAAGCAGTTGGCGTGCAGTACAGGATCGCCCAGCAGGATGCGCACCAGTCCGAAGGCGGCGCTCGAAGCGCAGCACGCAAAGTACAGTTTCTCCTTGGCTCCGGCTGAGGCCCACAACAGCACCACCAGCACGGTGGTCACGATCGTATAAATCACCAGCAGCACGATCCCGGCAGTGGCTTTCTCGCCGCGCAAGGAGAAGGCGGTGGTCCGCGAGAGCGCCAACTGCAGCGAGGCAACCAGCAGGAAGAAGACCGAGTGCACCAGTGCGATGATGGCGCGCTTGCGATTGGTGATGATGGCGTAGCTGCTCATGATCTCCCTGTCTCCGGATCAACGAGCCGGTTTCAGGCTGACTGATACAGTTTGTTGCGGAAGAGACACGAGGTTCAGTGACCGAGGTCACAAAAGAAAAGTTTCCCGTGCGGCCTTCACCCGGTTTCTCTTTGGGGAAGGAGCGCTAGGGGTTGAGACTTTCTCGTCGAAGGCGGCGCCAATCCGTGAGAGGGTCACCAAGGTAATCCGCGACACCAAAAAAGAAACCCTCGCGCAGGGGCAAGGGTCCTGGAATTCTGGAGCGGGAGACGGGATTTGAACCCGCGACTTCGACCTTGGCAAGGTCGCACTCTACCACTGAGTTACTCCCGCAGCAGCGTTGATTATAGCGAATCGTTACAGGGCCGGGCAAATGAACGAAGCCTCGCCAGTTCGATCGCGCGCAGGCTATCGCAGCAGATGCGGAAAGTGCGAAGCGATTCGCTCATGTGCCGCAAGGATTGACCGAGGTATGTCGACATGTGGGATGAAGCCGCGTCCCCTAGGGCCATAGCCTTTGGCATCGTCGTGCAGGCGAGGAATTTCACCGAGCAGCAGTGACACGAACCGCTCCATCGGCCACAAGCCCCGCACTTCTGGATGGACAAATGCCAGCGACTCATTCTCAACTTGGACTGCGGGAATGAAAGTAGGAAAATTTGCGAGCTTTAGAGCTCGGCCATCATCCTGCCAGGCTTTCGCGAACGAAGCGGCCGAGCGGCGTTGCATGGTCGGGTCTTGCACGAGAAGGATCGAGTGGCAAGCGATTCCCGCCTGCTGCAAGGTTCGTAACGCGAATTGCGCATTTTCTCCGCAATTCGCAGACTCGGTTTCCAGCGTGATCTGTTTCCGGTCAATGTGGTGGAAGCGAGTAGCGACCTCGGCGAGAAGCTCCGCTTCACTTGTTCGGCCGGAAGCGATTGTCTGGTAGTGAAGGTCGCGGCGCAGGTTCTCGCGCAGCAAGTCGGTGGAATGCCCACGTCCGCCACAGATCAGCAGATGCCGCGCGAGGTTCGCACGCATGGCTGCGAAAGCGTGTTCCGCCGTGTGCAGCACGCTGTTACCTAACAACACGAGAACGTCGGCAGCAGGAGCTCCGAGAACTCGCTGGATCGCCGCCTTATCGGGCTGCCGATTCTGGAAATCGTCCGCCGCCAGGAAGGAAGCGACGCAGTTGATGTCATCCACGAGCTGCTGCGCGGGATGTGGGGAAGAGGGGAGTCGCATCGGTTAAGGTAGCGGTCCTTCGAGCGCGTTCGGCTGCTTCGCAGCCTCGCTCCGCTCAGGATGACAGTCGCAATGTACGCTGCACAACCCGGCGCTGCTGGAACGAAAAGCCGCGCCTAGTAGACGCCGCCGTGTCCGGTTGCGTGATCCGCGTTGACCAGCGAGGTGATCTCGTTACGGACGTCCCACAGGGCTTTGTACAGCGGATGCTCCATGCGCTGCTTAAGGACCTCGACCGGTGTACCCATGGTCCCGATGACGCCGCTGCCGATGATGCGCTGCGCGAGCTTCAAATGCGCGTAGCGGAAGAGCTGAATATGCTCGTCATAGTCCACCAACTCCTCGGCGACATCGTGCAGTTCAAAAAACTCCTGATGCCGTCGATAGAGTTCTTCCAGCGTCAGGCCGGCGGCCTTCACCTGATCGAAGAAAGCTTCTCCGAGCCGGGGAGCGATGTGCAGCAGCGAAAGAAATCCCGGCGAATCCAGGCCGCTGCCGTGCCCCAGGCCTTCGCGGATCACGTGGTACTCATACGGCGTGATGGTTTCCAGCAGGGCCAGCATGCGCAGCGGATGATCGAGAATTTTGTTGGCGCGACGCAACAGGCGCGCCGCGTTCCGGAAGTCGCCTTCCAGCACCAGCTGACGGGCACGTTCCAATTCCCAGGCGGCGCCCTTCATCAGCAACTCCGAAGCCTGATGCGAGACCTGGAACGTCATCTCATCCGGATGCAGCATCTCCTCCGGCGTTTTCTGGAGTGCCAGCAACTCGTCGGTGCGCAGATAGCGCTCGTAGTCAGAAGCGCCCTTTCCCGGCAGGATGGGCGAGCGAAGATCTTCAGTCATGGCCGCCACTCCATTGCGGATCGAGCTCAGGCGGCACAATCGAGCCGTCACGCATATGGATGATGCGATCGCCGTAGGCCGCGGCTTCCGGATTGTGCGTGATCATCAGTACCGTCTGGCCAAGTTCCTGATTCGACTGCCGCAACATCTTCAAAACGATTTCCGAATTCTGCGAGTCCAGATTCCCGGTAGGTTCGTCGGCCAGCACGATGGCTGGCTTGTTGACCAGGGCCCGCGCCAAGGCGACGCGCTGTTGTTCACCGCCGCTCAACTCCGAGGGACGGTGGGTGAGCCGCTTATCGATGCCCAACAAGTGCTCGATATGATCGATGTACTGCCGTTCTTCCGGGGTCGAAGGCTTGTGCGCGATATCGCGAGCGATCTCAATGTTGTCCCGCGCCGTCAGCGTGGGCAGCAGGTTGAACTTCTGGAACACGAACCCGATCCGGCTGCGACGCATGCGAGTCCGTTCGGCATCGGAAAGCGCGGTGAAATCGATGCCGCCAATCAGCACGCGTCCCGAATCTGCGTGGGTGAGTCCTCCCAGGATGTAAAACAGGGTCGATTTGCCACTGCCGGACGGCCCAACAATGGTGACGAACTCACCCTTTTCCACCCCAAGCGAGACTCCTCGAAGAGCAGGTACGTCGACCTTGCCGATATGGTAGGTCTTGCGAACGTTCTCAGCTTCAATCATCCACGCCATGCGAATCTTCGATATTACACGAAGCTGCGCATGGCCCGTGCGACGGCGCTTCACCCAAAAGCCGTGTGCGCACCTGCGGCGCCTGACCAGTGAATACGGACCACGCTGTTTACCGTGCGCTAGCGTTTAGCCGCTTTTCGCGTACTCGGCTTGCGTTCCGCAGCCCTGGTTCGGGCTGCCTTCTTAGCGGACTGGCTGCGCGCGCTGCTGCTGCGCTTCTTCGCTGCCTGGCGCGCCTGTTTCGCGAGAGCCTCCGGAGAGGCGGCCGAGCGCCCTTCCCGCTTCAGTGCGTTGGAGGTAGCGCGTGAACGCTTGGCAGACGTCTTCTTTGCGGGTTGGCGTCCTTTACTGGTATCGCGGGCAGCCTGCTTGCGCGTCCTTTGCGATGCCGTGCCGGCTTTGGGCGGCGGCAGCTTCACTCCCGCGCGTCGCGCTTTGGATAAGCCAATGGCGATGGCCTGCTTGGTCGAGCGAGCGCCATGCTTGCCCTCGCGTATGTGGTCCATCTCTTCCTTCACGAATTCGCCTGCCTGCGTACTGGGCGCTTTACCTTCTCTTGCATCTTCTTGCGCGCGCTCCATGGTCTCTTTGTCCGGCATACGTTTTTCTCCTGGTACCGCGTTTTCCGCATCGTGTTACGGGTTCACCCGTAACCTTCACACGTCATAGCGAGAGATGCGGAGTTGGATGAAGAAGATGGCGATGCTCCTGCAGTTCGCAAAGCGCATCGGTGCCCGGAAATTCACGAAAGGCAATTCAGGATCCGCAAATGCGTGGGGAGCGCCGGTCCAAGTCTCTCGCGCGCAGGGTCACCATCTCGCGAAAAAACAGGTCCTCTCCTTTATGAACCCAACACGGGACGCGCGAGGAACATCACATATAGAAAATCAGACTGTGGAGGTACTCAATGGCTCTTTTTTCAATGAAGCTAAACAACTTGCAGCAACTCTTCGTGAAGGAGTTGCGGGATTTGTATGACGCGGAACAACAGATTACGGACGCTCTGCCCAAGATGATTGATGCTGCCCACTATGGGGAGCTGAAGACGGCCCTGCAGGAGCATCTCGACGTCACGCGTCAGCAGATCTCGCGACTGGACCAGATCTTCCAGGTCCTGAAGGAGAAACCGACAGGCGAAACCTGCAAAGGGATGAAGGGCGTTATCAAGGAAGGCGAGGAAATCATTTCTGCTGGAGGCGATCCCAGCACAGTGGATGCCGGCATCATCAGCGCGGCGCAGCGGGTTGAGCACTATGAAATGGCCGGCTATGGAACAGTTCGGACGTACGCTCAATTGCTGAACCAAACGCAAATCGCCAACTTGCTCCAGCAGACCCTCGACGAAGAGAAAGAAGCGGACGAGACGCTTTCGCAGATTGCCGGCAGCGTAAACGTTGAAGCCAAGGCCGCATAGCTGCGAATCGTGGCCCGGCACACGAAGCCCTGCGAACCTGCAGGGCTTAGTTTTGCGCGGTTGTTGCTGGGCCGCTTTTCGCTACTTTAGCGGCTCGTAATGGGCATCGGCGTTCCGGGCGTGGGGCCGCCGGGGGCCGCAGGTTGTGCTGCCGACAAGTTTTGGGACGTGATCGTCATCGCGTTTGAAAATGTAAGCCCGAATCCGGTAGCACACGTCGTCGGACGATCCGGCCAGCTGGTCAGGAGAAGGGCCCCCAGCACGGAGATCCGACGGCACTAGCGTCTGGTGAGGCTGGATGTTGGCGGCGATGAAGCCCTCCCCGATCGGATGCGCAGGTGAAGCGGGCGGCAGAGTCTGCGCAGCCATGCCAATGGCCGACAACGCAAGGATCGCAAATAGAAGAAGCTTCGTCATCAGAAGGTCCTCCTGCTGCAAATCCTAGCACCGCGCGGGCGCGGCAGCGCAACTTTGGGATGAATTGCAGAAGAGGGCGCGCCTCGCCGGGATCTTCGCCTCTCTGACCGGGGAACTCGGACGGAGGGAACGAGACCTGCGCAGCGGGTCGAGGAGGATTTGGGCAGCTTACGCCGCGTCTTTGCCGCTGGAAGCGGTATGGAACCGGGGCGCCACGTCGGGTCGTCCCACACTGAAGTAGGAGAAGCCGGCGTCTTCCATCTGCTGCGGCGAGTAAAGGTTGCGGCCATCCAGGATGATCGGCTGCTTCAGGTGTTCGACGGAGTGCTTGGCAAGTCAAGCGCTGCGAATTCTTCCCAGTCGGTGAGCACCAGAAGGGCGTCAGCATTGGTGGCGGCAGCGTAGGCGCTGTCGGCAAAGGTTATGTCGGCGCGTTGGGAGAACTCGGCGCGAGCTTTCTCGCCGGCTGCCGGATCGTAGGCAACGATCTCACAACCCTCTTTCAACAGAGAGCGCACGATGGAAATCGCCGCCGACTCACGCACGTCGTCCGTGCCCCCCTTGAAGGCGAGTCCCAGCACGGCAAGCTTCTTGCCCTTCAACGTCCACAAAGCCCTGCGTGTCTTCCGCAGGAACGACCGGCGCTGGTCGTGATTGATTTGGATGACATCATCGAGGAGACGGAAGTCGTATCCACTCTCGCGCGCCACTTCGCGCAAGGCCGTCAGATCTTTGGGGAAACACGAGCCGCCGTAGCCGATCCCGGGCTTCAGAAATCGCTCGCCAATCCGCTGGTCGCTCCCGATGCCCTGCACCACTTGTTCGATATCCGCGCCGTTGGTTTCGCAGATATTCGCGATCGCGTTGATGAAAGAAATCTTCATTGCCAGAAAGGCATTTGAAGAGTGCTTGATCAGTTCGGCGCTGGCCGGACTCGTCATGACCACTCGAGCCGGAACGCGCGCTTCGTCGGGAATCGGGATCGGGTTGTTGCCACGTGCGTAGCTGCCGTCGATCAGCGGCCGGTAGACCTGTTGGAGCAACTCTGCCGCGGGTTCGCTGTCGCAGCCCAGGACGATGCGGTCGGGGTAAAGAAAATCCGTTACCGCTACACCCTCGCGGAGAAACTCGGGATTGGCCGCGATCCGGAAGTCCGTGGGGCTGACTCCATTCCGCTCGAGGATGCGCCAGATCCAGGTGTTGGTACCGACAGGCACGGTGCTTTTTATGACAACCAGTTTGAAACCGTTCATTTCCTGTGCAATCTCGCGGCAAACGGTCTCGAGCAGAGAAACGTCGGCTTCTCCGGTTTCGCAAGGGGGCGTACCCACTGCAACAAACACAATGCTGGCCTGATGCACGGCTTCGCGTAGCGAAGTGGTGAAACGCAAAGTCTTTCCATTGTGTTTTTCCAGGAGCAGAGGAAGGAATTCCTCATGAATCACCGTCTGGTTGTGTTGGAGAGCGGTAATTTTCTTCGGATCATTGTCCACACATACAACGTTGTGACCGATCTCCGCGAAGCACGCGGCAGCTACCAGTCCCACGTATCCTGATCCAACGATCGCGATCTCCATAACGATGTACGTGCCTCCTGGAACTTGATGAGCTACCAGAGATTGCGGTTTGTACCGGCACGCGCGACAAATTACGCCATTGATTTCAACGATTCAAGCTCTTCGATAGAGCGAGGCTCCTGCTCCTGAATATCGCTGAAGCCTTTGTCCTTGAATAAGGACGTGTAATGATGATGCGCCCGCTCCCACGCCCGATCGTCAGGCAACGAGCCAAATGTCTCCACGTAGCTCGGGCTGCCGGGAAACGGGAACATCGGGACGGGTTCACTGACCCAGACGCCATGCCGCTTCAGTTGCGCCTGCCAGCGCTGGATCTCGCGCTGGTCATCCCGGTCAGTCAGGATCAGATTCGCCTGCACCCACGGAATCTTTGTGCGCGCGTAAATGAGGAGCTCGGTAATGCGGTCGGTAGAAATCCGGCAGTTCTTGTTGAGCTCGTCGCGCCCCTCGTCGGTAATCGATTCGATACCGACCTCCATCGAGACGCAGCCGGCTTGACCCAGCAGGTCCAGGGTTTCTTCCTTCCAGAGATCGATGCGCGTCTGCAACCCAATCTGCACCTTGCGTTCGGCAAGGCGCTCCAGCAGCACCAGCACGTTTTTCCCGACTCCGAAGATCTCGTCGATGAAGTAGAAGTAATCCACGCCGCGAGCCGACAGCCGATCCACTTCGGTCAGAACAGCCTCGACGTCACGCTCCCGAAACTTGTTACGGAAGAGAGTTTTGTTGCAGAAGGAGCACGACCAGGGACATCCGCGCGCGAATTCCAGTTCAGCGCCGCGGCCTTCGCCGGAGAAAACGTGGTGACGGTGAGCGTGCGCTTCGACGTTATAGTTCTTGAAGTCGAGAGCCCCGAGTGCCTTCATGTCGGCGACCCCTAATTCGGGACTGATGTGCAAGGTCCCGTCGGCGCGCCGGTAACAACAGCCGGCGACGGCATCCCAGGATTTGTCAGCCAATTGCGCCAGTGTCTGGTCGGCTTCTCCTCGAAGAACGATGTCGCAGCCCAGTTTGCGTAAGGAGGTGGCCGGTGTGGCCGAACCATGAGGTCCGATGGCCACCGTCGTGGTCCCTGTGCCCAGGGCGGCAAACCACTCCATGGGGACTCGCAATTCGGGCTGCGGACAGCGCCAAAACAGGTAAGAGGGTGCAGTGGGAATAACCAGGAAGTCGGGAGCGAACGCGTCAACCTCTCGCCGCACTTGCTCGATGCTGAGGTTGTCGACCTGAGCGTCGATCAGCCGCGCCTGATGGCCGGCGGCGAGGATTTGGTCATGGGCAAACAGTAGCTCGAGCGGATAGTGCGGATCGCGGCATCCGAAGTAGGTCGATCCTTCGAAGCTCCAGTTGGGATTGACAAGGGCGTATTTCATCATGCAGTCCGGGGTAGCGGCAGGTTTGAAGTTAAAGCGGGAACACTCGTCGCACGGCTTGCGGCAAACAATTCGCGGTTCTCCTTCCACCAGCGATGAATCTGTTCCAGCGTTTCCTGAATGCTGACCGTAGGCCGCCAGCCGGTTACCTGCCGCAGCCGGCTGACGTCCGTAACATAGACTGCCTGATCGCCAGGGCGAGCCGTGTCGAAGGTCAGTTGGAGCGGCCGACCCGTCAGGCCCTCGATCCGGGCAGCAAGTTCCAGCAGAGACGTTGTGTTGTTCTCTCCTCCGCCAACGTTAAACACGCGACCCTCACTCGATGCGGGCAGTTCGCGAACCGCTTCCATGGCGCGCAGCAGATCTTCGACATACAGCACGTCGCGAACCTGCAGACCGCTTCCGTAAATCGTTACCGGGGCATCCACGAGGGCCGAGTAGAGGAAGTGCGCGACCCACCCCTGGTCTTCGTTGCCGAACTGCCGCGGCCCCGCGATGCACGACATGCGCAACACCGCGGTGTTCAGCCCATAAATGCGAGCGTAATCGCGAACATACTGATCTGCCGCGCCCTTGGAGCATCCGTAGGGCGAATGGAAATCCAAAGGCTGCAACTCGGAGATTCCCTTCGGATTCGACCAGCCGTAACGGGTCGCTTCGGGCCAAACCTCGCAGCTGCTGACGCTGCCGTAGACCTTGTTGGTGGACGTAAAAAGCAGAAAAGGCCGATTTCCCGATTTGCGGGCCGCTTCCAGAATGTTGAACGTGCCGAGCAGGTTGACGTCAAAATCGAACCGTGGCTCCGCAATCGAGGTAGTGACGGCCACTTGCGCAGCGAAGTGATATATCTCCGTGGCGTGGCGGACCGCTCGCTCGACCATCTCCGCATCGCGGATGTCTGCCACCGTAATCTGCAGGCGCTTGGAGCGCCCGGCTGACTTCTCGAGGGACAGCAGGTTACTGCGTACACCTGGGCGGGAAAGGTTATCGAAAATGTGAACCTTGGCCTCGCTGTTTTTGAGCAGCCACTCCACCAGATTCGACCCAATGAAACCGGCGCCGCCAAATACGAGCACAGACCGGAAAGAGTTTCTTTTGTTCGTCATCGACTGATCCCCAATTCCTGTCATACGGCTTTTTTTCGAGCTCTTCCCTTTCACGATCGAATGGAATGTAAAGGTAAGTAGATGCGAGGTAAGTTGAATGGTTTTCTCAATCATGCCTGTCGCCTCGCGCTTAAGCCAGGAGAACTGCTTGCGGCTCGCCGACGCTACTTCGAAGTGATAGGTGCGGTTGCGGTTGTCTAGAGCCGATCGGGTGAGAGTCACCGGTGATGGATGCCGTCCTGGGGCACCATCCGCCGCCCGTAACTGTGATTTAATGACAAAAGGCGGAATAAGGGCTGAACTAGATTTTTGGGAGGCACGGCATGGAAGAGCGCGATCTGTATGACGAGCGTCAAGAGACCAAAAAATCGGTTCTGAGCTGTCCTCATTGCCACCAGTCCGCCGAATACGAGTTGGGTTGGTTCGTTCGCACCAAGAAACGCCAGTTGCCACCCCGCGCCGACGAGCGCGACCGGGCGAAGTACGCGAAAGCTCGCTCCTACATGGTTCGACGCGATGATCTGGTCGCCTGCAAGAATCTGCGTTGCCGTAAACGTTTCGAGGTTTCTGGCGTGCAGTCGGTCGCTTTCCTTGAGTAGCAATCCGGTCTGGTAGCAAAACCACTCGCACCGTTTCGGTTCCGCTTCCCTGAACCAGCCATGATCCGACGAGAGGGCGGCGCCTCCCGATTTCACGCGCGTTCCTGGGTTCGTGCTCGGGCTTCTATAATCCAACCAACCTACTATGAATTGGAGACAACAAGGCGGGCGGCAAGTCCCTCCACTTGGCGGTCCCTACGTCAGGCGGGCTGAGCCGTTCAGGGTGCAGGCCCAGCGATTCTGGAATCGGGTCACCGAAGGCCGAAAGGTCGATCAGCTCTGGTCGCAGTTCCAGGCCGATGCCCGCGCCAGCTACCGGCTCTACTCGAAGGAGATCGACGCCACCCGAGCCGTGGGCGTTCCCAAGGGCCAACATTTCGTCAGCGTCGCCAGCCAATTCTTCTGGGCCATTCTGGAGAAATTGTCGCCTGCCCGTCGAGTCCTGCTGCTGGTGGCCTTGGTGCTGGTGATCGTGCCGGGCGGGGAATGGACGTGGCGAGCCGGTTCGGGTGAAATTCGGGCATTCGCCTTGGACTTCCATTTCTACGGCGGCCTGCTGATGTTCGCTCTCCTGATGCTGGAGATCGCCGATCGGGTGGTCATGAAGCGCGACCTCCAGATCGCCAAGGAGATTCAGACTTGGCTGCTGCCGGCCAATCCGCCGACGGTCCCTGGATTAGAGATCGCCTTTGCCACGCGTCCTGCGAACACAGTTGCGGGAGACTACTACGACGTATTCGCGCGTCCTGCCTCGCCGCTCGGCAAGGAGACGTTTCTTATGGCGGTGGCCGATGTCGCGGGTAAAAGCATTCCGGCGGCCCTGCTGATGGCTACGTTTCAGGCCAGCTTCAAAACTCTTTCCAGCACGCCTTGCGCTTTGACCGACCTGGTCGGTCGCATGAACCAGTACGCCTGCACCAACAGTCAGCAAGGGCGGCGCTTCACCACCGCGTTCCTGGCTGAGCTCGATCCGGCCTCGCGCATCCTGGAGCATGTCAACGCCGGACATAACGCGCCGATCGTGCGCCGACAGTCTGGAGCGGTGGAACATCTTGATGTTGGGGGCGTGCCGCTGGGTATTTTGGAAGGTGCGCTATACCAGTCAGGCAAAGTCACCCTCGAGAGCGGCGACTGGCTCATTGTGTTTACCGATGGCGTGGTCGAAGCCGAAAACCAGCGCACCGACGAGTATGGAGAGCCGCGCTTCCTGAATGTCATTCATTCAGGAGCGAGATTGTCGGCAAGCCAGCTTCTCAACAGCATCATGGCCGATCTCGACCGGTTTGTCGGCGACGCTCCCCAACACGACGATGTGACGTGCCTGGTGCTGAAGGTTCTGTAGCCCCCGCAATCGATCTGGTTTACTCGGCGGCCTTGGCCAGCAGAGCATTGGGTCCGGCAATGTTGCCCAGGAGACTTGCCGGGACGCCGTGCCTGTTCTGCAGGTAAGCGGGATCGTTGTAGGTGAGCCAGACCTTTCCCGCAGCGTCTTCCCAGACCAGGGCTTTCAATGGGAGGTCGATGGCCACGGTGGGTGCTTCCTGCATCAGCGGAGTACCCTGTTTGGGACTGCCGAAGATGAGCAGCTTGGTAGGTCGCAAAGAGAGTCCGGCTTTGGCGGCTTCGCCGCTGTGATCCACCGTGGCAAAAATGGTCACGCCTCGCTCCTGCAAAGAGGACTCGAGCCGCTGCAATGTCTCGTCCACTGAGTGGTGGCTCGGAAGATGAACCAGTCCATTTTGCGGACCAGGGGTGATGCCTTGCGGTTGCGAAACTGCCATGGTGCCTCCAGGTCGCGGTAAACTGCGCGCGCAGCTATTATCTATCCGCAATGGCGCGGAGGAACAGCTCACTGCGCAGGGGCTGTGGCCCGTGGTACAAACGGATTGTATGAAGTCTGCCCTATGGGACGCGGTGATTTTCGATTATGGAAATGTATTGAGCTCGGGTCCTACCGCCGAAGACTTGCTGCAATTTACCGCCATCACGGGCGTTCCCGATCTTTCGATGTTCTTCGAACTCTATGCCGAGACGCGCGCCGCCTACGACTCGGGCGAGCAGGATTATCGTCAACATTGGCAAACTTTCTGCAACGCGGCCAAAGTGGCTCTCACTTCGGAGCAAGTCGATCGCCTGGCCGCGCTGGAAACCCGCATGTGGATGCGGGTGAGTCCCGAGATGCTGGCGCTAGCACGAAAAATCAAGGCCTCGGGGACAAGAATCGCTATTCTGTCGAACATGCCTGTGGACCTTCTGGCAGAGTTACGCCGTGGCTTGCCGTGGCTTGACGAATTCGATGTGCAGACCTGGTCGTGCGATTTGGGCATTGTGAAGCCCGCCGCTGCCATTTATCGTGCGTGCCTCGATGCATTACGCTGCCAACCCGATCGCGCTCTGTTCTTCGACGACCGGTCTAGAAATGTAGACGCGGCGCGAGCGCTTGGGATCGATGCGCATCTCTTCGAATCGGCAGAACAGGCCCGGAGGGTCGTGCAGCAGGGGCTTGTTCTCAGAGCGGGTGAGTTTCAAATCCGCTGATTCGACCAAGCTACGCATTTTAGGAGTGCTTGAGCTGAGTCCTGGATTACGCATCGTCAGCACGACTTCGGCCGTGGGCGAAACAAAAAAAACTCACGGGCGGCCGCTGCCCGGCACTCGCACCGGCGCTAGAAGCCGGGTTGTTCTTGCCGTAAACTGATGCGAGTTGCCCGGGCTACGAGTCTACCGCAGCCCGGCTGCTTCCTATGACCGGAGAACCACGCACAGCCGACCGTTTTGAATCACGTATGCCTGCGCGTGTATCGCGGTGGGACGTGTGCGTGGCCACGGTCCGGGGCTTTGTCCGGCATGATTCCTTGACCCAGTCCGCCGCGCTTGCTTTCTTCTTTCTGATGTCGATGTTCCCGTTTCTTATCTTTCTGACGAGCGCGTTGGCATTATTGCCGATCCATCATCTGGTGGAACGTACGACGGAGTTGATCAGCAACTTTGTTCCGAATCAAAGCATGCCGATTGTGAGCACCGTATTGAATGCCACAATGCGAAGCAGCAAGGGACTGTTGTCTGCCGGCTTCATCGGAGCGGTCGTATTCGCCTCGAATGGTTTCGCATCGATGATCGCGGCACTCGATACGACTTACGATGTGAAAGAGACCAGGTCTTTCTGGCGTGTACGGCTGCTCGCCATCTGGATCACCTTCGTGGTCGGAGGTCTTATCTGCCTGGCTCTCACGGTTATGCTGCTGGGACCTCACTTCGGACGTTGGCTCGCGTACACGTTCGACGTCAGCGACCTGTTTGCTTCCATCTGGCCCTACATGCGTTGGGTGGTGATCCTCACCTGCATGCTTAGTTCCGTCGAGCTGCTTTACTATTGGGGCCCCAATGCGCGCCACACTTTCAAGAGTCAAATTCCCGGCGCGATTTTCGCCGTCCTGCTCTGGGCTTTCAGCTCCGCCATGCTCGGCATTTATATCCGTAGCTTTACCTATTTCAGTTCAGCCTATGGAGCTCTCGGGGTCTTCATCCTTCTGATGCTGCGGTTTCAACTTAGCGCGCTGGCGATCCTGCTAGGGGCTGAGCTGAATGCGCAGCGCGCCAGGCTGCGACAAGCAGCAGAGATGGCGGTCGAAGGCGCCTCCGAGGCGGCCCACCCAGGTGACTCACCATCGAAGCTGGCGGAGACCGTGCAATCGGCCGAGGCGTGAATTTACCGGCAAGCAGGTTTGCCCGCAAGACTCGGATAGCTGACCACGGAATTGCGTCGTATTTTGACAATATGCATGAGGACCTTCATTGGCGCCAGGTACTCGCCCGCGATGCGCGGCAGGACGGACACTTCGTTTTTGCCGTGCGAACCACGGGCATCTACTGCCGTCCTTCGTGCCCCAGCCGCCGTCCCCGGCGTGACTCGCGTGGAGTTCTTCGCCAATACCGAGCAAGCGGAACGTGCCGGCTATCGTGCCTGCCTGCGCTGCAAACCAACGCAAATCTCGGAGCAGGCGCTCTACGTCGCGAAGATGCGTACGATGCTGGACTCGTCCGAAGACATCGTCACCTTGGGTCAGCTCAGCAAAGCTGTCGGGCTCAGCCGCTTCCATTTGCAGCGGCTCTTTAAGCGGGCAACGGGGCTAACTCCGCGGGAATACCAGGCAGCCCGGCGCGTACAGAAGTTCAAGACCGGGTTGCGAAAAGGAGACGACGTGACGAGAGCGCTTTACGATGCCGGCTACAGTTCGTCAAGCCGGCTTTATGAAACTGCGAATCAACAATTCGGAATGACGCCCGGAGCCTATCGTCGCGGCGGAGCCGGCATGATCATCACCTTCACCATTACGCCCTCGCTCTTGGGACGAATGCTGATCGCGGCCACCGATCGCGGTCTATGCGCGGTCCGCTTCGGCGAGAGCGTAAGGCAGCTTGAGGAAGGGCTTCGCCGCGAGTTTTCGGCGGCTGAGTTGCGTCGGGACGATAAGGCTCTGCAGAGCTATCTCGGGCCATTGCTGGCCAGTCTCGAGGGCGGCAACACAACGGTCGATCTGCCGCTTGATCTTCGAGCTACCGCTTTCCAGAAGAAAGTGTGGGAGTCGTTGCGCCACATTCCGCGCGGAGAAACCCGCAGCTACACCGAAATCGCGCGCGCGCTTGGATCGCCCAGCGCGGTGCGGGCGGTGGCGCGCGCTTGCGCTTCGAATCCCGTTGCCTTGGCGGTGCCGTGCCATCGAGTGATACGAAGCGACGGCGAGCTTGCCGGTTATCGCTGGGGCATCGATCGCCAGCGCAAGCTGCTGAAGCGCGAGAGAAGCAGCTAGTAGCGATTTCCGGCAGCTCGCGAAATCCAGAGCTGGCGTCATATTGCATTGAGAAGCGCGCCTCCATCCAGTTACCATGCAACTACACTTCACAAGGAGTTGCTGATGGAAGTTAGGTGCGTAAACCCTGATTGCAATCGCGCATTCCGCGAGCTTAACAAAGGACGGCTCTTCCTTCTCCCTCCACCGCAAGAAGAGCCGGAACTGACATGGAAAGTTGAGAAGCTCGTCGATCATTCCTATTGGCTGTGTCCCGATTGCGCCAAAACGTACATCGTGATTCTGGACGGCACCGAGCCGGTAATTCGCAGAGCCGGACCGGGCTTTGCGGGCAAAGCTTCTGCTGCGTAGCATCGTCCTCGGCGCAAGGTCGACCACTTGTCCGAGCGGAACGAGGTGGATTTCTGTCCCCTTTCGTCTCCCAAGTCTCCTCGTCTCTTAAGGCCGCCGGTTGAAATAAGAAAAGGAGCTCCTCGGCGCAGGTTCGCGCTTCGCAGCTCCTACGAACACGCGCTGGGCAAGGCTAATGGTCCAGCTTGTTCCAGATGGTGACCGAGTTCGCGTTGTCGTCCACAGCGGCGAAGCGGGTGAAACGGCCTATCTGTTGCGTAGCGATACCGAAGGCTCCGCCATTGTTAGGGTCCACCGAAAACTGCGTTACAAAGGTTCCGTCGGGGGCATACTCAACAATCTCGCTGGGCTGATTGGGATCGACGTTGGAACCATCGCTGTCTGCCACCAGCAGATGACCGTTAGGAGCGAAGGCAAGATCCAGTGGCCCGTGCAGGTGAGTGAAATCCGCCACGAACAGTGTGGGCGTCGCTTGAGCTGCGCCGACTGTCGACGCGTTGGCAATCGTATAGACAGCATTGTCGGCCGAAGACGCCACGTAAAGAACGTCCCGGGTCGAGTCGTAGAGCAGGCCGGAGGGTCCGACTTCAAGGGCTGCCGGATCAGGGCGGTGATTGAAGCCGACGGCGATCACGGTTGATTTGTTCAGCGTCAGATTTCCGCTGACTCGCTGAAACGTCAGCCGGGTGATGGTGCCGTTCAGCACGTTGGAGATGAACACCTGGACCGTCGAAGTGGCTTCGTTCACGGCCAGTCCCCATGGGCCGTCGATGATCGTAGGATCGGAGAAGACGTTCAGCGGCTGGCCGGCCGAGTTGATGATCTGCAGCGCGCCGGGACCGGCCGTAGCCGAGGTTCCATCAGCGGTCGGCAGATTGCCGACGATGACCGTGCCGTCATGCAGAATGCCTAAAGCTGCGGTCAGTCCTCGATAGTTCAGCGAGCTTTGGAAGAACAGAGACGGATTGCCGTTGCCATCGACGCGAATGATGGTCGTGCCGGTTCCCTGCAGGTTCTCAGCGTTGTTGAAGTTAGAAACCAGCAGATCGTCGGCTTGCAGCACGACCGTGGTTTGCGACAGGACATCGGGGACAAAAGCGACGCCGTAGGGATTGACGTCGCCGTTTGCCGGAATCGTGGAGACCGTGGGCGGCGGTGGTGGGAGGAAAGCGGTATCAGCAGCGTGGCTCGCCGGTGGCATGGCGAATGCACACAACAGGACGGCCGGCGCGAGGACGCGGAGGGTGCGGTGGGAGACTACGGAGATGAAACGGCCAACTGTGGGCGACATGGTGATATACCTCTCTGCGTTAGGTTGCGGCTCAGGGTCGTTGCAGAAGCCGCTACTGGGAATAGCGACGGAATGGCCGAAACTCTCTCATGGCGGAGGAACAAATTTGCGCGAGCACGAGAGTTGGGAAAATCTTCGCGCTCCGAGACTTGCCGCGATTTCCCAAGCTCACCCCACTCATTTATACTGGCGCGTTTGCCTGATCGGACGTGGCCGCGCTATTTGCGCGGTTGTAAAGGCTCTTGGCGGCCACTCATGCGGTGATGGAAGGCACAGACAGGGCCCGCCGGCACAAGGTAAGCTTGGCTGCTGGGGCACGACTGAGGAGAATCGGTGAAGATCCTGGTTTGCATGAAGCAGGTTCCGCAGAAGGATGCGCCTCTCAAGCTGAACGAGAGTGGTACCTGGATTCGCGAAGACGTTTCCTACGAAGTCAACGAACCCGACGCCTACGCGCTCGAAGAGGCGTTGCGCCAAAAAGAAAAGCACGGCGGTGAAGTGGTGGTGATCACCGGTGGCCCGGCCCGGGCGCAGCAGGTGCTGCGCGAAGCTTTGGCCAAGGGGGCGGACCGGGCGATCCATCTTGAAGGCGATGGATTTGTCGGCCTTGACGCCTTCAATACCGCAAAAGCCTTCGCCGCCGCAATCAAGGAAGAAAGTTTTGACCTGATTTTCACCGGTCTGCAGTCGGACGATTACGGTTTCGCGCAAACCGGTGTGATTGTCGCCGAGCTGCTTGGCTGGCCGCACGCCACCATCATCATGCAGATCGAAAAAAACGAAGATGGCATCCGCGTGAAACGCGAACTGGAAGCTGGATTTTTCCAATTTGTCGATATGCCGCTGCCCGCCGTGCTCACCATACAGTCAGGAATCAACAAGCTGCGTTATGCCACGTTGATGGGCATCAAGCAGGCGAAGAACAAGCCGCTGAAGAAAGTCAGCTTCGATGACATCAAGGCGGCGATTGGCGAAAACCTGCAGAAGATTGAGAAGCTGTACATTCCGCAAAAGACGAAGAAGACGGAGACCCTGGAAGGACCTCCGGGGGAGATTGCGAAGAAGCTGGTCGACAAGCTGCGCAACGAGATGCGAGTGTTATAACCGAAGCTCAGGACCGGGGGGAACCCGCGCGCATCGGCTGGGGGCATCTAACCGTTTGGCATCAAACTTCTCTTCCAAAGGAGTTCTTCCTATGCCGGGATTTGATCAAGCCGCCATCGACAGCACGGTCGAGAATCGCCGCCTGGGTTCCATCCTGCTGACCGTCGGATGGATACTTTTGTGGGTTGCAGGGCTTTACGGCGTATTTTTCTTCAACAGCCTGCGCGACGGCTCATGGTTCTGGCCGATCGGGGTCGGGGCTGTCGGACTGTTGGGATTGGTCCTGGTCATCCTCGGGACCCGTTATCGCCGGGCCGTGGGAGCCACACGCCTCGGTCAACGGGATATGGCCAATACGTTGCGGCAGCAGAAACAGGATGATGACGAGGAAGAGACCGTAGCCTAGCGTGTTGTCGCGGCAAAGCTGAGTGCCCCTGCTCGCCGGAAGCTTCGACCGGCAAGCCAGGGTTGGTTCCAACGGTTGCGGCAGCGAAGAACGAGTGTTCGAAGGAAAGAAACGGACCAAATGGCAGACACGATCCTGGTGGTAGTGGAGCAGCGTCAAGGAAAGTTAAACCGTGTTTCCTGGGAGACACTGGCAGGAGCACAAGCCTTGGCCGCCGAAACAGGTTGGACCCTCGAGGCCGCGGTTGTGGGCAGCGGGGTCGCCGATATCGTCGGCGAAATAGCGGGCAAGAAGGTCGCAAAGGTGTACGACATCGAGTCGGCCAAACTTGAACCTTACACGCCCGATGGATTCGTTGCTGCGTTGAAGAGCTTCATCGCCGACAAACAGCCCACGCTGGTACTCATGCCGCACACCTACCAGGTGCGAGACTTCGCGCCCAAACTGGCGTGCGCGTTGAACCGCTCGCTGGTCAGCGATGCCGTCGGTTACAAATACGAAAACGGCAAGTTGTTATTCACGCGCCAGATGTTTCAGGGTAAGTTTGCGGCCGACGTGTCGTTCCAGGGTGAGCCGCCGTATTTTGCTACCTTTCAGAACGGAGCGTTTCGCGGCGACCAGGTCCTTGCCGGCGATACTGCCGCTCCTGTGGAGACCATAAACCTTGACGTGGAGGCCGTGCGCAATCGGCCGGAGACCCCGTTCAAGGAGGCGAAGCAGGCCGTCGATCTTACGCAAGCGGAAATCATCGTTGCGGTTGGCCGGGGGATCAAGGAGCAGAAGAACATCGACCTTGCCCGTCAACTGGCAGATGCGTTGGGGGGAGAAATCGCGGCGTCGCGTCCCATCTGCGATTCCGGTTGGCTTCCGATGGATCGCCAGGTCGGCTCTTCCGGGCAGACGGTCGCGCCCAAGCTCTACCTGGCGCTGGGAATCAGCGGGGCCATCCAGCACGTCGTTGGGATGAAGGGCGCACGCACCATCATCGCCGTCAATAAGGATTCGGAGGCGCCGATCTTCGAGATCGCCGACGTCGCTGTCGTTGGGAACCTGTTTGACATCGTGCCTCCTCTGATTGAAGAAGTGAAGAAGGCCAGGGGTGTGTGAGACTGAAGGGTCCGTTGTGAGGAAGGCGCATCCAGTTGCGCCTTTGTTTTTGGCTGTGCCCTCGAGCGGCAGATCAAGCAAGGCCCCGATCGGCTGAGCCGGAACCTCAGGGCAGCGCCGCGCGTATAACGTGGTCTTAGCCCGCTTCAATCGAGACAAGTCCTAGAAACCACCGAAAGGTCACGCATGATCGTATTTCGCAAGCCGCTTCCCACCGTAGAACGTCCGGTGATGGAAGCCGACATTGTGATTGTTGGCGGAGGTCCCGCCGGGATGGCCTGTGCTTTACGGCTCTCGCAGCAGATCGACGAGCACAACGCACTCCATCCGGACCATCAGCTATCGAAGGACAATATCTACGTTCTGGAAAAGGCGCGTGAAGTCGGCGCCCACTGTCTCTCGGGTGCGTTGCTCGATCCCCGTTCGATGCGCGAGTTGTTGCCGGATTTCGAAAAGGAAGCCCCGCTGGATGCCCCGGTCGTCCAAGAGGCAGTTTATTTTCTAACCCGCAGAAGTAAATTCAAGTTTCCTATCACGCCTCCTCCCATGCGCGACCACGGCAACTACGTGATCTCGATCAATAAGTTTGTGAAGTGGCTGGGCGGCAAAGTGGAAGAAGCGGGAATCACGCTCTTTACCGGTTTTGCCGGCTCCGAACTGCTATTCGAGAAAGGACGAGTGGTTGGCGTTCGTACTGACGACAAGGGCGTGGATAAGAACGGACAGCCCAAATCCAACTTCGAACCGGGCTACGACCTGAAAGCCAAGGTTGTGATCCTGGCCGAAGGAACTCGCGGTTCTCTGACTAAGCAACTGATCGGGCGCTTCCAATTGGATCGCGAACGGAATCCCCAGACGTATGGCGTGGGCGTGAAAGAGCTATGGGAACTGCCGCCGGATCGCGTGGCTCCCGGCGAAGTGATCTACACCATGGGTTACCCACTCACCTTCAAAGAGTACGGCGGTGCGTGGATTTATGGTTCCAAAGACAACCTGGTGTCGCTGGGCTTCGTTACCGGCCTCGATTACGCCGATCCGCGCATCGATCCACACCACGTATTGCAGGAGTTCAAGAAGCATCCCTTTATCGCCAAGCTGCTGGCCGACGGCAAGATGGTCCGCTATGGCGCCAAGTCGCTTCCTTACGGCGGATGGTGGAGTGTCCCTCCGGTTGCGGGCGATGGATGGATGATTCTCGGCGACTCGGCGGGCTTCCTGAACTCCCAGAGGCTTAAGGGAATTCATCTTGCCATCAAGAGCGGCATGCTGGCAGCCGAAACCGCTTTCGAGGCGATGAAGAAGAACGACTACTCGCTCGACATGCTGGGATCGTTTCAAGACCGTGTCGAGAAGAGCTGGATCAAGACCGAGCTTTGGCCCGTGCGCAATTTTCACCAGGGCTTTGAAAACGGGTTTCTCGCCGGCATGTTTCACGCCGGCATTCAACAAGTCACAGGCGGACGCGGGTTAAGGGCGCACTATACCAGCCACAGCGGGCATCGTCGCATGCGTCATCTCGACCAGCTACCGCCCGACGGTGGAGCGGAAGCGGCTCTCATCAACGCCGCCAAGGGTGATGGCAAACTGACCTTCGACAAGCTTACCGACGTTTACTACTCCGGAACGAAGCACGAAGAAGATCAACCTGCCCACTTGGTCATTCACGACACCGATATCTGCAACGAACGTTGCGTCAAAGAATTCGGCAATCCCTGTAAGAACTTCTGTCCGGCGAACGTGTATGAAATGGTCGAAGCCCCCGACGCTCCGTCCGGACTCGAGATCCATCTCAATGCCTCCAACTGCGTCCACTGTAAGACCTGCGACATCATGGACCCTTACGAGATCATCACCTGGGTGCCGCCGGAAGGCGGGGGCGGACCTAATTACGACGGGATGTGAAAGGTAGGAGCAGTCCACGTGCAAAAACTCGCGCCTGCAGACGTCGCCCGTGAGCCATGCCAAAAAAAAATCACTCCTGTGAGAGTGGGGTTCTCTTGAGACAAGGGGTCATTCGTGCTTGCGAAAGTCTTCGTCGTCGCGGATGTAGGGAGCAGCGTGTACGAGCCGGTACACGACCTCCTGTTCACAAACCGCGCAGCGCGGGAACGATTCATGAATGACCAACGCCGTGGAGAACGGCTCGTCATGATCAGCATGCTCGGCAACCTGGTAGATTCCAGACGCAGGAATGCGGTCGCCGGTGCGGTAAACCCGGCCAAGTAAAACGCTCCCTAAGGCGCTGGCTGAACGCGATCGGTTGTTTTCCGCTGTTCTTACGCCACGGAAGACTCGACTAGCCGGAATACCCCGCGGCATCCTTGCCGCTTGCGGCGTTGCTTTGCTGGCATAAGCTTCGATTAATGCAGGTAGTAAATAGCTGTCGACGTTCTTTCCCAATGAATAGCCTCATTTCTCAATGCTCTTTGGTTGTCACAGACAATGAATGCAAGTAACCGGCCAATTGGCCATTGCAGAATGAGGAGGTTAGACGGTCGTTGAGAGCTGTAGCGAGAAATCTTTACTTGCTTCCGAAAGGAAGTACGCGATCGATCTAAAGGTCGTAGAGTAAGCAACATCCCGCGGCTTCGACTTGCTCAAGAACAGACCAGACAAGCTCCGTGTTCGCCCTGGGAATTTTAGAAAATGTCGCATGGCGGAGGCACCCGCTCCTCTGACGGTTGCATCTTAATGCACGCGTTCACCAGTCGCCCACGCCGAGGTTCTGTTCAACTAGCTGCCATTTGTCGCTGCCCACCAGGGCCACCGCAAGGAGAAAGTTCGTCCGAGCGCCGGGGATGGAAAACAAAGCACAGCACGAAGGCCGCTCCTACCGGCCGGGTGAAATGGCACCGATCTCCGGAATCTACTACGTGGTTCATTTCCGTCATCGGGCAACCCACGAGGTGCTGGCAGTACGTGGGGAGGAATTCCCTCCCTGCCGTGTTTGCCGCGAGGCCGTGCGCTTTTCTGTCGCGCAAGTCGCCTCGCACATGACCCACGATCTTGATCTTAGCGGCCCTCTCGCTCTGCAGACCTATAAAGGGCGGGCACGCGCAGCCGGTAAACGCAGTGGATAATCGACGTCACAATGCCTTGTCTTAGCCGCTGACCTTGGCCTCTTCCAACACTTGTGAGAGCTCTTCCCACTCCGCCAGCAAAGGTCCAAGTTCGGCGCGCTGTTGCGCCAGCAAGTTCGTCCAGCGCGCTGTTTCCTGGGCACTGACATAGGACTGCAATTCACGCTCGCACTCGGCAATGCCCTCTTCGAGTTGTCCGATCTTCTGCTCAACCTGCTGGCATCGCTGCTGCATTTGTTTCAGCTTGATGGGATTTACGCGCTTACGGGCATCGCTCTTCGGTTCGGTATATCCGGGAACATCCGCCAGGGTGGGAACCCATTTCACGGCCGCCGCCCCCTCTTCCGACTCTCCGCTACGCCGCTTGCGCCACGAATAATCTTCATAGTTGCCAGGGAAGACTTCCACGTGTCCACCGCCGACTTCGAAAATCCGTGTCGCCAACTTGTCGATGAAGTAGCGATCGTGCGAAACGAAGACAACCGTTCCGTTGTAGGCCTGCAGAGCCTCCAGGAGCACGTCTTTCGCGCGCATGTCGAGATGGTTTGTGGGCTCGTCCAGCAGCAGGAAATTCGAGGGATGCAACAGCATCCGGGCCAGAGCGTAGCGGTTCCGTTCCCCGCCCGAGAGCACGCCTATGGGCTTGAACACGTCGTCGTCGGAAAAAAGAAAGCTGCCCAGTACACCCCGCAACTCCGTCATCGACTTATGCACGGCAACGTCTGACAGATCGTCCAGCATGCGTCGTGCCGGATCAAGTTCTTTGTATTGGTCCTGGGCAAAGTAGTCGGGCTCGACGTTATGACCGAGTTGTAGAGCGCCTTGAGTGAGCGGTTCAATTCCGGCAAGCAGCTTGATCAGCGTCGATTTTCCGGCGCCATTCACCCCGACCAGCGAAATGCGGTCTCCACGCTGGATGGTGAAGTCGACATCCCGAAAAACTTCCTTCGCGCCATAACTCTTGGCGACTCCCGTACACTCCACGACGGTGCGCCCACTCGGCTTCGGTTGAGGAAAGCTGAAGTGGATGGTCCGCTCGTCGGGAGGGACCTCGATGCGTTCGATCTTATCCAGTTCTTTGATGCGGCTCTGGACCTGCTTGGCCTTGGTGGCTTGCGCCCGAAAACGGTTGATGAAGGCTTCGAGCTGTTCAATGCGGTCGCGCTGGTTCTTGTAGGCGGAAACCAGGGAATCGCGACGCTCCTGCTTCTGTTGCAGATACTTTTCGTAATTCCCGCTGTAAAACTGCACCTGCTTGTTCCAGATTTCCACGATGCGATCGACCGTGACATCAAGGAAGTAGCGATCATGGGAGATCAGCACGTACGCATAGGGATAGTCGAGCAAGTATTGCTCGAGCCAATTGCGCGTTTCCAGGTCAAGGTGGTTGGTCGGCTCGTCCAGAAGCAGCAGGTTCGGCTTGGACAGCAGCAATTTTGCGAGCGCAATGCGCATCTGCCAGCCGCCGGAGAATTCCTCTGTATGGCGAGCCCAGTCTTCCTTGCGAAAGCCGAGTCCGTCGAGCACCGTGCCGACCTGGGAATCGAGCGCATAGCCGTCGTTCATGTGAAACTGGCCGGAGATTCGCTCATAGCGGTCCGCTACCTGTGCGTACTCGGTCGAGGTGTGATCGATCTCGCCCATCTTGCGGGAGAGATCCTCCATCTCCTTCTCCAGAGCGCGCAGATCGTCGAAGACCGACATGCACTCGGCAAAGACCGTGCGGCCGGAGAGCTGCAAACCGTCCTGAGGCAAATACCCGAACGTCGTGTTCTTGGCGGAGATAATGCTGCCGTAATCCAGCGACTCGAGGCCCCCCAGCACCTTCAGCAAAGTCGACTTGCCAGTGCCGTTGGCACCTACTAGTCCCACGCGGTCATGCGGGGTAATCAGCCAATCGAGATTGTCGAACAGGAGTTTCGGGCCGAAGCGCTTGCCGGCAGAGGAGAGTTGAATCATGGCAAAGCGCTAATTGCTTTTCTTCTGGCTTCGCATGATTCGTTCGTCGACCGGCTTGCGGCCGGCAAAGCCTTCCGTCATATTGTGCCAGTGGGTGATGCCTTTTTCCCCCAGCTTCCAGCACAAGAGGATTACTTCCTCCCCGACTGCGCAGGGAAAATCCAGCAACCCGGTATCGAGATCTTTCACCTGCACGCCGGCGGCGTCGATCTCAGCCACGGCGTCTTTGGCGCGCTGAATGGCTTTTTCGCGCTCTGCCTTGCGCCGGGCCACAGTTGCGATATTCACCAGAGTGCCGCCATTGATGAAGATGCGGCTGCGCAAAGCATCGAACTCGGCATCCACTTCTTCGATCAACGCCTTCGCCTGCATGGCGGACCGCAACAGCGATTCCAGCACCGGCAAAAGCGTTTCAGCCTCGGAGAATGTGAACGTACGCGCCATGTCGACCTCTAACTGCTCTGCGAGTTGGGTTTGGGTTTGATTCTTGCTTTTACGGCGAGTAGCTACCCGGCGGCGGTACTCGCGTACATCGAGCCAGTAACGCGGAATTCGCCGCAGGAACTTTTCACGAGGACGTTTTCGAATAATCACGGTATCTCTAACATCCTATCAAGTGCCACGCGAGCCCACATCTTTATATTGTTTTTCACCTTGATCTGGTTCACGACGTTGCCGTCGACCAGGTTCTCCAACGCCCAGCACAGGTGCTGCGGCGAGATGCGATACATAGTAGTACACAAGCAGCCGGAATCATCGAGCGTTATGACGTGCTTATCCGGGTTCTCCTTGGCCAGGCGATTGACCAGATGAATTTCCGTGCCGATGGCTATGGACGATCCCGCCGGCGATTGCTCCACGAATTTGATAATGTGATCGGTCGAGCCGATGCTGTCGGCTTTTTGACAGACCTCCCAGCGGCACTCGGGATGCACAACGATCTGAACGCCGGGATAGGTAGTGCGCGCATTTTCCACGTGCTCCGGCAGAAAGCGCTGGTGCACCGAACAATGTCCCTTCCACAGGACCACTTTGGCTTTGCTCAGCCGCTCAGCGCTCAAGCCGCCTTGCAATTGATAAGGGTCCCAGACGACCATCTCGTCGAGAGGAATGCCACGCGCGAAGCCGGTATTACGTCCCAAATGCTGATCGGGCAAGAAGAACAACTTCTCGTTCCTGGCGAGCGCCCAGTCAAAGGCGCCCTTGGCATTTGACGATGTGCACACCAGCCCGCCACGCTCTCCGCAGAACGCCTTGATCGCTGCCGTCGAATTCATGTACGTGATTGGCGTAATGCCCTGGCCCTGATCGTCGGCGAATCCCCAGTCGACGAACTGGTCCCAGGCCGCTTCGACCTGCGAGATCTCCGCCATATCGGCCATCGAACATCCGGCATTGAGATCGGGCAGAACGACCGATTGCCCAGGTCGCGACAATACGTCGGCGCTCTCCGCCATGAAATGCACGCCGCAGAAGACGATGTACCGTCCCTCGGCCTGTGCCGCCACCTGCGATAGCCGGTACGAATCGCCGCGGTAATCGGCAAAGCGCACCACTTCATCGCGCTGATAGTGATGTCCTAAAACCACGCACTCTTTCCCCAATTCACGCCGCGCTGCCGCAATGCGGTCGTCCATGGTGTGATCGGGAAGCACGAGATAGTTCTCGAGCGAGCAGGACTGCGATTCTATGATCGTTGCTGTAGCCACGTTTTGTCTCTGCCTTCAGTCCCGGCACGTCGGTTCCGCTGATCGGAAAATTTCGCCCGGAACGGGGATGTTGAAAGCTGTCCTGCGGCTCCAGTAGATCCACTACGCTTGTGGCGCCCGAACTACGGGGATGTTGAAGCTGCAAGTTGACGCTTCTTCCAGTCTCACTTTATTCGATGACCTGTTCGGCGCATTTGTTACAAAATTGAGAATCGCCGGAGATGCACTCGTCCCTCCGGCGCACGCCCGTCACAATTCACGGAATGTTTATTGTTACGCTTCGTTGAATTTTTCGCAACTTATTGGTCCTGGGACGGCAGTGCGATGGTGGCCGCGCGCAGATTTACCCGCCGATGTGTACCATGGTTCGCGAGGCAGGGACGAAGCCCGGCTCGCCAATGTGGTGGCGCTCTTCTTTCTGGTCGACGGCCTGGCGAATAAAAGCGGACATCTGCTGATCATCGGCGCCTTTCGCCATCAACGCTGCGAGGTCGTGTTCGCGCACGGAGAAGAGACAGGTGCGAATCTTGCCGTCGGAGGTAATGCGAATGCGGCTGCAATGTCCGCAGAAGGGATGCGACACCGGTGCAATGATGCCGATCTCGCCGATACCGTCTTCGAAGACATAACGCCGAGCCGTCTCACTTTCACCACGCCGGATCTCGCGCAATGGCATGAATTCGGCCATGCGGCGGACGATCTCTTCGAGCCTCACAACGATTTCCGGCGACCAGACGCGATCTTCTTCGAGAGGCATG
Source organism: uncultured Acidobacteriaceae bacterium (assembly GCA_963815555.1). Lineage (GTDB taxonomy): Bacteria > Acidobacteriota > Terriglobia > Terriglobales > Acidobacteriaceae > CAWCBG01. The sequence goes on from CAWFHH010000005.1 coordinate 653,246, forward strand.
AATTCGATGAACCGGACAACCACCTTTTCTTCGCGCGCGAAGCGGCCAAAGGCGGTGATCTGGTCATCGTTGAAGCCGCGCATCAGGACGCAATTCACCTTCACCGGGCCAAGGCCGGCGCGTTGAGCGGCACGCACGCCTTCGAGCACGCGCTCGTAGCCGTTCGGCACGCGCGTGATCCGCGCGAAGCGTTCCTCATCCACCGCGTCCATCGACACCGTAACGCGTGACAAGCCGGCCCCGGCGAGAGGTTCCGCCATCTCGGCCAGCAGATGCCCATTCGTGGTGATCGCAATGTCGAGAGACTTACCATCCAGCGTGCGCATCTGGCTCAGTTCACGGATCATCGCAACCAGGCCCTTCCGCAGCAGCGGTTCCCCTCCGGTAAGCCGGACCTTGGTTATGCCCATCCCGACCAGCACGCGCGCCATCCGCAGATATTCAGCGATGGGCATCTCGGGAAATTGCGGCCCATCACTGCCCGACCGGCAATAGACGCACCGGTAGTTGCAGCGGTCGGTGACGGAGATCCGCAGATCGCTGATGCGCCGTCCGAATTTGTCGATGAGAAGCACGCTAGTTCGCTCTTCGTTTGTCGCTCTTCGCTGCCGATCCAGTCAACTCAACCGTCGACGCAAGCCTCTCATCCTGACCGGAATGAGGGCTGAGCCGATAGAGTCGAAGGACCTCGTTCACTGCAGTTCAAATTGCTTTCGATTGGCGCAAAGAAGGGAAAGAGGAGCAGCACGCAAGGCTCAGCCTCAGGTGATACGCGTTTCCTTTCCAAGCACGGGAGGCGTGGACGTTTCCCTCCACACCCTCGGTTCCGCAAATACCGCGGAACACCGCCACCGCAACCCTGGATATGCCTTTAGGCCACGGAGGTCGGAAACAATATTGCTAATTATAGATGCTTTCGAAGGAGCCAAGGGGACAAGGTATCTACGGCTTCTCCCCCGCCTTGAACTCTGCCCAGGGATTACCTTTCATATCTTTGAGAATTGAGCTCTCCCAGTTGAATTCGGGATGCTCCTTGAGGAACGATGCTGCGATGAAGTCCTCGCCGCAGGGATAGCCGGCGCGCGCGGTGAGCGACATGTTCTTCGCCATGGTGCTATCGGCAGCCTGCGAAGTTACGGCTCCTGCCGGATTGTATGGCGGCCACGACCACTCGGGCACACCCCGCGGAGAGTCCGCGACATGGCCGCAGAGCGGACGCTCGTTACGCGCTTCCTTGTTCTCGTAGGTGTCCCAGTGATCGGCGAGAAACTTCTGCGCCATCGCCAAGTCGATCTGTCCCTTGTTCTCGGCCATCAGTTCGTCCCAGCGTTTGTGACGCGCGTTAGGAGAACTGCCCATATTTGCCGGATCAAAATCTGTTTCGGTCTTGATGAACTCTGGATCGCTCGGGAAATTTGAGCCGACGAAAACCCCGTCCTTGCTCCGCCACACGCGATGCATCTTCAGACCAAGTTCGAAGCGGGCCACTTCGCCCGTCTTGTTATCGGCCAGCAGCCAGTCGTTGGCGTAACCACCATTGTTGCCGTCCAGCATGATGGCGACGTACTCGTCGATCGACGTCGCATATTGCAAAGCTTTACGCGCGCGCATGAATTCGGGCTTGCCATTCGGGTCGAAGAGGGAGAAGCCCGTGATGGTCGTTTCCGTCACCATCATCCCGCTGGAGTTGATGCCGAAGTCGTCGTCGCTGACGATGATTCCTGGAAAGCCATCCATGATCATGTGGTAGCCATGCGTGGGCACAATGTCAAAGACGATAGTCCAGCGTGTGCCGGCGGCGATGTCGGTCCAGTTACTGTGGGCAATGACCGGCTTGTGATCTTTCGTCCACGATCCCGTTGCTACGAAGGCACTGCAGTTGCCGGGCGACTTCAGCACCGGCGCGCCAGCCCGTTTTTCCTGCCGATCGAGCATCGGGACGTAGTAGTCAGGGACTTCTTCCATGGCATTCAGCGCAACGATATCCCACACGTCCAGGCTAACACCGTGCGCCTTGGCTCCGTCGGCGATGCCCTGCAACTCCTGCTGATACTCGACATCGATGTGCGGCCACAGGACCTGTTGGGCCGTGGTGCGATAGAACAGCCAATCCCTCTTGGTGCGATGGGTGTCGCGGGTACGGACGACGTTGAGCCCGTCGGCGATCTCCGGAGCCAGCAGATACCCATGCTGATAACCGATGTCGGCGGGCGAGCCTTCGAGGTGGACATACACCCAGTGATTGCGCTCGAAGCGATAAGCCGGCCTGAGACGAGCCTCATCGCCGCGTTGCTGCGCAAGCACACTTGCATCCAAACCGAAGAGCAGTGACACCACGAGCAACCCCAGGAAACTCGCTAGTCGCAAACCGGGCATCTGGCGTCTCCTCCGCTTCGCGCAGACTGCGCGATGACCCGAGCAGCTTACCTTGTCAGCCAACCGTTTTCAACGCGAGATCCACCGGCTTCGCCAAAGGTGCTGCATCCTGCGTTATGATCGAGCGCCAGGGAAGAAACGCAGTGTTGCAGGAGAAGCCGCCGATGCCAGCGCGTACCCCGCATTTCCGGAGCAGCCCAGGTTGCATCCTGAGATTTCTGCTGCTCTGGTGCGTTGCCAACAGTTTGATTGCCCAGGCCAAACTGCCGAATGCCGACCCGGGTACGCCATGGCACTTCGCAGTCTCAGGCGACTCGCGCAATTGCGGCGACATCGTGATGCCCGCTATCGCACAAGGGGTGCGCAAAGACAATGCGGCCTTCTACTGGCATCTCGGCGATTACCGCGCCATCTTCATGTTCGACGAGGACTATCGGCAGATCAATCCGAGCGCGGTAATTCTCGATTATGAAAGCAACGCGTGGACCGATTTCATCACACACCAGCTTCAGCCCTTCGGCGATCTTCCTGTGTATCTGGCAGTGGGCAACCACGAACTGATTCCACCCAAGAGCCGGGCCGAGCTGCTTCCGCAATTTGTCGATTGGTATGATGCATCGGAACTTCGCAAACAGCGGCTTGCTGACAATCCCGCCGATCACCTCATGAAGACCTACTATCACTGGCACCAGAGAGGTGTGGACTTCATTACCCTCGACAATGCTTCTCCCGATGAATTCGACGCGAACCAGATGTTGTGGTTCCAGGCCGTGCTGAAGGCCGACGCCTCCGATCCGACGATTCGCACCGTAGTTCTCGGCATGCACGCCGCCCTACCCGACAGCCTGTCGGCGGGTCACAGCATGAACGATTCGGCGCAGGAGCAGGTCTCGGGACGACAGGTCTATTCGCAACTCATCGACTTTCGCCGGACGACGAAGAAGAATGTCTATGTGCTGGCGAGTCATTCGCATTTTGTCATGAACAACGTTTATGCAACGGCGTGTCACGCCTCGCCGGACGACGCGTTGCCGGGCTGGATCGTGGGTACGGCGGGCGCCGTGCGCTATCGTCTACCACCCGAGCATGGCGCTTCCGATATTGCGATGACCGACGTCTATGGCTATCTGCTGGCCACGGTCGCAGCCGATGCCACCATTACGTTCGAATTTAAGCAGGTGGCAGAACCGGACGTTCCGGCGGAAGTGGTGAACCAGTTCACGCCACAGCGAGTCCATTGGTGTTTTGCCGAGAATAAGTCGCCTTACGTTGTGGGAGGCCCAACCTGGTGCGGGCATGTGCCTCCCTCGAGACCATAGCCGCGGCTCAACGGCTAGGGTGGCGACAGCAGTCCGTAGACACTCAATTGATTGGCCGTGCCCACGAAGACTTTGCCGTTGACGACGGTGGGCACGGTGAACTTCGACGCAGGACCGGGATTGTCGCGCGCACTTCTTTGTTTCGAGTTGTAGAGTTCGCGAGCAAGGTTTCTTGCGTCGTAGGCATGCAATACCGCAGCCCCGTGGCTTCCTGTTGCGTAGTAGGCATCGGTTTCGACGGCCCAGACAATGCCATTCGAGTTGCCATTGGCAGAGACCGTCACGGTGCTCCGAGTTAGCTTGTAAACGGCAGGGGTTCGTGAAGTCGGGGCGCTAGACAATCGCCCGTTGTGCAGACTGAAGGCGCGTATCGAATCGAAGCTGGGGCTGACTCCCGCGCCAAAGTACACATTGCCATTCCAATAGGCAGCCGTCCCCATCTGTTGTTTCAAGACTCCGGTCAGCTCCTGAACGACACGCGGATTACGGCCGCCGTTGGAGTTGTAGCCGCCTAGGTTGTCTCGATTCAGCAGGTAGATATGGCCATTTTTCGCGCTGGTTACAACCAGATGGGCAAGCGGTCCTGGCTGGTCAGGCAGCACTACCACACCGGCTGATCCCAGATCGAGATCATCCCGCGCCATCGCGCTCTGATCGTACGGGGTAAAGTAATCGGAAAGTGCGATTCCATTGGGTCCATGCGTCAAGCGAACGATGCTGTCTCCAAAGTCAGGGCCAGCCAGTCCATGGTCGAAGTCGAAAGGGCCGTTCGCCGTCGACAGGTAAAGACTTCCCGCTGCATCGGCCGAAGGACCACAACCGCTCATCCAGATGCCCCCCTGGTAAGCGTTAGGCGATGTAGTCCACGCTCCTGCCTGCTGCAGCGTCGTAGCGTCGAAGGCTATCACCCATCCGTGATACGGGCCGAAGTCCGCGTTGGAGGCGAACGCAACATACACTCGGCCGCCGGAGAGCAACAACGCGGCCCGCTGCAGCTGGTAGCGCGAGTGAAAGCCAACCGCCCCATTCTCACCGTCCACAGCGCTGCCCGGATAACTGGCCCGAACGGCTTGCGGACCCGCGAATTTTTCCGCCCCGGAGCTCAGGTCGAGAGCGTGAATTCGATGATAGAATTCGCCGTTCTCTTTGGTTGCGGCAACCACATAGACGGTGTTGGTGATGGTGTCGACCACCGGCGTGCTGGTAATGCCGATTTCCGGCACAATGTCGCTGGCACCCACGTCGCTTGAGGCCCAGGTTGTGATGCCGGCGTCGGGGTTGGTGAAGTTCACCCTCCACAGCGGCGAGGACGAGGCCGAGTCGGAATCGAAGGCATAGACACTGTCATGTTGGGTTGCCACCAGCACAAGGTTACGCACTCCGCTGCCCGCGATTGCAACTTGCGGAATATAGAGCGGCTGCGCGTAGATATAGCCATCCACCGCATACGAGTAAAGCTTGCCGAAGGTTGAGGCGTTCACGTTGGCCGGGGTCAGGATGGTCTCGGCGACGTTCTGGCCTGTGCGCGCATTGTCATTGTGATACGTTGCGACGGCAACCCCGGGGCCACGGGCGCCGAGTTCCGTAAGAGCGAAAGGCTCAAGGGCTGTCGCATCGGCGAGCAGATCAGCTTCCAGCGCTCCGTCCGGATGACGGCTTTGGATCTGGCTCCGCAGAACAAAAAAAACGAGCAGAATGCCGGCACCTGCCGACAACACTTGCGAAGTATTCCGCAGCCTCACTTTGGTGGTTGATTCGCCGCTGGCACTTTCGTCGCGCTTAGCTGAAATGAGGTACCAAACCACGAGCGCTGCGAGGGAAATGGCCACCATTGGCCATGCCGAAGTGGGTTGGTTGAGCAAGACTTGCCGGACGAAGTGCATCGGATCGATCAAACCCCAATAGCGGGAGAAAGTGACGAAGTCCTCTCCGCGCGCGCAATCTCAAGCCACGTTGCTTTCTTTCGAACGGATGCAAGTCGAATGGCGGAAGAAACCCTCACTGTAAGATGCAAAAACGAAATTCACGCGTTATTTCTGGTGGTGTAGGGCAGCTATTTTTTATCGCAATTTCTGCAAGAGTATAGGCAGACTATCAGATTCCAGCGACTTAATTCTCCGCGAGCGTGAAATTCACGGTGATGAGCGTCTCTACTTCAACCGGTTCACGATTCAGATAGTAGGGCCGATAACGCCATTGCTTCACCGCCTCCATCGCAGCCGGTATGAGCATGGGATGTCCGCTGACCACGCGCAGATCCTTGACTGAGCCTGCTTTGTCAATCACCGCCTGTAGTACGACCGCTCCTTGGATCCGCGCCTGTCGCGCCAGGGCTGGATACTGAGGCATTACTTTGTGGAGGAGCATGCCTTCGGCCACGCCGGAAGAGACGCGCAGCTTCGAAGGCAACGCCAGCTTCGGGAGGGGCGCAGCCTGAGTGGAGGCAACGCCGCTAATTCCGAAGAGAGCGCCATTTGGAACTCCGCCCGGAATGTCGCCCGCAACACCCAGGGGAGCGACGGACGAAGAGGACTCCTCGCGCAGCGTTGCGATTATGTTTGGGATCTTGCTGGGGAAGCGGAGGACACCGTGGTCTAGCTCAGCCGCTTGGGTTCTCCGGCGATCGACTCTCGCAGGCCCTGCCGCGCGCGCCGCCGGAGGTTGTGGTGGTTGCAGAAGGATGAGCTGGTGCTTTGGCAAAGCCTGCGTAAGCAGCAGCGGCAGCAATACCAGCAGCCCGACGATTACTGCCTGCACCGTGAACGACAGCGTCGTAGTCCAAGGCGCCCGGTGATTCCGCTTCCGTAGTGATTCAACCAGACTGTCTTCGAACATTGCCGGCGCACTCTCTCGCGCTGGAGAGAATAGACACCGCGTGTAGACAATTTGCTTCGGAATTCGACACAAGGCGGAATTACTTGCGTGCTGCTTTTACGCCGTTACGAAGTAGCAGCATCGACTCGCGATGGTTCGGCGGGTGGAATGCAACTGCTCAGTGCGAAGGCACGAAGCCTTTGCGCCGCTGTTGACTGTAGCGGGCGAGAGCGTCTTCGATGATGGGAAAGGCGTTCTTCGACGATTCAATCTCGTCAACTTCCACGGCTTTCCCTTCGAGTTGCTTGTAGTCGAGAAAGAAGCGGCGCAGCATGCTCAAGCGATGATCGGGCATCTCGCCGGCTTCCTGGTAGGAATTGAACTCCGGATCCTGGGTCGCGACGGCAATGACTTTATGATCGCGCTTGCCGCTGTCGATCATGGTCATCAGACCGATGGCGCGGGCGTGGATCAGCGTCAGCGGCACAACCGCTTCCTGACATAAGACGAGGACATCCAGCGGATCGTCGTCTTCCGCCAGCGTCTGGGGTATGAAGCCGTAGTTCGCCGGATAGTACACGGCCGAATACAACACACGGTCGAGCTTAATGAGACCGCTCGTCTTGTCGAGTTCATACTTTACGCTTGAACCGAACGGAATCTCGATGACGGTGTTGAACTCCTGCGGCAGGTGCCCGCCGGGAGAGATGTCGTGCCAGGCGTGGGTCATGGTTCTGGACTCTTTTAAGAGATTAGCAACGTCAGCGATTTATTGTAGATGAGAATCAGGCGCATTAAGGGCGAGCCCGTAGCAGATCATCCGAAAGCGAGGGAGCGCGCAGCGGCGCTGAATTGGCGGTTGCTAGAATCGGTGGGGCAGTTCGCGCTCGGTATCGACCGAACTCGTCAGCGTGCCCACCACGTAGCTGACCACAATCAAGAGCACTAAAGCTATAGTTGCCATGTTTCCCCACCTTGACTCGACGCGACCCATTAATCTTTGTTGAGCTGCCGGCAGCAGCAAGATACAAGATGCCCGGCAGCACTGAAAGTTGTGCAACAGTAGCACACTTTTGCTGTGACACTGCATAAATTTCAGTCGAGTGTTCACTAACGGATTAAGGGCAGGAAGGCCGACTTAAGTTTCGCAGCGCACCGCCGCAGCCGGGGCCCAAAGGCCACGGATTCCAGTTCAGGCAGCGGTCCTAACTTCGGCGATTATGCGCATCAGAGCCGAGGGGCCATCGGCACCCACGGCGTAGCGGTCGGCCTCAACATCGGGCCACTCGCCGTATTGCCGCACCATGTAAATAACCCGGGCCTCCGGGTGGTACTGCCGCAGCACACGGATGATCTGCCGCGCTGTCCCCGAGAGCACATGGTGGCAAATCAGCACTACGTCGAACTCCGATGCCGGTTCCTGCGCCACCGCGAGACCTTCTTTTTCACTGAGCAGAGCGGTTACATCGTGGCCGGCGGCTTCGAGGGCGAACTTACGCAATTCCGAGAGCTCCTGGTCGGTGGTGATGGAAAGAATCTTCATGCAAGCGTGTTCCCGGGCCCGTGGAACCCGGGCGACGAAATACTAAACGTCTGGGGGTCTCCCGCCAAGTCAGGAGTTCCCTTTGAGCAATGCCCGTAAGACCGCCACCTCCGCTTCGACTGCGGTTTTCAGGCTCGGTTCCATGTCGGGCGCGAAAAACGGTGAATGGTTGGAAGGGAGAGTGGCACCGCTGGCCGCGGCCTCTTTGAACTTCTCCGGATCGGCAACGCCCAAGCCAAAGTAGAACGACGGCACCCCGGCACGCTCGAATTCCGAGTAGTCTTCCGATGTCATCGAGGGCGGCAGTGGACGCACATTGCCGGCGCCCAGCGCCTGCCGGAGTACATCGCTCAACTCCGCCGTGAGCTTCGGGTCGTTATACATCGCTCCGGTCGACTCGACCACGCGCACCACCGGCGGCTTGGGCGCGTTCGCCGCTTCCGATTCCGCCTTGGCGACACGCTCGATGGCCGCCAGCAAATGCTTCCGCACCCCGTCCGAGTAAGAGCGCACACTCAGCCCAAGCTCAACCTGGTCGGGGATGATGTTGGCCTTGGTTCCACCCTGGATGTAGCCGACGGTAATCACCGCCGGATCGCCGGGCTTGATCTCGCGCGACACGATCGTCTGTAAGCTCAGGACCAGCTTTGCGGCAATCACGATGGGATCGATGGTAGTTTCCGGCTCTGCGCCGTGTCCGCCACGGCCGTAAACAGTGATCACGACGGAATCTGAGTTGGACGACATGTATTCGGGCGTAATGCCCACCGTACCTGCGGGCAGGCTATTGGTGGCATGCAGTGCAACGCCCACACTCGGCTTTGGAAAGCGGGTGAAAAGTCCGTCGGCAATCATGGCTTTGGCGCCCATTACGCGTTCTTCCGCTGGTTGTCCGATCAGCATCAGCGTTCCATGCCACTGGTTCTTCGTCTTGGCCATGATGTCGGCAGTTCCGATCCAAGCCGCCATATGGACGTCATGTCCGCAAGCGTGCATGACGTGAACGTCGTGCCCTGCATCGTCCTTCGTCGTAACCTTGCTGGCGTAAACGAGCCCGGTTTGTTCGTCGACGGGCAACGCGTCCAGTTCCGTGCGCAGCATCACGGTCGGTCCCGGCCCATTCCGCAGGATGCCGACAATGCCCGTGCCTCCGACCTTCTCCGTTACCTGGTAGCCCAGTTGACGCAATTGGGCCGCGAGCTTCGCTGCGGTGTTGACCTCGTGCAACGAAAGCTCAGGATGCTCGTGCAAATCGATGTAAAGCGATTGCACCTCGGGATAAACCGATTGCACTTCCGCGGGAACGGAGGTGTTCTGCGAGGTCGCGGCTTGCGACCAGGCTGGAGCGGTCAGGGCGCAGATCAACACTGTGGCGATTGCCGCCGTCTGGATCATGGTCCGCCTTTCGTGACAGTTCACAACACTATAACGGCAGTTCGCTCTTGCGGCCATAAGCAAAGCGCAGTTGGGCCGCGCGACACTTGCCGCTCCCGATCCTTCTGAACCGGCGTTTGGAGCCGCTCCTACTGCGAAAGGATTCCAATCGTTCTCAACCACGTCTCCACCAACTGAGGCCACGCGGTAATCGGATGCTCCGTGTGTCGCAGCCCAAACGCATGCCCACCGTGCGCGTACAAATGCATCTCGACCGGAACCCCGGCCTTCCGCAGCGCGGCATAGTAAACCAGCGAGTTCTCTACGCGGTCGACTGGGTCATCCTCGGCTTGCAGCAAGAATGTTGGCGGAGTCTGGTTGGTGACTCGAATATCCGGATTCAACTCATGGATTCTAGAATCAATCGAGAGATGCCCGGGATAGAGAGCCACCGCAAAATCGGGACGGCAGCTTTCCTTGTCGGCCGCGTCGACAGGTGGATACAAACGCCGCGCAAAGTGCGTGCTCATCGCGGCCGCCATGTGCCCGCCTGCCGAAAACCCAAGCACGCCGATCTTGTGCGCATCAATATGCCACTCCGGGGCGTGAAAGCGCACCAGCCCTACCGTTCTCTGCGCGTCTTGCAAGGCCAACGGTGAGTCCGGATACGGTCCAGATTTCGGATAACGTCCCTCGCCCGGCACACGGTACTTCAAGAGCACACACGTGACTCCCCTGGTCGTCAGCCAGTCGCAGACCTCTGTGCCTTCAAGGTCGATGGCGAGAATCTGATAGCCTCCGCCGGGAAACACGACCACTGCGGCGCCAGTGTTTTTTCCGCTTGGCGAATATACCGTCATGGTCGGATGCGAGACGTTGCCCACATAAATCCACGGCCTGCCGGCAACCAACTGCTTTGTCTCGGTGGTCATCGTCTCCTGCCCCGTGACAGGCTGCGCATCCGGCACTGCCCGTGGCCATATCGAAACCTGAGCATGCCCCGGGGATGGCTGCCAGGCAGAGGTTTGCCCGCGCAGACCGCCCCACGCAAACCCAATCCAGAGAGCAAAAAACAAAGAGCTCATCCGAATTTCCCGAAAGCCCGGCGGCCGCAAAGTTGCCGGGCAGCTCTGTTATGTAATTGACTATCCCCGGGTATTTCCCCTTTTCCTTTTCTTGTTCGGAGCCCGAGGCCGACAATGCCAAAATCCTGGCCCGCATATTCGCCTTTTGTTCGTTCTATTCATACTCAAGTTGCTGATAGCACGTATCCAAAGTATCTATCCCAAATTCATCATCTTTCAACAAGATACGAGACTCTAATGGATATCCTATAAATATTCTTGCAAGCTGTCTGCAGAACATCGCATTCATAAGGGAAGAACAGAAGCCATGATAGACAACAAGTTAGTTCGCGATAAGGGTTCTCCAAAAAAACGCTATGTTTTGGCGAGCGACTTCGACCAGACGTTGAGCTTTAACGACTCCGGCTATGTGCTTGCGGACCTGATCGGCATTCCTGAAGCCGAGTTCGAGCGCAAGGCACAAGGCATGGCGAAACTGAATCTGGTACAGCAGGGTGGCGAACTTGCCTACTTGCTACTGCACGACCCGGCATTTCGCAAGGTGCGCCGCGAGCATTTGTACCAAGCCGGAAAGCTGGTTCGGCTGAAGCCGAATATCGATTCGCTGTACAAGTTTCTGTCCAATGACGTCGAAGGCTGTCACTTCGACTTCTACGTGATTTCAGCCGGCCCGGTGGAGATTATCCGCTCCGCCCTGGAAGGCATCATTCCGGCCGACCATATTTATGGTACGGAGTTCGACTTCGATGCCTCAGGCGAAATTTCACGTATCACGAAGGTCACTGCCGGATACGGCAAGGTTGCGGCCATCGACTCCTTAACCGAGGAGCTGAAGATCGGGCCAGATCGCGTTGTGTATGTCGGCGATGGCAGCTCCGACATTCATGTCATGCTGCACATCAACCGGCGCGATGGATTCACAATCGCAGTATCGGAAAACAAGTACTTGGCACCGATTGCCAAGCGCTCGGTGATCAGCGACAACGCTCTGGCGATCCTCGTGCCGATTCTCGAGGAAGTTGTCGGCTGGGATACGGGCCGCATCCGGGAGCTGTTTGAGACCAAAGGTTTCCTCATTCAGCAGTGGGACAAGGTGCAGACCGACATGCTGACTATCATCCCGAACAACATAGGCCAAGCCGAAAGGGCGACTGCTGTCGCAGGCGCGTGACGGATGTGAAGCGGATCGATCGACTGGAAAATCTCAGGCATCCAGCTCCGCTAATCCGGTCAGCTTGACTGGCGCGCCAGTCGGAAACCTCGCGATTAAATCCAGTTGCCCTCCCATGGCCTCGATAGCGCGCTTCAGCGTCGAAATGTGCATGTCCGTGCGCTTTTCAATGCGGGAGACCTGCTCCTGCTTCACGCCGAGCTTCTTCGCCATCTCGACTTGGGTAATCTGGTGCGCTTTGCGCAGCTCGCGCATGGTCATTTCTTCGGCGATGAGCAAGGCCGCTCGCCGGGCAATCTTCTTGCGCCGGGTCACGGGCAGAGTGTTCAGCTTCTCTTGCAGCGTCTTCATGGCTTTTTTCCTTCCTTGGCTCGTTTGTCGTCAGCCTTCTGCTTTTCAAGGTGCTTTTTGTATCTAGCGTCGGCTTTCGCGATTAGCCGTTTATAAAACTTCTTCTGGCTCGCGCCGGTCTTGTCCCCGGCTACGAGCAGTACCGCCCGGCGCTTCGGGTCGAAAGCAAATGCCACTCTCCACTCCCCATCTTCCGCCTCGAAGCGAAGCTCCTTCATATTGGCGTAATCGGAACCCTTCAGCTTGTCCACGTGCGGGCGGCCAGTTTCCGGGCCGAACTTCTCGACGAATTTCGCTTCGGCCAAAAGCTCATCCTGGACCTCCTCGGAAAGCTCATCGAATTCCGGCTCGAAATCCTCATGAAATCCAACCGTCCAAGTCATCCAGTATGCTTCCAAGCGCATATGCTGTCAAGCGCATTGTTTCAGGAAAGAGCCTTGTGTATACCACTTAACCCTATTTATAAAGAACTTAGTGAGTATAGATTCAGAGAGGATTTTTTCCCGGCTTCGTCGCTTCCCCGCTAAGCACTAAGGCTATGGTTGTTGTCTCTAGAGGTGCTTATCTGCTAAAGAGCGTTGGTGCTGCGCTCTGCCCGCGATCACCCAGTCAAAGGCTGGTAGCATCTTGGTTGCGCATTCCACGCGCTTGCCGCTAACCTAGAACTCTCGCTATGAAACAGGCCGTCTTCCGGGAGCGTAACAAGCAGTACTACCGCGTTCTCCATACTCCCATCTGGTTCTGGGTCTTCTGGGTTCTTCCCGGATTTCCGCTCACCTATGATCTGTACGCGCACGGTCCCGATCGCCGCCACTGGATCTGGCTGGCGATTGTGGTTACAGTCGTAGTGTGGCGCGGTTTTCTGGGACGTATTCCCGGATGCGAGCGGCGTCCCTACATTCACTATTACGGCGTCGACCAGCCGAACCTGCCGTATCGTGTCGTCTGCTACACCGCGGCCTGGATCGACATCCTTGTTCCCTACGTCCTCAATCTAGTCGGACTGATCGTGGCCTCGATCAACGGCCACTGGATGCTCTTTGCGCTCTACAAATATGCGTATTATCCGCTGGCGCTGGCGGTGGTCCTGGCCACGGCGCTGAACCTGACGCCGCGCGCCAAGCGCTCCACCTTCGGTGAAGGCGCCGAACGAGCGTGGTTCTATGTGGCCATCTGGACGGTGGTGCCTACCCAAGTGATCAACTGGGCGGCATGGCGGCTGGGCAAGTTCATGGATCTGGTCCCGCTGCCGCTGGCGCACGTGCGACTTGCAGTGTGCCTGCTGTCGACGGCCCTGTTCTTCCTTCTGGGCTACGCTTCGAAGTTGCCGCGCACCCAACGTTACTACGAAGGAGTGGCCGCGGCGGGAGTATGAGAAGGCAAGAACCGATGGTTAGCCGCGCGGGCTTCTTGTAGACACATGCGCCTTCGGGGACGTCAGATCGATGGAATCGCGAGGAACGAACGACCAGATCGTACGACAACGCTGACAGACGGAGCTCGCAGGCAACACTCCAACGGCGCTTGCATCTTACAAAGCAGCTGAATTGCTTGTCCTGATGCAATTATCAGGTTGCTCAGGGGCACCGAAAACCAGCGGGGTCCCCTGAGTCCCAAGCGTTCATTCCCCCACTTCTTCCCATTGATAACCACATGCCATGCATTTCCAGCGGCGCCGCTTTTCCTCCAGCGGTTCGGGAAACGGTATGGCCGCCGACCATAGCGCGATCTGCCGTGGATTCGCGTTACTCGCCTCGCGAATTTCCAGCGAGTCGCACTCCGGACAGCAGTCGACTTCCTCCATCTCGCCTTCGTCTTCGCTGTCGTCAGCCGCGCCGTCGGGCGCGAAGTCGGCGAGAACTTCCAGGGCGCGGACCAGTTGACTATCGGGCACCTGGAGACGGATTCCGCCCAACGCCGCGCCCATGTGCCAGTTCATAGCGTGCATGTTCTCATCACACACAAAGGTCGAAATCCCGGCGGACGTGAGCTTGCCCTGCGCCAGCTTCGCCTCGCCCAGGCTGAAGAATTTCGCGATCGTGACCATTTCGTCGGGCATGCTGATTTGGGAAGCGTAGGCTAGCTTCCGGCGCTCGTCAATTGCGGAAGATGTACCCGCCGGCTGTGCGCGGCAATGGCATCGACGATTTGCAGGGCCACGGCAAGAGCGCGACGGCCATCTTCCAGTGTTACCTCCGGCGTCGACCGCTCGCGAACCGCCCGCAGGAAGCTGTTTAATTCGGCGCGCAGAGGTTCCTGCTGTTCGATCGGAGGCCTATAAGGTGTGATGCCTGGAAAGGCGCTGGCGGCGATCGTTCCCGGGTTGAAGGGATCGTCTTCCTGGATCGCCGCGCCGGCATCGTTCACCGAGAGCACCAGCACATCGCGCCGCGCGTAGTCGAGCGACACGTATTGCCGCGGCTGAAAGAAGCGCAGCTTCCGCACGCGCTCGGTACTTACGCGACTAGCCGTGAAGTTGGCGACGCAGCCGGATTCCAGTTCCATGCGCACGTTGGCGATGTCGACTTTCTTCGACAGGATAGGCAGACCCACGGCGCGTATCTCCTTCACCGGAGACTTAGCGAAGGCCAGCACGATGTCGAGATCATGGATCATCAGGTCGAGGACAACGTCTACATCGAGCGATCGCGGCGAGAAGACGCTCAGACGATGCACCTCGAAGAACATAGGCTGCGTCAGCAACGGCCAGGTGGCACGCACCGCCGGGTTGAAGCGCTCGAGATGTCCGGCTTGCGCGATCCGGCCATGCTGTTTGGCGATCGCAATGAGTTCGTCTGCCTCATTAAGCGTGATGGCCAGCGGCTTCTCGATGAGAACGTCGACGCCGCTCTGCATCAGCTTGGCAGCCACTTCCAGATGCGCTGCCGTCGGCACGGCAACGGAGACAGCCTGCACGCCCGCATCGATCAGTTCGTCCAGCGAGCGATAGGCGTGCGTAGCGAATTCGGAGGCGACGGATTGCGCGCGCGAAGGATCGGCATCAACTATGCCGACGAATTCCACCGCGTTCGCGGGATCGGCCGCCAGCTCGCGATAGACCCGCGCATGGTTACGGCCGAACGATCCGGTGCCGATCACTCCCACGCGGAGCGGTGCACGGTCATTCGCCATGCTTCGATTTTCTCCTATTAACTGCGCGAGCGGCAAAGTTGTTTCAACCTCAGTGCACAGCGGGGGTGACGGGGTGGACTCGGGTTACGCGGTGCGACCTCCTCTGTTTGAGCCTCTCCTGGTCTTGTCATCCCGAACCCCCTTCAGGGGTGAGGGATCTGCGGTTTTCGCGCAGCGGCACAGATCGTTTCACAATCAGTCCCGCAACGCGGGACGGCACGTCAGCGCTGGGTGCTGCGCATTCATGATTCCGGGGACCGAAGGGCCGTCAGGCTGCTTTGCAGTGCCACGCAACCGCAGGTCCCTCACCCCTGAAGGGGGTTCGGGATGACAAATCAAGACGGTGGATCGTGCGGCACGCCTGAAGGCGCGCCCTTTCAAGGCGAAGCCAACATGGCGAAAAGCGAATTCCGTATGGCCAAGTGCGAAAAGCGAATAGCGGCTTTCCTATCCGCGATGCGGAATGTGGCTGACCACCGTCTCCGCCACAATGCAGATTCCGGCTGCGTCCGAACTGTCGAGCGTTTCTTCTTTGTCGAAGAGCAGGCATCGTCCGGCGTCGAGCGCGAGACACGACGCGCCCGCCTGCTTCATGACTTCAATCGTCTTGGGCCCGACCACCGGAACGTCGAAGCGCAAATCCTGATTCGGCTTGGCGACCTTTACCACCGTCAGCGCCCGGCTCAGCGTCGAAGGACCGCTTCCGAGCGAGGGAGAACGCATGAGTTCACCCGCTCGCAGGATCGTGGCGTCAGTGCCTTCCATTGCCTCGACCGCTACGCAGGCAGCTTCGGCAATTACCACCGTCTGCCCGATGTCGAAGCGCGCTAAGTGCTGCGCCACCTCTCGCCCACAGGCGATGTTGGTCTGCTCGGAGTCGCTTGGGCCACGCCGCGTCAGCACGCCTTCGGACACCAGCATGGGCTCCAGCAATTCAGTCGAATTCATCAGGGTGATGCCTTCATCGCCCAACACCTTGGCCACAGCGCCGATCAGCGCGTCGGTGTTGCGGCTTCGCAGCGACAGCAGCAGCTTGGCCAGGCGCCAGTCCGGCTTGATGCTGCTGAAAATCTGCTTGTGCTTGACCTGTCCCGCCATGATGGCCCGCGTTACCCCTGCGCGCTGGAAGGTCTCGATCAGCTTCGATAGCTCTCCCAACGACAGCCAATGCACCGCCGCAGCACCATGCTGCTCGATCTCGGGAGAAGCCTCTTCCTTGATGGCCGCTACGATCACGTCCAGGCCTCTGGAACGCGCAGCATCGAGCACCAGCAACGGGAACTTTCCGTTGCCGGCGATGAGTCCAATTTTTCCCGTAGCAGCTCCCATGGTCGTAAGCTCGGGTAGAGCGGACCTTCAGGTCCGCGTCCCCAGGCCCAAGTTATGAAGGGGGCTTCAGCCCCCCAAACCTTTCTGGTTTCAGAGACTGTGTCCCGACCCAGTGACGCCGCTCGGCGGCTCGTGCTTATTCCCACTTGACCGCGGGCTCACGCCCTCGGCTAAGACAAATGTCGCCGCTGTGCGGCTGGTAGAGCAACTTTAAGTCGCGTTCGTTCCACCCCTCAATTCAGAAATCAGTCCCCACGCAATCTCTAAAGCCGAGGAATACCAAAGCCTTGACAACCGCAGCGCTGAAGCGCAGCTCTACGAACTTCACTTGATGATTCCCCGTTCGGACGCCTCGATGAACTTCACCAGCAGCAAAACGTCTTCGCTCGAATCGTCCTCTGACCGCAGCTTCTCCAGTGCCTGTGAGGTGTTGAGCTTCGACGCAAGCAATACCTTGAAGGCATGATGCAGCTTGCGAATGCGCTCGGGCGTAAAACCCCGGCGCTGCAGGCCGACCTTGTTCAGCATGTAGGCGTGGGTATCGCGCTCAGCGCTGGTCATCGAATACGGCAGCACATCCTGCGTGATGGTCGTGCCGCCTCCGATATACGAATGCGCTCCGATGCGCACGTACTGGTGCACCGGACACAACGCGCCGACCACCGCCCACTCTTCAACCGTAACGTGCCCCGCGAGAGTGGCGGCATTTACCAGCATGGAATGGTCGCCGATCACGCAGTCATGCCCCACGTGTGTGTAGGCCATGATGAGCGTGTGATTGCCCACGCGGGTCACTCCGTGTCCCTTGGCGGTGCCGCGATGGATGGTGACGTATTCGCGAATGACGTTATAGTCGCCAATCTGCAGGCGTGTTGGCTCACCGCGATAGGTCACGTCCTGGGGATCCATGCCGAGAACCGCGAAAGGATAAACCTTGTTATGCGAGCCGAATTTCGAGGGACCGCCCAGCACGACGTGCGAGACCAGTTCGCAGTTCTCGCCCAGTTCGACCCCCGCGCCCACCGTGCAATAGGGGCCGATGATGCACGAGTCGGGAATTTTGGCCGACGGATCGACGATGCTCGTCGGATGAATACTCATCGTCGTTATGCTTGCTCCGACACAGCCAAGGAGGACGTTTCCTCTGCCTTCTTCGGACGGTGCAGCAAGCGGCAGGTAATGATCGCCTCGCAAGCTACCTTATCCCCGACGTACGCTTTGCCCTGCATCCGTCCGGCGGTTCCGCGCCACACCAGCACGTCGACCTCGATCCGCAACTGATCGCCGGGGCTGACGGGCCGGCGGAATTTCGCCTTCTCGATCCCGGTGAACAACAGCAAACGCTCTTCGCGATCGGGAAACTCAAACAGCAGGAGCACGCCGCCGGCCTGCGCCATGGCCTCGACAACCAGCACTCCGGGCATAATGGGATGGTCCGGGAAATGCCCCACAAAATACGGCTCATTGGCGGTGACGTTCTTGAGGGCGACAATGCGCTTGGTGCGCACGATCTCCGTAATGCGGTCTACCAATAGAAACGGATAGCGATGCGGCAGGATGCGCAGGATATCCTGAATATCGAGAGTTTGCTTCTCGCCGCCGTCGGCGGGCGCGGGATTCGGCGTATCGCTCATGTGGGTCTCGTGAAAGGCACGATTATACATTTCGCGGAGTAGGACTCTGCTGACCCGATCGCTATGCCGGTCAAAGGTCGCCAGCGGGGAAAGCAGATCCCTCGCTGCGCTCGTGATGACAATGCTTGAGATATGGCGAAAGTATGACAATTCTCAGTGAGTGACAACAACATGGGAACGACGAAACCGCCGAAGCACGCAGACAATCTGAAAGAAGTTTTGCAATGGCTCACCGATCGGGACAGCGAAATGGTGTCACAGGTGCGCGAGCTCGTGGTTCGCGAGTCCCCCACGCACGACAAGGCTGCCTGTGATGCGCTATCAGCTTACCTTGCGGAACAGTTCCGCGACCTCGGCGGACGCGTGAAGTTTCATCGTCAGAAAGCCGCAGGCAATCCCCTCCAAGTGGAGTTCAAGGGCGCAAAGGGGCGTGAGCCCGTTCTGCTGCTTGGTCACTTCGATACTGTCTACGATCTCGGTGCGCTCAAAAGTATGCCATGGCGGCAAGAGCACGGGCGTCTCTACGGTCCCGGCGTCTTTGATATGAAGGGAGGCATCGCGCAGATCATGTATGCTCTCGCGGCGCTGAAAGCGATCAATGGCAAAATCCCCCGGCCGGTTACTGTGCTGCTTGTCTCCGACGAAGAAGAAGGCAGCACCACCTCCCGAGCCATCACGGAAAGCGTGGCGCAGCAAAGCGCGGCGGTGCTCGTCTGCGAACCGGCTGGCCCGGGCGGCGCGCTGAAGACCGCTCGCAAGGGAGTAGGCGACTTTAAGATCACCATCACCGGACACGCCTCCCATGCCGGTCTCGACTTCGAAAAAGGGCACAGCGCAATCCTTGAACTGGCGCATCAGATTCAGGCCATCTCTCGACTGACCGATCTTAAGCGGGGGATCACCTTGAACCCGGGTGTCATTCGCGGTGGCACACGTACCAACGTTGTCGCTGACCGGGCCGAGCTCGAGGTCGACCTTCGTGTCGCGCGCAAGAGTGACGGAGCCGTGATGGAAAGGAAGGTCCGAAGCCTGCGTCCGGTGAACCCCAGCTGCACCCTGCAGATTGAGGGAGGCATCAATCGGCCTCCGCTGGAACGCACGAAGCAGGTCTCAGCCCTGTTTCATCTGGCGAAGAACATTGCCGGCGATCTCGGATTTGAGCTGCAGGAGGTCGCAGTGGGTGGCGGCTCGGATGGGAATTTTACCGGCGGACTGGGCATTCCGACGCTCGACGGTTTAGGAGCGGTAGGCGATGGCGCGCATGCCAAGCACGAATCGATTGTCGCCGCCGAATTGCCACGACGTGCCGCGCTTCTGGCGGGCTTAATCGAGGCGATCTAGTCGTGATGGAAATAGAAGAGGTTCCCGTCGAGATCCTGTACGGTGAATTGCCGTAATCCCCAAGGCTTTTTTTCCAGAGGATCCACGATGTTCGCACCTAAAGACCTCAGTTCCTGGTACGACGCATCAATATCCTGGGCAAATACCCAGTGCACGGCGGGTTCGAACGGTGGCTTCCTCTTCCGAAAGAATATCGTCACATTACCCCGCGCCACCGCCCCAATCTCTTTGCCCGGGTAAAGCCAACCGATCTCAAAGCCGAGTGTGTCTCTGTAATGCTGTTGTGCGCGTTCGACATCAGCAACCGGCAACTCGGGCACTGGCTGGCCCATTGAGCTCATGTTCTCTTTTGTGCCCACAGAGATTTCCTTTATGCAACAAAACCGGCCGCCCGTCAAATAAGGACATGTCCGACTTTGACGCCCCTGCTCTAAGAGCCTAGAATTTGGACAGAAACCCCGCTCTCTATAAGCAGGAGAACCGGGCTGTTTTTACCGGAGGCGTCATGTTTGGTGGAAAGCTGGGTTTTCCCGAGCTGGTGGTCATCCTGATCATTGCCTTGCTCATCTTTGGCCCGAAGAAGCTGGGTGAACTCGGCAAAGGATTGGGCGAAGGGATTCGCAACTTCAAGTCTGGCATGGGCGACCACGATGCCACACCACCTCCTCCGCCTGCTGCGCCCGAGGAAAAGAAGTAACCGGCGCTTACCCTTCCCCATGGCTATCACGAGCGCGGACATCAGTCCGATCAGCTGACTGCGGCTCTCCCCAAGTTGGCTTGTGCGTGAGTTTCTGATTGCTCGCGGGCAAAGCGTTTCGGCGCAGTCGTGTTCGATCACAACAGCTTCAGCCCGGTCGCTGCTTCGCAGGCGCGCAGCATGCGATAGACGCGTGGCACCGGCAATCCCACAACATTGAAATAGCAGCCCTCGATGCGCTCCACCCAGCGTGAGGCGATGCCTTGAATCGCATACGCGCCGGCTTTGTCCATCGGCTCATGGGTCGCGACGTACTCGGCAATCTCGTGCGACGTAAGCGGGCCAAACATGACCTGCGTGATTTCCGACTCCGTCACTTCGTAGATGTGCTCGAAGCTGGGCGCCAACAGGGAAACTCCGGTGATCACCTGATGAGTATGGTCCGAGAGCAGCTTGAGCATGTGTGCGGCATCGCGAGGGTCGGCGGGCTTCTCCAGCAGATGATCGTCGGCGACAACGACGGTGTCCGCCCCAAGAACCGCGCTCGTCGGATTTCGCTGGAAGATGGCCAACGCCTTCTCACGCGCCAACCTCTGCGCATAGTCGACAGGCTTTTCGTTTGGAGAGGGTTGCTCGGGGACATGGGCCGGTTCGACAGTAAACGGGATACCGGCATTGCGCAGCAACTCGGAGCGACGCGGCGAAGCCGAGGCCAGGATCAGAGGCATGCGTTCACGATTGTAAGTGCTGGTTGGCACTAATAGTCTTCGGGCAGAAGATTGTTCTGCTCTGAATTTGTTTTAGAGACGGCAGGGAAGCAGGTTAGCTTGCCATTTTTCGTCCGGCGCAAGATTAACGGCATTGGGCAGGGGATTTCGTCGACGCGCTGCCGAGTCGCAGAGGTACCGCCTCCTCCCATAAAATCGCCGTCGAACGTCCAGGCCTTGAATGTGCCATCGTTTCGCCCAGCGAAGCCGACAGCTACGCTCGAATCGATTCCCTGCTGGTCATAGCGCACTTTGAAAGGCTTGTGCTGCTTGAAAGCGCCCATTGCGCAATCTGTAGCCTCCGTCGGATTACCTCTGACCTTAACCCGGCCGCAGTTAGTCGCATCCGGTGACGACCGAGCCAGAGTCTGGTCTAACAGGTCAACAATGGGTGGGGATTGGAGTACGAGCCCGCCCGTCAGCCCTAGAGGTCGAAGGCCAGGCAGACTCCAGAGGATAACGACTCCCAGGACCACGACTCCCACGACTACACACACGATCCAAATCGAAATACCGCCGCGTGTTGCGCGCATAGCCGTCAACCTCTACCAAAGTGTACCCGTTCGCTAATGCATCCTCTAACTTGATTCTCTCGTCTGATGTCTGGTGACAACAGCCACTCAGAATCTTTCTTACGGCGCTACTACACTTGGCGAGCTAACCGACTTCCGCGTCTGGGCCCCTAAGCCGCGCGAAGTGAAGCTACGCCTGCTGCGAAGCGGGCTGCCTCCGCAAGAGATCCTGATGCAGCGCGCGAACGAGGATTTCGTCGCGACTGCTGAGGCCCTCCCTGGCGACCGCTACGCGTACATTGTCGACGGCAGCCAGCCTGTGCCTGATCCAGTATCGCGGCATCTGCCCGAGGGCGTTCACGGTCCCTCGGAGATTGTCGATCCCTCTGCTTTTAAGTGGACGGATGACGATTGGCGCGGGTTGGAATTGCGCGATTACGTGATCTACGAACTGCACATCGGAACCTTCACCCCGGAGGGCACTTTCGATAGCGCCATCGAGAAGCTCGACTATTTGAAGCAACTGGGCGTCTCGGTTGTCGAAGTGATGCCGGTTGCTGCCACGCCCGGCAAGCGCAATTGGGGCTACGACGGTGTCTCGCCCTATGCGGTGCAAACCAATTATGGAGGCCCTGAGGCGTTCAAGCGCTTCGTCGATGCGGCGCACAGGCTTGGGATCGCGGTCATGCTCGACGTGGTCTACAACCATCTCGGCCCGGAAGGAAATTACCTGCCGATGTTTGCGCCGATTCTTACTTCGCGGCACCAGACTCCGTGGGGGCAGGCCATCAACTATGACGACGACGGGTGTCAGGGCGTGCGCCGCTATGTCGTGAACAACGCGTTGTATTGGATTCGCGAATATCATCTCGACGGCCTGCGCCTCGACGCGGTGCAGACCATCAAAGACGATTCCCCCAAGCACGTCCTGGCAGAGATACAGGAAAACGCGCAGGCGCTGGCCCGGGAACTGAAGCGCACCGTGTGCGTGATCGCCGAGACGGACGAGAACGATGCGCGCTATATTGTTCCGGCTCCGCGAGGATACGGGCTCGACGGCATGTGGAGCGACGATTTTCATCACGCGGTGCACGCCTATTTCACGGGCGAGCGCCAAGGCTACTACCAGGACTTCGGCGATCTGGAGCAGATTGCCCGCGCTTTGCGCGACGGATACGTCTTTCAGGGCGAGCCGTTTCGCTTCTGGAAAAATGTTCCACGTGGAACAATCGCCACCAATGTGCCATTGCCGGCAAATATTATCTGCCTTCAAAATCATGACCAAATTGGGAATCGAGCCAAAGGCGAGCGAGTGTCCGTGCTTATCCCCAAGGGTGCCAGGAAGTTAGCGGCTGCCTTGTTGTTGCTCGCACCGCACACGCCGCTTCTCTTTATGGGCGAAGAGTATGACGAGACGGCGCCCTTTCAGTTCTTCGCAGACTTCCAGGACCAGGCGCTTAAGAGGGCGGTCAGCGAGGGGCGACGCAGCGAATTCAAGCAATTCGACTTCAACGAAGTGCCCGACCCTGAAGATCCGCAGACCTTCAACCGTTCGAAACTCACTTGGCACGACGGTCCCGAAAATCGCGATATGCTGGAGTGGTATCGGCATCTCTTGCGTTTGCGAAAACAGCACGTAATTCACAGCGAGCGCCGGGCCGATGTCCAACATGCGGACGGCGTGCTGACGATGCAGGTGCCCGCGACAAGTCCGACGATTCTTGTGCTGGCTGCGCTGCAACCCGGCTCTCCCTTGCCAGCGGTAAGCGACACCTGGCATGAGGTACTACGATCAGAGGACGATGGCTACAACGTGCGGGTCTTGACTCGCTAGGGGAGAGTCGAGCCTTCTGACAATTCAGGGTGCTGCCGGACTTCCGCAGATTTGGCGGGTACAATCGGGTGACATGCGGCCCCCCTTCCGCTGGAACTTACGTACACGCACTCTGGACCTTGGTCAGCGGACCCTTGTCATGGGAGTCGTGAACGTCACGCCCGACTCCTTTTCCGACGGTGGCCGCTATCTTGAGCCGGGAGCGGCCATCGAGGAGGCGCTCGAGATGCTCGACGAAGGCGCTGATCTTCTCGACATCGGGGGCGAATCGACGCGGCCGGGCTCGACGGTAGCACCAGATGCGGCTGCGGGCGATGCTGCGCTGGTCTCGGCCGAAGAAGAGTTGCGGCGAGTGCTGCCCGTATTGCGAGGCGTGTTGCGTGCCCGCCCAGACGCAGTGATCTCGGTGGACACCTACAAATCGGAGGTAGCGCGGGCCGCAGTGTCTGAAGGGGCCGAGATTGTGAACGATGTGAGTGGGTTGCAATGGGACCGGGAGATGGCGGCAACTTGCGCCCGCTTGCAGTGCGGCGTGGTGCTGATGCACACGCGCGGCACACCGAAGCAATGGCGTAGCCTCCCGCAGGTACCGGAAATCGCCTCCCTCGTGGAGCATGATCTTGCAAATCGGCTGCAGGGGGCATTGGAGCGGGGGATCGAACGTTCGCGCATCGTAGTCGACCCGGGGTTCGGTTTCGGCAAGAGCTTTGAAGAAAATTATCCTCTGTTGGCACATCTCGAACACCTGAGTCGGCTGGGCTTTCCGGTGATGGCAGGAACGTCCCGCAAGGGCTTTGTGGGACGTACGGTGGGAAAGCGTCTGGGCAAAGATGCTGACCCTGGCGAGCGACTGTATGGCTCGTTGGCTGCCTTGGTGGCCAGCATCTTGCACGGGGCACATGTCGTCCGGGTACACGATGTAAAGGCTTCGGTGGACGCGGCAGCGGTAGCCGATGAGGTGCTTCGAGCGCTGGCGTCGTAATCGGAACTGCTTCTGCCGGTCCTGGCGACTCCTGTTGCCGATTTTTCACAATGCAGCGCCGACAGAACGGTTGACATCCGAGCTCTCTCTGACGGAAAATTCTGCCACTCTGTTTTCACCACTGATATCGTCTCGTATCCCGTCCCAAGCTTATGACTAACGCGAATGTCCCGCCATCACCCGCAGTGCTGGTTAATTCGGGACGCGTCCCAACAACCCTGGCCGGGTTTATCACCGCTTGACTCGCAGAAAGAGGTTCATTTTGACAAGACGACTTACGGGCGCGGCATTCGCGCTCTTGCTGATCCTGCCTTGTTTTTCCCAGGCGCAAGTTCTGACGCAACTCCGGAATCAGCCGCCCGACGGCGCCGGTGTTCCGTTTCTGTTGACGGATGGCACAGTCATGGTGCAAGGCAACGTGGGAAATGACTGGTGGAAGCTCACGCCAGACCAGAACGGAAGCTACGTAAACGGAAGCTGGTCCCAGCTTGCTAGTCTGCCCAGCGGATACGAGCCTTATGCCTTCGCGTCAGCCGTCCTGGCCGATGGCCGTTTGGTGATCGTAGGTGGCGAATACAACTTTGGCGTTTTTGCCTTTACCAACCTGGGCGCAATTTACGATCCTATAAAAAATACTTGGACGAATTTGCCGCCGCCTTCCGGCTGGGCCTACATCGGCGATTCGCCGTCGGCTGTGCTGCCGAACGGACTGTTCCTGGTAGGTCGCAAATTCGACCAGAAAATGGCCACGCTGAATCCGGCTACCGACACATGGACCGAAGTTGGCTCTACGGGCAAGTCCGACTGGTTCGCCGAAGAAGGTTGGACCCTGATGCCTGACAGCTCGATCCTGACCTGGGATGTGCTGAACAATCCCCATTCGGAGAAATACATACCCTCCACCGGGCAATGGGTCACGGCCGGAAGCACCATCGCAAACTTGCAAGGGCCGCCAGAGGTCCAATGCATCACTTACGGCAACGGTCAGAAGTACTGTCCTCCTGGCGAAACCGGGCCCGGCATCTTGCGTCCTGATGGAACCGTCTTTGCAACCGGGGCCCATCACGTCAACGCCTCGACCGGTCACACTTCGGTCTACCATCCCGGGGTTAAAACTGCGGATCCGGGCACTTGGGTGCCGGGACCGGATTTTCCGAATGGGGATGATGCAGGTGACAATTTCGCGGTGCTGCTGCCCAACGGAAAAGTGCTGGTCGAAGGCAACTCCGGGCAGTTGTACGAATTCGACGGAACGACGTTCAAAGCGACGCTGTTTTCTAACGGCGGAAGCTTGATCGTGCTGCCAACGGGCGAGGTGCTGATCGGAGGTTCCGAAGTTTATACGACGACTGGGACCTACCAGCAGTCGTGGGCGCCGATTACGTTCTTCCGCAACGGAGGAAGCGTTATACGTGGCAAATCCTATTTTGTCACCGGCCAGCAGCTAAATGGTCTGTCGCAGGCTGCCGCCTTCGGGGATGAGTTCGAGACTGCCACTAACTACCCGCTCGTACGGATTACGAACAACGCCACCAAGCACGTTTTCTACGCCAGGACCCACAATCACAGCAGCATGGGCGTGGCGACGAAAAAGACAGTTGTCTATACCCATTTCGATGTCCCCCTGGCGACGGAGACCGGCGCCAGCACACTCGTGGTTGTAGCCAACGGGATTCCCTCCCTTCCGGTGAGTATCACGGTGAACTAGCTGGAATACTTGTTCGGGGGGGCTGCGCCAGCAGCTCCCCCTGCCGGGCGAACCCTGGCGTCCAGACGATGCCCTGAGGGTTCGGTTCTGTCTCGGCACCCGGTATTAGGCTTACGCAGATAGCACTCTGACGGCCCGGATGCGGCGACGATCCAGTCTTCTCTATTTTTTTCTTTCTCTATTCGCCATCCACTCCCCACCATCCCCACTTCGTTCTAGCGCCAGGCGCTCTACCTCAGCGACGACCTGGTCGATCGACTTGTCGCTGGAGTCGATGTGCACCGCGTCTGTGGCGGCAACTAGCGGCGAAACCGGTCGAGTGCGGTCTCGCTGGTCGCGGGCTGCGAGTTCAGCAGCGACGCGCTGCGTCTCTTGCGCCGAGCTTGCTCCCTGCTGCAGGCCGCGACGCTCGGCGCGCACGTCAGGGTGAGCATCGAGAAAAATCTTAACTTCGGCATCGGGAAACACCGCCGTGCCGATGTCGCGGCCTTCCATCACGACTCCGCCAACGCGGCCGAGTTCGCGCTGCCGCGTCACCATAATCTGGCGCACGGGAGGATGCACCGAGACACGTGACGCTGCAGCCGTCACGTCGGCTTCGCGAATACGCTGCGAGACATCCTCGCCATCGAGCAGCACGCAATTTCCTTCCGGCGCAGGCTCGAGGTGAATGGAGGTTTCTGAAGCAAGTTGGCGGAGTGCGTCAGGATCCTCAAGCGGCAGGTTTTGCCGCAGTGCCTTGAGGGCCAGGGCGCGATACATGGCTCCGCTCTCCAAGTTCACGTAGCCCAGTTTCCGGGCGAGCCGGGCGGCGATGGTGCTCTTGCCCGAACCGGCGGGGCCATCGATGGCGATCACCAGTTTGCGGCGCACACTCATTTCTTCTTGCGGTCCTTACGGGAAGAGAACGGTTTGGGTGCGGGGAAAGCACCGCGGGACTGCCGCTGCAC
Source organism: uncultured Acidobacteriaceae bacterium (assembly GCA_963815555.1). GTDB lineage: Bacteria > Acidobacteriota > Terriglobia > Terriglobales > Acidobacteriaceae > CAWCBG01. The sequence continues at coordinate 680,165 of CAWFHH010000005.1, forward strand.
CAGCGGTTTGCCGGGCCGGGGCGGGAGCGGTTCAAAACGAGGGCGTGCGGGCACTTTGCGCTCGACCTGCACCGCCCCTTCCAACGCAGTCGATTGCAGCAGGACTTTGCCTCCCACATGGAGGAAGCTGAGTTCGCGGGCCGCCTGTAAGGCGTTGATGGCCTCGCGCACACGAGCGCGGCCGATCAGCGGAGAGAAAAAGTTCTCGACCTCTTCCTGAGTAGCAGCTACCACACATTCAATGTATTTCGAAACTAACGCGGTAAGCGCCTCGCCTACTGAGACGTGCATGCCTTGTTTCACAGCGTCTGGCGACCATCGGAAAAGCACGTCCCAGAAGACCCCTTCGTCCTGCTTGTAATCCACGCGGGTGATGCGCAGCCGGGTCCACAACTCGTCGAGCGCACGATCGAGGGCGGCGCCGGAAATCTCTTTACCCAGCGTCGCCCGCAGGCGTCCTTCGGGAATCGGCCCTTGCTTCTGAATGATCTGAAAAGCGTCCCCCGCCAGCGGTGAGTAGCCCGAGCTGGCTCCTGGCTTGGGAGCCTGGCGAGGATTGCGGTCGCCGACCAGACCATAGAAATAAGGAAATGCCGAAGCCGAAACCAGGAAATTGTTGTCGGGAAACACGCGCGCCTCGTAAGCAGCCCTTTCGCGCAGCAGCCGGACCATCAACTTCTTAGCATCGTGGGCCAGCGGATTGGCAAACGCCATCTGAGCCGTCGGCAGGCCCTCGGCGGTGCCACCATAGGCGCCTACGAAGGTGGGCACCAGTACCGGTGACTTCTCCGGGTACAGCAGACAGAAGCCGGTGGAATCGATGAAAGCGCGCGCGTCGTCGAGCGTGCGGACGGGCTTGCCGTTGAGGTGCCACTTGTCGTGGCGCAGTTCCTGGAGTTGTTGTTCGTACATAAGAAGCTATTAGCAATCAGCGACTCGCAATTAGCTTGAGGCCTGCTCTTCGATGAGACAAACTCCTCTTCGATTGGGAAGGGAAAGCAGATCCCTCGCTGCGCTCGTGATGACAATCCGATGACGGCTACCACGATTGTCGTTTTCCGAGGATGGCCCTTGCTAGTTGCTAATTGCTAATTGCTAGCTGCTATATCCGCTTGAATGCCCGCTGGATGTCCTTTACAGAATACCGCAGAACGACGGGCCGGCCATGCGGGCAGCTCATCGGGCAGTCCGTTTTTGCCAGTTCACGCAGCAGCCACTCCATTTTATTTTGTTCCAGCGGCATATTGACCTTGATGGCAGCGTGACAAGCGATGCTGGCAGCGATGGCGGTGCGAATCTTCTCCAAGTTGAGCGACTGCTCTTCTCGCTCGAACTGATCGAGGACCTCGTGCAGCAGGTGCTCGACCTCTGCGGCGGCCACACCTGCCGCGGTCGTCTTCACCGCCAAAGTGCGGGTTCCGAAGGGTTCGACCTCAAAACCATTGCGGCTGAGTTCGTCTGAGATCTCGGTGAACACGGCCATCTGACTGGGGGTGAGTTCCACGATGAGCGGCATCAGGAGTTGCTGTCGCTCAGGCGATTCGGCCAAGCGCTGTTTCAGAATTCTTTCGAACAGGATGCGTTCGTGGGCCACGTGCTGGTCGATGATCCACAGGCCCTGTGGATTGACGGCCAGGATGAATGACTCCCGAATCTGCCCAAGCGGCTTGAGGCTGGAGAGCGACTCCAGTCCTACCGCGGCGTCGTCATCGGCGAGCGCCGTGGTACAGCCCTTCGCGCCGGCAGGAAGCGAAGCCACCGCCTGCACTCCGAAAGTCTGTGGCGCGAAGTGCGGCACCGGAATGGCCGCGTTGGCATGGACTTCGATTGCCTCGCCCTCGAATTGCAGGGAAGCGTTGAAGGGCGGCGGCTCCAGAGACTGCAGGGCAAACACAGCATTCGCGTCGGTAATCTGCGACTCGTCGTTGGCTGCGAGGTTACTTGCGCTGGGTGACAGGGATGGTGAGGCGGAGGGTTGCGCGTGAATCTCCGTCATAAACGCCGGCACAGGCCGCGCTTTCATAAGCACGGCGCGCACCGAGTCGCGGATGAAGTCGTGCAGGCCAGAGGACTGGCGGAAGCGTACCTCGGTCTTTGAGGGATGCACGTTCACGTCGACCTCGGTCGCGGGCATCTCGAGAAAGAGCAACACCACCGGATAGACAGTGGGCGGAATGATGTTGCGATAGGCCTCGGTCAGCGCGTGCTGCACCAGGCGGTCGCGAATGAGGCGTCCGTTGACAAAGATGAAGATGGAATTACGGTTGAGCTTCTGGATCTCCGGCTTGGAGACGAAGCCGTGCAGCGTCACTTCGCCCGCGACTGGCTCTTCGTAATCTTCGCTGCGGCGCCACGGAGGAGGTTGCGGCAGTCCCACGCGCGCCAGCGGCAGCAGAGCACTGAGGGGCAGCAACTGGTCGAGCGTCTCCTTGCCGAACACCTGATAAATGCGCTGCGAATGGTCGGCGACGGGCGGTGCTATGAGCATGGCGTTGGTCGCGGAGTGCAGCTCCCAGTGCATCTCTGGATGGGCAAGCGCATAGTGCGTTACCAGCGATGCGATGTGCGACAGCTCGGTCGATTCGGCTTTCAGGAACTTGCGGCGCGCCGGGATGTTAAAGAACAAGTCTCGTACGGTGATGCAGGTGCCCAGGGGCAGGCCAGCCTCTTCGACCGTGAGCAGCTTGCCGCCTGCGATTTCGACCACGGTTCCGGCAGCGTCCTCGAGAGACTGCGTTTCCAGACGAAGGCGGCTGACAGACGCGATGGAGGGCAGCGCCTCGCCTCGAAACCCGAGCGTCGCAATGTTGAGCAGGTCGTCGGCGTTGCGGATCTTGGAGGTCGCGTGGCGCTCGAAGGCGAGCATGGCGTCGTCGCGCAGCATGCCGCAGCCGTCGTCGAGGACCTGGATGAGCTTCTTGCCGCCAGCTTCAATGTTGACGCGGATGCGATGCGAACCGGCATCGAGCGAGTTCTCCAGCAGCTCCTTGACCACCGAGGCAGGGCGTTCCACCACTTCACCCGCGGCGATCTTATTGGCTACGTTTTCCGAGAGAACGTGGATGCGGCCCATCGAGTACTACGTTACAGGAAAAGCTTGGTCTGTTGTCGGTGGCGAGTGGATCGTGGACACAAGTCTCGGGAGACCAGAACCATAACCAGCGAGGCGGGTTCAGGCACCTGTGCTCACCGGGAGGAGATTGCCAGATTCTGGGATGGTGCGTCTTAATCTGTTGCGTGCAATGTTGGGAGTTGTTGGAAGCACCGGCCTAGCGGTACTCATCCCTGGTTCAGGACGGAACCGTTAGGCCGAAGCTGCGCATGGGAAACAATGTTGCCGGTCTAGGCTTTCAGCTTTCGCCGCACGACGCCAGCCAGAGCAATGAATCCAGAGCCCATCATAGCCAGCGTACTGGGTTCCGGCGTGGCCCCCAGAAAGCGTTGGGGCGAGTTCTGGCTAAAGTTTTGCGGCGTGTACAGAATGATGCCGGCCAGTTGATTTGCGGAGAAGCTCGCAGGCAAGGACGCCTCCAAAGCGAGGGATCCCGCGTCAAGAGTGGGGGCGTTGCCGCCGTCGACGAGGTACCAGATCAGGCCGTTGGCGTCGACCGAATTATCAACTCCGTGCAACACGCCCAGGAACAAGTACGCTGCCTGCTGCAATGCCAAGGGGCTGGCAGTGGTGATCGTGCTCGTGTCGGCGACCCAACTTTCACCGTTGGTGATGTGATTGTTGAAATCGATGCACATCAGTTCGTTCCCGCCCTGCCCATTAATCGTGAAGTCGTAAGGATAGGTGAGATCACCGGTGCCTGGATAAGCGGCGCCATAAGCGTTGTTGAAGGTGAGGTTGGCCGAATTTGCGTTGGCCGCTGTTGCAGCCAGCAGCAAAGCAAAGGTCAGCAATGTAATACGACCGAGAATCCTGGTCATCGTTGTTCTCCTCTATATCAGTCAGTCCGCGTTTGTAGAAAACCTGTTATCCGGTTGAACCAAAGGTTGCAAATCTTCCCCGGCGTTCGTGCACGGGGAGTGTTGACCCTGGGAACTTTGGCTTATGCCCTCAGCTTCCTGCGCAGAATGCCCCCTAGGCCGAGCATTCCCGAACCCAGCAGCGCCAACGTGCCGGGCTCTGGAACGGTTGATCCCACAACCGCAAAAGATTGGGAATTCTGATCGTCGGGAGTGAATATTTCGTGATTCGGAACCCAGTTCGGGTTAGCCGCCAGGAAGTTCTGAGCGGCGGTCACATCCGCTTGGGCGCCGGGTAACGTCGAGAGGTCAACGTTTAACGGGTCGATGATGTGCCAGACCGCGAAATTGAGATCACCGAACTGGCTGAGATCGGTGTACGGGGTCTTTCCCATGGCAAGTAGATCTATTTCCTGATCGGTGAGCCAGACCGCTTCTTTCTCCTCGACGGTTGTGGCAAGTCCGAGGGTACCCGGGTACATCACTCCGATATCCGTGGTCTTGAACTCGTCAAGACACGAGAAGAGATTGGGATTTCCATTTAAGGTCCCCTGGTAAGGACCAATAGGTTCGTTGCCGGGTCCGTATGTAGCGAAGCTGCTTTGCGTAATCACGAGGTCGACGCTGCCGGCAAACATGCTGGTGGTGAAGAGCAAGCCGAGAACGGCCAGCCCCAGTGCGCGTGAAACGAAGTGGTTCATAGTTCATCTTTCCCTGCTCCCGCGGTAAGGGTGAGCAGATCAGCTAAAGGATCGGACCGGAACCATGTCGCCTCGAGAGGGGCATGTACCAGCCCGCATTGTGGTCGAATCCTGGGAACGGTCTTCCCCGTTTGTTGACAAGTTCAGGCATCACAAACCGTGACCAGCAGTAGGTGAAATCTCCGGCCTTAACGGCCTGGTTAACGCGCAGACGTTGCCTGGCGTGGCACGCTTCACCGCCCTTACAGGGCCGCCTGTTGATTGAAGGCCGCTGGGTTGACCGACGGTATCCATGGCTCCGGGGCCGGCGCGGAGTTGTAAGGGCGAGGGTCCTCGCGGCCCAGCTGAAGCAAGGCACTGGCCCAGCCGGATTGAAAGAGGATTTCTGCAGCGAAGCCTTCGTCTTCGCTCCGTACCGTCACACCTTTGCCGTAAAGCTGTCCGTTAAGATCGCGCCGGTCGGAGGCCGGCAGGTTAACGATCACCTGAATCTGGGTACCGGGTGAGGGCACGGTGTCAGTCGAGAGGAAGACCCCGAACCTGCTGATATCGCGGGTGGTACCACGAGCCTCTCGCCAACTTCCATCGGTCTGCTGCCAGAGGAACCGGGCCGGCGTCTTTACCGGGAAATATTCATTTGTCATTTCGCTCATCACCTCATTCAAGAAAGTTTTCGCGGGGGCCCGATTTCTTCTGGGGAACCGGAGCGAAGCCTCACGCCGTTTGCCGTGCTCCGCAGCCGGCACGAGGCTCCGCTCGAGATGGGTGCTATGCGGAGGCGCCCATGAAGCGCTTGCGCAGGGTGAATGCTATGGAGAGAAGTCCAGAGCCCAACATCGCCAGGGTGCCGGGTTCGGGAGTGGTGGCGAACTGGGAAAAGGCCAAGTCCGTGTTGAGTAGCGTGTCGGCATGATTGACCTGCGATCCCGGTTCGATGATCGATCCGAACCAGATGTACTTGTAGGACCTCCAGTCAGGGATATCGAAGAACGGCGTCTGCGCGGTCGCGCCTGCCTTACCCTCTAACAGCAGCGTGGCGGATCCGGGAGTGGCGTCGTTGCTGCCCCAGATCGTGAACCACTCGTGGGTCTGAGCGCTTCCGATCTGGACCTGGAAATAGAGCAGATTCGAAATAGTTTCGATGTTGCGAACGTCCAATACGGTGAAGCCCCATTGGTAGGCTGCATTGGGCTGATCCCAATTCTCCTTGTCCCCATCCGGATCGGCGGCCATGCCCAGGCCATCCTCGACCGGACCTTCGCCTTGCTTGCCGTAGAGATTGGTGGCAACCGAATTAGAGGCGCTCCAGGTGCCGGTGGCATTGTTCAACAGGCCGGTGATGACTGGGGAGTCGTTGGTTTCGTATCCGTATGCGGTTATCTGGTAGATCCCGCTGCCATAGGTTTGGCTAGTTCCCAATTGTCCGGCGGGAGTATCCATTTGGTAGTTGACGGTGGTAACGCCCGCAAATGCGGGGAAGGACATGGTCAGAATGACCATCGCGGCCAACAGAAATATCGACGATTGGCGTTTAGCGTTCACTGTGAGTTCTCCGTTCGTTCTTCTGCCTCGTGGCACGTGTTGGTAAAATGGGCCCCTACAAAAAATCAGTTGTGGACTCTTAGGACCGTTCCAAAGATGAGCCCTCTACGCGGGGCTCAAAGTGTGGATGGCACCCGATTGGGCGGGGCGGAAGGCACAACCTGCTGTGCAGGAAGTTGCGTTGCTTGCGTATGCAGAAAGCGACGGCAACCGCACTTGAGGCCAGCATGCTGAGCGTTCCTGGCTCGGGCACAGGCGTGTTCAGCGTCATTGCGTTCTCTGAATAGGCCCTGTAGGACGCATCGGGCAAGGTCTGCGGAGGTGCGGAATTGGTCAGTCGAGCGTCGACATGCTTAACCGCGGAGAGCAGCAACATTCCTAACAGGACGCTCGCACCGAGCCGGAACGTGGATCTTCTCTGCTTCTGAGAACGGGGCCGCACAACCGATTTCGACCTGGAGCGTTTAGCATTATTTTTCAAGCTGTCTCCTCTCTTCTGTCTGCGTGATCCGACGTTGAGGCCGAGAACCTCAGTGAATCTGTGTAGAGCGCGGAATGTTTATTTCGTCGTTGCGGGATAGCGCTTCGTTTTGCCGAGACCGCTTCGGTGAAGCCCCGGCCCGTTCCAGATGGAAAGCGACTTCCGCAGCGAAGCCGCTTTCCTCACAAACACGGAGCACTATCCCTGTACCGCGCAGTCTCCCGCTGGACTCTGCTTCCCGATTGACTGGCGGTACTGCGACCATTACGTCGACCACGGTTGCGAACGGCGGAGCTTCGCGGCTAACGACACAGACCCCGCGACTGCTGATGTTTCGGGTCGTCCCAGTACCCTCACCCATCGTTCCGTCCGAAAGCCGCCAAGTGAACCAGACCCGCACCGCAATTTCGTAACGATGACCCGAGACCCTGCGTTCCCCTTCACGGCAATTACGCGTTTCTTCCGGGTCTTCTGTCATCGTGGCCCTTGATTCACCTGAGATACGCCGAAGATAGGCGCACTCGGCCGAAGCGAATAGAGCTAGAAACTCTCGTGGAATTTGGTTCCGTCCGCAGGCCTTTTTCGAGGCGAAAGTGTCCGGGTCAAATGAATTGGGTCGGCAGGAAATACTCAGTTACTACGAGAAATTGGAGCACGAGAAAAAATAGCGCCGCGCAAGGAGAGGAATGACACAGAGAAAAAAGTATGAACATAGCGAGGAGAGAAACTCTTCCTACCGAGTAGTGGAAGGAGCGTCTCCTACCAAGGTGGGGGCAAGATTGCCACTAACCTCTCGTTCTTCCTGGAGTGTTCTCCCTAAACGTGTTAAGTAATATCGAAACCGTGCACCGGAGGGGACCGGCGAGCAGGAAATAACGATTTTTATAATTCCAGAGCCATGGCTCTTGCTGTAAGCTTAGTTCCTCCCCAGTTCACCTGAATTTAGGGCAAAGATAGACTCATGCTGGCAAGCGTGAGGAAGGCTGAAGCGCATGAGTGGAGACATTCAGGAGGAATTTTGGAACGGTCGCCGCGTCTAGGATTGCCACAACCACAAATATCGTCTAAACCGCAGTTTCGAAAGTTCACCACAGGCCGCTCGAACGAGCACACAATTCGTCTCGTCATTGCTGACGCGAATGTAATGGCTTGTCATTTATTGTCGCAGGCCCTGGAGCGGCAGCCTCAGTTCCAGGTGATTGCGACCGTCGTCGAGAACGGAGACTTGCTGCACACTCTCAAAACGGACAGGCCTGACCTCGTCTTGATTGGCGCTCACTTACAAGACGGGCCTCTTACCGGCTTCGCACGGCTGCAGCAAGTTCGAACTGAGTGTCCCGACTTACCCTTCATCATGTTGCTGGATCGAACCGAGCCCCAGTTGGTACTCGATGCTTTCCGTGCCGGGGCAAGGGGAGTGTTCGCTCGCTCGGAATCCGACCTGAAGCTATTAAGCAAATGTATTCAGCGTGTAGCGGAAGGCCAGATCTGGGCCGACAGCCGTCAATTGGAATGTGTCATGGATGCCTTCAGCAGCGAGCCCAGCAATTACGAGCAACCTAAATCGAAACCCCTGTCGCTGCTGACCGCTCGCGAAGAAGTCGTCGTTCGCTTGGTGGCGGAGGGAATGGGAAACCGTGAGATCGCTCGGGAACTCAAACTGAGTGAACACACCGTCAAGAACTATCTCTTCCGTATTTTTGAGAAGCTGGGCTTTTCCAACCGGGTTGAACTGGTGCTGTATGCGATTGCCAGGCTCAATCAGGTTTCGGCCAGCTCACCGCCCGCAGTGGTCGGCGGAGAACGTTAGATTTCTTTTCGCATCGCCTGCGGGAATCGGGACGTTTTATCCTGATTCCCGTTGCTGCGCCTTTCCTGCGTCGCATTCCCCCTCGCGAACTCGCGTCGGCAGACCGGCTCTGCTTATCCCTGCTAAACTGCCCTTATGGCCCCGCCGACCAACGCGCTGGAGCGCGCGTCTTCCGCCTATTTGCGTTCCGCCCGGCATCAACCCATCCAATGGCACGAGTGGAGCGAGGAAGCCTTCGCTGTAGCGCAAAGCGAAAACAAGCCCGTCCTGCTCGACATTGGCGCGGTCTGGTGCCATTGGTGCCACGTGATGGATCGCGAGTCATACGAAAGCTCCGAGATCGCCGCGATTATCAACGAGCACTTCATCGCGGTAAAGGTCGACCGCGACGAACGTCCGGACGTCGATAGCCGCTACCAGTTGGCGGTTTCGGCGATTTCCGGGACTGGCGGATGGCCGCTGACGGTGTTTCTAACGCCGGAAGGGAAGCCGTTTTATGGCGGCACCTACTTCCCGCCGGTGGATCAATACGGCCGCCCAAGCTTCAAGAAGATATTGCTCGCAATTTCGGCCGCCTATCGCGAGCGTGCCGACGAAGTACTGCAGTCAGCCAACGAAGCGATGAATGTACTCTCCCACGCAGAAGGCTTCTCTGGAAGGCCTGCGGATTTTTCGCCGCGCATCATTGGAGTCATGGTGCAGGCGGCACTGCCGATCTTCGACGAGAAGAACGGTGGCTTCGGAGGAGCACCGAAGTTCCCGCACTCGTCGGCAGTCGATCTGTTGCTCGATTGGTATGCCAGAAACCATGAGGAGCGGGTCGCCACGGTCATCACGACGACACTCACCAAGATGGCGCAGGGAGGGGTCTATGACCAGTTGGCCGGAGGATTTCATCGCTACTCGGTCGACGATCGCTGGATTGTGCCCCACTTCGAGAAGATGTCGTACGACAACTCGGAGCTCCTGAAGAACTACGTTCACGCGTACCAGGTGTTCGGATACGAGTTCTACGCTAATGTTGCGCGCGATATCATCCGCTGGATGGATGAATGGCTCAGCGATCGCGAGCGGGGCGGCTTCTACGGATCGCAAGACGCTGATATCAGCCTGGATGACGACGGCGATTACTTCACCTGGACAGTCGCCGAGGCGAGGGCTGCATTGACGGATGAGGAATTTCAGGCAGCCTCGCTACACTACGATATCGCCGAAGTGGGCGAGATGCACCACAACCCGGAGAAGAACGTTCTCTGGGTGAGAATGCCGCCCGAAGAAATTGCTTCGCAGATGGGGCGCGAGGTGACTGAGGTGCAGGGGTTACTCGCCTCCGCCAAGAAGAAGATGTATGCCGCCCGGCTCAAGCGGCCGACGCCGTTTGTCGACAAGACGATTTATGTGAATTGGAATGCGATGAGCATCTCGGCTTATCTCCAGGCGTCGCAGGTATTGGGACTCGACGAGGCGCGCAAGTTCGCCCTGCGCTCGCTCGATCGCATTCTGGCCGAAGCGTGGGATGAAAAGAGTGGGCTCGCGCACGTGGTCGCGTACGCGGAACACAGGAGCGGGCAACGGGTTGTGCGCGGGCTACTCGATGACTACGCCAGTACTGCGATTGCCTGTCTCGACGCGTATGAAGTTACGGGTGATCTGAGCTATTTCAGCTTTGCTAAAAAAATCGCTGACGCTATGATCGAACGGTTTGGCGATGCGACATCAGGTGGTTTCTTCGATACGGAACCGAGTTTGGAGCAGAAGCTGCAGCTCAGTGCGCTGTCGGCACGGCGCAAGCCGTTCCAGGACGCGCCTACGCCTGCCGGCAATCCCATGGCGGCGATCGCGCTGCTGCGTCTGTATTCTTACACCAACGACGCAAAGTATCACGCGAAAGCCGAGGACACATTGGAAGTCTTCGGCGCAGTCGCGGAACAATTCGGGATTTATGCCGGCACCTATGGGCTCGCGGCGACATGGATGTCGCTTCCGCATACGCAGGTGGTTGTGATCGGAGAAGATGACAACGCCAAAGCCATGTTAAGGGCTGCGATAGCGCCATTTGCCGCAAATAAGTCTGTGGTGCACCTGACTGACAGCGAAGCCGTGGCACAGAACCTTCCGCCGGTGCTGGCGGATACGATATCGAACCTTCCAGTGTTACGGGAGAAGAAGTCGGTTGCGATCGTCTGCAGCAACTTCGCATGTCAGCCGCCGATCGACAATCCCGACGAACTGGCGACGGTGCTGCAGAAGACGATCGGGGGAGGACTTAACCATCACCGCAGTCTTGCCGATACCCAGATTAAGTAGTGGACTCCCGAATGCATTCGGGAACGAACGTGTACGAACCGAGCCGGACAGGTCCGGGGCAGACGAACTGTCTCTCCGGACCCGATCGGTCTCTGCATCCAAGACCATTAGGACGTAACCCTTGCCACTCGCCAGCAAATCCGCCAAGAATTCTGTTGCAGACAAAAAAGCGGCCAAGAAGGCCGCCCAAACCGCAACTCGCGGGAGGAGCAAAGCACCTGCCAGGAAGAAGGCCCCACAAAAAAAGGCCCCGGCCTTTCATGGCGGCAGCTACGTTACTCCGACGGGAAACGTGTCCCTCGGAGTCCCACCCTTCTGGAGTTTGCGGCAGACTAACGATGATCTTGAGATAGAGAGTCCTTCAGGAGCCACCTCGGTGATCGTCACTGCCTTTCAGCGCGACCCTACGGCAGAGAAACTCGACGCGCGCGAGTATCTGCAGCGATTTCTGCGGACCGCACCGATCAAAGGCCGCGCCGCTACCCAGGCCAACGGGCGTTCGCGAGCCCTCTCCCGCTTTCGCGATCTCGAAGGTGACCACTGGCAGGTGGAGTTTCTTAGCGACGGCGACACGCTGCTGCTGGCTACGATGAACAGCACGCAACCCTCCCGCTCGGAGGAGTTGCGCACGGGAGCCAGCATTCTGCAAACGCTGACCTTAACCGAAAATCGACGCCGGGATCGTCGCCTTTTGCGACCTTAATACGCCTGATCGAGCAACTCGATCACATGAGCCGCTCGAGCCGACATTCCCTTGCGCCGAATACCGGCGCTCAGCTGAATTTGGCAGCCCACATTCGCCGTCGCAACAATCTCCGGCTGCACGCTGGCCACGTATTCCATCTTCTCATCCAGAACGCGCATGGAGAGCTCGGTCTGCGCGACGTTGTAGACACCAGCGCTGCCGCAACAGGTATCCGGACGAGGTGATTCCACCAGTTCGGCGCCGATGAACTTCAGCAGCTCACGGGGCGGCTGGCGAACACCCTGACCGTGGGCAAGATGGCACGGATCCTGATAAGTGACCCTCGCCTGCAATCTCCGCTTTGGCTCACGCAGGCCCACTTCCGCGAGGTATTCGGTTATATCGCGAACTTTGGCCGTAAACTGTCGCGCACGCTCCGCATACTGCGTGTCGGGGTGCAGCAGATGCCCGTATTGCTTGAGCGTAGCTCCGCATCCCGCTGCGGTATTCACAATGGCGTCGTATTCAGAACTGATCATCGCATCGACGTTGCGGCGGGCCTGAGCGCGCGCCAGTTCCAGATATCCGCCGTGCGCGTGCAGAGCTCCGCAACACGCTTGAGCGGACGGAATATGAACTTCGATTCCGTTACGTGTGAGGACGCGAATGGCGGCACGGTTAAGCTCGGCGAATGCTACGCTGCTGACACAGCCGATCAGAAGAGCGACTTTGCCACGCTGAGGAGGGTCGGCAGGGTACCGATCGCCGAGCTGAGTGAAAGAGAAGTCGCTGTCGATTCGCGGCGAGAGAGCCTCCAGATCGGCGACGCCCATCAGTTTTAATATGCCGGTGACACGTGCGATCTTCTGCAGGCCAGAGCGCTGATAGAAGCGCAAGACCTTTGCAGCCGTTGCCAGACGGTCGAAGGACGGCAGCAGACGATCGTAGAAAATCGTGCGCACCCGTCGCTGCAACCAGGGACGCCGATAGTTTTCCTCAATTTGCGACCTCGTCTTCTCCAGCAGCTCGCCGTATTGCACGCCGGAAGGACAGGCTGTCTGGCAATTCAGACAACCAAGACAGCGGTCGATGTGGGTGACGAAGGAATCGCTCAATGGAAGCCGGCCTTCATCCACTTGCAAAATCTGGTAGATCCGGCCACGGGGTGAATCCATCTCGGTGCCAAGCACGCGATAGGTCGGACATTGATCAAGACAGAGTCCACAATGCACGCATTTTGAATAGAGATCCCAGCCCGGCTTCTCGTGCGCTGAAAAGTTCGTTGACGGTTTTTCGGCGGATGTAACCGGCGAGGTCAAAACAAAAATCTCCCTCGGTTGAGAATGTCCTTGGGATCAAGCGCATTCTTGACGCCTCGCATGCTCTCGACGTGGGTGGGGGTAGGGCCCCAGGCGGTAACATGATGGCGCGCCTCAGGGGGACAATGCAGTACCGTCAGGCTGACGCCGCCCGGCAAGCTGCTTCGGATCTTCGTCATGGCGTTTACGAAGTTTACTAACGTCACATCCTGGTCTCGCATCGGCCACATCGCAACTTCGAGGTGCCCGACGCCAATGCGGCCGATCAGCGCAAACTTCAGCGAATAGGATTCACCCACGTTGGCGAGATTCGCCACGACCGAGCCTGCTTCTGTCAGGGGCATGGAAAGCGAAATCAACAAGCATCGCGAATGGATGGCTCGAGCAGACTCGGAGAAATCAGCCACGGCGCTCCAAAGTTCTGCTTCGCTTTGACCTTCTACTTCGCGGCTTACGCCAGAGCCCAACTCTGACCGATATCGGGCCAGTACCCTGTCGCTTCCTGAAGCCCGGACGCAGACGACCCAGGCCTGAGACGGCATGCCGGGTTTCATGATGCCGCGAGCGCCAGGCGAAACCAATTCCAGGCACATTGGAGAAAGCGCGGAGCGCAAAACTGTGTCGCGGAAGGCCAATGCCTCAGCGGGATCTGCGAACTCCGACAGAAACGTTCGCGTCTGGCGCGGCGCTGGAAACAGCTTGAAGCTGGCGGAAGTGATGACGGCGAGTGTTCCCTGGCTCCCGATAAGCAGCTTCATCAGGTCGTAACCGGCAACGTTTTTGACGACGCGGCCGCCGCCCTTCGCCTGGCGACCGTCGCCGGTGACGAAGCGAATTCCGATACAAAAATCACGGACAGCACCATAGCCGTGGCGCAAGGGGCCATGCCGGCCTGAGGCCAACACGCCGCCAACGGTCGCCCGCGCCGGGACGGCCGGATCGAGCGCCAGCAGTAATCCGTCAGCGGCCACCATGGCGCCTAGCTCTGAAATCGAGTAGCCAGCTCCGACTCCCACCGTGAGGTCTCCGGAATCGTAGTGCTCGACATTGACTAGACGTGAGGTCAGCAGCAATATGTCGACGGAGGAAGGCAGGTTGCCTGTTTGCTGCTGGGTAAATCCACCGGCGGGCACTACGCCCAATCCGTGTTCGTTAGCGAGACGCAGAACCGCCGCAACTTCTTGCGGCGAGCCTGGGCTCACGGTCGCGGACGGTACAACACCCAGAATCGCATACTGGCGTAAGTGGGCGAAATCTTCCACAACGTGATCTGAGCCACAGACGGCGCGAAGCTCATTCACGAACTTCGAACTGACGCTGGTGGCGTTCACAGACCCTCCTGTGCCAGCACCGGATGAAGCGCCGGACCACAGGTTTCTGCGCACATACGGGTTGTCGGAAAGATCTTCCCGGGATTCAAGATCGACTTGCCGTTGAAGGCATTCCGCACGCTCAGCATTACGTCGAGATCTTGTTCCGAGAACAGGAGTGGCATGAGATCGCGCTTTTCAAGGCCAACTCCATGTTCGCCGGTGATCGATCCGCCCACGTCGATACAGTATTGAAGGATCTCGCGGCTCGCCGAGAGTACGTCTTCGGCCTGTTGGGGATCTCGAATATCGAAGAGGATCAGCGGGTGAAGGTTCCCATCACCGGCGTGAAAGATGTTGCCGATCGTCAGCCCGTATTTCGTCGCTACTGCTGCGATGTGGGCCAGCACTGCCGGAATTCGGGTACGCGGCACCACTCCGTCCTGGGTGTAGTACGAAGGACTGACGCGGCCGAGCGCACCGAAAGCTGTCTTGCGTCCCTTCCATAGCAGAAGGCGCTCTTCTTCACTGCGCGCGCGCCGCACCTCCCGTGCGTTCTGCTGTCTGCAGACATCGCCAATCGCCTCTGCCTGTTCTTCGACAGCTTCGCGAAGACCTTCGATCTCGATCAGCAGCACGGCGGCAGCATCCAGGGGATATCCCGCGTGGCAGTAGGCTTCTACAGTACGCAGCGTCCATCCATCGAGCATTTCCAGGGCCGCCGGTGTGATGCCCGCCGCGGTAATAGCCGAGACCGTGCGCGCAGCGTCATCGATGGTATCGAAGACGGCCAGCAGTGTCGCAACCTGCTCGGGACGGCGCAGGAGCTTTACGATGATAGCGGTCGCAATGCCGATCGTGCCCTCCGAACCTACGAAGAACCCGGTTAGATCGTAGCCACCCGACTCGGCGGCTTTACCGCCGAAGTTCACGATCTCTCCGCTGGGCACGACGACCTCCAGACCCGTTACGTGATTCACGGTGACGCCGTAGGCCAGAGTGTGCGGACCGCCGGAGTTCTCGGCTACGTTACCGCCGATGGTGCACGCCTTTTGACTGGACGGGTCGGGCGCGAAGTACAGTCCCAGGTGCGCCACATGTTCGGAGAGTTGCTGGTTCACGACACCGGGCTGCACAATCGCACGCTGGTTTGCAGCGTCCACTTCGAGGATGCGATTCATGCGCGAGAAGCCAAGAACAAGGCCGTTCTCGAGAGAGATGGCTCCCCCGCTCAGCCCAGTGCCGGCGCCGCGCGGAACCACCGAAATCCCGTTTGCCGATGCCAGGCGCATGATGCGCGACACTTGCTCTGTCGTCTGGGGGAACACCACGAGCCGAGGCGTATGCTTGCGCACTCCGCCGTCGTACTCATAGAGCATGAGGTCTTCGGGGCGGTCGAGAATCGAGTCGAGTCCGACGATTTTCCGGAGATGGTCAACCAGCGCAGAGGAGCGCATAGAAAGACGAGTTTAGCACTCGCGCCCTGGGACCGGCGGTCGGGCGGCGGCCTAACTTGAGGTCTGAATATAGGCACGCATCATGTCGTTGTCGGCCGATTTCTCGTCAAGGTGGCAGCGCAGCAGATCGCGCAGCGAGAGGAAGCCGACCAAAACGCTGCCGTCACAGACCGGGAGGTGGCGAATGCTGTGTTCCTGCATCAACGCCATGGCATCTTCGGAACTGTCGTTAGGAGCGACGGAGCTGATGCGCGTGCTCATGACCTCGGCGATGCGGGTCGTAAGCGGGTTACGCCCTTCCGTCACCACGCGGCGCATGATGTCGCGCTCGGAGAAGATGCCCACCAGACGTGTCTCTTCGAGCACGGGAACCGCGCCGACGTTGCAGCTCACCATGTAATTGGCGGCCTCGAAAACCGTCTGGTCGGGCTGAACATAATGGATGGTGCGATTGCTTAGAAGATCCCGGATCGTTGCCATAATGCCTCCGCTCGGAGATTCGTGCAAAAGCGGGCGCTGTGAGAAGCGCTCGTACGAAGGGCCCGAATAGTACGACACGGTAGAGACGCAGACGGTTATTACCAATCCCCGGGGCAGCGTCCGCCTTGCGGGTAAGTGGGGCGGTGAGGAGTATAGTGCAAGCTCCGACAGCTGCAAAGCAGATTCTCAAGAGTTTTAGGGCCTTCAGCCAAGGTTTCAGGATCTCTCGTCGGTTCGGAGATCCCACAAGCTGAGACACTGCTCGGGCGGGGCTGGTATCCTCAGGAAGATTTTTAAGACATTACGCGGAGGCCTTGGGGGATGTCGAACGATCTAGAGGGACGCACGATAGCGGTTTTTGGAGTAGCCAATAAGCGTAGCATCGCGTGGGCAATTGCCCAGGCCATGCAGCAGGCCGGAGCGCAACTGGTCATTACCTACCAGAACGAACGGCTGAAGCAGGAAGCAGACGATCTTATCGCGGCCCTGCCCAACGCGCAGGCTTTGCAGTGCGATGTCTCGCGCGACGAGGAGATCAACCAACTCTTCGAGCAGCTGAAATCCCGCTACGGCAAGCTCGATGGATTGGTACACAGCATTGGCTTTGCGCCAGCCGAGGCTTTGAAGGACGAGTTCGTCAATACCAGCCGCGAAGCATTCCGCATCGCGCACGATGTCAGCGTCTACTCGCTTGTGGCGCTCTCGCGTGCCGCCTATCCCTTAATGACCGACGGCGGCAGCATTCTTACCCTTACTTATTACGGAGCTGAGAAGGTAGTACCCAAGTACAACGTCATGGGGGTTGCTAAGGCTGCGCTCGAGGCCAGCGTTCGCTACCTGGCGTACGACCTGGGTAAGCACAAGATTCGCGTCAATGCGATTTCGGCGGGCCCGATCAAAACGCTGGCAGCCCGCGGTATTTCTGGCTTTGGCGACATGTTGAAGACTCAGGCCGAACGCGCTCCCCTGCAGCGCAACGTGGATGTGAATGAAGTGGCGGCAACCGCGGTGTTCCTGGCTAGCGAACGAGGAAGCGGCATCACGGGTGAGGTCATTCATGTCGATTGCGGCTACAACATCATGGGATTCTGAGACAAATAGCCCACGGAGACGAAACGAGATACAAGACGTCTCCCCTAGTGCCTGGGTACGCAAGGATGAAGGCATTCACGGCGTGTCGCTCTGAGGAAAATCCATTTTCGCGCTCACCACAATCTCTCTCTCCTCCTCCTTTCGACGCTGGATCACAATCTGAATGCCCGATTCCTCTCGAAACCGCGGGAATTTCTCGCCCCACTCCAGCAGTACCAGGTTGCGATCGTCTGCAAAAAGCTCGTCAAGGCCTAACGTGTCGAGCTCGCGTAAAGTTTCGATGCGGTAAAGATCGACGTGATACAGGTTCACTTCCGGAGCGCGATATTCGTGGATCAGGGTGAACGTTGGACTGGTGACGTCGTCCTGCGATGCGGCGTCAAGACCTTCGGCGATTCCTTTTACCAGGGTGGTTTTCCCTGCGCCGAGATCACCCGTAAGCACAACCATTCGTGCGCCACTAAGTGAGGGTGCAAGCCTGCGGCCTAGCGCAATGGTTTCATCTGCAGAGTGGGTGGTGTATGTGTCGGTTTTCATGGTCGCAGGAAGAAATGAGTGGCTGGAACGGCGAGCTTCATCCACTGATCCTGACCATACGCTCCTTCGCCCATTCCGTAGCGCGGCGAAATGCTTCCGGCAGTGCGGTCAGCAGATCGGTGGCGACAAGAGAGTGCTCGCCCATCGTCTCTGCCGCTACGTCGCCGGCGGAGCCGTGAAGATAAACCGCAGCCACGACCGCGCGTGGAATGTTAGTGGACATCTGTGCGATGATTCCCGCGGTCATGCCGGTCAGGATATCACCGGTTCCGCCGGTCGCCATCCCCGGATTCCCAGTAGGGTTCACCCAGGCAACACCGTCCGGGAAAGCGATGATGGTTCTGTTTCCTTTCAAAACCAATACAAGATGATGCTCGCGAGCGAAAGTGCGAGCAACATTCAGACGGTCCGCTTGCACCGCCTTTACAGTAAGACCAGTCAGCCGGGACATCTCTCCCGGATGCGGCGTAAGCACCAGCGGACGGGCGCGACCGTCCAGCAACTCGGTTTTGCCTTGGAAGGCATTCAGTGCGTCCGCATCAACCACCAAAGGGACCTTAATGCGCGGTACCGCTTGCTGCACGAACTCGACCGTTTCGGAATGGCGCCCCATTCCTGGCCCGATCGCGACCACGGTCATGGGTGACGCCAGTTGTTCGAAACGTCCCTGTTGCAGCGCTGACTTGGAGATGCTTCCTGCATCGGTCTCAGGCAGCGGCTCCGTCATCAACTCGGGCGCGAATGACGCAACGCTGGTAAGGACGCTCTTGGGGGTCGCGACTGTGCTCAGTCCCGCGCCGGCGCGCAGTACAGCCATTCCGGCCATTGCCGCAGCACCGGACTTGCCAAAGGATCCGCCAACCACCAGAGCGTGGCCGTACACTCCCTTGTTGCTGTCGACCGCACGTGGCCGCAACAGGCTGCCAAGGTCACGCGCCGTTGTGACCTCAAGGTTGAGGGCAGAGACAATCGCCTCTTCCGGCGTTCCGATGGGTGCCACAATTATTTTGCCGCGAGTGAGATCGCCGAAAACATGTGCGGGCCGTGGAGCGGTGAACGTAACGATCGCGTTGGCCCGGGCGATCTTTTCCCCCTGCTGAGCTGTCATGGAATCCGAATCACATCCGGAGGGAATATCCACGGCTACGATCGGACAGGCGCTGCGATTGATGACGGCTATCGCAGAAGCGTACAGACCTTTTACCGGGGGACGAAAGCCGGTGCCGAGGATTGCATCGACGATCAAGTCGCAGTTGCCCAGGCTTCGCGACGATTCATCCTCCAGATCCCTTTCGCTTTGTACCACGATAGGACGCAGGGGCAGCCGCCCGAACATAGCCGCTGCATCGCCGGTGAGTTCACTGGGAGTGGCGAGCAGAAGCACTTCTACCACACGACCCGCATGATGAAGTTTGCGCGCGACGACGAATCCGTCGCCGCCGTTATTGCCTTTTCCGCAGACGATCGCCACACGGCTGCAACGAGGATAACGATCGAGGATGAAGTGAGCGACCGCAGAGCCGGCGTTCTCCATCAGTGTGAGCGACGGCACGCCGTAGCGCTCGGTGGTGATGCGGTCGATCTGTCGCATCTCGGCCGCGGTCGTAATCTTCATGCCGGCTCCGTCGCGAAGCCTTCCAACTGGCGCAACCCGTCAGGATGTCCCATGGCGATGAGATGATCGCCCACGCGGATGGTGGCATCGGGTGGAGGATTGAACTGCATTTGCGAGTCTTCACGCTTGATGGCGAGCACGATGACGCCCATCTCCTGGCGAATGCGTGACGCCTCAAGCGTCTGACCGGCGAAACGCGAGCCGGGCAGCACCTGCACCTCTTCGATCTCGAGCGGCTTCTGCTGGTTCATTGCAGTATCGAAGAAATCGACAACATAGGGTCGCATGAAAGTCTGGGCAATGCGATATCCGGCAAAGTTGTAAGGCGATACGACCGAATCTGCGCCGGCTTTCAGCAAATGTTTTTCGGCATCCTCTTCACTCGCGCGCGCGATGATTTTGAGGTCAGGATTCAGGGCCCGCGCTGTGAGGATGATGTA
The DNA here is from genome assembly GCA_963815555.1 of uncultured Acidobacteriaceae bacterium. Taxonomy (GTDB): domain Bacteria; phylum Acidobacteriota; class Terriglobia; order Terriglobales; family Acidobacteriaceae; genus CAWCBG01. Next base: position 699,913 of record CAWFHH010000005.1, read on the forward strand.
GATGTTGATGGCGTCGGTCGTGGTGGCAGCAACCAGTCCACGAGCCGTTTCTATGCGAGCTTCGCGCAAAACTCTTTCATGGGTAGAGTCTCCGACAATGGTGAGCCAGTTTTCGGAAGAGTAGCGTTCAAGCTTGGCTTTGTCGGTGTCAACGATGACGAAGGGAACGGGTTTCCGCGCCAGTTCTCGTGCTGTGCTGCGCCCTACGCGCCCGGCTCCGCAGAGGATGTAGTGTCCCGACAATCGGCTGATCTCACGGTCCATGCGTCTCCTGCCAAAAACCGATTGCAACTCGAATTCTAGCAAAGCCTGCGTCGCGCCCCCGAAGAAGAGCAGCACCAGTCCAACGCCAGTGACGATGATGAAAGTGTTGAAGATGCGTCCGGCGTGGGAGAGCGGGTGCACCTCGCCGTAGCCAATGGTCGTAATTGTGGTCAGCACCATGTACATGCCGTCGAACCACGACCAGCCCTCGAGGTAATGGAAACCCGCGATTCCAATCAGTATGAGCAGCAGCAGTGCCGCAAAGACCATTCGTAGTTTAGGCAACGGAGCTTTCACTGCCTGCCATTGTTTCGCGTTACCGCGCGGGGCGCAAGAAAAACGCCCTCTCGGTAAAAGGGCGTTTTAGCATTAAGTAGTGGATCGCATCTAGTCTCCCGCGACCGGGACCTTGTCTGGCACAGTTTGCTGTACTCGGCTGTGACGTCGCCCGTAGGTGAAATAAATCACCATTCCCACCGCCAGCCAAACCACGAGTCGAATCCAGGTAGCTAACGGGAGACTGGCCATCAATCCGAGCGACACGATTATGCCCAAGATGGGGACAGTCGGGACCCACGGCGTCTTGAAGGGACGGTGAAGGTCGGGACGCCGCTTACGCAAGATCCAAACGCCGAAACAAACGATGACGAACGCCAGCAGAGTGCCAATGCTGACTAGCTCGCCAAGTACGTTGATCGGGATAAGCGACGCAAAGACGGCGACGAAGCCGCCCACCAACATGGTCGAAATCCAGGGAGTGCGGAAGCGAGGATGAACCGCGCCGGCCCATTCCGGCAGAAGGCCGTCGCGCGACATCGAATAGAACACGCGAGACTGACCTAGCAACATCACTAGCATTACAGTGGCAAGTCCAAAGATGGCGCCTAATTTGACCAGGATCTTCGCCCAACCCACGCCGGTCACGTCGATTCCTACAGCTACAGGATCGGCGACGTTCAGGTCGCCGTAGGGGACAATTCCGGTCAAAAGGCCGGAAACCAGTATGTAGAGAATGGTGCAAATGACGAGCGACCCAAGGATGCCGATCGGCATGTCTTTCTGCGGGTTCTTGGCTTCCTGAGCCGCCGTGGAAACCGCATCGAAACCGATATAGGCGAAGAAGATAACACTCGCCGCTCGTGCAATGCCCGACCAACCGTAGTGTCCGAAGGCTCCAGTGTCATTCGGCGGAATGAACGGATGCCAATTGGCTTTCACTAAATCCGGATGTCCCAGCGCATACTGTCCGGCAATGCCGATAAACATCAGCACGATCGCCAGTTTAATGATTACGATACCTGAGTTGAAGTTGGCAGACTCTTTAATGCCGATCACCAGAATGACAGTCACCCCGATGATCGCCAGGAACGCCACCAGGTTGAATAATCCGGTCTGCGTGGGAAGAGTGCTGGGGTCGATATGCTGGGCGGCCAGCGTGGCCTTTACGCGACCCAAGTGTTCCCAGTGGCCTCCGTAGAAGACTAGCTTCTCGCTAGGTGCCAGTGTCAACCGGGGAGGGATGCGAATGCCAAAGTCCTCCAGGAAACTGAGGAGATAGCCGCTCCATCCTGAGGCCACGGTAGCGGCTCCGAACGCGTACTCAAGAATGAGATCCCACCCGATGATCCAGGCGAATAGTTCACCAAGCGTCGCATAACCGTAAGTATAAGCAGACCCTGCAATGGGGATCAGGGAAGCGAACTCCGCGTAGCACAGACCCGCGAACACGCAAGCAACGCCCGATAGTACGAATGAGAGCACGATGGCCGGCCCAGCGTATTGCGCGGCCGCGGAGCCTGTCAGCACGAAAATTCCTGCGCCGATGATCGCACCGATTCCCAGCGTGATGAGGTTCACCGGCCCGAGTGCCCGCTTTAGACTGTGCTCGCTGGTGTCGGATGCCTCATCCATCAGCATGTCCATCGGTTTGCATTTCAACAGATTCGCCATTCAGCTCTGCCTCGTTTCCCAGTTCATACGCGTAACGTCACCTCTTTATTGCGGCGCGACCACAAGAAATACACTGGAATTCCCAATAACACGATGATGAGACCCGGCCAAGTGTACTGTGGCTTGTAACGCAGTAAGACTATATCAATGAAGACGGCCATCAAAATGTAGATTGCCGGAAGCACCGGGTAGCCGATGGCGCGGTAGGGACGCGGGTCATTCGGGCGCTTGACGCGCAGCACGAACAGCCCGGCAATCGTCAGAATGTAGAACACCAGTACTGCAAAAATGATGTAATCGAGCAGCTGTCCGTAGCTACCGGAAATGCACAGAATGCAGGTCCAGACGCATTGCATAATCAGCGAACGGGCCGGCGTATGGTACTTGGGATGAAGCTGTGAAGCACTGCGAAAGAAGAGGCCGTCTTTCGCCATCGCATAATAGACACGAGCTCCAGCCAGGATCAATCCGTTATCGCAGCCGAAGGCGGAGATCAGAATTCCAATGGCCATGATGCTGGCTCCGACCGGGCCAAAGATCTGCTGGATGACCGCGGTCGCAACCCGGTCCTCTGAGGCGTATTGAATGCCTCGCGCCAGAATGGTACTGCCATGCGGATCTCCGACCAGCGGAAGAACCGAGACGTACACCACGTTGGCCAGAACGTAGAGAAGAATCACCGCGCCGGTGCCAAGCGCGAGTGCGAGAGGCAAGTTGCGCTGGGGGTTCTTTACCTCTCCAGCAATGAAGGTGACGTTGTTCCAGGCATCGGCAGAGAACAGAGATCCGACCTGGGCCACCGCGAGGATCGTAACCAGTCCCACCAAGGCAGTGGGGCCGCCAACTCCGACCTGTACCGCGTGCAGGGAATTCCAGCCGGCATTGTGCCAGAAGTTGGCCCCGAAGTTGGCGGCGATGGCCTGCGCGTTCCGTCCCAGGAAGATTCCAAGCAATACCAGTCCAAGTAATGCCGCCGTCTTGGCGAAGGTAAAGATGTTCTGCACCATCGCGCCAGTGCGTACGCCAAAGACATTGAGAGTTGACAAGGCAACCACGATCAGAATCGCGACAAGATTTTGCGTACTTAGCCCGACATCCATGTTCCCCAGGACCATGGGTCCCACGCGGATCGGTGGCACATGGGCAATGTGAAGCAGCCAGTTTGACGCGGATATCGCAGGAAAGAAGACGCCGAGGAATTTGCCGAACGCCACGCCTACCGCGGCGATGGTGCCCGTCTGGATCACCAGAAACAGTGTCCAGCCATACAGGAAGCCCCAAAGCGGTCCGAGCGATTCACGAAGATAGACATATTGACCGCCGGCATGCGGCATCATAGCTGCGAGTTCGCCATAGGCAAGAGCGCCGGTGATGGTGAGAAAGCCAGTAACCAGCCACGCCCCGATCAAGAGCGCGGGAGAATCCGTCAGGCGGGCGATCTCGGCCGAGACGATGAAGATGCCCGAGCCGATCATGGAGCCCATTACCAGCGTGGTTGCACTGGTCAAGCCCAACCCTTTTACAAATTCACTCTCGCTGGAGCCGATCGGTTCAGCCGGCAATGGGGTCGTCGTCTTGGTACTCAAGGAACCTCTTTCGGGCAAGGGAGGGCTACTCGCACGAATTTACACCAAGAGCCGTAAGAATTCCTCTGCAACTTTTCGTGGCGAGCTCAGCAGTTCGGAAATGACAGCTGCAGAATCGGCCCCCGTTTCCAGTACAGACTGCACGTTTCGACGCGTGATGCCACCAATTGCCACCAAAGGCTTCCTGGTAGCCGCACGGGCCGTCCGCAGGCCCTCGAGACCCACGACCGGATCGGCGTGACGCTTCGATGCCGTAGAGAAAACGGGACCGAAGGCGATGTAGTCGGCCGGCCCGGCGTCGGCTTCCTTGAGTTGTTGCAAGTTATGCGTGGAAACTCCGAGGATACGCTGGTCCCCGATCACCATGCGCGCTCCCTCAGGCGACAAATCGTCCTGACCGACGTGAACTCCATCGTAACCCGCCGCGATACAGATGTCGGCGCGATCATTCATGATGAGGGTGACGTCGTGACCGAGCACGCGGCGTATCTCACGTGCGTGGCTCAACATCTCGCGAGTACTGCCCTCTTTGTTGCGATATTGCAGGACTTTCACTCCTCCTGCTGCCAAATCGCGGGCAAACGCAACAATCGACGCGACGGTGCGCAGAGGGGGAGCAAAACAGGAGACGTCCAGAATGGCGTATAGCTTGGGCAACTGAAAAATCTGCGACATATCAGGGCTACGTTACCGACTCCTTGGGCGGCGCCAGGAAGCGCTCCATAAATTTGGTATCGAACTTGCCGGCGCGGAAGTCAGGATCGGCCATAATACGACGGTGTAGCGGAATGCTGGTGTAGATGCCCTCGACAACGAACATCTCCAGGGCGCGCGACATTCGCGAAATGGCCTCAGCACGATCACGGCCGCGCACGATCAACTTGGCGATCAGCGAGTCGTAATAGGGTGGGATCACGCCCTCGGCATAGGCGGCTGTGTCCACCCGCACGCCCGTGCCCCCGGGAATGTTGAAAGCTGTGATCTTACCCGCCGACGGGGTGAACCGCTCCGGATGCTCTGCATTGATGCGGCATTCGATCGCGTGTCCGCGAAAGCTCACCGGCCCAGTAAGCACGTTGCTGAGTTTTTCGCCCGCTGCGATCAGGATCTGCGACTTCACCAAATCCACATCGGTCGTCATCTCGGTCACCGGATGCTCAACCTGGATGCGCGTATTCATTTCGATGAAGTAGAGCGACCCATCCTCATCCATTAGAAACTCGATCGTGCCTGCATTTTGGTACCCGATATCGCTGAGCGTTTTGACCAGGATCCCGCCGATGCGCTCTCGCAGTTCCGGCGTTACCATCACCGACGGGGCTTCCTCTACCAGCTTTTGATGGCGACGCTGGATGCTGCACTCGCGTTCGCCGAGGCTGCTGACGTTCCCGTATTCGTCCGCCAGCACCTGGAACTCGATGTGACGGGGATGCTCGATGAACTTCTCCATGTAGAGATCGCCGTTGCCGAAGGCCGCGGCTGCTTCCGATTGTGCGGCATGAAACAGATTCGGCAGTTCTTCTTCGCGGCGAATCACGCGCATGCCGCGTCCGCCGCCTCCGGCCGAGGCTTTCACGATGACCGGAAACCCGACGCTGCGTGCCCACTCCAGGGCCTCATCGCCGGAAGCGACGATCCCATCCGAACCCGGCAGAATCGGCACTCCTCTCGCCTTCATCGTGGCGCGGGCCTTTTCTTTCTCGCCCATCAATCGCGTTACTTCCGGCGGCGGTCCGATGAACTTGATGCCGCAGGTCTGGCACACTTCGGCAAAATTGGCGTTCTCGCTCAGCAGCCCGTAGCCGGGATGGATGGCATCGACATTGGCAATTTCCGCGGCGCTGATCACTGCCGGGATATTGAGGTAGCTCTCGCTTAAGCGAGGTGGACCGATACAAATCGCTTCATCGGCGAAGCGAACGTGCAGGGAGTTGCGGTCGGCCTCGCTGTAGATAGCGACCGCCTTGATTCCCAGCTCTTTGCAGGCACAAATGACACGCAGGGCGATCTCCCCGCGGTTCGCTACTAAGATCTTCTTAAACATGAGCTATGGGTTGAATCAACCGATTTTCCGAGACACGCAACATCGCCCTTATTGTTTGCGGATGCCGAACAGTGGCATTCCGTATTCGACCGGACTTCCATTCGGCACGAACATTTTGACGATTTCGCCCGACGCGTCGGCTTCAATCTCGTTCATCAGCTTCATCGCCTCGATGATGCAGAGCACCTGTCCTTCTTTGACCATGTCGCCAATTTTGATGAACGGGGGCGCTCCCGGAGACGGCGATTCGTAATAGGTTCCGACGATGGGAGACTTAACGATGACCAGCTCTTCCTCTGCAGGCGCTTGAGGCGCGGGAACTGGTGCCGGAGGAGCGCCGGCAGGTGGCGCGGCCGTTGCGGCAAACCCATTCATGACGGGCGCGGCAACTACCGGTGCGACCATCGGCGCAACTTGCATTACCGGCGCAACCTGGGCGGCTGTTCCCCGCTTGATGTGGAGTTTCATATCGCCGCGTTCGAGCTCGAACTCGGCAATGTCCTTCTCCACCAGAAACTCGATTAGTTCTTTGATTTCCTTCTGATTCATCGGGTTACCTGAGACGTAGCGACCTCATCGATTTGCCGAGGTTAGCTGAAATATTGTTCGTTTAATGGCCGGTCCTTCCTGATCCCCGAGGCTCACCGAACGCAAGGCAATCCACCATTATCAAGGATGAAGCTGCTTTTGGGAAGCAGAGGCAGCTTCTGCCGATGGCGGAGCGTGACCCCTTCGGACAGAGGGATCCGATGATACCCACTTCGGTCGGCTATTTATAACCAGCCAACACGATCGCAAACGAGCGATTGGTTCAGCGGACGCCTGACGTAATAACTGAATAACAAAAGAGGTTGACGGCATAAGGGCGAATTGGTATTAAGTCGCTGAAGGAGGCCGCCATGTCCAAGATTGTGCTTTGTTCTCTGCTCGGTATTGTCGCTTTATCTCTCGGACTGCGGGCTTCGGCGCAGCAGAACGTTTGTGTTAACTGCCAGGGAAAGAACTGTGTCTACACACATGACATTGGAAGGTGCGCCTGCGCCATATACATGAACGGCCAGTGTTCCTCCTGCGGACTTTGTCTTTATGGCGCATGCTATCAAGGCTGTCCTAGTCGAGGGGCAAATGCATCTTCTGACTCAATCGACCCGTCGTCAAAGAATGCATCCAGCCTACTAGACATGCCGCCCGCCACCGACCAGGAACTCTCCGCGCACCCTTGGCTTGACGATCGTAGTTTGTCTGAAAAGCTGTCCGTCTATTCTCCAGAAATAGGTCAGCTGATTGCGAATGAACAGCAGAACTTGAGAGCCCATTGGGGGCCAGAGTTCCGGCGCGGTTCGGGGTTGCTGGTGCCAAGTGACGAGAAATCCGCGTATCGATGGGAGTTGTTGACCCACAAAAACTCCGACGAATATAGGGTAATCCGAGTTGCCGACAAAAATGAAAAGAGAATCATCTTCACTCCCACAACCTGGTTGTTGACGTCCGGCGATTGGGACCAGCAGTTTGTTGCCAAAGGCGACATTGCCAAACCATAGCGAATCGCACGATGCGTGGTGTCCGTTCTCTGACCAGCCGCTTCTTTGGGACTTTTCTCGCCGCGAGTTCGTGTGTAGTGGTGTCATGACGAAACTTTGACAGATTCTACGAAGCTGCGGCCGATGGGCGGCCTACCCGATCTTCGCCTGCCGTTTTCGTGGACAGCCTGGGTGTGAAAATTATCGAGTTCTCCGAAACCGAAAGGGCATTAAATCTGGACCAGTGACTTGCCGACAGGCGTCAGCACTTCCGAACCGCGAGCGGTCACGAGCACCATGTCTTCAATTCGAATCCCGCCCTTGCCGGGTATATAGATTCCAGGCTCGATCGTAATCACCATGCCAGGCTCCAGAATTTCCGTCTGCTGCTTGCCGAGGCGGGGGGGCTCATGAATCTCCAGGCCGACCCCATGTCCGGTTGAATGGGTGAAGTAGCGGTCCAACTTGGCTTTGCGAAGAACTCCGCGAGCAGCTGCGTCGACATCACCCGCGGCCGCGCCGGGCTTTACCGCTGCGATACCGGCCAACTGCGCTTCGAGCACCGCATCGTACCAGGCGCGGTCTTGCCGGCTCGGGCGTCCAACGTGCGGAGTACGGGTCATGTCGGAACAATATCCATCGAGAACAACGCCCGAATCCAGGAGCACAAATCCACGGCGCGGAATGGTCTGGCTGGAAGCTCGTCCGTGAGGAAGGGCCGAGCGCCTTCCCGACGCCACGATTGTGTCAAACGACATGCCGTCCGCTCCGGCCTGTCGGGCAGCAAATTCTAGTGTGCCCGCGACCTCGGATTCGCGAACACCGGGACGAATCGTCTTGAGGGCATGCTCGTAAACCAACGCGCCCAGATTGATGGCACGCCGGATCAATCGCAGCTCATCGGCGTCCTTAATCATGCGCTGGCGCTCGACCAGCCCCGCTGCAGGCTTCAGCTTGGTCTTTTTCGGAAGTAACTCTCGCATCCGGCCTGCGGCCGTAACCGACGTGTGATCGCCTTCAAAGCCGATCGAAGCTGACTGCGACTTGCCAACCAACTTCGCAGCATCGTTGAACAGTGGTCCTTTCGTTATGACGATGCGAGCTCCCTGGACTTCTCGGTGAGCCTGCTCGGTGTAACGACCGTCGGTGAAGAACACGCGATGCCCTGCCAGGAACAACAAAAGCCCATTGCTGCCGGTATAGCCACACAGATAGCGAAGGTTGGCGGGATGGGTCACGACGAAGCCGGCAAGCCCCTGCTTAGGGAGCGTCTCCTGCAGCTTGGTCTGGCGTGTGGCGTAATTCATGATTAAATGAGCTTGTTCTAATTCTTCGACAAAGGAATGCCGTTTGAACAACGGATCTCTGCCCGCAGCTCTCCAACGTACCGATCATTTTCCCGAGAGGACAACCGTAGCAGGACACTTCAAAGGGCTGGGCGTGGCTTATCTATTGTCAGCGATCCTTGCTCTGACCTCTCTATGGATCAGCTTCGGCCATTTTCAATCCGGCCAACACGCGGACACGCTGGTTCAAGTGCTGATAAGTGTACAGCGCTGGACCCCTTTTTACTGGGAGGCCGACCGCTACGGCATGCTTGTCCCGCTCCTGGCGATGCCCTTCCGCAACCCTCTCACCAACATGATGGTGCAGTCTGCTCTAACGATGTTCGCCTGCTTCGTCGCAGGTTTCTTGCTGATCCGCTACTTCTTCGGCAATTCTCCGATTTGGTTCGTTGCCGCTGCGCTTCAGAATATCTGGCTTCTCCTTCTTACTCAGAAACCTTTGCAATTCGACTGGTTCGTAGCGCAACCGTATGGCCCGACCCTGGCTCTCGGAATCGCCGCTCTTCTGCTGTTACAACGGGGCCGCTGGCTACTCGGGTTAGTAGTCATGCTTCTTACCCACTGGCTCAACTTCGGCGCATTCGTGTTCCTGGTTCCATTGGTTTTGCTTTGCCACCTGGTGAGGAGAGAGCGACTTGGTCTGGCACTTGAGCTCGGCACAATTGCGGTTAGTGTCGCGATAGGCCTTGTTGCTAAAGCTCTGGCAGACGCCCCTCCGACTCCAAATACTCTACTCCCGGTTTCTGCATGGATGAATGCCTGGCAGCAGCTTCTTCTCGGGGTGCGCGCCTATGTAGTTTCCGGGCGTTATGCCACCCTCTGGATGGTCGTTCCCGCTGCCCTAGGACTCACATTCGTCGTTGCCAAGAGGCTGAACAAGCTTCCTCTTGTTGTCGCAGCGAGCTTTATTCTGACCGGAATTGTGGCGTGGCTTTTCGTCGGCACGGAATCTTGGGTCCGGACGAACATGTACAGTCCGCGTTACCTCTTTGGTTCCTTATTTCTATTCGCTATGGGTGCAGCCGTTCTCGCCGTGAGCCCCTTTCAAAATGTCTCGCCCCGTCACGCTACTCAAGCCGCGGTGACAGCAACCGTAGCGTTATTTGTCACTGGAGCGCTGATCTACGGTACTCCGTCACGAGGGCGCGTGCAGCGAGACTTGGACAGGAAGTTCGGAGCTTACACCCAGGACATCATCGAGAGCCACGCCACTCTCGTAGCCGGAGATTATTGGACGGTGTGGCCGACTGTCTTCCACGCCACCTTAATGTTGTATCGCCTGCACAATCCCCAGAAAGTTTACGGCCTTGGCTATAGAAGCGGACCCACCGGTGACATGTGGTCTTACCAGAAATCCCTGTGCGCCGCGGCGCCTGCGCACGATATCGACGCCCAGAAGTTTCTCTTGAATTCTCCCTGGCAGCTCTCCCACGTCCGGACGATGACGACAATTGATCTGTTCTGCGAACCTTGTCCGAAACAATAGAATGAAGGGTGCGGACGCGCTGCAGGTTAGCTCCTTTGGTATCATTACTTAGTAACGGCGGACTTCCACTGCCGCGGGGTACAGCTTAATCGATGTCAGAAGCGGTCATTCCCAGCCATAAGCGCGTTGACGACGCCCGGGTTCCCATTTCCGTGGCCGGGTCGCCTTATCTTTTCAAGAGGAGCGACCCCTATTCCAGCCATTCGCTTATTCTCTCATTGTTACCCGAGAGCGGCGGGGGCCGGCGAATCTTGGACGTAGGAGCCGCTCATGGCTATCTGGCGGCCGTGCTGAAACAGCGAGGATTTCACGTCACCGCCATTGAGGCCGACCCGGTTCTGGCCCGCGAGGCTGGCAAGCACTGTGACGAGATTCATGTTGCAGACCTGGACGGACCGCTGCCCGAACTCGAGGGCCCGTTCGCCGTAATTCTATATGGCGATGTGCTGGAACACCTGAAGAACCCGATGGAGGTGTTCACCACCCTCAATCGAAATCTGGCGGACGGAGGCACGGTGATCGTCTCCCTGCCGAATATCGCCAACATCTACGTTCGTCTGCATTTGTTGATAGGGCGCTTCGATTACCAGGGCAGAGGTATTCTGGATCGAACCCATCTTCATTTCTTCACGCGCAAGACCTTTCGCAATTTTCTCGCTGAGGCCGGCCTGGAGGTTCAAGAGTTCACGGCAACTCCCATACCTCTTCCTCTGGTGATTCCCCAACGGCTGCACGGCCGAATCCTCGCGATGGCGCACGCCCTCAATGCCTGGGTGGCGCGTCACTGGATGACGATGTTCGGTTATCAGTTCGTTGCCGTCGCTCGAAAGAGAATCTCATGAAGCCAAAAGTGGTTGTCGTAATGCCGGCTTACAACGCCAGCCGCACCCTCCGCATGACCTACGAGGAGTTGCCGAAGGAGCATGTGCATCTCGTCATCCTGGTCGACGACGCCTCGACGGATGACACCATTGCCGTCGCTCGCGATTTGAAGCTGGAAGTTTTCGTTCATGACCGGAACTACGGCTACGGCGCCAACCAGAAGACCTGTTACACGGAAGCTCTGAAGGCGGGGGCCGACATCGTCGTGATGGTGCACCCTGACTACCAGTACGATCCCACACTCTTGCCACAAATTATCCAGCCCATCGTCGATGGCCAGGCCGACCTCGTGTTAGGTTCACGCCTTAAGGGAGGGACTGCCCTGCAGCAAGGCATGCCGTGGTGGAAGTACGTATCGAATCGGTTTTTGACTTGGCTGGAAAACGTGACCTTCGGGCTCAACCATTCCGAGTACCACACCGGCTATCGTGCCTTCAGCCGGCAGGTGCTGGAGACGGTGAACTACGCGATGAATTCCGACGGCTTTGTCTTCGACCAGGACATCATCGCGCAAGCGGTCGCCTCGGGCTTCCGCATCGCCGAAATCGCTGTGCCCACTCGCTACTTTGCCGAAGCCTCCTCCGCCAGCCTGGTACAGAGCACCGTCTACGGTCTGCGAATTCTCACCCTGCTGGCAAAGTTTAAGCTCCACAACCTCGGGATTCGCAAGAGTCGCCAATTTGAGAGCCTGCAACGCCGCTACAGTCGCCCGGCTGAGCTGGAAGCGACAGCCCCTGATCGTGCTTAGCAGGATTTAACGCTACCACTTCGCACTCGGACGAGCGAAGCTCTGACTAAATTCGAAGGACTTATTGGTTGAGGTGCAAAGCCGTGCTGGTCTGCCTCCGCGCGCGGTAGATCGCGTTCTTCTCAGGGACCTCGGCAACCGCGTCGGCGTGCACGACGTACTTTCCGGCGCCCGGACTCGCCTCGAAGGGAATCACCTGGCTGGTTCCTGCCGGCATTTCGAAGTGCTGGTAACCGAGCGCTGTCGCTCTGCCCGTCTCATTGACCGCCAGCACGATCACGGTCAAGTCAAATGCGTCTTCTGAATGATTGGCAACTTCAACAGAACCCGCAACCGCGCTGCCCTGGACGCGAGGAGGCACCTTCCAATCGAGCGTGAGCGGAGATGGCGCTGTAGGCGAAGTGACCGTCAACGTGAAGTTGGATTGCGCCTGCCGTGGTGGCGAACTGGAATCGGTCACCGCGACGCTGACCGGATACGGACCCACCTTTGCCGGTGTGCCGCTGATGCGACCCGACCTCCGGTCGAGGGCGAGCCCGGGCGGAAGCTGCCCGCTGACAATCTGCCAGAAATACGGAGACGTACCACCCGAAGCCGTCAATCCCCAGGAAAATTTCGTACCCAGGCCGGCTGGAGGCGCTGTCTGCTGGTCGATCACTAAAGTTGCGGGAGCCACCTGCGCCTGCAGAGGCACCAGGCTTCCCGCGATCAGGCTCGCTACCAGACAGAAGCAGGCGAAGCGCATCGGACGATTATAAGTGCAAGCGTAACCTACAGAGGAAATTCGAAAGAGTGTCTCTCGCGGAATGGAACCGAGGAATTGGCAAACGCCTCGTTGGCCTCAATCTGTTAGGTTAGGGCCGTATGCGTGCTGCCCATCGTTCTCGGATTGCGTATGAAGCGGGCACCTGTCGCCATCTACATGGGATTGTTGCTTTGGGTGATTGGGGGTCTGGCTCCGCTCATTCCTCCCAGCCCGCTCACGCCGGCCAGGCTGCGGCTGATGCATGCTATCTGCTGTTGTATCCGTACCGTCGCGAACGCGTTCTGCCGGACTTGACTAAAGATTCTTCCTGATGCGACGTGGATCGCTGGCGCACCGATGACGAATCGCTCACTTCAGCGACTTTAAGTAGGCGACCACAGCTTCCGCATCTTGCTTGTTCATCTTGTACTGCGGCATTGGAGGTCGCGGAGGTTGCCCGTTCGGAGCAACGCCGGTCATGAAGAACTTGAGAGCTTGCTGCTCGTTCCATCCAGGGAGCCCGGCGATGGGGGGCGAAGTGTCGGCCCAGACCGGCATAGGCATGGTGGGAGCGAATGTCAGTTTGGCACCTTGCAGCCATTTATCCATGACAGGTTCGCCCTTCTCGCCAAAGGGTGTGTGGCAATCGCCGCATTGTCCTATTGCTTTAACGAGATACTCGCCGCGAGCAATCTGTTGCGGTTTGCCGGCGCTCCCGGCAGGCGCAGCCGAAGTCTGGTACACCATGGCGACGCATACGGCGGAGATCATCGCCGTGATCACAAGCGTTTGCTTCATCCGTGAATCTCCATTTTCTTGCGAACTGCTGCATGTATCCGGTTCCAACTTTCTACGCCTGACCGGAAATTTCCCGTTGGCTGGTCTAACGATTCAGCCACTCAGAAGTTTAGCTTTTTAAACTTTAGCTTGTTATTGGAAAAGCGAACGCCAGATCTGCGAACGGCAGAATTTTCGTCGAAGTCGAATGCAAAGTCAACGCGAGGCTGCCGGTGGTCTCGCTTTTAGAGAGACTCTCGCTCGCTACGCAGTTCGCCACAAGCTCGAAACCAATCCGCTCCGCCAAACGCACTGTGGCTGGCGAAATCTGGAAGTGGCGGCAGGTAACCGCTCTGAATGTGGCGAGCCTCCTGCATCCACTGCGGGTTGTACGCGAGGTTCTGGTCTAACTCGGACCAGCGACATGCAAGATGTCCCATATCGGTTTGCCAGAATGTTCTCATCGGCTCACCTCTTGACTGGAATGATAGGTCATCCACGCGCGCGGCCGAGCAACGGTTCGCAGAAACCAAATAGCGGAACTCGTACAAAGAGGGCCCGATCTCTCGGCCCTCCTGGTCCGCACGGTTACTTGCCGCTCTGCTGGAAGCGATTATTCACTTCCGTCCAGTTCACCACGTTCCACCATTCCTTGAGGTAATCGGCGCGGCGATTCTGGTATTTCAAGTAATAGGCATGCTCCCAAACATCGTTGCCCATGATGGGATAGAAGCCCTGACTCATCGGATTGTCCTGGTTCGGGCTGCTGGTGATCTGCAGCTTGCCGCCTTTGTCGCGCACCAGCCAAGCCCAACCGCTGCCAAATTGTTTCAGGCCGGCGTCATTAAACTTCTCTTTAAAGCTGTTGAAGTCACCGAACGTACTTTTGATTGCTTCGCCGATCGCTCCGCTTGGGTCACCTCCGGCATTCGGACCCATGATCTTCCAGAACATGCTGTGGTTCACGTGTCCGCCGCCGTTGTTGCGCACGGCGGCGCGAATCGCTTCAGGCACATTTTCCAGGCCGGAAATCAATTCTTCCGCACTGAGCTTCTGCAACTCGGGCGCTTTCTCCAGCGCAGCATTCAGGTTGGTCACGTAGGCGACGTGGTGCTTGTCATGATGCAGATGCATGGTTTGGGTATCAATGTAGGGTTCAAGAGCAGAGTAGTCGTACGGCAGCGGTGGAACTTCGTGTGCCATTCTGATTCTTTCCTCCAGTTGGCTGTTGATGCGAGGCAGCGACAGGTGGTTTCAAAAGAGCCGAGAACGATTATAGGCCCGGCACATTGGCATAGCGACGTGAAGTCATAACCAAAATGACCGGGTATCACTGGTATTTGGCGGCCGCCGCTCTCTCGTCCAACGTCATTTGACGCCAAATGAGGTCGCGGTTTTGTTGGGCCCAGTCGCTGTTGGGATCGGCAATCAACGCCAGGCTCAGCCAGCGATACGCCTGCACACGGTCCCGCGGAACGCAGGTTCCCGTGGCGTACATCGAGGCCAGCCGATTGCGCGCATGTGCGTTTTGTTTCTCTGCCGCCGACTTAAGCAGCACCAGGGCCTGGGCGCAATTCCGTGACACCCCATTCCCCGCGATGTACATATCGGCCAGTCGAACCGGGGCTTCGGGATTTCCCTTGGCGGTTGCCTTCCAGAGCCATGCGGCCGCGGCTGCTGCGTCGCTGGCGTGGTCGGCTTTTGTCATCTCCTCCTGGCCGGGAACTATCTTGCGCGTGACGACCTCGTCGTCTTCCTGTGCTGGAGGTCTGGGTTTGGCAAACGCATCCGGCGCCGCTCCCTCGTCAGCGACCGCGGGCGCTTTCTGTGCTGCCGAACTCCGGGCGGCCTGCGTCTGTTGAGGGAGAGGATTCGGCGGGGAGGCCTGCTGCTGAGACTGCGGTGAGGTGGTTCCAGCGGGTGGCTGATTTCCGATCGGCGTGTTGTAGGCTTGCGGCACCCCGGAATTGGCCGCACTTCCAGCCTGCGAGGTGGCATTCGGCGACGAGGCCGGCGGCGTTGTACCGGACGAAACGTCACTCGGTACGCCGTGCGTTGCATTGCCCCCATCCGACGGCTTGCTTTGCTGCTCAACTTGCATCTCGGGTTTAGAGGAGCCACTATCCGAGGCTGCGGGAGGAATACTGTCGGCGGCATTGGGCGGGGTCGCCTTCCCCTTCTTTAGACGCTGGATCTCCACCTTTACAAAATCCAGCGGCCGCAAGCTCTGATGGACCTGCGAACGCCACTCCAAAAATCCCAGGGCTCCGACGATCAAGAGTGCGATCATCGCCAGCCAGGCTCGCCAATGGCCGCTCGAGGTTTCCGCGGCCTCCCCCTGAGCCTCGGAGCTAATATCGGGTGCATCGCTCAACCCGAGGAACGAAGGCCCTACGATGGTCGATGTCCCGCTACCGGGCCGCTCCGCCGTGGGGACAGATAAGTCCAGAAACCGGGGCCGCTCAACGACTTCCTCCATGGGAGCAACCACTTCGGGACCTGAGCGATACGCTCCCGGCTTTGCGAGCGCGGGATCGCTTGTCGCCGGCATTTTTTGATCCAGCCCAATGGGAGCCTCGGCGGACGGTTCGCTACCTCTAGCTGACACCAGAATTGGTCTGAAATGTTCTGTTTGCGGAATTGGCTTTCCGCCCATGGTCATCTCGGATTCGCTTGGGGGCACATATTTGAATTGCTCGATGTAGCGTTCCAGCGAGGGTTCTGTGACCAGCTGCGGTGGCGCGGGAGTCGTTTCCTCTTCAATCGAGCCGCTGGTGTCAGGAGCGTCGCCGTTGTCGGGAGGAAGCTTGGGTGCCGTTACGGCTTGATCTGGGAATGCCGGGCCGACTGTCTGCGATTCGGGGTTAATCGCAGTGTTTGCGACAGGGCGGATGGCCTTGGGCATCTCCAGAGGAAGACGGGTGAAACGGATCGTGCTTTGCGCACCGGGTGCGGTCAGGGGGGGCTGCGGCAACGGAGTGCCACACATTCCACAGAAACGGTTGGTTGCAGGATTTTCCTGTCCGCAGTGCCCACAAAACACGAACTCGTCCTCCTAAGGTCGACTTGGCTGACTAACAGTTCAGATGAGAGCACCTCGCGACGGGTGGCATGCATTCCGCACGCCGCCGTTTGTCGCCGGCCAGCCGCTGCCAGCTTCGCCGTGGGGCCCCATTCGCCAATCCGATGCCTCCAGACGCGTATCCAAGTCAAAATCGAATCAACAGTTTAGGCAGAATACCGCGGGATCGTCGCAATCGGCCACCAGCCAAATCTCTGCCACGCAATCCTGCTCCTGAGGCGGCGCTTTCGCCTTCCCACCCCCATTGTATGCGCCGTCCGCTCACCCGGGAAGGCGGGCTCGCCGAGAGCCGTTGAGCCGATTTACCGGCCCGCTCAGCCCAAGAAGTCCGTCTTTCTATTGATCATCTCACCACTCCGGTACCGCACGGGTTAACAAGTGCCCTATGGTGGAGCGTCTGCTTCGCACCTACAATGGCTTGCGATCCACTAGCAAGTTGCGACCAGCTTTGTGCCAATCGCTTGTTGACTTGGCGGGTCCATGCCTGTTGTCGCCCGATGGAACAAGGCGTATGGTAAGCTGGCGGAGGGGCGAACATGGGGCGAAAGTTGAGAGGTTCGCTGAGGCCGAGAGGGTTTCGTAAAGACTTAGGCCTGGGATCGTCCCGCCAAAGACAACCTCGGAATATCGGATCGGCAGTACGACAAGCCCAAGGGACCGCAGTTCAGAGTTCCGGGAATCACGAGGAGCCATAATGGCCGATGCACGCGAAGTCATGAACATCCGTCAGGCATCGCAATACTTGGGAGTCTCGCCCGACACGCTCTACAAGTATGTCTCCGAGGAGAAGATTCCTGCCTTCAAACTGGGCAATCGCTGGAAGTTTAAGAAGAGCATTCTTGACGGCTGGATGGAGGACAAGAGTCTCACGGCCGAAGTGCCCCGTCCACGCAGAATTACCAAGCCCGCGCGATCCGGTGCGGGCGGATAGCGGCCCCGACATTCCAAGTGCCGTAGCCAGTTACAAGACAGCTCCTGCAGAGAGCCTTCCGCTGTGGGATCTTGCGATTGCCCTAGCCTGCCGGCCGTTCCCGTCGGTAGTGAGCAACCAGACCCAGCTTTGCAGCGCATCCGTACGACTGACCCTCATTCGTAGCCGAGGAGTCAGTCTGTGCCGAAAGGTCCTTCCGCTCCGCCCATGCTGCCCCCAACATTTGTCTCAACTGCTGGCAAAAATGCTAGTTATCCAGCGTGAAAGGACAGGGTAACGTTGGAATTGAGAGATCCCAGAATTTCCCGGAGACGAATCGCGATGCCTACTGCTATTTATCGCACGGTTTGTGTTTTGCTTGGCTTACTCACGCTTCTTGTTGTGGGCTGCCAAACGAAGAACGATGCAATCTCGCAGGCCGAAAAGACCGATAAGATCAACGGCGTCGCCGTTCCCGGAATTGACGAGACGAAGCAGATTGCGCAGGAAGGCTTCATCTACGGCCTGCCGCTGGTGATGTACTATACGTCGGCCTACGAGTTGTTTGTTGATCCCACTTCGTCGCAATACAAGGCGCCCATCGGTAAGCTGTTTAATGAAGCGCGCGTCTTCACACCCAAAGACACAGCCGTCATTACCCCCAACAGCGACACCCCATACTCGTTGATGGAGGTCGACCTGCGCGCTGAGCCAACCGTGATTTCAGTACCTGCTGTCCCCAGGCCTCGCTACTATTCTGTGCAGCTCACGGATGCAAATACCTTCAATTATGGATACATCGGCAGCCGCTCTACGGGCAGCGGGGCGGGCGACTACATGATCGTTGGTCCGGATTGGAACGGTGTGACTCCAGCCCACATCAAGCAGGTCTTCCATTCGACCACGCCCTTCTCGGCCGTTCTCTTCCGTACCCAGCTTTTCAATCCAAAGGACATGCCAAACGTCGTCAAAATTCAATCGGGCTATAAGGTACAGCCGCTTTCCGCGTATCTGAAGCAGCCTGCTCCGCCGGCGCCACCGGCCGTCAGCTACCTCAAATCGAATGCCGACATTGCGAAGGCGCAGTTCTTCGAGGTACTGGATTTTGCGCTGCAGTATGTCCCACCCTCTCCCGAGGAGGCAGGCATTCGCGCCAAGCTGGCGAGCATTGGGATTGGCGCCGGTAAACAGTTTGATATGAAAGACCTCTCCGTGGAACACAAAGCCGCCGTGCTGCTGGGCATGAAGGCCGGTGACGACGCCGTCGACAAGTACATCGCCAGCGGAGGCACGGTCATCAACGGCTGGAACGTGGGATCCTTCTTCGGCGATCGCGTCTTCTACAACGGCAACTGGCTCATTCGCGCAGCCGCGGCCAAGGGAGGCATCTTCGGCAACAGCGCCGTCGAGGCAATGTATCCACTCACTCGAGCAACCGCCAACGCAGAGACCCTCGATGGCAGCAAGCACAACTACACGCTGACCTTCGCCAAAGGCAGTCTACCGCCGGTAAACGCCTTCTGGTCCGTAACCATGTATGACGGCAAAACCCAGTTCCTGATCGGAAACCCGATCAACCGTTACCTGATTAACTCTCCGATGTTGCCGGCGATGAAGATCAATTCAGACGGCTCGCTCACCCTCTACATCCAGAAAGACTCACCGGGCAAGGAGAAAGAAGCCAATTGGCTGCCCGCCCCCAATGGGCCAATCTACCTGGTAATGCGCTTGTACTGGCCCAAGGAAACTCCGCCGTCAATCTTGCCGGTGGGAAAGGGCACCTGGCAGCCTCCGGCGGTGGTGGCTGCCTCCTAACGGCAGTGAGACATGCCTGAGCGTTGCGTATAGCACCGGAGTTCAAGCCGGTTACCCGTCTCGCCAAAACAAAAGCGCCTCGCCCGAGGCGAAGCGCTATTGCAGCCGAAGCGATTCACACGTCAGCTTGGATAGGTTGCCCAGGCGCGCGTCAGATAATCGGTCATGCTCAGACCTAACAGGATGAGCAGAAAGAACACTGCCGCGATGACGGTCACGACCGTGAGCTTGGGACTGTACTTCAGATGCATGAAGAACAGCACGACGAGCGTCCCTTTGATGGTTGCGATCAACAGAGCCAATACGATGTTCCACGCGCCCAGATCGATTTCCGATGCGAACACGGTAAGACCCGTGAGGATCATCAACGAGGCCCAAATGCCGACATAAATGCCGGTAGGGATGACGTGCTCGCCCGAGTGCTCTGCCGCCAGGGAATGATCTGCTGCCATGTATGCCTCTTTATCCGTGTTTCTTGCTGATCAAATATAAGAGTGGAAACAGGTAGATCCACACCAGGTCGACAAAATGCCAATATAGACCGATGTTATCGACCGGACTGTAATACACCGGACTGAATTCGCCACGCAAGCCGGCAATCACCAGCCAGGTGACCAGGCCGATGCCAATGATCATGTGGAACGCGTGCAAGCCCGTCATCGCCCAGTACAGTGAGAAGTAGATTTCCGTGTGGAGCGCGTCAGTAGGGGGCTGGCCGGAGATCGTCTTGAAATCAAAATTTGGACCGGGAAATTCGTGGTTCTCCCAGTGCTCGTGATACTCGATGCCCTTGATGCCAAGGAAGCCAAAGCCGAACAAAATGGTAATCAGAAGCAGAATGACCATCAGCTTCTTCTGGCCCAGTTGCGCGCAACGCACGCCCAGGGCCATGGTCAGCGAACTGCAAATCAGTACGGCAGTATTCGTTGCGCCCAGCCAAATGTTCATCTTCTGGCTGCCTTCGACAAAGGCCTGGTAGTAGGTGGCGCGATAGACC
Source organism: uncultured Acidobacteriaceae bacterium (assembly GCA_963815555.1). Lineage (GTDB taxonomy): Bacteria > Acidobacteriota > Terriglobia > Terriglobales > Acidobacteriaceae > CAWCBG01. Next base: position 720,065 of record CAWFHH010000005.1, read on the forward strand.
AGGTAGGCGCAGAACAGGCCGCCGAAGAACATGATCTCCGTCAGCAGGAACATCCACATGCCGAAGGAGGATGTCTCCTTCTGGTGTTCCATATCGGCGAAGTGGTGCTGGAAGTGCTCTTCCGCGACCAGAACGTCGTGAACGTCAACGCCAGGACCGTCGCTAGTGGCCAACCGTGACCTCCTCTTGCGGCTGATGTTCGTAGTCGTAAGCTTCCCAGGTCACGACGGGAGTCTCCTCGAAGTTGCTGGTGGGAGGAGGGGACGGCGTCATCCACTCCAGGCCCACAGCATTCCATGGATTCGGACCAGCCTCCTCACCATAACGCAGCGACCACAAGAAATAAATCATCGGCAACACGTACCCCACGGCGAGGATCGATGCGCCCGCTGTCGATAGCACGTTCAGCACTTGGAACTCCGGCGGATACGCGTGATAGCGGCGCGGCGACCCCATGTAGCCGAGGATGAACTGTGGGAAGAACGTCGTATTGAAGCCGACAAACACCAGCAGAGCCGACAATTTGGCCCATCCTTCGGGATACATACGGCCAGTCATTTTGGGCCACCAGAAATGCAGTCCCGCCATGTATGCCATCACCATGCCGCCCACCATGACGTAGTGGAAATGGGCCACGACAAAATAGGTGTCGGTGACGTGTACGTCGATACCCAGCGACGCGAGAAAGACGCCAGTGAGCCCCCCGACAGTGAACAGCCCGATGAAACCGAAGGCATAGAGCATCGGGGTGCTGTACACGATGGAGCCCTTGTACAAAGTGGCTGTCCAGTTAAAGACCTTCACCGCCGACGGAATAGCGACCAGGTAGCTGAGTAGCGAGAACACCAGCGCCGCATAAACCGAGATGCCGGCGACAAACATGTGATGTGCCCAGACCAGGAAACCCAGAATCGCGATCGAGATCGATGCCAGTGCGACGAATTCGTATCCGAAGACACGTTTGCGCGAGAAGCACGCGATAATTTCACTCATAACGCCCATGCCGGGAAGAATCATGATGTACACGGCCGGGTGCGAGTAGAACCAGAACAGGTGCTGAAAGAGCAGGGGATCGCCGCCGAGTTGCGGATTGAACACTCCAATGTGGAAGGCACGCTCCAGCGCGACCAGCAGAAGCGTAACCGCAACCACCGGAGTTCCCAATACCATGATGAGCGCGGCCGCATAATTTGACCAGCAGAACAGCGGCAAACGGCGCCAGGTCAAGCCAGGGGCGCGCATGCGATGAATGGTGACGATGAAGTTCAAGCCGGTGAGAATCGACGAGAAGCCGGTAATGAAGATTCCGATCGCCGCGCCAATGACGTGGGTGTTCGAATACGTGGTGCTGAACGGGGTGTAAAAAGTCCAACCGGTATCGACGCCGCCAGTCACCATGGCAACGACGGCGGTAATCGCGCCCGCCATGTAGAGATACCAGCTCAGCAGGTTGACGCGCGGGAAAGCGAGATCTTTCGCACCGACCATCAAAGGAACGAGGAAGTTCCCCAGCACCGCGGGCACTGAGGGAATCAGGAAGAAAAACACCATGACGATGCCATGCATGGTGAAGAGCTTGTTGTACGTATCGGAAGACACGAGGTCGCCCGCCGGCGTCAGGAGCTCCAACCGGATCAGCATGGCGAAGAAGCCGCCCAGCCAGAACATCGCGGTGATGGATATCAGATACAGTATCGCGATGCGCTTGTGGTCGGTGGTGAGCAGCCACGACTTGATGCCGTAATTCGAATTCAGGTAATTCTCGCGCTCGACCGTCGTCTGTACCGCCGTTGCCATTTCACACCCTCACGGTTTCAACCTTATTGCCCGCTGACCGCAGGTAGAGACGCGCGGTTGTTGGCGGGCTCAGTCTGCGTTTGGGCCAGCGACTTGATGTAGGCCACCAGGGCCATCAGGCTCTCTTCCGAGACTTGTCCCTGGAAGGTCGGCATGATGGGCCGGAACCCGGCCACGATCTTCGCCCCCGGATTCAAAATCGATTCACGAATATAGTTCTCATCGGCCGTGACCGTGCGGCCGTCGGCGAGCAGGACCGGCTTGCCGAAAACACCCACCAGGTTCGGACCTCGTCCCTGGGTGTCGGACCGGTGACACGTGGAACAGCCCAGCTGTGCGAAGAGTTGCTGGCCGTTGGCCGAAAGCGAACCCGACGCGCCGCCGCCGCTCAGCCATGCCTGGTAGGCTGTCGGCTCCATCACGATCACCTCGCCGATCATGCCCGAATGTTGCGTGCCGCAATACTCCGCACAAAACAAGTGATAGGTGCCGGTCTTGGTAGCGTGAAACCATGTCTGGGTGAAGCGGCCTGGCAAGACATCAGCTTTCACACGGAACGCCGGCACATAAAAGCTGTGGATCACGTCCTGCGAGCTCATGATCATCTTCACATCGCGTCCCAGTGGAACATGCAACTGATTGATCTCGCGCTGGCCGGTTTCGTGCTCGAACTTCCACATCCACTGCTTGCCGACGGCGTAGACCTCCATCGATCCCTGCGGAGGCCGCGCCTCCTGGAAGTAGATCAGCGAGCCCCAGGCGAAAAAGATCATGCAAATCCCGAGCGGTATCAGCGTCCAGGTCAACTCCAGCGGCAGGGAGCCTTCGATCTGCTCGGCATGGGGATGTACCGATCGCCGGTATTTCACCGCAAACACGAAGATCAGCACAAAAATCAGCAGGGTAAAAAATGCCGATACTGCGACCAGCAAGAAGTAAAGTCCGTCGACCTGCCATGCCAGCGAGGAAGCACGTTCAGGGAATAGTGGGAAGTTCTTCCACATATCGATCAGGCCCGTCCTGGTCCCTTGCGGGAATCGTGAGATTCACGACGATACATGACGATGAGAAAGCCGCCGAGTAGCAGGATCGTGGCCGCTCCGCTCAACCGCATGATGTTGGTGACCACAGCGCCGTATCGCCCGGTTTTCGGGTCGTAGTGATAGCAGTACAGCAATACCTGGTCAACCACGGTTCCAATTCTGTTGCGCGACGCCTCAATCAGGCCGAGGCGAACGTCTTTGGGCGAGAACTCCACCCCGTAGTAATACTGCGCGATCTTGCCTTGCGGCGTGACCACCATGATCCCTGCCGCGTGAATGAACTGCCCCGTCCGAGGATCGCGCTTGTAGTGAAAGCCCACGGCATCGGCCAGTTGCTTGATCTCCGGCTGCTCCCCTGTCAGAAAGTGCCAGCCGGAGCCGTCGCTTTTTGGTTCCAGGCGTTCGTTCATGCGATCCACATAAATCTTCTTCTTCTCGGCCGCGTCCTTTGGCGTCTCGTCGGGATTGAAGCTGACTGACACCGCCTCATAGTCGTTGCCGGGGGTAAAGTGCAGCACACCGAGCGCACTGGCCTCGCCCGCAAGCTCCTCGCCGCATAACATTGGGCACGTGTAATACACCAGGTTCAGGATCACCGGACGGCCGGTATGGAAGTAATCTCCCAGTTTCACGGTCTTGCCTGTCTCGTCCCTGAACTCGAGATCAAGCGGCAACTGTTGGTTGAGACGCTGATCGATTCCTACGTTGGCCAGGTCAGACGGATTGATTTGCGAAGACGGCTGAGTGTCCTTCTCCCGAAAGGAAGAGGGCGGCTGCGCCACGGCACACATGCTGGCCGCGATCACCATACCCCAAACCAGTTTCTCCGCACTGATTATCAAATTTCTCACCGCTCGCGATCCACTTCTCGCGCCGTTACGTGGCGCGTACGGATTTCGTCCCTTATCGCTTCTCCTGCACCTTGGCCGCCGGTTTCTGCTGTTTGCTGTTCTCTACGTTCGAAACGCTTGGCGTGCTCTCGTCGGTGGGCGACGACACCTCAGCGGGGGCCGCGCTCGGACGCACCGGCAATCGCTGCTCGATGAGTTTCATGGCGTCCGAAATCGGAATGTGTATGGCTCCCGTCGAGTCGGCAAACGGTTGCGGCGGATTAAGAATCTTGTCTTCGGATGCGAGGAACCCATTCATATCTACCCAGTCTCGGGTTTGCAGCCGGGGCTCGGGAAACTTCGCCACGTTGTCGGGCGGCGTGTTCTGCATCTTGGAGCCGACCAGGGTCTCGGGCACGTTCTTCTGAGCTGGTGCCATGGGACTAGCTTGGCTTTGCGCAAAGATTCCTTCGCTGTTTCGCAAAAAGCGGAACATGCCCCAGATCACGATCTCAATGAAAATGCAGCATACCAGCAGTCCCGCGAGAAACAGCAGAATGCCCCGCGCGCTCAGGTCCGCGCGTTCGTAGTCGACTGCCGGGTTCCGTAATGGATCGTCCGCGTTCAGATGGTGATGATCAGTGGCCATGTCCCGATCCTTGATGCAGCAAACTCGGCACCTGCGGTTCGTACAACGGCAACAGAGGCCGCTGCCGGAAGTTGTAGAAGTAATATGCCAGCCACAATCCTCCTATGGCCAGCGGAGCAACCAAATACCAAATGCTGAAGTAGAAGTGTCCCCGCATGTGCGCGAAGTTCGGCACGACGTACCAGTAGATATCAACCAGGCGCATGAACAGCAGGAACACCGCCAGGCCGATCAGGCGGCTGCCCGCGCGTTTGCGCTCGCGCGACAACAGCAGGGCAAAAGGCAGAGCGAAATGGAACAGAATGATGATCAGGGCAACGATGCCCCATCCGCCTCGGATCCGGTTCAGGAACCAGCCAATCTCTTCCGGCAGGTTGCCCGCCCAGATGATGAGCCACTGCGCGAAAGAGAAATAGGCGAACAATAGAACGAAGGCTGCCAGCAATTTGCCGAGATCATGGAATTGCATCGGCTTGATGATCTCGCGGTACGGAGGACGCCGTGACATCAGCGTCAGAATGATGACGTTAAAGCAGAGTGCCGACAAGCCTTGCCCGGCAAGGAAGATGAGACCGTAGATGGTCGAACCCCAATGCGGGTCGAGCGACATGATCCAATCCACGGCTGCGAAAGATATGGTCAGCGTATAGAGAACCAGACCGAGGCCGCTGATGCCTTGAAAGCGCGGTTGTTCACCGCGGGGCAGCGGCCGGTCCTGAAGATCGCCACGCTTGAGGAGAATGAAGGTGAAGCCAATCCAGATAGCGAAGTAGACCAGCCAGCGAAGAATCCATCCCGGCGTGTTCAGATACCAGCTATTCCGCAGGGTGAGCGACTTATCGTTCATCCACTCATACAGGTGATGGCGCCCCAGCAAAATCGGCAGGAACAATACGAACATCAGTGGGATGCATTTTGCGGCAGCTTCCAGCGAGCGCCGGATGGCAAGAAACGCCAAGCCGCCGGTCAGGTACTGCATCATCAGAAAAGCCAGGCAGCCCAAGCTGAGACCAAGCCACAGCATGTAACCCATCAGGTAGCCGCGCAGGAATTCGTCGGTCTGCAGAAATCCGCCGATGACACAAAGTCCCGCGCCCACGACGCCGACGATCAGCGCGCGTTTCTGCCACGTTGCCGCGTCCGCGGGCACCACGAACTCGCCTTGCCGCACCTGCAGGTTGTCGTTGTTCATTGCTTCGCTTCGCCTCCCTGTGCGGGAACAGCCGGAGCGCCTTTGGCGGAGTTTGCAGTTGTCCCTGCCTGGGTGTCGTAGGGCGTCGAGATGACTACACCCTCGGGCGGCTGGCTGGCGATATTCGTTCCCGCCGGAACATCGGACCGGGTCGCGTTCTGACTTAGCTGCAGAGCGCGAATGTAGGCGGCAATGGCCCAGCGATCACTGGGCGTCACCTGCTCCGCATAGTCGGGCATCGCACCAAAGCCGTTCGTCATCACGTCAAAGAAATAGCCGATGGGCTCTTTGAGCAGGCGCGGCGTGTGATACGAAGGCGGGTGCTTGTAACCCCGCTGTACGATCATGCCGTTGCCGTCGCCCGTCTCGCCATGACAAGGAGAGCAGTAGATATTGAAGCGCTGCTGGCCGCGCGCCAGCACTTCGGCGGTTGCCGGAAACGGCATATAGTCCCCATCGCTGTTGCCAACCTTGCCGGTGTAGAAATATGCGTCTTCTTTTAGCTGGTTTCTGGCGACTGTGCCCTCAATGATGGGACGTGCCGAACGCTTATCGGCATAGAAGTCGCTTTCGCGAAGAGGAATAATTTTGGGTTGGTTCTGCATATCTTCCCGACAGCCGGCAGTGAACGCCAGCGCCGTCAGCAGCAGCGCAAAGACCGTCATCCTGCACTTCCATGCCCGTCTTTGCACAGAGGAACAGCTAGCCGCCGCTACCGTGGGTTCGAAATGTTCTGGCCGATTAATGCGGCACCTCCGAAATGGACGACGGCCTTAGGCTTTCCAGGAACTGCTGCGTAGTCACCAGGTCAAAATGCGGATCGGCCGCTTCGAGGCATAAGAAAAACTTGTCGCGGGTGACTGCCGAAAAACGGTCGACGTTGAACAACGGGTGGTACGGTGTGGGCAGTCCATTCAAGGCAAACATGCCGAACACACCCGAAAGGCCCGCGAACAGGATGGTCAGCTCGAACGTCGGAACAATAAAGGCGGGCCACGAGTCAAAAGGCTTGCCGCCGACGTTCAGCGGATACGAGATGACGTTGATCCAATATTGCAGTCCGAAGCCGCCGAGGCCGCCCAGGATGCCGCCGACCAACACAATCAGGGGCACACGGCTCTTGTGGAAGCCCAGTGCCTCACTCGCTTCCTCGATCGGGAATGGGCTGTAGGCATCCATCTTGCGATAGCCCGCCGAATACGCGCGCCGGGTGGCGATCACCAGGTCGGTAGGCGTTTCGAACTCAGCGATCAATCCGTAGATAGCGGGGCTGTGCACGCGGTGACTCATTCGGCTTTCACCTCCGCTTCCGGCAGCAGGGTACGCATTTCAAAGATCGAGATCGCCGGCATGATTCGGATGAACAGGAACATGGCGGCGGTGAACAACCCTACGGTGCCGAAGAAGGTTGCATAGTCCCAGCGAGTCGCCGTGTAATGCCCCCACGAGGACGGCAGATAATCACGCGACAGGCTGGTGACGATGATGACGAAGCGCTCCAGCCACATACCGATCAAAATATCGAGGGAAACCAGGAATAGCACTTTGGTATTGGCACGAATCTTCGGAATCCACAGTATCTGCGGCAACGCGATGTTCATCAGGATGAGCAGCCAGTAGAAAATTGCGTACTGCCCGAACCAGCGGTTCTCCAGCATGAATCGCTCATAGGTCGAGCCGCTGTAGAAGCCGATAAAGGTCTCGAAGAAGTAGCCATAGGCCACGATCAATCCGGTAGCCAGCATGATCTTCGCCGAGTTCTGCAGATGGCGCATGGTGATCATGTTTTCCAGGCCGTAGTAATGGCGGATTGGAATCGCCAGCACCAGCACCATGGCGAAGCCCGAGTAGATGGCGCCCGCCACGAAGTAGGGAGGGAAGATGGTCGTATGCCAGCCGGGAACGATGGCGATGGCAAAATCCCAGCTGACGACCGTGTGCACCGAAAGCACCAGCGGGGTAGCGATACCGGCCAGCAGGATGTAGAGCGCTTCGTACCGCTTCCAGTGACGGGCCGAGCCGCGCCAGCCTAGCGACAAGATGCCGTACGCGATCTTGGCCCAGCGGTTCTGGGCCTTCTCGCGCATGGTGGCGAAGTCAGGAACCAGTCCGACAAACCAGAACACCGCGGAGATGGTGGCATACGTCGATACCGCGAAGACGTCCCACACCAGCGGGCTGCGGAACTGTGGCCAAACCCCCATGCTGCTGGGATATGGAAACATCCAGTAGAAGAGCCAAGGACGGCCCATGTGGAGCAGGGGAAACATACCGGCGCAGGCCACGGCGAACAGCGTCATCGCCTCGGCAAAGCGGTTGATCGAGTTGCGCCACGATTGCTTCAGCAGCAGCAGAATGGCGGAGATGAGCGTGCCTGCGTGGCCGATACCGATCCACCACACGAAATTGATGATGGCAAAGCCCCACGCCACTGGAACTTCGATACCCCAGATGCCGACACCCCGGATGAACAGGTACGTAACGGTCATCATGAGGATGGCAAGCAGGCCCATGCCGATCGCCAAACCACCCAGCCAGCCCAGCCCGATCGGTCTCGTCAGGACGGCGTCGGCAATCTGGTCCGTCATCGTGCCGAAGGTCTGCCCCGGCAGGAGTACCGGCGGCTCATCGGGCCACGGCACATCCTGGAGGATGGTTTTCTCTTCTGGTCCCTGCTTCATCGCTAACCGGGCTCCGACTGCTCGAGTTCAGGGTTCGGATTCTGCACCACGGCAAGATATGTGGTGCGCGGACGCGTGTTCAGATCTTCCAGCAATCCGTAATTACGCTGTTGCGCCTTCAGCTTGGTCACGCGGCTGTCGGGATCGTTCATATCGCCGAACACGATAGCTCCTGCCGGACATGCCTGCTGGCAGGCGGTGATCACCTCGCCGTCGCGAACTTTGCGGTCTTCCTTCTCCGCCGTGATCCGGCCTTGCGTGATGCGCTGCACGCAGTAAGTGCACTTCTCCATAACACCGCGGCTGCGCACGCTCACCTGCGGATTGCGCATCATCTTGTACTGCGGCGTGGTCCAATCCTGGAACAGGAGGAAGTTGAACCGCCGCACCTTGTAGGGACAGTTGTTCGAGCAGTAGCGCGTGCCGACGCAGCGGTTGTACACCATGTCGTTCAAGCCTTCGGTGCTGTGCACGGTCGCGCCCACCGGGCAAACCACTTCACACGGCGCGTTCTCGCACTGCTGACATGGGATGGGCTGGTAATAGATCGAGGGATTCTCGGTGCCGCCCTCGTAGTACACATCCACGCGCAACCATTGCATCTGGCGGCCACGCATCGTCTGCTCCTTGCCGACGACGGGAATGTTGTTCTCCGCCTGGCAGGCCACAATGCACGTCTTGCAGCCGATGCAGGAGTTCATGTCGATCGTCATGCCCCACTTGGCTTCGGTGTACTGATAATTCGTGTAGAGCGTCAGCTCGGGCGGGGGCGCCGGTTCCTCATGCGCAAAGCCCGGATTCTTGATGAAGTCTTCAAGCGTCGCTTTGCGAATGATGCGCCGGTTCTTGAGTGGCTCCGTCCAACTCGGCAGATCGGAATAGTCGATGTATTGAAATCCCTGGGGATGGGCGAAGCCGTAACCCGATCCGACTTTCTTCATGCTCGCGCCAGTAGCAACCCATGGCGAATCGCTGGTACGCAGTTCGTAGGCGTTAAACCCGACGCCATCGCCCACCCGGCCTGCATGCGTTCTGCCGTAGCCCAGAAAAATTGTTGCCGAATTATCTGGATGTCCGGGCTGTGGCCAGATGGCGCCCTTCAGTTTGCGGCCCTGAAGTTCGATCTCAACGATGTCGCCCGTATCGAGCCCCATCTTCTTCGCGGTATTCGGACTGAGCAGGGTCGCGTTGTCCCAGCACAGATTGGTGATCGGCTTGGGCGTCTCCTGCAGCCAACCGTTGTTGGCGAAACTGCCGTCGTAGATCAGCGGATCGCGGCGGAAGATCACTTCCAGCGAATCGCCGCCTCCGCTGCTCGCCTGGCTCACGGGAGCTGCTCCCGCCTTCGCGCTGACGTTCTTACCAGGCAAGGCAGTGTTGGCCACGAAGCCATCGTGGAGGGCTTTGCGCCATTCCGTCTCGAAATTGCCCTTGATCTGACCTTGCCAGTACTTGCGGACAATCTCGTAGCCTGAGGTATCGGGCGAGCCTATCAACGCGTTAAGAAATTCGTATTCGCTCTTGCCTTCGTAGAGCGGCGCGATCAGCGGCTGCAGAATGCTGAGCGTTCCGTCATAGGCGCGCCCATCGCCCCACTGCTCGAGATAATGCGTGCCGGGAACAAACCAGTGGACGTGTTGACTGGTTTCGTTCTGATATAAGCCGTGCTGCACCCGTAGCGGCACCTTCCCCATGGCGTCGGTGAAAGCGATGTCGGCGGGCGAATCGTAGACGGGGTTGGCGCCCACGACCAGCAGCAGGTCGACCTTGCCCGCTTCCATATCGGCGACCAGTTCTTTGAGAGCGGCCGTTTGGTCCTGCGGCTTCGCCTCGACGGGATCGGTGTAGATCACGCCATTGCCGACTGCACCCAGCGCTCCATTCATGGCGTGGGCCAGCGCGTGAACGGCAGGGGACTGATTGTCTCCCACAACGACTACTGCTGCGCCCTTGTGCGCCTGCAAGTCTTTGACAACCGCGGCTACAAACTTCTGCTGCTCCGGTTTGGCCGAGCCTCCGCCGCCTACGCCGAGACCGGCCGCAATGGCACGCGCCACCTGCTCGACCTCCGACGCACGGCAGGGCAGACGATGATCGGCCTTCCCCGCGGTGTTCGTGGGCGAGCTCTCGACGGCGTAGAAGCGCGACATTTTCTCATGCAGATCGGGATTGCGCTTCGCTGCAAAACCGCGCGCATTCGAAAGGAACCCGGGAAATCCGCTGGAGAGGAAATCGCCATCCAGCGACAGAATGACATCGGCCTTCTCGAAGTCGTAGCGCGTGTCAACGTACTGGCCGAACGCAGCCTGAGCGCCGGCACGAGCGTTGTCGCGGTTCAACGGCTCATACTGCACCCACTTGGCTTGCGGATACGCTTTCAGGATCTCGTTCAGCTCCGAAGCCAGCGTTGGCGAACCCACGGTGCGAGTCAGGATACGGAGGCCGCTGCCCTGTACCGCTTTTTGCGAGTTCATCGGCCCGTTCAAGGCTTCGACAAACTCACTCCAACCGCGGATTTCACCCAGATAGGTGACCACCTGCGCGCGATCGGGATCGTACATGTCGAGAATCGACGCCTGCGCGAAAACATCGCTTCCGCCACCTGCGGGATGCTGCGGATTTCCATCGACCTTGGTAGGCCGCCCTTCGTGACTCTCGACAATCACAGGTGTGACGTAAGCGCCAAAGGGCATTGCGGTGGCAAAGAAGAGCGGCTTGCCCAGCACAATCTCTTCCGGCTGGCGAACATACGGAACGATGGGTTCGAGCGGCTGCTTCACGCAAGCCGACAGCCCGGCCAGCGCCATCGAGGCGCTCATCAGCTTGAGGAAGTCGCGTCGCGAAGTGCCCTCCGGCAACACCGAGGCGTGACGCGGAAATTCCCGATGCAGCATCTCTTCAAAGCCGTCGGTCTGCGTCAATTCTTCGAGGCTTCGCCAGTATTGCGGCCCGCTCTTGGCGCGCGAGAGTTTCGCGCGCACGTCAGCGAGTTCCAGTTTGCTGGGACAGACCACCTCAGGCTTCTTCGTGCTCTCTTTATCCATCGTCTCGTAGGTTCCGGAAAAACGTCGGTCGAACTTGGCTTGCCGCGCTAGCAACTATTAGCGGTGGCAGGTATTACAACTGGTTATGTCTTGCACCGTCCGCACGTGATACTCCTTCTTCAGTGCGATGCCCAGTGCGATCTGGTCGGTATAGGTGCTGCCGTCGGCTAGCTTCACCGGATGATCGGAGCTCGGCTCCTCATACTTCATGTTGAATACCTGGTCGCGGGGACGGAGAAACTTCTCCGGAGCGCGATGACAGTTCAAGCACCATTCCATCTGCAGCGAATTCTCGGCGTAGGTCAGCGGCATCTGATCGATCGGACCATGGCAACTCTTGCAGCCCACTCCTTTGTTCACGTGAATGCTGTGGTCGAAGTAAACGAAGTCGGGCAGATCGTGTACCCGCGTCCAAATGAGCGAATTGCCCGTCCGGTAGCTCTCGCGTACCGGCTCCAGCATGGGAGCATTAATCCAGATCTGCGAGTGGCAGTTCATGCAGGTCTTGGTGGGAGGAATACCCGCGAAGCTGGAAACTTCGACCGAAGTATGGCAGTAACGGCAGTCGATCCCATCGCCCGATACATGATGCTGGTGGCTGAAAGGGACCGGTTGTTCGTGCGCGACCCCTTGATACGTCGCGTAGGGCGAGCGCTGCACCTCCAACGCCCCCCACAACAACACCGAGACCACGACTACCACCCCGATGATCGAGAGCCGCGCCAGTGTATTCGCACTACGATGGAAAATTTGGGCCATGTATGAAGCTTTCCAATCATGCGGCCTGGCGGTCGACTATCCTCACCGCGCCAGTTTGGTGCAGTTCCGTTTGTGACGCTTCATAGGGATGAGACAACATCACAACAGCTCGTGACGTGTGTCACCCAAGCGAGTGATTATAGCAACTCAAGTTCGGTCCTGCGCAAGTGGATCTTACAAAACTGCCGCCCATCACTTTCCCAAAGTGAAAAGGGCTCGAACTGGCGCACAAATTTCGCGCGAAGGTCGCTCGCGGACGAAGCTATATCAGGTTTTCGTAGTATCGCGCGCGCCAGATCGCGCCACACTGTCGCCAAGCTGGGAATTGGAGAGGTGATCGAGCACGGTTGGTCCGTATTATCGCCGCCTGCTAGGCACCGACAGAATGTTGCCGAAGCGTCCGGGTAAGCGCCATGGCGGCGAGGTACGCCACCGCGCCGCACGCCAACGTGATATTGAGGCCGAACTGGATGGCGATCACCATCGCCAGTACCGATCCGAGGACGCTCGACGCCGCATTCATCGCCCATGCCCATTCCACAGAACCCTCGTTCGGACCTAACGAAGACGACAGGGCACGCAATCCGCTGGGGAACGGCATGCCCATAGCAAGTCCCAGTGGGACCAGGAGCCCGGCGCTGACCATCAGCTTCGCCGCAAACGGCAATCCCACCAGCGAGCCCAATAAGCGCGGCAAGGCGAAGACGTAGACCGTCACCACGGCGACGATAAAGGCCATCGCCGAGACAACTCGAATCGGTTCGGCAAACCACCGGCGCGACAGCAGACTTCCCGCGCCGCTCGACAACAGCATGAGAAAGACGACCACCGTAAGTGCGTACGTGGGATGGCCGAGAAACAACACGAACCTTTGAATGAAGGCGATTTCGATGAGGATGTAACCCAGCCCGATCGCGATGAAATACAGAAGGCGGAGGTTTCGTCCGGAACGCGCCTCCCGGGACAGCGCCATAGGTAGTACCAGGAACGACACGACCGCGGCGATCGAGACGCTCAGCACAACGCCCAGGACAGCCACTCCAAGATTCACCTTCCAATCGATTCCGCCCCGATCGCCGCTGAGCAGTTGTCCCGGCTTCAGCGTGAAGAAGAAGAAGGGCGCGTTGTCGTCGACCGGAGAGACGTTATACGCATAGCTTTTGGAGAACGCCCGGGGGTCTTCGCCGTGTATGAGTTCAGCGAACGCAGCATTCGCCATGCCGGGCATCTCCGCCGTTATGGGCAAATACAGCACGTGCAGGTTCAGGTGTGCTTCGTCGGGGCTCGTGCCTTGGATGTGATTCAGAATGGCACGCTGCTCTTGCGGAGTGAAGGGCGACTTCTTCGCCAACACCAGTACAGGTCGTCCGTCGGCATTCAACGCTCCGTCGCTCACCACAATGAAATTCTGTGTCGTGTCCTTCACGCCGGATTGATGCAGCGCCTCCATTGCCTGCGAAACTACGCGCAGGGCCTCGCGAGGCTTGGCGAACTCCCAGCGCGTGATCGCGATCATGCCATCCGGTTTGAGATGGTCGAAGTATTCGCGAAAGGCCTCGGTCGTGTACAAACTGTTCTCGCTGAGCGCGAAAGCACCGGCAGCGGTTGACGCCCAGGTATCCACCAGCGTCATTTGCACAACGTCATACTGGTCGTGGCTGTTCCGAATGAAAGAGCGGCCATCACTGACGTGCATGTGCACTTCGGGAATGCCGTAGAGGTGATGCGAGAAATCCGCGTACCGGCCGCGCATGATGTCATTCGCGATGATCGGATTGATCTCGATACCGGTGACGTTCGTGCTGCCGTTGGCCACCGCTCGAAGGACGTCCACGCCACCACCGGGACCGATGATGGCGAAATCACCCTCTGGCCGCAATACGTTGGCCAAAGATGGCGCGGCCGACATCAGGTTGCGCCGATACGTCGGGTCCCAGCGATGCGGATCGCTGTTCATGATGTAGGTATTCGCGTCGGCGTCGATCACGACGGTTAAAGCGCCGTCCGGCAATTTGTCAACTTCGACGCGAGACAGGGCATTCCACTTGGCAAACAGCGGAGTTTCGCGCTTCATGCCCTTGGCATAAACAATGTCAATCAGCTGGCCGCGAAAGTTGCCCGCGATTAACGCCAACAGTACAACCGCCAACGTTGCCGGAAGGTATCGCATGCGGGACTCCGCCCATGCGATGCCTGCGGCCGCCACGGCTACGGCGGCAAACAGGATCGTGTTCGGCCCTCCGATCCAGTTGAGCAGCGGTACCAATGCCAGGCAGGCCAGCGCGCCCCCCAGCAGATCGGCTCCGTACAGCTGCGTGATGTGGCCGGGATGGCGGGCAAAAACAATCGAGAACAATAGGCCAGTCACAAAAAACGGAATGGCCGAGGCGAGATACAGCAGTGTCAGGTGAAGGAAGTTTGGCCAGTCGAGATGCAGCGCTACCGGCGTACGCAGCACCGTCTCCAACACGATCACGATCACGACGGCGTTAGCGGTACAGACTACGGCTCCCAGCCTGGCGATGCTCCACTTCCCCAGCCAACCGCGTCGGAGATAGGCGAATACAGCTCCGGCTCCCAAGCCAAGTAAGGCTACCGATATGGCCAGGAAGGCGAAGTGGTAGAAAAGCACCACCGAGAACAGGCGGGTAAGTGCCAGCTCCAGCAGCAGCGCGGCAAAGCTCATGAGGGCAACAGCCACGGCGGCATGACGAGGGGTGACTTGGGCCGCTGGAGAAGCAGCCGTTGATTGTTCTGTAACTTCGATCATGAAGAACTTCAGGGTACTACGCCGGATTGAGAAAACGGCAGCCAGAAATGCGACGCTCAGTCGCCTTCAAGAATGACCTGTGCTATAGCGAACTCTTTGGTGTGGGTGAGCGAGAGGTGCGCCCGCACCGCGCCTAGTCTGGCGAAAAACTCTGCCGCCTTGCCGCGAAATACGAGAGTGGGCCGCCCTCCGGGAGCCCGGCGAACCTCGATGCTTTGCCAGGTGACCCCCAGTCGCCAACCGGTCCCGATGGCCTTCATGCCGGCTTCTTTGGCGGCAAATCGCGCGGCATAGCGCTCTGCCTTGTTGGCTTTCGATTCACAATAGCGGATCTCTTCCGCGGTAAAGACCCGTTCCACGAAGCGTTGTCCAAAGCGTTCAATGGAGGCCGCGATACGAGGTACTTCGGCGATGTCAATTCCGGTTCCGACGATCATGCTATCTGGCCGCGAGGCATACAGACGAGCCGAGCGCCTCGCTTGATCAATGTAACAGATTGAGAATGCAGAGCTTGGTGACCTCCTGCTTATCGCGATTCGGACCACGGATTCGCAACTGCTTGGGATTTCCGATATTCCGCTGGTATGATGAACCTGCTCGATTGATCGACGTTGTACGCAGCAGTTCCTGCACACCGCACTCCCTGCCGCTTCACATCCCGATCGAATTGTAGCTACATTCATTTGAAGGAACTTGCATCACATGGAACAAGGAACAGTTAAATGGTTCAATGACGCGAAGGGCTACGGCTTCATCAGCCGGCAGAATGGGGAAGATGTTTTCGTTCACTATTCTGCGATTCAGACCAATGGCTTCCGCAGCTTACAGGAAGGTCAGGCTGTCTCGTTCAGCGTAATCAAAGGACCCAAGGGCTGGCAGGCGGAGAATGTACAGGTTCTGTAGTTTCGAGCTTGGAGTTAATGCAAAGGCGGCTTTCGAGCCGCCTTTTCCTATTCGTGGGCGCACCGGCTATTTTCCAACTACGGTAACCTGAAACTCGACCGGCATCGTCTTCGGCGGATAGCACGCGGCTTTATCACACGCCTGGTAGGTAAGTTGCCCTTTGACAGGGTACCTGCCCGTCGCAGTGTTCGCGGCCGCCTTAATGATGGCATTTATGCTGAAATCTCCGCTGTAAACGCTGAGCTTCTCGTCCGGAGAGAAGGGGAACGTCTCATCCTGTCCGGCAGGATACTTTACTGCGACAATGCTGAGCTGGTCAGGAGCGGCGAGCTTGAGGTCGGTGGGGATCAGGAAGTCGGAATGGGGCTTGTTGGAATTGATATGAAAACCGGCCCCCACCCGGAACGCCAAGTCGACGGCCGCATTTGCCCCAGGGCGAACCTGAACCGTTTCAATCGGGGCCATTACAACGGAGGGCACTTTATTGCCGGGGCTCTGAGCTCCTGCAAGCCCGACCGCCAGCAACACAATTCCCGCAGCAACCGTCGCCTGCTTCAACGCAGAGACCCCGCCTTTGGGCCCGGATCCATCCCCGTCGACGGTACAGCAGGCTGAACAGCAGCTACGGTTCCACCCGCTGACAGAGTCTTTTTTACGTCGTCTTCGACCTGCTTGCGGTCGAACAATCCAGCGGCTTTCGTCACGATCTTCCCATTGCGATCGATGTAAAATGTGGTCGGCAGATATTGTACGTTGCCGTATTCATCCGACACCTGATCGGTACCCAGCAGGACGGGATAGTTTAGACCCATCTCGTGAGCAAACTGGGAAATCTTCTGGGGCTCGCTGTCATCCATGGCAACGCCGATCACCACCAACCCATCCTTGCCATACTGCTTTTGCAATTCCACGAACCATGGCATCTCGATCTTGCACGGCGGACACCAGGTCGCCCAGAAATTAAGCAGAACCGCCTTGCCGCGATAATCGGAAAGCTTCACTTTCCGGCCATCGAGCGAAGCCAATTCAAAGTCAGGCGCTTGCACACCTTGCACATCGCCAATCAGTCCGACCGGACTATGGTGCCGCCGGCGGTCGAGGAACTTGCCGGCCGCCATCATGGCGAGAATGGCGATTAACAGAGTCGCGAACACCAGGGCGTTACGTTTCACGAAAATCACCTTTACAGCGCGAACCGGTTAAGAAACGAGAGATACCCGGAAAGCATTCGGAGGTTATTCATAAAAATGAGCACACCGACTGCGATCAACAGAACGCCGCTCAGTACCTCGACGACGTGCAGATGACGACGAAAGCGCCCGTAGAACGAAAGAAAGCGATCGACGCCCAGCGAGGTCAGCAGGAAGGGCACCGCCAAACCCATGGAATATACCGCAAGCAGCACGACTCCCTTAAGCACCGTTCCTTGCGCGCTGGCGAACAGGAGAATTGTGGCCAGGATCGGCCCAATGCACGGCGTCCAACCAAAGGCGAACGCGAACCCGACCGCGAACGATCCCCACGCGCTCGCGCCTCCCTTGACATCGTGCAGGCGCTTGTCGGCGTAAAGCGCCTTGATCTTCCAGATTCCCGTCAAATGCAGTCCAAAAATGATGACGATGGCCCCGGCAATGCGCGAAAGCCAAGTGTGGTACTGGTTCGCCAGTTGGCCCAACGTGGTCGCCACGGCTCCCAAGGCAATAAATACCAGGCTGAAGCCGAGAATGAAAGTGATCGAGTGCAGCATCACTGTGCCCAACATCCGCCGGTCCGCCCCTTGCAGGTCTTCCACAGTCGCTCCGGAAATGAGCGACACATACCCCGGCACCAATGGAAGGACGCATGGAGAAAGGAAGGACAGCAACCCCGCCACAAAAGCTGCGACAGGAAGCGGCAGGCTGTGCATATCAATTTATTCTACAACTTAAGCTGACGTTACGGCAGGCACCAGCCTCGTACCGATTTCGTTGACGAATTATTGACATGACTATCGGATGACCACTCTGGCTGCGCCCACTTTCGTCCGGCTCATCGCCTTATACCAGGCTACCGCTCTGCGAGGCGCTCCGAACTGGCATGCGGATGGGCGACTTCCGCAGCCCAGACCATGTCTCAGAGATAACTATGGAGTCGCCCGGATTGTGCGGGTCGTACTTGATGGAGGCCGGCAGGCCGAGCCGGCAGGAATACAGGTCGATGAACTGCCTGAGGTGGGTAACATCTTGCGACGCTTCGTACGACACACCGGCTACGTCGTAGGTATAAATCAGCAGGATCATCTGGTGGCCAGTGTTCGTGTCCTCCAGTTCCTGCACGTCGATGACGGTTCCATCCAGAATCCGCCCAAAGCGGGTAAGTTCGGTCCTGCGTTCGCGTTCCAACTGTTCAGAGGACTTTTTGTTCTTGCGGGAAAGCAGCGCATATCCCAACAAGGCGGCAGCCGTGCCAAACACCAGAAGCGGATAGTAGCGAAGCGAACCCATCAGGGAGCACCAGCGGCTAGCATAACGCGTTTCCCTGTGTCCGGCGAAACTCCACGCCACCAATCTCTAGTCGAGGTTGGCCACGGGATTTCGCAAGGTCCCAACCCCGTCGATCGTCACCTCGACCGTATCTCCCGGCTGAAGGGGTCCTACTCCCGCCGGGGTTCCGGTGGCGATAAGGTCGCCCGGCTCCAAAGTCATGACTTGGGCGATAAAGCGGACAAGAATGTCCAACGAAAAGAGAAAATCCGCTGTCGTACCGCTTTGCCGCACCTGTCCATTCACCCTGGTCTCGAGCTGAACACCGGCCCAGGGATCAAGCTCCGAAGCGACCAAAGGCCCGCACGGGCAGAAGGTGTCGAAACCCTTGGCGCGCGTCCACTGGCCATCTTTGTTTTGCAGATCGCGGGCGGTTACGTCGTTTACGCAGGTATAGCCCAGGACGTAGCCCCGCACATCTTCATCTTCACGCAGCCGGTAACAGCGCTTGCCAATCACCACGCCGAGCTCGCCCTCGTGATCTATCCGCTGCGAGAGAGTGTGCGGACGTCGTATCACATCTCCCTGACCGATAACCGAGGAGGGCGGCTTTAGAAAAATCAGCGGCTCAGTCGGTATGGGGTGGTTCAACTCCTTGGCATGCTCGCGGTAGTTGCGCCCTATGCAAACGATTTTTGAAGGTTGTGTGGGCGCCAACACACGCACCGTGCTCAAAGGCAAATCGGCTTCGTCTCCTCGCTCGAACTCCGTCCATGCGTGCGGGAAGCTTGACAGGGTCCGGGTAATCGTATCGACACCCCGAAGATTTTCGACGAGGCCAAAATGTACGGCTTGCGCATTCTGAAAACGGCAATAACGCATAAGGAATTCTGCCTGCAAACACTCACTGTTTAGTGGGAACCGTTTCGGCGGCCTCGGCCGACCGCGAACTCTCGTTACCCCGCAGGTCCACAGCGGAAACCGAGTAAAGATAGCGGTTCCCCTTCTCGACGCTCTCGTCGCGATACGAAGGCATCTGCGCCAACTGCTTGTTCAATTTTTCCGGTTGGCCACCTTCCGTGCGACGGTACACATTGTATCCCGCGAGATCGGCGTCGGTATTCGGAGCCCATGTCAGGTCAATGAACGGCTTCTGCCCGACACTGGAGAAGACTGCCTGCAATCCCACCGGCTGCGCCGGCGGATATACGTCCTTCGTGAACACCTCGGCTGGCTTCGAATCATCGCCCTCAACCGTGGCGCTGATTCCGTGTGCGTGTACCACGGTGGCCGTTGTAATGACGTATTCGTATTTCTGCTCCCACCCGGCAGTCCGGTCCAGGTATGAACCGCTCGCCGCTGGAGGAATATCGGTTACCGCCGTGTAGGCAGGCGCGCCCGCCGGCTTACGCATAATTCGATACTCATAGGTCAACCCGGGTGGCGGCGCAGGAGCCGAGCCCTCACTCCAGGTAACCAGGACGCCGTCGGCGTTCACGTCGGCCGACAACTCGTCGGGAGGGGTAAGCGTCGGCGCCACAGGAATCAATACCTGGTTGGACAAGCCGGCGCTGCGCCCATGCTCATTGAGAAGTTCCACGGCATAGGTGACAAATCCCGCCGGATTACGCTGGCCCAGTTCCGGAGGAAGGGTGTCCTGATAATGCATGCGAAGCGGCTTCGGCTGGTCCTGCCCTTTTTTCTTCTTGTAGGGCGCCATGTTGGTTGGAATTCGCGCCACTTCCGTGCAGCCGCCCATCAGGGCGATGCCTTCGTGACGGCAAATCCGGACTTCCGGGATGACCTTCACCAAGGTTCGGTCCGTGTTCTTGCGGGGCAGCGTCCAGTCGAGTTGTACGTGTAAGCCTTTGCGGGAGGCGATCAGGTCCGTCACCGGCTGCGCCAACTGCAGCGATGGCAACTGTGGCGCGCCGGGCGTGCCGCACGCCGTAAATAGCGCGACCGAAGCCAAGCACACGACCAGACAGTAAAGCTGCGGAAATCTCATGGAAACGTACAGACTAACAAATCGACTTCGGAGGGACCTTTGCACGACACACGTCCCTACCGTGGTCGTTTGCCGACGCGAGCAGGTCGCGGCGCCTCTTCCGCCGCACAAATGTGCGCTCTAGCCCGTGAGTTTCTTTGCCAGAAGGTCGTTCACCAACGCCGGATTGGCTTGTCCCTTCGACGCCTTCATTACCTGCCCGACAAAAAACCCGATGATGGTTGTCTTGCCGGCGCGGTACTGCGCCACCTGCTTGGGATTGGCAGCGATCGCTTCGTCGACGATCTTCTCCAAGGCTACGGTGTCGGTGATTTGCTGTGGCTTCTCTTTCTCGTAGATCGTGGGAAAGTCTTCACCACGCTCGAATGCCAGATCGTAGAGGTCTTTGAGGATTTTTCCGCTGATGGCGCCGCTCTCGACCAGGTCGGCCGAGAGGGCGACACCTTTCATCGAGATCGGCGACTGGGCAATCTCCAGCCCCTTAGCTTTGAGTCGGCCCATCAACTCGCCCTGCACCAGATTGGCAACTCGCTTGGGATTCTTGGCAGCTCCGGCGGCCTGCTCAAATTGGTCCGCCAGTTCGCGTGAACTGGTGAGCGTCGTGGCGTCGTATTCGGTAATGCCATACTGCGACACCATGCGTGCTCGCCGCGCCTCCGGCAATTCGGGCAGCTTCTCGGCAATCTGCGTCCGCCAGTTCGCGTCGACTATCAGAGGCAGCAAGTCGGGCTCGGGAAAATAACGGTAGTCGTGTGCCTGCTCCTTGGAGCGCATGGCATACGTCTTGCCTTCATTCGCGTTATAGAGCCGCGTCTCCTGCACGACCGTGCCGCCTGACTCCAGCACCCGTTCCTGGCGCTCGATTTCGTATTCCAGCGCCTCGCGAATGAAGCGGAACGAATTGACGTTCTTTACTTCAGCCTTGGTGCCGAACTCGCTTTGCCCCCGCGGCCGGATGCTGACATTCGCATCGCAACGCAGCGAGCCCTCTTCCATATTGCAATCGCTCACGCCGGTGTACAGAATGATCTCCTTCAGCCGGGTGAGGTACTCATACGCTTCATCCGGCGACGAGATGTCAGGTTCGCTGACGATCTCGATCAGCGGCACTCCAGAGCGGTTCAGGTCGATTGACGTCCACTCATTGCTGTCGGGCATGCCCATCATGCAGGCTCTTGCCGGCGTCTTCCTCCATGTGAAGCCGCGTGATGCCGATGCGCTTGCGCCCGCCGGAAGCACCGATCTCGATGTATCCGTGCTCCGCGATGGGTTTGTCGTACTGCGAAATCTGGTAGCCCTTGGGCAGGTCGGGATAGAAATAGTTCTTGCGGGCGAAGATCGATCTCTCGCGGACCTCACAGTTCAGCGCCATCGCGGCGAGCACTGCGAATTCCACGGCCCGTTGATTTAGAACCGGCAGCGCGCCGGGCAGGCCAAGACACACCGGGCAGACGTTGGTATTCGGCGGATTTCCGAATTGCGTGGAACAACCGCAGAAGATCTTGGTCTTCGTCAGCAGCTGGACGTGAACCTCCAGCCCGATCACCGGCTCGTACTTGGAACGGGTTGCGACAGGAGCTACTGGCGTGGCGGCCATAGGTTGATTATAGAGAGAGCCGGGTCGGCAATACTCGACTGTGTATGTCTAACAGCCTCTACTGCACGGCCGCATTCGATGGAATGACAGAGATGTCGTAATACATCATTTCGTTTCCGCTGCTGTCGCGCAGCCCGGTGAGATACACGTGTGAGCCGGCAACATAGTCTTTAACATCTTCTACATCGAAAAACAGAAAGCCCGACTGGGTGGAATGCGGCTCGACTGCCGCTGCCGTAAACATCGCGCGCGAGATCTCGTCGTTCTGCTGCTGCGCTTTCTTGTTCTTGGGACCGTGACCCGGGATGGAAATGGGCCCGACCGGATGCGGATTGCTCGCTCCTGACACGTGCCCGATACGCCGCATGATGTCGTCGGCGTCCAGCGCTTCCAGCTTTGCGCGTCGCGTTGTCACCAGTTGTGCGCGCATGTTGTTCACGGCGATCGGTCGATCGCCATCGTTGGTGATGATTAGAAAGACCGGCAGAATGCCATCCTGTACGAAGTTGGTCGAGAAGATATCGCTCTTCGGCGGCGCGTTGTAAACCTCTACCGCTGCCGTCACCTTCTCCGTTGGGTGGGAATCGTGGGAGGGATAGGTGCTGGCGGGCTCGGCCGTCGGTTTGACGAACTCTTTGGCAGCGAAGAGCGCAACGGAACAACAGACGAGGACGATGGCTGAAACCGAAGGGAACACAGAAAGCCGGGAAGACATGCGCTCATTATCCGCTTTCCCTCCTCTTGTACTCAACTTGGGAGCCCGCCGGTTGGTTCCCTCGGGGAGCACAATTACAATCACAACGTGTACTCCCTCTATAGCGTTCTCCTGCTGCTGGCGTTGGCGTTCAGCGCGCCCTGGTGGCTGCTGGAAATGCTGCGGCACGGCAAGTATCGCCTGGGTTGGCGCGAGCGCTGGGGAGGGGTGCCGGATCGGCTTTTCAACCAGGTCTCGGTGAACACGATCTGGATCCACGCCGTCTCGATCGGCGAAGTGTTAGCTGTGTCGCGCGTGGTTGACGAACTGAAGGCACACTTGCCGGGATGGCGGATTGTGGTCTCGACGACCACCGATACGGGACAAAGCCTTGCCCGGCAGCGTTTCGGTGAGAACAACGTTTTCTATTTCCCGCTCGACCTTCCCTTTGCCGTGCAGCCTTACCTGGACGCGTTGCGGCCCAAGCTGCTGGTGCTGGCCGAAAGCGAGTTCTGGCCGAACCTGCTGCACCTGGCGCATCTTTCTGGGGTTGCGATTGCCGTGGTCAACGCACGCGTTTCGGATCGCTCGCTACCCCGTTATCTACAGGTTCGCAAGCTTCTGCGACGAGTCCTGCAGAACGTGCAAGTCTTTCTCGCGCAAAGTGAGGTAGACGCCCGACGCCTGGTGCAAATCGGTGCCCCTGCGGAACGCGTGCACACCGGCGGCAATTTGAAATTCGAAGTCAAACCTCCTGCCAAGCCGCCGATTCTAGGCCTGCTCAAGTCGGCGATTGCGCGTGAAGAAATTGGGCCTGTGCTCATCGCAGGCAGCACGCTGGAAGGCGAAGAAGCGATGTTAGTTGCGACCTTCCGCGAGGTTGTATCGCGGTACCCCGGAGCCCTGCTGCTGCTGGCGCCCCGTCATCCGCAGCGCTTTGCGGCCGTCGCTTCGTTGTTCGACGGGTCGGCAATTCGTTTTTGCCGGCGGTCGGAGTGGGATGGCGAGCTCCGGATCGCCGGCGGGGTCATGCTGCTCGACACCATTGGCGAACTGGCCAGCCTGTACGAGCTTGCAGATCTGGCGTTCATTGGAGGGAGCCTGGTTCCCGGCGGAGGCCACAACATTTTGGAGGCCGCGCAGTTTGGCGTGCCGATTCTGGTGGGGCCGTATACGGAAAATTTTCGCGACATCGTCAGCGTATTTCTCCGCGCCGACGCCCTGGTGGTGGCTACGCCCGAGTCGCTCACTCCGAGGGTCTTGCAGCTGCTCGCGGATTACGACACTAGAGTCTTGCTAGGCCGGCGTGCTGCCGAGATCATGAGGCAACAGCAGGGAGCCACAGAGCGCACGGTCGCGGGTTTGCTGGAGCTGCTGCCAGAGCGTGCGGCGGATGCGGTTGTTCCACTCGTGTCGGAGGAGCGAGGGTGAACCTTTTCTCGGCGCTCTTCGGCATGGCAGCTCGCGCCCGCAACGAGCTCTACGATCGTGGCACCTTGCCGATCCGCAGACTGCAGGGGCCGGTAGTCAGCATCGGCAACATCACAGTTGGGGGATCAGGCAAGACGCCATTCCTGCTTCTGCTTGGCGAACAGCTGCAGAAGCGCGGAGTCGCCTTCGACGTGCTCTCGCGTGGCTACCGTCGGAAAAGCAAAGGCGTCGCAGTCGTGGATCCCAACGGTTCGGCGCGCGATTTTGGCGATGAGCCGCTGCTGATCGCGCGCGAGCTCAACGTTCCCGTGATCGTCGGGGAAGACCGTTTCGCCGCCGGGGAACTCGCCGAACAGAAGTATGGGCCGCGCCTGCACCTGCTCGATGACGGCTTTCAACATCGACGACTGGCTCGCGACTTCGACATCGTATTGATCACAGCGAAGGATGCTCAAGACTCATTGATACCGATTGGCCGTTTGCGCGAACCAGTGTCGTCGCTCGGGCGGGCGAATGCGATTGTGCTGACGGAAGGCGCGACTGTCGAAGGCCTGCCTCTTGCGCAACAGTTCGTCTGGCGGGTGCGGCGGCAGATTATCCTGCCGAAGATCGAAGAACCGTGTGTGGCGTTTTGTGGGATCGCGAAGCCGGAACAGTTTTTTGCCCAGCTACGGGCCGCGGGCGTAACGCTGGCCGCAACACGCCATTTCCGTGACCATCACTCCTATCGCAATGCCGATGTCCGAATGCTTTTGAAGCTGCGACAGCGCTCCAGAGCGGCGGCATTCGTGACCACCGAGAAAGATATCGTCAACCTGGGTGAGCAGTTGCCCCTTTTGCGGCCGCTGCACGTTGCGTTTGTCCAAATGGAGTTGGAGAATGCGGATACCGCACTTGATACGATTGTGCGTGCCACCCGGCGGGAACGGGAGCGCCCAGGGGTATAGCTCCACTCTAATTTTGTATAACGGGAGAGCCCGAGCGAGAGACTCTGCCATCGTGAGACAATCGTAATTTGACTTCCGCCCGGCTGCCGATCTGTGCACCGGGCGTTTGTTTGATCCAGTTCATGACCAAACACCTCAAAGAAAGCGATCGCTGGAAGAAGATCGTGAACTCCTTTGCGGACGTGTCCGTCACCGTCCTGGCGGATCTCGTGGCCGATGAGTTCATCTTTGGCGAGATCGCCCGTGTCTCGCGGGAAGCGCCGGTGCTGATTCTTCAACACCGCGAGCGAACTGTCATTCCTGGCGGGGGAGGGAACGCCGTCATGAATCTCGCCTCCCTTGGCGTGAACGTGCTGCCGGTCGGCGTCGTGGGCGACGACGAACCGGGCCATCTGCTGCTGGAAAAATTCAAGGAGAGAAAAGTTTCCATCAGTGGCATCGAGCGGCTGAAGAACCACACGACCACCACGAAGACGCGCATTCTGGCCGGCATGTCGCACAACAACCGCCAGCAGGTGGTACGCGTAGATCGCGAGCCGGAGCCGATCAACGACACGCATCCCGTGCTGTTGAACCTGGTGCGCGACGCGCGCGAATATGCAACCGCCTCCGACGCATTCCTGATTTCCGATTACGGCTACGGCGCTGCCACTCCCCGCCTGCTCACCTTCATCAAGTCGAATGGCTGCCTTGCCAACAAGCCCATCACGCTCGACTCGCGGTATCGCATGCTGGACTATTCCGGAGTGACGGCGGCAACGCCGAACGAACCCGAAGTCGAAGAGGCGCTATGCCTCAAGATCGGCTGCGATGAGGAGAAGCTTTTCTCCGCGGGAGAAGATCTGATGAAGCAGTTGAATCTCGAATCTCTTGTGATTACGCGGGGCCGCGATGGTATGGTGGCTTTTGAAAGAGGGTTTGGGCCTGTGACCATTCCGATTTTCGGCTCCGACCAGGTAGTGGATGTAACCGGTGCGGGTGACACCGTGATCGCCACCTATACGGCCGCGCTGGCGGCGGGCGCCGACTCGATTAGTGCTGCGCGATTAGCGAATTTCGCCGGCGGAGTCGTGGTGATGAAGCGCGGGACGGCTACCGTTTCCAACAAGGAATTACTCAGCGCGATTGATCAATACGCGGCGGCGAATACGTGAACCAGGGCCACCAGAAAATTCTTTCGCGCGAACAACTGCGGCAGCGCGTCGACGAGTGGCGTCGCGATGGTGAGCAGATCGTTCTGACCAATGGTTGTTTCGATCTGCTGCATGTCGGACATGTGCGTTACCTGGAGGGAGCGAAAGCGCTCGGGGGCAAGCTGATTGTCGCGATGAATGCCGACAAAACCGTTCGCCAATTGAAGGGCGAAGGCCGTCCGCTGATGCCGGCCATTGAACGCGCCGAGATTATTGCAGCTCTCTCTGACGTAGACGCAGTCGTAATTTTCGAGGAACCCGATGTGCGCGCACTGATTCGCGAGGTCCGTCCTGACGTGCAGGCCAAAGGCACCGACTACACCCGCGATAATGTTCCGGAACGTGACGAGGTGTTGGCCTACGGCGGTCGCGTGGAAATTGTGGGCGACCTTAAGGACCATTCGACCTCCAGCTTGGTTTCCAGGCTGCAGTCTGTCCGTGAAGGACATGGGCGACATTGAGCAGCAACCCCTTCCAGCAGACGCATGCCGCCCCCTCCGGTCGCATTCTCGTCGTGCGGCTGAGCGCGATGGGCGACATCATTCATGGCATGCCGGCGATCGCAGCCCTGCGCCGCGCGAATCCGGAACTGAAGATCGGATGGCTCGTCGAGGAGCGCTGGTCGGAGTTGCTGTGTGCGCGCCCTGCGGAACGTCTCGCCCCCCGTTCTGAGGCGAAGCCCTTGGCCGACTGGGTGCACACGGCAAATTTCTCGACTTGGCGCAAAGCGTTACTGTACAGGCGATCGTGGCACGAGATGCGAGACTGTCTGCACGAAGTGCGGCGGGTCGGCTACGATTGCGTACTGGACTTGCAAGGCGCGATTCGTTCGGCGCTCGCCGCAGGGATGAGCGGCGCGCAAGTGCGAATCGGCTCGGCAGAACCGCGCGAGGCGCCGGCGCGCCTGTTTTACACCAAGGCCGTCCCGCCCCGCGGCGCACATGTGATCGAGCACGCCCTCTCGTTGACCACGCTGGTTGCGGGAGAACACTTGTCGTTCGTTGCGCCCCCGTTCCCGATAAGTCCTGCAAGGGAGGCTTGGGCTCACGAGCTTCACGCGTCGCAGGGCCGTAAGCCGCTGGCGATTGTCAACCCGGGAGCAGGCTGGGGAGCAAAGTGCTGGCCGGCGGAATCGTTTGGCGCGGTCGCCTCCGCTCTCGCCGGCCGTGGGATGACGGTGCTCATCAACCACGGCCCCGGCGAAGAACTACTGGCTGAGTCCGTCCGCATTGCGAGCGGCGGCGTCGCCGTGCCTTTGAAGTGCTCGGTTGGAGAATTGCTGGCAATCATGCGCCGCGCCAGCCTGTTCATCGGCGGAGATACCGGCCCTATGCACTTGGCGGCTGCCCTGAAGGTGCCAGTAGTGGCGCTCTTTGGACCAACCCGTCCCGAACGCAACGGGCCCTACGGCACGCAGAGCGTGGTATTGCGTAACCCGGAAAGCGTGCACAACACCAGCCATACCGATCGGCCTGATGACGGATTGCTGGCGATTCCGCCCGCCGAAGTGGTGCAGGCCGCCGAACGCCTGCTGGAGAATGGAAGTGCCTGAGCCGACATCCACCAGCGTGGCTTCTGGCTCGCGGTTGACCTGGAGCCGCGTCGCACGTCGAATCAGGGTACCGTTGGGGTTCGCCTTGGCGCTGTTTTATGTTTGGCGCGCCAAGCCCAACTGGCAGTTTCTCGCCGCAGGTGGGGCGATCGTATTGGTGGGAGTCTTTCTCAGGGCCATGGCGTCGGGACATGTGAAGAAGAACCGGGAGCTGACCCGCACTGGCCCGTACGCCTACGTTCGCAATCCTCTATACCTTGGCTCCATCATCATCGCATTGGGTTTTGCGCTCGCCGCGCGCGATGTCTGGGTCGGAGTCGCCATCGTGATGCTGTTCGCTTTCATCTACTGGCCGGTCATTCGCGCCGAAGAAAAATTTCTCCGACACCAATTCGCGGAATATCGCTCCTATGCCGAGGGTGTCCCCCGGTTTCTCCCGCGTACGCTGCGGTTCAACCAGCTCACGACTGGATTTTCTCGCGAGTTATACTGGCGGCATCGCGAGTACAATGCTTTGCTCGGGACCGTAGCCATGCTGGCGGCGCTGGCAATCAAGATCATTTGGCTACTCAGGACTACGTGACCTTTTATCGACGCCCCCTTGCTGTCATCGCCATTACGCTGCTCGGTTTTATCCTTCCGGGATACAGCGGACAAACAGATTCGCCCAAAGGAGTGGCGCATCCGGCTGCCACGACTCCAAATCAGCAGGGAGCCACGATTAGCGCGGGGGCTCACATTCAGCCGCTGCGGCATGGCTTCGAATTTCCTCACGGGCAGACGCTAAACTACGAGGCTGAGTGGCGATACTTTACGGCAGGTACGGCTACGCTGCGAGTTGAACGCGCGGGATCGCAGGAGCACGTGGCCGCGACAGCCGATTCCAACGGAGCCGTCGCGCTTCTGTACCGCGTCGCCGATCGCTTTAACTCCTACTTCGACGCCAATACACTTTGCTCGGCCAGACTGACCAAGCACACCGAGGAAGGATCGCACCGGCGCGACACGAACATTACCTTTGATTACAGCCGAGGCAAAGCCGTGCTCGACGAGCACAATCTGAAAGAAAACAAAAACAAGCGCACGGAGAATGACATCCCGGGCTGCGTTACCGACGTTGTCTCCGGATTGTTTTACGTTGGAAGCCTTCCGTTGCAGCAGGGGGCCACCTACGCGTTTCCCCTGAATGATGGCGGGAAGACCGTCACGATCCAGGCCCACGTGGAAGGCAAGGAAGAAGTGAAGACCCCGGCAGGCACGTTCCAGACCATTCGGGTGGGGCCGGAGGGCGACTACGGGGCGCTGCGCAATCGCGGCCGCATTCAGGTGTGGTACACCGACGATGCCAGGCACATCCCGGTGCAGATCAGATCAAAGCTGTTTTGGGGAACGTTGACGGTTTATCTGACTCGCATCGACAAGAGTTGACCGCAGCCTACTGCACGCGGAAGCGCTCGGCGATGAGCCGCTGCAGGCGCGGTTTGTAGAGAATATCGTAGGCGAACTCCTTGTCGGGAAACATCGTTAGAGCCGCGCGTTTTGTGTTAGCCGCCAGTTCCGCAGCTTCTTCCACCGTAAGATTCTCATCCTGCGCAATTACCGACATAACCATGTTCATCATGATCTGCAGGCGACGAAGCTTCCGCCGTTCTTCTTCCAGTTCCTGTTGTTCACTGCCGGCAGGTTGAGTCCTAGCTGTTTCGTTGCGCTCAGATAGCCCCATGGTCTCCCTCAAGAAAACATTCACCGGCTTACCGGATCGTTCCCATCTGTTGGCCCGGTTTGGTTACAATTTGGATGAGGCGCGCTGTCTCACCGTTGTTCAGCATGTGTGGGCGGCATCATACACCGAAATAGCGGCAAAACAAGCAGCTTTGGACTGGGGATCACCTGGCAAGTACTGCCTTCGGGCCAGCATGAGACACAACGTTGGGCGTTCGGTTCGATTTCGACCGCCGGGTTTCTAATCCACATGAATGGCGGTGAGCGGCGAACTCCGTCGCATCCTGCCTCGAATTCAAGGGAGGTACTATGACCGATAGACCGGAAGCAAACAGCGAAACACCGGAACCGAACGAGCAGTTAGTGAAGGTCTTCGATACAGAGCAGGAATCTGAGGCAATGGTGGTTCGGGGATTGCTTGAGTCAGCAGGCATCCCGGCGGTCATCCAGAATCTGGATGCACCGCAGGACGTTTTGCCGGGTGTGGGCGGAGTGATCGTTCTTGTGCGCGAGGAGCAGGCGGACATGGCGATGGACCTGATAACGGACTCACGCAAGAACGCTGCCCTCGATGAAGATACGGCCGTCAGCGAGGAACCGGTCTAGCGCTGACGCTGTGACCATCAAGATAAAACGTAGTAGCTCCTGACAAGTCGGTCCGGTAGGTGTGGATTCCCGCATCGGAAAACCGCTGCATGACTTCGGGGCGCGGATGGTTGAACGAGTTGTAGAAACCCACCGAAACCACGGCATAACGCGGCTTCACCGCTGCCAGGAACTCCTGCGAACTGGAAGTCGCGCTGCCGTGATGTCCAACCTTCAGCAGGTCTGCCTGCGGCGCTTCCTGCAACAACAGTTGCTCGATTTTTTGATGAGCGTCCCCGACCAG
The DNA here is from genome assembly GCA_963815555.1 of uncultured Acidobacteriaceae bacterium. Taxonomy (GTDB): domain Bacteria; phylum Acidobacteriota; class Terriglobia; order Terriglobales; family Acidobacteriaceae; genus CAWCBG01. The sequence goes on from CAWFHH010000005.1 coordinate 750,228, forward strand.
CAGGGCGGAAGTAGCTCCGAACTGGGCACGCAGCACCAGCGACTGGTCATCAACATCGCGATCGTCCACTGGCGATCCGCTTTTCGGATTGAGTACGCGGATTTCGACGCCGCCGAACTTGAAGGTGTCTCCGGCAGTCCAAGGCTTAAGCTTTGTGTCGAAAGCGCGAGCTGTTCTCAGCAGGTCCTGGAAGCCCGGAGAGGGCGACTCCACTCCATACCAGAATTCGTGCGGGTGGAAGTTGGCAATGACGCTGCGCATCCCTCCCATGTGGTCGGTGTGCGCGTGCGAAACTGCGATCGCGTCCAGCCCTCGAATGCCTCGTGACCAGAGATACGGGGAAACAACCTCCTCGCCGACATCGAAGTCCGATTGCGAGTTCCCCGGAACGCCTCCGGCATCGAGCAGCAGCGTCTTGCCCTCGGGTGTAATCAGCAACAGCGAATCGCCCTGTCCTACATCGATCACCGTGATCTCGAAGACGCCGGGATGCCACTGCGGCGGGGGCGGCAGTGCGATGATGCACAGCGCCGAGACCGATAAAGCCGCGATTCCCGCAGCCGCGATCCATGGCCGCCGCCGCACCAGCACCAACGCCAGCGCAAATGCGGCGGCGGCCACCCAAGCCACAACCAGAGAGGGACTCGGAGTTCGCACATCGGACATCCGTAGATGGCCAATCAGGCGAATCGTCCCAGTTAATACATCGAGAGCATGGGAGGTTACCTGTGCCGGAACATAGGCGAGCAACAGCGACAAATAGGAAACCGAGACCGCGAGCACCGCGGTTGGCATGAGCACGCCTGCAATCGGAATCACCAGCACATTCGCCGGCAGGGACATGGTCGTTGCGCGATGGAAATACCATGCCATCGGCAGCGCCAGCGCAAGTTGTATGATGGTTGAGATCAGCAGCAGTTCTGCGGCAGCCAAAACAAATGATGTGGTTCGCACGATCACGAACTTCGAGATCCGTCTCCCCACGATGCCTTTGAGTTGTTCGCGAATCAAGCGAAGGTCCGAACGGAACTGCGCGGCGCGGGTCGGCAGCGAGTAATCGTAAGCGGGCGAGTCGAGATTCCGCAGAGCTGTCTGTAAGGGATAAATACTGCGCCGCAACAACGGAACCGCCAGGCCCGCGACCGCAATCACCGAAAGGAAGGTCAACTGAAAGCTGGCTTCGAAGAGCGTCCGGGGATTCACCACGAGCATGCCCAGCGCCGCGACTCCCAGCGCGTTGAGCCCGGCGCGGTCGCGAAAGAGCAATCGCGTCAGCAGGTAGAGATTCAGCGTGAGGGTCGCACGCACGATCGGCGGCCCGAGATCGGCGAGAAAGGCGTAGCCACAGGAAAGCAGGATCGTGAGGATGGTCGCCCAGGTTTCGCCTAACGGCATCTTGCGCAGAACCCAGAAGACGGCAAAGGCCAGAATGCCAACGTTGATTCCCGACACGACCAGGATGTGATACGTTCCGGTGCGCTGAAAGTTGGTTTTCAGGTCGCGCCCGAAAAAAGCGCGGCCGCCAATCAGCATCGCCTGCATCAGCGCACCGCGTTCGCCGGGCCACAAGGTTGTGATGTGAGCAAGTACACTGCGCCGGGCAGCGCTCCGGACATCGCCAACGCGAGTGCCGACGAAGCCTGGCAGTACCATGACTGCGCTCGCAGGCGCCGAACCGGTCAGGCGAATCCCCTGTCGCGACAAGTACCCGACCGTATCCACAGCTCCGGGATTGCCATAGTTTCGCGGCATCCGCAGCCTGGCAGGAAATCGCAGCCGCTCTCCGTACGTGTAAACCGGCAGCGGTGACGGCGTTCCACTTCCGTTCGCCGTCTCCTCCTCCGACTGCTTGCTGTAGATCGTCAGCCGAATGCCGATCGGGGCCGTCAGAACACGTTCGCCAACCTGCAGTCTTTCTGCCTCGACGTCGACCGACTCCTGCTTTCCTCCATAGTTGCCCTCTCGCACCACGCCCTCACGAATCACGTGAGCCGTGACGGCTACCTCACCCTGTCCGGTGGAAAAGGCTTGCAGATCGGGAAGCGCCAGTTGCGCCGAGTCATAAAGCTGGAGGTAGAAGCCGCCAAGAGGAACCAGCGCGAAAAGGGCCAATCCAAGCGCCGTGGCGGGAGAAGTCCGGTAAAGAAGGACCGCACCGAGAGCTGCCGCAAGCGAGGCTGCCAGCCACGCGTGTGGCGGACGCCAGAGAACATCGGCAGCCAGCACGCCACAGGCGAAGGCGACAGCCGCAACGAACATGGGTTCTTGTCCGCCGCAGTACAGAAGACGAGGCGGAGGCACAGCATCAGGCGCGCTGTTGAACGGGGTTACTGGCACGGCCGCTTACAAGCGGTCCAAGTCCTCTACGCCGATCGTCGGGGCCCAGGGCCACATTTCATATTGCGCGAGTCCGAAGCGGGTGAACGGATCGTTGTCGCGGATGCTGTCGAGCGTCGCCGCCGCTTCGTTGTCAGGCACACGCAGGAGCAGGGCGCCCCCACTGCGCGGCACGATAGGACCGGAAACCAGCAACAGACCTTCCTGCTTCAAACCTTGCAAGTAAGCCCGGTGCGAGTCGATGTGCTTCAGCACCTCTTCGAGCGGCTTGCGGTAGCGAATGATGGCGAGCGCGTACATAATCCAGCCGGGTGCTAGCGCGCGAGGTGCAAGACCGTCTCCATGTGAAACGTCTGCGGAAACAAATCGACAAGATGCGCCTGCTTCACCCGGAAACCGCATTCTAACAGCACACGCAGGTCGCGCGACAGGGTTGCCGGATCACAGGAGACGTAGGTCACACGCGGGACGGACATTCGTCCTAGCGCGGCAGCGGTCTTTTCGCCTAGGCCGGCGCGCGGCGGGTCCACCACCGCCAGATCGAAATCCCGCTTGGCCGAACGTTCGTGGAAGAAGTTCTCCGTGGTGGCTCGCAGCGGCAGAACATTTGCCGGAGCATTCCGTCGAAGATCAGCGAAGGAATGTGGCGACGCCTCAACCGCAACAACCTCTTTGAAGTGGTGTGCCAGCGGAAGACTGAACAAGCCTGCGCCCGCGTACAAATCAAGCGCCGCTTCTCCCGTGTGGCCCGAGGCGACAATCTGCACCAGTTCGTCCACCAGGAAACGGTTGGTCTGAAAGAACGATCCGCCACTCACCCGATAGGAATGTCCGGCGGCCTGATACACGAGCGACTCCGCGCCGAACCTGTGCGACGCTTCTGGGTGCGTCGAAGACAACGGAGCGCGTTGCCGCGTCTCGTCCTCGATCGGGGACGTTGCGAACACAACCACACCCACAACCTGCGGCAAGGCAGCTCGGAGCGCCGTCGCGAACTGCTCGCACTCTTTAGCCACCGCATCGGACCGGATGTAGGCCTCGACAAGCATCTCCGCGTCGTCCTGATTAGCGAAGAATTGCAGACCATGCAGAGATTTCGGCGTCTTCCCTCCATGCCCGAGTTCCCACATCGTGGCGATCGCGCGGTTAATCAGCGGAGAACTGATGGGACACTTGTCAACCGGCAGCAACTGGTGCGAATTGTGGCGAAAGTATCCGACTGCGAACTGCGGTTCGTGCTGTACGCGCATACGGGTCCGATTGCGATAACCCCACGGCTCGGACCGGTGCACCCGCAACACCTGGTCCAGTTCCAGCTTGGCGGTGCGGCAAAGCGTCTCCCGCAGAATGTCGGCCTGGAAACGCAATTGCGCTTCATACTCGGCGTGCTGATAATGACAGCCGCCACAGCGGGTGAAATAAGGGCAGCCCGGCTCTATCCGATCCGGCGACGGGGTAAGAACGCGGTCGAGCTTAGCGCGGGCGAAACCGGAGCGACTTTCGGTGATCGTGGCTTCAACCCGCTCGCCGGGAATTACAAATGGTACAAACACTGTCTTTCCACGACCCTTGTCGTCAGCCGGCAGGCGGGCCAGACCATCTCCGCCGTAAATCAACTTTTCGATGGCAAGTTCCAAAATAATTATCCCATCCCACTCTGTGGGATATACCACGATGTAGCAGCTACATGTAAAACAGGCTCAACCGGGGGACCTTATATTGTTCTAGCAGGCGCTTATGCACATATTGCTGGTGCAGCCTTTCGATCTGCGATGCGTTCATCTTGCTGCGATACGGGGCAAGATCACGATCCGCTTCCTCACGAACATGGACGACCGCCTCATCGGGAGTGCCCGCCAACAGGGCCGCCAGCAGCTTTTCCTCCGCCACGGTCAACCGCCGTTCGAGGTCTTCCATCTGCATCTGCGGAGAACCGTCGTGAGTAATCGAGTCCGCGAAGGCTCGTAGCGTTCGCGCCGTTTCTTCCGCTAGCGCTTGTGCCATGCCCGGCAACTGCAGCCGCTGCAACTGATCGGCATTGTGCGCCAGAAACACGACGACCTGCGCGTGATCGAATCCGGGGGATGGCTTCGCGCTCCCAGGCTGCGCCGCGCCAACGCCCGCTTCCTGCAACTCTTCTGCCGACGCCAGCACCTCTTGCGAGCAGAACGCCAGTCCATTGACCTTGCGCGTTCGGCGGGGACGTCGCTCCCATTTCTCAAACGTGGCATCGATGCCGCGAAGCACGGCTTCCAACGGAATTCCCGCATCCTTCCAGGTCTCCATGAGAGCCCAATCGAGTGGCGACAAAAGCGACAGTGTCCCGCGCCGGCGCTGAAAGTGCTCCTCGATCTCGGTGAAGTAATTGAAGTAATTGTCCAGCATCGCTTCTTGCGCAAAACGAGACCCGCACCCGATTGGCGCGGGCCAACAGTCGGTCGTAACATGGGGGCGAATTCGACGTGGCTATTCTCGCTTCGGTGCAGCGGCAGCGGCAGCGGAATCTTCCGGCACACCCTGAGTCGAGTGCCCGTGCTCGCCCCGCCGGCGTATGTGCGCCAGGTTGCGCTCGTAGATAATGCGCAATCCTTCAAGGGTCAGCAGATCGTCGACTTGGCGGATATATTTGGAGCCACCGCCCATCAGCGACGCCAGTCCGCCGGTTGCCACCACCGTCACGTTCGATCCCATCTCCGTAATCAGCCGCTCCAGGATACCGTCAATCAATCCAATGTAGCCGTAATACAAGCCCGACTGCAGACTGTTTACCGTATTCGTCGCGAGCACGCGATTTGGCTTGCGAATATCCACACGCGGCAGACGGGCGGTGTGCTCAAACAGTGCATCGGCCGAGATTCCGATGCCCGGTGTGATCACCCCTCCCAGGTACTCGCCCTTGGGAGAAACCACGTCAAAGGTCGTGGCTGTTCCGAAATCAACCACAATGCATGGACCGCCATATTTCTCGAATGCGGCAACGCTGTTCACAATACGGTCCGCGCCAACTTCCGCGGGATTGTCATAATGCACCGGCATGCCCGTCTTGACCCCCGGCTCGATGAACAGCGGTTTCATGCGGAAGTAGCGTTCGCAAACTTCCCGCAGCGTGGAATCGAGGGGTGGAACGACCGACGAGATGACGGTTCCCTGCACCGAGCTCACATCCAGCCCGTTCATCGCGAACAAGTTGCGGAAGAGCACTCCGTATTCGTCCACGGTCTGCGTCTTGGTCGTCGAGACGCGCCAGTGCGCGATCAGGCGGCCGTAATGTACCGCGCCCTGCTCGCCGACAATCGCTTCGAACACGCCGAGTACGGTGTTCGTATTGCCAACATCAAGAACCAAAAGCATGGTCGTTCTTTAGTTTCTATTTTTCTTTGGAGGCGCGAACGTCTCCCGACAAAACCGTTCGCAAGCCGCTCGGGGTGCGCACCAGGAGAAATCCACGCTCATCCAGCCCCTCGGTAACTCCCTCATAACCGTCATCTTCTCCGACATGCACGTGGCGGGAGCGGGCAAATGAGGAGCGCCTCTCGAAGGTCCTCAAGATCCCCGCGCGCTCGTCAACGCCGCCTGAGGTGAGCTTGCGATAGGCGCCGTCGAGCGATTTTAGCAGAGCTGCGACCAGCGCAACCCGCGACCACTCACTCCCGCTCTCGATACGCAAGGAAGTTGCGATGGGCGCCAGTTCAGCCGAGAACGATGTGTGATTCACATTCACCCCGATCCCGATAACCACGTACCGCACTTGCGTGGGCTCGGAATTCATCTCCGTCAGGATGCCACAGAACTTCCGCTCGCCCAGCAGCACGTCGTTGGGCCATCGCAGGTCAGGATGCAGCCCCGTCGTCTGCTCAACGGCCTCTGCGACCGCAATGCCCGCGATCAGCGATAGAGGCAGCGAATCAGCCGGCGATAGTTTGGGGCGCAGAATCACCGAGCAGTAAATCCCCACCGACTGCTCCGACTCCCATGTGTGGCCGGCGCGCCCTCGGCCTGCGGTCTGCTGCTCGGCAACGAACACCGCACCCTCAGGCTCGCCCGACGCGGCAGCCTCCATCGCGGTCACATTGGTCGAGCCGATCCGGAAGTAATGATGGATCCGCTGCGCGAAAATGGTTCCGGAAAGCAGCGGGCTCAACACGTCAGGCAACAGCAGGTCAGGTATTGCTTCCAATTGATACCCCGCGGCCGGATGTCCGGTGATGCGCACGCCCAATTCTCGCAGATGTTCAATGCCGCGCCACACTTCCGAGCGGCTGGTGCCCAGTTCCTCCGCGATGCGCGTCCCACTGATGACGAGCGTCGCATTCTCGCTCAGCAAGCGCACGATGTGTCCCAGACGCGCATCGGTGGCCACCTGCGGGTCGAGGTTCTCCATACGATTTGTGAATGCGGGAGCGATAGCTACGATTATGCGCGATGACTTGGCGGTTGAACAGCGTGCGGCAGTAGCCGGGCCAGACGAACCCGATCGGTAGCGTAGAGTGTACGCCAATCCAAAGGTCTTAAAAGAACGTCTCCCCTGGAAAACCGTCATTGGTTGCACTTCCGACGATCTCCAATACGCGAGAGGCCAAGGACTTCGTGCAAAGCCTCAGGCAGATGACCAAGCAGACCTAGCGCGCGTCTTCGGTCGGAAGGTGTTGGGCCGGATTCACGAATGGGTAGCGCTCCGCTCCGCCAGTGGATATCCGGCATCGGGCTTGGCAGGTTGGTTCGTCGCGAAGTTACTCGCAACGACCCATGCGGCAGCGGTTATCGCCCATGAGATAAAGAACGCGGTCCACGACAGCCTTGCCTTCGGAGCCCCCACGATCGCGGGTACCCAAACCAGAAGAGTAAAGATGCTCAACATTCCCGCTTCCGTCGCGGCCGCCGTGCGCGGAAAGATCGAAAACAACACGCCAACGCCGCACGCCATTTGTCCAACGCCGGTCACGTAAGCCCAACCGAGTCGAGAAGGAAGCCATGCCGGCACCAGTTGGGCTGTGTCCTTCACATAGACCATGTGTGAGAGTCCAATCGGGATGAGAGATATGGCGAAAAGGATCCGCGCCATACGGATCCCCTTTTCGCCGGTCACGAAGCTCAGGATCGATCCTTCAGGTACTCGGGCAAGCATGGCAAACAGCGTCCATCCTCCGGCCAGCAATACGGTAAGCTCGCCGACGCCTAGCCATACGGCTTCGACCTTGGGCGCAATCACCAGAGCCGGTACTTTCAGTGCTGTCCAGAGGATCAGATATGGAAGGAGAATTCGAACCGCCAGCTTTGCCGTGGCCCGGAAAAGCAGTCCTATGCCACCCATCAGCATGATCACGCCCGAGACACAGGCAAGAGCCGTGCGCCCGGGGACCCACGCGGGTACGGGCTGCCACACTAAGGCAAAGTCGCGGTAGATCAGGGCGAGTAGGCCAAGCCCAATCATTCCAACCGCAAACAGCGTCAAAGCAGGTTGCTGGTTTCGTGTCATCGGTTAGCCCTGTGCAGCCGATATGGCTGACACTCGAAGTCCGTCCGCAGGGTCATCGGCGTGCCCCACGACAACAAGCCTTCACCGCGCGCGATGTTGACGCAGACTCTGCTGCGTCATAGGTAGCTCACTTGGACGCGAAGTCTCGACGAAGGTAAGCCACTCATTCCGCCAAAAGAGACGGGACACTTGCATCACCGGTTTTTTTGCCGACGGTGCGCGAGAAGTCGACCGCCAATAACCAAAGATGCCAGATTTGGCGCCCCACCAAAGGAGAAGAGGCCGGTTTCTATCATTTTTTGTTCAGTGCTTGGATCTGCTGAACGAGGCTGTCGATTTCCTCCGATGTCAGCTTACCGGAGTACTTGGGCATGTGCCCTTTGCCATTCGCAATGATATTGCGCAGTTCGTCACTTGTGGCAGTCGCATCCTTTTCAGAGATCAGGCTTGGTCCGCCAAAGTGCCGCCCTTCGGCATTTTTGCCATGGCACTTCGCGCAGTTCTTCTCAAAGACGGGATTCACGATCAGGTTCGTCTCAGGCGATGGAACCTGAGCATATCCGCTAGGGCATGCGCCAGAGAAGACAAAGAGAGCACAGGCGAATCCGAACATCTTCAAGGCAGACCTCTTCCAAAATACTTGGATTTACCGCTATCAAAGTGTCCCAGAAGTGAGGACAGGTGTTCAACTCCGATCTGCGCCCCATACGGTCTACAGACATCTCCTGCGCTGATCATCACACCTCGAATGTATTCCTAGACGGAACGAATGCGGAACGAGACTCCAATAATGGCCTAGGTTCAGGCGAGAACAAAAATCCAGGCGGACGCTGATACCGTTTGGCACAATATTGCGTCTTTTCAAAGCGTGCGGACCCGGCATCCGATGTTGGTGAAGGTCGAAGGGCGGGGCGAAGTATCGGCGTCGCTCCGCACCGCCATGGGCAAAGACAGTCCGAGGCAGGTCGAGCGCCCGGATGAGGTTAATCCGGCACAGTGATTCTTCCGTTACACAATGCTCTCGAGTCGTATGCCTGTAGCCGGATACACGGCCGAATTGCGCGTGCTTGATAACGGTCTCGGGACAGTTCTGTGGAGCAGCGACTTCGAGGTCACGTGCGGGGATGAGAAGGAGACCGCCGATATAATTCGCGCGTTCCTCACTCCGGCCTGGAAAACCTCAAGAAGCAATACGGACACGACCTTCACCAGACTGCAGCCTAGATCTGATGGGTAGGCACTGGCCCCTAACCCCGCACGGCTCGCATGCTTCCAAGCTTCATCGAAAAGGCGTCCGGACAGGTGGACACCCCGCCGCACAAACGACGTAAAGTCTGCGTGTGATCAGCCGGGCAATGACCAAGCAGAAGATCGATCCGACCCTGGTCCGCTACATCAACAACACGGTCGCCGCCATCCTGAATATCGTGTCGGTGGTTGCGATCCTCAGGCTCTTTTGGAGTCGAGACTACCAGCCTCGCTGCATTGCTCGCCGCAGCGGGTGTTGCCATAGGAATGGCATGGAGCGGGTTGCTGCGCAAGTTCGCTGCAGGCGTGTTCCTCATCATTCTGCAGCCCTTCAAAGTTGGAGATTTGGTTGTGGCCGGCGGAATCATCGGCACGGTTGAAGAAGGTACAGGATTCGAACCTGTGACTTCCACCGTGTGAATCTGGCAAGAATAGGTATTTCAACAACTTACAAGACCGCGGGAACTGCCTAAGAACACGCTGGTCGCACAAGACACTGCATTTTGTTGGTCAGGTTGTTGGTTCGACTCCTTTTCGGCATTACGTTACCGGCAACCCTCATAGCCAAAGACGTGGCCGATGACTCTTAGCGCTCGGCGGGATTTGCCCCAGCCACGGCCATCAACCTTTCCGCGAGGATGAAGGCCCCGCCCCGACAAGAATTCCCGCTAGAATGTCCGCGATGTAGTGGTAGCGGCCACAAATTGTGGACACACACATTGCGATGAAGCACGGAAGAAATACCCAGAACAATTTACGGCGGTAGTACCAAGCTCCGAGCAGCGCGACGAAGGATCCTAAGACATGACCAGACGGAAACGCTCCGCCGCGAACGCGTCCCCAGCTTTCCATGAAATCGATCATGCTCGTAGTTGGGCCGCCGACAAGCGGACGCAAATGCAACCAGCGCGTTGCAAAAAAATGGCGCTTGCTGGGGAAATGATTACGACCGCCATACTCGACGATCTGTTCCCAGACATCTCGGCGGCTGCGTCCAAGCCTGCGTCTGGCGAAGATGGTACTGCCAGTCCTCTGTTTTGTACTTGCCGCTATTGTTCATCTTGATGATGAGCAACCCAGGCCAAGGATGACCGTCACACCACCCTGCCGCGCACCTCTCAGGGAGTTCCTAACCTGCGCTGAATAGTGCGCAGGTCAGCGCCGTTTTCGAGCAAGTGGGTAGCGAAACAGTGGCGCAGGGGGTGTGGTAGGGACTCGATTCTGCAGGCCGGCGCGTCGCGCGGCCTGACGGCAGGCGTGATAGACGGTTTTGGGGATGATCGGATGAGCAGCCCAAAACTTCGCGAATTGAACGGCTCCTATAAGACCCATCCGGAACGCCGGGTCCTCGGACTTGAGCCGCCCACTGCCCGTTCCAATCTTCTAAAGACCCTCCGCGCCGAGAAGACTTCGAAGTGGTTGTTTCCTTCAATACACTGCATTGGATTACGCAGGAGCAGGAAGTCCTTCAATCGTGGGAGGCTTGGTTGCGTATGTCCTTTCACCCGCGTCATTCGGGAGCAACGTTACCTGAAGCGTAGTTTTCCATCTGTTAGCAGGCGCGTACTGAGGGTCTCATTGCCAATCTGACGCCGAGGATCCCCACCAGTGCGGCGCCCAGCAAGACCGTTCCTGGTGCTCCTATTCCCGCGATCAGTGCGCCTGCGGGGAAGTCACCTAGTGGTCGGACACCCATGATAAGCAGAGTGTTCAGACTCATCACGCGCCCTCTCATGTGCTCGGGCACGCGAGTTTGCATCAGCGTGATCGTGGTAGTTCCAGCCAGCGTTTGACCGATTCCGAAGATGAGGAGCGCGATCATGGATAGCCAGAACTGAACGCTGAGGGCGAATCCTGTCAGTGCCGCAACCCAGAGGAGAATCCCCGTCAAATAAATCAGGCCGCGCCTGGGACTGCTGCCCAAAGAAGCCAGGAAAAGCGCTCCCAGTATTGTTCCCACACCCGCGGCAGAGAAGAGCAGGCCGAGACGTTCCGGGCCCACGTGCAGGATCTTCACGGCGTATACAGGCAAGATCAAAGCGGAAGACGGCCCGAGGAAAAGCAATGCCGCATATCCCGATAGAACCCAGGGCAAAACGGCGTCACGACGCACGGTGCCGAGCGTCGTACGAATCGCCTGCACCGTCGATTGTTGATGGGAACGTCCGGCAGGCACGCGCATGCGGTACAGAGCAAGCAGCACGCCGATGAAGCTGGCGCCGTTTAAAAAGAAGTTCCCCGCGTACCCTAGTTTTGCTACGCCGAATCCGGCTAAGGCCGGGCCCAGCGTCGAAGCTCCGTTGAAGATCATGGACTGCAGACTGATTGCATTGCCAAGATCTTCTTTGGGCACGAGAACTGGAAGGAGTGCACCGCGGGTGGGCTGATCAAAGCTCAGCAGAGTGCCATTCAGAAATGCGATTACAACGATCATCCAAAGCTGGATGACCCCGAACAGGGCGAGAAAACCCATTAGGATAGCCAGCGCAGCCGACCCGCTTTGTGTCCACAGAAGGAGTCGTCGCTTGTCCATACGGTCAGCAACGCTTCCGCCAACCAATGCGAAGAGAAAAAACGCCAAAGCTTGCGCTAGCGAGACCGTCCCCAAGGCGAGCGCCGATCCCTGGGTGATCTTCAGAACGAGGAGGCTCTGCGCGACGATCTGCATCCACGTGCCAATCGCGGATACGGCCAGCCCGATCCAAAGTAACCGGAAATCACGATGGCGCAATGCACGGAATACCTTAAATGCACCCGAAGTTCGCCGATGAGATGGGCCGACAAGAGATGCGGCGTTCTTCTTCATCCCATGCTGGTTCGATACGACCAGGCGATCTCGACCATCTCCGCCTCTGCGGCCGATCGGGCAGACTCAATCAGATGATGATCGGGCGATAGCGAGCAAACGGGATCAGTGGCAGTTACATCGCCGGTGACGAGGAAGGCCTGGCAGCGGCAACCGCCGAAATCTTCTGTCCTGCGGTCGCAGCTTTTGCATGGTTCCGGCATCCACGCTTCTCCGCGAAAGCGCTGGAATGCCGCGGATTCTCTCCATATCCACTCAAGCGAGCGCTCGCGAACATTGTCGAATTGCATTCCGGGGATGATGCCCGCGGCATGACAAGGCAGCGCCTGTCCGGAAGGATCGATCAGCATAAGGCGCCTTCCCCATCCCCCCATGCATGCCTTGGGATAGCGCGCGTAATAATCCGGGACCACGCTGTCGATCCTTATTTTTCCTGCAAGGCGTACTTGCGCCTCGCTTACGACGCGTATACAGTTCTCCAATTGCTCACGCGTTGGAAGCAGTGCGTCGCGGTTCTTCAGGGCCCAACCATAGTACTGGGCATGGGCAATCTCCACCCGCTCGGGCTGGAGCTGCTCGATAAATTCGATCATCTCCTCGATGTGGTCAAGGTTCTGCCGATGCACGACCAGGTTCACGGTGAATGCAACCTTCAGGGCCCGGATTTTCTCCGCGAGAACGACCTTGTAGGCATGAACCTTGGCGCCGGCAATCCATCGCGCAGGTTCGTCGGTTGAATCTTGAAAGCTCAGTTGAATGTGATCAAGGGCCGCCTCGATGAGCCCAGCCAGTCGCATATCCGATAAGCCGATTCCGGAGGTGATCAGGTTCGTGTAGAGGCCGGCCTGTCGAGCGCCGGCGACGAGTTGCTGCAAGTCGGTCCGAGCCGCCGGTTCGCCGCCAGTCAAGTGCAGGTGCATCACCCCGAGGCGACTCGCCTCTTGAAAGACGCGAACCCAGTCTGCCGTAGACAGCTCTGCCTTCGTCGCCGCCAGTTGCAGGGGATTCGAGCAGTAAACGCAGCGCAGCGGGCAGCGATGCGTAACCTCCGCGATCAAAGCCAAGGGGTTCGAAATCATTCGTAATCCACAATCCGCTTCTGCTGCAGCGCCTCCAGAAAGCTCGACACGTCTTCCGTAATCTTCACCGGATCGGCTTTGCCGTAGCGCTCGGACAATATCGCCACGAGATCGGCGACCGTGCGTTGCCCGTCGCAAAGCTCGAGAATGTTCTTACCGGTTCCCTGCAGGCGAATCATGCCCTCCGGGAAGAGCACGACTTGCTGCTCACCCTGGGTGCCCCACCGGCAACCGGGTGCGAGCCGAGGCTGGCTGGCCTGCGAAGGACGAGGCACTTCAGCACTCCATTCGAAAGGCGCCCGGCGGCGGCCATCCCGGTTGGACATAAGCGAAATAGAGCGCATCCAGCTGGGCCCAGAGAATATCGCACTTCGCCTGAAGGGCCGCGATCACCAGTTCCTGTTGGTCCCGGGTATGCGCGTGCTCGGTGACATAGTGCAGGGCAAAGCGCGCGTCCTCTGGCGCCTGGTGCAGGCGCGCTGTGAAGTAGTCCAGCCCACTCGACAACCAGGGATAGTGCTGGCGGAGGCGGTCCATCCGCAGCGCAATCAATTCGCGCGAGAACAATTCAGTCAGCGAAGATGCGACTGCTTCTAGAAACGTGCGGTTCCTGACCAGATCAAGATAAGCATCTACGGCATAACGGATCGCCGGCAGAACCCCGTCGCAGTGCATGACACGCTGGCGATTCATTCCCGTCGCCTCGGCCAGCCGAATCCACCGCTCGATGCCACCTTCCTGGGCGGAATCGCCGTCGTGGTCCACGACTCGCTTACGCCACGCCCGGCGAAAGTCTGGATCCTCGCTACGGGAGAGAATGATCGCGTCCTTGATCGGAATTCGGCTCTGGTAATAGTAGCGGTTTAGGGCCCAAGCCTGCATTTGCCAACGGCTCAACTGACCCTCATGCATCATCAGGTGAAACGGATGCTGATGGTGGTAGCGCTCTTCGCCCACCCGCCGCAAGCGAGCTTTCAGCTCCTCGGCTGAAAGAAGCGGCGACTCCGAAACGATATCTACAGATTGAAGTGGCAACCGTCCTCCGCGAGGTCCCAACCTGCCGGCCCTAACTGGCGATACTCGGCACTGGATTCGTCCAGCATGGGATTGGTATTGTTCACATGCACAAAAACTTTGCGTGGGCGACGCAAGCCAGCCAGCGCTCGCAGACTTCCATCGCTGCCGGAGATGGGAACATGCCCCATCTCACGAGCCGTAGCTCCACCGCCCTGAATCTGAATCAATTCGTCATTGCTCCAGAACGTTCCGTCGAAGAGAACCATATCGGCAGTTTCCAGAAGTCGCAATAGCTGCTCGGTGATGGCAGGAACCGCCGGCACATAGGCGAGCCTTGCACCCGAGGATGAAGTCAACATAACACCCAGCAGCGCCTCCTCTGACTTGAGCGTTGCTGCACGTTCGAGTGGAACATACAGAGGATACTTGTTTCCGAGAGAAAATACTTCGCAGCCGATTCCCGAGTCTTCTTGGGCGGTAGTCAGTAATGGGAAGGTCTCGCCCAGCTCAATTTCTGTCCAGCATACCTGCTGCGGAACTCGATTCAGCATACCGAATACGCTGTTGTCCTGCTGCAAGATGCGCCGCAGGGAAGGAGCACAGTACACGCGGAAGGGCTGCAGTTCGCGAAGAGATAAGAGACCGGCGATTTGATCGATATCCGCGCTGGTGAGCAGCACCCCAGCGATGGGAGAATCGCGCGAACCGCTTCGGGGCTGTAGAACGGGCGTCTGCTCAATTTGCATTCGCAGATCGGGAGAAGCGTTGAGCAGGAACCATGACTTCCCATCCGCACTCACCGCGACCTGGGTTTGGGTGCGGCTCTTGAGTGAAGGCTTCCCCGCTCGCAGGGACTGACAATTCCGGCAGTTACAGTTCCACTGCGGAAAGCCGCCCCCTGCGGCGGAGCCCAGAATCTCGATATGCATTCCTACGTTTTACAGTTCAGCGTTGGCGTAGCAATTGATTTCGCAGTTAAGGCAAATCTCTTCGAATTGCGGGCTGGTCCATTCCATGGTTCTCTCCTTTTAGTCTAGTGACGAACGAAGTTAATGTTCGAGCGGTTATCTGCCACCTTCAGATGGCTCCGCTCGCGACAGTTCCGCGTAAAAATCATCAAGCTGCTCAGGTGTAAAGTCCAGCTTCCAGCCAAAATCATTCGCGTTGAGTTGGCTCATCAACAGGTTCTTAGGAACACCCTCATTCGCTAATCGTTTCGCGCGTTCCGTCAGGCTATCCACTTTGGTCTTGAAGGCCTGCAACTCGGCTTTGCTGATTGCAGGACCGGTGGACGGTACCGCCGTGTCGAAGTCCAGCTTCAAGACCTGCTCCAGCACAGAACCCCACTGCAACAGGCTTCCGCCAGCTGCGAAGTTGGGATTGGGAGTTGCACCATAAAGGTTGCCAACAGCAACTACCTTCAGATTCGGGAAATATACGACCGTGTCCCCGCTGCTGTAGGCGTTGCCGAAGTGCATAAGCTGAGCTTCGATTCCCCCCATGCGTATCTGATAATCGTGCTCGAAGGTTACGACCCCGGGTGGCATCTTCCCTTGGAAATTCTCCGCGATGAAATTCTTGGCGATATTGCTTTGTAGGATGATGGCGGTGCCATTCTGCAGGAATTTCGTCGCGTTAGCGGAGCTTGCCTCCGATGGGTCGGTGAGAATAAGAGCCCTTATAGGCTGTCTGGAGATTCTCTCCGCGCGCGCTACAAGCGCGTCGTAGCTGCCCGCCAGCTTCCCATCCACCAGGATTAGTCCGTTCCCACTCAGCCGCAGCAGCGAGTTACTGCCTTTCCCGTTGAAAACGTACAAGCCCGTTTTTACCAAGTCGGAGGACAGGCCATCATCGGGCCTTACCTTATTTGATGGGAAGTACTGGGCCGAGGCGGCAACTGCTCCGGCAATTATGACCAAGACCACGCCAAACACTCTGCAAGTGGACAGTTTGTTCGTCAAACCAAGCCTCCGCGGCCATCCAAAGTTAAGACTGGAACGAGTTACTGAACCCGTGGCCCAGCCATTGGGCCACGGGTCGTCCGAGAGAAAGGGCGAACTGTTCTAGTCTTCTTCACCCACTGAGAAGGCGTAGAAGGTGTTGTTTCCGCCGGTACCAAGACCCAGGTTCGAGTACCCGGAGCCCCAGTAAACCGTATCCTTAACAATGGTCGCGCCCGCGTTCACGGTCACGCCGGGTACGAAGCTCCAAAGCGATTTACCAGTGGCGGCATCCAAGGCAAACATGTTCGGGGCCGTAGCGCTGCGCGCCAAGGAACCCGCATACACGACTCCATTCGCCACGGAAACGGGTCCAATGTCAACCGCACCGTTGGGGTCAGCGGTCTGCCACAGAATAGCTCCCGTTGCAGGATCGAGCGCAGCCCAGGAACCGGCGCTGCCGGCGGCGTACGGCAATCCGTAGTAGTTCGAGATCGCCACATAGATGCGCTTGCCATCGGTTGCGGAACCCCATTCCATGCCGCCGAGAGACGAGCCCGGGCCTACCTGAGTTTGCCACAAGGTGGCGCCGGTATCGGGATCAAGCGCATAGTAGATTCCGCTCTTCTGCCCTGCTCCGATAATGGTCTTGGGACCACCTTTAGCGGGCTTGTAAGTAATTTCATTCGGCGCGGAGCCGAAATCGTAGTCCGGCCCGGGATTCGTCGGGCATTGTGAGAGCTGATAGATACAGTCGACGTTCCAGTCGTCGCTCCCGTCCTGTGCATAGAATTGATGCCAGGTCACCATCCGCCGGGCCCACTTTATGGCGCCGCTCGACATGTCAAGCGCCAGAATGGAGTCCACATGGTCATCGGGCGAGAGGCAATTGGCCTCCGTATCCGTCGCTATGCACTGCTGGAACGTCATGCCGGCCTTGCTTGATGAGGCGCCGGCCTGTGGATGGCTATAGTTGTCTCCGGTACCCACATAGACCATCTTGCGGGACGGATCCACCACGGGGTTGCTACCCCAGACGCCGCCTCCGGTATAGGCTGTCGGGACGGTGTAGGTTTTCCATTGGATAACGCCTTTATTGGCGCTGACAGCGACTACGCTGCCTCTGGCCACTGCCGTGGAAAGGTCGACCCCAAACAATGATGCGCCCTCAGCCTGGGAAGCCACGCCGGTGTACACCGTGTTCGCAAACACCGCGGGTGAGGTCGAGATGATGGCGTAGGGGTCATCCGTCTCAAGTTGCGTCTTCCATCTCAGGTTTCCAGTGTTCGCGTCAATCGCCAGCAGCCAGGCACCGCGCTGGGTCCCGACGAAAACCGTATCGCCCTTTACCGCCGGGCTGGTCCGCGAGACCGTGCCTGCGGGCAAGCCGTAATCGGAAATGCGATGCGACCAAATCACTTGGCCGTTCTTGGTCTTGACGGCCCACAGATTTCCACCCCAGTCAGGGAAATATGCAACGTTCTCCACAACGGCGGCGCGGGCCGACACATCGCCCCCGGTAGTAACGGTCCATTTCACCGCCAACTGGCCTACGTTGCGGGTTGAAATAGTGGACCCATTGCTGGAGCCATTCGTTGGATCAGCTCCGAACATTGACCAGTCTTGCGCTGTCACCGGAACTGCGGCCACCATTCCGAGCACAATTCCGAAAGCCAGCATGGATACGGCACGAGATGTGCGAATCTTTTTCATTCTCTGAGTCCCCCCCACGAGGACAAAGTCTCACGATTGGAAATATTCCACGGCCTACAAGAGCATTCCGCTGAGATTGACCGCGTGGGTCGCAGCTTGCGTTAGAAATGGCAGCAAGTAAATAGAGCCGGAGTGAAATAGAAATGAAGAAAAAGTTAAGGCAAAGTGAAGAAGATGAACGAGCTATCTAAACTCGGGGGCTTTTTAGTCTTGCAGTACCGAGTAGGCACTATTGGGTCATTTACAACGGCGCTAATAGGAGTATAGATTGGTCGCTCAGTATTCAGTTGTCCATTTAGAATTCCGCTCGTTCGGTGCACCCGGAGCAGGCCGAGGCTCCGCGTGTGCCCCATACCAGAAAGGGCCGCTTACGTCGCATCGCATTTTCCGCTTCACACGCTTTGAGGCGGATCGAGGACGCTATGAGTTGCGGCACGGAAGCCGCACCGTCAAACTCGAACGCATTCCGCTGGAACTTCTGTTTCTCCTGCTCGAACAGGAGGGGCAACTTGTCAGCCGGGAACAAATCGTTGCCCAGATCTGGGGCGACAGCGCCCTTTTAGATACCGAACGCAGCATCAATACCGCCATTCGGAAGGTGAGGAAGGCGTTAGGAGACGATCCGCGCCATCCCGAATTCATTGGAACGGTCGTCGGTAAAGGCTATCGTTTTCTTGCAACTCTCCTTCCCGATCATCCCGTCCAAGAACAGGGCTCCAAATTTCAATCGGCCGCACCAATGCCCGAACCTGGAACAAGCGAGCAGAACAGCGAGATTCGTTTGCGAAGTTTCCTGATTGAGGCCGCCGGTGATGTGCCGGTCTTAACTTGCGAGGTGACGGTAGGCACTACAGCATTAGGCCGTTTGGCGCTGGCAGAACTGGAGCTTCCCTCCGGCGTAACTCTTCCATTGAAAGCAGAGGACAGACTACTTCTGAAGCTTCAGGGAGTGCGAGTGGCCTTGACCACCCAAGCCACGCAGGTTCTTCATGCTTTTTCTGGTTCGGTTCTGCAGAGCGGATTTCGGACGCGAGTGACCGATTCTGCTCGCTTGAGCGCAGAGTCGCACCGGAATCCTTCGCTTGCAGACCATGACTCCAGACAATTCTTTACTCCACAGGATTCGCAGTCCGTGGATACGCATTAGCCAACCTGATGCGGTGGTTTCTGCTGGCCCTGTTGGCCCTGCCATTGTCTGCCCAAAGTAATGTAGGCGAGCTCCGCCTGAATGTTACCGACCCAACGGGATTGGGGTTGAAGAGCTCGGTGCAGATCGTGAGCGAGGCCAATCATTATCACCAGGCGTTAGAGACCGACGACGCCGGTAATCTTACGGTAAAACGGCTTCCCTTCGGTTTGTATCTTCTGCAAGTCCAGCATAGTAGCTTTGCCGCCTATTCTGGTTCGGTCGAGGTCCACTCCGCCACTCCCACCAGCAAGCTGGTGAGGCTTGGCATGGCTTCAACCCCGACCAGCCTGGAAGTGAAAGCCGCCGACACTCTGGTAGATCCAGAACGCGCCGGCAGCATAAATCAGATCGGTTCCGAGACGATTGACAACCGCGTCTCTTCCCTTCCCGGTCGATCCGTCCAGGATCTGGTGAACTCGCAACCGGGTTGGCTTCATGAGGGCAGTGCGGTACTGCACCCACGCGGGTCGGAATACCAGACGCAATTGGTCGTTGACGGAATCCCGCTTACCGACAATCGTTCGCCCGGCTATGGTCCCGAAATTGAAGCCGACAGTTTGCAATCTATCAGCATCTACACTGCTGGAATTCCGGCTGAGTATGGCCGGAAGATGGGCGGAGTGGTCGAAGTCAACACCGCCAGGGATGTTCGCCACGGCTTACACGGTGATGTAGTTCTTTCCGGCGGCAGCTTTGATACGGCGGGCGGTTATTCCATGCTGCAATACCTCGCAGGAAAAAACACCTTCGGGATCACGGCTGCCGGAGCGATGACGGACCGTTACCTCAGCCCTCCTGTTCCCGACAACTACACTAACAACGGAACCACGGGAGACTTCTCCGGCCTATACGAGCGTGATTTCACACCCAGTGACCGTCTAAGCCTGATGTTCCGGCGCGAGCTAGCGCGCTTTGACATTCCCAACGAATATGTACAACAAGCCGCCGGGCAGCGGCAGAGCGGCGACATTTTCGAGAACATGGGATTGTTCTCTTATCAGCATCTGTTCTCCGCCAACAGGGTCGGAAATTTCGGCGGAATGATCCGCGAGGATTCCAACTCCCTGTCGTCTAATCTGCTCTCCACCCCGATCATTGCGTTCCAAAGCAATCACTTCACCGAGGCCTATTTCAAGGGAACACTCTCCATTCACCGCGGCCAACAGGAGTGGAAGCTCGGCGCCGAGTCGGACAACATGTTCTTGAACGAACACTTCGCCGACATAATCACAGACCCGTCGCAATTCGATCCAGGTACGCCAACGCAATTTAGCTTCGCAGCTACCCGTCCCGACCTCGAACAGTCTGCTTTCGTCCAAGACTTGATCCACCTGGGTCAATGGACAGTCAGCGCAGGTCTTCGGTGGGACCATTACCAGCTCGTGGTCAATCAAAATGCGGTGAGTCCTCGCCTCGGTATTTCGCGTTACTTCGCCAAAGGCGACCTGTTGATTCATGCTGCCTATGATCGCGTGTTTCAGACACCGTCTTTCGAGAACATACTGCTGGCTAGCTCGCCTGAGGTCGTGGCGTTGAATCCCCAGGTTCTGCGGCTTCCAGTGGAACCCTCGCACGGCAATTACTACGAAGTGGGCATGACCGAGAGCTTCTTCGGACAGCTCAGACTGGATGCCAATTATTATCGCCGTAATGTCAACAATTTTGCCGACGACAACCTTCTGCTGAACACGCCTGTGGCCTTTCCTATTGCTTTTCGCAAAGCCAACATCTGCGGCGCGGAAGGAAAGATCAGCATTCCGAACTGGGGACATTGGTCAGGATCCGTGAGCTATTCCTACATGGTAGGGTCGGCGTACTTCCCTGTTACGGGAGGATTCTTTCTAGGGCAGGATGCTACCAACGCCCTTACCCAGCTTGGAGGGCGTTTCTGGGTTTCCCAAGATCAGCGGAACACTGTGCGCAGTCGCTTCCGTTACCAATTCAAATCCTGGCTGTGGGGTGCGGTTGGTGCAGATTACGGCAGTGGTCTGCCCGTAGACTTTAGCGGCACCTATGAACAAGCGCTGGCGGAATATGGTCAACAGGTAGTTGATCGCGTGGACTTCGAGCGTTCAAGGGTCAAGCCAAACTTTTCCCTGACTACTTCCATCGGCGGAGATATCTGGAAGCGGGACAATGTTGCCATGCGTCTTCAATTCGACGCCACCAACCTTACCGACCGTCTCAACCTGATCAATTTTGCGGGCTTGTTCTCGGGCAATTCGGTAGCTCCGCCTCGAGGCTATGCAGTTCGCCTCCAGGTCGCTTTCTAAGCCAAATAGGCTCCGGGCGGGTGGTCAGGGAATCGACTTCTGACTAGGGCCGTCCTGGGAATCAGCGTTCGACGCACACGTTATCAAAGCCCATATGCCGGGACAAACGTCTGAGGACGCAAACCAAGGTGCTGCGCGAGATCGGGGCCGAAAGGATGGCCGCAAACCGAGCATCGTTTCAGGTCGCCATCGGCAATCAGGTGCGGCGGGTTCCGGCTTCCGGTCGCTTCACCCATCTGCTTCATTCGAGCAGCATCATGGCTTAGTCTTTTTTCCAACTTTACGGCGTCAATCTTTTGCTTCTTAATGAGCACCAGTTTACGCCGTCCATGCGAGCATTCGATGCCCTGTGGAAATCAAACTTCACCACTACCGAATATCACTGTAAGCCATATAGGGCGGATT
Source organism: uncultured Acidobacteriaceae bacterium (assembly GCA_963815555.1). Classification (GTDB taxonomy): domain Bacteria; phylum Acidobacteriota; class Terriglobia; order Terriglobales; family Acidobacteriaceae; genus CAWCBG01. Next base: position 771,711 of record CAWFHH010000005.1, read on the forward strand.
TAGAAAGAGGAGTGAGCAACTACCAGTGGGCAGGTGAGATTCGAAGGTGCTACCGTGTGTGGTCGCGATGCCGCGTGCCGCGGCTGCGGCTGCGCATTCGCCGCCGGGGTCGACCTCTAGGCGAGCCTGCAATTTTCGAGATAATGCCTGGAGCGGATTGAGGAGAGGCGATGGAACTTTCTCTGGTAGCGTTGTACGAGTCGGGAAACTGCAGCGAGCCACCTCGCGACAAAGCTAGGAGCGGACGTATACATCGACAGCGCGGCAGTCGACGCCGCGACTGAGTTGAAGAAGCTCGGTGGCGCTCGGGTTATCCTAGCTACCGCGCCTAGCGGGAAAGCGATGTCGTCCCTTGTTGACGGCCTGGGGGACAATGGCACGATGCTCGTCGTCGGCGCGTCGCAAGATCCAATCGAGGTGCAGACCGGGAGTTTGATTTTCGGCAGGAAGCGCATTCAAGGATGGTCGGCGGGGATACCGACCGATTCTGAAGACACACTGCGCTTTGCGGAAATGACCGGCGTCCGCGCCATGATCGAAAAGTATCCGCTGGCGAAAGCGGCTGAAGCGTACGACCGAATGATGAGCGGGAAAGCCGAATTTCGCGTGGTGCTGACGATGTAAAGAAATCCGAGTCTACGGTACGCCCGGAAATCCCGTCGAATGCCGGTATCGGGCTCGAAACGGCACGGCCGGCACATGCTGAGGGGGCTGAAGTCATCCTCACGGGCCGCAATCCCGAACGCCTTCAACGCGCCGCGAGCGAGCTTGATGCGCGAAGCACCGCGGCCTTCGACGCTACCGATTTCGAGCGGCTGGGGAAGTTTTTCGACGAGTTGCCCACGCCGATCGACCACGTGCTTGTGACGGGTCCCGGTCCCTACTACGCAAGTCTGGCGGAGTTCGACTTCGAAGCGGCACGCCGTACCCTGGAAGCACATATCCTGCTGCCGCTGCACGTCGCACGGAACGCCACGAGCAAGGTTCGCCCGGGAGGGACTCTACTGTTCATGAGCGGCACCGGAGGTCGTCGCCCCAGCCCCGGGATTCGCGTTGATTTCGGTCCTCACGGCCGCTTCTCCCGCCATGACGAAAAACTTGGCGCTCGAAATCGCCCCGGTGCGAGTCAACCTCATCGCCGCGGGATTCGTAGACACGCCCTTGTCCGCGGAACTGCTGGGCGACCAGCTCGAAAAACGTCGAAACCAGCTTCGCATCACGCTTCCCATACGACGCGTGGTCGGACCGGCGAACGTGGCCGCGCTCGCCGTACAGATCATGACCAACACGACCCTCACGGGCGCAACCTATGACATCGACGGCCGGCAGCAGCTCGTCGAGGGATGAGCCCTCTCCTGAAGGGCGGCAAGTGTTCGCGCATCCGAGCCACTTCAATCGATGGATTCGCCTCGAGGGGGCCTAAGGATCCACCGCACACGTCGACTTCCGAAGACTCGGCGCGGATTACTCGACCACCACTCGGTGGCCTCCTAGCTCGTTCCTCTTAAGTGTGAAGGAGAGTACAAACAAAACCGCGGCAATGCCGCTCAAGACGAGAAAGGTGTCAATGTAGGCCAACGTCGTCGCCTGTCCAATGAGCGACCGATAAATCAGAGCATAGGACTTGCTCGCGGCGGTATTAAGCGCCGAGCCCGACGCGAATACCTGGTTCTTGAGTGCGGCAGCATTGTTATCAAAGCTGCGACGGCCGTTAACGATGTTTTGCACCAAATACACTTGGTGGACCTGCGCTCGACGCGCAATGAGCGTCGTTACCATGGATGTGCCAACGCTGCTTCCGATATTCCGCATGAAGTTGATCAGCCCGGCGATGCTGCTGCTTCGTTCGAGGGGCATTCCCACGTATGACGCCAGATTGATCGGAACGAACAAGAACCCCAGCCCGAACACTTGAACGACTCGTAATATCGCGGCACTGCGGAAGCTGATCTCGAGATCGAGTTGCCGGCTTGAGTAGTACATCGCAAGCGACAGCGCCAGCCAGCCGAATGCAATCAGATAGCGGGCTTGTACCTTGGTAGACAGGAAGCCCATGAGAGGCATCATGAATAACAGCAGAAGGCCTCCTCCGGACAGCACAAGTCCGGCCGATTCTGCGCTATAGCCGAGGAGGGACTGCAGAAACAACGGCATCATGACCAGACTGGCGAATAGCATGACACCCAGGACAAAAATCATGAAGTTCGCCTGCACGAAGTTAAAGCTTTTGTACAGGCGCACATCAACAACGGGGTTCTTGTTATTCCACTCCCATATAACGAGCGAAACCAGGCCCACGACCGCAAGCACCGCAAGAGTGACGATGAATTGCGAGCCGAACCAGTCATCCTCTTGTCCTTTATCCAGCATGATCTGCAGCGCGCCGACTCCCAGTACGAGAAGCGAAACGCCTACGTAATCGATTCTCGCGAGCGCACCCTCAACAATCTTTGCCCAGGGTGGGTCCTCGATTAGACGATAAACAAGAAACAGGGCAAGTATCCCTACCGGCAAATTGATAAAGAAAATCCAGCGCCAGGTGTAGTTATCGGTAATCCATCCGCCTAGTGTTGGCCCAATGGTCGGCGCCACAATCACCGTCACGCCGTATAACGCGAAGGCAACTGCGCGCTTGTCGGGAGGAAAGCTGTCCGCCAGGATCGCTTGCGCCATGGGTTGCAGGCCGCCACCCCCGGCCCCTTGCAGAATACGAAAGAAAATGATGGCTCCCAGGCTAGGTGCGAATCCGCACAGCAGCGAGCTCACTGTGAAGATTGCCAGGCAGATCATGAAGAACCGCTTGCGGCCGAGCACGCTCGCACACCATCCGCTGATCGGCAACACCACCGCGTTCGATACGAGATATGAGGTGAGCACCCAGGTGCTTTGGTCAGTGCTTGCCCCGAGATTGCCGCCGATATAGGGAAGAGCAACGTTCGCGATGCTGGTGTCGAGGACCTCCATGAAGGCTGCCACGGCAACTACCACTCCGATCAGCCAGGGATTGAACTTGGGCCGCCATTGTGGAGGCGCAACAGGCGCCGGAGCCTCGACAGTGTGCGGGGCGCTTGCTGACGCCCCATTTAGTCGTTTTGGACTGCCTTCCATGAGCGTGGGAGCAAAAAAGCTTACGTCAGATCCCCCATTCGTCTGGGTGAACACTACGGATGATTTGCGGCGAACCGGGTGTTTAGAACGCTCCGAACCCTCCCTGTGACGAATGACGAGTACTAGATGACGGCAGTGTTCCTCTAGGTTCAGCGGTTCAGCCGATCCTTCTGGAACCGAAGGCTGCCCAGCTATGTGGGGATAGAAATGGGTTTCTGGAAAATCAAGCGCAATCGCCAGCGGAGGGCAAGCAGGAAGTTGGCTCCAAACCGGCTAATGAGATGGTCCGCCGCGCGGCAGGTGAATTGCAACCGCAAGGCTTCAAAGAAAGATTGGCAGCCAATCTCATGCAGTACAGCTTACGGGCGGGTTCCTTCTTAGTCGGAATAATGCATGATAATGGACGTTATCACGCGGTTTAGATCCGTATGGAGTACGCCTTCTTCAGTCCCGGCTGGCGCGTAGCTGTTCTGATACTTCCATCCAGTCGGCTGAGAGCCAACAGGAAAAGTCTTCGACGTATTCCAGAGGCATTGGGGGAGGTTCTCCCCAATGCCGGGCAGGAATCTATGGGTGACGATTCAGATCCTTGTTGCGGCACCAAAGTGGTATGTAGGTCACCAACGGGCCAGAAGTTGAGGTTTTGATCATAGGTAATTAGATGATTAGATGCGAGTAGCGGGATGCAATGACGGAGTTTTCGAGGGAGGTTGTCAGAATGACAATTTTATGGCCGGGCACTGCGGAGAGGTTAAGACCCGGAGACAGGCTAGATCCCCCTCTAATCTGGCAACAGGGCCGAGAGTCGCAATGCCCGGTACACAAGATTGCCCTGGTGACAATACTTGGTTTCCATTAAATTGTCGGGGTTATTGCGCCAACTGTCGCCTCCTGCGCTTCGATGCCAGCAAGCCGTTTGGCGATGAGGATGAGCGCATCCTTGTGGTCGGAATTCACGTGCTGCATGATGTCTTTCTTATGGTCAGCGAGCGGATCGGATTGCGCTTGGCTGTAGTCGGAAGCCGTTACCCATCCCATCACTCCGAAGCCGCCTACGTAATAAACGTCCAACACGTCCATCTTGTGAAAGAAGAAATCGTCAAAGTCGACCCAGTACTTGCTCTCCGCGTAACGCGCCAAATAGATGGCACGCGTTGCTGCCAGTTCTGGGTCCTGGATTCGGGAGACACTTCCAATCAATGTGATTCTGGACGCCCCGAGCGGATCGCCAGCCGCATCCGGCTCGGTCACAAACAGGCTGGCCCGCGGGTCCGCTTGCAAATTCTGCGTATGCATAGCCATCATGCTAATACGAAAGATGGGGCGGCCCTGTTGTCCAGCCCGTAAGGCATCAGCGATCCGAAAGGAAAACCCGGTTGTTTTCGCGACAGGGTGGACAGAGTGCCGATACGGCCTGAGTGCGTTAACGTGCGCGCTCTCTCAGCGAACGAAGGTCGGGAACGGCCGGCTGACCACGCGTCGCGCCAGCTGCGTGTTTTCCGAAGGATGAGGAAGACATGGTTGATCACTTGCTGGCTATTCAGTCGGCTCTGTGATGAAATATTGTCCCACACTAGCTAGCGCGCGAAGATCTTGTTCAGGCCGAAGCGTCCGGTGGCACTAGTCGGCCACGCTAACAAACTGCTTGTCCGAGCTCCTCCGAATTCTCTCTCTTACGTCATCCACACTTCTATCGGCTGATTGAGTTGGCTGCGCCGTGTCTGGCTAAGAGAACACCACGAGGGCAGTTAGTAACCGTTGGTGACTTGGTACGGTCGTAACGGGAGGGATTCGACATGGGCCGACATTATCAACGAGGTCATCTTAGGTGTGCAGGGCGAAAGTCTGGATCGTATTGCGTGGGAGTCAGTCTGGCGGGAGAATGGTGAGGCGGGGAAACGGGTACGCAGGACCGTTGTCGTAGGGACCATTGACCAGTATCCGACGAAAGAGGAGGCATCGCCTTTTCAATCAGGGCGACTGGGTCAAAATCGGCGATCAGGTCGGGAAAAGTGAAAGAGACAAGA
>CAWFHH010000006.1:0-177156 GCA_963815555.1 uncultured Acidobacteriaceae bacterium
AAAACCGGAAGTGATTGCTTGCAACAGTTTCGGCTGTTCTTATTTTGGGCCTCACCAATAGGGGTTTCGCCCGTCCAATTCTGCGGTAGCTGCAACTTTTTGTGCATCTTCTGGTTTGAAGCTGGGTCTATACTGTGGAATAGCGATGTCCACGCCTGTATTGCCAAAGCCGCCGTCACAAAAGGCTCCCGAGGTCAAGCCCGAGGACCAGGTCATCCCTGCGCTTTTTGGTGAGGGCAAAGATCTCTATCCTCAACGCCGGGACACCTTTATCTACTCGTTCGTCGGCCACATGGTGGCTGTCGCGCTGCTGCTGTGGTCGGCGACCTGGACCTTCCAGCATAAGGACCAGCTCAAGCAGCAAGTCGTCGGTTTGGTCACTGACATCAGCCCTTATCTGCCGATGAAGGTCTCCAAGACACGGGCGGGAGGCGGCGGCGGTGGCGGTGATCGCGACAAGTTGGCGGCCCCAAAGGGGGCGCTTCCCAAGCTTTCGAAAGACCAGATTGTTCCTCCGGCGATTGTCATTCGCAATGACAATCCCAAACTTGCGGTCACTCCAAGCGTCGTAGTTCCTCCTGAAATCAAGCTGCCGACCACGGGGCAGTTGGGCGACCCGCTCTCCAAGGTGCTGGGAGCGCCCTCGAACGGTACCGGTTACGGTGGCGGCATCGGCAGTGGGAGCGGGGGAGGAGTGGGTTCAGGCACGGGCCCGGGTGTTGGGCCAGGTCATGGCGGCGGCTACGGCGGTGGTGCTTACCGCGTAGGCGGCGGCGTCAGCGCTCCCAAGGCGCTCTACTCGCCCGATCCCGAGTATTCAGAAGAAGCGCGTAAGGCCAAGTATCAAGGTACCGTTGTGCTGTGGCTCGTCGTCGGCGCCGATGGTAAGCCGCATGAAATAAAGATTCAGCGTTCTCTCGGCATGGGCCTCGACGAGAAGGCGCGCGAGGCAGTCATGCAGTGGCGCTTCGAACCTGCCAAGCTGAACGGTCAGGCTGTACCGGTTCAGATCAACGTAGAAGTCAACTTCCGCCTGTACTGACGAATCTTAACCTTGGAGAAAAACGCGGCAGCCGCCCCGATGGCGTTGCCGCGTTTCTTTGAGCTGGCGACTTAACGGCCAAATGCCTTGCGGATCGGTTTCACCTTCGATTTCGCTTTGTCGGCCCAGTCGGATCCCTTGTCGACCCAGTCTCCCGCCTGGTCGCCCCAATCCTCAATCGCCTCGCGGGCATCTTCGTACTTACGGCGCAAGGTGCGACGCATTTGTTTGCCGGTCTTCGGCGCGCACAGCAATGCAGCGAAAGCCCCCAACGCCAAGCCTACGAATAACAGGCTGAGTGCCACCGAGGCATTGCCGCGTCCTGACGGGCGATAGTCGCCCTGGTTTGCAAAGTCGCTTAGTTGATCACTCATCCTGTGCTTCCTCCTGAAAACATCTTACTCAGTACGAAGGCTGCGCGCTCGCAAGAGTTGCACCAGGGGGATCGATCGAACCGCGAATCTACCCACTCGGTGGCCGGGGAACCAGGCGAACTCGCACAGAACAAACCTGTTGTCCGGTTCAACGAAACATTCGTCAGGTTGCGGCCGGGAATAGCCGCGAGTGTTTTCCGAGTGTATTGGCATATTCGACGATCGCATCCAGAACCTCATGGCGTTAACCATCGCGCAATTTCTCAAACCTCGCGACACACGTGTAAAATCAAGTGTTCCTCTTTGAGCCGCGCCCTTCGCGGAACTCCCGCAAGCCGACAGGTGTGAAGTGCGGAGAGTTCTTCCGCCAAATCGGGATCGGGAAAGCGCCAGCTGGGCGTGAGTACAGGGGAAGCGGCTCTCCCAGAATTTATGCGAACGTAAAAGGAGTTCTACGTATGGCAATTCCTGCCACGCAACTGCGTCCGGGCATGGTGATCAAACATAACAACGATTTGCACTCGGTGTTCAGCGTGGAACATCGCACGCCCGGCAACCTGCGTGCCTTCATCCAGGCCAAGCTGCGCAACCTGCGCACTGGAGCCATGTTCGAGCACCGCTTCCGCTCCGGCGACGCGATCGACAAGATCACGGTCGACGAAGTGCAGATGGAGTTTCTCTACTCTGACGGCGATGATTACTACTTCATGAATACCGAGAACTACGAGCAGCTTCACCTGAACCGCGACACGCTCGGAGATGCCGTCGACTATCTCATCTCCAATCTGCAACTCAAGATTGAGTTCTTCGATGGCAAAGCGGTGGGCGTGGAATTGCCGCAGACGGTGGAACTTCTGGTTGTCGAAACCGAACCGGGATTGAAGTCGGCGACCGCCAGCAGCGTGACCAAACCGGCCAAGACGGAGACCGGGCTGGTGGTGCAGGTGCCGCCGTTCATCAACGAAGGTGAGAAAATCAGAGTGGACACGTCGGAGGGCGCGTATCTGTCGCGCGCGTAGACCTCCGACGCCAGTCGACGAATCGGTTATGAATCGTGCGGGTCTCGACCGCCCCGCTGCTTACTCGACGTGCTTTCCTGCCTTACTGTCGAGAAGCGACACCAGCGACTCCCCAGCAGGCGTAGGCTTCACGTCGGCGCCGGAAACGATTTCCTTCGCGCTGACAGGTTTTCCGTAGAGCCGCTTGTTGGCGTCGACGTCCGGATTCAGCGAGGCCCCATCCAGTGAAACACCTGCAAAGAGCCCCGAAGAGCGGGCGTAGGTCAGCATGTCTGCAGTATTGCTCAGCGTGCCGGTTGATGCGCCCGGGCCAGCGGCCGCACTGACATCGCTGCCCACCTTCACCTTACCGTTCAGCACCTTCTCCGCGGCAGACGGCGCGATGATGGCAATTACGATGTCGCTGGCCTTGCCACCGATCTGAAAACCGGCGCTGGCGCCACCGATGCTATACATGGCGGGCGCCGACCATTTGCCAGTGAAGCCTTTGCCCTCGCGGCAGGACAAGGGCCCGCGTCCACCGGTTCCGCCAATGCCGACAGCAAATTTCTTCACGCTGGGAAGAATTATGATGCAATCGGACTTCTCCAGCACGCCGCGCGGCACGCTGTTACTCGAAAGCATGGCCTGCAACACGGTAGCGGCGTTGCGAAGGGTTTCTTCGTCGTCGGCCTTGCTGGCGCCCCAGGCAGGCACAGTTACAACTAACAGGCAAAAGGATGCGAGCAAACACAGCATCGATTTCTTGTTCTTGGTGCGTAGCATAGAGACTCTATCCTCCGTTGTTGTGCAAATCGTTGATGTCGTTAGGGCGCAGAGAAAAACACAAAAATGTAGCATGAGCACGATATCACCCTTCCGCGTGATGCGAAAGTGTTTACCGGTCTGGCAGCCTTTCTTGCTGTGTTCCCGCGGCGCGGTCCCGCGGCCCTGTGGGCCCTGCATTTCGCCCAGGACGGGTATCGTGATGAAGGCCCAGTTCTTTCCTGGTCGCGCTCAGGCAGTGTTTTGCCGGTATTGCGCTGGTTGTCCTTCCCCTGTCGCTAAGAACCACGAAGAAACGCTGGAAACACGCACCGAATTCATGATCCGGAACAGAAAGAGGGTATTCTGCTGACGCTAGGTTCGGTCTTCTCCTCAGGGACTTGGAAGGACCTGCCCGGGTGCGTGCCCTACGGGAGACGTCTCAAGATTGTCGAAGAGAGGCACCCGGCGGTCGCCATAAATGGAGGCTCCATAAATGATCGGCCTCGATACGAACGTTCTTGTCCGCATCATCCCCAAAGATGACGCGCGTCAGGCAATCCGTGCAGTAAAATTCCTGAGCGCCCAGGATCGCGTACTTCCGGCAAAGACCGTCTTGCTTGAATTGGAATGGATTCTTCGAAGCGGCTAGCAATGCTCGTCGAAAGAGATCATGTTCGGGCTGCGGCGCAAGGCCGAAAACTGGGATGGCGGAAATCCTCGCGCCGTGAGACTTCCGATTCTCGACCGATCGCGTAAGGTTACTCTGAGTATATGCGGATAGCCAATCTTGAAACTCGCCGCTACGTTGTGACTGGACGCGTCCAGGGTGTAGGGTTTCGGTGGTTTGTCGAGCGCGAAGCGGCGCAGGCGGGGGTCAGGGGATGGGTGCGCAACCGCGAAGATGGCAGCGTTGAAGTAATGGCCACCGGTACTCCCGAGCAGCACAACACATTGCGCCGTAAACTGCAGGAGGGTCCGCGGGCAGCGCGGGTCGATGCTGTTCATGAATCGCCAGCGCCACTGCTGGAAGCTGATTCGTTCCATATTGAAGGAGCCTGGTAAACATGTCCTCGCAAGCGTCGCACAACTGTGACGACCTGAAGAAACTAATCCGTGAAGTTCCCGATTTTCCCAAGCCTCCGATTCTCTTCTATGACATCACCACGCTGCTGAAGGACCGACTCGGATTCGCGCGGCTGATCGATGCGCTCACCGAACATTACATCGACAAAGACATCGAACTGGTGCTCGGTATCGAGGCGCGCGGCTTTATCTTTGGACCGGCGCTGGCTTACCGGCTCAATGCCGGCTTCGTGCCAGTGCGCAAGCCGAACAAGTTGCCGGCGGAAGTCGTGCAGTGGAAGTATGAACTGGAGTATGGTCACGACACCCTGGAGATACACAAAGACGCTATCAAGCCGGGCCAGCGCATCGTGATCTGTGACGATCTGTTGGCGACAGGCGGTACTGCGAGGGCGGCGGCCGAGATGGCAAAGTCGCTGGGCGGAGACATTCGCGGCCTGGGTTTCGCGATCGAGCTCGACGGGCTCAAGGGCCGCGACAAACTGAACGAGTACGACGTGTACTCGCTGCTGCACTACGACATGTGAGGCTTACGCTCCGGCGGTGAATAGATCGTCGTTTACCAGATCGTCTTTACCAGCGGACAACGCAGGATGCGATCATCGGCGGTGACCAGCGGTAATCCTTCGGCGCGGGCGGTGGCAGCGATGATGCGGTCGGATGGATCACGAGGAAAGTCCGCCGGGAACTGAATAGAGAGCGCCGCGATTTCGAGCGTTATAGGAAGGACAGCTACATCCTCTGCAAAACGTCGAATAGTACTTTCGATCGTTCCGGATGTCTCCAGCTTGCCCCGTTCGATAAGTTTGGCGATCTCGATCAGGCTGATAGCAGAGATAGCCAACGCACTGGATTGTCGCGCTCGATTTACCGCTGAAAGGCCAGTTCGGGATAATTTTCGTTCGTCCACTTCCGCCCAAACGAGGATATGCGTATCGAGCAGAATCACTTCAGCATGTCCCAGTCTTCCAAAGGAAATACTGGCTTCACCAAATCGTCGGGATCACCGACTATCTCAACAATCCCCTTAAGCCTCCCGAGAAAGGGTTTCTTCTCCTCTCGAAACGGTGTCAGCTTGGCTGTAGGTTTGCCCCGCTTGGTGATAACCAGTTCCTGCCCTGTCTCGTTGACTTCGTCGATCAGACCGAGGCATTTGGCCTTAAACTCTCCGGCTGCGATTTGCCTCTGCCCCTTGACGGAGGGAACAGGAATGGGCCGTTTCTTATTCGCGGCTGTTTTCACCAGATGGTCACCTCCAGATGACCATGGTCATCTTAACATGACTATGAGCGTAAAGCAGAGGCGCGCGACCCCACCCGAGCGCCCTAACGGCTCAACTCCTGATCACCCTCCGCCCATCGATGTGGTACCTACCCTCGAGAACGATTCGTATCGCTTCGCTATAGGCGATGTGTTCCTGCTCCAGAATGCGCGCGGCCAGTGTGCGATCGTCATCGGCCTCGAGGACGGGCACGACTTTCTGGAGGAGAATTGCCCCGTGATCGAGGTTCTCGTCAACAAAATGCACGGTGCATCCCGAGAGCTTCACGCCGTAATCGAAGGCCTGCTTCTGCGCATCAAGGCCGGGGAACGCCGGCAGCAGCGACGGATGAATATTCAGAATACGGTTGGGAAACTGTTGCACGAACCACGGCGACAGCAGCCGCATGTAACCGGCAAGACAGACAAGATCGACCTTGTGTTCGCGCAACGCGGCGACCACTTCCCGGTCGTGGTCTTCGCGCGCCTTGCCCTTCGACGGAAATCACCAGCGCCTTCAACCCCCGCCGACTCGCCGACTCGATACCCGCCGCACCCGCTTTGTTGGAGATGACGACCGCGATGTTCGCCTCGAGTTTGCCCGCAGCGACGTTGTCGGCGATGGCCTCAAAATTCGAGCCGCGCCCGGAAAGCAGGATGCCAAGGTTCTTCATGAGTGCTATGCGGAATGGTATCAATGAGAATTGATCATTGCTGCCTGCAATGATAGCATTGCAAGCATGGCCAGCTTAACCATTCGACAACTCGATGAGAAGACTAAAACTCGTCTTCGAGTTCGCGCCGCCCACAACGGGCGTTCCATGGAAGAGGAGGCGCGTGCGATCCTGCGCGCAGCTGTCATGCCGGGAGACGCCGAACGCGAGAACCTGGGGCAGGCGATTCGGCGACGCTTCTCTGCGCTGGGCGGTATAGAACTCAAGCTTCCCAAGCGCGAGCCCATGCGCGAGCCTCCTGACTTCGGCGAATGATCGTCGTCGATACTAATGTCGTGTCGGAGCTCATGCGACTATCTCCCGATCCCCGAGTTCGGAAGTGGATCGACCAACTTCCCGCGCGCGAGCTGTTTACCACGGTCATTACCGTCGGCGAAGTCTATTTCGGTATTGAGCTGCTGCCACGAAGCAAGCGGCGCGACACGCTGCTCAACGCGGCCGAGATCATCTTCAGCCGCGATTTTGCTGATCGCGTGTTGCCTTTGACTACAGAAGCTGCCAGAATTTTCTCGCGGATCTCTGCCCGCCGGCGAATCCAAGGCCGCCCCATCAGTCAATCGGACGCTCAAATTGCAGCGATCGTTCAGCACGAGAAGGGCACTCTGGCTACCCGCAATACGGCAGATTTTGAAGATTGTGGGATACGCGTAGTTGATCCATGGCGCGCGTCGTAGACAAGGCCTCGGTACCGCTCAGGATTATGAGCCAGGTATGCGAGACACCTCGACCGAGCCGCTGCGCACAAGTGCCACGTACTCTCCGTTGGGCGAAAGCGTGACGCCCGAGTTGTCATATCTATTGACCGTCATTGCGCCTTTCTCCCCTTTCGCTTTACTATCGCCCCAGCGTGTCTGTTCCCAAGGACAATCTGGATCGCGAGCGCATCGTCTCGGCGGCCCCGGTGGACGACGACTCGTCCTTTGAACTGAAGCTGCGGCCGCAGCGGTTGCGCGAGTTCATTGGACAGCAGAAGGTGAAGGACAATCTCGAAGTTGCCATCCAGGCGGCCAAGTCGCGCGGCGAGGCGCTCGATCACGTGCTGCTCTACGGGCCTCCGGGGCTAGGCAAGACGACGCTGGCCACCATCATCGCCAACGAACTGGGCGTGCCATTCCAGCAGACCTCGGGGCCGACGCTGCAGATCAAGGGCGAGCTTACGGCTATCCTCACCAACCTGCGTGACAGGCAGGTGCTCTTCATCGACGAAGTCCACCGGCTGCAGCCCGCGCTGGAAGAGCTGCTGTACTCGGCGCTGGAAGATTACCGGCTCGACATCATGATCGGGCAGGGGCCCTCAGCACGCACCCACACCATCGAAGTCAAGCCCTTCAGCTTTATCGGCGCGACCACGCGCGCGGGACTTTTGACGGCGCCGTTGCGGTCGCGCTTTGGCCTATTGCTGCGGCTGGAGTTCTATACTCACGCGGACCTGAAGATCATCCTGCAGCGCTCGGCCGAGATCCTGGGCGTGGCCATCGACGAACCCGCCGCCATGGAGATCGCCACGCGTTGCCGCGGCACACCTCGCATCGCCAATCGCCTGCTACGCCGCGTGCGTGACTACGCCCAGGTGCGCGGCACCGGCAACATCGACAAGCCAACGGCACAAGCCGCGCTCGAGATGTTGGAGGTCGATCGCCACGGCTTCGATGAGATCGACCGCAAGCTGCTGCTCACCATCATCGAGAAGTACCAGGGCGGCCCGGTGGGAGTGAACACGCTGGCCGCCTCCCTGGCCGAAGAGCCAGACGCAATTGAAGAGATCTACGAACCGTTTCTCATCCAGATTGGCTTTCTCGATCGCACACCTCGCGGCCGGGTTGCCACGCATTTGGCGTATGAGCACTTCGGAGTAAAGAAGCCGAAGACGAGCGGACAGGAGACGCTGTTCTAAGAAAGAAAAGCCAACAATCCAAGCGCGATGCTCTTTCGTGGTAAACTAGTCAGACTAGTCTTGGAGGGGGGCAGCGGAACAATGACACCGAGGCGAAGAACATCAGCCGGCCCGCGCAAAGCCAGTTGGCAGCTACAAACGGCGAAGGCGCAATTCAGCGAGGTATTTCGCCGGGCCCGCTCCGAGGGACCGCAATGGATTACACGTCAGGACAAAGAAGCAGTGGTGGTCTTACCCGCCGAAGAATTTGAGCGGCTCCAAGTACGCTCACGCCAGCCGCAAAGTCTGGTCGAGTTCTTCGCCAAATCGCCATTGGCGAGGGCAAATATCAACTTCGAACGGGATGCGGACTTTGGGCGTGCGGTTGATCTGTGAGCGGCTTTTTGTTGGATACGAACGTCGTGTCTGAATTGGTTAGGCCCCGCCCGGACCTCCGAGTTACGCGCTGGATTGATGGCGTGCATGAAGACTTGCTATATCTGAGCGTCCTCACTCTCGGTGAGATTCGCAAAGGAATCGCTTCCCTCAGCGATACTCGTCGCCGGGTTCGCTTGGAGGCATGGCTTAACAGCGAACTGATCTTGCGGTTCGCTGGGCGGGTTGTTCCAATCGATCTTTCGATCGCCGATCGTTGGGGATGGCTGGCTTCCGCGGCAGTCTCCGCCGGTGCGTCTTTGCCGGTGATCGACGGGCTCCTGGCAGCGACGGCCATCGAGTTCAATCTAACGCTTGTGACGCGTAACACCAAAGACGTTTTCAATACCGGTGTTCCGCTATTTAACCCATGGATCGAGGCATAATTTCGTCTTGGTAAAGCGGCGCCTTCAGCGCAGCGTCGGGCCGATGAAATGAAGGCTGCGGCCCTTCCTCTGACCCAGGCCGGAAGGCCTGCTCTATCCGAGCTCCGCCCGCTGGACAATTCCGCCCTCCACCCGCCACACTATTCACACCAAGCAAGGAGAAAGCTTTCATGGCAGACCTATTCCGCACCTCCAACCCGGCCTTAGGGCAGGACGCCTTCCGCACCGGCTCGGCGACCATCGGCGAGACCATGACCGTCTCGGGCACCGTCAACAAGGCGGGTCTGCTGGTGCTGTGCTGTGTGGCAACAGCCGCGTGGACGTGGAATCGCTTCTTCGGCGCCGCGACTCCGCAAGACGGCATGGCTGCTGTTGGCGGCCTGTTGGCCGTGGGCGCGATCGGCGGCTTCATCGTTGCCATGGTCACGATTTTCAAGAAAGAGTGGTCGCCCATTACAGCGCCGATCTACGCGCTACTGGAAGGCCTGGTGCTGGGCGGCGTCTCGGCGATGCTGGAGATGCGCTTCAAAGGCATCGCCATCCAGGCGGTGGCGCTCACCTTCGGCACCCTGATCGCCATGTTGCTTGCGTATCGCAGCGGCCTGATTAAGGTGACCGACAAGCTGCGCATGGGGATCGTTGCCGCCACCGGCGGAATCGCGGTCTTCTATCTGCTGCAGTTCATCCTCGGATTCTTCGGCGTACACTTCAACGCCGTCAACGGCTCGGGCCTGATCGGCATCGGCTTCAGCTTCATCGTGGTCATCGTTGCAGCGCTGAACCTGGTGCTCGATTTCGACCTGATCGAGAATGGCGCGCGCTACGGGGCTCCCAAATATATGGAGTGGTACGGCGCCTTCGCGTTGATGATCACGCTGATCTGGCTATACTTCGAGATCCTTCGGCTGCTGTCGAAGTTCCGCAGCAGGAACTGAGAGTAGTTGTCAGTAACCGGTAATCAGTAGCCAGTGGTAGCTCTGGGGATCTAATCGTTCCCCCGGCTGAAGGCGGCTGCCTGAAAAATAAGGCGCGGAGACGCTGGCCTGAAGGCCAGCTCTACCGAACCCGCCATTGCGACGAGTTTTTCAGCGACCGGTGAAAGCCGAGAGCTATACACTATTCACTGGCCACTACCCACTAGCCACTGTTTCTCATGCCCACCACCATTCGCTCGTTTGCGAAGATCAATCTCGGATTGAAGATCGGTCCTGCGCGGCCTGACGGCTTCCACGAATTGCGCACGATCTATCAGACGGTGGCATTGCACGACACCATTCGTGTCGATGTGCAGAACGGTTCGGACATCGAGATTCGCTGCAAGGAGCCGAATGTGCCCCTGGGCGAGACGAACACCTGCTACAAGGTGGCCGACCGGGTGATGAAAGCGGTTGGCGGACGCGGCAAGGTGGTGATCCAGATTGACAAGCAGTTGCCAGTCCAGGGGGGTATGGGCGCGGCGTCGTCGAATGCGGTCGCAACCCTGCTGGCGCTGGAGCGAGAACTTCATACCCGGCTCGCCACCGACGACAAGCTGCGCATTGCGGCCGAGGTAGGGAGCGATTTGCCCCTGTTTCTGATCGGAGGGACGGTGCTGGGTATTGGCCGGGGAGAGGAAGTTTATCCGTTGCAGGACCTGCCGATACTGCATCTCGTGGTGGTGACCCCGCCGATCGGCGTGTCGACTCCAGCCGCGTTCGCGCGTTGGGATGAGCTGGTGACGCAAGAAGCCGAATTGACCCACGCCGGGGCGGCAGGTACAATTGATTCGTTCAGCCGTGCTGTGTATGGCTGGCTGAGCGAGAGTCTCCTGTGGCCGAGTTCGCCGTCAGGAGAGCCTGCATCCGGTGTTCCCGCAGGTAGCGGGGACCGGGCCGAGACACCTCTTCTCGACCTCGTCCGAGCCGGGATCGAAAACGACTTTGAACGGGTCGTCTTTCCTGAGTATCCCGATTTGCGTGAGGTAAAACGTGTCTTGGAGCGAGAGGGCGCGCGGTATGCGTCGCTGTCTGGCTCCGGTTCCACCGTGTATGGGCTATTTGCGTCCGCAGAAGCGGCGCAGGTGGCGGCCCAACGAATGAGCGCCGCAGGACATGCTGCTGTGGCGACGACCACAGTGGGACGTCAGCGGTATTGGCGGGAATTGTTTTCGTAGATTCGCTGGCCCACCCTGTCCGCAAAGTCGGCGGACGAGGATGGGGCACCCGCACGAGAGTTCGATTGGTTGGACGTTGTTTTTACTGGGCGGTCGACTAATGGTAGGTCAAGTGCCTTTGGAGCACTTTGTCTAGGTTCGAATCCTAGCCGCCCAGCCAGAGACACAGTTGTCAGTGTTCGGTTGTCAGTAGTCAGCGAAGCGAATATCCAAGAGCGAAAAGCTCCGAGCGAAGAGCAGTCTTTCGAACACCCGGCAGTAACTCAACCAGGTTAGGCGGGGTACTTGAACGATGGAAGCAGCAGCGAAAACCAGCATGATGCCGGCGGCCAGTGTAGCCGCTGACGGGGGAGACAAGGCGAATTCGCCGACTCCGGATCCCAAGGGTGAGCGTAAGCCGGTCAAGGCGCGGCATGACGAAAAGTGGAAGATCTTTTCCGGCACCGCCAACGACGTGCTCGCCAAGAAGGTTTGCGATTTCCTTGGCTTGCCGCTGGGACAGACCTGCATCACCAAGTTTTCGGACGGTGAGACGTATGTCCAGATCATGGAGAACGTACGCGGCGGCGATGTTTTTCTGATTCAGCCGACGTGCGATCCGGTGGATCTGCACCTGATGCAACTGCTGCTGTTAATTGATGCCTTGAAGCGGGCTTCGGCGCGTCGCATTACCGTGGTGGTTCCGTATTTCGGCTACGCCCGGCAGGACCGCAAGGACAAGCCGCGGGTTCCGATTTCGTCGAAGCTGGTGGCGGACCTGCTGACGACCGCAGGGGCGGACCGTGCGCTGGTCGTTGATTTGCACGCGCCGCAGATACAGGGGTTCTTCAACATTCCGGTCGACCATCTTTTTGCGTCGCCGGTGCTGGTGGGTCACTTTCGCGAATTGCAGCTTCCGGATTTGACAGTGATTTCTCCGGATGCGGGTGGCGTGGAGCGAGCGCGCTTCTTCGCCAAGAAAATGGATTCGGCGCTGGCCATCGTCGACAAGCGCCGGGTAGAGATGGATGTGACTGAGGTGATGCACGTCATTGGTGACGTGAAGAATCGCACTTGTCTCATTCTCGACGATATTATCGATACCGCCGGAACGCTGGTGAAGACTTGCCAGGCGTTGCTGGATGCGGGTGCGCGACAGGTTTATGCCTGCGCCACGCATCCGGTGTTGTCGGGTAAGGCGATCGAGAGAATTTCTCAATCGGGGTTGGTCGAGTGTGTGGTGACCGACACCATCCCGCTGACGGAAGCGGCCAAGGCCGAGCCCAAGATCAGGCAGTTGTCGATCGCAGGACTGATCGGCCGGGCCATTCAATCGATACACGAAGAGACGTCCGTCAGCAGATTATTTTTGTAAAGGAACAAGATTATGGCGACAGCAACCGCAGAAAAGCAGAATGAAGATAAACGGATTGAAGCCAAGCCGCGGCAGAGCGGCACCAAGAACGACGCGCGCCGTCTTCGGCGCAGCGGGCAGATTCCCGCCGTGTTATACGGCGCGGGTCTGGAACCGAAGACAGTGATCGTCGATCCTAAGCAGATCCGGCGCATCCTGAATTCTGAAACTGGTCACAACTCGATCTTTGATCTTGCCGTAGCGGGCGACAGCGACGCCGGCAAGGCCATGATCGTAGACTGGCAATTCGAGCCCATCAAGGGGGCCTTGCTGCACG
The DNA here is from genome assembly GCA_963815555.1 of uncultured Acidobacteriaceae bacterium. Lineage (GTDB taxonomy): Bacteria > Acidobacteriota > Terriglobia > Terriglobales > Acidobacteriaceae > CAWCBG01. The sequence continues at coordinate 12,776 of CAWFHH010000006.1, forward strand.
TTGACCTGAAGCGCATTGCAATGGACCAGGTGCTGCGCGTCAGCGTTCCAATCGTGCTCAAGGGCGAAGCCCCGGGCGTGAAGCTGGAGGGTGGCATCCTCGAGCAGGTGTTGCGCGAGGTGGAAATCGAGTGCCTGCCCGCCGATATTCCGGGCCACATCGACGTCGATGTCAGCAACCTGAACTTTGGCGATTCGGTCCGCGTTTCCGATCTCTCCATTGGGGACAAGATCAAGATCCTGACCGATCCCAACCAGACTATCGTGCACGTCACTGCGGTGAAGGCTGAAGTTGTGGCTACTCCGGCGGCAGAAGCCGAAGCAGCGGCTGCGACCACGGCCGAGCCCGAAGTCATCAAGAAGGGCAAGCAGGAGACCGAGGGCGAAGCTGCCGAGGGTGGCAAGGGCGAAAAGGGCGAAAAGTCCGAGAAGCCTGAGAAGAAGAAGTAACGGTTGTGAAGCTGATCGTCGGGCTCGGCAATCCGGGCATCGAATACCAGTTCACACCGCACAATATGGGTTTCCTGGCGGTGGACCGCATCGCCGAGCAGTGCGGGGTGCGCGTGAACAATCGCAATTGCCGCGCGCAAACCGCCCGCACCAGCATCGCCGGACACGAGGTGGTGCTGGCCAAGCCGGAAACCTATATGAACCTGAGTGGCGCATCGGTGCGCGACCTGGTACGCGAGTACGAGGTGCAACCGGAGCAAGACCTGGTGCTGCTTTACGACGAGCTGGACTTGCCGTTTGGTTCGTTGCGGGTGCGGCCGCGGGGCCGTTCGGCGGGACACAATGGGGTTGAGTCGGTGATCGCGGCACTCGGTACACAGGAAATTACCCGTGTGCGTATCGGGGTTGGGCCCGATCATCCGGTGGGCGATGGCGCGCGGTATGTACTTTCGCAGTTCAAGAAAGCGCAATACCCGGTCGTGGACCAGATGCTGGACACGACGAGCGAGGCCGTAAATGTGATTTTGCGCGAAGGCGTGCAGGCGGCGATGAACCGCTTCAATCGCAAGGCCGGAGAAGAAGCAGCTAGCAATTAGCGACTAGCTGTTAGCTCTAAGAGAGTTTGTTTTGTGACAACGGTTCGCACAAGGCGCGAGTGCGGCGCTCAGGATGACAAGGCAGAGATTGTCATCTGGTGAAGAGGGTTGAGCGGGTCACAACATAGCCCGCGCGTTAAGAGAGATTACAGGCCTCAACACTAGTTGCTGATTGCTGGCCGCTAGTGGCTGATTGCCAGGAGAACAGAATGCAGCAACGTACTTACGAATTGATGTTCATCGTCCGTCCCGACATGCTCGAAGAGGACCAGGACAAATTGATCTCGAACCTTGAGAACCAGGTCACGACCGCGGGCGGCTCGGTAAAGAGCGTCGAGCGCATGGGCAAGCGTCGCCTGGCGTACACCGTGCGCCGTTTCAACGACGGCATTTACATGCTTATGTTGCTGGAAGGCGAAGGCGCGATGGTGAAGGAAGTGGAACGCCGCCTGCGTGTCAACGAGCCGGTGATCAAGTTCATCACCGTGCGCGTCGATGAGGAGCAGAAGCGCTTGGCCAAGGTCAAAGCGCTTCGCGACACCAAGGTGCGCGGCAAGGGTCGTCAGGCGCAGCAGGCCGCAGCAGCAGCGGAGGCGGCAGCCCAGGCAGCCGCTACAACCGAATCGGCGGAAACAGCAACGCCAGTAACAACTGAACCGGCGTCTGCAGGCGCATAGCGGAACTGCGGACGCATTGTAGCGAAAAGGGCCTTCGACCGTGTTTGGTCGCTGAGGCGACCTCTCTTCGCTAAGGATGACAGACGCTTCGCACGTGCTTGCGCGACGATACAAGATTAGCCTCGGTTTCGAGGTTCGAAGGAGAATCATGGCAGACGACAGCATTAAGACAGCAGCTCCTGAAGGGAGCACCGCGGTAAGCGACGGGCCCTCTGTGCGCCCAGAAGGCGGCTCGGCTCCCGCTCCCCGCGAAGGTGGATACCAGGGAGGCAGCGGTCCGCGTGGACCGCGGCCTGCGGGCCGTCCGGCGGGTGGTTCCGGAGGACCCCGTGAGGGCGGCGGTGGGCGGAAATTCTTTCGCCGCAAGAAGGTTTGCAAATTCTGTGTCGAGAAGATCGACTCGATCAACTACAAGGATGTTCGCCTGCTTTCCGGTTTCGTTTCCGAGGCAGGCAAGATCGTTCCTCGGCGTTTGACCGGCGTTTGCACGCCGCACCAGCGCCGTTTAGCTGACGCGATCAAGCAGGCCCGCAACATCGCCCTGCTGCCGTTCGGCGGGCGGTAGAGCGGTTGGCCGTTGCCCATGGTTTGTTGTCGGTCGCAACCCTGCCGAGCAGACCTGCAAAAATTTGAGACGGAGTTTCCCATGGAAGTCATTCTGAAAGAAGACGTATTGAAGTTGGGCTCGCGCGGCGATGTGGTGAAGGTCGCCGAGGGCTATGGCCGCAACTACCTCATCCCGCAGAAGTTGGCAATTGAAGCCACAGCTGCCAACCGCGCGGTCATCGAGCAGATGAAGGCATCGGCCGTTCGGCGCCTGGCAAAGGAAAAGGGCGACGCTCAGGCTATCGCGCAGCAGTTTGCCGGTGTGTCGTTGGCCTTCACCCGCAAGTCGGGAGAGCACGATCAGCTCTTTGGCTCGGTCACCTCGGCTGACATTGCACAGGAACTGGAGCACAAGGGAATCAGCATCGATCGCCGCAAGATTGATCTGGATCAGCCGCTCAAGACGATTGGCGAACACACCGTAACGGTGAGGCTGCACAAGGAGGTCTCGGTGCCGGTGAAGGTGACAATCCAGAAAGAGGCCGCTGAAACCGCTGCTCCTGCGGCCGTCGAAGAAGAAGCCACCACAGAAGCTTAAGTCTGACCAGTCGGCCAAGGCTGGATGGGCGTCTCCCATCCAGCCGCTGCGTGACTACGGGTCGCTTCCCGCACGGCTCGGAGGCCGTCGGCCGTGCGGTATCACCCCGGCCTACGTAAGCTGTTGACAAAAGGAACCATTAACGTCTCGAATCAGATCGCAAAGCCGTCCGACTTGGGCATCCTGCAGTATGAGATCAGGCACGGCGAAACAGCGCCGGGTTTGGTCTTTCCGTTTTTGCGAATGATATTTCCAGCAGCCTGACAACCACCGCTGAACATTTCGTCATTCTGACCAAGGGCTCGGCCGGCCTGAAGGAAACCTGCTTCTGTCGGTGTATCCGGAAACAGCAGGTTCCTGCACTTCGTTTTGCTCCAGTGGGAACGACGGGAAGGGCGAGGTTCCCGGTTCCCGAAAAGGGACAGGACGCAGATGATGTGACGAGCCGTCTATAATGACCGCTCACGGATTGTTTCTCTGCTCGTCTATTGATTGCAAGCAGTAGACAACATTGGGCTTGCAATTTGCTGACGGGTAGACACGAGCATGCCGGCTGAAGCGGTGGCAGTTCCCTTCACGGTTGGCTCGGGGCTCCGCCTTCCAGAGACGTCGCCGGTGGCGGATGAGAAATGTTCCTCTTCGCCCTCTGAGCGAGGGTCTACGGTGGGGCAGGCCCAGAGCCGAATGAATGACACGGAGCTGATTCGAGAAGCTCAGCGTGGCAACCGCGCCGCGTTCGAGGAACTCGTTCGTCAATACGACGGTCCCGTGTTGCGGCTGGCCTATCACTTGACGCGTTCGGAGCAGGACGCGCAGGACATCTACCAGGAAGCCTTTCTGAAGGCCTACCGGAACATCAACAATTTCCGGTTCGAGTGCTCGTTCTACACCTGGATCTACCGTATCGTGACCAACTTGTGTCTCGATCTGCTGCGCAAGCGGCAGGTGCGCAAAGAGGACTCGGGGGTCACGACGGATTCGGATGGGGACAGTTACGACATGCTGGATCAGGTGGCTGACCAGCGCTCCGGTGCGAGTCCTGAACGCGACCTGATGCGCCGCGAACTGGGCGCACGAATTGCCAAAGCGCTGGCGAAGCTGACACCGCGCGAGCGCATGGTGTTCGAGATGAAGCATTATCAGGGACTGAAGCTGCGGACCATTGGTGAGATTTTGAACACGACGGAAGAGACGGCGAAAAATACGCTCTTCCGCGGAACTCAGAAGTTGCGCGCGGCACTACGGGATATGCGGAGCTAAATGGCAACAGCGGAAGATTGGCAGAGGTAGGTACGATGAATTGTGATTGGGTACAAGAGAACGTCACGCTGTATCTGTACCACGAACTGGCGGACGATGCGCGCCACGAGGTGGAACAGCACATGGCGCGCTGTGCGAAGTGCGCGGCCGAGTTGGCGGAACAGCGTGCTTTTCAGACTCAGCTGAGCGCGTTGCCGGTGGTTGAGCCGTCGCCCAGTTTCCTGGCGGCTTCGCGCATGCGGCTGCAGGAAGCGCTGGAAAGCGTCGAGCCGCATCGCTCCTGGTATCACCGTTTCGTCTTCGATCCTGCCGCGTGGCTTCGCCAGGTTCGTTTCTCTCCCGCATTGGCAACCATCATCTTTCTCGTAGGCTTCGGCGGCGGTATCGGCACGATGTATCGGGCGATAGGACCAGTTGGCGTAACCAATCCCAATCCCGAGAAGCACGACAACGTGGCTATCAGCGGCATTACGTCGGTGGAGCGCCTGCCGGGCAACGATCGGGTGCAAGTGCATTACGATCGCGTGCTGCCGGAGTCGATCGAGGGTTCGGTAAATGATCCTAAGATCAATGAGTTGTTGTTGTATGCCGCCCGGAGCAACGAGAATTCGGGTGTGCGACTTGGTTCCGTGGATGCTCTGATCGGAGAAAGCAACAATCAGCTGGTGCGCGACACACTGGCCTATACCCTCCGTTACGACAATAATCCCGGGGTGCGGCTGCGGGCGCTGGAAGGCATTACCCCCTTCGTAAAACAAGATCCCATGGTGCGCGATGCGGTGCTGCAAGCCCTTTTGAATGACAGCAACCTCGGGGTTCGTAGTGGTGCGCTGCAGGCGCTGCAGCCGGTGCGGGCCGATGGCAGCGTACGGATCGCCCTGCAACAACTGGCAAAACAGGATCCCAACAAGTACATCCGGGGCGAATCGAAAAGTATGCTGGCGTCGATGCCGAATATTTATTAGCGACGAGCAATTAGCTGCTAGCGATCAGCTTTGGGCATCCCGCCGCAAGGAATGACATCGCGTGCGGTTAACGGGGAGCGATATGCGGCACGAGATAAGAAGGCATTCGATGTGAGTCGCTGCCGAACAGCGATCGCCAATACACGTAACTAGTCTGACACAATTTTCTTTTTGGTTGCTAGTTGCTAGTTGCTTCTGAAGTGAGGTTTGTTTGAGGAAAGTTTCGAAGTTGAGAGCGGCGGGCAGGGAGAATGGAGCCACGCTCTCCTGTGCTGCCATCGTGGCGCTGCGCCGTCATTGGACAACAGCGGCGGCTTTGCTGGCGGTAGCAGCGGCGATTCCGCTGTGGGCGCAGCAATCGCGCGTATACCGCGACGGCAACTCGTGGGTAGAAGAGATCAGCGGAACGCTGCCGGCCGGAAAAGAAGTGCATGTGAACACCGATCTAGGGTCGGTGAATATACAAGGCAATTCGCAGGCTTGCTCGTACGTCGTGCGTAAGCGCTCCTATGCGGCCAGCCAGGAGGAGGCTCGCAGGCAGTTCGAGCAGTTTCGTTTCAACGCGGTTCGCTCGGGCGAGATGGACACTCTGCAAGGCAAGCTGGCAAATGGTGATATCAGTCGGTTCGGAGTTGAGATGGCGGTGCAGGTCCCCCGAATGCAGGACCTGGTGAGAGTGGAAACCGGGGCCGGATCGCTCGGCTTCGAGGCCCTGAATGCTCCCGTCGTGGGCGTCACGGGTGGGGGCATCGTGAAGCTGGAAAACCTCGGAAGCACTGTCAAGATCAAGAGCGGCGGCGGTAACGTGGTCGGCGGCAATGTGGCGGGAGGCTTGACGCTGACCAGCGGAGGCGGAGACATTCATATCGAGAACATCGGTGGCCAAAGCAGGATTCACAATGGCGGCGGCAAAGTGTATCTGGGATCGTCGCACGGCGCCGACATTCAGTCCGTTGCCGGCAACATCGAGATACATAAATGCACCGGCGATCTGCACGCGGAAACCGGCGGCGGTAATATCCTCATCGGCGATGTAAGTGGTACAGTCCGGGCAGATACCACGGGTGGCACGGTTCGTCTAGCGAGCGCGAAGGGGCGGGTTGAAGCCAGCACGGGCGGAGGCAGTATCGAGATGTATAAGCTCCGGCAAGGCGTGCAAGCGGAGACCGGAGCGGGGCCGATCACGGTGCAGTTCGTCGGCGACGGTGCCAGTTTCAGCGATTCCAATCTGCACACCGCGTCCGGCGATGTTACAGTTTTTCTGCCCGGAAGTTTGCCGGTCACGATCCACGCGTCCTCGGACATGGCGACCAGCAATGTTGGCATTAGTTCTGAGTTTCAGGCTCTCCAAACTCATATGGAGGGCGGTGCTTACGGTCCAAAGTCCGCTTGGGCCGAAGGCCAGTTAAACGGAGGCGGCGCGTTTTTGCGCGTCCGCACCACGATCGGACAAATCAGTTTTCGGCGTTTGCAGTAACTGACAGCAGGGTTGGTGAATTATGCGCAACGTACTGACGCTTCTCTCCGGATTCATGGTGAGCGCCGCGATGGCCACCCTAGGTTCCGTGGCCTGGGCCGGGACGCCCGCTGCCCCGAGCCCGGTGTGGGGCGACCCGCATAGCAGCAGCTACCTCGGCGTTCATATCGACGATGTGACGCCCGATCGCGCGGCGGCGTTGAAGCTGAAGGACACAAATGGCGCCGTGATCACGGACCTCGACCAGGATGGCCCCGCATGCAGGGGCGGCTTGCAGGAGAACGACGTCATCGTGACGTTCAACGGGTCGAAGGTGATCAATCCTGGTGAACTGGCCGACCTGATCCACGCCACCACTGCTGGACAAAAGGTGTCCTTGTCGGTCATACGTGACGGTCAAAAGAAAGACCTGCAGGTAACGATGGGCAGCCAGGGACAGATCGTCGCCCGTGCCACGGCGCCGGAGAAGCCGCGTATTGCGATGCACTCCATGCCCTACCCGGCAAGCATGGCGCCGGACATCGAAGTTCCGGTTTTCACCACGCTGTCGGCACGCCACGGCATGGTGGTTGAAAGTCTCAGCCCCCAGCTCAGCGCCTACTTCGGAGTGCCTCAAGGACGAGGCGTGCTGCTGCGTTCAGTCGAAAAAGGAAGCTCCGCCGAGGCTGCCGGATTGAAAGCGGGCGACGTCATTGTGAAGGTGAACGGCGAGGACGTGCACGATATTGCTGACTGGCGACGCACTATGCATGCTCATTCTGGCAAGACCAGCATCAGCTTCGTCAGGGAAAAGCGCGAGCAGACGGTCGAGGTTACTCTGCCCGGGTCCGGCAACTCGAAGCTGGGCGAGTTCGACTGGGATGGGTTTAACCAGGAACAGCTCGCGAAAGACATGCAGGCGTTCCAGAAGCAGATGGAGAGTCTGCGTCCCGAGATCGAGCGAAGCCAGAAAGAGATCATCGCGAGCGTCCGGCCCAACCAGAAAGACATGCAACATATGCAGCACGAGCTGCAGAAGTCTATGAGGCTGAGTCAGAAAGACCTCGAGCACATCACGCGCGACCTGCAGAAGTCGCTGCCAAGCGAGAAACAGTTGGCCGAAATGCGCAGCCAGCTACAGAAGTCGGCACCTACCCAGAAACAGATCGATGAGATGATTCAGCAGTCTTTGCCTACCCAGAAGCAGATGGACGAGATGCGGCGACAACTTGAGGACTCGATGAAGAACTGGACGCCGCAACTGCAACAGCAAATGGAAGAGCTGAAAAAGCAAATGGAACAATTCAAGCTGGATTGGCAAACAAATCCCGCCAACGAGCGGGAATTCTAGCAGATTTCCCACCATTCCCCTTCCCAACCCCGTCCCTACGGAACCTGTCGAAAGCTGCGCCTAAAGAGTCGCCCTGCCTCGCACGGTAGAATGGTGGTAGAGGACTGCACACAGCATGAGAAGCTGGTCGATTCCCGTAGGGCATCTGTTCGGAGTGGATATTCGCATCCACCTTACGTTTCTCCTGCTGCTGATTTTTGTCTGGTTTACGCAATCGGTTTCGCCGAGTGCGGCAGGGGCAGGCCGCGGACTGGCGCTGGTGGGCATCGTCTTCGGCTCCGTCGTGCTGCACGAGCTGGGACACGCAGTGGTAGCCAAGCGAAACGGCTTGGCCGTGCGGTCTATCATTCTGCTGCCCATCGGCGGCGTCACGCTGATGGAGAACACCGGCGCTCATAACCAGAACTCCGCGCGCGACATTCGAATCGCTGTCGCCGGTCCGGTGGTGAACCTTGCGATTGCAGCGTTCGCGGGCGCTTTTATCGTCGCCATGATGCCGGAGGCGAAGCTGTGGTCGCAGCCCTTCGTCATAGGCACCAATCTGCCGCGCAGCTTGTTCTGGAGCAATGTTTTTCTGGGGGCCTTCAATTTGTTGCCTGCTTACCCCATGGACGGCGGTCGCATCCTGCGCGCCGTGCTGGCTGAGCGCATGGATTACACCCAGGCGACCCGGCGTGCGGTTACGGTAGGTCAGGCGTTCGCCATGATCATGATTTTCATGGGGGTATGGAACGCATGGCTGATGCTGATTGGCTTCTTCCTCTTTGTCGGCGCGCAGATGGAAGACCGCTCTGTGGTGTTTCAGTCGGTGCTGGAAAGCGTACGCATGGAAGATGTTATGCTAACGGGTTTTTCCACGCTTTCCCCGGCTGACACGCTGGAGGACGCGCTTGCCAAGGCGGTTCACACCCTGCAGGACGATTTTCCTGTCGTGCGCGGAAGCGATATGGTGGGCGTGATCAGCAAGAGCAAGATCGTGCAGGCGCTGCGTTCCGCCGGCAATGGTTACGTTCAATCGTCGATGGTGAAGGGCTTCGAGATCGCACAACGCAACGACTCGCTGGCCTCCGCGTTCCGCAAGCTTGGCGCGCGTGGGCTAAGCATGATTCCCGTGGTCGATGATCAGCGGCTGGTCGGCATCGTGACCATGCAGAACCTGATGCACAGCATGGCGCTGCTGGCTGAGAGCCGGAGATTACAGAAGCTGTAGAGGGCGCGACAAGCCTTCGAATCGCAGACGAGGCGAGCCTCCGCTCGGGATGACTGAGGCAATCCGGTCGCTAGTACTGAGTGCCTTTCAAGGCTTCACGTACCCACTATTTCACTCTCTGCCACTCGCGGTAGGCTTCGCTCTTCGACAGGCCAAAGTCTTTCGCTGCCTGCTTGAGGGCAGCCTTCTCACCAAGACGGTCTGCGGTCATTAACTCGCGAACGCGCTGGGCGATGTTCTTGTTCGTCGGCTTTGCGTGGGAACTTGCTTCGGCTTTGCCGATCAGCAGCGTGATCTCGCCGCGAATCTCGCCACGCTCTTTCAGCATAGCCAAAACTTCGCCGGCACGTCCGCGGAGGAATTCCTCATGCAATTTCGTAACCTCGCGTGCAATCACGACCTGGCGGTCGAGCCCGAAAATCTCGGTTATGTCGCGCAGCGTTTCGATCAGCCTGTGGGGTGCCTCATAGAAGATCTGGGTGCGATCCGAAGTCAAAATCGACTCCAGCGCGGTCTTTCGTGCACCTTCTTTAGCGGGAAGAAACCCATTGAAACGAAACGAATCCGTGGGCAAGCCACTGGCCACCAGCGCCGACAGAAAGGCCGACGCACCGGGAATCGGCACGATGCGGATATGATGGCGTACCGCCAGGTGCACCAGGCGGTAGCCGGGATCACTGACGCCTGGCATGCCTGCGTCGCTCACCATCGCGATGTTGTCACCGCGCTCGAGGTGCACGATCAGCTCAGCCGAACGGGTCAGCTCATTATGTTCGTGATAGCTGACGGTAGGCTTCTCGATAGCGTAATGGTTCAGCAACTTCATGGTTTGGCGCGTGTCTTCGCACGCGATGAGATCGGCTTCTTTCAACGTGCGAAGCGCGCGCAGGGTGATGTCTTCCAGGTTGCCGATCGGCGTGCCGACAAGGTAGAGCGTGCCAGGAGTTACTGCCTCGTCTTCGCTGTTCGGGGGCCGGGTCGAATTCTCAGCGCTCGGCATGTGCGCGCAAGTGTAGCACCTTGTTGCGTTGCTCGGGATTGGTGGATAGTAGGGAGAACGAGGGAGACGCTTTGTCGCTGCTGCGCCGATTGATCGTCCGCAACATGATGCTGGAGCGCCAGCTTGCAACTCTAGCGGCGTGCGGCATTCATCCCAGGCCCGGCATTGGGCTCGACGATTTGCTGGCTCTTCATCGCGAAACCCGGTACGAGCGCTCGCCTTTCACATTGCTGCTGCGGGTGCTGGGAAGCACCATTCAGGCCGAACCGGAGCGCTGGTGGTCCGACAACATCTGGCTGCTCGATATCGAATCGATTGGCGGTCCCGGCGACTATGTTCGCGTGGCGCAGCGCATGGCGACATTGGCCGGCGGCGCGCTGCCGATTGAGGATGTGCAGGATGGCATCGATCCGCGGCAACGCAGGGCGTGGCTGGAGTTCACGCTCGAAGGCACCGCGAACAAATGGCACGCGAAGATTGAGGAGAACTGGATCGATTCGCGCATCATGAGCAATTTCGTGAAGCTGCTGGAAGGCCGGGACCCCGGCAAGCGGTTCACCTATCTCGACCTTGCCGGCAAAGAATGTCTCATTGGTTGCGCGACGCCAGAGGAGCTTGCGCTCTTGCGCAAGTCGACGGGGCTGGAATTTGAGTGGCTGGGGTAAGACTCCTTCCGGCAACTCTCTTCCAACCTGCGGCTCTCAATCTGCGTCTTACAATAGAGCTAATGATGAACTCCGTCGCCATTGCGATTGTCGGAAATTTTCTGCTGATCGGCGGATTGCTGTTCTACGGCTTCAGCTTTTTCGCTCAGTATCATGCGACCGGCAAGTGGGCCAAGAACATCACGAATCTTCTGGCCGGCGTGGGCATGTTGATGCTGGCTTTCGCTTTGATCATCACGCCGCGAAATGCGAATGTCATTGCGCGCATTGCATCCACCAAAGCGTCTAACGTTTTCCTGGGCATGAGCAGCGGATTGCTGCTTGCTGCCATCGCCGGCTTCGGCATCATCACCTATTGGCGGCCCTTACGGCTGCGTCACGAGCGAAAACTCGAGCGAGATCTGAGCAGTGAGCTCCCGAAAATACCGTAAGGGAGGCACATCCACTCACGGACAAGTTCTCGGCTTTCCAGCAGCTCCCGAAACGCCGGTCCTTGCTCCGCCACGGCGCAGCCTCGTTTCGATCCTGGGAGAGATTGGTCCGGGCATCGTCACCGGAACCGCGAACGTCGACCCTTCCCTGGTCATCACAGCCACGGTCGTCGGAGCCGCCTTTCAGTTTTCTCTGCTGTGGGTAATCGTACTTTGCATTCCGTTCTTGTTCACGGTCTTCGACGTCTCCGCGCGGCTCGGCTTTGAGACGCGCAAAGGGCTGGTCGACCTTTTGCGCATGTATTACGGCAAACCGGTGGCGGTCAGCTGCGCGCTGGTCATCATCCTGATCAACATGGCGATGATCATCGCCGATCTCATGGCGGTAAGCGACGGACTCAGTATCATCCTGTTGCAGAAGCGCAGCTTCTTTGTGGCGGCTGTGGCGTTCACCATCTGGTATGTGCTCATCTTTGGGGATTACCGGAAGATCACGCGAGCTTTGCTGTGGTGTTCCCTGCCTCTATTTCTATACGTGGCGGCAGCGGTTTTGTCGCATCCCAGCCCCTATCAACTCCTGGTCCGGACGTTCGTCCCTCGCTTCCGCATAACTCCGGAATACATGAGCGGCATGGTGGGACTTTTCGGCTCGCTGCTGACGCCGTACGTGCTGGTGTGGCAGACCAGCTCCCGGCGGGAGCACGCGATCGTCGGCGGAAATCGCCCGCACGAGGCGGACGCGCATGCCGGCGCCTTTGCCACTACAGTTTTGTCCTACAGCATTGTGGTAGCGGCCGCTATGGTGCTGCACCTGCCGAATCCAGTGGACATGACCACGAAGCAAGCCGCCGAAGCGCTGACTCCCGCGGTGGGATCATTGGGGACGATTCTGTTTGCAATCGGCATCGTAGGCGCTGGAATGGTCGCACTTCCGGTGCTGGTTGCCTCGATGTGTTACAGCATCACCGAAGCTATGGGCTGGCCATCTGGTCTGAGCGAGCAACCGTGGAATGCGAAACGCTTCTACGTGTTGATCTCGGGATCGATTGTAGTGGCGAGTGTAGTGAACTTCTTCCGCATCAATCCAGTGAAGGCCCTATACTTTTCGCAGGTGCTGGCAGGACTATTGAGCATCCCAATTTTATTTTTCATCCTTATCCTGTCCAACGACCGGCGTGTAATGCAGACGACGAACACGCGAGCGCAGAATTTCTGGCTTGGCGCGGCGATTGGCGGACTGCTGGCCAGCGGCGGTCTGCTTCTCTTCTTGAACTTGACGCATTAGGATTTTCCTCCCGCGGCAGGATCGCTATGTCTGCTGGCGAGCTTCCTGCAAAACGACTCTTACCGTCAGCTTGCGTTTGGCGCGGTAGATGGTGACGTTCACGGTGTCCCCGGCTCGATGCTTGTTCATAGCATTCGCCAGATCCTGAGGATCCCCCACGGATTCCCCGTCGATCGCCACGATCAGGTCTCCGCCAATCATGACCGGGGTATTGCCGATGTAGGCGCGCTGATTACCACCTCGAAGCCCGGCTTGATCGGCGGCGCCGCCAGGGACAGTCTGCAGGATCAGAATTCCGTAATCGGCGGGCAGCCCCATCTCTTCCGCCAGTTCGGGCCCCACGGCGAGCGGGCGAATACCCAGCGAGGGCCGACGCACGCGCCCCAAGGTAATCAGGTCTCCCAGCACAGCCTTCGCCGTATTGATGGGGATAGCGAAGCCTATGCCGGCGCTCTGGTTCGAACCTCCGGTAGCGATCATGCTGTTGATGCCAATCACTTCCCCGTGCGAGTTCAGGAGAGGACCGCCCGAGTTGCCGGGATTGATCGCGGCATCGGTCTGAATGGCTTCGTCGAGGGCTGCGCCGTCCGGCAGTCGGATAGGACGGATGGAACTGATGATGCCACGCGTCATCGTGCCTGCCAGCCCGAAGGGATTGCCGATAGCGAATACTTTCTGTCCAACTTGCAGGCTCTTCGAATCGCCGAGAACGGCCGGCGTCACCTCTCCACCCTTGATCTGAATGACCGCAAGATCATGCGAGCGGTCAGTGCCGATGACCTCTGCTTTGTACTTTTTCTTGTTGTGCAGGGTCACTTCGACTTCACGCGCGTTGGCGACCACGTGATAGTTGGTCAGGATATGGCCTTCCTTGTCGATGATGAAACCCGAGCCCTGGCCTTCTTGCGGAACCGGGCCGTAGAAAAAATCGAACGCGACTGCGGTTGAGGTGACGTTGACGACGGCAGGGATAGCGCGGCGGTAGACCTCGATGTTGTTTTGCTCTTCCGCGTCGAAGGTCTGCGGGCCGGCAGCCTCGCTCAGCTCGACGTGCGTGGGCCGCGCGACCCAATCGGGAGCCGTGACACCGGAATGATGGGTGGTGTACCAGTAAAAAGCTCCAACCAGGATTAAACCCAGGAACAGAGGACGAATCAGTTTCATAGTTCTCGAAGGAAGAAGGAATTTACCTATAGAGTGTACCGGAATTGGGCAGGTGCGGTCAGCGGGTTGGTGGGGATGTGTTCCTGCGCGAAGAGAACGCGGATCCTCTCAGCACTGAAGCGGCACGGGAGGACAAGCCGGGAGCAAGGCGGGTTCGTTGCGGATCCGCATGCAGCCGGCTCGGACGCTATCGGACGCTAGGGTCGCAAGGGAGGTTTGGGCCGGGGCTCGGCGCGCCGCAAGGCATCCCATACCTGCTCAACCTGACGGGCGGCGTCTTCCAAGGAGCCTGAATTTTCAATTACGTAATCGGCGTGACCGGCCTTTTGCGCATCCGAGAACTGCGCGGCACTGCGACGCTCCACCTCAGCGCGGGCGGCTTCCTGAGAAATGTCTGTCCGGGTGGCGAAGCGTTTTACTTTCTGCTCGAAATCGCAGGTCACGACGATGATCTTGTCGAAGTCCCTGGCAGCTCCGGCCTCAAGCAGCAAAGCCGCCTCGACCACAGCCACCCCCCCCGGATCGCTGCGCTCGACCTCCTGCAGCCAGGCGTTCTGTGCTTTTACCACCGCCGGATGCACGATAGAGTTCAACTCACCAATGCGGTTGGGAAAGACGAGGTTCGCCAGACGGGCCCGATTGATGGTGCCATCGGCATTCAGAATTTCGTGACCAAATCGCCTGACAACGTCGTCGTACGTAGGTTCGCCCGGCTCATAAAGCCGGTGTGCCAGCGTATCGGCCTGCAGGTAATGTGCTCCACGCTTTACCAGCATGGCGGCGACGATGGACTTTCCGCAAGCGATTCCGCCGGTAAGTCCTACGCGCAGCATTTTGCCGGCGTGGGGAAAGAGTCGTTATCGAAGGAGCAAAGCATAGGCGCCGCCGAGCAGTATAACTGGTGTGTGGCCGGAGGCCGATGGTCAACTTTAGGATGCCTCTGGGTGACTCTGAAGTCGGACACTACGGCTGTGATGGAGGGCTGTAGCCGCCCGGACCTACGGGAGCTTCGCCCGGCTTCAGCTTGCGGCAACAGCCGCTCGCCATGTCACCGTGGGGAAGGTTTACTTGTGCGCTGTAAGGAACGGTCCACTTGCGGACGCTGTCCACACACGACGCCTTCTTGATGACAGCCGTCAACTGCTCTTTTTGTCCAAGATCCTGCGGATTCCACGACCAGGCGTTCATTTCAGGAATCCAGTGAAAGCTGCCGATGTAGACGCGATTAGGCTCGTTCATCGCCACGTACCGTGCGCCGCCTTGGGTGAACTGTATGCTCCAGTCGGGACTGTTGCCGAAACATACGAGGTCAGGCGGCCGGGAAGAGGGGTTGGTCGAGGAGCCGGAGGATTGAGGCGCTGCGCCACCTGATTGTCCAAATCCGAATGCCGAACTGATGAAGAGCAGAAAGAAGAGAGAGCGAACGATCGCACGTGGCATGAAGAGTCTCCGAACAGTCTGAATAGACACTCTCCTCAAAGCCGTCGACAGAGTCAAGACAAAGTTTTCGCGATGATTAAAGAGCCTCTATCTCCAAGCCCGACACAATTGCGAGGCCATGCCGCGACCACGACTCATCTGACATCGTGAGCACGACACCAGTTTTACGTACCGTAGAGGTCGGACTCATTTACAACGGGAGCGCTCTCGTGGGTTTTGCCCGCACGAGGGGCTGCGCCGAACATGGCGCCGCGGGCGACCTTGACCGGCGCAAACCGCATGAAGCCGATAGGATCAGCAATGTCGTCATAGATGGCTTCCATCCCACCCTGCATAAGATACGTCTCATGCCAGAAACCGGTACCAGCCGAGTTCTTGAGGAAATTTTTCCACCACTCGCGGTGTGGCTCGGAGCGGGACCACTTCAGCAAAGAATCCATGTCACGCCAATACTGCCGCAGTCCCAGGTGGGGCGGAAAAAGCGAGAAGAGAAAAACGTCGTGATGCAGAAGGCCGTCCGGTTTGGCCGCAACCGAGCCGGAAATCTTCGGCCCGAACCCGAGAAGCGTCTTCAGGCCCTTCACACGATTCACTCGCATTCCGAGATAAATGACTACAAGGTTCGGATAGGATGACAAGTCCACGGTACGTCGATTGACAGCGGTAGCCATGGCCCCTATCGAGCGACCGGGGTTCCAACCCGGTGCCCCCTTCGGAGTTTGGCTGCTTTCACGGTATTGCTCATCAGCATAGCGATGGTGAGCGGACCCACGCCTCCCGGAACCGGCGTCAGGGCTCCGGCCACTTCGGTGACATGTGGATCGACATCGCCCATCAGGGTTGAACCTTTTTCCGCGAAATTGCGCTCACGCTTTTCATCGCGGGCGAAGAAACGCCGGAACTCGTCCGGATCGGTAACCGTGTTCATGCCGACGTCAATCACCGTTGCTCCTGGTTTTACGAATGCGGGCGTGATCATTCCGGCCTTGCCGATTGCCGCCACCACGATGTCGGCACGCCGGCAGACCGCCGCCAGGTCGTGCGTCTTCGAATGGCAGACGGTGACGGTGGCATTGGCATTGAGCAGCAGCATGGCCACCGGCTTGCCAACAATATCGCTGCGGCCGACGACCACAGCTTCCGCTCCGGCAATAGCAATGTTGCTGCGCTTCAGAATCTCGAGGATGCCGGCGGGCGTGCAGGGCACCAGGCCCGGGCGCTGCGTCGAAAGATTGCCTACGTTCACTGGGTGAAAGCCATCGACGTCTTTTTCCGGCGAAACCGCCAGCAGGATCTTCTTGGAATCGACATGGGCCGGAAGCGGCAGCTGCACCAGGATGCCATCGATCTCATCGCGTTCATTCAGGTCGTTGATCAGCGCCAGAATGTCCTCTGTGGTGGCGGTGTCGAGAGGGGTATGCTTCTCGCTGTGAATGCCGAGCTGTTCGCAACTTTTGACCTTGTTACGAACGTAGATCTCCGATGCGGGATTGTGGCCTGCGAGGACCACGGCCAATCCAGGACGAAGCCCTGCCAGAGTAAGTTCCTTCACATCTTCGGCGACTTCGGACTTGATCTGCGCCGCGATCCTGGTTCCGTCGAGAATAACTGCCGGCATTCGACCCCCCTTGCTGATGTAATCTTCTATCTTATAGCGAAGCGCCGGGCTGGTAACGCCGTCGAGGCGACAGGGCGGGCGCTGCTAAAATAGCTTCTATGATCAGTTCAGAACTGCTGGAACTGCTGGCGTGTCCCGTATGCCGCAAACCCTTGGTGCTGCGGGGCGAAGACAGTCTCAAGTGCAATGAATGCAAACGGGTCTACCCGATCCGGAATGGAATCCCTATCCTGCTGGAACCAGAAGCGACAATCGAGCTACTCTGAGGCTGGAGGAACCTGGCGCGGAACCCCCCGAAGGGTTTTTCTGCCTCGATCGGATGGGTACTTTCCCTCAATTTCCCGAATTAGAACTCACCTCATGGATCAGAGCAGAAGATTTCTGGCTGCGAGTGCAAGTTCTTGCACCTCACTTTCGCCTGTTCTGAAACTATTTTTTCGCTTGGGCGGGGCGCGTCGCGGGACATTAATTCCCCATTTTGCAACTACCTGCGGGTAAACGGGTTGGATAATAAAGAAAAATGCCTCGAAGGAAGCAGCTGACAGTGCGGTTCGGCAATCGAATTGCCGCAACTTTATGGCAGTATCGCCCGTCTAAGAGGTAAATGCCCGGAAGGGTTGGAGGTGAGGTCCATGATGGCAGAGAAATTTTCCGTCCCCGAGCTGACGGCGCTGAGGAGCGAACTGCTACAGGGGTTTGACTCCAAGGACGCCGCCGAACTCGTCCAGATGTTTCTGGCAGGGCACGGCTATGGCGTGTCGGCAGAGTCGGCCCGTACGGCGGTAAGCCGGGCAGGCCTGCTGGGAAGCACACTGGAAGCCTTCCAGCGGGAACTGGAAAGTATTGCCTTGGTCATGTAGAGGTGCATGGCGAGGGTACGAGGTCGCCGTAAACCCGGCGGCTGCGGTGACACAGAGTTCGCTGAACCACGGAACGCAGCACACGCCAGAACCTGGACGTAATCGCGCGAACCGAAGCGAAAAGTAGAGCCCGGGCAAACTGCCCGGGCTTTCTGATTGCGGGCCCGGCACTCCAGCAAACCAATACGACCTTCCTCTGTGCCTCTGCTATTCAGGGGACGCGTTCCCCGCCGGCGCGAAACAACGGCATGTCCGTGCTTAGACGAACCGCTTTCGGAAGCCAGCGTTGGCAACTGCTACCGCTTACCATGCTTTATCATCGTTCTTTGCCTCTTATCACCCCATCGACCCGTGAGGACACGCGACCGAACTGGGCGGAGATCTCCGTCTCGGCGCTGGCCCACAACTTCCGAACGGTACAGAAACACATCGGACCTGGCGTTACCATCTGCGCGGTTGTGAAATGCGACGGTTATGGGCACGGTGCCGCGGGATGTGCTTCGGCGCTGGAGATGGCGGGCGCCGAGTGGTTCGGGGTCACCTCGACAGACGAGGGTGTGTGGCTGCGTGATGCTGGAATCAGGGGCCGCATTCTCGTGATGACCGGCGGTTGGCGGGGGGAAGAAGAAGATCTGCTGCGCTACTCGCTGACGCCGGCGGTATTTCGCGTCGAAGATTGCGCCGCGCTGGTTCGCGCTGCCGAAAAGCTTGGCATGCGCGAAAGGCTTCCGGTGCACTTGAAGATTGATACGGGCATGGCGCGTCTGGGTTTGCCGATGTCGGAGGTCGATGACTTTGCCGAACGAGTGAAACGCTTGCCGCAGATAGAGCTTGAGGGCGTGTTCAGCCATCTTGCGTCGGCCGAAGTCATCGACGCAGAGGATGCTCGCTTGCAAAGCGTTCGTTTCGGATTGGCGTCCCGGATGCTGGATGCTCATGGGCTGCACGCGCCGCTGCGGCATCTCGCTAATAGTGCCGGGATGGTGGCGCGACCCGAGACTTGGCATACCATGGTTCGGCCCGGCATTGCTCTCTATGGCTATGGCCTCCCCCTCGCGCATGCCAACGGTTCTGCGGCGGTAGAAGCGGCGACCCTGCCGCTGCAGCCTGCGCTTTCCTGGAAGGCGCGGGTCATCAACCTGCGTGATGTGCCGACTGGACAGGCGCTTGGCTATAACGGGACCTATGTCACGCGGTCGGCGGCCCGCATCGCGACAGTGCCAGTCGGTTATGGGGATGGCTTCTCACGCAGGATGTCGTACGGCCTCGCCAGGTTGGAGCCCAACGGTTGTCGTCCAGCAGCACTCGTTCGCGGCCGCCGCGCCCCCATCGTCGGGCGTATCTCGATGGACCTCACGTTAGTGGATGTCTCCCACATTGTGGGAATCGAACTCGGTGATCCCGTCACGCTGGTAGGGCAGGACGGCAATGACCGGATTACGGCGTGGGACCACGCCCACTGGTCCGACACAGTGGTGTACGAGACCTTATGTAACCTTTCCGAGCGCGTGCCGCGACGATTCGTGGAATGAGCAGCGACTCGCAATCAGCTCCTTTCGCCGTCGTCCTGAACAAAGTGACGCCGC
Source organism: uncultured Acidobacteriaceae bacterium (assembly GCA_963815555.1). Classification (GTDB taxonomy): domain Bacteria; phylum Acidobacteriota; class Terriglobia; order Terriglobales; family Acidobacteriaceae; genus CAWCBG01. Next base: position 31,933 of record CAWFHH010000006.1, read on the forward strand.
GAATGGCGGCTAAGCTGGCCGAAGGAACGCTATCGGCCCCAAGCGTTCCTCCCTTCGTGATTTAGACTCTTCTTATTATGAAAGCTGTTGTCGTCACTCGCCCCGGCGGTCCCGAAGTTCTGGAAGTACGCGATGTGCCCGAGCCGCAACCCAGACCTGGAAAGGTGATCGTGCGGGTTGAGGCCGTTGGGGTGAATTTCGCCGACACCATGACGACGCACGGCAGCTACCCGGGGACGCCGCAGCCGCCATTCATAGCTGGCCGTGAATTCGCAGGAATAGTGGAAGGCACGGGCGATCGCGTCATGGGCTACGCGCAGTATGGCGCTGCGGCTGAGAAGATCTCTGTTCCTCCCAACCTGCTCTGGCCCCAGCCGGACGGCTGGGATTCGGTTAAATCGGCGGCGTTTCCCGTGGTTTTCTTGACTGCCTACCTCGCCTACTGGAAAGCCGGACTTACCCCTGATGCTCTAGAGCCCGCCTATCCTTGCGCAGGAAAACGCCGTGTGCTCATCCACGCGGTTGGGGGCGGCGTGGGGACCGCAGCCGTCCAGATTGGAAAATTGCTGAACATTGAAACCTATGGCACCGCCTCTTCCGATGAAAAGCTTGAACGAGTGAAAAATCTCGGCCTTGATCACGCAATTAATTACCGCACTACCGATTTCCAGGAGCGGGTACTGGCACTGACGAACGGCGAGGGCGTTGATGCGGTCTTTGAGATGATCGGCGGCGATAACACCGCCAAAAGCCTGCGCTCATGCCGACCGTTTGGGCGCGTCATCATTTACGGTACAGCGTCGGGGGAGCGGCACAAATTCGACACGGGCGCCATGTTGTCGAAGAGCCTGAGCGCGCACGGACTGTGGCTCAGCGTTCTGTCGCAGGACCACGAACTCATTCTGCGCGCGCTGCACGCGATGCAGCCTTGGATCGCCAAGGACAATCTTCATCCTGAGATCGGGCATGTGTTGCCCATGGAGCAGGCCGGGCAAGCTCATCGCCTGATGCTGGAACGATCCAACTACGGCAAGATCGTGCTGACCGTCGGCTCCTAGCGAGCCGGCTCGGAACGGCGGGGCTGCGGATGAGAGCGAGGCTTCCCCCGCTACAATAGCGTCGTGAATGCGAAGCCATGGTATGTGTTGATCCTCTTCCTTGGCGTGTGTCTTGGCGTCGGTGGCCTCGGCTCGATCTTTACCACAAAAAGCGCTCGCACCTGGTATCCCACGCTGCGCAAGCCGCGAGGCACTCCGCCCTCGTGGATCTTCGGGCCAGTGTGGACGACGCTGTACGTTCTGATGGCCATCGCGGCCTGGATGGTCTGGCGTGATTACGGCAGGGGCGCCCGCTTCGCGCTTGCAATGTTCTTCGCGCAACTCGCGCTCAATCTTGCCTGGTCGGGCATCTTCTTCGGTTCGCGCTTGCCCGGCGTTGCCTTCGGCGCCATCATTATTCTCTGGCTCGCGATCCTGTTCAATGCAGTGCTGTTCTACTGGTTGCAGCCAGTCGCTGCGCTGCTGCTGCTGCCCTATCTGCTCTGGGTAACGTACGCCGGCTATCTGAACTTCGGCATTTGGCGACAGAACCGCTAAAACAGCTTGCGGAAAAGTCTCGATCGCCCACACCACTGGACTAAAGTCCGCGGCACATCACAAATAAAGAGCTTAACGGCACGAGTGAAACTCGTGCCCTGATACAAAACAGTCCGGAAATGAGTTTTTTCGCAAGCTGTAAAAGCCGTACCACGCAGTGCACAGCCCAAGCGGAGCAACTACTTGTCTTCGACCAAGCGCACGACGATGCGGTCGATGGTGTCGAGCATCTTTTTGGTACTGGCAATGCCGTTGTTGGTCATGATGGCGAAGGCGAAGGGCTCTCCCTTTTGCGTCGTGGCGTAGCCGGAGAGCGCGTAGACATGCGAGAGCGAGCCCGTCTTGGCGTGAACCACGTCGGCGGCGGGCGTGTTCTTGAAGCGATCGGCAAGCGAGCCATCTGTGGCCGCCACCGGCAAAGTGTCTTCGAACTGACGTCCCCATGGCTGGGTGTAGCAGTAGCTCAGCAGTTTGACCATGGCGTTGGGGGTTACCAGGTTCTCCCGCGACAGTCCCGAGCCATCATAGAACGCGAATTCCTCCGGCTTAATACCGGCACTCGTTAAGAATCCTCGCACGACTTCCAACCCGCCTTCGATCGATCCGGAGGTCCCTTTTTCTTTGCCCAGCAGCCGCAGCATCAGCTCGGCATGCAGATTTTGGCTGACCTTGTTGATGATGCGAAGGTCTTCGCCCACCGGCTGCGACTGATAACTGGCGAGCACCAAGGGCGCAGGAGTTGATGGCCGCGTCGTGCTGCCTCCGCCGGAAGCCAGCGAGGTCACGGTAAAAGTCTGCATGGATGCCAACTCAGTGTGCCGGGTGCGCGCTTTGCCGTAGACGACGACGCCGCGCTCCTGCAACAACTTGCGGAAGAGCTTTGCCGTGAATTCCGCCGGATCGTCGATCGCCAACGCCTCGCCGAATCCCGGATCGTCCTGCGGGATGTTGCCCCAGAACGTCAACTGATTGGAGCCGGGCTCGCGGTTGATGTAGATGGTGCGCGGCCCAGTACCTTGTGGCGTCGTCATCACGCGATTGTCAACACTGTAGTAGTCGGCGAAGGGCGTGATGTTGAGGAAGGCGCGTTCGCCGGGACGGGCGGCGGGCATGATGTTGACGAATATGAGGTTGTCGTTGATCGTGAGCGCCGAAACGGGTGCGCCCCATTCGCGCACCAGGTCGTCCTGCGACCAGCCCTCGCCATACCGTTCGAAGACATAGTAGGAATCGTCGGCCACAATGTCACCGTCAATGTACTTCAACCCGTGCTGCACCAACTGGTCAGCCAGGCTGGTCAACACCTGGATCGGCGGCGCCTTGCGTTCGGTGCGCAGGTTGTAGGGCAATGTGCGTCCAGACAGATTAGGATCGCCGCGGCCAACAATCACCAGGTCCGAATCAAGGCGGCCATATTTGTCGACGTCGCCCACGGTTTCGACCGTGGTCTGGAAGCGATAGTTTGGGCCGATCAGCCCAAAGACAGCGGCGGTGGTGAAGAGCTTGGTATTCGAGGCAGGCGTGAAAAGCTTGTCCTGGTTCAGCGCGAACAGTGGCTTGCCGCCGTCAAGCGAAACCGCATAGATGCCCCAGAATCCGCGTGCCACTTCGGGATCGCTGCTGAGGATCTGGTCGATCGATTCGGCAAGCTTCTGGTCGGCCGCAGCGCCATGCTTCGGTTTTTTGTGGTCCAGTCCCGAAACCTGCGCAAGCAAAGCCAGAAGCAGCACGAACCCAACGGAGATGCGGAGCCGATCCATGACAGCTACCCCGGATTTTAGCACCGCATAGCAAGACAGGATCGAGACAAGTTCTTATAGCCACTTGTCATCCCGAATCCGCTTCAGCACTGAGGAACCTGCGCTTCGCCGTCAGCCAGCACAGTTGCCAGTGGACAGTTGTCGGTAGTACGCCCCTCTCGGGATGACAACATCGTGGGAGTTGCACTCGTAACTCGACACTTGAAACTCACGCGTCGAGCGCTGTTCTGCCGCCTCATCTGCGCCGCGGGAGAAGCTGATCTTACCTGTTAGAATCGAGGCTGCCCCAGTAAACCCGATGGATCCATCACTCATCCGAAATTTCGCGATCATCGCCCATATCGATCATGGGAAAAGCACGCTCGCCGACCGGCTGCTGGAACTGACCGGCTCGCTGACCGCCCGCGAAATGCAGGCGCAAGTGCTTGACGCGATGGACCTGGAGCGAGAGCGTGGCATCACCATCAAGGCTCATTCGGTCCGCATGATGTATCCGGCGGCCGACGGAAAAACTTACCAGCTCAACCTGATCGACACTCCCGGCCACGTCGATTTCAGCTATGAAGTTTCGCGCTCGCTGGCTTCGTGCGAAGGCGCACTGCTGGTCGTCGATGCCTCCCAAGGAGTTGAGGCGCAGACGCTGGCCAACTCCTACATCGCCATCAACAACGGGCTGGAGATCATTCCTGTCATCAACAAAATCGACCTGCCCAGCGCCGACATCGAGCGCACGAAAGAGATGATCGAGGGCGCCGTCGGTCTCGATACTTCCCAGGCGCTGTGCATCAGCGCCAAGTCGGGCATCGGCGTGCCCGATGTGCTGGAAGCGATCGTCAAGAAAGTTCCTCCACCGAAGGGTCGAGCCAATCATCAGCTACAGGCGCTGATCTTCGATTCCTGGTTCGATCCCTACCGTGGCGTTGTGGTTCTGGCGCGCATCATTGAAGGCACCATTCGCAAAGGCCAACGTATTCGCCTGATGGCTAACGGCAATACCTTCGATGTCGAGACGCTCGGCGTGCTCACGCCGAAGCCGGTCGAGGTGGAAGAGCTCTCGGCCGGAGAAGTCGGCTTCCTCATCGCCAACATCAAGAACGTTGCCGATACTAAGATCGGCGACACCATTACCGACGACAAGAATCCCGCGATCGAGGCGCTGCCCGGCTTTGAAGAGCTCAAGCCGATGGTCTTTGCCGGAATCTACACCGTGGATGCGCATGAGCACACACTGCTGCGCGATGCCTTGGAGAAGCTGCGGCTGAATGACGCATCATTTTTCTTCGAACCCGAGAGTTCCGTCGCCTTGGGCTTCGGATTTCGCTGCGGCTTCCTCGGGCTGCTGCACATGGAAATCATTCAGGAGCGGCTGGAACGCGAATACAATCTCGACTTGATCACGACTGCACCAAGTGTGCGCTACGAAATCACGGTGACCGACGGAAGCAAAATCGAGGTCGACAATCCGTCGCGCTGGCCCGATCCTAGCGAGATCGCCAAGATCGAAGAGCCCATTATTCTCGCCACGATTCTCACCAACGAAGAATACGTTGGCGGAATTTTAAAACTCGTCGAGGAGAAGCGCGGCAAGCAGAAAGGCTTTGAGTACGTCAGCCCGACCCGCGTGATGCTGAGCTACGAGCTGCCGCTGAATGAAATCGTGCTCGACTTTTACGATCGCCTGAAGTCGGTGTCACGCGGGTACGCTTCGCTAGATTATCATCTCGCCGGTCGGTGGGAGTCACCGATGGTGAAGCTCGACATCATGGTATCGGGCGAAGCGGTGGATGCGCTGTCGATCATCGTGCACAAGGACTTTGCCTACGATCGGGGACGCGCGCTGGTCTCGAAGATGCGCGAGCTCATTCCGCGGCAGATGTTCGAGGTCGCGATCCAGGCGGCGATTGGGGCGAAGATCATTGCCCGCGAAACCGTTTCGGCCATTCGCAAGAACGTAATCGCGAAATGTTACGGCGGCGATATCTCGCGAAAACGTAAGCTGCTGGAGAAGCAAAAGGAAGGCAAGAAACGTATGAAACGCATCGGCCGCGTCGACATTCCCCAAGAGGCCTTTCTGGCTGTTCTGCGGGTCGGGGAAGACTGACCCCACTGCGTTTTTTCCTGAGAAATAGCCGGGCAGAGTAACCTGCGCTACGTGACCGTCCCCCACGAAATGGTGGGCAAATTGTGCAAAATTCCTAATGCAGAGCTTCGGCTGGCGAAGGGGCGTGAAAAGCTGTGCAAGTTCTACATCCTCGCTAACTGCTTGATTTACTTGGCGATTAGGATGCCTCAAAAGAGAGGCAAAATGGGTAAGTAGCTGATAAAAATCGACCTCCTGTGAGGAAGTCTCTTTCTTCCACAGATTTTTCCACAGAATAGTGGATAGCCGCGCAAGTGCTTTATCTTCCAACTCCAGGCGCACGAAGAAGGCCGTCTCGAAAGACGGCCTTTGCCTCGCAATATAGGTTGGCTACTGCGACTTCGGCGTCGTACTGGCGGGCTTGGTAGCGGCAGGCGTCGTCTTCGGCGCTGGGCCACCTGCAGTCGGCTTAACCCCACCCGTCGGCGCCGGAGGCGCAGCCACACCGGACGAGGCGTTATACGCGTCCACGATCGGCTTGGAGATGTCGGTGGTAGGTGAAGCCCAGATCAGCGGGGTCTGCGGGTTCGACGCATCGATGATCAAAGTGTAGCCGTTCTCCTTGGCGTACTTGTCGATCACCGGGCCCATCTTCTGCATCAGGCGGTTCAACACTTCGTTCACTTGCTGCTGATAGTCCGACTGCGCGTCTTCGCCGGAACGCTGCAGGGTCTTCTTCTTGTTTTCGATCGATTTCACCAGGTTGGCACGGGCGTCCTCGTTCATTTTGTCGCCCTGGGTGTTCAACTGCTTCTGCAGCGTATCAACTTCGGCGCTCAGGTTCTGCAGCTCGGTGCGTTTAGGATCGAACTTCTTCTGCAGAGCTTCGAGGTCCCGCGTGCCTTCATTGGTGGCGGCGAGGACCTGTTGAATCTCGATGATGCCAACTTTTGTCGAGGTTGGAGCAGCAGCCGAAGTAGAAGGGGTGCTAGCGGGAGTGGCCGCACCGGCTTGGGCCAGCGCCGCCATGGAAACAAAGGCAAGCAAAGCGGTGCCTACGAACGTACGCTTCATGTGGTTGATGTAGCTCCTTGAACTGCTCCGGGAATTCCTCAGATGTTCCAGCCCTCAAACGCGGTCGTGCCGCGAGCTGATCTGGACAACCGGGGTAAGCCTCGTCAGAGGGCAGCTCACGCCACCTTCCCCGGCCGGAAGATTCGGCGGTGCGGATACCTTGATTATAGGGAAACAAGCTTCCCAAGGTCAAACCAGCGGTTCTGAAGACCGTCGGTGAATGCGCGGTGTTGCGTCGCCAAGCATCGCACGCCTTTGCGCTCGACTCGCCGGTTCGGATCGTCAGAGTGACATTACTTCCTTTTCTTTGCCCTTGGCCATCTCTTCCATCTTCTTGATCTCGTCGTCGGTCAGCTTCTGGATCTGCTCCAGCGCGCCACGCTCCTCGTCTTCCGTAATCTTCTTATCCTTAAGCGCCTTCTTGATCAGATCATTGCCATCGCGCCGAATATTGCGCACTGCGGTGCGATGCTCTTCCAGGATCCTGTGCAGGTGCTTGACCATGTCTTTGCGGCGGTCTTCGGTTAGAGCGGGCACCGGAACCCGTACCAGCTTGCCATCGTTCATCGGGTTCAAGCCGAGATCCCCGCTGCGGATCGCCTTCTCGATCGCGCCGATCTGGCTGACGTCCCAGGGCTGCACGGTGATCAGTTGCGGCTCGGGAGCGCTGACATTTGCTAACTGATTCAACGGCATCTGAGACCCGTACGCATCGACCACGACGCTGTCGAGCATGTGTACCGAAGCTCGGCCGGTGCGGGTGGACGCCATCTCCTTGCGGAAGTCATCGACCGCCTTATCCATCCGTGTTTTGAGTTGGGCAAAACCGTCTTTCAGGGCGGGAATTGCCGCCATCGTTACTTGTGCCATAGAAAGTCCGCCTGCGAGGAAGATGTAAACTGGTGATTATAAACCTTCATGCAGCAATTCAGGACAGGCAAGCGATATCGACAACGTCGAAAGTGCGCCAGGATGAATCAGATTTGGCCGCCCCTTTCGAACTTTGGGCAGTTGCACCACGAGAGTAATTAGCCAGAGGGTGTATCGCGAGGCAGGCAGCTCCGTCAGGCAGGATCGTCGCCGAAGTCTTCATCCTGAAAAATGTAAGGGGCGGTTCGAATCAGGCGGAAGCGCACTTTTTCTTTGCAGGTCTCGCAGTCGGGAAATTTCTCTCCGCTGATCATGACGGCTTCGTGAACCTCGCGATGCTCCCGATCGTGCAGCACTTCGTAAATTCCCGATTGCCGAATGGTATCGCCCGGCCGATAACGACGGCCATTCGGCGGGCGATTGCCGTGACCCATCGATCGTGACCTGCCGCCCGCAGCGTGAAATTCAACTCGATGTGCAGGATGGAAGGCGCAAGCGACGGAGTTGGATTTCGAGGTTGATCGACGAGCAAGAATCGGCATGGCGAAACCCCTGATGACCGATGTGCTTTCTTTTGTATAGCAAGTTAGCCTAACTCCGGGTTTTTGGGAAGCGCAGTTATGGTACAAAGGACGCCATCGGCGGTGGCCACTTCTACGACTTTAGTCGTAGTCGAGCTTAGTGACGGCTGAAATCCTTGTCTTGACGAATGCTGTCCACACTATGTCGCAGCCAGAAACGCACGTGGTCGCCACAGGCCGCGCACGTGGGAAAGACCTCGCCTTTAAATAACGTGGCTTCGTGCTCGGGTCGGTGGCCGTTGTGGACCACCCCGTAGACCCCCGAGATCGGAACCCGCTCTGATGGCTTATAGCCTTGCTCAGCCATGCAAATGCTTTCCGGGGAACGACAGTTATCTTAACCCGATTTCCGGCAGACAAACAGGAAATCGAGAGTCTACCCTCGGTTCCCGGAAGCTTTGCTCCTTCGGGCACTTCCAGTACTAACTCTCGCTTACCAGCGACCCGATTTTTTCGCCAATCACGACACGGCGAATATTTCCGCGTTCATTCAAATTGAAGATGACGATTGGCAGGTTGTTCTCTCGGCACATGGCGATTGCCGTCGCGTCCATCACCCGCAGCCCCAGACGCAGGATTTCCATGTAGCTGATGGTCTCAAACATAGTGGCATCCTTCACCAGCACAGGATCGGCAGTGTAAATGCCATTTACCTTGGTCGCTTTCAGGATAGCGTCAGCTTTGATTTCCATGGCGCGCAGTGAAGCCGCTGTGTCCGTGGAGAAATACGGGTTGCCGGTGCCGCCGGCAAAGACCACGACGCGTCCCTTCTCCAAGTGGCGGATGGCGCGGCGACGGATAAATGGCTCGGCTACCTGGTTCATCTCGATCGCGCTCATAACGCGGGTAAAGGCTCCCTGTTTTTCCAGGGCGTCCTGCAAAGCCAGCGCATTGATGACGGTGGCCAGCATGCCCATGTGATCGGCCGAGACGCGATCCATCTCCTTGGCCTGCTCGGCAACGCCGCGGAAAAAGTTGCCGCCCCCGACCACGATGGCGATCTCGATGCCCAGGCGATGCACTTCGGCAATTTCTGCCGCAATCTCGTGCACGCGCGTGTTGTCTACGCCGAAGCCTTGGCCCGCCGCCAACGCTTCCCCCGAAATTTTCAGCAGGATACGTTTATAAACCGGAGCGCTCATTCGTTCGCAGGTACCTACGCAAGGAAATTCCACTTCAGTGTAGCAGGAGGCAGGCTCAAGACTGGTGTAAGAGCGAAGCGAAATTCGGAGGCCGCCAATGAATACCGGGGCGTCGGCACTGTCGTTGCTGAGCTGTTTTTCCTCGATTCGCAACCCGGTTCCGCATCACCGCCCTGACCGTTGAAATCAAGTAAGATTCACTCACTGCAAATGAATTCCATCGACAGCATCTTGCGCGAGCGGTTCGGGCTGGCGGAGTTCCGACCCCATCAGCGCGCCATCATTGAAGATGCTCTGAACGGTCATGACGTGGTCTGCGTTATGCCCACCGGGGCGGGCAAAAGCCTGTGCTTTCAACTGCCGGCGATGCTGATGCGGGGATTGACGGTTGTCGTCTCGCCATTGATCGCCCTGATGGCGGACCAGGTCCAGCAGCTGCGCCAACGAGATATCCCCGTGCTCTTCCTGAATAGCTCGCAACGCTTCGAAGAGCAGTCACAGGTTTATGCCAAACTGCGAAGCGGATTTACTGGACTGCTGTATGTCGCGCCCGAACGCTTTCCAGCGCCGGCCTTTCAACGGCTGCTGCCGCAGTTGCGAACGAAGCTGTTCGTGGTCGACGAGGCTCACTGTCTCAGCTTCTGGGGACATGATTTCCGTCCCGAATACATGCGACTTGCGGAGGTGCGGAAGGCCCTGGGAACGCCGCCTACCATCGCACTGACCGCGACAGCCACGCCCCAGGTGCGCAAAGATATCGTCGAAATGCTGGGCCTGCGCTCGCCCAAGATGCACGTGACGGGCTTCGATCGTCCGAGCCTCTCGTACTCCTGCCGGCGCATGGATCGCGAGGCGGACAAAGATGCCGCGTTGATGCTGTTTCTCTCGACCCACACGGGGACTGGCATCGTGTACTGTTCGACACGGCGAGCGGTCGAGGAACTCGCGGCCTTGCTGGAGGAGCGCTATCCGGAGCGCACCATCTGCGGCTACCACGCCGGCATGAGTCCCGCCGGTCGCAAGCGCAGCCAGGAGCGCTTTATGCTGCGTGACGATGCGGTGGTGATCGCGACCAACGCGTTTGGCATGGGCATCAACAAGCCGGCCATTCGCTTCGTGGTGCACTACAACCTGCCCGGCAGCGTCGAGGCTTACTACCAGGAGGCGGGACGCGCAGGACGCGACGGGGCTCCCGCAAAGTGTGTGCTGTTCTTCGGCACGCGCGATGTGAAGACGCAGGAATTTTTTATCAACAATATCGGCGACAACAATCCCAATCTCGCAGCCGACGAAGTGAAGCGCCTGCAGACTCATTCGCGGCGCAAGCTCGACTTGATGATGCAATACGCTTCGGCCAAGCGCTGCCGCCGCCGCGCCATTCTGGAGTATTTCGGCGAGAGCACATCGGTCAGTGACTGTGCCTGCGATGTTTGTGGAGGCGTGGCGCAAAACCGGTTCTTCGCATCGGGCGGAAACGGCGAGCGCTCGCAACGTCCCAGTTACGGAGCGGGCGTGCGCCCCTCCCATACATCGGCTGAGCCGAGTTTATTTCCTTCGCCCTCGCGTAAAGCTTCTAGTAGCAGCCGCTCGAGCGATGCTAGTTTCGACGCCGGTGCCGATGCCCGTTTCCAGAGACTGAAGAGAGTCCGTCTGGAGTTAGCGAATGCCGAGAAGTGGCCCGCGTTCTGCATCTGTCACGACAGCGTGCTGCGGGAAGTAGCGCGGGTAGCGCCTACCTCGATCTCGTCGCTGGCGGCGATTAAGGGCTTCGGCGCCAATAAGGCGGAGAAGTTTGGTGCGGCATTGCTACGGGCGATCTAAAGACTAAAACTCATTAACTCATCTCATAAGTCATTCTGAGTCGTATCAGGGCACGACCTTCAGTCGTGCCGAACGAGACACAGGAGGGGTTCGGGCTTCAGCCCCTGCAAACACGGGTTCCTCTGCGGGCCGAAGCCCACGCCGTTTACTTGGCCCGTTGGGTCGGCTGAAGCAGTGCGCCGCTACAAAGCGACTTATGAGATGGCTAGATGGCTTCTAATTTCTTCGGCGGGAGCTACGGTCGATGCCGAATTTAGAAAACCTCGACGTTCGCATCATGTCCCGCGGCAGAGGCGAGCTTCACGTCACGGGTTATCAACAAACCGCCGAGTTTCTCCGCCAGTGCGATGTAGGCTGCGTCGTAGGCTGAAAGATTGTGGCGAAGTTGCCAAATTCGGGTTAGGAGCACGAAATGCGGATAGCGAGCAATCCTAAGGTCGAGCAAATCGCCCAATGCTTCATCGGCCCGGCCAGCAGAGATCACTCCTTGCCTGGTTAAGCGTCGCAGCACCTGGCTGATCTCGATATCTATCAGATGAGGAGCGTGCAGGGACTCGTTGCGAGCGTATATCCGTTTTTCTATGCGCTGCCCCGCAGGCGTCTGGAGCAGCCAATCCACGGCGGCAGACGCATCCAGGACAATCACCGTGTCTCGCGCTCTTGTCGAATGATACGAGCGGTATCGATCGAAACTGAAACTGCTTTGCGCGTGTGCAAGCGATCTCGCATCTCTGCCAGCGTAGGCCGCTCGGCGATCTCCCGGATCTCCGCTAAAAGATAGTCAGACAGCGACATTCCTGCCATGGCGGCGCGGGACTTCAGACTGCGATGCAAAGCGTCCGGTACGTTACGAAGCTGAATCATCTTTGACATGTTCTGAGCATATTTTCATGTGCAGCACATGTCAAACCGCGTGGCACGGCGCAGTAGATTTAACGAATGACTCACCAGTCCGCCCGAAAGTGCGTCTCAGAAATGCGCCGGATCAAAAAGGCCCCCCGCTAAATGCGTTCAGGGGCTTGCCCGCCATTCACGACTATCTCAAAAGCAAAAGGGCGGGACAAAGTCCCGCCCCAAAATGCTCCACGTTACGGTCCGCTTTTACTCGGCGGCAGCTTCCGGCGCCGGCTTGCTGATGGCGATGGTCTCTCCGACGTCGCCGACTTTGAAGCGCGCGAAGCGCTTCACCGAGATGTTCTCACCCAGCTTGCCGATAACAGTTGCGATCAACTGCGCGACGGTCATAGTCTGGTCCTTGATGAAGGGCTGCTCGTACAGGCAGACCTCCTCGTAGAACTTGCCCATCTTGCCTTCGACGATCTTCTCCACTACCGCTGGCGGCTTGCCGGTGGCGGCAGCCTGGGCACGGTAGATGTCTTTCTCGCGCTCAAAGTCCTCGGTCGAGACGTCTTCCTTGCGGATGAACTTCGGATCGGTGGCGGCGATATGCATGGCAACGTCGTGCACCAGGGCCTTGAAGTCATCGGTGCGGGCCACAAAGTCGCTCTCGCAGTTCACTTCCACCAGCACGCCGATCTTGCCTCCAGCATGGATGTAGCTCGCCACGGTGCCCTCGCTGGTGACACGCGCGGCCTTCTTCTCAGCGCTGGCCTGGCCCTTCTTGCGAAGCACGATAACGGCGGCTTCCATGTCGCCGTTGGCTTCAGTCAACGCCTGTTTACATTGCATCATGGGAGCGTTCGTCTTGTCGCGAAGCTCTTTTACTTGTGCGGCAGTAATGTTCACGGTCGTAGTACCCATCTTTCAAATCCCTCTCGCTCTTCGCTCCTCGCCTTTAGCTCTTAGCTGAAGTCACAAGAGAAGTGCGTCGTTATGATTAGCTAAAAAGAACCCGCGCCACATCGAGCGCGGGTCGGTGAAACCACTCGTCAGCCAAACAGCTGACTCGAATTACGCTCCGGTTTCGGCGGCGGCGCGACGGCCACCTTTACCCAAAACCTCTTCCATGCTGACCTCTTCGGTCTCTGCCGATTCAGCCGAAGCACTCTCGCCTTCGGTTTCAACGGCACTGGCAGCGCCCGCTTCCGCGTCTTCGCTGTACTGCACACCCGAGGCTACATCGGCGAACTGCTTGTCGGTCGCAGCCTGCGAGCCTTCGACCACCGAGTCGGCAATCTTCGAGGCGAACAGGCGAATCGCGCGGAGGGCGTCATCGTTGCCCGGAATCACGTAGTCTACTTCGGTCGGATCGCAGTTCGTATCGACCACCGCGACCACCGGGATGCCCAGCTTGCGCGCTTCCTTCACCGCAATCTGCTCTTTGTTCGAGTCGATCACGAAGATCGCGTCGGGCAGCCGGCTCAGGTTCTTGATACCCGCGAGGTTGGCCTGCAGGTGCTTGCGCTCGCGTTCGAGCTTCACAACTTCCTTCTTCGGCAGGAGATCGTAGCGGCCATCCGTGGCCATCTCGTCGAGCTCCTTCAGCCGCTTCACCGACTTCTGCACCGTGACCCAGTTGGTGAGCAGTCCGCCCAGCCAGCGCTGGTTGATGTAGAACATGCTGCAGCGCTGCGCCTCTTCGGCGATCGCGTCCTGCGCCTGGCGCTTGGTCCCGACGAACATGATCGTCTTGCCTTCCGCCGCCTGTTCCTGCACAAACTTGGACGCTTCCTTGAACATCTTCAGCGTCTTCTGCAGATCGATGATGTAAATTCCATTGCGCTCGCCGAAGATGTATTCCTTCATCTTCGGGTTCCAACGTTTCGTCTGGTGCCCGAAGTGAACGCCAGCCTCGAGCAACTCCTTCATCGTGATATTTGCCAAGCTACCTCCCAGTGGCTTGCATCCTTTGCGGCGGCTTGCAGCCGGATCGCTCTGGATTACATTCCCGTAACCCGCCCCGTTGAAACCAAAATACAGCGGGTGCGAGAAGATATCGCTCCGGTCGATCGTGCCTGCTCTCGCCCCCGGCGCCACAAAGCGAGAACAGTTGTCAGTTCTGGGCTGTCAGCTACGAACCAACAACTCGGGTGCCCCACCCTCGTCCGCCGTTTTTGCGGACAGGGTGGGATCCCAAACTTTTTACCGCTTGGAGAACTGGAAGCGCTTACGTGCGCCCTTCTGGCCGTACTTCTTGCGTTCCTTGCCGCGTGCATCGCGGCGCAGGAAGCCCTCGGCCTTCAGCTTGGGACGCAGTTCAGGATTGAACTCCTGCAACGCGCGAGCGGTGCCCATGCGAACCGCGCCGGATTGTCCGTTCACGCCGCCGCCATCGACCGTGCAAACCACGTCGAAAGTGGCCGCCGTCTCGGTCAGCACCAGCGCGGACTTCGCCATGATGCGCTGCGCTTCGGTTACGAAGTACACATCGAACGGTTTGCCGTTGACCTTGAACTCGCCGCTGCCGGGGCGAAGAAATACGCGCGCCACGCTCGATTTGCGGCGGCCTGTACCGTAATACTGAACCAGTTCTGCCATTTGTAATCCAGGAGCCTTAGCTCCCTTTGATCCTTCCCAAGATTTAGGTTCTTTTCAGAACCGGTGAAGGGGCGCACCTTCAGGTGCGCCGTAAAGGCTAAAATTTGCGCTGGTGGGCTTTAGCCCACCCCAATCAGGCCCGCTTGGCGGCAGTAGCGGCCAGGGCTTCCGGCTTCTGCGCAATATGCGGATGCTTGTCGCCGCGATAAACCTTCAGCTTGCCGGCCATGGCCCGTCCCAGCTTGGTGTGGGGCAACATGCCCGTGATCGCCTCTTCGACGATCTGCTCCGGCTTGCGCTCGAAGCGCTTCTTGTACTCCTCGGCCTTCATGCCGCCGGGGAAGCCGGAGTAGTGATAATAGACCTTACTGTCGGCCTTGAGTCCCGTAATTTTGACCTTCGCGGCATTGATCACGATGACGTGATCGCCGGTATCGAGGAACGGGGTATATTGAACGCTGTCTTTGCCAGAGAGGATGCGCGCCACACGACTCGCCAGCCGGCCCAGTGTCTGGCCGGAGGCATCGACGACAAACCACTTGCGCGCAATTTCCCCTTTGGGGAAATAGGTTGACATCTCTAAGATCTCCCAGAATTTGTGAAAACCGCGAAAGAGCCGCTGAGTTCTGGCGCTGGACGCGCAGGAAACTTGCTGGCAGGCAAACGCAGGACTACGAAAGATTTAAGAATAAACCAGCAGCAACGCCATTGTCAACGAAGCGGCAACGGCACCACTACCTGAACTCGGGTATTGCTCAATCTGAAAGCGAATCCTGCCGACCGCGACAGGGCTGAAACCAGCCAGGGCCACCAAAAAGGACTGTGGCTGGCAAAATCCGGGTCGGGTGGCAAGTAGCCGCTCTGAATGTCTGTCTTCCCTTGCATCCAGGCCGGTAACCCGGCTGAAGGAATCCCGTGCACCGCAATGAGTAGACAACTCTACCCACAAGCTCCGACTCCTATCAGTATCACGACCTAACAGCAGCTTCGCACCTGGAAAGCAATTCTGACAGTTCTTCACGGCGACGGCGCAAGCCACCCGGGCTGGGGTGTTTGCGCTTTGGTACTCCGCCTTCTATCCAGCGACCTACAACGAGGAATGGAAATATGTATCACCACATCAAGAAGCTTATGTATACCGTTACTATCGGCACCCCTGATCCCGCCTTCGGGAACATGCTCCTGGAGCAGTTCGGGGGAGCGAATGGCGAGCTTGCCGCCGCCATGCAGTACTCGATCCAGGGATTCAACTGTGAAGATCCTGCCCGTAAGGACCTGCTGATGGATATCGGCACCGAGGAACTTAGTCACCTGGAAGTTGTCGGCGCACTGATTCGCATGCACCTGCAGCCTATGAAGTCGGA
This sequence comes from uncultured Acidobacteriaceae bacterium, assembly GCA_963815555.1. Taxonomy (GTDB): domain Bacteria; phylum Acidobacteriota; class Terriglobia; order Terriglobales; family Acidobacteriaceae; genus CAWCBG01. The sequence goes on from CAWFHH010000006.1 coordinate 47,658, forward strand.
CCGCGCAGCCGCTGAAGCCGATCCCCTGGTGGCGATCGCGGGCGGTGGCGGCGTGAGCCTGTACAACTCCGAGGGCAATGCGTGGACCGCAGACTATCTGAAGATAACCGGCGACCTCTCAGTGGATTTGCGCAGCAACATTGCCGCCGAGGCTCGCGCCAAGATTGTCTATGAACGTCTGCTGTCGTTTACCAATGACACCGGCAGCAAGCAAGCCCTGCAGTTCCTGATGACGCGCGAGATCACGCACATGCGCGCCTTCGCCGCGGCCCTCGAGAGCATGGACAAACCGGCTTTCTCGATCGGTACAGTGGCTCCGACACCGGTTCTGGTGGACCAGTATTTCAACGCTTCCACCGGCGTAGGGGAGCAGGACGAAACCGATTATGTTGGTCCGTGGAATGAGGGCAACGGTCTGCACCTGGTGAATTCGGAATTGGCGGGAGGCGAGGGTCTCGACGTGAAGCCATATTCGCCCAAGCCGGGCACGGAAGTCACTTCCAAGGCGGATTCCACCCCGGTGGGTCAGGACGGTGAACGTGCGAAGAAACCGGTGAAACAGCAGAAAGACAGATTGGCTTCGTAGTCTGCGGGGCCAGTAGCGACAGTTTTCCTGTAAAGAAACAAGGAGCCATGCCTCTGGGACATGGCTCTTGTTGTTTCGGTTTGTAGCTCCGGACTCAGTGAATGGTTACGGTAACTGCGTTGGAAGCAATGCCGTTCGTGACTGCAACCAACGTGTATTGCCCAGCGGTAAGGGTGGGCAGATCGAACTTGGTGGACGCGAAGGTGTTAGCAGCGATCGAGTGCGTGCTCTCATCATGCGTGAAAGCATAATGCACGCTGCCGTCGGCCTTGCTGGTCAGACGAACCAACGGAAAGTCGGTATCGGCCTGGTAGTCATCGCCGTAGGCGTTGTTCTGGCTAAGGCCATTCAACTGGTAGCCATACAGAACGTTATTCGACGAACCGTTGGTGAGGTTGGTGGTCTGCAGGAGGATGGTTGGCGCTACGCCCGAGACGGTTCCGCTAGCCGGCGTATAAACTTCCACCAGGCCGCTGAAGTCCGTAAACATGATCTGGCCGGTAGGAAGGATCATCAAGTGTCCGACGTAAGAAGAGTCGCTGGGGCAGTTGGTCGGGTTGGCGGTATTGGCCAGAGTGCTGTTCGAGGGGTTGAACTCGAGGAACTGGCAGCCGCTATTGAATAGTCCGGGGCTCATCATGACCAGGACTTTGCCGTTTGGCTCGAGGGCTGACGGTCCGTCGGCCTGATCCAAACCGTTCGGAGGAGTCGGACCCGCAACCCAAGTACCGGAAGCGACGTCATACACCGCCGTGGCATTCACATTGCCGCCGGAGATATACACTTTGTTGTTGTACATCAGCACGGCAGCGCCCAATTCTTCGTCTCCGGGGTTGAAGAGGTGAACAGGAGTCTGTCCGGAACAAGCCCAGGTTCCGACGCCCGTTGTGGTATTGGTAACGGTGTAAAGTTCCGAGCCACCTTTGGTGGAGGTGCCGCAGGAGCTATTTTTCGCGTCTACGGTGAGAACCTTGCCGGTGGTCAAGAAGGTAAACCCAGATTCGTCGTTGTTGCCCTGAATAACCGATCCAGTGGCGGTCCAGGAATTCGGGCCGTTGAAGATCGCGTTCTGCGCGGTGCAGCAGTTCGACTGCATGTACTTTCCGTTACCAAGAACGATGCTCTCGGCATCGCCGATGGTGCCCCAGCCAGTAGGCGGGCTGTTCAATACCCACGTCGGCGCGCCGCTAAACTTCGGTACGGTTCCGATGGCTCCGAGGGTGGTCCAGACTGCGCGAACCGAAGTTGTACTCGCCACCTTCGACGACAAGCTGGGTGCCGTTCAGTTGCAGTTGCGAACCGAAGTAAAACGGGGCGTAGCTGGAGGGCAGCAGGCCACCCGAACTCCAGGTGCCATTTACATAGCTGCCGTCGCTGGCCGGAGTAAGGATGTGCCAGGCCTGGGCGTTTCCAGACTGCTCTTCGTGCACGATGACTCTGCCATCCCGCAATTGGATCATGGGACCGAGGTTCACGCCGGGCTGGTGGTTGAGAGGCGTCCACGATTGTGCGCTAGCCAGTCCGAGCAGGGCCAAGACAACAATCGCTGTTATTCCAAGTTTGTGAAACATCTTCATATCTCCTCTGATTCCTCTAGTGTTTCTCTCTCTGTAGGGGCTGTGATTCTTTGAGCCGAACCTCTGTCCGAAGGCGCGGAGCACTCCGCCACCGAGTCTGTCCGCTGCGAAGAGTATCCGTTGCTGTTCTGGCCAGAATACCGGCGCTGAGGATTCTACCCCAAAAGCTTGCGACGTAGTGATCCGGCAAGACCCAGAATTCCGGTGCCCAGCAGAATCATGCTGCCGGGTTCGGGGGTCGTCGTCTGCTGCGACTTGTAAAGCCCGAATGCCAAGTCGAATCCGTTATTCCCGCAGCTTCCGAAGTAGCACTGATAGGAATTGTGGTCGCCTTGGGATGAGGTTTCCCACACCCACTGTGGCGGGAAATTGAGATTCGGCACGATCGAAATCCAGTATTCGGTGCCGGCTGCTGCTGCGAAACTGACGCCGCCGAGGGTGTAGCCGTACACGGGATTGCCGAGGTTATCCGTCCCCATGGACGTCTGGCTCGCGTTCCCCGAGACCACGGTGGTGTTCAGAAGAGTATTCGGCGCGTTCCCGGAGTTGCTCCAGAAGTCGACGGTGAAACCGGTGATGCCGCCGTTTCCGGTGATGTAGGACCCAACCCAGGTCACTTGGTTAATGGTGGCGGCGCTACCTAAGGTGAAATTGTCGTACGCCGTAGCGAAGTTCCCGAGAGTGGCGTCATTTTGGGAAGCATACCCGCCGTTGAGGTCGGTGGCTTGGTTATAGACATTGACTTCACCAGCCCAACCCGGAACAGCAAGAAAGAGAAGAAGCGCCGCTGTAGCGGCGAGGGCGAAACCCTGCGTGGAGCGATTAGACATGTTTCCTCCTGCGGGGGCTGTTTGCGCAATTGTGCCTCCAAAGTGGTGTTATACGATTCAACTACTTACAAGGGACTATGTTCAGTGACTCTGCAATAAATTGCGACTCTGGGCTAGGCACTTTCTCTCGCTATCCTAACTTCTTGAGAACTATCGAGATAGTAATACGCCCGCGAGTTACCTTATCCTCGTTGGCGAGGCTGGGAGAGGTGTTTCAGCAAGCAGGAATACGGTAGAAAGTGCTGATTCTTGATAGTACGGGGACTGTTATCGCCGAAGAGTTTGGCCCGTTGGGAGGGATCAGTCGGGGGAAAACCGGGTAAGCGTAACGGATTGATTCGTCGTAATTCAAAATAGGAGCCTCTTGGCCCCTGGACGTAGGTCCTTGGCGTCGCCGGAGCTCCCTCAATGAACTGAAGAGTCTGCGTGAGAGCCGGCCCTCCCACACGCAGACCCTGACGCCGGATTCGTGACGGCGATGCCTCCAGGGCGATCCGCTACTGACCCTTGGCGACTAACCGTATTACTTTGCTGGCGCCGGTTGTCCTTTGCCGACACGTTTGGCGACGGTGAACACCAGCTGCGTGGTGTTGGGATCGACGTCGACCACGACGTGATCGCCGTGCAGGATCTCGCCATCGAGAATCTTCAGCGCCAGCGGATCCTGGATGAGGCGCTGGATTGCCCGTTTCAGCGGACGCGCCCCGTAGTTCACGTCATAGCCTTCAGCAAAGACGAATTCCTTCGCCGCCGGCGACAGCTCGAGGCTGATCTTGCGTTCAGCCAGCAAACGCCGCAGGTCCTCCAGCCGCAGGTCAACGATCTTGATCAACTGCTCACGTCCCAACGGATTGAAGAAGACGATGTCATCCACGCGGTTCAGAAATTCCGGCTTGAAGTGCCGTTGCAACGCCTCCATGACCTTCACTCGTGCTTCAGACAGCCTCTGAGCGCGAATCTCTTCGGCCGCCTTGCCCTTGGTTTCGGTGAACAGGCCAGCCTCCTGTAGATATTGCGAGCCGATGTTGGATGTCATGATCAGGATCGTGTTCTTGAAATCGACGTTACGGCCCTGGCCATCGGTGAGTCGCCCGTCGTCCATGATTTGCAGGAAGATGTTGAACACGTCGGGATGTGCCTTCTCGATTTCGTCGAACAGCACCACCGAATAGGGCCGCCGCCGCACCGCCTCGGTAAGCTGGCCTCCCTCTTCGTAGCCTACGTATCCCGGAGGCGCGCCGATCAGCCGCGAGACCGAATGCTTCTCCATATATTCGGACATGTCGATGCGAATCATCGCGTGCTCGTCGTCGAATAAGAATTCCGCCAGAGCCCGTGCGGTTTCGGTTTTACCGACACCGGTAGGACCAAGGAAGAGGAACGATCCAATCGGGCGCCGCGGGTCGCTGAGGCCGGCGCGGGCACGACGAATTGCATTGGCAACCCGCGTCAAGGCTTCATCCTGCCCGATCACGCGCTGGCGCAGGCGATCTTCCATGGTGATCAGCTTCTTGACCTCGCCTTCGAGCATGCGTGAAACCGGAATGCCAGTCCACTTGCTGACGATCTTGGCGACATCCTCTTCGTCCACTTCCTCTTTCAGCAGGCGTGACTGGTTGCTGTCCATCTGCGCGCTCAGCTTCTGGATCTCGGACTCAAGCTTCGGCACCTCGCCGTATTGGACCTGTGACGCTCGGTTGTAATCTCCCTTCCGCGTGGCCTCCTGCTCTTCCAGCTTCAACTGCTCGACCCGCTCCTTGAGCTGGCGGATGCGATTGATCAGCTCTTTCTCCTGCTTCCAGCGCGCCTTGAGAGCGTTCGCCTGTTCGCGAATCTGCGCCAGTTCTTTCTCGACAATCGCCAGCCGCTCGCGCGAATTGGGATCGTCTTCGCGCTTGAGGGCCTGCCGTTCAATCTCGAGCTGAATCGCCCGGCGTTCGAGCTGGTCGATCTCCGTCGGCATGGAATCGATCTGGATGCGCAACGAGGCCGCAGCTTCGTCGATGAGGTCAATTGCCTTATCCGGCAAGAAGCGGTCGGTGATGTAGCGAGTCGACAGCGTGGCCGCTGCCACGATCGCCGAGTCTTTGATTCGAACGCCGTGATGAACTTCATATTTCTCGCGCAATCCGCGGAGAATCGCGATCGTATCTTCAAGACTTGGCTCGTTGACGTAGACGACCTGGAAGCGCCGCTCGAGCGCGGCGTCTTTTTCGATGTGCTTGCGATATTCGTCAAGGGTGGTTGCACCGATGGCGCGCAGCTCGCCACGCGCCAGGGCTGGCTTCAGCATGTTGGCAGCGTCGATGGCGCCTTCGGCCGCACCGGCTCCAACCAGGGTGTGCAGCTCGTCAATGAAGAGGATGATCTGCCCTTGCGACTGCTCGACTTCTTTGAGCACGGCCTTCAGGCGGTCTTCAAATTCGCCACGATACTTCGCGCCAGCCAGCATCGCGCCGAGATCGAGGGAGACAAGGCGCTTGCTGCGCAACTGTTCCGGGACGTCGCCGGAGACGATGCGCTGTGCCAGGCCTTCGACGATCGCCGTCTTACCCACGCCGGGCTCGCCTATCAACACCGGATTGTTCTTCGTCCGGCGGGACAAAACCTGGATGGTACGGCGCACTTCCTCGTCACGGCCAATGACCGGATCGAGCTTACCTTGCCGGGCCAGCTCGGTCAGATCCCGAGCGTAGCGCTTCAGAGCTTCGTACTTGGCTTCCGGATTCTGATCGGTCACGGTCTGATTACCGCGGATGGCGGTAAGAGCGCGCAGAATGGCGTCGTACTTCGCTCCCACGCGCTCCAGTATCTCCTTCGCCGGATCGCGCTTGAGCTTGGTGATGGCCAGCAGCAGATGCTCGGTCGAAACATATTCATCCTTAAAATTCGACGCCTCTTTGAACGCGGCTTCCAGCAGCTGGGTCGCGGCATCGGACATGTGCGCCTGGGTCGCGCCACTGCCGGAAACTTTGGGCTGGCGCTCGATCTCGCGCATTACTTCACCCTGAATGCTCGACACCTGTACGCCGATACGTTCAAGCAACGGAGGCACGATGCCTTCCCGGTCCTCCAGCAGCGCGGCGAGAATGTGCACCGGTTGCAATTCCGGATTGCCGTACTCGCTGGCGATATCGTTCGCCCGCTGTATCGCCTCCTGCGCCTTCACCGTCAATTTGTCCCAACGAATCGCCATAAATAAATCCCTATGTCAGTCTTAAGTTTTCCGCCCTTGATTCAATACGACAGAAGTAGAGTTTTGCAAACGAGCCCGCTGGATCTTCCAGCAGACGTCTGTTCCCTATCACCTTCGAAGCCGCCTTCGGGGGAAGGTGGAGCTACCTTCTGAGAGCGCGACCGAAGATAATATGCGCAATACTATAAGCCTGTTGGCTGCTGATTGCCCTTCGCCCCTCGGTGAGTTCTCGAGGTAAATAAAAGGGAGGCAAGATTTGCACCCTACCTCCCTGTCCGAACTCCCCAGTTCGTCCCACCTCCAGAAGTTCTCCGGAGGAGCGAAAATCAATCAGGCAGCCTGGCCCGAGCTCTTCTTGCCCTCAGCCCCTACCGGCTTGCCTTCCAGCGTTGGCTGCTGCCCGCCGATGCCTACCTTGATCTGCTTGGGCTTGGCTTCAGCCCGCTTGGCCAACTTCACCGTCAACACACCGTTGGAGTAATCCGCGGTGGTCTCCTCCGGACTTACCGTGTTGGGCAGTGTGAACGAACGGCTGAAGCTGCCGTAACGGCGCTCCACACGATGGAAGTTCTCTTCTTTTTGTTCCTTCTCGAACTTGCGCTCGCCACTGACGGTAAGAACGTTGTTCTCAACCTTGATGTCGAGGTCTTTCTGGTCGATTCCTGGCACTTCCAGCTTAAGCTGGATGCTGTGCTCATCTTCATAGATGTCGACCGGCGGCACGAACGCTCCGGTGGTCAGCGACTCCTCGCGCCCGCTGCCGTATTGCTCATCGAACAACCGGTTCATGCGGTTCTGAAGCGATGCCAGTTCACGAAAGGGGTCCCAACGAGTCAGCACAGTCATGGTCTTCAATCCTCCAAGTAAGAAAGGTCTTTATTCGGGCTGATTCGCCCTGCACCAAGTTAGACGCCTATCTCAGCGCAAAGGAAGCATAAAATCTTAGCGCATCACTGTCAAGCAAAAAATACGAAGACTGCGGAAATCTTGTCACCTAAGCTTTTGGATTGTGCGGTTTAACGCTCGGCTCTCGCACACAAACAACGGCAAGTTCCCAGGAAGCCGAGAGGGAATCTGAACGTTCCGTCCACCAGCCTGAATGCTCATCCCTGAATGGGAGAAACGGTAGCCAGAGGCGCGAACGGTGCCGTTCACTGGCCAATCGCGCACCCTTCCCCGGCCGCAGCGGCTTCGGGAACCGACTGGAAATTGCCTTTAGCCGAGGACCTGCGCGATCACGCACTTCAGGTAGGCCGTCTCGGGCACATTCAGGAGCGCTGGATGATCCTGCGACGCGCCACGTTTTTCGAGGATGCGAACCCGGCGGCCAGCGTCAGCCGCAGCAGAGCCCAGCATCTCCACGAACTCGGCGTCGCTCACATGAAAGGAGCATGAGCAGCTCATCAGCACGCCACCAGGACGAAGCATCTTGAAGGCCCTTAGATTCAGCTCTTTGTACCCTCGGAGAGCGGTGAGAACAGTGCGTTTGGTCTTGGCGAAGGCCGGGGGATCGAGAACGATAGTGTCGTACTGCCGCCCCGTCGTGGCGTAGTCCTTGAGCAAGTCGAAAACATTCGCTTCGATCCACTCGATCTCGCCGGAACGATGCTGAGCGAGGTTGATCTGCTCGTTCTGCTCGGCAACTTCGAGCCCTGGACGTGAAGAGTCGACAGCGGTCACCCGATCGCACACGCGAGCCAGATGCAGGGCAAATCCACCTTGGTAGGTAAAACAATCGAGCGCCTCGCCGTGCGCAAACCTGGCAGCGGCGGTGTAGTTCTCGCGCTGATCGAGGAAGGCTCCTGTCTTCTGGCCGGCAAGCCCATCGAAGTGAAATCGCACACCGTTCATGCGAAAGATGGTGTTCGACTTCTCGCCCACCAGGAGTTGCGATTCCCGGCGCGGCAACTGCTCCAGCTCGCGGATGTGCGCGTCGACGCGCTCCAGCAGGCTGGCTCCGGGAAAATGCTCGGCCATGGAGTGCAGGATGATTCCCCGCAAGTCATCGCGGTCGAACGCCTGGGTCAAGACCTGCATGGCGAGCACATCGTTGTACTTGTCGATGATCAGCCCTGGCAGCAGGTCGGCTTCGCTAAAGACGACGCGGTAGGAATCGGTCTCAGGAACGGGCCGTGGCGGCGCGACCTGGGCCGCTTCATCACCCGCGGTGGTTTGCGGGGCCACGGGTTCGGCCATACCGTCGACGGCTGCACTTGGAAGGGACGCGCCATCAACGAGAGCCCTTTTGTCATCCCGAGCGGACTTCGGCCCGCGAGGGATCTGCGGCGCCAGTATTCCCTGCCGAAACCGCACCGCCTTGACAATCCTTTCCCGCACGAGTGGCAGCAATTCGCTCTCGCCAATCTCGTCGCTGGTCAGCAAACGAATTGCGATTTGTGACGAACTGCTGTAAAGCGCCGAGCCCAGCCTGCGTCCGCGTTCGTCGCGTAGATGGACCAACGCGCCGGGAGAGGCACCCGGTGCGCCGACAAGGTCGGAGCGGTAAACCCACAAATGACCCTGGCGCAGCCGGTCTGCACCGCGTTGACTGGCTGTGATAATAGGAATGGAATCGGACAGGGCGCCCCCACTGTTTACGTCAACCAGTATCTTACGGGAGTGCTCAGTCTGGCGCGATCCGCTTGCCCGTATCGCGTAACCGGTCACCGGAGGGTGCTCGAGGCCCGGAGAAGCAGGCGCTTCTAGCTTCGCAACTCCACCACAGTAGCCCCACCTCCACCCTCGTTCTGGGGAGGCTCGCTCACCGTAGCGACATGGGGATGGCCCTGTAGGAACTGGCGCAAGGCCTTGCGCAAAATTCCCATCCCGCTACCGTGCACAATGCGGACGCGCACCGCGCCGGCAAGAAATGCGCGATCAACGAACTTCTCCACGGCCCGGGTCGCGTCGTCGACATTCTGTCCGATCACATTGATCTCGGTCGGCACGCTCTCGTCTTCACGGGACAGCGTGACGTTGATGCCCCGGGCTCGTGCGGCGGCTACGGGGCTGGCCGAAACTTGTGTCACGACAGCAGCGAGGTCGTCGCGTGCGACTTTCATTTTCATGGGACCGATGGCGACTTCGAAGGTGTCATCGTCGAGGTGACGCAGCACCTTGGCGTCACGTCCCATGGATTTCAGCCGGACGGTATCGCCGGCGGAAACCCGCTGGATCACGTGAGGCCGGGCATGTACGTCTCCGGCGTCGGCCCCCGTCGAGTGAGCAACCACCGTGGAATCAAACTGCTCGCGAAACTCGCGACGCATCTTGGCAATCCGGCGTTCAGCATCTTTGGAAAGCTTCAGTGCCTGCGCCCGGTCCTGTACAGCATTCACAGTCTCGCGAGCCTGGTACTCGAAATCGCGCAGCACGCTCTCAAGTTTTTTCTCCAGTTCGCGGACTTTCTCGCGTTGCTCTTTCCTGCCTTCGATGGCCAGTTGATTCCGCTCGCGCTCGACTTCCTGCTGGTTGCGGCGCAACTCCGAGCGTTCTACTTCCACCTGGCGGAGATCGCTGTGGAGCCGATCCAGGAAGCGCGACACATCTTGAGTCTGCGAGCTGAGCCGCTGGCGCGCCTCGTCAACCATGTGGGGGTTCAACCCCAGCTTCTGCGCGATATTGATCCCGGCAGACGCTCCCGGCACTCCCATGAGCAGCTCATACGTCGGGGCGAGCGTGCGCTCATCGAACCCGACTGCCGCATTCAAAACACCTGCGGCGTCGGCGGCATAGACCTTGAGCGCGGTGTGATGGGTCGAAACGATGCTTAAACAGGAGATTCGCCGAAAGAAGTCGGCAATGGCAACGGCTAGAGCTGCGCCTTCCTCAGGATCGGTGGCAGAGCCCAGTTCATCCAGCAGGACCAGCGAGCGCGAGGTCGCGTGGTGCGAGATGAAGTCGATATTGGTGACGTGTGCCGAGAAGGTGGAAAGGTTTTGCTCAATTGACTGATAGTCGCCGATGTCTGCGAACACCGCATCCAGGATCGGCAGTTCGGCCCGTTCGGCGGGCACCGGCACTCCCGATTGTGCCATCAGGGAGAGCAGGCCAACTGTTTTCAAGGAAACCGTTTTGCCGCCTGTATTCGGTCCGCTGATGACGACTTGACGATGATTGCCGTCGAGCTCAACTGTCAGCGGAACCACAGCGACCCCTCGTGTTTTCAGAGTTCGCTCGAGGAGCGGGTGGCGGGCTTTGCGAAGCACGAGTGCCTCGCTGAGAGGCTCGTCGGCAGAGGAGGCGGCAAGAAACTTGACTGCCGCGCAATCGTAGTCCTGCGCGAAACGGGCCTTCGCAAACTGCAATTCAAGTTCAGAAAGCACTTCGACCGCGTGGGTGAGAGCCTCAGCCTGCTCGCCGACTCGCGCCGTCATCTCCAGCAGGATGCGATGGATCTCCGCCTGCTCTTCGTCGAGCAGGCGCACGAGTTCGTTATTTTGCTCGATCGTTTCCAGTGGTTCGATAAAGACCGTTTGTCCACTCGACGACGCGCCGTGAGCAACACCCTGCACGCGGCGGCGCTGCTCCGTCTTGACCGGAATGACGAAGCGCTCGCCGCGGATTGTGACCAGCTCTTCCTGCACCGCTCCGCCGTCCGACAACCGGCGCAGGTACGAGCGGAGCGACTCCTGTATGGTGCGCCGCTGCTTCTCGGCCTCGCGGCGAATGCGTGCCAGTTCGGGCGAGGCTCGATCGTCGAGCGTGCCATCGGGCAGGATCTTGTTGCGAAAGTAGCGCAGCAGAAGCGTAAAGTCGGCCAGCGTCGCCGATAAGTCTCGAACCGCGTCCCAGTTCTGCTGCACCTGAACCGGCGGATGCAGCGCAAGTTCGCGCCAATCCGCCGCACGATCGGCCAGCAGGAGCACATCGCGCAGCTCAAGGATGTCCAGCGTGGCTCCGTTAATTCGTGACTTGCTGATCAGCTCGGTCGGATCGAGCAAGCCTGAAAAGTCGAACCGGCCGCCTGCTCGCAGGTACCCTCGCAGCTCTTCCGTGAGCTGCTGTTGGCGTTCGATCCATTCGCGGCTTTGCGATGGAGCGAGTGCGGCAATGCGCAGTTGTCCCAGCGGAGACCCGGCGTAAATCGCGAGCAATTGCCGAAACTGGTCGAATTCCAGTACACGTTCGCTGGTGTGCTGAATGGGATCGGGGGAACTCATCGAATCAGCCTTATGGTACAGGACAGAAGGCATAGCTTCAGCGGCGAGTGCGGCCTCCCTCACGTCGGGTCACCAGATACACTAGTGCGGGCTAGTGCAATACGGTTTGCAGCAAAACTGTTTCAAAGCTCTGCTCATCCAACCCTGTTTGCCAACTGTAAGAGGAGCTCATGGCACAGCAAAACTCTGATGCTTTCGTTTTCTTCGGCGCCACCGGGGATCTGGCCTATAAGAAGATTTTTCCTGCGCTGCAAAGCATGGTCAAACATGGCACATTGAATGTGCCTGTCATCGGGGTAGCCAAGTCAGGTTGGACGGTCGACCAGATGCGCGAGCGCGCCCGCGACAGCCTGATCAAGTATGCGGCGGCGTGGACGAGGAGGCTTTCCAGAAGCTCTGTGAGCTGATGGCCTACATCGATGGCGACTACAAGGAGGACAGGACCTACACACAATTGCGCCAGAAACTTGGAGATGCGCAAGCTCCAACCCACTACCTGGCGATTCCGCCGAGCATGTTCCCGATCGTCGTCAAAGGACTGGCGAAGTCCGACTGCGCCGCCGGCGCTCGCGTGATCCTGGAAAAGCCGTTCGGCCGCGACCTCCTCTCTGCCCGTCGGTTGAACGACACCCTGCACGAGGTCTTTCCCGAAGAACGCATCTTTCGCATTGATCATTACCTGGGCAAGGAAGCGGTGGAAAACCTGCTGATCTTCCGCTTTGCCAACAGCTTTCTGGAACCGATCTGGAACCGCAACTATGTACATAGCGTGCAGATCACGATGGCGGAAGCTTTTGGCGTGGAAGGCCGTGGCAAATTTTATGAAGAAGCCGGGGCCATTCGCGACGTAGTGCAGAATCATCTGTTGCAGGTGGTCGCCTTTCTCGCGATGGAGCCGCCAACCACCATGTATGCCGATTCCGTGCGTGATGAGCAGGTGAAGATCTTTCGCACGATTCCGCCCTTGAGCCCGGCGCATATCGTGCGTGGACAATTTCGCGGGTATCGACAGGAGCCTGGGGTATCGCCCAATTCCGACGTCGAGACCTTTGCCGCGTTGCGTCTGGAGATTGATTCCTGGCGATGGTCCGGTGTGCCGTTTCTGATTCGTGCGGGCAAACGCATGCCGACGACAGCGACCGAGGTGTTCGTGAAGTTGCGCAAGCCTCCGCTGGCCAAGGGCGGTACGGAAGGCCGCAACTATTTTCGCTTCCGGCTGGGACCGGACATCGAGTTGAGTATCGGAGGCCGGGTGAAGCGGCCGGGCCCATTGATGGTTCCCATGTCGGTGGAGCTTTCCGCTGTCAAGTACAGCACCGACGATGAGATCGGTCCCTACGAGCGGCTGCTCACGGACGCGATGCGCGGCGATCCGCTGCTCTTCGTTCGCCAGGACGCAGTCGAAGCCGCGTGGGCCATCGTCGATCCCATCCTCGGCGATTGCTGCCCCACGGAGATTTATGAGCCCGGCACCTGGGGACCTCCTGATTCGCGCGAGCTGGCCGCGGATATTGGCGGATGGCACGATCCGGAGTAGGACAAGTTCCTCTCGCACCCCATGAGTGTGGCTGAGCCTGGGTCTGTTTGCCGCTCCTGGAGGTGCTTCGACTCGACAACTCTTGGACAGCCATCACCGTTTCAAACTGTCAGCCGCAGATCACCATGCCCGGTCAACTCATGCCACTCTATTGCCGGACACATATGGATTTCCGGCAATCACAAATCGCAACGGGTGATCGACTGCCTTGCTGATCCCGATGCGCGGCGTGGTCGCAATCCGTTCGGGACGAAAGCCGTCATCGGCGAACCAGAGATCTGACCTACGGGTAGTCAGGTCCTTTCCGTTATCTCGCTCACGCGTTATGTCCAGCGCTTCACACATACGGCCGGGGCCGCTGGAGATAAGCCGCATTTGCGCGTCGGTGGGTACTGGCGTAAGTTGCAAGCCTCGAGCATCGATCATCGCTTGGACCCCCGCGACCGGCTGCATGGCGCGCAGTAGGACGCCTCCTGCAGAGCCGTCGCGCATGCAGGAAACGTTCAGGCAGTAGTGATTGCCGTAGATGAAATACACATAGGCGTAGCCAGGTGGCCCGAACAGAACAGCGTTACGGGGTGTGCGGCCGGCATAGGTGTGCGCCGCTGGGTCCTCCGCGCCGAGGTAAGCTTCGTCCTCGACAATGCGGCCAGACAGCAGTCTGCGGCCTTCGCGGCGGATTAGCAGCTTGCCCAACAGATGTCGACTGACGGCAACGGGATCGCGATCGAAAAACTTACGCGGCAGCGGTTGCGCGGCCCTGACCTGGGCGCTGGTCAGAAAAGATTCGTTGGCAAGCTTACTCATTTCAGGATGGCCGCTTTTACGGCGACCATACGCAGGCGCCGGTAGTCGGCTGTCCAGATGCCGTCGCGAAACAGCGCAGGCCGGGCAAGGTCTTCGACCCGGTGGACGAATTCCTCCCGACAATCTGCGGGGATCGAATCTGTCACGAACCTCCCGAACATCCTCAGCCAGCTGGCCAGTCCGGCCGGGCCTCCTTCCAGCACGGTCGGGCGATCGAACAGCGTGGCGAATCGAACCTCGAGACCTTGCGCCTCGAGGAGCGTGGCATATTCACCGATGGAGGGATAAAACCAAGGGGAAAACCGCTCCGGCTGCTCAATCCCCATGTCCCGCATACCCTCCACCATGGCATCCCAGATGCTCTGAATGTTGCCTCGCCCGCCCATCTCGAAGACGAAGCGACCTCCCGGCTTGAGAGCTCGCGCGACCGACTCGGTGGCTCCGAGGTGGTCGCGCACCCAGTGCAACACCGCATTCGAGAAGACGGCGTCAAACTCGTTGACAAAGGGCAGCCGTGAAGCCTCAGCCACTTCAAAGCGCAAGTTAGGATAGTTCTTCCGGGCAGTAGCGATCATGTCAGGCGAGTAGTCGACACCAAGAACCTCCGCTCCTGATTTCGCGATGTCGCCGGTAAGCTGTGCCGTGCCGCAACCGAGATCGAGGATGCGCTCGCCTGGCCGAGGCGCCAGCAGCGTCAGAACGTCCTGCCCGTACTGCCACACGAACGAGTAGCTGCCCTGGTACAGCTCGGAATTCCAGTGTTGCGGCTGGGAACTCATGTCTGGGAACTCATGTAGGGATTGTAAGTGAGCGAAAGAAGCAGCGTTGAAACTGTCCTCGGTGCGTCGGCAGTGTCGCCATACATCGCAACCGCAGCTCCCTCACCCCAGAAAAAGTTTCCGAAATGACAATATTGTGGAAGAGTTCGGGTGCTGAAACTCGAAACTTAAAATTCTTACGGCCTACATCGAAGCTCCGCCCTCGAAGAGCTTCTGCATTTGGTACGGGTAGACCCGATAAAGTCCGTAATTGATGCCCGTGTCGGAGTACTGACGGAACAAGAGATCGCCGTGACCGTTGCCGGAGGCATCGACGGCGCCTACCAACTCCATGCGCGAGACGGCGTCGAGATAGTTGCTGTCGGTGACGGAAGCGAAAACCTTCTGCAGATCGCCGTTGATGTCCTGGTGAGCGACGACCGTGACGAAATAATCGAACTCGCCGCCGTGCAGAGTTTTCCTGTCCTGCGCGGCGAGTTTGCCTGTGAAGACCAGGGTCGCCGAATTACTCAGGTCGAGATCAAACGCGCGCAAGTCGTAGTCCGTGAAGCCGGTACCCTTGGGCAAGGTGATTTTGCGTTTGGTAGCGTAGTGCCGGAGTTCCTCCAGCGCAAGTTTCTGAAGCTCCTGGGTCGCGTGGTCGCGATCCGCGCCGGACAGGCTGTACAGCAAAGGCCTGGTCTCGTAGGTTCCAGCGTCGGATATGGCGGGATAGCTCTTCCGCATCTGAGTTGGTCCGGCGGGAGTCGACGAGGGAGGGGTAGTGGCCATAGCGGATTGCTTTCTCTTAGCTCCAGCCGCAGCGTTCGACGTGGCAGGAGTTTGAGAATCGCCAAGGTTCGCCTGCTTGCCGCGCTGCAGCAGGGGACGATTTGGATCGTTTTCATCCGAAGAGGGCGAGGACGTATTAACAGCCGGGGCTGCCGTTTGCGCCCCGGCCGATGAAGACGTAGACGCCTGAGCCGGTGCCGGTGACGATGTCTTCAACGTCGGCCGATCGGGATCATCGTCCCGTGTCGTCGATGTCGGGCTGGTCGCAGGGGCTGAAGCGGGCGCCGGATCAGGATCGTCACCGGGACGCTTCAGGGTTGGCCTGCCACTGGAAGAACTCGCCGTCGTGTTTGACGCGTCACCAGTCTGAGTACCTTGCGACGAAGTGGAAGTGCCATTGGAAGGCGCGGTCTTGTTCGCGGTGGACGGTGGTGTGCTCGGCGCTGAGGGAGGGTCCGCCGTCCCGCTCGACGCGGGGCGATGAAGCACTGGCGGCCCGTCATCGGCGTCGCCAGTCATCACAGCCTTGCTCGGTTTTTTCGGCGGCAGTTTGGCCGCTTCTTTCGCCGCGTCGCTGGCCAGTTTGACGTCCATGTTGAGGTGCGGCTTCCACTGTCCGTCGGCCACCCACGAGCCGTTGATTTCTTTGGGCTCAGTCACCGTGAACAGTCCGGTCGGCTCGCCGTAGTCTTCCGCTTGATACACCGTTTCTGGTTGAAGCGCGAAAGGCTCAGGATTGGCCGCGTACAAACTCGCATCGTAATAACGGCCATCGAGCCAAAGAGCTACGGGGATGAGCCGAACCCCTCCCTTGGGCAGGAATTCAACTACGCCGATGGCGCGAGCGTTGCCTGCGGTTGGTTTCTTCGCCGCGGGTTGCTGGTCGGTAGTTTCCTCCCGATGACGCATCTGGGGACGTTGTGCGGCGGCAAAGTTGACCGCCAGTAACACCGCCAGCAGCGCAAACGTGACCTTGCAGCCCCGAATGCGGTATAGGTATTGCGGTATGGAAATCAACGAGAAAGCTCCCAACTTCACTCTGCCCGATGAAAACGGTAACCCAGTTTCGCTGGAACAGTTCCGGGGCAGCAACGTCGTGCTGTTCTTCTATCCTAAGGCCAACACACCCGGCTGAACCATTGAGGCGCGCGGGTTCCGCGACGCATATGCCAAGTTGAAGAAGGCTGGGCTGGTGGTTCTGGGTATCTCGCCCGACACGCCGAAGGCTCAACTCAAGTTTAAAGAAAAGGAAGAGCTGCCGTATACCCTGCTGGCCGACGATAAAAAAGAAGCCGCCAGGAAGTTCGATGTCCTGAAAGAAAAGAACATGTACGGGAAGAAGGTGATAGGCATTGTCCGCACGACCTTTCTGATCGGGCCGGACGGGAAGCTGGTGCATATCTTCAACAATGTGAAGCCCGAAGGCCATGCTGAAGAGGTGCTCGCGCAGGTGAGGCAGGCGGGCAAAGCGGCAAAGTAGCGTCGGCCTGAAGCGAATCTTCGTGACGGTACATCCATAACGCTCATGTTGCCGCCTTGCGACAAGGCCATAGTGGATTCGCGACCCGCCACCTCTTCCAGCCCGAACACTGGCACATGGGTTCTGGCCGCGACCATCCTCGCCTCGAGCATCGCCTTCATCGACAGCACCGTCGTGAACGTGGCGCTCCCGGCCTTGCAGAAGACCTTTGGCTCCAACCTTGTCGATGTGCAGTGGGTGGTCGAGTCGTACGGCCTCACGCTGGCAGCGCTAATCCTGGTGGGCGGCTCGATGGGCGACCTCTTCGGCCGGCGGCGAATGTTTTTGCTTGGAGTGGGGGTGTTCACCATCGCCTCCGTGGTATGCGGTGTCAGCTCCAGCGTTCGTGAATTGATTTACGCCCGTGCCGTGCAAGGGGTCGGAGCAGCATTTCTCGTTCCGGGCAGCCTTGCACTGATCAGCGCCTCGTTTGACGAGAAGGAGCGTGGCCGTGCCATCGGAACCTGGTCCGGCTCGACGGCCATTACCACCGCCATTGGACCCGTGCTGGGTGGCTGGCTGATCGAGCACCTGTCGTGGCGTTGGGCGTTCTTCCTGAATGTGCCGCTCGCGATCGCGGTGATTGCAATTACGTGGTGGCACGTTCCCGAGAGCAAGAGCAGCCGTGAGGGCCGAATCGATTGGTGGGGCGCGCTGCTGGCCACGCTGGGCCTCGGCGGACTCGTCTTCGGGTTTATTGAGGCCTCGGAGCTTGGCTGGAAGAGTGGGTTTGTGGGGGGAAGTCTCGCCCTGGGGCTCGCCTGCCTGCTGGGGTTGCTGGCGGTTGAAAATCGGGGAACCTTCCCCATGGTGCCGCTTAGTCTGTTTCGCTCGCGGTCCTTCGCGGCAGCGAACCTGCTGACGCTCTTCCTCTACGCGGCGATTGGGATTTTCTTCTTTCTGCTGCCACTCAATCTGATCCAGGTACAAGCCTATTCGGCTACGGCAGCAGGAGCAGCAGTGTTGCCCCTGATCCTGCTGATGTTCCTATTGTCACGCTGGTCGGGCGGGTTAGTGGCGCGCTACGGGGCCCGGTTGCCTTTGATTGGGGGCCCGCTGATCGTAGCGGTTGGATTTCTTCTGTTCGCGGCTCCCTCGGTAGGAGGAAGTTACTGGAACACGTTTTTCCCGGCGGTAGTGGTGCTGGGATTCGGGATGGCGGTCAGCGTTGCTCCGCTGACGACGGTGGTAATGGAGTCGATCGATCCGGACCGGGCCGGGACGGCGTCAGGGATTAACAATGCGGTGGCGCGCGTCGCCTCGCTTCTGGCTGTGGCAGTGCTTGGGGTGTTGATGGTCACCCAATTTTCCAGCTACCTGAACCGCGCCCTGGCACAGGCTGCGATTCCCGAAAGCGTGCGCAACCAGGTACAAGCGAACGCTACGAAGCTGGCCGGGTTGCAGGCACCTGCCAGTGCCAATCCTGCGACCGCGTCGGCGGTCCATTCGGCGGTTGTGGACGGGTTCGTTTTTAGTTTTCGCCGGATGATGTGGCTGTGTGCGGCGCTTGCCATTGGCAGCTCGATCGTGGCGTGGAAGATGATTCCAGGGAAGCAGGATTCGGCTGGTGGGAAGCCGCTGGTCCTCGCCCCTGAAAAAGGGATTCAAGATGACAGCGAAGGAAGGACCGATAGCCAGAAGCGAATAGCGAATTTCGACAGGCGCGCCTCCTCGGCTCAAGAGTCGCGCAAGGCCTTGATGGTATCTAACGAACCTGATGCGGCAGGTTAGGATCAGGAAAGGTATCCGAGGATGGCGAAACCGACACTGCTGACCGTCGATGATGATCCCAATGTTTTGAAGGCGATCGAGCGCGACCTTCGATCCCGCTACGGAGAAAAGTATCGCGTGCTCCGTGCCGATTCCGGGGACGCCGGCCTCGGCCTGCTGCGCGAACTCAGAGTACGAAATGACGCCGTTGCCCTGCTGCTCGCCGATCAGCGCATGCCTCACATGGACGGCGTCGGCTTTCTGAATGAAGCGCGCAAAGTCTATCCCGATGCCAAGCGGGCCTTACTGACCGCTTATGCTGACACCAGCGCCGCGATCAATGCCATCAATGAAGTCAACGTTCATTACTTCTTCCTGAAGCCGTGGGATCCTCCGTCGCAGCACCTGTATCCAGTGATCGACGATCTGTTGGAAGACTGGAACGCTTCGTACCGGCCGCCGTACGAAGGAATTCGCGTCCTGGGCACCCGCTGGTCGCCTCGCGCCTACGAGGTGCGCGATTTCCTGGCAAGAAATCACGTTCCCTATCAATGGATCGACGTCGAATTGTCGGCAGAAGATCCCGAGGTGAAGCAGCTGATCGCCTCCATCGGCGATGATGCTGCCAAGCTGCCGCTAACCCTGTTTCCGGATGGCACAAGGCTGTTTCAATCAACACCAGCCGAGCTCGCGGAGAAGGTTGGACTGAAGACGCGGGCCGATACGCAGTTCTATGACTTTGCCATCGTCGGAGGAGGTCCAGGCGGCCTGGCGGCCGCGGTTTATGGCGCGTCCGAAGGCTTGAAAACGGTGATGATCGATCGTGAAGCGCCCGGTGGACAGGCCGGCTTAAGCTCTCGCATCGAGAACTATCTCGGATTCCCGGCTGGGTTGAGCGGCGGCGATCTTGCGCGCCGGGGGGTCATGCAGGCGTTGCGCTTCGGCGTCGAAATTATTGCTCCGCAAGAAGTGGTCGGGCTGCGTGCCGAAGGGCCGTATCGCATACTCAAACTTGCCGACGGCAACGAGATCTCGTGTCATGCAGCGCTGATCTCGACGGGCGTGCAGTGGCGCAGGCTGGAGGTTCCCGGCATCGATCGCTTACAGGGTGCGGGCGTCTATTACGGAGGAGGTAGCCAGGAGGCGATTTCGTACAAAGCCGAAGTCGTGTACATCATAGGAGGCGCAAACTCGGCGGGACAGGCCGCGCTGAATTTCGCGCAATATGCCGAGAAGGTCGTGATGCTGGTACGCGGCGACTCGCTTTCTGCCACCATGTCGCGCTACCTCATCGATCAAATTGAGAGAACTCCTAACGTTCAGGTTTGGGCGCACGCCTCCGTGGTGGAGGTCCACGGAGATACGCATCTGGAAGAAATTTCGGTGCAGTGTTCCGACACAGACACCATCGAGCGAGTGCGGGCGAGTGCCATGTTCATCTACATCGGCGCCCTCCCGCGAACCGATTGGCTCGAAGGCGCGATTGTTCGGGACGACCGGGGGTTTGTGCTTGCCGGGCCCGATCTTCTCAAAGACGGCAAGCTTCCGGCGGCTTGGAACCTGGACCGGGATCCCTTCCTGCTGGAGAGCAGCATGCCCGGCGTTTTCGTCGTCGGCGATGTGCGGCATGGCTCCATCAAGCGTGTTGCCTCAGCGGTAGGGGAAGGTGCAATAGCCGTGCAATTCGTGCATCGCTACATGGCGAAGGTATAGACGATGGCCAACAAAGATGAGCTGCGAACGGTTGCGGTATTTCACGACCTGCCGGACGAGCAACTCGACTGGTTCCTCGCTCATTCCGAAGAAATTCACCTCCAGCCGGGGGACATCTATGTTCGCGGCGGTGATCCCGCGGACAAAATGATGGTGGTTCTGGAAGGTGAGCTGCAGGCACGCTTCGAGGACGCCAGCGATAACGTGTTCACCACGTATGCGGGAACCGTTTCCGGCGTGCTGCCCTATTCGCGCATGGTGAAGTTTCCTGCGACGGGCCGTGCGGTGCGGGCGTCCCGTATTCTGGTGTTTCCGGCTTCGCAGTTCAACGAGTTGCTGGCCCATCTGCCGGAGCTGGGGCGACGCCTGGTTGCGACCATGGTGGATCGCGCTCGCGAAACCACACGTGGAGAGCAGCAACGCGACCGCCTGGCCGCCTTGGGCAAGCTGTCAGCAGGGCTCGCACATGAGTTGAACAATCCAGCCGCTGCGGCGCGGAGAACGGCCGAACGCCTGCGCGGTGCGGTGGGCGAGTTTCGAAGTTCGGTGAGCAAGCTGGAAGCCATTCAGGTTACCGCGGAGGAGAAGGCCGCAATCGAAACGTTCGAAGCGACCTGCTGCCCTGGATCAGCTCCGACGGATGTGCTGCGGGCGAGCCAATTGGAAGAGGAAGTCGAGACGATCTTGCAGCAGCACGGAATCGCGAACAGCTGGCAGTACGCCACGCCGCTGGTGGAGTCGGGTGTGCAACCGGAGCCGCTCAATCGACTGTTGGGCACCGTGCGATCCACGATTGCTGAACCGGCGCTGAAGCGAGTCTCTGCATTGTTGGAAATCAACGACCTGCTGAGCGAACTGGAGAACAGCACCTCCAAGATCTCGGACCTGGTGCGCGCGATCAAAGAGTATTCCTACATGGACCAGGCTCCGGTCCAGGACGTCGACCTCGCTAAGGGACTGGAAAACACGCTGACGATCATGGCGCACAAGCTGAAGAAGGGTGTGAATATCCAGCGCGACTACCATGACACCCCGCTGCTGGTGAACTCCTATGGCAGCGAGTTGAACCAGGTGTGGACCAACATTATCGACAACGCTGTCGATGCGATGCATGGCGAGGGCGAACTGCGCATCAAGACGTACTTGGAGGGCGATTGCGCGGTAGTGGAAATCGGCGACTCGGGACCGGGCATCCCGCCGGAAATTCAGTCGCGCATCTTTGAACCATTCTTCACTACCAAGGGCGTTGGCGAAGGCACAGGCCTGGGCTTGGACACGACTTTGCGCATCGTGCGCAAGCATCGGGGATCGATTAATGTCACTTCCTCTCCTGGCGATACCCGTTTTCAGATTCGCTTGCCTGCGATCGCGGTGCCCGCAGCGAATGCGCAAGCGACGACCTAGCGGCTTATTCACTTTGGGCCGCGTGGTTCAAGATTTCAAAACTACATACGTGCTGTAGCTCTCATCTTGAATGCTGACGAAGGGCCGCAACACGACCGCTTGTCCGCTCGTGGAGTGAGCGGTCCAATCTCCGGCTGAGTTGTTGGTCGAACTGGCTGCCAACAGTGCCGAACGTTCGAAGGCCGGTTGTGCGTCGGCAATGGCAAACAACACCAAAGGTCCGCGCAGCAGCGCAACCAGTTGCGGATTCTTGTTGTCCACCGTCTCCAATCGAAGTGGCATCGGCAGCTCCAGTTCCACTCGATCGCCATCTTTCCAGGTGCGGCGAATCGCGGCGAAAGCGCCGGGCCGCACACCTTCGGAAATCCTCTTGCCATTCACCGCCAGCACGGCATCTTTGGTCCATGCGGGAATCCTGACGTACAAGGTATAGTCCGTCGGCTGGCTCGTGCCGACGCGCATCTGGACAGTATTGGTAAATGGATACTTCGTCTCCTGTGTCAGGGTGCAGCTTGCGCTGCCTGCCGTCCACTTGAGGACCGAAGGCACAAACAGGTTGACGTACACTCCGTCGGGTCCGCGCAGATACGTGCTGATGTGGTAGTCGGCAACCACCTGCGGAAATGTGCCGGAGCAGCACGGCCACTTGTCGCGGTAATACACCTTTTTGCCGGTCGTGCCATAGTCGGAGTAATAGAAGGTGGTGCCATCGGGCAGGATCGGCTTGGCTCCGAGAATCGTGTTGTAGAGCACCCGTTCCATGCTGTCGCCATACCGCGGATCTTTTTCCACTTGCAGCAAGTAGCGCGTGATCTTGAAGTGAGCGTAGGAACCGCACGGCGTCTCGAAACTCGAGTGCGTCTTCTGCAGGCTGACGGCCAGCATTCCGTGGTTTGGATCGACGAACGCCTCGTTCGGACCCCAGCCACCAGGAGCGAAGCTCTGCTCGCTGACCATGGCGAATCCGTTCTTGGCCGCTTGCAAGTGCTTCTCACTGCCCATCGTGAGATACGCCTGCATCGCCGAGCTGAAGGCATTCATGTGACTATAGGCATGCTCACCCACGAGCACGTTGATGTTCTCCGCCAACGGATTGAAGTACGTATCGTCTTCCAGGAAGCGGACCGCGAGTTGGCGGTAGAGGTCGTTTCCGCTCCGCTGATACGCGAGAAAGAAATTCTCCGGCAGCGTATACGATTCGTCCCAGGTATACGACTCATCTTTGTGGGGCCGCGAGCGTTGCTCGGCACGCGAAAGCGCTTTTTCCGGCAAATAGGGGAGCACACTCTGGGTCAGCTTCTCATGGACCGCCATGGCGTTAGGGTCCTTGGCAAACTCATGCGCATCGATCAGGCCGCACGACAGCTTGTCGTAGGTGTAAGCAGGAAAGCGATAGTCCACGAAGAACGAGCCTTTCGGATCGACCGTCGCAGCGTAACCCTTCACCAGACGGTTGACTTTGGCGCACGTAGCCTGTGATCCGGTAACCGCATAAGCGCGCGAGAGTCCTGAGACATATTGTCCAAAGCCATGCCCGGTGGCGAAGCCCTGGAAGTCGTTCTTCTCCAGGTCGAAACCACTCAGGTCATACCAGCCGCCCATGTCTGGGCCCGGAGCCGGCATGCCCGCCTTCTGGCGAAAGACCTTCAGCATGCTGTCTTCGTCGAGGTTGAGGAATAGTTGGTGATGATAATCGAACTGCTGCTTCATTGGCCCGTCGAGCAATTGGACGTCGCTGTAGCTGAAGGTCGTCAGGCGCGCAGCCGAGTTTGCAGTCGTTTGACCTGTCGCAGCCAATAGCGGTTTTGAACCAACCCAGGCGCCAGCTGCCGCTGCACCAGACAGCTTCAGGAATAACCGGCGATCCACCCCCACTTCGACCTCCTGTAAATTTAGCGTGTCAAGAAAATGTACACCGCGACACCATGACGGCTACTGGTTTTTCCATTCAATTCGACGAAGTATAGAGGAGAGGCCGAGCCGTTCGCCAGGCGTCGTGTTGAGAGCTACGCGGGGCATATGGTACTTGGTTTCGACAGGCGGTCAAACCAACCTATCCACCCGCGCCTGCCGCCTTTTGAGGGGGCGGAACGTCCGTTTCCGCCTTGCGATATTTGGGGCCACACCGCAGGTAGATTGGATCGATGAGGCGAAGGTGAATCGTCAGGATGAGCCATCCTGTTGCAACCAACACCAGCGAGCCGATAAATTGCACGACCGAGTTTCGGTAGCGGAACCTGCCCCAGATTTTCTCGACTAATTTTGCGACCAAAATCAGCAGCAAAATGAAGCCGATCATGCGAACCGGCGGTTCGGGATACAGGTTGAAATCTCTGTAGCCAATCAGAATCAGAACGATTGCGGCCAGCAGTCCAAGCCAGTATTTCCAATGGGTGCCCAGCTTCAACAAAAAAGCTTTTCCCCAGATTTCATGCGCCACTTTCAACGCCTTGCGCAGCTTGTCGAGGTCCGGACTTTCGCTGGTGGCACGGGCGAGCGGCTCAATGCTCAAGAATCGCCAATCTTCTTCGCCAGCCTCGCCAGGGCCGAAGCCGGTGATGCATTCACGAAACACCTGGCCCGTCATGCTGTATCCGCTGTACATCAGAGCATCGGCTTCAACATCGGAAAACGAATCCAGGTCGGTACGGATATCCGCCAACGCTCGTTGCACATCGCGACGTACACCGTATGAAGTCAAGAGAGGGTCGCCAGGAGGACTCGAGTTGTCGTGACAGCCCAGCCAGTCGATCGCGCGGGCAGCCAGATCCTTCTTGAGGTGGATGTACATCAGGCCGCGAAGCAGGTGAGCATCGCGTAGCGACGCCAGCAGCAGATACTGTATTTCGCGCACGCGCGCCATGAGGATGTTGTTGGACCTTGACATCGCGCCGAAATGGCTGGTGTCAGGGTCTTCTTCCAAACCGGTTTGGCCACAGGCATCACTCACAAGCAGCACGGAGCAATCTTGGTCGAGGAGGCTGGCGACGCCTTGGTTGTCGAAGACGCCACCATCGACGAGCTCAACGTCGTAGATGTCATCACCTTCAGGATCTTCATACAGGCGGTCGAGCAGGAGAGGTTGGAAGAGTCCAGGAACGCACGCCGATGCAGCCACCGCATGGGACAGGGGAAAGCTCTTGTAATCCGTCGGAGCGTCTTCGTAATACATCCTGCGAAATCGATCATTGCTGTCGATTTCAGCGTCTACCGATCGTACCGGCGGCTCTCCCATATAGCTCGCCGTAAATTGCCAGTTGTGACAGGTATTGAGTGTGGTGGAATTCAAGATCAGGATCGGCACCTTCGCGGTTCGGCCCCAGTTATCGTATTTGGGATAAAAATTCGACGCCGCTCCGGCCGGCGCGATCAGCAGTTCGTGCATGTTCTTTGGACCACTCAGAGGACCATACAGAACCTGATGGTAAAGCTCGGCGAGCCGGTGGGTGGTAGACGATTTGCGTGAGGTAAGCACTCTCCAATTGCTGCGGGAGGAGAGCAGCATTCGCGTCCGTAGATTCTTCTGTACACCAGCCAGGAAGTCCCGCTCCATCTGGCCCACGAGTTGCACGTAATCAGCCTTCGTGATTTCGGCGTCAGGCTTTGCTTCCAGCAGCTGCTTGAGTTTCAAGTAATAGTAAGCCGCAACGATGCTTCCGCCCGAGACCGACGAGATCACCTCAACGTTACGAAGCATGTCGAACTCGGCCAGCTTCGCCAGGACCCCGATATGGTAGAGGGAAGCCCGAAAACCGCCGCCTGAGAGCGCCAGACCCACTTTGCCTCGCAGGAACGACTCCGCGCCGACTGCGCTTTTCCCCAGCAGAGGCTTCACCGCAAGCCACTCCGGAGCCGTACTTAAATCCGCGATGTCCAACCCGCGTTTGCCGGCCCGGATTCGCGCCACCTGCACTAGTTGCTTAACTGCGGTTTCGGTTTCCCAGGGATGATGCGGCGCCTCTGCCGCCTTAATACTGCATGCTTTGGCGTTTTCGGTATCGCCAATCCCGAGATACGCTTCCGCCAGGGAGCACAAGGTCCAGTAAGCATCCGTACCCGTCGAGGAAACGGTTTTTGCCGAAAGAGTGGCGATCACTTTTTCACGAATCGACTGGGCGGTGTCAGCCTCGTCAGGCACAGGCAAGCCCATGCCCGGCTGTACGTTCTCGCTGAGCAGGTCTTGCACGAATGCCGTGTTGATGGCTACATAGGCCCAAAAGCTGCCATTCACTTCCAGCTTGTAGCCCTCCTCATAACTCTGCAGTGAGCGTCTCAGATCGTCGGTCAGAGCATATGCATACCAGCGCAGCTTGAAAACGCCACCGAGGGAGCCATAGATGTCCTGCAGGGTTTCGATCTCGCTCGCGGGCGTCGCTTCCAGCAACTTCTTCAGGATGGACTCTGCCTTTTTCAACCGGGTATCGAGTGGAAGCTCCTGGTCCTTGGCGGTCAAGACCGCAAGCCTGCGGAGGACTTTACTTCGAACATCTTGCTGCGCGCTCTCCAGATCGGCCTTCTCCAGCACCTGGCGGGCATAGCCTATAAGGTTCAGGTCTGAAAGCTCTTTGGCCAGATCGAGCCGCTCTTGTGCTGGGCCGATGGGCCGGGCAATCACGTCCCTGGCCCGTTGCTGGGCGTTTGCTGCCTGGTTCTGAACAACGAGGTTTTTGTATTTCGGCATGCGGCTCCCGATGGCGTGGAACGCGTTTTACAAGAAAACTATCTTTCGTTTTAAGTGCGCGTAGCGTAATGCGAGATGAAACCCACGTCAAGCGCAGGACCGTCCATGCAGGAAACAGTGAGCCTGTTTCGATACACTCTCTTCAGACTTTCGCACCGCAAGGAGCATTCTTTGATCGTGGCCTTAGCAGGCCGGCGCATAGACCCGCCGGAAGCCCCTGCACTGCGCTTTCCGGCTGCCAATATCGGCGTCGTGACTGCTCGGATTCGCGATCTCTTCGTGGTTCGGGGCGCAACCGCCCTGGTCTGCGCGGCCGCATGCGGCGCCGATCTGTTGGCCCTCGGCGTGGCTGGCGAGATTGGCCTGCGCCGACGCGTGGTTCTGCCCTTCCCGAGAGAAGTGTTCCGGATAAAGTCCGTGGTTGATCGTCCGGGAGACTGGGGCGAGCGCTACGACCGCACACTCGACCAACTCGAGCCCTCAGGTGACGTTGTAATCGCCGACCCAAAACCCAACGACAGCGGCGCAATTCGCGAAGCGACGGAGATCCTGTTGGACGAATCTCTCGCTTTGGGCAGCCGCACTAAGCAGCCGGTGCTGGCCGTTGCTGTGTGGGACCTGAAGCCCCGGGGACCGGACGATTGGACTGCACATTTCCTTCGGCGGGCCGCTCAACGCGGTGTCGAAACCGTTGAGGTCTCCACCCTGTAAAGGAGTTCAGGGATTGGAACGGAAGTAACGCAGTGTGCCAAGACATCGTGCTCGATTTAGGGGTGCGTATTGCGCTAGTATCCTGTCGGCCTAGTCTCGCGAGACGACCGCAGCCAGCGGATCGTTTTGCAATCAATACTCGCCACCGGCCAGCGAGTCACGGTTTTGGGTGATAGCAATCACTGCGCAAGGTCCGAGTCCGGGACTCCAATACAGTGTTCGTCTAGATCGTGACGAATGATCCGAGGGCAGTACGACTGTTACCAGAGAGTTTGTATCGGTTCGAGGAGGACCTATGAACGTCGGACTTATGACGTCGCCCGCGATTAAGGCGCCGGGCGACTATATCAACGAAGTAATGGGGCTGGTCAAAGCCAAGAATCCAGCCGAACCAGAATTTCATCAGGCCGTGCAGGAGGTGCTGGAATCGTTGCGCCTCGTGCTGGAACGGCATCCCGAATACATCTCCGCAAGAATTCTCGAGCGCGTCGTGGAACCTGAGCGCGTCATGATGTTCCGCGTGCCCTGGTTCGATGATCAAGGCAACATCCAGGTCAATCGCGGGTTCCGCATTCAGATGAACAGCGCCATCGGCCCTTACAAGGGCGGCTTGCGCTTCCACTCGTCGGTGAACCTCGGAATCCTGAAGTTCCTGGCCTTTGAACAGGTATTCAAGAACTCCCTGACGACCCTGCCTATGGGCGGCGGCAAGGGCGGTTCCGATTTCGATCCCAAAGGCAAGAGCGACAACGAAGTCATGCGTTTCTGCCAAAGCTTCATGACCGAACTGTTCCGCCACATTGGTCCGGATACGGACGTGCCGGCGGGCGACATCGGCGTAGGCGGCCGCGAAATCGGTTTCCTCTTTGGCCAGTACAAACGCATCACCAAGGAGTTCGTCGGCGTGCTGACCGGCAAAGGTCTCAACTGGGGCGGTTCGCTGATTCGTCCGGAAGCCACTGGGTATGGCTGTGTGTACTTCGCGCAAGAGATGCTGAAGTCGCGCAAAGATTCGTTCGACGGCAAGCTGTGCCTGGTATCCGGCAGCGGCAACGTTTCACAGTACACGGTCGAGAAGCTGCTCGACCTGGGCGCGAAGCCGCTTACGTTGTCCGACTCCGACGGCGCGATCTACGATCCGGATGGCATCGATCGCGAGAAGCTGGCCTGGGTCATGGAATTGAAGAACGTTCGCCGCGGCCGCATCAGCCAGTATGCTGAGCAGTTCAAGAAGGCGATCTTCATGCCCACCGACCTGAAGCTGGGCTACAACCCGCTGTGGAACGTGAAGGCGGATTGCGCTTTCCCGAGCGCGACGCAAAACGAAATCAACGCCAAAGACGCAACTAACCTGATCAACAACGGGATCAAGGTTGTGGCCGAAGGCGCGAACATGCCAAGCACGCTTGAAGCCACCAAACTGTTCCTCGAGGCGAAGGTCCTCTATGGGCCGGCAAAGGCGGCGAACGCTGGCGGTGTCGCGACCTCGGGTCTCGAGATGGCCCAGAACAGCGCACGGCTGAGCTGGACGCGCGAAGAAGTCGACGACCGGCTGCACAAGATCATGGTCGCCATCCACAACACTTGTTACGAGACTGCCGAGACGTACGGGACCCCTGGCAATCTCGTGAACGGCGCTAATATCGGCGGCTTCCTGAAGGTCGCCAATGCCATGCTGGACCAGGGCCTCGTTTAGAGCCTCAGGTCTGGCGTGCGATAATTCCGGCGGGGTGGAGCCAGTCCACCCCGTCGTTTTATTTGCTTGACAATCGCCGCCGGGCCTGCAAAGCGGCCTGATCCTCTCGGATGGAGAGGGAGGGCCGCAGTCCTACGCGCTATTTAGGAGGGACAGGATGGGAGAATTACTGGGTCTAGTCTTCATCGTTGGGAGCGTAGTTTTTTTTGTGGAGTTGATCAAAGAGGTCAAACGAATCGCGGTGGCGCTGGAGAAACTTGCGGGCATTCCTCCGCCGGATTTCAGCAAACCGAGCGTTGAGTGAGGCTCGACAAGCTATGGTGAGCTGACTGTCAGCTTCGTCGAATGAACATTGCAAAACAACTGGGCGCAGTCGCACCTTTGTTTTTTCTGGCTTGCTACCTCTCTGCACAGGCGCCGCCGCCCGCAGGTGACGCACCCAAGGCTCTCGCGAACCCATGGGCTTTCAGCCTTACCATTGACGGCTACATCATTCCTGACGGAACCAGTTATGCCAGTCCCGTATTTACCGCCGACCGCAAATGGCACCTCGAGGCACGCTACAACTACGAGAATCTCCGAACCGGCTCGGCCTGGGTCGGCTATGACTTAACCGCGGGTAAGAAGCTGGTGCTGAGTGTCACTCCGATGATCGGCGGGGTGTTCGGCCGCACGAACGGCATTGCCCCCGGCTGTGAAGCGTCGCTTACTTACAAAAAGGTTGAGCTCTCGGTCTCCAATGAATATGTCTTCGATACCGGCAGCAAGTCCGGCAACTTCTACTACAGCTGGCCACAGCTCACATACACGCCGGTTCAATGGTTTCGCCTGGGCCTGGTGGCGGAGCACACCAAGGCCTTCGAAACCAAGCTCGCCGTCCAGCGTGGATTCTTTGTGGGCGTCTCGCACAAGAAGTGGGAGTTCACCACCTACATCTTCAACGCCGGCTGGACCGATCCTACCGTCGTTCTGGAGGTAGGACTAAAGTTCTGAGTCAGGATTGCCACGCCTGCGGTGCGAGTCGTATTGACGCAGCTGCTTGCAGGAGGCGCTCCACCTGCTTATAGTTCAGCCCATGATCATCCGCGCCGCCAACACCGCAGCTCTGTTCTTGCTTGCTGTTCTGTCTCTGGTAATGCTTTCCAGCACTCTCGCCACAGCTCAGGTTGACGCCAACACGTCGGCACCCGCCGTCGCGGTGGACGCCGACGGCACGGTGCACGTTCCGCCTCAGACGGTGCCGCTTTCTAGTTTCCTCAGTCCGGAGGCGAAAGCCTACGTCACGTATCGCCTGCTTCATCCCGACCCTGCACCCGATCCGGATATCGCTAAGAATCGGGCTCAGATCGACGCTCACCTCGCTCCCCTGATCGCCAAGCAGAAAGCCCGCTATCCCGTCGACGTGCAGCCGAAGAAAATTGGTGAGGTAAACACGCTGGTCATCACACCGAAGGCCGGCATCTCCGCGGAGAACCAGCACCGTGTCCTGATTAACCTGCATGGCGGCGGCTTCAGTGTGTGCGCACCTACCTGCGGCATCATCGAGTCCATTCCGATTGCCGGTCTCGGCAAAATCAAGATCATCTCCGTGGACTACCGTCAAGGTCCCGAGTTCAAGTTTCCCGCCGCCAGCGAAGATGTCGCCAATGTGTACCGCGAGCTGCTCAAACAATACAAGCCCGACAGTATTGGCATTTTTGGCTGCTCGGCGGGCGGGATGTTGACGGCGCAATCGGTGGCCTGGTTCCAGACCCACCATTTGCCGCGTCCCGGAGCCATCGGCATATTCTGCGCTTCAGCCGGCGACTTTGGCGGAGATGCGGAGTTCACCACGCCCCCGCTCGACGGGCGCATGCCTCCCAAGCCCGGCGCTGCCGACGGCAGAATGCACCTGGGTTATTTCAGCGAAGCCAACATGCACGACCCCATGATCTCTCCGGTGGAACATCCTGATGTGCTCCGCCAATTTCCCCCGACGCTAATCATTTCCGGCACCCGCGCCTTTGACTACAGCTCGGGCATTAACACTGACAACCAGCTCACCAAGCTTGGCGTGGAAGCCGAGCTCCACCTCTGGGACGGGCTCTTCCACGGATTCTTCTACGATCCCGACGTTCCCGAATCGCGGGAGACTTACGACGTGACAGTGAAGTTCTTCCAGAAACACCTTAAGCCATAGCGCAAGCAGTAATGCGCAGCTCGGATCGTAATCAGCGCCCAAGAGAGATCCCGGAACGACGAGGGGATAGGCAATTGATTCCCCTGGCTGATGCTGAGTCCACCTCACGACTCCTCGTCACATCGTGGTGTAACACGCTCCCTTGGTTGAACCGGCACATTTCCCTACAATCCCCGAGGGTAGCTCCCACCCTACGTTCAAAATCGGAGCGGTAGAATGGGGTACCCGCTTGGTTAGGACAAACTGTGAGCATGAGGCCGGTACTCGAACCCGTCAGCGAAGCCGACTACCTATTTGAAGGCTTCGAGAACCTGATGCCCTTCCGGGTGCAGGATATTCTTCTTGTCTCCAGCCTCTATGACTCTTTCATCCTCCGGGAAGACGGCCGGCTGAACGAACTGCTCATTGGCGAATCGCTCGAACTGAATCTGCAGCAGGCACCGCGCATTACGCATGTGTCGACCGGTGACGAGGCGCTGACTCTGGCCGCCACGCAGCCGCGCTTTAACCTTATTGTCACCAACCTGCGGGTTGGTGATATGGACGCCGCCACCCTCGCCAGACGAGCGAAAACGGCCGGCCTTGATGTTCCCGTGGTCGTGCTCGCCTACGACTATCGCGAAATCGAAGACTTTGTCGCCCGCAATCCGGTCACCGACATTGAGCGCATTTTCCTTTGGCAGGGCAATGCACGGATCCTGATCTCGATCGTCAAGTACATCGAAGACCGCCGCAACGTCGAACACGATTCTCAGCAGATGTCGGTTCCGGTGATCCTGGTGGTCGAGGACAATATCCGCTATTACTCGTCGTTCCTGCCGGTGATTTATACGGAATTGTTGAGCCAGTCGAGGCGGCTGATCAGCGAAGGGCTCAATGCGGCACACAAACTGGTTCGATTACGGGCGCGTCCTAAGATACTGCTGGCTTGCGATTATGAAGAGGCCGCCGATCTCGTCCTGAAATACCGGCCCTATCTTATGGCGGTCGTGTCCGATGTGGAATTCCCGCGGGGCGGAGAGGTCATGCCGGAAGCTGGCTTCGAGCTGGCGCGAAGGATCAGCGAGGTGGTGCCGGATGTGCCCATCGTGCTGCAGTCGGGGCGGACTGAGTTCCTCTCCCGCGCCCGCGCCCAAGGTCTGTCTTTCCTGCAGAAGGGCTCGCCGACTCTGCTGGGGGATTTACGGCGTTTTCTGATCGAGCACGCCGGATTCGGCGATTTCGTTTTTTCGTTGGCTGATGGTTGTGAAGTGGCCCGTGCAGCCGACCTGAACGAGCTGGAAATGCAGCTCAGCAGGGTTCCTGATGAAAGCATCGAATATCACGCGCAGCGCAACCACTTCTCACACTGGCTGATGGCGCGAACCGAGTTCGCACTGGCGCAGAAGCTCAGACCGCGCAAGGTCTCGGAATTCAATGGCACGCAACATCTCCGCGAAGACTTGATTCGCGCGTTGGTTGACTATCGCCGGGAACAGAATCAATCGCTCATCGGCGACTTCAACCCCGCGTCCTTCGAGCCGCACTCTACGTTCTTCCTGCGCATCGGGGGTGGATCGCTGGGGGGCAAAGCACGTGGTCTTGCTTTCGTACGGCACGTGCTGCACCGGCGCCGCATCACGCATCGCTTTCCCGGTGTTCGCATTGTTGTGCCACCGACCTTGGTCTTAGCGACGGATGCTTTCGACGACTTTCTGGCCGAAAATGATTTACACGACTTCGCGATTCGCTGCCCCGACGACGCTCAGATCGAACAAAGCTTTTTGGCAGCCCGGCTGCCGGCCAAGCTCCTCGACAATCTTCTGGCCTTCCTTGCGGAGGTACGCTACCCGCTGGCGGTGCGCTCCTCCAGCCTGTTGGAGGACTCGCAGTACCAGCCCTTCGCGGGAGTTTACGACACTTTCATGGTTGCCAACGAGCATGCCGATATTCAAATACGTCTGGAACAGCTCATGGAAGCCATCAAGCGCGTGTATGCTTCCACCTTCAGTCAGCACGCCAAGGCGTACGTGCGCGCGACGCCCTATCGGTTGGAAGAAGAAAAGATGGCGGTGGTCATTCAACAGGTTGTTGGCACCGCACATGGGCAGCGCTTCTATCCCGATTTCTCCGGCGTGGTGCGCTCCAGGAACTTCTATCCCGTGCCTCCGGTCAAGGTGGAGGACGGCTTCGCAGCGGTAGCGCTAGGCCTGGGCCGCACCGTGGTAGGAGGCGGCAAGTCGCTCAGCTTCTGTCCCCGGTATCCCAGGAACCTTCTTCAGTTCTCCTCGGTCGAAGA
Organism: uncultured Acidobacteriaceae bacterium; assembly: GCA_963815555.1. Classification (GTDB taxonomy): domain Bacteria; phylum Acidobacteriota; class Terriglobia; order Terriglobales; family Acidobacteriaceae; genus CAWCBG01. The sequence goes on from CAWFHH010000006.1 coordinate 80,794, forward strand.
CATCCTTGCCAATTCGCAATCGGAATTCTGGGCGCTGAGAGTCGGCAATTCTTCGCACGACGCTGATTCTGCCGACGACTTGCGCGAGGCTCTCTTCGGTCTGGATGCAGCCGAGCAGGATGGGACGTTGCAGATGGTGGGTTCCACTTACTCGGCCGACAATCATGCGGTGTATGACGGACTGGGCCGTCGAGGCGCCCGCATCGTGAGCTTTGCCCCCATACTCAAGCATGGCCAGTTTCCCTTGCCCGGTATTCTCGATCACCTGATGACCACCGGCGAGGCCGTTCTCGGACGCCCCGTCGAGATTGAGTTCGCCGTCAAGCTTCCACCGCAACAGGGGCAGAACGCCGAGTTCGGATTTCTACAGATGAGGCCCCTCGTACTTTCGCATGAAGGCGAGGAAGTTCGCAGCGAAGAGATCGCTGCTGACCGTTTAATCTGTCACAGCTCGCAGGTTCTGGGACATGGGCGCATTCGCGACCTATGCGATGCCGTGGTGGTCGATTTTCATCGCTTCGAACGCGCCCAGAGCCACGAAGTAGCGCAAAGCGTCGCGCATTTCAACGCGCAGCTCAGCGCAGCCGGTATTCCGTACCTTCTCATCGGCGTTGGACGTTGGGGCTCGAACGAGTCCTGGCTGGGGATTCCCGTAGCATGGGACCAGATCTCGAATGCGCGCGTGATCGTCGAGTCAGGGTTCCGCGACATGCGCGTTGCTCCATCGCAAGGGAGCCATTTCTTCCAGAACCTCACAGCTTTCCAGATTGGCTACTTTACCGTCAACCCCGACGCAGGCGAGGGGTTCGTCGACTGGGAGTGGCTGAAGGCCCAGCCGGCAGTCCATGAGCACGGCTGTGTACGTCACCTCCACTTTGCCGCTCCCGCTGTGGTGGTCATGAACGGCAAGACAAGCCGGGGCATGATCTTGAAACCAGAGGACGGACAGGAATGAAATTGAAGCTGGATAAGGTCGCGGTGCTTATTGGCAAAGACAGGAGTTAGCCGTCACGCGGTCAGGCGCACACCGAAGTTTGAAGATGGATTTCTCTCGCCTCTGTGATGGAAATCACCGACACTCACTGGCCGGAACAATCATGCTGGCTGCGGATAGAAACGAGCGTGCCGAATGAGTCCACGCGTTCTGTGTTCCCGTTGCCCTGAATGTCACACCGAAATTGTCGTCAAGCTGGGCATGTCGCGAAGCCCCGACGGCCCTGCCGGCGATCCGCTGTATCGCATTAGCTGTTCGCTGTGCGGCCGCACCTACGATGTTCGCGCCGAAGATTTGTCGGTCTGCAATAAATCCGAGGACGAACTGAATTCCCAACAAACGGTGACCACCTTCGCCTGGCGATAATATCTACGTCTTAATGGTGTTGGTGGCCGGATCGAATGTGACACGAGCCTCCTGGAAGTACGAGGCATTTGCCATGTGGCAGGCGGCGGCAGCATGGTGCCCAAACACCGCATCCTGCACCACGGGCTTGCGGCTGCGCACGGCCTCAAAAAAATTCCACAAATGCGGCTTCACGTCGTCATAGGAGGGGCCGCTGTAGCGGAGTACTTCCTCCAGCGGCTCGCGCCCCAGCGGCGGATCGTGTTCAGCATGCCATTGCTTTTCATAGGCCTCGCGCATCGCCCTAGGAAAGCCTTGCGCGTAGTAGCTCGGCGCGGTGTCTATCCCGGCTTGCGGTATGTAGGTAAGCCCGTGTTCGGCAACTTCGAGAATTCCTTTCGGCCCCATGAAGCGGGTGACTTCGGCAGTCTCCGTGCCCAAGGTCAGCCGGACATATACCGGTGTTTTGCCGTAGTTGAACAGCACTGTATGAAGATCGGGCATATTGCGGCCGTCCTTCCAACGAACAATGCCCCCGAGCGCGTAAGCTGCACTCGGAGCCTGGTTCCAGCCGGTGACAAAAAGCGTTCCGCTAACCAGGTGGACCATCAGATCGCCCGCAACCCCGGTTCCATACTCCTTCCAGCAACGCCACCTCGCGAATGTCACCGGATCGAACGCCTTCTTGGGAGCGGTCCCCAACCAGGTATCCCAATCCAGATTCGCAGGTGAGAGATCAGGCGGCGGCGGATACTCCCAGGCGCCCGTCGGATCGTTGCGTCCCAGCGAGAGCTCGACCTCGAACAACTCGCCAATCGCGCCCTGATCGTACATCTGCTTTGTTTTTGCAAACAGCGCGGAGCTGGTGCGTTGCGAGCCGATTTGCACGACGCGTCCCGTCTTCTGCGCGGCGGCGACCATCTCCGCGCCATCCGCGACGTTGTGGGACATCGGCTTCTCGCAGTAAACGTCTTTGCCCGCCTTAACGGCGTCGACCACAATTTGTTTGTGCCAGTGGTCGGGCACCGCCACGATGAGGCACTGGATATTTTTGTCGGCTAGCAAATCCTGATAGTGGCGGGTCGTGGTGATCGTGGGCCCGGCAATTTCTTTGGCCAGCGTATGCCGCCCATCGTACAAATCGCAGGCAGCGACACATTGCACGCCCGGCAGAGTGACGGCGTTGCTGAGCAGTCCGGAACCCTGCATCCCAATGCCTATGATCCCGAAGTCGATCCGGTCATTCGTCGCAACCTGCCTGCCATGCGCATACATGGGCTCCGCATCGAGAGGGATCACTCGGCTGGCCAGCGCGATTCCAGCTGCGCCTGCTGTGGTTTGCAAGAAGTTTCGTCGCGAAATCCGTTTCACTAGCGCCGCCTCCGTTCCAGATTTGCTTGCGTAAAGGTTTTACTTCGCCAACGGCTTGATCGCTACTTCTTTGAAAAAGACAATGTCATTGTCGCTGTGATTCTGCAGGCCAATATAGCCGACCATGGGGCGGCGCCCGCGCTGTGGTTCGAAGCTGAACTTGCGCTCGGGCACGGGCCCGCCTTCGGTGTAATCAGTGACTTTAACGCCGTTGAGCATGACCACAGTGTGCGGCCCGTCGATGGTAATTTCCATCGTGTTCCACTCCGGGCCCGGTTTACCGGGCTTGGCGAGCGGCTTCGTCAATGAATACAACGTGCCGGTAACGTGGTACTCATCTTCCTTCGAAGTCTCGGGATGGTTGTCGATTTGCACTTCGTAGCCGTAGTGGACAGGCATCCACTCCTCCCGCGGCTCGATGGGAATGCGAATGAAGACGCCGGAATTGTCGTTCTCATCGCGCATCTTGTAGACGACGCGAAGCACACAGTCGCCAACGGGTCCGGCAGTCCAGTACAGCAAACCCATACCACCATGAGTGCGGATTAGGCCGTTCTCCACCGACATGGAGCCGGGCCCGACGTGCTTCCAGCCGTTTAGGTCTTTTCCATTGAAGAGTTGAATCCAGTCGTCCGATTGTGCTGCGGCCGGAAACAGAGAACTGAGAAACAAGGCGAGCAGAGCAAGATGTTTGATCAATACCTTCTCCTCCCGGCAGATTCACCTGACCTGCCGAAGTGAAGAATAATGCAGCGAGCGGGCGCGGAATGCAAGTTTCTGGATGCGATCGTCCGATCTCGCGAGAAACAAGCCGGAAATCATGTTTGTGAAATATAATTCCGCATCATCCGCGTTCAACCTTTTTTTGACGTCGCGGATGTTAACCTCATGCCGACTCGACGCGATTTCCTCCGCCTTTCCGTTGCGGGAGTTTCGACTCTCGCGCTGTCTAGCTTTTCCCACTCCGCCAGCGAGCACATCCCGCTGGGCGTGCAGCTTTATACGGTACGGACGCTGGCCGAAGCCAACTTGCCGAAGGTGCTGGACGAGATCCGGCAGATCGGCTACGAAGAAGTCGAACTGTACTGGAATGTGTACACCCATCCAGCACGGGAGTTGCGGCGCATGATCGCGGACGCCGGGTTGCGAGCCCCCAGCGGGCACTTCGATTTCACCGGACTTGCCGGCAAGCTGGACTATGCGCACGAACTGGGTGTGGAGTACATGGTTTGCCCCATGTTGCCCGAGAGCATGCGGACGGCCGATGGCTTCAGGAAGGCTGCCGACCAGTTCAATCAATGGGGCCGAGAGATTCAGACGCGCGGCATGAAGTTTGCCTTTCACAATCACAATTACGAATTCCAGCCGTATGATCAGACCACCGGTTTCGACATCTTGATGAAAAATACCGATCCGAAGCTGGTGAAGCTTGAAATGGATTGCTACTGGATCACGCAAGCCGGGCGCGATCCAATCCAGATGCTGAAGGAGTATCGCGACCGCATTCGCATGCTGCATCTCAAGGACCGCAAACCCGGCTTTCCCCCCACGCAGGTCTTGAACTCCGCGGCCGAGCACTTCACGGAAGTGGGCAATGGCACGATCGACTTCAAGGCGATTCTGCAACAGGCCCAGGCGCAGGGCATCGAATACTACTTCGTGGAACAGGACACCAGCGACAAGTCGCCGATTGAAAGCATACGCATCAGCTACAACAACCTGCGAAAGCTGCTGGCCTGAGCCTCCTTCGTTTTGAGCCCGTCTTATGCCGAGCGTCGAGCCGTTCGTACCCCGGGCTGACCATTGCCACTGGTTTTTTGACACGAGCACGCGCGGGAACCCGCGTAGTTAGCGGCTTTCAGAACACTGGCTGTGGAAAAACCGCATAAAATATGGCGAAAATGCTTTGCACAGCTTCCGAAGTGGTATAAGATACGCAGAAATTGGGCATATTTACTGCTCAATTCTTCAAGGAGGATTTCTAAATGGCAGCAGGTTTAACGAAAACTCAGCTCGTCCGTCAGATGGCTGAGAAACATGAACTCAGCAACAAACAAGCGGCGGCATTTCTGGAGTCGCTGGCTGAAGTCGCAATCAAAGAGACGAAAAAGAACGGTGTATTTGTCGTGCCTGGCCTGGGCCGTCTGGTGAAGTCGAATCGCAAAGCTCGCATGGGCCGCAATCCGCAGACCGGCGAGGCCATCAAAATTCCCGCCAAGACTGTCGTGAAGTTCCGCGTGGCCAAGGCCGCCAAGGACGCCATCGCTCCGAAGAAAGCGTAGTTCCTGTTCCCCTGATACAGAGGCCGGCGACCCGCGCCGGCCTTTTTGCTTGGGCAGAAGATTTGTGGCGAGAACCGGAACGCAGCGGGGCGCCACGTCGACTGAGAAACTCACATCGATCCTGAGCGCAGCAGGCGAACACCCTGGGTATCGGCAACTGCCTCTAACCCCTACTCGCCGGCGACCGTCATCCCATCAATGCGCAAAGTCGGCGAAGCGATTGAGCTGCGGAACTCCAGATCGTTGCCGATCTCCGCGATGTTGAAGAACATGTCTTTGAGATTACCCGCGACCGTAATTTCTTCGACCGGGAAAGTCAGCTTGCCGTTCTCGATCCATAGTCCGCTGGCGCCGCGCGAAAAGTCTCCTGTAACCAGGTTGACCCCAAATCCGAGAAACTCGGTTACGAATAATCCTTCCTTGATATCGCCAATTATTTCTTTAAGATTTTTCGCGCCGGGTTGCAGAAAGAAGTTTCCTGGACCGATTCCCGGCGTGCCCGCCAGCCCCCGGGATGCATTGCCGGTTGTCTGCATACCCAGTTTCTTGGCGGTATAGGTGTTGAGCATGTAGGACTTCAAAACACCGTTTTCGACCACCACCGTTCTGCGGCTGGGTACACCCTCGCCATCGAACGGACTGGTGCCAAAGCCGCCATACATGGTTCCGTCATCGATGACATTGATGTTGTCCCCGGCAATTTTCTCGTTCAACTTGCCCGTCAGGAACGACGCGCCGCGATAGACGGAATCCCCATTCACCGCTTCGAAGATGTGTCCCACCAGCGCCGCAGCGATCGTCTTCTCGAAAACGATAGGCACTCTGTTGGTCTTTACCTTACGCGCCCCAAGGCGCCGTAGCGTCCGTTCGGCAGCCACCTTCCCGACGTGCTCAGGCGACTCCAGTTTCTTCAGCGTCATGGCCACCGAGTACCAATAGTCACGCTGCATGCCGGAGCCTTCGACTTGCGCGATCGGCACGGCCGAGACTGAGCAGTACGAGCGGCGCGTCTCACCGACAAATCCATTTGAATTGGCCAGCGCTTTGTAACCGATCGCGGCGTCGAAGGTGCCGCCTTCTGAATTGACGATCCGTGGATCGACTTCCAGCGCAGCCTTCTCCGCCCGGCGCGCGTAGTCGATGCGATCGGCCGTCGGGAGCGAATAAACGTCGTCGTGATAGAGTCCCAAGTCGCCCTGCAACTGGCCCAGTTGAGATGGCTCGGGAATTCCGGCGTAGGGATCCTCGCTGGTGACCTTCGCCAACGCTAACGCCGAATCAACCAGCTGACGCAAGCCTGCCGGGGTAAGGTCGCTGGAGTACGTGCTGGCCGCTCTTTGCCCGAAAAAGACTCGAACTCCCACTCCCTTGGAACCCGACTCTTTCAGTGTCTCCACTTCGCCAAGCCGAACGACAGTCGAGAACTCGCTGCCATCCATGGCGACAGCCTCAGCGGCGGTAGCGCCGCCTTTGATGGCGCGGCCCACAACATCCGCCGCAACCTCCTTTAAGTCATTGGTGGAGACTTGCGTGCTCCTGGGGTACTGTTCGGTAGAAACGGTCATGAGAGTCAATCAAACCTTATTGTGAGGTACCACATTGTAGCAAGCGTTAATCGTTCTCATCCCACAATGTGGGAGGGATCCTGGAGTTTTGGGTTGAAACGTACCACAATGTGGGACATGATATCTTCCGATCCAAAACCTTTATTCGGAACATCCGCCCCTTGGTCTTGTTACCCTCCGGTCCCCCCGATTGTGAGGCGATCCACCTTCAGGGTGGGAATTCCGACGCCTACCGGCACGGACTGACCGTCTTTGCCGCAGGTACCCACGCCTTCGTCCAATTGAAGGTCGTTGCCAACCATCGAAACCTTGGTCAAAACATCAGGGCCATTGCCGATGAGTGTGGCGTTCTTGAGCGGCGAAGTCACTCGGCCGTCCTCGATCAGATACGCCTCTGAGGCCGAGAAGACGAATTTGCCACTGGTGATATCGACTTGTCCTCCGCCGAAGTTGACGGCATATACTCCATATTTCACCGAGCGAATGATGTCTTCGGGCGCATCCTGTCCCGCGAGCATGTAGGTGTTGGTCATGCGCGGCATGGGAATGTGCTGATAACTCTCGCGGCGGCCGCTGCCGGTGTTCGGGATACCCATTAGCCGCGACGACAGCTTGTCCGCGAGATAGCCCTTCAGAATGCCCTTCTCGATGAGGACTGTATTGGAAGTCGGATTGCCTTCGTCATCCACATTAAGCGAGCCGCGCCGCCCGGGCATTGTGCCATTGTCGACTACCGTGCATTTGTCGCTTGCCACGCGCCGTCCCAGCATCCCTGAAAAGGCCGAAGTTTTCTTGCGATTGAAGTCAGCTTCCAATCCGTGACCGATGGCCTCATGCAGCAGGATTCCCGGCCATCCTGGGCCCAACACCACTTCCATTTCGCCGGCCGGCGCCTCACGTGCGTCAAGCTGAATAATCGCTTGCCGGGCAGCTTCGTCGGCGAAGTGCTCCGGCGTCTTTTCGGTTTCGAAGAAGTCCAGCGCTACACGACCTCCACCACCCGACGTACCACGGGCCGACCCCGTTTCGGTCTTGGCGATACAAAAGACGCTCATGCGCGAAAGCGGCTGGCTGTCTTCCGCAAAGCTGCCGTCCGAGCCGATCACCAAAATGCGACGCAGTTCGTCGGCATACCCTACGCGCACTTCCTTGATTCGCGGATCATAAGCGCGCGCTGCCTTATCGGCGCGCTGCACCAGGTCGACCTTCTGCATCACATCGGCTTCCACCGACGGCAGTGGAACCGGGTAAAGGTTACGAAACGGCCGGTTGGTCATCCCTACGACCGGCTGCTTTGCCGGACCATTGGCGATCATCGCGGCAGTTCGCGCTGCGTGAAGGATGCGCTCGGGCGACAGATCGTCGGTGTACGCGTAACCCGTGCGCTCCCCGGAAAGCACGCGCACACCGCATCCCACTGAAATCCCCTGTGTGGCCGACTTAACCATGCTCTCGTCGAGCGAGACTGAAGTCGAGGTCTGATATTCAAAATAGAGATCGGCAAAGTCCCCACCGGCGGAGAGCGCGGCCGAGAGGTACCGTTCGACGTCCGCCTGGGCGAGCCCGTAACGGTCAAAAAAGAATTTCTTGTCGGGAATTATGGTCATAAGAATTCACATTTATTCGATGCCCGGCAGCCCCGGAAGACGCGAGAGAAGCGGACGGAGCGGCGGCCGCCCCGCAGTCTTATTATCCCACGGGGGGCGTCACAAGGGACTGTGCGGCAGATTGCAGCGGCTGCGGTGCATTTGCGCTTAGGCTTTGCGGTATGCAAACTTGCGCCATTACCTCCAAGCAACTGGCCGAAATGCTGGAACTGTTCCTTGCTGAGTCACCCGCGGTCGTGGTGGTCGCGGAAGGCGAAGTTCTCTTTGAGTTTCCCTCGGCCAGGTATTCGGTTGCTGGCGAAGGAAAGTGCGTGCTGCATCTCTGGTCTGAGGAGCGCAATGTGGTGCGTCGTGTGCTCGACGGCGAGCGAAGCGGGCGTACCTTGCGCCTAAGTGTTCTGCGCTTCGGCCACCCAGAGCCGGAGTTGCTGGAATTCTGCCTTGACCGTGAACATCGAACAGGGGCTGCGCAGCGCTCCATCCGGTTGCGGTATCAGCGCCTGCTGGAGCGGATACTCGCCCGCGAATTTCCCACCTACAGGCTCGACCGGGTCAGTAGCAAACCTGATCTGGAGCATTCTTTCAGCCCGGTCTACACCCGCGCTCTGTTGCGGAGGGGGCAATCGGCATTTGCCGTGATGGGAGTCAATGCCGACGAGACGCAACCTTCGGTCGACGCGGCCCTTACTTTTGGCATTCTTTGGCTGGATTATCAGCGAAGGCAACTTGCGGGACGCACACATGTCGAGGGACTGAAGCTGTTCGCGCCTCCCGGCTGCTCAGAGATCCTTCGCCAGCGTGTGGCCCACCTCGATCCCGAGGCCGCCAAGTGGCAGATCTACGCGCTCGACGAGCATTCTGAGATGTGTGAAGCGCAGGAGACCGCCGACGTTGGCAACATCGTCACTCACTTGGCGCGAGCCGTCGACGTTAATGCGGCGAAGCAGCGGTTTGCCGCATCGATTGAGCGCATTCGGGCGGTAGCGCCGGACGCTGACATAACCATCGATTCCGCCTCGGAGATCGTCTTTCGCCTCTACGGCCTGGAATTCGCGAGGGCGCGCCTTATGCCCGTGGCCGGTTCCTTCCGCAATAGCGAATCGATTGTCTTCGGACTTGGGCCGGCTGAATATGTCCTCGACGACAACAGCGATCAACTGTTCCGTGAACTGGCATGCCGCATTACCGCGCAGCGGCATTCCGGCGGATCGCGTACCGACCTCTTCTTTCGCATGTGTCCTGAACGCTGGCTTGAGACCCTGGTCACGCGCGACGTGCGCACGATCGACGAGCGGCTCGAGGGAAAATATGTCTACTCGCAGGTGCCGGCCTTCGCCGCCTGTGATCGCGCCATGCTCGACGTGCTGAGCTGCACGCTCGACGGCCGTCTGGCAGTCCTGGAGTTGAAGGCCGACGAAGACATTCACCTGCCCATGCAAGGTCTGGATTACTGGGCGCGGGTACGTTGGCATCAGCAGCGAGGAGAGTTTGCGCGCTGGGGCTACTTTCCCGGCCGCGAACTGTCGAATGCCGACCCCTTGCTCTATCTTGTCGCACCCGTCCTGCGCACACACCCGGCGACCGATACGCTGTTGCGTTACCTTTCTCCCCAAATCAGCTGGACACTTGTTCAGATCGACGAGCGCTGGAGAGACGGAGTGCGAGTGGTGAATCGTAAGCAGGCGAGGAGAGTAACTTAGCCGCCAATTTTGGCCGGATCATGCCGGCAGTGGATTCATCGAATGCCCGCCTCGCCAGCCCGGAACTTCCAGTAATCACCGGCCGTCTCACTCAGATCGGCGACCGGCTTTTCGCCGCGAAAGACGCGCGACACGCCTCGCACGACGCGCCGCATCGGCAGATCATCGCTGCTGTCAGTCAAGAACAGCTCCCCAACTTTGGCCGAGCGATAATACCAACGCTTCAGAATCGCGAGATGCTCCATCCACTCAACCGCACCGCGGAGCTTCGGAGGCTCAACGGCCGCCAGCGCTTCCGCAATTCTCGTTTCCATCGACAAGGGTTTGGCCGACAGATGGGCCGCTTCGGTTTTCTTCCCGATGACGAGCGATACCGGCTCGCAGACGCGACCTGCGGCAATCTTAAAGAGCTCTACCGATTCACGATCGTCCGAGGGCTGAACCATAACGCCGTCCAGTCGATCGATGCGGCGCACGATTTCCGGCAATTGCGAGATTGCGGCTTTCACTTTCTCCAGACGCATATGCATTCCCGCAGCAGCTTCGAAGTCCAAATTGACTGAGGCTTCTTCCCTCTGCCGTTCAATCTCGCGGACCAGCGATTGCCCGCCGGTCTCGAAATACTCCTGCACCCGCGCGACTTCATTGGCGTAGGTCTCATCAGTGCACCCTTTGAAACATGGCGCCAGGCACATCTTCATCTCGGAATAAATACAGCCGGGAAACTGCGGATCGGGATTCAGGTCATCGACGCAACGTCGCATCTTAAAGAAATCCAGCGAATCGTTGGCAAACTTCTCGGCTGCCACGCGGGTGGGAAACGGGCCGAAGTACTGCGATCCTGCTTTGGCGTTGCTGATCCGTGTTGTGACCGTCGCCCTGGGATAAGGGTTGTCGAGGATCAGCTTGATGAGGGGCGCGAAGCGGAAACGCAATCGCTGTTCGTAGCGCTGCGGGAATTCGCGGCGCAGCGTCTGGTATAGCAGGAAGGACGATTCGAAGTCTGATCCCGTCGCCGACCACTCGACCCATCGCACGCGGTCGCGCAGGTTCAGCTTGCGGCTCCGTTCCTGGCCTGGGCCCAGCAAGCGCAATAAACGTCGACGCAAGTTCGAGGTCTTGCTCACGTAGGCTTCGCCCTCATCCGCGCCACGCAGCAGAAACACCGCTGCGCTCGCCGGAGCGGCTGCAAACAGCTCCGCATCGCGTTCGGGTATAAATTCGAGACGCTGGAACGGCACAGGGAAATTCTAGATGCTTTTCTGGATTGCTGTAGATTCGGTATGGAAGAGAATGGATTAAGGAGACACTTCGGGGATGCGCGAATATTCTTCGTCGCCACTCGGAAAGATCGTGACGAAACTTCCGGTGCTACTCAGTGCCTGGAATGTCTCTTCCGCATAATCAGCATTCTTGAGCCAAAGACAATGAATCCGAGGGTGGCAATGATCAGTAGAGGAACCACGGCGAGAGCCATGTTCGGGCCACCCAAGATATAAGGATCGAACAGAACCCTTAGCATGATGAAGAAGCAGACAATCCCAATCACAATCATACTCAAACCGAGCAGGAGGCTTGGGATTCCGGAGCGAGCCTTTGGTTTTGCCCCGATGACGGTGGCTGCCGCGAAGTCCTCCCCTCGAATCAAACCCTGCGTCGCAATAGTTTGTCCGTACTGCAGATTTGTTTCTTTCGTGATGTCGTTCATTGAGACCTCCTCGATGCAGTAAGCTGCCGCTCACTGATCGTCGCCTTGGCGTTTGCTGCGAACGGAGAGCCGGGTTGAGCCTTGGATGGCGTGAAATTGTGCTTTCTTCGACTGCTCGCGGTAATCTGGTCCTTCCAGCTCCACCTTCTTGCACATTTCGTGCAGCCGCGATCGCATGCGCTCGCCGATGCGATCACCGAGCGTCTCGCGGCGCGCAGCTCGTTCCGCAGCAGAGTAGCTTCGCGGATTGTCGTCGTCAACCCTCATTTGCTCTGCTTTGTCCGGATAATTGGTGGTGATGATAGTAGTGCGATTGCCATTATAGCGACTGTTCAGGATGTAATTGACGGTATCGAAGACCCACTCCGTGCTACGGACGGCGCCCAGCTCATCGAGTACTAGTACTTCAGCGTCAAAAACTGGGCGAAGAATTTCCAACTCGGTCGCCGGCACAGACGAATTATAGGAGTTCTGAATCGATTTCAGCAGCTCACGATAGTCGCAGAAGAGGCAGTGAATTCCTTTGTCCCGCACAAGTGCCTTTATGATCCCGACCGCCAAGTGGGTCTTGCCAACGCCAACCGTCCCGACAAACAGCAGGCCGGTTTTGTCCGTCGGATACTCTTCGATAAACCGCCCGGCTAGCCAGCGGGCATGCCACAAACTGTTCTGGTCTTTGTCCGCGGGATCGCATTCGAACGTGTGGAGTTCACAATGTTCGTAGCGGTTAGGAATGTGTGCGCCAGCGAGTAAACGGTCACCACGATCACGCACGCGACATTCGCAGCGCGTCACCTCGCGTTGTGAGCCATCTTGAACGGTCTTCCATCCAGTGCCAGAGCAGATAGCACATTCGGGGGGTGAGGTGGTCAAAATTCCAGTCCTGCCTTCGAAGCGATGGCTCGACTGTACCGCCCAGAAGGGCGACACGCAAGGCGGAAAGAAGGACGTCAGCTATCAGCCATCAGCATTCAGCTCCACGTGAGGCGTCAGGATCGAGATGACAGGCAACGACTCTGTTCTTGGCGTCGATTCCAGTTGCCAGCACGGGCCAACGGACTGAATAGATTTGACTGAGGCCTGAAGGCTGAAGGCTGACAACTGCTCTTACTGCCGTCGCCGGTGGTAGACCCCGAACTCGTATCCCGGATTCGGCGGAAAGAGCTCGTTGATCTTTCGTAGACGCTCGGCCAAGGCCTGCGGCGCGAGCAGCGGATAATCCCGTTCGCGCAAATCCTGGTAATCCACATCCAGAAAAAGGGAGAGCGTATACACCGCGACAGCATCGGCGAAGGTGGCCAGCAGGTACTCGTGCCTGGCCTTCTCGGCTTCGGGTCCGCCCGTGGTGGCGACCTTGCGCAACTCGTAAGCGTCGAGCGAAGTCTCACCGCGCACTTTGTCCTCCACCTGCTTCCAGACCAGGTCCGCGAAGTCCTGAGACACGCCAACCCGCTCCACGAAGTTGTGGCCGATGTTGATGAAGAACTCGAAAGCGATGGCGAAGCTGTCTTCCATCAGGCGCGTAGAGATGAACACGCATTGCGAGTCGCCGAGATTCTGGTTCCGATGGCAGACCGCACTGTCAGAGAGCTGTACGTCGTATCGGTCCGCGATCAGAGTATCTTCGCCCAGGTTCAGTGTGAGCGGCACGAAGTAATAGGCTTTGCGACTAAGGGCTGCGGCCACCGTGCGCGGCACAGCCCCAACCATCCGCTCCAGGTCGGTAATGGCAGTCGAGACCTCTCCCATGCTGGCATAGCAGATACCATTACCGGCCTGCGATACCGGCGACATGCGCACCACTTCGGCGGGAGTTCGCGTTATCGCCTGTGAAGTTTGAGACATGAACCTTTCATTGTAACGCAAGCGTAACGCGCGGGACGCGGACATCTGCCGGGCCAATGTTGTAACCTGAAGGGTGATGCCGGTTGTTTCTTCGTGGCCCCGTAAGCAGCCCAGCAGGCTTTCCATCGTGTTTACTTCCACGGCGCGTGTGCTGTTCACCACGCTCTTGTTCACCGCCGGAGGCATGGGGTTGGGCCTCTTTCTGGGGATTATCGGGATGACCGTTTATGCGCTCTTGCATGGCGGACAGGTGGACATGACGCACGCCTACAAACATGTGGCGTTCCCAGTCGCCTTGTCCTTGGGCGCCATCGCGTTTTGCGGCGCGGTGTTCCTTGAAATCCAGTCCCACCGAACATCGCGCTAGGGCCGCCCGAGCTCCGCGCACTTCCGACATTCGACATCTGTACAGATATGCTGTACGCTTCCAGGTACAGGAGATTTATGCCTCTCGAAACCACCTATACAAGTTTGCGGGAGCGGCTGGCCTCCGTTTTGGATCAGGTGTCCAACGATCAGGAAGTGGTCATAGTTCGGCGGCGCGGTGCGAAAGATGTGGCGCTGATTCCTGCGGACGAATTGGCTGGATTGCTGGAGACAGCACATTTGCTGCGTTCGCCGCGAAACGCAGAACGCCTGATGTCAGCGCTCGATAACGCTCGCCGCGGCAAAGGAAAAAGGATGTCGCTAGAACAGTTGCGACGCAAGGTTGGACTTGATACGACGCGCTGAGCGCGAGGCTGTCTTTCAACCCGAGTTTGTGGACGACCTAATTCACTGGGTTAAGACCGATCGAAAGACGGCGCTGCGCGTATTGGAATTAGTGCATGCCACCTTGCGAAACCCGTTTGAGGGCATCGGCAAACCCGAGCCGCTGAAGTTCGGGTTCGCAGGTTGCTGGTCGCGGCGCATCACGCAGGAACACCGCCTGGTTTACCGGGTATCGGAAGCGAGAATCGATTTCCTCCAAGCCCGATATCACTACTGATTCATAACGGCCGTGCCCGAGGACGGTGCGCGGCACCAGGAATACGTCATCATGTCCGAAACCATTCATGTGAAATTACCCGACGGCAGCGTCAAAGACGTGCCTCGCGGAACCTCGCCTCTCGACATCGCGAGAGGCATCAGCCCGCGCTTGGCGGACGCGGCGATTGTCGCCGAGCTCAAGCCCATCTCTTCGAACGGGAACAGCTCCAATGTCGAAGAGAATGGTGAACCTCGCTTGGTCGATCTCGCGCGTCCGCTGGATGACGACGCCGCGCTGCGCATCCTCACCGAGCGCGATCCCGAGGCTCTCCAGGTTTATCGTCACTCCTCGGCACATCTGATGGCGGCTGCCGTTCTGGAGCTTTTTCCTGAGACCAAACTCGGCCACGGTCCTGCGACCGACAGTGGCTTCTTCTACGATTTCTACCGCGAGAAGCCGTTCACGCCGGAAGACCTCGAAGCCATCGAGAAGAAGATGCAGGAGTTGGCCAAACAGGACATTCCTTACGCGCGCGAGTTTCTGCCCCGCACCGAAGGACTGGAGCGCTTCAAGTCCGAAGGCGATTTCATGAAGTGTCACTTCATCGAGCAGTTCACCAAGCCGGATGAGAAAATCTCGATCTACAAGACGGGCAAGTTCACCGACTTTTGCCGTGGACCGCACATCCCGTCAACCGGACGGATCAAGGCATTCAAGCTGCTCAACATTGCGGGCGCCTACTGGCTGGGCGACGAAAAAAATCCTCAGCTCCAGCGCATCTACGGCACTTCATTCTTCTCGAAGAAGGACCTTGACGAGTACCTGAAAAATATCGAAGAAGCCAAGAAGCGCGACCATCGAGTCATCGGCAAGCAGCTCGACCTGTTCTCCATCCAGGAGCTCGCCGGTCCCGGCCTGATTTTCTGGCATCCCAAGGGCGGCATCATCCGCAAAGAGATGGAAGACTGGATGCGCGAGGAGTACCTCCGGCGCGGCTATTCCCTGGTGCATACGCCGCATGTGGCGCGTGTGGACCTGTGGAAGACCAGCGGCCACGAGGGCTATTACGCGCAGAATATGTTCACCCCCATGGAACTGGACGACGCCGACTATCGCATGAAGCCGATGAACTGTCCGTTCCACATCCTGATTTATCGCGACAGCCTTAAGTCGTATCGCGATCTGCCGGTGCGCCTGGGCGAGATGGGCACCGTCTATCGCTACGAGCGGTCCGGCGTGATGCACGGCCTTTTGCGCGTGCGCGGCTTTACCCAGGACGACGCTCATATCTTCTGCACTCCGGAGCAGATCGAAGACGAAGTGGTTGCCTGCATCGATTTTGCGCTGGCTGTGCTGAATACCTTTGGCTTCGACAAGTTTCAGGTTGAGCTTTCAACGTGGGACCCCAAAGACCGCGCAACGTATGCCGGCCGCGACGATCAATGGGAACTGGCGCAGCGCTCACTGGAGCACTCTCTGCAGCGACGCGACATCGAGTACAAGACGATTCCCGGCGAAGCTGCATTTTACGGCCCGAAGATCGATATCAAGCTCGTCGACGCCATCGGCCGGCTGTGGCAGCTCTCAACCGTGCAATTCGATTTCACCTTGCCCGAACGCTTCGGACTGGAATACGTGGGGGAAGACGGCAAGCGTCACCAGCCGCTGATGGTCCACCGGGCGCTTTATGGCTCGATCGAGCGTTTTTTCGGCGTGCTAATCGAACACTACGCCGGGGCGTTCCCTGTCTGGCTGTCGCCAACGCAGGTCGTCGTCATCCCGATCGGAGAGAAGCACCAGGCTTACGCCAACGAGGTAGGAGACAAGCTCAAAGCCGCCGGCGTCCGCGTTCAGGTCGACCTGCGCAACGAAAAGATGAACGCCAAGATCCGCGAGCACGCCATCCAGAAGGTGCCATTTCAGCTCGTGGTGGGCGACCGCGAAGCGGAAGCTCACGAGGTCAACGTGCGCGTCCGCGGCCAGGAGAAGGCCGAAGGCTCGGTGCCGGTAGATCAGTTTGTTGAGCGGGTGAAGAACCTCATCGGTACTAAGTCGGCAACGCTGGCGTAGGTACCTCATAGACGTTCGTATTCCGACCGGAGCGAAGCGGAGTGGAGGAACCTGTTGTCCTCGGATTTTGCCCCATAATTCCCCACTTCGCCTGCGATGAATTGCTGTCGTCTATTGCGGAAGTCATAAACTTCCAGTGTCTCGCCCTTTGACCATCTATCCATATCAATGATATGGTTTCCCATATGAAGACAACTCTTAACGTTGACGATACCGTCATGGCCCAGCTCAAGCGCGAGGCCGCCCGGCAAGGGCTGACCATGTCGGAACTGGTGGAGACGGCGTTGCGCAACCTGTTCCGGGCGCAGAAGAAGACCGCCGATGTAGCGCCTTTGCCGGTCTTCCACAGCGGCGGCGCCCTGGTCGATATTGCTGATCGGGAGGCGTTGTACCAGGCGATGGAAGGCAGGTAGGCATTGGTCCTCGTCGATACCAATGTCCTGGTGTACGCTGCCGATGCTGATTCTTCATTCCATACCGCGGCGCGCTTCTGGCTTGAGCGCCAACGGCGCAGGCCAGAGGCCTGGTACACCAGTTGGCCGGTCCTCTACGAGTTTCTGCGAGTGACCACTCATCCGCGGGTGATGAGACGGCCATGCAGCGTGCAGCAATCCTGGGAATTCGTTTCGAATCTGCTCGACTCGCCGGGGATCGGGGTGCTTGTCCCCACCTCACGGCACGCCGAAGTGGCGGGACAAGTCCTTGCCGAACTTCCCCATCTGGCTGGCAACATCCTGCATGACTCCCACACCGCAATCCTCATGCGCGAACACGGCATCCGGCGGATTTGCACCCGGGACACCGACTTTCATCGGTTTCCCTTCGTCGAGGTGATCGATCCCTTGGCCGAATGAAGACTTGACCTGCGCTGCACGTGACGCTCGTGATCCTCCGACTTACCCGTGGTAAGATACATCTATGGAAAAGGTTACGGTATCCTCTAAGGGCCAAATCGCAATACCCAAGCAGGTTCGGGAAGCGCTGAACCTCGAAGAGGGCACTAAGCTCACCCTCGAAGTGCGCGGGCAGGAAATTGTCCTTTCCAAGGGCGCTGCCTGGAGAAAGCTCCGCGGCGCGGGTCGGGACATAAAGAAAGATTTCCTGGAGTTTAGAAAAGAGGAGCGCGAACTTGAAGACTCGCGTTCTTGATTCGTGGCCGATCTTGGAGTGGATCAAAGAAAAACAACCGGCGACGGACATCGTCGAGAACCTTCTGGCGGGTGCAGAATCGGGTGCCGCAAGGCTGCTCATGAGCGCCATCAATGTCGGCGAGGTCTATTACTACGTTCGCAAATATCATAGCCAGCCGCTCGCTGAGTCATGGCGTGCTTCATCGTCAACATTACCTGTAACCATTGAAGTACCGAGGCTCGATGAGATCTGGGACGCGGCCCTCCTCAAAGGACAATATCCGATTGCTTATGCGGACGGGTTCGCCGCAGCGCTGGCGCAGAAGTATCGTTGTCCTCTGGTAACGGGGGATCCCGACTTTCGATCGGTCCCTGACCTGGAGCTGGACTGGATCGGGCGCGCGATGGTCTAGGCGCTAATTGCCACCTTGCCGGGCCGTCCCCTCGGGCGCAGGCGTCACGATGGCCCTTGCTACCAGCCAGCTTCCATCTTTCTGCCGCTGCAAGATACGCATGGCGTTCACGCTGTGGCTCATCTGCTTGCCACCGGCGAGCTCGACGGTGACGCTGATCGATCCCCACTGATAGGCGTAGTCACCCATGATGCGCACTTCCTCCCATTGCTCGTCGTACGCCGTGGTATCGGTGCCCTTGGCTTGTTCTTTCTGCTTGTCCAGCATCGCCCGGATGGCCGGTTTGCCGACGAACGGCGGCCACATGGGAATGATCAAGACTCCGTCTTCAGTCCAGAGGGAGGCGAGTGTGTCAACGTCGTCTTCTTTGCTGGCGGCAATATCACGCTGAGTCAGATCGTTGATGGCAGCGAGGTCGGCGTTTTCTGCCGGCGCCGCCGGAGCCTTCTTCGGCTTCGCCTGAAAGGCTGCGACATTCGCCGACAGAATCGTGGAGAAGATCACGAATATCAGAGCCGAACGCAATGGTTTTTGGGCAAACAATCTGGACATGAATTCTCCTGGAGCGGGTAGGATACAAGAGGACAAGCAGCAGATGTGACCCGCATCGGCGCACACTCAGCATAGACACCACGAAGCAGTCACTGCCGTGCAATTCGGCGGGACAGGTCCATGGCACACCGGTTCCAGCATTCCGGCATCTCCCATTCCACTGCCGTTCTGACCATCGCCTCGGTGGCGGCGGTCTGGGGGCTGGGCTTCCCGATGATGCGCATCGCGCTCAACGGCGGCATGACCGTTGGGGCGATGACCAGCGTGCGCTTCGTACTGGCCGGGCTTGCGATGTTCGCAATCGTGAGGGCGAAAAGCATCCCCATCGTGCGTCGTGGCGTGATCGACGGCATCTGGCTGGGCTGCGTGCTGGTCGTCATCTTTTGGCTGCAGACCGATGGCCTGCGCTTCACCACCACCGCGAAATCCGGATTCATCACCGGCCTCTACGTACTGTTCACGCCCCTGGTCGCTGTCGTGATTGGTCAGCGTGTGAAGCTGGCGTCAGCGGTGGGCGCGGTTATTGCTACATATGGGCTTTACCTGCTGGTGCATCTTCCGGGCGGAATATTGGCGGGTTGGAATCGCGGTGATCTCGAAACCTTGCTGTGTGCCGTGCTCTGCGGCGTCCACATGATCATGATGGACCACTACACCAAACGCTCCGAATCGTGGCTGTTGGCGGGCACACAGGTCCTAACCACAGGAATCATCTCCCTTACCGTCACCACGTTCCTGCCCGCGCCTTTCGGCTTTCAAAACCTTCTAACCGTTCTCTCGCAGCCTGCGGTAGTTGGCGCGATGCTCTACATGGCGCTGCTGTCGACGGTGTTCGCGTTCTGGGGACAAGCCGTCGCACAGACTAAGCTGGGGCCGACCGAAGCAGCCGTATTGTTCTGCATCGAGCCGGTATTGGCAGCTACATTAAGCGTGCTTTGGCTGAAAGAGTCTATGTCGTCAGTCCAGATTCTGGGAGGCGCGTTGATCGTGGTGGCCATGATTGTTGCCGAAGCGCTGCCGGCGGTGTTCCGGATGATCACAGTGCCGGATACAAGGCCGTGAAAAGCAGTTGTCAGTGGCCGGTTGTCAGTTGTCAGGGGAACAGCGGAGAAGCCGCTACTTTTCCGCCGTAATCGCGGCTGCTTTCAGGTTCGTGCTAATGCGATAGAATTCTTCGCTGCGAGGCGTTCCATGACTACCGTTGCGCAGTCGCCAGTAACCGTCAATCTGGATCAGCTCAAGTTGGATATGTGCTGCGCGGCGCGCAGCCTTTACCGCGCCGGCCTTAGCGCTGCCAATGCCGGACACATCAGCGTAACCATCGCGCCTGACCGTATGCTGATGAACCGCTTCGGTCCTTCGTTCGCCACCCTGAGACCAAGCGACATTCTCACTCTCGATTTTCGCGGCAACATCCTCGAGGATCACACTACCGAGAAGAATGCCCGGCTGAATGAGACTGTCGAGTTGCATGGCGTCATCCATCGCTACAATCCCGAGGTGGTTTGCGCGCTGCACACGCATCCCCCCGCGACCGTTACGTTCAGCGCCTTTCGCAAGGTGCCTGAGCTCTACGATCAGGAGAGTTGCATTCTGGCTGGTGACGTGGCCGTGGTCGAAGAAGACTATGAAGGACTGGCGTCGAGCGAAGAGCGCCTGCGCACCACGGCCGAACTGGCTGGCAAGTACCGGGCGGTCATTCTTCCCAACCATGGAGCCATCACGACTGGCGGCAACGTTCCTATGGCGCTGTTCGCCATGCTGCTGCTGGAGGGCATGGTCGCCCGTAACCTTTCCGTCGCGAGCGTCGCCCGCGCCACCGGATGGTCGCCAACCCCGATCAAGATGGAACACGCGCTCTCTGCCAAGCGCGGAATTGCCAAGATGAACGCCTTCGAGCCGCTCTGGATCGATACCCTGCAACGGTTGAAACAGAGCGATCCAGAGCTGTTCACCTAGCGGTTTCGTGCCGTCGGAATGTTTACTGCGCCGTGAGCGTCACGTTATCGAGCCATACGTTGTACGGCTCTTGGCGATAGTTGCCGTCCATCTGGAAGGCCACATCGATGCTTTCCATTGGCCACTGCGGTTCGTAGGAATAGTACAAGTCCAGGTTGTAGGTGACGCCGGCCACTTGCAGCGAAACATAGTGTACCTGGTTGCCGATGCGCTCGAAGGTCCAGACCAGGTGAATCCAGGTGTTTGCCGGGAACTGGTTACACGGGGCCGAGGTCGGTTGCCAGCCCTTTACGCCGTCCCATACGTCCCACTTTCCGCTGCCATTCTTGTTGCACTCCGTTCCCATTACCCAGCGATGATCGCCGAACGCCTGATTTACGTCGAACTCCAGCGCCTGAGCTGCCGCCGGATTATCGATCATGAAATACAGGTCGTAGACAAAGTGGCTCGGGTTCGTGCCCCCGCCAAGAAATTTTGTATACAGTTCGTTGGAGTAGGGCTGCGCGCCTCCCATGGCAAATTTCGCGGACGAGCCGCTCAGCGAAGGAGCGGCCTGGTCCTCTGTCATAGTCGAGTCTGCATTGCCGAGTCCGGCGGCGCAGATCTGTCCCGCGCGTGGGTGCCCGGGAGGGTATTTTGCGGAGCAGGGCTCCCAGTTCGGAATGTTCTGAATTGCCGTGATCGTGGGATTTGCCGGCGGAACCACCGTAATCTGCTCTGTCGCACTCACATTGTTGCCACTCTTATCGGTCGCCAATACCTCCAGAGTATGCGGTCCGTCCGCCAGAAATATCTGGGAGTCTACCGTGTTGTAAAAAGTGAATTGCTGGGCCGCGCCATCCACAAAGACCCGCATGTGGTCGATCGGATTTACCAGGGTTGCGGGTGCAACGACGTGGACGGGGGATGTTACCGATGCTCCGGCCGCCGGACTGGAGAAACAAACGGAACCTGCCGCCGTAGAGCCGGGATTGGGAGGCGGGACTGGGGCTGGCGCAGGAAACGGCGCTACCCCGGTCAACGGTCCCTGGGCGATCTGCACCGTCACGGAAGGACATGTCGGGGGTGGCGCGGTTGTAGTTGTTGTGGATGTGGAGGTCGTGGAGGTCGAGGTTGACGTCGACGTCGACGTGGAAGTTGACGACGTTGTCGACGATGTGGTGGACGGTGGCGTGGCGGTCGTGTTTGGCATGCCTCCGCAGCCAGCCAGGCTGAGCAGAAGCAAGCTGACGGCGACCGCGGCCAGGGCTCGCATGGAAATAGTTGATGCGCAGAAGTTCGGCGGATGCATGAAACCTCGCAGGGAGAATCGTGAAGGGTGCGTCGTTGCTCAAAAAGATGCCGCAACATCGGCGCTTGTCGGCTTGCTTGGATAAAAATTCGAGCGTTGCTGGCGGGAGTTTCTGGAACTCGGTTCTCGTCAGGCTAATTCACAGCGCCGGCCACGGGAGCGCCGACCAGCCCTCGGAGTTACTATGAATCCGTGCACAGCAAGGTGCTGCGTTACATTCGCGATCGTCAGCTAGTGCGCGCGGGCGACCGCGTCTGCCTGGCCGTCTCCGGGGGTGCCGACTCGGTCGCGTTGCTCCGCGCTCTACTGGAGCTGCGCAAGGAACTGGGGATCGTACTGTCAGTTACGCACTTCAATCATCAATTGCGAGGAGAGGCTTCTGACGCCGATCAGGTCTTTGTCGCCGCGTTAGCTCGCGCTTGCGACCTCGAGTTTTCTGCCGGTCACGGCCCTGTGCGCGCTCATGCGACACAAAACAAGCTGACGTTGGAAGCGGCGTCACGAGAACTCAGGTACGAGTGGTTTCGTGAGGTCGCGTCGCTGCAAGCCCTCGACGTCATTGCGACCGGCCATACGCTCGACGATCAGGCTGAGACCGTAATCATGAAATTCCTCCGCGGCGCCGGCACACGTGGGATGGCGGGAATTTATCCCGAGCTGAACCTCGAGAGCGCGCGTGGTGACCTGCACGCGTTTTCCAGTGCACCAGAGAAGATGGCCGGGCGCGACTCGTTCGGTAGAAAGGCGAGGGTTCGCCTCGTTCGTCCTCTGCTGGAAGTGACGCGGGCGGAAGTCGAAGCTTATCTGACGTCGATCGCCCAGAGCTGGAGGGAAGATGAGTCGAATCTCGATTCCAAGTTCACCAGAAATCGGGTTCGGCACGGGTTGCTGCCGCTGCTCGAACGCGATTACAACCCGAATATTCGTCAGGTTCTCAGCGAAACGGCCGAAGTTGCCCGCGCCGAGGAAGACTACTGGAAGGAGTTCGCAGCACGTGAGATGGCGACTCGTATGGTGCCGGTTGACACGCTCTCTCTCCGCCTCGACGCTTTTGCAGCGCTTCCGGCGGCTGCACGTCGCCGGCTACTGAAGGCATTCCTGGAGCGCGCCGGTTGCGGGGTTGATTTCGAGCACATCCAGAATCTTCTGCGATGTGCGGCTGGACAGATCGAGAGTGCCGCGCTGCCCGGTGGCTGGCAAGCTCGGCGCGAGAACGATTGTCTCCGTCTCTTAAGCTGTCGGCAGGGACCTCTGGTCGGTGCCTCGCTCGAAGGCTACAGCTACCTGTTTTCAATTCCGGGGAGGGTATACCTCAAGGAGATCGGCCTGACTCTGCAAGCCGTGATCGTTCCGCAGCAGGTTGCCGGAAATGCTTGGCCGGGTACGCTATTAGCCGCAGAGCGGGTCGGACCCGAGCTGACCGTGAGGAATTGGCAGCCCGGAGACCGTTACCGGCCGGCGCATGGCCGCTCGGTCGAGAAGCTGAAGCGCTTGTTCTCCGAAAAAAAGATTCCCGAGGTGCACCGCCGCACCTGGCCGGTCATTTTGAACGGCGATGACATCGTGTGGGTACGCGGCTTTCCGATTGGGCAAGGCCAGCAATGGAGCGGCAAAGGCGACGCCGTGTTGATCGAAGCCGAGGCCTTCGACAGGTCGTGACTGCTTCGGTCAGAGTTGGCCCTGCACGGACCTTCCCGTGTCTCAAGATGAGCGTTCTGTTGCCGAAACATTCGCCGCAGAATGGCGTCTAATAGAACAGCACCAGGTATATTCTTGCGGGGATTGGCGTTTTGCCGTGGCTCCCGGATTGGGCTGAACGGCGATCTTCTTTCCGCCTTCCACTAAGTCTTTCCCGCCGTTCTGTTTAGGGAAGCGGTACAATCAGAAACAGGGGAATTTAGTATCCGGCTATTCAGGGCCGCATCTAAACTCATGACGCGCAGGAGTTGTGTCGTCCCGGTGCTTAGAGGAGTTTTTCAGTGAATTCGACGGTCAAAACGATCGTGTTCTGGCTGGTGATCATTCTGTCGGGCGTCCTGCTGTGGCAGGTCGTCAAGGCCAATGGCGCCGGCAACAAAGAGAAAGAAATCAATTTCTCGGAGTTCATGTCTCAGGTCGACCAGGGTAACGTCAGTGAAGTGACGACCGTCGGTCCCGAGGTGCGTGGCAAATTCAAGAGCGACAAGGCATCGTTTCATACCACCGTTCCGGCCAATTATTCGGAAATGTACAACGTCCTGCGAAATAAGGGCGTAAACATCACGGTGAAGGATCCGCAGGGAGGAAGCTGGCCATCCTGGCTTCTGAACCTGGCCCCGTTCGTCTTGCTCGGTGCGCTGTGGTTCATCATGATTCGCCAGATGCAGACCGGCGGCAATAAAGCCCTGTCGTTCGGCAAGAGCCGGGCCCGCCTTCTCTCCATGCAACAGAAAAAGGTGACCTTCAAAGATGTTGCTGGCGTCGATGAAGCCAAGGAAGAGCTAAAAGAGATCATCGAGTTCCTGCGCGAAGCGCAAAAGTTCCAGAAGCTGGGCGGCCGGATTCCCAAGGGCGTTCTGCTGGTCGGACCCCCCGGAACCGGTAAGACCTTACTGGCCCGCGCGGTAGCCGGCGAAGCTAACGTGCCCTTCTTCAGCATTTCGGGTTCGGACTTCGTGGAGATGTTCGTCGGCGTCGGCGCAAGCCGGGTACGCGATCTGTTCGAGCAGGGCAAGAAAAACGCCCCCTGCATCATCTTCATTGATGAAATCGATGCCGTCGGACGTCACCGTGGCGCAGGCCTTGGTGGCGGCCACGATGAGCGCGAGCAAACCCTGAACCAGTTGCTGGTCGAGATGGATGGCTTCGAGTCCAACGAAGGCGTCA
Organism: uncultured Acidobacteriaceae bacterium; assembly: GCA_963815555.1. Classification (GTDB taxonomy): domain Bacteria; phylum Acidobacteriota; class Terriglobia; order Terriglobales; family Acidobacteriaceae; genus CAWCBG01. Next base: position 105,461 of record CAWFHH010000006.1, read on the forward strand.
TCCTGATCGCCGCCACTAATCGTCCCGACGTGCTTGACCCGGCGCTGCTGCGTCCCGGCCGTTTTGATCGCCGCGTGGTGGTTTCGCGTCCCGATGTTCGCGGCCGTGAAGAAATCCTGCGCGTCCACACCCGCAAGATTCCAATTAGCGACGACGTCGATCTTCCCGTGCTGGCTCGCGGAACGCCGGGCTTTTCCGGTGCTGACCTGGCCAACATGGTGAACGAGGCTGCGCTCTGTGCCGCTCGTCAGAACCGCAAGGTGGTTCTGATGTTTGACTTCGAGCAGGCCAAAGACAAGGTCCTGATGGGCGCCGAGCGCAAGTCGATGCTGCTCTCGGACGAGGAGAAGAAGGTCACCGCTTATCACGAGGCCGGCCACGCGCTAGTCGCGGCGATGCGTGCCCATTCCGATCCGCTGCACAAGGTAACGATCATCCCACGCGGTATGGCCTTGGGTGTGACCATGCAGCTGCCCATCGATGACAAGCACACGTACACTCGCGACTATCTCGAGACGCGTCTGGCCATCATGATGGGCGGCCGCGTTGCCGAGGAATTGTTCCTCAACACCATGACGACGGGTGCCGGCAACGACATCGAGCAGGCTTCTGATCTGGCCCGCAAGATGGTTTGCGAGTTCGGCATGTCGGCCATGGGACCGATCACCTTCGGCAAAAAGGAAGAGCAGATTTTCCTTGGCCGTGAGATCAGCCAGCATCGTGACTTCAGCGAAGAGACGGCGCAGCAGATCGACTCCGAGGTTCGCCGCTTCGTCGATGAGGGATACAAGTCGGCGGTCAGCATCCTTGGTGGTAATCGCGAAACGCTGGAACGCATCGCGATGGCGCTGCTGGAGCGCGAGGTCCTCGATAACAACGAAATGCAGATGATCATCGAGAACAAGACGCTGCCTGCGCGCATCAATCCCAACGCTCCCGCGACCAAGGATGAAGTGCAGCAGGTGCTGAAGCCGGCACCCGGCCAGCCTAACGTGGCTCCCGGCGAACGGCCAGCCCAGGCGTAACCACCAATTAGCTTTTAGCAATTAGCATTCGAGGAGCATTCGAGGAAGAAAGAGGCGGCCCGCAACGGGCCGCCTCTTTCGTTTGTGCTGTTGACACGGCCCGGTCGACGTACTTGCTTTTGGTATCGCTGCTCTGCTGGTTGAACCACGGCAGCAGTTCGCACGGCGCGTCGCACCAGAAACCGCCATCCATGGAGTTGGACGTACGGCGGTTGTACTAGAAATCTTGGTCGGGAGGTGAAGAGTCACGCCTCTCCCGGACGTACACTCTCACTCCCGAGTTCGTGGAAGGCACTCGCGCCATCAGGCCGCAACCCCTCGCGAGGCTCCGCCTTCGGAGGAGGTTCTACCCGCTTTCCTGCCGAAGATTTCGGCTTCGGCCTCGACCCAGTCCTCCAGGTCATGGCCGTGCTGCTGTCCGCGCTGTTCGAAGCGATGATACGCCCGCTGCCGGATGTATTCCTCGGTCAACTCCAGCGAGCCCACGTCGGACTTCACCTTGTGAATTTTGGTCGACTTATCAGACATCTCCTGCCTCCTGAAGTATCTTTGCGTTATTTTTTAGACGATTCGGGCGAACAGAAGAATCAGGACTTGTGACAAAAGTCGATTACAACGGGATGAATTTACACATCTCAAAATATCGACGCCTCCATAGCATGCAAACTCCTTGCAGAAAGGGCTTGCGGATGTTGAGTTTGCGCCGAACAGTCCGGTTTCGTGCTATCAGCAGGCGAACCAGTACTGTGCTTGCCTCGGAACCGACTATGCGATCACGTGAATGAGCGGCTGCTGTTTGACCAGCACCTCACCGATGGGCTCGGCCGCTACGCCGGCATTGCGCAAGTCTGCAACCAGGCGGTCCGCATCCTTCGCCGCCACCGAGATCAACAAGCCACCCGCGGTTTGCGGATCGAAGAACAACGTGCGCACCTCTTCCGGCACCGTATCTCCGAATGTGACACAACTCTCGGCGAAGTCCCGATTCGCATTCAGCCCGCCTGGCACATACCCGGCACGGACGCACTCCAGCGCACCCTCCAGCAAAGGCACACGCGATGCATGGAGCTGCAGGCTCACCTTCGACCCCAATGCCATTTCCCGGGCATGCCCGATCAAGCCGAAACCTGTGACATCGGTCATGCCGTGGACCTCGAAGCCATCGGTCGCAATTTCCGCTGCGGTTTTGTTCAGCGCAGTCATCGATTTCACGGCAGCTCGTATCCAGGCAAAATCCGCTTTTCCGCGCTTGATGGCCGTCGAGATCACACCAGTGCCGATTGCCTTGGTGAAGACCAGCCGATCGCCCACGGTCGCGCCGCTGTTTGCCAGGATCTTCTGCGGATGAATGGTTCCCGTCACCGCGTATCCGAGTTTGATCTCGGGATCGCGGACGCTGTGTCCGCCAATCACCGTGCAGCCTGCTTCGACCATCTTTGAAAGCCCGCCGGCCAGCATCTCCTGCAATAATTCCAGGTTGCCGTCGTCCGGAAAGCAAACCATGGCCAGCGCACTGATGGGCCGCCCTCCCATGGCATATACGTCGCTCAACGAATTGGTGGCAGTAATCTGGCCGAAAATATACGGATCGTCGACAATCGGGGTGAAGAAATCAACCGTTTGAACGAGCGCCAACTCCGGCGTGAGCTGATACACGCCTGCGTCATCGGCTGTCTCAAAGCCAATGAGCACGTTAGGATCATGTTGCCGGGCTAATTTCCCAAGCACCGAGTCCAGCACCGCCGGACTTAGCTTGCTCGCTCAACCGGCCGCTTTCACCATTTCTGTGAGTCGGGCTTTCTTGCTGTCAGACATGCACTTCGATTGTAAGGCAAGGCGCGAGCAGCGGATGCTGCCCGGATATTCGTTTCAGCTTCGAAAGCGATGAAAGCTATTGCTTCAGGAGCGCTGCGCTAGGACGCAAACGGTCGGGAGCCTCCGCCTGAACAGTCGCGAGGTTCGCGGCTGAATATTTCTGCCAGCGCACCCACAGCATGCGGATGATGGCAGCGAGCGGAATGGACAAATAAACGCCCAGCACCCCGCCCAACTCTCCACCCATCAGCACAGCGACGATAACGCCCAAGGGATGCAGTTCGAGTTTGCCGCCCATGATGCGCGGCGAAACGATGTAGTCCTGGATTACGCGCCAGACTCCGAAAAACAGCACAAGCAGGAAAAGATGGGGATAGCTGGAAAGAAAACCGATAGTGACGATGACCACCGCCGCTACCAACGGGCCGACTACCGGAATGAATTCCATGATCCCAGCGGCCAGTCCCAGCACCAGGGCGTAGGGGAGCCGCATCAGCGTGAAGACGGAGCAATACATGACGAGCGAGATACCGGCCATGATCAGCTGGCTGCGAATGAACTGTGCCAGAATCTCGTCCAGGTCGTTAATAACGCCGCGCAGAAAGCGGCGCTGGCGTTCCTTGTCGAAGACACACAAGAATTCTTCGGCAAGTCGCGGGCCATCATGCAGGAAGAAGATGGCGAGGATCGGAATCAAGATAACCCAAACCACATTCTGCAGCGATTTGGCCACGGCGGTCCCTACCTGACTGCTCCAGGAAAGAATGTCACTCTGATGCGCGGCGATGAATTGCTCGATGCGTACCTGGGTGTCGTAGCTCCAGCCGTGGGCACTGCCAAACTGCCAGACAATCGTTCCCGTGGTGACTCTGTCCAGCAGGCTGGGCAAAGTCGCACTGAAGCGGCGGGCGTCGGCGACCAGACGAGGTCCAAACAGAACAATGAGGACCGTGAAAACGATCCCGATGGCCAAGTACGTCTCCAGGATGGCAACCGATCGCGACCCCCTCGCCAGTTTCGAGTTCTGCATGTAAAGAACCAGGGGCGCCAGCAAATAGGCGAAGAAGATGGCGAACAAAATGAGCACCAGGGTGTGGCGCACGCCGTAAAGAAAGGTGCCAATCAGGACGAAGGCGCCGATCGTGAAAAGTACTTTGGCGGTACGTGGATCGAAAAGAGACATTAGCGGGTCGGATGTTAACAAGTCTCTGGTGGTTGTAGCAGCAGCACTTCTGATATCCTCTAGACTCTTGTATCCGCTTCGCAGCTAAGGAAACTCCAAGTCGCCGCTTCTAGTGTTCTCTGGCCAGAACCATCATTCTTCAGGAGAACAAATGGCGACCCAGCCTCGCTTCCCCCGAGACCCGGTAAAGCAGCCACAACTTGTGCCTCGCCGTACGCGAAAGCGGGCGAAGTTCCCCCCGTGGAAAGTCGCCACCGTGGCGATAACCACGACGTTGATTTTATTGAGCCTGTCAATCTATCTCGTACGCCAAGGTCCACTGCGGTCGGCGCCCCCCGTGGCCTCCGTAGGTCCGCTGCTGCCGCAGGCCAGCAACGGCGAGCTGCATGTGGCCGACATGCAGATTATTGGCGATCCCGCCAGCGACACACTTACTCTTGAGGGAGCAATTAACAACACGAGCAACCGCACGTTGAACGGAGCAGAGGTAGAACTTAAGTTTCTTGACGCGAGGGGTAACGTCATCAAGGTCTTGAGTCGTGCGATTGCGGGCGTTGCGGGAGGCGAATGCGCCGTGCCGAACGAGTTTGTTCGGCGCCCCCTTAAGCCCAATGATTTACGCTTCTTTTGCGTCACGGTGACCCCGATACCCCAAGACTGGAACCGCCAGCCTCCCGAGACGCAGGTGGTTACCGTAACGTCGCCCGAGTAGTTCGCGCGAGACGACCGTCCGGAGTGCTCAGGCGTTGCTGGCCTGGGCTGGCGGACGATGAACGCAGCCCGAGATTTTCGGCATCGCCTCCGACTGCTCCGAGCGCCTCGCCTTATAATCAAACGCCATGGATGGCACGTCCCCCACGGATTCGCCGGGAACGCAGCTTCGCTTACATTGCGTGAATGTCTTTGTTCACGACCAGGAGCGAAGCATGCGGTTCTACGTGGACCAGCTTGGCTTTCGCGTCGCGTACGACACGCGCCTGCAGTCGGGCGAGCGCTGGGTAGCGGTCGCCCCGCCGGATGGAAGCACTATTCTTTCGCTGATTGCCCCCGAGCCTCAATCCAAGCAGCACCAGCTTATCGGCCGGTCCACGCAGGTGGTCTTCGTCACCGACGATGTCACCGCCAAGTTTCGCGAATGGTCCAAGCGCGGCGTACGTTTCCTTTACACGCCCCGCTTGAAGCGCATTAAGTATGACCACCTGGACACTCCCGCCGCGACGGGCCCTCCGATGCTGGGCAAGGAATTGCCGATATGGGGTTCGGTGGTTACCCGCTTCAAGGACCCCGACGGCAATACTTTCGGGCTGGTTAGCTTCGACGAATTGACGCACGCTTTCGAAGCCCAGCGCCGCGCCGAGGCCGAGAAACAGGAAGCCGAACGCCGCCTTGCCCAAGAACTTGAAATCGCCAAGCAAGTGCAGGCGAGACTGTTCCCCCAGGAATCGCCGCCCCTGCGGACGCTGGAATACGCGGGAGTGTGCCTGCAGGCGCGCCAGGTCGGCGGTGACTACTACGATTTCCTCGCCTTGGGCGAAGGTCGGCTCGGCTTAGTTATCGGTGACATTGCAGGCAAAGGCATGGCGGCGGCGCTGCTGATGGCCAACCTGCAGGCCAATCTGCGCAGCCAATGCGCCGTCGCCCTGGATCAGCCGGAACGCTTGTTGCGATCGGTGAACCAGCTTTTTTGCGAGAACACCGCTGATTCTGCATACGCGACTCTGTTCTTCGCGGAGTACGACGATGCTACCGGACGATTGCGCTACGCGAACTGCGGACATCTATGCGCGCTGCTGCTTCGTCACGACAGCACGCTCGAACGGCTGGAGTCAACCTGTACCGTTGTGGGTCTTTTCAAGGAGTGGGATTGTGCAGTCGGGGAGAGCGCTCTGTACCCTGGAGACACGCTGGTTTTATATACCGATGGGGTAACGGAAGCTTGCGATGCGAGCGGGGACGAGTACGGTGAAGCACGGCTACTGGAAGCCCTGCATCGCCACCGGAAGTACCCTTCTCAGACATTGTTAGTTGCACTAGTCGAGGAGGTTCGTACCTTCAGCCCGCACGAGCAGCAGGACGACATTACGTTGATGGTGGCGAAATGCAGGCAGGAAGGGCGCCTTGGCAAGGATGACATCGCTGTTGCGAATCGAAGCGACGAGTTCTGAGCGCTAGGGCTCAGTCTCTTCGGACAAGGACACACGCGCTTCCACGGTTGTGCCGTTTCCAGGTTTCGATCGAATGGCAAACTCACCCCCGACCAGGCGCATTCTCTCTTCCATGCTGATCAGCCCGAGTCCGGGTTTTACTAACGGCCGTTCCGAGTCAAACCCGATTCCGTCGTCGCTGACAGTGAGCTGAACCGTGCGTCCCGTTAGGCCGATTTTCACTTCGGCTCTCTTGCCTTGGCTGTGTTTCACGAAATTGTTGAGCGACTCCTGGAGCACCCGGAAGAGGCAGAGTTCGACATTCCCCGCAAGTCTCTCGGGCAGCCCCTCACAGGAGAAAACGATGGTACGGCCATGTTGCTCGCCGACATCGCGGCACAAGCCCCTGGCCGCGACCGCAAGGCCAAGGTAGTCCAATTCCGAAGAGTGCAGTTGATGGGAAAGGGTGCTGACTTGGCGGCCGATTTGACCGATCTTCTTACGCAGCTCCTGCAGCGGAGCCTCGACACCCGGAGAGGCCTTTTGTACCAGCAGGATGCTGGTATGCAACTGAACCGCGAAGAGAGCAATGGATTGCCCCAAATCGTCGTGGAGTTCGCGCGCGATGCGCGCCGACTCGGCCTCTTGCGCGCTGAGGAGCCGGCCAGCGAATTCATCATGTTCTTGCTGAACCCGCCGGGACTCCGTTATGTCGGTGGTGATTCCTATATAAATGCAAGGTTCCTCACCGCTACGGCAGTGGCGGCGGCCGTGAGTGGCGAGCCAACGCACCGTCCCATCTGGACGGGACATGCGGTACGTAACGCTGGACTCTTTTCCCCAGACGATGGCTTCGTGAATGCTTTTTCGCACCATCTCGCGATCGTCGGAATGAATCAAAACTAGAAATTCCTGGTAATTGAGCACCTCCTCAGGAGAAACGCCGATCACCTCCAATAATTTCGCTGTCGCCCAAATCTCACCCGTCTCTTCCTCCAAGGTCCACAGTCCGGCATTCGCTGCGCTGACAGCAAGTTGCAGGCGGGCTTCACTCTCCCTTAGCTTCTGGTCGGTGTTTTTCCGTTCGAGGGCATTGGCGAATACCTCCGCCACCATTTGTAGTCGTTTCTCCAGCGGCTCCGGCCAATCCCGTTTTCGTCTGGTGGCATCAAAACTCAGCGCACCGAACATAGGATTTCCGCCGGCCGATAATGGGAAAGCCAGAGTGGACTTGATTTGAAAGTGTTGCCAGGTTTCCCTGTCCCTGGCGTCCGCGAGAGGAACCTTTGAGGTGTCAGGAATTACGATGATCTCTTTGGCCTCAAGCTTCGCTAACACCCACGGGAAGAATTCGCGACCGCTCATCCGCGCTGGCCGCGGCGGCAAATCGGGATCGCGATAGAGGTGGGTCAGAAGGAGTTCATCGGCATTATCCGCGGCCACCTGCCAAAGCGAACAGTGATCGAGACCAAGACACTCGCAAATGGCGCGCTGGGCCTCTTCGATTTCATAATCCACCTGAGTAGCAGGAACGTTCACGAAACGGGCAGAAATATCTGCCAGCAGCGTCTCAAAGCGCAGGCGCTCCAGCAACTCCGTGCGCATGTCCGTGTCGAGTTGAACGCGCACCTTCAGGACCTCCGTCCGAATCCTGTCCGCTTAACGGGCGCGGGCCGCGGCAGAAAAGGGGTAAGCGAGCCAAAATAGTCGTTTTCCGGGGGTGCTTCAGTGTAATCAAAGTTTGCGCGAGTAAGATAGCTATTTTCATCCGTTTAGCATGGATGCCGCCTTTATTTCGTTGGTATTGGACAAAATCGCCATCCGAAATAGCACTTTGCGACCACTAGTCCAAAACCACTATTCACCCCCTGGCGGCAGTTCAGGTAGGATTCCCGCACTCCTCATGCGTAAGCCGTCGAAAGGTTTCTGGACCGTCGCTCTTCTTATCATGGCGTGTGCCTACGCCAGCTTCCTGGTTTTCATCGGCTGGGCCATGCGGCAGCCGCCCGAGAAGTTCGGACGCATCATGTCGCACATGCCAATGCCGGCAATGCTGATGTTCCCCTTCGAGACGATGTGGACACAGGCGCGCGCCGGCGCCGTTTCGCCGGGCGCACAGGCGCCAGATTTCCAGCTTCCGACTCTCGATCACAAGAGCGAGGTGCTGCTTTCGTCCTTCCGCGGAAAGCAGCCGGTCGTCCTGGTATTTGGCAGCTACACTTGACCACCGTTCCGGCGGGAGGTTCCCGCTCTCAATAAGTTGTATGAGCAGTACGGCAAGAACGTCGCGTTCTACGCGGTGTACATCCTGGAAGCGCATCCTAGTGACGTATGGCAGATGAAGAGCAACATTCGCGATGCCGTGGTTTTTTCCAGCCCGAAGAGCGAAGACGAGCGAACCAACGTCGCCGGCGCTTGTGTGCGCAAGCTTGGAATCAAGTTCCCTGCAATCGTCGACAGCTTCGAGAACCGGACAGAAGTGGCATATACTGGCTGGCCGGATCGCCTCTACCTAATCGATCGGAATGGGACAGTGGTGTACAAGAGCAAGCCAGGTCCGTTCGGATTCAAACCTGATCAACTGGAAGCGGCGCTTAAACAACTGCCGCAAGGGCAGACTACCGCGCAGATCAAACCGTAACAGCCACGCTCACCGCAGGATGCCGCATCGACGGTCTATCCCGGAGGCCAGCGCAGGTCACGACCGCCTAACAAGTGAAGATGCAGGTGGAAGACTGAGTGACCAGCACGCGGTCCCACATTGAATACGGTGCGGTAGCCGTCCTCGATGCCGCGCTCGCGGCCAATCTTGGCTGCCACTAGATTGCAGTAACCGATCAGTTCGGCGTCCTCTGGCTTGGCTTCCTTCAGGCTCACAATGTGCTCCTTGGGAATAATGAGCACGTGCGTCGGAGCTTGAGGATCGATGTCTTCGAAGACATAGACTTTCTCGTCTTCGTAGACCTTCTTCGAGGGGATCTTTCCCGCGATGATCTTGCAGAAGAGGCAGTTTGGGTCCATGACGATGATCTCGGACAAGCCTTCGCACTCATGGTAACAGTCAAATGCAAGAAGATGTCGAGCCTGGCGATGTAATCCGGTCTTGCGCCAAAATAACAGAGAAGCTACGCCGAAGGGGGAATCAGAATCGCTGGCAACGAGCGTTGCCTGGTGGTGGTTTGCGAATGCTGCAACACGGCCATCGCGTAGGAGGTATTACCCTACTGCCTGATCCTGGGATTGAACGCCGAATACAGCAGGTCGGTCAAAAAATTCACCATCACATAGGTCAAGCCGATCACCAGGATGCAGCCTTGTACCAGGTAATAGTCGCGGTTCGAAATGGCTTGAATCGTCAGCCGCCCAATGCCGGGCCACGAGAAGATGGTCTCGGTCACGATGGCTCCGGCGAGCATGGCTCCAAACTGCAAGCCCACGACGGTGAGAATGGGAATCATGGCGTTCCGCAGCGCGTGCCGGTAAACCACCGTGTGTTCAGGCAGCCCCTTAGCGCGCGCCGTGCGGATGTAGTCCTGACTCAACTCTTCGAGCATCGATGTACGTACCATTCGGGTCAGAATCGCGGCCAGTGCGCCTCCCATGGTGATCGCCGGAAGGACGAGGTGCAGGAAGGAACCGGCGCCTGATACCGGCAGCCATCCCAACCGAATTGCAAAAAACAGAATGAGGATTGGTCCCAGGGCGAAGTTCGGAAACGACAGCCCTAGCAGCGACACCAGGCTGAGCAGGCGATCGTCCCAGCGATTGCGTCGGAGTGCCGAGCGGACGCCAGCGGGAATCGCCAGCCCCAAGGCAACGCAGAGCGCAGCCATTGTCAGCTCCATGGTGAAGGGATAGGCCTGCGCGATGATGTGCCCGACACTCTGATTGAAGCGCAGCGACTTGCCCATGTCGCCGTGAACGATGCCACGCCAGTAACGGACATACTGCTCGCCGAGCGGCGCATCGAGCCCGTAAGCGTGCCGCGCGGCGGCGATGTCAACCGCCGCAGCCCCCTCGCCGAGCATCTGCTGGATGGGATCGCCGGGAACCAGATGGATCAGGAGAAAGACGACCGAAACAACCAGCCAAACCACCGGAAGCATGAGCAGCAAGCGGGTAACAAGGTAGCGCAGCATCAACTGGCCATCGGCGTTGCCGGCGAATCTTGCTTCTGCTCCTGGGATTCGGCCAGATCAATCCTGACGCAGTCTACGCGCAAGCCGTCCATTGAAACCACTGTGTACCGGCGTCCACCGTATTCGAAGCTATTGCCCACCTTGGGAATTTTCTGGAGTTGCGCCAGGACAAATCCGGCCAGGGTCTCGAAGCCTTCATCCCGCGGCAAAGCCAGATGGTATTGCGACTCCAGATCGCGGATGTTGACGCCGCCATCGAGCGTCATCGATTTCGCGCCCGGAGCAAACTGGGGTTCCGCAATATCAAATTCGTCCTCGATCTCGCCGACCAGTTGTTCAAGCACGTCTTCTACGGTCACTACTCCGGCGGTGGAACCGAACTCATCGACAACGACCGCCAGCTGCCGTTTGCGTCGCTTGAACTCTACCAGCAACTCAGGAAGGGCCTTGGTCTCGGGCACCACCAGTACCTCGCGCATGATGTGCTGCACCTTGAGGTCGGAAGCGCGATTCGTCATGGGGCTAGCCGAGGAGCGGCTTAGGCGATAACGCATCCATCGCATGAGGTCCTTTGCATAGAGCACGCCGATGATGTGCTCGGGGCCCCGCTGCGTGTCGTACACCGGTACACGCGAGTGTTGCTCATCGACCACGCGTTCCAACGCCTCGTCGAGCGACATGTCGCCCGGCAGTGAAAAGATGTCGGGTCGAGGCACCATGATCTCGCGGACGGAGATCGTCTCCAAGTCGAGGGCGCGATGGATCATTTCCTCCTGTGGAGCCTCAAGGATGCCGATCCGGCGACTGGCGGAGACAATCAGCTTCAACTCTTCGGGAGAATGGACTCCGCCTTCGCGCACCTGGTGAGCGCCGAAGACCTTAAGGACCGCATTGGAAGAGGTCCTCATCACGGCGAGGAAGGGCCCCGCGACCGTCATAAAGAATTCCATTGGTGCGGCGACCGCCAGGGCGACACGTTCCGTGCGTTGCAGGGCGATCGTCTTGGGGACGACTTCGCCCAGGATCACGTGAAGGTAGGTTATGACGGCAAACGCGGCGACTACGGAAACACCATGGGCAAATATCCGCGAATGTGGCAGGCGGGCGAAGGCCGGTTCGAGAATACGAGCCAGCGCCGCTTCACCGATCCAGCCCAGGGCCAGGCTGGCAATGGTAATGCCAAACTGGACGGCGTTAAGGACGTCATCCAGCTTCTGATGGAGCTTCTGGACGATTCGCGCCCCCAGGCGGTGGGTCGCAATCAGCTGTTGCAGACGCGTTTCCCGGACGCTCACCAGAGCGAATTCGGCGGCCACAAAGAACGCGTTCGCCGCCACGAGCAGAACCACCGCTACGATGCGCAGCACAACGAAGGTAACCATGAATCTGGAATTCTAGCACCGGGGAAGAGCGGTCCGGGAGGAGACGAGGCCCTCCAAAGAGCCTTGAACACTCCCATAATAGGACGAGGTTTTGCCCTCTTTTCGCTACCGTTTCTTCGCTGCCGGTGTCTAACGGTTGTTTGGGTTTATGCTGGTTGCAGGGCCGTGCGGCTCTGCGCAATCCGTTTTCTTATTCGTAGTGGAACAAATTCCTGCTCTCTAACGTAAACACCTGCAGAGCGAAATCCTACCCGTCCGGGGAGGCCGACAGTGGCAAACGGAAATCATAAAAACAAGAAGAAACGCTGGATCATCGCATCGATCGTCGGCGCGGCAATTTTGGTGCTTGTCATTGTGGCCGTGGCTGCAACTCGCGGGGGCACCAAGATCGATCCAACCCGTCTCGCCAAAGTGGAACGCGGAGACTTGGCTAAGAGCGTGGTAGCCACGGGGAAAGTCACTCCCATTACCAAGGTTGAGATCAAGTCGAAGGCCAGCGGTATTGTTAAGAAGCTCTATGTCGATACCGGAGACAAAGTGAAGCGGGGCCAGGTTCTGGCCGAACTCGATAAGGTCGAGATCGAGGCCGAGGTGAACTCAGCGAAGGCGCAGCTTTTATCGTCGGAGGCCAACCTCAAGAGCGCCGAAGCCGACATGAAGCGTCTGGAAGTGGATGCCCAGGGAGTCGATATTCCCACCCTGCAGCGGGCCTATGAGCGTGCCAACAAGATGGCCGGCGACGGTGTGGTGTCCGCCCAGGCCCTGGACGACGCGCAACGTAATTACGAACTCGCGGTAAACAAGCGCGACGTGGCGCGCGCGCAATTAGTGGTCGGCAAAGCGAAGGTGGCGCAGGCGGCCGCTGACGTTCAGAAGAGCCGGGCGGCTCTCAACCAGTTCGAGGAGCAATACAGCTACACGACGATCACGGCTCCGATCGATGGCGTCGTGCTTTCACGCGATGTCGAAATCGGCGACGCGGTCAGTTCTATCCTCGTATTGGGTTCGGGGGCTACGCTCGTTATGACGCTGGGCGACACCAGCGAAGTTTATGTCAAAGGGAAGGTCGACGAGAGCGACATCGGTAAGGTCTATCTTGGCCAACCGGCTCGCATACGTGTGGAAACCTTTAAGGACAAGATATTTACCGGGCATGTCACCAAGATCTCGCCGATGGGGGTTGAGAAAGATAACGTCACGACCTTCGAAGTGCGCGTTTCGATCAACAATCCCGGCGGCGAGTTGAAAGCCGAGATGACGGCCAACGCGGAGATCGTCCTCGACGAGCACAAGAACACGCTCATGATTCCCGAAGGCGCGATCCTTTACGACAAAGACAAACATGCCTCCACCGATGTGCCCGATCCTAAGGGCAAAGACGGAATGCGCAAGGTCGCCTTGAACATCGGTATTTCAAATGGCGCCAAGACCGAAGTGCTGTCCGGTCTGAAAGAAGGCGATCAGGTGGTATTGCAGCAGTAATACAAAGCACGTTTGCGAGGTTTCCATGACAAAACAATCCGCAGCCGTACTATTTATCCTGCTCCTCGTACCTGTCGTCTTGCAGGCTCGTGCCGACGGACATTTTGACCGGACTCTTAATGTGTCAGGTGCCGTGAACCTCGACCTGACGACCGGCTCGGGAGACGTGAAGATCAAGACGGGCAGCGCAAGTCAGGTCATCGTCCACGGGATTGTGCGCAGCAGTAACGACTGGTTCTCCAACGGTGATAGCGCCGTTCGCAGTGTGGAATCCAATCCTCCCATTCAGCAGAACGGCAGCAGCATTCGCATTGGCTACGACCTGCCCGAAGATGTCAGGCGGCACGTGTCGATCAGCTATGAAGTGACGGTTCCGGCCGACACAATGGTGCAAGCTCACTCCGGGTCGGGCGGATTGAACGTCGAAGGAGTACGCTCCGGGGCAGAACTCAGCACCGGTTCCGGCGACATTCAACTGCGCGACATCGGATCCAAGGTGAAGGCACAGACCGGCAGCGGCGGAATCCGGGCGGAAAACGTTTCGGCGCCGTTTAGTGGCAAGACTGGAAGCGGCGATATTGAAACCCAATTGACCGGTTCAGGCGACGTCGATGTGCAAACCGGCTCTGGCGGGATTCGTCTGCGTGGCGTAAAGGGGGGCCTGCGGGCCCGCACCGGCAGCGGCGACGTAGAAGCTGACGGTGACGTCAAAGGTCCCTGGAGCTTGCACAGCGGCTCGGGCGGCATCCGGATGGCAATGGGTTCCAGCAGTGGCTTCAATCTCGATGTCCACACCAGTTCCGGCTCGATCCACTCCGACTTGCCCATCACCGTGCAAGGCTCTCTCGGCCAACACGAGTTGAAAGGTGCGGTGCGAGGCGGAGGTCCGAACGTTGAAGTCTCCACCGGATCCGGAGATGTCACAATTCGCTAAGCGCAGTGAACTACCCAGGCGATGGCTGCTGGTTTACTGTCACCGCCTGACTTGACTCAGAACCAAGTTGTGGATACGGTGCGAGAACTATGTCTGAGCCTCGCATCGTCACCTTTACCACAGATTTTGGCCTCAGTGACGCGTTTGCCGGCATCCTGCACGGGGTCGTTCTAAACATCCAGCCAGAGACGACGGTGGTGGACATCTCCCACGCCGTATCTTCCTACGATATTTTCGATGGTGCCTTCACCATCGCGCAGGCTTACAAGTACTTTCCACCCCGCACCGTGCACGTCGTCGTCGTCGACCCTGGCGTGGGCGGCAGCAGGCGGCCGATCATCGCCGAGACCGCGAACTACATCTTCGTCGCACCCGATAATGGCGTCTTGTCGCTGATTGAGACACGGGAAGAAAAGTTCGTAGTTCGCCATATCACCGCCGAACGATACTTCCTGCAGCCGGTGAGCCAGACGTTTCACGGCCGCGACATATTCGCAGCGGTTGCAGGATGGCTCAGCAAAGGCGTAGGACCGGAAGAGTTCGGGCCGGAAATCTCCGACTACGTCCGCTTATCACTGCCGGCCATTGAGCGGGTCGGCGATAACAGTTTGCGAGGCCTCGTGATTAAAGTAGACAAATTCGGCAGCCTGATCACCAACATCAGCCAGCAGGAGGCGCCCGCGCTCTTTGGCCCAATGCCACCGCCATTCAACCTTCTGATTGCCGGGCAGTCGATCGGACACCTGGCACATGCTTATTCCGAGGGTGCGGCCGGTGAGTTCTTCGCAATCGTCGGCAGCTCCGGCTACCTGGAGGTAGCGGCCAACCAGGCTTCGGCAGCCCAGAAACTGTCGGCGGCCGTAGGAACGCCGGTGGGGTTGGTCATGGAAGCACAGCTGTAAGGGCGTTGAGCCATGTTAGGGATTCTTGGGTTTGGTGCGGGCATAACGTTCCATCTCACCGGTCCAGAGTAGGAAGCGCAGCAACTCTGTTCTTTCCCGCCACAGGAAGCCACAGAACTCCAGAAAGCCGATACTTTGCATCTTGATACCTGTGTAGGTCTCGATTCTCCAGCGCAGATAAGGGCTGCGCCACGGGGCAAGCCGGTGCCCGCGCGTTGCATGCCACAAGAACCGGAGAATGTAGCGCATCGTTTCAGTATAACGACACGTGGGAGGCCCTGAATGGCCGGCAACGCCATGCTAAACTCGCCAACGGATGTCTAACGAAGCACAACGCCAGGCGGCCGAAGACCACTACTTCTCCGCTCTCGACCACTACGCCGAGGGGCGTCAACAACAGGCCATTGCAGACTACGAAGCCGCCATCGCGGCGGACCCTTCTTTCCTCGACGCCATGCACGGCCTGGCCCGCGTCTATCAGGACACGGAACAGTTCGACAAGGCGATCGCCGTGGCGAGTCGAATCGCAGAACTGGATCCGGATGACGTCCTTGCCCACACCAGTCTTTCGATTCTCTACCAACGTAAAGGAATGGTCCCGGAAGCGGAGGCAGAGGCGAACAAGGCGCGCATCCTCGGGTGGAAACAACAACTGAAAGAAGCCAAGTCGTCGCCGAAGTGAAAGTTCCGAAGTCCAAGGCGAAAAAAGCCAAAGCTGCACGACAACTGGCTTCACCTCCCGAAGAAACCATCCGCCAGATGTATCGCAAGCTATCTGGTGAGTGGGGGGAGCAACATTGGTGGCCGGCCGAAACTGCCTTCGAAGTCATTGCCGGCGCAATCCTGACTCAGAACACATCCTGGACGAACGTCGAACGGGCACTGACAAACTTGCGAAGAGAAGGCATCCTCAGCCTGGAAGGGATTCGTGACCTCCCAATCGCAAAGCTGGAAGAGCTGGTTCGCTCGTCAGGCTACTTTCGTCAGAAGGCACGGCGGCTGAAAAACTTTGTTGCTTTTGTTGACGCTAAGTACGGAGGGTCGCTGCAGCGTATGTTTGCGGTGCCAACTGACGAGTTGCGCGCCGAGCTTTTGACGCAAAAGGGAATTGGCCCGGAGACTGCCGACGCGATCTTGCTGTATGCCGGTCACCATGAAACTTTCGTCGTCGACTCCTATGCCCGCAGAATTTTGGAACGTCACCAGGTAATTCCAGCAAGTATGAAGTACAACGACTTGAGGACACTGGTAGAGGACGCGCTACTACAGGAGGGTTTTCCACGATCTGCGGAGAACGGCCCTGGCGAGTGGCGCCCAGCAGCGCACAGCCCGAGTACGATGAGTGCTGCTCCTCGTACGGTACGGGCCACAGTTTACAACGAGATGCACGGCCTGGTGGTCCAGGTGGGAAAGCATTACTGTCACAAGCGAAAGCCGGATTGTGACAATTGTCCCCTTGGTGCCATGCTAACTGCCGAAACGAGGCGGAGACTTCGCGGTGACGAGGATAAGTAGAGGCGTTCCCCGCGCGCGCGCAATATGCGCGTGATTGGCGGCTATAATGAAACAACGACGAAACGTGGAACCGTTGTTGATCACCATCATTCATAATGAATGATTCGGAGAACATGGGCCTTTGACTTTGCCTTTGACAAGCCCAAATCGCCCCCCGAGAAAACCGAGCCGTACACCTGCGATCGTGGTGTTGTCGATCTGCATTTTCTTCTTGTTCGCGGTTATTTTCTCGCAGGCTACCTTCAACCTGACGTTTCTGCAACCTGATACCAGCGAAGAGACGCTCATCTATGCCGCTATCTCGGCGCTGATTTTCCTGCTGTTTATCGCCCTCACCTTTGTTTTGCTGCGCACACTGCTGCGTCTGTATGTAGAGCAGAAGACAGGCATTCTAGGATCGAAGTTTCGTAGTCGGATGGTGCTGGGCGCGCTGCTGCTGTCTCTTGGACCGGTAATCCTGCTGTTCATGTTCTCCTATGGACTCATGAACCGGTCGATCGAGAAATGGTTTTCCAAGCCGATGGAAGAGGTTGAGTATAGAACCACAGTCATCGCCTCACTCCTCACCGAATATGCCGAGGCGAATGCGCACGCCGAGGCTGAGCGTCTGGCCGCTTCGCCAGAGGCGCTGAAGTCTTTTCATACCGGCAACTTCACGTCCCTCATGGATCAATTCCGACACAGCGAAATGAGCCTGCAAGGGGGATTCGCTTTTGCGCTGGTCGATGATCGTGCCGAAGCCAGCTTCCATGCCCCCATGTCATGGCCCCTCTTGCGCGGCTCCTTGCCGATCAAATCGGCGACAGGAGGAAAGCCAAGGGCGTTTGATATAGCTGGTCAGACGTATGTGCTTGGTCGAGCCGCCATCGCTCCCGATGGACAGATCCTCGTGGCCATGCCGCTCCCGGCGAAATACTCTTATACGCTGAACGATATCGAACGCAGCCAGCAACAGTATCAGGAACTTCGGTTGCAGCGCCGGCGGGTCCGTCGCACCTACATGGGATACCTGCTGCTCTTGACCGTGGCTGTGCTATTCGCCTCAACCTGGCTCGCGCTTTATTTATCGAAGATGGTGACCAAGCCCCTGGTTGCCTTGGCCGAAGCTACCCAGGAGATCTCGCGCGGGCGTCTCGACTATCGCGTCGATGTCCAGACCGGCAGCGAGATTGGGCAGTTGGTGAATTCGTTCAATCGCATGGCCGGCGACTTGGAGACGAGCCGCTCCAAAATCGAAGCCTCGCGGCATGAGCTCGCCGACATGAACACCGAGTTGGAGCAGCGCAATCGCCACATCGAGACAATCCTGGAAAGTATTCCAACGGGCGTGATGTCTCTGGACTCTTCTCATGTCGTCATCCACATGAACGGGGCGGTACGACGGCTGTTGCGGTTGGATGAAATTCCAATTCTGGGCGACCCGCAATCGCTGCGCGACCTGCTTCCTGAGGATGTCGCTGCCGACTTGGAACATCAACTTCGTAAGGCCGACCGCATGGGCACAACCACCAGCCAGATGGAAATCGTCACCCCCCGTGCGAGCCTCAACGTAGCGGTGACGGTGGCTTCGCTCGATCCTCCCTCCCGGTCGGCTGATCCCAGCAGGCCTCGTATGGGATACGTCGTGGTGCTGGAAGATTTGTCTGACCTCTTGCGCGCGCAGAAGCAAACGGCGTGGAGAGAAGTAGCGCGGCGCATTGCCCATGAAATCAAGAATCCGCTTACCCCCATCGCTCTCTCGGCCGAGCGTATTCGGCGTCACCTGGAAAGAGGAACGCCTCCCGACGCCGCCTCGGTCAATATCATTCGCCATTGTGCCGACTCGATCGGCTCGTCGGTTGAAACGGTGCGCACGCTGGTGGACGAGTTCTCGGCGCTGGCGCGCTTCCCGGCATCACAACCGCAACCCTCCGACTTGAACCATATCGTGGAAAGCGCTCTGGTTATGTTCGACGGCAGGCTCGACGGGATAAGCCTGCACAAATCCTACGCGCCGGACCTGCCCCGGGTGCAGGCTGATCCGGACGCGGTGAAGCGCGCCGTCGCCAATCTGGTGGACAATGCCGCCGAGGCCATGCACGATTCGATGGTGAAAGAGATACATATTTTCACATCGATGATCGGGACGCGTGATTCGGTGGAGATTGTGATTGCTGATACCGGCCACGGTGTCACCTCCGAGATGAAGGAGAAGCTCTTCCTGCCCTATTTCTCAACCAAAAAGCGCGGGACGGGGCTGGGTCTGGCCATTGTGAGCCGCATCGTGGAAGATCATCATGGATCGATCCGCGTGGAAGAGAATTCACCCATTGGCACCCGGTTTATCGTAGAGTTGCCAGTGGCCCCCGAATTAATCGCGGCCACCGTCGAGCAACATGCAAACCATTCTGATCGTGGATGACGAGTCTGAAATTCGCAGCGCGCTGCAGGGCGTACTCGAAGATGAGGGCTACAAGACGCTGCTCGCCGGAAGCGGTGAGGAATGCATGGAGACCTTACGTCAGCGGCCCGTCGATGTTGTGCTGCTCGACATCTGGCTGCCCGGAATGGACGGCCTCGAAACCCTGGAACGAGTGGTCGAGAGCGCGAACCATCCTGAGGTCGTCATGATCTCAGGACATGGGAGCATCGAAAGCGCCGTGCGCGCCACCAAGCTGGGGGCCTTCGACTTTCTGGAGAAGCCGCTCTCCATTGATCGCACTCTGATTGTGCTGAAGAACGCGATCGAGGCGAATCGCTTGCGCAGTGAAAACCTGGAACTCAAGAAGCAGTTCCAAGCGCGAAGCGTCATCGTCGGTGAAAGTATACCCATGAAGGCACTACGGCAGCAGATCCTGCTGATGGCGCCTACCAATGGACGTCTCCTGATTTATGGCGAATCGGGCACAGGGAAGGAACTGGTGGCGCGCGCCATTCATGCCGGAAGCCTGCGTAAAGACGCGATGTTTGTCGAAGTCAACTGCGCCGCGATTCCGGAAGATTTGATCGAGAGCGAGCTGTTCGGCCACCTCAAGGGATCATTCATTGGCGCGTCGGCCGACAAAGAAGGCAAGTTCGAGAAGGCTGACGGAGGAACGCTGTTCCTTGACGAAGTCGGCGACATGAGCCTGAAGACGCAATCGAAGGTCCTTCGAACGCTCGATGAGGGCAGGTTCGCACCCGTGGGTGAGGAAGAACCCATAACCGTGGATGCACGCGTCATCGCTGCCACCAATAAGGATTTAGAAGAGGAGATTTCACGCGGCAACTTCCGCGAAGATCTCTTCTATCGCTTGAATGTCATTCCATTTTATGTGCCGCCACTACGCGAGCGTAAAGAAGATATCCCACTATTGGCGAAACACTTCCTGAAAGAGTTCTCTCAGACATACAATCGCCGCCCCAAGGAGATGGCCGAGGATGCGCTGGATGCGCTAACGCGCTATTCGTGGCCGGGCAACGTGCGTGAACTGCGGAATCTCATCGAGCGCATCGTGATCATGAATCCGACGGTGACCAGGCTGGAGCGCAAACACCTGCCAACCTTGATTTACCGCGAAGGTGGCCGACGAACCATAGGCGACTTCTCGAGCTTGCACCAGGCACGCGCCGCTTACGAGCGCGATTACATCCTGAAAAAACTGGATGAGAACCACGGCAATGTGAGCCGCACAGCCGAAGTGCTCGGACTGGAACGCAGCCACATGTACCGCAAGATGAGAGCGCTGGGCATCGCGGTGAAAGAGTAGGAATGGATGGGACCAGTTGAGGGCGAACAACCAAGAGCCGTCTCACATATGTTCCAGTTGTCTGCGAGCAGATTGTGAGTTGCTATGTCCCCCGGTAGAGCGCGCCTTCAGGCGCGCGTTTCGCGCCAGGCTTCCTATGCTGGGTGGCTTCAGCCCGTGGAACACGGGCTGAAGCCACCGAGTCTATCGAAGGCGTTTCAGGACGTGGCGCTAAAAAGCGCCACTCTACCCGACCGCAGTTGGGATACGGTAAGTCTGGAACCGCGCTACCCTTCTGCGTCCGGCTCTCGTTCGCCTGCCTGCGCCTCAGACAGGCGCTCCAGTTGAGTGCGCCAGTTCGTCTCTTCGACGAACGAGCGCGAATCCCGCCATCCGGACTGCACTTTTACGTAGAGTTCGAGAAATACCTTAGTGTGGAGAACCTTCTCAATCTGCAGCCGTGCTCCCGTCCCAATTTTCTTCAAGCTGGAGCCTTGCTTGCCGATCAGAATGGCCTTCTGTCCCTCGCGCTCGCAGTAAATGGTGGCGGCAATGCGCGTCAGCCTGGCACCTTCTTCAAACTGATCGATCATCACCGTAGTCGCGTATGGCACTTCCTGCCCGGTTAATAGCAAAACCTGCTCGCGGATGAGTTCGGCCACGAGGAACCGCTCCGGCTGATCGGTGACTTGATCCTTGGGAAAATAGCGTGGACCGTCCGGCAGGCTTCGAACGATCGAGGTTAACAGGGTGTCGAGACCTGAGCGCTTAAGCGCCGAGATGGGAATGATTTCCGCGAACTCGTGCTTCTCCTGGTATTGAGCAATGAGCGGCAGAAGCTTCTGCTTGTCGAGGCTGTCCACTTTGTTCAGCAGCAGGAAAATCGGGAGACCTGTCTTCTTTGCAAGTTTTAGGACGAACTCGTCGCCGTCCGTGAACTTTTCGGTTGCATCCACGATCAGGAGCAACAGATTGCAACCTTCCAGCGCGTCATAAACTTCTTTCATCATGCGCCGGTTCAGGGAGTTCATGGGCTTGTGCACGCCCGGAGTGTCGACCAACACAATCTGACCAGCGGGAGTTTTCCCCTTGCGCTCAACGTTGATCATGCCCTGAATACGGTTGCGGGTCGTCTGCGGCTTGCGCGTCACGATGGCCAGCTTCTCGCCGACGAGGGCGTTCAGCAGCGTTGATTTGCCGGCATTGGGACGACCGATGATCGAAACGAATCCGGAGCGGAAGGCCATACTAGGCCCTGACTTGCTTAGGGGCAGGGCTGGTTTCGAGGGTAACACGCACGCGATCGATCCGGCGCTCGGTCGACTCCAGGACCTCGAACTTCAGCCCATTCTCCTCAAAAGTCTCACCGGCTTTGGGGATGTGGCCGGCGAGTTCGCTGACAAGACCGGCAATGGTGGTTGCCTCTTTGTCGTCGGGACGCACGCCCAAAAGTTTTTCCAACAGGTCAACATCGGTGTTGCCGTTGAAGACATACGAGTGGTCGTTCTCCTTCACGATCTCGGCTTTCTCATGTTCGTCGCGAATTTCCCCGACAATCTCTTCGACCAGGTCTTCGATCGTGACCAGCCCAGCGACTCCACCGTACTCGTCGGCAACCATCGCCAAGCGGATATTCTGCTGTTGCATCTCCCGCAGCAACTCGCTGCCGAGTTTGGTTTCTGGCACGAAGTACACGTCGGTCTTCATCAGTTCGCGAACCGTCCGGGTGCGAGCTTCAGTATCCGGAATCTGCAGGAGGTCCTTGGAGTACATGATTCCCACGATGTGGTCGAGATCACCTTCATACACCGGGATGCGTGAATAAGGGTATTTATTGACCAGCTCCAGGAATTGTTCGACGGTGGTAGTGGCGGGAACGGCGACGATCTCCGGACGAGGGGTCATTACCTCGCGCACCGTCTTGTCACCGAATTCGACGACCGACTGAATCAGATCACGATCGCCTTCTTCGAGAATGCCCTCTTCCTGTCCCGCCTCGATGAGTGCGTCAACCGCTTCGGAGGGATGCTCGGGCACAGCATCGCCATATTCCTTCGATAACGAAGCCACAGAGAGCGCGAAACTAAGGATCAAGGTCGCAGGCATTGCCAGATAGATCAGTAGTCGAAGAACGGGAATCAGCTTGACCAGCCATAGGCCCCTGGTGCGCACAAACAATAGGTAGGGCAGCAGCCGGTTGAAGATAACGATAATGAAGATCAGGCTCACCGCCGCCTGCACCAGGTCTAAAAGGACCCAGCGGCTGTCCATAAACAGGACATAGCCAATCAGAACCCCGATTGCCGCGGTAAAGAATTGAGCCAGCACCGCCATCGAGAGCGCGGCACGTTCTCGGCTCACGTGCAGTCTCAGTTCGACCAGCTGCTCGTAAGCTTCGATGTTCTCCTGGAACTCGCGAGAGAGAAACTTGCCCATCTCGGCATACAAACGGGCCAGGTACGATACCAGCGTCAGGGCGGCCAGCATCAGGAGAAGAAGAATGAATAACGGGACACTCATGGTCGCCGGTCCCCGTCCTTGCGGCGAGCATGCGACCTGGACTTCAGGTTGGGCAGGCTGCTTGCAAGCGGCTTTGGCGCGTGCTTTGTTCTCTTCTTCGTACCGGGAGTGGTGGCTGACTGCCGATTGGGCCTGATACCGTGCGCTCGTTCGATCAATCCACTGGGCAGACCAAACTGCTGCCTCAATCTGGATTCGTAGGCCCGCATCTCTCCCTCGTCCGCCTCGTGATCGTAACCAGCAAGATGAAGCAGGCCGTGCAGGATCAGGATTCTGAGCTCAGTTTCAGGCAAGTGACCGAGTTCCGCAGCATTGGCGGCGGCAATCTCGGCCGAAATGGCAATATCGCCAATCAGTTTCGGACTCTGCGATGGAAAGGAAAGCACGTCCGTGGGAGCATCTTTCCGTCGGTACAGGCGATTCATTTCCTGTACCTGCAGGCTGGTCGTGATGAGGATGACCACCTCGCCGCGAAGTCCAATCGCACGTTGCGCTTTTCCCGCAAACAGCGCCAACGCCCGTTCGCGAACTCCTCCGGTTTGATGTTCCAGTAGAACCACTTTCGTCTCAAGCACAAATGGGAGGGCCAGTTGCCCTCCCATACCTATGGTACCAAGTTCCTACTCGGAAATGTGGTTTTGCTCGTCCATGTTGTGATTCGTCAGGGCCGGCGGAATCTCCGCGATTGGAGCCGCCCGCTCCACGCTGCTGGAATAGGTTCGCGGCCCGTTGTTGGCCGGGGCGGCAAACCCGTTGCCGTTCTTTACGTCGAGAGACAGCGAGAGTTGTTCGTTGCGGCCCTTGTGGTCTTCGTAGGCACGAATAATGCGCTGTACCAGATGGTGGCGCACGACGTCGCCTTCATCGAAGTAGCAGAAACGAATTCCTTCCACGTTCTTCAGGATCTCGTTCGCTTCAACCAGCCCACTGCGATTCGCGTTGGGCAAGTCGATCTGGGTGATATCGCCGGTAATGACCGCCTTCGAGTTGAAACCCAGTCGGGTGACAAACATCTTCATCTGTTCAGAGGTCGTATTCTGCGCCTCGTCGAGAATCACGAATGCGTCGTTCAGCGTACGGCCGCGCATGAACGCAATCGGAGCAATCTCGATCACGTTCTTCTCGAGGTACCGATCCACCTTGTCGGGATCCAGCATGTCGTACAACGCGTCGTAGAGCGGGCGCAGATAGGGGTCGACCTTCTCCTGCAGAGTGCCTGGCAGGAAGCCAAGCCGCTCGCCAGCCTCTACGGCCGGCCGCGCCAGCACAATGCGGCTCACTCGTTTTGCCATGAGGGCAGAAATTGCCATGGCGACGGCGAGATAGGTCTTGCCGGTGCCGGCTGGGCCGACGCCGAACACCATATCGTTCTTTTCGATGGCCTCGAGGTAACGGCGCTGGTTAATGCTCTTGGGTTGCACGCTGCGCTTGCCAAACGAGCGCTGCTTGCCTGCCTCGGCAAGGCTTCGCAACGTGGCCGTTGGATCGCTTGTCAGCACTCGGAGGATTGCCCCGAGGTCGCCGTTGACGAAGGTAAAGCCATTGCCGAGCAGATGCTGATAGTCGACGAATACCTGTTCAGCGCGCGCCACATCGCTAGCTGCCCCTTCGATTTCGAGGGAGTCAGAACGCATGCCGATGGTAACGTTCAGTCCGTCTTCCAGCAGGCGCAGGTTTTCGTCGCGGGTGCCAAAAATTGTCTCGATGTGAGGTGTGATGTCGATATTCTTCTTCATTTAGATCGGAAGTCAGCCTCCCTGGGATAGGTCGTGAGCCGGCCAAAAAACGCACCAATGTGGTCGGCCTGAAGTTTGGATGCAAAGCGGTGTTGTAACGTGGGGTGAGGAGTGCAGTCGCGATGCTCGCCGAAGCGAAAACCACTCATTGGGCGCTAGCGTACCTTCGTTTCAATACAGAGTCAATGCTATCCAGTGCAGAATCCATGTCGTGCGTGATTCTTCTCTAATCTGGCTTAAGGCCTGACGGAGAAAGGTCATGTGCCGCCGCCCCACGACGCACACGATATCCCTTGTATCTCCGCACTCATTAGATGAACTTGCAAGGAAAAGGAAGCGCCTGCCTAGTGTGACCGATTGCCTAGGCAGAAAGCGAACGACATTGCTCTCTGACCCTAAACGCCTTGCCTGCAATTCTCAAATTCTTATAAGGGAAAGAGCTTCTTGCGGCATGCCGGGCACACCCCATGTGTGAAGTCGACTCCGACGTAATGATGGAAATAGGCGGCGACGTCCTGCCATAGCTTCTCCTCGTCCCGAATCTTCTTACAGTTCATGCAGATGGGAATGATGTCTTTCAAAGTGGACATCTCGGTAATGTCTTCCATCATCAGCAGAGCGAGGTCTCGCCCGCCCATATCCCTCATCGGACTTGCCGTAAGAAGCAATTCCAGATCAGCCGATGCCGAGTCTCGCACAACCTGCATACGAAACCGCCGGCGGCGGATACGCGAGCCTCGTAAACATCTTGTAACTACGTCGCGGATGACGCAGACACTACACGAGGGGCCCCCTCCACATCCTTCGGGCACGTCATTGACGTGAAGGCAGTGGAACACTTCGCCTCCGCTCCTCATCTGAAGTTCCGCTTTGGTTCCTCGACAAAAGTCGGCAGCGGCCTGATTCAAGTCGACAATTCGGACATCCTCGGCCACCAGGAAGACTGGGACCGGGAGAGCATCCAGAAGAGCGCGGTAACTTATGTTCTCTGGCATGGAAAATGCCGGTTCGCTTGCCTGAACCGGCCTGCAGTCCTCTAAGACTAGCGGCAGACCCTTGCTTTTCTTTGTGACAGCCGTCACTTTGCTGGGACCTGCATTTCCTCCACAGGGTTGACGATGCCGGCAAACCGTAGGGGCCTCACTCCTGAAGCAGTTCGCGATGACAATTCGAAAAAGGAGGCTTTCGCCGATGATGACACTCGGAAGTTTTCGGAGCTTCCGTGTGCGCAGCCACGTTTCCAAACTGCCCACGACCTGGTCCGGCACAGGTTGCCCATCAGGACATAATCCAGTAGAATGAGCTATTCCGGCTTACGTCGAGATTCTTACCGAGGATGAGAAAGCAAGTTATGGCGAACCACTTTTCGGCGCTCAAGCGCACCCGTCAAACCGAGACCAAGACCGCGCGCAACCGCGCCAACAAGTCACGCCTGCGTAGCGCTTTGCGGGGGTTGCGCGAGGCCATCGCGGCGGGCGACAAGACCGCCGCTCAGAAGGCTTTCAGCTCCACGGTTTCGGTAGTCGACAAAGGTGTACAGAAGGGCGTGCTGCACAAAAACACCGCCAGCCGTTATAAGGCACGCCTGAGTGCACGCGTTAAGGCCGTTGGCAGCTCTGCAAAGTAGAACCCCGGTAACCTCAATTCAGAATTCAGGACTGCCTCAGTCTTGGTTATCGAATCCCGGCACACGTTCCTGCGATAATTTCGACAAATCCCACATTCTGACTTCGCTATAAGAGGAAGCGCCCCTGCGCTTCCTCTACCCTTTGCTGGTCTTCCTTTGAGCCAGTCCCCCCTCTTGGGGCTATAAATCCGCCTTCCCTCGCCGTTGATCTACGGTCACGAAAGTTGAAGGTTTGCATACCTGGGACGTCCTCAACTCTCAATTTGACGGACCGGGCGCGGAGTGTTATTTTGCCCGTACACTGGAAAGGAGGTTGATCCAAATATATGAATATTGATAGTCCATGTAGTATCTCAAGTGAGGTGGCTGAGGCTTAGGGCTTCTGCTCTAAATCCTCGCAAGACTCTTTAGCTACTGAGTTTGCCGCTGGGGCCACATTAGAGTGGACAGCCTCAGGCCAATCCCAACAGCTAACCGGAAGGGCCCGCAAGCGCTTGGCGCGGCGGGTCTTTTCTATTCGGGGCGCCTGAAATTCGGCACCTTTGTGGTTCGCGCCAACCCCAGGCGAACAATTTTTTCCACGGAATCGCGGAGACGAAAGCTGGCCAGTTCGGGTTCGCCCACCCATCGCGCGTCGCTGACGTCGCTACCAGCCTGGACGGAGCCCTCGATGGGCCTACAGAGGTAGTCCACCAGTACGTAGTGATACTGAGTCTTGCCCTGTGGGTCGATGAGAATGCTGTCGAGTACGTCGAGCACTTCTCCCGCTTCAACAATCAAGCCAGTCTCTTCGCGGACTTCGCGGCACACGCCATCGCGTAGTTTCTCGCCAAGTTCCAGCACACCGCCTGGCACCGACCACTCTCCCCGGAGCGGTTCGGTCGCACGGCGCACCAGGAGCACCCGATTGCCGTCCACAACGACCCCTCCGACACCGATGATGGGCCGCTCGGGATAGTCACGTTTCATTGTGCAAAGAAGTCGCTCGGCCTGAATCCGACGACCTTCCAACCCTTGGGCCCGAGTTTCATCTGGAAACGCATCTGGAGGGTGCGTCGGAGCGGCACTTGCGCCTCGTCAGCCTGTATCGCGTCCATGTCGATGTCAGCGGTAGCAAATCCGCTTCCCTTTTCCGCGGTCGCCTGCAGAACCTGATAACGAAATTGAATGGTGTCATACTGCCGGAAAAACGCCCTCAACTGGCTCCGCAGGCCAGCGTAGTCGCTCACGTACTGCGGGTCAAAGACGCTCAAGACTTGATTGACGCTATGGCTCTCGATGCCACGCTGAAAATCGCTCAGAACGTCGCGAGCGACCTGCTCCGTCAAGTCGGGAGTCTGGAGATCGGCCGCATCACCCGCTAGCTGTGTGCTCGTGGCACTCTGATGAGAGCTGGCGGCATGCCCCTGGTCTTCCGGTTTGGAGCTGGATGGGTTCTGCGCGCGCGCGGGAAAGCCCGCCACCAGCCAAAAAAACAGCATCAGATTTGTGAATATGAGGTTCCGCATGTTCCCAACTCCAAGGCGGCGGCGAAGCACTCTTCTGGTGCATAATACTGGTTGACGCTGCTGGGGTATAGTCGGACCGTCGGATGCCATATGTGGGTCGGAAAAGCGATGGGGATTCTTGGACGGAACAGACGGCCGAAAGCTCGCGCGGCGGCTCTGCCGGGACTTGGTCGTTTCAGTCACAACTTTCTGGACCTAGAGGGGTTACAGGGGATGTGGGCAGCATCGCAATTGACGGTGCGGTATTGGTAGGTGGCTCCGCTCAGAGCACGGCGGAAGTGACCGCCACGATGCGAGGATCACTGGCTGACCCATCTACGCTTGGACTGCTAAGCGACGCCGAGGTCATGTTACGCGTGGCCGCCGGCGACGATGTTGCCTTCGATTATCTGGTCGAAAAATATCGCCGTCCGATGATCAGCTTTATGTACCGCATGACGCGCAATCAAGCAGTGGCAGAGGAACTTGCGCAAGAAGTGTTTCTCAGGGTGTATCGGTCGCGGCGTAATTACGCTGCGAGCGCGAAATTTACGACTTGGTTGTACCGCATTGCGACCAACCTGGCGGTAAATCATGCGCGCGATACCAAGCACGAACGTCCTGAGAACATAGTTTGTATCGATGAGCCCGATACGGAAACCGGCATGACGGTGGACGTGCCCGATACCGGACTGAACGCCGAACAGAATATTTTGCGGCGCGAACGCCTGGCGGCAATTCGCCGCAAGGTAGACGCCTTACCGGAGCGTCAGCGGACGGCCGTAATCATGCACAAGTATCAGAACATGGACTACAAGCAGATTGCTGCAGTGCTCAAACTGAGCGAGTCGGCAACGAAGTCCTTGTTGTTCAGGGCTTATGAGACGCTTCGGGATACATTGAAACAATTTTTGTAAGCGGGAAGCAAGGTGCCGTTATGAAGTGTGAAAACATTCGCGCAGATTTTGTCGAAGCGTTGCTCAACGGGCCGGTTGTAGCTTCGCCAGAGGTAGAGGAACATCTCCAGGCTTGCGAGGCGTGTGCCGATGAATTTGCCTCGCTGCAGCAGACGTTGACGTTGCTTGACGAGTGGCAGGTTCCCGAGCCTTCTCCGTATTTCAGTTCACGGCTGCGAGCGCGCGTTCGGGAAGAAGCCGCGCGTTCCAAGGTGAGCTGGCTGGCATGGCTGCGCAAGCCGGCGGTAGCTACGGCAGCGGCAGGTTTGATAGCGTTAGGCGCTGGCCTGCTGGAATCCGGGCGTCTGGCTGGTGGTCAAGGTTCCGTCGCCAGCAATAAGGGGGCCGTGGTTCGTCAAATACCGCAGAGTTCGGCAGTGAGCGATCTCCAGTTTCTCGACAAGAACGCAGATCTGTTCGCGGAATTCGATGCCCTTGACTCGCAATCTCAAACGGAGTAGGTAGACAACGTGTTCCGTCGAAAGTCCATCGTGCCATCTTTGTTGCTGGTGCTGGGGAGCCTTCCCGCATTAGCGCTGGTTCCGGCGGGATGGCAGAAGCAGGCGCCTGCGGCTAACAATGCACATCCCGCAGCGCCGCCTGGATCATCCTCGTTTAATGGCCACGCGGCATCAGGCCCCTCTTCCTTTAGCGGATCCCCACAGAGTAACGTCCCAAGTTCCGGGTTTCACTTCAATGGGCCCGGACCCCATAAAGGAGACTGGCTGCGAAAATACTTTTCGCTTCCCCCAAATCAGCAGGAGCAGAAGCTGCAACAGGATCCGGCCTATCGTACGCTGCCGCCCTCGGGACAGCAGCATTTGCTTGACCGGCTTCGCCAGTTCAACAGCGAGCCTCCCCAAAAGAAGCAGCAGATCTTGAATCGCATGGAAACCTACGAGCATATGACACCGGAACAGCAGAAGACCGCCCAAAGCCTGTTCCAGCGCTACCATGCGCTTCCCGAGGATCGAAGGGCCAGGGTTTCCCAGGAATATCGCCGGCTGCGGGGCATGCCTCCAGAGCAACGGGCGCAGCTGATGAATTCAGACGAGTTCCGCAATAATTTCAACGAGGACGAACGGGATCTGCTGCACGGCATGACCGACCTCAACGTGGGACCGAACCGCACCGAGTAAGTTACTGTCCACGCTCCTGCAGGAGCGCTGCCGCATAAAATCATTTAACATTTATGCATCCCGCCGGGCTGCTTGACCCAGCCGTGAGGGGTTGGAAAGCTGCCTGGTGCCTGAGCATGACCGAACTCATACGTGAAACATACCGCTATCGCGAGCTGATCTGGGCCCTGGCGCTCAAGGAACTTAAGGTTCGCTACAAACGATCGGTGTTGGGATTCATGTGGGCCTTGTTGAATCCGGCCCTGCTGATGATCGTCATGACGCTGGTGTTCTCGACGGTCATGCGTTTCGCCATACCTCACTATGCCGTCTTTCTGCTGAGCGTCTTACTGCCATGGACATTCGTCTCGCAATCGCTTTCCTACGGTGCGGAAGCGATTGTGAGTAATGGCGAATTGATCAAGAAGGTCAGGGTCTCCAAGCTTGTGTTTCCAGTGGCGGCTGTCATTTCGAATATCATTAACCTGCTGCTGTCGCTGATACCGCTGGCGTTGCTTGTTCCTCTGGTGCGTCATCCCTTTTACTGGACATGGCTGTATCTACCGGTTCCCTTGCTGGCGCTCACGATTTTCACATTGGGAGGGACGTTCTTTTTTGCCACTGCCAACGTTTTCTACCGGGACGTAGCGCACATTCTCCAGGTTGTTCTGTCGGCGTGGTTTTATTTCACCCCGATCATCTATCCGCTGGACATGATTCCCGGGAAATATCAGTGGATTTTCAAGCTGAACCCGTTAATTTATGTCATCAATGGATTTCGTCTCTCGGTCTATTACGGTCAGTTGCCAAAGGCGCCGTCCATCATTGCGTCTTTTGTGTGCGCATTTATTGCGTTGTATATAGGAATCTGGGTTTTCCGGAAGTACCAGAATAGTTTCGTCTTTTACGTCTGAGCGCTGCATGCCTTACGGTTCAACTGCAATTCGCGTAGAAAACGTGACCCAGCGGTTTCGGGTTATTCACGAGCGTCCCGACACGCTGCGGGAGCTCTTCTCCAAGTTCCTGCGGCATCAATCCAGCTATCGTGATTTTCTGGCGGTGAAAAATATTTCGCTCGATGTGCCCAAGGGACAGATGCTGGGCTTCATTGGGCGCAACGGTTCGGGCAAGAGCACCCTTTTGAAGATTATCGCCGGCGTCTACACTCCTTCGGCCGGGCGAGTTGAAGTCAAGGGAACCATCGCTCCCTTGATTGAGCTGGGAGCCGGCTTCCACTCGGAGCTTACGGGCCGGGAAAATATTCTGCTCAATGGCCTCCTGATGGGCTATTCCAAGCGGGAGATGCTGGACCGCGAACAGCGCATCATCGACTTCGCCGAAATTGGCGACTTCATCGACGCT
Organism: uncultured Acidobacteriaceae bacterium; assembly: GCA_963815555.1. Classification (GTDB taxonomy): domain Bacteria; phylum Acidobacteriota; class Terriglobia; order Terriglobales; family Acidobacteriaceae; genus CAWCBG01. The sequence goes on from CAWFHH010000006.1 coordinate 136,495, forward strand.
CCCGTGAAGCAGTATTCCTCTGGAATGTACATGCGGCTGGCGTTCTCGGTCGCGACGGAAGTTGATCCCGACATCCTGGTAGTCGATGAAATACTCGCAGTCGGCGACTCGCAGTTTCAATCCAAATGCTTCGATCGCATTCACAGCTTTCGCGATACCGGTAAAACAATCCTGTTTGTGACTCACAATATGCAGCAGGTCATGCATCGGTGCGATCGCGCCATCTACATGGAAAAGGGTTGCGTGGTGGCCGATGGCGATCCCGCCGAAGTAGTCGAAAGCTACAAGAGCACATGGACTGCGGAGGAGGTACTCGGGGCGGTAAGCTAAGTCCCCGACCCTCATGCATGCTGTCTTCGTACTTCCGCGATTTTTTCCCTACCGCGGTGGCTATGAAAACACGGTGCTTTCCTTCGCGAAATCGTTAGTGACAGGCGGTCATCGTGTGACCGTTTTTACTACGACCGCGAACGACCTTGAGAGTCTCTGGGTTCCCGGGTACAAGACCTTTCCTGCCGGTGAAATCTCGGTCGACGGCATCTCCATTCATCGACTTCCCATCTGCTACAACGCCTGGCGCAGAAGAGCGACCCGCTTTCTTGGACTCACTCCCTACTGGCGTTGGAAGGCACAGTTCTGGAGACCTGGCTTCCGCATTCCCGAATTGCAAACCGCTCTCCGCAACGCCGAAGCCGATCTGATCCACATCGGTCCCCTTCCGTACAACACGGTGATGTATGCGGGCCTGCGCGCGGCAGAAACTCGCGGCCTTCCTGTCATCGCCACTCCCTGTACTCATTTGGGGGAAGACGGTAATGACAAGGTCTCCCGCTTCTACGTGCAGCCCCATCTGATTGCCATGTTGCGACGCTGCGATCGGGTCTTGTGTATGACCGACACTGAGCGCGAACGCCTTCACAGCCTTGGAATTGCTTTGAAGAAGTTGAAAGTGATTGGTCATGGCATTGAAGTCGATACGGCTACCGGGGGATCGCCGGATAAAATTCGGCAGCAGTACCACATCGATGGGCCGGTGGTGCTGCACCTCGGAATGAAAGCGTTTGAGAAGGGCTCCATGACGCTGGTTGAGGCCATGAAGCTACTTTGGAGTCGGGGGTCGAAGGCCTGGCTGCTGATGGCTGGCCCCAGTCTCTCGGCGTTCGACGAATATTTAGCTGCCAATGCCAACGATTGCCCGCGCCTGATAAATTTGCCTGCTTTCGAAGATGATCTCAAGCGAGACTTGTTAGCGGCGGCCGACCTTGTCGCCCAGCCATCTCGTGTGGAATCACTTGGCCTGGTCGTGTTGGAAGCTTGGGCGAACGGAATACCGGCCATCGCCGCTGACATTGCGGTCTCCCGTGAACTGATCTCGCAAACCGGTGGAGGCCTGCTGGTCCCATTCGGCGACCGTTCCCGGCTTGCCAACGCCATCGAGAGTCTGCTGTCCGATCCGGAACTCCGCCGGCAAATGGGTTTGCGAGGCAAACGGAAAGCCTTATCCGACTATCAATCCGGCGAGGTGTTCCGGCGTAATGCCGCGGAATTCGAGCAAGTCGTGTCAGAGCACGCCACGCATCAACGGTGACACCCCGGTGCGCGGCACAACCTGCCTCAATTGCGGAAATTGATCTTGGTTGATACGCTTTTCGTAGTGCTTAGCCCATCCAGAACCGGCCTTGCCACCTCGAAGCCTGCATTCTCGATAACAGGCAAACCTCAGGAAAGCGGCAGCTTTTCCGTCGAGTGAACGTCTTGTCTTACCTGCTGCTCTGAGAGCATTATGCGAGTTGCCATTGTTACTCCCGAGATTGAGAATGCCGATCGCCTCTTCGGCGCGGAGCGGCATTTTGTCGGCATGGTGGATGCTTTTCAAAAAAAAGCCGAAACTCACTGGATCCGCGTCCCCCTAAGCGAGGCGACATGGAATCAGGTCCTGCGCTCCTATCTTGATTGTTACGACCTCGACCTGTCTGGCTACGACTTGGTGGTCTCCACGAAAAACCCAACTTACATGGTCCGGCACCGAAATCACGTGTGCTGGCTGCTGCACCAGATCCGGGTGTTTTACGATCGGTTTGAAGACGAGTGTGGCGCACTTTCGGAAGGCGCGCTGGCCGACAGGCGAGAGCAGCGCGACATCATTCATCGGCTCGACAATCTTGGGTTTGAGGGCGTTCGCAAAATCTTTACCAATGGTTTTGAAACGGCCGCGCGCCTGAAACGCTATAACGGGTTTGATGCCGAAGTGCTGCATCCCCCCGTGCTGGCCAGGGGACACCATTGCGCTGGCCAGAAACATTTTCTACTACCTGGGCGCCTCCATCGTTGGAAACGCGTCGATCTTGCGATCCAAGCCTTCAAGTACTTACCGGGCGATACGCCTCTGCTAATTACCGGAACAGGAGAAGACGAATCTTATTTCCGAAACTTGGCCGACGGCGATCCTCGCATCCACTTTCTCGGCTATGTTGGTGATGAGGAACTACTGGCCCTGTACGCCGATGCTCTGGCTGTTCTGTTTCTTCCCAAAGAGGAAGATTTCGGATACATCACCGTCGAGGCGATGCTCAGTCACAAGCCGTCGATCGTATGTACCGACTCCGGCGAGCCTTCCCGCCTGGTTCAGAATGGACGCTCCGGCTTTGTCGTGGCCCCTAATCCAGTCGAGATTGCCGCAGCGATGGCCATCCTCGACGCCGATCGGCAATTGGCTCGCACCATGGGTGCGTTTGGATTTGAACACGCGCCAACTCAGTCCTGGAGCAAAATCGTCGACCGGATTCTGGATGCCGGGTCGGGCGAGACAAACCCTGTGTTCTCTCTACCTGCCGAGGAGCCGTTGTTCACGGCGAAAAATTCTACTTCCGTTCTGGTTGCGGACAATCAAGTGCTCGACCCTCCCGTCGGTGGTGGTCGCATTCGGATCTACGAATTGTATCGGCATTTGGCAGCTCTTGATTTCGAGATTTCTTACGTAGGTGCCTTTGACTGGCCCGGCCCCTGCTATCGTGATCAGGTGCTGGCTCCGCATTTTCGAGAAGTGGTCACGCCACTCACTCAGGTCCACTTCGCCGAGAACCGTCGTTTCGAACGGGCGACAGGCGGAAAAACCACGATCGATGTCACGATCCCGCGTCTGCTGCATTTCTCGCCGCGATTCCGCCACACGGCCGAGCAACACGGAGCTGACGCTGAGCTGATCATCATCTCTCACCCGTGGGTTTACCCTCATGTTCCTCGCCGCTCCGGCCAGAAATTGATTTATGACGCGCACAACTGCGAATTCGTGGTTAAGCAGCAGATACTGGGGGATACTCCCGCCGGCCGGGAACTGGTGAGAGACGTGAACGATCTTGAGGGGGAACTGTGCCGCGAGGCCGACCTCATTTTCGTCTGCTCACACGAAGATGCCGATCAGTTCGTGGAACGCTACGGGGTCACGCGCGACAAAATCGTTTGCGTTCCAAATGGAGTCGACATCCACGAGATCCGGCCCGGTACTCCTGCGGAGCGGCAACAGGCACGTCAGGAGTTAGGATTGCCGTTGAACAAGCCGGTGCTGATCTTTATCGGTAGCGGATACGGCCCTAACACCGAGGCTGCGGCGTTTCTCGTCGAGCGACTGGCGCCTGCATTGCCACAGTGTACATTCGCCATCGCAGGAAGCGTCCGTGAGTCCTATGCTGCTTCTGGAGGTCCTCCTGCACCCGCGAACGTTATTTGGAGCGGAGTGATCGACCTTCAGCAGAGGCGTTCGTTCTACCGGGCTGCCGACATCGCTCTCAACCCGATGTTCTCAGGATCCGGGACTAATCTCAAAATGCTCGACTACTTCGCCGCCGGCTTGGCGGTTGTCTCCACTCCGGAAGGAGCCCGGGGTTTGGACCTGGGGCCGGATACCTGCATGGTTTGCCCTTCTGACGAGTTCGCTCCAAAGATTCAAACTTTGCTGGAGGATTCAACCCTTCGCGAGAAGATGGGACAGTGTGCGCGTCGATTGGCGGTCGAGCGCTATGACTGGGGCTTAATCGCCCAGCACGCTGCAAGCTCCATGCGGGAACTGTTGAGGGAAGGCTAGGAATGCTACGCGAAGGACTGCTGCAGTATTGGTGGCTGCTTTATCGTCACTCAAAACTGATCGGGCAGCGCACCGACATCTATCGCAATGTCGAAGACGCTTACACCGTTAAACAAGCCGATGGATTCTTGACGCCCGGGAGTTCTCATCTTGACATAGGCAGCGGTTCGTCGCCGGTACCAACCTTCCTGTTTAAGCGTCGGAAGGCCACCACGTACGCAACCGAGCTGGATCCAAAGTACCTGCAACGGCAGCGCTCTTACGCCCAAACTCTGCGCTTCTCCGCTACCGACCGCTTCCATGTTCAGTCGGAAGATGCCACGCGGCTTAGTTTTGCCGATGGTTCAATCGATTTCGTTACCGCCATTTCTACGATTGAACATATTCCCGGGGACGGCGACACCCGATCCATGGCGGAATTTGCACGCGTGTTGCGGGTCGGTGGACGAGCGGTAGTGACCGTTCCCTCTTCGCCTTCTTACGCGGAGAGCGAAAGCACTTCGTATTACTATGGCTTTGAGCGTCGCTATGATCCGATCGCACTTCGGGAAAGACTGGGGCATCCTGACCTGCAGGTGGTGGATTGTTTTCATTTGACCTCGCCACCCGACGATTTCGTAAGCCTCGTTCGCGACCAAACCAGCGAAATCTTCGACGGCAAGAACCCTTTACACGCGTGGTATGACAACCGATGGCATGATCAGTACCCCGACGTCAGCATCGTGTTGACGCTGGGCATGATCCGGCTTTCCCGCGAGCCTGCCGGCTCGTTTGGGGCGATGCTGACCTTCGAGAAGAAGCCGTAGTTACGGAGTGATTTCTTGCGTTACCTGATGGTGACAACTCATCCACCCACACATTGCGGGATCGGTGGGTATGGCGAGCAGAGCGCGGCGCAACTGCGGGCGCAGGGCAACGTGGTCGACATACTCTCTCCCGATGGTCAGGGCAACGTCGACTTTGCCTGGGACCTTCGGGGAGGCGCGAAAGTTCTTCGGCTGACCCACTTGATTCGTTACTACGACAGGATCGTAATCCAGTACTCCTCGGACTTCTTCTATCGCGATCTTTCGAAACCCGAGTATCTGAAGACCACCCTGAGTTTTCTTTGGCTGTTTGTGCGTTCCCGCAAGATCGAGCTCGTCGTGCACGAAATCCCGTATGTGCCCGGTCGCCTGAAGTGGATCTACGGGTTGAAATGGAAACTCGCTCCTCATATCGTCCTGCATACGCAGGCCGAGCGCGATCGGTTGGAACAGCATTACGGTGTACGTCTCAGCAGCAGGCGAATTCGATTCCGCAAACAGGAAGAATCGTTTCAGCGTTACACTGCCCATAGCCAGGGCGCAGCACGCGAGCGGCTTGGGCTTCCGGCGGGCAAGCTGATTTTCCTGTGTATCGGCTTTATTCAGCGGCACAAAGGCTTCCATCGTGCCATGGAATCCTTCATTCGGGCCAATCCGACTGGCGCTGACCTTTTTGTCGTAGGGTCGCTTCGGGCGCCTGATCCGGATAATCAACGTTATCTTGGTGAACTTCGCGCTAAGGCGCGCGAGTCGCGCAACGTCCACCTTGTGGAGTCATTCGTCAGCAACCAGGACTTCGACACCTGGATCGCAGCTTGCGATTGGATGATTCTGCCTTACTCCGAGATTTGGTCTTCGGCAGTCCTGGGGCGCGCCAAGTTGCTGGGCAAGCCTGCCATTGTCTCCCGCGTCGGCGGGCTGCCTGATCAAACCGACGAGCACGACCTGCTGTTCCAGACTGACGAGGATTTGGTCTCGGCCTTTGAACTCGCTTCCGCCAAAGGCGCTGTAAGGTCTCGCGATGCATAACGACGCTCTGAAGACCGGCCGGGACATGCCGGCCGACTGGGATGCACGGGCCGAGGACAACGCACGCTACTTCATTGCCGAACGATATGATGAGTCCGATTTCCGCGCCTCGGGAGAGCGTGAAGTCGAACAGGTTCTATTGAATGACGTTATCCTGCCACAGGACGCAACCGTTCTCGAAATCGGTTGTGGAATAGGACGGCTGCTGCGGCCCATGGCCGCACACTTTCGCCGTGTGATCGGCTTTGATGTCTCTTCCAAAATGATTGAGCGGTCGCACGAATATCTTGGCGACCTGCAAAACGTCGAGACCTACACCAATGACGGAAGCACACTGCCTGATGTCGCGGACGACAGCGTGGATTTTTGCTACTCGTACATCTGCTTTCAGCACATTCCGCGGAAAGAGTTCATTGCCTCATATTTGCGAGAAGCGCTGCGAGTTCTCAAGCCAGGGGGCGTATTTAAATTCCAAGTCGACGGCCAGACCTGGCCAGGGCGTCCCCGGAATGATGCAGAAACCTGGCAAGGCGTGTGGTATACCTCGACGGAAATCCGGCAGGTGTGCCTCGATACCGGATACTCCGTTATGTACGTCACCGGCGGGGCCACCCAGCATCTGTGGGTAGTATGCCAAAAGCCCACGTCGGTGCGGATGCGCGGCTTGATCGTGCCTGATAATTGGCCGACCTGCGAACAGGCAGAACGGCAACGCGACTTTCTGATCAATCATCCCGAAACCATCAGCAGCCCTGCGTTGCCTCCGGGAGGATTGACGCAGATCCGCGTGCGCCTCAAAGATACATCTTCTCTCGCGATTGGCCCCAGCAGCCGCTTCTATCTCAGTCCTGAAGTATGCAACTCCAGCGATTACGCCTTGGCTTCAGCCCCTCCCCATCCCGTGTTTCTCTGCTACCACTGGATGGATGAACGGGGGAGGAAAACCGTCGTGAAGGAGGGTTTGCGCTCTGGCATCTATCCTCCCCTGGAGGCCGGCGCGCGCCGGACGATCAAACTCGATGTGCAGGCTCCCGCCGAACCGGGCAACTATGTTCTTCGCATTACATTGGTGCAAGAGGGAATTCGGTGGTTCGACCTCAAGCCGGTTTCGGTACGATGCGACATCCCGGCACAAGTGATGACAGGCTAGGCCCTTGCCCTGCGGTACCAACCCGCAGAGTGTCTCGGAGGGCAGCCCTGTGTACAATCGCGGGCAGAACCGCGTGAAGACTGTCACTATTGCCATTCCCTCCCTGCATCGTCCCGACCTGACGGCCCGCTGCATTGAAACGATCGAAAAGCAAAGCTTGCCTTCCGAAGCTTGGGAGGTCATCGTCGTCGAAAATGAAGCCAGTCCAGGCAGCCTGCTTCCCGATCCTTTACCTCGCAATACCCGGCGCATTGAGCTTCCCAACAATGAGGGCACGACCGGCTCGATCAATCGCGCCGTGCAGACGACCGACTCTCACTATGTTCTGCTCCTCAACAATGATGTCGAGCTTGAACCCGACTATCTCGAGAAGCTGGTGACTGCACTCGACGGCGCCCCTACGCTTGGGTTTGCAACCGGCAAGCTGCTGCGAGCCAGGCAGCGAAACCATCTCGACGGCGCAGGCGACGCGATGCTCCTGGCAGGAGCTGGCTACCGGCTGGGTCACCTTGACCTGGATCGAGGCCAGTTCAACCAGCCCGCTGCAGTTCTTGCGGGATGCGGTGCTGCCGTCCTCTACCGGCGTGCCGTGTTCCAAAACGCCGGCGCTCTTGACCCTGATTTCTTTGCTTACCTCGATGATCTGGACCTTGCGCTGCGAACCCAACTTCTCGGATATTCCGGGATCTATCTTCCGGATGCCGTTGCCTTTCATGTCGGAAGTGCAACTTTGGGTGAGACGCTTCACCCCCGTGTCGTCGAATACCTCACTCGCAACCAGCTGTGGCTGCTGGTGAAGGACTATCCGACAGGCGTCTTGCTGAGGCTTCTGCCAAGAATTCTCGTCTATCAGGGTGCCTGGTTCGCCTTTTGTTGCCGACGGCGCAACCTGGCCGCCTATTTGCGTGGTGTCGTCGCTTCACTTCGTGGATTCCCGAAGATGCGACGAAAAAAGGCTGAGCTCATGGCTAACCGCCGGATCAGTGACCGGGAGTTCATGGAACGTCTTCAAGCTTCCGAGGCGCAGATCTCTGACTGGCTTCAGTCCCAGCTCCCGCAGAATCAGTCGGGGCTGCTGAAGCTGTACTTCCGAATCTTTGGCAAGCCGGAGAGAGTAACCCGCACAGGGTGAAGAAGATACATCGGCAGACGAACCCTCCCTCCACACCAAGAAGCTCGAAAAATACCACATAAGTGCAACTACTTGCAGAGTTGCTCATTCTCTTGGATCACTAAGCTATTCAAAACAGGCGTGTTATCTCCAACAGGAGATGGAGCATCAGTTGCACCAGAGACTTACGGCTAGGTTGAATTTTGCGGCTCCTTTCGCGCTACCTATCGACGTCACGAACCTTAGTGAGGATAAATGAAGACGATTTTGAAGTCTCTGCTTGTGTTTTGTGTACTTTCGTTTGGCGTGTTGATGCACGCGGACGTAACTGTTGGCAACTACGATAGCGGCAACTGCTATCCCTTCATGTGTAACGATAGTGGCACCAATGTCGGGCAGTCGATCGACTACCAACAGGCCTACAACTCCGGGAAGTTCAGTGGTCCGACCACCATTAACTCCATTACCTGGTACTACGCGGCAGCAATTGGCGGCAACCCGATCGCTCTCGGTGGAAGCTATTCCTTCTACTGGGGCTACTCGGCAGTTGGGCTGAACCTGAGCAGCAACCTGGCGAGCAACTACAATGGCTCAGCCAACTTCCTTGGAACCGCGACGATTCCGACCGGCGGTATCAATGACGATCCAACCTTGACCCTGCAGGGCTTCAGCGCCTTCACCTATGATCCCTCGTTGGGCGACCTGATCCTTGAGATCGTGGTCAACAATCAGGACAACGTCCCGAACGGGTCCGGTAACGGCTACAACGAAGCTGATTACACCGGCGTCGACACCGTCCGCGCTTATTGCCTTACCAACGTTGGTTGTGTCGGCGCAAACCTCGGCGCATTGGTCACGACCTTTGGAACCGGCACCACGACCACTCCCGAGCCCAGCACGTTCCTTATGCTTGGTTCTGGGATCCTTGGCCTCGCCGGCGTTCTTCGCCGCAAGATGAGCCTGTAAATTCACCTCTACGAGTAGCAAAGGCCGGAGCTCCCGCTCCGGCCTTTTCGTTTTGTGCTCAAGCCGTTTGTGCTGAATTACCTGGCCGTCTTCGTCCACTGGTCCACCCAGTCGTTCACGGTGCGGTACCACAGCCGGCTATTTTGCGGCTTCAATACCCAATGTCCTTCGTCGGGAAAGTAAAGCATCTTCGACGGAATGTTCAGACGCTGCACCGTGGTAAAGAGCTGAAATCCTTCCGAGACATCGAGACGGTAATCAAGCTGGCCGTGTACGACCAGGATGGGTGTCTTGAAACTGGTGGCAAAGAGATGCGGCGACCACTTGCGGTAGAGTTCGCGGTTCGTCCAAGGAGTTCCCTTGAACTCCCACTCGTTAAACCACAATTCCTCGGTGGTGCCGTAGGCTGACTCGGTGTTGAACATGCCATCGTGCGAAACCAGGCACTTAAAGCGCGTGGTGTGTCCCTCGAGCCAGTTGATCATGTATCCGCCGTAGCTCGCGCCCAGCGCGCACTCCCGGGCCTGGTCGATGAACGGATAGGTCTTCTCGGCATAGTCGAGGCCCAGCATCAGGTCCTCATAAGGCGGCCCTCCCCAGTTACCATTAATAGCGTCAATGAACTTCTGTCCGTAGCCGGTTGAGCCGTGGAAGTTGATCATCACCACGACGTACCCGTTAGCAGCGAAAAGCTCGGGGTTCCAGCGGAACGACCAGTCGTCGCCCCAGGCGCCTTGCGGACCTCCGTGAATGAGGAATTTCAGCGGATAGGCCTTGCTGGCGTCAAAATTTGGCGGCTTGATGAGGAAGCCTTCCACCTTTTCCTTGTCCGTCTCCGGCAAACCGGAAGGACTCGAGCGGCTGCATCTCGACCTGGGAAAGCACACCTTCATTTAAACGAGTCAAAGGTTGCGCTTTCGAGAGCAGGCAATCGGGAATGGAATAGGCGTGCTCGGGCACTGCCATGCGGCACTGGGGAAACTCGAGCGGTGCCACATAGATTTCGTTGGGCGCAGCCACCGACATGCGATCGAAGACCAGCATCTTCCCGTCAGCGGTCGGCGCGGGACTGTCGTTATAGCCCGCAACCAGTTCCATGGGCCACGGATTCTGCTGGTCGATCTTGATAGCGTAGATCGGATTTTGTCCTTCATTGCCCGACGTGAAGTAGATCGCCTTGGAATCGGGCGCCCACGCAATGGAATCCGACCCAGCGATCAAAGTCAGGTGTGAGATCCGTACTCTTTCCCGACGAACGCTCGTAGAGCATTAAGCGGAACCGGTCGCTCTCATAGCCGCCCCGGAACTGCGAACGGTAAGCGATGTACTTACCGTCCGGCGAATAGATAGGAGTTCCGTCGCTGCCGGGATTCGTGGTGATCTTCTTCGGCGCGCCCCCGGTGACGGGCACGAGGAAGACGTCGGTGTTGGTGCTGGTCGCTTCGACCTCGTCAAGGTTGCTGGCGTATGCGATCTCTTTGCTGTCGGGCGAAAAGGAGTACTGGTCCTGGCCGCCCAGGCTGAATGGCGGAACATCGTGATCGCCAGGTGTGAGATCACGCGCCACACCCCCCTCGGCCGGGACGATAAATAAATGGCTGCGCTTGCCGTTGGCATAAGCGTTCCAGTGCCGGTACATCAGGTGAGTGAAGATCTTGGCTTTCACCTTGGACTTGGCGACTTCTTCGTCATGCTGCTTATTGCAGGCGTCATCGGTGCACTCGGGCCAAACCGCGGAGACAAACAAGATACTCTTGCCATCCGGTGACCAGAGCGCGTCCGAGGCTTCGGTCGAGATGTTCGTGATCTTGCGCGGATCGCCGGTCAGTCCGCCGTTGTCTGTGTCGAAATCCTGCACCCAGACTTGCGAGCCGCCTCCCTTGTCCGAGACGAACAGGACCTTCTTACCATCCGGCGCGAAACGTACCCGGTCTTCTCCCGGATCGGTCTCTGCTGTCAGACGGCGTGAGTCTCCGCCTGTGAGGGGAACGATCCAGAGATGCGGCTTACGGGTATTCTCGTTGAGACGGACGTCGACGGCAGAAAACGCGACCCACCGGTTGTCCGGCGAAACAATGGGCTCGCCGACCCGTTTGAGCTGCATCATGTCTTCGAAGGTGAAAGGACGTTTGCTTTGCGTGAACCCGCTGAGAGAGAGGCAGAGTAGGACCGGAAGAACGCGACGCAACATGGCTGTCTCCGAGGCGACGGAAGAAACTGTTTAGTTTAAATGAGCTGAGCCGATTGCGAAACCAGAGAAGAAATCCGGGGTTTTGGCTAAAACGAGGCTTCGGACACCGGCGATTCTCAGCAGCCAACCTTTTGCCGGATCCAACGTTTCTCGAAACCAGCGACTCGTCAGCAATTGCGCTCCGCTGCCTCCTGTATCGAATACAATAGTTGCCAGGAAGTTATCGACTATGGTTCACAAGGTTTCTCGGCGTCCCTTCTCCTTTCTGCTCATCCCGCTCGCCCTGTCTCTTGTTCTTCCTGCTCTCGCCAGCGATCGTGGCGAAGGACCTCTGGACCCCTCACAGCCAACTCCTCCGCTGACGGTCGACGAGATCATTCAGAAATTTGCCGCCAAAGAAAAACAATTCAAGATCGCGCGCGAACAATACACGTACCGGCAGGAAGTGACAGTGCAGACACTCGACGGCGATACCGTCGATGGCGAATATAAACAGGTAGACGACATCCTGTTCAAAGACGATGGGACGCGCGAGGACGAGGTCGTATTCGCGCCCCAGTCATCGCTGGAGCGCATTCAAATGACGCGCGAGGATTTCGACGACATCAACCATCGCATGCCGTTTGTGCTGACCAGCGACGAAATCGGCGAGTACCAGATCCTTTATGTCGGCAAACAGAGCGAAGATGAGCTGGGCACGTATGTCTTCGACATTGCGCCGAAGCAGATCCAGAAAAACAAGCGCTATTTCCAGGGACGCATCTGGGTCGACGACCACGATTTCCAGATTGTTAAGACCTACGGCAAAAATGTACCCGACATCGGCGTCGGCAAACACCGCGGTGGGCAGGAAAATCTATTCCCCAACTTCACCACCTGGCGTCAGCAGATTGACGGCAAGTACTGGTTTCCCGTCTACACGAAGGTCGATGACGAACTGCATTTCTCCACCGGGGATGTGCACGTTCGCCAGATCGTGAAGTACAGCAACTACAAGCGCTTCGGTGCGAAGTCGAAGATTACTTACGAAGGACAGGAGATCACCAAGGATCAGCAGCCCTCCGGTACGCAGCCGCCGAATGGGCAGCCGTCCGGAGCACCAACTACACCGAAGCAGTAGCGCCGCACGGACCTGGAGCCTCGATTTTAGTGTCGCGTCGGCTTTGCTGACGCGGCCTAAGCGGCCGGCACCATCGAGCGCTCGGCCGCCTGTTGGATAAAGCGCTTCATTACGTTCGCCCACATCACTTTCTTACGAACTGCGCTTTCCTTGATGGCGCGTCCATTGGCGAACATCTGCAGCAGTACCTTGAGCTTAAGAACCGTCAGTAATTGCTGCTCTGGTTGATTCACGCCATAGGCTTCGAGAAACGTATCCTGCACCAGGGTTGTGATCGCTCGATCACAAAACGGATATTTTTCCAACGCCTCGACCGCCGCTAAGAACATGGCAGCGTCGTAAAGCGAGGCGCCGTGTCGGCTTAGGGTGGCGAATTCGCAGAAGCCGACCCCGTTCTCAGCCACCACGACACTCAAGGGAACAAAGTCGTTCAACAGGGCTGAACAGGCGACCGGCTTCTTGAGGTTGCCCAGAGTGAGCTTGGCATGCTCGAGGATCGCTTCGGTCGAGTCCGCCGGCAGCCCCTCTTTCTTCGCCTTGCCGCAAAGTCTTACCAAATCCTCCATCAGAGCCTTGCCGTCCAACGGCACCGGCATTTCGGCTGTAGCCTTGTGAAACTGGCGAAGCCACTCACCAGCCTGGCGTGCCGCTTGTTCCAGCAGTCCATGATTGTCGAAGTCCGGAAGAAGGGCGGCTTTCATGATGATGCTCTGCAGCGGCACCCCGTTCACCTTGGTGCTCACGACCGCGCCGCGGTCGGAGAAGTCTCCCACCGGGCGGGGAACCCCGGGCAACCGGCGCTTCTCGACCGCGTCGTTCGCAAAACTAAGATTGCGAAATTCGTTTCTCGCCAGCTCCTGGGCCGCTTGTAGACCACATTTCGAAACGCGATAGACTTTGGCGCTCACGCGCTCGCTGCCATCGGCAAAGTCCATCACGATCTCGTAAGTGTAGTGATCGGGTTTCGGGGTGTGCCCGACCACTCGCACCCCCTTCAACTCGGAATGCTCGGGGAAGTACTCTGCTACGGAGGTCTGCAAGTTCTGCACGATCTGGTCGAGAACGCTGTCTGCCATTGATTCTCCAACTGAGTGGTATCGGTTACGAGCGCGTCGCCCACAGAAGTAAGGGTAGACGCAGCGGTACGTATTTAACCGGGTGCAGTTTGGGGGCCATTAAGCTCTCAGCTATTTACCCGTAAGTTGTTGATTTTCAGAGAGAGCTTCAGCAACCGGGAGACACCCGGCACGCCGACATTGGATGTATAGGAACCGGGATGCCGACGATTGGCAGATGGTGTGACCTGCAATAAGTCACAACAGGCAAACTTAGAAACAGGTCGGGGAGACAACCGGAAGGCCGGTCTATCTCAATAGAACAGATATTTACGCCACTTCGAGTCCGAGCGCCCCATCAGCCGCATGATATGCCGGCTGGTATGAAGATTGAACGCTCTGGGTTCGCGCATGAGCTTCATGCCGGCCTCCTGAGGAAGCAAGTTGCCCTTTTTGCGGTTGCAATTATGACAACAGGCAACCAGATTTTCCCAGGTAGAAGCACCGCTGCGGGAACGTGGAATTACGTGGTCAAGCGTGAGCTCGCCGGCGGCCAGGATCTTTCCGCAGTATTGGCAGGTATTGCGGTCGCGCAGCAGAATGTTCTTGCGCGAGAGCGCCCGGGTCTGATGGGGGATGCGCCGATACTCCAGCAGTCGAATCACCGACGGAACGCGCATGGCGATCCGGGCCGCGTGCAGGCAATTTCCGTCGGCCTCTTCCATCATCGCCACGCCTTTCAATACCAGGATAATTGCGCGGCGTGCAGCGCATACATTGATCGGCTCGTAGGAAGCGTTCAGCACCAGAACCGGAGCGTGCATCGTAGCGTGCGGGCCGGACTCGTCCGTCGCTACCCGGGCGTGATGCATGCATCCGGCGAGTGACTTGCCGTACCGGGACGTTGCGCTATGGGCCGACATCGACATACCGTTTAGACCGAAGTGGTGAGTGCCACCTCTTCGACATTCTCCTCTTCCCTTGGACTTGCAGCCACATTAAGCCGAGCACTGTGAAAGGTGCGGGCGACCGTAGCTGCCCAAACCTGGCTGGCGCCGGCTCGCTTCAGAGTTCGCGCGCATTCGGAAAGCGTGGTGCCTGTGGTCATCACGTCGTCGACCACGATAACCTTACGCCCGCGAACCCGCTCGGGATCAACCACGCGGAACGCTCCACGCATATTCTCCATGCGTTGCTCGCGCGTCAGACCCACTTGCGATTGCGTCGGACGCCGCCTGACCAAAGTGTTGCTGGCAATCTGGAGAGGATGCGGCAGCAGCTTTACCCCTGCCCGCGCAATGCTCTCTGCCTGGTTGAAGCCGCGCTCGCGTCTCTTGCTGCTGTGCAAAGGCACGGGTACCAGGATTGGGGCAGAGTCTTTTGCAGCGGGAAGCACTTCGGCAATAGCTTGCGCTAACATTTCCCCCAGAAGGGGCGCCACCGGCCGCATCCCTTGGTACTTGAGTAAATGGATGAGGCCTCGCAGCTCACCTTCGTACTCGGCGAAGGAAACGGCCCGATCAAATTCTGGCGGGAACTGACGGCAATTGACGCACTGCCCGTCTCCCATCAGCAGCTGCGCTGGGGCCAGGCGCTCGCCACACAATACGCACAACGACGCGCGAAGAGGATGAATGGCGGCGATGCAGTCGTCGCAGACCGGTACTCTCGAAATATTCAGCAGAGGAGTGTTACAGAGCCTGCAATCGGAGGGAAAAACGACAGCGAAAAGGCAATGAAGAAGGGCTTTCAAGGGCGCGACGACGACGGCACGTCGCTCGGCGCGCTGCATTCGTCGAATTCGGGTTAGCGTCTCACGACTGCTGAAGACGACCCTCCACTCGCCGGTACCACCCAATCCCCAAACTAGCGCATTCTAGCCGGGTCTCCGTCGCCTGCCGGGAAAGCGGGTGACGAAGGCTCTTGCGCTCCTCTGGGCCGGAAGCACCAAGACAACTCAGTATATGTTGCTGAGATGCCCATGCGCAATGCCGGACAGGGTACCTGGATTGGGCTTCATCAAGATTTCATGAGCGCGCTGTGCCATCTGCAGTTGGCGTATGCGCGGAATCGGTCTACGATGCTGCCGGAGGCGCACCGATGATCAACGGAGTTCATGCGCTGATCTACACCAAAGAAGCCGAGACCGTTCGAGACTTCTTCCGCGACGTCCTGGGTTTTCGAGCTGTCGACGCCGGTCACGGCTGGCTGATCTTCGCGCTGCCGCCGGCAGAGCTCGGCGTTCATCCGACCGACGGTCCAACCTCGCACGAGCTATACCTGATGTGCGACGACATCCATGCCACCCTCGAGGAACTGCAACGAAAGCACGTGAAGGTGGCCGAGGAGATCACGGATGCCGGCTGGGGATTGCTGGCCTCCCTGGAGATGCCCGGCGGCGGCAGACTTAAGCTCTATGAGCCAAGGCATCCGACTGCGATTGCCCCGAGCGCTGATCGTGCGTTCCCCTTGAGGTAAGGAGCTAGTGTCGTGAATCATGACTGCCTTGCCTATCCCGAGGCGATGCGTCGTTTTGTATCAGGGCACGGCTTCAGCCGTGCCGCAAAGGCGCCCTTGAGGTGAGGGGCTTCAGCCCCAGAGAGAACTTTATGCACATCGATCCCTGGTTGGCGCTTGGCGTGCTCGTGTCGACCGCTGCCACAGACGCCGTCTACGTTATGTTCAATGCCGCCGTATCGTCGCGACGTCGCGTGCCCGCTGCCACCTGGAGCAGCCTCTGGTATCTGCTGTCCGCATTCGCGGTCATCAGCTACACCAGGAATTGGGTGTACGTCTGCTTTGCCGCGCTGGGATCATGGATCGGCGCTTATGTCTCGATGACCGTTCTACGCAGACCCGCGAATCATCCGGCCGAAATTGATCCCCGAGGCCCCAACTCATCCGTCTAGACTTTACTGGAACGGCCTCGGCGCTTTGCTTGCGTCCTTCTACAGGGCCTGAAATATTGAAAGGCACCCTTCGACGCGGGCCTGAAGAGACTGTGTCGCGTGTCGGTGTCGCCGCTCCACGGCTCATGCTTATTCCCACCATCGACCGCGGGCTTACGCCCGCGGCTAAGGCAAATGTCGCCGCGGTGCGGCTGGTAGAGCAAATTGCCCTGGGTTTGTGTTTCACTCCTCAATTCGGAAATGGGTCGTGATTCATGCCTGACGGCCCGCACTACCGTTTGCCGCGTCGAAACTGAGACACTAGCATCTGTCTGTACTTGTACCGGATGCCACCGACGTGCTAACTTGCGCCGTCACCGTTATTTAAGCGCCGCGCGAGGTTACCCATGAGCACCACCGTCATTCCTCCGGAAAAGACGTTCCGATCCTATGTTCCCGATAAGACGAATCTGCCGGAGTTCACCGTCCGCGCGGTCTTGATCGGACTGGTGCTCACCGTGGTTTTGGGAGCGGCCAATGCATACCTGGGCCTGAGAGCCGGCATGACCATCGCGGCGACGTATCCCGCAGCTGTGATCGGCATGGCAGCGCTGCGCCTGCTGAAGGGCTCGATCCTGGAGGAGAACATAACCCGAACGGTGGGCTCGATTGGCGAATCCGTCGCCGCCGGCGCAATCTTTACCATTCCGGCGTTCGTGATCTCGGGCGCATGGCCCATCTTCGACTTCCAGCACGCCTACTGGAAATCCTCGATTCTCATGCTCGTGGGAGGCGCACTCGGAATCCTCTTTGTCACCTTGCTGCGGCGCGTGATGGTGGAAGATCCCGAGCTCCCTTTCCCTGAGTCGGTCGCAGCTTCGCAGATTCACATTGCCGGACAGCAGGGCAGCCGCGCCGCCAAGATTCTCTTCGGGAACATGGGTTTCGGCGGGCTTGTGTATTTGCTGGGCCAGTTCAGCCTGTTCAATGCCAGCAAGGATTTCCTGGTCAACGTAGGCCGCCTGGGCACCAGCTTCGTGCGCATGGGCCGCTCGGCAACCGCTCCCACGCTACCCGCGGGTGCAGCCACAGTGATCTCAGCCCCCGCAATCAGCCCAGCGTACCTGGGCGTCGGCTACATCATCGGCCCGAGACTGGCATCGCTGAACTTTGCCGGGGGCGTCATCGCCTGGGGACTGCTGGTGCCGCTCATCCTGTTTCTCGGCGGCCCAACGTTCGTCGCGCAATTCATGCCCGCCGGGGCGACTCCCAATGGCGCGTTCTGGGCAGGCCAGGCCGGAGCAGCCTGGAGTTTCATCGTGCGCCCCATCGCCGTCGGCGGAATGCTGGTGGGCGCCTGCTACACGCTGTTTCGCATGCGCAAGAGCCTGGCCTCGGGAATGGCCCGCGCGGTTTCTGATCTCAAGAAGTCGGCTGCTGCTCACGCCGGCACAGCCAGAACCGAACGCGATCTCAATGCCAAATTTGTCTTTGGCGGTCTGCTGGTTGTGCTGCTCAGCATGATCTTTCTCTATAAGAGCTACGCCGACTCCTGGACCGCCGGCATCGTCGCCGCAATCGTGATGATTATCATCGGCTTCTTCTTCGCCGCGGTCTCGGGAAACCTCGTCGGCCTGATCGGTTCGTCCAATAACCCGATCTCCGGACTCACGCTGGCGACCCTGATCATCGCGGCGCTGCTGATGGTCTTGATTGGCGTCTCCGGAATTCACGGCGTGGCTGCCGTACTCGGCGTTGCGGCTGTGGTCTGCGTCTCGTCAGCCGTTGCCGGCGAGATGCTGCAGGACCTCAAGGTAGGACACATCCTTGGCGGCACGCCCGCCAAAATGCAGATTGGCGACTTCATGGGCGTTGCCGTCGCCAGCTTTACGCTGTTCCCGGTGCTCATGCTGCTCAACCAGGCCAATATTAATGGAGGCGGTATCGGTTTTGGCGATCCTCAGCTTTCCGCACCGCAGGCGGGACTGATGGCCATGCTATCGCGAGGCATTGTCGGCGGCGAAATGGCGTGGCCGTTGGTCGTCGTCGGCATCATGATGGGACTGGCGTTGATCATGATTGAGGTCCGCAGCCCCATGCTCTTCGCTGTCGGCATGTACCTGCCGCTGGAGACCACCTTTGCCATCTTTCTTGGCGGCATGATTCGCTGGATCACGGACCGTATGCGCGATAGCCGCAACTTCAACGAAGCGCAGAAAGCCCGGGTGGAGAACGCGGGGGTGCTCACAGCCTCAGGCTTTATTGCCGGCGAGGCGCTGATGGGCATCGTCATCGCGATCTTCCGCTACAAGCAATGGCCACTGCCGGTAATCTTCGCGCATCCCAACGTGTTTTCCGGGTTTATCGTGCTGGTGATTCTCGCGATCGTGATGGTGCGCGTGCCGCTGGCTAATGCCGGCCATCCGGATGAACCTGCTCCGCCAACCGCCATCATGTAGCATCTTACGTCCATTTGTGATGCTCAGGGGTTGTGCCTGCTTCCATCTGTTGCCGTGTCATCGGCTTGCCGGTGTCATCGGATTGCCCAGTCATTCTGAGCGCCCATGGGGCCTTGCCGTCCACCCATGCGGATGAATAGGTATTAGAGGTTTTCGCGAGCGCGGGCTCCCATGGGGGTGAATAGGTATTAGAGGTTTTCGACCGAGCGGGCTCTCACCTCTTCGACCGAGCGAGAGCTCCTTTCGAATTGTTTTCCGACGGAGCACGGGCTCTTATCGAATTGTCATCCCGAACTCCTTTAGGAGTGAGGGACCTGCGGTTTGCCGGCATCGCCAACGGTGCCGCAGGAACGCATCTGGCTCACGCCTGGACGGCTTGCGTAAAGTCCGCGCGTCATCCCAAGAATGAAGAGCCTAACGGCACGACTGAAAGGTCGTGCCCTGATATAAAACAGATCAAGAATGATTTCCCGCAAGCTTTGAAGCCGATGGGACGGCACTCGTACCAACGTACGAGCTGTACCGTGAGCGGAGGTCCGAAAAACTCTCTTCCCGGCGGAAATGTACTTCATGTCCATCACTTCCAACCTCAACGCCATTCAGGAACGCATCGCGCGCGCCGCCAGACGCGCAGGGCGCAACCCCGGCGACGTCGCCTTAATGGCTGTCACCAAGACGCAGCCCGCGAAAAATGTCATGGAAGCCTATAACGCAGGCCACCGCCTGTTCGGCGAGAACCGCGTGCAGGAGTTCGCGGAAAAGTTCCCCAAGCTCTCTGCGCTCAAAGGCGCCGAGTTTCACATGATTGGCCACCTGCAATCCAACAAGACGGGAAAGGCAGCCGAGATTTTCCATGCTGTCGACTCGCTCGACTCGGTCAAGCTGGCACAGCGCCTCAACGACTCGGCCCGGCAGCAGCACAAGATTATGGATGTCCTCATCGAGATCAACGTCGGTGGCGAAGAAGCCAAAAGCGGCGTCGAGGCTGACCTGACCGAACTCGAACCTATCCTTTCCGGCGCTGCCCATTGGCCCAACCTGCGCATTGTCGGCCTCATGACCGTTCCTCCGTTCACCGACGATCCGGAGGAGGCGCGGCCCTACTTCCGCAAGCTGCGCGAATTGCGCGATCTGCTGAGCGCCCGCGACTTCCCCTCGGTCAGGCTGCACCAGCTGTCCATGGGGATGTCACACGACTTCGAAGTCGCCATCGAAGAAGGCTCGACCTGCGTGCGCATCGGCACCGCCCTGTTCGGCGCCCGACCGCCACAATGATCCCCATCCGAGACACGCCGTCGGGCGCAACCTTCCAGGTAAAGGTGCATCCGCGTGCGAAGAAGAATGCCATCATCGGGGTGATGGGCGAGGCTCTCAAGCTGGCTCTCACTTCTCCTCCCATCGACGGTCGTGCCAACGAAGCTTGCACCGAGTTCTTCGCGAAACTTTTGAATGTACCGCGATCGTCGGTTACGATAGCCGCCGGGGACGCCAGCCGAAATAAAGTGATTCGCGTGCGCGGCCTCTCCGCTGTTGAGCTTCATCGGTGGCTGCAAGACATTCTTGGTTGATTAAGCTTGGGTAGTACCGCGCTTCAGCGATCGGATCCGGCTTCTGCGGCAGGCGCGCGCGTTGTTCTGGAGAATTGTCATTACGCGCGAAAGCGAGGAATCTGCTTTGGCCGGAAGTGCGACCAGGCGTGAGGAAAGCAGATCTCCGGCGGCTTGTGGACCATTGATGACAATTCTTAATGCGAGTAAGGAATGCTAAGCGAGACAGCACCTTCGCAGCTAGGAGACCATTTTGAGCTTTGTGCAGCGTTGGCGCGACATTCGCGCGGGCTTCGAGCGTCCTTTCTGGGTCGCTAATATCAGCGAGCTCTTTGAACGGCTCTCGTATTACGCGGTGTTTGCGTCACTGGCGCGGTACCTGCACGAGGTTCTGCAATTTCCCACGGAACGCGTCGGTACGCTGACCGGATTCTTTGGCGGGCTGGTATGGTTCCTGCCGGTATTCGGCGGAACACTGGCAGACCGCATGGGCTTTCGGCGCGCACTCTCGCTAGCCTATCTCATTCTGGCCTGTGCTTATTTCCTGTTGGGCTCGCTCGGAGCCGCGTGGATGGCGCCGGTTCGCGAGAGCGTTCCACTCGGGGCCTTGGTCGCCGTGGTACTCGCGTTGCCGGCCTTCGGGGTTGCGCTGGTCAAGCCCAGCGTCGTCGGGACCACCGCGCGCGCCTCCAAGGACAACGTTCGCTCCATCGGCTACTCGATCTATTACACACTTGTGAACATTGGCGGGGCCGCCGGCCCCTACGTTGCTTCCTTCGTGCATCAGCGGATGCGAGTCGAGAACGTCTTTCGCGTCGCCGCGCTGAGTGTCTTCCTGATGTTCCTGGCAGTCCTGCTGTTCTTCAAAGAACCGCGTCGCTCCGGCGAGGCGGAGACCACGAGCCTCGCACAGGCAGGCAGAAATTTCTGGACGGTCCTCACCAATCCAAAATTCATGGCCTTCCTCTTGATCTTTACCGGATACTGGATCGTCTACTGGCAGGAGTTCATCACCCTGCCACTCTACGTCCATGACTACATCAATCCCAACACCGACACGGAGCTGCTGCTGGTCACTGGGCCGCTGGTGGTCATTGCCCTCACGCTGGCGATCAATATCTTCACCCAGCGATTCCGCGCGTTCAGCGCCATCATTATGGGTACGTTGATTACCTCGCTGGCCTGGATCATTTTGATCTTGAGGCCGTCGGTGACGGGAGTCGTCCTCACGCTGGTCGCGGTCGCTTTGGGCGAGATCATTCAGTCGCCTCGTTATTACGAATACATTTCCCGCCTCGCGCCGTCGGGACAGCAGGGAACCTATATGGGGTTCGCTTTCGTTCCGCTGGGCATAGGCTCTCTCGTGGGAGGAAAGTTCGGCGGATACCTGATCCACCACTACGGTGAAGTCGAACACCGTCCTGGCATGATGTGGTGGGTGATCACGGGGATAGGCGTGCTGACCGCAATCTTGCTTTGGACTTATGACAGATTTGTTCTGCCGAAATCGGAGGATGCGGCCCAGCCCGCGCCGCAGAAGACCAACACCTCTGGATCGTGACTGCGTTTTGAATTGCAGCTTTAAATGATGGAGCGTTGACCGTTCTTTGTCACTCGCCGGAGCGCGCCAATGACGAAAACTCCCTCTTATATCGCCAAACACATCCGCATCGTTTTGAAGAATGGCGGATCGGCGCCCCATACGGTCGAAGTCCAGAAGTTCTTCAAGGAAGAAGTTCGCTCGCGGGGATGGTATACCCACGAGCTGCGAAAGCTGGCCGCGCGCTTCCGCCGCACCATCCTGGCTGAACAAGGACAGGACTTCCTCCTGCAGGTCGCCGATCAGGTCTTTAAAGGAGACGTTCTGGAAGAGAAAGTTTTTGCGGTTGTGATGTTGCAGGGGCTGGTCCACGAATTTGGCAGGTCCGAATTTCGCCTGTTCGAAAGCTGGATCGAGCGGGTCACGACGTGGGCCGACCACGATGCGCTGGTGCACTCCCTGTTAGGCCCTCTGATCGCTGCCGACCCCTCCATATTGCCGCGTCCAATGACGTGGGCAAGGAAACGAAACCGTTGGCACCAGCGCGCAGCGGCCGTCAGCCTGATCCACAGCACGCGCCAGCACAAGAATTTCGAACACATCCAGCGTGTCACCGAACTGCTGCTCCCGAGCCAGGACGACATGGTGCAAAAGGGGCTGGCCTGGCTGCTGCGCGAGGCGGCCAAAGCGAATCCCGCGCAGACAGTGGAATACCTGATAACCATCCGCGACGGTACGCCCAGGCTGGTGCTGCGCACCGCCTGCGAGACGCTGCCGCTGGCGACCCGCGCCAGAGTGCTCGAGCGCCCGAAACCTGCTCTCTAGAAGCTGTCAAGATTGGCGCTAGCGTCGCTTCCGGTGATTGCGATCACCACAGAACCGCCTTCATTTACAATAGGACACGCATGAATCTCTCCGAAATCCAGGCAGCGTTGCGCGACAGCGGCAACGATTGCTGGCTGTTCTACGACCATCATCACCGCGATGCCATCGCCTACAGCGTGCTTGGCCTGTCGCCCGAGATGATGGTGACGCGCCGCTGGTTTTATGTGGTTCCCGCTGAAGGCGAACCGGTCAAACTGGTACACCGCATCGAAAGCCATCATCTCGATTCGCTTCCCGGCAGGAAGCTCGAGTATTCGGCATGGCAGGAGCTCTGGCAGAATCTTGAGTCAATGCTCCAGCCTTATCGCAAGGTCGTGATGCAGTACTCACCCAACAACCAGATCCCCTACATCTCGCTGGTCGACGGCGGCATGCTGGAACTGGTACGCGGCTTCGGCAAGGAGATTGTCAGCTCGGCAAACCTGGTGGCGCGCTTTGAAGCGACACTCACCGAAGCGCAGATTGCTGCGCACTTCACCGCACGTGATGCGGTAGACAAAATCGTGCCTGCGTTTTTCCAGGAACTGGGTCGGCGGGTCCGCAACGGTGGCACCCACGAGTTCGAAATGCAGCAGTGGGTGATGGAAGCCTTTCAACGCGAAAACCTCGTCACCATCGATCCTCCGATCGTGGGCGTGAATGGGCACAGTGGCGATCCTCACTATGAGCCGACTGCCGCAGGTTCCGCTCCCATCCGGGAAGGTGACTTTGTGCTGCTGGACCTCTGGGCGAAAACGGCAGATGCCGACGGCGTGTATTACGACATCACCTGGACAGGTTCCGTGGGAAGTCCCAGCAATCGGCAGCGGGAGATATTCGAGATCGTGCGTGACGCCCGCAACCTTGGCATCAACAAAGTCAAGCAGGCCTTTGATGCGGGGCAGAAGATCCAAGGCTGGCAGGTGGACGAGGCGGTCCGCGGGCACATAACCAGCAAAGGCTATGGCCAGTATTTTATTCATCGCACCGGTCATTCCATCAGTCGCGACATTCACGGCAATGGAGCGAACCTCGATAACCTGGAAACCAAGGACGACCGCGATATCCTGCCGAACACCTGTTTTTCAATCGAGCCCGGCATTTATCTGCCGGAGTTCGGGGTGCGCAGCGAAATCAACATGATGATCCACCATGGCAAGGGCGAAGTGACCGGCCGAATCCAGAATGAGTTGGTGGTCATCTGATGGCGAATCCTCCAAACTCAACCACGTTGCGCCCGGCGGCTTCCAGCAGCGCTTCGACCGGTTCCATGGCCATCCTTGCTCCCCTGGCAGGATGGCTGCTTCCCGGCCTTGGCCACCTGATCCAACGCCGCTGGACTCGCGGACTGCTGCTGATGGCGGCGGTATTCGTGATGTTTTTCGCCGGCTTGGGCATGCAGGGCAAGGTCTACTCCTACAACACGGGCGACCTGTTGGATATACTGGGTTTCGTCGGCGACCTGGGGGCCGGGGCCCTCTATTTTGTAGCTCGCATGATGGATTGGGGCATTGGCAATATTCACAACGCAGTTGCCGATTATGGTACCAAGTACATCGTCGTAGCGGGATTGCTGAATGTGATTGCCGCCGTTGACGCTCACCATATCGCGATCGGCAAGAAACCATGACCTTTCAACTCACACACTTCAGCGCGGCCGTCCTCTTCGCCCTGTGCGCTTCCACGGTCTTCGGCATCACCCAGCGCAACACCACGCGCGACATGCTGCGCTATGGCGCTTACTGCTTCGTCCTTTTCGTACTCGGGGTGATCGTGGCCTCGTGGGCGATGTGGCTGTTGAAGCACTGAAAAACAGTTGTCAGTTGTCGGTGATCAGTTGTCAATAAGAGCAGAGTCAAGCAGGACGATCGATTCTAACTGACAACCGGCCACGGACAACTGACAACTGTCTTTCTACCCCTCCCACACAAACGCGTCAAACACCCGCCGCTCCTCAAAGCCCAGCTTTTTGTAGAGATCGACGGCGCGGCGGTTGGCTTCGGTCACCGTGAGCGACAACAGGTTGAAATTGCGCTGACGCAGAGAGTGATACGTTGCCGCGATCAGGCCCTCGCCGGCGCCCTGCCCCCGATATTCGGGCAGAAGACAAACCTGCGTCACATGGCCTACGTCGTCGCGTACGCGGGAGCAGAGAATTAACCCCGCCATAGCACCCGACGTTTTATGGGTCGCCACAAAAGACGATTCAGCGTCAAACATGCCGCACCCGGGGAAGCGGACAATGTTATTCAAGAACCGCATTGAGCCCGCATTGGTGCGGTATTGATCGTTGATTTCTGAATCGATGTGCGCCCGGTAGGAGGCGGTAATAATGCCCGCTGCCGGCTGATAATCCGTTTCCGTCCACCGCCGAATCTGGATGTCACGCATGGGCCGAACGGGGGGGACGATGGCTGCGCTCGGGCCGTGCATCGGCAGCTCCAGGAACAACCTCCGGAATCGCTCAAAGCCGGTAGAAAGAAAGGGCGCACCCAGCTCCCCCGTGTCGTGCGCCAGAAGTTGCGCTTCAACGCGATGAATGCCCGGCGAGGATTGCAGCGTCTCAATCACATGATCCAGCATGCGCAGTTCAATCGCGCGCGCGTCACCGCGCCGGGGTGAGACGAAAAGATCGCCGATCACTCCCTTGCTACCCTCGTACACAAAGAACGAATAGCCAACCAGAGTTCCACGCTCAATCGCCGCGTAACCCGGCAGAATCTTGGCATCGACGTAGCGCAGAATCATTTCCGACGAACCGCGATAGTCCCACGACAGACTGTTGCCCCACGCCTCGACTTCCTCCTCCAGCAACGGGCGCAAGTCAGGAGACGCAAAATGTCGGAGGTCGAGAATTTCCACGGTAGTCAGTCGTTGCGATCGGCAGAACGTCGCGACAGTATGTGGCGCGTCGCTCATAATACTTAGTCAGTCTAGCGCGGTTCCACAATTACCGTATTCCAACGGCGGTCGGGGAGAGTGGGGCTTTCAGCGCCACGTCCTGAGGCGCCCTGGATAGGTTCGGTAGGCTCGGGTAGAGCTGGCCTTCAGGCCAGCGTCCAAGTCGTTGATCCTTGTTATTTTCCATTGAAGTCTAGTCCGCGTTCCGCCGGCTGAAGCCGGCTCTGTGCAAAGTAAAGCGCTTGAACGCTGGCCTGAAGGCCAGCTCTACCCGAGGCACCTGGCGCGGCACTTCTTCGGCGGCTTTTACCCGTTTTTCCCGCAGCCCTGTGGACCGAGCCCCGACACAAACCTGAGCTGCGCTCAAACGAACAACGTTTAAGGATGCCCGCCCGCCGAGCTCCCCGAGACCAGGTAGAAATCCACGTGTTGGGGAGCGAAGCCGCCGACCCGCGTCACGGTACGTCCCTTCAGCCGGTATTCCAGTTCCGCCTTCGATCCGGCGGCAGCTACTACCAGGTGCTCGCCCGCTGGAACTTGGTCTCGTTCGTAGCTGACCACCGGACGATCGCGATAAAACTCCAGGCCGTACTCCAATCCGCGCGGCACATCGTAAACCGCGACCACAGGAATTTGTCCTATTGCGGTCTGGTTGATCGCATGAACCACCCAACGCGCCGACTGCAGATAGTCGACCATGGGCGCCGTGCCTTTCAAGGTGAGGGCAAAGGCGATCACGACGGGGACCAGTGTCGCAAAACGCAGGACCCGGTAGCCCTGATTGCGCAGTGTTAGAACCAACAACAGTACGCAGGCCAGCGCCAGTGTACCCGCCACCAACCACACGATCGGCCTGACCGGCTGCTGTGCCAGCCGGAACGGGATGATGAACGCCGCCACGAGCATGGCTGCCGCTACGGCAGCATGCAGGAGGATGATCCACAAGCTCGGCTTGCCCTGGTCTTCCTCTCTGCGCCGAAGGTAATCGGCGAGCAGGATCGCTCCTGCGGGAATTGCCGGCAGGATGTACCCCGGAAGCTTCGATTGCGAGAGCGAGAAGAATACGATTGGCAGCAAGAACCAGAGAGCCAGAAAGGTTCGCAAGTCTTCTCGTCCGGGTGGCTCCTCGACCGAGTAGCGCCAATCGCGAATCGCGTCGACCAGCGCCGCGACAGTAAAGACTGTCCAGGGAAGCAGTCCGAGGAGTACAACCGGCAGGTAGTACCAGAAGGGCTGTTGGTGGCGATAGAGATCGGTCGCAAACCGCTCGACATTGTGCTCAAGGATGAAGACGTGGAAGAACTGCGGGTTGGCATGTTGCACCGCCACAAACCACGGCAACGCCACCGCGAGGTATAAAAGGACGCCGAAGGGCCAAAGGGTGCGAAGCAGCAATCGCCAGTCCCGCCGAAGTGCGGCAAAAGCAACCACGATCATCCCCGCCAGCAACACCGCAACTGGACCTTTTGCCAGCGTCGCCAGCGCCAAAAAAAAGTAGAACACCATCAGCCAGCCGCGGTTTTCGGTGGAATACCACGCGTACCAGGCCAGCATGGCCATGGTGAACATCACGGTCAGCGGCATGTCGGTGGAGGCCGCGCGGCCAAAGCCAATCACCAGCACCGAGGCGGCCGTAATCAGTGCCGCATCGAGTTGCATGCCACGACGTAGACGGCGCGCCCACACATAAATGAAGGCAATCATCAACGACGTCAGCACGGCAGAGGGAAGCCGTGCAGCCCAGTCGTAGGGGCCTCCTGCCGCGTGATAGGAAAGCATCATGCCCCAGTACAGAAGGGGAGGCTTTTCGAGCCAGGGATGTCCGAAGAGCACCGGCGTGACCCAGTCGCGCCGCAAGAGCATCTCGCGCGCAATCTGCGCGTAACGCGGCTCATCAGCGCCGACCAGTCCGATAACTTGCAGACCGGCAAAAAAGAAGAAACCACAAAACGCCAGCAAGGCGACAATGTCGGTCGCACGGCGGGTGCGATCGCCAAAATTCTGCGCTGGTTTCACGCTATTTCGGATCGCCGGCAGCTTATTGCACCTGCGCCTGGTTGTAGCCCTGCAACCGGAGTTCGTTCAGCAGAATCTCGATGGCGGCCGGGAGCGGACCCTCGAGCGCACAGCCGCTGGCGCACTCATGTCCTCCGCCTCCGAAGACCGACGCCACGGCGGCGACGTTCACTGCACCCTTACTACGCAAGCTCACACGGAATCGGCCGTCGGGTAACTCGCGGAAGAACAGTGCGACTTCAATTCCCTCGATGGCCAACGCATAGTTCACCAGTCCTTCGCAGTCCTCTTCGGTAGCCGCAGTGCGCTCCATGGCGCCCTGGCCTACGTGCATCCAGGCCATGCTCCCATCGCGCTGAAGATTACTGAGCGCCGCGCCCAGCAGCCGCATTTTCGCCAAGTGGGTCGAGAAATATACACTGTGCGCAATCCGCACCGGATCCGCGCCACATCGCACCAGTTCCTGGGCCAGCGCGAAGGTTCGTTCCGTGGTGCCGGTGAAGCAGAAGGAACCGGTATCGGTTAACACGGCAGTATAAAGACAGGTTGCGGCCTCCGGCGAAACCTTCACGCCGGCTTCGCCCGCCAGACGAAAGATCATCTCAGCCGTAGCGCAGGCGTGGGGATCGATCCAGTTCACATCCGCGAAGGGACGCGCCGTCGCATGGTGATCAATGTTGATGAGGTAATGCCGCTCCAGTCCCGTAAGCTTGGTGCGCGCTACCCCGTCACACTCGAGGATGATAACAGCGTCGGCTTCAGGTGCGTCTTTTGTGTTTTGCACAACCGAATCGCTGCCCGGCAGGCGGCGGTAGATGACGGGAACGCCATCGCTGAGCACCACGCTCGCCTGCTTGCCCATGCTGCGCAGGATCTGACAACAGGCCAGGGCCGATCCCACGGCGTCTCCATCTGGCCGCGCATGAGACGTGAGCAGAAACTTCTTCCGTTTCCCGATCTGATTCAGAACTTCGTCCAGCATTCCGTTGGCCCCGAGTTCGAACCTAACGCTTTCGTTTCTCGATTCTGTGCAACAACTGCTCGATCCGGCCGCCATATTGCTGCGAACGATCAAGCACAAATAAGACTTCCGGCGTATGGCGCTTACCCAAACGGTTCGTCAGTTCGTGACGAATATACCCGCGCGCCGCATTCAGTCCCTCGATACTCTCTGCCGCTTCCTCATCCGTCCCGGCAACATCCACGAACACGCGAGCAAGTTTGCCGTCCGGCGCCATCTGCACTTCGTTGACTGCGACCAACCCGATACGGGGATCGCCCAACTCGCCTTCCACTAGCGCGGCGATTTCTTCCCGCAGCGCTTCGCCGAGCCGTCCGCGATGATATTTTTGTCCGCGGTTCTCCATTTTTTCCTGCTCCGTACCACATGAACAGGGGAACGTTAGAGGATACGCCCACCTGTCAAGCTTGCGGTGATGAATATCACCGGCTATTCGTCCGCCACATTGCCGAACTCGGCTTCGCTCAGGTAATCGACAAACGAATCGGTGACTTCGCCGCCGCTATTATTGGCCACGCGCATGGCGTGACGCTCAACCTTCCGCATCAGGCCTTCCAGGTAATCGCGCGAACCCGAAAGACTCACCACGCCGAGAGTGGCACGTTGCCACGCATCGCTGGGATCCACTTCTGCCACCGCTACATTGAAATGCGCGCGCAGCCCATCTTTCACGCTGCGCACCACCTGTCGCTTGTCTTTGAGCGAGTGCGCACCCTCAATGCGAATCTCGAGCGTGAGATACGCAATCATTTTCCATCTGCCTAAGTTGCACAACGTCCCGGAGACCGAGTTCTCATTTCGAGAAATTCAGTTCCGGGACGTCGTTGCTTCCTGATTTACGCCATCAACTCCGCGGCGACCCGTTCGGTGACGAAGACTTCGATGATGTCTCCCGTCTTGATGTCACCGTAGTTGGCGATCGAGATACCGCACTCCATGCCATTACGCACCTCGCTGACATCCTCTTTGAAGCGCCGCACCGAACCGATCTTCCCCTTGAAGACCACGACGTTGTCGCGCAGCAGTCTCGCTTCGGAGTTCTGCTTGATCACGCCGTCGGTGACATAGCAACCGGCCACGGTCCCGACCTTGGGGATGCGGAAGGTGTCGCGCACCTCGGCCCGTCCCATGTAGGTCTCTTTAATAATCGGCTCCAGCAAGCCGGTCATGGCCTTGCGGATCTCGTCCTGCAGCTCATAGATGATCGAATGCAGGCGAATATCGACTTTCTCCTGCTCGGCGATCTCCTGGGCCTTGCGTTCCGGCCGCACATTGAAGCCAATGATGATGGCGTTCGAGGCGGTTGCCAGCAGCACGTCGTCTTCCGTGATGCCACCTACGCCGGCACGCATGATGTTGATTTTGACCTGATCATTCGACAGTCTGCCGAGCAAGTCGCTCAACACCTCCGCCGATCCCTGAACGTCTGTCTTCAGAATAATCGGCAGTTCTTTGATGCCGGCCGTCTTCATCTGCTGCGCGAGGCTTTCCAGCGACAAGCGCGAGCTCTTCGCCAGTTGGGCCTCACGCGCCTTGGCCTCGCGATATTCCGCGATGTCGCGTGCTTTCTCGCGATCCGAAACCGCCACCAGTTGATCGCCGGCCTGCGGCAAGCCGTCGAGACCCAGCACTTCTACCGGTGTCGCCGGAGTCGCACTGTCGAGGGCCACGCCACGGTCGTTAAACATGGCTCGTACCTTGCCGAAAACGTTGCCGACGACGAAGTTGTCTCCGGTATGCAGCGTGCCGTTCTGCACCAGTACGGTGGCCACCGGACCGCGTCCGCGATCCAGTTTGGCTTCCAGTACGGTACCGCTGGCCGGCCGATCGACCACCGCCTTCAAGTCCTGCAAATCGGCTACCAGGCACACCATTTCCATCAGCAGATTCAGGTTGGTCTTCTGTTTCGCCGAAACATCGACAAACACGGTGCTGCCGCCCCAATCTTCGGGCATCAGTCCACGATCGGCGAGCTGCTTCTTTACGCGATCGGGCAGGGCCCCTGGCTTGTCGATCTTGTTGACCGCGACAATGATCGGTACGTTGGCCGCTTTCGCGTGATCAATGGCTTCGACCGTCTGCGGCATCACGCCGTCGTCGGCAGCCACGACGAGCACGACAATGTCCGTGACTTTGGCGCCTCGGGCACGCATGCGGGTGAACGCTTCGTGGCCAGGCGTGTCGAGGAAGACGATCTCCCGACCGAAGGCAGGCGAGTTGGTATCGGTAATCGCAACCTTATACGCGCCGATGTGCTGGGTAATTCCTCCCGCTTCGCCTTCGGCCACGTTGGTTGAGCGGATTGCGTCAAGCAAGCTCGTCTTGCCGTGGTCGACGTGGCCCATGATCGTCACAACCGGCGGGCGTACAACCGCGCCCGTCTGCCGGTCTTCGCCCGCTGCTCCTGCGGCGCTCGCCGTCTCGCTGGCAAGTTGCTCCTCGAAAGTGATGACAGCCGTGTCAGCGCCGAAGTGACGAGCCATATCGGAAGCCAGATTCGAATCGAGCGTCTGATTGACGGTCGCAAATACACCCCGGGCCAGCAAACGCGCGATAAGGTCCTTGGCGCGAATTCCCAGCTTTTCCGCCAGATCTTTCACGCTGATTCCCTCGGGAATCGTGATGCTCCGCGTGATCGGTAGCGGCTCGCTGGACAGCGATAACCGCGGCGGCGGAGTAAAGCCCTTCATCGGGCCTTCCTTCACGCCACGCGGCACATACCGCTGTCCCGGACGCGCCGGGCGACCCATCGGGCGTTGACCCGTCGGCGGCGGAGGCGCGCCCACGCCGGCTCCCGCACCAGCGCCAAAGGGAGGCCGCATGCCGGGAGCTCCAGAGCGCGTGGGATGTGGACCACGCCGTTCCCCGGGACGCAGCGGCGGACGATTCTGGCCAGGCGCGGCTCCTTGTCCCGGCTGGGGGAATCCCGGCCGCGGACGCTGGAAGATCGGCTTACCACGCTCCGGCATGCCTGCCGGACGGGACGCCGAGGGAGCAACCGCCCGTGGTGGCGGAGCCTGGTACACGGGACGAGGACCGGTCTGCGGGACGATCAGGCGGCGATTCGGCGCACCCGGCGTCGGCCCGTGGGGATGTGGCTGACCCGGCCGCGAGGGGGCGGCCGCCGCCGGACGTACTGCCGATGATTCGGGTGTTCCTGCACGAGACCGCAATAACCCGGCGGCCTCGGCAACCGAGGCGTCCGATTCCAATGCCGACTCGGGAGCTTCCTCAACAGCAACGGCGACGCCACTCGGTGTCGCCAGAGTTTCAGTTTCTACCAACTCGGGCACCTGATCTTCAACCACGGGTTCGGAAGGCTTCACGGCCTCAGGAGTAGGGGAGCTGTGCACCGGAGGCGCGGGCGGGGCGACCGGACGTTTGGGCGGCGTAATCACGGCGCTCGGTCCACGCAATGCCGCCACCGATTCCGGCGTAATCATGCGTGGCGCCGGCTTCGCACTTTCGGGCGCTCCAGTTCTTGCAGAGGGAGCGGCGGGTGGCGCCGAGGGAGGCCGCTGCGGCACGGTCGAGGCTGGAATCACGGTCTGCCGCACCGGTGGAGGCGCGGGAGCTGCCGCACGCGGAGCAGCTCCGGGCTGCGCCGCCCTTTGCGTGATCGCCTTCAGCACGTCTCCCGGCTTGGAGATGTGCGATAGGTCGATCTTGGGCTTGAACTCATCCGACTGCGCCCGCGAACTGCGGCTGGAACCGGGTTCCCCATGCTCGGCGTGATACTTTTTGACGAGCTCCGCTTCGTCCACTTCGATGGAACTGGAGTGCGTCTTCTTTTCGGTTACACCCACCCTGGCCAGGATATCGAGGATTACTTTGCTTTTAACCTCGAGCTCTCTCGCAAGGTCATTGATTCGAATCTTCGTTGCTTGCATTCCGCCCTTCGTTTCCTCCGTGTTGTACCTTCGCTTACGACGTCATAGCACCCTCACGGTAAATTTCTTGGTTCTGCTTGCGTTCCAGCCCACCGGCGGAACAAAACTATGAATTACCTTTTCCCGGTTGTTCTTCTTCGAGGATTTCTTCGCCCTGGGTCAACGGTCGCTCATGTGTCGTGACCTCTGCCTCATCGGCAGGCGGCGCATTTTCGACGCCGTCGACCACTTCCGCTTCGTAATATTGGCCTTCCTCGACCAGTTCTTCGACGGACTCGTCGCTCGCTTCCGCTTCGCCAGGGAGGTCCGTCACATCGCCGGACTGGCCGCCGGAGTCCGGACCCTCCGCGCTCTGGTCCCCACCTTCCAGCTCTGCGTCCTCATCGAGTGGCGTGCCTTCGCTGCCAGGCAGCGGATTCTCATCGGGAAGCTCAGGCTCGTAGTCGTCGTCCGATTCTGCCGAGGCCGCTTCGGCCCCTGGCTCTGCTCCCTCGCCGGCTTCGGCGCCTTCTACGGTTTCCACCTGATCGCCGGCTTCTCCAGCATCCAGGCTTGAGAAATAATTATTCACGGCGATACTGATCTTTTCTACAGTTTTTGGTCCGATACCCGGCACCTCCTCAAGTTGCTCGGGCGTCATGTCAGCCACCGCTTCCACCGTCGTAATGCCTGCCGCTACTAGCTTCTCGATGATGCTCTCATCCAGATCAGGCACCTTCTCCAGCGGCGTCGACTGCTGGTTCATCACGGCACTCATCTGCTGTTCGACTTCCTGCCGCTTCTCTTCTTCGCTCTTGATGTCGATTTTCCAGCCGAGCAGCTTGGCCGCCAGCCGCACGTTCTGGCCCTTCTTGCCGATCGCCAGAGACAGTTGGCTGTCGTCGACGATCACTTCCAGGTGTTTCTCCTGGCCTTCAAGGATCGTCACGCGGCTCACCTTCGCGGGCTGCAATGCCTTCTCGGCGAAGGTTACGGCGTCTTCGTGGTACTCGATGATGTCGATCTTTTCTCCGCGCAGCTCGCGAATGATCGATTGCACGCGCATCCCCTTCATGCCCACACAAGCTCCCACCGGATCGACGTCTTTGTCTTTCGACATGACGGCAATTTTGGTGCGTTCGCCGGCCTCGCGTGCAATCGCGCGAATGACCACGGTGTTGTCGTAGATCTCGGGAACTTCTGTCTGGAACAGATGTGATACCAGTTCCGGCACGGCACGGGACACCACCACCTGTGGCCCTTTGGAAGCCTTTTCAACGCGAGCAATCACCACCCGGGCACGCTCACCCGGCGAGAAAGACTCCAGTCGCGACTGTTCTTTCTTCGGCATGCGCGCCTCGGCCTTGCCCAGGTCGACGATCACGTCCTGGCCTTCCTGCCGCTTGATAGTGGCGTTGATGACCTCTCCCACCCGGCCAATGTACTCGTTGTAAACCGTGTCGCGCTCGGCCTCCCGCACCTTCTGAAAGATGACTTGTTTCGCCAGTTGTGCCGCAATGCGGCCCAGCACGTCGGTCGGCTTGTAGGTGCGCAACTCCCCGCCGATCTCGGCTGCCGGATCAACTCGCTTGGCATCTTCCAAGGTGATTTGGGCAATCGGATCTTCCACCTGCTCCGGAGTTTCCACGATGCTCTTCACCGCGAAAGCCCGAATCTGGCCGGAATCCTTGTCCAGTTCGGCGCGCAGGTTCTCCTGGCTCTTGTAATACTTTCGGGTGGCGACAACGATGGCATCTTCCACCGCTCCGACGACGATCTTGGGATCGATGCCTTTCTCGCGGCTGAGAGCCTCAATCACGTTGTACAGTTCACTCGCCATAGGACACCTGCCATCTTCACTTACTTGATTTCTTCTTCATTCCACCCGGCAGTTCGGGAACCAGGTTCGCTTTCTCAACATTACCGAGAGCGATTTGGACCTGGGTTCCAGCCTCAACTGCCGAACTCTTCTTGCTCTTCTTCCGTTCCGTCAGGTCCAGGTTCAACTGGCCATCGTGGAACACCGCGAGACGCCCTTCGAAATGCCGGTTCCCGTTCACCGGATCACGCGTCATCAGCTTCACCAGGCTTCCGGTGAAGCGCTCAAAGTCGGCTGCCTTCGACAGCTTGCGATCCAGCCCTGGCGACGAAACTTCCAGCATGTAGGTTCCGCCCGGCACCGCATCTTCCACATCGAAGATCGTGCCTGCCTCGCGGCTGAAATTCGAGCAATCCTCGTGCGTCACACCACCCGGCTTATCGATGAAGATCCGAAGCATCCGGGACTTGCCCCCGCCGCGCAGCTCAACTTCCACTACTTCCAGTCCGCTTGACTGGGCCACGCGCTCGGCAATCTCCTGAATCTTGTCTAAACCGGCTGCCATCGTCCTCGCCAACGTTCCCGCAAAAATGAGCACAAACCACCCGCCAGGCTCTGAACACCGCCTGAATTCGCCGATTACCAGCGGATTGCGGGGTGGAAATAAAAAGTGGGCTCGCGCCCACCGATGTGCTTCGCCGAAATACGCCGAGGTTGCCGTTACGCCGCGGGAAAGGGTAACCGGAACCCATCAAACACAGCAGTACTCAACTGAATATACGCCCAAAACGCCTTCAATACAACGGTTGTGCGGCGCCCGGGCGGCCCCGGCTCGACTCCCGGCAGCAACTCTCAGCCCAGGGGAATCCGACGCGTTGCGGCTCAGCTCCGCCAGCGCACTTAGCGGTTTCAGCGGCTCGAGACTATTCGACGCCGCTCTTCGGCCCCCCGTTGCTAGGCGTTGCCATTATATGCCTTGACACGTATATGTCGTATAAAGTATATTGGAACTCGTGGAATCTGTCTTCGAAGTCATTGCCGAGCCGAACCGCCGCGCGATCTTGAGCCTCCTGCTATCGTCCGAGCAATCCGTGGGAGAGATCGAGCGTCAACTTCGTATGTCGCAGCCGACGGTATCCAAGCACCTGCGGGTGCTGCGCGAGGCTGGCTTCGTGGAATCCACGGTGGACGCCCAGCGCCGTCTCTACCGCCTGAAACCTGGACCGCTTCAGGAGTTGGATGCGTGGCTGGCTCAGTTCCGCCGGTTCTGGTCCACGCACGTGGATGCTCTCGAACGGCACCTCGACCGCATGGATCCATCAACACCAACGAAACGAAATACAAAGTGACGCGGCATCGCCCGCGAGTGTGACTTACGAGGGGAAACAATGAAGATCAAACTCACCAGCGTGTACGTCGACGACCAGGACAAAGCTCTGCGCTTCTATACGGAAGTATTGGGCTTTACCAAGAAGGCCGATTTCAGTCAAGGCCCATTTCGCTGGCTGACCGTCGTCTCGCCCGAGGAGCCGGACGGAACGGAGCTGCAGCTGGCGCGCAACGAGAACCCCGCGGCCAAAGCCTACCAGCAGGCCATGTTCCAGCAAGGCCAGCCCGCGGCCATGTTCTTCACCGGCGATATCAAGGGGGACTATGAGCGGATCAAGGCTCGCGGCGCCGAGTTCACCATGCCACCAACCGACGTGACCGCCTCGACCATTGCGATGCTGAACGACACCTGCGGCAATCTCATTCAGCTCACCCAGCTGGCGCGCTGGTCAGGATGAAGATTGGTTTTGAAACTCGCGCCCGCGCGTTTTGTGCAAGGGCACGAGTTCACTCGTGTCATTTAGGGCTTGATTCTTGAGGGCGCGCGGACTTCAGTCCCAGAGCGCCGTGGCAATTCGGACTTTTTCCGCAGCCTGTCAAGCCGCTGAGGACCTAACCAAGACTTCCGAAGGAGGAGCAGGTGACCGATCGCGAACCGTACACACCAGGTCCGGCCAGCGGGGCTCAGATCAAAAAGGACGGGGCAGGAAAGGACAAAGGCCAGTGGACGCTCATTCTCGTCCGGGAACTGCGCCACTCGCCGGAAAAAGTCTGGCAGGCGCTCACCGATCCGGCGCATCTGCGCGAGTGGGCTCCCTTTGAAGCCGACGCCAGCCTGGGCAAGGTTGGAACCATGGTGAATCTCACCACGGTAGCAGCGCCCAAGCCGCAGGTGTCCGAAACCACCGTGAAGCGAGCCGACGCGCCAAGGCTCCTCGAGTACAACTGGGGCGGCAACGATATCCGGTGGGAACTCGAGGCACTCGGTGACGGCACGCGCTTGACGCTGTGGCACAACATCGATCGCCGCTTCATCGCGTGGGGCGCTGCGGGCTGGCACATCTGCTTTGACGTGCTTGAGCGGCTCCTCGCGGGCAAGCCCATCGGCCGCATGGTTGGTGGCGATGCAGTGAAGTTCGCCGGCTGGGAGCGGCTGAACGCCGAATACGCCAGGCAGTTCGGGATCGAGACGCCAAACTTGCCGCCCAAGGCGGCTCAAGGCTCGTGAACGGAATGGATGACAAAACAACGCACCAACCACGCTCGCGGAGGCAACTATGAATCTTCCCACGCAACGTACGATTTTTCGCTGGATTCACCTCATCGTCAGCATTCCGATCCTTGGCTATATTTATAGTCCGTTTGAAAAGCTTCCAGGCTACGCGCCCGCTACTCGGTTTGTCTTTCTTCCTGTCATGGTCCTTACTGGATTGTGGATGTGGAAAGGCCACGTCGTTCGACGGATGCTTTCGAAAGGATCGGCGGGCAGCACACGTTCGTACTCGAACCTGTAATCCTCGATCGCGGCTGGCGATGTTCGGAAAGGCCGGGCTGCTCTGCCGTCTCCTACAAGCGCGAGGCGGACTCCGCATCTCGATTGGTTGGCGCGAGCGCAATCAAGACTACGCCGATCACCGCGAGAACAGCCACTCCGATCAGTTCTCCGCGCGCGACCATGTTGCGCAATGCTTGTGTGCCCATCAGTGCAGCGTGAGCTAAGCTGGACCACGCAGTGAAAGCGATAACACTGCGACTCGCCGCCGGATTGCGGATTGCCAGCAGCAGGAAAACGCCCAGCGTGACGTAAAGGCTGAGCATCATCGACAACGCAGGCTCTTGCCGCATAAATATCACCATGGGATAAACCAGCGCCACGAAGACAACTCCGACTAGCGCCAACACGATCTTCAAAGCCAGCTCTCGCTTCATGGTTGCCCTCTCGACGACCGCGCAAACCTGCTTGTCTCCGCTTTCGAAGAACTCTAAGAGGATTGATCGGTGTGATTGAGAGTGTAGCTCGCCGCTTAAGTGAGAGTCGGACTGTTTGGTTGGGCGCGGATCGTTGAAGCAATCATAAAGATAACCAACCAGTACAATTCCATCTCCAAATCGCGTTTGGCGAGTCCGGGCAGAAAGCGTTACTTTCTGATTACTTCTCCCCTCCCACGATCCGCGCAAAGTCTTGAAAACATTCGATCAGGAAAAACTTTCCCTCGCAAAATCTAGAGCGCCTAGGAGTTATAGGTCAAAATATTCCATTCATTGGAGTTGCAGGCGCATAGTTGCAGTAAGCTGCAACCGTTCGGCGGCGGATCATAACCGATCAGTCATCAGAACCGAGCGGCTAGGATTGTCAAAGAACCGGAGCACCGTACGCCTCGTTGGGCGTCGGTTCGAGGGATTGCCGCTCAGGCACAGCTCACCCTCGACCTCTATAACTATCGTTGGAGCGCGATGGGGAGGAAGTCAAGACAATTGAGCAGAAGAATGAAAGAGCCGTTCCAAAATGGGAATGACAGTCAGTTGCGGCGTGCACACCAGTGCCCACCCTTTCGCCACAAAAACGGCGAGAAGAGCCCGCGCCGAGCATAGTCTAAGCCTAGGGGATGGGACACCCGCCTGGCCAGTTCCGACATCATCAAGCGCTTTGCTGCTAAGCTGACAGGCAATGGCAGAGCATTCGTTAGCGCAAGGAAAACGAGTTATCGAAGCATTGTCGGCTCTCGGACGCATCATGGGCTATGCTGTCGCTTGTGAATGGCCCACAGACGCAGCACGGCCCACTGGCGCGGCAGTTGACGTTGGCTGGTTCGCGGAAGACAACCAGGAATTTCCCTTAATGATGTTTGAGGTTGAAACTACCGCAAGCGCTGCAATGGCCAACAATGCAACTAAAGTGTTTTCTAAAACTAGTGACGAATTAGAAAAACCCCTGTTTTATTTTCACATCGTACTTTCTGCTTCCGATGAAAACGAGAGGGTGAGAAACCTTTCAGCGCTGTTCGGTAAACATAATTATCGTGTTTATGTCCTTAATCATGCTATGTCTCCTCTCGCGATCGATATTCTGACTCAACACCGTCGCATTCGATCGACCGTGGACTTGCGGTTGGTGCTGAGAAGTTTTATGGCCGAGGCTTGGGGAGGAATTGACAACGCTTCTTTGCTTAGCGCCGTCGAGAAGCTCAGGTTTAGAATTCCGTATCTCCAAATTTATGGAGAAATGATCCCTTCGTTGCCTCTACTGAAAGAGCGCTATCTTTCATTTCTGAGGTCGAAAATAGCGGATTCCCGTCACGTCATGCCGTACGAAGTTCAATATGCTGAGCCATTCTACGGGGCCGAATGGGTCTACCCAATTCATCTAGGTATCGTTGCTAAAACCACCCCTGAAAGGTCGGATGCGTGTTTCGGGCTACTAAAGTACTGGCAACTAGAAAGCTCGTATATGTCACAAATAGGCCCCCATTGGGGACTCTCCCAAGACTACGACCAATTTGTCGCGGGCGCCTCCGCTAGTCTATGGACACTGCTCGCCGCGCTGTTCATTGGCGTTCCTGGGGCGACGCAGTTCATTTCCGACCAGATGATGAGCGTTTTCTCAAAGCTGTACCAAGCAGCCGACGGCTTTGCTTTGTTTACGGCGATGTGGTTGCTCCATGTCTCGGCGCTCGCTAATGATGAACGGTGTTTTGGGGATGCGGCCCGATATGTGAATCAGCATGGCATCGGTCTAGACCTGGTCAAGTCGCCTCCGGCTTGGATTTCCACTGACGAACGCGATACGTGGTGGTTGCCAAGCCAAGGGAAATCTTTGCCAATCCCTACAATGGAAGAATTCAGCGAGCACCTACGCTCGTGGGCTTCAAGCGAGCTGGATGTTTTCGCCGAGGACACTGCAATTACTCTGCTGACGAGGCAGCCTCCTGCCGATTGGGAAAGAAGCATTGTGCGATCGTTGTGGATCAGTCGGTCGGTCTGAAACGGCATGTGGCCCATCCTAAAACCCTGAGGGGTGGCGGGTTCACCCTTTCCGACGGGGTTGTAGTCCACCTCCAAAGGGCGCGTACCCCATCCCGTCGGCCGCGCTCGGGGCATGCTCTTGTCCGCCACCGTTGCGGACGGGGTGGGCGCCAGAATTCTTGACGGGTTGACGGATGGGGACCGCCGGACACGGACCGAATTGAAGCGGATCGAGAAAGGGTCCACGGGTCGGTGCTGCCCACCCTCTCGCCAAAGGTGGGCGAGAAGGATGGGGCACCCCGTGCTAAACCATGCCCAATATCCTAAGGGCGAAACATCAACTACCGCGGAATGGGCGGGCCACCCGGCCGAATTTAGGGACTGAACTCCGATTGGTCTCCGATGCGAGACTACACGAGAGATGTTTCCTCCTCTTTCGGAGGGACAACGAGCAGCATAGCTATTCCGATTACTCCGAAGAGGATCACATCGTTGTAGCCGCGTGGAACCCCGCGCATAGAGGTTTCGACTGACTGGATGAGCATGGTTGCAGAATGTGCGAGGCTCTGCCACGCCGCGAAAGCAATCACGAGCCTGTACTTTAAGGGCTTTCGAACGGCCAACAACAGAAACACCCCGAGCGTGACGAGAAATGTGATGAACATTGGCTCGCATTCATTGTCGTGCATTTCAACGAGCCATTTGCTGTGCCATAACTCGGTGCATAGCGGATAGAGCAGACCAACATAAAACAGGCCCACCAATGCAACGATGATTTGTCGGACGCGCTTCATTAGAGACCTCCCCAACAACGGAAAAGAAAGTTGAGTCGCTGACACAGGCTTTCCGGATCACCGGATGGACGGCGGCTGATCGAGGCTCCGATACGGAGCAGTCATGCCATGATAAATCGGCGACCGTGCAATGGCGTTGCACA
>CAWFHH010000007.1:0-270000 GCA_963815555.1 uncultured Acidobacteriaceae bacterium
TTTTCACGCGGGCACGATGACACGTAAAGCTCCCGGTTGCACCGCGATCTCAACCGGAGTTGAGCAAATGTACTCGCCGTCGGCGAATACCTCTGAAACCGGATCGGTTACCAGCCGCAGCCGGGCTGCACGAAAGTATGCAACCTCTTTGAGCTTCACGTGGGCTCCGCGATAAACCACGGGAAACAACCGCAGCAGCCGCAACTTGCTCAGCAGCCGCACAAAGCACAGATCGAGGAGGCCGTCCTCCATGCATGCCTCATGCGCCAGTCGCATGCCGTCGCCATATTGCGGTCCGTTGCCGGCCGCGACCAGGTAACCTGGCTCATTAATCCGCGTGTGCCAGACGCCCTCCGCTTCGACCGAGACCGTAACTTGAGGAGCGCGAAAGCTCCCCAGGACCTGCAGCAGCGCGAGAACGTATCCGCCATGAGAGCGCAGCCAGCGCGGCTGATTCAGCGTCAGGCGGTTGACCGCGGCGTCGAGCCCGGTGCCGGCAATGCAGGCAAAATAGGTTGCCGGCAACTTCGGCGTGTGGATTTCCGGAGCCCGCCGCAGTTGCGACTGCATAATGCGCGGCCCCAGTTTCGGCAGGTCGCGCCGTGGTCCCGAGGGCACGAAGTGCAGCGTCTCCAGCGAGTCACCGGCCCAAGGAGAAGCATTTGAGTCGACTTCGGGTTCGCTCAACGAGTTGGCCGTTGCCGGAGGCTCGCCTCGGCGCACCTCCCGGGATTTGTCGGCGTCTTGTCCTTTGCAGGGGCTGGCCTTCAGGCCAGCGATCCCAGATCGCAATACATCCAGGGGCTTTAGCCCCTCTCCATGATCCAAGGGTTGAATGGTTCCCAGGTCAATCAGCCGGGTGTTGTCGCCGCGACTGCAAAATCGCCGCCATGCCGCCTGCGATTTCTGTAGGCTCTCGACTTGGAGGGAAGCCGCAAAATCGTTGCCGCTCCCAAGGGGAACGATCAATACAGGAATGTTCCGCAACGCCAGCGCCCCGAGATGACGATGGATGGTTCCATCTCCGCCGAAGATGAGCACCGCGTCGGGCTCGTCTGTGGTATCGAGTTGGTTGCCCGGAAAAATATTCACGCCCGGCACCTCGAATTGCCGGATGTGTTGTTCCTTCGCGATAGGTCCCAACAGGGCGACGGCGCGCACCGCGCTACTTTCGCACAGCGCGGGCGAAAAGCAAAATTGAGATCACCAGAGACTCGGATGAGCCGAGCAGCGGTGGAAGGTGGGTTCCGCCCTGTTCTCCCATTTTCTAACCGCGGAATTGCGACACGGAAACTTGATCGCCTGAGTAGGCCTCGGCATCGGATGATAGATAATTGGGATTACCCTCCGAGGTGCCGGCATGAAGCGCAGAGAGTTCCTGGTTCGCACGGCCTACGGCAT
Source organism: uncultured Acidobacteriaceae bacterium (assembly GCA_963815555.1). Lineage (GTDB taxonomy): Bacteria > Acidobacteriota > Terriglobia > Terriglobales > Acidobacteriaceae > CAWCBG01. Next base: position 1,402 of record CAWFHH010000007.1, read on the forward strand.
GGGAGCGGCGTGGCTCAGCCAGAGCGCTCTCGTCCACGCGACTGGTCTTCCCAGTTTGCCGCAGAAATTCAGCGCCTCCGACGCGGTGACGCTCGGTCGCACCGGCATCAAGACCAGCCGACTGGCGATGGGAACCGGAACCATCGGCTATGCTGGCCATTCGCATCAGACGGCACTCGGCACCAACGGCCTTCCCAATCTTCTGCTCAACGGATACGACAACGGCTTGCTCTTCATCGATGCTGCCGACTCCTACGGGAGCCATCCCTATGTGGCCGACGCGCTAAAACAGGTGCGGCGTGACAAAGTCACCGTGCTCACCAAGACCGACGATCGCGATCCTGCGGTGGTTCGCGCCAATCTCGACCGCTTCCGCCGCGAGCTCAAGACCGATTACCTCGACATCGTGCTGATGCATTGCATGACCGAAGGCGACTGGACCGAGCGCTACAAGGGCGTCATGGACGTTCTCTCCGAAGCCAAGCAGAAGGGCGTCATCCGGGCGCATGGCTGCTCATGCCATACCATCGAAGCCTTGCGAGCCGCCGCCAAGTCGCCCTGGGTTGAAGTGGACCTGGCGCGCATCAACCCGATCGGCTCGCACATGGACGCCGATCCCGCGACGGTCGTCAGTGTTCTGCGACAGATGAAGGCCTCGGGCAAGGCGATCGTCGGAATGAAGATTCTCGGCCAGGGCGACATGCGTTCGCGGCCCGATGAAGCTTTGAATTACGCGCTCTCGCTAGGCGTGCTCGACGCGTTCACCATCGGCGCGGAGAACAAGGCCGAGCAGCAGGACCTTATTCGCCGCATCGCTGCCGCTTAGAGCCAGCCGAAGAGCTACCCTGTTCCCAACTGTCGCACGGGCTACCTCCGTCTCGCGATTTACTACAGCCACCTGGAGGCGGAGCCATCATTCCCATTCGCTCAACAAACGCCTCGGAAGGCTAACGCATCCCTCTAGTCTTGGCGGGAAAAAGTGGCACTGTTAAACTCGCTCCCCAATGGTCACATCCTACGACCGCATTGCAGGGCACAGTGTCGAACGGTTAGCGGCCCTCAGCGACGGCATCTTCGCGGTCGCGATGACGCTGCTCGTCCTCGATCTGAAGGTTCCCTCGCTGGAATCTATCCATAGCGAACGTGGATTGTGGGCGGCCCTGGTTGCGCTATCGCCACGGCTCCTCATGTTCATGATGAGCCTGCTGACGCTCGGCATCTTCTGGATCGGTCAGCAAACCCAGCTGAATCATCTCGAACGCTCCGATCGCAACCTGTCGTGGATCCATCTGGTGTTCTTATTCGGGGTCTCGATTCTCCCCTTTTCGACCATGCTGCTGGCGGAGTTCATCGAATACCGCATTGCTCTGATCGTCTACTGGTTGAACATTGCATTGCTCGGCTGGACACTCTACCTGAGCTGGATCTGCGCGAAAAAGTCGGCGCTGGTCATGCCAGACCTCTCGCCGGCAGTCGAGAAGGCGATCCGGCGGCGCATCCTCATCGCCCAATCCCTTTATGCCTTGGGAGTGCTACTCTGCATTTTCAGCACCCGCTGGAGCATCGCGTTCATCGTGCTGGTGCAACTGAACTATGCCATTGCACCGCACTGGCCGCGGCGGCCGCCCGCATAACCTGCCGCCGGACTGGGTCGGGCAACGATCCCCGGACACCTTGACCACAAAATCGGTAGGCAGAGCTCCTGCCCAGATGTTAATCTTCTACTCACCCTCTGATCAGAGTAGAGCCTTGATGGATACCGCGGCCCGGATGCCCGCTGAAGATGGGGGGAGTTGTTAGTCGCCCGTCGACCGGGCCCAGGAGAGAACCTATGAAAGCAATCCTTATCGCTATTGCAGCCATGGCCTTTACCATCGCTCCGTCGCTTCGGGCGCAGGACGTCGTACATGACGTAGAGAAGGCTGCCGACAAAACCGCGGACGCTACCAAGGACGCGAGCAAAGACGTCGCGCACGGAACCAAGAAGGCTGCCGACAAGACCGGTGACGCCACCAAAGACACCAGCAAAGACGTCGCCCATGGCACCAAGAAAGCTGCTGTGAAGACCGCCGACGCCACCAAAGACACCAGCAAAGACGTCGCCCACGGCACCAAGAAAGCTGCTGTGAAGACGGGCGATGCCACCAAGACTGGCGCTGACAAGACGGCCGATGCGACCAAAGATGCTAGCAAGGACGTTGCTCACGGCACCAAGACGGCCGCGGTGAAGACGGGCGATGCCACCAAGAAGGCTGCCGACAAGACCGCTGACGCGGTGAAGTGACCGGCTCCTCGGCACGGGAAATCTCACCCCGTGCTCAGTCGGGATCCATGAGGAAGGTGTGGCCAACTGCCCCACCTTCTTTTCTTTTGGCCGAGCCGCGCCAGCGTGACTGCGCGAATAAATCGGTTTGCCGGCCCAGCCCTTTTTCGCTATTCTTCCGGATGTTCGAATCGTGCTCTGAGGAGTAGTTTATGCGTAAACGATCAATCAGTTGCTTGCTCGTGCTGATGGGGCTGATGTGGGCTCTCTAGGCTGTCCCGCGCGTTGGCGATACAATACGCCCATCCTAAGCACTTGATACGGCTCGCCGCCCGCCGTTACCATGAGCCACGCCGAGAACTATTACGAAATACTGGCGATAAGCAGAACAGCCAGCTCTGCCGAGATCAAGGCGGCTTGGAAGAAGCTTGCCAAGCTCTATCACCCCGATCTCGTGGGTGATGTCGAGCCCTCGATGCGCCAGTTTTCCGAGGCAAAATTCAAGCAGATTAACGAGGCCTACAGGGTTCTCTCCAATCCCGCCACTAGAAATGCGTATGACCAACGGTGGGTGAAGGTCGAAGAGCCTGCCGCAACAGCTCAGACTCATTCGTCTCACCATGCTTCGCGTCAGAGATCGACCAGGCACCACGCCGCTCCCCCCAGGAGAACTAGTCGGGACAAAGCGAAGGGCGTGTTGATCGCCATGGGGGTTGCGCTTTGCTGGGCCGTGGCGTATCTGGTGATCACCTCGGGCTCGCCCAGGAGCGCGCAGCGTACTTTGCTGGCGCGAACTGCCAAAGTGTTCTCTGACATAGCCGACCGCGCTGCAAAACGAGGTTGCGCCGACGCCGACACCTGCCGCCCTTACAAGATCGTTGCGTTCCGCGAAAAAATGGAAAGCAACGATGGTCATTCCGGACTGTTCATGGTCCAATCGCCGGAAGGACCATTCACAGCGTACTGTGAGGATGGCCTTTCCGGCGGATGCTCGAAATTCGCTGCGGCTTTGGGCAAGACAATCTGGCTTGACGACAATGCTGGCCGTGTCTGTTACACCCTGGATAAGGATCCATGGGTGGATGCACAGGGTCAGAGGCACAAGGGCCATATGCAGTGCCTGAAGGTGGTCAGCCTTCGAAAAATACCGACGGCTCCTGCCGTCTGGTACAAAATCCTGGCCTACGACGCCCACTACCGCAGCAAAGACGGTCATACTGGATCGTTCCTTCTGGAATCAAAAAACGAGACGCTAACCGCTTATTGCGACTCCTCCGGTAGTTTGCTCGATGAAAATACCAATCCCTGTTTGAGCCTGATGGATGCCGTCGGCGAAAAAGTCTCTTTCAACCCTGCTGTCGACGACGAAGATTTCATCTGCTTCGACCGCCAGAGCCGATGGCACCTGGACGAGCATGGAGAGTATCACCTCGACAATCGCGAATGTCTCAAGGTAATCGAGAGAAAATACGCTCGTTATGGCTTCGGTCGGCCCGACTCTGGCCCCCCGTTACCTGACCAACCCAGGCATCGCTGATCGTCACCAGCGTTTGGGAAGAGGAGCAACGACGCTCGGCAGTCGCCCGCACGACAGACTCAACACTCGATCGCACTCAGAAGCTGATCTTCAGGATCCGGCCTTGCGTTCCCACCATCCAGCCTGCCTGCGGATTCGCAAACGCCACCGCCCAATAAGCGATGCCTGAAGTGCCGGATCCCGGCAGCCGATTCCAGCTCACGCCTTCGTCGTCGGTCCAGGCTGCGCCGCTCGGCCCGGTGGCGACCACGGTACGGGGATGATTGTCCGACTTGCCGTGCGCATAGCTCAAGCCATAAACCGCCCCGGGAAACGGCGGGCGCGTCGTCAACTGCCAGGTCTGACCTCCATCGCTCGAACGCGCGACCGTGTCGCCGAATGCCAGCGGAGTGGTGAGTTCTCCGCCGCCGACCATGCCATGCGAAGCGTCGCGGAAATCGACCGTGATGTTGCCCGACGTCGAAGTCCCATGGAGGATCGGCGTTACATACGCAGCCCAGGTGTTACCCCCGTCCGTAGTGGCCAGGATTCTGGCTTGGGCCGCGGCGCCGGTGGCGATCCATGCATTGCTGGTGCCCTGCGTGGCGACACAGGTTCCGCTGGCAGCGAAGCCTCCCTCGCCGGCAAGCGCGGGCGGCAGGTTGTTCTCGATGCTTTGCCAGGTTGTGCCATCGACCGTCCGCAGGGCAGGAAAAACACCGTTCACCGAGTCACTGAAAGCGAGGCCATTCGTCGGATTCCAGAAAGCGAAGCAATCGTAGAACGCCTCTTGCACGTGACTCTCAAACTGCAGCCTCCAGGTCGCGCCTCCGTCTTCCGTCTTGTAAATGCGCGAATCCGTTCCTTTGCCGGACGACAGGAGATAGGCGACCTTATCGCTCACTCCGTGAACATCGCGGAACTGAAGCGTCTCCGCTCCCGGAACCACGCCCGCGTGCCAGGTATTGCCGCCATCGGTTGTGACGGTGTAGGTGCCGCCAAGTCCACTGGCCCAGACGACTGTCGGGCTGACAGGACTGACCGCTTGCAGACGATTGGCAGTGCCACTGCTCTGCGCCGTCAACGTGGGATGCGCGACCGGCGTACCCCCAGCGCGGGCAGGAAGCTTCGATTGTTGCGTAATTCCAAACGTTGAGGCCGCCACCATGGCCATCGCGACGGTGATCTGTGCTCTGCCCAACAAGATGATGCTTCTCCAGTCGTATTCCCGAGGCGACGTGGAATTCTAGGCTGCCGCGCACAGGCTGGTCAAACCTGCCACGGAAGAGAGAGCTGGAGTTACATAGCGCCGGGTGCTGTTGCTGTCCAATTCAGCAAGGGTCTTGCTGAAAGCTGCTCGACAGGCTCCCACAACAGAGATCCGGCTCCCATATCTTGCCTCCAATTCACAAGGGACTGCCGTGTTCCTTCACCGCAGCCCTGTCCCTCAGTTGGAACGAGCAACTGACTTGAGAGTCCCTGCGTACGGAGCGACCGAATTGACTGTGGAATTTCCAGTCAGCGAAAACTCCACGTCGGGCTTAAGCATTTGAGAACTGGCGCCCCCACCGATCCCAGGCCTTGAACGATTTTCGGCTATAGGCCGTGGGGCGGGTCGTGTCGACAGATTGAGGCAGACCACGCCTACGATGATGAGTGCAATCGACGCTACCTTGAGCGCACTGGCCGGTTCATGGAATAAAACAATGCCGAGCGTCGCCACAACAGCCGTACCGACGGCGGACCAGATCGCGTAAACGGTGCTCACTTCCATCTGCTTGAGCGCCCCAACCATTGGCACCAGGCTCAGACCGTACAAAACGAACATCGAGACCGTCGGGACGAGCCGCGTAAAGCCGTTGGAGAGCTTCATAAGGACGGTCGCTGCAACCTCAAGAAAAATTGCAAGAGATAACCATATCCAGCACATACAAATCGCTTTCAAACTTCAAAAAGGAAAAGGAAACTTAATCCTGCTGAACCACGGATGGACGACGGCATACGTGCGGCAACTCGCATCCGCGGCTATACGAAGCCGGAGAAAATCAGGGGAAGGGCCGCTAATAATCAGGCAGGGAGAAATCGCTGGGATCGAGAGCGTTGAGGCAGATCGGAATATACATGCTAGTCATAAAGCCTCGCAGGTTCAGTATACCCGGAAACGGGGTAGAAATCCACCGCCTAAGTCCCATAAGATCAATCATTTGTGCATGTTACAGACAGATTACAGCGCGCGACACTCGTTTAGGACTTCAGTATCAACCCTTAATTGCTCACATCTCCTGCCGTGAATGTCACGCCCGGTAACGCATGGAGCCTGCAGGACGTCTGGGATCGCAGGCACCGCGAACGGGCGATCCACCTGCTCCTGGACATCTGGCCAGTCTCGTCCTGCCCATTCGTCTGATGCGCGGTCGCTTCCGCGATGCCATGCTTGAACCCGAAGCAGAATTCCAGGCATCAGGAGTAAACAAATGGGAAGTACAGGCAGCGAAATCTGGGAGAGCCTCTCCAACCACACCGTTGCACTCGCCGAACAAGCAGGGAAGGCCGTGGTCGCGGTGGATGCGGGCCATCGCGTAGCGGCCAGCGGCGTTTATTGGAAGCCGGGCATCGTGGTGACAGCGGCCCATCTGGTCCGCCGCGCCGCCGAGGTCAGCATCATCCTTCCCGATGGAAGTGCGACAAAAGGAACGCTCGCCGGCCGCGACCCCACCACCGACCTCGCAGCGGTACGCCTCGAGGGCTCGTCAGCCTTGGCGTCCCTGCCCCCTGCCTCGGGCGTGAAGGTCGGTGAGCTGGTACTCGCCGTCGCGCGTTCCCGCCGTGGCGAGCTTTCTGCCAGCGCAGGAATCGCCGCTCGCGTCGGCGGACCGTGGCGTTCGTGGAGAGGCGGAAAAATCGACCGGCTGCTCCGTCCCGACGTGCGACTCTATCCGGGTCAATCGGGGAGCGCGCTGGTGAACGGTCACGGCGAACTGCTGGGCATCAACAGTGCCGTTCTCGCGCGCGAATCGGTTATCACCCTGCCCACGGAAACCGTGGAGCGCGTGCTGAACGAACTGCTCGAGCACGGACACGTCACGCGGCCTTATCTGGGGCTCGCGATGCAGGAGGTTCCCCTGCCGCAAGAATGGGCCGCCCGTGCCGCCTCGGGCCAGGAGCACGGCCTCCTGGTGATGCACGTGACGCCGGATGGGCCAGCCAAGCTGGCGGGAATCAGCCTGGGAGACGTGATCGTCGGCGCCGAAGGGCAGCCAATTGACGGATTCCATCCGTTCCACCGTCTGCTCGCGCAGAAACGCACCGGAGAGAAATTCAAGCTGCGAGTGCTGCGCGGCGGACGTCCGGTAGAGGCGGAGATCACGCTCGGAGACCGTCCCAGCCGGTAACCATGTCGGGCAGCGGGATCAACGGCGTAACCAAGTTGCAGCACTCGCAGCCGGCAGCGAAGCCGCTGCGGGTGCTGATCTTCGCTGCTTCGTCCTTCACTCGCTCCGGGATGGAGCGCCTGCTGGAGCCTCAATCCAGCGTACAGGTTGTCGGTTCGGTTCGAAGCGTCGAGGAACTACCGTCGGCGATTCGCGAGAACGATCCCGACCTCATCTTCGTGTACTTCGAAGCTCGGACCGCGAGGATGCCGTGGAAAGAATTAATCGCCCGTAACGTTCCCATTGTCGTCTTGGGCGAGCATATAGATGTGGGTGTGGCGACCGATGCACTCGCTGCGGGAGTGCACGGCATCCTGCTCGGTAATGCGACGGGTTCCGAGCTGGCGGCAGCCGCTCACAGTGCTGCTGCCGGCCTGTTTGTGCTCTCCGCTGATTTAGCCGAAATTGTGCGTCAAGGTCTACGCGCCCACGCCGACGAGGCAGAGGATTCCGACGAACCCATCGCTGCCACCGATGGTGTCCCCGAGCACCTCACGCTTCGCGAACGGCAGGTGCTGGAAATGCTATTGGAAGGCCTTTCCAACAAAGAAATCGCCGCGCAGCTGAAGATCTCGGCCCACACCGTGAAGTTCCATATCAGTTCGATCCTGGGCAAGCTAGGGGCGTCCAGCCGCACCGAAGCAGCCGCGATTGGGCTGCGCCGCGGACTGATCACAATTTAATACCCAGTCCGCTACAGCCGCGCTAACTTCGTCGAGCAAGCGGCAGGTGAAAACGCCTCACAGCGTGTCTTTTGAACGGCGCTGACTGCCACAAAATATCGACCATCTATTTCGGCAGTGCGTGATGGTCGTAGCTGATGACGCGAGTGACTTTCCAGGCGCCGTCTTTGTATTGCCAGAGTTGGATGAACTTCCCTTCGCCTACTTGTTCCGTGTCCTCATGTCCGGGATGGTGGAAGCGGTGAACTCCCATTTCTAACGCTCCGTAGCCCTTCATCGGATAGACCTGCAACGTGCCAGGAACGAGTTCGCGCGTAACCTTGCCGCAGATATTCTTCTCGACGCTAGTGGTTAAAGCCTTTTCGCCGAGGGTCACTCCGCCCTGGTCATGGTAGAACTCCACATTTGGATCAATGAGGGCTGCAAACTTTTGCAGGTCGCAATGGTTGTAGGCGTCGAACAGCGCCGCGTCGAGAGAAGCGATCACTTTCTCCAGTTCCTGCTGTGACTTGATGCTTTCGAGGGAAGGATAGCTTTGTGCGTTCGCTTCCAACACCAGAAGCACGACCATAGCCAGCAGCCATGCAGGTTTTTGGAGGGCGATGAGTTTGCTCATAAGACCTGCTTTCTGCGGACGTTCGCACTCAGGCTTTTCATCCGCGCGTAAGGCATTCCATGGCTGGTATTGGTGACGACCAATTCGTAGACGAGGTGCAACCGTTCATCCGTGCCCTCGAAGATCCGGGTACTGGACGTGAAGGCCGACACAACGACTGGGGTGAACTGGTCGGGTCTGGCATGAACTGCCGGCGCAAGCAAGAGCACAGCCAACATCGAGATCAGGAATGAGCTTTTCAACATCGGCGCATTGTATCCCCGCCAGCAAAATAGAGCGCGAAAAGGAGAACACGATCTCTTTCCCGGGTCAACTTCCCTTTGAGTCATGTGTCCCTGGGTTTGGCGTGGGAACTTTCTCTTGCGGAAAACGGCCACCCTGCTTGTGATTCCTATCACAGGGCTGAGTGAGGTGGAATGCTAGGATACTTCTTTATGTCCGCCCCCGATTCCTTGTTTGTTCGTGCCTGCCGCTGCCTTCCTGTGGAAACCACGCCGGTCTGGTTCATGCGCCAGGCTGGCCGCTACATGCCGGAGTACCGCGAGGTGCGCAAGCATCACTCGCTGGTCGAGATCTGCAAAAATCCCGAACTCGCCGCCGAAGTCACCATCACCGCCGCCGAATATCTCAACGTCGACGCCGCGATCATCTTCGCCGACCTGTTGTTGCCGCTCGAGGTCATGGGTCTTCCGTTTCACTTCTCCCCCGGCGAAGGACCGGTCATCGAAAAGCCTGTGCGCACCGGCGAAGACGTGGCGCTGCTGCGCTCCGACCGCGCTGCGGAGTTGGGGTACGTAGCCGACGCGGTTGCGCTCGTGGTGAAACACTTCGGGTCCAGACTCCCGGTGATCGGCTTCTGCGGAGCGCCGTTCACGCTGGCCAGCTACATGGTCGAGGGCGGTGGATCGCGCCACTACCTCGAAGTCAAGAAGCTGATGTACAACTCGCCCGAGGTGTGGGACGAACTGGTCGAAAAGCTGGTTGACGTCCTGGCGGCATACGCGGCGGAGCAGGTCCGCTCAGGCGCCGATGTGCTCCAGATCTTCGATAGTTGGGTCGGCTGTCTTAGCGTCGAGGACTATCGCCGCTACGCGCTGAAGCCGACCACCACGCTGATTAAGCGCCTGCAAAAGGAGACCAATGTCCCGATCATTTACTTCGGCACGGACAGTACGACCCTGTTGCCCTCCATGGTGGAAACGGGTGCCGAGGTTCTCGGTCTCGATTGGCGGGTGCCGCTGGACGAGGGTTGGAAGACCGTCGGACACACACGCGCTATCCAGGGTAACCTCGATCCTGTGCTGCTCTTTGCTTCGTGGAGTGAACTGAAACAGCGTGCCGAGCATATTCTGCGCCTCGCCGAAGGGCGGCCGGGACACATCTTCAACCTGGGTCATGGCATTCTGCCGCACACCCCAGTCGATAACGTAAAGAACCTGGCGCAGTTTGTGCACGAGTTCAGTTCGACTGCCGCTCCCGCGAGGACGCGATGAGTAAGGCGGCGGTTTTGCTGATTGCTCACGGAAGTCCTGACCGGGTGGAGGACATACCGGCATTCCTGCAAAATATCTCGCGTGGGCGGCCGATGCCCGATGCCGTGGTGCGCGAAGTCCAACATCGCTATTCGCTGATCGGGAGTTCGCCATTGACGAAGATCACGCAGGCACAGGCCAACGGCGTGGCTCGCGAACTGGGACTCCCGGTGTATGTCGGCATGCGCAACTGGCATCCTTTCATTGCCGACACTTTAAAGCAGATGACCGCCGATGGTGTGGAGAGCGCGGTGGCAATCTGCCTCGCGCCTCATAACTCCCGCACCAGCGTAGGACTATACAAACAGGTGCTGTTGGGAGAAAACGCTGCCTTCGCGATTGACTTTGTCGAGGAGTGGCACGACCATCCCTTGCTGATCGAAGCCTTTGCCGAGAAGCTGCGTTCAAGCTGGACCAAGGCGTGTGCCGAGCACGGTTCGCCATTACCCGTGTTGTTTACGGCACACAGCGTTCCCGAGAGGTCGGTTGCGGAAGGCGATCCCTACGAAAGACAGACGCGCGAGACCGCCGCGCGGGTGGCCGAACAGGTTCCGGAGATCGGCGCGTGGCACTTTGCCTTCCAGAGCCAGGGCATGTCGGGCGGCACCTGGCTTGGGCCGACGGTGGAGGATTCGATCACAGCCCTGCGTGAGGCTGGACACACCGGTGTGTTTGTGCACCCCATCGGTTTTGTTTGCGATCATGTCGAGGTTCTGTTCGACGTAGATATTCTGTTCAGGGAGTTCGCCGGCGAACGCGGCATGCAACTCTATCGCGCCGAATCGCTGAACGACTCGCCTCTGTTCGTGCGCGCGGTCGCCAATCTTGCGAGAAGCAGAATCAGCGCAATGGTATTGCCCAGCGTTGCAGGCACCGGAACGCTCTAGTGTCCTGAATCGCACGTTCATTGCGTAAACCGCCGGTTTGTATCAGGGCAGGGCTTCAGCCATGCCGCAAGGTTGCCGTTGAAACGACGGGGCTTTAGGCCCTGAGCTGCAATTCCCCTACCGGGGCCGGAGCCTGAGCGGTCATGAGCTTCTTCGGCACGAATGAACTCGCGCCCTGCTACAAACCTGATGATTTCTGAGAGGAGCGGCGAACTCCAATCCATGAGACGCATCGCGATCATCGGAGGAGGTATTTCCGGACTGAGTGCCGCTTTCCGGCTGGAGAAGGCGCGCGCTGCCGGAACTGAGCTGGAGTACACGTTGTACGAGAGCAGCCAGCGCCTCGGGGGCTCCCTGTACTCCGATCGCGTCGACGGCTGCCTGGTAGAAGCCGGCCCCGATTCTTTCCTTACCGAGAAGCCCTGGGCGGCTGCGTTGTGCGAGGAACTCGGCCTCGGCGATCAACTGATCGGATCGAACGACGCGCAGCGCAAGACGTACATCGTGGTGAAGAACCGGCTGATCGCCATGCCTGATGGGCTGATGTTCATGGTGCCGACCAAGGTCCTTCCCACCGGCCTGTCGCCGCTGTTCTCCTGGGGCACCAAGTTCCGCATGCTGCGCGAACTGTTGCATCCGCCGCGCCCCATGCACACCGACGAGACGGTAGCGGAGCTGGTCGGGCGTCACTTCGGAGCGGAGGTGGTCGACCGTCTCGCCGATCCGCTGCTGTCGGGGGTTTACGGGGGCGATGCCAGCCAGTTGAGCGCGCGCGCCGTGTTGCCGCGTTTCGTCGAGATGGAAGAAAAGTACGGCAGCCTCAGCCGCGCCATGCTGGCGTCGCGCAAAAAAATGATGCAGGCGTCGAGCCAGCAGCCGCCGCGTCCGCTCTTCACCTCGCTCCAAGGGGGTCTGCAACAGATGGTGGATGCGCTTACGGCGCGTCTCGATCCAAGGTCAATCCGGCTGCGGCAACGAGTCCGCGGAATTTATCCGGGCAGCCGAGACTGGCGCGTCGCCATCGACATGGGTGGTGACGATGAATTTTATGACGCGGTGATTCTGGCGACACCCGCCAACGTGGCAGGCACCCTGTTGGAAAGTGTAGACGCCGATCTCGCGCGCGACCTGCTGGCCGTGACTTACAGTTCCTCGGTCACCGTGACGCTCGGCTATCACATCGACCAATTACGGACCCTGCCGGAAGGGTTCGGCTTCCTGGTACCGCGCAGCGAAGGAACGCGCATGCTGGCCTGCACCTTCGTCCATAACAAGTTTCCTCGTCGCGCGCCCGAGGACAAAGGAATTCTGCGCTGCTTCCTGGGCGGAGCACGGGATGAGGCGGTGCTCGCCCTGACCGACGACGAGATCCTAGACACCGTCCGCCGGGAATTGCTGGATGTGGTGAAGCTCGACGCACGGCCCATGTTCGCTCGCATCTATCGCTGGCGCGGCGCCATGGCGCAGTACGAGTCCGGACACATTGCCCGGGTCGAGCGCATCGAGAAGCGCGTTCGTGAAATTCCCGGCCTCGCGCTTGCGGGCAATGCCTATCACGGCATTGGCGTGCCCGACTGCATCCGCTCCGGCAACGACGCCGCGAATTCGGTGGCCCGGATGAGCGACCAAGAACCAGCCCACACCCGTTAACTGCGAGGGAACAGTCGCAGCCCAGCACCTTTCGTCTCGGCTTTTTGAGGATGAGCTGGCGTGATGCTTCTGGCTTCTCACAACACCAACGAGTGACCCGAATCACAGACACTCCGGCCAGCAAGGCATACCGTTGAGGTAGTCACCTGCCAAGTGCTGACAGGTCGCGGAGGTGACGGGATGCTGATCATGATCGCTCTCTATTGTCTGGTGGCGGCAATCCTAGTCGTGGGGCTCAGCATGCACGCGGAGTTCCTGGAAGAACGCAGGCGGAAGAATGCCAAAGGGCCGGCTAAGGTGATTTGCATCGACAGTGCCCGTCCCCGGGTCGGGAACCTCCACAAACACGCATAGATCCGGCGCACCGATCTCCTGCAATCCTCACCTTTCTTGCGATCGTTGGTTCAACCACGGCCGGTGGCTGCGATCAGTTCCTGGGTTGCAATCGTTGGTTGCAATCGTTGGTTGCGCCCGCCCACCGCCCAGTCCGGTACTCTAGTTACAAGCAAAAACCTGAAACAGCCCGGAGAGCCCTCCGGCTGAGATTCGAGTGACCAATGGCAGACGTTCGCCGGGGATTGATTATCGTGAATACCGGCCCAGGCAAGGGCAAGACCACCGCCGCTATGGGCACCGCATTGCGTGCGGTCGGCAACGGCTTACGCGTATTGATGCTGCAGTTTCTCAAGGGCTCGTGGCATTACGGCGAGCTCGATGCGGTGAAGGCCTTCGGCGACAACTTCGTCATGAAGCAGATGGGCCGCGGTTTCGTGAAGGTGGGCGGCGCCGAGACCGATCCGGAAGATGTTCGGCTGGTCGAAGAAGCCTGGGCTGAGGCCGAGCAGGCAATCCTGTCCGGGCAGTGGGACCTGGTGATTCTCGATGAGATCAATTACGCCATCAGCTACAAGATGCTCGACCCAGCGAAGGTGGTCGCCACGCTGCAGAAAAAGCCCGAGATGGTGCACGTAATACTGACCGGGCGGAACGCGCATCCCAGTATTGTCGAAATGGCCGATACCGTCACCGAGATGAAGGAAGTGAAACACGCCTACACCAAGGGCATCGAAGCGCAGCGTGGGATCGAGTACTAACAGTTTGGATGGTTGAGAAGTTCCTGCCTCCTCCCCACGTCTGTACTACGGCGCCCGGTTCCTCACTGTACGAGACGCGACGTCCAAACCAAGCTATAATCCTCCCGAGCCGCCTCTGACTATCGCCGCCCGATAACCGACCTTGCTCCTGAGGAACGCTGCCACTGCAGTGTGAGTCGATTGTGTCTCCAACCCTTACAGGAGTTTCCCATGTCTCATTTGCAAGCTGCACCTGCGCCTGAGTTGCGCGATTTTGTCGACCTCGATTTCGCCCGGCGATTGGAGATGGCTGAAACCATCACGCCCGATTGCGTTGAGGCTTTGCGCCGGCACGATCCTTCGCAAGGGGTCGCCGCCGAGGTGATTGCCGGCGGCTCTGCATTCTTCGGGGGCCTCAACTATCCCGCGAACCAGATCGTAGGCTTGGGCCTTTATGGAGAAGTCAGCGCCGCGGACCTCGATCGTGTGGAAGAGTTCTATCGCAGCCGCGGCGTATCTTCCACCCTTGTCGTTTCCCCTCTGGCCGACGCCTCGTTGCTGACGCTCGTGGCCCAACGGGGCTATCGCATTCAGGAGTTCAATTCCGTGTTGCTTCGGCGCATCCGGCCGGATGAACCGTTCTCACGGCCCGCGGACGTCGCCATCGAGGCAGTCACGCCCGAAACGCTTAAAGCTTGGGCGGCGGCAATTGCCAGGGGCTTCTCCGAGTATGGCCCGGTGCCGGACGAGGTGTTTACCGGCTTCGGCTGTTTACCGGGAGCGCTGGCTTTTCTGGCGTGCATCCAAGGTGAGATAGTAGGCGGATGCGGCGGCCGGATCGTTCCCGAGGCGCGTATTGCCTCGCTGTTCGGAACCTCCACGCTGCCAGCGTTTCGCCAGCGCGGCGTCCAGAGCGCTCTGATCGCGCGGCGGCTGCACGAAGCCTCCAAGGCAGGCTGCGAGTACGCGGTGGTGAGTACATTGCCGGGCAGCGGCTCGCAGCGCAACATGGAGCGACGCGGCTTCCGACTGGCGTATACCAAGCTGGTGATGGTGAGGGAGTGGATATCGTAAGGCAATCGATGGGCCGCAGTTTTCCACCCTCTCGCGAAAACCACGCGGGCAGGGTGGGACGGCCGCCAACACAGGGCCCGTTTCGCCCGTGATTTTCCCAGAATTCAGCTTCGCAGGAGTTCGCGATGGACATTGATGCAATCCGGAAATACTGTCTCGGTTTTCCGCACACGACGGAGAACGTGCAATGGGGTTATGACCTGTGTCTGAAAGTGGATGGCAAACTGTTTGTGGTGACTCCGCTCGAGGTTGCGCCAGCGGCAATCTCCTTCAAATGTTCACCGGAGAACTTCGCCGAGCTGTGTGAGCGTCCGGGGATCAAGCCGGCGGCGTACATGGCGCGCGCACAATGGGTGAGCTTGGAAAAACTGAACACGTTACCCGATGTTGAACTGCGCGAGCTGATCGCCGAATCGTATCGGCTGGTCTGGGAGCGGCTGCCGAAGGGCCGACGCGCGGCATTGCAGAGCGGGGCAAGGTCGGCTGCAAAGGCTGACCCAAGAAAGGCGAAACCTGCTCACGCGAAGTCAATCAACTCGCGTGCCGCAACCAAGAAGGTCACCAAGCCGGCTAAGAAGGCCGCAAGAACCAAAACTGCGAAAGCAGGACGCCGCGCATGATCCTGCGCAAGCCGTCCGTGCGCGCTGTTGGCCTGGTAGCCGCCACAATAGGTGTGTCCTTGTTGGCTGGCGGACAGTCAGAGAAGACCCGTGCGGCGCAATCCTCCACCAGCAAGGAAACCGAAACGCTGAAGCGGGACTTTATCGCAGTTCTTCGGGAGGGCAACACGCAAAAATTCTTGTCGTACGTTCCGGTCGAAGGATTGAATCTCGGCTCCCAGCCGCAGCATGAAACACGCGACGACGTCGCCCAGCAGTTAGAACACCATCGCGGACTCTACTGCAAGCTGTTCGACACCTCGTGTCTCGAAGCGCCCATCAAGCTCGATGCCAGCGCGCGCGGCTGCTCTTACCGCGAAGCCTTGAACAAGTCGAAGAACCCTCGCATCGCGGCCACCGAGACGGTCCGTAACGGCGTGACCCAGGCGATCCTGGTGGCGCAACCGAACGCCAAGCAGTGTCCCGGAAATAAACTGATCGACTTTATCTTCAACTACGATCACGGCGGGTGGAAGCTGTTCTCGGTGCCGTAACGCTTCCACCCATCTCGCTTATTTCATTTGGATCTTCACGCACTGCCCTCCCAGGCTGCTCGTCAGAACGCCAGAAGCCGCTTGGATGGTCTGGTTCCAGCATTCGTCGTTCGAGTCAAAGAAGGAGTACTTCTCGGAGTTCGCCTGGCCGCTGGTGGTGACCACGCCTTGCGAGCTCACCGAGAGCGTGTCGGCCGGAGTCACGGTATCTGACAAGATCGAACGGTATATCCCCTTGCCGTTCTGCTGCACTATTCTCGAGACGTTTTGCGCCTGTGTGCCCTTGGTGGTTTGCACAAAGGAACCGTCGATATTGCTCTGCGTGTACTGCACCCCGATGTTCAGCGGCCAGGAAGCCTGGCGGGAGTCGACCGTCAGTTTCCCTGCATCCGTGGTCTTGATACTGGAAGAAATGCCGGTGTGTTGGTTGATGGACTCGTTGTCGACGAAGGTCGTGTTGGAATTGGTGATGTAGTAGGTTTGCGTGTTGGTGAAGTTGATGCTCTGCGTGACCTGCGTCGTCACCTGTCCATGTGAGGTCATGACATAGCCCGCCAGCGTGAAGCCACGGTCCGATGTGGTGACAATGTTTCCTTTCACGCCATTCGTGATGCTGGTCAGGTTCTCCTGAATCGTCGGGTCCGGCTGCCCGATCGTGTTCTGGGTCACGGCGCCGGTCACCTGCGTCGAGGCATGGTCGAGATAGAGCAGCAGAGTGGCGGTCTCGGAGAAGTAGCCATTCGCATTGAATACGTTGACCGCGACGGTGTGCTGCTGATTGTTGCTCAGCAAGCCGGCGAACGGCGTCAAGTCGACCCGGTACGGAGCGAAGTTGAGCGTGTGCACCCCGGGGATGGGCCGCCACAAATAGGGGTCGATGCCACCGGTGTAAATCCAGGGATAAACCGGCGCCACGCCGGCCGGAGTTCCGTCGATACTGACTTCGGCTTCGCGGAAGGCTGTGCCTCCGCAGTTGAAGAGCTCGGCCGCGACGTCATTGGGCGCGCAGGTATACCAGAACTCATCGCCGCTCTGACTCTGGGAAAACACATCGAGGTAGGCCTGTTCCACATTCGGCGGCAGCGTGAAGGTTCCAGTCAGTTGGTCGGACGAGGTGTTGAGCGTGACGGTGCCACCCGTCGGTCCGGCCGACATGGGCAGAACCACATCCGCCGTGCGCGGTGCCTGCGACTGAACCGGGTAGAACTCCATGTAGGCGCTGCCGTGAATCACGCTGGTATACGTGTCGTTCACCAGATTGCCCAGATCGATGCGCCCCGCCTGCGCAGTGGTGAACAGCGGGCTGTAGTCGGTGAGATTGCTTTCCACATGCCAGGAGCGCGCTACGTTCTTCGAGGGCTCGGCGGTTGTACCGAAGTAAACGTTGGCTCCGCCGATCCAGATCTCGGCCGTGCGATCGAACTGGCGTCCGGCATCGATCGACCAATCGGCGTCGATGATCACCGCCGCCCACGGGCCCGGACACTGCGCCGGCGGCGCGTAATTAAAGTACTTGGGATTGAAGTCGGCAAAGTCGAGGTTGGTGAACAACTGCACCACGCACGGCGTCGTGGAGGGACGCGGCAAGCGGGCCGTCGCCGTCACCGTGTTGGCCGAGCCGATCACCGGTGTGCTGGGCGCGGTATAGTTCTGCGCCCACAGCGAAGAGGCGAGCAAGATGGAGATAAAAACCGTACAAAGCAGAATGCGAGTCGAAGCTGGGATGCGGCTGCGCATGGGGTGAATCCTCCGGGTAATGGGCGACGCGTCCATGCGCGCCCAGTAACACGAGCATAGTTGGTCGCGGCGACTTCCTACAAGCAAACGAGATGAAAACCGTAACCGATGTTACGAAACTACGGCAGCATTTGAACACACTTTCGTGGTGGGAGCCTTTGTGCCTGATACGACCTAATGGGATGAAATCACAATGTTTCATGGTAACGTGAGTTTCCCCCCGAGGCCGCCCACAGGAACGGAGAAAGCCGTCATGATGCTGGAAACAGAGATTTTCCAAATCGATCCGGACATTACGGGTGTCTCCTGTGCCGGCCGCTTCACCCTGGGCACGCGTCTCAGCGAGACCGAGGCGCTACTGAAACAGCTCATTCACGATGGGGCCCGCAAGCTGGTGATCGACCTCACCCATGTCGAATTCGTGGACAGCGCAGGGTTAGGTTTGCTGATGCATACCTTCGGGATCCTGGAGCAGCACGGCGGCCAGATGCGAGTGGCCGGCCCCGGCGCCCAGGCCAAGCGCCTGTTTCACATCACCCACACCGGCCCGATTTTGGCGGTCGATCCCGATTTAGTCACCAGCGTTAAGAAGCTGCAAGGGGAAGGAGAAACGGCTGCTGCGGACAGCTGACCTCCGTCTGACCGGACCAGCGCTCAGGAAGATGCGCCCTCATTCCGAATGACCGGTGCCGCGATTCAACCCTGAACGAAGTGAATGGATTGAGGCAGTGTTTTCGTGTGGATTTGCACCTGCGATCGCACCCTTTGTGTAATTTGTCATCCCGAAGCCCCTTCAGGGGTGAGGGATCTGCGGTGCCCCAACAATCGAAACGGGCGCCGGAGGAGGGAGATGTCAGCATCGGCATAATCGTCGCTCGCGGCATGTCCCTGCCGGAATGTGGGGACTTCACCTCCGGATCGGCGGACGAGAATGTTGGCTTCTGCGAAGTCAGTAGCCTAATTTAATTGGTAAGGAATAACGACCCCGTTCTACAAAATGCAAGAACCCGAGATCGCGAAGAACTTGCAGTTGCTGCCGAATTTTTTCGCGGATGTGCCGATTGCCGGGATGCAAATGAGCCAGCTCGCTCTCGAGTGAGTAGGCTTCCTCTAAGGTAAATTCTTTCCGTCCCAAGCCACGTATTCCGTTCAGAACATCGAGCGTCCACCCTCGTTCCGGAGTACTAACCTGATTAAGCGCCTTGGCTCGCGCGAACTGCTCGCGAACGTGCGATTCCTCTAAGGGCAGGCGATCAACAACAACTGCAATCCGCCCGTCGGCAGGGATGCGACCCAGAAGGATATTGCAGCCCACCCAGCCCGCCCGTCTAGCATTTGGGCTGAGTGGCTTTCGCTTTTCGATCACGCTTTCAGTGAAGAAGTAACGCGGGATTAACAGCAGATTCAGAACTTCGAAAGAGGCCGAATATTGCATTGCTAACAAATTCGGCGTTCTATCGTTTCTGATCGCAGCGATCATCGCCCCATAAGCCGAATCTGGTATTCGGCCCACCAAAGCACTCTTGCCGCTCTTCACTTCGAATCTTTCATTGCACGAGTCGCAAGTAAAATCACAGGCCGGAAAGCCGGTAGGCGTTTTGGTAAGCGCTGCACCATCGCAACAAGGGCAGAACATCTCACGCGTGCACCAGTCTTCGGTTATTACCCGTGCGATCTGGCTGGCAGAACGAAATCCTTCAGCTAGTTCACTCTTGCCTTGAATGTTCATCTCAGACGTTTTCCGCGGAGTCCGAGACGGGCGGCATACCAAGGTTCATGGCCTTTTCCAATTCCTCGTCGCAGCTATCGCAGTCATATCGGGGGGAATCGTCATCGGTGGTCATCGTGCCGTTTACAATTTTCGAAGGGTAAGCAAGACTGGCCGGTTCGCCGTCTTCGTCCCACTCAGTTATTCGAAGCCGGACCTTCATAACATTGTTTTCACTGATGCTTTCGGTTCGACATCGAGGACAGCCAAAACTGAGGTGTTCTCATTCATAGTTGAAGTATCCGCAGCCGAATAATATCGCATGGTGCTGCCAAGATTCAGATTACTCGTCTCGCTCGGGCGTGGGATGCTGTTTCGGGAGAGGCCTACCAAATGGTTCCCGCGATGGGATCGCGGCAAGACGTGCGTCTCTTCTCCATGCGTGGACACTAGCGGCAACTCGAACTCAGACTCGACTAAGGGTGCGCACTTTCCAACTGCAACCCTCCAACGAGGTCGGTGATCTTTTCAATCCGGTGTTCGAGGCACCACTTCTCTAGCGCGCCGACGAGGGTTTCGCAGGCGCAGGGATCCCAGAAGTTCACCGTGCCGACCTCGATGGCGGTTGCGCCCGCCAGAAGGAACTCGATCACATCTTCGGCGGTGCTGATGCCGCCGATGCCGATCACAGGAATCTTCACCGTCTTCGCCGCCTCCCACACCATGCGCAACGCGATCGGCTTGATCGCCGGGCCCGAGAGGCCGGCGGTGACATTGGAGATGCGCGGCTTGCGGGTCTCGGCATCGATCGCCATGCCGACGAAAGTGTTGACCAGCGAGAGCGCGTCGGCCCCGCCCTCTTCGGCGGCGCGCGCCACTTCGGGAATGCTGGTGACGTTAGGCGAGAGTTTTACGATCAGAGGCTTGTTGGCGATCTTCTTCACTGCGCTGACCACATCGAATAACATGCGCGGGTCACTGCCGAAGCTGATGCCGCCGCACTTCGTATTGGGGCAGGAAACATTCAGTTCGTAGCCCGCGATCCCCTCGCCTTCGTTGAGAAGGCGCACTACATCTTCATACTCGTCCTGCGAATGGCCGAACACATTGCAGAAGAACGCGATGTTCTTGATCTTGCGCAGCACCGGCAGCTTCTCTTCGAGAAAGGCGCGCGCCCCGATATTCTGCAGGCCGATGGCGTTGAGCATGCCGGCGGCGGTCTCGAAAAGTCGCGGAGGAGGATTTCCCGCCATCGGCTCGCGCGAGAGTCCCTTGACCACGAAGCCGCCAAGACGGTCGAGCGTGACCACGTCTTCGAACTCGATGCCATAGCCGAAGGTTCCGCTGGCCGCGATCACTGGATTCTTCAGCGCAATCCCGGCGACGTTGACGCTCATGTCGAGTTCGGCGCGGACCGGACTCATGGACGCGGCTCCGGTGCCGGGCGGCTTCTCGACGGACTTGCAACGCTTGCCGGCATAAGCGCTTCCGTCAGCACGCGTCCCGTGGCACTCGTCGGCTTATTGATTCCCAACAAGACCGACAACGTGGGAACCATATCGATGGGCTCAACCTGTTCGCGATAGATACCAGGCTTGAACGGCACTCCGAAGAACGCGAGGGGCACATGCTGATCGTAGCTGTAAGGGGTTCCGTGGTCGGTGCCGCTCTTGCGCGCCAGCGCGAACGGGGCCGGCTCTCCCATGACCCACCAGCCTCCATAGGGCGAGTAGCTGTTGGCGTACATGCGGCCCAGCGCGGTGGGAGGCACCTCGCCTTCAGCAAGCTGGTCCTTGGTGAACGTGTTGCGAAAGCCCGCCGCTTTCATCGCGGCGGCGACATGGATCTCGGCATCGGCCTCGCTCAGCTTAGCGGGAAAAGCGTCGTGATCGAGAAACACGATGGGATACGACACCGACCGGACGTAGTCACCACTCTTGCCCAGTTTCGCCCCGATTGCCTTGTTCAATTCCTTGCGAAGCTCGGAGTTGCTGGTAACCTCCGCCGGAATGTGCAGCCGGGTGGCAACTTCGGTAAGCGGCGCAATCCCGTGATCGGCGGAGAGCGTGACCCACACCTGCGCCAGTCCAAACTGATGGCTGAGGAATTGGAAGAAGTCGCCAATCTGATGGTCGAGCGCCAGGACCATGGCGTGGATCTGTGGAGAGTCGGGGCCAACCTGGTGGCCCAGGATGTCGTTGGCCGACAGGCTGATGACCAGGAGATCGGTCGCCGTGCCCTGGCCCAGCTTCTCCTGCTGGATCAGCTCGCGAGCGAACTCGAACTCATAGTCGTTCGCGAAAGGCGTGGAGCCGACGAGATCGTAATAGTCTTCGGGCTTGCCGTCGGTGTCTTCGCGAGGATTCGTCGAACCCATCAGCGCCCCGCTGTTGTCCTTCCAGTCGAGGTTCAGGTACTTCTTCGCGTGGCCCTGGTCATTGAAGTTGCTGACCCAGTGGGGCGCGGCCTCCATGTAATAGGTGGAAGTGACCCATGCGCCGGTAGCATGATCGATCCAGTACGCCGCGTTGGCGCTGTAGCCGGCGGGCAGAATGGCGGCGCGATCCTTGAGCGCGATGCCGAAGACGCGCGAATTGCCCTGTGTCGCCAGGCGCAACTCGTCGCCAATCGTGTCAGCCAGCAGGTTATGCGGAGAAGCGCCGGGGCCCTCAGCACCTACCAGCTTCGTGTTCTCATCATCGACGCTGCTCACGACTTGTTTGCGTGCAGGGTCGTACCATTCGTTCGAAAAGATGCCATGCCCCACGCTGTAGGCGCCCGTCGCGAGCGTGGCATGGCCGGGCGCGGTCCGCGTATTCGCATAGTTGTAGTAGCAGGCTGGGAAGTAGGCTCCGCGATCGGTAAAATTGCGGAAGCCCACCTGGCCGAACTCATCGTGGTAGCGGTCGAGATAGTCACCGCGAAACTGATCGATGACCAGGATGACCACCAGCTTGGGACTGCCCTGATACGCTGAGCCGAACGCGGCGACGGCGACCAGCAGAACGGCCGATAAGCCTAATAATTTGCGGTGGAACATGCCGGGACCAGTGTACCAACTACTTACCCCTTATTTCTGAGGGAGCGCGATTCGCACTGACAATCCGTTGCCCTGTTATAAGGGATTGAACGCCTCTCGTACGAATTGTACAATAGGTACATTATGTCCAAACAGCACACGGCCAGCAGCGCCCGAGCTAACTTTGCCGAGATTGTAAACCGCGCCGAATACGCGGGAGAGCGCACGATCGTACACCGAAGGAAGAAGCCGGTGGCAGCGGTGGTGCCTTTCGAGGATCTCAAACTTCTCGAAGAGCTTGAGGATCAAAGCGACATTCGAGATGCCAGAAAGGCAAGGAAGGAGAGAGGCCGGATTCCGTGGTCCCAAATCAAGAAAGATTTGAAGCTCTGAGCCCCTGATGGCCCACTCGATCGACTTCCGCCCTTCGGCACTGAAGTCCTTTTACAAGATCCCGCGACGGGAACAGCAGCGTATTTCCGCAGCAATAGAACTCTTGCGCTTGAACCCGCACCCACCGGGAGCCAAGAAACTGGAAGGCGAATACGACTTGTGGCGCATCAGAGTCGGCACCTATCGGGTTGTTTATACGATCGAGGAAGAACGGCTGTTGATTCTGGTACTTAAGGTTGGACATCGCAAAGACGTATATCGCTGAAAAATGCGCCATGGCATCATTTCAGATGTACCGCCGCTTCTTCCTTGGCACTGTTTGCCTTCGCCAGAGCGTGCTGGCGCGGCTTCGCCACCACCGGTCCATACTTCGGCTTGATCTGGTGGCAGGATGGGTCGCAATAGACGCCCTGATGCGTTTTGTCCGTCTCCGGATCGGGCATGGGTGAGGCGACCGCCGCGTCGCGATCGGCTTCGAGTTCGCGCTCCACGTCTTCGATGAGCTTGTGATTTTCGTCGGCGGTGAGCCAGTGCTTCTGGTTCACCAGGTACTTTTCGAAGCGGGCGATCGGATCGCGAGCGCTCCAGTACTCCAAGAGCTTCGCCGGAACATATTGCGCGGCATCGTGGATGGCGTGGCCTTTCATGCGCATCATCTTCGCTTCGATCAGCGTCGGGCCTTCGCCGCGGCGGGCGCGCTCGCAGGCTTCGTGCGTGGCGTCGTAGACCTGGCACGGGTCGGTGCCATCGACGATCACGCCGGGAATGCCGTAAGCGATGGCGCGCTCGGCCAGATCTTTGACGCAGAACTGCATGTCCGCCGGGGTGGAGTAGCCCCACAAATTATTTTCGACGATCAGCACCAGTCCCAGCTTCTGCACGGCGGCGAAATTCAGGCTCTCGTAGGTGACGCCCGTTGATTGGCCGCCGTCGCCGACGTAAGTAAGCCCGACTACATTTCTTCCCTGTAGCCTCCCGCCCAGGCAAATCCCCGCCATCACGCCGATGAGTTCGCCCAGCATCGAAATCGGAGCGCACACGTTGCGGCGCTGAAAGTCGCCAAAGTGCGACGAGGCGTCGCGTCCCCAGGTCGGCGAGTCGCCCTTTGCCATGTACTGCCGCATGATGTCGCGAGCTGTGAAGCCACGCACCAGCATCGCGCCCTGATTGCGAATCATGGGACCGAGCCAGTCATCGGCGCCGAGCGCGTAAGCCGAGGCACACGAACAGCCCTCCTGCCCCAGGCCGAAGTACACGCCACCGACCACTTTGCCCTGCTTGTAGAGATTCTCCAGCGCTACTTCCATGCGGCGGTTCAGCAGCATCCAGCGATAGATGGCGATCGCCTGTTCGCGCGTCAGGTACTTCGAATCGCGAATCGGCGGCGCGGCGGCGCTAAGGTCGCCTTCAATGAGGTACTCGACGCTGGATCCCTCGCCGGACATGAAGATGCGGAACTCCGGGCGCTCGAGACGCGAGTCCGGGATGCTGTAGGTGCGGAGGGAGGAAGCGGGTCCTGGCTGTCCGTCAGTACCGGGTGCTCCGTTCTTGCCCTGCGCTTGAGGACGAGTGGCAGAGGGCGCTTGCGTTTTCTTGAGGAGAGCCTGGCGCGGCGGCGCGCTTTTCTTTGCCTTCGGATTGGGGCGCTTCTTGTGAGCCATACGCTTCAGGAACGATAAACGGGCTGACGGTGCGAAGCAAGCGAGGGCTGGTTAATGGCGATGCCGATGGAACCCCGCTCTCTCGCCAAGGAGGGCCGAGCAAGAGAGGGCACCAGGGCGAAGCGACCTGCAACCGCAGATCCCTCATCCCTGAAGGGATGAGGGATGACAAGTCGGACGCAGGGCTGCGCCCAGAGTGCGCGTCTTACTGCTTTGTGTCCAGCGGATGTTGCGATTCCTCGTAGAACTGGTTCTGCAGCTTCAGACTTTCCTGGTCGGCCTTGATGGCGCGCACGGCGGTCGCGATTTCTTCGGACCAGTGTTTCATGTCGAATTCGCCAAGCTCTTTTGTGGCGGCCGATCCATCGCCCGAGTAGTGGTTGGGAAACTTCGCATACCACCAGATACCAGTGTAGACGTCCTTGGGCAGGTTAAGACGATTCTGGTCGGCGCCCGACTGCTGGTCCGCGCGATCAAGATGAACCAGGTCCGGACGCGACACCATCGTATTCGAGGTCTCGGTTTCCCCGGCGTGCATGTCGTTCTGCGGGGTCTTCACGGCCGGACGTCCTGGGACGTTGCGCTCGGGAAGATCGACGACATATACGACGTAGTCTCGCGGCGTGGCCAGCTGCGACTGCGCGAACAGCGGCAGCAGGCTGTCGTTGCCGCCGTGGCCGTTCACGATGACAATTTTCTTGCAGCCGTTCCGCGCCATCTCCTTCACCGTCTCCTGCAGCAGACTGAGTTGCAACGCCAGGCTGTAGGCCACGGTACCCGGCTGGTGCTGCGCTTCAAAGATCTGCCCGGCATAGTATTCGGGGAAGATGACGGCGTACTCCTGTTGCGCGGCGTGAACACTGGCGTAGCGGACGTTGAGGAGGTCGGTGCCGATGGGAAGGTGCGGTCCGTGCTTCTCCAGAATGCCGAAGGGCAGCAGGCAGACTCCCTGCGATTGATGGATGGCCACAATGAAGTCGGGAGCCGTGAGTTCTTCCCATTGAACCGAGAGCTTGGATTGCGCCGAGATGAGTGTGGGAAACGCCAAGATGAGCGCGGTGAACAAGACAACGGCTCTGCGTAGATCGAGAGGCGCGGGACGTTTGGTTTTCACGGGCTGAAATTCTACACGAGAGGAAAGCCATCGAAAAAATCGGAAACGCGGCGGAATGCGTGCCTGACGCCACGCTCTACCGGGGGCATCGCAAAGCACAATTCTCTCTAACTAACAACAGCGAGCAATTCTATAACCAGTGAGGCAGAGACGCATTGAAATCAATACCAATGAGAGGGGGCAGTTTCACCGGTATGAGAATGGAGCACATGACCGGAGCCCGTATCAACCACGTACCAACGCGGCTGAAAGAGCTTGCTTGCTTCAGCCGCTTCGGATTGGGTTGGCCACGCTCAGATAGGTAAGCTTAATCCGGACGAGCACCAGTCGATCATCGTGCGAGAGCGCGTATCCTTCTGGATTTACGATAAGCCGCGGGTCAGGTTTTATGTCCTCTTGATACTGGGCCAAGGCTCCGGAACTCGCATCGACATTTTTGCCATCCGGCAGATGTGCTACGACCACACGCGTCAGTTTCGTCGTGTACTCGTCATTGATCAGCACGACCCGCCGCGTATGCCCAAGCGCCACCACAATCGCCCGGTTGTGCTTGTAAAAGGGTGTGGGCTCGGATTGCCCTGGCTCTTTGACGTAATCGACGCGCTCGAACGTTTGGGGGTCGAAGGTCTCGGTGAACTGATACCCGTCGGTATGCTCTCGATCATGCGCGGGATCTACCCAGACAAGTCCCGCTCGTTTTTCGCTTTGCCACTTATTCGGAGAGCCCGACGAACTCTGAGAAACGGCGAACCTCAGGCTAAGCAGACAAAGCGCAAGCACACAAAAAGCTGACGGGCGCATCCGACCGGGCTGTCGCCGCACTTGGATTTCCTCTGAGAAAGAGAATCTTACACGAGCTCGCTTCCGTCGCCCAGCAGATCGCGGAGCTCTTTGGGCGGGCGAGCTGGCGTGTCCTGGTTTGCGGGAGCGTTCACGGCTTCGGCCTTCGGAAGCGACGCCGTGAAGCCGCTTGTTCCAACAGGTCGTCGAGCGACTCCAACCACAGCATCTGCGAGCGGAAGACGCGGCCAAAGTTGCGCGAAGCTGCGGTCGCTACCTCTTCGAGCGGCAACGGTTTTTGCAATTCACGCGCCATAGAAGTGACCGGGCGGTCCGCAATGCCGCAGGGCACGATCATGGAAAAATAGTCAAGATCGACATTTACGTTAAGAGCGAAACCGTGCGTAGTGACGCCGCGAGAGATATGCACGCCAATAGCGGCAATCTTGGCTTCGGGCTTGTTGCGCAGGGCGTACGTCCAGACTCCGGTCAGCCCCTTGATGCGCTGGGCGCCGACACCAAAATCCCCGCATGTACGGATGAGCACCTCTTCCAGGCGACGCACAAATTCTACGGCGCCGACTTTCGGGTCGAAGCTGCGCAAATCGAAGATGGGATAGGCCACCAGCTGGCCGGGACCGTGATAGGTGACATCCCCGCCGCGGTCGATGTCGAACAGCTCCACCCCGCGCTGCGCCAAAAATTCGGGGGGCGCGATCACGTTATCGAGCTTCGCGTTACGCCCCAGGGTGATTACCGGCGGATGTTCCAGCAGAAGCAGGGTATTGCCAATGCGATCGGCCTTGCGCAGCTCGAGCAACGTCTGCTGCAATTGTAGAGCGGTATCGTAGGCAACCAGGCCGAGATGGAGAACGTGGATGACCATAGCAACGAGCAATTAGCGGCTAGCCATTAGCTTACGGCTTCTTTCATCTGATATGCGAGTGACCGTTTAGATGACGGCCGAAGCTCCTCCGAAGCAGAGATACGTACACTTACGGGAACTCTCAAGGTCACCCGTATCGGCTCAGCCCGGGCTCACATTCAGTGCTATTCTGAGGCTTAGATCGCAGCTATGAAGCGCGCCGTTGAAGAAGCTCCCGCGACTACCACGCCCGCAGTCGAACCGCGTCGCGGCGGCCGGCGAGTTGTCGGCAACTTCGTCTTTCTCTTACTCATCCTGGCCGCAGCGGCAGCGGGCGTGCTCGTCGGATTGCTGCTGGTTTACTCCACCGATCTGCCGCAGGTCACCGAACTCGAACAGTACCGGCCCAGCACCATCACGCAGCTCTATGACGACCAGGACCGCGTGATCGGACAGTTCTCGCTGCAGCGGCGGGTCATCGACAGCTACAACGATTTCCCCAAGGTCCTGCGCGACGCCCTGATTTCGACCGAGGACAAGGACTTTGAGAAGCACTGGGGTGTCGACGTGTGGCGCGCCTTCGGCGCGGCGTGGCGCGACATCGTGCTCGACACCAAAGCCCAGGGAGCCTCGACGCTCACCATGCAGCTTTCGCGCAACCTGTTTCTTTCGCCCGACCGTAACTTCCGGCGCAAGATCCAGGAGGTCATGCTCGCCATCCAGATCGAACGTCGCTTCACCAAGCCGCAGATTTTTACCCTCTATGCCAATCAGATTTACTTGGGAAGCGGCGTCTACGGTTTCGAGGCCGGCTCGAATTTCTACTTCGGCAAGAAGGCCAAGGACCTGACGCTGGAAGAAGCCGCCGTGCTCGCCGGGCTGCCGAAAGCCCCCAACTATTACTCGCCCATCAACAATCCCGAACGCTCGCTGCGCCGCCGCAATCTGGTGATCAACAACATGATGGAGGACGGCAAGATCACCGCCGAAGAAGCGCAACGCGCCAAGAGCGCTCCGCTGCGATTGAACGTGCAGACGGAGCCCAACAACATTGCGCCGTACTTCGTGGAAGAGATTCGCCAATACTTGGAAAAGAAGTACGGCAGCGACGAGGTGCACGAGGCGGGGCTGCGCGTCTACACGTCGCTGAACCTGGAGATGCAGCGCGCCGCGAATCAGGCCGTGCTCGATGGCTTGGCCGCTTACGAGCGACGCCACGGGTGGAAGGGCAGCCTGCTGAACGTTATTGCCAACGGGGATTCGTTGACCACTTACCATCATGTGGATTGGGACAATGACCTCAGACCGGGTTCGTTTGTGCACGCACTGGTGACGGAAGTTGCTCCGCAGTATGCGACCATCAAGTTTGGACGCTACCAGGCGCGCCTCGGACCGGCCGAGATCAAGTGGACGCGCTATGGCTCGCCGCAGCAGTTCCTGACCGTCGGCGACCTGGTTTACGTGAAGGTCGTGGACTTAAGCGGTGACGACAGCCACGTCTCGCTGGAACAAGAGTCGGGCGTGCAGGGTGCACTGCTGGCGCTCGATAACTCCACCGGCGACATTAAGGCGATGGTGGGCGGCCGCGATTTTCAGCAGTCGAAGTTCAATCGTGCGACCCAGGCCATGCGCCAGGTAGGCTCGTCGTTTAAGCCATACATTTACACCGCCGCCATCGACGAAGGACTGACGCCCGACGACACGGTGCTCGACGAGCCGGTCACGTTCAACACGCCCTCAGGCCCTTACACGCCGCATAATTATGACAACAAGTTTGAAGGCATGATCACCTTTCGTCGCGCGCTGATGCTGTCGCGCAACATCCCGGCCCTGAAAGTGACGGAGCGAGTGGGCGGCATACGGACGGTGATCGAGTACGCACGAAGGTTCGGCATCACGTCACCGCTGCCGGCGTACCTGCCGGTCGCGCTGGGCGCCGCCGACATTACGCTGACCGAGCAGACTGCGGCTTTCACCACCTTTCCCAATGACGGTGTGCGGGTCACGCCGCGCTACCTTCGCAAAGTTACTGACTACGATGGCCGAGTGCTGGAAGAAAACTATCCCGAGGTGAAGGACGTCATCAGCGTGCGCACGGCCCGCATCATGGTCAGCATGCTGCGCGACGTGGTGCTGCATGGCACCGGGTACCAGGCCAGCAAACTCAATCATCCGCTGGCGGGCAAGACGGGTACGACGAATGATTTCACCGACGCATGGTTCGTCGGCTTTTCTCCTTCGCTCACCGCCGGCGTGTGGGTAGGCTTCGACGAAAAGAAAACACTTGGCAACAAGGAAAGTGGGGCCATGGCTGCGCTGCCGATCTGGATCGACTTCATGCGGGTGGCGCTGCAGGGGCGTGAATCCGAAGACTTCGCCGCGCCGCCTCCGACGGTTCCAAGCACGGCGGCAAAACCGTTGGATACCCCCGATCACATGCCGGGCGACGAGGCGACACACTGATGTGGCGTCTCCTGCGCTTCACCCTGCGCATGCTGGTGCTGATCGTCGTCTTTATGGCGGCGGCGCTGACGGCGATGCGGTTCGCCATTCACGGACGCCAGAGCGCCGTTCCGAAGATCGTCGGCATGACAACCGCCGAGGCGCAGCGCGCGCTGGCCGCGAAAGGCCTGGTCTTTGAGCGCACCGACCGCTTCTTCAGCGCCGACGTGCCGGAGGGAAGAGTGATGTCGCAGGCCCCCGCGCCGGGCTCCGAGGTGCGGCGCGGCTGGCGCGTCCGCGTGGCCGAGAGTATGGGCCCGCAACGCGTGGTGATCCCCGACATTGTGGGAGGCAGCGAGCGCGCCGCGGAAATCAACATCCGGCGTCGAGGCCTGGAGCTGGGCGAAACCGCGATCGCGTCTATACCGGGAGCGCCCGCCGATCAGATTGTGGCGCAGAGCCCTCCGGCCAACGCAACCAACGTTTCGGCGCCCAAGATCAGCGTGTTGCTGGCAGCGCCCGACGAGCGCAACGCCTTCGTGATGCCCAGCCTGATCGGCCGCAGCGAGGATGACGCCATCAATGCTATTGTCGGCGCCGGCTTCAAGGTGAGCAGCATCACCAGCCAGGCGGGAGCGCCGGCCGATAGTACCGATCCCAACAGTGTGCCTTCAGGATTGCGGATGGTGGTGCATACCAGTCCCAGCGCAGGACAGCGGGTGTACGAGGGGCAAGGTATCGCGCTGCAAGTGACGCGATAGACCGGCCGTTCGCTATTCGCTCTTCGCGGGAGGCTGTCAGCCATGAGCCGCCGGCTATCAGCAATCGAACCGCGAAGCTGTCATCCTGACGCAGGTCCGCCGCTGTTGCGAACCGGAGTCGAAGGACCTCTATACCTGCGACTCGACCTTTGTCGCTCACCCGGATTTCTCACCAGGCTCGGGTAGAGCGGCGCTTCAGCGCCGCGTTAGGCATAACCTTTTGCTCATCGGAGCCCGCTTTAGCGGGCAACACGCTGGCGCCGGCTAAAAGCCGACTCACCAATAATAAGGCGCTCGGGACGCGGGCCTGAAGGCCCGCTCTACCTTTTGGCTTGGGAGAAATCCGAGCTAGCTATGGCTAAACGACTAACTAAATCCGCTCAATCAGTGCCGCAAAGAATCCGTCGCAGGGATGTACGCCGGGGATCGTGCGCAGGTAGGGGCCGCTGAGCAGCGAATCCGTATTCTCCCAGGCAAGCTCCCCATCTGAGCACAGACGTTCCAGATCTTCACGTGCTTCGCGTAAGCGAAATTCAGGCGCGTTGCGCAACACCTCTTCCACCACCGCCTCATTCTCCTCCCGTTCGAGAGAGCAGGTTGAGTAAACCGCCCTGCCTCCGGGCGCGAGTTGCTGCAAAGCCGCGCGAAGGATCGCCATCTGTTTCGCATGCAACTCGGCAAGGTCCGCGGGCTTGAGCCGCCACTTGATCTCGGGATTGCGCGCCAGCGTTCCGGTACCCGAGCAGGGCACGTCGGCCAGCACTCGGTCAAAGCCGCCTTGCAGAGGAAGGCTCAAAGCGTCGGCGTGGATGACTTGCACGTTCGAAGCGGGGACCCGCTTACGCAACAGTTCCGCACGGTGGGCGTGCAACTCGGCGGCAACGATTTCTGCCGTGGGATTACACGCTGCGATAGCAGCCGTCTTGCCTCCCGGAGCGGCACAGCAATCGAGCATGCGCGCGCCGTGACCAAGCAAAGCTGCCACCAGTTGCGAGGCTTCGTCCTGGATAAAGACGCGGCCCTCGCGAAAAGCTGCCGTTCCGGTGATGTCGCCGTCCCTCACGATGCGCGCCGTCGTGAGTAGCGCCCCGGGGGCAACCGTGATGCCTTCACGCGCGAGTTCGGCATCGGTCTCGGCGCTCTCGATGCGCAACGCCGTCGCGGGAATCTGCTGATCGTACTGGCAAATGCGCGCAGCATTCTCCACGCCGAAGTCGTTTACCCAGCGCTGCACCAGCCATTCGGGATGAGCAAAGTCGCGCGCCAGGGTTGTCGCCGACACCTGCAACGACTCACCGGGTCCTTCGATTTGGGTGTCCGCTAATTTCCGCAAGACAGCATTGGCGAACGGCGCTGCCGATCGTTTCTTGGCGCGCTTTACCAGTTCAACGCTCTCGTTGACGGCGGCACGCGCCGGGACGCGAGAAAGAAAACCGATCTGATAGGCCGCCAGGCGCAGGGCGATTATGACTTCGAGATCGAGCTTGGAAACCGGCCGTGCCGCAGCAGCGGCAATCCTTTCATCCAGCCGCGAACGCCAGCGCAGCACGCCCATCACCAGCTCGGTAGCCAGGCTGCGGTCGGCGCTGCTGAGCTTGTCCAGCCGCTCGGAGTGCAACAACTCGCTGGCGTAGCTGGCCTGCTGCTCCACCCGCAAAAGGATGTCGAAGGCCACAGCGCGGGCTGGAGAAACTGCCATGATGAGAGTTGTATCAGATGGAAGGAACCGCAGATCTATTGTCGCCACCAGGCGAGAGTGCCGCGAGACGAGTCCCAATAAAAATGGAAAGGATCGCATTCATTGTCAGAAATAGAAAAATCCCTGCAGGAGGGATTGACCTCGCAACCCGGCAGGGGGCCGTGATCCGACTGGCAATCCAGCGGCGAAACCCTGATCGTCGTGGGATTCGAGCAGAATCCCTCTTGCGCCGCCGAGTTGATGGGGAACACTAGAATCTGAGGCTGCCTCGTTGCCGATCCCCATACTATGCCTACAAACACCTTGTCCTTTTCAAAACCCAGAATCACGGTGTCCGGCTTGCCATCGCAATCGACATCCGCTGTCTTTGCTGAGCCGACGTTCCAGGTCACAGTTGGATTCGATTTCGTTAACACGGCAGCTGCTGCCTTGGATTTTGGTGTCTGAGCGCAGGCGATGAAGCCAGGGATCAGCATCCCGATCAAGACGGCCGAGGATTTCATCGCACTACTCTATGCCACAAGGCGTGGGTGCACCATAAGTTCACTACTGCA
The DNA here is from genome assembly GCA_963815555.1 of uncultured Acidobacteriaceae bacterium. Classification (GTDB taxonomy): domain Bacteria; phylum Acidobacteriota; class Terriglobia; order Terriglobales; family Acidobacteriaceae; genus CAWCBG01. Next base: position 34,013 of record CAWFHH010000007.1, read on the forward strand.
CCAGGTTTGGTCCGCGAAGGAACCGCAGGTCCCTCACGGCTAAAAGCCGCTCGGGATGACAAACAGGAAGCGTGGCCGTTGGGTCGCGCGTTTCTCGATTGGCGACGTTTCTGACAGCAGGTTCCCTCCGCTCCCCCTTCGCTCAGCGTCCGCTTGGAATGACGAAAGATGCGTGCAGCGAGTCAGCTCGCGCCCACCACTTCTTCGCTTTTCGGATGGTAGCCGTTGATGAAATCGTGGGCGCTCATGCGCCTCTTGCCTTCGACCTGGAGCTCTTGAATCTCCAGCGCAGAGCCGTGGGCGAAGCCGAGCAGCAGGCGATCGTGCTCGATCTTGAAGTGCGCGGCCGCGACCAGGCATTGCTCGGGAGCGGGCACGACCTGGTGGATCTGCAGTGCTTTTCCTCGAAAGCTCGTAAACGCCCCAGGCCACGGTTGAAAGCCGCGCAAACGATTCCAGGTGTCGGTTGCGGTGCGCGCGAAATCGATGAGGCCGTCCTCGCGGGTGAGGATCGGCGCAAGCGAAGCCTGCGCATTGTCCTGCGGACGCGGCAGGATGCTGCCGTTCTTGAGGCCAGCGAGCGTGGCAATCATCAACTCCGCCCCGGTCTGGGCGAGCCGGGGCGCCAGCGTAAGAGCGGTGTCCTCCGGCCGGATGGGTTCCTCCGCCTGCAGCAGAATGTCGCCGGTATCGAGCCCGGCATCGATGCGCATGGTGGTGACCCCGGTAAGGGTTTCGCCGTGCGCGATCGCCCACTGGATGGGAGCTGCGCCGCGATACTTTGGTAAGAGCGAGCCATGCAGGTTGAGATTGCCGAGCGGTGGCAGGTCGATCATCCACTGCGGAATAATGCGACCGTAACCCACGACGATGATCGCTTCCGGCCGTAGGCTCTCCAACTGCGCGCGAAACTCCTGGTTGTCTTTAATCTTGTCCGGTTGTGTGATGGGTAGATCGAGTTGAAGAGCGGACTGCTTCACCGGCGAGGCCGCCAGCTCCATCCCGCGTCCCTTGGCCCGGTCCGGCTGGGTGACGACCAGCTTGACATGGAAACCCGCTGCCACCAGCTTCTCCAGCGTTGGCACGGCGAACAGCGGGGTCCCGCAGAACACCAGGTCCATCATGGCCGGGTTACCACTCACCCTGCTTCATCAGCTTGCGGATTTTGCGCTTCATCATGTCACGCTTTAATGCACTGATATGTCCGATGTACAGCTTGCCATTGAGATGGTCGGTCTCATGCAGCAGCGCCCGTGCCAGCAGGTCTTCGCCCGTTACCTCGAAGCTCTCGCCCTTCAGGTTCTGGGCGCGCGCGGTGACGGTGCGGGCGCGCGTGACCTTCTCGCGAAACTCCGGCAGGCTCAGGCAGCCCTCGTTCGAGTTGATGCGGCCTTCGGTATGAATAATCTCGGGATTGACCAGAACGATCTTCGCCTCCGGGTCTTCCTTGAACGTAACGTCGATCACGGCGATGCGCTTGCTGATGCCGATTTGCGGGGCGGCCAGGCCGACGCCATGCGCGGCATACATGCTTTCGAACATATCGTCGACGAGCTTGCGCAACTCGTCGTCGAAGCTGGTAATGGCAGCGGCCGGGGTCTCGAGAACGGGGTCGCCGTATTTCACGATCGGATAGATCATTTAGAAATTTCGCAACTGGTGGCAGTAGCCATCGAAGTTGCGCCGTACTTCCAGAATGGAATCGCCTCCAAATTTCTCCAGCGCACAGCGCGCCAGCGTCAACGCGACCATGGCCTCTGCCGCGACTCCCGCGGCCGGCACCACACACACATCCGAACGCTCGTAGGCCGCTTTCACCGGTTCACGGCTGGCAAAGTCCACCGAGCCCAGTGGCCTTCGCAAGGTGGAAATCGGTTTCAGGTAGCCGCGCACCCGGATATCTTCACCGTTCGAGACTCCGCCCTCCAGGCCACCGGCGTGGTTTGACTTTCGGGTGAATCCGGTGAACTCGTTCTGCAGGTCGCGCTCGTATGCTATCTCATCGTGCACAGCGGAGCCGAACGATGCTGCGGCTGCCACGGCATCCCCCAGTTCGACGGCTTTTACCGCCTGCAACGACATCACGGCGGCGGCGAGCAGCGTGTCCAGGCGCTCGTCCCAGTTCACGTAGGTGCCCAGGCCGGGCGGGACATGGTGCGCCACCACCTCGAACACGCCTCCCACGGAATCGCCCGTGCGCAGCGCGATATCGACCTGGTCCTTCATCCTGGCTTCTGATGCAGGATCGGCGCAGCTCAGCAGGATGTCGTCTTTGGCTGCGACCGCCTCAATCGCTTCCCAGGTGACGGGCTGTTCCAGCCGCGCACTGCCCACGGCAATCACGTGGCTCAGCACCTCGATGCCTAATTCGCGAAGCAACAGCTTGGCCAACGCGCCCACGGCAACCCGCGCCGCCGATTCACGTGCCGAGGCCCGCTCTAAGACGTACCGCGCCTCGGAAAAGTTGTACTTCACGGCGCCTGCGAGGTCGGCGTGACCCGGTCGCGGCGAAGCCACTCGCTTGTGCTTCGCCGGGTCCCCTTCTTCTACCGGCAAGGACTCCGTCCAGTTCTTCCAGTCGTTGTTCGCCAGCAGCATCGCGACAGGCGAGCCGATCGTCTTGCCATGCCGCACGCCGCTGACGATGTGCGCATGGTCGCGCTCGATCTTCATGCGCCCGCCGCGGCCGTAACCTTGCTGCCGCCGCCACAATTCCCGGCTGATGAACTTCTGATCGACCGGGAGACCTGCGGGCAGGCCCGAGAGCTGCGCTACCAGCGCCTCTCCATGCGACTCGCCGGCTGTGGTGAACCGTAACATGGGAATTTTCGATTGTAGCCGATGAGGCATAGCGGCGTATGTGAGCGAACCACACGAAGCCAGCCTCGGCGACATGTGCTGCCTGGCTATAAGCCGGGCGCCGGTTTCCCTCAAACGCGCCCGACGTCGCGCCAAAGCGCCGCTTTACCCGAACCGGCAATGTCCACCACGCGGCAAGGTTAACGCCCATTGCGCGGAAGCGCCGCGCTATTCGGGCTCGACGATCACCAACTCCTCCTGCACGAACGCCTTATCTTCTTCGACGGTGCCGCTCAGTGCGAACGAGACGGTCCGCTTCGCTTTTCCCTTCTCCACACTGGTGATGACGTAGGAGCTGCCGATCCAGTGCGCTTCCTCGAAGTCGGTGGGCGACCAGCGGGCCGGATGGTCGGGATGAGAATGATAGAAACCGACAATGTCGAGGCGGCGCTCGCGCGCTTCCCGCTGAACGCCTATCAGTTCGCGCGGATCGATGCTGTAGCGGCTTTGCGGAGAATCGGTTCGCGCGTTGTTGCAGCGCACCGTCGCCATCACCGTTCGCGTCTCGCCATCCCGCTTACCCAGCAAGATGCCGCAACATTCGTTCGGATAGGCTTCCTCACCGTGGCACCGAATCTCGTCGTAACCGGAATGGCTCAATTTCAGCATGAAGCTATCGGACAGAAATATCGAGCAGACTAATCCAATACTGCATCGATTGCAGCACGAAGCCACACAGGATGAGGGCGACCCCAAAGACTCCGAGACGGCGCTCGGGCAAACTGTCGGCGAACCATTCGATCGACGGACCAAAGATGCCAATGAGTGCCGTGACTCCGCCGATGGTCGCGCCATAGCCAAGGGCTTCGGTCCAGGAGTGCAGAGGATTATGCGTGATCCAGCTGCAAATCAGGGCGTTCAAGGAGTTCCCGACGGCACGGTTGACCGCTGCCAGAAAGTGGTTTCGTGTCAACCGTAACCGGCGTGAGCTTTCGTAGTCGAGCGAGGGGCGAATGCCGAGGCTATACGCGAAGATTTGTCCGGCGGTGCTGAAGACCGCGAACAGGACCCCGAAACGCAGTCCGAATGTGGGATACAGGCCGACAGCAAAACCAACGCCTCGTATCGCGCTGAATACGGCATCCCAAAGCAACCCGGGGACGGGCTCCTGGCGTGCCGCCCGAGCCAGTTCCATGGCTACCGTGAAGCCGGTCGTCAGCCCTACGGGAAGGGCGAAGCGCCATCCCAGAACCAGTGCGAAGCCCAGCGTGCACAGCAGAGAATAGGTGAGCCCTCGCGTCAGGGTACGCAGCGGCCCGTGTTTCCCGCCCAGCAGGTCGTAGGCGAGATACATGCCTCCGAAGAAGTCGAGGGCCGACCCCGTAATGCTGACCGCCGCGATCGTGTGATGATCGATCAAAACCTCGCATGCTCCACTGGAAGAGGAAGAGAGTACTCGCTTCAGAATCGGTTGTGCTCAACTATTTTCCCGTGCGGCGGGATTCCTGCACGAGCGCCCGGCGCAGGCGCAGCACTCCTCGGCCACGACCCATCGACGTGCGAGTCAAGCATCGGCCGGCCAACTGGAGTCGGATCAGTAATCCCCCTTAGGTTGTAGAACCGGTAACCGTTTCACCGCATCTGATTGGGTGTTTCAGGGTTTGTGACCCGTTGTAAGTTGCTGTTTCATAACCGAGTGTGCGACAGTGTGAGTTTCCGGCCAACTGAGTTCGACTGAATTGTGCATCGTCAGGCCGTGACGGGCACTCGAATGTGTACCTGCGTTCCCACGAACGCAGCGAGTTCACGCTGAGGCGGCTTCCGTCTCCGAGGCAGCCGCAGAGGCTGGATCACTACTGATGGCGAAGAAAATTAAAACGAAATCTTACGAAGACGCAGTTTCCTGGTTCCGCGATCATGGGTTTGATGTGCTGGAAGCGCCCGGCACAAGCAATCGTGTCTTTGTCAAAAAGTACAACGTTTCGGCGGCGATTGAGCGCACCCCCGACGGAGGGGTGAAGATCTTCGCCTATCCGGGATATCTGATCGGCGGAGAAATCTCCAAGCTCGTGGATCACGGGTATCAGAAAGTGTTAAAGACCACCAAGGCCGAATATCCTGCGACGGCCGAACATCTGAAAGCTATCCATGACTTTGCCGAGGAGCTGAAGGAAGGAACCGGCGGCATCAGTCTCTACAACGAGGGACTGGGCACGGTAAGCGAGTCTTACATGTACGATCGCGTCAAGGGGCGCGACGTACCGGAAGCTGACCGCCCTAAGCGGCCCTGGCAGACGCCCGCCGTCCCCGCCAAGCGCCCCGCCTAGCGTCCGACTTCCGTTCGTGCGACCCAACGACGCGCCCGCGTCGTGGCCCTCCCCGTTTCGTTTTCCGTTGACCTCTTTGGCTGAACGGCATTGCGACGGCAGCTCACGATGCGCTTCTGTACAGCTCACGATGTGTTCTGTACAGAATAGGTTGCAAGTAGGTTGCAGCCGTTTCTCCGGGGAATTCTCTGCCTCTCGCGCAAACCCTAAGGCAGCAATTCGCTTCCAACCTTATGACGCGTAGAAATACGTTATCGGGGATCAGCTGAGGAGGACCTAGAATTATGAAGCGTTTTGCAAGTTTATGGGCTTTGCTCATGTTAGGCGCATGCATGATGTTTGCGCAGGATAACAATTCGAGCACCCCTGCCAGAAGCGATGGAAACAGCACGACAACCAACAACACTATGACTGCGAAGAACGACCAATCGCAGGCCACGACGCCTTCCAGCGAACAGCAGAAGGCTGACGACAAGGCCGCTGCCCAAACCGCCGAGGACGCAGCCGACCAGCACAAGGACAAGGCCAAAGCGGCCAACAGCAAACTCGAAGAAACCCGCGAGAAAGCTTACGCCCGGGTGGATGAGTCAACCAAGATACTCGATGAGTTGCTGGCTGCTTCCGACAAAGGTATTCCCGATGAAGTATTCAAGAATGCGAAATGCGTGGCCGTCGTGCCTTCCATGATTAAGGGCGGCTTCGTTTTCGGGGCGGAGCACGGCCGTGGTATCGCCACTTGCCGGACCGCGCATGGATGGAGCGCTCCCGCGTTCTTCACCGTTACCGGTGGCAGTTGGGGCGCACAGATTGGCGCTCAGGCGGTTGACCTGGTCATGCTCTTCATGACCGACGAGGGCGCAAAGAAATTGCTGGATGCGAAGTTTAATCTGGGCGGCGATGCCTCGGTGGCGGCCGGTCCGGTGGGACGCGATGCCAGCGCGAATACGGACTGGAAGTTCAACACAGGCGTGTTGACCTATTCACGGACGCGTGGCATCTTTGCCGGTCTTAGCCTCAAGGGCGCTGTGATCCATCAGGATGACGACTCGACCATGGCCGTCTATGGAAAAAATGTCAGCTTCCGTCAGATCCTGACCGGCCAGGTACCGTCTCCGCATGAATCGGCAATTCAGCGCTTCCTTGCGACCGTACGTCACGATAAGTCCGAGGCGGCAGCCGCGCACTAAAGCCAACCACAACATTCGTCTGTGACAGCGGTGAGCTTCGGCTCGCCGCTTTTTGTTGGAAAAGGAAATTTGCGGATGCGACCTGTACACTGCTGCCAGTCGAGGTGCGCATGAAACTGGTTTCCACGTTCCTGACTCTGATCGTTCTCGCGGTAAGTGTGTCGGCCCAAGATACCGGATCCAAGGGGCAGCTCACGGTGGACGGAAACGGCGCCGCCGCCATCCGCGCGGTGCTGAAGTCGCAAGTCGATGCCTGGAACCGCCACGATCTCGAGGCCTTCATGGCGGGATACTGGCATTCGCCCGATCTCACATTCTTTTCCGGAGGCACCGAGGCCACGGGCTGGGACGCCGCAATCGAACGCTACCGCCGAAGCTATCAGGCTCCCGGCAAGGAGATGGGAACGCTGTCGTTCAGCGACCTGAAGGTCGAAATGCTCGGGCTCGATGCAGCTTTCGTTCGTGGCCGCTATCACCTTGTCCTGACGAATGGCAAAACCCCCGAAGGTCTCTTCACCTTGATCTGGCGAAAGTTTCCCGACGGCTGGCACATCATTCACGATCACAGCAGTTCGGCACCAAGCTAGCAGCTACGGGGAACCACGTAAGGGCCATCGGCAATGGCCCATGGCTGGCGACTTTCTATTCCCCGAAAGTGGCCGGATTGTAATGCGCGCGAATGTGCGCTATGCTCCGCCATTCTCTTACCGAATTATCCCGTGCATGCTCTACAGCGGAGGGACTTCTGGCCACTGCTCCTCGCTTCTCTGGAACTCGTCATCGTGCATTTCAAACGAAACACGTTTTGTGGGCCGTTTTTGGTCTCATGACGCTCTACGTCCTGCTCACCCGCGAGCTGACGCTCCTGAACCCCAATTCTTTCTTGCGGCAACGCTATGCGCCGATTCCCTGGCTGATTTTGCTGCATGGAGTTCCCGGAGCGCTTGCGCTGGCCCTTGGCGTCTTCCAGTTTTCCAGTCGCCTGCGTCAGCGGCATCTGCAACTGCATCGCGTGTTGGGACGCGTCTATGTCGGATGTGCCGCCGTCTCCGCGCCGTTTGCGGTCCTGGTTGCCCACGCACTCCCCATCCCGACGCTGCTTGCGGCTTCGGCGTTCCAGGCGGGTGGCTGGATCCTCACGACGGCGACTGGCCTCTACTGCGTGCGGACCGGCAGGATCCAGCAGCATCGTGAGTGGATGATGCGCAGCTATCCCTTCGCAGCGGTCTTTGTTGTGGTTCGAGTTATCACCGCCATACCCGCTGTCAGTCGTATGGGACTGCTCGGAATCGAGACGACGGTCTGGAGCGTGATCGCGACGGCGTGTTTTCTACCGTCCTTCGTGATCGCGTGGCAAGCCCTGGCCGCCAGTAAGCCCGCCCTGAAAAAGGTTCGCGCTACTGCGGCATAAGTCTCACGTTCCGTCGCCGGGGACGGCAATGGCGCCTTCATGCAGCGGGGCCGAACCCAGATCTACGACTTTCACTTCACAAGGAGAGAGCACGAATGAAGCAAGCGGTTCGCATGGCGTTCGCGGTACTCTGTTTTTCCCTGGTTGCCCTCTGCACGGCATCCGCACAGGTCAAATACAACGAAGGTCCGGTTGAGCGCGTGGTGTTGCTGCATGTTCTGCCAGGCCACTTCGATGCGTTCATGACGGACATGAAAACCAACATCACGCCTATTTGGGACGCCCAGAAGAAGGCGGGCCTGATCGACGGATATCAGATTTTTCTCAACACGACCCGCTCCGGTGCCGACGACTGGGACATGGGCTATTCCCTTACCTACAAGAACATGGCGGCGCTCGACGGCCTGCCCGACAAGGTTTACGAGCTTCGCATGAAACAGTATGGCAGTCGGTCGGCCGAGCAGAAAGTCATCGACAAGCGCGTCGAGAATGTTCGGATCGTCGACAGTTATCTGCTGCGCGATATCACCCTGCGATAGGGGGCGGTTCGTTACCTCTGGTGGTGCCGCAGTCCAACGCAGTGCCACCGCTTTCTTTCACCCCCTGTTCGAACTGTGAGGGCGATCTGCCGTAAGTGATTTCGTACAGAAATACTCTAGAGGACTGCGAACGATGCGAGCTCCAGTTGTGTTCTATTCCTTCCTGATTTTGTGTCTCTCCACGTTGTCGTGCGTTGCGCAGCAAGCGCCGTCTGTTGCCGCATCCCCAGGCAAGACGCGGATGTACTACATTGCGGCCGACGAGGTGGAGTGGGATTACGCCCCGCATAACATGGACCACATGACCGGGAAACCGTTCGACAAGTCCACCGTGATTTGGACCGAGAAGGGGAAAGACCGTATCGGCCAGATCTACCGCAAAGCCGTGTATCGCGAATACACCGATGCCACGTTTCAGACGCTGAAGCCTCGCTCGACGGACGAGCAACACATGGGGCTGCTCGGTCCGGTAATTCGCGCCGAGGTCGGCGACACTATCGAGATCGTCTTCCGCAACAACGCAAAATTCTCGTACTCGATGCATCCCCATGGCGTGTCGTACAAAAAGGATTCCGAAGGCACGCCTTACGCCGGCATGTCGCCCGAATCGACTGGCCTGGTTGCTCCCGGTCACACCCATACCTACATCTGGGAGGTGCCCGAACGAGCGGGTCCCGGTCCGGACGACGGCAGCTCGGTCATGTGGATCTACCACTCACACAATGAGGAACACCAAGACGTCAACGCGGGGTTGATGGGTCCCATCGTCATCACCGCGAAAGGAATGGCCCGTCCCGATGGCAGTCCCAGGGACGTGGACCGCGAGATCTTTGCCTTGTTCATGATCTTCGACGAGAATCAGAGCAACTATTTTCAATACAACATCGACACCTATGCCGGCGATCCCAAGTCGGTCAAGAAACTCGAAGCCGTTCCTGAGGACGTGAACGGCAATGCCGACCTCACCATGGGACACGGCTTCGCGGTGATCAATCACAAGTTCACCATCAACGGCTACATCTTCGGAAACAACCCGCCGATTCAGGTCCACAAAGGCCAGCACGTACGCTGGTACCTGATGACGATGGGCGACGGTTTCAACTTCCACACGCCGCACTGGCACGGAAACGTCGTGACCGTCGACAAACACCGCACCGACATTCTGTCGCTGTCGCCGGCCCAATTCGTGGTGGCCGACATGGTTCCCGATAACGTGGGCGTCTGGATGTTCCACTGCCATCTCAGCGATCATATGGCCGGCGGCATGATGACCGACTATGAAGTTCTGCCGTGACGGATCCAGGCCGTAGGCCGACTCGTCTTAGCCCAGCGCTTCAGCGCTGGGTAGGGGCTCCCTGTGAAATAGATATTGGGCTCGCGTGCGGGCGGGTGTAAACTTTTCTCGGTCCCCCAGCCCAAGAACTCGCATCTTAATGCTGTGTGACCATGACAGGCGGTATCCGCGATTGCGGAGCTGTACTGGAGGGCATCGTGAGCGTAACCATCGGCGACTTCCACGCCAAAATTACTGCTTCCACTCTTTTCGAAAAGAAACAAAACCACGAACGGATTACCTGCCTCACCGCCTACGACTACGCCAGCGCGCGTCTGGTTGACGAGGCCGGCATCGACATGGTGCTGGTCGGCGACTCGCTCGCCATGGTGATGCTCGGCTACGAGAACACCTTGCCGGTGACGGTTCCGGAGATGCTGCACCATACACGTGCCGTGCGGCGTGGTGTGAAGCACGCTTTTCTGGTCGCCGACATGCCGTTTGCCTCGTACCACGTCGGCCTGCGCGACACGCTGCGCAATGCGTCCCGCTTCATCAAATATGGGGGCGCCGAAGCGGTGAAGATCGAAGGTGGCGAGAAGCGCGCGCGATTGGTACAGAAATTAGTCGACGCGGAAATTCCCGTGGTCGGCCATATCGGGTTGATGCCGCAGTCGGTGCACGCCATGGGCGGCTACAAGGTTCAAGGCAAGACGCTGGGGGCCGTCGAGCAGTTGATGCACGATGCGCTTGCCCTGGAACGGGCCGGGGCCTGCTGTGTTGTCCTGGAAGGTATTCCGCGGGAAGTGGCCGCCATGATAACGCAGGAGTTGGCGATCCCCACGATTGGAATCGGCGCGGGACCGGACTGCGATGGCCAGGTGCTGGTTTTCCACGATCTGCTGGGACTGACATTCGCGCCACCGGCCAAATTTGTGCGCCGCTACGCCGAGGTAGGCTCGATCATCAGCGAGGCGGTGCATGCCTTCAAAGACGACGTGAAGGCGCGCACGTATCCCTCTGACGCGGAGTCCTATCACCTGCCGAGGGAGACGGCCTCGACCTTGCGCGCGATTGCCGAACGCAAGCGCCTTGTGCCAGTCTAGAAGGATGCAGTTTCGCCTTTGGCTGATTTTGGCCGCGATTTGCGTGCTGTCGCTAGGCGCCACCGCCAATGCCCAGAGCGCAACTCACAACCCAACTCGCAACCCGGAGCACAGCCCCGCCGCCTCGAAACGCTACTGCCAGCCGCAAGGTGGATTCTGTTTCCGGTATCCCGGTACATGGTCGATGCAGGGTGAAGTTTTTGCCGGCAATGGCGTGGTTGTCGCGCCCGAGCAGAAACAGGAGCGCGCACTGTGGGACGAGATTACGGTTGCGATGATCGTGCCGGCGCCACAGGCCGATGCCGATCCGGTTTCGGTGAACCAGTTGATCGAGCAGACCATGGCGAGCTTGCGCGAGGAAGGGCAGAATCTCGAGACCCTGCAGCGGCAGGTGCGCACGATCGACGGACAACCGGCGCAGTTACTCACGGTGCGTTATCGCGAAAAAGCGAGCGACCGGGAGTGGATCGAAAAATTGGCGTTCATCCAAGGCTCGGCGGGCGAGATTTATTCGGTCGCCTTGAAGTGCTCGCCGCAGTCGCTGGCCAGGCTGGAACCGGCGCTCTCCAGCGTGCTGCAGAGTTGGAAGCTGCCCGAACCTGTGCCGCCGGCGGAATCCGGGGAGCCAAGTCCTCCAAAGACAGCCGCGCCCGCCCAACCGCCTGCCGCGGAGCCTCCCAAAAACTAACCACTGCATGAAACTGATTCGAGCCATCGCTGAGATGAAAGCGCAGTGCCGCCACGTTGCCGCGCGCGAGATGACGCTGGGTCTTGTTCCTACCATGGGCGCGCTTCACGACGGTCACCTGTCGCTGGTACGGGCGTCGAAGGCGCAATGCCATGTGACGGTGGTTTCCATTTTCGTCAATCCCCGGCAGTTCGGTCCGACCGAAGATCTGGAAAAATATCCGCGCACCCTACAGCACGATCTCACGCTGCTCGAGGATGCGGCGGTGGACTTTGTCTTCGCCCCGGCTATCGAAGAGATGTACCCTGCCGGCGCCACCACCAGCGTGCTGGTCGAAGACTTGAGCGGCAAACTCGATGGAGCTTCGCGTCCGGGACACTTTCGCGGCGTAACCACCGTCGTCGCCAAGCTGTTCGAGATTGTTCGTCCGGACCGTGCCTTCTTCGGTCAAAAAGATGCGGCGCAGGTCGCCGTGTTGCGCAAGATGGTCCGCGACCTCGATATGGATGTGCACCTTGTCGTCTGCCCCATCGTCCGCGAGAAGGATGGACTGGCCTTGAGCTCGCGCAATGCGTATCTGAATCCCGAGCAGAGGCGTCAGGCGCTCGTCCTGCATCGTGCCTTGCTGCGAGTGCAGACGGTGGCCGATAGCGGCGAGCGCGACGCCGCAACCTTGATTGCCGAAGGCCGTCAGATGATCGCCGAAGAAGCCGCTGTCCGTCTCGACTATTTCGCGATCGTTGATCCCGACACACTCGATCCGGTTGCCAAGGTGTCGACCTCCGCGCTGGTGGCGGTAGCGGCCTACGTAGGCACAACCCGTTTGATTGACAATCTGTTGCTCACTGCGGCCATAGCAAGACAATCGCCGCCAGAAGACACATCGCGCTGAACAGGGCAATCACGGCCCGCCGACTGAGCGTGGCCACCCACCCCCCGCCCATCGCCAGCACCGCCGGATAACACTCCAGGGTATAGCGCGGCTCGGGATTCTCCAGCGTTCCCAGAAACGCCGATCGCAGCAATACGAACAACAGCAGCAGCGCAAGATACCGCGGCCGCGGGCCGCGCACCAGGGCCATAGCGGCGGGAATCAGGAACAGCAGGTTCAGCACGCCCCAGAGCGTTGCCAGCACGCAGTCCTGGGTATCATCGGCGTACTCCCAGAACCGCGTATTCAGGGGAAGCATCTCGGTGCGCGGACGCAGCCACATGTCGGCAATGCGCAGCACAGGAAGCCAGACGTAATAACGCAAGGGATGGCGACGGATCCGCTCGTTCGCCAACTCCAGGAAGCGTTGGCTCAGTTCCGGCCCGACGAAATCGGTTTCGGCATAGTCATCAAAGATGGCCTTGGTGCGCCGGTACTCGTCGGCATTGTCGAAAGCGCGCGAAGGCAGCTTGCTGAAGTCGACCTGATCGCCGGGAATCTGCCAATAGATCTCCTCGGTCGAGGCGTATTCCGCCATCCAGGTACGCACCCATTTATCGAACCCGGTAGGCACGAACTCGTCGGGATCGTTGGCATAGCGCGGCGACAAGGCTTCGAACTTGTGGAAGTCGCGCCAGTTGCGAAGGGTCCACGGAACCAGCGGCGCCAGCGAGAGTGCCAGCAACAAGGCTCCCGCCCAGAACAGCCGCGCGCGTTCGGCCGGTCGCTTCCACATTCGCCACAGCAGAAACAGACCGACCACCGCCAGCAGAAGCCCTCCATCAGGACGCAGGAGAATCCCTGCCGAAAGGGCCACGCCGCATCCCAGCCACGCGCGCCAGGACCGGCGGCCGGACTCTACAGCCATAAAGCCCGCAACTGCCAGGTCGAGTGCGACGGCGGCGCAGAAGATGCTCAGCGTTTCGGCCAGCGGAGCAGCCACATAGTTGGCGGTGAAGGGGCAGAGCGCCGCCAGCAGGAAGGCGAGGCGGGCGGCCCGTTCCGAGAGGATTCTCCTCGCCAGGTCGGCGATGAAGAAGCAGGCGGCGACGTCGATCGCGACCTGAACCAGCAGCACGGCGTGGTAGTGCTCGCGTCCAAACAGTACGAAGCAAGCCGCCAGGAACGCCGGATAACCCGGCAGCCGTATCCAGGTTGGCTCCGGACCCGAGGCGTGGCTCAACCCGTAAACGCCGTGCTCCAGCCAGTTCTTGGCGATGTCGCCATAAATCATCGAATCGCCGGTGATATGGGGAAAGCGGAAGTAGAAGAACAACCGCAACCCAAACGCCGCCAGAGTGGCCAGGAGGAAAAACCTGCGGGAGACGATCACCATGCGCCAGAACGGCCGAGTTTGCTGGTCGGTTGGCGGGTTACGCGGCTGGTCCGGCACGAGGGGAATATAGCATCCAGGGGTGATGTGCCACCGCTCAGCCCTCATTTCTCCGAGGTGAGCGGGACGAACCACCCCACGATTGGCATTGCCTTTTCGGCGGCCTCTGCGCGTCTTTTTGTCGGGATCCGGGTTTCAAATCAAGGAAGGAACAATCCCGCTGACGCACTGCTAAAGCCATCCCGCAACTCCCGTCGCATGGCTAATTTTCCAAGTCGAATGTCGCAGCCGGTTTAGCCAACGGCCGATTCGCTGACAGCGGGTTTCCTTGTTACGATGAACTTGATTTTGCGCGATGTCTAAATCCAAACAGGTTTTCTACGATCCCGAACGCAAGCGGTGGCGGCGTTTGCGGCTGATTCTCGATTCCAGCGTGCTTCTGATCACGTTGACGGTCGCGTTTTTTGTGACGACGGTCATCCGCAGCACGTCCGTGCCAACCGTGCCTCTACCGGACCTCAAGCGGGGCTATCATCCGCTGAAGGACAGCCAGAAACGCAAGGCGCCGCGGCGCGTGAACCTGCACCGCAAGACCAAGCGCCCCGCCTCGCAGGTGGTGCTGAACTCCGACGAAGGCATTCGCGGCGCCTTCTACGTCCAGTGGGATGCGGCCAGCTTTGCTTCGTTGAAAGAGTATTACCCGCAGATCGACTTGCTCTTCCCCGAGTGGCTGCACACGCTGACAGCCGACGGTCGCCTGCAATCGGTGACCGAGGAGAACAAGCTTTTTGACCTGATGGATGACAAAGGCAAGCCGCGGCCGGTCGACGACAAGGTCATGCCCTATCTGAAATCGGAGAAAGCCGCGACCGACGTCCTTCCCCTGGTCAACAACTTCGACCCGGTCACCAACGAGTGGCGGCCCGAGGTCACGGCCGCGTTCATGGCGAACCCGGAAGCGCGGCAGCGCTTCCGCAACGAGATCATGGCCTTCCTGGCGACCGATCAATACAAGGGCGTCACGCTGGATATCGAAGCTTTTCCCGAGAAGTCCCGCGGCGACTTCAAGATCCTGGTGCAGGAACTCTACGGCGATCTGCACGCCAGGAATCTGAAGCTGTATATCGCGGTGCCGGTGAACGACAAAGGCTTCGATTACAAGGCGATCTCGGCGACCTCCGATGGCCTGATCCTGATGAACTACGACCAGCATTACCCCGGTGGTGAACCGGGCCCGGTCGCGGGGCAGGACTGGTTCGTGAAGAACCTGCAAGACGCGCTCAAGGTGATTCCGAAACAAAAGATCGTGGTCGCCGTGGCCAATTACGGATATGACTGGGCGATGAAGAAGGGGCAGAAAAAGGGCACGCCGCCGCAGGATATCCATAATGTCTCGGCGCAGGATGCCTGGATCGAGGCCTCCGACTCGGAATCGGATATCAACTTTGACGACAATGCGATGAATCCGCACTTCGCCTATTCGGACGAGAACAACATTCGTCACGACGTCTGGTTCCTCGACGGCGTCACCGCGCTGAACCAGATGCGGGCGGCGAAAGCGCTTGGCATCGATACCTTCGCGCTGTGGCGACTGGGCTCGGAAGACCGTTCGCTCTGGGCGGTGTGGGACCGTCCCTTTGAAGCCAATGCCCCCGCCCGGCTGGGCACGGTACCTCCTGGACAAGATGTCGATATCGAGGGCACCGGCGAAGTCCTGCGTATTGCGCAGCGGCCCGCCGACGGCACTCGTACGGTGACGATCGACCCGGACACCCATCTGGTAAGCGATGAGACGTTCCAGGAACTGCCGAAGCCGTACCAGGTCGATATGTACGGCGGCACGCAGGAGAAAAAGGTCGCTATCACCTTTGACGATGGACCCGATCCCACGTGGACTCCGCAGATCCTCGATCTGCTGAAGGAAAAGGGAGCGAAGGCGACGTTCTTCCTCATCGGCATGGAGGTCGAGAAGTATCCCGGCATCGCCAAGCGTATCTTCCGCGAAGGGCACGAGATCGGGAACCACACCTTCACCCATCCCGACATTACCAACATCTCGAAGCGCTACTTCGAGGTCGAACTCAACCTGACGGAGCGTCTCTTCGAGAGCAAGCTGGGCGTGAAGCCGGTATTGATGCGGCCTCCGTATGCCGTCGATGAGGCGCCCGATACCGCCGACGAAGTGCGTCCGCTGGAACTCTCGCAGGACATGGGCTTCATCACCGTCGGCGAGAAGATCGATCCCAACGATTGGCGCGACAATCCCCGGCGGCCGGCAAAAGACATCGCCGACGATGTGCTCGCCAACCTGCCGCCCTGCGCCCCCGGCAGTTTACGATGCGGCAACATCATTCTGTTGCACGATGGCGGCGGCGACCGCAGCCAGACGGTCGCAGCGCTGGCCATGATTCTCGACGGACTGCACCAGCGCGGCTACCAGGTTGTCCCGGTCAGTGAACTCATCGGCAAGAGCGTCGCCGAAGTCATGCCGCCGATCACCACCAACGAGCGCTGGACCGCCTGGGTCGACAGCATCAGCTTCTCGCTGTTTGGATTGCTGTCTGGGTTCATCATCTTCGTCTTTTTCGTGGGGGACGTGCTGATGAGCGGACGGCTCGTGCTCATCGGCGCGCTGGCCGTATACGATCGCTTCCATCGCCGCAACACAAAGCCCGATCCCGGCTACCACCCGGCCGTCGCCGTTCTCATACCCGCGTATAACGAGGAGAAGGTCATCGAACGCACGGTGCGTTCCGTTCTCGATTCCGACTATCCCTACCTGCGGGCCATCGTCATCGACGACGGTTCGAGTGACAGCACGCTGGAAGTGACCCGCGCGGCCTTCCAAAAGGAAATTGCCGACGGCCAGGTCACGGTGCTCACCAAGCCCAACTCCGGCAAGGCCGACGCGCTGAACTATGGACTGGAGTTCGTCACGGAAGAGTTGTTCGTTGGCATCGACGCTGACACCCTCATTGCGCGCGACGCAATTTCGAAGCTGGTGCCGCACTTCGCCGATCCCACGGTCGGCGCGATGGCGGGCAATGCCAAAGTGGGCAATCGCGTGAACCTCTGGACGCGCTGGCAGGCCCTCGAATACATCACCAGCCAGAACTTCGAACGCCGCGCCCTCAATACCCTCAACGCCGTGAGTGTGGTTCCCGGAGCGATCGGCGCCTGGAGGACGGCCGCGGTGCGCGCCGCCGGCGGTTATCACCACGACACCGTCGCCGAAGACGCCGACCTCACCATGGCCCTGCTGCAGGCGGGTTTCAAGGTGAATTACGAGGATCGCTCGCTCGCCTATACCGAGGCCCCCAGCACCGCGAACGGCCTTATGCGGCAACGCTTCCGCTGGTCCTTCGGCATTATGCAGGCGGTCTGGAAGCACAAAGCCGCGGTCCGGCAAAAGGGCGCCCTGGGCTGGGTCGCGATCCCTAACATGGTGATCTTCCAGATCCTGCTGCCACTGGTCTCGCCCTTCATCGACATTATGTTCGTCGTGGGAGCTGTGAGCTACTTCGTCAACAAATACTTCCATCCGGAGTCGGCCAATCCCGCCAGCTTCCATCGCCTGGTGGTTTACTTCGCGCTGTTCATGGTCATCGACTTCATCACCTCGACCATCGCCTTCACCCTGGAGCGCCAGCAACCCGGAGGCAAGCGTGACTTCCTGCTGCTGGGCCACGTCTGGCTCCAGCGCTTCGCCTACCGGCAGCTGTTCTCGCTGGTGCTGATCAAAACTCTGAAGCGCGCCGTCGAAGGAGGCAGCTTCGCCTGGGACAAGCTGGAGCGCAAAGCCACCGTCACCCAGCCCGTCACCGTAGCGCGAGAGACGCAGTAAGGGTGATGGAAAGCCGACCTTGACTCGAAGGGGTAGGTATTACATACTAAAAATAGTAATGGGAGGGGCGATATGGAATCCTCGATCACTGTTAAGGGCCAGGCAACGATACCGAAGGCGATTCGCGAGCATCTCCGCTTAAAACCTGGAGACCGGATTAAGTTCTTCATGCATCCGGATGGGACGGTTGTGATCTTGCCGAAGCTGCCGGCCTCCGCACTGCGGGGAATGCTTAAGTCGCGCACGAAACGTCGCCTGACCATCAAGCAGATGGATGAGGCGATCCGCAGCCAATTCCGCGGTGGTGACCTTAAGCATCGATGATTGGTCTTGACACCAATATTTTAGTCAGATACTTGGTTCAGGATGATGCAATCCAGTCGTCGAAAGCCATAGGGCTGATCGACCATCAGCTGACCGAAGCAAATCCCGGATTCATCAGCCTCGCCGCCATACTGGAGACGGTATGGGTGTTAGGCAGCGGTTACGGTCTCACGAGTCGAGACATCGCCGTAGCGGTCGAGCGGATTCTACAAATCGACGTACTCTTCGTCCAAGATGAGCAACAGGTCTTTGCCGCGATGATGTCGCTCAAGGCGGGTCGCAGCTCATTCGCCGATGCCCTGATTGCAGCCCTCGGCGAGAAATTTGAATGCCACTACACTCTTACCTTTGACCGTAGGGCTCTGCGGGTTCCAGGCTTCCAGCTCCTTTAGTCCGAACCGGTGTGCCAAGATAACGGAGGCCAGCGATTCGCTCGCCACATCCCCAAGGTAAAATCATCCCAATGGCAGCCGTTACCTATCTGGAAGCAATCCGGCAGGGAATCTGGGAAGAGATGGAACGCGATCCCTCGGTTTTCTGTATCGGAGAAGACATCGGCATCTATGGGGGTGCGTTCAAGGTGACCGATGGCTTCATCGACCGCTTCGGTCCCGCGCGGGTAGTGGACACGCCGATTTCGGAGATGGCCATCGTCAACGCCAGCTTCGGTGCGGCTCTCACGGGAATGCGTCCGGTGGCCGAATTTCAGTTCATGGATTTCATCAGCTGCGCCTTCAATCAGATCACCAATCTGCTTGCGAAGGCGCATTTTCGCTGGGGCGCACCGGTTCCGGTTGTGCTGCGCGGGCCATCCGGTGGTGGCGTGCATGGCGGCCCCTTTCACTCGCAGAATCCCGAAGCCTACTTCGCGCATACGCCCGGGTTGAAGGTGATCTGCCCGGCCACGGCCTACGATGCCAAGGGCCTGATCAAGTCGGCTATTCGCGACAACAACCCCGTGGTCTTCTTCGAGCACAAGTTTCTCTACCGCCGGATCAAGGAAGAGCTGCCCGCCGGGGATTACACTGTGCCCATCGGCAAGGCCCGGGTGGCCCGCGAGGGGCGGGATGTAAGCGTCATTACCTACGCGGCGATGCTGTACGTTGCGCTCGAGGCCGCGGAAATCCTGGCCAAAGAGGGCCTCGAATTAGAGGTCGTCGACCTGCGCACGGTGCTCCCGCTTGATCGCCAGGCCATCCGCGAGACGGTCGAGAAAACCAATCGCGTGATCCTCCTGCACGAAGACACCAAGACGGGAGGCATCGCCGGAGAAATCACCGCCATTGTTAACGAGGAATGCTTCGACGCGCTCGATGCCCCGATCAGGCGTATCGCCTCCGCCGACAGTCCAGTGCCATTTTCGCCACCGCTGGAAGAAGCTTTCCTGCCGAAGGTCGAAGACGTGGTTCGCGAGGCCCGCCGCCTGCGGCGCTATTGAGCACTCGACCTTGGCAGCAACTCTTCGCTCTGTCCGAGCGCCGGCAACACCGTAGTACCATATAAAATTCTGCTCTGCGACTAAGAAGAGCGACAAGGAGACACATGCGCGGCTTCATCCTGGGAATCATTTTCACGCTGGCGGCGGTTTTTGGTGGTGCGTACTACTACGCGACCACAGGGCATTTCGACACACGCGCCGTCCCCAACACGCCGGGCACGTTGGAGCGCCATACCGCCAACAAGTCCCTCGACGCCTGGGTCGATGAGCACGCGCCGAAGCAGCCCAATCCCTTCCAGCCGACCACGGAGAACGTGATGGACGGCTCGATGGTCTACGACAAGAACTGCGCATTTTGCCACGGCAGCGTGAAGCAGCCGATCTCTCCCATGCGGACGAAGTTCTATCCTCCGGTGCCGCAGTTACTCAGCCGGGTTCCCGACGATCCGGACGGCAACCTCTTTTATGTGACGAAGTACGGCATCCGTTTGACGGCGATGCCGGGATGGGATGGCGTGCTCTCCGACGATGACCTCTGGAAAGTCATCCTGTTCATCAAGAACTCCAGCCAGGTGAAGGACACCGGCCAGCAGCAGAATCCCCAGAACCTGCAGCACATGGACAATTCCAAGCAGCCAGAGCCGCAGCAGAAACCCAAATAGCGCGCTGGATTCCGAGCGCTGCCATCCCCATTTGCCGCGCGTGGGTCCCCGAAGCACAAGCGTTTCAGGGCTCTGGGTCGATCGCTTTGGCGACACGGGAAAGCCGGTTCCTCCACTCCGCTGCTCCGCCCGCCATGGCGGACGGCGGCCCTCCCTCCGCCCGCCCGTGGATTTCGCCTGGACAAGTAGTGCAACAGAGCCTGGGGCGGCGCGAACTCGGCGGCGGGCAACGAATCACCAATTCGTACGTAATCCGGCTGGTCGCCCGATTCGGTCAGAATATGCAATGACCTGTTCACGCCATCTCTCTGCGAGCAACCGCCGAGATAAACGTATGCAGCGATACGGGACGCCAAGTTTGGGAAATTCTCGCAAGGAGTTCCAGTCATCATCATCGCGGGCATACCTTCAACGACTCCTAAGCAGATAGAAGCTGTTAATGCTTCGAGGCACTGGATCGGCCGGATCGCCTAGTGATTGCGCTCTTCGGCAATCGCGGAACAGCCTGGACGCCGGCCCAAAGCGTTGCGATCGTTTGCTCGATCACGAGAGTCTGGTCAGGCAAGTCAGGCACAACCCCTTGGATAACAAAGAGTGTGGCGAGGCCAAAGATCGTAAACCACCAGGTGTGGGCTATCACGGTGTCATCCCTATTTGGCAATCCTTCATCCCTGGCTACATCGAAAAAGAGCTGCACGAAACGTTCGAACAACGGCGCGCCAATGTCGTTGATGTATTGTCCAGCGCGGACGCCGTTTCGGTTCTCAGGCCCGAAGAAGACGTTGCGGAACTGCTGTGGATGGGCAATGCAGAATTGAATCAAGCCGCGCGAGGTCGCAAAAAGGCGCTCTTTCGGGGCAAGATGTTTAGCGGCAATCGCGTCGAAGTTCTGAATCATGAGCCCGATCGTCTCGCGGCTCAACTCGGCCAGGATGTGTGATTTGTCGGGAAAATGCTGGTAGATCACGGCGTGCGTATAACCGATTTCTTTAGCGATCTCACGAAGCGTCACGGCTTCGTAACCGCGATCGGCGAACATTTTACCTGCAGCCGCAAGGATTTCGCCCCGCAACCTCTGCTTGCGCTCTACCCGGCGACTGGGTGATGTGGATGACATTTTGATAGCTTAGTCCCTTTTGCCGATTTTTGCGACCGTTTGTTAATTTACAACCATAGGTTTAGAACCGCTGATTAATTTGCAACCAACGGTTACAACAGTCCTCTAATAGTCAGATCGCTCATTTGGATGGGCGGCCCAATACGAGACAGGAGGAGGATCCGATGAAAGTCCTAGTGATTGGAGCAGCGGGCAAGAGCGGAGAAGCGCTGGTAAATGAGGCGCTGGCGGCCGGGCATAAGGTGACGGCGTTCGTGCGTGGTGCCACGCCGTACAAGAAGGCGAACGTCAGAGTTGTCGCGGGCGACGTACTGGACGCGGACGCGGTTGACGTTGCGGTCGCCGGACAGGATGCGGTGCTCGACGCGCTGGGCGGCAAGACGCCGTGGAAAGTGACGACGATGGAAACGCGCGCGGCACACAATATCGTGGACGCGATGCGGCGCAATGGCGTGCGGCGGTTGCTGAAGATTTCGCTGGTGGGTGCGGGTGAGAGTGTCAAGAACGCCGGCTTTTTCAACGAGCACCTGCTTATGAGGACCTTTCTGCGGGGTCTGCTGGTAGACAAGGCGGGCATGGAGGCAGAGATCGAAGGCAGCAACCTGGACTGGACGCTCGTACGGCCGCCGATGTTGACCGACGGCGAGAAGACCGGCGTTGCCAGGGTGCTGAGCACGGAGGGAGGCGAGAAAGCACACAAGATTGCGCGCGCCGATCTCGCGGCATTCATGGTGAAGGAACTGGAAAGCAGCCGGTATGTGCGTCGGGCCGTGACAGTGACGACCACATAGCCAAGCCTCCGCGAGGATCAACCGTCTCTCTCATTGAGGCGATCCGATCGACTGTGGAAAGGCTGTAACGATTCATGCGACAGATAACTGTGGAAACCCACGGGACTAGCGGAGTGCTAGCTGCGCAACTCACACGCTCTGGCGTTCATATCAGAGCATCGCATTCGTTCTAAAACAAGGAGAAACGAGCATGTATTTAGTCATGGGCATTACAGGAAAAGTTGGGGGCGCCACCGCGCGGCATCTGCTGAAGGAAGGCAAAACGGTGCGAGCCCTTGTGCGCAATCGCGAGAAAGCGGCGAAGTGGGCAGAACAAGGCGTGGAGTTGGTGGATGGAGATTGGAACCATGCGACAGCCATAGCGGCGGCGCTCAAAGGTGTTGAGGGCGCGTTTGTTATGTTGCCGGCTGTATGGGCGCCCTCGCCTGATTACAGAGAAGCAAAAGGCGTGATTGCGAACTATGTCGAGGCGCTGACCAAGGTAGTGCCCCCGCGAGTGGTAGCGCTCTCGTCGATGGGCGCGAATAGAACAAGCGGGTTGGGGATGATCACGGCCTTATCCTTGTTGGAGCAAGGTTTTCGCAGCCTGCCATCTCCGGTCGCATTTGTGCGCGCAGGCGGCTTTTTCGAAAACTTTCTTTTCGGCTTACAGGCCGCCCAAGGCGGAACACTACCGGTCTTCTACAATCCTACAAACCGGAAATCGACAATGGTCGCGTCAGACGACATCGGCGCAGAGGTGGCAACGCTTCTCACCGGGCCGGCGTGGTCAGGGCATCGCGTCATCGAGCTGGGTTCGATGGTAAGCGCGGATGAAGTGGCGGCACAATTGGGTGAAGTCCTGAAACTCGACGTAAAAGCCTTCGCACTCCCGCGTGCCGCCTGGGCGGATGCGTTCCAGCAGTTCGGCGTCCCGAAGGGCCATACTGGACCTGCCGAAGAAATGTACGAGAGCGTCAACGCGGGATGGATGGAACTCGGAGTCACGGGTACAGAGCACGTAGCGGGTACGACGTCCGCACGCGATGTGTTTGCGGCAGCACAGAACGCCGTAAAGGCGTAAAGCAGGCAAACTAAATCAGCCCGGTTCCGCTAAAAACTGCGGCGTCACCGCCAGGAATATTGAACTCAAACATGAAAGTTCTTGTTCGGATGCAAGGGTCGGAACCGGACAGCTGATCGTCCGGTTCCACACCGGCGAAAGGCCATTCCGCCATGACCGCAGGAACAAGAAGAGGATCCTTTTACTATGAAAAATGAACAAACAATAGATAAATCCACGCAGGCAGGTCGAGCAATTCAAATAGCCGCGATGGTAACTACCGGCGTGGTCGCCTTCATGTGGGTGTACTTCGGAAGGTTGTATCTCATTCACGATCCCGGCGAATGGAGGGTCGCCAATCAGCAGCTCGGATACCCGCTCTATATCATCCCTCTTGTTGGCGTAACCCACATCCTTGGTAGCGTGGGCCTTCTGATTCCCAATATGCCTCGATTGACTGAGTGGGTCTATGCTGGTTTCGTGTTCACTCTTTTACTCGCGTTCTATTCACAACTGAAGGGCGGTGGCAGTACCTGGGATGAATTCGATCCGATTCTCGTCATGGCGTTCGTCTTTGCTTCGTATGTATTGAGACGCTGCATGCGCGCAAACAGGTGGTCGATATGAAGAACAAGCTCGGCGGCCGGTTTTACTTTTTCCCGGCACGTCGCGGAGGCCCAACGAGGGGCCGGCCCACACCTCATCCAACCACAGGTGCGAAGTCGTCCCGATAGGTCACAGTGCGTTTACTGACTTTTGGGCGGCGAAAGCTCAAATGGCGAGAAGAGGCCGAGAGAGTTCGGTTGAGGACGAGAGCTCCGAACCGCATTTGCCAAAAGTAAAGCAAACATGGGCCCCGCGCGGTTGTGATATGCTGCGCCAAATCCTGGGGCCCAAATGGAAATCCTGGTTACGAAAAGGATCAGCCATGAAGCGCAAGACCCAGCTCACGATTGCGATGGCAACGGCAGTGCTCGCCGTCCTCGGTGTCGCCGCCGATTCCGCGCAAGACAAGTACTCGCTGAAATCGCCCAGCGGGATCGCGTTCGCTGACTTCCGAGGATACGAGGACTGGTCGGTGGTCTCTTCCGCCCGGACCGACGAAGTGCTCAAGGTGATCGTCGCTAATCCGACCATGATCAAGGCGTACAAGGCCGGCGTTCCGGGCAACGGCCAGCCTTTCCCGGAGGGCTCCAGGATCGTGAAGCTGCAGTGGAAGCCCAAGAAGAGCACGGAGGCCCAGTTCCCCGTGGATGTGCCAGACGTCTTTACCCAGGCTTTCGTCATGGAAAAGGACAGCAAGCGATTTCCGAAAAGCGGCGGATGGGGATACGCGGTGTTCAACTACGACGCCGCATCGGAGAAGTTCGCGGCCGATCCCAAAAGCCTTTCAGACTGCGGAAACGCGTGTCATACGGTCGTGAAGGCAAAGGACTACATCTTCCACCCCTACCAACAGCGCTGAACGCGAGTGCCTCAGAATCCAGTAGCCGTGGAGCTCTACCGGCAAATACACCTTCACAGGGGAGATTAGGCATGAAGCACCCGGAATCAACTCGACTATCCCATCGTCGTCTCGTGGCTTTGGCGAGCATTTCTGCAGGAGGAGCTCTGCTTGCCCAACCCCCGACTCTTCGCCCCTCAACGTGGCACTGGACCCGCAACCCCCGGTGCGACAACCAACCCCTGAGAACACATCGTTCGGCCCCCCCTGAAGCAAATCGACGCCGGCCACCTGAATGTTGGCTACGCTGAGAATTGTGGAAAGTCGAGGAGCCGAGTATGAATGAGACGCCCGGTCTGTCTCCCGTCTTATTTCCGATGTCAGAAGGAGAACAAAATGACCACAAAAGGAAAAGTCTTAGTGCTAGTCTCGAGCGGTCGTGGCCTGCCCTTGAAAGATGGCAAGGTTTATACCGGAGCTGGCTACTACCTCAACGAACTTACGGTCCCGGTTCGCGCCCTGATGAAAGAGGGCTACGAAATCACTTTCGCCAACCCCAAAGGCAACACGCCCCAGGTGGATGTGCATTCAGAGGTCGCGGATTTCTTCGGCGGCGACGCGGCCAAGCTTCAGGACTATATGTTATTCCGCGACGGCCTGACTGGGCTCAGAGATCCAATGCGCATCTCGGATGTCATCGCATCGGGACTGGACCAATATGACGCGGTTTTCGTCCCCGGCGGCCATGGCCCGATGATGGACCTGCTCGATGATCCCGACGCGGGCACCGTGCTGAGACACTTTCATAAAACATCCAAGCCTACGGCAGTGCTGTGCCATGGCCCGATTTCACTACTCTCGGCTCTTCCGAATTCAAAGGAGTTTGTCTCCGCGTTAGCGGCGGGCGATACCGCCGGAGCCCACGCGAAGGCTCAAGGCTGGATCTATGCCGGCTATAAGATGACGATCTTTTCGACAGCGGAAGAGCAGCAGCGGGAACCGCTTGAGATTGGTGGTAAGGTTCTCTTCTACCCGGACTTCGCCTTGCGTACGGCGGGCGGTGACGTAAGTGTGCTCGCTCCATGGAAGAGCTACGTCCTTCAGGATCGCGAGCTGATCTCAGGCCAGAACCCGTTCTCTGATGAAGCGCTTCTGAAACTTCTTCTACCGGCACTCGAAGGGAGTCGTCAATGAACAGCGTACAAATCGAACAGAAGAGCTATGAGATGCCCCCAAAGGAAGGGATCAGCATCGCGCATTTTCTCACCGTCGCCGACGTCGAGCGATCGGCTCGCTACTACGAAAAGGTCTTCGGCGCTCGCATTCTGACCATGGGTGACGGCAACGCGCCTCCGTACCTTCAGCTGGCGAATATCTGGATGATTCTGAACCTTGGGGGCGGGCCGACCCCGGATAAGCCGACGGTCACGCTCAGCGTCCCCGACCCCAATCACATCAACAGCTTTATGAATTTCCGCGTCGCGGATATTCAAGCGTGCTATGAACTGTGGAAAAGTCGAGGAGCCGAGTTCATCACGCCGCCGATACCCAAGTACGGCGAGATTCGCTGCTACATCCGCGATCCTGACGGCTACATTATCGAGGTCGGACAGAGCACTACCCTCACGTACGGTTAGCGCTCGGCCCGTGGGCGACTCGCAGATGTGGCTCCCAGGGCTTGGCTGCGCGGATTGTGGGCCAATGACGGGCTAACCAGACGTACTCTTACGTTAGCGCGACTGGGGGGATCGCCCCCCAGTCGGCGGATTGCGAAGCGGTTTCCTCCACTTCGCTGCGCCGCAACCTATCCGTTCGGCTTGATGACCTTGGTGTGGCTGGTCGTCTTGAGTTTGAAAACGTCGTTGGGCAGTTTCACGTTGGTTTGAATGTTGCTGTACTTGGCGAGACGGTAGTCGCCCGAAGGTTCGAAGAATTCCTGCTGCACGCTTACCCCGCGCGCCACATCGATCCACAACGTGATGGTGGAGAACATATTCTTCACCCGCTGCGACTTCGGAGTCAGCTCCAGCTTGGCGGCGTTCACACCCTGCACCTGCTCCGTGCCGGCATATTTCACGTCGAACGATTTCGCGAGATCGTGCCCCGCGCTGCCGAATCCGAGGACCAGGAAACTCTGAAAATCAGCTTTGTTCTTGCCCAGATCATACTGGGTTACCTGGTCGGTCTTGGGCTCGTAGACGCTCACGCTGCCGTTTTTCAACAGCAGGTAACGTTTGTAGCCGTTGGAATCCGTGATGTCGGCAGCCATCTCCACGTCGTTGCCTTGGCGCCGGAAGTACATGGTGCCCTTCTGAAAATCGTGGTCATCGACCACCTTCTGATACTGGTCCCAGGCGAAGTCAGTTTGCGCGGTATGGAAATTCGCGGCCGCCTTGTCCATTGAGTTCAGGACAGTTTCCAGATTCTGCGCGGCCAGGGCGCCGCAGAACAACACGCTGAACAGCAGCCATGAGAGTCGTAGTTTCATGATCCGTTCGTTTCCAAACTTGGTGGTTGTGAACAGCTCGTTGCCGGACTTCGCTCCCGAAAAACCTGGTGACCGGTCAGCGATGTCCCCACACCTGGTAGGCGGTGATGTTGTGCTTGCTGTCGCGCATGGGTTCGTACCGTTCGATCACCACGGAGCCCGCCACCGGTTCGAGGATGCGCTCCAGCGATTCGCGAATGTCAGCATCGCTGTCCCCCTTCACCGCTGAAGCATCCACGCGATACAGGAAGCCGTTGCCCTCGGGTTTCACAACAACTTCCGTCTGATGCGGAGGCCGCTCGGTGGGTTTGTCACGGAAATTCACCCACAGCGGGGTCAGAAAAATGAAAGCCAGGATGACCGTAACCATCACATCATAGGGCACACTGCCCCGGGGATGAGTCCACCAGAAGTAGCTCTTCAGAGTTTGGCCAAGCTTGCTCATGCGCTGTCCCAAGTCTAGAGAGACGCGCCGCGAAGCGCAAGGAAAGGCGCTGCTGCCCCTATGCTTTGAGCGGATAGGTAGCCTTTACGGCTGTGCCGCTTTGCTGCTCTCGGCAGGCGCCTCGGTGTCGGCTTCGGAGTGATCGGCGGGCGACGATTTGGCTTTCTTCTTCTTCGCCGTTTCCTCTTCCGGCTTGGGCGGCGGCGGCACGTAGTACAGAATCCGGCTGCAGGAGCTGCAGAAGACGATCTGCTGGTTGCTCATGATCTCCTGGAATGCCTGGGGACGCTGGAGCACGCGGCAGGCCGAGCACATCTGGTCCTCGTGCACCGCGGCGAGTGCCGACCCGCGATGCTTCAGCACGCGGTCGTAGTGCACCAGAACGTCTTCACTGACGGCGGCGCGCAGGTCTTCGCGTTGCGTGCCCAACTCAGCCAGCCGCTGTTCGTCCTCGGCGGTGCGCTGGCGGACGATTTCTTTCTCTTTTTCGTTCTCCGCGGTGTCGGCCTTCAGCTCCCCTTCGGCCTGCTTCGTCGCCTGTTTGCGGGTGTCGGTGTTGACCATGATCTCGAGGATCTTGTCCTCCAGCTTGGCGATTTCGGCCTCAGCATGGCCAATTTCGTTCATCAGCGCCTTGTACTCCGGGTTGGTCTTCACGTTCAGCGACTGGTCGCGATATTTGCTGATCTTCTGCTGCTGGTCCTGGATGTCGGACTCGTGCTTACGGCGGGCGGTCTCGTCGGCTTTCATGGCAGCCTGCGCAGCATCAAGCTTGGTCCTGGCGTTCGACAGTTTGGCTTCGATCTCGGCCACATGTTTCGGCAGGGCGGCAACTTCGGCCCTGAGCGCGGCGATCTGCGAGTCGATTTGCTGCAGATCAATCAGCTTCTGAAGATCGGAATTCATGAAATGTCAGGGGACCTTGTGCTTTGAATTTTAGCACGCGCCGACAGCACGCTCGTGCCATGCCGCCTGAGAGCGCAGCGCCGCTGGGATTAAGGTTTTCGGCCTATTGAGCACCTGCGGTGGCGGAGGATACGATGTCAGCATGCCAATCGAAATCGCCCGGCTGGTTTTGGGGCTGCTGATCGCAGCCTTTCACCGACCTATCGCCGATTTCATCTCCGATCGCGAACAGCGGCTGGTGGTGGCCTTCCGCCAGCGCGGTATGATGCTGCCTGCCGCCCTCACCACCGAAGCCAACCGTACCGTGTACTTCAGTATCGGCATCTTCATCGCGCTCGTCGAATTGCTCCGCATCTACCAGTTCGGACGCTAGTTTTTCAACATTCACCGCGCGCGTGCGCCTCCGCAAACCGTCCAGCCCACAACGTGGGACGGAAAATCATAGCCCAGCCGCTTCAGCGCGGCGCAAGTTTGGGGTTGGTCAAGTTCCGAGTCGCGGTAGTGACGGCAGCACCATTAGAACAGTTTAGTGTTCGCTGTGACCGGTAGAGCGGGCCTTCAGGCCCGCGTCCAAGTGCGCCCTCAGCCAGAGTCGGCTTTTAGCCGACGACAGCTTGTGCCGCCGGCTGAAAGCCGGCTACCTAAAACATAAGCGTAGACGCTGGCCTGAAGGCCAGCTCTACCCGAGCTCTGCACTGCAAGGAGTTTTTCAGCAGCCTCTGAAGCGCCGCTCTACCCGTGTTCGCTGGGTCACACTATTTCCTAAATTGAGCACGGCGCAACCCACCTGGGTCGCTTTTCGCGACGCGCCTCTCGCCGAACGGTTCCTTGGCAAACCGGCAGATTACGGATCTTCCTACCCCCTGTTGTAGGCGCTGGCGAACGCCGAAATCACCACTCCACGCAGCCCCAGGCTGAGCGACATGCTCCCTCCCCAACCGGGAGACGCCGGCAGACAACCCTGGCTGATATACACTTCTGCCCAATAGAATTCCTGCTTTCGGAGTGAACGTGAGAATACGGCTCGCCGTCCTCGTCTGCTGCTGTCTGATTTTTGCCTCGCAAGTCTTCGCGCAGTCCAGCGCCGCGCCGGCCCAGGGCAAGGAGCTCACCATCGAGTCCATCTTCCAGCCCGGAGGCCTGCTCGGCCGCGGACCCGAAGCCATCAAGTGGAGTCCCGACGGTTCGAAAGTTTCGTATGTGCAGCGCGATGACAGCGGTGAGCGCGGCGAGCTTTACTACCTCGATGTAGCCACAGGAAAATCTGCGGTGCTGGTGGCCAGCGAGAAGCTGGCGTCCCTGGCGCCTCCGGCGAGCGCAATCAAGGACGAGCGCAAGAAGGAAGCGGTGCAACGCTACTCGGTGGCCGCCTATCATTGGTCACCCGACTCCAAGAAGCTGCTGTTCGATTCGATGGGCCAGCTCTGGCTGTACAACCTCGACAGCGCGACTGCGGTACAGGTGACCTCCAGCGCCGACGCGAGCAGCGATCCCAAGTTTTCTCCCGATGGCGAGCGGATCGCCTTCGTGCGCAGGCACAACCTCTACACCCGCGCCGTGAATAAAGGCGAAGAGCGCGCGTTGACCAAAGATGCCGACCCCGATCTGCTCAATGGCGAGGTCGACTGGGTCTATGAAGAAGAGCTGTACACGCGCAGCAACTATTTCTGGTCGCCCGATGGCGGTCAGATCGCCTATCTGCAGATGAACGAGAAAGACGTTCCCAGCTATCCCATCACCGATTGGATCCCTTTGAATCCTCAAGTCGACCAGGAGAAATATCCCAAGCCCGGCGAGCCGAATCCCGGCGTGCGGCTGGGCGTCGTTGGAGCCAATGGAGGCAAGACGAAGTGGATCGCCGGCAGCAGCGATGGCGGCTTGCCGATTGGCAACGATCCCGGCGTGCTGATTCCGCGCTTCGGCTGGGTGCGCGACGGCGTGCTGTGGGTGATGGTGCTCAACCGCGTGCAGACCCGTCTTGATCTCTACTTCATTGACGTGGCGAGCGGCAAAGCGAAGCTGATGATGACCGAACAGAGCGATGCCTGGCTCGACATGGGGACCCTCGGCGCACAAGTCCCGGATGCCGACTTCGCGCTGTTTGCCTCGGGCGATCGCTTCCTGTACCGCAGTTGGCGCGATGGCCACTACCATCTATACCTCTATCAATTCGACAAGCAGAATCCTCTGGCAGGCGAAGCCAAGCTGGTGGCCCAACTGACACACGGCGATTGGGAAGTGACCGGCATCAGCGCGGTCGACGAACCGCAGGGCGTGGTGTACTTCACCGCCAACGAAGGCGACTGGCGGCAGGAGAACATTTACTCCGTCGGACTCGATGGCAAGAACTTTCATCGCATCTCGAAGGAGAACGGCACTCACTCGCCGAATTTCTACCCCAAGAGTACGAAGTACTACGTGGACGAATACTCGGCCCTGACCACTCCGCCGCGGATGTCCCTGTGCACCAACGACGGAAGCTGCAACCCATTCTGGCAGTCGCGAAGCATCGAAGGCTATGACCTGCTGACGCCGAAGTTCGTCGACTTCAAAGCCGCCGATGGCGCCACCACCCTGCAAGGCGCACTCCTGCTGCCCACGAGCGGCCCCATGATGGCCAACGGCAAGGCGCCGCTCATCCTGAATCCTTATGGCGGCCCCGGCGCGCAGACGGTGCGCGATCAGTGGGGCACCATCAGCCCGTTCGACCAGATCCTGGCACGGGAGGGATTCGCCGTGCTCAAGGTCGACAACCGTGGCATGGCCAATCGTGGCCGGGCGTTTGCCGCGCCGATTAAAAAGAACCTGGGCGAGACGGAGTTCAATGATCAGATTGCCGCGCTCAAGCAGGCCTTGCAGCAGTTCCCGCAACTGGATGACAAGCGGCTCGGATTCTGGGGCTGGAGCTATGGTGGGTACTTCACGCTCTACACCCTGGAACACACGGACATGTTCAAAGGTGGAGTCTCCGTGGCCCCGGTCACCGACTGGCGCAACTACGACACCATCTATACCGAGCGTTACATGCTGCTGCCGAAGGACAACGTGGACGGCTACCACAACAGCTCTCCCGTAAACTACGCCGCCGATCTGCACGGCAGCCTGCTCGAAGTGCATGGCACCAGCGACGATAACGTTCATATGCAGAACACGATCCAGATGACGAATGCTTTCATCAACGCCGGCAAGCAGTTTCAGCTGATGCTGTATCCGCGCAAGACGCATGGCATCGCCGGCACCGCCGCGCGCACGCATTTGTTCCACATGATTAACGACCATTTCGAAGAGATATTGGCGCCCGGAAAATGAGAGCTGGCGCCATTCGCAATGCACTCTTTTTTCCCCCGCGAACCGCAGGTCCCTCACCCCTGAAGGGGCTTCGGGATGACAAATCGTGAGAGAGGAATGGGGGGACACGGTGTTCGCAAGCGGGCGTCAACGCACGGCTGGGCGCCTACTGCAGGACATGTAGCCCGGAGGGCGTGATTGGGGTTAGCCGTGGGCGTGAGCCCGCGGTGAGGTGCAGGGGAAAGACGCCAGTCCCGCAGGGACGGCGCGGTTCCGCGTTTTGCTAGACACAGTTCAATCCACTCCAAGGACAATCGACGAATGGTCATGAAGCTTTCCATATGGATCACGGCACTACTGATCGCCCTCACTCTATCCGCACAAACCCCCGCCGCGCCGGCACGCACCATCATTCGCGCGGGGAAGCTGCTTGACGTCCGCACCGGCAAGACGCTCACCAACCAGGCGATCGTCATCGAACATGGCAAGATCGTCAGCGTAGGTCCCGACTCCGGCGCGAACAGTGGCGCCAACGTGATCGATCTTTCCAGCAAGACGGTGCTGCCGGGCCTCATCGATGCGCACACTCATCTCACAATGGATCCAAATTTCGGCTACGAGGCTCTGGCACTCTCGGTGCCGCGCCAGGCGCTCACCGGCGCGAAGAATGCCCGGCTGACCCTGCTGGCGGGCTTCACCACCGTCCGTAACGTTGGCGCTCAGGGCTACAGTGACATCGCGCTGCGGGACGCGATCAATGCCGGCGATGTTCCCGGCCCGCGCATGCGCGCCAGCGGACCGCCTCTGGGCATCACCGGAGGCCATTGCGACAACGACATGCTGCCGTACGAATATCATGCGACGGCGGATGGCGTCGCCGATGGCGTAGAGAACGTCCAGCACAAGACCCGTGAGGTGATTAAGTATGGCGCCGATGTGGTCAAGATCTGCGCCACCGGCGGCGTGCTCTCGCTGGGTGACAATCCGCAGCACGCGCAGTATACGCAGGAAGAAATGCGCGCCATCGTCATCGATGCGCACCGGCTGGGACGCAAGGTTGCGGCCCATGCCCACGGAGCCGAAGGCATTGTCTGGGCCGCCAATGCGGGCGTCGATTCCATCGAACATGGTTCCTACATCGACGATGCCGGCATTGCGGCCATGAAAGCGCACGGCACCTACCTGGTGCCGACGCTTTTTCTGGGGGACTGGCTCATCGACAACGCCGCTCAGACGCACATGCCCCCGTCGATTCTCGCCAAAGCGAAGCTGGTCGTCCCCGCGGCGCGGCAAAATGTGGCGCGCGCCTTCGCTGCGGGCGTCAAGGTCGCCTTCGGGACGGATGCCGCGGTCTATCCCCATGGCATGAACGCGCATGAGTTTGCCGTGATGGTGAAGCTCGGACTCACGCCGCTGCAGGCGATTCAGGCGGCAACCATCAATGCCGCCGATCTGCTGGGTTGGCCGGACCGCGTGGGATCGCTCGAGCCGAGTCACTTTGCCGACATCATTGCGGTCGACAGCGATCCACTACAGAATGTGACCACGCTGCAGAATGTGAAGTTCGTGATGAAGGGTGGAACGGTTTACAAGAACGAGCCATGAACGAACGTAGCCGGTTTTCGTCAGGCTCGGAAACGAGTTGCCAGTCGCTATTTGCTAATTGCTGGCCGCTTCTGTTTGAATTCTGAAACATCGAATCCATCACTTCCGGGAGTTCTCGCTGGCGACCCAAATTTTCGCGTGCAAGTCGATCGATAAGCTCATCACTGACTCGGAAGAGCCGGAGCATCGGCTTACCAAGACTCTCGGCCCCTGGTCGTTGACCGCGCTTGGCATCGGCGCAGTGATTGGGTCCGGCATCTTCACCGTCATCGGCACCGCCATCGCGGGCCAGAAGTTCGACACCTCGTCGATCCTGAACGCGCCACTCGCGGACTATCTCGTGCACCACGTCGCGACTCTCGGGCGTCCGGGCGCCGGTCCGGCCCTGGCGCTGTCGCTTGTTCTTGTGGCGCTGGTCTGCGCCTTCACCGGCCTCTGCTACGCCGAACTCGCCTCCATGATCCCGATCGCCGGCAGCGCTTACACCTACACCTACGCCACCATGGGCGAGCTGATCGCATGGATCATCGGCTGGGACCTCATCCTCGAATACGCCGTCAGC
Source organism: uncultured Acidobacteriaceae bacterium (assembly GCA_963815555.1). Lineage (GTDB taxonomy): Bacteria > Acidobacteriota > Terriglobia > Terriglobales > Acidobacteriaceae > CAWCBG01. The sequence goes on from CAWFHH010000007.1 coordinate 67,563, forward strand.
AACATGGCGGTGAGCGTGGGATTTGCGGCGCACATGGCCGCGACCTTCGAGTGGTTCGGCTGGCATCCCAGCTTGCGTTGGATCACGCCGGCGTACCTGCCCGGCGGCCTCACCGACCTTGCGGGCAATACGCTGTACACGCCCGGCTGGCACTTCGGCTTCAACCTGCCCGCCTTCCTCATCGTGATGCTGCTGACAGTGGTGCTGGTGCGCGGCGTGCGCGAGTCGGCCGAGACCAACAACGTGATGGTGCTGCTGAAGATCGCGGCCATCCTGACGTTTATCTTCGTGGGCATGCGATTTATTCAGCCAGCCAACTATCATCCCTTCGCGCCCAATGGATGGTCGGGCATTCTCACCGGCGGCTCGATCATCTTCTTCACCTACATCGGATTCGATTCGGTCTCGACCGCCGCCGAGGAAGCGCGCAATCCGCAACGCGATCTGCCCATCGGCATCATCGCCACGCTGATCGTTTGCACCATCCTCTATATCGCGGTCGCCGTGGTGCTCACGGGCATCGTGCCCTGGCAACGCCTGATCGACGATGCGGCGCCGGTGGTCAACAGCATGAGCCACCTCGCGGGCACTACAAAGTCGGCTCTGCTGCGCTGGACCGAACTGATCGTGCTGTTCGGCGCGATGATGGGCATGATCTCGTCGCTGCTGGTCTTCCAACTGGGGCAGGCGCGCGTCTGGTTCTCGATGTCGCGCGATGGCCTGCTGCCCAAAATGTTCAGCCGGGTGCATCCCCGCTTTCGCACGCCCGCGGTCGCCACCTGGATAGCGGGATTTCTTGTGGGCATTCCCGGAGGCATTCTCGACATTGGAACGTTGTCGGACCTGTCGAACATCGGCACGCTGTTTGCGTTCGTTCTGGTCTCGCTCGGCGTGATTATCCTCCGTTACAAGCAGCCGGAGCGCCGTCGCGGCTTCCGTGCGCCGGGCGGCATTGCAGCCCCGATCCTCAGCGTGCTGTTCTGCATTCTGTTGATGGCGGGCCTGCCGATCCTCACGTGGATTCGCTTCTTCGTGTGGCTGGTGATCGGCCTGTGCGTCTACCTGCTGTACAGCCGCTATCGCAGCGAATTCTGCCCCCCCGGACTGAAGCGGTAGAGCAGGAGTGCTGCGGGAAAGATGTGTGCATCGCCGCGCAGCGTTTGGGGTGGGACAGGTAGCCCGGAGGGCGCGATTTGTGTTAGCCGCGGGCGTAAGCCCGCGGTAGGGGTGCGGGAAAGATGTGTGCATCGCCGCGTGGTGTTTGGGGTGGGACCGAGAGCCCGCAGGGCGCGATTTGTGTTAGCCGCGGGCGTAAGCCCGCGATGGGGATGCGGGAAACGCCCGAGTCCCGCAGGGACGGCACGGTTTCTGCCAAGCGGGCGTGAGCCCGCGTCTGGGAATGACCATCATTCATTGCTAATGTCCAACACGCTTGAACATCTCCTCGCTCTTCCCAAGGCCGAACTGCACCTCCATCTCGAGGGCACGGTCGATCCCGCGACGCTGGCGGAGCTGAGCCGCCGCCATCCCACGCCGCTCGCGACCGAGAACAACCGCTACACCAACATTGCCGATTCCGGCCGCGTCTTTACCGAAGAAGAAGCCCGCGCGCTCTACAACTACAAGAACTTCACCGGCTTCCTGATGGCCTTCAAGGCGGTCACCGAACGTCTGCGTACCGCCGAAGACTATGAGCTTGTCACCTATCGCATGATGCGGAAGCTGGCGGCGCAAAACGTTGTGCACGCCGAGGTGTACGTGTCGGTCGGCGTGGTGCACTGGCGCGGAGGCGAATTTGCCCCGCTGTTTGAAGGCCTGGAGCGCGGCCGTCTGCGCGGCGAGCGCGACTTCGGCATGTCGCTCTCCTGGATCTTCGACGCCGTCCGGCATTTCGGCGTCGACGAGGCGCGGCGCGTGGTCGACGAAGCGATTCGCCTCAAGCACCGTAACGTCGTGGGTATTGGAATCGGCGGCGATGAACGTCGAGCAGGCCCCGAGCAGTTTCGCGAAGTCTACCAACACGCGGCAGCCAACGGGCTGCGCACGACGGTGCACGCCGGCGAAACGGTTGGGCCCGAGTCGATCTGGGGCGCTCTGCGCGAGCTCAAAGCCGATCGCATCGGCCACGGACTGCACGCCATAGAAGATCCGGAGCTGGTGCGCTACCTCGCCGAGCACAGGATTCCGGTGGAGATTTGCATCACCTCCAATGTTCTGACTGGATGCTGTGCGAAGATCGAGGACCACCCGGTGAAGCGGCTCTTCGATGCCGGCGTGCTGGTTACGCTGAATACCGACGACCCCGACATGTTTCGCACTTCGCTGGTGAAGGAATATCAGATCGCGCAGCAGACGTTCGGCTTCAGTGACGATGAGATGCGCGAGCTGGCGAAGAATTCATTTCGCGCGTCGTTTCTGCCGGAGGAGAAGAAGCGACTAGCGACTAGCGATTAGCAACTACCGCGCGACTCAGCGCCAGCAGCCCATCCTCCTCAAGGAGTGTCATCTTACGCGACATCGAAGACCTGCAGTTTATCCATTTTCCTGGAGGTAAACATTCACGGGCCACCTGTACTTGGGGTTGTCTCGACATGCCGTGTTTCGCGCAGCCGGCAAACCGCAGGTCCCTCACGGATGAATCCGTTCGGGATGACAATTCGCCTTCGTGAAGGGTTAGAATCCGCTGATCGCTAGTTGCTAGTTGCAGATTCAGATGGCTTCTAAGCACATTGGAATCGTCGCTTGTTCTGCCGAGGGAGCTGCGCTCTGCTATCGCACCATATGCGATGAGGCGCCCGCGCTCATGGGCCGCCATCGGCATCCCGAGATCACGATGCACACGCACTGTCTCGGGGAATACATGCAGTTCATCTATCGCGACGACTGGCAGGGTGTGGCCGATCTCATGTTGTCTTCGGCCAATAAGCTGGCGAAGAGCGGGGCGGAATTTCTGATCTCGCCCGACAACACCATTCATCGCGCGTTTGCTCTGGTAGCGCCGCACTCACCATTACCCTGGCTGCACATCGTGGAAGAAGTCGCGAATGAGGCGCAGCGCCGTGGCTTTCGCAGGCTCGCGATTACCGGGACGAAGTACACCATGGAAGGGCCGGTTTATCCGGAGAAGCTCTCGGCGGCCGGCATCGAGTATCTCGTCCCCGCTGGCGAGGAGCGGAGACGAATCGACCAGATCATCATGGACGAACTGGTAAACGGAATTTTCAGCGCCGAGTCGCGGGCTTATTTTCAGCGGGTGATCGGCGGCCTCAGCCATCAGGGCTGCGACGCCGTCGTGCTGGGCTGCACCGAGATTCCGCTGCTGATCGATGACAGCACGTCGCCTCTGCCTACACTCGATTCCACGCGCATCCTGGCGCGAGCGGCACTGCGGCGATCCGTGGAATAGAGATTCTGTGCCGTCCTCACCGCGGGCTGACGCCCTCGGCTAATGCAAATGTCGCCCTGCGGAATCCGTATCTGAGCTCGGTACGGAGCGGGTCCTTGTGCCGTGCGCGCCTTGGGCAGGGATCACAGTCCGCGTGCCTTGCGAAACTCGGCCATGCGCTCGCGCACGTTCAACACGTGGTGAGTCAGAGCGAGTTGGCTGCCTTCTTCGAAGACCGGAATTACCCGATCGAAATCAGGACCCGAGTGCGAACCGGTTAGAGCCAGCCGCACCGGATGGAACAGCTCTTTTCCCTTAGCGCCGGTCTCGGCCTTGATCTCGTTCATGATCGCCTTGAAGTGCTCAGGAGTCATCGGCTGGGGTACGTTCCCGACCTTTTGCGCGAAGGTGCGCAGCACCTCGTCAGCTTTCGGCGATGCCAGCGTCTCCGCATTATCGGGATCGGCCAAGGCTGCCGCGGCATCGTACTTAAAGACGAACATGGTGCGCTCCGGCAACCGTTCCAGCTTGTCGACCGCTGCGCTACGCAGCGCAACCACTTTGGCGAACCAGGCCCTCGTCGCGTCGTCCATATTCTCCGGCAGAAGTCCTGCGGCTCGCGAAGTAGGGCTCCGCCAGCTTCTCGATCCGCTCCGGCGCGCTCTCTTTGATGTAGTGACGATTCATCCAGTAGAGCTTCTCCATGTCGAAGACCGCAGCCGAAGGCGTCACGCGCTCGAGGGTGAACTCTTTCATCAACTCCTGGGGCGTGAAGATCTCGCGTGTGCCGCCGGTAGGAGCCCAGCCCACCAGTGCCAGATAGTTTGCCAACGCTTCGGGCAGCACGCCCATGTCGCGAAAGTTCGCAATCGAAGTCGCGCCGTGCCGCTTCGACAGTCGCTGGCCATCGCTGCCCAGAATCGTCGAGAGGTGGGCGAACTCCGGCACCGGCCAGCCCAGCGCCTCGTAGAGCGCGACCTGCTTCGGGGTATTGGACAGGTGATCGTCGCCGCGAATCACATGCGTGATCTTCATCAGCGCGTCGTCAACCACCACGACGTAGTTGTAGACCGGAATACCCGTGGAGCGCAGGATGATCGGATCGCTGACCGCTTCGTTCGAGAACTCGACATCGCCACGCACGATATCGTGAAAGCGAATCGGGTGGTCGGGAATTCCCAGACGAATCGCCGCAGCTTCTCCGGCTTCGCGGCGGCGCTGCGACTCTGCCGGATCCAGATTGCGGCACTTGCCCGAATAGTTGGGCGAGCGGTGCTCGGCCATGGCAAGGTCGCGTTCGCGCTCCAGTTCCTCCTGTGAGCAGAAGCACAGATAGGCCTTGCCCTCGCGCACCAGCCGCTCGGCATGCTCTCGATAAATGTCGAGACGATCGCTCTGGCGATAGGGGGTGTACGGCCCGCCGACATCAGGTCCTTCATCCCAATCGAGACCCAGCCACCTCAGGTCGTCCAGAAGCTGCGCTTCGTAGCGGGCCTCACTGCGCTCGAGGTCGGTGTCTTCAATACGCAGGACCATGGCGCCGCCCATCTTGCGCGCGAAAAGCCAGTTGTAGAGTGCGGTGCGGGCGTTGCCTACATGCAACTGGCCGGTAGGGGAGGGCGCGAAACGTACACGAACTTTCGAAGCTGGGCTCACGCTTCGATGTTAGCAAAGGCCCGGCAATTCAGCGCCGGCGGACTTCTAAGGCCCGAATGCGAGAGAAGCGGGCAGCACCGCAGCAACTCCCATCATCCCAATACTCTGACCAGCAAAGCTCCGGAACCATGACGAACAACGAATTCGGAATCATCACCGTACAGCTCTTCCTGTTGATCGCGCTGGCGCAGATTTGCGGCTACCTGTTCACCCGCCTGCGCCAACCGCGCGTCGTCGGTGAAATTCTTGCCGGGCTAGTACTTGGCCCGTCGGTACTGGGACACTTCGCGCCCGCAATCGCCAACATCGTGTTCCCGGCCGCCACCGGCGCCGGCGCCGCCAAACACGACGTCGTTCTATCGTTCCTCTATAACCTGGGACTGCTGTTGCTCATGTTCGCCTCGGGCGCGGAGACGAAGGGTCTATTCACCCGCTACGATCGCCGGGAGGTCGCATGGCTCGGCTCCATCGGCACCCTGCTTCCCTTCGTGCTGGTGCTGCTGGCCGCACGCTGGCTTCCGTTGAATTCGCTGGTGGGTGTGGCCCACCAGCGGACGCCGGTCGTGCTGGTAGTGGGAATTGCGGCTGCCGTCACCTCGATTCCGGTGATCTCGAAGATCATGCACGACCTGGGCATCCTGCACACGCGCTTCGCGCGCCTGGTGCTCGGCGTAGCGGTGCTCGAAGACATCGTGCTATGGGCAGTGCTGGCCATTGCCACCGCGCTGGCGCATGCCTCTGCCGTGCCGCAACGTGAGATCGCTCTCCACGTGCTGATGACGCTGGTTTATTTCGGCGCCGGCCTTGTTCTTGCGCCAAGGTTGCTTCGCCGCTTGAACCGAGCGCGCTGGAACGTGCTGGCTACGACTTCGCCGGTGGCGTACGTGGTGCTTGTGCTGCTGGCGTACACCGGCCTGGCGGCGGCCATGGGGGTGAGCCTGGTGTTTGCGGCCTTTCTCGCGGGCTACGGCGTGATTGCCGATCGCGACCGTTTCCCCGACGCGCTGGATGCGATCCGCAAATTCTCCTTCGCGGTGTTTATCCCCATCTATTTTGCGGTGGTGGGATACCGGCTCGACCTGGGCAAAACGTTTTCGTTCGTCATGCTGGCGGTCTTCCTGGTCTCGGCTTGCGCGCTGAAGCTGGTGGCGGCGGGTGCGGGAGCTCGCCTGGCCCACTTTAACTGGAAAGATACGTTCAACCTGGCGGTTGCGCTGAATGCGCGTGGAGGTCCGGGCATCGTGTTGGCAAGCGTAGCCTTCGATGCCGGCATCATCAACGCGTCCTTCTACACCACGCTGGTACTGGTGGCCGTGCTTACCTCCCAGGCCGCAGGTTGGTGGTTGGAGAGCGTGATGCGACGGGGCGAGCCGCTGCTGACCGGCCAGCCAGTGGAAGCCATTCCCGGCTCTGCGAGTGCGCCCGAACGGCTGGCGGCCTGATCTCCTCATCAAGCGAAAGGCCCCTCAGACGCCGGTGGTCGGCGGCGGCACCGAGCCATCGTCGTTCAGCGGTGGTCCGCCGGCCCGCTCCATCTCGTCGAAGATGTCGCGCATCACCTGCTCGCGGTCTGCGCCGTCGTGCATACGCGAGGCCATCTCCTTCAGCGCCACGTTGAGCAAGTGATAGTGATGAAGCTCGCGATAGCGCGGGTCGCTGGTGACTTCCTTCCATAAGCTGTGCAGGAGATCGACATCTTCGCGGCGCATGCGCGGCGTATGCGGCCCGAGCAGATACTCATGGCTGATGCCATCCGGCGCCATCACCTCGAGCACCATGCGCGGACGCGGTTCCGGCAAGCGCTCCCAGGCATCTCCCGTCAGCTTGCCCTGCTCGTCCGCGGTGAGCTTGTTTGACAGCCCGCAGACCAGTCGCGAGGAATGAAGCCGCTGGCCGGTGGCGACGATGCTCTCGAAGACATCGTTGGTCGGCACCACCAGTAGCGATACGTGCTTGCCCTTCTTTTCCGCGACAGCCACCACCGAAGTGAACACGTTCTGCTCGTATTTCTCGAACACATCGGAGGCTTCCAGCACCTCGTTGCCGCTGAAGGAATGTTCGCGCGCAAGAATGCGCGAGGTCATCACCACCACGTCGGTCTTCAAAGTATCGACGCGATCCAGAACCTTCTTCAGGTAGTAAAGGTTTCGCGGATCGCGCACCGCGACCAGTACGTTACCGGGGCGCACTTCCATGGCCTCGCCGGTAAGTTCGGTGTTGGTGGCGATATTGAACTGCTCCAGTCCCGACTCGCCCTTAGCGTGCTCCTCGGCGGTCATCCGCTCCGAGATGGTCAGGATAATGAAGAAAATAGCACTGAAGGTGACACCCGCAATTGTCGCCATCTCCTTGGTGAAGAGGTTGACGAAAGCGGTACTGAACAGAATCACGGAAATCAGGCCCAATCCGACTGGGACCTCGACTCCCTTGATGCGGAGGTTGCCGGGGACCTTCCACTCGCGATTTTCGGGAAGTGTATAGCGCAGCACCAGCACCGCCAGGGACATGAACGAGAAGCTCCAGATCACGCCGAAGGCGTACAGCGAAGCCAGCAGGTAGACGTCGCCATGGCTGGCAACGATCGTGAGCAGTTGCAGCCCAGCGATCATGTTGATGACGCGGTAGGTGGTCCCGTACTTCTTCTGTGGCTTCTTGAACCAGGGAGCCAGCACGCCGTCTTCGGTCATCCGGCTTAGCACGCCGTTGGCCCCCACGATTGCCGTGTTCACCGCGCCCGACAGGATGAGCGCGCCCACCAGCACTACGAAGCCCTGGAAGAAAAGCCTCCAGCTATAGGGGCCGACCATGTGCATGGCGAGGCCGCTGATGAGGTTGGCGAAATACTTCGGACGCTCGGCGTCCGGAATGATCATCACCGCGAAGAACGACACCAGCGACGTAAAGAACAGGCTATACAGGAAGATGACCAGTCCGGTCTTTTCCAGGTTCTTGAGCTTGGGATGTTCGATTTCACGATTGACCTGGGCGAGGGACTCTTCGCCGCTCATGGCCAGGACGGAATGGCCGAAGCCGACCATCAGCAGGATCAACGGGATTCGAGTGGCCCATGTTCCCAATAGCCAGCCCAGCGTCTCCTTGGTGCGGGGAATCTCGGAGGCGTGCGGCATGGGCGGCAATTGCGCCCCATTTTTGGCAATCGTGATCAAGCACCAGATGATCAGCATCACCACCATGATCGTGGTGATCTTCATGATCTGCAGCGCGCGCTCGCTGGACTCGTGAATGCCCTGAATGTTCTTCCACCAGAAATAAAGGGTTACTACGATGGCAAACGAAGCGGCACATGCATTTTGCGGCACTCGAAAATTCACGTAGCCAATGTGGTGAAACGTGTCTTCGAGAAATCCTGCCAGGTACTGCCCGGCGGCGACCGAACTGATGGGACCGGTCAGCACATAATCGAACAACAGGGCCGAGACGGAGAGCTTGGCGAGAGTTCCTCCGAGCGCCTGTTTGACGACCCGATACACGCCGCCGCGCACGAACATCGCGCTGGATTCGATGTAGATGGCCCGGACCGCATAACTGAACAACATCACAGCCAGCACGAACCATGGGGCGCTCTTGCCGATGACTTTTTCCGCGTCGCCGCCCACGTAATACGCCGACGACGCAAGGTCGGCCAGGACGATGGCTGCGGCCCGCCAGAACGAGATAAAGCTCAACATCACCGAGGTGGCGACGAAGACCTTAATGGCCGGGCGCTGGAGATTCTCCGCTGGTGTGGACATAAGTGGTCCCGGCGATCCGGGTTATCGCTCAGCTACCAAGAGCCTGTGGCGAGAGTGATCCTGTCTGCGCTCCCTGGGGCCGGGCGGATGAACCATTCCTGCTGCCGCCATCCCTCCCTCATTCGACGCCGGTCTCGCCGCAAGTGTTCCCTCGGCCAGATTTTTATCTGCCGTCAAAGTTGCCAGGGAAGACTGCCGGAGTCACCATCGAACTAGGCTGGTTAAAAATGTATCTGTTTGTGACGGGATTGTCAGCTAACCCGCCTCACGCGAAAGTCGCAGGAGCGGCAGGCCCGCCAGGTCCAAGGCCCCCGGAGGGTCACAGGCTGGTCAAATAGGTTTGACTCATACGATCGTGCCAGCAGAGCGCGTCCACATCGACGAACGCCCACAGCAGACCCATGGCGAGCGAGGCGGTCGAGAGGCATAACCCGATGGCCCGGTTTCGGCGCTGCCCCATTTTCGGAGTTGTGCCGCCAAACGTAAGCAGCTTGATCCCCGAAGCACGCATGCCCGGCGTGGCGCCTCCGTAGACCAGAAGCAGGTACTGGAACACGAACCACAGCAGCACCGGGACGATCGCGGCAGTTGCCAGTAGCGACTTGCCGGCCGGCGCCTGCGGAAGGAAGTGATACGCCGTGGCGGCAAAGATTCCGCTCGCCGCCGCAACCAACAGGGCATCGATGGCCACCGCGTAACCTCGCTGCGCGATGCTCACCGGGCGAAACGGCAGTTCAACCTGCTCGGGCAGACCGGGTTGTGCCGGCGCCTTCCCGTCGAAGGTCAGCCCGTCGAGAAAAGGCGTTCCACGGACCGCCTCCAACTCCTCAGGCACGTCGAGTATGCGTGGCGGCTCTGGCAGCACCGGATCGGCAAGGCGATAGGCGACATCCGGCGTGGCCATCAGGTGACGCGGAAAGGCAATCACCTTCCGGCGAACGTTCGGCCGTGGCGCGACGGCGACACGTGGCCTGGCGTCTTCTGCTTGCGTGTCTGTCCCTGGAGCGTCCTGCGCTTGCGTGCCTGCCGCTGGCCATTCCGGCAGCGCTGCCGGCGCGAGCTGCATCTCCGATGGGCTGAGCTTGCGCGCCGACGGCTCTGCCTCCGATCGCGGCTCCAGCGAGATTTCGCCTGGGTTCCCCGACCCGGCGATAGCCTCCGCGGCCACCATCTGCTGCACGGCCGCGGCAATATGCTGCTGCACGAATACCGGTATCTCCGGCTCCCCTTGCGAGGCGGCAGAAATGTCGCCGGGGTGACCGTCTACCGTCTCCCTGGGGTCGCGGCTTCCGGGGAATTCAATTGCCTTCGGAGGCTCAGCCAAAGAGACCGCGCGCTCGGCCGGAGGAAAGGGAAAGCGCATGGAATACGCGCCCTCCAGCCGGCGGCCGCGACGGGTGCGATAGCGGTCGACGTGGCGGTGAATTTCTTTGCGCCAAACGTCGCCTGCCTCGTCGACGGAAGGGACGCTCTCGGGTTCGTTACGCAAGAATTGCTGATCAGACATGTGGCGGACAACCACTCCTGGGCCGGTTTCTCAACCGGGCGCTGTTCCCATAAGAAAAAGGTTCGTGATCGAAGAAGATGGCAGGCCGCCGTGTGCCGAGGACTGTCAATTCCCGTGCTTGGTAATTGCAACACCGCAACCCGGCAGGCGTACGCGGGTTTGCAACCATGCCCCGAGCGGCGCGCCAACGATTCAGCTCACGCTCCTTTGCTTGAGTCCCCTGCAACGTGCTACCTTGCGAAGTTCTTTCTAATAAAACAGTATTGGTGAAGGAAACGCACGGCACTTGATGACTTCCCGCACTCGATTCATTATCACGGCCCTGTATGCATGTCATCTGTTTCTGCTGCCGGCTCTGTTAACCAGCCAGTTGCGGGCCGAAGGACAAAGCACGGCAACTGATCCGGCGAACGCGTCTTCAGGCCAGCAGAAAAATTCTTCGACCGCCGAAACCTCGCCCACGGCCCAGAAGCCGGACGCAACCCAGAAGCCCGACACCAGCCCGACGAACGAGGAGGAAAAAGAAGATCAGGCGATCGAACAATTTGTTCAGCAGGAGATTCAACAGTCCCCCGAGCCGCAGGAAGAGTTCGGACCGCCGCGTCCGGCCGCCAATGTCGCGTTGGGACACGATGAGGTCTTGATCCGCGGCGACGAGCAGGAAAAAGATGGCGACATCTATCATGCCCGCGGGAATGTCGAGGTCCGCTTTCGAACCTACATCCTGCATGCCGACGAAGTGACGTATGACTCGACCACAGGCCACGTCACCGCGGTCGGCCACGTGGTATTCGATGGAGGCCCGCATAACGAGCACATCGTCGGCTCGCATTGCACTTATGATGTCAGCCGCGATACCGGGGAGTTCTATGACGCGACGGGTTCCACCGGCATGCGCGTCAAAAACAAGATGATGTTTCTTACTTCCTCGACCCCTTTCTTCTTTCATGGAGATGTGATCGACAAGCTGGGGCCCGACCACTACCGTGTGAATCACGGCTATGTTACGTCGTGTCAGTTGCCGAACCCGAAGTGGCAACTCAATGCCAAGACCGCCTCGGTAGAACTGGGCGACGAAGCCCGCATGCGGGACGCCACTATGCGGATTCACGGCATTCCGCTGTTTTATTTTCCTTTCATCCAGCAACCGGTCGACAATCTGGGGCGCAAGAGTGGATTTCTGATTCCCATGATCGGGCAGTCGAACTCCCGAGGCCTGATTCTGGGAGACGGCTTCTACTGGGCGATCAATCGCAACTCCGACGCCACGGTTGGCCTGGAATATTTCTCCTACCGCGGCTGGGCGGAACACGCCGAGTATCGTTCGGTCGGATACAAGTACACCTTTCAGACAGAGTATTACGGGGTCGATGACAACAAGGGTGTTCCTGCAGGTCAGCCCGGCGCAGGCACCAAGCAAGGCGGCCAGGAACTGAAAGCGATTGGCACCGTGGCGCTACCCTGGCAATTTCAAGGCGCCACGTCCATCGACTATCTCAGCTCCTATCTGTTTCGCCTGGCGTTCGCGCAAAGCTTCATTCAGGCAGTGAATTCGGAAGTTCGCTCCACTGCGTTTGCCACCAAACATAAGAACGGCTATTTTTTCGGGACCGAGTTTTCGCGGTATCAGAATTACGAAAGCACCACGCCGGGCGATTACATCGAAATCGATCATCTGCCCGCCTTCGAATTTGCCACGGTCGAGCGGCCCCTGTTCGATTCGCGCTTCATGTATGCCTACGACGCGCAGGGAGCCGGGCTGCAGCGCAGCGAACCCGGCTTCCACACGCCCTATGTCGGCCGCGTCGACGCCGACCCAACCCTCTCCATGCCGAACTTTCTGCGGGGCTGGACCCTGCGCCCCGAGATTGGCATTCGCGAAACCTTCTACACCGCTCATCTGGTGGCGATACCGGGAACGACGACCGGCACGGTGGCCAATACGCCCATCGACCGTAATGTTCTATCGGCCTCGATGGAGATCCGGCCACCTTCGCTGTCGCGCATTTTCGATCGCAAATATTTTGGGTACGTCTACAAGCACACCATTGAGCCGCGCGTCATTTATCGCTACCAGACGGGAATCAGCAACTACAGCGATGTGCTGCGCTTCGATTATCGCGACATTCTCGCCGACGACAACGAAGTGGAATATGGGGTGATCAACCGGCTCTTCGCCAAGAAGACCATCTCCGACCCCAGTTGTTTCGAACATCCCCGCTATCTTGATGCCGGCGATCCGATCTCGATGAGCGAGCTCCCGGACGGCACCCTGGTGCGCGATCCTAACGGCGGAATCGCCCTGATGGAAGGGGGCAAGCGAAGAGGATTTCCGGACGGACAGACGATTGTGGCGATGGGGTATTCGATCGACAGCGCGCAGAATATCAGCGCCGAGCAGATGGCAACGATTCCGATCGGCCCTGGAATTCCGCCCTTGTCGCTCCCAAAGGGAGCAAAACCTCCGCACCCACCGCAAGCCCTGGCCCACAGCCGGCTGTGCGACGACCGGAATGGCACGGCACGCGAACTCATCACCTGGGAGCTCGCCCAGAAATATTATTTCGACGACACCTGGGGCGGGGCGCTGGTTCCGGGAACCCGCAATGTCTTCGACAGCACCATCGATCTCACCGGCATCGCCTTCCTGACCGAGCCGCGGCACTTCTCGCCGGTGGTCTCGCGCCTGAAGATCGCCGACGGCAATACCGACTTCCAATGGGACCTCGACTACGATCCCGTGCTGCACCAGGTGAACAGCAGCATGCTTTTCGCCGGACACCGCTGGAACAACTGGTATTTCGGAGGCGGGCAAACCTACTTGAACGCTCCCGGCGAAGTACCTCCGGGAACCACCACACAGGATGTCTGGAACCAGTACCGCCTCATGGTGCAGTACGGAAACGTCAACAAACGCGGGCTGAGTTCTTCCTTTCAGATCGCCATCGACTCGCGCAACGATTACATCCAGGGCATCTCATCGCAGACCACGTATAACTGGGATTGCTGCGGCCTGACTTTCGAGTATCGCCGCGTCGACATTCCGACCGTGCGCTTCGAAAACTTCTACAAGTTCGCCCTCAGCCTGGCCAATTTCGGCACCTTCGGCAACCTTCGCCGGCAGGACAGGCTTTACTAGCGAACGGAGCCGGAAGTTGCTGCCGTCGCGGCGATAACGACTCAACTTTCGAACACCAGCGGCGGCACTCAGCACGGGCTCCCGCCCGCGCTTCCGGGAACAGGATGCGTGCCCACGATCGGTGGGCCAGCGCTGGCCCAAGCTTTATCGCCGCTCATCTTAGGGAGACACAATCTCTCCGTCAACGAAGAATGCCGTGAACCCTAGGCTTTGGCGCGAAGGCGGCGTGGACTTGGAGGTGCCCGGAGAGGCTCTTTGATAGATTGATGGGTAGCGCCGAGGTTTCCTTGTGCCTGATCCCGTGGTGATGTTGCGCGCGCAATTGGTCAACGTCGTCCTGGGAACCATTTTCCTGTCCTTCGGATTGACCGCGTGCGCCATCGCCGCAATCCGGCAGCGAACTGAAGTTCGCGTCTTGATCTGGCTGGGAATCTGGAGCGGGCTCTACGGCGCGAGCTTGCTGGCGCGGACACTCCTCCAGCTCGAGGTCCTCCCGCAAAGCCTCCTGCCGGTCGCGCTGTCCGTGGTCAATGCCATCCGCTATCTGCTGATTGTTGCCGCCGTGCTTGCGTGGTCGGAGTTGACCCTCGGCAAGGTCCGGCGGTTCCTTCAGGTGATCGCGATTTTGGGCCTCGCGATCGCTCTCGCCGGCATCGCTTCGTTCTTCGTCACGGGTTCGGCCGAGTGGCTCCTGCCCTACAACAACCTGCTCGCAACGTTGGCGCTGCTGGTGCTGGCGGTCATCCTCGGTGTGCCTCGGCTATCAAAAAGGTTTCTCGTTTCCAGCAGCCCGGTTCTCACCTTCGGCACGTTCATTTTCCTGCTGGACGCGCTGTACAGAAACTTGTCTGGCGGCCTGCAGTTGCCGTCTCTCCGGCTGCCGTGGTTCGACGAGTTTGCCTTTGCGTGTTTCCTGTTCTCGTTTGCCTACGTTGCGATTCAGAAAGTCTTCGCCAGCGAACGCCGCCTGCTGTCGATTGAAAACGAATTGGAGATCGCCCGCCAGATCCAGGCTTCGATCCTTCCCACCACGACTCCCGAGATCGAGAACCTGCGCATCGCCGCGTCTTACAGGCCCATGACGGCCGTCGGCGGCGACTTCTATGACTTTCTCCAGATTGATCGGCAGCGCATCGGGTTCCTGGTGGCCGACGTCTCGGGACACGGCGTTCCCGCGGCGCTGATCGCGTCGATGATCAAGGTGGCCGTGCAATCGGTCGTGGCCTGTGCCCACGATCCGGGCGAGGTGTTGCGCCGGCTCAACCACATCCTCGCAGCCCAACTGCGCGGCCAGTTCGTCTCTGCCGCTTACCTTTGGATCGACACCGAACATGCCGCGGCCTCGTACTCTGCCGCCGGACATCCGCCGCTGCTTCGCTGGCGAAACGGCGAACTCGAGCGCATCGTCAGCAACGGCTTGCTGCTGGGAGTGTTGCCCGACGCTGACTATCCTGTCGATGTTCTTCGGCTAAGCCCGGGCGATCGATTTCTGTTGTGCACCGACGGGGTCACGGAGCCGGAGAATGCTGCGGGCGAGTCATTCGGCGACCACCAGCTCGAAGCCGTGTTTCGCAGTGGTCAAGCGCGGTCACCCGTCGAGTTTTCGACGGAGCTGCTGGCCGCGGTTGGCCAGTGGCAACCCACCTCCGCCAGCCAACAGGATGACATCACGACCATCGTGGTTGACGTGGTGTAACAATCCGCGCTTCGAATCGCCGGCTTATGACTCCACTCATCGCACCCACCCCCGCGGTCTCAAGGGCCGCGAACGGGTGGACGCGTCCAGCAATTATCTCCATGCTGCCTACTTGCTGGTGTTGACCATGGGAATTTGCGCGGACAACTGCAGATTGATCAGCAGGTCGATATGGCGATCGATCTGGTACCACAGCGCGGTGGTTTTCGCCGAGACGACCTTCTCAAAGATCGGAACGTACTTCATGCGCAGTGCCAGCAGTTGCTGGTCAACCGCCGTCGCTCGCTTCATGTAATCCTGCGCCTGCGCATCGGTCATGGTGTTGTAGTTCGCGGCGTAGTCCTTGATCAATGCCCACCGTTCATTATTGGGTTGGATGGCTTCCTTCCGGTACTGGTCAAAAATAGGCCAGAATTTGGTGGCCTCATCGGCGGTCAGGGTCATGTTCTGCGCCATGATCTGCTTGCGCTGAGAGCGAAGGTCCGCTCGCAGCATCTCTATGTCTTGGTCCTTGATGCCGCTCGCCTGTGCGTCCGTTCCCGGAGCACTCTGCGGCGCGGCCTGCTGGCCCACGAGGGATACACTGCACACAAGCAACATGGTGAACACAACCAGAACGGCTACGACGCTCTTCTTCATGATTCCTTCTCCATTGGACTTGGCCCTGAATCTTAGCCTGTCACAGCGGCAGTTTATAGTGAATACCTGCCCCGTCCTAGAGATTAAGGACGGAATACCGCGCAAATGCTGATTTTAAGAATTGGTCGGGACGGGCAGATTTGAACTGCCGACCCCTCGCACCCCAAGCGAGTGCTCTACCAGGCTGAGCCACGTCCCGACGAAGGAAGGTCTCCAGTTCAGGCGAACCGGAAGGTTTCAGGGTCGGGCTTAGTCTACCATCTCGTCGGGCGATTTGCTCGCTTGGCGGAGGACCGGGCCATCTCCGTTGCACGACGAAGCAAGGCCTCAAACCGCGCATCGCCTGCCGCTCGGCGAAATCGAACGCTTCAGCCCCTGGTCTGCTCGCTCCAGCTTCCGCCAGCACCCGTCAATGGCTCTCTGGGCTCTCTGGAAACTCGAACGCTTCTTCGTCCACCACGGCCCAGGAGGTGCGGCCCAGGTCGGCGAAGGGAGCCACGTCCGCGCTGGCGCGCTGTCCCTCGGGCGAGGCCCACGCCGCTTCCATAGCTTCGCGGCTGTCCCAGTACAACTCGACGATGGCATCCCAGCCCGGCGCAGCGCGATTCTTATCGGCAGCCGGATAGTTCTGAACATAGCGCCGAAGCCCGGGCAGCTTCTTCGCCAGGTCTCCGTGCATCCCGCGCAGATAGGCGCGGAAGTCGGCGTCGCTCATGTCGGCGCGCTTATGCAGAACGACCATGAACTTTACCCAGCGGGACGTCGTTCTCTTTTCCAACGTCAACCCTCATTTCGAGAAGTAGTATTCGGCGGTGTAGGGCGACTGCGTCTTTGCGCCCACGGTCGACGCGGTGCAGCCCTCCGCCGGAGGCTTGCCGCCCACGGTTTCAACCCGCTGCACGTACAGGGCGTCGGCGAGAATCCCTTTCTTCTGGTTCTGGATCACTTTCAGCAACAGCCATTGCACGCCTTTGCCATCCGGCGCATCGACGGCGGAAATCTTCTCGCCAACGATCTCACTGCCATCGTCGAGCTTCCACGACGGAGAGGCTCCCGCGCCGAAGCCCTGTACTGCAAAATGCTTGCCGATCGGCTCAGACTTCTCGCCATAGAGTTGCGCATCCGGGCCGGTCAGCGTCCACCCGGGTGCGCCCTTGGCGCTCGAGCAGGCGTAGTCCTGGAATCCTTTTGCGTGCACCTTAAAGAATGGGCTGTGTCCCTCGGGCGTCGCAATCGACATGGGAACCATGGGCGCTTTTGGAGCGTCGCTTTGCGATTGCGCGAAGCAGCCGACACACAGCAGGAGGATGATGAACACGACAGGCACAGTGAACTTCATGACCTTCTCCTCAAGACCGGTTTGAAAAGCATACCTCAGGTAGGACAGATCGCGTTCCGAATCCTTGGGTCCTACAACGTGGGAGGAAAATAGCCAGGGAGGGCACGGATTCGAGAGCGTGAGCCTAACGCCGAGGGAAAAACGCGTGTCGTCCTACGGGCTCAGATGTTCTTCGTCCCTCACCCGGACTTATGTGCGGGGCTACGTTTGTTTCGCCTGCGGGTGGCGTAGCTCCACACCACGAATTCAAGCGCAATGAGCCGTGTCCTCTTCAGCGCGGCTTCTCCCGCGCGATCTCGCCTACGGTCGGACCGGTAATTCGCAGATAGTCGGCTGGGGCCAGCAGAATCTGGGTGCCGCGCACACCGGCGGAAATGGAAATCACGTCCCACAGTTCAATGGTCTCATCGGCGTAGACGGGATAGTCTTTTTTGGCGCCGAGCACGGTGACGCCTCCGCGAATGTAGCCGGTGAGTGGCTGCACCTCCTTGAGAGAAACCAGTTCGATCTTGCGATCGCCCGAAAGTTTCGCGAGCGCTTTGTAGTCGAGTTCGTAGTTGCCGGGGACCACCGCGAAGGCGGGGCCGTGGCGATCGCCGCGCGCCAGCAGCGTCTTGAAAACCTGCTCTGCGGGCATTCCGATTTTGGCCGCCACACTTTCCGCCGCCAGGTCGTCGGGATCGACCGCATACTCGCGCAATTCATAATGCACGCCAAGGGAGTCCAGCAGGCGAACGGCATTGGTCTTCATCGGCGTTACCGCGTGAGCCGGTATTCGGTCACCGTGATGGCGCGAAATTGTTGCCGCCCGGCAACTGTGTAGCGCTGTTGCAAGCGCGCCAGGATGTCGCGCGACACGGCATCGTTCAACTTATCAGGATAGGTCACAAGCCACACCCGAGCGGCTCCGGCAATTTTCTGTTCCCAGTCGGGGTTGGGCGGATTGACCATGACCGGCGCCGGACGCGAGACCTGTCCACCCGCCAGCCAGCTGCGATAGTTCTCGGTGGCGAAGTAGCCGATCGGTTCGTAGTAGAGCACGCGGTCCTGCGACTCGGCGTGCGCCATCAGGTATTGCGCTACGCCGCGCCAGTCCTCGCGAGACCGCGTGTAGGAAATACCGGTGCTGACCAGAGAAAGAACGCAAACCGCGGCGATGGCGAGCATGCGCCGGCGATGATGGCGGACCTGTTCCACGCCGACCACCGTCATCAGGATCCACGCCGGCAGGCAGAGGATGAGGAAGCGATGAAAAAACACCGGCTTCACGATGGAGACCAGCAGCGAGGCGATCACCGGCGTCAGCGCGCAACTGGCGACCAATCCGTAATGCCAGCGCTCGAGGCCTGACGCACGCTCCGCCCACAGCGTCTTGAACTTCTGGAAGAACAGTCCCACCAGGATGAGGTCGATCAGCAACAGCACCGAGCCCACGCCCTTGCCGCTCTCCGCCGAAAGGAAGACGCCGAGATGATAAAGCTCGAGCCACGACGGCGGCGCCACCCAATTCAGATGTCCCGGGTCTTGCACATGAATCATCCACGCGATGGGCAAGGCGGCCGCCACGACGATTCCGGATGCCAACAGCAGGTACTTCCACGGGCGCCGGCCGCGGGGAAGAAAGAAGACCGACACCGCGTGCGCGAGCACGACGAAGATTCCAAAATAGTGACAGTAGAGCGTGGCGCTGGCCATCAAGGCGTAGAACGCGGCAATGGATGCACGCGGCGTTTCCATCAGTCGCACGAACAGATAGGTGGATGCAATGGCGCCGAGGACCAGCAGGCTATAACCGCGGGCTTCCTGCGAGTACACCACGGCGCAGGTATTGAGCGCCAAGAAAAGCGCCGCCAGAACGCCCGTCGGCCGGTCGAACAAACGCCGGGCAAGAAGATACATCAGCGGAATCGACGCGATACCGGGAAGCACGGACAACAGCCGGACCACGGCCTCGCCGGTTCCGAGATGCAGCCAGGGACGCAGAAGCACGTAGTAGAGCGACATGTTGCCCTCTTCGTGCAGCAGCCAGTGCCAGAAGCTCACGCCCGGCATGCGCGCGATCACCACGCTTGCGATTTCATCGAGCCAAAAACTTTTGTGTCCCAGCGCAATGATGCGCAAGACGGCTCCCACGGCGACGATTTCCCACACGACAAGCGCGATCGAGCGGGTGCGTGTCAGGTGGTCGCGCGCCTCCGCCTCTGAATTCGCTGTTGGGTGGATGCTGCCGGCGAGCATGTTTCGACTATAGCAGCGGCGAGTTCATCGCTCCTGCCTGCGACGGGGCAGGGTTGTGCGTGCGGTTCACTTGCGCTTGGCCGACAAAATCACCAGGATCTCTTGCAGTCCCTGGCGAACTTTCTTCAAGCTGTCGGCCGATGCGCGCTTGGGAAAAGGAAGAGCATTCTGCTTATGCGAAGGTTTCAGTTCCGACTTGAGCTGTTGCCGCGCGCCCGCAATGGTGAAGCCTTCATCGTAGAGAAGCTTACGGATTCGCAGCACGTTCTCCACATCGCGCTGGCGGTACATGCGCTGGCCGGTGCTGCTTTTCACCGGCTTCAATTGGGGAAATTCGGATTCCCAGAAGCGCAAAACATAGGCCGGCAAGCGGCACAGGGAGGCTACTTCGCCGATGCGGAAATAAAGTTTGTCGGGAATGACCGGGTCGGAGGCTCCACTCGACTTGCGCGCTTTTTTCTTCTCAGTAGCCATCAGGTACTCCGAAAGTCTCGGACTTTCAACAAGTCACGGCTCTAAGGTAATTCATCCCGGTTCGTCGAGCGGCCTCTAAGTTCAGGTAAGTAGAACTGGTTACCGTTAATTCTTCTATCACCAAGCGGGAAGTGGAACAACTCCGTCGTGAGCAGCCGAATCCTAAACCTCAGAAAGACCAATGAATCGTCGAGCCCGCGGGTGAAATGAAATATGAATCGGATTCGCAACACCTCGTCCCTGATGTTTTGTACGCTTCTGCTGTTGATGTCCATCGCTTGTGGTGGTGGCTCTAATTCAAATAACAACAACAATGGTGGCTCCGCTCCCACGCTGAGCTTCTCCGTAACTCCGAAAGTCGCCGCTCCCGGGCAGACCGTGAATTTCACCTGGGCTACCAGCAATGCAACTTCGCTTACGGTCACACCCAACATTCAGGGAAGCCAGAGTGCGCTTCCGTTGAATACATCGGCCTACGCGTTCAGCGCTCCGGCCGCGACCACGACCTATGCCGCCACAGCGACAGGGACTGTCTCACCGCCGGCCACGGCGAGCGCGTCCCTCACCATCGTTCCCGTAACCCTATCTGCGAACAGCACCACAATCAACTCCGGACAGTCGGTCACCTTGACGTACAGCGGCCCTAACAACGGCAGCACCTTTGCCCTGACCGCGCTTCCCGCAAATACCGTAGTCACCTTGACCGGCCCGGCGTGCTCCGGGAACACGTGCACCGGCACGTATACCACGCCCGCACTTACCGCGAACACGACGTACGTGGTCACGGCGACCGGACCGGCCGGCGGAACGTCGAGCTCGCCGCAAGTTGCCATCACGGTAAATGTGATTCTGCCTCCGACCCTTACGTTCGCAGTGAGCCCCAACATAGCGGCTGCCGGACAGACTGTAAACTTCGCATGGACCACGACCAACGCAACCGCCTTCAGCGTGACCCCCAGCCTTCTGGGAGAAGATCAGGCGGCACTTCCGGTGAACGCCGCACAGTATCCCTGGGGCGCTCCAATGGCGACGACGACGTATGTTGGAACCGCGACCGGCGCGGCCAATCCCCCGGCGACCGCCAATGCGGTTGTCACCGTCGTTCCCATGACGTTGTCGGCCAGCAAAACGACCATTCAGGCCGGCACCTCGATTACCCTGACCTATTCCGGCCCGAACAACGGCAGCGTCTACACGCTGACGACGCTTCCCGCGGCCACCACGACGACGCTTAGCGGCGCGACGTGCGCGGCAACCACCTGCACCGGAACCTACACCACGCCGACGCTCAGCTCGAACACGACGTACCAGGTAACCGCGGCCGGCCCGGTCGGCGGAACTTCCTCGTCGGCGCAGGTCAGCATCACGGTCGTGGGACAACTCACCGTGACGCTCACGGCGAATCCGACGGTGGTGAATACCGGCGGCTCCTCAATTTTGACCTGGACCACCACCAACGCGCAGTCCATCACCATCGAGCCCGGCATTGGCCCAGTGACCCCGGTTTCCGGTGGCACCGTTACGGTGAACCCGACGCAGACCACGACCTATACGGCGACCGCGACGGATATCTTTAACAACACGGCTACGGCGACCGCTACGGTTACGGTGAGTACCGGCGGCATTACCAACCTGAACCACATCATTTACATGTTGCAGGAGAACCGAGCTTTCGATAATTACTTCGGAGTGCTGGCGAACTATCGGGTCAACATCGATCACATCCAGGGCGCGCAGATGAGCGATGTGGACGACCTGCACAATCTGCCGCAGGGTTACACCATTGAGAATCCTGAGGGCAAGAACTTTGCTCCGTTCCACGCTCGCACGGAGTGCATCGAAAACCTCTCGCCCGCGTGGGACGAGACGCACTACGACATGCACATCCAAGGCGACTTCATGCATGTCACCGCTACCACAACGTACCTGATGGACCGGTTCCTGGACACGACGAAGTCGGTCGTGGCCCTGTACGATCCCACGCAGACCCGTCCGCTGGGCTACTACGATCAGACGGACCTGCCGTACTACTACGAACTGGCAACCCAGTTCGGCACCAGCGACCGGTGGTTCTCGCCGATACCGGCGAACACCATTCCGAATCGCATGTATCTGTTCGCGGCGACCTCCTATGGCCACGGATATCCGCCGACCTCGCTGAACGATATCGCCTATCAGCAGCCGACGATCTTCCGCGCCCTCACCGACGCGGGAATCACCTGGCGTTACTATTACCTCGACAACAGCGTGTACCTCTATGACTGGGCGGATTGGAACGATCCTCGGATCCAGGGGAACGTACGCAGCATCAGCGAGTACTACAACATCCTGGCCAGCCCGAATGCCGACCAGTTGTTGCCGCAAGTTGTCTTCATCGAGCGCGCCAGCAGCACCGGTCTCGACGAACATCCGGACAACAATGTCCAGAAAGGTGCGGCGGCGGTGTCCACGATCATCAACGCGCTGCTCACCAGCAAGGCATGGCCGGATTCGGCGTTCATCCTGACCTACGATGAAGGTGGAGGCCTGTTCGACCACGTTGGGCCGATCATGGCGACGCCGCCCGACAACATCCTGCCGACCGACATCACGGGACACATCCAGGGACTGTTCAATATCACTGGATTCCGTGTGCCGGTGATCGTGGTCTCGCCGTGGGACAAACCGCACTATGTGTCGCATGTTCCCATGGACTACATGGCAATCTTGAAGTTGATTGAAACCCGCTTCAACGTTCCGCCGCTGACCCAGCGCGACGCCAACGCCGGAGACATGACGGACTTCTTCGACTTCAGCAATCCCAACATGCTGCAGGTTCCGAACCTGCCCGTCCAGCCGACGAATGGCACGTGCGATCAGACGCTGGAGAGTTCGCCGAATTAGCAGCCATAACCACCAACGTAATGGAAAAGGCCTCCGCGGGTGCGGAGGCCTTGGTGGTTAAAAACAAAAACAAAAGCGAGGCCAACGCCTCGCCCGCTAAGTTACTTCTTCTTTTTCTTCGGAGCGGCTTTCTTCGCAGCTTTCTTCTTCGTTGCCATTGGTAATTCCTCCTTAGAACCTTCTCCCTTGAAGGTTGTTGAGCGTTTAAGTGGCCCAAGACTGCCATAGCGCATCAAGATATTGCATCAGCACTATGTCTAGCCCAACATATTGCGGTTACTCCGCGTGAATGTCAACAACTTTTTCAAATATTTCTCTTGCCTCGCCTGAGGTTTGGTGAATTGCTCAATCCGGCAGCGCCGCTGGGTTACACTCGCAACGCATGTCGCGCGACCCAATTGAGCTCGAAGTTTTCAAGCATCTCTTCCACTCCATCGCGGAGGAGATGGGTGCGTCGCTGCGCCGGACGGCCTTCTCGCCCAACATCAAAGAGCGCCGCGATTATTCCTGTGCGCTGTTCGACGCCGCGGGCGAAGGGCTGGCCATGGGCGATCACATGCCGGTGCACCTGGGCTCGATGCCCATGTCGGTGCGCGCGGCGATCGCGCAAATGCGGCTCGCGCCCGGCGATGTGTGCATGTTGAACGATCCCTTTCGCGGAGGCACACATCTTCCCGACATCACGGTGGTGGCGCCGGTTTTCATCGGCCGTCCCCGGCGCAACGCCAGGCCTGATTTCTTCGTAGCGGCCCGTGCCCATCATGCCGATGTCGGTGGGAGCTATGCCGGTTCGATGGGACCTTGCCGCGAGATCTACCAGGAGGGCCTGCGCATTCCGCCGGTAAAAATTGTGCGCGGAGGCAAGCTCGACGCGGAGATGATGTCGATGTTGCTCAACAATGTTCGCACTCCGCAAGAGCGCGAGGGCGACCTGAGCGCGCAACTCGCCGCCTGCCACACCGGCGAGGTGCGGATGCAGGAACTCTGCCGCCGCTACGGGCTTCCGCGGGTGAAGCGTGCCGCCGACGACCTGCTCGGCTATTCCGAGGAGATGATGCGCGCGTTTCTCGCCACCGTGCCGCCGGGGCGTTACACGGCCGAAGATTTTCTGGATGACGATGGCATTCGAGATGAACCGGTACGCCTCGCAGTAACGATTACCGTTCCCCGCAAGAGCGGGAAGCGGGATTTCGTTACCGTTGATTTCACCGGCACGTCCCCGCAGGTTGAGGGCAGCGTGAACGCCGTCGAAGCCATCACCTTTTCCGCCTGCTTCTATGTTTTTCGCTGCCTGCTGCGCGACGACGTACCGGCGACCACCGGACTGATGCGGCCAGTGCGGCTGATCGCGCCCGAAGGCACGGTGGTGAACGCGCGCCCGCCCGCGGCGGTCGCAGGAGGAAATGTCGAGACCTCGCAACGTATTGTCGATGTCCTGCTGCGCGCCTTGGCTGTAGCTTTGCCGGACCGCATCCCCGCTGCCTCGTCGGGCACGATGAACAACCTGACCATCGGCGGCATGGATTCGCGCAGTGGAGCCGCCACGCCGTTTGCCTACTACGAGACGATCGCCGGGGGCTCAGGGGCGAGCGCGGCGCGCGACGGCGTCTCCGGCGTGCACACGCACATGACGAACTCGCTGAACACGCCCGCCGAAGCGCTGGAATATGCCTACCCGTTTCGCGTCACGAAATATGCGCTTCGTCCCCAAAGTGGAGGACCAGGCGCGCATCGTGGAGGCGACGGCATCGTTCGCGAGATTGAAGTGTTAACCGACGCGACGGTGACCATCCTGTCGGATCGCCGCAAAGGGCGGCCTTACGGGCTGAACAGCGGAAGCGACGGCATGCCGGGACGCACCGAGGTGCTGCGCGAGAACGGCGAAATCGAAATCCTGCCCGGCAAAGGCAGCACCCGGCTTCGACGCGGCGAGCGCGTGCGC
The DNA here is from genome assembly GCA_963815555.1 of uncultured Acidobacteriaceae bacterium. Lineage (GTDB taxonomy): Bacteria > Acidobacteriota > Terriglobia > Terriglobales > Acidobacteriaceae > CAWCBG01. Next base: position 92,213 of record CAWFHH010000007.1, read on the forward strand.
ATCGAAACGCCCGGCGGAGGCGGTTGGGGAAAACCCGATGCAGAAGAGTAATCCGCCCATGTTCGGAAGCCCTCGCACATTCGACAGCAGGATCATCGAGTCTCAGGCTTAGAGCATTTTCGCAATTGCTGTAGTCGGGTGGAGTACGCCTTCGCAGGCTGCTGAAAGGTCGTCTCGAGGTAGTTTTGTATCAGGGCACGCCTTCAGGCGGGCCGTTAAGTCGCCTATTTTCGATCCGCCGAGCGGACTTTAGTCCGTGAGGCGCGTGCCTTTCGGACTTTTTCAGCAGCCTATGAAGGCGTGCTCCACCCCGGGCTATACCCACTGTCGATCTGCTCTAGTGTTCTGAGTCATCAATTCATTTATCGATCTGAGAGTGCCTGGCGCCCGGCTGCAGGGCCTAAAGGCCGATTTTGCAAAGCTGCAATGCGGCACGGCTGAAGCCATGCCCTGATACAAGGCCTTGCCTATGCGGCGAATTAACGACTCAGCACTCTAGCGTTCAGGATTGCGAGTTGGCTCACGCATCGACGCTCATGCAACTTGCGGGGAAGCGGCGACTCTCGCCGTTAGCGCAGGCTTTTTCGGACGCAGCTTGCGCCTCGCCGGCTCCTCGATAAAGCGATACACCAGGCAGGAAATGACCAGCATCATCGCCAACCAGAGGCCTATGCCCAGGAATCCCTGGTTGCGTACGGCCTGCGTCCGACTGTCGTGAAAGAACGGCCACACCGTCATGGAATGCAAAAGATAAAAGCTGTAGCTGGCATTGCCGAACAGCACCAGCGCACGATTGTTGAGCCAGGAAGCCCACGCCGGTTGCAGCGCTACGCCGTAGACCAGCGCGGCGAAGGCGGGTCCACTCAGCGCCGTATGCACGACAAGGTAAGGCACGAACCTGGAAGCGAGCGTGGTCGCCGCCACGCCCAAAAGCCCGAGGCCCACCAGCGGCCAGCCGTGCCGCGGATTGCGCTTGCTGCTCAGAAAGAGGAAGCCGCAGGCCATGCCCATGAGAAATTCCGGCAGCCGCACCAGGGGGAAGAACTTCACGAACTGCACCGCGCTCGACCAGTTGTTGCTGTTCACGTAGCCCATGGCCGCGGGCCGGAGCCACAGGTATCCGCCCGAAACGGCCAGGCCCGCCAGCCAGCAGGCGGGAATCAACGCGAACCACGCGGTGCGTGACAGTTTGCTGTACCTGGCCAGGAGAGAGGGAAAAATCGCATAGAAGAAGGCTTCGACCGAAAGGCTCCACGCCACGGGGTTCCACATCAGCGCCGCCGCCGGAAGCCACGCCTGCAGCAGGAGCAGCACCAATATCACCGCCAGCGCAAAATGCTGTTGTGAGAAGGCGAAGAACGGAACGTGCATGTAGAACGTCCCGTAGTAGAAGAACGGCAAAGTAATCAGCAGCGAAAACAGGTAGGCGGGGTAGATGCGGGCAAAGCGTGCCTGGTAGAATTCGCGCGGCTCGATGGTGCGGCCGGCATACGTGTACACCAGGATGAAGCCCGACAAGACGAAGAAGAAGCTGACACCCACATAGCCGATGCCCGCGAACGACTTTAACCAGTGCGGCCCGGTCAGGGCGCCCATTTCGTTCATGTGAAACAGCGCCACGTGCAAGGCGGCGAAGAAGCGCAGCGAGGTGATCGCCGGCAGCCGGGGACGGGATGCTTCAAAATTCATAACCAGAGGGACGAGCGGCCTTCTCGCATGGTTCCCTGAATCGTCAAAGTTTAACAGCTTCGCTTGGCGGGATTGGCGGGAGCTGCTAAGTTCGGTACTGCGCGTTCCGGCGTTCGGCCAACCACCCAAGGCCGGGGCGAGTCAGAAACTTCGCAGAAAGCCATGCTCGACTTCTCACGCTTCGAATATCTCTCCTTCGACTGTTACGGGACCCTCATCGATTGGGAGACTGGCATCCTCGGCTTCTTCCGGCCGTTGCTGCGCAGTCGAGGTTGCGTCATCAGCGACGACGAGATCCTGAATGCTTATTCGGAGTTTGAGCCGCGCCAGCAGTCGGGCCGGTATCGATCGTACCGTGAGGTGCTGGCTAGCGTGGTAGACGATTTTGCGCGGAAGCTGCATGTCGAGGTGAGCCCACCCGAGTCAGCCAGCCTGGCGGAGTCGATTCAAGACTGGGAGCCCTTCGCCGATAGCGTGGCGGCGCTCCAGCGGCTGCAGTCGCGCTACAAGCTGGTGATTCTCTCGAACATCGATGATGATCTGTTCGCCTACACCGCGCCCAAGCTGCGGGTTCCGCTGCAGGAGACGGTGACGGCACAGCAGGCGGGGAGCTACAAGCCGTCGCTCCGCAATTTCGAGCTACTGCTGGAGCGGCTGGCGGTCCCGGCCGGCGGGCTGCTCCATGTCGCCGAGAGCTTGTACCACGATGTGGTACCTGCAGGTTCGCTGGGCGTGGCCACGGTTTGGGTGAACCGCCGCCAGGGCCGAGCTGCCGCGGCCACGCGGAGGCTGAGGCAAAACCCGATCTGGAAGTGAAGGATGTCGCCGAGCTGGCGACGTTGGCAGGCTGCTAGCGGGTTGCCGTCATCCCCGAAACGAATTCGGAGTGCGGCAATCAGGCAAGGCGTGCATCGTTTTGTATCAGAGCATGGCTGAAGCCACGACGTCACGGCGCGCGATAAAAGGGGCTTCCGGGTCTGTGGCCGACGGGATCTTTCCCAGCGCTTGGCCGGGGCTTCGGATTCAGGTGGGACATGTCGCCGGCTGAAGCCGGCTCGGCGTAACAATCGGCATGGACGCTGGCCTGAAGGCCAGCTCTACCTGAGCCTGCCTCCACTGAGGTGGACATGTCCCGGCTGAAGCCGGCTCGGCATAAAACAGAGGGCATGGACGCTGGCCTGAAGGCCAGCTCTACCCGAGCCTAATGCGCGACGCTCGCGAGCTCCGGTTCGGGTTCAGCGGCCGGAGTTGCCAACGGATGCTGTTTCTCCTGCGGCTTGGCCGCGATTGTCGAATTGTGGGGATGCAGGTCGCGCGCGTTCCGCAGCAGCAGAAGCAGCGGAATCATCGCCCAGAAGATCACGCCCATCACCCAGAAGGCCTCGACGAAGGAGAGCATCGCCGCCTGTTGTTGCACCATGCCATAGAGCGCGCCGAGCGACTTGCGCATGGCGTCGTGACCGGACGCGCCATGCTGGTAGAAGAAACGCTCCAGCCCTTGCAGTGCCTGGCGCGCGCGCAGATCCATCGGCGTGATGTGACTGATAAGCTGGCTTTGATGCACCTGCTGGCGGCGCGCCAGGAAGGTCGTCATGGTGGCAATGCCGAAGCTGCCTCCGATGTTGCGCATCAGGTTGTAGAGGCTGGTCGCGTTGCCCATCTTTTCCTTGGATATGCCCGACATGCTGGTGGTCATCAGCGGGATGAAGATGCACGCCATCGCGACGCCTTGAAGCAGCTGGGGCCAGAACACGTCCCAGTATCCGGCATTCAGGTTCAGATGGGAGAGGCTGAACATGGTGTATCCCCCCAGGGCCATCCCCACGAACAGAATTTTGCGCGGGTCGTAACGGTTGGTCAGCTGACCGGTAATGGGTGTCATGACCAGCGCTCCGAGACCGCGCGGCGAAAGCGCCAGTCCCGATTGATAGGCGGGATAGCCCAGCAGAGTCTGCAGATAAATCGGCAGCAGCAGCAGCGAACCATACAGCACGAAGCCGAGCATCGTCATGAGAAATACGCCCGCGCTGAAGGTGCGGTCCTTGAGCACGCGCAGATCGACGATAGGATGCTTGGCCGTCAGCTCGCGAATCACCATCGCGACCAGGCCGAAGACGCAGAGGAAAGTCCAAAGCCGTATCTGTCCACTGCCGAACCAGTCTTTGCGCTGTCCGGTGTCGAGCACCACCTGCAGCATGCCGAAGCCCAGCGCCAGAAATCCTATGCCCCAGAGATCGACGCCGCCCAGCTTGCGTCCGCGAATATAGTGGGGATCGATGACGAAGGCGCTGATCATCAGCAGCGAAAGAAGGCCGACCGGCAAATTGATGTAGAAAATCCAGCGCCAACTGTAGTTATCGGTGATCCATCCGCCGAGCGTGGGGCCCATGATCGGGGCCAGGATGATGCCGAGTCCGAAGGCGGCCATCGCGGTGCCGTGACGTTTGGGGGGAAAGGTTTCCAGCAGAACCGCCTGCGATAACGGCTGCAGGCCTCCCCCGGTCACGCCCTGCAGCACGCGAAACACGATCAACGCTTGCAGGCTGGTGGCCATGCCGCAGAGCAGAGAGGTGACGGTGAATCCGCCGACGCAGACCATCAGGATACGACGGCGGCCAAAGCGATTCGCCAGCCAGCCTGACATAGGCAGCACGATGGCGTTCGACACCAGGTACGAGGTCACGACCCATGTGCCCTCTTCGACGGTCGCGCCCATGTTGCCGGACAGATGCGGGATCGCTACGTTCACCACCGTCGTGTCGAGAACTTCCATGAACGTCGCCAGCATCACGGCAATGGTGACGATCCAGGGATTGATGCGATGGCTGGAAGCTTCGGCCATACTGGGCCGATTGTAAGAAGCGAGACCGGCCCCAGTCGGTGACGCACGACACAGCCGGATCGCCCGGCGAAAAAAGCCAGCCGCTGCGCTATAGCAACGCGTCGTCTTTTCGTTTGTTCTCGCCGCTCAGCAGAAACACGAGCCCGACCACGGTTCCCAGAAGAGCTCCCGCGACGACGTCGCTGGCATAGTGGTAGCCGTCGTACACGGCGCCGAAGCACATCAGCACGACAGGCACGAGCATCCATGGCGCAGCCCGCGGCAGGTAACGATAGGTGAAGACCAGCACCACGAATGCCAGCATGATGTGCGAACTGGGAAAGGCGTTACCGTGAACTCCGGCATGGTGCTGGATGAGCGTGACGACCGCACTGAACGGGCCTCCGTGGCCTGGGCTCAGGCTGGTTCGGGCGAGCGCATTGGCCGGGCTCTGGGTGGGAAAGAGCAGATAGGTCGTGTAGCACACGAGGTATCCCACGCTGAGGGCGTCGGTCAAGCGGCGGAAGGCGCCGCGATAGAAGGGCCGGTCGCGCCAGTACCACAAGAGGCCTCCCACAATGGGGTACAGCGGATAAAACATCGCGTAACCGAACTCAAGAAACTCGTGAATGTGCCCGGCGGCGTGCGCATGCATCCAGATAATCGGAGGCATGCCAAAGACCAGCGCCTCGAAGGCGACGACGTGTGGATTCTGCCACTGGCCGCGGATGGCGAGCGACAGAAACGAAGCCTCTTCGAAGACCGTGATAAAGAAAACTGCCGGCAGCCAGTCGTGGGCGAACTCCCAAAAGGCGCTGTCATGCTTCTTGATCGCCAGCAGCGCAATCGTGACTGCGGCGATGACATTCCAGGCAACGTACCACGGCCAGTGGTCGACGCGCGGATGGGCGACGCAGACCAGTAGCGTCAGCGCTAGGTGTATGGCGAAGTAGATCCGGTCGCAGAGATTCATCGATACGATGAGCATACTGCACTGCGGCGGCCAGGGCTGTGTGAGCCTGCGCCGCGCCGGTTTCTGATACGTGATGTTCAGGTTCGGCGGACTAGGCCAGGGCGATGACGTCGATCTCGACCAGAACGTCTTTGGGCAGACGGGCGACCTCGACGGTCGAGCGCGCGGGATGACGAATTTGAGAGGCACTGTTCCGCTGTAGCACCAGCAAATTGAGGGCTTCCACCGCTGGGCTGCGGGTTCGGACGGCAGGCGACGAACCGACGAAAATCGGCGAAAAGGCCACAAACTTGGATAGGGACGTTAGGCGATGCGCAAGGTGGTGTAAAATTCGCTGACACGTCTGGTCGATCGGGCCGAACCCAAGGAAAAACCAATTCTTCGGAGGGAAGGCCGTGCCAGCCACTCATCGCCTCGTCTTGTTGTGTCTCTTCGTATTCAGCTCTTTGTACGCAACGCTCCCCACCTCCGCCCAGCAGGTCATTGCGACTGTCAATGCCGGCCCACTGCCGTATTGCCTTGCACTCAATCCGGTGACCAACAAGGTGTATGTGGTAAACCTCGCTCCTATCAACACTGTGACCGAGGTCGATGGCGCTACTTATACGACGGCTGCGATTCCCGTCTCGAGCACGCCGGCTGTCGGTTATGCCAACTGCATAGCCGTCAATCCGGTCACCAACAAGATCTATGAACTCGGGGGCGGGGACAACACCATAACGGTAATCGACGGTGTTTCCCACACCACCCAGATCCTGACGGCCGGGAATATTCCTACAGCCGTTGCCATCAATCAGGTGACCAACAAAATTTATGTCGCCAACCGCGGCGGCAATTCGGTGACGATCCTTGACGGTGCAACCAACAAGAGCACAACGGTCCAAGTAGGTAGTTTTCCCACCGCGATCGCCGTGAACCCGATCACCAACAAGATCTATGTCGTCAACACCAACAGCAATAACGTCACAGTGCTCGATGGAAATTCAAGCCAGACGGTAACCGTGCCAGTGGGACGTGAACCTTGTTGCGTGGCCCTTGATTCAGCCACTAACCAGATCTATGTAGTCAATCCATTCGTTCCCAGCACGGTGAGCGTAATTGACGGAGCTACCAATAACACGACCAGCATTGGAGTGGGAGGGGCGCCGGACGGAATTGCAGTTAACGAGGTCACCAATCAGATCTATGTGTCGAACCAGTTTGACAATACTGTAACGGTGATCGACGGTGCGTCACACAACACAACTACACTCACCGTCGCACTTTCTCCCGGCGCCATTTCGGTGGATCCTGCTGCCAACCAGATTTATGTGGTGGATGGAGGAAGCAATGAAGTCAGCGTGATTGATGGAGCCTCGAACAACATAACACTGTTGAAGGTCGGGACCGTGCCGGTGTCCGTTGTGTCGGACTCGGTGACCAATCGAACGTATGTAACCAACGTCGGAGGTACCGTCTCCGTAATTGCCGGAGCTAACGCCCCGCAGCCCCAACGTTTCGTGCCGATCACGCCATGTCGCGCCTACGACACGCGTAACACCACGCCAATTCAGGGTGGCACGTCGCGCAACTTCACCATTCCTGGCACCTGCGATATTCCGATAAATGCGACCGCCTACTCGTTCAACGTAGCCGTGGTGCCGCATGGTTCTCTGGGATACCTGACCGTCTGGCCCACCGGTCAAACTCAGCCGGTCGTGGCGACGCTGAACTCGCTCGATGGCCGCGTCAAGTCGAATGCTGCGATCGTACCTGCGGGCGGCATAGGCGATGTCAGCGTCTTCGCCAGCATGGCCTCAAACGCTTCGACTGACGTCATCCTTGATGTCAACGGCTACTTTGTGCCCGCGACCGACACCACGGCCTTGGCGTTTTATCCGGTTGCACCTTGCCGGTTAGTCGACACCCGCAGTGGCAACGGAGGCATGATGCAAGCTGGCGAGACCCGCGACTTCCCGCTGCTTTCCGGACCGTGTCATCTGCCGCAGTCGGGTATCCAGGCTTACTCGTTGAACTTCGCGGTGGTGCCTCCCGGGCCGCTGGGCTATCTCACGGCGTGGCCTGCCGGCCAGTCGAAGCCAGTAGTGGCGTCGCTCAACGATCCCACGGGCACCATCGCGGCCAATGCGGCCCTGGTGCCGGCGGGAACCAATGGCGACATAGACGTGTATGTCAGCGGCAAGACCGACGTCATCATAGACATCGACGGGTACTTTGCGCCCTCATCGAACGGCGGGCTGTCGCTGTATGGCGTGGCTCCCTGCCGCGTGCTGGATACACGTTCGACTACGGGAGCGTTCAGCGGAATCCTCGCGCCCGTGAATGTGGTCGCCAGCCAATGTGGCATTCCGGAGTCCGCGGGAGCTTTCGTGTTCAATGCGACGGTTGTGCCGGAAGGCGCCTTGGGCTATCTGACATTGTGGCCCGATGGCGAGAATCAGCCGCTGGTGGCGACGTTGAATGCCGTCGATGGCGCCATCACCAACAACATGGCGATCGTGCCATCTACCAACGGCTCGATCGACGCGTTCGCCGCCGGCACGACGCAGTTGATCCTTGACATCTTCGGCTACTTCGCGCCATAGGCTACTTCGCTATGCGGGCGGAGGCAGGCTTGCTTGTAGCGAAGGCCGCGCCGGTTTCTGATACGTGATGTTCAGGTTCGGCGGACTAGGCCAGGGCGATGACGTCGATCTCGACCAGAACGTCTTTGGGCAGACGGGCGACCTCGACGGTCGAGCGCGCGGGGGGTTGCTGGGAAAAGTGGCGCGCGTAAACCTCGTTCATGGCGGCGAAGTCGCTCATATTTTTCAGGAAGACGGTGGTCTTCACCGCGCGGTCAAGCGATGTGCCGGCGGCCTTCAGGATCGCGGCCAGGTTCAACAGCACGCGTTCCGTCTGCGCAGCAACGTCGCCTTCGATGATCTGCTGGGTTGCGGGATCGAAAGCCACCTGTCCCGAGACAAAGACCAGTCCATTAGCCTTGATCGCCTGCGAATACGGTCCGATCGCCTTCGGCCCATCTGTTGGTCGCGATTACCTCGCGCATGCGTCCTCCTGAATGTGCAGGGTTTCAGAGATGAAGCACCGATTGTCGCACAGAGGCGGGGAGAAGGCAGGGAGGGGGCGAGGGCAGATTCATTTTGGGAATCAACAGCAAGTCGCGCCACTACTAGCTAGCTTTGGGACGTAAGTTTTACATGTCAATATTGTGAAACACCTCAGTCGTATCTAACCGATTGATTCAAAAGGGAAAATAAATGTCCCAAATCGACTACAAATGCCCGTTTGGTGTGCTATATTGAAACTATAGTCGAAGGTGATGAGAGCACGTAGGTGCCACCAAGCCTCGAGCTCTAAAGCGACCCAGCCCTGTGCTGGGTTTTCGTGTTTTTGGTGCAGGAATACCTCGGCTTGAGAGCGCCGGGCAACGGTCTGAGGTCAGGCCAAAATGGGACCGTGTTCGCGTTCCTGAGATAAGGAACAGGAAGGGGAGGGGCATGGCAGCAAGTCGCGTCCCTCCAAGCCATCGTCAGTCCCAGTCGCGGCGGCGGAAGGGAGCGCGCCGGCGAAACTCCACCTTGGTGCGGGGCGTGCTTGGTTACTTCGGCCCGGCTCCGGCGGATTGTAGAATGGCGAGTGCGACGGAACGGCCGCACGGCGAGAACCGTCGGCCGCGTGGAACGGCCCTGGGAGCGCGCGAACGGATGGACATGACATGGGTGACCGACCGCATCGCGGTAGGCGGCGGTATCTGGACCGACGAGAAGATGATCGAGGTGGTGCGGGCCGGAGTCACGCATATTATCGACATGCAGGTTGAGTGGGACGACACCAAGATCGCCTCGCCTTACGGGGTGAAGGTGCTGTGGAATCCCACGGAGGATGACTTCAAGCCGAAGCCGGCGGCGCTGCTGGAACGCGGCGTCGAGTTCGCGCTCGAGGCGCTGGACGAACCGGAGACGAAGCTGTTCATCCACTGTGCGGCCGGGGTGCATCGCGCTCCGATGATGACACTGGCGGTGCTGCGGTCGATAGGTTGGACGCTGGATGATGCGTTGGACGTAATCGGCAGCCGTCGCCCGGTGGTGGACTTTGCCGATGTCTACGTCCAGAGCGTGGAGGATTTTATGAGTACCTATGAGCCGGCGGAGCAGAAGGGCCGGTAAGTTTGCGATAGCGCAAACGACTCCTACAATGTGGTACACGGGTTTGCAGGACGCTGACGGCTGATGGCTGACAGCTCAAGAGAGGCCTTTATGACGAAGACAAGCCGCCCAATGGGGCGGTTTTTTTCTGTCCTGATTTCGGTTGTGGTGATGTTGGTGTCGGCGAAGGCCGCGTTTGCAGGCGGAGTGGTCTCTGGACCTCCTCCCGCTCCGCCTGCCGCGGCATGGGGGCTGAAGCCCCCTAAAAATCTGGCCATCGACGGCGCGGCTAAAGCCGCGCCCCTTCAGAACGCTGCAATTTCGACTGTCGATGCTAAAGCCGCGCCCTTTCAGAAGGCTGCAATTTCGATTGCCGATGCTAAAGCCGCGCCCCTTCGACAAAGCGTGGCGGGTCGGAGCGCGGCTAAAGCCATGCCCCTTCAGAACGCTGCAATTTCGATTGTCGATGCTAAAGGCGCGCCCCTTCAGAACGCTGGAATTTCGATTGCCGATGCTAAAGCCATGCCTCCTCCGGAGGGCGTCGCCGGCAGCAGGATTGAAGCTGCGCGCTTTCTGGACGGGGCCGCCGGCGGCGAGACGGGCGTCGCGCGAGCGGCCCAGCTGCATGCTCCCACAATGTGGGACAGGTCGAGCTTCCTGGCAAGAATGGGGCGGCCGATTGCCATGTTCGATGGCGCGTCGGGGCCGCCGCTGACTCAGATCAACGACATCGTTTACCGCGCGGACGGAACGGCCGCACAAGGCTCGGTGACGCTGGTATGGCCGGGCTTCACCACCGCCGCGGGCCAGACGGTGGCAGCCGGCGAAGTGACGGTCACGCTCGCCCAGGGAGGAACATTTACCGCCAGCCTGGCGGCCAACACGGGATCGTCGCCTGCGACCTATTACCGCGCGGTCTATCACCTGAACGACGGCACGACGGTGACGGAATTCTGGGTTGTGCCGGCGACGCAAAGCACAACGATCTCGGCAGTGCGCTCGAAGCTGGCTCCGACGGAGGTTGCGGCGCAGTTCCTGACGCGCGATGTGGCGGACTCCGCTTACATCCATGCCGGTGGGATGCAGACGGTGAATAGTGTGCTGACGTTCGCCTCGTCGCCCGCGGTGCCGTCTCCGCAGAATCCGACAGACGCCGCGAACAAAGCGTATGTGGATACGCAAGTTGCTACAGCGACGACAACCGGCGCTGTCAAGACGGCGCCCTCCGGCTCCCAGAGTATCGTTCAGCCCAGCGGGACGGCCCTGAGCGTGAATTATGCCGCGGTGCAGAAGCTGAACAATGTTCGCTATGCCGACCAGTTTTCCGGCGCCGATGCCGCAGCCCGGATCAACGCGGCGATCGCCGATCTGCCGGCCAGCGGCGGCACCGTGGATGCGAGGGGCTTCGAAGGGGCGCAGAATTTCGGCGCCGCTGTCGTGGTGAACAAACCGGTCTCGCTGCTGTTGGGAGGCGTGACCATCAGCAATGCCGCCTTCGTGGTGAGCGCAGACTTTTCTTTGCACAGCAGCAACCGTGCGGCCGCGAAGCTGGTGGCCGGGCCCGGCGCAACCATCTTCCGCCTGAGCGGGACGGTGCAGCAGTTTGAGGTCGAAGGCTTTACCTTGACGGGAAACGGCAGCGGTTCGCAGCTTTACGTTGCGCCTGACTATCAGTCCGGGGTCAACAATTTCTCCGGCGGCCGTTTCAGTTTCGACAGTGATGTGGTCCAGTACTTCGGAGCGCCGGGCGTGCCCGCGATCAGCCTGGGTGTGTCCAATTACATGGTCAGCGTGACCCGCAGCGTTTTCCAGTACAACTACGGTTGCGTGCTTGCGAAAGACATGTCGGAGCTGGTGTTTTACGACAACAACGTCTGGTACCAGCAGGATGGTCCGTGTCTCAACCTGGCCGGCCGCGCGCGTGTCTTCTACAACGATTTCGAACTGAACAGCTATCCCAGCACCCAGCCCGACATCCTGGTGAATGCGACCGAGAACGGCGGGGACGGCATCGAGTGGATCGCCAATAACAGCTTCGGTCCCGAGGGCGATTCGACGGTCAGGCGGAAGCTGGTGGTGAATTCGGCCGGCGGCTTTGAGGCGTTGCGGCTCGATGTGCAGCAAAATAACTTTCACGGCAATAACGCGACGGCGGCAATTGAAATCGATACGCCGGTGATGAACTGCGACTTCTCCGGCAACTATTTCAGCGGCTGGAACACGCTGGTGGCCGACAACCAGACGGCCATGGCGGGAAGTTTTCAAGACCAGGGCCGCTGCCAATGGGGCGACAATAATGTGCTGCCGCTGATTGACGCGCAGGGCAACGAGCATGCGACCACCACATTTGCCAATGGCGGCCGCAGTTTCTCGCGAATTCGCAGCGATGGCCGCTCTGAGACGGAACCCATCGTGGGCTATGTGGTGCGGAGCGAGTGGCCTTCGCTGGTGAACCGGCTGTACGCCTCCGAGACGCTGAACAGTTGGGCAACCAATGTGCTGAATGGGGCTTTCACGGTAACCGGCGGGCAAAGCGATCCGGATGGCGGCAGCAGCGCGTGGCTGGTAGGCCGCCCGGGCAACAGCGCGAATGAGTTTATTGACTCTGCAATCGACGGGACCGTGACCACGCTGCCGGGCCGAGTGTCGCTCGGCCTGTGGGCCAAGGCCGGCACTTGCAGCAGCTTCACGGCGGGCATTTACGATTCGACCGTGGGCAGCTTCGTCGGAGTGCTGACGCCGTTTTCGCTTCCGGCCAGCGGCTGGAAGGATTACACGATGACCTACACCGGACTCACGCCGGGTCATGCGTACAGTCTTTATCTCTATCCGTGCGGCGTGCAGCAGCAGGCGGGTACGATCGTTCTCTATCATCCGAAAATCACGGATCTGGAGAACCAGCCGTACGTGCAGAGCGCCGCCAGTCGCGGCGTCTACCAGCCGGGACTGGGCATGCATTACACCAAGGGCGTCGACGTGGGCGGCGACCTCACCTTGCGCGACATTCCCGGCGCGCAGTACATGGTGAGCAAGTACGGCAGCCTGCAGGCGGCGATTAACGCCGCCTATAACAATGGCGCGGTGCTCGGGATGGTGATCGACGATCGCACGGCGCCGTATGCCGGGCCGGGCTTCATCCTGTACGACTCGGTCGCGCTGAAGCTGGCGCCGACGACCTATACCATTACTTCGACCGTAAGTTATAACAATGGGAATAACACGGTGACTGCCGGCATCATTTCGGTCCCGGGCTCGCGGCTCATAGGCTCCAGCACGTCGACGAATCATGGGACGGTACTGACGGCAGGCAACGGCCTGAACGCGGATTTGATCGCAACCTCAACGGTAGGCACCGGCATCGGATCGACCGCGCAATGGTGGCATTGGGGCGGCCTGGAAGATCTTCGCGTCGAAGGCAACGGCGCCAATCAGACGGCCGGCAACTGCATCAACGTCGAGAACATGGGAGAGACGGCGTTCCTGCGATCGATTGAGGTGAGCGGCTGCAAGCTGGACAACATTCTGTTCACCGGCGCCTCGGCCACACCTTCCGACATTCGGAACATTACAACTAACATCGCCGGCCGTTATGGGATCAACTTTAACAATCTGGCGGGCATGGCGGTGGTTCACGGACTGAGTGGCGATTCGAACACCACGTCGCTGATCCGCCTGAATGGCGGCCAGTCGGGCACCTTGACGATCCTTGGGCTGAAGACGGAAGAGGAATTGAGCGGCCAGGATCCACTGATCACCATCGACCAGACGGGGCAAAGCACCTCGCAGCCGGGCCTGTACGTGGTGGGCGGCTACACATTCGGACGGACCGGGGTGAACGACATTATCAAGGTCGTGAACGGTTCGGCGGGAAGCACGCCCTTCATTAACTTCAGCAACTTCTATACCCAGAATTATGTGAACGCGGTGAACGATACGGTGAATGGCAGGACGGTGCCGGCAGCCAGCATGAGTAAAGTACCGTTTTATTACGGGCCGACCGGCGGCTTTCTCTCGGGCCAGGCTTATACGCTGGACCTGAACACTTTCATTCAGGGTGCGCATTCCGGCAACGGTTTGCTGACGGAAATTTTCGGCAACAGCAGTTCGAATGAGACGCTGGTGGCCGCGGCGGGTAACTCGACGTCGCTGAGCACCGGCGGCATTGGCTTCCGCATGCCCAACCGTACGACCTTCGGGGCGACGCCTGAGCTGATGGCGAAGATGACCTTCGCCTTTCCCGGCGGCGTGGTCAACAACCAGCAATGGGAGTTCATTCCGGCAAAGGTAAATAGCGACACGTCGACGCGCTGGATTGGCGATCCCAGCTATCGCTGGGACGAGGTGTATGCCGCGGACGTGAACACTACGACGGCAACGATCGGGACGCTGAGCGTGACGAATTGTACGGGATGCACCGCGCCTCCAGGCACGCACCTGCTGAATTACCAGACCAATACCGCGACGCTGGTAGGCAACGGAAGCGATCAGACGGTCTACAGTTACACGCTTCCCGGAGGGACGCTGACGGCGGCTACCGGCGTCCAGTGCTATCTGAAGGCGCAGCGTGTATCGGGAACGGGAGCCATCACGTACAAGTGGAAGTTCGGCGCAACGACTGCGGCGTATGGCGCGCTTTCGAGCGGCAGCGCCTCGATCAGCACAGAGATGGAAGTGTTTGACAATCTCACCTCAACTACGGCGCAGATTCTGAATGTGGGCGAGCTGCACTTGGGGAATGCCATCAGCGCGGGCGCGCTTTATAACTATGCTCCGACAGAGAATTCGGCGAATCCCGTGGGCATCAGCGTCACGTTCAATGGCGCGAGCACCGAACAGATCAAGGGCATTACGTTCAAGTGCATGGCGGAGCAGTAGAAACAGCGACCAGCAATCAGCAATTAGCAACTAGCAATCAGCAACTAGCAATCAGCCCGGACATTCCCATGTGAGGTTTGTATCAGGGTACGACCTTGGTCGTGTCGGTGCCGGAAAAAACTCGACTTGGCTGCGCCACACGGACTAAAGTCCGCTCGGCATATCAAAACTAAACGGCTTAAAGGCACGACTGAAGGCGTGCCCTGATACGAAGCTACTTGGAAATGAGTTTTCTTGGGAGGACGCAAAGGCCGAGGTCCGGATAACAAAACGGTGCGGACCTGAGTTCTTCAGCAGGTGTGGAGTCATGCGCGGATACGAAGCTACTTAAAATGATTGTTTTCGGCAGTGCGTAAGAGCTGGGTCCAATACGAAACATGAGACGGGTTGCTAGTCGCTGGTTGCTAGCTGCTAATTGCTAGTCGCTCATTTCTTCCAAGGGGTAAGGACGCGAAGCTCCAGATTGCAGGATCTTACATTGTGGTACTACCACGTAGTAAGACATGAGAGCATTGCGTATGGCGGGCCGGCAGAAGATCGCCGGCCTTTTTGTTTTGCTGGGTCAGGAGATGCGCTTCTGATCTGAGTTGTTGAGACGGAAGGGCGCTCTGGACCATTCAAGGGGTGAGAAGTGGTCGCAGAGAAGAACGTACTTACAGGCAAAGGCGCAAGCGACGAGGGTGTGCGCGAGGAAGTTGAAACCTTCGACAAGACAAAACAACCAAAACGGAGTTCGACCAGGAAGACGCCCAAGAAGACGCCCAGGAAGAAGGCCGCTCGCAAGAAGCCGCGTAGTTTGAGCGTGCAAAAGAAGCCTGAAGCGGCGAAAAAGACGGTGGCCTGGCGGCCGAAGCTAACCATCCTGATGCCGGGCGATGTGGGATACGAAGACAATGGCGAACTGGAAAACGTTACGCTGCTCGATCCCGAGTTCGTGGAGCAGGGTGAAGGGGCGCAACCGGAGCCCGAACTCACGCAGAGCGAAATCGTAGCGTCATTGCGGGCGCTTGAGAATCCAAAGACGGCGAAGACCAGGCAAGTCGCCCTGCTGACGAAGTTGGGTCGCGTGCTCGATGCCGGAGGTGACTGGATCCGAGTGCGACCGCTTGGCCGAAAGGCGTGCCAGGTCAGCGTTCGCGAATACCTGATCGCGTCGCTGCTGCAGATCCGCGACAAACATGGCAAGCTGCGCGGGCTGTTCCTGACGCGAGCGCAAAAGGACTATCAGACGCACTGCGGCAAACGCAGCATCATCCTGAAGGCGCGACAGCTGGGCATGACGACCTACGTGGCGGCGCGTTTCTTCATCAATTGCATAACCCGTCCGGGCACGCTGGCGGTGCAGGTGGCGCACGATCAGCGGTCGGCGGAGGAGATTTTTCGGATTGTGCACCGCATGCTGGAGAACCTGCCGCAGCGGTTTCGCAAGGGCGCGTTGAAGACCTCCCGGGCTAACGCCCGGCAAATCGTCTTTCCCACGCTCGACAGTGAGTATCGCGTGGAAACCGCGGCCGACCCCAACGCCGGCCGTGGGCTCACCATCCAGAACCTGCATTGTTCGGAGGTGGCGCGTTGGCCGCGTGACATTGCGGAAACGCTCGCTTCGTTGCGCGCGGCGGTCCCGCCCGATGGGGAGATCGTGCTGGAGTCGACGCCGAACGGCGCCTCGGGCGCGTTCTACCACGAGTGGCAGCACGCTGAGGAGAGCGGCTATACGCGGCACTTTTATCCCTGGTGGTACGACAAGAATTACCGGCGCAAGGTCGCCGTGCCGGAATTAAGCGAGGAAGAACTCGAGCTGCAGCAGCAGCACCACCTGGATGACGAACAGATCGCGTTTCGACGCGAGATCCAGTCGAACTTCGGGCGGCGGGCGCGCGAAGAATTTGCCGAGGACCCGAAGAGCTGCTTCCTGGCTTCCGGCGAGTGTGCGTTCGACGTGGACGTGATCGAGCAGCGGCTGGAGATGCCGCAGCACATTCATAGCGCCACCAACAACTCGCGGTTGCTGACCTTCCTGCCGCCGCAGAAGGGCGAGAAGGGAGACGCGCTGAAGGACTACATCATCGGCGTGGACCCGGCCGGGGGCGGCGTGGACGGCGATTTTGCCTGTGCGCAGGTGATCGAACGGGAGACCGGTTTGCAGTGCGCCGAGCTGCTTGGTCACTTCACGCCGGACCTGCTGGCCTGCGAGGTGGCGGCGCTGGCGAGGCAGTACAACCATGCGCTGGTGGCGGTGGAGCGCAACAATCATGGGCACCAGGTGATCAGCGAGCTGATGCGGCTGCATCGTTACGACCACATGTATCCCATGGGCAAGGAAGCAGGGTGGCTCACGACTTCGGCAAACCGGCCGAGGATGGTAGCTGCCCTTGCCAGCAACTTCCGCTCGCATCCGCAGAAGTTCCACAGCCATCGGCTGCTGGAGCAGATGCGGACGTTCGTGTATCACGCCAACCGGTCGGTGTCGGCGGCCCGGGGCTGCTTTGACGATGCGGTGATGGCCATGGGCCTGGCGCTGGTGGTGCGCGACGAGACCGCCGCGATGCCGTTCGAGGGATACCGGAGCAGGGTCTCCGCTTGACCCTGGGTTATGGTTAGCGCGCACATCGCACTGTGACGGGTATCAGCGTCGGCGGTAGTCCGGGAAACGTAGCATCGAAGTTCCGGAGAACCGCAGGCACGGCGCACGCGACGCGGAGGCGACGGCGGTGATGTACCGCCGCGATGGCCGTTGTGGGCGGTTCTTGGAAGGGTGACGGTTCAAGGATCGCCCGGTCGCGCTGGGAGCGACCAGCAGCTAGCAACTAGCGATTAGCGACTGGCAACCAGCAAAGTGAGACTTGCATGAAGGACTTGAGAATTCTGAAGGTTTGGCAGAAGGCTCACGCGGTTGCCTTGGCCGTGTACGACTCACGCGAACGTTTCCGAGGGAGGAATTGTTCGGCATCACCGGCCAGATGCGACGAGCAGCGGCGTCAGTCGCCGCGAACATCGCTGAAGGCTGTGGGCGCTCGAGTGACGGCGACTTTCACAGGTTGTTGAACATAGCAATGGGTTCCGCGGTCGAGTTGGAATATTTCCTATTGTTGTCGCGCGATCTTGGCCTTGTCGGGGCTGAGCCGTATGAGGTTACGAATGCTCAGCTTGTCGAGGTCCAACGAATGCTGGCCTCTCTTATAAGAAAGGTTGAATCTGCACGCTTGGGCCGTTGAGGTAGTTGCTAGTCGCTAATTGCTGATTTCGCATGCTGGTACAGGCCGTACAACACGTGAAGCGGATGCGGGGCGGGGCGCAGAGTCATCTGATGCGCTGCGCGGATGGCTTTTATTATGTCGTCAAGTTCAAGAATAATCCGCAGCATACGCGCGTGCTGGTGAATGACTGGATCGGCACGCGGCTGGCGGAGATGATCGGGCTGCCTGTGCCGGTCACCGCCATCATCGATGTGCATCCCTGGCTGGTGGAACACACGCCGGACCTGCGAATGGAGCTGGGCGGCCATAGGCAGAGGTTCACCGCGGGACTGTCGTTCGGATCGCGATATGTGATCGCACCGGCGGAAGGCCAGGTGTTCGACTATCTGCCCGAGGCGATGATTGGCAGCGTGCGGAACCTGCGCGATTTTGCGGGGATTCTGGCGCTGGACAAGTGGACATGTAACGCCAACGGGAGGCAAGTGGCCTTCTGGAAAAAATCGCGCGAGCGCAAATTTACCGCCAGCTTTATCGACCAGGGATATTGCTTCAACGCCGGCGAGTGGAGCTATCCCGATGCGCCGCTGCGTGGGGTGTTCGGCCGTAACGACGTGTACCTGGCGATTACAGGTTGGCAAAGTTTCGAGCCTTGGCTGAGCCGGATTGAAGGGTTCCCGGAAAGCTCGATCTGGTCGTTGGCGGAAGAGATTCCCGCCGAGTGGTACGGCGCCGCTACGGATGAGTTGCAGAACTTATTAACCAAGTTACTGGAGCGGCGCTCGCGGGTGCGTGAGCTGATTGTGTCGTTCAGAAATTCGTCGCGCAACCCTTTTCCGAATTGGAAGGAAGTGGTGAACTAGCAACTGGCAATGAGCGATTAGCGACTCGTGTCCTGAGTCATTAATTAGTTTATCGATATGAGAGTTGCCGGCGCCCGGCTACAGGGCCTAAAGGCCGATTTTGTAAAGCTGCAATGCGGCACGGCTGAAGCCATGCCCTGATAGAAGGCTCCGTCTTGTGCGGCGAATGTTTTGTGTCAGAGCACGCCTTCGGGCGGGCCGTTAAGTCGGCTATTTTCGATCCGCGGCTCGGACTTTAATCCGCGAGGAGCGTGCATTTCGGAGTTTTTCAGCAGCCGGTGAAGCCGTGCCCTGACACAACGCCCCGGTTTATTCGACGAACTTATAACTCAGTACGCTAGTTGCTAGTTGCTAATAGCTAATGGCTGACTTCAAACAATGCGAGTTCTACGTCGTGCGCTACGTTCCTGATGTGGTGAAGGACGAGCCGGTGAACGTCGGGGTGGTGCTGCTGGAGTTAGACGGCGCGGACGACGGGTTTGCCGACGTGCGCTTCACGCGCGACTGGCGGCGGGCACGATGCGCCGATCCCGATCTCGACGTGGAGTTGCTGGAGTCGTTCGAGGACGAGATTCGGCGGCTGGTGCAGGCGCGGGCGGCCGAGGTGATCAATTATCGTGGGGCGATGTCGCGGCGCGAGTGGCTTCTCGACCAGGTGAGCAACTCGTTCTCTGGCGCATTGCAGCTGTCGCCCGCCAAAGCGGTGCTCACGGAATCGCCGCAAGCCGAACTGGGCTTGCTGGCCCAACGCTATTTGGAGAGTGCGGCACGCGAGCGGCGCGCCCTGACGGGACGACGCGTGATTTACGGGGCGATGAAGGATGCCTTTGAGAAGGCCGGCGTGTGGAACTTTATGTGGAAGGACATTGCCGTGGCGCAATACGCGCAGAGCGGCGACCCGCTGAAAATCGACTGTGCGTACAAGCCGGCAGATAACGTGGTCCACATGTTTCACGCGGTGTCGCTGGCGACGGCCGCGGATTCGGCCAAGGTGCTGGCCTTCAGCTACCAGGACTTTCGTGAAGGCCTGGCGCACGCGGAAGGGGCGAATCCGAACCTGTACGCCGTCGTTGAGGACGGTTTGGACCAGACGGACGCGCAGCTTGGTTTTGCGCTGAACACCTTCGATCGATATGGCATCGACGTCGCGAGTGTCAGCCAGATGCCGGCAATCGCCGAGCGGGCGCGCCTCGAATTGGGACTGTAAGCACCGGTAAAAGTCGGCGCACCGCCGAGCAGTAGCCTGACTCAACTTGTTGCGGGCCTGGCGCTCGCAGAATGTTCACAGCGCTCTCAGTGGGAGCGTTTTCCATTTTCCGTCAGACGGTTAGTTGGAGCAGCCTTGGCGGCATTGCTCGACTTTCGATGTCTGCCGGCGGATCACCCACTACCGACACTTCTTCATCAGGACACAACCCATGAACATGCGAGAAACCTTGCGCGGCGCGCTGCGCCGCATCGTCGACCTGCGCACGACCGCATCCCCTAATTTGCATCGCCCGGCAGAGCCGTCGCAGGGCCAGTCGCTGCTGGCGGGCGCGAACTTTGAGTCTGCCCGCAGAACGGTGCCTCTGCCCTCCATCCTGACTCCGGGAGCACCCACGCTTGTGCGTGCCGGAGTCATGCCCAAACCGACGCCGGCGAACCTGCGGCGCTTTGCCGAGATGCCGATTGCGCGGAAGGCGATCAACACGATCAAGGACCGCGTGTCGGGCATGCAGTGGAGGATCCAGGCGCGACACGGACGCACGCTCGACACCACGGCGGACGGCCCGGAACGCGTCGCCGTCCTGACCAGAAATTTCGAGCAGCCGAATCCCGAAGATTCGTTTCGATCGTTCATCGAGCAAGTGTTGGAAGACGTGCTGGTGGGTGGTTTCGGCGCGATCGAGTTGGACTTGAGCGGCGACCCGCAGCAGCCGCTGGTACTGTGGCCGGTGGATGGCGCGAGCATTCGGATTCGCACCGACTGGGACGGCGATCCGGCATCGCCGCGTTATGTGCAGGCGACCGGGTTGTTCACGCCCAACGCGGAGATCACGCTGGCCGACGAGGAATTGTCATACATCCGTCTAAATCCTCGGACGCACACGCCGTTTGGATTGGGCAAGCTCGAAGTGGCGTTCGAGACGATACATGAATTCTTGTGCGCCCATCGCTACGCCGCGAGGCTGGCCAGCAATAGCGTGGTGCAGTATGCGCTGTGGCTGCAGGACGTGAGTCCGCAGCATCACGAGCGGCTGATTCGCTGGTGGCAGGACGAAATTGAGGGAACCGGTAAGGTTCCGATCCTGTCGGTGGAGAACAAGCCCGAGGTGCTGCGCTTTGCGGGAGGCACGGATGCGGACCTGCGGTTGCAGTGGCAAGAGTTTCTGATTCGCATCATTGCCGACGCCTTTGACCTGCCACCGATGCTGTTGGGGCTGGAGCGCGACGTCAATCGCAACACGGCGAGCACACAGTATGACGACGCGTTCCGCACCGCGGTGGTGCCGGTGGCGCGGCTCATCGCCGAACACCTGACGCGCGATGTGATCGGCAAGCGCCTGGGATGGGATGACCTGGAATTCGTCTTCACGGATGTCGACGCGCCGAATGAAACCGATCAAGCCGAAATACAGCGGATCCTGATTGGATGCGGCGTTCTGACGGTCAACGAAGTGCGCCGTATGCGCGGGCTGCCTCCTCTGCCGGAGAAGAATGCCGGGCCGGCGGATGTGCCGCTGATGCAGTAGCGACTGCGATTAGCGTTCCGCAAGAGCCAGCGCACAGCGAGTGTCAAGCGCACGGCGAAAGCACTCCCACATTGTGGGATAGACAAAGGGGGCGACTCATGAACTTACGAAGACCGACAAATCCTGAAGGGCCCTGCAGAAGCCTGCGACTGGAAGCTATGGGCCTGGCGATGCCGGAAGTGGCAGCGCATCCCAACCGATTGCCATTTCGGGGGGTGCTCACGCTAGTGGGTGCGGCTTCCCAACGTCCGCCCAGAGGGGCACGCGGACATCGTGTCCTGCTGACCCGGCCGGCAACTGAGGCGGCGCTGCCGTCGTTGCTGGGTATGGCGCTTGACTACACACCGGCCCTCGACGCCCATGATGCGCGCCGCAAAATCGGCATTATTACCGAAGCGGAGATCGCGCCGGCCCGTCCAGGAGCCGTGGTGGGCCAGCTCGCTGTAAGCGGCTATCTGTTTGCCCACGACTTTCCGGACGTGGTGGATGAGATTCGAAGCAGCAGGAACGGGGAACTGGGGATGTCGTACGAAATCACCAATGCCAGTGTCCCAAACCCGCTGGGAGCCATTTGGGCAGTGACGGACTTCACCTTTACCGGGGCGGCCGTACTGCGGCGCGACAAGGCAGCGTATCCGCAGACCTGGATCATGATCGAGCCCGCTACTGTCAGTTCCTAGTGGGCGGCGCCAAGACTGTGTAACTCGATACCGTTAGTAGAAGTATCTATCTCACATTGTAGGAGATGAAGAATGGACCCACAGAACTTAGCTCCAGCCGAGACCGAGGGAGCTGCGAATCCCGACCCGGTGTGCGGGGCCACACAGATGTTGACCATCGCATTGCAAAACCTGAATGCCCAGTTTCAAGCAATGAATGCCAAGATTGACCTCATCGTGGCGGCAGTCGAGGGAGATGCCCTTCAAGCCAACGCGAGTCCGGAACCAGCCGCGACGCTTCGCAACAAGGTGTCCGAGTTGGAGAAAGCGAACCACGATCTGAAGGCGCAGTCCGACCGGGCGCGGCGCAAAACACTGTCGCCGATGGTGAGTTCCCTGCTGGCTAAAGGTGGGGTGGAAGGCGATGCGCTCATCGAGGCGCCAGTTGTGGAGAAGGCCTTGGCCGGGTTGACGATCGAGCAACGCATTGCCGTGAAAGCGGAGCTGGCGAGGGCGGGAGTGCTGGTTTAGAAAGGGGTTTCGAAGCGTAAGAGAGGCCTTCGACTCCGGTCCGCAACGACGGCGGACCTCCGCTCAGGATGACAGCATAAGAGTCGCCGTCATGACCAAACAACGATAGCCTCCCACAATGTGGGACACAACAATTCGCAATTGCAAAACGATGGCGGCCCACCGGGCCGCCATTTCCTTTCGAAAGGGACAACATGAAAGCACAATTCCTCAATCTGCAGTCGGCGGCCGACTATATGGGTCCGGGCGCCGTCGAAGTTGACCGCTACCAGACGGAAATCACCGACATCTGCCGCCGGCGCGGCGTCTTCGGACAGCGCATCAAGCAGGTACCGGCCACCGGGCACCCGTCGCGTTTCTTCGAAGAGACGGCCATCGCCTCGCCCACAGCGGCAAATGCGTTCGTTGATCCGCGCAACATCGTTCCTACGCTGGTCTCGCCGACCCGCCTGGAGCGCAGTGTTCCGCTCAAGGCGCTGGTTTCACAGATCAACTACAACCTGTTCGACACCGAAGTGGGAGCGCAGCAAAGCCAATTCGCCTATCTTCAGGCGAAGGACCTGGCTGATGCCGTCGAAGGCCTCATGCGCACGCACGACGTCTCTTTGTGGAACGGGACAGACACGTCGCTGAGCTCTCCGACGACCCCGCAATATTACGGCGCGGCGGGCCAGATCAACGATGGCGGCAACGTCACGACGATCGGCACCGCAGCGAGCATCGTGGACGGTCTGAAGTCGACTGTGGCGCAGATGGTTGCGAACAGCAACTTCGAGGTGCGGCCGACCGCGATCTACGCGAATCCCGTACTGCTCGACTTGATCGATCGCGAGATGAAGCAGGACTTCAACGTCGTGCTCTCTTCGACCGACGTGGCCGCCGGGCTGAAGGTGAAATCGCTGTCGACGCAAGCTGGCGAGCTGCCGCTGATTCCGGAGTGGTCAATTCCGTACACCGGCATTCCGGGCAGCGGCAATGCGGTGTTGCCCTGTTACATCGTGTCGGAAGACATGATCGAGTACCACTGGCTTACCGACCCGAACCCGCGTGTTTTCCAGCTGGGCGCGCCGAGTTCGTTGACTTCGCAGATGGTGGTGGTGAAGTTCGGCGGCGTCGTGGTTAAGGGCGCGAGCTACGCGCACTACAAAGTGGTCATCGACCGGTAGTCCGGACGGCGAGCGAGGCGGCACTCAGCCAGCGGTTGCGAATGATCCCGCGGGCGGCTGAGTGCCCGGCCGCCGCCACGATGAGTGGCGGGAGGGCGGGGAGCCTTTGCTAACCGCATTACGCAGCCGGCTCACCGCCGACGCGGGTTCTGGATGATAACTACTTTTCTGTTTGCTCAGAGAGAGGCTCCGATGCGCGGGCCTCAGAGTGGAATGTTCAGATGAACTATTTAGCAACAGCGGAATACGAAACCTATGGGATTGACATTGCCACACCGGCCGTATGGGTGGGGGCGGCGTCATCGCTCATTGACGCATACTGCCGGCGCGTGTCGCTGGGGGTGACGCAGTTCACCGAGCGCATACGCGTGATGGCCGGACGCAACAATATCCGGCTGACCTACCTGCCGCTGGCCTCGCCCGATGGCGTGACCCCAGCGTTAATCTCGGCACGGGGACGCTATGCGCAGCCGCGCCGGGGAGAAGATCCCACAACGTGGGACGTAGCGGCAGAGATTGCAACCGCGTTTGCCCTGCCGGGCACCTGGACGGCGATCGACGTCAGTGTGCTGGACTACTTTGCCGATACTGGCGAGGTCTCGTGGCTGTGCAATCCTCTCGGACTGATTTTCCAGGAAATCGAGATCGTCTACACAGCAGGTTTTGCGCAGATCCCGGATCCCATCAAATACGCATGCGCACAGATCGTGCGTAACGCGCAAGCCACGCCGGCCTTGAATGTGCGTAGCGGCATCGTGGACTCCATGCACCTGGAGTATTTCGCCGATACGCTGCTCGACTCGACAGTGCGTACGATGCTCGCGCCCTACCTGGCGCAGAAGGTTGGTTGACATGTCGCAGACAACTTCCAGTCCGGTGCTATCCAGCGGCCGTGCCCTGGCGATGACGCGGTGCGCCGACGCGATGCTGCGTGCTCTGGGCGGTACGCAGGTGAAGGTACGGGTGGCCGCGCCTTCGGCCGGAGACACGAACAGCCAGTTAGGGCTCACGCCGCCGGTGTGCGAAGACATACCTCTGTCCCCCGCGGTGATCCGTACCCTGAAGCCGACATCAGACGGGCGGCGGCAAATCCGGGCGATGGTCAGTTCGGGCTCGATTGCCGCGGCGGCGGCCGCGCAGGGCGAAACCGATGCCGCAACCTGGCTGCTGTGCGCGCAGGGCCTGGTCTATCGCAACCGGTTAATGCACATCGACAGTGTGATCGCCGACCATTTCGCCGGGTCGGAATATCTGTATTACATCGTGGCGACGGAGTAGCGCAACCATGCAACCGACGAAAGACAGCTTCTATGTAACGTTGCGCGACCGGCTGGCGGCCTACGATCCGCAACGTACGATCACGCTGAACGGGGCCACGCGGCCGGCCATCCTGGTGATGGAAAACGAAGCGGCGGAGCTTCCGCCGCGGCTGGAGGGCGCCTTCTGCCTGAGCTGGGGAACTGCCCGCCCCGCACAGCCGGCCACCAGCACGCTGATGGCGATGGAATGCACCATCACCTATCGCACCAGCGGATCGGCGGCGAATGACGAGTTCGATCGCGGGCGCAACCTGAGCATCCTCGATTGCGACTTGCTGGCGATCTGCGCTCCGGCGCAAACCGCAAAGTGCGACTACAGCCGAGGGGTTGCGGCGCCGCTGGGGTCGCAACTGTTCTGGACGCAGCCTGCTTTGGACAGCGCCAAAGAAACGACCGCGCAGGTTGTGGGGCGGGAGGCGCATGTAACGGTGTTCTTTTTTCCTGAGGTGAATCAGCCATGAGTACAGCGGCGGTTCTGAAGCGCTCGCAGATGGCCCCCATGGGGCACGCGGTGCGCGCGTACGTCATGCCCATTGGTCGCAACAGCGGCACGATCACGCCGTTCGATCCAGCGGTGCAAGGCCAGTTCGCGCTGGACGCGCCGCCCGCGCCCTTGCTGGACCTGGGGTGGGTGGAGAACTTCAAGCGCACCGGGGCAACCCATCACCAGGCGTTGCGGAGCGGACCGCGGGGCACGGTGACCGCCCAATATCGCGCGCAAACCGAGGCGCTGGTGGAATTCGAAATGCCCGCCTGGGGCAAGCTGCAGATGGCGCTGGCCGGCGGCACGCAGCAGTTGAATGTGCTGGCGACCGCGCAGTCCGCGGCCCCGCTGGGTTCGGGTGGAGCGGCGGCGCCGGCGGTCTATGTGCAGGACGGCTCGACCAACCTGTCCTTGCGACTGATGCCGCAAGATCTCGCCGGCTTCAACGGCGGAGACATAGTCGCGGTTGACGCGGACTACAAAGGCACAGCAGGCTACCTCGGGGCGGGCGTGGCGGGCACCTATCTTGCCGCAGCACTCGATGCGGCAAGCCATGTCGACCTGATTCGCCGGGTGACGTTTAACGTAGCGCGGGTGATGGTGAAGACGCCGTTCACGCTGGAGGTGATGCCGGGGCTCATGGGCGGGGCGACGTCGGGGTTCGGCGTGCAGAAAGTGGCGGCCTTCGTCGATCGCGAAGGAGGCAGCTACTTCCAGGAGTGGTCGGCGCTGTTCATGGTTCCGGGAGACTCAGGGGGGCGGGTCTGTTTTTTCTATCCGCGACTGCAGGTTGCGGCCAGCACGGGCGAAACGCGCCAGGAATTTTCGGCACCGTTGTTCAGCCACAGCCTGCATGCTACGTTGCGCGCTTTGCCAACGACGGACCCGAATGATGGGGAGACCGTGTTGTGCTATCGCAGCTATTTTCCGCCAACCAGCGCAGCGATCTAGAGACTGGCTTGGTTTTCGTCCTGCCGAACCAGATGGTCGAACAGGGCCTGCAGCGCGGGCTGCGCATCGGTGATGGAATCCTGCATGGCGTCGAGATCGGCCTTGATCTCCATCAGCAACTGTGCGAACGAGCGGCGGTGTTCCGGCGAAAGCGTGAGGAGCAGCGGCAGGGACTGCTGTTCGAAGGTGCGAGAGCGTGCCGCGATTTCGGCGAGGTGATACACCAGGTCGCGAGCATGCGGATCGCCGGCGAAACCCAGGTCTGCGAGCTTTTGCATGAGCTGGGTTTGCAGTTCCACGACGTGCTGGGTTTCGGAATCGCTCATGTGCGTCGCCTAACAACGAAACCGCTGGTCCCTCACCGCCGAGGCGGGTCGGGATGACAAGCGATGGTGGGCGGTTCGGAATACCTACTCACACACCTTGGTTGCTCCCTCTGGTCAACCGTTACACACAGCAAGTTGAGATGCAAAATTCATGAAACTCATAATCGACAATCAGGACGGCCTCGGTCAGCAAGACTATACGCCGTGGGTGGATACGGAGCACCTGCCAAAAATCATCCGCAAGCTGAATCGCGCAGCGACGATGACCGCATGGCTGGCTTCAGCCGATACGGCATTTCGCCTGCCGGTGAGCGGAGCGCGCGTCATCCTGCAGCGTGGCGACGGGGTGCGGCTGTTCACCGGCTACCTGGCGGCTGCCCCGGAGCAGCAATATCTCGGGTATGCGCAGCCGGGCGCGGCGTGGCGCTATTTGCTGCGGGCGGTCGATGACAGCTGGCTGCTGGACCGCAGCGCCCTCCCGGCGCGGTCGCCCTTCGGGTTGCGCACGGCCGGTGACGCCCTGCGCACGATCACGAACGACGTGCTGCCGGGAGGGCTGGATGCCTCGGGCGTGCGGGATGTCTCGCCGGTGTACCAGTACGTGACTCATCCGCAGAGAACCTGGAGCGAGCACGCGAACGAACTGGCGGTGATGGCGCGCGCCAGTTACCGCGCCAGTGACGGCAAACTGTGTTTTCAGCCCGTGGGGAGCGTGAGCTTTCCTATCAACGAAGGGGCGGCAAACTTTTGCCCTGAGGGGCTGACGCTATTGCAGTCGGACGAGTTGCGCAATGACGTAACTATCCTCGGCGACCTGGAACCGGTGCTGTATGTACGCGACTACTTTCTGGGCAACGGGGTGACGCTGGCATTTTATCTCTCGGAAACCCCTTACAGTAAGAGTGCGGTCACGGTGTTTCGCGAAGACTACGACACCGGGGGACTGGAGCCGACGCTGTGGAGCGTCAGCGACCCTAACCACAAGATTTCGGTGAATGCAGGCAGCCTGCAAATCAGCGGCGGTCCGGCGACCATGAGCTTCGTGGAGCAGATCGAACTGGCAGGCGGACTGGTACTGCAGCACGGCCAGGTGACGTTCGCGGCGGCTTCGAGCGCCGTGCTCGGCGCGCTGTATAACGGCACTATCGCGAACAGCAACTGCATTGCAGGCTTTCAGATTTCGCCGAGCGGCTCCAACAGCGCGATTCAGGCGCTGATCAACGGTGCGCTCACGGGTCCGGTCATTGCCACGACGGCCGGGCATCAGTATTCCTTCGTAACCCAGATCATCTGCAATGAGGCGCACCGCACGCATCGCACGTATCTTTCGTCGGTGCACCCGGCAGGGAACGGACGCGGCGGCGATGCGGTGGCAGCAGCGATGCGCGTGCTGCTGCAGGTGCATGACATCGATCCGAATAATCCGGCGACCTTCGCTGTGCCGGCGACCGTGTTGTTCGACGACGTGCTGGGCGCGCCGCCGGGGTTTGCGACCTATGGGCTGCTGAATGCCACGAACCTGAATGCAACCCTTTCCTTCAGTCGGTTGCAGCAGACGCCGGGCGTAGAAATTCGCAGCATGATTCCGGGAGACGCGTTTCGCACACGGCTATCGGGACAACTCGCCGATGGCGGGGAATGCTATGTGACCTCGGCGGCCGAGCTGCGGTTTTATCCTCCCTATCCTCCGCAGCAGAATGAGCAGATTGTGGTGGCCTACCGCAGCAGTGCGCGAGCGATGGCGCGGGTGCAGGACATGGCGAGCATCGCGGTCCATGCGAATGGGGCCGACAGCGGCCGGCGCAGCATGGTGAAGCGGCTCAAGTTGCCCGAGGCGCCATCGTCGGTCGACTGCGAAAATGCGGCGCTGGCTTTGCTGGATGACACCGTGCAACCGGCGTGGACTGGCGAATACCGCGTGGTCAGCGACTTTCTGCCGGCCAGCGACGTGCTTCCGGGCGACGCGGTCCAGGTGACAGCAGCTTCGCGCGGGGCAGCCTTTATGGCGATCGTTCGCGAAGCCGACGTGCAGGTGGTTTCGCTGGACGATGACCGGTCGGAGTATGCGATCCGCTTCGCCAACGACGCTGCGACGGGGCTGACGACAGAATTCGAAAACATGACGTTGCCGGAACCGCTGACGACGGTGTTCACGGCAACGGGCCCATCGGCTTCGCTGTACCTTGCGCCACTCACGGCGGCACAGGTTACCGGCGTTGCCTCGACGTCGATCTCCGTTGATATGGGCCAAGGGCCTGCTCCGGGCGGGGGCTTTGAAGTGCGGCGCACCGACGGGGGATGGGGACTGGGCGCCGACGGGAACCTGGTGGGCCGTTACACCACGCAAGCCTTCAGCCTGCCGCGGCTTTCGCGCGTGCAGGACTATTATTTGCGGCAATACGACGCGTCTTCTCCCGCGAAGTACTCGCGCGATTCGGCGCTGCTGCATGTGGATTATCCCTTATGAGTGACTTTGAACGAGTAGTTCTCTCCGACCTGGCCGAATTAAAGGCGCACATGCGATGGATCGTGGGTAACGGAAACGAAGGCAAGATCCAGGAGCTGGAGCTGCGAGTGCGCAAACACGAATCGTACCTGCAGCGCTACACCGGCATTGCCGCGGCGGTGGGCGGCCTGCTCACGCTGTTCCATGTGGCCGTCGACTACCTGCGCTACCGCCATTAATTTTGCAATCCCGCAACTGTATCCGCAAGTATTCAATCCAAAAAGGAGCTGTTATGAATTTTGTAGCAAAGCTGTTACAAGGTGTTTCTCTGGTTCCAACGATTGTTCAAGGGGTCGAGGGTCTGTTCGGCAGCAAGACCGGCACGACCAAGAAGGACGCCGCGCTGGCGATTGTGCAGACGGCGATTTCCGCCACCGACGCCATCACGAACAAGCAGATCATCGATGGCGGCAAGTTCCAGGATGGCCTGAGCAAGGTGATCGACGGTGTGGTGGACTGCCTGAACGCCAGTGTGTGGGCGAAGAAGACCGCTTAGAGCGGTTCGCGGCGTTACCAACGCAGCCCACTGGAGTTCAAGGTTTTAGCGAACCACACATCCTCGCGGACTGAAGTCCGCGAGGAATCTTTTTCTTATCACTCGGCGCACCTAAAGGTGCGCCCCTTCTTCTTATCACCCGGCGCAGATAAAGATGCGCCCTTCTTAGCACTCTGCGCCCTTCTTCTTATCACCCGGCGCAGATCAGTTGTGCCCCTTCGAGTTCGGCGCTCGCTCACAGGGTGTGCAGATAGGCCATGAGGTCGTCGAACTGCTGTTGTGTGAGTTTGTTCTGGAACGACGGCATTTTGGGCCGGCCGATAAGGATGACGTCGGCGACGCGAGCGTCGCTGGCCGGCATACCGTTTTTCATGTACGGGCGGCGGAACAGGCCGTTCAGGCTGGGACCTTTCAGATCATGTTTGCTGTAGGCGTAGTGACAATCGGCGCAGCGATTATCGTAGACGCGACGGCCGAGCGACTGCTGGGGAGTGAGGCCGAGTTCGGCGTCGGTTTTGCGAGGCTCGGAATCGCAGGCGGCCCAGAAGAGAATGGCGATGACAATGGAAGCTGCGGCCAGCAGGAAGTTCGGGCGCCCAGGGTTCAACGAAATCTTTCCTCGCAATCGAGCACGATCCAAAATAAATAAATGTTGCAGGAGAAGGCCCGGAGCGGGCCTCCATCAAGGTTAGAATACACCTCGCGAGGAAGCGGCCTGCAAACGCGTGTATCGTAGACGCTGGGCCTTGGACGAGGCTGTGAGCGCCAGATGGAGAAGCGGGATGCGGCGCTGTCGGCACGGAAGAACGAACTCGTTGCACGGCCGAGCTCCTCGCGGAGACCGATCATTCCCACCCCAGATTTCATGATGACCGCGGCCGTGCTCACGATTAGCGATTCCGTCTCGCGGGGAGAGCGGACCGACATGTCCGGTCCGGCGACGGCCGAGTTGCTGCGTCAACATGGTTTCGAAGTTATGCAACCGGAGGTCGTGCCGGACGATCGTGCGGAGATCGAATCGGCGCTGCTTCGCCTGGCGAATGATGTGCGACTGGTGGTGACGACTGGGGGCACCGGCCTCGCCGAGAGGGACGTCACGCCCGAAGCCACGCGCGCGGTGTGTTCCCGCCTGATCGACGGCATTTCGGAGAAGATGCGCAGCGACGGACTGGCAAAGACCCCGTTCTCGATTCTGGGCCGCGGCGCCTGCGGCGTTTGTGGAAGCTCGCTGATTCTGAACCTGCCGGGAAGTCCGAAGGGCGCCGTCGAGTCGCTGCAGTCCGTCATTTTCGTTCTGCCGCACGCGTTGAACCTGCTTGCCGGGAACACGGAGCACCAGGAAGAATGAAGTGCTCACCGGCAGCCCGAGGAGGCCCTTGGATCCCGTCACACACTTCCTGACCGGAGCGTGCCTGGGGCGCTCCGGCTTCAATCGCAAGAGCGCGCTGGCGACGGTCACGATGGTGCTGGCCGCCGAAGCCGCCGATATCGACGTGCTGTGGGGTCTCAAGGGATCGATCGCCGGGCTCCAACATCATCGCGGCATCGCCCACTCGTTTGTCGGAGTTCCTTTCATCGCAGCGGCCAGCCTGGGTGTGGTGTATCTCTATTGGAGGTTGCGCGGACGCTTTGGCCGCAAGAAGAGACGGGCGCCAGTCGATGCGCGAGGAAATCCGCTTCCGGTGCGCTGGCTTTACCTCTACCTTCTCGCCGTGATCGCTGCGCTCAGTCATCTTCTTCTCGATTACACGACCGCTTACGGCATTCGCCTGTTCGAACCCTTCAACTATCGCTGGTACTCCTGGGATATTGTGTACATCGTGGAACCATTGATGCTGCTGGCGCTGGTGGCGGGACTCACCATGCCGGCGCTGTTCGGGTTGATCAACTCCGAGATCGGAGTGCGCAGCCGGGGAGCGCGTGGGCGCGGCGGCGCCATCTTCGCCCTGGTGTGTGTTGTGTTGATCTGGGCAGTTCGCGACTATGAACATCGCCGGGCAATCGGTGCCCTCAACGCGGTGACCTATCGCGGAGCCGACCCGTTGCGGGTGGCAGCCTATCCCTACTGGATCGATCCTTTCAAGTGGCATGGCGTTGTCGAGACCCACGATTTCTTCGAGACGGTGCCGTTGAGTTTACTTTCGCCCGACGGCGATTCCTCCGCGGCGGTTACGTTCTACAAGCCCGAGGAAACCCCGGCGAGCGAGGCGGCGAAGTCCTCCTATCTCGGCCGTGTGTACCTGGATTGGGCAGCGTTTCCTTATGTGCAGGTGCAGAAGCTAGAGGGCGCGACGCCGGGCTCTCTGGCGGAGTTTCAGGACCTGCGTTACACCTATCCTGAAACGCGCGGCGGACGCTCGCCACTGACCGGTTACGTGTTGCTCGACCCTAGCCTGCATGTGCTTAACGAAGGCATGAACACCAGCAAGTCTCCCACGGTCGAGAGTCTGGAGCGCGGCGATTCGCGATAGGTTGAAGAGTACACGCACCCCACGACAGGATGTCGCGAGCCCTGGTGCCGCCGCTATGCGGCTCGGGTTATTTCCTAACTTTACCGCGGGCTAACGCCCACGGCTAACCGCAATCTCGCCGCCGGGCGGCTAGCCTTCCCTCTAGCAGGACCGCAGGATCAATGCCCGACGGCGCGGCAGTTCGCGATGGAAGCGTTTGATTCTCGGGCAAGCTACATTTCTCTGTGAGAAAACTCCGCTTGACGTTCGACCATCAACCGTACAGAATCAGACAGCCGTATTGTCGAACACGTCGTGAGGTGATCATGCTGGCTTATCTCTTTATTCTGCTCGCGGTTGCGATCCATGCGCGCTTCATTCCGATGGAATTTCACTTCACCCCGGTCGCCGCGGCGCTGCTGTTTTTTGGCGCGCGGATGCCTCGCAAGCAGATGGTGACGCCGATCCTGCTGCTGGTCGCCTCCGACATCTATCTCACCAAGATGCATTATGGCTACCCGTTAACGGCCGATCATTTCGTCACCTGGGCCTGGTATGTGGGCATCGTGCTGTTGGGAGGGATGCTGGCGAATACCTGGTCGGCGCTGCGCATTGGCACGGCTTCGCTGGTAGCTTCGGTATCCTTCTTCCTGATCAGCAACGCAATGGTGTGGATGGTTTGGCGCGACATGTATCCCGCCAGCTTCCACGGGCTGACGATGGCCTATGTCGCCGGCCTGCCGTTCTTCCGCAACACCGTGATCTCGGACCTGCTGTTTACGGGAGTGTTCTTCGGTATCGGGTATCTGGCCAGCCGGCAGCGGGCTACCAGCGCGGAGATCGCGCGTTAGTATTTTCGTATGCTTGCCGTCATTGCGAACCGCATCAGCGATGAGGAATCCGCGATTTGGCGCAGCAGCGGTTCTGCCTTCCCTAAGGGATTCTGGCCAGTTTGGGGCGCACCGCCAGCGCTGAAGAGTCTGTCGGAACCGTGCTGTCCCTTCCGGGACCGGACGCAAATTTTTACGTTACCCAGGACTCCGCCTTCGGCTACGTCCTGGGCTAAGCTGAGCCGTCCCTCACGGGACTGTTTTCTGCCACCGGGTTCCACCGTCGCACGCGAAACTCAGTTACACAGGACACACGAGTCCGAGGACGAGCACGATCAATAAGTCTGTTCCTGGTCGGCGGACGCAGAGTCAATGATGTGAAGCTCATTCTGAAAATTGTGTCCACGTGTCCCTCCCTGCCTTACCCATCCTCAGCTCTTGGCCAGCAGCTTCTTCCGCAAATCCTCTATGTAGTTGTCGGTCATGCCGGCGATGTAATCGCAGACCACGCGCGAGAGCGTTTCCGTCTCGGCTTTTTCGCGATAGCTCCGCGGCAGAGCGTCGGGATGCGCGAGCAGATGGTGGAAGACCTCTCCGACTACTTTCTGGGCTTTGATTTTCTCGGGCAGCAGCGGCTTCGATTCGTAGAGGGCGCTGTAGAGAAACTGTTTGGCCTCGCGTCGCTCGGCATCGACCTGCGGACTGAAGGCGGCCAGCCGTTCTGGATATTGGCGCACTTCCTGCACGCTTGACACACCGGCTTCTGCGATACGGCGGCGCGTGTTCTCGATCAGGTCGGTAACGAAGTGGTCGAGCATGCGCTTGAGGGCCTCGTTAAATTTCATCTTGTCTGGCGCGCCGGGGAAGCGGGCTTCGGCTTCCACGTAGAACATCTCGAACGCACGCACATTCTGGCGCACTTGCGGCAACTGCAGCAGCTTCGCCTCGAAGCCGTCGTCGAGGTCTGCGGTGCTATAAGCGATTTCGTCGGTCAGATCAATGAGCTGGGCCTCCAGCGGAGGCCGCTGGTCGAGCAAATATTCCGCGAGGTCGGGATGCTCGATGACGCTGTAGTCATGCGAGTGCTTGATGATTCCTTCGCGCACTTCGAAGGTCAGGTTCAGGCCGCGGAATTCGGCGTAGCGCAACTCGAAGTCTTCCACAATGCGGAGGGCCTGCAGATTGTGATCGAAGAACTCACCCTGCGCTTTCATCAGGTCGTTAAGGGTGCGTTCCCCGGCATGACCGAAGGGCGGATGGCCAATGTCGTGCACCAAGGCCAGCGTCTCGACAAGATCGACGTTCAGGTGAAGCTCAGCAGCAATGGTGCGGGAGACCTGGGCGACCTCCATGGTGTGCGTCAGCCGAGTGCGGAAG
The DNA here is from genome assembly GCA_963815555.1 of uncultured Acidobacteriaceae bacterium. Taxonomy (GTDB): domain Bacteria; phylum Acidobacteriota; class Terriglobia; order Terriglobales; family Acidobacteriaceae; genus CAWCBG01. The sequence continues at coordinate 126,606 of CAWFHH010000007.1, forward strand.
TGATCGGAGTAGCGGCGGGTGAAGACCTGCGTCTTGTTCTCCAGGCGACGAAAGGCGCGCGCATGGATGATGCGATCGCGGTCGCGCTGGAAGGCGTTGCGGTAGGGATGCGGAGGCTCGGGATAGCGGCGGCCGCGCGAGTCCTCGACGCGAACCGCATAGCGGGCGAGCATGGAGCGAGTTTAGCAGCTCGCTGGCGCACAGCCGATTCCTGAAAAACAGGTTCCTCCACGTCGGGCTCAAGCTCTGCGGTCCGAATGACGACCTTTCCGGTTTAACGAGGGCAAACAAAAGGCACTGCCGAAGCAGCGCCTTTTCTTCAAAGTCGAGCGTGGCTATTGCTTGGGTGCGGTAGCGCCGCCGTTTTGCTTTGCCAGCTTCACGCGGGCGGTTTCCAGATTCTTCTGCACCTTGGCGACGTCATCGCTGTCCACCTCGGCAGGAATGGTTTTGTTCCACTCTTCGAGAGCGCGTTCCCAGTTGGCAGCCGCCAGTTTCAAGCGTCCCGTCTTGGAGTAGAGCTCGCCAAGATGATCGTGAACGGTTGGATCGGCGCCGATCTTCTCGGAGGCGCGTCGCAGATTTTCTTCTGCGAGATCATAATTGCCGAGCTTGTAATAGGCCCAGCCCAGCGAGTCGAGGTAGGCGCCATTCTGCGGATCGAGAGCGACGGCGCGCCGGATGTAGCCCAGCGCTTCGTCGAGGCGTGTGCCACGGTCGGCCAGCATGTATCCCAGATAATTCAGGGCCATGGCGTTCTTCGGATCGTTCGCCAAGACCTTGCGGAAAGCCTCCTCGGCAAGGTCGTACTTCTTCTGCCGCTCGTAAATGGAGCCGGCCACGAAGATCGCATAATCCTTGTCTTCCTGCCGCGGCGAGAGCTCGATCGCTTTGTTGATACTGGCTTCGGCGTCATCCCAACGCTTCAAGCGGCTGTACATCTGGGCCAGGGCGATGTAGACGTCGCGGTCCTCGCCTGTCCCCTTGAGCATCGATTTCACCTGGGCGATGGCGGCATCGGGTTGACCCATGTCGGCCTGCTGGGAAGCCGCGACCATCTGCAAGGAGCGGTCGCTGGGGAATTTCTTGGCCGCCTCTTCGGCGGTGTCGGTGGCCAACTGCCACTGCTTGTTATCGCGGTAGGTTTCGATGATCTGCTGGTAGCCGCGGATCGCATTATCGTCGCCCAGAGGCAGCATTTTGCGGAAGGTATCGACCGCGGCCTGGTTCTTGTTGTCTTCGCGATAAACCGTACCCAGACGTTCGAGAAACACGGAGCGATTGTTCTTTTCAGGAACGCTGTAGCTGCCGTCGGCGTGATCGGTCTTGGTCAAGAGCTGTTCGAGGAGCGCGATCGAATCATCATACTTGCCCTGTGCTTCGTAGACGATGGCGATGTTGTATTGCAGCTCCAAGGAGTCGGGGACGATGCCGTTGGCCTTCTTCAGCGCTTCCAGTGCCTGATCAAACCTTCCGTTCTTACGATCGATCTCAGCGATGCGCATGTAGGTCTGAGCATCGGAAGGATCAGCGTCGGCGATGATCTTGTATTGATCGAGGGCGGCGTCGGTCTGCCCGTCGTTCATCAGATTTTGCGCCAGGCCGCGGACGGAATCGAGATTGTCGTGGTCCAGATCGATGGCGTGACGGTAGGCGTCTATCGCCTTCTTGTAGTCCTTCTGCTGCTCGTAGGTGTAGCCCAGGGCGGAATACAGTTTAGCCGTCCGGGAAGCCGGCGGAATCGCACTCAGGACCTGAAGAGCACGCGAGGAATCGCCTTCCTCGTTATAAAGATATGCGAGCGTACTGACCGCTTCTTCAGAATCAGGCTGGATCTTTACCGCATCCTTGAACTCGCCCTCTGCCTTAAGAAGTTCGTTGTTCAACCGATAGAGCCGTCCCAGGAGGAGATGGTCCTCAACACTGGAGGGATCGAGTTTTACGATCTGCTCGTACTGCTCGATGGCGAGCTTCAGTACTTCCTGCGATTGCGAGCCGGCCTGCATATCGCCCAGCGAGCGCAGGTAGATGCGTCCCAGAAGACGGCGCGCCTCGAGGTTATTGCCGTCGCGCTTCAGGATGTCCTGGGCTTCGAGCACGGCATCGCGAATCCGGCCGGTCTTGGCGTAGAGCTCGGCCAGCGCGGCATTCAGGTAGTCGGAGCTGGGATCGTTCTGGAGAGCGGCGCGGTACTCTTCGATGGCCTTGTTGGCGTAATCCGTCCGCCCATACATCGAGACCATCTCTTCATACATATGCGCTAAGGAGAAGTGATAGTACGCCGCGGCCTTATCGGGAGTCTTTGGGGCCGTTGACGTCTTGGCTGCAGCGGCACTGTCGTCCGGGGCTGGGGCATCATCGTCTTTGGCTGCCGGCGCCTCGGGACCTTCCTGCGAGGCTCCGGGGGCGGGCGCTGCCTGGTCCGAGGTTGGCGGCACAGGGGTAGCCGGCTTGTCGTTGTCTTGCGCAAAGCCGCTTACGGAGCCGGCCAACAGCAGCGCGATCAGCGCCAGGTATGAAACACGAAAAGAAGTTTGATTCATTCGGGAAACCAGCCACTCAACAGCCATTGGATGCGAATCGGACGCCTGAGTCTTCCTATTTTAGTCGTTCCGGGGCAGCCGTGGGGGAAATTGGCAATCATATGCCACCTCGGCACCCAATCCTGCTGCTCGAATAAACCCGGGAGCAGTTTAGACGTAGCCGCAAGGCGAAGGTTAAAACGCGGGCACAGCCTGCAAAACCCTTACCTTCCAGGAAGTTTCAGCCGCGGTGAGAATGGCCACGTAATGCACGGTCGTGTCTTGGGACGAGAGGACTTTGTCGCCATCGAGCAATTGGATTTGAACGCTCGCCGTGTCGCGAAGCTCCAGCGCTGAACCTTCGGGTGAGTAGAAGACCGCCTGCACGGAGTGTCCCTTATCGACATAGCGCCGGTGAAGGCCCGACTGTTGCTGTTGCTTGATGGTCGAGGTTAGTTTATCGGCAGCATCGCCGACAAAGTTGCCGGCTAGCAGGTCCGTCCGATTCTTGTCGAGCGCCTCGGTCATCGCTTGCCAGGCGGCGGCGTAGTCGCGAGCTACGGCTTTTTGGGTCGTGTCTTCCACCTGCCGCGGGCCAGCATTCTGAACGTTGATGGTTATAGGCGGAGCGCTGGCTGCGAAGACGGTACCGGCATTGCGGGGCACGATCAGGGAAAAAGCAAACAGCAGTGCAGCGATGAGAGCGGACCGAATTGCGGATTTCATCGTCCGCCTCCCCAATGAATTTCGTTGCCGACCACGACTCCGGCGGCCACGGAGATGGTGGCGTTGTTCGACGCGGGAAGCTGGGCCTGCGCGATGCCGCGTTTAATGCGGGCATCGACGGTGCTCTTGCCCTGGGAATCGGTCGAGGTAAAGGTCACGATGGTTCCATCGGGAACGGGATTGCCAGCGCAGTCGCGTATGGGATCGGTCTGCACCAGGATGCCTTTCGGGTCGGGCTGAGCGCGCATGCGAATGCTGCACGGGTCGGAGGCGACTTCCTGCACGATGCGGCGAACCGACGCCGAACCGCTGGAAGCGACGAACTCCGCAGGCCCTTCTTTCTTGGAGGAACTGAACTTGGTGAACGCGACGCCGTCTTTCGACGTCTCGGTACGATTCGTATTCTGGCCGTTTGCGTTGAGATCGAATTTCACCGGCCGTGGCTGAAGTACCAGGTTCTGATACTTGTCGAAGAGGAAGGCTGTGCCGGCAATGACGTCAGGCCGGTCCGCCGGCACACGCGATGGACGGGCCAGGAACGCGATGGCGTTCACCGGCGCTGCGATTACGAAGAACTGCGCGCTTTCCTTGCCATCGATCGACACAATGTAAAGACCTGCGTCCTTGAGTTCGTCGCCGCTGATTTGAATCTCCTGGCTGAGATCGACTTTCCGCTTGATAGCAGTGCCCGGGCCCGACACATACAGCGTGCCGCTTCCATTACCGGTGGCCGGAATCGTGAGCCCGCTCCCGGCGGTCACCGTGGAAGGCACTTTGAGCTCAGACGACTGGGCTCCCGGGGCGAGCAGAGAGGCGGTAAGCAGAACGATGGCGAAGCGAAGTTGTCTCATCGCGTTATTGGTCCTGCGCATTCAGAATGTACTGGTTCACCGTAACCCGGTAATTATGAACATTCGCGGCCAGGTCGTCGCGCAGGTCTACCGCAAACGGCACCGGAGTCTGGGGCAGAAGCGCCTGGTCGATATAGCCGTCGGAGACCCAGATCACCTTGCCGGAATTGTCGTAGTAGGTGGCGAGTACATGCGGGATGTTTACGACCTCGCCGCTCTGGTTGAGGAGTTCTCCCTTGAGCACGTGGCGTCCCCGATTGTCGGTCTCGACCCGCTGATGCAGAACGCCGATGACCGGATCGGCCGAGGCGGGCACCAGCATAGCATTGGGCTGCATGCGCACGCTCTTCACGTTGGCCAGCTTCACCTTAGGGAAATCGATGCGAAAAGGAGAGATTTCCTTGGGCAGCAGGGTGTGCGAAATCTTGTCGAAGCTGCTCTCTTCGCCGAGCACGTTCCCGTCTTTGCCCACCAGCGTCGCACTCACCGCGACGAATCCCGGCACTGTATCCTCGTTCTCGATTTCTCCCACGATGATGGTCCCGTTTTCCTGCGGAATGGCATTCATCGACACAATGCGGACGCGGGGCGCTTCAGCGTTCTGCGCCCCGAAGTCGTCGCTTGCCCCGCGAGTGATCACGTCCCACCGCAGATAATTTTCCTGGATCACCTGCGGGGGAACCTTCGGTTCCTTCGCCACGGGCCATTCGACCTTCCAGCTGCCGTTTTCCTTTACCACCTTCAAATCGCGCGTGTCATAAAAAGCCCCCACCGCGGTCGCGTACTGCAGTGAGGCACGCACCAGTGCCTGCTGATCGTCCTCGTGCAGGACCTTCGTATCGGCCTGCTGCAGCGACGAGTAGGTGCGCAGACTGCCGTCGCGTCCGCTAAGGTCGCGCGCGAAGGCAGCCTCATCGGTGTTGCTGTCGCGGGCAACGTAGGAATAGGCGCCCTTGTAGTCGTGCGCTTTGACATGCGCGAACAGCGACTGCACGGCCCCCTCCGGAGACCGCGCGGGCGACAGTTCGTTGGGCCGAATGGTTCCGGCGGCAACCAGGGCGATGGTGAGAACAATAAGAATGATAGGAAGTGTGCGCTTCATTTACTTGGCCTCCCGCAGATAAACGGGTTCGGTTTCAGCCTGCGAGGGGAACTCCACAGGACGGGTCATCCGGCGGCTCTCCGGCAGCAGCAGCACCAGCAGCAGAGCCAGCAGGCTGGAGGCCATAGGTAGAGTGCCCCACAGAATTCCTTCCATCGCGGTCGGCATCAGGCCGGGAAACTCCAGCGGCCGGGCAGGAGGAACATCTTCCTTCGTCCACAAGGTGACATTGCCATTGTCGTAGGTCTCGGCTTTTCGCCATCCCGCGAATGCCAGCAGCGGCTCGTAGTAGGTGTCGCGCACGAAGATGTATTTCAGCCCGTATTGATTGGCGTGCTTGAGAACGGCACGGAGCGCCTCCATACCCGAGGTGCCGTAAAACTTCGAGTTATAAAGCTGGCCGGCGCCGTAGGCGGTCATCTCGGGCAAAAGACGGGCTGAGTTATAGTCACCGTCAACGCTGTCGGCGTTGGCATAAGTCGAGACGCGCGCGAACTGATTCCCAAAGCCCAGCGTGATATAGCGGAACTTGGCGTGATCGTCGCGGTTGAGGAACGAGGTCACTTGCTGCACGTCGAAGGGCGTGCCGTAAATCGGATGGATCGTGATCCAGGCGACCGACATCGCGAAGGTTCCGACGGCCGCTATCGCCAGGCCCACGATCGCTTTTTGACGGAAACGTCGAACCAGTTCCATTGCCAAAAGGCCGACAAAAGGCATCGCCATCAACGTCGCCCAGAAGGTGAACCGCTCGTAGGTTAAAACTTCGTAGGCACGGCCCAGCAAAAGCTTGCCAACGGGAGTGGTGCCACCGAGTCCGATGATCGCCGTGAGGTACCAGCCAAACAGAAGTGGCCGAAGCCGCCGCTCCGCCGCTCCGCGCATGACGATGAACGGCAGCGCCAGGATCATGGCGCCCATGGGGATAAGGAAGAAGTTAATGCCGCTCATCGGCTTCAACAAGTAATTGTCGCGCGAGCCGTGCGGAATCGGCATCTGCGTGATTGGATTCTGGAACAGTGAAATCCAATATGGCAACAACACGACGATGACGCCGCCCACGGTGAGAGCCGCGAAAAGAATCGCGCGCAGCAAAACTCCCATGACCGAGCTCCGCTCCTCGTCCTCTCGGTCGACGTCGAGCACCGCAACCCATACGACAGGGAGCGCGAATAGCACCGCACCGAACATCATGGTCACATGGTGTGCCGCCGCCGCCGCCCACGAGAGCGCGATGCCTTTCAGCAACGCGCTGAATCGGGGGGTTCGCAGCCAAGTGTAAAAGTACGGCACCGCGTTCAACATCAAGGCGGCGGCCACCGTCGTGTTGATCTGTCCCGACTGGTAGACGAGCAAACCGAGCGATCCCAGGAATACCGAGCCGACAGAGGCGTAGCTGGCGGCGGTTTCGTCGACCCAGATCCGCGCGTACCGGTACATACCGATTGGCAGCAGCAGGATGCCGATGAACTGCACCAGCATGTAGCCCATCTGCAATCCGATGACGTGCGAGAACAACGCAATCCACTGGTGCACCAAAGGGGGATACGTGGTTTGGGAGAATCCGCCAAACCATTTCACATTCCAAGGGTTGAACCAGTGTTGTGCGTAGTGGGCAGCAAAGAAGATGTGCACATTCGCGTCGTAGGAGCCGAGGGGCAACTGCATGAGCAGCAAAGGACCGTGCACCGCCAGCGTGAGAAGAAGGATAGCTGAGAGCGGTATGGGTCGAGGTGCAACGGCCGAGGACTTGGAAATCAAGGGAGCGCCTCCGGAAGACATTCAGAGCTGTTTTGATTCTCAGACCTGCTGCTGGGTTTGCTGCGGTATAGGAACTCCGAAAGTGTGCATCGAAGTATCCACCGGACAAAGTGGTATTGGCGCGGACAGATTAAGAACCGGCGTGCCCATTCAGCGCAAAGTTGCCCGGGAGCAGAGCTGCCACACAGCCAAAAGTGCAGTGATCCGCATCCGAGCAGATGGAATTCAGCTTGCGAGCAGAGTTCCTGACACTCGCAATCCTCAAGAGCTAGTCAACGTGAAGATGAAACCTGTTCTCCTGATTTTAAGTTCGCTGCTGCTCTGCTCCGCTGGTCTGGATGCTCAGACGTTCGAGGTCAACGGTCAGTCGCAACAGGCTGCTCCCGCTTCCCCGAAGGGGAAACAGAAAACGGCATCGTCCTCCGCGCAAGCTCCCTCGTCCACACAGAACGGAATCGGATGGGGAAGCAGCATTGAGGTAGGACGGCTGGCTCGCGCCGCGGAAGATTCGCTGCGTCGCGGAAATCCCGGGGCTGCCGCCGACTATGCGCAGCGCGCGGTGAAGGCCGCTCCGCAGGACAGCAAGCTGTGGTTTCTCTTGGGATACACCTCTCGCCTCGCGGGCAGGTATCAGGCTTCTGTGGATGCCTATCAGCATGGATTGCAGATGACGCCCGGTAACGCCGACGGCATGAGCGGACTGGCGCAGACCTATGCGCGGATGGGGAGAACCGACGAAGCGCAAAAGTTGTTACTGCAGGTGATTCGCGCTAATCCGAACCGCACCAATGATCTGTTGATTGCCGGCGAGTTGTACATGCACACCGGCAACACGCAGGAGGCGATCAACCTGTTGCAGCGCGCCGAGAGTCAGAAGCCGGAAGCCCATGTCGAGCTGATGCTGGCGATTGCGTATATGAAGCTGAAGGAGCCGCAACGCGCCAAACAGATGCTGGACCTGGCGAAGAAGCACGCGCCGAATAACGTAGAGATCTTCCAGGCGGCTGCAAACTACTATCGCGAGGAACATGACTACAAGGCAGCGATCCAAACGCTGAAAAGCGCGCCCCACATGACGCCGCCGGTGCTTGCCGATCTGGGATACACGTACGAACTCGATGGAGACAAGCAGCAGGCGGCCGACGCTTACACGCGCGCTGCAAAAGGCGCCCCGAAAGAAATCAGCTATCAGCTCAGCGCCTCGCAGGCCCAGCTACGGCTGGGAAACCTCGATGAGGCACGCGCGTACCTGAATCGCGCCGCGGCAATTAATCCGAACTACTACCGGCTGCACGCGATTCGCGCGCTGTTGGCCAAGACGGAGAACAAGCCAGGGCTCGCGATTGCCGAGTACAACGCTGCGCTGAAGGCGCTTCCGGCCGGGGAGGTGCCCGAGGGGCAGCTTTATCCGATTCAGTTGCGGCTGAACCTGGCTGAGCTGTATCGCGACGCGGGCGATGACAGCGCCGCTCATCAGCAGGTGCAGATCGCTGAAGACGAGATCAGCAAGATCAATGTCGAAGGTCCGGCGAAGGCAGAGTTCCTGCGCGTTCGCGCCTCGCTGAAGAGTGCCGATAATGACTTGAAAGGCGCCGAAGCCGACCTGCTGGAAGCGCGCAAGCTCGATCCTTCGAATCTGAACATCACGTTGCAATACGCCAATCTGCTCTGGAAAGAGGGCCGAAAAGACGATTCGCGCAAGGTCTACGAAGAGGTGTTGAAGGGCGATCCAAACAATCGCTATGCCTTGGAGGCGATGGGCTACCTCTACCGGGACGAAGGCGACCCCAAAATGGCGGAGCAGTACTTCAACAAGCTCGCCGCGGCTTATCCGGACGACTACATTCCGTATCTCGCTCTGGGAGATCTGTTCACGCAGATCAAGCAGTTTGATCGCGCCGACCAAAACTACCAAAAGGCCTACAAGCTGGCTCCGGAGAATCCGGTCATCATCGCCAATGCGGCGAATGCCGCCTTGGAGTCGCGGCAGATTAAGCTGGCCGGCGAATGGGTGAACCGCGCCTCGGCAAAGATGAACGACAATCCGCTGATCATGCGGGAGCGCGAGCGCTATCTCTTCCACGAGGGCAAGTACCAGGAGTCGGCGCAGCTCGGTTACAAAGTTCTGCAACAGTTGCCGAAAGACCGCAACGCCTCCGTCTACCTGGCGTATGACCTCTACAACCTTGGGCGCTATGACGATGTGCTGGTCGTGGTCGGCAAGTACGGTCCTGTTCTGCCCAAAGAGCCGAACTTTCCGCTGCTGGCAGGGCATGTCCACAAGCAGTCGCAATTGCTGAACGAAGCAGTGGATGATTATTCGGAAGCGATCGCGCGCGATCCGAACATGGCGGAAGCCTACGTGAATCGCGGCTACGTTCGGAACGACCAGCAAGACGCCGAGCAGGCCGCGCAGGATTTCAACACAGCCCTCAAAATAAATCCCAATAACGGCATCGCGCACCTGGGACTCGCGTTCAGCGACCTGCAACTGCACCAGCCGAAGCAGGCGCTCGACAATGTCGAGCAGGCGCAGAAACTGATGGGAGAGTCGGGAGCCGTTCATCTGGTCAAGGCAACCGCCTACCGCCAACAGCGTCTCTTGGGAAGTGCCGAGAAGGAATATCGCGCCGCGTTGAAATACGCTCCCGACGATCTGCATCTGCAACTCGCACTGGCGGACACGTTATATGACATGCGCCGCTACCGCGAATCGATCGACGCTCTGAATCAGGCATTGAGCCTGTCGCCCGACGATCCCCTGATCTACGCGCAGATGGCCCATGCGTATGCACAGCTGCATGACCGCGACAACACGCTCCGTTATGTGCAGGCGGCAGAGCGGGAATCCGGGAACCAGTCGGTTGTCCTGCTGGATACTGGTGACGCCCTGCTGACGTTGGGTGATAAGAATGCCGCGATGGATCGTTTCGCCCGCGCGCTCGAGGCTCCCGACGCCAATCGCGTGGATGTGCGTCTGGCGATTGCCCGCCTTATGGTTCGCTATGGCAAGTACGACGATGCCAAGCAGCAGATCAGCCTTGGGTTTGCTGAGAGCCGGATCGGCGAAGCCCCACCGGTGACGTCAGAAAATCTGATTGAAGCGGCGAACCTGTTGCTCGCGATGCACGACTTCGACCTGGCCACGCAATACTTCGAAAAGGCCAAACAAGCCGGCGCCGCCGACGAAGTGGTCGCCATCGGACTGGCGAATACCTATCTGGCGCAGGGCAAGACGAAGCAGGCGGACGCGGCGTTGGCGCTGCTCGGCTCCGATCCTGCCAGCAACCAGAACTACGACTACTTGCTGGCGCAAAGCGCGGTGTATCGCCAGAGCCATAACAATCAGAAAGCGTTAAGCCTGCTGGCCGAGGCGAGTCATATGGGAGGCGATAACGATATCGCCGAACAGCAGGAGCAACAAGTTGCCGGCGATGAAGGCTGGCAGGTTACTCGACATCTGAGCTTAATCGGCAACGTTGCCACCGGCGGACTGTATGACGATGCGACGATCTACATGCTCGATCGCCAGATCTTCGGCATTACCAACAACTCGCAATTACCCCCACCGCGCTCGCAGCAGGAGTCGTTCTACACCGCAGCCTACCGGTATCACTTCGACGGCAACTTCCCCATGCTGAGCGGATTCTTCCAGGTCCGCAATGCAGTGGGCACCATCTCGTTACCGCAGGCAGCCGAGATCATTAACCGCAACACTTTCGATTACAACTTCAACAGCGCGCTGAATCCGGTCGTGCATATCGGAAACGGCACTCTGACTTTCAATACCGGTCTGCAGTTCACCGTACGGCGAGACCTCGACGACCCGGTAAACATGAATCAGAACCTCTTCCGCCAGTTCATGTACGTGTCGAGCAGTTCGTTCGGAAACTGGTTGTCGTTCCGCGGCAGTGTGGTGCACGAAGCAGGGCCGTTCACCGAGCAGAACCTGCATTCGAACGACCTGGGCACGGCATTGGAATTCACAGTTGGCCGGCCCTGGGGCAAGACGGCATTGATCACCGGCTACACTCGGCGCGACCTGACGTTCAGTCCGGAAGTCAGCCAGTTCTTCACGACCTCCAGCTACGCGGGCTTGCAGCGCAAATTTGGACAAAAGCTGGTGGTAAGCGTGCTTGGCGAGTACATCCGGTCCTGGCGCGTTCAAAACGGAATCAATGCCACGGCTCAGGCGCTGCGGCCTGGCGGAACCGTGCAGTACAAGATCAACAACACGTGGAGCGTCGATGGCGCGTTTGCCTACGACCGTGGAGAAGGCTTCACTTTGTACGACAACGTATACAGCAGTTTCTTCATCTCCTATAAGAGGCCTCTTCACCGAACTGTAACCGATGCCACCGGGAGTTTCTCGGCTGAGTATCCATTGCAGTTTTCGGTCGGTCTGCAAGCAGAGCAATTCCCGTCGTTCGTCGGCAGTCCGGCCGACACGATGGTGCGGCCAGTCTTTCGTTTAACCATTTTTTAGTCGTTAGGCCCTGGGGAGTGCATGAAGATTTGTCTGGTCACAGCTTTTCCGCCGAGCCGGCGCGGGCTGAACGAATATGGATATCACATAGCGCGGGAATTACGGCGTGACCCGCTGTTGAGCCTCACCGTCCTGGCCGACGAGCTCGACAAGTCGCTTCCTGAACTGGACGGCTTCGACGTGGACCGCTGCTGGCGGTTCGATTCTCTTGCGAATCCCGTGCGCCTGCTGCGGGTGCTGGAAGACCTGAAGCCCGACGTAGTTTGGTTCAATCTGCTGTTTTCGACCTTCGGCAATAATCCCGTCGCCGCATTTTCCGGACTGACGCTCCCTGTGTTGTCGCGCTTGAACGGCCGCTACACCCACGTCACGCTGCACCACCTGATGGACAACATCGACTTGAAAGATTCCGGCGTGCGTTTCCCGGGGCTGTATAAGGTCGCCGGGTCCATGGCGACGCGCATGTTGCTCATGGCCAACTCGATCTCGGTGCTGTTGCCTGCCTACCGGCGCACTCTGATCGACAAATATCGAGGAGACAACGTTCACTTTCGAGCGCACGGAATTTTAGGAGGACGTCCGGAGCCGCCCAACTTCGCGAAACGGGGCAATCCGGAGCACCGGATTCTCGCATTTGGGAAGTGGGGTACATACAAGCGATTAGAGCTCCTTATCGAGGCATTCGAGCAACTATCTCTGGAAATGCCGAACCTTCGATTGGTCGTTGCCGGAGCCGACCATCCCATGACCCCGGGCTATGTCGCGTCGGTGGCAGAGACTCTGAAAGGTAACTCTCGTGTCGAATTTACCGGCTATGTCGGAGAAGACGACATCCCAGAGTTGTTCCGCAGCGCCAGTGTATTGGTACTTCCCTACTCATCGGCGACGGGGGCGAGTGGAGTGGCCCACCTGGCGTGCGAATTCGGCGTCCCAATCATATCCGCCGGAATCGATGATTTCCGTGAAATGGCGTCAGACGAGGGTCTGGCGATCAATTTTTATGACGTCGGGAGTTCGCAGAGCTTGGCCACCCGATTGCAACAGCTACTCAGCGATCCGGACCGCATGACCGAGATGTCTGAGCAGAACTTCTCGGCGGCGTTGCGCATGACCATGCCTCAAATCATTCGGCAATATCTTCGTTCGTTCGATTTGCACCAGCAGGCACGCACGCTGGGGCCGATAGCGCGGTTCCGTCGAATTCCCTCATGGATACCCTCGCGCTCTGCAATTTTTCGCGCTGCGGCGCCCAGGTGGCAATCATGGACGTAAAAGCCATCCTCATGGTGGGGGGCCGGTCTGTCCCGCAAAAAGAGGAGATACAGACCGAGACGATCGCAGATGTTCCCATCGCATTTCTCGATGTCCTGGGGCAGCCTGTGCTCGAACGTGTGCTGCAACGTTTGCAACGTTTTGGCGTATCGGCAGCGACTCTGGTCAGCGAAGCCTATGAGAAGGCCGAACCGTTCGCCCGACGCTCCACGCTGCGTCCGGACCTGAGCTGGATCCAGGCGAGCAAGGGCGAATTCTGGACCGCCGCCGAGTCCGTGTTCTCGGGTTATGCCGAAGGCGGAGCGGAGCTCGTCCTCGCAGTCCGTATAGGTCCCTACGCGGAAGTGGATTACGAAGAGCTCATCCAGCATCACCTGGACAAGCATTGCCGCGTTACGATGGCCGTCGACCGCGATGACGTGCCGGTGGATATTTTCGTACTTACCGCATCACGCCGCAACGATGCCGCTGCCTTATTTCGGAGCGAACTGCAAAAATTGCGGACGGAGTGTGAGCACTACCAGGTAAAGGGCTATGTGAATCGTCTACGGAACGCGGAAGAGCTCCGCCGCCTTGCTGTTGATGGCCTGCTTGCAAAAAATGCCATTAAGCCGGTAGGGACGGAACAGAAGCCGGGCATCTGGTTGGGAGAGGGGGCTCGGGTTCACCGCAAGGCCCGCGTTGTGGCTCCCGCATTCATTGGGGTTCAGTCGAAGGTTCGCGCCTCTGCGCTCGTCACCCGGGCCAGCGTCATCGAACACCACGTCGAGGTGGACTGCGGCACCGTCGTGGAAAATTCCACCTTGCTGCCCTACACCTATATCGGGGCGGGCCTCGACGTGATGCATTCGGTCGTAGGATTCCATCGCCTCAGTCATATCCTGCGCAACGCCGATGTCGAGATCAGCGACGAGAGGCTGGTAGGAATGTCAGCCATTCGTCCTATTTCTCGAACTCTGGGCAGCGCTGCAGCTCTTTTTACCTTCTTACCTAAAGAGATCTACCGTGCCTTCTTCACTACACGTCGAAAGAGCGCGGCGGAGCTGCCTGAATCGCTTGAACAACCTGCGGCTGTGTTAGAGACAGCGGCGCATGATGTCTCCCCTGAGTCCGGCTCGGGAGCATCGGAATTCCCCGACTCATTTGTCGTCGCGAGGAGATATGGAAACGAGTAGCAGGCCCGTAGTCGTAAAACGAATGCCGGAAAGGATGAACCTCAAACAGGCCCGCAGTTTTTACCAGGAATTGCAGCCCATTTTGAATTCGGACCGGCCCCAGGTTGTTTTTGATATGTCGCACGTGCGTCATCTTGACGCGGCAGGAGTCGACATTTTGCTGCAGTGCATGCGTCAGGTCGTCAAGCACGACGGAGATCTGAAGTTAGCGGCGCTCTCCCGTCCCGCTGCGGTGGTGCTCGAGCTGACCCGCACCGGCCGCATGTTCGAAATCTACGAGAGCTCATCGGCCGCAGTGAAGAGTTTCCATTTCTTCCTGCCGAATGCCCTCAAACATTTTTATCCTCATCCCGCTCACGACATAGGGCCGACCGTTCCGCCGGAAGCGTTTGTGGGCAATAACAATGCGGATCCTGATGGAGTTGACCAAGCCGCATGAGCCCGCATTCCGAGATGGTGGTGCTTGGTCCGGCGCGACGCGAATGGATTTCGCGGCTGTTGCCGGTCTCCGCCTCGCATACCAAGGTACTGGGCGGCAGCATCATCATGCTCATTGGGTCCGTCTTCGTCAGCCTGGCGAACTTCGGATACAACTTGGGTGTTGCCCGAATGCTTGGGCCGTCGGAATTCAGCCGGGCCGCGGCCGCCGTCACCATCTTGATGTTGATTTCCGCGCTGACCCTGTCGTTTCAACTGGTCTGCACCAAACTGGTGGCCAAGGCTGAAAGCGTGCCCGCGAAAGCCGCTGTCTACCAGCGGTCGAAAAGGCGGGCATGGGCGGTCGGAATTGGTTTGGGCACGTTCATGCTGCTGGGCAATTCCGCACTCACGCAGTATCTGCGGCTGTCGTCTAATTCTGTCATCGCCGTGCTGGCGATCGGATTGGCAGTCTATGTTCCGTTGGGAGTAAAACGCGGTGGATTGCAGGGAACCTGCCGATTCACCAGCCTGAGCTGGAACATGGCGGCTGAGGCGATCGTCAAGTTCCTCGGCGCAATTGTCCTGATCAAGATGGGGTTCGGCGTGCTCGGTGCGGTCGCCGCGATCTCCGGCTCCGTGATTCTTGCCTACCTGCTGCCGGACAGCGCGTCTGAATTGCGCGGACCCGCCATTGCGAGCAGACCCGCTCCGCTCGGCGAGGCGGTGCAGGCCATCGTGTTTTTCGTGGGGCAGGTCATCATCAGCAACATCGACATTCTGATGGTGAAGCATTTCTTTCCGCCCGACCAGGCGGGATTGTATGCCGCTATCGCGCTAGTCGGCCGGTTGCTCTACTTCGGGGCCTGGTCGATTGTCAGCGCAATGTTCCCGGTGTCAGCCGAGAGCAAGGAAGAAGGGCAAAGCGGTTCGTTACTGGCTCTCCCGCTGATTATGGTTACGGCCATGTCGACGGTTTTCGTTCTCCTCCTGGCAGCATTTCCGGATCTTGTTTTCCGAACCCTCTTCGGCGCCCACTTCCAGGCCTCGAGCGAGGGATTGAAATGGCTGCTAAGCATGAACGCGGTGGCGACAGGCGTGTATGCCATCAGCGTCGTGCTGATCACCTACGAAATGTCACGCCGGATCGCCAACACCGGTTGGCTGCAACTGGTCGTGAGCGGACTGATCATCGTGGGAATTGGCCGGTTCCATTCAAGTCTGCTGGAGGTGATTGTTGTCCAGCAAGTTCTTAGGTTCTTGCTGTTGCTTGCTGTCTCCCTTCCGTTTGTAAAGTCGTGGGCAACAGCTCGTGGGGTGGTGCATGAAGAAGCTACGGCGCGTTACTGAGTCTGAAGTCATTGCTGAATTTTTGAAGAACGAGTTTTATCACGAAGAGTTCCACCACGACCGCGAGCAGTTCGAACAACTCGTGTTGGGGGCCGATTCTACGGATGAAGCAGGAAACGCATTGCGTCGCGCTCTCTTATTCCGGCGTCGCGGGCATATGTGGAGGGAACTGCCGGAAGACACGCAATGGTGGGAAGTCGAAATCGAGGAAGAAGACGTAAATCGCATCCGGGTATTTCCCCGGGCGCAGTGGCGCAAGATGGCCAATGGAAGCTTCCTGCTGAAGGACATCGCGAAGCGTATCAAGACCCATACGTTTCACGGGAGGACGCGCGATTTCGTTTCCAAGATTCAGGCTCTCAGCTATCACCTGCGGACCTCGAGCGATCATAGCGCGGTATTGCTGATCGGCATGGACGATCAAAAGCCGGTGACGATCCTCGAAGGGAACCATCGGTTGACGGCTGCGTTGTTGGCTTCTCCGCAGACGCTACATTCCGCCTTCCGGGTGTATTGCGGACTGTCGCCGCGCATGGGCGAGTCGTGCTGGTATCAAACGAGTGTCGCGAATCTGTGGCGCTACGGACGCAACCGGGCCCGCAATCTCTTGTACGACCGCGACGCCGATGTGGAACGTCTGCTGCAGCCGGTAGAT
The DNA here is from genome assembly GCA_963815555.1 of uncultured Acidobacteriaceae bacterium. Lineage (GTDB taxonomy): Bacteria > Acidobacteriota > Terriglobia > Terriglobales > Acidobacteriaceae > CAWCBG01. Next base: position 142,923 of record CAWFHH010000007.1, read on the forward strand.
GCGGATTTGACCGCGTCATCGGCGATGGCCCAGGTAGCGACCCATAAGGCCCTTGGCAATTCGAAATGATGTACACGGCCCCGCAACAAAATCTTCTTGCAGGTGGGAGCGCTCGATGAAAGCTCAGAGTCAATTGCTTACCAAGTTCATGATGCTGGTGCTGGCACTGGTATTTTGCGGTGGTCCAGAGGTCCTGCAGGCGCAGGAAGCTGCTGCTCCTTCACCCCAGGCGACGCAGCAGAACGGCACCACCGTTGACCCCTCGAAAGGCCCCTTGGAGCCGGTTCCAAGCCAGAACTTGCCGAACGAGCCGCAGCCGCCTGCGCAGGACACCGAAATACCTCCTTCGCCACAAGCCGCGACGCCTGCTCCTCAGCCCAAGCCAGAGCAGCAGATGCAGGAGCCTCTGGGAGCCGCCACTGCGGAAGGCGTGCCCACGGTCGGCGGCGGAGCCTCGCGGCCCGCCGGTGCGGCGATTGCGCCGGCCAAGCAAAATCAGCGTCGCTCGTTGTTGATCAAGATTGGCCTGATTGCGGCCGTCGGAGTGGCTGGCGGAACAGTTTATGCGCTGTCCAAAGGAACTCCAAGTCGCCCGTAAGAAGTCTGCGGTTGAGCGCGAATCGTTCTGAAAGCCGTCGCGATTGCTTCTCAAGGTTCGCTGCGCCCGCGATTCAAGGAGATACATGTACGAGGGAAGTTCATCGGCTTCGCGACGTCATCCTGTGCTGGTCTCGTTTTCTGGACTCGACGGCTCGGGCAAGAGCACACAAATCGACAGTCTACGGCGTGTTCTGAAACAGCGGGGCTTATCTTCGGAGTTGCTCGCGTTTTGGGACGACGTCGTTGTGCTCAGCCGATATCGCGAAGGCTTTGTGCACAAAGTGTACGGCAGCGAAAAGGGAATCGGCGCTCCCGACAAGCCGGTGAACCGCCGCGACAAGAATGTGCGCCGATGGTATCTCAGCATTGCTCGGCACGGTCTTTACCTGCTGGACGCCATACACCTGGGCTTTGTCGTCCGCAGGGCACGCCGTTCCGGCGCCGACGTCGTGATCATGGATCGCTACATCTATGATGAACTTGCTAACTTGCCACTCGCCAACCCTCTCACTCAGGCCTTTGTGCGATTACTCGACGCCCTCACCCCTCGTCCGGATGTAGCGTACCTTTTGGACGCAGACCCGGAAGCGGCCCGTGCGCGCAAGCCTGAGTATCCCCTCGACTTCCTGCACAAGTGCCGTCGCGCCTACTTTCTGCTGGCCCGCATCCTCGGCCATATAACAATCATTCCTCCTCTGCCGCTCTCCGACGCAAGGCGTGAGGTGGAAAACGCTCTGGCGAAAGTCTTGCCGAAATCGCCATCTCAACCCAGAGTTCGCCTCGACACCGCACCCGTAACTTAGAAGCTTCAATTTCAAGAGGGAGCCGGGCACCTCAACAGAATCGGGTAGTCGTGTGTACTCTCTTGCTCGCCCGCTTACGAAGAACCGTGTGTGAGAATCTTTGATTTCTACCCAAGTGTGCACCCAATCGGCCCCCTCAAAATTACCTACCCCTCTCCGTTCCTACCCAGTGCAGTACCCGAAACGTCAATAGCGCGTGATTGCAAACAAAGGGGCTTGAAGCCAATTTTCAACCCTTCGGAGTTTGGCAATCAACCTGTAATAAGAACAGCACTGCCAAGCGCGGAAGGCTAAGAATTCCGAGAGGCAAACAATTCGCGCAGCGCCACAATTCGGAGGAACTCGAAATATGAAGACTCGTATCCTGTTTGCGTTGCCGCTGGCTGCCAGCTTGATGGTTCCAGCCGTGGCTCAGCAAGCGCCCGCGACCGACAACCAGCAGCCCGCCGCAAGCTCGAGCTCGAACCCAGCCCCATCAAATTCCGCTACTGCAAATCAGAGCGCCGCGACTGACGCGAGTTCGGACCAGAATATGGGCGCTCTCCAACCGTTGCAGCCCGATTATCACCAGGGATTCTGGGGAAAGATGAATCCGTTTGCGCGCAAGAAATATGTTCAGCGGCAAATGTCGCCTATCCGGAACCGCGTTAACGAGCTTGATGACTTGACGGCGGCGAACTCGAAATCGATTCAAGATGTTGACTCTCGCGCCCAGGAAGGCATTCGCCAGGCGTCGGCAAAAGCCACGGAGGCCGACCAGCACGCCGTGGACGCGGGAAACCGGGCGCAACAGGCCAACCAGACAGCGCTCCAAGCCAACAACCGCCTGAACACGGTGGAGCAGGTGGTTGGCAATATCGATCAATACCAGCCGGCTACGGAGACGGAAATCCGTTTCCGTCCTGGTCAGACCAAGTTGAGCACGAAGGCAGAGGCCGCGCTTGATGACATGGCTGCGAATCTCAAGGGAGAAAAAGGCTATGTGATCGAGGTACAGGGCTACTCTCCGACTCGCGGACAAGCTGGAATTTCGACTTCGCAGACCATGGCGAATTCCGTGGTGCGCTACCTGGTCGAAAAGCACGACATTCCGGTCTACCGCATCTTTGTGATGGGAATGGGCAATGCCCAAGTAGCGAGCACGCAGGAGAGTAGCAGTCAGCCGGGTTCGGCGGGCACAGCAGCGAAGCCGTACCACGGCAATCGCGTGAACGTGAGCCTGCTGAAGAACAATGTGGACCAACTGGCTTCCGCCAATCAACCTGGTGCATCGAATTCCAATCCGCCGAATGCGCCATCCACTCAACCCCAGCAGTAAACGGTTTCGGAAGATCGAGACCGATGCTCCTTCTCCTCCTCCTCCACCCCTCGCAAATGCGAGGGGTTTTTTCTAGGATCGGAAGTGCACGGAGCGCAGAGTGTTACTCTGTCTCGCGGAGCTCCTTAATGGAAACACTTTTCTATTCTCGAATGCTATCGCCGGTTGGACCACTCTTAATCGGTGTCTCAGAGCAAGCCTTGGTCATACTGGAGTTCGATCGAGGTTTGCCCCAGACGCTCGATGGCCAACCCATCGCGTGGCAAGAGTCGGCGCAACGTACTCGTGCTGCTCGTGAACAGATGGAGCAGTACTTTGCCGGCGAGCGCCGTGAGTTCGACTTGCGCCTTGACCTGCGCGGAACGCCGTTTCGCCGGCGCTGCTGGGACCAGTTGCTGAAGATTCCTTATGGCGAAACGTGCACCTATGCCGACATCGCGCGGGCCGTTGGCAGTCCGAACGGGTGTCGCGCGGTGGGCCAGGCGAATCACTTTAATCCCGTGGCGATCATCGTTCCCTGCCATCGCGTTCTCGCCGGAGGCAAGTACCTCGGAGGCTATGGCGGAGGCTTGCCGGTGAAAGCATTTCTGCTTCGGCTGGAGGGAGCTACCTTCTACGAGCGCAAAGCCGATGCCAAGTCACCCTACCAGTTGGCTTTTACCGCAGTGCAACCTGCAAGTCGGGCGTAGCTGCAATGAGGCTTCGCGTATAGGGATGCTGCGGCGATGTCGTGATTTGTTCTGCGGATCCCACTTCTACCACTTCGCCACGCTGCATGACGGCAATCCGGGTCGACAAATAGCGAACGATCGGCATCGAGTGCGAAATCAAAAGATAGGTGAGCTGAAATTCTTTCTGCAGACGCTTGAGCAGATTGATCACCTGCGCTCCCACACTGACATCCAGGGCCGAGACGGGCTCGTCGGCGACGATGAAGCGCGGCTTCAGAATTAACGCGCGCGCAATGCCGATGCGCTGGCGCTGCCCCCCGCTGAACTCGTGCGCATACCGGGAAAGAGCCGACTCCTCGAGTCCAACTGCGCGCATCATTTCGGCCGCGAGTTGGCGACGCGCTGCGCGGGGATATCCACCACGAATCGCCAGGGGCTCACAGACGATCTGCTCGACTGTCATGCGAGGATCGAGCGAGCCAAACGGATCCTGAAAGATGATCTGCATCTGGCTTCGAAGCTGACGTAAGTGACTGCGTCCGGCGCGACGAACGTCGTGGCCGTCGAAGTACACTTCACCCGCGTCGGGATCGATCAGCCGCAACAGGATTCGTCCGAGAGTACTTTTTCCCGAACCCGACTCGCCGACCAGGCCCAGCGTTTCTCCCGAATCAATCGTCAACGACACGTCGTTGACCGCTCGAAGCTCCGACCCGGCTCCACCGAACGCTGATTGGCCTGTCCGAAACGTTTTGACCAGGTGCCGAGCTTCTACCAGAGCCATCTCGCCGATACTAGCAAATGCCTGGCATTGAGTTCAGTCTTCCTGGGAGCCGCGCCAGTCGAGGCTTTGTCCCTATTTGTCACAGTCGGACTTCCAGGGCCCGACTTCCACTACGCACGCGTGAGGTTCGCGGACCCGCATGAATCGCGAACGAAAGAAGGAGCGCGGCTCTGCATTTTCCGAGTTGCACTATTTTTCGGCATGCGCCTGTGGACGTGCTGCACTCGATTGAAAGCAAAGCAAATAGAGTCTCGAATTTGTTGTTGACTTCCAAATTGCAGGGTGTACAACACACTCGTTCTTTGACAGTTTCCCAGGTTTCCCAGTTGGTGGTAAGTCCGGGGCTGAAGCGAGTTCACTGCTCCGCGCCTGCAGCGTAAGGCGGCAGAGGGACCGTGACGGTCGATAGCGAGCCGCTGGTTGAGGAAACAAGAATCCGTCAAAGGCAAAGATAGAGTCCCGAGGCGTTGAACAGTTTTTCCGGTTAGTCGGCGAGCCCGGAGCCCAAGCTGAGATCGCACATTGCGTGCGCAAGCATCCGATGAGCGCAGGTCGGCGAGGGTCTAAAGCGAGCTACTGGTCGAGAAAAACGGCTCAACATCCCCTCGGGATTCTTTTATTGTTGCCCTGTGCACTGCCCACCTAAGTGACGAACCCTTCCATGCGAGTTGCCGCCGTTTCGTGCCTGCGTTATAGTTCCCTGAATTGCCGTAATTGCAACTCGAACGGAATATATTTCGGTGTTGCAACGCGTAATCGAGCACTGCCAAGATCCAAGATTTAGTTAGAAGTCGAATGAGAATCTGGGCAACGCGTGGCTTCTCGTTTCGCCTTTCCTAGCAGGACTGCCTCCACGTTCGTAAACGTGGCGGAGACACTGAAGCGGGCTCGCGGGTCCTGTCATGTATATCCTCTTAGTTGTCAAATCAGGCTTCTCTTCCGGGCGGCAAGTTTGTTTGCCTCGTGGCAAACAGGTCTGCGTGGGACGAAGCACGCAAGCGGACTTCGCCTTCTCCAAAGATTCCTTCATCTCCGGCACGCACTTTCTGCTGGAGAACGACGAAGATACTTGCTGGATCACCGACTTGAACAGCCGCAACGGAACCTATGTGAATGGCCATCGGGTGAAGCGCTCGCGTCTGAACGACGGCGATACCATCATGGCCGGTCACACTGTTTTCCTGGTGCAATTGAAGACGGTCGATGAAGAGATTGAGCGTGACGCCGAGTCGCATTTCTCGCGCGCCCGTGATTGCGATGCCCAGCCCGAACCCATCACCTCCGACATTACACCCGAGGAACTGGCCGCACGCCATCGTCAAGACCGCCTGCTGCAATTGTTGCGTGGCGAGTTTCAGCCGCTCTACGCAGTGCTTGACGAGGAGGCCGACAAGAGACTGCTGGCGCGCATCTACAACGATCCGCACTTCGAATCGCTCGCCGACACCATGGAAGGCACGGCCAACGCACAGCCAAAGTTGTACCTGACCCGACTGTTCAGCGATTCGGTGCTGCTCGACATGCTGGTGCGCCAGGGATGGGGCCGCAATTGGGGCATTTATCTTACGTATGCAGGCGGACTGCACGAACTGACCAAGCACCTGCGCGGCCTCTTTGAAACCTTGAAGCCCGACCGAGAAGGCAAATTCCGTTACTACAATCCCGGCGTGCTGCGTGAATACCTGATGCAATGCACTCCGGACGAAGCGCTACGCTGTATGGGCCCAATTGAACATCTGCTGGTCGAGGCCAATGTTCCTGAAAAAATCCTGCGCTTCAGTCGAACGGACTCGGCCGTGAAAATCAACGTCATCACCCTGACCGACCCAACGCAAGCCTTCCCCAAGAACCTTGTTTAACTCCCGGATGGCGCAGGAAGCGGAGACACCGAGTGCGACAGGGCGCGGCCCCGCTCACGGTGCCGCCGTCAATCGCGGCTCCGCAGGAGTGGGCACGCCGCACTCATACGCCTCTCGTCCTAAAGCGGGAATTCTCGTTTCCATCTGAATAAAGCGCGTGCCGGCAAACATGGAGGGATCACGGCCTAATCACGAGCGAAGGTGATGCCCATCACGAACAAAAGGCGTCCCCGCCTGCTAATGTTCCGCACCATACCCGGCCCCTATTCAAATCCAGTTCCCGGAGGAAGTATGAAGGAAGTGTCCACTCGACGTTGTCTTTTACTAAGAATGTCGAACCCTTGGAAACGTACATTCGGCTTGATCTCCCTGGCCTTGTTGTTGACCTGCCAATTTGCTCTGGCGCAAGCCGGACCTAACATACAGAAACTCGCTGCCACGGCGTCGCAAATGGGCAAGCCGCTCCCAGTGATTCCGGCTAGTGCCGTCGCCACCGGGTACGCCCGTCCCACCATCTGGATTTCCGCCCAGATGCCAAAGCCGGCGGTGACCCGCGCTCTCCCAACCTTCTGCAACGTTGTTAACAGTTACGGCGGCTTCAATTTCTGCCCCAACGCTCTGCAAGTCACGTACGGCGCTCCCTTTTTAAAGAGCCCGGTTGGATCAGCCAAGTTCGACGGAACTGGCCTTACCATCGCTATCGTTGACGCCTATCATTATGCCAACAACAGCGCTGACTTGGATTTCTTCAACGCTGAAATGGGACTGCCTCCTTGCACCAAGGCCAGCGGTTGCTTCACGAACGTCGACCAGAATGGCGGGCAGAATTTCTGCGGTAGCAATACCGGCTGGGAGCTGGAAACCATGCTCGATATCGAGTGGGCGCATGCCATGGCTCCTGGCGCGAAGATTGTGTTGGTGGAAGGCTGCAGCAACTCGTTCGCCGATCTTGCCACGGCCGTCACCACCGCAGTGGGCCGGTCGGACATTCTCTCCAACAGCTATGGAGCGCTGGAATTCAGTGGCGAGAATGTTTATGATTCCACCTATAACGTAAACAAACCCATCCTCTTCTCTTCGGGCGACTACGGAACGCCAACCTCCTATCCCTGTGCCTCCCCCTATGTGACGTGCGTAGGTGGAACCACGCTGAAGCCCAACACCACAACCTTCCAGCGAGTGACCGAGACCGGTTGGAGCGGCAGCGGCGGCGGATGCAGCAGCCAGGAAGCTTTACCGGGCTACCAGAACGCCAACGGCGTCACTCTATGCTCTCCCAACCGCGCCACTCCTGACATCGCGGCCGATGCCGATCCGTCGACCGGCGTTATCGTGTATGACAGCGGCAACGGCGGACACTTCCGGGTGGGCGGCACCAGCGTGGCGACGCCAGTCATGGCCGGCATCTTTGCCGACGTCATGCAGGCACGCCACAAGTTTGGTCAAATGAACACCTCGCTCTACGCCGCCGGCTGCGACGGAACAGCCAATTGCGTCGGCGCAGGGGAAATCGATCCCTTCTACTTCTTTGACATTCTGACTGGCAACAATGGCCTTGCAGCGGGACCGGGCTATGACCTGGTTACCGGCATGGGCGTCTCCAATGGCCCCCACATGGGCAGCATCAAGGGCCTTAACTAGTTCGAAAACCGCGCGGATGTTCTGAATCGTGGACCTTCCCGGTTGTCGACGTCTCTGATTGCAAAAAACCCCATTCCAGCACTCGGGATGGGGTTTTCTGCTGCATGGTAGCGAAAAAATGACGTGGCGGAGATGGGTCCGGTCGCGCCTCCTGTGTTCAGCATAGATTAGAAAAGATCGTGCATCGAATACGCCAGCACGAACCTTGCCCGGGTTACATCCAAAGAGCGGACGCGAACCTCGGCAACAGCCGGTAGGCACTTGAGCTGATAGATCGGTTGGGCCGTCATGTGTCTGCTGCCGTAACTTGGGCAGCCAGGGGGAGCCAGCATGCGTTGGTATCACTATGTGGCATATTTTTTTGGTGGAGCCTTCCTCGCGAACGCGCTTCCCCATCTCGGCAATGGAATCTCAGGGCATGCCTTCCAGAGCCCTTTCGCGTCACCAGCCGGCGTAGGTCTGTCCTCTTCGACGGTCAATGTTCTGTGGGGACTCTTCAACGTTGCCGTCGCCTACCTTCTCCTCTGTCGTGTCGGCAACTTCAACCTGCGCAACACGCGCCACGTGCTCATCCTCGGGGCTGGCGTCCTGATCATGTCGATCATGCTGGCTCGCACCTTCGGACGGCTCCACGGCGGGATGTGAGCCTGAACCGCATCCATGCGTGGAGCCGATAGTTTGCGGGAGCGCGGGCGTCCCACCCAACCTTCTTTTGCTTGGGTGGGTATCTTGACCTTGGCAGGCCCGGGTTTCGAACCCCGGACGATCCCCTCAGTTACTATGATGTTGGATCAGAGAGGAACAACATGCACTCACAAGTTAAGTTTGCGCGGCTCGCCGTGGCCGGCATCTTTGCCATGGCGCTGGCCGTCGCCGGGACGTTTCCCGCGTTTGCCCAAGATAAAGACAAGTGCGAAACCATTGACGCCAGCGCGAGGGGAACGAGTACCCAGATGGGGAAGCTGGTCCCGGTTAAGGTGCGGATTTGCTCATTTTCCACCCCGGAAGACCGCCAGCTCCTGATCAATGCCTTTCTGCAGGGCCAAAGCCAAGGCCTGGCCAAAGCTCTCGAAAAGATGAAGCCGGCTGGCCGCATCTCGCTGCCTGGCACCACCGGCTACGATATTGCCTTCGCCCGGGTGATTCCCACGCCCACTGGACGCAAGATCCGGTTCGTCACCAACCGCAAGATCGCCTTCGGAGAAGCTTACAGAAATACCCAGTCGCAGGCCTTCAGCCTGACCGCCGGAGAATTCGATCTCAACGATCAGGACAAGGACAAGAGCACTGGCGTGTTGTTTCCCGCGACTCAGTTCGTCATCAACGCGGACGGCGAGCTTCAATTGGAGTTGAACCAGAATCCCTGGAAGCTGACGAACATCATCGACTGGAGCGCCAAGGACAAGGATTAACCAGTTGCGAACCCTTTGGTGTCATCCTGAGAATGGGTGCCCCGTTCTAGCCCGGTTTTGGCTAGGGCGGGGAACGGGTACAGGTGCGGATGCCCCATGCTTCGCGTGGGTTTTGCGCGAAGGGTGGGATGCTAGCTTCCAAGACTCGCCCGTCTTTCATCGAGCACGCGCGGGCAAGAGCGTCTCGATTTGCGTACAGGCAGAACCGAAGTGTCTATTCCGAATGGAAGTAAATTGAGGACTGTCGACCCCTAAGTATTGGTCTTTTGATTTGGGTGCCCCCGTTCTAGCCTGATGTCGACTGGGCGGGGCTTTGTTGATCTACGACACGTACATACAACCCAGGTCAACTATCTCCGGCACTCACTGAGCAGGCAACGTGGACTTTGGAAGTCAAAGACTTTTGGTCGAGGCTGGTCTGCCTTCGTCGCTCCCACCCTTTCGCAAAAGACGCGAAAGAATGGGGCACCCCTTTTTCCATCGAGGGTTAGCAAATCCAAAGGCCGGGCCAACCGCCCGACAAAGGAATCCCGCAGGCAAATCCTCAATTCGTTCTCGCAGGCCCTCTACTTCTTCTGCTTGTTCACCACGGTGAAGTCGAAGACCGGCATCTGGGTTTGGGTTTGCAGGTAGTCGGTGATGCCATCCAGGTCGTCCACCGTCGCCGAGGACATGATTCCGCTGTCGCACTGCTCAGGTTTGGCGGCGTCATACAGAAAATCCCCTACACCCTGCATCACCGCGCAGCTGCAGGACGCCGTTACCGGGGCATTCGGGTTGGCGTTCGGGTTGATCTTGCAATCCGAATCCAGACACATGGCCCAAGGCCGCGGCTTGGTGCAGCGGGCATAGGTACTGACCGGGGAGTAGCGTGACTTGACGTGCACCCCGTTCGGCTTGTCCGCCTCGCAATCGCTCGCGCCCACCGACCAACTGTCGGCCGGCAGCACCGGGCATTGACAGGTGGTCGTCACCTGGTCTCCCGTTATCTGCACGCCTTCGCAGGGAGCGTAGACGCATAACGCATAGGTCATCTTGCAGACATGGAATGGCTGCGGCTGGGCCGAGGGAGTCTGCGCCCGTGCCACTAGGCTGCCGAGCGTGACCATCAGCGATGCGATTGCGAACACCGTGCACAGATTTCTTGCGGAGTGGTTCATGGCGTCGTCCGATCTATCCGGCTAAGGTGAAAACTGTAGCCCGCACTATACACAAACCGGCGCGTTCTCAAAATGGGACTCAGGTGTCGTTTTTGTGACAAATTCCACTCCGCCCTGTGTCATCCCGACTGAGGACGCGCCGTACAGAGCGCGTCCGAGTGGAGGGACCTGCATTTTGCTGGACTTCGTTTGCTGCCGGGTCGGGAAACTGCGGGTCCTTCGACTGCGTTCGGCTCCGCCTCACTCCGCTCAGGATGACAAGGTCATGAAAGGGGAGCCTTGTGGCACGCCTTAAAGGCGTGCCCTTTCAACCGACGAGCCGAGATTCGGATGACGAAAGACGAATGGAGAAGCCGTCGCTGCAAGCGGGAAACCGCAGGTCCCTCACGCCTAAAGGAGTTCGGGATGACAAAAATTAGGAATGAGGGTTCGGGATGACAAGATCAATGGGGCAAATGGGGCAGAGGTGCGGTGCGGCTGAAGCCGCGCCCTTTCAAAACGGCCGAAAGGCGAGCGGCGAAGAGCGGTTTCTCTGACAGCTGGCAACCGACAACTGACAACTGTTTTTATAGCGGAATGTTGCCGTGCTTTTTCGGCGGATTCTTGTCGCGTTTGTTCTCCAGCATCTCCAAGGCCTGAATCAGCTTGCGACGCGTGTCGCGCGGACGGATGACCGCATCGAGATAACCGCGTTCGGCGGCGACATAGGGGTTGGCGAAGCGGTCGCGGAACTCCTCGATCTTCGCGGCGCGATCGGCAGTTCCGTTTTCCGACTTCTCCAGTTCACGCTTGTAGACGATGTTGACCGCGCCCTCCGGTCCCATGACGGCGATCTCGGCCGTCGGCCACGCGTAGTTCACGTCGGTGCGGATGTGCTTCGAGGCCATGACGCAATAGGCGCCGCCGTAAGCCTTGCGCGTAATGATCGTGACCTTCGGCACGGTGGCCTCGGAGAAGGCGAACAGCAGCTTCGCGCCATGCGTGATGATGCCGCCGTACTCCTGTTGAATGCCGGGCAGAAATCCCGGGACGTCTTCGAAGGTGACCAGCGGAATGTTGAAGCAGTCGCAAAAGCGCACGAAGCGCGCGCCCTTGATGCTGGCGCTAATGTCGAGCACGCCGGCGAGAAATGCAGGCTGGTTGGCGACGATGCCGACCGGCTTTCCGTTCAGCCGCGCGAAACCGACGACGATGTTCTTGGCATAGTGTTCCTGCACTTCGAAGAAGTACGAATCGTCGACCACGGTGTGGATGACGTCTTTGATGTCGTACGGCTGGTTCGATTCCGCGGGCACGATGGAGTCGAGCTTCTCGTCGGCGCGGTCAATGGGATCGGTGCATGGTTTGCGCGGAGGATCATCGAGATTGTTGGAAGGCACGAAGCTCAGCAGCTCGCGGATCATGCTGAGACATTCGGCATCGTCGTGCGCCAGAAAGTGTGCAACGCCCGACTTTGCGTTGTGCGTCTCGGCGCCTCCCAGCTCTTCCTTCGTGACCTCTTCGTGGGTGACCGACTTGATGACGTCGGGACCGGTGATGAACATGTAGGAAGTGTGGTTCACCATGAGGATGAAATCGGTGATCGCCGGCGAATACACCGCGCCTCCCGCGCAAGGTCCCATGATGGCCGAGATTTGCGGCACAACGCCGGACGCCAGCGTGTTGCGCAGAAAGATGTCGGCATAGCCGGCGAGCGACATCACGCCTTCCTGGATGCGCGCACCGCCGGAGTCGTTCAGCCCGATCACAGGCGCGCCGACCTTCATCGCCATGTCCATGATCTTGACGATCTTGCCGGCGTTGGTCTCGGACAGCGATCCGCCGAAAACGGTGAAATCCTGGGCGAAGACGAAGACGAGACGCCCTTCGATGCGTCCGTATCCGGTGACGAAGCCGTCGCCATAATACTTTTGCTCGTCCATGCCGAACTCGTTGCAGCGATGGGTGACCAGCTTGTCGGTCTCTTCGAAGGTGCCTTCGTCGAGGAGAAACTCGATGCGCTCGCGCGCCGACATCTTGCCCTGCTTGTGCTCGCGGGCACGACGCTCCTCGCCTCCGCCGGCTTCGGCGAGACTGTCGCGACGCTTCAGTTCGGCTAACTTCTGTTCCAGGTTCATGGCCGGGATTATAAACATTGGAAGCGAAATTGGATTGTGATGCGCAACCCGGCAAGATTTCTCCCTCGGCTTAGCAGCCTCGCCCCCTTACCTTAGGAAAAGTGCTCCCAGCCGTGTGGCTCCAGAGGTTCCGATTTGCCGGCCGGGAGAATCAGCTTGATCTGCTTGCCGCGGGTGATCTCCCCGATGCGCGTGAGCGGCACTCCGGCGACTGCGGTAGGAACGCGGCGCTTGGGCGAGGCGGTGAAGAGCAACTCGTAGTCCTCGCCGCCGTGTAAGGCAAGCTGCAAGCCTTGCTTCCTTGTGGCTGCGAGCAAAGCGGCCGAATCGATCATCGCGCCGACGCCACTCTCTTCACAGATGTGCGCCAGGTCGGTCGACAGGCCATCGCTCAGGTCAATCATGGCGTTGGCCAGCTTCTTCTCGCGCAAGAACTGCCCGACCGCGATTCTTGGTTCAGGATAAAAGTGCCTGAGATGCGAAGCTGGCCGAAGCTTCTTGCCCGCACGCAATTCCTGAAGCGAGGCCGACGAGTCCCCAAGTCTTCCGGTCACATAGATCAAGTCGCCAGCTCGCGCGCCGGAGCGGAGTACTGCACGTCCCGACGGTACTGAACCGAGTACGACGATGTCGGCCGCGATTCCGTCCGGCGACTGAGCGGTGTCGCCGCCGGCCAGGGTTACCCGGAATCGCTTCGCAAGCTTCAGCAGTCCGGCGATAAACCCGTCTACCCACTTTTGGGGGAGATCAGCCGGAAGCGCGAGCGAAAGAAATGCGGCGTGCGGCGTTCCTCCCATGGCGGCGATGTCGCTGAGGCCTCGTGCAAGGCAGCGGTGCCCCACGGCATCCGCCGGATGCCAGGCGCGGCGAAAGTGCATATCTTCGATACTGAAGTCCGTCGTGACGAGTGCCTCGTGTCCGCCTGGCAGCGAAATGACTGCGCAATCGTCACCGATGCCGTGCGAAGTTCGTGGGCCAGACTTGGCTTGGCGTCGAATGCGGCGGATCAGCTCTCGTTCTTGAGCGGGCATCGTGCTCCTGGATGGAATGGGTAACGACGCCCAACTATATCGCACGGGGTAAATGAGATCGCAGGCCACACGAGTTTCGCTTTGTGCTTCTAAATTACGTAGTGTCCTCAGTTTCTTTTAGGAGAAACGAGAGCTTCATTTGCGAGAAACGAGCAGTGGGATTTCATACCACTTTAGTACTAGCCGAACCGTGGTAATGGTTTGACATAGCTGGATGCGAATGTTACGGTTTGAGGTCACAACCTTAATAATAGCTAGCGCCCAACACGATGTAATGTCTTGTTTGTGGCGATTGTCGTACAACCTCACGGCAATCCGAGGGACCCGGGAACCAATTTTCGGCCCTGGCGCAGTGTGACGTTCCGGATTTTCATATTTTGTAGTCCGCAAACCGGAACAATTTCTAACTGAGGATTAAAGCTTTGCGAAAGCGTTTTTATATTCTTTTCGTAGCGCGCGATGCGGAAGGTCAGCTACGAAAAATTCCCATCCCCCTCCATTACTTATACGTCTTTATCGCTGGAGCCCTGCTCGGGATGTTTACGATCACGGGCATGGCGGGCTCGTATGCTCGCATGGTGTGGAAGGTCGCGAGTTTTAATGAGTTGCGTATCGAGAAGAAGGCACTGCAAACGCGTTACACGGCCCTGGAACAGGTCTCGCACGAAAAAGACGTTCAGGTCGCCTCTCTTGGCTCCATTGCCAATGAAGTCTCGGTGATTTACGGACTGAAACCCAATCAAAAGTTCCTGGGTACAACCGACGATCCCGTCCAACCGGACCAGGTGAAGTATTCCATCGACCGCTTATATGCCTTGGAGAAATCGGCACTGAACGGAGCTGCGACGGCCGGGCTCGGTATGGGGTACACGCGGCAGGCGACGCTCTCCGATTGGATTGCAGCTACCACAGCCCCCACTCTTTGGCCAGTCATTGGCCCCATCACCGGCGCCTTCGGCGAGCGCATTGATCCCTTCAACGGCGAAGGTGCGTTTCATGCTGGTGTAGACATTTCGTGCCACTACGGGCAACAGGTTATAGCCCCGGCGGACGGGGTTGTCACATTCGCCGGACCGTATAACGGATATGGCCGCATGATCGAGCTTGATCACGGCAACGGAATCACCACCCGTTACGGCCACCTTTCAGGCATCACGATCGCGGATGGCGAGTCGGTTCGCAAAGGCCAGATTATTGGCTACGTAGGCTTGACCGGCCGGAGCACCGGACCACATCTCCACTACGAAGTGCGCATCCACGACATACCGGTCAATCCGCACAAATATCTGCGAACAACCACCGCGAGCGCGGGCTTCCTCCCTAGCAGTTAGTTATTTGCGCTTGGACTTAGACGGGGCCGCTGGAGCGTTCTGTTCCGGCGGTTTTTGCGTTGGTCCGCCGAAATCCACTGGCGGCTCGCTCAAGATCTTCTTGAAAAAGGCGAACGGAATCGTGGCCGTGAGCAGCGCCTCGTCTTTGCTCTGATGCACCTCGATACTCTGGAAGGCCGCTTTGACATCGGGATCAGGACCGCCTCCATCCATCGAGATGTCCAGCGACTTGAAAATCGCCAGGAACGTCGCCATCCGCTCGGTGAAAGCGTGAGCCTCGGCTTCGTTGGCGGTAAGCACCTGGGCCCGGAGATGGACTTCGCTCAGAGGCCGAGCCGACGCGATGACGAGGCTGTGGCGGGGCAGCAAGCCGCTCCAACTTCCTGACATGAGCAAGTCGCTGTTGTTCCCAGCAGCAGTGCTGTCCGGTGTCCGCGCGATAATCCACAGCACGCTGCCCAGAGGCACGCGCGGGTAATATTCGCTCACCAGCGGTGGCCCGGCGAAAGGCAGCGCCGCTTGTTTTTGCCGGTCGACGATGCCGTGAATCACCTCTGGCCCATCGGTATTCGAGACCGCAGCCAGGTCGACACTGAGCAGTGCAACCCGCACCGTGCGGCCTTCCAGCGGGATAATGAAGATGTCGTGGTCGCGATAGCGTTCGACGTTTTTCGCCAGCTTCCTTAGGTACTGGCTTACGCGGGCGCTATCAAAATGTCCTTGGAAAACCTCGCTGTAACGCGGGTTCGCCGCTTTGTCGTTCGGGTCCGAGCTGTAATGGACGGCGAAGGCGGCTTTGTCGAGGTCGCGCTCGAATTCGAACCCAGTTTCGTGGACGAACTCTTCGTATTCGGGCTCGCGATCTTTGGCAGGCTTTTTGCCAAGATTGGTCAGCAATCGTACCGGTTCGAGATTGACGTAGAAGACGGCATCGGACGGGGGCAGCAGGCGGGCGGCTTCGGGCGCCGCGCGTTTCCGTAGCAGCAGCGCGCTTACGATCGCCGCAACAACCAGCACTGCGGCAAGCACCGCCAAGAGGGTATTTCTGCGGTTTCGCATGAGATAGGAGTTGATGATACGGGAAAATGCGCCTGAGCATTAATGGGAAAATATGTGCTCGTAGCCCTATTGAACGCCATTCATCGCCGCACAGTAGTCAGCTTCAGGAATTTTCGCTAGAATAGAAATCACCGCATCACAGTGTCCGCCGATGAGCGGACGCGCTCTGCAGAATCCCCCAAGCCCAGAGGCCCGCGGGAGTGGCGAGTTGCGGGTCGCCCTTGACAATCGCATGGTTTACCAGTCGGGAAGCTCGGTTGCACGCGGAGTTCCGTTGTGTTAGCCTCAGTGTTTGTCCCGGCTGGCAGGAAGAATTATGTCTGGGTCGACGCCGAGGTGTCGAGGCAGACTTAGTTGCTGGCGTAGCTCAGCTGGTAGAGCATCTGATTTGTAATCAGAGGGTCGGGGGTTCAAATCCCTTCGCCAGCTCCAGAATTGTGGTCATGAGCGCGCCGCGAGGCGTAACAGGAGCAAGCCGAACAGGACGCGCAGCTCTCCTAGAGAACTGAAATCCAGCAGCAGCTTCAACCAGCAAAACGCGCGCGAGCTGAGTCGCGCGGCTGTTGCGGAATTTTGCCGGAGACGGAGCCGGTGTGCTCCCGGGCGCGTGTGGTTCTTTGACAGCAGGAAGTGGCGATTCCGGATCCCGCGGTCGTTTCCGGGTGGTATTGAGCGTCCCGGCGATCGCACCATGCGCTTGGAGCGCGTGATGAGCGGCGAAAGCTCGGCGGAATGTGCACAGGTGGCCGAGTGGTTAATGGCAGCAGACTGTAAATCTGCCGCTCCTTGCGAGCTACGGAGGTTCGAATCCTCCCCTGTGCACCAGGTTTTTACGGCGTCCCGGGCGCGCCGATGTTGCGCGTGGTGGGTGGCTGCATGAGTCGGTTGACGATAGCCTTGGGCGCGTACGCAGTTCTGGGAATTCTGACGCTGGTCACGATCGACGATCAGAAATTCCGGATCGCGACCTTGGCGGTTCTGGCGATGTTTGCGGTTCGGACGTGGGCGCGGAGTAAGAAGCAAGACCGCGACGATGAGTTTTAGGTGTGTCTGGAAGCGAGTTAGGCGGGAGTAACTTGAGGCGTTTTGCGGGCGTGAGTCCGCAGCCGAAATCCTGAGCGTAGCGCAGGATCTGGTTTGCAGGGCGGGAGTAACTCAGCGGTAGAGTCACAGCCTTCCAAGTTGAGGCGACTGGCGGGCGTTTGAGCCTGCCGCCGAAATCCCGAGCGGAGTCGAGGGACTCTTGGGTGGCTTAGGAGCAGGGCGGGAGTAACTCAGTGGTAGAGTCACAGCCTTCCAAGTTGAGGCGACTGGCAGGCGTTTGAGCCTGCCGCCGAAATCCCGAGCGGAGTCGAGGGACTCTTGGGTGGCTTAGGAGCAGGGCGGGAGTAACTCAGTGGTAGAGTCACAGCCTTCCAAGCTGTTGGTCGCGGGTTCGATTCCCGTCTCCCGCTCCAGCGATTTCAGGCTGATGTAGCTCAGTTGGTAGAGCACTCCCTTGGTAAGGGAGAGGTCATCGGTTCAATCCCGATCATCAGCTCCAGAGTTTGATGCAGCATTGAAGTTAGTCGTGAAGGGCCTTTTCGTTTCGTGATGACAACCATGGCTCAGTCCGAAGTGCGAGTGCCGTTTCAGCAGCCGAATCTTCAGGTCCAAAAGCCGGAAGAGTTCGAGCCGCTTCGTTCTGCACTGGCTCGGATCTTTGCCAGCGATGGCGTTGTGACTTTTTTGCGGATGCTGCAACGTAAGGGCGTTCCGATTCGCGATTTCGATCGCATTCTGAACGAGCGGCTCATCGAGGCCGTGGACACGAAGTTGGCGAAAAGTGGTCGCAGCGCGAAGCAGTGGTATGAGTCGATCACGGTCAGCGACCAGGCGCAGATGCGCGAATTTTATTTCACCACGCTAGAGGAAGTGGCACTGCCTCTGCGTGAGAAGTTCAGCAAACTTTATCGGTATTACTAGAGCGAGATTATGGCGAAAGAGAAATTTGACCGCAGCAAGCCGCACGTAAACGTAGGCACGATCGGGCACATCGATCATGGCAAGACAACGTTGACGGCGGCCATTACCAAGGTATTGTCGAAGCACAATCCGAACATCAAGTTCCGCAGCTTCGACTCGATCGACAACGCGCCGGAAGAGCGCGAGCGCGGCATCACCATCGCAACCGCGCACGTGGAGTACGAGACGGCCAACCGTCACTACGCGCACGTGGATTGCCCGGGCCACGCCGATTACATCAAGAACATGATCACCGGCGCAGCGCAGATGGATGGCGCGATTCTGGTGGTGGCGGCGACCGACGGTCCGATGCCGCAGACCAAAGAGCACGTGCTGCTGGCGCGCCAGGTCGGTGTGCCCTACATCGTGGTGTTCCTGAACAAGTGCGATGCAGTGGAGGATCCCGAGCTGATCGATCTGGTGGAGATGGAAGTGCGCGAGCTGCTGTCGAAGTACGGCTTTCCGGGCGACGATCTGCCGGTGGTACGCGGCTCGGCGCTGGGCGCACTGAACGGCGAAGCGCAGTGGGAGGCCAAGGTCGACGAGCTGATGGATGCGGTCGACAAGAACGTTCCACTGCCGGCACGCGACATCGACAAGCCGTTCCTGATGCCGATTGAAGACATCTTCTCGATTCAGGGACGCGGCACGGTGGTGACGGGCCGTATCGAGCGCGGCAAGGTGAAGGTGGGCGAGGATGTTGAAATCGTCGGCTTCCGCGAGACGCGCAAGACGGTAGTCACGGGTGTGGAGATGTTCAAGAAGCAGCTGGACGAAGGTCTGGCGGGCGACAATGCGGGACTGCTGCTGCGCGGCACGGCGAAGGAAGACGTGGAGCGGGGCATGGTGCTGGCCAAGGGTGGCTCGATTACGCCGCACACCAAGTTCAAGGGCGAGGTGTACATCCTGTCGAAGGACGAAGGTGGGCGCCACACGCCGTTCTTCAAGGGATATCGTCCGCAGTTTTACTTCCGCACGACGGACGTGACGGGCGTGGCGACGTTGCCGGCGGGAACGGAGATGGTGATGCCGGGCGACAACGTATCGCTGGAGATCGAGTTGATCACTCCGGTGGCGATGGAGAAGGGCTTGCGGTTTGCCATTCGTGAAGGCGGACGCACCGTGGGCGCCGGCACCATTGCGGAAATCGTAGCGTAGGTACGGTCCCGCCCTACGCCAAAGGATGGCGTAGAACGGGGCACCCGGCAAGCCGGCGAGCTCGTATCCGGGCACGACTTCAGTCGTGCCGCCCGGCGAGAAAGTGGAACGGGGCTTCAGCCCCAGCGAGATGGCAATTTCTTCGGTGGAGTGCTGGACGGGGCTCCGCTGATTTCCGCGCTTCGACGCGGACAAGGCTTCGCGGTCCCAGCCGCGAGGTAAACGAAAGGAACCAGGCTCATGCCTCGAGAGATTGTGACGTTACAATGTGGAGACTGCAAAAACCGCAACTACTCCACCACCAAGAACAAGAAGACCACCACTGGCCGATTGGAATTCAGCAAGTTTTGCCGCAAGTGCCGCAAGCACACGGCGCACAAGGAAGTGAAATAGCCGGCAGCCTTCAGCGGTTAGCATTCGGCAATGACGAATGCCGGGATCGCTAAGCTGTAGGGCGTGGACTAGGGTTCGGAGGCGCGGGCAGGAAGCGTCAGGATTCATGCAAGAGCTGTAAGGGCTGATCCTGGGAGCTGAAAGCTGAGTGCCAATGCAGGGGCGTAAGCTCAACGGCTAAACTGCCGGTCTCCAAAACCGGACTTGGGGGTTCGAATCCCTCCGCCCCTGCCAGTGATCAGGTGGTAGAGCAAGCCTTGAGGCTTGGGCAGGGCAGTTGGATTCACGCCTTCGCTATTCGAGATCGGCGATCTCGAGAAGCGAATAGATGAAATCGCGGGACGCGGCGCTGAAGCGCCGCTCTACCCGGCAAGGGAATGCGGTAAGCAGAGGTATCCGATGGCGAAGTCAGCAGCGATTGAAGTATCGGGCGAAAACAGGTTAGGAGCCATTAAAGCGTGGCCGCAGCGCGCGAAGAGCTTCTATTACGAAGTGCGGACGGAGATGAAGAAGGTCACGACGCCTTCGCTGAAGGAAGTGCAAGGCACGACGACCGTGGTGATTATCACGGTGTTCTTGTTCGGCCTGTATTTCTTCCTGATCGACAATCTTATCGGCAAGTCGCTCGATCACTTGCTGCGTTACCTGAGTGGTCGGTAAGCCGTGGACATGACAGAAGAACCCATCAATTCCAAGAATAACGGCGCTGAGCAGCAGCCTCCGCAAGAGCCGCCCATTGGCAGCGACGCCGCTGCCGGTGAGCAGCCGTCAAATCCGAATATGAAGTGGTACATCATCCACACCTATTCGGGATTCGAGCGCAAGGTGAAGGAATCGATCGAGGCGCGCGTACGCGCCGACGACCGCATGGCGGCGAAGATCGGTAAGGTGCTGATCCCGACCGAGTCGGTCACCGAAGTGCGAGGCGGCAAGAAGTACACCAGCGAGCGCATGTTTTATCCCGGCTACGTCCTGGTCGAGATGGACATGGACGACAATGTGTGGCACGTCGTGAAGTCAACGCCGCGCGTGACAGGTTTTGTCGGCACCGGCCAACAGCCCACGCCGCTGTCGGAAGACGAAGTAAAGCAGATCGTCTATCGCGTGGCCGACAGCCGCGAGAAGCCGAAGCTCAAGGTCAAGTTCGAGAAGAACGAAGCGGTGCGCATCAGCGAAGGTCCGTTCGCCAGCTTTACCGGCGTGGTGGACGAAGTCAACGAAGACCGCGAGACCTTGAAGGTGATGGTCACCATCTTCGGACGCTCGACACCGGTGGAACTCGAGTTCGGCCAAGTCGAGAAAGTCGTTACGTAAAAGCCGCACTTCGCTTTTCGCCATTCGCGTAGGCTGCGGGGAACTTCTGGCGAATAGCGAAAGGCAAATAGCGAAGGGCAGAAAAGCCCGAATACAGCGAAACTAGCGTAGGAAATCAAATGGCTAAGAAGATTACAGGTTCAGTGAAGTTGCAGATTGCGGCAGGCAAGGCCACGCCGGCTCCTCCGGTTGGTCCGGCGCTCGGTCAGGCGCAGATCAACATCATGGAGTTCTGCAAGCAGTTCAACGCCAGGACCAATGCCAAGGAACTCGACGGATTGATCATCCCTGTCGTGGTTTCGGTTTATAGCGATCGTACGTTCACCTTCATCACCAAGACGCCGCCGGCTTCGATTCTGTTGAAGCGCGCCGCGGGTGTGGCGAAGGGTTCGGGCACGCCCAACAAGGACAAGGTCGGCAAGGTCACCGAGAAGCAGGTCCTGGAGATTGCCAAGCAGAAGATGCCCGATTTGAACGCGGCTTCGGTCGAATCGGCGATCAAGAGCGTCAAGGGTACAGCGCGCTCGATGGGGATCGAGATCACGGCGTAGGAAGAGCGGGGGTTCACCCCGCGTTGGCGCCGGGTGGATCCTGGTGCGCAGTTGCCGCGGGTAGAGCAGGCCTTCAGGCCTGCGTTGTGAGGATTTCGGATTACTGCTGAACTTGAGATCGGAGATCTCAAGTTCAGCAAGGACGTACTTAGGGTTCGCCAGACGCGGCGCTAAAGCGCCGCTCTATCCGAACAAGTCGTAGATACCACGGCCCTTCGGCAGCAAGGAACGGCGGTGGGAGACAAGGAGTGACATGAGAAAAGCAGGGAAAAACATCGAGAAGGCGCGCAAGGCAATCGAGCCTAAGTCGTATGGGCTTCAGGATGCCGTTGTCCTTCTGCAGAAAGTAAAGTTCGCCAAGTTCGACGAAACGGTGGACCTCACTATGCGGTTGGGAGTCGATCCCAAGCATGCAGATCAGATGGTTCGCGGCACAGTCGTTCTGCCGCACGGTCTGGGCAAGTCGAAAAAAGTACTGGTCATCGCTTCCGGCGAGAAGGTTCGTGAAGCAGAAGCGGCGGGCGCGGACATCGTGGGCGGCGAAGACATGGTGGAGAAGATCCAGAAAGAAAACTGGACGGACTATGACGCCGTGATCGCCACGCCTGACATGATGAAGTCGGTTGGCCGTTTGGGTAAAGTGCTGGGTCCGCGTGGGCTGATGCCGAATCCGAAGACCGGAACTGTGACCTTCGACGTGGCTGCGGCGGTGCGCGAGACCAAGGCCGGCAAGGTGGAGTTCCGTACCGATAAGACGGCCCTGGTGCATGTGCCGGTGGGCAAGATTTCGTTCACTCCGGAGAAGCTGGCCGAGAACGCCGCGACGGTGATCACCAGCGTCATCAAGGCGAAGCCGACGGTGGCGAAGGGCAAATACATCAAGGGTTGCTATCTCAGCTCTACCATGGGACCGGGCATCTCGATTGACATCGCGGCTGTGGAAGCTGCCGCCCGCGCAGCTAGCGCCTAACTGGCAATTGCCAACTCTATGCGCTGGCGCCAGTGAGCGCGGCGAAAAGGACTCGAAGATGGCTGTTACAAAAGCGAAGAAGATCGAGCAGGTTGAGAAGCTCACGGAAGAGTTGAAGCAGGCGAATCACGCCATTGTAGGCAGCTTCGCCAAGCTCACGGTAGAGAAGGATTTCGAACTCCGCAAGGCGGTTCGCTCAGCGGGTGGTCACTATCGCGTGGTGAAAAACACGTTGGCAGAGCGCGCGGCCGAGGGATCCAAAGTTGCCGACGTGCTGAAGGGCCTGGCGGGGGTAACCTCTATCGCCTATACCAATGGCGATCCGGTGGCATTGGCGAAGGCGCTCAGCAAGTACGCCAAGGACAATCCGGAGTACACCTTCAAGGCGGGCGTTGTCGAAGGCCGCGTCATTGCGATCAAGGACATTGATGCGCTGGCCAGCATGCCGTCGAAGGAAGAGCTTTACTCGAAGCTGCTGTTCCTGATCAATGCTCCGGCGCAGCGCCTGGTCACGGTGATGAACGCCATCGGGCGCGACCTTGCGGTGGTGATCAATCAGGGGGTCGAGAAGAGCAAGTTTGGCGGAGCTCCCGCGGAGGCCGCACCTGGCAGAGGCGCCTGCGACCGAAGCGCCAGCGCCGTCCGAGGCTGTGGAAGCTCCAGCAGAGGCGCAGGCGTAAGGGGTTTGTTCCCGCCCTACGCCAAAGTCAGGCGTAGAACGGGGTACCCGGGAGTTTTGCTCCACCCTGTCCGCAAAAGAAGCGGACGAGGATGGGGCACCCGTAGAGAGTTTGGTGGTACACGAATTTGGGCTGAGAAGCCCTTGGGGATTGCGTGATCGTCGATGAGGCGTGCTTCGAGCGTGAAGTCTGGCATGCGCAGGCACATTGGAAGCCTTAGATTCGGTGACGAAATCAAATCTTACGAATAACGAATAAGGTGGAGAGACACATGGCGGATTTGCAGCAGTTGGAAGAATCGATCGTAGGTCTGTCGCTTCTGGATGCGGCGGCCCTGGTTAAGAAGTTGGAAGAGCGTCTCGGCGTCTCAGCAGCGGCAGCGGCTCCGGTCGCAGTGGCGGCGGGCGGCGGCGCGGCAGCAGCGGCAGCTCCGGCCGAAGAGAAGACGGAATTTGCCGTCGTCCTGACCGCCGTGGGCGCTAACAAGATCAATGTTATCAAGGCCGTACGTGAAGTGACGAGCCTCGGTCTGAAGGAAGCCAAGGACCTGGTCGATGGCGCTCCCAAGACCGTTAAAGAGGGTGTCTCGAAGGACGAAGCCGAGAACATCAAGAAGAAGTTCACCGAGGCTGGCGCAACCGTCGAGGTGAAGTAAAAGGTCCGCCCTGCCCCGGCGACGGGGTAGGGCGATTGAACTCCGGGCGCGCTGACCGGAGTTATTGGCTGCTGCCGCCTTCGGTCCACGAGGTGGCGGCTAACGTTCTTTTCCACGTTCGAGCGGCCGTGGAGAGGCGCGATGAAGCCGAGGAAGCAGAGCGATTCCCATCAGCAGGGGGTCGTGGAATTCCCGGGCATCGTGGGGACGGATTCTACATCTAATAAGAATCCGGCAACACAGCAGGTAGTGGCAGGCGGCAAGCTCGACTGGAATTGCGTCAGCTCAGACGCGACGGTGAGTTCGCCGAGGACAAGGCCTGAAGAAACTGGCGCGGGAAGAAATTAACATCACGGCACTTAAACAGCTGCCGTATTCCCGGACCGAATGGTCATGGGATTGCAAAACGCCTCCAGCGGCGCTTGCGGGGACTTCTGTCTCTGCGGGCGCATTCGCGTTTGCACGAAGATTTCCGCGTCCCGTCGTTCTTCCGATTTTCCTGTCATCGTGTGGCGGCAATCGTCTCCGTCACACTTCCGCAAACGCGGCTGGCACGGCCCAGGCGAGCGACTGGACCGGCACTGATTAGGAGCTTCATACATGGCACAACAGAAAACTGCCAATCGAAATCGATTTGATTTCTCGAAAATTCCGGCGACCATTCAGATACCAAACCTGATCGAGGTGCAGAAGCGTTCGTACGATCGCTTTCTGCAAATGGATTCGCTGCCGAGTGAACGCGACGACGCGGGTTTGCAGGCGGTCTTTCAATCCGTTTTCCCGATCTCTGACTTCCGCAACGTTTCACAGCTTGATTTCGTCGAGTTTGCCATCGGCAACTGGGAGTGCAAGTGCGGGCACCTCAAGGGACTGAATCATCTTCGTACCACCTGCCGCAATTGCGGTTCGACCGTCAAGACCGATCCGTTTCATCTGGGCGATGTGCTCTGCACCAAGTGCGGGACCTACAACGCCAACACGCCGGACTTTTGTAATAAGTGCGGCGATCCGGTTGGACTGCAGCTGAAGTACGACGTGGCTGAATGCGAAGAGCGAGGTATGACCTACTCCGCTCCGCTGAAGGTCACCATGCGGTTGACCATCTACGACAAGGACCCCGAGACCGGCAACCGCTCCATCCGCGATATGAAGGAGCAGGAAGTCTTCTTCGGCGACATTCCGCTGATGACCGACAACGGGACCTTCATCATCAACGGCACCGAGCGCGTGATCGTCAGTCAGTTGCACCGTTCGCCCGGCGTCTTCTTCGAGACGGCGAACAATCGTACTTATTTCCTGGGCAAGATCATTCCGTACCGTGGTTCGTGGGTCGAGTTCGAATACGACCAGAAGAACATCCTGTACGTGCGTATTGATCGCAAGCGCAAATTTCTGGGAACCATTTTCCTGCGCGCCCTGGGCCTGCGTTCGGATGAAGAAATCCTGCGCACGTTCTACACCGTCGATCGCATCACGATCAAAGACGGCAAGCTGTACTGGACACTCGATCCTGGCGTAGACCGTCCGACGAACCTGATCGGCATGAAGCTGGCGCATCGCATCGCGACCAAGAGCGGGGAAGAGATTGCCCATTCCGGCCGCAAGGTGACGGGGTCGGTGATGAAGGAAATCCAGAAGCACAAGATTTCCGAGATCGAAGTCGACCTCAGCGATCTGGAAGGCGCGTTCGTTGCCGCCGACGTCATCGACACCAACACCGGCGAAGTGCTGCTCGAAGCCAATACCGAGCTGACGGCCGACAAGTTGTCGAAGATGTTGGAAGCCGGCGTCGGCGAAATTCATCTGTTCTTCCCCGAGCGGGACGATGTGGGAACGGTAATCAGCGCGACGCTTCGTCGCGATTCGGTCAAGACGCCGCAGGAAGCGCTGATCGAGATCTACCGCAAGTTGCGTCCGGGCGATCCGCCGACGCTGGATACGGCGACCTCGCTGTTCCACGGCATGTTCTTCGATGCACGGAAGTATGACTTCTCTCGTGTGGGCCGCTTGAAGTTCAACATCAAGCTGTTCGAGAGCGAGGATGCGACCAAGCTGGAGAACCGCACGCTCGAGCCGGAAGACTTCTACGGAACCATCCGTTACCTGCTCAAGCTGCGCAAGAACATCGGCTCGGTGGACGACATCGATCATCTCGGCAACCGCCGTGTTCGCGCGGTGGGCGAGCTGCTCGAGAACCAGTTCCGCATCGGCTTGGTCCGCATGGAACGCGCCATCAAGGAAAAGATGAGCGTGTACCAGGAAATGTCGACCGCCATGCCGCACGACCTGGTGAACGCGAAGCCGGTGATGGCCGCGATTCGCGAGTTCTTCGGATCGTCGCAGCTGTCGCAGTTCATGGACCAGACCAATCCGCTGTCGGAGATCACCCACAAGCGGCGTCTGTCGGCCCTTGGGCCGGGCGGTCTGTCGCGTGAGCGCGCGGGCTTCGAAGTCCGCGACGTACATCCGACGCACTACGGGCGTATCTGCCCGATTGAGACGCCGGAAGGTCCGAACATCGGACTGATCTCGTCGCTTAGCTGCTACGCCCGCATCAACGATTACGGCTTCATCGAGTCGCCGTATCGCAAGGTGAAGGCCGGCCGGGTGCTCGACTTCGTCACCGTGGTCAACGCCGGCGATAGCGATTACCGTGTGGGCGATCACCTCGAGAAGGCGGAAGCGGTCAAGGCGAACAACGACTTGAAGGAGCGCAAGAAGAAGCTCATCGATTTCGAGCCCTTCTCGTTTTACCTGTCGGCGTGGGAAGAAGATCGCCATGTCATCGCGCAGGCCAACGCGGAGATCGATGCCAAGGGTCACATCGTGGCCGAACTGGTCAACGCCCGCAAGGCCGGCAACTTCGTGCTGGTGAGCCGCGATGAAGTGGACTACATCGACGTCAGCCCGAAACAGCTGGTGTCGGTAGCCGCTTCGCTGGTGCCGTTCCTGGAGCACGACGACGCTAACCGCGCACTCATGGGCGCGAACATGCAGCGGCAATCGGTGCCGTTGCTCCGTGCGCAGGCCCCCATCGTGGGTACCGGCATGGAGGGCGTCACGGCTCGCGATTCCGGCGCGGTGGTTTTGGCTCGCCGCGGCGGCATCATCGATTCGGTCGACTCCGAGCGCATCATCGTTCGTGTCGAAGGCGAGCATCATCCGATGCAGCTCTCGCGTGAAGTGGGCAGCGATATCTATCAGCTGACCAAGTTCAAGCGCTCTAACCAGAACACCTGCATCAACCAGCGGCCCATCGTAAAGAAGGGCATGCGGGTTGCAAAGGGGCAGGTGATTGCCGATGGTCCTTGCACTGACATGGGCGAGCTGGCACTGGGACGGAACGTTCTGGTCGCCTTCATGCCGTGGCGCGGTTACAACTTCGAGGACGCGATCCTGGTCTCCGAAAAGATGGTCAAGGAGGACTATTACACCTCCGTGCACATCGAGGAGTTCGAGATCGAGTCACGCGACACCAAGCTGGGACCGGAAGAGGTCACCCGCGACATTCCTAACGTGAGTGAGACGGCGCTGCGCGATCTCGACGAGAGCGGCATCATCCGCATCGGCGCGACGGTGAAGGCCGGCGACATCATCGTGGGCAAAGTCACGCCGAAGGGCGAGACGCAGCTTACGCCGGAAGAGAAGCTGCTGCGCGCCATCTTCGGTGAGAAGGCCGGCGATGTTCGCGACGCTTCACTCACCTGCCCTCCGGGCATCGAGGGCACGGTGGTCGACGTGAAGATCTTCTCGCGCAAGGGACAGGAGAAGGACGAACGCGCCAAGTTCATCGAGTCGGAGCAGGTAGCGAAGCTCGAGAAAAATCTGGCGGACGAAATCCGAATCCTGACCGACGAGCGGTTGAAGCGTTTGGAAGCGTTGCTGGGCGGCAAGGAAGTTCTCGCCGACCTGCACGACGAGCGCACCAACAAGCGCCTGTTGACCAAGGGCGTGATGCTGGATCGCGATGGCATCGAGCGCATCTCGACGCGCAACTTGAAGCGCATCAAGTTCGCCGACAAGGACCCACGCATCAACGAGCAGATCGACGAGATCGAGGAGATGACTTCGCGGCAGATCGACGTGCTGCGCAAGATCGTTCGCGAGAAGGTCGAAAAGCTGCAGAAGGGCGACGAACTGCCACCGGGCGTGATCAAGCTGGTGAAGGTTTACATCGCCATGAAGCGCAAGCTCAGCGTGGGCGACAAGATGGCGGGACGCCATGGCAATAAGGGCGTCATCGCGCGCATCCTGCCGGAAGAGGACATGCCGTACCTCGAGGATGGTACTCCGATGGAGATCGTTCTGAATCCGCTGGGGGTGCCAAGCCGTATGAACGTCGGCCAGATCCTGGAAACGCATCTGGGCTGGGCAGGCTATCAGCTCGGTCAGAAGATCAACGAGCTGCTGCAACAGAACTCGAAGGCCGAAGTCTTGCGCAGGGAGTTCAAGACCCTGTTCAAAGACACCCCATTCGTCGACAAGCTTACGGATCTCGATGACGAGACCCTGGAGCACGTCGCCGATGGCATGAAGGATGCTGTTTACTTCGGTTCGCCGGTATTCGACGGATCGAAGGAAGAGGAGATCAAGTCCTTGCTCGCGCAGGCAGACCTGCCGCAGTCGGGCAAGACCTTCCTCTATGACGGCATGACAGGCGAGCGCTTTGAGCAGCCGGTCACGGTGGGCTACATCTACATGCTCAAGCTGTCTCACCTGGTGGACGACAAGATCCACGCGCGTTCGATCGGGCCGTACTCGCTGATCACCCAGCAACCACTGGGTGGCAAGGCGCAGTTCGGCGGCCAGCGCTTCGGCGAAATGGAAGTCTGGGCACTCGAAGCGTATGGCGCGGCGTACATCCTGCAGGAGCTGCTTACCGCGAAGTCCGATGACGTTTATGGCCGCACCAAGATTTACGAGGCCATCGTCAAAGGCGAAGCGGCAATCGAGCCGGGCGTGCCCGAGTCGTTCAACGTGCTCATCCGCGAATTGCAGTCGCTGTGCCTGGATGTCGAGTTGATCAAGGTCAACGATCGTAAACCGTTGCCGGCAGCACCTGTCGCCGCTGACTGACACGATCGCGATTGAGGATCGGGGTAGCTGCCTCTACTGCTCCCGCAGGAGGCAGCACCCAGTGAAAAAGAGTTTTTATCGGGAGCCGCCAGCGGCTGCGCAACGGCCGCGGGTCCCTGCAGTCCGCGACGGCGGAACCCGCAGGGGAGGAGGACAATTTGTATCGCTCGAGTCCATTTGATCTAGGAAATGCCATTGCCGACTTCGACGCCATCCGCATCAGCCTGGCTTCGCCGGAAAAGATTCGCAGCTGGTCGCACGGCGAGGTAACCAAGCCGGAGACCATCAATTACCGTACCTTTAAGCCAGAACGGGATGGCCTGTTCTGCGCGCGTATCTTCGGACCGGTCACCGACTGGGAGTGCCTCTGCGGCAAGTACAAGCGCATGAAGCACCGCGGCGTGATCTGCGACAAGTGCGGCGTGGAAGTCACGCTGTCGAAGGTCCGTCGTGAGCGTCTTGGCCACATCGAACTGGCTTCGCCTTGTTCGCACGTGTGGTTCTTCAAGGGTCTGCCCAGCCGTATCGGGCACATCCTCGACATCTCGCTTCGCGATCTGGAGTCGGTACTCTATTTCGAAGCGTATGTTGTGATCGAGCCAGGCGATGCTCCGGTAAAAGAGCGCGAAGTCATCAAAGACGAAGCGAAATTCCGCGAGCTCGACCAGGCCCACCGCGCCGGTGGTTTCAAGGCCCTGATGGGCGCCGAAGCCATCAAAGAGCTTCTGAAGCGGGTCGACGTCGAGCCGCTCTCGGCTGAACTGCGCGAGAAGATGCGCAACGAAGCCTCGGTGCAGAAGCGCCTGAAGTATGCCAAGCGCCTGAAAGTGGTTGAGGCCTTCCGCAAGAGCGGTAACAAGCCGCAGTGGATGATCCTCGACGTTATCCCGGTGATTCCGCCGGAGCTGCGTCCGCTGGTTCCACTCGATGGCGGCCGCTTTGCGACCTCCGATCTGAACGATCTGTATCGCCGCGTCATCAACCGTAACAACCGGTTGAAGAAGCTGATGGACCTGCACGCTCCTGAAGTCATTGTGCGCAATGAAAAGCGCATGTTGCAGGAAGCCGTAGACGCCCTGTTCGACAACGGACGCCGTGGCCGCGTTCTGCGTGGCGCCAACAACCGGCCGCTCAAGTCCCTGTCGGATACGTTGAAGGGCAAGCAGGGTCGCTTCCGTCAGAACCTGCTCGGCAAGCGCGTGGACTACTCCGGCCGCTCCGTGATCGTGGTTGGTCCCGATCTCAAGCTGCACCAGTGCGGCCTGCCGAAGAAGATGGCACTGGAACTGTTCAAGCCGTTCATCTATCACCGGCTCGAGCAGACCGGGCATTGCACCACCATCAAGCAGGCCAAGGAGATGGTGGAGCAGCAGGACCCCATCGTGTGGGACATCCTGGAAGAGGTGATTAAGGATCACCCCGTGCTGTTGAACCGTGCTCCCACGCTTCACCGCCTGGGCATTCAGGCTTTCGAGCCGGTGCTGGTGGAAGGCAAAGCCATTAAGATTCACCCGCTGGTCTGCACCGCGTTCAACGCCGACTTCGACGGTGATCAGATGGCGGTGCACATTCCGCTTTCGCCGGAAGCGCAAGTCGAAGCCAGCGTGCTGATGCTCGCCTCGCACAACATCCTGTCGCCCGCCTCAGGCCAGCCGATCACGGTGCCTACGCAGGACATGGTGCTGGGTATCTACTATCTGACCAAAGCCAAACCGGGCGCCAAGGGCGAAGGCCGTTCGTTCGCCAACATCGATGAAGTGATCCTGGCGAAAGAAGCGGGCGAAGTGGAGACGCTGACCCCGATCCGCCTACGCTACTCGGGCGAGGTCATCGACCTCACCACGGCGTACGACGATCAGGACGTGATCCACACCGAGCCCACCAACTTCGAGCGGCAGTACATCTCGACGACGGTTGGCCGCGCCATCATGAACGATCACCTGAAGCGTGGGGCGGAGCAGATGCCTTACGTCAATGGCCTGCTCAAGAAGAAGGGTGTCGGGCAGTTGGTGAACTACTGCTACCTGCGTTTCGGGCTGGAGACCACGGTGCGGATGCTGGATGGCATCAAGCAGCTTGGCTTCCACTATGCGACGACTGCGGGCTTGTCGATCGGCATCGACGACATGGTCATCCCGCCGGGCAAGCAGGCGCTGGTACGTGACGCCGAGAAGCAGGCAATTGCCGTGCAACAGCAATACCTCGATGGCGCCATCACCAACGGCGAGCGCTATAACAAAGTGATCGAAATCTGGTCGGCCATTACTGAAAAGGTGGCAGACGAGATGTTCGGCAACATGCAGCAAAACGACAAGGCCGGCGAGATCAATCCGATTTACGTCATGGCCGACTCCGGTGCTCGTGGTTCGAAGCAGCAGATTCGCCAGTTGTCCGGTATGCGTGGATTGATGGCCAAGCCTTCAGGCGAGATCATCGAGACCCCCATCACCGCCAACTTCCGCGAAGGTCTGACGGTGTTGGAGTACTTCATCTCCACCCACGGTGCGCGTAAAGGCCTGGCCGATACCGCTCTGAAGACCGCTGACTCGGGCTACCTGACTCGCCGTCTGGTCGACGTGGCGCAGGACGTGATCATCAGCGAATACGATTGCGGAACGGTCGATGGCATCTATGTCACCTCCATCGTGGAGTCGGGCGAGATCATCGAGCCGCTGCGTGACCGTATCGTAGGCCGTGTCTCGCTGGAGAAGATCAAGGACTACGAAGGCAACATCATTGTCGACGTGAACCAGGAAATTACGGAAGATCTGGCGGGCGCGGTGCAGGGAGCCGGCATCGAGCGGGTGAAGATTCGTTCCGTGCTGACCTGCGAATCGAAGCGTGGTGTTTGCGTGATGTGCTACGGGCGTAACCTGGCATCCGGCCGCATGGTCGAACTGGGCGAGGCCACGGGCGTCATTGCTGCCCAGTCCATCGGCGAGCCGGGAACCCAGCTCACCATGCGTACCTTCCACATCGGCGGAACGGCATCGCGGGTCAGCGAGCAGTCGCGCCTCGAGGCCAAGAACAATGGTGCGGTGCGCTTCATCAACCTGATCACGGTCCGCTCCAAAGAAGGCGGATTGGTCGTCATGAATCGCAACGGCTCCATCGCGATTCTTGATGAGAAGGGGCGTGAAAAGGAACGGTATGCGGTGGTCTACGGCGCCAAGCTGAAGGTCGAAGACGGTCAGCAGGTTCCGATGGGCAGTGTGCTGGTCGAGTGGGACCCGTACACCTTCGCCATCCTGACCGAAATCGCCGGAACTGTGCAGTTCAAGGACCTTGCGGAAGGCATGACGCTGCATGACGAAGTCGACGAAGTCACCGGTCTGTCACGGCAAGTCGTGATGGATTCGCCGGATGAGAAGCGTCAGCCGGCAATCGTCATCAAGGGCGCGAAGGGCAACAAGCGGTACCTGATGCCTTCACGCGCTCACCTGATGGTGCTCGATGGCGACCAGGTTACACCGGGTGAAGTGCTCGCGAAGATTCCTCGCGAGACCACCAAGACCAAGGACATCACGGGCGGTCTGCCGCGCGTGGTCGAGTTGTTCGAAGCCCGTAAGCCGCGCGAAACGGCTGTCATCAGCGAGATCGATGGCATCGTAAAGTTCGGCGATGTGGTCAAAGGCCAGCGCAAGATTTACGTGGTGGCCGACAACGGCACCGAGAAGGAATACTCAGTGCCGCGTGGGGTGCACATCAACGTTCAGGAAGGCGAGCGCATTCGCGCCGGCGAGCCGCTGATGGACGGTCCTCTCAACCCGCACGACATTCTTGCCGTGCTGGGCGAAAAGGAACTGCAGTCGTACCTGGTGAACGAGATCCAGGAAGTCTACCGGCTGCAGGGCGTGAACATCAGCGACAAGCACATCGAAGTGATTGTTCGCCAGATGATGCGCTGGGTGAAGGTCGAAGACGTGGGAGATACGTCGTTCCTGCTGGAACAGCAGATCGACAAGTTCCGCTTCCACGAAGAGAACGAGAAGGCGATTGCCAACGGCGGCAAGCCGGCTACCGGCCGTCCGCTGCTGCTCGGCATCACCAAGGCCTCGCTCTCGACCGACTCGTTCATCTCGGCGGCCTCCTTCCAGGAGACCACGCGTGTGCTGACGGAAGCCTCTATCCAGGGCGCCGTCGATCACCTGCGCGGCTTGAAGGAAAATGTCATCGTGGGCCGACTCATCCCCGCTGGAACCGGTATGGAGTACTACCGCAATGTCCGGCTCTCGCAGGAGATGGAAGAGGCAGCCTCGAAGGTACAGGAGGAAGTTACGGCCGCGTACGAAGAAGCCGAACGCGCGCTGGAACTGCTCCGCCACGAAGGCGAGAACGAACCCGAGGAACTGGCGGCCGAGTAAGGCCTGGCTACGAACACAGACCAAGCAAGGGCCACCAGGAGAAATCTTGGTGGCCACTTTTTGTTTTTGGCTCCGGTGCAAAGCGATTGGACCAGGGACAGGCGTTGCCCCGAGAGACACTCTGACGGCAATTATCCAAGTCCTCAGTTGGACGCTCTATCGCTTGTGATACTGCCAATGTGCCGGGATCTAGGACCAGCAACTGAGGGCTGTTTGTGTAAACTTGCACTACTCGACTATGGGAAGACTTCTGCAGCATCTTCGAATCGCGTTGTGGCGCGCCTTTCAACACGACGCGTTTGCGATCGCCAAGGCCGCCGCGTTCTCGGCCATCCTCACCTTGTTTCCCGCCGTCTTGGTCGTTGCCTCCAGCCTCTCGA
The DNA here is from genome assembly GCA_963815555.1 of uncultured Acidobacteriaceae bacterium. Taxonomy (GTDB): domain Bacteria; phylum Acidobacteriota; class Terriglobia; order Terriglobales; family Acidobacteriaceae; genus CAWCBG01. The sequence continues at coordinate 176,254 of CAWFHH010000007.1, forward strand.
TGTCGCACAACACCCAGTCGTTCCTGCGCGAGGCGGGTCACGCGGTGGGGCGGATCCTGCCGGAAGGTACCGGTCAGGCGGTGGTGCAGTACTTCAGCGGCGATAAGCCTGTCACCATACGCTTCCTCATCACCGTCGCGCTGATTACCCTGTGGACAGGTTCCGGCGTCATGATTTCCTGGATGGAAGGTTTCCGCAACGCTTATGGCATGCCCAAGGTCTGGGGTCTGGTGAAAGAACGGATGGTCGCCTTCCAACTGGTGGTTCTCGCCGGCATCCCGATGGCGTTTGCCTCGTTTGTGGTTGTGTTCGGCAACTTGATCGAACGCTGGACGGTCTACCACGTCGGCCACGAACTCGGGCCTTACATTCTCGGCCTATGGACCGTGACCCGCTGGATCATCGCTGCCCTTACGAGCATCGCGGTCATCGGCCTCATCTACCATCATGGCGTGCCCCGTACACAGCCCTGGCATCGCGTTCTTCCAGGCTCTGCGTTAGCCACTGTCATGTGGTTCGTCGCAACGGTTCTGTTCGGCATTTATCTGCGGCGCTTCGCGCACTATGATGTCATTTACGGGTCGGTCGGGACGGCGATTGCCTTGCTGATCTGGCTCTACATCGTGTCGATGGTGGTACTCATCGGCGCCGAGTTCAATTCTCTCCGCAACCCGCGGTTCTTGTTCGGCGCTCATTCCGAAATTGCAACGGTTGCAAAACGCAGGCAAGTCTAAACGAGATGATGACACAGCGAGACAACGACGGGGCGGACCTTCTTACCGATTCAGCTCAGCCTTCGGCAAATGTCCGCCGTCGCGCCAAGATCGTTTGCACCATCGGTCCGGCGAGCAATACGGAAGAGTTGATTCGCGATCTGATGTTGCGCGGCATGAACGTCGCGCGATTGAACTTTTCTCATGGCACCCACGATGATCATGGCGGGGTGATCCAGCGGCTGCGAAAAGTGGCTGCCGACTTGAGCCGCACCATCTGCATCATGCAGGACCTGCAAGGCCCGAAGATCCGCACCGGACGGCTGAAGGACCGCATGGCTATCGCGTTAAGCAAGGGGCAGACGGTCACCATTACGCCGAAAGATGTAATGGGCACCAGCGAACTACTGGCAACGACCTACCAGGACCTCGCGGGCGACGTGAGGCCCGGCGAACACATTCTGGTGTCCGACGGGCGAATCGAGTTGATCGTGCTTGAGGTGCGCGAGGGCAACGTCATCTGCGAGGTGCTGAATGGCGGCATGGTGGGCGAACACCAGGGCATCAACCTGCCGGGTACGAATGTCAGCATCCCCTCGCTGACCGACAAAGACCTGGTCGACCTTGAGTTCGGATTGAAGCAAGGTGTGGACCTGGTGGCGATCTCGTTCGTGCGCACGGCCGAGGACGTGCTGCGGGCCAAGCGCGCCATCGCGCGGCACCGCAGCGACGTGGGCCTGGTCGCGAAGCTGGAGAAGCCGCAGGCGATCGATAATCTGGATGCGATCCTCGAAGTCGCGCAGGCAGTCATGGTAGCGCGTGGCGATCTGGGAGTCGAAGTTGCTCCCGAAAAAGTCCCCCTCATCCAGAAGTACGTCATTCGCCGCGCTCTCGACTTTCGTCGCCCGGTAATCACCGCGACCCAGATGCTGGAATCCATGACGGAGAATCCCCGGCCCACCCGTGCCGAGGCCAGCGACGTCGCCAATGCCGTCTTCGATGGCACCGACGCCGTGATGCTCTCAGGCGAAACGGCAAGCGGCAAGTACCCGCGTGAGGCGGTCGAAATGATGGCCCGCATCGTCGCCGAGGTGGAAGGGCACCAGGATGCGCCGCTGTTACCGGAGCACGGTCAGACCCAGCACCTTTCGATCTCTGAAACCATTTGCGAGTCGATGGCCCACGCCGCCAGGGACCTCAAGATCCGCGCCATCGCGGTCTTTACCGAAACTGCGACAACCGCAAGGATGCTGTCCAAATACCGGCCGGCGGCCGAAATTTATGGCTTTGCATCCGTACCGGCAGTATGTAACCGTATGAACGCGCTCTGGGGTACAACCCCCCTGCCGTGCCCTGCGGCGCTGAGTGTGGAGGGCATGGCCAAGTTTGCGGAAAGCGAGTTGGTCAAGCGCGGAGTGCTGGTGCCGGGCGACGTCTTCGGACTGGTCGCCGGTACGCAGAAGATCACCGGCGCGACAAACTTTATGCGCTTGATTGCCGTGGAGAGTCAGGGGCAGGACAATCCTGACGGGACGTAAGTGTGCCTCTGCACCGCAGAACGCAGCGCATGTGAAAGGTGGCGATGGCTGAACAAATAGTGTCGATGGCGATTCTGGAGGCGCTGCCCGGCAAAGAGGATGATCTCCTGAACCTTCTTCGCGAGCTTTATACGTTGATGCATGCCAAAGGCTATTGCCGCGACGCGCTGCATCGCGATGCCATGCGCCCTGACCGCTTCCTGCACCTGCGCTATTGGACCTCGACAGAGACGCGCAGCGAGGCGCAAGCCGACCCCGAGATTCATCGCTACTGGCAACAGCTTCCCGACCTGTGCACCATTCCGATCGTGTACGAGAATCTTGAGAAGGTGTTCGAAAGTTAGAAAAAAACGGTGGTTGGTGGGGTTCTGGTTAGAGAAAGCTGTGACAAAGAGCCTTATGGATTAGATCAAAGGAGTTTGTTGTGAAGAGCGGGATCATAACGATTGGTTTACTGCTCAAGCAGCCAAGCGGCAGGGGGTTCCTGTTCCTGTGCAGATGAACGTAGCGCTTAATTTTCGCCTGTACTGACTCTCCGCGCGGGAACCCGAAAACGATCTACATCATGAACGTCTCCGCAGGGGACACTACATCTATGTCTGGCATTTCAATCCTGGGTGCGCATCACAGAATCTCCCGGGTCCGGTCAGGCAAGTCATATGCCTCACCCGAACACTTACACTATCCCACTAGCCAAGCCCACTGCCTCAATTCACCCACGGCGGCCGTGACTCTCCATTCCCTTTCTTCGGCGTGTCGCGGGCGCTGGGATCGCGGAAGTTTCCGTACTCGTCAAAGTAGTCTTCGTGCTTGTAGTCGGTGCGATCATGCTTACGCATGTAGACCTCGAACTTGCGCGCCGCCCGGCGTCGCTTCCACTTGTAGTACGAATTTCGAAAGCCGAAGGCGCGTTCGGACGCGGCAAAGCCCAAGCCACGCCGTGGCACGAATTTCAACCAGACGTAGCCGAACAGCAGCCCTCCAAGGTGCGCCATGTAAGCGGTGGACTGGCCTGGCTGGTGCGCTGACGACAGAGTGAGAAAAATCTCGATACCGATCAACCCGATGACGAAGTATTTGGCCTTGATGAGGAACGGGATGGGAAACAGCATGATCTCCGATTCGGCATGCAGAATCCCAAAGGCCAGCAGCAGCCCGAAGATGGCCCCCGACGCGCCTACGGTGGGCACCGTGGGACTGGCGCCCAGCAGTCCGGTGAATGACACCAGAATCGTCGTCAGCGCGGCGCCTACGGCACAGAAGAAGTAGAACTGCATGAACAGGTTGTAGCCCCAATCCTGTTCGAGTTGCGCGCCGAACATCCAGAGAGCGAGAAGGTTGAACAGAATGTGCCACAGCCCCGCGTGCAGAAACGCGTAGGTCACCAGCTGCCAGATCCAGAAGCGAAAGACGACCAGCGCGGGCACCAGTCCTAAGTGGATTTCCACCCATCGACTCGCGCCTCCGACAAAAGCGTCCAACAGCGCGACCAGCAGAAATACCGCTCCATTGGCGATCAACAATTGCTTCACCGCGCGGGTAAAGGGAGGAAAGCTCAAACCCATGCTCGACGTGCGTCGCATGACTAACTCCGTTCTTTCTTATCACTCTGCATCAGGACTGGCGTCCTTGTCTTGAGCGCACGGTCTCGGCCGCCGCGTTGCGCCATGAACTTCGGGAACCTTTACTCCCGGTGACCTTGGTCCTCATCGCTCGGGCACAGGCGTTACCGCGAGGCTGCGATGGCCCTTGGCATCGATGGCCCGCACCGCGAAGATCACATTATCCTTGGACACAGGAACAGTCGCCTTGGTTCCGCTGGTTACCAGTTGTGCATGCTCCCAATTCGGCGCCGTGGTATCTCGCCAAAGCACTTCATATCCGGCAGCCAAGCCACCCGGAGACGGGTCCCACTCTAGAGTGGAATCGTTCTGCAGGCCTTTCGTCAACAAGCGGACATTGGCTGGTGGCGCGGGCGCGGACGCCAGCGAGGCCAGCGTCGCTACGTTCAACCGCGCAACGTTGGCCACGTAGTCGTAATCCACGAACTTCGGCAGGTCCCCGTATTCGACGCCATTTTCGGTGCGAACGTTCTGATGCTGATGATTGAAGTTCTCGCGAAACTCCGTGAAGCGCACCGCCGCATACCCCTGCTCGTTGAAGGAGAAATGGTCGCCGCCTCGCAGATAGCGATCATGACGCGAAACCAACATCGGGTGGAAGACCTTTGCGGGCAGATACTCAGGGGAAACGGCATCAATATAGCGAGCCAATTGCCGCGAGGGACCATCATTTTCGCCACCCAAAGCGCGGATTTGCTTGAGCTGCTTTTCGTCGGCGGTGGTCGGGATGCCCTCCGAAAATACCCTCACGACATGGGGATTCTGCAGCGTGTCTCCCGGGGTCTTATCGCCACCGACGATATCGTTATTCAAAGCCGCTTCGATGTTCCAGCCCTGAGCTTTCGCCATTTTGGCGAAATGGCTGCTTCCATCCAGTCCCTGCTCTTCGCCGGCGACGGTGAGAAAGATGATCGTGGCGGGGAATTTGTGCTTGCTCAGGACGCGAGCCGCTTCCAGGCTTACGGCTGTGCCGCTGCCATCGTCGTTGGCCCCGGGTGCAGGCTCCTGTCGCATCGTTGATATCCGTGATGCGCGAATCGTAGTGACCGGTCACCAGCACGATGCGTCCGGCGTTCGCAGGATCGGTCCCACGCAGGACCGCATAAACATTAGTGATTTTCGTGGGCTTCGGAATGCGCGGCCCGGGCTCCTGAAGGAACTCGTCGGTCTTCACTTCGAGGCACCCGCCGCACTCCTTCGAATAACCTTCAAATTGGCTCTTGATCCAATCGGCCGCGGCGGTGATGCCTTTTCCGGTGGCGGCGGGAGCATCCGACGAGAGCGTTTGCCGGGTTTGAAAGCTAACCAGTTTCTGGATCGTCTGCTCGATCCGCGAGGAAGACACATCGTGCAGGGCAGCTGAAATCTGCGGGTCCGGCGGCCCGGCAGAGACGGTGGCAGCTTTCGTTGAATTTTGTGCAACCGCCGGAGCCGCAGCTATCATCAAACCCGCGATTCCGGCAAGAGTTCTTTTCCAAATCGGCATAAGGCTCCGCGCAACCTTCAAAATTCTCCGGCGTCTATTACTTGACGCTACATGGAAGAGATTCTAAATATAAAGTGCATGGCTGTGCTGTAATTCCGGCGTCGCCGTCCCGAGGAACAACGGAGGCAATCATCATGGTTATTTGCCCTGAATGCGAAAACGATTTAGACATCGAAGAAGATGAAATGGATGAGGGCGAGATCGTTTCCTGCGTCGAGTGTGGTACCAACTTCGAAGTCGTGGCCATCGAACCGCTTGAACTGAGCCGCATCGAAAAGGAAGAAGAGGAAGAAGAGGAGGAAGAGGAAGAGGAAGAGAGTGACTATTGACGTGAGCGACGTGAGTGCCAGACGCACGCAGTTGACCCACCGAGTCTCCTTCCTGTTACTTCTGAGCCTGGCCGTGTTTCCCGTGCTTCCCGCCGGCGCCTCTGTATGGATGCCGCAGTCTGCGTCTGCGAAGGCCACGCAGGACTACGCACTCATCTATGGTACGGTGTGGGGGCCGGATGGTCGGCGTGTGCCGGGCGTGCCGGTGAAAATCAGGCGTGCGTCCGATAAGAAAGCAAAGTGGGACCTGGTCTCCGACAACAGCGGCGATTTTGCACAGCGCGTACCCGTGGGGACGCAGGACTACGTGATCGAAGCCGAGATCAAAGTCCCCAAAGGACAGCCTAAACCTCAGATCACCGTCCACATCGACGATAACGAGCGCAAGGATGTTGGCTTGCACCTCACAGAACAGCAACTCCCACATAAATAAAACATGGAAAGGTTTCCGATGAGACGAATATGGGGAACGGCCCTGGTTGTTTTCTGGGTGCTCGCTTGCGCTGCATGGCAGTTCCAGGTTCCGCTCGGGTCGCAGGGACCTTCGGGCAGAACCAAGAACCAGAAGATCACGTCCCGCACCCTCACCGGTCTCGTGCTCGACAAGACCGACCATCCTATCCAGGGAGCGGTGGTCTACCTGAAGAATACGAAAACGCTCACGGTGAACAGCTTCTTCTCGCAGAAGGATGGCAGCTATCGCTTTCCGGAACTGCCCCTCAATACCGACTTCGAGGTTTGGGCAGAAAAGGACGGCAAGAAAAGTGACGTGAAGAGCCTGAGCCAGTTCGACGATCGGGCAAACCCCAACATCAATCTGCATATCAACTTAAGCAAGTAATCCCATCAGAAAAAAGGCCGCCATCGCGCTGGCGGCCTATTCTTTCCATGGGGAAACAGCTTAGTTGTTTTCGTTGCTGGCGCGCTTCCACGACATAAACTCGCCAATCGTGGAGCCACTGCCCGAGGAAGACGAGGTTGCCGTCGAAGCAGGAGCCTTGTAGGCCTCCACATCGGCGCGTGTGGCCTCTTCGCCCACCGCTCGGATGCTGAGTCCCACCTTCTTTTCGGCGGGATTCATCTTGATGATTTTGAACTCGAACTCTTGTCCGGGCTCAAGCTTCAGCGGAGCGCCATGGGAATCGACCGCCTCGGAGTTGTGGCAGAGTCCTTCCACCCCGTCGGCAATCTCGATGAAAGCGCCGAAGCTTGCCAGCCGCAGCACCTTTCCGTGAATTACATCCCCGACGCGATGCTGCTCGAAGAAGGTTTCCCAGACATCGGGTTGCAACTGCTTGACACCCAGCGACAGACGCCGCTGGTCGGGTTCGATTGCCAGCACGATCGCCTTTACCTTGTCACCCTTCTTCAGCACTTCCGACGGATGCTTGACGCGCTTGGTCCAGCTCAAATTGCTGACGTGCACCAATCCATCGATCCCATCTTCAATCTCGATGAATGCGCCAAAGTCGGTCAGGTTGCGGACCTTGCCCTCGACTACAGTTCCAACCGGGAACTTCTCATGCAAGGTTTCCCAGGGGTTCGATTCGAGCTGCTTCAGTCCAAGGCTGATGCGCCGCTCTTGCGGATTTACGTTCAGCACCACGGCTTCCACCTGGTCGCCGATGTTGACCATCTTCGAGGGATGCTTCATCCTCTTCGACCAGGTCATCTCGCTGACGTGCACCAGACCTTCGATGCCCTGCTCCAGTTCGACAAACGCGCCGTAGTCGGTCACGCTGATCACCCGTCCGCCAACATGCGCGCCGATCGGATAACGCTCGGAAGCATCAAGCCAGGGATCGGGCGTGAGCTGTTTGAAGCCCAGCGATACGCGCTGCTTCTCACGGTCAAACTTCAGCACCTTGACCTGGATCTGGTCGCCTACCTGTACCAGGTCGCGAGGATGCGTCAGACGGCCCCATGACATGTCGGTGATGTGCAGGAGCCCATCAATGCCGCCCAGATCGACAAACGCACCGTAGTCCGTCAGGTTCTTCACCGTGCCGGTCAGGATGCCGTCTTCGTGCAATTGCTCCAGCGTCTTGCCGCGCTTTTCATTCTGCTCTTCTTCCAGCAGTTGCTTGCGCGAAACCACGATGTTGCCGCGCTTCTTGTTGAGCTTGATGATGCGGACATCGACGTCGTGACCCTTCAGGCCGTCCAGGTTGCGAACCGGGCGCAAATCGACTTGCGAGCCGGGCAGGAACGCGCGCGCGCCCAGGATGTCGACCGTCAGGCCGCCCTTGATGCGATCAATGATTCGCGCCTTGACCGAGGCCTTGTCGTTGTATGCCTTCTCAATCTCGTCCCACGCGCGCAGACGCTGCGCCTTCTCGTGCGACAGATTGATGTATCCCTCTTCGGTGTGACCCTGGCCGCGCATGACCGCGATCTCATCGCCAGGCTGCACCGTGACGTTGCCTTCGTGGTCCTGCAGTTCCGCTAGCGGAACTACGCCTTCCGACTTGTAGCCGATGTCGACCACCACGAACTGCGCCGTGATCTTCAGGACCCGGCCGGTGAGCAGCGCATCTTCATTCAGGGCAGCTTCGGTTGCGGCCTGCTCCTGCTCAAACGACTCGAGAGCGGAGGCGAAATCCTCCATAGATTCCCTCGGCTCTTTTTCGGTGCGAGGAGCTTCTGTCCGGGGAGCTTCGGTGCGAGGGGCTGGTTCCTCACCAGGCGCAGCAGCCGGGGCAGTCTCGGCAGTCGCGGCGTCGGGTGAAGTCGCAGTCTCGGCGGGTTGATGGTTGGAATCGCTCACGTTCTCGACAGCCGGCTTTTCGGCGGCGGAGCTCACAGATTCCTGGTTGGGGGTAATTTCGGTATCGTTACGGGTTTCTTCGAAAGCCATTGGTTGCGTACGCACACCCTCGCGTTTTGGAAACGAGCAGGGAGCCTTAAGTAGAACGGGCACTGGTCGATCTTCAGGTATGATTTGCCCCGCATTAAAGCGGGTTTGGACAACCCAGCGGCCGGATCTCAGGGAGCGGGCCCCGCTTCCAAGAGACTCTTCGACTATAACAACCGCTCCTGCGAGTGTCAAACGCGCAAGCCCGGCGGAGCCATGTCTTTTCAACGTTTTTGGCGCATTTTCACGGCAAATTCATCCGCGGTGTCACACAGAACGGTGATCGGGGACACGCATATTTCCGCACACCACCAATGTCTGGTACCCTGCCGCAACATGGATTATCTCTGGACCCCGTGGCGTTACACCTACATTACCTCCGCTGACAAGGCATCGTCGTGTGTCTTTTGCCAAATCGAGCGCTGTGGCGATGACCAGAAGGCGCTCATCGTCTATCGCGGCGAGCATAACTTCGTCGTGCTGAACGCCTATCCTTACACCTCGGGACACTCCATGGTTGTTCCCTACGCTCACCTCGACCGGTTGCACGTTCTCCCGCACTCGGCAGCGGAAGAGATGATGGCGCTTACCCAGCGTCTCGAACGCATCCTGCTCGCCGAGTATCATCCCGACGGCGTCAACCTCGGAATGAACATCGGGAAAGCGGCCGGTGCCGGCATCGCCAGCCACGTTCATATGCATGTGCTGCCGCGCTGGGTCGCCGATGCCAATTTCATGACCGTAGTCGGCGAGACACGCGTGCTTCCCGAACTGCTGGAGACCACCTATCAGCGACTCCGCCGCGCATTCCAGGAATAGCTTTCCCTTGAGGGCTCTTTTGCTTGTTGGTTAGAGTCTTGCGGCTGCTTCGACATCTGTTGTAATGCGGTCGGGGCCGGTTTGAAGAGGGCGGGAGACAGACAACCCCAGCTCCGCGATTGCGGATAGCTGGGGTTGCTGCGAAAGCATTCTGCAATGTGTGACTCGAAGCGCTAGGGGCCGACTTTGACGCAGCCACTGACATGGTTATCGTACTCAAGCTGCAGGTCATAGTAGTGGCCGTTCCACATCTGATTGGCCAAGCCGCTGTCCCAATCCGCTGTGCTGAAGTTCCACGCACAGAGATCGCCGATTTCTTCACCGTTCGCCGAATCCCACCAGGCATTCAGTTCCGGGTCAGTGTTGGCTTCGGTGATTTCGTGGCTGGTGACGTTGACATTCGCGTCGGAGGGAATGTCACCGCTGGGATCATGCTGACCGGCTGCCGCGTCATAGCAGTAGCTCGGGTCAGCATAGGGCATATTCGCGTAAATGGTCGGGGTCGTGGTGCTGCCGAAATATCCATGATACGCACAGTAGGAGGTGTAGGCACAGCTTGAACTGCTGCTGTCAAAGCATGAGCCCTCGCCAATGGACGTAAACACGATGTACATTTTGTTCAGTCCAGGGGTCCACTTGTGTGCCGCCATCACATTCGCAACCTCCGTTTGCAACTGCGCATCGGTGATGCAGTTGCTGGGAGTCACGGAGTCGGAACAGCCGCTGGTCGGATATGGATCCGTATCCACGGCATAGCCAGAAAATGCCCCCTTTCCAGAGAAATAGTTGGCGCCGTTGTTGTACTGGGTGCTGTTGTTCGTGATTCCATGACCGGGATAATCGGTCAGGAATTGTTTCGCCACGGATTCATACTTGGCGGTCAAGCTGGTCGTCTGACCATTTTGCAGCTTGGCGGGCACCCAAAAAATGGCGTACAGATTTACGCCAGTCATGATCGGGCCGCCATGATTGGTCAGGACGCCGGAGGGCGGTAGCAAACCCATCTGCTTCTTGGCTTCTGGTGTCGGGAAAATGTGGACTTTTCCGGTCGCGCCCGTCACGACGAACGGGGAGCTGTCGTCTTGTGCTACAGCCAGTCCTGATAACAGCAGGACCAGAACAGCACTCAAAATCAAGAACTTCGTTGTTAACCTTTTTTGCATAGGTTACCTCTCTCTTCTCATTGTGAGTAGTTTCTGTTTATCGTTTCAAGTCTGAGCGGGGGATTTTCTTGAGCTGTGACTCGAGGACAATACACCAATTTTGCGCTGGCCCCAAGCAAAAATTGGACCTGAGGAACGAAAACACGAATTTCGGTCAGCCGACAGTACCCGACCCCGGACAACTCGGTTCGAGAAGAGGCTTTTTGTAACTGGTTGGTCGATAGCTGCTGGGCCTGTAAGCCGAATTCTGTCTGCCGCTCCGTGCCCTCATTCGCAAGTAAAGCCACAGAGCGGCAGGACAATCCTTCCTCTAGGCCGCACATTACTGCGCAGCTCCAGCGACCTACCCGGAAGTGGTGACCCACCGGACCACGCGCATCAGACTGGCACTTAGTATGCAGCGGTAGGTGCCACCTAGGATCGTTTTCCTTCGCAAAATTCAGAAGTATACTCTCGCAACTTCGCCGGCTGTCGTTCGGTCTGCTCCGGAGAATTAGCGGAACGCGGTTCGACGAACGAAGGTATCCCCACTCAGTCCAATCGGGGGTCTGTGATGAAAATTCAATTGCCATCGCTGTCTACAATCGGAATTGTCACCCTTGTTCTCGTTCAACTCTGCTTGATCGCCAGCCTCCCTGCCCAATCGCAAGAAACCACGTACAGCTTCATCGGAAGGATATTCAACAGCGACTTCTTGAATACAAGCTGTCCTCCTACCTGCCTGGTAGCGGGTTCTTTTACGCTCCCCCAACCTTTAGGTGCAAATATCGTTGGTAATATCGGAGGCTCGGGAGATTTCACTCCGACCTCGTTCAGTTTCTCGGATGGCGTCACGACCTTGACAGACGCAAATTCGACCAACTCGGGTTTTGCTGTGGATACAAATGCAGCTGCCGGTATAACCAACTTCAGCTTCTACATGGAGGCGACAAATGAGGGACAGCTGTTTACGTACTTCGATGGTCCACAAGACACAACGTCGGAAGGAGTCAACCTGCTTTCCTACCAGGCCTACTACTTTGGCTCTGCACAGAACAATGGCGGCGGTTGGACGTCGAAGTATCAGCAAGGGGCTTCTTCCTGGGGTTCGGCCCAATATGACGACTATGTCGGGAAGACCATGGCGCAGAAAGGCTGCGCCACAACCTCTCTGACCATGGAGATGAACATAACGGCGGGCGGTGAAGGTGCTTTCCTTAACCCCGGAGCCTTGAACGCCGCCATGTCGAACGGAAAGGGATACAACAAAAACCATAATGTCGATTGGGTAAAGACATCGAAGATTTTTGGCTTTCAATGGGTCGGCGTAAATGTCTCAACCGCCGCGGGACTCGCGTCAGCCCTCCAGAACTCGGCTCAAGCCATTGTTGTAGGCGTTCCCGGCATAAAAGGCTGCACGGTCGTTGGTAAGGGTGTGAAGGGCCATTTTGTTTTGGCCACGGCAGCCACCCGCAACCAGGATGGTAGCTATACCATTTCGATCAATGATCCCGGATGCGCTGTCAATCGAACTCTGGACTTCTATCCCGCATTCCGTAGTAGAGGATATCCCGCGAATCCGCAAAATACTCAGAGTGCGCAGCAGCAAGAGCACACGACGGATGGAAGCGCCCTCACGTTTTCGGGAGACGATCTGATAGAGCTCACAGTAATTGATCCGCAAGGCAGAAGAACCGGATTCACGAACCAGCAGACCGATGACTATGGAATTCCAGAGTCATACTATTACCGCGATTCCATTACCGACGCCGACACTGGCGATGATCCGACACCGACGACGCACTACCTGGGAATTGGCACTCCCGCAAGTGGAGCCTACACTCTGCTGGTCACGGGCAGCGGAGAAGGGCCCTATTCCGTCGATATCTCGGGATATTCCGTCGATGGCGCCGCTGAACCAACGGTTACCGTGGCCGGAACCATCAAGACGGGGCAGGTGCTTGCTTACCCTGTGACGTACAGCTCTGCGATAGGTTCGAACGTGACCGTCGGCGCGAAGGTCGTGAGCAATACCCACTAGCAATAAGCAACGGCGAACCTCGGCCACGCGCTACGAAAACTGCCAAGGCCTGGGAAGCGTTAAGACGTTTGATAGCTGCTGGGCCTGTAAGCCGAATTCTGTCTGCCGCTCCGTGGCCTCACTCGCAAGTAAAGCCACAGAGCGGCAGGACGATCATTCCTCTAGGCCGCACATTACTGCGCGGCTCCAGCGACCTACCCGGAAGTTGTGACGCACCGAGCCAGCACGTACGCCAGCCGAAGCCGGCGCTCCTCCCCTATTTGGTCTTGCTCCGTGTGGGGTTTTCCCTGCCACCACCATTACTGGCGGCGCGGTGCGCTCTTACCGCACCATTTCACCCTTACCTCGCCCAACCACCCCAGTAAGCGCAACAGCGGCGCTCTCCGGGGACCCGATCGAAGCAAGGCGGTATCTTTTCTGTGGCACTTTCCGTAAACGGCGCTTCAACGCCGCCCCCCGGACGTTATCCGGCACACCGCTCTGTGGAGTTCGGACTTTCCTCTCCCTGCCTGCGCGACCTGGCTTGGCCGAAGCCCCCGCCGGAGCGGGACAGCCAGTGTTCGCAGACCGGCAGCGACCGCCCGGCCCAGCAGCTAACAACTCAATTATAGATGGCATGACGGCTCGGCAGGTATCAACGGTTCGTAATGGATATCGGTCCAGCAGGACTGTCGTGCCGACTCGGCTCCCGTCGCCATCGATAGAAGAAGAATTGTCATCGCAATCGGGCTTCAGCCGGTGAGGGACCTGCGGCTCGTACGCGTCGCCAAAAACCGGTTGCTGTCCCCACGGTCCTGCTCATCAGGGACAAGTTCACCGCACCAGCGCCGGCCGCTCCCCAATGTCACAACCTCATGTGAGGCGCGTCACTGCTTGCTCGTGACGTTCGCCGGACAATCAGAATGACAACGCTTATCCCGGAGCCGAAGCATCATGCCGACATCGTGGCTGGAATACGCGATTTTTCCCTTCCTTCTTTTCTTTCTTGGCGCAGCCCTGGTCACCGGCCTGCCGTTGGCCGCCGAGTTTCTGCATTGGCGTGAGCAGCGCGGCCTGACAGTTGCCCAGCCGCAAGCGAAACGCTCGGCAGAGGCCGCCTACGCCACCGCCGCGAGGTGACTATGTTGACCTTCGCGATTTTTCCCATCGTCCTGTTCTTTCTCGGTGCAGCGCTGGTGACCGGGCTTCCCATCGCAGCCGAGTTGCAAGCTTACTACGCCCACCGTGGTGCCCATGCCGTCACGTGCCCGGAAAACGGAGAAGAAGCTGCAGTTGAGCTGGACCACACCTATGCCCTCAGAACATCGCTCCGCAATCATCCGCAAACCCGGCTTGCCTCGTGTACTCGCTGGCCCGAGCAACACGATTGCGGACAGGAGTGCCTGGTCCAGGTCGATGCCTCACCGGAAAATGTCGAACGTCTCCTCAGCAAGTGGTACGAAGGCAAATCCTGTGCGATCTGCACCCGCGCGCTGAGCGCGGCAGACTGGCAGCGCAGCCGCCTCGCCGTACTCAACCAGCAACACAAAATCTTCGAACTGCGCCATATGCGACTGGACCATTTGCAGTCGGAGTTGCAGAACATGCGTCCTTTGTGTTGGAACTGCCATCAGGAGGAGCGCGCCCGCCAGGGTCCGCGCTTGCCAGGCCGGCGTTCCAGCCGCGAAGATCTGCAGGCTGTGTAGAAACTTGCAAACGCGGAATTGCGGTGGACCTTCGCCGCATGCATGCGCACTTCGTCCCAGCGGGGAGCCCTGGTAGGTGCTCCCCGCAGAGTTTTTAGCGAAGGGATCGAGGCGTAGCGATCGGCGGTTAACCAGTTTGTTACTCCTTTTCCACTCCCCTTGCGGGTATGCTCGCGAGTATGGCAGTCTCCGTGACCGTGCTGGCGAGTGGAAGCCGTGGCAATTCCACTCTTGTCTCCAGCTCAGGAACGCGGTTGTTGGTGGACGCCGGACTCTCCTGCCGTGAGCTGATGCGGCGCATGCTGCGATGCTGTGAAGATCCACGCTCGCTCGACGCCATTCTGATTACCCACGAACATACCGATCACGTCGCAGGATTGCATGTGATGGCACGCAAGCTCAAGGTTCCCGTCTACCTGACCGGGGCGACGCACCAGGCCTATCAGCGCTGGGCGCGCGATTGTGCCGGCAACCGCATCGAACTCGAGCGGCTGGAAATCTTTCGCGCGGGCATGGCTTTTCAGATCGGCGACATCACGGTCATGCCGTTCACCATTCCGCATGACGCGGTTGATCCCGTGGGCTTTACCTTTCGCAGTGATGGAATCAAGATTGGGATTTGCACCGATCTGGGATACCTCCCTCCTAATGTCCGCGACCAGATCCGCGGTTGCCACGTGCTGATGATCGAATCCAATCACGATGTTGAGTTGCTGCGCGGCGGCCCCTATCCCTGGAGCGTGAAGCAGCGCGTCATGAGCCGGGTAGGCCATCTCTCCAACGACGCTCTCGCGCAATTTTTGACGAACGACTATGATGGAACTGCCGAGTTCCTCATCCTGGCGCACTTGTCGGAGCAGAATAACCATCCGGAAATTGCCCGGGTGACGGCTGAGCGAGCCTTGGGCGAGCAGCCTAGCCTGCTGATGCAAAACCAGCTTCTGCTCGCGGCACAGCACGAACCCCTGGCGGCGGTTCGACTGTAGTTTGCGTCCCGGCGTTCCCCGCTACGGCGGCGGCGCCGGGGAGCACGGCTTCACCGAATGACAAAGTGCACCGATCCTATCGTCGGCAAGATCCTGGCTGGCTGGCGTTACGACATTTCCGGCATAGCCCCCGAAATGCGAGGCGATTACGAAGCGCATTTCGCAGAGTGCGAGTTTTGCCGCTCGCGGCAGCGCTTGCATCGCGGCCTCGACATTGGCCTGATGGCCCTGGCTTCGCTCTCCATGGGCGTCTTCCTTCTCGCTTACGGGGTCATTCGCCATTTCCGCCCTACACATGCTTTCCTGCTGGAGATTGGCGCGCTCGGCGGATTCCTGCTATCCATGCTGCTGTGGCTGCTGGTTGCCGTCGCCACCCCCGCGCCGCTGGTCGTAAAAGATGCGGCCTTGCTTGGCGCTCGGCACGTACACGACCGGCTTCCCGAGCAGATTCGCGAGCGCATTCCCGAAGACCTGCGCCTGAAAATCTCAGGACCCGAAGAAGACCACACGTAAAGGAGGCACGCCCATGCCGCATTCCGTCTTACGGTTGGCCAGCGCTGTCACGTTTGCACTGGGCGCGCTAGCCCTCCCCTCTGCAGCGCAGGCTCCCGGAACTCCCAGCCAAACGCCACAGTCACAATCGGGAGCGCCTTCCGCCGGACAGCGTCCCGGTACCGTGAAGAAGTCGCCGCTTGCCCCTTACGTTGGAAACTGGACTGCTACGAACCAGGGCCGCGCCTTTATCATCCTCCAGCTCGCGCAGCATGGAGATCAGCTGACCGGTTCGATCCAGCATCCCATCCGCATCGACACCGACGATAACGGCCAGGTCAAGAATTTCAGCGACGATTTCTCCACCGAATCGGTAACGCAATCTGCGCTCACCGGAGATGGAGTGCTGCTCACCGTGAAAGACGAAAGCACGAACCAAGTCGATCGCTTTGCCATGCAGTTGACGGGCGATGCCACGGCCACTCTCAAGATGCTCGCCATGAACGTCCCTCCCGGGATGGCGAAGCCCATGCCTTGGAAGCTTACGAAGTCGGGCGCCGCGGCCACTCCACCGACACAATCCCGCTGATCTTGCCGGAGAAGCCATCTTCACCGAAAGCGGCATGCGCGCGGCGTGTTTCGGCAAACGCCCCAGGAGACCTGGCCATTTTTTCGCTGCGGAATCCCGAGCCACGTCCATGCCCATTGTCCTCGCCCGTCTCGCTGAAGAATACTGTCCACTGGTACACTGCTAGCGACCTCTTCCATCGTGATGACATCTCCCATCTTGCGTGTGCTCGGAGCCGTAGCCGGGTTTGGCAGCGCTGCCCTCTGCTGGTTTCTGGGAAAAATGCTGGGCACACCGTTACGCGCCGGTAGTCTGTTCGCGCAACCCCTGCCACAATATGCGCTGATGGCGTTTCTGGCCGTGCCCGCCCTTATCCTCGCCGTGGTGGCGTTGTTCTGGGTCCCGCCGCGCGTGGCCGGACAAGGCCCCCTGCCGGAAGGCAGGCGCTGGCGGACAGCCCTGGTGCTCTTCTTCCTGGCTGCCTTTGTGGTGGGAGTTTTTCGCTAAGCAGGGGAAAGGCGAAGGGCGTGGCGTAGCCCGACCTGACACCGTTCTTCTTCGGTCGGCGCTCAAGCGGAGGAAACGGTAAAAACCCGCGCCGCCACCCCTACTGAGATCTTTCGATTCAGTGAGTCTTCCCAGGGATGCCGATCTTTGCGCGAAAAGAGCCGCCCTCACTGCACTTGCACTTTGACCTCGGCGCTGCCGTCTCCCGTGATCTCGATTGGCGAGCCATTCTTCAGGTACCGCTGCAGCACCGCGGGATTGGCCCACTCCAACTGCCAGCCATTGTCGATGGCGACCACGGTGTAATTTCCCGGCACCACATTCCGCAACGAAAAGCTGCCGTCGCTGTCGCTCTGGTCGCGACGAAACAATGGCTGATTGTGCGCGGGATCGTGGGGAACGAGCACGATCATGACCCCGGCTACCCCTTTCCCCTCGCGCCAGGCAACGCCATTCACTTGTCCCACGCCACGCGAGGCGATGCCCGCGAGATGGACCGTCCCAGCCGTGGTGATCTCCAGGGTGCGTCCGGTGACTGTCGCGCCCGTCCCCGCCAGTTTCTGCAGGGAAAAGCCTTGCGCATTGCCTATGACGATCTGATAGCTGCCGGGCCGAAAACGATCGTCACGAAAGGCGAACTGGCCGTCCCGTGCGATCGACGCCGTAAAGTTTTCACCGGTTTCGTGGTTCATCATTTGCAGGAAGACCTGCGGGGGCACCGCGGTCATGCCCTGGAAGCGCAGGATGCCGCTCACATCGGCAAATCCCGGGCTGGAGGCCGGTGTCAGTTCCATGTCGCCCGCGATGTCGACCTCCTGATACCAGCCGCGCGCCGCGTTCTTGTCGCCGGGGGGCAGGCGCACCTCGACCAGATAGTGTCCCGGCGCCACGCCGCTCACCTCGAAGATCCCCGCCTGTGGGGAACTCATCGTCATGCCTTGCAGCAGAGGCTCGAAGCGGTCGAACACGCGCTGCTTCAGATTCACCTGCACGCCTGCCCGATCGTTGGCGTCACCGGTGCGAACCAGCAGGCGGGCCGCCTTCATCGCCTGCAGCGTCACATCGGCGGTAAATTTCTCGCCCGCGTTCAACACGACCGCGCTGGCCGCCGACGAGTCCAACGCGTCCGGATAAAACGTGAGTGGGTAGGCTTTGTCGAGCTCAGCGGCATCTTGTTGCGAGCGGGCCAGCGTATCGGGATCGGTATTCGGCGGTGGGGTCTGCGGATAGTTCTGCGCGTACCATGGACGCCCCGAGACCGCGACGTAATACGTTCCGGGCGCTAGCCGGCCGATGTGGTAATAGCCCTGATCGTCGGTCTCGGCCTGTTCGCGCTGCACCGCCCGTTGCTCGCCTTCTTCGGTGTTCTTCAGGAAGAGTCGCACCGACGCATGCTGCACCGGTTCATTCGCTTCGTCGGTGATGTGGCCTTCGATGGCAGCGTCAGGCTGAAGCCGGAAGACGATGTGGCTGGCATCGAGATCGCGGCCAACCACGACTGCCGTAGCGTAAAAATCGTGCTGGTTCCATCCCTGTTCGCGATAGCCGTGAGCACTCCCTTCGATGGAATATTTGCCGGCTCCCAGGTGCGCGAACGAGAAACGCCCGTCAGCGCCGGTGATGACGGTTTCGACCGACGAGCGAGCACTGACCGGCGCGATCAGAATTCTGGCTTCACGCACCGGCTGGCCTGTCACCGAATTCACCACCACTCCCTCGATGGCGAATCCCGGTGAGGCCGCTGCCGCCTGCTGCGTCTGCGCCCGCAGCGGCACGCCCGTACACAACGCCAGCACGCCAGCAAAGAGGCAAGCAGAGAGGAACTTCACTGCGAGGCGTCTCCGCTTCTCACGACGTTCAGGGTGACCTTGCCGGATTGCCCTGCCGACAATGTCACGTGGGTCGCCTGCGAAAGATAAGGCTGCAGCACTTCGGGGTCGTCGTATTCAATGTGCCGCCCATTTTCCGCCGCAAAGACCAGGTAGTCTCCGGGAGGCAGTCCTTCTTTACGGAAGCCGCCATCGCCATAAACGCCCGCGAATAAAGGTCGCTTCTCCGCTCCTTGTTGAGGCAGGATCACCACCACCCCGGTATGTCCGCTCGCATTGCCGCTCTTGACCGTTCCCTCCAGCGACGCCCCGTCGTCGCGCAAGACAATCTGCATCGGCCCTGAAGCGCCGGAGCGCACCGTCATTTCGTCGGTCAGCAAATTCGATCCGGCGTATTCCGCCGATTGCACATACCAGCCACCCTGAGGCATGAACTCGACCGTGTATCGTCCGGGCTCAACGTTTTCCAGGATGGGAGTATGCTCGCCGCTGTTCTCCCGCAGCGTCGAGTAGGTGTCGGCCACATTCAACGACGGGCCCACCGGCGAAAGACGGACCGAGACCGGCACTCCCGTGGAGAAGCGTCGGCTCAGGCTCGTGACCGCGCCCTCCTGCGAGGCGCTCGCATCAGCATGGCTCTCTTTACGCACCACGATGGGAATCGTGGTCACCGGCTCGAGCGTTAGCCGCACGTTGTTGACGTTCGTCGCCACTGTCACCGGAACGCTGGCCCGAAGATCCTCGCCCCGCGCGCTGCGCCCGAACCCTTTCAGGACGTAGCTTCCCGGAGGCACACCGTCGAGCCGAAAGGTCCCCAGTGCCTGCTCGAAATAAGGGGAGAGCGACAGAATTTCGCCCGAGGCGGTGGTGAGCTGCAGGTTGACACCTGCGTCAGGGGAGAATCCTGCTATTGTGCCGGAGATCCTGTACAGCGGCACCCGAGGCAGCACGAATTCGGTTTGCAGTTGCTGCCCCGGCGCTAACACGATGGGCGACGCCGAACTCAGGTCCGGCGCGTTCGGATAATAGGCGCTGGGATATCCCGTGCGCGGCGCGCCGCCGGCGCTGTCTTTCCCGCTCACCGCAAAATGCGGCGCCTCGTTCTCATCTGAGCTGGGACCCGCCGCGAGATAAAACGTTCCGGGCTGCAGATTGGGAAACCGGAAGACGCCGTTCTCATCCGATTCGCGCGAGCCCATCTGCTCCCAACGCTTCCGTCCATTGCGCACCACGGCGGCGGTGAGCCGAACCGGAATGTGCTCCAGGGCTTCGCCTTCAATGTTGGTGACTCGCCCGTAGATCACACCGAACGGGCTGAGGCTTAACGTAACCGCATCGGACGTGGGGCCCACCGCAACCGAAAAGTTGAACCCGGACCGCGCATCATCAGGACCGTTGTAGTAGCCGGGCTTTTGAGCGCCGATGGCAAAGCGTCCCGCGGGCAGCCCATCGATTTCGAAGTGGCCATTGCCATCCGTGAAGGCAGAGCGTGGCGGGGTAGACCGAAGTTGCACCAGGGCACGCCCCACCGGCTCGCCGGTAACCGCGTTCACCACGCTGCCGCTGAGCGAAAACGTCGCCTCGTTATTCGTCTGGGCCATCGCTGCGGCCGGGAAGCTGGCGAGAATTCCAGCCACGGTCAACAGCCACCAGCGCCGGATAGCCGAACGAGAAGTTCCCACACCGCAAGAGACGTCCGACCAGAGGATTCGGATAGGCAAGCGCAGTAAGGAATTGCGGCGAAACATAGGACAACGCTCAGAGCGATTGGCTTAACACTAAGGCAAATCGCCGCAAAAGTGAATCGGCCCTGCCTTCTTCCCTTGAAACAAAAAAGGACACAGGCCTAACCCTGTGTCCTAGCGTGCGTAACAAACTACTCACGCTGGTCCTTCTTGTTGATTGCCGTCCTTCTTGTTGATTTGCCATCCTTCTTGCATTGTCATCCCCAACTCCTTCAGGAGTGAGGGGACCTTCGGCTTGCTTGCTTCGCAACCATGCGCCTCGCTTCAGCCATGCCGCCGACTTCTAGGGAATCGAAGGGTCAACCCGGGCCCCCAGGAACCGCAGGGATGACAGTTCGACGGGAAAAGCACTGACTGTTGACCACTGAGTCCTGACTCCTGACTGCTGAGTGCTGAGTGCTGACTGCTGACCACTGACGACTGACTGCTGCTTCATCCCTTGCTGATCCGGATGTCCCCCGTATCAGAGTTGATCTGCAGCTTGCTGACCCCGTTGCCCACCGTGCCTTTCGCGGTAGACGATCCGCCGCCATTGTTCTCCACCTTCAAGGCATCCCAATCGGAAGAGATATCGCCTTTGCGCGTGCTGGCGTCCACCTGGAAGCCCGCGTTCGAAGGAAGCGTCAAGGTGATGTCGCCATGTTTGCCGGTGATCGTGATTTTGCCGACCGGCAGCTTCTTGGCTGCCTGCACATCGATGTCGCCATTCGAGGTCTCCACCTGAACGTCCCCTGCAACATTCTCCAGGTGAATTTCCTTGGAGCTGGTGACCAGCCGGCTGGGACCGGCGATGTCGTTGCCGCGCACCGAGTCGCGATCGATATCGAGGTCGCCCGGCACCGATGCGATCGTCATATCCGAGCGCGGCGATTTGAAGGTAACGGTCTTGGCGATCTTGCTGAGTCGAATGTCGTTCATGAAATCGCCACTTAGCCGGACGCCGCCGCCAATGTCGTCCAGCGTCGCATCGTCCACGTGACCTGCCACGTCGATGTCGCCGCTGATCTTCGAGGCACGCAGCGAACCCTTGTCGAGGGCTACCTCCGCATTCCCCGTGATGTCGTTCAGGGTTACATCGCCGCGTTGTACCGCCAGCTTCACGTCGTTCTTGCGATCGTTCACGCTGACATCGCCGCGCTTGCTGGCAACGTCGAGCAGTGCATCGCGCGGCACGAAGACGTCGAGGTCCGACTCCACTCCATGATCGCCCGCGCCGTTAGTATTGGCGTTGATCAGGACCGCTGCCCCCGTTGAGGTGATCTGTGGCTTGGTCTGCTCGTTGTACTTGTTCGCCTCGTCCTGGCTCGACGCCCGCAGTTTCTTGTGCACCACCACGCGCACCGTCGCTTCATCGGAGGGAACGATGTTCAAGCTTCCACGATCGCTCACGATACGCAGTGTGCCCTTGGCGGGAAACGCCTGCTCCGTCGTGTCGTCGAACGAGTACGAGTTGCCGAACATGTCGCCGAGATCGTTGTCCATGCCGATCTGGTCGCGCATGTTGCCCCAGTTGTAGCCGGAGGTCTCGTGCGCCGTGACGCCGAAGATCACGATCAGAATGAGCAGAATCACGCTGCCTGCGCCCAGGCTGCTGCGGCCGTAGCCGTAGCGGGGCGCCATGGAATACTCGATCAGCCGGATCACGCCCCACAAAATCAGCAGCAGCGGCCAGAAACGTCCGAAAAGCGAGAAGACGGCGATGTGAATGCCGAAATTTCGCAGCAGGAAGACCAATCCAATGATGATGAGGACCAGCGGCCCGGCCAGCGAACGGCGTGTCCGGTAGTACACCGGAGGCGGCGCATATTGCGGTGCGCCATACGGTGGCTGCGGCGGCGGTGGCGGATACTGATTCGGATTCGAGGTCGGGCTACCCACGGTTTACCTCCCCGCCGTCCGGATTGGACGACGATGAGCCCGCAGAGAGCGCGCCCGACGTTGGTGCCGGAGGCGGCGTCACCACCGGGTTCTGCGGTGGCGGACCTGGTATTGGCGGTGCGGGCGCGTAGCCCTGCACCGGCGTCCCTGGAGGCGCTGGAATGTAACCACGTGGCACATGTCCCGCCGCCGACGCGTTGTGCTCCAGGAACAGAATGAGTCCGATGACGATCAGCAGCGCCGGCCAGGTACGGTCAAAGTTCATCCAGGGTGAGTGGCCGGCCTGCGCCAGCAGGAACAACACACCCACCGTGATCAGCATCGCCGGTCCATACAAGGCATGGGCACGGCATCGGGGGCAGGAACAATCGGGATTGTAACGATAGCGCATGCTGCCCTCCTAGTATCTTGGCCGTTGCCGTTTCAAAAGCGCGACCACACCGAAGAAAATCAGAATGACCGGCCAGAATTTTCCCCAGTCAAAGTGAAAGATGTCGAGCTGGTTCAGCAACAGCAGCACGCCCAGGCCAATCAGGATGAACGCTCCGGTCGGCACACGCTTCTGCGGCTCGACCTCTTCCAGCGGCTGCACCGGCACAAAACCTGGAGGCGGCTGCGAGTAATCCACCGCTCCCGCCGCTGGCGGTGCTGGGTTCGGCACGAAGCCGGGCGACGGATTTTCGGTCGCCGTGGAATGATACTGCGGCGGTGTAGGCGCCGTCCCAAACAGGTTGTTGAAACCGAACGGATCGGGAGCAGGTAATCCCAACTCACGCGCCTTCGCCGTCTTGTACGCCTCGATCGGCATGTACAGATAAAACGCAGCGATGGCAATGCCGAACAATCCGCTCACGTGATCCGACATCCAGATGAGGGTGGCGAAAATAATGACGTGGACGAAGCCCTTGGCATATTCTCCGTTGTAAAAAGCTCCGACGCCCGGTATCAGCCCCAGCAAGGCGGCCAGGTTAGGACTGCTATGGGTGGGAGGCTGCACGCCCGGCGGCACGGCAGTCGTTCCGGGCGGCGGCATGGTGCCGCTCACATGCGAGGCCAGGCACTCCTCACAGTAAATGACGCCACGCACGTCTCGCGTGCAACTGCTGCACAGTGGCTTGCCACATGTGCGGCAGTACGCAACCGCGGGAACATCGACATGGTTGGCGCAGTTCATGATTCGCTCCTGTTCAGCCGGGCCTGTTTCACGATCGGACTACTGCCAGCCTGGTGCAGAGCCAGCTCCGGCTGACCCTCCTCCAGACTGTGGTGCTCGTATTTCCGGTTCTGCTCTTGCTTGGGTTGGTCCTGAGGGGATGGGTTCGTCGGCGTCTTGTCCTCCTGTTGCTGGTCCACCGCCTTGCGCAGGTCCCGCACCCGCGACTCAATTTCGTAGACCAGGCGAATGTTTTCGTAGTACCGGACGGCACGGGCCTGCGTGTCGTAATACAGCTTGGTCACACCCTTGGAAGTCAGGTCGATGTGCCGCAGATCGGTCAAGTGTATGCCCGCCACATTCAACAGCATGGTGATGGAAAAGAACGCCATGCCGAACGACATCGCGAACCGCGGCGTCGCCACTGGACCGAAGAATCCGGAGAGCCGCTGCTTTACCTTGTCCAGGAAGGTGTCACAGCTCCGGGCCTCCACCTGTTCGCTGGGCAGCGTCCCAATCGTCTGCGCCAGGATGTTGTGCACCAGGTTCTTCGGAGGCTCAAACTCCTCCAATTCCTGCAGCCAGTGCATGCCGATCCTGGCTTCCTCCACCATGGTGTGGCAGGCCGGGCACGACTGCTGGTGCGACTCAAACACAGCCCGGGATGGCCCTTGCAAGGTGTCGTCCAGCGCTTCGGCCAGTAAGGCCTCGCACTCCACGCACTGCATGCCGGATTGGCTGTCACCGTGCATCAACTCACCTGCCTGTAATTACGTTGTAATAGTCTTGCAAGTTCCGTTCTTCCACGATTGATGCGGCTTTTCACCGTGCCTTCCGGCACCTTCAGCACCACGGCAATCTCCTTGTAGTCCATGTCCTGCAGGTCCCGCAAGATCACCGCTTCCCGCAGTTCCGGCGACAGCTTCTGCAAGGCCCCATGCACCAGCTTTTGCGTCTCCCTGGTCCGGACCGACGCCTCGGGATCGGCTTTCTGATCTTCCAGCTGATCACCGATCGTCAGCCCTTCCTCCTGGTTCCCGGGAGTCGCATCCAGCGAGTCGGTTACCCGGTCATACTTTCCCTTACGGAAGTGATCCACCAGCAGATTCCGCGTTACCGTCGTTACCCAGGTCATGAACGAAGCCCGTGTCCCGTCGAACGTTTTCAGCGTCCGGTACATCTTGATAAAAACTTCCTGCGTCAGATCCGCGGCGTCGTCCGGCGACCCGGCAAACCGGTAGCAGATGTTATATATCCGTCGGTGGTATTGCTGAACGATTTCCTGCCATGCCGCAGCGTCGCCGGAAACACAGCGACGGACCAGCACATTAACGGCTTGGGCATCGTCCAAACGGCACTTCCCTCAAGGGTATGACTTCTGGCCGAATCCCACTGACGGCTAAACAGTTATACGTAACTCGGGGCACAGAAGTTCATTCGATTCCCCCACCTGGCGGGAACCGGTTTCGCCACGAATTGTAGCAGGCAGAGCAGCAGGAGCTGCGCGTCACGCGGTCGCAAGCCGTATCCCCGCATGAGTTTAGGCCGGAAGAGGACGCGAGCGGACACCCCACTCGCTGCTGGCCACTACTGCTGAACCTGCCTGACACCCGGCGACGTGCGGGCGGTTGGCGTGATTTGCTTTCGTGGCAGCCATCCGCAGCATTTGGCGCAAACAAAAAAAGCCAAACAGGTTCTCCTGTCTGACTCTCTATATCCAGAGTAGCACATTCAGAAGGGATTTGTAGTCGGTTCGGCTTCTTTATATCCATCCTGGAATCAATCTCTTACATACGATTGATGCGTTTTGCCCAATTGACATGTAAGAAATACGTCCCAAAAGTAGAGGGTAGTAATACTACATTTAATGAGCGACCCAAATTGGCACTGTCGTCGTCCGGAACAAACCTCCTCCTTCCAGCGCCCGCCTTGGTTGACACTGATTCCATATTTCCATTATCATAGAAATATGGAAGCTTACGACGCAGCCTTCTTCGACGAGGACGAGCTGCTGCCCGACGAAACTCTCGATCAGCTTGAGGCCGATCTCGCCGGCGACTGCTTGTCCTGCGCCCTCCGAGACTCCGGCCCGCTCGACGAGGACGAGGCCTGACGATGATAAACCAGGAAAATCCCGAGCAGATTGTCCGTTACGCCGACATGCTTTCCGCCATGGGCACAGAGCCGCGCCTGCGCATCGTGCGCCTGTTGCTGGCGGCACACCCGCAGGGCATGATCGTCGGCGATATCGGCAGTGAGTTGGCGATCCCCAGCTCCACGCTCTCCCATCATCTCGACAAGCTGAAGAATGAAGACCTGGTGCGGGTGCGGCGCGAAGGCACGTTTCTCTGGTACACCGCCAATACCGACGTTCTAAGCGAGCTGGTGGGGTTTCTCTACGCCGAGTGTTGCACTCGCAACCAGGTCATTCCGCCTGAACAAATCATTTCCGTCAGCAATTAGGAGGCAATCATGAGCACCAGCGATACGGATATCAGAGAGGTTGTGAAAGAGAAATACGGGCAGGCCGCCTTGCGCGTGCATGCCGGTGGAAGTTCGGGTTGTGGCGGTTCTGCGGCGTTGGAGAGCTGTTGCGATCCCATCACCACGGGTCTTTACGACCACGCGCAAACGTCGCAGATTCCTGAGGACGCAGTCAAGGCCTCGCTGGGCTGCGGCAATCCCACAGCTTTGGCGCAACTGAATCCCGGGGAGACTGTGCTCGATCTCGGCTCGGGTGGCGGCATTGACGTACTGCTTTCCGCGAGACGGGTCGGTCCCACCGGCAAAGCCTATGGTCTCGATATGACCGACGAGATGCTCGCCCTGGCGCGCGAGAACCAGCGAAAGGCCGGCGTGGAGAATGTTGAGTTTCTTAAAGGCGAGATCGAGAGTATCCCACTGCCCGACAACTCGGTCGACGTGATCATCTCGAACTGCGTCATCAACCTTTCAGCCGATAAAGATCGCGTGCTGCGTGAAGCGTTCCGGGTGCTCAAGCCGGGCGGCCGCTTTGCCGTTTCCGACGTGGTGGTGCGCGGTGAGGTCCCAGCCGAAGTGCGCAGGAACGTGCTCCTCTGGGTAGGCTGCATCGCGGGCGCGCTGCAGGACACCGAGTATCAGTCGAAGCTCGCCGATGCCGGATTCGATTCGATCGAGATCGAGCCTACCCGGGTACATCGCGTCGAAGATGCGCGCGTGTTCCTGACCGGACAGGGCGTCGACGTGGATGCCATCGCGCCGCAGGTCGACGGGAAATTCATGAGCGCGTTCATTCGCGCCAAGAAGCCGTCGGCCGCGTAGTCCGGGAGGCTGCAGCTCTGTCGCGCCAGCAACGTTTGTCTTACCAAGCTGTGCCAATCGTGGCACCGTGAGTGAGTGGTTTCAAGGAGTGAACCCATGCCAAAACTACAAGTCTATGATCCACCGATGTGCTGTTCCACAGGCGTATGCGGTCCCCAGGTTGACCCGGTTTTGCCGCGCTTTTCCGCTGATCTGGAATGGCTGAAGAGTAAAGGAGTCCAGGTCGAGCGATACAACCTGGCGCAACAGCTTGCCGAATGTACTTCGAACGAAGCGGTGAAGCAGGCCCTTCACTCGCAAGGTACCAAGTGCCTGCCCGTGATCATTCTGGACGGCGCGGTCGTGTCGCAGAGCGTCTATCCCACGCGCGAGGAGCTTGCCGGCCTAACCGGCGTCGCGTACGAGCCGGGTCCAGTGTTCAAGCAGCACGTGGCCGAGCTGGTGGGTATTGGGAATGCTGGAGGCAAGCGATGAAGCCCCTCCCCGAACTGACCCGCAATCTGCTGTTCACTGGCAAAGGCGGCGTAGGAAAGACCTCGCTCGCCTGCGCGACCGCTCTATCTCTGGCGGATGCCGGTAAGCGCGTGCTGCTGGTGAGCACGGACCCGGCTTCGAACCTTGACGAAGTCTTGGAGACTCGTCTGGGCATGACCCCCGTCCCGGTCGCCAAGATGGACCGCCTATACGCGATGAATGTCGACCCCGAAGAGGCGGCTCGCCAGTATCGCGAGCGCGTGCTTGGCCCCTATCGCGGAGTACTGCCTGAATCGGCGGTTCAGAGCATCGAAGAGCAGTTCTCAGGTGCCTGTACGGTGGAGATTGCTGCCTTCGAAGAGTTCGCTAAGCTTTTGGGCGATGCTCAGCGCACTGCCGATTTCGATCACGTCATATTCGATACGGCTCCTACGGGCCACACCTTGCGATTGCTCCAGTTACCGGCGGCATGGGCAGGCTTCATCGAAACCAACGTCGGGGGCACTTCCTGTTTAGGGCCATTGGCGGGCCTGCAGGCGCAGCACGAACTGTACGCTGCGACCGTTGGCGTGCTCGCTGATGCCGCCCGCACGACTGTGTTCCTGGTGAGCCGGCCGGAATCGGCGTCGCTCACCGAGGCGGAGCGCACCCGCGGCGAGCTTGGGATTCTCGGTTTCAACAATCAGAAGCTCATCGTGAACGGGATTTTCCGGGCCCATTCACAAAGTGACCCAATCGCTTCCGCGCTCGAGTCACGCGGCCAGCAGGCAATGGCGAAAATGCCGGCGGGCCTCGCCGGGCTACCAAGGTTTGATTTTCCTTTGGTCGCTCACGGTCTGATTGGGGTTGACGCCCTCCGCAACCTGGGGACCGATACCGAACGCGGCGAACTACCGCCCGCCAGGTTCAAACGCGAGATGGCCCCAGGGCTGGAAAGCCTGCTGGCCGAGCTCTCACGCTCGGGCAAGGGCGTCATCATGACGATGGGCAAGGGCGGCGTTGGCAAGACCACGGTGGCGGCTGCGATTGCCGTCGACCTGGCGCAACGTGGCCACCAGGTTCACCTCACTACCACCGATCCAGCGGCGCATGTGCGAATGGCCGTCCATGGAGAGGTGTCCGGACTGCGGATTACTCGTATTGATCCGGCTGCGGAGACCAAGGCCTATACCGCGGAAGTACTGGCCGAATCTGGCCGCGATCTCGATGAGAAAGGCAAGGCCCTGCTGGAAGAGGACTTGCGCTCTCCCTGTACGGAGGAGATCGCGGTGTTTCGTGCCTTCGCCCGTTGCGTGGATAACGGCAATGACGGTTTTGTGGTGATCGACACCGCACCCACTGGACACACACTTCTGTTGCTGGATGCAGCCGAATCCTACCACCGTGATGTCGCACGAAACTTGAGCTACATCCCGGACTGCGTCAGCCGGCTGCTGCCGCAACTTCGCGATCCTGAGTTCACCAGAATCCTGATCGTCACTTTGGCGGAGGCAACGCCGGTGCACGAGGCGGCACGGCTGCAACACGACTTGATTCGTGCCGGAATCCAGCCCTACGCATGGGTCATCAACCAGAGCTTCTCCGCGACCGGCACGCAGGATCCCCTGTTAACGCGGCGCGGCGCCCTGGAAGAACGGTATATCGAGGAGGTGGAGACCCAATTAGCGACCCGAATCGCCCTTATCCCCTGGCAGCCGGACGCCTCGCTCACAACCCATATTCCACACCGCAGGACAGAAGCTCTTGCGGCCCAGTAACCTCACGGACTGAAACAGGAGAATCCGATGTCAGCGCACTACAACGTTCTCTTCCTCTGCACCGGCAACTCGGCGCGCTCGATCATGGCCGAGGCAATCCTGAATCACAAAGGCCGGCCGGCGTTTACGGCCTATAGCGCGGGCAGCCACCCGTCAGGCGCGGTTCGGCCGGAGGCGTTGCATCAATTGCAACTGGCTCACCTCCCAACGCAAGGATTGCGCAGCAAGAGCTGGGATGAATTCACTCAGCCCGGCGCACCGGAGTTGCACTTCGTGTTCACGGTTTGCGATAACGCCGCGAAAGAAGTCTGTCCCATTTGGCCGGGACAACCCATGACGGCGCACTGGGGAATTTCCGATCCTGCCGCCGTCCAAGGCACGCCGGAGCAAATCGACCGCGCGTTCCGCGAGGCATTCGTAACTCTCGACCGCAGGATTGGGCTATTGCTGGCGCTGCCGCTGGCGACCCTCGACAGGCTGGCCATCAAGAAAGAAATCGATCGCATCGGCCATCAATGAGGAACTCATTGGCACGACGCGTCGTCGCAGAATTTATCGGGACCGCGTTCCTTCTGGCTGCCGTCGTGGGCTCGGGAATCATGGGCGAACGCCTTGCCGGCGGCAATGTCGCCATCGCACTGCTCGCCAACACCCTCGCCACGGGAGCGGCGTTAGTGGCCTTGATTCTCGCTTTCGGGCCGATCTCCGGGGCTCACCTGAATCCCGCAGTGACGCTCACCGACACCTGGATGCGCAGATTTCCGGGGCGCGAAGTACCCGCCTATCTGGCGGCGCAAATCGCCGGGGCATTCGCGGGAGTAGCGGCGGCACACCTGATGTTCGGCGAGCCAGTTTTCTTCGCGTCGCGGCACGCTCGCAGTGGAAGCGCCCAATTGTTCAGCGAATTCGTCGCCACCTTCGGACTGCTTGCCGTCATTTGGGGATGCGCGCGGCTGCATTCCCTGGCAACGCCTTTTGCCGTTGGCGCCTATATCACCGCGGCCTACTGGTTCACGGCCTCGACCTCGTTTGCTAATCCCGCGGTGACGCTGGCGCGTTCGGCGAGCGACACCTTCGCGGGAATCCGTCCGGCGGATGCACCGGGATTTATCGTCGCCGAACTGGCAGGTGCGTTCGCGGCAACGGCGCTGTTTCGCTGGCTAACGCCGCCTGATGATCTTCGGTCGAGCTAAACAAGGAGAATTGCAGGATCGGCAAAATATAGGCCCCTTTTGCTCGAGTCGCGCAGCGACCTCCGGACGGAGATGATAATTGGGAAAGTGAAGCCGTTGTCGCGCCAGGGAAACCGCAGGTCCCTCACCCTAAAGGGGATTCGGGATGACAATTTGAAGAAAAGATGGACGGCTGTCCTAGCATGAATCGGCAACTGACAATGGCCACTGCAACCGGCAACTGATGTTAGATGGACGGCTGCCCAGCATGAATCGGCAACTGACAATGGCCACTGCAACCGGCAACTGACAACTGACAACTGCTCTAGATCACGACTGTTTCGTGATACTCCCCAAACACCCGCCGCATGGCATCGGAGATTTCGCCCACTGTGCCGTTGGCATCGACGGCGTCGACGATGACGGGCATCAGATTGCCCCCGCCTCGGGCTGTGTCTTCGACCTGCTGCAGGGCGGCCTGCCACTTGGCCGGATCGCGCTTGGCCCGCAGAGCGCGCAACCGCTCCACCTGCTTGCGTTCCAAATCTTCGTCGATGTGCTGCAGCGGAATAGGATTCTCATGCTCCAACGCGAAAGAATTTACGCCTACCACGATCGCTTCCTTATGGTCGACCTTCCGCTGATATTCATACGCGGCATTCTGAATTTCCTGCTGGATGAAGCCGCGCTCGATCGCCTTCAAGGTGCCGCCCATGGCGTCGATCTTTTCGAGGTAGCCGCGCGCATGTTCTTCGATCTGATTGGTCAGCGCCTCAACGTAATAGGAGCCGGCCAGCGGATCGATGGTCTGCGCCGCGCCCGATTCGTAGGCAATCACCTGCTGGGTGCGCAAGGCAATGCGCGCTGACTGCTCGGTCGGCAATGCCAGCGCCTCATCGAACGAATTGGTGTGCAGCGACTGCGTGCCCCCGAGCACGGCGGCCATCGCCTGCAACGCGGTGCGCACGATATTGGTCTCAGGCTGCTGTGCCGTGAGCGTCGAGCCTGCAGTCTGCGTATGGAAGCGCAGCATCAAGCGACTTGGGATTCTTGGCGCCGAAATGATCGCGCATGATTCGCGCCCACATGCGGCGGGCGGCGCGGAACTTGGCGACCTCCTCCAGAAAATTGCTGTGCGCATTGAAGAAGAACGACAGCCTCGGAGCGAACTTGTCGACGTCGAGACCCGCGTCAATTGCGGCCTGCACATACGTCATGCCGTTCGACAGGGTGAACGCGACTTCCTGCACGGCGGTGCATCCTGCCTCGCGCATGTGGTAGCCGGAGATCGAAATCGTATTCCACTCCGGCACATTGTCGTTGGCGTACGAAAAAATGTCGGTAATGATGCGCATCGCCTGCGCCGGCGGGTAGATGTAGGTGCCGCGCGCGATGTATTCCTTCAGCACATCGTTCTGGATGGTGCCGGAGAGCTTGCGCACATCACGCCCCGCGCGCCGAGCGGTAACGATATACAGCGCGAGCAGGATCGACGCCGAAGCATTGATCGTCATCGAGGTAGAAATCTTTTCGAGATCGATACCATCGAACAAGCGCATCATGTCTTCGATCGAGTCGATCGCCACTCCCACCTTGCCGACTTCGCCCAACGCCATCGGGCAGTCGGAATCCATGCCAATCTGCGTCGGCAGATCGAAGGCGACGCTCAGTCCCGTGGTGCCGTTGCTGAGCAGATATTTGTAGCGGCGATTCGACTCTTCGGCGTCCCCCATGCCAGCATATTGCCGCATCGTCCACAGCCGGCCGCGATACATGGTGGCCTGCACGCCGCGGGTGTACGGGAACTGGCCCGGATAGCTGAGTTCCTGATCGTAGTCGAATCCTTCGAGATCGGCCGGGGTGTAAAGCGGCTGAACGGTAATGTGCGACGAGGTCTGTTGCTCGTCGGAGACTGCAGACTTGGCTTTAGTTTCGGGCATAGAATAAGGCCTTTGAAGCCGATCGGAGCGGCTTGTGCGGAGATCAGGATTGCGGGCGCCAAGGATAGTGTCAAGGTTCCCGGCGCGAGTTGCAAGGGCGAAGCGCACACGACCTTCCTCCTGATGTCACATCCGTTGCGGTCGAACCTCTTCACCTCTTTGAGGGCCCTCGGAAAGTGCGAGGTCAATTCCAACGCGCGCACCGCGGTTGCCTATCGCAGTGAAGCGCTCTGCTTGAATAGAGAAGCCGGCCGTTCTCGGAAGGGCAGGGATTCTTTAGAGGAGCGCAGAAACCGCAGGTCCCTCACCGGCTGAAGCCGGATCGGGATGACAAATTCGAAAAGGAAGGCCGCAACCAACACTGTAACTGTCAACCGCCCCGATAACTGATTCCTGACAACCGAGAATCGAGAATCGACAACGAGAATGGAGGATCGAGAATTATCTCTTCTTGCTCTTCTTCCTCGAATTCCAGAAGGAGCTCACGCCGAAGTACAGAAACAGCAGGGCGAAGCCGCTCGCAAGAAAGATCTTGCCGGTTCCGGCGCTGCCGGCGGCGTGGCGGTGGTACTCGCGAATGGCGGCGCCGACCCCGACCAGCGCGAGCACCAGGAAGAACAATCCCGTGACCTCCAGCCACAGGGTATGCAGCACCCGGCCGAAGGAGCGCGCGGTGACGCTGCCCGCATTGTAAAAGGCGCGGACCCAGCGATTCTCGCCGGTCTTACGGCCAGCGACGCGGAGCACAGCGCGGGTTAACGAACCGGATTGGCGGGAGGGCATCGCGGAAGGGTCATCCACAAAAGCCGAAGACCTACGACATTGTAGCAATGCGGTTCGGCAAGGGCGCCTGGAATACGCTTCTCGCGACCGGACGGATGCGCAATGATTCAGCCACACACCGTCGTTCCAGAAAATCCGTCTGCCGTTTCACGGTTTCACTGTTTACAAATAATCGACCTTCTTCGGGCCAACAACGTGCGAGAACAAAGCCACAGCACTTGTTCTTGGCTCGGGGGAGTGTCTCCCTCGCATTTAAGCGTTTCCTTCCCAAAGGATTGCCCAAACTTTCGTGGAAACCCAGCATCCAATTTGTTAAGACGGGCTAAGCAAATGCAGTGCCAAAGTCACTGCGGATGAGGCAAACTGAAACTGTCGTTTGCCCGAACCGGCTGAAAGTTCAGGTGCTACTGTGGATCAACGACTCAAAAGCCTGATGAAGGAATTAGGCGAGGCCATCAATACATCGCTGTCTGACTCCGATCAGATTGCCGACGTGATCGCGCGAATCAAGTCGGACGGCTACGACGTCTTCCTGGTGTTGGAAGCGACCATTGGATTCAATCGCATCGGTGAGAATGACGAAGGCGAAGAGACGACCGTCTCTAACACCCAACGGATGGGCGCCGATTTCAGCGTCACGGCTCAGGATGTGAAGTTCTTGAAGTCTCTGCGCATCACCGTGGGGGAGGATGACTGAGCCTTCGACGCGCCTGCGTCGCGTGAATCGAGGGTTGCTGCCACGATGAAGGAGAGAAGGTATGTGATACCATTCCGGGTTTGCACGGAGCGCGAAAAGCGGTTGTGAGCCGGAAGCGAGTTGCGGCTTTCCGTGGAAGTCGCGACGAGCATTCCAAAATCCGTTTCCGGAAATGCCAAGATGAGAGATACCCTCGGAGTCTTGCTGGCTGGAGGTGCAGGCGAGCGCCTGTACCCGTTGACCCGCGATCGAGCCAAACCGGCCGTCACTTTTGGCGGCATCTACCGCATCATCGACATCACTCTTTCCAACTGCATCAACTCCGACCTGCGCAAGGTTTACATCCTGACGCAATACAAAGCGCTGTCGCTGAACCGCCATATCCGCGAAGGCTGGAGCAATATTGTTGGCCGCGAACTGGGCGAATTCATCGAGATCCTGCCGCCCATGAAGCGGGTCAGCGACAACTGGTACATGGGGACCGCCGACGCGGTTTACCAGAACATTTACTCGATCGGCTCGGAGCAGCCGCGGTACGTGCTCATCCTGTCGGGCGATCACATTTACAAGATGAATTACGACCTGATGCTGCGGCAGCACAAAGATTCCGGCGCCGACGTGACGATTGCGACCATCCTGATCGAGCCCTCCGAGACGAAGCACTTCGGCGTCGTCGAGGTCGACCGAACCGGTCGTGTGGTTGGATTCCTGGAGAAGCCGGAGACCACGGAACTGCGTTCGCCCTACAACCCGCGCATGATTTCGGCCTCCATGGGCGTTTACATTTTCAACACCGATGTATTGATTCCGGCATTGCTGAAGGATGCCGAGGATGGCAGCTCAAAACACGACTTCGGCCACAATATCCTGCCCACGATGGTAGACGACTACAAGGTTTACTCCTTCAACTTCGTCGACGAAAACAAGAAAGAGGCGCTTTACTGGCGCGACGTGGGAACCCTGGAAGCCTATTACGAAGCCAACATGGACCTGGTTTCGGTGGCGCCGGTCTTCAACCTCTACGACGAAGCGTGGCCGATACGCACCCACCAGCGGCAGTATCCACCGGCGAAGTTTGTCTTCAACGATCCCGAGCGCACCGGCCAGGCGCACGACTCCATTGTTTCGATGGGCTGCATTATCTCGGGAGGCCAGGTCAAGAATTGCGTGCTCTCGCCGGACGCGCGGGTGAACTCGTACGCCGACATCGATTCCAGCATTCTCTTCTCCCACGCCGAGGTCGGACGCTACTGCCGGATCCGCCGGGCCATCATCGATCGCGACGTGCACATTCCCGAGGGTACCGTGATTGGCTTTGACACCGAAGCCGACCGGCAGAAATACCACGTAACGGACAGCGGCATCACGGTCGTGACGCGGGACTATTCGCTGTTCGAGAACCCTATAACGGTGGACTACTTTACGTCAGAGTAGGCGCGAGTTGAGTCCGAGGGCGAAGCGGCGCACAGACTCCGCGCCCTCTTTTTGTGAGAGATAAACGGCGGCAGTTCTCTTGGGGAGAGATAAAACGTGGATGCGCTTTCTGGTTTGACCTGCGTTTTGCCGGCCATAGCCAGCCGTGCCGCCGGAATGCGAGGCTGACCGGGACCCTTGACACACACTTACTCGCCCAGCCATGCTCCATAGGGACGCAGGCGCTCGACGTGATCGAAGATGATTTTTGCGGCGCCCATGATCGGCACTGCCAGCACCAACCCCATCGCACCCCAGAGCCATCCCCAGAAGAGCAACGAAAGCGTGACCGCCAGCGGATTCAGGGAGAGACGTTTGCCCAGAATTTTGGGATACAGCACGTTCATCCCGATGAGGTGAAGGCCAAGCACCGTACCGATGATGATAAGGGAATTGCCGGAGCTGAGATGCCCCAGGTCGGTGACCAGCGGCGGAATCACCGCCAGAATCACGCCCAAGTACGGGACGAGACTGAGAAAGCCGCTGATTACACCCAGGAAATAAAAGTACGGGAGATGGAGAAGTCCGAAGATGGTAATGCTGCCAACGCTGAGAAAGCAGCCAATGATGAAGTTGCCCACGATGAACGAGCGGATCATCGCGGCTATCAGTCCCAGCATGACATACGCAGTGTTGCGATTCTCCATCTTAAAGAGCATGACCGAGGCGGCTCGCACATGGTCCTGCCAACTCAGCATGAAGTAGACGAGGAACGGGATGAAGGCGACCGCCAGCGCGGTTTCGGTGAAAGAATTCACCCCGGGACTGAAGAGGTCGCTCCAACTGCTCGCCTGGCGAACAACAATGGCGTTCTTATCGGCTTTGTCGCTGGGTAAAACCGTTTCTGTGGTCTGCGACAGCGTCTCCGCCTGCTTGCGGAACTTACTGGTCAGGGTCTGGATGTGAGTCTTGTATTTTGGCAAGTCGTGGGCGAAGTCCAAGGCGTGGTTATAGGAAAAGTACGTGGTTGCAGCCAACGCTCCCATCAACAACGCCACGGCTACCAAGGCTCCAAACGATCGTGGCACGCGCATTCGCCACAGGGCGTCGACCAGAGGAGCCAGCACAAACGAAAACAGGACCGCAATCAGGGTTACCACCAGGATCAACTTTGCCACCCATATCAGGGTGAGCAACGCCGCCACCGAAAGGATGATCATCGCCACGGTCTGAAGATGCAGCAGGCGACGCCGCTCCAATTCAGCCACCGTCGAACGATTGACCACGATCTCCGGAATGGGCGCGGGTCCGCCAGCGGCATTCTCAGCCGCTTCCGGATCGCGCGGTTCAGCCTCCGGCATGATCTCGCCTGGGAGAGTGTCTGGTGTCATTCGGGTGCTCTGTATCGAATCTGTAAGATTCGGATCATGATACTTTTGCTGTGCCGAATATGGAAATATCTTCTTCGCCCGGTCCCAGTGCCCTCCGTCAGCAGCGAATCCTTTCGCTGGATTATGGCTCGAAACGGATCGGTCTGGCGGTCAGCGATGAGTTGGGCGTAACAGCCCAAGGGTTACCCACTCTGTTGCGAACGAACAAGCGCAACGACCTAGACCACTTGCGGCGCGTAATCAAGCAATATGGCATTGCTGAATTAGTCGTGGGGCTGCCCTTGCGCATGAGCGGACAGGAAGGCATACAGGCAGGGCGCGTACAGGAGTTCGCCGATGTCCTGCGGGCGCGCTTCAAGCTGCCGGTGCACCTGTTCGACGAGCGGCTTACGTCGGTCGAAGCCAATCGGGTCTTACGCGAAAGCGAGATGGGCATCCGCCGTCGCGCCGAAGTGGTGGATCAACTGGCGGCTGTCCTGATCCTGCAGGCGTTTTTGGAATTTCGCAGCTCGCGGCAACGCTCGGCACCGTGACAACGGAAAAGTTCATCTAAACAAGCGTAAGGGTGCGAACCTTCCTCAAATTCGTCGCGCTGCTGATCGTGGCGGTTGTCCTGTGGTTTGTCTGGGCCGCCGTGTTACCGGTGACGCCTGCAGGAACGAAATTCGTCCTGCTGCGGCCCGGTTGGACGACCAAGCATATCGGCCGCGAGTTGCAGGCCCAGGGCATCATTCGCAGCTCGACGGCGTTCCTCATGCTGCACTATGCCGAGGGAATGAAGACCCTGAAGGCCGGCGAATACAAGTTCGATCAACCGGCGAATGTGTTAGAGGTGCGTCGGCGTCTCATTAAAGGGGATGTGTTCGCGCGTACCGTCGCCATTCCCGAAGGCTTCAATCTCTACGACATCGCAGGCGTAGTAGAACAGGCGGGTCTGGGCTCGGCCGCCGATTTCGTTACCGCCGCCAAGGGAGACGTTTTTCTGGTTCGCGATCTCGATCCGAACGCGAAGTCACTCGAGGGCTATCTCTTTCCCGACACCTATCAGTTCACGCGCATCGATTCGGCGCACGAGATGGTGGCTGCCATGGTGCACCACTTCCGGCAGGAGGCCCAGAAAATCGGCTTGCTGGGAAAACCGAACCTGCATGAGATCGTGACCGTCGCCTCCATCGTGGAGAAGGAGACAGCTGACCCCCAGGAGCGGCCCCTGGTTGCCAGTGTGTATTACAACCGCCTGGCGAAGAACATGGCCTTGGGAGCCGACCCGAGCGTAGTCTATGCAGCCCTGCTGGCGGGACGGTATCGCGGAACAATCTATCAATCCGACCTGCAGTATGACTCGCCGTATAACACTTACAAATATCCGGGGCTTCCACCCGGTCCGATTGCGAACCCGGGCGCGGCCTCGCTCCAGGCGGCGCTGCATCCTGCGCAAAGCGATTTTCTCTACTTTGTCAGCGATAACAATGGCCATCACCGGTTCTCGCGCAGCCTCGAAGAACATACCCGCAATGTGGCCGCCTATCGAAAATCGGTGAATAATTCCCAGTGACCGACGACGGGCCCGGTTGGCTTTACCGCCGACTGCTTGCGATATCCGGAGTGTTAGCGGGATATACTGAATGGTTTGATCGACCGAATGCGCGCCCTGACCTGATGAGCCGATCACCATACCTTTCCGCCATCGCGGCCCTTGCTCTGCTGCTACCTTCCACCGGATGTCTGTTCCGCACCCGGACAGTCGAAGTTCGCGCCAGCACCGCCAAACTTATGTCGGCCGCCCAGGAGGATCTGGTTGCGACCATCAATCGCGAAGCCTCCAAGATCCAGACGCTCAATGCCACGGTGGACATTGCGACCTCAACCGGAGGAGCCAAGAAGGGGAAGGTCACCGAGTACGAGGAGATCAAGGGCTACGTTTTCGTGAAGCGGCCGAAGATGATGCGGATGATCGGCTTGCTCCCGGTGGTGCGGACGAAAGCCTTCGACATGGTGACCGACGGAGACCAATTCAAGCTCTGGATCGTGCCCAAGAACAAATTTTTTATCGGCCATAACGCCGTAAGCACGCCTTCCAGCAATCCGCTGGAGAACCTGCGGCCCCAGCATATTTACGATGCCTTGCTGCTGCACGAAATCGATCCCGCCAACGAGATTGCGGTGCTGGAGAGCGGGAATGAGCGCGTGATCGATCCCAGGACCAAGCGGGTGGCGGAGCAGCCGGATTACATCATCGATGTTATTCGTCGAGCCGGTCAGGGATGGCGGCTGGATCGGAAGATCATCTTTGACCGCACCGACCTCATACCGCATCGGCAGATCATCTTTGACCTTGCCGGCAATGTCGCCACCGATGCGACCTATAGCGGATTCAAAGACTACAGTGGCGTAAGTTTTCCCAGCGTGATCCAGATCTGGCGTCCGCAGGAGGAATACCGCATCTCGCTGGTCATTGAGAAGCTCACCATCAACCAGCCGATGAGCGATGATCAGTTTGTGCTGCAGCCGCCTCCCGGCGCAATCCTTGTCGATCTGGACAAAAATCCGAACGCCACTACGACGTCGCCGGAGAACCCGGCCACCACGAACCCTGCACCAAAGCACTAGAACGAAAAAAAGCTCCAGGCCGCCACATGGGAACAGGAGCTTTGGATGCTGCTTAGAAACCTGCCGGCGTGCTTAGCGCGGCTCCACGATTACCGTATCCCAACTGCGATCGGGTAGAGTGGCGCTTTCAGCGCCACGTCATGCAGCGCCTAAATAGACTCGGTGGCTTCAGCCCGTAGAACACGGGCTGAAGCCACCGGAAAATAGAAAGCCTGGCACGGAACGCGTGCCTGAAGGCACGCTCCACCGGGGATATTGCAACGCACAGTCTGCTTAGCGCTTCGACTGCCCGCGTGCCAGCTTCTTGACCTTGCTCTTTCTCGAGCCACGAGCGTAGGTGCGAGGCGGTTTCGGAGCTGCCTTCTTGCGGGCGGTGCGCTTCACCTTCTTGCGTTCTGCTTTATCGGTAATCGTTTTCGTATTTGCCATGAACTCTGCGTTCCTTCGCTTGCTGGATTAAACTCGCCCTGTGGCCTACGCCTTTTCCAATTGGGCGTATTTCTCGACCAGCTTCTTCAGGCCGAACCTAGGAAATTGTACCGTAATCTTGGCCTCATCCCCATCTCCTTCGCGACGATACACGGTTCCTTCACCGTATTTCGGATGGCGCACCCGTTGGCCAGGTTTGAATCCCATGCGCCCGGTGGGGGCAGGGACATCCACTTTCGGCCGCGTAAATTTCTTGCCGCGTGAAGCAAAGAACTCGGCAATATTGTCGATCGAGTTATAGGCAGGAGCTGTCGCGGGCCTGCGCTGCGGCTTCGAAGTGGTAGCGAACTGAGGGCGCTGGTCCTCATCCTCGTAGGCGTAGTGGGTCGACACAGCGTGGTCGGCGCGTTCTGTGTAGGCCGGACGCCGCGGCGATCCAAGGTCCTGCATCAATTCAGCCGGAACCTCCTCGAGAAAGCGTGAAGCTACGCTGGCTTCGGGCATGTCCGTTCCATAACGGCGACGATAACGAGCGCGCGAGAGAATCAGCGTGTCCATCGCGCGGGTCATGCCGACGTAGGCCAGCCGACGCTCTTCTTCCATGTCATCGGGAGCCAGCAACGTGCGCGAGTGCGGAAAGAGGCCTTCCTCCAGTCCGGCGAGAATCACCAGGGGGAACTCCAGGCCTTTCGCCGCGTGCAACGTCATCAAGGTGATTCGCGCGCTCTCATCGTATTGATCGGCATCACTGACCAGGGCAGCGTGGTCGAGAAACTCGTTGAGCGTCTCGCCACGGTCGCGCGAATCCATGGCGGCGTTAACCAGTTCGCGCAAGTTCTCGATGCGCGCCAGCGAGTCGGGCGTGTCCTCCTGCTCAAGCTGGCGAATGTAGCCGGTGCGATCGATGAGAAACTTCAGAAGCTCGGCCGTCGATGCCGGATCGCCCGGGGCGCGGAAGCCCTCGACCCGTTCCTCGCTCAGAGCTCCCTCGGGCGTGACTGCTTGGTGTGCCGGCTCGGAGCTCGACGCTTCCGTGCCGGAGCCCAGCGATTCCGGCGAGAAGTCCGTGGCGCCCCCGTCGTCTCTCCTCGAACATCTCGGGAGAGAAATCCATTTCGTGCTGGAACTCTTCTTCCTCAGCGGAGGGCCGCTCTTCAGCAGCCGTGGCCGCTAGTGGCGTAGCCGTTTCGTCGACCCGCTCACGGAAGGTCCCCAAATACATGGCGCGCGCATCTTCGATAAGATCTCGAAATCCCTTGAGCGCCGCCATTGCTCGCGGTTGCAGAAGCTGGCGTTGTAGCGCTTCGTTGATCGCGCCCCACAAGGAAAGTCCGGTCTCGAGGGCGATCCGTTCCAGCGTCTCCATGGTGTTCTTGCCGATACCCCGGGTCGGGGTGTTGATGACGCGCTGCATCGCGATGGAGTCATCCGGATTCTGAATGGCCTTGAGATACGAGATCATGTCTTTGATCTCGGCACGATCGTAAAAACTGAAACCTCCCACAACGTGGTACTTCAAGCCATAGCGTCGCATCGCCTCTTCGAACAAACGCGACTGCGAATTGGTGCGGTAGAGCACTGCCGCCCGCGGCGTATCCCCGTTCTCCGCCTGGGCTTGGCGCAGGTATTTGGCGATGTAGTCGGCAGCGAACAACGCTTCGTTCTCGCCGTCGGGGGCTTCGTAATAGCCGATCTTGGCGCCCCCAGCCCGCTCGGTCCACAAGTTTTTCCCTTTGCGCCGAACGTTGTTGGCCACCACGGTGGAAGCGGCCTGCAAGATGTTCTGCGTCGAGCGGTAATTCTGCTCCAGACGGATGATCTTGGCTTCAGGAAAGTCCTGCTCGAACTCCAGAATGTTGCGGATGTCGGCGCCCCGCCAGGAATAAATGCTCTGGTCTTCATCACCCACGGCGCAGACGTTGTGGGAATTCCCAGCGAGCATACGCATCAGTTCATATTGGGGACGGTTGGTGTCCTGGTATTCGTCGATCAGCAGGTAGCGGTAACGGCGGTTGTAGCGCTCGCGCGTTTCGGCGGAAGCCTTGAGCAGACGCTGGGTGTAGAGCAGCAAGTCGTCGAAGTCGAGCGCATTCGCTTTCGCCAGCTCCT
Source organism: uncultured Acidobacteriaceae bacterium (assembly GCA_963815555.1). Classification (GTDB taxonomy): domain Bacteria; phylum Acidobacteriota; class Terriglobia; order Terriglobales; family Acidobacteriaceae; genus CAWCBG01. Next base: position 217,719 of record CAWFHH010000007.1, read on the forward strand.
GCCGGTAGACCTCGTAGATGTGGGCGACGCGCTCGTTCTTCGGATCGCCCGATTGCAGATAGACCTCCTGCGGATCGAGCATGTGATTCTTGGCCCACGAGATCTTGGAGAGCACGGCGCGCGGCGTAAGCTGCTTGTCGTCTACTCCCAGTCGCCGCATCGCCGTCTTCACGACGTTCTGCTGGTCCGACTCGTCATAGATGACGAAATCCTTCCGATAGCCCTTCCCGCCAATCTGCAACGCCTGGATATCGCGGCGCAAAGCCCGAACGCAGAACGAGTGGAAGGTCGAAATCAGCGGCTTGGAAATGGTGCGCGCGCCGACCAGCGCTTCAACCCGGCTCGCCATCTCGCTGGCAGCCTTATTGGTGAAGGTCATCGCCAGAATGGAGTCGGGAGCGACACCTGCCGACTCGATCAGGTGGGCGATGCGGTAGGTAATCACACGCGTTTTGCCGCTGCCCGCACCGGCGAGGATCAACACCGGCCCCTCGACAGTCTCGACGGCTTCGCGCTGTTGCGGATTGAGTTTGTTCAGATACGACAAAGAATGAATTCCAAGGAATCAGCGACCAGCCTGGCAAATGCCCGTCCGGCACTGCATCGATTGCAAGATGCTCGACACTTTGAATTGTCATTAGGAGCGCCGGTCATGGGCGCGAGGAATCTCTGCCTCCTGCGGGCACAGGGCAACAGCAGATCCCTCGCTACGCTCGTGATGACAATGAGTGGGTGCTGATTGCTAGTTCCTAACTGCCAGTCGCTAGTTGCTAATTGCTAGTTGCTAAATCGGTTTGCCAGCCGCGTGCGCCGGCGCGTTCATCGCTCGCCTGGCTTTGCATTCAGCACACGGACAATGCTCGCGCAGGTACTCCCATGAATAGATGCCGTGCTCATGCCCATCGTTCCAGGTGAAGCGGATGCCGTACTTGCCAACCGGCTCTGTCTTGGTGGGGCGTGCTGCGGCCTTAAACATAGGCAGAGCTCCCGCCATCGGCTTGAGGGGATCACCCGGCTGCCGCCCATCGGTTTCGCGCTCTTCATTACACAGGGCGCAAGGACAGGCATCCCGCAGAAACGGGAAGCTATACACGCTGCGATGGCCGTCTTTCCACTCGATATCGACGCCCGAGCCGCTGGTTACGTTTACTTTTACGGATTTTGGATCGACTGCTGAGTTCATGAGCGTCAAGTTAGGCTGAATCTCTAGTATCGCAGAAAACGCCAGACGGGTGAGAAGGAAGCCAGCTGTTCCCTGCTTCTTGGGCGATCCGCGACATCGGTTCATCCCCGGTCGCGGTTCCCAGACGCAACAAGGCCCAGGCAGATTCACCTGGGCCTCATCGCGTCACCTGCCGATTCACTCGGCACTGCGAACGTCGTTTAACGTTACTCGCTACCTCCGCTTATCCAGAGGACGGGACTTTACCGGCGATCGTCATCCTCATGACGACGGCGGTCTCGGTCGCGATCCCGGTCGTAAGGGTGCCAGTAGCCGTTGCGGTCATACCATCCATTCACCCGGCTATAATTCGGCGCCGCGTAGTAGCCACCGTAGAATCCATTCGCGGGATAGGGCGCCGGCCCCCGCCAGGCGCGGTAGTAGCAGCCCCGGTCGTTGCGATCGTGATCGCCATCGCAGCGGCGGTGGTCATCCCAGTCTGCCTGCTGCAGCAGGCCGGTCGCCTGGCTGGGATCAAAGGTCGCGAACTCGACCCGCGCACTCTCGCGATCGTTGATCTGCGTTCTGTTCTGGGCCACTGCGCTTGTGGCAAGGGTTCCTGCGCTCAGCGCCAGGAACAATACGAAGCTTAGTTGGTTCTTCATCGTTCCCTCCGAATCCCTTCTGCTACTGCCTGCCGCGCTTTCGTCTTTCGAACATACAAACACTCATTCGACGAAAAGTTCGCGTGTCAGTTGCGGCTTTTTGCAACCTTGACGATTCTTAACAGGCGAAGAGAAGAAGTTTCCGCAAGCGGAGAGAATTACATGGAGAACGGGGAATAACTACGCGGCGAAAGCGCCAACCTGAAGCCAAGCTGAAGGAGATGAACCGCCCGGGAGGCGGCCGCGCCCGCTACATCACGATTTCCTTCACCTGCCGGGTGATGGGATGCTGCATCTCGTCGAGATCGCTCTTCACCAGGTTCAGCCCGTACACACAGGACTCGAACTCACGCGCCAGCTTGCCAAACAAGGGAGACAGCTTGGCGTACTCGAACTGGTCGAACTTGGAGACGATGAAGTAGCTCTCTTTTCCGGCCTTGATCAGGTCGACAAAGTTCTCCAGCCGCTGCCGCCGCAGGCGAAAGTGGTTGATGCTCTCGGGAAACATTCCGGAGAAGAACAGCACGTAGTCGCCGATGTGCTTGCGCACCTGGCGCTCGCGGTCGAACGAAGGCGCTTCCCCATAAATGGGGTCCGCTTCCAGCAGCATCTCGCCGACGTCGTTCAACCGGTGTCCCTGCGCATTGCGGATCTTGAACAGTTGCTCGTACTCGCAGAACTCGGTCAGGACATTCGAGATGTAGTCCTGCACCTCGGGATCGCGCAAGCCGATATCGCGATCGAAGTGGTGGTGGATCAGTTCGGTGAAGAGCTCCTGCAAGGGATGATTTTCCGGCACCATAGCGTGTCTGTTCGTCTCCTGTGCTTATAAACCCGTCACAGCTCGTTGTGATGCGAGTTCATACCGTACTTGGGCGCGGCGACGCAAGCCTTTCCCGCGCATCCCGTTACTGTGTCGGCACCTGCTCGACACGTACGATAGTGCCGCGCTACCAGCGAGCGTTTCCGCTGTCCAGGGGATCTGTTCGTTTTGATCGCAATTGCCGCGACTTTGGTTGCTGCCGCTGGGTTGGGGGCGAGTTGCTAGAAACCTTTATCAGCAGAGTACCTCGACGACTGCCAAAATGTGGCCGCGTGCCGGCGGCGGCAGATGTGGGACAATGGCCTTCCTTTGCTGGAGGCAAGCCTTGGAGCGCAGGAATATCGCAGGCAATTCTCCCTTCGAGCCGATCGTCGGTTATTCAAGAGCCGTGAAGGTCGGTCCCTTTATCAGCGTCGCCGGTACCACGGCAACTGGCGCGGATGGCAAGATCGTGGGCGACGGCGACATGTACGCCCAGGTGGTTCAGGTATTGCAGAACATTGGCCGCGCCCTGGAGCAAGCGGGCGCCGGCTTCGCCGATGTGGTGCGGACCCGAACGTTCGTTACGGACATCAGCCGCTGGCAGGAGGTTGGACGCGCGCACGGAGAGGTTTTTCGCGACATCCGGCCGGTGGCCACGATGGTCGAAGTGGCCAAGTTGATCTCGCCGGAAATGCTGGTGGAGATCGAAGTTGACGCGATCGTCGCGAAAGACGTGCCATGACGGATTGGCCTTGGAAAGATGTGAACTCGATCAGAAGTCGGCTCGTGATGACAACTCAGAAAAGCACTACAACGAGGTGGCAATGAAATCCTTCGTTTCTCTTCTGATGTTCATGGTCGGGGCGGCCGGGGCTTTCTCGCAAGCGGCTCCGGCGTCCTCCAGTCCTTCCACAGTCACGGTTATTCGTGCCGGCACGCTGATCGATCCAGCCGCCAACCAGCCAAAGCACAACCAGGTAATCGTTATTCGTGGCGACAAAATCGAGAGTGTCGGGGACGCGGCGTCCGCGACCATCCCGGCGGGGGCGAAGATCATTGACCTGTCGCACGAGACCGTGTTGCCCGGGATGATCGATTCCCATACGCACATGTTTCTTCAGGGAGAAGATCCGGCGAAGGGCGGATACGACGTAAACCTCCTCAAGTATCCCGCAGCCTATCGCGCGGCGCGGGCCACGGTGTCGGCGCGGCGGGCACTGGAGCAAGGCTTCACCACAATTCGCGATGTCGAGACGGAGGGCGCGGGCTACGGAGACATCGGCATCAAGCGCGCCGTGGAAGAGGGAATCATTCCCGGCCCGCGCATCTTTGCCGCCACGCGCGCCATCTCGACCACCGGAGGCTATTCGCTCGACGGCTACGCGCCCGAGATCGAGGTGCCGAAGGGAGCACAGATCGTCGATGGGCCGGTTGAAGCGCGCAAGGCGGCCCGCGAACAACTGGATCATGGAGCCGACTGGATCAAGGTCTACATGACGCATCGCTCGTGGGTCGACAAGAACGGCACGCTGATTTCGCAGCCGACCCTGACCGTCGAGGAGCTGAAAGCTGTGGTCGACGAGGCGCACGGCTGGAAGCGCAAGGTGGCCTGTCACGCCTACGGCGGCGAGGGACTGCATCGCGCCCTCGATGGCGGATGCGATTCCATCGAGCACGGGCTATTGCTCGACGATGCGGCCATCGCGCAGATGAAGCGCCAGGGCACATGGTACTGCCCTACGCTGGCTGTCTATTACCTCGACTGGTCGCCGGAAAACACGCCCGAGGGGCGGCGCGACCGGGCGCGGGCCGCCGATCATGAACAGTCGTACAAGAAAGCGCTGCAGGCCAACCTGAAGATCGTCTTCGGCACTGACATGGGCGGGATTCCGTGGGACCAGCCCATTGCGCAGGAGTTTCCTTACATGGTGAAGTTCGGCATGTCGCCGATGGAGGCGATCCGATCGGCGACGATTCGGCCGGCCGAGATGCTCGATAGCCAGGGAGAAATCGGCGTCATTGCGCCGGGAGCCTACGCCGACGTCATCGCGGTGCAGGGCGATCCCTTGCAGGACATCACCGAATTAGGCCGGGTAAGGTTCGTGATGAAGGGCGGTTCCGTTTTCAAAGCCGAGTGAGCGATCGCGGCGACGGATGGGCTGTCGATGTCCGGCAGCGCTACACGCGCTCCAGCACGGCGATGCGCGGCAGGGTGAAATAAAACGTCGAGCCGTGATTTAGTTCGCTTTCGGCTTTGATGGTGCCGCCGTGAGCGCGAACCACATGCTTGGCGATCGCCAGCCCCAATCCAGTCCCGCCCGATTCACGGGAGCGCGCCTTGTCGACGCGATAAAACCGTTCGAACAGCCGGGGCAGATGTTCGCTGGCAATGCCGGCTCCGAAATCGCGCACAAAGAACTGCACGCCGTCCTCGGTTTCGCAGGCGCCAATCAGCAGCTTGCCAGCTGCGTCGCCATATTTGAGCGCATTGTCGATGAGGTTGGTAAAGACCTGGTGGATGGCGTCGCGGTCGACCGAAACCGGCGAAGTCGCCGTGTTCATGACAGACAGATCGATGCCGCGGCTCAACGCCAGGGCCTGAAACGTCGCCATTGCGTCGTCAAGCAGTTCGCGCGGGGTGAGGGTTTGCAGGGCAAAGTTTTGCTCGCCCGACTCAACCCGGGCCAGGATCAACAGGTCTTCGGTAAGACGGCCCATGCGCACTGCATTCTTGCGGATGATCTCGAGAAACTCTCGGACTTGGTCGGGGACACCGTCGGAATCGAGCGCGGTTTCCGCATAGCCCTGAATCGAGGTCAGAGGGGTCCGCAACTCGTGCGAAACGTTGGCAATGAAGTCGCGCCGGGTCTTCTCCACCCGCTCGATTTCGGTTTGATCGTGCAGCACGGCGACTGCGCCTCCGCCCGGCATCGGAGCCGCCGTCATATCGAAGACACGTCCCGAGAAAATCTTTGCCGCCTTGGCATTCGTAATGTCGCGATGCTCGAGAACCCTCTGGATCGAGTTCAGGATTTCAGGATCGCGCGCCGACTCCACCAGCGGCTCACCGAGGCGCACGCCGCTGGGCATTAAACGCTCCATCCGTTGGTTGGCCCAGAGCACACGGCCATCGGCGGAGACGGCGATGACCGCTTCCTGCATGGAATTGAGGAGAGTTTCCAGAGTCTGGCGGCTGTTTTCCAGGGCCCGAAAGCCGTCTTCCAGTTTGCGAGCGGTCTTGTCCAAGGCTGAAGCAACATGCGCAATCTCGTCGGAAGACTCTTCCTGAATGCGGGCCGAAAGATCGCCGGTGGCGACACGTTCGGCGAATTCGGTGATGCGAACCAGCCGGCGCCCAATCGATTGGGTCGCGATCGTCGCCAGCAGGATGGCGACCAGCATCGCGATCCCCGAGCCTTCGAGAAGGTACGCGGTGATCTGGCGATTGGCTTGCCGGATCGAGGACAACGGATACGCCATGCGCACCGCGCCTCCCGGGATGGGCGCGGCAACATACAGCAACGGCACCCCGACGGTCCGGCTCAGCCGGGTCGAGCTTCCCATCTGACCCTTCAACGCGGAGACGAACTCGGGCCGGGTGGCGTGGTTCTCCATCGCATCGGGGTCGGCGCCGGTGTCGGCCAGCACTTTTCCGCTGGAGTCGATCACCGTAATGCGCGCGTCCGCTTCTTTGGCAGTTTGCGAGGCCAGTGCCTGCAGCGAGCCGGGTGGAATGCCCTTGACCCGCGAAGCGAACATTTGGGTTTTCTGCCGCAGAGAAGTCTCAATCTCGCTACGCAGCATCCCTTCCCAGTTTTGCCGGATCAGCCCGGCCAGGGTCAGGTTGCAGGCTGCAATTACCAACAGGGCTGCGAAAAAGAGCTTCAGGAAGATGCGGCTTTTCATGGTTTCGGAATTTCGAAACGATACCCTGCACCGCGCACGGTTTTCAGGTAGCGCGGATCATCGGCATTCTCCTCAATTTTCTCTCGAATCCTGCGGACATAGACATCAACCGAACGAGGCGTGACGTAATGCGTATCGCGCCACACGGCATCGAGCAGTTGATCGCGCGAGAACACGCGGCCGGGATGGCGTGCCATGTACTCCAACAGACGGAATTCGGTCGCCGTGGTCTGGGTGAGAGCGCCACGGACCGTCAGCGTCATGCCGCCGCTGTCAATCTCGATGTCGCCCGCCTTTACCAGGGACGGGGCCAGCGGCCGTTCGAAGCGGCGCAGCACGGCACGCACGCGGGCAACTAATTCCCGCGGGCTGAAAGGCTTAGGGATGTAGTCGTCAGCTCCCAGCTCGAGTCCAATCACCTTGTCCGACTCGCTGACCTTCGCGGTTACGAAAATGACGGGGACCATGGCGAGCGAGGAGGTCTTGCGAATGCGACGGCACAGTTCCAGGCCGTCTCCGCCGGGCAGCATGATGTCGAGCAGGAAGAGGGAAGGAGGCTGCTTCTCGGCTTCGGGGATGACACCGGCCGCCGAAGGGAAGGTGCGCACTCCATAACCGGCAGTTTCCAGCTGATGCCGTACCAACCGCGAGATATCGGCATCGTCCTCCACCGAAAAAATGGTTTGCTTCACGGCCGTATTGTAGCCGAGGGCGGGCGTTGCGCTGTCGTAAGTAGCCATCATCTTTGAAGGTTACATGCTGAGCTGTTACAGGATGATGAAACCGGTCAGCAACTCCGGGGAGGAATCTATCATCCAAACCCGCACGGTTTTTTGCCGCTCTGCGGAGTGGGGTGGGGGTGTCGAGGTGCAGGGACGCCGCTCGTCGCATCGAATTGCCGGGACCTGTCTCAAGATCCTCCGGCGGATCGCCGATAACCCATTTGTGCAGCGCTCGACCATCATAACCGGTGTGATGTTGTCACTGGGTGCTGTCACCCTGGCGGGAGTCGGCGAATGGGTGTCGGGCGGGTTCGACGGGTTTGGCGGCGGCGATGGCTCGGGGTATGTCGCCAGCGGAGAATACGCCGGCAGCAACCCTCGGAGCGCTGCACCGGTGCTGCGCGAAACGCTTCCTTCGATGCCCGGCATGCCGACCCCCGGCTCCCCAGGCTATACGATCCGGCACGTTGTTCCCGAAGTACGGTTGCAATTCACGGTAGCCGATGAATCCGGAAGACCCGTGCAGGGGCTTTCTCCCGCCGATATTCGCGTTCTCGATGATCGGTCGCAAGTCGAACAGTTCCAGGACTTCGCTCGAGACGAGAATCTTCCCCTGCGACTGGGCGTTCTGCTGGATGCCAGCGATTCCGTCAAGCGAGTGTTGCCCGAAGAGAGGTCGACGGCTCTGGCTTTTGTTCAGCAGGTGCTGCGGCCACAAAGCGATCGCGCCTTCGTGATGGCCTTTGGAACCCAGACACAGTTCTGGCAGGGCAACAGCGCTATGCCGAACTCGGTGGACCGGCTGGTCGATCCGGCGTGGGGAACGAACCTGTATGACGCGCTGTATGATGCCTGCTCGGAACACTTATGGGCCCATCACGAAGCCGAGGTGGTGCATCGCGCCATTGTGCTCATCAGCGATGGCGAAGATACGCAGAGCCATCACACCCTGGACGACGTGATCGCCATCGCACAACGTAGTGAAACCCAGATCTATGCCCTCACCTTGCGTCCCAAGGCGGCGGCCGGGCGTGCCGACGGCATCATGCGCCGGCTGGCGGATGCTACCGGAGGCCGTTTCTTCCTGGCGTCGACCAGCCGGGAACTCACGAGCGCTTTTGCTGGAATTGAACAGGAGATGCGCAGCCAATATTTCGTGACCTTCCGGCCGCAAAAAGGAACGCCGGGCTTCCACGAATTGCACGTAGAATTGCGAGCTCCGCAGAAATTCCAGGTCCACGCGCGCCAGGGATATTACGCGGCGGCCAACTGAAGGGGCCAGCCTGAAGGCGCGGACGAGTCGGAATCGGGGCTCATGCCGTACGAAGTCAACGGGCTGTTGCCGTGTGTCCGGCGTGCGCCGCCACTTCCAGACGGACTTCCGCCCGGCTGAGTTGCGCCAGCACAACGTCGTAGTCCAGGTCGGCGGCGGCTTCGCGCATGGCTTCCTCGGCCCTCGCCTTCGAATCCTGGGCCCGGCTGACATCGATTTCATCTGCCCGCTCGGCGGTTTCGGCGAGAACCGTGACCTTCTCGGGCAGCACTTCGGCAAAGCCCCAAGCGACCGCGAGGTATACCGTTCCATTTGAGCCGTTATACGAAAGCTCCCCAATCGCCAGCTCGGTGATCAGGGGAGCGTGTCCGGGGAGCACGCCGAGGTATCCCGCCTTCGCCGGAATCTGAACCTCGGTAACCTGTTCGTGAACCACCTGGCGCTCGGGAGTTACGATTTCGAGTTGAATCGTGTCGGCCATTGCGGATTACGCTGTCGCCTTCATTTTCTCGGCGGCTTCCATCACTTCGTTGATGTCGCCCTTCATATAAAAGGCCTGTTCCGGCACATCATCGAGTTTGCCGTCAATGATCTCCTGGAAGCTGCGCACGGTGTCTTCAATTTTCACGTAGCGGCCTTCCAGTCCGGTAAACTGTTCGGCCACGTGGAACGGCTGCGAGAAGAAGCGCTGGATTTTGCGCGCGCGTGCCACCGTCAATCTTTGGTCTTCGCTCAGTTCGTCGATACCGAGAATGGCGATGATGTCCTGTAGGTCTTTATAGCTCTGCAGGATTTTCTTGACCGCCTGCGCACAGTTGTAGTGCGCCTCGCCCACAATGCGCGGATCGAGAATGCGCGAGGTCGATCCCAGTGGATCGACGGCCGGATAGATGCCAAGCTCGGAAATCTGGCGCGATAACACCGTCGTGGCGTCGAGGTGGGCAAACGTGGTCGCAGGCGCAGGGTCGGTCAAGTCGTCGGCGGGCACGTAAATCGCCTGCACCGAAGTTACCGATCCCTTCTTGGTCGAGGTGATGCGCTCCTGCAATTCTCCCATTTCACTGGCCAGGTTCGGCTGGTAACCCACGGCGGACGGCATACGGCCCAGCAAAGTAGACACCTCCGAGCCTGCCTGGGTGAAGCGGAAGATGTTGTCGATGAACAGCAGCGTGTCGGAGCCTTCTTCGTCGCGGAAATATTCCGCCACGGTCAGCGCCGTCAGGGCGACCCGCAGGCGCGCCCCGGGCGGCTCGGTCATCTGGCCGTAAATAAGCGCTACTTTCGACTTCTCGGGATTCTTGATGTCGACGACGCCGGCTTCCTGCATCTCCAGCCAGAGGTCGTTGCCTTCGCGGGTGCGCTCACCCACACCGGCGAACACGGAGAATCCGCCATGCTTCAAGGCGACGTTGTTGATCAGTTCCTGGATGATGACGGTCTTGCCTACACCGGCGCCACCGAACAGTCCAATCTTGCCACCCTTGAGGAAGGGCTGGATGAGGTCAATGACCTTGACGCCGGTCTCGAACATCTCCGCTTCGGTGGACTGCTCGTCGAAGGCAGGAGCTTCGCGATGGATGGGCATCGTCTTGCTATGCGGCACCGGGCCGAGATTGTCGACCGGTTCGCCGATTACGTTCAGCACACGGCCTAGCGTTCCGCGGCCGACCGGGACGCTGATGGGGCCACCGAGATCGATGACTTTCATGCCGCGCACCATGCCCTCAGTAGGCTCCATGGCAACGCAGCGCACGCGGCCTTCGCCCAACTGCTGCTCGACTTCCAGAATGACGTTGATGGGTTCGGGAACGTTGAAGCCTTCACTGGTAACGCGCAGGGCCGAATAAATCGGCGGCAGCGCGCTTTCGGAGAACTGCACGTCCACGGCGGGACCCGCGATCTGAATGATGTGTCCGATATTTTCTGCCATAGATAAATCCTGTTGTCGGTTGTCAGTTGTCGTTTGTCGGCGATGCCGCTGCGGCTGACAAGCGCGCAGAGTTTAAGGACGCCTTGAGCGCATTCAGAATTCGTCCCAACCCCGACGCTTCTGCATGCAAATCGCGCCGCACGGCTTCCGACAGAATCCGAGATCCGTTGCGATGACAATCTGCGTTTCCAACTCGTACAGCGAGCCCCGCGCCTGCCCTAAGAACTGACGAAACTCCCCGGGGGTCGAACGACCTTGCCCTTCTGCAATATTGCTCGGCACCGAAACTGCCGAACCGCGCATTTGCGACGTGAGGCCGTACCTCTCCTCGGGCGGAAAATCAGCTGTAGCCTTATAGACCAGCTTCACAAACGCAATCGCCTTCTGCCAAGCAACTAGGTCCTGATTGCGACTGGCGTGCATTGTCATCGAATCCTGCTTAGCCTCTCACAACTGACAACTGACAACCGTTTCTCACAACGCTGCGGCCCCGCTGACGATCTCGATGATTTCTTTCGTGATCGCCGCCTGGCGGGCGCGGTTCATGGTCAGCGTCAGCGAATCGATCATTTTGCTGGCGTTACTGGTTGCCGAATCCATCGCCGTCATGCGTGCGGCGTGTTCGGCGGCCACGGATTCCAGCATCGCCTGGAAAAGCTCCAGCGTCACATAGCGCGGCAGCATGGCACGAAACAACTCTTCCGGACTTTGCTCGTAGATGTAGTCGACTTGGGAAGACGCGGTCTCGCCCGTGCGACCTTCAGCCGGGGCCTCGGGCTGCTCTTGCAAGCTGATGCCGGCGGCGCGGGCCGCCGCTCCCATGCGCTCGCGTTCTTCCAGAGTGAACTCTTCGCTGAGGGCGACTTCGCGGCGTCCGATTTCCTGCACCGGCAGAATGCGTTGCGCGATGAGCCGCTGCGCGATGACCGATTTGAACTCGTTATAGATGACGTAGACCGAGTCAATTTCTTCGCGGACATAGCTCTGGACAATCCGCTGCACGATCTCGGAAACTTCTTCGTAGTCGAGCTTGCCCAGCAGGTTCAGGTGCTCGCCGACAATCTCGATGCGATCGGCGCGGGCCGTGCTCTCCGCCGCCCGCACCGCATAGCGCCGCCGCAGGTAGTCACGCCCTTTGCGGCCAACTGCCGCGATGCTTATGTTTTTGTCGGGGAAGTGGTCGATGAACTTGGAGGCAGCTTTCAGCACGTTGGAGTTGAACGCGCCAGCCAGGCCACGGTCCCCCGTCACCACCACCAGCAGGATATTCTGTTCCGGCCGTTGGGCCAGCAAGGGGTGAAGCGGCTCGCCGGTTTTCGGATCGCACAAATCGGTGCGGCTTACCAGCGAACGCAACAAGTCGACCAGGATGTGCGCATAAGGACGCGCCGCCAGGGCACGTTCCTGCGCGCGGCGCAGACGTGCTGCCGAGACCATCTTCATGGCCTTGGTGATCTGCCGCGTGTTCTTCACGCTGCGAATGCGTCGCCGGATATCCAGTACGTTCGGCATGGTTTGCTAGACGGCAGCCTTTTCCGCCGGCTGCGATTCTTTCTTCTTCTGCGGTGGCGGAGCTTCTTCTTTCTCGGCCGGCTGCGCTTGTTTTTGCTCCGGCTGATGCTCAGCCTTGAAGGTGTCCTTGAATTCGTTAACGAGCTTGGTCAGTGCCCCGCGCAAGTCGTCGTCGAGGACTTTCTTCTCTTCAATCGCCTGCAACAGGCCGGGATCGGTGGTATCCGCGTAGTCGTAGAGACCCTTTTCGAAATCGTGCAACTGACCCACTGCAAGGTCGTCGAGCAATCCCTGGGTTCCTGCGAAGATGATCAGAATCTGCTTGGAGAAGGGCAGCGGCTGATATTGTCCCTGCTTCAGGATTTCGGTCAGACGCTGGCCGCGAGCCAACTGATTTTGCGTGGCCTTATCGAGATCGCTGCCGAACTGCGAGAAGGCCGCCAGTTCGCGATACTGCGCCAGGTCGAGACGCAACGTACCGGCAACTTGCCGCATGGCTTTGATTTGCGCGTTGCCCCCGACACGGCTGACGGACAAGCCGACGTTCACAGCCGGACGTACACCGGAGTTAAACAGATCGGTTTCCAGGTAGATCTGGCCGTCCGTAATCGAGATGACATTGGTCGGGATGTACGCCGAAACGTCGCCGGCCTGGGTTTCGATGATCGGCAGCGCGGTCAATGAGCCGCCGCCCTTTTCGTTGCTCAGCTTGGAGGCGCGTTCCAGCAGACGGGAGTGGAGATAGAAGACGTCGCCCGGATAGGCCTCGCGTCCCGGCGGCCGGCGGAGCAAGAGTGAAATCTCGCGATAGGCGACGGCGTGCTTCGACAAATCGTCGTAAATGCAGAGCGCGTGCTTGCCGTTGTCGCGGAAGTACTCGCCCATGGCGCATGCCGCGTAAGGCGCCAGGTACTGCATCGGAGCCGGATCGGACGCCGATGCCGAGACGACGATGGTGTAGTCCATCGCACCGAAGTCGTCGAGCGTTTTCACCACCTGCGCGACTGAGGAACGCTTCTGCCCGATAGCACAATAAATGCAGATGAGATTACGGCCCTTGCTGTTGATGATGGCATCCAGCGCCACGGCGGTCTTACCGGTCTGGCGGTCGCCGATGATGAGTTCGCGCTGCCCGCGTCCGATGGGAATCATCGAGTCGATGGCCTTGAGTCCCGTCGCCATCGGCTCTTTCACGGGCTGGCGATCGATAACGCCCGGCGCGAGACGCTCCACGGGATTGAACTGATTGGTGTTGATCGGACCCTTGTCATCGATGGGCTGGCCGAGCGCATTGACCACGCGCCCAATCAAGGCGTCGCCCACCGGCACGCTCATGATGCGCCCGGTGCGCTTCACTTCGTCGCCTTCTTCGATCGCCGTGTACTCGCCCAGGAGCACGGTGCCCACCTGATCTTCTTCCAGGTTCATGGCGATGCCGGCAACGTTGTGCGGGAACGAAAGCAGTTCGCCGGCCATGACTTTGTCCAAACCGTACAGGCGGGCAATGCCATCGCCGATGGACATGACGGTGCCGACTTCATCGACCGCGATCTTCGTCTCGTAGTTATCGATCTGCTCGCGGATCAGCTTGGTAATCTCGTCTGCTTTAATCTGCGCCATAAAATTCCAATCTGTTTATTGCCCGGTCCTTCCCACCGGAGTGCCCAGCTCATTCCTTCGTCCTTCCACCCGCAACGCAGCGGAGTGGAGGAACCTGCTTCTCGATCAACCCGCGCTGAGCTGTTCCTTTAACTTCTGTAACTGTCCGCGCACCGAGCCGTCGTAGATCGTGCTGCCTACACGGACCACCACGCCGCCCAGCAGTCCGGGATTGGCATCGTAACGGGCGCGAACTTTCTTACTGGTCAATCTTTCAACCTGCGATTCCACCGCGCGTTTTTGGTCATCGGAGAGCGGACGCGCACTGGTGATCTCGGCCTCGGCAAAGCCAAGTTGCTTATCCAGTTCCACTTCGAATTGCCGCGCGATCCGCGCCAGCATCGGTATGCGATGGTGATCGATCAGCACCGCCATGAAGTTGCGCACTGGCTTGGCCGCCCCGATTTGTCGGGTCAGCGAATCCAACACCCCGCGCTTCTGCTCTGGAAGCACTACCGGCGAGTCCCATACCCGGCGCAGATCGTCGCTGTCGTGGACCGCCGCCACAAAGGCCTGTAACTGCTCGGTAATCGCCGTGGCGTCGAGTTTGTCGGCAAGCACCACCTCGACCAGAGCACGGGCGTAACGGCTCGCAATGGCGGCCATCGCTATTTGCCGTCCTTTCCGAGATGATCGACAAACTCCCGCACCAGCGCATGGTCGGTACCTTCATCCACCCGAATCTTGTGGGAGGCAAGGTCGACAGCCAACGATGCCACGAACGACTTCAGCTCCCGACGAGCATTGCGGGCGATAGCCGAGATTTCGCTTCCGGCGGCCTCCACGACCTTCTGCTTGTCCTCTTCCGCCGCCTTGCGAATGCGTGCTTCTTCGGCGATCGCATTCTGCTCGGCTTCGCGACGGATGTCGGAGACCTCGGCGTCGAGTTTGGCCAGATGCGCTTCCACTTGCTTCAGGCGCGCGGCAGCTTCGGCACTGGCGGCTTGTGCCTGCCGAATGCCCTGCTGAATGGCGGAGGTGCGGTCGCGAAACATCTGCGGCAACTTCGAGCGCAACAGCATGTAGAAGAACAGCGCCAGCAGCCCGAAGTTCACGATGAGCGAAATTAAATACGCAAGTCGCGGATCGCCATTGAGATGCTTGGCTACCCACTGGATGGCGGGTGAATACTTGAACTGGGAGTTTTCTTCGTGTTCGGCAGTTTCGGCCGCTTCATGGGAAGCGCTGGAGAGCTCGTGACCGATCGCCGAGTTGGGATTCTCCGGCTGCTGGGCTGCTTGCGATTGCGCCGCCGTGGAAGTTGCCTTGGGCGCATCCTGCGCAACGCTCACCGCGAGCGCTAACGTGGCGAAAAGTAGAACAACCCCCAGGCGGCGAAACCGTGCTGGCCTCATCGCTGGCCACCGGTGGCGGGCGCCGTTATCTGGGGACGAAGAATGGTGCGGATGATATCGGAGGCAAGTTTCTCGGCTTCGGCCTGCAGGCCGGTACGCGCGGCGGCGACATCCTGCTCGATGGCGGCTTTGGCCTCGCGAATCTGCTGCTCGGCACGCTCGCGGGCCTGCTGCACCGCGGCGGCACGTGCTTCCTGCGCCTTCTTGCGACGCTCGTCCTGCGCTTTCAGGATGGCCAGTCGAGCTTCCCGCAGGCGCCGCTCATATTCCAGGGTTTTTTCCTCGGCGGTGGCGACGTCGGCGCGGGCCTTCATCATGGCGCCTTCGGTACGGGCCTGCCGTTCGGCCAGAATGCGGTAGAGCGGCTTCTTGACCAGCACCTCATAGAGCGCATAGAGCACCACCAGGAGCACCGCTGTCGGGATGGCTCCAAGCAGTAATTCGCCTACTTGTTTTAGGGTCTGATCCATGTCTTGTTCGTGAAGTCCTGCGATCGAAGACACACGGAGGATGCAGGGAAAATCCGGAACTACCTACGTTATCAGAGCCCAAAGAACGGTGTCAACGAAGAGCCGTTCCCGCGCACCTCACGCATGAAGGAATTACATCGGCTGCGTTTTGCGGTTGGTTGGAATACCTCGGTTGGCGCCGGAGAGAAATACCGGACTATTCCCATCGCAAACTTTCCACTGGATCGAGTTGGGCGGCGCGGGCTGCCGGAGCTGTGCCGAACAGTATGCCGACCAGGCTGGAAACCAGGATGGCAATGATGATTGACCATCCCGACACGGGTACGCGGTAGTCGGTGATGAAGCGGACAGAGAAGGGAAGAGCCGTTCCAATGAGAATACCGACGGCGCCGCCGGACAAAGAAATGAGCATGGCTTCGGCGAGAAACTGCGCGCGTATTTCCGCACTGGTCGCGCCGACAGCTTTGCGAATACCGATCTCGCGGATGCGCGAATTCACGGTTGCCAGCATGATGTTCATGATGCCCACGCCGCTGACCAGTAGGGTGAGAACCGAAATCAGCAGCAGAACGGTGGTCAAGGCGTTCGCGCTCTTGGCTGCCACCGAAAGCAGCTGAGTCAAGTTGTCCACCTTATACACCGATTGGGCGCGGTGGCGCGCTTGCAGGACGTCTTGAATTTGCTGGGTAGCCTGCGGCACCTCGGCAGAGTCGGCCACCGAAAAAAAGATCTGCTTCACCGAGTCGTTGGCGGTGAAGAAGCGGGCGACCGTGTAGGGAATCAGGATGGTGTCGTCGGAGATTTCCGATTGCCCGAAAGTGTCGACTCTTTCGCGGAAGGTCCCGATTACCACGAACGGCAGGCCGTTAATCCGGATCTCCTGGCCGATGGCGGCGTCCTGGGACCCATACATGGTATTGGCCAGAGTCTGGGTGACGAGCGCAACCTTGTTGCGCGCCTGGGTGTCGCTCTCGTCCAGGAAGCGTCCTGCCAGCACGTCGAGATTGCGGACCCACAGGTATTGCGGCGAGACGCCGAGAATCGAGACTTCGCGTTCCTTACCTCCCGGGACGGTTACCCGATCGTGCAATTCGACCATGGGAGACGATGCGGTGATCCCCGGCACCTGCTGCCGCACGGCATTCATGTCGTTGATGGTGAGATAGTCGCGCATCGACTCGTTGCCGTAGATCGAGCCGCCCTCGTAGCTGGCCACCATCATGTTCGCGCCGATCGCCTGAATCTGCTGCAGGATGTACTGCTTGCCCGTCAACCCGATCGTCACCACCAAGATGAGCGACGCCGTGCCAATTACCATTCCCAAGGCGGTAAGTAAGAAACGCACCCTGTGCGTGCGGAAGGTCTCCATCGCCACACTAATCGTTTCGTGCCAGACCAGCCTTGGATAAGGCCGCACGCCGTTGCCGTTCACTGCCATTGCTCTCTACTTTAGATGAAACCGCCGCCCTCGCGTCTAAGTTCCTCGCTTCCCGTGCACAGGTCCGGTCTCTGGCAGCCTCTATAAAAAATGCCAGCATGGGATATAGATATTATCTATCGAACTCGGCACTTTAGTGGTATTGAAATGTTACAAAACGCAATCTAGCTTTCCCGAAACGGGTTGCTGACGCGAAGTGCTCCACTTAAGGGCCCACTGGCCGGTCCGGCAGGATGTTTCGCTTTCGCTCAAGATGCTTCAGGCGAAAGCACTGTCGTTGCAGGGGGGCGGTTTCGCCGTTAAAACATATTTTTGCCGCTCGAACGGGCGGATTCGTGCCAGACCCTTGGTGCCGCTTTCTCTCTGTGTTTATATCGGCTTCTTTTTTTGCCTGCACAGCTGAATCGTTCAGGCGGAGCGACAACGACAGATCTCAAAGGGGGGAAACGATGACGCAGCTTAGGTTTCGGTCGTTCCTGGCGGGCGCGGCACTATGCGTAGTCCTGCTCTACTCGAACCTGCAAACGCTTCAGGCGCAAACAACATCCATGGGAACTGTCGTCGGAGTGGTGACGGATACGAGCAACGCCGTCGTTCCGGATGCCACGGTGACGTTGACGGATACCAGCACACACGAAGTGAGAAGCGCGACAACCAACAGCGCCGGACGCTACGCATTCGTGAATATTCCCCCGGGTAAGTATGACGTCGAGATTACGAAAACGGGCTTCTCGAAAACCTCGATTTCCAACCAACTGGTCGAGGTCGGTATTGTGACGACCGATAACGTCGTGTTGAAAGTCGGCGCAGAGAGCCAGACCATTGAAGTTCAGACCACCGGCGTCGAGCTGCAAACCGAGAATGCGACGGTCGGCAGCACGATCACTGGTCTCGCATTGGACTCTTTGCCTACCATCGCTCGTGACACGAGTACCTTCCTGACGCTTCAGTCGGGCATTAGTCCTGACGGCAGCGTCGCCGGCACGGTAGTAGACCAGAGCTCGTTTCAACTGGACGGCGGGGAGAACACCAACGACATGGACGGCAGCATGAGTGTTTACACACCGAGCTATGCCGGCGATCCGACGGGCGGTGTGGCCAACCAGAGCAATGGCGTGGCCGCGGGCGCGACCGGCGTCATGCCAACTCCGGCTGATAGTGTGGAAGAGTTCAAAGTGAATATCGCCGGCATGGGCGCCGATTTCAACAGTTCAGCAGGCGCTCAAGTGCAGATCGTCACCAAGCGTGGGACGGATGCCTGGCACGGCACGGCGTACGAATACTATTTGGACAACAATTTCAATGCCAACACCTACCAGAACAATTTCAATAATATTCCGAATCCAAGTTTCCACTACAGCCGCTTCGGGGGTGCTATCGGCGGTCCCATCATTCCGAAGAAGATTTTAGGCGGTAAGACCTACTTCTTCGCCAACTACGAGGGCTTCCGCTTTCCCGAGTCCCAAACCATCGAAAGAGCGGTCCCTTCGGCTGCGATGCGGTTAGGGCTCTTGCAGTTTAACGGTAACGTTTACAACCTGAACCCAACTCCAGTCACCTACAATGGCGTGACCTATCAGCCCGCCCAGTGCCCGGCCGGCCCCTGTGATCCCCGCGGGTTGGGAATCAATCCTCTGGTCAAGCAGATATGGAACCAGTACATGCCGTTGTCGAATGAGACTGGGTGCGGTCTCAGTCGCTGCGATGGACTGAACATTCTGGGATTCACCGCCAATATGTCTACGCCGCAGTCGTCCAATTTCGGGGTGGCTCGCCTCGACCATGATTTCGGTGACAAGTGGCATTTCATGAGCAGCTATCGCTACTACAACCTCACCAGCGCGAGCACACAACAGGTCGACATTGGGGGCTTCTTCCCCGGTGACAAACTGGGGGTTCCGACTTCCCTCTCCAACAATCCACAGCAGCCGTGGTTCTTTGTAGCCGGACTCACCACCAACGTGAGCAGCAACATCACCAACGACATTCACTACAGCTTCCTGCGCAACTGGTGGCAGTGGGGCAGAGAGGGCGACACGCCGCAACTGCCAGGCCTGGCGGGGGCGCTCGAACCTTTCGGCGAAACCGCAACCCAGGCGCTTATACCCTACAACGTCAATACGCAACAGACTCGTACCCGGTTCTGGGACGGGCAAGACAACATGATTCGCGACGACGTGACGTGGCTGCATGGCAAGCACATGATCCAGTTTGGCGGCATGTTTCAACATAACTTCAACTGGCACGAGCGCACTGACAACGGCGGCGGAGTCAACTACCAGACGGTGTATCAGCTGGGAACAACCGGCGGTGCCGGGATTGACATGAGCGGTTACGTCCCAGCAGGAGTGACCTCTTCCAATAACTGGGGACGCGACTATGCTGCCATGCTGGGCATCGTATCGATCTCGCAAATCGCATATACCCGCAGCGGGAGCAGCCTAACGTTAAACCCGCCCCTTACGCCGGCACAGGACAAAGTCACCATCCCGTACTACAACTTCTATGGCAGCGATACCTGGCACATCAAACCCAGGTTCACCCTGACCTACGGTCTGGGTTGGACGTTGGAGATGCCTCCCACTGAGGCCACCGGCAAGCAGGTTATATTCGTCGGTCCGGATAACAATCCCATCAGCACAACCCAATACCTGAATGCGCGCCAACAGGCTGCCCTGCAGGGGAATGTCTACAATCCGCAAGTTGGTTTCACTCTGCTGGGGAACACCGCCCATCCGTCCAAGTACCCTTACAATCCGTTTTATGGTGAATGGAGCCCGCGCCTGGCTGCGGCCTGGGACATTTTCGGCGACGGCTCAACCGTACTTCGAGGCGGCTACGGCCGTACCTACGGCCGGCTGAACGGCGTTGATCTTGTCCTGGTGCCGCTACTCGGTACCGGCCTGATTCAGCCCGTGCAGTGCTTCGGCGCGCTCTCGAACGGCACATGCGGCACGAGCGCCACTCCGGCGAACGGTTTCCGTGTGGGAACGGATGGCTTGACAGCTCCTCTTCCGGCTGCCAGCCAAACTCTTCCTCAACCTTTCTATCCTGGCGTGAACGGCATTGCAGCGGGCGCGGGCGAAGCTCTGGATCCGAACTTCCGCCCTAATAATGTGGATACGTTCACCTTCACCTTCGCGCGCCAGCTTACCAACAAGGTCAGCATGGAGATTGGTTACATCGGACGGCTGATCCACAACGAGTACATGCCCATCAACCTCAACGCCGTACCCTACATGATGACCAAGGGCGGCCAGACCTTCGCAAAAGCCTATGCCAATACGGTGATAGGGTACTGCGGCAACGGAGACCCGAAGAATATGGGTGGCGGGAATTGTGCCCAGAATGCCGCTGCTGTAGCTCCGCAGCCATTCTTCGAAACAGCTTTGGCGGGAACCGGTTATTGCAACGGCTATGCGAACTGCACGCAGGCCGTGATAGCCAAAGAGGGCGCGAACGGGACTAACAACCTCAACACGCAGTCGGTCTGGAGTCTTTATAGCGATCTGGACAGCGGCGGCTTCAACTTCCCGCGCAGCATGATGAACACGCCGCTCAACTGCCCGACCGGAGTCGAGGTCGGATGTAATGGCCAGTTAACCAGCGGTGTGGGCATGAACGCAAGCATCGGATACGGCAACTACAACGCCATGTTCGTAACGGTCAAGTCGCAGAACTGGCACGACGTGACCATGCAATCGAACTTCACCTGGTCGAAGGCGCTGGGTACGGGAGCCGAAGTGCAAGCGACTAGCGCCGACACTGCCCCGGATCCGTTCAACCTACGGACGGGTTACGGCTTGCAGGCGTTTGACCGTACTCTGGTCTACAATCTGTACTTTGTTTATCAGCCTCACCTCTGGAAGAATCAATCGGGAGTCGTGGGCCATCTGCTGGGTGGATGGACGATCGCCCCTGTCTTCACTGCCGGTAGCGGCCTGCCGATCGCGCTGCTCACCATCAATGGAGGTGGCCAGGCGTTTGGCGAAGGTGACTCGGTTAACTTCGCCGGCTACGGCAACACCGAAAACGCCATTCCGATTAATCCGATCAGCGGTAACGGTTCTCGTTACTTCATCAGCGGATCTGGGGTCGGCACTGCCGGGGTGAATGGGGCCAATATGTTCGCCAATCCCACAGCGGTATTTAACGATATTCGCCAGCCAATTTTGGGCTATGACACCCGTCAGGGAGGTTTTGGCGTTCTGCGCGGTCTGCCTTACTGGAACGTGGACTTGAGCGTGAAGAAGTTGTTCAGGATCACCGAACGCTTCAGCACCGAGTTCCAGGTCGTGTTCACGAACGTGTTCAACCACGATCAGTTTGGAGATCCCTCCGGCGACACAATTGACACCAGCAATGCTGCCGGGTTCGGATCGCTTGGTGGCACCGTGACGAATACCAGTCCTCGAGCCATGCAGTTTGGCTTGCGTTTCAACTTCTAACCGCGAACGAACTACTCAAAGAGGCCGGGACGAAAACCCGGCCTCTTTTCACATGGGCGCCGCTCTCGACTCAACGGCTTGTTTAGACCCTAGTACCACAGCAGAGTTGGCCGTTCGCCGTTGTTCGCCGACTGCTTCGGTGTTATCGTCGAAGAAAGCTGAAACCCTGTAAAGTAGCGCCTAATGTCGTCCTCTCGTCATCGATTCCTGCTTACGCCAGTGCTGGTACTGACGAGTGTCGCCGGGACAGTTTGGGCGCAACAGCCTCTCGGCGAACTCTATGCGACCGACGCGAGAGTCAAAGGGGCCGTCATTCTCGCCGGATCAGGCACGAGCGTCGTCAGTGGGTCGGCCATTCAGGCGGGAGCCCAGACCGCTACCTTGAAACTCGAGCGCGGCGGAAATCTGCTGGTCTGTCCGGGAACGAATCTTAGTGTTACGGCCTCGCAGAATGGGCGCTCACTCCTGCTAAGCGTCAGCAGCGGGAATCTCGAATTGGATTACCCGCTGGGCGCCTCCGCCGATAGCCTGCTGACCCCCGATTTTCGCATCGTGTTACCCGGCCCGGGGCGGCTGCATGCCGCCGTGCGCATCACCCCGCAAGGAGACACTTGCGTGCAGACGCTGTCCTCGAACTCGACGGCAATTACCGTCTACGAGACGATCGGGGACGAGACCTACCAGGTGAAAGACAACGAGGCCGTCCTGTTCCGTGGAGGGCACATCAAGGGTGCGCTTCCCGCCAGTCAGCCGTGCGGATGTCCAGCGCCTCGGCGTCCGGCTGCGCGAACGGAGGTCGCGAAAACCTCCTCTCCGCCTCCTGCGCAAACCGAAGTGGCCAAAGCCCCTGCTGCACAAGCCGGGATCGCGACAGCGCCCGCTCTGACTCCGACGCGAGAGTCCGAAAAGAAGACGGACACCGCTGCTCTGCCGATCACTCCATCGGCCGACGAGCACATTACGATGGAAGCGCCCTTCGTTTATCACGGCGACGATCCTTACCCGAATCTGACCGCGAACGTGGCTACCCTTAAGATTGAAAACAACCGGATGCTTCAACTTGATCCGGTGGTGCTGCCGCCGAATGCCAAGCAGCCCCAGCCCGCGCCCAAGCCGGCGGAGACAGCTTCTGCCAAGCCGGAAAAGAAGCACGGATTCTTCGCCAGCGTCGGTTCTTTTTTCGCCTCGATCTTCGGCAAATAAAGAGGCCGCCTCTGGCTCTTCGCTTTTGGCCTTTGGCTTTTCGCTCTTCGCGGTTGCTAAACCCTATTACTGATTGCCCCGTCATCGATTGCCTTGTACCAGGGCCTGGCTTCAGCCGGGCCGCAACGGGTCGATGAGGGCGCGGGCGTCACAGATTGTGTGAGAACTGAGCCTGGCATTTAATGGTGGAATGCAGCGGCATAGAAACAGGCCCGTAGGGCCGGTTCATCTTAGCCCAGCGCTTTCAGCGCTGGGTGGTCGTGGAGCCTGTAGAGTCCGACGGCAGGGGTTGGCGAGGGCGTGAGCCCAGGCGGAGAAGAAAAGCGTACGGCCCTCGGATCCTCCTCCTTCCGCGCACCCCGGACTCACGTCCGGGGCTACGTTTGTTTCGCCCCTGCGGCTGCACACTTGAATGTGAGACGGCGTATCGTAGCGCCAGCCCTTCAGCCCGAAGGGAATCCGTTTTTCCAGGGGCCCGGGCGCGGACCCTTCCTGGGCCTCGTTCGCACGGCGAAGAGTCACGCCCTCATGCTTCTCGCGTGCTCTGGATGAGTTCCGGCCGACAGTTGCGAATTGCTAGCCGCCAGTCGTTACTTGCTGACCCTAGTCGTGGCCTTTCCCGGTGATACACTGAACCTCTTCTATGGCAGATCAGTCACGATCCCGCGTGCTTCTCTGGGTCTTGCTCGGGGGAGGCGCGTTCTTCCTGTTCCTGGTAGCGATATTCACACTGGTGTATTTCTCAGTACGCTCGCAGCAGAAAGACTCGTTCGGCGGGTTCGGCGATAAGATCGGCGTCATCGATCTGGAGGGCGTGATTATCGCGCCCAAAGACACGGTCGAGCACCTGAAGAAGTTCGGCGATGACAGTTCGATCAAAGCGATCGTCCTGCATGTGAATTCGCCCGGCGGCGGAGCGGCCGCGTCGGAAGAAATTTATCGCGAGGTAAAGCGGCTGCGCGATGAAAAAAAGAAACCCATCGTGGCCTCGATTGAAACCGTCGGAGCCAGCGGTGCCTATTATGTTTCGTCGGCCACGAACAAAATCTTCGCCGACAACGCCAGCATCGTAGGCTCCATCGGCGTGATCGCCGAATGGTACAACTACGAGGAATTACTCAAGTGGGCCAAGCTAAAGGCCATCACGCTTAAAGCCGGAGAATTCAAAGATACGGGTTCGCCTACGCGCGACATGACGCCCGAAGAGCGCGCCTACATGCAGGGCCTGATCGACAACATGCACGTGCAGTTCATCCACGCGGTGGCCGAGGGCCGGCACATGAAAGACGACGATGTCCGCCCGCTCGCGAATGGCAAGGTGTGGACCGGCCAGGAAGCGGTGCCGCTCAAACTGATCGATCAGATTGGAGACTTCCAGGCCGCGGTCGCCGATACAGCGAAGTCGGTGGGCATCAAGGGCGAGCCTACACTGGTTCGTCCCGAAAAAGAGACCAAAAGTATGCTCGACCTGCTGTTTGGCGATGTCTCGGAATACCTGCCCAGCCGTGCCAAGCTGATGCAGACCAATGTCGGCTTTTACTTTCTCTGGAAGTGAGCCGCATCAGAACTTGCGTGGAATAGACTGCGTAGCGCGGAAGTAGCGCTAAAACTTACACTTGCAAGCTCCCAGAGAATTTGAGAGTATCCGTGTTGCGGTTGGGTAAAGCCGCTGACGGACTCAGGGCGTGGCGGCTTGGCGGATGCAACGAAGTTTCTGCGGCGAAGGGTGCGAACTTGGCACTCCGGACTTGGGCCGGTTACGCAACGGGGTCGATCGAAAGCCGTTAGCGATCGGCGATCGGCGACGAGGGGCGAGGACGATGACCAAAGCAGATTTGATCGACGAAGTTTCCCGGCTGGCTGAACTGACGCGGAAAGACAGTGAAGTCATCGTAGAGACCATCTTTGAGGGCGTCGTGCGCTCGCTGCGCGCGGGCGACAAGATCGAGATTCGCGGCTTTGGCAGTTTCCGCACCCGGCAGCGCAAACCCCGTGTCGGACGCAACCCCAAGACCGGCGACCGGGTTGAAGTCCCCGCCAAGAAGATCCCGTTCTTCAAGCCCAGCAAAGAGCTGAAGGACATGGTGAATACCTACCTCGAACACCATCCCGAAGAGGCGAT
This sequence comes from uncultured Acidobacteriaceae bacterium, assembly GCA_963815555.1. Classification (GTDB taxonomy): domain Bacteria; phylum Acidobacteriota; class Terriglobia; order Terriglobales; family Acidobacteriaceae; genus CAWCBG01. Next base: position 242,389 of record CAWFHH010000007.1, read on the forward strand.
CAAGGCGCCGCCATCCGAGAGCACTCCGGAACCCCAAAGCTAGACGATTCTTCAGAGCAACTCAACCATGCGGCGGCAGAGGCGGGCCATACGCCTCATCAGGATCCGGAAAGAAAGCTGATCGACAGACTGCCCTTTACGCAAACGGCGTTCGGCTGATAGGTGTTCTCCGGCGGATCAAACATAGGATAGAAATACGCGCTGACGCCATTCGTGCAATTCGCCGTTCCGGTTGCACAAGTCGCATTCGGGTTTCCACACTTGCTCGGATAATTTTCCGGACCGTACGTAGTATTCGTTGGCCCCTGGCAGGTATAGACGGGCTCGGCCGCATTGCCACTACAAGCAAGAGTCACCGGCAAATTGTAGGAAGCGCCCCCGGTGTTGGCACACTGGTTTTGTTTCCAAAGAGTGTCGGTGCAGGTTGAGGGGATGACGCTGATGTCATACCAGACACAGGCGGCGCCGGACTTGAAGCAACCGGCATTGCTGGCGGCCTCAAAGTTGGTTTCGACCATCGTCAGGTGTTGCGTCTGCGCGTTCATGCAGTTCGCTGGCGGCGCGTTCAAGGCCGCACAAAAGCGCGAGGAACCACTCGAGGTGTCAACCGAGGCGGTGCAGGTCTGGTTCGCGTTGATCTGCGTGTAGGCAGCGTTCGCACCCTTGCCGGTATTGACACACCCGCTCCCGGAGGAATTCCACGTGATCACGCCGGGAGCCTGGTCCAGCGTCGTAAAGCTCACATAGATCGGAACGGCTTGGCTATTCAGAATACTGACGGTGACAGTGTCGGCCAACGCCATTGCCGAGACGCTGAGCAGCATACATAGGACAACGGATATTGTCCTGAAACTACTCCAGTAACGATTCATCGATAGTCCCCATCCAGCGACGAATCATAGCCTGCTTTGCTCGCCACCTGTGACAAAATCTGGATCTTTAGGTTCTTCGGCGGCCGTTCCTCGTGGGCGCTATCGGTGAAATCGCAATCGCCGTTCGTATCGCTTGGCCTGATGCTGGTGAACACGCCAACTCGCAACCTACCCCGAAGCGGCCTTCAGGCGGAATTACGTACGACATGGCGATATATCAACAGTAATAATCAACCCGAGGACTTGCAGTTCGAATTTCCAAGCCGACATTCGAGGCGTCGAAGTGCGTCAACTGTCCAATTTCGAAGCACCTTCGAATCGTCAGTTGTGACAGGTTGTGCCGCGATTTGTCGAAGGTAGGGAAGTGCCCTTTGGGTTCCGTGTTCTCCGAGCACCCCAGCTGCATTCTGACGTTTCCACGCGGGAGCGGTCGCGTCCATCAGGAGCGCGATGACGACGGGTTCGTAGTCCGGTTGGCAATTGTCTAAGAGAGATACCGCGATGTCGCGCTGAATTGCAAGGGGAGCACGAGGTGAAAGCGCACGAAGTTCACGCACTGTTTCTTCACTTCCGAGCAGGTCAAAAATCCATTGAATGTGGTAGATGTCTGACGTGTCGGACTGCAGAAGGGCCGATTCAAACTCCTGTGTCAGAGCAAAACGCGTGCCAGTCGGCGAGTTATCGTCAGGGTAATGGGGACGGCTATCTGAAAGTCGAATCGCAGTCTCGTAGATAGGAACGGAAATCTCGAACTGGTGCGGAGCTGCGGTGCGCCGCAGGAAAATAAGGCTACGTCCTTTGCTGACAAATCCGGTTGGCGGGCCAGCATACGCGAATCCAGCGCCATGCAAGTCTTTGGCAGCATACACGGAATAGCCGATGACTCTTATCGGGTTTTGCGGCTTCTTCCCTTTGAAACATTTTTCGATATTTGCTTCGACCGAAAGCTGGTCGCGGTCACTCCCATCAATTTGTCGTGTTATACCCGTCGGAATCGGAGTTGACACAACGGCAGTGCAGACCAAGTCAGACGCGTCCCAACGTTGCTGCATGGTCGGCAAATATAGGAGCGTTGAATTGGCGTAAGCAATCGATAGAAGCGCAAGCATCACCACGATGAGACGGCTCATAACTGAATAGACACCGGATGAGAGGGGCCCGTTCCGCAAGTGCCTCGTTTTGCGAGTACTGACGATAGCTGCTCCACTTCTAGTCGGGCCCATGCTGAAAACAGGAACATTACCTCAGGCTGGCGTAAAAGTCTGTGATTATTGTTGTAAACAGATGGAATGCCAGGCCATGTCATTCCCTATGGATCCAAGCACTTTTGCATCCACGTCAAACTATTCTTGCGTGATTCCGATCGCGGCGAGCATGCGTCCGGTCTTGCCGAATTCGGCGCGATGCGAAAAGAAACGCTTGGTATCGCACGCGGTGCAGCCATCGATGACGCTGATGTGCTCGCCGCGGACGCCCGCGTCCTCCAGTTGACGCTGATTGGCTTTGGCCAGGGCGAGATGAATTTCCGGCCCAAGGTCGCCGTGGCCCGGTGCGCGCTGGTTTAGAAACAACAGCGGATAGCGAACGTGAATCGCGTTCGAGTCAAATACTTCGTCAAACAATTCGTCTGCGTAGCAGAACTGCGATTGGAATTCGGCGCGGACCTCGTCGCCGACGCGATAGCAGCAACCGCGAATGCAGGGCCCGATGGCGGCGCGCAGGTCTTGCGGATGGCTGCCGAACTGGCGTCGCATCTCCCCGACGCCTTTCTCCACGATGCGAGCTACGGTGCCGCGCCAGCCCGCGTGAAAGGCGCCGACCACGCGGCGCTTCACGTCCACCACAAGAACCGGAACGCAGTCGGCGGTTTTAATGGCCAGCAGCAGTCCGGGCTGGTCGGAGATCATTCCGTCTCCCGTGAGCGGCTCGCTTGGAAGATTTTCGACCCGGTGCACAATCGCGGAGTGAATCTGCTGCGCCTGGGTCAGAGACCACGCCGAAGGCTCATTCTCTGGCAAGGCGAGGGCCTCGACGAAGCGCTGCCGATTACGTTCAACATTGGGAGCTGTATCGTGTTCCGTCCGTCCGAGGTTCAGGGCTCGATCGCCATAGCAGGTGGAAACACCGCCCCGACGCGTGCTGAAGCCATGCACCAGCCACGGGATTCGCAAGAGACTCTCCGCGCGTAGGACCTCTAAGGATTCGCTTTGGGGCGCAGCGGATGCGGAACGGCGACGAGGTTTCGTGGAACGGGACGCGGACGGCACACCCTCATTCTACAATCGCTGTGCGGATGCTCCTTTACTACATCACGGATCGCCGAGGCTTCAAAGGCACGGAGGCGCAGCAACGCCTGGCGCTGCTGGACAGGATCGCTGCGGCCGCCCGCGCGGGCGTCGATTACATTCAGCTTCGCGAGAAAGACCTGACGGCTCGACACCTCGAGAGCCTCGCGCGTGAAGCTGTGAGAGCGGTGCGCGAGAATTCGAAGGGGACGGGGATACTCATCAACGGACGCGCCGACGTGGCGATCTCGGTTGCCGCTGACGGTGTGCATCTACCTTCAGGCGAACTGCCGGCCGCGGAAATACGCGCCCTGTGGGCACAGAGCAGCAAGCGTGAGCCGGTGATCGGAGTTTCCGCTCACTCCGTCTCCGACGTCTCTTATGCGGAGGCGCATGGCGCGAACTTCGTGGTGCTCGCGCCGATCTTTCAAAAAGTGATTCCTGAAGATGTCACCCAGCAAGACGTCACCCCGGAAAACGCAGCGAAGAACGTGACCGCGGTCGAGGGAATCGGGTTGGCGGCGTTCGGGGTGGCGTGCACCACCTCCGCCCGGCCGGAGAATACGGAAGCGCCACAACAACGCAGTTTCCCGGTGTTCGCTCTGGGCGGCGTCACAGTTGCGAATGCGTGGCAGTGCATCAGGGCTGGCGCGGCAGGAGTCGCCGGCATCCGGCTCTTCCAGCAGGGGGATATCCGCGAAACCGTTCGCGCATTGCGGCAGTTGCGGTCCAGCGCTTAATCTTCGACCTCTCGCGCCAGGCCTTTTAGCAGCATATTCACGAGGGCCAAAACGATTGCTCCGATGAAGGCAGGCCAGAAGCCCGTCACTACGAAATCGGGTGCGAGAAGTTTTGAGGCCAGAATCAACATGAGCGCGTTAATCACCAGCCAGAAGATCCCCAGGGTAAGGATGGTCAGGGGAAAGGTGATGATCTTTAAGAAGAAGCCGATCGTGGCGTTCACCAGTCCGATCACGACCGCCGCGATGAGGGCTGCCGTAAATCCGCGCAGGTAAAAACCCGGCACCAGGCGCGAGACGATCAGCAGGCCGATCGCGCTCAACAGCCAGTTCAGCAACAGACGCATAGCGTGCTCCTCCGTGTCCGGAACCTGAAGGGTCTACGACTGTCCCATCATCAACGAGGGCGGCGAAATTATCAAATAACTTTCTGCTTCCCATGCCTAATGGGTTACATCCATGTCAGTCGACCGGCTGATGTGCAGGGCGATCGGCGCCCGGCCGCTACAGACGAGAGCAGTGGCAAAACAGTATCCTAGTTGCCGAGGAACGCAGAATGGCCGACGCCTTAGCTCAATTCGCCAGTGCGAACTACATCAGCCTCGAAACCTTTCGCAAAACCGGGGTAGGGGTGCGCACGCCGGTATGGTTTGCCCAGACGGGCAGTACGTTCTATGTGTACTCCGCTCCGGATTCGGGCAAGGTCAAGCGAATCCGCAACAACTCCAAGGTGCGGGTTGCACCTTGTAACATTCGCGGGAGCCTGCGGGGGGCTTGGGTCGACGGCATGGCACGAATCTGTGACGAGGCGGAAGCCGCCCGGGGGCAGGAGCTTCTCCGCAAGAAATATTTTCTGAAACGCCTGGGAGATTTCTTCAGCCAGTTGCGTGGACGCAAAAGCGTCGTGATCGCGATTCAAATCGATTGAAGCTGCCGACTTCACGGCAATGAGCGACGGCGCAGACTCTGTCCTTCTTGGTCATCGGATCACCCAGGCCGGCGATCGGCCATTTTCGTGCGCTGCTTTTCCTCGAACTTACTTTTACTGACGATGGCGCGGGTCACGGTTCCGTGGCCGATCACTTCGTGGCCGTTGTGGGCGCTGACCCGGAAAATATAGAAGCGCCCATCAAACGATTCGAGGACGGCTTCGGTTGTGATCGTCATGCCTTCTACCGCGGGCGAACGGTGCACGATGTTGATCGCTGTCCCCACACTCACCTCATCGCCTTCACAAAAGGGCGACATCGCGTAGAAGGCCGCTGCTTCCATCTGTCCGATCATGTGAGGGGTGGAGTACACCGGCGGTAGCTCCGGCCGCCAGGCAGTCAACGTATGTTTCGCTTCGACACGCGTCGAAGATTCACCGCGCGTGCCCAGGGGAATCGGCTTGGCCATACTGCGAGAATAATGTGACGAACGGGGTCTGTCACCCGCTGGCAGGCAGAGCGCTACAAAGAACGCAAAGGCAGCCGCGAGTCCTGCGAATGAAACGCACCAGGAGAATCTCTGGGTGAATGGTCAAGTCATTCGTCGGATCACGGCGCAAGTTTATTGCCTAAGCAACGGCTATCGCTCGCCTGGTTTCCATTCCGTCCAGCACATGCCATAGAGAGTGCGCCGCGTCTTCGGCAGCTTGCAGGGCTGGCTCCGCCTGCTCGAGATGAGCGGCGACTTCAGCTTCTAGAAGTTCACGCCATACCTTGGAATGCTCCACATCGGCATGCTGGTGCAGCTTGAAATAGGCACAAGTCGCGGCATCGGCTCCATACCGCTTTGCCAGTCCCTCGGCCTTCTCTTTTGCCACGCGCGGGACCTGCGATTCATACGCGTAAAAAGCAGCTAATGCTTCCGCGGTCGAGCCCTCTTGCGCGACCCGGCGGAAGGCAGCAATGGTGCTGCGAACCTCCGGCAGCGCCTGGTGACGACGCACAGCATCACGGTCCGCGCCCATGCCTTCGGCAAAATCCAGCCACAGCTCACTATGCGGACGGCCTTCCATTTCCTCGTCGCACAAATTGCGCAGCACAGCCCGGCGCAACTCACTATCGGCCAGGCGGGAATGCAGCGCGCTCAGATAGGTGGGAAAGGCTGCCACGTGGTGGTAGTAGTCGCTGGCATAAGCGCGCAGGTCTTCGCGGGTCAGCTCACCGGCAGTCCAAGCCTTGTAGTACGGATGGTTCAGCAGATCATAACGGGCGATACGCTCCTCGAGCGCCGCAAGGAAATCCTGCGTTGTCATCTTTCACCCCACAGAAATTAAAAGAATAAGTACCAACACTATACGAGATGCAGTCACCGCCGTCACGACGCCGATAGGGATTGCAATCGCCGCGAAAAAAAGTCTTGACCCGCATATACTGGTTGTCGTACAGTATGTGCCGTACACTATGCAGCGCACGGTAGATGTCCCGATAAATTCCGAGGTCCTGGAAAATCTCCGGCTCGAGCTGCGGCGGGGCTGCCTCATTCTGGCGGTACTGGCGGAGTTACGCAGCGAGCGCTACGGCTACACCCTCCGCAAGGCGCTGGCGGACCAGGGTCTGGAGATCGACGAAGGCACGCTCTATCCGCTGCTGCGGCGGCTGGAGAGCCAAGGTCTGCTGATGAGCGAGTGGCGGGAAGAAGAGAAGCGCAACAAGCGTTTCTATCGCCTCTCGTCCGACGGCAAAGCCGTGCTGCGGCAGCTTACCGGGGAATGGAAATCCCTCAATGCATCGCTTGACACAATTTTGTAGAGGCACGTTATGGATCTGATCGATCGCTATTTGCAGGCTGTAAGGGTGGCGCTACCGAAATCGCAGCGCGACGATATCGTCAAGGAACTGTCCGACAGCATTTTGTCGCAGGTGGAGGAGCGCGAAGCATCGCTTGGGCGTCCGCTTACCGAGGATGAAGTGGCGGAACTGCTCCTGAAGATGGGCAAGCCCGCGGTGTTGGCGAGCCGTTATCGCGACCAGATGGGGCTGATTGGTCCGACAGTTCTGCCCATTTATTGGAAGGTGCTGCAAGCGGCGCTCGGGATCGCTTTACTGGTGCAGGTTTTCGCAAGCATTGTGACCGTGGCATCGGGCCACTCCTTCGCGGCCAGCATCGAGCCTCTCTTCCGCTATCCCGGTATTGCGTTGACGGTGTTCGCGTGGGTCACGATCAGCTTTGCGGCGCTCCATTTTTTTGGCGCGAAGTTGCAGGTCAGCGAGAAGTGGGACCCTCGCAAGCTGCCGGCGGTGGTCAAAGGCGAGCGCAGAAAGAGCCGTACGGAAGCCATTACAAGTCTGGTGGTTGGGGCGCTCGCTTCCGTGTGGTGGCTCTACGGGTTGCGACACACGTTCTGGGTGTTTGGACCCGGCGTGTTCTTCATGACCTTTGGGCCGGTATGGATGCGTCTATACCCAATCTTCGTGCTGCTGGCGGTTGCTGAAGTGCTGCGCCACACGCTGCAAATCGTCAAACCTCACGCAACCCGGGTGCACAAGGCGGTCGACCTGGCGATTCGGGCTGTCAGCCTGGGCGTGTTGATGTTCCTCCTACGGGCAAAGGAAATCTTTGTGGCTGCCGATCCAGGAAATCCGCAGATGCAATCGGCCCTGACCGCCCTCAGCCATGCCCTAAGACTTGGCCTCGCGATTGCCGCGGCTATCGTGATCGTGAAACTCGCCATCGATCTGTGGAAGCTGGTGACCGCGCGTCCGGAACAGGTCCATCACGCGGCGCTGGGATCGTAAACTCCGCTAGAATGGAGATACGGGGCTGGTCCGGCGCGCCGTGTTGGCCGGGATGAGGATTTCGTGTCGGGGTCATCGTTCACAGAAAATTTCGACGTGGTGGTAGTCGGGGCCGGTCATGCGGGCTGCGAGGCCGCCATGGCGGCGGCGCGTATGGGCCTGAAGACTGCGCTCTACACGCTCAACGTCGATCTGATCGCGCAGATGTCATGCAATCCCGCCATTGGCGGCATCGCCAAGGGACACCTGGTGCGCGAAGTCGATGCTCTCGGCGGCATCATGGGCGAAGTGACCGATGCGGTGGGTATCCAGTTTCGCCTGCTGAATACCTCGCGCGGACCGGCTGTCTGGTCTCCGCGCGCGCAGTGCGACAAGCAGCAGTACCGCCTGAAGATGCGCGAACTGCTGGAGTCGGAACCGAATCTGCACATCAAGCAGGCCGAAGTCATAGAAGCGGTTGTCAGTTCTCAGTTGCCGGTTGCCAGTGAAGAAAGTGCAAATTCGTCAGATTCTCTTCGCTCGGACCCGGATTCACTTGGCAGGATGGGGGATGGATCGGCGGCTGACATAACAGCCCTCGCGGATCGTGTACCGAGAACTGGCAACCGACAACTGACAACTCGTACGATAACTGGGGTGAAGCTGCGCGATGGGCGCACCGTGGGCGCGCAGGCGGTCATCATCACCACAGGCACCTTCCTGAATGGCCTGATTCATTGTGGCGAGCAGCAGTATCCTGCAGGACGCAGCGGCGAGCCCAATGCGGTGTTGCTGGGTGAGGCGCTCAAGAAACTTGGGCTGCGAGGATGCCGGCTGAAGACCGGCACGCCTCCTCGTCTCGATGGCCGCTCGATTGACTGGTCGAAGTTCACCGTGCAGCCCGGCGACGAAGATCCCACACCGTTCAGCTTCCGCACCAGACGGGTCGCGCATCACGATAAGCAGGTGCCTTGCTATATCGCGTTCACCACGGCGGAGACGCACCGCATCCTTCGCGAGAACGTCCACCGCTCGCCCATGTACAGCGGACAGATTCAATCGATCGGGCCGCGCTACTGTCCGTCGATTGAGGACAAGATTGTCAAGTTTCCCGACAAGGAGTCGCACCAGCTTTTCCTTGAGCCGGAGGGGTTGAACACTCACGAGATTTATGTCAACGGCATGAGCACTTCGATGCCGATCGAGGTGCAACTCGCGGTGATCAAGTCTGTCCCCGGGCTGGAGACGGCGGAGATGCTGCGTCCCGGCTATGCGATTGAGTATGACTCGATCGATCCGACGGAGCTGGAGAGGACGCTCGAGACCAAGAAGATCGCGCGTCTCTATCTCGCCGGGCAGATCAACGGCACCAGCGGCTATGAAGAGGCGGCCTGCCAGGGGATCATGGCGGGGATCAATGCCGCGCTGAAGGTGAAAGGCGAGCCCGCCCTGATCCTCGATCGCACCGAGGCCTACACGGCCATCCTGATCGATGATCTGATCAGCAAGGGAACGAATGAGCCGTATCGCATGTTCACCTCGCGGGCCGAGTTCCGCCTGCATCTGCGCATTGACAATGCGGACCGCCGCTTGACGCCGCACGGCCGTCGCGTTGGATTGATCAACGACGCTGCCTGGGCGGATTATCTCGCCAAGCAGGAGCGCATGAAGGCGATGCGCGCTGTCCTGGAAAGAGTTCGCGTAAGTGAGGAGATTCTTGCCAGTTTGCGGGAAGTTTCAGGCTTGAAGTTTCAAGTTTCCGGTTCAGACGGCGCCGTGGGCGGCGGTGAAACTCGAAACTCGAAACTTGAGCCTGGCTCCTTCGAAAGCGCGATCGGAGCGACGCTGGCGCAGCTGCTGAAGCGCCCTGAGGTGCAGATCGAGCAGCTTGCTCCCGTGCTGCGGAAGTTGATGCCGGCGTTCTTCGAGGATCGAGTGGATAGTGGTCAGTGGCTAGCGGATAGGAACGAAATTCCTGCTGTTCTAACCACCAGCCACTCTCCACTGTCCACTGCCGTTCGCAACGAGCTGAAGTCGGTGGAGACGGAGATCAAATATTCCGGCTACCTCGATCAGCAAACGAAGGCGATCGAGCGGCTGAAGCGCTCAGAGCAGCGCGCCATCCCCGACTGGTTCGACTACGGCAACGTGAGCGGGCTTTCGCGCGAGATGAACGAGAAGCTCAGCCGGGTGCGTCCTCGCACGCTCGGTCAGGCCAGCCGCATTCCCGGAGTCACGCCTGCGGCGGTGTCGCTGATCAACGTGTACATCGAAATCCAGGCGAGACGGCAAGCGGAAGTTGCGTCGCCGTCTTGATGGTTCGCCGGTGCTCGGGTCTCTAGCGCGATCCACCCAGCAACAACAACCTTGCTGTTTGCGTCTGGAGTCGCGGGAATCATCCAGCACAACCGGCCTGTGAATTTCAAGCTCTCTTCACCACGGATTCACCGGCAATTCACACAATCAGCCTAGGCTCGAAGGACAAAGTCGGCCACGCTCGCTTCTCTGCGGCCGGAAGAATTTCCGGTCAGTGCGGATGTGTCGATCTATGTCGGTTTTATGGGGGTCAAGATGAGCTCAGCTGACACGGTGACGGTCACTCCAGAATCGATTTGTGCGCACCTGCAGGAGCAAACCTTACAGGCGTGCCGGGTGGCGAGGATTGCTGCCGGCATCGTCGCCGAAGGCATCGCGACCGGCGTGCCATCGCTGCTGGATGGGGTGCGGCTGCGCGAAAAAGAGCTGGACACGCTGGATCGCGAAATCGATCAGGGCGTTACTTCGATCATTACCAAGGTTTCGGAAGAACACGCGCGCGAGCTGCTGGCCTGCCTGAAGTTCATCATCGGCCTGGAGCGCGTCGGCGATTTGCTGTTGAACTGCAGCAATCGCGCCGCGGCGGTCGGCAGCCGGATTGATTTGCAGGACATTCGTGATCTCACCCTCATGGCCTCCCGGCTGGAGAAGATGCTGGGCGATGTGCACGACGCTCTCAGCCAGCGCGACCTGAATCGCGCGTTGGCGGTGCTGCGCTCCGATGCTGAACTGGACCGCTTGCGCAATCTCATCTTCATGCGTCATTTGGAAAATCATGACAACTCGCCGCGCCAGGAGAGCTTTCATGTGCTCTTTATGACACAGTCTCTGGAGCGCGCCGGCGATCACGCCAAGAACCTGGCCGAAGAGGTCTGTCACCTGGTGAGCGGACACAGTGTCCGCCACGTGTTGCGGTCCTACGACAAACCGATAGAGCAGATGTTCATCGACAACATGAGGGTCCGCCAAGCCAAGTAGCGGCAGGGTTGACGGTTTCCGAAGGTTCGTTGCAGGGTTGCTCGCCGCTCATCGAGAGAGGGGGCACCGGAACAAAGTTGCGCACGCGATTCATCGAGATTTCATGAATGCGAGAAGAATTCGGCGCACCTAATCATCCACAGGCAAGGAGTTACTATGTCCGGCCGAGCCACTGCCCCCGCGCCAAAGATGAAGGACGAACCAGCAACCAGCCCAGCCTCCAGGCGAACGGAGAGTGGGCTTCGCCCGTGGCTGCAAACCTGGAAGCAAGTCCTGATTGCCGAAGTCTTGCGCGTTCTGGGTCCGCGCCAACCGGACTGACGAAGGGTCCCGGTTTCGTTGCACAGCAGCTTCTTACCGGCCGTCAGCAGAACCACCTGATTGATAGCCATTACAATCAGAGCCAATGTCGTTTCGCTTCGAAGTCGAGGCCGTCGAGGGATTGGCTCGCGCTGGGCGCTTCTTCACGCCGCACGGCGAGGTGAAGACTCCGGTTTTCATGCCCGTGGGGACGGTCGGCACCGTCAAGGGCATTTCACAGGACATGCTGGAAGAGCTGGGCGTCGAGATTCTGTTGAACAACACCTACCATCTGTATCTGCGGCCGGGCGTCGAGATGATTCGCCAGTTCGGTGGAGTGCAGAAGTTCATGGCATGGGAGCGGCCCATCCTGACGGACTCGGGCGGCTTCCAGGTGTTCAGCCTGAGCGACCTGCGCAAGGTGACGCGAAGAGGGTGTGGCCTTTCGCTCGCACCTCGACGGTTCCTCGCATTTCTTCTCGCCGGAGAGCGCGCTGGCGGCCGAGATCGGGCTGGGCGCTGACCTTATTATGGCGTTCGACGAGTGCACCGAACATCCGGCAGCGTACGCGCGCACCCGGGCGTCAATGGAGATGACGCTGCGCTGGGCCCGACGCAGCAAGGACTATTTTGAGGCTCATAAGCACGAGGTCCCGTGGTACTCCGAGCAGGGCGAGCAGACGCAAGCTTTGTTCGGGATCGTGCAAGGAGGAATGTTCGCGGAGTTACGGCGTGAGTCGGCCGAGCGGACGGTGGAGATCGACTTCCCCGGCTACGCGATCGGGGGGCTCAGCGTAGGTGAGCCGAGGCCGCTGACCTATGAAATGGTCAATGCGGCGATTCCGTTTCTGCCGGCGGAAAAGCCCCGTTACCTGATGGGCGTGGGAACTCCGGAGGAGATTGTTCACTACGTGGCGCAGGGGGTTGACATGATGGATTGCGTGCTGCCGACCCGGGCGGCGCGGCATGGTCTGCTGTTCACCTCGGAGGGACGCATTACGATCAAGAATGCACGGTTCGCCAAGGACGAAGGACCACTCGATCCACGCTGCGGCTGCCAGGTTTGCCGGCGCTATTCGCGGGCGTACCTGAGGCACCTCTACGCGTCCAACGAGTTGCTGGCGCAGGTGTTAAACACCGTCCACAACCTGGCATATTACCTTGACACCATGCGCCGGGTGCGGCAAGCTATAAGACTTGGGGAGTTCGCAATTTTTCTTTCTGGTGTACGACCACCGCACCTTAGCGTCCTCGAGCAGTGATTCGCTGCAAGGGTCCCCGGCAATGCGCGATAATAGGATCAAGGCCGTAGCCTTGGCGCTGCACAGTCGCGCGGGCAGGTAAGTTCCTGAAGTGGAATGCGTCCGGTAGGAAGTTCCTGTTGTGCCCACGCAGATCAGGCGGAGGCGGAATAAGGCGGGCGCTTGTCCGCGACGTCAGCGGGCAAGGGACTGCAACGTTGCGGAACGAAGGAACCGCAGATTCTTCGCGGACTGAAGTCCGCTCGGAATGACAAATGAGGACTTGTATGGCGCGCCCGAAGGCGCGCCCCTTCAGGATAGGTTGCATGAAGGCTTTCAATAGCCCTCCAAGCAGGCTTGTTAAGCAGTGAATACGCGGTCGAAAGTCGGGCAAGAATAATGTTCAGTTATCCAGGTTTGTACATACAGGGAATAGGCGGTGGTGCGGCCCCGATCGTGATGATGGTTGCGATCTTTGCCATCTTCTATTTCCTTCTCATCATGCCGCAGCAACGCCGCCAGAAAAAGTGGCAGGAGATGCTCAAACAGGTCAAGCCGGGCGACCGGGTAGTGACCAGCGGCGGCCTCACGGGAGTCGTCCTCTCGGTAAAGGATGATGCGACCGTGCTGCGAGTTCCCCCGGACAATATCAAGATCGAAGTAGCCCGTTCCTCGATCGTGACGCTGACGACCGCGGAAGGGAGTCCCCAGGTTAAGTAGGGTTGCAGTCTCTCATGAAAAAAAATCTTCCAGCTAAAATTGTCGCGATCGCTGCGGTGCTGATGGTTTTTCTCTTCGGCATCTTTGGTATACCGACCAACGGCCTGCTGGCCGGTTTGCAGCAGCGTATTCATTTAGGCCTTGATTTAAAGGGCGGAACCCACCTCATCCTGCAGGTGCAGGTGAACGACGCCATCAACGCCGACACGGCGCGCGCGGTGGAGCGGCTCAAAGAGGCGATGAAGACGGCGAACATCAAGTTCGACGAAGTCAGCCAGACCGATCCGCAGCAGCATCCCGGAGTCATCCAGATCAAGGGTGTACCCCCTGAGTCGACTCACGATCTGCGCAACATCATCGCGGACCGCCTGCCGGAATTCGATGCCACCTCAGGCGCCGATAGTTCATGGACGCTGACCATGAAGCCCTCCATCGCCAATGACACCAAGACCAAGGCGGTGGCCCAGGCGATCGAGACCATCCGCAATCGAATTGACCAGCTGGGCGTAAGCGAGCCGGTCATTCAGGAGCACGGCCTGGGCGACTACCAGATTCTGGTGCAGCTGCCGGGGGTTGACGATCCGGCGCGTGTAAAAGACATCATGCAGTCCACGGCCATGCTGGAGATTCGGCAGGCGGTGAGCGGCCCGTATCCAAGCGAGCAGGCGGCGATGCAGGCCAACAATGGTGTGCTCCCGGCCGACACCGTGCTGATGAAGGGCAAAGCCATGGGAACCACCTCGCAAAGCTCGGAGAATGGCGAACAATACTGGCTGATCAGCCGTGCGTCGGCGGTGAGTGGTGGCGACCTGCGCGGTGCGGATGCAGGCCGCGATGAAAACGGCCGTCCGGATGTGAATTTCACGCTGACCGGCGAAGGTGGGCGGCGTTTTGGCGCCTTCACCGGAGCTCACGTGGGCGACAAGCTCGCCGTGGTGCTGGACAACAAGGTGATGGAAGTTGCAACCATTCAGGAAGCGATTCATGACAGTGGCCGGATCACAGGATCGTTCACCGACCAGGAGACCCGCGACTTGGCATTGACCCTCCGCTCCGGCGCGCTGCCGGCTGGGATCAAATACCTGGAAGAGCGTACGGTCGGCCCGTCGCTGGGTGCGGATTCCATTCGCCAAGGCGTACGGGCTGCCGTCATCGGCATGGTGGCGGTGATGATCTTCATGCTGTTTTACTACCGCGCCGCCGGAATCAATGCTGACCTGGGATTGTTCCTGAACCTGGTGATCCTGCTGGGCTTCCTCGGTTTCAGCGGCGCAACGTTGACCTTACCCGGGATTGCGGGAGTGATTCTGACCGTCGGTATGGGCGTCGATTCCAACGTGCTGATCTTTGAGCGTATCCGCGAGGAGCTGCGGCACGGCAAGACGCCGGCTTCCGCCGTGGACCAGGGATTTGCTCATGCCTGGATCACTATCGTCGACACTCACGTAACGACGATTGTGTCGGCGGTCATCCTGTTCCTCTTCGGAACCGGCCCGGTGCGCGGTTTTGCCGTGACGTTGAGCTTTGGTCTGCTGGCCAATCTGTTCACCTCAGTCTTCGTTTCGCGCGTAATTTTCGATGCCATCCTCAACCGCCACCAGCGTGGCGAGGCTTTGAGTATCTAAGGGGCTAGCGTGGAGTTATTTCGTAATACAAACATCGATTTTCTTGGCAAGAAATGGTATTTCCTTGCCTTCTCGCTGATCTTCAGCGTTGCCGGGCTGATCTCGATGGGCACGCGCTGGGCCAAGACCGGCTCGCCTTTGCCCCTTGGCATCGATTTCAAGGGCGGCACACTGGTTTACGTCAAGTTTGCCAATCCGCCGGACCTGGACCAGATCCGGCGAGACCTGGACCGGGCAGGATTGAAAGATCCACGCATCCAGACCTACGGTCCGGCTTCGAACCATGAAGTGCTGGTCGATCTGGGTTCGCAGAAGACCAATGAAGCTGCGCTGGATGAAGGCAAGAATACGATCATCCGGGCTCTCGAGGCGCGCAATTCGCAAGCGGGCTCCGGCAAGTTGGACCTGAACAATGCCGGCATTTCCACGCTGGGAACGTACCTGGTGCAAAAAGACCCCATGCACCTGGGCACCGATGCGACATTGAAGTATGCCGTGATTGCGCAGCAGATTGACGACTTCCGTAATAAGCAGCGCGGAGGCGTGCTGTCTTCCTTCGATGAGTTGAGAGGCGTCGTCCCGGTTGAAGTTCTAAATTCTCTGCAGCAGGACTTCTATCTTTCCGACTTCACCGTGCGCAACGTGGAGATCGTGGGTCCCCAGGTCGGCAAACAGCTCAAAAACCAGGCAGTGTACGCGACCTTGTATTCGCTGGCGGGAATGCTGGTGTATCTATGGTTCCGCTTTGAGTTGATTTACGGCGTGGGGGCGGTGGTTGCCTGCCTGCACGATAGCATCATTACCCTCGGAATCTTCTCCCTGCTGGGAATCGATATCAGCTTGACCGTCATTGCCGCCATCCTCACGCTGATCGGATACTCGATGAACGATACCATCGTCGTCTTCGATCGAATTCGCGAGAACATCAAGCTGTTGCGGCGTGAGAACCTGTCGAACGTCGTCAACAAGAGTATCAATCAAACCCTGAGCCGAACCATTCTGACTTCCGGCCTGACGTTCCTGACGGTCCTTTCCCTCTACCTGTTCGGGGGCGAGGTGCTGCGCGGGTTCTCCCTCGCGCTGGTAATTGGAATCCTGATTGGAACCTACTCGTCCATCGCCGTGGCGGCGCCGATGCTCGTGGCCTATACCGACTGGCGTTCGCGGAAAACCGGCCGCTCCGTCCTCCCTGCCGTGCCTCCAGCCCGAGAAAAAGTAAAGGTTAAGGCATAGTTTCGTTACAGGCTTGCGTCGAAGTACTAGCTGGGGTGTATATTGGGTCGCTGTCCGAAGTAGGGGTTACCGCAACACCGACGACAGCCTGTCGCCAATGCACAAAAGATCGGGATGGCGACTTTTCGCTTTGTGGGAGCAAAATGCCACAGCGTGGTGTCTAAGTACTCAAACGGTTCCTAGGGAGAAAAGGCGATGTTTGAAGACAGCCTTATGGAGTCTGGCGGGAAGCTGAAGACCAAGCAAGGGGCTACCACCGCCATTTCCTTCGTGCTCCAGATTGCCTTGATCGGTGTCCTCGTGCTGTTGCCGCTGATATTCACCGAGGCCTTACCGAGACAGCAGCTGATGACATTCCTGGTTGCACCACCACCGCCACCACCGCCGCCTCCTCCACCGGCCGCCGCTCCTGTCGTGCATATTAAGAAGATGCAGAGCGACTTGGACAACGGGCAGCTGCGTACTCCTACCGCCATCCCCAAAAAGGTGGCGATGATTAAGGAAGACGAGGCGCCCCCGCCGTCCACGGGCGTAGCTGGAGTGGTAGGCGGAGTTCCGGGGGGAGTTCCGGGCGGCACCATGGGTGGAATTCTGAACAGCATCGGTAACACTCCAGTGGCCGTGCCCAAAGTTGCGACGCCCCAACGTGTCCGTGTTTCCCAGGGCGTGTCGCAAGGCCTCTTGATTCACCAAGTTAAGCCGAGCTACCCGCCGCTTGCACGCCAGGCCCGCATTCAAGGTACGGTCGTGCTGCAGGCCTTGATCAGCAAAGATGGTTCGATTCAGAATCTGCACCTGGTCAGTGGCCACCCGATGCTGGCCCCCGCAGCGATCGACGCTGTGAAACAGTGGCGCTACAAGCCTTACTATTTGAACGGTGAACCGGTCGAAGTCGAAACGACGATCAACGTCAATTTCACTCTGGCCGGCGGATAGAGACAGACGCAGCACGCGGTGGTCTGCATCTAAGCTCGCTGGCGGTTGTACTCCGAAAATTGAGAGTGTCGTCAGCCTTCATGCAAACCAGTTGTTTGCTTGGGGATCAGTTGAAGATGGCCGCCGGAACAGGTTCAGCCGGTTAACGCGGCTGGCATCACCCGCAGTAACAAAAGTTTCTGCCGTACCAAAGTTTCGAGGAGGAGAATTCGACTCATGTTTCTAGCGAATGTTGCAACCTACGCTTTCAGCCACGTACCTACGGTTGCTGCCTGGATTTTCCAGGAAGCCAGCGTGGGATGGGATCCGGTTTCCCTCTGGAAACAGATGGGCATCCTCGCCAAGATCGTTGTACTCATCCTGTTTGTCATGTCGGGTTGGTCGATTGGTGTAATGATTGATCGCGCCATGGCCTACAGCGCGGCCCGCAAACAGTCGCGCGCTTTTGCTCCGGCAGTTGCCGGCGCGTTGCGCGAGGGCAAGATTGACGAAGCGATCAAGGTCGCCGAGCGCAACAAGAAGAGCCACCTGGCCAAAGTCGTCACCGCCGGCCTGCAGGAATTCAAGGCCCACGGCGATTCCAACGAAATCCCCGGCGAGCAGATCGAAGCCTCGAAGCGCGCCCTGGAACGTGCCGAAGCCATTGTGCACGCCGAGTTGAAGCGCGGCCTTGGCGGCCTGGCGACGATCGGTTCCACGGCTCCGTTCATCGGACTGCTGGGCACGGTGGTCGGCATTCTCAACGCCTTCAAAGAAATTTCGACCCAGAAGGCGACTGGCCTGGGCGCGGTCGCGGGTGGTATTTCCGAGGCCCTGGTGACCACCGCCATCGGACTGTTCGTGGCCATTCCGGCCGTTATGATGTTCAACTACTTCACCAACAAGGTAGAAGCTTTCGACGTGGAAATGGACAACAGCTCGAGCGAGCTGATCGACTATTTCCTGAAGCGTCGCGGGGCGGTTCGCCGGTAGCTGGCAGCGCGGCGTCAAAACGGGCGCCGGCTTCCGGTTACGAAGGAGGTTGAACTCTATGGCATTAGCAAAGCGAGCCGAAGGTAGGAAGGTCAATTCGAACATCAACGTCACGCCCATGGTGGACGTGATGTTGGTGCTCCTCATCGTATTCATGGTCATCACGCCGATGTTGCAGAAGGGCGTGAGCGTGGATATGGCCAAAGTCAACAATCCCATTCCGATGCCGGATGCGGATAAAGAAGATTCGCTGCTGGTGGCGGTCATGCGCGACGGGCAGATTTACTTCGGCACCGACAAAGTCACCGCCGACCAGTTGACGGAAAAGGTGAAGGACCGGCTTGCCAATAAAGTGGACAAGCGTGTCTTCATCAAGGCCGACGCTCGGGCCCGCTACGGTAACGTAGTTGACGTAGTGGACAACGTTCGCTCCGCCGGCGTCGACGACGTTGGGCTGTTGACCGATCAGAAGAAAACCGGCGCCGCGGCAACCACCCCTCCCCCCGCCGGGACGGGTACAGGAGCCCAGTAGTACAGGGAGTTCGCTATGGGAATGGCAATGGGAGGGTCCAGTGGACCCTCAGCTGACATCAATGTAACGCCGCTCATTGACGTGTTGCTGGTGCTGCTCATCGTGTTCATGGTGATCACACCTCTCACGCCGAAGGGTCTGGATGCGCTGGTTCCGCAGCCGCCGAAAGACAAACAGGAGCAGCCCAAGGACGATAGCCGTACCATCGTCGTGCAGCTTCTGAAGGGCAGCGGCGATAAGCCCGCGCTGAAGATCAATCAGGACGATGTCACCTGGGACAATCTCGAAGGGCGTCTGAACGACATCTTCAAGACCCGCGCCGAAAAGGTCATGTTCGTTAAGGCCGATCCAGACCTGACGTTCAATGATGTGGCACAAGTCATCGACATCTCGCACGCCGCGGGAGTTGATAAGGTGGGACTGATTACGGCGAAGATTGAAGCCGGCCAGTAACGCCTGTAACCTGAAATATGATTCGGGAAACACCCTCCTCTGGGATGAGCGGGGCTTCGTGCAGCGAAGTCCCGCATTCCTTCGGAACCCCGAAATTACCGCAACGGAGAGTGATACCAGACATGAACAAGAGCGGACGGGTACTGATCGTACTTGCAGTTCTGCTCGCGTTGATCTCGTCGGTGGGCTGTAACAAACTGCGAGCGCGCGATCAACTCAACAAGGGCGTGCAGGCCTATAAGAACGCGAAATACGAAGAGGCCATCGAGCATTTTAAGAACGCAGTGAGTCTCGACCCCAGTCTCACCAACGCCCGTCTCTATTTGGCCACCGCTTATGAACAGCAATACATCCCCGGTGCCGATTCTCCCGACAATAATCGCTATGCGGAAGAGGCCATTAACGAGTTCAAAGAGGTGTTGGACAGCAATCCTCCGAAAGAGCAGAAGATCCTGAGCTTGAAGGGAATCGCTTCGCTCTACTTCAACATGAAGAAGTTCGACCAGTCGAAGGAATATCACGAAAAGGTCGCTGAACTCGATCCCAATGATCCGGAAACCTATTATTCGATCGCGGTCATCGACTGGACCCAGGCTTACGCTCCCCGCATGACGACGCGCGCGAGTCTCGGCCTGAAGCCGACGGACGAGCCCAAGGACAAGAAGGTCTGCGCCGCCCTGCTGAAGGACATTAAAGAGAAGAATGAGCCGGTTGTGCAGGATGGCATTCAGAAGCTGCAGAAGGCGCTTGAACTTCGGCCCGACTACGATGACGCCATGGCCTACTTGAACCTGCTCTATCGCGAGCAGGCGGACCTGGATTGCGATAATCCGGACGCGCGCAAGGCCGACCTGAAGCAGGCGGACGACTGGGTCGACAAAACCCTGGCCACCAAGAAGGCGAAAGCTGAGAAGGCTGGACCTTCAGGCATCGTAACGACCCAGCAGTAGCCTTGTTGGTCTGGCGAAGCCGTTCGTTCGGTTGTAACGCCCCTGCGTAAGAGGGGCGTTTTTCTTTTGGGGGCCAAGTCACATTGCCTTGTGACTTGGTCCCTCGTATCTGTAAGCCCGTGCAGTACAATCTCTTTTCTGCCAGGACGCTCGCATGTTTCAGAAGATCCTGATTGCCAATCGCGGCGAGATTGCGGTACGCATCATTCGCGCCTGCCGCGAGATGGGCATCGAATCGATCGCTGTCTATTCCGATGTGGACCGCCGGGCGCAACACGTCCGCAAGGCCGACTACGCGTATCACATCGGTTCCGCAGCTGCCAGTGAGTCGTATCTGAACATCCAGAAAATCCTGGACGTGGCCCACCGGAGTGGAGCGCAAGCGGTCCATCCGGGGTACGGTTTCCTTTCCGAAAATGCGCGTTTTGCGCGTGCCTGTTCCGACGCCGGCATCAAGTTCATTGGCCCGACTGCCGAGTCGATGGAAATGATGGGATCGAAAACCAAGGCGCGGCAAGCGATGAAGCGCGCGGGGGTTCCCTTCGTTCCGGGCTCGGAACGCGGTCTGGAATATGACGCGGCCGAACGCCTGGCCGAGCAGATCGGCTATCCGGTGATGCTTAAGGCGGCTGCCGGGGGTGGCGGCAAAGGAATGCGCGCCGTCCACGCGGCGGCTGAGTTGCATTCGGCCTACGATGCGGCGCGCAGCGAGGCGCAGCGCTCCTTCGGCGACAACGAAGTCTACCTCGAGAAGCTCATCATCAATCCGCGCCATGTCGAGATGCAGATTTTCGGCGACGAGCACGGCAATGTCGTGTATCTCGGTGAGCGTGAGTGCTCGATCCAGCGGCGCCACCAGAAAGTGATGGAAGAAGCACCGTCACCAATCGTCGACCAAGACATGCGCCAGCGCATGGGCGAAATAGCAGTTCGTGTGGGCGAAGCTGCCAACTACCATAATGCCGGTACGGTCGAATTTCTGGTCGACAAGGATCGAAACTTCTACTTCCTCGAGATGAATACCCGCTTGCAGGTTGAGCATCCGGTGACGGAATTCATTACTGGGCTCGACCTGGTCCACTTGCAGATTCGTGTCGCCTCGGGTGAGAAGCTGCCATTCAGGCAAGAAGACATTCAACTGCGAGGCCACGCCATTGAGTGCCGGGTCTACGCCGAGGATCCCGACAACAATTTTTTCCCCTCGCCCGGACAGATCACACGACTGATCTCGCCTTCAGGTCCCGGCATTCGCCGCGACAGCGGCATGTACGAAGGCTGGACCGTGCCGATCGACTACGATCCATTGCTCGCCAAACTTGTCGCTTACGGCGAAAACCGCGAGCAGGCCATTCAGCGACTGCAACGCGCGCTCACAGAATATTTTGTCGGCGGCATCAAAACCAATGTTTCGTTGTTTCGCCGCATTCTGAAAGATCCCGACTTCCGCGCCGGAACCCTCGACACCGGTTTCCTCGACCGGCTGCTTGCCAAGCCTTACGCAGAGGCCGATGAACGCCGCCCGCTGATTGCGGCGATCGCCGCCGGCATCTTCGCCAGCCTTGATCCCAAGCAGACACTTGCCGGCAGCAACGGATCGGCACAGTCCTCCGACACGGGGTTACCTACAGCTCCGCCGATCTCCAACTGGAAGGCTGCGGCGCGAAAAGAGGCGCTCCAATGAGGACTTGCCGATGACCTATGACGTTGTGGTAGACGGTCATCTGCATCGCCTGGAACTGACGCAGGCCGAAGAGCTCACGCCAGGCGAGCGCATGTGGCGTTGCAGCATCGATGGGAAGGAAATCGCCGTAGACGCTGCTCTTACCGCGCGCGACGTTCTCTCCGTTCTGGTTGGCGACAAGGCCTATGAAATCAAACGCGAGCGCTCGTTGCAAGGCGAGGTTCACATGATTCTCGGCAGCGCGCGCTATGCGGTCGAGGTCCGCGATCCGCGGTCGCTCCGCACCCGTCGCTCCGCCGCAGGGACCGAAGCCGGCCCCCAGAAGCTCACCGCTCCCATGCCCGGCAAGATCGTGCGCATCGCCGTCTCGCAGGGCGACGAGGTCAAGGCCGGACAGCCCATCATCGTCATGGAAGCCATGAAGATGCAGAACGAGATGAAGTCGCCCAAAGACGGCAAGGTGCAGAAGATCCTCACCGCCGAAGGTTCGACCGTCAACGCGGGAGACACGCTGGCCATCATCGAGTAAATTTCCTTTTCCGACATCCTCTGCCGAGCCGTGCTCTCACGCCTCCTATAATGTCGCCATGCCGAAGCACTGGACGACCAAGCTGATTCACTCCGACGTGCGCGTGCCCGAAGGGTTTCGCTCGCTGACGGTTCCCACCTATCGCGCTTCGACTACGGTCTTTCCCGACGCAGCCTCGGTCACCGATGACTGGAACCAGCACGAGGCGGGCTACACCTACGGGCTTTACGGCACGCCGACAACTCTGGAGCTCGCGGGCCGCATCGCCGAACTGGAAGGCGGCTTCCGCACCATCATTACGCCTGGCGGCCAGAGCGCGATCTCGCTGATCAACCTCTCTTTGCTGCGCACTGGCGACCACGTGCTGGTGCCGGAAAGCATCTATGGCCCGAACCGCAAGTTGGCCAGCAAGGTGCTGCGCCGCTTCGGCATCGAGGTCAGCTATTACCAGCCAACGATCGGCGGAGGCATTGCGAGTCTCATGCGCCCGAACACCCGCATCGTCTGGAGCGAGAGTCCCGGCTCCATCACGATGGAGGTGCAAGATGTTCCGGCGCTCGCCGAGGCCGCGCACGCCCACGGTGCGTTGCTGGTCATCGACAACACCTGGGCGGCGGGCGTGCTGTTCGATGCGTTCGCGCACGGAGCCGACGTAACCATGCAGGCGCTTACCAAGTACGTTGGCGGACACAGCGACCTATTGCTCGGCTCCATCACGGTTAAGGATCCAGCACTTTACGACAAACTGGGCGAGACGCATCAACTCATCGGCTCCGCAGCGTCGCCTGACGATTGCAGCCTCGCATTGCGCGGCCTGAAAACGCTCGCCGTTCGGCTCAAAGCGATCGAGCAGTCGGCTCTGACCATCGCGCACTGGCTAGCCCAGCGGCCTGAAGTCGAGCGCGTGCTGCATCCGGCGCTGCCGTCATGTCCGGGGCATGAATTCTGGAAGCGCGATTTCACCGGCTCGGCGGGCGTCTTCTCGATCGTGCTGAAGCCGGAGTTCAGCAAGCAGCAGGTGCAGGCCTTTGTCGACGCGCTGGAGCTCTTTGAAATCGGCTACAGTTGGGCAGGCGTCACCAGTCTCGCCGTCGCCTACGACTTCGCTGGATGGAAGTCGCGTCCGCCGTATGGCCATCGCATCGTGCGGCTCAACATCGGTCTCGAAGACACCAACGACTTGGTCGCCGACCTGGAGCAGGCGCTGGTGGGATTCCGCGGATGACGGTTTCTTGCGCTGAAAACCTGACAGGCAAGCGTATAATCCGCTGCTACCGGAGGAACAGGTGTTAACGTCACTGGGTTTCAAGGTCAGCGAAGAGTGCCCAAAATGCCATGCCGACAGGACATTACTCGCCACCACGTTTGGTCTTCCCGCGTATAAGCCATCGGAGCCCGAGACTGATTGCAAAGAGAACATCAATCCGGGTTGCGTGCTACCGATTCGCGTGATTCTCTGTCCACGCTGCCACCTTCTTGAGATCTACCACGATATTTCGGCTAAACATTAGGCTGGCTTCGCCGGCTGCAGGTTGCTAAACCGCCAGCAGCAGCGGCGTAGAGAATTCCGCGGAACTCGGCGAGCCCATCCCAGGCTAAGTGAAAAGTAGTTCACGTTTGCTGGGACAGGAGCGTGTCGTGTCACTCGGAAGATAGAAAGTCTCAGATCTCACCCCACCCGCGCAACTGGAGCGTTCGAATACGGCACGCGTTTGCAGGGGCACCCAAAAGCAGGTTCCTCCACTTCGCTCCGCTCCGGTCGGAATGACGATCGCGAGCTGCCACTCGGTGGAACGGCGGGCTCGGGCCTATTTCATCGATGCCGGCTTTTTTCAGGATATCTTCGGCGAAGAAGTTCTCGATTTTGGCTTGGTCGCGGATGTACTCGTAATACGCTGCTTTGAGCAGCTGTTCGCGGCGGTCGCGCAGTTGTTCGCGGATGGCCTGCTGCACGCGCGGATCTTTGAGTTCGCGTTGTCCGGCGGCTTCTTTGCCGAGCAAGCGGACGATGCGGTACCCAAAGACCTGGTGGCTGTTGGGATCCGTCACCGGCAGGATGGGCGTGTACTGTCCCGGCTTCAGCTTGCTGACCGCCTCAAAGGCAGTCTTGTCGCCCTTCAGCGAGGATTCCGGAACAAAGCCTAAATCGCCCCCGTTTTGCGCGGTCTCAGGCTGTTCGGAATACTTCATCGCATCGGTGCCGAAATCTTCTCCGCTCTCCAGCCGGTTGTAGATCATCTGGATTTTCTTTAACGCCTCTTGCTGGTTCTGCGCCTTCTCGGGGACCTTGGCCTTCTGACTCGGCTGCGTGGTGACAAGGATCTGGGCCAGGCGATACTGCGGCTCGATCAGGTTGAATTCGGCTTTGTGCTGGTTGTAGTAGTTGGTGATGTCGTCGTCGGTGACGTTCACCTTCGAGCCGACTTCCTTGTTCAGAACTTTCTGGATGGTCAGCTGCTGGCGGAACTCGTGCTTCACATCATCGACGCTCAGGCCGCGCTGCTTGAGCTGTTTGTCAAATTCTTCCTGCGTATAAGGGGCCTTGGCTTCAGTCAGCTTGCTGTTGACCTCGTCGTCGGTGGCCAGCAGGCCCAGCTTTTCGGCACGCTGCATCAGAATCTCGTTATCGATCAGCTCCTTCAGAATATTGAGGCGCAGATTATCGGCTTGCTCTTCACTCGGCTTCTGTTGCTGATCGGCGGTCTGGTTCTGGTAGTACTTGTCCACTTCCGTTCGCATGATTTTGCGGCCATTTACGCTGGCCATCACGCCTGCGCCATCCTGATTGGTGGAACAGCCGACGGCCAGCAGAAGCACGCCAATTACGGCCACTGAACTAAGAACGGCCAACGGACGGTAAGAAGACTTGCGAATGCGATTCAAACTTGTGTTCCTCCTGCGAGAGAAGAGCCGAGGCGTGATCCTGTAAGCCGCGCTGGAAAGAGCACCGTCACTTGCTTGTACTGGGCGGGGCCGGAGCCGAGGCTGGCGGTGGGGGTGGTTGCACGCCTGCTGCCTTCAGGCGTTCATTCAACGCTGCGCGCAACTCACTGGCCTCCACCGCGCCTTCCACCTTCTCGCCGTTAATGAACAGCGTCGGGGTCGCACTCAAGCCCAGCTTGTCGCCCTCGGCCATAGAAGCTTTCAATGCAGTGTCGGGCTGCGCCTTCAGACAAGCCTCCAGTTGGGGAACGTCGGCATGGTTTTTCTTGGCAAAATCTAAGGTCAAGCGATCGAGCTCAGCCTGTGACTTCTGCAGATCGCCGCTTCCGCTGATGGCACGCTGATTGGCGTGCAGATAATCCGCCAGCTCCCAATAACCAGCGGGACTTTCTTTCGCCAGGCAATTGGCATCGTTTGCAGCATGCGGCGCCCAGGGATGCATGGGGAGAGGGAAATCCTTGTAGACGATCTTGATGCGGTCGCCATACTGCGGCAGGATCTCCGACATGAGCGTGGAATGCATGCGCGAACAGAACGGACACTGGAAGTCGTCATAGTTGACGATGGTTACCTTGGCGTTGGGATTGCCACGCACGGGACGTCCCTGGATGTCGATCTTGCCCATCAGGTCGGCATAGATGTCCTTGGTGAGATCGATCTTCGTCATGCGGATCAGGACCTTGCCGTCCTTGGAGAGAAGGAAGTCGGCTTTCTGCGTCTTACCTTCGTGGCCCATGGTAACGGGTATGGTGTCGTAGTTCGGGAACTCACTCGGGCTGGGCGCTCCAACTTCGATGGAAACTTCGGGAGGAATGTTGAAGTAGGCGCGCACCTGCTCCTGCACGCGCTGTTTGGTTTCAGGAGATATGGACTGCGCGGTGCAGCCGAGGCACAACAACAACAGGAAGATTGCAGTTCTTCTCATCAACAATACGATAACCGCCTTAAGGGGACGAATACCTGATTATCTCACGCGCAAGGTGTCAGCCGAAGCAGAGGCACAAAGGGAATACGCCGAAATTGCCGCCACGGGTCCTACCGTTTTGACGTGCCTTTCGGCTTAAGGACATCCTCAATCGAGAGCAGAGCGTTCATTGAGCCGGAGCGGAAGCCTTCGAGATCGAGGGTGACGTAGGCGAAGCCGAGCTTCTTGAAAATGCGGGTGAAGGCGGCGGCCATCTCCGGAGTCAGGGCGCGGGGCAGTTCGTCGGGCGCGATCTCGATGCGCACAATATCGCCGTGATGGCGGACCCGCATCTGACGGAAGCCGAGGGCCCGCAAGGCATCTTCTCCCTGCTCGATCGCCGAGAGCGCCTGCCGCGTGACGGGCCGCCCATATTCGATGCGCGATGACAGGCAAGCCGACGCAGGCTTGTCCCAGATACGCAGGCCGGCTTCGCGCGCCAGTTGCCGAATGTCATTCTTGGTCAGTCCAGCTTCGAGCAAGGGCGCTGCAATGCCGTGCCGCCGCGCCGCCTTCTGGCCAGGCCGGAAGTCTCCCTGATCGTCGACGTTCACGCCGTAAGCAATCGCCAAAAAGCCGCTGCCTTCGCAATACGACTCCATCACCGTGAACAGTTCGTCCTTGCAGTGGTAGCAGCGGGACGAATCGTTTCTCTGATACTCGGGCCGCTCCATCTCCTCAGTGTTAATGATCGCGAGGGGAATGTGCTGCTCGTGGGCGAAGGCGACGGCATCGTGCATCTGGCTTCGCGCCAGGCTGGGCGAGTCGGCAAGTACGGCGAGCATCTGCTCGCCCAGTTGTTGGTAAGCCGCCCAAGCGAGAAAAGCCGAGTCCACTCCTCCCGAGTAGGCGACCAGCAGCCGCTTCAGCGAGCGCAGGCGTTCACTCAGCATGTGCGACTTGCCGGCGAGCGTTGGTAGCGTGCTCACGCTGGTGGGAAGGGCAGACATTGTCTCATTGTAAGACACCGGCAGTGGCCCGGAGGTTGGTACGGTCGGGAAAATGCCAGTCACGAGGTGCGAGGGGTCGCCAGCCGCCCACGTAAGTCGGGTTTCGATTCCTGGAGTTGCTTCTTTCTTGCATTCGCGCCGACTCGTGAGTACGCTCACGCGCATGAAAAATCCAGTGCTGCTGCCTGTCGTGATACTGGTCGCGGCCTTCACCGCGAGCGCGCAGATCCAGGGAGCCCACGTATTGGCGAAATCGAAGCCTGCGGTGCCCGTCACGGTTTCGGCCGAGCCTAATCATCATTTCCAGTTCGCCAACGATTATGTGCAGGCCTATTACATCGTGGTAGCGCCGCACGGTCAGACCTTGATGCACAAGCATCCCGACGACTTCGTCGCCTACGCGATCGGGCATGCAGATCTCGATATCGTTCTGGCGAACGGCAAGTCGAGCCACGTTCTGCTGGACGAGCCGATGGTTCGCTACACGCCGTGCTGTGTCACGCACACGGTGAAGAACCGGCTGGGCGTGCCGTTTCTCAATATCACGATCGAGCTCCTGAAGAACCATGGAGCGCCGGTCTGTACCGGGGCGTGTGAAAACGATCCGCGAGCCAAGGACTGGCCGCCGATGTCGACTGGGGGCAAGGTCCTGGGCTATGGCGACACCTTTCGCATGGCTGAGATGGTG
>CAWFHH010000007.1:275000-2459250 GCA_963815555.1 uncultured Acidobacteriaceae bacterium
CTGCCGGCATAAGTAGCGATAACGGAGGTGAGAACCCTCCGCGCCGAAAGTCTAAGGTTTCCTGAGGAAGGTTAATCCGCTCAGGGTTAGTCGGTCCCTAAGGCGAGGCCGAAAGGCGTAGTCGATGGACATCCGGTTAATATTCCGGAACTCTCTTGTCATCGTTATCACGATGGGGTGACGCAGAAGGATACGTGCAGCCTGTTATGGCTATCAGGTTCAATACGTGCAAGCCGGTTTCTCCAGGCAAATCCGGAGAGACATTCAACGGTCAGACGTAGAGGAGTAGTCCGTATGGACGAAACGCACCGAGTTCACGCTGCCAAGAAAAACCTCTAAGGAGAAGACAAGGGAACCGTACCTCAAACCGACACAGGTAGACGAGGAGAATATCCAAAGGCGCTCGGGAGAACGCTCGTTCAGGAACTCGGCAAATTAACCCCGTAACTTCGGGAGAAGGGGTGCCCCGGTAGAGTGTCAAAAGCTCGAGGGGGCCGCAGTGAAACGCGCACGGCGACTGTTTAACAAAAACACAGGTCTCTGCAAAGTCGAAAACGACGTATAGGGGCTGACGCCTGCCCGGTGCCGGAAGGTTAAAGGGAGCGGTCAACCGCAAGGTGAAGCTGCGAACTGAAGCCCCGGTGAACGGCGGCCGTAACTATAACGGTCCTAAGGTAGCGAAATTCCTTGTCGGGTAAGTTCCGACCTGCACGAATGGCGTAACGATCGTGCGACTGTCTTAACGAGCGACTCGGCGAACTTGTAGTACCGGTGAAGATGCCGGTTACCCGCATCTAGACGGAAAGACCCCGTGCACCTTTACTATACCTTCACTATGAACTATGGCACTTGCTGCGCAGGATAGGTGGGAGGCTTTGAATCCAGGCTCTTGGGCTTGGAGGAGCCAACGGTGAGATACCACCCTGCGAGTTCTGTGGTTCTAACCTATCTCCGTGAACCGGAGAGGGGACATAGTGAGGCGGGTAGTTTGACTGGGGCGGTCGCCTCCTAAACTGTAACGGAGGCGCGCGAAGCTACACTCAGGCTGTTTGGAAATCAGCCGTCGAGTGCAAAGGCATAAGTGTGGTTGACTGCGAGTCCAACAAGACGAGCAGGTGCGAAAGCAGGCCTTAGTGATCCGGTGGTTCTGTATGGAAGGGCCATCGCTCAACGGATAAAAGGTACGCCGGGGATAACAGGCTGATCGGAGCCAAGAGTTCATATCGACGCTCCGGTTTGGCACCTCGATGTCGGCTCATCGCATCCTGGAGCTGTAGAAGGTTCCAAGGGTTAGGCTGTTCGCCTATTAAAGCGGTACGTGAGCTGGGTTCAGAACGTCGCGAGACAGTTCGGTCCCTATCTGATGTGGGCGTAGGAGATTTGAGAGGGCCTGTCCTTAGTACGAGAGGACCGGGATGGACGAACCTCTTGTGTTCCAGCTGTCATGCCAATGGCACGGCTGGGTAGCGAAGTTCGGTTGTGATAAACGCTGAATGCATATAAGCGTGAAGCACTCCTCAAGATGAGATCTCCCAACCCAAAAGGGTGAAGAAGGGCACACGAAGACTACGTGTTTGATAGGCTGGATGTGAAAGTGCAGTAATGCATGAAGCTTACCAGTACTAATCGCCCGTTCGGCTTGACCATAAAATTTACTCGGCACACGAGTTCTTCCCTCACGCGCTACTAGACGCGCGAGGGGGGAAACCCCGTGTACACCTGGCGAACCTGCCAGCGTGATTGGATCTCGACGGAGATCCAGCCTTGTGGTTCCTGATGCTATTCAGTTGTGAGAGATCGCCCGCGTGGCGGCTCGGGTAGTGCGGCGCTTCAGCGCCGCGAACCGGGGCCGAATGGGCGGCGCTTTGAAAGGGCACGGCTTTAGCCGTGCCGGACAGACGCTCCCTTACGCGAACCGGGGCTTTAGCCCCGTCTCCAACGGCGATGTTCTTTCCTAGGATTGGCGTAAGCGTTCGGGCTCCGGTAGAGCAGGCCTTCAGGCCTGCGTCACGGCCCGATATAAAAGGAGGGGCTTTAGCCCCGCCGCATTGCGCCGCAAGTTGCCGGTGATTTTACCGCAGGGGAAACACCCGTTCCCATCCCGAACACGGAAGTTAAGCCCTGCCGGGCCGATTGTACTGCACGCGAAAGTGTGTGGGAGAGTAGGTCGTCGCCGACATAAATAAAGGCTCCATGTGAAGAACATGGGGCCTTTTCCTTTTGGCATCGTCTGTCGTTGGGCATCCCGGACCTACGTTGTACGGGTTGTAGGGGAGGTCAGGAGCCTTTTCAAACCGAAGCCGCATTGGTGTCAACAAGTGTGGCGACGCTGCCGTCTAAGGCCTTTGTACCTCGTCGACAATCTCGCATAGCTGACTTATCGGCACAACGCCATATAATTCCTGTCCTCTGATACCTAGACGTTCATTCCCATTGGCTGCTACACCGATGACGCGATACGTTCGGTCAAGTACGGGACCACCACTGTTACCAGATGCAATTTCGCAACTTATCTGCACACGGGGTTGTCCGAATCTCACATACTTTCCAATCACCGCGCCACGATTAACGATGCCCGTATTTCCCGGCCCAACACGTGGATACCCAAGAAGAACAACCTGGTCTTCCACCTGAGGTAGTTCCTGGGCAGGATGAAAAGTCGGCGCTGCAGGTGGGATATCTACAAAATCCAGAACTGCCAAGTCCCGGTCCAAATCAGACTTCCGAACAGAAACTCGATATCGAGCGTGATCTCCAGGCCGAAACGCGATTAGATTCTTGTTTTCCTCGACCACGTGCGCACAAGTGACAAGACCAACCCCATGCAGTTGAAATGCAGTCCCCTGCGTTGCGGTTCCTTCTATCATCCAAACTGCTCGTCGAAGAACTTCGAGATTTATCTCAAAAGCCAATGCCTGAGGAGGGAGGCTGTACCCGGGACTCAGCGCTGCATACTTCTTAAGAGCGGACAAGTATGATCGGTCCTCTTTCCCTTTTATCAAGCCCAAAAAATCAATCTTCCCTTTTGCGACGCGGCGAAAGGTTTCGGCACTGGCGTTGTGCCGAACTCTGTAGTCGTAATAAGTAAAAAAGTGCTCCGCTGCGGCGTCAATACCGAACTTCTGCCAAGCGTGTAACATCGCTCGAAGTTGTCTCGCATACGCGCGAGAAACATTTGGGAAAATATTAGAGGTCAGGCCTGTCACTTCTTGTCTCTTCGAACGATGCTGCAATCGAATCTTCTTTGCATTAACCTCGAAACCGTTGCTTTGAATTACATGCAGGAGACTCTCCCCAACGCGAATATTCCCTCCCTTTTGCTCTTCCTCAAAGTGGGCTAGGCTTCGCGGAAATCGACGAAGATAGGTGGAGAATGTAATGTCATCAGCATATCGGGAGTATTTACATCTATGTGCAATAGCCAACTGCTTCAACTCAGAATCGAGTCTGGCGCAAATCATGTTTGATACGACTGGTGATGTTGGCGCACCTTGGGGTAGTGTTCCGCAGTAGCAACAGATTCGTGAGAGGACGGTCGCTACGTCCGGAGGAAGTCGATACGGCTTGGCCATAAACATACCCCTCACGCGAGGGAAGGTTATGGCCGGGAAGAAGTCCTTCAGGTCGATATTCAAAATATACTCGGATCGGGCGTGTTGTGCGGAGTTGGAAGCTATCCCTTTGCCTTCGAGGAAGCCGTGGACTACGGCACTAGGTCGGTAAACAAGTTGGAGAACGCTGTTAAGTTTTCTCTGGATAATGCGGAGCTTGTTCGCGGGGGCAAGGATTTCTCGCACGCCGCCGGTCCTCTTCGGTATTTGGAACATGCGATATTGCTGACCGGCGTGGGTATAGTAGGCTAGCTGCTTGTGAGATACTTCGAGAAGATCTGCAATATCGGAAAAGCTGGACAGCGAAGCGAATAGGCTTCCGATTTCCGTCGGAGTCCGAGTGAGTGTTAGTCCCATGTGCTTACTTCAACGACTTGCCAGAGGACATTTCTCGCCTTCCGCCTAAGTACAGTACAGTGCAATGCTACGGTAACATGTGCGCGCTAACCGCTCACATTAACATTCGTTTGTCGCTGGATCGCCGACAACAATCAAAAGCCTCTGGCAAGTCGATGCAATGCAGGATAGCACCAAATTGTGTAATTCTGAACAGAACTCAACCGAGTCCTGTCCTGGCGAAATCCGGCTAGGCGGGTGGCCCGGCCAACTATACTTCAACATGGGTGGCGGGTGGCCCGGCCAATATTCCCAACCTTGGGTGCCCCGTTCTAGCCTGATGTTGGCTAGGGCGGGGCCTTTTCTTTTGGCGCGGAATTGCGTTGCGGAGCGGGACGACCGGGAGCCTACACTAATGTCATGCTGCGATCACACAAACAAGTGATGGCGGAGATCAAATCTGCTCAACAACGGGTGGGGAAGGCAATCGAAGAGCGCGACAAGATGAAAGAGAAGTTAAGGAAGGCTCAGGCGCGACTGGCGTTGGAGAAGGCAGGCCTAAGAAAGAGCCAGGAGAAGCTGGAAAGCTAGGGCGCGATAGGCACGAGGCACAGTTTAGGGTCATAGTTCGGCGACATGATCCTGCGGGTAAACCACTCAAGCTTACTTGCTTGCATGGGGCGCCCTTAACAGGGGCATCATCTCGAACGGTCACTGTATCCG
This sequence comes from uncultured Acidobacteriaceae bacterium, assembly GCA_963815555.1. GTDB lineage: Bacteria > Acidobacteriota > Terriglobia > Terriglobales > Acidobacteriaceae > CAWCBG01. Next base: position 279,671 of record CAWFHH010000007.1, read on the forward strand.
TTCGTGGGTGAAGCGGTCGCGGCTGGCCCAATACGGGCACTGCGGACATTTCTGCCCGTCGGGATAGTCGATACATTCCTCATGCGGGCAGCCGATGATGCGATCCGTCATGATCGTGGAGCACACTCCGTGCTGCTTGATGAAGCTCAGGATTTCCGCGTCGATGGCGGGGTCGAAGCGCACGTCGCTCTCTTCCGAGAACCAACGCTGCATGAGATCGGGCTCATCGCCCTCGCGCAGAAAAATGGAGACGGCGACCTTACTCGCCCGTTCAGCGGTTGGCCCGTACAGAGCTATCGTGGCGACGGGATATCCTTGAAATCCGCGCTTCGAAAGCTTGTGTAGCCGCGGCGGGCGTCGCTTGATTCTCCTCATATCGGAATGAAACGTCCCATCCAGTTGTCCAGTCAAGCGAGCCGAAGCGCTATTTTGCGGAGGCAAGAATTGCGGTACGCAATGGGGAGGCGGAGCTAAAATCCGTCCGCCTGTAGTGGCTTCTCCTGCCGGACGGCCGCATTCCCATCGCGGAACTGCCCTGCGGTTTTCTGCCGAATCTTCTTGGAGTAATCCGCCGGCGTTCCTAGAATCAAAAATGAGGCCAAGGGAGAGTTGTGCCCGTCTGCGCACGATCCCTTGCGCCGCGGCCCAATGCCGCCGATTCGAGTTCTTTGACAAGCTGGAGGAAGCGCCCGGTGAGTACTATCTGGTAATCGCTGACTCCGAATGGCAGGAACATTTAGCGCAAAGTCGCGCCTGTAAGGCCAATGAATTGAATATTTTGACCTGTAACTTCTTTGGATGGAATATTTTGGCGAGAATCGCACCCGCAAGTCGAATGCTTTGAATATTTTGCGATTTTCGAGGGGGAGGGGAGTTACCATCCAATGACGCAGTTTTCCCTTCCCAGTGCCGCATGGTTCTTATTGCGAATGGATTACTGAAAGGTTACTGACCGCGCAGGCTTCGACTTGATGAAGAGAAAAATCCACGCCCTGCAACAACTGCTTGAACAGGGCACCCAGCAACCAGAATCGCACTTGTGCGGAGGAATCGAGCCGCGTCAGGCGGGGAGACCCGCTCTGTCGAAAAGTGCTTGCGGGGTTCTTAAGCGGATGACAGAAAATCCACTCAAGCGTCAACAGCTTGAACTGGGGCACCGCAGACCGGGCAAGTCTCGGCCGCAGCACCTTCGCATAATCAGAGGGTCGAATGCTTTCGTCACCAAATTTCTGGATGGGTTTTGCCGGGCTGGTCTATTTGGTCGCCGGAGTTGTTGTCCTGCGAAAAGAGATTATTGCGGCTCGTGGCTGGGACAAACTCATCGCCTTCGGCTGCATCTTCATCGCCGTTTCGCTCGCTGCGTTCGCGCCCGAGCATTTCAAGGGACCCGAGTTTGTCCAGAGTGTAGTCCCATCCTGGATGCCGGCGCGCTGGTTCTGGCCGAAGTTCATCGGATGCGCGCTGCTGGCGGCAGCTACCAGTCTTACTCTGAGGAAGTACGTCCGCTTGTCGTCAACCCTGTTGGCAGTAATGTTTTTTCTATTTGTCTGCATGATTTATCTGCCGTTTGTGGTCGCGCATCCCGCAAGTCGGTTCGCGTGGACCTACGCGCTGCGAGATCTCTCATTTTGCGCGGGCACATGCGCTCTTGCCGGACTGTATCGTCGCGCCTCGTCGCCGCAACTGGCGAAATGGATGATTTTGTTTGGGCGCATCGTCATTGCGATTGCCGCGATCTTCTATGGCATACAACATTTTCTTCATCCACAGTTTTCGCCCGGCATTCCTTTGGAACTGAAGACACCATCGTGGGTTCCATTGCCGAGCGTATGGGCCTATCTCGCGGGAGCAATCCTGCTGGTCGCTGGAATCGGCTTGGCTCTGAACAAAAAATCCCGGCTCGCCGCAGCCTTGATTGGCGCGTTGATGACCATTCTCACTGTATTTCTATATCTGGTGATCTTGATTCGCGCTCACGGCGCATCGGAGATCAATGAAGCGCTGAATTACGTTGCAGACACATTGCTGTACGCCGGAGCCGCACTCGTCCTGGCATCGGCATTGCCGCGCGAATCCAGATCGCGTGAAGACCGCGCAGCCCTCGACGTTCCCCGATCGTAACCAAGCGGCCGGGCGTGGTCTATGCTGGACGGGAGAACCTCCCCGACAAGGAGCGACCTACACTGTCATGAGCACGAAGCCGAGTACCGCGGTTGACACTTCCATTCAGCAAGCCGAGCTGATTCTAAAGCTGTACGAGCTGCGGCGGGAGACCGTAATGCGCGAAGCGCGCTCCTACGTTGGCGGGGAGTTCCAGCCGACGTCGGCTGACGAGCTGGTCGAGATCGTAGCGAAGGGCGGAAAGTATTGCGGCTTCGTTCTTCAAGTTTACGGTTATTGGGACATGGTCGCAGCCTTCGTGCATCATGGCGCGCTGGATGCGGGGCTCGTGTATGACACGTGCCAGGAGATGTACTTTCAGTATGCGAAGATCCAGCCCTACATTTCCGAATTTCGCAAGAAGATGAACCTGCCCGACTGGATGATGAACATCGAGCGTCTGGTCGAAGGGTCGGAGGCAGCTCGCAATCGCATTGCGACTATGCGAAAGAACCTGGCCGCCATGGCAGCTACCAGAGCTGCTGGGGTCTCCGCTCCGGCCAAGGGGAATTCTCTCGAACGTTGACTCTATCAGTGTGCTGCGGGCGCATTCTCGACAGCGACAAAACGTCAGTGCCGTTTGACCCATGGAAGCGCCGCGCAGCTCGAGGTGATTCCCTCAGGAAGCGATAGCGTGGTACCGGTCTCCTTTTCTCGGTTGCGGTTGTTGCCTCCTGACGGCTTGGCTTCCGAATTCGCGCATCGGCAGAATTCGTAGCACAGAATGCAGCTGGGTCATGTGAAAGATTTCCTCGATCCACGGACTCGGGTTCAGAATTGCGAGCGTTCCACCACGCCGTTCCGCGCGATCGTGCAGAGCCAGCAGAAAACTCAGTCCTGCCGGATCGATCGTATCCACTTCCTCCAGGTCCACGAGGAGCACGTTATGGCAACACTTGAACGCCGCTGCACGCAGATGCTCCAGGTCGGGACCACCGGAAATGGGCCCTTTGCAACGTAACAGCGTGACATCGGGCACATGCGTCATTTCTATCTCCAACATTACAGCCTCCTGATGATGGGGAGGAAGGTTCTCTTCCTGCAGCTCGACGTATCGCGGGCCCAGGAACCTTCGATCCGTAAAGAAATAGACGAGTGAAATGGATCCCCGTGTGTTAAGAAGCGGCGAAGAGTTGATCGACCGTGGCGTCACGACGCGCAAAGGCTGAGGAAAAAATGTGGTCAACGCAGGGCAGGGGACACACGATGTCAACGCGATCAGACGTAGATCAATCGTAAAAATCAACCCTTGCTGGTTCGCCGCAAGTTGATTCTCTCGACCGTGCTCGCGGTGGTGATTGCCCTTCTGCTCGGCTTATGCGGAGGCTCAATGCTGCCAAGACGAGTCGCTTAATCCAACATACAAGCGCGGTGGAAACAGGTATCGGTTTAGCTGGCAGCGGCGCACTGTCCGGGCGTGACGGGTTCGGCGGCGAAGGTCATTTTGCTGAAGTCGAGGGTGTAGCTGCGCAATCCGCGCACAGCGCTTTGGCCGACGTTGCCGGCGAACTCGTCTTCGACTCCGGTTGAGGCGGTGAGCACCATGAGCCTCGAGAACTGGATGCAGGCCCCGCCTAGTCCCAGCGGTACGTTATGCAAGACAATCGCAGGTGAGGTTACGGAACCACCGGCTCCCACGACTTCGAACTCAGCCTGCGTAGCAGCCATCAGTGCTTGACGGTGTTGCTGATAGAAAGCGGAGGAGAGAAAGGTGGAACTCGCACCCGTATCGAGCGTCAGCAGTTGTTCGGTCTTGCCCATCTTCACTTCCAACAGTGGGGTCAGGCGTTCCATGTACAGTCTGCCCTCGGTTCCACTATCAGGAGCAGTGGGTTCCTGGATCCCGATGTTGCCATCGGCGTGGAACGTGATTCTGCCGAGAGCCTCCAGGACAGGCATTCCGATGCTCCCATGAAACCGATAGGAGACCTGTGGAAACGCGAGGTCCTTGTCCTCGAAGACCATAACGGCGACGTTGTGAACTACGGCCGAGCCTATGCGCAGCTCGGGAATCACTGCGGTGTGCACCGGGACGTAGATGCCGGAACTCCCTTGCGCGGTCACCGTGGTGGACGACAAGTCCAGGCCAAGCTGCTCAGCGACCGTGCGCGTGACCGCGGAAAGATTCGCACCGGTATCAACCACCCAGAGATCGGAGAAGTTCGCGGCCTGCACCTGTACTTCGATCGGCCCCAAACCTGTGGGCGTACCCTTCAGGGCAAACGGTGACGCCACGTTGGCTGTCTGCTTCGCGGCACCCCGCAACAACTCCCAGCGTTCTGCCTGACGAGCTGCTTTGCAACCGCCCGCCTCTTCGCGGTATCCCTGCAAGCGAGTCAACAGTCGATAGGTGTCGGCGGCCTGTCCATATTGAAAGGCCTTTGCGTAATCGTCAGCGAGCGTGCAAAGCGTTATTGCGTTGCGGGTGGTGTACTCACTGCCGATTGCCGGAAGCAGTGGCTCCAAAAGCTGGATGGAATCGTTCACCTGGTTTTTGCGATTGGCCAGCACTCCGGCGAAGAACGTTCGGTCGTCAGCTGAAAGAGGAGGATCTTGCGCAAAAGCAGTATCGAGATCGATATATCGTTTCTGCGTCAGCAATTGATACAGGGCCTGAGCGGTCCCTGAAGAGAAGTCCTGAGCGCTCGCTGGCAGAGCAACTATGGCTACTAGAACAGGGAGAATGGCCGTGCTCGGCAGGAAGGCCTTGAGCGCCGAATGCCGACGGCGACCTTCCGTGCCGGTTCTGGAAGCGTGTCCCTCAACCGTCATTCGTTCGCTTGTCCTTTGCATGACGCTCCTGGTTCCAATCTGCAATGGCCCAGTCGCCCTACCATGCGCGACACTTAGTTAGAACCCCGAAACCGCCTATACGATGGGAAAGACTGTGTTAAGTTGTGTAACTTACTACGGTAGATAGAGTTGAGAACGGGCAAGGGCTTCCCTGTCGGCCGTCGCGGGATGAGGGCGACGGACGTGGTGTCGAAAAGCGGCGGATTGGCGGGGGAATAATGGTATCGCTGAGTGAAGAGGTGGCCCGATTCTGCGAAATGTCCTGCTTTCTGGGCAACGGCATTGGGTGCCACGAACGGGAGCTGACTGGGCTCAGATGGGAGCCCCCTGTGCAAGCGAGAAGGGCTGAACAGAACTGACAATGCTACGAAAAGGCTAGTTCGATTTAGGACGAAAGGCTGGTTCGGTTAGAATGTCCAACGAGAGCTTCTGAGACTTCCAGCATTCCACGTGTACTTAGAGCGAAATGCCCATCACTGAAATTACCCTTATTGAGCGCATGGAGCGGCCTTCCGATGCTTTACTCGGCTTCTCCATTGAACTGCCGCTCCCGGAAACGCGCAAAGACACGTATTGTTTCGAGTTCGCTGGCTGGGTCTTGGCGGAACAATCTCCGGCAGTCCAAATCGAATTAATTTCCAATGACGGGCCCGTCCGAAGAATTCCAATCCTTTTCCCGCGGCCCGACGTCGACCGCTGCTATCCTCAGGCCGCAGCGAACTCGAAGGTGGGATTCTGGGCTCCGGTCAGCGTAATTGGAATGACTCCGGAGTTCGAGCTGCTGATTCAGGTGGTACTCGAAAGCGGATTGCGCGTGCCGATCGGGCGGATATGCGGGCGACATCGGGCGGTTCGCTCGACCTTCGAGCCCACGATTCGACCCCTCCTCGTGAATAGCCTGGCACGCACTGGAACGACATGGATGATGCGCCTTCTCGCGGAGCACCCATCCGTTTCCACGCTTCGGGTCTACCCTTACGAGACGCGGCCGGCGGCATATTGGATGCAACTCCTCGGGGGAATGGCGGAACCTGCCTATCAGGCACAGGCAGCGAATAGGCTGGGTAATTTCGAAACCGAATGGTGGGTGTCGCAGGATCCGTTCCAAAGGGGTTCGCTGCAGGGCGCGCCGCTGCGGCAGTGGCTCAATTCGCGGTTTGTGGAGCAGGTCGCGATGCTTTGTCAACGTAGTATCGAAGACTGCTACCGGGAAATTGGCGCACTGCAAAATCAACCAGCTGCCCTATACTTCGCAGAAAAACATATTCCCGACGAAGTACCGGGGATCATCTGGGAACTCTATCCCGAGAGCCGCGAGATTTTTCTGGTGCGCGATTTTCGTGACATGCTCTGCTCGATAAGGGCCTTTAATGCCAAGCGGGGCAGCTTAGGCTTCAATCGGGGCCTTGTGGCCACCGAGGAAGAGTATATCCACCGTTTGGGCCGGGAGGCACAGCAACTGCTCAGCGGCTGGAAGAGTCGGAAGCAGCATGCCTGTCTGGTTCGCTATGAGGATCTAATTTTCCGCCCAATCGAAACCCTCAAGAAGGTGTTGAGCTATATGCAAGTTGAGTCCGGAGATTTGCTGGTCGACAACATGCTGCGGAGAGCTCGAGTCGGCATGCCGGAGATGGAAGCCCACCAAACTTCAGGAGCGGCGCAGCAGTCGGTGGGACGGTGGCGTCATGATCTCGACTTAAACTCCCGGCTCCTGTGTGAACACGTCTTCGGAGACTTGCTGCAGGAGTTTGGCTACGATTCGGATAGGACCATTTCAAGAAAAGCTGCCGCCATCCAGTAGACGTACAGGACCGCAACTGGACATAGGGTAGAAAGCCACTCAGGTGCGCCGGTTGACAGGGATTTAAAGGACTGCTGCTCCAGACGGGGACTTCGTCGCCCAGTACCGAAAGCTCTCCCATTCGGGACCGGAGGAATTGTCTTCCGCAATTTTCAGAAGAGACCCATGGGCTGCTTCTATGAGCTGGACAACTTCCTGGCGAGGGATACAGTACATGGCGATCAGTTGTTCGAGGTTCACAGGGGGATCATGTAACTGTGGCTTAGCCGGTTCGGGCCCTATAATCCTTTTGAGACGTAAGTAAGCATCTTTCACTTTCGACAAAGTTCCGGCGCCCTTACTTGGAGCCGCGGATTTGGCAAGATCGGATGACACAGCGGGATTCTCGGGCATGGCCCGCACTGCGCTGGGCACTTGAAAGATAATCAGCCCTCCCGGTTTCAGAATCCGTATAAATTCTGAAATATATCCTCTACTCACTTCGGGCGGTACATGCTGCAGAACGATGTAGCTGTAGATAAAATCAAAGATCTCGTTGTCAAAACAACGTAAGTCGGGAGAATCGTTCAGCATGTATGTGCAGGCACTACCGAAACGATTATACCGGGTAGCTTCAGCGAGCATGGTGGTAGAAATATCCACCCCATAGCACTTGTCAAAATGCTTACAGAGTGCCTGTGTAAGTCTACCTAAGCCACAGCCGAAATCCAGAGCAGTGCCTCGGCGGAGAGGGAATCCTGCGGCTGCGACTTCGTCTAGCAAACGCCTGATGTCGGTTTCTCCTGATTGGAAAAAACTCACCGGGTCCCATTTTCGTCCCCTCTTGCTCGGATCAGAAAGAATCGCCCACATGGGATCCAGCTGACCCAAGATTTCCCAATTTTCCTTCAAACGAGCCAAATCCATAGCAGCCCATTCTACTACGACGATCAGCCCGCTCCGGCGACCGGCCTGCTTCTCTTCACGTTAGCCAGACTCTCCTTAGCAATCCAGAGAGGCACGCCGATGGTTCCTCGGCGCCGTCGCCGAAAAGCGAAACCGTCAGGAGATTCAGGCTGCGCCGCAGGCTTAGATTGTTCAGATTAAGAAAGGATCAAACGATCGGGAACTCGATTATCTAACTCTCTGCTCGTCAAAACGAAATCCCGCGAGGCCCATCCCAATTGGACGGTCATCCGCACTCAAGCCGTCTTGGCGCGGACTGACTGGATGTTCGACACGGAACTCAAGAAAAACTGACCGATCGGGCACCAACGAACGCGGCAGGGATACGGTGTACTCCGAATCTTTGTCTTCCTCTTTAAGATTCCAGATAGCAACCGGGGATCCGTTAGCCAAGACGGTAACGCGCTGCGTCTTCGAAGGGTGTACTCCCAAACCACGGGCCCAAGCTGTAAATGTAAGTCCTTCATCTTTGCTTGCCGGCGCTGCAACACTGGCAACGAGGTCGGCTATCGGACCGTCACTCCAAATTCCCCAGAACTCTGAGTATGACCACCCTTGACCCAGCCACTGGACTCCCGGTCCATTCGCCGCTGTCGTTAAGGTCTTTCCGATAGGTAGTACCGGCAACGTGGGTAGTGGAAGATCTCTACGACCCCTCAAATCCTGGGCACAGACAACAAGCACGCCGAACTGACGACAGATGTTGTGCCAGTCGACAACCGACAACAAAGTTGCCGGATTCACATTGGGTACAAACACCCACAGCTCGCTTGGTGCCACGGATATAGGAAATTCCGGAAGCTTACAGCTGGGATCTGCTGTTAGCCGGCCAACATATGTCGTATTGACCGGAATTGCCACCTCCGAAGCGAGCAAGAATAGCTGTGAAAATGCCAGGTTAGTTTGGTCCGCCCCGCAACCATACTTAGGCCAGACTATCAGCTTCGAATGATTTGCCAACAGAGGCCGAAGTTCAGCGGGGTGTACCACCCACTCCCAATGATTTCTGAAACCCCTACGAACCCAACGGCGCATCGGACTTGATTCAACATACTGTAACGATGCCAGTACCAACAGCAAGGCAACGCAGAAACGCGCGGGAATCCGGCGACAGACGATCAAGGCGCCTACGATGATTGCCGAGTAGGCCACCGGCCAGAAAAACCGTCCAGTAGCCCGCAATTGTAAAAGCCAAGCAGGCGCCGGAACACTCATCAATAGGTGATGTCCGGCATAAATCTTGTTCGAAAGTGCCAGCAGGGTCAACGCAACACAAACCAGTACAAGACCAGCATGCCGCCGTAACAGCCTGTATCTATCGCGTGGTCCCAGACAGAAGTCTGCCACCAACAAAAGCAAGATTAGTCCAACGCCAAGATATTGGTAGCCCTCATACTGCCCACCTGTCGCATCGACTGTTGAGTCGAAGCTGGGAACAATCATCGAAGTGCTCGGGTAGATCGGCGATAGCAAATTCATCGAGTAGTAGCCGAACCCAGGCATCGGTTGGGAAGTACCATAGCCAAGCAATAAAGCAACGACGGCGGCGATAGCTACTCCTGTCGCCAGGCCGCATGCAACCCGAATCCACAACCCGTCCCGCCTTAACAGCAAGGTAAGTGGCGCGGCAGCCAGAACCGCGATCACCATATACATGATGTAAGGATTAACCAGCAAAGCCACCAGTATTAGCGCACCCGCTCCCACTAGCGTTCCCATCGTGGCTTCACGGGCGATCTTGAAATAGAGTCCGATAGCAATCAGGATTAAGAAATGGCTGCACAGGGCGGCATGCCCAGTTCGGTAGATTAGGGTAGGCATACTGGCAGCCAGCAGTGCCACGGCAAAGTTGGGGAGCAAACGTCGCTCTCCGCTGCTCCTCAAAGCGAACACAGCCGCCACTGGTTGGGCAATCCAGCAAATCGCCAGCCAGAGTGTAATGGAATGAAATCCCGGAGGTAGAAAGCGGCGGAATATCTTCATCCCCAATGCCATCAGAGGGATGCTGTCGGTAAATGCGACGTTCGTCCCTTCAGGCGTTGCCAACGGTTTGATAAGCAAAAGCGGCCATCGCCAGGAATCCTTGACGAAATAGCGTTGTCCAACAGCATGCACCGCGGCGTCTGTTCCCGGCAGGGGGTAAATAAGGCTGTCGGTCGCAAAGATTGCGTGAACCGGGAACATGTACGCGGTGAGACCAACGCCGAGGAGTAGCGCCAAAATATAGGCCAGGAGAGTAGCCTGTCGCTCTGTCCAGGTGAAGTGGGGATGAACGGTCAACGGCGGATAATCCGATTTTTGTCCGCTCAAATCCGACTTCCTGCGATCGTGGCGCACGAGTTCTGACAGGGAACCAGACAAAAACATTGGCTAGTATACCATGCGGAAACTTCAGTTCGACTGCCCGTCCGGTATCAGTCGCTTAGCGCTTGTCAAACTGTGGAGAGGGGAATATTAGTCTTTGCAATTAATCCTAGCTCATCCAGCCTGCCTCGAACTGATACCGCAATTTGAGCTGGGTCGTGAAGTTTGCGGACTACGATCCTGGCCTTGATGCCTTTTTCCGTCGCCGCTTCGCGGTGGATTTCTACCTCGCGCATTGCATCGGCGGCATAGTCCAAGTCGGGATCGGCCCAATGATAGCCTGCTTTGTATGGCCCGCAAGTCTTATCGATGGTAACGAGCCTATAAGGAACCGGGAAGCTATCCTCATCCGACATAAAGTCCATATTCCCCGAATAGCCGGTCGCAATCACGGGCTTTCCACACATCATGGCTTCAGCAAGGGTCAGACCGAAGCCCTCCGAACGGTGAAGAGAAACATAACAGTCGGCGGCCATCATCAAGTCCTCCTTATCTCGTCTCGGCAGGACGCAGTCGAGCACCCGTACGTTCGACCCGGCACAAGCCCTTTGCACTGCGGAAAGGTCTTCTGGGTGCTGCAAACCGTGAACCGATTTTATGAGGAGTTGGACATCGCGCCTTTTCCCGAACGCCTTCTTATACGCCTCGATCAGGCCAAATGGATTTTTCCTTTCCAGGTAGCTGTAGAAATCAAAAAAGAACAGGAACACAAATGTGTCCGGACCAAGATCGAACCTCGATCGATCCACGTGGCGTTCATCTGTGCGCATCGGTTCCATCGAATGTGGCACCACTCTGACCGGGATCGGAGAACGGGAAGCCACTGCGTCTCTGGTGAACCGGCTGGGTGTCCAGATCTCGTCCGCATAACCAAACGACGTAGCCCATTCTTCCGGGAACTCGGGTAGTTCCCACGTCCAATATCCGATGTTGAAGTGATTCCGCAGGTAACCCGGATGCTCTTGCGCGTAAGCGGTAAGTCGGTCAGCATTGATGTTCAGCAAATTTATTAGAAAAGGGTTTTCAGTCGTCAGCGTCTCATGAATAGTTTCACGATTATGAGAGTAAGGGTCTTCCCAATTGTTGACGGCGCAGGGAATTCCGGCAGCCCGCAGAATTCGCAAATTGCTTCTGGCGCTTTCTCCCATACCGGTTTCCGCTTGAACATATCCGAGCAGGTTAATACCGCTGAGAAGCTGGGCAGGGGCGCAAGGCTCCAACGCGTCGGTGTTTGCAGCTTGCGAACCATTGACGGGCCATGAAAACGGATCGCCGAAGTGCATCACGTCGGTCCCGAGTTCCCAATAGTATCGCCTGGCAGAGGGAGAAATCTTTACGCCACTCCGGAAAAAGTCATGGCCATATTTCCAGTCCTTTGTTTCATCCCATCCCTTTTCCACCAGTAAGTCGCGATATCGGACATAGAGTTTGCAGGCATCTCCGATATCAACCATTTCGAATCGATTCTGGTGTTTCGAAACGATCCAGGGCCTATCGGCGTCAAAACCGCTGAAGTGAAAGAAATGCAGCGGTTCAGAACCATTGATAGTCACGCTCTCGCCAACCGACACCGAGCGCTCATGTAAATTCCAGTAGGCCACGTTGTAACCGGGATCGCGAAGTATTCGCACTCCGCCGAACAATCCTGGGACAAGATCCATCCATCGCTGGTCTACAAACAAGTGCTGCTCAATGGAGACTAAACAGTGGTGGTATAACTTGTTGGACCACCACCGCAGCAGACGGTCTGACTCTATGCCGCGCCGCAGACCCAAGAAACCTAGATTATAAGTACCGGACTTAAGGATGTCGTGATCCGTTTGGCTGCGACAGTCATTCGGAAGGGGAGACAAAAGGTGCGGAGTGAGGAGGATATTCGCTTCATCCAGGTAGCTGCTCAAGGGGGCTAACGACTCGAAGATGAGAATATCAGGATCGAGATACAGCAGTTTATCGATGTGGTATCTACGAAAGAGATAATTGAGTAAATAAGGCTTTACTGCAGTGCTGGCTTCCAGGACGGTGTACTTAAAGAGAAAGCCATTCAGATTCGGGATGTCCAGCTCGGACGTTAGCACCGGCTGGAATACCTCGTCTTCAGGAGAGAAGAATCCGGCAGGCGAATCGAGCAGCAAAACGAAAAACGGGCAATCAGGATGAAACCTTTTCCATGAATCCGCCAGCACGCGGGCCATGGGAAGATAATTCTTGGCAATGATGGTACAGGCGGCAAAGTCTGTCTTCAAAGGTTTGGGTTGAGAAGTCACGGTTTATCTCTAGCTAGATTCGCCAGCCGACTGCGGCGTAGGCCGGACTAGTTGTGACACAGCTGCTTGCACCTGGCAACATTTCGCCAGAGCGTTCAGCCGTGCCGAAGAAGTCGCTGCTGCTCGGAGCGGCCGGGGTCACCAGGCTAGCCTTCACTGGACCAAGGACAGATATCCTGACGTCTCGAAAGTGGTTGCTCTCGAAAGCAGACTTCATCAACTCTGACGGAACAGCTCGGCGATGTGTCGGATCAAGGTGAGAGACCCTGCCGAATCCCCGCCGGGATTCCGGATTCGTCGTCTCGATCACGAGAACGCCACCCGGCCTTATTTTCTTGGAGCACAGAGAAATGAGTTCCATTTGTGCGTGCAGCGGTAGAAATTCGATGACGCGGGCCGAGAAGACCCCGCCCAGCGAACGTTCCGGCAGCTGCCGAAGGTGTTCAAGAATATCGCCGTCGACAACGTTCAGGAGCTTACGGCGCGCCATCTCGCAGGCTGCACGGTCGGAGTCGACGCCGTAGGCGGTAACGCCATTTTCTTTCAAGACAACAAGGAATTCCCCTCGTCCGCAGCCCAGATCTACCACGGGAGACAGGTCACGAAAAAAGTCGACATAGGGAACGAGCTGTTCCTGCACAGCCAGTTCGGTCTCACGGAGCGCATCGCGCAATCGTTCATTCTCGGACAGTCGACGGGACTCTTGATTCTGAATCTCTCGTATTTCGCTTTCCAGTCGAAGAAGGGACTGGCCTTGCTCCTCGATGGCACGCGCTACCTGCTCATGAAACCCGTCAAGGGATCGCGTGTACCAGGTGAGGGATCGTTGCATCAACTTCTTGGCGGCCTGAACAAACCGGTTCAGAAGGCCCGGGTTCCGAGGATTAAGCTGTCCAACCGCCTCTTTCGCCGCCCAAGTGTCGGCCGAAAGCTTCGTGATCTTTGCGGCATCAATGCTTGGAACGTGTTCCCCAACCGCTCCGGGCTGCTGCTCCTCCGGGCCGAAGCTTTGCTGACGGGCAACATGAGTCTGAAGATGTAACAACGTTTGCTGCTCGCTGGTAGGTCTCTCCGGAAGCTGGCTCCGCGTCTTCTGTAAGTTCAAAAACTCGGCTGAAGACATAAATCGTTCGACGACATCCGAGCGAGTTCCGCCATCCTCTAAGACACCGACCCAGTATTCTACGTCTCCGGTTTTCGGAGCACGAGCCAGGAGATGCAAGTAAAGGTTGGCAACAAATTGCTCGTTTGTCATGTCTGTCGCAGTCGCTTCTTTGGCCACGTACAACCCTCATTCACAAAAAGCTTGCATTTGCCGCGAGATCACCCAGCTGACATCATCCATGCGAAGTCTCAATGAAAAATGCTGGGAGAACGGGCCACTTGCTCGGGCAGACCGAACCCATCACCGGAGGCATCTCGTTCTGCCGTAGAGCTTCCCGGTTTCAGATTTCCAGAATAGGTTCAGCAGGATGGTGCACAGCTCTCACCACATCGCCTGAAACTTTTGGAATGTCGGGCGCTCTATCGATATTAGCAAATCCGGACGCGGGACAGTTCAATCTCCGTTAGGCCCGTAGGCCGGCCCCAGTGCTGTTCCAGATTCGTGTTTGTTGCTGCCGCCTCCTGCTCAAACGCAGCGCCCCTTCCCACGCCCGGGGTCAACCAGCGGCCTGCTACGTCTTTCGGGGACCCGATCGCAAGGTGTTCATGAGCGTCCGCATAGGCTCAGTGACCCTCCAAGAGAGAGAACGCTGCATTCCAACTCGGGTAGCTTGTTCCTGGCGCAGGTTCTCCTCGGTTTTGAGCAGGAGTTGCTGCTTGCTCGCCGTCTCCGCATTCGCCCGGTCGAGTTGATCGGCGAAAGAGTCGCGCTCGAGTCGCGCGGCAGCGACCATTTGTTCAGCGGTCATCCGTGCAGCAGCCAGCTGCTGATAAAAGCCTGCCTGTGCGGCGGCCACCTGTTGATTGGCTTTCGCCTGTGCGGCAGCCACCAATTCATTGGCTTTTGCCTGCGCGGCAGCTATCTGTTGGTCGGCCACCGCTTGCGCAGCCGTTGCCTGCTGCTCGGCACTGTCGTGCGCAGCACCGGCCATGGCACGGACGAGCGATAACACCGCCACGGAAGTAGGGCTTATCTTGAAAGAGACGCTCAGCCTGACGGGGCCCTGAACACTCGGCGGAACGGAAACCATCAGTTGGGGATCGTCACCGGAGCTCGCCAGGAACAAGCCCGCTTCGCTGGAGAGAAGTTCCGCCGTGCCGAAAGCCGCCAAACTATCCCGGCCCGACGACGCAGAGGCGCTCCACAATAGCTCACCTGAAGCGATGGAATGGATCAGGATGTCACCGACTTCTACAATGCTGGGTTCGTTCCCGGGATCTACCCTGAGAGGTCCGGTGCCAACTCCGTCCGGCAACTCGAAAACCAGTGTGTTCCATGTCCCAGCTTCCATTTTGTGCAGCACGGCCCGCTCTTCGGAATAACCGGATGCGCCAAACGGAAACACTTGCACCCTGATCTCCCCGGAAGGCTTCGAACTCCTCGTAGTCTCGGGGCGCACTTCGACGGCAGAAGGATTCAATAGATTCTCCAGGTGAGAACTGTAGACAACATACCGCCGGCGGATCTCTTCGCAACTGGAGGGGGAACAACCGAACAGACAATCGGTGAAGGATGAGCTATTCGGATTGTCTCCGTTATAGATCACCCCTAGTCCCCAGCTATGGTGAAATTCAAAAGTATTGGGAAATTCAGCCTTGATTTCATTCCAGAGCCGCCAGACTCCAAAACCGCGGTCCTTCGGGCAGATGTCATGTAGTAATACGATTCCGCCCGGCTTCACCTTAGGAAGCCATGTACGGAAATCGTGAGTTACGGCTTCGTAGGTGTGCAGTCCATCGATATGAAGGAGGCCGATTGAGTGGTCATTGAACTGCGAAACCGCATCGTCGAAACTGGCTCGTAACAGATAAGAGAACTGCTTATAAAAACGGCGGTTATAGTGGAGTACATCCTCAAAGACTTCTTCACCGTAGTATCCGGCATGCTCGTCGCCTAGCCAGTGATCCACGGCATAACACAAAGAGCTCAAGCCATGTTCTTGCACGGTCTGGCAGAAAGTGAAGTAGGCCTCGCCCCAATGGGTACCTAGCTCCACGATCAACTGAGGCTGGGTGGCGACGATCAGGTCGCTGGCGAAAGCCAAGTGGCCCGTCCAGCTATCTACACCTCTTGGCTTATAGCGTCGTGGAAGAAACCGAGATAGCGGCAATCCCAAAGCATTAGCGATTTCGTTGGTCTCTCGCAGTTCTTGGATTTTCGACTCTCTTTCAAAACCCTGCATGCCGGCGATTATGTTGACGTTTGATCCCGGGATCGTAACAGAAGATTTATCATCAGCGCAAGTTGCGGTAGGACAATGACATCCCGCTCTGTTGCTTGCACCGCGGGGTCGACGAGTACCCTAACCAGCCTCCTATCCAATCACCAACTGTGCTGAGCCAGTGCGGTGCCAATTCCGGCAAGCGTTCCGGCGACGGCGACTGTGCCGAATACGGTGAAGGCAGTCCGCCATGAGATGGTGCGGCCAAGGATCAGGACCGAATAGATGCTGAAGGCCCCCAGCGTGCAGAGTAGCGTCACGACGTAAGGTAGCGGCACGCCGCGCGTGAAAAGCAGGAACGAGGCGGCCACGTCGAAGGCGATCGGCACGGGCAAGAAGGTTCCCACGATAGCGAGCGCCACGATGCCCATTAGCGTAACCCTCATCGGAATGGCGCTGCTCGGGAACATCTCGATGAACAACGCCCCCAGCAATCCGGCGAGAATCATTAACGGAATTGTGGTAGCCGCCAGCTTCGCAAGGTTCTTCAGATACTGGGAGATGATTTCGCCGGCGGGGTGGGCCCGGTTCGTATTCGGCAGGAGACACGGCACAACGGTTGCCGCGCGAACTCCACGCGTGAGCCAGGCTATAAGCGCGACGAGCGCGAGTGGTACCGCAAGGCGCAACAGGGCCACGGGCAGGGGAAATAGCGCGAACAGCAATGCCAGCACCACCACGTTTAACGTGGGAGAGCTGATCATGGTCGCCAGAACCGTGGCCGGTTCTGCCCCTGCCTCATACAGCCCCTGTCCTATTGGAGCAACGCAGTTGGCGCATACACCCAGCGGTATGCCCGTAGCGGCGCCCAGGAGGGTATTGGCAAACACACTTCGGAAACGTCTCCGCGGCAACAGCGGAAGCAGCGTCAATGCGGCTGCGCCAAAGCAGATGCCGAATGTCATGCCGATGCGGTTGGTGTACATCCAGTTCACGGTGGTACGGCCGACGCGAGTAGCGAGAGGCATTTGCGGCGTCACCGGCAACAAGGCGTCGAAGCTGAGCGCGCCCGCCACGTGGATCTTTGTGCCGCTATGCAATTTCTTGAGCAGCGCCGGATAACGCGAGTCCATCCAAAAGTACAGCGCGATGGACGCGGTCAGAACAGCAGCAATCAGAAGCTGGACTGCGACAACTTTGCGCGCGGGCGCAAGCGTCCGGCTGGCTGCAATGGTCGACATAGCTCACCCCTCGCTAGGTTCACGTGGTAGGTGCGCCGACGATAACGATCGGTGGAAGGGACGGCAATAATGGGAAAGTACTAGTGGCTGCTCTGAAGGCTCCCACGCTACAGGCGCTGCGGCACGTTCCCTGAAGAAAGTGCTGCCCGACGGAACGCGTCGCTGAGAGATCCGGCAGATTTGTTTTGCCGTGCACGTCCTAGAGTCGGTGGTTAGCGTTGCGGCGTTCGGCCACCGCCGAGAACGAAAAAGGCGGACCGCGACGGTCCGCCTTTTGGAAAACGCTGAGCAAACCTAAGCTGCGAATCGGCGGCGCAGGGCGCCGGCGGCGGCCAAAACACCGGAGCCAAGCATAACCAGCGTGCCCGGCTCAGGCGTGGTGCTGCCGTTGTAGGTGATGTAGTTGATGTTAAGCACAAAGTCGGGAGAGGTGATCAGCACCGAGTTAATAGCGCTACCCGAGTAGGAGAAGAAGTCCGGCGTAAGGTAGCCGCTTCCTGTGCTTCCCTGGGTAAAGGTCTCACTGTTCGACAGCGCAAACGTCACGGCGCTTCCGTCGAAGGTGCCGTACTCGACAGAGAACGATGTGGTGCTTACCGGCAAGGTAATGAGAATATTTTCAAGACCTGTAGCCGCCTCCTGGGAGGAAAGGACAGCTGCATCGCCGCTGAACAATGGGCCTACGTCGAACAAGTTAGCAGTTCCGATTGCGGCCTGCTGGGTGAATAGCACGCCATCGTAAGTAACCGAGGCATCACCGTTGCCATAGAAAATGTATGGCAAAGGGCTGGGGTCGGGGACAATCACGGTTGTAGCGTGAGCCGTAATAACGCCCAAAGCCATAACCAAAGTCAAGAGAGGTCCAACGAATCTGCGCATTGCTCCTCCAGTTCGATTGACAAACGGAGCCCGCGAGCGAGACGGTCAGCTACGGACGACATCCATCCGTAATTCTTCATCGCACGTTCACCGCCACACCAAATGCGAGTGGAACCAGGTACTTGCCTTCGTTGGGACGAACGCTATGTGCAAGATGTTGCAACCTGCCGTGGAGGCGAGTTCCTCACAGTGGCACTAATGTGTGGGTCGGCGGCCTCAGGGAAGACAGCCGGGGATTGTCTTGTTGCGACGCTCCGCCGTAAACTGGTTTTACTGAGACCCACGATGCGTGCCGTGCTTCCGATTTCTCTCGTCGTATGGCTGTGCTTCCCCTTGGCCATCGCGGCGCAACATGGGAATCACGGGGCTGGAGCGGGCAGCGGATCGAACCCCGCTAACAGCAGCAGCGCACCTCCTGATAATCCTGACCTGGCCGGCTTCAAACACGCGGTGCAGGTACAAGCCACTCCGTACCAGGTAACGGAATTCCAGACCGCGAGAAAGAACACCACCGAAGCGGTCAAAGGAACGCATGACTTTGCGCAACTGGCAGCCGAGGCCACGAGTTCGTCTGACCTGATCAGCCACACGACCGCTGTTGATGATGCCGTCGATGAAGCGCAGAAGAGCAATGCCGAGTTTGTGAACATGCTGAGCAACAGCCAAATCGACGGCCTGAAGAAGTTGCTGAAGGAGTTGAAGAAATCTGCGGAAGAAGTTGCCAAGCAACACAAGGCGTTCGGCCAGGAGACAGGACGCGCCGACGGGGATCCCCGGCGGATCGCTTCGGAGGCCGACAAGCTGGAAAAGGCGCTGACAACGTTCCAGACCAGCCAGGTCAATCTGGCCAAAGAAATGGGGATTCAGAACCCCTGACCCGCGACACGCATCGGCAACCTGTTTGTGCCAATCAGTAATTTACCTGCCACGGTTTACACTACAAGCGGTGCGAGTTGCCATCGACATACGGCGGATCAACGAATTTGGTGTAGGAACATACACCCGCAATGCGATCCGTACCCTGGCCCGTATCGACAACAACAACCAATACTTCCTGATTGGCATTCCAGGGCGGCTCGGTGGGATCGAACCGTTACCGCGAAACTTTGAGACGGTCCCGGCGCAGCCGAACGACTTTTCGTTCAGCAGCTATCTCGAGTTGCATGGCATATTGAAGCAAAAGCGTTGCGACCTGCTGCACGTACCCCATCTATTCTGGAAGCCGCAGGCGATTCCGTGTCCTTACGTCGTCACCGTGCATGACTTGCTCGATCACATGTACCGGGTAAACAGCCACTCTGAAATTAAGCGGACCTTGCACTTCTACTTCACCAAGCGCGTGCTGCATGGAGCAGCACGCATTTTTGCCGTGTCGGATTTTTCCAAGAAAGACACGGAGCGTCTGTTCCGTGTTCCCGCTGGTCGAATCGAGGTCATCTATAACGCCATCGACGATCGTTTTCGCCAGGGGCACGCCAGCGACGCCGACCGCCAATTCATCGCTGAGCGCTATCAGGTAAATTACCCGTTTCTGCTCTACGCCGGCCGCATCAGCCCACACAAGAACGTGGTGCGCATTATCGAGGCGTTTGGCGCTTTGAAGGCTGAGTTGACCAAGGAAGGACAGTTCGAAGACCTCAAGCTCATTATCATCGGGGACGAAGTCTCCAAACATCCGGACTTGCGGCGAGCCGTAATCAAGAGCGGAGCCCAGCATGACGTGCGCTTCCTGGGCTTCGTGCCCATCGAAGTACTCAGGATCTTTTACGACCAGGCCAAAGTTTTCGTATTCCCGTCGCTGTACGAGGGCTTTGGACTACCTCCGTTGGAGGCGATGGCCCACGGAACGCCGGTAGTGACCAGCAACACGTCGTCCATTCCCGAGGTCGTGGGGAACGCCGCAATTATGGTGAATCCCGAGAACGTCTTCGAGATTATGCGAGCAGTCCACAAAGCACTGCTCGATCCGCTGGTGCGGGACAAGTTGAAGGTGCGGGGCCTGGAGCAGGCACAAAAATTCTCATGGGATACCAGTGTGCGGCAGATGCTGACCGTGTATGAGGAGGTCGCCCATGGCTGATTTCGGCAGCTCTCGGTATCGGGCCTCCGTATGTGTGTACCACGTTTCCAACCCGCTGGTCGGTCTTTCGGAAAGAAATACCGTTCAGCAAACCTTTCGTGAGTTGACTTGGCTTTCCGCATCTCTGCCGACGTAGCAAGCTGTTGCAAACTATTGATCTTCCAGGCCAGCCGTGCGGGCATCCGGGTGGAGACACAATTGCTTCTAACTTTTCAGTTGCTGATTTCGCAACGCCCTTCCTGAGAAAGCCACAGATGCCTGCTTTCGCTACAGTTCGACTCGTTCCTCTGAGTGCTGGTCTGCTGTGCCTCTCCGTTGTTTCGTTATGGGGGCAGTCGCTGCCGGTTGCAGAGATCGTCACCCGCATGGAAGCGACTCAGGCAGCATCCCGGAGTCACAGCGTCCCCTACAGCGTTACCCGTAAGTATGTGCTGTCCGACAACGACCCGAAGACACCCGATTCGCAAGTGACAGCGCAGATTGCCTTTGTACCTCCATCCCAGAAGGACTTCACGATAGGCAAGGCAGAAGGTGGTGACAGGGCCGAGAAGGTGGTTCGCAAAGTGCTCGATCACGAGGCAGAACTGGCCGCTCATGCTGATCGAGGCGAAATTTCCAGACGTAATTACGATTTCGCGGCCTTGGGCGAGGATATCGTAGGCGGCCATCGCTGCTACGTCCTTCAGCTGAAGCCCCGCCGTGCCGTGCCCGATCTGGTAGATGGGAAGGTCTGGGTGGACGCTGCGGACTATCGGGTTCGCCGGATCGCAGGTGAATTGTCCAGGAGCCCGTCCTGGTGGCTGAAAGATGTACAAGTGGCAATTGATTACGGTGAGATGCTCGGCATGTGGCTACAACTGGATTCGCGGGCCACGGCTGACGTGCGCTTGATGGGTAAACATGTACTCACATCGCAGGCGCTTGACGTGCACGCTCAAACTGAAGTCGCTAAGAGCGCAGCTCCCCTCCATCCCTCACGCGCGCATCGCTCCGTTGCTAATAGCGCCGTATGGGTCGCCCGCTAAACTTTTCATTCCTGTTAAATTCTGACCTCGCTCTTAATATTCCGCATAAGCCGATGACGGCCATCGTTCGGTCATCTATACTCTCCGCATCGATTGTCGTTGCAGTCAGCATACTCTGGGTCATTCGCTATCGAGATTTGCGGTCCAAGACTCAACATCAGGAGGAAAACCTATGTTGCAACTGCTGTGGATGGCGATTATCGGACTGATCGTGGGTGCGGTGGCTAAACTGCTGATGCCGGGCAAAGATCCGGGAGGAATTTTCGTCACCATGCTGATCGGCATCGCAGGTTCGCTGATCGCAGGCTACCTCGGGCGCGCTGTCGGTTGGTATAAGGAAGGCCAGTCGGCCGGCTTCTTCATGTCGGTCCTGGGCGCAATCCTTCTGCTGGTGATTTATCGGCTTATTAAGGGCAGGGCCACGGCCTAGTGCGCCCTTCTTCCGGACGCCGCGTCGGCAGTTTAGCGTGGAGACGGACGGCACAGTCGGCTGCGGTACTCGGTGTTGAGGGCCACAGCATTCGGTGAGCCGTGTTGACGATGCTGTTTGTCGTCGCTTACGATTCTTTCCGCCGCGAGGCCACATTGGAGTCGCCAGCCTGACCCGTGGCGACGGGCGACGACGCCAGCCGGAAATCACCATGACCCTACGTGAGTTTTATCTCGAGAGGCGCCAAGCCGAACTTCCTGCATTCCTCAACGTCGTGAAGGCACTTCCGGCCGAGCAGCTCAGCTACAAGCCGCACGATCGCTCTCCTTCCGCACAACAAATTCTGTGGACGCTCACCAACGAGTTACAAGCCTGCCTGGATGTCGCGACCAAGGGCGCCGCGGAGTGGAGCTCGCAGCCTGCGCCGCCTTTCGACGAGATGGTGGCTTTGTTTGAGCAGCGCTCCAACGAGTTGACCGAGATCGTCTCGGCGATGGACGAGGCTTCGTGGAACCGCGTCGCCAAGTTCTATTACAACGGGAAAGTCGTCTCGGAGCAGCCGGTAGGACAGTTTCTTTGGTTCATTCTGTTCGATGCCATTCATCACCGCGGCCAGCTCTCGACGTACCTGCGGCCCATGGGCGGAACGGTGCCATCGATCTACGGACCCTCGGGCGATAGCCGGGCGAAGTAACTTGCTCTTTCACGAGAGCGGGCTCGCGCAAGTCAATCAGCGCTCTTTTATCGAATTGCGTCCGAAGCCTATAATCCAGCCATCCTCCTTGGAGCTACTTATGCGCATCTGGTATCGGCTCGCATGTCTGCTCGTGTTGGCGCTTACGGTTCTCACGCTTACGTCCTTCGGTCAGGACAACGGCAATAACAATAACAACGGAAGCCAGTCCAACAACAGCGGGCCTATTACAGTTGAAGGCTGCGTTGGCTCGATGAATGGACACTTCGGCATCGTGACGGATGGGGGCGTCTACCGGCTGAAAGGCGACCACGACTTGCTGATGAACCACAATGGCAAGCAGGTTCGCGTGACAGGCAACATCATCTCGCTCAACAAAACAGGTCGGCAAACCATCGAGGTCACGAACCTCAAAAAGCTCCATGACTTCTGCCAACACTGAGGACAGGTTCAATCCCGTAGCTGACTGGATGGCCCGTTTAGCTGCCTCTGCGCCAATCTCTAGAGGCTGGATGGCCGCGAACCAGCTTGCGTGTGTAGCCCTCGGTCTACTTCGTGGCGGCGAGCTCCGCCCTGGGTTGTGGCGCGTCGACGAACGAAATGGCCTGCGCCAACTCGATGGCATCGATGCGACGCAGATCGTTCAAGGCCGCCTCCGTAATCTCGTTGTCGACCTGGATCACCGCGACCGCACCTCTTGGTTCACGAGCATCGGCCGCGCGTCCCAGCGAGAAGTTGCCGATGTTGATGTTGTGCTGACCGAGAACGGTTCCTACGCGTCCCACGACACCGGGAACATCGCGATTGCGCAGGTAAATGACATTGCCTTCCAACGGCGCTTCGACATCGATGTCGTCAATGCGCAGCAGTCTCGGCGTATTACCGTGGAGCACCGTGCCGCGGACCCGGCGCTCCTGCGCTCCGCTCTTCATGATCAGGCTGAGCGTGTTGGCCACTCCGCGTGAGCCGCGGGCCTTCTTTCGCTCGGTCACGCGGATTCCGCGCTCCTCGGCGATCGAGGCGGCGTTCACCAGGTTCGCCTTCTCGTGCGCCATCTGGTTCAGGGCGCCCGCCACGGCAGCGTTGCGCAGCAGTTCGGTCTTCCACTCGGAGATCTCGCCGCTGTAACCAACCGAAATCTCCTCGACGCTGCCTTGCCCGGATTGCGCCAGGAAGGTGCCCAGGCGCTCCGCCAACGCGATATACGGCAGCATCTGCTCGTATTCCTCGAAGCTGACCGAGGGCACGTTGACGGCGTTCTGGATGACGCCCTTCAGCAAATACTCGCGCACCTGCATGGCGATCTGCAGGCCGACTGCATCCTGCGCCTCGTTGGTCGAGCCCGCGATATGGGGCGTGAGGATGACGTTTGGAAGGCTGTGCAGCGGTGAATCTTTCAGCGGCTCATCGCTGAAAACGTCGAGTGCGGCCCCACCCAGATGTCCTGACTTGAGCGACTCGATGACAGCGGCGTCGTCCAGCAGTTCGCCCCGGGCGCAGTTGATCAAGCGCGCGCCCTTCTTCATCCGGCGAAGGCTATCCGCGTTGATCATTCGCTCAGTTTGCTTGGTCAAACCGACGTGCAGCGTCAGGTAGTCGGAGTTGGCGAAGACCTCATTCATCGGCATCAGCGTAATTTGCAGCTCCTGTGCCAGGCTGAGCGCGACATAGGGATCGTGTGCGATGATTCGCATGCCAAAGCCGATGGCCCGCTTGGCAACCTCGATGCCAATGCGTCCGAGACCGACGATGCCCAGGGTCTTGCCTTTTAATTCGGAGCCCTGCAGGGACTTTTTCTCCCATTTGCCGGCATGGGTCGTGGTGTCGGCGCGCGGGATATCGCGTGCCAGCGAGAGCATCAACGCGAGCGTGTGCTCAGCGACAGCCACGGCGTTCGCGCCCGGTGTGTTCATAACCACGATGCCTCGCTTGGTGGCAGCGTCGAGGTTGATGTTGTCGACGCCGACGCCGGCGCGGCCGATCACGCGCAGCTTGGGAGCCTTGTCCATCATGACAGCGTCGACGAAGACTGCCGAGCGTACCAGCAGCGCGTCCGCATTTTTCAATTCGGCATCCAGCGTCGTCTTGTCAGGAGAGGCAACGGTCCAGTCGCTCTGCTCCGCAAACAGCGCCAGGGCGGCGGGCGAAATCTTTTCTGCTACAACGATTTTCATTTAGGTATCAGTTCCTGTGCGCTTAATGGCGCAAGCGCAGCGTATCCATCAGGGGTGTAACTAAGGCCATCCTGAGCGAAGGCAGCGCCTGGTTGCACCGCCGGAGACGAAAGACCTACGGGTTCCACGTCCTCGTCGGAAAATCTAGCCGTCCTTCGACTGCGGCGGCCCAATTTAGCCGCCTCGCCAGGGATGACAAAACTCGGAGACGGCTACACCGTCGCCACAGCCGCGAACTGCTCGGCATAGACTTCCTGGACCGCCCGCAATCCCGCACCCAGTTCGAACCGATGCGACGGCGCTACTTTAAGCAGCACCTGCTCCAGCGCCCCGATGACGCCAATCGCGTCCAGGTAGTCGTAGTAGCCAAGGTGCGCGATGCGAATCATCTTGCCTTTCATCTCGCCCTGGCCATTGGCGACGACCATGGCGAAGCGCTCGCGGAACTCTTTGACAAGTGCGCTGGAATCGACACCGTCCGGCGGCAGGATCGCTGTAACCGCGGCTGCGGGACAGGTGGGCGCAAACAACTTGAGCCCGAGCGCCTTGGCTCCAGCCCGCACCATTTCGGCGGAGGTTTCGGCATTGTGAATGAGTGCATCGCGGCCGGCAGCCAGATCGCCATTGCCGCACTTGCGGATGAAATCGAGCGCCGCCAGCAAACCGGCAATCAACGCGGTCGCGGGAGTAAACGCCGATTCGCCCTTGGCCGCGGCCTTGCGCTCCTTGCGCAGATCGAAGTAGAAGCGCGGATTCTTGGCCTGCTCCATGCGCTGCCACGCCCGCTCGCTCACACTGAGATAGGCGAGGCCGGGAGGAATCATCACGGCTTTCTGCGATCCTCCGATGAGCATGTCGATGCCCCAGCCATCCACGTCGAACTTCGTGGTGCCGAGTCCGGTGATGGCGTCGACCACGAACAGCGTGTCCGTGCCCTTGAGCAACGACGCGACGCCCTTAACATCGTGCCGCGCCCCGGTCGAAGTTTCCGTCGCCTGCATGTAAAGTACGCGAGCGCCTTCGAGCTTCGACTTCACTTCCTTCAAATCGAAGGTCTCGCCATAGGGTGCGCTGACCAACTCGATCTGGCAGCCATAGGCTTTGGCGAGATCGCGCCAGCGCTCGCCGAACTTTCCAGCCGTCAGCACAACGACCTTGTCGCCGGGTGAAGTCAGGTTTGAGACAGACGCTTCCATGGCGCCACTGCCCGAGGCAGCCAGAATGAGCACGTCGTTCTGTGTGCCGACGAAGGTCTTCAGATCGGCGAGGGCGCGGGTGAAGATGTCGCGGAACTCCGCCGTGCGGTGATGCATGTCGGCAGCGGCGATGGCCTGCTGCGCGGCAGGCAGTAAAGGAGTAGGGCCGGGCGTAAAAAGCCGTGTCTTGCGTAGCATGATTCTGGGCACCTTGGCTCGTAGAATTTCCGGCGAGGAAGCGCCGGACTTCTATGATAAATGGCCAGAGGCCGTACAGCCACTCGGGGACACTATAATTGACCCATGAGCTTGACCCAGCAGGTGCAAAAAGACATGGTCGATGCCATGCGCAAGCAGGAAGAACTGCGTCTGGCGACGCTGCGCATGATGAAAGCCGCGCTCAAAAACAAGGAGATCGAGAAGCGGTCACCGCTCGACGACAAGGAAGAGCTGCAGGTCTTCACCACCATGATTAAGCAGCGCAAGGATTCCATCGAACAGTTTGAAAAGGGTGGCCGGATGGAGTTGGCCAAGCGGGAAGCCGACGAGATCGCCATCATAGAGACTTACATGCCGAAGTCGCTGGGCGATGAGGAAATCGTGGCGACGGTTCGTGCCACCATTGCTGAGATGGGCTCTCCCACAATGAAGGACATGGGCGCAGTGATGAAGAATGTGAAAGCCAAATTCGGCGATGCGCGCGTGGATGGCAAGGTCATGAGCGAAGCGGTGAAGAAAGAGCTGGCGGGAAAGTAGTCCAAATGTCTTATCAGGCCACCGTTGAGCAGCTGTACGCACTGGGGCACGAGCTTGTTAACACACCTTCGGCAAAGTTCGACCTGGTGTACGTACGCGAGATGCTGGCAGCGCTGGCCAATCCAGAACGTCGTTTTCCCGCCGTGCTCGTGGCTGGAACCAACGGAAAGGGCTCAACGGCGGCTACGCTGTCGTCCATTCTGCGCGCAGCCGGATACAAGACCGCGCTGTATAGTTCGCCTCACCTTTTGCGCATCAACGAACGCATCCGCGTCAACGGCGAAGCTATCTCCGACGCTGAGTTCAGCGCCATGCACGAACGGGTCGAGCGCACGGCGCAAGATCTGATGCACAAAGGCAACCTGCCATGGCATCCCAGTTTTTTTGAGACGCTAACCGTCATGGCGTTCGAGTACTTCGCAAGCATGGGTATCGACATCGCGGTCCTGGAGGTCGGTATGGGGGGCCGTCTCGACGCAACCAATGTCGTCGATCCCCTGATTTCGGTCATCACCGACATCTCCCTCGATCATCAGAAATATCTTGGCAACACTATTGGCGAGATTGCGCGCGAGAAGGCCGGCATCCTTCGTGACCATGGAATCGTGGTCACGCTTCCGCAGCATCCTGAGGCAAACGACGTGATCGGCCACGCCATTCTGGATCACAACGCGCGCGCTGTGAGCGCCGTGCCGTACATGCCTCCGCAATCACCGGGCGCCGCGGAATACCTGGCTGCACGCGGCCTCCAGAAGACCGGACGCAACCGTTATCCGATGCTGGTGATGGGCGAGGAGATTGGGGTTGATTCCCCGCTGGCCGGTCGCCATCAGGTGCGTAATATTGCGCTCGCCATCGCAGTGGCAGAGCAGTTGGGGCAATTCGGCTTCAAGGTGACGCCCAGGCAGGTGGAACGAGGCATTGCGGAAACACACTGGCCAGGCCGCTTCCAGGTACTTGCCCCGTCGGCGCCGACGGAACAGCGCGAGATGGTGCTCGATGTCGCTCACAATCCAGCGGGAGCTTGGGCGTTGCGCTCGGCACTGTCGGAGAACTTCGCCGACCGTGAGCTCACGTTGGTCTTCGCCGCCATGCGCGATAAGGCCGTGCAGGAGATGGCCGAGATCCTCTTCCCCCTGGCTGAGCACGTGGTTGTGACTCACGTTGAAAATCCGCGAGCGGCTAGCATCAGCGAATTGTTGCAGGCTGGTCAGCGCACAGGCACCCCCCTGCAGGCAGAGGAATCCGTCGCCGCTGCTTTAGCACGGGCTCGAGAAATGAGCAAGCCCGGCGGCGTGATTGTGGTGACCGGCTCTATCTTTTTAGTGGGCGAAGCGATGTCACGTCTCGGAGTCCCGGCGTAGGCATGACGACTACGACCCAAGCCGCAGCCACGCAAGATGCTTCCCGCGGCTCGCTGTGGAGCCGGTTGCGGTCCTACTTCGTCTTCGTACCGGTCATCTATCTATATACCTTCGTGATGGGAACCCTGTCGCTGCTGTCATCCCTGTTCGACCGCAGCGGCAGGGTGCAGCACTGGTTCGCGCGGACCTGGTCGCGGATGATTCTGGCAACGTTGCGAATCCACGTGCAAAAAGAAGGCTTCGAGCACCTCGATTTGTCGCAGCCGGCCGTCTATGCGGCGAATCATCTTTCGGCCCTCGATATTCCCGTGCTGTATGCGGCGTTGCCGGTCAAGTTCCGGATCATGGCGAAGAAGGAGCTGTTTCGCTATCCGTTCCTAGGCTGGCATTTGAAGCGGTCGGGACAGATACCGATCGATCCCGGCGATCCGCGCGCTTCGCTGCGCAGTCTGAACCGGGCCAGCGAGTCGCTACGGCACGGAACGCCGCTGATGGTGTTCCCCGAAGGCGGGCGCTCGCGTGACGGGAAACTGCAAGAGTTTATGGGCGGCGCGTTCTATGTCGCCGTGCGAGCGCAACGGCCGATCGTGCCTATTGCACTGGTGGGAACTTACGAATTGGTGCCCATGAACAGCTTTCATGTGCGGCCCGGCACAATCGAGTTGATCGTAGGTGAGCCGATCTCAACGGTGGGTATGAAGGCGCGTGACATGGACAAACTGGCGCGGCAAACCCACGATGCGATCGCCGCGATGTACTATGCGCATGCGAAGGTGGCGCCGCCATTGGAAGAAAACAACGCGATCACGAGCGAAGATCCAGAACGCTTGGACAGCGTAGAGGAGTCGATAACCGGCGAGCCGAGAAAGCCTCTGGAAACCCTATGAAGCCTCGTATTGCGATTCCAACGCCGAACTCGTCGCAGCGTGGATACGTCTCACGCGCTCTGCCGTTGTACGTGCATGCCATTGAGGCGGAGGGCGGCGAGGCGGTAGTGATACCCCCCGACGCCTCGTCCCGCGAGATCGCGCAGATGGTAAAGCAGTGCGATGGAGTGCTGCTGCCGGGCAGCCCTGCCGACGTCGATCCGGAGAAGTACGGAGCGGAACGTCACCCGAAAACCGAGGCATCCGATCCTTTTCGCGACGATGCCGACGAGTTGCTGCTGCAGGATGCCTACAACATGCGCAAGCCGCTCTTCGGCATCTGCTATGGGCTGCAGTCGTTGAACGTATGGCGAACCGGAACACTCGATCAGGATTTGCCCGGCCCGATCAACCATCCAGCCGGTAGCAAGGTAGCCCAGGCACACAAAGTACAGATCGCTTCAGGCTCGCGGCTGGCGAAGATTTTGCGGGATGCCGGCGCTCTCCCGGCTCCTATCGAGCTTTTATTGTCAGTGAATTCCAGCCATCATCAGGCTCCCGCGATCGTGGGCGATGGGTTGCAACTCGTCGCCTGGTGTCCTGACGATGAAGTGAAGGAAGCCGTCGAGGGTACCTCGCCAGACCACTTCGTGCTCGCCGTGCAATGGCATCCTGAGCGCAGCTACGACGAGGATGCTGCCTCGCGTGCGCTCTTCCGTGCCTTTCTGCAAGCTGCCGCTGAGTGGCACACGCAGTTGGAGGGAAAGCAGCAGGATTTTGAATCCCTGGCGCGGGAGCAGTGGCCGTAACCTAAAGCACCAGCATTTCAGACGCGCGCTTGAGGGTGAAGCACCCGGGGCGTGTCACTCATACGAAATTTTGTTCGAAAGTGGTCCGACAGCAATTCCACCGCACAGGCATTCGCCTGGGGGTCCGTCTGCACCAGGTAACGAATGGCTTCGACCAGGATGCGCTGACCCTCGATGTACAGGGGATCGCGGCGGCGGGCCGCTTGCAACCGACTCGCGTCGGGTCGCGCCGGCATCGTGAGAATCTTGGCCTTGGACACAAGCCCTCGCGCGCGTGAATGGGAAAACGCGCTTTCACTTCGAAGCGTGCCTCGACAGCGCAGTTGCCCTGAGGCGGTCCCCGAAGGCAAAATCGGCTCCCTGTCGGCATTCCGGCCGACAAAGACAGAAACTCGGTCCGGCGGCGTATTAGAATCGACCGACGCGATCCATGGAGGCGGCGGACCCGCCAAGCTGATGCACTGCTACCGGAAAGGGGAACCACATGTCTGAGCCCTTGCTGATTGCGCAAAGCACCGAGCCGCAGTACCTGCTGCCTGCGATGGCGAACCGTCATGGATTGGTCGCGGGCGCCACCGGCACGGGCAAGACGGTCACCTTGCAGGTGATGGCCGAGAGTTTCAGTCGAATCGGAGTGCCGGTCTTCGCGGCTGACGTCAAAGGTGACTTGTCTGGCATCAGCCAGTCCGGCATCGACAGCCCCAAAATTGCCGAGCGAGTAAAGAAGCTCAAGCTTGAGGACTTCTCCTTTAGCGGCTGTCCGGTTACGTTCTGGGACGTGTTCGGAGAAGAAGGCCACCCGATTCGCGCGACGACTTCGGAGATGGGGCCGCTGTTATTCAGCCGCCTCCTCAACCTGAATGACACGCAGTCCGGCGTGCTGACGCTGGTCTTCAAGATCGCAGACGACAATGGATTGCTGCTGCTTGACATGAAGGACTTGCAGGCGATGCTGCAGCATGTCGGCGAGCACGCCAAAGACTTTCAGACGCAATACGGCAACATTTCGGCGGCCAGTATTGGCGCGATCCAGAGAGGACTCGTCACGCTGGGACAGGAGGGCGGCGACAAGTTCTTCGGCGAGCCGGCCTTGAATATCGACGACCTTCTGCAAACGGATGGCGAGGGCCACGGCATCGTGAACATCCTGGCGGCCGACAAGCTGATCCGCGCGCCGCGGGTGTACGCTACCTTCCTGCTTTGGTTGATGACCGAGCTGTTCGAGAAGCTGCCCGAAGTCGGCGATCCCGAGAAGCCGAAGCTGGTGTTCTTCTTCGATGAAGCGCATTTGTTGTTTGCCGACCTGCCTACAGTCGTGGGCCAGAAGATCGAGCAGATTGTTCGCCTGATTCGTTCCAAGGGCGTCGGAGTGTATTTCGTAACGCAAAATCCGATGGATATTCCGGAGAACGTGCTGGGCCAACTGGGAAACCGTGTGCAGCACGCCTTGCGTGCGTTCACCCCGAAGGACCAGAAGGCGGTTCGCTCGGCAGCGCAGACCTTTCGCGCCAATCCCAAGCTCAACGTGGAGACCACGATCTGTGAGCTTGAAGTGGGCGAGGCACTCGTCTCGTTTCTGGATGAGAAAGGAACTCCAGGGATGGTCGAGCGGGCACTCATCTGTCCGCCGCACAGCCAGATCGGGCCGATAACGCCGGAGCAGCGACAACAGCTAATACAAAAGTCCGTTGTCGCCGGAGTCTACGAAACGGCAATCGATCGCGAGTCGGCGTATGAAATCCTCAAGAGCAGAGCGGGTCAACCTCCGCCAACTGCTTCGGGGCAACCTGCGGGTCAATCGCAATCTTGGTACGCGAATCTGCCGGCTTCCCTGGGCGGAGGGCCTGTCACCGGCGGGGGTCGTCGCGGCGATACCCTGGTGGAGGCTATGGCAAAGAGCGCGGCTCGAACTATTGGAAGCTCGGTCGGACGCCAGTTAATACGCGGCGTGCTGGGATCTTTGCTGAGCGGCAGCAACCGGAAGTAACCCTCAGGCGCGAACCTCGAACCACCGACTGCAGGATGCGCTAAACGACGCAGTTGTCCGCGGCCAGCGCATGCTCAGGCGCAACGCATGGCGGGGCAGAGTACAACACCTTCCAGGCCGACAGGTCGCGGTTGAGCAGGAGTTCGAGCTTCTCAACCTCCGGGGCGAAAGTCTCCTGCAGTCTGAGAGCCGTCTCCGGGGTCAGCTCTTCAAAGGCTGGACCACCGCCCAGAAAAAGATTAACAAGAGGCGAGCGTTTGACAGTTGCAACCACTGGATCGAGGCGTCGTGCTTTGAGCCAGTCAGCCGCCCACGAAGCAGCCCGCGTCCAGCTATAAACGCGAGGATGAGTCATGGGCGCCGAGGCGTGCACGTGCCTGATTTGAGCAGGGGTCAGGGCAAAACGCGGCACGCCGATGAAGTCGACCAATTGATCGATGAACTCCTGTGGGTTGCGCTGCAGATCTTCGTAGAACGTGGTCAGAACGCGCTCGCTACCGAGACTGGTTTGCCAAGCTTCGAGGTGGGTCGCGTACTTACCCGATTCAAGCAATTCGGGATCGCGCATCATGGCCTCTTCCAGGCTCCAGGGGAAGACACCGTACGCTCGCTTAAGCCGGTATAGCGAGACGACGCGCTGCACCGGATTACGCAGGGTGCACACGATCCTGGCCTCTGGGTTCAATTGGGCGATGCGGAGCCGCGCTTGGAGAGAAGCAAAGTACGTGGGTGCAATTTCGCCGACCGGAAGGTCCCTGGTCACGCGCGGATAATGAGCCTGGTACCACGGCATTCCTCGATGAAAATGCACATCGAAAAACCGCGTCTCTTTGGTGGAAGTCGGCAGGGTCACTCGTCCGCGGAGGACTTCGTGCAGCCAGCTCGACCCGGTTCGCGGCGGCCCGACAGCAAAGAAGGATGGAATGGACGAGCAACGATCGGCTCGCTCTACCACGGTCTGGCTGTGGTGTGCGCTCGTTGGCGTAATCCTTCCCTAACAGTCAGAGTAGGATGCGGCTTCTCTGAATTTGGCTGTACCGGAAACCCCAGCAGACGGCTTTGGCGCGAACTGACAAATTGCGGGCGGCGGTCCAACCACACTGCGCTTAAGGGCGCAGCGGAACCTTAATCCTTATTTGTCAGTGGTTTCAGAATAGATGAACACAAGCTCTGCGCTGGCCGAGCGAATGGGCGCCCGCTGATGAAGGGAATTGTAACGCTGTGGATTGCAATCAGGAGGGACATTGCCACCGACTCTGATCTCGAAACCGACTCGCGTCGAAGCTGCGGGGAATAAGCCGAAGCTGATCGACGAATACATTGGCCGGGTTAACTCGAAACACGGCAATCTCAGCATCGCGCACATGCGCAGCCCGCAGGGATGGACTGAACCGGGACAGACTCCGGGATTTGAGGAGTTCACGGTCGTCTTGCGGGGCATGTTGCATGTGAAACATCGAGACGGCGAATTCGACGTACACGCAGGACAGGCGGTGGTGACCCATCCGGGCGAATGGGTGGAGTATTCCACTCCGCATGCCGAGGGAGCGGAGTACGTCGCGGTGTGCGTACCCGCCTTCTCGTTGGAGACGGTGCACCGCGACGGGTAGGGTTACGGGCGCTCGTAACGCCACTTCCGCGAGCGGGCGGGAGCCGGAGAGGCGAGCAGGGAAATGCTGGTCGGCGCACGAGCAACCCAGCCGCAGAACCGGCGAACTTTCTAGAATTTCTTCGGTGTGATTCGCTCTGCGCCAACGTAAGGCCGCAACGCTTCCGGAATCAACACGCTGCCGTCGGACTGCTGGTAGTTCTCGAGGATCGCCACCCATGTGCGACCCACGGCGAGCCCGCTGCCGTTTAGCGTGTGCACCAGTTCAGTCTTCTTGGCGCCTTCGGGACGGAAGCGGATGTTCGCGCGTCTCGCCTGGAAGTCGGTGAAGTTCGAACACGACGAGATCTCGCGGAACAGGCCCTGCCCCGGCAGCCATACTTCGATGTCGTAGGTTTTCGCCGAGCTGAACCCCATGTCCCCAGTTGGAAAGTGCGACCGTGCGATAGTGCAGCCCGAGTTTCTGCAGCACCTGCTCGGCATTGGCCGTGAGCTTCTCGTGTTCCTCCCAGGATTGGTCGGGTCGGGCGAACTTCACCAGCTCAACCTTCTGGAACTGATGCTGCCGAATGATGCCGCGCACGTCCTTGCCATAAGAACCGGCCTCGCTGCGGAAGCACGGCGTATACGCAACCAGCGAGACCGGCAGCCGCGCGCCATCGAGCGTCTCGTCGCGATAGAGATTCGTCACCGGTACTTCGGCGGTGGGAATCAGGTAAAGATTCTTGTCACCGTGCGGCACCTTGAATAGATCGGCCTCAAATTTCGGCAGTTGGCCGGTCCCGTACATCGACTCCGCGTTGACCATGAACGGCGGCAGGACCTCAGTGTAGCCATGCTCGCGGGTGTGAAGGTCGAGCATGAAGTTAGCCAGAGCGCGCTCCAGCTTCGCTCCCAGGTCCCAATACACGGCGAAGCGAGCGCCCGTTATCTTGGCGGCGCGTTCGAGATCGAGGACGCCCAGCTCTTCGCCAAGCTCCCAGTGTGGCTTGGGTGTGAAGTCGAACTGCGGCGGGGTGCCCCAGCGTCGCACCTCGACATTGGCGTGCTCATCTTTGCCAACCGGCACGCTGTCGTGCGGCAGGTTGGGAATATTGGTCAGGATCTCCCGCAGCCTGGCATCGCAAGCGGCGACGCGCTCGTCGGCCTGCGGCATCTTCTCCTTCAATTCCTTCTGCTCAGTGAGATTGGCGGAGGTGTCCTGCTTGTCCTTCTTAAGCTGCTGAAATTGGGCCGTGAGCTGATTGCGCCGGGCCTTCATGGTCTCGGCTTCGGTGATGGCGGCGCGTCGCTCAGCGTCGACCGCGCGGAAATCCTTCAGCACGGCAGCCGCATCCATGCCGCGTTGACGCAGCTTCTCCTCAACCAAGGGCAGATGATCGCGTACGAATGCCAGATCAAGCATAAGTCTTCAGGGTAAAGGAAAGGCGCTCCAGCAACAAACGCCGGGGCCCGGGGACATAGCGTTACTCAACGACCTGCGTATTCGCCAGCTTGTCTTTGTACACGACGCCACCCTTCATAACGAAGCCTACATTCTGTAAAGCGGTGACGTCCTGCAGCGGGTCGGCGGAGACAGCGATGATGTCGGCATATTTGCCTACCTCGATCGTGCCCACGTCCTTGGAGCGCCCGATGAGATCGGCTGAATTTTGGGTCGCCGTGCGGATCGCCTGTGCCGGCGTCATCCCGAAGCGCACCATGGTCGCAAACTGTTTGGCATTGTCGCCATGCGGATAAACACCCGCGTCGGTGCCGAAGGCCATCTTCACGCCCGCCTGCACGGCTTTCTGGAAGGTCTCTCGCTGCAAGCGGCCGACCATCTTCTCTTTGTCAACGTTCTCCTGGGGCAAGCCAAACTCGATGGCTTTGCCGAGAATGTAGTCGTCGTTGTAGATGTCCATGTCGAAGTAGGTGCCGTGCTCCTTGGCCAGCCGAATGTCCTCATCATCGGCCAGGCTGGCGTGTTCGATGGAGTCGATGCCCGCGAGAATCGCATTCTTGATGCCCTGCGTGCCGTGCGCATGCGCGGCAATCTTGCGTCCCGCCATGTGCGCCTCGTCGGCGGCGACCTTCAGCTCTTCGTAGGTGAACTGCGGCGCTCCAGGACTGTCCCCTTTAGAGAGGACACCACCGGTGGCAAGAATCTTGATCACGTCGACGCCGTACTTGACCTGCGCGCGTACGACGTGGCGCACCTGGTCGGCGCCGTCGGCGATCTGATAATCGCGCTCCTCGGGAAACAGCATTACGCGCGTCTCCGGCGAGTAGTTGTTGAGATCGCCGTGACCGCCGGTAATCGAAATTGCCGGACCACTTGCGACGACCCGCGGACCAATGATGAATCCCTCATTAATGCTATTGCGCAGATCGACCGCCATGAACGGACCGGAACCAACATCGCGCACGCTGGTAAAACCGGCGAGCAACGTGGTGCGAGCGTTCTTCTCGGCGGCGAATCCTTCGGTATAGGGCGTTTCCTTAAATGCGTTGATTGGGTCGTAGCGGTCAGCGCGCGCCCCGAGATGCGTGTGACAGTCGATAAGGCCTGGCAGCACCGTCGCCTTAGAGAGATCGATGACCTTTGCGCCGGCCGGGACTTGCAACTGCGGGGCAGGCTGGACATCCTTGATACGCTCGCCTTCGATGACGATCACCACGTTCTCACGGTAGTGGTCAGTGGTGGCATCGAAGAGGCGGCCTGCGCGGATGTAGATAACGGGTTTGGGCGCGTCGATCTTCTTCTGGGCAGCGAGCGGATCTTGTGTTTTCGTGAGTTTTGCACTCTGCTGCGCGGGAGAGGTGACCGAGAGGGCGAGAATGGCTAATGCGACGTAATTGATTTTCAAACCAGCGGCTCCGTTAGGCAATGGCGTTCAATGTATCAGAGCGGAGTGTTTGCCGGTCGCTTCGCGGCCAGCGAGAACGTTGTTGCGTTGTCCGAGGTTCTGCACGCCGGGCTTAAACCCAAACGCCGCTCCGCGGTCGGGTTTCAACCGTCTTTCTGAAGGGAAGGGCTTCAGCGTGTGTGTGAGAATTGTGCCGTCCCTACCGGGACTCGGTCTCATTTACCACTTACCCAGCATTCCACCTTCAGCTCCATGCTGGGCACGATTGTTCCTTCCTTGCGGGACTGCTTTTCTGCGGCTGCATTCCACCTTGGCGCACAAACTTATTTCTCACACAGACTCTTCCTCCCTGGAGCGGAAGAACCTGCTGTTCTTACAGTCGCGATGAGGCGGGCTCTCAACCCATGGAGCTGGCCACCCCCAACCGACAACTGACAACCGACAACTGATTTCAGTGTCCGCCGTGGTAAGGGTGGCCCTTGAGAATGGTGAAGCCGCGATAGAGCTGCTCCAGCAGAATAACGCGAGCCAATTCGTGGGGCAGCGTGATCTTTCCAAACGAGAGGATAGTCTTCGCACGACCGCGGGTCGCATCGCTCCAGCCATCGGCGGGCCCGATGGCGAAAAGCAATTCCTGGGTATCATGCGACTGGTGGTACTCGAGGAAGTTGGCGATTTCTTCCGAGGCCAGCTGTTTCCCGCGCGAGTCGAGGAGCACCAGGACCGGCTCCGTACGGCCGGTGCTTTTGTCGACGAGTTTGAGGAGCGCGTCTTCCGAGGCGAGCTCCAGCGCCTCGCAGCCCGCAAAACGGGAGAGCCGCTTGAGATATTCGGCGGTGAGCGACTGAATCGGTGTGCTGCGTGTCTTGCCGATCCATGCAATGCGAAGTTTCAAAGAATCAGAACCTGTGTGGTGTAGAGACTCGCAAGGGGCGCAGCATCAGGTGCGCCGAACCGGGTTGTTGTTAGGACTTCTTCCGCCCCCGAGGCGTCGCGGTGCGCTTGCGAGCGGTGCTCTTCGCCGTCGACTTGGCAACCGTGCGGGTCGAGTACTTTGCCGACTTCTTTGCCAAGGTGCGCTTGGCACCGGCTGGCGCGGCTTTCCTTATTGCCGGCTTGGGAGCAGGTTTCTCAAGGTCGGCCAGTTGCAAGCGCGTGGCTGTTTTCCATAGTCTCTCCAGATCGTAAAACTTGCGCGCACCCTCGGAAAAGATATGCACCACGAAGTCGACATAGTCGAGCAGCACCCATTCGCCTTGGCTATAACCCTCGGTGTGCGTGGCCTGTTGGCCCATGGCGCTAAGTTGCTGGTCGATGTCGTCGGCGATGGCTTGCAGTTGCCGCGGGTTCGAGCCCGAGCAGATGACGAAGTAATCGGTAAAGCCGCTGGACGCAGGATCCAGTTGCAAAATGGAAATGTCGGTCGCCTTCTTATTCTGACAGGCGCGGACCGCTGCGGCGACTTGCGCCCTTAAATCATTCTTCTTCATGCGTTCGGCTCAGTTACCTTTGCTGGCGGCCTTCTTGGCGCCGCGATACAAATGTTGTTTATGAATGTACTCGGCGACCGCGTCGGGCACCAACTTTTTCAGAGCAGCGCCCTTGCCTGCCGCAGTCCGAATCTGTGTGGCCGAAACATTCTCATGGGTCTCGGGCAGCATGTGCAGCATGATGCCCGAAACCGCCAGCGGGCCGGAAATTTCCTGCTTGCGAAACACCTTGGTCACGGCGGCGTCCGGTTGCAGACTCTTCGGCAGCGATGAGGCGACGTCCGCCAGCGAATAACCCGGGCGCGCGGCAACAATGAAGTCGCATTCCCGCAGCAGAGCTTCCGCTTCGTGCCACTTGGCGATGTCTTTGAAGGCGTCCATGCCAATCAGGAAGTACAGATGATCGCTCTTCCCTAGCGATGCCTTGACTCGCCGCACAGTATCGATGGAGTAGCTGGGCAGGTGATCCCCGCGTTTGTTCGGATCAGGTGCCTCCAGCAGCGACGGAACGAAATCCTTTTCGCCCGCCGTGCCGACCGACACCATCGCGTAGCGATGAAAGAACGAAGTGATCGGCGTCTTCAGTTTGTGCGGAGGGACATCCGCCGGCACGAACCAGACTTCCTTCAGCTTGAACTTTTCCGCAGCCGCCCGCGCCACCTTGAGGTGTCCACGATGGATCGGGTCGAAGGTACCGCCAAACAGGGCAAGGTTCATGAAGTCAGCAATTAGTCGGTAGAGCTGGCCTTCAGGCCAGCGTCGAGCGATGCTCCTAATCCCTTTTCCCCAGAGTAGTCATGCAAATAACGACTCTGGCGGAGGATCATATAACACCGAACTGACGCGGCGCTGAAGCGCCGCTCTGCCTACTCGGTGGCGGCCAGAGGTTCCTTCCGCAGCTCTTGCACCCGTTCTGCCATCGCCCACTTCAACTTGTCGACGCCTTCCCCCGTCACTGCGGAAATTGGAAATAGATCCAACTGCTTGCGTTTGCAGTAGCGCTTGAGCTTCGAGAGTTTCTCCGCATTGGCGGCGTCGATCTTCGAGGCCACCACGATCGTCGGCTTCTTGTCCAGTCCGCTGCCGGAGCTTGCCAGCTCGTTCAGGATAACCTCGTAATCCTCTACCGGATCCGGACGGCCGCTGGCGTCGGAAACGTCCACCAGATGCACGAGCAGGCGGTTACGTTCGATGTGACGCAGAAACTGCGTGCCCAAGCCGGCGCCTTCGCTGGCGCCTTCGATCAGGCCGGGAATATCGGCGACCACGAAGCTGATCTCACGCGGCGGATCTCCCACTACCACGACGCCGAGATTGGGCTGCAAGGTGGTGAAGGGATAATCTGCAATTTTGGGACGGGCCGCCGAGATGCGCGAAATCAGCGTGCTCTTACCAGCATTGGGAAAGCCCACGAGGCCGACATCGGCCAGCAGCTTCAACTCCAGCCGCAGGGCCCGTTCTTCGCCAGGAAAGCCCTCCTCATGTTCACGCGGCGCCTGGTGTACTGACGTCGCAAAGCGCGCGTTGCCACGGCCCCCGCGTCCTCCATGGGCGATTACGATACGCTCGTCGGGATGAGAGAAGTCATGTACCAGCTCGCCGGTCGTCTCGTCATAGACGATGGTCCCCACGGGCACCTTCAGGACGACGCTTTCACCTTCCTTGCCGGTCTTATTGGAGCCTTCGCCATGACGTCCGCGCTGCGCGTTGTACTCGGGATTGAAACGGAAATGAACCAGCGTGTTGTGGCTCTCGCTGGATTCCATGATGACGTCGCCGCCGTGGCCGCCATCGCCTCCGGAAGGGCCTCCGCGGGGCACGAACTTCTCGCGCCGGAAGGCCATGCAGCCGTTTCCGCCGCCGCCGGCCTTGACTCGGATTCTGGCTTCATCAACAAACATTAGCAATTAGCAATTGGCGATTCGCGACCAATCGGCAAACGAAACAAGCCTCGTTGCGCGAGGCCTGAGAGAGATGCATTTCGGGATCAAAGCTTGATTCGAGCGCGGAAATCAGCATCGGACGGTAACTCGGTAGTTGCTAGCTGCTGGCCGCTTCTGCCTGTGGAACCACCGACACGAACTTGCCTAACTGGCCGCGATCTTTGAACACAATCGTGCCGGTCGTCTTGGCAAACAAGGTGTCATCCTTGCCGCGGCCGACGTTCGTACCGGGCTTGATACGGGTGCCGCGCTGACGAATGATGATGGTCCCGCCCGATACGAGCTGGCCTCCGAAGGCCTTAACGCCAAGCCGCTGCGCATTCGAGTCGCGGCCGTTCCTTGAGCTGCCTAAACCTTTTTTGTGTGCCATCGAAAATTCCTTGGGGCTGAAGCCCCTCGTGTATCTACCGTCCCTACGGGACTTGGAAAATCTCTCGTGTCTACCCAGGACTGACGTCCTGGGCTAAGATGAGTCGCCCCTGTGGGGCTGGATCTCCTAACCGACCCAAAGTTTCGCGACTGAGGCAATTTCCCGCCGATTCAGAGTCGCAATCAGAACCCTCGCTTACGCGGTGTGGTTCTGCCCGTCGACGTTGATGCCGGTAATCTTGATCGAAGTAAACGGCTGGCGGTGCCCATTCAGCTTCTTGTATTGCTTCTTGCGCTTGTAATGGAAGACCAGGATTTTGTCGCCGCGGCCCTGCTCCACCACCTGGCCGGTAACAAAGGCCTTGGCAGCATCGCCAAACTCGCCTGCGGAGGCGCTGACGGCAAGCACGTCTTCAAACTTAATGTCATCGCCGCCCGACTGCGGCACTTTCTCAATCTGAATTACGTCGCCGGGTGCGACGCGATACTGCTTTCCCCCAGCGCGGATCACCGCGTACATGGCAATTCCTCCGATAATAACGCTTGACCGGCGCGCAGGATGAACCGCGGCACACATGTCATTTTAATGTTAAACCCAATGTGCGCTTGCACTTACCCAGCGGCAGGAAGGAAGCCTTCACGGATGGCTGCAGGGTGCCCCTGAACAGGGACTTGGCAGTACAGGCAAACCATAGAAGTGTAGCGTATTTGGCCCCTTACGGTCAACCGGAGCTTGCAATCAGGGCTTGTTATGGGCTTGCCAGTATAAAGTTGACGTTGACCGTGGTTTCGATCGAAACCGGCTCGCCATTCAGGAGATAGGGCTTGTACTTCCACAGCTTGACCGCATCGATCGCCGCGGGAGACAGAGCCGGGTGGCCGCTCACCAGCTTCAAGTCCTCGACGTTCCCTTCTTTCGAGATGTAAGCCTGCAGCACGACCGTTCCCTGAATCCGGTCCTGAAGTGCCTTTGTCGGATAAATCGGTCGCACCCGATGGAGGAGCAGAGCTTGCGACACGCCTTGTGAGACACGCACACGCGATACCGGTGGAGCCGCCGAGTCATTGTTCTCCTGGCACATCGCCGCCGAGAGAGTTAGCAGTAGCAGGGTGATCAGCAGAGTTCCTGGCACGAAGGGTTTCATGTTGCCTCCCCGGTGTGGTGTGTCAGTCGCGCTCTAATTCTAGTGACGAAACGCCTGCTAGGATAGGAGTTTGTG
Organism: uncultured Acidobacteriaceae bacterium; assembly: GCA_963815555.1. GTDB lineage: Bacteria > Acidobacteriota > Terriglobia > Terriglobales > Acidobacteriaceae > CAWCBG01. The sequence continues at coordinate 320,308 of CAWFHH010000007.1, forward strand.
CATCCTCTGATCGAGATCAAAGGTCTCACCGTAGAGTTCGCCACCGCCCAAGGCCGCGTACAAGCGGTACGCGATATCAGCCTCAACATCGCTTCCGGGGAAGTGCTGGGCTTGGTGGGCGAATCAGGATCGGGAAAATCCGTTACCTCGCTGGCGATTCTGCGCTTGTTGCCTTCCCAGGCGAGGGTCAGCGGAAGCGTACAATTTTGTGGACGCGACCTGCTGCATGCTCCTGAGACTGAGATGAGGCGCATCCGTGGCGCTGGAATCAGCATGATCTTTCAGGAGCCGATGACGGCACTCAATCCGGTAATGCGCGTCGGCGACCAGATTGCCGAGGCAGTGCTGGCGCATCCGGGCGCAGCGCCACCGGGCGAGCGTCCGGGAGATTCACGCGCTACCCCCCTGTCTTCTGAAAGGCCAATGTGGTCGCACTCCAAGCCCCCGCCTTCCCAGGATGCTGTTTCGTACGCTCCTACCAAGTCGGAGGCTTGGCAGCGTGCGGTCGATGCGCTCCGCATGGTAGCGATTCCCGATTCGGAGCGAAGGGCGCGCGATTATCCGCACCAGCTTTCGGGAGGCCAGCGCCAGCGAGTCATGATTGCCATGGCCGTGGTGAATCGTCCCCGGCTGCTCATTGCCGATGAGCCGACGACCGCACTGGACGTTACGATTCAGGCGCAAGTGCTCGATTTGCTGAACGAATTGCGACACAAGTTTTCTCTCGCTATGCTGTTTATCTCGCACGATCTGGCGGTTGTGTCTCAAGTGTCGGATCGAATCGGGGTCATGTATGCGGGCGCCCTGATGGAAATGGGCACGACTCGTCAAGTGTTTTCGCAGGCGATGCATCCTTATACCCGGGGATTGCTGCATTCCGTTCCCACGCTGCAGAGTGACCGCACGCAAGACATGCGGACCATTGAAGGGGTTGTGCCTCCGGTGGCTGCATTGCCTCCGGGCTGCTCGTTTGAACCGCGCTGCTCGTGGCGGGTGCGGCAATGTTCCGAGACGCTCCCCACCCTGATGGAGGTTGCGCCCGGCCACCTGGTCCGCTGTCCCGTGACCACGGCGGAGGTGCACTAAGCGTGCGCATCCTGGTTTTAAGCGACATTCATTCCAACCTCGAGGCGCTGCAGGCATGTCTCGATGTCGCGCCCGATCACGATCTCATCGTGAATCTGGGCGATGTGGTGGGCTATAACGCTTCGCCAAACGAAGTCTGTACGCTGGTCCGCGCAATGGGCGGCCTCATCGTTCGCGGTAACCATGACCGCGCCTGCTCCGGGCTGACGGACTTGTCCGATTTCAATCCGGTGGCGGCCCTCTCGGCCTATTGGACGAAGGGCGCCCTCGCACCAGAACATCTCGACTGGCTTCGCGCGTTGCCCGCAGGACCTGTCCGACGGGACGGTCTTCCCGGCGTGGAGTTTGTGCATGGATCGCCACGCGATGAAGACGAGTACCTGCTGAACAGCTATGGGGCCGAAAGCAACTTTCGTGTTCCCGGCCACTTGAACCGCATCTTCTTCGGGCACACTCACGTGCAGGGTGGGTTCCTTCTGGACAAAGGCAGGACCCGGCCGTTCAGCGTGCCTTACAAAGATACGGAAGGCGTAGGCGAGCACTCGATGCGGCTCGAGCCTGCAGATCGCTATTTAATTAATCCGGGCTCCATCGGCCAGCCGCGTGATGGGGACTGGCGAGCGGCGTTCGCACTCTACGAAGACATTCCTGGCAGCGTAACATTCTACCGGGTGCCCTATACCGTGCAAGAAACGCAAGACAGGATTCGCGCCGCGGGGCTGCCCGACCGGCTGGCGTCTCGGCTGGCACAGGGCCGATAGCCGAAGCGAACGGAACCGAATCCGCATCCAACAGATTGGGTAAACTACGCGCTATGTCTATACGTCCATTTCCCACAGGTTCGAAATTTCGCTCGCAGGAGTTCTTTGGAGGGGCGGTCACGAGCTCACCGCAAGGCTATCTTGTGGCTCACATCGACGGCGGTGCGCGGGGAAATCCGGGCCCCTCCGGTTACGGCGTGGTGGTCGAAGATGAAGTCGGGCGTCCGGTGGCGGAACTTAGCGAATTTCTCGGCAAACAGACGAACAACCACGCCGAGTATTCGGCGTTGCTGGCGGCTGTTTCGTACGCGCTGAAACATGGCTTCAAAGCGCTGAAGGTAATCAGTGACTCCGAATTGCTCGTAAAGCAGATTCGCGGCGAGTATAAGGTCAGCAGTCCCACGCTCAAGCCGCTGTTCGACCAGGCGATGAAGATGATCGATCAGTTCGACTGCTTCGAGATCGGACACGTGCTGCGCGAAAAAAATCGCGAGGCTGACCGCCTCGCAAACAAGGCCATGGATCGCGGTATCGCCCGTAATACATCGATGGTCAAGGGGGATCAAGCAGAGCTGGTAACCTCGAAGGTCTCAGAGGTTAACGGAATTGTCAGTGATGGAAGAATTGAATTCCTTGGCGAGCGATTTCCGGACGGAACCCTGGTCAAGGTGCGGCTGATTAAACCATAGCCTGGTGTGCATCGACTCCATCGTCAATGGCCCGGAAGCTCGTAAGGTCACGCTGGTGGGCCGCTCCCCCGAATGCGGGAAGAGGCTTCCCGATTCACGGCCACCAGCGAGATCCTGCTCGGCACGCTTTGCCACCTGAAGAACCACGCGCGCGAGCATGACGAATGGTCAAAGTACGCGGGGGATGGCCGAACGGATTGCCCGACGCCAAATCTTTCTAGCCGAGTACAGCCCGGATCGCCGGCTGCAGCTCGGGATGCCGGAAAGGGTAACCAGCAGCTTGCAATCTGGCCGGCTCCACGCGGAGGGAGCCGAGAAGAAGCTCTTCGCCCATCTGGCCGAAGAGAGTTCGCACAGCAAACGATGGCACCGGCAGGAGCGCGGGGCGATGCAATTCCTTGGCTAGAACGTGAACGAAGTCCGCGTTGCGTACAGGATTGGGCGCGACCACATTGACGGGTCCGCGCACTGTGCCGTCCTGCAGAGCGAACAAAATCGCGCCTGTCACGTCGTCGAGCGTGATCCAACTCATATATTGCCGGCCGCTGCCGGTTGGTCCGCCAAGACCCATGCGAAAGACCGGCAACATGGTCTTGAGAGCGCCGCCCTGTCTAGCGAGCACGATTCCGATCCGGAGATTCACAACGCGCAATCCCGCGTCACGGGCCGGGTCCGTTGCCGCTTCCCATGCCTGTCCCAGCTCTGCAACGAAGCCGGAGCCGGGCCCGCTATCTTCCGTGAGTCTCTCATCCCCGCGGTTACCGTAGTAGCCAATCGCCGACGCGCAGAGAAAAACTCCCGGTTTGCCGTATCGGCGAAACGACTCGGCCGCCGCCAGGGCCAGCGTTCGCGTGCTTTGCAGGCGGCTGTCGGCAACTTCCTGCTTAAACTTCTGCGTCCAAAGGCCGGCAATGTTCTTGCCCGACAGGTGCACCACGGCGTCGAAGTCGCGAAGTTTCTGCGGATCGAGTGGTTCGGCCGGGTTCCACAAAATCTCTCCAGCCTCAGGATTGCCCCGAACCAGGGCCACAGACAACAACCGGCCAGCCGCGGTCAATTCGCGGCCTAGCGCGCTGCCGATCATGCCCGATGCTCCGCTGACCAGAATCTTCATGAGTAATCCTCACGAGTACACAAAAAACGCCGCGTCGCCGGCATTTACGAAGAGCTGCAACTCTCGAAACCCATCGTATAATTGGAAATGGCGACTTTCAGCCAGAAGATCGCGACGAATGTTCTTACAATTACGCGCTTTCGCGACCTTCTGCGCAAGATTCGAGCCTACCGGCCCAACGACGATCTCGCCCTGGTCAAAAAAGCCTACGAATTCTCTCTCCAACATCATAAGGGTCAAACCCGGGCCTCTGGAGAGCCTTACCTCGTACATCCTCTCGAAGTAGCCGGCGTGCTGGCAGAGATGCAACTGGACACCACGGCCATCGCAGCCGGCTTACTGCACGACGCGGTAGAAGATACCTCGGTCACCATCGAAGACATTGGCAAGGAATTCGGCGAGCAGGTTGCCCACATCGTCGAAGGCGTTACCAAGATCAGCAAAATCGATTTCGCTTCGCGCGAAGAGGCGCAGGCGGAGAACGTCCGCAAGATGATCCTGGCCATGGTGGATGACATTCGAGTGGTCCTGATCAAGCTGGCCGATCGGCTGCACAACATGCGCACGCTGCAGCACCTGCCCCCCGAACGGCAGCAGAAGATTGCGCTCGAGACCCAGGAAATCTACGCACCCATTGCTCACCGCCTCGGCATGGGGAAAATTCGCGGCGAACTGGAAGATCTCGCATTTCAATACGTCGATCCGATCTCGTACAACCAGGTAAAAGATGCCATTGAGTCTCGCCGCAAGGAGGGAGAGGCTTTTCTGGCCGAGATACGCGCGATCATCGAACAGAAACTGCAGGAGAACGGCCTCCAGGCCAGGGTTGAGGCCCGGATCAAGCGCATCTACAGCGTTCACCAGAAAATTCAGCGCCAGCGTATCGGGGTCGATCAGATCTACGACATGATGGCGCTACGCATCATCACCCAGTCCGTGAACGACTGTTATGCGGTGCTGGGCATCATTCACAACCAGTGGCGGCCGGTGCCGGGACGCATCAAGGATCACATTGCCATGCCGCGGCCCAACTTCTATCAGTCGCTGCACACCACCGTCATCAACGAGAAGGGCCACGCCTTTGAAGTGCAGATCCGCACCGAAGAGATGCACAAGATGGCGGAAGAAGGCATTGCGGCGCATTGGAAGTACAAGGATGGCCCAGTCTCGGCGCGCGATGAAAAGCGCCTGGCCTGGTTGCGGCAGGTGGTGGAGTGGCAACGCGACGTTCAGGATCCCAATGAATTTCTCTCCACCCTGAAGATCGATCTGTATCCGGAAGAGGTCTACACCTTCACGCCCAAGGGAAAGATCGTTATCCTTCCGCGCGAAGCCACGCCGATTGACTTTGCGTACCACGTTCACTCGCAGGTAGGCGACACCTGCGTAGGCGCGAAAGTAAACGGGCGCATCGTGCCGTTGCGTTACAAACTACGCTCCGGCGATATCGTCGAGATCCTCACCCAACCGGGCCATCGTCCAAGCCGTGACTGGCTGGCGCTGGTGAAGTCGACCCGTGCCCGCCAGAAGATCAAGCACTGGCTGAATATTCATCAGCGCGAACGCGCCATCGAAATTGGCCGCAAGCTCATCGAGAAAGAGGCGCGCAAGTACCGCATCGCCCTCAAGGAAGTCAGCGAAAAAGAGCTGACTCGCGTTGCCCAGGAGCACGGTCTGGGTAAGCCGGACGATCTGCTGGCGGGGATCGGCTACGGCAAGTATTCGGCCCGTACCATTCTCGCGCGGGTGCTGCCACCCGAATCGGCCGGCACTGTCTCCGGCGCTGGCAGCGGCGACGATGACGCTCCCAGCGGTTTGACCAGCGTGGTTCGCCGTGTGTTTGGCACCGAAACCTCAGCCATCAAGGTTAGCAATCAGGATGACCTGCTCGTGTATCGGGCGCGTTGTTGTAACCCGATTCGCGGAGAAGACATCATCGGATACGTGACCCGAGGCAAAGGCGTGGCGGTTCACGCAAAGACGTGCTCGAATGTCAACAACCTGATGTATGACGCCGATCGCCGCATTTCCGTGGAGTGGGGCAGTGATGGCAAAGTCGGCACCGCTCCCGTGTGGCAGACAGGCTATCCCGTGAAGTTACTCGTCAGTTGTGATAACCGGCCGGGAATGTTGAAACAAATGACTGCCATCATCAGCGATCAGGACACAAACATCCGCTATATCGGAGCCACTACCGCCGAAACTCATGCTACCGTCGACATCGTCATTGACATTGCTGATCTCAAGCATCTGGAGCGCATTATCGGCGGCGTGCGAAAGATTCCGGGTGTGCGCGATGTGCAGCGAATACAGAAACTGCCTTAACGTCGCACATTCTTTCCCACGAAGGTGCACTCTTCCTTCCTCGGCCTCTTCCCGAGAGGGGCCGAACCTTGGCGTTGAGAGCGTGAATTTCCCGTAGGAGGTCACTATGTCGCTGCGACCGGTAGCAAGACTCATCAAATCCAAGCCCACTCGCGAAGGTGCAGGCGTGCACCTTCGTCGCGCGTTCGGCTTCGGCAACACCTCCGACTTCGATCCCTTCCTGCTGCTCGACGATTTTCGGAACGATGTTCCGGAAGACTACCTGGCGGGCTTTCCGTGGCATCCGCACCGTGGCATCGAGACCATCACCTACGTTCTCGCGGGAACCGTCGAGCACGGCGATAGCATGGGCAACCACGGTGCGATCGCCTCCGGCGATGTGCAGTGGATGACCGCGGGCAGCGGAATCATCCATCAGGAAATGCCCAAGGGCGATGAGGCCGGTCGTATGCATGGCTTCCAGCTGTGGGCGAACTTACCGGGATCCCTGAAGATGACCGAGCCACGGTATCAGGAGGTCAAAGCTACCGACATCCCACAAATCACCGACGACGATGGCACGCATGTTCGCGTGGTGTGCGGGAACTTCTGGGGAACCAAGGGTCCCGTGGATGGAATCGCCGCCGATCCAATCTATTTGGACGTCTCCGTGCCGCCGGGACGGAAGAAAGTCTTGCCGGTCGAAACGACCCGCCATGCGTTTGCCTATGTGTTCGGAGGGTCGGGCAAGTTTTGCAACGCGTCTGGCCCGCTGGCGGTTCCCACAGAAGCGGTTGAGTGGGCAGACACGAATCCTCCATCAGAGGCCGAGAACCGCTCGCTCGTCCTGTTCGATCGTGGTGACGAGGTCATGGTCCAAGCCGGAGACGACGGCATCCGTTTCTTGCTCATTTCGGGAAAGCCGCTGGAAGAGCCCGTCGCGTGGTATGGACCCATCGTGATGAATACGCAGGAGCAGCTACGGCAAGCCTTCGACGAGCTGTCGAAGGGAACCTTTCTCAAACCGGAGAAACCCTAGCTGGTCGGCAGCAGCCGCTACCATGTCCTGCGGATCGGGTGGGCTTCGGTGTTGAACACCATCTTGCTCAGATCGACCGTGTTGTCAGGAGAGAAAAGCAGATACAGATACTTCAGCGTTTCGGCGAAGAAGAAACTTTCCATCTCATCCTTCTTCGTCTTCTTCTCGACGTCGCTCAACGCCGCATAAGCGACATCGGTCCGGCAGTACCGGGTGAGGCTGTCGAAGAAGGTGCGCCCCATCTCGAGATACTTCGGATCGTGGGTGAAATGATGCAGGTAATACGCTGACTCGATGATCTCCGGTCGCAACGCATAGCCGTCGTAGGTGATCCTCATCGTCATGTAGTTCATCTCTTCCGGCTCGATGCCGAACGTGGTCCACATCTTGAAGGCTGAGTCTTCCAGTTTCCTGGCCCGATCAAGATCGCCGGAAAGAGCGAGCAGGCCCGGAAAAAAGGCATCCAGCGCTCCGAACTGGGTGCCGGTTCGCGCGCCTGTATTCATGTTTGCCTGGCCATACCAGAAGCCGGTCGGCGCCTGATCGGCCAAATACTTGTTCACCGCCGCGATGCTCGACTTCCACATGCGTTCGCAGTCTTTGTCGTCGAACAGCAGCCACGCCTTCAGCAGATACTCGTAGTAGGAATCGATGCCACCGCTGATGTGGCTGTTGGGATCAATCCACTGCCCAGTCTTCACATTAATGGTCGAGCCAACCAGACCGATCGGCGAGCGACGATCGTAGATCGCGACCAGGGCGCGCTTCGCCTTGTCGTAATAGACGGGGTTGCCGGTTAGCTTACTCAGTGTGCCAAACTCGATCAGCAGAGTGCCCACCTCGGCGGGATTGGTTTCCTCATCCCGCACGGCGCCGGTTTTCAGGTTCACATAAACGTAGGGCATGCCGGTGGGCGAGGCGAACGCCGGCAGCAGCCGGTTACCCAGATCTTCGGCCAGCGCCAACAGGCGTGGGTCGCCGGTCAGCTGATAACTGCTGAGCAGGCCCCCCAGCATGCGAATGGTGATTTCGAAATTCTTAACGTAGATGTCCTGGTCAAACGAGAGGTTCTTGTCGATGTATTCCCGAGTTTTGCCGGCCTCATCGTGCATGCCCATCACGATCATGGTGTCCAGTGCGTCGACAGGGGTCATGAGCAACGGGACGCTATACCAGTCGTGGTAGCTCTTGCTGAGCGGCCTCAGCGCATCGTGTCCCCAGGCATATTGCTTATAGCCATCCCAGGCATGACGGAATTCCTGGCGAACGCGCCCGGCCATCGCGGCCATCTCAGCATCGTTTGCGGATACCGCATGCTGAATCTTGCCTGCCCTGGGATTCGATTGGGCCGCTGACGGTCGGGCGATTCCGTTGATCAGGCACATCGCCGCTATTACGGTCACAAGCTTCATGGGCTGTCTCCCAAGAAAGTCTACTCAATGCCAGCCGTTCCAGGCAGCCTCGCAGCATGGAAAGACCTTCTGCAGATCGGTCGGGATTGCAACCCCTCAGAAATCCAAACCTGAGTAGCTGACGTACTTGTAGAAGGCCGGACCCGCTGAATGATTTTGATCGTGTTACGTTCCAGGGATCTGTGTTACGTTGTTCGGGTTTTGGAGGCGGCCAATCGTATGGGACTTATCCGAACTGGAGTTGCCCTGGATTCTGATCTGCTGAAGCGCTTCGACCGCTTCATCCAGGCAGAAGGACACGACAATCGATCCGAGGCCTTGCGCGATCTCATTCGCGATCGCCTGAACGATGCGGGCGTAAAGTCTGGCGGGGCATTCGTGGTTGGAACCATAACCCTGATCTACGACCACCACTCTCGACTGCTGCCACAGAAGCTAATGGAGCTGCAACACGACTATCACGAACTGATTATCTCAACCGTACATTCTCATCTGGATCATGACATGTGTCTCGAAGTGGTGGTCGTCAAGGGGTTGGGAAGGCGGGTGCAGGAACTGGCTGGCCGCTTGATCGGCATCAAGGGAGTGCAGCACGGTAAACTCGTTATGAGTTCTCCGCAGGCCTATCTGCCGCAGTCCGACCAACAGCGCAACAGACACCTTCGCCACCGCGAACACCAACATTCATCGTAAAGACCACCCCGGTCATCAGAATCTGGCGAGGCGAAAGTAGCACGAAATGTACGAACTTGTTACCAATAGACTGGAAGCGTCTTCTGGAGCGAGTCATGGCCAAGCGAGTTTCGCCTTCGCCCGTCGTGGGATGCGACACATCGGGGTTCTGCTGGGTATCCTCGGGTTGGCCGTCGGTTTGGCGGCAACAACGAAGCCGGGAAGCCTTCATGGACGCGTTGTCGACCCGCAAAAGGCTCCGGTGGCGCAAGCGCATGTGAGGCTGGTAAACGCCGGCGGCGGCTCGGCGGCTGAGACCACCAGCAACGCAGAGGGCGATTTCGTTCTCGAAAACATCGAACCAGGGGTTTACCAGGTAGTCGCCGAAGCCGCTTCGTTTGTCTCGGTAACGAGTGCTCTTTCGGTGGCTCCCGGGAAGCAGCAAGACATAACCGTCCAGTTTCAGCAGATCGCTTCCAATCAGCAGCAGATCACGGTGGTCGCCTCCGCTCCGTCGTCTCTGACCCCTGATCCAGCTCAACGCATCGTGATCCACGATCAAGTGCTCGATGCCAACCCCGGCCGCCCTGGCGCCCCCATCTCGATTCCCGGCTTGCCCATCGAGACTGCCTCAGGAGGGATCAAGGCGCCGCAGTATTTCGCCCCAGGCGTCGCGGGAGACCATGGCGAGCCGATCGCGCAGTTCTACCAGATCGGCGATTTCCTGTATCCGAACAATCTTCCGGCCAACGCCCACGGCAACGGCTACGCCGATCCCAATTTCCTGATAGCACCTACCATCGAAGGCGTCAGGGTTGATGGTGCAGCTTTCAACGTTCGAGAGGGCAACAATTCGATCGACGTGGCTGCCTCATACCTGCCGCGGCAGCGGATGACCAGCTTTGTTCAGCTCACGGGAGATTACCGCGACGGTGATGTGATGGCCGGCTGGGGAGCGCCGAACCCGCAAACCGATAGCTGGATCGCCGCCGAGGTTTCGTTCGGAGACGGATTTCTCGCTCGCCCGGAGCACCGGCAGCAATACAAGCTGAACGGCTTCCGCCAATTTAACCTCGGGCGACATCAGCTTACCGTATTCGCTGTCGGCTACTACGGGTTTTCCTACGTACCCGGGCTCATTCCCATTGCTTTCCGCGTCGCCGACGACACTATCGACAACCGGCAGCTCGACAATACCCACACCTTCCTCGGCGTCATTACGGATAGCTGGAAGCTAAGCGAGCAGCGACAGCTTTCGTTTTCCAGCTTCTATCGCAATTACGCCCTGACCTTGCGCTCAAACTTTGGCGACGGACTGATCCAGCAAAGCGAGAACCGGAACGTCTTTGGCGGCGAGACAACCTACATCCAGAGTGTTCGCAAGTGGCTTGCCTTGCTCGCCGGCGTCGATCTCCGTCGCGATGCACCGCGCGACTTGGATCTCAAGCGCGCCGACGAAGCAGGTATCTTTCAGCCGGTCACAGGTAACAATCTGACGCTCTCGTTTATAGAGCCGTTTATTTCGATCGATGGACTTTTCGGAAGATATTTGCATTACGACGTGGGCGTCCGGCAGGAGCAAGTCTGGATGGACAACCAGGACCTCCTCAACCCGCAGAATTCCTTCGACAAGCTCGCCACCTTAACTCTCCCTAAAGGCACCTTCACCGTACTGCCGCCCGATCGCTGGTATCTGCCAACCGTCGCTTTCAGCTACGGAGAAGCATTTCATACGAACGATCCGCGGATTGGAACGGGCACAGCAGAACCAACGCTACTGGCTCCCTCGCGCGCATACCAATTGGTGATCTCGAAGGTACTTAAACAGACGCAGTTCTACGTGACGTTACGGCGGGTATCGAACTCGCTGGAGCTGGCCAAAATTGATCCTGACACGGGTCTACAGGAAGCCGTAGGGCCATCGCTGAACAAAGTAATCGCTGTAAGCATGCAAAGAAATTTCCGCTATGGATCGATGTATGTTTCGTACGCGCAAGCGGATGCCCGCGATCGGGAAACCGGCGCGCCGGTTCCGGAAGCGCCACGCATGATCTGGGACGCGGTCGGATCGATCAACCAGTTGCCCTTTCGTTTGCAGGCTCGGGGAGAGTTTGAATTCGTCAAGGCGAAGCCGCTGGGCGACGGCTTCGTGGGAGTGCCCGTGACTGAGTTTCGTGGGGCGGTGCTGCGGCCTTTTCTGGAAAATCGCATGTCCATCGCGGCAAACTTCCTGATAGCCAGCGGATATACCGGGCAGACCACCGAAGTTCTCGCCTACCCGCCGAATATCACGCCGGTTGAACAAGTCGTTGGCGTGCCTTTGAAATCGTACGTCAGCGCGAGTCTTACCTACTACTTCAGAAAGTGACCGGCCTTCGCAGGTACGTCCGAAGTGCAAAAGAAGTGGCAAAATTAAGATCAAGACGAATAATAAAAAAGGATGCCCGCCCTTGAACTCCACAGGGCGGGCATTCTTCTTTCAGTGCGCGAGTAGCCGTATGGCTTATGTTTATGCGACCTGATCTTTTGAGGTTCCGCAGCTACGGCAGCTTGCCGTGATATCTACGCGGTTCCGCCGCAGATGATCTTCAAACGAGGACCAGCGACGATTCCGCGGGTCCTGCGTTGTCGAGACATCCTCGCGGTCCGCCACCACATTCCTTGGAGCACCTGGGGAACTGGCGCTGACTCCGGCAGAAGTCGGCTGCCGCCGGTTGAGCGCCTCTTCTTCCAGCCTTGTGGGGATGTCTTGGGGTACATAGGCACCGGGTGCCGCTGAGTCCTCCGCCTTGGCCACCGGCGCGGGACGCAGGTGTATCTTGCTGGAGCCCGGCTCGGCGTCGGGAAAGACACCGGCGATTCGCTGCGGCGTGTACTGCTCATCGTCAGCACCCGATCCCGTGGCGGGCAGTTCGTCGGGTTCCGGCGTGATGATATGTGTGCTGTTCTCCTTATGCAGGACCGGTCCGGTCTCGATGGACTCACGATAGCGCGTCTGGTAGGCGTCCCAATCTTTATCGTTGTTCACGGTTTTTTCGTCGTATTCGGGCAGCGCCTTGATTTGCTCTTTCGTCATGTCGGTGGAAAAGTCGTTTTCGTCCTTGACGGAAGGCCGGATGTGGTTGGAGGGAACCAGGAATTTCTTAGTGCTCAGCCATCCGCCCGCGTCAACGATGGCGTACTGAATCGTTCCCGTTGCGTGATCGAAGATTACGTCGTCGATCTTGCCAATTTTTTCGTCATTTGCGCCATAGAGTGTCGCTCCACGTATGTCGTCCACGTCGTCGGAGAAGCGGTAATCGCGCAACACACCGTAATGAGCCATGTTGGTTTACTCCTTGTGAGGATCAATCGTTTGATTCCACAAAGTCTGATGCCAACCTATTAGGCGCTGCCGCCTTCGATGCTGGAAGAAAGCAGGGCTGCGGGAAGAGACATGGTTCTCAGGTTGAAGCTGTGGGAAAATCAGCGAGACGGATACCCATCCTGATCGGACGTGCCCTGGCCGCCAGCGCCGCCCGGACATTCTCCAGCCGCAGGGGATTTTTACGCCGCAACGACCACCCGCATCATCTTTTTGCCCGCCCGGAGGGTGAACTCGGCGCCTAAGCGGACGCTGACCACCAGTTCGGTCTTCAGTTCGCCGTCGACCTTCACGGCGTTCTGTTTGACCTTGCGCAGGCCGTCGGCGACAGATGTGGCCAGCCCGGTGCGTGCCAGCAGTTTGTCGAGCCTCACTTGGACATCGAATGCCGTTCTGCGGATGCGGCAGTTCGGGGCGAGCGACATCCGCGAAACTTCACGCTGTCACCAGCGGCAAGTCGTCCGGAGTCTCGTCCTTTCTGGAACATGCGCGACCAGTCCCTCGCGGCCTGGTCGGCCGCTCGTGCTGAGTGAAAGTCGGCGACGATGCGCTTGCCGCAGCTCCTGCTTGAGCTTCATGGGATGCGCCTCACCGCTTGGCGACGTCCTGCTTCATGCTTCTCGATCTCAGCGGTGGTTGACGTCCGTGAGCAGTTCGTAATAGCGCCACATCAGGTCGTCGGAAATCGACATGATCTTGCCGAACATTTCCTGCGGGGCTTCGGTGATGCCGATGTAGTTGCCGTAGGACTTCGACATCTTCTGCACGCCGTCGGTGCCTTCCAGCAGCGGCATGGTCAGCACGATCTGTGGTTGCTGGTTGTAGTCGCGCTGCAGTTGCGCGTCCCATCAGCAGGTTGAACTTCTGGTCGGTGCCGCCGAGCTCGACGTCGGCCTCAAGCGCTACCGAGTCGTAGCCCTGCGCGATGGGATAGAGCAGCTCGTGCATGGCAATCGGTTTTTCTTCGGTGAAGCGCTTGTGAAAGTCCTCGCGCTCCAGCATCTGCGAGACGGTGAACTTGGCCGCCAGGCGCACAAAGCCCTCGTAGCCGAGCTTGCCCAGCCACTCGCTGTTGAAGCGGACCTCGGTCTTGTGCGCGTCGAGGATCTTGAACACCTGCGCCTTATAGGTTTCGGCGTTGGCATCGATCTGCTCGCGCGATAGCGGAGGACGCGTGGCGGAGCGGCCCGGTCGGATCGCCGATGAGCGCGGTGAAGTCGCCGATCAGGAAGATGACCGTGTGCCCCATGTCCTGAAAGTGCTTGAGCTTGCGCATCAGAACGGTGTGGCCGAGATGCAGGTCAGGCGCGGTCGGATCGAAGCCGGCCTTCACCCGAATGGGCTTGCCCCGAGGCAAGCGATTTTTCCAGGCGCTCGCGAAGGTCGCTCTCGCGGATGATCTCGGCGGCTCCCTTGCGCAGATAGGCCAATTGTTCATCGACAGGTAGGAATTGAGGCATAAACCTCGATTATAAGCAGTCGCGCTGAATCGCCGTTAGCCGCGTATACTCCGAGCAACTCGCGATGAAATACGTCTTAGACTCGGCGGTGTTTGCGCTGATGGTGTCGATCGGCATGAGCTTGCGGCCCTCGCAGCTCCTCGCGCATTGGCGCAGTTTCACATGGCTGGCTTGGTTGCGATTGATCTTGGCGACCTTCATTGTCCCGCCCGCCGTGGTGCTGCTGCTCCATCGCTTGCTGCCGCTGAAGCCCGCAGAAGCGGTTGGCTTGTTCATGGTGGCGGCGGTTCCGGGGGCTCCCCTGATGACGCGCAACATTGCGCGCCGCGGCTTCGACATGCAACTGGCCGCCAGTTACCAGGTTTGGGGTGCAGTTCTGACACCGTTGATGATTCCGTTGGTCGTGTTTGTAAGCGGCCAGCTCTATGACCGCGACATCTGGATCCCGCCGGTGGTGCTGGTGGTCCACATCCTTGAGAAGCAATTCGTGCCCCTGCTGGTGGGGCTAGCGATGGCGCATTATGTGTCAGCGTTGTCGAGGAAGCTGCAGCCGGTCTTGAATGTCGTAGGCAACGTCGTACTCACGGTGCTGATCGTGGCGCTGCTGGTGAAGATGCGGGCAGAGGTTGGGAGGATTACGCCGTGGTTACTGCTCGGCGCATTTCTGCTCGCCGCCAGCGCGATCGCTGTAGTTTGGGTGCTGCTGCCTGGCGATCGTGTGTCGGCACGCACGCTGGCCATCTGCAACGCCAATCGCCATGTTGGACTGGCGCTGCTGCTGTCGGGCCAATATCTTCATCGCACTGACGCACTGCCCGCGATCGCATGTTACGCGCTGGTCATTTTCGCCTTGATGCTGCTTTATCCCAAGTTGTTGGGTCGAAGGCGTCCTGCCATCCACATGGCTGCTTAGAACATTCATGGCCGGAACAGGCCTTCCCCAAACGCGCAAGCTTGATTCGCGGACCTTAAGATCTGTGCCGGCGTGGGTATTTCGGTTATTGCGTCTTGCTCTACAATCTTTCTATGTTCGCGCGCAAGCTTCGGGTGGAATACCAGGAGGATGGCACACGGCAGGCCTGCCCCATGAAGTGGCTGGACAGCTTCAGCATGCGGAACTTCACCAATGATCCGATCTTCGATGACACTCTTCCCAGTGCCGAGGGGCAAATGGAAATTGGCGCCCGCGTTCCGCGTGGGTCAACTACGTTCGTCGATGGAGGACTGGTTCCGGCGCAAGAGCTACCTGCCGAAGGGAGCTACCCTGGTCATAACGGAGTTGGAACATCCGTCATAACCGCTCCCTCCGCCAGAAAGGTTTTTTCGGGCAACACAACTGTCGTTAGCCTTATGGGAACTCGCATCGTCTTCTTCGCAATCGCGTTTCTCATTGTCGGATGGTTGCTCTGGGCCTACCATCACGATAAAATGCTGCGCGAAAACTCTCCTCAGGTGCAGATTGGTGACCCAGACGAAGTGGTTCGAGACCTGCTTGGAGCGCCAACCAATGAGGGCGATTGCGGCTCGCTTACGGCCGTCCCCAAAGGCTGCGCGCGCGAATATGTGTATCGCTACGCATTCTCGCTGTTCAACCCGCAATACCAGGTGATCTGGCTCGACAGTTCAGGCAAGGTAATCGGCGAGACGCGGGTGGTGTCTCCATAGGGGACAGGAGGTTCACGTTCGCACTTTAGGTTTTGCGATCAAGCGGCGCGTGAACCCGGCTGGCTGTCACTCGTCTTGGCGGCCAGCAGTTCCACCTGCTCGATGACCGGCGGCTTGGAAAGCAGCTCAGATGCTTTTTGCATGAGGGCCGCTGCTATGGGCCCATTGAGATGGGCTTGTCGGCCAGCTTCTTCGTTGAACGTGTCGAAGATCCCGTAGGTAGACGGGCCCAGTTTCAGAGCAAACCACTCGACCGTTCCCGCCTCGTTCTGGGCCATCGGTAGAGCACTCTTCAGGAAATCAGCGACTTCCTGTTCCTTGCCAGGCTTAGCCTCCAGGCGGGCGAGTAATGCGAGTTTCACCATGTTCATCTCCTTCATCGTTGCGCAATTGCGTGACCACCGTTTGCCGTGCTTTCCTAGATGCTTCCGCGGAGAAAAAGAGTCACCAGCGGGCCGCGGGAAAACTAATTGCCGAAGCCTATCAGGGAACGGTTTCAGCCGGCCGCTAAGCGGCATATTCAGAAACAAAGCCATTGACGGGATGTGTAAACCCCTGCCCTGGCACGAGACCAGACCTGCGGTTGTAACCGAGTTGTAACGAATCAATGTAAAACTTCAATGCTCTCTCAAAATTCACCAGGCGTCAGGAATATCGTGCAAGTTCGCTCTCAAGCCGGGCAATCTCCTCTGGTCGAGGAGGGTTTCTTCCGGCTTGGGGCATCTCGCGCGCCCTGGATGATCGTGATGATTGTCGCATTGCTCTCCGTCACCGCTCTGGCTCAGGACTCAACTCCCGATGCGCCACAGCCGGCCAGTTCCGACCCACCCGCAACCTTCTTCGAACACTCCAAGACGGCCAAGTGGTGGAT
This sequence comes from uncultured Acidobacteriaceae bacterium, assembly GCA_963815555.1. Lineage (GTDB taxonomy): Bacteria > Acidobacteriota > Terriglobia > Terriglobales > Acidobacteriaceae > CAWCBG01. The sequence goes on from CAWFHH010000007.1 coordinate 336,745, forward strand.
TTCCGGCCAGGCGAACATCGTCTTCCAGGCACATGCGTCCTTTTATGCTAAGTATAGTGGGCCGAACAGCTTCAAAGATTATGCTGAGCAGGCCACTTCGCGGGTGCTGACGCTGTTCACCGGATACGAATTCACTCGCAACACCATCGGCTATCTGGATCTGGAAGAGACCGGTTGGGGCGGCATCAGCGGAGCACTTGGACTCGCCGGTTTCACCAACCTCGACGTGGTTCGCAATCCCGCCCTGGGCAAGGCCCCGTACATCGCGCGCGGGATGATTCAGCAGATCATTCCCTTCTCCAGCGAGAAGATCGAAGTGGAGCGAACCCCGCTTTCACTGCCGACGCAGCTTCCGGTACGGCGACTGGAGATCCGCTTCGGCAAGATGTCGCTGGCGGACTTCTTGGACCTGAACGTGGGCGGCACCGACAGCCACTACCAGTTCCTCAACTGGGTGATTGATAACAATGGTGCATGGGACTACGCGGCCGATACACGCGGTTACACCTTTGCTGCACTCTTCGACTACGAGGACCGCAACTGGGGCTTGCGTTTTGCCGAAGGTCTCATGCCGAAGGTGGCCAACGGCCCAAATCTTGACGCCGACGTGGCTCGCGCGCGCGCCGAGAACGTTGAACTTGAGCTTCGGCACAAGCTCTTGAAGAACAAAGACACGACGCTCCGCTTTCTGAGCTACGTCAACCACGCCAACATGGGCAGCTATCAGCAAGCCGTCCTGCTTTATCTGGAACATATAACGCCGACTCCGGACGTAACCGCAACGCGGCAACAAGGAACCATCAAGTACGGCTTCGGCTTCAACTTCGAACAAGAGCTGAGCAGCGATGTCTGGGCTTTCGGACGTTGGGGCTGGAACGAAGGCAATCATGAATCGTTCGCCTACACCGAGGACAACGAAGGGGTCTTGATCGGCGGCTACTCGAAGGGCACACGCTGGAAGCGTAGTCTCGATCGTGCCGGAGTCGCATTCGTTTCGAGCGGGCTGTCGAAGGCGCACTATACCTATCTCGGTGACGGCGGCCTGGGATTTATCCTCGGCGACGGGGCCATTAACTACGGCCGCGAGAACATCGAAGAAGCGTTCTACACCGCCCATGTCTGGCGAGGAATGTTTCTGGCCGTCGACGTGCAACACATCAACAATCCCGGGATGAACCGCGATCGCGGACCCGTAACCGTCCCGGGACTTCGTGCTCACTTCGAGTTCTAACGTGAGTTTCAGCTTTCGAGTCTGCTGGCTGCAGTCCAGGGCCCCGGGTTCCCGCGCTGCGCGACCCTGATAAAATGAACGAGTAATGATCCTCCCGTTCGTTCGCGAAATCTTCGCGGACGTAGAAAAGTCTCCTGCATTTGCGCGTGCGGTAGCCCAGGTCAAGGGCGGCGCGGGGCGGACACGTGTTTCTGGACTGACCCCGACGGGCAAAGCCCTCTTTTATGCGTTGCTGCCTCGGGCGACCGGACGCCCGCTGGTGATCATCGTCGCTGACAACCGCGCCATGGAGGAGATGCTGCCGGTTGTCCGGTCCCTGGGAGAGCTGACGGGAACGGTTGCTCCTGAGGCCGTGATCGGACTTCCCGCCTACGACGTGCTGCCTTTCGAGAATCAGTCGCCGCATCCTGAGATCCAGGAGAATCGCGCAACCGCGTTGTGGAAGATCGCGACGGGTGCGGCCGAGGTGGTGCTCACCCCGCTCGCGGCGACCACGATGCGTCTGCATGACAATGAGTTCTATGCCGATCTGGCGAAGGTCATCCGCCGCGGCGAGACAATCGATCCCGAGCGACTGGTCGAGCACCTGCGACTTGTGGGCTATAACCAGGTCGATGTGGTCGAAATGCCCGGCGAATTCGCACATCGTGGCGGCTTGCTGGACGTCTACTCGCCGGAATCCGACCGCCCAGTGCGGATTGAATTGTTTGGCGACGAGGTCGAGTCAATTCGCAAGTTCGATCCTACGACGCAACGCTCGGCGGCTTCGACCGACGACGTGGTCCTGCTGCCGCTGACTGAGACGCCGGTCGACGAGGAAACCCTGACGGCGATTAACGCTCGCTTGTCGGGCCAGCGTTTGCAGGGCGACGAAGAAGTCATCGAGCAGACACTACGTGCGACGGGAGTGGCTGTTTTTCCCGGCTGGGAGGTCTACGCTCCCGTAGCCGGCGCAGACCGCACATTTTTCGACTTGATGCCTCGCGCCACCGTCGTTCTGGAAGAACCGGACGCCCTGCAGGAAGTACACGACAGCTGGTGGACTCGATTGACGGAAGTCCATGAGCGGAGCCTGGTTGGAAACCTCGTCCGTCCCGAAGACCTTTACCTGACTCCGGAACAATGGCAGGAACAGTTGCAGTATTTCGCGACCGTCGCGGTTGAACAATTGGGGATTGAAGACGCCGCCGGCGAGCACCTCACTTTGCAGACGCAACCCACCACTCGCTTTCATGGATCCATTGCCGCGATGGCGGAAGAGGTTGGGCGCCTGACCAGAGAAGGCAAGCGCGTTATTTTCGCGGTGGGCAGCACTGGGGAAGTCGAAAGGCTGGCAGACGTTTTCAATGAGTACAACCTTTCGTTCCGCATTGGCAGCCGCACTCCCAAGCCCGGTACAGAAATTTTTGTCGATGAATCCACGTACTTCACCGAAGATGTCTCGGTTCCCACGATCGTCAAAGCCTATGTGCCTGAGGGGGTGGCACTCCCCGAGGCCAACCTGGTTCTCTTCGGCTCGCGCGATTTATTCGACGAGGCGGAACTCTCGGTCGGGCGCCCGCAGGGCAAGCGGTCGAAGGTGTCGGCTTTTCTTTCCGACTTCCGTGACTTGGCAGTTGGCGATTACGTTGTGCACGTGGAACATGGCATCGGCCAGTACCAGGGGCTGAAGGAGGTTCCGCAGGAAGACGGTGGCACGGCAGAGTTCATGGTGCTGGAGTATGCGGAGGGAGCGCGGCTGTACGTACCCCTGACGCGTCTCGACCTGGTCCAGAAGTACCGGTCGTCCGAGGGCGTAAAGCCGGTTCTGAACCGGTTGGGCACGCAGCAGTGGCAGAAGACGAAGTCCCGCGTAAAGAAGGCCATGAAGGACATGGCCGAGGAGTTGCTGAAACTTTACGCCGTGCGCCGGACCGCGCAGGGTCACGCATTTGCTCCCGATTCGGAGTGGCAGCGCGAATTCGAAGATGCCTTCGAGTTCAACGAAACGGAAGATCAGATTAGCGCCATCAGCGACGTCAAACACGACATGGAGAGTCCGACGCCCATGGATCGGCTGCTGTGTGGCGATGTGGGCTACGGGAAAACCGAGGTCGCCATGCGCGCCGCATTTAAGGCGGTCGGAGACAATCGGCAAGTCGCAGTCCTGGCTCCTACGACCGTGCTCGCCTTTCAGCACTTCAACACCTTCAAGCAGCGCTTTGCCGCATTCCCCATCAAGATCGAGATGATGAGCCGCTTTCGCTCGGCCAAACAGCAGAAAGAAACCCTGGCCAAGCTGGAAACCGGAGAAGTCGACATCGTCATCGGCACCCATCGTGTGCTATCGAAAGATGTGAAGTTCAGCGACCTGGGCCTGGTCGTCGTCGACGAGGAGCAGCGCTTCGGCGTGCGCCATAAAGAGCGGCTGAAGCAACTGCGCAAGGAAGTGGACGTACTGACGATGTCGGCGACGCCGATTCCCCGGACCCTGCACATGTCCCTGCTCGGGTTACGCGATATGAGCGTGATTGAGACGCCACCGAAAGATCGCATGGCCATCCAGACATTGGTCGCAGCGTGGGATGAGAAACTCATCCGCTCATCGATCGAAAAGGAACTTGAGCGCGGCGGTCAGGTCTACTTCGTGCACAATCGTGTCGAGAGCATCTACGACATCGCTGACAAGATTCGGCAGATGGTTCCCAAGGCCCGCATTTTGGTCGGCCATGGGCAAATGCCCGAAAGTGAGCTGGAACGCGTGATGCTCGCGTTCATGCGGCACGAGGCCGACATTCTGCTGGCCACCACGATCATCGAAAATGGCCTCGACATTCCGCTGTGCAACACCATCATCATCAATCGTGCAGACCGGCACGGGCTTTCCGAGTTGTATCAGTTACGCGGCCGGGTTGGGCGCTCGGACCGGCGTGCCTACGCGTACCTGATGATTCCTCCCGACCGCGACTTGAGCGATCTGGCTCGTCGCAGGCTGGCTGCGCTGAAAGAGTTCAGTGATCTCGGAGCAGGCTTCAAAATTGCCGCGCTCGACCTGGAATTGCGTGGAGCGGGCAATCTCCTGGGCGGTCAGCAGAGCGGCCACATCGAGGCGGTCGGCTTTGAGTTGTACACCACGATGCTGGAGCGAACCGTTCGCGAGCTGAAAGGCGAAGTCGAAGAGGATACCCCTGAGACCCAATTGAATTTAGGCCTGAACATTCGTATTCCCGCCGACTACATCAAGGAAGAAAATCAGCGGCTGCGGATGTATAAACGGGTCGCCGCAGTCGAGAACGAGGCGCAACTGAAGGACGTGACAGGAGAGCTCAGCGACCGCTACGGTGCGCCGCCTCCGGCGGTGCAGAACCTGCTGGAATATGCGGCACTGAAAATCCTGTCGCAGCGGGTCGGGGTAGCGCAGATCGAGCGTCGTCGTGAAGCTGTGAGTATTCGGTTCACCGAGAAAGCCACGGTCGATCCCGAGCGGTTGGCCCGCTTCGTCGCGAGCCAGCCGGGCAGCCAGTTCACGCCCGCGGGTGTGTTGAAGTTTTCGCTCAAGGACAAGCAGCCGGAGCAGGTGCTCACGCGACTCAAAGGACTGCTGGAGCAGCTGGCCGATACCCAGCAGGCGGTCGCCTGAGCGCAAGGCTGTGGTAGCTTACCTGGTTGCTTGTTTCGAAAGGATTATCCGCCTCATGCATAAGAATTGGGCGGCGTTGACGCTGCTCTCCGCTCTCTTTTTGAATTGCCAGACCACCATGAGCCAGACCGCTCCCTTGCCTCCAGCCACGAAGCAACCGTACTCGGCTGCAGACTACGACAGGCTGGTTAACGCGTATTTCGATCGCTACTTCGACTTCCATCCCTCGGAAGGCACAGCCGTGGGCTTGCATCAATACGACCAGATGCTGGAAGACTTCTCACCAAAAGCGCGAGCGGCCGAGATCGCTTTCCTGCTCGACTTCAAGCAGGAGTTTGGGATCTTTCATCCCGATCTGCTCGATGAGGAACAGCGCGCCGACCTCATCATCATGTCGAATGCGGTGAACGCCCGCCTGCTGGAATTGCAGGAAATCCGCATGTGGGAGCGCAATCCCGACGTATATTCCGGCAGCTCGACTTCCACCATCTTCAGCCTGATGAGTCGCAACTTCGCTCCTCCCGGGGAGCGGTTGAAGTCGGTGATCGCGCGCGAGCAGAAAATTCCGGCGAACCTCGCGATGGCGAAGTCGAACCTGAAGAACCCGCCGAAAATCTACACCGAGATTGCGCTGGAGCAAATGCCCGGTATCATCAGCTTTTTCCAGAAAGATGTGCCTGCGGCCTTCAAACAGGTGAACGACCCCTCGCTGCTCGCGCAGTTTAAAGCCTCGAACGATGCGGTGATTACCGATTTGCAGCGCTACCAGAATTTTCTGAAAGAAGATTTACTCCCGGTATCGAATGGGGACTTCCGGCTGGGTGCGGAGAAGTACCGCGAGAAACTGAAATACGAAGAAATGGTCGAGATTCCGCTGGACCGTCTCCTGCAGATCGGCTATGACGACTTGCATAAGAATCAAGCCGAGTTGAAGCGGGTGGCAGCGCAGATCGACCCGTCGAAAACTCCCGAGCAAATTCTGGAGCAGCTGGAGCAAGACCATCCCCGGCCCGATCAGCTGCTGCAAAGTTTTCGTGACACTTTCAATAGCCTCACCGGGTTCATCCAGCACAAGCAGATCATCACGATCCCGTCTGACATTCGGCCCATTGTTGAAGAGACGCCTCCCTTCATGCGCGCCTTGACGTCCGCCTCGATGGATCCTCCGGGACCATTCGAAACGAAGGCGACCGAGGCCTATTTCAACGTTACCTTGCCCGAGGCCAACTGGCCTCCCCAGCAGACCAGGGAGTGGATGGAAGGCTTTAACCGCGGCACCATCGTCAGCACCGCGATCCACGAGGCGTATCCCGGCCACTATGAGCAATTCTTGTGGATCAAGCAGTTCCCCTCCAAGGTGCGCAAGCTGGAGGGCTGCGGCACGAACATCGAGGGCTGGGCCCATTACACCGAACAGATGATGCTCGACGAAGGATACGGGGGCGGCGATCCCAAGTTGCGAATCGGTCAGCTGCAGGACGCGCTTTTACGCGACGCGCGCTACATTGTGGGCATCCAGATGCACACCGGACCGATGACACTCGACCAGGCGACCGAGTTCTTCATCAAGGAAGGCCATCAGACACCGGAGGTCTCACGTCGCGAGGCCAAGCGCGGAACCTCTGACCCTACGTACCTGGTCTATACGCTGGGCAAGCTGGAGATCATGCATTTGCGCGCCGATTACAAAGAGAAAATGGGCGACAAGTTCAACCTGCAGCAGTTCCACGACGAGTTTATGAAGCAGGGCTTCGCACCGGTGCAGATCATTCGCAAAACCATGTTGGGGAACGACAGCCCGGTGCTGTAATCCCCTGGAAGTGTCCCTGCATCCAAGAGCACGACTCTGCTGCAATCATTCCGCAACTGGCTGCGCGAGCAGCTTGCTACGAGGTGTCCATGTCAAAGAGGGTTCGGAAAGCCGTATTTCCGGCGGCTGGACTGGGAACACGTTTCTTGCCGGCGACCAAAGCGCAGCCGAAAGAAATGTTGCCGCTGGTTGACAAGCCCATCATCCAGTATGGCGTCGAGGAAGCACTGGCCTCCGGCTGTGACCAGATCATCATTGTGACGGGACGCGGGAAAAGCGCCATTGAAGACCATTTTGACGTGAGCTATGAGCTGGAGAAGATGCTCGAAGAACGCGGTAAGACGGAATTGCTGGCCGTCGTACGGCAAATCTCCGACATGATTCACATGGCCTATGTCCGTCAAAAAGAGGCGATGGGATTGGGGCATGCCGTATTGATGGCGCGCGAGTTGGTCGGCGACGAACCCTTCGCGGTGATTCTCGCCGATGACATTGTGGATGCCGAAGTTCCTTGTCTGAAACAAATGATCGATATCTACAACGAGACCGGCGCGTCAGTTCTTGCTACCGAGGTGGTGGAGGGTAAGGCCATTTCTTCGTACGGTGTGCTCGACGCCACCCCCGTACCCGGCCGGAAGGACCTGTTTGAGGTGCACGACCTGGTAGAGAAGCCCAAGCTGGAGGATGCGCCTTCCAATCTTGCAATCATCGGACGATACGTACTCACGCCAAAAATTTTCGAGTTGTTGGAATCAACCCAACTCGGTACGGGTGGAGAATTGCAACTGACAGACGGCCTGAAGGAGTTGCTTAAGCACGAGAAAATCTACGGCTACACCTTCAAAGGCAAGCGTCACGATACCGGCGACAAGCTGGGCATGCTGAAAGCAACGGTCGAGTTCGCCCTGAAGCGTGAAGACCTGGGTCCGGACTTTCGAGCATATCTCAAGGGGCTTCAGTTTTAGTTCCGTCGGCGAGCGGTTGCGGTCTCGGCGACCCGCCAGAACCGCGCTCACGCCTTGCGGCTCTCCTTCAGCTTCTTTGACTTCGCTTCCACACCCTTGGCGAGCTTCTCTTTGTAAGCCTCGAGCTTCTTGGCGACCGAGGTATCGGATAGTCCGATTATCTGCGCGGCCAGAATGCCGGCATTGGTTGCGCCAGGCTTGCCGATGGCCACCGTAGCGACGGGAATTCCTGCCGGCATCTGCACCATGGCGAGCAAGGAATCCAGCCCCAGGAGTGCAGTTGAGGGAATGGGCACGGCGATCACCGGCAAGGTCGTTTCGGCGGCTATGACGCCGGCAAGATGAGCCGCGCCTCCCGCGCCGGCGATGACAACTTTCACACCGCGCGCCTTCAGGCCGCGCGAATACTCGCTGGTGCGCGCCGGGGAGCGATGCGCCGAGGTGATATCGATTTCATGAGGAATGTCGAACTCGGCCAGAGCTTTGGCAGCCTCATTCATGATGTCGAGGTCCGAGTCGCTGCCCATAACTATAGAAACAAGAGGTTGTTTGTCCATACGATTTCTACGTCCCTGCTCGTAAATGCTTGAGTCCGCGTGCGGCGATGTCTTTGCGATAATGCATGCCGTTGAAGCGGATCTTCAGCACGGCATCATAGGCCCGTTCGACAGCTTCCGGCAGATTGCTGCCTCGTGCCGTTACGCCCAACACTCGACCACCCGAAGTATAGAATTCGTCATCGCGGCGATTGGTCCCCGCATGGAAAACTTTCACGCCCTGGATGCGATCAGCCTCGTCCATGCCGCTGATCAGTTTGCCGGCCTCAAAGGCGCCAGGATACCCTCCCGAGGCCATCACAACACAGACTGCCGGATCGGTCGACCAGCGGAAGTCGCCTTCACTCACGCGCCCCTCAATCGACGCCTCAATCGCCTCCAGCAAATCGCTCTCCATGCGCATCATGATGGGCTGCGTCTCCGGATCTCCGAAGCGGCAGTTGAATTCCAGCACCATGGGGCCACGCGCCGTCATCATGATGCCACAATAAAGGATCCCCTTGTATTCCGCGCCCTCGTTCCGCATCCCGGCGATCACCGGACGAGCAATATGGGTCATCAGCCAGTTGCGCATTTGGGCGTCGACAATCTGGTCGCTTGAGTAGGCGCCCATTCCGCCGGTGTTCGGACCCTGGTCCCCTTCGAACACCCGTTTGTGGTCCTGTGCCGCCGCCAAAGGGACCACGCGCGCTCCGTCACTCATCACCAGGAACGAAAGCTCTTCGCCGTTGAGAAATTCCTCCAGCACAACGCGGGCACCGGCCTCGCCGAGCATCTCGCCGCTGAGCATCTCCTCGGCTGCATGCTGCGCCTCGTCCTTGGTCTGCGCGATCACGACACCTTTGCCCGCCGCCAGTCCGTCGGCTTTGACCACGACCGGCGTATGGAAATGGACCAGCGCCTCCTTGACCTCTTCCTTGTTAACACACACGGAGTAGCCGGCCGTCGGAATGCGATGCCGCTGCATGAACTCTTTGGCGAAACTCTTGCTCCACTCCAGTTGCGCGGCGGCACGGGTCGGACCGAAGATCGGCCAGCCGCGCTTTTGAAACTCATCGACCACGCCTAGCGTTAGCGGCAATTCAGGACCGACAATGGTCACGTCCGGGCTCAGCCGATTCGCCAACAGCAGCAGGGAATCGAGGCTTTTTAGGTCCGCAGGTACGCATTCCGCCTCGGCCGCGATGCCATCATTTCCCGGCGCGCAATAGATCTTACTGAGCCGCCTCGATTGCCGAAGCTTCCAAACGATCGCGTGCTCGCGACCACCGCTACCGAGGACCAGGACCTTCATAAGGGGGAGCTCCGCGGCTGCTGTTGACCCATCGTCATCAGGCGCAGGGCGAAAACAAAGAGTAGGGTTGCGGTACGCCCAATGTCAATCCGCTTCGACCAGCGGGTGCGTCAGAGGCGCCTTCCACCGGCGAGCAACCTGGATCGGTGCCTTCCGCAGAGAGTTCAGAATCTTGCAATTCTCGGTTAACCGGCGTTAACTGTAGAGCGTTGGCCCACGCGATGATCACAGTTTCTAAAGAAGACTACCTCAAGGCCATTTTGGAGGCCGAATGTGAAGGCGATCAGGTGATCTCCGCGCGTTTGGCAACCTGGCTCTCGGTGTCTCCCCCGGCGGTAACCATGGCTCTTCGACGCCTGCGGCGTGACGGATTGGTGCTGGTCCGCCAGGATGGCCGGGTGCAGCTGACAACCGAGGGACGAAATATAGCTCGGCGTCTCGCCCTGCGCCATCATCTGATCGAGCGCATGTTGCATGAGATCTTCGACATGGAGTGGTACAAGGTACATGACGAGGCCGAGCGATTGGAACATGCCGTTTCCAGCGACTTTGAAGCCAAATTGCTGCACAAACTGGGCAGCGAAGGCCCTTGCCCACATGGCAATTCCTCTACCCCGGAACTCCCCGGCATCCGTCGCAAGCGCGGATTGCTGCTGCTTTCCGAATCCGAGCCCGGCAGCTCGTATTCAGTCCGAAGCATTTACGAGCGCGACCGCGAATTGCTGGAATTCTTCGAGCGAAAGGGAATTCGGCCTGGAGCCCGCATCAAAGTTCGGGCCAGGAATTACGACGGTACCCTCTCTCTCGCCATCGGCAAGAAAAACATCGAGCTGGGCGGCCCGGCGGCGGACAAGCTCTGGGTTTCCAGAGCGAATTAGCGCCCTTTCCTGCATTAACCCTAGTTAACTACGTGTGATATATTTACGTTAAGGCTATAAGGGGATAGCCCGACTCCGCGACAAGTATGCGTGGTTGTGTGCCACACATCGAGTCTCGCTCCGCCAGCTGAGCGGAGAAGGGACTAGGTCGAGTTCGACATGAAGCATCCGTTGCCAAATCGAACCGAAACGCCCGATCACGGCCTGACCGCCGGCGAACTCGAGGCATACGTCGGCCATCCGTCTCTGGAAGGCGTGCACAGCTCGATCGAGGTTCCGCATTATCAGGCGGGGTTCTGGCAGCAATGGCGGGCCTTTGTGGGCCCGGCGATTCTCGTCAGCGTAGGTTATATGGACCCCGGAAACTGGGGAACCGACCTGCAAGGGGGCGCCCAGTTCAAATACGCGTTGCTGTGGGTGGTCGGCCTGGCGAGCTTGATGGCGATTTTTATGCAAGTCATTTCTGCCCGCCTGGGGGTGGTGACCGGAAAGGATCTCGCTCAGTGTTGCCGTGACTGGTATCCGAGCTGGACACGCTGGCCAAACTGGTTATTAAGCGAAGTGGCCATCGGCGCCTGTGATTTGGCCGAGGTGCTGGGAAGCGCCGTGGCCCTCAACCTGTTGTTCCATATTCCTCTGCTTTGGGCTGTCATCATTACCGGCTTGGACGTGCTGTTGCTCCTGGCGCTGCAACGCTTCGGCATGCGCACGATTGAAGCCATCGTCCTGCTGCTGATTGGCACCATCGCCGTCTGCTACTTTATCGAGATCTTCGTTCTTCCGCAGACGCAGCCCAGCTTTCTGGAAATGGGCCGTGCCCTCATCTCGCCACGCTTCCGCGAGGCCGGGATGCTCTACGTGGCCATCGGCATGATTGGCGCAACCGTCATGCCGCACAATCTCTATCTCCATTCGGCTCTGGTGCAAAGCCGCAGGCTGCAAAAGGATGAGGCCTCGGTTCGACGCGCTATCCAATTCAACACGATTGATTCCACCGTAGCTTTGACCATAGCCTTCTTCGTGAATGCGGCGATCCTGGTTTTGGCGGCTACTGTGTTCTTTGGAAAGAAGAGTGTCACTACCTCGGGAGGCCACGTCGTGACCTTCGCGGCAAACAGTGACTGGATTCGCGTAGCGTACCTGACGCTCGCCCCGCTGTTAGGAACCGCAGCCGCCAGTACGTTGTTTGCGGTGGCGCTGCTGGCGAGCGGCCAGAGCAGCACCATCACCGGCACCCTCGCCGGCCAGGTCGTGATGGAAGGATTTATGCGGTGGCGCATCCAGCCCTGGGTGCGTCGCTTGATCACGCGTTCGCTCGCTATCGTGCCGGCGGTCTTCATCATCGGACTGCGCGGAGACAGCAGCATTACCGACCTGCTGACGCTGAGCCAGGTCGTGCTGGCGCTGCAACTGCCCTTTGCCATGTTCCCGCTGCTGCACTTCACGAGTTCGCGAAAGCGGATGGGAAAATGGAAGAACGGGTGGTTCCTCCTGATGGCAGGATGGTCCAGTGCTATGCTCATCACCGCCATGGATATCTGGGGCCTACCCGACTCTCTGAAAACAGCGTGGCAGATCGTCACCCGCGGATGAAGGACGAACGCCAGACCGGACCCTCATGTACGACACAATACTGGTAACGCTGGATGGGACGCCCACCGACCGGGCCATCATTGAACACGTCAAGCAACTGGCCAAACTGGCCAACAGCCGTCTTGTCTTGCTGCACGTGGCCGACGGATGGGCGGCCAGGACCTACGGTCGAGACGCGGTAAGCCCGGAGATCGTCGAGGACACAGCCTATTTGGAAACGGTCCGTTTGGAGTTCGAAGCGATCGGAATTCCTGCCGAGGCGGAGCTGGCATTCGGAGAGCCGGTGAAGGAAATCGTAAATTGGGTCCAGCGCAAAGGTTGCGACTTGGTGGCGATGAGCACGCATGGCCACCGCTTCCTGGCCGACCTGTTCCTGGGTACGACCGTCACGCAAGTCCGGCACAGCGTCAGCGTACCCATCCTGCTGCTCCGCGCCAAGTCAAGGACGTAAATCACACCCACTGGTCCGGCCCCACTTCCGCTGAAGTTCCAATCGTTTTAAGATAATAGGTTCCGCTTTCCGTGAAGCTGTCACCAGCTGTTCTGCCTCAAACTAGAAGGGACTCATCCGTCATGAATACGTTCGGCAGCCGGTCTTCTCTCCGCGTAGCAAATCGCGAATTTGAAATCTACAAGCTTTCTGCCGTCGAGCAGCATGGATGCTCGATCCGCCATCTCCCGTATTCCCTGCGGATTTTGCTGGAGAACCTGCTGCGCCGCGAAGACGGAAAATCGGTGAAGGCCGACGATGTCCGCGCGCTGACCGAGTGGAACAGCAAAAGCGTCGCCTCGCAGGAAATCGCGTTTATGCCGAGTCGCGTGCTCCTGCAGGACTTCACGGGAGTTCCTGCCGTAGTCGATCTGGCAGCCATGCGTGATGCCATGAAGACGCTCGGTGGCGATCCTAAGCGCATCAACCCGCTGCAACCGGCGGAACTGGTCATCGATCACTCCGTCCAGGTCGATGAGTTTGGCACCCCGCAGGCGTTTCAACTGAACGCCGAGCTGGAGTTCTCCCGCAATAAGGAACGTTACGCATTCCTGCGGTGGGGGCAGACGGCGTTCAAGAATTTCGCCATCGTCCCGCCGGATACCGGTATCGTTCACCAGATCAACCTCGAGTACCTGGCACGCGTTGTTTTCATCGGAGAGCGTGGCGAATCGGGCCAGCACATGCTCTATCCCGACACGCTCGTCGGCACCGACTCACACACCACCATGATCAACGGCCTGGGCGTGCTGGGTTGGGGCGTTGGTGGTATCGAGGCCGAAGCTGCGATGTTGGGCCAGCCGGTCTCCATGCTCATTCCGCAAGTGGTTGGCGTGCGGTTGAAGAATGAATTGCCCGAGGGCGCCACCGCTACCGATCTGGTGCTCACCGTGACGGAGATATTGCGCAAACATGGTGTGGTGGGGAAGTTCGTCGAGTTCTTTGGCCCAGGTCTCGCCAGTTTGCCGCTCGCCGATCGCGCTACCATCGGCAACATGGCTCCCGAATACGGCGCAACCTGCGGCATCTTCCCCGTCGATGAGGAGACACTGCGCTATTTGAGGCTCAGTGGACGCAGCGACGAACATGTCGCGATCGTCGAAGCCTACTGCAAAGAGCAGGGTTTCTTCCATACCGCCGCCACCCCCGAAGCCGAGTACAGTCAAGTGCTGGAACTCGACTTATCGACTGTAGTGCCCAGCATCGCCGGTCCAAAACGTCCGCAGGATCGCGTGCCATTGTCGGCGGCAGCCGCCTCCTTCGAACAGGCGCTGCCCGGCTTGCTCAAGCCCGGACAAACGGTGCCTCCGAAGCAGGGCGCACGTTGGGAGGGCGAAGGTGGTCATCCGGCTGGCCTCGAGGCCCACGCCAGTGGCGGAGTGGCTACCGAGGTCGCACTCGAAGAGTCGCTGAATCACGGTAGCGTCGTCATCGCCGCCATCACGAGCTGCACGAATACCTCCAATCCCTACGTGATGGTTGCGGCCGGCCTGCTGGCCAAGAAGGCCGTCGAGAAAGGCCTGAGGGTCCCTTCGTGGGTGAAGACGTCGCTCGCCCCCGGATCGATGGTCGTTACCGAGTACCTCACACGCTCCGGCCTGATGCCGTATCTCGAGCAGCTGAACTTCGATCTGGTCGGGTACGGCTGCACCACGTGTATCGGCAACTCGGGCCCGCTGCCGCAAGAGGTCTCCAAGGTCATCGCCGACAAAGATCTGGTTGTGGCGTCGGTGCTCAGCGGCAATCGTAATTTTGAAGGCCGCATCAACTCCGAAGTGCGCGCCAACTATCTTATGTCGCCGCCGCTCGTTGTCGCGTATGCGCTTGCGGGTCGCGTCGATTTCGACATGTATCACGAGCCGCTTGGCTACGGAAACGGCGTGCCGGTGTACCTCAAAGATATCTGGCCCACCACCAGGGAAGTGCACGACGTAGTGCATCAGTTCATCACCGGAGACCTGTTCCAGGGAACCTACAAAGACGTTTTCCGGGGCGACGAACGGTGGCGCGGGCTGCACGTTCCCCAAGGCGAGACCTTCGCCTGGGACGACAGCTCGACCTATGTCAAGAACCCTCCCTACTTTGAAAACATGCCGAAAACCCCTGCGCCTGTCGCTGACATTTCGGGCGCACGCGTCCTCGTCTTTCTGGGAAACAGCGTTACGACCGATCACATCTCACCTGCCGGATCCATCAAGCCGAACAGCCCCGCAGGCCAATACCTGATTCAGCATGGTGTTTCGGTAGGCGATTTCAACTCCTACGGATCACGGCGAGGCAATCATGAAGTGATGATGCGCGGCACGTTTGCCAACGTGCGTCTGCGCAATAAGCTCACACCACAGCGCGAAGGCGCTTACACGCGTCACCTGCCGGATGGCGAAGAGATGTTCATCTATGACGCGTCGGTAAAGTATCGCCAGGAGGGAACGCCCCTGATGGTGCTGGCAGGCAAGGAATACGGCTCCGGCTCGTCGCGTGACTGGGCCGCCAAAGGTCCGCGCTTGCTGGGGGTGCGGGTGGCGCTCGCAGAAAGTTTCGAACGCATCCACCGTTCGAATCTGGTGGGCATGGGCATTTTGCCACTACAATACCTCGATGACGAAAACGCCGAGACGAACGGCCTTACCGGCGAGGAAACATTCGATGTTCTCGGCCTGACCGAGGTGCTGGACAACTTCGCTCCTGGTCGCACCGTGACGGTGCGGGCCACGCAGGCTGACGGAACCCGGATCGAGTTCGACGCCACCGTCCGCATCGACACGCCGCAAGAAGTGCAGTACTACAGACATGGTGGAATTCTGCATTACGTTTTGCGGCAATTGCTGCAGAGCAAACCGGAAGCCGCCAGCGCCTAAGCAGACGATTCCCCCTGCGCAAGCGAGGAGCAGAGCCATGGCCCAGGGTTTCCGCGTGTTTTGCGTCGCAATTTTGATGGCGTTCTCCACCATCTTGACCTTTGCCCAAAATCCTTCGCCCGCTTTGCTTGTCTTGGAGAAGGAAGATCGCATGCTGGCGATCGTTGATCCCCAGACGCTGAAGGTGGTTGCGCGTGTTCCAGCCGGCAACGATCCACACGAGATTGTGGCTTCGGCCGACGGAAAGTTCGCCTACATCTCGAATTATGGCGCTTTCAGCACCCCGCTGCACACCCTCTCGGTCGTCGACCTTGTAGCGCGCAAGCCGCTGCCCGCAGTCGATCTGGGAGCGTTGATCGCGCCCCATGGGCTGGCTTACGTTGGCGGCAAGGTGTATTTCACTGCGGAAGGAAGCAAGGCGATCGGACGCTACGATCCCGCGAGCAAGCAGATCGATTGGGTGCTGGGGCTAGGTCAGAATCGCACCCATATGCTCGTCGTCGGGAAGGATGAAAATCAAATCTTCACCTCCAACGTGAACTCCAGCACCCTCAGCATTCTGACTCGAGATAAGCGTGCCGACGCCTCCGGTTGGAACCAAACCGTGATACCTGCAGGAAAAGAGCCGGAGGGCTTCGATGTCTCTCCCGACGGGAAGCAGCTTTGGGCGGCCAACTCCGGCGATGGCACCGTGTCGGTCATCGACATCGCCAGCCGGAAGGTGGTCCAAACCTTCGACGTTCAGGCGAAACATTCCAATCGTCTGAAGTTCACGCCCGATGGCGGGCATGTTTTGATCTCAGACATCGGAGGCGGGGACTTTACCGTGGTCGAGGTGCCTTCCCGCAAAGTCGTGAAGCATATCAGTCTCGGGCGTGCGACCGCCGGAATCCTGGTTCCACCGGACGGTTCGCGCGCCTATGTTGCAGTGGCTTCCGACAGCTATGTCGCCGTCGTCGATCTGAAGACCCTCACAGTGACGGGACGAATCGCAGTGGGAAAAGGCCCCGACGGTTTGGCTTGGGCCGTAAGAAAGTGACGAGCCGGCAACCACGCGATCCGACGTGTCTCCCAAAGCGACGAACGACCGGCAACTGAGGTTGAATCTTTGCCGCGCCTGATGCCGAATCGCGTGGCGCGAAAACGTGCTACCGGATCCCCCGTCGCGACGCCTTCGCGATGAACCATTCCTGAGCATTCAGCGCGCCCTTCTTGGCGTGATCGGGATCGCGCACATATTTTCCGTCGGTTTGCATGTGGCGGGCTTTCGCCTTGTCTCTGAGGTAGGTTCCCAGGATCTCATTGCGTATCTGGCGGACGAGGCCAGGATCTTCAACCGGAAAAATCACTTCCACCCGGCGATTCAGATTGCGCGGCATGAGGTCGGCGCTTCCCAGATAAATCTCTTCGTCGCCGCCATTGCGGAAATAGAAAATTCGACTGTGCTCCAGAAACCGTCCCACAATGCTGGTGACTTCTATGTTGTCGCTCACGCCGGGAAGCCCAGGACGCAGGCAGCAGATGCCTCGCACCAGCAGATCGACCTTCACCCCGGCTTGCGATGCGCGATAGAGCGCCTGGATCATGTTCCTGTCGACAAGCGCGTTCATCTTCAAGATCAGGTGGCCGCCACGGCCGCGCTTCTGATGTTCGATCTCGCGTTCGATCAAGCCCTGGAAGCGATCGCGCAGCGAAATAGGAGCCACCAGCAGCTTGCGATATTCCGTCTTCGCTGAATACCCAGTCAGATAGTTGAAGAGGTCTGTACAATCAGCCCCAATCTCCGGATCGCAGGTCAGCATGCCAACATCGGTATAGAGCTGCGAGGTGATGCTGTTGTAGTTGCCGGTCGACAGGTGCGCATAACGCCGGATGGTCTCGCCCTCCTTGCGGACAATCAGTGCCGCCTTACAATGCACTTTCAGTCCCATCAGACCGTAGACGACGTGAACGCCGTATTCTTCCAGCTTTCGCGCCCACACGATGTTGCTCTCTTCATCGAAGCGCGCCTTCAATTCCAGCAGCACCGCCACCTGCTTGCCGTTTTCCACCGCCTCAAGCAGCGCGTCGACAATCGGAGCATTCCGGCCCACCCGGTAAAGGGTGATCTTGATGGCCAGCACCCCCGGATCGCGGGCAGCTTTCTGCAGCAGTCCAACCACCGGCTGGAATGAGTCGAAGGGATGATGCAAGAGAATGTCGCCTCTGCGTATCACCGAGAAGATGTCCTCTTCCTCATCCTGCTTCAGTAAGGGCGCCGGCGTAGCGGGGATAAACGTCGGGAACTTCAGATCGGGGCGGTCGAGCCGGCAAAGGTTGCGCACCCGTACCAGCGACAATGGGCCATTGAGCTTATAGATATCGTCGCGGTCCAGTTCAAGATTCTCGATCAGGATATCGAGCACCTTCTGCGGCATCGCCTCGTTGATCTCGACGCGCACGACATCGGCGAAACGGCGTTGCCAAACTCCTTCTTCGATCGACTCCAGCAGATCGCCGGCTTCCAGGTCCTGAATCGCTGTGTCCGCATCGCGCGTGATGTGAAACGGATGCGCCTGCACGATCTCCATGCCCGGAAACAGCGTCGCAAGATTCGCCATGATCAGCTGCTCCAGCCAGACAAACGACTGCTCCTTGGTGACGATCTTAGTGCGGCTCTTCGCTTTGGGTGCCGCGCTCACCGGCACAAATTGTGGCAGGCTGTCGGGGATCTTGACCCGAGCGAAGTGTTCCACGCCCTCGCTGTCCCGCAAAACCACGGCAAGATTCAAACTCAAATTCGAGATGTGAGGAAAGGGCCGGCCCGGATCAAACGCCAGCGGCGTAAGTGTGGGAAAGACCGTATCCTGGAAAAACGTGTTGGCGACGGCCCGTTGCTCCTCGCTAAGCTCGGCATAATCCAGGACGTGAATTCCCGCTTCATGGAGCGTGGGGACATGCCCCTTCCGCCAGCATTCGTGCGCCGCACGATACAAGCGAATCACCGAGGCACGTATGGCGCGCAACTGCTCCGTGGCCGACATTCCGTCTGGTCCGGGATCGTTCACCCCCTTCTCGATCTGGCGCTTCAGGCCGGCAACGCGGACCATGAAGAATTCGTCCATGTTCGATCCCACGAACGAGAGAAACATCAACCGCTCAAGAATGGGATTGGTGGCGTCTTGCGCTTCTTCCAGTACTCGCCGTTGGAAGTCAAGCAGACTCAGCTCGCGATTGATGAACAGCTCCGGGTCGTCGAGATGGTGCTTGAGCAAAACCGGGGCGGCCTTTCCGTTTTCCGCTTTTGCGCGGCTGGGTTTACGACGAGCTCTCGACGGTACTGCTTTGGCAGATGTGACCATAGTGAATTGGCAGCTGAGTACCTGTGTTTTTGGTGCTATTGCGGATCTCCCATATTGTAGTGCGGCAAACGAGAATTGGATACTAAGTCTATGTTCTAAAGACGAAGCGATTCCTGCTTAACTTGCTTTGTTATGTGGATTTTGGAGCATTTCCGCTGGAAAGCAAATCGACGTCGGTCACGAACACCCTCTTGGGCCTTGGACGCAGACGAGTTTCACGCGGCGATTGCACTCAATGTGGGATATACCACAGTGTGGGATAGATAGGAGGAGCCGGCAGCGCCGGCAGGCGCCTTCCCTGTGAAGCAAGTTTAGGCCGCCCCGGTTTCAGTACGCCGCTGGCCGCTCACTCGGTCTTGCACGGTGATGAAAGTGATCGTTCCTCTCGAGAGTGAATCGACCAGCGCCACCTTGGAGCGGCCCTTGGCCTGTGCTAACCTAAGTTCGACCCATCCTTCGCCGGGATGGCGGAACTGGCAGACGCAGCGGACTCAAAATCCGCCGGGCTTCGGCCCTTGGGGGTTCGATTCCCCCTCCCGGCACCAGTCAGCTCTCAAGCAACAGACGGTACAAAATGTAAAGGAATCAGCCACCCTTTGTCGGATGGCTGATTCTTCATGGACCCAAGTGCCTGGCGCTTCAGCGCAGTCCGCCGGAAGCCAGAAGTGTCTCACCGGTCAGCCAGCTGGAAGCGGGCGAGGCGAGGAAAACCGCGACTGGGGCGATATCCTCCGGCCGGCCAAAGCGTCCCAGCGGCGTTTGCGACACCATCTGCTTTTCGAAGTCGCTTCCTACGATGCCTCCGCTGCGGGTACCCTCGGTTTCCACGCCACCAGGGTTGATCGAGTTAACCCGGATGTTGCGCGCGCCCAATTCCTTGGCGAGCACGCCCGTGATCGCGTCCACGGCTCCCTTGGTTGCCGTGTAGACCACCGACATTTGCGGAGTGGTCGAACTGGCGACAGAGCCAATATTGATCACGCTTCCGCCTTGCGGTCCGAAATGCTTCACCGCCTCCTGGGTCGTGAGAATCAGGCCCAGAACGTTGGTGTCGAATTGCCGGTGGAACTCACCCTCGGTAACCGCCTCAAGCGGCTCAAACTGATAAACGCCGGCGTTATTCACCAGAACATCAAGCCTTCCGAAGACCTTTTTCGTTTCTTCAAACAGTCGGCGAACGTCGGCAGCCTTGGAAACATCGCCCTGCACGGCGATGGCTTTTCCGCCCTTGTTCGTTATCTCCGCGACCACCTGCTCCGCTCCCTGTTTGCTGGAAGAGTAATTCACCACGACCGAAGCGCCGGCTTCCGCCAAGCCCTTCGCAATTCCCGCGCCAATTCCCTTGGATGCGCCGGTTACGACCGCTACTTTCCCGGTTAAGTCGCTCATCGAAATCCTCCTCTGCCAAAATCAATTCGATAGTTAGATGAACATCAAATTGTGAGGATTCAAATTCGCCGCCTGGGAGGGCAGTTAGATGCTCGACAATCGGTCCAGATACGCGCGAAGGATGTCACGCTGGAGCACGAGATTGGCAAACTTGCCTTCGCGAACGATCTGGATCAAGCCGGCCGTCTCCAGTTCCTTCATATGGTGAGAAAGCGTGGCGGCGCTGATGTCCTGCGACTTGTGCAGAGTGGTGCAGGCGGTAGGGCCTGCAGAGGAACCAAGCACTTTCAGGATTTCGTAACGCCTTGGCTCGGCCAGCGCTCGCGAGATACGCGCAAACTGCCGATCGCTCAACCGAGCTGCTTTTTTGGAAGGGCCCATTTTCCCAAGGTACGCTTGCACAAATTCATCTGTCCAGATGTAAGACTTCGCACCAATCAAAAAGGACGGGAATCTCTCCCGTCCTCAAAAAGACCACCAACATTTCCTAGATATCCAGGTTCTTCACGTCGAGGGCATTGTCTTCAATGAATTTGCGGCGTGCCTCGACATCTTCTCCCATAAGCGTGGTGAAGATGGTTTCGGTTTCCGTAAGGTCTTCCAGCTTCACCGACAACAAGGTGGCGGCGCTCGGGTTTCGTCGAACGTGTTGAAATGTTGATCCTAGACTGGCAGACAGGGCGTATAATGCCCTATCTGCGCTATGATCCACAGGTGCAGAAAACCCGGAGGCTACGCAAGATTGTGGACGAAACGACCCAAGTGCGTTGTGCTCTCGGAAGAGGACTCATCCGCGAAGAGGTATGGCAGGACTCTCGCGGCGCAGTCGCCAAATACAATCTGGCTTTCATCAATCACGCTCTTTGTGCCAGAGATAACGGCAGGGTGGTGGGCTACGATAACAGCCACGGTGATCACCATCGGCATTTCGCCGGCGCAGAAGAGAAATGTACTTTTAGCAGCTACCAGAAGCTGCTGGAACGATTCCTGGGCGAAGTGCGGGAACTCCGCCAGGAGAAGGAGCCGATATGAAGTTGAAAATCAATACGGATGGATTTGAAGGTTACGCCAAGCGGGCCCTGGAGCGGGCGCGCAAGCTGGATCGACGGGAAGTCATGAAGCCGGAGATCACCATCACGTTCGAGGACCCACTCGCAATGGTCGAGGTTCTCACGGCGGAGCGTCTCCGGCTGGTTCAGAAAGTGCGAACAAAATCTTCGTCGATCACGGCGCTGGCGGCCGCGCTGAAGCGTGATCCCAAATCCGTGCGCCGAGATGTCCTGAAGCTAGAGCGAGCGGGAGTGGTTCGCACCCGCCAACAGATCAATCCAGGCCACGGACGCGTGAAAATCGTAGAACCTGTGGCCCGCGAATACCGTCTCACTGCGGTTCTTTAACCTGGCAACGCCAGTCCTCCGCCAAGTTGAAATGCCCTGCAGCGACCGTCAAAGACGACGCGTTCAACCGCAGCGAGTGCATGGGCCTGTTCACGTCGCTTACGTCGGCGGAGCGGGGTTGCTTTCGCGACCCGGCGTATAAAGAACTTTCACCTGCAAGTGAGTGCGCCCTGCCGGACGCACCAATCAAAAAGGACGGGAATCTCTCCCGTCCTCAAAAAGACCACCAACATTTCCTAGATATCCAGGTTCTTCACGTCGAGGGCATTGTCTTCGATGAATTTGCGGCGCGCCTCGACATCTTCTCCCATAAGCGTGGTGAAGATGGTTTCGGTTTCCGTAAGGTCTTCCAGTTTCACCGACAACAAGGTGCGGCGCTCCGGGTCCATGGTCGTCTCCCAAAGCTGCTGTGAGCCCATTTCACCCAGTCCTTTGTAACGTTGCACGGTGTATTCCTTGCGGCCTTCGTTCAGCACGTACTCGAACAGGTCGCGCGCGGAATTCTTCTCCACGGTCTCGGCCTCGGACTTGCGTTTGGAAGCCTTGGGACTTTTTTGCTCCGCTTTCTCCTGGTCCGCCTTTTCGGCGTCGCTCAACTCTTCTTTGACATTGCTCCCCGCGTCCTTCTTGACCGTTTCGATGTAGAAGGGAGGCTGCATGTAGGGCTCAATCTGCTTGTACTTCGACATCATCTGGCGGTACTCGGGCGCTGAAGCCAGTTCCCAGTTAATGGCGTGCCCGGCGCCTTGCGAGTTCACGAAGACGCACTCCCAAAGGCTGTGCTCTTCCTCGAAACGCAACGTTACCGACTTGATCTCCCGCTCCTTCGCAATCGCCTTCAACGCCGTTTCAAGGTCTTTGATCTTTGGTGGAGGGTTCTTGCTGTCGCCCTCGAAATCGGAACGCTTAAAGAGAGCTGCCTTGGGCAAGAGCTCCGTGATTTTCTCGTCGCGGATCCGTTTGTTCACTTTGTCGAAGAAGCCCATGAACTCGTTCAGCGTGGTCATGAATTTGGTGAGAGGGGTCCCTTCGAGCGTCGCAGCGCCTTCGCCGTAGCGCACGACAATGCCATCGGCAGCGCGCTTGACCATGACCCGCACGAACTCGGCGTCGTTCTTGATGTACTGCTCAAACTTGCCCTTCTTAATGCGATAAAGCGGCGGCTGCGCGATATAAACGTTGCCGCGCTTAATCAATTCCTGCATGTGCCGGAAGAAGAACGTGAGCAACAACGTGCGGATGTGCGAGCCGTCGACGTCGGCGTCCGTCATCAGAATGATCTTGCCGTAGCGCAGCTTCGAGGCATCGAAATCGTCTTTGCCAATGCCGGTGCCGAGCGCGGTGATCATGGCACGGATTTCTTCGTGGCCCAGCATCTTGTCGTAGCGCGCCTTTTCGACGTTGAGGATTTTACCCTTCAGCGGCAGAATCGCCTGGAAGCGACGGTCGCGTCCCTGCTTGGCCGTTCCGCCTGCGCTCTCACCCTCGACGAGATAGACCTCGCACCGGTCGGGATTACGTTCGGAGCAGTCGGCCAGCTTTCCCGGCAAACCTCCGCCATCGAGCGCGCCTTTGCGCCGCGTGAGGTCGCGGGCTTTGCGGGCCGCTTCGCGCGCGCGTGCGGCGTCGATCGCCTTGTTGATGATCTTCTTCGCCACCGAGGGGTTCTGATCGAAGAACGCGCCTAAACGCTCGTTTACAAAGGCCTGCACGATGCCGGCAATATCGGAGTTGAGCTTGCCCTTCGTCTGCCCTTCAAACTGCGGCTGTGACAACTTCACGCTCACGACGGCCACAAGCCCCTCGCGAACGTCGTCGCCGGTAAGGTTTTCTTTCACATCTTTGAACAGTCCAAGCTGCTGCCCGGCATAGTTGATGGTACGGGTGAGCGAGGTCTTGAAGCCGGAAAGATGACTGCCACCATCCACCGTGTTGATGTTGTTAGCGAAGCTGAACACCGTGTCCGAGTAGCCGTCGTTGTATTGCAGCGCGATCTCCATCGCTACCTGGTCGCGCTCGGCTTCCATGTAGATCGGCTTGTCGTGCAGAACCGACTTCCCACGATTGAGGTGCTTGATGAATTCCGCGATGCCGCCGTTGTACTTGAATTCGGTCGTCTTCGGCTCGCCGGTTTTGGAATCGGTGGTGCGCTCGTCGGTCAGCGTAATCAGCAAACCCTTGTTGAGGAACGCCAGTTCGCGCAGCCGCTGTGCCAGCGTGTCGTAGTTGTATTCCAGCACGGTGAAGATTTCGTTGTCAGGAACGAAGTGAACTTTGGTGCCGCGCTTCTTGGTGTTGCCGGATTTTTTCAGCTTGGTGATGGGCACGCCGGCGGAGTAGCTCTGCTCGAACACCGAGCCGTCGCGCCAGATCTCCAGGTCCAGTTGATGACTGAGCGCGTTGACACACGAGACACCCACGCCATGCAGGCCGCCGGAAACCTTGTAGGTTGAGCTATCGAACTTGCCGCCGGCATGCAGCACCGTCATAACAACCTGCGCGGCGGGAAGCCGTTCACCGTCCACATCCATCTCATCTACGGGAATGCCGCGGCCGTTGTCGACGACGGTGATCGAGTTGTCGATGTGGATGGTCACGTCGATGCGGTCGGCGAATCCCGCGAGCGCTTCGTCGACGGAGTTATCGACCACCTCGTACACCAAGTGATGCAAGCCCATTTCACCGGTCGAACCGATGTACATGGCGGGCCGCTTGCGCACGGCTTCCATGCCGCCCAGGACCTTAATCGAGTCGGCGTTGTAATCGCCGTTCGACGGAGCATTGCCGTTGCGGCCGTTTTTTGCAGTGGCCTTTTCCTCGCGAACCGGGTTGTTATCGTCAGGCGCTGCGGCAGCAGCTTGGGAATCTTTAACGGGCATCCTGCTCCATTTCCATCGGTGGGTTGGCGCTCGAATCGGGTGTCGCCATGTTCTTTTGCGCGACGACCCTACTTTTGTCGAACGTCTGTATGTGCTTGAAATTTCAAGGACTTACTGGGTTACCGCACCTTCTTCATTTTAGCATAGATGAGGCTTTTTCACCAACCCCCAAATTTCGGCTAACCTCTTGGCAATCAATAGGATGCGCGGAAACATCAGGTTTGCTCCGAGTGCGCCGAACAACTCCCCGAAGCGGCTTGCAATCCTAAAACGTTCAGTTCGGAATTCGCATGAATTTGCGACGATGGCGAAGCTCAAAGACAAGATCGACAACGCACTCAACGAGACCCGAATCCTGGTTCTGGGCATTCAGATTCTGATTGGGTTTGCCTTTCGGTCGTTCTTCGAACCGGGCTTCGCGAAGATGTCTCCCAAGTCGCAGCAGTTGGCATTTGTCGCCTTGGCGATGATGTTGATGGGCCTGGTGGTCCTGATCGTTCCGGTCCCATTTCATCGCATCACGCTGCAGGGACGTAATACTTCGGGATTGCAGCGTCTGGCGACGTCGACCGTATCGGTCGCGCTGCTGCCGTTTGCCGTGTCGATGGCTCTCAGCTTTTTTGTGGCAATTCGATGGGTTGTCGGCGCCTTGGCGTCGGCCGTAGCGGCTGGAGCAATTCTCGGCATCACCCTTTTCTTCTGGTATGGCATGGAAATCGCTGCCCGCCGACGCAAACGAGGCGAGCTCCATCTCTATGCTGCGTTGGACCCTCTGCGAGATGTCGATATGAACCAAGAGGAACATACAGAGCTCTCTACCCGTGTCAAAGAAGTGCTGATCGAATGCCGTGTGGTGTTGCCGGGTGCGCAGGCACTGTTGGGATTTCAGTTGATCATCATGTGGATGACGGATTTTCAGAAGATTCCACAGAGCTGGAAGCTGTTACACCTGGCAAGCTTGAGCTCGATTGCCGTTTGCACCATCCTGCTGATCACCCCGGCCGCTTACCACCGCATCGTTGAACAGGGCGAAGACAGCGAGGCCCTGATCCGCGTCACCGACCGGGCATTGCTTTGGGCGATGGCATTTCTTGGATTGGGGATCTGTGGCGATTTTTATGTAGTGTCACGTCGCACGGGATTCAGCTCCGGCGTGAGCAGCTTCCTTACGCTGACGCTGCTGGCCCTCTGCTTCGGAAGCTGGTTTGGATACTCCGCGTGGCGAGCGCGAGAGACCAGGGCGCACCGCCGGTCGCCAAACCTGGAACATCACCCGGCGGCTTAGCACCTGGCAAGGGCGGGTTCCTCCGTTGCACTGCGGAAAGAGCCCAAATCGATGCGGCGAACGGACTGAAGTCCGCGCCATCTGGAAATAGGGCGCTTAACGGCACGAGTGAACTCGTGCCCTGATACAAGACGGTGAGGGACGATGTTTTCCGCGACCGGTGAACTCGTGCCCTGATAGAAGACGGTGAGGGACGATGTTTTCCGCGACCGGTGAACTCGTGCCCTGATACAAGACGATGAGGGACGCTGTTTTCCGCGGGCGGTGAACTCGTGCCCTGATACGAGACGGTGGGGACGATGTTTCCGCGGCCTGTGAACTCGTGCCCTGATACGAGACGGTGGGGGACGATGTTTTCCGCGGCCGGTGACTCGTGCCCTGATAGAAGGCTGCTTGGAAATACGTGTTTCAGCAGCCTGGGAAGGTCGCGCCGGGATGCCGTCCGAAACGCCTTTTCGGCAGCCTGTTAGGCCACTGCCGAGGTGCAGAATGCGCACTTTCGGGCGTCGATCGCGATGGCGCTCTTGCACTCCGGGCATGTCTTGGTCGCGGGCGGCGGGGCTTTATGATATCTCGCCATCAACGCGTTCACCGGAAGCACCACGAAGTAATACACGGCGGCGGCGATCAACAGAAACGAGATGATCGCATTGATGAAGTCGCCGTAAAGAAACTTAGAGTTATGGATTTCAAACGAATAGGCTGAAAAGTCGGGCTTACCGGCGATGGCCGCAATCAAAGGTGTAAGAAAGTCTTTTACGAAGGCGGTGACGACGGTTCCAAACGCCGCACCGATGACGACGCCGACCGCCATGTCGATGACGTTGCCTCGAAGTACAAACTCACGAAATCCCTTGAACATTAAAGCCTCCCCGATCGAGGTCTCTACAGAATCTCATGAGTCTACGGATCGCGGGAAGAGGAAGCAACCGTTGCCGGAAGGCGAACAGGCCCACTGCCGGGAGCCGCGGCGTTGTGGTTTTCAGCACAAGAAAAAACCAGCCCTTGTCTGCGGGCTCTATCCGGCTTTTCGCGTGTCAAACCAGAGTTTCACCGGGTCCTGGGTCAAGTAATAGATGACCATCACGCGTGCCATGGTTTGGAGAGCGCCGCGGGCGAGCGCCAGGAACCGCATATCCACGACCGCGCTGGATATCGCCGGCACGTCCAGAAGTATGCCGACGGCGGCAAACGCGATGGTCGCCAGCCGCGACCATTTCCATCCCCTCCACAAGCCGATGGAGAGCAACCCAGCAATTGTCGCCTGAAGCAGAAATGCGAATGGGCCTGATTGCTCCAGTCCTCCACCCAGAAGAAGGGCCCCGCTGGACAAAGAGACGCGCTCCGCCATCAACAGCACGACAAACACCAGCGAAGCAAGCGCCAGCAGTGCGCACAACACCGCAATTGCTTTGACACCAGGGGGCCGTTCGACGGTCTGCGGGTTCGGCGTGAGAGAAAGCATGGTCTGGAGACATCGTAACGCGGCGGTCGCACGTAACCGAGCGGCTGCCCGCTTTTGCCGGTTCAGCAAACCTCCGAGGCGCCGTGGCGCGTCTCATACCTGCAGGAGGCTAGACTATGGCAACAGCACGCAAATCTTCTTCCAGCCGATCGGGTTCCACATCATCGCGGGGACGAAAGAGCGCGGGAGGCAAGCGCTCCAGTTCGTCGCGCACAAAAGCGAGCGCTTCGCACCGCAGTTCATCCCGTTCTTCGGCAAAGAAGTCGAGCCGGTCGCGCTCCTCGGCGAAGAAATCTTCCGGCCGCAAGTACAGTCCGAAGGCACAGAGTCATGTGAAGGAAGAGATGCATGAATTCAAGCGCGGAAAATTGAAGTCCGGGCGCAGCGGCAAGAAGGTTAAGAGCCGTAAGCAGGCCATTGCAATCGGGCTGTCAGAAGCCCGTCGCTCGGGCGCCAAGGTGCCGCGCAAGAAGGCGGCCTAGCGGGCCGGCAGAATCGCCTGCATATTCAAAAACAAAAGCGACACGGCACGGCTGAACACGCTGCTGAAAAAAGTGCGAATTGCCTGGGGCGCGCGGACTAAAGTCCGCGCCCTCTAGAAACAAGGCGCTACCGGCACGAGTGAACTCGTGCCCTGATACAAACGGTCTGAACTGAGTTTTTATGCGGCTGTGAAGTCGTGCCTCTAATACGAACGTTCCGGAAATGGATTTTCAGCAGCCTGGGAACCCGTCATACAAAACGGTTTGAGTAGATTGAGCAAGGGTGAAATGAGTTTTTCAGGAGCCTGCGAAGGTCGTTGGCGTAATCACAAGGAGCAGCCATGATCAAAGCTGTAATCTTCGACATCGATGGCACGCTGGTGGATTCGGTGGCCTTACACGCAAAAGCGTGGCAGGAAGCGTTGCACAAATTCGGCCACGACGTGCCGTTTGACGCCATTCGACGGCAGATCGGCAAAGGCGGAGATCAACTGTTACCGGTGTTTTTGACGAAGGAAGAAATCTCAGACTACGGCGACGAGCTGGAGAAATATCGCGGCGAGCTCTTCAAGAAAAAATACTTGTCCCAGGTGCGGCCAATTCCCTGTGTGCGCGAGTTGTTCCAGAGATTGCGCCACGACGGCAAACAGATTGCGCTGGCATCGTCCGCCAAAGGCGACGAGCTAGAAACCTACAAGCGCATTGCGCACATCGAGGACCTGGTGGACGAGGAGACGTCTTCGGATGATGCGGAGCGCTCGAAACCACACCCCGACATCTTCGAGGCCGCGTTGGCGCGCTTGAGGAATGTCCATCCCAAGGAAGTGGTCGTGGTCGGGGACTCTCCCTACGACGAGCAGGCCGCAGGGAAACTTGGCCTGCGAGGTATTGCGGTGCGTTCAGGAGGCTTTTCCGATCAGGACTTGCGCGCCGCCGGGTTCAGCGAGATCTACAACGATGTAGCCGACCTGCTGAACCACTATGCCGAATCTCTCGTCGGAAAACGAGAAGCGGCATAGTGGCAAGTTCCTGCTGACGCCCAACGCCCCGCCGGAAGCCGTCCGATTTTTTCTTCCTCAGCAAGCCCGCTGTTCCCGACGTTATCTGCCTGCAGGGACGGCTTCGCGTGCTTCCTCGTGAGCTTTGACCTTGCGGTGCTCGACCCCGGTATAAACCTGCCGCGGACGCGAGATCTTCTGCTCGGGATCTTCCATCAACTCGTTCCACTGTGCCAGCCAGCCGGCGGTACGCGGAATGGCGAACAAGACGGTGAACATCTCCGGCTGAAATCCCATGGCCTGGTAAATGATTCCGGAGTAGAAGTCCACGTTGGGATAGAGTTTGCGCGAGACGAAGTAATCGTCTTCAAGGGCAATGTGTTCCAACTCGAGCGCGATCTCAAGCTTGGCATTGCGGCCGGTTACCTCGAAGACTTCATTGGCGACCCGCTTGATGATGGTAGCGCGCGGATCGTAGTTCTTGTACACGCGATGTCCGAAACCCATCAGCTTGATTTCGCCCGCTTTCACCCGCTTGATGTATTCGGGAATGTGGCTGATGGAGCCGATCTCGTCCAACATGCGGAGGACTTCTTCGTTCGCGCCGCCGTGCAGCGGGCCTGACAGGGCAGCGGCCGCCGCGGCTGTCGCCAGGTAAGGATCGGCCTGGGCGCTGCCCACAACCCGCATGGTGGTGGAGCTGCAGTTCTGTTCATGATCGGCGTGCAGAACGAAAAGAATATCGAGGGCACGGGCGATCACCGGACTCGCCGAGTACTTGGGTTCCGTCATCCGCCAGAGCATGTTCATGAAGTTGGCGGCATAGCTGAGTTCGTTGTCGGGATAGATATAGGGAAAGCCGTTGCGATGGCGGTAGGAGTAGGCGGCGATGGTCGGCATCTTGGCAATCAGGCGAACAATCTGCTTCTCGCGGTTCGCCGGGTCGTGAACGTTCTTGGCCAGAGGATAGACGGTCGAGAGCGCCGCGACGGTGCTGACCAGAATTCCCATCGGATGGGCATCGTAACGGAAGCCATCGATGAAGTGCTTCGTGGTCTCGTGCAGCATGGTGTGGTGCGTGATGCGGTTGATCCAGGCTTTTTCCTGCTCCGGATCGGGCAATTCGCCGTACAGCAGCAGGTAGGCTACCTGGAGGAAGGTGCAGTTTTCCGCCAGATCGGCGATGTCGTAGCCTCGATAACGAAGTATGCCTTTGTCGCCGTCGATATAAGTAATGCTGCTCTTGCAAGCGGCCGTATTCATGAACGCCGGATCATAGGTCATTACGCCGAAGTCATCGGGCCCGGTCTTGATTTTGCGAAGGTCCATGGCGCGAATGGTTCCATGCTCAATCGCTGTGTCGTATGGCTTTTCCGTGCGATGGTCGGTGATGGTAAGAATATCTTTTGACATGGCCGTAAGCTCCTCCTGCCAGAGCAGAGATTATGAAATCAGATGATGTGCTGTACGAGGGCGCACATACAGGGCTTGCTTCAGTCCGTGGTCAACAGCTTCGATGCCGAAAAGATAATTCTAGACCTGGGCGGCCTTTCCGGCGAACTTCGGTACTCGGGGGCGCTAATTGCAGTATACGGCGAACCTTCAACGGCGCTACTTATTTGTCCTTGGCAACGGACGATTCACTCTTGGCCGGCTCCGACTTGGAGCCATCGGACTTGGAACTGTCAGACTTCGTGCTGTCGGGCTTCGCCTCCGAGGAAGAGGAGGATGTCTCGCCGCTCTTGGCGCTGGAACCCGCCTCCGGCTTTCCGCCTTTGCCCGACTTCGCATAGTCGGTTACATACCAACCCGAGCCTTTGAATTGCACCGCCGGAGCCGAGATGGTTTGCTCCATCTCGCCGCCGCAATGCGGGCATACCGTCAAAGGCGGATCGGAAAACTTGACGATCCGTTCCGTGAGCCGTTTGCACTGCTTGCACAGGTATTCGTAGAGAGGCAATTCGCTGTCCCCGTAAACTTGTCTAAGTTATTGATTCTATTTTGCGAACTTGGTCGCGGTCAATTTGGCGCTGAAGCTGCGTCGAATTCCCCGCCGGCTTGCGCTGGAACCGCTTACCCATGACACTAGCTGAGTGAAAACCATCGCCATCATTCCGGCACGGCTGGCGTCGACGCGCCTGCCGCGTAAGGTTGTGCGCGAAATTGCAGGCCGCCCCATGCTCTCCTACGTATACGAAGCGGCCCAGGGATGTCGCCAAATCGAGGAAGTCATTGTCGCCACCGATTCTGAGGAGATCGTTGCCCTCTGCCGGCAGAACCGCTGGAACGTTCATCTCACGTCGTCGAAGCACCAGAGTGGAACGGATCGGGTCCATGAGGTCGCGCAGAGCGTCGAGGCTGACATTTACCTCAATGTGCAAGGGGACGAACCGCTGGCCCGCCCCGAACATCTCGAGGTCCTGCTGAATTTGATGCAGCGCGAGGAGGTGCGGGTGGGCACTTTAAAGACGCCGTGCGCGTCCGGGGATATCGAGAATCCTAATGCGGTGAAGGTGGTGACCGCGTTCGATGGCCGGGCGCTGTATTTCTCGCGGGCCACGATACCTTTTGATCGCGACCGCTCCGGCCATGTTGCCTACTTCAAGCACCTGGGCTTTTATGCCTACCGCAAACCGGCGCTGAATTTGTTCTGCGGCTGGGCCGCCTCTGAGCTGGAAAAAACGGAGCGGCTGGAACAGCTTCGCTTTCTGGAAAACAAGGTTGCCATCCACGTAGCCGAGACGCCCTTCGATACCATCGGGGTGGATACGGAAGAAGACCTGCGAAGGGTGGAGGCCATCCTGGGGAAACGGAAACCCTAGCTTAACGGCTGGACTGCCGGCTGGCGGGTGCTGGCCCATAGCTGGGCCGCCGCCACGCGCTTGCCGATGGACGGATGCGAGTGGAAGAGCACTTCGATCCAGCGGGCGGGGGTACGCTCGGCCAGGTTCTGGTCGGCCAGCTTCTGCATCGAGCTGATGAAGGGCTCGATGCGCGGAATGTTCTCCCAGGCATAGCGATCAGCTTCGCGCTCGTGACGACGCGAAACCGCATTCAGGGCAGGCATCAGCAGGAAGCTCAGGACCGTGACCACCAGAAGGATGAGCGGCAGGTTTGCAAAGTCGTACAGCCGCGGACTGAGCACGGGAAACCAGTTCCTGCGCTCGATGGCATAACGCAAAACCTGATTGGTGAGCCAGAAGCCAAAGAACGTGATCAGCACCTGCATGAAGATTCCCTTCAGGATGTGACGATGCACGTGATGTCCAAGCTCATGCGCCAGCACGGCCTCGATTTCGTCGTCGCTGTAGTTTTCCAGCAGCGTGTCCGACAAGATGATGCGGCGGGTCGATCCCATCCCGGTCAGGGCCGCATTGGCCTTCTTCGACTTCTCCGATAGCTTCCACTCGTAGACGCCGCGAACCCGAGTGCCTGCACGTTCGCCGAGCCTGGTGAGGCGTTCGCGCAAACCGTCATTGTCCAGCGGCTTGAATTTGTAGAACAGCGGGAACAGCACGACGGGGGCAAGTTGCGCCATGAGCAGAAAGAGCCCAATGAAGACCGCCCAGGCGATGATCCACCACCGTTGCGGCGCGATACGGATGATGCCGTAAATGATCTCGACGAAGAGGGTCCCGAGAACCAGCCCGACCAGCCAACTCTTGGCTTCGTCCCACAGCCAGGAACCCAGCTTCTGGTTCGAAAGCTGGTACTGATGCTCGAGGCGAAAGCCGATGAAGTCGAAGGGAGCGCTGATGAGTTTCATGAGGACCGAGAACATCAGCACGTAAAGAAATACGGCGAGGAAGTAATATTGACCCGCGCCCAGGTAGGCCCAGTCGCGCAGCTTGCCGGTCCAGCCGGTAACCAGCAGAACGACGAGCAGGGCGAATCCGATAACGGCATCGGCCAGCCCTAACCAGCGATGAATTCGGTTATAGCGCCGTACCTCAGGCGAGTCGGCGGGTTGCGGATTAGAGGAGGTGACCATTCGTGGAGCAGAGTTACGACCCCGGCGCCCACGCACAGAAAACGCGCAATCAGCGCGAATTGAGGGGGAAGCAGTGGGGTGCTCTGTCTCGTTAGTATGCCAGAAACGCGCCGCGAGCGGTACCACCGCTAATGGGCGTCACTGTGCGACAGAACGGGGCTTCCCGCTTCTTTGCCGCCGCGAACGAAGGCTTCGGTCTCGCGCAGAATCTGGGCTACCAGTTCCGGCGAAGCCGCTTCGGAGTAGATGCGCAGCAGGGGTTCGGTGCCGGAAGCGCGAACCAGCACCCAGGCTTCGGCTCCGTTGCCGTAGGTCGGGGCGTCGAGAAAGAACTTCATGCCGTCGAGCGCCTCGACCTTCACCACGTTAAACCCGCCCATGGTCGAAGGTCTCGCGGTTGCGCGGCGCATGGCGTCGTCCTTCACATCGTTGGCCAGGTGGAGATCGAGACGGCCATAGTGGTGCTCGCCATATTCCTGCTGAAGATCGCGCACCAGTTGGCCCAGAGGCTTGCCTTCTTCGGCCATGATGTTCGCCAGCAACAGGGAATTGAGCAGACCATCGCGCTCGGGAAGATGGCGGGTGATGCCAATGCCACCAGACTCTTCGCCGCCGATCAGGATGTCGCGCTTCAGCATGAGATCGCAGATGTACTTGAAACCGATACCGCACTCGTTAAGCTTGCGTCCGTACCTGGCTGCGATGCGATCGATCATCCGCGTGGTGTTGAAGGCACGCACCACTTCGCCTCCCCATCCGCGACGCTTCAGGATCCATTCCAAAATGATCGAAAAGCACTTATGCGAATCGACGAAGGTGCCGTCTTCGTCCACTGCGCCGATGCGGTCCGCATCGCCGTCGGTCGCCAATCCCGCCTGGCAACGTTCGTGGACCACCGTTTCCTGCAGCAACGCGATGTGCGGCGCAATCGGTTCGGGGTTGATTCCCGGGAATGCAGGATTGATCTCGCCACGAAGCTCCAAATGGCGAATATCATTCTCGGTGAAAATCTGCTTCAGTACGCCGCGCCCGGCACCGTACATGACGTCGATCGCGAACTTGAAGCCGGCTTTGTGAATCGCTTTGAGATCGACGAAGTTCTTGATCGCCTGGATATAGGGCGACTTGAAGTCGGTGAGCGTAATGCTGCCACCCCCGCGCTCGATTTTCGGCGCGCTGAGCTCGCCCTCGATGGATTTGATGATCGCGGGCGTGGCCGATCCTCCGTAGCCAGCCTTGTACTTCACGCCATTCCAGTTGAAGGGATTGTGGCTGGAGGTGATCATCACGCCGCCGACTGCGCCGAGGTGCTTGACCGCGTAGGAAAGCGCCGGCGTAGGCGTGTAGTCGTCCGACAATCGCACGGCGATGCCCGCCGCCGCCAGTACTTCGGAGATCGCCTGCGCGAAGTTTTGCGAAGCGAACCGGGTATCGTAGCCGACGACCAAGCCTTTGCTTGCGTCTTCGTGCTTGTGGACGTAGGCGGCTACGGCGTTGCCGACGCGTCGAACGTTTTCGAAGGTGAAGTCGTCGGCAATAATGCCGCGCCAGCCGTCGGTTCCGAACTTGATTGCTTCTGCCATGGTAGCGTTGATGCCGATAACTGCTGGTCGAGTCTCGATCACACCAGATTTCTTCTACACCAGATTCTTCAGCTTCAGCTCATCCAGATGTTTTACGACCTTGCCCACGTCCTGGGAATGTTCGCGAGTGGTGATGAGCAGGGCGTCGTCGGTTTCGACCACCACAAGACCATTCACTCCGACCACCGCGACGAATTTTCGCTTCGAATGCACAAAATTTCCGGCCGCATTCAAGGCGAAGCTCAATCCAGCGTCAATCACATTGCCGCTGTCGCCCTTACCGGTGCTGCGATGCTCGTACAGCGCGGTCCATGAGCCGAGATCGTTCCAGCCAAAACTGGCAGGGATGCAGTAGATCCCGGACTTGCCTTCGCCCTTGGCGGAGCGAGGCTCCAGCAACGCGTAGTCGATGCTGATGTTCTCGCACTGGGGATAAAGCTTGGCGAAGGTCTTCTCGAACTTGCGAGTGCCATAACTGGCGGCGATCTGCTCCAGCAGCGCAGCGGTCTTGGGTAGATGCTCTTTCAACGCATCGGCCAGGGTGCGTGCGCTCCAGATAAACATGCCGCTGTTCCAGAAAAAATTTCCCGCTTTCACGAACTGCTCGGCCACGTCGGGCGAGGGCTTCTCGGTAAACCGTCGCACCTGCCGCACACCTTTCTGCGATTCGCTGCCGACCTCGATGTACCCATAGCCGGTCTCAGCACGAGTGGGAGGAATCCCGATCACGACGATATTGGGGCCACTCGCGGCAATCTGGGCTGCACGTTCGATGTCGTTGCGAAAACGCTTCTCATGCAGGATGACGTGGTCAGAGGGAAACATGCCAATCACGGCGGTGGGATCTTTTGGTGCGAGGAGAAACGCCGCCAGCCCGATCGCGGGGGCCGTATTGCGCCCCACCGGTTCGGCAACAATCTGGTTCTTCGAGAGCTTCTTGAGTTGCTTCGCGATCTCTCCGCGCAAGTCCTCATTGGTGATGATCCAGAACTGCCTGGTCTTGGCCAGCGGTTCCAGCCGCTCGACGGTTTCCTGGATCATGCTCTTCCGGCTGTTCAGCGGCAGAAGTTGTTTCGCCATGCGCTTTCGGCTCAGCGGCCAGAAACGCGTGCCGCGTCCTCCGGCGAGGATGACGGGATAGAAATTAAATTTGCCTGGTTTGGCCAATTGGTCGTGTCCTTGCGAAGGTTGGCATTGGGTCTGTTTGAACTCAGCCAGTTTGCAATTTGCGGCCGGAGATGCGGTCAATGGGAACCCGCAAGCCATTCCGACGCAGAGCCAGCCCGACCATACAGATCGCTGTGAAACCGAAATAAGAGCCGAGCCAATAGAAGGTCTCCGCCGATGGATTTGGATCGGGTTTGATCCAGCGAAGCACCCAAGCAAGAAACGCCACGGCGAAGGCAATCGAGACCACTCCCGCAGCGCCAAGAAGCCATTCGTCTAGGGGATGCCCGCGCAACGTTCGTGCAGTTGCCAATTCATAAAGGCCGATGCTCATTGCCATGATGACAATCACGAGCGCGATTGTAGGAAAGGTGACTCTTCTGGTTGTTCCAAGAATGATCAGAAGCCCGAGTGAGCTACAGGCAAATCCGTTCAGTACCAGAAGCCAGGAGTTATCTTTTCTTGAACTCCAAACGCTGGCTGCAATCGTGCAAATCCCTGCTGCCACAGCGAGCGCGCCCAACCGTGAAATTGCAGCTCTGCTCTGCAGCAACATCCGCAGATCCGGAGGTCCATCCGGGCTCCCCATAAGCACGATCAGGACGGCAAATAGCGCATAAAGAACGCCGCACAATGCCAGCAACCACCAGTTTTTGATCAACCATTGAGTCATAGCAAGCCTCCCGGGTTCGGCCCTGCGTGCGGGAATACCGTGCCCGGATCATAGCACCAGGACGCATCATTTTCGCGTCGGCAGCCACAGCGATGCTCCCGCAGAATGCTCGATTCCGGACAGCCTATTTTCAAAGTGACCCAGTACCCGGATGTTTTCTAAAGGTGGTCCTTCAATTATCGCGTACCAACAAATTCCTGCAAGGTGGTTGCGGGCGGCGCAACGGCTTCGCCCGGCACCGACATGCGCATGAGCTCGAGCTCCCACTGCGGACGAACCTTGTACTCGCGCACCGAGGCTGGAATCACAACGGCTTCTCCCTTGGCAAAACTGACGGGTTCCACACCTTGCGATTCGACGACTCCCGCCCCTTCGATAGCCACCAGAACATGCGGGGATGCTGCATCGACGATACCGCGCAACGTCTGGCGTAACGTCATCTTTTCCACCTGGAAGTAGGGAGCACGGACCAATACATCGGGCGAATCGCCTGGGCGGGAAACGACTTTGCCCGCGTCTGTTTTCAGCTTGGTGGCGGCCAGCCCCGCTTCGATGTGAAGTTCGCGCGGACGACCATAGTCGTACAAGCGATAGGTAATGTCGGACGTCTGCTGCGTCTCGACCAGGATCGATCCCCCGCCAATCGTATGCACCGTGCCGGCGTCCACGTAGATCATTTCGCCCGCGTGCACCGGAACCCAATTCAGCAGGCCTTCGGCATCGTTGGCCTCGATCGAGGCCTTGAACTGTTCGAGCGTGACCCCCGGCTTCAGTCCCAGGGCTACCTGCGCCCCCGGCTTCGCCTGGAGGACATACCAGCACTCCGTCTTGCCGCAGGGCTGACCACCTTTCTTTGCCTGCTCGTCGTCGGGATGTACCTGTACCGACAGCTTGTCCGCTGGGAACAAAAACTTCACCAGGAGAGGGAAGCGGTCTTCGTAAACCGTAGCCTGCCCCACAAGTTCGCGGCGATACTCCCGGGCAACGTCTCCCAGGGTGCGGCCCGCGAGGGGACCATTCGCTACCCGGCTGTCTTCCCATGTCAGCCAGCTTTCGCCGACCGGTTCCTTCAAGACACGGGTGTAGATGGGACGAAGGTCGAGCACGCCCCAGGGCCGCTCATCGAAGATGGGTATTAATAACAGTGGGTAAAGTTCGGGCATGAGCAAAAAAACGTTCTACGGCGGCGAATCTGAAAACAGTTAGAGTCGAAAAAACACGGAGACGGTTGCCGGGCAGCGAAGCCGGTTCAATCTCCCTTTCGAGTGAATGCCGGCCCGCGGCGCTGGTTTTCGAGCGCTCGCAGCTTACAAGTTTGCGAAGAACTTCCGCATCCGGTCCAATCCTTCAGCCAGTCTGTCGCCGGAAACCGCATACGACAACCGGACGTGGTCTTGTGTGCCAAAAGCCTCTCCCGGGACCACCACCACGTGGGCGTCGTGCAACAGCTTGCGGGCCGCCTCGGAGGCCGAGTTCATGCCGCCCCGCCCGAAGTAGTGGCTGACGTTGGGATAGGCATAGAAAGCCCCGTTGGGGGAAGCGCAAGTCAGTCCTGGGATGGCGCGCAATCCCTCGACAACCTTGTCGCGCAAAACGATATATCCGTTCATCATCTCCCGGACGCAATCCTGCGGGCCGGTCAGCGCCGCCACCGCCGCCTTCTGCACGATCGACGTCGGATTCGAGGTGCTTTGGCTCTGCAGTTTGTTGATGGCACTCATGATCGGCGCAGGGCCTAACGCGTAGCCCATGCGCCATCCGGTCATGGCGTAGGTCTTCGACAGCGATCCGATGATGATCAGCCGTTCCTTCACCTCATGAACTTCGCCCGCCGAAAACGGGCGACCGGTGAAGTTCAGGTACACATAGCACTCGTCGGAGACCACGTAGATGCCGCGCTCATGAGCGAGTCGCAACACCGACTTCATGTGCTCGGGTTTCATCACCGCGCCGGAAGGATTGTTCGGCGAATTGAGAACGATCATCTTGGTGCGCGGTGTGATGGCTCGCGCCACCATGTCGGCGGTCAAGGCGAAATCGTGTTTCTCGTCGGTGGGAATGTAGACGGGCTCACCGCCCGCGTAACGAACGATGTCCTTGAACGAAACCCAGTAGGGGACCGGGAGGATGACTTCATCGCCATGGTCGACCAGCACCTGGATCGCGTTGAACAGCGCGTGCTTGCCGCCGGTGGAGGCGATACATTCCTCGCGGCGGTAGTCGGAGCCGAAATCGGCGGAGTGCCGCTTGATGATGGCGTCGCGCAGCTCGGCAGTGCCGCCGACCGCGGTGTACTTCGTAAAGTTATTGCGGATGGCCGCGATTCCCGCTTCCTTAATGTGTTCCGGCGTCGCGAAGTGCGGCTCGCCTGCGCCAAAGTCGACCAGATCGACCCCTGTACTACGAAGCTTTTCCGCCTCGGCAACCACGGCCATGGTGGCGGAAACTTCGATGCGCTGGATGCGGTTTGTCAGGAATGAAGAGAGCTGGGCAGTGGTCGCAGTCATCACCTGTCCTTTTCGTTCTAGTTGAGAGTACTTGATCCAACGGCGGTCTTTTTCGCCGATACCTTGTCACGCAAGCGCCGTTCAACCAGCTCGGGCACCAAGCCGGTCAGCGGTCCTCCGAAATGCGCGATCTCCCGCACGATGCGCGAGCTCAAATAGGAATACCTTTCCGCCGGCATCATGAAGACGGTTTCGACTCTTGGTTCTATTTTGCGGTTCATGAGCGCCATCTGCAACTCAAATTCGTAGTCGCTGACGGCGCGGATTCCCCGCAACACGGCATTAGCGCCCTTTTGCACGCAATAGGCCATCAGCAACCCTTCGAAGGTGTCGACCTGGACGTTGTCCAGCTCCGCCGTCATGGCCTGCAACATCTCCTTGCGCTCGTCCAGGGTGAACCAGGATTGGTCCTTCTCCGTGTTCTGGGCGATGGCGACAATCAGGCGATCGAAGATCTTGCTGCCCCGGTGGATCAAGTCCAGATGTCCGTTCGTAACCGGATCGAACGAACCGGGGTAGATGGCGACGATTTGCTTCAAGAGACCTCGGAGGGTGGGATTGCCGCACCCTGATTTTATCTGGGCAAACCTGCCGAGGCAACGCACATTTGAGCGTCGCCCTGGTTACTGCCTCAGCATCAGGCCTGTAAGCACGCCCCTCTGACGGGCTATCAGCGACTCGATGCCGGCACGCGCCATGGACATCATCCGGGCCAATTGCGCGTCGTCGAAGGGATGATTTTCCGCCGTGGCCTGGACTTCGATGATCTTCCTGCTGCCGGTGATCACGAGATTCATGTCCACGTCGGCGCGCGAGTCTTCTTCGTAACAAAGGTCGAGCATGACTTCACCGTCGACGATGCCGACGCTGGTGGCGGCCACATAATCGCGAATCGGCGCAACGCTTAACGCGCCGGTCTCCACCATGCGGGTCATGGCCTGCCCCATGGCGACGAAGGCTCCCGTGATCGCCGCTGTGCGGGTACCGCCGTCGGCCTGGATCACATCGCAATCGAGGAAGATGGTGCGCTCGCCCAGTTTCTGCAGGTCCGTGACCGCCCGCAGCGAACGGCCAATCAGCCGCTGGATCTCATGGGTGCGGCCGCCCTGCCGTCCTTTGACTACCTCGCGCGGCGTTCGCGTCAGGGTAGAACGCGGCAGCATGGCATACTCGGCTGTCACCCAGCCCTTGCCGCTATTGCGCAGGAACTGCGGCACGGTGTCGTCGATCGTAGCGGTGCAGATGACCCGGGTGTTCCCAATCTCGATCAGGCACGAGCCTTCGGCGGTCGAGATAAAACCAGGGAGGATGTTGACCGGGCGCATCTGCTCGGGCGAACGATTGTCAGAACGAAAAACCATGCCGCGATTGTAAATGGAGGGAGGTTGGTGACGAGTCGTCGCGAGGTTGGCTGGCGACGGTCCGCACGGCCTGCCACGTGCAGTGTGGCGGCTTTGCAGTGTGGCGGCTTTATAGTAGAAGCATGCAACCGCAGTCCGGAGACCATCACGGCGCAAGCGGCGGTCGTGTGCGCATCGCCGTCGACATGGACGAGGTCATCGCCGACTATTTTGGCGAGCAGGTAGCGCGTTACCAGGTCTGGAGCGGGACAAACGTTGATATTCCGACGACCGCAGGGAAGCGCTTGCGCGAATGCGTTCCCGAGGCGCATCGCGACTATGTCAGCAGCCTTCCTCGCACACCGGGATTTTTTGCCGGCCTGAAGATGATCGAAGGAAGCCGGAGCGCGCTGGCGACACTATCGGCGCATGCCGAGATTTACATTGTCAGCGCAGCGACGGAATATCCCAATTCGTTGCGCGAGAAATTCGATTGGCTGGCGGAAAATTTCCCCTTCATTGACTGGCGACACATCGTTCTTTGCGGCGACAAATCGATCATCAATGCCGAATACATGATCGACGACAACATCTATCATCTGCGCCGGTTCGCCGGGGAGAAGATTCTCTTCGACTCTCCTCACAATTGGCACGTGACCGACGCCGTGCACCGGGTCCGCAACTGGGAAGAAGTGTTAGCATTTTTTCGCAAACGTAACCTTCTGCCCGATGAGGATGCGACGTCGTAATTCCCGCGCCGTTCTTGGATATCGCCATCGAAGTATGGCTCGTTACAACCCTGCGCGGAAGTGTCCGGCCTCCTCTCGGCCGCATTCGAGTCATTAACACCTAAGGTGTACAGAGGCGATGGCTCGATCGGGTATGATGGAACTTCATTCTGCTGAGCATCTCCGGAAAGGGCTGGCATTGCACAGAATCGAGCCTCGCGGACGCCACAGGCTCATCCCCATCGGTCTGCTTATTTGCTTTTGCGCGACGCTGGTCTTTGCCAGGGAGGCGCCGTCACCCGCGTTCGCCCAGCCTCTATGGGTTCGGCTAATCTCTCCCATTTCTTCCTACAGCTCGCGGCCCGGGGACCGCGTGCACGCGATTCTGACAGAAGAGGTGCGCGCGGGAAGCGACATCCTGCTGCCGGTTGGAACGCCGATCGATGGGGTGGTGCGCTCGGTACATAAAGTGGGATGGGGCATCCTCCACGAGACTGCGACCTTGCAACTGGCCTTCACCCAAGCCACCATCGACGGGGAGAAGCTCGACATTGCGGCCTCGGTCGAAGAAGTCGAGAATGCGCGCGAAGAAGTCAAGCATGGGGTGATCGAGGGGATTCGCAGCTCGAACACGGCCCAGGGCAATATCACCAGCAAGCTGCGCCACCTGCCGACGTGGAATCCCTATACCGATGCCGGCCTGCTGGTCTTCAAGGCGGCGTTTCCGATTTTTCCGGAGCCGGAAGTCTATCTGCCCGCAGGCACCGATCTGCGGCTCAAGCTGACGAGCGACCTCAGCGCAGTGCCCAGACGGCCGGAGCCGGAGAACACGGTCGACCCTGCCAGCCGCTGGGAGATGGAACAATTAGCTCGCACGCTCCCCCAGCACTCGAAGACGACCAAGCTTGTCGACGCGGACTTGCTGAACCTGGTTTTCGTGGGATCCCGCGAGCAGATTGAGTCGGCTTTTTGGAACGCGGGCTGGAATTCCACCGATGCTTATTCCAAGCGCGCCGTGATGCGCGATTTTTACTCGTTCCTGAACGAGAGCGACTACGCCCGCGCGCCCATGCGGCCCCTTCTCCTCGAGGGCAAGCCTTCGGACATGAGCTTTCAGAAGAGTCTCGACAGCTACGCCAAACGCGATCATCTGCGCATCTGGGAGGGGCCCCTTGACCAGGACGGGCGGCGAGTCTGGCTGAGCGCCTCGACCCACGACAGCGGCGCTGCCTTATCGGTGAAGTACCACCGCTTTGTGCATCACATCTCAGCGGACATCGATGATGAGCGCAGAACGGTGGTTCGCGATCTTCGCATTGCAGGTTGCGTGAAGGCCGAGTATCTGGTGCGCCGCCCGGAAGTTTCGCCTCTCTCACAGAACGCTATCGGCGACGCGGTGCGGACCGATGGGGCGCTTGCGGTCGTGGAACTCCAGGACTGCCGGCCTAGCGTGGAAGGCACAGTGCCGGCTGCCAGCGGTGTGCAATTCAAGGCGGGTAACCACCTGTTTCGCTATATACGGCGTGAGATCCTGACCGTCCGCAGCGATATCTGGCGCGCCAATATCATCTACGGGGCCTATGAACTCGGAAGCATGACCATCGTTGCCATGCGCCATCACCCTAGCGTGCCGTCCGTTCCCGCCGAAAATACCAATGCCCTGCTCCCAGCGTCCCTGAGCGACCCGCGCTTTTAG
The DNA here is from genome assembly GCA_963815555.1 of uncultured Acidobacteriaceae bacterium. GTDB lineage: Bacteria > Acidobacteriota > Terriglobia > Terriglobales > Acidobacteriaceae > CAWCBG01. Next base: position 378,961 of record CAWFHH010000007.1, read on the forward strand.
CCCTGGGCTGTGGTTTTCGGTCAGTTTTCAAATTGTCCAGGGTCGCTTTTCTCTTTACAGTATCCCCACCTTTTCCCTAGCATCGGTATCCGCTTTTAATCCACGGGCTAGCTGATCGCCAGATTGCGAGGCTTACTGCGCAAGGAAGCGATCTCTTGAGGAACATGATGCAACCACACGCAACGAAGGTATGGATAAAGGCACTTACCAGCTTGATTGGGCTCGCCATCTGCGTCCAGTTGGGTTTCGCGCAAGCGCCACAAGGCGACAAGTCGGAAATGATGGCAAAGATGGAAAAGATGTCTGCGGAACTGCAACTAACCCCCACACAAAAGCAGCAGGTGTTGCCCATCCTGAAGGAGGAAGCGCCCAAAATGCAGGCGTTGAAGGCGAACACGTCGCTCGGCCCGATGCAAAAAGCCATGCAGATGAAGCAGATCAGCAACGAGACCGATGCCAAGCTGAAGCCGATTCTCAGTCCCGAGCAATTCCAGAAGCTGCAGCAGATGCACGAGCAGGAACGGCAGCAGATGATGCAGAAGATGCAACACCAATAACCATTAAAACGCCAGCCGCGGTACAGGTTCCTGAAAAAGCGCCGCATGAGGCAGGCTCGGGTGGAGCTGGCCTTCAGGCCAGCGCCTAAGCGCTTGATGTTGCAGCGAGCCGGCTTTCAGCCGGCGGAACAATACTGCTTGCGACGGACTTTCTGCTGCCTTCAGGGGTGCCGATCATTCATTTGTTTTGCGATTTTCCGCAGACTTCGGGACACGTGTGCTTTTCCCGATTTTTTCAGCAGCCCCTATGGTGGCCGTTACTGGCCACAGTCTGGCGAAGCTGAAAGCTTTCACCGGCTCACGGCGGACGCTTTTCCCAGTCCACGCTTCAAATCAGCGGCGAGTAGCCTGTGAAACAGGTGCTCGCCCGCTTCGCGCCGGGCGGAGAGGCGTCCTGCGCCGTAAGCCCGGGAGTGCAGTCCCCGCTGCACCGCTTCGCAGATCCCCACATCCTCGTCATTCACCCGCTCGCTGACCGCAATGCTCTGCCGGTTTTGTCGCGGCTGCGGCCTCGCTGACATCGGAGAAATAGAAGTCAAATCACGACCATGCAGCGATCCACCCCATCGGCAAGCACGAGGTTGGTATCCATGTAGCCTTGGTAAAGGTTGATCATGAAGTTGGGATATTGCCAGAAGTACCATGCGCGGTCTCCGTGGCGAGTGGCAGAGGTAGCGGCGTCGCTATCGGAGCTGACGATTGGACTCGATTGCAGGCAATAGCGGTCTTGAGTCTCGATGGTGTACTGCTTGTAATCGAGCACGCTGTTCAAGCCCTTGTGCAGATGCGGAACGTGATAGCCGCCATCGAGATAGTTGTCGACGAAGACCTTCCAATTACAGTTCAGCCGGTAGGTGCGTCGCTCGAAGAAGTGCAGCGAGTCAAGCCCCAGCGGAGCGACCCGCGCCTTCAGGCCTCCGAGAAAGTCATCGAGTGGCGCAGCACCCTCATCGAGATTGACGAAGACGAACTGCTCCCACACCCCAACCCGGACGGGGAGCAGTCCATTTTGCGAACGATCGAAATTGCAGACGCCCTCGAATTCTGGAGCTCCCCTTAGCGAGCCGTCGAGACCATAGCTCCAGCCATGGTAAGGACAGCGCAGGATGGCAGCTTGTCCGCTCGATTCGGTGACCACGGCCGCAGCGTGATGGCGGCAGACATTGTAGAACGCCCGCAGCTGGTGATCGGCGCCGCGTATCACGACCAGCGGCTCGCCCGCGAGAGTGGTGGTGACGAAGCGGCCCGGGTCGTGAACCTGTTCGGTGCGCGCTACGAATTGCCAGCTCCCGCCAAAGACGTTCTGCTGTTCCAGGGCCGCAATTCGCTCATCGACATACCACGCGGCCGGAATCGTCGAGGCGTGATCAAGCGGATCCTGATCGTTGTAGGACGAAACAAGTTGCTGCAGCGGCGATTCCATGGCCGGGGCTCCCAGGAATGGTTGCGGAAGGCCATGATAGCAGGCGGCCGTGGGACGGAATCAGGCCGCGCCCTGGGTACCAATCGCGCTGCGGAGTACGGTGATGAACTCCTCGATGCGCTGCTCCTTTGCCTGACTCTTGGATTCCCCGGACCGGCGAAACAGGCCGGGGTCGAACTCTTCCATTAACAAGGCGTCCTGAAAGCGTTCGAAGGTCCAGTCGACGATCGAGACCACCAGATCGGGATCGACATCGCTGCGGATTTCGCCGCGTTCCAGACCCATCCTGACGAAAGCCTCCGTACCCAGTGGGTCTTCCGTGGTGAGAAAGCGGTTAATCTGTTTCTTCAACTTAAGGTCGGAGCCATAATTGCCCAGCAGCACGATCCGGTAAGCGATCCCGTGCTCGCGCCTGAATTGCTCGGACTGCAACAGCCGGTGTCGCAGCACTGCAAAGAACCCCTGCTGGACAGTGTTGAGCGGCGCATCCAGGAAGGCAGGGAAAGATTGCAACGAAGCTTTGTAGGCAGCGAGAAAAAGTCCATCTTTGCTGCCGAAGTGCTGGAAGATCGAACCCTTGGCAATGCCGAGCTCCTGTGCGATATCGGCGACGCGGGTCGCCTCATAGCCGAGATCGGCGAAATAGCGCATGGATGTTTCAAGAATTCGAGCGTGTTTCTGCCGGGCTCGTGAACCGGTTTCTTTTGCAGTCTCAGTGGCGTTATCTTGCAGCGGGTTATTCATTTAGCTCTTCTCGCGCAGTCAAATTCCGAGCCGAGGCAGCTTGAGGCGCAAGCAGAAGCTGGTTGGGCCGGTTCTCCGTAGTTTGTAGCGAATCGCAGTCACCGCCACACTTTTCGGGTTGCGCGAATCATAAACTAAAGTGGTGGGCGCACAAAGAGCTATTTTTAAATCTTTAACAATTTTCCTGAGTACGCCAATCGAGTAACCCCGAAATTAGGGACCGTTGGTGGCGGGATGAAGTCGGGATGGCGAGAAAGAGGTTGACTCGTCTGTGGGCCGGCGTGTCTCCTTAGTGCCCATGTATGCCTCCGCCGCTGAGATAGACATCGTGCAGGCGAGTCCCGCCGATGTCGGCATGATCGCGCCCTTGTTTGACGCGTATCGCCAGTTTTACCAGAAGCCCTCTGAGGAAGAGTCCGCCCGGCGCTTTCTTTTCGCGCGGCTCAGCAAGGGAGAGTCGGTTTTGTTCTACGCGAATCTTCAAGGAAAGATCGCGGGATTCGTTCACCTCTATGCCGTATTCTCGTCGCTTAGTTTGACCCAGCAGTGGATCCTGAGCGATCTCTACGTTCTTGCTGACGGCCGGCGGCGCGGAATAGGCCGGGCCCTGGTGGAACATGCCCGGCGTTTCGCGCTCAACACCCAGGCGAGCCGGCTGATTCTCGAAACCGCTATCGACAATGGCACGGCGCAGCGGCTTTATGAAAGCCTGGGCTGGAAACGCGAGCAGGAGTTCTGCACCTACTACCTGCCGCTGAACGAGTAGAGGCCAGCTCTCAGTAATCAGTGACGAGTTGTCAGTTGTCGGTTGGCAAACACGTCCTCGGCTGTCGTGCCGACCGGAGGGCGGTAGAGTCTGTATGAAAAATGAGCCTGGTACTCGATGGTGAAGTGCGGCGGCCAGACAACAGTCCTGTAGGGACGGCTCAACTTAGCCCAGGACGTAGCCGAAGGCGGAGTCCTGGGTAGAGTTGGAAAATGGAGTCAAGTCCCGGGAGGGACGACATAGACTCCTTAGCCGGAGTGGAGGGACCTGCTGAAAGACAGTGACCCGTGTCCGGCACTCGCCATGGTTGTTCAAAACCGGAGGCATTCGCCAAAAGTTCTTCATGCATAAACCATCGTTAACGGGCGAACCCGCAGCTAGCTCGGCAGAGCGTGGCGGCACGCCTCAGCCTCGCAAGGCCCTGGGATTCCGCGATCTCGTCCTGTTTTATGTGGTGGCGACACTCAGCTTGCGCTGGATTCCTTTCGCTGCCAGCGCGGGCCCGAGCTCGCTCGTCATCTGGATGATCGGACTCTTAACCATCTTTCTTCCGCTGGCCCTGTGCATCATGGAACTCTCGTCGCGCTATCCGCAAGAAGGCGGAATGTACGTTTGGAGCAAGCGGGCATTCGGCAACTTCTCCGGCTTCATGACAGGCTGGATCTACTGGACCAGCAACCTTCCGTACTTTCCGGCGGTGCTCTATTTCGCCGCCAGTAACGCTCTCTATATCGGGGGAACGCGCTGGAAGGCGGCGCAGGGCAGCGCAACCTTCTTTGTTCTGTTCTCGCTGTTCGGCCTGTCGCTGGCGCTGGTGCTGAATGTGGTCGGCCTCGACATCGGCAAATGGCTGACCAACCTGGGAGCGGTTGGAGCCTGGGTGCCCGTCGGCCTGCTCATCGCGCTGGGCGGCATCGCGTGGTGGAAGTTCGGGCCAGCAAGCAGCTTCACCGCCGCGTCGATGAAACCGTCGCTAAACATGGGCAACGTGGCGGTGTGGGGCACATTGTTGTACGCCTTCAGCGGAGCCGAATCGGCGTCCTTCATGGGCGACGAGATCAAGGACGCGCGACGCACCATTCCACGGGCGCTGATTGCCGCCGGGGTGATCATCACCGCCGGCTATATGCTGGGGACGATCGCGATTCTGGCTGCGCTGCCGCGAGGACAAGTCAGCAGCCTCGAAGGCATCATGCAGGCGATCACCAGCAGCGCCGGGCGCGTCGGGATTCACGGAGTCGGTCCGGCGGTCGCGCTGCTCATCTGCCTCGCCAACCTGGGAGGAATAGGCGCCTATCTTGCCGCATTGTCGCGCCTTCCTTTCGTCGCCGGCATCGACCGGTTTCTGCCGCCCGCCTTTGGACGCGTGCATCCCCGTTGGCGAACGCCACACATCTCGCTGATCGTGCAGGCGGCGTGTTGCTTCGCGTTCATCCTATTGGGGCAGGCGGGCAGCACGGTGCGGGGCGCCTACCAGCTACTGGTGAGTATGACCATCATCACCAGCTTCGTGCCCTACTTGTTTATGTTTGCGGCGCTGATCAAGCTGCAGAGCGAGCCGGTCGAGCCCGGCGTGGTGCGGGTGCCGGGAGGAAGGCCTGCGGCAATTCTTCTGGCGATCGTAGGAATGCTGACGACGACGGCGGTGATTGTCGCGTCCGTGATTCCCGACGCCAGCGAGCCAAATAAAACGCTGGCGGCGGGGAAGATCGTGGTGCTTAGCGTTGTGCTGCTTGGCGGGGGCGTGTTGCTGTACTGGTTTAGAAGAAAGAAGGTCACCGGCTAGTGGAAAGGGCATCCGGCCGTGACCCGGATGCCCGTCGACCTTAGTGGTTGTCGTCATCATGGTGGTGATCGTCGCGATCACCGCCCTTGCCGTAGCCAGCTTCATAGCCTTGGCGGTAGGCGTCGAGGTTTTCGCCCTTCCAGTCGTCGGTTTTTAGATTCTCGGACCGATTGCGTTGACGATCGTTGATGCCGTTCTGGTAGCCGGCCTGATAGGCACGCTGGTGAGCATCGCCATCGCCGTCATGGGCGGCATACCCTTCATGGCCTCTTTCGCGAAAGCCTTTCTCGTATCCCTGTTCGTAGGCCGACCGATTTTCGCCTTTCCAGTCGTCTGTCCGCGGATTCTCCGCCCGGTTGCGTTCCCGGTCACGAACACCATTCTGGTAACCCGCCTGATAGGCGCGTTGCTGGGCCTCGTCCTGCGCGTGGGCCTGCGGCGGCGCGAAGATAACCGGAGTTGCTCCTAGAGCTATGACCAAAGCAAGGTATCGTAAATGCTTCATATTTTGTTGTGTCTCCTGGGTTGATCGGCAAACTACCCGAACGTTATCGCAAATTAGAAGGCGAATTCCGGCTAAAGGTCGCCACGTTGCGAGCAGAATTGCGAGTAGACGCTTTGACCTTGGGCTTCCAGGGAGTTACAACCGTGGGCGGTATAATGTCGAATACCGCAGGAGATTTCCTAACCTTATGAGCGCAGACAACGGCAAGAACGGCAGCAATGGCAAGGGAAACGTCGCAACCGCAGTGAATCCGCGTGCCGATTGGATCGCCAAGCGCCGTGAGGAAGCTGCACGCACCGGCGACACCAACTTGTCGCAAATGCATTTTGCCCGCAAAGGCCTGCTGACCGAGGAGATGCTGCACGTTGCGCAACGCGAGCAGATCGCGCCTGAGCTGGTGCGCGACGAAGTTGCCGCCGGACGCATGATCATCCCGGCCAACGTGAATCATCCTGAAGTCGAGCCCATGTGCATCGGCGTCGAGTCGAAGTGCAAGATCAACTCCAACATCGGTAACTCGGCCGTCACCAGCGATATCGAGCAGGAACTGCGCAAGCTGCACACCTCGATTCATCACGGCGCTGACACCGTGATGGACCTTTCGACCGGGGGCAACATTCACGAGATCCGTGAAGCCATCCTGCGGCACTCGTGCGTGCCGATTGGAACGGTGCCCATTTACGAGGCGGTCTCGCGCGTCAAGCGCATTGAAGATCTGAACGCCGACATCATGCTGGAAGTGATCGAGGAGCAGGCGGAGCAAGGCGTCGATTACATGACGATTCACGCCGGCGTCCTTATCGAGTACCTGCCGCTCATCACCAAGCGCATTACGGGAATCGTGAGCCGCGGAGGCGCGATCCTGGCGCAGTGGATGGCGCATCACCATAAGCAGAACTTTCTCTACGAGCGCTTCGACGACATCACGAAGATCCTCGCCAAGCACGACGTGAGCTACTCACTCGGCGACGGGCTTCGTCCAGGGCTGCATTGCCGACGCCAGCGATGCGGCGCAGTTTTCCGAACTCAAGACGCTGGGCGAACTCACCACCAAGGCATGGGAGCGCGATGTCCAGGTCATGATCGAGGGCCCGGGCCATGTGCCGCTCGACAAGATCAAGGAGCAGGTGGAGAAGGAAGTGGAGATGTGCCACGCCGCGCCGTTTTACACGCTCGGGCCGCTGGTGATCGACATCGCTCCGGGCTATGACCACATCACTTCGGCCATTGGTGCTGCCATTATCGGATGGCACGGCGCCTCGATGCTTTGTTACGTCACGCCTAAGGAGCATCTCGGACTTCCCAATGAAAAAGACGTGAAGGACGGGATCATCGCTTACAAGATCGCGGCCCACGCCGCGGATGTGGCCCGGCATCGTCCGGGAGCGCAGGACCGCGACGATGCCATCAGCTACGCGCGTTATACCTTCGACTGGGACAAGCAGTTTGAGCTGTCGCTCGATCCCGAAACCGCACGCAGCATGCATGACGAGACCCTGCCCGATGCCTACTACAAGGAAGCGGCTTTCTGCTCGATGTGCGGACCGAAGTTCTGCTCCATGAACTACTCGGCCAAGGTGGACGAGTACAACAAGCAGGTGCACGGCGTCGAGAAGAAGGACTACTCGGAGTTGATGAACAAGCTGGTAGCGCTCAAGTAGCCGGCGATCAGCTCACGCAGTCCATTTGGACGGCCTGCGTCCCGTGGAATTGTCATTACGAGCGCCAGGGCTTGGCCAGGAATCTGCTATTCAGTAGGCGCCTCAAAGCAGATCTCTCGCTACGCTCGTGATGACAAATCGTGAGCAGGTCTTTGGCTACGGGCTACTGAGCTTTCTTTTGTAATTCCTGGCAGCGATCGTGCAGCTTGGCGTCATGCGTCAGGCCGTCGGCAGCAAGGCACTCGCGCAAGGCGGTCGCCGGGTCCGAGTCCTTGAGCAGGTTGCTGAGCATGATGTGCGGTTGTGGCCAGTCGGGAGCCAGTTGTGCCGCCAGTTTCAGCTCGGCTATAGCATCCTGCATGTCGTGCTTCTTCTGGTAGGAAATCGACAGGTTGTAGTGAATGTTGGCGTTCTTCGGCTCAATGGCCAACGCTTCCTTGTATTCGGCGATGGCCTCGTCGGTGCGGCCTGAATCGTCAAGCACGCTGGCGAGGTTCATGCGCGTCTCGGCGTTCTTCGGCGCATACTGCAAGGCAGCCCGATACTGCTCGATCGCCCCGGCAAAATCGCGCCGGGCGTACAACAGATTGCCGAGATTGTTGTGCGCGGTCGCCAGCTTGGGATTCAGGCGGATGGCTTCCTTGTATTCGGTGGCGGCGGCCGTCGGATCACCGTTGCGCTTGAGGGCCAGTCCAAGATTGTTGTAGGCATCGGCATCATTCGGCTTCAGACGTACCGCTTCTTTCAGCTCGGTGATTGCCTCGGAGTAGCCGTGCTTCTCCATCAGCATGCGGCCCAGATTGTAATGGGCATCGGCGTAATCGGGATAATCCTTGATCGCTTCACGATACTCGCTGATCGCCGCATCGGCATCGCCGTCCCGCTCCTCCGCGAGACCCTGGCGGAAGTGACGTTCGGCGCTCGCCGGAATCGTAGGCGCTTGCGCGGTCACCAAGTGCGCGACAAGAACGACCAGACATAAGAGGGCAAGCCGCCCGGTAGCACTACGCAAGTTCATGGGGTCAACTGCATCGAGTATAGCGCCTGCGTAAGGTTTGTATGGGGGCGCGACCTCGGTCGGGCCGCGACGAGCCTGTCGAAGAACGGGCGTAGAGTCTGTGTGAAAAACGTTTCGTCCCTGCCGGGACATGACCCAATTTTCCACCTTACCCAGGACTCCGCCTTCGGCTGCGTCCTGGGCTAAGCTGAGCCGTCCCTGCGGGACTGTTTTTCTGGCACTGCGTTCCAGCGTCGCGGGCGAAACGCAGGCGCACCACAGACTCTTGAGCACCTCTAGATGGCCAGATGGGCTTTGACCTCCGCGCGCGACTTCGTACGGCCCGGCTGAAAGCCGTGCCCTGATACAAGGCTGCGGCGCTGATACGAAGCATTTATGAGATTTCCAGATGGGCTTTGACTTCCGCGCGCGACTTCGTCTTCCAATAGCGATCATAGTTCGCCAGGGTGCAGAAACTTCTGGGATACATGCGATCGAGGTAGAGCACGCCTTGCAGATGGTCGATCTCGTGCTGCAGGATCCGCGCGTACCATCCATGGGCCTTGATGACGCGAGCTGTTCCATTCTCATCCAGGCATTCCACCCGAACGCTGCCGGCTCGCGGCACGACGGCGGTGAATCCCGGAACGCTAAGACATCCTTCAAAGAATTCAAGCTCCGGCTCCGATTGCAAGTGCAGCACCGGGTTGACGATCACGTGAAAAGGAACGGGTACGCGCTCGCGTTCGGCGGTCTGCCCGGCGCTCATGGCGGCAAAATATTCCTGCTTGTCCTCGATGACGGCAAGTTGCAGCGGGAATCCAACTTGCGGTGCGGCAAGTCCCACGCCGGGCGCGTCGTGCATGGTTTCACGCATATGCTGGATGAGTTGCTGTATCTCGGCGCAGCGCAACTCGTCCGTCGTGAGGAGGCGAGCGGGTTCGCGCAAGACGGGCTCACCAACAGAGCTGATTTTCAGTCGCATGATCGAGGGACAGAGTTCAGCCGGGTCTTACCGCGCTTCCCCTTGGCGATCCAGGATCAGCAGTCGCTTGGAAATAGCGGAGACCCGTTCCAGTTCCTTGGCCGCCAAGTCGGCGAGTTGCCGCCCTGCCGGGTTGAGCGATTGATTTTGTTGCAGCAGATAAATCGCGTTTACTACAACGGAGAGTGGATTGTGAATGCCATGCGCCAACGAAGCCGAAAGCTCCGCGGTGGCGACTCGGGTCTGGAATTCGAGGAGTGCTTTCTCTGCCGCCTTCTGCTCGGAGATGTCGCGGCTGACCACGAGAACAAATTCAACCCGGCCATCCTCCGCAAACTCCGGCGCCATGCGGCACTGGAAGTACACCGCTCCATGGGGGCCGTGAAAGAGGATCTCGAAGGTGTGCTCCCTGCCCGTGGCAAAAACGTGTTCAAGGTTTCGATTGATTTGGTCGCACACGTCCGGAGCATGGCCGAGGTCTTCCATCGTCTTGCCGATGAAGTCGTGCCTTGGACGGCCGTTTGCTACGGCAGTTTTCTCGTTGACGTAAACGTGGCGAAGTTGGCGGTCAAAACGTCCGATGGCGTCGGGTGCATGGTCCAGCAACAGGCGCAAATCCTGTTGCGAAGTTTCTGCCATGGAGTGGGGATCGAGTGACTGCGACAAGCTCATAGAATGGGGCCTAAAGGACAAGTTATTAGATTCTACAAGCAGCCGGCAGGTGCAGAACGCCGGTTCCGAAAAGAATGCCCACACCTGCGAAACCAGAGCGGCTCGTGCTCTGGTTCACGAAGCGTGGGCTATGGAGTGGCAGTCGTTCTGTCTACTTCGTTGCCTTCTTCACCTTGCTGCTGGTCAGGGCCGAGGTGAGCGCCGCACCGTCGGGCGAGCCCAAACCCGTGCACAGGTCGTACCCTTTGGCCGCCGTGTAGGGCTGACCCGGAGCGCCGTTGCCGCCCGAGGTGATGTCATGAAAGCCCGTCGGGAATTCGGTGTACAGGGTGGGATTCACGAAGCCCACCGGCTTCTTGCCGGCCTGGTTGATGCGCGCCAGCAAGCCGGACCACAACGGGGCAACGGCGCTGGTGCCGCCAATGACCAGGTTCTGGCCATCGACGCGCACCTGGTATCCGGTTTCCGGATCGGCATCCCCGGCGACGTCTGGGACACCCCGTCCGGCGGTGCCCTGGCTGTTCTTCGGAAGGTTCAGGTTCGTCTGATAGCTCGGCACCGGAAATACGCTGCTGATGCCGCCGCCCGTGGCGCCTTCGTTCTTCGCCAGTTCATTCCAGACGGTTTCGACTGGCTTGCCGCCCACCACTTGAAGGTTGGTCCCGCCGCAGGCAAGCGCGTACGGGCTGGACGCGGGAAAGTCCACGTGCAACTGTCCATCCGTCACGCCGTCGGTCGACCCGTTATCGCCCACCGCGACGCAAACGCTGACCCCCATAGTGGCCGCGTCCTGAAAAGCGCTGTTGAAGGCGCTCAGCGACTGTGCGGTCCAGTTCGATTCGGCTGCGCCCCAACTGATTGAGAGGATCGACGGGGTATTCGTGGTGTCGTGAACCGCTGCGTTCACGGCGTCGAGGAAGCCTTGATCGGTGTTAGGTGCGAAGTAGACGACGATCTGCGCTTTCGGCGCCGTTGCGCCCACGACTTCGATGTCGAGCATCACCTCGCCATCAGCGCCATTGACGCCGTCGGGCTTGTTGGTTCCCCCATCGACCGAGACTGCCTTCACGCTTGGCACAGCTAGTCCGAGCCCGGTGAAGTAGGTGGTGAGATCGGCCGGAACATAGCCGCCCCCCAGTTCGATGATGGCAACGGTTTCGCCCGTCCCATCGAAGCCAGTTGGAAAGTCGTAAGCCGCAGCGACCTGCACGGGAGTGAAGTTGGTGCTGACGGCAGTTTTCTTGTGTTTGTGCGCGTCGGCCGCATCCTGCTGGTGAATGCGGAAATGAGGCTTGGCCGCCGGACGATTATCGAGGCCGAAGACGCCAAGCACGATGCCGTCGAGTTCGGCCGGAACCATGATCTGGCCGGTGCGGCCACGATAGCGGATTGTGCCATGTTGAAAATCCTGCAAGTCAACGGCAAAGGCTTTCTTGAAGGCGCCAACCGTCCCGCTCAGGTGCAAGGTGCGGCGGCCGGGATGGATCGTCGCGATCGCGAGTCCATACTCGTGCGCAAACTTCTCCACCTTCGCGATGTCGGCGGCACTGGCTCCGTAGGTGGTGTGATATTGCTCGCGACTGACGTAGTTGCGGGCCGCGATCGAGGGATCTAAGGTCGACTTGGCAACGGTTGCATGGGGATCGACCTGCCGCCGCAGCAGCAGCGTGACGTCGATCACCTGGTCAGGATTGCTACTGGCAACTGGAGTTGCGCCCGGAACACGGGCTTTCTCGCTACCGGGAATTGGACGAAAATTCGACTGGCTGGCCATTGGAGGCTCCTTACAAACGGGGTTAAAAACGTGAGAAGTTTGGGCACTCGGAACGTGCCCCACGATGGCCTTCAGGCTGCGCTTGAGAATCAAGCGGCCCGCAGTTTAGCACATCTGGCGAATGGTGAGAGCAGCTCGGTTTTCGTTACACGGCGGGCGGGAATTCGTGCAATCCGCGCGGTTCCGCGAAATCCGCCAGACGCGCTATGCTGGTCGCCTATGACCGTGATGATTGCTTTGTTGCGCGGCGTCAATGTCGGCGGAAACAATCTGATCAAGATGGATGCCCTGCGGACACTGTGCGAGTCACTCGATTTGCGCGGGCCCCAGACCTATGTGCAAAGCGGGAACGTTGTTTTCCAAACCGCCCTGCGGAATCCAGACCTGGTGGGCAAGCGAATCGAAGACGCCATCGAGGGGAAGTTGGGCTTCCGGCCCAGCGTGATGCTTCGCACCGCAGCGGAGATGAAAGCGGTCGTCGCACGGAACCCTTTCGGCACGCGACCCGACATCGAGCCTGCTAAGCTGCTGGTGACCTTCCTCGCCGCCGCACCTGCCGGGGAGGTTCGCGGCGAAATTCTCAAGCTCAAGGCGGGTTCCGAGGAAGTGCGATGCGATGGCCGCGAGCTCTACGTGTACTTTCCCGACGGCATGGGGCGCTCGAAATTGCCGCCGCTGCTGGAGAAGATCCTCAAGCGCGACAAGACTTTGAAGAGCGCCGGAACCAGCAGAAACTGGAACACGGTTTTGAAGCTACTGGAGATGGCCGAGAAGCTGGAGTCGTAGGAGCGGACATACGCCTCGCCTTGTGAGGTTTGTCATCAACCCCCTCGCCGAGCCGACCGAGAGACCTGCTTTTTGGGTGCGCGCGCCAACCTCAGATTCCTCACGGCTAAAGCCGCTCGGAATGACAATAAGAGAGTCTAACGGCATATCTGAAAGGTATGCTATGCGCTTTCAAATCGCGGTCCGCCAAGCGCTCAGCGCTTGGGAAACTGCAGTACCACTTTGCGCGTGGTGAATACGCCGGGCGATCCAGCGGCGAAGTGCAATTTTAGGACGCGAGAGGCTGCCGGCCCGCTGAGTTCCGCGCCCTCTACCGTAAGGCCGGCAAGATCGCCGGCCAGGGGAACCTCGTAGGTTGCGCCGCTGCTTCCGGCGAGCTGCAACTCCAGACGGTCACGAGTCGCGTTCCACTGCTCGGAAACAATTTTGAGATTGGAGCTGATGGCGCCCATCGCCGGCGGCTGGTAGGGGTAGACCAGCCCGAAGTCGTTGCGGTAACGAAGGCGAATGGTCGCGGTCCCCGGGTTCACCGGCACGGTGATGGAAACATGCTGATCGACTTCGTTCGGCGGTGCGGCCGGACGAACCGGTACGCTCTGTCCGTTGACCTCGGCAGAGAGGATCCGCGCGCGCAGGCTGAAGGCGGGCGAGAACTCAAGCTGCACCGGCTTGGCGCCGCGGTGCTGGATTTGCAGGGTGATCTGGCCGGGAGCGCGATGCCAGGTCAGCGACAGGTTGTCGGGCGTCGTCTCCGCTGACGCTCCGAGTGAAATGTTCTGGATCGCGAAGTCGTTCCAGTTTGCCGGCACATGCGGCGCGAAGTGAACGGTAGAGGTGAGTGCGTCGACGGAGAGTCCCATCATGCCACGCAGGATTGGACTGATTACCATGGCCGACGACCAGATCTGGTGCGGCGTGCTGGTGACGACCTGCGTGTAGTAGCGGCCGGAGAGGACTTCGGTGGTGCGGCCCAACGTGCCGTCGAACGCAAGCTGCGCGTTGGCACGCAGGTTCAAATAGCCGGGCAGCGGACGGTGATAACGATACTCGGCGACCGAGGCCCATCCGGTAAACAATGGCCAGATGCTGCCGAAGTGATATCCGGAAGGATCGTAGAGAGGATCGCGTTCGGAGAGGATGCGCATGCCCCAGTCGGCCTGCTGGTCCGGCGCGGCCAGTGTGTCGAGGTATTGCTCGCCGTGTTGCTGGTCGAGCAGGCCAAACCACATTGGGACGGTGCCCAGCACGCTCGGCCGGTCGATGACCTTTCCGTTCATGTCGAGGGCGTAGCCGTAAAAGTTTTTCTGCGGGGACCAGAAGTCGGTCTCGATTTTGGTCTGCAGATCGGTAAACTCTTTCGTCAGAGAATCCGCAACGTCGTTCTTTCCGAGGAGGCGCGCGAGATCGCCGAGCGAGCGCAGGCACTCGGCGCTAAGCCCCGCCTGGTAGAGCTCGGTCGAGACGGGAGGACGCAGCGGGCCACCTTCAATCCATCCATGACCCACGCCCTCGTTTCGCGGCAGTCCATTCGCGCCGTACGTGGAGTATAGAAACTCATAGGCGCGCCACAGACTGTCCCACTTTTCGCGCGCAAAACCTACGTCGCCGCTGGAGCGCACATAATCGGCCGCGCCAATCACGTACAGCGGGGTGGCATCGGCGGAGGCGAAGCCATACGGATAAGCGGTAAACCAGTCTTTCACCAGGCCAACCGATTGTGGAATCTCGTGCGGCACCCGGCCATCCGCACGCTGATACTTCGCCAGGAATTCCAGCGCCGTCCGCGTGGTGGCGAAGTCACCGATGGAGTTCAGCGCCAGCGACGTCCACATGGAATCGCGCCCGAAGAACCATCCAAAGCCCGGCCGATGGTTGTAGCCGGAGGTGTTGTATCCGGCGACCAGGCCGCGACCGGCAAAGGGATCGTCGACCAGCCCCTGCACCGTGCTGATGCGCGCCCAGTCGTACTGCGTTTGCAGGTCGCGATCGGGAAGCGAGAGCGAGACGGTGCTGGCGAGATAGTGCTCGTAGTACTGGCGAGCCTCCTGCTCCAGTTGCGGTGCCTTGGTCAGCAGCTTCTGGTAGAGAGCGTCGGCCTCCTGCTGCTGCTTGAAGGAGGCTGCGATGGCGAAGCGGTAGGTGACATCTCCCTTGACCGGCGGACCGAAGAGGAACGTGTCGCTCTGCGCCGAGGTGTAGTCGGTGGCGAAAGCGAGATGGACCTCGGTAGCTCCGGGTGTGCCGGCGACGGCGAAAAAGCGATGCTCCTCTTCCCCGAAGCGGAAGGCCTTCAAATTTTCATCCCAACTGCTGTAGGTTGCGCCCGAACCGGCGGGCCACATCCAGGCAACATCGGGCGAGAACGAAGCTGAGGCCTGGAGCGGCTCCGTGCTTTCGATCTGGATGGTGACAACTGCTCCCGTCTCGTTCAACGGCGCGAACCAGATTTCGCAGACGGAGAAGGTGTCGGAGACGTAGTGCACCGAGGTGGACTCGGGGCGGGTGATGATGTTGTGGGGCAGGGTTTCGGCGGGAATAATGCGATCGGCGGCGCGAAAGCTGAGGTGGAAGTCGCGAAACAGTTTCAGCGGGAAGATCCACGCTTCGAAATTGCCGCTCTCATTTCCCAGGATCGCCGAGTGCGGGCCCACAGCGTCGAGGAATTGCCAGTCGCGACCCGCCCCGGAGAGCGTCAGGTTGCCGCTATGACTGTCGCAGTTCGATTGCGCGACGCCGGCAAGCGTGCCCAGCGTAAGAAGAAAAATGACATGCGGGATGAAAAGTCTGAGTTTGCGGGCGCTCATATGGATGTGCGCCGCCGGAGCCGTCGAAATTTGCGAGACGGTTCCGCGGCATGGGAATAGTAGTCGAAGCCGTCGAACAAGTCAGCAGGTGGCGTCCACGGCGGTTCCACGCGCCGCGTCCGAGGCGCCGGCGGTCAGAAGGTGGTTTGTAGCCGCAGTTCGTAGCTGCGCGGCGGTGCCACAGAGTTGCCGGAAAACAATCCCGCAAAATCGATCAGATTGAAGTGGTTGGTCAGGTTCAAGGCATCGAACTGCAAGCGTGTGGCAAAGTTTTCTCGCGTGCGAAGATCGACGCCGAGCGACGCATTCAGGGAGAAGCCCGGGCTCACGCGTCCGCGTTGCAGGTTCACGTGCCCGAGGACCTGCGGGCCATACTGTGCCAGTGCCTCCTGGTACGTGCCGCCGAAATCGACCGGAAGGCCGCTGCCATATTGTGCTCCAAGCGCTCCCCAGAGGCGGGGCAGGAACTGATAACGGAAACGGGTTCGGGCCGTGTTCCGCTGGTCCTGGGAGACCCAAAAACGTCCCGACAGATTGGTCAATGCATTGGTGGCGTCCTGCCCAAGAAAGAGGCCGCCGGTCACTGGAAAATACGCCGATCCCACCATATACGAGTAGCTGACAAATCCGGAAAGGCGGCCCCAGTGTGGAAGATTCATCTGGCCTTCGGCCCCGTAGATCTGCGCTTTGCGGAAGGCGATGGGAAAGCTCACGGGCGTATTCAGTAGCAGGTCATCGTCGGCAAAATTGTTCACGTTTCGCAGGTAGCCGTTGATGTTCAGGCTGAACTGGTTGAAGAACGCCTTCGAGATTCCCATCTCGTAGTAATTGCCATGGGAAGGCTCGACCGTCAAACGCAGAACGTTTGGGTTGAGCACGATGACGGTCGGCGAGCTGGAGAGCAGGATGTTCTCGAACGAAGGGGTCTGGAAAACGCGGTCGTAAGAAGCATGCACCAGAAGGTCACCTTTGCCGAAGTAACGGCTCACCGCAAGGCGAGGACTGACGGCGTTCTGGTTGACGAGAAGCTGGTAGTGGTCCCAGCGCAATCCGGCGCTGAGGGTCCAATTGCCCGCGTGAATCAAGTCCTGAACGTAAGCTGCTTGCTCCAGGTCAGGCCGGCTGCCAAGAAAGCTGAACCTGGTAGGCGTGCCGGGATCGAATTGCGCCGGATCGGTGATGACATCGGCAAAGTGCTCATGCAGGAAGAGATTATCGGATTCCGCGCCAACCTTCCATTCCTGATTGCCATGGTGTATCGAGGCCGATCCATTTACGTAGACCTCGGAGAAATTGTTGCGCTGGAACACGATGATCGGAGTGGATTGATCGTTGGACGACAAACCATTGGAATTGTCGCGTACCATGGCGCGAACATTGCCTACCGCATTGGAAGAAAAAATGTGCTGATACGAGACCGTCCCCAGGTTCTCGAACACAAAGCCGTCCTGCTGCTGACCGGCTGCTTGCTGGACCTGTTCATTGGGCACCTGGTAGCGCACGATCTCATGACGGAACATCAGGCTGAGGCGATCGTGGAGCGTGAACTCGCGCTCGTAGCTGCCGGAGAAATCGCCGAGAGTGGCGGTGTTGCTGAAGTTCTGGGGCACCGGGGGGTTCAGATAGTGGCTGGTCATCGCTCCATCGCCGCTGACGCCAACAGTGTTCTTGCCGGAGAGATATTGCAGCGAGGTGTAGGCGGCGGCCGTAGCGAAACTGCCGCCCGAGAGAACGACCTGGCCGTGCAAACCGTCGCGCGTATCCCGCAGCGTATTGACCTCAATCACGCCGCCCATTTTCCTGCCGTACTCGGCGGGCATTCCCGCGGTATACACACTCACCGAATTCACATCATCGGCTTCGATTTCGGGTCCGAAGCCCGGGGAACGGTTGTCGGTTAACGGAATTCCGTTGACCACGAACTGCGTCTGGTACTCCGAGCCGCGAGGATGCAACACAGCGTTCCCTTCGTAAAGCCAGCCGGGCTGGGTATTCACCAGGTCCTGCAGAGAACGGCCGGGCAAGGAGGTCTCGCGCTCGGCAACCGCTGCCGTCCCAATGTCGGCGACGG
This sequence comes from uncultured Acidobacteriaceae bacterium, assembly GCA_963815555.1. GTDB lineage: Bacteria > Acidobacteriota > Terriglobia > Terriglobales > Acidobacteriaceae > CAWCBG01. Next base: position 396,492 of record CAWFHH010000007.1, read on the forward strand.
AACCGGCTCGTCCGCGGCTGATGAGAGTGTCGGAGCCGTCTACATTTACCGTGGTCTGCCTTCCCGCGATGCCTAACCGGATCGGGAGGACCGTCGGGGCGGCCGAGCCAATGGTGATCCGCTGCGACAGGGGAGCGAACCCGTCACTCTCGACCGTCAAGTCGTAAACGCCGAAGGGAATCCGGCGCACCGCCGCATAGCCCGTCGGGTCGGTGGCATACGTGTGGTCAAACTGAAGGGATTCGTTCACCAGCCGGACGGTGCTCTTCAGCGCCAGCCCTGTGGGGTCACTGACGTTGAGATGTAACTCGCCGGTGCTGCTCTGGGCGAGAGCGGAGACGGCCAACACGAGAATGACCAGGAGCGAAAGCGAGGACGGAAGAATTCTCATGTCAGCCGTGTCGACCAGCCAAGCTCGCCGCCCTGCATTTGCCATGTTACCGCAAGCGGCGGACCGACGTTATGGTTCGAGAGGGCGCCCTGGCTCATGGATTCGGCTTCGGTCCAGCCCAAATGGCACGCTGAAATCGCAGTCCTTCGTTCCCAGGAAGTGATCAGAACGAGCAGTAGCAATCGGCTTGTTCTCAGTTGACGGTTACCGCGACTTGGGCGGTGTGGCTCAGGCTGCCGCTGGTGCCGGTGACCGTCACTGTCCCTGAGATGGGGGTCTGGTTGTTGTTGTTGTTGCTGCCGCCACCACCGCAGGCGGAAATTCCGACAAGCAGGCTGGCCAGAGCGAACGTGAGCAGGGCCTGTGTCACGTATTGCTTGATCGAACGAGTGCCGCGCTTCCTGCCCGGAACCAGCAAAACTGCTGCGAAGAAGAAGCTGCCCATGCCCCAGGAAGCGGGCGAGAGGCGCAGATGCCGGTTTAAGCCGGAGGCGAGGGTCGCCGCCTGAATCGTCAGCGTCGAAGTTCCCGCCGAGGCGATGCTGGTCGGACTTAGCGAGCAGGTTGTCGCGCCCAGTGAGGACGACACGCTACAGGTCAGAGCCACCGTGCCCGAAAATCCGCCCACGACTGTGGTGGAAACCGTGGAAGTGCCGCTGCCTCCGCTGGTGAGCGTCAGCGAGGTGGGATTGGCGGCTATCTGGAAGTCGCCGACCTGTGATCCGGTCCATGCAGCTACCAGTGCACCGGCATCGAAGGAGCCCCATCCACTTGCCAGGTCATATCCAGGGGCTGCCGAGTAGCCGAATTGAAAGGGTGCCGTCGTCGGGCAGTTCTTCGAGTTCTGCGTGCACGGAACGATGTTGCTCCCGGTAGTAATGTCGTGGAATACGCTCGGCGTGCTGCTCGCCAGTGAGTATAGACCTGGATTGACGTTGCCTTGCGCGACGGCCATCTTTTGATTGATCAGCGCCACGATGCCCGCGAAGGTCGGCGCGGCCACCGAAGTTCCACCCGTCGAATCGAAAGTCCCCAGGGTGGTGTTCACGGTGCAGGAATTTCTGAAGCCGCAGACGCAACTGCCTTGCGAACAAATCACGTAACCATCGTGATCGGCGGACGAACTGAGGGAGATGTCGGGAACATCGCGTTTGCCGTCGGCGGGTACGCCGGTACCGGTCTGCCACGATGGCTTGGTGAACAACGTACTGACACCTCCGCCGCCCGCTGACAGCACTCCATCGAGGGCGGTGTCATTCCAAACGGTTTCAGGAATGTAGGACAACGCAGTCGTGCTGGTGTCGTTTACCTGGCAGGTGCCTCCACTCCAGTATTGCGTGGCCGTGCAGGGGCTCGCGGCGTTTGCGGTGTCGCCGGTAAATTCCGTTCCACCCATCGAAGTCACATAGGGCATGCTGCCAGGGAAATCGACCGCCAGTCCCTGGGTGGCGCTGGCTCCGGTATCGCAATCGGCAGCACCACTATCGCCCGCGGGAGCAACAATCGTCTGCCCTTGGGCGTTAGCTTCCTGCCCGGAGGTAGTGAACGAGGTCTGCGTTGCCGAATCGACTTGCGGCTCGCACAGGCCGTAGCTGATGCTGACGACGGGCGCGATGTTGCTGGAGATGGCATACTGCAACGAATCAAAAGCACCGTTGGTAGTCTTCGGATTGGCAACCAGCAAAATGATGCTGGCGTTTTTCGCGACCGCGCCGGACCACTCCACGTCGAGACTCGCCTCATCGATGTCGCCGCTCACGATTCCAGGATCGGTCGAGCCGGGAATGAGCGTCGACTTCAGATTCGGCGCCGAGAGTCCTGAGTTGGTGCGGAAGGTAACGACGTCGGAAAAATTGCCATTGCTGTCGGTAACCAGATCGGTTTGCCCGGCAATCGCGATGGTCTGGCCTGTGCCGTCGATTCCACTGTTGTACAGTCCGGTGAGGTTGTAGAGCACGGCGAAGTCGCCAGGCGCGATGAAGTGATTGCCGGTGACCGACGAGGTGAGACGCGGCTGCGCCTTCACCAGCCGCGGGTTGGGGCGAAAGTTGTTCATGGAGCTGACACCCGACACCACCCCCGCAAGGGCGGCCGGGATCATCGGCTCCGAGGCATTGGCGTAGTGCGTTTCTCCGTTGATGGCGTAGCGATGGATTGGCGTGCGAAAGGTCGTTTGCACCTGGGCCGCCGAGCCGTTAAAGGCGATGTAGGTCCGGCTGCGCGCGTTCTCCACGACCTGAAAGCCCTGGCTGCGGAGCCAGTTCGCGATCTTGGTGTAATCGTTCTGGCTGAGGGCGAAGCGCGCGGCAAACTGCTCCGGCGTAATCCACTTGTGATAGTTCGGGGAGCCCGGTTCCTGTTGCTGTTGCAAGAGCTGGTCAAGCGCGCTTTGTTGCGCAGGGGTAGGGGCAAAGATGAGCTTCATGCGCTCCAGTTGCGTCGAGGGCGCCACCGCGCCGAGGTCGGCCGCCACGCGGGCCATGGGATGCACGCTGCCCTTGAGGCGAGTGAGATTGCCATTATCGATGGGCTGTACCACGCGGTCGGTCGCACTGGCGCACGGCAGGGCAATGGCGGTGAAGAGCATGAGCGCTGCAAGCGCCGGAACGGTCTGAAAATGAAGGAGCGACCTCTGTGCCATACGCCTTCCTCGGGATAGGTATGTGTTCGCCGTGGCGCGGTTAAGCACCAGCATGAGGATTCACGCGGCAAAGCTACCCTAGTTCCAATATTGTCGGTTCAGCAACTTGGAGTAGATTAACCCAATTTTGAGGTCTAAGTTGCATTACCGGAACAACAGCGGCGTAAAGGCTGTCAGGTTACGACGCCAGACCATCCAGGTGTGCCTGCCTGGAGTTTCGATGTCGGTGAAGCCGATATTTTGCGACTTCAGCCAGGCCTTCAATTTACGATTCCCCTCGTTGAGTTCGTCGCTGGTTCCGCACGCGATCCAGAGTAGCCGCAGCTTGCTCGTCTGCTTCGCGTTTAAACCAGGGAAGTTGCTCGCCGGATCTGCATCGAGGCCGCCGGCGCTGAACGAGCCGATCCAGGCGAATTTGTCGATATTGTTCAGACCGGTCAGCAGACTTTCGGAGCCGCCCATGGACAGGCCGGCGATAGCACGATCGTTGCGATTTTTCGAAACCGCGTACTGACTTTCCACCTGCGGCACAACTTCGGTCAGCAGCGCGAGACGGAATTTGTCGAAGTTGCGGTGGCGGAGCTCGTCGTCCTGAAAGCCTTTCGATCCGCGCGTGACAATCTCGGGCGCTCCGTAGCCTAAGGGCATGACGACCACCATCGGCTTTACTTTTCCCTCGGCGATCAGGTTGTCGAGGATGACGTTCGCCTGTCCCACGGCGGTCCAGCCGCTGGCATCGTCGCTAAAGCCATGCAGCAAATACAGCACCGGATATTTCGTCTTGCCCGTGGTGCCGTAGCCCGGCGGCGTGTACACGTAGAAGTCGCGCTGATCGCCGACAACGCCTGATTTGTAGAAGTGATGATGAATTTCACCGTGCGGCACATCCTGCACCTCCCACGGCAAGGGCGGCTGTCCGGGGACGTAGACGATATTCGATAAGTTGATCAGATTCGGCTTGATGCGCGTATTGCTGGGATCGACCAGACTGACGCCGTCAGCCACAAACGAATAGCCGTAGAGGTCGGGATCGAGCGTGGCGGTAGTGATTGTCCAGACGCCGTCGGCGTCTTTGGTCATGGGAGCTTTGTCGGCGCCCTCGAGCGACAGAAATACTTCCTTCGCCCCGGGATCAAAAAAGCGGAAGGTCACGCTGTGGTCAGGCGATACTTCGGGCGATTGCAACCGGGGAGCTGTCTGCTGCGCAGCCACCGGAGCGGTGATGACAGATGCGAGAACCAGCAGCCAACTGAGAAGCAACAGAGATTTGAACATGGGCAGGCCACGAAACCCAACAGTGTATCGCGCCAGTGGGAAGGAGAACTACAGAAAGGAAATAGCGGATTCAATTGCAAGAGGGCGGATGGCACGCACCGCCCCCGGGTCGGACGCTATTGGCTGCAGCTTACTGGTTGATGTCCTGCTTGGCCTCGAGCTTGTGGATCAGCGCTTCCACGCTGGGCTTGGAGGGATCGGGAGCGACGGTCAGGCAGGCGCGCATCTCGGCCAGCGCCTTGTCGTAGTTGCCTTCACTGGTATAGACGCGGCCCAACGCGGCGTGCGTGATCCAGTCGTTGGGATACTTCTTGGCGAGAGTCTTGAAAACCGCCATCGCCTGGGCCTGCTCCTTCGACCGCTGCAAGCCACGCGCGTAGGTATAGAGCTGCCCCGCGTTGGCCATGCTGAGTGCCTTCTCTTTGGCACCCGCGGCTTCCGTCTTCTCTCCCATGGCGTCGAGAATTTTCGACTTGGTCATCAGATTGTCGTAGCGCTCCTCGACCTGGATGGACTGGTTCGCGTCGGCCAGGGCTTGCTTCAGGTCGGTCTTGTTATCGACCAGATAGGTTGCAGCCTCGTCCCAGGCTTCCCAGGTGTATTGCTGCAGTCCGCGCATCTGCTTGGGCAGGCTGGCGTCGACGATCTCGGGCACGTTGACCGAAATAGTAAAGGGCACGGAGACCTTATCCCAGGTCATCGTTGCCACAGCAGAGTCGGGCTTGAGCTGGTCGAAGTCATAGGTCAGGGCATTCTTATCGGGACCCGCGACCGGCTTGACGGTCACGCGCAGCGCGTCTTCCTTCTCGTTGTAGGAGAAGCTGCCCCAGGCCGTGTGAATGTTGGAGAAGATGACCGTCCACTCGTTCTCACCCGGGATCATGTGAAGGCCGTAGGTCCCGGCGGCGAGCGGCTTGCCCTCGATCGTCACGGGATCGGAGAAGGTGATGGTGGTATTTTCGTTGGCCCCGGCGCGCCAGACTTGTCCGTAGGGCACCAGATCGCCCCAGACCTTGCGGCCGTTTGCCAGCGGGCGGTGATAGTTGATCGTGATGTCGGTGATGCCGATGCGCTGCTCGACGACGGCGCGCTGGCTCTGCCGCGGCAAGTTCAGCAACGCGGATTGTGCCTGGCAGAAGGTCGCGAACAAGAACACGCAGGAAACGGCTGACAATCTCAATCTGTACATAAGAAGCTCCTCGTTCACGGAGATGGAAGAAATTCCGCGATTAAAGCAGGGCCGCCGGTGAGCGGTTCGTCCCCATCATTGACGCGCAGGGCCGCGAAACTAAAGCACAAAGGGACGAATTGCTCGGGCTCGCTCGCAGAGTACATGCCTGCGGGATGGAAATGCGCAAGCTTACTGCGCGGGGCACGCGCAATATTTCTCCAGCCACTTCAGCTCCTCGCGCACCTTGATCTTCCCGTGCCACGGATTGTCGTCCAGCGCATGGCCTTCATCGGGAAAGACCAGCAGCGTGCTCGGCACTCCGAGTTCGTGCAAGGCGTGCTCCAGCAGGTAGTCTTCCGCTACGGCGACGCGAATATCGTCCTCTCCCGCAACCACGTGCGTAGGCGTTTTTACCTTGCGGAACTGGTAGATTGCTGCCTCCTTGAAGTAGTTCGCCTGGGCCTTGGGGTCCCACGGCAAGCCGCCGAGGAAGAATGCGTCGTCGTAGGTCATATCGTCGTTGCCCCAGTTCGCGATGTGTTCCACCGCTCCAGCTCCCGTGACCGCAGCTTTGAAGCGGTCGGTCTGCGTGATCAGCCAGTTCGTCATGTAGCCGCCATAGCTGTAGCCGCCGATGACCATCTGCTTGGGATTGGCGATGCCGTCTTTCACCAACGCATCGACGCCCGAGAGGATGTCGACACCAGGGCGCGAAACGATCTCCGGCACAATTTCCATCATGAACTTGTCGCCGTAGCCGGTCGATCCGCGATAGTTCGGACGAAACACCAGCCATCCCTTCGAGGCGGCGAGAATGGCCCAGTCGTACCAGTCCGCGCCAAACTTATTGCCATCGGCGTCGCCCGGACCGCCATGAATGAGCACCAACGTACGCAGGTTTCTGGCCTCAAATTTTCCCGGAGGATAGAGCAGCATGCCCTCCAGTTTCGTTCCGTCGGGCGCGGTCCAACGATAGGGTTTGCCTTTGGGCAGATCGCGCCCGGTAAAGAGTTTGTTGAACGAGGTGATCGGCTTCGCTTCAGCCAGTTTGTCCGCGCTTTCCGCAAGGTAGACTTCGGTTGGCTTGTCCACTTCGGAGTAGGTGAACGCGAGGCGTGGCGAATTGCGAGCGCTGGCGATATGCTCATACGTTCCGGGCCAGCCCTCGAGCTTGCGGAAGGCGTCGGCCGCCGTTTTCTGTTCGTATAACGCTGTGGAGGTACCGAGTGTTCCCGGGGCGAGCATGCCGCCTTGCCTATCCACCGCGTACTCGGTCACGGAGCCGTCAAACTTTGCGGCCCAACGCGACGGCTCGCCGGTCGTACTGTCGAGCCAGTAGACGCGGGGTTGCACGTCCGCATAGGACGACTCGACCGAGCCTTGGCTCACTTCAAAGAAGATACGTTTGCCGTCGGGGCTGAACTCAAGATGTTCCTCGACGGCCTGATTGCTGGTTAGTCGTTTGGCCGTGTTCTTGGCTCCGGCGCTGTCGGTGCTGGCGATGTAGATCTCGATTTCCTTCAGACTCTCAAGTCGTTCCGAAATCGCATCGGTCAGGAACGCGATCCGCGAACCGTCAGGCGAGAGAGCGAGACTCTTCACGCGGTAAGGGGTGCTCACCACGGCCTGCGCGCCGGGTGTTTCGGCGGTTTCCTTGTCTTCGTTGGCAGCGCCCGCTTTCGCCTCAGCGCCGCCTTTTACGGCCCAGCGTGCCAGCGCATCGGCAACGGCAATTCGCGAGATAACGTCGCCGCGCTCCCGCTCGCGATAGCGGATGGTGTCCTTCCACTGGTTGCTGGTGTCTTCCTTCTGCTTACTCGACAACGGTACACGTGTCGCGAAGTACAACGACTTCGAGTCGGGAGCCCAGTCAAAGGTGTGGACGCCTTGTTCTCCGCGCGTCACGGGAAAAGCTTCGCCTCCATCAACCGGAATTACATAAAGATGAGTTTCTTCGTCGCTATCGTCGTCGCCGGACTTGTCGGCGCTATCGCTGGGGACCCGGCGGTCGGAGAGAAACGCGAGCCACTTGCCATCGGGCGACCAGTCAGGGCTCCAGTCATGGCCCGACTGCGTGAGCGGGATCAGCGACTTCTCGCCATCGCGCCATAGCCAGAGGTCTTTGCGGAAGCGTTGGGCGTCCCAGTCGGCGCGTTCGGTGCCGATGACGACCATCTGTCCGTCGGGCGAGAGTCTCACGGAGGTGATGTCGACCGAGTTGAAGAACTCGTCGAGCGTGAGCTTCGGCTTGCTACCCAAGGACGATGTCTGCGTCCAGGCTGGCGGCGTGCTCGGCAACAGCAGGAGCACCATGGAGCACAGGCAGAGTCTGACCAACATCGAACTGCGGAACTCTCGTCCAGCGGTGGAGCGCTGAGCTTGCGGCACTTCCAGGTACATGATGGCCTCGGAGAAAAAGGAGGATAGGCGGCGATTATAAGGGGCAGCTCCATCGAGAGGAACAGGAGCGATTGGCAGGTAATGCAGACCGCACCGCCATTCCTGAAGTGACCGCAGTGAGGCCGCCGTGGACCGATGGATGGAGGACCCGCATTTCCTCCGGCAGAGACGGCGATGCCGGCAAACTGCCCACGCAGGACGACATTTCGATAACCCGAGCGCGATGCTTTGCTCAGGACGAAAGAAGAGTTGACGGAATTCATCCGCGCGTCACATGAGTGTAACCAAGGCAAAGTAGCATCGGGTGCGCGCTACTGACCTGTACCCCTCTGGCCCTCAGCCAACCCGCACCAGCACAACCAGAATGCCAAAGGAGGCAGATGATGAAAGCAATTCTGAAGTTCGCGCCCCTACTTGCCGCACTGGCTCTAGCAATGTCCGTCAATGCCGTTGCCCAGAACAGCGGCCCCACCTTCTCCGTAACGACGTTTGCCACCGGCAGTACGGTTAATGCGACACAGCCGGATTCGGTAGAGTTCGGCGATGGATCGCTGTGGATTTCCTACACCAACGGAGCGGACTCGACAGGACTAAGCGGATCGAGCACGATCGTACGCTACGGTCTGAACGGCACAATTCAAAACCAGTGGTCGATCGCCGGCAATGTCGATGGATTGCGGGCTGATCCCACCGGTCTTGTATGGGCGCTGCAAAATAACGATGGAAATTCGACGCTCACCACCATCAACCCTGCCAGCAACGCGACTACGCTTTACACCTATGGCAGCACCTATACCAACGTCGCGAACCGCGGTTTTGACGACGTAGCTTTCACCAATAGCAATGCGTTTATCAGCGAGACCAACCCGGCTAGCCCGACCGATCCTGTCGTCGTGCGGCTCACGAGCGGCCTGGCTTCGCCCCTGCAGATCTCCGGCATCTTGAACTCGCAATTCACCGGCCTGAATCTGGCGACAGGCCACACCATGACGGACAATATTCTCGATTCCGATTCGCTGATCCTTCGGCCGAACGGCGACCTCGTGTTGACGGGAGAGGCCGACAAACAGGTCGTCTTCATCCACAACCCCGGTATGGCAATCCAGTCGGAGAGCTTTCTGAACCTGCTTGGCACCAACGGCCTGCCGATCACTGGCAACCCTGACGACACGGCTTTTCCGACCTCGACAGCGGGGTTTTTCTTCCTCAGCGATACAGGCGCAAATAAGGTCTATCGGATTGCGGCAACGGGCTTATCAACCAATGACGTGTTCATCGACGTGGGAACCGAATTTGGCGAACTGAATCTGAGCACCGGTGTTGTGACTCCGATCCTGACCGGACTGGTCAGTCCACACGGGCTGGAGTTCATTAGTTCGAGCGCTGTGCCCGAGCCTGGAACTCTGGCTTCGATGCTTGCCGGAATTCTTTGCTGTGGTAGCGCCCTCATGCGGCGCCTTGGCGGAGTCGCCTAGCTCTCGACCGCCTCACCCGGGCTTGCGCCAGGGTGAGGCACTGCGAACGTCGGGTAGGGATTATTTGGAGGTTACGTCTGAAGGGGGCGAGATATTGCGATTTTTCATCCACTCAATGCTGGTTTGCTGGATCTTTTTGATTTGTTTTTCATCCAGGTCCGGCATGAAAATCTGCATTCCGGCCTGAGGCGTCATGCGCGTATATCCGTTGATCAGTTGTTCCTGGTAGTGCAGCAGATCAAGGTCAAACCATGCATCGTTCCCAATATCGATCATAACGATATCAACGTGGTGCATCGTGAGCTTGCCAAAGGCGATTGTGCCGCCACTCAGCCTGAGGAAATTCCTCCACTGCTCCACATGGGCCACATCGTGAGCATCTCCGAAAACCTCTTCGAGATCAGGATTCTTAACGCTCACGCTGGTCAGCTGGCCGCGGATATGGGGAGGCGGAAGCAGTTTGAGCGTGTCGAACACGATGTCATTGCCGTTGACCTGAATTCCTGGAATGCCTTGAGGATGGAAGAGGTCAGAGAGCGTGACGTGGAAGCCACCTAGCAGACCCTTCATTGGAATTTTCAGCACATTGAGCTTGGTAACGTGTACCTGGATCTGATTGTCGGGTGTAACCGAAATGGTCCCCACCAACTCGATCGGAACCGAAATGATTTTGTGCACCGTTCCTCCGACTTTGATCTGATCGCCATCGCCCGAAAGAGTGATGTTCTTCAGCGGAGAATTCGGCACGTCGCCGGAGTTGAGGTAATGGGCGATGTCTCCGATATTCGCGTGTAGGATGCCGTTGGTGATCACCAGGTGGAACGATTCGGGATCGTCAAACGAGGGATCTTCCTCGCGTCGAGTCCTTACGATCTGCCCGCGAAGCCAACGCACGTAAACCCGGAAGTCCGGCCCTCTTCGCAGCATCAGGTTGTGAGCATAGACATTCGTCGGACCACGATCCTCCGTAGCGGCAGTTGCAGGGGTGGTCGATGTCCCTGCCACTGCGGGAGCGGTCGGAATCGCGGCCGCTCCGCCAGAGCGCTCATGCCGGATCAGGAACCAGACCAGCAACAAGAGGGTTACGATCGATAGAAAAACCAACACCGCGGAGCGACGACGCATGACGTCAACCTTTACGAGTCCGACCTCGTGGAATGCGTAGCTCACCCACAAGCATGGGTCTCGGGGCATTCGTAAGGACGGCAACTCTTCCACCGAACTCTACTCGTCCTGTCATTTGCGAAACAAGTCGCCACTAGAAAACGCGCAATCAGCGGCAGTCGGAGTCGACTGCGTTGGTGACCGCACCCTTTTGCAGCGCCCAGTTCACGAAGCCATCCGGCGGGTTGCGCACCTGGCGTATGTTTGCTCCCTTCAGGCTCTTGATGTTCTGCCACTTCGCGTTACGCAAATCGGTGTTGCCCAGGTCGGCGGCGTCGAGCGTAGCTCCGGAAAAATCAACGCCGCTGAGGTTCGCTCCGCAGAAATCGGTATTCGACAGGTCCGCGTCCTGCAGGTTCGCGCCTTTAAAGTTGCTTTCGCGAAAGTTTCCAGAGTTGAGATTCGCGACGCTGAAGTCGGCCGACCGAAAGTCGCTATTGCGTGCATCGACCCCGCTGAAGTCGGACCGGAGCAGGCGCGCGTTGGACAATCGGATACCTTGCAAGAACGCGCCGGAAACATCGACGCCGACCAGCGGAACGCCGTCCTCATCCAGCTCCTGCAGCGCCTCGATGCGTCCGCCGCTGCCACCTTTGCCTTGCGCGGTATTGATCACCTGCCACGCCTGGTAGTGTTTTTGCTTCAGGCGGTCGCCCGACTCGGCGAAATAAAAAATCACCGCAATCAATATGGAAAAGCTGCCCAGATATTCGAGCACCTCCAGAAAAGACCAGCGGCTCAGCAGATAGGCGAGCCAGTCGAAGCCCCACTCGATGGCCAGGAAAGGCACTGCCCATTGATGCTTTACCGTGCTTCTCAGCTTAGCCCACGATTGCGGTCGCGCCCTGTGTTCGTGCACGATCATCAGCTGTCTTCTTTCCCTCTCGACCGGAGTTTCGCACATGCAACGGCGGAGTCTTCCGCTGGATGGGTCCGTCCATCATCGCGTATTAGCGTTCTGTCTCAAATTTACAAAATTCTGTGTCGAATCACTGGAACTTTCGCGGTCTCCGCGAATCTGATAGCGCGAACACATGGCACGCGTGCGAAGCGTCATCTTCGCAGGGTCCTGCCTTGCTTCGCCGAAAGCCACCACTTAGGTGGTCGTCTAGCAAATGGGGGCGCTTGCGGAAAGACCCGTAAAAAAACAATTCCCCTTCGCGGGGAAATCCTACAGAATGCTTCGCACGTAAAGAGTATGGGTAAGGTCAAGTGACTCGACCTCAACAAACAACTGATATAGAGGAGAAATCTGCAATGACGAAATCAATGAAGTCTTTGATGATGGGTGCCGCGCTGGCCGGTTTCATGGCCGGCAATACCGTAGTTGCACAGAACACGTCCTCCAGCAATTCCGTGTCGTCTGCCAGCAACAACGGTCAGATCGCCTCCAGCTTCTCGAAAGACAAGCATGCCTGCAAGGGACAGAATTCGTGTAAAGGCAAGGGCGGCTGTAAGACGGGCGACAATGGCTGCAAGGGCAAGAACTCGTGCAAGGGCAAGGGCGGCTGCGCCACGGATGGCTCCAAGCCACCGGCTCAGTAGTTACCTGTCAGCTCGATCTCGGGGGGCCGAGCGGCAAACGCTCCGGCCCTCACGCTGAATGTTCCCCGGCGAAATTCTGCCGAACTCCACAGGACTTATGCCAGCGAATCGCTTTAACGGTTTCACACAATACGGCGTCGGGATTGGTTTGCGCATTCCGCATTACAACCACATCCTGGAGAAGAAGCCGGTCGTCGACTGGTTCGAAATCATCTCGGAAAATTTCATGGTCGATGGCGGCCGCCCCTTGGCCGTGCTCGACCGCATCCTGGAGCAGTACCGCGTCGTGCAGCATGGGGTGTCCATGTACTTCGGCTCCGTTGAGCCGCTGAACCGCGAGCACATGAACAGGCTGAAGGCGCTGGTGCGCCGCACCGGGACGCCGTGGCTCTCGGACCATCTGTGCTGGGGCAGCGTGGACGGCAGCTACTCGCACGACCTGCTGCCGATGCCTTACACCTTTGAAGCCGCCGCCAAGACGGCGCAGAAGATTCGTGAGGCGCGCGATTTCCTCGAAGTGCCGGTGGTGGTGGAAAACGTCAGCAGCTACGCCGAGTTTCACGTCTCGGAGATGACGGAGTGGCAATTCCTGACCGAAGTGGTGCAGCGCGCCGACTGCGGGATCCTGCTCGACGTAAATAACATTTATGTTTCTTCGCGCAATCATACCTTCGATCCGCTCGAATACGTGAACAGCGTTCCCCATGATCGCGTGGCGCAGATTCACATCGCGGGCCATTCCAAGTTTGAGAAGTACATCCTCGACACGCACGACCACCCGGTGATCGATCCGGTATGGAGCCTCTACGCGCGGGCACTGGAGTTGTGCGGTCCCACGGCAACGCTGCTGGAGTGGGATGACCATATTCCGTCGTTCGACGAGGTCCACGGCGAAGCGCTGAAGGCGAACCGCTACGTGAGCGAGAAGGTGGGCGCCTGATGGACCTCGATCACATCCAGCGAAAAATGTTTACCGCGATTCGCCAGCCGCTGACCGCGGGCGAAGGGATGCGTCAGCGGACCCGCGATGGGCAGTCGCTGCACGCAATCGCGAACGAGATCATCAAGCCCAACGATCGGCTGACCTCGTTTGAGCGTCTCGAAATTTACAACCGGCAATACTGGTTTCGCATCCTGTCGGCGCTGGCGGAAGACTTTCCCGGTCTGCGCTCCATCCTTGGCGAAAAGCGTTTTGAGAAGATGGCGATCGCCTATCTGTGGGACTGTCCTTCGCACTCCTTTACGCTGCGCAACCTGGGGTCGCGGCTAGAAGGCTGGCTGCGCGCACATCCCGAACACATGGCCAAAGTTGAGACGATCGCGCTCGACATGGTGCGCCTGGAATGGGCGGAGATCGAAGCCTTTGACGAGCAGGCCAAGCCGAAGTTGACGGAAGCCGACCTTCCGAACCGGGGCGCCGATCCCAAGTTCGAGTTGCAGCCGCATATCCGCCTGCTCGACCTGCACTATCCGGTCGACGATCTGCTGATCAGCATTCGCAGTGAACTGGAAGAAGTCGACATCGTCAGCAATGCAGTAGCTGAGCGGGTTGTGCATTCGCGTTCGAAGCGGCGGGTGATGCCTGAGCCGGAGCGCATTTATCTGGCAGTGCATCGGGTCGAAGGTTCCGTGTACTTCAAACGAGTCGACCGCGAAGCATTCACTATTTTGTCGGCGCTGCGGGAGGGCAAACCGTTGTCCGAAGCCGTCGACGCGGTGGATTGGAGCGACCGGCCGTTGGAAGAGGCTTCCGCCAACGTGCAGCAATGGTTTGCTTACTGGTCGGCGCAGGGCTGGTTCTGCAAAGCGGAGTAACGACGGTTTTCGGCGAGAGCACGCCTTCGGGCTGCGTGAGCTTTGGGGTGACCCTGAGCGTGGATGCCTTCGGGCTGGGCGTGAGCCATGAAGGCCAACCGCGGGGTTGTAGGGTTCCGCCCTGGCATGAGCTGTGGAGGCGACCGGGAGGTTCGACCAGGTTCGCCCTCACCTGAGCGGTGAAGGCGACCGGGAGGTTTGACCGGGTTCGTCCTCACATGAGCGGTGGGAGCGGCCGGGAGGTTTGACTGGGTTCGCCACACCTGAGCAGTGAAGGCGAACGGGAGGCCGGACGCTGGCGGAGGTTGCGTCGAACCAGCCGCGCAGCGGCGTCATTTGCTTTAGCCGCGGGCGTGAGCCCGCGGTCCATTCGCCAAGTCATTGAGCCGCGCAGCGGCGGCAGCGAGTTGCGAAACGGTTTCCTGGGGCGGCGATACTACACGGCTCGAAGAGGCGCTCTACCCGAACACGATCAGGATTGGATAGGAACGGATGGCAACTCTCACAAACCAATTCGAGAAGCTTTACGCTCTCCTCACGCGCATCGCGAATTCCCTGCAATCACCGTTTCTGCTGTTCGTGCGCCTCTATTGGGGGTATCAGTTTATGGTCGACGGTTGGGGCAAGCTGACTCACCTGGCGAAAGTCACGGAATATTTCGGCAGCCTGGGTTTGCCCGCGCCTCACATGACGGCCGTCTTCGTGTCGGTCCTGGAATTGGTGGGGGGCTTCTTGCTGGCAATCGGCCTCGGCTCCCGGCTGATCGCATTCCTGCTGACCTGCAACATGACGGTCGCCTACATCACCGGAGATCGCGAGGCGCTGCTGTCCATTTTCAGTGATCCTGACAAATTCGCGGCAGCCGCTCCGTTCACCTATCTGATGGCCTCGCTGATCGTGCTAATCTTCGGTCCGGGCCGCTATTCGCTGGACTATCTCATCGAATGTAAGCGACAGAAAAGCGGGCTTCCGGCATCGCGCTAAAATCGAAATACGTCTGGCGTAAGCGCTGAGGATATTGTGCAGTCACTTCGATCCCGCGGGTCCCTGTCCTTACGAACGTGGACTTCCATCATAGCGTTCCTCAGTATGGTGGGCGCCATTGTGCTCTTCTCGCCGGCCTGCGTTTACGCCGCCTCTCCGCTACAGACGCTCACCATCTGCGGATCGAGCATCGGCGTGCGCTTCGATGGCGACACCGAACTCGTGTCGCGCGATGACTTGCTCGACTGGATCAAGCGCGCCGCCACCGCGGTCTGCACCTACTACGGTGAATACCCTGTGCCGCACCTTGCCCTCGACGTCCACGTTCGCGGAGGCCCGGGCGTTCATCACGGCGTGACCTATCCCCATGAAAGCGGAGCCTTCATCACGATCTCGGTGGGTGCTCGCACCACACTGGAGCAGTTGAAGACGGACTGGATGCTGACGCACGAGATGATCCATCCGGCGTTTCCCTCGATGAAGCAGAACCATCACTGGATCGAAGAAGGGCTGGCTGTCTACGTGGAGCCGATCGCGCGGGTGCAGGCCGGCCAGCTCGCGCCCGACAAAATGTGGTCCGACGTGGTGCGCGACATGCCGCAAGGCGAGCCCCAGGCGGGCGACCAAGGCCTGGACCATACTGATACGTGGGGCCGCACCTACTGGGGGGGAGCCATGTTCGCGCTGCTGGCCGACGTGCGTATTCGCCAGCAAACCCACAATCGCAAGGGCCTGCAGGATGCGCTGCGCAACATTCTCAATGCCGGCGGCAATATCACCAAGGATTGGGACATTGAGCACGCCTTCACGGTGGGCGACGAAGCGACGGGAGCGACGGTGCTGGTCGATCTTTATCACGAGATGCGCGACAAGCCGGTCACCGTGGACCTGCCGGGGCTGTGGAAACAACTTGGCATCGACCGCAAGCCAGACGGCACAGTGGAGCTCGTGGCAAATGCTCCGCTGGCGAATGTGCGCGAGGCAATCACGCGCCCTCCTTCGCGATCACGATAGCAAACCAACGAGCAGGGTCTAAATAGGCAGCAACGGGCGCACCTGAAGGTGCGCCCGTTAAACTGCTTCCGTTCCGCTGCAACGTTAGGCTGCTCGGATGTTGTCCTTCGGCGCTTCCACATCGTTGATGTCGGTGGTGTTCTTGGCGTCGCGCCACGCGCGCACCCGATCGTGGGTGGCTTTTACGCTGGCGTACTGCTCTCCGATAATGTTAAGCAGGCTTTCGGGCAGGGCTGCTTTCAGGGCTTCTTCATAAGCTTGCTGGGCGCGGTCCTCGCCCTGCTCCACGCTCACCAGGATGGCGTGGTCGCCTCCACCCAAGTCTCCCTTCAGCTCGAACCAGGCGCGATGCGCTACACCGGCCACCGTCCCTGTGTCGCTGGCCTCGACCTCGCCCAGTCCGTTGCTGGCGTCCTCGAGTTCCAAGGCAAAGCGTCCGCGCTCCAGGCACTGCTCGTCAAAGAAATTTTTCAGCTCCGCGTTCTCCACCTGCGAGGCTGCGTGCAGGTATCCGTTCTGTCCGTCGCGACAGGTTTCGATCAGGTCTTTCACAACCCCGAGAGATTCATGGGTAGCGGGCATGGCGTCCTCCAATAGGGAATTCGATTGCGAACCTCAGACTCCGGGAGTTGGATGCGTCCACACCCCGAAGGTGAAGCCAGGCCAGGCAGGGAATCCGGAGCTGCTACGAGAAACTTTCCAACCAGCCGCCGCTTATAATTCCGACCATCCGTTCGTCGCATTTTCCTGAGGGGGGTACTTTGGATCACTTGCGCCGTCTGCTTGCCTTTTGCGTGTTCGCCGTTGTGGGGTGTGCTCCCGTCTATGCCCAGGCGCACGACGAAAAACCGCTGCCCAGCGTGGCGGAGAAGACCCGTCCGTTCCGCAAACTGGATGGCTATTTCCCGCTCTACTGGGACGAGCGCACTGGCAAGCTGTGGATCGAGATCACCCGCTGGAATACCGAGTTCCTGTTTCTCGATGCACTGCCGGCTGGGATCGGTTCCAACGACATCGGGCTCGATCGCGGACAGTTGGGCGAGGGACGCGTGGTGAAGTTCGTCCGCTCGGGCCCCAAGGTCTTGCTGGTAGAAGAGAACCTGCAATACCGCGCTAACAGCGACAGTGCAGCCGAGCGACGCTCGGTACAGGATGCGTTTGCCCAGTCGGTGCTTTGGGGATTCGAAGTTGAAGCGGGAGACGGCGATGATGTGCTCGCCGACGCGACGTCGTTTTTCCAGAGCGACGTGCACCATGTCGCCGAGACACTCAAGAAAACCAAGCAGGGAACCTACAAGATCGATGCGTCGCGTTCGGCGATTTACCTGGACAACACCAGGAATTTTCCGCAGAACACCGAAGTGGAGTCAACGCTGACCTTCGTTGGTGACGAGCCGGGGAAATGGCTCAAGGACGTCGTCCCCGATCCAAACGCGGTCACCGTGCGCGAGCACTACTCGTTCATTCAACTGCCCGACGACAACTATCAACCGCGGCGCTACGATCCGCGTTCCGGTTTCATCAATACGTCCTACGCCGACTACAGTTCTCCGATCGGGCAGCCGCTGGAACAGCGCTTCATCATCCGCCATCGGTTGGAGAAGAAAGATCCGAACGCCGCGATCAGCGATCCGGTAAAGCCGATCGTCTACTACCTCGATCCCGGAACGCCTGAGCCGGTTCGATCGGCGCTGCTCGAGGGAGCGCGCTGGTGGAACCAGGCCTTTGAGGCTGCGGGTTTTCGCAATGCGTTCCAGGTGCAGATGCTGCCGGCTGACGCCGATCCGCTCGACGTTCGCTACAACGACATCCAGTGGGTGCATCGCGCGACGCGCGGCTGGTCGTATGGCGCGGCGATCGTCGATCCGCGTACCGGCGAGATCATCAAAGGGCACGTTACCCTGGGCTCGTTGCGGGCGCGCCAGGATTACATGATCTTCGAAGGACTGCTCGCGCCCTACAGGCAGGGACAGCCTGCCGATCCGCGCATGATGCAGATGGTACTGGCGCGGCTGCGCCAACTGGCGGCGCATGAGGTCGGGCACACGCTTGGCCTGATGCACAACTTCCTCGCCAGCACCGAGGACCGCGCGTCGGTGATGGATTATCCCGCGCCGCTGATCACGCTGAAGGCCGACGGCTCGTTCGATACCACACAGGCGTACGCCACCGGCATTGGCACGTGGGATAAAGTTGCGATTACGTGGGGCTATTCGCAATTTCCCAACGGCACCGACACCAGCGCGGCGCTGAACAAAATCCTGGCTGATGCGCGGTCACGGGGCATTACTTACCTGACCGATCAGGACGCGCGGCCTCCGGGCAGTGCTTCGCCGGTGGCGCACCTGTGGGACAACGGCAAGAATGCCGTCGACGAACTGAACCTGGTGATGCAGGTGCGGGCGCGCGCGCTTGAGCAGTTCTCGGCTGACAACATTCCTCCCGGTACTCCGATGGCGTTGCTGGAAGATACACTGGTGCCGGTGTATCTCTACCATCGCTATCAGGTGGAGGCAGCGACCAAGGAAATTGCCGGGCAAGCTTACACCTATGCGCTGCGGGGCGACGGCCAGACACCCACCGCGCCGATTCCCCCGGACGAGCAGCGTCGCGCGCTGACGGCGGTGCTGGCCACCATTTCGCCGGAGGCGCTGGCGATTCCCGATCGCATTCAGAAACTGATTCCGCCGCATCCTGCCGGCTATCAGCGCACGCGCGAATCGTTTGCGTCGCATACCGGAATGACCTTCGATCCGATTGGAGCGGCGCAGACCGCCGCGCAACAAACTCTCGATGTGCTGCTCGATCCAGAGCGCGCTGCCCGGCTGGCGGCGGCAGCCGCGCAGGATCCGCAACAGCTCGGACTCGCCGAGGTGCTCGACCAACTGTGGGCCGTGACCTGGAAGGCCGCGCCCAAGCCGGCAGAACTTGGTTCGGTGCAGCGAGCGGTTGACGATGTTGCGTTGACCGGCGTGATGGCGCTGGCGGCGAACCCACAGGCTGCTCCGGAGGTCCGGGCAATGGCGCTGTTGAAATTGCAGGAATTGCGCGCAGGGTTAGGCGGAAAGGCCGGTTCTCCCGAGGTGCAGGCACACCACGAGTTCGCGGTGGCCCAGATACGCAAGTTTGAACTGGAGCCGGCACAGGTGCTGAAACCGGGCGAGCCTCTGGAGATTCCGCCTGGGGCGCCGATTGGCTCGAGGGGCAGCAACGGTGTGCTGTTTGAATTCGACGTGGAGTAGGGCAGGATAGTCGGAGTTTGGCCGCAGTGTTCGGCTGCGCGACCAGGAGGCACGCGTTCAGCTCTTCGGAAGTACATTTTTGGATGCCCGGCTCTCCCCTCTGCGGATTACCTGTCAATAGCTAATAGGTGGTGGAACGACAGCTATGATGCTGATTACAAGCAGAATATAAACTTCGAAAAGTGACTACAAAACTGGCTCGAATGTGCTATACTTGAAGTACAGTGAATGAGAGACGGGAGCGGCTCCCGCTCTAACGCTACTGAGATTTCCAGGGCCACGCCATCGCGTGGCCTTTTTGTTTCAACACTTAAGCGCCATTGACAGCTTCAGCAGTAGGGGACTAAGGTGGCGCTGGTGCTTCAAAAATAGCACGAAAGACCAATCTGCATTAAGTCACTAAAGCGCTACAGCAGGCGGCTAATCCACGAACTCTCCGTTAGGACCCTAGCTCGCCGGTTCCCGTGGATGCCGAAAGCCACCGTTTTCGCAGCTGAGTTGAGATAGGAACAACGCACCTTAGCAAGTCGAGGTGAACGGTCCACTATGCGCAATACAGCTACCTTTTCGTCCATTTTTTCCATTGTCCTTGTGGCACTCGCAAGCTGCGCAATTTCCCCGGCACAAGCCGCGCGCAACCTCATTACCCAACCCGTGGTCGCGAGCGATCTGGTACCTCTCAGGGGTCAGGTGAGTCCCGTGGCGCGAGGCGCCAAAGATCTCGGGCCGGTTGGCAACAACATGTCGGCACAGCACCTGATTCTGCTGCTGAACCGGCCGATCGAACGGCAGCAGGCGCTGGATGCGCTGGTCGACCAACTGCACGATCGCAAGTCGCCGCTGTATCACCAATGGTTGACGCCGGCCCAGTTTGGCCAGCAGTTCGGTGCGTCGGATGACGATGTCAATACGCTGGTCGATTGGCTTCAATCGCAAGGTTTCAAAATCGACGATGTCGTACCCGGCCGCACCCACATCATCTTCAGCGGAAGTGTCGCGCAGGTGAAGCAGGCATTTCACACGCAGATTCACACCATCCTGGTCAACGGCGAACAGCGTCACGCCAACCTCACGGACCCGCAGATTCCCGCGGCCTTAGCCCCGCTGGTGAAGGGGTTCCGGCAATTAAGCGACTTCCGGGCCAAGCCGTTGAAGCGGGAAGCCGGAGTCTTTCAGCGTGACCGCACGACTGGCGTGTTGACGCAGGTGTCGGGTCCGCAAACGGTTCCCGAGATCACCTTCGGCGGGAACGGCCGCACGTTCTACTCGGTCACGCCGCAGGATTTCTACACCATCTACAACATGAATCCTCTGCTGCAGGCTGGGATCAATGGCGCGGGGGTGACGATCGCCGTGATCGAGGAGACCAATGTCACCTACACCACAGACGTCGACAGCTTCCGTTCGCAGTTTGGATTGCCGCCCTATCCAACGACCGCCAACAGCACGCAGGGCGGCATCAACTGGATGATCGGCCCGGGCAACGGCTGCTCGACGGTCGGTGTCACCAGTACCGACGAAGAAGCGGAGGCTTTGCTGGATGTGGAATGGGCGGGGGCCGTCGCTCCCAACGCGACCATCGATTTCGTTGCCTGCGCAACCTCCGGCGACGGCATCGGCAGTTACGGTACCGATCTGGCGGCTTCGTACATTGCGAACTACCTGGCTTCGACAGTATCGGCCACCAGTCTGAGTTACGGCCAATGTGAGCTCTCGACCGATTCGGTGGGCGCTTCGTTCTATTCGAACTTGTGGCAACAGATGAACGCTGAGGGAATTACGCCGGTAGTGGCGAGCGGCGATGCCGGTTCGACCGGATGCGATCAGAATAATTCTTACGCGGTGAACAATCCTTCCGTGAACGTGATGGCGAGTACGCCTTACAACATTTCCGCAGGTGGGACCGACTTCAGCGATGCCTACCAGACAGTGACCTACACGACGGCTTCCAATGTTTGGTGGAGCAACAACGACGTCGCGCCTTATGGCTCGGCGTTGTCGTATGTCCCGGAGATTTCCTGGGGAGGCTACTGCGCAAATCCGCTGTTCGCGTCGTATCTACAGAAAATCAATTTCACCACCTTCGGAACCAACTACACGCCGATTGCGATCTGCAACAATCAATACGCGGCTCCTTACCTTCAGCCCATCGGCGGCGGTGGAGGTATCAGTACCTTTAGCACGCTTCCGACGTGGCAAAGCGTCTATGGCGTCGGGCTGGCAAACAGCTCGACCAACCAACGCAATCAGCCCGATGTGGCGCTGTTCGCCTCGGCGGGATGGTGGAATCACACGCTGCTGTACTGCCAGTCGGACACCGGCGTGACCTGCGACTACAGCAATGCCAACGACGCCTACGCGCTGGGCGCGGGTGGAACCTCCTTCGTAGCGCCGCAACTCAATGGACTGATGGCGTTGATTGTGCAGCAGACGGGAGCGCGGCAGGGCAACGCCAATTACACCTTGTACGGATTGGCGGCGCAGGAATACGGCACGCAGGGCAATCCCAACACCGCAAACCTGGCGAATTGCAGTGGTTCGGCACAGGGAGCCAACGTGGGTTCGAATTGCGTCTTCCGCGATGTCGCCAATGACACGCCGAGCTTGCAGGGCGGCACAATTACCAGCGATATCGTGCAGGCCTGTCTATGGAGTTCCGTTCCAAACTGCTGGCGTAACCGAACCAACCAGCAGTATGGCCTGAGCTCGCTCGGCAACCACCCCACGACGGAAAATGCAGCCTACCAGACGGCCGCGGGATATGACCTGGCGACGGGCCTGGGCAGCTTGAACATTACCAACCTGGTGAACAACTGGAACACGTTGGCCCAGGGGTTCGCGACGACGACGGCACTTGCCGTCAATCCGACGACACTCACTGCCATCGACAACACAACCTTGTCGGCTACGGTGAGCGAAATTGGACGCGGGAGCCAAGCCCCGCCTTCCGGCATCGTCGACTTCTATCTGGGCAGCGTGAATGGAACATTGCTGGGCACAGCGCCGCTGGTTCCGGCGGTGACTCCCACCAACCAGGCGAACGGCACGCTCGTGGTGCAAGGTTCAGCGCTTGTCATCGGGACGAACAGCGTCATTGCGTACTTCCCGGGAGACGGGGCGAACGATGCGCCCTCGACTTCCACGGCGGTAACGGTGACCGTCAACCAGGCTTCGCAGACGATCACTTTTCCCTCGATTGGCAACCAGCAGTATGGCGTCGCTCCGATCACGCTGAATGCGAGCACGACCTCGGGGCTGACCGTGACCTATACCGTCATTTCGGGCCCGGCGACCGTGGTGGGCAATGTGGTCACGATCAGCGGAGCCGGGATGGTGACGATCGAGGCGGACCAGGCCGGCAATGCCGAATATCTGGCTGCGCCGCCGGTGCAGCAGAGCTTCAACGTCACACCGGCGCTTCTGACGGTAACGGCAACCGCGCTGACGATGACCTATGGCGACACCTACCCGAACCTGACGTACGGCATCACGGGATTCGTCAACGGCGACAATCAAAGCAACGCAACCACGGGAGCTCCGACGCTGTCCACCACTGCGCCGCATCCTCCGCCGGTCGGCGTCTATCCCATCACCGTCGCGCAGGGAACACTTGCCGCGCAGAACTACACCTTCGATTTCGTGTCGGCTACGTTAACGGTCGTACCCAAAGTTCTCATCGTGGCGGCACAAAGCCTGACGACGATCTATGGCTCGGGACAGCCTACGCTGACGTACACGATGACAGGATTTGTCAACGGCGATAGCCAGGCAACCGCCACGACGGGCAGCCCGGCTTTGGCGACCACAGCGCCGTCGAATCCTCCCGTGGGAACCTACGCCATCACAATATCGCAGGGCGCGCTGGCCGCCGCGAACTATACATTCCAGTTCGTGAATGCATCGTTGACGGTGAGCAAAGCGATCCTGACGGTGACCGCCAACAACTTCACGATCAGTTATCACCAGGCGATCCCGACGCTCACGTACACGATGACGGGATTCAAGTACAGCGACACGCAGGCCTCGGCGACAACGGGTACGCCCATCCTGTTCACGTGGGCGAACACGCAGTCCAGTGTAGGAACGTACGTAATCAGTGCCAGTGTTGGCAGCCTGGCAGCAGCCAACTACAAGTTGGTTACGGTGGCAGGCACGCTCACAATCGTGAAGGCGGTTCCCGTCGTGTCGTGGCATCCGACGACGAATACGATCCGAGTAGGCACAGCATTGGGCCCGGGAATTCTGGATGCGACAGTGGCGGGAAACATAACGGGGTCGTTCAAGTACACGACGTACGTGAACGGTGTGCTGACGACGGTAAACACTTCGACAGTTTTGCCGGTCGGCACCTACACCATTACCGTCACCTTCTCGCCTACGGACAGCACTGATTATTGGACCGCTACCGCACAGCAGGTGATCACCGTGACATCCTGAATTGAAGTCCGCCACAACGGCGGCCAAGGTTGTACTGAAGGGGGCAGGGGGCATTCGAGGGAAAATGCCTTCTGTCCCCTTTTTGGCTCCTGTGGACAGTGCCATCGGGATAACGCGTTCAAAGCTGCGAACAACAGGGAAGCAACTTGGCCATCGGCGCTATTTGCTTTTCGACTTAGGAGCGGCTTTTGTGGCGGCGGAAGAGCGCAACCCGCGAACTTTTTCGCGTTGCGCGATACGAGCTTTGCGCAGACGGTTCTCACGAGATTTATCGCCATTCTTGTAGGACATATAATCCTTTCGCGAGCTGGCGATTCATGCAGTCCTGCTGGAGGCTGCCGCCACTCTGCCACTCCAGAGTATCTTCTTTACCGCACATCTCCAAGTGGACGAGGGCGTGCCGGGTCTTGCTTGCCGGGCTGGATCTACTCTACCGGGGAGTCATCCAGAGCGTTGATGAGGACATGGCTCACCCCCGGCCGCAGGGAGCAACCCGGTTTTGGCCGTGGGCACGGGAGGAGCTTTCCCCGCGTGTCGGTTACAACCCCAGAGCGTCTTGCAGACGTCCAACTACTCTGATTGCCGGGCCTTGGCCCGCCGGGGAGATCCATGCGTCCTTTGTCGTGGTTAGGCTTGGTGGTGCTGCTGCTGGGAATACTCTCATTCGTGGTTCCTGTTCCCATCAGCCACACCCATGAACTGAAAGCGGGAGACGCTTCCATTGGGGTAACAACCCATCACGACGAGAAGCTTTCGCCGGCGGTAGGCGGCGTACTCTGCGCGGTCGGAGTCGTCTTGCTCCTGGCTGGGTCGCGCAAAACTGCCTAGCAGCCGGCGCGCTTGGGAAAGGATCATCTAGCGTGGCGAGCTTATCGACGCCGATTGTGCGCCAGGTTGTTAAGGAGCCGGGCAAGAAATCCGCACTGGACTGGTTCGGACAGTTCGCCGCGCACGCTTCAGCATGGCTGGGATCGCGGTGGGCATTTCTGGGCGCGATGCTGGTGATCCTGATCTGGGGGCTGTCGGGACCGCTCTATCGCTATTCCGATACCTGGCAGCTGGTGATCAATACCGGGACGACCATCGTCACCTTCCTGATGGTGTTTCTCATCCAGAATACCCAGAACCGCGATGCCCGGGCCATCAATCTGAAGCTGAATGAGCTGATCCGGGCCATCGACAAAGCCAAGAATCATATGATCGATATCGAGAATTTGTCGGACCTGGAGCTGGATGAGATTACCGCGAGGTACGAAAAGATCCGGGCCGAACACCTGAGCCGCCAGCACACGAAGCAGTCGTAGGGCGTGGATACGCGAGGTCAGTCTCTGACCAGGCGGTTACGGCGCACAACTACAGGCTCGATCCGTAACGAACAAGAGCGACAATGAGAAACAGCGCTTCGGCGCCGGCAAGCGAAATCCAGATCTTGCGCCGGAAGCGTGAACTAGCCAAGTCACGCTTGAACTGCAGTTGGGCGGCGACCAGCACGGGATCGACTTGTCGCGCTGCGGCGCGCTGCGGCGCGGGCTGCGCTGTCAGTTGCCACACCTCCGCGGACGCAGGCTGAGCATCGGGCAAGAAGACTTTGGGAGTATCGATCAGCGTCGACCAGTCCAATACCAGCAAGGTGGATTCGGCCCCGAAAGCGGCTACCGGCTTGGCTGTCAGATGCAGCGGCTGCAGTCTCTCCGGCGACAAGCGTTCGCGCAGCGAACCTAACAGCGAATCCCACCAGCCGCGGCTCAGCGAGTCACCCAGCAGTTCTCCCACATCCACCGGACGCGATTCGAGTTGAAGCGGCGGCAGCAGCTCAGGCGAGATCACGTCGCCCAGGTTCGAGAACACCGTGCGATACCACGGGAGTTCGATCAGATCCCCAAACAGGATGCCGACATCCACCGGCTCGGAGGTGAGCTCGAGAGGAGGAAGGCGCTCCGGCGCAAGGCGTTCCAACACGCCCGTCAGCAGCGAACGCCAGAGCGAGATCTCCAGGCCCGGAGGCGGCGCAAGATCCAGTTCGTATGAGTACTCGGGAGGACCGTAATAGAGCGGACCAGGCTGTTGACGGATGTTGGTGTTTTCCAGCACTCACAACAGTTTAAATCACAGGCCCGGCCCGCGCCTACTCTGTGCCGCATGAGCGATGGTGTGATCCTATCGAGGGCACGCGGACTCTACGCCCTTTCGCCGCAGTCGATTCGCACTCTTTCCACAGCCTGCTGAGACGTCCGTAACTCTCTGATCGTCGGTTCTTGCGGATGTCCGGTTTCGAACAGAGGCGGACAGAAGTGGACAGCACGCTTTCGCGGGAGCTGGAAACTGCTTCTTATCTCTCAGCATATGAGAAAGTTACGGGCCAGCCGCTTGGCGACGGACGTGCACTTTATGGTTACAAGCTGGAGGTGAGGGGTTTGTCGGTTCTGTTGCAGGACATCCGCTATGCATTTCGGCAGTTGAGAAAGTCTCCGGGCTTCACCATCACGGCGGTCCTGACGCTGGCGCTGGGGATCGGCGCGAACACAGCGATTTTTACGCTGGTGTATGCGGTGCTGCTGAAGTCGCTGCCGGTCGCGAATCCGCAGCAGCTCTACCGGATCGGCGATAACGACAACTGCTGCGTGTACGGCAGCTTGCAGGAAAAAGGGTGGGGAGTGTTCTCGTATGACTTGTATCAGTACCTGCGGGACCACACGCCGGAATTCGAACAGATGGCGGCGATGTCAGCCAACGTCTACCAAATCAGCGTTCGCCGCAGCGGATCGAAGGCGCCGGCCGAACCCTTCACCGGCGAATTCGTCTCTGGCAACTATTTCGCTACCTTTGGACTTCAGCCGCGCACCGGCCGCTTGCTGACTCCACAGGACGACCGGGCGGCTGCTCCGCCGGCGCTGGTGATCAGCTACCGTGCCTGGCAGCGGCACTTCGGACTTGATCCGGCAATCGTCGGTTCGACGGTCACGGTGAATGGCTCGCCCTACACGGTGGCTGGGGTGACACCACCTGCGTTTTACGGGGACCGTCTCCGCGCCGATCCGCCGGACTTTTTTCTCCCAATCGCGTTCGAGCCCTCGTTGCAGCAAGACAGTTCGCTTCTACACATTCCGTACAGTCACTGGCTCTACCTGATCGGCCGTATGAAGCCTGGCGTGGCGGCGGGGCCGGTGGAGTCGAGGCTTACGTCAGAGCTCCGTCAGTGGCTACCGATCGAAGCCGCCCATCTGCCCCCGGACGACCGGGAGAAGATTCCCAAGCAGTTCCTCAAGCTTGGCCCGGGCGGTGCCGGCGTGGCGAATCTGCAGACCGCTTTCCAGCCCGGACTCTACCTGCTGATTGCCAGTTCTGCGCTGGTATTGCTGATCGCCTGTGCCAATCTGGCAAACCTGCTGCTGGCACGCGGCACAGCGCGGCGGCAGCAGACTGCGCTGCAGCTGGCTCTGGGATCGACGCGCAGTCGACTGATTCGTGCCTTGCTTACGGAGAGCATATTGCTGGCTTTCATTGGCGGACTCGCCGGCATTTGCCTGGCCTACTTCGGCAGTCGGGGCATTCTGCTGATACTTTTCCGCGGCGCCACCTTCATTCCCATCGACACCAATCCGTCGGCGGTGATCCTGGCGTTTGCCTTCCTGCTCTCGCTGGTCACGGGCATGGTGTTTGGCGTCGCACCGGCGTGGATCTCCTCCCATTCCGATCCGGCGGAGACTCTGCGCGGAGCAAATCGTTCCACACGCGACAAGTCGGCACTGCCGCAGAAGTCGCTGATCGTGGCCCAAGCCTCTATTTCGCTGGTGTTGCTTGCCATGGCAGGATTGGTGACGCAAAGCCTGCGCAACCTCGAGCACTTCAACTTCGGCTTTGATCCGACCGGACGAATGATCGTGCAAATCGATCCTCTGAGTGCGGGATATACGCAGGACCGTCTGCCCTGGCTCTATCAGCAGTTCCGGGACAGGTTGGGGCAGATTCCGGGCGTCGTCAGTGTGAGTTACTCCATGTACAGCCCTCAGGATGGCGACAACTGGAGCGAAGACGTTTTTATCGAAGGCCGCAGCCGCGAATCGACGGAGAACATCGACGCCTCCTGGTTGAAGGTTGGCCCCGACTACTTCAAGACGGTAGGTACGCCGCTGGTGCGCGGGCGCGTGATCGGCGAGCAGGACACGCCGAATTCGCAGCGTATCGCCGTGGTGGATGAAAAATTCGTACGCACGTTCTTTCCCCATCAGGACCCGATCGGACAGCATTTTGGATTTGCTCGACCGCAGTCGACTGCCGACTACGAGATCGTCGGTGTGGTGAAAGATACCCAGTACCGTGATCCTTCGAACGCGGACCAGCAAGGCCAACAAAATCCGATGTTCTTCCTGCCCTTCTCCCAGTGGGTGCACTTCACCGATCCCTCAATGCAAAGGCTGGAAGCGCAGTCGCAGTACGCGCTGGCTATCGAACTGCAGACAACGGGAGCGACTGGGAATGTCGGCCCGCAGGTGAGGCGAACTCTTGCCAGCATCGATCCCAACCTCAGCATCATCGACATGCGCACCTTTGGCGAGCAGGTAAGCCGGCAGTTCAACCTGGAGCGCCTGGTGGCTCGCCTTACCGACCTGTTCAGCCTGCTGGCGCTGCTTCTGGCGTCGATCGGTCTGTATGGTGTGACCGCCTATAATATCGCGCGCCGAACCAGTGAGATCGGAATTCGGATGGCGCTGGGGGCGAACCGGCGTGACGTGCTGGCGATGGTACTGCGCGGAGCCTTTTTCCAGATAGCCATTGGGCTGCTCATCGGAGTGCCGTTAGCGTTGGCGACGGGCCGGATCGTCGCCAACCGTCTGTTCCGCGTAGGCGCGTTCGATCCGCGGGTGCTCGGAGCTGCCGTAGCTGTGCTGGCCTTGTGCGGGCTGTTGGCCGGTTGGATCCCGGCTCGCCGCGCCGCTTCCATTGAGCCGGTGCAGGCCCTACGCAGCGAGTAAGAAACGGCAACTCTGATGGTTCTCCTTTGTCTCTGGATACTTACGTAGCTGAGGTGTGTGGGTCGTCTAGGTGAATTTCCGGCTCAGGTACCTCCGTCCTTAGGGGCCGCTCTAGGGAGTCTCCCTGATTGTTGATGGCGGAATGAGTGCGTAGTCTTGGCCCTCGAAGGAGGGAAGATGCACTTCATTCAATCTTTCATACGCAGGTCGTCAGTAGCTTTTTCGATTCTCACTATGTTGTCGGCGGCGGCGTTCGGGGTTTCTGTGACACTGAGTTCCCCTACCGCAAACTACAAAGGCAACTCCCCCGTGAACGTCACCGCCAACGCCAGCAGCTCTCGAGCGATCAGTGGATGGGTGGTCTACGTCGACGGGCAAATCGCCTACCGGGCGGGCTACGTGTCCTCCATCAACACAAACGTCAACATGGGACAAGGCACGCATCAGGTTGTGGCGCGGGCTTGGGACACCAGCGGAGCCTGGGGTGACCAGACGGTTGGGGTCACGATCGGGTCGGGCAATGGCCTGCCCACACCGCCGAGCTGGGCGGCGTTCGTCGATAAGATCCAAAACCGGGGCGCCTGGAGCTGGTGTCATGACCCGGGCTGTGCCGGCGGAAGCGGCAAGGGAAGCTACTGGATGGCACAGTATCAGGGTTCGCCCTCGATGTCGGGCTCAAGCATGGAGCTGTTCAACTCCGGAGTGTGGGCCAACGCGTTGTGGTGGAACAAGTTTGGGGCCGACGACTCGGCGCACAATTTCCTATGGGATTTCTGGGTCTCCTTCGATAACAACTACGAATCGGCGGCCCAATCGACTGAGTTCGACATGTTCCAGTTCGTCAATGGCTGGAACTACATGATGGGCACCCAGTGTGATGTGGCCGCGGGCGTGTGGGACACCTGGAATGCCAATTCCGGGCACTGGATCCACAGCGGGATCAGATGCGCGAGGTTCAGTCCCAATAACTGGCACCACATCCAGATGTACGTAACCACGGACACCAACGCCCGCACGTACACCTACAAGGTGCTCGTCGTGGATGGCCAAAGCTCTTCCATGAACATCACCGGGAACGCGGGTTATACGGGATGGAGCCACAACGTTGGTGCGCAATGGCAATTGGACGTCAACGCCGGCGGCCAGGGATACCACGAGTGGGTGGACCAGGCGAAGATGTGGTACTGGTAAGCCCCAAAACCGTCGTCAAATTCGAGGGCTCTCCCCTGAGGAGCCCTCTTCTTTTATCGCAGACTCCAGAGTTTTTTTGAAAATCGAGAAATAAAGTTTCGGCGCTGCATCCAAATCCAAACTTTGGGCATACAATCCTCGCCACGTTGTATTGGGGTGTGGAACTGCTTAACGGTGCGGAGTTGGGCCGCGCTGTTCTATTTCCGTCGAAGGCCTAGCGGGAGACACGTTCATTTCAGTCATTCCTTGGCTTCACGGGTCGGTCTGACAGGTCGATGGCAGTTTCCGCGCGAACGAATTGCGTCGTCACCCGTGCGCCTCGTCGGGAGGGGCAGCCATGATCGAGCGGAATGGGACCTACCTGGATCGGGGTTGCGGTCGAACAATAGCCGCGATTGGCCTTCTGGTTTTGACGTCGGCCTGGGCGGCAGCCCAGTCGATGGAGGATGTGCACATCACCCCGCGACATGCGCCGGAGATGGCGCTCTCGGGAAGCGGGGATGCTCCGCTGCCAAATTTGCGAACGCGCCCGCTGCGGGTGGACGTGAACCTGGTGCTGGTTCCGGTGACGGTGACCGACCGGCTGAATCGACCGGTCATTGACCTGCCGCAGAAGAACTTTGCGCTTTTTGAAGGCGGTATAGCCCAGCCGATCCAATCTTTCACGCGCGAGGATGGACCGATCTCGATCGCGCTGGTGCTGGACTTCAGCGGCAGCATGAGAAACAAGATCGACTACGAGCGCCAGGCCGTCGACCAGTTCTTCCAGAATGCCAATCCGGCAGACGACTACTACGTGATCACGGTGGCGGACAAACCCACCCTGATTGTCTCGTCGTCGCAATCGACCGACACCATCGAATCGGAACTGGCGTCGGTGGAACCGAAGGGCGCCACCGCGCTGTTCGATGCGATCTATCTGGCTACCGCCAAGCTGCGTGCGGCGCGCTACCAGCGGCGCGCTATGCTCATCATCTCCGATGGCGGTGATAATCGCAGCCGCTATACACTGAAAGAGATCAGGCACGTAGTCGCCGAGGCCGACATACTTACCTATTCCATTGGCATCTTCGACGATATTCCCATCCCGCTGATTAAGACGATCGAGGAAAAAATGGGCCGCAAATGGCTCGACGAGATCACCTCGATGAGCGGAGGGCGTGATATTGCCGCCGACAACCGCAGGGCGATTCCGCAGATTGCCGCCGTAATCAGCCGTGAGCTACGCAGCCAGTACGTTCTGGGCTACCGGCCGAGCAACCCCAACCGCGATGGCAAGTGGCACAAGATTGACGTGAAGCTTGTGCCCGCCGACATGCCGGGGGAGATGCGAGTCCATAACAAGCAGGGCTACGTCGCGCCGGGGCCATGAGCGAGGCAGCAGCGACTCGCAACCAGCGACTCGCAACCAGCGACTGGCAACTAGCAACTAGCAACTAGCAATTAGCAACTAGCAATTAGCCTCATAAGACAGCCACTCTCTTGAGTTGTCCTGAGGTCGCGTGAATCTCCGATTTTGCCATCCCGAACTCATTCAGGAGTAGGGAGAGCTGCGGTTTGCTGGCGCTGCCGGCGTGGCCGGAGGAACGCAGGTCTCTCACCGCTGAAGCGGGTTCGAGATGACAAAAAGGAAGCCTCCGCCTGGATGAAAGCAGAATCAGCATAAGGCGAGTGAGGATCACGGCTGGGCCGGGACAACCGATGAGCCCCGCTAACTGGGCTCGTCGCAGGTTTCCTGTTTGGTTTCTGGAACGGTTTCGTGCTTTCTCTCGCGATTTGCTTCAGCGGTCAACGGAGGCACGGCTTCGGTCACCGGCTCAAAGTTCTCGTCGGCAGACTGGCCCTCCAGCGGCGCGGTTGGCATGCTCTCGCGATTCGTGTCGCTGGCCAGTTCGCCGACGGCTTCGGTTACGGGTTCGTCGTCTTCGGTGGAACGGTCGGCCGCGGCATCCTGCTGAACGGGAGCCGTGAACAGTTCGGTTTGGGGATCGCCCAACTTCTCGAATTCCTCCACACTCGGCAGCTCAGCGACATCTTTCAGGCCAAAGCGCAGCAGGAATTCCTTCGTCGTCTTATAGAGAATGGGACGCCCGATAACCTGCTTGCGCCCGGCCGTGGTGACGAGCTTACGGTCGAGCAGGGTTGCGATGACGCCGGCGGAGTCGACGCCGCGCACCTCGCTGATTTCAGGGACGGTCACCGGCTGCTTATAGGCGATGACGGCGAGGGTCTCGAGCGCCTGGAGCGAGAGCCGCACCGGCGGCTTAAGGCTCTTGGCGAAGGTGATCACGACATCGTGGTGCTCGGGCTTGGTCGCCATGCGATAGCCCCCCGCGATCTGGCGGATCTCCATGCCGCGATCAGGCGAGGAATATTCGGCGATGAGTTGGTCGATGATCTGGTTTAGCCGGGCCTTGACCTCCTGCAGTTGCTGCTTCTCGTGCGCCGAGGCCTGCTGGCTCGCGGGTTCGAGGGAAGTCGGGCTGGCACCCTCATCGACTGGCGGAACCTCGCTGCCCGCTGGAGCTGCCGCTTGCGGGATTGTTTCGGGGGCAAACTCGTCGTCGGGCAATGCAACATCTTCGTTGGTCTCTGCCACCGGGAGATTCGCTACCGTCTCGTTCAATGCGAGCCGCTCTTCTTCTTCGGCGCGCAATTCGGAGAGCACCGCGTGCTTCAGCAGTGACGCGAGCTGGTTCAGCGTGACCGGATCCTCGGTCGCGTAGATGATGGCCTCAACTTTTGCCTTAACGCTCATTCGATTGGTGTGCCGTGTGCATCAAGCCTTGAATTTGCTGGTCCAACGACGCCGTTCGCGGTTCCACGGCGCATTCTCCGCCGATATCCTGTTTGGGTGTGCGCAGAAACAGGACCACTTCTTTTCCCACGGCGAAATATGCATGCGACAATCCGGGAGGGTGCTTCTCCGCCAGGCGGCTTCCCTTGATGACATTATGATCTACGCTGATCTGCTTGTCGGGCACTTTTCCTTTATAGGTGGCAAGCACCTCGTACTGAACGGTCTGGATGGCCGGAAGCACCTCGGTCCAGAAGCCGGGCGCAGGCCCGACGCTAGTGATTTTGGCATCGACAATGAGGAGACTCTTGTCCATAAGGTTGGGCAGTTGCTTGGCGCAGTTGTCGGCATGCGCGAAAGCCGCCAGGGCTAGCCCAAGCGTTAAACCTCCGGCGAAGGGAGAGCGAGCGCGCATCGTCATCAGCGCCAGTCGTCCTTGGCCACGGTGCTCTCGGCCATCAGCGCGTCGAAGCCAGTGTGTTTTTTCAGAACGATGTCGCCGAAGACGTGGTCCTGTCGCGCCAGCACCGCCTGCAGCCGAATCAGTTCGAGGATGGCCAGAAAGGCGCATACCAGTGCACTGCGCGAGTGCATGTTGCGTAGCATCTGCTTCAGGCGAATCGGCCGTTCTTCGAGCGAGAGACGCCGGCGCACGTAATCGATCATCTGCGCCACGGTGACGCTGTCGTCTTCCACATTGAAGCTCGGCTTCTGGCGGGCACGCTCCAGTATCTGTCCGAAGGTCTTGACCAGGTCGACCACATCGGCAGCCATCTCGGGCTCCGCGCCCTCGGCATCGACGAACTCTTTCAGCGAGGGGTT
Source organism: uncultured Acidobacteriaceae bacterium (assembly GCA_963815555.1). Lineage (GTDB taxonomy): Bacteria > Acidobacteriota > Terriglobia > Terriglobales > Acidobacteriaceae > CAWCBG01. The sequence continues at coordinate 429,829 of CAWFHH010000007.1, forward strand.
CGACCAGACGGCCTCTTCAATCTGCTGCTTCTGCCGGAGCATCTGCGCAGCGGTCTTGAAGCGCTCGTGCTCGAGCAGACGATTGACCAACTCCATGCGCGGATCTTCGAGCGGCTCCTTGGCGTCGGGATCGCGCGGCAACAGCATCTTCGACTTGATGTGGATCAGCAGGGACGCGGTGTAAATAAAGTCGGCGGCAACGTCAACGTCCAGCTGCTTGATATGTTCGACGTACGTCAGGTACTGGCGGGTGATCTTGGCGATCGGGATGTCGTAAATATCGATGTCCTGCTTGCGGATGAGATCGAGCAACAGGTCGAGCGGCCCGTCATACACCTCGGAGACGGAAATGGAGAACGATGACTCGTCAGCGCCTTCCTTGCGCGGCATCACGCGTGGCGATTGATCTTTCCCGTCGGAGGTCGGGCCGGGTTGAGGAATGTCAGGCATCGATTTCACTGCTGTCACCGAGCGCGCGCTCTCCAATTTTGTCATCCCGAAGCCGCTTTAGCGGTGAGGGACCTGCGTTTCCTCCGGCATGGTCGAGGACGCCGGCAAACCGCAAGTCTCTCACTCCTGAAGGAGTAAGGGATGACAATTCCAAATGGAGCCTCCACGTCGGTCCATCGACGCTAGGGAGCACCACAGATCTTCTGTGCCTCGGTGCGCCAACGGTCAAGCTCACTCAGTCAGTTCCACCCGCGCTTTGCGAGGGAGGTTCGTAGGCGTGCGACAGGTTCGCCGCATCGCGCGCCTCCTCCATCGTAGCCTCGGCTGCGACACGAGCCTTGGCCGAGCCACCTTCGAGAATATCCCAAGCCAGCTTCGGATTCGCTTCGTATTGCTGGCGGCGGTCCTGAATCGGACCGAGTACCTTCAGCAAGCTATCGGCAGCCCAGGTTTTGCATTCGATGCAGCCAATCGCGGCCGTCCGGCAACCCTCGTTCACCTTCGCCATCGTCTCGGGGGTACTGAAAATCTTGTGCAGATCGCCGACCGGGCAGACGTCGGGATTGCCAGGATCGGTGCGCCGAATGCGCGCCGGATCGGTAACCATGGTCTTCAACTTCTGCCGCACCACCAGTTCCGGATCGCTCAGCAGAATCGTATTGCCGTATGACTTCGACATCTTGCGGCCGTCGGTGCCAGGCAGCTTGGCTGCGGGGGTCAGCAGTGACTTCGGTTCGGGGAAGACCACATCGGAGTCAGAGTACTCGGATAGTGCCGTCAGCGGCCGCGTCCAAATATCTGACCCTTTCGGGTTAATTGAGCGTGCGGCATCCTCACTACCCATCTTCTGCACCAGTTCGCCAAATTGAATTCTGTCTACGGGACCCCGCAGCCGCGGCGCTTTTGGATAGAAAAAGTTAAAGCGCCGTGCCACCTCGCGAGTCAACTCTACGTGTGCAACCTGATCTTCGCCAACTGGTACAAAGTTTGCTTTGTAGAGCAGAATGTCGGCGGACTGCAGCAGCGGGTAGCCAAGAAAGCCGTAGGTGCCCAGGTCCTTGTCCTGGATGTTCTCCCGCTGCTCCTTGTAGGTCGGAACGCGTTCCAGCCATCCCAGCGGCGTGATCATCGAAAACAGCAGATGAAGTTCCGCGTGTTGCGGCACGTGCGACTGGATGAAGAGTGTGCTGCGCTCCGGATCAAGTCCGGCGGCAAGATAATCGATCATTACCTCAAGCGAATTCTGTTTTACATTGCGCGTGTCGGCGTAGTCGGTGGTCAGCGCGTGCCAGTCGGCGATGAAGAAGAAGCAGTCGTACTCATCCTGCATGCTGACCCAGTTGCGCAGCGCGCCAACGTAGTTGCCGAGGTGCAGCTTTCCTGTGGGTCGCATGCCGCTGAGGACGCGGCCTTTTTTCGTAGATGAGGGCATCAGAATTTCAGCAGGAATCCGTTGAAGAGATTTAATACAGGGTACAACAGAAAGCCCAGAATGCGGCCACCGAAGAACAACAACAGCATCAGGCCCCACATGCCGATGTTGTCGTAGATCTTCAACGCACCCTGCGAAAGAAAGTGCCGTATGACGTGGCTGCCGTCGAGCGGCGGAACGGGAATAAGGTTAAAGACCCCGAGCAGAACGTTGATCACAATGGCGGCGTGCAGCAAGAGAATGATGGGGACGATCGCGCCGGCATCGAGCGGCACGGCCGCGGCGATGTCTCCCATTTGCGCGCCCGAGGCCAACGCCGTCACCAACAAGTGCGCCAGGTCGGAGGTGCGACCGAGAATTACCAGCAGCACAACGGCGATCCCGGCAGTCAGGAAATTGCTGACTGGCCCGGCCACGGTGGTGAGAATGTCGTCTCGCACATAGTGCTTAAAGTTGCGGGGATCGACCGGCGTTGGCTTGGCCCAGCCGATGACCGGGAAGTGCGTCAGCATGGCGATAATCGGCAGCAGAATCGTGCCGACAGGATCGATGTGCTTAATGGGATTGAGCGTGACCCGGCCCAGCATGCGTGCGGTTGGATCGCCCAGTCGCGAAGCCATCCAGGCGTGCGCCGCCTCATGTACGCTGATCGCGAACAGGAACACGATGATCTGAAACGCAATCTCGACGACCGTGAGGCTCATGGCACTTTGTCTTCGATCTTAACACGCAAAAACAGCGCTGGAGCTGACGCTACGAACCGCGTTCCTTCTGCAGTTCCGGTGCGGCAGGTGCAATGTCCTTGACCTTCAGCGTCTTTGCCGGGATGCCCCCGACAATGTGGTAGTCCTCGACATTCTTGGACGCAACACCCACGGACCCGACGATGCCGTGCTCGCCCACCTTGACCCCGCTGAGGACGGTCGCGTGATAGGTAACGCGCGCCTTTGGGCCGATTTCGGTGCGCATGTTGTTGACGATCATTCCGTCATTCAGATCATGGGCGTGCGAATAGATGTTGGCGTAATCACTGATCGACGAGCCCTCGTGAATGATGATCTCGCCGCGATCATCAAGCAGCACGTACTTGTGAATGGTGCAGTTGTCCTCGATGGTGAGGTTGTAGCCATACGAGATTTCGACGCCGTGAAAGATCTTGACGTTCTGGCCGATGTGCTTCAGTACATGGCGGGCGAGCATGTAGCGAATGCGAAATCCCAGCCAATGATTGATGCCGACCGGAGAGCGGTCATACATCATCCAGAACCAGATGAGAGGTTTGCGCTCGTTGTACCTGGCGACGTCGACGTCACCGTAATATTCGGGTTCCAGGGTGATATTGCGCGAATCGAACGAATACAGCAGCGACTGCTGCGCTAAGCTGTCGGTGACGCTGGGCTCACGATAAGGGCGGCCAAGATACAACTCGTGCAGGGCGTCGCGCACGATGACACTGCGCGTCTCGTAGTCAGGATGGGCAGTGAATTCGGCATCGAGTTTGTCAATCCACGCGAGATAGCCGGTCTCGGCGGCAGGAGTAGGAGTCAGGTTGCGGTATTCGTAGCGCGGCATGGAACCCTATTCTGTCGGAGACCGACGAGTGCAGATCACGATTTCGCCGCGCGTCCATGGGAACGGCGCGGCAATTCCTAACCGACTGACCCAGGCCCAAAATAGTTTACGGCATAGCAGAATAGAACCCTACTTCTGGATGACGCGCACTTTGCCCGTGTCCACAATCGCGGTGTCAATTCGCAACGGAAGCTTGAACGTACTGGTCACACCGACGTTGGGGTACTTGGGTGTGAGATAGCGCTGGGCAAAAAATTCCAAAGCGATTTCCGGTACCTCGAGGCCGTCGAGTGAGACGGATTGCACCTTCACCGTGCCGGTGCCGCCTGTGCCGACGGCCTGGGCGATGATATGAACATCGTGGACGCCGGTGAACAGGCTCAGCAATGGATTCGACGAGCGCCTGCTCTGGGTAATTGCATCAAAATCAACCTTTGCGTGGCCGTCAATCACTGCCGGCTGCGCCGTCAGGTGCACCTGGCTGACGCCTTTGGGCAGTTTCACGCCGCCTTCGTTGAAATAGGCATTGGCTTCTTCCTGGGTAATTTCCGTTGGTTTGGAATCGGGATGGGGCTTGGCCGCATTCTGCTGGAGATGCGCGATCTTCTGCTGCATGCTGACGAAGGCAGCAGAATGTGCCCCTGGGCCTTGCAGAGCAAAAACTGCGGGAACAAACACCAGAACAAGAAACAGGATCTTGCGGACGCACAACCTCATGTCGACATTATCGCAGCGTCATCGCAACTGCGCTTCGGTGGCGGCCGCCGGCACGGTTTCCACGCGTGGTTTGTCGAGCGTGCCTGTGATGACATAGGAGTGGCCTCCCGCGTGCTCCATGCGCAGGTCGACATTACGATCGTACGACGCTGTGCCCTTTACGTTGAACGGGACATTCCCGGCCAGCAGCTTGCAATCGATGAGGTTGAAGGTGCCTTTCTGCAGGGTCAGCGAGCCGGAGAAATTCGAAAAGGCCAACGGAGCGCCTCGACCCTGAAGGGTGACATGACGCAGCGAACCGCCCGTCCAGTTGAAGGTCGCCGAACCGTCGGCAGAGTCGCGCAAGTCGGCGGAGGTAGTCCCCCGCAGCGACAACGCATACTTGAGGCCAAGCGTTCCGGTAGCCCAGTTATCGTGCATCAGGGCGGAGAGTTGCTCGGCCGAGATTCGGTTCGCCACACCGCCGCCGGTAAATCGAGGCGGGGACTCCCGGAAATCGCCATCCCAGGTACCGGTTTGATGGCCGCCTAGCAAATCAGAACTCAAGATGGTGAGGTGTACCTTCCCGGCATCCAGCACCAGATCCGCCGTCAGATTAGCGATGGACAAAGCTCCGAGGTCGACCTTGGCGGCCGAGACATGGCCGCTGGCGCGCAGTTTCAACAGTGCATCTTCATGCTGTTGCCACACCGCGAGCAGATGGTACCAGGGATGTTTGGCAAGGCTCGGGTTCACCAGTTGATCGATTCGGCCAAGCGCGACATCGTCGGTGTGCACGTCGAAATGGACGACGCAGGTTTCGGGAGCGGTGCAGTGGATAGGCAAACTCACCGAGCCGATGATATTGGGTCCATCCGCGAAGTTGGCGTTCAAGGCTGTAACGTTGAGCTGCTGATTACTGAGAACCGCCGTAGCCGAGGCGATCTGCAGCGGCTCGGAGACACCTTGCAATTCGGCATTTGCGTCCGTCATCCGAATTTTACCGGAAGGAACGGGAGGCGCGAACCCTGCCCATGTGCCCGCGATGTTCAGATTGACGTCGGCAAAACCGGCAAGACCAATGCCGGGAGTTCCGACACCGAGGGCCTGTGCGACCCGCACCAGTCGCGACAGTTCCGTTTCTCCAGCTAAATTGACGGAATAGTGCTGCCGGTCGAACACAGCACTGGCGATGGCGGCAGAGGCGCCTCCCACGGGCATGGCGAAAGCTTTCACTTCGAGCAGCAACCCCGGGTTGACGGGGTTCGTCACGCGCGCGGAATGCCGACCGGTTTTAGCCGGCTCGGCGCTGGGAATGGCGAATTGCAGCTGGCCGAGTGCCAGGTCCTGCTTCAACAGGGAAGCTTGCAACGCAACATGGCTGGCGGTCCCTCCTCCCGACCACAGGGCAGCGCCGCCGGGCGTCTTGCGAACAGCAAACACGGCTTCGACGGTACCCGTCGCCGTGAGATCGGAGGGCAGATCTTTCTTGGAGTGGCGGGCGAAGGCCACCACGCGCTCCATCGGAATTTGCTCGCCGGACAGACCCAGATCATAGCTCTCTCCCAGCCAGCCTTGCGCCGTACCCCGCACCTCGAGAAGGCCGGATCCGACCGGCGATTGGCACTGGAGGTCGCGCACGGAGTCGTCGGCCGAGGAGTACGTGCCGTTGCAATGCACGCGCAGTCGTAAGGCTTCTCCCAAAGCGATGTCGTAGCGACGAAAATCACTTACTTGGCCGTCAAACGTAATGCTCATGGCAGACGGAGTCCCGGTGAGTACCGCGCTGGAGCTGACACCGCCGCGCCAGCCCCGGTCTCTTCCGAAGATGAGCTTGCTGATCTGTCCGAGCTGTCCCTGATCGAAACTGAGCCGGAGGTTTAGCGGTGTGTCACGCAGGATGGAAGCGCGACGAAAGGTGCCTTCCATAGCAACGACGCCGGTGTCGCTGATCCCAACATCGGTACGCACCGGCCGGCCCTCCATGCGGATGCCCCACTCGTTCTCAGACTCCTGCCACAACCCGAAGTCGGCATTGGTGAAGGCGAAAGCCTTCTTGACCTCGCCGAGCTTGAAGTTGATGCGTCCCGAAGAAGCTTCCACGTAGGGAAAGCGAGGCCGCGCTTCGGGACGGGTCTTGCCGGTGGGAGCGGTGGAAACCTGGGAAGGGCGTCCGACCAATTCTTCGAGGTTCCAATGTCCATCGGCGCGGCGGACCAGGTTGAGGCTCGGGCTATCAATGTCGAGGGTGCCGATTTCCAGTCGGCCGCGCCAGAGCGAACTGAACCGCAGCAAGGCGGTCACGGTTTCGGCTCGCAGCATGGGTTCTGCACCGTAGCTGGAGCCATCGGCCACTACGAAGTTCGACAAGATGAGCCCGGGACGGGGGAGGAGCTGGAGCGCGATGTGGGAGACGGTGACCTCGCGGCCCAGGGCGCGACCGATCGAGTCGGTGACGCGCCGACGGAAACGGTTGACGTTCACGTAGGGCGGAACCAGGGCAGCCAGAATAACCAGGACAAGCACTGTCCACATGGCCGCCGCGCGTCGCGAAGCCCCGCCCGGCATCAGCGCACCACGTGAAACATCCGAGACCAGCGCGTGCGGTCGAAGAAGTGGAACACGATGGTAAAGAAGAATTGCACGCGTTCGCCAATGGTGGTCTTGGTGTACTCGTCACGCGGCGTTTCGAACGACCAGTAAATAAACATGGGACGGCCCACGACGTTTTCACGCGGTACGAAGCCCCAGTAGCGGCTGTCGAGGCTGACATCGCGGTTGTCGCCCATAGCGAAAATGCTGTCCGGCGGCACCACCAGATCGCCGTTCTGGATATGTGAGGGCAGGGTCAGCCGCCACTCGGGTGTGACTTCTTCGAAGTCGCTGGGCGGCAAGCTGGGGAAGTTATCGCGGTAGCCACTGAAGGTACCATTGCGGATCACATAGGGTTCATCGAGCTTTTGGCCGTTGCGGTACACGACTCCGTCTACCAGGTGAATACGGTCTCCTGGAACGCCGATCACGCGCTTCACGACGTACAGGCCGGGCTGCGCCGGCGAGATGAAGACGAAGATATCGCCGTGCTGGGGATTGCGGTACGGGAGCAGTGGGCCGATCCAGTTCGTCTTGGGGGCCAGCATCATGCGGTCGACGAACACGTGGTCGCCAATCAGCAAAGTGTTTTCCATCGAACTGGAGGGAATCTCGAAAGCCTGAAGCGTAAAGGTAATGATAAAGAGGCCGGTAACGAGGACCACCGCGATGGAAGCGATAAACTCCGAAGTCGTTTCCTTCGGCTTCAGATCCTTCGGGAGCTGTGGCTTCTCGAGTTTCTCCGGTTTCTCGGACTTCTCGGGTGCAGTCTTCGGGAGTTTCTTAGTGACGGCCAAAGGGCTTCCTTAAATAGCGATTAGCAACTAGCGACTAGCGAATTGGTGAGGCAACCATCGATCAGGCCCAGTGTCCGGTATCACCCACGACTGACATGATGCTTTCTACCTGAATGCTGACTGCTAGTCGCTAGTTGCTGCTTTCAATGCACAATCCGCATCATGCGCTTCCAGCGCAAGCTGTCGAACGCGCGAACCACGTTGTATTCCAAAGTCGAAAGTTTACCAGACGGCACATCGTCATCGTCGGTCGGGCTGCGATCCATCGACCAGTAAATCAGCAGTGGGCGTCCTACGATGCTTTCGGCGGGCACGAATCCCCAGTAGCGCGAATCATAGCTATCGTCGCGATTGTCACCGAGAACGAAATAGGAGCCCTCAGGGACGATCAGTTCGCCGTCGTCCAGCAGCTTCTGTGCCTGAAGGAACCAATTCGACGAAATCCGGTCGCCATAGAGGCCGCCATCGGGAAAATTGTCGCGGAAGCGGTCACGCGTGGCCCAATTGAAAGTGGCGTAGTCATCGTCCTGCCGCACATCGTTGACATAGACGTGCTTGTTGATGAGCTTGATATGATCGCCCGGAATGGCAACCACGCGCTTCACAAAATGCTGCGACGGATTCAGCGGGTAGCGAAAGACCACAATCTCCTGACGTTTTACGGGACCGTAGGGAAGCAGCCACGAGCAGAACCTGGATGCGCCGTAGTGCGCCTTGTCGACCAGCAGATAGTCGCCCACCAGCAGGGTTTTTTCCATGGATTCAGAAGGAATTTGAAACGCCTGCAAAATAAACGTTATGACGAAGACAGCAATGACGAGGGTGCTGGCCAGCGATTGCAGGGACTGCCAGCCGCTCAATTCGTGATGGGGCCGCAGAGGCGGAGGTTCCGGGTTGGGAGCGGCTTGCGCTTGCGCCCGGGCGACCACGGCGGGATCGGTATGCACTTCACTCATGGACGATCCGGCAAACTGTCAGGCGGGAGCATGACTTTGTTTCCGGGAGCCTTCTGTAACGATTGTAGGTATTCCCAGGCCTGGCGTGCAGCCCCCTGCTCGGCCAACTTCTTGGTATTGCCCTCGGCCCGGCTGACGAACTGCGGATCCCCGGCCGTCGATGCGTCGATGTGCGCTTCTACCGTGAACAGTTTGCGATGCTCAGGACCTTCTTCTTTCACCAGCAGGTAGCGCGGTTGCGGACGTCCCAGCGAGTGCACTGCCTCCTGCAAGGCGGACTTATAGTCCGTGACCGGGAACTTCTGGTCGGAGCCACTCTGGAGTGCTGCCAGCTCCGGATCAAAGATGACGCCGAGAATAAAGCGCTGGGCCGCAGGCAGTCCGGCATCGAGAAACAGGGCCGCGATGATCGCCTCCAGCGCGTCGACCAGCAGGGCGCTCTTGGTGCGGCCGCCACTCTTCTCTTCGCCCCTGCCGAGCCGAAGGTGTTGTCCGATATCCAACGCTTGGGCCGGGCGCAAAAGGTGGCGCGCGCTCACGATATGGGCGCGCAGCTTCGATAGCTCGCCTTCGGTGTACTGCGGAAAACGGCGGAACAGTTCCTGGCTGACGACGAAGGACAGAACGGCATCGCCCAGAAACTCCATTGGTTCATTATCCGCTTCTTTGGCTGGGCCGCCGTTTGCATTTTGCGATTCCGCCTCCCGCGCATACGACGAGTGGGTCAGCGCCTTTTCCAGCAAGGCGCGTTGCTGAAAGCGGTGGCCGATAGCATCTTCCAGGAGCGAAATGTTCAGGAACGACATGGAATGTTAGCTGGGAGTGAAGGGTGGATCGTATCAAGTTTAACGCGTGGATCGTCCCAAGTTTAACGCAAGGGCAGCCAGACAGCGCGTCGCCATCTCACACACGTTCAGTCGTCGCTCTCCTTCCATCAATGGGGGGTAGGCGGCTGCGTCGCAGGCGCTGCCGGAGCAGAGGGTTGCTGCGCCGGCGGTGCCGACGCACTTGGGGATGCACTCAAGTCTGACGACATCAGCTTCTGGACTCGCGCCTGTTGTTGCTTCGCCAGATTCTGTTCCGCGCTGCCGTCCGGTGCGTATTGCACTGCCTTGTTCGCCGACTCCAGCGCCTGGGGATACTTCTTCAGGTTGTCCTGGGCGACGGAGAGACGCAGATACACAACCGCTTCCGGCTGGTTCTTGCTGGCCTCTGCGGCCTGTTGAAGGTCCTGCTCAGCGGCGGCGAAATCCTTTTTGTCCATGTCGACAACGCCCAGCGTTTCGTAAGCCATCGACTGGATGCTGGACTTCACCTGTGCCACCCGCTCCGGGGGGACATTCGGCGGAACCTCAAGGCCGGTATCCAGGTTCGCCAGGGCTGCACGAGCGTCCTTCGCCGCCTCTTCCATTCTCTGCTGGTGATCCAGGTCCGTGTCATGTGTGGTTTCCGACAGGGCCGAGGCCACATTCACCAGCGACACAGGATTATTCGGATTGAGGGCAATCGCCTTCCGACCCACCTCGATCACCTTTTCGGCATTGTTGGCATGCTGATAGAGACTCATGTCGCGGACATACAGCAGCTCCCTCAACTCGCTGGTGGGATACTTCTGCGCGAATGCGTCGGCAGCGGCTTCCAGCTTTGCCGGATCGGTTTCTGCGGTCGCGGCATTGTAGGCGTCGTATTCTTCTTTCGACTTTGCCTGGGGTAGATGCGTCACCCCTGCGGGTTTGGCCTGAGCGGCAGTGCTCGAGGAGGGTGTTGCCTGGCTGGGCGGGGCTGAACTGCTTTGTGCAGTTGCGAGCATCGCACTCATCAGCACCGCCAGTAGTACCAGTTTCGAACTCATTGGTCGTCCTTTCTTCAGGGAAGCCGGCCAGCTCCCGTGCTTAACGATTACGGCTGTTCCTGCCTGGCAGTGGGCGGCTCGTAGGGCGTTTTCAGCCCACGTTCAGCGGCATTCTTGACCGCCTCCGACGGGTCACCCGAGGTGAGCGCAGCCTTGTATTGCTCGATCGCGGCCTCTCGTTCCTCTTGCAGATCAAGAATTCGGCCAAGATAAATATGAGACCAGGCCGCAATCTTGGGATCCTTGGACTGCTCCAGGGCCTTCTGGAAGTTGTCGCGAGCACCTGTCATGTCGCCGTTCGCGGTGGCGATGCGTGCCAGAATAAAGTAGCCTCGCGATGGATCTTCTTTGGCATCAATCGATTCCTGGGCAAGCCTCTGGGCTTCCATGGGATTCCCGTTGGCCAACGCCTGTTCCGCCAACGCCATCTTCGATTGGGATGCAGGTTTTGCGGCTCGCACCACCTCCGGAGTCGCTTGGCTTGCAAATTGTGTTTCGCTGGCCAGCTTCTTCTCGGAATCGAGATCAAGGTTGTGTAGGAAGTTGGGGAAGGCGTCCTGCAGACCGATGTTGTCCTTCTCAAACACCTTGAGGTCGTTATAGAAGGCCCCGGTAAGGATGTATCCCTCAGCCTCATCCTGCTTCACCAGGGTCAGACGGTCCTTCTCCGGCAGCTTGGGATCGGAGGGCGTACGGGCCTCGATGGCGCGGATAAGGCATTCAATCACTAGCAATCCCGTGTCGCTCTTGTACTCATCCGCCATGGGGGATTTCTTCAGGTACGCCAGCAGAGGCTCCAGTCGCTTGAGAGCCGTAGCCCGTTTGGCGATGAGGGGGTCGAGTTCGAAGTGAAGGTAGGTGTGGCGCAGGGCCTGCATTTGGATATCGTTGCCCGAGGGCGACACCACGACGTAATAGAAGTCCTGGAAGTAGTTCCGCGAATTTACCTGCCCCGGTGCGCTCATGGGTTCGAGGTACACGGTGTAGGTGCGTCCGGAATAGCCGGAGAGCGGCATGCGCAGATAGTTGTCGGTGGAACTGATCATCTGGGCCACAGGATCGTGATAGCGATCGATCAAGTCATCGTACTGGGGCTGATGCTCAATCCAGATCTGGTGCATCTTGGCCGCCGCGTAATACTGCTTCAGCAAGGGGACGAATCCGAGAACGAAGGCGACATCCGGCGGCATGTCCGCTTCTTTGCTCTTGGGAGTGAAATCAGGCGGGTTGCCGACATTGAGCGCCAGGGAGATGTACTGTGCCAGATCGTGCGCCCCGTCGCTCTGCCGATGGTCCTGGTAGAAGCGGCACATATCGCTGGCGGCCTTGGCCACCTGGGGCGACTTGCTGGCCTCCACCAGTTCGGCCCGCACCTGCTGACGAATGGGGGATGACGACTGCAATTCGTGGTCGTACCCGCACACATTGATGGCCGAGACAAAGCTGAACAGGGTCTCACTCACGTCGAGCGAAGCCTTGTTCTGCGCTGTGGCGGCACAGCAAAGCACCACGAAAAGAAGCGCTGGGAAGAAAATGCGGGAAGAGCTCAGACGAGCCTCCTGAAAGCTGTGCGGCAGGAAATCAACCTTCCTAGTTTACGGGGGTCATCGAGGGCACGCAAATCGAACTGGGAGGAAGGCGGCGTTGCGGGCTCCCTCGCTTTGCGAGGACACCGTCAATGTGTGGGCACCGACCCTTCCCCACCCCGTCTTGAGGCTGCCGTTGTGCTCAACGATCTCGCGGCGCTGCCGGGCAATCGCTTCGAAGCGCTCAAAGGAGATCGCAAAGGGCAGTACAGTATCCGGATCAATGATCGGTGGAGAATTTGTTTCGAGTGGAACCACGGGGCCGACGGACCGTCTTCCGTGGAGATCGTTGATTATCACTAGGAGCGGTGTATGTCAGTAACAGCAATCCATCCCGGCGAGCATCTGGCGGCAGAACTGAAAGAACTGGCCATGAGCGCGGCTGAACTCGCGCGAAAGTTGGACGTTCCGACGAACCGGGTGACAGAAATCCTGAACGGCCGTCGAGCGGTTACAGGGGACACAGCTCTGCGCCTGGGTCATTTCTTTGGCACCACGCCGGAGTTCTGGCTCAGGTTGCAAACCACGTACGAGCTGCGATTGGCGCAGCAGAAGTCGGGAAAGTCCATTCAAACCCTGCCTACCCTTAAAACCCTACAGCAGGACTGCGCCTGACTCGATACCAAAAGCAGCAAGATGAGCTTCAGGAACACGAGCCTCCGCTTGCCCGCTCTGGTACAGGTCGGCGCTAGCCCTTAACTTGAATCTTCGAGAAAGTCAGGATGGCGCGTCCGGCCGTGGGACGCCCGAAGGTGGTAGCCGGATGGAAGGTGGTGAAGATCAGCATGTTCTTCAGTTCGGGGAGAATATGCTCCGCCTCGTCTCCGCCGGAAAGGATGCGATAGTCGAGCACACGCCCATCGGCACCGACGTATGCTTCCACAACGAGTGAATCAGTCGCGTTGCCCATGCCCAGTTCGAACGGCGTAAACTGCAGCTCGGGAGGCGTGTACAGCATCGTGGGCACATCGTTCGAGGCGGTCAGCTGCGCGGGCACCAGGAAGCTGATCAGCAGTCCGAAGATGATCAGGGTGGTCACCACGCCTGCCGTGGCCGGAACCATGATCGCATTGAACGCGTTCTCCCATCGCACCTTGAGCATCTCCCAGCGCGAGCGATGCGTGTTTGCCAGCTCCTGCGACATGGCGACGCGGAGGCGCAGTGCCAGGTCGGCTGGAACCGGCCGACGGCCCAGCGAACCGACCAGCCGCCGGGTGCGCTGTAGAGAGACATACCTACCCATGCACTCCACGCACCTACCCAGATGCTCCTCTATCTCTGAAAATTGAATGCGCGAGATGGCATCGTCCACATACGACGAGATGAGCCGCTGTGCAACCGAGCATTTCATGGCATGACCTCGATCTTCCTGTCCGGAAGCCGGTCTTTACGGCGTTTGCCGGTGTGCGCCGGGTCAGGCGCATACCCAAAAGACGGCAAGTGACGCTCGAGCCGTTTTCGCAGCGCGTCCCGGCCACGAACCAGGCGCGACTTCACTGTACCCAACGAGGTATCCATCACTTCCGCAATCTCCTCGTAGGACAGGTCCTCAATGTCGCGCAGAACGACCGTCGTCCGGTACGGTTCAGCCACCGCCTTTAATTCCTTCTCCACCCGCGTCCGCAGCTCGGCGTCGTAAGCACTTTCCAGAGGCGACTTGCCCTCGTCCATGAGCAGATCTTTAAGCCCGTAAGCATGATCATCTTCGCTCTCGGTCTTGGGCTCGATGGATGTCTCCTGCTGCTTGTGCCGGAACCACCAGCGGCGCCGATTCGACGCCTCGTGCAGAGCAATCCGGTAAATCCAGGTTTTCAGGCTGGAATTGGCGTTGAAATTCCGAATTCCGCGAAAAACCTTGATGAAAACTTCCTGGGTGGTGTCGGCGGCGTCCGAAGGATCGTCCAAAATCCGGTAAACGAGGTTGTAAACCGGCTGGTCATATTGTGCGACGAGCCACGCGAAAGCCTCATCCGATCCGGCCTTCAACTCGGCCACGATGGCGGCTTCTTCTGCGCGGACTCCTAGCGCACCTGCGAGGTCACTCAATGCTGCTGCTCCCGCCATGGTCGTCATGGCGTCAGCCTCATCATAAATAGATTCAGAGGCAGCAACAACTTTCCGACGCACTCGCTGGGCTGCGGCACGAACACTCCTGACCGCCTTCTCCGTCATTATCCATCCGCAGGAAATGGCTTTTGGCGGCTTCTGGCCTGTAACAATAGACTCCGTCCGGCTCTGAATTGTTCCCCAATTTTGATCAATAGTTGTTTAACGGAAGACCAAGACAGATTCCCCGGCTCCGAAGTGGCTACTGCTTCGGTTCACCGGCGGTGTTCGCCGAGTTCCCGTCCGTCGATGTGGCTGGCTTCTTGGGGGCAGGCTTTTTCTTGTGAGTGGCAGTGGCTTTGTCGGCAGGCGCGTTATCGTCAACAACCACGGTTTTGGGGGGGGCGGCCTGGACGGCTCTCTGTTGTGCGGCGCGAAGCTGAATCCGCAACTGGTTCAGTTCATACTGCGTCGATCCGGTCAGTTGGTCCACGGAGTCGCCGAGGTTGTGGCGCACGGAATCCAAGACCGCCAGCTGCTGATTAAGTGTATCGAACTCGTTCCTGGCACCGAAGGCGCCAGCCAGTTCCGTCAGCGAGTTCATCACATCGTACAGGGCGTTGAGGTTGCGATAGAGGCGGAATTCGGCGTTCACGTCCTGCGGCGACGACCGCACTGCGGCGATCATTCCAGGAAGAGCGGCTGAAAGATTCCGCTGAATTGAGTCGGCATTTGCCTGCGCCTGCTGCTTCGAGTTGGAGTCGGCCTTCCACTTCTCAACCCGCAGGTGGCCGAGGGCCAGCGATGTTTGCTCAGCCGCCGACTGCAGCCTGTCCAGTTCGGGCAGCACCGATGTCATTGACGTGCTTCCCACGGCCGGCGTAGCAGCCGCACTTGCCGGCTGAGTTTGCGCCATCAAATTCGACCCGAAGAAGAAGAAGAGCGGAACGAGAACGACTTTGAACCTCATGTACCTATCCTGCACAATATGCAGCACTGTCCCACAACGAACCAAGAGCCCTTGCTCGCGGCGGTTTACATCTCACATAGGATGCAGGTGAGCCGGAATGGGACTTTGTAAACCCGCGGAAACGCAAGCGAGAGGGAATACCAAGGTTCGAGCTCCGTGCTGAATCCCGATGCCGAATTCAAGCATCGAGCTGCAGCTGAGAAGCTGGCGGCTGGTTCGTTCCTGACTCTGACGCATGCCGGTACCGCTCGACCACGTTGTACCAGTTTGACTAAGCAGGGCCGCTGCGAGAGAATCGTAACGGCGCTGGATCGAGTGTGTCTGTCTGGATCAGCACCATTCCTACCGCAAAGTGGGCCTGTGGCGCAGCTGGGAGCGCGCTTCCATGGCATGGAAGAGGTCGTCGGTTCGATCCCGACCAGGTCCACCAAATCCTTCACCAAAAACTTACATGGGGCAGCCGGCCCGGACGCGTTTTCAAGCCGGGATCAGGTCGTAATAGAGGCTTCATTCGCCACCGGTCCGGAATTGCGGCTGGGCGTGACCTTCCTCATCAGCGACGTAACTCGCCGGCCGCTGTAGCTACTCCTACAGGACAGCAGCTCTGGAGATCTCTGCGAAGTCTGATCAGTTAGGGGGAAATCGCGGCTGGGCCTATCGGCCCGGAAGCCGCTCCGCGGAATTGTGCACAATCCAGTACCCCGATTTTGGTCAGCGAGCAAGCAGGACGCGAGGGCGAATCGTGCACAATCCACGCGAGGGCGTGCACGGAATCAGACCTTCAAAAGGCGGTCAAAGAAGGAACGATACCTTTGTAGTGCGAGACGCAAGTCTTCGGTTGAGACGTTGTCGCCACGGTCCCATTGCTTCTCCAAACGTTCCCGTTCGTTGGCGAAGCCTTCGGCTAACTTCTTCATCAGTGAGGCGACGAGGTTGTCGGCGTCTTCGACGGCGCGGCGTGGCTCATCGACGAAGGCGGTTTGAACGGAACTCCAGCGCGACCGGAAATCGCCCACTTCTGTCTCAGCGAAAAGTGGAGTTGATGCGTTGGCCGCAGCATCACCGCCGAAACGCGCCTGCTGCGCATCGGAGGCATTTGTCGCCGGCTGAGCACCGCCTTGTACGTCAGAGCCTGGGCTTGTGAGCTGCTGATTCGGTGCGTCCAAGTCGCGCGACGCGGAGTCGGGACGGCTGAGCCGGTTATCGTAAGTGTTGTCTGTCAACGTGCCCTGCTCGTTCTTCACCAAGCGGGGGCGAGACTCGGGATCATTCACCGTGTTGGTGCGACCTGCGAGATCAGCGGTGGTAAGTTCTTCGTCTTTCCTCTTGAGCTCTGCCATTATGCAACCTCTCTAACATTGCTGGGCTTTTGCCCCTCTAAAAGGTCTTCAAAGAGCGACCGGTAGTAAATCATTGCCTGTCGCAGGTCTTCTGTGCTGGCCTGGCCCTGACGATGACGCAAAGCAATCTCATGGGCACGGCGATAGTTATCGACGACGTGAGGATGGTCAACCGACAGATCGGCTGCGCGCTGATCAAAGTCGGCCATGGGATAGCCGCGAGCTCCCATGAGGGACGCCACGCTGTCGTCAGCGTCGACTACCGCCCCGCGGGGATCGTCCACGAAACGCGATTGCACCAGGCGCCAACGGTCCGCGTAGCGTTGCCGCTCGGCGGCATCGAGTTTGCGGATATGAAACTTCTCTACCCGTTTTTCGCGCTCCTGGAGGGCGGCTTGCGCCTCCCGCTCCGACCCGCGCTCCCGCACTGTCCGTTCATACTCATTGCCAAAGCGACTGCGCAGAGCGGCCTTCCGGCGCTGTGCCATCATCACGACGGCAAGTACAACCAGCACCAGGACCGCTACAACGATAATTGCAAGTAACTTGGGATCAACTTGCATCGAGGCCTCCTCAAACCGCCAAACGGCTTGTTCAAGGCAGTTAGAATCCGGCTGCCGAGACGACGTTGTCCTCCAGGCCCGTCTCGCTAACAGAATAGGAGAGGAAATTCATGGCAAGCTGCTCATGAGAATTCCTGCGCCGCGAATTGGATGCGCGAATGTCTGAGGGACGCAGATGGCAAGGCAACCCGCCAGGCACCTCAGACTCCGCATGTCGCCCTGCGGTTTGACCGCCTGCACACGCGAGAGCACAATGTCTGTTTCTCCGGGTGCATATATTCACCGGTATGAGGACGTTCATGAAATTTCGCTTTCTCGTCGTATTCGTCGCCCTGGGTGCTTGCCTCGCAGCGCAGGACGCCACGCAATCTGCCAACTCGCAAAAACGGCCCATCACCGAAAAAAATCTTTTCGACTTCATCTGGGTCGCCAATCCGGAGGTGTCGCCCGATGGCAGCCGCGTCGCGTTCACCCGCGTCAATGTGGACGAGAAGCGCACGGGATACGAGAGTTCCATCTGGATGGCCGAGACCGATAGCAAAGAGACTCCAGTCCGGTTGACGAATGGCAAGCACGATGGGCAGCCGCGGTGGTCCCCCAATGGCAAACAGATCGTGCTGGTTCGCGGTGGCGAGAAGGATGAAAACGGGAAGTCAAAGCCAGGTCAACTTGCACTGTTGTCGCTTGAGGGAGGCGAGGCGCGCACCATTACCGACTTACCGAAGGGCGCCTCCAGTCCAGTCTGGTCGCCCGACGGTCAATGGATCGCGTTCGGCAGTTCCACTACTCAGGAGGACCTGCAGAAAGCACAGAGCAAGAAGAACGCCGCCAAGGCAAGCGATGCCAAGGCGCCCGAGACCGAGCACGAATCCGATGTGCACGTGATCACGCGGGCTGTCTACCGCAGCAACGATGAAGGCTATCTCGATCCCACGCGGCATAGCCACATTTGGGTGCTCCGCGTTCCTACTTCGTCCGAGGACCGGCCGGAGCCAGTGCAGCTTACCAGCGGAAATTACAGCGAAGGTGGGCTGGTATGGAGTAAGGATGGCTCACGCATTTACTACCTGACGCGCCGCACCGACGAGCCGTATTACGAGACGCCGAGTACGGATATTTATTCCGTCGCAGCAACCGGCGGAAGCCCCGAGAAGCTGACCACCATACCGATGGGCGTCCGGGAACTGGCCATGAGCCCCGATGGCAAGAAGTTTGCCTTCGATGGGTCGGTAACGCAGCCGGTGCGCTCTTACTCAGAACCCGATCTGTGGGTTATGGACATTGCGCCCGACGCCAAACCGAAGAACCTGACGGTGAATTACGATTTCGATATGGGCAGCTCGGTTTTCGGCGATAATGCGCCCCCGCGCGGAGGCCGCGGGCCGTCCCTTTTCTGGTCACCGGACGGTAAATCGGTCTTTGATCAGGTAGAGAAGCAGGGACGCACATCGATCGTGCGAGTTGACGCCGCGACCGGCGCGGTCACCGAAGTCACGCACGGTGATCAGGCGGTACTGGATTTCACCATGAATCCAGGCGGCCAGACGATGGTTGCGTTGATCTCTACGCCGGTCATGCTAGGCGACCTGTTCGCGGTTGCGAGCGACGGCACGCAAACCCGCGTTACCGACGTCAACCAGAAGCTTTGGTCGCGTCTCAATCTGACCGAGCCGGAGGAGATCAATTACACCAGCTTCGACGGCAAACGCATTCAGGGGTGGATCCAGAAGCCGCCCGACTTCGACCCGAACAAGAAATATCCGATGATCCTCAACATTCATGGCGGACCGCACGCTGCCTATGGCTGGGTGTTCGATCACGAATTCCAATGGATGGCCGCCAAAGGTTACGTCGTCCTTTATCCCAACCCGCGCGGCTCTACCGGCTATGGGCAGGACTTCGGCAACATCATCCAGTATCACTATCCCGGCGACGACTATCGCGACCTGATGGTCGGAGTCGACGAGATGCTGAAGCGCGGCTACATCGACGAGAAGAAGCTTGGCGTAACCGGCGGCAGCGGCGGCGGCGTTCTCACCGACTGGACCATCACGCATACCGATCGCTTTGCCGCAGCGGTTTCACAACGCGATATCTCCAACTGGGCATCGTGGTGGTACACGGCCGACTTCACCCTCTTCCAACCAAGCTGGTTCAAAGCACCGCCTTTCGAAGATCCGCAGGACTACATCAATCGCTCGGCGATTACGTTCGTGAAGAACATTCACACTCCCGTTCTGTTTGTGCTCGGCGAGTCGGACTATCGGACGCCGGAAGATTCAGGTGGCGAACAACTGTTCCGCGCGTTGAAGTACTTGAAACGCCCGACCGCGATGGTTGTCTTTCCGCGCGAAACGCACGAACTCTCGCGTTCCGGCGAGCCGTGGCATCGCATTGAACGTCTCGATTACATCGTCGGCTGGTTCGACAAGTGGATGATGGGCACGCCGCATCCAGAGTTCGATTTGAATCCGCCGGCAAAATCGGCTACGCCGTAACCATGACGTAGGCTTGGCTGCTGGGGTAACAGTGACTGCTGCCGGCGGTGGCGTGCGGCCGCCGGTTAACGGAGAGTGGCTGCAATTACCTCGACAGCTCCTGCGACAAAGAGGGAGTCCATGTTCTCAAGGGTGCAGCCGCCACTGTCGTTGCCTCAGGAAGCGGCGGACGGACTCGTCCTTTTCGAGGCCGATGGCTACCTCGTAGGCCCGACTGGCTTCTTCGTGGGCTCCTGTTTTGGCCAGCAGCTCCGCGCGCGCAGCCCAGTAGGGCTGGTATTCGCGGAGCCGGGCATCGGAAGCGACCTCCTGCAAGCCGGTAAGAGCGGCAGCGGCTCCTTGGAGTTCAGCCATCGCCAACGCGCGATTGATGGCCACCACGGGCGAGCCACTCAGCGCAAAGAGCGCGTCGTACAGTTGCAGGACTTCCGGCCAATTGGCGCGGCCGGAGCGGCAGCGATCGACGTGCGCGGATTGCAGCGCACCCTCCAGTTGATAGCGGCCGATGGCGCCCATCGAACTGGCGTGCCGCAGCAGCCTCTCCGCTTCCTCGATCATCTGCGTGTTCCACAAGGCCTGATCCTGCTCGGCAAGCGGCACGTACTCACCTCGCTGGTTTCTCCGCGCCGGACGTCGAGCTTCCGCGTGAAGCATGAGTGCCAGCAGTCCCAGCGCCTCCGGCTCCCCGGGCAGAAGCTCGGTCAGGAGGCGGGCCAGAAAGATCGCTTCCTCAGGGAGGTCGCGGCGAGCCGCGTCGGTGCCGGCCGCGTCGGTCCAACCCTCCGCAAACGCGGTGTAGATCGAATCAAGGACCGCGCCGACTCGTTCGGGAAGCTCTTCGCGCTCCGGCACGCGAAAGGGGATGCCGGTCTGGCGGATCCTGTCCTTCGCTCGTACCAGTCGTTTTCCCATTGTCGCTGGAGAGGTGAGAAAGGCCGATGCAATCGTCTTTGCGTCCAAGCCAAGCACGGCTTGCAGGATCAACGGGGCGCGAATGCCGGCCTCAATCGCTGGGTGAGCACAGACGAACATCAGCGCGAGACGCTGATCTGGAATGTCGGAGGTGTTCGCGGCCTCGTTCAGCCCTTCCGCCATCAATTGCAATTGCTCGGACGCGATCTCATAGCGATGTCTTCCGCGGGCGCCATCGATCCACTTCCGTCGGGCGACCGTCAACAGCCACCCTTCCGGGTTAGCAGGACAGCCGTTACGCGGCCAATCGGCGAGCGCAGCTGCGAAGGCCTCGGACAGGGCGTCCTCGGCCGAGGCCACATCCCGGGTGCGCGCTGCCAGGAAGGCGACGAGCTTGCCGTAGCTGCGACGCGCAACTGCGTCTGCCATGCTGCGAGTCTGTGCGTCGCCTTCGCTGGACATCCTATGTTTCCTTTCGCGGAGGACTGGCTGGTATCAAGCGGGCATGTTCCAGATTGGCCGCACTTCGACGACGCCATGGCCTGCAGCGGGACACCGCGCTGCCCACGAAATTGCAGCATCGAGATCCGGCACGTCGATAACAAAGTAACCACCAAGTTGCTCTTTCGAATCGGTATACGGGCCATCGAGCACTTGCGGCTTGCCATTCGCAAGCTGCACCGTCGTCGCGCTCGAACTCGGCTGCAAGCGGTTTGAGCCCGACAAGACGCCTGCCTTCGTGAGTGCTTCGCTGTACGCCATGTAGGCAGCTACTCCTTGTTCCTGTTCCGCCTTCGTCAGCTTCGTCCAACCACCCTCGTTCACGTACGTCATCAGAATGTATTTCACGTCGATCCCTCCATCTTCAAGATTGTAGGCGGCGATTTTCATCCGCTCACTACCCTGACGCCTCGCGACCCGCGATTTGGACAGGGCAATCGCTTTTTTCCTGAGGTGACATCCATCTGATACCGAGGAACCTTCGTCGATTTGCACAATCGAAATCGCCGATCTGATAACACCTTGGTGTCGCCCGTTCCCTTTGCGGTCTCTCGACACCAAGCAATTGAGAAAGACATCGAAAGCGGGAGAGGAGTGGTGTACTCTGCTCTGAATTCCAGAACAGACATGAGGCAGGCAGAGACGCTCTCTGTCAAACTGACGAACCTTCACGTGTCAATCCGGAAACCTTCGTCTGAGAGGAAACCCGCCGTGACCCATCGAGTGTGTACGCAGAAAATCGGGCTCGTTAGCGCGATTCTGGCCATTTTCTTATTGGGATGTAACGCGTCAGGCTGGGCCAAAACCTGCGGCGCGAACAATGTTGCAGAAACCCTGAATCCCTATGGCGACCTCACGTCGAACTACATGACCGACCTGGTGGTCGAGGGGCCCTGCAATATCAATGGAACGCCCGACTCGCTGAACCGGTTGTTGTACGTCTTCCGGAATGTGAACATCGTCGGCAACGGCGCGCTGATCTTCCACGATGACTACGACATTGATTTTTATGCCGAGTCCGTCCTGATCGAAAACAACGGCAAGCTGATCGCCGTTTCGACACAGGACCGTCTGCTGACGCAGGTAACGCCGGGAACGAACTCCGTACCCTTTCAGAAGCGGCTGACTTTCCATCTCTGGGGAGCGCCGGGCGACCCCGGCATCGCCTGCCAGAGTGCGGTCGTGGACGGCGCGCCCTGCGGGATCCCATCGGCGCTGTGGGCTAAGAACCCGGCCATGGCGGTCAACATGATGATGGACAATCCACCGCCGCCAACCCTGCCGAAGAATCAACCTTGTGTTTCGGTGAAAGGCTACAGCAACTTGCTTCCGGGCGACGACTGCTTTTACCAGTACGAGATCCAGGACAAGCAGGACAAGGGCAGCAGCAATCCGGCGTATTTCGGTCACAAGGTATTGGCCCTCTCCTTCGGCGGAACGCTGCAGCTGTTCGGAGCCGAAGGTGTGAGCTACCTTGCCCAGGGACAGCCTTGCACTCCGAGCGTGCCCAACACCGAATGCAATCCCGCGTTTACCGGCACGAGTTGGGTAAGACTGACAGGCGTAACCAAGGACGCGAACGGGGCCCAGACCACCATCACGGTGAACCGCGCGGTGCATTGGAAAAAGGGGGACCACATTGTCGTGACCACAACCGACTATCTCCCCGGCCATTCGGAGGAGGTGGTCCTATCGGACGACGCGGACGGAACGACCATCAAGCTCGACAGCCCCGGTCTGATGCAAAAGCACAATGCCGGCACCTATTCGTTAAGTGCGTTACCTGCCGGCATCGGTCCCGCCAACGATCCGAATGTTCCCGATGTGAAAGCCGCGGTTGACACGCGCGCGGCGGTCGCGTTGCTGACCCGGAACATCCAGATTGTTTCCGAAGGCGATATGCCCTCAGAGCCGTTCACCGAGACGCCGGGAAACTTCTATGGCGGACACACCATTGTCCGGCAAGGGTTCGCCGGTTATCAGGTGCAAGGTGTGGAATTCTATCAACTCGGACAAGGCGGTGCGAAGGGTCGCTACCCGGTGCACTTCCACATGGCGCGCAAAACGCCGCAGCCCGAGAGTACCAAGCAGGATCCGACCCCCGAGCCCCTGAATTATCTCAAAGATTGTTCCATCCACGACTCCATGACGCGCTGGGTCACGGTGCATGCCACGGAAGGCATGTATATCGCGCGGAACGTTGGATACAAGTCGATCGGACACGGCTTCTATCTGGAAGATGCGACCGAGATCAACAACAAGTTTTATTCGAACATCGGCGTTCTTGCGCGAGCGGCAATTCTTGATCCGGTGCACAATCCGCGGCAGGTGCCGGGCATTCTCGCCGACAACGAGCCGGTGCCACCGCCGCCGAACGACGCGATCCATCCCAACGACTACATGCCCTATCGATCGGACTTCAACCATCCGACGATCTTCTGGATCATGAACGGCTGGAACGACTTTCAGTACAACATGGCGGTCGGAGCGGCGACGTGCGGCGCCTGCTATTGGTGGCTGCCCGCGTCCGACAGCGGTCCGTCGCAATATGAAACCTGGGACGGTTACGCTTCTCAGCAAATTGATGTGAATGCCAATACGAACTACACGCGCGCCGGAATCACCCCGCTGAAAAGCTTTGTGGGCAATTCCTGCGTTGCCGCCATGAATTCGTTCCAGATGAACGGGCAAACGGCCGCCTGCCTGGGAGTAAACCCGGCCACCGACGAGCCCTTATCGGCGGTTCCGTCCAATTCTCCGCCTGGTCCCGACGCGCGGCATTTGAATTTGCAGCCGTTCAACGTCTACTACCCGGTTCTGGGAGAGTTGCACAATCCAACCATTTGCAACACGCAAAACTGTTCCGCCAACATTAATCCGTGTGATGGCGCGGATACGTTCGGCACCTGCGCGGTCACGCAACTGGACCACTACACGACTTCCTTTAACTTTGCCCAAACCAACTTTTCGGCCGTCTGGCTGAGAAAGGGTTGGGACCTGTTCAGTAACGGCGCTGTGACCGACGTACAGACGGGTGGACTGAACTTCATAACCGGCGGCGGATATACGCGTTCCGACGTCAACCAGGGAGAATGGCTGCTGGCGCGCAACACGGTCTTCATCGGACACACTCAGCCGTTTACCGCCAACATGGTTCCCGATAATGCTTTTGCCGCCGATGTGGGACCCTTCAACAAGTATTCCGGTTTGGAATGCGATAACTCCACGCCCGACCATTGCGCCTACGCCCATGGGGGAGTCAGTTTCAATCTGAATCCCTTCCCCGGACAGAAGCTTTTCAACATTTACGATGGCCCGGCGCATCAACAATACAACGCTTACCTCGACATCAACACGGCCAAGCTTGACTGCACACCGCAGGGCAATTGTTCGACAGACCCGGTCCCCTACGGACGTAACTACGGCGTGTTGCAGGACAAAGACAGCACGTACTGCTATCTACCGAACGCCGCAATCGGATGGAAGCAGCCTAACGGCTTCTACTACCCCCCGGCCTTTCACTCCAACAACCTTTACTTCAGCAACGTCGACATTCGGCATTTCGTAATCGAACCTCTATTTCTGCCCATTACTCCCGAGGAATATGATCCCTTCCAGCAGAACCAGGTCGCGGTGAACAAGAGATACTGCACCCATTCGACGGACATGTTCAGCGCCAATTTCAACAACATCGACCGGCAAACCGTGCTGAACGACGATGACGGCACGCTGACAGGCCTGGTGGCGAGCGAAGCAGGCGTGAAACGCCCGACGATCTCCATCAACGAAGACGCCTACTTCGACGCGCCGCTTGCCACGCCCGAGTGTCTCTCCGATATCAACGTTCTGCCCAACCAACCAGTAAGTCCGCCCTTCACCGCCAGCACCAGTCCTTACGAGTGGGTGACGACCGCCATCATCGCCGATTGTGCCATCTCGCAAAAGGTTGGCGACCTGCAATGCTTCGACACTAAGGACAACTACATGCATTGGGGGCTGGCGTGCAGCAATTCCGGCTGTCGCGGCGTACCCCTTTACCGTGAATTCCTGACAGACGGCGAAGACAAAGCCGGCACGCGGCCGCAGATACGAATGATGGGGCAGGCCATTGGACAACGCAGCACGCTCTCTTTGAATGAGGCCGACTACTACATCGATACCACGCAGAATTGCCCGTCGCAGGGAGGATGTCCGAAGTGCATCGAGCTCAATGACGACGGTAAGACGTGCAAGACCTACGATGGCACTTCCAACAATCCGAGCATCTTCCTGGGAGGCCATACCTACTACGTTTATTTCGTCTATGCCACGCCGCACACCAAGCAGAGTTATGACATCTATGTCGGAAAGGGTAGCAGCCTGAGCGAATTGAATGTCACCGGCATTCAGGTCGATCCGAATAGCTACACCATAAAAAGTCCTCCCAACGGCAGCTTTGTCACCGCGACCTATCCCGATGGCAGCTCGGTACTCAAGGTCTCCATGGATTTGACCGGCCAACAGTCGGCGTTCACCGCCAGCAAGCCCAAGTTTTGCAAGCCGACCAACTATTGCTCCGCCCAGTCCGACGGAAGCTGCGGATGTAAGTCGGGTAGCGGCTGCGTTAAGGACTCGGATTGCAGTTGGGGGCCGAGTGATATCGATTGCCCCATCGATCCCCAGAATCCGAATGGCATGCTCTGCTTCGGTTTCAGCTTCAAGATGCCCGCGAACTTCGTGGCGCCGGACAAGCCGCTGGTCCCCGATCCGAAATTGTTCAGCCTTTTCACCAGCCATCCGTATTTTGCCAAGGGCAATGTGATTTTCGAACAGGGAGTCAGCATCAGTCCCAAAGACTCCTGTATCTACAACCCGGTGCCCACCCAGTAGCCGGAGCGGGAGGCCCACCATGCGCGAGCGATCTTCGGTACGCGGAACGAAGGCTGCTGGATCGCGCGTATGTTGAACACGTTCTAAACGATCTTCGGGTTCCGGCATGCAGCCAGGCGGCAAAATTTGTCACGAAAGAACTGAATCTCTTACGCCGCGTTAACCTTCTAACACCATAAAGGCGGTTAGTCATGGCGATGGCAGACACGGGATACGTTCCCACTCTTCGGGAGCAACTGCTGGACCGGCGCTCGCGTCTGGAAGACGTGCTGGGCCGTAACGACACGGCGCAACTGAATCACCTGCTGCACGAAGTCGACCAGGCCTTGGAGCGCATGGATGTCGGTAAGTTCGGCATCTGTGAAACCTGTCACGACACCATCGAGAGTGATCGCTTGCTGGCCGATCCTCTGGTGCGAGTTTGCCTCGGCTGTCTTACTCCTTCGCAGCAGCGCGCACTCGAGTACGACCTCGAGTTGGCCGCCCAGGTACAGCACGGCCTCCTGCCTCCTCCCGGCTTTTCCGTACCGGGATGGGAGGTGTGCTATCACTTCCTACCTGTTGGGGTGGTGAGTGGCGACTACTTCGACATGATGCCTGATGGCAAAGGCGGCTTGTCGTTTGTGATCGCCGATGTGGCAGGCAAAGGAGTCGCGGCCGCCATGCTGTCGGCGAACCTGCGTGCCATGTTCCGCGCGCTGATTCCGCTCGACCTTCCCACCCACAAACTCCTGGCGAATGCCAGCCGGCTTTTCTGCGAGAGCACGTTGTCCAGTCACTACGCCACGATGATTCTTGGGAAAACGACGGCCAGTGGCGAACTGGAACTGGTGAACGCGGGCCATCTGCCGGCCTTGCTGGTGCAGTCCTCCGGCATCACCGTCTTCGAAAGCAATACCCTGCCGGTCGGCATGTTCTGCGACCAGGAGTTCACTGCCGCGCGCGCCCGCCTCTCGCCCGGCGACACCCTCGTCCTCTATACGGACGGCATTAGCGAAACCTTAAATGAAGCCGATGAGGAGTACGGCATACCGAAGTTGCGCGCGCTGCTCGAGGACCAGCGGTTGAGCTGCCCCACCAAACTGATCGAGGCCTGCCGCCGCCACGTCGAGCAGTTTCGCGGCGCGCGTGAGCGCTTCGACGACGAAACGTTACTGGCCATTCAATATGCGCCGGGTGCAGGAAGTGAATCCAGCAGAAACATCGCGACCGCTTAGCCACGTTTTCTACAACGGGTTTATCAGAAGAGATTCACAGGCACATGTTTGGCATACCGGCCAAAGTCACGATCGGCCGTGTATATAGACCAGTTCCTGCGCGCCGCGACAGCGCAAAGAAGAAAGTCCACGGGAGTTCCGGCTATGCCATGCGTGCGGCACGCGTTGCTGATCTCAGCCGCAACCTCGTAGTCTTCGATCTCCTGGCCCACGTCAGGAAAGGCTCGCAGCTGTTTCCGTAGCCGCTCGAACTGTTCAGCCGATCGGATTCCGGAGACAAGTTCCTGGCGAATGCAACCTAACACTCGTGCCCGGCCTTCTTCGATGAGTTCTTCAAGTCTGCGGAGTTGCCGAGTTTGGCCCATCGAAATCTGACGTGGTCGCCGGCGGAGGGCCAGCGACCAGATCGAAGTGTCAACTATGACCATCATTTGCGCTTACGGCGGCGTTCGGCTTTGTAGTCATACGCAGGGTCGTAGTCGATCGTCCCAAATAGCTTGAGGATGCCCATCTGTTTGCGGCGTTGGACGTATTCCGCCAGCGCGGCTGTTACTGCATCTTTCTTCGTCTTGTGGCCGCCGATCGTGCGTGCTTCTTCGATCAGATGATCGTCTAAGGCCAGATTTGTCGCCATAACAGGCCCTTCAAACTCAATAGGCTTCCTCTATTTTACACAACAGAATGTGTGGTCTAAAGTAACGGGGCCAATCAGGGGAAAAGCAGAAAAGATCTGGAGGCCTCTTGACGGCGTTGCTGCGCCGGAGAAGGAACTCGAACGTGAGCTGGTATGCGGGGGTGAACGCGGTGCGAACCGGCAGGCGAAAATCCCGAGCGTATCGAAAAACCGAGTGTGGCTGAATGACGAGACTAACGTGAAGCGGGAAGCTGTATTATTGGTGCCGAAGAAGGGACTCGAACCCCCACACCCTTGCGGGTACATGGACCTGAACCATGCGCGTCTGCCAATTCCGCCACTTCGGCCCGGGATCACTACGAGCGAGACGATCAACTCGTATCCAGGAAGCTCGTTTATTGTACTAGGGTTGCAGAGGGATTCGCAATGACGGAGCAGCCACAGGGCGATCTCTTCGCCTTTTCGCTTCGTGCCTTTTCGCGTTTGGTTTAATCCTGTTTTGAATTGTCATCTCGAGCGGAGCGAGAGATCCGCGGTTGCCGCGGATCGCAACGACGCCGGCAGACCGCAGGTCCCTCACCCCTGAAGGGGATTCGGGATGACAGTGTTGAGTCAGGAAAGCACAGCGAAAAGCGAAGAGCGGAAAACTTCGGAGCAACGGACTCGCGGTTGCCGCGGATCGCAACGATGCCGGCAGACCGCAGGTCCCTCACCCCTGAAGGGGATTCGGGATGACAGTGTTGAGTCAGAGCGAAAAGCGACTAGCGAAAAGCGACTAGCGAAAAGCGAGGAGCGGCGTGTTTTAACTGGCGGCCGCGTCGGCCTCGTGTCCATTCATGCCTTGCGCGCCGTACTCTTTCAACTTGTTGTGCAAGGTCTTCAGACTGATGCCTAGGATCTCAGCGGCTCGAGTCTTGTTGTTATTCGTGGCCTCGAGCGTCTTCAGGATCAGCAGACGTTCGGCTTCATCGACCGTCGTTCCCACCCCCAGGCGCACGGCGTTCGCCTCTTGCACGGGGGCACGCGGAATGACTTGTCCAAAACCCGGCGGCAGGTGTCGCGGCTCGACCAGGTTGCTGTCACAGACGATCGCCGCCCGTTCCAGTGTATTGCGCAGTTCACGCACATTCCCCGGCCACGAGTGCGCCTGGAAAGCACTCATCACCGCGTCGGAAACTCCCGCGACATGGCGGTTATGTTTTGCGTTCATCTCCGCCAGCAGCGATTGCACCAGGTCCGGAATATCTTCCTTGTGATCACGCAACGGAGGCATGTGGATGTTAAAAACGTTGAGCCGGTAGAACAGATCGTTGCGCAATTCGCCCTTGGCCACGGCCTCTTCGGGAGGCTTGTTGGTGGCGGCGAGTACCCGTACGTCGATGGTGGTTTCTGTCTTGCTGCCCAGACGGCGAAGCTTGCGGTCTTCCAGCACCCGCAGCAGCTTGGCTTGGGTCGCGATCGGCATCTCGCCAATCTCGTCGAGCAACAACGTGCCCCCCTCCGCCAGTTCGAAGCAGCCGGTGCGGCGTTCCAGCGCCCCGGTGAACGCGCCTTTCTCGTGTCCGAAGATTTCGCTTTCGATCAAGGTCTCGGGAATGGCAGCGCAGTTGATGGCCACGAAAGGCTGCGGCTTGCGGCTGCTCAAAGAGTGGACCGTGCGCGCCAGGAGCTCTTTGCCCGTTCCGCTTTCGCCGGTGATGAGAATGGACGCTGTGCTCGGCGCGACCATCTCTACCAGCCGAAAGACCTCTTGCATTTTCTTCGAAGGTCCCACCAGCGATCCCAGCACGCCGACATCGCGCAATTTGCGACGGCTTACCTCCAGTTCGCGTTCCGTGCCGCGAATCCGTGCCGCATTTTGCAAGATGTTTCGCAGCCGCGTGGGATTGACGGGCTTCTCGATAAAGTCGAAAGCTCCATTCTTCATGGCGACAACTGCCGAGTCGACACTGCCCTGTGCTGTCAGCAGAATGACCGCCACGTGCTGCGGTTGCGCGGCGATATGCTCCAGCAATTCCATGCCGTCCATGCGCGGCATTTTCAAATCGGTAATCACGATCGCCGGGTTCCAGGAACCCACCTTCTCCAGGCCCTCTGCGCCATCCGCGGCGGTTTCGGTGTCGTACCCCCAAGCCCGGATCAGTTCTGCCAAACCGGTGCGCTCGTTCTCTTCGTCTTCGACTATCAGAACTTTTTCCTGATTCATGGGGGACAGACTCCTCGCGTGCTTTCGACGCCGTCACTTGCCCGTTGTCCAAAACAGAGCCCGACAAACATCCAACGTTAGATGCAAGTCCAGAGTTGAGCGTCGATTTTGCGGAGCATTAAGGTTTCGACGAGTGCTGTTCGACATACATCGCTCCGTCTAAAGTAACATTCGCCAGCCACTTCACCGCAAAACTCAGAATCTCAGACGTGAACGATTTTGGCTGCATTCTACGTTCAGAACAAGGTTGGAGGAACCAGCGAGCTTTCTAGGGGGAGAGATGATGTCGAAATGGCAATTCGGCCCCCTGATGCTTCTGGCTTCGACATCCTTCTGCGCAGCGCAGGATTCTGCTCCTTCTGCAGCCACCCCTGCCAGTACTCCGCACCCGGTTACCCACCACGCCCAACCTCCGGCACCGTCCTCACGTGGAACCTTCGGTCAGAGGAATTCCGCGGCTGAAGTATTTCAACCGGAGTTGAATAAGACGGTCGATACGAAGAAACTAAACCACTAACGGAAACGTCATCCCGCAAGCAGCGACGATTGTAGGCCTGGTAACGCAGTCCAACGAGCCAAGTCTGGGCGCTTGGAACCAGCAACCTTAATCCTTAATAATCTTCCATCAGAAGGCATGAACATGCCCCCACCCCTGGCAGCGCCCGGGCGAGGTGTCCCCCCGAACAGCGGCACAGGGGTTGCTGTGACTTCGCCCGTCGGAGTTCCTGCGGGGGTCGCGGGGAGCTACGATTCCCCGGCACCAGACTCCACCTGTCCGTCCGGTACTCAGTTGACACCCCGCTCCACCGGCGTGACCGGCCTGTACGATCGGACCTCGAGGGCTGACGGCGTGCTCACCTCCACCGGTAAAGACCTGAGGCTCGACGGCGGTACGCAAATTCTTCTGCGAGTACAAACACAGTAAACATGTATTGCAACTTCGGTAAACTTGCAAAGCAAATGCTTTGTTAATCTTCCGAGTTGCTGTACAATTTGGTTCGATATTGAGCAGGCCGATATTCCTGCATTTGTTTAGTACAGCACCATCAAAGAAGCCGAGCCACCCTGGTCACGGTACTGCTCTAGAGTTCCGGAGGATTTCGAATGTCATCTCATCGCGAGGTAGTCCCAAAACGCCTATTTGCGACATCCGTTGCAATTGCGTTCGCGCTGTGTCTGCTGGGCTCCCAAGCCGCAGCGCAGACCACCATCCAACCCAAAGCCGAAATTTTTGGCGGATATTCGTGGCTTCACCCGAACGGCTACTACGGTCTGTTCGATAACACCGTTAAAACCGCTGACATAACGAAAGGTTTTGATGTTTCTGGCGTTTATTATCTGCCGAGCATGAACAACCTGGGAATTATGATCGACGGCAGCGGACACTTCAACCGGTCGCAGAATCCTGGCGGCCTGAATCTGGGTATTGGCGATCTCGGTCTGCAGTACAAGTGGCACACCGATCAGTTATCGCCCTTTGCCCATGTGTTCGTAGGCTCCGACCGCATCTCACCGCCTTCTCCCTACAGCAATGAATGGCGGCTGGCGATGGGCGCCGGCGGCGGTTTCGACTTGAGCGTGACTCACGCCTTCTCGATCCGCATCGCGCAGGCCGACTACATCTACACGACTTACAATCCCTCCGGTCAACGGCCATTTTCCAACTCTACCCAGTGGAACATGATTCGTTTGTCGGCTGGTGTGGTGTTCAACCTCGGCAACTACAACCTGCCTCCGGTCACCGCGGCTTGCACCGCGACGCCTGCCGAAGTCATGCAGGGCGAACCGGTCAAGGTAACCGCCACGGGTACCAACTTCAACCCGAAGCACAAGATTACGTATGCCTGGACTACCAACGGCGGCAAGATCTCGGGTGCTGACGGTCAGACCGCGACCATCGACACCACGGGCGTCGCGGGTGGAAGTTATACCGCCAACGGCACCATTACCGATCCCAAGTACAAGAAAGATAATGTCGCAACTTGTACGGCCAACTTCACGGTGAAGGAACCGCCGAAGAATCCTCCGGTGGTCAGCTGCTCTACCAGCCCGAGTACCGTGCAGGCAGGCACTCCGTTCACAGTGAGTACGAACGTCAGCAGCCCGGACAATGTTCCGATCTCCAACGTCACGTACAGCACGTCGGCTGGCAAGATTACCGGCACCGGTAACACGGCGACGGAAGACACGACTGGTGTATCTGGTGGTCCGATTACAGTTACGGTCACCGCAACCGACAGCCGTGGCTTGAGCACCACCGCCACTTGTACCGAGACCGTGGAAGCGCCGCCACCGCCACCGCAGTGCAGCGCTCGTACCCCGATCGAATTCGTACAGCGGCCGCACCAGAGATACATCCCGTGGCGCGTTGACAACACGGCGAAGGCCATTCTCGACGACGACGCATCGGCTCTGAAGAACGATCCGAACGCGAAGATCGTAGTGGTTGGTTACGCCGACGGTGAACCGCCGGTCTACGAAGGCAAGGGTAAGAACAAGCACCAGATTGACCTGGCTGCACAGCGCGCCGTCAACACCAAGGCGTACCTGGTACAGCAGCAAGGCATCGACCCGAGCCGTATCGAAGTCCGCAAGGGCACTGGCAAGGATCACACCGCGGATATCATCTGGATTCCGCAGGGTGCCGACACCAACGCCTGCGCTAACCTGCAGAACACCACGCCGGTCGATGAGTCCGTCGTGAAACCCAGCGAGAATGCTTACCCGAAGCCGAAATCTGCGGCTCCGGTGCACCACCACAAGGCTGCGAAAGCCCCGGCGGCGCAATAGCATTTCGATCTAGCTGGAACTCTAGGCCGGTGGGAGGGAAACCTCTCACCGGCTTTTTACGTTCACCATCCCCGGAGGGGCGTCCTTTCCGCCGGCGATGCAACAGCCGTACTCGAATCCGGCATCCGGATTACTTGCGGAAGAACAACCAGGGGTCGAGCGGAAGTCCTCGACTCGCGTTGTGTCGTTGAAATCTCGCCAGTGGGCATCGCACGGCGATGTGGCGATAACGTCGTGCTCGGGAGTTGCTGGTGCGAGCTGGAAAGCCGAATCCTTTATCTTTCGGGTACGCTTCGGGATTAGCACCCCATGGACAGCAACTCGGGGTTATCATCAATAGGCAGGAATCTGTATTCGGCGATCATTGAATATGCGCAAGTTACTTCTGGCTGGTATTCACCTCGTTCTGAGCGCAACGCTGCTGGTTTCGATTTCGGCGAGCGCCTCCGATTGGCAACTTATTGGACCCGAAGGCGGCGATGTCCGCAGCCTGGCGTACGACCCGTCTGATTCGAATCACATTGTGCTGGGAACCAGTACTGGCCAGCTTTTCGTTTCACATGACGGGGGGGCTTCCTGGGCCTTTTTCGCACACCTTGGTCCCGCTGACCAGTACGTTCTCGACCACATCATCTTCGACCCTCAGCACACTGCGACCATTTATGTCGCGGCCTGGAGTCTTTACGACAACGACGCTGGCGATGTGTTCCGCACCGACGACAGTGGTCAGACTTGGCAATCGCTGAAAGCCGTGCACGGTAAGTCGATCCGCGCCATGGCCATGGCTCCCAGCGATCAGAACATGCTGGTCATTGGCGCCATGGACGGGGTCTTCCGTTCGCGCGACGCAGGCCAGACCTGGGAGCAGATTTCGCCCGTCGCCAAAGCCGATATGAAAGGCATCACCGGCGAGCCCTTGTACTCTCTCGAATCGATCGCTATCGATCCGAAGAACACCGATATCATTTACGCCGGCACCTGGCACCTTCCCTGGAGAACCAGTGACGGCGGCAAGACCTGGACGCCGATGCAGCAGGGCTGGCTGATGGATTCCGATGTCTTCAGCATCATCATCGATCCGTTGTCGCCGACCACGGTCTGGGCCAGCGCCTGCTCGGGAATCTACAAGAGCACCACCAGCGGCTCCGAGTTCACCCGCATGCGCGGCATACCGCATTCTGCAATTCGCACCCGCGTGCTGAAGCAGGACCCCAAGCGGCCTTTAACCGTATATGCCGGAACTACCGGCGGTCTCTGGAAAACCGTCGACGGCGGCAACAAGTGGGAGCTCTACTCCGCGCCCGACGTCATCGTTAACGACATCCTGATTGATCCCAATGATCCCGAACATGTTCTGCTCGCTACCGATCGCGGCGGCGTGTTGGCCAGCAAAGACGGCTTCGATCACTACACCACGTCGAATCGCGGCTTCGCGCACCGCGTCGTCGGCGCCGTCATTGCCGACCATAAAGATCCCAACAGGCTGTATGTCGGCGTCGTCAACGACAAACAGCTCGGCGGCTTCTTTTATACCGAAGACGCGGGGAAGAGCTGGAAGCTATCCAATCGCGGCCTGGATGAGAGAGACGTTCTCAGCCTTCAGGAGGCCGACAATGGAATCATCTACGCCGGAACGAATCACGGCATTTTCTCGTTATCCTTGCTGACCGGCAAGTGGACGCCGGTGGTTATGGTGCGCGGTCCCGTGCCGGAATGGCGGGAGAAGGAAGCGGCGGCCGAACCAGCGCCTGAAGCCAAGGCAACAACTCCGGCTGCTCGACGAGCAGCAGCCCGGCGCGCGGCCCTCGCGAAGAAGGCAGTAAAGCCTAAAGCGGCCGCCGAAGCCGTGATTCCCATCGACAAAGCCCCGCGGGTGCGCTCCATCGAACTCGGCGAGAAAGCCTGGTACGCCGCCACCGACGGTGGCCTCTTCATCAGCGTCGATCAGGGCAAGAGATGGTATGGAGCTCCGGTGGAAGGCGTCTCCGACTTCATGGCCGTCGATGGCGTCGGCACTGGAATGTTGACGCTGGTTAATCCGAAGCACGCCCTGCTCTCCAGCGACGCAGGAAAGACCTGGTCGGAAGTAACGCTGCCGCCTTACGTAACCCGCCTTTACAGCTTTACCGCAACCCCCGACGGCAGCCTGTGGCTGGGCAGTCGCGAAGGTGCGCTGCGCTCGACAGACCAGGGCAAGAGCTGGAATCATCTGCTGGGTGGCATGCCGCCCCGCGATGTCTTCGCCGTAAGTTTCGATCCCACGGGGCAGCGTTTTCTCGCTACGGCGCTCAACACGCGGGCCATCTTTGAAAGCAAAGATGATGGCAAAACCTGGCAGCGTAGTCCGGATGCGAACGTTTCCATCCGTGCCGCAATGAACTATCAGGGGCACCTGCTGGCCGCGTCCACCTACAACGGTCTGCTGCTGGAGCAAGGTGCTGAACCCGCCGTCGCCTCAAACGGCACAGATACTAAAACCACGAGTGCGCGCCAGTAGAGCGCTCGATAGGCAGCCTCGCCTTTTCGTGGAGCGGCATAGTTCGGAAAGGCGGCCCATACGCCGAAAACTCCGAATGCCCCCGGGCGAGGCACGCGCCGGACGAGCCTCGAATTGTCATGCCGAACTCCTTCGGGAGTGAGGGAGCTGCGGTCTGCTTGCTTCGCCACATTGTGCGCGATTGCTTGAAGTGTCATTTCCAATCGCGAGCGTCAACGGTAAGAACTCTTCCCATTTCTGCAGATCACTACGAAGGCTCTCCCTTTTCGGAACTGCGTTCGTTCCCACATCCGCGCGCCTGTAGGTCGAATGACTGCAGCCGAGAGAACTGCCATTAGGTCCCAAGGCTAAGTCCCGCTTCTACTTCTTTTTCCGTCGGAACGAGTGCTTCCTTATCGGTATACCGGTTCTCTCGAATTTCCCTCTCCAGTGGATTTTTGTGCCTGATGGTACCCACCGTCGCACCTCTCTCAAGTTCGCTTTCGGGAATTTGAACGGCGGACAGAACTCCACCACGGAAGGGCTCACACCGCCTGAGTCCACGCCAAAACGCCATTAAGCCATCCTTAGTCGCTTTGGCGAGCTAGTTGCTCTTCAGAGATGTTCCGAAAGTTGAAGCAGATCGACCGGGAAACCACATGAACCAGTTCAGCAACACCCAGTGCTATGGCAGCGACATTGAGCGGCTGTCCTCCTCCAGCGGCGAAGAGCGTGAGGCGAATGCGATGGGAAGCGCGTCCGCCTCACGCGACGATGCGAGTGCATGCGCCGACATCGTGCACGAGCTCAGTACGGTACTGGGCGGCATGTTGGTGAATGCCCAGGTCATGCAATGGAAACTGCCGGCTTATAGCCACTCCAAACGCTATGTGCGGGAGATTGAACGCGGCGCCCAACGCGGAGCTTCGCTGGTGAAACAGTTGCTGCAGCATCTTGGAGCGCCGGTACAAGACGAAGACGAACTTTGCGGGCAGGCCCCCTCCTTGGCGGGGACCTTTCTTGCGGTGACGGCACAGGAGCCGAACGGCGAGCGAGACACGTTGGCGAACCAGCCTCGATCTCCTTCGGCGCATGCGGCTCCTGATTTTTTTCCCGCCCGGTTGCGTCGCTCTCACAGGGCGCTGTGACGCATGCACTGGCAGCCCCTTCCCAAAAGGGGATGATGTTGATAGGCAGTCGCATCATGCGGAGGTGCGCCCGGCCTGAGGCCCGGCATCCCGCAGAAAAGGTCATTCATATGCTCACGACGGAGACAGTCACACCGGTCGAACAGGGTTCTGAAACCACTCTGTTGAATCTCCTCATCGTCGACGGGGAGCGGTCCGTCCGCAACTCCTGCGGCGAAATTGCGCAGTCGCTCGGCTTTGCCACCCAGGTTGCCGAAAACATCGAGCAGGCCTTCCGGACCTTGGACAGCTTTAACGTGGACGTTGTTTTGCTCGACCTGCGTCTGCCCGGCGGAAACGGCATTGAGACGCTCAACGAGATCAAACGTCGCCGCCCCGAAACCATCGTCATCGTGATGACTGGCTTTGCGACCGTACAATCCGCGGTGCAATCCATGAAAGCCGGGGCCTACGACTACGTCACCAAGCCTTTCAACTTCGAAGAGCTGCACCTGATCCTTTCGCGGGCCGCAGCCCACGTAAAGCTCACCTCCGAGAACCGCGTGCTGCGCGAGCAAGTGCGCGCGCGTCAGGGATTCGGTTCGCTGGTGGGTCACGCCCCGGCGATGGAGAAGCTCTATCGCATCATCGCCAAAGCCGCACACAGCACCCATCCCGTGCTCATCCTGGGAGAGAGCGGAACCGGCAAAGAGCTGGTGGCGCACTCCATTCATTACTGCGGCGACCATCGCGACAAGCCGTTCGTCGCGATCGATTGTGGTTCGCTGGTCCCGTCGCTGATCGAAAGCGAATTGTTCGGCCACGTGAAGGGCGCTTTTACCGGCGCCGCGCGCGCCAAAGAGGGACTCATTTCCGCCGCCGATGGCGGAACCATCTTCCTCGACGAAATCGGCGAGCTGCCCATCGACCTGCAAGCCAAGCTCTTGCGTGCTTTGCAGGAGCGGGAGATCCGTCCCGTCGGCAGCACCCGCACCGTGCCCATCAATGTTCGCATCCTGGCCGCCACCAATCGCGATCTCGAAATGGCAGTGCAACAAGGCACCTTCCGCCGCGACCTCTACTTCCGGCTGAACGTGCTGACCTTGCGAATTCCTCCGCTGCGCGAGCGCAAGGAAGACATACCCTTGCTCATCGGGCACATCCTCGAGCGGCTGAATAGCACTCATGAAAATCACCACAGCATTGGCGACGACGCTCTGCGCCTGTTCCTTCACTATGACTGGCCGGGCAACGTGCGCGAGTTGGAGAACTGTCTTGAGCATTCCTGCACAACCTGCTCCCTGCCGACCATTCACATTTCGGACCTGCCCACCGCGCTCCGCGATTTTGAGCGGACACGCGTCGTTCCTCCTACCATCGCCAACGGCGAAGATATCAAGCCGCTGGCGGAGCTGGAAAAACAAGCAATCCTGTATGCCATTCGCACTCTCAATGGCGACAAGCTCAAGGCGGCGCGCCGGTTGGGAATCGGCAAGACCACCTTGTACCGCAAATTGAAAGAATACGGCCCGGCACTGTAACGCCGGCAGGCAAACACGCAGCAAGAACCGCAAACCTGCGCAGCGGAAGACGTGTGTCTGCCTGCGCAATCCGAGGAAACCATGATTTTGCTGATATCGCCTTCTTCGAAGGCATCTGAATGTGCTGCAGCCATCGAACAGGGAACCCACCAAAAAACCGTTGTCGCGAACTCCGTACCGCGGGCCATTACTAAGTTGCAGAGCGGCGACTACGATGCCGTGGTCGTCGATCAGTCGCTGCTCGAGATGGACTACTCGGCACTGGACACGGTGATGAACCACGGCGGCACCGCCATGCCTGTTCACGTAAACCTGGGGTTGCACCGCGCTGATCGCATCGTTCGCGAAGTACAGGATGGGTTGCGCCGCGGGGCCACGGAGAAGAAAATTGCCATGCGCGCCGCCGAAGGACTGTTACGCGGCAAACTGCGCGACGAGGTAACCGGAATTCTGCTGACCTCGGAACTGGCGCTGCGGCAACCCGTCGTCCCTGCCGGAGTGGCCGACAAAATCCGCTCCATGCAACAGCTGGCCCGGCAGATGCGCTCCCGCCTCGAAGTGCGCTGAACAGAGGCAACCGCCAGGCTGGGCAAACCATGGGTAGCCAGACATCGGTTGCCAAACATGGTTTGCAAGACATGGTTTCCCAGACAGGCCGGGGCCTTGCCCACGGGGAACTGGTATTGCCAGACATGGATTGCAGACATGGATTGCAAGACCTGGTTTGCAAGACAGGGGCTTATTTCGCTGGGCTCCAGGCTGGATCGCCCACGCCTTCGCACTAGGGTCGCGGTACGAAACAGGGGCTGGCAAGCGGCGACGCTCAAAGCGCATTGGCGCCATTTGCGTCAGCCGTGGGCGTGAGCCCGCGGTTCGGAGCCCTCGACACGTTTCGAGCCGCGTAGCGGCGGCATTCTTACTCTCTGGGAAGAGAATGAAGCATCCCGCGACGCATCGCACAGCCGGTTGCGCTCCCTAGAATCGGTGCTGGTTTTTTTCTGGGACTCAAAGCCCTTCGGGCGCCATTTGGGTTAGCCGTGGGCGTGAGCCCGCGGTTCGGAGCCCTCGACACGTTTCGAGCCGCGTAGCGGCGGCATTCTTACTCTCTGGGAAGAGAATGAAGCATCCCGCGACGCATCGCACAGCCGGTTGCGCTCCGTAGAATCGGTGCTGATTTTTTTCTGGGGCTCAAAGCCCTTCGGGCGCCATTTGCGTTAGCCGTGGGCGTGAGCCCGCGGTTCGGAGCCTCGAAATGACCCGAGCCGCAAAGCGGCGGCATGGGGTCGCGACATAAAGTCTCGTGAGCCCGCGGTCGGTGCTCCCTTTAGCGTTGTCATCCCGAATCCCCCTTCAGGTGTGATTTGTGTGCACCGCCAACTGCGCGATTGAGGAAGGACGCTTTCCGAGCAGACGCTTCTTTTTCGAGCTTGTCATCGCGAACTCCTTCACAGCCTGCGGAAAAAACTCCGAATTGCCTGCGCTGGACCGAGTCAAGTCCCGCCCTGCTCCTGCGAACCCTGCGTGTTGTTCCGGCAATCTTAGCCTTCCATTTCGTCCACCACGGACAACTCTCCCGCCGGTTTCGCCTTCCTACACTGCATGCCAGGACCTCTGGCCAGGTGAGGACTCATGCTTTGGACCATTTTTGCCATTCTGTTGATTCTGTGGCTGCTGGGCTGGGGTTTCCACATTGCCGGAAGTCTCATTCATTTGTTGCTCGTACTGGCGGTGATCGTGGCCATCATCAACCTGGTCACCGGGCGCAGGGCTGTTTAGCCGCGACCAGCGTGCGGTCTCCTCGCGACTATTCCGACCGCAGGGCCTGCACCGGATTGGTCGAAGCGGCGCGCCGTGCCGGCAGTAGTGCGGCGATCAGCACCACCGCGCCGACCAGCACCGTTCCTAGCACAATCGTTAGCGGATCACTGGAACTCACGCCGTAAAGTTGGCTGCGCAGCAACCTGCTCAAGACCATTGCTACTGGAATGGTGACCGCGATACTCAGGGCCGCCATCCATAGCACATCCCGCAATACCAAGCGCACAACCCCTGATCGCTGCGCGCCCAGCGCCATGCGAATGCCGATCTCGCGCGTTCGTTGCGCCGTGGCATAGGCCAGCACGCCATACAGCCCAAGACCGGCCAGCAGCATGGCAAGCACTCCAAAGCTGACCGACAACAGTGCAATCAGCCGCTCGGTCCCAAGATTTCTCGCGATCTGTTCGTCCACACTCCGCAGGTTGGTGAGTGCTAGCTTGGAGTCAAGCTGCTGCATCGCGGTGCGGACATTGGCAACCGCATTGTCCGCCGGCTGCCACGTCCGAACATAGAACCAAAGCGCATCGGGCTCGCTCATTTGAAACGCCGGGCGATATACAGTGTGCTGTGGTGTGCCACGCAGAGTATGTTTTGTGTCGCCGGCCACGCCGACAATTTCGGTTCCCCCATTCGACCCCACTCCGTCGAAGTTCAGCATCCGGCCCACCGCATTGCGCGGTTCGCCGAAGTAGCGCTTCGCGAAGGCAGCGCTCACGATCGCGACGTTGGATTTGCCGGCTACGTCCTGGTCCGTAAGAGCGCGTCCCGCCAGCAGCGGAATCTCCATCGTCGCCAGGAAGCCCGCCGTGACCGCCGGGTCTTCCACCTGATCGGCGGTGTCGTCCTTGGCCGCGCTGCCGCTGATCGTAACGCCTGTGGTTTTAGACGAGCCTTCGAGATCGGGGTCATCCGTTCCACCTACACTGCGTGTGCCGGGCAGCGCCGCCAGGGTTTCGGTGACGCGCTTGTAGAGCGCGAATGTCTGCTCCGGAGGATAGCCAGCCAGCCGCGGGTTAACGCCGAACATGACGAGATGCCCCGTGGTAAAGCCGACATCGGCCGATTGCAAATTGCGCAGCGTTCGCACAAACAATCCGGCCCCGACCAACAGCAACAGGCTCAACCCAATCTGCACCGCTACCGAAAGCCGGCGAAAACGCAGATGGCTCGCCCCGCCGGTAGCGCTTTGCTGCTTCAACGAGTTCACCAGGTCAGGACGCAGGAAGCGGAACGCCGGTGCCAGGCTCAATGCCAGCGAAATCAGCAGGGCCAGTCCCAGGGTAAACAGCAAAACTCGCCAGTCCGGATTCGGCGAGAAGGCCAAATCGTTGCCCGCTTCTCCGGTGAGCCTGCGAATCAGAATGCGCGACACCACGGGAGCAAGCACCAGCCCCAAGCCACCGCCAAGCAACCCCAGCAACAATCCTTCGGTCAGCAGTTGGCGGCTGACTTGCCAGCGTCCCGCGCCCAATGCGTAGCGCAGGGAAATCTCGCGCGCACGGCCGGCGGCGCGCACCAGCAGCAGGCTCGACAGGTTTACGCATGTCATGAGCGCCAGCAGGCCGACCATGCCCATCAGCACCAGCAGGGGCAGCCCAATCTGGTCACGCAGCGGCGAAAAGCCGCGAGCGCTGTCGAGTACCTGCAAACGCGATTCTTCCAGAAACGGCTTCCGCCAGCGGTCCTGATGTTTGAAGTCTTTGAACTCCTCTGCCCGCAGCGCATGCCACAACGGATTCAATCCCGCTTCGGCGGCTTGACGGCTAACGCCTGGCTTCAATCTTCCGGTGATGGTTAGCCACATGGACCGGCGATCTTCCAGGTCCTGCCAACGAGGCGTGATGAGATTCTTCGCGGTCAACGGAACAAACAACTCCGGCGTGGCGCCCGCTACGAGGCTGTGAAACTTCGGAGGCGCAACGCCCACAATGGTGAACGGATGTGCGTTGATCAGGAAGGTCTGGTCCAACACCCGTGGATCTGATCCAAATTGTGTTTTCCATGAATTAAAGCTGAGCACCACCACGGGAGCCGCATTCAGTGCCTCGTCGGAAGGCAGGATCAGCCGCCCGATTGCCGGCTGAATTCCCAGTACCTCGAAGTAATTGCCCGATGCCAGTTCCAGGTTCGCCAGAAACGGCTTGTTGTTCCACTGCACCGCGACGTCCTGCTCATCATTGGCGATCAGGCCCGACATCACGCCGTTCTTATCGCGCAAGTCGCGGTACATGGGATACGAGAAAAAGTCGTTGTCATCGCCGCCAAAGGAGTTGGTGTGACCGGGACTGTCGCCGGTGTATCGCAGGCGCACCAGTTGCTCAGGATGGCTGACCGGCAGGCTTCGCAGCAGTACCTGGTCGAGCAACGTGAACACAGCAGTATTGGCTCCAATGCCGAGCGCAAGCGTGAGCATAGCGACGAGCGCGAAAACCGGGGATTTCCGCAGCTGGCGCAGAGCGAATTTGATCTCTTGCATGAGGAGTCGCATAAAACGTTCGGCCACTGTGTGCCGCTTTCGTCCCGACCTACTTACCGATCAGCGCTTCGAAAAAGTCGCGCCCATATCGAGTTGCCCTGAACCGTTAGAACTAAGCACGAAGCGTCGCATGTTCCTCGACTCTGCTTTATTCACTACGCAGCGCCCGCATCGGATCGACCTGGGTTGCGGAACGCGCCGGCAACCAGCATGCCCCCAGAGCGGTCACCACCAGGAGCAGCCCCGCGGCCAAGGCGCTCATGAAATCGAACGGCGACACCCCATACAGAGCGCTTCTGAGAAGGCGCACGGCGAAAAATCCACCCACGGCGCCGGCCAATAAGCCGCCAGCTGCCGCCTGCGCTCCTGTCTGCAGTACAAGGCCAAAAATGTGTTTCCTGGGACCTCCCAGGGCGACGCGCAAGCCGAACTCCTTGTAGCGCTCTGTCACGGCATAGGCCATGGCGGCGTAGATGCCGAGCAGCGCGACTAGCAGACTGCAGATCGCATACACCCCGATCATCTCGGCCGGCATGCGCTGCCCGAAGTAGGAGGTCTGCACGTGCTCGCTGAGTGACTCAATGTCGTTCAAAGGCAGCGTGGCATTCAGCGAGGCCACCGCTTGTTGCAGTGAGGGGAGAACACTGTAGGCGGAAGCTCGCGCCCGCACTACCACGCTTATACCGCCATCGTAGTTCTGCAGCAGTGGAACGTACAGCACAGGGTCCGGACCGTCGTTGGCTGCGCTGCGGTAGATGATGTGGCGCGACACGCCGACGACTTCCAGCCAGCGCTTTCCCACCTGAACGCGGCTGCCGACA
This sequence comes from uncultured Acidobacteriaceae bacterium, assembly GCA_963815555.1. Classification (GTDB taxonomy): domain Bacteria; phylum Acidobacteriota; class Terriglobia; order Terriglobales; family Acidobacteriaceae; genus CAWCBG01. The sequence continues at coordinate 472,567 of CAWFHH010000007.1, forward strand.
GCATTTCCGTGCGGCCAATATTGCCGTGCCATGTCGTCGTTCACCACGGCCACCAGCGGAGCATCGCCGTCATCCTGCGGCGAGAATTCGCGGCCCTTCGCCAGCGGGATGCGCAGAGTGCGAAAGTATTCCGGCCCCACCGCGTCGGTGACGATGTTCATGCTCTCATCCTTCGCCGGTTCATAGCCTTCGATGGCGAGGCTGCGAGTGTTGCCGCCGCCGCTGTTGCCCATCGGAACATACGTCGTCAGCGTGGCGCTTTCAACCCCGGGCGCATTTCGCAGCCGTTCCAGCAGCGCGCTTTCAAATTGCAAACCCTTCTCGGCGGAGTAGCCGGCCCGCGTCAGGTCGAGGGAAGCCACCAGCGTGTTCCGGGTCTCGAAGCCCGGATCGCGATGCATAACGTTCACCAGCGTCCGCAGCAAAAGCCCGCACGAGAGCAGCACCACAAAACAAATTCCCATTTGCACGCTGAGCAGGGCCGTGCGCCGCCAGCCTCCGCGAGCCCCCAGCACGGAGACCGCGCCTTCGTGCAGCGCTTGGGTCTGCGACATGCTGAGCGCCAGCCTGGCGGGCAGCAGGCCGCTGGCCAGCACCACGACACCGGTCACCGCCATGGCGAAAACCAAGACGCTGGCATCGGGCTGTAGGTTAAATACGAATGGCATGCCCAACTGCGGCAGCAGGACGTAGAGCGTGCGCGACAATCCCAGGCTGGCAAGCCACCCCAGGACGCCGGCGATCAATGCCAGCACCGCTGTTTCCGCCAGCAGTCGCTGTGCGATACGGCCGCGAGTCGCTCCCAGCGTGGTGCGGATCGCGATCTCGCGCGCCCTCCGCGTGCCGCGCTGGATCAAAAGGCCTGCCACGTTGGCACACACCAGCACCAGCAGCAGGACGGCGGCGACCAGCAAGATCGGCATCGCCTCGCCCACCGAGCCGTACATGCCCCGCGGCATGTGCGCCGTGTCGGTCAGATTCAGGTCCCAGCCGTTATAGTTGGTGGATTTCTGCGCATCCGCAAACTGGCGCGCCAGCGTATGCAGTTCAGCAGCCGCCTGTTCGTCCTTCACGCCCGGACGCAGCCGGGCCACGACTTGCAGGCCGAATCCCTTGTCCAGGGGAGCAGGCTCGCCATCGGTAAGCGCCGGGATCATCGACAACGGCAACCACAACGACTGTGCCATGCCTCCATAAATTCCGACAAAACCCTTCGGCGCAACTCCGACGATAGTTAACAGTTGGTGATTGAGTTGAAGCGTCTGTCCGAGAACTGCCGGGTCGGCGTGAAAGCGCGAACGCCACATCCCATCGCTGATGACGACCTCAGGCCTGCTGCCGTAGGCTCGGTCGCCGTGCAGGGTGAAGAAGCGGCCCAGCTCCGGTTGCATTCCGAGGATATTGAAGTAATTGCTGGCGACGATACCCGACCAGACCGTCTCCGGGCGGACGCCGGGTGCGGTCACATCGACCGGCAACAGCTCATGCGCCGTGATGGCGTAGAAGCTATTGCTGTTCTTGCTCAGGTACTCGTACTCCGGGTACGACAGGGAGTATCCGTTGTTGCCGTGAACCGTGGCCTCGAACGAGCGGATCTCGCGAACCTTGTTTACCTGTGGCCATGGGTTGAACAGGACAGCGTTCGCCCAGGTGAACACCGTGGTAATGGCGCCGATGCCGAGTGCCAGCGTAAGCGTTGCAATCAGCGTGAATCCGGGCGATCGTCGCGCCTGGCGCACGCCGTGACGAAGGTCCTGCAGAATGGATTCAAGCATCGCTCTTCTCCTATTTCAAAACTTCGTTCCTGAGCGTCCCTCGCTTCTCACTCGTTGCTAATCGCTAGCTACCCGTCGCCGGTTGCTGGCTTCCTCACTCCGTCCGCAACGCCTTCATCGGTTCCACGCTTGCCGCGCGCCGCGCCGGCAACAGCGCCGATAGCAATGCCACCGCCGCGACCAGCAGAACTCCCATGGCAAGCGCGAGCGGATCGGCGGGGCTCACGTTATAGAGCTGGCTGCGCATCATGCGGGTCAGTAGAATCGCGATCGGCAACGTCACGACAATGCTGATGCCGGCCAGCCACACTACGTCGGTCAGCACCAGCCGCATCACCGTGGTCCGTTGTGCGCCAAGGGCCATGCGAATCCCGATCTCGCGGGTGCGTTGCGCGGTGACGTACGCCAGCACACCGTAGAGCCCGATTGCCGCCAGGATTGTCGCCAGCACACCGAAGCTCACCGCCAGCATCGCGACCAGACGGTCGTTGGAAATGTTGTCGGCAATCTGGTCATCCATGCTGCGCAGCGTGTCGATGACCAGCTTGGAGTCAACCTGCTGCACACCCCGCCGCACCGTCATCTCGGCGGCCTCGGGCGCCTGCCACGTGCGCACGTAATATTGCATGAAGCCGAATTGCCCAGCGTCCTGGAAGTACGGGCGAAACACCGTGGTCTTCACCTTGTCGCGCATGTTGCTGTGTTTGACATCCCCGACTACGCCCACAATCTCGATGTCGGTTTTCGTCGACGGGCCGGAGCCGCGGCCAATCTGGTGTCCCACGGCGGTCTTGGGATCGCCAAAGTATTGTTTCGCAAACGCCGCATTCACGACAGCCACGTTGGCTTTTCCCAAGACGTCCTGGTCGGTGAAGGTGCGCCCGGCCAAAAGCGGAACGTTGAGCGTCGAGAAGTAGGCGGGCGTCACTGCCGCCATTTCGACGTGCACATCGTCATCCGGCTTTGCGGCCCGTCCGGCGATCGTGATGTTGCTTTGCTCGTCGTTGTTTGCCAGTTCGGGGTCATCGGTGCCGCCGACGCCGCGAATTCCGGGCTGTGCTGCCAACACCTCCAGCAGGTGTTTTTGCAACGGGATCGCCTGCTTGGGATCGTAGCCGGCAAGCGTGGGATCGATGCCGAAGGTGAGCAAGTGATCGGTTGCGAAGCCCACGTTGAGGGTCTTCAAATTGTGCAGCGTCTGCACAAACAGCCCCGCTCCGACCAGCAACAATAAGCTGAGGCCGACTTGTACTCCGACCGAAATCCGACGGAACCGTATGTGGCTCGCTGTTCCCGTGGTGGTCTGCTGCTTGAGCGATGTGACGAGATCGGGATGCAGAAAGCGCAGCGCCGGTGCCAGGCTGAACAGAAGGCTCACCAGGAAGGCCAGGCCAAAGTTGAACAGCAGAATACGCAGGTCAGGATGCGATGAGAACGGAAGCTCGGTGGCCGTAGTACCGGCAATCCTGCGCGCCAGGAAGGCAGACACCAGGGGCGCCAGCAACAGCCCCAGCGAGCCGCCGAGCAAGCCAAGCACCAGCCCTTCCATCAGTAACTGGCGGATGATCTGGCGGCGTCCGGCACCCATGGCGTAGCGGATCGACATCTCCTTCACGCGGGCAGCAGCCCGTACCAGCAACAGGCTCGACACGTTGACGCACGCCATGAGCACGACAAGTCCGACCATTCCCATTACGATCAGCAACGGCGTCTGGATCTGATCGCGAAGCGGGGAGAAGCCGCGACTCTCGTCCAACAACTGCAGATTCGAGTCCTGGACAAAATGCTTGGCGAAAAGATCGCTATGGTTCTTGATCTCCGAGAGCTCAGTAGCCCGAATCGAACGCCAGAGCGGGATCATGGCGGCCTCGGCCTGCTCCCGGCTCACACCCGGTTTTAAACGGGCAACAACGTTGGCCCACATCGAGCGGCGATTTTCCAGATCGTTCGGGCCGGACATCACCAGGGGCTTGGTCGCCATGGGCACGAAGAGCTTGGGTGTGTAGCCGGCGATGGCACTATGAAAATTCTGCTGCGCAACGCCCACGATGGTGAATGGATGACCGTTGATGTACAACACCTGATCGATCACACGAGGGTCGGAACCGAAGTGCGCGTTCCAGTAGTTGAAGCTGAGCACGACCACGGGATTGCCGTTCTGCGCCGCGTCATCGGCCGGAATGAACAGCCGCCCGACAGCCGGACGAACTCCCAAAACGTCAAAATAATTGCCGCTGACGATCTCCCCCGATGCCAGGTCGGGCTGGTTGTTCCACTGCACGCCGATCTGCATCTCGTCGTTCGCCAGAACGCCGGCAAAAACCTGGTTCTTGTCGCGCAAGTCGCGGTACATGGGATAGGAAAAAAAATCTTCCTCATTACCACCGAAGACGCTCATACGGCCCGTATTCGACCCGGTATAGTGCAACCGGACCAACTGTTCAGGGTGACTGACCGGGAGCGCCCGCAACAGTGCCTGGTCGAGCAACGTGAAGATGGCGGTATTGGCGCCGATGCCAAGCGCGAGCGTGACTACAGCCACGAGCGTAAAGCCGGGAGACTTGCGCAGTTGGCGCAGAGCGTAACGAAGGTCCTGCAGCATTCAACGACTCCGATCGCGCGGAAGAATGGCGGACCGTTGGCCCGGTCTCGGGCAGGTCCTGCAGAGTTGAATGCACGTGCCGCGCCAGATTTGCACTTGGCTATTCAAGCACTTAGGGGTGCACGGGCAATAGGCTTGTCCGTCCCTGTGACGCAGCTGTCCAGCTTTGGACAACGCTGCCTTGGCACCCGCAATGCTTCTCTCACCCAAACGCCACCCCATAAGGAGCCCCGGTCGCCGTCATCGATCCCCACTCGATGCCAGCCTCCGCCCCACTCCTCAAGACAAAAAGCCACCCCGATCGAGAGCGCCGGGTATGGCTCTGCTTATTAAGGCTAGCACCGGGGAGCCAGTTCTCATCCCCAAAAGTTTTATTTTTGCGCAAATTGTCCCAAAACGGGAATGACTTGCAAGTGGTTCAAAGACGGCCGTAGGCGCGTCCAACGGATTGCTCTGCCGTGACTTAGCCGCGTTCTACCGAGCATTCACGGGCAACGTAAGAAGCTAGTCAGACCTCTAAGAGGCTGACGGGTGCCCGAACCCCCTCGATTCCGAATGTCAACACCATCTCCAACCGAATCGCACGCTTTCCCTTCGGAACTCTCGCCCGCGACTCCGGATCGCGCTGCAGTCGAACAGCAGGTTCGCGACTTAGGCGATTGGTTTCATAACCTTGACCTGCTCGGCGTGCGGACCGCGCCGAATCACTTCCTTGGCGACTTTCCTAACGTGAAGTGGAAGCATATCGCGAAGGCGATTCCGCAGGATCTCTCGGGCGCTAACGTTCTCGATATCGGCTGCAACGGCGGGTTCTATTCCCTCCAACTCAAGCGCCGTGGCGCCGAGCGGGTACTCGGGATCGATATCGACGACCGCTACTTGAGCCAAGCGCGTTTCGCCGCAAAGACGCTGGGACTGAACATCGAGTTCGAGAAACGCTCAGTCTATGACGTCGACAACATCGAGGGGCAATTCGACTACGTCTTTTTTATGGGCGTTTTCTATCACCTCCGCTATCCGCTGTTTGCGCTCGACAAGGTGATTAAGAAAGTCCGCAACGAGGGCCGGCTGGTCTTCCAGACCATGCTGCGCGGCTCCTCCGAGGCCAAGCAGTGGGAGCAGGACTATCACTTCTGGAACACCCAGATTTTTTCTGATCCTGATTATCCATCGATGTACTTCGTCGAAAAAAGTTACGCCAACGATCCGACGAATTGGTGGATCCCGAATCGTGGCGCGGCGGAGGCCATGTTGCGCAGCTCAGGTCTTGAAATTCTCGATCACCCTGAGCCCGAGACATGGATCTGCAGACCGCGAACTGCGCTGAAGAATGGCAGCTACATCCTCGATCTGGAGCTCAACGGAACGCTGTAAGGAAAAAGTTCAACCTCAAAAGGGGAACCCACTGGCATGGTCGAAGCGGTAATGCTCTGGAACGAGCCCAACAATCTTTCGCATTGGGACTTCAAGCTCGATCCAGATTGGAAGTTGTTTTCGGAGATGGCGAAGGCCGGAGCGCGCGCGGTGCGGGCGGTGAATCCGGACCTCAAGATCGTGCTGGGTGGCATTTCGCCAATCGATCCCCACTTCATCAAGCTGCTGACGTCGCATGGAGTGATGGAGGAGATTGACGTGGTTGCCATGCACGGATTTCCGCTCGACTGGAACCACTGGAAGATCGACGAATGGCCCGCCAAGGTTGCCGAAATTCGCGCCGTGACCAGCAAGCCGGTGTGGGTCTCCGAGGCTGGAGCGTCTTCGTTTGGAGCGGAGGAAGTTCAGGTCTTCGGCATGCAGAGGACGGCCGAGTTGCTGCTGGACGAAGTGGAACGCGTTCACTGGTACAGCTTGCATGATCTGCCCGCCCAGTGGACGGCGACGACACGCCACAAGGAAGCAGAAGGTAGCGCCTACTACCGGCATTACTACATGGGACTGTTGCGCGAGGACGGATCGCCGAAGGGGGCTGCGAAATGTTTCCCGCGCGGCCTGGGCATTTGCCAGTGGTTTCATTTCGAGGACCATCGTCTCGAATCGTCGGTAGAGTGGTTGCGGCGCCTGGGAGTTCGATATCTACGGACCGGTGTGAGCTGGGCTGACTGGTTTCGTCCACAGGCCGAGCAGTGGTTCGACCGGCAGATGGGAGCGATCGAGGAATTTCAGACCACGATGACGCTGTGCTTCACGCCGGAACATCTTGGCCTCGCGCGTCACTACACCAGTCCTCCGGCTAATCCGCTGGACTTCGCTGACTTCGCTGCATGGGCGGTAGAGCGATATGCGTCGCCGGCGGCTCGGCGCCAGAAGAATGGAGCGCCTGTGTTTCAGCAGAGTCCAGAAAACCTGGGAGTGGGAGCACCGTAGATGGCGAAACGGATTCTGATTACCGGTGGAGCGGGCTTTGTCGGATCTCACCTGGCCGACGCGCTGTTGCGCGCCGGGCATGAGGTTCGCGTCTTCGATAACTTTGATCGGCAAGTCCATCCAGATGGGCCGCCTTCCTATCTTGCGACGGATGTGGAGCTGCTTTCCGGCGACATGCGCGACCTGGATGCGGTGAAAGCCGCAGTCCATGACGTGAACGTGATCTTCCACTTCGCTGCCTCTGTCGGCGTGGGACAGTCCATGTATGAGATCACGAAGTACATGGGCGTCAATACGCAGGGCACGGCCAACCTGTTGCAGGCTTTGTTGGATACGAAAGCGAACGTTGAAAAGATGATCGTGGCTTCCTCGATGTCGATTTACGGGGAAGGCAAGTACGAATGCAGTGAGCATGGAGAAGTGGCTCCTGCGCCTCGAAGCCTGGAGCAGTTGAAGACGAAGCAATGGGAGATGCTGTGTCCCCGCTGCCGGCAAGTGCTGAGCCCGGTTGCCACCGACGAATCGAAGCCGCTGCAATGCACTTCGATCTACGCTCTCAGCAAGAAAGACCAGGAAGAAATGGCGCTGTTGTTCGGCCGCACCTACGGCTTGCCGGTGGTCGCACTGCGGTTTTTTAACATTTATGGAACACGCCAGGCACTGTCGAATCCGTATACCGGCGTGGCGGCCATCTTCGCCTCGCGGCTGCTGAACCGGCGTTCGCCGATGCTGTTCGAAGATGGCCGGCAAATGCGTGACTTCGTGAGCGTGCACGACGTGGTCCAGGCCAATTTGCTGGCGATGGAGCGCAGTGAGGCGGATGGCTTGGCGCTGAACGTTGGTTCGGGATCGCCGATATCGATCAGCGATGTCGCGCGCGAGTTGACGCAATGCCTGGGCGAACGCCTGCCGGCCGAGATCACCGGCAAGTACCGGGCGGGAGACATCCGGCACTGCTACGCGGACATTACTACGGCGGAACGGGTGCTTGGCTATCAGCCGCGTTATCGATTTGCGGATGGAATTGCGGAACTGGTGGAGTGGCTGCGATCGCAGACCGCGGTCGACAAGGCGAGCGACATGGTTCGTGAGCTCACGGGTTATGGGCTGACCGCCTGACAAGCACGGGCTGCGCTTGCGGCGGATGAGATCTGGCAACTATGCATGTCCTGGTAACGGCAGATACGGTCGGAGGCGTCTGGACCTACACGCGCGAACTGGTCACCGGACTGGTACGCCGCGGCGTGCAAGTGACCTTGGTAAGTTTCGGTGAGATTCCCGAGCCGCGCCAAATGGCGTGGATGGACGGTTTGCGCCATTTTGATTTTCGGCCGACGGCGTTTCGCCTGGAATGGATGCAGGATTCCGCCGCCGACCTTGAGGCCTCGTCCGACTATCTGCTTAGCGTGGTTCGGGAGACGCGTCCCGATCTGCTGCACCTGAGCCAATACTGCTACGGTGCGCTGGAGGTCGACCTGCCGAAGATTGTCGTGGCGCATAGCGACGTGGTGAGCTGGTGGGTCGCGGTCCACGGCGCAGAGCCTCCCGTCTCCGAGTGGACCCGCTGGTATCGCCGTGTCGTGCAACAAGGACTGGATGGCGCGACGACCGTCGTGGCGCCTTCGCGCTGGATGTTGGGAGAGGTGGAAAAATATTACGGTGCACGCGAGCAGAGCGGCGTCATCTACAACGGTCGCAGTCCACAGCTTTTCAATCCCCACGGCGACAAAGATGACGTTGTCCTTTCGGTAGGCCGGCTGTGGGATGCGGCCAAGCAGGTGTCGATTCTGGCGGAGGTGGATTGCGGCTTGCCGGTGATCATTGCCGGAGGAACCGAGCATCCCGACGAAGCCTACCGGACTGCCGGAGAGACGTTTTTCTGCGCCGGGACCCTGGAGCTGAAAGGCAGTCAAACGCCGGAACAACTGCAAAGTCTCTTCTGCCGGGCGGGGATTTACGCTGCAACTTCGCGCTATGAGCCTTTTGGTTTGGCGCCTCTCGAGGCCGCCTTGTCGCGCTGTGCCCTGGTGGTGAACGATATTCCCAGCTTTCGGGAGCTGTGGGGCGAGACCGCCTGCTACTTCCGCACCAATGATGCGGAGGGTCTACGCGAAACAGTTACGAAATTGCGCAACGATCGACTGCTGCGCCGCAATCATGCCGAGTTGGCTTATCTTCGCGCCCGGCGGCGGTTTACGGCCGATCGTATGCTGGACGAATACCTGCAACTGTACCGCACACTGGTACCGGCGAAAGTGTTGGCGGCATGAGCGGCAGAATCCGTTTCCGCCTGTTCGCGCATTCCTGGATCTCCGACTGGAACCACGGCAATGCGCATTTCTTGCGCGGCCTGGCGCGCGAACTCGTGCAGCTAGGACATGAGGTGCGCTGCTATGAGGAGCTGGGCTCGTGGTCGCTGACCAACCTGGTGCGTGAGGAGGGCGACCTGGCGGTCCAGGCAATCGAGCAGTTTCGCAGCGGCTTTCCTGATCTGGACGTCCGCTTTTACCAGCGTGGGGAGACCCTGCGCGAGAGTTTGCAGGAAGAGTTGCGCGATGCCGACGTTGTCCTCGTGCACGAATGGAACGACCCGGAGATCGTGAACGAGGTCCTTGCCTTCCGAAGGGAATTTGGATTTCGGGCTTTATTTCACGACACGCACCATCGCGCGTACAGCAACGCCGGCGAGATTCTCCGTTTTCATTTGCATCTCTTCGATGGAGTGCTGGCGTTTGGCGAGGCCATCCGGCACATTTATCTCGATGGTTTCGGCATGGCGCGGGCTTGGACGTTCCATGAAGCGGCTGATACCACGCACTTCCAGCCAATGACGGAGCCGCCCGAAATCGATGTGCTGTGGATCGGCAACTGGGGCGACGAAGAGCGCACGCGCGAGCTGATGGACTTTCTCGTGAAACCAATAAGTGCGTTGCCGAATCTTAAGGCGGTGGTTCACGGCGTGCGCTATCCCGAGGCCGGCAAAGCGGCGCTGGCGAACGCGGGTATCGAATACCGGGGATACTTGCCCAACCTAATGGCTCCTTTTGTTTACGCGCGAAGTGCGCTATCGCTGCATGTCCCGCGACGTGAATACACCAACGGACTGAGCGGCATTCCGACCATTCGAGTGTTCGAGGCGCTGGCTTGCGGTGCGACCCTCGTCTGTTCGCCGTGGAACGATGCCGAAGGGCTGTTTCGTCCAGGCGACGATTACCTTGTGGTCCAGTCTGGCGACGAGATGAAAGACACGATTCAGCAACTGCTCGGAGACGATGCAGCGCGCCGCCAGATCGCCGCCAACGGCCGCGAGACGATTCTGCGAAATCATACCTGCGCGCATCGAGCGCGGCAGCTGGTGGAGATCTGCGAGGATCTTAGTCAATGAAGATTTTTGTTTTTGGTTCAAGCCTCACTTCGTCGTATTGGAATGGCGCGGCCACCTATTATCGGGGGATCTACAAAAACCTGGCAGGGTTGGGATTTCAGATCACCTTCGCCGAGCCTGACGCCTACGGACGCCAGCAGCATCGTGATGGCGACGATTTCAGCTATGCCGAGGTGATCGTTTATCAATCGCCGCATGACATTCCGGCGTTGCTGAACCGGGCTTGCGAATGTGATCTGGTGATCAAGCACAGCGGCGTGGGGGTTGACGATGCGCTGCTCGAGGAGCGTGTGCTGGAGTGCAGTTCCGACCATACGCAGGTTGCGTTCTGGGACGTGGATGCGCCGGCAACGCTGGCGAGCCTGGAGAAGAATCGAAGCAACCCGTTCCGCGAGCTCATTCCTGAGTACGACTACATCTTTACCTACGGGGGAGGAGCATCTGTCGTAGAGCACTATCTCCGGCTCGGCGCACGGGCATGCCATCCGATCTACAACGCACTCGATCCGGAAACCCATCATCGGGTTGCACCCGATCCCGATCTCGCGTGTGACCTGGTGTTCGTGGGCAATCGACTGCCCGACCGCGAGCGTCGCGTGGAAGAGTTCTTTCTCGAAGCTGCCCGGTTGGCGCCGGAGTCCAGATTTATTCTCGGCGGCGAAGGTTGGGGCGGCAAGGCGCTGCCGCCGAACGTGCGGTGGATTGGCCACGTCGGAACCGGGGATCATAACCGGGTGAATTGCTCGGCACGCATGGTGCTCAACATCAACCGCGAGTCGATGGCCCATGTCGGCTTCTCGCCACCCACCCGTGTCTTCGAAGCTGCCGCAGCGGGAGCCTGTCTGATTACCGATCAGTGGGACGGCATCGAGACCTTCTTTAATCCGGGCTGCGAAATCCTGGTCGCGCGGAACGCGAGCGATATCGCCGACCTGTTGCGAACGGTAGACGCGAAGCTGGCGCGTGAGATTGGCGATGCGATACGCAGGCGAGCGCTCGAGGACCATACCTATGCGCTTCGCGCGTTAGAGGTCCGGGAGATTCTGAGCCAGTCGACTGCCGAGGTGCTGACTTCACACGCGCGCGGAGCCCACCGGCTGATCGCGTGACCACCTTGAACAGCCAGAAGAGTTGAGCCATGCGCCTTGTCGTCTTCGGATTGTCGGTGACTTCGACGTGGGGCAACGGTCACGGAACGACCTTTCGCGCTCTGCTGCGCGCCTTGCATGAGCGCGGTCACCACATCACATTTTTTGAGAAGGACGTCGAGTGGTATGCCTCGAATCGCGATTTACCGGAGCCTGAATTTTGCCGTCTGAAGCTTTATACCGAATGGAAGGATGTCGTGCCGGAAGTGCGAAGAGAGCTGCGGGACGCCGACGTCGCCATGGTGGGCTCGTATTTTCCGGACGGCATCGCGGCCGTCAACGAGATGTTCGATTCGACGTCGCGAGTCAGAACCTTCTACGACATTGACACGCCAATCACCGTGGCAGCATTGCGGGAAAATGGCGCCACGGAATACCTTGAAGCGTCGCAGATTCCCCTGTTTGACCTGTACTTCAGCTTCACCGGCGGTCCGATCTTAGGTGAAATAGAGCAGCGCTTTAGGGCGCGCCGCGCGGTTCCTTTGTACTGCTCGTTCGATCCGCAGAAGTATTGCCGGCTCGGAATCAACCAGCGTTTTGCCTGCGACCTCAGCTACATGGGGACCTACGCTCCCGATCGCCAGCCCAAGATTGAGGAATTATTGTGTGAGCCGGCACGCCGGCTCAGCCCGGCGAAATTCCTGGTGGCCGGTCCGCAATATCCCAAGGCGATTCGGTGGCCCAAAAATGTGCGGCGTATCCAACACCTTAATTCGCGCTGGCACCCCAGCTTCTACTCGTCTTCGCGATTTACCTTGAACGTTACCCGCCGCGATATGGTCATGGCCGGGTACTCTCCCTCGGTACGATTGTTCGAAGCTGCGGCCTGCGGTGCGGCCATTGTGTCGGACAATTGGCCCGGTCTGGAAAGCTTCTTTACTCCCGGGGAAGAAATCCTGCTCCCGACCGGCTCCGACGATGTACTACGTTACTTGACGGAACTCAGTGAAGCGGAAGTCCGTGAGGTGGGGAACAGGGCAGAAGCGCGCGTTCTGGCGGAACACACCAGTCAGGAGCGTGCTCGCGAATTTGAAGGAGCCGTCGAGAGTGCATGCAGCGTGTCGGCGATCCCTGTCACTTCCGGCGCGCCTGGGCTTCCCTGAACTCCCTTGGTCCTCGCTAGGAAGAACAAACCCGTGCTGCTACTCGGGCGATCTACTCTCGATTTCGCGGCCCGCCGGCAAACGTAATCCTGGTGGTAAGCATCTATCTCATGGCAAGAGTGAGCTCTCCAATCGACACAATTCATTTCACTTACTAACTTCTCTTAAGGACAAATATGAGAGTTGCTCTGGTTGCGCCCCCATTTCTTCCCGTTCCTCCCATGAAGTATGGCGGCACGGAACTTTTCCTTGCGCAGTTGGCAGAAGGCTTGCAGAGTGCCGGGGTTGACGTGGTCGTTTATACCAATGGGCAATCCACCGTGGGGGTCGAGAAGCGCTGGCTTTACAAGGACAACCAGTGGCCGATCAGCGGGGAAGTCTACGACAATCTCAAGGATTTCAATCATGCCTCGTGGGCGATCTGCGACGCAGCCAACGAGTGCGATGTGATTCATCTGCATAACGTTCCCGCACTCATGTTCACCCGTTACGTAAACAGCCAGTTTGTTTACACCATGCACCACGTGCACGAGGAGCCACTCAGCCAGATTTATAATTTCTTCCCTAACGTCGAGTACGTCACGATCAGCGAGTTCCAGCGGCAACGAGAGCCCCTGCCGCGCGTACGGACCATTCACCACGGCATCGACTTATCGCTCTACAGGTTGCAGGAGAAAAAACAAAACTATCTGACATTCCTGGGGCGTATAGCGCCCATCAAAGGCACTCATCTGGCCATCGAAGTTGCCAAGAAATCGGGGATGCCATTGAAAATTGCGGGCGAAGTGCAACCGATCTTCAAAGACTATTTCGACACCATGATCAAGCCGCATGTGGATGGAAGGTTCATTGAATATGTCGGAGAGGCGGACCTGCAAGCCAAGAATGAATTGCTCGGAAACTCGGCTGCCATGTTGTTTCCCATCCAATGGGACGAGCCGTTTGGTCTGGTGATGATTGAAGCCATGGCGTGTGGAACGCCGGTGCTCGCTTTGTCTGGCGGCTCGGTGGAAGAAGTGGTGCACGAAGGCGTTTCAGGCTTTGTGTGTTCCAGCGTCGACGAAATGGCGGAACGGGTTCGCCACCTGGGCAGGTTCAAAGCTAGCACGGTGCGGCAATATTGCCAGCAGAATTTCTCCGTCGATCGCATGGTGGGGGACTATCTGGCCCTTTACGAAGAACTGGTGGGCGAAAACAGTCTGGTCGGAAAATCGACTAATATCATTCCCATGATCGCGTAAAATTAGCCGGCGGCCGACGGATCTTCCGGACGATACGAAAGTTTCCGAAGCCGCTCACCGGCAGTGGTCTACCCTTCGAGCGAGAATGAGCACGTTTCTTACGATTTCCGACAACCAATTGGTGGAGATCCCTTCGCCGCACGTGGAGCCCCGGCTTGCATTTCAGGAGCTGGAACCGCGCAAGGTCGACAACCTCACGCTCATCGACGGCAAGACCTTCAGTGCGACGAACGTTGGCGGCGATATTCATCCGCCGGGATCGCCTGACGTCGGTTTCTTCCACGACGATACGCGCTTTCTCAGCCAGCTTGAGCTGCGCATTGGCGGCCATCGCACGGTCGTCCTCTCGTCCAGTACGGAGAAGACATTTTCCTCTCAGATCGAGTTGACGACGGGCAACATCACGCTGCGCGATTCGTTCGACCTGCCGGAAAACACGGTCCACATCCGGCGTGAGCAATTGCTGGCCTCCGAGATCCTGTTCGACCGGCTAACCTTCGAAAATTTCAACCTGACTCCGGTTGACTTCGTCGTGGAGTTGATCTTCGACGCCGATTTCGTCGACGTGTTTCAAGTGCGCGGGGTGGCCAGGCAGAAACACGGCCAGTATTTCAAACCAATCGTCTCCCGCGACCACATCGCGTTTTACTATCGCGGACTTGACGGGGTCATGCGGCAGACGGCGATCAAGCTGTCCCCTCAGCCGGCCGAAATCCGCGACCGAACCGCGCGTTGGGACCTGCATCTGGAGCCGCTGAAAGAGCTGCAACTCGAAGCGTGGATTACGCCCTCGGTCGAGGGCCAGGAATCGCGCGCGCTCAATTTTGATTTGAACCATCAGCTGCGCCATCGGCGCGCGACTTTTGCGCGTTGGGAGAGCAATTCCTCCAGCTTCGAAACTGAAAACGACGTATTCGACGAGATGCTGAAGACCGGCATCGGCGACTTCCACGCGTTGCAAATTCCCGATGGCGAGCAGCACATTATTGCAGCAGGCATTCCATGGTTTGCGACCATGTTCGGACGCGACTCGATCATCGCCGCTTACCAATCGTTGTCGCTGAATCCACAGCTCGCGGTCGATACCCTGCGCGTGCTCGCGCGCTACCAGGGCAAGGAATACAACGACTGGCGCGACGAAGAGCCGGGAAAAATCGCACACGAATATCGCGATGGGGAGATGACGCGTGATGGCGAGATGCCCTTCGGTCCGTACTACGGTTCGATCGACGCGACCCCACTGTTTCTTATTCTGCTAAGCGAAACCTTCAACTGGACTGCCGACGATCAGCTTGTGGAGGAGTTGCTGCCCAACGCGTACGCGGCGCTGGAGTGGATCGACAAGTATGGCGATCTCGATGGCGATGGGTTTGTGGAGTATCTCCGTCGCTCGCCCAAGGGGCTGATCAACCAGGGCTGGAAAGATTCCTGGGACGCGAACATGCACCGTGATGGCAGCATTGCTCAGCCGCCGATTGCGCTTTGCGAGGTACAGGGCTACGTCTACGATGCGAAGTTTCGCATGTCGTCGCTGTTGCGCAATTTCGGTGATGTCAAGACGGCGGACAGGTTAAAGCGCGAGGCTGCCGATCTGGCGCGGCGTTTCGACAAAGCCTTCTGGATACCCAGCCGCGGCTTCTATGCAATGGCGCTCGACGCGGAGAAACGGCCGCTGGAAGTGATCTCGTCCAATCCCGGCCACCTGCTGTTCACCCGCATCATCAACAAGGACCGCGCGCGCATCGTAGCCAATCGCCTGATGCGCGATGACATGTTCAGCGGGTGGGGCTGGCGCACGATGTCGGAGGCGGAAAGAGTCTTCAATCCGCTCAGCTATCATCGCGGATCGGTGTGGCCGCACGACAATTCGATCATCGCGCATGGCATGGCCGTGAATGAAATGCGGCAGGGTGCGCTCCGTGTGCTGACGTCGATGTTCCAGGCAGCGCTGAGTTTCCGCGACTACCGGTTACCGGAGCTGTTTTGCGGCGTGCAACGGCGTGAGTTCGACAAGCCGGTGCACTATCCGGTGTCGTGCTCGCCGCAGGCCTGGGCGTCGGGCGCGATCTTTCTCATGCTGTCGTCGGTGCTCGGACTACGGCCCAGTGCTCCGCGCAAAGAGCTGAATATCATCAACCCCGAGCTGCCGGATTGGCTGGAGCATCTGCACATCCGCAAGCTGCGCGTGGGCAGCAGCCGTGTCGGCCTCGACTTCAGCCGCCGCGGCGATCGCACCTTCTGCAATGTCGTCGATGTGGAAGGCGACAAGCTGCTGGTGAACGTGGCCTTCAAGAAATAGCGGGCCGCTCTTCGCCATTCGGCTTTCGATCCTCGCGATTCAGCTCGAACAGCGAACTTCCAACTTCCGTTACAATGCAGGAGCGGCGCAAATGTGTGGCGCACGTATCGGAGGGAATGGATGGCGCAAGTGAAGATCACGGTTCGCAGAAACGGCCCCTACCGGGTGGAGGCACCCGAGGGCACCATTGAGCTCGTGGATGCCGATGGAACTCCGTACGACCTGACCGGCAAACCGGCGTTTTCCCTTTGCCGCTGCGGCGCCTCCGTCACCAAACCTTTTTGCGACGGCACGCATTCAAAAATGGGTTTTCAGGCCGCCGAAGCCGCGATCAAGCGCGAAGAAGCTGCTCCCGACCCGCCGAAGACGGGTTTCTAGATCGGCAAGTCTTCAGCTCCGAAACACCGTGTTTCTTCTTGTGGGAAGCAAACGGACTGCGGAGTGCTAACTACTGAGCACGTCCTCAGTGCACCGTCTTGGTTTTACGCGACATGTAGTCCATCAGCAGATATTGACCGAGCGTATAGGGCGTCGTGAAGTAGGCTTTGCCGCGGCACATCTCGGTGACCTTCTGCACGAACTGCACTAACCCATAATCCGAGGCAAGCATGAACGTGTTGATCAACACACCCGCCCGCTTGCACTTCGAAACTTCCTTCAGCGTTTCACTCACCACCAGCGGATCAAGGCCGAAGGCGTTCTTGTAGATGCGACCGTCTTCCAGCGTAAGCGCCGAGGGCTTACCGTCGGTGATCATGACGATCTGCTTCATGTCTTTGCGCTGGCGCTGCAGAATGCGCTGGGCCATACGCAGGCCTTCGCGCGTGTTGGTGTAGTAGGGGCCGACCTTGACGCGCGCCAGTTGCGACAGCGGCAGCTCTTCCGCTGAATCGTGAAACAGCACCAGCGAGAGCGAATCGCCCGGGTACTGCGTGCGAATCAGATGCGAGAGCGCCATGGCGACCTTCTTCGCAGGCGTGAAGCGGTCCTCGCCGTAGAGAATCATGGAGTGCGAACAGTCGAGCATGAGCACGGTCGCGCACGACGACTGATACTCGCACTGGTGCACCTGCAGATCGCTGTACTCGATGTTGAGCGGCAGGTGAAGGCCTTCGCGTTGAATGGCGTTTGACAACGTCGCCGTGATATCGAGGTTGAGCGTGTCTCCGAATTCGTAGGTCTTCGACGCGCCACTCGCCTCGATGCCGGTTGCCGTGTCGCGCGTCTCGTGCCGTCCGAAGCTCGACTTCCCCAGCGAACCCAGAAGATCGCGTAGAGCACGGAAGCCGAGGAAGTCGAGTCCCTTGTCGGTAATCTCGAAGCGCGTCTGCGACTGGTTCTCGCCCACCTGTCCGCCTACGCTCGATCGTCGCGACGGATCATGCGGCTGATCGAGGGTGATGTAATCCTCCTGCTGCATACGCTCGATGAGCTGCTCGATCATGTCTTCCAGTTGCTCGCCGCTCATCTGCTCAATCTGTTGGCGCATTTGCTCGTCGAGCAGATCGCTGTCGAGCAAGGCGTTCGCGATGGCCTCGCGGAGATCGTCGAGCGTCTGCTCGCCGTCATTCAAATCGTAGAAATTCTGGTACTGCTGCTGAAAGCCGCTCTGCAACAGATAGTCCGAGAGCGCGTTGAGCAGGTCCTGCATGCTCATCTCGGAAGCGGGCTCGGGAACGTACTTCTTGTATTTGATGAACTTCATAAGGAAGCAATCAGCAATCAGCAATCAGCCAAACCAATGACAGAACGGCAGCCGTTCGGGCGCAGGCTGCGCTTGCGCCCCGCGTCGAATCGCGGGAGTGTCGCTCTTTTCCCGGGAAATTGGCTCCGAAATCTTTCGTGCCTGAAACCTCCATAGGAATATCAGCGTTGCAGCTTGATCACTGAATGCTGAGTGCTGGCTGCTCGCATCAGTTGAACGGCCGTCGTTGGCGACGGTACTCCCGCTCCTCGTCATCTTCTTCGCGCAAGTTCGCCTTCTCACGTTTGGGCTGCTTTTCACCGGCGCTGAAGGTGCGCTCTTCGCTGCGGCCAATGCGCTTGTGTGCGTACAGTCCTTCGAGGATGAACTCCGCCGCCGACACCAGCATCTCGGACGATTCTTTGCCGCTGAGGCCGAGGGCGCTCAGTTTGTCTAACAGTCCCTGGATGCCGCGCAGTTTCTGCAACATCTCGTGCGCGCCAGCAGAATCGCGCAGCTGAATCTCGCCTCCCAGGTCGAACCACTGCACTACCTGGTTCATGTTGCTGTTGCCGTGAAAATAGCGATCATAGGTTCGGGCGACGGCGGCGCGAATGATCTCACGCGCAACATTGTCGGCGCCCTTCATCTCGCCCTCGTATTCGAGTTCGAGCTTGCCGGTGATCGAGGGCATGGCGGCGTAGATGTCGCCAATGCGCGGCACCACAATTTTTTCGCCGCAGCGAATCGCCCGCCTCTCTGCGTTCGAGATGACATTCTCCATGGCGCTGATCGGCAGGCGCTGGCTCACCCCTGAGCGCTTATCGATGCGCTTGTCTTCGCGGGCGACGAAGGCGATCTGCTCGATGACTTCGCTGACGAACTGCGGAATCTCGAGTTGATGCCCGCTACGGCTGGTCCAGGCTTCCTGCCCGGTGATCGAGATTCCTTCCTCCACCGTCGCCGGGTAGTGGGTGCGAATCTCCGAGCCAATGCGATCTTTGAGGGGGGTGATGATCTTGCCGCGTGCCGTGTAGTCCTCGGGATTCGCGCTGAAGACGAGAGCGACATCGAGCGGCAAACGCACGGGATAGCCCTTAATCTGAACGTCGCCTTCCTGCATGATGTTGAACAGGCCAACCTGAATTTTTCCGGCAAGATCGGGCAGTTCGTTGATGGCGAAGATGCCGCGGTTGGCGCGGGGCAGCAATCCGTAATGCACGGTGAACTCGCTCCCCAGTTCGTGGCCGCCCTTGGCCGCCTTGATGGGATCGATATCGCCGATCAGGTCGGCAATGGTCACATCCGGCGTGGCCAGCTTCTCGACGTAGCGATGATCGGGAGAGAGATAGGCAATCGGCGCGTCGTCGGGACGAGAGGCAACCAGCTCGCGGCAACGGCGGCAGAGCGGCGCGTAGGGATTGTCATGGATCTCGCAGCCCTGCAGATACGGCACCCGCGGGTCAAGCAAATTCGTCAGCGCCCGCAGAATGCGGCTCTTGGCCTGCCCGCGCAGTCCCAGCAGAATAAAGTTATGGCGGGAGAGGACCGCGTTCACGATCTGCGGAACCACGGTGTCCTCGTAACCCACGATGCCGGGGAAGATCGGTCCACCGGAACGCAAACGAACCAGCAGGTTGTCGCGCATCTCGTCTTTCACGTGCCGGTTATTTAGCCGCTGTTCAGAGAACTGGTTGCTGCGGCGAAGCTCACCCAAAGTACCCGGAAGGGCGGTCAAGACTGAAGTACCTCCATTGGCCCTGGCCCGATCATTCGGATCCGGCCGAATCGTGCTCCATGGTCGTATTCTACGCCTGCTGCGATCACAGACTCCCGTGATGGAAAGCACACGCTTTATGGTCGTTAGCGTAAGGGCTTGCTATTAGAGGCGGCGGGACGAGGTTGCGTTGCGGAAATTCCAGGCAGCAGAACGCGGAAGTTGAACGATAAGAAAAAGCAGAGACGCCTGGGCTACTCGCCGGGGCGCTGGCCCTTGCTCCCAGTTCCACTCGCGGTCGCAGGGCTGCCGTAACGGTCTTCGAGTCCATTCGACTCCTCGTGCAGCGAGGCTGCAGCGTCGGGCGACAGGATCTCCGCCGCCGAGCCATCGATGGAGCGCAGCCGAAGGTCACGTTGCGGGAAGGGAATCTCGATGCCTGCCTTGTCGAGCGCCTGATTCACGGCAGACAAGACTTCGCTTCGGACGCGGACCCAGTTGCTCTGCATCATTACCCAGAATTGCAGCTCGAAATTCAGCGAACTGTCGCCGAACTCCTTGAAATAAGCCACGGGCAGCGGTTGCGTGAGCACGTCCTCATGCGTCGCTGCCGCCTGGTAGAGCAACTGCATAACCAATTTCAGGTCACTTCCGTAGGCCACGCCGATTGGGATGTCGACTCGGCGTTCCGCGACGGTGAGTGTCCAGTTGGTCACGCGATTGGAGATGAAGTTGGAATTGGGGACGATGATCTCCGCGCCTTGGGCGGTCAACACCGTGCTGGAGCGGATGCCGATGCGCGTGACCGTGCCCGCGCCGCCGCCATCGAGCTCCAGAACATCGCCGATGTGGATGGGCCGCTCGAACTGCAAGATCAGGCCGGAAACAAAATTGTTCACGATGTTCTGCAAGCCGAAGCCCACGCCCACGCCCAGTGCTCCGGTGAGCAGCGTGAGTTTGTTGAGCTGGATATCCCCGGCCTTAACCGCGGCGAGGAACACCAGAACCAGAACCAGGTAATGCACTGTCGTCGAAATCAACTCCGGCAGACCGCGGGCGAGATGGAAGCGCGAAAGGATTTCTTCACGGAGAAGGAAGCGAAGTCCGCTGGAAAACAGGTAGCCCAGCACCAGGATTGCGAAAAAGCCCAGCACATCGCCCAGGGTGACGTCGGTTGAGCTTCCTGCAATTTTGAATGCCAATAGGCTGGTGAGCCAGCCGAAAACCTCATCCCGAATGCCTAATAGGTCGACCGTGGCCAGGAACCAGAGGAGGATGCCCAACCAGTCCATCAAGCGCGGCATCCAGCGCAGAATCAAGTCGCGATGCTGCCGCACCATGGCCAGCCGTTCGGCGGCGTCCGTCTGCAGCGCCGCCAGCACCAGGAGTTTGAATACCCGTACCCCGGTGAAGACGCTGATCGCGATAAAGGCGCTGTAGATCGACGCCAGAAACAGAAACTGAGAGAGCTTCACGTAGCCGAAAAGATTGGCCAGCAGTGCGATTCCGACCGTCGCTACGACAACTCGCAGTCCGAGGACGACAAGCTTGTGCGAGCGCTTTTCAGGGTGGATGCGTGCCAGGCGCGAGGGCCGGAGCAGCCACGCGAAAATGAGGAACACGATCGAGATGGTAAGGAATTGAACCTCACGTTTATGCACCGCCGAAAACGACATCCAGGAAAAGAGCGCATTGAATACGTAGAGTCCAACGATCACATAAAGCATCAACCTGAAGCGCGCCGAGATTAACGGCGGAAGCAACGCAAGAATGGGGATGAACGAGACCGATATGGCAAGGCTGATGAGTGCCGTGGGTGCGTACGGCGCCAGCAGATAGGCCAGGAGGAGCGGTCCGAGCAGGCCCAGGGGGAACCATCGACGCAGAATCAGCAAGACCAGAGCCTGATTCTCATCGGTCGCGACGATGTCGCGGGTCCTCTGACTGAGCCGGTACGCGAAAACCGTGGCAACCACCCACAGAAAGGCAAGGAAGGCGAGGGCCCCGCTATGTTCCGAGCCAAACGCGCTGATGGCAATCCAGCGACTGCCGGCGGAGTGAAACAGGCTGGGCGTTTCGCCCATCTGCCGGCGGGCCGCGACTTGCCACAAAGGCAAGCTGTCCCGATCGAGTAACCGTCCTTTGATCTGCGTCCTGATTTTCGCGAGGCGGGCCAGTACTTCGACGGCCACTTGATCTTGTGCTGCGACCTTCAACTGCATGTTCACGATCAGTCGAAGTTGATTCTGAATCAGCGAGCGCAAGGTTCGAATTGCATGCAGGTTGCCGTCAATTACCTCGAGCACCGAAGCCAGGCCTGGCACGTCGGCCTCGGCACTTCGCGTGGCCGCCCACTGCGGTTCCTGCTGGTCGAGTTGCTGTATCGCGGATTGCGCGGTGGTGGCCCACTCAAGCAGTTGCTGCCGCCAGGCAGCCGTGTGAGCTTGCTGACCCTTCCAGTAACTGTCCTGCTCGCGGATGTCGAGCGAGCTCGGCATGTCCTTCAATACGGTGTCGAGATCCGCTTCTCTCGCGGTCAAAAGCGGATCGCGCTCGGTTATGGCGGAGTTCATCGCGTCCAGTTGCGCGTGGTCGGGCAGGTTCTGGGAAATCGATTGCAGCTCCTGCGTAAGTTCCTGCGAGCGGGCGGCGACGTCGGGCAGCGGAATCGCCTGCGGACTGGCTGGTGGGGTTGCCGACGAGGGCGCGGGAGTGGCGGCAGCTTGAGACTGCGTCGGTTTTCGGTTCGCCGCGTCCTTTTCCGCCTTCTGGATCGCCGTCAGCGACTTTGTAATGGACGCGGAGCTTTGCGCAAACCCGCCGAACGGCAGGCATAGAAGTAAGGACAACCCCGCAACCCTGAGGGCCAGAACGCGCGAGGACGTCCGCCGAGGTACGGCGGGACCGGCACAGACGGCGGAGAAAGCGGGCTGCGGCATGCTGGAGCCCATTATCGCCTATTGCGCCAGGAAAGCCTCGCAGGATTTACCCTCAAACCGGCGAGCTGTCAGTAGGCGCTGTCCAATTCTTCCAGCATCGCCTGCATTTCGGAGAGGGCATGCTGGTTGCGGGTCCGCTCGGCAGACGCGATGCCTTGACTCAGCATGACGCGTGCCTCGCCGTTGCGCTGGGAACGGGCCAGCGCTTGCGCTGCCATGAAGTATCCGTTGGTGTAGTCGGGATGCGAGGCGAGCAGGCGCGTGAATTCCGCCAGCGCGGCCTCCGTATCGCCGGCCCCGGAGTATTCGAGTCCCAAGGCGTAGCGCGCGAACGCATCGTCGGGATTTCCGTTGAGTATTTGTTGCAGGGCAGCTACTCGGCTTTCGTCAACCATTCCTCGTCTCCGGTGGTACGTGGCATGGTACAGGAGTGGGGCAGGGCCGCTCAAATCGGCCCATTGGAAGCTAAGTCGCATGCGAGCTAGATGCTTTGCCACGCGACCATTACAATGGCGCTTACCTTTGTACGCCGTGCGAGGATTTGTGGCCTGTCCTTTCTTCATGCCCGATCGACGATTCTCCGCCGACTGGCCGTTTCCGCATCGCCTCCCCTTGGGGACAGGATGGGCGGGTACCTGCACCGCTCCGGGCCATGCCAACGCGCGTCCCAGCGACGAAGAGTTGAAGTGCGGTTGCAACCTGGGCTATGCGCGAAGCTGCGGCAGGCTTCCGGCAGATCGTCATGCCGATGCCGTCCGCTTTGTGATGGGCGAGGAG
This sequence comes from uncultured Acidobacteriaceae bacterium, assembly GCA_963815555.1. Taxonomy (GTDB): domain Bacteria; phylum Acidobacteriota; class Terriglobia; order Terriglobales; family Acidobacteriaceae; genus CAWCBG01. Next base: position 495,601 of record CAWFHH010000007.1, read on the forward strand.
GCACATGGCGTCCAGCATGTCCTGTTCGTCCTGGAGCGCGAGTACTTGCCTGCGGGCAGCGGACAACTGTTGTACGAGATTGCTTCAGGTGTGTGGCGCGAACCGCATCCCGACCCGCGGATTCAGCGGATGGCAGAATGCTACTTGGAAGCGCAACGGGAACGGCGGACGGCGAAGGTGGATGCAGACCTCGGGCCCGTCGCGGAGTAAAGTTTCTAAGACCATAGCGCCAGCATTTAAACTTTCCTTGCTCATGCGACCGCTACCTAGTCGATGATGAGATCGAACCTTAATCGCGGGAGATCGTGCATGTCAAAGAACGGTCCAAGTTCACAAGTCCGCCCGCTCAAAGAACGGGGCGTGTGGACGATCCGCGTTGGCACTCTTTTGTCGCGCTCAGTTGTGGATCGGGCGATTCTGCGACTTGCGAAGGAGAGACATGCAGCTATCGTCCAACGAAATGGACGATAGCGTTTTAACGAGCTAGTCAGGAATAACATGGAATCGAACGAAATACCTCTGAGGCCGCGGCCGGTGAGCGACTCGAAGTCGGAGATGATCGAACTGGTGCTGCCCAACGATACCAATCCTTTGGGAGCGCTGCTGGGCGGCCGTTTGATGCACTGGATCGACTTGGCCGGCGCGTTGGCGGCACATCGCCATTCGCACTCCTATGTGGTGACGGCCTCGATGGACCACATCGACTTCCTGGTTCCGGTACACGTGGGAGACATGGTCGTGCTGCAGTCGTCGGTCAATCGAGTCTTCCGCACGTCGATGGAAGTAGGGGTCAAAGTTTCGGTTGAGAACTACATCTCCAGCTCGCGCTCACACGTAGCGACTGCATATTTGACGTTCGTAGCCGTAGACCGCCACGGTCGAAAGCTGCCTGTGTCGCCAGTGACTCCCGAGACGGAAGAAGAGAAGCGGCGTTTCGAAGGGGCATTGCGCCGGCGCGAAGCCACGAAAGCCGAACGCGACAGGCGCAGCCGATAAAAGAACGGCGACCCATTGGGCATCCACTCCGCGCCTGCTGATGAAAGACGTTCAACTCACGAAGGAGATTTTTTCTCGATGCGCTCACTGTATTCCGTAACGTTGCTCCTGGCAGTATGTTTCGCGGCCGCTGCCCTTTGCGCTCAACAACCCGAGCACCCGGCCGCGCCTGCTGCCGAATCCGTCAAAATAGAGAAGGGCGGTGCGCAAGAGAAACCGGCTGCGTCGAAGGATGCCGAGAAAGAAACGCCGCCTGTCGTGACTCACCATCAGATCCACGTCAACGGGCATGTGCTGAGCTACACGGCCACGACAGGAACCATGCCTATTCGAGGAGGCGACAACGACGAGGTTGAGGGCAGCATCTTCTTCGTCGCGTACACGGTTGATAACCCCGGCGCGAAGCGACCGCTGACGTTTGCGTTCAACGGTGGACCGGGTTCGGCTTCGGTTTGGCTGCATTTGGGAGCGATCGGTCCGCGGCGGGTCAAGATGAATCCGGACGGCACGATGCCGCCCCCTCCGTTCGACCTGGTGGACAATGATCAGACCTGGCTGGAGCAGACCGACCTGGTGTTCATTGATCCGATCGGAACCGGCTACAGCCGCGCCGCGAAGAAGGAACTGGGCAAGAAGTTTTGGGGCGTGAAAGAGGACCTGGCGTCGGTAGGCGAGTTCATTCGCCTGTATCTGAGCCGGTATCAGCGCTGGACCTCACCACTGTTTATTGCGGGCGAGAGCTACGGTACGACCCGCGCCGCCGGCCTGAGTGGTTACCTGGTGGATCGCGGTATTGCCCTCGATGGCGTGATCTTGATTTCGACGGTGCTGAACTTCGAAACTCTGGAATTTACCCGCGGCAACGACCTCCCCTACATCCTCTACCTTCCTTCGTTCACTTCCACGGCGTGGTATCACAAGAAACTGCCTGCCGACCTGCAACAGCAGGACCTGGCGAGCGTTCTGCGACAGGCTGAGCAGTTTGCCGCCGGGCCTTACACCAACGCGCTGGGCAAGGGAGACCGCCTCACCGGCCAGGAACGCCAGGAGACCATTGCCCAGGTTGCGCATTTCACAGGCTTGAGCACACAGGTGGTCGACGAGAATAATCTGCGGCTAAGCCAGCCGGTTTTTTGCCGCGAGCTGTTGCGCGATCAAAAGCTGGTCACGGGACGTCTTGACAGCCGCTTCACCGGCCCGAATCTCTCGCAGGTGCGGGGCGAAGGATTTTACGATCCGTCGCTGGCCGCCATTCGTCCGCCGTTTACTGCTACGTTCAACAACTACGTTCGCAGTGAACTCGGCTATAAAACCGATCTGGAGTACTACATTCTGGGCGGGGGCATCGGCGAGTGGGATTGGGGCTCGGCCGGCGAAGGCTTTCCGGATACCAGCGAACTGATGCGTCTGGCATTCGTGAAGAATCCGTATATGAAGTTGTTCGTGGCTTCGGGGTATTACGATCTGGCGACGCCGTACTTCGCGACGCAGTACACGCTGAACCACATGAATCTTGACCCGCAGCAGCATGAAAAGATTTCGCTGGGCTTCTACGACGCGGGCCACATGATGTATATCAAGAGCGACGATCTGGACAGGCTGCACAAGGACATTTCAGGCTTCATGGCGAATGCGCTGCGGTAGGCCAAACTCTCGGGTTCACCATGGAGGCACGGAGAGCACGGAGGAACAATGGGCAAGGGCACCCTTTAGAGAAAGACAAACCCTGCGCTTGAAAATCAAATTCGTGCCTGAGATCTTCTCCGTGTCTCTTGGTGAATATCTCTTAGTCGTATCTTTCGAAGACAATCTGTTTGCGGTCCCAGCCTGATTCTTCTTTGAGCAGCTTGCGAACCGCATCGACCATGAGGTGCAGGCCGCAGATGTAGGCCTGCATGTCGCTGCGCCCGGCGATGATTCCGCGCACGTGGTCCTGTACGTAGCCACGGCAGCCCGTCCACTCCTCGCCACAGCGGCTCAGGGTTGGGACGTAGTGAAAATTTGGGTTGGCGGCCGCGATGCGTAGAAATTCATCGCGGTAATACAGATTGTGTTCGTACCGGGTGCCGAAGACCAGCCAGTACTCGTGCCCGCGGTTGCGCTCCGGCTGCTCGAAGAGCCAGTGCACCATGCCGCGTATGGGAGCGATGCCGGTTCCGGTAGCGACGAAGACGGCGTCCTTGCGTGGTTCGCGCAAGGTGAAAAGCCCGTGCGGTCCGTGGAACTTGACGGTTGCGCCTTCTTCCAGATCGCAAAGCCAGTTAGAGAGGAAACCTTTCTCGACGCGGTTGAGGCACAGGTCGAATCGCGGCTCGTCGCCCGGCGCCGAGGCGATCGAATAGGCGCGCGTGTGCTCTTTGCCATCCGGCTTCGGCTGCTTAATCGACACAAATTGCCCCGGAATGAAAGGGAAAGACTCGACTCCCTCGACGGTGAATTCGAGGTGCTTGGTCTGCTCCGACAGCAGCACGGAACGGGTGAGGCGCGCCGTCAATAACGGACGCTCGCCGGGCCGGGTCTCGGGAGGCGGAATGGTTGCGGTTTCGCTCACAGGATATAGATGTCGGGCACGAGTTACAGGCGTCTTCGATCGCGGAAAATGCCGAAAAACCCGCCGATTGAGGTGGATTATAACAAAAGTTATAATTGGTCACATGAAGACCAAACTCCGCAAAATCGGCAATGGATACGGAGTTTTGCTGCCGAAGCAGGTGATCGATCGCCTGCGAGTACGTGAAGGCAGCGAACTCGTGGTAACGGAAACCAGTTCGGGTATTGAATTGTCTCCCTTTGATGCTGATTTTTCCGAGCAAGTGGAGGCCTTCCGGCGCTCCGAGCCACGCCATCGGAATAGTTATCGAGAATTAGCAAAGTGAAGCGTGTCCGATGGCTGACGGCGCGGGCGGTGTTGGCTGTTCACCAGGAACTCCTAGCCCGGTATGGCGGGGTCTCTGGAATTCGTGCATTGGGCTTACTGGAATCTGCGCTAGCGCGGCCGCAACCCATTGCTGCTTATGAACAGCCAGTGGCGGCGCCTCGGCTAGCGGCCGCTTATGGCTGGGGTTTGCTCAGGAACCATCCCTTCGTGGACGGCAATAAGCGCGTAGCTCTTGCGGCTATGGTCGTCTTCCTTGACCTCAACGGTTGGGAGTTGACGTGCAGTGAGGCCGAGGAAACGGCAATGATCTTAAGCGGAGCTGCAAAAGAGATCACAGAGCGAACCTGGAACCGGTGGGTCGAGAGCAACACGCGAGTCCAACGGTAGCCCGCGCGGGAAAAACTAGTACTGTAGGCCAGTGGGCAATGGAGGCGGCAACGGCAAATATCGAAATTACGGCCTCCTGACGGTGCGCGCCTTCTACTCCACCGTTACCGACTTGGCCAGGTTGCGGGGCTGGTCGACATCGCAGCCGCGGCGGACGGCGATGTGATACGCCAGTAGCTGCAGCGGCACGATCTCCAGGATCGGCGCGAGCAGTTCCGGAGCCTCGGGCACATACAGAACGTGGTCGGCGGCTTCGCGAATTTCTTCGTCCCCTTCCGTGGCAACGGCGATCACCGTTCCCGAGCGCGCCTTCACTTCTTTCAGATTAGATAGCGTCTTCTCGTAACGGGTTACGGAGCCCGGATCGTTCTTGTCGCGCGTGGCAATGATCACGACCGGAAGGTCTTCGTCGATCAGCGCATTCGGCCCGTGCTTCATTTCGCCTGCGGGGTAGCCCTCGGCGTGGATGTACGAAATCTCCTTCAGCTTGAGAGCGCCTTCCAAAGCTATGGGGTAATGAATGCCTCGGCCGAGGAAGAGGAAATCGTGGGCGCGATGGTAGGTCTTTGCCAACTCTTCCGTCGTCTCTTCGCCGGTGAGCAACGCCTCAAGCTTGCCGGGGATGAGCGTCAGTTCGCTCAGCAATTGTTTCGATTCTTCGAGACTGATCGTTCCACGGACCTGGCCAAGGTAGACGGCGAACAGAAACAGCGCGGTGAGTTGCGCGGTGAAGGCCTTGGTCGAGGCGACGCCAATCTCCGGTCCCGCGTGCGTGTAGACGGTCCCATTGGACTCGCGGGCGATCATGGAGCCGACAACGTTGCAGATGGCCAGGGTCTTCGAGCCTTTGGCACGCGATTCACGCATGGCAGCGATGGTGTCGGCGGTCTCGCCCGACTGCGTGATCAGAATAGCGAGATCGTTCGGTCCGTTCAGCGGATCGCGATAGCGGTATTCGCTGGCGTAATCGACCTCGACGGGCACCTTCGCCAGCCGCTCGATCATGAACTTGCCGGCTAGCCCAGCGTGCCAACTGGTTCCGCAGGCGGTGATGTACACCTTTTCGAGCTTGCGGAAATCCTCTTCGCTAATGTCCATCTCATCGAGAAAGACCTTGCCGCTATCGAGCGAAACGCGGCCGAGCGTCGTGTCGCGGACAGCGCGCGGCTGCTCGTAGATTTCCTTCAGCATGAAGTGCTTGAAGCCGCCCTTCTCCGCCATGATGGGGTCCCAGGTGATGTGCTGCACCTGGCGCGTGATGGGCCGGCCCTCGAAGTCGGTGAGCTTCACGCCCGAAGGCGTGATGGTTGCGAGATCGCCATCGCCCAGGAAAAACAGGTCGCGGGTGTGGTAAAGGATGGCGGGAACATCGCTGGCGACGAAGTATTCGTCGTCGCCCAAACCGATGACAGCCGGCGGCCCGTTCCGTCCGGCAACAATCTTGTTGGGTTCGTCGGAAGAGATGACCGCGATCGCGAAGACGCCGGTCAGGAGGTTCACCGTCTTGCGCACCGCTTCTTCGAGCGAAACTTTCCCGGCTCCCTCTGTCAACTGTTTCTCGACGAGGTGGGCGATGACCTCGGTGTCGGTCTCGGTAGTGAACCTGTGGCCTTCTTCGATCAGTTTCTTCTTGAGGCTGACATAATTTTCGACGATACCGTTGTGTACGACGACAATTTTCCCGGTGCAATCGCGATGAGGATGGGCGTTTTCTTCCGTGGGTCGGCCATGGGTGGCCCAGCGTGTGTGGCCGATGCCATAGGTGCCATCAAGCGGCTTCAGCCGAATGGCCTCTTCCAGGTTCCGCAGCTTGCCTTCGGCGCGCCGCACCTGCAGCCCTTCGCCGTTTCCGGCAACGGCAATACCGGCCGAGTCGTAGCCTCGGTACTCCAGCCGCCGCAGGCCATCGATGATGACTGGAACGACTCGCTTCTTACCGACATATCCAACGATGCCGCACATGACTCAGCTCCCAGGAAAAAGGTGAACCGCTTAGGCGACTCGGCAGCCGCGACGGGTGAACAGGGTGGTGAACAGGATAAAGACAAATTTTAGTCCATTTGATGACGCGGGGGGAGTTCCTGATGCGGAAGGTTTACTTTAATCCTCGACGGTGAACCGATATTCCTCGATCACCGGGTTCGTCAGCACTTCGCGAGCAATGCGATCGACCTCGGCCGTTGCCTCTTCGCGACTGAGGCCGCCGTTGAGGGCGATCTCAAAGTACTTACCTTGTCGCAGATCGGCGACGCCGCGATACCCCATTTTCGTAAGTGCGCCATGGATGGTTTTGCCCTGGGGATCGAGCACGGTCTTCTTCATCGAAACGTATACGTAGGCTTTCATGGATGAAGCTTCATTATACCGATTCAGCGCGCCAACCGTCCGGCACTCGCAGTCGCTGGCGGTGCAGCTCGAGACCCCGCTACGACCCTCTGAAAAGGGAAGGCTGCTCCCTGATGATGACAGTTTCGAAAACGGGAGGCTGCTCGAGGATGATGACATATCAATAAATCGAGCGCGTGCCGCCACAGAGACATGTCCGCGAAGAACAATTGTATATTCCCCAGCGAAGTTCTTTGGCGCATCTCCACTCGCGGTTATTGCAAGGGCGGTTTGAACTGGTCGTCAATTTCGATCTGGTAGCCGTTTGCCAGTCGATTGCTTTCGTTGGCCATTCCGACGACCGCCATGAGCTCGTGAAACATTTCAGGTGTCATACCTTTGGCGCGCGCTGAGGCGGTGTGCGAAGCGATGCAGTAGGGGCATCCGTTGGTAACGCTCACGGCGACATACAGCATCTCTTTGGTCAGCGGATCGAGCGCTCCCGGCGCCATGATCTGCTTGATGTCTTCCCAGGTTCGCTTGAGCAGAGCTGGATCGTGAGCCAGCGCTTTCCAGAAATTGTTGATCCAGTCGCTCTTGCGCGTTGCCATGATGTCGTCGTACACGGCCCGAACCTCGGGACTGGCGTCCGCGTATTCGATCAAACCAAAGGTGGCCATAAAGTTTTCTCCTGTAGGCTCCCGCGTTACCACGATAAACCCTTTGGCCGACAACCTGTCTACCTTCGCCGGTGTATGCTTTACGCACCTGAGCGGCTGTGCACCGCATTCGGCGCCAGTATTTCTTGGAGGTGCTTGATGCCTGGACGTTGGTTCGCGATTTGTAGTCTGCTGACCGTCCTCGTCCTTTCCGCGGTCTTACACGCGCAGATGGGCAGGCCAATTCCGCCCGGAATCCGTGCCGCCGACAAGGCGCAACAACAAGCCGATGAGACGATCGGGGCTCCTCAACCGGTAACGCAGAAGCTGAACACCGCTGCAGTAACCAAGCAGGCTGACGATTTGCTGGCCCTCGCGCAGCAGGTCCACGTGGATGCCATTCAAGCAACTCACGGGCTGTTGGCCAAGGACTTGAAAGACAAACTCAAGCACCTGGAGAAACTTTCCAAGCAGTTGCGGAATGAACTCACCCCGTAGTTGCTAGGCGACCGGGACCTTCTCGCGGTAGGCGGCCACGTGCACGTTCCAACCGAGGTCCTTCACCATCGCGTCCCGCAATTGCGAAGAAGCCGAGGGCTCGCCGTGAACCAGATACGTCTGGTGCGGCGCACGCCGGAAGGTGTGCAGCCAGTGCAACAGTTCTGGAGTGTCGGCGTGATCGCTGAATTGTTCCAGCGATTCGACCTGCGCGCGAATCGGCACTTCCTGTCCGAAAATCTTGACGGACGACGCGCCGCTTTTGATGGTGTAACCGCGCGTGCCAGGCGCCTGGAATCCGATGAACAGCACAAGATTTTTTGGATCCGGCAGACGCTGCATGAGGTGATGCAACACGCGTCCACCCGTCGCCATGCCGCTCGAAGAAACGATGATGCTAGGATACTTTGACTCGTTGATCTTTTTCGAATCTTCCTGGGTCGAATCGAAATGAAAGTTAGGCCAGTCCAAGGGCGAGCCATACTTCTCGATCAGCGCCTTCGTATCTGGGCTGAACTCTCCTGCGTACTTCAAGAAGATTTGGACGGCCTTGATTGCCATCGGGCTGTCGGCGTGTACCGGGACCCGCGGAATCTGATTGGTCTCCATCAACTCTTTCAGCAGGAACAGAAACTTCTGCGTCCGTTCAACGGCAAACGACGGCACCACAACGGTACCGCCGCGCTGAAGGGTGGCTCGAATCATGGCGGCCATGTGCGGCCGCGGATCGTCATGCGGATGCTCGCGATTGCCGTAGGTGCTTTCCATGACGAGCAGATCGCAATCTTCGCCTTCCGTCGGACCAGGATGAACGACTTCGCCGGGAGAAACCTGATCGTCGTGTACCCGGCCGATGTCGCCGGTGAATAGCAGCTTCGATGTTTTACCGTTGGTTGTTAGCGTGATCTCCGCCATCGCGGAGCCGAGAATGTGCGCGGCCCGCACAAAACGGAACGAGAGCTCGTTGCTGAGGGTCACGAGCTGACCGAAGTCGACGGGCTTGAACAGGGACAGGCACTGCTGCGCCTCTTCCATCGTATAGAGCGGCAGGGCCGGGGTGTGCTTCGACGATCGAGTCTTGTTGTAGTAGTCGGCATCTTCTTCCTGCAGATGCCCGGAGTCGGGAAGCAGAATGCCGCAAAGATCGATCGTCGGCGGAGTGGCGTAGATAGGACCTTGGAAGCCCTGTTTCACCAGTCGCGGAATCCATCCCGAATGGTCAAGATGCGCGTGGGTGAGGATCACGGCGTCGATCTCGCGAGCGGGAACCGGAAGGTCCTTCCAATTCAACTCACGCCATTCCTTCTGGCCCTGGAACAATCCGCAATCCACCAGAACCTGCAACCCGCCTTTGCCGCTTGCATCACTCGCGGTGTTGATCAGGTGTTTCGATCCGGTTACGACCCCCGCAGCTCCCAGAAACTGGAGATAACTCACGCCTGCCTCGTTCCTGCCCATGGGTGGGCAACACAAGTTTGTATCTGCTGAGGCGGTCTGCTGGCAAGTCGTGGCGACGCGCTCAGGGCTTTTGCGGATCGGGCAAGTCGTAAACGTTATTGGCCAGGTTTGCCTCCGGCACACTGCCATCGTTTACCTGGACATGTTTCGGCGCGACAGGAAGCTCGATCCGTCCCACACCTTTGTCTTTCGCTTTCACAATGACGCGCGCAATCTTGTTCCCAGACGGCGTTTCCACGATGACGGGCACCTCGGCGCCGGCTCCTCCCCGGTTTTCGATCGTGACCGTCACCATAAACGTCTTTAGCGATTCGCTCAGCAGCGGGCGTGCGTAAGCCGATGCGACGTGCAGCTCGGGCAGCCCGCGATCGCGGTAGACCCAATCATCGAAGAACCACTCCAGGTCCCGTTTGCCGCTGGACTGCAGCAATTTTTGAAAATAGCTTGCCTCTTTGTCGGCGACGGGCCGGTAGGCAGCCAAGGCGTGCTGCAATTCCTGGTCGCCTAGCATGTCGCGCAGCATCCAGAAGACGAAGCTGCCCTTGCCTCGGAGGTAAAGCTCATCGGACGTATTCAGCAGCGTGTTGTCTGCCTCGGGTACGGTCCGATTCTTTGTCGTCGCGTCACGTGCCGGGTGCGCCTCTTCCTCGGCTTTCACCAGCGGTTCGCGATATTCGTCAAGAAACTTGATGGCAGCCTTGCGGCCGACGCGATTCTCCACCGACATAGCCTGCAGGAAGCGCTCGAGACCGTCTTGAATCCAGGAGCGCGGCGAATGAAAGCGCGCCGCCACTTGCGTCGGCAGCAGCAGGAGCTGCAGGTTCGCCGTTTGCGACTCGCGGAGCGGCGTGAATAGCACGGGGCCATCCTGATAGGGATTCGCGTTGGGATCGGTGAGTTCGACGACACGCGCGGGCTGCGACGAATCTCCGACCCAGTCGTGCAGCAGGGAATCGTTTGCCTCGGCGGCGAGTGCGTAATCCTTGGCAAGCTCAGCATGCTCGGGCGTCGATATCACTTCAACGGTCGGCCTGGCCAGAGTGTCGCATCCAGGAAGTATGGTGATGGCGGGCACGACGTCTTGCAGCCCGTGAGCTTGCAGCGTGACTCCATAGCGCTGCGGAAATCCGGGATTCGGCTGAGCGGCGGAAGGCTGCTCCGATCCCATGCCGCCGGCCACACGCCAGGTTGCGGAGTTCGCGGGATTGGCGGCGATGCAGGGCTGTTGCTTGTCGTCGTTGAGCGTGATGCCGACGTAGGCGAAGAACTCGCTGCTCTGATGCCGGTTTTTCCATCTCGCTAACGAGTCGAAAACCTCGTTGCCATTGCTCAGACTTACGGCGTCGAGCGCCACTGGATACCAAGTCACGTAGCCAAGTCCGCGTATGCCGGTGAATTTGTTGCTGATCTGGTCCCAGTCATTCCGGAGCGCGATCTCGTCCGGCGCGCCCATGCGCGTGAGGCGTGTCGACTCCTGGGTGATCGTGCCCCCGTACTGCACGTCGAGTGAGATGCTCGCGCCCGGCGCGACCTCCTTCGGCAAGGTGACGATCGCCTCGGACAGAGCGCCGGTGTGATCGATGTCCGAGGTGTAAACGTCGCCGATCCACTGCAATGGATGGTCGCCGGCAAAGCCGATGCAGTTGCAATCGGCCGGCTTGTCGTCGGTGCCGATTCCGTTCCAGGCCAGCGACGATGAGACCTGCAGGGTTGCGAACTTCTGCGGAGATTTGGAATCGTTGCGCAACGTCAGGCGGCCGCTGACAGCCATGACATGCGAATCCCGGCCGATTTGCACGTCGAGCCGGTAACGAACCGTGGTGAAGGCTTCGCGATCGAGTGCCGATGCAGGCAGCAGAGATCCGAGCAGCAAAACCAGAACGGCGGACCAACGCTTCATCAGGAGGATTTGGCTTTCCTGGCAGGTTTGGGGGCGGACTTAGCTCTTGCTGCCGCACGGCGCTGGCGCGCCAGTTCGTACATCACCACGCCACCGGCGACTGAGACGTTCAGGGACGAAACCTCGCCGAGCATGGGAATGGAGACCAGGAAGTCGCAACGGCGCCGAACCAGGTCATGCAGCCCTTTGCCTTCGGCTCCAAGCACGATGGCGCAATGCATGTTGTAGTCGATCTCGTCGTAGCTCTGCGTGCCTCGCTCGTCAAGACCAACGGTCCACACGTTCCGCTCTTTCAGTTCGTCGAGCGTGCGCGAGATGTTGGTGACGCGTGCGATCGCCAGATGTTCGGAAGCCCCGGCCGAAGCCTTCACCGCAGTGCCTGTAAGTCCGGCAGCGCGGCGATCAGGGATGATCGCTCCATCCGCACCCGCTCCATCGGCAGTGCGGATGAGCGCTCCCAGGTTGTGGGGATCTTCAATGCCGTCGAGCACCACCAGGAAGCTGTGCTCTGCGTGGCGTTGCTCCAGCAGCGTGTCCACGTCGGCATACTGCTTGCTGCTGGTGACAGCGATAACGCCCTGATGCGTGTTGGTGTTGGCGGTGCGATCGAGTTCCTCGCGCGGCAGGAAGCGTACCTGCACTCCACTGGCGCGACAGTCCTCGATGAGGCGCTGCACCCGCTGATCATGCCGCTCGCGCGCGATGCCCACGTACTCGAAGCTGCGCGCTCCCGACTTGAGGGCCTCGCTCACCGAATGAATGCCATACAGAACGACCATGTCTTAGTAGTGTACGACAGGGGCAATCGCTTTCGTTGCCATCGCTGCGGCGGTCCTTTGGCAAAGCCGCCTGCGCTGGTTATACTTCCAGAAACTACTCTGGGAGCAGGGATGTCACTGTCGGCAGTTATTGTGGACGACGAGCAGCTAGCGCGTGAAGAACTCGCGTACCTGCTGAAGGATGTGGATGTCGACGTCGTCGCGCAAGGCAAGAACGGCGTCGAGGCAGTGAATCTCATCAAGGAGCTTTCGCCCGACCTGCTGTTCCTCGACGTGCAAATGCCGGGACTCGATGGTTTCGGAGTCTTAAAGAAGCTCATCGACCGCAAAGTTCCACTGCCGCAGATCGTCTTCGCCACCGCCTTCGATCAATATGCGGTCAAGGCCTTCGAAGTGAATGCGGTTGACTACCTCCTGAAGCCGTTCGACAAGAAGCGGGTCGCGCAGGCGGTCGAAAAGGCAAGGCAGAAATTGGAGACTGCGGCTTCGCCCACCGAGCAGATTGGAACAATCGTCAAGATGCTGGAACAGCAGCAGAAGCCCCAGACGGCAAAAGTCCTGTTGAAGGCCGCGGGACGGTTATTTCTGGTGGACCAGAAGGACATCTGCTACGCCTCGATCGAGGACGGCATCATCAGCGTGATCGCCACTAATATGGAAGGCCAATCCAACTGCCGCACCTTGGAAGAGCTGCTCGATTCGCTCGATCCCAACACCTTCTGGCGGGCGCACCGTTCGTATCTGGTGAACATCAATCGGATCAAGGAAGTCGTTCCCTGGTTCAAGAGTTCGTACCAGATTCGTATGGACGACAAGAAGCAGACGGAAATTCCAGTAAGCCGCGCGCAGACCAAGCGGCTACGAGAGCTGTTTGGTCTGTGAAGAGAGCAAGCTAGCAACTAGCGACTAGGCCTTCTGACGTTGCCCATGGCTGTCCACGCGACGATCGCGTGTGGCGAACTGCTAATTGCTAGTTGCTGGTCGCTGTTTGTTATCCGTTCTTCTTCTCCTGAATTTTCCGAACTACCTTGGTTACCATCTCGCGCGGGGAGATTCGCAGCATCTCGACGCCGAGACGATTCTTCCATCCGGGAATCACCAGGCGTTTGCCCGCCTTCATGCCTTCGTAGCCCACGCGAGCGACCTCGCGCACATCCACCAGCAGAGGACTGTTCGCCATCGGCGTGTCTGCGAGATAAGCGCGCGCCTGGAAGTTCGTTTTCACCGGTCCTGGGCAGAGACACGTGACGGTCACGCCAGTGCCGCTCAGCTCTTCCGAGAGGGCCTCGCTGAAGTGAAGGACGAATGCCTTGGTGGCGTAATACACGGCCATAAACGGGCCTGGCTGGAAAGCCGCAGTGCTGGCCACGTTCAGCAGCTTTCCTTCCCGTGCACGAATCTGGGGCAGGAACAGCTTGGTGAGGTGGGTGAGTGCGACCATGTTCACCTGCATCATCTCGGCTTCATGGTTCCAGTCGGTCTTGAGGAACGCGCCCACCCCGCCAAATCCTGCGTTGTTCACCAGTACGTCGAGAACGATACCGGCTTCCTGCAGCTCCTGGTAGAGCTCGGCCGGCGTCGCCGGATGGGCCAGGTCCTTGGGCGAGATGCGCACCGTGACGTTGTAGCGCGACTGCAACTCGTCGCCCAGTTCGCGCAAGGCGGCGCGGTTGCGAGCAACGAGCACCAGCCGGTAACCATCGTGGGCGAACTGATGCGCGAGCTCCAGGCCAATGCCGCTGGAGGCGCCTGTGATCAGAACGGTCTTGGGAGCGAAGAAAGGATTGCTTGCACTCACGATTCAGTTATAGCGGATTTCGGGCTTGGCCTGCAGCAGGGGCGAACAAATTCCACCAAGCCTGGTCCGCGCTACGAATTGGTGTCGCGCGAAACAGCCAATGATGTGTTTATTGACCGCTCGTCCCGCTTCCCTTAATTTTCGAGTCAAGATAAGTCACGATTTGCCAGCGTTCCTGCTTGGGAAGCTGCGACCACGAGGGCATGCCGTTATTCAGGTTGCCCTTGGTAATGAACCAGAACAGCTCGCCGGGTTTGGCGTTCTTGGTGGAGGCACTGTCGAGCGCGGGCGCAGGCCCCATGCCCTGAAGATTGTTGCCGTGACACTGGGAACAATTCTGCGCATAGAGTTTCTTGCCGGCGGCCGCCGCCGAAGCTTGTCCCTCCAGCGGGTTCTTCACGGCCGCCGCCGAAGCGGGAGCGTTATGAAAGCTTGCATTTTGAGCTTGGGTAGAAGGCGTCATCCAGAACATCGCCGCCACCATTGCAACAGCGAGCGAGCCAGACAGCACATGGGCGCTTGGTCTCAAGGGGTTTCTCCTCACAGATATTTTACAAGGAGGATGAGAAAACTGGCTCGCGTCAGCGCCGGGGAAATCGTGAATTCAATATTGCCGGTTGTCGTCGGTCCAATCGCAAATCGCCGTCTGCTCCTGTTGTGTGGGGCGCGCGGTGCGGTGGAAAAACGCGTACTTGCGCTCCGGCATGTCGCCGTTCGTCACCTGCTCGCATATTTCTTCCATTCGTTGCTCTTTCTTGTTCGCCGAATAGGTGCCCCATTCCGAAAAATTCATGCTCTTTCGCCCTTCATGAACGTCACGCGCTACGACCCAAGAAATTGGGGCCACATAGCTGTACCAGGGCCATGCTGTCTGGTTGGAATGGCAATTGTTGCACTAGCGGGCAAAGACTTTTCCTCCCTGCGGGGGTACGGTTTCGGTCGCAGAAAGGGAGTGGAATGGCTCGACCCTTGGGATTATGACGGTCGACAGGGATCAACTGGGCTGCGACCAGCGACATCAGACACGCTGGACCGGCTTTCTTTATCCAGGATCGCACGCGAAGTTCACCCAAGATGGACTGTTTCAGCCGGTTTAGTGCAGCGACTTAACATAGGCGATCACCTGCCAGATCTGAGGATCGCCAAGTTTCACCCACGACGGCATACCTTTACCGCGATTCCCGTTTACCAGCAGCCAGTGCAAGTCTCCTTGGGTAGCCTGCTGTTGAACGCGAGGAGTTTTGAGCGAGGGCCGTTTTTTCGTTCCCTCGGCATCGTCACCGTGGCAGTGAGCGCAATGGTCGACAAAGATCAGACGACCGGCGGCGACAGCGTCCGGTTGATTGAGGTACGGATTGACGCGCTCGTGATCGCGGGGAGGGACCTTGGCTAGCCACGCACCGTCGGTCACAGGTACGGCGAACATGCCGAGAGAGGTCATCAAGGCCAGCAGGCCTATCGAGAATGGAGCGGACCACCTCGTCGTCATTGCGTCTCCCGGTGAAAGTGTCCAAAGAACTGCTGAATTTCGTAAGAGACGCCGAATCGGTAGAGCACGGGGACACTGTAGTTGTTCAGCCCGAACTGCGGCGAAAACGAGAGAGTCATGCCTTTGGGAGTGCTCCAGTTGAGAGTAGGGCCGAGATATTGCGAAGTATTGTGAAGTCCAAACCGGTCGGCATCGCCGAATCCGCCATACATCTCGGCTCCTGCCTGAAACTTCTCCAGGCAGAAGGCGCACTCGCGAGGGCTGGCGGCAAGCTTCAGAGGACGGCTGACGCCCAGGGCATAGCCAAACTCCCAAGGATCGCCGGCAAGATTTTTTTCGCCGATGAAGTTTTCGCTGATGTTCCAGCCACGCACATTACTGCCAAGGATTAGCTTGAGTTCCAATTCGCGTTCTTTATCCATGCGGGCCAGCCAGTTAGGTTGGAGAAGATCTTCCTTGCCATCATGACCAACGACTTCTTTGAGTGTTTTATCGGCGCTCGTATCTTCGAACTCTACGTAGAACACAGGATTGATCCAGTGCTCGCCCGGCACCGGTCGAAAACGATTCTCCCAGCGAAACCCGGTGAAGATTGTGCTGTCGTTCTGCGTGGCTTGCCCATCGAGGTAGAACTCGGTTGTCCACCATGCCTTCAGTCCATATTCAAATTCGAGGTTCGATCCAAGAAATTGACTGCCGGGAGCCGGCGTACCAACTACGTTAAATACTTCTAGATCAAGGTTTCCGGGCTCTTCCATTTCCTGGGAATAGGTAACGAAGTAGGGATATTCCTGAGCCGCAACCCCAAGATAAGAAGGCACGATGGTGGCGGCAAGAGTTAGTGCGAAAACCATAAGAGACAACAAGCCGGCGACACTTCTGGAATTTTTCATGAAGGCTTTCATCCGATAGAAACACAAGTCGCCTCTACTACCAGCGTCGTAGAGGAAACTTGAAAGCTCGGTATCTAAACTATTTTGGAAGGGCCACTCCAGTGGTATAATCCCTCCATCCCCAGTTGCAACTCGGTTGCAACTGGCTGATATCTATTAAGCTACAGGCTGCGAGAGCAGTCAAGATTCCGGTGCAGAATTGATTGCAACCTAGTTGCAATCAGATGCAACCACGATGGGATTTGCTTATGCCGTTGCCCCAGACTGAAGTTCCGGGAGCTTTACAGACGGCGTTGTTAAGCCGCGGAATTCGCCTTACACGCCAGCGCAGAATTATTCTGCAGATCATCGAAACCGCCAAGCAACACCTGGACGCCGCCCAGATTCTCCGCAAGGCGGCGCGCGTGGATGCCGATATCAATCGCGTCACCGTGTATCGAACGCTCGGGCTCTTGAAACGCCACGGCCTGATCGACGAACTCGATCTCTTGCACGTAAAGGGGGAAGGTCACTTCTACGAGCGCCGCCCACAGCGCGATCACATGCACATGACATGTCTGCGATGCGGGAAAGTGCAGGAGTTTGAGAGCGACCTGTTCGATCGAGTGAAAGGGCAAGTGGAGCGCGATTGCCAGTTTCACATCGTGATCGCGCGCTTCGAGATTGGCGGCTACTGCGTGAGCTGCAGGAAGTAGCTGCCAGGCGTTCCACCGGCGTGGGGGATGCTGAAAACCGGCAAAGCAGATTCCTCGCGGGCTGAGCCGGCGACAAATCACAAATAAACGCCCATACCGGCGCACCTAAATGTACTCCCCTTCAAAGAAGCCGGTCTCTGACTTCTTAGCAGCCTCCCTAGCGATGGTCTGGATCGACGAGTTCGGAGAACTCGGGATGGCGCTTGAGATAGTTCGCGACGAACTGGCATCGGGGTATGACGAGCAACTGCTGCTCGCGGGCGTACTCCATGCCTGCCCGGGCAAGTTGGCCTCCGATTCCTCTACCTTCCAAGGCTTGGGGCACTTCGGTGTGGACGAAGGTGATCCTGCCGGGTTCTTCGCGGTACATCAAGATGGCTGTTTGCTGCCCCTCGTGTAATGCAAACCGATGTTGAGTTGGTTCGTGCGTTATCTCACCTGGCACAAGCATCTCCTGGGCACTTCCGACAAAGAGAAGCGCGCAGTGTGACCTGCGCGCTTTCCATGGTGTGATCGCGAAAACGGTCTAGCGAACGCCGACGGCTTCTGCTACTTCGTAGAGGCTGAACCACGGGGTAGCGGCCTTCAGAGCGTTGTTGACGTTCTGGATGTTCTTCACGCCTTCGGTTTCGAGCCAGGCGCGGAACGCGGCTCCGCCCTTCTCGGCGAAGATGGGAATTCCGTCTTTCCAGGTGGCGCGTCCGCAGAGCACGCCGTTGAACTTCACACCGGCTTCCGCGGCAAACTCCAAGTCCTCGATAAATTCTGAATTGCTCACGCCGGCGGAGAGATAGATGAAGGGCTTGTGGGTGGCAGACGCGGCGCTCTTGTAGTGCTGCAGGGCCTCAGCTTTGGTGTAGGCCTTCGTTCCCTTGAACGACTTCGCGCCTTCCACGTACTGCAGATTCACCGGGATCTCGACCTTCAGCACGTCGACGTTGTACCGGTCCTTGGAAAACTCCTCCATCGACTTGGCTACGACTTCGGGCTTGAGCTTGGCATACTCCGGGCCTTTCTCATCGACGCCTTCCTTGTAGCCAACCAGTTCAAGGAAGAACGGAATGTCGTTCGCCTTGCACTCATCGCCGATGCGCTCGGTCCAAGCGTGCTTGTGATCGTTGATCTTGGCGTCATCGTAAGGCGTGTAGTAGAGCAGGATCTTGACGCAATCGGCGCCGGCTTCTTTCAGACGCTTGGCCGACCATAAGTCGAGCAGGTCAGGGAGTCGTCCGGGCAACGCCTTGTCATAACCGGTCTTCTCGTAGGCGAGCAGCAGTCCGGAGCCCGGAGCGCGACGGCGCGCGGCGGGAAGTCCCCACTCGGGATCGAGCAGAATGGCGCTGGCGTATTTGGTCAGCACTTCGGTTACATGGACCTTAAACTCCTCCAGTCCAGCATCGGTGGCATAGGCTCCGAGCGCTTTCTTCAGCGATCCGCGCTGATCCATGGCAGCGGCCGAAATCACGCCGCGATCGTTAGAAACATTCTTCATGCCCTTCAGTTTTCCAGGGGTAAGTTTCATGGCACAGCCTCCTCAGGCGCAGTGCGCCTGTTATGAAAATTTGAGTTCCGCCCTATAGAACACGGCCCAGACACTTAGATAGAGAACCCTTGATTCTAAATGAACGGGCGGCACAAAGACATCCATCGATAGATTTCAAGTGGAGAAGGCCAACTGCAAAACAGAGTCCCGGGGAGCCGACCGACCTCCTTGTGGATCTCATCCAGAGTGCCGCCTGCTACTTGCGTCCCGCAGGCCCCTTCGGGGTGGGCGTCGGAGCGGCCTCGGCATTGGCGACGGCAGCTTGCGCCTTGTCAGCCGACGATGGCAGGCCTAGAGCTTTGCGAACCTCGGCTTCGAGCCGGGTTTTCACGTCGACATTGTCTTTCAGGAACTGCTTCGCGTTCTCGCGACCCTGGCCGATGCGGTCTCCCTTGTAGCTGAACCACGCTCCTGATTTTTCCAACAGGTTCATGTTGACGGCCAGGTCGAGCATATCGCCCTCGCGCGAGATACCTTCGCCATACATGATGTCGAACTCGGCTTCGCGGAAGGGGGCAGCCGTCTTGTTCTTCACGATCTTCACCTTGGTGCGCGAACCCACAACCTGGTCGCCGTCCTTGATGGCGGCAATGCGCCGGATATCGATGCGAACGGAAGAGTAGAACTTCAGGGCGCGGCCGCCGGTGGTGGTCTCGGGGTTACCGAACATCACGCCGATCTTTTCGCGGATCTGGTTGATGAAGATCAAGGATGTATGCGACTTGGAGACGATGCCGGTCAGCTTGCGGAGGGCCTGCGACATGAGTCGCGCATGAAGGCCGACGTGGCTGTCGCCCATCTCGCCGTCGAGTTCGGCCTTAGGGACCAGCGCGGCAACCGAGTCGACGACCAGAACGTCGATTGCGCCGGAGCGCACCAGGGCCTCGGCAATTTCCAGGGCTTGTTCACCATAGTCAGGCTGCGAGACCAGCAGGTTGTCGACATCCACGCCGAGCTTGCGCGCGTAGATCGGGTCGAGCGCGTGTTCGGCATCGACGAAAGCGGCCATGCCGCCCTGTTTTTGCGCCTCGGCGATCACCTGCAAAGCGATGGTGGTTTTGCCGGAAGACTCAGGGCCGAAGATCTCGATGACACGGCCGCGGGGCACGCCTCCCACGCCAAGCGCGGAGTCGAACGAGATGGAACCGGTCGAGATAACGGCGATCGGCACAACGGCTTCTTTGCTCCCCAGTTTCATGATGGAGCCTTTGCCGAATTGCTTCTCGATCTGGGTGATTGTGAGGTCGACTGCCCGGTTCTTCTCGGTTCTCTCGTCCGCCATAAGTGCAGCTCCTTGGTCGCGTTAGCCGCCGGCATGGGACGCCGGAAGCGCGGGGGAATAGGTCGTGCTGTATCAGCGAGGCAAGCGCCGTAAATGGCTGGATTTCGCTATGAATGGCGCATGAATACTGAAGACGTAGTATACATCCAAAATCGAGCCAAAAGCGAAGAAATAGCGAATATGCGAGCATCAAGTTACTAACGTTTGGTTAGTCACCGCAAGACGTGATCCGGGTACTGGCCAGCGCTGGAGACCGGTGATCGGTCGCAGCCCGTGCTCATCTGCAATATCAACGCTTCAGCAGATCCACCGGTTCGCGCACATCGGTCACACGGAAGTGTTTGGCCAGAGCGGGATGGCGTTTCGCGACCGCCTCGTACATCGCGTAGGCGACGTTGCGGTAGGAGAAGTGGCCTGCCTCGCCGGTGCGGAGTTCACTGATGTAAATGGCTTGGGCCAGGTCCATCTTGAAGAGCGTTCGTTTGCGGAACGCAAGCGGAATGACGTATTGCGACTGCTCCTCGGCGCCATCGACATCGCGCTCCGCCAACTGGCGTGCAGCGTTGCGCGTGCGCTCCATGAGCGTGGTGTAACGGTCGGTCAGGCCCGCGGATTCGATCTCCAGCGGCATGTCGTAGCCATGCTGGAGGGTGTAATCCTGAACCATCTGGACACAGCGGCGATGACGATGCATATCGCGGAAGCCGCCGATGTCCATAAGGATGTCGAAACGGAATTGCTGGCCGGCGCAGAAGGCCCGCGATACCTCGTCGTAACGGCCGCGATAGCGCAGCCCGAGATCGATAATCTCGACCATTCCTGCCTCGGATAGCGATTCGACCGCCCCTCTGAGCTGTCGGTACGAGTAATGCGAATACTGGTACAGCAGCGTCGTCGCGAGCTCAACCTCGAGAGGTTCGGGTTCCAGCAGATCTACCAGCGGAGCGTCCTGGATTGCCGCTCCCCCCATGAGTTCGGTCGCAGCCGCAGCCAGGTCGCGGCGGGTTTCGGCGTCGTACGCGCTCGGCTCGGCATATTTCATCAGCGTGGGCGCAACGCGCACCGGGCGCAGGAGGTAATCCGCCGCCTGTTCGGACAGGGACGGACATTCGCGTTGAAGTTCCTGCGCTAGGGCACTCGCCGCCGCGTGGTTCACGTTGTAGGCTGGCTCGCGCGCGGCCTGCTTGAGCATTTCGCCAAGGCGCCGCACCTCCGCATGGGTGTGAGCGAGCAGTCGCGAGACCTGGGTTTCCAGCGTGCGCGCGCTGACGATCTGCCCGAGCGACGTGTTGGTTGCCAACGGCAAAAGATAGCGCGACAAATCGAAGGCGCGCGCCCGCAACGTGCGGTCGTATGTCTCCTGTTTCATGTCCGCGGGTTTTGGTGTGCGATCGCGCAGGTAGCGAAACATTTCCTCAGAAAAATGACGGTATTCCGCAAATAAATGGTCGATCGTCTCGCGATAGAGGGCGCGGGTCGTGGCATCGTCACCGAATTCAGGAACGAAATAGCCGCTTTTCTGGAAGTCCTGGTAGCGGGTCGAACGCTCCTGACCGTCCCAGCGCGGCTCGTCGACGAGGACGGTCGCAGCGAGAATCGACAGCCGTTCAATGGCGAAAGCCAGGTGAGCGAGGTCTGCGATGCTGCGATGACCGTATTGAAAATAGAAGGTGTTCAGGAACTTCTCAGCCTTCTGCTCGTTCAGTTCAGAAAGCGACTCGCGCAAAGAAAGCGATGAACGGGAATATTTGGCCATGCCGTAGGCCTGCACCTCCGGATCGGCGCCATGGATGGCGTAGACCTGGGTGTGGGAAAGCGGCGAGGAATCACTGTTGTCATTGCTGGCTTTGTATCCGGAGGACATTGCGCTGAATCATATGCGGTATAGCTGGTGCGGGCAACCGTTGGGCTGTGGGAATCGCTAACGTGAAACGGACATTACTCCGATAGCACTATCGATCGGTTGACTCGGATATTTCCTGTTTTCGGGGTACAATCATTATTCCTTACTAAAAGGATGGTACGGCTTATTTCTAAGCAACTTGCAGTCCTCTTACTTCTATTTATTCCGGTCATAGGGTCCTCGCAATCGCATTTTGGACCGGTCAATATGCCGTCGATCGACGCTGCCGATCGAGGCGAGGCTCCGCGTGTGTCCGCGCTCGACACATCGCTGCACCCGTCCCTGCCGGTTCTGTCTCCCGAGCTCGCTCTTCAGATTTTCGAAAGCCAGGGACTCCAACAGGTCTCCGGATTGCAGGCCTACACCGACGATACGTTGGTGATTGCCGAGCTTTCGGACTCCTCGCAGCGCGGAGCGTTTGAATTGCGACGTGAGTATGTTGCACCCCGTTCGCTCAAATACAAGCCGATGACCTTTACGGGTGACACATTTGTGAAGTCGAACGTGATTACCCGGGTTTTGCAGTCGGAAGTCGATTACGTGGAGAAGGGCGATTCCGCACTCACCGCCCTTACCCGCGCGAACTATAAGTTCTCCTACAAGGGGGACCAACAGCTGAACGGAAATGCGGTGCACGTTTACCAGGTAAAGCCGCATCGCAAGCGGGTTGGCCTGTTCAAAGGGCGCGTTTATCTGGACGCGCACACGGGAAACTTGCTTCGTTCGGAAGGGTCGATTGAGAAATCGCCTTCGTTCTTTGTTCGCAAGATTGAATTCGTGCAAGACTGTGCCGCGGTCGGCGGGTATACCTTCCCCGTCCACCTGCACACCACGGCGCGGACGCGTCTGCTGGGAAAAGTAGTGCTCGACGTTTACCACCGCGATTATCAGCCGCAACCGTTATCCGCTTCTCTGTCCGCAACCCCGGCCAATCAGGGACAGTAGCTTCCTCTTGCAAACTTCTTCCCACGACCTGCGGACGAGGGAAGAAACTCGCACCAAGTGGGTTGGGGCCGATTCCATCCTGTTCGCCACGGCGCATCGTCCATGGCCTACTCCGATGGCGCCGTGGGTGATGACCCAGCGGTGGAACGATCTGCTGTTCCTGCACTACGCCGTTTCGCCCGGGCTGCTGCGTCCGCTGATTCCCGACGTTCTGGAACTCGACACCTATCAGGGGAGCGCCTGGGTTTCGATCACGCCGTTCTGGATCAGCCATCTTCGGCCTCCGGGAGTCCCCTCGCTACCGTGGATCTCACATTTGTCAGAAATCAACGTGCGTAGCTACGTCACCTATGAGGGCAGACCGGGCGTCTATTTTTTCAGCCTCGATGCCAGCAACTTATCAGCCGTGTGGGGAGCTCGCGTTTTCTACCGCTTACCGTATTGGCAGGCGTCGATGAAGGTCGAAGGACGCGGAGAGGCGATGCTGAGGTATCGATCCCAGCGAGCGCACGGGCCGAAGCCGGCAGAACTTCGACTGTCCTATGGTCCGGTTTCTAGAGCGTTCCGAACGCACTCCGGATCGCTGCCACATTTTCTCAGCGAGCGATACTGTTTGTACTCCTACAACCGCAAGCGGCTCTATCGCGGGGAAATCCATCACCTGCCCTGGGAGCTTCAGGAAGCAACCGTGGAACTGGAACTCAATACGATGGCACAGACAGCCGGCCTGCATTTGCCATCGGAAGCCGACGTGGCTTACTTTTCGCGCGAGTTGAAGGTTCTGTTTTGGCCGCCCGAACGACTGCGGTAAGGAGTTGCCGGCGTTGCGTCTGCAGAATTTCCGGTTCGCTTTCCTCGCGAAGGCGCGAAGAAGTACGACAGGGAAATACCTCCCAACACCATCCAGGCAAGACTTTGCCGCGCTGCGTTGTCGGCGACGTGCCAATTTCCCAGCGGACTGAAGAGCGCGTGGGCGAAGATCCAGGCCGCAGCCAGTGAGCCCACCACCCCGACGGCCGGCCCGTATCTGAGCGCAAGCACGAACACCACAGCCACAAACCACACGGGTATGAACAAGCGGTGGGCACTCCCGGCAAACGCACGGGCGATCAGCCCGGCAGTAACGATCGCCAGCAAGCTGCCATAGGCGATACGCCCGCTCGTGCGTAACCAGGAAGTTGTATGTCTTTGCATAGCCGTCCCAAAGTCTTTAAGGCAGGGATTGTCCGTGCCTCCGCTTCGAGCCATGATGGCACGAATCCGAAGTCACGCCGCAATTTTCGCAAGCTGGTCAGCCTAGTTGCGACATTGCGCTACTCTGGAATTTTTGCGCTCCGACGCCAGCTGGAGCGCATCCATCTTTAGGGCTCGTATTTGTTGGCCCTTTCGCGAGATCCACCGTCGCAAGCATGCCTCACGGAACAGACACGCTTCTACTGCAATTGTTTACCATCTTCGTCTGGGCCAAAGTGTTCGGCGAAGTTTTTGAACGGCTTTCCCTGCCTGCCGTACTGGGCGAAATTCTTTCTGGGATCATCTTAGGTCCGTTCGCTGCCAAGGTGATCGCCCCTTCCGACACGATCATCTCGCTGGCGGAGATTGGGGCAATCTTTCTGCTGTTTACGGTCGGCCTCGAAACCAGCCCGGGCGATCTGATTCGTATTGGGCGACAATCGCTGAACGTAGCTCTGGCAGGAGTCGCGGTTCCGTTCACCTTCGGTTTTTTGTACCTGAAGCTGCGCGGCGAAGCGACCCACGAAGCCGCTTTTGTGGCCGCAGCCATGGTCGCGACCAGCGTGGGCATCACGGCGCGGGTATTGCAAGACCTGCACGTGCTCAAGACCCGCGCCTCCCAGATCATTCTCGGCGCTGCAGTATTCGACGACATCCTCGGCATGGTGCTACTGGCCATTGTCGTTAGCGTCGCTTCCACGGGAACGATTCGCTGGCTGCATCTCGGCATCGTGGCAGCGGAGGCGATCGGATTCGCATGGTTCATGATCTACGTTGGCCCCGGCGTGGTGCGGCGAATGCGCCCGGGGCTGCAGCGGCTTTCCACGCACGACGCGCCGCTGATTCTTGCGTTGGCTATCTGCCTGCTGCTCTCGGTTTTAGCAACCAAAGTGGGGATGGCTGCCATCATCGGCGCCTTCTTTGCGGGACTCATCTTTGCCGACTACTCTCCCGAGTGGGGGCTGAAGCCCCGGGTGCACGGCATCAACGAGTTTCTGTCACCATTCTTCTTCTTCACCATGGGCGCCCGTCTCGACCTGCGGGTCTTCAATCGCGACGTTATTGTGCTGGCGTGCGTGATCTCGGTCATCGCACTGATCACGAAGGTGGTCGGATGCGGTCTTCCGATCCTGAAAGAAGGTTGGCAAAACGCTTTGCGAGTGGGTGTCGGCATGACGCCGCGCGGCGAAGTTGCGCTGATCGTCGCTCTTATCGGGCTGCAGATGAACATGGTCTCGCAGCGCGCCTACGCCATCGTGATCTTCATGACCGCCGTGACCACCGTGATTCCGCCGCCGATCCTGCGTTATCTTTTCCGCGATGACATTCCGGCGCGTTTGTCGCCCTTGCAGGAGGAGGAGCGCCTGCCGCTCGGCTGAGCCCAGTCGGTATAATTCTGCTTGGTTTGTCCCAGGAGATCCGCATGGCAGGTTTCGACGGCCGGGTAGCACTGGTTACAGGAGCGTCGCAAGGGATTGGCCGGGCATGCGCGGTAGTGCTCGCGGAGGCTGGCGCTAAAGTTGCGCTTTGCGCTCGTAACCAGGAAAAACTCGAACAGGTCGCCAGCGAAATTGCGGCCCAAGGCGGAGAGGCCGTAGCTTTCAAAATGGACGTCGCCAACGAAGAGGAGATCAAGGCCGGAGTCAAGGCCGCGATCGCCCACTTCGGCAAGATCGATATCCTGGTCAATAACGCGGGAGTCACCCGCGATCAGCTCGTAATGCGCATGAAGCGGGCGGACTGGGACGAGGTGCTGGCGACCAACCTGACCGGCCCGTTCCTGCTCACCCAGGCGGTGATCGGATCCATGCTCAAGCAGCGTTGGGGCCGCATCGTTAACATCACCAGCATCTTCGGGCAGGTTGGTCAGGCGGGACAGGCCAATTATGCTTCTTCAAAAGCGGGGTTGATCGGCCTGACTATGGCAGTTGCCCGCGAAGTGGCTTCGCGCAACATAACGGTCAACGCTGTAGCGCCTGGTCTTATCGAAACTGCCATGACCTCCGCATTGCCGGCGGAACTGAAAGAAGGGATGTTGAAGAACATTCCCCTGGGCCGCACCGGAACCGATCTGGACGTGGCCAACGCCGTCAAGTTTCTCGCCTCGGAAGAAGCCGCTTACATCACGGGACACGTTCTGAAGGTCAACGGCGGCATCCTGATGAGTTGACCATCGCGGATCATGCCAGTGAGCGAGATTGTCGAAGCCGTCACTCCTCAACAAATTCTGCAGGTCCGTGATTTGTTTCGCCAGTATCGGTCGGAACTGCCGCCCCAATTGTGCTTTGCCGGCTTCGAAGACGAGCTTCGCGGACTGCCCGGCGATTACCGATCGCCCGCAGGCAGACTGTTGCTGGCCAGGGTCGCCGGACAGCCAGTGGGTTGCGTCGGGATGAGACCGTTTCCGCTGGAAGGCGTCTGCGAGATGAAGCGGTTGTACGTGCGGCCACCGTTCCGTGGCGGCAACTTGGGGATTGCCTTGCTAAATCGCGTCCTGCTGGAGTCGCAGCAGGCCGGCTACAGCCGGATGCGGCTTGACACACATCCTCCAACGATGGCTGCGGCCGTCCGACTGTATAAGAACATGGGCTTTTATGAGGTCCCGTCTGACCCCGCCACACCCGTGCCTGAATTGCTCTATCTGGAACTTCGCGTGGAACCCTCGCCCGGCGGCACGAAGCCGTTCGCTACCTGAGCCATCGAGAGTATGACCACTGGCTTCCCACCTTAGTAACTGAAAAGTAATAGGTTACCGTTCCAGAAGGGAATTTTTCTCTCTAGGATGTGGTGGAGGGTACACGATTTCTCTTGCCAGCCGAAACGGGTGTGGTTACTATGCAGTCAACCTTGGCCACTTCAATTTAGGAAGACTCTGGCATGAACATTGGCGAAACAATTCGCAACTACCGGCTGCAAAAGGGTATGTCGCAGGGTGACATCGAGAAGCGCACAGGGCTGCTCCGCTGTTATCTGTCGCGCGTGGAGAATGGTCACACGATTCCGTCACTCGACACCCTTGCCAAAATTGCCACTGCTATGGATCTGGCGTTGGCGCAGTTCTTCAGCGAAGGATCCGGCGAGAATGGCACAAAGGCCGCTCCTCATCTGGCGGAGGACGAGGTCCGCTTCCTGACACAGATCAGGCGCTATTCGTCTAACCTGAACGACAGTGACCGCAGACTGGTGATCGCGATGGTAAAGAAAATGGCCGCGAACGGCGCAAGATAAGCGCAGCCCGCCGTGACTGACGACCGCAGTCGAATCTGCGGTATTTTTGTGTTATTACGCGGCGGCCTTGCTGATCTCGGTGAGCGCCATCACGGCAAGTTCCAGGCGATCACGCGATCCCGTCTTGGAGAAAATACTTTGCAGGTGCCGTTTTACTGTATTTTCGCTGATCCGTAACTCGCCGGCGATATCGCGATTCTTCATTCCCCGTGCCACCATGTAGGAAATCTGCCGTTCCCGTTCGGACAAGCGCACCATCGATCCCGGCTCGGGCTTGGTATCGGAGGCCATTGCATTTAACACGCTGCGGGCTACGTCATCCGAGAAGGCAAGTTCCCCTTCAGCGACCGTACGAATCGCGTGAAACAACTGTTGGGGATCGTCTCCCTTGAGCACCAAACCCCGAGCGCCGAGGCGTACAACCTGAACGTAATCCTGCTGGCTTTCTGATCCGGTCAGCACAACCGCCGCCACCCGGTCACCCGCCCGGTCCAGCGTGCGCAGTACTTCGAAGCCGTCACTCTGCGGCATGAACAGATCCAACACCAGGACGTTGGGACGGTTCTCCTGCACCAGTCGGAGCGCCTCGTCGCCGTTGGACGCCGAGCCAAGCACCTCAAAGTCGGGCTGCGATTGAAGTAAAGCGGCAAGAGACTCGCGCAGGACCGCGTGGTCATCAGCAATTACGATACCTATTCGATTGTCCATATCCTTAACCTTAGATGCTTATCACCACACCGGCAGGTTGCGTTACTCTGGATGGTAAGTTGCTCATGTTCAGTTGTCCGCGATCGCGAATTCACGCGTTTCCGCGGCGTGCAGACCGTTCCAACGGGCGACTACCATCATCCAAAGAGGCATTCATGGCAAAGATTCAACGGGCAATTCTGAGCGTCACCGACAAAACCGGCTTGGCCGAGTTTGCGCAAAGGCTCTCCCAAATGGGGGTTGAATTGGTTTCGACCGGAGGCACGGCGAAGCTGCTGCGCGATTCGCGCATCGCCGTGAAAGACATTTCGGAGCTGACCGGCTTTCCCGAAATGCTCGACGGCCGGGTGAAAACGCTGCATCCGAAGGTACACGGAGGCATCCTGCACATTCGCGCTAACCAGCAGCATCGCGCTGCTGTGCGCGAATACGGTATCGAGCCGGTCGACATGGTGGTCGTGAACCTCTATCCATTCGAAAAAACGGCCGCCAAACCAGGCGTTGCTTTCGATGAGATCATCGAGAACATCGATATCGGTGGTCCTTCCATGGTGCGTTCCGCCGCCAAGAACTTCCAGGACGTTGCCATCGTGACCTCGCCTGCGGACTACGACGGCATCGCGAAGGAAATGGAGTCAAGCGGCGGCTCTCTATCGGTGAAAACCAAGTGGCGGCTGGCACAGAAGGCGTTTGCGACGACGGCCGCGTACGATTCCGCAATCGCTTCTACACTCGAGGGCATTGCCTTGCCCGAGGAGAATAGCGAGAACTTGCAAGCGGCGTCCGGCGAAGCGTTTCCCGAGACGCTCCGCCTCGATTTTCGGAAAGCCTTCGATCTTCGCTACGGAGAGAATCCTCACCAGAAAGCGGCGTTGTACTCCGATGGCTCGGGCAAGGGCATCGCGAATGGCAGGCAGTTGCAGGGCAAGCAGCTCAGCTACAACAATATTGTCGACCTGCAAGCGGCTTGGGATCTTGCGCAAGAGTTCGAGGAGCCGGTGGTCGCGATCATCAAGCATACCAATCCTTGCGGCACCGCCGTCTCGCCCAGCCTCGCCGAAGCCTATAAGCGGGCGCTGGAATGCGATCCAGTCTCGGCGTTCGGCGGCGTCATCGGCGTGAACCGTGCCATCGATCGAGACACCGCAACCGAGATGGCGAAGCTGTTTGTCGAGGCCATCGCGGCTCCCGCCTTCGACGAGGCGGCCCGCGAGATTTTCGCGGCCAAGAAGAACCTGCGGCTGGTCGAAGTTGTGCCGATGCAGCAGAAGTGGGTGCTGAAGAACGTCTCCGGCGGTGTCTTGGTGCAGGACAACGACGTGCGCCCGCTCAGCGAAGCGGACTTGAAGGTCGTGAGCCAACGGAAGCCGAGTGAGCAGGAGATGCGCGACCTGCTGTTTGCCTGGAAGGTGGGCAAACACGTAAAGTCGAACGCAATTCTCTATGCCCGCAACGGGCAAACCACCGGAGTTGGAGCTGGACAGATGAGCCGCGTAGACTCTGCGAAGATCGGCGCTATGAAATCAGTGCTGGGCATCAAAGGTTCCGTGGCCGCTTCTGACGCGTTCTTTCCCTTTCCGGATGGGGTTGAGGAGATCGCAAAGGCGGGCGCCACCGCAATCATCCAACCTGGCGGCTCGGTGCGCGACCAGGAGGTGATCGACACAGCCGACCGCCTGGGGCTCGCGATGGTTATGACAGGGGTGCGGCACTTCCGGCATTAACGCATCTAACCTTCAAAAGACTGATCAAGGAGCTTGGTTATGAGTAGTGCTGTCGAGATATTGCACTCCATCGGGGAGAGATTTCAGGCGGGCGGCACCGTCAAGAACGTTTTCGGAGAGCCTATTACCGCTGAGGGCAGGACCATCATTCCTGTTGCTTGCGTGCGATACGGGTTCGGGGCAGGTGGCGGAGGAAGCACCTCGCAGGATCGTTCGGGCGGAGGCGGCGGTGGAGGTTTGCGAACGGAACCCGTCGGAGTGCTGGAAATCAGCCCCGCAGGAACACGCTTCATCTACTTCTTCGATCCCAAGCGGCTGGCGATGACCGTAGGCGTTGGCTTCGTGCTGGGAATGATGTTCAGCCGGATGCGCAGGCGCCACAAACGATAATTCGCCCCTCGGTGCGCTGGCTTTGGTCAAGCCATCTTCGTTCGCTCGGATTGCGCCGGGTCCTTGTGCGCTGCAATCACTCGAGGAATTCCTTGCAGATCGGGCACAACGCGGACGTCATCCCACATTGTGGGATTGAGCAATGCAAGTACCGCGTCGCGCATGGAATAACCAATCTCCATGGCCAGCCAGCCGCCGGGCTTCAAGGCCTGGTGTGCCTGCCTGATGAGTGGGCGAATTACATCGAGGCCGTGCTCGCCCGCAAAGACCGCCATTCCGGGCTCGAACTCTTTCACCGAACGCTGCACTTTATCGGCTTCGTGGAGCCCGACATAAGGCGGATTGCTGACAACGAAGTCCAAATCGTGAAATGTCCTTTCGTGTGAAAGAGTCTTCTCATCCCGTTCGGAGACGTCATCCTGACCGCAGGTGCGCTGCTTTCGCGCACTGTAGTCGAAGGACCCCTCTGACCCTCCTGCCACGTCATTCCGACCGGAGCGCAGCGCAGTGGAGGAACCTGCTTCTTCCCTGACCTCCAAAACATTTCCCTGCACGAACCGCACTCGCTCGTCGAGTTGCAGCCGTGCTGCGTTTGCCCGCGCTATCTCCAATGCCTCGGCTGACAGGTCGACACCGCACACATCAGCGTCCTTCAATTCGTGCGCGAGTGCGAGCGCGACGCAGCCTGAACCGGTTCCAACGTCGACAATCCGCGGCTGCAGAAGCGGCCTGGCGAGCTCGAGCACGGTTTCGACCAGGTGCTCGGTCTCGGGCCGCGGGATGAGAACTGCCGGCGAGACCAGTAGGTCCAAGCCCCAGAACTCCTGATGGCCGGTGATGTATTGCGAGGGCACGCCGCGACCGCGCTGCGCCAGCACCTCGTCGTAGCGGGCTTCTTCTTCTTCCGTCAGCTCGCGCTCGGGATGTGCATAGAGATACGCTCGATTGCAGCCGAGGACGAACATCAAAAGCGTTTCGGCATTGAGCCGCGGCGAACCGACGTCGGAGGCTTCCAGAGACTGCACCGCTTCGGTGAGAGCTTGCTTGAGTTGCATGAATCTAGAAGAGCAGAGAACCTACGAAACCGCAGATCCCTCGCCGACTGAAGTCGGCCCGGGATGAGAAAGCGAATGAATGTTCGCCTTACTCCCGCAAAGTGCGCGGAACCCGCTCACGCCAGCACCGAGTCCTGCTTCATCTTCTCGGCCTGGAAGTGGGTGATCAGCGCGTCAATCATTGGCTGAATGCGGCCGTCCATGAACTCCGGCAGTTGATGAGCGGTGAAGCCGATGCGGTGATCGGTGACGCGATTCTGCGGGAAATTGTACGTGCGAATCTTCTCGCTCCGGTCCCCCGAGCCGACCATCGCCTTGCGCTCTTTGGCCAGCGCGTCCTGCTGCTTCTGCTGCTCCATTTCGTAAAGCCGGGCGCGCAGAACGCGCATACCTTTCTCGCGATTCTTGATCTGCGACTTCTCGTCCTGGCAGCTCACCACGGTGTTGGTCGGAAGATGCGTGATGCGCACGGCGGAATACGTCGTGTTCACCGACTGGCCGCCCGGACCGGAAGAGCAAAACGTATCGATACGAAGGTCTTTGGCTTCGATCTTGATGTCCACGTCTTCGGCCTCGGGCAGCACTGCGACCGTGACCGCCGAAGTATGAACCCGGCCTTGCGTCTCGGTCTGTGGAACGCGCTGCACCCGATGCACGCCGCTTTCGTACTTCAGCCGCGAGAAAACACCTTGACCTTCGATGATGGCGATGACCTCTTTCAGACCGCCGACACCGGACTCAGACGACGAGAGCACTTCCACGCGCCACCGCTGCGTTTCTGCGTATCGCGTATACAGGCGAAACAGCTCGGCCGCGAACAACGTCGCTTCATCGCCGCCGGTGCCCGCGCGGATTTCCAATATGACGTTCTTCTCGTCGTTCGGATCTTTGGGCAGCAACAGGACCTTCAAGTCTTCCTCGACGCCCTGGAAACGCTGCTCAAGTTGCGCCAGCTCTTCGTGCGCATAGGCGCGCATGTCGGGATCGGTTTCTTCGGCAGCCATCGCTTGGCTCTCGGCGATACCGCGCTTCAGGTCCTTGTACTCGCGGTATTTCTCGACAATGGGGACGAGCTCGCTATGTGCCTTCGCCGTCTTCTGGTAGCGAGCCGAATCCGAGACGATGTCCGGAGAGGCAAGAGCCTGGGTCAGCTCTTCATACTTGACTTCGATTTGGTCTAAACGTTCGAACATGGATACCTACTGGCTGAAAGCCGTTCTTTCTTTTGCATTGCGTGCCAGATCGTAAGGATCGTCACGCGTTTGCGAGCTGCCCTGTAAATCACGATGTAGGGAGTGCCGCCGATTACCAGTTCACGAATACCGGGTTCGGCTCCGGCTCGCCCAGCGTGCGGATGACTCCTGAGCACCGCCACCACGCTGACGATACGTGCCGCGAGCCGCGCCGCTGCGTCCGGCTTATCGGCAGCGACGTACTTACGTATCTCCTGGAGCCGCGCTAATGCCCGCCGCGACCATACGATCTCTAATTCCGGACGCTGCTCCGGTGATCCGGGCCTCACGCCGCCTCGTCATCATGACGCTTTCCGCAGGCGCATTTGGGGGGCGGCAATTCGTGCTTTGTCCCCCAGGAAAGCAGCCAGGCTTTCATGTCTTCGTCTCTCACATAATGGCCACCTGCAGTTTCGCGCTCGGCCAAGCGCAACTCCGACTGCAATCGCTCCTGATCGTCAACGTAGGATTCCACCGCATCGGAGACCAGGAAATTCGCGCTGCGTCCGGAGGTCTTCGCCAGCTTAGCCAGCTTCTTCTTGATCTCAGGCCTGAGCCGAATGCTGAATGTCGTACTGCGTGTGCTTGCCATAAACACATTTTAGCAGTCGCGTAGAAAACCGCTTTGCCGGTGTTTGGGAAGGAATTGGGGGCAGTCTTAGCGGCGGGCGCCGCTACGCAATCACCAGTTCGCCGCCACGCTGTTTTTCCAGTTCCATGGCTTCATCCAGGGCGGCAATCGCACAGACCACCTGATCGTCGGTCGGAGGCTGAGTCGTGATGCGTTGCAGCCACAGACCGGGCTTGGTCATCAGCGCAAACAGCGAAGAAGCGTGTTTGGCCGAGAAGCGAATGATCTCGTAC
This sequence comes from uncultured Acidobacteriaceae bacterium, assembly GCA_963815555.1. Taxonomy (GTDB): domain Bacteria; phylum Acidobacteriota; class Terriglobia; order Terriglobales; family Acidobacteriaceae; genus CAWCBG01. The sequence goes on from CAWFHH010000007.1 coordinate 528,463, forward strand.
GAAACACCGGCGATTACCGGCAGCAAAGCGATACGCGCTCCGAACCGCGCCCAGAAGGTTGTCGCGGGAATCAGCATGTAAACCAGCATGGAGATCAACATGACGGTCATCAGGAAGCTGGTGCCGCAGCGTGGATGAAAGGTCGAATAAGACTGTGCGGCCTCAACCGTCAGCGGATCGCGCGACTCAAAGGCGAATACGGTTTTGTGCTCCGCGCCGTGATACTGGTACACGCGCTTAATGTCAGCAAACAGCGAAACTCCCCAGATAAACAGCAGGAAGAGTGCAATGCGGATGACGCCATCGACTACGTTGAACAGGATCTGGTTCCCGAACAGCGGGTGCGCGTTCTTCAGCTTGGTTGCCGCCAGCAACGGCACGAACTTGTACAGGAAGACAAAGAATCCAACAGAAAAAATAATGTTGACCGCGGCGACCCACCCGCTGATCTCCGTTTTCTTTTCCTGCTCCTCGGGGAGGTCGAGCGCGACGTTAGCCGAGTAGCGCAGGGCGCGGAAGCCCAGCACCATCGCCTGACCCAGTGTCATAACGCCCCGAACCACTGGCCAGCCCATCCATTTGTGCTTGTCCGACATTCGATCGAGTGGCTCGCAATGCGTCGACAACGTGCCATCCGGCTTACGGATGCAGATGCCCCACGCGTGCGGTGAGCGCATCATGACGCCTTCAAGCACGGCCTGACCGCCGACGAGGGTCTCCTCGCCACTTTCCAAGGCGGGAAGCAGTTGGACGGCAGCCAAAAACCGAAGGTGACGACGCAGCAAATTCATAACGATTGGATGTTCCTCGACCGCAGACGGCGCATACTCGTACATCATCTAGGGTAGCAGCTTCTTACCCCCTGTCAATCCGCAGATTGGGGAAGGATCCGCATAATTTCGCGGTCCCATCTCATACCCGTTCCGTTGGTTGACGTGTCGATTCGATCGAGACAAGCAGCGGGTTCTGCCGATCCTTCGCCCTACGCCGGATGCTGATAGCCAGGAGTCACGAACAAATGGCCGCCATGATCTTCAGCAGAGCCTCGCCTGTAAATTGCTAAGAAAATTAAACTTAACAGTCCATAACCCACTCTGGCGACAATAGACGGGGAGGCCGCAGCCATAGTTCCAAATCAGGCGAAAGATTTAGCCGAGCAGGCCGAGCGCCAATCTGAACTTGGGAAAAGCAGGCTTAAGTTGGGCCGAGCGCATCCAACGGACGACCCCACGAAATAGACTTACCTCCGCATGCAGAAATTGGCTGAGACTTGCGAGCGCATCGGCGCCACCACCAAGAAAAGTGAGAAGACGGCCATCGTCGCCGAGTACCTGCGCTCGCGCCAACTCGACGAGGCTGCGATCTCCGCGGTGTTTCTGTCGGGCCGGGCCTTTCCCGCTTTTGAAGAGCGCACCCTCCAGATTGGCGGCTCTGCGCTTTGGAAACTGGTCACGGATCTCACCGGCGCGAGTGCCACGCGGATGACGGCAGCGTATCGCAAGAGAGGGGATCTGGGCGCGGCTGCGTATGATGTGCTGGCCGACGCGGCGGCAACTCCAACAGATGGCGCGATCGCACTCAGCGAGGTACGGGCCGCATTCGACATGATAGCCGACACGCGCACGGCGACGGCGAAGGCCGCGATCCTCAAATCGCTGCTGCTACGAGCCACCGCGCTCGAAGCTAAGTACCTGCTGAAGATCATTAGCGGGGAGCTGCGCATCGGGCTGAAAGAAAGCCTGGTGGAAGAGGCCATCGCGAAGGCCTATGAGCAGCGCCAGGCCAACGTGCAGCGCGTCAACATGCTGCTGGGCGATATTGGAGGGACGCTCCGACTGGCCGCTGAGCATCGTCTCAACGAGGCCCGCATGCGGCTGTTCCATCCGGTCGGCTTTATGTTGGCCAGTCCGGCCGCCGATGCTGACGAAGCGTTCCAATATTTCGACCATGCTCAAGTGGAGGACAAGTACGACGGAATTCGCGCCCAGGCACATTGCGGCGGTGGACACGTGCGGCTGTTTTCCCGAACGCTCGACGAGGTGACGCCATCTTTTCCTGAGCTGGTGCCGACGTTGGGCGAGTTCACCGAAGACGTGATTCTTGACGGCGAAATCGTCGCCTGGCGAGAGACTCCCGAGGGCGGCCATGCCATGCCGTTCTCGGAGATCCAGAAGCGCCTGGGCCGCAAGCAGGTGCGTCCCGACCTCATCAAGAACGTGCCCGTGGCTTACGTCGTCTTCGACGTGATTTATGCCGGCGGCGAGCTGACGCTGGATCGTCCGCTGCACGAACGGGCGGAGATTCTCGATCGCCTATTCGCGGGCGCCAAGCGGGTCGAGCCAAAGGCGGTCGTCAATGCCCAAGGCCGTCTGCTGTTTGCACCCGAAGTCGAGCCCGAAGCCTCCTCCGGCTGGATCATACGCGCTCCGAGCATGCGTGCCGCTTCTCCGCAGCAACTGGAACAGTATTTTGATGAGGCGATGGCGCGCGGCAACGAAGGGCTGATGATCAAAGACGTGAACTCTCCGTATATGCCGGGGCGCCGCGGCCGCTGGTGGCTCAAGTTAAAGCGGGAGCTGGCCACGCTTGACGTGGTGGTGACGGCCGCCGAATACGGACACGGTAAGCGCGTGCACGTGCTGAGCGATTACACCTTCGCGGTGCGCAAGGGCGAAGAGCTGGTCAACATCGGCAAGGCCTATTCGGGTCTCACAGATCTGGAGATCGCCGAGATGACGGAATGGTTCTTGGCCCACACGACGGCCGATCATGGACACCTGCGCGAGGTCGAACCGCAGATTGTGCTGGAAGTGGCATTCAACGCCATCATGCGCTCGGATCGGCACGACAGCGGCTACGCGTTGCGGTTCCCGAGAATTGTTCGCATTCGCCAAGACAAGCCGCCGGCCGAGATCAACACGGTCGAGGATGTGGAGCAGCTTTACGTGCGGCAGCATGGAAGAGGCAAGACCGACTAAGGCCGCCGGTCGCGTGTGTCCATTAAAGGCCCGTTTTCTTGCTCAACATTTTCCATCACAGCGTCATCCATAGGCGGAAACTCGGGCCGAGGCGGCTTAGGACGCTCAGGCGGACGTTCGACCACCGCCCAACTGATCATCGGGTAAAGAGCGTTCGTCGAAGCATCCTGCCCAACGCCGAAAAAGCCACCCATAACGTCGACGGGCCGAGGAACGGAAAGGACCGACAGTTTGATCGGAACGCGAGAGATTCCGGAGCCAAAGATGCTGGTCGAGATCCCGGTTTTTTCCGGCATTACCCAATCAACTCGGGGCCTGTCGAAGGTATGGTTGCGAGATTTCTCGTCGCGACCGAGATAAGGAAAGAGGTCGCCGATCCAGCCAGTCGCAGCATGTCGCGAAGATAAACCTTCTCGGGTTTGTAGATCGCACGCCAGAATGCCCGATTCGGATTTCCTTCGGCAGTACTGACAAATTCGTCGAGGATGGGCCGCACGCGCGAGATCCACCACTCCAGATCGTAGGTCGCGAGCACCTCAACACGGGAACGCATGCGTTGCCAGTCTTCGACCGTACCGGTGAGGGTGACTCGCGGAATGCCGCAAACACAACCCATGCTGTATTCAAAATAGGGCTCGAAGGCATCCATCAAGCGCCACTTCGCTGGCAGTACGAATGCTCGGCGTCGTCGTCGAGAAATCGCATACCAGCGTCTCGTGCAACACCGGATCGGTATTCTCGCGAATCAGGTGTGAGAACGCTGCCATGGCATCCTGCCAGTCTTCTTCCGTTAGACCGTCGCAGACCACCACGAGCTCTTTCTTATCGGCATGCCGAACCAAGCGCGAGCGCAACGCTTCCGCGTTTTCCCGCACATGGATACCAAAACCTTGGGCGATGACGAGCCAGATTGCGTCTGGTGACAAGAGCAACGGCCGGTGTTCGCTGAAGGCGATGTGGACTGACTCGATGAGCGGATGCGTGAACGAGGAGGCGTGTTCCGCTAGTCGACTCTTCCTTCCGGCCGCTAGTGCAATCGCGTGGCGCTGCTCCAACTTCGCAATGTTTTGCATTTGAGGAGTCATCGCCGCGGACGCTGTACGATCCGGCATCAGGACCAATGCGCAATCCGAACGCATCTTCAGGCTGACATCGAGTTGCGTCTCGGGTAAAGACCTAATAGCCGGAACAACGTTGTCCACTGAAAAGGTTATTCCCTTTTGTTGGCGGGTTTTTGCGCCCCAGAAAGCACTCATGATGGATCCTTCCTTGATCGCGCTCATGCAATAGACGTGCATCTCAGCTATGGGATCGGATTTTTTTCTGATCACGGGAGAAGAATTTCTCGCCCAGGTAAGCGTTTGGGTGAACTTGACACGTTTGTCGGGATGGCGCACGACGAAAGTGGTCTCTATTCCCCGACTACAAACTCAAAGCTCTTTGTCAGTCGTCCATGCTCGCCCGACGCGTCCACCGTTAGTGTCCACGGTCCTGACATGTCCATGTCCTTGAGATGTACCTCGTAGTTTCCGTCGCCCTTGGGCTCGAACGTCAACTCAGTGGGCGGCATGTTCATTGCCGGCATGGTTAGCCGTCCCGCAACAGTGAGGTTATCGAGGGAATGGCCGGATGGCTCGCTGATATGCAAAGCGAAGCTGACAGGCTTGATCATGCGAGGATGGCTGGGAGAAATCGTGAGCTGCATTTGCAGGGGGCCGGCGGCCTTCGAGGTGGTTTCGCTGTCGTGCGAGGTTGGAGAGGCGGCATCTTTCCTGGCGCAAGCGTTGGAAAACACGAGCACGATCAGGAGAGTGAATGCGATCAAGATTCTCGGCAGTTTGAACAAGGATTTACCTCGGCGGTCCCAGCGATTCGTAGCGGGGGTATCGGTCCTCTAGGAAGCGTCCCGCCTGCTCCTGCGATCGAGAAATTCGATGACTCCATACAGTACAACGCAGATCCAGACATCCACCAGCAGTCCAAGGTCAATACGAAAGGGCTGGTGCTGTCCGCGAGCGGGCAAATACGGCATTAACAGAAAGAAGTAGAGGACATTGCCGATGACGACGGCAACGAACTGTTTCAAGGTTCGGCGAAGCACGTTGGTTGGACGAGAGTGGGCGCGATTGCGATGCCAGAAAGCGACGCCAAGGTTCGTCCTGCGGCAAACCAGATTTCACGAAGATAGAGGTCCTTCGACCCGCACCCGCAAACCGCGCGGATGCTCCGCTCAGGGTGACAGCGGCTACATTCATGGCAAATCGCTAGTTGCTGGCGGTGAGAGCTGACGGCTGAGAGCTGAGGGCTGAAGTCTGCCTGGTGAGGGCTGACGGCCTCTTCATTTACCATGCTCTGTGCTCGATCTCGCTACCAACGTGCAGTACGTCAAAGGCATTGGGCCGAAATTTGCCGAGATCCTTCTGGAAAAGGGCATCAGTACGGTCGAAGACCTGCTGTATTACCTGCCGTTTCGCTATGAAGACCGGCTGAATCCGCGCGGCATCGGCGAGTTGCGGCCGGGCGAGATGGCCAGTGTCATTGCCGAAGTTCGCACCTCAGGGCTCTTCCGCACGCGACGTATGCCGATCTTCGAGATGACGGTTGGCCAGGGGCGCGAGACGGTCAAGTGCATCTGGTTCAATGCCACTTATCTCAAGGATAAATTTCCGGCCGGTGCCCTGGTCGCGCTCTACGGCAAGGTGGAAGAGAACAGCCGAGGCGGCCGCCACCGTTTCGAAATTGTGCAACCTCAATTCGAGATTCTCCACAACCCACTGGAGGACGCCCCCGAGGTGAATGCCGAGGAGCGCAAATGGAGCTCGCTCGAGGTGGGCCGCATCGTGCCGATTTACGAGGCTGCTGGCAAAGGTCGGCTGACGACGCGATGGTTCCGGCGGGTGATTCACGGGATGCTGGAGGGGCTCGACGGCGAGGTGCCGGACGCGATCCCTCCGGTGGTGCGTGGAAGGATGGGCCTGATCGACCGCAAGCGGGCGTTCTGGGAGGCGCACTGGCCCGACGTGGGCGAGAGCATCGTGAATCTGCAGAGTGCGCGCACCCCGGCGCACATCCGGTTGATCTTCGAGGAGCTGTTCTTTCTCGAGCTCGGACTCGAGCTGAAGCGGCGCAAGATGCGGGCGCAGACCGGAGTGGCGTTTCAGATCAACGATCAGGTGCGCGCGGCGGTCAAGCGGATTCTGCCGTTCCACCCAACCGCCGCGCAGAAGCGCGTGCTGAAAGAGATCGCCGACGATATGGCCGAACCGGCCCCCATGCGGCGCCTGTTGCAGGGCGATGTCGGTTCGGGCAAGACGATCGTCGCGCTGGAAGCGGCGGTCATCGCCATCGAAAACGGCTACCAGGTGGCGTTGATGGCGCCCACGGAGATTCTCGCGACACAGCATTATCTGTCGGCACGACGCATTCTGGAGCCGCAGGGCTATCGCATTGTTCTGCTGACCGGCTCGCAGGATTCAGGACGCAAGAAGCAAACCAAACGGCACATTGCGCAGGGCAACGCTCAGCTGGTGATCGGGACCCACGCGTTGATCCAGGAGACGGTTGAGTTCGACCAGCTTGGACTGGTGATTGTCGACGAGCAGCATCGCTTTGGTGTGCTGCAGCGCTTCCGCCTGATGAAGAAGACGAGCGAGTTGGAGCCGGATGTTCTGGTGATGACAGCGACGCCGATCCCGCGCACGCTGGCCCTCACCCTGTATGGCGACCTGGACACCAGTGTGCTCGACGAGTTGCCGCCCGGGCGCACCCCGATCGCGACCCGACGCGTGGGCGACGAACGGGCGGAGGAAGTTTGGGATTTCGTGCGCAAGCAGGTTGCGGGTGGGAGGCAGGCGTACATCGTGTATCCGGTGATCGAAGAGGGCGCGATGGAAGGCGAGCTGAAAGCGGCGATCAAGATGCACGATCAGCTACGCTCGCGCGAGTTTTCCAACCTGCATGTGGGGCTGCTGCATGGACGCATGAGTGCCGATGAGAAAGACGTGACCATGGCGCGCTTTCAGCGTGGCGAGATCCAGGTGCTGGTCTCGACCACGGTGATCGAGGTGGGGGTGGACGTAGCCAACGCGAACATCATGGTCATCGAGCATGCTGAGCGTTTCGGACTTTCGCAACTGCATCAATTGCGCGGGCGGATTGGCCGTGGCAGCGCGAAGTCGTATTGCGTGCTGATGACCGGCGGAAAGATTTCGATTGAGGCGGAGCAGCGGCTGGAGGCGATGGTGCGCACGCAGAATGGCTTCGAGATTGCCGAGCTCGATCTGCAGCAACGCGGCCCGGGCGAGTTCTTCGGCACCAGGCAGGCGGGCATGCCGAATTTCCGGGTAGCCAATCTGCTGCGCGATCGCGAGCTGCTGGAAGCCGCACGTAACGAGGCGCGATTCGTGCTGGCAGGGTCGAATCCCGATCTCACGAAAGAGGAGATCAACCGAGCAGTGCAACATCTGCGAAGCCACTGGAGCCGCCGCTACGGGCTGGTGGAGGTGGGGTAAGAAGACAGTTGCCGGTTGTCCGTAGTCAGTTGGCCTCGGGTTGGGGTCGGTAGTGTGCCTAAGTTAGAACGGTTCCACTCTGCTGTCCTGCTGAGCGATGTCGGCGAATCTCCGCTCAGAATGTGGGGCGAGGGGCAGGCAAGCTCCGCGTAGGATGACAGTTAGCGGATCACTCTGCTGGTTGCCCACTTGCATGCCGTCCGTCGGAACGCGCAAACTAAGCAAGCTTGAAAACCATCTTGAAATCCGATCTCTTTCGGCTGTTGCCGTCGATTGACGAGCTGATGCGCCGAGCCGAGTTGCAATCGCTTGCGGAGCGGGACGGACGGAATGCGACTATCGAAGCGGCACGCGCCGCGCTCGACGATTTGCGTTCCAAGCTCGTTGCCGGTGCTTTCGACGAAGAGCACGTTCGCGCCGCAGTGGAGTTGTTGCCCAACATCATTGATCGTCGGCTTCAGCACGAGCTGACCTACTCCCTTCGACCGGTCATCAACGCAACCGGCGTCATTCTCCATACCAACCTTGGACGGGCGCCTCTCAGCGGCGAAGCGCTGGGCCACGCGGCGCAAGTGTCGCAAAGCTATTCCAACTTGGAATTTGATCTCGTCACTGGGGAGCGCGGCAAGCGCGATGTCCACGTCGACCGGCTTTTCGCGAGGCTGCTCAGCACGCACGGCCGCGAAGTCTCGACGATTGTGGTCAACAACAATGCCGCGGCGGTGCTGCTCTCGCTTAATGCGCTGGCCGAGGGAGGCGAGGTCCTGGTCTCGCGCGGTGAACTGGTCGAGATCGGAGGCTCATTTCGCATTCCCGACGTGATGAGCAAGTCGGGTGCTGTGCTGCGGGAAGTGGGCACTACAAACCGTACGCGAATCGCCGACTATGCCAATGCGATCAACCAACGCACGAAATTGTTGTTGCGGGTGCATCGCTCGAATTTTGAAATCGTTGGATTCACGGAGCAGCCCTCGCTGCAGGAACTGGTCGCGCTGGGCCGCAAACACAATCTGCCGGTGATGGAGGACGTGGGCAGTGGCGCGTTGTTTGATCTGCGAACGGTTGGGATCCAAGGCGAGCCGATGGTCGGCGATAGCCTGCGCGCAGGTATCGACGTCGTGACCTACAGCGGCGATAAGTTGTTGGGTGGCCCGCAGGGCGGCATGGTCAGCGGCGATCGCGAGACAGTTGCGAAGATTCGCAAGAATCCGCTTTTCCGTGCGCTCCGGGTCGACAAGATGATTTACGCGGCGCTCGAAGCGACGCTGCTGGCCTATGTGCGCGAAGATTACGACGCGCTGCCTGCGTTACGTATGATGCGATTTACGGAAGAACAGCTCACGCATCGTGCGCGAGAGCTCGCAGAAAGACTGCGCCAGGAGAGCCAGGGGCTGCAAGTCGAGGTAATGGAGTCGCGTTCCGTGATTGGCGGGGGCGCCGCGCCAGGCGCAACGCTGCCGACACGCGTGGTGGCTGTGCAATCCGAAAAGATAAGTGCCGATGTCATGCTGCAGCGGCTGCGCGAATGGGAAACGCCGATCATTGCGCGGCTGGAAGAGGATCGCGTGCTGCTGGATCTGCGCACGACTGAGCCGTCACAGGAAGCGGTCATCGTGGCCGCGATGAAACGCATCTCCCAATAGATGGCGACGATCTACACCGTCGGACACTCCACGCGCACGCTGGAAGAACTGGTCGCTGCGCTCAAGGCCCACAACATCGGCAATCTCGTGGATATCCGCGCGTTCCCCATGTCGCGCCGGCTGCCGCACTTCAATCGCGAATCTCTGGAAGAGGAGCTGCCGAAAAACGGCATCGCCTATGTCTGGATGAAGGAGCTGGGCGGCCGGCGAAAGAAGATTCGCGACGAGTCGCCGAATACAGGGTTGCGGAACGACTCGTTTCGCAATTATGCGGATTACATGCTGACAGATGAATTCGCCGGCGGGATTGAGAGGCTGCTACGGATTGCGCAAGAGCCCACCCTGTTCGCAAAAGCCGGAGACGAGAAAGAGGCACCCCGGTCTTCGCAGAGCGGAGTAACCGCAGGTCCCTCACGGCTGAAGCCGTTCGGGATGACAAACTCGAAACAGGGACCGGCTGTAGTGCCGGAGGGGATTGCGGGGAACACCGCGATCATGTGCGCGGAGCGGGTTTATTTCCAGTGCCATCGCATGCTGGTGAGCGATTATCTAACGGCACATGGATACACAGTGTTACACATCGACGACGAGAAGCGGCCGGTTCGGACCCACAAGTTGATGGCCGAGGCGAACCTGGTGGATGGCAAGTTGATTTACAACGCGCAGCAGTTGTTCTAGAGGACGGTCGGCGCATCCCTGCCGAAGCGCTGGCAAACTGCAGGTGTCTCCACTCCGCTGCGCTGCGGTCGAGAGGACTACCACAATTACAGAGTGCGGCTGGGATGACGGCAGAACGTTAAAGTGCCAAAGATACGTCGCCGCGTTCAGCTCTTCTTTTTGCGTTTCTTGGGACGGGCGAGGCGCTCCTCGAAAACGCCAAACTGCAGGCGGCGTTGCTGGTGATCGATGCGTTCCAGGATCACCTTGATTAGATCGCCGAGCGAATATGTCTTGCGGGTGCGTTGGCCCACAATCTGCTTGGTGTTCTCGTTGTACAGGTAGCGATCGTCGCTCAACGAGGTGATGGGCACCAGTCCCTCGACAAACAGGTCGGTCAACTCGACGAACATGCCGTACTTGGTGATGCTCACGATCAGCCCATCGAATACATTTCCGATGTGCTGTTCCATGAACTTCACTTTCTTCCACTCCATCAACTCGCGTTCGGCCTCGTCGGCGCGCCGTTCCGACTGGCTGCACTCCTCGGCAATCTCGTGCAACACGCTCTCGGGAATGGGGCCGCCTAACGGCTTGTGGTGCTCTGCCTCCGGGCTCGCTTTCTTCTTCGAAGAGCCCGGCTCGCGCTTGGACCAGGGAGAAGGCGATTCGCTGTGCGCCACACCTCCGATGCCGATGGGAACGCCGTGGTCGTGCTGCTCCGGCGAATCGCGCAACACGGCTTTCAGAATGCGATGCACGATAAGGTCGGGATAGCGGCGAATGGGCGAGGTGAAGTGGGTGTATGCGGGAGCGGCGAGGGCGAAGTGGCCGAGGTTCTTCTCGGAGTAGCGGGCTTGCTTCAGCGAGCGCAACATTAGGAAGGACAGGATCCGCTCTTCCGGCTTGCCGGCAATCTTTTGCGTGAGTTTCTGATACATGCGCGGCGTGAGGTGCACCTCCTCGGGAAGTTCGACGACGTGAGGACGCCGGCCGGTACCGCGGTGTTCCCGTCGTTCGGAGCGCATGGTCATGCGCTTCACTGGCAGCGGTCCGACGCCGAGCGAGTAACCGAACTTGGCGGCGATGGTCTCAAAGTCGTAGACCCGCTTGGGATCGGGCTTCTCGTGCACGCGGTAGATAGCGGCCACGCGCTTCGCTTCAAAATAGCTGGCGACGGATTCATTGGCCGCCAGCATGAACTCCTCGATGATGCGGTTGGCGATACTGCGCTCGGAGCGGGTCACGCCCTTCATCAGCCCATTCTCATCGAATTCGATTACCGGCTCAGGCAGATCGAAATCGATGGAGCCGCGGCGCTCGCGCTTGCAGTTAAGGATCATGGCCAGCTCACGCATGCGCTCGAAGCCCTCGACCAGCGAGTGATATTGCTGGCGCAAGGCCGTATCGCCTTCGAGGATCAGGTGCACGTCGGTGTAGGTCATGCGCGCCGCAGAACGAATGACGCCTTCGTTCAAGGTATAACCCACGATTTCGCCGTGAGGATCGACCTCCATGACACACGAGAGCACCATGCGATCGACTTGCGGACGAAGACTGCACAGGTCGGTCGAGAGTTCCATGGGGAGCATCGGAATGGCGCGATCAGGGAAGTAGACCGAGGTACCGCGTAGACGAGCTTCGAGGTCGATGGCGGAGCGATCGTGGACATAGTGGGCGACGTCAGCGATATGGACCTGCAGTTCGAAGTTGCCGCTGGGCAACTTTTGTACGAGAACAGCGTCGTCGAAGTCACGCGCCGTCTCGCCGTCAATGGTGACGATCGGTAAGTCGCGGTAATCGCGCCGGTGCTTCAACTCGGGCGAGGGGATGGTTGCCGCGAACTCCTGTGCCTCTTCCAGAACGTCAGCTGGAAACCGATGCGGCAGGTGGTGCTTGCGGATGACGATCTCGACGTCGACGCCGAAGTCGTCTTCGTAGCCCAGAATCTCGACCACACGGCCGCGGGGATTCTGACCTGAGCCCGGCCACTCAGTGATTTCAGCATCGACGACCAGACCTTCCAGATTGTCCCACTCGCGACGACGGGCCTCGCCCCCGAGAACGCGATCGGGGTCCTGCTTACCTTTTCGCAGCATGGCCTTCTTTGACGGCGCATTGTGCCGTTCTTGGCGTGAGGGGGATGCGGTCTCGACGATTTCTTCTTTCGCGCCGGGCGGCACTTCCATGCCATGCGGGATGACGATCTGCTGCGTGACCTTCTCGTCCATCGGGGTGACGTAGTTATGGCGCTTGCCGTAGTGAAAGGTTCCAACCACGGTGGGATTGGCGCGGGAGAGGATGCGAACGATGCGGCCTTCGGCGCGGGCATCGTCGCGCTTGCGTGTGATCTCCACCAGCACCTGGTCGCCATGCATGGCGGAGCCGATGGCATCTCGCGGAATGTAGATATCACCCTGAATGGTGACGCGCTGGTTGGGATTGAGTATGACGAAGCCATAGCCGTCGCGATGCATGTTGAGACGACCGGCAATGAGATTAGCGTTCGAAGCTGCGTGTTCGGCGAGGGTATAGCGATCGCGCGAGGTCTCAATGAGCCGGCCGGAACGAACCAGCGATTCCAGGCGCGCGGCGAGTTGCTGGCGCTCGGCTCCGCGCAAACCCATTTCGCGGACCAGTTGCTTGAATCCCGCCGACTGGTGGGGCTGGCGCTCAATGTGGTGAAGGATCGACCGGTCAGTCAGCATGGTGAGAGTGTGACCGCAGTGCATCTGATGATTTCAGCAAAAACAGCTCGTCCGCTACGCGGCTCGCAACATTCATTGTGATGGTACCCGGGGGCTAGCACCCCGGCTCGCAGCATCTACGCCGCTGCGCGGCTCGTCTGTAGCCAGTGGAGACAGCGTTGTCCATAAAGTTTCCTGTTTCCTATGGGTTCGTGACCGCTCGAACGCCGCGGGCGGCCAAATTTCTTGCATCGCTGTTGCACAGTTTGATGCGCGCGTACTGGTTTCGCCCTAGTTCCATGCTAAGCGCGAATGAAAAAACACGATAGGGGTATTCCCCGATATATCAACTCGCGGTATGGTAGCAATAATCACACTGCCCACAGGTGCGTCCTGAGCGGTGCGCCCAGAAGAGCCGCACGAAGCCAGCATTTTCTGAAGAATCGCTGTAGAGTTGCGGTACGGCTTAACAAGTGCTCTCCAGGCACTTTCTTACTTCAGAAAGGATTTGTTTATCTATGTGGAAACCAACCAATTCTCCGAGCACCACTCCGACCCCCAGCCCCGAGCCGCAGCGCAGCTACACGCCGCCCACACCGGAGCCGCCGCCCGCACCTCGTCCCGCCGCCGCACCGCTGAACACGCAAGAACAGGCCACGCTGGGCAAATCGCTGGTGATCAAAGGCGAGGTCACGGGCTCGGAATCGCTGTACATCGACGGGCGGGTGGAAGGCTCGATCAACCTGCCAGGGAACCGCGTCACCGTAGGACGTAACGGTGTGGTATCGGCGAACATCTCGGCCCGCGAGATCGTGGTGCTGGGCAAAGTACGCGGCAACATGACGGCCAGCGACCGCGTCGATATTCGCGGCGAAGGCTCGCTTACTGGAGACGTCGTGGCGCAGCGCATCAGCATTGAAGATGGCGCGTATTTCAAGGGCGGCATCGATATCCGCAAGCCCGGCCAGAAGGTCAACGGCGAAGCCAAGGAAACGCCTGCGGTGGGAACAAGCGAGACCGGAACCACGGCGGCTGCGGCTCGCGTGTAGCGGCTCCTCCCGGACGGTTGCACAACCTGTTACGCAGCAGGTTCTAGGGCTTTCCATTGCTTGACTTTGAGGCATAGCGGAGAGAGTCTCTCGATTGCGGGAGGCGACGCCAGTCGCCTCCCGCAAGGTCGCGCTGGAAAGTGGGTAGCTCAAGATGTGGGAACGGGTCCTGCAAGTCATTGCTGTACGCTGCTGGCATCGTCACCTCTCGCAGCCTTTCTCGACCGCCACCCTGAGTGGTCGCAACTCCGGATACGATCAATGGGAAACCGTGCCGCGCACGCGGTCGACACACTACGTGGTATGCCTGGATTGCGGGAAGCGCTTCGGCTATGACTGGGCCAGGATGCGGGTGTTGAAGTAGAGGTCCGCGCTCGGCCTTCAGCCACAGGCTCAGCCTCCGCGGCCAGCCGCTCGGGGCTACATATCGTAGGCACCGGATTGGTATCGCAATCGAGAGGAAGCTAAGGCTCCATGCTGCTGGCGTTATCTTCGGCAATTGCATCAACCGGAACCGTTGAGATCTTCCTGCGCCGCAGCTCTCGCGGCAGGTGTGACTTGGTCAGCCACAGTCCCAGGGCAATGGCGACCAGCCAGGCTGCTGAAATCACGGCCAGCGCGAGGAGGTCAGCCATGCGGCTACCGGTCACTACCACCCGGCGCGCGACGGCGTAACTGACCAGCGCCGCAAAGACGGAAGTACCCAGCGCCTTCATCACCTCCGGCCAGGGAAGTTCGCCGAGCAGCACCATCTTCTTGCGGTGCAGCAGCCAGGCCAAAACGACGGTGTGCAGCACGATGCCGATGTCCGAGGCCATCGCCAGTCCTGCGACGTCGTAGAGGTGGAAGAGCTCTTTATAAACGGGTAGTGAGGCGAGCACGATGATGGTGCTGGCGATCATCGGCGTGAGCGTGTCGCCGGCGGCATAGAAAGCGCGCGCGTATTGTGCCTGAGCCGCCCAGAAGGCCAACGACAGGGCGAACCAGAAGAAGTAAACAGCGGTCTCCTGTGAGTCGCGAAAGGTGAACAGGCCGCGCCGGTACACCAAATCGATGAGTGGCAGTGCGGCCGGCGCCATCCATGCCGAGGCCAGGAAGGACGCTGCCGAAATGCGATATACGGTTTGATTCACGGTGTCGGCGAAGAGTTTGCGTTTGCCCTCCTCCCACAGCCGGGCAAAGAACGGCATCGAAGCCTGCCCGGTGGCCTGTCCCAGAATCGAAATGGGCACGGCGAACAAGCGCTTGGCATAATTCAGTCGCGAAATATCGCCTGTACCGCCTGAGGCGAAGTAGCGGAGGATCCAGTCGTCGGCCGACACCAGCGAAACGCCGAGCATCAACGGGATCGAAAGCCGCACCCACTGGCGAAATCCTTCGTTGTGCCAGTCGAAGCTGAAGCCGTAGCGCAGTCCACCTTGCGCTGCTCCCACGGCATTGATAAGAAAAGGTCCGATGACGGAGCCCACGAGCGCTCCCCAGGCCAGCGCCGAGATGCCGAGCGTGCGCGCCCCGACAATCCCTCCCAAAATAATGAAGACGTTGTAGAACATGGGGCTGAACGCGGGATAAAGAAACATCCGCTTGGACAGCAGAACGGCGGAAATGATGCCACCGGCATAGAAGAAGATCTGTCCCGGTAGCAGGATGCGGGTGAGATGGACGCAAAGATCAAGCTGGTCCAGGGAAAAGCGGGGAAAGATCAGCCGCTCAAGCTGCGGCGTGAAGAGTTCGAGGACGATGGTCCCGAGCACGACCACGGCAGTCATGATCGTGATGGTTGAGTTGAAGATTTTCTGTGCTTCTTCTTCGTTTCCACGCGACGTGTGGCGCGTGTAGATCGAGATGAACGTAATGGAAGCGGTGCCGCCTGCGAGGATGTAGTTCAGAAAATCCGGAAGATTGAAAGCGCCGACGTAGGCGTCCGTCTGCGGCCCCGCCCCGAATGACCACGCGATATACATCTCGCGCAAGTAGCCGATGATGCGGGAAAGCAGGACCGCCGCCATCAGCAGCAGCGTGGCAGAGAAGATGCTGTGCTGGTGCGACGGGCGCAGATTGCGCAGCAGGCGCGCTCCAAAGCTAAGGCTCGGTTGAGGGGAATTTTCGCTGGCCGAAGACGGCATTCCTTTGCGATTCTACACGGCCACTCGCAGCCATCTCGCCGTCGTCCTGGTCAGATAACTCGCGAGTGAACCGGATCGCCAGTCGGTTCACTCGCTGCCGAGGTCGTTGACTAGATCTTCTTAGGGGCAAACTTGAGAGCTGCCGAGTTCATGCAATAGCGCTGACCGGTGGGTGCGGGACCATCCGGAAACACGTGTCCGAGGTGCGCGTCACAACGATGGCAGAGACCGGCCGTGCGAGTCATCCCTAAGGTGCGATCTTCCAGCGTGCTGACGTTCTCGGGCGCCACTGGCTGCGAAAAGCTGGGCCAGCCCGTTCCCGAGTCGAATTTGGTAGTCGAATCGAAGAGGGCTGTACCACAGCAGATGCAGCGATACAGACCCTTGTCGTGGTTGTTCCAGTATTGGCCGGTAAACGCCATCTCGGTGTCGTCATGGCGCGCTATGTCGTAGGCGTTGGGCGAAAGTTCTTTTTTCCACTCCTCGTCGCTCTTAACCACCTTGGGCATTTTGGCTGCGCCGATTTTCTTTCCGTCGTCGGAAAACTCCACGATCGTGACGTCTTCGGGGGTAGTTTTCGTTGTCATGCTCTCTACTCCTTCCTTCTCTTTTCGATTGGACCAATACATTACGGTGGCTGCTGCGAATCCACAAATGCCGAGAAAAGTCCGGCGGGTGACTTTGCCGGAGGTGGCATCTTGGCTGAGGTCGGATTCAAACATGGCTGTCAGGAGGTACGAGCCGCGAGCTGCGAACAGATTGCGCTGCCGGTGCGCTCGTCCTTGGAGACCGACCTCTCCGCTGTCGGACACTCACAGATATAGATACCAGGGGATGGCCGGTGGATTCGTTGCGGGTCGAACAGCGCTCGTCGGCACTTAACGTATGCGAAAGGTCCAGGCTTAGCCGGCGAGCCGCAGGTCCCTCACCGGTGAAAGGGTTGACCGCGTTTGGGTTGGCCTGAATGATCGTAGCGAAGGCAAGTTGCCAGTGATCAGTGGCCTGTGCCACAACGCGCTGACCTCGGAAGCGGCCTTAGGGATCATAGGGGAAAAGACGGATTTCTTGAAAAACGGACTGGCCGAAAGAAGGAACCAACTTTCGCTTGCGCCGGAATCGTTAGCTGGGACGCGGCGACCGACTGCTGCTCGCACAGGTTAGAATCGTTGGGAACCCATGCTTCGAGCTGCAACATTCGTGGTTGTCTGGTTAATGGTCGCGTCGGTCGCAGGGCAGGCTCCAGCCCCGACGCCGCAAGCTTCGGCGCATGCAACCACCGTACCCACGTCCAGCGGTGAGGCTACGCCCGCCGGCTGGCCGACTGCGCAGTTCGCAGGCGTCAAAGACGAAAGCGTGCAGAAGGCCAAGAGTGTTCTCGACGACATGATCAAGGCGTTGGGTGGGGAGACCTATCTCAACGTGACCGATATGAAGGTCGAGGGCCGGACCTATGCTTTCGATCACGGTAATCCGGTGGGGGGAGGAACGCCGTTCTGGCAGTTCTGGCAGTATCCCGATAAAGAGCGGCTTGAGTTCACCAAGCAGCGCGACGTAGTCGAACTGGTCATTGGCGATAAAGGCTATGAGATCACCTACAAGGGCACGGCCACGATGGAACAGAAGCAGCTCGACGACTATCTCCGCCGCCGTGACCACTCCATGCCCACGGTGATCCGGCAATGGCTTCCCGCCAAAGACACGCTGATCCTGTATAGCGGAACCGCCATCGTCGAGCAAACGCTAGCGGACAAGGTGACGGTATTCAACGGCAGCAACGACAGTGTTGTGATTTATGTCGATCCGCGTACGCATCTTCCGCTGAAGAAAACCTACAGTTGGCGCGATCCGATGGATCGTCAAATGGATGAGGAGTCGGAAGTTTTCGCCAATTATCGCCCGATTCAAGGGGTGTCGACGCCGTACAGCACGATGCGCAGCCGGAACGGAGAAACCAACGGTCAACGCTTCTTGACTTCGATCACCTACAACAACAATTTTCCGCCCACTCTCTTTGAGACCAAGGGCATTACCTACAATCCGAACAAGCAGGCGCCCCCGAAGTAGCTGTTTTCTGGGACGAATCGAATAGGTAACGTCCGGGCAACTCCGTCGGATTCAGCTTTCCCTTCCACTCGGCACATAACGCCCTCTACACCAGCAGGTTACAGCGCCAGGTGAGGAAGGGCCCAAAGTGGCGTGCCAATTCGGACACCGTTGTGGCGAAAATACCACAAGCAACTGCGAGTCACAGCTTGTAATCTATTGCGAGCACGCCCCTTATAAATCGAATTTGGTCTACGAACGTACAATTCGGACCCCCACCGAATGCAGTGGCGTAGGGCTTCACAGTGGAGCGCCTGTCCAGCTTCGCATCCTGCCTGCAGCCGCTGGCACAGGAATCGTCTTCCGACGTGTCGATCTGGACGGTTTCGAGGTCGAAGCCGACAGTCGCAACGTGGCCAAGGTCAGCTACGCGACGAGCTTGATGAAAAAGGGCGTACTCATCTCTACGACCGAGCACCTGCTGTCGGCGTTTATCGGCATGGGCGTCGATAATGCCATCGTGGAGTTGGACAACCTGGAAGTTCCCATCCTCGACGGGAGTGCGCTTCCGTTCGTCGAAATGATTACCCAGGCCGGGCTTCGCCAGCAGCGGCGCAAGCGGGTGTATCTAAAAATCCTTCGTCCCTACGAAATGCGCGAAGGTAACAAACAGATAGGCGTTTATCCCGCGGAACGCTATTCCGTCAGTTACGCGATCGATTTTCCGCATCCGCTGATCGGCGCCGAGCGCTTCGAGGTTGAACTTTCCAACGGCAGCTACGTCAAAGAGATCGCCTCGGCCCGTACCTTCGGTGAGCTGGAGCAGCAACAGGTCATGCTGAACATGGGCCTCATCCGTGGCGCCTCGCGTGACAACTGCATCGTGTTGACTCGCCAGGGAATCGACAATCCTCCGCTGCGCTATGAAGACGAGTTTGTTCGCCATAAGGTACTGGACCTCATTGGCGATCTGGCGCTGTTTGGTAAGCGAATCCTCGGCTACGTACGGGCCGATCGCGCCGGACACGCCATGCACACCGCAATTGTGTCCCGGATTCTTCGCGATGAGACCTACTGGGAAGAGATCACGTTGGACCAGACGGCCGCCGCCCGGTGGCCGGAAGAATATTTGGCGATTGCCGACTAGTTCTTAGTCGTCTAAGGCGAATAACAATCCACGCTGGCGCGCCTCTGGGTTACAATATCGATCACTAACCGGGTACCACGATTTCGACAAAACTGGTAGTAATACGCCGAGATTGTTCGCCCCGGCTCTTCTCGAGGGGTATTCCTTTGAACTCAGCAGTGCCGGCCAGGAAAGGCGCCAGGCCAGCGCAGCAGCGGTTTGTGTTGGTGTTGATAAAGCCGTCGCACTATGACGACGACGGCTATCTCATCCAATGGTTCCGCTCCGCTATCCCGTCCAACACCCTGGCAGTTATGAACGGTCTTGCGTTCGAGTGCAAGGAACTGCAGGTACTGGGCGAAGACGTCGAGATCGAGATTTCGGCATATGACGAGACCAATACTCGCGTTCGCCTGGATCGCCTTGTCCGCCAGTTGGCTGGTAAGCGCGGCATGGTCGCCCTGGTCGGTGTGCAGTCGAATCAATTTCCTCGAGCGATGGATATCGCGCGGAAGTTGCGGATGGCCGGCATTCCGGTTGCGCTCGGTGGCTTCCACGTATCGGGCTGTTTGTCGATGTTGCCTCAGATCACACCCGAACTTCAGGAGGCCATAGATCTGGGGGTTTCGCTGTTTGCCGGGGAGGCCGAGGGCCGTTTCGACACAGTTCTGAAGGACGCCTGGCAAGGAACCTTGAAGCCTCTCTATAACTTCATGGACGACCTGCCATCGCTTGCAGGGGCCACCATGCCGATTCTTCCTGCGACCCGCATCAAGCGCACCGGCGGAAGCATGACCAGCTTCGATGCTGGTCGCGGGTGCCCTTTTCAGTGCTCATTCTGCACCATCATCAATGTTCAGGGCCGCAAGTCGCGGCGGCGCTCGGCCGACGACGTTGAAGAGATTATCCGGCGAAATCTTGCGCAGGGCATCAATCGTTTCTTCATTACCGACGACAACTTTGCACGCAACACCGACTGGGAGAGCATTTTCGACCGTTTGATTCACATGCGGGAGCAGGAGAAGCTCAACATCAAGTTCATTATCCAGGTGGACACGATGTGCCACCGTCTGCCCCACTTCATCGAGAAAGCCGGCCGTGCGGGCGTGGCGCGCGTGTTTATCGGCCTGGAGAGCATCAATCCCGACAGCCTGCTAGGGGCGAAGAAGAAGCAGAACAAGATCACCGAATACCGCAAGATGCTGCTGGCGTGGAAGCATGCGGGCGCGACTATCTTCGCAGGCTACATTCTGGGCTTCCCGAAGGACACACCCGAATCGATCATTCGTGACATCCGGATCATTCAGCGCGAGCTGCCGATCGATCTGCTGGAGTTCCACTGCCTGACACCGCTGCCCGGCTCCGAAGATCATCAACGACTCTATAAAGAGGGCGCCTACCTTGATCCCGACTTGAACAAGTATGACTTGGAGCATGTGACGGCGAAACACCCCACCATGTCGCAGGCAGAGTGGGAGAAGGTTTATCAGGACGCCTGGAAGACGTTCTACACGCCGGAGCACATGAAGACGGTGATGCGGCGTGCAACCGCAACGGGCAGCAATCCGGGCAACATGCTGCTTCTGCTGAGTTGGTACTGGGGCTGCATTGCGCTGGAGAAGGTGCATCCCCTCCAGGGTGGCTATCTGCGGCGGAAATATCGCAAGGAGCGGCGCCCAGGTTTGCCGGTCGAGAGCCCATTCGTTTTTTATCCGAGTTATGCCGCCGATCTGATTGCGAAACACGCGAGTTTGTTACGCCAGATCTGGCGACTGGGCTGGTTCCGCCAGAGTTTGAAGCAGGATCCCGGCGCACGCGACTACACCGACCTGGCCTTGACCCCGGTAGCCGAGGACGAGTTCGATCATTACGAGATGTTTTCCAGCACCGAGTCGGCGAAATCGATGGTCACGAAGATCCGGCATCCCTCCGACGCCCGTGCTGGGAGCCGGCCTGCGCTGGTAAGGATCACGCAGTAAATCAAGGGGCTTTAACGCGGTTCCACATTCACGGTATCCCAACTGCGCTCGGGTAGAGTCGCGCTTTAGCGCCACGTCCTCCAGCGCACTAGAGGGACCGAAAATAGAAAGCCTGACTCGGAACGCGTGAAGGCACCCTCTACCGGGGAGATAGCAACTCACAATCTGCTTTAGCCCCGTTCGCTTCGCGTTACCATAACAACGTGAAAAAAATGGTGTATCTGTCGCTGGGTTCCAATCTTGGGGACCGTCAAGCCAACTTGCGGACGGCAGTTGGCAAGCTGCTGAACCTGGGAAATGTTCTGACGGTATCGTCGATCTACGAGACTGAGCCAGTCGAATTTACCGACCAACCGTGGTTTCTGAACTGCGTCGCACTGGTTCAGACCGAGATGCTGCCCAAGTTTTTCCTGGAGGGGATTCAGGAAATCGAGAAGGAGATGGGACGTCAGCGGACGCAGCCCAAGGGGCCGCGCACGATTGATATCGACATTCTGTTGTTCGGCAACGCGACCATTGACACGCCGCAATTGCGGGTGCCGCATCCGGCGATGACGTTGCGCCGGTTCGTGCTGGCTCCGCTGGCCGAGATCGCCTCTGACGTGAAGATTCCTGGAACGAAGCGCACCGCCGGCCAACTGCTCGACGCGCTGCCGAAGAATGACGCCAAGGTGAAAAAGTTTCGCTCGGGTTAGAGAGAGAAGGCCGTGGTAGAGCGGTGCTTCAGCGCCGCGTCAACAGCCCTCAATCAATTGAGCCAACCTTCTGCCGGCGGCACGGGGCGGGGCTGAAGCCCCGATTTCTGGCAGGCTGCCGGCCGCTGCGCTAAAGCGCAGCTCTACCCGAACGCTGCGTGCCGCTCAACGAAAAGCAGAGCTAAAGCGCAGCTCTACCCGAACGCTCCGTGCCGCCCAACCGAAAAGCCGAGCTAAAGCGCAGCTCCCCCCGATTAAATCTCCTGTAGCTCGTGCACGGTGCGTTCGCTGTCGACGTTGCCGGTATTGAGGGTCGACTTCGGCTCCAGCAGCATGACATGGGTTTCTTCTTCTGCGGAAGGGAAGTGTTCCACGCCATGCGGGATGACGATGAACTCTCCGGGATGAATCATAAATTCACGCTCGCTCCCGTCCTCGCGCACGCGCATTCGCAAAGCGCCTTTCACCACAAAGAACAGTTCATCTTCGACCTCATGATGGTGCCACATGAAATCGCCTTGCAGCTTGACGACTTTCACATGCAAATCGTTTACCTCGCCGATGATCTTGGGCTGGTATTGTTCGGTGAACAACGAGAACTTCTGCGCGAGATTTACTTTCTCCATGCCATCCTCTCAAAACAATGGTAGCGCAAAAAATAAGGGCGCGATCGCTCGCGCCCTGTGGTTGGTCACGCAGACGTGGCTTACTGCACCAGCGTTCCAGTCTCGCCGTTTCCGTTCTCTGGGACTTCTTCGGGCGGGATAACCGAGGCCGCCGCCAGCCGGTCGCCTTCTTCCAGGTGCAGCAGACGTACGCCCTGGGTTGATCGTCCGGCCTCGCGGATGTTCTTGGTGTCGATGCGAATGATCTTGCCGAACTGGCTGATCACCATCACTTCCGACTCCTCGTTCACTAGCATGATGGAGACCACTTTGCCGTTGCGGGCGGTCGTCTTGACGTTGATCACGCCCTTGCCACCGCGCGATTGCAGCCGATATTCGTCGACATCGGTGCGCTTGCCGTAGCCATTCTCCGTGACCGAGAGAATGAGGTTCGACTGGTCCGCATCGCCATTCTTGCCTTTCTTGCGCTCCTTCGAGGTGATGGCCATGCCGACTATATAATCGCCGCGCTGCATGTCCATGCCGCGCACGCCATACGCCGGACGCCCCATGGACCGCACGTCACTCTCATCGAAGCGAATGGCCAAGCCATCATGGCTGGCGAGGAAGACGATCTGGTTGCCGTCGGTGCAGTTAGCTGCGACAAGTTCGTCTTCCTTCTCGATGCCAATAGCAATGATGCCGCGCGACATCACGTTGCTGAAGTCCTTCAGCGGCGTCTTCTTGACCGTGCCGCTGCGGGTGACGAAGAAGACGTACTTGCCTTCTTCCTCGAGATCGCGGACGGTGAGCAGGGCACGCACATTTTCGCCGGGCTGCAGCGACACCAGGCTGGCGACGGCTTTTCCTTTGCCGGCTGCGCTGAGCTCGGGAATCTCGTAAACCTTGAGCCAGTAGACGCGCCCGGTATTGGTGAATACCAGCATGTAGTCGTGGGTGGAGGCAACGAACATGCGCTCGACAAAGTCCTCGTCGCGCGTGCTCATACCCTTGCGGCCGGTACCGCCTCGGCGCTGCTGGCGATAGGTCGAGATGGGAGTGCGTTTCAGGTAGCCGGAGTGGCTGACCGTGACTGCGACCTGCTCGTCGGCGATCAAATCTTCCAGGCTCAGCTCGGCGGCTTCATCCTGAATGACGGTGCGACGTTCGTCTCCGTACTTTTTCTTAATGTCTTCGAGTTCCGTCACAATCACCGTGCGAAGCTTTTTCTCAGAAGCGAGGATAGCCTCGTATTCGGAGATGCGATCGCGAACCTCGGCCAGCTCTTTCAAAATTTCGTCAATCGACAAGCGGGTGAGGCGATGCAATTGCAACTCGAGGATGGCATCGGCCTGTACCGCGTCAAACGGACGGGTAAGCGTCTTGGCAACCACGCCGATCAGTTCTACCGTTTTGGCAGCACGTTTTCCATCGCCAACGCTGATGGTCTTCCCGGTGAAGTAATCGACCAGGTTCACCCGGGCGTCAGCCCGGCTTTCACTACCGCGAATAATACGAATGACGTCGTCCACACGATCAAGAGCCGCCTGATAGCCTTCTAACGTGTGTTCGCGGTCTTTGGCCTTTTGCAGCAGGAACGCAGTGCGCCGGCGGACCACGTCGATGCGATGATCAACGAAGTGGCGGATGGCCTGCACCAGCCCCATCTCTTTCGGCTGGCCGTTGACTACGGCCAGGAAGATCATGCTGAAGCTCTCCTGCATTGAGGTGTGCTTGAAGAGCTGGTTGAGCACAATCTGGGGCTCTGAGCCACGCTTCAGTTCGATGACGATGCGCATGCCGTCGCGATCACTCTCGTCGCGAATGTCGCTGATTTCGTCGATGACCTTGTTGTTCACCAGGTCGGCGATGCGTTCGATGAGGCGGGCCTTGTTCACCTGGTAAGGAATCTCAGTGACGATGATGGCTTCTTTTTCTTTGGTGATGTGCTCGATAGCGGCTTTGGCGCGCATCATGAAGCGCCCGCGCCCGGTGCGGTAGGCTTCGGTTATACCGCTCCGCCCGTGAATGAAGCCGCCAGTCGGGAAATCGGGTCCTTGTACGAACTTAAGGACATCGGCCAGCGTAGCCAGCGGGTTGTTCACCAGCGTGATGCAAGCGTCGACGATCTCGGTGAGATTGTGCGGGGGAATGTTTGTTGCCATGCCGACAGCGATGCCGTTCGACCCGTTGATGAGGAGGTTCGGAATTTTTGTCGGCAACACGACCGGTTCGATCGTGGTGTCGTCGAAGTTCGCGACGAAATCGACGGTGTCCTTGTCGATGTCGGCCAGCAATTCCTCGGCGATTTCCGTCAGACGCGATTCGGTATACCGGTAAGCTGCGGGCGGATCCCCGTCAACCGAACCAAAGTTGCCCTGTCCATCCACCAGGGGATAGCGCAGCGAGAAATCCTGCGCCATGCGCACCATGGCGTCGTAGACGGCGGTGTCGCCATGCGGATGATACTTACCGAGAACCTCGCCGACGACCTTGGCGCACTTCACGTGCTTGCGGTTGTGCAGCAGACCCATGTCGTGCATGGCGTACAGGATGCGGCGATGTACCGGCTTTAAACCGTCGCGCACGTCGGGAAGCGCCCGGCCGATGATGACCGACATGGAATAGTCGAGATACGAACGACGCATCTCCTCTTCAATGTTGATCGGTTGAACGTTTCCGCCCGGGACGACGTTGTCGAGTGGAAGTTGCTGGTTTGGATCGTCAGCCATGGTTAGCTTTCAGCTGTCAGCACTCGGCCTTCAGCTTGTTCCCTTCTCAAAACTGCGTACCCCGCGGGTCAAAACGTTCTCTGAATCAGGACGAAAAATGGGGGTGCGAGCCTCCCCAGAGAGCCCGGCAGATTTTGTCCCAGGAGCACTGCGTTTTCAGGAGATTTCACGCTTGGATAGCACTGCTCATTATAGCACATGCCGGGCTGTCGAACGGGCCGATAAGCCGCTACCCATCAATGACTTACAGTAATCTGCCGGCTTTTAGCGGGCGCGTCGAAGGACAGGGCTAAGGCAGCACCGAAGAGGCAATGTCGCGCGGCTTTTCGGCGCTGGACGCAGGCGGGTTTTGGCGCGGCAGCGAGGAGTCCTTCTTCTTGGGGGGAGTCTGCGGCGGAAGTGCGAATTCCGTGCCACGATCGTCGTTCGCCTTGACGGTCGCGTTCAAATCCAGGTCGGCCAGCGGGATCTTCTTGGTATGGTCGTCGAAAACGTAGACAACCTGTCCCATGATGGCGTAGTTGCTGACTTCCTGCTTACGGCCATCCCGAAACACCAGCACCGTGGGATCGGCCGGCTTCGACTCGGGCGCGGGCGCCGGCGCAGCAGCAGTTCCCGTATTTGAAGACATAGCACGCTGAGAAGATGGCGGACGTTGGAATGAATTCGCGTCGGACGTCACGCGGCTTTGATACGCTTGCGGCGGTAGTACCGGTGGCTGTTCGACAACAATATGCAGTGTCGGATCGTTCGGTCCGATCGGCGGTCCTGAGTACACGTCTGGGCCGCCTACGTAATCATAGCCGTAGTCATAGCCTGAGGTGTCGTAAGGAATGTAGTAGGGGATCGCGTAGGTGTAACCTCCCCGGCCATGACCAGACAAGGAACGATTGTAAGGAAACTGCCGGAAGGGATAGTTGCGGACGTCAGGACCTGTGGCTGGACCGTTGGGAATTCCCGGTCCGTACCCAAATGGCCCGAGCGAGGTTACGCTGGGTCGCGGATTCGGCGAAAAATGGCTCAGGGGAATCGAAGTTACAGACGGCGCGACACCGTTGATTTGCGCCGATGCCGGAACGCCGGCAAAACATAGCAGGAGGATAGCAACGGCTAGCACCGCGGCGAAGCTGAACTTCCGCTCCGTCAAAGGTCCGATCTGGTCCGAACCTTGCATGACTTCTCCCAAAGACTTCAACCCTTTCGATGCCGCAAAGTTCTTTTCCGGCTCAACTTCGAGGGCCGAGTTCCAGTAGCGCGTACACGCTAAGCATAGCATTAGCGATCAAGACTCCGACCACTAAAGCGTTGGCAAAAACCGCTCGACGGCTTTCCAGCATATCGGCGGAAACCCCGGCCGAAAAAAGAATGAGGAAAGGCAATGCGACCACCAGGAACGTGGGACCAGCGTACATTTGCATGCTGATGGTACAGACCAGTAGCAGTACCGCGACAATCAATGGCGCGGCGGTTCCGAAGTAGCGAGTTCGCTTCCAACTCAGGAATACAACCAGCGAGACAATCATCAGCAGCAGCGGCCCGGGGCCATTGCGCAATAGAAAGCCACCTGTCATTCGAAGCGCTACAGTAGGGTTCCACCCGCGCTGCGGAAAATCGAGCCAGCTGGCATTCCTGAGCGCCTGCATGTATTCGAGCGGCCGGAAGCCGTATACCGTCCACAGCAAGAGCGCGCCGAGGAGGCAAGCGGCCGCGAAGATGACCAGCGCGGCGCCGCGCCGTACGTTTCCTACCCACAACATGAACGTGAGTGCGGGGACCAACAGAATCCAGAGCGAGAACTGCGCTCCCACGCAAATGGCGATCGACAAAGCCAGCATCAGGATGCGCCGCCAGTTCCACAGCACGACCTCGCGTGGGGCGTAGAGCGTGTGAGCCACGGCGATCGCGGTGAAGATCAGGCCAAACGCTCCCCACGCTCCAAGGATGTCGGGGTCAACCTGGCCGGAGTGGATAATCATGGGCGGCGAGAATGCGTACAGGGCCAAGGCAACATAGCCGCCAAGGTTTCCGTAGAGGCGGCGCGCCACGTACCACAGCGATGCGCCCAGCATGAGCCCGGCGAAGAGAAACGGCAAGCGGACCGCCCAGCGATAGCTATTCAGACGAATAAAGTGCTGCTCGGTGCCAAGGAGTTTAGCGGGGGCTCCGGCAAGAACCGAGACCAGCGGCGATCGATCCGCCGTGTCGGCGCTGGAAAGGCCGTCGAGACGGAGCAATCCTTCCTCGACATAACTGCTTTCCGTTTCATTCAGCGGTGCGCGCGCGATGAACCATAGACACTGTGCCAGGAAAATCAGGAGGAGCGAAAGACTGGCGACCTGCGGCAGACCCACACGCGAGCGGAGTTGGGCTGGAATGAGCAATCCCTTTTGTATCACGGAGACAAATCTCTGAGTTCAAAGCCACCGTCCTGTGAAGATCCCTCTGGTTTGAGGCTAGCGAGGTGTTCCGCTCGACCTCCGGCTACTACCGTTCGGCGCGGCAGCTTGCCGGTTGCCTGGGTTCCATAGCGTCAGCTTCGTTTCAACCTCTATACTTTCCTTAAAGATGAAAGAAACCTACCGGCGCTGGATGCACGATTGGGAAACCCGTATGACGTCGCGGGACAACAACCGTGTGGTTCGCCCGTTTGAGTGGGGCATGGACTGGACCCTCAAATGGCCCCTGTTGCAAGGTTTTACGCCTCCAACCGATGAGCGTGACACGGTGGCGATGCTGCAGTACTGGGCGCGCATTACCGGCCACCTCGTCGCGAACAGCGATGAGTTTTTTGGTTACAGAGTCCCCACGGATTTCCGTCTGGAAAAGCGCAAGGTCGAACTGTTTCACACCGGCAGCGAAGCCCCGAAGAAGCCCCCGAAAGATGAGATTGGTACGTTTCTGCGGTTCACGTCGGCGGTAGAGTCGCCTTCTGGTGAAAACAATTGTATGAACGCGCGTTGGTTTCCGACTCGCGGCCATCGCGCGGTCATCGTGCTGCCACAGTGGAATGCCGACGGCGTCAGCCAGAACGGGTTGTGCCGCATTTTCAACCTGCTGGGCATTTCGGCTCTGCGCATGAGCATGCCCTACCACGATATCCGCCGTCCTGCGGGATTCATGCGAGCGGACTACTCTGTCTCGGCGAACATCGGCCGCACCGTCGATGCGACGCGGCAAGGCATCATCGACATCCGCTCCTGTCTCGATTGGCTGCAGCAGCGTGGTTATTCGCGGCTAGGGTTGGTTGGCACCAGCCTCGGATCGTGTTACGCGTTTCTGGCTGCAGCCCATGACGCGCGCATCAGCGTGAATGTTTTTAACCATGCGTCGACATCCTTTGGGGATGTTGCCTGGACCGGCCAATCCACCCGGCATGTTCGAGAGGGCATTGAACGGGTGCTGACTCAGGAAGAGTTGCGTCAGGTGTGGATGAGCATCAGCCCCATTGCTTACTTCGACAAGTTTGAGCGGTGGCCGAGAAAGTCGCTGATGATCTACGGCCGCTACGATCTGACCTTCCTGCCGGAGTTTTCGCGGCAGACCGCCAGCGAATTCACGCGGCGCGGGCTTGACACCACGGTGAAGGCCCTGCCGTGCGGCCATTACTCCCTGGGCGAGACCCCTTACAAGTACATGGATGCCTGGCACATCTCGCGCTTTCTGGCCAAGGCTTTCGCAGCATAGCTCTGGGAACGACGATATCGAAGAATTCAACCTGGGTCGGCTTCTGTGGCGGCCTGGCCCGTTAACCGAGTTGCCCGCTTGGTCTGCTGGCGCACCCCTTAGGGGTGAGGGACCTGCCGCTTGAGATCACCGTGCGCACCGCTCGGACCATTCCAGCGTCTCAGGCATCCTTAGGCGCCCCAATCCGCTTCCAAGTCACTGGCTTCTACTCCCGAAGCGAATGGAGCGATCGAACTATGTTGATCATTTTGTTGGTAATTTTGTTGATCCTGGCGCTGGGTGCTTATCCATCGTGGCCCTACAGCCGCGGATGGGGCTACTATCCCAGTGGCGGACTGGGGTTGATCGTGATCATTCTGCTCGTCCTGCTATTGATGGGTCGCATTTAGTCCCGGTTCCTGTACTCTAGCTCGATGAAAATTCTGAGCCGGCACTGGCGGGCAGCCCATGTCTGCGCACTTCTGGTGGTCTGCGTGTTGGGACTGGTCCCCCACTGCGCGGCGTACTCGGTGCTCACCCACGAAGAGATCATCGATCTCCTGTGGAAAGACCAGATCATTCCGCTGCTGAAAGCGCGCTTTCCCAACGCCACCGATGCGGACCTGCTCAAGGCCCATGCCTATGCCTACGGTGGCTCGGTCGTTCAGGACATCGGCTACTATCCCTTTGGCAATCATGTCTTCAGCGATCTGGTGCACTATGTGCGCAGCGGCGACTTTGTGCAGGCGATGCTCAGCGAAGCGCAGGACCTGAACGAGTATGCTTTCGCCTTGGGGGCCCTCTCGCATTACATCGCCGATATCAATGGGCATCCCTTCATCAACCTGGCGGTTGGCATCGAATACCCCGAGCTGGCCAGACGGTACGGGCCAGCGGTGCCCTACGACGTCGATCACAAGGCCCATTTAAAGACCGAGTTCGGCTTCGATGTGCTGCAGGTGGCCAAGGGCCGCTACGCTCCCGAGGACTATCACAACTTCATCGGATTTGAGGTGTCGGAGCCGCTGCTGGAGCGCGCCTTCTACGACACCTACGGCATGAAGCTCACCGACGTCATGCCCCGGGAACAACTGGCCATCAACACCTACCGCCGCAGCATCAGCACCATTATTCCGGAGATGACCAAGGTCGCGCTGCTGGTGAAGGGCGATGAGTTGAAGCGAGAGATCCCCAACTTCAACCGCGAACATTTCCTTTATCACCTGTCGAGGGCTGACTATAACCGCACCTACGGATCCGGTTATCAGCAGCCGGGTCCGGGCGCGCACTTTATGGCGGCGATGTTCAAGGTCGTACCCAAGGTCGGTCCTTTGAACGGTATCGACTTCAAAGAGCCGACGCCGAAGACGGAAGATCTCTACTTCAAAAGCGTGAACCAGACCATCGACCGCTTCGCTCAGGCGCTGCGAGAGCTGAAGAGCGGCACGCTTAAAACCCCCAACATCGATCTCGACACCGGCAAGCCCACCAAGCGGGGCGAGTATCCCTTGACCGATTACACCTATCGCGAATGGCTGGACGAGTTGCGCCCCACACGTTATCTCGATCTCGCTCCGCAACGCGAGAACCTGCTGGCCTTTTATGACGACTACCCCCTTCCCAAGGGAGGCACCAGGATTGATCGCTGCATCGCCGCGCGCTGGCTGTTGACCTGGACCGAGTTGAACCAGGTCAGGGCGGCCGATGTGCTGGAAGCAATCTGGCAGCAGCCCACGGTGGACTGGCCGCCTGCTCGAAGCCATGCGGCGAATCCCAATTTGCAGGTTTGTGGCGAATGACACGGAGTGTCGACGCCTTTGAGGCTGAGCCGCATCGCGGCGACATTTATGTCAGCCGTGGACCGCAGCCGCATGGCGTCGAAATTTGTGTCAGCCGTGGGCGTGAGCCCGCGGTCAAGGAGCGGAATGAACGCGAGCCGCGCAGCGGCGACACTGGGTCGCAACGGAGGTTCGATAATGCAACGGATGAGCGCCCACGGAGTTGCTCTGCGAGCATCATGGCATTGAAATTCATGTCAGCCGTGGACCGTAGCCGCGTCGCGGCGACATTTGTGTCAGCCGTGGGCGTGAGCCCGCGGTCAAGGAGCGGAATGAACGCGAGCCGCGCAGCGGCGACACTGGGTCGCAACGGAGGTTCGATAATGCAACGGATGAGCGCCCACGGAGTTGCTCTGCGAGCTGCATGGCGTCGACATTCATGTCAGCCGTGGACCACAGCTGCATGGCATTGAAATTCATGTCAGCCGTGGACCGCAGCCGCATCGCGGCGAAATTTGTGTCAGCCGTGGGCGTAAGCCCGCGGTCAAGGAGCGGAATGAACGCGAGCCGCGCAGCGGCGACACTGGGTGCGATATTTTTTCTACCTACTCCCGCGGCGACGGAATATTGGGATGGACAAAATCCACCAGCCCGTCGCGATAGTCGATCTTGACCTCCAATAAACGCAGAACATTGAAGCCCAGAATGCCCGAAACTTCCGTACCCGTTCGCCGGCACAGGCTGGATAGATCGATGGTCACAATCTGCTGATTGTTCTGCCGGAAGTGACTGAACGTGAGCGTGGCCTGCTCCCCGCTATACACCTTTTGCACCGACCCGCTGAGCCCCCGAACCTGCATGCTGGAGTCGCTCACCTTGGTCACTTGCCGCGCGGCCCGCACCGACAACAGGTTCATGAATGAGCCGGTATCGATGAGGAACAGCAAGGGCTTGGAGTCGTTGACATAGGTCGGGATCAGCAGCTCGTGACCAAAGCGAAAAATCTTGGTCCAGTTCGCCATCTCCGGGGCCACGTAGCGGTCTTTCGGGAGTTGCCTCGTCGAGACCAGGGCCGCGGGTTGCGCCTTCGGCGTAACTCCGTCGGCCTTTGCCCCGGCCGTCCCTTCCCCGGGCTCTTCCTTGTCGGTGCCAGCGCCTTCCGCTGGATTCCCCGCCGCGGTGGCTTCGGTTTGCAACGCCGTTGGTGCGACCGCTTCGTCCGGCCGCTTGGGCAGCGGCGACAGCTTCAGCTTTCCGCCCGGGATGTCGATGTCAATCAGATACGAACTGAAGACGTCGGCCCCAATCAGGCCATCTTCGTCGGCCACCGAAGGCCGGTCGCTCACCCGCACGATGCAGTCGTGAAACTCGAGTTCTCCAATACGTATCTCGGCAACCGAGCCGGTATATCCGGTTTGTGAACCTTTGTCGCCGATGCCCATCATGCGCTCGTCCGATATGCGGATGACGCCCGACTTCTCCGCCGATTTGCGGCCAATCAAGATCCCGCTCGCACCGGTGTCCAGCAGCAGATGCATGCCATGGCCGTTCAGCTTGACCGGCAACCCATACCCGCGAATGTGTTGTGGGGTGGAATACAGAATGTCGAGCTTGGTATCGGTCTGCGCAACCTTCGTCACGAGTTTGCAGGAATGCAGCGGCTTGTCGGCCGTCGCTTGCAGGAACTCCAGATATCGGCGAAGCGGCCTCGGTCTCTTCGAAATCGTCAGGATGAGGACCGGACAGGTAGGCTTCGATGGCGGCGATGCGCTCCTTCCGTCGGAAGCTGGCCGAAGTAGGCACGCTGCACTTCGGGATTATTGGGAGCGAGGTTGTGGGCGATGACCAGAACGTCGTGGGCGTGACGGTAGAGCGAAAACGCTCGATACATGTCGGCCAGTCCGAGATATGCGTGAAACTCTTTTGCGTCGATCCGGATCGCCTTCAGGTAAGAGCGTTCAGCGTCGGGCATGTCCGCACGGCGGAATTGCACATCGCCCATGGCCGACAGCAAGGCGGCGGAATCCGGCGCCCCAGCAAGCGAGCTGGTTGCGATCTCGTAAGCGCCGTCGACCTTTTCTTCGCGCAGAAAGGTACGAATCAGTCCGACCTGTGCTGGAACCAGCTTTGGATTGGCCTTCACCAGGTTCTGGTACGCGGTTTCGGCTTCAGCGAACTTGCCCGCCCAGTAGAGCTGCTGCGCTGCCGCAAGCTCGGCTTCGGTCGCGGGGGGCCGGGCTTGCGCGGCGAATCCCACACGTGAACAACACAGCAGAAGGAAAGCGAGCTTCCAAGTCCAACAGCGTCTCATCGCGGAAATCCCGAACGCCAGCAGCGTAGCATCTTCGCCACCCGAGAGCATCCGTGCCCAGCTCCGAGATCAAGGGATCACGATCGTGTTCCCGATATGGAGCATTGATGCGAGTGATCTTGCGCAACTCACAACATAGCCAGTCCGGCAGGGTTGGGGTATATGGCATTTTTTCGAGAAAGGGCTACGATCAACCCCACAGCTGACCGGGCCACGGCGATTGGCTGCCGGATCCTAGATCAGGCCTGAATTATGAGCGCTTCTCGTAGTCGCCGAAGCATTCGTCCGCCGCGCGGCCGCGCCGTCCGAGCGCTGTTCCTCGCCCAGGCCTGCCTCGGTTGTCTGCTAGCTTTGCTAATAACGGCGAGCCAGGCCCGGGCCCAAGCCGCAGCGTCACCGGCATCTTCGGCGACGAATGCCACGGCTGGGTCGGCGCCCGCTTCTCAAGAAAGCGCCGCTCCGGCGGCGAATGCCGATACCAAGACTACAGCCGAAATCACGACGCGTCAGGAAAACGACACGACGTTCAAGGTCAGCGTAAACCTGGTCGTGGTGCGCGTGATTGTGCGGGACAGCAAAGGCTTCGCGGTCGGCACACTGAAGAAAGAGGACTTCCAACTTTTCGATAACGGCAAGCCACAAACTATTGCGCGCTTCGCCGTCGAGCAGAGCGCGAACGCACTTCCGCCTGGAGGTACGCGCGGGAAGGATGGGACTTCTGCAAAAGCGCAGGCGCCAGAGCGCTATGTTGCCTACTTGTTCGACGACGTTCATCTGCAAGCCTCAGACGTAATCCAAACTAGAAACGCGGCCCTCAATCATCTGAACACTTTGCTGCCGACCGACCGCGCGGCGGTGTACACGACATCGGGCCAGACGATGCTCGACTTCACCGATGATCGCGCCAAGCTGCGGGACACCTTGGGTGCCATCAGGCCCACTCCGATCGCCACTTACGCGACCATGAACGACTGCCCCGATATTTCCTTCTATCAGGCAGACCTGATTATTAACAAGCATGACTCGAAGGCCTATCAGACAGCCGTGCAGGATGCA
The DNA here is from genome assembly GCA_963815555.1 of uncultured Acidobacteriaceae bacterium. Lineage (GTDB taxonomy): Bacteria > Acidobacteriota > Terriglobia > Terriglobales > Acidobacteriaceae > CAWCBG01. Next base: position 562,102 of record CAWFHH010000007.1, read on the forward strand.
GTGGATTGCATGCATCTCATCAAGGGCGACCCGAGTTCTGGCGCGACGTCAGCCGCCGCGATCGGTGCGGCACAGCCAATCGTGATGAGCGCAGCAGAACAGAAGCTGACTGCCGGCACCGAGCAAACCCGGATGGCTCTGGGCACCCTGCGGGATGTGGTGAACCGGACAGCGATGATGCCCGGACAGCGAACCGTTGTGCTCGTGTCTCCCGGGTTTCTCTTGGTGGATTTGACGCAGAGAGAAACGGAAGTTATCGATCGGGCGCTGCGATCGAACGTCATCATCAGCACGCTGGACGCGCGAGGACTCTACACACTTGACACCGTCGGCGATATTACGAAGTCGCGAACCCCGATTGGTATGACCGGTGTTTATGTGGGCCAACTGGCGGCCCAGAGCGCCAGCGAGGAAGCTAACGTGCTGTCCGAGCTGGCCTACGGCACCGGCGGCACGTACTTCCATAACAACAACGACCTGAAGGAAGGTTTCCGTCGGGTCACCGAAGCTCCGGAATTTTATTATGTGTTGGGCTTCGCGCCGCAAAATCTAAAGAATGACGGCAAGTACCACTCGCTGAAGGTCAAGCTCAAGGAAAAGCAGCCTTACACTTTGCAGGCGCGAAAGGGGTATTATGCCCCTAAGCGCGCTGAGACTCTCGCCGAACGGGCCAAGAGCGACATCAACGATGCGGTCTTTTCGCAGGAAGAGCGCAAGGACATGCCGGTTGAGCTGCAGACCAAGTTCTTCAAGACTTCGGACGAAGCGGCGAAACTTGCTGTGCTGGTGAAGGTCGACGTGCGGCACCTCCGTTACCAGAAAGTCGACGGCCGCAACCGCAATGACTTGACGATTGTCTCCGCCTTGTTCGATCGCAACGGCAATTTCGTGCAGGGTGACCAGAAGACGCTCGAAATGCGGCTGACCGACGAAACCCTGCAGAAGAAATTGAATTCGGGCGTGACCTTGCGTGCGAACTTCGACGTCAAACCGGGAAGCTATCTGCTGCGATGCGTAGTGCGCGATGATGACGGTCAGTTGTCGGCGACGAATGACGCGATCGAGATTCCGTAAGAGCAGGGGTGAAGTATGAAAGCTCGAGGAATGCGGCTCCATTCAACTTGCTGGGTGATAGCACTTGGCTGCATCGTTTGCAACCTGACGGTGACAGCGCCGCAGGCGTATGCGCAACAGGCCTCCCAGCCGGCTGCCGCTACGCCATCGCAATCCGCAGAGACATCGTCGGCCAATCTGGTGCAGAGCTCCACTCCGGTCATCCGGGCTGAAACCCGACTTGTTCTGGTCGACACCGTCGTCACCGACAAGCACGGCAACTATATCCGCGATCTCGCACAAAAGGATTTCAAGGTTTGGGAGGACGACAAGGAGCAAACCATCAAGAGCTTCTCCTACGAGGCCGATCCGGCGTCTCCCACCAACGGGCAGAGCCACTACATGGTGCTGTTCTTCGACAGCTCGACCATGGAGTTCGGCGACGAAGCTCTGGCCCGCAAAGCAGCCGCCAGCTTCATCGATGCCAACTCCGGCCCGAACCGCTACATGGCCATCATTAACTATGGTGGAACCGTGCGTGTCGCCCAGAACTTCACCACCGATCCTTTGCGGCTGAAGCAGGTGGCGAGCGGAATCAAGATCTCCAGCGTGTCCAACCCTGGCGCGCCCCTACCCACCGAAGTTGCCTCGCTCGGTGCGCCTCCCCTGCTGTATGGCGCCGAAGCCGACTATTCGGCGCGCACTCTGTTGCTGGCCCTGCGCAGCCTTGCCAAGAACCTGGCGAATGTTCCCGGGCGGAAGAGCCTGGTGCTGCTGACGGCCGGCCTCCCCTGGTCCTCAGAGGCGCAGTCGGAGCTGACAGCCGTGATTAGCGCCTGCAACAAGGCCAACGTCGCTGTTTACCCGGTCGACGTGCGCGGACTGTTCTCGCCCATCAAAGCGGTGGATAATCCGCAGGGAGCGTTGCACGCACCCACTCTGGCGCCTGAGGACCACGGCCTGCTGCAAGCGAATGTAGACCTGATGGCAGCGCCTAGCGAGGCGGCGCCGCACCTGACCTATGTCGCTTTTCCGGCGGGTGAGGGGCAGCACGGTGGTGGTGGCGGCGGTGGTGGACATGGCGGCGGAACGGGTGCCACCGGCACCGGTGGACACGCCGGAGGGACCACCGGCACGACCGGCACGACCGGCGGACATGGGGGCGGCGGCTACATTCCCTCCACGATGCCGAACCCTCTCTACCAGCCCCGGCAGATCGTCCCCACCTTTCCCCCGAGCGCCACCACCAATCAGCAGATCCTTTACGAACTGGCCGAAGGCACCGGCGGATTCGTCATCGTCAACACCAACGACCTCGCAGGCGGACTGGGCAAAATCGCGAAGGAGCAGGTTGAGTACTACAGCTTGGGCTATACCCCTTCGGCTTCAGCCGAAGGAGCCTGCCACACCTTAAAGGTAAAAGTCGATCGCGGTGGAACCATCGTGCGGGCGCGCACCGGCTACTGCAATGTCAAGCCGGTCGACATGCTCGCCGGAAAGGCTGCCGAGAAAGATCTGGAGAATCGCGCGGCCGGCTCGCAGGCTGGCAACGTCGCAGCTTCGATGCTGGCGCCCTACTTCTTCACTTCGCCGAATGTCGCTCGCGTCGACCTCGCGATGGAGATGCCTGCCAACGCCCTGAAGTTCGACAAGGACAAAGGCAAGCAGCATGCGACGATCAACGTTCTCGGTATCGCGACCAAGAGCGACGGCTCGGTCGGAGGACGCTTCAGTGACGCCGTGGACCTGAACTTCGAGACCAAGGACGAGCTGAAGGCCTTCCTCAAGAAGCCCTATTACTACGAAAACCAGTTCGAACTTACTCCCGGCCACTACACCCTGAAGGTTGTTTTCAGCTCCGGGGGCGAAAGCTTCGGCAAGGTGGAAATCCCGCTCACCATTGAATCCTATGACGGCAAGCAGTTCACCTTGAGCGCCGTTGCCCTCAGCAAAGAGATGCATAAGTATGGGGAAGACGACACGACGCTCGATTCCGAATTGTTGCAGGACCACAAGCCGCTCGTGACGCAAGGAGTCGAAGTGATCCCGGCGGCTTCAAACCAGTTCAAAAAAGGCGAGCCCGCGGCCGTCTACGTCGAGGCCTATGATCCCTTGCTCACCAGCGCCAATCCTCCGAAGATCGGCCTCGAACTCAAGATCATCGACCGCAAGACCGGAGCGAAGATGATCGACGCCGGCGTTCCGGATACGTCCGGCTCGGTGAAGGCCGGCAACCCGGTTGTGCCCTTGGGCTTGAAGTTGCCGACCGACAGGCTGCCTCCGGGCTCCTATCGCGTCGAGATGATTGCGCTTGATTCCGCAGGTCACAGCACCAAGATCAGTTCCGCCGACTTCGAGTTGCAATAAGAGCCGCTCGGGGGTCTGAAGATTCGACCTTGTAAGTCAGCCTATACATTCGTCAGTGTATTTATAGGAATGTCCCCTACTGCCGATCATCGCGAAGCTTGACCTCCCACTACTTTGTCATCCTCGAAGCGCAACTCCCCCCACCGTTGTCATCCCGAACCCCTTCAGGGGTGAGGGACCTGCGGTTCGCTTGCAGCGCGACGGGGTCTGTGTGAGAACTGAGTTCCGTGCGCGACGTGGAACGCAGTGCCAAAGAAACACGCCCGTAGCGCCGACTCATCTTAGTCCACGTGGCGTTGCACCAGGCCCGTAGGGCCGACTCATCTTAGCCCAGGACGTAGCCGAAGGCGCAGTCCTGGGTAAGGCGGAAAAGGATCCGAGTCCCGGCAGGGACGGCACGGTTTCTCTCACCGGCTACATGAGGATTGAGCTTGGTATGCGACCGCAGTGTGTGGTGGCATGGCAGCAGGCCCGTAGCGCCGACTCATCTTAGTCCACGTGGCGTTGCACCAGGCCCGTAGGGCCGACTCATCTTAGCCCAGGACGTAGCCGAAGGCGCAGTCCTGGTAAGGCGGAAAAAGGATCCGAGTCCCGGCAGGGACGGCACGGGTTCTCTCACCGGCTACATGAGGATTGAGCTTGGTATGCGACCGCAGCGTGTGGTGGCATGGCAGCAGGCCCGTAGCGCCGACTCATCTTAGTCCACGTGGCATTGCACCAGTCCCGTAGAGCCGGGTCATCTTAGTCCACGTGGCGTTGCAGCAGGCCCGTAGGGCCGACTCATCTTAGCCCAGGACGTAGCCGAAGGCGCAGTCCTGGGTTAGGTGGAAAAAGGATCCGAGTCCCGGCAGGGACGGCACGGGTTCTCCCGTCGGCTACATGAGGATTGATCTTGGTATGCGACCGCAGCGTGCGGCGGCATGGCACCAGTCCCGTAGCGCCGACTCATCTTAGTCCACGTGGCGTTGCACCAGGCCCGTAGGGCCGACTCATCTTAGCCCAGGACGTAGCCGAAGGCGCAGTCCTGGGTAAGGTGGAAAAAGGATCCGAGTCCCGGCAGGGACGGCACGGGTTCTCCCACGGAATGTCAACCCAACTACCTGGCCTTCTACGGATTCAAGCTGCTTTGGATCGTATCCAGCAACGCTCCGGAAGGATCGCCAGAGTAGTCCCAGAACATGATGCCCGCGAGCTTGTGATCCAGCACGTACTTGCACTTCAGCGCAAGCGATTGAGGATCTTCATACGACACAAAGATGTGCCGGCTCGCGCTGTAAAGATATGGGGCCGACGCTGCCCCATCCCAGTAGCGCGTGAAGTCGCCGTTCCTCAGGCTCGCCGAAAGATCGCCATACTTGGCGAAGGCGTTCGGAACCGGCTTTCCCGGCTGAAACAGCCCGTGATTCTGGTCGGGTACCTCGCCCCATTCATGGCCATAGAACGGAACGCCGAGCACGATCTTCGCCGCCGGCACTCCCGCCTGTTCGTATTCCTGCACGGAGCGGTCGGCGGAGATCTTCTTGGGGTCCGCCGGATCGGTGAACAGCGGCGCATGCAGCCCCGTCAACGGATCGGACCCAGGCTCGTAATAGTCATAGGCCATCAGATTGACGGTGTCGACATACTTCTGCACCTCCGCCATCTCCGTGTTCGCCAGGAAATCCGAGGTTGCGCCGGTCGCAATCGAAAGCAAGAGCCGCCGTTGCAGCTTCTTAGATTCCTCGTCGAACCGTTCGCGCAGCTCTTTCAACAGCAGCGTGTAATTCTGCTTGTCTTGCGGACGGAAACGATTGCCCGCGCCGGGGAGGCCGGGGTACTCCCAATCGATGTCGAGTCCGTCAAGGTCATACTGGCGAATAAACTTCACCACGCTCTTGATAAAGACGCTGCGACTCTGCCTTGTTAGCGCCATGTCAGAGAAGTGCCCCGACCAGAGCCATCCTCCGGCTGAGATCAGCACCATCAGCGAAGGATTCTGGCGCTTCAGCGCAACCAGCATCGCCAGGTTCTGTTTGTCGGTCGGATAGTCGAGCGCAATCTTGCCAGCGCGCAAATTGGCGAACGCATAGTTGATGCGCGTCAGCTTGCCGGCTGCGATCTCACCCGGCTGGAGCGCGCGCTCCTGGGAAAAAACGTAGGCGATGACTTCACGCTTCGGCGACACGGGAGGTTGCTCTGCGGACGCAATCGCGCAGAGGAACAAAGCCACGATCAGCGGCCAGAGTGCGGTCGCCCCATTTGGCGCCGCGCGGAGTCGAATGGGTTTTCTTAGGTACATGCGCGCTTCATCCAGAAGAGGCTCGAATCGGACCCTCGACTGATAGTTTATGATCTCAGAAACTATTTGCGAAGGGGCCTCGCCATCATTCGAATCCGGATGCAGGTTTACCTCGTTTTAACTCTCGCACTGTTGCCGGCCGTAGCCCCGGCCCAGATGAAAGTCCTGGTGGACCAGGTCGGCTACGATACGCAGGCGCCCAAGCAGGCGCTGGTGTTGGGAAGCAAGCAGGACCACCCGACGCAATTCACCTTGATTGACACCGCGACCGGCAAAGTAGTGTTCACCGGCAGCCTCAGGCCGGCAGGCGAGGTCAAGGCCTGGGGCGGCGTTTATTGGACGGCCGACTTTTCCGGCTGGCAGAAACCCGGCCATTTCGCGATTGCGATCCAAAGTGATGCGGGAGAAGTGCGCTCTTGTGCTTTTGCAATCGATACCGATGTGCTTGAAGGCAACACCCTGTCGAACGTCATCTATTACTTCAAAGGACAACGTGCCAGCGGACTGCTGGATCGTGCCGACCGCCATCTGCCTCTCCCCGGAAGACAAGCCGGATTCGTCGACGTTCACGGCGGCTGGTACGACGCAACCGGCGACTACGGCATTCATCTCTCGCACCAGAACCTCACCTCGTACTTCAATCCGCAACAAGTGCCGCTGGTGGTCTGGAGCTTGCTCAAAAGTTATGACGTGCTCCAGGCGCGGCACGATGACAACTTCAGCGAGTATGAGCGCCGAATTCTAGACGAAGCGCTTTTCGGCGCGGATTTTCTGGTGCGCATGAAAGTTCCTGGCGGCTCTTTCTACGAAAGCATCTCGGCTCCCGGAAAAGACAAGCTGCCCGAGGACCGCGCCATCGCCAATCCCAACTGGCGCACCCAGATCAAGAAGAACGCGGCGGATTCAACTGAGCAGACGCAAAGCGTCGCAGGCCAGCACGCCTATGAAGCGAATTTTCGCGGCGGAGGAGGCATGGCCATCGCCGCGCTCGCCCTTGCCGGCACATTTCCCGCTGACGGAGAATTCTCGGCCGCCGACTACCTGCGCGCCGCCGAACAAGCCTTCCAGTTCCTCAGCCAACACAACACGGAACTGCTGAACGACCATACGGAAAATATTCTCGACGACTATTGCGCGTTGTTGGCTGCCACGGAACTCTTTCGCGCAACCAGGCAGGAGAGCTACAAGGCGGCAGCCGATCGTCGGGCCGCAAGCTTAATGGCGAGGCTGACCACCGAAGGAAACTATCGCGATTACTGGCGGGCCGACAACCAGACGCGTCCTTACTTTCATCCCTCCGACGCCGGCCTGCCGGTCATCAGCTTGCTCGAATATGCGCAGATTGCTGACCCGGCCGCGCAGAAACAAGTTCGCGACGCGGTGCGGCGCTCTCTACGCTTCGAACTCGCCGTGACCTCCGAGGTCAACAATCCCTTCGGCTATGCGCGACAGCTCGTGCGGATGGGCAACGGCCAGGTACGCACCGCGTTCTTCTTCCCGCATGACACCGAGGCCGCGCCGTGGTGGCAGGGCGAAGACGCTCGACTGGCCTCGCTGGCCGCCGCTGCGCGCATGGCCGCACCGCTGTTCGCCGACGATCCGGCCTTCCAGGCCCAACTGGAAGCCTATGCCTGGAACCAGCTGCATTGGATCCTCGGCCGCAATCCCTACGACGCCAGCATGCTTGGCGGCAGCGGTCACGGCAACATTCCCTACATGTTTTTTCTTTCCTACAAATACACGAACGCTCCGGGAGGCATTGTGAACGGCATCACCGCCGGCCTCGACAACGAGGATGGCATCGCCTTCGGCCTGGGCTACAGCTTGACCGGCAAGGACGACGACTGGCGTTGGGCCGAACAATGGCTGCCGCATGCCTCGTGGTACTTGTACGCCGTCAGCCTTCCGCACTAGTTCGCGGCGGCCCACGGCAAGCTCCATCAGCAGCTTCCTGGGTCTTCTCGTTGCCGACCCTTGGGCTATCGGAACTGCCCGGGCCGGCGCGAGCCTATTTGGGCTGAATCGATACCAGCTCCACTTCAAAAATGAGCGTCGAGTTCGGCCCAATGTCCGCGCCCGCGCCGCGCGCTCCATACGCCAGGTCGGGAGGAATCACGAGCTGCCACTTCGAGCCCACGGGCATCAGTTGCAGGGCTTCGGTCCAGCCCTTGATCACGCCGCTCACCGGAAACGTCGCCGGCTGTCCGCGCTTGTACGAGCTGTCGAACTCCGTCCCGTCGATGAGCGTGCCTCGATAGTTGCAAACCACCGAGTCGCCCGCAGTCGGCTTCGGCCCCGTGCCCTGGGTGATGACCTTGTATTGCAGGCCGCTGGGCAGCGTGGTTACACCTTCCCTGGTCTTGTTGGCCGTGAGGAAGGCCTCGCCCTTTTCACGATTTTCCTCGCCCGCTTCCTGCGCTTTCGCCTCCTGCTGCTTGCGCATGTCGGCTTGCAGCTGCGTCAGCGCAGCTTTGGCTTCGTCGTCGGTCATCAGAAGTTTTCCGCCTGCCAGCGCATCTTTCAGGCCGCGCTGCAGGATCGCCGGATCAACGTCGACCGATTGCCTCTGCAAGCTCTTGCCGAAATTCATTCCAATGGCGTAGCTGACTTTGTCTTTCTGCGTCTTGAGCACGAGCGGAGCCTGCGGGTGGGTGGCTGTCGAGTGCGGCCGGGTGGCGGTGGATTTCTGTGTCTTGGTTGCCGTGGAGGTTTGGTTGTTAGGAGTTGTGGTCTGTTGAGCGAGGGAGCTAACCGTCAGCATCATCGCGGCCGTCATGAGGACAAGAGTGGAAGGAAATAGTTTTCTCACTCAAACATTGTCCCATCCGCTCGACACGCTTCGCAAACACGCGGCGCCCATCGGCCTCGCGCTCACTCATGGAAACCTTTTCGAATCATCCGATCACTCATGAAAACGTTTCGAATCATCCCGGACTGCTTTTCTTGATTTGTCATCCCGAACTCCTTTAGGAGTGAGGGACCTGCGGTTGGCCGGCATCGCCAACTCGGCCGGAGGAACCTCAGGCCCCTCACGGCTAAAAGCCGATCGGGATGACAGCAGAAAGGCAAACCGCCCAACGCAAGACCGATTCCCTTCGGTGCATGTGGAGGGTGGGTCGAATGGGTTGAGTGGGTGTTTTCCCTGCCGCCTCTGTCTTCATGCTGCTGAAGCGGGAACCGCCGTCTTCAACCACTCTTCCATCTGCGTATGGTCCACCAGGCCGGCTTGCTGGCGCACGACCGAGCCGCCGTACAGTACAACGAAGTTGGGAATGCCGCGCACGTTGTAGCGGGCTGCGATCTGCGGATACTTCTCGGTATCGACTTTAATGGCGATGGCTTTGCCGGCCAGGTTTTTGGCCGCTTTCGCGACCTCGGGCGCGGCCATGCGGCACGGGCCACACCAGGCTGCCCAGAAATCCACCAGCACCGGCACTTTTGCCTCGCGCAAAACTTCCTCAAATTGCGCCGTATCGGCCTCGAGCGGTTCGTCCGCCGGCGGCAGTGGACTCTTACACTTGCCACACTTGCCGGTGTCAGCCAGATGCTTCGCGTTGACACGATTCTTCGCACCGCACACTTTGCAGACTCGAATGAAAGGCATAAGTTCTCCGCCGAACAGACCGCAAGGCACAGCCGCCCCGCTCACCATTGACTGATGGTGCGCCGCACCGATTGGATGCGAAAAGCGTCTCGAGGATAGGAAGGGGTGGCGGTCAAGGAACCAGATCCCTGGTCGGAGAGATAGCCCATGAAGCGAAGGCCCGGGGAATAGGGGTAACCCTGGAGTACCGGAAGCCAGCCTGGCGTGACGCCAGCTTACGGAGCCATGGTTTGCGAAATCTCGATTCTTGAAGGGAACCAAAAGATGTGTATTTTGTCCAAATCAACCGGAGCTCAGCTCTGAAGGTCGTCGGGGTCTGCCAAATGAGCCTTCGGGAACTGCTGAGTTAGAATCGTTCCGATGGAAAAGCCAGTAATTCTGGTCGCCTCTTTTGATCCCAACCTTGCCGATGTCAGAAAGCGCGCCCTCGAGAGCGCTGGCTACCTCGTCGTGTCGGCGGATAATCTGCTTGCAGTCCGTAGTGGCTGTGAGTTGGGAACGATAGCGCTGGTGGTGATCGGTTACTCGCTGCCGTCCTCCGAGAAGCGCCGCGTCTGGAACGAGGTTCGGCAGGTTTGCGGAAAAACTACCCCGATTTTAGAACTGTACAATCAGGGCGCCCCCGTCCTCGCCGACGAAGCGGTGCATGCCCACTCCTCGCAAGCACCAGACGATTTCATTGAACAGGTGCGTGCCATCCTTAAAGGTTAGGAACGCAACAGATCGGCCGTGGAGCAGTTTTCGGCATTCCTTAACCGGAGAAGCGTGCATGGTAGAAGTCGAGTCGGAGTGGACGTGGAAGAAGAGATTCGCGTTGGGCATTGTTCCTACCGTGAAAGTGAGAGAAAATCCCCGCCCAACCAACCGAAGGTTGGACGGGGCACCCTCGTGAGCGTTGCCCGGGCCGCCCGTCCCCCGGGGCTGTGCGTTTCCATGGTTCCTCATGAGTGAAATACACTTCGTCTACGATGGAGGCGAAGGAGTTTTTGGAGTCAAAAGATCTCCACTCCGACCAGTTAGAAAAACCAAGCCCCCGGCCTAGCGAAAGGCGCGCTAGAACGGGGCACCCATTTTGGAAGAGGACGCCGATCAAAGTTGTTGGCGGGAGTGGGGGGTTTTCCTCGGTTTCAAAGACGGAGTCCCAGGTCTCGAACAGCGCGAGACCTGGGCCGCGCGCCGAGACTTAGGGCACTCAGCTCGTCAACTTTTCGGCTGCACGTGGCTGGAGACGGAGAGTGTGTTGCCGTCGGGATCTTTGAACCAGGCCACCTTGTCGCCGCTGGGCGCGGTCCAGATGCCGAGCTTGTCCTGCTCGAAGAAGCCGATTCGTTCGAAGACGACTCCGCCGGCTTGCAACTGGGTGACAGTCGCTTCGATGTCGGCAACTTCCCATCCCAGAATGGTGAAGTGTGCGGGAGTAAAGTTTTGTGGAACCTTCGAGGCGCGAATGCGGGTGCCGAAGGCGTCCAGCGATAACGCAAACTGGTCTTCGCCGAGAACGCGAAAGCCCAGCACACCTTCGTAAAAGGCCCGGGCTTTCGCGAAGTCCGTAACGGGGACAAACCCTACAAGTTTGGCGGATTCTAGGGGAGAAGGCATCACGAGGCTCCTTCGTCGAACGAAGTCAAAATGCCGGCTCAACCAACGAAGGTCGAATGGGGCACCCCGCATCGACGGACGCCGGGCAGCTACTTCTTGACCAGCTTCTTGGCCGTTTTCTTCGCCGGAGCATGGCTTGTGCCCTTAGCGGTATCTTTTGCCGCGGTGCTCTTCGCCGATCCATTCGCCGTCGTACTCTTGGCCCCGTTCGATTTCGAGCCATTTGACTTGGCGGCGTCAGCCTTCGGTGCTTCATGCTTCACGCTATTGTTTTTTGCAGGGGCCGGCTCTTCGCCCCCCTCCGCCGCGCGACGCTCCAGCGCCTTGGTCACGACGTAAGCCATCTCCGCGATAGGCGCCGGCTTGCCCGTCCAGATCTCAAACTGGCGCGCTCCCTGTTGCACGAACATCTCAAGACCGGGAATGATGTGCAGCCCTTTGGCGCGGGCCATCGCCACCAGTTTGGTTTCGGCCGGCGTGTACACCAGATCGAAGAGGTACTTGGCGTTGAGCTCTTTCTCTTCCAGAGGCGACTGTTTATTGCTGCCCATGCCCACGGGCGTGGCATTGACGATGACGTCGAACTCGAGCTTCACCAGGTCCGCGCGCTTAACGCTCTTGGCCTTGGCAGCACGGGCCAGGGCCTGCGCCTTCTCGGGCGTGCGGTTCACGATGAACACTTCGGCGCCGCGGGCCTTGAGTCCAAAAGCCGCCGCGCGCGCGACACCGCCTGCGCCCACGATCAGAATGCGCGCTCCTGCCAGGGTGATGCGCTGTTCCAGCGGGACGACGACTCCGGCCACATCGGTGTTGAAGCCGTACAGCTTGCCGTCCTGCCCGCGCACGATGGTATTGCATGCGCCGATCTGCCGCGTGAGGGGATCGGAGTTCGACAGCACTTCGACGATGTCCTCTTTATACGGCATGGTGATGCTGAGCCCGCGGATCGGAATGTCCTGCACACAGGCCATGAGGTCCTTAAGACTCTTGGCATGCAGCGCGAGGTAAACGGCGTTCACCGTCTCACGCCGGAAGGCGGCGTTCATCATGATCGGCGAGAGCGAATGGCTTACCGGATCTCCGGCGACACCGTAGACCTGGGTCGCGGCGTCGACCATGTCGATGCGATAAGTGTCGCGCAGCTCGCTGGCCGTGACCTGGCCGGGAGCCGTCTCCTCGCCGCGGGTGGCGGCGGCGAAGGTGAAGATGCTTCCGGCGCGCACGCCCAGAACGCGGCTGATGATTCCTTGCTCGCCCATGCACAGGCCGACCATGTCGTGCTTGGCGGAATGGGCTTCGAGAAACTTCATCATCACTACGTTGTCGTGCAGGCTGGTCGCGGTGGAAACGATTTTGTAAAAGTCGGCGGGATATTCGCGCATCGCGGCGAACTGCTCTTCCAACTTTTTGGTCGTCTTGAAGTCGTGATACGACAAGATGACGCCGACGCGATCGCGCAACTTGGCAACATCCTGAGCTTTCATCGACTCGGCGCTTTGAAATTCCAGATCGACTAATTGGAATCCCGAGTTGGCCGCTTTGGTCAGGATGTCGACCTGGGCTGCGACGGACCCCTTGAATTTTCCGCCATTTACAGCCCTTCGGCAGGTCGCCACGACGGTCGCCTCGGGATGCATATCGAGAAAGTGCTTCAACTTGGGAAGCGCTGCCGCCGGTTGCGCCAGGTAGTCTAACCTGAACTCCATGAAGGGGTTATCGCGAACCAGGGCCTCGGCCCGCTCGACCATGACAGCCGGATCGACTCCCACCACCGCGGCACACACCCTGGGCAGCCGGAACCGTTGAATGCGACTTGGATAAGTACTTGCCGTTCCACGCATGTAGCTGCGTCATCGTACAGATGCACAAGAAGAGTTGCAACTACCTTCGTTACGAATGTCAGCATTTCTTGCCGGGTTGCGGGAAAAAAGATGCGCAGTGCCACCCATCGCTTCTCCAACCCCACTTTCCGGCCATAAAAGGCTTCATCAAGTTGATAAATAAAGCGCTTACGTGACGGCGCAGGCGCGTTGCAGCGCCATGGAGAAAAATGGAATTCACGACGTTTTCACAAGCCCCACACAAGCGCACCGGCATGAACTTTCGCACGAACGGCGTCCCGCGCTTCGTGGATGGCTGAGGGAATTTGCTCCGCCGTGTCGCTCGTATCTGGGCTCGTATCATGACGGCGAGATCGCCGGTCGTTTTTCGCAGGCGCCTCGTGAGGTCCCGGCTTTTCCGGCGAAACCGGTTGCGGCCTGGCTTCTAGTCTTCGCCGAAGACTTCGGCGGTGAAGGATTGCAGTTCGGCCCCTTGCTTCCAGGCCATCGCTGGGAGGCCGGCCTTCAGGCAGGTCTGCGATAAAAAGGTTTCGCGGTCCCAGTTCCATTCCAGCGGGACTTGCGGCAACAGCAAGCCTCGACGGCCGTGCATGGTCACTACCAAACCATGTTTTCCGACGACCACTTCTTCCGGCCGGATGGAACGCAGCGGCGACAACACGCTGATCTCGACTTGCATGCGCGCCGCTTCCACAGCGGTGAGAGGCTCAAAGCGTGGATCGTCGAAGGCCGCGGCCCGTGCGGTTTCCGCAACCGTGCCGTAGAGGGAGGCGCCGGGAAGGACGTAGCCGATGCAGCCGTGAAGTTTGCCGTCAAGGTGCAAGGTGGTAAACGCCCCGCGCGGCTCGGCAAGATGTCCGTTCGGCGGAGTGAGGTCGAGAGGCCTGCCGTCGAGCGCGCTTTCGACCGAGCGATGCGCCACGCCGAAAAGAAGCTCACGTTCGGTGCTGGAGTATTCGGCGGCCCCCGTGGTTACCGCGCGAAGCTCTTCATGCGACGGGCACATCGTTTCGCTTTCTGCGGCGGCTGAGGACAAAAGAACGCTTACTGCGGCGCTCGACCGAAGTCTGATCGATCTGTTTCCAGAAGCCCACGAAGTAGTCGATGGCCGACCATAGCGACAGCGCGACCATGATCCAAATCGAGATCAGAGCAATGGGATGCACCGGCAGGCTGAGGAAATACCACGGCAGTCGGGTCCAGTGATGATCGATAATGACGGCGACCACAGAGACGATCTGCACCACCATCTTGAGCTTGCCGAGATCGCTTGCCTGTATGGTGAAGCCTTCGGAGGCGGCAATCGAACGCAGCCCGCTGACCAGGAATTCGCGGCCGATAACGATGATGGCCATCCACGCGGGCACGGTGCGAGGATTGAACTGCACCAGGGTGATGAAAGCAGCGGCGATCAACAGCTTGTCGGCCACCGGATCGAGCAGCATGCCGATGGTGGTAACCTGCGCGCGTTTGCGCGCGAGATAGCCGTCGATGGCGTCGGTGAGCGAGGCCGCAATGAAGACGAAAGAGGCCAGCAGCTCACGTTCACCGTTGGTGGAACTGAAGCGGCTACTCGACAAAATCCAGACCAGCACCGGAATGCTGAGGATGCGAGTAAGCGTTATGTAGTTCGGGAGATTCACAAACCCAGACTGGCACACCTCGGCGTCGGCAGCCGTGGCGCGAAGCTTGATTATCCTCCAGCGGTTCGAAGGAACGCAACCGCAGAAGGTTGGGCAGGGAGGCGGCTAATCTTCGTGATGGACGACGATTTCGTCGAGCATGATGGGCGCCTGGTACTGCTCCCAGTAACTGTAGCCCACCGGGATTCCCTTCACCCAGTCGAGCACGCTCATCCATAATCGAAGCGCGGTGCGGCAGCGATTGCGAACGGCGGCAATGGGATGCAGGAGCGTGGCGGCTAGGATGTAGAGAGCAATAACGGGACAAGCCAGCACCACGGCTAGCAGGCGGAGTGTAAGGTAGACGCGTCGCATGATGAACTCTGGCCGGAGAAGACTCCCCACGCGGTCACTACTTGGCAAATATTATGCTCCAAGTGGCCGCGTCATGACGCGACATTACAGAAAATTATTTTATGGCAGGGCAGCGGGCCGTTTCCAGAAGTGGGAATGGCATGCCAGGTCGGAACTGCGAGGATAAATATGATTTCCCGGATAAACGCTGGAACAGAACCACCCTTTGAGACCGACCCTGCATTGCTTGGGGTTCTTGACGAGCTGATGAAACGGGAGCCGATTTTTCACCGTCCCGAACTGGGGACGAGCCGGGCGGATTTCGAAAAAATGACGATGCCGGATTTCTGGGAGATCGGAGCGTCCGGCCGGTTTTACAGTCGGGACTATGTTTTGGCGGAATTGGAAAAACGCTTCCAGCATCCGAGCCCCGACATTTGGGAGGCCCGCGACTTTCAATGCCAGAAACTGGCCGCCGACGTGTACCTGGTCACGTACACCCTCATCCAGGACCACAAGCGCTGGACCCGTCGCACGACCATCTGGCAACAAACCCCCGAGGGATGGAAGATTGTGTTTCACCAGGGAACGATGGTTCAGGACAGGTGAAATTTCACCTGCTCTGATCGGGCGGGTGGCCCGGCCAAGCATACTCCAACATGGGGTGCCCCGTTCTAGCCCGATGTTGGCTAGGGCGGGGCCTTTAATCTTCTCTCGTGGGAACCATGTTCACTGTTAGGCGAACGCCTAATTTCTCTCGGCGACGCGCCGTCCACTGAGACTCGATCTCTACGGTGCCTACTTCTCCCGTCGCATAATGACGGAAACTACTCCAGCGCCAGTCTTCCGGTTTGGCGACTAGACCGCGCTTCACTGGGTTGCGGTGAATGTATCGCAGCTTCTCAATCCGCTTCTTTTCTGTGCATACGTTGAAGTCATAGAAGCGCGTTTGCCAGAAGCTCCGTTTTTTTTCGTTGTTAACCGCAACTGTGGGTGCCCCATTCTTTCGCGTCTTTTGCGAAAGGGTGGGAGGAAGGATCTTCAACCCGTACCTTGCCACGCGTTGTTTCAGTATCTGGAGCACAGTCGACGGGTTTCCGATCTCAGGCTTGGTCATCAGCAAATGAAAGTGCTCGGGCATGAGCACGTAACCATAAACACAGAACCGGTACTGTTGCCGAAGTTCTTCAAGAATGATCGGGAACATTTCTTTGATGAGATCGTCATTCAGGAGCGGCAGTCTGCGATAGCAGCTACATGTAATGAAATGGGAACTTGGTGTTGCATAGCGTCGCTCCAGTCCGTGCGGCATGGGGACAGAATACGTCCGGGATTCCCGCCGTTCTGTGACCCGGGACACGGCAGGATGTCAGGTTCATCGTTTCCCACCCTTTGCGCCAACCGCAGGCGCAAAGAATGGGGCACCCGAAAAGATTGGTCAGTGTTGGATTGAAAGAATCGCAAAGGTGGACCATCCGCCGGAGTGCAACAGCGGCTGCTGGCGATCACAGCTGAAAGTAACGAAGTGCAGATCACGGGCTTGTTGGTGGCGTTTCAATCCCACCATAATCTCTGCTCGGGAAAGACAAAAGTCAAAATCCCCACCCAACCAAAAGACGGTTGGATGGGGCACCCTCAACTCTCTATCTACTCAGAGGCCTTGCCCCGGCCACCCGCCAACTAGACCGCGCTTCACTGGGTTGCGGTGAATGTATTGCAGCTTCTCAATCCGCTTCTTTTCTGTGCATACGTTGAAGTCAATCCGGGGTCCCCGACCAGCGCCGCTTTTGCGCTGGGTGGGGTGGAAGCCGGTGAGGCGTGGTCTGGTGAAAGTACCTGAGCAATGGCGGTGGAGCAGCTTCCGCGCCTACGCCTGCCAGGAGAGAGGACTGGTGCGCGTGAATGAATGGAGCGTGCTGAAGCTGAAGCTCGTCCAACCAGCCGCTTTCCCGCAGTGATGCTTCACCCAGATCTCGAAACCAGCGAGACCCGGGGCACCCGGCACGCGCGACTCCCGACAAGAGCCTCCACTTGAGGTCCGCGTCCACTCAGGGTGATCATGGCTGCACACGGATCGCCCGCGCAGCAGAGATCGTCAGCGACGCCCGCAGAACTGGATTTTGGAATGCAGCTAGACGAGTCTCGACGTTTGCTGCACTTTCGATAGCGACATCGGCCTCGAACAATTGGTTCAGCTCATCGAATCCCTGTAGTGCGTATGCCGGCCTATCGGGATGTTGTCGCAGATCCTCGGCGACGATTTGTTGAGCTGACCGAAAAGCATCCCCGAACAATACCCGTGCGGCTTCGATGCGGTGAAGGGTAACATTTGCCTTGATAAGCGCCACCGTCAATTGCAGCTTGGCTAAGTCGCTTGGCATCGTTGCGAGGTGCTTAGTAGCTGACTGTAAGAAATCATCCGCTCGCCGAGCATTGATCTGTTGGTACGAAGGCGCAATTGCAACGAGAGCGAGATCCCGTAGCACTAAGTCACTTATCTGGTCGGCGACGGCTAACGCCTCGGCGGGATCACTCGCGGCCAATTGCGATACCTGCATTACACGATGCCGATCCAGAGCCTTTCGCATTCGTTCGTCCGAAGCGGTGCCCATAAGCGAGACCGCCCCATCCACCACTATAGGGGTATCAATCTTGATCTTGGGAGCCTTCCGCAGATCCGTATGCGTACTAAGCAGCTTAGTTGCCCGTTGGGTGTTGTCGAGCTTGATCAGCGGCATCAGGCGATACAGGAACAAGTCTGTTTCGGAAGTGAATAAAGCGTTGCCTTTTGGAGTAGTCACCGAAAGACGAAAACTGCTCTGAGTGGGAAAACTCACCCGAGGATGCTCCAACTCGCGCAAGAGGGCATTCAACTCGGCTCTTAGAATTGCGGGGGTTGCTACGGCGTGAGTCTCAAGAATGAATTCGACAAATTCCTCATTGGTAGTAGCAAACACTCCATGGTCGCTGCGATAAAACTTGATCGCATCTCGGAGAATGCTTCTGGCACGCTTGGGGTCAGACTTCCCTACGTCTGCCGCAATTTTTCCCAATGCACGGTACGGATACTGACCAGTCTCTCCTAGGTAAGCCGCAAGACTCTGCAGTTGGTCCAAATAGGCGCGGCCCTTTTTCTCCCACACCACACTAAAAACACTCGGTACGCTGAGAGCACGAGGATCTTCGGACAGTTGTTCACCCGGTTTTCTGAATTGCAACGGTGATTCTTGTTGCCGATACAAAGCCATCGCCGTATCAGGATCATTGATAGATAAGACACGGAGAGCATTCTTCTCCATAGGGAGGCGATTATCTTCGGCTGGCTCCAATTGCTGCGCGAGCCTGAAAGCCTTGATTGACCATGTGTTGGCTCGCTCTGGATCGAGAGTGGCTGCGACATCGGCGGCGACGAACAATATGACAATCTCATCAGAAATCTTGATACGCTGCGCCATGGCAGTAGCCGTATCGAGCAGACGCAGGACAGTGGTGGTGTTTGTCTGCGAACCGGCAGATGCAAAGTTCTGAAACAAAATGACAAGTATCAACGTGATGAAGGAATTTCGTTGCCGGGTGCGCCGGGTCTCGCGGTGTTCGAGACCTGGGAACTTCGTCGCGATAAACCATCGCCCTGTGTTCTTCGTCACCGCACGAACCGCTTTCCTGTTACTACCCTCATGTCATGCCCCGAGGCTTAGAGCGCTAGCAAGGTGGACACGACCTAAACTTCATCACGTTTAGTTGGTGGGTGGCCCGGCC
Source organism: uncultured Acidobacteriaceae bacterium (assembly GCA_963815555.1). Classification (GTDB taxonomy): domain Bacteria; phylum Acidobacteriota; class Terriglobia; order Terriglobales; family Acidobacteriaceae; genus CAWCBG01. The sequence goes on from CAWFHH010000007.1 coordinate 580,579, forward strand.
AAGAATACTCCAATATGGGTGCCCCGTTCTAGCCCGATGTTGGCTAGGGCGGGGCCTTTCCGTTGTTTCCTCATCAGCGAAATATACTTCGTCTACGATGGAGGACGAAGGACTTTTGGAGTCAGAAGATCTGCACTCCGACCAGCTAGAAAAACCAAGCCCCGCCCTAGCGAAAGGCGCGCTAGAACGGGGCACCCATGTTGAAAAGAAGACTCCGAACCAACCGAGCCTAAGAGACTGGTTAGAACTGAAGCGACGGAAGGACGCCCGTTCCCTCCGCGCGCACGGCATCCAGAAGGTTAGGGTTGAGACCCAAGGCCCGGAGGACGGTGGGCGCGACCTGGGCCGTACCCACGGCTGCCTGCACGGTCATAGGTTTGAAGTTCGGCCTCGACAGCAGCAGAACAACATTGGTGTCGTCATGGGCAAACCCGCCGTGCTCGGCCTGTTTCGCGTGGCTGCCGGAGTAGGTAACGCCGACATTCGGCGCGACGATGATGTCCGGCGTGCGGGGGTCGACGGTGGGGTCGTTGAAGTTAAGGAAGAGCGAAGGACCGTAGAAGATCTCTCCGAGGGCGATTCCGGTCGTAGCCGAAGCGTTGGCTTCGAGGAGCGCGACAGCCGCGTCCGTATCGAACGAGCTGTTCAGCCACAGCAGCGAGACGTCATCTTCCGTCGGGCCAATGCCGGTGCTGTTGTTCGTCGATTCCGAGTAGGGAAGATAGCCTGCATTGGAAAGCAGGGTGGCGGGTGAAGTACCGTTGATCAGCTGCGAAACGTAACGGCTGGGATCGATAGGCGACTGGCCATGTTTGGCAGTGATCACGATCAGGGTCGTACTCAGGAGCCCCTGTTTGTTCAGCTCGTTGACGAACGCCCCAATCGAGGCGTCGACGAACTGGAATTCGTTCAGCAGGGCCGCGCTGGGGGTGCCGGCGGCATCCAGGTATCCGCCGCTCACGCCGTTGCTTTTTTCAATCAGCTTCTGGCCCACGCTCACCGCTTGAAAGTTCATGCCGAAGACCGTAGGGACCTTCGTGGTCTTCAGGCCAAGGTGGTCCTTGCCATCGATCTGGTTGAGGATGGCGTTCACCTTCAGCGTGTCGTAGCACTGAATGTTCTCGAAACTGTTGGTCCAAGCGGTCAGGTCGGCGCCCTTGTCGCGGATTTGGGCGCACGAGACGCCGGTTTGCGTTTTCACTCCGGGAAGCCCGATCACGTTGGAGTTGATTTCGGGTGCGTAGAAGTCGTCGAGCGCAGTCGGTCCGATGCCCGAGGCGACGGAGGCGTAGGCAGGGTGCTTGTCAGACCATGCGGCGTAACCGCCATTGCTGAATGAACCACGCTGAAGATGCTGTTGGCGCGGACGAACTCCCACGGCCACACAGGCGCGCAGCCATTGCTCGGGTCGCGTACCAGTCTCTTGGAATCGATCGAGGCGATGCCGCCGTCGGTCAGCGATGCGTTGGGTGCGCCGCCGTTCAGCTTGTGCTGGTTGATGTCGATGCCTTCTTCATACTCGGTTGTGGTACCCGATGGCGGCCCATAGGGCATGCAAGGGCCCGCCGCCAGGCCGTTGCCGGTGGTCTTCGCGGGCGGGTTGTAGTTTCTGGAGTACGCGACGTCGTAATAGACGCCGGTCAGGGCCGGGCTTCCACCCGTGACGATAGCGGTCAGGCCGGGAAAGGAATCGGAGGGTTTTGAGGTGCTGGCGGAGACGTAGTTGATCCCCGTCTGGCCCAGCGCAGCGATTGCCGGGCAATAAGGCTGGTTGTTATTGGCGGTGCTGATGCCGTTGGCGCAGTTCAGGAAATCCACTGCGTGCATTCCATCCACGCTGATGAGCAGAACGCGCTGGATCTTGCTGGAACTTTGAGCGACAGGGGCTCCCGCGTTGTAGTTTTGAGCGACAGCAGTGCCCACGACACACACCGCTGCGAGGGAGAGCATAACCAGTGTTTTTTTCATTGTTACCTCGAGGGAAGATCAAGCGATCATAGGAGTGGCCATGCGAACAGAATGTTAGAGGTAGTTGAAATGTTCGTGAAAGCCAAGGGCGGGCGTGAGCTTACGAGGACTTGAGCGGAACCGGGCGGGCACCCCTATTAACCATCTCTTGGTCGAGTGGGGACTTTGGCTGTGTCTGGCGAACCGAGCTTGGTGGCGGTTCGCGCTCGGACCATCACCCCGCCCTAGCCAACAACAGGCTAGAACGGGGCACCCATTCTTTTCGCTTACGCGTAGATGCCGCGCTGCCGAATGGTGACGGCGACGCGATCAATGGCGAGCATGTAGGCTGCGATGCGGTTGTTCACGTGGTGTGCCTGGGCGAACTGTACGACGTCTTCGAAGGAGGACACCATGATGTCCTTGAGCTGGTCGTTGACCACCGACTCTTTCCAGAAGTAGCCCTGGCGGTCCTGCACCCATTCGAAATACGAGGCAGTCACGCCTCCGGCATTGGCCAGAATGTCGGGCATTACAAACACGTGTTTGTCGGCGAGAATGTCGTCGGCCACCGCGGTGGTTGGACCGTTGGCGCCTTCGACCAGGATCTTGGCTTTCACCTTATCGGCATTCAGCGAGGTGATGACGTTTTCGGTCGCGGCCGGGATGAGGATGTCGCAATCGGTGATGAGCAGCTCCTCGGTGATGGCGCGTTCGGCGCCCGGGAATCCGTGAATGTGGCCTTCCTTCACGCGGTAATCCCACAGGGCCTGAATGTCGATGCCGTGACTGTTATACAGGCCGCCGTCCCACTCCCCGACGCCGACGATCTTGTAGCCGGCCTGATACATGAGCAGCGCGGCGTTGGAGCCGACGTTGCCGAAGCCTTGAATGATGACGCGGGTGTCTTCGCGATTGCGCCCCAGGTGCCGGATGGATTCATCGCAGATGATCATGACGCCGCGTCCGGTGGCTTCGCGACGGCCGCGCGATCCGCCCATGTTCAGCGGCTTGCCGGTCACCACGGCGGTGACGGTCTGGCGCATGTGCATGGAGTAGGTGTCCATCATCCACGCCATGGTTTGTTCGTTGGTATTGACGTCAGGGGCGGGAACATCTTTTTCGGGGCCGATGAACTCGATGAGTTCGGAGGTGTAACGGCGAGTCATGCGCTCCAGTTCGCCTTTGGACATGCGCTTCGGATCGCAAATGATGCCACCCTTGGCGCCGCCGAAGGGAATGTTCACCACGGCGCACTTCCAGGTCATCCAACTGGCCAGGGCGCGCACTTCGTCGAGCGTGACGTCGGGCGCGTAACGCACGCCGCCCTTGGCGGGACCGCGCGCGATGGAATGCTGCACGCGATAGCCGGTGAAGACTTCCAGTTGCCCGCTGTCGAGCATGACGGGAATGTGGACGATGATTTCGCGATTGGGCTGGCGCAGCACGCGCCAGAGACCTTCATCGAGATTGAGTTTTTCTGCGGCAAGATTGAAGCGCGCAGCTTGCGCTTCCCAGGGATTTTTTTCCTGTTCAAGAGTCAGTGCAGTTTCCATAAGAGTCTCCGAAGATTGCGGGCGGCTTGCAGCCGCAGGCGACGGACCCTCGGGTTCCGTGAAGGCATCCAGCGTTGTGCGGGCAAACCCTACGAGTATATGCAGTCGATCAGGTAGGCGCAAGCCGGGAGGGTTGACGAAGCGAGAACGTGGTTGCAGACGAATTATCTCTACCGCACTTGGCTGCAACCGGGTTGTGGGGGGCGCCAACCGAATCTTTGGCGGGGATTCAGGGTTTTTACCACAACCGGCCGGTTCGTTATACGCTGGCAGATCGGGTGCAGTGGCAGACCGTGGCCACCGTGGAGGCTAAGTCTTGCGTGAAGGTTCCGTGGCAACGCGAAATTCCTATGCCGAAAGTGTGAATCCACAGTGGGTGCGCCTGCTGGATCTGCTCGACATGAACGTGCGGTATGAGCGCTGCCAGGGCGCCGAGCTGTTTGCCGACGACGGCAGCTGCTATCTCGATTTTTTGTCGGGATACTGCGTTCACAACACGGGACACAATCATCCCCACATCGTGCAGGCGTTGATGCAGGAGCTCGATCGTTCTGGCCCGGCCATGTTACAGAGCCATGTACCGGAATTGGCAGGCGAATTGGGCCAGCGGCTGTGTTCGCTGGCAGGCGGCACGTTGGCGAAGGCGTTCTTCTGCAGCTCGGGCAGTGAAGGGGTGGAAGCAGCCATCAAATTTGCCCGCGCCACAACCAAGCGCGACGGCTTGCTGGCCTGTGAAGGAGCGTTCCACGGCCTCACCTGCGGCGCTCTCTCGCTGATGGACAACGCGTTCTGGCGGGAAGGCTTTGGGCCGCTGCTGGCCGACAGCGCGATGGTTCCTTTCGACGATCTGGACGCGCTCGAACAGCAGCTCAAGACGCGGAAGTATGCGGCATTCTTTGTTGAGCCGGTGCAGTCCGAAGGCGGCATCCGGGTTCCTGCGCCGGGGTACCTCAGTGCGGCGCAGCAGCTCTGCAAGCAGTACGGAACTCTGCTGGTGCTCGATGAGGTGCAGACTGGCATGTTCCGCACCGGCCCTTTTCTGGCGGCGCACCACTTCGAGGTGCAGCCTGACATGGTAATCCTGGCCAAGGCGTTGAGTGGCGGATTGATTCCGGTCGGGGCGGTGCTGATGAAGGAAGAAATCAACGATGCCGTCTTCAGCTCGTTGCAGAGGGCCATCGTGCATACCTCCACCTTCGGCGAAAATGCACTGGCCATGCGCGCGGGGCTGGCAACGCTGGATGTCCTGGAACAGGAGAATCTCGGGACGCGCGCTACGGAGCTCGGGGAATTGCTGCGCGGGCTGCTGAACCAGGCGCTTGGCCCTTATGAGATGTTCGCCGGGACTCGCGGAATCGGATTGCTCAGCGGCATTGCATTCCGCGGGCCGGCGAAGCTCAGTCTGAAATTGTCGTTCCAGGCATTTCGCGCCATTCATCCCGCAATGTTCGGACAGATGCTGGTGATGCGACTCTTCCGGCAGGAGAAAATTCTCACCCAGATGTGCGGGAACAACTTCATGGTGTTGAAGACGGCGCCGCCGCTGGTCGCGGACTCGGGGCAGATCCACTCTTTCGTGAGTGCCGCCGAGCGCGTGGTGTCGGACATGCACAACTCAACCGCCTTCTGGACGGAGTCGCTGGGACTGGTGCGGCGAGCGGTCAACATCTGACCTACAAATCCGTGTGAGCTGGGACGGTTCTCACAGAATGTGTGAGAGAACCTCTGTCGTGCTTACGGGACTTGGTCTCATCGATCACTTTACCCAAGCATTCCGCCTCCGGCTCCATGCCGGGCTACGATTGTTCCGTCCTTCCGGGACTATTTTCCGTCAGGCGGACGGGTTCAGTTTGGCTTCAAGGGCTTTGAAGTAGCGCTCCAGCGTGGTGTTGTATCCCATGATGTAGCGCGAGACAAAGCGGAAGATCGGGTTGTACACCTCGCCATTCTCGACCACCGTGAGCATGGAGCCGTGATCTGACGGCGTGATCAGGTAGGTCCACGTGCCTCCGAAGGGAAGGTGCGGATCGGCGATGCGGGTGACAAGTTTGTTCGGCGGATCAGACTCGATGACCTCATACGTCATCTTCTGTCCCTGGCTGCCGTATTCGCGCCACATGCGATGTCCGTTGGAGGGAGGCAGGTCCTCGTATTTCTGCACGTCAGGCCGCCAGGTTGGAGGGCCCGTGATCACGTCCCACAGCTGCTGCGGCGATTGGCGAAACGTGGCGCTCCGCACCGCTATGTGTTTCACCGGAAGCAGGGAGCCGGCAAGAGCGGCCAGCACCACAACTCCGCCGAGGATAAGGACGATGAGGCCAATCCATTTGAGCAAGCGACTCTCCCAAACCGCGATCTGGGGTCACGACTTCGAGAGAGTCTAGGATGGGCCATTTATGCGGCGCAAGCAGAATTGTGCCGGCCGGGTGTTATGCCGCCTGCCCTGGCTTCAGCTTGACGGCCGCCTGCTCCAAAGATTGCCACTCCTGTTCGCTCAAACGCAGTTCGGCGGCGGCAACATTTTCTTCCAGGTGCTTCACCTTCGACGTGCCGGGAATCGGCAGCATTACGGGAGAACGATGCAGCAACCACGCGAGGGCAATCTGAGCGCTGCTCGAATGGTGCGCTTTCGCGAGTTGATCCAAGGCACCGCCCGGTCGCGCCAACGCGCCGGCTGCCACGGGGAACCACGGGATGAAGGCCAGTCCCTGCTGCTCGCAATAGGTCAGGACTGGCTCGTGCGTCCGATCGCGCAGGTTGTAAAGGTTCTGCACGCTCACGATGGTGGCGATCTTTTGCGCGTGGTGGGTGTCTTCGAGCGAGACTTCCGAAATGCCGATGTGGCGAATCTTGCCTTCTTCCTGCATCTTCTTCAACTCGCCCAGCGATTCTTCGACGGGAACCCTGGCATCGAAGCGATGCAGTTGATAAAGATCGATGCGTTCGAGGCGCAGGCGGCGAAGGCTCATCTCAACGCACTGGCGAAGATATTCGGCACGCCCTACCGGCGCCCATTTGTCGGGTCCCTGACGGGTCAGCCCGCCTTTGGTGGCGATGACAAGTTCTTTGGGATAGGGACAAAGAGCCTGGGCAATCAGGGTCTCGCTGACCTCGGGCCCGTAGGCGTCAGCCGTATCGATGAAGTTGACTCCCAGGCCGGGCAGCCGGCGCAAAACCCGTTTGCATTCTTCTGGGTCTTCGGGGTCGCCCCAAATGCCAGCTCCTGTGATGCGCATCGCGCCAAATCCCAGGCGATTTACGGTGAGATCTCCACCAATCGTCAACGTTCCGCTGCTTGCTGCATTCGCGGTTGGCATGGGTTTTCGATTCGTGCAGACGGGAAAAGGTTTCAAGCAAGGGATGCAACGGAGTCGACATTTGTTTCGTCCTCGGACTGCCGAGCGGCTTCTCGTTACAATGTTCAAAATGGCCTCCGCTCTGGCGATTCTGAACAACGAGATTATTCACTGCACGAAATGTCCGCGGCTAGTGGCGTATCGCGCAGAAGTCGGTCGCGAGAAGCGTCGGGCCTACCGGGACTGGGAATATTGGGCCCGTCCCGTCCCTGGTTTTGGAGACCCGCACGCCCGGGTGCTGATTCTAGGGCTTGCTCCAGGCGCTCACGGTTCCAATCGGACGGGCCGGCCATTCACGGGAGACCAGTCGGGCAAATTCATGTATCCGATTTTGTACAAAACAGGATTCGCCAACCAACCGAACGCCGAGCGTCGCGACGACGGCTTGCAGTTGATCGACTGCTATATTACGGCGGCGCTCCGCTGCGCTCCTCCCGACAACAAGCCATTGCTCTCGGAACTCGCCAATTGCGCGCCTTATCTCGACCGGGAAATGGCAATCTTAAAAAGCGTGAAAGTCGTCGTGACCTTAGGCAGGATTGCTTTCGACGCCTATCTCGCCCACCTGAAGCGCACGAAGGTGGTGAGCGGGCGTGGGGGATTCGTGTTTGGCCATGCTGCTCAATACAGTCTGCCTGACGGCATCACGCTGCTGGCGTCGTATCACCCGTCGAATCAAAACACTGCGACCGGAAAGCTGACCGCGGCGATGTTCGAAGCGGTGTTTCGCACGGCCAGGCGACTGGTGCAAACCGTTTGACGCTTTGAATGGCGAGTGGCGTGATTTTTCCGTCAGCGCAAGATGACGCGGTGAGGTTACGTTATTTAACTTGACGTCAATTACTCATCCACTACTATCTCAAGAACGCTTTCCGTGGGAATGTATGCCAACGCCTTCGCCATTTTTTCGGGAGATGGTAAGCCCCCGTCTCTTTCAGACGGTCTGCCTCTACTGCGGCGCTACCTTAGGATACAGCGCAAATCCTAGCTTGATCGCTTTGATGGAGCGGGTGCACGCTTGTCCGAGCCTGGTGCAGCAGCGCAAGGAAGATCGCAGCGAGGGAAGCAAGAAAACCGAAGACGGATCCTGAAGAATATCGATATTGGGATTCTCGATAGTTACTGTTAGGTAAACATCTCTTCTCAAGAGCAATCTTCTCAAGAGCACGAACATAATTCTATCCCTCCCGCAAAGCTGAGCCCGCGCGCGGAATGAGGCTCGAGGATTTATAAAATTTCAGCAACCCGGTCTTGTCACGCGATCCGATTCCAGACATAATTGATCGTGCACCCCTACAGGCTCCACCCTGATTGCGCTGCCAAGCCAGCGGACGGGGTTCCCCAAAAATCGGGGGAAAACGAGTCTCTTCCGCGGTCGCATAAATCTCAACAACTGAGGACTGGATGGCGGCAAAGTACATCTTTGTGACGGGCGGAGTTGTGTCTTCCTTAGGGAAAGGGCTGGCAGCCGCGTCGATCGGTTGCCTGATGGAAAGCCGCGGACTGAAAGTCACGCTGCAGAAGTTTGACCCTTACCTCAACGTCGATCCGGGAACCATGTCGCCGTTTCAGCATGGCGAGGTTTTCGTTACCGACGATGGCGCTGAAACCGATCTCGACCTGGGGCACTACGAGCGCTTCACCCATTCCAAACTGAGCCGCGACAATAACTGGACGACCGGGCGTATCTACGAAACCATCATCGCCAAGGAACGGCGCGGCGATTATCTGGGCAAGACGGTGCAGGTGATTCCGCACGTTACCAACGAGATCAAGTCGGCGATGAAGAAGGTGGCGCAGGATGTCGATTTGGCCATTATCGAGATTGGCGGAACGGTGGGCGATATCGAGTCCCTGCCGTTCATCGAAGCGATCCGGCAGATGCGCCAGGAGCTGGGCCGGGACAACACACTTTTTGTTCACGTGACGCTGGTGCCTTATATCGCAGCGGCCGGCGAACTCAAGACCAAGCCAACGCAGCATTCGGTGAAAGAACTGTTGAGCATCGGCATTCAGCCCGACATTTTGCTTTGCCGCACCGATCGCTTCCTGTCGAAGGAGCTCAAAAGCAAGATCGCGCTGTTCTGTAACGTGGAAAATGAAGCGGTCATTACCGCCAAAGACGTGGCTTCGATTTACGAAGTGCCGCTGGTGTTCGCGCATGAAGGCGTCGACCGGCTGGCGCTACGGTATCTCCGCATCGAGTCGAAGGAACCCGACCTGAGCCGCTGGGAAGAGCTGATTCATCGGGTCCACAATCCGAAGGACGAAGTCACCATCGGCATTGTCGGGAAGTACGTGGAATATGAAGATTCGTACAAGTCGCTGAAGGAAGCGCTGGTGCATGGCTCCCTAGCCCACAACCTGAAGCTCAGTGTGAACTGGATTGAAGCCGAAGGTCTGGAAGCCCGAGATCAGACGGTGCAGGCGCAACTGGAACATGTGGATGGGATCCTGGTACCGGGAGGTTTTGGCAAGCGCGGCATCGAGGGCATGCTGAAGGGCATTCAATACGCCCGCGAGCACCTGGTCCCCTACTTCGGCATTTGTCTCGGAATGCAGACGGCGTGTATCGAGTACGCGCGCAACGTGTGCGGACTGGAACAGGCCAACTCCAGCGAATTCGATCCTGCGACGCCGCACCGGGTCATCTACAAACTACGCGAGCTTCGCGGCGTGGAGGAACTGGGCGGCACGATGCGCCTGGGCGCGTGGATCTGCAAGCTCGAAGCTGACTCGCAGGCGCACAAAGCCTACGGTCAAAGTGAGATCAGCGAACGGCATCGGCATCGCTATGAGTTCAACCGTGAGTATGAGGATACGCTGGCGGCAGCCGGGTTGCACATCACGGGCTCGACTCCGGACGGAACGTACGTCGAGATCGTCGAAATTCCGGACCATCCGTTTTTCCTCGGCTGCCAGTTTCATCCCGAATTCAAATCGAAGCCACTCGAGCCGCATCCGTTATTTTCGGCGTTCATTGGCGCTTCGTACCAGAATCGGCTGCGCCGGCGTGATCGAAAAGAAGGGCTCGACGTGGAGCTGTTTCACCGGCCGGAGCGAGTGAGGCAGTAGCCCGACGCCCAAGCCTCTTTCGGGATTTCGACGTCTTCAGGGTCTAAACCATGCGGGCGAGCAACACTTGGATACTACCCGCGGTTACGGCTTTTGGAGCAAGTCCTGCCGGTAGGACTTCGTGTGCGGCGCGTGTCTTGCCGCGCGGAGTTGCGTTGCCCCTTCCTTGCCACGAAAAGGCCTAACCTTAGGTCAAGTTCCATTCACCTTAGAGAAGTAACATGATGGTAGAGAGAGGTTTTGTCGAAAAACATAGGAAGCAGAGTACCCATACCTCCGGGGACATGCGCAAACACTTGCACATAGCAAGCTAGATTCCTGCTAACCCATTGTTTTATAAGCGTTCGACTTTGGCCCCCCCCGTGCACTGTTTAAGTCCGGGCAGAGTAACAGGGTATCGGTGAAGCAAGTTCGTCGAGGCGTGAGGTAACTCCGCTTCAAGAGTTTCGGCCGGCGCCCCTTCCCTCCTCTGCGCGCGGACAATATCGGCTACCCGCGGCTAGCCAAGGACATGTACCAGGGAGGAATTGAGCGCATGGCACGAAAGATCACTCAGATTCTGTTTCTATTAGCGGTTGTGGGGCTGTTTACCGGCATCAGCTTCGCAAATCAGATTACCCTATCCGACAGCACCAGCAGCGCCAAGATATCGTTCACCGGGCCAGATCCGACCGGGGTAGATTTCCAGAGTACCGTATCCGGACTAGGCTTGTTCGGAAACACGCTTGGAACTTACGAGCTGTGGCAGACGGGATCGGGAAATCCGACTCTGACCAACCAGGTTTTCGACATTTATTCGGTGAACATGGGCACTGCGGTCCTGAATTTCTCGTTTGTGCTCACGGACGCTCAGCACAGCTCCATTGCTGGCACTGTCGACTTGGAGACGCTTATCGGCGGATCAACGAAGGCTCCTGAGTTCATCGGGTTGTTTACTCCGGTGTCTGAATCCGGTGTTTTCCTGAATGCTGGATATCCCATTGGTTCGAAGCTGGACATGGACCTAACGGTTCGTCTCGGCAGCAGCTCGACCGTCAATGATGTGTACGCCGGTCTCACCCGGTCGATAAAAGGATCGGTTTCGAGCGGTGAGATTCCGTCCGTACCCGAGCCAACCAGCCTCGGGCTGCTTGGATCCGGACTGCTGACGATGGCCGGCATCTTGAAACGTCGCATGCTGTAGAGGTTTTCCCAATGCCGCAAGGTCCTGATAAGGGCATGCGAGCGAGGGCCTGAACGGCTCTGTACCACATCCGACTTGAAGTCCCCAAAGCTGAAAAGCGTTGGGGACTTTTTTCGTTGCAGCCTTTCGCCAGACGCTCCACGTACAATGAGACAGGCGAGACCTTCCCAGACGCGTGCAGCGCGGACGCGCCGCCCTGCCGCCCTTTCTGGCAAGTGACGAAACAGGACTGCTACATGAGTGCAGCTTTCAAGGTGGGCGAAGTCGAGGTTGGTGGCGGCAGCCTTTTCCTTATTGCCGGACCTTGTGTGATTGAGAGCGAATCGCACGCACTCGAGATGGCAGAAGCGATCGCTGCCATCGCGCGCCGAAAGAACCTGCCGCTCATCTTCAAGGCCTCCTACGATAAGGCAAACCGCACCTCGGTGCGGAGCTTCCGCGGCCCGGGCCTGGCAGAAGGTCTGCGCATCCTCAGCAAAGTGCGCGAGACGGCGAAGCTTCCCGTCCTCACCGACGTTCACCAGGCAGCCGATGTTGCCCCCGTTGCGGACGCAGTGGATGTCCTGCAGATCCCGGCGTTCCTCTGCCGGCAGACCGACCTTCTGGTTGCCGCAGGTCGCAGCGGGTGTGCCGTCAACATCAAGAAAGGACAGTTTGTGTCGCCGTGGGATATGCGTCATGCCGTGGAGAAGGTGCGCGACGCGGGCGGCGATCGCGTTTTCTTAACGGAACGCGGAGCCTCGTTCGGCTACAACAATCTGGTCGTGGACATGCGGTCGCTGGCCATCATGCGGCAGTTCGCGCCTGTGGTTTTCGATGCGACACACTCGGTGCAGCTGCCGTCGGCGGGGGCATCCAATGGCGATGGCAAAGACGCGGTAAGTGGCGGCCAGCCCGAGTTCATTCCACTGCTTTCGCGCGCTGCGGTGGCGGCGGGGGTCGATGGAGTTTTCATGGAAGTACATGACAACCCGGCACAGGCGAAGTCTGACGGCGCCAACGCTCTCGATTTGAAATTGCTGCCGGAAGTGCTGGATCAGTTGATCGCGGTTCACAAAGCGGTGAACTGAGGCGAGTGCCTATGTTCCAGGTGCACACAAGTTGCCATCACGAGCGAGGTTTACAGAGTGGGTCGCAACGCAGTATCGCCGCTCAGCGGCTGGTGCTTATTCGCACTTGACCGCGGGCTCACCCCCACAGCTAAAACAAACTGCGCCGCTGCGCGGCGGGCAGGGCGAATTTTCCTGCCGTTCGTTCCACTGCTCAATTCACCAATCAATCGCAACACAGTCCCTTTAGGCCGCGAGGGATATGCTTTTCCTTCCCGTTCTCATGCGCGACTCCGGTCGACCGCCGACGCCTCGGCCGCCGCGGCGACTTTGTCGGGACTCTTCGAATTTCTGCGGCGTTCAGGCAGCCTTGCGACGCAAGTTAAATGCCTTTTTTCAATGCAATATTGCGCCGTTGGCTGGTGGAAAGCGCCCTTTGACCGTAAAATAATAAGAGTATTCCCGGATGGTTGGTATCGTTCAACGTACCTCCGATTGACCTCAGCACCACTCCCAACCGAAGTGCTTTGCGTCGCGAGACCACGCTGTATCTACAAGGAGCTAGTACTTTGTCAAAGAAGCTTTATTTGTTTACGTCTGAGTCGGTGACAGAAGGTCATCCCGATAAAATCGCCGACCAGATTTCTGACGCCATACTGGATGCCTGCCTGAAAGAAGACACCTACAGCCGCGTGGCTTGCGAGACGCTGACCGCCACTGGTCTGGTCGTGATCGCCGGTGAAATCACCACCAAGGCGTATGTCGACTTTCAAACGCTGGTGCGCGGTGTCATCGCTTCCATCGGCTACGACAATGCGCTGTATGGATTTGATTCCAACACCTGCGCCGTGATCTCCAGCATCAACAAGCAGTCGGGCGACATCGCCATGGGCGTCGACACGGGCGGCGCCGGTGATCAGGGCATGATGTTCGGCTACGCCACCAACGAAAATGCCGACTACATGCCGACGCCCATTCACCTGGCGCACAAGCTGACACAACGGCTCACCGAAGTCCGCAAGAACGGCACCCTTCCTTATCTCCGGCCCGACGGCAAATCCCAGGTCACAGTTGAATACGACGAGAACCATAAGCCGGTGCGCATCGACGCGGTGGTGATTTCGTCGCAGCACTCCGAGACCATCTCGACTGAAGAACTGCGCGCCGACATCCTGAAGCACGTCATCCAGGCGGCGTTGCCGGCCGAGATGCTCGACGAAGACACGAAGTACCACATCAATCCGACGGGGCGCTTCGTCATCGGCGGCCCGATGGGCGACACGGGATTGACCGGACGCAAGATCATTGTCGATACCTACGGGGGCATGGGCCGTCACGGCGGGGGCGCCTTCAGCGGCAAAGATCCGACGAAGGTGGACCGCTCGGCCTGTTACATGGCGCGCTATATCGCGAAGAACGTGGTCGCGGCCGGGCTGGCAGATCGTTGCGAAGTGCAGCTTGCCTACGCCATTGGCGTTGCCGAGCCGGTCAGCGTGCTGGTCGATACCTTCGGCACCGCAAAGGTGGATGAGGCCAAGATTGCTGAACTGGTGCGAAAGAATTTCGCGCTGACGCCGAAAGGCATCATCGAATCGCTGAATCTGCGGCGTCCCATCTACCGCAAGACTGCGGCCTATGGACACTTCGGCCGCAACGACGCCGATTTCACGTGGGAAAAGACCGACAAGGCTGCTGCTCTGCGCGAGCAGGCAGGCCTGGCGGAAGCGCACGCGGAAAAGACGGCCAAGGCCTCGAAGTAAAGTTCATCACGGATCGGGTAGAGCGGGCCTTCAGGCCCGCGTCCCGACGGTCCAAACTTGTCCGGGGCTTCAGCCCCACTTTGAACGGAGATTATGTCGACAACAACTACGACACGCGCGATCGGCGATATTGCCAACATCGAACTGGCGGATATGGGTAAGAAGCGCATCGACTGGGCCAACCAGTCGATGAAGGTGCTTCAAATCATCCGCAAAGACTTCATCAAGAACCAGCCGCTCAAGGGCATTCGCATCTCGGCCTGCCTGCATGTAACCGCCGAGACGGCCAACCTCGCGATCACGTTGCGCGATGGCGGCGCCGATGTTGTGCTTTGCGCTTCGAACCCGCTGTCCACGCAGGACGACGTGGCCGCCTGCCTGGTGCGTGATTACAACATCCCGGTCTACGCCATCAAGGGCGAAGACAACGACACCTATTACTCGCACATCATGTCCGCGCTCGATCACAAGCCGCAGGTCACGATGGACGATGGCGCCGACCTTGTCACCATCGCGCTGACCAAGCGCCAGGAAGTTCTGGAAGGCGTGATTGCCGGAACCGAAGAGACCACGACCGGCGTGATTCGCCTGCGCGCCATGGCGAAGCAGGGCGTGCTGAAGTATCCCATCATCGCGGTCAACGATGCCGACACCAAGCACCTGTTCGATAACCGCTACGGCACGGGGCAGTCGACCATCGACGGCATCGTGCGCGCTACCAACTTCCTGCTCGCGGGTGCGAAGTTTGTGGTCGCCGGCTACGGCTGGTGCGGTCGTGGATTGGCCAGCCGCGCGCGCGGTCTGGGCGCGGAAGTCATCGTCACGGAAATCGATCCCACGAAGGCGATTGAGGCCGTCATGGACGGCTACCGCGTGATGAGCATGGACGAAGCGGCCAAGATCGGCGACGTCTTCTGCACCGTGACCGGCAACAAGAGCGTGCTGCGCAAGGAGCACTTTGAGGTCATGAAGGACGGCGCGATCGTCTCCAACTCCGGACATTTCAACGTCGAGATCGATATCCCGGCGCTGGACAAGATGTCATCGTCGAAGCGCACCACGCGTGCCTTTGTCGAAGAGTACTCACTGCGCGATGGCCGCAAGATCAACTTGCTGGGCGAAGGTCGCCTGATCAACCTGGCTTCGGCCGAAGGTCATCCGCCATCTGTGATGGACATGAGCTTCGCCGATCAGGCCCTGTCGGTCGAGTACCTGGTGAAGAACCACGCCTCGCTCGACAAGAAGGTCTTCCCGGTTCCAGAAGATCTCGACAAGCGCGTCGCGAAGCTGAAGCTGGAGTCGATGGGCATCAAGATCGACCGGCTGACTTCGGAGCAGGAAGAGTACCTGGCGAGCTGGTCGGAAGGAACGTAAGAATAGTGGTCTGGGCTAGTGGATCGTGGTCAGTGACTGTTTTGGTCCACGCAAGCTTTGAAGGGGCACAGCTTTAGCTGCGCCGTACCAGTCACAATATGAATTGTCATCCCGAGGGGCTTCAGCCCCGAGGGATCTGCGGTTCGGGGCGGCAGCGATGCCGCCCCTTTTGTTTGTGTACAGTCGACGAGTGTAGAGAGCTATCCAATTACAGAAGGCGACGCCGTACCACGGCCAATCCTCCGAAACCGGAGAAGAGCATTAACAAAGTTGATGGTTCTGGTGTTGTTGAGGTCCCCAATACCGTGCCTTCCAGACGAACGCCCTCAAGGAAGTCGTCGTCCGACGTTATCGTGATGGCTAGCTTATTCACGCCGGTTACAAACCATGAGCTGCCACTGGCGGAGAAGGGATGGAGTGAGCCCCAGTTCCCCGACCCCAAGGAATCGATCGTCTGTCCATTGAGGGTAAGGATGCCCCCGTCGTCGATCGTCCACGAGCCGCTGATACTGGCATTGGCTGGGTCCGCCACATCGAAAGTGGTGTAGAACGTATAGGGCGCTGGGCCATTGCAGCAGTTGAAGGCGTTCCTCGCGATCCAGTTTGAGTTGGGCCCATCCGGCAGCCAGCCACCGAACCAGTCAGCGTCCTGGGACATGACAACCTGAGCTGGCGTGTAGCTGCTGTTCGCCTGTTCGACGAGCCAATGCGCGTCGAATCCGCCATCGGTTGTGATCAGGTTATAGGACGCATCCAGGCCAGTCGACACATTAAGGGTGCCGGCGAAAGCCACGGACGCGACTGCCAACACCACAGCAAGGAAGATAGTCTTGTACATGGAAACTCCATTCTTTAAGAGAGATTGTGATTGAGGTGGCATGGCGCTCGTCCTGAGGCAAAACTTCCTTCTCAGACAACCTCAAGTTGTCCGATAGCCAACGAGTGGTGCACAGAACGGCGGCGTCCCACCCAACACTCTCGCCGCGACAACTTCTCTCCATTCGGCATAGATGTCAAATCATCCGCGTCTCCTACACGGTTCACGCAGTAAGTCTCATCTATGCAATGGTTTAGCGTCTTAGATCACGCGATCAAATTGAGCGTTTTTCCAGTCAAGGCAGGAGGTGCTACAATTTCTCCCCGCCGGTCATTATGGTTTTACAAGGCGAAAAAGCCCTCATTGTGCGTTTCGGATTGTTTGAAGCGGATCTCGGAGCCGGTGAACTGCGCAGGGCCGGTGTCAGGGTCAAGGTGCAAGACCTTCCTTTCCGCGCTCTCAAGTTGTTCGTATCCAGTCCCGATAAAGTCATAAGCCGGGAAGAGCTCCGCAAAGCCTTGTGGCCGGGAAACGTCCACGTTGACTTCGATCGCGGAATCAGCAGCGCCATCAACCGGCTCCGCGAGACGCTCGACGACACGGCCAGCAGCCCACGGTTTATTGAGACCGTAGCGCGCGCCGGGTATCGCTGGATTGCCCCCGTCCAGGTCGTCGCGCCGTTGAGCGAGCGCGTGGACGACGTCGGTGCACCCCCGAAAGCGAACCCGGAGGGTCTGCCGGCGTCGACGCCTCAGGAGTTCCGCCACTGGAAACGCGGCTGGATGTTCGGGGTCGTGTCGGCGATACTGATCGCCGGCTTGGCCTTGGCCTGGATAGAACGGCGCGGGTCGGTTTCCCGAGTGAAACAATCCCCTGCCACTGTCGCCGCTTCCCCCCATTTTCCCAGTCCTGAAGCCGAAGAGTTGTATCTGAAAGGACGATATCACTGGGCGAGGCGGGATCCGGAGGATCTGCGTCAGGCGATCAGCTATTTCAGCCAGGCCATCGTGCGCGACCCCAACTATGCTAAGGCGTACGTCGGCTTGGCAGACACCTATAACCTATTGCGCGAGTTCGCCTCGATGCCGGAATCGGAAGCTTACGGCCGCGCCTTCGCTGCGGCATCCAAAGGAGCGGAACTTGACCAATCGTCGGCTGAGGCACACGCGACCCTGGGTTTCATCTATTTCTGGTCGAAACGGGATGTGGCCGACGCCAACCGTGAATTTGAGCAGGCTATTGTCCTAAACCCCAACTACGCCAACGCCCTTCACTGGTACGGCAATGTACTGATCAATGAAGGCCGAACCGCGGAGGGGCTGGCTCATCTGACTCGCGCCGAGGAACTCGACCCATCGTCGCCGTCGATCCGCGCTGACAAAGGTCAGGCCCTTGTAACGGCCAATCGTTTTGAGGAGGGCGTTGCCATGCTACGGCAGATGGAGGCGACGGACGCGACATTCCTGTCACCGCATGCCTATCTGGCGAGAACCTATCTTGGGCGCCTGCAATGCCCCGACTACCTGACGGAGGCGCGCACCGAGGCCCATTTGTCCTCCAATCCGGAAAAACGAGCGATCGTGCGCGCGGCAGAAAGAGGCTTGGCGACCGGAGGCTGCTCCGGCATGTTGCAAAGCATCTTTGCGGTGCAGACTAAGCTGTATTCACAGCAAAAAATTCCTGCCTACGATCTGGCGGAAACGCAAGCATTGCTCGGTAACAAACAGGAAGCCATGAAGTATCTGCGATTGTCGTTGGCTCAGAGTGAAGGCGCGCTTGTCACCGCTCGGGCCGATATTGAGCTAGCCAGCCTGCATCCTGAGCCGGAGTTTCGGCGGTTAATCATCGATGCAGGCTTACCGCCATTGAAGTAAGTGACGGTCCGTCCTGCGGCTATGGCAAAACAGAGTCGTTGGCAGACTGGTATTATCCGTTTACCGGTGGAGAGTCCGCCTCGCGCCGCTCCAAAAAAAACTTACGATTGACATCGCGGTCAGGCCCTGACGACCTTCTTACCGCTGCTTAGAAACGCGAGTGCCAGCGTCAATCCCGCAACGCCCATCAACAGCCACACACAGGCGCGCCATCCGTCTGCGAGCCACGTCCATCCTGTGACGATTGCGCCAAGGCTGCCGCCGATGTAATAAAACGTCACGTACAAGCCAGCGGCTGATGATCGCGCGCGGCCTGCAACGATTCCCGTCTGAACTGTGCCTACGGCCTGGAAGATAAAGACGCCGGTGGAGAACAACGCGAGTCCCGCGATGATGAGGGGCAGGGAATGGAGCAGGGTCAGCAACAGCCCTGCGACGGCGAAGCCCACGGCAATGGTCGACGTCGCGCGCACGCCATAGCGATCCAGACAGCGTCCCGAGAGTGGGGTCACCAGGAATCCAAGAAGATAAACGAAGAACACGCTGCCCAACTGTGCAGGATTCAGCAGAAACGGCGGATCGGCAAGATAGAAATTGGCGTAGGTGAATGCGCCGACGAGGCAGAACAAT
The DNA here is from genome assembly GCA_963815555.1 of uncultured Acidobacteriaceae bacterium. Taxonomy (GTDB): domain Bacteria; phylum Acidobacteriota; class Terriglobia; order Terriglobales; family Acidobacteriaceae; genus CAWCBG01. The sequence goes on from CAWFHH010000007.1 coordinate 599,200, forward strand.
GCTGAGAAGCCCATGCCAAACACCGCCAGCAAGCGGCGATTGTGGAGATGTCGCCGGCCTTCGGCGATGGAATCGCGAAGACTCGCCGAGCGCACGAAGTTGCGGGCACGCGGCAGAGCGCGTTGCACGATGATGGCACCGGCCAGGTTGATCAGGCCGATCACGAGGAACGCATGTCGCCATTCGAATTGGTGCGCGACGAGTCCCGAGATATATCGCCCCAGAAACCCGCCGAGCACGGTTCCCGAAACGTAGGCCGACATGGCGCGACCCACATGCTGGCGGGGGAATTCTTCGTTGATGTATGCCATGATCACAACGATCACGCCCGGCACAAAGAGGCCCTGCATGAAGCGCCAGAAGATCAGCTGGTTGAGGCTTTGGGAGGTGGAAGCCAGCAGGGTTGGGAGGGTGAGCGCATAGAGTGAGGGAACAATGACCTTCTTGCGTCCAATAGACTCGGCCAACAATCCCACGATGGGCGCCATCAGGGCCATAGCCAGAATCGTCGCGCTCACCGTGAGGCTGACCGCGATCTCGGAGGCATCGTAAACTGTCCGCAAGTACGGAAGCAGCGGTTGCGTATCGTACACGTTGAGAAACGTGCACATGCCGGCAAGCATGCAGGCAAAGATGGCGGCCCGCGATGGCGCGGCGAGCCGGTCCGCACTCTGCAGGGAATTCGTCAGGGCAACGTCTGTCATGGAAGCCGGAGATCCCATACCAGCTTACCCTGCCGGAATCGATCAGGGAGTGAGATTCTTCCAGAGCATTCGTCCGCCACGCTCGTAGATCAGCGACTCAGCGTCCTCCCACGTCAAGCAGACCGCCTGGTTGTCCGTGGGGGGAACTCCGCGATAACTTTTCGTCATATGCTGGAGCTCAGTTTTTGGGCACACACGCCATTCGCTCGACATGTAGTCGTCGTTGTACATGTCGGAGAACGGCTCGGCTCCGGGGACTCCGAGAACCTGGGTGCTACCGTCGCTTCGGCAGAGCAAAGCGCGGCTGGCATGAGTCTTGGAGTACACAACTGCCACGAGGTAGTCGGGCGGACGCTCGGCGCTGAATTTCACTTTCAGATACGGAGGCTGCTGCTCCCGATTAAGCTCGACCTCGGAATGCTTCGCCAGGCAAGCCGACACGTGGCTCGGCAACAGGATCTCTTGTCCAGGCAGGCACGCGGTCGAGGCGAAGATCAGCAGGGCCAGGGCCGCCAATCGTGCTCGGTATCGGTCAGCGGTCATTACAAGACCACAAGCGTGATCCCGCGGTTGCCCTTGCCGAGATCACCGTCATCCTTCAATTGTGCCAGACGCTTCAGGAGGTCCCAGGACCGCTGGTCGCTGGTGCGCCAGTTTTCGCCATAGATGCAGTCACGAATGGTGCCGTCCTGCGCCATCTGGCGAATCGTGGACTGTAGCGCAATGCGCAAATCGCCGCCGACGCCGGAAGAACCATAACCATGAATCAGCTTCAGTACCTTGATACCATTCTGCTGGGCGGTGCGGATCTCGGAGCTCAGTCGCGCGCGGGCCTGAGGCACGCTTGGCATCCCCTCTTCGAGGTTCACGATCTTGAGAGTGACGCCCACAGGTGTTCGCCAGGCTCCTTCGAGACACGATATCATCAGCAGGCAGGCAACGAATGAGAGATCTGGCTTCCTGGGCACTGGAAACGGCCAAGTTGCGCGGCGCTTCGCTGGCGGAAGCGCGCATCGTGGATGAGCGCAGCCGTTCGCTGGCCACCAAGAACGGCAAGCTCGGCGCAGCTTCGGATTCGGAGTCGCTCGGCATCGGGATTCGCGTCATCGCCGACGGTGGATTCGGGTTTGCTGCCACCGATGTTCTCACGCGCGAGGGCATCCAGTCGTGTGCGGCTCGTGCGGTGGAGATTGCCAAAGCTTCGGCGCGAGTCAAGTCTCAGGAGTTACGCCTGGTTGACGAGCCGGCCCACAAGGCCGACTGGTCAGCTCCCTGCAAGATTGATCCCTTCAGCATTTCTATCGAGAAGAATCTCGAGCTGCTGTTTGCCATCGACGCGGAAATGCGGAAGACGAAAGGTGTGACGCTGGCGGAGGCGAGCATGAACTTCCGCCGCTATGAACAGTGGTTCTACTCGACCGAAGGTTCAGAGATCCATCAAGTCTTCACCACGACGGGAGCTGGGTATACCGCCTATTCCTTTGAAGGGAGCGAGATCCAGAAGCGCTCGTATCCCAACTCGTACGGTGGGCAGTATCAAAATAAGGGATACGAGCTTATCGAGGAACTGAGGCTGCTCGAACACGCCGGAGAGATTGCCGAACAGGCGGTCGCGCTGCATTCGGCGGACCAGTGTCCGGAAGGCAAGTTCGATCTCATTCTCGATTCGGACCAACTGAGCCTGCAGATCCATGAGTCGATCGGGCATCCCATCGAACTCGACCGCGTGCTTGGTATGGAAGCGAATTTCGCCGGAACCTCGTTCCTCACGCTCGACAAGCTGAACCATCTGCAATACGGAAGCGACATCGTGAATGTTGTGGCGGACGCGCGGGAATCGCACGGGCCTGGCTTAGGCACGTTCGCCTACGACGATGAGGGCGTTGCGGCGCAATGCACGCCGATCATCACCAACGGCCGCTTCACCGGATATCTCAGCTCGCGCGATACTGCGCCCGCCATTGGCGCCAAGCGCAGTGGAGGATGCCTGCGCGCCGAAGGCTGGGCGCGCCTGCCCATCGTGCGCATGACCAACGTCAGCATTCTGCCGGGTGAGACACCGTTGTCGTTGGAAGAGCTGATCGCATCGACCGAGCATGGTGTCCTGATGCAGACGAACAAGTCGTGGTCGATTGACGACAAACGCTACAACTTCCAGTTCGGCTGCGAGATGGGATGGGAGATCGTTGGCGGCAAGCGAGGCCGCATGCTGAAGAATCCTTCGTACTCGGGGATCACTACGGAGTTCTGGAATTCCATGGACGCCATCTGCTCGCGCGACGAGTGGAGGCTGTGGGGCACGCCCAATTGCGGCAAAGGCCAGCCGCAGCAGGTGATGGGCACGGGACACGGTGCCGCGCCGGCAAGATTTCGGGGCATCGCCGTGGGCACGGCGTACAAGGGAAGCGAATAGAAGCTTTCAAGCATTCAGCGCTCAGCATTCAGCCCATGCGGAGGGTATTCTGTAAACGATGCGAGGTAGCACTTCAGGAGGGGAAGCATGAAGGATTTTCGAGACCTACAGGTTTAGTGTAGGGCCCATGTTGTAACTCTAGACGTCTACCGGGCTACCGCTAGATTTCCCAAAGAGGAGTTGTTCGGGTTGACCTCACAAATGCGAAGATGCTCGGCTTCGATAGGCGCCAACATTGCGGAAGGATGTGGACGGCGGGGCAACGGTGAGCTTCATCGTTTTCTGCAGATCGCCAGTGGCTCGGCCAGTGAACTCGAATATCACCTTCTGCTTTCGAAGGATCTTGGTTACCTGCAAGGCGAGCCAACATGAGAGACTGCAAGCGCAGGGGGAAGAAATCAAGAAAATGCTTTGCTCGCTGCTCCGCCGAGTCGATGCGGATCGCACGATGGCCGGACAACGATAACTTCGAAAATCATCTGCCGGGACAATCCTGCGGCAACTGCTCAGGGGCTGAATGCTAATTGCTGAGTGCTGAATGCTCAACCGCGATCAAGCGCAATCCATCTTCGACAAGCTGTGCCGCTACTCGTCGGCTGACGAAGTCGAGCTGCTGATCGCAGGCGGCCAGAGCGCCTTGACTCGCTTTCGCCAACAACACCATCCATCAGAACGTTGCCGAGGAGTCGTACCACATTTCGGTGCGCACTTCGTTCGGAGTGGGTTCGGCGGAGGGAATTCGCACCGCCCGCGCCAGCACCAACAAGCATGACGACGAGAGCCTGCGGCGTGTGGTGCAGTCGGCGGAGTCACTCGCCAGGGTGCAGCAGCCCGATACCGAGTTGCTGCCTATGCCCTCCGGGGAAGAGGTGAACGCCTGCGCGAGCGAAGGCGGCGAACACTTGCCGCGCTACTTCGAGAGCACGGCCCGTCTGAGTCCAGGGGATCGGGCGACGGAAGTGGCTAAGATCGTCGATGTCGCCAGCAAGCACAAGCTGACGACGGCCGGCATTTACTCAAATGCCGAGTTCGTGGAAGGCATCTTCAATTCGCGCGGCGTGGTGGACTGGTACGAGCAGACTTCAGCCGAGGTCTCGATCACCATGCTCGACTCCAACTCCTCGGGATGGCAGAAGGCCAATGCCTCCGACGCGATGGAGTTGGCGCCGGAGCGCCTGGCAGAGGTGGCGGCCAGCAAGGCCGTGGATTCCAGAAACCCGCGCGAGCTTCCGCCGGGCAAGTATACCGTCGTGTTGGAGCGCGCGGCCGTGCTGGACATTGTCGGTTTCATGTTCTGGGATTTTGGAGGTTCAGCCTTGCTGGAGCAGCGCTCGTTCTTGAACGATCGCATCGGAACTCCTCTGTTCGGCGAGAACGTCACGGTGTGGGATGACGTTTACCATCCACTCCAGAGTGGAGCGCCTTTCGACGGCGAGGGCATGAGGCGCCATCGCGTCAAGCTGATCGACCGGGGCGTGGTGCCTCGCGTGGTGTATTCGCGGGGATCGGCTGCGCGCATGGAACGGTCGGAGATGCGGAGCAAGGCGGGCATGATCGCCGCCACAGGCCACGGCTTCCCGCTGCCGAACGAAGCAGGAGAGGCGCCGCTGAACATTGTCTTCGCCCCGCCGAGCAGCGGCGAAGCGAAATCGGTAGACGCGATGATCGCTGAAACCGAGCGCGGCATCCTGGTGACGCGATTGTGGTACATTCGCGAAGTAGACCCTTACGAGAAGATCGTGACCGGCATGACGCGGGACGGCACCTTCCTGGTGGAGAACGGCAAAGTGCAATCCGGGATTCGGAACTTCCGTTTCAACCAAAGCCTGATCCACATGTTGCGGAATGTTGAGGCCATGAGCGAACCGCGGCGCTCGAGCGGCGAAGAGTCCTTCGACATGGTAGTACCGGCAATGAAGGTTCGCGAATTCAACTTCACGGAAACGACCAGGTTTTAGTGGTCCCCGCCCACCTTGCGGAAGCCGAAGGATTCAAGAGCATTCCCCGGCCTGGGGACAAAAATGGTTTGGGATAGGAACTCGGGAAACGAAAGTGCGCTTACTCGCACCATAATGGTGATGTGGTGCCGGGAGAGCGGCTTCCGAACGTTACTCTGTTACCCAAAGTCACCATTCTTTGTAGTTCAAAAGTAACAAACTCACCCATCCAATAAGGAAACCATTAAGATGCGAGCAATTTTCTCTGTCGTTGCTGGTAACCTTCATGGTACTTTAGTAACTTCAGTTCGGGGCGGCCAGCGTTGTATTCTGAGAACTGTACAGTCGTGACCGCCAGCCGCCAACCCGATCTGCGGAATTCCATACGGTTCCCGTTGCATTTGCCGGTCACGTTGAAAACCCCGGCGGGGGAGTTCGCAGCCAGGACGAGTGACATCTCCTCCGGCGGAATGCTTTTTCATTTGGACTCTTCGATTGAAGTGGGCTCACAGGTTGAGTTCTCCATTGAGATGCCCGCCGACATCCTGGGTTCTGATCAGCAGGTGTTGGTGAAGTGCCAGGGACGGGTGGTCCGCTGCTCCGAGGCACAGGATGGATACAACGTAGCGGTAGTCATTGATGAATATCACTTCGAACGAATCTAGCGGCGCAATTGGCAACGCGGTCGCCGACACTTTAGCCACCTCTCTTGCCGGCCCGGGGCGGGGCCTCGAGATCAAAGCTAAGCCTCTGCAAATCATCATTGCCGATTCGGAAGCCATCTTCCGTGTAGGGATGGCCAAAATCCTGGCGGCCGAAGAAGACCTGCAGGTGATCGCGCAGGCAGACACTCTGATGCAGACGCTGGCACTCGTCAGCACCGCTCAGGCCGACATCATTCTGTTTGAGGCAGGCTTGTCGGCCACACCCGCAGAGGCGGTCAGCGAAGTCGCACGACGGACGGTGTCGGGGGCGAAAGTTATCCTGGTGGCTCAACGCACAGGAGAAGAGGAGACCGTCGATTACCTTCGCCGCGGCGTCCGAGGTATCCTGTCGCGGTCGGTCTCTCCCGATCTGCTGGTACGTTGCGTACGCAAGGTGGCAACTGGGGAGACCTGGTTGGATAGTCAGGGCGTGAATTGGGTGATTGAGGCCTACCGCTCGCAAGCTACACAGAGCGTAGCTTCCAAGCACCAGCTCAGGTTAAGCGACAAGGAAATGCTGATCATCAGCGGCGTCACGCAAGGCCTGAAGAACAAAGATATCGCGCTGGAAGTGGGAACGACAGAGCAGGTGGTTAAGAACTACCTGCGGAAGATCTACGATAAGCTTGCCGTGACCGATCGTCTGGAACTCGCGCTCTACAGCATGCATCATCGTCTACTCGACGGATATGTGCCACGCACCGCGCGTGAGTCGAATTCCGCCGCCGCAAACGGGACGCAACGCCAGCGTGCTGCGTCGGCGTCAGCGAGCGCCTCGCCCACCCGGCGGCCAGGTCCTGGCGATCCATCCTCTCCAAACGACTGAACTCCGATTGGCGCGAGCACTGGAGAAATCGAGCAGGTCACTTGCGCCATTTTGCTCCAAAGCTCTTCTTGCGATAGGTTGTAGGGTTTCCAATTTCCAGAGAGGCATACTCATGCGTCCTCTTCCATGTGGCTTGCGAAAATTTGTGCAGGTTAGAATTGTTACTTTTCTGCTCGCCGCAGTCGCGGTTTGTCCTGCGCAGACGCCGTCGACGCGATCCCAGGATGTTCGGGGCAATGTTGATTCGATCGCGCAACATGTTTTGTCGTCCTCTGGAGTTCCCAGTGCATCCGTCACCATCGTGAAGGATGGAAAGATTGTCTACTCGCAAGCCTATGGGGACGCGCGCCTCGATCCCAAACTGGCCGCCCGGCCCGACATGCGTTACAGCGTCGGCTCCATCAGCAAGCAGTTCACGGCTGCCGCGATCCTTCTCTTGCAGGAGCAGGGGAAGCTTTCGATCGATGATCCGGTTTCGAAATATGTGCCCGGGCTCACGCGTGGGGATGAGGTCACGATTCGCCAATTGCTCTCTCACACGTCGGGGTACCAGGATTACTGGCCGCAGGATTACGTGATGCCGATGATGCTGAAGCCCACGACCGCCCAGCAGATCATCGACGCATGGGCGAAGAAACCGCTGGACTTCGATCCCGGGACCAAGTGGCAGTACAGCAACACGAATTACGTAATTGCCGGGGTGATTGTGGAGAAGGTTGCGGGCATGCCGATGTTGCAGTTCTTGCATCAGCGGGTGTTTGATCCACTGGGCATGAAGAGCGTCACCAACGTGGACGAGGCCAAGCTTCCGGCATCCGATCCCGAGGGGTATTTCCGCTACGCACTGGGCCCGCTGCATCCGGCGCCCAAGGAAGGGAAAGGCTGGATCTTCGCAGCCGGAGAGTTGGCCATGACGGCCCAGGACCTGGCCAAGTGGGACGTGTCGATGATCAACCAGACGGTCTTGAAGCCGGCGTCCTACGAGGAGATGGAAAGGGAAGTGGTGCTGAAGAACGGCGTCGGAACACGCTACGGGCTGGGCATCGACGTCTCCAGCGCGAATGGTCATCGTGTGCTCTCGCACAGCGGCGAAGTTTCGGGATTTACAGCGGAGAACATGGTGCTTCCCGACGACGGCATCGCAATCGTGGTGCAGACGAACCAGGACGCAGTAGGCGCCTCGTCGGAAATCGCCCGCCAGATAAGAACGGCGTTGCTGAAGAGCGAGAATCCGGTCGATCAGCGTGAGAGCGAGATTGTGCGCGGCATCTACGATGGCCTGCAACAAGGCAAGATTGATCGTTCGCTGTTCACCGACAACGCGAACGCCTATTTTGACGCCGAGGGGTTGAAGGACTACGCCGACAGTCTCGGGCCACTCGGCAAACCGGAGAGCTTCGTGCAAACCGGAACCGGCCTTCGCGGCGGCATGACCTTGCGAGTTTTCGATGTTGTCTATCCCAGCAGGAAGCTGGAGATCATCATTTACCAGACGCCGGATGGCAAGTTCGAGCAATACCTGGTGGCGCCCAGCTCCTGACCCACTTCGCTGACTCACATCATGGGGAATGCGCTCGCAGCAGGCATTCCGCGCGACCGGCGGAATTCCGCTTCGCTGCAGGGGTTGCGGGCGCTACAATAAGGCGATCCATCCAGACACATTCCTGCCCACCTGTGCCTGTGTCGGACTGCGTTTCCATCCTGCAATTTTGTGAGGCGAAGTGAAAGGCGATCCCAAAGTCATTGCGTTTCTGAACGACGTTTTGAAGGCGGAGTTGACCGCTATCAACCAGTACTTCCTGCACTCCGAGATGTGCGAAAACTGGGGTTATGAGCGGATGGCGAAGCTGGTGAAGAAAGAGTCTATCGAGGAAATGGTGCACGCCGAGAAGCTGATGGAGCGGATTCTCTATCTCGACGGCACTCCGAATATGACGGACTACTTCAAGATCAACATCGGAGCTACGCTTGAGGCGCAGATCAAGAACGACCTTCAACTGGAATACGATGCCGTGAAGCGGCTGAATGACGGCATCAAGCTGTGCCTCTCGCTCAACGATGCCGGATCGCGCGAGCTCGCCGAAAAGATCCTCAGCGATGAGGAGCACCACATCGACTGGCTTGAAGCGCAACAGCACGCCATCGGCGAAATGGGCATCCAGAACTATCTGGCGCAACAGCTCAAGAAGGACGAAGACTGAGGAGCAGACACTCAGCTGAAGGATCAACACCGGCGTTATTGTGAGGCGAAGCAGCCGCGGCGGGGTTCCTATGCGAGATCGGTCAACGGTCGTGCGCGATAGTTTACAATGAGTGAGCGCCGCTGTTCGCGCATTCCTGCAAGACGCTTCCCGAACGGAGAGATGGCCGAGTGGCTGAAGGCGCACGCTTGGAAAGCGTGTGTACTCGAAAGGGTACCCAGGGTTCGAATCCCTGTCTCTCCGCCATCTTTTCGACACTCCGATTGGGCAGCACCGTTCCAAGAGATCTCTCGATAAGCGATAGCCCTTTCAGCTCAGGTCCTGGCTGCAAGGTGTAATTGTCAGGGCAGCTGCTTGCGCCGGCTAGTTGAAGCGAGTGACTCTTGCGAGAGTGATTCCGCACGCGACAAGGAATGCGAGCATTGCTATCGAGAGGGCTGCAACCGCGGTCCAGTTCAGTGGTATTGCAGGCCTGCGGCTCACGAGGCCCATAGCCAGGAAGATCGCGGTAGCCAAAGCCACCAACGCCCAATCCAGCCATCCTCGGCGCGGGGCATTGGCGGCGAGTCCCTCGCCCTCCAAGCCCGCTTGAACGTAGCGGGCGTCCACACCGTAGCGTCGTCCTTCGCGATGCGCAGCCTCATGCCAGCGCGTGTGTTCTTCGCGATTCACCGACGAGAAGGCGATAACGGCAGCGCCGATGGACATCACGATCGAACCGCCGATCACAAGTGCAAGAACCGAACTGCCGCGACCGCGCAGCTCTCCAAAAACCAGGACACCCCAGAGAAGTCCCCAGAGCTGGTTGGTATTCGAGAGAGGAATTCCGCGGCTGATGCCAACATACTTCGCAGCGTACTGCTGGAACAGGTCGCCGATGACCCACACGAATCCTCCCAGCAGAAGCCAGAACATGGCAGGCTTTGCCCGCGCCAGTTCCTGTCCCAGAGGGACTGGTCCACCGGAATAGAGGATCGCCAGGAGGCTCATCATGCCGAGTTCACCAATGGTGAAGAAAGCCACGAAAGATAGCGGATTCATGCCGGTGAGATAAGCCTTGCGGTAGGGGATGTACATGGTTCCCCACAAGACACCGGCAGCCAGCGCCGCAGTCACCCCGCGGAGGGCGTGGGTTGCCGTGGTCTGGGCCGAGGAGGCGAAGGCCAGGAGTGTGGCGCCGGCAAACATCAGCGTGGCGCCACCCAGGACACTGAGCCAGCGCGTACGACCGGCATCCCGCAGTTCGTTGAAAAGTAAAAAGCCCCACAGGATTCCGATGAGGCTGTTGATGTTCCACAGAGGAAACGCGATGCTCAGGCCAATGTCGCGGATGGCGAAAATGGTCAAGGTGTTCGCGACGGCCCATAAACAACCGGCAAGTATGCCCCACAACACCAGGTGAGGAGCTTGCCGGAAATCCCAGCGCATCTGGTCTGTGCCGCGGACCAGCGCCGGAACACTCCATCGCGCGAGGAAGACGCCCAGCACCATGATGAGAGAAACCACGACAGGCGAAACCCCGGCGCTTACCAGTTTGGTCGGAGCCTCGGCCGCTCCCAGCCAGGCACCGGCTCCAAATCCGCAGAGGATTCCCACCGCTTGTAGCCGGCGAAGGCGCTTCGCCTGCACAACGTAAGGGGTGGGTTCCGGCGAGACAGCCGGAGCGTCTAACTGATCCAACGGAGCACCGCCAATCCTGCAACCAGCACGATCACGGGAACCCAAAAATGAACGTCCCCGGCAATGGCGCTGGCGAGGTTTTGTGATTTGATGTTACTGATTTTGCCTTGTGGTCTCCGCATTTCGCTCGTTCGCCAGGCTATCCTTCCAGCGGCTTTCAACTATAAATGAATAGCCCAAGAAGGACTGGCCGTGCCGTCAGTATGTTCGGAGCCAGTCCCGGCCTGCCCGACCCTATGAACCAGGACTTCCGATTGCGCACGCGTGCTGCTGCTTTGGCTCTGGTTATTCTTGTGTCACTGACATCGCCCGTAAAGGGGACTGCTGCGGATGCAACGGCAGCTTCCGGCACGACGCCTGTGGATTGGGTCAACCCGTACATCGGAACTGCCGGGGGCGGAAACGAGTATGGGGGAACGATGCCGCTGGTCACTACTCCCTTCGGCATGACCAACTGGACGGCCCAGACCCGCCAGAATCGAATCAGCGTTACCTCCTATGCCTACGAAGATTCGACGATCTCCGGGTTTATCGGAACGCATCAGCCCGCAATCTGGATGGGCGACTACGGTTACGTCACGATCGTGCCCGAGATCGGAGACATCAAGACCACTCCTGAAGCCCGGGCCATGAAGTTCACACATACCGACGAGACGGCCACTCCTTACTACTATTCGGTCGTAATGGACGCGGGCAGGGGTCACAAGATCAAAGCGGAGATCACGGCAACGGACCATTGCGGATATCTGCGGTTCAGGTTTCCGTCAGGGATTGCGGCGAGCGTGATGGCGGAGGCGACGCGGCCGGGCGTGGCCGGCTTCGCCCAAGTCGATAGCGCAAGGCGCGAGATCGTCGGCTTCAACCCCGACCGCATGGATGCCCACCTCGGGCCATTGGCGCTCCCCGATTTCAAGGGATATTTCGTCCTCCAATTCAGGCGGCGGTTTGCGAAGAGTGGAACCTACGCGGGCAAAGTGGTGCAGCCTGAAGGTAAATCGGTGACCGCCTCGAATGTTGGCGCCTACGCCAGCTTCGCAGCCGCACCGGACAACACGATTGAGGTCCGAGTGGGCACTTCCTTCATCAGCCTTGAACAAGCGCGCGCTAACCTGGAAAAAGAAATTCCGGCATGGAACTTCGAGGGGCTGCGTGCAACCCTCAAGGGCAGGTGGAATGAGAAGCTCGGGCTGATCTCAATCGAGGGTGCCTCTGACGATCAACGCGCCATCTTCTACAGCGGGCTGTATCACGCGCTGCTCTATCCGCGGATGATGACTGAGAACGGCCGCTACTACAGTGCATTCGACGATCGGGTGCACGACGGTCACTCGTATACCGCCTATTCTTTGTGGGACACCTTCCGCGCCGAGCATAGTCTGCTGACGCTGATTGCACCGGAGCGTGTGGACGACATGGTGCAGGCATTGCTGCAGGACTACCAGGAAGGTGGATGGATGCCGAAGTGGCCGAATCCGTCGTATACGAACATCATGGTCGGCACCCATGCCGATGCAGTGGTGGCGGAGGCGATCAACAAAGGATTTCACGGCTTCGACTGGAAGCTGGCCTATGCTGCCGCTTACAAGGACGCGATGACTCCGCCGGAGGGTGACACCACGCGAAAATGGCTCGATCGCGAGCCGCACACGCCCTACGAAGCGCGCGCAGGCCTGACCTATTCGAAGATATTGGGGTACGTCCCTGCCGACAAAACTGCCGAGGCGGCATCGCGCACGCTGGAGGACGCCTACGACGATTACGCTGTAGCGCAAATCGCGAAGGCGCTCGGCAAGACGGCCGACTACCAATACTTCCTGAAGCGATCGCATAACTACGCAAATATTTTCGACCAGGAGACCGGCTTCATGCGGGCGCGCAACGCCGATGGGTCGTGGGCCGCGCCGGACGTGGGTTGGACGGAAGGCGACGACTGGGTGTACACGTGGTCGGTGCTGCATGACGTTCCGGGCCTGATTCAGCTGATAGGCGGACCTGAGGCGTTCAACCGGAAGCTGGACGAATATTTTGCCGGCGGACACAACCAGCACGACAACGAACCAAGTCACCACGTCGCGTATCTCTACGACTACAGTGGGGAGCCGTGGAAGACCCAGGCAAAGACGCGCGAGATCGCCGGGCAGGCTTACTCGAATACGCCCAAGGGAATGCTGGGCAATGAAGATTGCGGGCAGATGTCAGCCTGGTACATCTTCACGGCCATGGGCTTCTATCCGGTGAATCCGGTGTCTGGCGAGTATTTGATCGGCAGCCCGCTGTTCCGGCAGGTCACTCTTCACTTACCGGATGGTAGGCAGTTCGTAATCGCGGCGTCCCATACTTCAGAGAAAAACATCTATGTGCAGTCGGCCTCGCTGAACGGCAAATCGGTTGAACGTCCAGTGCTGCGCTGGCAAGACATACAGGCAGGCGGGGTGCTGAGGTTCGAGATGGGAGCATCTCCCACCAAGTGGGGCAGTGGATGGACTCATTAAAGGTGCGGCATTTGCAGTTCAGGCCCGTGGCAGCGTCAAGATCCGGTACAACGGAAGACACAGCAGCAGGAACGCGAGGGTGATCAGCGCGATGCGAATCTGTGGCGTGCGGAAGCGCTGGCCAATGGCCGTCAGCAGCAATACCGTCGCCAGCATGACGGTTACACGCACGTAATCGTCGGAGCGCTCGCGTGCGCGGGTGCCGGCCTCAAATGTTTCGGAGGCCTCGCGGTTCAACTCGGCAGACTTTTCGGCTACGGGATCGTGGTAGCCCGGCATGAGCGCCGGGCCAGCCGGGGCGTTGGGATTATGGATGGGGTCCGTCTTCTTCCAAGCCTCAAACGCCGGTCGAAAGCCGGGCAGGAAGCGACGCTCGAACAGTTCAGCCAGCTTCGGCTGGTTGAGGACTGACGCTTTCAGCCATTCCACCACCGTCGATGCGTTATACAGTCGCTCCTGATTGTTGCGCAGCTCCAGCCCTCCGGCTTCGACCCGGAACTTGGTGGACTGTTCGTAAAGCTGGTCTTGTTGCCCATCAAAGCGCGCTGCCTGGTAGCCGCTCCAGGCGGTGGTGATCGCAACCAACGCCAGCACGATCGCCTCCACAATTTCCAGAACGGCGTGCAGCCGCGAAGTGTGTGGCGCAGCGTGTCCGTTGGCCTCGTTCAGATGGTGAGCGACTTCAATGTTGGCTGCGCCCGTTTCGGCCATCGAGCTCTCCTTTGGGAGCCTCCAAGCTTATCACCCGGCTGCTTCATCGTGCCGGCTGCACGCGCCGGAGATCGACGATGAAGTAGGAAGGCTCGCCGCGTCCGGCAACATCGAGCTTCTCTTCGGCGGGGTCCACGACCAAAGCATATGGATTCTTACCCGTCCTGAGAGTTGCAAGTACTATATTTCGACCCCCGTCGAGACGGTGAGAGAGTCGCCATGCACGTTGGCGACGTAAACACGATTTGTCTTCCGATTGACTGCGCGTTTTCCCACCGAACACGGTGACAGCGGGCGGGATAAAATGTTCCAAAACGCGATTCTGAGGGTTGGGAAATCGCAAATAGGCCAAGGAATCGAGGGCGGCTCGCGTTGCATCTGCTGGGTTAGTAACGCGCGGCTGAGGTAACAAGATATGTGCAGGAACATCAAAACACTCTTCAATTTCGACCCACCCGTCACGCCGGAAGAAACGCGCGCGGCTGCTCTGCAATTCGTAAGAAAGATCACCGGCTTCAATAAGCCGTCGAAGGCCAATGAAGCGCTGTTTCTGAAGGCGGTCGAGGACATTGCGGCCATCTCGACCCGGCTTTTGACTTCGCTTGAGACGATCGCTCCGCCCAAGAATCGCGAGGAAGAGGCAGTCAAGGCCAAGGCCCGAGCGGCGGAGAGATTCGCCTCCTAGGTGCTGAGGCGGCTCACCTTCCTGCCCTCTTGGTCTCGCAACGCCCCCCAGGACTGCAGCCTGAGCGGGTTCGCTGCTTCCCCTTTCAATCCCCCCAAGGCGAATCCCGAGTAGAAGGTTTTGGTGCACATGTCGGCCAGCGACTGGGACACTCCCTTTCGCCTTTAGAAGATTTGCAGGGGCACGTGCGCAATTTTGATAGTTCTCCGCTGTGATCCATCGGGATAAGCTGCCCAGTGCGCCTCAGAGGACATTGACCGACCAAAGGTCCTGGCAGGCATGTCCGCCAAAAGTTTGTCTTGTGCTTGTTTGCGGAAACACGGAAAATGCCCGCTGCGATCTTACGCAAGCTGGTTTCGCTGCCGGCGAAAGAAAGTCCTGACAGGCCCTTTCCACTAGATCTGGGCCAACCCACTGACGCGGTTAGGCCTCGCCGAAAGGCCGGCCCCGGGAGTTGCTGATGCTACGCCTGATTCGACAACTGGTTCGACCTTATCGTGGAAGCCTGATCATCATCCTGCTGGCCATGCTGGTGGAAACTGCCACCAGTCTGGCGGCTCCGTGGCCGCTGAAGATCATCATCGACAACGTAGCTGGGAGCCACAAACTCCCGCATTGGCTCGCCCACGTAATGGAACCGGTGATGGACAGTGGCAGCAAGATGCACATCGCCCTGCTGGCGGCGTTGGCAACCGTGCTGATCGCCGTATTGAGCGCGATCGCTACCTACATTGATAACTATTTCACGGAAAGTGTGGGACAGTACGTCGCGCATGACCTGCGCATGCGGACCTATGAACATCTTCAGCGTCTTTCGCTGGGCTTTTACAACCAGCACCAGATCGGCACTCTGCTGAGCACGATCACCACCGACATTCAGACCATTCAAGGGTTCGCATCCTCTTCCACCCTTAACATTTTCATCGACCTGTGGACCATTATCGCGATGCTCGGCCTGATGTTCTGGATGAACTGGGATTTCACCCTGATCGCGCTGGCCGTAACTCCGTTCCTGCTGTTCTTCGTGTCGCGCTTCAAAAAGGCAGTCAAAAAAGCCACCAAGGAGGTTCGGAAGGAGCAGAGCGAGATCGTTGCCGTGGTGCAGCAAGGGCTGGAATCGATGCAGGTGGTCAAGGCTTTCGGACGCGAGAGCATGGAGCAGACCGAACTGCACGACGTGAGCGAAGCGACGGTGGGGGCAGCACTGAAAGCGCGTAAGGTGAAGGCCATGTTGTCGCCGGTGGTGACTATCACGGTTGCGTTGTGCACCGCGGTGGTGCTCTGGCGCGGCGCGGCGCTGATCCTTGCCGGTGTAATGACGGTTGGTGCGCTGACTGTATATCTCTCGTATCTTTCGAAGTTCTTTAAGCCGGTAAAGGACCTGGCGACTACCACCAATGCAATTGCGCAAGCGGCGGTTGGCGTGGAGCGCGTCCGGGCCATCCTCGAGGCGGACACGGTCATTCCACAGAAAGAAGACGCTATCGATCCTCGTCCCTTCAAAGGCGATATTGTTTTCGATCACGTGTCGTTCGGTTACAGCGTGGATGCAACAATACTGGGAGATGTGAGTTTCCACATCAAGGCGGGGCAATTGGTTGGCGTGGTCGGCCCTACGGGAAGCGGCAAGTCGACCGTGGTAAGCCTGATCCCGCGCTTCTATGACCCGAGCGGGGGGCGCGTGCTGATCGACGGTACCGACGTGCGGGACTTCCAGCTCAAAGGACTGCGCGAGCAGATTGGCTATGTGTTGCAAGACACGGTATTGTTCCGCGGAACCATTCTGGAAAACATTGCGTTCGGGCGGCCGAGCGCCACACGGGCCGAAATCGTGGAAGCAGCTCGCCTGGCGAATGCGGATGAGTTCATTGCCAAGATGCCCAAGGGCTACGACACCATGGTAGGCGAGCGTGGTTCGACTTTATCCGGGGGGCAGCGGCAACGTCTTGGGATTGCGCGGGTGATGGTGCGCGACAGTCCGATTCTGTTACTCGACGAGCCGACAGCCGCCTTGGACAGCGAGTCGGAGAAGCTGGTGATCGAAGCGCTCGAGCGGCTGATGAAGGGAAGGACCGTCATTACAATTGCTCACCGGCTGAGCACAATCCGCGACGCCGACCAGATAATCGTCATCGCTGGAGGGGTGGTCGCCGAAAGCGGCACGCACGACCAGTTGATGGCGCTGAACGGTATTTATGCCGGACTGCATCGGACACAATTCGATGCGGCTTCGGCCAAAGGCAGTTCCTCATAAACCACATGTGCCCTTGGGCGCGGTGACACCGGCAAGTGTTGAAAGGAAATGGGTAATGTCCCGATATTTAGTAGTTCTGCCCGACGATACAGCCAAGCCGATCGTTGACGCCATTGAGCACGCTGAGAAGTCATTGCGGATCAAGATGTTCGTTTTCTCCGACCCGCAATTGCTGGAGGCGGTGATCAAAGCACATCATCGAGGGGTGCGAGTTCGGATCATGTTGAATCCCACCCGCCGCAGCGGGGAGAAGGAAAATGATGACTCGCGCAAGATGCTGACGGATGCCGGCATTGAAGTGATGGACAGCAATCCTGCATTCGGCCTGACGCACGAAAAGTCGATGGTCGTGGACGAAAACTCCGCATGGGTGAAGTCGCTGAATTGGGAGACCAAAAACCTGACGGAAACTCGAGACTATGCGGTGGTGACCTCGCACCCTCATGAAGTGGAAGAAATTGTGCAGTGCTTCGAGGCGGACTGGACTCGTCAAACTTTCGAGCCGGGCGACAAGTCGCACATGATCTGGTGTGTAGGGAACGGCCGCCAGCGGATTTCCGAGTTCGTCGACCAGGCAAAGCATTCTTTGTGGGTGCAGAACGAGCGCTATCAGGATCCGGTCATCATTGAACACCTTGTGCGAGCCAATCAACGGGGGGTAAAGGTGCACATCATGGCTCGCCCGCCGCACAGCCTGAAGAAGGAGAAACTTCTCGAAGGTGTCGGAGGCCTTCGCATTCTCGATGATGTTGGCGTCAAAGTGCATAAGATGAAGGGCCTCAAGCTGCACGCAAAGCTTTTGTTTGCCGATGGTGTGCGCGCCATCATCGGTTCCATCAACCTGGCGCCGGGAAGTTTCGACAGCCGCCGCGAACTGGCGATTGAAGTGCGAGACGAAGAAGTGGTCGACCGCATCCACAAAGTGGTTCATCACGACTGGGAGAATTCTCATCCGATCGATTTAACAGATGAAGGATTGATGGCGGATCTCGAAGACGAAGATCCAAACCTCCGGGAAGACTTAGCCATCGAAGGCGAACAGCCTCACCACCACGAGCACAAGTCGAAGGCAAGAGCGGAAGGGAAGAGCTAGGCGCGAAAGAGATCGTCAGGCCTACGCTTTGCGTGCGGCCATCGCTGTTCGCGGTCCCCACTCGCCGGCAACAACTCGACCCGCGAATCGTTCAGAGACGCCAAAAAAATTGTGGCCGGTGGAGCGCGAAGCTCCACCGGCCACATTTGCTGCTGGTATTCGGTTATTGCGGCGTGCTGCCTTCTGTCGCCGCATGATGATGGTGCACCGGAGCCTCGGACTTCGGCTTCGGATACGCATTCTCGCTGGGCTTGACGACGGCCTCGTCGACCGGCGTGGTGTTTTGCAGGTTAGCGCAAGAATTGGTATCGGCACCCTGCGGAATCCATATTACGTCCGCAGTGTGATCCTTACCGGTACCCTTGCGAACCTCGATGCGGCTTGCGTCGATGCCCTGCTGCTGTACCAGATAGGCCTTGGCATTGACGGCACGCTGGGCCGCCAGATCCATAGGCTGTTTGTTCTTGCCCTTGCCCTGATACACCGGCGGTTCATTGTCGGCGTAACCAACGATCACGATCTTGCCGTTGGGGTCATTCTTCAACGCCGTTGCGTCATCGTCAAGAATGGCCTTCGCGGTGTTATCTACGCGCCACGGGATGTACTTCTGGTTCGGACGCTGGGCGAACTCGATCGCGGTCCGAGCGCTGCATTGTGGCGGCGCTGGCGGCGCTTCCACGCTGAATGAGCAGCTTGCTGTGCCGGTCGCGCCGCGAGCCGTCGTGGCCGTGACAGTGACAGTAACCGGTCCAGACGATAGACCAGTCGTGTCTTCCGTGGCACTGTTCCCTGAGCCGGTGACCTTGCCACTCGACGCAGTATAGGTCACGCTGCTGATCGAAGAATTATCGGGGCTGGAAACGCTCGCGGTGATCGAAACGGGACTACCCGGCTGCACCGTCGACGGGCTGACCGAACAGCTGACCACCGGAGCGGGAGGCGGGGGAGGTTGCATGACCGCGAACGACGCGTTGCAAATGGCCTCGTTATTCTTTTTCTCCTTTGGGTCAGTGGCGGTGGTGCTTACGTTGTAGTTACCCGGAGCCAGTCCGGTGGTATCGACGGTCGCGGTATCTGCCGTACTCGAGACCTTTCCTCCCGATGTCTTCCATAGATAGGAAATGGAATGTTTGGGATTGAAGTTCTCCGTGCTCACCTTGGCGGTAACCGGTTCTCCAGCCATGACCTGGCTGGGAGAAGCCGAGCAACTGGCGGAAGGCGCAACCGGCGGCTTGCCACCGAAGGTGTAATAGAATCCCGCCAGCGCGCCACTCATGGCGGTGTTGTAGACGAACTCGTGATTACTTGGGCGATAGTTCTCGTACAAATAGCGCCAGCCAAGCCCAGCACCGAGATGTCTGGTGAATTTGAGGTTCAGCGTGCCCAAGACCTGGTAATCGAGATTCGCTCCACCGGCTCCGGCATCCCCCGATATCAGGATGGATGCCTTTTCGTTGAAGGGGATTATGAACCTGGCCCCGCCCAGACCGTCGACCCAGTTGGCCGAGCGTGAATTGCTTAGGCCGGAGGGTACCAAGGCGTTGTTCAGGCCGAGATACCAATAGCGAATCCCACCCAGAGCGTCGACCTTAAAGTGCTCCCCGTCATATAACCGGTATCCAATCTTCGGGGTAAGGATCGACTGCGTCAGATGAGTATTGATCGAGGTCTGCCCAAAGTCGTTAAGGGGAATGCCATTGTTGATGCCGAGTTTGATCCATAAAAAATCCACCGGCATCACGAAGCGGCCTTTATCGGCCTCGGCCGCGACCGGGATGATCCCCTTCAGAACGTGAAAAACATCGCTGAAGGAGGAATGAATGCTGGCATTGTGGCCAAGCGCGCCGACAGTTCCGTGTAGTCCCGGGAACCAGCCGTAAATGGAGACCGCGCCGCGCCAACCGTCGCTGGTAGTACCGGAACCAGCGCTACTGGAATCGGGAGTCTGTGGAGCCGGATTCGGCGGGAGGGCGGCAGCCGGGACATTGAGGGTTTGGTCTGCAACGCCGGGATCGGCTGGGCCTTGTGCCACCGCCGCCAAGCTGAGCGCCAGGGTCAGAGCGAGTCCTAATGAAATATAACGAGATATGCGGTATGAATTCATTACTTCACTTTCTCCTTGCTAATGGCGCGCCGCTACCTCTGTCCACGGCGCGCCCCGTGCGTTTTCGAACTTGATAGGAACTAAGGAATCACAATCATCTCGGCGCTGCCGTTGCCGCACATGCCGTAGATAGCGCCCGAGAGGCAGGCTCCGGCCGAGAACTTGTAGCATCCCGGAGTCTTGGCCACCACCGTAACTGACTTCTGGGATCCACCGATGATGTCGGGGTCACCTTCGAACGGCGAGGTGGGACCGATGTCGACGACGAAACCCTGATGTTTGGTATCGCTCTTCCACACGACCGTGGTGCCGGACTTCACGCAAAAGGTGGAGTTGCCCTTCGCGCCCGCAATGCTGGGTGTTGCCGACGCTGCGTTGGACGTTCGTTTGACGTCGACCGAGCAGGGAGCCGAAGACGATCCGCACGTGTTCGCGGCCGTGCACAGACTGGCCGGATTGGGTTCAGAGCAGGCGTACTTGCTCCCTTTCTTCTGCGCCTGGGCCACGCCACTGGCAGCCACCAAAACGAGAGAAAGTGAGAACGCAGTAAACGAGAGAGTGAAACAGCGCTGAAGCTTCATACAAACCTCGCAAGAGTGATCTTGTGACGACTGACAGCGGTGCTATCGACTGCCGAGCCCAAGGCGCGAACCTACAGACGGGAGCGCGATCGCGACCAAAACCTTTAGTTCACACCGGCTGTACCTTGCCAATCGATAATATTGACCAATTTCCAGGGGTTCTGATTCAGCTCGAACGATAATTGGCCTTCACTATTGAGGACGAGTTGGGCGGCCGGATAGAGAACGCCTTCGCTCTTGCTCTTGTCCTGATCGTTGATGTTGATCTCACCAGCGGTCAAGTCGAAGCTCATAGTAGGTGAATCGGACCAGGCTTCGCCGAAGGAAATCTTGC
The DNA here is from genome assembly GCA_963815555.1 of uncultured Acidobacteriaceae bacterium. GTDB lineage: Bacteria > Acidobacteriota > Terriglobia > Terriglobales > Acidobacteriaceae > CAWCBG01. The sequence goes on from CAWFHH010000007.1 coordinate 619,919, forward strand.
GGTTCGTGACGAAGCGAATCTTGCGGCCCGTGGGGGTAGGAATCAACCGGATATACGAGAGATCGTAACCGAGTGTGCCTGTGATGGCGATGCGTCCCACAGCGGGCATCTTCTGCAGGGCACTGGATAATCCCTTGTTCTGTCCCTTGGTGTAGGCATCCACCAGAATTTGTCTGTCCGCGGCTGTCGAATAGTCGTAGATGATGATGGTGATGCCAATCACCCGTCCCATCTGCGTGCTTGTGCCCATGGCGCTCGCGTCGATTGTTTCGTTTTTGTCTCGGGAAAATCCGGGAACGCTTCCGATCAACAGAAAGCCGAGGAGCATCAGGCTGCCTGTAGCGATCGTTACCAACTTGGATTTTGTGCGCATGTCTCTCTCCCATCGCTGCTGAACGCAGGATTGTTTTCAGATTGGGGCCCCATGCTACGCCGATCGCGCCAGGATAGTAACTGATAAAAATACTGGTCGCGCCAAATAAAAAGACTTAGAACTACCAGTCAATCCTCGACTTTTCTGCCGGTCTTTGAAGGCGAGGTTTTCGAGGACCGGCTCCTGGCATCGCGCGTCACAGGACCTGTGTCGCTGCAAAAGGTTTTGCAGTCCCCTAGGAGTTTTACCAGTATTCGCGGAGCAGGCCTCTCCCTAGAATCGACAGGAGTCTATGCCTGCACTGGAGAGGTAACTAAAGTTATGAACCACAGAAATCGAAATTTCCGTATCCCGTACCTTCTTGTCATGTTCCTGGGTGCGATTACGCTCGCGAGTGGCACAGCCTTTGCGCAGAGTGCCCAGGTCCAGGGGGTGATCAACGGACGCAGCGGCGCCACCATGACGTTGCAGACGGCGGATGCGCCGAAACTTGTCGTGGTACTTACCGAGAATACAGACGTGGACGAGGTTTCAGGCGTCTTTCATGCGCGCAAGAAACAAATGGGGATGACGGCACTGATACCGGGGCTTCCGGTGCAGGTGCAGGGAACGTACAACGACCAGAATCAACTGGTCGCCAGCAGCGTGAAGTTCAAAGGCGGCGATTTGAAGGCAGCGCAGGATGCGCAGGCCGGGCTGCAGCCGACAGAGCAAGCCGTCGCACAAAACAAAGAACAGATCGAGCAGAGTGAGCAGCAGCTGGCGGCGCAAAAAGAAGCGCTGATGCAGCAACAGGCGCAACTGACCGCTGAACAGCAGAAGATCGCCGCCAACAAAGCAGCGATTGCCGAAGACAATAAACGTTTCGGAGAACTGGGCGAGTACAACATCCTGGGAGAAGCGACGGTTCTGTTCGGCAACGGCCAGGTGACGGTCGATCCTCAATACAAGCCGCAATTGTTGGAGCTGGCCCAGAAGGCGAAGGGCATCACGGCTTACATCATCCAGGTGGAAGGATATGCCTCAAAAACTGGGAGCGCAGCCCTGAACCAGAAACTCAGTCAAGAGCGTGCGACCAATGTCCTGGAATTTATGGAGCAGCAGGGTGGAATTCCATTAACCAATGTGTTGGCACCGGGCGCCATGGGCACCAGCCAGCAGGTCGCTCCTGACACGACCGCCGAGGGACAAGCGGAGAATCGCCGAGTGGTCGTAAGGATCCTGCAGAACAAAGGTATCGCCGGCACGTAGGTCACAGCGAGCAGGTTGATTCGGCAAGGTAGCCGACATCGCGAAGGATAGCCGGTGCATAGAGTGGCGAGACAAACCGCGGATGATGCCGTGAAAGACAAAGCCCGCGATCTTTTCGTTCACACCTGGGAATCCCAGGCGAATCTCGCGTTCTTCCTGGGACTCCTCGTCTTCTCCGTGTTCGTTCTACCGTCGATCGGCTTCGGCAACCGACATTCGACGCTATATAGCGATACCGTCTATACCGTGCTGGTTATTTCCGGTGTGGCCATTGCCTGGGGCCGACGGGCTCTGTTTTACACCTCGGCTATAGTGGGATCCGTCGCGATCATAGTGCGCTGGGCGGCATTTCATAATCCAACCGCGTATGCCGAACTTTGGCGCGAAACCTTGACGCTGGCGACAATCTCCATTATCACGCTTATTCTGCTGATCCAAATTTTCGGCCGCGGGCCGGTAACTTCCATGCGGGTGCAGGGAGCAATCGCGGTATATCTGACCTTTGGTTTTGCCTGGGCCCATGCCTACATGATTGCCGCGCACTTCAATCCTGCGGCATTCTCGAGTTCTGTCGGGGCATTTTCCTCGCCGAACGATTGGATGTATTACAGCTTCACGACATTGACCACACTTGGATATGGCGACATCGTGCCAGTCGGGCGAATCTCGCGCATGCTGGCAGTCGGAGAAGCGCTTACCGGCCAGCTTTTCCTGGCGGTCATGATCGCAAGACTGGTGGCGATGGAGGTCGTTTCGTGGCAGCAACGGTCGTCTAACGAAACGACGTGAACTCCGAGCATTCGAGGCCAGGAACATCTCGGCATAAGGTAAACATGCCGAGGTATTTGCGTCGATTACGAACGTTTATCTGCGCCGATCCTTCATTCCGGCGGTAAGCAAAATTCAGGAAGAGGACACCATGAAAAGCTGGTTCACGATGATTAACCGGGTATCGATCGGCTTCGCAGTGCTTGCTACGGTGGCGATCGTGATGCCGATGGCCAACGCCCAAGACCCGCAACTGGAAGAGAAAGTGGCTGGAATCAAAGCCTCACAGGCGGCTAATAAGCAGAAGCTCGCGCAATATACCTGGACGGAGCAAGAAACTATCAGCATCAAGGGAGAGGTTAAAGATACCAAGGACTACCAGGTGCATGTGGGGCCGGACGGTCAGGACCAAAAGACCGAAACCAACAACGATCCCGCACAGCAGGGTGGGCGCGAAGGACGGGTCAAGAAGCGCGTGGTCACACACGTCACCGACGAATATCAGCAGTATGGCCAGCAGATCGCAGCCTTGGCGAAGCAATATGTTCCGCCCGATCCGCAGAAACTCGACCAGGCCTATAAGCAGGGCAACATCTCACTGCAATCGGGTGGCGGCGGAGAAGTGCGCCTGGTAATCAAGAACTTCGTTAAGCCAAGCGACTCGGTGACGCTCACGATCAACGGTCAGACCAAGACCTTAAGTAGCGCCAGCATCGCCTCGTACCTGAGTGATCCCAAAGACGCCGTTACCATCACCGTGCAGTTCAGCCAACTGCCCGACGGGACAAACTATCCCAGCAACACCGTGATCAACGGCGTCAGCAAGCACCTGACCGTCAACCAGACGAACACGAATTTTACGAAACTCTAGACGATCGGACAATACGGGAAGCTCAAAAGGCACTTTTATGCCCATGGCAGAGCTTTCGTCCCATCGTCACAGCCGGTGGTTTTAGGAATTTGTTTTCGCGCGGATTCCCTGCAGATTGTGGCGCGGCTGCCCGTGACATTGGTTTGGGCTGCTAAGCGCCAGACATCAAACTGCTATTTTGGAGCCTTGAGCGGCAGTTTTGAGCAGGCAGCGACCTGTAAGGTTGTGGTACTTTAGCCACACCTTCCTGATCGAAACTATCTCCAATTCTTCTGTCAATCGTGCAACCCAGAGGAGTCTAAAAAGTTTCGTAAGCCACTGATAAGAAATGATAATTTACTGAGCTCTGCTGATTTTTTAGGCCTTCCGACTGCTAGTTCTACTAGTTCCCAAAAACTACTCCGACCGCTAACATGGTTACATCGCTCGCATACCAAATCCAGCTCTCCTCGTCTAAACCGAGAAGCGGTATGTTGCAGTCTTTAACGAGCTAGGTATCGAAGGAGAAAGTTCTTGAAAAACACTAAGTGGATCGCGATCATTGCGTTTGCCCTTATGGCCACGTTTACCGTGGTGGCACAAGATGTTCCTAAGTTTGAAGTGCCGGTCAACTTCTCGTTTGTCAACGTTCATCCCAACGTCCCAGCCTTGACTAGCTTCAACGTCTTTGGCGGCGGCGGCGCCTTTGTTTACAACGTAACTCCCTGGATCGGAATCAAGGCGGACTTCGATGGCTACACCCAGGGCAGCGGATTGAAGAACCAGCTCCAGACGCTGGGTTACGCCGGAGCGGTCAACGGTAACGTATTCACCTACATGTTCGGTCCCCAGATCAAGAAGCACTCCGGCAAATTCCAACCCTTCGGCGAAGCACTGTTTGGCGCGGCGCACACCAACATGTACGCCACGATTGCCAACGCAGAAGGCCACGTCGCCAGCGGCAGCAGCAATAACAATGCCTTCGCGATGGAATTCGGCGGCGGACTGGATATCCCGGTTTCGCAACACGTTCAGATTCGCCCTGTCGAAGTCGATTACCTGATGACGCGTTTTGGTGTCAACGGTACGACTTACACCGCGAACCAGAACAACTTCAAGTATTCGGCCGGCCTGAACTTCACCTTTGGCGGCAAGTAGAACAAAAGGCAAGCAATTCGCAAGAAAAACAAGGGCATCACCGATCGGTGATGCCCTTGTTTATTGGGCCGGAAACGCGACGGAAGACACTTGGAGGTGCCACTTAGGAGGCCTACCACTAAAGGGACATAGTGCTGGCGGGTTATTTGAGGAGATAATTGGAAGTAAAGCTTGGCATTTATTCGATTTGTGCTGCGGGGATAATTCCGCGACGAACATCCTAGGAGCCTGTCGACTCCCACGCATTCGCCATGACATTTTGGGCCCAAGCGTGCCGGCGCAGAAAGAAGTTGTTATGGAGCCTCGAAATACCGCGCGATTGCTCATTGCGGACGACCACAAACTGCTGGCGGAAGCCTGCAAGAGTATCCTCGAACCCGAATATCAAGTCGTCGGCATCGTCACGGACGGTCGCGCCCTCGTGAAGGCGGCAGCTTCGCTTAAGCCGGATGTCATCATCCTGGACATATCCATGCCCCATCTCAACGGGTTGGACGCGGGCGAGCAGATCAAAGACAAAATGCCAGCCGTCAAGCTTGTTTTCCTTACCATGAACACGACAGCGGAGGTGGCGGCGGAAGCCTTTCGGCGAGGAGCTTCGGCGTACGTACTGAAGCACTCTGCAGCGGACGAGTTACTGACAGCGCTTCGAAAGGTCGTCCATGGGGAATCCTATCTTTCTCCCCTGATCGCGCGCGAAACGGTAACCTTTCTGCTGAACCAGGGAAAAGCTCAGACGGAGGAGAGGCGGATCACCAAGCGGCAAGTGGAGATCCTGCAGCTTCTGGCCGAAGGCATGTCGATGAAGGAAGTTGCCAATGTCCTGGAACTCAAACCCGGCACCGTCGCCTTCCACAAGTACCGCATGATGGAGACGCTGGGCGTTACAACGAACGCCGAACTGCTGGAGTATGCGATCAAGCGTCAGATGCGCGCTTCGTAAAGAGCCCAGCCCTCCGGCTGGTAACTTTGCTGGGAATGTCTATCAAAGTTGATAGTTCTCCAGCGATGCCCGATGCGATAACATCCCGGCGTCAGCGATCCTGCCCCAGCCCGGCGAGAACCGAACAAAGCTATGACGATATGGCTGATGATTGCGAGCGTCGTCCTGATCGTGGCGGGCATTTCGTATGCCGTCTATTGGGAAAGCGAACGCGATTTTCCCTGCTCACCCCGTAAGCGCCGGACCGCGAAAACCGCTGAAGCCGATCGAGAAGGCAGTTCATGATGAGGGTCCTCACATCGTTGTCCCGTATCGCTGGTGTCCTACGCCGTCCTGTCGTTTGTATTTTCGTACTCGTTCTGACGCTGGGCACGGCAGCCACTGCGCAAACTCCGGGCTGGCCGCGCACGATCACGAAGCCGGACGGAACTCTTGTGTTGTACCAGCCACAGGTTGACGACTGGAAAAGCTTCCAGCTCGTGGATGCCCGCATGGCCTTTGCTCTGACGCCCACCGGGGGCAAGGAACATCCGGGTGTTGTGACTGTGCAGTTGAAATCCGCAGTCGACATGGATACCCACACGGTGTTTCTCAGCGATCCGCAGATCACCAGCATCTATTTTCCATCGCTCGACCAACCGACTACCGCGCAGATGGATCAGCTGGTGCGAGCGTTTCTAAATCCAGCGGCAAACATGACCATCTCGCTTGACCGTCTTGTCGCGAGTGTCAAGAAGACGACGCCGGCCAAGGTCGCCGCGGTAAAGAACGACCCGCCAACCATTTTTGTCAGCCTGAGGCCGGCCATTCTCCTGATGGTCAACGGCACGGCGGTCATGGCACCGATCGGCAACACCAGCATCAAGGCGATCGTGAATGCGAACTGGCCGCTGTTTATCGACGAGTCCACATTCACCTATTACCTGTTCAACGGCAAGGGCTGGCTGAAGGGAAACAATCTTGAGACTTGGGCGCCTGCCGATAGTTTGCCGGCTCAGATGTCGCAAGTCACCGCCAATCCCAACTGGACGAACCTGAAGCCGTTCATCCCGCCCCCGCCGGGCAGCAGCACCACGGTGCCGGTGGTTTACTACAGCAGTACGCCCGCGGAGATTGTGGTTTTCAACGGCGCACCGCAGTGGGTGCCCATTCCCGGGACACAGCTCAGTTATCCGTCGAACACGGACAGCACGGTCTTCAAGGACAACGCGACCGGAACCTACTACTTCCTGACTTCCGGAAGATGGTTCAGTTCCAGCCGCGCGCTGGGACCCTGGACGTTCGCCACCAACAACCTGCCTGCCGACTTTGCGCACATACCCCCGGACAGTCCGGTGGGACGTGTATTGGCGTTTGTGCCCGGAACTCCTGAAGCCGAAGATGCCGTGTTGCTGGCGCAGGTGCCGACGACGGTGACGGTGAATGCGGCGCAAGCTGCTTCGGAGGTGAAGGTGTCTTATGTGGGCCAACCTCAGTTTCAGCCGATCCAGGGAACCTCGCTGTACTATGCGACCAATACGCCAAACCGGGTGATCCAGGCCGGCCCTCAGTATTACCTGTGCTACCAGGGAGTGTGGTTCGTTGCCGCCAGCGCGAGTGGCCCCTGGCAGGTGGCACAGACCGTGCCGCCGGTGATCTACACCATTCCCCCAAGTTCGCCGGTGTACAACGTAACCTATGTGACCCAGATGCCCGCATCGAGCGGCTACGTAACTTCGAGCTACACGGCCGGCTACATGGGAACTTTCGTCGCAGGCGTCGCCCTGGGTGCGATCTGCGCCGATGGGACCGGCTACTACTATCCACCCTATGCGTACGGCGGCTTCTACTACCCCTACGCGGCAACCTACGGTTATCACACCGCCTACAACCCCTACACCGGCGCCTACGGATACGGTGGCGCTGCGTACGGTCCGTATGGCAGCGCCCATTGGGGCGCCGGCTATAATCCGACAACTGGAACTTATGCTCGCGGCGCGACGGAGTCGAACGCCTACGGTACCCGCAGTCAAGGGGAGGCGTACAACCCATACACTGGCGCATCCGCCGCGACTCGACAAGGTTCGAACGCGTACGGATCGTGGGGACAGTCGGTTTACAACAAGAATGGGGAATCGGCGTACACCCAGCATGCCAGCAACGCCTACGGCTCGGAGGGAACGGTCCAGACGACGGCGGGAGGCAAGGGAGCGGCAACCAGCACCGCCTATGGCAACACCGCTGCCGGTAAGACGTCGAACGGCGACATGTATGCGGGGCACGATGGTAACGCTTATAAGAACACGGGATCGGGCTGGCAAAAGTACGACAACGGAAGCTGGAACACCGTGGATAAGTCAACCGCCCAGGCGACCGCGCAATCGGATCAGCAAAAAGTCCAGGGTAATCCCAACTACTCGGCCGACCAGCAGAAGGTGCAGAGCAACCCGAACTATTCGTCAGATCAGCAAAAGGCGCAGAGTAGCTACAACCAGCAACACACCACGAGCACGGACAGCAGCTACCATCCCAGCAGCAGTAGCGCCAGCGGGTACCATCCCAGCAGCTCTTCGAGCGAAATGGACCAGGAAGCCCAAAACCGCCAGCGCGGCGAACAGCAGAGCCAGCACTTTTCCAACTATCAGCACTCCGGTTCGGGTGGCGGTGGGGGAGATGACCACTGGGGTGGAGGCGGAGGCGACCGTTGGGGTGGCGGTGCTGCGGCCGGGCGCAGCTGGGGCGGCCGACGTTAATAACGGGCAAAAAGTCGGGATACACCTTAGAGATCAGAATTAACGCCGTTCTCGACACGAATGATTCGGAGGACTCTCATGAAAGCCAGAATACTTCTCGCATCCATTTTGCTGCTGATCGTTCCGCCGATCTGGGCGCAACAGGTTTCGGTCAACTACAACCACAATGCCAGCTTTGCTCAGTACCATACCTACGCCTGGGGTTCGAATAATGCGAACCAGATACAGAACTCGATTCTGGCGCAGGTAGCCCAGCAGGACATTGACGCTGCTATGGCGCAGAAGGGTTTCCAGAAAGTGACCGAGGCGCAGAATCCCGACCTGATCCTGACCGGCAATGGTGGCATGCGACAGCAGACCTCCTACAGCGCTTGGGGAATGCGGGGTATCGGAGGCGGGATGGGCGGCATCACTCCGGAGCAGAACGTCGAAGCGACCATGATCGTCGATTTGTATGACGCCAAGACGCAGTCACTGATTTGGCGCGGCATCGCGCAGGACACACTGAATAACAACGGCAACAAAAACCAGCAGATGGTAGAGAAGGCCGTGCAGAAGATGTTCAAGCAGTGGCCGAAGAGCTAACGGTTTCTTCTCGCGGGACCAGATGCTCCATGAGGCTGGTCCCGTTTGCTGTCTTCCGAGTGCGTTTCTCGTCATGAGGTCTCGATGAAGTTTCTTGCCGATCGCCCTATCGTTGCGTCCATAATGTTGTGGGTCTTAGTGGTCCTGAGCGTCGGCGCCCAGGCGCAAAAGATTCACGTCACCTACGACAAGAGCGTAAACTTCGCCAACTTGAAGACCTTTGGATGGGCACCACGGAGCGCAGTGGCTCATCCCATGTTGGCGGCGGACGTGGTCGGCGCCATTGAAGACGAACTGATGGCGCGTGGACTTCAAAAAGCGACTAGCAATCCGGACTTGATCATCCAGGTGTACGGATCAATCGACAGCGAAAGCACGTTTTATTCCAACGATCCCCTGTATATGGGCAGCGGCGGCATACCGCCGTTCGACCCCAGTCTGGCAGGTCCGGCCTTTGTCGGCGACTGGGGAAACAACACAGTCACGATTCACAAGGGCGAGATGATCGTCGATCTCATCCAGGGGGCAGCCAAGAAACTCGCGTGGCGTGCCATGGCGCAGGAGAGCCTGAACACGCAGGACCCTCAGAAACTGCTGCAAGAGGTCAACAACACCATCGCGAAGATGTTCAAGGATTATCCCGTGAAGAAGGGATGACCGGCGCTCCTTGACGCCGTCCAGCCACGACCCTAGCATTCAAGTCAGCATGTCTTCCGTTTCAGGTTCCCCCGATCGTCGGCACCCGGCCGTCGGAGCTCTCTTCACCGTCTCGCTCCTCGCCCTGGTCTTCGGCTTGCCATTGTTTGCGCAGCAGCCCGCAGCAGCTGTCCCCGGCAAGCCCATCGCGAACTTCATCGATATTGGCGAACAAGCCGGGCTGACGATGTCGGAGATCTTCGGCGGTGTGGACAGCAAGAAGTACATTATCGAGACCACGGGTACAGGCGTCGCAATCTTCGATTACGACAATGACGGATGGCCCGACATCTTCATTGTGAACGGCACCACCCTGGAAGCGGACAAGAAGGGCAAGGGCCCCACGAATCATCTCTACCACAACAATCACAACGGCACCTTCACCGATGTGACGGCGAAATCGGGTCTGGTGGCCAGCGGATGGGGCCAAGGCGTGTGCGTAGGCGATTACGACAACGATGGGTGGGACGACCTCTACATTACCTACTACGGCAAGAACCGTCTTTATCGCAACGATCACGGGGTTTTCAAGGATGTGACCGACACCGCCGGCGTGGGTGGCTCCGGCAAGGCCTGGGGTACGGGTTGCGCGTTCGTGGACTACGATCGCGACGGAAAGCTCGACATCGTGGTTGCCAACTATGTGGACTTCGACCTTTCAACAGCGCCCGCTCCGGGCGATCGGCCCTCCTGCATGTGGAAAGGTGCTCCCGTGATGTGTGGCCCGCGTGGACTACCGGGCGCGAAAAACATCCTGTATCACAATCGGGGCGACGGCACCTTTGCAGACGTCACCACCAAAGCCCATATCGACCAGACTGACGGCCATTACTGTTTCAGTGTTTCCACGCTGGACTATGACGATGATGGCTGGCCCGATATCTTCATCGCTTGCGACAGTACGCCCAGCATTCTGTACCACAACAATCGCGATGGCACCTTCACCGACGTGGCGGTTACAGCCGGGGCAGCATTCAACGAGGATGGGCGCGAGCAGGCCGGCATGGGATCAACCATCGCCGACTACGATGGCGACGGCCGTCTCGACATCTTCAAAACAAATTTTTCCGACGACACCTCCACCCTGCTGCATAACGACAAGGCTGGCACTTTCACCGATGTGACGACCGCGGCCGGCCTTGGGCTCAATACCAAGTACCTCGGCTGGGGCACGATGTTTTTCGACTTTGACAACGACGGCTGGCCCGACCTGCTGCTGGTAAATGGGCACGTCTATCCCGAGGTCGACAAGTTTCACCTGGGCAGCGACTATAAAGAACCCCGGCTGCTCTATCACAACAATGGCGATGGCACGTTCACCGATATCTCAAACTCTGGCGGGACGGGGTTAACCACGGTCTCCTCGTCACGTGGACTGGCAGTTGGCGATCTCTGGAACGACGGGCGCATGTCGGCAGTGATCAGCAACATGAATGCGCGTCCAACCCTGCTGGAGAATCAGATCAAGTATGCGAACCACTGGATCGCATTCAAGATGGTAGGCACCGTGTCGAACCGGGATGGGATCGGTGCGCGCATCACCGTAAAAGCCGGCAAGCGAACCTTCGTCGACGAAGTGCGCAGCGGATCGAGTTACGTTTCCAACAGCGACATGCGCGTGCACTTCGGATTGGGGCAGGAGACAAAGGTGGAGTCGGTCGAGGTGGGCTGGCCAAGCGGTCTGACCGAACGCTTCAACGGTGTTGCGGTGGACAAAATCAACACCGTCAAAGAGGGAACGGGCGGCGCAGTCAAGAATGAGCCGCCAAAGAAGCCGTAATCTTGGTCACAACGCCGTGTGATCTTTGTTTCACGTTCCGAGAATGAAGGCATTTACCATAGGAATACGTGCAGGCACAGCCCTCAACTCAAAGGATCGATGTCGTTAATGCTCTGCGAGCGTTTGCCGCAATCTTTGTTGCCTGGGGCCACTTTGCCGGCAAACATGGAAAGTATCTCGCGTTGTCGGGCAAGTATGGCTATCTCGGCGTCGAGGTATTTTTCGTCATCTCGGGATTCGTGATTCCGTGGAGCCTGTACCGCGGCCACTATCTGTTGCGCGACTATTCCCGCTTCCTGTTGAAGCGTAACCTGCGCCTTTACCCGCCTTATGTGGCTTCCATTGCGCTGACGATTTTGGTTGTCAACTTCGTGCTGGCCCCGATGCAGCATCATCCCGGAATTGCCGTCACTGGACGCGATCTGCTCTTCCACTTCACGTATCTGAACGACATCGTGGGTGTGCCCTGGATCAACGTCGTCTACTGGACGCTTGCCATCGAATTTCAGTGGTACTTGCTGATCGGTTTGATGTTTCCGCTGCTTGCCAGCCCTAAGAACGGAAGGCGGTTCGCGGCCATTGCTGGAATGATGGTGCTGTATTTCGCGACGGTCCGGCACGACCGGTTCGTATTTCATAGCATTCCCATCTTTCTAATCGGTGTCCTCGCCTTCCAGTATCGGGCCCAGTTGATCTGCCTTCGCGAGATGCTCGGACTCATTGCCGTAATGGTGCTTGCCATGGCAGGGCCGATCGGTTGGATCGTTGCCGGCGTCGCCACTGCTACTGGGCTGCTGGTTGCACTCTCGACTTTTCACAGCCCCGGGTTGAATCGGCTCGGCGATGTAAGCTACTCGCTCTACCTGTTGCACCTTCCGATTGGCCTCAGCTTAATAGGCTGGCTGTCGAGCCGGCTGCCCTATTCAGGCAGCTACATCGGTGTCCTCGATGGCGTGGGCCTCGTAGGATCCCTCGCCGCCGCGTGGGTCATGTATCAGTTGATTGAGAAGCCATCGCAGGACTGGTCCTCAGCGGTGAAGTTTGTGCACCGCGAGCGGGAGCTCGCCAAAACGGCGCCCTTGCCCCTTCCGGTGCCCGAGTAAGGCCGCGGCGGTAGTCTCGATATCTAAGGCAGCAGCCCGTAGGCGGTCAGCACCTTGGCGCCTCCGACATAGACGTGCCCGTTCGCAATCGTAGGCGCGGTGAACTTGATGGCTGTGCCACAGGTGTCGCGAGTCCCCGCCTGAGCGCTGTTGTAAAGTTCGACACCCACATTGTCGGCGCGGTAGGCATGCAGCACCGCCGGACCCGGCGTGTTAACTCCGCCATCAGGCGTTCCTCCGAAATATGCCGAATTGTCCAGCGTCCATACGATTGCGTTAGTGCCCTGGGAGGACAGCATGGGTGTCGTGCCTGGATAAGGGAACTTGTGGGAACTCTCGGCTACGGCAGATCCTCCCAAGAGTCCACTGCTGAACTGATATTGCGTCAGAGGCTCATTGACCGCACCGAAGTAAATCCAACTTTGCCAGGCGGTCGGGGTAAACCAATTCCCGTTGTTGGGCTCGGGAGCGCCGAGCGCAACTTTCTGTACCGCAGGATCATGATTGGCGTTGAAATGCCCCATGTTGTCGCGGTTGACCAGGTAGATCAGTCCATCTTTGCCACCGGCGATCACTAGATCGGGGGCTTTGGCCCCTTTCTGGTAGGGCGGCAGCATCACTCCGGCCGAGCCCAGGTCCCAGTCCGGCGCGAGTAGTTCCTGCCAGTTGGAAGGAGTGTAGTAGTCCACAATCTGCAACGAGGCATTCAACTTCAGCACCGTGTCGCCGGCATCTTTGCCGCCCGTATTAAGATCGAACTCGCCGTTTGCGGTCACGACATATAGATAACCGCTGTCATCGATCGCGGGCGCGCCTCCGCTCATCCAGATAGCTCCCGCGCCCTTCTTGGGCGCGGTGCAGAACACCGCGGTCTGATGCAAGGTACCGCCCTTGCCAGAATAGCCAAATAGCCAACCTTGATAAGGGAGGGCATCGCCTTGCGAACCGAAAGCGATATACACCACGCCATTCAGCAAAGCCAGGGCCGGGCGCTGCAGCAGCTGGGAGGACGTGAAGGTCGCTCCGGCATAGCTGCCCGAGATCTGAATGGGGCCGCCGAATTGTTCGGCTCCCGAGGTCAGGCTCAGGGCATGCAACCTGTGCAGTACCTTCCCGTTCTCCACGGTCACCGCGAGTACGTAAAGGGTTTGAGTGCTCATGTCGATGACCGGGGTGCTGGTAATTCCAATCTCCGGCGAGATCAGCCCTTTGGGAGGCTTTGCCTGAGTGGTGATTCCGTGCGCAGGATCGATGAAACTGCGATACCAAAGCGGGTTGCCGCCGGCGTCGGCGTCAAACGCGTAGACCCCATCGTGCTGCGTCGCCACGAAGAGAACATTGTGATATGTCCCATTCAGGTTGAAATTCGCGACATAGAGAGGCTGCGCGTAAATCTGGCCATCGACATTCAAGGAGAACAATTTGCCGAATGAATTCCGGTTTACGGTCGAGCTGGACAGTGCCAGTTCCTGATAGTTCACGCCGCTGCGGTACTTGTCCCCGTGGTAGGTCATCATCCCTGGATAGTTCGTGACCCAAACTTCAGCCGAAGCACTGGCCTGAGAGTCAGCATTGCTCCGCGCCGTCACAGAGTGCGTGCCGGCGGTGTCCGGCGGAGTGTACAAACCGGCGGCGGAGATGGAACCAACCGTCGCATTTCCTCCCACCACTCCGTCGACCAGCCAGGTCACGGTGGTGTTGGATTCGCCGGTAACCGAAGCACTAAATTGCCGCTGCTGTTTCAGAGTTACGGGGGCCCTGGTTGGCGCGATTGTCACTGTCACGGCCGCCGCGGACATTGAAAGGGTAGACATTGCCAAGAGCGTGGGCAGACAAAGTGCTAGTTTGCGCGACATGGGAACCCCGTGAAGTGTAGTGAAGCTAGTTGCTGGTGGGATGAGCGGTCGCGAGCCGCTGTTGTCTACAGGGAGAGTAGCTGGATGTTGGGCTCCAGGTTTGGCCCTACATTCGGAGATTGGTGATTACAATCCTACGGTTGTTGCCCAGCGACCGTGCACGAGGGTAGCGACGCGTTCACCGGATGGTAAAGGAACTGTGGCACGTTCCAGCGGTAGTTCTGGCAGCTTATCTGATCAAGATGGCGATCTTGAAGCGGCTTAATTTGCCTTTCAATCTCTGGGAACTTCTCAGCTGGATAGCGGCCTTGAGCCTCCACGAGAATGCCGCCCCAAGTGCCGTCGGAAAGAGGCCCCGCACGGAACCATCGCCGCTCTAGCAATAAGGAGGGCGTGGGACCGGCAGAGCTGTTCTCTCGATGCTCACTCACAAACGAGAGCACGGTTCGTAACTCGCCGTGGTACACGCGGAACCGCGCTTCATCCTGCTGGTAGATGCCGGTGCCCCCGCCACTCGCGCGGAGCACCAACTCATAGTGCTGTGGATTTGCCGATGAAGGCTCCGGAGCAGCCTGAAGCTGCGCAAAGTTAACCAGAGCGTCCCGGCTGGCGTCTACGTCATACTTGCACCAGCACGACGAGGCAGCGATGCGTTCCCATCCTTGAGCAGTGTGGACAGCCACGGCAACGTAGAGCATGGATTTCTGGAGGATTTCGAAAGCAATGATCGCCTGTTCCGACGAGTCGTCCCCCAGAGCAGCAAACCGCAGCTGCCTCTGGCTTGGCATGACCACGGCGTGCCCGATTGCCTTCGAAGGAGTGTCCCTGGACCAGACGGTGTCTTCCGTGTCATCGGCACTAAGCCCAGCCAGGTGGAACGCTTTCAGCCGAACCTGTTTATCAGGGGAACGAAGATCACCCACAAGGTCCGAGGGTGCGGGCCATCTCACGTGTTCTCGGCTAATGTGAATAGATCCGACGTCTTCGCTTCGAGGGCCTTGGGCGCCGACCCGCCCCGCGGCGAACAGCGCCATGAGAATCGCGACTCTGATTCCGGTCGTGTGCATGCTCACTTATCCCGCACTCTTAAGCCGGCGCTAAATATTATTTCGGTGTGGCCCCGAAGGCTTGTGTCTTCACGACGCCTTTGCCCTCTTCCACCACAATCAGTTGATTGGCCTTCACGTCTGTCAGAGTGTCGACTTGACCGCTAGGCCATCGGATTTCAATAAGCTCAGCTTTGTCGGCTTTGCCCAATCCGAAGTGAACGCGCAGATCGTTCTGCGAGATGTAGCTGCCACCGCTTCGAACTTCGTCGATCTGCTGATGCGGCTTGTTCTCATCTGGAGGGTGGCTCACGCACTTCAGCCGGGCGCCAATGCCGCTGCGATTCGACTTCACGCCAATGGCCTTCACTTTGATCCAATTATTTGCCAGCTTCGAATCGCACCGCAGCAATTGCGGATAGCCGTTGACAGTGTTCACCACGATGTCGATATCGCCATCGTTGTCGTAGTCGCCGAAAGCCGCGCCACGAGAGGCATTCGGGTTCATGATGCCTGGCCCCGCCTCCTGAGAGACCTCCTGGAAGTGGCCGTTCCGTTGGTTCTTGTACAGGATCTTGCGCTGCGCGTAACCGGCTTCCGTCTTCAACTGCTCGACCTCGGGATAGACATGTCCGTTGCAAAGCAGGATGTCGGGCCAACCGTCATTGTCGTAATCAATGAAGCCGCAACCCCAGCCGAGGTATTGGGTATGCGCGCCGAGACCCGCCTGAAACGTCATGTCCTCAAAGTTCCAGTTGCCGCGATTGTGATAGAGCGACGGCGTGTCGCCGGCGAAGTTGGTTTTGACGATGTCAAGATTGCCGTCCAGGTCGTAGTCGGCGGCCGAAACGCCCATTCCCGCTTGCGGCTTGCCGTCCGCGCTAAGCACGCATCCTGCTTCCATGCCGATATCGACGAACTTGCCGTCATGCTTGTTCTGGAAGAGGGCGCTGGCGGTGGAGTCGTTGGCGACATAGATGTCGGGCCAACCATCGTTGTCGAAGTCGGCGGTAAGCACTCCGAGTCCATACGAGCCGTTTGCTTTCTTGATGCCGGCCCTTTCAGAGACGTCGGTGAACGTGCCGTTGCCATTGTTGTGATACAGAATGTTTGTGTCGCCATTGAGCCCTGGAGGCCCGCATGCGACCATCACTCCTTTGTAGAGGCAAGGACCCGATTCGGGCACGGGAGCAGTCGTGAGGTCCATGTCGATGTAGTTGGCGACGAATAGATCAAGCTTGCCGTCGCGATCGTAGTCGACGAAGGAGCAGCCGGTTCCCCATCGCGTTTTTTTGCCGGCAACACCGGCCTTCTCACTGACATCGGTGAAGGTGCCATTGCCATTGTTGTGGAAGAGCACGTTCTTGCCGTAGTAGGTAACAAACAGATCGTCCCAACCATCGTTATCGTAGTCGCCGATGCAGACACCCTGGCCCCAGCCGGAGTGCTTCAGTCCCGCCTGGAGCGTGACATCGGTGAAGGTGCCGTCGCGATTGTTCTTAAACAGGTGGGAAATGGGTTCTTCACCTGCAGGGAAGCCTTCCAGTCGCCAGCCGTTGACGAGAAAAATGTCGAGCCATCCGTCGTTGTCGTAGTCATAGAAGGCGACGCCGCAGCCGGTTGTTTCGAGCAGATACTTATTCTTATGCTCGCCGCCGAAGGTTGTTTTGGCGTTCAGTCCAGATTCACGGGCCACGTCCGTGAAACTGACGCCGAGCCCGGAATCCGGCTGGTGGGCCGGTTTGGAGCCACCCAGGTTCTCGACGGAGACCGGGGAAGCGGGGGCCACCGAGGATTGTCCGAGGGTCGGCAGCGGCCGAGCCAGCGCCAGAACGTCGGTGAAGGGAAGCACGAGCGCCGAGCGGCAAAGGGACTTCAGAAATTTTCGGCGCGACTGAGACAAACGGTATACCTGTGTGATGGTTCGGCTGTGCTGGAGCGCGATACCAATTTTCCAGTACCGTCGCTCGATTTGCAAGCCGGGCTTGGTGTTTCAGGGATGGGAATGCACATGCGCCGCGGACTTGGTAGACTCTTACCCGTTTGTTGATGGGCCATTTCTTATCTCGGGAGGCACGTTGATGCACCGCAAGTTCGCCTCGGCAGTTTTGATGTTACTCGTAACATGCGTAGCCATGCCAACGCTCACAGCACAAACGAAACCGGCCACCGATGCCGCTGGGCATCCCTGGTACCAGCACGCAGTGTTTTATGAAATCTATCCCCGCAGTTTTATGGACAGCAACGGAGACGGCATCGGCGATCTAAACGGAATTGCCGAGAAGCTTGATTATCTGAAGGCACTTGGGGTGGATGCGATCTGGATCGCGCCTTGCTTTCCATCGCCGCAAGTGGACTTCGGCTACGACGTGTCGGATTACGAAAACATCGACAAGATGTATGGGACGCTGGCTGACTTCGATCGGCTCGAGAAACTGGGCGAGGAGCACGGGATCAAGATCATTCTCGACTTCGTGGTGAATCACACCTCCGACCAGCATCCGTGGTTTCTCGAGTCGCGGTCGTCGCGCGACAATCCGAAGCGCGATTGGTACATCTGGCGCGACGGGAAAGGCAAGAACCCTCCTAACAACTGGATCTCGACGTTTGGTGGTTCCGCGTGGCAGTGGGACACCAAGACCAATCAGTACTATTACCATTTTTTCTATCCGCAGCAGCCCGACCTGAACTGGCGCAATCCCGCGGTCGCGAGCGCGATGTATGGCACCACCGAATGGTGGTACAAACGCGGCGTCGCCGGCTTCCGGCTGGATGCGGTTGATACGCTGTTTGAGGATCCGAATCTGAAAGACAATCCCGTTTTGCCGGGTAAGAATGCTTACGGCGATCCGAACACCGAGAGCAAATACAACGACAAGCTGCCTGAAGTGCACGGGGTGATGCAAGGTCTGCGCAAGGTGGCCAATCAGTATAACGCCGTGTTGATCGGAGAGACGTGGACAAAAAATGTTTCCGAGCTGAAGGATTACTACGGCAAGAACCACGACGAACTGCAGATGCCGATGGACCTGATGTTCACGAAACTTAAATTCTCGGCTCGTGTTTTTCGCGAACACATCGGCGCCGTGAATAGCTCAGGCGAGTGGCCGGTTTATGTCATCAGCAACCATGACATCGTGCGCTCCTGGAACCGCTATGGCGACGGGAAACACAATGACCAGATCGCGAAAGATATGGCCGCAATGTATCTAACGTTGCGCGGCACACCCATCATGTATTACGGCGAAGAGATCGGCATGCAGAACAACGATCCGAAGCGCCGCGAAGACGTGAAGGATCCCATCGGGCGCACCGGATGGCCCAGGGAAAAAGGTCGCGACGGGGAGCGCACGCCAATGCAGTGGAGCGATGACCCGAACGCCGGTTTCACCACCGGCATTCCATGGAATCCCATTCCCATCACGTACAAAACCTACAACGTTGCCGACGAGCTGAAGGACCCGAATTCCATCCTGAATTGGTACAAGGCGCTGCTGGCGCTTCATCATCAGGACCCGGCTCTGCTGGAGGGCGATTACATTCCACTCAATGAGAGCGACCCCAATGTCTTGGCGTACCTCAGAAAATCGAGCGACGACGCTGCCATTGTCGTGATTAACATGTCAGCGGCGTCGCAGAAGGTTAGCTTCGACCTTTCCAAACAGGGCCTGAATGGCGGGTCGACGAAGACTTTGCTTACAACGCAATCGTCGCTGAAGGCGAATTCGTCCGTTCAACAACTGTCGCTGGAACCGTTCGCGGTGTACATTGCGGAGGTGAAGAAGTAACCGGCCTCCGGAGAATCAACTTGCGGCTCCCGTTTAAGAAGCTCACGGCGACGGTCCCCGTCGTCTTGATTCTGTTCGCGTCCTTCGGTTACGCGCAGCAAAGCGGCGATGGCTCCTCCAAGAAAGGCGATTCCAACGGCTATGTGGGGAACGAGGCATGCGCAAAATGCCACGCCTCGATCTTTGCGTCTTATCAACACACCTCGATGGCGCGCGCCAGTGGTTCCGCTAGCGACAATCTGATTGCCGGAAGCTTTGCGGACAAGAAATCCGGCGTGAACTATCGGATCTTTACCGAGGACGGCAAGGTGTGGCTGAGTTTCGATCGTCCCAGCGATCGTTCCGTCCGCGGGAGACGGGAGCTGTTGTACTACATAGGCGAAGGACGGCGTGGCCGGACCTATCTCTTCTCGGTCGATGGCTTTCTGTTCGAGTCGCCGGTCAACTGGTACAGCGATCGACAGGTGTGGGACATGGCGCCGGGCTATGCTGATGCGCGCACGATTCCCATGAACCTTCCCTCGCTGCCGAGCTGCCTCGACTGTCATGTCAGCGGTATTCGACCGCCGATCGAGGGCACAGAAAATCGGTACAAAATGCCGGTATTCGAGTATTCCGGTGTCACCTGCGAACGCTGTCACGGGCCTGGCGCGGCACACGTGGCGGGTGGATCGATCGTGAATCCCGGGAAGCTTGCACCGTCACGCCGTGACGCCGTCTGCATGCAGTGCCACTTGGAAGGGAACGTTGCCATTGAGCGGCCGGGCAAGCGTCTCTACGAGTTTCGACCCGGCGACGAGCTATCGGACTACGTCCGGTATTACGTCAGAGGTGACAACAATGGGGCAGGGCTACGGGCCGCCAGCCAATTTGAAGCTTTAGCGCAGAGTGTGTGCAAACGCAAGTCGGGCGATGCCATGTCGTGCACGAGTTGCCATAGTCCGCACGAATCGCCATCCGCAGAGCAGCGTGTCAGCTTCTATCGCGCAAAATGCCTCGCTTGTCATGCCAAGCTGAGCGCAAAGCATCATCCCGACAAGCCGGACTGCACTGCATGTCATATGCCGGCTCTCGCCAGCACAGACGTTGCCCATACCGAAGTCACGGACCACCGAATTCAGCGGCGGCCGACGATGGGGCCAGCGCTGGAGAATGCACAGCCCGTCCCGACTTCCTTTGTTCTTCGACCTTTTCCGAACGGAGCAGACGCGCAAGCGGATGTTCGCGACTTGGCGCTGGCTTGGGCTTCCGCCGCGGAGAGCGGCAGTCCAGAGAGTGTTAAGAAGGCGGAAACATTGTTGCGCAAAGCACTGGTCGATGCGCCCCAGGATGCGGCATTGTTGTCGTCGCTGGCGTATCTGGAGCAGAAGCGGGGAAACAGCAGCGAGGCTCGCGAATTGTATCAGCGCGCGCTGCTCCGAGACCCTATGCTGCTTGATGCCGCTACAAACCTGGGCGTGATCGAGGCCACCAGCGGAGATATAAACGACGCAGTTGCGCTTTGGGAGAGTGCATTCGGGCGCGCCCCCGGAAGGAGCAGTATAGGGATGAACCTGGCGTATGCCTTTTGCGGCGCAGGAAAAACCGACCAGGCACGCGACTTCGCTCTACGCGTGCTGCAATTCAACCCCGATCTTGACTCAGCCAAGAAGCTCTTGCGGGGCTTGAATGCGGCCCCGCCGAAGTGTGGCATGTAGGGCTACTTCGCGGCTGCCGCCTTTGCCTTTTCACTCTCGGGAACCATCCCCAATTCGTAGGCAAACTCCAGCACGACGGCGTTGGTCCAGCCGAATCCGATCACATTCTGTTTGTAGCCGGCGGTGATGTTTGTTTCCTTTGAACTGGAAACTACATCGTACTTCTCCCGAATTGTTTTATCCTGACGGAAATTCTTGGTTACGGTGTCTACCCATTCGCGCGCCACCCGATCCGCATCGTTCTTAAAGCCGTAGCGACGCATGCCCTCCACGGAGATAAGGTGCACCGGCGCCCAACCGTAAGGAAGGTCCCACTGCACCCCGGTTTCATAAGGGCTCATGGCGATGCCGCCCGGGCGCTCGAAGACGTTCAGATTTGCCAGCACAGCCTTAGCCTGCGCAGGGGACGCTGCCCCTGCCCATAACGGATAGAAGGTCGAGGCGTATTGGTACGTCGAGCGCTTGCCAACGGTGAAGTCGTAATCGAAGTACATGCCTTTTTGCGCATCCCACAGATATTGATCAATAAGTTGCTTCCGGGTCTCAGCCCGCTTCGTCCACATTTCTGAGTCTTCAGTGTGTTCCAGCAGCTTGCTGATGGAGGCCATGTCCATTTCTTCCTTGTAAAGCAGGCTGTTCAGGCAGACGGGCGCGAAGTGCTGGGTTTTGCCGCTGAAATCACCGAAGCGGAACGAAATATCGAAGCCCGATTCACGCATTGCACGATCGCCCTTGTAGTAGTCCGCGGTGAACCGATAAACCGGGGATTTCTCGCAGGAACTCTTCTCATCTCCCTCGTATTTCTGGCAGGCCTCGAAGGTGAAAGACGGACCGATGAGCGGAGCAGACGCCTTGGAGGGTTCGCCGAGATAGTCTTTCATCTGCAGAGAACCCTGGAGGAATTTGAAGACGTCACGGTAGTAGGGATCGCGCATGTCGGCGATCTCCGGGACAGGACCTTCGCCGTAATCGTAGTAGCGGGAAAGTCCCGTGTTGCCGGCGAGCTTTTCGCCACTGGTCCACATCGCGTAATCGCGTTGCAGGAAGGGGTACGATTTTTCCAGCCACTGACGCTTACTTTGCGCATCGGGCAATGCGTCATAGACGGCCATCACCATAGAACTGAGGAAGGGAGGCTGCGAGCGGGTCAGAAAGTAAGTGCGATTGGCATTCAGAATTCCGCCGTAATGCTCGATCTCGAAGAAGAAGTTCTCCACCATACCGCGCGCCAGCTGGATTCGTCCGGCGCGCAGCAGTCCTCGCATAATGAAGTAGCTGTCCCACCCATACATTTCGTTGAAAAATCCCCCAGGTACTACATAGGAGTTGGGCAGGTAGAGCACGCCCTGCTGTTTTGCCTTGCTCATGTCTAAACTGCCGAGTGAGGCAATACGCTCAGGCAGAGGCTTCACGGCAATCTTGCATTTTGTCTCAAGTTCTTTCACGGACTGAGGCTCAGGATAGTCGGCGGGCAGGTACAACAACGAGTGCTCAGGCACGCGGGCATCGACCACCGTCTTGCAATCGAGCGGGGAACGGGTGAGGACATCCCACGTGTGATCGATGTAGGCCAGCACATCGGCAATGTTGTTCGCTTGAGGCGATTGCGCGCAGACAGAGCTGGCGAACGCCAGGAACACGCAAACGACGGCTAATTTTCTGTACGGCATATAGACCCCGACGGGTACGGGAATTTGATAGCGGACGCGATTATAAGCCAAGCGTTTCTGTCCTGAAGCCCTGGCGCATTTCCACACTTTTGCACAGGAAGGATTCAACAATCTAAACTGTCTGAAAGATGAAGCCCCCGATGTATGTGCGCCGGCAGCGTGACTGCGGTCTCCCGCGATCCCTGATCGTCTCTGTTGCATTCTTTTTCTGGATAGCGGGTATTTGTAATGTACCTTTGGCCCGGGCGAGTCCTCGGACCGACAGCGGCGTCGATCTTGACGGCAAAGCGGTCGATCCCTTGAGCGCGACTCCGGGGAAGGTGGTCGTGCTGATCTTCGTGCGGACCGATTGCCCGATCTCCAACCGCTACGCTCCGACGATTCAACGGCTCAGCACGGAGTATGCGGGGAAGGCCACGTTTTGGCTGGTTTATCCAGATAAAAGCGAGTCGGCTGCGGCGATTCAACGGCATCTTCGCGAATATGGATACAGCCTTTCGGCGCTACGCGATCCGCAACATTCGCTGGTGAAGCTAGGCGAGGCGCAGGTTACACCGGAAGCAGCGGTATTCGACGAAGGTGGCGTTCTCGTGTATCACGGCCGCATCGACAATTGGTACAAGGATTTTGGGCATCCTCGCTCGGGGCCCAGTACACACGAACTCGATGATGCCATCCAGTCAGCGCTCAAAGGCAAGAAGCCCGACGTCGCTTCTGCTTCGGGCATCGGATGCTATATCTCGGACCTCGAATGAATCGTGCTCTGGAGGTCGTTGGCAAACTGGCTCTGGCGGTCGTAGCGGCAGTTGCTGCTGTCCGGGGAGTCGCTGCCCCGGAGATCGAGCCGAGACCAGGGACGAGTCACCGGACACCGAGGTCCGACACGCAGCACGGGGTGAATTTCAATCACGACATTGCTCCGATTGTCTTTCACTACTGTGCTTCATGTCATCGTCCAGGCGAAGCCGGTCCTTTTCCGCTGCTCACGTTCGACGACGTCAAGAAGCATGGCAGGCAGATCGTCGCCGTGACTCAGACGCGCTTCATGCCTCCATGGCTGCCTGAGCCTCAGCCTTTGAGGTTTGCCGATGAGCGTCGCCTGACCGACGCGCAGATTGCGCTGATTCGTCAGTGGGTGGAGGAAGGAATGCTGCAGGGCAATCCTGCGGATTTGCCCTCTCTGCCGCGCTTCGCGGAAGGATGGCAACTTGGCAAGCCTGACGTGATCGTCAAAGCGGAGCAGCCTTTCATGCTGCCGGCGTCGGGTATCGATACGTATTGGAACTTCATCCTGCGCGTGCCCATTACCGAAACGCGATGGGTGAAGGCAGTCGAGATACGCCCAGGCGACAAACGCCTGGTGCATCATGCCAATATCCTGGTCGATCGTCAGGAGGTGTCGCGGCGGATGGAGACCCGGCCGGGCTATGGTTTTGGAGGAATGGAAATCAGGATTGAATCGGAGGTCTTCGATCCTGATAGCCACTTCCTTTTCTGGAAGCCGGGGAGCGTCCCCTATGTCGAGCCGGACGGTATGGCGTTACGGTTGGACAAAGGAACAGATCTGGTGCTGAACACCCATTTGCAGCCCTCCGGTAAGCCGGAGTGGATACAGCCGAGCATCGGGATCTACTTCACCGACAGGCCCGCCACGGATTTCCCGATGCTCCTGCAATTGGAGTGCGATAAGCAGCTCGACATTCCGGCGGGAGAAGAGAATTTCGCGGTGACCGACAGCTTCACCTTACCGGTCGATGTGGATCTGCTGGCGATTTATCCGCATGCACACTATCTAGGAAAAGATCTGTTGGCCGCCGCAACCCTGCCCGATGGGACGAAGAAGCAGCTCATACACATCGACCATTGGGACCTCAACTGGCAGGCGGTGTATCGGTATGAACATCCCGTTCCATTGCCGAAGGGCACTGTCGTTTCAATGCACTACGTCTACGACAACTCGGATGACAATGTGGCGAATGCAAACCATCCGCCGCAACGGGTTAAAGGCGGCAATCGTTCCACCGACGAGATGGCCCACCTGTGGCTCCAGGTCTTGCCGAAGAAGTCTTCGGATACGCAGCGTGATCCTCGGATGATTCTGCAGGAAGCGTTAGCCCGCCACCATATTGATGTCGACCCGACCGATTTTGAAAGTCACTACAATCTCGGAGCCATGCTGGAAGCGAAAGGCAACTTTTCAGAAGCGGAGGTTCAGTATCAACTTGCCTTGCAGTTGCGTCCCGAGGACGCTGTGGTAACCAACGCCTTAGGCGGGGCCCTGTTAGCGACTGGGAAAACCAATGACGCCATTCTGCAATTCACGGCTTCGCTAAAGAAACGACCCGATTACTTTGATGCGCGCTACAACCTGGGCCATGCGTTAGCCGACAAGGGCGACTTCAAAGGCGCTGCTGAACAGTTTCGTACAGCGGTTGAACTAAAACCTGACGATGCCGACGCGCAAGCGAACCTGGGAAGCGCGTTAGCGGAGATGGGTGACCTTGCGGAGGCAAAGGCCCATTTTGAGCGGGCCCTCCAAATCAAGCCCGATCACACATTGGCGAGGGAAAATCTGGCTATCGTCGAGCAGATGATGGCGCAACGGCAGCAATAAACGAAAATCCCTAACCTACTGCTTTTGATTCTGCTTCTGCTGAAGTTGCTCGGCAAGTCTTAGTTCGCGGTCAGCATCATCGTTCTGCCCGAGGTCGCGGTACGCTTGGCCGAGCAGATGATGGGTGATGGGGTTGTTCGGGTCCATGGCGACGGCGCGTTGCAAGGCTCGGGCTGCCAGCACTGGCTCACCCTTCTTCTGCAACACCTTGCCCATGAGGATGTATGGCCCGGTGGAGGTTGCATCGAGCCAAAGAGAGCGTTGCAGTAAACGCTCCGCATCATCGTATTTCTGGATGCGGGAATACGCGTCCGCGAGCTTGTAGTACGCAGCGGCATATCCCGGATTGATCGTCAGTTCCTGTTGGAAATCGGCGATAGCCTCCGGAATGCGTGACTTATAAAGGTGTAGTTCGCCCAGCAAAAAATGCGCCATCGGGAGCTTGGGGTCGAGTGAGACTGCCTTCTGCGCATACTCCTCCGCCACCGGGTCATATTCCTGGCGGAAGAGCATGCGAGCAGTGAACAGGTAGCTGGCGGCCGAGTCCGGTTTGACGTCGAACATCTTGGCGAACGCCAGGCGCGCCTGGGGATAATTCTTGGACTGTATGTAACAAATGCCGAGGATGTAGGAGGCATCTACGTTCGCACGCGGATACCAGGTCTGCACCTTTTCCAGGTAGGGAATCGCCTCGGCCGGGCGTCCTGCAAGGTAGTACGACAGCCCTAACAACTGCACCGCTTCGTCGTCCTTCGGATCTTCTGTCAACGCCTGTTTCAGGAACTCAGTTGCCTTGAGGTAGTCGGCCTTCTTGTAGTAGGTTGCGCCCAGTTCGTGGGCGAGCCCGGAGGGTGGCGGGGTGCGCGTCGCGAGTTCCTGCAACTGGGCGATGGCTTCGTCGTACTTGCCCTGCTCCGCCAAATGACGAGCAGACTCGATCGTCGCGTCCGACGAAGTCGGTTTGGCGAGTTGCGGTGAGGCAGCTGCTGGCACAGAAGCCTGGGCTTTGAGTTGCGGCGAGCGGGCCCCGACCGCCGTTGTGAGCAGGAGAATGGCTAACAGCTTGACCTGTGACATGGGAGAAATCTCGTGGGATCACTGGTATTAGAGCATAACGGCGCTCGAGGTTTCATCGCTTCACTGCTGCCGTTGCGATGCCCACGTACTTATCCGCGGCTCCGTAATAGAACAGATACTCATTGCCCTTGCGAACCAGGCCCTCGACGAAAACAACGTTGGGCACCTGACCGACTTTTTCCCACGATTTTTCTGGTATGAACACGGGATACTTACTGCGATAGAGAACTTTCCGCGGATCTTTGCGGTCGAAGACGGCTACTGCCGTACGATAAATGAGTCGGTCGTCCGCCCCGTTATAGACGAGCACGATGCTGTCTGGAGTCACAATTGGAGGGGGCCCAGGCTCCACGACTCGCGCGTCGAATTCGTTGGGACGACGTGGCAGAACCGGAGACTTTGTTTCGTCGGTCCAGTGCAGCAGGTCGGTGGAAGATGCCAAACCCACCTGGTCGGTGTTGTCGGCGGCAGTTCCCAGAAAATACATCCAGTATTTTCCATTGATTTTTTCCGGAACGATCGCACCGGATTTTGTCCACTTGACGTTCCAATTCCCTTTATAAGCGGGCAGGATAACGCCCTTGCGGTCCCAGTGGATTAGATCGGAGGAGGTAGCCAGACAGAGCTGAGCGTCGTGCTTGTTGTATCCCGTGTATGTCAGATAATAGAGGTCGTCGATCTTCACCAGGCGTGGATCTTCGAGGCCACCATCTTTTTCGTAATCGGTTTCCGGACCCAGGACTGGCTCTGGACGACGTGAGAAGTGCAAGCCGTCGACACTTTCAGCATACCCCAATCGGGAAGTGCCTTTTTTATCTTGGGCGCGATAGAGCATGACAAACTTGCCCTCGTGCATCACGACAGCGGGATTAAATGTACCGGCCGACTCCCATCCGCTCCCCTGGGGTGACAAAATCGGACTATTCGAGACGCGGCGAAACGGCCCGAAAGGCACTTTCAGGGAGGCGGCAAATAACAGAGCGCAGCTTCCAATGGAGACGATCCAGACAGCCACTCGACCAGAAAATTTCTTCATGCGCATCGCAGGGCATTCTACTCGACCTGGCGCCATCCTGGTGCTCATGCCGTCTTGAAGGAACCACGCGTACGAAGTAGCCTAGAACTATCGTGCCTTTTCCGACGCGGTTCAAGTTCGGAGCCCCCAGCATCATCAGCACTATGCTACTGGCGGGTCTTCTTGCGACTGCGTGCCGCGTTGCAGCTCAAGATCCTTCGGATTCGGCCATTCCGGGAGCGCAGGAGTACCAGAAAGGAGCCGCGGCCCTTCAGCAAGGAGATGCTGCGACCGCGCGCCCTTATATCGAAGAGGCCGTTCGCCTCAACGCCAAGAACCCCGAGTTTCAAGCGGCACTGGCGCAGGTCCTCCTTCAGCTGGGCGACTGGGATGGAGCAATTCGCCGGCTTCGAATCGTTACGGAGCTGGAACCTGAAGCGGCGCCTCCACATGCCTCCCTTGGACAGACGCTGGCAGCGCAGGGCTCGCTTCCGGAAGCCATTGCGGAATTGCGCGAGGCAGTGAAGCTCGATCCGCAACAGCCGGAGTTCCATCGTCAACTCGCGCTTGCCCTCAGCCGGCAAGGAAAAACGGACGAAGCGATCGAGCAATTGACAGCCGCAATCTCGTTGAACCCTGAATCTTCGCAACTGCATGACGAACTGGGTTCACTGCTGGCGCAGAAAATGCAAATGAATGCGGCTCAGCAGGAGTTCCAAAACGCGGTAGCCCTCGATTCGAAGTATGAGCCGGCGGTCTTTCATCTCGGTGTTGCGCGGCTCAGCCAGGGTAATCCCCAAAGAGCGCAGAAAGAACTTGAGGACGCTACCCAACTTAATCCGAAAGACGCGTTTGCGTTTTATTACCTCGGGATCGCGCTGGAACAGTTAGGTAAAAAGCAGGAGGCGATTGAGGCGTACCAGCATTCGATCGGTTTGAACCCAGATTACGCTCCGGCAGAGACTCATCTTGGCCTTCTTTCGCAGCACAGCGGCGATTCCGAGCTGGCTAAGGCAGCTTTCAGCAAGGCGGTGCAATTGTCGCCTGCTGATGCTGAAGCTCACAACAATCTGGGATTGGTGCTCATGGCGCGAGGCGAGGGTTCGGACGCCGTGAAGCAGTTCCAGGACGCGTTGAAACTCCAGCCCGACAACGCCGAGTATCGCGGCAACCTGGGTACTGCCTACATGCAGATGTCCGACTATCAGGCCGCCGTCGAGGAGCTTCGGCAAGCGGTTAGAGTGGCGCCTGACCGTGCTTCTCTTCACTACGATCTGGGGCTTGCCATGAAACTCATGGACGACCTTCCTGCAGCCGTTGTCGAGATGAAAGAGGCGATTCGACTCGATCCAGTTTTACCTGAGGCGCACTACACGCTGGGGGTAACGTTGTGGCAGGAGGGCGACTTGGCGGGCGCGGCTGAGCAGTTACAGAAGGCAATCGACGCGAAGCCGGATTATGCAGAGGCCTATTACACCTTGGGCACAGTCCTGAAGCAGATGGGTAAGTTTCCGGAAGCAGCGAAGGCGCTCCGGCAGGCGATCTCCCTGAACCCGAAACTCGCGGGCGCGCATAACACCCTCGCCTCGGTTCTGCGCGAAATGGGGGACAAGGCTGGGGCTGAGGCTGAAACACGGCAGAGCGAGGAACTGGCAAAGGCGGTTACCAATCTGCAGGCAGCAACCTTCTCCACGAACTCCGGGAAAAAGATGCTGGCGGCAGGAGACGTCGAGGGAGCAACGGCGCAATTCCGTCACGCCACCGAGCTTTCGCCAGACTTTGCCCAGGCCCATTATCAACTGGGATTGGCCCTCGCGCAGGCCGGCAAGCTGTCAGAAGCGTCGGAAGAATTCCGGAAAGCGACCCATCTTGATCCCCAATTGAGGCCGCCAACGCTGTGAAACCCTTTACTAGCAAGGTTCCCATCGCCAAGCGAATTACTAACACCCGGTTCAGAGAAAGTTCAGTTTTTCATAGGAAAGAGCCAAAACCTCGAAAAGCCGCCCTTTTTTCTACGTAATTTTTAATACAAAAAAATCCCGAATACACCATTTCATATATTGACAAATCTGCAAAAAGTCCCTTGACAACAGGAACTTGGCAGGATAGTTTTCCCGCACACCGTGTTGTGACGCAGATCACGCAGGTGTGTAAATGGGCGCGTGAGGCTAGGCCTCACGAAAAACATGAAGAGTCTCTGCTGTCGCAACGCGCTGGTCGCGAATTCGAGTCTTGCCACATTCGCGCTGTCCCACTCTCTCTTCATCTACAGCCCTTTCAGTTTCAAAACTAAGCAACTAACGACGGTTTCACAATCCAGCCGGGATCTTGGCTACGTGCAGCCGACCCGGCTGTGGAGGGCGAAATGACGAAGCGCTTCGTGTGGTTTGCAGCAATTCTACTGGTCCTGTCGTTGACCCCGACCCTGTCCTTTGGGCAGGCGGTATTCGGCAGTATCTTCGGCACGGTAACCGATCCGCAGGGTGCGGCGGTCCCCAACGCCCAGATTACAGTGACAGATGTTAACAAGGGCACAGTTGATCAGGCCACGTCGAACGATTCCGGCAACTACTCTGTCACCCACTTGATCCCGGACACCTACTCGGTAAAAGTCGAGGCTCCTGGATTCAAGACCTTCGAGCAGAAGGCGGTTCCGGTAGCGGCTGATCAGTCCCAGCGCGTGGACGCGCAGGTGACGGTAGGTTCAACCGGTGAAACGGTAGAGGTGACCTCCGAAGCTCCTCAGTTGCAGACCGACCGCGCCGACGTCGCGATCTCCTTTAACCAGACGTACGTTCAGGATCTGCCCACGTTTAATCGCAACTTCACTCAATTTGAGCTCATGACTCCGGGCACGCAGAAGTTGGTGGGCTGGAGCCACGCGGCGACGGAAAATCCGCAGGGTGGCCAACAGATTTTCGCCAATGGCCAGCACTTCAGCGGCACCGGTTTTGAACTGGATGGAACGGATAACCAGGATCCGATCCTGGGCATCATCGTGATCAACCCCAACCTCGAAGCCGTGACCGAGACGAAGATCGCCATGCAAGACTACGACGCCGAAAAGGGCAACGCCGTGGCAGGCAACGTCTCGGCGCAAACCAGGTCGGGCACGAATGACATTCACGGCAGCGCCTTCTGGTTCCGCCGCACCGGTGCCAATCAGGCACGCGATCCGTTTACGCAGTATGCACCGGATCCGACGACCGGCCGCTACATCCCCGGCCTCAAGTGGCAGCAGTTTGGCGCGGCGGTCGGCGGTCCGATCATTAAGAACAAACTGTTCTTCTTCGGTGACTACCAAGGGACACGTCAATCGACAGGTGTTACCAACGTACTCACGGTTCCAACCGCCTTGGTGCATCAGACGTGTACCGGAGGCGCCGGTTTCTGCGACATGAGCCAGTATCTGGGGCAGACCGGCGGCGGTAGCGGTACTGCCAATGGGGTGGCTTACCAGACCGGCCAGCTTTTCAACCCTGCCACGGGTAACCCCCTCACCGGCAATGGACGTACGCCCTTTGTCGGCAACCTGATTCCGAACAGCCTGATTTCTCCGCAGGCGATCGCTTTCCTTAATCTGTTGCCGATGCCCAACGTCGCTGGCACCAACAATGGAGTGCTCAATAACTATGTTGCCGGCGGCTCGGGACCTTTCTCCCAGAACGCTTTCGACACGCGAATTGACTGGACGGCGAGCAACACGGTCAATGTTTTTGGCCGCTACAGCCAGTCGTACTACAGCCTGTCCGGTCAGCCCTCGTTGGGTGCGGCCGGTGGCACTGGATTCGGTCCAGGGCCGGGTCTCGCGGGATCGTCCATCATCCACAACTACAGCATTGCGACCGGCGTCACCAAAACGTTCAGCCCCACATGGCTGGCCGACTTCCGTTTTGGCTGGATGAAGTACAACCCGCAAACTTCGAAGTTTGACCAGGGCACCACGCCGATGAACGCTCTGGGCTGGCCCGGATTAAACATTACCAATCAAGGTGCGGCAGAGGCACTCGCAACTTCCGGTTTGGCGGCGATCTTTGGTGGCGGCAACAATGGCCAGCCGGGAACGATGTCCTACTACGGCACTGGCCTGAACGTCAGCCGTTGCAACTGCCCGCTGACCGAGAATGAGAGCCAATTCCAAGGCGTAACCAACTGGACCCACATCCTGGGCAATCACCAGGTCAAGTTTGGCGCGGATATCCGCAGCGCCAGCAACCTGCGCGTGCCTAGCGACGCGAACCGCACGGGCCAGTTGACGTTTGACCCGCGCACGACCTCCACCAACGGTGTAGGCGGCATCGATCTCGGTAGCTTCCTGCTGGGGGATGTTGGCGACTTCGGTCGTTATTACAGCAGCACTTTGAACGCGGCTGAACATCAGTGGCGCTACTTCTTCTACGGCCAGGACACCTGGCGCGCTACTTCCAAGTTAACCGTCAGTTATGGTCTGCGTTGGGAGATTTACACGCCGGAAGCCGTAAACGCTAAGGGGAATGGCGGTTTTGCTAACATTTCTCTAGCCGGCGGTCCTGGCGATGGCGTAATTCGTGTTGCCGGGTACGGCCCATACGGTCTCAACGGCAACATCTCCAATGATTTGCACGCCTTTGCGCCGCGCTTTGGCATCGCCTACCAGATGAGCGACAGGCTGGTCATACGCAGCGGTATCGGTGTCAGCTACGACATCGGCGTGTTCGGCTCCAACTTCGGGCACACGGTCACGCAAAACCTGCCGGTCCTGCAGAACCAGACGGTAAACGCGACGAACACGGTCAGCCCCAACGCTTCCTCCGACTATATTCCGGCATTCACCCTGGCCCAAGGGCCACCGGCTCCTGCAACTATCGCCATTCCTTCTAGTGGTGTCCTTCCGCTTGCCGGTCCGAATAACAACGTCCAGCCGAAGGTTCGTCCGACTAAGCAGGTGCTTCCGGAAGTCACCAACTACAACCTAGCGTTGCAATACCAAGTGACCAAGAGCGCGACCATGGAGCTCGCGTATGTCGGGAACGAAGGACGGCACGGCTTTGCCGGTGATGGTCCTTCCTATAACGTCAATCCGGTGAACATCGCCGGATGGGCATTGACTCAAGCTAACCCCACGCTCTATCCACAGGCCTCTCGCCAGTTCTACAACGGCAAGTTCAGTGGCGGCGCCTGCTGCGCTGGCGGCATTCTCGGGGACTATCTGGGCAACGATGCCAACTCGAGCTACAACTCGCTGCAGATCAAAGCAACCCAGAACATGAGTCACGGGTTGCAGTTCATCACCTTCTACACGTGGTCGAGGTCCTTGCACTACAACTCCGACAACGCCTACGCGATCTATCCACAGTTCTCGTATGGACCTTGGGACCAGAACCGCAACCAGGCGTTCGTCTTCAACAGCGTCTACTACCTGCCTTTCGGCAAGGGAAAGATGTTTGACGGCAATGCGGGTAAGGCAACCGATCTGATCATCGGGGGCTGGCAAGTGACTGGGACCTTAAACTGGAGCAGCGGTCTGCCGTTCACGCCCAGCTACAACGCTTGCGGTGCGGATCAGGACGTGGGCGTCTGCCGCCCCAACAAGGGACCTGCATTTGGATCGCTCCCCTTGGGCGGTGGCTCGTTCAACCCGATTACCCACGAAGTCACCTACTTCACGCCGGTGGCTCCGCTTACGGTCGGCGATACGGGTCCGTTCTCGCGTCCGCTGCCCGGAACCATCGGCAATGCGGGCTTTGACTCGATGTACGGCCCACGTTACTTCACGACCGACATGTCGATCATGAAGGATTTCGCGATGACCGAGCGTTTCAAGCTGCAGTTCCGCATGGATGCTTTCAACGTATTCAACCACCCGGTGCTGGGCTTCAACGCGAACCAGGGCAACACTTGTATCGATTGCGTCGGGACGAATGCCGGGCAGGTTACCGACATCGAAGCCGACACGATGATGCGCGCTCTGCAGTTTGCCTTGACGCTGCGCTTCTAACAATTAGCCAGGAAGTTGATCGCGGGTGGGTTCTTCCCACCCGCATTTTTTTTTGCCCAAACCGAATACGTCGCCAGGCAATAACTGAGCAGATTTACATCCGAATTGGTCAGAGTAAGTGCTCGTGCTACAAATACAGGTAACACGCGAGGGGTGTCGCTGGCCACAGAGTCAAAGTGGTCTGCGCGCACAGGATGTGAACGGACCTGCCCGGTTCGCCTTATGAATTCAAAACGCACGACGATCATTTTCCTACTGGTGCTGCTCGTTCTGGTGGCATCGGTCGCATTGATTATTACGTATTCCTTCCTTCGGTCAATCGCCTTTGCCATCATTCTGGCGGTCGTGTTTTATCCCTTGCACGATCACGTTTTGCGTTGGACGAAACAGCGCCGCAATTGGGCCTCTCTGCTCTCTACACTTACGCTGCTGATCCTGTTCGGAATTCCGGTGGTCACCATCCTGTTGATGGCGGCAAACGAAGCCTTTACGGCGGCACATTACCTCAGTCGGAAGAGCGCTGAACCCGGTGGCCTGACCGGTTTCGCTATGGCCCTCGCGGCGCAGCCTTTGCACTTTGTGGGGCGATGGGTCGATCTCACAAAGTTCGATTTCAACACGATTATTCGCTCCAACATGCAGAAGGTCAGTGTGTGGACCTTCAGCTTCGGAGCGGCGGTCCTCGGTGATTTCGCACGTTCGCTGGGGACGCTTCTCATCACCCTGATCGTGGTTTTCTTTCTTTTTCGCGACGGCAAAGAGTGGGTCTACCGGGCTGGAAAGTTGGCGCCTCTGTCCCCATCGCAGACCGAGCGACTCTTCCGAAACGTCGCTGATACGATCATTGCGAACGTCTATGGGATTGTCTCGGTTGGAGTCGCGCAGGGTTTATTGGTTGGCATTGCGCTGCGGATTGTGAGCATCCCGTCCGCGATTCTGCTGGGAGTGGCGGCCGCGTTTGCATCGATCATCCCGGTTGTAGGATGCGCGCTGCTGTGGTGTCCTGCGGCGATTTATCTGATAGCAACTGGCTCGGTTGGCAAGGGAATCTTCGTGCTGATCTGGGGAATTGTGGTGGTAACCGGCGCCGACAATTTCATTCGGCCCTGGGTGATTAGCGGAAAGGTGGAGCTACACCCGCTGGTGCTCCTGTTCTTCATCCTGGGCGGCGTCGAAGCGTTCGGGTTTCTGGGAATATTCCTGGGGCCCGTGGTTGCCTCGGTGCTGGCTGCGCTGTTCCGGATGCTGCGCGAGGAGATGGGGGACAGTATCAGTGCGCCTCCGCCGGTCAGTAACTCTGCAACCCCTTAGTCTAACGGCGAGTAGAGGTCCCCCCCCGTGCGCACCGCTGTGTTCTTCAATGCTTCGACGGCGAAGTTCTGAAAGTGTTGCGACTTGCGGTGATTCTCCAGAGCCGCCTCGTCGCGATACTGTTCGTAAATGAAGATCCGATGAGGATCATCCTTGTGGCGATGGACGATGTACTGCAAACACCCGGGCTCCAGGCGCGAGGCCGATTGCAGCTTGCGGAAAATCTCCACCACCCGGTCTTCGCACCCGGGATTCGCCATCCAGGTTACCGCCAGAACGACCATAGGCTCCACTCATTTGATGCAACAATGAAGCACTGCAACCCCCAAGGGGGTTCACGCGTTAGTACCACTTACCCCGTTGAGTGCCTTGGTGAACTCATCGAGAAACATTGTCTGCTCGCGGTCCGGACCTGTGGAGACAATGCCGACTCTCGCGCCGCTTTCTTTCGCAACGAAGTCAAGATAGCGCTTGGCTTCTTCCGGCAGCTTGTCGTAGCTGTCGATGCCATAGGTGCTGCTATGCCATCCCGGAAGCGTCGAATAGATGGGCTCGATCTTTTCGAAGCCGGAGACCTGTGCCGGGATTTCTTCGATCGCCTTACCATCTATTTTGTAGCCGACACACACCGGAATTTCCGTCTGATCATCCAGCACATCCAACTTGGTTACTACTAGCCAGCTTGTGCCGTTGATCATATTGGAATACCGCAAAAGCGGCAGATCAAGCCAGCCTGTGCGTCGCGGACGGCCGGTAACCGCCCCAAACTCATTCCCCTTTTTACGAAGCGCCTCGCCAACCTCGTCGTTCAGTTCGGTGGGAAACGGCCCCTCGCCGACGCGGGTGCAGTAGGCCTTGGTTACGCCGACAACGATGTCGATTGCGGTCGGGGGTACGCCGGTTCCGGTAACCGCTCCGCCCGATGTGGCGCTCGATGAGGTGACGAACGGATAGGTTCCATGGTCGATGTCGAGCATCGTGCCCTGCGCCCCTTCAAACATCACGGAGTCGCCAGCCGCTATGGCTTTGTTGAGCATCAGAGCGGTGTCGGCGACAAACGGAGATAGGCGCTCCGCGATTCGCGCGTAATCGGCGTACATTTTATCGGCGTCAAGAGGTTCACTGTTGAACAAAGCATGCGCGATCGTGTTCTTTTCGCGGCAGGCATTCTCAATGTGCTTCTTGAGCAACCTCTGATCCAGCAGGTCCTGCACTCGAAGTCCGCTGCGCGCCATCTTGTCTTCGTAAGTAGGTCCGATGCCCCGGGAAGTGGTGCCAATCTTTACACGGCCAGGCGCATTCTCCGACGCCAGCTCGATCATGCGGTGGTAGGGCAGGATCACGTGCGCCCGGTTACTCACAAACAGATTGCCGTCTACCTTCACCCCTGTGGCGCGAAGCGCATCAACTTCCTTCATGAAGGCAAATGGATCGAGTACTACGCCATTTCCGATAACACCGCGGCAACCTTCCCGCAGCACACCGCAGGGAATCAATTGGAGGATGAACTTCTTGCCCTTGATGGTGACTGTGTGTCCAGCGTTGTGGCCGCCAGAGTAGCGTGCTACGACCTTGAACCGTTCCGAAAGAACGTCAACAATTTTGCCTTTGCCTTCGTCGCCCCACTGGGCGCCGATGATGACCGCTGTCTTGCCTGGTTTCAACTTGCTGCTCCGCTAGCGCGTGCGTACGGCCTCTACTGGGCCGGCCACACGCAGATTCGCACACAACTCGCCTGCCGTTCGGGAAGGAAGTCAGAATTCAGGGATTCGCTGGGAGACGGGCTATGTAACTGTTGATTCTACAGGTTGCGTGATAGCCTGCGCAAATGCGTGGCGCTACTTAGTCCGCCGCTGGTTTGCCGTACACTAACACTCTATGCCTGAGCTTCCCGAGGTTGAAACGATTGCGCGCGGACTCGACAAAAATGTCGCCGGCGACTCCATCGATTCGGTGTGGCTGGGCGAAAAGCGAGACCTGCTGAAGTCTCCACCATTGGAGATCGCCGCAGTGCTGGAGCAATCGCGAATCGCGAGAGTTCGCCGCGTGGGCAAGCACATCGTATTTGATCTGGAGCGCAGGAAGCGGAACGGCAAGAGCGCGGCGCCCTCCGGCCAATGGATCGTTCATCTTGGCATGACAGGCCGCTTATTGGTTGGACCTTCGACTTCCGAGATGCTTAGGCATACACATGCGGTCGTGAAACTCGCTTCAGGAAGGGAGTTGCGATTCGTTGACCCCCGCCGTTTTGGTCGTCTCGCGGTCGTACGGATGGGAGCGAGAGACGGGAAGGGCTTCGCCGCCCCGGGCGACGAGCCGCTGGAGTCGCACCCGGAGCGTTTCATTGCGCTTTTTCATAAGCGCCAGACACCGATTAAGAGCGCCCTCCTGAACCAAAAACTGCTAAGTGGAGTCGGTAATATCTATGCGGATGAAGCGCTTTTCCGGGCAGGAATTCGGCCGCGCAGGCGAGCCTCATCGCTCACCTTGGAGCAGTTGCGCAAGCTGCACGGCTCACTGCAGCAAGTCCTACGAGAAGCGATTTCGCTCGGTGGATCTTCCATCAATGACTACGTCGACGCCGAAGGTCAAGAGGGTTTCTTCCAACTCCAGCATCGTGTCTATGGCCGGAAGGGCGAGGCTTGTTTAGTATGTAAAACGCCAGTCCGGCGGGTGGTCATTGCCGGCCGCAGCAGTCATTACTGCCCACATTGCCAGCGTTAGTGGGCCGAGCCCGTTCAGATCGGTAATCATCAGGGCATCTTTTACCTGAGAGGGAATAACAGAACTCATGAGCGTCTATTCGATCGGAGTTGATCTGGGAGGAACCAACCTTCGCATCGCGGCTGTGGACAGCAACGGCAAGCTGCTGGAGAAACTCACGCTGGGCACGGAAGTGAAGCGTGGCCGGGATTATGTGATCGGTGATATGTGTGCCTCCATCGAAGCTCTGCGCACGAAGTTTCGTGGCACAAGTGAACTCGCCGGGATGGGCATCGGTGTTCCGGGGTTCATCGATATGGATGCGGGCGTTGTGATGGATTCGCCAAATCTGCCGGACTGGACTCGCTTTCCGGTGCGCGAACTCATCGAGAGCCGCCTCGGTACCAAGGTGATTCTGGAGAACGACGCCAATGCCGCGGCCATGGGAGAAAAATGGTTAGGCGCCGGTCGCAACTATGACCACATGGTCATGTACACGCTGGGAACAGGCGTCGGGGGAGGAATTATTCTGAACGGCCAGATATGGCACGGCATGAATGGCATGGCCGGCGAATTAGGACATTTCACCGTCTACGCGGATGGAAATTCTTGCGGGTGCGGCAATAAAGGATGTCTGGAGCAGTACGCTTCCGCAACCGCGATTGTGCGCATGGCGCGCGAAGCCATCGCCCGGGGAGAAGCCGAAGAACTGGAACGCTCATCAAAAGACGACGTCGAGTTCAGTTCGCGCGCAATCTATCAGATGGCCATTCAAGGCGATATAGCCGCGCAAAAGGTTTACGAGAATGTCGGCAAGGCGCTGGCGATCGGCGTGGGGGCAATGGTGAACGCGCTCAACTTTCCGCTCTATGTCATCGGGGGCGGGG
Organism: uncultured Acidobacteriaceae bacterium; assembly: GCA_963815555.1. Classification (GTDB taxonomy): domain Bacteria; phylum Acidobacteriota; class Terriglobia; order Terriglobales; family Acidobacteriaceae; genus CAWCBG01. The sequence continues at coordinate 657,799 of CAWFHH010000007.1, forward strand.
TTTCCAGTGCCTGGGACGCCTTCGCGCCGGCGATGTTTGCCGAGTTGAAATGGCGCTCGTCGATTTACGCACTCACTTCCCCAGAACATCCCAGCCGTGAACAGAAGCACACCATCATCACCCGCGCTATGCTGGGCAGTGACGCCGGACTTTACGGCGCAGCGCGCTTGCCTATGTTAGAAGGTCTTACGAACACCGAAACGGTACGGGCCAGTAAACAGCCTGCCTAGTTTCAGGTCACTACCACTCGGACGGGATCGGGCTTAGGCAGTCACACGAGAACGGATTCGTTTCAGTGTGGACAGGAACTGCTCATTCTGCTCGGGAGTGCCCACGGTTAGACGAAAGGCATCAGGCGAGCCCCACGATCCAGCCATCGCACGCACGATAACGCCCTCTTCCTGCAACTGCCGGCAAAGCCCGGCGGCTTCTTCCCCGGCACGGCAAAAGAGGAAGTTTGCCCACGTCGGCGTGACGCGGATACCTAGATCTTGCAGGGCATCTGTGAGCATCTTCTCACCGATCGCATTGGCTTCGACTGCATTCTGAACATGAGCCTCGTCGGCGAGTGCGGCCAGTGCCGCTATCTCTCCCAAGGACGAAACCTGGAATGCCGGCTTGAGCCGCTGGAGATAGCCAATCAACTCGGCTGGTCCCATTCCGTAGCCAACGCGCAGACCGGCCAGGCCATGCGCCTTGGAGAACGTTCGCAGCACGACGACGGGGCGATTCTCCCGAACGTAGTCGAAGGAATGGGAATATTCTGCACCGCGCCGCTCTGCGAAATAGCTGGCGTAATCGCAATAGGCTTCGTCGAGCACGGTAATAACGTGCGACGGCAGACGATCAAGGAAACGATCGATCTCAGAAGCCTGCAGCATTGTCCCGGTGGGATTATTCGGATTGGCCAGATACACGAGTCGCGTTTGCTCGTTCACTGTTGCAAGAATACGATCAAGATCGAAGCCGTCGTTCAGTGTGGGCACTTCGATGAATTGCGCCCCAGTCGCGCGCGTAACCAATGGATATACGATAAACGACAGCTTGCTGGTCACAGCGTTCAAACCGGGGCCGAGTAGCGTTCGGGCCAGGACATCAAGGAAAGAGGTGGAACCGGAGGTGACCATAATCTGGTCGACTTCCACTTCGTGCAATTCAGCCAAACGTGCACGCAGTTCCGTCACGCCATTGTCAGGATAAAAATTGACTTCGCAAGCCGCTGCCCGGATGGCCTCGATGGCCAGTGGCGAGGGACCAAAGGGATTTTCGTTGGAGGCCATTTTGATACAACGCACGCCGCTCTCCAGCTCCGCATGGCGGAGGGGCTTCCCCGGCTTATACATGTCCAGATTGCGGACGAATGCCGGTACCAGGTTCTTAAGGTCTGTCATCTTACATTCCTTTGATGCCCAGAGCCGCGCACGTTTTGCACCGGCTCGACACCCCTTCAACGGGTCGGCGGCCGCCTGGGCTTGACCGAGCTTTTCAACTGTTTGACTTCCTGGGCAGTCAAATGACGGAACTCCCCGGCCTCGACATCGAGCTGCAATGGTCCGTAACGCACTCGCTTGATCTTTTCGACGTGATGCTCGATCTGCTCGAACATGCGCCGAATCTGCCGGTTTCGTCCTTCGACGATGGTCAATTCGTACCAGGGGTTGGCGGCGTCGCGAACAAGCTTGATCCGTGAGGGTGCCGTCGCTACCTTCTCGGAACGCCGCTTCTGGCTTACTCGGTCTGGACGGTCGGCTGAAGCCTTCAGAGGGCGCCGATCAGCCGGCAGCACGATCCCGCGGCGCAACTTGTCGATCTGATCTTCGCTCGGCTTCCCGCTGACCTTAACCAGGTATGTCTTAGGTACATGCGAGGACGCGTGGGTCAGAGCCTGTGCCAGTTCGCCATCGTTCGTAAGCAACAGCAACCCTTCGCTCAGGTAGTCAAGCCGCCCAACCGGATAAACCCTCGCGCCAACCCCTCGCACTAGATCTAATACCGTAGGTCGGCCTTCCGGGTCAGTGACGGTGGTCACGTAGCCTTTTGGCTTGTGCAGGAGGAGGTAGACGTGGCGTTCTGGGCCACTGAGCAACTTGCCGTTTACCTTGATCCTGTCGTGCTCAACGTCAGCTTTGGAGCCCAGTTCGTTGACAATCTGTCCATTAACGGAGACGAGGCCGCTGGTGATCAGCTCCTCAGCCTTGCGACGCGATGCGATTCCGGCGGAGGCAATGATCTTCTGTAGTCGTTCTAAGGCCATGTATATAAACTATCAGCGATTTCACGAAGGGCGCAGTTGGGCGTCACGATTGTTTACCGGCGAGGGCGCGGCTTTCCCGCAACGTCGTTTACGCAGGCAGCGGCTGGAATCCGATCGCTTGCAAGTCAGCCTTAAGTTGGGCGAGCGATCCCACTACAATTCCTTGCAGCCCGACCGCCTGAGCTCCGCGGACATTGCTTTCACGATCATCAAGGAACAGAGCTTCTTCGGGAGCGACCCCGAGACATTCCAGGCTGTGCCGATAAATCTTTGGCTCGGGCTTGACCATATGCAACTCGGATGACAGCGTCAGGCAATCGAAGTCCGCCAGCCAGTCGAAGTTCGCTTTCGCATGATGCACCATGTCGACATGCATGTTAGACAAGACCGCCGTTTTGACTCCGTGGAGGCGCAGATCGCGTACCCAGAGCAGCATCCCTTTGTTTACACCGCTCCACATGGCAACGTCGATTCGTCGAAGCTGCTCGATTTGCTCCGAAGTGAGCGATCTACCTCCGGCGTTGGCGATGGCGGACCAATAGTCCCTGGCGTCTAAGGCGCCACGGTCGTATTCCAGACGCTCGATGGAATAGAGTGCACGGAAGCGCTCGACGGTCATATTGACTACACAGGCCATTGCGGCGACGTAGGTATCGGCGGGAGCGTCGCAGAGGACCTCGCCGTAGTCAAAGATGACGGCACGAATCTGAGCGCGGGTTCGGGACTTCTGGGCCATGGTGATGCCAAGCGGAGGAGGTATTCGCTTTTAGTCGTTCGGGCGCGCTCGGAACAGAATTCAAGCGCGCCCAAGCGGACATCCACGGTTGTTGACTTCAGTACGTTACTTACTCGGCTTAGGTGGATAGTTCTTGAACAGCTTGTTGAGCGCGTTATCGAGATTCTTGATGTTTTTGTCGGAGTTGTCGGAGATCGTCGAGGTGGCTGACCCACGCCACAGGAGCTGGTGATCCTTGGCATTGGCGAGTTCGACCACCAAAGTACCTTCCTTTGTAACGTACGTGTTGTAGGTGGTCGTCGTGGGCCCGCCGTATCCCCAACCTCCCCAACCCCAGCCAGGACCCATGTTATAACCGGTGCCCACAACCTGCTTCTGGTCTTTAATGCTGTTGCTGTAAACAACCCAGACATCAGGGTTGGCGTCGACCTTGGTTAATCCTTTTGCTTGTAGCTGCTTGTCGATGCCGTCGATAATGCGCTGATTCCACAGGCCTTTGGCCGGATGCGGGCTCGTCTGCCAGGCATAGGTGTGAAAGTTGGAGAAGTTTTCGGTGCGGTCCCAATCAACATTGGTTTTCTGCGCAACGGAGGAAGCGGCGAACAACAAGCCAAGTACAACACTGGCGAGAATACGGATCTTCATGAACTGCTCCAGACACAAAGGAGTGAGACTACTTGCTTGCACCTGAGGCCGCCTACTTCGGTGGCCCGAGCGGCGTCTGCCCGAAATCGAAGCAGTCCGCCAGGTTGTCGGCCGTGGCGTCCCTCTGATTGATGGTCGGCAGGCCGCAGTTCTCTTCGCAGAATCGCACGATGCTGACGAACGAGTGCATGGCTTTGGAGATGTATCCGGCTTTGGTGTAAGGACTCATCACCAGGCATGGTACCCGCGATCCATAGCGGAACTGCGTTCCGTCGGTCCAGTTCTCGACATTCGGCGGAGTGATGTGGTCGTACCAGCCGCCCCAATCGTCCCAACTGATAAAGATTACCGTTTTCGGCCACAAGCCGCCCTTGACCACAGCGTTGACCTGCTCGACCGTCCACTGCATTCCCTGGGCCACATTGTCGAGCGGATGCTCACTCAGGGGATCAGGAGGATACACGTACGAGATCGAGGGCAGATTTCCGGCCTGGGCGTCCGTCACGAATTGCTGGGCTGGAACGTTCCACGGATTACCCTTCAGGCTGGTGATATAGGGGAAGGCGTAGCCGCCATAATTCCGCCAGGTCAGCCCCGCGGCCTGCAGGTTTTGCGGCACCGAGGGGATGTTGTAGGAAGGGGTGGAATCCCAAGGCGGATTGTTGATGACCGGCGAGTCGGCGGCGATCAGCATCAGGTGATTGGGGGTCGAGTCGCTGGCCACATCGGTGTAGAAGTTGTCGCAAAGCGCGAATTGCTGCGCATAGGACCAGTACGCGGGGATGTCGGTTTGCAAGTACTGCTCCTTCACCGCTTTCTTCGCGCGTGCCAGCCAGGCTGCATGGTTGTTGGAGAAAGTTCCCGTTGGCGGATCGGACGCGTGCGCCAGATTGGAAACTCCGCTCGCGCCAGGGAAGGTGCCGAAATAGCAGTCGAAGGTGTGGTTCTCTTTCAGGATGATGACGATATGCTCGAACGATCCCTTCGAAATGGGAACGAGCGGTCCCGCCTTAGCCACCGGCTTGGGTTTACCCGGCTTCTTGCCTTTTGCGGCATGGACTGGTTGTGGTTTTGCTTTGGCAGGATGAGCCTTGCTCCCACGGCTCGTCGATTTGGTTGCGCTCGCATGAGTGCTTCGCCGCGATGATGAACTCTTCTTGATTGCCATTGACCCGCGCCTCCGCGACTGACGAATAGCCACGACTATGCGTTTGCGGTCAAAGCGTTGTCAAGTTGTCAGCGCAAGCGGAACAGGTATTTGCCAGGAATTTAACAATAAGCAAAGCGGCTATTGGCGTCATGCGACTCTTACTCTATTCCTTCGACGCGGTTCACAGCGGCAGTTCTCGCATGGCGGACGCGCTGCAAGCGGCCAGAAACGACACGCTGCGCGTGCCCAACCTGGTGCTGATGGCCCATGTGCACAACTATCAGCGTATCGAACGCAGTCTGGTAAAGGGGACTGCGATGCCATATCGTGTCCGGCAACGGTGGGTATTACAACCTGCACAAACTCACGGCGACGTCAGGGACAGTCGATCCCGCGACCCAGGCCAAGTTGGTTGCCGGAGATGACAAGTCCCACGGCTACATGATCCTCACAGTGGACGCAAAAAACATTACAGGGACCGCCTTCATTGCCGGAGCGACGAGCGCTCCGCTGGTGCGTAAGCGCCAGAAGAGAACGAAGCAGACAGCCGGCGCCGCCCAGACGATCGATACGTTTTCGTATCCGGCAGCCGCTCAATTCCTGCCGAAGGGAACAGCGATCAGCCTGTAGCGGGAATGGCGCGTTCCTGTTAGGTGTCAGTGATACTTATCACAATTCGAACTCCTTTCTGCGCCGCACTTTTCGCGAGTTGGCAAGACTTTAGCGGTGCTAAAATTTTGAGTTATGGCGTTTCCAATTAACCGACCTCGCCGCCTGCGTCGTAATGAAGCGATGCGCTCGTTTGTCCGCGAAACCCGCTTGAGCCCGGAGGGCTTCGTTTATCCACTGTTCGTTTGTTCTGGAGAGGGCATTCGGAGGGAAGTGCGTTCCATGCCGGGGGTCTACAATCTCTCGATCGACGAAGCGGTGCGCGAGTGTGCCGATGTCAAGGCTCTCGGAGTTCCGAGCGTCATCCTCTTTGGTCTGCCTGAGTCGAAGGACGAGGTCGCGACCGGAGCATGGGCCGATGACGGCATCGTGCAGCAAGCGACGCGAGCGATCAAGAGCGAAGTACCCGGCTTGCTAATGATGGGCGATGTCTGCCTTTGCGAATATATGTCGCACGGACACTGCGGACTGGTCGATACCTCGGATCCGTTGGCACGTGCGCGGCAGGAGGTGCTGGCGGTGACGCGCGAGCTTGAGTCGCAGGGCAAGAAGGTAGTCGTGGTTGGCGGACCATCAGGGGGAGCGGTGGCCACGGCCACATCTTTGGCTGCCTTGGCGGCCGAAGACTATGAAATTCTCAACGACGCGTCGCTGGAGCTGCTCGCCAAGACCGCGGTTTCGCAGGCCCGGGCAGGCATGGACATCATTGCGCCTTCCGACATGATGGATGGCAGGGTGGCAGCGATCCGGGCGGGGCTCGACGAAGCCGGATTCCAGAACATTCCGATTTTGTCCTACGCGGCGAAGTTTGCCAGCGGTTTCTACGGTCCATTCAGAGAAGCTGCGGATTCGGCGCCTCATTTCGGCGACCGTCGCTCCTATCAGATGGACCCGGCAAACCTGCGGGAGGCCATGCGCGAGATTGAACTCGATCTGGAAGAGGGCGCTGATATGGTTATGGTTAAGCCCGCGATGCCCTACCTCGACGTGATCCGCGAGGCGCGGGAGCGCTTCGACGTGCCGCTCTCCGCCTACCAGGTCAGTGGAGAGTACGCCATGATCAAGGCTGCCGCGCTGAATGGCTGGATCGACTACGAACGCGTGATGCTGGAGTCACTGACGTGCATTCAGCGTGCTGGGGCCTCGATGACTTTGACCTACTTCGCCAAGGAAGCGGCGCGACTGCTAGCGTAGCTTGAGCCTTCTGAGAATGCCCGGAAATGCAAATGCCGGAGCCCGACGCTCCGGCTTGCTGCTTCTCTGGCACGTCAAACTCCCGCCACCGCCGCTGCAAGGATTGCACCCGGCACAGCCTTCGGTGATCCCGGACAGTGGGATCTTTGCGGTCACTGTTACCAGAAACGCGGGGAGATTCGCGCCCTTCGCACGTTTAGCGAAGCCAAGCAGGATCAAGCCTGTGCCAAATAGAGCGAATGATTGTGGCTCGGCGACCCGCTGGAAACGGTCGGCTGTTTTGTCTGCCGCAGAATCTGTGAGTGTGATATCCAGCAGAAAGTCCGGCGCTCCGGGCGCTTCAGCCGAACTCCTCCGCGGTTCAAAAGGCGACACGGGCCAAGCCGATTGAGAGCTTGTCGCAACAGAGCCATCGACCGTAAGGGACTCGACCGTCGAGGCAGAATTTGGTTCATGAATTTGATCGCCCCACGCAACTCCTCGCAAGATGGTGATAGTCAATAAACCAACGATGGCAACGACAACCCTGCTCCGTTCCCAAGGCACGGAAATCTCCTGGCAAATGTGATTTTCGAGGATCGTTCGGCCAGAAGTTAATCTTCTGACGTGCAATTCAAAGTCCTAAACACGAGCCCTGAGTAGCGGCTAAACGGCCTTATTTGGCCAGAAGCTCATTTGAGTGTGCAGAACTTTGCATTCTAGTTCTAAATGCATCACCAATCGACCACTAGTCGTAGCACGTAAGTGGTCATAAATGCCCACAAGTAAGACTAGCACAAGAGGGGTGAGGGCTTTTCGGGCAGTTTACCAAGACGACCTCGGCTGGTTTCCGGATCAGGCCTCAAGACAGCCCCATTGCCAGACTCGCCCGAGCACGCGTTCGACGCAAGTGTGGGCAAGGTGGTAGCGCAAACAAAAGGGCACCGTGGATAGAATCGCTTCACATGCTGAGGCGTTTCCTCATTCCAGCGAGTGGGGTGGTTCCCGGTGGAAAATGCGCCAAAACGTGCGGACGTCATTCTGGTACTTGGCGGTGGAGACATGATTCGCGTTCCTGGCGCGCTGTCAAACTACTGAACGATGGGTACGGGAACCGTATTCTGCTCGACGTGCTGGCCTCGCGGGTCAAATACGGACACCCGGACGCGGATCTGGCATCGGATTTCGTCCGTCGAACAGCGCCAGGACGAGCCACCGTTTGCGCCATCATGAAAGACTCGACGTATGCCGAGTCACGATATGTACTTCCTTGCCTGCAAGCATTGCAGGCCCATTCCGTCTTGCTGGTGACATCGGACTATCACACTCACCGGTCGTTTTCGATCTTTCGCAACAGACTACCTGGCTATCAGTGGTCGATCGCCGCTGCGCCCGATGCCCAATATTTTGGGATAAGATGGTGGACGAATCGCGAATGGGCGAAGACCACGCTTCAGGAATGGTTGCGGCTTATCTGGTGGAACTCGATTGATCGGTGGCGCTAGTGTGGTGCGCCTTGGAGGAGAGCTCATCATTTATGGTACTCTTCTGTGACGATCGGAGTGCGCCCGGGAGGGAGACGGATCGCAGACGTTCCACAACAAACCCCCACGTTCATGCTAGAGGGATGTGTCTTCCTTAAACCCCGCTCGCGGCGCGTAAACCCGTACTTTTGCTAGATTTGGGGAACAGAATTTGCTGTATAGTAGAGATTTCGGAAACCAAGAACAACCGATGAGTATCGCTTCCATACCCCACCTTGATGCCCTTGAAGCAGAAAGTATACAGATTCTGCGAGAAGTGGTATCCGAGTCGTCACGTCCCGCGATGTTGTACTCCGTTGGAAAAGACTCATCTGTGATGCTGCGCCTCGCGCAGAAGGCGTTTTACCCGGGATCTATTCCTTTTCCGATGGTGCACGTCGATACGAGCTATAAATTCAAGGAAATGATCGAGTTTCGCGATCGTACCTGCCGGGATCTTGGCTTAAAACTGATTGTGCATACTAATCAAGCAGCACTCGATGCGGGTGCTAATCCTTGGAAGCTCGGCACATCAAAATGTTGCGGACTTCTGAAGACCAAGGCCTTGCTCGACGTTCTCGCGGCCCACAATATCGACGCTGCCATCGGTGGCGCGCGACGGGACGAGGAGAAGTCTCGAGCCAAAGAACGAGTCTTCTCCCTGCGCGATTCCTTGGGACAATGGGACCCGAAGAATCAACGTCCAGAGTTTTGGAATTTGTATAGCGGCCGCGTGGAACCTGGACAGAGCATGCGAGTGTTTCCTCTTTCGAATTGGACTGAGTCCGATGTTTGGGAGTACATCGAACGCGAAGACATTCCTGTGGTCCCCCTCTATTTCGCTAAGGAACGCGAAATGCTGGTCAGAGGAGAACAGCTCATTCCACTGGATCATCCCATTAATCTCCTTCCCGGAGAAAAACCCCAGAAGGTCGTCTGTCGCATGAGATCTCTCGGTTGTACGTATTGCACAGGTGCGATTCGCTCCACCGCGTCTACGATAGCCGAGATACGGGAGGAGTTGCGGCTATTCCGGCGCTCCGAGCGCGAGAATCGCACCATTGATCACGACCAGGAAGGCTCAATGGAACTCAAGAAGAGAGAGGGATACTTTTGAGTATCGCTGGGGGGGAACGAGATCTGCTGCGGTTTTTAACTGCGGGAAGCGTCGACGATGGTAAGTCGACTCTCATAGGACGGCTGCTTTACGAGTCCAAGGGTGTCTACGATGACCAGCTCTCATCCGTGCGTAAGGCTTCCTCGGCGAAGAACGTAGAACTCGACCTCTCGCTTATCACGGACGGCCTGAGAGCAGAGCGCGAACAGGGCATAACGATTGACGTTGCCTATCGGTATTTCTCTACGCCTAAAAGAAAATTCATTATTGCGGACGCGCCCGGGCATGAGCAGTACACGCGCAACATGGCTACCGGAGCCTCGACGGCACAGTTGGCCGTGATCTTGGCGGACGCGAGAAAGGGCGTCCTGCGGCAGACTCGGCGGCATACGCTCATTGCATGGTTGTTGGGTATTCGGCAAATGATTGTTGCGGTAAACAAAATGGACTTAGTCGACTTCGGCGAAGACGCTTTCCATTCCATCCGCCACGAGTTCCATACCTTCGCCAAATCCCTCAAAGGGGTCGACTTCCATTTCGTGCCCTTGAGTGCGTTGGAAGGCGACAATGTCATCCGTCCTAGTAGTCGCATGTCGTGGTACAAGGGTGAAAGCCTACTAGGGCTGCTTGAAACTCTTCCCGCCACCCACATCAGCGAGCGCGATTTCAGATTTCCCGTGCAAAGTGTGATCCGTCCGAACCAGGACTTTCGTGGCTATGCGGGTCAGGTGGGCTCCGGAATCGTGCGTCCCGGTCAGGAAGTTATGGCGTTGCCCTCGGGACAACGCACAACTGTCAAAGAGGTGTTGCTGCATACGAAGAGCTTGGGCGAAGCCTTTGCGCCGCAGTCCGTCGTTTTGACAACTACGGATCACATCGATTTAGGGCGCGGCGACATGTTGGTAGCTCCGAATCAAGTGCCCACAGTTTCCACCAGAATTCGCGCCTACCTGATCTGGATGTCGCAGGAACCGCTTCGCCGTGATGCTCGATACATCATCAAGCATACAACCAAAACTCTCTGTGGCCGTATGACCCATCTCGATCACAAGATCGACATCAATACCTTCGATAAGATGGATGCCCAGACCCTCCATTTCAATGAGATAGGTGAAGTCCAAATCGACCTCCACAACCCGATTTTTTGCGATCCTTATCTGGAGAACCGCACTACGGGCAGTTTCATAGTCATAGATCCCTTCACCAACGACACCGTGGCGGCAGGAATGATTATTGCAGCCAATCCTGTTCGGGCGGGTGAGGCATCGGACGAATCATCGGCCGGCTCACGGGTTGGGCAACAGCGGGGCGTCACTGTTTGGTTCACCGGGCTCAGCGGAGCTGGCAAATCCACAATTTGTCGGGCCGTGGCTACCGAACTTCTGGCACATGGGTTGCAAGTCGAAGTCATCGACGGGGATGTAATTCGAAATTATCTCTGTAAGGATTTGGGCTTCAGCAAGGACGATCGAGATGAAAATGTTCGCCGCATCGCTTTCGTGTCTAAACTGCTCACGCGGAATGGCACAGTTGTCCTAGTGTCAGCCATTTCCCCTTACAGGGCAGGACGCGATGAGGCTCGGCAAGTAGTCGGCAATTTTGTGGAAGTCTATGTGAATACCCCGCTTTCTGTTTGCGAGATGCGGGATCCTAAGGATCTATATCAGAAAGCACGTGCTGGCAAGATTCACGGCTTCACGGGTATCGACGACCCTTACGAACCGCCGCTGGAGCCGGAAATCATGTGCGATACCGACCGTGAGAGCACTCGCGAGAGTTCGTCCAAAGTCGTTGCATCCGTCCTGAACTACCTTTCCTCGACGGCCTCCTGATCGAGAGGGATCTTAAATCCCTTAACCCTAGGGCTGGAACAACGGAGAAGCTGTGGATCCAGGTACCATCGCTGCAAGAATTGTTGTGGGCTTGGTCGTGGGAGTGCTTGTTGGATTGACTGGGCTGGGCGGTGGCATGGTCTTGCTTCCGCTGCTGATCTCGATTTTGGGAGTACCGCCGATCATAGCGGTCGGGTCGGACGCGGTTATCAACTGCATCACCAAAATCGGGGCTGGCGCTCTGCACTGGCGTCGCGGTAATGTGAGCTGGCGGGTAGCTCTGAGCCTGGCGTACGGGAGCATCCCCGGAGCAATCGTTGGTGTCGTCTTCTTGGCGCGAGTTCGCGCTACGCATGGAACTGGCGTCAACGACTTTCTCAAGGTTGCCATCGGCATTCTACTGATCGTCATTCCCTTGGGCTACCTGTTCAAGGGAAAGGCGTCGGAAGAAGGATCTTCGTTTGCTACCATTCGCGACAGCAAGTACAGCTTTGGAATCACGGTAATTGGGTTTATCGCAGGAATTCTGGTCGGTATTACGTCGATCGGATCAGGGAGCGTCATCCTGATGCTGCTGGTAGTGTTTTACGGCTACGCTCCAGTCGTCATGGTTGGTACGGATATCATTCATGCGATTCTGCTTGCGGGCCTGACCGGATTGCTGCAGTTTGGCTATGGCAACGTGAATCTTCCGCTGGTCGCTTGTGTTTTGATTGGCTCAATACCCGGCGGCCTCCTCGGCGCTTACCTGACAAAGTTCCTTCCCGCTCGGCGATTTAAGCAAATGCTTTGTACAGTGTTGGTCGTGGTGGGAGCGAGAATGTTATGGGTGTCTCTGGCACATGCTAACTAAATCAGCCGAACAACCGTATCTTGTGCGAATCGAAGACGCGCTGAAGGCAGCTAATGCGACGGTGGAGCAGTTCGTCCACGGTGAGTTTGACGTAAACGACCGCGGTGGTCGTGATGTGGTTACCGAGGTCGATCGCAAAGTTAGCAAGGTGCTTCGAGATCTTTTGCAGCAGGGGGGAGAGGGCTGGCTGTCAGAAGAAGATGTGGATGACCGGACACGACTTTCCCAGGACGTTGTCTGGGTGGTCGACCCTCTGGACGGGACGCGTGAGTTTGTCGACCGCATTCCCGAGTGGTCCATTTCGATTGGCCTTACGATTGCGGGCGTTGCCATCGCCGGCGGAATAAGAAATCCGGCCACTGGAGAAACGTTCTTAGGCGCTCTCAATTCAGGTGTGACCTACAATGGGCTTCCAGCCCAAACGAGCTCGAAAACGATCTTGGATGGGGCTTCGGTTCTGGCCAGTCGACAGGAATATAAGCGGGGGGAATGGACTCGTTTCGAGGGAAAGCAACTATCCATCCGTCCGACCGGGTCAGTGGCCTATAAACTGGCGCTGGTGGCTGCCGGTTTGGCGGATGCCACATGGACTCTGTCGCCCAAACATGAGTGGGATATTGCCGCTGGCGTTGCTCTTGTAAACTCGGCAGGCGGTAAGGTTTGCTGCACTCGAGACGCGAAACTCGCATTTAATCGCACTGAAACGCTAGTTCCGGGCCTGGTGGCGAGCGGTAATGGGATCTGGCGGCAGGTGCTCGAATTGACCAGAGAGGCCGATGCATTGCCCACGCCCGATCTGGCAGCGCGATAACGAACACCCGGCGTCTAAAAGCGCTGCGGACTTTCCTTGGTTCCTGATCGGGCACGAGCTACGCTCGGCTAGTAGGTCGCCTTCACCCAGATTCTTCAGCCAAAGCTCCAGCCGATTTCCGAAATTGTCTCGTTACTGAGAAAATTGTCTATAATGTCTATTGAAAGGATAGACTTCATGATACGATAGCCGTCATGAAGATCTCCCAAAAGGGACTGTACGCGCTGCAAGCGATGATGATGCTCGCCCGCCGCTATGATCAGGGAGCCATTCGCATCCGGGACATAGCCTATGAAGAGGGATTACCCGAAAAGTTTCTCGAGCTGATACTCGTCGAACTCCGAAATGCGCGAATTGTGGAGAGCGTTCGGGGAGCAAAAGGCGGCTACCGACTACGGCGGCCTCCCTCTGAAATTCATCTTGCAGAAATCATCCGACTCATCGACGGGGCGCTGGCGCCTTTTGGCGATGCTGAACAACTCCGCTCGCTCATTGAAACCGATTTGGAACACCGCGCGCTTTACCAGGTATTTCTCGATGTCCGAGATGCCGCAGCGCGCATCTTGGAACATACCTCTCTCGCTGACATTATTAAAGGGCCGAAGCCCGTTCCCGCTAAACGCCATCGCAAAAAGCAAGAGCGTTCGAGGTCCGGCGGTCCTATGTTGCTGCGAAACGTAGCCAGCAGTGGGAGCAAGGATGCCTGATACGCGGATTGCCCTCCTTACTCTGTTAGTGGCCTGCGTAGCACATGGGTTTGGGCAGGCGAAGTCCGTCGTAGTCCGAGTGGGCGCATTTCCCAACATCACTCATGCCCAGGCCATGGTGGGTAAAGCGAATCACGGTTTCGAAAGAGCGATGGGACCGAACGTGAAGGTCGAGTGGAAGATCTTCAACGCAGGACCTTCCGCCATTGAGGCGTTGTACTCCGGTGCGATCGATATGGCCTACGTGGGGCCGAATCCTACGATCAATGGATACGTTCGCTCCCGCGGGGAGGCGTTGCGAGTCATCTCCGGAGCGGCAAGCGGAGGTGCTTCGCTGGTGGTTCGCCAGGATGCTGGCATCAATAAACCAGAAGACTTTCACGGCAAGAGAATCGCTTCGCCGCAGCTTGGCAATACCCAGGACGTGGCCTTGCGATCATGGCTTAAAACGCATGGAATGAAGCCAATTGATAAGGGCGGGGACGTTCGCGTCGTACCGCTGGCCAATCCGGATCAACTCACGCTCTTCCTCAAGAAAGAATTAGACGCAGCTTGGGCACCCGAGCCTTGGGCAACCCGGCTGATTCACGAAGGCAACGGCCGCTTGTTTTTGGACGAGCGGGACTTGTGGCCTAACCGGCAGTTCGTAATCACGAATTTGATCGTGAGCACCAAGTTCCTGCGGGAGCACCCTGATTTGGTGAAAAATTGGATTCGCGCGAACGTCGAGCTGACGGTCTGGATCAATGCGCATCAGCCAGAAGCCCGAGCCATCTTGAACTCTCAGATCCAAAAAGAGACTGGCAAGGCCCTCCCATCGGAAACGATGGATGAGGCATTTAGCAGAATGGAGGTCACTTACGATCCGATACGGAGCTCGTTGATCACCTCCGCCCGATCCGGCTTTGAGCTTGGATTTCTGGGACGACAAATGCCAGACCTATCAGGCTTATATGACCTCAGCCTGCTCAACCAGGTCTTAGCCGAAAAAGGAAAGCAGGCCATCCGATGACAGCTGCCTCGCAACCGCTCTCAGCAAGCCCCAGAGTTCCGGAGCGCGCGGTGCAACGGTGGGCCGCCGTAGAAACCGGTGCGGCGTCGCCTCGCCACGCGGAAAGCATCGTTCCCAAGGTTGGGTTGAACGAGATCTCGCTTACGTACAAGACCGGCAATGGAAACGAGCTGGTGGCCTTGAACCGAATCAACTTGCGGGTGGCGCCCGGCGAGTTCCTTTGCATCGTCGGCCCTTCCGGATGCGGTAAGTCTACCTTGTTGCACTTAATTGCCGGCTTACAGAGACCCACATCGGGCTCCGTCACGATCGACAATCAGCCCGTGGCAGGACCTGGGACGGATCGGATACTGATATTCCAGGACTTGGGTCTTTTCCCATGGCTAAAGGTGGGGGAGAACATTGACTTCGGCATGAAAATGAAGGGAGTTTCAAAGGCCGAGCGCAAGGAGAAGACCCAGCGATACCTGCGTCTCGTGCATCTGCTCCAATTCAAGGACAGCTATATTCATCAGCTGTCCGGAGGTATGCGTCAACGCGTCGCATTGGCGCGGGCACTCGCAACGGAGCCTGATGTTCTTCTGATGGACGAACCGTTTGCCGCACTCGATGCCCAAACGCGAGACCTGTTACATGACGAACTAGAGCGCATTTGGGCAGCGACGCGCCGCACCATCATCTTCGTTACTCACAATGTGCGTGAAGCAGTACGCCTGGGAGATCGAGTGGCCCTCATGACATTCCGCCCCGGGCGAGTAAAGCGTGAATTTGATATTGATCTGCCGCGGCCGCGCCAACTTGAGCAGGTCACGGTCGCGACGCAGGCGCGAGAGATCCTGAACGAACTTCGGGAAGAGATTAACAAAAGCCTGGAACAGGAGTACAAAGCGACGTCATGAAAGCAGTGACGAGGCAGATCATCTTTTACTCATTGCTGATAGGAGCTTGGGCTCTGATCAGCCGACTGCACCTCTGGCCACCGTATCTGTTTCCGACGCCCCAAGAGGTTTTTGACTCGCTTCGCGCGGGATTCGCTGACCACAGCTTCTGGCTCGCCATTGTCATCAGCATGAAGCGAATGGTGACCGGCTATGCAATTTCCGTCGCAATTGGTGTGCTCCTTGGTTTGGCGATCGGCAGTAGCAAGTTTCTGGAGCAAACCCTCGGAGGCTTGCTGGTAAGTTTACAGAGTTTGCCGAGCATCTGCTGGCTTCCCATCGCTGTTCTGTGGTTCGGTCTTTCTGAAAAGGCAATTCTCTTTGTGGTTGTAATGGGCTCCGTCTTGTCCGTAACCATTAGTATGGAAACAGGGCGCAAGCAGATGCCCAAAATCTATTCGATGGCGGGACGCAATTTAGGTGCGAGTGGCATAAAGCTTTTTGTGTATGTGCTTTTTCCGGCAAGCCTTCCCTATGTGATTAACGGTCTCAAGCAGGGCTGGGCCTTTGCTTGGCGTTCTCTCATAGCCGGTGAAATGATCTTCGTCACCTTAGGCTTGGGCCAGCTGTTAATGATGGGACGTGACTTGAACGACATGAGCCAGGTCATCGCGGTGATGATACTCATTATCGCCATCGGCTATTTGGTCGATGGGCTTGTCTTCAAGACGATCGAACGACGTTTACAGTACAAGTGGGGACTGACGACAGCGTCCTGACAAGCATCCTAAAATGCTTATCTGCGATGTGTCCGGACGTTCTCATTATCTACTAAATCAGTGGTCTTAGTAGGATATTTACATCTGTAAAAAGACACGGAGCCGACATGACATCGAGAAGCAAAAATAATTTTCGAATGGGTCAGTTGTTTGTGATTCTGTTGTTTCTGGCCGCCAGTGCTTTTGCAGCCGACCCATCCGGTGACCCGCAGCCTTCCGGGAACGTCAAGGCACCAACTGCAACAGGCGACTCCGAGCTGCGTTCCGAGCTTGAGCAGTTGAAACAACTGGTGCAGCAGCAGCAGGCGCGAATCAACGTGCTGGAGCTGGAACATTCCAACGTGGGAAGCGACGGCATAGCCGCCGGGCCACTCACCGACATGCTGACACCGGCAAGGGGTGAGGGCCCAGACGGTGTGCCACCACCATTGGGGTTTGGAAGCCCTTTGCCGGATACAACGCTGCAAGGGCCTCAGAATGCGGGAAGCTCAGACGAGCGCATCCGGAGTCTTGAGCGACGCATCAAGGGCCTGGGACCGATCTCCTTCAGCGGTGACGTCCGCTTGCGTGAGGAACCCTTCTTTGGGGGCCCTTCTGATGGTTCGCTGGATCGAGCTCGAGCGCGGATGCGGGCTCGGTTCAACATCTTCGCCGACCTTAGTGATGAGTTTCAGGCGGGGATCTCGCTCGCGAGTGGTGACGTTAACGATCCTACTTCCACCAATTCGACCCTTGGAGTTTTCTACACACGAAAGGCTTTCGCTCTCGATCAAGCTTACGTGAATTACGATCCCAAATGGTTCAAGCCTCTTACTCTAACGGCAGGCAAGTTCCGCTATCCCTGGTATAACACCGAGCTGACTTGGGACAAGGACCTCAACCCCGAAGGTGCCGCGCAGACACTAGCCTTCAACCTCGAAAACACCCCCGTTCTGAAGCGGGTGGCTGTAGTTGGATTCGAGCTGCCATTCGCCGAGGTTGCGGGAACCGGTATCACTAACAAGAACATCGTGCAAAGCATGGCCTACGGCTCGCAATTACAAACCACCTGGGCAATCGGCAGCCATCTGCACCTCAGTGCTTACAGCGGGTACTATGACTTCCAAAACGCGGACGCCATTGCTGAGGCGCTGGCAAAGGCAAGTGCGAAAAATCCGCAAACTCCGTGGGTTGGCTCTCTTCCGTTGGGCACCGGCAACACGCCACAGAACTCCATCACCACGACTGCATCTGCCAATATCGTCACGATCAATGGCAAGGCGTATCCGACGGGTGTAACGAACATAGTGAATGCGCAGTTTCGATCTAAGTTCGGTCTTTTCGACAACATCGCAAGGCTTGATTGGGACACAGGCCGGGCAAAGTTGCCAGTGAGCTTCATCGGGGACTACGTGCAGAACACGCGGGCTTGTGCGAACGAAGCCAATATTCTGCCGGCCCCTTCAAAAACGGCCACTCTGACATATACGCAAGTCACCAACGCGCCATGTAAGTCCAATCAACGTCGAGGATATTGGTTGGAAGCTCGGGTGGGGAGGCTGTCGGAGAAAGGGGACTGGCAAGCCGGCTACACTCGTATCTATATTGAGCGTGAAGCTGTGATCAGTAACTTCGATTACAGCGAATTGCGCCAGGGCTCCAACGTTACGGACCACCGCTTCGACGTATTCTATATGTTCCAGAAGAGCGTGCAAGTGGGCTTCACAGCTCTGATCGGCCGACCGCTCGGCACACTTGCTACTGGAAAAACCGAGCCGTGGCTGGAACGTCTGCAGTTTGACACGATCTACGTCTTCTAAGGGTTGCTGACAGAACCCCTACTAAACGCTCGAAGGGGGCATAGCCGCTTCGTACATTCGTCTAAGCGTTTCGATGAAGGGAGTGGAAGGTACAAAGCCCGTGAGACGCTTCAGTTTGTTATTGCTGCCCGTCAGTCTATGGATGTCGTGTTCGCGAACGAATTCAGAAATTACTTGCACTTGGATCTCATATCCAGCCAGGGTGGTCATCATTGTAATGACCTCTCGCAGCGAAATGCTCTTGCCGCTGCAGATATTGACGGTTTCAGACTGGCACTCGCTCTCCAGCAGTGCAAGGTAGGCCCCTACCACGTCCTGAACATCCGAAAAGTCGCGGCTTACGTCGAGGTTTCCCAGTTCGAGCATGGACGCTCTTCTCTTGAAGTGATTGACGATTTTGGGAATGACAAATCGCTCGTCCTGCCCCGGACCTGTGTAGTTGAAAGGCCGTACCAGTAGAATGGGAAGCCTGTCGAACCATCCTCGCGCGATGTGCTCCATCGCAAGTTTGCTCGTTGCGTAGTGATTCATTGGAGCCGGGCAGACCGTCTCATCGATCAGCGGTACTTGCGGAATGCCGTAGACATTGGCACTGCTGGCGATAAGCACCTTCCGGGGAGCAACCTTGAGTTTCGAGAGCGCGGCCAGGAGATGTTGCGTCCCGAAAACATTGACCTTGTAAAAGTCTTCTTCCTTCTTGTGGCCCACAAAAGAGATCGCGGCCAGGTGCACCACAACATCGGGCTGTGCTGCTTGGACGACTTTTTCGGTCATTGCCGCGTCAGTCAAGTCACAGGCCAACACATCTTCTGCATCTGCCCCAGCTTCTACCAGACCCAGCACACGATAATGTTTGGCACGCAGAGCTGGAACTAAGTACTGTCCCGTAAAGCCGCGCGCCCCTGTGACCAGCGCGGTTTTCACACCGATCCTGACGATCCACTCGTCACCCTCTCAATGTCAGCGGACACCATCATCTGGCAGAGTTCCTCAAGCGTGGTTGTTGCTTGCCACCCCAGGTGGCGTTTGGCCTTCTCTGCATTTCCGATCAGGTTGTCGACCTCGGCCGGCCTATAGTACCGCGGGTTGACTCGCACGACGATTTTGCCAGACTTGGAATCCACTCCCCTCTCGTTTTCCGCGGAGCCTTCCCACGTGATCTCGATGCCGGCAGCTTTGCACGCGAGCGCAACAAACTCACGTACCGTAGCATTGCGGCCGGTGGCAAGCACATATACGTCGGGCTGCGGCGCCTGCAGCATTCGCCACATGCCGTCCACGTATTCGCGAGCAAATCCCCAGTCCCGCCTGGCGCTCAGATTCCCAAGCTCTAGTACTTCGCGCTGCCCTGTCTTGATCCTGGCCACACCATCGCTGATTTTACGTGTCACAAACTCCAGACCCCGCAACGGCGACTCATGATTGAAAAGAATTCCGCTCACGCCGAAAATGTCATACGACTCTCTATAATTGATCGTCATCCAATGCGCGTACAGCTTAGCCACGCCGTAGGGACTTCTTGGATAAAATGGCGTGTCTTCATCCTGCGGCGTGGCCCGAACTTTTCCGAACATTTCGGAGGTGGAGGCCTGATAAAAGCGGATTTTTGGATCGACGATCCGAATAGCTTCCAGAAGATGCAGGGCCCCGACGCCTGTGATCTCAGCCGTGGTGATCGGTTGATCAAACGATAAGCCAACGAAGCTCTGGGCAGCAAGATTGTAAACCTCGGCGGCGCCAGTGCTCTCCAAAAGCCTAATCCCTGAGCCAAAGTCGGTTAAGTCATGTTCGACGAGATGCAGTTGAGGGTGATCAAGAAGACCAAGGGCTGAGATCCTCCAAAAGTTCACCGAACTCGTTCTGCGGAACGTCCCATATACCGTATAGCCTTTGTTGAGCAACAGTTCGGTGAGGTAGGCGCCGTCTTGTCCCGTGACGCCGGTTACGACTGCAGTTGTTTTTCCCGTTTGCGGCGCTATCATGCGATCGGAATTCCGGAGGAGGAATTTTTGGAGCCAATCCATCATACATCTGAACGGGCATAGCCTTCTGGCCCAAGTATCTCGGAGCGAAATGGTAGTCGGCGAGCAGGCGATCGGTCCAAAGCAGAACACACTGCGGCGAGAACACGAGAGTTACCCCTGCTCCGTCGAGCAGTCATGGGGATTTAGAAGGCACCGCCTCCACCGCCTCCGAAGCCGCCGCCACTGAATCCTCCTCCTCCTCCTCCCCATCCCGAACCCGAACTGCTGGAGCGTGGGGCCGAGACGAAGGCGCCATGGGCGTCCGTCGCCATGGCATGCATGGAGCCAGTGAACGTTATGGGATTAAACATCATGTACGGCGTGGGTCCAACGTACCAGTTCGGCGGATTTACCGTCAGGCCCTGGAAAGCTTTCGCCCAGCGATTCTCGATGCCGAGCGCCATGGCGTAGGGCAAATACTTTTCAAAGGTGTCAGGAGGCATGCGCTTCAGGCGGTCGGCGTCGACACGATTGACGAACTCTTGGAAGCCAAGTATCTGGACTTTGGTGTCGACTCCCTTGCGGGACTTCGCAGGCATAATCCGAGCAAAGACGAAGATGATGATCAGCGCGATCACGCCAGCCGCTATCAGCATCAGTGGCGCTTCGAATATGGACAGAGCACCCGCCAGTTGAAGGAGCAGGAACGGAAGGACGGTCAGGATCACACCGAGAAACACATACCCGTGAGCGGAATCCGGATCGACCGAGTACATCGACTTTGCTTTCAGCTCGGCCAGTATGTTCGATTTCATCGTCGGGATTGCTACGTAAAACTGATTCTTCAAGGCTGATAGCCGGACCTGCGTGACTTCGCCCGGAAACATGTGATTCAGCATGACTCGCTCATGCGAGGCGAGGCGACTCCAGTTGTCCTTGGGCTTCAGCGAATGGAAAATGTAGTCACGATGCGTAAACAGAAGAACTCTTTCGGCAACCTCCTCGATCTTGATGTACCCCTTTACCGCGAGATCTACTAACGTCGAAGTAATATCGCGCGGATGAACTTCGTCGTCGAGCAGAGAGCCGACCTCGGCCGGGGTCAGATCTTTTGGCGGCTCGTACATCGGAGCAACCGAGAGATCGGACCTTGGATCGCGACCTTTGGTCCACCACATGCCAAACATTACCGCGAAGGCCCACAGCGGCAGCAGCACGATCCCGTTGCTGCGCAGGAACCAGATCGCCTCTGTGAGTTTGCTGGGCTGCTGAAGGATGCCCTTGTTCAAGTAGACGTCGACCGTAAGCCCGGCACGCATTTCTAGCGGATGGCTTGCCTGCACCAGCACTCTATTGTCGCGAATCGCGACGGATGCATCCTCCTCATGCGATCCATAGAGCCCGGTAAAAGCCTGCGCGCGCATGTTGCCGGTCGCGCTCGGCGGAAACGTGATAGACGCGGACGCACTATCGATTGGCACAGTCCAGTCGTTCCCGGTCACATTCCAATAGAGCTCGTCGTGATCGTCAAACCAGCGAATTGGATTTCGCACTGTGTAGTGCAGCAGCACTGTCTTCGTTGTGTCGACGGCGCCTGGAATGTAAATCTTGAGGTGGCGAAAGCCGTTTCTTGTACTGGAGTCGAACTTCAGTTTGTTCCCATCCACATCCGTAACCCCGGAGACTCTCAGGAACAGCGTGTAGTTCGAGCCGTGAGGTCCTGGATATTCGAGGGGAATGTCGCGATAGACGCCGTGGTACTCGCCGTCGAACGCGACCTCGATGCGCTCGGTAACAGCCGCCGTGCCGTCCTTGTCGACCGACATTTGGGTTTCGAACCGAGTCAGGTGGTAGTCGCGTGCGAACGCAGGACCGACTAAGGTGAGTGAAAGCAGCATCAAACCAGCGAATGCCGCATACAAAGCTGCCAAGGTTCTTGCGAGCGGTCGCCAAATATCGCGATAGAAGTCGAATTGCTCCGACTCTGCCTTCATTGACTGCGCGATGGTTCCGTTCCAGGGTCGGAAGCGATTGCGAAGGCCCGCTCGGCTTACAGAAACAGCATTGAAGCAAGGGTCGCGATCAGAAGATTTCCCCATCTCAAAATTTGACGGCAACATTTTCACGCTCAGCTGGGTCGGTTATATCGAAGAATTGTCGTTGCTGAATGTGAAACGTGCCAGCCACCAGATTAGTGGGAAAAGACTGGATCTTGGTGTTCAGGTCCCGTACGACCGCGTTGTAGTAGCGGCGCGAATTCTGAATCGCATCTTCCGTCCCGCTCAAAGAGTTTTGCAGAGACTGGAACTGTCCTGATGCCTGCAACTGGGGGTAGTTCTCCGCCACCGCCAGTAATCCACGAAGAGCGTAGGTAAGTTGGCCTTCGGCCTCGCTTTTTTCAGCGGGAGTGCTGGCGCTCATTGCTGCGCTGCGAAATTTAGCGACGTTCTCGAAGGTACCTTTCTCATGATCAGCGTAGCCTTTGACGGTTTCTACCAAGTTCGGAATGAGATCGTGCCTGCGCTTCAGCTGTACATCGATGTCTGACCATGCGTTATCGGCGCGGACTTTCAGTTGCACAAGGCTGTTGTAGATCCCAATCAGGGCAAAGGCTATCACCGCCAGAATGACGAGCAGGATGATAAGGGTCATACCGGAAGTCCTCCCAGAACAACAAGAGGAAAATTATCTCATGGTGCATTTGCCAAAGATCGCAACACAACGAAAAGGGAGGGTGAGCAGCCTGGGAGGACCACTGCTTCGGAATGTGCCAAAAGGCTGCTCACAGTGCATTACACAAAGCGCTTGCTCTTCCACCATATACCGAGGAAGCCGGTTCCGATCAGCAGCAACGCTCCTGGTTCAGGCGTGACAAAGAGAAATTCCTGGTCGCCCCCGAGGCTGTGCGCGTCGACCGGGTGATCGAGATCCGCGATATGGTTACGGTGCAAGCGAAGGTCGGCAGCCCCTTTGTCCCTGCGGCAAGGTTATACAAGAAATTCATGGTCCAGCGTGCCCTGACGGACTCAGAACCCGAGGATTCAATTGGCGTGCCACCTCCCGGAACCCGGTTCTGCACAGCGAGACGAGCGGGTTCGCTGACAATTCTGGGGTTGGACGCCTTGGGTGCGAGTTGGCCTCGGTTCTCGTGGGTTAAAGATCTGCCAAACGGCCCAACTGATGTTGCTCCACTCTTGGGTGTCGCTGCTCGAGAGTTGATGCATGAGAAATGCGGCTTCGACATACTTCTCATAGTCGCCGAAGCGAAGGTTGATAAGGTCTTCGCTGGATAACAGTGTGACATTACCCAGCCAGATGTCGCCGACTGCAGAGCCATGAGAGAAGTCGTCGCACATCATCGGGATGGCACTTCCGCCGTCGAGCGAGATGTAATACGGATAGGTATATTCGCCATTCTGGTTGTTGCCGCTGACTGAAGTGAAATGTGCAGACACCACCCCGCATTCGCCGTTGCTGCGAAGATGAAGACCTTGGCCTCATCCCGGGACAGGACTTCGATCCCAGTAAGCTGGGCGCGTTCGACAAAGAAGCCATCAAGACTGTGCCCAAAGTCGCGCAGGTCAAGATCATGGAGTATTTCACCAATGCTGAGCCGGTCAACGGCTCAACATACCTGACAGGAACATTAGAATTTACGGCACGGACTATATTCAGCGCGCCCTGGTTACGGCGATCGGCCTCGGAGCCAATCGCCCGCAGGACGCCATCTATCCCACTTCGCAGAAAGATGATGCTGGCGACGAATACGACGGGACTTCCAGGAAGTACGTCGTGCACATCAACAAAGGTGATTTGCCGCCAGTGAACGGCTTCTGGTCGCTCACCAGTACGACAAGGACTACTTCTTTGTCCTGAACTTGCTGATCCGTTATACCCTCAGCGCTCGCAAAAAATTCGTGTCAATGCAGATGGCGCGGTTGACCTGTATCTCCAGGCTGACTCACCGGCAAGACGAAGGAAGCTAACTGGCTGCCTGCGCCCAAGGCCAAGTTCATTCCCATGTTGCGTTGGAACTGGCCCAAGGATATTCTGCCTTCGATCATTACTGCAGTTGGAAGGCACCAGTCATAGCTGCAGCGAATTAGGAAAGAAATTACACGTAGCAGCGGGTGCAAACAGGTGCTCCATACAACCGGGCAGTCCGAGAACAGTTGTTCCTCTCTGATGCTATGTTCAGTCAGAGAGGGTCAGGACGGCATACTACCTGCAAATATGCAACACTTTGCAAGGTAGCGGTAAAACAACTGTCGCACAATGTGGGATATTCCCGAAACCGGATCAGATCGGAGCTTACGAGCAAGCGTGCGATGAAATTATTTCCTCGGCCTGAGCTGCAGGTTCCGATTTTCCAGAACCGAAAAGCTCATCCAGCGGATCACGCAAGAACTTGTAATTGTCGTTATGAACGGCCACGAGATAACTCTCCGCGTTCTCACCGCGGGAGTCCACCCGTAAGACTCGGCCAGAGAAACGTACGCGCAGGGGCGCGACGGCATGAGTCAATTCTGCCGGGAAAACAACGATGTACTCGATATGACCGCCGACGACAAGCGCGACATCGATTTCCAACGTGGCGCCACGAATTCCTACGGTGAGCGTCTTGCAAGGCAGCCACTCCTTGCCCAAGCTGGCTGTCCAAGCTGCCGCGGGGAAATGCAGTCCAAATCGAAGGTTCTTTCTTCGCTCGTCAGGAACTGGCGAGACGGAGAGACTGAGGTCATCCATTTGCGACGAGTTGAAGGGCACTAAGGTAAATCTAAGCAAACAGGCTGCCACCTTGTGAAGCCGGATCAGATATAGCGCAAGTCGTTGCTGAGCAAGCAATGAAGTCGCTTATGGAAATAAACCGTCTGCCTATTGGTAACGGGCCCTGACGCAGTCCAAGTGCACGAGATTGCGCACATGCGGAACAAATTTCGCCTAGCCCGCCGCCTGCCGGGGATGAATATCGTATTGCCGGATCTTGTACAGCAGCGCCTTATAACTGATGTTCAGCATGGTAGCGGCGCGTTTGCGATTCCACGCCGTATCCTCAAGCGCTTTGGCGATCACTTCCATTTCAGCGCCGTTCTTCAAAGTCCGCATCATTTGCTTGAGGTCCGGTTGCTGCGGTTCCATGCATACCAAGGTCCCTGACTCCGGTTCCTTAGGCGTACCCTGCTGTAACTCGCTGATCGCCGCAGTCTCGTCGCCCAGCACCAGGTAGCGTTTGACGAAATTCTCCAGTTCGCGAATGTTGCCGGGCCATGGATATTCTTCGCAGGCTTTCACCAGCCGGGGAGAGATCGCTGGTAACGAACAGGCATAGCGATCCGCCACATGCATCATAAAATGCCGGAGCATCATCGGAATTTCCTCTCTACGCTCCCGTAAGGAAGGCATCCGAAGAACAAAGCTATTCAGCCGATAGTACAAGTCCTCGCGAAACGTTTTCTGCGCGATCGCCTGGGTCATATTGATGTTGGTGGCAGCCAGCACGCGGACGTCAACTTTGACGGTGGTTCGTCCACCCAGCCGCGAGAACTGTCCGTCTTGTAGCACCTGTAACAGCTTGGCCTGCAGTGCCGGAGACATCTCTCCGATTTCATCAAGCAGAAGAGTGCCCTTGTTGCATAACTCGAATTTTCCTGGTTTGGCTTTGTTCGCCCCGGTGAACGCGCCTGGCTCGTAGCCGAACAGTTCACTTTCCAGCAGCTCGCTGGGCATAGCGGCGCAATTGATTTTCAGGAAGGTCCGGTGGGCGCGCTCCGAGTACTTATGAATCAATTGGGCAAGAACTTCTTTGCCAGTACCGCTCTCTCCCAACAGCAGCACGGGAAAATCAAATTTTGCCACCTGCATGGCCTGGGCACGTAATTGCCGCATCTGTGGTGTAGCCGAAAAGAAAAAGACACCCTCGCCAACTTCTATCGCTTCGCCAATCCCCGGTCCCGCAGGATCGCCATTCTCCAGACAGAAGCGGAGCACGTCGTCCATCTCTTCTTTCTGGACCGGCTTCGACAGATAATCCTGTGCTCCCAGGCGCATGGCTTGTGCCACTTTACGGGTGTCGCGAACGCACGACAGGATAACGACCTTTGTGGAGGGACGAGTCTCGCGAATCCGCTGGAGCGTTTCCAGCCCGTCGGGCCCGGGCATCACCATGTCCAACAGCACCAGATCGGGCGAGGTCTTCTGTATTTTTTCCAGAGCTTCTTCGCCATTGGAAGCCGTCGATACCTGGTACGCGTCGAGTTCGAGAACAGTCTGGAGATACCGACGCATACTCGGCTCGTCGTCTACCACCAGGATGTGGCCTGCACTCATTGTTCCTCCGGAACCGCTTGTTGACCCTTAGGGTTCAGCAACATCAGAAAGGAAAACTTACTACCGCTTCCGGGCTCGCTTTCCACCCAGATCTTCCCGCCGGCGGCCTGCACCAGACGCCGCGCAATTGCGAGTCCAAGACCATATCCTTCGGCGCGCGTACCTTGGGGCGTAAGCCGGAAATACTCATCAAAAATTTCCTGCTGAAACTCCGGCGCAATGCCGGGTCCAGTATCTGAGACAGAAACTCTGCAGCAATTCGGCGAACCAACCCGTCGCCTTCGCCGTTCCACCAGTGGCTTGCGCTGCATCGTGCGGCGCTCCCAGAAGTACGGCTCCACGTGCAACCACACTGTGCCCGACGAGGGCGTGTACTTCATGGCATTATCCAGAAGATTGGAAACGACGTGTTGTATCTTGAACCAGTCGAACGAGAATGGTGCAAGGTTTTCGCCGGGGAGGAAATAAAAAGCGATCGCCTTGTCCTGAAAGCGCTGCGACCACAATTCCGCGATTTCCCGCATACACTCATTGATATCCGCGACCTCGTACTGCATTTCAAAGCGGTCGACCTTGAGCGTGGCATAGGTCAGCAGGTTTTGTACGAAGTTCGCCAGACGCATGCCGTTAGCCTGCATCTCGGCGAGGACTTCGATCTGCCGTTCCGTGAGCGGTCCCAATTTCTGCGTCAGCAAAAGGTGAAGATATCCCCCCATGATGGCCAACGGAGTCTTGAGTTCGTGGGCTGCCGCCGCCAGGGCATCGCGGCACGCGACACAATGATTCTGATCTCCGAAAAGATCAAACGTCTCTTTGGCCGGCGCCATGTCTTCCGACTGCATCGCAGTCGTTTTATCCGGCGGCTCCAATGGCAAAGGCACGTCTCCTCGCGACATAACCGCAAACCTCCCGAGACTGCTATCCACAGGCATACTCTCGACAGATTGAGACTAAGGTTTAGCTCCTTGGGGTTATAGAGTGGAGGCTACTCTACAGGGGGAAGCCTGATCATAGCGTAAGTGGAAAAGATGTCAACTCCTTATATCATTAATTTGCACCCGTAAGTGCAATAAAGTTTCCTTTTTGGGAAACAAGTTGCACTCTAATAACGGAACTGTTCTTCTACAGAACCGCAAATCATTGCAACTTCATCCGACTATGTCATAGCTAACTGACTCAAGATGTGGGGCAATTCCCGTCGTTTGGCGCAACTTACAAGATTTTGAAGTTTGGTCGCTCATGTGCGTAATAAGTTCCACAGGAGAAAAGGTGTGCACCGCAGGTTGTCCTCCGAGGAACGGCGAGGGTGGGATCGTCTACCCATTTCGATACCCTTTTTCGTCCGCGGGACGAAGGGAACCGGCGAAGAATTCCTGGAGTTCGCCACCGCCCTGAATCTCTCGGCAGGGGGAGTCCTGTTGGCCGCGCGACGATATCTGGATCCCGGTACCCAGATATCGCTCGAAGTTCCAGTCGCCCTGGTAAACAAGGCGCAGTTGCCTCGCTCCGTGTCGCTTCTGCACGCGACGGTACTACGGTGTACGCCTGACCGCCAGTACTTCCTTTTGGGCCTCCGCTTCGATGAACCCTTGTTGTCAGAGTCCAGCAACGGCAACGGCGGGAATGAGGTAGTAGGGAAAGTCGCTTCCTCCGAGTGAAAATGTTTTCACACTGTGAGCTGCAAGCAGCTGCCTTTTAACCGTGTTTGCGAATTTTTCTCTTCCCATTTCTTGAAAAATAAAGTAATTTAATTCAGCAGCTTACGCCAGATATGCGCATTTTTTTGCGATGTGCAGCAACTTGGCGTGAGAAATGCAATTGTTTCGCACGACGCTACCACAGATCAACTGAGGAACCAGGAGATGCCCTTGCTGGCTGGCCCGAACAACGAAAGCTCCATTTCGGTCCAACAATTGCCGCCCGAGTCCGTCATCTTCGGTGAAACTCCAGCCATGCGGGATGTGCGGCAGAAGTTGGAACGTGTTGCAGGTGCCAATCTTTCCGTATTAGTCTCTGGCGAAAGCGGCACTGGCAAGGACATCATCGCCAGACTGCTTCATTTGTACTCGCCTTGGGCGCATGGACCGTTTGTCAAGGTAAACTGTCCAGCAATTCCAGGTACGTTGCTGGAAAGCGAGTTGTTTGGTTATGAAAAGGGTGCTTTCACGGGTGCCTACAACCCCAAACCGGGGCGCGTTGAAATGGCGCATAGGGGAACGCTGTTTCTGGACGAGATATCGGAACTCGACCCTATGCTGCAAGCTAAGCTCTTGCAACTGCTGCAGGATGGGCAGTTTAGTCGGATCGGTGCCCAAGAAGACAAAAAGGTGGAGGTTCGCGTCGTCTGTGCTACAAACCGCGAATTGCACGACGAAATCGAACAGGGACGTTTCCGCCATGACCTTTTCTATCGTATCGCAGCCATGACGATCCACCTTCCGCCGTTGAGAGAACGGGCCGTAGACCTGCCGCTGATTAGCGACTATCTCCTGCAGTATTACAACGATAAGTTGAATGGCCGCGCAACCGTTTTGCGACCAGCGGTCATGTCAAAGATGCAACGCTATTCCTGGCCTGGCAACATCCGGCAACTGGAAAACCTGATTAAACGTTATGTCGTGATGGGCACCGAAGATGTAATCTTGAGTGAGTTACTTCAGCCAAATGACCGTGACTCGCTCTCGATTCTGTCTTTTGACGGGCCGATTTCGCTGAAAAAACTGACGCGCCAAACGGTTCGCAAGATCGAGGCAAGGATCATTCTGAATGCGTTGCACGCAAATAACTGGAATCGTAAGAAAGCGGCGCGCTCATTGGATATCAGCTATCGCGCCCTACTGTACAAACTGAAAGAAGTGGGGATCCCCCAACGACGGTCGATCGCGTCGTCGACCACGCCCAAGAACGACAAAATCGATTAACCCGATCATGGAAGGTGAGAGAGAGAGATGTTTTCGCAGAAAAGCACAGGTCATCCCCATTTAATGTTTTTTTTGGCGCTCTTATTCTCAGTAGGTATCGTTGCGCAAGCGGTTCATGCGCAGAGCACGACCGGTACTTCCGACTCACAGAACGCTCCGGCAAGCGTAGCCAAGGCTGCCCAGCCGGCTACTCCGGATACCCTTCCCCAGCATGTCGCTGACGTTCATCCCGATAGCTATGTAATCGGGGCGGAAGATACACTTTCCATCAATGTGTGGAAAGAGCCGGAGATGTCAAAGACTGTTCCGGTGCGTCCGGATGGCATGATCTCCCTGCCTTTGATCGGGGATATAAAAGCGGCTGGGTACACTCCCTTGCAGTTGCAAGATCAGTTGGCCTCCGCCATGAAGAAACTGATATCAGACCCTGAGGTAACGGTCATCGTTACCGAAGTTCGCAGTCTCAGTTTTAATGTGGTTGGCCAAGTCGCAAAGCCTGGCTTTTTTCCGTTAACGCGCCGGCTGACTGTTCTAGACGCCATCGCTTTGTCGGGAGGTTTCAGGGATTTCGCCAAGACAAAGAAAATATATGTACTACGCCGGGACGCGAACGGCAAAGAAGAGCGGATGCCATTTAACTACAAGGCAGTCATCAAAGGGCAAAACGCCGCTCAAAACATAGAGCTGCTACCTGGGGATACCATAGTTGTCCCGTAGGCGAGGTGTACGGCGGAGAGTTGCACGATGAAGAAACATCTTGGTGGATTGTTGCTGCTGACGTTGGCGCTGAGCGGAGTTCGAGCTTGGTCGCAAACGGATTCGTCGGGCCAGAGTACCGACACTGCCGGACAGAGTATCGATACGCAAAACACGACTCCCGGTCCGAAGGTGGCTTATAACTATCCCGATTCGGCAGCTCCTATGTCATTCCTTTCCGACGCGACCGAAAACAGTAGCATTACGCTCGGAATCGGAGGCGGTGCCACCTATATCAGTAACGTAAGCGCTACATCCGTAAATAACGCTTCCGGTATCCTTTACCAGGTCCGCCCCAGCATCAAGCTGCAGCAATTCCGCCCGAAGCTCTCCATGATGATCAAATATACCGGCGGGCTGCAGGAGCGTTCCTACTTCGGTAATTCCAGCTCTCTTTATGATTCTCAGGTAACACTGGGTCAGAATGCCGGCGCCGATATCTTGTGGCAGTTCGCACCCCGGTGGCAAATGCACGCCTATGATCAGTATCTTCATTCCGCGGACCCGTTTGATTCGTACCTTACGACAAGCGGAATTCCGACCGCGAGCAATCCGAATCCAGTGACCTATGCGCCGCTCGCTGTCTACAGTCAGAACATGGGCGTGCTCGCGCTTACCAACCAATTGACTAGTCATGACACCCTGACCTATACCGGCACGGAAACCTTTCGTCGAATTAATAGCTACGGAACGTTTACCTCTCCTTTCCAAAACATGATTTCCTACGGTGGACGTGCGGATTATTCCCACCAGCTTTCAGCTCGTTTGAGTCTCGGCGTCGGGTATGAGTTCGACAGTTACGATTTTGGCCATGGTCTGCAGCGTTCGGGTGTCCAAAGTATCAAGTTCTCGAGTAGTTATCTTATCAGGCCAAATATGAATATCTCCATCTGGGTCGGCCCGGAATACTCTGCTGTAAAGAGTATCGTTCAAGTTCTCTTCTTTACCGAGGTCGTTCACCAAACGCAATGGAACGTGACGGCCGGGGCGAGTTTCGGATGGCGCGATACCCGTAATGCTGTCCGGGGATCTTTCAATCACTTGGTAAGCGCCGGCTCCTATCTGCTAGGCACCAGCAGCATCTACGAAGTCAGGGGAGACTACAGCCGGGTTCTGACTTCTCGATGGAACGTGATGGCAGGCCTTGAGTATCTGAACGACGTATCAATTTCTTTTTCGAAGCGAACTCTGGAAGACGTAATCGGTGATGCAACTCTTACCCGTCAGCTACGCCATTCGCTTTCGGCTGATCTGCGGTATGCGTATGTCCACCAAAATCAGCAGAACATTTATGTCGGTAGACCGGCCTACTCTACTAATCAGGTCGGAGTCACTATCCAGTACAGCTGGAATCACCCTCTTGGACGGTAAATCATGACTGAAGAACTTTACGAACCGAAACCCTCAATGCGTGGAGTCGGCGATTACTGGGATATCGTAGTGCGCCGGAGATGGTGGATCCTGGGACCCTTGTTCTTTGGATTCTTGCTGGTGTTTGCCTCGGCTTGGCTGATTCCCGCCGAGTACACCTCGCAAGCGCTGATCTTGGTTGAACAGCAAAAAATACCAGAGCAATTTGTAATGCCGAACGTTCAGGTTGATCTCAACGAGCGTCTCCAGTCGATCACACAGCAAGTGCTTAGTAGAACGCGCCTGCTGAATACGATTAAGACCTTTCATCTGTACTCCGGAGACTCTCCCGATAACCAAGTAGACAGGATGCGTAAAGACATCAAGATTGACCTGGTTCAAACCAAGAGCCAGAATGGCCGTGAGGTTGACTTGACGGCTTTCAATGTCAACTACACCGCGTCAACACCCGAAATCGCTCAGCAGGTCAATGCTCAGCTAGCCACCTACTTCGTCGACGAAAACATAAAACAGAGCCAAGAGCAGTCGCAGCAAACCACCAATTTCCTTGACCAGAATTTGAAGGCCGCAGGCGACGCGATGGCGAAGACGGATGCCCAAGTGCGCGCTTTTCAAGCCGCCCACAATGGGGAACTGCCGGACCAGTTGCAGAGCAACCTCCAGATCTTGTCTGGCACTCAGGCACAATTGCAGCGTGCTATGGAAGGTCGCGATCATGCCCTCCAGCAGCAAGAGTATCTGAACTCGCTTCTGTCTCAGTATGAGTCCATTGGGGCGACGCAGGGCGCTGATACTGGGCCAAACCTTGACGCGCAGCTGAATTCGATGAAGGCAGCCTTGGCAGAATTGCGAACCAAGTATACCGACGATCACCCAGACATCAAGAAATTGAAAGAGCAGATTGCGTCCACTGAGAAGTTGACAAAGGAAATTGACCAGGAAAAGAGAGAAGCCTCCAAATCGGACGCGAACTCAGCTGCAGTGTCTGCTATGGCTCCCTTGCTGCAGATTCAAAGCCAGATTAAAGCGAACAAGCTCGAACTGCAGTCTCGGGAGGCTGAGATCCCTCAGCTGCAGCGAAAAGTGGCGGAGTATCAGAACCGCTTAAATGCCACGCCGGCCGTCGAACAGGAACTGACGGCAATGCTTCGTAATGAGGAGCAGTCCAAGAAAGATTACGACAGTCTTCTGGCCAAGACAGCGCAATCGAGTCTCGCAACCGAACTTCAAAAGCAGCAACACGGGAGAACAGTTTCGTGTCATCGATCCCGCGAGTTTGCCCGATAAGGCTTCCTTCCCGGACCGCTTCAAGTTCTCGCTAGCTGGTCTTGGTGTGGGTCTCGTGCTTGCAGTGTTGTTTGGAGCCGGAACCGAATTCACAGACGATCGTATCCGAGGCGAATACGAACTTACGGATACGAACTTGCCGTTACTGGCGGAAATCCCATCACTTCCAACTGCAGGAGAGATCGCAGCTGCTCGTTGGCGACCGTATTATGCCTTAGCGGCTGCCATTCTCATCGTGATCCTGATTCCCTGCGGAATTCTCTACGCATTTTATTGGGGCTAGCGAATGTACAAACAATTCTATGGGTTGACGCGCAATCCCTTTGAGATTAGCCCTGACCCATTCTTCTACCATCCGACGCCACGCCATAACGAAGCGCTGGCTAACCTGCACTACGGAGTAGGGCGGCGTAAGGGTTTTATCGTGATCACCGGCGAGGTGGGCACGGGAAAGACCCTGCTCGTGCGCTGCCTGCTGGCCGAGCTGCGCAAGAACAACATCGCCTTCGGTTATGTCTTCAACCCCCTGCTTTCCGTTAACGAGTTTTTTCAGTACATCATGGCCGACTTTGGCCTGCCCTATGCTGGCCGAACCAAGACCGAGATGCTGCTGGACCTAAATCGTTTTCTGATTCAGCGACATGCGCGTGGCCTGATCACGGCTCTGGTGGTTGATGAGGCGCAGGCTCTGAAGTCGGATCTGCTTGAGGAGATTCGGCTTCTCACCAACTTGGAGACCTCTCAACAAAAGTTGTTGCAGATCGTGTTAATGGGACAACCGGAACTGGAATCGGTCCTGGATTCGCAACACTTACGACAACTGAAGCAGCGGGTCGCGCTGCGTTGCCAACTTCTGCCTCTTGACGAAGAACAGAACCGGGCTTATATCCTGTCGCGACTGGAACGCGCTGGTGCCTCTGGCGAACCTCCTATCTTTTCAGCGGAGGCACTGGAGAAAATCTACGAATATTCACGCGGTATCCCGCGCATAGTTAACACTTTATGCGAGAACGCTCTGGTCAATGCCTTTGCCCGTCAGCAGCGGATCATTACCCCCGATATCGTCACTGAAGTTGCCAATGATTTCCGTTTGACTACTACGAGTCCATCACTGCCGGAGCAAGAAATATCGCTGCCCCCGGCCGCAGGTCGCGATGACAACGGCGATAGCCTCTTGCGCTCTTTGTTACGTCTTTTGCGATCCACCGATAACCAGTCCAATCCATCGGAAGAAAAACCCATGCATACCACTGCCGGGAGGAGAATCTAGTCATGAGTCGACTGTACGACGCGTTGCAACGTTCCCAGGGCGATAACCCAAGTAAGTCACCCTTGGCTCCCGCCCCGTCTGAGACGCTTGGGATCGAGCCAGCGGTATCTCCCGCGGATATGCCCGCCGCCAGTGCCTTGCAAGCCGAAGCCGCGCCGCTTGAAGATGCCTACCAGTCTGAGGCATATAGCGCCGATGCGTATCAAGCCGAAGCCGCTGCTCCTCAGTCCCGCCCTTCCAGCGCCTACCGCACGGAAGTGATGCAGGCGGGAGCCGCCATGAGCCCAAGTGCAGCGAGCAGCTGGTTGAATACGCCGAGCGAACGGATCCTGCGGCCGCATCCTACGCCGGAGCAGCGTCTAGTTGCGCTTGCCGATCCAGGCGGAGCGGGTGCAGAGATGTTTCGTGTGTTGAGCACAAGGCTCGCTCACATGCAGAATAAGCGCGCCTTACGCAAATTGCTCATCACAAGTTCGACCGGCGACGAGGGTAAGTCTGTGGTCTCAGCCAATCTAGCGCTCACGCTGGCGCAGCGCGCGGGAGAGCGAACGTTGTTAGTCGAAGCTGATCTTCGACGCCCCAATGTGAGCACGCTGTTCACCTCAGCCAAACTGCGAGGAATTACGGACTGGGTCGAAGGCAAGCTGGCTCTTGACGATGCTTTTTACCAGGTCAGCGGCATGCCGTTGTGGATTTTGCCCGCCGGGCGCTCGATCGACGAGCCCCTCCCATTGTTAGAGTCGGATCGGTTTGCCGAAATGCTGCAGACTGTAGCAACTCCTTTCGATTGGGTAGTGATCGATGCGACGCCGATGCTGCCGATGGCCGATGCGACATCTTTGTCACGGCTCTCGGATGGTGTTTTGGTAGTCGTGCGCGAAGGCCATACCCGCCGCAAGGTACTAAACAAAGCACTTGAGACTATCGAAAAATACAAACTGCTAGGTTTGGTCTTGAATGAAGCCTCGATGCTCCAAGTAGGCTACGATCGTTACTACGAGGGATACGGAAAAGAGGGACGTTCCAATAAGAAAGAATTAGACGGAGTGAAAGCTGCCACCGCATGATTCGCTTGTTCAATGCCTATTTCCCCACGCGGACACTACTGCTTACGGTGACGGAGGCAATCCTTGTCACCTTTGGCTTTGTGTTGGCGGTTGTGCTATGGGCGGGGACCACTGCGGACGCCAACATCTACCTGATGTACGAAAATGGCATTGGCCGCATCGCCATCGTGGTGGCTGTCTTTCTCGTACTGATGTACTACTTCGACCTGTATAACTCGATTGTGATAACAAACCGGCGCGAGGTTGTAACGCGTCTCGTCGGTGTCCTGGGCTGCACCTTCGTCGCACTGGCGGTTCTGTATTACACATTTCCCCAGATGAGTCTGGGCGGAAGCGCGCTGTGGAGCGGTATCCTTTTCGTAGCGATTGCGGTACCGGCTTGGCGCAGCTGCTTCTTCGCCTTGAACAGCTCCGATCGCTTCGCCGAACGAGCAATCATTTTCGGCGATGGTCCGCTGGCTGAGCCGCTGATCGATGAGATTGGTCGCCGCTCCGAACTCGGAATGCGGGTTATCGGTTATGTCGGGCACGGAGTTCAGGCGGCAAGCATTCGCACGGTCGCTGATGCCGATCTGGAGGACGTTGTTCGCCAACAGGGGGTGCGACGGATCATTGTTACTATGAGCGATCGTCGTGGCAAACTTCCGGTAGAGCAACTGCTGCGGTTGAAAGCCAGCGGGGTGCAAATTCAGGATGGTCCTGAGTACTATGAAAGTGTGACTGGGAAAATTCCGCTGGAATCGCTGAGGTTGAGCTGGCTGTTATTCTCTCCCGGATTTCATGTCCGGACGGGATTGCGCCTGTACAAGCGATTGTTCTCGTTTCTTTTGGGTGGACTAGCCATTGTTCTAACTGCGCCCTTGATGTTGTTGGTTGTGATTGCTATCCGTCTCGACTCCAAAGGTCCCGCCATCTTCAGGCAGAAGCGAGTGGGCGAAAACGGCCAGCTGTTCACGGTATTCAAGTTTCGTTCCATGTATGTCGGGTCTGACAAGGACCCGCTTCGTCCTGCCGAGTTCGTCGACGCTCGCATCACCCGCGTCGGTAAATGGTTGCGACGTACGCGTCTCGACGAGTTGCCGCAGCTCTTCAACATCATCAAAGGCGATATGGCGTTCGTCGGACCCCGCCCTTTTGTCCCCGAACAAGAAGAAGAATGCGCCGCCAAGATCCCCTTTTACCGCGAGCGCTGGCTGGTAAAACCGGGTGCGACAGGTTGGGCGCAGATCAATCGTGGGTATAACGCTACCCTTGAAGACAACCGGGAAAAGCTGGCGTACGACCTCTTCTATATCAAGAACGTTTCTATCGGCCTCGACCTTTTTATTCTGTTCTCGACAGTCAAGATCCTTCTTCTAGGCCGGGGCGGTCGATAGAGATATCCTTTCAGTCAAGACCCTAGCGCCGACTTCCTAGCGCTCGTTTTCGCTCTGAATTTTGTACTTACCCTTCGGTTATATTTTGATCTCATGAGCACTTCGCTGCGACTATCGCAACAATCATGGGCAGCCATACCGCTATTGGTCGCAGAGGTGAGCATCCAATCTCGCATCTCTCTTGCTCGGCCTTGTTGGAGTCCGCTACGGGTTCGTGGGATCAATTTTCGCGCTGAGCCGCGTCGGTTGCCAGAATCGCTCTGGCGGAATGAAGAAGACCATACCCGATAGAAGTGCTGCGGCGTTCATGGTCAAGAAGCTGTTAGCGGGTGAGGAGATACGACGAAGCGGGAACGCTCGCGGTAAGAATCGATCCAGCAGGCCCATGGCGGCCAGTCCAAACTCGAGAAAAAGCAGAACGCTGCGGAAGCTCGATTTGGGTAACGCGATAGTTGCACCAAAGGCCAACAGGACGGCCCAAGGTACCGCGAGGCGTCCCACTTTGTGGGAAAGAAAGTGAAATCGCATGCGATTGCTCCCACTAAAGACTCGGGGCAGTCGCGCACAAGTCTGCCACAGGCCAGCCAGAGTCCTCAACTTCCGGCGAAATTCGCCACCATGGATCGAGGCGAAATCGTGCCCGAAAGCGGCGGGCTCGACGATAACGCGATACCCACGTAAGAGCACTTTCTGCGGAGTGAACAGGTCGTCGCCCAGGGTGTCGGCGGGAATTGGTTCGGCCAGACTGCGCCGCAGAGTGTAGAGACAACCTGTCGTGTTAAGTGTCGAATCGATGCGCGAGTGCTGGCGACGCGCCCAGAATTCGTAGCGCCAGTACAGATCCATGTCGGCTTCCTGGCCGACCTTGTGGGCGTTGAAAATCTGCACCTCTCCGGTTACTACGCCAACCGACGGATCAGCGAAGTTCGCAACCAGCTCCCGAAGAGCATTGGAGTCGACCTCCTGACGGACGTCGGTAAAAAATATAATCTCCCCAGACGCAAATTTCAGGCCAGCGTTCAATGCCGCTGCCTTTCCTCCATGCGGAACTCTCAAAAGCCGAATGCCACGGCTCGCGAACGATTCCACAATTGCATCGGACTTGTCCGTGGAACCGTCAGAGATAACGACGATGTTCACGAGTTCGGCAGGGTAATTCTGGGCGAGCAGCGACTCCAGCTTCTTCTCAACGAACTCTTCTCCGTTATAGATGGGCAGCAGCACCGAAACCGTTGTTCGGAACTCCAGGTCCTTATGGACTGCGGGCGAAAATCGCTTCCACCCGGCGAGCAGCAGGGGATAGGCCACCACAACATACGTGCAAACAGCCAAAGCGAGTGCCAGCAAGATTGCAGGGATCAAAAGTAAACTCCCAAATAGCTGAAGGAGCGAAAGCGGCTGTTCGGCGACCTCCTAAGCGGACTTTGCGTTGCGCGAAAGCGTCACAAAGAAATCGCGCTTAATGGGTTCGATTTTCGCCGTAACTTCAGGAAACTTCCGGAATATTTGTTGCAGTTGTTCCAGGCTGTAAAGATACAGGTCACAGCGTTTCTGGTAACGAAGCTTGCGCTGCCACCCTAGCACCCCCCCCGCCACGGGAAAGGACAGGAATGCCTTGGATTTTGTGAGCGATAATACTTTAGCCACAACCTGTTGCGGCTCCGGCATGTAGTCCATGAAACCCATGACCACAACGTAATCGAAAAGCTCTTCTGGGACGTACTTGTAGAAGTCGGCGACCATGAAATTGCAACGTCGATCCACGCCAACTTTCTTGGCGTGCTCCGCGGCAAGCGAAAGCATGCCCTCAGCGAAGTCGATACCCACTACGCGACCCGCGCCTCGCTGTGCGAGGGTAATCGCATAGTGTCCTGGACCGCAACCAACGTCCAGCACACTCCTACCTTCGATGGGATTACAGCCCTCAATCGTCTTCTCGTACCGCAGCTTCATGCTTTGGCGAAAGAGACGGTTCACAACGCTGTCGAACAGTCCATTCTGGTTACCGTAGATGGCGTCGAAGTCGTTCGCGTACTGGTGAAAGAATGTTTGAGTGCGATCAAGCGACATAAGCCTTGGCTAGCCCCTGTTTGTTACGAATAGCTTCTCGGAACGTGGTGACCGGAAAATCGTTGAGAATCTTTCGGATTTTTTTTTCTGTCGAATCAAGATTTACGTACGATTTGAATTGTCTCTTGCGGCTCATTGGAATCCGCGGATGATCCGGATCGATTTCACGCGGATGAATATAAAACACCACAGGCCGCCCTTCCGCTAGCACCTTGCGCGCTTGGCGATGGATCAACCAATAGGGCGACAACCGGAGATAGCCTCCGCCGAAGAAGCACATCGGTTTGCCAAGCAGATCGGCGACTGTGATTGGCATTTCCACCAGCGAATCGTCGTGTCCAACGCGGTGCGGATCGCGGCGAGCAGTTCGGATGCCTCCATGCCCCCTTGCCGCGGGAAACACCGACGAATCGTACTCATACCCCGCTTCCAGCAGCGCGTCGAAAAACCAGGGCGTCTCCTCCGTGGTCGAAAAGCCTGGCGCCCGATAGCCGCCGACCTTGACGCTCGCAATATCCTCCAGCAAGACGCGTGCCCGGCGGACATCTTCATAAAACTCATCCCGGGTTTGTTGATACACCAATCGATGAGCAAAGCCGTGCGATGCAATCTCATGGCCGCGGCTGGCGGCGTCTTTCACAAGATGCGGAAATTGCTGACCGATCCACCCCAGGAAGAAGCAAGTGACCTTCACCCTTTGGTCGTCGAACAAATCCAGCAACCTGGTGAAATTCTTTTCCACGCGCGACGGAAGGCTCGGCCATTCCGCGAGCCCAGGTGTACCCGGAACATCGAGAATGTGGAACCAATCTTCAACATCGACGGAAAAGATGGAATTCTCCATGCGAGCTCCCATTAGGATTTTAAACCAGAATGCCCTTTTTCTTAAATTGACAGCTCTTCAAAACGAGGGTCCCCACGCAATTGCGCCGATAACCGCCGCGGGGGGCTTTCTCCTTCGGGCGGGAATCCCCCTCCCGCGGAATTCGGTCGCACTCGCCGTAACCAATGCGTAACAATCAGACCCAATCTCGTTTAACAGAAACCGTTTACAATACCTTCTCATGGCCGGGAATGCCGGCAAAGCTCCGCTGCTCAAGCGGTGATCCAGGGTCAGCCGGACATGCGCATTTGCATTAGCTCTACGTTCACCACAGAACCTCTTCAGCGACCTCTGGAGTTCTGTCTCAGCGAATTGGGGTACCAAGCCACCACTGAGTTTGCGCCGTTCAATCAGGTTTTTCAGTCCCTTCTCGATCCGCAGAGCCTCTTCGCCAGCAACCGCGATGGTGTCAATGTCGTCGTGTTGCGTTGGCAAGATCTCGGCGGTCTGCTCAAGGTCGAGGAGAACGGACGGTCGCTCATTGAGACATTGGCTGCGACGCAACTTCCTTCGCCTCTGATCGTGGTCGCGTGTCATTGCTCCCCTCCATTTCTGGCTGCCGCCACCGGCCCGATGATTCAGAGGCTCGACCGGCAGCTTTCCGAGCTTGCGGACCGGCTTAGTTCTCTCCACAAGATGACTGCCTCCGACTTGAACCAGCTGTACCCGGTGAGCGACTACTTCTCCGGAATCTCCGACGAGCTGGCCCACATACCCTTCACCGACGAATATTTTGCGGCGTTAGGAATGGCGCTTGCCCGGAAAATCGACTGTCTGAAGCGCACGCCGTCGAAGGTTATCGTGCTTGACCTCGACAACACGCTATGGGGAGGTGTGGTCGGCGAAGACGGCCCCTCCAGCGTTGTCATCGACGAAGCGAGACTTGGCCTGCAGCGCCTTCTATTGGAGCAGCGTGCACAGGGACGCCTACTGACCGTCGCCAGCAAGAACAATGAGGAAGAGGTTTGGGAGACATTTCGCCGGCCGGAGATGCTGCTTAAGCCGGAACATCTGGCGAGTCACCGCATCAACTGGGAGCCAAAATCGCTCAATATCGCGGACATGTCGCGCGAACTCGGCTTGGGTCTCGACAGCTTTATCTTTATCGACGACTCGGCGAAAGAGATCGCCGAGGTGGAGAGCAACTTACCGCAGGTGAGGACGTTGTTGCTGCCGGAAGACGCGGCTGAGATTGCACAAGCGTTGCAAAATTTCTGGCCATTCGACCAAGGCAAGCTTACCAACGAAGATCTTCAGCGAAATGAGAGTTACCAGAAGGAGAAAGCTCGGCAAGAGGCCATGGAAGGCGCGAAAAGCCTTGACGACTTTATCGCCGAACTTGGTCTTCAAGTGGACATTGCGCACTTCAAGCCCGAGATGCTGGCCAGAGTGTCGCAGCTCACGATGCGAACCAACCAATTCAACACAACCACCATTCGTCGCACCGAGCCGGAGTTACAGGCGCTGCTACAGTCAGGCTCGCTGCACTGTGTCGTTGTGTCCGCCAAGGACCGTTTCGGCGACTACGGCAACGTAGGGGCTGTGCTCTACACACGAAGCTCCGCGGCTCTGACCGTCGATGCGTTCCTGCTGAGTTGCCGCGCCCTTGGCAGAGGAGTCGAACACCACATTGTTCGCCACCTCGGATCGCTCGCGCAGCAGGCCTCTCTGCCGGAACTGCGATTTGCATTTCAACCGACGAAACGGAACATTCCAGCGCGGCAATTCCTCGAGAGCTTGCCGGCCACCCGAGACGACTCGGACGGTTCAGCAGTATTTCGTTTGCCTTCCCATGTGGCAGCGCAACTGATGTACCAGCCGGTAAATTACCAGGTCGCCCCTGACGGGAAAACCACAGCCTCCGTCGAGGCAGCGATTGCGAAGTCCAATCGCTATGGCTGGATCGCTTCGAACCTCAGCACTCCCGGTCAGATCCTCAAGGCGACCGCCCCCAAAGTACGCTCGGACACGGAGCCAACGGACTCCGTCAAAGCCCGATCATCGCGGGGAGAGCCACGCACCGAGGTAGAAGCCAAACTGGCTTCGATTTGGGCCGAGGTCCTGCATTTGCCACGCGTCGGAATCTATGACGATTTTTTCGAGTCAGGGGGTGACTCCTTCTTGGGCGTGGATTTGCTTATGCGGGTGATCGAGGTATTTGGCGCCGACCATCTCACGCTGAGTGCTGTGGTCGAGGCTCCCACGGTCGCTGCCTTCGCCAAGCTGGTGGAGACGAAAGAGAACCACTTCAGCTGCCTGGTCCCGTTGCGCTCCCAGGGATCGCTGCCGATCTTCTTCCTGATTCCCGGAGCGGGCGGCAATGTCTTGAGCCTTCGCTCCTACGCGTCCGCCCTCCCCGAGGAGCAGCCGATCTGGTGTCTGCAAGCGCCCGGGCTTGATGGCTCGGCGACCGTCAACCGTGTTCCGGACCTGGCTGCGCTCTACGTCAACGCCATACGCAGCCTGCAGCCCCATGGGCCCTATTTCCTGGGAGGCGCGTCGTACGGAGGAGTCTTGGCCTTAGAGGTAGCGCAGCAGTTCATTGCTGCAGGCGAGCCCGTTGAATTCTTATTCATGAACGACACCTATAACCTCGCCTTCGGCAAAACGCTTTCGCGGCCGCTCGCCATCTACTGCAATGCTCGATTCCTGGTACGCCGGCTTGCTCGTCACCTCGTACACACCAGCAAGCAGCCCATTCGGGAATGGCCGACAATTATCCGCTTGGGCGTTGGCAGTCTGACCAAGCACTTCCGGCGATTAGCAGCAACCTTTGTTTCAGGCGCTCAGAACGAGGCGCAGCCAAGGGCACAGGGGCCAATGCTTGCGGCCGGACAGGAAAAAACGGAGCTGGTTGAGACCTTGGAGCGTGTTCGCGATAGCATCCAGTCGGCAGTCGAAGCATACGTGCCTTCGCGGTACCCTGGCAGAATTACTCTGTTTCGCGCGACCGAACGAATGGTCGAGCCCTATGAGGATCATCTCTTAGGTTGGGGACCGATTGCCGAGAAAGGCGTCGAGTGCGAAGTTTTCGAGGGAGACCATGTGCACCTCAACCACAATCCCAAGTTCGGTCCCACACTCGCGCGCCTTTTGAGCCAAGCCCAGAAATCATCTGGCGCGCCTCCACAAACAGAGGGATGCCACTTAGAGAGCGTCACGCAGCCTGTACGAGCTCAATCAACTGCCTCGTAGGAGTTGAAAGCCACGCGATTGGTCTGCCTTGGAAAGCC
Organism: uncultured Acidobacteriaceae bacterium; assembly: GCA_963815555.1. GTDB lineage: Bacteria > Acidobacteriota > Terriglobia > Terriglobales > Acidobacteriaceae > CAWCBG01. The sequence continues at coordinate 700,262 of CAWFHH010000007.1, forward strand.
ACGGCGGGAACCGGTTTGCTCAAGACAACGCACTTCTGAGCCTTCAAGTGCTCAAGCGCTCCGTCAATACCAGGCACTTCGTAGCAGACGTGGTAGGCGCTCCCTCCCTGATTCAAGGTTCGCGTTATAGGAGAATCTGTTCCGAGCGGCGTAACCAGTTCGATCGTCATATCGCCGGTGCCCCGGCTGAGGAAACAAACCGACACCTTTTGAATGGGATCGTCGAAGGGACCGGACGTCAGTTCGTACCCGAAAAGCTCACGGTACATTGGGATCGCCTTTGTCAGGTCCGGAACCGCGACCCCCAAATGATGGAATCGGAAGCCCTCACCGAGCAGGTTGCTGGACATGTCTTAATAATATCCGGGAGGCACCGTGGGGGCGTCAAGGGAGCAAGATCGCGATCCGACCTGCCTGGGCATCCCTCAGGGTCTCTCGCTGGCCTCGTTCGCCAATTCCAGTACGCCTGGGGGAGGGGAAGGTTCGAATCTCTCCTTCAACTTTAGCATTGGCTTTTCGACGACATAGTACGACGCAACCGCGCAGGCCAAAACGACAGCGACAATAGTAGCCAGCTTGAGAGGTGCAGGCAGATGAGTTGCCAGTTTTTCGGCGGGCCGCACAGCGATCTGCTGGTATAAATAAAGGGAATACGACAGCAACCCCAGCCACCGGACCCATCGCCAGTTCAGCCCTTCCCAGCCAAACGATTCCCGGAACGCGATCATTTGAACAATCAATATCGCGGTCAAAATGACGTTCAGGCTCATTCCCACCGAGTCGCGGTAGACCGCGCCAAGCTTTAGCTCCAGAAGCACGGAGCCGAGCAGCAGAGCTACCGTTATCAGGGGGACCGCCGAATTCTTACACAGTCCGGTGAACATCTTTTCCGCTTTTCCTTTGCGAAGCAAGATCGCCAGCAAACAACCGGTCATTAAACTGTCGGCTCGCGTGTCAAACGCTTCATAAATATATCCATGGTTGACACGCAGGACGAACGCCAGCACCATGCGGTAGACCCAAACAAAAAGAATTCCTGCTGCCAATATCTTCGTTAGGTCCGCCCTCCGACGCAGGCAGAACAGAAAAATACCCGGCCAGAGCAGATAGAACTGCTCTTCAATACTCAGAGACCATGTATGGCTGAATCCCGTATTTGGGTCGCCGTGCAACCCCTGGTAATAATTGTTAACGTACAGCAGGGCGGCCCAGGCTTGCGGCCAAAGGATACTCTTCCCTAGTGCCCACGCCGACGCCAGATATACCGCGCTATATACGTAAAATGCAGGAAAGATTCTGAGGCAGCGGCGGATGTAGAAGTTCTGCAGAGAGATAGTGCCGTTCCGGGCAGCCTCTTTGAGGAGCAGCCATGTAATGAGGAAGCCGCTCAGCACAAAGAAGATCAGGACTCCGAGACCTCCTGGAAAGGGAAGCCCGGCATGGAAGAAGATCACGAGAAACACCGCCACCGCTCGCAATCCATCCAGGGCCGGAAGATGGCCTTGACGCAGTCCTTCAAGCAGTTTCGCGTAGCCAGTGGTTCCCTGGGGCTTCAAGAGGACAGTCTACTCCACCACGAAAGTCTGAACGCCGTCTTCCGTGGAGGCGTGACTGCCATAGAAGGAGATTTCACCGTTTCCGGTCACGAGGTCGAACAGGGCTTGCTTAAAACTCTGTTCTTCCATGAAGGTGGAAACACTGTCGCCGTTGATAATGCAGAATTTTATAGTAGGAGCATCGACCTTCCTGGGTGCCACTTTCTTTAAATCTACAGCTACGGTCGTTCGTCCAACTTTTTCGTCTTCTCTGAATACCTTAATTTCTGCACCCTCTGCCTCGACCTTCAGAATGTCGATCTCGTCTATATCGTGTGCCGGGCAAACCTCATCCAGTGTCATAGTCGTCACTTGAACTGTCTCGCGCGTTGCAGTCCAGGTCGGCTTCAGCAGGGAACTCACCACCGAGCCGCATTGCAGGTACATCGGAGCGGTGCCCTTACGATCCAATAGTGCGAGTTGATGAGGGTGGACATTCATACCCTCTCGAAGTTCTTCCGTAATTGGTTCATCGCCTCGGGAACCGGTTCGAAACTCCAGACTTCAGCCTGGGGAAGTAGGCGGCGGTATGTTCGGACGCTCCGCCCAATGTTTTCCGCCACGTCAAAGATTGGTCGCGCCCCGGCGGCAAGTCGCAGTTCGTCATCATCCGAATGCCAGCGATGCTGGCGTAACATGCTTTTGATTACCCTCCTCGCTGTCGCCTGTAGGGCAATCATTGCGTCTTCACCGACGTGCTGTTTTCTTGGGTCTGGAGATCGGCCTGCTGTGCAGCCGATTCCACGAGTTTTCTTGTTTTCGCATCCTGCCTGCGTAAGCTAACCCAACAGAAGGACGCTACTGTGAGGAAAACCAAGCAGCAACTGATTATGGCGACTTCAGTGACGACATTCATGCGCAGAAACTCCAAGACACCAATGTTGAAACAGTTCTTTGTGTTCCCGAAGACTTGACAGAAAAGTCCAGTCATCTCTAGTCGCACAGGCTTTGTGAGGCGCAAGAAGGCCTCGATCGCATTGGCGATTTTCATGCCGCTAACAATGGCTGGGTTCAGCCGTGAAGGGTAGAGTTGGCGGGAGCTCGAAATGGAACTGAAACTACCTTCAGGTGATGGAGCCTACTTGAGTGACGCGAGTAGACTCCGATCCCTCGGAACCGCTAGACGACGTTTAGGGTCAAAGACGCAGCGACACAGCCCTTCTGATATCCAATATTTGACTCACAGGAAAATCCAGGCAAACTTTGCGCTCATTCGTGCCGTCTGTCAATGGCTCTTAAGTGGCGCTAGCGCTTATTAATGCCGTCGATAGAGGTAGGCATTGCAGGCGGCTGGGTAGGGTCAGTTTGTAGGTTCGTCCTCTTGTCCAAGTTTTGACGACTGAGCGTTATCATCCCTTACCCTCGGCCTTCAAGAATATTGCTAGCACCGGTCGAGCAAAGCTTGACGAGACCAGGTGCTACCACCCCTCGCGAGTTGGTGCTCCGGCGCATCGACAGTCCGTCTGGATAGATGTCGCCCGATTCAAAATGTCGAATCCCCGACGGGACGTCGACGAGCCGGGAAAGTCCTGGTGCCAACCGCCCTAGTGGGGAGGCAATTGAGAGTTATCCACTCCCGCCTCGGTCCCGTCACTGGTATCTGTCCAGTCAGGCGTTGCCAGCTGATAGTTTCGCTGGGCAGTGTTCACGTAAGTGAATGGAACGGTCGTTGCATAGTTGTGCAGCGGCCATGTTTGCACCTTGTTGTTGCTCGGCACATACATGACGTTGCCAAGATAGCGCGGATCCACCGGCGCCGGATCGCCCATGTAGTACGTCATCCCGACAGTACCTTGAGCGCCGTGGTCGCCGGTGGGCTGCCGGCAGAAGGCATTGTCCAAGAGCCAGATGTTGTGGGTCATGGATTGCGTCGGAGGCCACTGGGTTCCCTGTGGGACGCTGAAATAGACCGAGTTCCAGCAATCGGTTCCCGAATAGGGAACGAAGGTGTTGTGCTGTAGCGCGTAGTCCGTCAGACCTGCCGCCACGAGAATGCCGATATTGTTCAACCCTCCCACCGAACTGGGATTGCGAAACAAAATGAGATTGTTGCCAATGAAGATCCTCCTCGACTCGCCGGGGTTCGTGCAAAGAGGATATTGAGCGGTGCCGCAATTGTAATCCGAGGCAAGAGTCGCGAATCCGGAACCCACATTTTTCAAAATATTGTTAGTGAAGGTGATGTCGTCGACAACCGCGAGATTGCCGCTCTGGCTGGTGCGCACTGTGAACAGCACCGACGTACCGTTCTGACCGCCGCTTGCCCAGGAATTTTCCAGCGTGTTGCTATCCACCAGCACGCGCTGCGCATTCTTGAACTCCAGATCATCCTTGGCTGTCCACTGAGCATTCGGTGGAGTGGTAACACCCTCCGTAGCCCATACGATTGGTTTGTATAGCCAGTTGTTCCGAATCTCGATATCCGAGGGAACAAATGGGTTGTTTGGTCCTCCTCCCCCACCAAACATGATGTTCTCGGTGGTTGCCGATAAATAATTGTTGACAATTTTAATGGGTCCGGGCGTACGCATGGACAGAATAGTCTGGGAATCAGTCGTGCTCAGGTGGATGTCGGAGATGTAGCTGTCGATTACAGCCAGGTTGGTTGCGTTCCCGAAGACTCCCTCACCCACATCTTGTGTCGACGAGCCATGCATGTAACAACGGTCCACGGTGATTGAGTCGGGCAGGTTGTTCACGGTCGCGTTGGGGTCGTCAAGATAGAGCAAATTGTAAGACCAGCAATTGATCCGTGGGACGTGTGTTGTGTTGCAACCGACCGTTGATGCGGTGTAAATCTCCAACCCTACTAGGCGATAGTAATTCGCGCCGGGAGCGGCTGTGATTGCGCTGGTTGTGTTCACTGTGACGATCTTCGGCATGTTCACCGCGTCGGAGGGTCCTACCCGCCAACCGGGAGCATGGAAATTGCTCAGCGCGGAACTCTCGATGTAAATCCATTGCTGATTCGGGTTCGCCTTAACTGGGAGGGTGAAATTACCCGTATAGGTTACGCCCGCATCGAGCACGATGACGTCGCCGGGATTCGCCGAGGTCAAGGCATTCTTGAAGTCGGTAGCCGTGTGAGCACTCCAGGTTGTGCCTCCCGTGGGCTGATTGAAAGTCGTGTCGATGTAAACTCGCGGGAGCTCCGGCACTGGCATTTGCGCGAAAGCCACAGCGTTCAAGGCCAGAATGAAGGTGAGTACCCTAATCATTGTTACCTAATTTCTCGGTTCGATTTCGCTGCACCGCGAACGTATGACTTACCAGCGCCATAGTGCCCTTACGTCATCACCTTAGTACCGAACTAAGGAGTAAAGGAATAGAGAAACGTCGATGGGGTGAACTAAGGTAACCATTTTTGCGTTACTTATGAATAGCTAGTGGTAGCTGTTTGCGGATAGGAGGGAAATTGGACGAGGCGTCGCTGCCCGCTGTTTGCGGCCAACGTTGAGATGATGAGCCGTTATATTCTTCTATTTATTGCTGGTTCGCACTCGGGAGACCGGGGGGTTCACGCCCACAAGGAAAGCGCAACTGACCGCAGGTTAGTTAGAAGGTTAGCAGCTAGGCTTTCTTGTCGGAGGAGGCTCCACGGCCGGTAAGAACGCCAGCCGTGTTTCTAAGCGGGCGGGAAAGATCATCCGTTTCCGAACCACGATCACAGAAGACTCTTCTTTCGATCCAAAACACCGTGATCGCCACCCGACCTCGCAAAGGGCGTCCTTTAGCTTGAGTAAGGCGGCATCTCCGATTTCCCATACGTCTGCAGCGATCTGTCGCGGCGCCTGTCCCAGATGCCAGAACTGCTCAACCAAGTGTTCACCCGCAGGACCGCTCAGTTCGTCCACGATGAAAAGCTCGCGCCTGCTCGAAAAGGTTATGGTTCGCTGATGGCGCAAGGTCCCATAATGGCAATCTGCGATGGCGACGTCCTGCTCGGAGGAACTGGAAAACTCGATTAAGCGAACGTCAGCCTTGTCGGCCCACCGGAATGGTCCGCCAGCGACAGCCTGATCGCGGCCATCAATGCGAACCGTGTTGTGCGCCGCCGTTCCGCGAAACAACTGTCGCCACTCAGGATCCATGTAGGTGTAAGTGCCGGGATCAATCAGGATCTCGTCGCTTCCGCTCCATACCACGAGAGCTAACGCATCCGCATGACTGTGACCAGCGTTGCCAGGGCCAAATGGCCCTGTATCGAAAAGTACGCCGTTGTTTTCATGTCGCAGAACCACAATCCCCGCATCGCGAAAGACCTGTGAGTGGTTGGGAAGAGCCCTGCCGAGGGGCTCGTCACCCGTGTCCTCCCCGAGCCACCATAGCGCTGTTTCCTGCATATCGTGTTTCGAATACCTGAAGAAGTTCTTTCCGAGAAGCAAAGAAGCGGTAGCCAGGGTGGCAACAGCAAAGCGGCTACGATCGCCGAACGGATGGAAGAACCTGCCGCCATCGTCGTCTCCCAAGAATGGGAGTGCTCCGTTCTGCAGCACGATGGCTGCCAGAAATTCAGCCATCCTCTGCAAGCCGTGCAGATAATCCTGCGGCACGTCTTCCAGGACTGCGTGAAACAGGAACATGTCGAGAGCGTAGACATGGTAGTAAGACGACTGCTCGAAGTAACTCCCGTCCTGCTTGACCTTTGACTTCATGTGTTCGCCAACGATCGCACGGCCGAGCGCTCTCCATGCGTTCGACCTCGGCCAATCCGGGAACAACCGTCCTAGGGCGTGCAGGGCGACTGCCTCGCCGAGAAGGTGCGTATTCGGTGAGAAGTACAGGGACAGGTTGTACTGAAGATGCAGACCGTGACGGTACAGCTCAGAGAGAAAACGCTCCCGAAAGTCCGCGGGCATCCTCGATCCGACCAAGTGCCATATCCATATCCAAGACAGCGAACGGAATGCCACTTCCAACGCACTGGCCCAGTTAATGCCGCGGTGAAAAGGATTGTTGGACCACCAGTCGGTAAGTTGTGACACGATTGCGTCGAAGAAGTCGTCCCGTCCAGTAAGGACAAAAGCCTGGGCTAATGCGACCAAGTGCTGATGACGATTGATCTCCCAGATGAGCTTGTGGTCGCCTGCGGCTGCAAGGTCGAGAAACGGGATGAGCCGGAAATACTTGAGAGGAGTTTCCGTGCCTCGTAGGGGATCTTGGCGCCACGCAACCTTGGACCCATAATTCATTTCCGCCCCAAGCAGCGGGATTGCGCCCTGCAGAATACTTTCGGCAAGATGAACGAGGTCGGATTTGTACTGGCTCTGATTCAGCGCTTCCGCAACGGCCTCCGGATTTGGAAGAAGGGCTAGCGGGGAATTCGCTTTGAGGTCATTGCGTCGAGGCGGGAAGGCGTAATAGAGTGCGTTGACTGCTTCCTGCCGCAGGCGAAAACGGATTTCCTGAGCGCTCCGCATCAGCCGACCGACGTCATGAAGGGCGAGATCACACAGCTTCCACTTTGGCGAGAGGTTGAGTCGTTGAACTGGTCACATTAATAAGCGGAACTCCGTGACGATCGATCATTTCTCTGACCTCGTGCGACGCCGGCTGTGTGGTAACGATCACTTGCGCCCAGTCAAGCACCGCTCCCAGATTGTTTTCCATGCATCGACCTATGTGTGGCAATGCGCTCAACAGAAACGCTTGATTGCTGCCGTAAATGGAGTCGAGCTGGATGTGGGGATCGTACACTTTTACTTCGTATCCTTTGCCAATCAGGCTTTCGATGAGTGAAACGCCGGGACTCTCGCGAAGGTCGTCCGTATTCGATTTAAACGCAAGTCCGTATATGCCGATTCTTCGGTAGCCGGATTCTTGTACCCGCCGGAAAGCCCGTTGAATATGGGCTTCGTTGCTGGGCAATACGGCGTTGAGCAAGGGCAGTTCAAGATCGAGCTGGCGCGTACGGTAATTGAGAGCGCGAAGATCCTTGGGCAAGCACGATCCGCCAAACGCGAAGCCCGGCTTCAAGTAAGCGGGAGAGATGTTGAGTTTGGTGTCCCGGCAGATGGTCTGCATGACCTCCGCGCCCCCCAAGCCCAGCGCGGTTGCGATTGTTCCAATCTCATTGGCAAAAGCGATCTTCAAAGCGTGAAAAGCGTTGCAACCATATTTGATCAACTCCGCAGTACGGAGTGCGACTACCGACGTCTCGATGGGAAGGGAATCATACAGTTCCGCCACCTTCTGCGCAGCCCGGGAGTCATGGCTGCCTACTACGACCAAGGAGGGCTCCATGAAATCTCTGACGGCAGTTCCTTCGCGAAGGAACTCAGGATTAGCGACAATCGCGACGGGAGCACCCAATTCTGTTAGAGGTGCAACAATCTCATCGCAAGTGCCAGGAAAAACCGTGCTGCGAACGACGACAGTGAGAGGCCTGGTTCGTCCAGAAAGTTCAACCGCGATGTCTGACGTGACGCGTCGCAGTTGGTCGAGATTCAAATTGCCGTTGCCGATGGACGGCGTCCCTACACACAAGAATGCAAAGTCGGCCTCGCGCAAGGCTTCTCGGGTAGAGGTTGTCGCCGAGAGCCTGCCACTCACAAGATTTGTCTGAATTAATTCTTCAAGACCCGGTTCGTAGAATGGGGATTTTCCGTCCTGAACGGCCTGGACTTTTCGGACATCGACGTCGACTCCAGTGACACGATACCCCAATTCCGCGAAACAAGCGGCGGTGACACAACCGACATACCCAAGACCAAATATTGCAATCGATACCGTTTGCTCTTTTTTTGCCATCAGCTTGCTCCAACCGCGTGGCGATCATTGCCACAAAACGTCTATTAATACGACAAAATATTGGGTGCAACTTTCAGCGCGACATGCCTGTCAAGCATCGAATTGCGGGGTGTCATGTCTCAAAAGTTTTCTGGCACTCTAAGATTTCTCAATGATACAGCATCGGAATTTGATTCTTTTGGAGTGCGCCTCCATAGCGCCCTCTTCATAAGCAGCTTGGCCGAATGCGAAAGGCTGCGATAAGCGAACCGACTCCGCTTCGGTGAAATGTCAATCCTTATCAACTGCCGGTTGCCGGGGCCGTTGATAGCGCGACTGGCCGCCGACTGCTAGAGGGTACAAGGAGTTTCTCAAATTCTTCTACCACTGCGTCCCAAGAAAAACGCGAAGTGACCAGGGACAGAGCCTCCTGTGCCATATGTGCTCGAGTATTCTCTTGCTCGAGCAGAGTGCTGCATTGTTCCGCGAAATCTGACGGCGCGTCCGCCAGTCGAATGTTGGTAGGCGGATTCACCGCCAGTCCTTCGGCCCCAATGCTGGTAGAGACTACAGGCGTGCCAGCCGCCATCGATTCGTAGATCTTAAGCCGGGTTCCTCCGCCAATTCGTAGAGGCACAATCGACAACTTTGCTCCCCATAACCATGGGCGTACATCCGCGACCGTGCCGGTTACTTGTATGCTCGAATCACGTTCTGCCAAAGCCAACGTTGCCCTGGATGGCGAACGGCCGACGATTGCCACCGAACATCCCGGCACCCGTTGCCGAACAAGAGGGAGTATCTCTCGAACGAAGTACCCAATTCCGTCAATGTTCGGCATCCAGTCCATGGAGCCGAGGAAGACGATATCGGCCTTAGCCGTGACGAGATCAGGGCGGCGAAAATACTCGATATCAACCCCCGTGGGGACCGACTCACAATTGATGCCGAACAGTTGCTGAATGACCGCCGCATCCTGCGGAGACACAGCGATCACCTTTCCCGCCGCTTTGCACATGCGTTGTTCCCAGCGATACATGCGGTCTGCTTGCTTCCGCAGATAGAGCCTGCGTAATCGGTCAGGAGCCTGCTCCGCATGTCGTCTCCAGATCATCGTCTCAACGTTGTGCTGGAAGAGCACGCAGTTCCCGAGATTTTCGAAGTTCGGCGCGGGAAAAAGGAAATCGCACACCACACCGTCAAATCGGATCTCGTCCATCAGTTTAGTGATTTGACGGCGCATTGCTGACGACTGATAGCGACTCAACGCCAGGGGCATGGAAGAGAAGAGATTCCCTAGTAGCTGCTTGGCAAAAGCCGGAGACGCGTGCGGAGGAATATGGAACGGAACAGGATACGCATGGGAGCAGTATTCCCGCGCCCGCTCTAAACCTTCAGGCTGGCCGGGATTGTCATACGCCACATAGTGAATCTCATGCTTGGCGTGAAGGCGCTTTACGGTCTCGAGTGTCCTGATTTGACCGCCGCGGGTCGTGGGGTGGAGGAAGTCAGACTTCACCCAGAGAATCTTCATGCGAATTGAACTCTGGCGTCCAGTGGCATGAGACCATCCCACAATTTCTCGCGCCGGCCTGTCATATAGATATCGCCCCAAACCTGCAGGTTCAGCAGACGCCAAATGCGATCGGTGGCTTCAACGCTCCCGCAGGAGTGCGCTTCCAGAAGCCGGTCGACGAATGGGCCGTCCACGTACTCAGCCAGAATTCCCTCTGGATCTCGGAGATATTGGAGCAAGGGTCTTGCCTTTTCCTGACGAAGCCATGCACCGATAGGCGTTGGAAAACCCTGCTTCTTACGGTAGATGATGCTGGAAGGCAACAGGTCCTCGACGGCTTTCTTGAGGATGTACTTTCCTTGAGATCCTCGAAGCTTCATATGCGGAGGGACCGAGGCGGCAAATTCGACAAACTTGTGATCGAGAAACGGTACCCGGCTCTCGATCGAGCAAGCCATACTCATCTGATCCTGCTTCATCAACAGCTCGACCAGATACGTTTTTTGGTCGGCATACAACAGGCGGCTGACCGAGGGCGAAGAACCGACCGAGTTCCAGGCGTGCAAGAAGTGCGTATACGGGTTTCCGCGAAAATCCGGGGCGACGAGTTGTTGTTGCTCGTCGCGCCCGAAGGCGCAATAGAAGTTGTCCAGGTACAGCGATTCAAGGTTGGTCTCGCGTCCAAGAACAGTATGCCCGATCTTGTGCTTCAGAGAAGCTGACAGGATTGGAGAGGATGAAAGCAAACTACGGATGGACTTGCGTACGGCGCTGGGCACGCCGCTGTAGGCGTTCATCCACTTCTGATTCAGCTCATAGAACCGGTACCGACCATATCCCGCGAACAATTCATCGCTGCCTTCGCCCGTCAGCACTACCTTCACCCGCTCAGCTGCCAGGCGAGCCACAAAATAGAGCGAGATGCTCGAAGGCCAGCTGATCGGTTCGTCTTCGTGCCAGACCATCCGTGGCATGGCGTTGAAGAAATCCTCCATCCCGATCACAACGTCGTGGTGGTCAGTTCCGATCCTTTCGGCAACCTCGCGGGCGTAAGCAAGTTCGCTGAAGTCGGCCTCACTATAGCCCACCGCAAATGTCTTTACGGGACCGGAGGTCATTCTCTTGATCAGAGCTGCGATAGCACTGGAGTCGACGCCGCCACTCAGGAACATGCCAAGCGGTACATCGCTCATAAGCCGCATACGCACAACCTGTTCCAGTCGCTCGCGGCACTCTGCAATCCACTCGCTGTCCGATCGTGTTTCAAATTCGGTTGGACAGGGCGGGTCCCAATACTGTTTGATCTCGAGAGTCGAGTGGTTGCCGCACTGGAGGGTCAGGGTGTGCCCAGGGCTGAGCCTACGAATGCCAGCGAATAGCGTCTCATCTCCGCTGTTGTAGCCGAACGCCAAATTCTCGGGAAGCAAGCTCTCGTTAACGCGCGGAGAGATTTCGGGATGTTCCAACAGCGCCTTGATCTCCGATGCGAAGGCAAATAAACGGCCATCCCAAAAGTAGTAGAAAGGCTTAATGCCAAGCCGGTCGCGGGCGGCAAAGAGCCGTTTCTTGGACTTGTCCCATATCGCAAAGGCGAACATGCCTCGAAACCGGGAAACACACTGATCTCCATATTCCTCGTAGGCGTGGAGTACGGTTTCGGTGTCGCAGCGGCTTTGGTAACGGTGCCCCGCTTTTTCCAGTTCGGGTCGAATGTCAGCGTGATTGAAGATCTCGCCGTTATAGGTGATCCAAAGTGACCCGTCCTCGTTCGTCATCGGCTGCGCGCCCGCAGCGAGATCAATGATGCTTAGGCGCCGGTGACCTAACGCTGCTACTGCCGTTGACATAAAAACCGTCGAGCATCTGGGCCGCGGTGGGCGATTGACATCCGTCATTCTGCGAATGAGGCGCGAATCGACACTGCTTCCGTCGGTAAGCGATTATTCCGGCGATTCCGCACATAGGCTACTTCAGTATTGAAGAGTCCAAACAGGCTCAGGTTGCGGTTCTGGTAACGACGCTGGAGGAGCCACGGCAGGCCCCTGTGATCGTTCAGCGGCACGAAGATTCTGCGCAATCATGCCGAGCGCGGCGGCTAATCCGGCCATGATCGGCACGTCCGCGTTGTAGGGAAAGCTGTCGAACATTGCAACCGTAGCCAGCACGACGAAGGTTCCGCGGAGCATGGTTGCCATCGCTCTTAGATCGGCCCAACCCGCCCCTGTCTGCCTGCTTCGGACGATCGAAGTTAGCAACTTAAATATCTGATAAAGAAAAACGATATACAGGATCAAGCCTGGAAATCCCATTTCGCTCGATATTTGTGTATAGGTATTGTGGGGAAGGTGCCACATTCCATCTTCCCCGCGAGCCACCGCCAGATTATTCTGTTCCACCGGAAAGTTTCCTGGTCCGACTCCAAAAAGGGGATGATGCAAAGTGATCGTGATACTGTCTTTCAGTAATTTGAGTCGCGCTTCCGAAGAGCCAGCCGCGGCAATCAGCTCTTTGCTCTGTTCATCGGTCGCTTGATTTTGAAATCCCGACGGTTGCCCAGATTGGAACAGGGTTAGGTATCGATCACGGAGAGTGGACGGCAACACGACGGCCAGTGTAAGGAAGATAACCGGGGCTCCAATCGCTATGCGCATTCGATTCTTTGCGCTTGACTGCAAAAAACCGAAAACGCACAGCATGCCAACACCGAGCAGTGCGGCTCGGGAACCCGTCTTAGCCAAGGCCAAAAGCACGGGAAGGCTTAAAATCGGTCGCGATAGTCCGGTCGCGTCGCGTACCACGAGCGAAAGAGTATCCTAGGAATGTCAGCCCTATCAGCAGCGCGAGACCCAAGTCATTGGAGTTTGCATAGCGGGTATCGGGGAGCATGAGACGCCCTAAGTAATAGGAGCGCTTGAGGATAGCGAGCACTGCGACCAGTGCGACCGCGTAGCCGATGGCGTGAAACAACTTCTTTGCCTGGGGCACGGTGGTCAGCAATCCCGCCGTTAGCACAAACATCAGGACGGACTTATACCATACCCCGATGAGCACTGAGAAACTGCCCCCTCGCCAGATGGCAAAGGGAATGCACACGACGAACCAGGCGGCGAAAGTCAACAGAGCTTTGCCGACTGGGGTGGTGATCACCTTCAACGCCTGCCCTGTCGTGAATAAAACGACGATTCCGATCGCACCGAGAATAAGTTGGGGACGGGTCGCCCGAATGCCGGGGAGCACTTCGAAAAGAGCGCTATAAATGAGGAATAGAGAGATTAATAGGATTGGGAAAGCGGCCGTCACCGCCCTTTGTGTTGGCTTCTGCTGGACAGGGCTCACCGGCGCACTCCAAGGGGTCGACCCAAGCTGCAGTCCTCAATGGGATCGACATCAATTCGACATTGAGGTTCACGAACTTGGGGAGATTCTAGCATATTTTGTTGATCTGCTCCCTTCCTGTCGACACTCTCTCTGTTGTTCATCCGAGTGTTCGGCATCAGCCAAGGCCAGGAGTGGTTATCCCGTTCCCCCTGGGCTAGATACACTCACCGTAGGGATAAGATCGTATGCGTCATAAAGTTCTCTTACTCATGAAGCGCTCCGTATGAAAATCGCATATCTTTTGAGCGAGTACCCTACGCTCGGTCACACTTACCTGTTGAGAGAAATACGGCAGTTACGGGCTAGGGGCTGGACCATTCAAGTGGTCTCAATCCGAAAACCTGACCAACGGTCAATTTCAACGGCCGAGGCAGAGAAGCACGAACTTCAATCCACTTGGTATGTGCTCGGCAGTAGCCTTTGGCACTTTCTTGCGGCCCATCTCAGCACTTTGCTCACGCGGCCTTTGCCCTATCTGCGAGGCGTCTCTGTCGCCTGGCGACTTACTCGTTTGCGGCCTCGCCGAAATACCTTGGCAATCGCTTATTTTTCTGAGGCTATTCTTGCCGGCCAACAGTTAAAGAGAGCTCAGTATTCACACGTACATTCGGTCTACTCCACTACCGTCGCCCTTATCCTGACGGAAGTCTTTCAGAGTACGTTGTCAATGACGATCCACGGCCCAGATGAGTTTGCAAACCCCGAGGCTTTTGGTATGGCAGAAAAGATCCGCACCGCGCGCTTCGCTTCAAGCATTAGTTATTTTGGAAAGAGCCAAATTATGCTTTGGTCTTCTCCCGCCGACTGGCACAAACTTGAGATTACGCGACTCGGCGTGGACAGCACGGGCTGGGTTCCGGCAGAGTTCCGGGAGCATCCCGAGCCGTTCGATCTGATTTCAGTCGGCAGGCTGGCGCCTGTCAAAGGTTATCCTCTGCTTCTGGAGGCACTTGCGGCGCTGATCGCCGAGGGCCGGAAACTCCGTCTAACGTTGGTCGGAGATGGGCCCGAAAAGTCTCGGCTGATGGCGCAGGCGCAGCAGTTGGGGATAGAAGCCAGCGTGATTTTTGCAGGCTGGAAAACGCAGCCCGAGTTGCGAGAGCTTTATCGCCAAAGTGACGTGTGTGTGCTTTCCAGCTTCGCGGAGGGTATACCGGTTGTCTTTATGGAAGCGATGGCTCTTGGTGTCCCGTGCATCGCGCCGCGTATTACGGGCGTGCCGGAATTGATCGAACACGGGGAGGAGGGCCTCTTGGTGACGCCGGCTAACATCGAGGAACTGGCGGGGGCGATCAAAGAAATGGTGGACAATACAGAGCTGCGGCGCAAGATGTCCGCGGCTTCCCGCCTAAAGATTGACGAGAAGTTCAATTTGACGAAAAATGTCGCTCACTTAGCCGAGATTTTCAACCGATACGTCCCACAAAATTCGTCCGCCGCGCCGAAGAGCTAAGTACCGATTCATAGATGTCCTGCATCGTCGTGGCCGCCCGTGCATAGCTGAACTGCAACATCTTAGCCGCCGACGCGGCGGCAAAGGCCTGGAGGCGGGGTTGGTCCGCCAGAAGGTCGCACAATCGAGTCGCCAGCTCCTGGAAGTTGTCGACCTCAAATAAAAGACCGTTTTGGCCATGTTCGATTAGTTCCGGATTTCCTCCGACCCGGGAGGCGATTGGGCAGCACCCGCAAGCCATTGCTTCCATCAGGGCGTTCGAGAGCGCCTCGGATCGGGAGGGAAGAACGAAAACATCCATTTGACTCAGCCATTCGACCACGTCTGCAGTCGCCGGTTCGAAGTGACACTTCGCGTCAACTTGAAGCTCGGCAGCGAGTGCTCGCAGGCTTTTTTCTTCCGAACCGCTTCCAACAATCAGAAGCTTCGCCCTACGATGGTCGATCCTCGCAAAAGCCCGTATCAGCGTATCTAACCCCTTCTCGGGGCGAAGCGCGCTAACACTCCCAATCACCAGTTCCCCGGGAGAACCCGGAACGCCGGCTCTTCGGTGGTAACGTTCTACGTCCACGGCGTTGTAACAGAGTCGCACCTTCGACTCGGCTACTCGCTCTTCCTCAACCAGATACTGTCGCATCGATTCACAGTTCACAACGACGGCGTCCGACAGACGGTCGGTTACACGCAGCAATCGCTTAAAACTCGTACCGGTGAGGTCCCGATGCCCGCGTTGGCTCGATATCACAGCTGGTACGCCCGCGGCCTTTGCAATTGGCACCGCAAAGACATTGAGCGGTGCGTCAAAGGAGTGCACAACCTGAATCTGATGCCGCCGGATGTAACGAATCAGATGACGGGCGGCCTTAAGAGTCGCGGTTGAGCGAAATGAATATACGGGCAAGTGGAGGATGGGCACCCCGGCGGAATCCAAGTCACGCCTCCGCAAACCGTCGGGGCGAAAACATCCGACGTGCGGGATGAACCGCTGGTGCTGGAGGAATAGCGCCGTCTCGACGAGCTGCCGCTCCGTGCCTCCGATCCCCAATTCACGTACCAAGAGCAGAACCGGGATCTTTTCGGCAACATCATTGTCCCTCAACATTGTGAATGGCTCTCTGCCCTACGGGCCGCATCGGCCGGGAGGAGATCTCTGATTTCGCAACTCGACAAATTCGTCGTCCGCGACCACAACCTGCACAGTCAATGTTTTCAGATTCCTCGGTCGAGATTAAGGTCGAGTATGAATTCGTCGTGCTGTTCGTTGACCCGCACTATAAACAATATTAACTCCCGCTTCACTCTTCACGCTTTCGACTGTTACCTCAAGTTTTGGCCCATGTGTTTTACAGGATGTCTGCGAAGCTGAACCGGAAACATCGGACTGACTCGGAGACCAAACGAGCAAAATCATGCGCTTCCAGAGTCTCTTCCCGCTGTCTCTCCTGATACACCAGCTTGATCCATCTGCCGCCACGGTCGTAGCAAACCAAAACCACCTCTCCTCCCAAATCTAGAACTCGCTCACGCGACTCCGACTAAGGAGCCGACTCCTCCCGCGATGGACCGTAACGTCTCGTCCAATTCGTCGTGCTCTGTTCCAAGCCCTGTTTGGGAGACGTAAGACCGACCTAAGAGACCAGGCGACTAATACTCTATTCCATTCGAGCCGATCTTAGAAAGGGAGCGAAATCTAGAAACACTTGCAGTAAGAGGATGCCGCGTTGAAAAAGCAACGCTGGTAAGAGACAGGAACAAACGAGAGTGGATCCAGAGAGCCACTCCAGAGTTAGATACGGGGCGCTCCATATCTTCCGTCGCCTTAGATCGCCCGCGCGGCCAATATGAAACTTGGAGAAGACATTAATTCGGAGATAATAAATGACAGCTAATTCAATAATTCGCACATCGCAGTGTAAGCCAATCGAGTCAAGATCGTGGTGCTCTGTACTATCAATCATAACAATGGCCTTGCTCATGATCCTATCTTCTGCTGGCAGCGGATATGCCCAAATGCCGGCCCCCGCATTGCCGCAGGTCTACATCGACACGACATTTAATCAGCCGGTTTCGGGACAGACATGGCGACCGCATACAGCAACGGACTTGAAGTCGGCGCTGATCTCGGCCATGCCGGGAGACGTTATCGTGCTGGACGCCGGTGTAACCTACACGGGCAATTTCACACTGCCTCAAAAATCCAACCTTCATCACCAGTGGATCTATATCATCAGTTCGGCATTGAACAAGCTACATGGTCCGGGAACCCGGGTTGCTCCGGCAGACGCAGCGAACATGCCGAAGATCGTGACGGCCAATGCGACCGCGCCGATCACAGTTGCACCGGGCGGAAGCTTTTATCGTTTTGCCGGATTAGAAGTGACTACGGCAAGCAAGTCGTGCGCTAATATCGCGAACACGAATTGCCACACAGGGCAGCTGATTTTCTTGCAAGATCCTGATCCGTTGGGCACGCATATTCCCGATCACATCACGGTTGATCGTTGTTATCTGCATGGCTCACCCACGATTGACGTGCAAGAGGGTGTCTGGGGCAACGCAAGCAACTTGGCGGTGATTGATAGCTACATTGCTGACGTGCATATCGGCGGGCAGGACAATCAGGCCATCCTAGTTATGAAGTCTCCCGGCCCAATCAAGATCACGAACAACTATCTTTCAGGAGCAGGCGAGACGGTTATGTTCGGCGGAGGGGGAGGAACGGACAATCCTTACATACCCTCCGACATCGAGATCCGCAACAACTATTTCTTTAAGCCGCTCTCATGGATTCCGCTCACGACGGGAACTCCGAAGAAGTGGGACAGCAAAAATCTTTTGGAGTTCAAAACCGGGCGCAGAGTCCTGGTGGATAGCAACGTATTCGAAAATAACTGGAGTGCGGCGCAGACTGGTGCCGCAATTCTATTCACGGTCCGTACGAGCCAGAGCGGGAATCTCGCAGTGGTCGACGATATAACTTTTCAGAACAATGTCATTAAGAATGTCACGGGGGGATTCAGCACGCTCGCGGCAGACTATAACTGCGGCACAGCACAGTATCCCAATTGCACCAACAAGGGAGAATCAAGGCGCATTAAGGTTTATAACAATCTCGTCACGTTCTACGATCCGAGACTGCCCGGCGGCGGGCGGAACACGGGGATCGAGATCCTTCCGAATTTGAGCGACTACATCTTCCAGCACAATACGTTCGTGGCGGCTCCAAATACACAGTGTTGGGCGGGAGCGTATTTCGAAGCGCCTGCCAATCAGAAATTACCCTTCCCGACTCCGCCGACCCACAATATCTGGTTACTCGACAACGTGTTCTGCCGTCAGCCCTCGGGCGACTGGGGCCCGCAGGGCAACACATTCCTATCCGACTACATGAGCGATCCCGCGCCGGTCGGCTCGCGTTTCCTCGGCAATGTGATGTATGTACAAAGCACTGACAAAGTGCAGCCGTGGCCAGTCCACAACTACGCAACCAGTGTTCCCTTCACCTATATCGATCAAAGCCAGGGGAACTATCAGCTCGCTACTCCGGACTGGATGGATACCAGCGACGGGAAGGAGGCAGGCGTCGACTATTCCCAGCTACCATCGACGACAACAACGCTGCCGCTCGGCATACAACCGTGATCGTTGTCCGGCTTCACCACACCAGTTGATGGAGCCGGGATTTTGCTGACATGTTGTCATTGTTCAGAACGGACAGACGCTTGTGCATTCCTAAAAGATGCTGAAACTGTATTAGCCAATTTGCTGACATCAACCCCGGCCACCTGATGGTCTGTAGTCTTCGCTTCACCGGGAGTAGTAACCGAAAATTTTCCATCTGCCGCGACGACATAAGCTGCCGGGGCCTTGCTGAAAACGTTGCCTGCGGGGAAGTCGCTGACCTTGGTACCGCTAGCAATAAACATAACATTTCCTGCATAGCGCGGGGCTAAGGGAGCTGGGTCACCCATGAATCCTTTGAGTCCATCCGTCCCTTGCGCTCCCCAATCCCCGGTCGGGGGACGGCACAGAGAATTGTTAAGGATCCAGACATTGTCATTGATTGACTGCGGCGGAGGCCACCTCATACCCGAGGGTACCGCAAAATAAATTGAATTCCAGCAATCGCTCTGTGCGGCCGGAATAAACGAATTATGCTCCAGCACGAAGTCTGACATCCCGGGTCCCATTTGCAGTCCGACATTTCGCGCTCCGCCAACCAGCTTCGGATCACGAAATAGAATCAGATTGTTATCAATCTTAATGCGTTTCGTGCTGCCTTTGTTTGTGCATTTCGCGTATGCCGGCTTCCCGCACATGAAGTCGCTGCTCAATGTGACGAATCCAGAGGTGACATTCTTTAGAATATTGTTCGAGAAAGTGACATCATCGATAACCGCAATATTTCCACTCTGGCTGGTGCGGACGGTAAACAAAATCGCAGCACCACCTTGACCACCACTCGCCCAGCTATTCTCGAACATGTTGCTATCGACCAGCACGCGTTGGGCACTCTTAAATTCCAGTAGATTCTTGGCCGTCCATCGTGGCTTAGGTGAAACGGTAATTCCCACCACAGCCCAGTCCAGCGGTTTGAAGAAGAAGTTGTTCCTAATTTCGATATCAGACGGTACATACGGATTGTCGTAGCCGCCTCCACCGCCGAACATCACGTTCTCAGTAGAAGCTGACAGATAATTATTCACAATCTTGATGGGGCCCGGACTCTTTGTTGCCAGCACCGCCTGTGAATCCGAGGTGCTCTGGTGGATATCGGATACCCAGCTATCAACGATTGCCATATTGCTGCCGTTGAAGAACACCGCCTGTCGAACGTCCTGGGTAGGGGAACCGTGTATGTAACAACGATCGATAGTAAGAGAGTCGGGTAACGGCTTATCATTCACTCCGGCCGCATAAATCAAGTTCCAGCTAAAGCAGTTTCCGGATGACGCGTTGGCGGGCTGACATCCTTGTTTGGAGGAAGAGTACACTTCCAGGCCGCCGAGACGGTAGAAGGACGCGCCTGGAGGCAAAAGGATCGCGCTACTGCTGTTTGGGGTAACGATCTTCGGCATGTTCACGGCATCGACATCGGGGTTGATCCGAGTACCGGGAGGTGGCAGCTTGCTGAGAGCTGAACTGACGATATAAATCCACCTATGCTGAGAGTTTTCCTTTAACGGAAGCTCGAAATTACCTTCGTAGGTGGTGCTTGCATCCAAAACGATGGTGTCACCGGGGTTAGCTGACTTTAGAGCTGCCTTGAATTCATCGCTGGTGTGTACCTCCCATTTTTTTCCGCTTGGGTCTGGATGCCACGCCGTATCGATGTAGGCGCGGGGCAATTCGGGGACTGGAGGCTGTTCCGCCGAGTGGCCGGCGAGCGTCAGGGCCAATACAAGAGAAGCTGCGAGGAACGTAAACTTTAAATTCATGTGAATTGTCTCGAGAGATACATGCGGAGGAGATCTATTGGCCCATGGCCACGCAGGATGTTGATCCGCCACCTGCCACGACGGGCTCATCCAGCGTCTGAAACCACAGCTCCAACATGAGTAACGCGTAGAGCTGGTGGTGATTACTGCGACGGCCGCTGTCGTGCTCGTGCAGGAGGTAGCGAACGGATTCGGGAGGCGCAATCCCGCGATCGAGAAACCGGCGACCCAGTAAACTGTCATGAAGTAGGTCGCGCAGCGGTCCACGGAACCAGTGGTCGAGCGGTACGCCAAACCCCATTTTGGGGCGGTTGAGAAGCTCCGGAGGAAGGCGGTCCGCAAACGTATCGATCAGAATACGCTTGCCTTTACCGTTTTGCCATTTCCAACTGGTTGGTATGCGAGTGGCGAACTCGGCGAGTTGATGATCCAGCAGCGGGCATCGAACTTCGAGCGACGCAGCCATCGAGGCGCGATCCACCTTCACCAACATGTCGCCGGTGAGATTGGCCGTCGCTTCAAAGTACATTAGCTGGGTGACGGCATCGGCTCCTGCAGGCAGGAAACTGTCCGGCAAGTCGCGCCGGAGGATCGCAGGATCGGACGGCAGCACCCACTCGGGAGCCAGCATTTGTTTTCGCAAGTGATAATTCGTGTAACTCTGGTCGAAGTAGCGTCCCAAAGGGGTAGCTGCTCCCATCGCATGTAAGAAGTTCTTGCCGAACGACGAATAGGGAAGAACTGCCGCCAGCCAGCGCATTCCCTTTTTCCCGATGCGCGGGACCCGGTCGAACGCTTTCAGATTGCGGAAACGTCCGATGGTCGGATATCCGGCGAACATCTCATCGCCGCCGTCTCCGCTCAGTGCCACCTTTACGTGTCTGGCGGCAAACTCTGAAACGATATAGGTGGGAATCGCCGAGGAGTCGGCGAACGGCTCATCGTAGTGATGGACCAACTTATTGATCAGGCTAATGGCGTTGGGACGGACGAGGATCTCATGATGGTCCGTTTTATACTTCTTCGCCAGCAGAGCGGCGTATTGCAGTTCGTTGTAGGCGCTTTCCTCGAATCCGATGGAGAAAGTCTTTACTGGATCAGGCGACTGGAGCGCCATGGACGCGACCACCAGGCTGGAATCAATCCCGCCGCTCAAGAATGCGCCAAGTGGGACATCGGCGATCATGCGAATGCGCACCGACTCGTCAAAAAGTTCGCGGAGTTTCTCGCTTGCTGCCGCTTCAGAAATTCCAGTTTTGTTTTCTTCGGAAAAGGGCGGCAGTTTCCAATAACGACCTTCTCGGATCGCTCCATCCTCGGAACACTCAAGCCAGCAGCCTGGCATTAACTTGCGGGCGCTGCGGAATGCGGTATAGGGGTCAGGGATGTAGCCGAATTGAAAATACAGGCGCAGCGCTTCGTCATCGACTTCGAGGGGAATCCCCGCCTCACGAAGACACTTTAGCTCGCTGGCAAAGAAAAACCCTTCAGGCGTATTGGCGTAGTAGAGAGGTTTCTTGCCGAAGCGATCGCGCGCCAGAAGAATCGTTCGCCTTCGAGCATCCCAAATGCAGAATGCGAACATTCCGCGCAAGAGTTGGAGACCTTCGGCGCCTCTTTCCTCGTACAAGTGGACAAGCGTTTCCGTATCGCTATTGGTGCGAAAGCTGTGGCCGCGAGCGATCAGATCGCCGCGCAATTCCTGATAGTTATAGATCTCGCCATTGAAGACCACCCACACCGAGCCGTCCTCATTGGAAATAGGCTGATGGCCGGTATTGAGATCGATGATGCTCAGCCGGCGCATGCCAATTCCGCAAGGGCCATCGATGTAAATCCCCTCATCGTCGGGCCCACGGTGCCGAATGAGGTCGGTCATCGCCCGAAGGCGCTCGGGGCTAGCCTTACCCCTCCGCAGCAGGAATCCAGCAATTCCGCACATTGTCTAAGAATCGTATCATCCCCCGAAAGGCAAATTGGGCGTTTTTGTTAAAGCAGCGCCAATTTTGGGTCGACGCGACCAAACGCAAAATACTCTACGTGCGATAATCGATGCTTCCCTCGCCGCTTGGCGGTTTACGGAAGGAGAAGGCTCGGCCATGAGTCAGCATGCTGTAGAAGTCGCCACCGGTGAACGTTTCGAGTTTGGCAAGAACTGGGCATGGTTCCTGCAGACGCTCAATGAAGAAAAAGTTGACGAGGCGATGGCGTCTTTGCAGGCCCTGCTGCAAGTGACGAGCCTTGAAGGCCGGAGTTTCCTTGACATTGGATCGGGCAGTGGGCTGTTCAGCCTGGCAGCCCGGCGGTTGGGAGCCAGAGTTTATTCGTTCGATTACGATCCACATTCGGTAGCTTGCACTTCCGAATTAAGGCGGCGGTATTTTCCGGAAGACGCTTCGTGGACGGTCGAGTCTGGTTCCGCTCTTGACGCTGATTACGTGCGCTCGCTGGGCCCCTTCGATATCGTCTACTCGTGGGGTGTACTGCATCACACGGGAGACATGTGGAAGGCCCTGGCAAATGCTGCAATCCCGGTTGCGCGAGGTGGCAAGCTCTTCATTGCGATTTACAACGATCAAGGGACCGCGAGCAAGCGATGGACGAAGGTGAAGAAGCTTTACAACCAGCTCCCAAGCGGTTTGCGCTTCTTGACCGTTTGGCCATCCCTTATTGTGGTGTGTTGGCGCCCATTGGTGAAGGACTTTCTTCAGGGACGGCCTTTCGCGACGATTCGTGACTACCACAAGAATCAGCGCGGGATGTCTTTTTGGCAGGACTTGGTCGATTGGGTCGGAGGGTATCCCTTCGAAGTCGCAATGCCCGAACAAATCTTCGATTTCTACCGCGACCGAGGCTTCACGCTAGTGCGTTTGAAAACATGCAGAGGAACTCTCGGTTGCAACGAGTTCGTCTTCGAGAAACTCTGACGCGCTTCTTCGAGTTTCTGTGGGTGTCTCCGATTTCAAAAAAATTGTGTTTGAAGGCGGCGAAGAGAGGCGACTCAGGCGCTCAGTATTCCCTTGCTTTTGAGATGTTTGAGCATCTCGCCGAACGTTTCGGCTTCCATCAGTTCCGCGTCCGGCTCGAGATTGCACTCGCTGGAAAGCCAAGCAGCGATAAGGGCATCCGCCATAGAGGACCATCCGGGTACAGTGTCTCGGCTGTCACTCTCTTTCAGTGACCCACGCGGAACGTCGAGAATGTCTTCAACAGCAGTTTGAAATTCAGGAACAGTCGTCATGTTTCAAATATACTCAAGCTCATGTCTCTGACGGGCGAATTTTTTGAGCTGTCGCCGCAGGCAGCCTTGCTGGCTGAGGAATTTTCCAAGCAGGGTCTTTCCTCCTCTGAGAGTGTCTCGATCGTTAACGAAGTGAGCGATGGACGCGCTACACAAAGCCGGGTTTTCCAATGGAAAAAGCGGCTAGGACTCAGTGATGACGACGATTCTCTAGAGAGGCTGTTGTTGTTTCACGCAGTCGTAGAGAACGAGTCCAAGGTTGACTCGCTGCGAGTAACTCCATCGGTGAAGTCACTCGTGCGAAAGCAGTTCAGCTACTACCTCAAGCCGCCGGGCTCTTCGAAGCCTCCATTGGCGGCTGGCACCGATCCGTTTGTCACGGCGTGTAAAATAGCTTCACTGCGCAGATTCCCGGCTGGACCTATGGACTGGGTGGTTTCGGGAGTGCCCCGCTCCTGGTTTGCGAAAATGCCCCCATCGAAGCTGCCCAAGGTGCTGATTTATCTTTTTAGAGAGTTTGGCGGACTCAAGCCTGCTTTTTACATTCACACCGCTCCTGCGCCGCGGAACAGATCGCTAGTCCTGAGGCAGGAAGTGAAGCGAGCTTTTTATCGCATGGCCACTTCACTGCAGCTCCAGCCGGAGATGAAGGGAATCCTGGCCGCCGCTTGGTTCCACGATCCGGCGGCTCTTCGCGACGCACCGCATGTGGAACCGTTGAACGAGCCTTATTTGCAGTGGGGAGGGCGCATTCTCACCTCCGTTGGACCTGCTGACCCAGAATCCGGGATGCTCGACCACAATCCGGAGCGCCGAAAGCAATACGAGTCTGGAACTCTCAAGTTAAACGCCACTCTGGCTGTGTGGCCCCGCCGAGCCGCGATTGAGTGGGCAAACCAGAATCGAGATCTTGAGGCTTAAGCGGAACAAGTCTTTCATGTTGCCTTGGCTGACGCGGCTTGTGCGCTTTGATTCCTGATGTGGGTTGCCGTTTGGGTCGGGGCACTGGAAACGGCAAGCAAATAACGCCGCTCATTTTGAGTATCAGAAGTCCGCTGGAACCCCAGGCGATCGTAGTGTTCTTCTACAAGAACATTCTTTTCCGTACGCCGGAAGACGGCATGAATTTCGCGAATTCCCCGTTCTTGCGCAGCCTCGATCATTCGGTCGAACATGAACTTCTCCATCTCGCGTCCTAATACACGACAGCTCATCAACCAGGTATCAATTTCCCATGACCCTGTTTCCGCCGGCCGACAAAAGATCAGTCCGATGAGCCCGTAATCGCCCATTCGGTCTGCGAGATGGAATGCGGCTGTCCAGCACGTCGGGTCCGCGGCGAGGGCTTCAACCTGTGCTTGCGAATAGCGCCGGGTAGTGAGGTTAAATTGATTGGTCTTGTTGGTCAGCTGCGTAACCCGTAACAGGTTCTCCTCGGTCACGGCGTCACAAGATGCTCGGAGTTGGAGATTACTCAGGAACTCCGCGAGTGTTTGCGAGCTGGCCTCGATGTTTTTGCGGGCTGCCTCCGTCCGGTACTGTTCAGATCGAACCCTATCCTCTTCGGAAAGAGCCAATGAAAAAAAGTATTGCGGTCGGTCCAAGTCGCGCACATAGGAGTAAACCGTGGGGCCCAGCTCGACTATCCTTACCTGGGGCAACTGGTTGCGCACCCACTCCCGCTCTACGGGATTGTCGTCGAGAAACACAAAGCTATCGAGTCCGAGATTCAGCTTACGGGCGATCTCGCGAATGCTGGAGGCCTTATCGTTCCAGTTTGCCTCGAACGCTGCGAAGTCTTCGAGATGCAAGACCGTGTGCTTGTGCTGCTGAAACGGCAACACGGCATCTGCATAGTTGTTCTTTGAGGCAACCGCGAGGAGTATGCCGCGGGTTTTCAATTCCAAAAGGTAACTCTGCAAGCACGCATGGGCCTCGCCCTGATGCGATCCCGGTCCTAATTTGATTCCAGATAGACCCGCCTCCCCAATCACGCCTCCCCATAAAGTGTTGTCCAAGTCCGTTACCAGGACCTTTCGAGTCAACCCTAAGACTGCGCGGACGTGAGCCATCATCACATCAGCCAATGCGGGGAGGGCTTGCATCGAAGGATGTTGCTGGAAGGAATACCAAGAAGCTGAGTCTTGCCAGCCGGCGTTTCCCACTTGGCGCTGAACCGCGGCAGCGTCGAGAATCGATACGTGAGCTGGCGCTTCTGACTTCAAACGCAGATTGAGCTGTTCCAAAAGTCGGGTACGTCCTCCGGGAAGTGCCGAAGCCAAATACCCGTAAGACTCTTCTTCGGGAAAGTCGAAAGAACATTGGACGACATGACAATTAAAGCGATCGGCAAGCTGCTTCCAACGACTTACGTAAGTCCGCATTAGATCGTCAATAAAGCGCTCCTCATTTTCAACCGAAGGAGGCAGCTTGAGGTTTCGCCACGTATCGAGAAGAAAAACGATGTCCGGTTTGAAATCGCCGAGTTTACTGTGAGGATCGAGGATCTCGACATCAGTCGAACCATAGAGACCGGCGTAGGTGGCGGCTCGTAGGCGATCGCGAAAGGCGAGTGCCTGAAAAACCGGAATCAACATCCCCGTTGTATAGGAGCCGAGAAACGCGATTTTGGCCTCGCGTAGGTTCGTATGGTCTGCTTCGCTCAACCGGCGGATTAATTTCTCAGCACGCGCTAGCAGCGAATACTTCGGGGGAGGTGTCAGGGCTGGCCGCAGCGCTGCGATCGCTTCTTCTGACCTGCCACATTCAGCAAGAGCACGCGCCTGCTGAAATACCCAATCAGGATCCCGGCTTTGATGAAGCTCGAAGAGGCGATTCCAGGCTGGGGCGGCACTCTGCCAGTCGCCGGCATCGGAGGCAATTCGCGCACGCACGTATACCGAGGCGGGAGTCTCCGGAAGATTTGCCGCCCAGTCACCCAATGAGCCGAACTCACTCTCCGTTCCATGACGTCGCGGGACGGCCCCTTGCAGTTGTCGAATCCACACCTCCAACCTTGATGCATCCAGTCCATTCTTCTCCATCGCGATCGCGTTGGCCGCTGATATCAAGAGATTCGAGAGATCCGCCTGCAAAGCCGGCGATAAATCCGTTGCGGAGTTCGAGATATTCTTCATTCTTGTGACTCGGGATTTGAAAGATGAATCAAGCAAAGCGCCCATTCCGCATCGGATGCAACAAGTGAGCCGACGATGAACAACCCCCGCGGCTATTCAGCAATCATATTCTAAAAGAACTGGCGCACCGTGTCGTCTTCTCAGCCCGGTCCTTCAGTTTGCGAGCGGGCTTCGGACAGATGGGGAGTATCGGTAAAGCCGGCGGGTTCTTTTGACGAGCGCATTGCATAGGTACGCACGATGCCGTACGTCAAAACCTGAACTGCGAAGAGCAGCATCACCGCTTCTACAATGGTGCCAGCCAAACCAATAGTGTTGAGGGCCGGGTCTCGCTCGAAGTCGCGCATGTAAGCTAGCGGCCATCCGGCGCCGAACGCCACAGCCGTCATGATCGAAACGATCGCGATTTTGCGAGCGGCGGTGAACTGTTTGGTATGAGATTGCGCGGCTGGCGCGGTGCGTCGGTACCACAGCGCAAACCACAGCGCCAAAACCGAAAGTCCAAACAGCGAGCTGGCATGCTGGACAAGTTTGTTCATGACCACCGGCGGATGAAATGGTACGGCAACCTTCTGCCTCATCCAACTCCAGTGATACCAGACCCAAGTGTGCGGGTGAGTGAACCAGTCCCAGAGGAGATGTGTGGCCATCCCCACAACGATCCACGCAAGAACCGTGGGTAAACTCTTCCACGAGGTGACTGGTTGGCGCTTCGCTGTATCCTGTAGTCGTCGCTGCAGGTCGACAGGAAGCAATTCAAGGATCGGTCTTCTGACGTAGGACTCGAACAGCCAGAAAACGAGCAGGGCCAGCGGCACCGTGAAGAGCACTACTCCAGGGAAGTGGTGCCCCATCCGGTCTTCGTCGGAGAGCCGAAGAAAATATTCAAAGTCAGGTGCCATCGTGCCGATGACGAGAGCTGGCCAAAGGGGTTTGAGGCGCCGGAAAGGTAGCGCGGCCGCGGCATGAGAAACGGTGAACGGCATGTCTGAGAGTGAGCCCTGAACGGGGCCCCGATAACTTGGGCGACCTTAGATTTTACCATTTGCATACATAGTTTTTTTCGATGTGCCGGAGGAGTTTACGAGCTCACTTTAAGCAGAGACAATAGACGACTCCGCATTCGGGGTCCGAGAATCTTACGTGGAAAGCTGAACATTTCACCAACCCAGGAGGACTACTCTGTCGCAAAAGCGCAAAACTACGGGGGCGAACAAGGCTCGGAATCCCGCAATTTCTAGTCATGTTTTACTCTGTTGAAGATGAGTTCTTAGGTGTAAGAGCGTTTTAGCGTTTGCGTTAGGAAACGGTGGCCTCAATGGTCGGTGTGACTGTCGATTAACCGTTAAGCATGACCTCAACCTTCGTCCTGCAAAGGAAACCTGATTTGCCACCGCTGACCCTGCTGTGGATCGTCAATTTTGAGTATTCGACGCGCCTGCACCATGGATCCACGCTGCGCCACGTGAATTACGCGCGGGAAATGCAGGCTCTGGGCCACAGGGTCTATTTTGGAGTGCAGTTCGAGCCGGAATTTCTGCAGGAGAGCCGTCAATGGTTTGCCGGGCTACGCGCGCAGGGCGTCATTACCGACTTCTTCGAGCTCTCATATAACCCGTCTCCCTGGCATCTGCGGTTCGCGATGCTGACGTTTCATCCGCGAGCGGCAAATCGTATTTTGCGGACATTCCAAAGGAAGACAACTCTGGCCGTCAGGCAACAGATGACGCGCTTCAAGGTCACGGCAGTTACCATCTTCGACCGCCGGTTCTGGTTTCTTGCCGACACTCTGTTGCCTTTTGAACCAGTCCTGATCGACGTATGCGACTGTGCCTCTCTATACATGGGACGTGAGCTTCGGCAGCACCTTCGGGCGCAACATTTCGGACGAGCGCGGCGCATGTTCCGGAAGTTTCTTTACACGGTCAGCGAGGATCGATACTACGCGCGACGAGGCAATGCTGCCGTGGTGGTTTCTCCTGTCGATCAACAGGCGCTGAGGCGAATTTCCGGCGCGGCTTCCCATGTGGTCACTGTTTTGAACGGGGTATCGATCCCGCCCATTCGTTCAGACGTTGAGAAGACAAAGAGCAGGATGATTTTCTCCGGCAACATGGATTTCCCCCCCAATTACAGCGCCGCCACGTGGTTTATCGACAATGTTCTTCCGCGCATCGTGCAGCAGATACCCGACGCCCACTTCGTTGTAGCCGGGGCTAATCCTCCTGATTTTCTGCGGGCACGAGCTTCGGCCCATGTCGTCGTAACGGGCTATGTCGAAGACCTGAATACCGAGATCGCCCGCAGTTCTCTCTACGTCGTGCCTATGATTACGGGAGGCGGTTTCAAAAACAAAGTAGTAGAAGCCATCGTCAACCGCACATATGTCGTGGCGACGCCGCTCGCAGTAGAGTTCTTGGACCCGGACACGCGTGGTCTGATCTCAGTGGCCGAATCCCCCGACCAGATGTCCGAGATCATCGTTCAATTGTTGCGCGATCCAGGGGCGAGCGCATCGCGCCTGTCAGCCTTATACGATCATGTCGTGCAGAACTTTACCTGGTCTAAGAGAGCTGAAGAATTGTTGACAATTGTTCGCAACAGCCGGCGCTCGACGAATGGGTAAAGGGCGATGGGTAGACGTGTTAGTTCGAGCGAAGAATCACGGGTTCGATATCGTTACAGTACGCTTCGAAAGTATTCATCAGACCAAAAAGCGCAGCGCATAGTTCTGCCGATTTCGTTTCAAGCTGCGGTATCAGAGCTGACACAGCCTCGATTAGCTTGTCGGGGAAGAGCGCATCCGTTCGTATACAAAACTCCTTCCAGCCGATGCTGGAAGCGAAATCACGACACTTGGGCTGGTATTCAAGGCTAACGAAGGGGACATTGGCGGCCGCCGCCAATATCCCAGCATGCAGTTTCAACGCAACCAGAAGATCAAGTTTTTCAACTCTGCGGAGAAACGCCTGACTGGTATAACATACCGGTGTAACAGCAGATCGATCGAGGTCGGCTCTCTGAGCCACATCTAAGCAGGCTTCCACGTCCTTCTGCCAAACGGGAATAATCTCGACTTGGTGGCCGGCTAGCCGCAACCAACGTGCCAACGCGACGAAAGAGTCCTGGACATCTTCCATGCGCCCCCAAAGCTGTCCAGAACAATCTCCAGCATTAATCCCAACACGCAAAGAGTTTCCAGAGGCACGGCGCGGTTTACCTGCATAGGGCGCATGAAAAACAACCGCCGGATCGCCGCACACAACGACATTACGAGCGCCGGCGTCGTCGAGGAGCGCCTTGGATACTGGTCCCCTCACTCCGACTATCGGCAGTTCGGCCAGGACGGACACCCAGTCTTTGCGCCGGTCAGCCCATCCAGGTTCGCGAGTAGTCCAAAACTCAGGATGGATGACGCCTGTGCCGAAGGTGGGTACGAGCGCACGCGTTCGGTTCCTTACCGAGATGTAATTCTCAATCGCGGCGGCATTACGGTTGATGTAGGTACCTCCTCCACACAAGCCGACCTCTCGCCCCGAGAATAAGGCGACCTTGTGCATGGCTTTGACAACGACGGCGCGAAGGCGCCGCTGGGTGGAAATCTCGCTGGTTATAGTTTCAGAGAGCCGGCGAAGATTCTGGCCGCGACGGGCGAGGTGCGACACGTCCGGACCGTAGGCGATGTTCTCAAGTCGAGACCAGCGGACGCTTGAGAAACGGCTGCGGCACAGTTCGAACATTGCCTCATCGCCAAGGTTCAGGTAGCCAACCCAGCCAATGTAAATGCCTGCGCGAAACAAAGCTCTTGCTCCTCGAGCGAGGGCGCTCTTTGGGCTGACGAGACCGAGCTCGAAACCGGCAGCTAGTTAACCAAAAGTGGCTCGATATCGTTACAGTAGCTTTCGAATCTGCCCATCAAGCGGCACATGGCGGAGCATAGCCCCGGCCGTCGGGAGTCAAGCTGTTCCATGAGAGACGAGACTCGCTCAATCAACATTCCGGATGGCAGCTCATCAACTTTTACAAGGAATTCTTCCCAATCAATGCTGGCGGCGAAGTCGCGGCACTTGGGCTGATATTCGATGCTGACGAACGGAATGTTGGCAGCCGCCGCCAGAATTCCAACATGAAGGTTCCAGGCCACAATCAGATCCAAGTGCTCGATCTGGCTCAGAAAATCCAGGTGAGAGGTCGGAACTCGACGGATGGCGGAACTGTCGAGGCCCGCTTGACGAACCACGTCAACGCACCCCGGCTTGTCCCGCGACCAGGCAGGGATGATCTCAACCTCGTGACCTTTTTCGCGCAACCATCGGGCCAGAGCCGCCACAGATGCCAGAATCTCATCCCTGCTCCCCCAAGTACGCGGATAGTCACCGGCGTTGATGCCAATACGAAGCGGCCGATCCTGCCGGGCACGAAAAGGCTTGTTCGCGTAACGCGCGTGGAGCGTCACAGCAGGATCTCCGGAGACGATCACATTGCGGGCACCGGCTTCCTCCAAGTGGGCCTTCGAATACGGTCCCCTCACGCCCACAATCGGCAGCTCCTCGAATAACGACACCCATTCCTTGCGGCGATCGGCCCAATTGGGATCCCGGCCAACCCAAAAATCAGGATGACCGACTCCTGTACCGAACACGGGCACCGGCGAGCCTGTTCGTTTCCGCACTTCCGTATACGAGCGGAGACTCGCGGCGTTGCGGTTGATGAACATGTCCCCGCCACATACACCTACTTCGCCGCCCAACATCCGCGCCACACGATGCGTAGCTTTCGCCGAATATCCCCGAATACGTCGACGGGTTGAAACTTCCTCAGCCACGATCCGTTTGATCTGTTTGAAATCGCGTCCACTACGACGTATGAATTCTCCAGGTTTGGCTGTGTAATCGAATGCTATAAAGGGCGACCAATGAATTCCCGGAAAACGCTTGCGACACAAAGAGTAGATAGCCTCGTCGCCTAAGTTGCCAAAACCGACCCAGCCGCAGTAAATTCCAGCTCGAAACAAGAATTTCCTCTTTCTCCTGCAGGCATTTGGAACAAGCACGTGCCAACCCGGTTTACCCGTGGAAGGCTGTGACGGATGCTGCCGGCCGGCGAAGTAGTCGCCGAGGATTCTGCAAAAGTATCTCAGCGCACCGCTTGCGACT
Source organism: uncultured Acidobacteriaceae bacterium (assembly GCA_963815555.1). GTDB lineage: Bacteria > Acidobacteriota > Terriglobia > Terriglobales > Acidobacteriaceae > CAWCBG01. The sequence continues at coordinate 731,905 of CAWFHH010000007.1, forward strand.
GCTTCACGGTTACAAGTTCGTAGCCTACTTTGGTCATCAACTGTCCCCATGCCGACTCGATTTGCGAAACGCTTGGCTCGGGCATATTGACTCGCCAGCCGCCTGACTTGGCTCCGCCAACGAACGGAATGTCCCTCCGGAGGTGCTTTTTCTGAGCGTTGCGGACCACCGTCCCCAAGGTTGCGAGCCACTCAGCTTCCTGCTCTTTTTCCATTTTGCGCATACGCTCGGCGGTGCTGTATTGCACAGCCTGCTGCAATCGAGCTGGTTCGGGATCAATACCCATAAAAACGGCGATGCGTTTCAACTCCGCTTCCGTATCTTTCAGCATGTCCTCGTAGCGTAGCAGCAGGAACCGGTCGCTATGCTCGCGCGCGTATACCCAACTGGCAACATTCTCGGCCCATGTGCCCCATCCCGCCGAAATCAGCTGGCCCGAGATGAATCCCTCGATAAAGCGATCCAGCGGCACGTTGTCGTCGATATGCATGTACCGACGGTGAAAGTCGTAATAAGACAGAGCTACATCTCGCGGATCACGAACGATGTAAATCGTCTTCGGATAACGGTGGTCGAAGTACTCGTGTGTCTTGATGATGCGGGGACGAGGGGTGCTCTTAAGCGTTTTGTTGGACTGCGAAGATGTGTCGGGAATCAGCTTTTCGATGTTCCCAAAACTTACCCGGCCACCCGGATAAACCAGGTTCGCAATCAGAAAGCGGGTCCAGGTATTCCCTGATCGCGGGTACGACACCAGGAAGGTGTCGTCCGGACGGACGGCGAAATTTCGCCCCGCCAGGTCGGTGCCCAAAAGATACGTGGCTATGACTTTTATTCCGTAAAGCATTTGAATTATCTCTCGAGCTTCTAATCGGCACCTTCTGCCGTAGCCATTGCTGGCGGTCTGCTGTTTACTCGCGGGACGGCAGGCTGTCAGCTCAACTGCCGTTTCTGTTTCAACTTCAGGTATTCGACGCCATGCGGCTTCGCATTTTCATCGTAAGGAGTTCGGGCGGTTCCACCCTTCCCTTGCAGTTCCTCGGAGAAGCCGCCCGTTATGTACACCGGCCCTTCCGCTAATGCCGCGAGCAATTCCCCCCGACGCTCCTCCGTTAGTTCCCCTGAGTTGTAATCCGTCCACGGAAACACCCGCCCGGAAGCCATGTTCGCCTGGTGGCGAGCCAAATATTCATCCAAGGTGCATATGACTTTCGCCGGAGTCCCGGCGCATACCGTCTCCGGGGGCAGAGACTTCGCGACGACCGAATTCGCTCCTACAATCGTTCTGGGCCCAACTTCGACTCCCGGAAGGATCACGGTGCGGGATCCAAAATGGCACGACTCGTGAATATTCACCTTGGCAACTAAACCGGCATCCAGAAATTCGTCCATTTGTGCGTCATGGGAAAGGATCAGGCACTGCTCCCCGAAACCGCACCAGTCGCCAATACTGATTGCGTAGCAGGCTGACGTATCGATCCAGGTGGACGCCGGCAGGTTTACCCCTTGTCCCAGGTGCATTCCCAGTGCACGATACCGTGCCCAGCGCCGCTGCAAGCGGGCGTCATCGGATCTTGCCCGAAGACGCGATACGAGATCCAGGATTCCGTTCAGCACGATGTTCAGCCGAGCGCCACGCGCATCCGGGCCTTAACGTCTTCGAGTCCGGAAACGCACTGCAGAATGTCGGTTAAATTGCCGGAAAAAGGAAACCGCGGAACGCAGTAAATAGCGGGAGGCTCGCGCAATTCGCTGGGGCGGAATTTCCCCGGGTATCCCCTGACGGCTCCCCACAGTCCGAGCTGCTGCAGATATTCCATCTCCCGCTTGCCGAAATCTCTTTGCCGGCCGTGGGGATAACAAAATACCGGAACCGGCATCGCCAGTTCGTCGCAAAGCCTTTCCCAAGAGGAGGTAATTTCGCTTCGCGCCTGCTCATCGTCGGTGCTTGAGAGCACCGGATGGGTAATGGTATGGGGGCCGAAGGTGATTCCTCGCTTTTCCAACTGTCGAGCTTCGTCCCACGACAACGGTGCGAATTGGCGGGGAGGCTTTGCTGGGATTTCAACATCGGCGTCGTTCGACAATTTGGCGATGCAAGCCTCTCGGTCGACATGCGACGCGTCCTGACACCACCAACTTATGTCGTGCGCTGCAAGCTGGCGAGCTTCCGTAGAACTTAACTCGAACACCCGGCGCTCGTCGCCGACCACAACCTCCAACTGCGTGCGCAAAGTCTTCTCACAGACGTACTGGATCTGATCCCACCAAAGCCAGATCTTTCCATCCAGAAAGCCGCTCACGGCGAAGATGGTGACTGGACAATCAAATTCGGCGAAAATCGGCGCTCCAACCGATGCATGGTCGAAGTAGCCGTCGTCAATCGTAAACGCAATCGCTCGCGTAAGCGATTTCCCCTCGCGGAGGCGGTGGAACACCTCTCTAAGAGAGATCAGGTCGTAACGTTGTTTTCGCAAATAGGCCAAAACCGACCGTACCGTGTCCGGATCATCCCCATGCACCCCATCATCGGGTGAAGAAAAACGATGCAACATGAAGATCGACGCGCAGGTGCCAGTGACACTGGACAGCATCTCGGCCACTCCTGGTATATGGAGCGGCCTTAAGAGTGCCTTTTTAAGCGAGTGACTCGTCCGCACCGATCCACCTCGAACGTCGTACATCGATGATGCCTCAGAAGCCCGGCGTGCGCGAGCCGGCAAACTCTGGAGTTGCCCAGCGTCACGCGAATTTCATTGAAGCTAGATTGGTTTATAGCCGATTTTCAAGAACGCCGCAAACGTCTATGCCCGAAGGAAGACGTCTTTGGACGTGTTTCAAAACGGCAAGGAGTGCAAAAAGCGGAACGCCCAGTCCACGATCAAACCGACTAAGAAACGAGCTCACGATCCTCGCCGATCCACTCAACCATTTCGACTGTATTCACCTCGTGGGAGTTCCGAATAAGGACTCATGAAACCTGGAATCGAGTTCATCGACGTTGACCCCCGACGAAAGTTCGTATCCCAACCAGCGCATCAACGATCCCCAAGTTCTTTCGATCTCCGCGACGGATTCGGCTGACAAACCTGACCGCCAGCCACCCGACTTGGCCGAGCGAACGAACGGAATATCCTTGCGCGAATGCTTCGTGAGGGACCAGACGTCAGCTTGCGCTTTCTCGAGTTGGCGCATTTGGTCGGCCGAGCTCCGCTCCACTGCCTGCGAGATACGTTCAGGCCGGGGATCGATCTTCAAGAAGGCCGCTATTCTGGTCAACTCTCGTTCGGGTTGCGCCACCATATCTTCGTAACGCAGCAGCAAGAAACCGGGACGGCCATGGCGAGTTGCCAGCCAACTGCTGACATTCTCGGCCCACGACCCATAGATGAAAGGAAACGTAGTGTCACCCGCCAGAAAACGAGTAACGAACTTCTCCATCGGGTAATCGTCTCCGATCAGCTTCCTCTTGCGATGAAAGTGAAATTGCGAAAGCGCGACATCCCGCGGATCGCGAACGATATAAATAATCCGCGGCCAAGTAGGATTGAAATAGTCGTGGCTTTTTATGATCCTGGGTTTGGGTGCCCGTGCAAACGCTCGCCTTGACACCGCAATGGTATCGGGTATGAGTGCCTCAATATTACTGAAATTTGCCGGGGTGTCGGGATAAACTAGATTTGCGACAAGGAAACGTGTCCAGGTATTGCCCGACTTGGGGTAAGAAACGATAAACGTATCGTCGGGATCAACAGCCACGTCGCGGCCCGGATGATTCAGGCGAAACGCCAATTTCAATCCCCCGATCGCCCGCTTCAATATCCGCAAGATCTCCTCCTGGTTAGGTGATGGCAAGCCGCCACTTGCCTGAATGGAAGTCCCGCCGCCAAAGCGGGGCGGCGCGCAGTTCATCGAAAATCTCGGCTAGTATAGCGCAAACCCCCATTGCTCTAGGGTAAACGAACGGTCATCGGAAAAGCGCACACGGGCATGCGGATTTCTGATTCTGAGCTTGCGGGACTCCATGAGATCGCATTTCTAAGTAGGGTAAGATTAGGTCTGCTTCACGCGTTTTCACGGATGCGAACCGACCGTGCATTGCTGCACAGCCTGACGCTCCCTTGCAGAAGGGTTCGTCGGGGCGTGGTGGCTTCGTGAGATGATCCACATAAGTTACGAAGCCAAATACGAAAGCGAATGAATGTCTTGGCGCACATCTCGCGGAAAACTCAGGCCACCTGCGTTGTACAGGCGCGAACTGGCTGCGCATCTTGCCCAGCGAGAGGATGGGCGGTTTCGTTTGACACGAATCCCCAGAGTGGCAAGACCGCATGACGCCGGGAACGCGATCGCTCACTCACCGAACAGCCGCTGGAGTGGCTTGGATTTCGAGCTTCCAAGTTGCAAGGCAGGTGCTGCAAGTGGCGTCGGTTTCGGTGCTGGCCCGTCGGGTGCCTCCAGCCGCTTACGGCTTGATGGCCATGGCACTTCTGGTGACGAACTTTCTGGAAACCGTCAGAGACGTGGGCACTGGCCAGGCACTGATTCGTGAGAAAGAGGTGTCGGACAACCTGGCCTCCACGGTGTCCTGGTTCAATTGGGGTCTGGGAGCGGCGGTGGCGGCACTGCTGGTGCTCGCTTCATGGCCGGCTGCCCGATTTTTTCATGAGCCGCAACTGATTCCCATCTTGCAGATTCTCTCGTTGTCCTTTTTCCTGGGGGCCGTCAGTGTAGTGCCAAGGGCGCTTCTCACCCGCGATATGGCATTTCGCGAATTAGCGCTCGCGCAAACAGTGGGAGCGGTTTGTGGAACGATCGTCGCCATCGTGATTGCACTGGCCGGAGGAAAAGTATGGAGCCTGGTATTCGGTGCCTTGGCAAACAGCTTCACCACCACCTTGGCAATCCTGTACTACTCTCCGCTCAGGCTTAGAGCGTTTCGACCTTCCGAGGCGCGCCATGTCATGTCATTCGGCCTCAACTTATCGGGATATCAGGTCTTGAACTACTTATCGCGAAATGCCGATAATCTGCTGGTCGGGCGCTTTCTGGGTAAGAGTCCTCTCGGAATTTATCAGATGGCCTACACATTTGTGACGTTTCCAATCCTGAATTTCACAATGGTAATGGGCCAAGTTGTTTATCCTGCTCTGTCGAAATTCCACGATGATCATGTGCGATTTCGCGCCGCGTATCTGCGCACCTGCAGAATCATCGCCTTAGCCACATTTCCCTTAATGTTGGGTTTGGCCGTCACGGCGACGCCTTTCGTACGAATCTTCCTGGGTGCTCACTGGATGCCGGTGGCTCCGTTGTTGATGATCTTCGCACCTCTCGGAGCCCTGCAATCCATCACGGTCGTCGTATTGATCTACAACACGCAGGGACGGCCGGACCTCAATTTAAGATGGACGATTTTCGCCAGTTGCATGTACGTGCTTTCGTTTATCGTGGGCCTGCACTGGGGGATATTGGGAGTCGCCACGTCATATTCCATTGTGTGGACCGTGTTGATGATTCCGTCGCTGGTCATCCCATTCCGGCTGGTAAATCTATCCATTAGGACTTATTTTCGGACTCTGTGGCCCACGACTTGGATGAGTCTCGCGATGGCGGGGGCTTGCGGGGCGTGGCTGAAACTCTTACAGTATCTCGGCGTACAGAACGCTTTGGCACAGTTCGTAACCGCGGTTGGTATCGGCGCGGGATTGTACGTTGGATTAGTCTTGTGGCGAAGGCCACCTGTCCTTGGGGAGTTGTCCTCGGTTGTTGGAGGGTCCTCACATCCGGTCGCGCAGCTCTTTATGCGTTTTCTTTTAAGATTTTCACCCGAATCTCCAGAAACAGAGCCGATACCGCTGGTCCGCTAAGGGCCGGGAACAGACAACGATCATAAGCATATGCAACGGGAATCGGCTTTCGGGCGCTAAGAAGGTTTGAGCGGATTTCTGCCTCTGTCGCCGTCAACCAAATTTCGATCCAATGACTTCAAATCCTGAAGGACTCAATAAAGCGCGCACTGTACTGATCTGCCACGACACGGAACCGCTCAATCGACGCGCCCTTGCGCGGTGGCTGGCTTCTTTTACGGATCTGGTCGCTGTGGTCGAGATCCGGGAACCGCGATCGCGCTTGTGGAAACGCGTCAAGCGCGAGATCAAGCGAATCGGCGCATGGCGATTCTTGGATGTTATGGCCCTTCGTCTCTATAGCCGTATTTTCTTGCGAGCCAAGGATTCACAATGGACGGAAGAAGCGTTGCGTCGGTTTGAAAGCCGCTATCCAGACCTTCCTTCTTCTACGCGGATTCTGACGACAGAGACTCCCAACAGCAAAGAAACCGAGCAGTTGCTGACGGAACTTCGACCCGAGCTCATTTTAGCGAGATGTAAACATCTGCTCAACGAGCGCATATTCACATTGGCACGCATCGGGACGTTCGTAATGCACCCTGGAATATGCCCAGAGTACCGCAATGCTCACGGATGTTTCTGGGCTCTGGCGAAGCGAGACACAGAAAATGTGGGGATGACGCTGTTGAAAATCGACAAAGGCGTCGATACGGGACCCGTCTATGGATATTATCGCTGTGTGCTGGACGAAGCTAATGAGTCCCATAACATTATTCAGAACCGGGTTGTGTTCGACAATTTAGATAGCCTGAAAGCGAAGTTTCAGCAGATTGTCGATGGATCGGCAACCACGATTTCTACGGCAGGACGCAAGTCCCAAGCGTGGGGCCAGCCGTGGTTAAGTGCCTATCTATCCTGGAAGCGAGCAGCGCGGAAGGGGAAGGTGGCTTAGGTGCACAACATCGCGTTGCTTTATCACGACATCGTCCCCGAAGGGCAGTTTAGGCTGAGCGGATTCCAGAGTCCGGACGCCGATATTTATAAGCTCTCATGCGCGGAGTTCGAGCACCATCTTCGGGAAATTGAACGGGCCACCAAGCAGAGGCCTGCCCTCGTATCCGATGCGCCCGTTGACGCAAACTGGCGGCTACTGCTGACATTCGACGACGGGGGCGTCAGTGCGAGTCTGTATACTGCGGACCTTCTTCAGAAACTCGGATGGCGCGGACACTTCTTCGTAACCACAGACAAAATAGGTACGCCCGGTTTTCTCAACGAAGAACAAATTCGAGCATTGCACCGCCAAGGGCACGTGATCGGAAGCCATTCGTGCTCGCATCCACCCAGAATGTCACATTGTTCTAGAGCGCAGCTCGACCGCGAGTGGGGAGAAAGCTCTCGGGTTCTGACCGGAATCTTGGGAGAGCCGACGCTAACCGCATCCGTACCTGCCGGCTACCACTCGCGGCAAGTCGCTGAAGCCGCGGCCGCTGCCGGAATTCGTGTGTTATTCACGTCCGAGCCGGTGACCTCCGCCTACACCGTTAACGGTTGCGTCGTCCTGGGTCGGTTCGGAGTTCAGCAGGGCGTCCCAGCCGAGTGGGTCGCAGCCGTCGTTTCAGGTCGGATGGCTCCTCGAGTGCAGCGTTACCTATTCTGGAACGGCAAGAAGGTGTTGAAGACGCTCGGGGGAAACACATGGCTTTCGATACGTCGGAAGGTTTTGGCTATGAAGGAGAAGCGTGCCTAAGCTGCTGGATTCTACGTTGGGACGGCATTCCTCCTGGAGACTTTTGGACTGTCCAACGCATCGGCCACTTTCCGCTATGGTACTCTGAAGCTTCGAGGGGCGAGGCCGTGGTTCAAGGATTCGTTGCGTAATACTGACGATGAAACGCTAAGTGATGTACGGGTGAACAAAGTAATCCTCGGGGGCATTTCAAAGGCATATGCAGGTCGCAGAAAAGAAGGCGGTTGGAACATTTCAGACGCTGAAGGAAAAGATAGAAGCGAAAACCGCTCGAGTCGGCATAGTCGGTCTTGGATATGTCGGGTTGCCGCTGGCCGTTGAGTTCGCCAAAGCCGGATTTTCGGTGACCGGCATTGATGTCCAGCAGGCGCGTGCGGACCGTCTGAATCGTGGGGAATCCTATATCCAGGATGTTCCGTCTTCCGAGATTGCTCAACTGGTCGAGGGGAAGCGCTTCCGGGCTACAGCTGACTTCTCCGTCGTTCGCGACTTAGACACGATCAACATTTGCGTGCCGACTCCGCTGCGCAAGACCAAGGATCCCGACATGAGCTTTATTGTGTCGGCTGCCGAGCAGATCGCCAAGTATTTTCATCCTGGCTTGCTAGTCATTCTTGAATCAACCACCTACCCAGGCACAACCGACGAGTTGCTCCTGACTGCATTTGAGAAGGATGGGTTCAAGGCGGGCGAAGATTTCTTTCTTTGTTTTTCGCCGGAACGTGTCGATCCCGGCAATCCCGTGTATCAGACCTCGAACACTCCCAAAGTGGTTGGGGGCATTACTCCCGCCTGCACCGAAATGGGAACGCTCTTCTTCTCCCAGGCCTTGGAAAAGGTGGTGCCAGTAAGCAATACTCGCGTTGCCGAGATGGTAAAACTGCTGGAGAACACCTTCCGTATGATCAACATCGGCTTGGTCAACGAAATGGCTTTGATGTGCGACGGTATGGGGATTGATGTTTGGGAAGTGATCGAGGCTGCGGCGACCAAGCCTTTCGGATTTATGCCCTTTTATCCGGGCCCTGGTCTAGGCGGCCATTGCATCCCGATCGACCCGTTCTACCTCTCTTGGAAGACCAAGCAGTCAGGCATTGAAGCGCGATTCATAGAGTTGGCCGGGTACATCAACGGCAACATGCCGCATTTTGTGGTCGACAAGATCCAGAACGCCCTGAACAACCACAGCAAGCCAGTGAAGGGGTCTCGGGTGCATGTCGCGGGGGTCGCCTACAAACGCAACATCGACGATATGCGTGAGTCGCCTGCCCTCGACATCATCTTGTTGCTGAAGAAACGCGGGGCAGTTGTGACCTACAGCGACCCGTTCGTGCCTAAGCTCCAATTGGACGGTTTCATTTTGGAGTCCGAGCCACTCGACCAGTCGGCTGCCAGCGCCGACTGCGTCGTCATCGTGACCGACCACACGAATTTCGACTACAAGGCTTTGTTGGACTCCTCCAAGCTCATTGTGGATACGCGCAACGCGATGAAAGGGTTTAGCTCGCCCAAGATCGTGCGGCTGTGATCGTGGGAATTCCGCTGGCGCGGATGTGCAACATTTTGCGCACCTTACTCGGGATTTCGCGCAAAAAATTTCCCCCCATTCGGAACTGCTGGATTTTCAAGCAGTTGTCATGTACGCTAGTCCATGCGCTCGGTTAAAGAAATGCATAGTGAGCGTGGGTAACCACCCAAATTAACTTCATCGTGGAACGGCTGAACACGTGGCGCTGACTGGCACTGAGACGGCGGGAGAAACTCTGAATCCGCCCAGCAACGGGATTCTCGCAGAGGAAAAGGCCCCTCCTAAACTACTAACACTATGGCAAACGGTGAAACCCTTCGGTTGGACCGGTCTGCTTTTGATTCTCGTCCTGATCGCACTCTACGCTCCCGTTCTCACGCGTCTGGTCAAGCAGTGGTACACCGACGCCGATTACTCTCACGGCTTCATCGTGCCCTTATTGTCGCTCTACCTTATATGGCAGCGTCGCGAAAAGTTGAGGGCCATTCCGCGACGGCCCTCGCTGTGGGGCATGGTTATTGTTATCGCCTCGATTGGGCTGCTGTTCCTGGGCAGTTTGGGCGCTGAACTCTTCCTCGCGCGTATCTCGATTCTCGGGGTAATTTGTGGCCTGATCGTCTATTTTGTCGGTAGCTCGGTTTTGCGCGCCATGGCATTTCCGGTCGGGTTCTTGTTATTTGCGATTCCGATCCCAGTCCTGATCTACAACCAGATTGTCTTTCCGCTACAGTTCATCGCCTCCAAGTTTGCCACTTCGGCTCTGGAGACGCTTAACATTTTCCCGATCATGCGTGAGGGGAACGTGTTGATCATGCCGAACATGCGGCTGGAAGTCGTGGAAGCATGCAGCGGAATCCGTTCCTTGATGTCGTTGCTCGCCCTGGCGGCCGGTTACGGATACCTCGCGGAGCGCAGCACCGTTGTGCGCTGGATCTTGTTTCTTGCCATGATTCCACTGGCGATCATAAGTAACGGCACGCGGGTAATGATCACCGCGCTAATGGCGCACTATATCGGTCCCCAGGCGGCCGAGGGCTTCATGCACGAGTTCTCAGGGTGGGTGATTTTTGTGGTGGCGACCGCACTGTTCCTTGGGCTGCATAGTCTGTCAGTCGTGATTCGCAAGAAGTTCGGATGGCTCCCGAAGGACGACCGGAACGAAGGATTGAAGGTAGGAGCATGAAATCCGGAGCGCGTTATTGGGCCATGATAGGGGTGTTATTGGCGGCCACTGCCGGAATGGGTTTCCTGTCCCATGGCGAGGCCACCCCGCAAGCGAAGCCGCTGTCTGACTTTCCTAAGCAAGTCGCGGGATATACGTCCATTGCCGAAGTCCCGCTTGATGCTGCGACCCTCCAAGTTCTGGGTCTGTCAGATTACGTCAATCGGGTGTATGGCTCTCCTTCGGAAGGCCAGTTGGGATTGTTCATCGAGTACTTTCGCACCCAACGAACCGGCGCTACCATCCACTCGCCAAAGAATTGTCTCCCTGGGGCGGGCTGGCAGCCTACTCAGGTAGGTATTTACCAGATGAAGCTCGATGATGGGCGGAGCGTTCCTGTCAACTTGTACATCATCCAGAAGGATTTAGATAAACAGCTCGTGCTGTACTGGTACCAATCGCACGGCCGGGTAATCGCGAGCGAATATTGGGGAAAGTTTTATCTTGTGTATGACGCGTTGCGGCTAAATCGCACGGATGCGGCCATGATCCGTATCACCATGCCAATCATCGGTGGGGATGAAGACATAGCGCGCACGCGAGCCATCGCTTTCGCCAAACAAATTACCACCGATGTCGATCAAGTCATACCTCGGTGACCCAGGAGAATTCATGCGGAATCGCTATCTCGTCTACATTTTATCGGTCTTTTTGATCCTTTCGTTGGCGGCTTGTCATAGCAATCCGGAGACAGCGAAGCGAAAGTATTTGGAGAGTGGCCAGAAGTACATGGATAAGAAGGAGTATGACGCGGCCGTTATCCAGTTCAAGAAAGCTTTGCAGATCGACCCTAAATTTGCCGAAGCCCACTATCAACTGGGAAACGCGCTGCTTGGTTTGCAGCGCTGGCAAGAGGGTTTCAAACAACTCTCGACGGCGGTGGAACTGGATCCCAACAATCTGAAGGCACGTGCAGACCTGGGCAATCTTTACATTCTAAGCAAGCGACCTGAAGGCTACGCGAAGGCCGAGGAAGAAGCGCGTTACATCATCGAGCACAATCCGAATAGCCCTGACGGTTATCGCCTTTTAGGCACAGCAATGTTTGCCCAGGGCCATGCACAGGAAGCGATTGATGCATACACGAAGCTAATCCAACTGCAGCCGAAGGACGTAGGCGGATATCTCAACCGGGGCGTCCTTTTCGCCAGCTTGAAGAAATTTCCGGAAGCGGAGAGCGATTTCCGTCAGGCCGTGGCCATCGATCCCCACAGCCAGCAGGCGTACGTTAATCTGGCCAGCTTTTACCAGCTCCAAAAAGAGCCTGACAAAGCAGAACAAGTCTTGCGGGACGGTATTAAGAACAATCCCGACGTCCCGGCGAACTACCTCAGGCTGGCCGGTATGTTGCTAGCGCAGAAGCAAAAAGATGAATCCGACAAAGTTCTTGATCAATTGCGCGCGACGCAACCGAATTCAGCCGATGTCGCGGGAGCGATCGGTGACTTCTACATCGCTTCCCGGAATCCTCAAGCCGCAATTAAGGAATATCAGCGCGGCCTCACCCTCAAGAGTAAGACAGAGGGTAAGACGGACGAAATTAGGGCCAGGCTGGTGGAGACACTGCTTGATACGGGCAATGTCGCGGAAGCAACCAAGCTCAATGATCAAACGCTGAAGGAAAAGCCGGCCGACGTGATGGCCCGCATTACCCAGGCACGCATCCTTGCGGTTCAGGGCAAGCGAACGGAAGCCATCACGCTACTGCGTTCAGTGATTAAGGACGCGCCGGAGAATCCGCAGGCGCATTTCATGCTGGGGCAGATTCTTCATCAGTCGGGCGATTTGGCTGGCGCGAAAAGCGAATTGCAGGAAGCGGTCAAGCGGCAGCCCGATAACCCCCTGGTGCTGCAGGCGCTCGCGGAGACTTATCGCGATGCGCGCGACTATGATACTGCCCGTGAGTACACAGACCGTCTGCTGAAACTAAATCCCAATAATCTGCAGGCGCATTTTGTTCTGGGAACCATTGACATCGGCTCACAAGGACTACAAAGGTGCCCTGGATGAATTGGAAATCGTTGAAAAAGGTGTACCGAACGATCCCATGGTCCACCTGAATAAAGCCTTTGCGTACTTTGGGCTTAAGAAAACGCAGGACGCCGAACGCGAGTTCCAGGCCGCCCTCAAACTGAATCCGCAATATGACACGGCCGTGGGTGATTACGTCAGCATGTTGTTCGCTACCAATCAGGCGCCTCGCGCCTTGCAGGTAGCCGAACAATACGCCACGGCCAATCCCAAGCGCGCACAGGCACAATTCATCTACGGATCCGCCCTGGCGGATGCGAAGAAGTTCGACCAGGCAGTCGGAGTCTTCCAAAACGCGCTGAAGATCGATCCGAAGGCTATTCCGGTTTATCTACAGCTCGGCCGGCTGTACGAGGTGATGGGAAACACGGATGCAGCTCTTGGCATTTACAAACAGGCCCTTGCAATCCAACCCGATGCCGCGCAACTCAACACCAACGTTGGCAATATGTATCTGGCCAAGAACGACTTGGACTCCGCGCTGAAGTATTATCAGGTGGCGCTTCAGGCCAATCGGAATAACCCGATTGCAGCCAACGACGTTGCTTGGGTTTATGCCGTGCAGGGCAAGAACCTCGACGAAGCTTTGAGTCTTGCAACCCAGGCCAAACAGCAAGCGCCCCAGTTGGTCGGTATAAACGACACACTGGCCTGGATCCAGTACAAAAAAGGGAACTATCAGATATCGATTTCCTTATTGGAAGACGCCCTGAAAGCTAAGCCAGAGAGTGCAGAATTTCGCTATCACCTCGGTATGGCGCTGAACGGAGCAGGAGACAAAGGTCGGGCGAAGGCGGAATTGCAAAAGGCGCTGGCGCTCAATTTGAAGGGCAACGAAGCGCAAGATGCGCAACAGACTTTGGCCTCGCTCCAAAATTAGCCAGACGAGGCTCGTCCAGATGGTTTTCAATAAACTACGTTAGAGGCACTTACGAGGAGCCGCTCACAGGACCGGCTCCTCGGCACTAAATAAAGAGCAACTTGCCAAAAGGCAATGTCTAGTAATACCATTGGGTTGATGGGAATGGTGGCTGGGCGCGCGGAGGTTCGCCGTGTGCAGCCAGTGGATTCCAACGCTAACGCCAGCGTAGCACCGCCGCAGACGATTGTCCCACTTCTTGGTTTCGTGTATCGCCTTTAAGCTTACCCGAGGCGGATATGAGGTCGGTACGGCGGCGGATGAGGAATGGTGGAACCGGTATGAACGAAAGTTATATTGACCGTCGGTGTTTCGTTACGATGCTCACCTCGCTTACCGGCTTCGCTGCGGTGAGCTGGCGCGCAGGCGATGCGCTGGAAATGGCCTTTCCAAGCTCAAACAATTCTTCAGCGACGCAAACCGGGATGACGCGGCAGTTAGCGCGCTACCCGCAGAAGACGGATTTGATCCTGCTGACGGACCGTCCGCCTCAGTTGGAAACTCCGCTGCACTATTTTCAAACGGAACTGACGCCGAACGATGCCTTTTTCGTCCGCTGGCACCTTTCCGGAATTCCAACCGCGGTCGACCTACAGACGTTTCGCCTCGAAGTTGGTGGCAGAGTTCAAAAGCCGCTGAGCCTGTCGGTACACGATCTGCGAACGAAATTTGAACCCGTCGAGATGGTCGCTCTATGCCAATGCGCCGGCAACAGCCGCAGTCTTTTCGAACCACGAGTGCCGGGCGGGCAGTGGGCGAACGGCGCTATGGGAAATGCTCGCTGGAAAGGAGCGCGGCTGAAGGATGTCTTAGACTCTGCCGGCGTTCTTCCTGGCGCGGTGCAAGTCGGGCTACACGGCCTGGATGTGGCTCCGGTGCCGGCGACTCCACGCTTTGAGAAGTCGCTCCAGATCGACCACGCCCGGGACGGGAGTGTGATCATCGCGTATGAAATGAATGGCGAGCCCTTGCCCATGTTGAATGGCTTTCCGGCACGTATCGTCGTGCCTGGTTGGTATGCAACCTATTGGGTCAAGGCGGTGTCCTCAATCGCTGTCCTCGATCAGCCGCTGAAGACGTTCTGGATGGACAAAGCGTACCGCATTCCTGACAATCGCTATGCGGACGAAGGGCCGCAAAGTTTGGCGCCGGTTACGATACCGATCAACCGGATGTCGGTACATTCAATCTTTGTTCGTCCCGCGCCACAGGAACACTTGAAAGCCGGCTCCTCCTATACGTTGCGGGGTGTCGCAAACGATGGGGGCTCGGGGATCCGGAAAGTGGAAGTCTCGACGGATGGGGGAGCTACCTGGAGTGACGCAGCCCTGGGTAAAGACTTAGGAAATTATTCCTGGCGGTCGTGGCAGTCGGATTGGAAGCCTTCGACCAAGGGGCCCTATCGTCTAATGGTGCGGGCAACCAGCGGAGATGGAAACACTCAACAGGAAAAGCAATGGAATCGAAGCGGTTACCAACGTGATGTGATCGAACACGTCGATGTGCTCGTGCTCTGAGGAGAAGGATGCGAGATTGCAAGAACATCCTCACTACTGTCGCAGTTGTTGTCGCTGCCTTAACTCTGTCTGCTCAGCAACCAAGTGGCGGCAAGCGCTCCTCTGACGACCAAACTTCAGTTTCTAAGATCGTTCTCCCGCAGTACGCGGCGACGATCCCGCCTGGGCCGAACGTCGAGACCTACCGCAACGACTGCCTGACCTGTCACTCGGCGCGATATGTCACCATGCAGCCAAAGTTTTCTCGTACGGTATGGGAGAAGGAAGTGAAGAAGATGGTGGACGCCTATGGAGCCTCTGTTCCTGAGGCGGACCAGCAGAAAATTGTCGATTACCTGGTCGCCGTGCGAGGGGCGAAAGCCGAAACTCCAGCCGCATCGGTATCAGGTTCACCAAAGTAGCGCTCCCGTCTCCGCGGTTTTCCCCACACCAAAGTGGGTTCCGATCGCCACTGGCATCAATCCCGTCGCTGCGTTCCCCCTACTCCGGGGACAAGGCAATCACCAGTCCTGGTGTTTCCTGGGGGACCCTTTTCATTTTTTTTCTCGTTCATGAGGGAACTTTGCTTCCCCCGTCGCTTTCTTAGTTGAGCGGCAAAAAAAAACGCCGCAACCTGAAAATCGGAAAAACATTACTTAAGAGGAGAATTGAAATGAAACGCGCAACCCTAGCTTTGGTTCTTGGCCTTCTATTGTCTATGTCTTTGTCAGTGTGGGCTCAAGAAGACTCCAACTGGACCCCAACAGTGAGTTACACCTTTACTGACGTCCAGTATTCTGGTGACACCTTCACCCAGCTGCTCGGCATCAACAACGGCCTCCAAATCGCCGGCTACCACAACTTCAATGTCAACTCGGGCTTCACGCTCGTGCTGCCGAACCACTTCACCACCGAGAATTATCCTGGTTCGATGATGACCCAGGTTATCGGGATCAACAACAACGGCAAGACCTCTGGCTTTTACGTCGACCAGGCAGGAAAGACCCATGGCTTCACCGACCAGAGCGGTGTGTTTGCCACCGTCGATTTCCCGGGTTCCGTCTTCAACCAGCTCTTGTCGCAGAACGACAATCATCAGGCTGCCGGTTACTACAGCCAGAGCATCGGCAATACGACGCCTGACTTCCCGTACGTCTACGATGAGACCGGCGGCGTCTTTGAAGTAATAACCATTCCTGGAGCCGTCGGCGGTGCGCAAGCTACGGGGATCAATAACTCAGGCCAGGTTTGCGGCTTCTGGATCGACTCCAAGGGCGTCAACCACGGCTTCTGGCTCAATCAGGGTACTTTTCAGAGCTTGAACTTCCCGGGCGGCTCGTTCACGCAGGCCCTCGGAATCAACAACACCGGCCTGATCGTCGGTGTCTACATGCAAAATGGAAACACCCACGGATTCACCTACAATACCCTCGCTACCACGAACAAGTGGCAGTCGATCGATGACCCGAACGGCGTCGGAACGACCGTCGTCAACGGCGTCAACGACAAGGGTGATCTGGTCGGATTCTGGGGCAATGCGCCCACGAACACCGGCTTCGTTGCCAAACCGCTGTAGAGTGAAGCACGATCGGTCCATCGGCCGACGCTGTTGAATCGGAAGTGTCGCCGCGATCACACCTCGAACTGTTCGGAAGGAAACAAACTTCTGGGCGGTTCGGGGTGCAATCTTTTTGCTCGCGTGATAAAAACGGCTGAAAGGATCAGGTCGGCGTATGACTGAGGACGTCGAATATTGCAGAGATGGCGCAACTGGAGCGTCGCTCTGCCGTTTAGATTTTCAAGGCCGAATGACCGTCCTACACCGAATCGTCGCGAATATCGCAGTGTTAATCGTCTTTCTTGTGGCCCAAGGGCACGCCCAATGCCCAATACAGCAGGAAGACGACGACCAAGACCTGCCACCCGAGATCGCGACGGTTGTCGACACGGTCCTTCAATCCCAAGGGGATGAGCAGTTACTGCCGGAAACCGGCTATCTTTCCGATTCGCGGTACACCAGTGTCTTTTTTGGATTGGCTCTCGATCTTCCAGCTTCTGTGGATCAGAGAATTATGTTGCCGCTTATGGAACCCCGGCAGCACGCTCTGCTGGCTTTGTCGTTCAAGAACGGCAGTCGTGAAGGCTCCATCACGATTACCGCCTCGGAGCCCTCGAACCCGATTCCTCAGGTGACCGAGGAGCAAAGGCAGAAGGCCTTTCAGGCGTGGGCCAATCGCCAGCCGCAACTCAGTCGTGAACCGCCCGATTGGATGATGCGATCCGGACATTTTTACCACGTCGAAAACCACATCGGCGACAAATATGGAATTCTGTACTGGACCAAGATCAAAAATTACAAGTTGCACTTCGAAATCGTCACCAACGACAAGGAGTTCCTGAAGAACGCCAAACATGCAATGGAGACGATCCATCTCTATTGTCCGCATGATGATGGCACCCTGACCACAGACGACGGGGTAACCACCGTTCTCCCAGAGGGAGAGCCCTACCAGGGGCCAACCATCCCCACAGCGCACGTAGACGCCAGATTGGCGGACAAGCCGCAGGAGCAGCAAATTCCACCCGGCGAGTTCAACGATGGAGTTTATCGCAACGAGGATTTGGGGGTGGCGTTTCTTATTCCGGCGGGCTGGAAACTACTGAACCCCGAGAGTCTGCGGGACGGCAAACCTGCGGCCACTGGCATCGCTCAACGAACCTCGGATTTTCTGCAAGCTTGCTCGCGGTCGCTTCTGCAGGTTGTAAAAGACAATCAGGGCGCTACGACCGGTCAGACACCTCGAATGAGTCTGCGAGCGCTGGACCCCGCGTGTTTATCATTGCGTGGCCCTGATACGGTTCGGGACAAACAAGGTGCGGAAGAGTTGGAGACTTATCTGGAAATGCTGGGAGATTTCGGGGAAGTTCAACTGGTTAGTCTTTTATCCATTTCGGACCATCTCTTCGCGGTTTATCGCGGAACCGTCGGTGAGCGCGTTCCGGGCCAGGAACTGGCTGACAGGGCGTCAGAAATGATTTTCGTTACCCGGCACCGAAAGATGCTTCTGTTATGGGCTCTGATTGCGGCGAAAGAGGCAGACCTAAACGCAATGCCGCAAGCAAGTATCAAATTCGAAGGGAACGAGTCGGTTGAACTCGGTCCCGCAACCTTGCGTGGCAAGTGACTGTCTGGCCGGATATTCTTCCAACCTCCGGAGACTGCAACTGAGCTGGAATCTTCGTGCGATTCGCTTCAGAGATTGCTGGTGTTGCTAACCTGACTACGTAATGAAATCTTCGTAATCCGTTCATCTTCCAGCCATCTGTTTCGTGTGTGATCTGAGTTGAAGTGCAGCGGAGCTTTCTTCGCCACTCGGTGGCTCGGCAAAATCCATGTGCAAGCAAGAGGTGAGTGTCTTGACATTCGCGAAGAAGTTGTTGGCAATTTGGCGTAGTCTTCGTGGAGAACCGACCGTCCGGCGCCTACACGTTACGTTCAAGCTGACGCGGTACATGATCGGATATCGGCTCGGCTGAAGTGCCTACCTCCGTCAGTGGGCGTGACCGTTCTTACCTAGGCGTGAATCTCGTCTAGGAGCCTATCTCAGACGGATAACAATCTCTGGCATGGATTTCGGGAACAAAGCGCACGAAAGAGCCCTCCCGGCAGGGAAGGCTACCTTAAGAAACCGCTAAAGTCTTATGCTTTAACAACTTTGCCACTGCGAAGGCAGCCGGTACAGACGCGCATGCGCTTGTTGCCAGTCTTGGTCTTGGCGTGCACCGGGCGCAAATTGACGTTCCACCGCCGCTTTGTGACGTTGTTCGCGTGACTGATGTTGTTGCCGAACTGCGGCCCTTTGCCGCAGATTTCACAAACTTGTGCCATGACTTACTCCAGGATTGCCAAACTGGCTGGATACTTATGATTTTAGCCGATAGAACCCGTTTGGACAACCGCTGCTCAACGTCAGCGCCCTCCGATCCCTTGGATCTCTAAGCGATCGCCAGCCGCCATCAGCACGCTCAACGTCTTCGAAGAAAAAATTACAGGTACCGGTAAACGAGATTAGTGAGTAAGAACTGAAAGCTGCGAGGGCTCGAATTGTTCCCCCCTCGCGCCGTGTATCAGTTTCGAAAGTAGGTTAGAATCGGTAGAGTCATTCGAGTCGGGGCGTAGCGCAGCCTGGTAGCGCACCTGCCTTGGGCGCAGGGGGTCGGAGGTTCAAATCCTCTCGCCCCGACCAGTCCCTCCTCTGCCCTCATCACCATGAGCTAGTTTCAGACGGCGGCTGCGCGGCCTGTTACGCCGGTTCCTAGAAATCGTTTGCGACCGCCCTGTTAGATTAGTTCAGAGACCGTATTCGTCCGCGCGCAATTGTCCGAAGGGACGAATCACTTCGCCAAGCCATGTTCCACCCTACGGACGATCTTCGTATCAAATGGACCAAAGTCGTGCTGCCTCCGGTGTTTCTGGAGGAGGAGATGCCGACGTCCGAAATCGCAGCCGAGACCGTCTATCGCGCGCGTAACGAGATTTGCGAGATTCTGAACGGCAATGCCTCGAGATTGCTGGTGGTGGTGGGCCCTTGCTCCATTCACGACACCAACGCGGCGCGCGAATATGCCGGTCTTCTGAAGTCTGCAATGGCAGAACTGTCGCAACAGCTCTGCATCGTGATGCGTGTTTATTTTGAAAAGCCACGCACCACCGTGGGATGGAAGGGACTGATCAACGACCCTGATCTCGACCAGTCGTACAAGATCAATGAAGGGCTGCGCCAGGCGCGGCGGCTGTTACTCGACTTGGCCGAGATGGGAGTTCCGGCGGGCACGGAATTTCTGGACATGATCCTTCCGCAATACATGGCCAGCCTGGTCAGTTGGGGGGCCATTGGTGCCCGCACGACCGAAAGTCAAGTGCACCGGCAACTCGTCTCAGGTATCTCTTGTCCAGTTGGTTTCAAGAATGCGACCTCGGGCGATGCGCAGATCGCGATCGAAGCGGTGGTTTCAGCGGCACAGCCGCACACGTTTCTTGGTCACACGAAGCATGGTCAGTCCGCAATCTTCGTCACCACCGGGAATCAAGATTGCCACGTCATCTTGCGCGGTGGACGCAGCATGGTGAACTACACTGCCGAAGCCGTGGCCGGCGTCTGCGATCAGCTGCGGGATGCAGGGCTGGCGCAGCGCGTCATGATCGATTGCAGCCATGCCAACAGCAATAAAGACCACACGCGCCAGCCGGCGGTGTGCCGGGATGTCGCTATGCAGCTTGCCGGTGGAGAGCGACGCATTATCGGCGTGATGCTGGAGAGCAACCTGGTTGCGGGAGCACAAAAACATGTTCCTGGACAGCCGCTCGTGTATGGGCAAAGTATAACCGACGCCTGCATCTCATGGGACGAGACAATGACGCTGCTGAGAGAATTAGCGGCCGCGGTGAAGGCTCGCGGGTAAGGTCAAGCGACGAGAGATCAGATCGCTTCCAGAACGCCCTTTAGATACTTCCAGAAGCTTTCGACCGAGGAGATCTCGACGCGCTCGTTAGGACTGTGTGGATCGACAATCGTCGGGCCGAAAGAGACCATCTGCATGCCCGGGTACTTCTCTCCTATAACTCCGCACTCAAGCCCGGCGTGCATGGCGATCAACTTTGCTTTCTCACCAAAAAGCTTCTGGTGCACAGTTTGAAGCTTCTGCACGATCTCGCTATTCGGCTCGGGCTTCCATCCAGGGTAGCTGCCGCTGTGTTCGGCTTCGAAGCCAGCCAGCCGGCAGACCGTCGCAACCATGCGCGCAGCCGACCATTTGCTAGTCTCGATCGCGCTACGCTGGCTGGTTACCACCTCAATTGTGTCTTTCGCCGTAGAGACAACGGCCAAGTTGGTCGAGTCCTGTACCAGTCCTGGAACGTCGGGACTCATAGCGAGGACGCCGTGATGCAGGCTGGCCAATAGATCAACGGAAAGCTTAGCGTCAGTCGCCTCGAAGACCTCCTTGGGGAGCGTCGCCTTCTCCAGCGTAATCTGCAATCCAGGGTCGAAGCTGCCGAGATCCGATTTCCACGCGGCTTCGCTCGCCGCGACAGCCGCGCGCAAGGCCTTCTCGTGAGAAGGATCGAGCACAACCGTCGCCGATGCCTCGCGCGGAATAGCATTTTGCGCGCTCCCGCCACTGAGTTCCGCGATTTCGATCGGCAGGCTCTCGAGAGCAATCTGCAAGGTAGTGCCCAGAATCCGCAACGCATTGCCGCGGCCCTGGTGGATATCCACGCCTGAGTGTCCCCCTTTTAAGCCCGATACTTTAAGCCTCCATGCAGACTTGCCTTGGGTGGGACGCAAGGTAACCTTCCGCCGAGCGGTCGTCTTGATTCCGCCCGAGCAGCCGATGCAGAGCGTGCCCTTTTCCTCGTTGTCGAGATTTAGAAAATATTCGGACCGCAGCAAACCCCCAGGAAACTCAGCAGCACCCGTGAGACCTGTCTCCTCGTCGATGGTGAAGACGAACTCCAGCGGTCCGTGCGCGATGTCGTCGCTCTCCATGACAGCTAACGCAGCCGCGACGCCCACGCCATTATCGGAGCCAAGTGTAGTGCCGTCAGCTTTTAGCCAATCGCCGTCGCGAACGAGTTTAATCGGGTCGGTATCGAAGTTATGCGGGGTTCCCTCATTCTTTTCACAGACCATGTCGAGGTGACCCTGCAGAAGCGCTTTGGGCGCCGTTTCCCGTCCCGGCCGAGCGGGTTTACGGATGACCGTATTGCCAATTCGATCATGTACCGCTTCGAGGCCGAGTCGCGCCGCTAATCCCAAGACGTAGGCTCGTGCCGCAGCCTCTTTGGTCGAAGCTCGTGGAATCGCGGAAATCGCGTCGAAGTGTTTCCAAACTTCTTTAGGTTCGAGGTCAGCTACGACTGATGTCATGCGAGTCTCCCAGCAAATCGCACACTCCCTGGAAGTGTGAGCGATTGCTCCACATCATTGAGCTCGGGGTGCGTGGCTTGATACTTCCTCAATCAACATCCCGCAGCATCATCCCCGAGGCTTGCGGCTGAGCGCCAGCCGGATGCGCCTTCTGCCACTCTGCCTCTGGAGTGACTTGGATCGCATCCATCTTCTTCTCCTGCAAGGCTTTGTTGATGGGCGTCAGCTGGTCAGCCGTGAGCTTCTGGAACTCCTTGATTACATCCGCGAGTTCACGATCCAGCACTTCGGTTCGCGCGACCTCGTCATTGGTCGGCTTCCCGTCGTAGCTGAGCACGTCGCCGTAAACCTGGGTCACGAATTCGCGAAGCCGTTCCTCACCTGTAATAGCGCCGCCCTCTTTCGTGGCAACGATCTTCGAACGAACCTGATCCGCCGAAGTTGCCAGGGCGGCGAGTTGTTTGCGCAGGGGATCATTCTCCGGCAGCTTTGCCGCGCGTTGATTGGCGCCGTCGCGAACTTCGACGATATTGTCCACGGCCCAGCTCATGTGATCGAGCATCACATAAAGCTTCATGGCCAGGTCGAATTGCGCTTTGCGATCTTCCGCCGAGTATTTTGCACGCGGATCGGTGA
Organism: uncultured Acidobacteriaceae bacterium; assembly: GCA_963815555.1. Lineage (GTDB taxonomy): Bacteria > Acidobacteriota > Terriglobia > Terriglobales > Acidobacteriaceae > CAWCBG01. The sequence continues at coordinate 754,268 of CAWFHH010000007.1, forward strand.
TGACGTTTAACTTTGTCGTATAGACCTGATCACCCTTGCTCATCTTGACTGTGTACACGCCAGGAAGGACCTTGGGGCCCTGAGCTGCGCCAAAGGCTGCTGAAGCCGCCGGAGGCACATTCGGAGCCTTCAGCCGCATCGACCACATGGCACGGTTCAGGCCACGATGCTTGCTGCCTCCGATCGTGTCGAGGAGTTTACCCTGGGGGTCGAAGATCTCGATCTTAAGGTCGCCGTAGATGTGGCGGCTCTTCTGGTAGTAGGTGATCATGGCGTCGGTAGGCCGGGGCGGACCGACGAAGGTCTCATCGCCCTCGGGCCATCCCGCCTGGGCTTCGACGTACTGCACAGCAGGACGCGCGGAGACAAAACCGGCGGCTTCCGTCATCATCTCCGGAGTCAGCGCGCGCAGCGGGGAAATGTCGTCGATGATCCAGATGCCGCGTCCATGCGTCGCCAGCACCAGGTCCGATTGGCGCGCCTGCACCACGATGTCACGCACCGCGACGGCAGGGAAGCTGGAGCCTTTGTACTGGGCCCACTTCTGGCCCCCATCGATGGAGACCCACAGACCGAATTCCGTACCCAGGAAGAGGATGTTCGGCTTCACCGTGTCTTCGGTGATGACATGCGCGTAGCCGCGCACGCCATTCTCCTGCACGGGGAGCGCGGTCCAAGTCTTACCGTAGTCGGTGGTCTTGTAGAGATAGGGCTTCATATCGCCGAAGGTATGGCGATCGAAGGTGGCGTAAGCGGTTCCTTCCTCGAAGCGGCCGGCGGCAACTGTCGATACCCATGAGTTCTTGGCCACGCCAACGTTGTCCGTCAAGTTGGTCCAGGTCTTGGCGCCATCCCGCGTGATCTGCACATTGCCGTCGTCGGTGCCGACCCAGATGATCTGGCCGTTCTTGGGCGACTCGCTGATCGAGTAAATCGACGTGTGCATCTCGGCCGCGGAGTTATCCACGGTGATGCCGCCGGATTCCTCCTGCTTTTGCTTTTCTGGATCATTGGTGGTGAGGTCGGGGGAAATTCGTTGCCACGACTGCCCGTGATCGCGCGAACGAAAGAGAAACTGGGCTCCAATGTAGATCGTGCCCTTTTCGTTCGGGCTCATGTGTATGGGCGCGTTCCAGTTGAAGCGCAGCTTTTTTTCGCCATATTCCGCGTATGGGGTAATGGCCCGCGTCTCGTGCGTGTAGCGGTTGACGCGTCCAATCGCGCCGCCCTGTGCTTCAGCATAGATGTACGTCGGATCGGCGGGGTCCTCAAACATCCAGAAACCGTCGCCACCGTACATGTTTTCCCAGCGCGAATAGGTCACGCCCTGCGGATAGGACGAGTCGCCGACCCACGCGCTATTGTCCTGCAGGCCGCCGTAGACATGATACGGATCGGCATTGTCGGTGCTGACGTGGTAGAACTGCGAGACCGGCAAATTGACCTGATGCATCCAGCGCGTACCGCCGTCCTGGCTGCGCCACAGCCCGCCGTCATCGCCCGCATACACAACGTTGGAGTTCGCGGGATCGATCCACACCACGTGAAAGTCGCCGTGCGCTGAACTCGACACCGGACTGAAGCTTTGCCCGCCGTTCACGCTCAAGAGCAAAATAAGGTCGGGCTTGAAAACCTTCTCGGGATCCTTGGGATCGATGATCAAGTTAGCAAAGTAGAATGGGCGCCACACCATGAACTGGCTCGCGTCCTTCTTAGTCCACGTCTTGCCGCCGTCATCGGAGCGATACAGCGCGCTGGCCTTGGCCTCGATCATGGCATAGACAATTTGCGGATTCGACGGCGCGACCGATATCGCAATGCGGCCATACGGCTTCGCAGGCAGGCCTTTGGTGTTGGTCTCGTCAAGTTCCGTCCAGTGCTCGCCGCCATCGGTCGATTTGTAGAGCCCGCTGCCCTCACCGCCGGAACGGAAGGTCCAGCCCTGGCGGCGGAAGTCCCACATCGAGGCATAGATTGTGTTGGGCTCGAGCGGGGTCATGCTGAGCATGGCGCAGCCCGTCGAAGCATTCTTGCCCGCCAGAACCTTGTTCCAGGTCTTACCGCCGTCGGTGGTTTTGTAGACGCCGCGTTCGTTGTTGTCGTCCCACAGATGTCCCGTGGCGCACGCATACACAACGTTGCCGTTCTTGGGGTCGACGAGGATCTTGGCAATGTGCTCGGAATCCTTGAGCCCGACATTGGTCCAGTTCTCGCCACCATCGGTCGATTTGTAAATCCCGTCGCCCACCGACACGCTGTTGCGGGTCCACGCTTCCCCGCTACCCACCCAAACGACTTGCGAATTGGTGGGATCAATGGTGATCGCGCCGATGGACTGCACGTCAGGCTTGTCGAAAACGGATTTGAAAGTAGTGCCGCCGTTTACAGACTTCCATACGCCTCCGCTGGCAGCTCCGGCGAAGACCAGCAAGCGTCCCTGGTCATGGGTCGCGTCGAGGGCGGCGATACGTCCGCTCATGACTGCGGAGCCAATATTGCGCGCCGGCAAGCCGGAGATGGTGCCTGAATCAAACTTTATGGGCGCCTCGGCTGTGCCGGGTACCGGCGACGTGACCAGGAAGCATAAACCGAAGAAAACAATGAATCCGTAGCATCTACTACCAAACCAGGCAGCAGCCATAGTGATGAAGTCCTCTCAATCGGAGATCGTCAGGTGAACCTGCGTATACCAGCGGCTCTTATTTCTTCAGAGACGGCATTTTGAATTGGGAATCGTCGATAGGAACGTTCACTTCGATCTTCTCGAATGTAATTCGGGCGTGGTCGTTAGGGTTATTCTTCGTACCGCCTTCAACCGAAAACGGATAATATACGCCCGCAACCTGCTTATAGGAGCCCAAGTCCTGCTCGGTTTCGCGGACCGACCCGCGAATGAACTGTTGCTTTTCAGTCCTGATCTCGAGATAGGTGTCTGGATCCAGGAAGTAGTACAGGATGTCGCCGTTCTTCAGCGTGACTTTCAATTTATAAGCATCATCACCGTCGACAGTATCGTGGCCAAGGTACTCCACCTTGTTACCCTTTGCCTGGTAATCAACGAGCGGTCCATCAATATCCGCCTGTTCAACAAGATCTCGCGAGTCGTCGTCACCCATAAGTTCGGGATCTTTCTTTCCCCCAAACGGCTGAATCTGCCATGCACTGCTTCCGTCATAGGCCTGAACCTGGGTCATGTTCTGCAGGGTAAAGTTCTGGCGGATCATGTTGGGGCGCTTTTGTTCCTGCATGACTTCCGCGTCGATGCCCTGAACGTGAATTGTGCCGATCATGCGAACCGTGTTCACGGACTTGATTTTGTCCGATCCACCCTTGGCCTGGATGTTTTTCGCCACTAATTCATCAGCTGTCTGGGCGGATGCCAGCAGCGCAGTGAAAGACAAAATTCCGAGGATTAGCCTCCGGACCAGCAGCATGCAGTTTGCTCCTTGAGATGATGAACCGCTCACTCGTACAACCTGTCGACTTCGAGTTCAGCAGCATCAGACGTCAGCAGTTCTATACGATCGCAGGCCCAGGAACGTTCAATCTCCCATTGCCAGGGCGGAGCCCATTGTACTCTGTTGCGGGTGTGGAATTGCGAAGGCGTGCCCTCCGCGAAGCGTTTGTCTTCAGCGACAAGTCAAGGGACAGGTTCCCGGCAGCGGCCCAAGAAGTGTGTTCTGTCCACCCCGGTCCACCGTTTGTCTCAACTTGGGCGCCTTTTATACCAACCAAGGCTTACTCGGAAATGTCCAGTCAATTCTGGGGGCGGATGTCGCTGCCGTCATCGTTCACATAGTAAGCGCCATAGCTGTTGCCTTGCCGATATAGTATGCGAGTGTAGTAGCGGCAAGGATGATCGACCATGTGTAGAAATTCGAACTCGATTATCTTGCCGACATCCAGGACCTCGGCAGTTTCAAAGGCAACGCCACCATGGCTGACGTTGCGGCAGATTGCATCGTAAGCGGCAGTCTTTCCGTTGATGGCGACAATGCGCACTGGAGCGGAAAGGGAGATTCGTTCCTGCTGGCGTCGTTCTGCAGCGATGCTGGGGTTATTTTCAGCAGTGCCCGATTCGGCTAGACGGTTCATATCACCGTCAACATCGGCAAAAGGAAAGGCAGGCTTTAGGACGCATCCCTGGCCCGCCAGTCTCAGAATTCAACCGTACTGCTCTGCTCTAATTTTCTGTGGGTGCGGCGGCGTCCTCGTCTGGGGAACCTTCTGCGACCGTCCAACTGGAGTCGGGATTATAGCTGGTCATGCCCTTAGCGGCCTCAGCCGTGTTCACGCCCAGATCTTTCTGATACACGATCCCACTCTGGTCTACCAGAAAAGTCATCACCCCTGAGTTGTGGTACTCAGCCGGATAGGCTACGAACGCGAAGCCGCCCGTCATCTTACCGTCAACGATGTAGCTTTTGGCACCGCCCGGAACATTTGCTCCCTGTGCGGTGAGGATGTGGAAGAAGTAGCCGTGAAAGGGCTGCGCTGCCGCAGTTTTCTCGCCGCCGTAACCTTCGCCCGTCGCGTAGGCTACCAGCGGGCCCACTGGACTTTCAGGCTCTCCTTCAGCGGTCTTCCAGTATAGGCCGTTCTGCTTGCCTTCGTCGCTGGTGAATTTCTGCGCATACTGATGCACGGAATCACCGTCGTGTGTCTGGCCGAAGTACTCGTGCTGAGCATCGGCCAGCACGCCGCAAACTCGGATTGCAGCCAGTTCATTCTTGCCGATGCGACGGAACAGGATCTCCTGCGCACCGGCCTTGGTGTCGAAATACCACTGGCCACTCGCTGCCTTCTTTAAGGGTATCGGAAAAGGCCAGTTCTCGGCGCCGCAATACAGCACCATGCTGCCGTCGCTTTCCTTGCCCCAGCGGTTCATCTGCTCATACTTGTCGGTGAAAAAGGCACCGTTCTTCTTGTCCTGCACTTCGTCGCCCGAGGAAACCACATTCGTCGCAGAAGCACCAAGAACCCTCAACATAGTGTCTTTATCGCCTGACTTTACCGCTTCGTACAAAGCCTTTGCCGCGTCTTGTGCAGTGGCAAAGGTCTTTTGCCCTGCATCCTGCGCATAAGCAGCCGTTACCGTGGCGAGCAGCAGTCCTGCCGCTGCCGCTATCCATAAAACTCTTTTGGCGTTAGCCATCTTCCAGCCTCCATCCGGCAATTTCTATCAAGACTCAAATCCACGCTGTAGAGGTAGGCAGCTACCGTTTGCGAGCCCCGCCTCGCTCAGCTGGTGCCTGACGAGCCCCGCCTCCGTTGACGCTCTGGCGTCCGCGGTCGCTCTGGGCTCGAGTGGCTCCTCCTGATCCGTAGCCGCTAAAAGCTCCACTCTTCGTACCGGTGGAGGGGTTCTTTCCATACCCGCGGTCGGCGGCTGGCGCCTGACGGGTTTGTGGAGTGCTGCCGCCGCGGTTGGCTCCTGTGGTTCCGTTAGGTTGACGGTTGTTGTTCTGGGCATTGTTAGGCCGATTATTCGGGGCGTTGTTCCCGTTGTTCGGCCGAGTGTTGCCATTGTTGTTGCTTCCATTGTTCTGTCGATTGCTTCCGTAATTGTTGCCGTTATTTTTATTTATGTTGACCGTGTTCCCACTGACGTTGGTGTTGCGATTGCCTGAACGGTTGACGTTGTTGTTATTCCCATAGTGAACCGGCCGATTGTAATTACCACCGTGGTACCGATTGCCATTCGCATACACGTTGCTGCGGGAAACGTAGACATTACGTTGATACACCACGGTTCCGCCATGCCAGCCGCAACCCCAGGAGTTCCATCCCCAACCGCAGCAACTGTTGTTCATGCTGGCGCCGATCGCCATGCCTACACCGAAGGCAATCACACCGGTAGTAACCAGCGCCGCCGTGCTGTATCCCGGAGGAGAGTAAGGCGTTCCGTACACGACTGTGGGATTGTAGGTCGGGACGTATACCACCTGCGGGTTTGCCGGCTGAATCACGATGGTTTGGGGATTCTGCTGCACTACGGTTTGTTGGGAGGTCGTCTTCAAATTGCCGGCGTCCTTTGCCTGTTTGCGCAGGCGCTGGACGGCATCCAGAACGTCTTTCTGCTGGTAATAAGAAGCCTCGCCCAGGGCTGAGGTCCACGACAAGTTCTGCGACATGTTGTCGAGCACAGAAGGGAACTGGGTCAGGGCCTTCACACTGGGATCCCAACTCTGGCCATTGACCTTGGTCATCAGATCGTTGGCGCTCAAATTTTTGTTTGCCTTTACGAAGCGGTCTGCCTCAACAATCTCGTCGGGGTAGGTTGCGCCTCCAAGGATCTGCGCCACCAGCGCGTCCGGGTACAGCGCAATAGGCGCGACCAGATTGTCGATGTCCTTCGCCGTGAGTGGAGCATTTTGCTGATCTTCGCCCCCGCCGGGTGCTGGCTGCTGTTGTTGCTGAGGGTTTGAAGGAACGAAAGCCGTCGCGTTGACGGGCGACGTTGTGAATACGATTCCAAAAATGAGGGCGGACGCCAGGACTTGCCGGAGAAACACCATTGCGTGCTCCAATCTTGAGGCTACGACCAATGCTGTATTGTCTTGCTCACTTCTGCCGCTGTACATTGGCGAGACGCCAGGGCTTTTGGCCGTAGTGCTCGACCACCAGCTGGCCGTTCTTGTCGAACTTGACCTTGCACGCGCCGTATAGTAAGCCGCTGCCCTTACCATCTTTATCCACGTTGAGGGTCACAATTCCGATGGGGTAATCCCGCGAACGAGTGCTGTTGTACAACTCGCCGAATGAGATCGGGCGGTTGGTCGCCATCGTGATGTGAAGCCCACCATCTGCAGTTTTCTCCGCTCGAACATATCGGAAGCCCGAACCGACAGAACCTACGGGCGACACACGCCCCAGGTCTTGCTGCTTCTCAAGAGCGCTCACCAGGCCGTTCTGACCCTTGTTCTTTAGCGTCGCAGCGAGCTCTTGGCGCTCCTGGTCTGAAGTCAGGCCTGTGACGAAGACGGTAAGGCTAAAGGTTTTGCCAGCGATTGCTCCAGCTTGTCCGACCGCTGTTGCCGAATACTGCTGTGGCAAATCGATCCCCGCTGCATTGTCGGTCTGGGCTGACAGAACGGCAGGTGTCGCGCATAGCACCACCCACAGGAGAGGCAGCACGCTGGCGGTTCCAATGCGCATCTTTATCTTCACTTGGTTCACCTCGGTCACGGCAGTGTTTCGTCTGCCAGTTCGGCCGCACAAGTCCGTTAGTCGCCAGGAAATCAGCACGCACTCATGCGGGTTAGCTTTGTAGGTTTCGTACGACAAAGGTTATCTGGTCTGACAGGTTTGGGCTACTAGGAAAAATGCCAGTCCTAACTGGCAAGGGTTCTGGCAGCGTGGCACCGGTGAAGGCCGTCTAACAAGGAGGCCGAGCTGGCAACGACGAGCTCCCGCGACCACGGGTAATGCGATACCGGTGTGCCAGGACGGCCGCCTCAAGCGCGAGCGTGTTGCTACTTTCCGACCTCGGCAAACCACTTCTCGAACCATTGGAGAGTACGCAAATCGTAATCGCGGCGATCCTCGGGCAGCGATATGGCGTGTCCTTCGTTGGGATAAACGACAAACTCCACCGGCACTCCCAGGGTCTTCAGGGCGTGCCACCACTCGAAGGATTGCGGGGCTGGCACCTCGCCGTCGCGATCGCCGACCAGGATCAGCGTTGGAGTCTTTACATTCTTGACGAATTCGATAGGCGAACTTTTCGCGTAGATGGCGGGATTGTCATACACGGTCGCGCCAAAAAATGGGACCATCCATTCGTCGATATCGTTTTCGCCATAGTAACTCAGCCAGTTGGAGAGGCCCGCTCCGGCAACCGCCGCCTTGAAGCGATGGGTTTGCGTCTCAACCCACATGGTCATATATCCGCCGTAACTGTGGCCGTGAATACCCAGGCGGTCCAGGTCGATGGGGTACTCTTTGGCCAGAGCATCTATGCCGGTCATGATGTCGCGATAGTCGCCGCCGCCGAAGTCTTTCACATTGCCTTGCGTAAACGCCTCGCCCTGGCCGTAACTTCCGCGGGGATTCGGACAAAGTACAAACCATCCCATCGCGGAAGCTGCCCCCCCGGCCGTCGACCACTTCGAGGTGCAGGCCGATGACGGGCCGCCATGCACCGACACGATCAGCGGATATTTTTTCCCGGCATCGTAGTTTTTCGGCAGCAGCAGCCATCCCTGGATGCGCATGCCGTCGTTGGTCCAATGCACGTTGCGGGCTTCGCCCCAGGCCGGCTTCACGTCCGCATTCAGCTTCGAGACCCGCTGCCATTTGCCGATCGGACCCGCCCATAACTGCGGCGGAGATGTCAGGGATTGCCTCACAACGGCCGAGGTGCTCCCATCGCGTGCCAGTGAAATCTGGATTCCCCAGCCATCGGCGGAGAGCATTTCTGGCCCGCTCCACAGTTGTTGGACAGTCGGGTTCGACAGCGAAGTGCTGGCTATGCCGGAATTGCCGTCGACGTTTTCCGTGAAGAGGATGCGATCGGGCGATGTCCAGGTCAACCAGGTGGCGGAAGCCTTCATGCCGTCGGTTAGGTTACGCGGCGTGCCGCCGGTGGCGGGCACAACAAAGATGTCGCCACCCGTTGCGCCCTGGTCGCTCATGATGCCGCTGATGTAAGCCACGTTCTGTCCATCGGGCGAAAACGTTGGCACGGCAATCTGCAGCTTAGGAGTCACGATCTCGTGCAACTCACCTCCATCGGCATTCAACGTATAAAGCCGGGCTATCCACCAGTTGTTATCGCCAGAACCGTTTGCGGCACTGACGACCCAGCGCCTTCCATCAGGGGCCCAATCGTATTCGTAGACGTACATGTCGCCCGGTGAGACCGGCTTCACCACGCCGGACCCAACATCAATCGTGTTGAGGCGTTGCTCGTAGGCTTTCTCTTCCACCAGCCCGGCCGGTGGGGTCATGGGAACGAGCGGTCCGGCTTTGCGTGGCATGTTTTCGATGAACAGCACGGCAAGTGATTTGCCATTGGGAGAAAATTTGAGAGTCGAAACATAGCCTTTCAGACTTACCAGCTTTTGCGAGCCTTTGCTCCAAGGTTCGCTGAGCCAGACTTCGGAGGCGGGAGCGTCGTTCTTCTCATCAACTATCAGAGCGATCGACTTGCTGTCAGGAGACCACGCCAATTCGCGCGGAGTCAGATCCTGCGGTAAGGGAATGTTCATCCCCGTTGCACCGGGTTGAGCTTCGACTCGTTCTATGCAAACCTTACCGTCGGCGATCCATGCCACTAGAGAACCGTCCGGAGAGATTTCCGCCTGCTCGAACTGCTTCGCCTTGGGCATGCTTGCCAGCACCGATTCCGCCCGACTCGTAGTTAGCACGGATGTCGCTGGCTGTGCGCTGTTTCGTGCGGCATATGCCCCCAGAGTGGTCAGCACGAAACCGATCGCAACTCCGGTTCGAATAACTCTGTTCGCATAAGACAGCGTTTGGAAACAATCGTGCGGAATCTCTGAGCTGAAAGCCATCCGGTATTTCTCTCCATAACAAACGGCGAACTGACGCTCGTTCGATCATACCTGCCGATTCTTAAATCGTCTTGCTGGAGAACACGGCTCGTAAAGCCCCCCGTGGGCTGAGGCTACAGAGGTTTGGAGAGGTGACCGGCCCGTGAATCACGCGTCAACGTGATAGGCCTCACTGCGCCTTGGAGACTACGGGCCGAAGCTTGGCTTAGCACAAGATCGGAGGAGATCATGATGCGCAAAGCTCTTATTCTTTTCACTGTACTGGTTGCTGCGCCACTCTTCGCGCAGGAAAAGTCCGCCATCACAGTAAAAGGTGCCGAGACGAGCAACGGAGTCGTCGTCGTTAACGCTCAACAGACGCCGCTCGCCGCAGGCCAGCAGTTGACCGAGCCCACCAAGAAGACCATAGAACTGCAATGCAATAAGGAGATATCCAGTTGCATCGTTCTTAAACCGGGAGCGTACCTACTGGTAAAACTGCCACCGAATCATGGAATGTACGAGTGCACGGACGTGCAGGTATTTGCCAGCAGCGCTGATCCCACGACAGCGGACCGGATTGGAGAATACTGCCTGACCGAAAAGTAACCGAGAATCTGTATCTGGAACGGCCCGGCTGGAATCAAGTAGCTGATGAAAGTACTGTCAGTGAATACCGGCTTGCCGCGGGAGCTTCCCTGGAAGAATGGTGTCATCACGACCGCTATCTTCAAGGCTCCCCTCGATGGTGCCGTTAGCGTGAACCTGTTGAACTTGGCGGGTGATCGGCAGGCCGATCTCACGGTACACGGCGGCGAGGCCAAAGCTGTCTACTTTTATCCGCATGAGCACTATTCCTATTGGCAGACCAAGCTGCAACAGCCTCTGAGTCGGGGAAATTTTGGAGAGAACCTCACGACGGAGGGGGTCTCCGAAGAAGAACTGCACATTGGAGACGAGCTTCAAATCGGGACGGCACTCTTCCGTGTTCGGCAGCCGCGCACACCCTGCTGGAAGCTCGGCGTGCGCTTCGATCGCGACGATATGACTCGCATGTTCTACGAGAGCCGTCGTTTTGGCGCGTATTTTTCTGTTCTCGGCGAGGGGACATTACAGGCTGGGGACGAAATACGGATCCTCCACAGGGACCCCAGCGCCGTCACCGTGGCCGACGTGATTGGTCTTTATACAGGGGACCGTCGCGATCCAGAGCTGCTCGATCGGCTTCAACTTCTCTCCGCACTACCCGAAAGCTGGCGCCGATGGTTGCGGGAGAGGCCAGCGGAACAGGAATCCGTCCGTCGCACCACCTAGTGCACTGAGTTATAAGTTCGTTGAATAAACCGAGGCTTCGTGTCAGGTCACGGCTTCACAGGCTGCTGAAAAAGACGTCTCCAGCCAGTTTTGTATCAGGGCACGCCTTCAGGCGGGCCGCTAAGTCGCATATTTTCGATCCGCGGAGCGGACTTTAGTCCGCGAGGCGCGTGCATTTCGGATCTTTTCAGCCGTGCTGCACCGCAGCCAAAGAAATGTGCCCTTAGGCCCTGAGGGCAACGTCGAAGGCTTCATTGAATTTGTGAACGAATCTCTGATTCACCACTTAGCTGCAGTTCCCGGGCAAGAACTCGCGCTCGAGTCGGTCCCTTTGACCGATTTCGTCCTCCGGAAATCGTTGCCATCCATTCACTTTTCATGCCGTCCTTGGGCTGCAATCGGGTAAGATGCCGATTCGTCTGGCGGTTCAGTCAAGACGTCTGTGGAGAGTGGAATGAGTGTGATGCCAAGGCTCCGGCCCAAGCATGTTCGTGGTTTCAGGGTCGTCCTGCCTGCGATCCTGGTCTGCGTCGTTGTCCTTTGTGCTTGTAAGGTGACGACCGACGCTGCGGCGGCCGCCAAGGAGCTAGGTGCAGCCGCACAGGACCTCTCCCACTACTACAAGGGTCTGGCCGACCAGGTAGAAGACACCATTGACCTGAACCAGATCGAGGAAGCGGTCTTCGGCGTGCCATTCGGGGAGAGTGATCAGGCAAAGCTGCTCGATATCAAAAAGGAAATCGATAAGCGAGGCGAGATGGCAAAGGCGCTGTCGAGCCTGGCTGAAGCTTACGGGGACCTTGCCGGCTCCAAAATAGCAGGCGATGCCGGCACGGCAGCCTCGGCACTGGGAGACAAGCTGGTGGATTGCAAGGCGCTGCCATCCGGTTCTCCCGTGCCCGAAGCCATGTCCCAAGCCGCGACTTTGCTCACGGAGTACGCGCAGAGTCGCGACCTGAAGCGGGGCGCCAAAGCGATCCAGGAAACCGTCGCCGCCGTGGACCGCCTGTTCGAGACCGAGAAGCCGTACTACGTTTCGCTAACGAAGACCCGGCTCGTGCTGGCTGCGACCCTGGCCGGAAAGCTGGTCGACAATGACCAGGTCGATTTGCAGCCGGTGATCGCGCCGGCGTTGAAGCCGTTTGGCCTGCAGCCGAAATTGACTTCGGCAGCGACCACGCCGGAGTACAAGAAGCTTGCCAAGATTGAAATCGAAGAGCAGCAAAAAGAGCAAACTGCGGCGGCCGTCGACTCCGCCAACGACCTTGAGCAATCATTGAAGCGGGTGGACAAGAAATTCGCCGATCTGGTAGCCGGAAAGACCGCCGCGTCTTCGCACTAATCGTGGGAGTTTAGAATCGTGACCACACAAAGGCAAGGGATGGAAGGAGTACCGTTGTATGGGTGATGCACTAGCCTCGTTGGAAGCGCTTTATGTTTTCTTGACTACCAACCTCTCCGCTCTTCAAGCTGCTTTTCCCAAAGATCCGGAGAAGAGTGCTTTCATGACGCAGTATGTGCTGGCCCGCAAGAACTATTGGGACTGCATCGACGGCACGTTCCACGACGACGATCCCCAGGTCGTCGCGCTGGTGAATCAGATGAAGAGCGAGCAATCGGCGGTCGAAAAGGACTTCAAGACTTTGAGTGATCTGACGAAAACGCTGAACGATATCACCACCGCTGTTGGCGTCGGCGCCAAGCTGGCCACCCTCGTCGCCTGAGCGGCCGTGGGGGTTCACTTTATCCAGCTATAACCGATCATCAATTGCAAGGTGTTAAACGAGGGATTGGCGACCCCCAGGTTGGCGTTCGAAAGATGCCAATAACGCAGCGCCATCGATACCGCTTGTCCGCGGCGGGCAAACAACATCACGCCGGAGCCGACCGTGGCTGTGAAATTGAAGTTATCGGTCCTGCCCGGAGGGACATTGCGCGTCGTGAAAGCCGCCCCTCCGGACATCTCGATGTAGGGATGCAGTCGCCGCTTCCCATCAAAATTCCACTTCAACCCGAGTGGCGCGATCGAACCTCCATGTGCCAGTTGCGGACGCGTCGTAAGTAAGAAGGGAATTGCGTCGAAGGTGTATTCCAGCGTGCCACGTCTCCAGGATTCGCCCGTCAGCCCTAGCACTACGCGGCCATAGCGAATTCCGGCCATCGACATCTGCACTCCGCCGAGCGCGCCTCCGAGCTCCGCGCCCGACCCTTCCGCTGCCCAGAGGCCGATCTCCCATGCGCCGTCGCGGCTCAGCGAGCCCGCGCCGTCCTGCGCGGCAGCCAGGCGGATGACTGCCATCATCAGCAGCCCCACTGTCGCGAGCCTCCGCCGAAACAGGGACACGCCTCCTTAAGATGCTGCACGGCCCCACTTGGCCGACCTTTTTCCAACGTCGTCGCAGGTGTAAAATAAGGGGTTCGGAGGTCCCGCATCCCGTCGGATCGTACGGCATCTACTTAACACATACCTACTGAGAGGACGCACTTATGGCTACGACCACCACTCCCGCCCGGGAGGGAACTCGCATCGCTGCCACTATCAATACACCGACCGTTCCAGAGCAATTCAAGAATGAGCCGCTGCTCGACTTCAGCAACCCTGACAATGCCCGTCGCATGCGCTCCGCCATCGAAAAGGTTCGTCGCGAACTTGGCCGTGAGTACGATCTGGTTATTGGAGGCCGGCGCGTCAAAACTGCCGCCAAGCACCAGTCGATCAATCCCGCGAAGCCGTCCGAGGTGGTTGGAATTCACCAGGATGCCGGGCTGGCGGAAGTCGATCCCGCCATGCAGGCTGCTCTTAAGGCTTTCGAAACCTGGAGCCGCACCCCGATTGAAGACCGCGCCAACCTTTTGTTCCGCGCCTCGGCTCTGATGCGCGAGCGCAAGTTCGAGCTGGAGGCGTGGCTGGTCTTCGAAGTCGGCAAGAACTATGGCGAGGCCGACGCCGATATCGCTGAGTTGATCGACTTCGCCGACTTCTACGCGCTGGAGGCGCTGCGTCTCGCGAAGGCGACCGCGCCTGTCCAGTTGCCGGGCGAGCACGACACCTTCCGCTACATTCCGCTGGGCGTAGGCGCCGTCATTCCGCCGTGGAATTTCCCTGCAGCCATCATGGGCGGTATGACCATGGCCTCAATCGTTGCCGGGAACACCGTGGTCCTGAAGCCCTCAGGCGATTCGCCGACGATCGCCGCAAAATTCATGGAGCTCCTGGAAGAAGCCGGCTTGCCGGATGGCGTGGTCAACTTCGTTCCCGGCGGCGGCAGCACCTTCGGCAATGCCATCGTCGAGCATCCCAAGACGCGGTATATCGCTTTCACCGGATCGAAAGAAGTCGGTCTACACATCAATCAGCGGGCCGCCGTGCAGCAGCCGGGGCAGAAGTGGATCAAGCGCACCATCCTCGAGATGGGCGGCAAAGATTCCATCATCGTCGATGCCGACGCCGATCTCGATTCCGCGGTGGAAGGTGTTGCGCAAGCTGCCTTCGGTTTCAGCGGCCAGAAGTGCTCAGCCTGTTCTCGCGCGATCGTTGACGAGCGCGTGTACGACAAGTTCCTGCAACGGCTGAAAGAGCGGGTGGAGAAGATCTCGATTGGCGATCCTACGCTCAATCCGAATATGGGACCCGTCGTCAACGAGAAGTCGATGAAGTCGATTCTGGGATATATCGAGAAGGGTGATTGCCGAGGGCGGACGCCTGATCACCGGCGGCAGCCTCGCGACCGAAGCGGGCGATGGCTATTTCGTCCAGCCCACCGTGATTGCCGATGTCGACCCCATGGCGACCATCTCGCAGCAGGAGATCTTTGGACCGGTGCTGGCCGTCATCAAATCGCGCGGTTTTGAGGACAGCCTCGCTATCGCCAATAACACGGAGTTCGGTCTGACCGGAGCGGTCTACACCAATTCCGACGATCGCATCGAGGCAGCCAAGCAGGAGTTCCACGTCGGCAACCTGTACATCAATCGCAAGTGCACGGGCGCCATTGTCGGTGCGCATCCCTTCGGCGGCTTCAACATGTCTGGCACCGATTCCAAAGCGGGCGGGCCCGACTACCTGCTGCTCTTCACCCAGGGCAAGTCGATCGGCGAGAAGATCGCAAAATAAGTTGTCAGTGGTCAGTGTTCCGTTGTCAGTAGGGGCAGTACGAGAACTACTGAGTAGAGAAAGTCCAATGGCCGGAGAGCAATCTCCGGCCATTTGTATTTCGGTCATGCCGACGGAGGAACTTGCTGTTTTGCGGATTGCATACGAGCTCCATCTCGCAAGAGGAAAACAACGGCTCTGTCTGAGCTGATTGCCCTCCCTTCCTGCAACTCAAGCTCTCACTTCTCGACAAACGATTTTAGCCTCGCCAGCGCTTGATCCCACTGCGCGGAGACAAATTCCAGGTACTCCTTGAGCGCCTCGATAGACTGCGGATTGAGCTCGAAACGGCTCTCGCGACCGCTGCGGACGCCGCGAACAATGCCGGCATTCTGCAGCACGCGCAGGTGCTTGGTGATCGCCTGCCTGCTTAGCCTCGATCCGTCGGTCAACTGAGAGATCGAACGCCGCTCTCCACGGCATATCTTCGCGATCAGCAACAGTCGCGTCTCATCTCCCAAGGCAGCAAACAAAGGCGCATGGGTGGGCGGCGTTGCAGCCAGCTTACCAGGGCGTTTCGGCCTACGGCTTGTCGGCGACATGAGTCTCAATGTTCTTCATCTGCTGCTCCCAACCGCCTTCGTTTTTGCGAAACGCTTCCAAACGACGGTCGCTGGGAATCTTGTCGAAGCCGGATTCCGTCAGCCACAACAGAGTGCCGTTCGCGCTCTTCTCCAGCCGGAATTCGACCAGAGTTGGCGTTTCCTGCGAATAATCGTGGTTCGGATCGACCGAAAAGGGATGCCAGGTGAACGAGAAGAGACGTTCCGGCTCCATCTTCTGCACCACGGCCTCCCATCTGAGGTGCTCGTAGCCAGGCCATGTAATGTGGCCGCGTGAGACCTGACCAGGCACAAACGGTCCCTCCAGCTTCACCCGAAACCACTCGCCAAACTCTTGGTAGTCGGTCAACGCGCGCCACACCCGCGATACCGGCGCCTTGAGTTCGATCTGCTTCTCGATCACGTTCTCCATCGTGCGCAACCTCCTGGTTGCATATTACTTTTGCAATGGGAAATGCGCAACCTTATCGTTGCCTATTTTCCGCGCGGCAGAACGACCCATACGCGGATCGCCCTCGGCGGTTCGCGCTCCGCGTCGCTCAGGCGCCTTTGGTTCGATCGAGCGGAATGGATCGCTCCCACCGGTCTGATGGCGATTGTGCCCAAGTGCCCCCATGTGTGTGGCAGCATATTTCGCGATTGGCGCCGGCATCGGAATCTCATGTCGGCCGCAAGCTATCTCCGGCTGGCGCTCCTGGCACTGTGCGCGAGCTCGCTGACGTAAAGTTGCCGTCGTCGGCGCACACCGCATGCTTCGGCCACCGACCGGATTACACGGCCGCCCCTGCGCCTCCACTAGCGCAGCCGCAGCTGAACTGGACTTCTTCTATAGTCAGGTAGACGTTGCTTTCGGACGGACAGGTCATAGACCGGAGAAGTGCTTGCTGTCGCCTGCGGGCTTTCAATGTGCGGGATGTGGTACGTGGAACGAGACCGTCGTCGATTCGTCGGCTGGAATGCGCCAGAGTTACGTAGAGGACTGCACCGTCTGCTGTAAGCCGAACCTGCTGCGAATTGAGTGGGACCGCGACTCCGCCGAATACGCTATCTCGGCCGAGCTGGAGTAAGGGTACCGCCCTGAATCAACAGCAGGATGTGGAACTACCAACACCGCTGTCACACCGCTGTCTCGTCGAGGTTTTCGTGTTCCGCCTTTTTCCTGGCCTTGGCGATCTGCACGCTGGCGAGAGTCTTGCGCGCGAGGTGGGATTCGGCCAGCACTCCACCGTTTTCCCGGCAGCACGGCTTGGCCGGCAGCGCGCCACACGTCGGGCATCGTACATCTTGCGCTTTGTCGTTCATGCCCTCAGTCTACGCCGAATCGGACTTTGCGGCCCGTGATTTGCTTATGGGTACGTTCCTCCTTTTCCGGTGGAAATTCCCGCAGCTTCGCGATTAGATAACAGAGCCGTGTTTTCTCTCCCCATGTTCCGCTTCGCCTTTGTCCTGCTGGCACTGCTCTCGCCGATCTCGGTCTCGCAGGCCTCCACCCCGTCCGCGCCCGCATTCAGGAGCGTCGCTTGGACTCCATCCCAGCTCGAGAGCGGATCGGTCTGCCTGTTCACCGTTGACTTTCCCGGAGCCGCATCCGTTCGCGGCAAGTGGATGGACCACGTTCTTCTCTTCGCCAAGGAGAAGGGAAAGACAGTGTGGTACGCCGCGGCCGGAATCGACGTGGAGACCAAGCCGGGGCCGTATCCCCTCAAACTTGAGGCGGTATTGGACGACGGCCATGTCGTGTCTTCCGTACGCCAGGTTCAAGTGCTACCTGCGCCTTACAAGACGGAAAAGCTCCGCGTGGCCACTCGCTTCATCGAACCCGACGCGGCGACGTTGAAGATCATCGAAGCCGATAAGGAGATCAAAAAGAAAGTCTTCGAGCGCGATCCGGTTGCTCCGGAGTGGTCGGGCGATTTCGAGGCCCCGGTGAGTTCCGTGGTATCCGAAACCTTCGGAACGCGACGCACCTTCAACGGCAAGCTGGCCAGCATCCATCGCGGCGTCGACTATCGGGCCAGGATGGGGACTCCCGTGCTGGCGGCGAACTCGGGCGAAGTGATCCTGGCGCGGCCCCTCTTCTACGAGGGAAACTGCGTGGTGGTCAACCACGGACAGGGCCTCATGACGATTTACATGCACCTGTCGAAGTTCAAGGTCGCCATAGGAGATAAAGTCCGCAAGGGCGAGGAGATCGGACTCAGCGGGGCTACCGGGCGTGTCACTGGCCCGCATCTGCATATGGCGGCTCGCTGGGAAGGAGCCTATGTCGATCCGCTTAAGCTGTTGAAGCTTTCGCTGCCGGTAGTGCAATGACGGCGGAGCGGTTCAGTTTGAGGCCATTCAGGATGATTTTCGCCTTAGCGGGGGTTTTCCTTATTTACTCTGCGGCTATAATCAGACATTCTGAACTTAATCTGTAAACTTGGGCCCGGGGGAGATCCATGCCATCGTATAAGGTTCGTGCGTTCCTTGGATTTGTGCTGGTGCTGTGCACCCTAACAATGGCGTGCGGCGGGGGAAAGCCCGTCAGTTACAAAAACCTGGTTTTTCCCAAGGCAAATCCTCCGTCTGCCTACGTCGGGGTTCCCTATGGCTACACATTTGCCGCGACCGGCGGATTAACCCCCTATACTTGGTCGATCAGCGCTGGGTCGCTGCCAGCCGGCCTCAGTCTTAACGCAAGCACTGGAGCCTTGTCGGGAACTCCGACTACGGCCGCTTCTTATACCTTCACGGTGCAGTGCACAGACTCGCAATCGCCCACGAACGCCGTGGCCACTGAGAACCTCACCATGAAGGTGACGGCGGTTACCAAACTTTCTGTAACCTCCTTTTCGCTCGCGAATGCATATCTGGCCAATCCATACAATGCGAGTCTGACCGCAAAAGGCGGCGTGCCGCCGTATACCTGGACGATCGATTCCGGCAGCTTGCCCGCGGGCTTGAGTTTGAGTTCGAGTGGAGCGATTACAGGAACGCCTACTGCTGTGGGAATGTCGACCTTCACCGTGAAGGCCGCGGATTCCGAAACTTCGCCGCAAACCGCCACTGCCATGCTCAGCGTTACCGTCCAGACGGTTCAGCCGCTGACAATTACGACAACGTCGCTGATGAATGCCGTGATTGGCGCCAGTTACAACGCGCCTCTGAGCGCCTCGGGTGGAATTCCGCCTTACGCGTGGAGTGTTGCTTCGGGGACGTTGCCTCTCGGGCTTTCTCTGAATCCCACGGGGGTTATTTCGGGAACGCCTACCGCGCTTGGGACTTCAACCTTCACGTTGAAGGTCACGGATAGTGAACTCATGCCCGCGACTCAGACGGTTGCTCTCTCGATCACAGTGAATAATCCTGCGCCCCTCGTGATCACCACCACCTCGCTTCCCAACGGGTCAATTAATGTTGCGTACTTCCAGAGTCTCGTGGCGACGGGTGGAACTCCTCCGTATACGTGGTCTCTTATCAGCGGTGCGCTGCCGCCTGGTCTGAGTCTCGACGCTACTTCTGGCACCATTACGGGTACACCGACACAATTAGGTACATCGAGTTTCACGGTGCAGGTGCAGGACTCGGCGAAGGCGCAACAAACAGCCAGCGCAAGTCTCACCCTCACGATAAGCACGGTCGGCGACAACCTGCTGAACGGTAACTACGCCTTCTCGCTCAATGGCTTTAGCAACGGCAGTCCAATCTTTATGGCGGGCAGCCTGGTCTCCAATGGGAGCGGCAAGATTACCAGTGGTGTCTTCGACATCACGTCGTCCACCGGAACGGCAATGGACACGCTGGCGACTACATCTCAATACAACATAGGCGACAACGGAGTCGGAACTGTGACGCTCGACACGGTGAACCACGGCACGTTTACGTTGAACGTGTCGGCTCCCCTTAGCGGCGGAGGCATCCGCTTTATCCTCGAGAATAGTAAGGGTAACCAGACCGGCACCTATGGCTCAGGTGGTTTCTATAAGCAGAACACCACCTCCTTCAACGTATCGAATCTCGCTGGCCTCTATATTTTCGGCTTGTCGGGGGTCGATAGCGCGGGAGCTCGCTTCGGCCGTATCGGCGTTCAAACGATTGGAGCCGGCGGCGCCATCTCCGCGGGCGACTCCGATGTCAACGACGCTGGTGTGCTCAGCGACGTGACAACGGCAAGTGGCACCTACGGGGCCATCGACGCCACCACCGGACGCGGCACGGCGGTCTTTAACGACTCGAATGCGAATACGAACTACGTGGTGTACATGGTGTCGTCGAATGAAGTTATTCTGCTTGAGGCCGAGCCGACCTTGCCCGCGACGATGACAGTCGGGTTGGTGGCGAAGCAGGCACTTAGTAATTCGGGAGGATCCAGCCTCAGCGGTAATACGGTTCTCGAACTTACTGGCGTGAGTGGTACGGCGGCGGACGTTGCCATTGCCAGACCGGTATTCACAACCGCGAACTCGACGAACACCTTCACAGCTACCACCGACGAGAACGATGGAGGGAGCATAACTCAAACTGGATATTCTGGCAGTTTCGCCATTGACGCAACCACAGGACATGTGACTTTCAGCGGCACTGCTCCGCTGCCGGTCACCATGTATATGGTTACCCCCGATACGGCCTTCGTATTAGGAACTGAGTCGACGGTCAAGTTTGGCACTCTGGAACAGCAGAATGTGCCGGCCTTCGGCAAGGACACAATCACGGGCTCCTATTTGGGTGCATCAACCCTGCCGGCTCTAGCTGCGGTCACCAACGAGGCTGACCTGTTTACCAGCGACGGGAACTTAAATATCACTGCCGGAAGTACCTATACGAGCGGACCGAGCGGCGATACCAGCAATACGGCGCTTACTGGCACCTACACTGCGCCCGATCTGAATGGTCGCACCGTCATAAGCTTGACCGGAGGGGAGACTTACATCGGCTACGTGCTCTCGTCAAACGAGTTCGCGCTGATCTCGGGCGCCGCTACTGACACGCAGCCGAAAGTAATCGTGATGCAGAAGTAGACACGTCACGACGTCGGGATGCCCCCTACTGAGGGGCCGGACTTCTGAACAGAACTTCGGCCCCGTCAGTACCTTAATGTCCTTGGAATTATTGGGCAGCTTGCTCGTGGAGTACGACAGGGCCCGAACTACCGCAACGCAGCACCGGGGCGCCCGTACCCGGTCATCTCTAGGTATCCCACTCCGGCTATGGGTTTGTCAGCGCTTGTGCCGTTGATCTGGATGGCGCCCTCCCAATACGAGAGGTCAGCTCCGATGTCACTCACCAGTTCTTGTGAGGGTAAGGGGGTTTTCAGTTCTAGATTCAGCTTGAGCGAAGGGACAGAGATCCGCCACGCGATGGGATAGATAGCGTGCGTAGCCGGGCTCAGATAAGTCCCCCCTTCTGGTTCCATGCTGAAGTCTTCAGCGTTCAGGAATGTCGGTCTGCCGTCTCTATCTACGAAGGTGCCGGCTGAGAATGGGTCTACGCTACCGTCCTTATGGCGGAAGCGATACAGCATAAGTTCGGTGTTGTCGTCCGACTGAAAGCTCACCCAGTCCCAACCGATCGGATTGCCTGCAGGCGGAGTGGTGAAGAACTCATGATCCATCCAGGAAGTGCCTTCCACTTCGTAGCGTCTGCCGTTCAACTCAACTGAGCCGTTGGTGAGCAGCCGCGTGAACGAGATGTAATGTGAGGCATGACCTGTCCCCGCTGCTTTTTGGCTGATGCCGTTCCGTCCGTGGATAACGGGCGGCTTTGGCGACACCATCGACAACTGCAAGGAGAAATCGGTGGAAATCGCCTGCAGCTTCTGCTCGCCGTCGGCCCACTGTATCTGCCAATTGCCGTTCCAGACTTTTGCAGCCTGCTCGCTGGCGCCCGCGATCCCGGGCCCTGCCCGATTCAGCCGTTCAGTGCGGTAGAAATGGCCGCCATCCAAGTCGCTCAACGCCAAGTGTGCCAGGTAAAGATCCCGAATTTCCCAATCTGACGGTGCAGAATTCTTGCGGCTGACGCCTTGGCGAAAGAACGTCAACTCAAAGCCAAAGCGATGGCCGTCGGCCGATTTGAGATTGCCAGTGTAATACCACCATTCCGTCTGATAATCGGGATGATTAAAGTGGTCCCGAGGAAACTGGAAGCGGTAGCCCGGAATCGCTGGCTGGTACTGAGCGCGGCTTGCCATCGCGGGCAGGAGCACGAAGAGCGCTGCCAACAACTTACTCCTCATGCACCACCTCGATGGGGTTCAGGCGCGTCGCCAACCGCGCGGGAAAGAAACCAGACAGAATCGTTGCAACAAAGACTACGAGCAATGCTCCCCCGAGAAGAGGGAGTGGCCAGTGAAACTGAATCGTCCACCCGAAAGATTGCTTGTTAATGACGAAGATCAAGAGCAGCGAGAGTAGCGATCCCAGGAGCAGCCCTGCCAGATTGGCAAACAGTCCAATTAATCCGGCTTCGAAGAAGATAAGCTTGCGTATCTGCCATCGGCTGGCGCCCAGAAAACGAAGCAATCCCAACTCTCGCCGGCGGTCGATGACGAGGGCAACCAGAGCGCCCGCGATTCCGAAGATTGCTACCAGGATGGCCACCAGTTCGAGCGCGTATGTAATCGCAAAGGTCCGGTCGAAGATCTGCATCGCTTGAATTCGCAGACTGCGGTTTGTGAAGATAAGGATGCGCCGACTGGCCGTAATCTTCTCGATCTCCGCTCGCACTCGGTCCACATCGGCGCCGGCAGCGGTATAGACAGCGATGTTCGTGGGCGCGGGATCCGGCATATACCGCAACATGGTCGATCGGTCGACAACGACAAATCCTTTTTCGCTCCCGTAGTCGTAGAAGACATCCACTACATGGAAACGAACCTGGGCGGTGCCTAGCGGAAGAGTGATATTGTCGCCGGCTCGGATGTGATGTTTGTAAGCGAAAGGTTCACTCACGACTGCGTTGTCACCGCTACGAAGTTCCGCATCGACTTCGGCGCTCCGACGGCCTGAGAGGAATCGAACCTTCGCCAGATCGTGGTTGCCGGTTGTGTCAGCGGAGCCCAGCATTGCCGGCAGACCTTGATAGCTGATGTCATAACCGCGAAACCGGTCTACGCCCGCAACCCCTGCAAGTGCTGCAATTCGGTCGGCCAGCAACGGATCCAGCGTCGGATAGCGATCAGCGGCCGGGTCCCCTGCGGGTTGGAGGAACAGGTCGGCTTTGAGCTGATCGTCGAGCCAGACCATCACTGTCTGACGAAAACTTCCCACCATGATGCCAACGGAGATCATCATCGCAATCGCGGTCGACAGAGCGCCTACCAAGACCGAAGTGCGCCGCAGTGCCGAGGCCAAGCTTCGTGAGGCTAGCATGGCTTCGACTCCCAACATGCGTAGCAACAGATTTGAGGACAGCGTTGTGATCCCGCTGACCAGGGTTGGGACGGCGAACGCTGAAGCGCCAATCATCAAGACCGCTGCCAGATAACCGAAGAAGGGCTTGCCCGCAACCGGCGGAGCAAAGCTTGCGCCAGCACCAGCCAAGGCAAGCACCAGCGCGATGCAGAGATCACGGGTTTTGTGCACCCGAGCGGCGTATTCGCGCTCGCCTCGAGCCATGGCTTCCGTGGGCGCAACCAGGGAAGCCTCGCGTGCGGGCGCCGCCGCAGAAGCCAGCGATACGCCAATACCAACGAATAGTCCTAAGGCCACGGAACTAGCCGTCAGTTCGATCGGAGCAGGGCGGCTGCTGATGTAGAGGCTCTGGACGGTTGCGCCGAGCAAGCGGACAGCGCCCGTAGCCATGATCCGTCCCAGCAAAATGCCTAGCACTCCGCCAGCCATCCCGAAGCATAAGCCTTCGCCGAGAAAAGCTGCCAGCACTTGGAATCGGCTGGCGCCTAAGGCACGAACAATCCCGATCTCTGGTCGACGCCGCACCACCGATACCGAGATTGTGTTGAAGATGAGAAATGCACCGACCACCAGTGCCACATAGCTGAGAATCCGTAGATTCCATCGGAATGCTCCCAGCATGCGACGATTTTCATCGGTCTGTGCACCTTCACGCCGAAGCTCAACTCCAGCTGGCAAGGACGGCCGTATCCGATGCTCCCATTGCTCTAGCGATGTTGTAGAAGGAACTTTCAGCAGCACGCGATCTACGTGTCCTGTTCGGCCTACGGCCTGCTGCGCTGTTGCCAGATCCATCACGATGAGACCACCCGTATCATCCGCAGCCTTCAAGATCCCGTGAACCTTGTATTCCTGGCGTTGGTCATTGATTTGAAGAAAAATGTCCTCGCCGATTTTTGCTCCAAGGTGATCGCTTACCCAGACACTGTTCCGATCAGCCAGTTCCTGGGTATCAACGTTTTCACGAAGGTTCCCATTTGCGGAGTTGAGCTCGTCAGGATGTTCGGCCACCAGGTCGAGGCCAATCAGTGGAACAGTCCGGCCGCCTGGCCCGACAATCGCGTAGCTTTCAATGCGGGGATGTACCGAGAGTGGGTAGGGGAGAGTCGCGAGCATGCCGACAACCTTATCCGGAACTCCACCGACCGCTGCGACTTCAAGATCGGCATTTCCCACCAGCGTCTCGATGGACGAACGAAAGGAGCCCACAGCCGCATTGCCCGCCAGCTCAATAGCGAGTACGACCGCAACGCCAAGCGCGACCGCGAGCACCACCAGAGCAGTCCGCACCGACTCACGGTAGAAGGGCCGAATAATGAGCCGGTAGAAGAGACGTGACAGCGGCATTTAACGGCGCATCACTTCCTGGATCTCGCCATCGCGCATCTTCACCACCGTGTCGGCCAGGCTGGAAGCCTCCAGACTGTGCGTCGCCATAATCACAGCGGTCTTATGCCCCGCGGCGATCCGCCGAAGAAGCTCAAGGATGATGCTGCCAGTAGCCGTGTCGAGGTTGCCGGTGGGTTCGTCCGCCAGTAGCAATTTGGGACCGTGCACCATCGACCGGGCGATGGCAACACGCTGCATCTGCCCTCCCGAAAGCTGGTGGGGCATGCGTGAGCCTAGTTCGCCAACCGCCACCAGATCGAGCTGCGCCTGTGCGCGCTCGCGTGTAGCCGATTCTCCAGCCAAAAGAAGCGGCAATTCGACGTTTTCCAACACGGTCAAGTTGTGCAGCAGCTGAAAACTTTGAAAGATGAAGCCCACCTTTTCGCGGCGAAGACGGGTCAAACCGTTTTCATCGAGATCTGTGGTGGAGACGTCGTCCAGCAAGACGCGTCCCGAGGACGGGAAGTCCATCGCGCCCACGAGGTTCAAGAGCGTCGATTTGCCGCATCCGCTGCGACCAACCAGCGCGGTGAATTCGCCCTCGAAGACAGCCAGCGAGATCCCGTTTAGAGCGGGAACCCGTTGCTCATTAGCAATATACGTCTTGGTAACGTCTTCCAGCCGCACACGTTCCGTGCCCTGCCTTGGCAACGTCAAGGACGAGAGTTTGGAAGTAGACGTGATCACAGGCACACACGTCGTTCAGAGCTGTTGTTGTGCTCCAGCCTCATGCAATCATTCGATGTCGAGAACTGTCGTGAAGCACCGGATGCCAATAAGCACTTTAGAACCACCAGAGCCTGGGGCAGTCGTCGGGGACGTCATATTTTGACTCAGAAGAAAAAGTTCGGGTCGCGCAACGATGACCGGGATGTGCGCTGAGACACTCCTCATTTTCCAAAGTGGCGCGGCCACACAAGTTCGGACCACTAGCCGCTACCAACCCGGTATAATGACCCCTTCATGAGTGACATAATGTACGCCGCGGTTGCGTACGTCCGCAATCCGGTCGGCGCCTTTGTCGAAGAATTGCGCCGTGACCTTCATCCCGCGCACACGCATGCCGATGCTCACCTCACAATCTTGCCGCCGCGTTGTCTGACGGGCACCGAGCAGCAGGCCATCGACCTGCTTGAGGGAATCTGCCGTCGCACTATGCCTTTTCAGGTGACGCTGGGAGACGTCGAGACCTTCGTTCCTTCGACGCCAACGGTGTTTATCCGGGTGGCCCACGGTGCTTACCGGGTGCGAGAGCTGCATGACGTGTGTAATCAGGGGCCGCTCAACTACTGCGAACCCTGGCCGTACATGCCCCATCTGACGATCGCAAAGATGGACACAACCGAGGAGGCCCGTAGGGTCGTCAGAATTGCGCGCACGCGGTGGGACACCTTCACTTTGCCTCGCACCATTCAGATTAGCTCGTTGGCCTTTGTGAAGGGCGGCGGCGACCGCTGGGTCGACCTGGCGCAAATATCTTTCGGTAGAGGAGACTCGGGAGGACCGACGTTGGCGGACAGCTGTGAAAAATCCGCGTAAGAAATAGAAGTTTGGGGTGGGTGAAGGGATTCGAACCCTTGACAGCCGGAGCCACAGTCCGGAGTTCTACCACTGAACTACACCCACCGCACTCGCGTCATTATAACATTCGCAGGCGTCCTGATCGCCTGGAACACTCGGCATCTGGTTGAATGAATTTGCGTTTTGCTCACCTGGTTTCGGTTGCTGCGCTGACCTTCTTTTCGGCAGTCGCGGCCCCGCGGCTGATGGCGCAGAACGGCAAACCAGTCCCCATCCAGTTCACCAACATCGCGCCGCAGTCGGGCATCACCTTCACTCACTTTAAAGGCAACCAGGGCATCTCGATCAATCGCGAGGAGTTCGGGCCGGGCGTGTGCGTCGCCGATTTCGACGGGGATGGCTGGCAGGATATTTACTTCGTCAATGGCCGCGATCTCTACAACCGTGGCATCACCGTCAAAAACGCGCTCTATCACAACAACGGCGATGGCACGTTCACCGACGTCACCGACAAGGCGCACGTTCCCGGCACGGGTTATGGCCTGGGCTGCGTATGGGGCGATTACGACAATGACGGCTACCCTGACCTCTTTGTTACGCAGTTCGGACGCAACGTGCTCTACCACAACAACGGCGACGGCACGTTTACCGATGTGACCGACAAGGCGGGGGTCGCCGGAATGGAAGACGGCACGCTCTTTCACTCCGGCGCCACGTTCTTCGACTACGATCGCGATGGGCGACTCGATCTTTACGTTGGCGGCTATGTTGACCTGAGTCACGACGCGCGGCGCTACTGCGACCTGGGCAGTGTGCAGAGCAGTTGCGCCCCAAGCGCATACCAGGGCACGGCCGACGCCCTTTACCACAACAATGGCGACGGCACCTTCACCAACGTCAGCAAGGCGGCAAAGATTTTCCAGCCGCACGGAAAGAATCTATCGGTGCAGGCGGCCGACTACGACAATGATGGCTGGCCCGATCTGTTTGTAGCCAACGACGGACTCGAGGCCTACCTTTACCACAACGAGCATAACGGAACTTTCAAGGAGATCGGCATGCTGGCCGGCATGGCGCTCACCTCCCACGGCCGGATCATGGCCGCCATGTGCATGTCGCTTGGCGATTATGACAACGATGGCTGGCTCGATCTGTATGTCTCCGACTTTCAGAAGTCTTCCGATCATCTTTGGCACAACGACGGGAAGGGCTTCTTCGACGAGGTCAGTGACGAAGCCGGCATCACCGGAGCTACACGCGAGATCCTCAGCTTCGGCGGAGGCTTTTTCGACTACGACAACGACGGTTGGCTGGATCTGTTCATCGCCAACGGTCACGTCTATCCCGAGGTCGAACAAGTGACGCCTGAAGTCCGCTACAAACAGCGCAACTCGCTTTTTCATAACGAGCGCAACGGCAAGTTTGTCGACGTTTCGAAGGAAGCAGGCAGTGGATTTGACACTCCTCATGCGGGCCGGGGTGCTGCCTTTGCTGACTTCGATAACGACGGCTTCACAGATATCATTGTGGCTAACAATGGCGATCCACCCCTGCTGCTGCACAACAGCGGCCGCAACGGCAATCACTTTCTCAACTTTAAGCTAGTAGGGTCAAAGAGCAATCGTGACGCCATGGGCGCGCGCATCCGCCTGAAGGCGGGAGGCATTTCGCAAATTCGCGAGATCGCCGGCGGTGGCAGCTATCTTTCGCAGAGCGATCTTCGCCCCAACTTTGGTGTCGCCAACGCGACGAGAGCGGAAGAGGTCGAGATCCAGTGGCCCAGTGGTTTGAAGCAGGTATTCCGCGACGTCGAGGCCGACAAGTTTTATCGCATTGAGGAAGGTCACGACCAACTCGGCTTACAGGAGTTTAGACCCGCAGTGCCGCAGAAAACGCCAGCTTCTTCAACCAGGCCCAATTCCAAGCCCTGAACCTATGGTGACGACAGCCAATCTCGGCGGGGCATGCGGTATCGGGGTTTCAAGCGCTCTAGTTGGGTTCACATCCGCCCGTCATCCGGCAGCAATTCGCTTGGCCGCAACTCTGCATAGGCGCTGACTTGCTGCTGTGGGTGCTTACCGCGAAGGTCGACAGCTTCTGCTCCAGCTTCTCGGTATGGCACTTCGGACATTCTGGCTTTTGCTCGCCGTAAAGAATTGCTTCGAAGTTATGGCCGCACTCTTCGCAACGATATTCAAAAATAGGCATGAGTTGCTCCGTAGAGACCGCCCCACGGAGGCGCCCTGCTTGTAACCTGCGCCGCCGCCAGCGATGATAGAAGTATTATAGATGGACAGCTCACACTCCATACCGAAACTTCTAAAAGCTGAAGTCCACTCACCCGGCGGTCGCTCGACCGCCGGCACGAATCAGCCCGACAGCTTCGGTGAGCCCTTTCGGCCTCGCCGCCCCTCGGGAGGACATCTGCAGACGATTGTGGGCAACTTTCTGTCTCGCGAGAACGCGCTTCCTCTGGCCGAAGAGCGGCTGTTCCAGGTGGAGGCCGAAGTGCAAGTCCTCTGCCAATGTCACTGGCAAGCCGAGCCGACCACGAGACTTACGCTGCTGATCGTGCACGGTCTTGAGGGATCGAGCGAGTCGCAATATGTGATCGGCACCGGCAGCAAAGCGTGGAACTCCGGCATGAATGTCGTGCGCATGAATATGCGCAACTGCGGCGGCACCGAGTCGCTTGGGCCGACTCTCTACAACTCCAGTATGTCCCACGATGTGGGAGTGGTCGCGCAAACCTTGATTGCGGAAGAGGGCCTGCGCAAGATTGCCCTCGCAGGGTTTTCCATGGGGGGCAACCTGGTACTGAAGTTGCTCGGCGAATGGGGCCATCAGGTGCCCCCAGAGGTGATTGCGGGAGTCGGCGTCTCGCCCGCGATGGATCTTGCGGCTTCGGCCGACGCTCTGCACGATCCCGCCAACCGCATCTACGAATGGCGATTCCTGCGGGGACTGCGCAAACGTGTGCAGCGCAAGGCGGCGCTCTATCCCGGCCTGTACGATCTGCAATACCTGCAGGGCCTTCGCAGTCTGCGCCAGTTCGACGACCAGATCACGGCCCGCTATTGCGGCTTTGACGGCGCCCAGGATTACTACACGCGCGCCGCCTCTTCGAACGTGCTCAACCGCATCGCTGTTCCCACTCTGATACTGCACGCAAACGACGATCCGTTCATCCGCGTAACACCGTCGACCCGCGACAAACTGGTGGATAACCCGCACATCACCTACGTCGAGACCGAACACGGTGGACACTGCGCCTTCCTCGCCGAGCCCAATGGCTATGACGGCCGTTGGGCGGAACGGCAGGCAATCGCGTTTCTCCAACGCGTCGAACGGGGTGCGCCGGTGCACTGGCCTTCCGCCGTAGAAAGCCGCTGAAATAATGGACGCCGATTGGTCGGTCGAACTCGGAAGCGACGATCCAACATTGGAGTTCCCGTGGGCGGATGGCTCCGGGCAACTCGCTTACGTAGATTTAAAGGCACATCCCGAACAAATGGGCGACGTTCCCGAGGCGCAGGCGTCTCCGGAAATGGCCGATTTTCTTAGTGCGATTAACGCTCCTTCTTCTGCCCTCCTGACGGCGAAGTGCGATGTTTGGACGACCAGCGAACTGGACGAACAGGAACAGTCTTATCGGGCGAAGGTAAAATTCTGTTCCTACGTCGATCTGCTTTTCGTGGAGGAAAGCGATCGCCGCGTCTTTACCAAACACGAAGAGTTCGTGAAATCGTTGGCTCGCGTCGTATCGAACTCGGACGCGGCCGTTCGTCGGCCGTCGGCCGTGGTTGCAGAATTCATTGTGCGACGCTGCTGGTTTCATCGAGGCACTGCCGCCCAAGACGGATCGGCGCTCACCGTCGAAGGTTCTGCCGACGAGGTCCAGGAAGGCTTCTATGTCACCTTCTACTTGTTCGGGTACGGCATGGAGGAAGAAGATGCGCGCGTCCGCTGGCGGCTCGGCCTGCAGCAAGTCAACCGGGTTCTTGCCCGAATGGCAGCATGATTTGCGATAATAAACGGAGGCGGCGCTGGCAAGCGTCCTCCTTCGATGGGGCCGTAGCTCAATTGGATAGAGCATCAGCCTTCTAAGCTGAGGGTTGCTGGTTCGATCCCAGCCGGCCCTACCATCGTGTTCCCGCAGTTGGCATCCCAGTAATATATGTTTGCTGCCCGACTTCTCGCCGTGTCTGTAGTCGCGTGTCTCCCCTCTCTGGCCGCCCAGGTGCAAATCAAGACAACCATCGCCGGGACGGGTAGGCCTCTGAAGGACACGCTGGTCATCGTGCAGGATCTCGATCACCAGGAGCGCGAGATCTACCGTGTCCTGACTGATGGCCAAGGAGGCATCCCGCAGCACGATCTGCCGCCGGGACTTTATCGCGCCATCGGTACCTATCCGCATAGCCGATGGCATACCGACGTGCGTGAATTCGTTGTCGCCTCGCCCCCAGTGACGGTCGACCTCCAGTTGTCCGAGAGTACAGCGCTCGACACTACCGCGATCGCCTTTGGTAAGGTCACTGTGCGCGTTTTGGATGCGAAGGGAAAGCTGGTGCCGGGAGCGCGCGTGCTCGTTCGCGATGCCGACGCGACGCCGCAATCCGAACACTGGGGTACGACGGATGCAGAGGGCAAAGCTTCGCTGGAGCTGACGCTCAATCCAGCGGTGTTTGTTGTGGTCTACCAAGATCGGGTGTACACCTTCCCGGCGAACACCTACGACACCGAACGTACGCTGCGATTGCCGTAACTCTCCGCATTACGGAGTGGGCTGCACCTGCACTTGCGGGGCTTTGCAGTCGCGCACGCTTGGCCCGCATTGCCGGAATTGCAGCTTTTTCGTCATGCAGACTTCTACCGCGACCATCTCACCCTGGCTGCACGAAATACGAAATGCGTCCTGCGGCGCGTGGTTGGCGCTGGCGAACTCCTGCTCGATACTGGCGGGGCTTAGCGACTCCCCTCGCGCCGGTGCGTGCAAGTCCTGCGGCGTCTGCACTTCGCCGTACGCCTTGCGGATCGCGGCGAAGTAGTCGATTGTTGCCAGTCCACTGCATGTGCCGTGCGTCGCCCACTCGTGCTGGATCAATCCGCGGTCGGGCATGATCGTGAGCATCTGTTGCACGATCCCTTGCGCCACGGGTTGCGCGGGCGCACAGGCCTGCGGATACGAACCGTCGTTGTTCTCCGGCCACAGTCCATGCACGATGAAGCCGAAATGCCGGCTGGCGTCGCACTCGCTCGACGAACGGCTGCTGCTGTGCGTGGCGCAAAACTCCGGCGCCCACGAGAGCGTCAACAGATAGAAATCGAAATCGCCAGGGGTGTCGCTCGCCTTGGAAGTTGCCCGGTGGTGCTTGGCGACGGTTGGAACCGGCAAGGAACACAGGAGCGTGCACAGGGCGAGAGCGAATCCCAAGTTCCGTGACATAGCGCTAGATGGTACAGCAATCGCGGCGAGTGCGTCAGCGGTGGTTACATACGCACCAGGCGGTCGAGCAAGAACAACGCCGCTACGCCGAGAAACACGACCAGCGCCATGCCCACGCCAGGTTCGCTATTGACTTCGGGAATCAAGTCGGAAGCCGCGACATAGATCGTTACTCCCGCTGCAATCGGTAAGCCGTAACTCACCGCGTGTTTGCCGATGGCCATGGTGAGCACGCCGGCGAGTGTCGCGAGTCCAAGCAAGACCGATGCGAACCACGACTTGCCGCGGCTTAGCCCGCTGGCAAGCATAACGGAGGTGACGGTGAAGCCTTCAGGAATCTTATGTAAAAAGACCGCCAGGAAGATGATCCACCCCAGCCACGAGGAAATGAGAAAGCCCGAGGTGATGGCGATGCCGTCGAAGAAGGTGTGGATCATCAGACCCACCAGCACAGACATGCGCTTGTGCGAGTGCACGAACTCATCAGCGTGGGTCTCCTCACCATAGTGAAAGTGTGGCGTGAGGGTGTGCTCAAAGAGGTGCACAAGCAGGTATCCGGCCAGCAGCAGCAGCGCGCCGGTGCGGCCTTTCAGTTCAAGACTCTCGGGAACCATCTCCACGAAGGCAGTCGCCAGCATGAAGCCTGCGCCGAGCGCGACGAAATAGCGCAGGTAGCGGCGCTCCCAGCTCTTCTGCACCAGCATGGCGCCGCCAAAGACGTTGGCCAGGGCAGCGGTCAGGCCGAGCACGATGCTGGTGAGGATTGGATTCATGGGCAGTGAGCAGAATAGCAGGTGGTGCTCATTGGATAGTGGCTAGTGGATAACGACAACCATCCGCTAGCCACTGCCCACTACCCACTATGTCGAATGTGCATTACGTCGCCATCTTTCACGACGTACTCTTTGCCTTCGAGACGCAGCGTTCCGCGGGAGCGTGCCTCCGCCTCGGAGCCCGCCTCCAGCAGTTGGTCCCAGTGAATTGTCTCGGCGCGGATGAAGTGTTTCGACAAGTCGGTATGGATTGCGCCGGCGGCTTCCACCGCCTTCGAGCCCCGCTCGACGGTCCATGCGCGGCACTCGTCTTCTCCGACGGTGAAGAACGAGATCAGCCCCAGCAGTTCATAGCTCTTGCGGATGAGCCGCACCATCCCGCTCTCGACCAGCCCATAGCTTGACATGAAGTCGGCAGCATCTTCATCGCTCATTTCCGCCAGCTCGGATTCAACCTTGGCGCATACCGCCAGCGCTCCCGTGTCACGCCTCGACAGGACTTCCGCCAGCCCATATTTCGCAATCGCCTCATCGAGATCTTGGGATAGTGTTGTGCTCTCGCCAATGTTCAGCACGTAGAGAATGGGCTTCTCGCTTAGAAACATGAAGCCGCGTACGCGCTTCTTGTCTTCCGGCGTCATCTCCATCTCGCGCAGCGGGCGTTCGCTCTCGAGATGTATCTTCGCCCGCTTCAATAAATCGAGCTCACGCTCGCTCTCCGGCAGTTTTGCCTTCTTCAAGTCCTTTTCGACGCGCTCGATCCGCTTTTCGACCTGCCCCAAATCATTCACGATGAGTTCGAAGTCAATATTCTTGATATCGCGAAGGGGATCGACCGCACCCACGTGCGGGATCGACGGGTCGTCAAAGGCCCGGACCACGTGCGCCAGGGCATCGACATTGCGCAGGGTGGCGGCGAACGCCGTCTCCTTCAGCGCCTCCTGGCTGAGGGCAGCCACGTCGGAGAACTCGACGCTGGCGTGGATCAGTTTTTTCGGGTTGTAGAGCGCGGCCAGCCGGTCCAGACGATCGTCAGGGACCTTGGTTACGCCCAGATGCGCTTCGCGCGGGTTGCCGCTGTGTTGAGCAACCTGCTGCTTGGTCAGCATGACGAAGAGCGAGGTTTTGCCTACCTGCGGCAGGCCTATGATTCCGGTTTTCATGATTTAGCTGTCAGCCGCCAGCCATCAGCTCTCAGCAGAGCTTCGCCGACATGCTGCTCCTTCCGAAAGGTCATATATAAGGCGAAATGATTTGGACACTGTCAGCGTCGCTGCCGACCCGCAAATGGCGGCGAGTGCGGCTTGAATTCAGCGCATATCGGTCTTGAGACTGATAATCGACGGCTGACGACTCATAGCTGAAAACTGACAGCTCTTATGATAACCGCCGCGACACCAGAAACAGCAGCCCCAGGCCCAGAATCAGCACAGCGCCCTCGACTCGCGTCGACCAGACATGCAGGCGGTTGAATTCAACCCGGCGCGCATCGTCTTGCGGCAAGTCATCGATGATGCCCATTTGCTGGCGCAGCGTCCACATGCGGGACTGAATCACGAACATGCCGATCGAGCGTGAGCGCGATCATCAGAAAGACCAGCAAGTTGCGGGCTGCCAGCGGCTGAACTGCCATTTTCGCTGACTTTGCCGATGATCAGCGAGGTCGCAGCAAAGACCAGGCCGCAGGCCAGGCCCATCCAGTGCAGCACCGAGAGACTGCGGCTCACCACATTTCCGGCGAGCTGATGGGTCGGCAGCACAGCAAAGACCGTTGGCGCGAGCACAAAGGCGAAGAAGATGATGCCGCCGATCCATACCACCAGCGACAGGAGATTCAGATAACGCAGGACAGGCATCAGGACCTCGAGTGGAACTTACGATTGTAACTGGTGGTCCTGCTGCTCTCGATTTCTGAAGTACTAAGACATCTTCGCTAGTCCCGTACCCCATCGGAGTGAGAGCGAGTATTTCGAATCGATTTCAGCGAAGGGTGGGAACATGAAACGGAAATTAGTACTTCTTACAGGCACCTTATTGTTAGGCGGATGCGTAGCTATGGCTCAAGCAGGCGCCGGAGCCGGGGCTGGCTCAGGAGCTGGGGCAGCAGGCACCGGAGCTAGCGGCAGCGCGGGACAATCGACCGGCACAGCCGGAACATCCGCATCCACAGGAGCGCAAACAGGCACGACCGGGACGCCGGGCATGTCGACGACTTCCCCGCAGACTCAGGGCCCTGGCAGCACCACCGGCACCACTCCGAATTCGGGCATGCCCAGCGCAGGTACCACACAGCCTGGGACGGCGCCTGACTCGACCACTTCGCCCTCTGGCATGAACAACACGCCGGGCGCGACCACGACGCCGCAGACGACGCCACAATCCAGCACCAATCCTGGTATGAGCGGCAGCACCAGCCCGCAGAGTGGCACCGGCACCACGGGAACTGCTACGCCGCAGGGATCGACTGCTACGCCTCCGAGCTCCACTGCCACGCCGCAGAGCAACACTACGCCCGACACAACCACTACGCCGCACATCTAGACGGCAGGTGAGACGAAGGTCCGGGAGCCACAACGGCTCCCTTTTTTTATGACGAACGAACTTAGGGTCTGACTCTTTCCGAGAGGGCGTGATCGACTGAGAGAGCTCCTGCGCCACGGATCATAAGGGTCAACGTTATCGCCAGCACCAGCAGGTGGTACTCAATCCCCTCGCCCTTCTGCTGCCCCGTCCAATTCATGAACAACCCGTTGGGCAAGTGGACAGTCAAAATCGCGACCAGCATATTGCAGGTGATGCCGAAGGCAGCAATTCGTGTGAGAAACCCGACCAGCAGTCCCAGTCCGCCAAAGAATTCGGCACAGATGGCCAGGAAGGCAAGCGGCGCGGGAATGTGCGCCACATGGGTGAAGAAGTTCATCGTTCCCGAGAAGCCGTAACCGCCAAACCAGCCAAGCATTTTCTGGGCTCCGTGAGCGAAGAACACGATTCCTAACACCAGGCGAAGAATCGTGAGAGCGTAATCGTTTGGGGTCTGTAGCAATTTACGCATAAGCACCTCCAACCGCAGAATGTCAGAGTGTCAGATGTCGCAAAGAAGGGACGGGACGCAATTTATGTGTTGCAACACGTAAACGCTTTCATGGACAAGCGTGTAGACCAAAGGTTGAACACGGCGACTTCCGCCTGATTTCTAGGCGGGTTGCAGAACACGAATTGGGTCGTGGTCGGCTTCGAGCAAGGCAACGTGGAGACGGCGGACCGCTTCGGCAGCATCCTTTTCTTCCATAACAAAGCTGAAGCTCCAGCGCGACGCGCCCTGGGAGATCAGGCGCACCTCCAGTCCGTCGAGCGCGGCAAATACCTGGCCGGTGAGACCGGCGATGGAGCGGATATTTTCCGCAACCAAGGAAATCAGCGCCTTGCTGTTTTCGGCGTGCACCTGCACCCGTGGTCCGAGTCCATTACAAACAAGAGGCACGACTTCCTTGTTGTCGACCGCGACGGTAACGCTTGTATCGCTGATTGAGGCGATATGAGGGATGCAACCGTGCTGCTCGAGCAGACGAAAGACGTCATGGGCGAGGCCGTTGTGACGCAGCGAGCGCGGAGTCGTGGCTTCCAGAACAATAATGCCGTGTTTCACCGCTATGGCCTTCACTCGCGCCGGCCCATCGCTCTGGGCCCGGACGCACGTGCCCGCGTGCTGCGCGTTTCGGGCGTTCAAAACATAAACCGGAATGTCGTTCGCGATTGCCGGAAGCAGGGTCGCGGGATGTAAGACCTTCGCGCCGAAATGGGCCAGCTCGGCAGCCTCGTGGAAGCTGAGCTTTCCGATCGGCTGCGCCTGCTTGTATAGCCGGGGATCGGTAGTGCGAATGCCGTCCACATCGGTCCAGATTTCGACCCGCTCGGCATGCAGGGCAGCTCCCAGCAGCGCCGCCGTAAAGTCGGAGCCGCCGCGGCCCAGCGTGGTGGTCAAACCTCTCACGTTGGAAGCGATAAAGCCGCCCAGCACCGGTAGCTTGCCCTCACGGAGGAGTGGGAGAAGGCGAGCGCGCACGCGATCCGTGGTTTGATCTTCCAGTGGTGAAGCGCACCCGAAATGATCGTCGGTAACTACGCACTCGCGGGCATCGACGAGGGCCGCGCAGAGCCCCGCCTGCTGTAAGGCCGCTGTCACAATGATCGTAGATAACCGTTCTCCGAAGGCCACGATGCGATCGCTCAGGCGGGGCGTGAGTTCGTGCAGCGCGCAGACGGCTTGCAGTAACGGGCGCAGCTCGGAAAAGAGCTGCCGCAAAGCAACGACTACCTGCCCAGCGGTCGGCAGCAGTTCGCGTGCGGTCGCAAGATGACGCTTCTCCAGTTGGTCTAGCAATGCCGAAACAGCACGCTCTTCGCCGGCGGCTGCCAGCGACGCCGCTTTCAGAAGCGTATCAGTCACCTTAGCCATCGCGCTGACAACGACGACGGGCTGCTGCTCGAGACGTTCGCGCACGATGCGATGCAAGCGAGTGATCGCTGCTGCATCTTCTACTGACGTACCACCAAACTTCATGACAATCATGGCCGTTCAACCTGACCTTCTTAAGTACTGCAAAGTCGACCGCACCCCGGTCCTCTACCCACACAACACCGCGCCGCCATTCACGTTCAGCACTTCACCGGTGATGTGCCGCGCCCAGTCCGATCCCAAAAAGACAATGGCGTTAGCAACGTCGTCAGCGGCAGCGATCCGCTGCAAGGGAATCGCCTGTGCCACTTCGTGCTTGTAGCCGTTGCTGCCGGGACCGAAGACGGGATCGTTTAGCTCGGTATCGACCCATCCGGGTGCGACGCAGTTCACCCGAATACCGGGAGCCAGTTCGCTCGACAACGATTTGGCAAAGCTGATCTGGCCGCCCTTCGACGCGGCATAGTTGGAATAGCCTGCTTCGCCGCGCTGCCCGGCCGTGGAGCTGACAATCACGATCGCTCCGCTGGACTGGCGCTTCAGCGCTGGCACGGCCGCGCGACAGACCGTCCACGTCCCGCGCAGGTTGAAGTTCAGCACACGGTCCCACACTTCGTCGGTCATGGCCTCTACGGGAGCGCCTTCCCAGATGCCGGCATTGGCCACCAGCAAGTCGAGCCGTCCAAACTCCTCCAGCGTGGCTTCCACCAGGGCCGTGGCTTCTTCGCTGTGGCTCACATCACCTTGCCGGGCAATGGCGCGTACGCCCAGTTCACGCGCTTCAGCGACGGCCTCATCGGCCTGCTCGGCTTGCACCAGGTAGTTGACCACCACGTGCGCGCCCGCCTCAGCCAGCCGCTGCACCGTTGCCCGTCCGATGCCCCGGGAACCTCCAGTGACGATGGCGACACGGTCGCGCAACAGATGGCTCGGGAAGCTGTTTATCTTCTGCTTCGGTTCCACAACGCCTCTCATTACGTTCTCCTCCGTGGCTAAAGCCACTTCGAATTACCTCCGCAACGCAGGCCTGAAGGCCCGCTCTACCCGAACCCCACTAACTGCAAACTACGCGAGACAGATTTTTCGGGTTCACCAGCGCAATACGACGCGCGTTGAAGCGGCCAGACACCACCGACGCGATCGCGTCGACCTCCGCCAGAAATCCGTCGTGGCCGTGCGCCGATTCGAACTCGGTGTAATCGCACTGCGCCCCAGCCTGCTCAATTTGCTCGGCAAGCGCCCGCACGTCGGCCGGTGGAAACAGCCAGTCCGACGAAATCCCCACCAGCGATATATGTGCTTTAATCCGCCCTAACGCTTCATTCTCGGACGCATAGCCGCGCGCCAGATCGAAGGTGTCCATCAGCTTCGAGATCACCAAATAGGAATTCGCGTCGAAGCGTCCGACAAACTTTTCGCCCTGATAGTCGAGATAGCCGGCGACATCGTAGCGGTGATCGAGCGACTGCAAAGGATCTTCGCCGTTGCGATTGGGCTTGCGGGCGTAACGCTCGCCGAACAGCTCCGCCGATTTGTACGAGCACATAGCGATACCGCGTGCGAGTCCCAGTCCACTGCCGGGCTGCTCGCCCGCGGTATATCGGCCTCCGTCAAACTTTGGATCGAGCTGGATGGCCTTTCGCTGGAGATGGTTCAACGCCAGTCCCATCGCGGACAGCGGGGCGGTTCCGATGGCTATACAGTGTTCCACCCGCTCGGGATAATCCACGGCCCACTGCAATGCTTGCATGCCGCCAATCGAGGCGCCGATGACAATGTGCAGCCGCTTCACGCCGAGCTCGTCCAGCACATGGGCCTGGGCGCGAACTACGTCACGAATGGTGACAAGAGGGAAGTCAGGGCCGAAAGGCTTGCCAGTAGCGGGATTTAGAGAAATGGGGCCGGTTGAGCCGTAACAGGAGCCGAGGATGTTGGTACAGATGACGCAGTCTCGTGAGAGATCGAAGACACTCCCGGGGTTCGCGCTCGTTTCCGCCTTTGCGTCGCCCGGGGCGGAAAACATCTCCGGCCACCAGTCCGCGGCGCGGGCCGAACCCGACAGCGCATGACAGACGAGCACGGCATTGTCTCGTCGCTCATTCAACTGTCCATACACGGCGTAGCGGATGGAGACCGGCTGCAGCGAGCCGCCGGCCTCCAGGCGAAATGGTTCGTTCAGGGCGAATACCAGGTCCCCCTCCCGCGTTGGTTGTAAAGTCGCGCTCATCTCAGTCTCCCGCTGCCGGCGCTGCCGGTTGCGCGGCCTTCTCCGACGCCGGCGATTTGCCGGCCGCCACTTTCAAGCCTTGATCCAGGTCGGCGATGATATCGCGAACGTCCTCGATGCCGACCGACAGGCGCACCAGTTCCGGAGTCACGCCGGTGTCGCGCTGCTCCGATTCGCTGAGTTGCTGGTGGGTGGTCGAGGCGGGATGAATCACGAGGGACTTGGCATCGCCAATATTGGCTAGGAGGCTGAACAGTTGCAACGAATTGATAAATCGCTTGCCCGCTTCGTAGCCGCCTCGAATGCCGAAGGTCACCAGCGAACTTGCGCCCTTCGGCAGGTATTTTTTGGCTCGCGCATAGTACTTGCTCGACGGCAGAGCGGGATAATTCACCCACTCGACATCGGGATGCTTCGCCAGATATTCAGCCACCTTCAGTGCGTTTTCGGAGTGCCGCTCCATGCGCAGGTGCAGGGTCTCGGTTCCCTGCAGGAGGAGGAAGGAGTTGAAGGGCGAGAGCGCCGCGCCGGTATCGCGCAGCCCCTGCACCCGCGCCTTGAGGATGAACGCCAATGGCCCAAAAGCTTTGGTGTACGACACGCCGTGATACGAAGGGTCGGGGTCGACAAAATCCTTGAAGCGACCCGAGGCTTCCCAGTCAAACTTGCCGGCGTCGACGATGACGCCCCCGATGGAATTGCCGTGACCGCCGATGTACTTGGTCGCCGAGTTGACGACGATGTCCGCTCCCCACTCGATCGGGCGGCACAGCGCGGGCGATGGCGTGGTGTTGTCGATGATAAGCGGCAACTTGTTTTCGTGCGCGATCTTCGCCAGTTCCTCGATGTCGGCGATGTCGAGCTTGGGATTGCCTAGTGTCTCGGTGTAGAGAGCCTTGGTCTTGCCGTTGATGGCCTTGCGCAGCCCGTCAAAATCGTCGGCATCAACAAACTTCACGGTGATGCCCAGCTTGGGCAGCGTATAGTGAAACAGGTTGTAGGTGCCGCCGTAGAGCGAGGTGGTGGACACGATCTCGTCGCCGGCGCCCGCCAAGGTAAAGATGGCCAGCGTTTCCGCGGCCTGTCCCGAGGCCAGCGCCAGCGCGGCCACTCCGCCCTCCAGGGCAGCCAGCCGCTTCTCGAAGACGTCGGTCGTCGGGTTCATAATTCGCGTGTAAATATTGCCGAATTCCTGCAAGGCGAACAGTCGCGCGGCGTGATCGGCATCGTCGAACACGTACGACGTCGTCTGATAAATCGGAACGGCGCGCGACTTGGTTGTAGCGTCCACCTCCTGCCCGCCATGAACGGCGAGTGTGTCGAGATGGAAGGTTGGCTTTCCGTTAGTGTCACTCACTGCTGCACTCTCCTCGTCGGTTTTGCCGAACTTGGCGCAAAAAAACAAAACGACCCACCGTCTTTCGGACTGTGGGTCGTTTAGGAACTTTGCGGCTATTTACTCTTTTTTATTCGCCGCTCCTACGCGTAACCCACAGGCCGACACGTGTGCATGTGCACATGGCCATTGTGCAAAT
This sequence comes from uncultured Acidobacteriaceae bacterium, assembly GCA_963815555.1. Classification (GTDB taxonomy): domain Bacteria; phylum Acidobacteriota; class Terriglobia; order Terriglobales; family Acidobacteriaceae; genus CAWCBG01. The sequence goes on from CAWFHH010000007.1 coordinate 794,539, forward strand.
TCGTGTCGTGAAGTGGGTCGCGTTTACCATTCAGCTTTTGAGTATAAGGATTTGAGATCGAAAGTCAAGCCTGCCATGCAAAGTTAACAACTTCGTGATAAACGGCCTCACCTAGGCGGATTGTGTGCGAAACCAGCCCCGCAGCGGAAGCGCCGGCGGTACCGCGATCAGCAAATGAACATGATTGGCAGGGCAGCTCCTGCCCGGACTGTAACCTGGAATGGCCCCTAGCCCAGCGCTGAGGCGCGGGCTAGGATCAGCGGTCCCGCACAGCGGGACGGGAGCTGCCGCAATCCGTGAGTGGCAGCACTATCCGGCCGGCGCGTCACTCCTCATGCTCCATTTTGCTGAAAGGCCGTCCAGGTCAATCCAGGGCGGCCGATGTTCCTCGGTCCTGCAATTCGGGTCTGGCCTAGTGCGCCGGTGCCGGAGCAGGTTGTTGAGCCGGCGGCTGCGCAGGCGTTCCGAAGTCCACTTTGGGTGCCGACCGGGAGCCTTCGTCCGTCTTGAAGTAGGCATCGTTGCGCGTAAAGCCTGCCATACCGGCGATGATGTTATTGGGGAAAATCTGAATGTAGGTGTTGTAATCCTGCACCGCCTCGTTGTAACGGCGACGCTCGATGGCGATGCGGTTCTCCGTCCCGGCCAGTTCATCCTGCAGACGCAGGAAGTTCTCGTTGGAACGCAGTTGCGGATAGTTCTCCACGACTACCATCAGCCGGCCCAGGGCGGAATCGAGTTGCCCGTTGGCAGCGATCTTGTCCTGCGGCGTCTTGGCCCCAATCATGGCCGCGCGCGCAGCGGCAATATCGCCGAAGACCTTCTCCTCGTGCGCGGCGAATCCCTTCACCGTCTGCACCAGGTTCGGAATGAGGTCGGCGCGCCGTTGCAGCACCACGTCCACCTGCGACCAGAGAGCGTTCACATTTTCCCGCTTGATCACCATGGCGTTGCGATGACTCACGTAGGTGCTGCCAAACCACAAGGCTGCGACGGCGATGATGATCAGGATGATGATTCCGACTTTCATGTAAGCCTCTCTTTTTCGATCTGAGTTGTAGTCCCTGACAGCCCCTACTCCACTTTCTGTACCTTCCGCTTCGGCTCGAAGCGGTCGATCGCCAGAGTGACGGCCGCGATTACATCCATGTACGCGTAATAGTGCTCGCGAACCGACATAGGTAAGTGCGGATCGTTGCGCAGTTGCAAGATGGTCCGCACCGGTCTCACTTCAACCTTGAAAACTTCCGCCACATGCTCTAGCAATTGCGGTTTGGCATGCGGCGGATTCTCGCCCACCGTGATCAACGCATGACGGAGCAGCGTCAACACCGAGCTGACCGATTTGGCTAGCACTGTACGCAGCTCCCGTTCGTTGTCGCGCGACAGCAGCAGGTGCTGCCGCAGCCGCAACAGCGTTGTGCGCAACTCATGCTCGACCTCGACACGATGCAGGTTCATCGGGACCTTGATCCCGCTGACCACATCCTCTCCATACAATGTGCGATGGTTGTGCTGAATGTCGAGCAGCTCAATCGCGAACACGTCGGCCGAGTCGCGCAGCTCTTCGAGCGTCACAGTCAAGGGAGGGTGCAGCTTCTCCTCGCGCGTCCACCAGTGGATCACCGGCGTGATTGCCTCGATGGCTGAGATACTCATTTCCTGCAGAACCAGCACGACGTTGACGTCAGAGTATTCTTCGTGAAAGTCCTCTCCCGTCGCCGACCCGTAGAGCACCACGGAGACCAGATTCTTTCCGCACGCCGTCTCCAGACGCTTCACCAGCTCCTGCAGCTTGTCATCGGGTTTCTTCATGCGAGTCACTCCGTCCGCGAGTGGTTTACCAACTTCCACCGGCGCCACCGCCACCGCTCATACCGCCGCCGAAACCTCCGAAGCCCCCGCCGCCCCCGCCACCCCAGCCGCCGGAACTGCCACCGAAACCTCCGCCGCCCCATCCGCCACGCCCCATGCCGGAGCCCAGCATGATCCACGGTAGTGCCGAGCCGCCGGATCGCGTTCCACTTCCCGGACCGCCCCGGCCTCGCCGGCTCAGCCAGCGGACCAGCAAGAAGATTCCAATTGGCAGCAGCAACGGCAGCCACCATGGCCTATCGCTCTCCGGCTGTTGCTGTCGGCGGGGGGGAAGGCCGGTCAACTGGACGCCCTTATCGGCTGCAATAAACTGCGCGATTCCCGCCGTGCCGGTCAAGATCGCCTGATTGTAGTCGCCGCTCTTGAGATACGGCACCATCGTGCGCCCTATATCGCCGGCGCGTGCGTCGTTGATTACCGGCTCCAGGCCATAGCCCACTTCAATGCGATATTGCCGCTCATTGGGCGCCACCAGCAGCAGAACACCGCGGTTACTCTGCTTCGAGCCCACCCCGAGGCTTTTGTAAAGATCGGCGGCGTAGTCTTCTTTACTTTCGCCGTCCAGGGACTTGACGGTAACGACCGCAATCTGGGCGCCTGTCTTCTGCTCAACTTCGGTAGCGAGCGCCTCAAGCTTGGCGCGCGTGGTGGGATCGATCACTCCCGCCAAATCGGTGACATAGCCTCGCGGGCGAATGTCAGAGATCTTCTCGCCCCAACCCGCAGGGCAAAGAGCAAGAAGCAGGAGCGCAGCCAATCCGATTTTTAGGCGGGTCGTCACAATGGGGAGAGTGAGGCTGCCAAAGGTCGCAAGAACTCCCACTTAACCGTAGAGAACGAAGAGAGTAGTGTCAAGGATGCTGGCCTTCGATCGTGCCGGGAAAACCGAAAAGCCTGATCCCGATCAAAACGACGGGGTGAGCACGAACGCCACCCCACCCCAAGATGCTCCCGCTACTGCTGCAGCAGGCCATAGATGTCCAGTTCCGTAGAAGTACCTACGAACACCTGTCCGTCCGCAATCGTCGGAACCGTAAACTTCAACGCAGTTCCCGCGGTGTCACGGGTAACATTCTGCTCGCTGTCGTACAGTTCGTTGGCCAAATTGTTCGCGTCGTAAGCCCGCAGCACCGACGGGCCGCCGGCCCCGAATTTCGAGTTGTCAATCTCCCAGGCGATTCCATCCGAGCTGCCATTGGCCGAAATCGAAACCGTAGCTCCGTGGGTTGAGATATTGATCGAACCCTGCGAAATCGGCTCAGTCGACATCAGCCCGGTGACGCCGCTCCAGCTGTAAGCCTTCACCACATCATGGTTCGAGTGATAGTAGATGTTGCCGTTCCAGAAGGCAGGGGTCGAGAAGATGTTGTCCAGTTGCGACGTCCCCGTCTGCACCGTCTCGACCACATGGTCGGTCGTCTGCTGCTGTCCCATGTTGTCGCGATTGACCACAAACACGCGTCCATCTTTTCCCCCGCCCACCACTTCGTGTGGGGTGTCCGAACTGTTGTCAGGCATCAGGATCGCGCCACCCGCGCCCAGATCACTGTCATGTTCGACCAGATACGCTGCGTCGGCAGGAATGAAGTAGTCGCTCACCGACAAATCGGAGGAAAGGCGCAGGAAGGCGTCGTTGTAACCATTCGAAATAGGATCGTTCACATCGACTCCAGAGATCGTATAGAGCGAGCCGTCATTGTCATCGATCGCCGGCGCTCCGCCCCATAAGCCGCCGCCCGCGCCATCAGGCGTGAGGTTCAGAACCGCCGTCTGTTGCAAAGAGACCTTGTCATATTCCAACAGCCATCCGTGATTGCAATGGGCGAAGGCAATGTTGATGCCGTTGCTCGCGGCATTCAGCGCCAGGCCATCGCGCTGGTAGCAACCGGCCTCCAGCGTGATTTTGCCGTTCACGCTATCCCATCCCGTACCGTTGACCGTGGCCGTCACGACGACCGGTCCTCCGAAGCGCTCATTGCCAGTTGTGATGTCGAGCGCATGCAGCTTGAAAACGTCCCCGCTATTCTCCGCCAGTACGTACATGGTGCCGCTTATGGAATCGATAACCGGAGTGCTGGTGATCCCCAAGAGAGGCCGAATCCCCTCGCTGTCATTGACACTTTGCGGCTGTCCCAGTTGCACGTGCCACAGAGGATTGCTCGACAGTCCATTCGCGTCGAAAGCATAGACGCTGTCGTTCTCGGTGACCACGAACACCACGTTATGCGTCACGCCGCCGATCGTAAGGTTCGGAACATAGAGTGGCTGTCCGTAGACTTGTCCGTCTACCGGATACGAGTACAGTTTGCCGAACTGTTGTGAGTTCACGTTCCCGGTATTCAGGATCGTTTCACTCACATTGGCCCCTTGGCGCGTGTCGTCATTGTGATACGTAAGCACCGGCACGGAACCCCCCTGGGACGCGATTACCCTCACCGCTGCATTGGCGGTACAGGTAGGCAGCACGACGGCTGCAGCCGTGATCGTGTGCTGCCCTGTCGCGGTCGGGGCCGTATACAAGCCTGTTGTGCTGATGGTTCCGGTTGTATTGTTCCCTCCAACTACCCCGTCCACCGACCATGTCACGCCGGTGTTGCTGACGCCCAGGACCGTCGCCTTGAATTGTTGTGTGCCCTTTTCGGTAACCGTTGCCGTCGCCGGAGAAACCGAGAGGCTGATTACGCTTACCGTCGCGCTGGCGCTCAAGTTAGGAACGGCCACGCTCGTAGCCGTCACCACATGGGTCCCAGCGGTCGCAGGAGCGGTATACAACCCGCCGGAAGTGACCGTGCCTACGCTGCTGTTGCCGCTGGCGATCCCGTCCACCGACCAAATCACGCCCGCATTGCTGGTGCCCTGGATGGCGGCGGTGAATTGCTGGGTGGTACTTACCGCAAGCGTAACTGCGGTTGGCGAAATCGACAGGTTGACGACCGCTACGGTGGCGCTGGCCGACTTGGTGGCATCGGCGACGCTGGTCGCGGTTACGGTGTGGCTACCCGCGGTGCCAGGCGCGGTGTAGAGACCAGCCGCGCTGACCGTTCCGGTGGAACTGTTGCCACCAGTCACTCCGTCCACCGACCACGTGACCCCTGTGTTTGTGGTGCCTTGAACCGCTGCAGTGAATTGCGCGGTCGCGTTGACTGCTATCGTTGCCCCTGTCGGGCTAACGCTCACGGTTACAACCGGAGGAGGCGGCGGAGGGTTCACCGTCACCACGGCATTCGCCGTCTTGGTGGAATCCACAGCCGAGATCGCTGTGATCGTGAACTGCGTCGCGGCAGTAAGCGTAGCTGGCGCCGTATAAATGCCTGCGGTTGAGATCGTGCCAGTTGCCGCCGTCCCACCGGCTACGGCGTTGACAGTCCACTGTACTGCGGTATTGCTTGATCCGGTCACGGTCGCCTGAAACGCCTGGGTCGCGCCCGCCGGTAAGGTCGCACTCGTCGGCGAAATGGAAATGGAAACTTGCGACGAGCCCGAATTTCCCGATCCGCCAGTCTCTCCCAAACTTCCTGAGTTGTTGCTGCCTCCTCCGCAGCCTGCCAGCAGCAGCAAGCAGAATGCGGCGAAATAAACGCGTATCATGGCCCCCTCTGGATACCGATTTGGGACGGTCAGGTGAATAGATGGGCAGCAGCAGCCCTGCTGTTGCCACGAGCCATGCTCGCAGCGCTTCAATGGCATGAAAAACTTGTAAATAATTCAGAGGAGAGTCGAACGCCCAAGGCGCGGTCAGTTACGCAGGTTCTTTAACATTGGTAGAAGGCCACACGGTTTGGGCGTGCCAACCCGGCGGGCCGCTCAGAAGGAAGGGTCGATCCGGGAGCTTGAAGTCAGAGCTTACGCCGAATATCGAAAACGTTCTCCCGCCATTTTTTTTGAACGATACTAACTGTGTCCGGCACCGGCTGCGGATGCGTCATCTTTCTGGACTCTTTCAACCCGAAAGCCCTTCGCTCGGTAGTCCTCGGGCAGGTACTCCGACGGGATCGCTGTCCGATTGCCATCGCGAAGGGCCGAGTACACCGGCGACATGATTTCCACGCCCGCAGCGTAGAAGCAATCCTGAATGTTGGCGTGTAGTTCCGAATAAATGTTCACCATCTCGATAGGACGGTCGGTGTAAGCATTGATCATGTACTCGACGTAGGAATCGTCCAGCGCATTCTGCAAGACAAAGGGCTGCGGTTCGCTCTTGATGTACTTCGTCTTCTTCGCCGCCTCGATCAGCAACTGATGGATCGTGCGCCAGGGAGCGTCGTAACCGATCGTGACCGACGTATGCAGGATCAACCCTTCCGCGGTAGCCAACCGGCTGAAGTTGGTGATATAGCTACTCAACACGACGGAACTCGGGATCGTGATCTCCTCGTTCTTAACCGTGCGCAAGTGCGTCGACAGCAGCGACTGCGAGACCACTTCGCCCATATTGTCGCCGATTTTCACCCAATCTCCCATGCGAAAGCCGCGGGTGTAGATGAGTAACGTTCCTGCCACCACGTTGGAGACGGCCGACGTTGATCCCAAAGAGAACAGAACGCCCAGAAACAGGCTGACTCCCTTAAACGCCGACGACTGCGAGCCGGGAAGATAGGGAAAGATCAGAACGACCGCGAAGGCGTACAGAAGAAGTCGAGTGATCTTGTAGGTTGGCTGCACCCACTCCGGATAAAAGCCGCGCAAGCGGATGTTGCCACGCTCTACTTCACCAGCCAGAAAGCGCACAAATTTCAGAACGAAGGTCATCACCACGAGGATGACGGCGATGTACACCACATTCGGCAGGTACGAGATCAGCCCATGCGACACGTATCCCAGCGGCGCAGTCACGTATCCCAACAGGGTTTGACTGTGTTCGCGGGTGTAGGGGAAGTAGCTGAACTCGGCGGCCAACAGCAGATAGCCGAGGGCAAACACCAGCACCACGCGCAAAAACCGCAGCGCGGTTGCCAACAAGCGGGCAATGCGAGCGCTACCCAGGATCTCCGACTGCTGAATCTTTATGCCCTTAATGTGCCTTGGGAAGTAGGTCTCGAGTTTCTGCAGCACCTTCCCAATTCCCCAGATCACAAACCAGATGATCAGGCTGTAGAGAATGACCGTGACCACCGCCTTGGCAACGGCAGTCCAAAGATATTTTTTGCTGTGTTCCAGGCGAACCTGGTTCACCAGGTCGCGGGTCCTGGTGGCATATTGCTTTGCCACCATTTGGCGGGGCAGACCTGTGTACTTAGCCTCGCCGTCGGTTACCACCATCAAAACGTCTCCGCCCAGCACGACCTCGGTTCCCCAAGGCTCGTCGACGGTGCTGATCTTGCTTACGTCCTGCCCGCTGAAGGCCAGTTTGCGCAGCAGTTCGGATCCCCGCTGCGCACGTTCCCGGGCGTTGAACGTTCCCAGACCCTCATGGATGGAAAGGAGCGTATTGCCTTCGATCGTTACCGGGTACCCTTCTTCGGGAGTGGGCTCGTCCTGAAAGGCAAAAGCCGGGGCACACCAAAGGAGCACACCTAGAGACAAATAGGCAAGCCAGCATGGACGAAGGTCGCGGCATGGAGACACGACGTACTACCTCCGACAGCTCAGAGGCCAGTATGAATAGACGTGGTCGGGCCTGTGATGCCGTCATGTTAGGCCATGCTGGGGCTAGACTCAAGCGATTGCCGTACGCCGCCGCTCGCCCCAATCGTCGCTGACAGGCGCGCCGTAATGTTCTGGATCTGCGAGCACCTGTATGGAATTCGTTTGGTGACCCCTCGATTCCCATTCCAGTTCTCAGACGTGACTGGCAACGTAGGTGCGTGCGGGCAAGAAATTCCACATCTCGCGTCCCCCATTCTCCAGCTTGAAATGACAGCGCAAGGGTGTCTCGATGGCCTTGCTGAACTGATAGATCAGCAGTTTGCCTCGGGGGCTCAGCGAATCGCGTGTACCCTTCAAGATGCGCTGAACTTCTTTGGGCGGAAGCAGTGAGAAAGGGATGCCTGAGACGACACAATCGGCAGAGGCGATCCGGTGCTGAGCAAGGATGATGCGAACATCCGCAGCCGAGCCATGCACTATCTTTAACCGGGGATCGTCGTGGCCAAACCGATCACGCAGATGTTCGACGAGTTGCGGATTCTTCTCGATAGCGATGAGTGTGCCGTCGCTGCGCAGATGCTGCAGAATGTGTCGCGTGATCGTTCCTACACCTGGCCCGTATTCCACCACAGATCGAGTTTCACTCCAGTCTGCCAGACGCATCAGCCGGGAACACAGACTTCCCGAACTCGGCCAGACCGAACCCAGCATCGTGGGATACTTCAAAAACATTCGCAGGAAGATCATGGCGTCGCTCATAACAGAATCTCTCTTTCAACTCGATTTTTTTTGCCCTTTCCGTCGAAACCAGATCTGTCGCACGCCGTTTACCCAGCAGCAACAGAGCTGCGTTCACGAATCTGCGGTTGCAGCGTGTGCCTGGCTTCGCGAGTGCGAGAGCGAACAGTCACCGGTACACCTCCTTCGCCAGGGCGCAACGTCGTCGCCGCAAGCGTAGTAACCACAGTGTTGGCAACTTTCTGCACATGGAACCGCTGCACGATGGAAGCGACCGCCAGCGTGGTCTCCGCCTCGGCGAACAATGCCCCGATACATCGCCGAGCTCCAATGCCGAACGGAAGATAGGCGAACTTGTGCAGTCCCTTGGTAAAGTCTTCGGTCCACCGCTCCGGCTGGAACTTCTCCGGATCAGGATAGAAGCGCGAATCGTGGTGCACTGCCCAGATGTCCATCACTACTGTGATGCCTTTGGGGACGCGATAGCCGCCAAGGTCCACGTCGCGATCGGTCCTGCGCGTCGCATACCACGCGGGTGGAAACAGTCGAAGCGACTCTTTGATTACCTGCTCGAGATAGGTTAACCGTGGCAGGTGTTCGAACCGAACCGGCCGCCCCTGCAGTTCAGTCTGCAAGTGTTCCGCCAACCGCTGTTCCACCTCAGGATGCTGAGTGAGCAGGTGCCACACCCACGCCAAGCCGATGGCCGTAGTCTCATGGCCCCCTAGGAGAAAGGTCGTAGCTTCATCCCGCACCAACTCGTCGCTGATGGGGACGCCTGCGCTCTGCGCTTTCAGCAGAACACTCAGCAAATCCTTGGTTTCGTTTCCCTGGGCGATCTCTGCCCGGCGCTCCCGAATGATGTCGTCTACGATGATGCGAATCGTTTTTACTGCCCGACGAATCGCGCGATTGCTGCGCGTGGGGACCCAGTGTGGGACCAAGAAGCATTGGTCTGCCTGCACAATGAATTCATCCAGGACGATTCCCAGGTTCTCCAGGAGCGTGTCTTGCCGGCCGTTGAGCTGCGTTCCCAGGAAGGACTCAGCCGCCACGTCCAGAGTCAGTCTCATCATGTCGTGGTAGATGTCATGGACACTGTCGTCCTTCCAAGTGCTCATCATGCGATCGATGTGGCGGGTGATGATAGGACCGTACTCCGGCAGCCGCTCCCGGCTGAACAGCGGTAACAAGAGATTGCGCTGCCGCCGCCAAAGCTCGCCCTCGCTCGTCGCCAGGCCGTCGCCCAACAACATCCGCAACATGTTCGACTTGGTGTAGCTTCCAGCATTCACCACCAGCACATCGGCGATCTGATCGGGATGGCCCACGAGGCAGGCCGGCACGCCGACGTACTTGCAATACGCAACGTCGCCGACATCGGCAAGCGCGTCCGAGAAACACCGAACCCAGTCGCGTCTCCCAGGCAGCACACCCAGAAAGCGGTGACCTTTTGGAGAGGGAGGGAGTTGCTTGGGAACTTGTACCTTGCGTATGGCGTCCTTTACGGCAGCGACCGGGCACTTCATGGCGTTGTACCTCACTTATATATGCGACGTTCGTCGGCCACCTCCCTCATGGAGACAAGATTTCGACCACGGTCTTGCATCGCCCTGCCTGGATTTGTCATTACGTTTTGGACTTATTATCGCGAACGCAGCAAGGGATCCGCGGTTCGATGGGAGGACGACGCGATACGCAAAAGCGGATCGGTGGACGACTGACATCGGCTTGTGGTGACAAAGGGTGAGAAAGTCTTTAGGTGGGTAGGTTCACCCGAAGAGTATCCATGGCTTATCCGCGCCGGTCAGCCCATCCTGATATTGTTTTCGCCGATGAATGTCAGCACCGATAGAAGATGAGTAACCCCAAGAAGCTGCCGAATCGACTGGCCGATGTTGGTGAGTTCTAAAACGCAGCCCGCCGACTTGGCGTGCACATAGAGGCGGACGACCGTCCCCAGCCCTGTGCTGTCCATGTGGGTGAGCTCTTTCAAGTCCAGCACGATTCGTTTCGAGTCCGGGATCAGCTGCTTGACCTGATCGTAGAGAATTTCATTAACTCCCCTCACCAACTTACCCCGGCAGTGCACAACGGCGGTGGTCCCCTTACGCTGGACGTCAAGTGTGAGGCGGCTGCTGGCTGTTGCTTTGCCCGGCATCAGAACTCCCTCAGTGCAATGAACTCGAAGCGAGATCGCCTCGCGCGATTGTCACATAGAAAGAACCGCAAGGGAACACGCTACGTAATTCGAGCTCGGCTTCGTCCTGAAAGCATGGGACAGGCTGTGCCAACTCTCCGGGTGGGAGCAGTATCGTCGGGTGTATTCGCAAGTTCTCGATAGCAAAGAAGTCCCAAGCTGCGAGGCACGAACCGGGCCATCGAATGTTTCCATCTATCTGAACGGATAGCCTTTCCGGTTCTGTTCGGATAGTCATTTTCCGCTGGGTATCCTGTCCACCGCAGCCCGTCTTTACAGCACGCGGATCGCGATGCTGCTGACCGGAAACAACTTGGACCAACGCGAAGCGATCGTCGCTTGCGCGGGCAACCATCCCTCAATGACCCTCACGATGTGGGCCCTGAATTGCACTACTCCGTCACGTGTGAAGTTGGGCCGCGAACCAAAAAATCAAATTCAACAGAGGAGAGTACAAAAATGAAAATCAAACTGTACATCGCTATCAGTGTTCTGGCGCTTTGCGTTCTCGGCTTTGCCGCGGACCGGTATGTCGTGGTCGTGGCCAACCCAACAACGGTCAGCATGACCATGCACCAGACATCCACCCTGTCGGCTCTCTGCAGCCAGTCGCCATGCAACATCCATTGGGCAGCGATTCTGTCCAATAGTGATGTCGGCACGATCAGCAACACGAGTGGCCCACAAACTGTTTTCACTCCCGGTAGCAAGGCCGGAAGCGCGTGGATCTTCGCGACAGATGGCCTCGGGTACGTGGGTGGGAAAGAGATCACCGTTACGCCGTAAACAGGTTGTCGATGTTCGAATGCGTCATTACGCCAACAGAAGGTGCCTCGTTCTAGTGCGATTCTGGCTAGGCGAGGCACCTTCTTCGACGCTGTCTTCTTTCGCACTCGGTAGTGCGTCAATTATCATCCAAATCCTCACGCCCTCACATTGTCATCCCTCGCGCAGCGAGGGATCTGCGGTTCGATGGCAGTGCGATCGGCGCCAGGGAAACGCAGATCCCTCGTCGACTCGGGATGACAATTCATTCAGTAAGAAGTCGTTTCGTGATGACAAAGAAGAACGGCCCTTCTGAACAAGAAAAACGGCGCGCCTGACGGCGCGCCGCGTAGCATTCAGGCTCTGAGAGATTAGGCCGTGACCGTTTGCCGTTTAGCCTTCGCCTTTGCCTGCCTCTCTTCCAGCCAGTCCATCCAGCGGTCCAATCCTTCACCCGTGGTGCTGGAGACGTCGATGATCTCCATCTGGGGATGCACGCGACGGGCGTTCTCGCGGGCTTTGTCGGCGTTGAAGGGAACAAAGGGCAGCAGATCGATTTTGGTCAGCAGCATCAGCTCAGATTTGAAGAAGATCGAGGGATACTTCAGCGGCTTGTCTTCGCCTTCCGTGGTGCTCAACAAAACAATCTTCGCATCTTCGCCAAGATCATAACTTGAGGGGCATACCAGGTTGCCGACGTTCTCCACGATCAGCAGATCGAGGTCTTCCAGCTTCCAGTCAGCCAGATGTCTTTCAATCATGCGAGCGTCGAGATGGCAGGTGCCCCCGGTAATGATCTGCTTTACCGGGAAGCCGAACTTGGCCAGCCTTTCCGCATCGTTCTCGGTTTGCAGATCGCCGGTGAGCACAGCAACGCGCGTGCTCTTGTCCATCCGTTCGAGCGTGCGTTCCAGCAGCGCGGTCTTCCCCGAGCCGGGAGAGCTGATGAGATTGACGCACAGCACGCCATTTAGCCGGTAGCGTTCGCGCAGCTTTTCGGCCAGGATCTGATTTTCGTTGAGGACTTTTTTCTCGACGGCAACTCGGTTCATTCGTCCACTTCCATATAGGCAATATCGAGGTCTTCGCCGCTGATGCACTCGGTTTTGAACTCGCCGCACTTCGGACATTGCGGATCATACTCGGTCATGCGGAACTCATGCCGGCATGCCGGGCAACGCTGCATCCGGGGAACATGCTCCAGTGCCAGCAACAGGTGCTCCCAGTCGGTGTCTTTGACGATCATCTCAAAGCCGAACTGCAGCGCGTCAACGTCGACGCCCGACAGTTCGCCGATCCGAACCCCCACCTTGCTAATGCGAGAGCCAGGTCGGCGCTGCGCCTCGGTCTGCACACATTCGAGGATGGAAGAGGCGATTCCGAGCTCGTGCATAAGCCAACCGGCAGCTTCCCATTGTCTCACCGAAGCTTTGGACTGGCGACTTGGGGAGGTACTCAGCTCGAAGTTCTTTTCACGGCCGACGTTCTGCCCTTAGGGGCTGAGCCGTGAGGCGCCCGAGTGAAGTCCGAGCCGTGACCCGTGTGTATTTTTTTAATATTTTGTGGAAACATCCTGCTTTCCTTTCCGTCTATCACTCCGCAGAAGTACCTCGTCTCGTCTGTTTGGGTTGGACGGCGCTTTCTTTGGGCAAGGGGTAGCTCAAGATGATGAAGAAGTGGGGTCGCGTCTGGGCCATCGGGTTCGTGCTCTGGACCTTACTGGCTCTGCTCAGCGCTGCCGGGGCGCGCGTGTACTACGCGTCCATGGGCAACACCGAGACCTGGGGAATGCTGCTCGCCTGGAACCTGAGCATCTCCTTTGTGTGGTCGCTGTTGACGCCGCCTGTGTGTGCGCTGGCGTGCCGATTCACCTTCGAGCGCAGTACCTGGAAAACCTCACTGCTGGTTCATCTCATAGCCTGCGTCGTGCTCAGCGTGTTGGCTGCCATGGTCGTAGTTCTGGCCGAACCCTACGTAATGTCGAGTTCCACCGAGCCACGAGCACCGTTCTGGGCGCACACGATTTCCCGTGCCTTGATGGACCTTCAGCGCTACTGGTACATCCTGCTCATCACCCAGGCGATTGGGTATTACAGCAAGTATCGCGAGCGCGAATTGCGATCGTCGCAGCTTGAGGCCCAACTGGCGCACGCACAACTGGAAGTCCTGAAGATCCAGCTGGAACCACACTTTCTGTTCAACACGCTGAACTCCATTGCTGCCCTGGCGCGAAACGACGGACCGGCGGCTGAGCACATGACGCTGCAACTGGCCGACCTGCTGCGCTCGTCCCTCGACGCTGTCGGCGTGCACGAAGTGCCGTTGAGGCGCGAGTTGCTGTTCCTGCAGAAATACATCGATATCCAGCAGACCCGGTTTCGCGACCGTCTGCAGGTCGAACTCGACGTCGATCCCCATTCCCTGGGCGCCCGCGTTCCCAACTTGATTTTGCAGCCGCTGGTGGAGAACGCGATACGACACGGCATTGGGCCGCGCCGCACCCCGGGCCTGGTGCGCATCCTGACACGACGCGATGCCGACGAGTTGTGGATGGAAATTCACGACAACGGTCTTGGCCTGACGCGAGGCAGCGGGCACGTTCCCTCCGAAGGGGTTGGGCTGCGAAACACGCGCGCACGCTTGCAACAGCTTTACAACGGAGATCACAGGATGAGCGTGGAAGACGCCATTGGAGGCGGCTGCCGGGTGAGCATACGCATCCCGTTCCGAAGATATGACGAAGAGGAGATAACCACCGATGTCCATTCGAGTGTTGCTTAGTGACGACGAATCGCTGGCCCGCGAACGCCTGCGTGGCCTGCTGAAGGATGAGCCGGATCTGGAGATCGTAGCCGAGTGCGGCGACGGGAACACCGCCATCGCTCTGATCAAGAAAGAGAAGCCGGACCTGGTCTTTCTCGATGTGCAGATGCCCGAGGTCGACGGCTTCGGCGTGGTTTCCGCGCTGCAGGGCGAAGAGCTTCCTCTTACGATCTTCGTGACGGCCTACGATCGCTACGCGATGAAAGCCTTCGAGGTACACGCGCTCGACTATCTTCTGAAACCCGTCGGACACGAGCGCCTGAGCGAAGCCTTGGACCATGCGCGCAAGCAGTTGATGCATCCGTCGGAGACGATGTTCCAGCGCCGCGTGCTCGACATGCTCGCCGATCTCGAGGCGCGGCAGAAGTCGCCCGAACGCATCGTGATCAAGGCCGACGGCGAGATCGTTTGCCTGAAGCCGCAGGAGATCGACTGGGCCGAGTCGGCCGGGAACTACGTCTGCCTGCACGTTGGCGCGGCGACCCACATCTTGCGCGAAACCATTACCGCGCTGGAAGGCCGGCTGGGCCCACGCCAGTTCCTGCGGGTGCATCGCTCGACGCTGGTGAACGTGGACCGCATCAAGACCTTGCGTCCGTCGCTCTACGGCGACTACGCGATCCTGTTGCGCGATGGAACCAAGCTGACGTTAAGTCGCGGTTTTCGCGAAAGCGTTCTGCGGCGGCTGGGCACGGCGTAGTGGACCAACGAGCTGCTCGAAAGGCGGGATCAGCGTCGGGTTGACGCCATGCGAATTGTTCCACGTGGAACAATTCGCACGTATCCCATTGGCCATCAAATCGATACAAATTATCGAGTAACCACCATCTTGGCTGAGGGTAACCTCTGGCTCTCCCAAATCGGGACAACGAACAAGTTCGGTATTATTGCTGTCCCGAGGAAGAGTTACTCTGCTGCGGATGAGGAGATGCTGGAGGACCTTCGGCTTCCTCCAGTTGCTGTGCAATCTCATCGACCAGGCTGGCTTCCTTCATCAGAATCGCGCCCACGACGACTGAACCCTCATCGGCATCCTTCCACTTGTTTTCCTCCATCGCCTCGCGGACGGCTGGGATCGTCTTCACGCCGTAACCGGTGTACGCGCCGGGTGCATAAATCTGGTGCTTGAACCACGGCCGCTCCTTCAAGCCGTCAGTTGTGGCAAAGGTCCTTTCGGTCAGCAACAGCTTCGTGTTGATCTCTTTCAGTGCGGGCGATTGCCAGCCGGCACCGTTGTTTTCGTTCAACCGCGCGACGGCTTTCTTATAGCGATCGGCGGCCCGCGCGAATGCTTCAGACCCGTTGTCCAAAGGCGCAAAGTTCAGGAACGGCGGCACCGGCCGTTTGGGCGGAGGAACATATTGCTTCTCCGGATCGGCAGTTGCCGTGAACACGCCTTCGTCGATCTGGCGATTGCGCTCGCGTGCGTCCTCCTGCTGCTTTTTCAATTCGGTCTTCAGCTCGGTGACGTAACGCTTGATGGTATCGGCGGAACCGGACGGATCGAAAGGCAACAGGTCGGCATCGGCAAAGCGCATTACTGTCGTTCCGGCCATCTGCGACAGCGCCCGCTCATAGACGAACTTCGGATCGCCGAAGTGCGTGTACCAGTAAAAGTCGTCGTAGATCGAGTGGTAGACGCCGCCACCCGCCTCGCCACCAAATCCCATGTTGAGTGCCGCGACGCCCGCATGATCGAGAAATGCAGTGTAATCCGATCCATCGCCCAGCGCCCCGATGCGAAGATCGGCACGATCGCGAAGCTCCTCGCGATCCGTGGCGCTGCCGGCGCGACCGATGCGTCGCAGGTAGGCGCGCTTCCAGACCGAAATGTTTTTCTCCGGATCCTGTATTTCACGCTCAACCTGGTTCACCGGCCGCTCCAGGCTGTGTGCTCCCGAGATATTCAAGTAACCACGTGAACTCGAGTCCGAGTTGAGATAGAGCACCGCGTGCTGTTGCAACTCGGCGTCGTGCTCCTCCACCCACTCCGTGGAACCGAGCAGCCCAGGCTCTTCGCCATCCCAGGCGCAATAGATGATGGTGCGCTTGGGATGCCAGCCCTGCTTGACCAACTCGCCCAAGGCACGCGCCTCCTCCAACTCGGCGACCATGCCGGAGATGGGATCGTCAGCACCATTCACCCAAGCGTCATGATGATTGCCGCGCAGCACCCACTCGTCGGGAGTTTCGCTGCCGGGTATTTTCGCGATGACGTCGTAAATCGTTTTCAGATCCCAGTTCGATTTAACCACCAGGTGAACCTTCGCCGGTCCGGGGCCAACGCGATACGTCAGCGGCAGTCCTCCGCGCCAGGTATCGGGAGCAACAGGCCCGGCGATTGCTGCCAGCAGCGGCTGCGCGTCTCCGTAGGAAATCGGCAGCACCGGAATGGTGGTGATAGTTTTGGCTTCGGATAATTTCAGCCGCTTCGCGTCTTTCGTCGCGCCTACGCCGGGCGTCAGCGGGTCGCCCGGATATTCGGTGTCCATGACACTGCCGCGCTGAACACCCTCGTCGGGGCGATACGGTCCAACGGGGAAGTCCTGTCCTTCGAAGTAGCCATCGTCTTTCGGATCGGAATAGATGATGCAGCCGACAGCACCGTGTTCGGCGGCGACCTTTGGCTTGATGCCGCGCCACGCACCGCCATAGCGGGCGATCACGATGGCGCCTTTCACGGAAACCCCGAGCCGTTCAAGCTCTTCGTAGTCTTCGCGCACGCCGTAGTTCACGTACACCAGCGGAGCCGTAACGTCGCCATCAATCGAGTACGCGTTATAGGTAGGCAACTGCTCCGACGTTTGTTGCGAGGTTGGGTCGATGCTTAGTGGGGGCTCCTGCAGCTTGGCGACGAAGTGTGTTGGCGCGAGCAACTCGACGTGCCGCTCTTTCGGAGTGGGGAAAAGGACATCGAAGGTTTCGATATGCGCGTCGAATCCAAAGTCTTTGAACTTCGCCAGAATCCATTCCGCGTTCTCTTTATCGTAAGGCGAACCGACATGGTGAGGACGAGCGCTTAAATGCTGCATGGAATCGCGAAGGACGTTCGGATCGGGGATATTGCGGAACTTCGTTTCCCAGTCGCGCTCGGTCGCTACGTGCGCGGCAGCATAGCCGTCCATGACATCGGGCGAATTAGCTGCACGTCCCCATTGCAGGAGTGCAAGAATCAAGAAGGCGATACCGGCGCGGCTGGTCAATGCGTCACCTCATGCTGCCTTGTTTGGGATCGGACGCTGTACGTAAGGTTGCCGATTATAAATGAGGAATGGGTGGACGGATAGCGACAAGGTTGCCGCTGATTCAGCAAAGATCTATGTGGGGGGATTGACGATAGATCACTCAGTCGGCTTTCGCGCGCTTCTTCTTGGTATGACAGATATGAGGGGCGGCGAATCGACGCGGCTGAAGCCGTGCCCCTCCTTAGAGTTGAAAAGCGTGCGACCCGGGATTATTTCAGCAGTTCTTCGATATGTTCACGTAAGTCGCCGTAGCTCTTTTCGGTCACCGGGCCGTGGGTCTGGTAGGCGATAGCGCCGTCGCGGTTGAGCAGAACGAGGTAGGCGTCGTCAGGCTCGCGGTAACCCACCAGCTTCTTCCATTCGGCTTCGTTGTGCAGCACGGGCACGAAGTGGTCGCGCAGATTTTCTGGAGTGCCTCGCCGCATGCCCGAGATCACCATGCCCCGAATGACACCCGGCACCTCCTCGATGACGGGCATGCTGTAGATCTCGAATCCCGGCGTGTGCCCGAGATCGGTTTGCAGCTTCTTGCCCCAGGCGGAGGTGGGTTCCTTCGACGCGCGGCTGAATCCCAGGATCAGCACCGCGATCCTACCGGAGACGTCTTGGGGCAGTTGAACCCTGTGGCCAGACAAGTTCTGCTCGTCGACTCTCGGTATCTGTTGGGCCGAGACGCGTGATACACCAACCACGAGCAAGGCGATGATCAGTGTGCCGGTGAATGTGATTTTGTTTTTTGCCGCCAAGCCGTTCGTCCTTTCCTGTTCAATTGTGGCACGAGAGCTCGGGGCGCGCGGGGGCTGAAGCCCGGGAGATTTATAAGAGCCCGGGAGGCTGGCCTGACCGCCACTACCCGAAAGAGGCCGCCTGGATGCCTCCCTGCAGGCCGGAACGACCCGAACCGCTCTTAGCATTTATGATGGACAATTCGGCTGCTCACGTTCGAAGTACAGGACGGCTGCGGCCGGCGAACACACGGAGGCGTCACATATGCGTAAAGTTTTTCTCGCAGTTCTGGTAATTAGTCTTTCTCTGGCAGCCGTCGCTCAGGGCTCTTCGGCTCCCGCCCTTGTAACCGGAAGCGACCTGGCGAAGATTCTGCCCTCCACCTATTTCTTCCGCGGCCTGAGCGCCACTACGCAGGCCCGCAATTCGAGTGCACTGAAATATTCGGACGGCTTCCTCATTCTGGCGGGGCTGGTGGATACGGCAGGCTATTCCTCCGACATTAAGGCGAAATACATCGGTTTCTTCATTACTGAAAAATCAATAAGCATTGGCGGGAAGACGTTGCTCCCGGGCCAGTACGGCATGGGCTTCAACGCCGACGGTAAATTTCACATCATGGATGTTGCTGCCAACGAGCTGGTCGCGGCTGATTCCCCCAAGGACACCAAGCTGGCACGTCCCGTGCCCTTGAAGATTACAGTAGAGAACGGCGAGACACGCCTGTATCTCGGTAGGAACTACATCGTGTTTGCAGCCCAGTAGAGGTACGGAATCCGTGGGCTAAGGCCGTTCAAAATTGAGACGTATGGACGTGGGCCTGAAGCTGACTCTATCAAATCGACTGGTTGGGATTCCTACAAAGGAAGAGATGAGAGCCATTCTGCGCAAGCTGATCCCTGTCGTTCTTCTGGCTACCGTGGCTGCGGTAGCTCCGGCTCAAGACAATGTGCGCGCACCTTTTGACGTTCGCGAGCATTACACGAAGTACGAATACACCATCCCCATGCGGGACGGAGTGAAGCTGTTCACCTCGATCTATGTGCCGAAAGACAGCTCACGCCCCTATCCGTTCCTGATGGACCGCACGCCTTACAGCGTTGCGCCATACGGTGTGGACAACTACAAGACGTCGATTGGCCCGTCGGAGTCGTTCGAGAAGGCCGGATACATCTTTGTCTATCAGGATGTTCGTGGCCGCTACATGTCGGAGGGCGAGTTTGTCGAGATGCGTCCGCACATCGACAACAAGACTTCGAAGTCGGAAGTGGACGACAGCACCGACATGTACGACACCATCGAGTGGCTGCTGAAGAACGTGCCGAACAATAACGGCAAGGTCGGCATCTGGGGAATTTCCTACCCGGGGTTCTACACTTCGGCCAGCATCATCGATTCGCATCCGGCGTTGAAGGCCGCCTCGCCGCAGGCCCCTATGACCGACTTGTTTATGGGCGACGACGCGTACCATGGCGGCGCCTTCATGCTGAACGCCAATTTCGAGTTCTATGCGTTCTTCAAGCCGCAGCATAATCCCGCGCCTCCGCCGAAGGACCGCTCGAATTTCGACTGGGGGACGCAGAGCGCCTACGATTTCTTCCTCAACATGGGGCCGCTCTCGAATGCCAATGCGCTCTACTTTCATAATCAAACCGCTCTGTGGAACGATCAGGTGGCCCACGACACGTACGACAACTATTGGAAGATACGAAATCTGGCACCGCATATGAAGAACATTCACTGTGCGGTGCTGACCGTCGGTGGATGGTTCGATGCGGAGGACCTTGCCGGGCCGCTGAAAACGTTTCATGCGATCGATCAGAACAATTCCGGCATCTTCAACGCACTTGTGGAAGGGCCATGGGTTCATGGAGGCTGGGCACGCTTTGATGGCGCGCGGCTAGGAAATGTGAAGTTCGATTCGAAAACGGCGGACTACTTCCGCGAGAACATTCAGTTCCCGTTCTTCGAGCAATACCTGAAAGGCGACGGCGACGCCAAGCTGCCGAAGGCCTATGTGTTCGAGACTGGTACGAACGTCTGGCGAGAGTACAGCAGTTGGCCTCCCAAAGATACCCAGACGCGCACGCTCTACTTCGCTGAAAAGGGCAAACTAAGCTTCACTGCACCTTCGGGTGGCTCGGGGTTTGACGAGTATGTGAGCGATCCGGACCATCCGGTGCCCTTCATCGGCTATGTCGCTCTCAATGTGCCGCAGGAGTACATGGTCGCCGATCAGCGGTTTGCCGCTACGCGCACGGATGTCCTCACCTACCAGACCGAACCCTTGCAGGACGACATTACGATTGCCGGACCGACCAGCCCGCGGCTGTTCGTCTCGACCTCCGGTACCGACTCGGATTGGGTGGTGAAACTGATCGATGTGTATCCGGCGGATTTTCCCGATGAGGACGCGCCCAAAGCGGACCTGCCTCCGGGGCAGCGGCCGAAGGATGTGGCTCCGCCGCGGGTGGCCATGCCAGGCTATCAGCAATTGGTGCGTGGTGAACCCTTCCGGGGAAAATTCCGCAAGAGCTTTGAGCATCCTGAGGCGTTTGTACCGGGCAAGGTGGAGGAGGTCAGCTTCGAGATGCCGGACATTAACCACACGTTCCGTAAAGGCCATCGCATTATGGTGCAGGTGCAGAGTTCGTGGTTTCCGTTGATCGATCGCAATCCACAGACTTTCGTGAATATTCCCGATGCGAAGCCGGAGGATTTTCGCAAAGCCACCGAGCGCGTATATCGAGGTGGCACGTCGGCCTCGGGCGTTCAGGTGCAGGTGCTGACGCCTGCGGCCAGGGTCGCCGATACCGTCGGGAAATAAGCGAACTAGCCTGCCATCAGCAAGAGCAGTGGCCGTTCACATTCCGGCTGATCCTTCCAGTACGCGACCAGAATTTCGTAGACCATCAGGCCCACTTCGCCGGTGCCAAAGAGAACGTATTTCACCGTACGGGTCAACGGATTTCCTGTTTCCGAAAGATGCATGATCACGTTGCAGGCGTGCAGGACGAGGCTGATGTACACGACGGTGTTGGCGATAACATTGGCATGAGACACGGTTATCAGGAAGTCATCGCCCTCGAGCGTGATTTTGATGCGGAGCTGTTCATAGAATTCACTGCGGTCATCGATCATCGTGACGTGCACAAAGGTGAGCGGCCCTTTGAGCTTGTAGTGGCTGATGATGTTTTCGCGCAAGGCCGCGCGATAGTCGGGATCGAGTGTCGACAGCCCGACCAGGTTGGCGCACTCACCCTGCAACTCAGTCCAAATCCGGCGCGAATCTTCGTCCATGAACTCGCACCGCAGTACGCGCAACTCGGTGGAGCGCTGATAACGGCTGGCGATGCTGGTCACGATCAGCAGGAAGATGAAGATGCTGGCGATGATGATTCCGTCGGGCCGCTCCTTCACGTTGAAGGCCAGCGTGTAGGCAAACACCACGGCGCACAGGCCGCAGTAGAAGGAGCGGAGTAACAGGCTGTTGAAGCCCTTCCGCTCGCGCGACTCGTGCCACAAGCTGAGACACGCCGCGACGGAAGCGGAGAAGATCAACACCAGGACGCCGGTGGCATAGGCCCCGGCTTGGCGATCGACGCTGGCGCGAAAGACCAGGGTGACCACGAGGTCGATGACGAAAAGAACCAGCACCAGCGGACGCACGAGTTCGACCCACTGCGGAGCCATGCCCAGCCTGGGCAGATAACGCGGGATGAGATTAAGCAGGCCGGCCATCGCCGACGCTCCGGCGAACCACAGAATCAGGATGGTGCTGATGTCGTAGACCGTTCCGAAGCCGTGGCCGAGATACAGGTGCGCAAGGTAAGCCAGGGCGCGGCCGCTGGCCTCGCCATGCTCGCGATAGGCGGGTTCAGGCACCAGCAGTGTGCTGACGAAGCTCGAACTTAGCAGGAAAACGCTCATGAGCGCGGCCGCCGTCAGCAGAAGCTTCCCGGTATTCCGGATTCTTGCAATCGGGGCGCCTGTTTTGCTGTTCTGCTCGTCGCCTTTAATAAGCGGCATCACGGCGACTCCGGTTTCGAAGCCGCTGAGGCCAAGGGCGAGGCGCGGGAAGACGATGCAGGCGGCAATCAGGATCTTCGACCAGGATGCGCCATGACTGGTGAGCGCCGCCTCCCAATTTTCCAGCAGTGACGGATGGCGGGCAATTTCCATCAGGCAGCGCGCCATGAGAATCGCGTTCAACACCATGTACGGAACCGCCACGGCGACGGCGAGATTGATCGCCTCTTTGAATCCGCGCAAGAAGACGATCGCCAGCAGCGCCAGCAAGGTAATGGTGATCGCCATGTGCAGGTGACCGATGTAGGGCTTGAACAGCGGATTCTCGGCGGCATGGCGGGCGGAATCGGCGGCGCTCAAGGTCATCGTGATGACGAAGTCGGTTCCCGCGAATCCCAGCAGTATCAAGACAAACAGCTTGCTCCACCAGCCGCTGAGCAGGTTCTCCAACATGGCGATGGAGCCGAGGCCGGCGTAGGACCTGCGAGCGACTTCGCGGTATACCGGCACGGCACAACACAGCGTCACTACAACCAGGACGGCGGTCGCGACGGGTGCCAGCATGCTCGCGGCGATCAGTGCGATGCCCGCCTGGTAGGCCAGCGTGGAAAAATAATCCACGCCAGTCAGCCACATCACCTTGTACCAGGGCTCTTGATGGGTGGTCTTTTCCTCCAGCCGCGAGACGAGGTCGGGCCCGCCGAAGAACCACCTGGCCAGCGGATTCCGGCTCTGGACCTTTGGCGACTCAATGGCGGGGGGCGCCGCCGTGTTGGATTCAGCGTTCATATTCTCGTCGTGCTTTCGTATCCATACCAGTAGCTGAGATGCACGAACAGGAGAGTAGCAGAAGAAGGGAGAGCAGAAAGTGATTGTTGAAATCCGCAATGGTAGGATTCCCCGTCTCTGCTGAAGGATGTCGCTGCCTCTACGCGGCTCGCGCCGACTTTGATACAGTGTTCAGCCATGTCGAACGTTGGGCGCTTCCTCTTTTTCTTTCTCCTGCTTGGTATCGCCTCCATGCAGGTACGGGCGCAGCCGTCGAATGCTCTGCAAATCTATTTCATCGATGTTGAGGGTGGACAGGCTACGTTAATCGTTACCCCGGCCGGCGATTCGCTGTTGATCGATACCGGGTGGCCGCTGGAGCGTGACACGCAACGAATTTCCGCGGTCGCCAAGCTCGCTAAACTCACGAAGATCGATTACGTGTTGATCACGCACTATCACCAGGACCACGTAGGCGGCGTTCCGGCGTTGGTGGGTGCAATACCCGTCGGCACCTTCATCGATCACGGTCCGTTACGCGAGCCCGGAGAGCCGATGGACGATGACTATGCCGCTTATCAAAAAGTGCTGGCGACGGGGAAGTACAAACACATTGTCGCGCAGCCAGGAGAGACGCTTCCAATCAAAGGAGTCGAGGCTGTCGTCGTAAGCAGTGACGGTGTCTTGATCGATCATCCCCTTCCCGGCGCAGGCCAGCCAAATCCTTACTGCAAATCAAGCGCGTCGCGGCCTGCGGACCACACCGAGAATGCCCGATCGGCGGGCACGGTGCTCACGTTCGGCAAAGTGCGGATCCTCGATCTCGGCGACCTCACCTGGGATAAAGAGATGGACCTGATGTGTCCGGTCAACAAGATCGGCAAGATCGACGTTTACGTTGTGTCGCACCATGGCTTCGAGCAGAGCGGGAGTCCAGCCCTGGTCGATGCCATCGCCCCGCGCGTGGCAGTGATGGACAACGGAGCAAACAAGGGCGGCTCGCCGAGCGCGTGGCAGATCCTGCATGCTGCGCCCGGGTTAGACAGGGCTGTGGCAATTGCATTACTCCGTGGAAGGCGGAAAGGAGCCACAACAGCCCCGAAGAATTCATCGCCAATGTCGGCGACACGGACCAGGGAAATTACATTAAGCTGACCGCCTCTCCCGATGGACGCATCACGGTATTCAACTCGCGCACCAAGGTTGAGAAGAAGTATTGAGCCTCGGCGGCGGAGGGGCGGTTTCGACAGCGACTCCCACAATGTGGGACAGACTCCGGTGGCGTATCGCGTTGTTGTTGGGTCTGGGGGTTCTGGTCAACTACTTCGATCGCGTAGGGCTCTCCGTCGCGGTCGCTCAACTGAAAGATGAATTCGGCCTGAGCACCATCGCCGTCGGATATCTGCTCAGCACCTATAGTTGGACGTACGTACTTCTTCAGCTTCCATCCGGGCCCCTGCTCGATCACTTCGGCGTGAAACGCATCGGACGCGCCAGCGCGTTCTTGTGGAGCATTGCCTCATTTCTCACGGCTACTGCCCATGGATTCGCGGGGCTGGTGGGAGCTAGATTGCTGCTGGGTGTGGCAGAAGCCCCGACGTTTCCCGCCAATGCTAAGGCGATTGCGGCGTGGTTCCCGCGAGAGAAGCGTGGCTTGCCGACGGCGCTGTTCGACGCAGCCGCGAAGTTCTCCTCGGCGATCGGCATTCCTCTGGTCGCCATCATCGTTCATAACTGGGGGTGGCGCGCCAGCTTCGTGGTGACGGGCGTCGTGAGCCTCGCCTATTTCGCGCTGTTCTGGATGGTTTACCGCGAGCCCGAGGTCGATAACGCAACGCCGCCGACTGCCCGCGCGGAGCGTGCGCAAGCCGCTTCCTCAGAGGCTTCGCATAGCTCGGCTTCGCTGTTTTACCTGCTACGCCGCAAGAAGGTCTGGGGCCTATCGCTGGGAATGGCGGCCTACAACTACAACTTCTATCTCTTTCTTACATGGCTTCCGGGCTACCTTCATTCCTCGCTGCACCTGGATGTGTTGCAGTCAGGGTTTTATACCGCGGTGCCTTGGCTGGCCGCAACGGCGAGCGACCTTCTGGTCGGGGGCTGGCTGGTCGACCATCTGATCAGCAAAGGCCGCGATGCTACGGGGGTGCGCCAGTTCATACTGGTGATCGGGCTCACGATGGGCCTTGCCGTTGCGGGCGCGACCCTGACCTCAAGTCCGCGGGTTGCCATCACGTGGATTTCCGTCGCGCTCTGTGGCTTGGCCGCAACGGCGCCGGTAGCGTGGTCGATTCCCGGGCTGATCGCACCCCCTGGAAGCGTGGGACGTGTCGGCGGAATCATGAACTGCGTGGCCAATATTCCCGCAGTACTTGCGCCTGTGATCACGGGCTACCTGGTCGGCAACACGCAATCGTTTGCCCGCGCCTTTCTCGTGGCAGCCGTGATTCTCGTAGGGGGAATCGTCTCCTACACGGTGCTGCTCGGCAAGATCGAGCCCATCCCTGCGCCGGCGTAGTTCGCCGCCGATCAGGGTGCAGTTTGCGCGTGCGCAATGAGTAGAGAATCGCTGTATAAATAATAATCGGACCAAACATCATGCTGCCGGCAGAAGGCACACAGGAAAAGAAGGCGGGCCTCGCTTACTGGGCGAACCGGGTGCTCGAGGAATGCGATAAGGTGAGCCAGGATTTTGGCGCCGATCCTGTGCACGACCTGCGGGTGGCGATCCGCCGCTGCCGCTCGATGGCCGATGGTTTCCTGACACTCGATCCCGATCCGGCGTGGAAGCAGATGAAGAAGCTGGGCAAAGGATTATTCGCCAGCCTCGGCGACCTTCGCGATACGCAAGTGATGTACGAGTGGGTTGCGAAACTGTCCGAAGAAAGTGACCCTGTCCGACACTCGCTGTTACACAGCCTGCAACAAAAAGAGGCGGAACAGAAACTTGCTGCCGAGGCGGCCGTACGCAACTTCGATCGGAAACAATGGTCATCGCTTAACGAGCATCTTGCGGGGCGAACGGACCGAGTACCGCTCGAGAACCTCGCCTTCCAGCATGTTGCGCTTGAACGCT
This sequence comes from uncultured Acidobacteriaceae bacterium, assembly GCA_963815555.1. Taxonomy (GTDB): domain Bacteria; phylum Acidobacteriota; class Terriglobia; order Terriglobales; family Acidobacteriaceae; genus CAWCBG01. Next base: position 820,370 of record CAWFHH010000007.1, read on the forward strand.
GGCTCGACGCGCATGAGCTCCATCGTCGGGCGCTTCGCAATCGCAGTGGCATTAGCTATCACCAACTTCGCATCGGTATCAAGCGGTTTCGATACACGGTAGAGAACTTCCTGCCTCAACGGCACGAAAAATGGTCAAAAGACCTGCGAAACCTGCAGGACGCTCTTGGCGAGGTCCACGACTTTGATGTGCTGTGGGCGATGGCAAAATCGCACGCCGGGATTGCCGCGGAAGACCGCCTACGCTGGCAGAAAAAGGTTTTGGCGGAGCGACAGAAGCGGCTGGACTTCTACCGCAAGAAGATGCTGGGGAAGGATTCGCTTTGGCAGCAGTGGCGAAGCGAGCTGCCGAGCGGCGAAGAGTTACAGCGAGCGGCGGTGGAGAGACTCAAGACTTGGGCATCGTTCCTCGATCCCGATTTTCCGCACGCTCTGCTCGTCGCCAAACTGGCATTGCAGATTTACGACCGGTTGGTGCAACAGAATGTGTTCTCCGGAAAAACCGGCGATCGTCACCTGCTCGAAGCTGCGGGTTTCCTGCACGAAATCGGACGCACCAAGGGTGATAGCAGCCATCGTAAGCGCGCCTACAAGATGATTCGCAAACTGCACGTACCGGCGGGCTGGACGACGGACGATCTGCATGCGGTGGCGATCGTGGCGCGCTACCATCGCGGCCCGCTTGCTCCGTCGAGCAATGCGATCTTTGGAGGTATCAGCGCCGAACGCCGCACGGAAATATTGCGGCTGGCTGGAACACTGCGGTTAGCGAATGCATTTGATCTCGCGCAAGATGAACAGGTCGCGGCAGTCGAGATTGCGAGGCGCGACGGACTAATAGAAATATCCTGGCCCAGATTTGAAGCCATCAGCGCTACAGCCGAACGGATCGCGCGAGCGCGTTATCTGCTGGAAGCGACATGCCGTATTCCAATCGCAATACGGCCATGGGCGCCGGCGCGGAAAGCCGCCGCGTCACCTGCCGCGGCCCCACGTGTTAAGAGAGTTCCGGCTGATTAAGGAGTAGGGTTTTGCGCCAACTACGCGGCTGACTTGTCGTCCTTGTAGGGATCTCCCACAAAGACAAACGAATATTTGCGCAGGGCTTGCAAATCGCCGGCTGCGGCCAGGCTCTCCACTTCCGCCATCAGATTGGAAACCTGATCTTCAGGCATGCCCTTGGTAGCAGCCCAGAATTTGTTTGGAAAAAACCAGATACGGTTACGATGATCAACTTCAGAAGTGCTATCGACTTGCGGTGCCATTTTGCTCCTCCCACAATGTGGGATATGCGAAATTGCTGAGGTTAGTATGCTGAATACCGTCGACGTGACCTGTTAACATTATGACGGGTTCGGCACGTATAGTAAACCGGCAATTGCAGATTGGCGTATTCTCCATCCCGATTGCGTAAGTCCCCTGCAAGAAACGTCTAACTTTCAACGGGCGGGAAACAAAAGGTTTGAGATGTTTTGCACAGCACGCGGCTCGAGGCATGGAAACACAATTGCTAGTTATAAAAAAGTATTAGAAGTCCCTTTGGGATGGGCTGTGGGCGCCACGTTTTCAGCGGCGGCCAGAAATGTGACGACACCGCTGAATGGTGTTATACCACATTGTGGGATAGCCCATCTCACGCCCCTTTGCCACCTCCATTCGCTATCGAGAGCTACGCGAAAGAGGTAATGCCCTCCTCACGCGAGTTCTCAAGCAGCGGAATGGCGGAGGCTATCGCCTGCGCGAGATCGGCAATCACATCGTCAGCATCCTCAATGCCGACAGAAATTCGGACCAAGTCGCAAGGCAACTCGCGCAGCGCGCCGACCTCCGGGGGAACGCTGGCGTGCGACATGCAACCGGGAAGACTGATCGTGGAATTGATGCTCCCAAAGCTCACACAGATTTTGAAGAGCTGCGTGCTCTCTACGATTTTCTTGGACGCCTCCATCGACCCGGTGGTGAAACTGAGAACCCCGCCCGCGCCACGTGCCTGCTGCAATTGCAAGTCGTGTTCAGGTGAAGTTCGCAGGCCGGGATAATTCACCGCTCGCACCTGTGGATGAGACGCGAGAAACTCCGCGACCGCCTGCGCATTTTTCTGTTGGCAATCGAGGCGCAACTTCAATGTCTTCATGCCCCGCAGAAAGAGGAAGCAGTCGAAGGGGGCAAGACCGTTGCCCTCGGCGTTCTGCACAAAATAAATCTGCTTGGCGAGCTCCTGGTCTTTTACCACTACGACTCCGGCAGTCACGTCGCTGTGACCGCACAAATATTTGGTTGCAGAATGCAGAACTATGTCAGCCCCAAGGTCGAGGGGATTCTGCAGATACGGCGACATGGCGCTGTTGTCGACACAGAACAGCGCCCCGCGAGAGTGCGCGATGTCGGCGACGCGGCGCAGGTCAACCACGCGCAGCAAAGGGTTGGTCGGGGACTCCACGTAAATGAGCTTGGTGCGGTCGCTGATAAGATCCGCGAAGCGTTCCGGGTCGCACGCGTCGGCATAACGAGCGCTGATGCCGGTACGTTCGAGGATGCGAGTGAACAGGCGGCAGGTTCCGCCGTAGAGGTCGCTGTCGGCCAGGATTTCTTCGCCTGAGCGCAGAAGGCGAGCGACGCTGCTGATGGCGGCCATACCACTGGAGAAGCAGAAGCCCCGGGTGCCGTTTTCGAGCAGAGCGACCTGCTCTTCAAGCACCGTGCGCGTGGGATTGCCGCTGCGCGAATAATCGTACGGGCCGAAGGCGTCCGCAGCCTCCTGTTCGAAGGTAGCTGTCTGGTAGATCGGGGTCGCCATGGGACGATTAGGATCGTCGGGAGCAACGTTAAAGCTGACAAGCCGGCTGGCGAACTTCATGAGCAGCATCCCCCTTTGCGGTGCGGTCGCCAAACACAGTAGCCAGCGCCTGATTGAGATCGGCGATGATGTCTTCGGGTGCCTCGAGCCCGACCGAAAGGCGGATCAAGTCGTCGGTGATGCCCCATTGCTGGCGTGTCTCGGCGGGAATGTCGGCGTGCGTGGCGGTCGCCGGATGAGTAGCCAGCGTCTCCACGCCGCCGAGACTTTCAGCGCGGATGCAAAGCCGCAGGGCATTCATCACGCGCAGCGCCTCCGCCGGACTGGCATTCAGTTCGAAACTCAACATTCCACCGAAAGCGCGCTGCTGCCTCTCGGCCAACTCTTTCTGCGGAAATGACTCGAGGCCGGGGTAGTACACACGCGCCACCGCCGGATGTTGCTCCAGCCACTGCGCAATGGTCGCAGCGTTTTCGGAATGAATTCGCATGCGCATGGGCAGCGTCTTGATGCCGCGCAGGGTGAGCCACGCGTCCAGCGGAGCCTGAATAGCGCCGATGGTTTTGCGAATCAGGCGGAAGCGTTCCAGCAACTGCTCGTGGTTCGAGGCGAGCGAGCCCCCCACGGTCGAGTTGTGTCCCTCAATGTATTTGGTCGTCGACAGGATGGAGATGTCAGCACCCAGCTCGATCGGGCGTTGCAGGATGGGCGTAAGAAAAGTGTTGTCGACCGCGAGCAGAAGGTTGTGGCGACGCGCGATGGCAGACATGGCCGAGATGTCGGTCAGCTTCATCGTCGGATTGCCTGGAGTCTCGATGAAGAGAATGCGCGTGTGAGGATTGATCGCGCGTTCCACCAACTCGGGGTCGGAGGTGTCGACCGATGAATGTGTGACGCCCAAGCCGTTCAGCACTTCGTGGAACAGGCGAACTGTTCCGCCATACACAATGTCGGAGATGATGGCGTGATCCCCGGCCTTGAGCACGGAAAGAAACAGTGTGGTCTCGGCAGCCATGCCGGTGCGGAAGCAAACCGCGGGCGGCGTTCCCTCAAGAGCGCCGATTGAGCGCTCCAAGGCATCGACCGTTGGGTTGGAGACGCGAGAGTAGCTGTGGCCCTTGGTGAGACCGACTTCTTCCTGCGCGAAGGTCGCAGTCTGGAAGATTGGGAAGACGACCGAGTCAGCGTGGCTGTCGAGCGAAGAGCCGCCGTGGATAGCGAGTGTAGAAACCTGAAAATCACAGTCGGAAGACAAATCAACCTCCCTCAATTCGAGCGTAAAGATCGGGCGAGAAGCTCGCCGCCGCCGTGGTAGACCCCCAGGCGGCCGCTCGAAGTAGGGAGGTTTTAGTTAGTGCGCACTCCCGACGCCGACCGTTCCCCGCCTGGGGGACACATGGCCATGGTCATTCGAGATGTGTTGCGCAAATTCGTAACTGACTCCGTGCCGCGGAATGGCAAGCAGTATACCATTCGCGGACAGTCTGTCAAAGCCGGGATGCCGGAAACCACGGGTCCGTCGTCGGACGTAAGGTCCCCGGCTCGGGATGTGGCGGGCGGGCAGCGTGGGCGCAGCTAGAGAGGTGCTTCGACTACGGCGGCAAAGGACCCGCTCACGTTCAGCATGACATTGGCCACAGGGGCAAAAGCGATTGGCTGCAGGAATTCTCGAGGTGGAATCCCGCAGCCATCGAAGGCACTTCTTCTCTGGCGGCGCTTCAGGCGACGGCCGCCATGCCGAGGCGGTCCGAGGCCATCGCGGTTCCTTTGACGCGAGAGGTGATCTTCTGGAAGGCGATGTCGCGCGCGACGTCGGGGGAGCCATGCTTTGGTTTAACGTCGATACTGAATGGCGAGAAGCCGCAGTCATCGGTGGAACCGAGCCGCTCCTTCGGAATGTATTTCGACGCCAGCAGCAGGTCATCGCGAACTTCCTCGGGCGTCTCCACTCTCGGGTTCAGTGGATCGGTGACGCCGATGAAGCAGACTTGCGCGACGCCGTTGGCATCGGCCCGGCTGTATTGCCCGCAGAGTTTGTAGACACGTTCCTTGTCCTTCTCACTGGCGAGTTGCATCAGGAAATAGCCGGCGTTCATCTTGAACATACTGGGAAGCAGGTCGGCGTAGTCGACGTCGGCGCTGTGCGTGGCATCGCAATCGCCGCCCGGACAGGTGTGAATGCCGATGTTCCTGCGCTCGCCGGGGGTGAATCGATCGATTACGCGGTTGTTCAGTTCGACGAATTCAGCCAGCATGCCGCGACCCGTCCAGGGATTCTTGGGGTCGTTGCGGCAGGCGAGCCGGCCTTCGGTGAAGTCGATCGAAACCCGCTTGGCGCCCGCTTCAAAGCACTGACGAATGTCTTTCTCGCATTCGTTGCAGAGGTCTTTCAGAAACGCCTCGCGTGGATAGCCGGGAAGATTGCCATCCAGCGGGTAAAGGAGCGCCAGCATCGAGGGTGCGATGACCGCCTGCTTGAGCGGCTTCTTGGCCATCTTCATGGCTTTCTTCACGTACTCGGAGGCGTAGGTCTTGTATTTGAAGGGGCCGCGGGTGATGCGAGGCAGTTGGCGGTGGTGGCCGTCGGTGAAGATTGCGAAGTACTGACCATCGGCGGCCAGGTTCTCGGCCAGTCCGGTTCCACCCAGCGTGTCGGTCAGAGGATAGGTTGCGAAGCTCGAGGCCCGCTGCTCTCCGTCGGAGACGATGGGCGCGCCTGTCGCTTCCATTCGTTCGATGGAATCACCGCATGCGGCATCCTGTTCTTTGGTCAATTGCTCGCGGGTGATCTTACCTTGGTCATAGTCTTTGAGGGCGGCCTGAAGTTTGGCAGGGCGTGGAAGAGAACCAACGTTTTCGGAAGGAATTTGCATTTTCGTACTCTCCTCATTCCTCGAAAAAATCAGAGCGATTTTTCGAGCGACTCATGGTATGCCAGGGCATGGGTGATGGCAAATCAGGGAAACCCTATTCTTTACGGCATAGGACGCTGAGTTCCCGGTTCCGTCCTGATCCTGTAAGGAATTTTTCTTGGGTGATGCCCTCCTGATTCCCGGGTGGTTTGTCTATGGAGAAAGAAATGCAAACCACTGCGAGGAAGTTGGTCCAACACTCTGCCGACGCTACTCGGCGGGCACCTTCGCCGGTCCACTTGCAATTGCCGCGCTCCAACCGCAGAATGGGACGGTATTTTCTTGCGTCCACGGCGCAACTTCGACAAGGATTTCGTCCGCGTACCCTGATGGCATTCAATCCAGGCCAGCATATCGGAGACTACGAAGTCGTCAGCCAACTCGGTTCCGGTGGCATCGGCGAGGTTTACAAAGTCCGCCACATTATTTCTCAGCGTATCGAGGCCATGAAGTTCCTGCGGCCCGATCGAACGGGGAGCGACCTGTCCGAGCGCTTTTTACGCGAAATCCGTGTGCTTGCCAGCCTGTCGCATCCTCACATCGCCCGGCTCAACAACGCGTTCCGGGTCGACGACCAGATTGCGATGGTCATGGAGTTCATCGAGGGCCAGGACCTACACTGGAAGCTGTGTTCGCCGTGGCCGCGCCGCGCGCTGGAAGGGCTCGAGTACATTCGCCAGGTCTTGTCAGCCCTGGAATACGCCCACGGGCGCGGCATCATCCACCGCGACATCAAGCCATCGAACATTATGATCACGCAGGACGGCACCGCCAAGCTGCTTGACTTTGGATTGGCCTTTACCGCCGCCGACCTCAGCGTTACGCGGCCGGGCTTCGTGCTCGGCTCGCTGCACTACATGTCCCCGGAGCAGGTGCGCGGAGAGCGTGTGGATCTGCGTTCCGACATTTACTCCACGGGCGTTACGCTGTACGAAATTCTCACCGGGAAGAGGCCCTTCGAAGGCAGTACGGAATACACCGTGATGACGGGACATCTCTCGCAGGAAGCGAAGTGGCCCTCCGAGCAGAATCCGGCGATTCCGCATCCCCTGTCGGCGGCGATCATGCGCTCGCTGGCGAAGAACCCGGCCGAACGTTTTCAGAGCGCAGCAGAGTTTCTAAATTCGTTAACGAATCTCTCAATGAACGATGCTATGACGCTGGAGACCCTGGCGATCCAGCCCGAGTCAGGCGCATCGAATTTTCAGCAGAAAGTTGGTTCTTCAGGGAACTCGGCGGGAAGGCCCACTGGCGGAACCACACCGGCGGCCGGGCAATTCGATCCAGCCATGCTGGATTCTGTCAGCCGGGAACTGGCCGTCTTCATCGGGCCGATTGCCAAAGTGGTTGTGAAACGCGCGGCCAGCCGCTGCTCGTCGGTCGACGATCTCTACAGCAAAGTAGCTGCTGAAATTGATTCCGAGCGGGACCGCTCGGTGTTTCTGTCGCGCAAGAAAAAGAAGTAAGAATTGGCAATCTCATCGAGACGGTACCGAACCTTCTGACGGGCCCGAACCGCACATCCCTCCTCGGACTCATGTTCTCGCCGGGATGACAATTCATCAGGGATCACGCGACAACCGCGACAGGTGTTTTCTGTGTCAGTCCTATCTATCCTTCCAGCATTCTGAGCGCCTTCTCCAGGCTCACGCGCATGCGGTTGAACGAGGCGGTGACATTTGAGATCTCGTCCTTGCCGCGCACCTCGACTTCAGGTGCATCGGTATCTCCCTTGCTGACTCGGTCGGCAGCATCGGCCACATTTCGCAGCGGCCGTATTACCAGTAGATAAACGGCGGTATCGAGTGCAGCGATGGTGACCAGGAAGGTCAGGACCAGGAACAGCAGGAGACGGTTGAAGGCTTTCCTGGCGATCTGCACCGGCACATCCATCGGGACCGAGACGATCTGGGCGGCAACCACCTGATCGAGCTTCCAACCAAAGCCGTTGGTCGGACCATACTTGCGAATCATGGCAACGGGCGCAACGTCCGGGGTGCTGTGACACTCCATACAGCTCGGCGCCACGGTGATCGGTTTGGCCAGGTAGAGCTGCCGCCCGACCGGAGTGTCCCGTTCGCCACGAACCACCTTTTCTCCAGGGTGATCACTGAAGTAGCGGATTACGTCCGACTCCCAATCGTCCGCGCGGTCCTGCAGGTTCGTTGGGTTGAGCGTCGCTTCGCGATAGGAGTAGTTGGGATAATTCTTACGAATCTGGTTGAAGACGGTTATAGCAGAATAGGCAGGAACGGTCTGGGGCAGGAAGTTGGTAAGGTGATCAGGGTTTTTTAGCAGGTAAGGCTTGATCTGGTCGGAAGTGTAATCGCGTGTCGATCGTGCGCTGGCCATCATGAGCTCGGCCTGCTGCAGTACCTGGTCGCGCGCATTGTTCATCAGGAAGTTATAAGCGAGTTGGGCGATGATCAATCCGCCCGCCCCAAAGAAGACGATCAGCACCAGATTGAATTTGGTAAGCAGTTTCATGGCAAGCTAAAAAGATACACGTTGCCGCGGCTGAAAACCAAGAATGTCGATACTGACAAGATTGGAAACTACCGATAACGGACGAGTCCGCCGAGGATCTTTCAAAGAGCAGGTGAAAGAGAAAGGCACAGTCTGTATCTCTGACCTCAGGAAGCTTCCGGGTTGCTAGTAGTCCAGTTCAGCCGGACGGCCGGTCAGCCGCTCGATGCGCTTCGCGATCGGTGGATGGGTGGAGAAAAGATTGGCGAAATTCACGCCCAGCAGTCGAGGTTGAATGATGAATAGATGCGCCGTGGACGGGGACGCGGGCATGGGTACCTGTTTGGAAACCGCATCGAGCTTTCTCAGCGCATTCGCCAGCGCCTGGGGATTATGGGTGTATTCCGCGCCAGAGGCGTCGGCCTGGTACTCGCGCGAGCGCGACACGGCCAACTGGATGAGAGTTGCCGCAATGGGCGCGAGGATCAGCATCAAAAGCCCGACGAGACCGCCACCGCCGCGATCGCGATCGTCGCTGCTGCCGCCAAACCAGAACCCCATCCGCGCAAGGAAGGTAATCGCGCCGGCAAGCGTGGCTGCGACCGAGCTTATAAGAATGTCGCGGTTCTTCACGTGTCCGAGTTCGTGAGCCAGTACGCCCTCGAGTTCCTCGTCGGTGAGAAGGTTCAGAATGCCCTCAGTCATTGCCACGGAAGCGTGCTGCGGGTTGCGGCCGGTGGCAAAGGCGTTCGGCGACTCGCTGGGTATTACGTACATCTTCGGCATCGGAATGCCGATTTTCTGCGTCAACCGCTCGACAATATCAAACGCGCGTGGCAGTTGCTCCCGCGTGATCGGCTGAGCGCGGTACATGGCCAGAGCGATCCTGTCGCTGAAGAAGTACGAGACGAAGTTCATAACCACGGCCACGGCGAGGGCCATCTCCATGCCGCGTGTCCCGCCAAAGATATTTCCCATAAACAACAGGAACAAGGTCAATGCGGTTAGCAGCAACGCTGTCTTAAATGTATTTCCCATAATCTGAGTCAATCACACTCAACCATGTAGATGATACCGCTGCGCGCCGGTTGCGAAGAATTTGGCAATCCAGCGGTACTTTCACCTTCAACAAAAGGCAACGCAGTTGGACGGGAACAAGGAGAAAGCCCGACTTCATGCGCGCCGAGCGGTAGCTGGCGGGCAATCGGCTGAGAGTTGAGGAACGAAACTCCGGCTACGCTGCTCCCGCATCTTCGGAGTGACGCATCCGGCCCGACGAGTGATGCTCGTAGTACTCGAAGTCAGTGAGAGCCGTTACAGTGGTCTCGGCGAGGGCCTGCACGCCAAAGAAGCGGGCTTGCGGATCGTCGCTGAAGTTCATAAGCCGTGGCATCGCTCCTGTTATTCCGGCGAGCCCGGCGTCGATGCGGCCATGGCTCTTGTAGCTCATGACCTTATACACTCCGCCGGGATAATCCGTCAGCATAGCGTTGGCCGCGGTTGCCCCACCGCAGATCATCGCGCCCAGTGCAGCTTTCTTGTTGCGTCGCCAGGAGAGGACGCCCACCAGGAAAAACGCGCCGGCTACCGCATAGTCGATCACAGCGTGGGTGGTGGGATTGATTATTTTCGGCATTCGGCCGGCGGCCATCTGAATACCTTTTTGAGCAAGCGACATAATGCGGATTCCTCGGAGGATTAGTGTACGCCCCTGTTCAAAGATGCCTATCGGCCCCACGAAGTTGGCGGTGTAAAGTAAGTCAGCAGAAGACGCTTGAAGAATGGGCGAATGTTGGGATGTGAGCTGAGAGGGGCCGAGGAGCGGCCGGAAGGTTCGCTCTAATGAATCGCGGAGATCACCTCCTACTTATAGGGCAGAGCGGCTGCTCCGATGATTTCTCCAGAGCGCGGCTCCTGGACGAAGACGACAGCTCTGACTTTTGGGAGGTTCCACTCGGGGTTGGGAGGGACGTCAACCGTTGCGTCGAAAGCTCCCTGGGAAAGTCTGCCGATGGGCTTAAGCTGTCGCACGACAGCCGCGTGCTGCAAGGTACGGCCCTTGTTTTCGCCGCCTTGGATTGAGGTCGCGAGATCGTCCTCGGTAATCGCCAGCACGATGCTGCCGCCGGATTGCGCTGATGCATGCGCAGATACGTGGAGTCGGCCGTCAGCATCCCACGTGAGTGTAACGCTGCCGCTCTTCGGGCGGGCGGCTTCGGCCGCAATGTCCTTGGCCACGGCGTGAGCATCGTTGCCCAGGACTTCGATGCGCCCGTCGATGACCATCTGCGGTGTGTAGGCAGTCTGAAGACGAAGCCATCCGACATATTTGTTCTGCCGCTCCGTGAACTGTGCCGATGAGAAGCGATCCTTCCAGCCCAGGGAGTTCCAGTAGTCGACGTGCTCGCCGAGAGCGATCAACTGCGCGCCGTTGGCGGTCTTGCCGCTGATCTGGGAAAGCAGAGCATCGGCGGGCGGACAACTGGAGCAGCCTTCGGATGTAAAAAGTTCGATCACCACCGGCCCATCGGCATGCGCAGTCGAAGCGACGAAGAAAGGCAGTGAAAGGAAGAAACAGAGAAGAGCCACGCGTGCTGACGAATCGTACTTTTGGCCCTGTCGTTCGAGAGGCGCCAGGCGGCGCTTCACTGACGTAACGACCGTGCGCCATGCACGAGGGTAAATCACGATCATTGGATGAGCCGGAACAGGATTCGACGGAAAACTACATTGAAACCACATCGAAAATCTCAAGTTCCACTTATCGGCGCGCGCCCATGTTGATTACTTCGGCCGACTCGATCCAGGCTGTTTCAATTCCGCCAGTGCCTGGGCAGCCTCATTCGATTTCGTCGAGTTCAGATCGGCTGCCATCCGGAAATGATGCGCCGCCTGGGCCGAATCGCCGAGCTTCGCTGCGATACGACCCGCATGGTAGAACACAGGCGCCTCCCGCGCCCCGACCTTCAACACGAGGTCCATCTGCTGCCGCGCTTCGGTGTATTGCCCGTTCACATAGAAAGCCCAGGCCAAGGCATCGAGCGTGTGAACATCATGCAGTCGGGCGGCTTCGATGCGCGCGATGCGCAATGCCTCGCCCGGTTTCCGGGCATGGTCAGCGTAGTAAAAGACCAGCGCGTGATTGGCGTTATCGGGATTCGCAGCTTCCGCCAGCGCCTTTTGCTCGAAGTCGTCGAACGTTTGCGTGGCTTCGTTCTTTCTGCCAGCTGCCTCCAGGGCGTTGCCGAGCTCATATAGTGTTTCAACGCGGGGCGCCGCTTTATAGGAGGAACGCAGGAGATCGGCCGCCCCTGCCGGCAGCTTCTGCGCGAGGCGGAGCCGCGCCATCATGCGAAGACAGTCCGCGCCATCGGGCGCTAAAGACACTGCCTGTTTGAGGGCCCCCTCTGCCGTATCCAGTTTGCCCTCTTCTATATCGAGGCGGCCAATCTGACTGAAAGCCCAGGCTCGATTCTCGCCATCGGACGCGATGGTTGAGTCGAGGATCAGCCGCAGGACTTCTATCGCGCCCTCGTGGTCGCCGAATACATCTCGCAATTCGGCGGTGCGAATCAGTGCGGGGATATTTCCGGGACGTAAATTCAGCATCCACTGGGCGGCGTTCTCAGCTTCATCGTAGTTACCGATTGCCATGTTGGCGTCTACCAAGAACCCATAGACGGCAATGTCATCCGGTTCGCGCTTGTTCAAGCTGGTCGCTAAGTCGCGGGCTCGAGCAAAATCGTGGCGCCCCAGAGCCACGACCACTCGAGCCTTTTCGCCTTCGAAATTCCTGGGCGCGATTTGCAGCGCCTGGTCAATTGCCAGGTCGGCTCGTGCGTACATGGCGGAATTCTGTGTCTGCTTCGCATGCTCGACCAGCGTCAGGGCAAGGGACGTATAGGCATCGGCGTTCTCCGGATGAGCGGCGACCTCCTGCTGTGCCCGGGTGATCTCCGCCGCCGAATCGTTGTCCGTCTTGTTGCTGGACGAAGTTTGCTGCAAGAGGGACACAGGGCGGTTGGCGTTCGTCGGTTGCGCCAATGCCGCGCCTATCGACAAGACCACCATCAGGGAGGTGCAAAGTGTCTTCATAACGTCCTCGCAGGAAAGCAGCAAAACCGCAAAACCAACAACGGAGAGAGTTGGTCTTGCGGTCTTGCCCTGGTTAGTTGGTTGGGCAGATCCCGTCGGAATAGCCGGTGCAGCCTTGCTGGCCTGGACCCACGTGGTCGCTGTCGCGACCGTCGTGCGCCGGTTGCACGTACGGGAAGCTGGTGTTCAAGCCGTTGTCAGTGGTATTCACGCCATCCCCGATGCGCGTGTTGTACACGTTTGGATTGGCGAGGAAGCCGGAAACGACTCGAGCTGCGATGTCGACTACGTCATCGATAGGTCGACGTCCGTTAGGATATCCGCCGAAGTCGCCGGCCAGCACCCCTAAACGCTTCTGCTGGTTGACAGGCGTAGGCGGGATACCGGTGTTGATGCGGAGGAGATCGGCGATTGGCCCGGCATCTTTCGTGGTGCAAGCTGGACAAATCGGAGGCATGTACTGCACCAGCGGCAACAGGTCGTAACGCGGCGGGGGCGGTACTTGAATGCCGATCGAGGAGAAGATCGTGGCCAGCAGGGGATCGAGAACGAACGAAGCAAATTGGCTATCGTTCGTCGGCACGTCCATGCTGAAGCGGTCTTTTGAGCCGGTCCCGATGATCAGTTCGTTGATCAGCGGGTTCCCGAGACGCTGCACCTGCTGCCAGGTGCCACTGTAGGTGGGAGGATTGGGCGAGCGACGCACCGTCATCGCCTGGCGTGAGGTCGTTCCGTAGGTTCCCAGTACCGCTGCTACTTCGTTGGCGTTGTGGAGCTTTCCATCGGAGGTGAGCATGGTGATGGGAACTTCCAGCACGATGGTATTGACGTTGTAACCGGCAACAGCATTGGGAGCGTAGTTGTGCGTGTCGTCAGCGTCAATCGCCGGCGGCAGCACGCCCCCACCGGTTGCCATGCGGAAGTTCAGAGAATCGAACGCCGCGCCCAGATCGATAAAGAAAGGATCGGAAACAGTGCCCGCGAAGACGCGGATGCCGTCGTGCAGGGTAACAATCCCCTCGTTGAAGAGCGCCTGATAGTCAGGCATGGTGCGCGGTCCCACGTTGCTGGGCACCGCATAAAGAGCGTCCGACGGATTGCTGATAACCGTGGAAACGCCGTTCTTCACCATGGTGACGGAGTAGGTTTGCCGAAGGTTGAGGCCGGCAGCGCCGGATCCCTGCAGCGACGTGATGGGTGGAATGCCGGCGATGCCGCCGACAAATCCGGTGAACACTTGAGGGGCCCGAATCTGGGTTGTGAATCGGAACTGGAAGATCACGTCGGGAACGCCATCGTGATTATTGTCGACCTTCATTTCATACAGGACATTGGGATCGAACGGGAAATAGTTCGGTCCGTTGGAGGGCTCGAGAAAAGGATCGACATTGAGGACCATGATGACGCGGTCAGGATGGTCGTAACTGACGAACGTGTACCAGTCAGTAATGTCGGCCTTGGTATCGAGCGCTGTGACAGGGGCCTCGCGATGGCTCGAAGCGAAAGCTGCCTGTGGAACCAAAAACGCCACAGCCAGCCACACCACGAGCACGGCACGCAATCCTTGCTTCTGCATGTGCGCCTCACAGTTTGGTTAATTAGTCCCGGCCGGTTCCTCGTGATGTACGGAGCAACTCAGATTGCAGATTGAAAAAATGATGTAGAGGAAGCGTACCTCCGAAACGTCATGAAAGTGACGCCACTCTTCGATGCACGAGCGGTGTCAATTTCTGAAGCCGTGGCAATCCATCCAATGTTCCTCACCGTAATAGCCACAGGCCCTCCGAAGGTTAAGACACATCTGTTGAGGCGATCGATGATCCGTTGCTTTACAACGAGCGTTCTTCTGTGCGGCATTACGGCGGTTGCGCAATCTCCACCTAGTGTGCCAGCCGTTGGACTTGGCATTTTGCCGCCTTCAGCGGTGCTGAGCGTCGGAGACCAAACGGATAGGCTGATCCAAAGTGTGCAGGCGCAGATCAAGAAATCGCCGGACGACTTCGCTAAATACGATCGGTTGGGCACAGCCTATCTGCAAAAAGCCAGGGAAACGGGCGACCTCGCCTACTATGAGCTTGCGGAACAGACGCTGAAGCACTCGCTCGAACTGGCGCAAGCTGGTCCCGTAGCGAATGCGAAGGTGGTGGATCCGCTCGTCCACATGGCGCTGGTCTACATGGGAGAGCATCGTTTTGCCGAGGCACTCCTGGCTTCACACAAAGCTGCCGCTATGGGGAACGGTAGCTTGATCGCGTTCGCCATCGCCGGCGACGCCTATACCGACATGGGTGATTACGAAGACGCGGCGGCAGCCTACAAATCATTACAAACGGTTGGGAACGCTATCTCGCTGCCGTTGCAGGTCGATTACATGGCTGACAGCCGGCTGGCCTACCTGAAGTTTCTGCATGGAGATGCTGTTGCTTCAATCAAGCTGTTGCAGCAATCCATCCTGGCCGCCATGCAGATTCATGTGCCCGCGGAGAACCTCGCGTGGCTGTACTACGAACTGGGTGAGCGATATTTCCAGGCAGGTGACCTCTCGAACGCCGAGCTTGCCTACAACTCCGGAATTGCGACCGACGCAAATCACTATCGCTCCTTGGCTGGTCTCGCCAAGGTGCGGGCTGCGCAACAAAAGTTTGACGAATCAATCCGACTGTATCAGGCGTCGGTCGCGATCGTTCCCTTTCCACAGTACATTGCGGAGTTGGGAGATGTGTACCTCAAAACCGGAAAGGCGCTCGAGGCGCAACAGCAGTATGACCTGGTGGAATACATCGGATATCTAAGCAAGTTGAATCGCGTGCTCAACAATCGCGAATTAGCTTTGTTCTATGCCGATCGGGAGATCAAGCTGCCACAGGCTATCGATCTTGCGAAGGCCGAACTGGATGTGAGGCGCGATGTCTACACGTGGGACACGCTGGCCTGGACGTATTACAAAAGCCGCCAACTGCCGGATGCCGAGAAGACCATCCAAAAAGCACTGGCTTTGCACACCCAAGACTCGCTCATCCTCTTTCATGCTGGAATGATCGATCACGCGCTCGGGCAGGATGGCGCCGCCGAGGAACTGCTGTCGCGGGCGCTGCAAATCAGTCCGCACTTCCACATTTTTTATGCCGATGAGGCCAACCGCACTCTGAATGCGATCGCTCGTGGCCGGCAAGCGAGATCCAGCAATGAAGTCCACTAATTCCTTGCCCAAGCGACTAGGGCTTTTCTTTCTTCTGATTTCCGTGCTGTCGTGCTCGCGCGGCGCACAGGCCCATCCCATGGGTAATTTCAGCATCAATCATTACTCGAAGGTCACGTTACATCCGGCAGCGGTGGATGTTCTGTACGTCGTGGACTTCGCCGAGATCCCGACCTACCAGGAAATTCGCCAATCAAGTTTGACTTCCAAGAATGACGATCCCAGCCTTGCTCCTTATCTTCGGAAGCAGGCAGAGCTACTGAAGAATGGGCTTCATCTGGAATTGAACGGACAGTCCCTCAGCTTGCAAAGTGTGTCGCGACAGGCGATCTTCGCCGAGGGAGCGGGCGGCCTGCCAACCATGAAGGTTGCCTTCGGATATCGAGCAGCATTGTCAGTGCCCCAGGTTTCCTCAGGCCGCGCGCTTACCTTCAGCGACACAAACTACCCTGGCCATACCGGCTGGAAGGAAATAATTGTTGTCGGTGACAGTGGAGTTTCCATCCTGAACAGCTCCGCTCCAACGACCGACCGCAGCCGCGAACTGACAAATTATTCGACCGATCTGCTGAACAGCCCGCCACAACAGACGTCGGCGATCGTGCAGTTCAGTGTCGTCACCGTGAAGGAGGGTAACGTTACGTCCAGGTCCACGACGACGGCGAACGCGCTCACCGTTAAACGCGGTCGATTGAGCGCATCGCAGGTCCGAACAGAGCCTGTAACGGCTGCAGACAGCCCCATTCGCCGCCCGTCGTCTGCCTCATTGTCGCCAGTGACTCGCCATCCCAACGGAAAGACTTTCGTTCCAGCGAAGAGCGTGTTCCGAGCGCAGCCGAACGCAACCACGCCGTCCACCAGCGCTCCTGCCAATGTTACGTTGAAAGCAAACGTCCAAAGCACACCGCGCAGCCGCTTCACGCAATTGATTCCGACGCAAGGCAAGCTGACTTTCTGGTTTCTGTTCTCCGCCGCCTTCATCGCGGCCGGACTCGGTGCCTTGCACGCCTTGGAGCCGGGACACGGAAAAACAATTGTCGCCGCGTACCTTGTTGGATCGCGCGGCACGGCGCGTCATGCTGTGCTCCTCGGCTTGGTCGTCACCGCGGCCCACACCGCGGGTGTCTACCTGCTTGGCCTCGTGACGCTTTACGCCTCGCGCTACATCGTACCTGAGCAACTTTATCCGTGGCTGGGCGCGATCTCGGGGCTTACCGTCATGGGAATGGGCGCCTTCATCTTCCTGCGGCATCTCACGGGAGAGAGCGGCGAGCATTCGCACACCTCTGGAGAGCAGCATTCCCACTGGCTGACATCGATGTTCAAGAAGCCGGCGCCGAAACTCGAGTTCGAGGGTTCGGGCACGAAATCCAACGAGCCAGTCTCGCTTCGCCAGTTGCTGGCGCTGGGCATTACCGGAGGAATCGTTCCTTGTCCGGCTGCGCTGGTGGTTCTGCTCAGCGCCTTCTCGCTCCATCGCATCGGTTTTGGCTTGTTCCTCATTACCGCCTTCAGTCTCGGGCTCGCCCTTGTCCTGGTCGTCGTGGGCCTCACCATGGTTTACGCCAAGCGGGCCCTTTCCCGCCTCGGCTCGGCAGGTCCGCTGCAGCGGTATCTTCCTCTCGCATCGTCAGCCTTCATGGTGATTCTGGGCTTGGGCATTGCGGTGCCCGCTTTGTTCGCGGCATTCGGCGGTGGTCTGGGTGCCGTTCCGAAAGACAAGCTTCTTCCATTCGTGACGGTGATTCTGCTGGGCCTGTTTCTCGGCATGCGCCATTCGACTGATCCGGACCACGTTGTGGCTGTCTCGACGATCGTCAGCCGTCAGGGCTCGATCAAGAATTCCGCCACGATCGGTGCGCTGTGGGGGCTCGGACATACACTAACGATTTTCCTCGTCGGCTCAGCGATCATCATCTTCGGCGTCGTCATCCCGCCGCGCCTGGGGCTGGCTATGGAGTTCTCGGTCGCGCTCATGCTGATCCTGCTGGGTGTCCTGAATCTCACCGGCGTACTGAGTTGGATCAATACTCGCTTCACGCCTCGATCTTCCCCGCCGCCCACGCAGGAAATCGACGGTCGGAGAACCGCCTTTGGCCGCACCATCGGGACACTGGGTATGTATCAGACGCTCCGTCCACTGTTTGTCGGACTGGTCCACGGTCTCGCCGGCTCGGCCGCCGTGGCTCTGCTGGTACTCTCCACCATCAAGAGTCCGTTCTGGGCAACGGCTTACCTGCTGGTGTTTGGAGCGGGAACTATGGGCGGCATGATGCTGATGACCATCGCGATGTCGCTGCCGCTGGTGTACACCAGCAAGCGGCATGTTCGAACCAGTCGCTTCATAACTGCGACATCCGGTCTCGTCAGCGTTGCCTTTGGACTCTTTCTCGTCTATCAGATCGGCATTGCTGACGGACTGTTCTCGGCGACGCCTCACTGGATTCCGAGCTAGCCCCTGACCTATTCCTAAAGACAGCAAGCCGCCGGCGGCAGATCTGGTTGACCCGGGCTCAAGACGCGGCCTAACATAGCCGCCAATGGGACCGAGGACTTCGCCATGATCGGCCAAGAAGTCTCCATGATCGGCCAGACCGTTTCTCACTACCTCATTTTGGGGAAACTGGGCGTCGGGGGTATGGGCGTGATCTACGAGGCGGAAGACACGCGTCTGGGCCGTCACGTCGCGCTAAAGTTCATCCCTCCTAACCTCGCCAACGATCACGAGACTATGGAGCGCTTCGTGCGCGAAGCGCGAGCCGCGTCGCAGTTGAACCATTCCGGCATCTGCACCATTCACGAAATCGAAGAAGCGGATGGGCGTCCTTTCATCGTCATGGAGAAGTTGGAGGGCATCAGCCTGAAGGAGCGCATGCGCGGAACTCCGATGGAGCTCGATGAAATCCTCGACATCGGCATTCAAGTGGCAGATGCGCTGGCCGCTTCTCACGCCAAGGGAATTGTCCATCGCGACATCAAGCCAGCGAACATCTTCATAGCGCCCAGCGGCCAGGTAAAGATCCTCGACTTCGGTCTGGCTAAGTTGACACGCGAGGTTGGCAGTGGCAGCGATACAACGCCGATTGATGATTCCCTGACCAAACTCGGCGTCATTATTGGAACTGCAATTTACATCTCCCCGGAGCAGGCTCGCGGTGAGGAGATCGATCAGCGCAGCGATCTGTTCTCGCTCGGGGTCGTGATGTACGAGATGGCGACAGGCAAGAAGCCGTTCGCCAAGACCAACGTCGTGACCACAATCGATGCAGTTCTGAACCAAAAGCCGATTCCACCTCGCAAGCTGAATCCTGCGCTGCCAGCGGACTTCGAAGGCATTCTTGGAAGGGCGATGGAGAAGGACAGGGGCAACCGCTATCCCAACGCTTTGGCAATGAAAGGCGATCTGCAGTCGCTAAAGAAAGATACCGAAGCCGGGCTGACCAAGAGCGGCCTTCTGCGACCTTCGTTGCCGTATCGCATCGGAACCAAGACCTTTCAGAGTTCGAGCCGTTGGCAGATCTACTTGCTGCTCGGGGTAAGCACACTGCTGGTTGCGGCGCTGGCGATTCTGGGTGTGCTTTGGTTCAAGCACAGACCAAAGCAGGCCGTGGGCGGCGTTACCAAGAACACGATCGCTGTGCTGCCGCTGGAGAACATGAGCAAGGACGTAAGTGTGGACTTCCTACGCTTTGCTCTCGCCGATGAAGTTGCTAACGCCCTGACGTATTCGCAAACCCTCGACGTACTTCCTTCCTCGGTAACGCGTAAGTATCTGTCGGAAGACACCGATCCCCAGCATGCGGGCCTGGAACTGCACGTTCCGATCGTTGTAACCGGACACTTTTACAAGCATGGAGACCGCCTGCTGGTAACGCTGGAGGCGATTCAGGTCGACGACTACCGCATGCTGTGGCAGACCAACCTCACCGGACCGGTTGACGACCTTACCGTATTGCAATCGGGGATGTCGGCGAAGGTTCGAGAGGGATTGTTGCCGATTCTGGGCGCTACTGGCGGAGGGGTCGACACCAGTACGCGGCCCAAGAACCCGGAGGCCTACGACCTTTACCTGCACAGCCAGGCGCTTCCGCATGATCCGGCTCCGAACAAGGACGCCATCGCGGTGCTCGAGCGGGTTGTGCAACTCGATCCGACCTATGCGCCTGCATGGGAGGCTTTAGGTTTGCGGTGCTACTACGATGCAACCTATTCCGACGGTGGGGAAGTGATGTTTCAGCGCTCCAACCAGGCTTATCAGAAGGCGCTTGCGCTCGATCCCAACCGCGCTGTGGCCGCCGGACAAATCATCACCAACAGCGTCGAGCGGGGAGAGTTGGGCAAGGCATTCCACGCCGCGCAAGACCTGCTGAAACGTCGTCCAGAGAGCGCGCAGGCCCATTTCGTGATGGCTTATGTCTATCGTTATGCGGGCATGCTGGAGAAATCCGCAACCGAGTGCGATACCGCGCTAGCGCTCGATCCCGGAAACTACACCTTCCGGTCGTGCGCATGGCCTTTCATGGAGCTAGGCAAAACCGCTCGCGCGATGGATTACGTCCGTCTCGATGCCGGTTCGGAATGGGCGGCCTATGCGATACCTTCGATCCTGCTGCGTGAAGGCAAGGTCGCAGAGGCGCGGGAAGCGGTGAAGCAGATGTCTTCGGCTACGCGTTATCATCGCGACCTGCTGGAAGCTTGCTTGCAGCTTCGACCTCCTTCAGACTTGGATCGGATCACGCAGGATCTCGAAGCCGGCAAAGGAAGCGAGTCTGATCCAGAGACGCTGTATTACGAAGGATCGATCCTTGCATACTGCGGCAAGAAACAGGCGGCCTTCGATCTTTTGCAAAGCGCCATCGAACGAAATTTCTGCGCCTACTCAAATCTGCAATTCGATCCTTTGCTGGCAAAGTTACGAGCTGATCCCGGATATAAGAACCTGTTGGAGTCGGCTAAGCAATGCCAGGAAGAGTGAGCATCTCGCTGGGGCTCATGCCCGTAATGGTTAGGACGCTCCATCGCCAGCTTGCAGCCGGTTCCAGCTCGAAGGCCGGCTCTGTCCGAGCACCGGCTCTGACCGAATCTCGCAATTCGGCAGCCACACTCATTTCTTCTCCAGCACCGCCACGCCGTATTGCGGCAACTCGACTGTCGTCTTCGAACCGCCGTCCAAAACGTCCAGCATGGCCGATGGGAGTTTTACCGTCTGCGGCGTCTTCGCAAAGTTCACGAGAATGTAAACCGTGCCGTGATCGCCGTATCGCGGATCGACCTCGACACCATCCGGAACTGCTCCCAAGGCCGGCTTCACGCCGCTGACGTCGGTCATCCACTTCGCTGCTCGCGCCATCGTCGTCTCGTCGGGCCACGCGCCAAGGTAGGTGATTCGTCCTTTCCCTACCTTGCGTGTGATCGCGGCGGGCTGGCCGTCCAACCAGCCGTTGCTCTTGCCGTAGCGCAACAATACTTCGATGTCAGGCGCCGTCGTGCCCAGTCGTTCGGCCCATAGTTGGCTTTCTCCGTTTCCCCATTCGCCGCTGACACTGATGGGATCGATCAGAGCATAGTATTGTTCAACTCGGCCACCGAGC
This sequence comes from uncultured Acidobacteriaceae bacterium, assembly GCA_963815555.1. Lineage (GTDB taxonomy): Bacteria > Acidobacteriota > Terriglobia > Terriglobales > Acidobacteriaceae > CAWCBG01. The sequence continues at coordinate 841,429 of CAWFHH010000007.1, forward strand.
GCTTCCGCTAACGGACCCGGCTGCCGCTGCTGCCACAGACCGTTATCTTCATCCTTCATTCCCGAGCGTTGTCCCAAAACGAGGTGTCCTCCCGCATGTACGTAATTCAGCAGATTCGCAGCGGCTTCGCTGGTCAGGACATTCAGTCCAGGAGCGACCACCAGCTTGTACTGGCTAAGTGACGCCGTAGGTGGAACGACGTCGATCGACTGCGCAATCCTCCGCAAAGGCTTGTAGTAGCTGATGAGCTCAGTGACGGGATCGTAATTCTTGTTGTGTTTCTGCCAGTCAATCGCCCAGCGGCTGTCGTAGGAATGCAGAAGGGCGACCTCGGATTTGACGGAGGTTCCGGCCAATGCCGGGCTCGCCTTCTCGAACTCTCTGCCGACTTGCGCAACCTCGTCATACAGCGGAACCGGAGTGCCGTCCGCCCCAACAAGGGTTCCGTGATATTGCTCCTGACCATTCATGGCGCTGCGCCACTGCCAGTAACTGACGGTGTCGGCGCCGTGACCGACGTCATGCCAGGCCATGGCACGCACTTCGCCTTTGTCGAGGCTGTTATTGATAGGTGCCCAATTCACCGAACCCGGCTGCGTCTCCATCACCCAGAAGTTCTTGCCCTTGAATCCGCGTGTCAGGTCATGGGCCGCGCCGTTCTTTGCCGGATCGAGATGGCCCTGGCCCACGTAGTCGTCCCACGCGGCCAGGTCGAGATCCTGCGCGACAGTGTAGTGATCGTAACCGTCGAACCAGCCCATCATGTTGGTGGTAATGAACTGCTTGGGATCGGCGTTCGCGCGAATCACCTCCAACTGATTCTTTTGATAACTACGCCAGGTGTCGCTGACGAAGCGCATCCAGCTCAGGAGCAATCCGGGGTTGCCGTAGTGGACCTGGATCGGAATCTGGTTCCAGTCGAAGTAGGTTTCGCTCCAATAGGCCGTTGTCCATCGTGCGTTCAGATTTTCCAGGGTGCCGTATCGGGCCTTGAGCCACGCCTGAAACTGCGCACGGGTTTCGGGATCAAACGAGACCTCCGCATACTCGTTGTCGATCTGCCAGCCAAGGACATAAGGATTGTGGCCGAACCGCTTGGCCATTTGTTCAGCCATGGCGCGCGAGAGCTCGCGGTACTTGGGATTGCTCCAGTTGAATTGCTGCCGATTGCCGTGCTGGTCCTTGGTGCCGTCCTCTTTGGTACGCAGCGTCTCAGGATATTTCTGCGTGAGCCACGCGGGAGGCGCGGCCGAAGGTGTGCCGAGCACGGTATAGATGCCATGTTTGGCAGCCGCGGAGATGGCGTGGTCGAGCCAGTCGAGATCATACCTGCCTTCTTCGGGCTCCATGCGGCTCCAGGCAAATTCGCCCACGCGCACCATATGGATGCCGGCCTCCTGCATGAGAGCCAGATCGGCATCCCAACGCGACTCGGGCCATTGCTCCGGATACCACGCAGTTCCAAGAAGAAGTGCCGGAAGTGGTGCAGAAGCTTGCGCTCCCGAGATTGCAGGGCTCTGAGCAGGTGAGAAGATTGCGGCGAACACGGCAAGCAGAAAAACGATCAGCCGGCACAGCAGCCGGATCAAGCGCATGGATGATCTCCTAAATGAACTCGCAACACGACACAACCTCATGCCGGCGAGTAACGAGGCACACGGAACCCGGATATCTATTCGGCGAGCGGTCGCCCAATTTCCCAGTGATGTCCAAAAGGATCGACAACTCGTCCTAAGCGCCAGCCATATTCCTCGCCAACTGGGAAGACTTCCTTCGCGCCGGCAGCCACAGCCTGGGCGAAGACAGCCTGCGGATCGGCCACGGTCAAGATGATCCGGACCGTTCCGCCGCCGAGCGTCTCTGGGCTGTAGTTGCCGTGCTCGGGAGACTCGTCGCCTACCCAAAACTCTCCGCCATGGGCGGCGAGGCGCGCCACCACACTTCCGTCGGGCGATTCGAGGCGATAGACCTCAGTTGCACCAAACGCAGATTGGTAGAACTCAACGGCGCGTGCACTATCGCGAACGGATAGCCACGGGGCAATGGAAGGCTTGAACGGATCTGCATCGTTAGCGGGCATGTGCAATCCTGGGAAACGCTTTCGAGCCTGCGACACTACATCACCAGGCGAGTGATGTAAATAGGATTGGAATTGCTTCTTCAACCGGTGATGGCGCGTTTGGGAGGCTGTGCCGTTAGAATGAGAGAAAGGCGTTCAACGGTCTCAGGGGACTTGATGCGAACTCTCACACGGATTGCGCTCGCAATCATGGTGTCGGTTTTTGGTGGCGCGGCATTTGCGCAGGCGTATAGCCCGCAAAACAAGGATTCGGCCACAGTTTCGACCACAACGTCCGGTGCTCCGGACGATGAAACATTTTCGCACTATGCCAGGATTACTGCCGGCATAAAGCCTCCAAAGGCAACCCACGCTCCCGATCCCAAGTTTCCGGACTTGGCGCCCGACGCAGAGGAACGCGGCATTGTGGTAATGCTGGTGGGCATCAACGCTGCGGGTCGTGTGGAAGCGGTCCGCGTGTTGCGCAGCACGTCGCCAGTGTTCGAGTCCAGCGCGGTCTCCACCGTGAAGAAATGGAAATTCAAGCCTGGGGAAAAGAACGGTCAACGTATCCCGGTACAGGTAACGGTAGACATGAAGTTCGAGAGGTAAAGCCAACCGCGCATTGTGCGACGTAACTGAGACCGAAGCTGATAATAGGATCATCGATGCTAAATCAAATTGCTCCCACTAAGCCGCCGTCGAAGCCCGGCGATGCGGTCGCCCTGCTCACCAGTTGTCATGATCGAATTCGTCATTTCACGTCCGTCGCGGTCAAACTGGCACATACCCAGGGAGCCACGGACGAGGAAATCCGGCAAGCAGCGGAGGCCGTCTACCGTTACTACTCTGTGTCCTTACCCCTGCACGAAGCCGATGAAGAGCAAACCTTGAATCCGCGGCTCAGTCAAGCAGGGGATGAACGAGTCCGGCATGCGCTGATCGCGATGAGCGATCAGCATCAAGCGATCGGTGAGTTGATTGAGCGCTTGCTCCCGCTGCTGGTGTTGGTGAAGAACGATCCCGAGATGATTGGAGAGGTCGGCGGGGAAATGTGTTCGATCACGAAGGGGCTCGACCGGATCTTTTGCGCACACCTCCAAATGGAAGAAGAAGTAATTTTTCCAGCGATTCGGAGCTCGGTATCGGATAGCGCCTGCGACGACATGTTGCGCGAAATGCAGGCCCGCCGCAAGCAGGGATAATTGGCGAGCGGCGCTCCCACATCCGGCGAGGGCATTTTTCATAAGTATTGTGGTGCGACGAACCGCAGATCTCCCGTCCTCGCTCGAGCTGACAGCCGGAGCGGCCGGGTCGCAGCTAATGAGGTCCTTCGGCAGTCCGGCTGCGGCCCCATCTCCCTCAGGATGACAGCACAAACCGCCAAGGACGACAGGACCAATCCACCGCTGTTTCCTGCTGAACTAGGATCCTGTCCTTTACAACTTCACAAGCGCTCGCGCTCATCTAGCAGTTGTCGCTGTCGCTATTTGCTGATATCTTCACGTGGCTCCGTTTGGCGGGGGAAAAACGGCGATGCGGGGCAGATGGATGATTTACCACTTGTGACGTATTTCCCCGGCCCGTGAAAAGTAGCAGTGCGGCGGCCACGCAATCTGTCCGCCAGCTTAGAACGTAATCACTATGGAACCGATGGAGAAGAGTTCGGTTACCCGACCTGACGCGGGAGACGAGATGCGGCTGGTGGCGCGGGTTCGCGCCGGCGACCAGCAGGCTTTGTCTGAACTCTACGACCGGTATTCCAGTGTAGTGTATGCAGTTGCGTTACGGGTGTTGCAAGACGCCTCAGCGGCTGAAGATGTTTTGCAGGATATCTTCCTGCAGCTATGGCGCAATCCCGATTCGTTCGACGCCAGTCGTGGCAGTCTGACGGCATGGCTCGCGGTGATCTCGCGGCACCGGTCCATTGACCGGCTGCGCAAGCGGCGGCCAGAGACGGACATCGAAGACTGTGTTGTTGCAAGCGGTCCCGACCTGCGTGACGAGACGGAACGCACACTGATTCTTGAAAAAGTTCGCGGCGTTCTGGCGGTGATGAATCCCGAGCAGCGCCAGGCGATGGAATTAGCATTTTTTCAGGGCCTGACACACACGGAGATAGCCGAGAAGACGGGCGAGCCGTTGGGCACCATCAAGACTCGTATTCGCAGTGGGCTGCAGCAGTTACGGGCCAAGTTTGCGTGATGAAGACACACGACCAATTCGCGGAAGACCTCGCCCTGTACGCGCTGGGCGAGTTGGCCGGTGCCGATCGACAGGAGTTCGAGGAGCACTTGTCTTCGTGTGCTTCGTGCCGCCGTGAGCTCCAGGCAGTGCGCGGGGACCTTGGCTTGCTGGCGCTGTCGAGTGCCGGCGCCAAGCCTCCCGAGCGTGCCAAAGAGCGCCTGATGCGCGCTGTCGCCGCCGAACCGCGAGGGAAAACCGCAGAGGCTGCTGCTCCGGCTGAATCGCCGCGTCGTGGCTTCGGGTGGGCGTGGATTCCGGCCCTCGCCGCCCTTGCGCTGCTGCTCGTGGCCGCCGGCTTGTGGCGCAGCAATGGCCGCATGAAAGACGAGTTGGCGGAACTCGCGAATCGCAATCAGGACCAGGCGGTGCAGCTCAGGCAGGCGCAGGACAATTTGCGTCTGCTGACCTCGCCCGATGCGGTACATGTGTCGCTGAATCCGCAGAAGGCGCCGAAGCAGCCGAGCGGCACCGCGATCTTTAGCCCCACGCAGAATCGCATGCTGTTCATGGCCAGCAACATGGCCATGCCGCCGACGGGTAAAGCTTACGAGTTGTGGATCATTCCCACGAAGGGCGCGCCGATTCCCGCTGGCGTGTTTAAGCCTGACGAGCACGGCAACGCCGTGATGATGGACCATCCAATGCCTCCGGGCGTTGAGGCCAAGGCGTTCGCCGTCACCATGGAGAACGAAGAAGGCGCCAACACGCCGACCATGCCGATCTTGATCATGGGCGCAGGGGAATAGGCAGTGCGCTTCTTTATCGTTTTGGGAAACGGCTTAGGTTACAGAGATCTGCCTCGGTAAAGATATCTCCCTCTTTTGCACGTGCCTCAACAGGTACTCGCCCTTTCCCACAGCATTTCCACATGAACTGGAAAGATTAGAATGCAAGCACTTGCACCTTCCGGCACACTGATCCAATGGCCGAGCCCGGTAGTTTCGCCGACACCCTGAAGCAGCAGGCTGACATCGTCCGCATTGTGGGCGAGTACGTCAAACTGCGCAAGATGGGTGCACAGAACTTCGGAGGGCTGTGCCCCTTCCATCAGGAAAAGACGCCCTCGTTCTCCGTGCATGCCACGCGCCAGTTTTTTCACTGCTTCGGCTGCGGCGCTTCGGGCGATGTGTTCACGTTCATCCAGAAGATCGAAAACGTCACCTTCCCCGAGTCGGTTCGAGTGGTGGCGGAGAAGCTTGGCGTCGCATTGCCCAAGATGACCTACGCGTCTCCCGAAGAAGAGCGCCAGGGACGGCAGCGTCGCGCCCTCATCGACATTCACGAGCGCGCCTGTACATTTTTTCAGGAGCAATTGCGCCGTCCCGAGGCAGCCCATGCGCGAGAATATCTGGCGTCGCGAGGATTGAAACCGGAGCACATTGCCGAGTTCCGCATTGGCTGCGCACCCGATTCTGGATTCGCGCTTCGCGACGCGCTGCAACCGCAATTCAGTGAAGATGTGCTGCGCGACTCAGGCCTTTTTTCCTGGAAGGAGAAGAAGCAGTCCTCCGTTGCCAGTAGCGGGTTGTCGCAAGAGGCCGGGGACGCATCGACAACGGACACTTCGCAACCGACAAGTGCTTTGCCGACCGACAACCGACAACCGACAGCGCTCTATTCGAAATTTCGCAACCGCGTGATGTTTCCCATCGCGAACGAGTCGGGAAAGGTGATCGCCTTCACCGGGCGCACGCTGTCGTCCGACGAGAAGGCTGGTCCCAAATACCTGAACTCGCCGGAGACGGCGATCTATTCGAAGTCCCGCTTGTTGTTTAACCTGGACCGCGCCAAGGAAGCAATCCGGAAGCTGGATTATGCCATCCTTGTCGAAGGTCAGATGGACTGCATCGCCGTGTACACCGCGGGCCTGCACAACGTCATAGCCAGTTCGGGCACCGCGTTTACCGAACTGCAGGCGCGCCTGTTGGGACGGTTCAGCAAGAATGTAGTGGTGAATTTCGATCCGGATACGGCTGGGGCGGCGGCCGCCGAACGCTCGCTGGCGCTGCTGGTGGCCGAGGACTTTGCGATCAAGGTGTTGACGCTCGAGGCCGGATTTGACCCCGACCTGTATATCCGACGCAAGGGCGCGCAGGCTTACAGCGACGCCCTGGGACACTCGCAGAAATATTTTGATTACCTGATCGAACGGGCGCGCAAGCAATTCCCGGCGCGTACTCCGGAAGGTAAAGTCAAGGCACTGAATTTTCTGTTGCCGCATATTCAGCGCGTGCCCAGCCGAATCGTGCGGGACGAATTGGCGAACGAAATTTCTCATCGGCTGGGGATTGAATCGAGCGTGCTCCGGCAGGAACTGCGCCATGCCGCGGCGTCGCGCTCGGCCTCGCGAGTGAACACGCCGGCCACCGGAGCCGTCACCGATGCAGAGCGACTGTTGATTCGAGCCCTGGCGAGTAGCGATCTTGCGGGAACTCCGGTGAGCGAACGAGACGGTCTCGACCTCGCGTTCGAGCCCGCGCGGCAGGTCCACTTCACTCTCAGTCAGGAGCGATTGCATGCCGGCGCCACCACGGAGCGGCTGATCGATGCGTTGCTGGTTGCCGAGGAGCAGGGACTCGACCCGATTTCCATGCCGATGGAGGATGGCGATCGCAGCCTGTTGGCGTCGGTGCTGATGAACGAACGCGAGGAACTCACTCCTGAGTTGCTGGAAGAGGCGATACGTTCGTTACGGCGGAGAGTCCTGCGACGGCGGATGGAGGATTTGCAGCACCAATTGAAGGAGGCGGAGCGCCGTCAAGACGCGGGATCGACGGCCCGGCTGTTGCAGGAACGAGTGAAGCTTCGCCGGGCGCTGACCGGTGTGGGCGATGTCGGGAATTGAACTCATTCCGATAGGGGAATATTGGCTAAGTAGCTGAATCCTAGCCAGATGGTAACTTCTCAGATTCCCCGTAAGTCGCTGATAGAAAAGGGATGAACCGAAAGTCAGAGTCGATTCATCTAACTTTTAGAGCCGGCAGCACCAGATTTGCAGCGAGCGAGCGTGCGCCGGCACGGGACTGCGTGTCCGAATGGGCTTGGTGGGCGGGCCAGGCCTATGCTAAAATTCGTAAGTTTCTGCATCTGCCGGTGCTGTGGTACCGCTCCCGCCTAGTGTGCACCTGACAAGAGAGCGCCTCACAAGGGGCGCCCAGTAGAGGAAATTCCGCTTTGGCTCTAGACGATAAGTTTGACGACATCAAGAAATTAATCGATGCAGGAAAAGAGAAAGGCTACCTCACGTACGACGAGGTAAACGATCTTATTCCGCACGATGTGCATTCGGCTGATGAGCTGGAAGACCTGATGACCACCATCGGGACCCAGGGCATTGACGTGCTCGAAGGTCCGAAGATGGCTGGCTCTCTCGACAAGTTTGACAAAGGCGACGTCGAAGCCGGGGAAGATGTCGAACTCGACCTTACGCCCGGCGCGCTGGAGAAGACGAACGACCCTGTCCGCATGTATCTGCGCGAGATGGGCACCGTTCCCCTGCTTACCCGTGAAGGCGAAGTCGAGATCGCGAAACGCATCGAGCGCGGCCAGCTGCGCGTTCTGAAGGCGCTGTCGCGGTCGGCGATCGTGATCCGCGAAATCGTCGCCATTGGCGAGGACCTGAAGCGCGGTGTCCGCTCCATCAAGGAAGTTGTCATCTTCGACGAGGAAGAGATCACCGAAGAGGTGCTGCTCAACCGTCTGAAGGACATCACCGGCAAGGTCGACGAGCTCAACAAACATTACAAGAAATCGGCGCAACTGATCGAGAAGCTTGCCGAAACTCCGCAGAAGAAGAATCCCCGGCTGCATCGCAAGACGCGCTGGGGGCTGGGACGCGAGCAGGTGGGAATCTCTCGCGTGATCCGCAAACTGGGCTTCACCAATAGCGAGCGCAAGCGTCTCATCGACCGTGTTAACAAGACGGTCGATAGCATGCGCGGACTTGACCGGCAGGCTGTCAACTTCGAAAAGCGCGCCGAGCAGACTCGTGCCGATGAGACCAAGAAAGAGCTTCGCCGCCAAGTCCGGCAGATTCGTGCCGACCTGGAGCACATGGAGCGGGACGCGGGAGCCACCTTCCCTGAGCTCAAGCGCACCCAGCGCGAGATCGTGCAAGGCGACGTTGACGCCGAGTACGCCAAGCGCGAACTGATCGAAGCGAACCTGCGACTGGTGGTCTCCATCGCCAAGAAGTACACGAACCGCGGACTGCAATTCCTCGACCTGATTCAGGAAGGCAATATCGGCCTGATGAAGGCGGTCGACAAGTTCGAGTACCGCCGTGGCTACAAGTTCTCGACGTATGCAACCTGGTGGATTCGCCAGGCTATTACGCGTGCCATCGCCGACCAAGCCCGCACCATCCGTATTCCGGTGCACATGATCGAAACGATCAATAAGCTGATCCGCACCTCTCGGCAGCTGGTGCAGGAACTCGGACGCGAGCCTACTTCGGAAGAAATCGCCAAGCGGATGGACATTCCTGTGGCCAAGGTGCGCAAGGTGCTGAAGATCGCGCAGGAACCGATTTCCCTGGAAACGCCGATCGGCGAAGAAGAAGATTCGCATCTGGGCGATTTCATCGAAGATCGCGCTGTGGTGTCGCCGGCCGAAGCCGTGATCAACGTCAACCTCAAGGAGCAGACGGCGCAGGTACTGCGCACGCTCACTCCGCGTGAGGAGAAGGTGATCAAGATGCGCTTCGGACTGGAAGACGGGTCGGAGCACACGCTCGAGGAAGTCGGCCAGTCGTTTGCGGTCACTCGCGAGCGCATCCGGCAAATCGAGGCGAAGGCGCTGCGCAAACTGCGTCACCCCTCGCGTTCGCGGAAGCTGCGTGCGTTCATGGACGGGGTGCACGACTAGGTAGAGCGGGCCTTCAAGCCCGCGTTAAGGCGAGTAACTGTGGTAGAGCGGGCCTTCAGGCCCGCGTCAAGGCGAATTAAATTGATGGGGCTTCAGCCCCTGAGAGGCGTGGGAAACCACGCCTTTCGTTTTGTGGCAATCCCGGCCGGCAGCGGACTGGTTAATCTACATTCACCGTAATTTCACTCGGCACCGCTCGATTGGCAGCCATACTAGGGGAAGATCGAGCAGGAGGAATGCTGAGATGACATGCGAGGTTCGAAGAGACTTCGTGTTTGCCGGCCATCTGGATGCCGTCTCTGACGCCCGCGAAGAGGTCATGGACTTTGTGCGCGAACACTGTTCGCTCGGTGGCGATGAGTTTGACGTTCTCGTGGCCGTGCAGGAGGCCTTGGCGAACGCAGCCTTGCACGGATGCAGGAACGATATCTCAAAATCGATTCACTGTTCGGTAACTGTTCGGCCGACAGAAATTGAAATCGTCGTGCGTGACGCGGGTAATGGATTTAACGTGGAGCAGGCCGCCGACCCAAGCCATTTGGACACTAACCTATCGGAAAGTGGCCGCGGCATTGCCCTAATGCGCGCCCTGATGACCGACGTGAGCTATACGTGCGGCGGATCCGAAGTTCATCTGAAGAAGTCCATTGACGCTTCCTCATGGGCCGCGAAGCCGGGGGTGAGTCTCGATTCCGGGAGCGTTCTCAACGATTCAACCGTAGTGACTCGCATATAGTGGCGATGCGGAGATCTACCTGCCGCCTTGACTGCTTTCATCTCGGACACCACCGAGGGCTGACCCCACAGTTACGACAAATCCTGGCCTGACGGCGTGAAGGTGCGACGAAGGATTTCGGCACCCGCGACTTGCCTCAAGCTAATTGCTAGCTGCTAATTGCTAATTGCTAATTGCTAATTGCTAATTGCTGCTCGTCCCTAGCTAACAGTTGTTTTTTCTTACAGCGTTCTCTTGAACAGCATCGTGGCGACCGTCATCATGATCACGGCTGCGCCCATGAGAAATGCGAGGTCGCTGGCTATCGCGGAGAAGCCAGCCTCTTTCAGCAGAATTGCCTTGAAGCCGTGCACCGAGTAGCTGAAGGGATCGATGTAAGCGATAAAGCGCAGCCACGGCGGAAAGGCGTGAATAGGATAGATCGCGCCGCTGGGGAAGAAGAGCAGTGTATTCAGGATGCCAAACGTCGCGCGCGGCACCAACGGGTCTTCGACGCGCACCATCATCAGGAACATCATGGTGTTGAACGCCATCGAGGTGGCGATGATCATCAGCAGCACGTTGAGCATGTTCGCCGGCCGGAAGACGGTGCCTAGCCCGGCCAGCAGCGATCCTAGAATGGTGATGACGGTACCCGCCAACACCGCCTTGATAGCTCCCGCGATATTCAAGCCGAAGACCAGTTCAAACTTGGTGATTGGCGTCACCAGGTAGCCCTCGTGAACGCCACGCGCCTTGTCATCGATGTACAGCATGCCTCCGCCGATCATGACGGAGACGAACATCGCCAGCGCGATCGAGCCCGGCAGCAGATACTTCATGTACTCGATGTAGGGATAAAGTTCGACAGTATCGAGCGAAACTTGCTGCACGATGCGCGAAGGCTGTACATCCGGATCGTTGAGCGCTTTCACCAGATCGCTGAAGGACTGCTCCAGCGACGAGCTCATGAAGTTGTCCGTGTTGTCGACAACCAGGGCGATCCGCGGATGGTTCTGCTCGTAGACGCGACGCGAGTATTCGGGAGGAATGATGATCGCGCCGTCGATGCGTCCGGTGCGCACATCGGACACTGCCTGCTGATCGCTGCCATACTCGATTGTGCGGAAGGTGCGCGCGTTGGATTCCACTGCCGCCAGCGCCTCGCGGACCTTGACCGCCTGGGTCCCGCGATCCTGATCGACTACGCCGAGACGCGCGTCCTTGATTTTGCCGCCGAAGGCATTGCCCAGCACGATCAACTGCACCAGCGGAAAGACCATCGACACCAGCATCAGGGTCGGTGACCGGAAGAACTTGCGCAACTCGCGCTCGACGATGGCCCACATGCGATTCATGGGCGCATCCCCGGCCGGTCGGGCATAACGAATTGATAGGCCTTCACCTGCTCATCCCGCAGCTGGCGTCCTGTGAAGTGGACGAAGACATCATCCAGCGTCGTGTTCTGGACGGAGAGCGATTTCACCTGCACCTTTTGACGGACCGCCAGTTCGACCAGCTCCGTCGTCGTCTTTGATCCGTTGCTGGTCAGGATGCGGTACATGTCCGCCGCCTGCGATTGGACCGACGTCACATCCTCGAGTTGGCGCAGCTCCTCTTCCCAGTTCTCGGGTGCATTCAGAAACTGTGCCTCAATCACATTCGAGCCGGGCACGCTGGCTTTCAGAGCGATAGGCGCATCGAGGGCGACAAGCTTGCCGTGATCGACGATTGCGATGCGGTCGCACAGACGATCGGCCTCGTCCATGTAGTGCGTCGTAATCAGCACCGTGAGGTCGCGAGTGTTTTTGATCTTCGTCAGCATCTCCCAGACCGCGACGCGCGAGACGGGATCGAGGCCCGTGGTCGGCTCGTCGAGGAAGAAGATCTTAGGGCTATGGACAAGCCCCCGCGCGATTTCCAGCCGTCGCCGCATACCGCCGGAGAGCGTTTTGGTCTGCGCGTGTCGCCACTTCGTGAGGTCAACGGTTTCCAGCAGATCGTCGATGTTGCGCTTCCGACGGTCGGCGGGAACGTTGTAGAGCTTGGCGTAAATATTCAGGTTCTCTTCCACCGTGAGATCGATGTCGCTGGTCAGCGCCTGCGGAATAACGCCCATGCAATTGCGCGCGGCGTCCGGCTCCTTTGCGACGTCGTGGCCATTGATGAGGGCTCGACCTTTGGTGATCGGCAACAGAGTGGTCATCATGCGAATCAAAGTCGATTTACCTGCACCGTTCGGTCCCAGAAGTCCGAAAATCTCGCCCTGCCTAACAGCAAAAGAGACGTCGTTCACCGCCTTGAAGTCTCCATACACCTTGGTAATGTGATCGACCACGATCGCATCGCCGGTGACGGGAGCTTCGCAGTCCTCACTGATTGCGGATTTGGAACGAAACCAACTCATCGCGATGCTCTCTTTTCCAGCTCTTTCGGCAGCAACACTTCGGCCGTCATGCCTGGAACTAATTCGCCGTCGGGGTTATCCACCTTCAACTTCAGGCCGACGGTCTTGATGTCGCGTTTGCGGCGGCTCACGTCGCGCTGGGTTGCATAGTCGCCTTCAACTGCTTTGAAGATCACTTGTCCCTCGATCGGAGGGCCGGAGGGTAAACGGACCTGTAGTTTGTCGCCGACGGCAATGAAGCGGCTTTCGGTTTCGGGAGCCTCGGCGCGCACCCAGGTATCGCCAAAATCTACGATGGTCACGATGGGTTCGCCAGGGTTTACCACCTCACCCTGTCGGGTGGCTCGAACAGACACGGTACCGGACACCGGCGCGTAGATCTTCGTATATCCCAGGCGCGTATCGGCCTGTGCAAGTTGCGCCCTTGCATTGGCAACCTGGGCCTGATTCATGGCGACGTTGCTGGCCGCTGCCCGTTGTTGGTGCAAGCGCGCCTGCGCGGTGTCTACGTCCGCTTGCGATGCATCCACCGTCTTCTGCGCGCTTTGTACGACGGCCTGCTGCGCCTTGAGTTGCGCAGCGGCGCGAACGCTATCCTGCTCCGACGCCACCCCGGCCTTTGCCAGCGCTATGGTGCGTTGGGAGTCGCTCTCGATGCGCACCAGATCGGCCTGCGCCTGCGCCAGCGTCGCCTGCGCCGCGGCGAGTCGCGCCTGTGCATTCGCGACTCCGCTGTTGGTCTCGCCTAGCGTCTGCGCTTCGGTTGCCCGGGTGGACGAGACTTGCGAGCTGTTGGCGTTGATCATCGCTTCTGCGGCATTCTTCTCGGCTTCCAGTTCAGCCGAATCAATCTCGGCGATCAGGTCGCCCGCCTTCACCTTGGAGCCTTCGTCTACGTACAACTTCTCGACCCGGCCCATGATCTTCGAGCTGACGATCACTTGGTTGGCATCGACGATGCCGATGAGCACAGTAGCGCTGGTGCGGTCGGTCGAGAAGAAATACCAGGCGGTGGCGATTCCGACCAAGACCACAAGAAATAGGAAAAACTTAGGGACTTTCACGGGCGTGTTCTCCGCGCGAATTTGGTGTTCGCTGGCAAAGGTTTGGATTCCGGAGTTTCGGGCCCGCTCGTCTTTCTGGCGGCGATCTGTGCAGCCAGGGCCACTCCGGCGTCGCGGTCAGCGAAGAGAGCGGCGGCGGCGAAGTCGAGCACGGCCGCCCGTCTTTGCTGGATCGCTTCACGGGAAAAGGGATCGACCGGGCGAAATTTGGGAAGCATGGGAGCGATCGCGAAGTAGTGGACGATCGTGCCCACCGCGGATGGCATGAACTGCATCGGCTCAACCGGCCGGAATTCGCCGGTCGCGATCCCCTCCTGCAACACCCCAATGGCAAGCGTCGCAATCGGCTGCATGTATTGCGTAAGCATGCGCTCGATATGGGGCGAGCCGCCGCGGCCTACGCGCATGATCTCGGCCACAAAGAGGCGTGCGTAATGCGGAGACTCGGCGACCGCGTCAAAGTGCGTGCGGACATAGGAAAGGAAGCGCTCGCCTGCGGACGAGGGTTGGCTCAATGCATTTGTCAGCCGGTCCAGGAAGCGCGCAAAAAATTCGTCGATCACCGCCGCATACAGGTCATCCTTGTCGTGGAAATAGTAATAGAGAAGAGCTTTGTTGACCCCGGCGCCCTCGGCGATCGTGTCGACCCGGGCGCCGGAGAGGCCCTCTTGCGAGAACTCTGCAAGCGCTGCCTTGAGGATGGCATTCCGGCTGGCCTCCGGTTGACGGCGTGTGCCCAGACGAGTCTCGCTCTTGTTGAGTTGCGCTGCCATGTTTAATTAACTAGTTAGTTAGATTAACAGATCAAAAGGGCCGATGCAAGGAGAGTTTCTGGCGAAATTGCAGAAAAATCCGTCTGGTGGGAAATCCGGGGTAACGAGAAGGGCAGGCCGATATCGACCTGCCCTGGAGAGCTTTCCAAGCGGTTGGAGACCGCAAGTCTGCATGGTGCAGGGATTAAGTCACTTTTGCGTTATCGATTGTTGGCCGTACTTGATTTCGTCGAGCATGCTTCAGTACTTGCTGATCCGTATACTTCCGTCGCCGGTCGTAATCTCCAGCAGAGGGCCGCCGCCGTTGATCTTGCCACGGATCCGCGAGCGCTCGATCGAGCCATTCACGGTAACCGGTATATCCATCTGGATGTGCCCGTCGCCGGTGTGTGCGTAAAGCTCGGCCGCAAAGTCCTGTGGCAGGCGTGCTTCCACACGGCCATCGCTGGTGTGGATCAGCCAGCCGCCATTCATCTTTGAGCCCGGCCGCGCGGTCAGGTCAATGTGGCCGTCGCCGGTGCGCAAGTCGACATCGGTGAGCACGCCGTCGATCGTCATGTGGCCATCACCGGTGTGACCTTTGATGGAGCCGCTGAAATCCCGTACCTCAATCGAGCCGTCGCCAGTATCGATGCGGGCCGGACCAGAGGTGCCTGCAACATTGATATGCCCATCGCCGGAATGCAGCTCGAGCGCCGTTTCGGGCGGCACCTGCACCTCGACGCGCACACGATGATTGCCCCATGAGACGTGCATGCCCCATTGATTGGGCACGTGTACCTGGAGATCGACGGCGTCGCCTGCCTGGTGCTCGGTAACCCGAACGTCCCCATTATCGATCTTGTATCCCTCGGTAATCACGCGGGCAACGATGGTTCGGCTGACGCCGCGGCTGATCTCGATAGAAGCGTCGTTGGTTTCGACGTGGAGGGCTGGCTTATCGCCGACCTGGTAGGTGTGGTTCCATTCCTCGGCAAAGGCGGAACAGCCCAGGGCGACGATGCAAACCACAAAGAGAAGAAGAAAGCGGAAGGTCTTAATCACAAAGCTCCTCCTCGTCACTAGTACGAAGAGGAGCTCTGTGAAGTTCCCTGGAGGAGGAAGTTCGTCTAATTGCGGTGCCCGGGGCATGACCGGTTCCAGCGGAGAGGAACCTTGCACATGCCCCACCGAGCATCGCTCCCTGCTTGTTGAAATAGACGTCGGAAGGAAAAAAGGGTTAGCGAATGCCCGCCTAAATTGCCATCTTGCGGGAACTTGTTGCAGGAAAGTGGTGTCTGGAATGATCGGAGGGTCACGATGTGCGCGATGTGCTGGTTTATGACCCTCTGCGGTTTCAGCTTAGCCTTGCACGCACAAGTCGTCGACATTCCGGTATATCCTCACGTCCGCGTGTCTGAGTCCCACTCAAAGGCTCTCCTTGTCCATCGGGTTGAACCCCATTATCCCGTAGATGCACGAAGAAAGTGCGTTCATGGCGATGTTGTATTGCAGGTCGACGTGGCCAAGGACGGCAGAGTGCGTCACGTAGTTGTAGTTTCGGGAAGCTCTCTGCTGCGGGAGGAAACGGAACGAGCTGTGAGGCAGTGGGTCTACTATCCGTATCTCCTCGACGGCGTTCCAGTCGAGTACGAAACAAGGGCGACGCTAAAGTTCGAGCTGCCGAAAGGCGCATGCCCTGTTTCGGCGGAATGAAGTTAAATCACAAATCCGCCGCTCACATTCAATGACTGCCCGGTAATCCAGCGCGCTTCTTCCGAACAGAAGAATGCGACGACGTCGGCTACCTCGGCGGCGTTGCCCAGCCGACCGAAAGGGCTGCGCTGGAGGGCGCTCTGTTTGATATTGCTATCGGAGAAATGCTCGGCGGTCATGTCGGTCTCGACATAGCCGGGAGCGACGGCGTTGACCAGAATTCTGCGTGGCGCAAGTTCCAGCGCCCAACTCCGGGTGAGCGAATCGAGGGCAGCCTTGGTGGCGCCGTAGAGACTGCGTTCGCCGACTCCCAGCCTTCCAGCGACGGAGGACAGGTTCACGATGCGGGCTCCGTCACGCAATGCGGGAAGTGCAGCCTGTGTGACCAGGAACACCGATTTCAGATTGGTGTCGAGCATCTCGTCCACCGCCTCGCCCGACGTCTTGCCTAGTGGTGTCGCCTTCCAGATTCCGGCGTTGTTGACCAGGATGTCGAGCTTCACCTCGCCGAGCCCCGCAAACATTCGGTCGATGTGCTCGGCAGACGAGAGGTCCGCTTGCAAAACTTGCGAGGCCCCAAGCTTCGCTGCCAGTTCGTCCGCGGCAGCACGCTTCTGGTTGCAATGCAGTATGACCGATGCGCCTTCGGACGCCAGTCGCTCGGCGATCGCGCGCCCAATGCCACGAGAGCTGCCAGTGATGAGGGCGGTTTGTCCAGTGAAACGCGTCATGGATTATTCAAGCCTCAAACAAAGTACCGTCATGCCGACCGAGAAGTTCGGTGCCAGTGGAGGAACCTGCTGACCGCTCCTAAACTCGGGCTTGATTCGGGGGCATACCTTCATCGGCTATACCGGTTCTGTTTTTTCTCCGCGTGGCGCTCCAGGCCCAGCTGTATCAAACGGTCAATCAACTCAGCATAGCCGATGCCCGTCGCTGCCCAAAGTTTGGGATACATGCTGATCGAGGTAAAGCCCGGCAGGGTATTGATCTCGTTCACGAACATTTTATTGGTGCGCGGATCCATCAGGAAATCCACCCGCGCCAGACCGGCGCAGTCGACTGCCTGGAACGCCGCGATCGCCAGTTGCTGGATTTCTTTCTGCTTCGCCTTGGGCAGCTTGGCGGGAATGATCAGCTCCGAACCTTCGTCAAGGTACTTGGCGTTGTAGTCATAGAACTCCTTGATGGGTACGACTTCGCCCGCAATCGACGCGATCGGCTTGTCGTTGCCTAGCACCGAGCATTCGATCTCTCGCGCCTTGCCCTTATCGCCGCCGACGCCCTGCTCGATGACGATTTTTCGATCGTAGCTTGCGGCTTCTTCCATCGCCGCCGGAAGTTCGCTTGCATCATGCACCTTGCTGATGCCAACCGACGATCCCAGATTCGCCGGCTTCACGAACAGCGGATACTTCAGCGCGGCCTCGACCTGCTTTTGCGCCTTCTTCGGCTGATCTCGCCACGCGCTGCGCAGGATAGTGACATGCTTCACGATGGGCAGCCCGGCATCCCGGAAGAGCCGCTTCATCACGTCTTTATCCATGCCTGCGGCGGAGCCCAGCACGCCCGCCCCCACGTAGGCGATGTCGGCCAGTTCCAGCAGTCCCTGGATCGTGCCATCTTCGCCGAACGTGCCATGCAGCACCGGGAAGATCACATCCACGTCGACCGCACTGGCACCTGCATGGGTCTGGATCGCATCGGTCTCGAAGGGCACCAGCGACGAATGGCCCTCTCCTGGCATCGGCGGCACAACCACGCCTTCGCCCTTGGCGAGAACCGCCGCCGCGGAAGTCGTCTCGGGATCGCCCGCGCGCAGATGGCGAGGCTCGTGGCCGGCGACGGGCTCGCCTTTCAGCAGGCGCTCGGCATGTCCGGAGGTGACCCAACGACCTTCCTTGGTGATCCCGATCGGGACGACCTCGTATTTCTTCTTGTCGATTGCCTTCAGGACCGAGGCTGCCGAGAGCAGCGAGACCTCGTGCTCGCCACTGCGCCCACCAAACAAAACACCCACGCGGAGTTTCTTCATGATTCGAGTGTAGAAGAACCGCTACTCCTAACAAGAAGAGGCGACGGAGAATCTATTAACCATCGAGGCACAGAGACCCAGGAAGACCAAAGCAGGTTACTCGACCTTGATCGGCTACCTGCTTACGGCGGAGTGAGTTTTGTCAGGCTGATTCCAGTGTCCCTGATGTAGTTCTTAAAGTATCTTCTTCCCAAATGCCGACAGCGCCAGCTCCACCGCCAGCTCGGCGGTCTGATTGCGCTCGTCGAGCACCGGGTTCACTTCCACAATCTCGAAGCTCAGCATGCGGCCGTGGTCGGCAATGATCTCCATCGCCAGGTGGCCTTCGCGATACGTTGCACCGCCCCAGACCGGAGTGCCGACCCCCGGCGCATCTTCCGGATCGATCCAGTCCATGTCGAGCGAGACATGGTAGCCCACGGTGTTGCGGCCTGCGAGGCGCAAGGCCTCTTCCATTACCGAGCGCATGCCACGTTCATCGATGTCGCGCATGGTGAACACGTGCACGCCCGACTTCTTGATGTTCTCGCGTTCATGGTTATCGACGTCACGCACGCCCACCAGCACGCAGTTGTCAGGATTCACCTTGGGACTGAAACCGTACAGATCAGCGAGCGGCGACGGCCACAACCCCATGATCGCGCCCAGAGGCATGCCGTGTACGTTCCCGCTGGGAGAGCTCGCCGGGGTGTTGATGTCGGTGTGCGCATCAATCCAGATCAAGCCGACTTTCTGGTGGCGCTGGCGATAAAACTCAGCCACTCCGGAGACGGTACCGGCCGCAATGGAATGATCGCCGCCCAGAGTAATGGGAATCTTGCCGGCTTCGAGCGTTTTGATGATGAGTTCGGCGTGCTTGGAGCAAGTCTCAGAAATTTCTTTTAAATACTTCGCGTGGGTATCGCCCTCGGACTTCGTCTCGGCCAAGGCAACCGGAACGTTGCCGCCATCCTCGACTTCGTAGCCAAGCGCTTCCAGCTTGCCCTCGAGTCCGGCAACGCGGACCGCGGAAGGTCCCATGTCGACGCCGCGGCGCGATTGCCCAAGGTCCAGAGGCACGCCGATCACTCGGATGTGTTTAACTTCGATATTCTCAATCGGTTTCGTAATTGGGCTGGTTGCCATAAAGACTTTCCAACGAGACTTTCGATGCTTGAACGGGACTCTCGCGGGCTAAAGCCCGCTCCGATTTGCGGGCGTTCCGGCGCAGCTAAAGCTGCGCCCCTTCCAGACTACTGGTTCCTTCAGACTACTGGTCACGGATACAACCGGTGCAATGTGCGGGCGAAAGGAATTGTCTCGCGCACGTGTTCGAGACCGCAGATCCACGCCACGGCGCGCTCGATGCCCATGCCGAATCCCGCATGCGGCACCCCGCCGAACTTGCGCAGGTCAAGGTACCATTTGAACGCGTCTTCCGGCAGTTCGTGTTGTCGAATACGCTTCAGCAGTAACTCGTACGACCCGATGCGCTGCGATCCACCGATGATCTCGCCATACCCCTCGGGCGCGAGCACATCCACGCACAGCGCTAAATCCGCATTCTGCGGATCGGGCTCCATATAGAACGCCTTCACCGCCGCGGGATAACGATGCACCATCACCGGCCGGTCGAATTGCGATGATAGGTACGTTTCGTCCGGCGAGCCAAAATCCCCGCCGTACTCGAACTTGTTCTCGACCAAGCCCTTCTCGTGCGCATCCTGCAGCATCTTGACGGCTTCGTCGTAGGTGATGCGCGGGAAGGGCGCGGCGATCTTCTCCAGCTTGCTGATGTCGCGGCCGATCGCCTCCAACTCGGGACGGCGGCGTTCCAGAACACGCTGCACGATAGTCGAGATGAACTGCTCGGCCAGCTCCATCAGGTCGTCGAGCGTTGCGTAGGCGACTTCCGGCTCGACCATCCAGAACTCTGTCAGGTGGCGGCGTGTCTTCGATTTCTCCGCCCGGAAGGTCGGTCCGAAGCTGTAGACCTTGCCCAGCGCCATCGCGGTAGCTTCAATGTAAAGCTGGCCTGACTGCGTGAGATAAGCCTGCTCTTCGAAGTAATCAACCGGAAAGAGCGTCGTCGTTCCTTCGCATGCCGCTGGCGTAAGGATAGGTGGATCGGTCAAGGTGAAGCCGCGATCATCGAAGAAGTCGCGCGCCGCCTTGATGATCTCAGCGCGGATCCGCAAGATGGCCGCCTGGCGCGGCGAACGCAGCCACAGATGGCGATGCTCCATCAGAAAGTCGACGCCATGTTCTTTCGGAGTGATGGGGTAAGGATCGTCAGGATTGACGCGCTGCAAGACCTGCGCGTCGGTCACGTCGAGCTCGTAGCCCCCGGGCGCGCGGGAGTCGGCACGCACATTGCCGGTCACGATCACGCTCGATTCCTGCGTCAGCCCTTTGATGGATTCAAACAGCTCAGGCGAGACCTGATTTTTCGCCACTACGCCCTGAATAACCCCGCTGCCATCGCGGAATTGCGGGAAGAGCAACTTGCCGCTGGCGCGCAGGTTGTAAAGCCAGCCGCGCAGCGTGACGCTCTGGCCTTCGTACTTGCCAACTTCGCGGATTGTCGTGATGGGTGCTTCGGTTTTCGTAGTAGGTGCTTCCATGATTCCTGTCTTTAACGTAAAAATCTTTGTGCGTATTTCAAGTCCCGCTTGTATTTCGGCGTTTCCCATTCGTTCGTCATTCACGTTCCTCCCGGTCATTCCGACCGGAGGGCTTCAGCCCGGAGCGGAGGAACCTGCTTTCAGCCCGCATCAGTACAACCCTGCCGTCCCGACGGGACTCGGATCACTAATTTCACTCTACCCAGGATTCCGCCTGCGGCTCCGTCCTGGGCTAAGCTGAGTCGCCCCTTGGGGGCTGGTTCTCGGGCTCTTGTGACAGCCTCGCTCATCTCTCGTTTTGTGGTCGGTTCGGTATTCGTTCGTCATCCCAATTCCTCCGTCATTCCGAACCGGAGGGCTTCAGCCGGCAGCGGAGGAACCTGCTCTTGGACAGTATGCCGAGCGCTCGCTCAGCCCGGAAGCGCTGGAACACCCTCACGCCGTTGGCGCGGCAGCCGTCTCCAGCTTTTCGAACGCAGCCACCATCCTTTCCGACACTTTCTGTCCCTCGACCGCTTCGATCTCCAGCAATAGCGGAGGAACGTTAGGCGCGCTGCGCAGCAGCGACATCGTCTCTGCCCAATCGATGTTGCCGTCCCCGGGCCACAGATGCTCGTCACGTTCCTTATGATTATCGTGCACGTGGGTCGAGCGAATGCGGTCCTTTAATATCTCAAACGCCTGCGGAATCCCCTGTGCCAGGTGTGCGTGCCCGACGTCGAAGCAGACACCCACTTCCGTGAAGTGGCCGGCCCGCAGCAATTCCATCAGCTTCTCCGGCGTCGAGAGGTCGTTGGGAATATTCTCCACCAACAGCCTTACGCCCAGCGGCCTGGCGAAAGCGTTCAGGTGTTCCAGCGAGCTCATCGCCGCTTCAAACTTGTGCTCGTCCGCCTCTTCATGGCCCACGCCAACATGCTGCACCAGAAATTGAAATGGCACTTGCTCGGCCACCTCGATGGCGCGCTTGATCTCGTCCATCGCATCGATGCGCCGGCGCTTGTCGACCGCGGCGATGTTCACCGGGGGATTACCGCTGCGCCCCCAATCGTCGTCCGCGTGCATCGGCGCATGCATCGAGTGGAAGGTCACACCCGTACTGCGAAACCAGTTGCCAATCTCGCGTATATGCTGGCGGTCGGTGTAGTTGAAATGCCCGCGCGCGGCGAAGATCTCAATCGCTTCGGCTCCGCCCGAGACCAGTTGATCCAGCAGGCCGGGATGCAGCCGCTCATTGCGGGCATATACCAAGGTTGACATGGCCCTGCGCATCAGTAACCCAAAGCCTTTCCGTCATTGCGTCCGTCGCTCGCACCCAGCCGCTCGCCCGTCGTCAAGTCGATGGCAATGCACTCGGCATCGCCCCAGAACTCGCGGTCGGCATCGATCTTGTATTCCATCTTCTCCAGCAGATGCATCGTGTCGGGCGAAAAACCGTAGCTCTCCATCCTGATCTCGTCGGGCACCCACTGATTGTGGAATCGTGGAGCGTTGACCGCCTGTTGAATGTTCAACCCGTAATCGACTACGCCCATGAGAATGTTCGCCACTGTGGTGATGATGGTAGGGCCGCCCGGCGATCCGAGCACCAGGAACAGCTTGCCATCTTTCAAGACAATCGTCGGCGTCATCGCCGAGAGCGGCCGTTTGTGCGGTCCAATCGCATTCGCCGGCCCTTGGATCAGGCCGTATGCGTTGGGCACGCCCTGTTTCGAGGCAAAATCGTCCATCTCGTCATTTAACAGAAAGCCCAGTTTTTCGGCTGTGACGCGCGACCCGAAGCTGTCGTTCAGCGTCGTGGTCACCGAGACAGCATTGCCCTCGGCATCGACCACCGAGTAGTGTGTTGTGTGCTCGGGCTCGTGAATGGACTGCGGCTGGGGATGCGACGCGGCGTACTCATCAAGTTTGGAGAAGATAGAAGGCCGCCGCACGGTGGAACTCGGCGTGGCGCGCTTAGGTTCGATGGTCTCGCGCCAGGCCTCGCCATATTTCTTGTCAATCAATTGCGCGACGGGAATTTTCGCGAAGTCGGGGTCGCCGAGAAATTCGGCACGGTCGTAGAAGGCGCGACGAAAGGCTTCAACCGTCAGATGAATACTGTCGGCTGAGCGATCGCCGGCTTGCTCCAGGTTGTAGCCTTCGAGAATGTTAAGGCTCTCGATCAACGCGATGCCGCCCGAGGAAGGCGGAGGAGCGCTGATGATATCGAAGCCGCGGTAGCTTCCCTTGATCGGCTGCCGTTCCTTCACCTCATACTGCGCCAGATCGTCAGTGGTGACCAGGCCTCCACCCTTTTGTATGGATGCCGCCAACTCGCGCGCCAGCGAGCCGTGATAGAAGTCATCAGGATTGGCGGCGATGCGCTTCAGTGTGTGCGCAAGGTCGGGCTGCTTGAAAATCTCGCCCGGCTGATAGTAGTTGCCGTTGCGCTGAAACACACGGCGGGACTCCGGAAACTCGCCGAGATGACGATCGCGCAAGCTCATCGCGTCGCTGTAGCTGAGAACGTATCCATCACGCGCCAGCCGGATCGCCGGCTCCATTACTTGTTGCAGCGTGAGCTTGCCCCACTGTTTTTGCGCATAGGCCAGTCCCGCTACCGATCCGGGCACGCCGATCGCCTTGTAGCCGACCGTGCTCAGCTCAGGAATGACGTTCCCTTGCTGGTCGAGGTACATGTTCTCGGTCGCCTGGGCAGGGGCCTTCTCGCGGTAGTCGACAAAATGCACTTCGCCATCGGTGCGGCGAAGGAGCATGAATCCGCCGCCGCCGATGTTACCCGCCTGCGGATGCACGACGCTCAGGGCGAACCCGACGGCCACGGCGGCATCGACCGCGTTGCCGCCCTGCTGCAGGATCGCTACGCCTGCCTTGGATGCCTCCGAATGCACCGTTGCGACCATCGCCTTGGAGCCATGTGACGGAAACACCAGGTTTCCGGCGGACGCCCCAACGCACAGCGCAAGGACGACAATAAGTTGCAAAAATTGGCGACGTAATTTCATAACCGGCAATTGGCAGGGCAACCCGGATAGCCACTCGGAGCGAGAGGCAAGCGGCACTAACACAAGCTATTGAGGCTAGCCCACCGCGTCGAGCAGAGTCAAATGCGGGTCGTGCAAGCCTGATCCCGCACAGAGAAATGGTGGCAAGCGGCGGACCGCGGTGATCGTCTTGGGATAAGCGTCGAGATGGGGTCGTCTGCTGTCGTCGCTGGCGTTCGGCGCTCCGGTCGGATAGGCGCCGCTTCGCCGCGATATAATAATTTGTTTGCATAGAGCTCTCATTTCAAGCCAGTCCTGTGGAAGGAAAACATGCCCACCGATGTAGTTATGCCCCAGATGGGGGAATCGATTTTTGAAGGAACCATCACCAAGTGGCTGAAGCAGCCGGGTGACAAGGTTCAACGCGACGAGCCTCTGTTCGAGATCTCAACTGACAAGGTCGACGCGGAAATTCCTGCGCCCGCCTCCGGCACGCTGCAGGAGATCAAGGTACAGGCTGGCGCGACCGTGCAAGTAAACACCGTGGTCGGCACCATCGCCGCTGAAGGCGATGGTGTTCCGTCCGCTGCCGCGCCCAAGGCCGAGGCCCCGAAGCCTGCTGCCCCGCAGGCCCAGGGAGATGGCGCTGGAACTCGCTCGGCTCAGGCCTCGGCTCCGCCTGCAGCGCCGTCGGATATTCCTGCCGATCTGGCGGAAGATGAGAAAGAAGGCCTGGAGCGCGAAGAGCAGGGACCAGTCGCCGAAGTCTCCGAGTCGGCTGAGCAGAGCCGGGTTCGTTCCAGCCCGTTGGTTCGCAAGATTGCAAAGGACAACAACGTTAACCTGTCGCAGGTTTCGGGTACCGGTCTTGGCGGACGCATTACCAAAGAAGACATCGAGGGCTTCATCGCCAGGCACGCCGCAGGTGGAACGGCTCCCGCTCCCAGCGCGCCGTCGGCTCCAGCGGCTCCGGCTTACACCGCGCCGGCAGCATCGGCTTCGGCTCCCAGCATTCCAGCGGCGACCGGACCTATTCAGCCGGTGGCCGGCGTTACTCCAGGCGAAACCGTGCCCATGACGACCATGCGCAAGAAGATCGCCGAGCACATGATCATGTCGAAGCGCACCAGCGCGCATGTCCACGGGGTCTTCGAGGTCGACGTCACTCGCATCGTCAAGCTGCGCGAGAAGATGAAGAGCAAGTTCGAGCAGGCTACCGGCAACAAGCTCACCTTTACGCCGTTCTTTGCGCGCGCCGTGGTCCACGGCATTCGTAAGTGGCCCATCATCAACTCCTCGGTGGAAGGCGAGAACATTCACTATCACTCGTCGATCAACCTCGGCATTGCCGTCGCGCTCGACTGGGGACTGATCGTGCCCGTCGTCAAGAGCGCCGAAGAGCGCAGCTTCGTCGGCCTGCAGCGCGCCATCACCGATCTCGGCGAGCGCGCCCGCAGCAAGAAGCTGAAGCCCGATGAAGTGCAGGGGGGCACGTTCACCATCACCAACCCCGGCATCTTCGGCGCCAAGTTCGGCATGCCGATCATCAACCAGCCGCAGGTTGCCATCTTGGGTGTCGGCGGCATCACCAAGAAGCCCGTTGTCGTGACCGACAAGGACGGCAACGACTCCATCGCTATCCGGTCGATGATGCACCTGAGCATCGGCTATGACCATCGCATCATCGATGGCGCCGTGGCTGATCAGTTCATGGTGGAAGTGAAGAAGTTCCTGGAGAGCTGGAACGAAGAGCTGCTGTAGGAGTAGGTTGTCGTTTGTCAGTAGCCGGTTGTTAGTCGAAAGAGCGGCAGGGTTAACAGCCCTGCCGTTTCTGCGTTCGGAGCCAGCAACATTGTTCCGAAAAATGGCCTGGCGTGGCGGAACAGATGTACAATTCTGCCGCGCCCTGGCCATCTCTTGTGTTCCCCTTTGACCGCCTGGACATCGAAACGGCTTGTGAGGGAAGACATCATGCACACTGCCATTGGAGTGTTTTCCGCCCGCGAGGAAGCGCACGCAGCGTTTCAGGAACTTCTGCGGCGCGAAGTGCCGCAAGACGAGATTGTCTTTCTTTGCCGCTCTGAAGCCGAAGACTCTAATGCGACCGAAAGTGGTGTAACGATCGGAGGCTTGGTGCGCTTCGCGGCGGGGATGTCAGCCGCCGTACTTCTGGTCGTGCCGGGTATCGGTCCGGTGGTTGCGCTTGGTTTCGGGGCTGCGGCGCTGTTAGGCCTCGCCGGCACAGGAACTGGGGCAGGCCTTGCGAAGACAACCGTCAGTGGCGCTGCGGTGCCGTCCCTTCCCGAGGAAAAATGTTCTGAGGACGTTGCTTTCTTCCGCGACGTACTTGCCGAAGGCCGCAGCCTGGTGGTCGTGCGCACGGAGTCGAAAGATGTTGTGAACCTGGCAAACGAAGTCTTCAATCGTCTCGGCATCGCAATGCAAGAACAGAAGCCGGTTAGGTTGCAAGTCTCCCACCGCAAGGTCGCCGATATCGTTATCGTAGAGGTGCGAGGGCGAATCACGGTCGGCGATGGAAGTGTCGTTCTGCGGGAACTCGTACGCGAACTGGCCGACAACGGAACAAAGAAAGTCCTGTTCAATCTTCGCCATGTCGCGTACATCGACAGCTCCGGCCTGGGCGAACTGGTGATGGCCTACACGACGCTCCGCAATCGAGATGGACAGCTCAGACTGGTTGATGTGAACAAGAAAGTTTACGACCTACTGCGTATGACCAAGTTGCATCTGGTACTCGATGTTGAGTCCGATGAGGCCAGTGCGATCCAGTCATTTGGAGCGAGCCCAACTTCGTCGGCGAGAGGTGAGGCTTCTCCGGAATCGGCGAGCGGACCAGCAACAGACAGCTGAAGCGGCGGCTCGGTCTTTTGCAAAACGCCATTGACGTCCGCTTGTCAGAAGTTCCCTGCGGGATCGAGAACCCTGCCGCTTGTGTGGTAGGGCGAGTCTTCGCCGGAGATTATTTCGCGTTCCTATTAGCTATTCAGCGAAACGGATTTACGATGCGAATCCCGTCGATCTCCCTCGCGTCCTGCATGTCTTCGGTGAACAGGATCCTGCACGCAGTCTGCTTGGCTGATCGAACGATCAAGGCATCCCAGAACGAAAAGCCGTGAAGCCGATGGAGGTCGATCGCAGCCAAGACATCGGCGACTTCGGGCACGGCAACGTCGAACTCAGAGAGCAGTTCGACCTTGCGACGGGCAATTCGCGGGTCCACGCCGAGCTTCTTTGTGGCCGCGACAAAGTACTCCTGCAGTACCTGCACCGAAACCACTCCCATGGCTTCGCGCCGATGCTCGGCAAGCAAGCTAAGCGCGCGTTCCTCGTTTGATCGGGACCGCCTGGTCGTCGGCGTAGATCAAAACGTTCGTGTCGAAGAAGCTACGAACGCTCATGAATCTCGTCGCGATTGAAGCGCCAACCGCGAGAATCACCAGTTCCGGAAAGGCGCTGGAATTCAGCGATGCTGCGCTCCGCGTCGTCTCCGCCGGCGAATTTTTGCAGATAGTCGCGGATGAGCTGATTCAGACTCTTGCCTAGTACGTTGGCCTTCTCCCGGGCACGCGCGACAAGCTGCTCGTCGATGGACAAAGTCACGTTCATGAACACAGTGTATGTGTGCACAGGCCCTGTGTCAAGACGGGAAATCAAGAGCTCGTTAGCTGGCCCAGTCGGTCAGA
Organism: uncultured Acidobacteriaceae bacterium; assembly: GCA_963815555.1. Taxonomy (GTDB): domain Bacteria; phylum Acidobacteriota; class Terriglobia; order Terriglobales; family Acidobacteriaceae; genus CAWCBG01. The sequence continues at coordinate 868,584 of CAWFHH010000007.1, forward strand.
GCCGCTATTTGCCGCCGCCTGCCGGTTCTAAACCCAAGTCTTTCAGCATAGGTTCGATGTTGGGCTGCGATCCTCGCCAGTTGGAATACAGCTTTCCGAGATCCTCGGTATTGCCTCGCGACAACACCATCTGGCGGAAGCGGTCGCCGTTGGCGCGGGTCAATCCACCATGCTCCTCGAACCAGCGGTAGGCGTCATCGTCGAGCATCTGCGTCCACAAATAAGCGTAGTACCCAGCGGCATATCCGCTACCCCAGATGTGGCTGAAGTAGCTGGAACGGTAGCGCGGCGGCACGTAGCTGATGAGCAAATGAGTTTTCTCCAGCGCCTGGGTCTCGAAGGTATCGGGATTCTGGAGCGGCGCGTCGGCCGCGAGCGTGTGCCACTGCATATCCAGTTCCGCGGCCGCCAGCAACTCGGTCGTGGCGTAACCCTTGTTGAAGGTTTCTGCCTTCTTGATCTTCTCCGCTAACTCGGCTGGCATAGCAGCGCCGGTTTGATAGTGCTTGGCATAGTGTTCAAAGACCGCCGGGTAGGTCGCCCAATGTTCGTTAAACTGCGATGGAAATTCTACGAAGTCTCGTGCCGTCGAGGTGCCGGACAAGGCCGGATATTCGGTATCAGCGAACATGCCGTGCAGGGCATGGCCGAATTCGTGAAACATCGTAGTGACGTCCGTCGAGGTAATCAGAGCGGGCTTACCGGGCGCAGGCGGGGCAAAGTTGGCAACATTGCTGACTACCGGCTTGGTGCCCAGCAGCTTGGATTGCTGAACAAAGTTATTCATCCAAGCGCCACCCTGCTTGTTGTCGCGCTTGAAGTAGTCGCAATAGAAGAGAGCCAAGGGGCTGCCGTTGGCGTCGAAGACCTCGAATACCCGGACGCCTGGGGCGTACACGGGCAGGTCCTTGCGCTCCTTGAAAGTTATTCCGTAGAGCTGATTGGCCGCATAGAAGACGCCGTTCTCCAGCACGTTGTTCAATTCAAAGTACGGCTTGACCCGTTCTTCATCCAGGTCGTACTTGGCTTTGCGCACCTGCTCGGAGTAGAAGTCCCAATCCCATGGCTGAACTTTGAACCCGCCCTTTTGCTGATCGATCACTGCCTGTATATCCTGGGCTTCGGTGGCAGCCTTTCCGGTGGAAGCGGGCACCAGCGCATCCATAAACTTCAACGCGGCTTCGGGCGTTTTGGCCATCTGGTCTTCCAGCTTCCAAGCGGCGAAGCTGGGGAACCCGAGCAGTTTAGCTTTCTGGGCGCGCAACTGCGCGATTCGCGCGATCGTGTCACGCGTGTCGTTCGCGTCTCCGTGTTCAGACCGATTCCAGGAGTTCTCGAACAGCGCCTGACGGGTGCCCCGATTGCTCAAAGAGACCAGGGCGGGTTGCTGCGTCGTATTCTGCAGGGGAACGACGTAGCCTTCCACCTTACGATTCTTGGCCGATTCGGCGGCGGCGGCAATCTGTCCCTCGCTCAAACCAGCCAGGGCTGCTTTGTCGGTGGTCGTATAGGCAGCGTTCTTCGTGGCCGCGAGCAGCTTTGTGCTGAAGGTGTTCGAAAGAGTCGCCAACTCTTCATTGAGCTTCTTGACCTCGGTCTTGTCCGATTCGCTCAGGTTGGCGCCGTTGTGTACGAACTTGTCGTAGACATATTCGACCAGGCGCAAGGATTCCGGGTTGAGATTCAGTGAGGAGCGCTCTTTATAGATGGCCGCAACCCGCTGGAAAAGCTTAGGGTCAAGGTAAATCGCATCCTCGTGAGCCGCGAGCTTGGGCGCCTCAATCGCTTTAACCTTTTCGAGAGTGGGATTGGTATTCGCGCCGGTGACGCTGAAGAAGACCGGCAGCACTCGGTGCAATAGGGCTCCGCTCTTCTCCATGGCGACGATGGTGTTCTCGAACGTCGGAGGAGCGGGGTTGTCAGCAATGGCCTGAATCTCCTGGCGTTGCTCGGCCATGCCGGCTTCCAGCGCGGGCTGATAGTCGTCGTCCGTGATCTTGTCAAAAGGTGGCGTTTGGAATGGAAGGGAACTAGGTTTAAAGAAAGGATTGCTGGGACCAAAGTCCGTGCTGGCAGCGATAACTGGAAGTGTGCTTATTCCTACAAAGACGGCGGCGGCAAAAATCAGGGCATTCATATTCATCGTTAACAGTGTAAATCCTGAGGCAGCACAAGGGCGAACTTCGGCCCGCGGCACTTCCGCAAGCGCATGTCGCCCTCGGCGTCGTAGAATCCTCCAATATGGATTTCATAACCTCAGGGATGCCTGGGTTTGAGGGCGGGTTAGGAAACCGGGGACCGAGCCAGGGCGCCTTGGGTGGTAAGCGGGTAATGACCTGTTTCGGCGATCTCCCGAATCATGGCGAAATTGCGAACGGCCACAATCCGGTATTAGTCATGCCCGTAGCCCCTCCCCCGAAGCGTCGCCGCGTGTGGGCGCAGCGAGTCTGGCTGGTTGTCTTTGTATTATTTTGCCTGGAAGTTGGCATCATTTTGGTGTGGTGCCCGTGGACAAAGATATGGAGTGAGAACTCGATTCTGCTCTCGTATCCCACCCTGCGAGGTTTTCTGATGCTGAGCTTCGTGAGGGGCGCGATCAGCGGTCTTGGTTTGGTCAACATCTGGATGGGCATCGCCGAGGCGATTCGATATCGCGAGGTTCATGACGCTTAAGGAGAGTCGCAAGAGCTGTTCCGAAATTTAGAATTCTGGTCGCAATTTTACTGACTCTGGCAATCTTCCTTCACCGACCGTTCATCTCGTACTGTTAGACAAAGTTCATGACCGATAACAACGACGATCCATCGAAATCGGTGCGCGCGCCGCTCGCCTACGAAAACAAAAGGTTCTTGAATTCGCCGGACGGTCGCGTCCTGCGCATCCTGGCCGAATACCAGGAGCCATTTTCACGGTTTCGACGGGAGCGCATACAGGACACAATCGTGTTCTTCGGATCGGCGCGCTTTCACAGCCGCTCGCAGGCGGAGGGCGCGTTGGAATTGCTGGAGAAGCCGGGCTCGGCGAAGCCCGCTCCGGAAGAAGAGCAGTTGCGTATTCGGAGGGCACGGGCAGACGTTGAGATGGCGCGCTATTACGAAGACGCTCGTCAACTCGCATTCAAGATCACCTCCTGGGCCAAAGACCTGAACCAGGCGCGGAGCCGTTTCGTGGTTTGCACCGGCGGAGGCCCCGGCATCATGGAAGCGGCAAATCTCGGCGCGGCCGAAGCCGGTGGCAAGACCATCGGACTCAATATCCATTTGCCGTTCGAGCAGATGCCAAATCGTTACATCACGCCGGAGCTGAACTTCGAATTCCACTACTTCTTCATGCGCAAGCTGTGGTTCGCTTACCTGGCGAAGGCGCTGGTGGTCTTTCCGGGTGGCTTTGGAACCTTCGATGAGTTATTTGAACTGCTCACCCTGGCGCAAACGGAGAAGATGGCTAAGCGGATGACTATTATCGTTTACGGCAAGGAATATTGGGATCGCGTCATCAACTTTGAGGCGTTGGTGGATGCCGGAACGATTTCACCGAAAGATCTGCAGCTGTTCCACTGGGCCAGTTCACCCGACGAAGCCTTCGAATACCTGAAAGCCGAGTTGACCGAACACCATTTGTCGCCGCATCCTTTGCGAGACAAGGGCCAGGAGCCGGAAATCGCCAAGACCAGACCGTAAAAAGCAGGTGCCGGTTGTCAGTCGCCATTGATCACCAGCCCCAGGGGGCATCGTTCATCGGTTGCGGGCGATCTGCCATGCAAGTACTCAATTCGCCCTGGGCAGAGGGCGCGGCCCTTTTGATCGCGCAGTTGCAGATGCGGGCGCTGAACTGCTTTCTTCGGCCTTCTCTACTTCCGCTTCAATGGCTTTGACTTCTACGCGGGTCTTCTTGACTTCGAGCCTCACGTGTCCAAAGAGGCCCATGTAAAAGTTGGCAACGTATACCAGCGCGAAAAGCGCTATCACGTACCCTCGCCAGTCCATGTAGAGCATCTTGAATCGCGTAATCAGCAGGAAGCCGATAGTTACCCAGTGGCTGAAGCAGTACTCGCATGTGAACAGGTAGAAAAATTTTCTGCAGAAAAAGTTTGGATTCTGGTCGCTCTGGTTTACGCAGTACTCGCGAGGCTCGCGAAACACCTCTTCGTGGGTCACCGTCCAGCTGACGCTGGCGATAGGAAGGGCGATCAGAAGAAGCCAAACCACCTGCTGGGCTAAGGGCATGGTTGTAAGAAGCACAATCGCCACCCGTTCGTTGCCTGTCGCAAACCCATCGCAACGGCACACCTTTCCCACAGACAAAGAGGCGGGCTCATGGAATAATGACAGATTCGCACAATCCCAACTGGAAACGGTACTACGTTAGCCCGCATGAGCCTTGCATTGGAAGTTTCTGGACGTAGTGACATAGGTCGAGTTCGTCCGCACAACGAAGACAATTTCGGCTATGACGCGGGCATCGGCATCTTTGTAGTCTGCGATGGTATGGGTGGACACGCTGCCGGGGAAGTCGCCAGCCAGATCGCTGTCGATACCATCATCGGGTATTTCCGCGAGCATAAAGATTCCAGCAGTCCCGACGGCGTATTGGCGGATGCGCCCGAGGGAGCGCGCATGCTGGCCGAGGCGGTGAAGCTCGCCAATGAGGCCATCCTTCGCTACGCCACCGAAAATGCGGGTGCTTCCGGCATGGGCACCACGCTGGTAGCGGCCCGTTTCTCGGAGGGCAAGTTCAGCATTGCTCACGTGGGCGATAGCCGGATTTATCTCTTCCGGGATGGGGAGTTGCTGCAACTGACGGAAGACCATTCGCTGGTAATGGAGCAGGTTCGTCGCGGAATGCTAACGTTGGAAGAAGCCAAGCAGTCGGCGGCCCAGAACATCATCACACGCGCGCTGGGCACTGACGAGTCCACTCTGCCCGACCTCGGCGAGTTTCCCGCGCAAGCTGGCGATATCCTGCTGATGACCACCGACGGAATCTTACGGCATGTAACCGACGATGAAATCCGCACCATTCTGCAACAGCTCCCGTCTCTCGACATCGCTGCGCAGACCTTGATCGACGCAGCCAACGAAGCCGGCGGACACGATAATTCGACATGCGTCCTGATTCGTGTGCTGCGAACTGCCAAGACGAAAGGTGAAGCGGAACAAGCTGTCGACTTGGAGAGTTTCCAATCCGACCCTTCCACCATGGAGGTCCCTCTGCCGGCTCAGGCAGAGCCGCCTGCCAAGAAGTCCTTGGAACCGGTGACGCCGCCGCTGGGGACGCCCATCGCCAGGAGACACTGACGCTCTCCCGTCGCAGGTGCTCTGCTACACTCCACATGTTTTGCGTGGGCCCCTGCGTACGCTAAATACCTGCATTTGAGGCAATCATGGAAATAAAAACAGTTGGTGTAATTGGGGCCGGTACCATGGGCAACGGTATCGCTCATGTCTTTGCGAAGAGTGCTTACAAAGTCGCTCTGGTGGACGTTGAGCAGCGCTTTCTGGATCGTGGGCTCGCCACCATCGGCAAGAATCTCGAACGGGAAGTTGCCAAGGCAAAGCTGACTGCCGAACAACGGGACCAGGCACTTGCATGTATCAGCACCTCGACGGATCGCAAGAAGCTTGCGGACTGCGACTTTGTTGTCGAAGCTGCCAGCGAACGCTTTGAGATCAAGGCTGAACTTTTCCGCGATCTCGACATGATGTGCAGGCCCGAGGTCATCCTGGCTTCGAATACTTCGTCGATTTCCATCACCAAGCTGGCGGCGGTGACCAAGCGTCCGGACAAGGTGATTGGCATGCACTTCTTCAATCCCGTTCCGGTGATGAAGCTGGTCGAGGTGATTCGCGGCCTGGCAACTTCCAACGAAACCTATGCCACCGTGAAGGCGCTGGCCGAAAAGCTGGAGAAGACACCGGTCGAGGTGAACGACGCTCCGGGATTCGTTTCCAACCGGGTACTTATGCCGCTGCTCAACGAAGCCATGTATGCCGTCATGGAAGGTGTCGCGACGGCCGAGGCAGTGGACGAAGTGTTCAAGCTTGGAATGGCCCACCCTATGGGGCCGTTGACTCTGGCCGATTTTATCGGGCTCGACGTGTGCCTCGATATCATGCGCGTGATGCAGAGCGGTCTGGGCGATCCCAAGTACCGCCCGTGCCCGCTGCTGATCAAGATGGTCGACGCCGGCTGGCTGGGGCGCAAGAGCGGGCGGGGCTTCTATCAGTACTGATCAGACCAATCCGCTAGTATATGTTTTGGCGCTCGGCCTTGGCCTTTTCACCGGTTGGGTGAATCAGAAAGTCGATGACGCGCTGTTGACCGCGCTCTGCGTGCTGGCGTTTACCATGGCTCTCGCCGTGTGGAAGTCGCGCCAGCCGTGGCGCTGGCTGGTATTGGTCTGGATCGGGGTGCCGCTCGTACTGGCCTACTACCAGTTCGTAGTTGGTTGGCCGCACGATCGCGGACAGGTTTACGGAGCATTTCTGCAATTGCTGGCGGGTTCGGCCGGTTCCTTCGGTGGGCATTTTATGCGAGAGATGATCGACAACGTATTCTTGAAGAAAGACTAAACCGACCCATCTTTTCGATGGGGGCAACTCTGCCCGAAGTTCGGGCATTCCATACGAGTAAACTGGAGTTGTCATGACGTTGTTCGAAGCTCCGAAGTACGATCCAGTGGCGGCGCGCAAGCGCACCATCCGCATTGTGGCGATCATTGCCGTTGCTATCGTCGTTGGAGTTTTGTTGTGGCAGTTGCGATATTGGCCCGAAGAGCACGTCGTCGACCAATTCTTCGACGCGCTCCAGCAGCAGAATTTCGAAAAGGCCTACGGCGTCTGGATGCAGGACCCCAACTGGAAAGAGCACCCGCAACAATATGCGCGTTACCCCTTTCAGAACTTCATGCAGGACTGGGGCCCAAGCGGAGAGTGGGGTCTTATCAAAAGTCACCACATTGACGGCGCAGCCACTCCGACCGGCGGGAACGGCTCTCCCTTTATCACGGGCAGCAGCGGCGTTGTGGTCGTGGTGACGGTCAATCAGAGGGTCGCCGACAAGGCACACATCTGGGTGCAGAAGTCAGACAAAACGCTCGGATTCTCGCCTTACTGACCGTCTTTTGCAGAACCGCAACCCATCTGCGCTCCTACCTTGATCCCCGAGCGGATGCCGGGACCCGGCAGTGAAAGGCTTGAGGATCGCGATCGCGCCTTAATTTTCTTTGCTTGTCAACGGCTGGGGAAACTTGCGGGCGGCGGTGATCTCGGACCATCGTACCCACCCGATGTACAGAACCACGATGATATTGATGCCAAGAATCGCCCAATGAAATCCATTGGGTATGCGGATCAATTTGTAGATCTCAAAGGGAAGGTAGATACAACCAGAGATGATCGCCAGCCATTCCGCCCAGGCACGTGCCTTCCACAACCCGTAGGCTTCGACGAAGCGCAGGATGGAGTACGCAAGGGCAATGGCCAGAATCGTGCCAATCCGCACGTCCATTATCCTGCCCGCCGCGTCGAGAAACGCCTGTGCAAGGTGGCGGTCGGGGTCAATGTGCAGGAAGTACAGCAAGTTCTCGGCAGCGTTTTCCAGGTCAACGTCCCGACGCAGAATGGCTACGAAGCCGAACGCCGCTACCAACGCAACCAAGCCCTTCAACGCTTCAAAGATAGCGACCGTTCTGAGCCCACCGCGATGGGAATGCTCCTGCCCGGTCATTGCATCGAGTCTGGTGACGATACTGCTCATAGTGTGAAAGGATCGAAGGGATGCCCCTGCACTTCGTACATTACCAAACGCCTGCCCCTTTCGCGTACATATATCGAATTGCCCCGATTCTGTTTGGAAGCGGTCTGCGCGTGCATGGTTTTGCCGATCCCGGCCAAATTCGCACTCCGACTTAAGTTGCCGATTGTGCACGTTCGTTGGACTTAGAAATTACATACGACGACAGGCAACCTGCTGAGTCGGGGCACTTTGCCAAACATGAAAATTTTAACGGCCGTGAAGTCACGCGGCACGCTCAAGTGACGAGCTTCTCGCCATGGGCGACCTCGAGCATGTCCGCGATACGCGTAAACTTGCTGCGGCAACGGCTTTCGGCGGCGTTCGCTACCTCTGCCGCGTCGATGCGCTTCCATCCCGCATAGTCCACCGGACGCAGTCCCCTCTCGGCCAGCAATTTTCTCAGCTCTTCTCCTCCGGGTCGATGGCCGTCACTCACTTCGTTGGCGATTCGTTGCGCTACCTGTTGAGCTTCTGCGCGGTTGGTGGGAATCGTTCCTGACGGTCCACGCTTTGCCCATCCCACAACGTAAAGGCGCTCGGCGATCTTGCCCTGGTCGTTAGCGAAGATCCCATTGGTCGGCGCGGCGGTGCAACACGGACTGGTCTCGTAACCAATGCATGTGATCGCCAGTTGCGCCGGCAACCCCATCAATTTGCCATCGGAGATGCGAAATTGCACCGCGCAAAGGTGTTCGTCGCCAAGGAAGGCGGCCGGCGTGAGATTGAAGTGAAAGTGAATCGTGGTCTGTGCTGAGTCTCTCAAATTCCCACCGAAGGAGCGGAGCGTCTTCACCACAGCACTGTCACCCCTCAGTTCCGCGGGATCGTCCACCACTGGACGCGCGCGAGTCAGGGTTGCGAGTTCCGCAAGCTCGTGGGCGGTAAACTTGGCGTCTTCTGCGCTGCGACGGCCGACGACATGGATAGCCTCCAACGGCTGCGCCGCCAGGGCTAAAACCGTGTCGTGCGCCAAATCCGAGCCCGCCAATTCGGAGGCTTCTTTTGCGAGAATGCGCGCTACGTCCAGCGCGACGTTCCCGTTGCCGATGACAACGGCTGAACGAACATTGCGCAGGAAGGGAGCGCAGTGATCAGGATGCGCGTTATACCACCCAACAAAGGCTCCGGAGCTGATCACGCCCGGAAGTTCTTCGCCTGTAACGCCGAGCTTGCGGTCGAGGGAAGCGCCGGTGGCCAGTACCACAGCATCGTACAGCAGTCTGAGCTCGTCGAGACGAACATCGCGGCCGGCCTCGACATTGCCGAAGAAGCTGACGCGCTCGCGAGAGAGCACACGGTCCAGGACGCGAGCCACTCCCTTGGTGCTTTGATGATCGGGCGCAACACCGTAACGCACCAGTCCAAACGGAACGGGCAGGCGTTCGATGATGTCGATGGAAGCCTCAGGAAGCAGGCGCAGCAGGCTGTCGGCGAGATAGCAACCCGCGGGACCGCTTCCGATGATGGCGATGTGGCGCATGCGGACAGCTCTCAGCTTTCAGCGTCAGCTCTCAGTGCGTCCCCTTCTCATTTCGATTTGTCATCACCAGCGAAGCGAGGGATCCGTTTTGGCCCGCCCTCCGTGGAATATTGGGGAAACAGCAGATCCCTCGCGGGGCTGAAGCCCACTCGTGATGACAAGAAAATAGCTAACCCTGTCTCCAACCAAGGATCACTGGCCACCGACCCCTGTCCCTACGCCAGCCGCACGTACTCGTAATCCACCGGATTATTGTTGATCCCGCGATCGGGGGGCGCGATCCAGGCAGCCATCTTGCCGGGAGAGGTCACTCCATGCATGAGACTCAGGATGAATGCCTGGTCCGCCTCCGAAGGAAGCCAGCTACCCTTGCGGGCGTTGAACTCTTCCGGGCTGATCGGCTGGCCTGCGGGATCGGTGGGCATGCCGGCCCATGCGCCGATGTTGCGGCGGAAGCGCGTGCTGGGCAGGGTGAAGCGAAACGCGTAGCCGGCCTTCTCAATTAGCCGGTTCCAGCGCTTCACGCCCATCTCGCAATCACGCACGTACGAGCCGCGCGTAACCTCATTCATGGCGTTGCGCATGGGGATCTGCTCCGTCTTCGAACCGCCGCTCCCATTCGGTACTTCGAGCGTGAAGCTCTGTTCCACCACGACGTGGTCTTCATACTGGCTCTCGTCGGGGCGCCCTTTGAGCCCATTGGCAAAATACGATGCTGCGTTCGACGAGGTCTCCGAGCCGAACAAATCGAGCGACGAGCTGAACCAGAAGTTCAGATATTTCTGAATGGTTCCCAGATCAATCGCTCCCGCCTTTCGAATCGCCTCCCAATCATCCGTGCCGAGCTCCTTCATGACCTCGAGCGTGCGCTTGGTAACGCGATTGATGCCGGTGTCGCCGACGAACATGTGGTGCGCTTCTTCGGTCAACATGAAGCTGCAAGTGCGCGCCAGCGGATCGAAGCTCGATTCGGCCAGCGATTTCAACTGGAACTTGCCGTCGCGATCGGTGAAGTAAGTGAACATGAAGAAGCTGAGCCAGTCGCGGATGGGCTCGTTGAACGTGCCAAGAATGCGCGGTTTGTCGGCATCGCCTGAGTGGCGTTCGAGCAACTCCTCCGCTTCCTCGCGGCCATCGCGTCCGAAGTAGGCGTGCAGCAGGTAGACCATCGCCCAGAGATGACGGCCCTCCTCGACATTCACTTGAAATAAGTTGCGCAAATCGTAAAGCGAAGGAGCGGTGTGTCCCAGCATGCGCTGCTGCTCGACCGACGCAGGCTCGGTGTCGCCCTGGGTGACGATCAGTCGGCGCAGAATTGCGCGGTATTCGCCGGGAATCTGCTGCCAGACCTCCTGCCCGTAGCTGTCGCCAAAGCCGATCTTGCGATTCGGATCGCGATCGGCAAGAAAAATACCCCACCGGTACTCCGGCATTCGAACGTAGCCGTACGTGGCCCATCCCTTGGCATCGACCGAGGTTGCCGTGCGCAGGTAGACATCGGCAACCTGAAAATCACGCGGACCCAGTTCCTGCCACCAATTGAGGAATTCAGGCTGCCAATGTTCCAGCGCCCGTTGCAGCGTGCGGTTGGAGCCGAGGTCTACGTTGTTCGGAATGCGATCCTGATAGTTCATCGTCACTGGCTACACCCTCTCCCAATTGAAGCGCGCTTTTGAGCCGGTGCCGAACAGCTTCAGCGCGCCCTGTTCGCCGGTGGAATTTGGCCGGATAAAAACCCAGTTCTGCCATGCCGAAAGCCGGCCGAAAATTTTTGTCTCCATCGTCTCCTCGCCGGGGAAGCGCAAGCTGGCTTCCAGGCCGGTCAATGCGTCGGGCGAGAGCGCGGCGCGTTCTTCGATAGCGATGCGGATCTCGTCTTCCCAGTCGAGCTCGTCGGGAGTAAGCGTAACCAGGCCCAGTCTGAGCGCTTGTTCCGCGGCCAGAGGCTTGCCGCGCGCCTCGAGTACCTCCACCTGCCGCTGAGCACTTGCTCCCAGGCGGGTGGCGATGCGCGAACGGTGGTTGACCGCCGGAAGCAGCCCGAAGTTCATGTCGTCTACGGCGATCTTCGGCGCGTCGGCTTCTTCCTCGGAAAGCGCCAGCATGTAGCTTCGGTCGGCGGCCAAAGCCAACTCCAGCAGCAGGCCGGCAAAGCACGATCCCGGCTCGATCATGGCGTACATGCTGCGCGAGGTGACCTCAAGGCGTCCTAAGGTACGACGGAGCAGGCCGATGGTTTCGCGTACCAGCCAGTTATTCTGGTGCTCCAGCATCACACGGTCGGAGGCGAGCATGGCGTCGATATTGCCGCTGGTCTTCAGCAGCCAGAGTCCCAGCTCGAGCTCGTTGACGCGCAGCATGAGGATGGCGTCGTCGAGTTCGCGCGCCATCGCGAGCGGCCACCACTGGTCGCCGGCATCGAAGATGGCTTCGGGCGTCTGCGGCTGGAGCCCTTCCGGAGCCCGAACGGTAATGGTCGCGGTGCGCGCCGCCCGGTCGAAGACGACGTCCACATGTTTGTAGTGGTATCCGCGATCGTCGATGGTGCGATTTAGAGGACCGAGCGTTACGCCTTGCGCTTTGGTCGGTCGCACCGAGTCAACCGCCAGGGCCTCCGCATGAGTGCGGACAAGCTCGGGAAACTTTGCCGGCGGAGCGATGTCATCGACCAGTCCCCACTGCCTGGCGCGCTCGCCTTTCACGCCGTCGGGATTGGTGCAGAACATGTCGGCCAGATCGCGTCGCACCCTGCGCTTGTCGACCAGGCGCGTGAGACCCCCAGTACCAGGCAGCACGCCCAGCAGCGGGACCTCGGGCAGGCTGACTGCGCTGGAGCGATCGTCCACCAGCAGGATCTCGTCGCAGGCCAACGCCAGTTCGTAGCCGCCACCGGCGCAGATGCCGTTGATGGCCGCCAGAAACCGCAGCCCGTCGTGGCTGCTGGAATCTTCCATGCCGTTGCGGGTTTCATTGGTGAACTTGCAGAAGTTTACCTTCCAGGCGTGCGACGAAGTGCCCAACATATAGATGTTCGCTCCGGCACAGAACATGCGCTCCTTGGCGCTAGTGAGCACCACGCAGGCGACCTGGGGATGTTCGAAGCGAATGCGCTGCAGAATGTCGTGCAGTCCGATATCGACGCCGAGGTCGTAGGAGTTCAGCTTGAGCTTGTATCCCGGCTTCAGCCCGCAGTCTTCATCAACGTCCATCGACAACGTCGCCAGGCGGTCGTCGACGGCGAGGCGCCAATGGCGATAGTCCTCGGGCGTCACATCAAAGGTGACCTGTTCGGCTTCATTCACTTTGAGCATGTGCTTTGAACTCTCCTCGGGGAGGTAGGAGCGCAGGTGCGTCCTGGATTGATCTCCACCCCACGTTGGATGCATTATAGTGCATTCAAAGCAAGCAACGCGGGAAATATGATGCAGTTTGGTTCGTCCTAGGAGTTGGGCAATTCTGCCTGTGCCGCCGCGTGCTGAAGCATGGTCAGACACTCGGGAAGCGAGTAGCCGCTGGTGTCCAAGGTCATGTCGGCCTTTCGGTACAGCGGTTCCCGCACCTCGAGAATACGTTTCAGGTCCGACATCGACTCGCGATTGTCGGCCATAGGCCGCATGTCTCCCTGGGCGATGACACGCTGCATGTGTTCTTCCGGCTTGGCGCGCAGCCAGATGGTGTAGCACATGGCGAGCAAGCGCTCGAAGGTGGCCGGCTCAGAGACCAGGCTGCCACCTGTTGCTAAGACGAAGCGTGGATAGCATTCGATGACCTGGTCGAGGCAGCGACGTTCCATCCGGCGGAAGCCACTCTGTCCGTAGAGGTCGAAGATCACACTCAAACTGACGCCGCTTTCCTGTTCGATGAGGCGGTCGAGCTCGATGAAGGGGATCGCGAGTTTCTCCGCCAGCATGGCGCCCAGCGTGGACTTTCCCGCGCCACGCAGCCCGATCAAGGCGATGCGATTTCCGCGGGCTTGAAGATCGACGCCGACGAAGTGTTGCACCAGCATGCGGCGTGCTATCGCAAGATCTTCGGGCGAAAGTTGGCGCAGAAATTCATTGGTATGCACCAGGTCGACCGGCGGCTCAGGCCCATCGAGGATGAGCGTTTCCAGAGGAATATCGAGGGCCTTGGCAATCTGGCGCAGCAACAGGATGGAGATGTTTCCCTGGCCGGCTTCCAGTTGTGCGAGGTATCGCTCGGAGACCCCGGAGTCGCGCGCCAGAATTTTGCGCGTCATGCCGCGGCGGGCCCGGGTCTCGCGCACCCGCACGCCGAGATGCGCGAGGTAGTCGGTTTCCGAGCCATGCGCGGAAGTCTCTCCGGACGTGGAGACAGCGGCCGGCATCCAGGGATGCTGTTCGCCGTCCGCATGCACTATGTCGCGTTTCCGGTTCACAGTGCGTGCATTATACTTCCGTTTCTCCGCGTATAATAGCGCGAGACTTGGTCGGAACCGCTCGCAATGGGGCCCAGCACCGGATAACAGCTGATCTAACAACGAATAGGTCTGACAATCGATGGGTCTGACGATCACAATTCTGGTGGGCACCATGACGGGTACGGCCGAGATGGTGGCGCAGGAGGTCCAGTCTTCGCTCGAAGCCGCCGGACATCAGAGTTCGATTCAGGTGATGGACGGGCTCGATGCGAGTGTCTTTCAGGGCGGCGGCACTTTCCTGGTCTGCACGTCTACTTACGGCAATGGCGATGTTCCGGATAACGCGCAGGCACTTTTTGCCAGTCTGGACAGCGAGCGGCCGAACCTTTCGGGTGTGACCTACGGCGTAATCGCGCTGGGTGACCGCACCTACAAAGATACATTTTGCCAGGGTGGCCTGCGCTTCGACGCGCTGCTGACCGAACTAGGCGCCCGGCGGGCGGGCGAAATCCTGAAACACGACGCCAGCTCGGGCACCATGCCCGAAGAGGTGGCGGCGCAATGGGTGGTGCCGTGGGTCGAGCAGAACCTCGCATCGTCCCCGGAGAAGGCATAGCGATGGCAACGACAATTCAGAATGCAACAGCCAGCGGAACCAAGGTGCTCGAGAGCTATCTCCGCGGCAAGTGGCAAAGCGGCACCGGCCAAGGCGCATCGTTGGTGAATCCCGTTGACGGATCGACGCTGGCCACGGTGAGTTCGGAAGGACTCGAGCTGAAAGCGGCGGTGGAGTACGCCCGCGCCACCGGCGGCCCTGAACTGCGCAAGCTGACATACGCGCAGCGAGCCGAGCTGCTGGGCAAGATCGCCGACGTGCTCGCGGCGCGTCGTGAGGAATGGTTCGAGATTGCGCGCAAGAATTCCGGCAACACCAAGGCGGATGCGGCGATCGACGTCGACGGGTCGATCGGCACGCTGAAGTACTTCGCCAAGGTGGGAGCGAAACTGGGCGCGGCGAAGATGCTGCGCTCCGGGCCTCCGATGCGGCTGGCGAAGGATGCCAACTTCCAGGGAGTGCACCTCGGGATTCCGCTGACGGGCGTCGCAGTTCACATCAATGCCTTCAACTTTCCGGCCTGGGGCATGTGGGAGAAGGCTGCCGTAAGTCTGCTTGCGGGAGTTCCGGTGCTGACTAAGCCGGCGACTTCGACCGCCTGGCTGGCGCAGGAGATGGCGAGGGCTGTCATTGAAGCTGGCATTCTGCCGCCGGGGAGCCTGTCAATTCTGTGTGGCTCGGCGGGCGATCTGCTGGAGCACCTGCGGTTGGGCGATGTGGTAGCCTTCACGGGTTCGGCCGATACCGGCCGTGCAATTCGCCAGCAGCTTCGCGAAGATGTTCGTCTCAATATCGAGGCCGACAGCCTGAATGCCGCGCTGCTCGCGCCGGATGCGACGCTTGGATCGCCCGAGTTCGACTTCTTCGTGCGCGAAGTGGTGCGCGAGATGACCGCCAAGACAGGGCAGAAGTGTACGGCGATTCGCCGCGTGCTGGTGCCGGCCGCGGTCGCAGATGCCGTGACCGAGGCTATCGCGGCAGCTCTGGCGAAGGTGGTGGTGGGGAATCCGGCTGACGCCAGCGTGACGATGGGGCCCGTGGTGAACATGGCGCAGCGGAAGTCGGTCGAGGAGGGGATTCGTAAGCTTTCGCAGCAAGCGCAGATTGCGTATCAGCCATCGTCGTTCGCGCCGGTGGGTGGTAGCCTCGCGCAGGGAGCCTTTGTGCCTACGACGCTGTTACGAGTCAGCAACGGTAAAGAAGCAGCGATTATTCACGACACGGAAGTGTTCGGTCCTGTCGCAACCCTCGTTCCCTACAGGGATGAAAAGGATGCGTTCGCCCTCGTACGTCGTGGTGGCGGGTCGCTGGCTGCTTCGGTCTTTAGCAGCGACGCGGGATTCCTGGCCGAGGCCGCAAACGAGCTGGGCACGACGCACGGGCGGTTGCTGCTGGTCGATCCTTCCATCGGCGAAACGCACACGGGGCACGGCATCGTTCTGCCGTCCCTGATGCATGGCGGTCCGGGTCGCGCCGGAGGTGGCGAGGAACTCGGCGGCCTCAACGGTCTGTGGTTCTATCATCAGCGCGTCGCGGTGCAGGGTTCGGCCGCCACGCTCTCGGGATTGGCTGCGGAAGCCGCCGATCCTGCGGCGGAATAGCGTGTGGGGCTGCGGCAGGAAGTCGGGCGATTGAAGGTCGATGGCAAGTGGCTGGAGACGCTCTGGCTCGAGCCGCAAGGCGGAGTTGCTGTCGATCGTCCTGTCATCGTGATGCTGCACGAGGGCCTCGGTTCGGTGGCGCTGTGGAAGGACTTTCCGCATCGTCTTGCGGAGGCTAGCGGCTGCAGCGTCCTGGTGTACTCACGCTACGGGCACGGAGCTTCGGATAGGTGGGCGGAAAAGCGTCCAGTCGAGTTCATGCATCACGAGGGCGAAGTGGTGCTGCCGGAGTTGCTCGAGAAGCTGGAGATCCGGCGGCCAATTCTGCTGGGCCACAGTGACGGGGGATCAATCGCGCTGGTCTTTGCGGGCACTTATCCCGACAAGGTACGTGGCCTGATCCTTGAGGCGCCGCACGTGTTTGTCGAAGACCTTACGGTGGCGAGCATCGAACAGGCGAAGGTGATCTACCGGACAACGGAACTGCCGCGGCGTCTGGGGCGCTACCACGAGCACGTGGATGAAACGTTCTGGGGATGGAACGATATCTGGCTCGACCCGGATTTTCGCGCGTGGAATATCGAACAGTATCTGGCTGGGATTCGATGCCCCATACTCTGCATTCAGGGGGAGCAGGATGAGTATGGAACGTGTGCGCAACTCGACGCGATTCGGGCACAGGTTCCGGAGACGGAGATCGTGATGCTGCCGCAGTGCCGGCACTCGCCGCATCGCGATCAGCCGGAGAGGACGCTGGCGGTGATGTGCGGGTTTGTGGTGACCGTGCTGCGAGGCGTGGAAGAACCGCAGATCCCTCATGCCTGAAGGCGTTCGGCATGACAGTGTGGTTGGAGTAGAAGTCCTTCGACCCAGTGCATCGAGGCGGTCACAGTGAAAGCAGGTGTCTCGGCTCCACTGCGCTGCGCTCGGAATGACGAACGAGAGGAAGAGGGGTCCTTCGACTGGTTTCGGTCGCTGTGCGACCTTAACTCCGCTCAGCATGACAGCGAACTTATGATCGCCGACCTGAGTACCGGCAACCGACGACTGATGATCGACAACTGATAACTGGCAACTGCCACCGGCTCCTGGCAAACGGCAAGCGGCTACTGACAACTGCACTACTGAGAGCTAACATGGCTGACTGGGTACACACGTTCAAAGGCGCGATACTGGCGTCGGAATACGACAACGCGAGCCATATGAACTCGCACATGTACGTTTCGCGCTTCGACCAGGCGACGTGGTTTCTGCTGCACGCCATAGGCGTCACGCCGGTGTCCATCAAGCAGAAGAGTCTGCGGGTGGCGATGGTACGGCAAAATTATCAGTTTTTGGAAGAGCTGCGCGGCGGCGAGCTGGTGGAGATCAAGAGCGGCTTTCTGGCAGTGGGCGAAAAGTATTTTCGCTTTCTCCATCAGATGTACAACGACGAGAGCGGTCACCTGGTAGCAACCTGCGACTGCGTCGCGGTGCAGGCCAGCCTGGAAACCGGCAAGAGCGTACCGCTTAGCCAGGGTCTGCAGCAGAAGGCGAAGCAGCACCTGGTTACGAGCAATGTGCCGCTGGACACGGATGTCGGGTGAACGGCTGGTGATAATCCGGTGGGAAGGAAGCAACAGCCCGTGCGGCGAGCATCGGGTGTTCTGTTTTACGCGGTATGAGTGTGATGGGAGCGGTGGTGCCCATGATGGTGATAGCCGGTATGGTGCATCTTTCCCTTGTTGTGGTGATGGTGGTGATGGCTGGCGAAGGACGGAACGCAGAAGGCAAGAACGGCAGCGACGAGGGGCAGAAGCTTTTTCATAGAACGGGATTCTACTGCGCGTTCGTACGTCGCAGACTGGTGCGATTACCTTAGAGAATCACGAGAATCACGTTCAGCAATATCACACGGCCCGACTTGATCCAGCAGTTCGACGTTGACCGATTTTGGCGCATTCGACATAATCGATCTGCGGGTGTTGGAGTTCACCCATTAAACCGCCCCGACCTTCTCGCTCGGGGAAGATGACTCCTACCAGGTTCGCTTGGGAGGAGTTCTGCTCTGTATCTCTCCGGCCGATCCTGACAATTTGTTCTTAATTCGCAGGCGTGAAACGCTGCCGAGGTCAGCTCTATTTCCGAGCGTGACGGCACGCTTCGCGGCACAGGTGGGAGAAACTGCTGAAATATCTTTTGATTGGCGTGGGCGGGGCCACCGGAGCCATCGCCCGTTATTGGCTGGGAGGCTTCGTGACGCAGCGCCTGGGCTTGCGCTTTCCTTTCGGCACGTTCGTGATCAATGTTTCCGGTTGTTTCCTGATCGGCTTGTTCATGTATCTTCTCACCGAACGCGCCGCCATCGATATCAGCTGGTTGTATATCGGAGTGATAGGGTTCATCGGCGCCTACACTACGTTCTCCACTTTCGAATATGAAACCTTGCGGGCTGTGCAGGATGGACAACTGGCAATGGCGTTGCTATATGTCGCATCGAGCATCGTCGTCGGGTTGGTAAGCGTTTGGGCAGGTTTGACACTTGGGAAGGTAATCGCGTGAGTGAGCTACCCGCAGGAGCGGCAAAGAAGGTCGGGATTTATCTGGCGGAAGAACAGAAGTATCACGGTCAGGTGGCCTATACGGCCGTTCTTGATTTTCTCTTCTACCGAGGAGTCACCGGTGCGATGGTGATGCGAGGCACAGCTGGATTTGGCGTCGATCACCGCATGCATTCCACGCGCTCGGTGGAAGTGGCCGGAAATCTTCCGATGAAGATTGAATTTGTCGAGAGCGCAGCCCGGGTAGATGAACTTTTGCCCAAGTTGCTCGAGATGGCGGGCCCGGGCACGGTAGAAGTGCAGGATACCGTCGTCGTTCGTCCCGCAGGCGAGCGCGATCTTCCCCACCAGCAGTTCTCGCTGAAAGCGGAGGCAACGGCGAAGCTCATGCGCATCTTTTTTGGCGAGAACGATAAGTGGAACGGGAAACCGCTGCATGAGGCGCTGGTGGAAGCCATGCGCGCGAACGATATCGCCGGGGTTACGGTCTATCGGGGAATCTTAGGATATGGCGCCAACCGGCGTATTCACCAGGACAAAGCTCTCACCCTGTCGCACGATCGGCCCATCATGATGACGATCGTCGACGACGAGGCCAAGCTGCGCGCCTTCACCCCAATACTCGACCGCATGCTACTACAGGGGCTGGTTGTTCTCTCGGATGTGAACGTCATCAAGTACACCCAGGCTTACACGAAAGGCGAATGACAGGAAGAACCCGTCATGAAATTGGAAGGCAAAGCCAAGATGCTCCGCATTCACTTCGGAGAAGATGACAAGTGGCAGGGTAAACCGCTCTACCACGCTGTGGTACAGAAGTGCCGCGAGTTGGACATCGCAGGCGCAACCGTTTACCGCGGTATCGAAGGCTACGGCGCAAGCACCCTGATCCACCGACCTCATCTGTTCGGGCTTTCGTCGGACCTGCCGATCATGATCGCGGTGATCGACACGGCCGAGAAAATCGACACCTTACTACCGCATCTTGAACACATGGTGAGCGAAGGACTGATCGCGATCTCCGATGTGGAAGTCGTCAAGTACGTCCATCAGAAAGGAGTACGGTCGGAATAATTATTGGGGCCGTCTGTGAGCTAGGCCGCGGCCAGCTAGCTATAGCGCCAATTCTTACTGGCGGCCGCCGGGTTGCTACATGGTTGAGGAATTCGACGAGGCGTGGCCCGCCGTTTTCTTCCCTGCGGGTTTCACATCCTCAAAGCTGAAATGCTTGTCGATCGCCTCGTATGGCTTGTCGTCCAACTCCACGTAGGGGTACACGAAGTAATTCAGCGGCGGCCCGTCTTGTTTGGGGGAGAGAGTAATGTCGCGTCCTACTGAAAACTGAACACGGTTTACGTCGATACTACCGAAAAAGTAGTTTTCCTTCTGCTTCGCCTTCCAGGCCTCGGAAATATCGACCGGTACCCAGCCAGTCTTGGGCGCGTAGAACTCGGCCCAGCAGTGGTAGCCCGCGATATCACCCTTATCTTTCCCTTCAGGAAGTGGCAAGCCGATGTCGAAGCGCGCGGGAATGCCGTCAGCGCGCAGCATGCCGATGAAAGGCGAGTGGAAATCGGTACAGTTGCCGTGCTTGGCATCACAGGCCCAGATGGCATCGCCACGTCCCCATCCGGTGCCCGTCTTATCGTAACGCATGGTGGTGAACAAATAGTCGTAGGCGGCCTTTGCCTTAGCCACAGAGCCCGTCTGTGATCCGGTCACTTGCACTGCGAGTTCTTTGATCTTGCCATCGGTAGGAATCAGCCTGTCGGGTTCCACGAAGCGGTTCATCGACGCCGGCACTACGCCAGGCTTCTGGTCTTTTAGTTCCAGCTGCGCGTAGTCGCCCCGCGAGTATTCCCGGCGGGTGACTTCGTACTCCAGCATGAACTCCGCTTTGCCAGCCGTGGGATTATGAATTTCCACGAACATCATCGTGTTGCCGTACTCCGGCTCCTGCGTCATCTGCGTCTTGCCCGGAGCCTTCACGTTTACCAATCGCACCGTCTGGTGATCGTCCGAGTGGGCTACCGGGACCCAAACTTTCACGAGCTTGGTGTTGGCGGGAATGTCTTTGACGGTGAAGCCGTAGGTGAGACGGAAGGTTCGCGACGGAGCGCTGAATTTCTGCGAATCCGGCGAAGCGGATTGTGCTTCCCCTGCGGACAAAGCGATACACGCGAGCAGCAATGACGACAGAACTCGTAGCCTCATGGCGGAACTCCTAGGATCGATCGGTTGAGGGAAGGTGAAAAATCGGCCCGCGATGAGTAGGAAGCGGTTCAGGTGAAGCCGATGAGGCGTAGCTGTGCGCGTTGAGCGGCGGACATGCGGGATAGTTTAGCAGGGAGCGCCTTGGTCCCGTGTGAATGAGCCCGGTTTTGGGGAATCAGCCAGCTTTGGGTCGGCCCGCCATTAGCAGCGCAGCGGCGACGATTCCGAAGAAGGCTCCCATGCCGAATATGATCAGGGGGACAGCGAAGAAGCGCGCCGTCCAGTCGGCGCCGATTCGAGCCTGCGACGGGTTCTGGGGATCATAGCGAACGGGATGATGGCTGCCGACAGGAAACTCGGCGGCACGGGCCTGGGTGGCTTCGTAGTTGCTGCTTTCGAAGCTGGTGAGATCGGCCGTGACCGGCTTGCCATCGACGGTATAGAGAATCTGCAACTTTGCGGCGTAGAGCTGATCGTGCGCGGCAGTGGGCTGAGTGACGACATCGCTGCGCAAGATTTGGGCGTCGGTGACCGGCCAATTGCGAAGAACCTGCGACTGCCGAAGGAAGAACGGAAGGCTCAGGATTACGAACATCGCGCACAGGATGAGGGTCGCGACGCCGATGAATTGCAGTGTGCTGCGTTTATCGCTCATGGGGAGGCAGGTGACCGGCCTTGGATCCTACCTTCGTTTCAGCTCCCTCATCTCTTCGCTGATGCGGCGGAAGCGCAGCCACAGCGAGCCGAGATAGCCGAGGTAGATCACTCCGGCAACAGCATACGCGGCCTTCAGATAGATCATCGGATCGGGAGTCGAGTTCATGCCGCGCTTCCTTTCAGGGCAGCGGACGTGTGCGCCGACTCCAGCTTCTGCTCCATCCGTTGTAAGTGATAACGGATCACGACAATCACGATGCCGAGGCACGTAAAGGCCAGTAGGTTCCACATGAACGCTCGCAACATAGCGGGATCAAGGCCCGAACCCTCCCCACCCGCGAAGACCGGCGAGGGATGCTGGGTGCGGAACCAGCGGATCGACATGTAGACAATAGGTACATCTACGAATCCGAAGACGGCAAGGACAGCCGCGATGGTCTGGGTCTGACCTCCGGCGGAAAACCGCCGCACCATCAGATAGCTTACGTAGATCAGCCAGAGCACGAGCGTGGTGGTCAAGCGAGCGTCCCAGGTCCACCAGATGCCCCAGACGGGCCGCGCCCAGATGGGGCCGGTGATCAGAACGACCGTACAAAAAACCACGCCGACTTCAGCCCCCGCGGCTGCCAGCGCGTCGGCCTGCTCACTACGTCTCAGCAGATACCAAACCGATGCGACGAAGTTCAGAAGGAAGCACAGGCCCGCGACCCAGGCCGAGGGCACGTGGTAGTAGAAGATGCGCTGCACGTCGCCCTGCATCGCGTCGGTGGGCGCGACTACGAGCCCCTGATAGGTGCTGAAGGCCATCAGCGCGATGGTGAGCACGACGAAAGCGAGGAAGGCTTGTTTCATTCGGCGTTCAACACACTTTCAAACAGAAGGAGGCAGACCATGGTAAAGATCACATCGTAAACCAGCAGCAGTCGTATCCAGAAATCGGGCGAAGCCTCGCCGGTAAGGATGGAGGTGGTGGAATCGACCATCGCCAGCAGCGCCGGGATGGAGATCGGGAAAAGAATCAGCGGCAGCATGATCTCGCGATTGCGCGTGCGGATTGATAGCGCGGCGAAAAATGTTCCATTCACCACCAGCGCCCAAGTGCCGAGGAGCGAGACCACGACCAGTTGCCACAGCGGCCCGACCGACCGGAGATTGTAGAAGACAACGAACAGCGGCGCCATCAGGAGTTCCAGCACCGTCACAAACAGGAAGTTGCCGACCGCTTTGGCCAGGAACAACGCATTGGGGGGCGCAGGCGAGACGCGATAGGCATCGAGCACCTGGTTGCGCAGCTCACGGGCCCACGTCTGGTTCAGGGCGACGATCGCCGCGAAGAGAAACGCTACCCAAATCAAGCCTCCAGCGATGCGGCGTGACTCTTCCGCCGTGGGGTTGAAGGCGAAGCTGAAGATCACTACCACCAGCAAAGAAAAGAACAGCATGGAATTGATGGCGTCTTTCGATCGCCACTCCATGCGGAGATCTTTGAGCAGCGTGGTTCGGGTGATAGCCAGCGTGCTCATCGCGCCCGCTCCGCGTCGCGCCCTGCGGTCGCGGGGCGCAGGCTCGGCTCGCGCGAGACGATTTGTCCGGCCGCCATGTGGACGAACTCGTCGGCCACCGGCTCCATCAGGACAGCCTGGTGGGTGACAACGAAGAGAGTCTTACCGCGATCGCGTACTCGCCCCAGGACGGCAGCCATCTCGCGCGCCGAATGCACATCCACATTGGAAAACGGTTCGTCGAGCAGGATCAGCTCGGGATCGTGTAGCATGGCGCGAGCCAGTGACAAGCGCTGCCTCATGCCTTGCGAGTACTGGCCGACGCGGCGCGTGAGTTCGGAGTCGAGGCCGACCGTCCGCATGGCCCTTTGGCAGACTTCGTCGCCCGACAATCCATACAGGCCGGCGAAATAGCGCAAATTTTCCACGCCGCTCAGTTCGTCGTAGAGAAGGGGAGCGTGGCCCATGTAGCCGACACGCTGTGCCACGGCTCTGAGGGAGTCGGAGCCAAGCAGCGTAAAGCGACCTTGGCTGGGCTGTGCCAGGCCGGAGAGGACGCGCAGCAATGTGCTCTTGCCGGCGCCGTTGTCACCGAGAATGACGTACAGGCGTCCACCGGCAAAGCTGGCGGAGACATCTCGCAAGGCTGCAAAGCGGCCGAAAAACTTGACCAGGTTTTCTACAACGACAGCGTAGGCCGGGCTACCGAGGCCCACCTTCTGAGACGTGGACGAATCCGTAGTTTGCGGTTCAAGCAACTTTACTGGCCCGGGGCGCCCGACACCGCTCCACTCAGGGCCGCCTTCTGCGGGTTATCGCTTACCGGAGCCGCCCCCGGCTGACCAGGCTGCTTCGGGGCGTACTTCGAAGCGCACTTGGCTTGAATGGTGGAGGCGCGGAAGACGCCATCGCGGCCGAACTTGCCCTCGGCGAGCGCCTGGGCATTGTCTTTGAAGGTGTCGGGAGGAGCTTCCGTGCCGTTGTAGACAACTGGAAGCGTGCGGTCCAATTCAACCAGCTGGAATTCGAGATGCGTACCCTGGCGCTTAATCGATCCGGGAGCGACGCTTCCCGCCACGCGCAGCCGCTTCGAGTAGGCGCTGGGGCCCATTCCATTGAGTTCCTTGATGGTGACGTAATAGCTCTTGCTGTCGCGGACACCGGTGTACGCAAGGTATCCCAGCGAAAGCACGATAACGACGATGACTACGCCAAACCGCGCGTATCTGCGTCTCTGTTCAGACATGGAAATAAACCTCGGTGACTGCCATCCTCGACCGGACCGGTTGCGATGTTCCGGAGTGCGGCTCTATCTGAGCGTAGGATACCGCCTTTCGCGACCCAATACCATGTGATCTAGATCACACTCAGCCGCCAAATTAGGCGTACGGAACAAGGCGGGAACTCAGAGGCCCCACCGAACTGTGAGAGCCTAGGCTGCCCCGTAATCGCACGCTGGCTTATTCATGTGTGCGTGCACCAGAGCAATCAGGTCAGAAGGGGGGAAAGGCTTTTGGCGGAAAACTACATTTAGCCCCTCATACTCACTGGCCGCCTCTGGTAAGCCGCTCAGCGCGATAATCGGAACCCAGGCGTTCTCCGCACGAACCTGGCGAACGAATTCCGAGCCGCTGCACCCAGGCATAACGTGATCGGTCACGACGACACCAATAGCATCGCCGAGAATACGGAGGGTCGCCAAGGCACTCTCGGCGGTGGTGGCGATCGCCACGAGAAACCCGGCATTTCGCAGCACCGTCTCGCGGACACCTAACTGTAGAGAATTGTCGTCAACCAGCAAGACCTGCCGCAAGGCCGTAAGCTCACACTTTCGCGTGCAAATTCAACACCAAAGGTTCGCCGTGAGAAGAGTCTGACCCTCTCAGCGAATGCGAGTTTCCGCAAGGAGTTTACCACCCAATTGCCTCTCCGCGCGCTGGGACAGGCTTATTCTTCGACGTATAGAATCAAGAGCTTATGCGCTACGCTGCCCACAAATCTCTTGCGTGGCCTGAAGCCAATCCTGCTCTGGAGAGCCATGCTGTCCGCGCCGCTGCAGATAAAGTTCATAGGCGCGGATGCGAATTTTCTCTTCCAGAACGGGCTTGACCTGAGTCTCAGCAATTTCAGGAGGCGCCACCGCCACTTCCGTGCCATTTCCGTTACTTGCTTCGGAACTCACGGCAGCCTTGCGGGTACGTTTCTTTGGCGTCGTTGTATCTGCGGCCCGAGTTGCTTTTGCCATCGTAACTTCACTCCTAATCCCAGTTGTGATTCACAAAAGGTCCTCGCTCGACGTGCAGTCGCGGCCTTTCGTGTTGCTTCCATCATAGCGAATTTTGTTGGAGTTGCGGATGCGAATGTTTGATTTTCCACAACTTTCATCAGCTTGGAACCATCCTGGTGCACCTCGCCACGAAAGCGCTAATAGGCCCTTCACAAGCTGCTATCCTTGAGACTGGGTTGGTGTCCAACGCTTTGAACGCCAGCGGCGGTTCGGGAACCTCAGGGGCCCAAATTGCGTATTTGAGAGAAGGGCAGGAGCGCCCCATCTAGATGATGTTCTTCGAGATACTTCGGCAGATGCTGCGCACGCTCTGGGCGCACAAGCTGCGCTCCTTCCTGACGATGTTCGGGATTGCTTGGGGCGTAGGATCGCTGCTGTTGCTGGTGGGCCTTGGCGAAGGCTTTCGCTCCGGCAATCGCAAGGAACTGAACTCGTTGGGCGAAGACATCATGTTTCTGTTTCCCGGACGTGCTCCTGCCGTGGCGGGAAACATGTCCTCTGCCCACAGCTACAGGCTTACCTATCAGGATTACCTCGACATCGAGCACGAAGCACCCCACGTCAAAGCGGTCGCGCCGGTACTGCGAAGCACGGAAATCCGGGAGGTCAGCGACTACGGAAACACCAACGGAGAGGTAATCGGGGTTCCACCTAAATTCAATACCATCCGATATCTGCCGCTGGCCGCCGGGCGATGGCTGAACGATGAGGACGATGCCCAAAAGCGGTTCGTGTGTGTCATTGGAGACGAGATGCTGAAGAATCTCTTCCCGGGTGGCAGGACGGCGGTTGGGAATACGATCCTGCTCAATGGCATCAGCTATCGTGTGGTCGGTGTGGTACAGCGGGTAGGCCACGGCGACGACAATTCGACCAACAACCGGGTGTTCCTCACCTACACCATGATGCACCAGTTCTTCCCGCTCAAAGGGTCAGAAGAGGAGAATGCCGTCTCCTTCATCAACTACCGGCCGCGCATCCGTCAGGAGCACGACCTGGCGCGGAAAGAAGTGCGCCAGATCGTCGCCCGCAACCATGGATTCGACCCCCATAACGACGATGCCTTTGAAGACTGGGACACGGTAAAGAATGCCGAAACCGTCGGCAAGATTTTCGACGTCATGGACATCTTCCTGGGCGGAGTCGGTCTGGTGACTTTGACCCTGGGAGCGATCGGGATTATTAACATTATGCTGGTCGCGGTCAGTGAGCGTACCCGCGAAATCGGTTTGCGCAAAGCCCTGGGCGCGACCAATCGCAGCATCCTGTTGCAGTTCTTCCTGGAGGGCGCGTTTCTGACACTCCTGAGTGGCGGACTTGGCATGGGCGGCGCTGCTCTTGTGATGGCTTTGCTGAGCGGAATGGGCGCGGCGGCGCCGGGCTTCGATCCCCCCACCATGTCGTACATGTCAGCTACGCTCGCTATCGGCACGTTAGCCGTGGCGGGGGTTATTGCAGGCCTTTATCCCGCGCGCAAGGCCGCGATGCTGCAACCCGTCGATGCCCTGAGGTCGGAATAGCCATGATGAGAGATTTGCTTGTCCAGGCCTACGAGGCGATGAAGCACAATCGCCGCCGCACCGCCCTCACCATGCTGGGAATGGCATGGGGCATTGCCACCGTGGTTCTCCTCCTCGCGTATGGCACGGGCTTTGGCAACGCGATCGAAGTGATCTTCGCCAACTGGGGCACGCGGATCATCGGAGTCTTTCCCGGTCGCACGTCGCAACAGGCAGGGGGACAGAAGGCTGGTGTACAGATCCGATTCACCATCGACGACATTGATCGCATCGTGAATGCAGCTCCGCTGGTCAAGCGCATCACGCCGGTGGCGCAGAAGGATGCCAACGTTCAATATGACGTGCGTGCCTACACATTTCCCGTCAATGGAACCTATCCCAATATGTTCAAGATCCAGGCGTTGAACCTCGCCGAAGGACGTCTTCTGAACGAAGAGGATGAACTGTCGCGGGCGCGCGTGGTCGTGATCGGTTCGGAAGCGAAAACCAAGCTATTCTCCGGTGTCTACGCTTTGGGTCAATACATTCGCATCGACGGCATCAGCTTCCAAGTGGTCGGGGTGTTGGCTCCTCATATGCAGGAGGGCGACGACAGCATCAACAAGGTCAATTACGTCCCTTTTACAAGCATGGGAGACCTGAAAGATACCCATTATCTGGATGGCATTTGGCTCGACTACGAAGGCGACGCCTATGAACAGGTGGAGCGGCAGGTGCGGGGAGTGCTCGCCCAGCAGTACAACTTCCAGCCCGACGACAAACGCGCCATCTTCGTCTTCAACATGATGAAGCAATTGCGCCAGTTCCAGATCATCACCATGGGATTGAAGGTACTGCTCGCATTCATCGGGACGCTGACGCTGGGCATCGGTGGTGTCGGCTTGATGAACATCATGCTGGTATCAGTGACCCAGCGAACCCGCGAAATCGGAGTGGAAAAAGCGCTCGGCGGTAGACGGCGGCATATCCTGCTGCAGTTCCTGGCAGAGGCTTTGGCTATTACCTTTGTGGGAGGGAGTGCAGGGATTATCCTTGCTTATGCGGTTTCCTTAGGTGTGGGACGGCTGACCTTCTACAGCGCGGTTGCGAAGAACGCCGAGGCTGCCGACATCCGGCTGATCATCGACCCCAGCACCGTAGTGGTTGCCACGGTAATTCTGACGTTTGTAGGCCTCATTAGCGGCATGCTTCCGGCCATCAAGGCCTCGCGCCTCGATCCCATCGAGGCGCTGCGGTACGAGTAGACATTTCCGGGTAGAGCGGCGCTTTAGCGCAGCGTTACTGCAACATCGATGAACCTGGGCCGGGCTTCAGCCCGGCGGCACTGGAAGCGCACCAGTTCGATCGCCCTGTATACAATCTCCCCATGCCTTCCACGCGCCTTGATCGCGTGCTGCACCAACTGCGGTTGTACGAACATCCGCTGGTAATTTTTGAAGCGCGCGAGAAGGAAGAGGCGGTGGAACTCATCATTCGGCCGCGCTTCACCGACCCGCCGGTTCACACCTATCTCTTCGATCTGCATCCTCGCGATCTCGACGATCCGCAATTTGAGTGGGCCTTCCAGCGATTGCTCTTCGACTGCCTGCACGATTATCTGGTCGAGATGTTCATTCGCACCCCTCAGCATCGCAAGGAGCACCAGCAGATGGAGCGCGAAGGAAAGTTGTGAGCCTCGATCGTGACGAGAGCAAGAGCGCTGGGCGGGGAGCCTCACGTCTGCGCCAACGCATCGCGGAAGAGATTCGTCGCGATGGCCCGATTCCGTTTTCCCGCTACATGGACCTCTGCCTCTACGAACCGGAGCTGGGTTACTACTCCCGCGCTCGCGAACGCTTCGGCAAGGCAGGAGATTTCTACACCTCCAGCGACGTGCATGCGGTCTTCGGGCGACTGCTGGCTCGGCAATTCGAGGAAATGTGGCGTACCCTCAATTCTCCCGAGCGGCTTGATCTGATCGAACTGGGTCCGGGACGTGGATTGTTTGCCCGTGACGTACTGGACTGGTCGGCGCAGCACTTCCCGGATTTCGCCCATGCGTTGCGCTACAGTCTGGTTGAGCAGTCGGCGCATTTGCGCGAGCGGCTGACCGAACGCCTCGCCGGGCACCTGACGGCTGGACGGGCGTCGGTTCATGAGTCGCTGGAGTCAGCGAACGCCGGCGCGAGCGAGAACCTCGTGGTCTTTGGCAATGAGTTCTTCGACGCGCTACCGGTTGAACTGATTGATCATCGCGGCTCCGTGCGCGTCGACGTCGAGGGTGAGCGTTTTCTGGAGACCTTCGTTTCTCTGTCTGCCAAAGAGGCAGAATTTCTCGATCGCTACGGCGTTCATCCCCAAGAAGGGGAACGCGTCGAGGCACCACTGGCCTCGTTGCAATGGATGGACGGGATCGCGAAGGTTTTTGAGACGCGTCGCGGTTTCATCGTGCTCCTCGACTACGGCTACACGCGCGAACAACAGCTTGCGGGACGTCATCGCGACACGCTGATGACCTACCGTGAGCATCGAGCGAGCGCGTCGCCTTACGAATCTCCTGGCGAGCAGGACATCACGGCGCATGTGAACTTCACTGCGCTGCGGGCGCGCGGGACCGAGCGGGGACTCGACCCACTGGGTCTCCTGACGCAATCGCAGTTTCTTATCGGCATCGGCGAAGAGACGCAGTTCGCCGATGCCTTTCAAGAGTGCAAGCTGCCGCAGGAGCGAGCCAAAGTTGCGCTGCAGTTGAAGCACCTCATTAGCCCCCAGGGAATGGGCGAGACCTTTCAGGTGCTAGTGCTATCAACCGGAAAGGTGCAGGGGACGCCCACCGCGTTAAGCGGCTTAAAGTGGGCGAGGTAGGGCCCCTTGTGTCGTGCAGCAGCAGCCGAAAATGGCTTGAGGAGCGATTACTTTGACATGGCGATTTCCCAGCCAATATGCGCGCTGACCGCTCCACCACCATGGATTCAGTGCCTCAACCACGTAGTGCGACGCACTGCCGCCCAGGCAGCGGGAACACGCCTTGCCACTCCAAAGCGTAAGTCAATCGCCCAGACGTTGTGCTTGAAATTGCAAACGCTTTTGATGTAACTTTTCCGGCACAATCGCCCCGTGTAGATACTTATCATGGGCAAAATATTCATCAGCTACCGGCGAAGCGAGACACCTGGCGAAGCAGGCTGGTTGGCTGACGAGCTTGCGCGCGAGTTCGGCGAAGACTCCGTGCTTATCGATGTGAATGCAATCGAACCAGGACTGGACTTTCGCGGAAAAATCCAACGGCAGATTGGCAGTTGCAGCGTTCTTCTTGCCGTCATCGGTCCCAATTGGGCCGCCCCTAAAGAACAAGACAATGGAAAGAAGCGGAAGGGCCGGACCGACTATGTTCACCTGGAAATTTCATGGGCCTTGAAGCGTCGCCTTCGCATCATCCCGGTGTTGGTCCAAGGCGCACAGATGCCCAGTGCCAGGGTGCTACCCGAAGAACTCAAAAGGCTGGCGACTCGCAATGCCGTCGAAATGCGCCACGCTCACTGGAAATCCGACCTACAGGAATTGGTGGCGGTGCTACGCAAGCTCCTTGGTCCGGCAAAGGTTGAGGCCCTCCAGGAAGCTCCAGACGAAACGGAAGATGAAGCTGAGATCGAACCGGTTCCCGACTACGAGCCTGCACTGGAACTGCCCGCGGTTGAAGAGCCCAAGCGAAGCCACGCAAACGTTTGGGGAACAATCCTCGCCATCGTCGCTATCGTGCTCTATTTCTACTTCACCGCCGGCCATTGCTGAAAAGCCCCGAAGCGTCCGACTGCAGAGCGCCTCGACACCGCCTCCAGAGCATCCGTGTCACAGCCTGCCTTCTCAAGATGGATCGGCAGGCAGCAGCGCGACTGGGAAACCGCGGCCCTCGGTGTGAAGGATATGGCCGAGGGTGCCCCATCCAACCTTCTTTTGGTTGGGTGGGGTTTTGTCGTTTGTCTTTCGCGATCAGAGATTATCGTGGAATTTGAAATCAATCCCGTACAGCACACGAAAACTCCCGCCCAAGCAAAACCGGCTTGAACCGGGCACCCTCGTGAGCGTTGGCCGGGCCACCCGTCCGATTTTCAACAACTGAGAGCCTTCTGGTTTTCAGCATGTCCAGCCAAGGGTTAACGTCATCCAAACGCGTGTCTGCAGGGGGTTCGGCATGGAACCGAGCGACAAGAGCAACGGGTATGAAGAAGTGGCCGAACTTTTCATGTCCGAGAGAGACCCTCTAACCGGTGCTTCCACTGTTCGCCAATGGAGCCGTACGCTGGCGCCCCGTTCCTCAATCCTTGAACTCGGATGTGGGCATGGTGTGCCGATATCACAAGTTCTGATAGAAGACGGTTTCACAGTTCATGGCGTGGATGCTTCAGCAACCTTGATCGACGTGTTCCGCAAGCGCTTTCCTAGCGCCCACGCGGAATGTTCCGCTTTTGAAGATTCTGCATTCTTCCGACGTACGTTTGATGGCGTGGTGGCAGTGGGGTTGATGTTTTTGCTCCGCCCCGATGTCCAATGTTTGCTCATCCACAAGGTGAGCCAAGCGTTAAATTCCAATGGCCAGTTTCTCTTCACATCGCCCAGAGAGAAGTGCACTTGGCAGGACAGTCTGACCCACCGGGAGTCTGTCTCGTTGGGCGCAGGCCGTTATCGCAAGCTTTTGCAAACCGAGGGTCTCATTCTCGTTGGGGAGATGTCGGACGAGGGAAATAATCACTACTATTCAGCGCGCAAACCCTGAGAAGACAGTTGGCGAAATCAGGCCATTTCACAAGTAATTCCAAAACGCCGAGGGTGCCCCATCCAACCTTCTTTTGGTTGGGTGGGGTTTTGTCGTTTGTCTTTCGTGATCAGATGTTATCGTGGAATTTGAAATCAATCCCGTACAGCACGCGAAGACCCCCGCCAAGCAAAACCGGCTAGGGCGGGGCACCCTCGTGAGCGTTGGCCCGGCCGCCCGTCCCGAGGGTAAACTCAAAGCGTCCCGCATTGCTGGCTTTCTGCATATCGAGGTTCATATGAGGCGCTCTTGCTTAGCAGCTCTGCTTCTCCTGCCGCTTATTACCGCCGAGGCGCAAGATCGAACTGTGCTGCTCGCTGTACACCGCGGAGGCCCTTTGGAGGTGCTTGCTCCTGACACGCTTCAAACCTTGGGTGCCATAGAGGTGCCGCCTCTTGCTGACCGCGTGGCAAATGGCTCTGGCGGGATTATATTTCTGCGGGCGGGCTTGGCTCCGGACTTCAAAGGCTGCTGCGCTCTGTACGCGCTCAACCTCAAAACTCGGAGTTTGACGAAACTCCTCTCTCCTGTTGCTGCTGTCGTTCTTTCTCCCGATGGCAAACATGTGATCACGCAGCGAGGTGACGTTGGCGTCGAAGTCTTCAACGCACGCACTTTTGAGCAAGAACCTCCGATTCCGCGTTCGATTGCGCCTGGCATGTATGGCTTGTGCTTCTCTCCCGACGGACACCTGCTATTCGGCGCTTCAAACTTTCCGACACCGACACTTGATGTACTCGACTTTAGCGAGCGGAAGTTGGTTGGACGCTTTTCTCTGCCGCAGGACGTCACCATTCGAGGCGCGTGTGTCGGCAGCGACTACTACCTTTACGGTCAGCGCAACGCAAGCGCCGAGTTATGGCGAGTGAGAGCGGACACAAACGAAATGGCAGCGCCGGTCAGCGTCAAGATCCCTGACGAGGCTGCAGAATGTGAATTGCACGACCAACGCATCTTCGGTGCCAAGGGTCAGCTCTTTCTACTCGAATTGTTCGGGGGCAAAGGCGATCGACGGGCGAGGAGCTGCGGCAAAGGCGTTCCTGGAGGCGTTCTGCTGATCGATCCACAAACAGGTAGCATTAAGGCTCACTTGGCCCCCGATTTTCATTTCGCCCAGTTGATTGCTAGTGCAGATGGCGCCGAACTCTTCGGAATCGACGTGAGAGACACGATCTGGCGCTCCGTCGGGCTGGTGCGGCTAGATGCCGTGACAGGCCGGGTCCTGGCGAAACGGGACTTGGTTCCAGATGTGTGGTCGATCGGGCTGGCGGTGATACCGGCAGAACTCGTACCAAGCGGCGAAGTGCCGGCAACCGCAAAGTAATCGTCCTATAATTTGAGTTACTTGTACCCTGGCGCCTGCGCGTACAGTCGGGATAATTCTTGTAATCAGGCCTCATCACAAGTAATCCCAAAACAGCCCATGAGAGGCCCGTCGCTTAGCGCCCTACATCCCGTTCGGATTGGTGCTCTGCGGCTGATAGGGAGACTGCAAGTATTTGCGCGCCTCGTCCAGCGCGTTTTGGGTATTGTCATTAGTCTGCAACGCCTGCCGATATTCGTTCGACGCGCGCTCACGCTGGCCGGTCAGGTCGAAGATCTTGCCTAACTGGATGTGGCTCCAGACCTCCGTCCAGGACGGCACCCCGTCGCCGTTGAGCGCCTCGCGGTAAGCATTCGCCGCCGACTGGTAGTTGTGCTGCAGAAAGAACACGTCGGCAATGCGGTAATGCGCTAAAGAGCTGTTGTGGTTGATGTCCAGCGCCTTCTGGAACTCCTTTAGTGCCTCGGTGAGGTCTCCTTGTTCCACATCCTGCTGTCCGCGCACGATGGAAGTGCGCACCCGCAGCTCGGCAGAATTCTTCAGCACATCATTGTCAGGATCGACGGTAATCTTGCGCGGCTTGCCGAAGGTCTCAACCGCGTACGCCGAGTCCGTGCCCGACACTTCAATTCGCTTGGTCTCAGTCTTACCGTCCGTGTCGATCTTCAACTCAACCGGCATGCGGAACAGGTCGAGATCCTGCTGAATCTCTCCCACCACGCGAAAGCCCTTCGACGTGCGGTAAATCGTGTACTTGTCTTTAAACTCCGGTGCTCCGGTCGAGTCGAGCCACTGCGTGAAAAACCATGTCAACTGCTGGCCCGAATCCTGCTCCGCCACCTGGCGGAACTGCTCGACGGTGACGGACTTTCCGGCGTATTTGGCGATGAAGTCCCGCATCGTCTTGTCGAATGCCTGATCGCCGATCACCCAATGCAGCATGTGCAGGATCATTCCGCCCTTATCAGCAGTCAGCGTCTGAAATTCAGGCGAGAACGGATCCATCTTGCCGACCTGCGATAACGGCACCGACACATAGGCCAGCGCACCCACCGACATGTCTTTGGTGACTTCTTCAAATCCGGATTGTCCGGCAACGTGCTCCACATAGAGCGCTTCCGAATACCGCGCGAACCCGTCGCCTACCCACCAATCGTCTTTGCTGACGGGACTCACCATAGTGCCCCACCACTGACGGGCAATCGTGTTCGCTACCAGGCGATAGTTCACCTTCGGGGTAAAGCCACGCGAGGCAATCGCCGCGATTTCCGGCGCCCATGCGGAAGGCACCGTATCGTCCGGCAACTCAACTACGTTGACCGTGCCGCTCCACGGAGGCCCGAATTCCGAGGTGAAGAAGAAGAACTCTTTGGAAGCGGTGTCGGCGTAGGCAGCGGCAAGTGCCTTGTGCTGCGCTGTCGTATAAACCGTGATGTTCAGGCCACCCTCAGTATTCTTGGTAGCCTCATATTTTCCAATCACAACCGTGCCTGGGAAGCTCGGCCTGTCATAGGTGAAGGTGTACGTCTTGTCGCCCGAAGGCACAGCCAGCTTTTCCGACGAGGCGCGAGTGCCGCCTTTGCGTGCAGCCGCCTTTGTGCCTTCGATGCCAGTCATCAGCGGTGGCGGAGATCCCATCGTCTGCTTTCCACTGCCGATAACTGTGTAACCGTCCGGAACGCTGACACTGATCGTCGAGGTGAAGCGGTCGGTGCCATACCCAACCATGGGGAACCAACGGCCGGCGTACAGCAGGTATGTGATGGGATCGCCGATGTAGGCGAGCTTTAGGCCCTGAACCGGGCTGTCGTCCGCGGACTGGATGGCGCCTTCGTACTCGAAAGTCAGCGTGCTGCTGGTGCCCTTGGTCAGCGGATTCGGCAAAGAAACTCGAACCGTCGAGTCCTGGCTGACGCGCTCGACGGGGAGGACTTCACCGCTGGCGTCCACCACGCGAGTCGGGCGAAGGTCGTTGTGCAGTTCGAAGACGGCAATGTTGAGATCTTCGATCGCGGTGAACTTGACGCGCGCCTGCGCTTTGATCTGATGTGTTTGGGGCGAGACAACGGCCTGTATGGCGTAGTCGTTGATTTGAATACGCTGCTTCTCGGCGGCGAAAGCAGTCGCACCCAAGGCCACAAGAGAAATCGCCAAAACGCGTACGATCCTCCGCGCTTCAATTCGCATTATCGAGAGGGCTCCTGCTCTACTGTTAACTATAAACGATGAAAAATCCAAAAACAAAAGTCGCCACGTTCGACGAGGACACACTTTTCGTGGTGTTGCAAGCGCTCAATGCGCGTCGAGTACCGCCCTTCCCGAAATGGAACACACGCTGCCGACTCACTCGACCACCCTGGTAAGAGGAAGCCGCAGCAACGAAATAGCCAGAGGGCGACGCCCTCATTCACTTTGCTTCCATCGGTTTTTCCAGGACATCAAAAATAGCTCTGGCCGCGCGCTCGCTGGCGTCTCCCAAGTTGTCATCGGTCGCGAGCCGCTCTCGGACCTCCTGAAAATCCGCCAACATCTTGTCGCGAACATTGCCCTCGGGCAGCAGGCGTCGCAGTTCGCTCGCGACATGTGCGGGGGTGAAGTCGTCCTGCACGAGTTCCGCGACGACGTCACGTTCTGCAATCAGGTTCACCATGGCGAAGCGGTCCACCTTGAGTAGACGTCGTCCCAGGCTCCACGTAAGCGGTGCGACCCTGTAGACCATGGCGAAAGGCGTTCCGATCAAAGCGGCCTCGAGGGTGGAAGTACCGCTGGCTACGGCCGCTACCCGGGCGTGCGCCAGCGTCGCGCGCGCGTTGCTGGTGAACGTGATCGCCGGCCCGCCATAACTCCGCAGAAATGTCTTCATCCAGCCGAGATTCAGCGTGGAAGCAACCGGCACTATGTAAACGTAGTCTGGACCGAGAAGTTGCGCTGCTTCCAGCAGGGTGGGGAGGATGCGCGAGACTTCACCGCGCCGGCTGCCGGGTAAGAGCGCTATCCAGTGCGCGGCTGGCGTCCAGGTTGTACTCTGCCGCAAACTGCCGGCGAGAGCTCGCAGGCGCCACCACGGTGGTCAACGGATGACCGACGAACTCCGCCTGAATGCCGCGCTCACGGTAAAACTTCGCTTCGAAGGGAAAGATCACCAGCATCTTGCGGACGTACTTGCGCACCAGTTCGATACGCGAAGGACGCCACGCCCAGAGTTGTGGGCTGACGTAATAGACGACCGGAATGCCGCGTTTGTGGAGTTCTTTGGCGAGGCGAAAATTGAAATCGGGAAAGTCGATCAGGACGGCTACGTCGGGACGGCGGCGTTCCGCCTCCCGCACGACTTCGCGGAAACGGCGATAGATGCGCGGAAGATGCTCGACGATCTCGGCGAGACCGACGACCGCGATATCGTGCGCATTCACGACAAGATCGCATCCCGGCAGCGTGCATGAGGTCTCCACCGACGCCGAAGAACTCCGGCGCGGCACCACCCCGGCGTAAAGCCTCCTGACGCAGAGCTTCCATCAGCTTCGCACCATACAGTTCGCCCGAAGCTTCTCCCGCAGAGATGAGGATTCGCACTAAGGGATTATGACATTCAGCATAGGTGCGCATTTGCGAAGTGGGGGCATGGGGAGTGGTAAGGGCTGTTATTGCACCAGAGTCACAGACTGCTAAGCCTGTCGTCTGCTAGAGTTCATTCTGCGCTGTGCGGTGAGCAAACACAACAACATCGGCGGGTTCATATCCGGACTCGGATTCGCGGGGTTCGCGTTCGCGCTTTTGGCATTCGGTCGTTCCAGCGGGGTTACGATTCGAATGGTGCCAGAGCAGCCGTTTTTTTCCTTGCAGTGATCACAACGATTTAGTTGTGCGGCGCTTTACGTCATCTTCGGGCGACCCACGAGTCACGCGGTAAGGCCCGCAAGCAGCAGTTGGAAAGCGGATTCCAGTAGCTGGTGGGAGTCCTGCATTGGATTCGCGCTTATGACTACACTGATCGGCGCATCAGCAGTGGTGTCGGGCGCTCTCCATCCGTTCGAGACTCTGCGTGGTAGCGATGTGCTGCGGCGAATCGGTCGTCTTGTTATCTTTCTTGCGACTGATTTTCTTCAATCATGCAGAGATCGCGGCTTAAAATAAGTGGCGTGACGACTGGTATGAGGAACCTGGGTGTAGCATTCTTCCGTAACAGTTCCTATCAATTGCTTACCAGTGGCATCTGTCGACGTCTCTCGAAAATGTCGATAGTTCGATGGCCTGTGTCGACCTGAACTGCCATCGGGACGGCAAGCTGCCTTAAGCGCCGTAATCCACCACAAAATACTTGCGTCGTTCAATCTGGTAGCTGAGGAAGGCTTCAGGCGGATTACTCATGACCAAATCGCCATTATGGTCTTTGGCTATCTGGCCTTCATTCGTACGGTGAATCTTGACCGCCAGCTTCAGCTATCGGGCAGGTCGCGACTGTACAGTGTAATTCGCTCGGTGATCTAGCGAATCTAGGTCGGATTCCATCGAAAGTCCATTCGCAGGTCGACTCATCGACGGCTATTTTGGCGCGATCGGAAGGCTCTGGCTGAGCGTTTAGGTAAATCGCCGAATCGCAATCAATCTAGTTCTCGGGCCCGGATCGCCTCAATCGTCCGCCAAAACAGTGACGCCTGACGGTTCGCTCGAAGGCAGTGTCGCGGGCATTTCCTGGTCTTTGTATTGCAACTGGTAAAGCTTCCAGTAAATCCCCCGGTTGGCGAGCAGTTGCTGGTGGGAGCCGATCTCGCGCACCTGTCCCTTGTGCATGACGATGATCTTGTTGGCGCGCTGCACAGTGCTCAGCCGATGGGCAATGATGATCGAGGTTCGCCCTTCGACCATGCGCGATAGGGCCTCGCGGACCCGGAACTCGGTTTCGGTGTCCACGCTGGAGGTCGCCTCGTCGAGCACCAGGATTTTAGGACTGTGCGCCAACGCGCGGGCAAAGGAGATGAGCTGCTTTTGACCCGTAGAGAGCGTGCTTCCACGCTCGCGTACTTCTTCCGCAAAGCCTCCCGGCAGGGAACGAATGAACTCGGCCACATTGACCTGTTCGGCGGCATTCTCGACGGCGGCATCCTCAATCCATCGCGATCCCAGCCGAATGTTTCCCGCCACGGTGCCGGTGAATAGAAATGGATCTTGCAGAACCACACCGTAACGCCGTCGCAAGTCGTCCAGGTCCATTTCGCGAATATCCACTCCGTCAATGCGAATGGCGCCTTTCTGGACGTCGTAGAAACGCAGCAGCAACGAGATGATGGTGGTCTTGCCGGCACCGGTATGGCCGACGATCGCCACCGTTTCTCCCGGTTCAATGGTGAACGAGACGTCGCGCAGGATCCAGTCGTATTCGTTTTCCAGATCAGCCATTTCAGCCGAGGCAGCTTTTAGTTTCTCCCCTTTGCGGGCCGCTTCTTCGGCAGCCTGGGCCAGGGTTCGGTAGGCAAACCATACGTGGTCAAACTCGATTCGGCCTTGGCCCTCCGGCTGCATGGGTTTCGCTGGTGAAACGATCTCGGCGGGAGTGTCCAGCAGTTTGAAAATGCGTTCGCTCGACGCCATCGCCGATTGCAGAATGTTGTATTTTTCGCTGAGGTCCTGGATGGGCCGGAAGAAGCGTTGCGCATATTGCATGAACGCCACCAGAACGCCGAGCGTGACCGCATTGCGGATGACCTGATTTCCACCGAACCAAATGACGCACGCGATTGCCGTGGCCGACAGCACTTCGACCACCGGGTAGTAAACGGCGTGCGCCAGGATTGCGTCTTTGAACGCGTCCATGTGGGTGCGATTGATCTTCTCAAAGCGCTCGTAGGATTTCTGCTCGCGATTGAAGAGTTGCAGTACGACGATGCCGGTAACATGCTCCTGCAGGTAGGCATTGATCTTCGCGATGGCTACGCGTATCCGCCGGTAACTATCACGCACTTTGCGGCGAAAGATCGAGGTCGCGTAAAAGATGAGAGGTAGCACGGCGAAGGTGATCAGCGCCAGCTTCCAGCTCATGTTGAGCATGATGGCGAAAATTCCCGCCAGTACGAAGATGTCTTCGAAGATCGAGACCACTCCGGCGGTGAACATCTCGTTGAGCGCGTCCACGTCCGTGGTGACGCGGGTCACCAGACGGCCAACGGGATTCTTGTCGAAGAAAGCGACGTGCAAACCCTGTACGTGACGAAAGATCTGGCTGCGCAGATCGAACATCACCTTCTGACCGGCCCATTGCATGATGTAGGTCTGGGCGAACTCGAGCAGAAAGCTGAAGGCAAGAATGGCGATATAAATCGCGGCAATTTGCGCGATGCCGACCATCGGCTTCGAGCTGAGAAAGCGGTCGAGTAAAGAGTGGGACTCGGTGTGGTTGGCCAGGTACTTGTCGATCGCAACCTTGGTGAGGTAAGGACCGAGCACGTCCGCAATTGCCTTTAGCACGATCGCCACCAGGGCGACCGCCACCTGCCATCGATATGGCCGCAGATACGTCAGCAGGCGCTTCATCAGCCGACTGTCGTACGCTTTGCCTAATACCTCTTCTTCTTGAGCCATGTCCTGATGACGATTTTAACGGAGTTGCCAAAGTCTTACAGACGAGGAGAGAGGCTAGCGGGATGGAAAAGTTGAGGCTTCCTTCTACTCTGCTAGTCCACTTTGCGCAATACCAGCGCGGAGTTCTTCGAACCGAATGCGATGCAATTGCAGACCGCATGTTCGATGCTGACTCGCCGCTCCGGTTCAGGAACATAATCAAGATCGCATTCCGGATCGGGCTTTTCGAGGTTAATGGTCGGTGGGACTTGCTGGTGATGCATGGCGACCAGGGTGGCGGCCACGCCGGCTGCCCCGCAGGCGCCCTGGGGATGGCCGATCTGCGACTTCAAACTCGACATCGGCGTGCGCTGCGCCCGTTCGCCTAGCGCCAGCTTGATGGCGCGCGTCTCAATGCGATCGTTCAGCTGGGTTGAAGTACCGTGCAGGTTTACGTAGTCGATGTTCGATGCCGCGATGCCGGCGTCCGCTAGGGCGGTTTCGATCGCGCGCGCGGGCTCCTCTCCGCACTCCTGCAGGCGGACGCGGTGGAAGGCTTCGCAGGTGGAACCGTAACCGGCCACCTCCGCCAGGATCGTCGCCCCGCGCGCACGAGCGTGGTCGTAATCTTCGAGTACGAACATCCAAGATCCTTCGGCAACGACAAAGCCGTCGCGATCAGCGGAGAACGGTCGCGATGCCCGTTCTGGTTCGTCATTCCACGACGCCGTCATGATGCGCATCAGCGTGAAACCCTTCATGATGCCCGGAGCAATCGGCGCGTCGACTCCTCCCACCAGCATCATGGGTAGAAAGCCAAATTGGATCTGGCGGAGCGCATATCCCAGCGCATCAGTCGAGGAAGTACAACCGGTGGTGATAACGTGGCTGAGCCCGCGAAATCCGAAGCGCATGCTGACTTCGCTGGAAAGGGTACCCATGGTGCCACTGGGAATGCAGAACAGGCTTACCTGCTTGACTTTGCCTTGCAGCCACAGCCGATATTGCGCTTCCGAAAATTCCTGAGCACCGCCGCCGGAGCCTAGCACGACGCCGATCTCGCGCTGCTCCGCGAGCGATAGCTTTGCCAGGTCAACCCCAGCCTGGGCCAGCGCCTCCGTCGACGCCGCAAGGGCCAGTGGCACGGCTCGCGAAACATGTTTTCGCTCGTGCGCGTCCACCCAGGCGAGTTCGTCAAAGCCCGTGACTTCGCCCGCGATCTGTACCGGAAGATCGCCGGCATCAAAAGCCGTGACCCGCTTCACACCGCTTTTTCCGGCCAGGATGGCGCGACAAAACGCTTCGTTTCCAATTCCGTTCGGGCTGACTGCGCCCATTCCGGTGATCACTACTCTTTTTTTCATGGGTACATTTTTAGATGAAAATTCACGAGCGCCTGATCGTGCTCACTGCGTTCTTTTTGAACGGAAAGAAAAGCTTTGACAATGTGGAGAGATAATAGCAAACGACTACTGTAGTCCTTTGCAAGGCTCTCGGGTAAGTGCGTGCCACAGGGAATTTACATCTCGGTTCCGTTCTGCAGGACCAAATGCAGCTTCTGCAACTTTGCTTCGGGAGTGTTTTCCGACATTCTCTTCAATCGCTATGTCGCACAAGTGTCTGCGGAGATCAAGGGCGCCGAGTCGATTGCACGGGCGCTGGGAGGGCGTTTCGATCGCGCGGTGGATTCCATCTACCTGGGGGGGGGAACTCCGTCGGTGCTGGCGCCGGCTCAACTCGAACGCCTGTTTCGAGCCGTGCGCGACAACTTTGACGTTGATCCGGTGTCGGAAATCACCGTCGAATGCGCCCCCGGGACGATCACGGAGGCCGTTGTCGCGACCTTGACGCGCTGTGGAGTGAATCGCGTCAGTTTAGGCGTGCAGTCCTTTGTAGACAAGGAATCGGCGGCGGTCGGCCGACTGCACACGCGCGAAGTCACGCTGGCCGACATCGCCCGGCTGAGGGCAGCCGGCATCGGTAACATCGGGCTCGACCTGATCGCGGGGTTACCCCACCAGACAGCCGAGAGCTGGAATTTTTCCCTCGGCGAAACGCTTGCGACCGGTGTGCCTCACGTCAGCGTGTACATGTTGGAGGTGGACGAGGATTCGCGACTGGGCAACGAACTGCTGGCCGGCGGCAGCCGTTATCACGCGCACTTCGTTCCCGACGACGACCTCACGGCCGATCTCTACCTCGCCGCTTGCGAGTGTCTGGAGAGCGGTGGCATGCAGCAATATGAGATCTCCAATTTTGCGCGACCGGTGACACACGGAATCGGTTTGCGCGACTCGCGACACAACCTGAAGTACTGGAAGCGCCTTCCCTATCTCGGTTTCGGAGTCGATGCCCACTCAATGCTGCCTGCTTCTCACGAGTTTCGCAGTACGGGCGTGGAGGCGGTTCGTTTTGCCACGCCCGATTCGCTCGACGCCTATTCACAAGCCGCGAACCACCCCGATCCTGTCACCGTCCGACAACAGCAACTGCTGGCGCATCGGTCTCTGGTAGACGCGCAGGCTGCGCTGGAAGAATTGTTCTTCCTCGGGCTAAGGATGACTCGCGGAGTGTCGCTCGACCAAATCGGGCGGGAGTTCGGATCGGCGGCCGTCGAGGAATATCGGCCCACCCTTGCTGAACTCTCACACGATGGGCTACTCCAGACAGACGGGGGGCGGCTGCGTCTTACTGTCCGTGGCCGGTTAATCTCGAACGAAGTGTTTGAGCGTTTTCTGCGGGAGAGGCCGGTTCACCATTGAGGACGGAGCACACGGAGACATATCGCTAGATGCTTCGCCGGCGGGGTGGTGAAATTCAATCGGCGTCGATACACTGAACAGTTACTTTCTCTCACAAGGTCTTCGCATGTACAGTTCCGCTCCTGAAGTTGATGTAAAGGGCACGAAGCCACTCTCACCGTACATCGATCTGCGCAGTGACACGGTCACCAAACCGTCGCCCGAGATGCGGCGTGCCATGGCAGAGGCCGAAGTAGGCGACGATGTTTACGCCGAGGATCCGACGATCAATCGCCTCGAGCAGCGTGCCGCCGAGATCTTTGGCCGCGAGGCGGCTCTGTTCGTGCCCAGCGGCACCATGGGCAATCAGATCGCGATCAAATTGCACACGCATCCTGGGCAAGAGGTCATCTGCGAGGAGCGCGGCCACATCTTCGACTACGAGATGGCGATGGCCGCCCAGTTCTCAGGACTGCTGGCGCGTACCGTTCGCGCCGAAGATGGAATACTGACTTGGGAGCTGGTGAGGACGAAGATCAGGGGCCGCAGTTATCACTCCGCGAAAACCGGGCTCGTCTCGCTGGAGAACACGCACAATATCGCAGGCGGTGTCATCATGCCGCTCGCGGTCTTCAACGAGATTTGCGACAACGCCCACGCGGAAGGTCTGCCGGTTCATCTTGACGGCGCGCGTGTATTTAATGCAGCGGTCGCCCTGGGCATTCCCGTAGCACAACTTACCGCCAAGGCCGATACCGTGATGTTCTGCCTGTCCAAGGGCTTGGGTGCTCCGGTTGGTTCGTTGCTGGTAGGAAGCGCGGAACTCATCGACCGTGGACGCATCATCCGCAAAGCCCTGGGAGGCGGCATGCGACAGGCGGGCGTCCTCGCGGCAGCAGGTCTGATCGCGCTGGAGAAGGGACCGGAGAAGCTGAAGACCGATCATGCGAACGCCCGATTCCTGGCCGAAGAGTTGTCGAAGATACCGGGAATCAAGATCAACCCCGCGAAGGTGGACACCAACATCCTGATCTGTAACGTTACAGCCACCGGCATGTCCTCGTTCGAGTTGTCGCGGCAGTTGCGCGAGCGGAATGTGCTGGCCAATGGCGTCGGGCCCGGCGTTCTGCGGTTTGTAACTCATCTTGATGTTAACCGCGAGCAGTGTTCTGAAGCAGTGAAGGCCGTGGCGGCGATTTGCGGCGTTCTCACGTCGCATGCCTGAGACAGATGGCATCTTGAAACAGGGAGGATTTATGGAAGTTGAAATTCGGCGCTGCCTGGTTTGAGCGGACCTACGAAGCGCGGCCGGGAGCCTTAAGCGCGAATTGCAAACCAAGTACGGCATTCAGCCGAAGATGAGAATGGCCATGGGCGAACTGGAGATCAAGGTCGACGGGCAGCGAGTGTTCTCTCATAAAGAAACTGGCCTCAAGCCGAGTACGGACGCTCTCATCAAAATGATTTTCCCTGACGCGGTCAGGCAGTCGTGAGTGTCGCGCATTACTGCGATCGGCGATTTCACCCTTGCGCTGTGTCATAATCGAGAGTTTCAGGTATCGAAAAGATTGGATCTGGAGTAGCCCGGGCATCTGTCCGCGAGGGATTGGTTTGGACTTTCAGCTTTCCGACGAACAGCAGCAATTGAAGAAGATGGTGCGCGCGTTCGCGGAGCGCGAAATCGCGCCCAACGTTATGAAATGGGACGAGGCGTGCGAATTTCCGCTCGAGGTAGTCAAGGATCTCGGCAAGCTCGGCCTGTTGGGCATGATTTTCCCCCCTGAGTACGGTGGCGCGGGCATGGGCTACGTGGAGTACGTCACCGCGATTGAAGAGCTTTCGCGGGTAGACGGCTCCGTGGGTATCATCGTGGCCGCCCACACCTCGCTGTGTTCGAACCACATTTTCGTCGCGGGCAACGAAGAGCAGAAACGTAAATACATTCCCAAACTCGCGACCGGTGAATTCCTCGGCGCGTGGGGACTGACCGAACCGAATTCCGGCTCCGATGCCGGAGGGGCGCGCTGTTCCGCCCTCCGTAAGCGCGACAAATGGGTCCTCAACGGCACGAAAACGTTCATCACCAACGGCCACTATGCCGATGCCGTCGTCGTTGTCGCGGTGACCGATAAGACGGCGCACACGCACGGCCTGTCAGCCTTCGTGGTGGACAAAGATACGAAGGGTTTCCGCCCCGGCAAGAAAGAAAACAAGCTCGGGCTGCGCGCCAGCGATACTGCGGAGTTGATCTTTGAAGACTGCGAGATTCCGCTCGGCAACCTGCTGGGCAAGGAGGGCGACGGATTCATCGATGCCATGCGCATCCTCGATGGCGGGCGCATCTCGATAGCCGCGCTAGGCCTGGGCATGGCGCAAGGCGCGTATGAAGCTGCTCTTAACTACTCCAAGGAGCGCAAGCAATTCGGTAAACCAATCAGCGATTTTCAGGCGATCGCGTGGAAACTGGCCGATATGGCGACGGAAATTGATGCGGCCCGGCTACTGACGCATCGTGCCGCCGCTATGAAAGACGCGGGAATGAAGACGACGCTGGAATCGTCGATGGCGAAACTCTACACCAGCGAAGTAGCCGTGCGCTGCGCCAACGAAGGCGTGCAGATTCACGGAGGCTACGGTTTCATCAAGGACTATCCGGCCGAGAAGTTTTACCGCGACGTGAAGCTGTGCACCATCGGCGAAGGTA
This sequence comes from uncultured Acidobacteriaceae bacterium, assembly GCA_963815555.1. Classification (GTDB taxonomy): domain Bacteria; phylum Acidobacteriota; class Terriglobia; order Terriglobales; family Acidobacteriaceae; genus CAWCBG01. Next base: position 913,295 of record CAWFHH010000007.1, read on the forward strand.
CCAGTGAAATCCAACGGCTGGTCATCGCCCGCCAGATCCTGAAAGACTGAAGCGAATCACTCACCCGCCCAGGCCAGACCGTCGGTGCCCTTACCGGTTTCGAAACGTCGTGTCACCTGCCACTTGCCGAGGTCGATCTCTCCTATCTGATGGCTGGCGGCGCAGGAAACATACGCAACTTTGCCGTCTGGCCGCACCAGCACTTCCTGTGGTGCTTTGCACACGTCGATGGTTCGGGTGGTCTTCGATGCCGCAAGATCGACGACCGCCACTTGATCGGTATCGGGCAGAGCCACAAGGAGCCAGCGCCCATCCGGCGTGGGAGCGCTTCCGTATCCCAAGCTCGGCAATGCAATCGCCCGTCCGAGTTGATTGGTTGCCGTGTCGATGACGGCGAGTTGAGGCTGGGTTTGATCGGCGGTGAAGACCCGCCGGTCGTCCATCGAGATTGAGATTCTCTGCGTCTGCCGGGAAATGGGGATCACGGCGATCGTTTTGCGTGCCGCCAGGTCAAGGACCGACACGGTTCCAGGACCCACGTTGGCTGTGTAACCGCGGCGGCCGTCGTGCGACAAGGCCAGCATGTGGGATTCGGCTTGTCCGGTCGGAATGGAAGCGACCACCTTCAGAGTCTGCGGATCGATTACGCTCACCGTCTTGTCCAACTCGGTGGTGACGTATAACAGCCCGTCCTTGGGTCCGAATACCGGGCAGTGTGGCCGGACGCCGTGGCCGAAATCCAAGGTGTTCGCTACCTTGTGTGCCGCGATATCGATGACTACGAGCTCGCGTCCGTCGGTTCCCGGCAGCCCGACACCCGCGTTTCCGTAGATAGGCACGTAAGCGAACCGGCCGTCCGGCGAAGCCGCAACTTCGTGCCCGGTTTCCCCTCCCTCAGGCACGGAAGCGATGACTCGTCCGCTGGCCGGATCGACAATCGCCAGGCTCTGCGTGCCTTTTTCAGCGACCAGCAACACCCCTTTCGCCTTTGCATTCTGAGCAGAACCGCCAAATGCCATAAGAGAAACCACCATTACCGTCGCCGTGACACCAAGCCACATGGAACAGACCTCCCGCCGGGACCGGCCGTCTTCCACCGGACTACACGCCTTCGCTCGCAGCCTGCATAGTGTCTTCCTACTGCGCTTGCTTGTGCAACTGTTAATCTACTTGATGCCGAGTCAGAGTCCTCATGAGTCAGCCTATCGATGATCTGGTGCAGCGCATTCGCTCCGGCGACTTGCGCTCGATTGCTCGTGCCATCTCGCTCGTGGAAGACCGGGCGCCCCAGTCGACCGACCTGCTCAAAGCGCTGTTCCCTTACAGCGGCAATGCTTTGCTGCTCGGGATGACAGGGTCGCCGGGAGCAGGGAAGAGCACGCTGGTCGACCACATCGCACGCCAATATCGCAAACAGGAAAAGACGGTTGGCATCGTTGCCGTCGACCCCACCAGCCCGTTCAGTGGAGGCGCGATTCTCGGCGATCGCATTCGGATGCAGGCGCACCATGCCGACCCGGGGATCTACATCCGCAGCATGGCGACGCGCGGTTCTTTGGGCGGCCTCGCCAGCACGACAGCCGACGCGACCACGGTGTTAGATGCCAGCGGTCGCGACGTTGTGATTGTTGAAACGGTTGGTGTAGGGCAGGACGAAGTGGACATCGTTCGCCTGGCCGACGTTACGATCGTCGTACTGGTGCCGGGCATGGGCGACGATGTGCAGACGATCAAGGCCGGCATTATGGAAATCGCCGACATCTTCGTCATCAACAAATCCGATCGTGATGGCGCCGAGCGGGTTGAACGGGAGATTCGTGCGATGCAATCGCTCGCCGTGCGGAAAGACAGCTGGACGCCTCCCATCGTCAAGACCGTCGGCCATGAAGGCACCGGGGTTCCCGATTTGCTGCAGGCAATCGAAAGCTACGGGCAATTCTCGCAGACCTCCGAGCGGGCCCGGGCGCGACGCGTGGAAAACTGGCGGGAGCGGATAGCCGAGATGCTGCGGGATGCTCTTTACCAGCGTGTCGTCGCCGTCTACATGAGCAATGGGGCTGACCGGCGCTACGCGGCGCAGGTTGCCGAACACAAACGCGACCCGTATTCTTTGGTGGAAGAGATCATCGCGGAAGTGGGGAAGCATTCATGAGCCAAATCGATCATCTGGGAATCGCCGTCAAGTCACTGTCGGAGGCGAGGAAGTTCTACGAGAGGCTGGGATTGCGCGTGATGCCGGAAGAAGTTGTCGAGGACGAAAAAGTGCGTCTTGCCATGATTCCCGTGGGCGAGAGCCGTATTGAGTTGCTGGAGCCAACCTCGCCCGATTCTACGATCGCAAAATTTCTGGAAAAGCGAGGCCAAGGCTTGCATCACGTCGCGCTTTATGTGACCGACCTGGTCGAAGCCGTCGAGCGGCTGAAGGCCGATGGAGTGCGCTTGATCTCCGACGAGATCAAGATTGGCGCCGGTGGACACATGTACATCTTCGTGCACCCCTCCAGCACGGGAGGCGTATTGCTGGAGTTGGTAGAGGACGCCCCCGTAGGCGTCTGACCATGCTGGTTGTCGCCATCGATACCTCAGGCCGTCAGGGCAGCGTTGCACTTTGCCGGGGCGACGGTGACCATTTCGAAACCTTGTTACTCACCTCGCTCGAGGGTGGGATGTACTCCACCCAGCTTATGCCCGCCATTTCGCAGGCGCTCCGGGAGCACCAGTTCAACAAAAATCAGATTGACGGATTTGTCGTAGTCTCGGGTCCCGGCTCGTTTACCGGCCTGCGGGTAGGCCTTTCGACGGTGAAGGGGCTCTGCGAAATTTTGCAAAAGCCGTTGGCGGAGATTTCCATGCTGGAGGCGATTGCGCTTACCCATGCTCAGGATGGGGAAATGGTGGCGGCGTTGCTCGATGCCGGCCGCAGCGAAGCCTTCGTCGGAGAGTACCGGGTAAGCGGAATTAGTGCAGTTATGCTGCGCGAATACATCGCCAAGACCGCCTCTTTGCCCGCACATGGCGGCGAGTCGTTGAGGATCGTAACCCCTGACGCGAAAGTCGCCGATGTGCTGCGAGGCAAGTTCGCCGACGTCACGCTCGTTCCTGCTCTACGCGCCGACAACGTGGGACGCATCGGCCTGCGTAAACTTCTTGCGGGAAATACCGTTGATCCCGCGACCCTCGACGCCAACTACATTCGACGCTCTGACGCCGAACTCTTTCCGCCGAAGCGCTGACCTCCCGTGCCGATCCGCGCTGCTACTCCCGACGACCTGCCTGCTATTCAGCGAATCGAACAGCAGAGCGACACCGCAGCCCATTGGAGCTTACTGGCCTACGGAGCCTTGTTTGAGCAGGATGCTCCGCGACGACGGGCCCTGGTCGCGACCAATTCCGGCTCCGACGATGTTTGTGGATTTATCATTGTCCGTTCCTTAGCGGATGAATGGGAAATCGAGAATCTGGCAGTCGCGCCAGAGCAGCGGCTGCGCGGCATTGCCTCCGAGTTGCTGGGAGAATTGCTGCGGGAGTTGCAATCCGCCGGCGCCCTTGCCGTACTGCTGGAGGTCCGCGAATCTAACCGGGCTGCCCGCAGACTCTATGAAAAACATGGCTTTAGCCTGGAAGGCAGGAGGGCCGACTACTACCGGAATCCCTCCGAAGATGCCCTGCTTCTGCGCCGAAGATTGCAATTGTGTGACAATATCCCTTGAAGCAGAATAGGCCGTGTGGTAGCGTTTTCTTCTTCGATTTGGCCAGGAGGTCCGCTGAATGGCAGCTCAGGTACGCGACCAGCTTATCGCAAACAACGAACAGTTTCGGCAGCTGGCTCAAGAACATTCACAGTACGCACAGAAACTCGATGCTCTCATCCAAAAGAAATATTTAACCGAAGACGAAAAGCTCGAAGAAGTGCGTCTCAAAAAGCTCAAGTTGAGTTTGAAGGACCGGATGGAAAGTCTGGAACAGAAGTTCCGGACCGACCACCAGGTCGCTTAATCAACCTGTCACGCGGCAGCGCGGCGGTAAAGACTTCTTCTTTACTGCCCCGCTCCATCTATATCCCGCGTTTCACGCCTGGTTAAATCTCTTTCCGCAGGACTTCAGCCTTCAACAACTCCGAAGTCGATCCGAGCGCTTCAGCATCCGTATACGAGGGAGTGGAACCTCATTGCAAAACCTCCGGCATAGCTCTCTTTTTCATCTGGTTGCCATCATCGTACTGGCGTCGCATGGTGCGTTTGCTCAGGCGCAAAACCCAACTGGCCTTTGGGATGGAGTAATCAGAGGCGCCGCCGGCGAAGTTGATTTTGGTGTCGAGTTGCAAGGTCGAGGGAGACAACTGACCGCCACCTTGCTGAACGGCCCTGATCGTCAGCCGTTTACCAGCGCCTCATGGGATGGAAGAGTTTTGACGCTGCGCTTCGATTACTACGACGGCACGATCACCGCACACTTTGTCTCGTCCCGGCAGATGGATGGCGAATACTCCCGGCAAACCAGCCGCGGCATTGTGCATATTCCGCTCACCCTCACACCTCATCGCGAGATCGCTGCTGGTAGAGCCTGGACCGGCCCGACCCTCGCGGGTGAGTGGGTGTTTCACCGTCCGAGCGAAGAGGGGGCTGAGCGAGTTACCCTGGCCGACTTCCGACAAGACCAGACAGCGAATGCGGACGGAGAGGCCGTCATCACCGGTATTTTCGAGCCGGTCAGCGGCGATACCGGGCTGCTGCATGGCGCAATATTCAGGCAAGACGGCGCCACGCGTTTCCATCTGAGCCGCTTCGATGGCATTCACGTGCTTGCCTTCAACGGTGAATTCCTTCCGGACGGCAGCCTCAAGGGACAAATCGGGTCGGGCCTGACGAGCGTGAGCCCCTTTACCGCGCAACGCAGCTCCGACACCGCGTCGGTCGATCCCAATATTCAGGGCGCAAAGCTTACCCGCGTCAAAGATCCGCAAGAAGTATTCCGCTTCAGTGGTGTGGATGCGAACGGCAAACCCGTCACTCAGGCCAGTCCCGAGTTTAAAGGGAAACCCGTCATTGTCGATATCTTCGGAACTTGGTGTCCCAATTGCCACGATGAAGCGCCTGTTCTTGAGACTCTCTATCGCAAATACCACGATCAGGGTCTGGAAATCGTCGCCCTGGCGTATGAATATACCGACGATGCCGCCCGTAACCAGCGCCTGATGGCGATCTACCGTGCCAAGTACAGCCTCACCTTTACGATGTTATTGTCGGGAACCACCGCCGAAGGCGAGATCGGCAAAACCCTTCCTCAGCTTGTCGATTTTGGCGCGTATCCTACGGCAATCTTTCTCGACCGCAGCGGTCGCGTGCTTGCAATTCACGCTGGCTTCTCCGGGCCATCGACCGGCGATCGATACACGCAGGTGCAGCAGAACTTCGACTCGCTCGCCCGCGAGATCCTGAAACCCGCGAAGTAAGGCGAAACCGGGGTTGCAGGCTCTATAATCGACAGACGGCCTATGGTTCGTGACGGCATTTATTACGGAACGGCATTGCTTGCGGTGGCCCTGCTGCTGGGGTGGTTCAGCCCCTTGCTGGCTGTGGTGCCGCTGTTGCTGGCCGCTTTCTTCCTGTGGTTCTTTCGCGATCCTGAACGGGTCATCCCCGCCGTTCCGGGGGCCATCGTGTCCCCAGCCGACGGTAAGGTCACCGACGTTTCTCTGATGGACGCGCAAGGTTTGCCGCGTACGCGAATCAGCATCTTCCTGAACGTGTTCAACGTTCACGTCAACCGATCGCCGGTCACCGGTGTGATTGCAGATGTTCATTATCAGAAAGGCAAGTTCGGCAATGCCATGGGCGAGATCTCGGCCGCCGAGAACGAGCAGAACATCGTGACCGTCGACAGCGACGCCGGAGTTGTGATCTTCAAGCAGATCGCGGGATTACTGGCGCGCCGGATTGTGTTCACCAGGAAAGTTGGCGACCGCGTCGCGCGCGGCGAACGCATTGGCCTTATCAAGTTCGGCTCCCGATGCGACGTATTGTTTCCCAGCGACGCACAGGTGAAGGTTAAGGTCGGCGACCACGTGCAAGGCGGCTCCAGCGTGTTGGCTGTGGCACAGCCGGTCAGCGTTGCACCCATGGTTCCCGCTGCAGCGGAGGTGCGATGAGCGATCTGCCCACCCGTCGCTATGATGATCCCGCAAAGCCACGTGGTGCTCGCAAAGGGCTTTACATTCTGCCTTCGATCTTTACTGCCTTCAATATCGCCGCCGGATATTACGCTCTCTCCCAATGCATACAGGGCACCGTCGGCGATGCGTGGCATTTTGATCAGGCCGCCAAGGCCATCGGATTCGCCATTGTTTTCGACTTCTTCGATGGCGGCATCGCGCGCCTGACGAACACCGCCAGCGCTTTCGGAGGAGAGCTCGATTCCCTGGCCGACGTCATTGCTTTCGGGGTTGCGCCAGCCATCCTGGCCTGGACATGGGGCTTCCGCTTGTTGCCTGTCATGGGGGACAGCGATCTGCGCTCCGAAGTGGTCCAACTCGGTGCCATTGCAACCTTCGTTTTCCTGCTCGCAGGCGCAGGACGGCTCGCCCGCTTCAACATCCAGAAGAATCCTCAGCCTTCCAATCCTGGCAGGCCAGGCCGCAAGTATTTCGTCGGCATGCCCATTCCAGCCGGAGCTGGAGCGATCGCAGCGGTAGTTCACCTCGTGCAAGGCTACCCGTTACAGATCTGGTGGCTCTCTATCGGTTGGGCTGTCTTCGTTTTTGCCGTCGCCTTCCTCATGGTGAGTACCTGGCGGTTCTTCAGCCTGAAGGGCATCAATTTTCGTCAGCCGCAGAATTTTCGCTGGATGATCATCATGGGAGGCCTGATCGCACTGATCTGGTATAAGTCGCGATATGTGTTGTTCGCGCTCGCGCTGGTCTACATACTTTCGGGCGTGCTGGCCCGGCTGTCCTTTGTGTTCCGCCGGCCCACCATGCCGCCGGCTTCTCCGCGGGATGAGGTTTCCCACGCCTGATGAAAAAAGAACCCACTAATCCTCCCACTCCCCCTGTCGACGGAGGTCACTGGGGCGGCATGTTCCGCGTGGCCATTATTGGAGCCGCAACCCTCAAGGGTCGAGAGCTCAAAGACATTCTTAGCGATCGCAACTTTCCCGCCAGCGACGTTCGTCTGCTCGATGATGACGAGTCGCTGGGCCAGCTCGAAGCTGTGGGCGACGAACCTACGTTCATCCAGCGCGTGCTGCCCGAGCACCTCGCCAATGTCGACTTCACGTTTTTTGCCTCCGACCACAGCTTCACTCGCTCCACGTGGCCGATGGCGAGCAAGTCGGGCAGCGACATCATCGACCTATCCTATGCTCTGGAAGGTGAGAAGAATGTCGTTTTGCGTTCGCCGTGGATAGAACGCGAACTTGGCGTCGCGCCCAGGCTTGACTTCGCCGGCGCCCCGGTTGAGGTCGCCCATCCTGCCGCGATCGTGCTCGCCTTGCTGCTGTTGCGCGCCCAGAAGGTTGCCAACGTCCAGCGGGCCATCGCCACCTGTCTGGAGCCCGCCTCCGAGCACGGCAAACGTGGCATGGATGAACTGCATGAACAGACGATCAACCTGCTCTCGTTCCAGCAGCTTCCCAAAACGGTTTTCGATACCCAAGTTGCCTTTAATTTGATCGACCGTTACGGCGACAAGTCGCTGCCTTCACTCGGATCGGTGGCAAACCGCATCACACAGCACTTCCGCCAGCTGGTCAATGACAAGGCCGCCGTACCTTCGCTGATGCTGTTGCAGGCTCCTATCTTCCACGGACACGCGTTCTCGCTTTACATTGAACTGGAGAAGCCGGCGACGCGCCGAGGCTTTAGTCACCGCCCTTGCGGGTGATCACGTCGATGTGCTGCAGGGCGGAGAAGAGTCGCCCAGCAATGTGAACGCGGCCGGGCAGGAGCAGATTCAAGCGGTGGTTCGCGCGGACCCGCAGCGCGACAACGGATTCTGGATCTGGGCAGCGTCCGACAACCTGCGCATTTCCGCACTTACCGCGGTCGAATGCGCGGAGAGCATGATCGCGGCGCGGCCGCGGGGAACGGTGCAGTGAAGGAGTCTTGCAGAATGCGTCCGGTCTTCCTGGCGGCGATCGCCGTGCTCTTTCTCGCATCCGGTTGCGGCTACCACACCAGCGCCAAAGGAGTACGTCTGCCGAGCGATCTGCACACCATGTACGTCCCGGCGTTCGTGAACCTGACCCAGACGTACCACGTGGGCGAGACGCTCACCACGTCCGTGGTCCAGGAGCTGCGCAGCCGAACCAACTATCGCATCGTCACCACCAATGACGGCACCGCCGACGCCACGCTGAGCGGTACGGTGACGGCGGCATCCACCGGCGCTCTGACCTATGACTCCATTAACGGCCGCATTTCGTCGTCGCTGGTCGTCATCACAATGAGGGTTTCGCTGGTCGACCGGAAGGGTAAGATCCTATGGGACAACCCTAACGTTTTGTTTCGCCAGCAGTATCAGGTTTCAACCGATCCGGGCAGCTTCTTTTCCGAAGAAACCCCCGCTGTACAACGAGTCGCCCGGGATTTTTCGCGCACCTTGGTCAGCGATATGCTGGAGGCGTACTGATGCGCAGCTTCGCCGCCTCGGACCGTTTCGTGGCCGACGTACAAGCCCGCAAGTTCGCGCCGGGGTATGTCTTTATTGGCGACGAAGCGTTCTTCCGTAAGCGATGCCGCGAGGCGATTCTGCAACACCTCGTCCCTGCCGATGTTCGGGAGCTCAGTCTGTATGACGTCGATCTCGCCGACGTGGAATTGCGGCAAGTGCTCGACCAGGCCCGCACCCCGTCGTTGATGGCGCCTTTCCAGGTGTTCTTTATCCGCGGGGTCAAGAACCTCTACGGCCGTGGCAAACATGACGAAGAGTTCGGCGCCATCGAAGACTACTTTAAGAATCCCAATCCCGATGCGATGCTGGTGTTTATCGCCGATCATGTCAGCATTCCCGCCGACGCCCGCCGCATGGACCTGACCGACAAGGACCGCTACGAACGCATTCGCGAGACTTTGGGCGAGTATTGCACCGTGTTGGAATTTGCCCGCGTCGACGACAGCGAAGCCGCCAAGTGGGCCGTCGACACCGCCAATGCCGAGGGCGTGAAGCTGGATTCGGACGCTGCCCGCGAGTTGGTCGACTCTTTGGGTAGCGACATGATGATGGTCGCCAACGAACTGGAGAAACTTGTTCTGTTTGTCGGCGAAAAGAAGCGCATTACGCTGGGTGACGTCGAGACGCTGGTGCTCGCCGCCAAGCAGCGCTCGTTCTATGAGTTGACGGATGCCATCTCCAGCCGCGACCGGGGCCGAGCGCTCAGCGTGCTCGACGCGATCCTGAGCGCCGGTGATGGTGACGAGGCAGCCATCGGCCATCTGTACATGTTGTCTCGAACCTTTCGCCAGATGCTGGTTATCCTCGAGCGCAACGTTCGCGACTCTCGCGCTCTATGGCAGGCCCTCTGGCAGGGATTTCGTATCCCACCTTTTGCAGCCGAAGACATTATCCGGCAGGCACGTCGATACAAGTCGCGCCGGGAGCTTACGACTGCGATTCGGCGGATCGCCCGGGCCGATTTGGCCTTGCGTTCCAACCCTCCCAGCAAGCGCCTGGTGCTGGAAAATCTCGTGCTCGACCTCACCGCGGAGCCGAAGCTCCAGGAGGCAGCGTGGCTGCAGGATGAGCTGCCTGTCTAACACATGGATGTTGCGGCGTACTTGCGCCGAATCAACTACGACGGCCCCCGCGAATCCTCCCCGGCCGCTTTGCGCGAACTTCACCGCCAGCACCTGTTTACCGTCCCCTTCGAAAATCTTGACATTCTTCTGAAGCAGCCCATTGTCCTTGATCTCGCGCCACTTGAGCAGAAGATCGTTCTGCGGCGCCGTGGAGGGTTCTGCTACGAACTGAATGGCGTGTTTGCGGAGTTGCTGAACGCGCTCGGATATCGCGTGCAACTGCTCTCGGCGAGAGTGCGTCGCGAGGACGGCGGCTTCGGCCCGGATTTCGATCACATGCTGCTGAAAGTGCAACTGGACGAACCGTGGCTAGCCGATGTCGGCTTCGGCGAGTCCTTCCTCAGCCCGCTGCAGTTAAAAAGTGACGGAGCCGGAGCGGTCAACGGCCATCGCTACTCGGTAGCGCTCGATGGCGACGAGTGGGAGTTATGCCGGCACGCACAGGACCATGAGGAAGAAACCCCGCTCTATCGCTTCCGCGACATTCCCCGCAAGCTTAGTGACTTCGAGCCGATGTCGCGCTACCACCAGACTTCGCCCGAGTCGCACTTTACCCAGCGTAGCATCTGTTCGCGCGCCATGCCCAATGGCCGGGTCACGCTTTCCGGGCCTCGGCTCATCCTCACACGAGATGACGCCCGCCATGAACGCATCCTCGGCGGTCCCGAAGAAGTTCGCATCTGCCTGCGTGAACATTTCGGAATCGAGTTCGACGCTCACCGGGACCTCTCGCCACTCATCGCCTGAGCCGTGCGGCGCTATTGAAAGAGCAGGCGCCGTAGGCCTTCAGCTCAGGACGGCGAAGCCGCCTGCGGGGAATCTGCTTTTCTCCCTGACTCCTGCCTCGTCACCAAATCAGACCGGCTCCATCACTGCTGCAACGGTATATCCTGCTCGCGGGCCATTGTCTTCTTCTCTTTCACGTCAACCGTGCCTTGGGTGTTCTCCCACTGTAATTTCAGGACGGCAGCATCCGGGCCCGCCTTGTCGAGCGAAATGGTGAACTCCTCGACTGGCGATGATAGTTTCGTGACCTTCATGTCGATTCGCGCCAGGTCCTGCGACGGATCGTATTTCGTACCCCACTGGCCGGTTTGCTTGTTGATGATCAGCTTCCATCCGCTTTGCGTCGGCAAGCTGTAGAGCGTGTAATTGCCCTTCGGAACAGCCGTTCCACCGATATCGAGGTCGGTATCGGTGCTCAGACTGGTCGCGGCATTTGCGCCCGTGCGCCATACCTGATCGTAAGGAACCAGGCCGCCGAAGATCTTGCGACCCTTCACAAACGGCCGGCTGTACTTGATGGTCACCGCCTTGCCGTCGGCGAAGCTGACAGAGGCCTCTCCTGGAGGACTGGCTGGCGGGTTCTGCGAACATGCGACAGGCACCAACGAGGCCGCAATCGCCAAAAGCAAAAACCAGGAACGACTCTTCTGCATTACAGCTCCTCCACGTCGAGCAAGACTTGCGACACGCCATTCTATTACGCCCGCTCCCGTCACGCGACCGTAGCATCTCTCCTCCGCGTCATTCCAACCGGACCCTGAGCCTAGTCGAAGGGGAAGTGGAGGAACCTGCTCTCCGACACTAACGGGAGCGCGGTGCTATAGCATAGAAGTCATGAGTGTTCTGGACGAAAAGCGCGAAGAGCTGGAGAAATACGAGTTCATGATGGGCATGCCTCGTGGCAGGCTCGCCGTGACACTGGATGTGCTGACCGACGCTCTTACGCTGGTGGGGCAGCACGGTGTCTACTGCCAGAGCGCGCGCCAGCCCGGCAAGCCTGCCATGGATATTCAGCTCATCATGAAAGGCATCAGCGACGCAAAAGAGCTGGTGTCGTCGGTGATGGAAGAGCTGAGACGTGCGAAAGAGGCAGATTGAACGCACAAAACCGAACGAGCCGTCCACCCAGGATTGCTTGCGAGTCGGCGATTGTCACAACACCTAATCTGCGTAGTCAATTCTTCCGGCTGCTTGGGTTTGTCAAAGGCATAATTCCGGAAAAGTTGGCCCCCAAAGTCCCCAAAAACGCGTTTGCTGCCGAACCGTCGCTCTCCAGTTTCACGAGGAGGGATGGTGCAACGCTTCTCAGGATTAAGCGCCCGGTTCACCGTTGCTTTCCTTAAGTAATCGTCAAGACGAGGGCGCTACTGGTTCCACCGCTCGTACAGCCAAGATTACCGGAGTTCCCGCTCGGAGTCGTGACCGCCACACTGGCTGTTCCCGGACCGGAGATCAGCGCGGTCGTGATCGTAACTTGTAACTGCTGGCTACTCACGACGGTAGTGCTTAGCGTCACCCCGTTGATGACCACGACAGAAGACGAAACAAACTGGCTACCATTCACGGCAAGAACGAGGCCCTGCTGCACTTCAGCGAATGTAACCGTGGTGGGAGAAAGAGACCCTATAACTGGGGCTGGCCGAGTACTTTCGCAGAGGGGATTGAGGGCGTTGCAACCTGGCAAGAACAATACCGCCAGCAAAAGAGCTCCTAGCGGTCGCCAGGAATCGCTAACTCGTTTCATAAGGCATCGTACACCTGGGGACCTCAGGGAGTAAGCAATGGAAAGTCCGGCGCTCTTTAGCAAAATCTGCAGGAATGGCTTTAAGGCACGTTCACCTTCCAGATAGCTGTTGAAATCAGCCCGTCGCGCCAGCGATCTACACTTGCTCGCTTAAATGCACCGAGCACGGAGACATGAGGGTACAGGGAAGTCGTTGTAGATCCCCCGTGTTTTCCGTGCCCTTGCGGTGAGTGATCATCTACGCCACAACGTATTTGCCCGTTTCCAGCACGCGCGCCGCAATCTTCTCCTGTAAGGCGATCACGTTGACCGGTTCGTGTTTCACCAGCCGCCGGACGATCGCCATCTGGGTGCGCAGCATGTCGCCTTCCGCCACGGCTGCGATCACCTTCTTCGCCGCCGCTTCCAGTTTCGACATGGCACCCGCGATGTAGACCTGCGTCATGGCGACAACCAGTGCCGCTTTGTCTTCGCCATTGGCGTCAACATATTTGCGCGCGCGCAGCAGCGCCGAGTCCATCGCAAAGGTCTCGATGACCATATCGGCGATCGCGCCCATGATCTCCTGCTGATCCGCCAACTTTTGCATGTACTTTTGCGAAGCTGCACCGGCGACCAGCATGGAGAGCTTCTTGGCGTTCTCGACGATCTTGCGCTCAGCCGCGAGCGACCCTTCCAGTTCTTCGCCTGACGGACCGGCCATGACTTCTTCCATCGTCTTCTTGATCGCCGGCAGCAGCGCCAATTGTCCGCTCATGGCCCGCTTCAACAGCCAGCCGGTGATGATGAGCCGGTTGATCTCGTTCGTGCCTTCGAAGATGCGGTTCACCCGCGAATCGCGATAGGCCCGCTCCGCCGGATACTCCTCGACGAAGCCGTAGCCGCCGTAAACCTGCACCGTTTCGTCCACCACGAAGTCGAGCATCTCAGACGCCGACACCTTGATCATGGAGCATTCGACCGCGTACTCTTCGATTGCTTTTCGTACGGTCTCCGGGTTGTGCTCGATGTCCGACAGAGCGGTGTCCATCATGCCGACTGTGCGGTACACCATGGACTCACACGCATAGAGCCAGGTCGCCATCTGCGCCAGCTTCTCGCGGATGAGTCCGAAGTCGGCAATGCTCTTACCAAAAGCCTTACGCTCCTTGGAATAGGCGATGGCATGTTGGAGCGAGGTGCGCGCGCCGCCTACGCAGCTTGCGCCCAGCTTGAAGCGGCCCACGTTGAGAATGTTGAAAGCGATGATGTGCCCTTTGCCGATCTCGCCGAGCACGTTCTCGACCGGAACCTTGCAATCACTGAGGATGAGCGGCGCGGTCGACGATCCGCGGATGCCCATCTTCTTTTCTTCCGCGCCCACCGAGAAGCCGGGGAAATCTTTCTCCACCAGGAATGCCGTGAACTTCTCGCCGTCGATCTTGGCGAAGATGGTGAACAGGTCGGCGAAGTGTGCATTGGTAATCCACATCTTCTCGCCATTCAGGATGTAGTGCTTGCCGTCCGGGGAAAGCACGGCCCGGGTCCGGCTGTTCATTGCGTCAGAGCCGCTGGTGCTCTCCGACAAGGCGTAGGCACCGATGAGCTCGGCGGTCGCCAGGCGCGGCAGGTAACGCTTCTTCTGCTCCTGGTTGCCAAAGAACACCAGCGGCAATGTGCCAATGCCACTATGCGCTCCCATGCTCACCATGAAGCTGCCGTACTTTGCCATGAAATCGGCGATGATGGCGGAAGACGTCTTGTCCATCTCCGAGCCACCGTACTCGGCGGGAACGTCGGCATTGGTCAACCCCATCTCGGCGGCCTTCTGCAGCAAGGCGCGAGGGACCGTCCAGTCCTTGTGCTCCATGGCCTCGGCCTGGGGCACGATCTCGTTGGTCGCGAACTCCTCCGCCAGCTTGGCCACCATGCGCTGATCTTCGTTGAAGTCTTCCGGAGTGAAGACGTTCGCCAGGTTGTGGTCTTCGAGCAGGAAGCTTCCGCCCGTGGTCTTGGTCTTGGGTACTGCCGTGGTAGTTGCCATGTCTTGAACCTCGCTCTTCGCCTTTCGCTCTTGGCTCTTAGTTTCTATAAACCCTTACTACGGTTTTGAAGGGGCGCAGCTTCAGGTGCGCCGTAACGCTCTCTCAATGTTGTCATCCCGAGGCGCTTCAGCGCCGAGGGATTTGCGGTTGACTGTTCTCAACAACTCGAACCGGACTCGGAGCCTTTTCGCCCCACCCCGCGCTGAAGCATGGGCTAACTCATGCGACGCCTACGACACGGGGATTTGTCGCCCGCGAATTTGATTCCCCCGGCGGTCGGCAACACCGTCAATGCGGCGAGCATAATTATTACGCCGAAGCGCACGACGGCGGTGTTCTCCTCCAGTACGCCGCAACCAAACAAAAGCAGTGCCGGCGCCGCTAGGGCAAGAGTCTTTGCCGAAAGCTTCCTGAACGTACGCCCCCTCAACCAGCCCATCAAGAATATTGCTAATGGAGTGACGATCAGCCAAGGTTGGATGAAGCTGAAGCCTCCCAACATGAGAGCAACGATCGAGACAGGAACCAGCATTCCGATACCAATCACGATGTCCGCGATCATCGTGCCCCATAGGTATCTCTGCGGTTCAATGAGGCCAAAACTTTCCATACCTAAAATTTCCCGCGATTGTTAGTTATCGTGAACCGGTGTGCAAATAGCCCCGTCTTGACAAATCCTCTGCCTCTGCATCGAGTTCGTTGCTGATTTTCTCCCATGTTCTCGGTGCCTCCGTGATAAACCCGCCCTTACTGCAAATTCTCGAAGATGCCCGCGGCTCCCATGCCGCCGCCGACGCACATGGTCACCATGCCGTAGCGTCCACCGCGGCGCTTGAGTTCGCGAAGGATGCTGGCCGTCAGTTTTGCTCCGGTACAGCCCAACGGATGGCCCAGCGCGATCGCTCCGCCATTCACGTTGACCTTTTCGGGATCGAGCTTCGCTTCCTGGATCACGGCCAGCGACTGCGCCGCGAACGCCTCGTTCAACTCGATCACGTCGATGTCGCTAAGCTGCAGTCCGGCGATCTTCAGCGCCTTGGGAATCGCGAACACCGGGCCGAGTCCCATCTCTTCCGGCTTGTAGCCTGCCGTGGCATAAGCCACATAGCGAGCCAGCGGCCTCAAGCCGAGCGTCTTCGCGCGATCAGCCGACATCACGACCGCTGCAGCCGCTCCATCCGACATCTGCGACGAATTGCCCGCCGTCACCGTTCCCTTCATGTGGAAGGCGGCCTTCAGTGCGCCAAGTGCTTCCAGTGAGGTGTCGGCACGCGGACCCTCGTCCATCTTGAACATGCTGTCGGTGCGCTTGGGTTTGCTGCCGTTTGGCGTCGTGAAGCTCACCGGGACGGGCACCAGTTCCTCGTCGAACTTGCCCGACTCGATGGCGGCGATCGCCTTCTTGTGGCTGTCGACGGAGAACTGGTCCGCCTGTTCGCGCGTGATGTTGAAACGCCTGGCCAGGCGCTCGGCCGTCAGCCCCATCGACAGATAAGCGTCAGGATAATTCGCCACCAGCCACGGATTGGCCGAGACCTTGTTGCCGCCCATGGGGATCATGGTCATCGACTCAACGCCACCGGCAACGACCGTCTCCGCGCCCCCCGCCATGATGCGCTCGGCCGCCATGGCAATGGCCTGCAAGCCCGGAGGAGCAGAAGCGATTAATGGTCATGGCCGAGACCTCGACCGGCAGCCCGGCGCGCAGGGAAGCGATGCGAGCGACGTTCATGCCCTGTTCGGCCTCGGGCATGGCACAGCCCAGGATGACGTCTTCGATCGTCGCGGGATCGAGTTGCGGCACCCGCTCGAGCGCGCCCTTGATGGCCACCGCAGCCAGATCGTCGGGACGCGTCGCCCGCAACGTTCCCTTGTAAGCTTTTCCCACCGGCGTACGCACGGCACTAACGATTACAACTTCACGCATAAAGAAGCTCCTAGCACTTGCAATCAGCAGCTAGCAACTGGCAATAAGCAACTAGCGATGAGCAGCTAGCAATAAATTCCGCTCGTTTTCCCGACCGAGGGCTATAGCCCGACGGAGGGATCTGCGGCTTGTTCTGGTGACGGGAACGACAGGTTTACCAACATGTAATCTGACACGCCCATCAGTCGCTTTTCCGAAATAGGATGAAAGTTACTTCGCAGTAACATCCCTCCCCCTCCCCCTAATCCTTAAATTCAACACTTTAGAGAAAAAATCCTCGCAAAATCTTCAAACGAAATGAGTTAGAGATCAAAATCTTCATTGCAAAGGACTTAGCCACCAACAACCGGGTGTTCGGGCCGAGCCATCAGCATCGGCGGTTACCGATAGGCAAAATAGTTCCCCTGCCGTCCTACGGAACTCCAAGTCAACTTTGGGCCAGCCGACCCAGCGCTGAAGCATTCGGCTAACATCTTTCGTTCCCCTTCGCGGGACTGGATTCAACCCAACCTGAGGCGCCCTGCGGAGCGGAAACATGAACCACCGGCCACCAATCACCAGTCACCAATCCCAGGGAATCTCTGAACAAGTCTTGTGCTCCGCAACCGCCGGGCTGAAGCCCCTGAGGATTATCAGCGACTTAGGCGCTGGCCTAAAGGCCAGCTCTACCGCCGAGTCCACTATGCAGAGGTTTCTAACCACTAACCACCAGCCACTAACCACTGCCTTCAGTTCCTCAGCGTCTTACCCGTCTTCAGCGTGTACTGAATGCGCTCCTGCGTCTTCTTCTCGCCGCAGAGCGACTTGAACGCTTCGCGCTCCAGGTCCAGCAGGTACTGCTCGCTCACCGGAGTGCCGGGGTTGACGTTGCCGCCGCAGAGCACCTCGGCGACCTTGCCGGCGATCTTCACCTCGTGATCGCTGATGTACTCGCCCTCACGCATGATGTGGACGCCCAGCTTCAGCGTTGCGAGAATGCTCTCGCCGGGAGCCGGAATATCGGTGCGCATCCGGGGAGCGCGATAGCCTTCACGCGCCAGCTCCAGCGCGCGCTCCTTCGCGTCGGTCAATACGCGCTCACGATTCATGGTGATATCGTCGCCGCTCGATAGAAACCACAGGTTGCGGGCCTCCAAGGCCGAGGTCGAAACCTTTGCCAGCGCGACGGTTTCAAAGGCCTGCTTCATCGCCTCCATGAGTTCGACACTCTCACCCCGGCCCGCCGGGCGAATGTGATACGCGCGATCGAGCGCGCGCAACATCATCTCTTTGCAGCCTCCGCCACCGGGCAGCAGGCCGACACCCACCTCGACCAGACCCGAGTACAACTCGGCGTGCGGCTGCCGCGCCGCTGCGTGCAGGCTGATCTCCGTACCACCACCCAGCGTCATGCCGAACGGCGCCGCCACGACGGGCTTGGACGAGAACTTGATGGCCTGCGTCATGTTCTGGAACTGACGGATGGCCATGTCGACTTCGTCCCACTCCTCTTCCTGCACCGCCATTAGCAGCATCATGAGATTGGCGCCGACGGAGAAGTTCGCCGCGTCGTTGGTGATGACGAATGCGTCGAAGTTGTCGCCCGCTCCGCCGGGCTTCAGCGTCTGCGTGATCATCTGCACGATGTCGCCGCCCAGCGAGTTCATCTTCGAGTGGAACTCGATGCAGCCGACGCCGTCTCCGAGATCAACCAGCGATGCGCCGGGATTCTTCTTCACCACGAAGTTCGACTTCTTGGCGACCGCTACCGACCACACGCCTTCTGGGACTTTTTCCGGACGATAGTTCTCGCTGCGCAGGTCGAAATACACGCGCCCGCTGGCGGCCTTGGGGTCGTCGGCATACCAGCTCTTGTTGCCCGACGCGAGCAGCTTCTCCACATTGGGCGAGACTGGCCGGTCTTCAATCTTCATGCGCTTGACCGTCTTCTCGACGCCGGCCGCGTCCCACAGTTCGAACGGCCCCATCTCCCAGTTGAAGCCGAGCTTCATCGCGCGATCGATCTCGACGACGGAGTCGGCGATTTCGCCAATGCGGTTTGCCGCGTAAGTCCACAGCTCCGACAGTGCCGACCAGAGGAAGATACCGGCCTTCTCCCGCGAGGGGGCCAGCAGCATGTTGAGCCGCTCAGGGAGGCTCTCGACGGTCTTAGCCATTTCGAGCGAGGGGAACTTCGGACGAGAGGCGGGACGATACTCGAGCGTCTTCCAGTCGATGGCCAGCCGCTGCTCGCCCTGCGGCGACTTTTGCTTCTTGTAGAAGCCGCCCTTGGTTTTGTCGCCGAGCCATTTGCGTTCGATCATGGCGGCGAAGAAGTCGGGCAGCTTCAGGTCGTCGCGTTCGTCGTGGATGTTGGTGCTGGCGTTGCGAACAACGTGTCCCAGGATATCCAGACCCACCATGTCAGTGAGCCGGAAGGTCGCCATCTTGGGCCAGCCCACGGCCTCGCCGGTCAGGGCATCGACCTCTTCCACGCTGAGGTCCATGTCCTGCATCAGGCGCATCACGTTCAGCGCGGAAAAGGTGCCGATGCGATTGGCGATGAAGTTGGGCGTGTCCTTGGCCTGTACCACGCCTTTACCCAGCCGCAGATCGCAGAAGCGGGCAATGGTATCGATCGCTGCGGGATCGGCGTCGGAGGTCGGAATGATCTCGAGCAGCCGCATGTAGCGCGGCGGATTGAAGAAGTGCGTTCCGAACCAATGGCGGCGGAATTCGTCAGGAAAGTCCTCGACGATCTTCGCCACCGGCAATCCACTGGTATTGGTGGTGATGATCGTGCCTGGCTTGCGAACCGCCTCGATCTTGCGCAGCAGCGAGCGCTTGATCTCGAGATCTTCGACGACGGCTTCAATGATCCAGTCCACGTCAGCCAGCTTCGCCAGATCATCTTCGAAGTTGCCGACAGTGACCAGCTTCGCCAGCGCGGGCTCGAAGAAGGCCGCGGGCTTCGACTTGATTGCGGCTTCCAGGCCACTGGCGGCGATGCGGTTGCGCGCCGGACCATCGGCGTCGGGCGGCACAATGTCTAACAGGTACGAGGGAACACCGGCATTGGCCAGGTGCGCTGAGATGCGGGCACCCATCGTACCCGCGCCTAAAACGGCAACTTTCTCGATCTTTCGCTGCATGAGAACCCTTACTGCCGTGCTTTTCGGCGGCGCACAACGCGCCGCGTCGGGGAATTCTTTGGCGATTGAAGCCTAACGCTTCGGTTGCGTGGAGAGCCAACGGATTCACGAACGTTGCATGTACAAAGGCTGATTTGGGAAAAGAGGTAAACGGGAGACGCACGTTGACACGCACGGAGAAACAGGAATTCTGACCAGCATCACGCTACTCTCCTCTAAAGCAACGGCCCCAAAGCAAGTGGCGCGCGCCGTAAGATGTGGGGTGAGGATGGCAACGACGCGCGCCTATTTAATTGAATTAAGCGTACTGAATGAATACTCATTCAGTCAAGAGAATTCTTCATAAATCGTATTCCCATAATGGGTTACGAGATCAGCTTGGCTAGCAGGAACGCGGCCCCCGCCGCAAGTCCGCCGATCACCACCGTTTGTGACGCGGAGCGAAGCGGCCGCGAGCCGGTGAAACGGCCCTTGATGTAGCCAAAAACGCCCAGAGCGATCAAGGTAACCAGCACAGACCAGAGCAGGGCCCCGCGTACGCTGTGCATCATCATGTAGGGGGCCAGGGGAATGATGCCGCCCGCGATGTACGACGCGGCGATGGTGCCGGCGCTCTGCACGGCGCGTTTGGGATCCGGCTCTTCCAGCCCCAATTCGAAACGCATCATGAAATCGACCCACTCCTTCGGCTTCCGGGTAAGGGCGGTAATCACCGGAACGCTTTCGTCGGGTGACAGGCCGTAGTCGGCGAAGACCCTCTGCACTTCGCGCGCTTCTTCGTCGGGAATTTCGAGCACCTCGCGCTCTTCCCTGAGGCGCTCACTGGCGTAGTGCTCGGCGTCGCTGCGCGCGGCAAGGTAGCCGCCCAGTCCCATGGCGATCGAGCCAGCGGCGATCTCGGCCAGTCCGGCTACGACCACGATGCGGCTGTTATCGACCGCGCCCGATAGTCCCGCGGCCAGGGCGAAAGGGACGGTTAAGCCGTCCGACATTCCGATAACAACGTCGCGAACGACCTCGCCGGCTGTGAAGTGGCGCTCAACGTGTGGGGTCTGTGGCATTGGCTCCTAGCTCGGGATGGTCTTCGATGTACTGCAAGGCACGCAGCGCGACCTCGCGCTCGCCTTTGTAGCTTAACCGACGGGCTGCGTCGTCCAGCGGCAGCCAGAAGGCATTCTGCACCTCAATCCGCATCTCAGGCGCGATGTTTCCCATGCGGCCGGAACGGTAAAGCAGCAGGTAGAAGCTGACGATCTTGAACACGCGCGCCTTGTCGCCCCAGGTCCGCATGTAGAAGTACTTGGTGTCCACCAGCTTGGTTACCAGATCGGCGCGCAGGCCGGTTTCCTCCTGGATCTCGCGAACCGCCGTTTCTTCCGGCTTCTCGCCCGCGTCGATGCTGCCCTTGGGCAGGGCGACGATCTTTGCCTCGCTTGGCTTTTTGTGTGCACCGCGCCTTTTCACCGGCTGCTTGGGCCGCTCCATATGCGGTTCGATGACCGCGAGGAACCAGCGCCCGCGCATCTTTCGCAGTACTGCGCCGCCAGCCGAGAACTCGCGCACCATAGGCATTGTCAGGCGAACCGGTTAGTTTGGCAGAGTAGGGCGTGCCTGACAACCGGGAATCGGGTCCGGGTGTCCGTTTGCTAAGGGAGAAAAGCGCAACCGCACGGTGCCGGACGGCCGGTCGCTTCACTACTCGACAAAAGCGCCTGAGACCGCAAAACCAGAGCTCCAATGCCGCTCGAAGTGAAGCTGCCGTTTGAAGATGGCAGGCGACCTCCACGAATATTACAGAGTACCGACCGAAAATTAACCAAACATCCGTTACCGGGCGAGGTTCATTCGCTTTCTTTCCCCCGCGGCTTACGGCATCATTCGCCCTAAGTTCAGCATCTTACGCAGTGGCCCGGAACACAGGGTCATTGCCGTCGGCAAGTAGGGGTCGGCCTTGAATAACTTTACCCGGCTGGTTCGTTCCGTCCGCGCGTTCTCCCAGGAATTCAGCAGACCCGTTCCCAATCCTCTCCCAGCGAACGTGCCGCCGACCCGGCGGCGCAGACTCGGCATTGCTCTGGGGGGAGGCTTTGCCCGTGGTCTGGCGCACATCGGCGTGCTGAAGGTGCTCGAAGAAGAGAAAATTCCCGTCGAGTTCATCGCCGGAACCAGTGTGGGTTCGCTGATTGGCGCGGCCTACTGCGCAGGCGTGACCTTACAAGAGTTGGAAGAGGTGGCGGGCATCGTGCGCTTCAGCGACTTCGCGCGCTGGACGCTGTCCCGTTACGGATTCTGCAGCAACGACCGCATGGTGCGGTTCTGTACTCGTGTGGTGAAGCTGAAGACCTTCGAGGAGCTTAGAATTCCACTGGCGGTAACCGCCACCGATTTCCGCACCGGTGAGCCGGTCGTGTTCACCAGTGGCTCGCTGGTCGATCCGATCCGCGCCAGTTGCGCGTATCCCGGAATGTTTTTGCCGGTGGAGATCGATGGACGGTCGCTGATCGACGGGATGTTGGGTTACGCGGTCCCGACGACTCCGCTGCGTCAAATGGGTGCCGATTGCGTTGTAGGGGTCTACCTGAGCGCCCACTGGTCGCAGGCCCGCGCTCCGCGCCACATCTTCGAGGTGATCGGCCAGTGCTTCTCGATTGCGCAGGCCAAGATGTGCGATGTGTGGAAGAAGGACGCCGATCTGGTGCTCGAGCCCGACGTTCGTGGCTTTACGTATGACGGCTTCGATCGGGCGAAAGAGTTGATCGCCAATGGTGAAACGGCCATGCGGGCAGCCTTGCCCGCGCTGAAGAATATGCTGAACCATCCCGCCACGCGGACGGGGCCCGCCCGGGACGTTGTGCACGCGAAGCCGAGCTCGGCGGTCGCCGGCCCCTCTGTCCAGCCCAGTCCAGCGGCGTAAATCCGCTTTTGCCGGTCTCGATTTCTTGTCCTTGTCCCAATGATGTAATCTGCTAGTTTTCACGGCACGTGCTTATGCGCGTTCTGATCTCTCGCCCAGGAGACTTTGGAATTGAAGAGTTTCGTCGCCAGCGCCCTGATTCTCACCACCATTTCCTCTCCCGTTTTCGCGCAGCAGCCCGCTGCAACGCCGGCGCCGTTCACGCCGCCGACAACCATCACCGGCTTTCGTGATCCTTCCGCCGAATTGCAAGTAGAGAAAACCTTTCTCGCCGTTCCCGAAGCCAAGCTGGCACGCGAGCATCTGCGCATTCTGACCGCCGAGCCGCACGTCGCCGGCTCTCCCGAGGACAAGAAGACCGCCGAGTACGTTTTGCAGAAGTACAAAGAAGCCGGACTCGACGCGTACATCCAGGAATACAAGATCTGGATGAATACGCCAGAGTCGATCCATGTGGATGTGGTTGCGCCTGCCGGCGTCACCATGCATGGGCCCTCGCGCGAGCATGTGAGCAACGATCCCTTCCAGGACGATCCACGTGTGCTGCCTGCTTTCAACGAGTATTCGCCCTCCGGCGACGTCACGGCGGAAGTCGTGTACGCCAATTACGGGCGACTGGAAGATCTGAAAAAGCTGAAGGAAATGGGGATCGATGTAAGGGGAAAGATTCTCCTCGTCCGCTATGGACAGAACTTTCGTGGCGTAAAGAGCTTCGTTGGGCAGGAGTTCGGCGCCGCGGGTGTGATTATTTATTCCGACCCTTGGGACGATGGATACTTCAAGGGCGATAAGTATCCCAAGGGCCCCTGGCGGCCCGAGAGCGCCGTACAACGCGGCTCCATCCAGTATTTGTTCCGCTATCCCGGCGATCCCACCACGCCAGGAATTGCATCGCTGCCGGACCTTCCCGACGACAAGCGTGTATCGCCGGAGAAGGCGACCGACATGCCCAAAATTCCGACCACCCCGCTGTCCTATGGCGACGCTAGCCCCATCATGGCAAACCTTGGAGGCCCTGAGTCGCCACGCGACTGGCAGGGAGCCCTGCCGTTCACCTATCACGTTGGTCCGGGACCGGTGAAGGTCCACATCGACCTCAAGCAGAACTATCACTGGGCGACCATCTACGATGTGATTGGAATGGTGCACGGCTCGCAGTTTCCAGATGAGTGGGTGCTCGCGGGCAACCACCGCGATGCATGGGTCTACGGCGCCGTCGATCCCAATAGCGGCACAGCGGCGCTACTGGAGGCCGTACATGGCGTCGGCCAATTGCTGAAGAGTGGCTGGCATCCGAAACGCACGATCATGTTTTGCAGTTGGGACGCGGAGGAAGAGGGCCTGATTGGCTCGACCGAATTTGCCGAGCAGCACGCGCAGGAACTGACCAAGGCCGTCGCCTACTTCAATATGGACGTTGGCGTGGCCGGACCTGACTTCGGCGGCTCGGCGGTTCCCAGCCTCAAGCAGTATCTGCGCGACATTACCAAGGGGGTGCCGAGTCCCAAGGGTGGCAGCGTTTACGAGCAGTGGAAGGCAAAAGGCGAGGAACGCGAGCGCGAGCGGGCCAAGGCCCCGCCGATACCCAACACCGAATCGCGCCGCGAACCCAACGCGGTCGTCAAGCAGGATGTTCACGTCGGCGATCTGGGCAGCGGTTCCGACTTCACGCCGTTCCTGCAACATCTTGCGGTGCCGTCCAACGACATTGGATCGATTGGCCCCTACGGCGTGTATCACTCGGTCTTCGACAACTTCGCCTGGTTTACCAAGTTTGGCGATCCCACGTTCGTTTACGAGCAGGAGATGGCGCGTGTCTACGGATTAGAAACGATTCGTATCGCTTCCGCCGACGTTTTGCCCTTCGATTATGAAGAATATGGCAAGGAGATCGGTGCGTACCTGAAGACGGCGGAGACGAAGTCGAAGGAAATCTTCGGCGCGCAATCTCCCTCGTTTGCCGATGCGCTCAAGGCGGCTTCGCACATGGAGAAAGCGGGCGCTGAAATGCTGAAAGAGCAGAACAGCGGTAAGGGCGATCCGGCAAAGATGAACCAGGCCTTGATGGCCACAGAGCGCGCTTTCCTTACCGAGGGACTGCCCGGCCGTCCGTGGTTCAAACACGCTATCTACGCACCCGGCGAGTACACGGGCTATGCGGCCGTGGTGATTCCCGGAGTTAACGAGTCGATCGACAAGAAGGACCTGCCGACCACGGAGCAACAATTGAAAGTGGTTACCGACGCGGTGAATCGCGCGGCAGATGTGCTGGAGAAAGGGAAGTAGGCGCTCATACCGCGGACCGGACACGGAGGCTCGCGGCTTTTGTCACGGCCGCCAGGTTCTTTCGCCCTGAGAAGCATCGCGGTGCGCGGCCCGGAAGCGAAAATCGTAAAAACGCCTCGAATAGGGGAGTCATCAGGTCCAGCCTCACGAAACTAAGGCAGCCGATTTCGGCTAATTTATGCTTACGCACGACCTTTGGTGACCGAAAGCCCTCCAATGGCGTCTAATGAACTAATCATTTAGGAACTCCCAATCCCGGATGATGCTTTCAGTCGGAAATCGCGCCGACTTGTATAATTTTTGTTTGGCTTGATAGGCCGGAGGATACTCGATGGATCCGCAAGTTTCGGGTTTCAGGAAACGCCTGAAGTCCACCCGTTACGCCTCAACCCTGGTAGTTCTGGCGACTCTGACTTTAGGTATTTTGATTGGCACGGTGATCTCGCAAGGTGTGAAGGGCAAGGAGAAGACGCCCACCAGCGACGCCACACCGCTGACCATTCCCGCTCCCCAGCAGCTCTCGAACACTTTTTCGCAGATCGCCCGCCAGTTGGAACCGTCGGTCGTCAACATCAACACCGAGTCGACCATCAAGAACCCTCATCGCCGCGGCCGTGCCACGCCGGGTAATCCGAACGACGATAACGGAGGCGGAGACGAAGACAATCCATTTCAGGATTTCTTTGACCGCTTCTTTGGCGGACAAGGTGGGCAAGGTGGTGGTGGCGGTCAGATGGGTCCCGATGGCGCTCCCGGCGGTGACGACCTGCGCGAGCGCGCGCTCGGATCCGGCGTTATTGTCGATCCCAAGGGTTACATCATCACCAATAACCATGTCGTCGAGAAGGCTGACCGCATCCGCGTGAAGCTGATGAACGATCCCGCGACGGTCACTTATCCGGCCACCGTCATCGGCGTCGATAAAGAGACCGACCTGGCGGTGATTAAGATCGATACCAAGAAGCCGCTGCCCGCCGCCAAGCTGGGCAATTCCGAAAGTATGCAGATCGGTGACTGGGTGCTGGCGATCGGCAGCCCCTTTGGTTTGGAAGAGACCGTGACCGCGGGAATCGTTTCCGCCAAGGGGCGCAACATCGTGCCTGGCCGGCAATTCCAGTCGTTCATTCAGACGGACGCTGCCATCAATCCGGGTAACTCAGGTGGACCGTTGGTCAACATGGCCGGCGAGATCATCGGCATTAACACCGCGATCTATACCAGCGGCGGCGGCTATCAGGGTGTCGGTTTCGCGATGCCCTCCAACACGGTTGCCAATGTGTATAACCAGCTGATTGGGCCGGAGCACAAGGTGTCGCGCGGCTCGATCGGCGTGGAATTCAACGCCGTTCCGAATCCGGCGGTAGCGCGTGTTTACGGCGTCAGCACCGGGGTGACCATCGCCAACGTTACTCCCAATGGCCCAGCGGACAAGGCTGGCTTGAAGACGGGAGACACCATCGTTTCCGTCAACGGCAAGTCTGTGAAGAGCGGGGATGACCTGGTGGCCGAGATCTCGGCCATCAAGCCGGGAGACACCGCCAAACTGGGCTACATTCGCAGTGGCAAAGAGTCAACAGCGGCGGTGATCGTCGCCGACCGTTCGAAACTGTTTGGTGCGCGCCTGGGCGAACAGGACGAAGGCAACGAACCGGAGCAGCCGAAGGAATCGAAGTTCGGCATCACCGTTCGCGGCATAACCCAGGACATGGCCGACCGCTACCAGTTCCCGAACACCAAGGGAGTGATGGTGCAGGATGTCAAGCCCGATGGATTCGGCGACACGGTGGGCTTGAGCCGTGGCGACGTGATCCTCGAGATCAATAAGCAGGCGGTCAACAATGAGGCT
Source organism: uncultured Acidobacteriaceae bacterium (assembly GCA_963815555.1). Lineage (GTDB taxonomy): Bacteria > Acidobacteriota > Terriglobia > Terriglobales > Acidobacteriaceae > CAWCBG01. Next base: position 939,746 of record CAWFHH010000007.1, read on the forward strand.
GATTTCAACCGCTTGCAGAGTGAAATGAAGAGTGGGCAGGACGTTGTCTTCCTGGTGCGGCCGCGCGGGCAGAACAAGGGCGACAACGGTACGGTCTTCATGGGGGGTACTCTGCCGTAAACCAGGTACTCTGGAATTTTTAACAAGTGGTAAACTGACCAGCGGCGTTGCTGCATCGAAACAGAAACGATGGGCAGCGCCGCTGCTGTTTCATATTGGGAACCCGGTCCCGTTTTGTGCTTCCCGTTTACACGAATGTGTATTTACAATGAATTTCCATTCCGGAATTCATAGAATTGTGTCGAGGTGATGTTTGCGCTTACGGAATCGACTCCCTCAATCCGTTGGCATTACCGTCGCGTTGTTCCTGATGGTGCTGGCAGCTTCGGCCACGACGACGACGAAACCAAAATCGTATTCCACCTCTGCCAAGATTCATAAGACATCCAGCCATTCTTCCAAGAAGAAAACTAGCCACCATTCCGCCAAGTCCCGCGGCCAGCAGGGCATGGATCAAGAGCGCACTCGCGAAATCCAGACTGCGCTGATTAAAGAGCACTATCTGTCGGGCGATCCCACCGGCGTGTGGGACCAGGAAAGCAAGGACGCCATGACTCGCTATCAGGCGGCGAACGGCTGGCAGACGAAGTTGACCCCGGACTCGCGCGCGCTGATCAAGTTAGGCCTCGGACCTGACCACAAGGGGTTGCTGAATCCCGAGACGGCGGTCATCCCGTCTCCGCATGAACTCGGGATCGATAACCAGGCGCAGCCTGGCGGGGCGGCGGACCAGTAACGATATAGCACAATTTGAACAAACCGGGCGCAGAGCAATCTGCGCCTTTGTCTTGCTCCGTCTCCCCCCGACCTTGCCTGCCTGGCCCCTCCGAATCCAGCCCAACCCTGAAACTTCTGGACAGGCGAAGCTCAACGTGGCTTAATAACCTGCTAACCAGATACTCTCCCCCGAGTACGAAACGCCATTATCGCTTCGAATCACTATGGGAATGGTGCGACCATGAACAATGTCCTCCTTGCCTTACTGGTCTTCGGAACCCTCTTGCCTCTCGAAATGACTGCTCAAACCCCGCCCCCGGCCTCGGCGCCGGTTGCAGCGGCGGCAGCATCGGCCTCGACGCCTGCCATCCATCCAGGTGGCCGCAAGAAGCGGGTCGCGGTATTCGATTTTGACTACGCGACGGTCCAAAGCAGCTCCGCGGCGGTGTTTGGCAACAACGTGGATATCGGCAAGGGAATTTCGGACTTGACGGTGAAGTATCTCGTCCAGGATGGCACCTACTCGGTCATCGACCGCAAGGCGATGGACAAGATCCTGGCCGAACAGAATTTCTCCAATAGCGACCGCGCCAATCCGAACTCGGCAGCTAAGCTCGGCAAGCTCCTCGGTGTGGACGCCATTATCGTGGGCAGCATCACCCAGTTCGGCAACGACAACAAAAACACGAAGGTTGGTGGCAACGGCGGCAACTGGCATGGCTATGGAGTCGGCGGCTTCGGTCACAGCAAGAGCAAAGCGGTCGTCTCGGTTGACGCCCGGATCATCAACATCGATACGGCTGAGATCATGGCCGTCGCCGAGGGCAAGGGCGAATCGACGCGCGAGAGCACTTCGATGCTGGGCGGAGGCGGTAACTGGGGTGGTTTCGGCAATGGCGCCGTTGACTTCGGCAGCAGCGATTTTCAGAACACCATCATCGGCGAAGCTACGACGGCTGCGGTGAAGCAGATGAGCACCGAACTCGTAGCCGACAACAGCAAGCTTGAGGCGCGCACCATCACCGTGGAAGGGCTCGTGGCAGCGGTCGATGGCGGCCAGATCGTGCTGAACGTGGGCGGCAAAGCTGGTCTGAAGGTCGGCGACGAGTTGAACGTATCGCGGGTCACCAAGGAGATCAAAGATCCGGCAACCGGGCAGGTGATTCGGCGGCTTGCTACCTCCATCGGCGTCATCAAGCTCACCGATGTAGATGACATTTCCGCCGTCGGCGCTCCGGTTACCGGCACGGGCTTCAAAGTCGGCGATGCGGTGAAGACGATCACGCAATAGCGCGATGTGAGATCAACATGCGATTGCAGGCGGCGCTGCCATCTTTTGGCGACCGTTGTTTTCCAGCCCCGAACAGCAGCGAGAATCGAGACGCCGAATCGCCGCGGTAGTGTGGCTTACGAGCGATATGGCGATATCGCGCTGCCAATCCTACGGTGCTGCGTTTTGATTCGCTAGAAGTGGAATGCTATCTCCCTGGGATCGTTCCCGGCGCGATGAGTGGGTCCCTGAAAAGCTGGAAAGGAAGCTGTCGAGGGCTATCTTGTCCATCAGGTTCCACAGACAGCTTGGCACCCCACGAATACCGCTCCTTCTTCCATGCGGCTTCAAAACTGCAGTCGGGCCTGGAATGCGATCATACGGGGACTGCTGTCGCCTCCCAATCCAACCCCGAGCAACCCGGTGGGTGGGGAGGTGGTGTAGGTCAAAGCACCGAATCCTGTTTGGGTAGAGGGCTTTCCCGGAATACCGGCCAGTACGATGCTGGGGAGGCCGAAGTTGGGATGGTTGAAGAGGTTGAAGAACTGGGCGTCGAATCGCAGCTTCACCCGCTCGCTCAGCGGGAACCATTTGGTAATGTAGAAGTCACTCCAGAAAAAGTCAGGGCCGCGCAGAGCATTGCGAGCGAGATTCCCGAATTGACAGTTTTGTGCGGAGTTGCCACCGTTGCAAGTTCCTGTAGCCGGGTCGACTGCCGACACAAACGCGTTCGGATTAAGCCATTGGATGGTTCCGGGCTGGGTAACTCCGGGGATCTCGCAGTGGCGGCAGTAGGGATCGACTCCGGGTACTAGGCTTGCGAATTGCGGGCCGCTGCCTTGCACGATGCCGTTCCCGTCTGCTGCATAGGGCGTACTCAACACCGAGAATGGCACTCCGCTGTGCCAGAATACCGTGCCCGATACCTGCCAGCCGTTCAACGCAAGGCCCAATTCACGACTCTTCACTTTGATCGGCAGCTCGTACACATACTGCGCATTGAGGTTGTGCCGGATGTCGTAGTCACAGGGGCCGTAGTCCCGTCTCAGGTCTCCCGGTAAAGGAGAGAGAATTCCTCCGGCGGAGAACTGTAAGAACCCGCCGTTGGAGACGGTGTCGAGGCAATGGCTCCATGTGTAGTTCACCTGCCCTTGCAGACCGTGTCCCATGTGTTTCATGGCAGTCAGTTGAAGGCCGTTATAGTTGGAGCTGGCCCCGGTGGAAAGCTGTGTCACCGCTCCGAATCTGGGGTCGGTCGGCTGCCCATAAGGGAATGGAGCGAAACATCCCGGGCACACACTCTGGTACCCGTTCACTTGTGTAAGGTAGGGTTGATCCACGGCGCGCGTCCCCACGTATTGCGCCTGCACGCTACCCGTGTTTCCGAATTGATGCTCGATTCCGAAACTCCATTCCATGAAGTAAGGCGCGTGCAGCTTGCCATCCGGGACAGCCGTGATCGCGACGGGGGGAAGACAGGTAGCCGGGTTCGCCAGCGGAGAGGCGCAGGAAAGCTGTCCCTGCTGGAAACCTGAATTGAATCTCTGATTTGCTGCGATGGTGGCATCCACTGCGCTGTTGGGCACTCCGGGTGCGATGGCCGTGCCGCCCACGGTTCCCAGCAGACCTCCCTGAAAAGTCTGAACATAAGGCGGATTCACACCGATCAGGTCGGCGACACTTCCCGGCAAGATATCGCTGAAGATACCGAATCCCGTCCGCAGAATGGTATTGGGCTCGAGCTGCAACGCGATGGCAGTTCTGGGTTGCAGAATTGCCAGTGGGGTTGAGGCGAAGAGATTTCCGAGACCCGTTTGGATCGCATCACTCAGCGGCTGATTCACGTCGTGCGAGATGGAATAGAAGGAGCCTTGAAGTCGCGCAATCTGATTATGCGGATTGAGCGGGTTGGAGTTGTAGGTGTCGCGGAGACCGAACGTCCAGGTCAGCCTGGGCGTGACTCTCCAGGTATCCTGGGCATAGAAATCCAGATTGAGGAAATTAAAGGGCTCGTTTTGCGATGTGGGGAATGTCTTGCTGGCGGTCGATGCCACGCCGTAGATGAATTGCGGCAACGTCGTGTAGGCGACCGTAGGCACTGTGCCCTGCCCAAAATCGTAGTCATTCAGGCGAAAGATCCGAGAGTTCGTGCCGAACCTCAGCTCGTGCGCGCCATGGCTCCAGGCGAGATTGTCGTTGATGAAAAACCGTGATGCCCGCCTCCCCTGGAGCCAGGTGTTATCGAGGCCTCCAATCGTGGTGAACGGGGCATTCGCTCCGCTGCCCTGGAGCACGATGGGGAATGCCGCAAGCGTCTTCTGGAAGTCGCTGGGCGCGAACAGGCTCTCATACCAGGAGAACGCCGGATTGAAGTAATTCACCAGGTTCTGCGAGAACACGTGCGTGTATCCCGCGGCGAAGGAGTACAGGGGCTGCGACGAAATTGCATTGAACAGGGGATTGATTGGGTCGGTGTAGGCAGCCTGCAGCCCAGTGTCCGCCTGAAAACGAAACCACGCGCTGTCGTTGACGCCCATGTTGTAGTCGATGCGGGCGGTCTGCACCTGTTCGTGATCATCGCTGGAGTGCGAGACTCCCTTCCGATTTGCGCAGCCATTCCCGTTTGCCGGAGTGCCCGGAGCTTGGCTTCCATTCGCATTAAAAGGACATCCCAGAACAGCCAGCGGCGTTCCATTGGTGTTGCCGTAAAGCGAAAACATCTTTTGGTAGAACGGCACCAGCTGCGGAGCAGGCGCATAATGCGAACCAGTCACGGAATCGGTGCCGCCAAGAGGAAGTTGCTGCAAAACGTACTGCTGAAAGGCTGCGCTGGGTACAGTCACGGTGGTGAAGATAGGCAACGCAATGCGCACCCATTCGCTGTCGAAGAAAAAGAACAATTTGTTGTGAACGATGGGACCACCCAGACTGCCCCCGAAGTGGTTCACCACTGAGCCGGGCTTGTGATTTCCCGCAGTAGCGTTGGCAAAGTAATCGGCCGCGTTGAGAATCGCGCCGTTCCACAGCTCATACAGATTCCCGTGAAACTGGTTGGTACCCGACTTGGTGACATAGTTGACCTGGGATGCCCCGTAACGACCCTGATCGACGGAATACGAGAGCGTATTGACGGTCACTTCTGAGACCGAATTCAGGCCGAGCACGAGATTGGTGGCGAGTCCGCTGTTCAGGTTCGTGAGCGGATCATTCGTCTCCAGCCCGTCGACGATATACCCGTTCGACAGGGCCGGCAGTCCATTGAATTCCACATTTCCATAACCGTTGGTGCCACCGACGAAGTCATTGCCACTGCCCGCCGTGTTTATCAGGGCGCCTGCTGCAAACTGCAAGGGGTAGGTCATGTCCCCACCCGGATTCGGGAGATTTTCCAACGCCGGTGCATTCAGGGTCGTGGAGGTGTTTGGGTTGCTGGTATTGATAATCGCCGCTTCCGAGCTGACCTCGACGGTCTGTGTTGAATGCGCTACTCGGAGCGTGAGATTGACAGTCTGTTTCTGCCCCAGACCGGAGACGACATTGTCGGCCTGCTGCGGCTCGAACCCCTGGGCTTCGACTTTGACCGTGTACGCGCCCGGCTTGAGTTGCGGAAAATTGAAGCGGCCTCCGTCGTCTGTCTTTGCGGTTCGCTTCAGCCCTGTTTCGCCGCTGATGACGGTCACCGTGGCTTCGGGAATGGCTGCGTTACTCGAGTCTGTGACTTGCCCCAAGATCGCGCTGGTGGTTTCTCCCTGTGCCCAGACAACCCTGGGCAGGAGCAAAGCAGCACCCGTGGCAAGGAGAGTGCAGCTCAGCACGAAGTGCAGAAAGCCCTTGGCACTCGATGTCATAGGCGGGTGTTCCTCCAGGCTTGCAGGGGGCAAGGCAACGCAGCCCGGCCCCGGCTTGGAAATCAGGATACACTAAGATTTGTTAATTGTAGTTAACAGCCAGGTGGAAATTACGGTTTGGTCACCCAAATCTTCTCTGCCGCAGCCATGCCCAGTCGAATCTGCCGCTTGTCAACAGTCAGCGAGAGGGTGCCGTCGTAATTTTGCGTTTTCACGCCCAGGCGGGCGCCCGGGCGGATTCCTTCGTTCTCGAAGAACTCCAACAACTTGCGGTCTCGCTCATACACGCTGGCGACGCGATACTCCGACCCGGTCGCGGCCTCGGTCAACAGACAGAGTCCCTTCTTGCGGCGTTCCGAAACACTGCGAAAAGCCGGGCCGTTTCCGTGCGGGCAGGTATCTTTGTGCCCGAGCTGCTCGATCAGCTTCTTCTCGAAGGCAGGTGAGACAGCGTGCTCCAGGCGTTCTGCCTCGTCGTGGACTGCGTACCAGGGCATGCCGAAAATCTCAGACAGCATGCGTTCAATCAGGTGGTGGCGAAGAAGGGTGCGCTCGGCAATTTGCCGTCCTTGCGGTGTGAGGTGGATATGTCCATTGCTCCTGACGCTAACCAGGTTGTCCTTGCGCAGGCGCTTCAGAGCAAACGTCACCGCAGGGCGAGTGACGGAAAGCCAGTGCGCCAGCGTCGCGGCAATGACAGTTTCACCCTCCGCCTCCGCTTCCGCGATGGCTTTGAGGTAATCCTCCTTTGAGACTGTGATCATTGTCATGAGAGGATCTGGAACGCGTGCAGTTTAACACTGCGGGCGAAGAATAGGGGGACTGTAAAACTAGCTGGGGTGAACCGGTCATGTCGTACCTGATCCTGAGGCGGCTATTCGGACCAGATTACGAACGATCGGCGATCTCGCGACAGGAACCTAGCTTCGAATCGCTCCGAAAGCGGATTTGTTACTTACGCAGAACGGTTGTAGGCTCAGCCTTCCACTCGCGAGGTCAGTGCGCCGCGGGCTGAGCCGGCGTTCCATCCGACCATTTCCCGACTACGACCATGAAAATAGTGGCCCGCTCTTGAGGGTCAAGCGCCGCTATGACAGGCGACCCAGGCAGATTGGCTCCCCAGCTTCTCGCTGCGTCGCCCGGCACAAAAAACATCAGATGTGGGTGCCAGTTCGTGGCGTCGTCGTTCAAATACTGTTGCTTCGACATCATGTAGCACATCGCTCCCGGCTCCAGCGCGGGCAGTTCCTTCTTATCGAGTGCCGAGGCGGTCGCCTCGACGATCTCTGCCTTGGATTTTCCTGCCAACACCAGCTTGGTTTTCATTAGGAAAATGGGCAGAAAGGTGCTGGCGGCCGCCGGATTGAAGCAATGGGGAGCGCGCACTTTGGGATTCCAGAAGTTCGGATTATCGGTGGCGGCGCCCCATGACCGTTCCACAATGCACAAAAAACCATTCGTGCCCTTCACAGCGGTGGTGTAACCCTGAGGTCCGAGGACCATCACTTCGGCTCCGTCCGAGACCGAGGCTGGGGCCGCACTGCGAGCCAGAGCGACTTCAGAATCCCGGTCCGGGATCAAGTACTGGTCGAGGGGAGCCATTGCGGGATAGGAAGCCTTCTCGGCCTGCGCGTGTGCCTGAAAGACAGCTCCGGGAAAGACAGCCTGCACCAGAAATGCTAAGACGATTAGCTGGATGGTCTTCTGCATGGAACTCTCCTTCGGCGATTCTCTCCGTCAGGCAATCGAGGCTTAGGTTCAAGTGATTTCCGGACAGCAGTTGAGAACGACCTTAGGACTGACGATCCCGCAACCAGGACGTAAGCACAGATTGCGAATTCGAGCGCCGATTTCTCAGCCCAAACCATGGCGGACCGAAAGCAGCCAACCCTTGCGTGTCGCCCACCGAACGGCAACTGGCTGCAATCCGCTTCAGCCTGATGACCGGAGGTATAATCCAGCCACCTATGCCGCTAGTCGCAGGGTCGCGCTTGGATTTCTACGAGATCATTGCCCCCTTGGGCGCAGGAGGTATGGGCGAGGTTTATCGGGCGCGCGACACCACCCTGAAACGCGAGGTGGCGATCAAGGTACTTCCCGAGTACTGGTCGCGCGATGCCGAACGTCTCCGCCGCTTTGAGCAGGAAGCCCAGGCCGCTGCCGCGCTGAATCATCCCAATATCGTTTCGATTTTTCACGTAGGCCAGTACGAAGGTGCGCCGTACATCGTCACCGAGCTGCTGCAGGGCGAAACGCTCCGCGACCGGCTTCGCCGCGGTCCTATGCGACTTCGCGAGGTGCTGGATTTTGGCGTGCAGCTGGCCCGTGGGCTGGCAGCCGCGCACGCAGCGGGAATCATCCACCGCGATCTCAAGCCGGACAACATCTTCGTGACCAGGGACGTCCGCCTCAAGATCCTTGATTTCGGATTGGCCAAGTTCGATCCGGCCAAAGCGGCGAGTGCGGATGGGGCAACCCTCACCTTTCAGCCACAGAGCGCTCCGGGCAATGTGCTGGGCACCATAGGCTACATGTCACCGGAGCAGGTACGGGGACATACAGCCGACGCGCGCAGCGACATCTTTGCGGTCGGCGTGGTTCTGTACGAGATGCTGACCGGGAAACCGGCTTTCCGTAAAGCGACGTCGGCGGAAACCATGACGGCGATTCTGAACGAAGACCCGCCAGCGGTTTCACAGGTTGCGACGAGCGTTCCGCCGGGGTTGCAACGAATCGTGAATCGCTGCCTTGCCAAGGACCCGGGGCAGCGCTTTCAGCACGCTTCCGATCTGGCATTCGCCGTAGAATCGCTCACCGACTCCAGCAGTCCCGCCATCCCCGGCGTGAACCAGGCAGTTCCGGGCAAGCGATGGATCTGGCTCGTCACAGCAGCGGCGGTTGTTGCTTTGTTGATCGCTGGAGCTCTTGTCTTCTGGTGGAGGCAGCCACCGGCCGGCCCGGTGGTGGAAGGCGTAACCCAACTCACAGATGACGGCGAACCGAAGTGGATCTATGACAATCTGCTGACCGATGGGTCGCGAGTTTACTTCAATGAGGGCACGAACGCCAGTCTCAAGGTCGCGCAAGTCGCCGTCATCGGCGGACCCACGGCCATTATTCCGGTTCGACTCGACGCACCAATCGTCGTCGATTTGAGCCAGGAAGGGGCATCTCTGCTGACCGTAGTCGGTCCCTACACCGGGCCTGCTTCCTTTCCTTTGCGGACGATACTGTTGCCCACGGGCGAATTACGCCGCCTCGGCAATATCCAGGCTCTCGACGCAAGCTTTGCCGCGGACGGGCGCATCCTTTTCTCTCGGGAGAAGGTTCTTTACCTCGCCGACAAGGATGGCGAAAATCCTCGCAAGCTGCTCAGTGCGGATGGAGAGATTTGGGGACCCAATCTTTCTCCCGACAACAAGCGCATGGTTTTCACCATTAATGGGGCCGCTACGGGCCTTTCCATCATGGTCTCCAATGCCGACGGTTCAGGCCAGCGCGCCATTGTGAGCAGTAGCGAACGACGGCAGGTGTGCTGCGCCCGATGGACGCCGGATGGCAGGTACATTGTCTTTGAGGACCGCACTCATCGCCGGGTGGATCTTTGGGCAGCACAAGTCGAGGCCGGCTTCCTGCAACGCCTGAATCCTCCGGTACAACTTACCAACGGGCCTTTGTCCTACCAGGGCGCGAAGCCAAGCCGGGACGGAAAACAGATCTTCGCTATCGGCACCAAGCGACGCGGTGGACTCGTTCAGTATGATCTGAAATCCAAACAGTTCGCCCCTATCCTTTCCGGCATCTCGGCCTGGAATCCCACCTTCTCCAGTGATGGGAAGTGGGTCGCCTACGCCTCCTACCCGGATCAGACCTTGTGGCGCAGTCGTACTGACGGAACGGATCGTTTGCAACTCACCGATCCTCCCGAGCAGGCGTACTTTTCGTTCATTTCCCCGGATGGAAAACAGGTCACCTATGACAACAACAGGGGTGACATCAATGTGATCAGCATGGATGGAGGGTCGCCGCGGAGAATTGCCGAGCACGCATGGGCTGCGAGTTGGTCGCCGGACGGGAAGCGGCTGGTGTACGCCGATTATAGCGACCGCGTACATACAAAGTTCCTGATTTACGATTTGCGGACGCAAAACCGTACCTTCGTGCCGGAATCCCAAGACCTCACCGGTGTACAGTGGGTTGCGGAGGACCTGCTGGTCGCGGCATCGAAGGACCGCACGAAGCTTGCGGTCTTCGATCTCAAGACCCAGAAATGGTCTGACCTGGTTTCCTTCACGAAGCCAGGTGTCGTCGTCAACTGGGCCCACACGCCGGATTACCGGTTTGTCCACTACACCACCGGGGGCGCAGAATCACAGGCTTTTCGCGTCCGGCTCGCCGATCATAAGGTGGAAGCCCTCACCAGCTTAAAGGACCTCGCTCGTGCCACGACCGCGGGCGGCCAGACGCAAATCAGCGTTGCTCCCGACGGCTCGCCGGTCTTCACCCGTGACATCGGTACAGAGGAGATTTACGCGCTCACCGTCAAGTGGCCGTGAGGTGTCCAGGCGCCCGCCACTCGCAAGCGGTCAATAGAGAATGTGGGTCTAAGCATGCACGTCGGCGGGTTCCCTCTGTCCGGCGGGTTCGTACTCCACGATGTATCCGGCGACTGCGCTGGCGGCTACCGTCAAGGGACTCGCCAGGTACATTTGCCCAGGACCGCTCCGTCCGGGGAAATTGCGGTTCTGCGCGCTGATGACAACCTGGTCGGGACGTGTAGAAACGCCGGGGCCGGCGTTGATGCAGGCTCCACAACTCGGTTCGATTACCTGCGCTCCAACCTCGTGGAAGATGTCCAGGTAGCCTTTGCGCACGCAGTATTCACGCGTGTCCTGTGAGCCGAACTGGATATAGAACTTGCAGCTTTCCGCAACCTTTTTTCCCTGCTTCAAGGCGTCGCCGAGTACCTGCGCATACATATCCATGTCCTCGTTCTTGCCGGCGGTGCAGGTGCCTCCGTAGGCGATTTCCACCGGCACTGGGGTGTTGAGCTCGCGGATAAACTTTCCATTGCCTGGATCGCCAGGTGTCGCGACCATGGGATAAATCTCGGCCGCATCGAGCTCGATGACATGGGCATACTGTGCTTCGGGATCGCTATACAAGCCCTCGATCAGGGTCTCGGCCTCATTACGATTCATGCCCCGCCGCCCCACCAGGAAATTGACGACCTTCTGATCGGGAGCGACGATGCCGGTGAAGCCTCCGATCTCCGCCGCCATGTTGGTCATGGTGGCGCGCTCATCGACACCCAGCGCCTCGATCGCCTCGCCCGAGTATTCGATCACCTTCGCCAGCGCGTGGCCGTGGCGAATGTATTCCAGCGACAGCAGCTTCAGGATGAAGTCCTTGGCGGTGACATTGTCGCGGCGCTTGCCACGAACGATCACTTTCACCGACTCCGGCACCTTTACCCGCACGTCCTTCGTGAACCATGCATTGAAAACATCGGTGGTGCCGATGCCGAAGGCTACACAGCCCATCGCGCCTACGTGCGGCGTGTGCGAATCCGATCCGACGTTCAGTTGCCCAGGCAGCGCATAACTCTCGGTAACGATGGAGTGGCAGATCCCTTCGGAGCCTTTACGATCCTTCAACTCGCCGTGCAGGGTGATGCCGCGCGATTTGGCGAAATCTTCCTGCTTCAGCTTTAACTGCGTCGCCAGATCAAGCAGGCCCATCTTGCGCTTCTCCTCGGAGAGCACCTCGTCGAGGAAGGTCAGGTGATCGCGAAAGAACATGATGCTGCCGGCATCGGTGACCGGTTCGTCCTTGCCTACCAGGTGCTCGTAAAAAATGGCCGCCATTGGCGTCACATATTCATGACTGAAGCGCAGATCGGTGCGCGCGAAGCCAGTGTCTCCCGGCTTTACAGCCTCGACGCCAACCTTGTCGGGACCGTGTACCATGTGTCGCGCGAAGATTTTTTCCGCAATCGTCATAGGCCGGGGATGCGTCTTGATGGGCGGCAGGAAGACCTTGCCTTGCAAACGAGCGACGTTGAAGGGGAAGAGGCCGCCGTATTCGATGACCTGGCGCGTGATTTCATCCTCGCCTTGCGTGAACTCGGTCAGCGGTATCTCTTCTCCGCTGCGAATCTTGTCGATGAGACCGAAGTCCGTCGAGGTCAGCACCCCAAGGTTCTGGCAATTCTGTTTGTAGATACGTTCGATATTTTCGGCGATCACCAGCCGGATGCCTGCGGACATCTCGGCATAGGGAGACTGCTCGCGGCTCGATCCCTTACCCCGGCGCTTGCCGCTGACCGCCGCCACGAAGCCACCGCGCTTCACGTCGCCGCGTTTTATGGGTGTTTCGCTGCCGCACTTCAAGCCGGTGTAGGGAAATTCGCCCAGCGTCTCGTCGAAAAAGAAGCAGATATGCGCCGGGGTGATCTCGTCGGTCGAGATGTCGTCGCGCAGCTTGGGATTCCGCTCCGGATGCCGCGTATCCCAAGGCAGATCTTCGCCGGCGAGTTGCCGTTTGATCAGCTCGGGATCTTCGGTTAGAAGAAGGATGCGGCCCTGAAGACGGACCTGTTGAGGACGCTTCTCGACGGTACGTTGCAACAGCGAGTTGTTCACTGCGTAATTTTACCGCAGAAACCGAGCTGAAACCGAGCCAAGGCTCTGCCTGCAACCTTCCGGACCGGGTCGCGCTCTCACGACCGGTACACTGTTTCCGGCTACTTTGTGACGGGACCGGCTTTTCGGATCGCTTCGCCGACTTTCTCCGCAATCTTCTTCATGGTGAAACCAATTGCGTTCTGCTCTGACCCTTTGTCCGAGGCCTTAAACGAGCCACTGGACAACTCAGATCCGTCACTCACCTTGGACAGCTTATAGGCCGTGGTCACATAGAAAGTTTGCATGTTCACGCCCGCGGTGCCGCCACCCCACCATGAGGAATCGGAATGCAGTTCGGTCTGGTTGGTGGTGACCACATAGTCGCAACCTTTTTGCTGAGCGGCGGTCAACGCCTCTTCGGGCGCCGATTGGGGAATTGCCACGTTTTCCACCGGAGGTTTTTGCTTGTTTAAGAACTTCATGAGGAGGGGCGCCCCTACCCCATTGGAAATCGCGCCGGAAACCTGCATCTGCGCGACGCAAAGCGGAACGGACGGCGGCTGGGCAAAACCAGAATGCGAAAGGCCACACACAAATCCGAAGGCGAGAACCAGAATCCAGCGTTGCATGTCGAACTCCCGCGACCAAGCAGTGCCATCGCGAGAATTGTAGTCCAGAGTACCGGCTCGAACTAGCCAAAGATATTGTTCTTGGGTTTGGACCCACTCAGTAACACCCGGGCGAAGTTCCAATGAGCTCTGTCGGTGAATTCAGAGACGAGTCTTGGCGTACTCCACAGGAGAGGGCAGTGGTTCGAGTCCCCGTCCCTCGAAGATCTCGGCGAAGTTCGCTATCAGTTCCTCATGAATGAGGCCATTACTGGCGAGCACCTCTCGGCTGTCGAGCCGAAAGGGCGATCCGTCGAACCGGGTGACGAGGCCGCCCGCCTCCTCCACCAGCAACGTCCCTGCCGCCGTGTCCCATGGGTTCAGATTGAATTCCCAGAACCCATCACACCGGCCACAGGCAACGTTGGCTAAATCCAGAGCGGCCGAACCCCCTCGTCGAACTCCGTGGGACCGCAATGTGAGCTGTTGATAGAAATGAATGTTGGGATTCTTGTGCCGTTTGTGGCTGGGGAAACCGGTACTGAGCAGGGAATCGGCCAAACGGCTGATCTTCGAGACGCGGATCGGCTTCCCATTGAGAGTCGCTCCTGCTCCTCGCTCGGCAGAGAACAGCTCATCGCGCGTGGGATCGTAAAGCACGCCCACTTGTAATTCGTCGTCTTTCCGGGCCAGCGCAATCGACACGCAGAACACCGGGTAACCATGGGCAAAGTTCGTCGTTCCATCCAGCGGATCGACGAACCAGCGGTAAGCTGCGCCGGTATCCGTTCGTGTGCCTTCTTCGCCGACAATGCCATGTTCCGGCCACGCTGCGTGCAGGCGTTCTACGATCAGCTTCTCGGAGTTGCGGTCGGCCGCGGTGACCAGATCGACGTCTCCCTTGTATTCGATGGCGATGTTCTTATCGAAATAGCTCATAAGCAGCGCGCCGGCTTCGCGCGCGATGCTTTCGAGTTCCGGCAGGTAACTGCTCATTCCGAGGGACTCGCGAATTCGACGGAGCGGGACCCATTGTCGGGCCGGGGTTTGCGCCCGACATCTTCGGCAATGTAGGCAATCTCATGCTTGAAGATGAAGAGGTTGGGAGCTCCTTCGCGCGTCAGGCGAACCATGCGGCGGTCGTAATACTCGATCCATCCGCGCAGGATCTCTCCGTGCATAAGCTTGATGCGGACGGGACGCTGCTTTTCACCCAGCATCTTCAGATACGCCGCTTCCTGGTGAGTGTCGTCGGGAGGCGGGGTCTTACCGCCATGACTGTTCTGATCTTTCGCGCTCGGGCGGAATGCCATGGGCTAGATTCTACACGCAGGCGGAGGCGGCGAGACACTAGAGCAATCCCCAGGGTCCGGCTTTGACGGCGCTCGTCCCAGGCCGCGACACGCCTATCACGGAAGTACCCTGCCGCAGCAAGATCAGCGCGGGAAATGCGATGATAGTGGCGTATAAAGTCGAGAAGGTAGGATGCGGAACAAACCGGCAATTTCGATGTTCGGTTATTGCCTGCTCGCGATGCTCGCGATCGTGATTGGCATCTCGATCGTCGCCCAGAACCAGCAGGGCCAATCCTCCGCCCCCGCTTCCGGCCGCAAGACGAGCACGCCCTACACCGGCGACTTGTCCATCTTCGATTCACCGGGAAGGGACGAGCGCCTGCACATCGAGCGTGTGATGGATGCGCTTTCGGTAAAGCCTGGAAGTAATGTTGCCGATATTGGCGCGGGTTCCGGATGGTATAGCGTGCGGGCTGCGCGAAGAGTGACCAACACGGGAACGGTGTATGCCGAGGACATCAACCCGGAGGCGATCGAGTACATCCAACAGCGTGCCTCCAAGGAAGGTTTGCCGAACATCAAGGCAATTTTGGGAGACCCCGACAATCCCAAGCTTCCGGCGAACAGCATCAATTCGGTGCTGCTGTTGAAGAGCTATCACGAGGTTGCGAACCCGGTCGAACTCCTGCGCAACCTGCGAACTTCGCTGCGCACCGGAGCCAAGATAGGCGTGATCGACAGGAACGGCAATGGAGAAGATCATGCTGTCGCGAAAGATGTCGTTGTTCGCGAAGCGATGCAGGCTGGCTATCGGTTGGTCAGCGAGCAAGATGATCTGGTCAAGACCGACAAGTTAGATTACTTCCTGATCTTTGAAGCGCGCTGAATCTCTGTCATTGCGCGCGGGGACTGCGCTGCTGTTACGGCTGCTGGCTGTTGAAGCCGACTCGTCAATCCTGCGGAGCCGAGCCCGGCGAAGGGTTTGTTCCCGGCTGAGGTTTGGGCATCGGCGTCGGATTGGGCGTGGGAAGAATCTCGCCGCAAGGACCCCGTCTTGGTCCGGCATTCGCAATAACAGGCGGATGCAAAGCCGCTCGTTCCTGATTGCACGCTTTCATCTCCTGCGCCTGAGCGAGCGTGATGGTGGCTTCCAGTTCGCGCTGTCGCTGCTTAAATATTTGACTGAGTTCTTGCGACCGTTGTTGAGCCGACAGTGCCGAATTCGCGCATACGGCTTCAATCTGACCCTTTGTCGACTGCACAATGCCGGCTCTCCGGTCCATTGTGGCTTTGGAGATTCCTGCTAATTGCCAGCATGAGGGCTCATGAGGCTTCGTGACTGCGGGATGAGCGGCCTTGTTCGTGCCAAGGCCGGGATGGATCTGAGGAACGGGAATCGTAGGAGCGCCAGGTATGGAGGATTGGCCCGCCAGCAAAGCGGCGGCCCCTGCAATCAGAAGCCCACATAGGAAGATGTTTCGGAAATCGGGCATAGCTTCGCCTCACACCGCCATGTTCACAAAAGCAAACCCAGCAGAGCAGAAAAGTTTCACCTTGAGACCTCTTGCGAGAAAGGCTGAGCGTAAGAGATCAACAACTCAGCGCTACGTCCCCGCGACAGATTGCCACCCGCGCAGGGCTAGATCCGTTTGATCGTCGCTAACCACGCCGGTGCACCGTTTTCGTGGAATCTTGTCTGAACCCGATCCGGTTCAATGCGGGCGACATTCCATCCATTGCTGGGTTTGAACGCCGCTCTCAGCTCTTCTTGACTGATAGGATGCGGGCCAGTGTCAGGCCCATCGTCACTGAAGCACAACACATACAGGGTTCCATCGTGCTGGGTTACCGCCGCTAAACTCGCCGCGTATCGCGGTCGCTCGTCGCCGTCGAAGGTGTGGAGCAGTCCGCAATCCAGCACCGTCGCGAACATAGCCTCCAAACACTCCAACCGGAACGCGTCAGCCGCAGCGAACTCAACCTCGATCCCCCGGTCTCGGGCTTTCTCGCGGGCGATCGCCAGTGCCGTCTCAGCTACGTCAAAGCCCAGAACCGGCAGTCCCAGTGAGGCGAGGAGAAGAGCGTTTTCGCCGGTCCCGCAGCCAGCATCGAGCACCCTTCCGGCGAACCTGCCTTCGGATGCCAAACGCACGACCACCGGCTGCGGCTGGCCAATGTCCCAAGGCGGGGGACCGTCGTGGTACGACGCATCCCAGGGTAGTCCTGTCATCCGTTCGTGACTGGTCGGGTGCCGACCGCCGAACGGATCGTCGTCAGCGAGGTTTGCGGATCGCTCCGACAAAGTCGTCCCTTCTCAACAAATAACTGATTTTGGATCCATGCTACAACTTGTTGGTGCGAAAGGGGGGACTCGAACCCCCACGGGTTTCCCCGCCAGATCCTAAGTCTGGTGCGTCTGCCAATTCCGCCACTCTCGCACATCCTTGAACCGGCAGGTGGGGTCCTGCCGATGGCTCACGCTACCGGTCATTGTAGCCGAACGGTATTGCTTCTCCAACGTCGACCTACGAACTGTCGAGGCCCTTGTCGCCGCTCTCGGGTTCAGTCGCGTGTCAGTTAGCCCTCATCCACCAGGCCAAGCAGAGCGCTCATCTCTTCGTAGAGGAAACCTTCCCCGGGACGGTACGGCTGGACCCAGCGGCCGTCGAGCACGAACTGCGGAATGGCGCGTTTGCCGGTGTGGCGTATCACTTCGTCGGCCGCGCCGGGGGTGGTCTCAATGTTGACCTCTCGGAAAGGAATGTTGTGCTTCTCGAGGAAGCGTTTGGCGGTGCGGCAGTCCGGGCACCAGGGGGATGAGTAAACCAGAAGGTCCATGATGATTGGATGATTTTACTAGACCTCCCTCCCCGAGTAGATCCTAACCCGGAAACAACGCCGGCAGAGTATATTCCGCAGGGGAGGATTTCTTGCCGCCAAAGCAGCCGCTGATATTCCTGAGCTATCGCCGTAACGACGCCAAGACCGCGCTGGAGGACCTGTACAAAATTCTGTTGCGCACCTATGGTGCGGACGCCGTGTTCCGCGACACCTCGATGAAGGGTGGCGCGGAATTTCCGGCGACGCTTCGCGAGAAGATCCGCCAAGCAGAAACCGTGCTGGTGGTGATTGGCCCTTCATGGATGCGGGCCGGCACTGAGGGAGAGTTGGATTGGGTGGTGGAAGAAGTCCGCCTGGCACTGAAAGACAAGAAGAAAAAGATCATCCCGGTGTTGGTGGAAGGCGCGACCTTTCCCGCGAAAAACTCGCTGCATCCGGCGATCCGAGCCTTGGCGGAAAAGCAGGCAGTCGTCCTTGATCCCGCAAACATCCACGCTGATGCGAAGCGACTGGCGGACGAGCTGGGCAGGAAAGCCGAGCCCGAGCCAATTGTGGAGCAAAACGTATCGCGCCTGCAACTCGTCGAGACCCGACGGCCACATCAGAAGAGAGTTACTTGCATGGCATGGGCCGCGGACGGCAACTCGCTGATTTCGGCGAGCGAGGACGGTTCTGTCGTCTGGCAGAAAGGGCGCGCGTCGGTAAGGCGCAGCGGACATCAATCGCCAGTCAGGGCGGTGGCATTCATCCCGGGAGAGAAACTGGTGGTATCGCTCTCCGCCGATCTAAGGCAGATATGGTCCTATTCAAGCGGAGACCTCCGGAGTCACAACGAGTTGCCCTTCAAGGATCAATACGTGTCCGGCTTCGCTATTTTCCCTGATCAGGACCTTTTGGTAGCGGCACCGGTCGGCGGAAGCCCGGAAATCTGGGAGATCCCAGAGCCCCTCGGCCCTCCGGAATACATCGGCATCTTCCTCAACATGTCTCTGGGGGAAGACATGTTGGAAGGGGTACGGGTTCTTAGTCCTCCCTTTCGTACGACAGCTACGACGTTCTCGATTGATGGTAGCCGATTCGCGGCTGGTTCTTCACGAGGCAAGGCCACGCTCTTCGATGCGCCCTCGGCAAAACTTCTGTGGACGTCGAAGGCGTATCCGGGTGCGATCACGGTGGTGGCTTTCTCACCGGACCGCCAACTGTTGGCCTCGGCCTCGGAAAAGGGCCTCATCCGTATTCACCAAGTGAGCAGCGGGGCGGAGTGGGGGCTGGAGAGTAGCGGTTCGGAAATCACAGGCGCGGTCTTCACGGCAGGCCGCGAGTTGCTGCTATGCAGCCGGGAGAACGGTGCGGCTCTGTTTGTAGACGTCTCCTCGCGGACGCTGCTTCCCGCGCCGGCCGCAGCACCTGGCCCGGCTACCTCGATTGCCATGAACGCCTCGGGCACGAAGCTCGCGATCGGCACTCGGGCGGGGCAGGTTGAAACCTGGAGTGTGGAATAGAAGAAACCAGTCGACACACCAACGGCAGGGCTGCCGGCAATTCTTATCCGCTTCCCGTTCCATTTCGACTAGGGTGCGAGCATGCGTTCACGGCCTAGCGGAAGGATAGAGCAGTCCTTAAAGCGCCGTAGTGAACAATCACGCACTAAGAACAAACGGGGGAAGCGAAACGCTTCCCCCGTTTGTTCTGAAGCTGACGTTAGCCATCAAGGTGTGCTGTACAGCAGCACGCCCTCGGTTTTCTCCTCGCCCACCGGGCGATAGAAGAGCTGGTTGTTCTCCAGGTAGACCTCGATGAAGGCCGGGCGCTGGGTGATGGTGCCTTGAATGAGCGCCTCGGACAGCGGGTCTTCGATGTACTTCTGCAGAGCGCGACGCAGAGGACGTGCACCGTAGCTCCGATCGACGACCGTCTTGTCGAGAATCCACTTGCGGGCCTCTTCGGTCACGGTTACGGTGATGGCACGCTGCGCCAGGTTCTGGTTCAGCAGGTTCACCATCAACTCGACGATCTGGATCAGGTCCTGTTCGCTCAACGCGTTGAAGATGATGACCTCGTCGAGACGGTTCAGGAACTCGGGGTTGAAGGTCCGCTTCACCTCGCTCTTCACCATCTCTTCGACCTTGCCGGAAACCATGTCTTCGGCATCCGACTGGAAGCCCATACCGGTGCGCTTCATCAGATGGCGCGCTCCGATGTTCGAAGTCATGATGATGATCGTGTTCTTGAAGTCGACCGTGTTGCCGAGTCCATCGGTGAGCTGACCATCTTCAAACACCTGCAACAGGATGTTGAACAGGTCAGGGTGCGCCTTTTCAACTTCGTCCAGCAAAACCACCGAGTAGGGCGCGCGCTTCACGCGCTCAGTCAACTGTCCGCCCTCTTCGTAGCCCACGTATCCCGGAGGCGAGCCGATGAGCTTGGAGACGGAGTGCTTCTCCATGAATTCCGACATGTCGAAGCGGACCAGAGATTTCTCGCTGCCAAACATGAACTGCGCCAGGGTGCGAGCAACTTCCGTCTTGCCGACGCCAGTCGGCCCGAGGAAGAGAAACGAACCGATCGGGCGGTTGGGACTCTTCAGTCCCGCACGCGAGCGGCGAATCGCACGGGCCAAGGCGGTGATGGCCCGGTCCTGCGAGATCACTCGCCGGTGCAGTTCTTCTTCGATGCGCAGCAGCTTGGCGCTCTCCTCTTCCTTAATGGAAGCGATGGGCACGCCCGTCCAGCGCGAGACGACATCTTCGATGTCCTCGCGGCCGACAACGCCGGTCGAGGATTCGTCGAGGTGGTACTTCTCACGCAGAGCGCGCAGGTTATCGCGCTCCTTGCGTTCCTCGTCGGAGTAGAACCGCGCTTTTTCGAATTCGTGATTCGCGATGGCGTTCTCCATGCGATGCACGATGAACTTGATCCGCTTTTGCACCTCGGTGATGTCCTCGGGCAGCGAAGTCTGGCGCAGCTTTACACGGGCGCCTGCCTCGTCCACCAGATCAATCGCCTTGTCGGGCAGAAAACGATCGGGCAAATAGCGGTTCGAATGCGAGACCGAGAAAGTGATGGCGTCGTCCGTGTAGGTGACGGCGTGGAATTTCTCGTAACGCTCCTTGATACCGAACAGAATCTTGACCGCGTCGGCCTCGTTGGGCGGCGGGACTTTTACCGCCTGGAAACGCCTTTCCAGCGAGCGATCTTTTTCAATCGACTTACGGAACTCAGCCGGCGTGGTTGCGCCAATGCACTGAATCTCGCCGCGCGAAAGGGCCGGTTTCAGGATGTTGGCCGCGTCCAGCGAACCCTCGGCGGATCCCGCACCTACCAGCGTGTGCAGCTCGTCGATGAAGATGATGGAATTCTGCGATTCCATCAATTCCTTCATGATGGTCTTCAGCCGCTCTTCAAATTGCCCGCGATACTTTGTACCAGCGACGATCAGTGACAGATCGAGGGCCAGGATGCGCTTGTCCGCCAGGAACGACGGTACCTCACCGTCGGCGATGCGTTGCGCGAGACCCTCGACGATGGCAGTCTTACCCACGCCGGGCTCGCCGATCAGCACTGGATTGTTCTTGGTGCGGCGGCACAGGATTTGGACGACGCGTTCCAGTTCGCCATCGCGCCCGACCAGCGGATCGAGTTGATTGTCCATGGCGGCCTGTGTCAGGTCGCGGGAGAATTCGCTCAGCAGAGAAGATTCGCGCGAGCGCTGCGAGGGCTGCGCTTTCTCCTGCGAAGTCCGCGCCAATTCTTCGCGGATCGTCGACAGACGCAATCCGCGCTCGTGCAGAATCTCGGCGGCAAAGCATTTTTCTTCGCGTAACAGGCCGAGCAATAGATGCTCCGTGCCGATGTGCTTGTGCGACAGCCGCTCGGCTTCCTCTGCGGCGTACGCCAGCACACGCTTGCACTCGTTGCTCAAGGGCAAGTCCACAGAGGTCGAGACCTTCTCGCGGATGGTGGTGTGGCCTTCGATCTGTTTACGAATGGACTCCACCGAAGCATGGGACCGAAGGAACCTGTTGGTGAGCGCCTTGTCCTCGCGCAGAAGCCCGAGCAGCAGGTGCTCCGTCTCGATGTAGGGAGAACCGAACTGGCTGGCTTCGTAGCGCGCGAAGAAAATAACGCGCCGGGCCTTTTCTGTGTACCGTTCGAACATTGAACCTCTCCAAAAACTCTACGGGATGTTCACCCGAAGGACAATGGCAAAACCGACTGTTGGGATTCGCCCGTCCTCTTCCTCTCGCCTTGCCGACGGCTCTCAAAGCACCACGTCCTGTAGTGAGGCCGTATAAGATTGCCGTTTCAAATCCTTACCACTATTACTACAAACCCATCTTGCCCGTCTGTGTTGTATTACACGCACTCGGTTGTCGTATGCGACAGCCTACCTCAGATTTCAGCGCCATGATCCAAGGTCATGTGAGCAGCGATTCCCGAGACACCTCGACCACCCGCCCACGCTCTAACCGGAGTACCCGGTCGCAGCGGCGTGCAAAGGCAAGATTGTGGGTGACGACGATCGAGGTGAGTTCGTAATCGCGATGTAACCTGGCGATCAAATTAAAAACCGATTCCGCTGTCCGGTTGTCGAGGTCTCCCGTTGGCTCATCGGCCATCAGGAGCTTGGGCCTGGTGATGAGGGCGCGGGCCAGCGCTACCCGCTGCTGCTCTCCACCAGACAACTCGCCAGATCGATGACTCGCCCGATCTGCTAAACCTACCTCCTGCAACCAGTGCAGGGCCTGCTTCTCTGCCTCGCGTCTGCCTTCGCCGCGCATCAGCAAGGGCATGGCAACGTTTTCGACGGCGGTAAACTCCGGCAACAAATAGTGAAACTGCCAGACGAAACCAAGCTCGCGGCTGCGAAATTCCGCAGCATCTTCCTCAGAGAGCCTTCCCAAATCGAGTTGCGCGAAGTATACGTTACCTTCCGAAGCCCTATCAAGCGCTCCGACGATGTGTAATAAGGTACTCTTGCCTGTACCCGATTCCCCCACGATGGCGAGCATTTCTCCAACCTGCACATCGAAGGACAATTTTTCAAAGAGCAGCAGGTCCGACTGGCCCGAGCGAAAGACCTTCTTGAGATTCTCGACTCGAAGCGACGTGCTCTGTCCCATTGGATGCAGGTGCACTCCCGTGCGACACAAATTCCGGCCTAAAGTACTGCGTTACGGCCATTTCGCCATTGCGTCCGCGAACGCAACGGGCTACCACGATTAAATCACGTTACCCACGCAAAGTCAGTGACTCTTCTGGCAGGCAAAGTTATAGAATGCGCACCGGGCGGGTCGATGCGAATACTGTTTTTGGTAGGTGACCGCAAGGCGCAGCATGTGGTTGGTCTTGGGGTTTCCCCAAGCATCGGGGTGCCCATCATTCGTACCGCAACGCTTCGGCGGGAAGCACGCTTGCCGCGGAGTACGAAGGATAGAGGGTTGCAATGAACGAGATCCCGATGGCCACGGCGGCGACCAGCAATCCATGAACTGCGCGGGGAGCAAAGGGCACGTAGTCGATGGAGTACACCTCCGGCGACAACGAGATCAGGTGATAGTGACCGCCCGCCCACGCGATGGCGTAGCCGGCAATCAATCCCAGCGCTGTGCCGATTACGCCGATGAGAAGTCCCTGGAAGATGAAGATGCGCCGGATCTGCCGTCGCTTGGCTCCCATCGAGACCAGCACGGCGATATCGCGCGTCTTCTCCATCACCATCATGATCAGCGAAATGAGGATGTTCAGCGCGGCGACAAAAACAATCAGCCCGATGGTGATGAAGGTGACGACGCCCTCCAGCCGCAGCGCGCGAAACAGGGCGCGATTCTGCTCCATCCAGTTGGTGGCCATGAAGCCTTTGCCTGCGATCGTCTCCAGTTCATGGCCGATTTCCGGCGCCTTGTAGATATCGTCGACTTTAAATTCCAGAACCGAAACGACATCGCCCAGGTCAAACAGCCTCTGGGCGTCGGACAAGGAAATGAACGCCCAGTTGCTGTCGTAGTCGTAAAAACCGGAGGAGAAGGTGCCCACCACCTTAAACCGCTTGTATTTGGGAACGATCCCGAACGGCGTCAACTCGCCCTGCGGGCTGGTCACCATCACCACCGATCCCACACTCGCCCCGAGCTGGTCGGCCATGTCCTTGCCCAGCACAATCGGAGGCATGTTGGCTGTGATGCGCGCGGAAAGGGGGTTGGGCTCGTCACTTTCAGCAGCGGCATTTGACTCCGAGGAGGATGGCTTTTCAAGTGCATTGGCAGAGCCGGTCGTGACGGAATTCAGAATGTCGCTTACTCGTCGCTCGTAGCTGGGAATGATGCCCTTCAGAACGGCGCCCTGGGCATGTGCTCCGCGCGAAATCAGCACCTGCTCGTAAATTGCGGGAGCGGCCGCCACCACGTGCGGCTGCTTCTCCAGGCGAGGCAGCAGTTGCTCCCAATTGCGAATGCCGTCGCTCTCGATTCGCAGCAGGTTGATGTGCGAAGTCGAACCCAGCAGGCGGTCCTGCAAGTCCTGACGGAATCCGTTGTTGATAGCCAGCGCTACGATCAGCGACGCCACGCCCGCCGCGACTCCGATGATGGAGATGACGGTAATAATGCCGATGACGGCTTGGCGCCGCTTGGCCCGCAGATATCGCGCGGCGATGAAGAGTTCAAATTTCATGCGCTGGAGCAGTGAAGACTCATTGTAGCGAAAGCGAGAAAGCGGCTAGCGATTAGCGATCAGGGTTACTAATTGCCGGTTGCTACTTGCTATTCGCTCTTGTCCGTCCACCTGGGCAAAAATGCCGGCACAGCCTTCCGGTACTTGCGATAACGCTCCCCGAATCGTTGTTCCAGTTCGTTATCTTCGGCGCGGATCATGGCAGCGCCGCTGATCGCCGCGAA
This sequence comes from uncultured Acidobacteriaceae bacterium, assembly GCA_963815555.1. GTDB lineage: Bacteria > Acidobacteriota > Terriglobia > Terriglobales > Acidobacteriaceae > CAWCBG01. The sequence goes on from CAWFHH010000007.1 coordinate 963,907, forward strand.
CAATAGCAATCCCAGCAGCGCAATCGAGCCGGTCCCCAGGCACCATCCAAATACTTCGCAGAAGTGGCCCAGATAAATCGGATGCCGCACTTTCTCGCGAATGCCACCGACCACCAATTGCTGCGGCTGGCGGGAAGGATCAATCTCGGCAAGTCCGGAGACCTTCGACTTGTCGAAGCGATCAAACGAGGCGCGGTAAATGCTGAATCCAAGCAGAAAAAACAGTGCCGCCGGTAACCAGGCGAGCCAACTCTGGTAAAGATGCAGATACCGGAATGGCCAGGCCGCCGCGAACGCTGCAGCCATGAACACGGCCCAAACAGGCAGCAGGAAAACGTAAGACCTGCGTCCGCGCATCCTCCAGCGGTCCAGCATCCCATGCACCACCAGCCAAAACAAGGGAATGGTGCAGTACACCGAGCACACGACAAGAGCGATCAGGTCGAGGAATGCGTGCAGTTTCATGAGATGTCAGCGATCCGAAGCCCATCATAGAGGACTCGCCTTAGCACCGGCGGCTCCTCCAAGCACTCAGGTGTTATGCGACCCGCCGAAACGAGCCATTGTGCGATGGCGCGTTCGTTCCCATAATCCGAGGTTGGAGGTACGGCCATGAAGAACCAGGTCTCCCGGTTGCGCTGTACGCTTCTGCTGGCAATGACTCTCACGTCTCTTGGGGCGTGGTCGCACACCTTCACGATCCATCAAATCAGTTGGGGCTCCGATACCGGTGGTTATCTCGTGCAGAATTCGGAGTGGGGTACGGCCAACATTCAGTTCGGTCCTGGCGACGAATCGGAATTTGTTTTCACACCCGCCGGATACATCGGCTACGTGCAGGTCGTGACTGCGGTCGCAGCGGGGGGCCCCTACAACTGGGCGGTCCAGAATATGCCGCTGATCTTTCCCTCTGCCTCCGACTTCGATGGACGCCTCCCCGATTCGTTCAACTTTAACCTGGGATTACCCCGCGGCGAGAACCTAACTCTAGACCACGATTTTCGCGGCGCTGTGCTGATCACGCCTCACCCTCTGACTTCGATGCCCTATGTCCCCCTTTTCCTTGAACAGTATGTCGTACCTGTGACGGCCGAGGATTGGTTGTGGGGAAACGGTCTTGCGGGTGAAGTGGCGCCTTCCACAGCCGAAAACTTCGTAGCGTTTGCCGATGACGCGAACGAGAAAACCGAGGCAAAGATCAAGATTGAGGAAACCGATGTCGAAGCGATCGATGAGGAGATCAATGGTTGCGGTCCGGGAGGAGCGGCCCGTTCGCTTCGCTATCTCGCCAAACAGAAACTCATCACGCTGAACCAGACGGGCCAGCAGGTTTATGACACCCTGAAAGGCAAGGCGTTCATGAATACGGGCCTCGGGGTGAAGGGTACTGGAACGACGGATGCCAACTTCCAGAAGGGAAAAGACGCTTACAGCAAAGCCCGCAATTTGAAAGTCGTGACCGACGGTACGTTTACTGCGGCCGTGCTGCAAACCGACATCATGAATCCCATGAACCAGGGCGGGGATGTCGAAATCGTCTTCAAGAAAGGCAAGAACGACCAGGGACAGGACCAACTTGGGCACATCGCCTTCGTCTCGCAGATCCTCTTGACCAGCGACAAGAAGACCGGCAACGTCACCAGCTTCAAAGTGCGATACATTGACGACCCGAAGCAGGGCGACAGTAAGGCGGAGAACGAAGCTCACTGGCTGGAGTTCGACGTAACCTATGACAATCAGATGAAGGAAACTATTACGCTCAAGGGGTGGGGACCCGGCGCAACCCTCGATCAGTTCTTCCTGGAGAAGGTGAGCAAATAGAACTGCGGGAGTAAACTTGCGCGCCACGCGACCATAGCGCGCCAGCGGCGAACCAGCTATCGCGAACCCGCGCCCGTCCTCACTATCGTCTCGCTTACGCCTACGTTTTCAAAGCGGTCATACACGCGAATCACGATGGTGTGCTCGTCGGAAGAACTCGTGTGCTTGGCTGGCGCAGGGCCTTGCGTCTCCACGTCGGAACTCGAAGGCGCCGGAATCGGCACGTTGAGATCGTAGTTCTCGATGCGGTAATCCGACAGTTGGCCGACAGGCTCGACCAGTTGCCAATCGCCTGCATCGATGCTGTACTCCGCCCGCTTGATAGGCGACAGGGTGTCCACCGCGCGAAAGGTCAGGTGTACCTGGTTGTTTTCGACCTTGGTATTCAGGAACTCAACGTGTGGCGGTGTGTTGTCGACCTCAAACCGCGGACTCACGGCTTCGCCCGTTAACGTATCGTCGGGAGCATGCGACGGCGCGTCGGAGGCCGCGACTTTCACGAAGTATCCACCATCAGGGAACAAGTCGGAATCGAGGTTAATGTAGCGATCCTCGACGTCCTCCCGCAGCAGCTTCCACCGAGTTTCGTCCTCACCACGATAGTAGACGCTGTAAATCAGATCGTCGTCGTTATCGTCGTGCGCCTTCCATTTAACGACAATGGAGTGTTTGTCGCGAATCGCAGGTACTGGCGGTTCGAAAGCGCTTGTGTCCGCGCTAGCATTGCTGGTGTGCGTTCCCGAAGGAACGCGGAAGCCGACCTGTACAGCCACATCGTCCACTTCTGGAGCGAGGTTCTTGGGCAGGTAATTCACCGCGACGCTATTGAGCACCGGTGCGGGGTTTCCAGGATGGAGCACGGCTTTCCACTGAATAAAGCGCGCGGCCGGAACATCGGCGGGCAGTTCCTTTCGCAGATCGACCTTCTTCCACGATCCCCAGTTGCGATCGGGATTGTCAACGTTACCGCTGCGTGCAAACAGGTCGTAGTTACCGGCGCCGCGTACCTCCAGGCGACCCCACTTGGAGAAATTCTTGGCGTCGAACACGTCGCTCTCGTACGTGCCCTCCGGAACCGGAGTCGGTGCGAGCAGGAATATCTTGCCCAGATTGCTGGTGGCCGCGAGGAGGCCGCCCTTGGGCGAACGCGCGAAGGCCGTCACCTGGTTCGCGCTGGCTTTCGCGAGGTCGCTGTACTCGGTGCCGCGGATGGCATAGATCTTGCCCTTGTTGCCCGTGCCGGCGAGTAGCTGCCCGGAGTGATCGAAGGCCAACGCATACACCAAGTCGTCGTGCGAAGACCAGATGGTCTTGGGCGATCCATCAGGAGAAAGGCGGTAAACTTCGGAGCCGACGTTAGCGACATTCTGGTAGGGAACCGCCGTGAGTGCAGATGCCGGACCGGTGCCGGTCGGTGTCTGGATCGTGACGTTGACCGACGAACCGGTTCCGAGCGCGGGGGACGGCGGGTTCGCCCCGCGTTTCTCGCCGGCTCCCGCAGCGTAGATGTTGCCTTGGGTGTCGACGGCGAGAGCCGTGATCTCCTTTTTGGGCGCGCTATAGAGAACGAAGCCTTCCCCCCGCGGCGAAATGCGATAGATGAGCCCGCTGCCGTCCGTACCGGCGATCAGGTTGCCGGCGTTGTCGAAGTCCAGGACGCGAATCTGCGCCTCATCGCTCTTGAAGAACAGGCTGCCGCTGCCGCTGCGGTCGACGCGATAAATCTCTCCTGCATCGCCGGTGCCGACGTAGAGCTGTCCCTGGCGGTCGAGGGCGAGCGCCCAGATATATTTGGTCTTCGGATCGAACAAGACGCTCGCCGTGTAGCTCGAATCAACGGCAATGGATGTGTTCGGCTTCTCTCCTTCCTGGACCGGTTTGGCACCTTCCTGCGCCGCGGCCACCTCTGCCGTCGTGTGGGGGGTGTCGGGCGCCTTGCCGGGGGCCGGACCGCCGTGGACGAGCTTGTACACCTTGCCGTCGGGAGAGGTCGCTGCGTAAATGGTGCCCGCGGAATCGACCACGAGCGCCTGCACTTGCAACTCTTGCGGAGCGAAGATGATGCTCGCCTTGCCCTCGGGCGTAAGGCGGTAGACGCGCGCGGGCGATCCTGCAGCAGCGTAGATGTTGCCTTGTGCGTCTGCCGCGAGGCCCCATAGATAGGTGGAGGGCGTGGTGTAGAGGGCGTGGAAGGCGGGCGCCAGCGTGAGACTGCCATCGCTGTTGATGGCCACGCCGTGTGCCGTGCCTTTCTCGAATTCGTCGTACTTGGATTGCTGCCAGGTGCGTGTGCCCTGCGCAAAAGCGGTTGCGGTCAGGAGCAGGTACAGGCAAGCTGGTCGAAGAATTGTTAGCATAATAACTATGAAATCTGGCTCAAGATCTCGGTCCGTGACCGGTTAACAGGTCTTTCCGTGCTCAGTTTCGCTGTCCAATCCTGAACTGAAACTTGGCAAAGCCTCGGTTCAAGCGAGCGAGATCGCGGCGTCTCCTCTGGAGCGCCTTGCATGAGCCCTCACTCTTTCCCGAGAGCGTTCGGTTGCCCGGCAAAATATCCCTATGTCCACGGATTCAGGATTCCTGGGTGCAACGATTCGAAATCTGCGACATTGCGTGTTATCAACGTTAGGTGGTGGAACTCGGCGGTTGCGGCAAGAAATGCGTCCATCGCGTCCATTCGCTGCCCGATGGCTTCGCTACGCGCTACGATTTGTCCACAGGCATCAGCGATGGCCGTGTCAATCGTAAGGACTCTGCCTTCGAATCGCAGTGGCAATTCCAATTCCAGCCATTCATGCAGTCGCTTTTTGCGGCCGTTTGTTGGCAAACGTTCAATACCATAACGCAACTCCATGAGGGTGATGACGCTCAGGAATGTTCGGTCCTCATCGACCTCCGCCAGCCAACCTATTACCCCCGGATTCGGTCGCGGTTTCGTCCACTCGGAAACCACATTCGTGTCGAGCAGGAAACTCATAGATTGACTTTGCGCGGCTTCCCTTTGAGACGTTTAATCCTGAGCTCCGAACCTAGGAGAGGCGAAGCGGCAAAAAACTCTGCGAGATTGCCCTTGCGCGTGGTCTTTCGTTCCCATTCTTCAGCGGCGACGATCACCACTGCCTTTCGTCCGTTTCGAGTAATGGTTTGCGGCCCCTCTTGGGTAGCTTTGTCAATCACCTCGCTGAATTTGGCTTTAGCCTCGGCAACGGTCCAGGCGCGTGTGCTCATGGGAAACCCTCCAGCTTCAGGTCATCCTGGTCATAGTAGTCATAGCGCGGCATTCCGGCAAGAGCTGAATGCGAACATGTCTTCGAATCGGTGGCGCCGAGGGAGGGATGTCCGAATGCGGCCACTCCCACAACGAAAGGGGCGCGATTGCTTATTTGATATTCAGCGTGATGATTTGCGAGCCTGAAACCACGTAGTCCACCGGCGTGGAGGCCTCGTTCAGCGCCGACTCGCCGACCAGCACCATGTCTCGCGAGCCGCGCAAGCCTTCCATCACATTGATTACCGAGAGCGGCAACGTGGGCATGATCTTGTCATCGACCATAGCTTGCGGGTTTGCCTCGAGCAGCGAGACATAAATGTCAGAGTTGGCGTGCTCCTGATTGAGCATGGCAATGGTCGAGCCCAGATCCAGCCTGCGGCTCGTGGTGGGGGAGACGCGATGCAGTTTGTCGAGGGTCTCGCCGTCACTCACCAGGATGCGCAGGGTTCCTTTTGGCGTGGAGGTCGGAATCTTTACCGGAATCTGCCGCAGGATGCTCTCGCCGCGATACGGACGCAGCAGCGTCTCGATGGTGATTTCATCGCCCGGCCGCGCTTCGGTCACGTCGGTACGCGCGGTTTCCAGGCGGGCAGAACGGCGCTCCCGCACAAGGTCGAAGTTCAACTCCACGCCTTCGATCTTCGGCGTGTCGTAAGGATTCTCGAAGATGCGGCTGAAGCGGTCGCCGATCGCCAGCGCAATACCGTACGCTGTGGGCGTGGCTCCGTCCAGGGGCGCGTACATGTTGTCGACGGACAACTTCGGATAGCCCAGAACGTTGATGCTGCCTTGCAAGCGGTAGGTCGTGTCCTCGCCGTATTCGTTCATGCCCTGCAGGGCATTGAAGACCGTAGCCATCATGGCCGCGGGCGTGATCTTCGCGTTATTCAGCACTTCGTAGTGGAACTGCTTAGGATGCGAGATGCCGTGAAAGGTCAGCGTCACCGGAATCATGTGCGGCTGGCGGTCAAAGCGTCCCATGATGCCGGTGCGGCGGTCCTGAACGAACGAGCCAACCGGCTCCGTGGTGTTGATGATCTTGAACGAGTTCTCCGGCGAGGGAAGTGTGGCCAGCACGGTGGCCTTGGTCATCGGCATATCGACGCTGCCGGACTGCAGCAGCGGATGCCCGCAGGCGAGCAGGTGGGTGTCGTCAAGGTAGGTCACGGTGCAGGTGCCCGCGATGTTCATGTCGCCCCGTACCAGGATGGCGCTGACCGCGGAGCCCGGGACCAGCGGCTCAGGCTGCTCATCGTTGCTGACAGACCCGGCGCCCATGACAGGAACGATTCCCGCCTGCGAGAACTGCTGGGAGAACAATTGCATGGTCTGCTGGCTGAAGCCGGTGAAAACCAGCGGCGTCTCGATCGGTTTCAGCAGGTTGGTGAAGCCCGAGGTCTGATCCTCGGTTGTTGAAAGACCGGGCCCGGAGGTGCGGGTGGCTTCCTTCTTCTCACTCGTTACGCCCTGTGCCATGTCGTCCGGCAGCGTCTTGTCCAACTCATTGATTTCGAGCATCGAAGCGGCAGGTGTGATGCCCGCGATGGGCTCCTTCGAGAACGAGCCGATGCGATAGGCGATCGCTCCAACCAGTTTGCCGTCGATGTACACCGGACTGCCGCTCATACCGGCGACAACCCCCGTGTATTCAACTTTCTTGCCGTGCAGGCGCGCCAGGATGACGTCGGACTTAGGCCCAGCCATGTTTCGCAAGACCCCGAGGATTTCCACATCCATGGATTCCGGGGTCACGCCTTCAAAAACCGTATAAGCCACGCCGTGCATACCGGCTTTGACCTGGTCTTCCGGCATGATTTGCACTTTGGCTGGTTCGGTTCGCGCCGAAGGCTACCATCGTGCCGAGGCAGAGTAGTACCGACGAAACGACGCTGCGCAGCATACTTCTCATTACAATCCTTGCCAACCGCTTGCGAGCTGCTGTCGGGATGGCAGCCGAAACCCGCTGCGTCACCCCGGGTTACAACCTTTGTGCAGTTGCGTCTAAAACTGGTCTGTAAGCTGATAGACGTGTAGTCCGCACCTTTGTACCGCGTCAAAGTAGCTGGAATTCCATTTATACTAGCAGACAGTGTGGCCTAAGAGGCATCCCGATGTACCGTGTGAAACACCTTAAGCCCCGGGTATTTTTGCCTGTTGTACCTCCCTTGGCGGCCGGAGCCGCTTTGCTGGCAGCCGTTTTGCTGATTGCCCAACCTGGCCAGGCCCAGTCTTCGTCGAACGGTCAGTCGGGCCAGGCGCAGAGTCAGTCGAGCCAGCAGCAGGACCAGGTGCCCGAGGCTGGAGGTCCGGGCGGCGACGTGGGGCCGATGGCCGTGCCCAAGAAACCGGCGGAAGACGAAGCGCCTCCTCCACCGAAGCCCAAGCAGCCAGCGGACCTTCCGCAGTACTCGTTGCACGTCGACGTGCCCGTAGTACAGGTTGACGCGCGCGTGCTGCAGAAGGACGGCCGCCCCCTGGCGCTCCCCCTGGATGCCGCCAAACAGCACTTTAAGGTTTTTGAGGACGGGGTTCCGCAGCAGATTCAGAGCGTTACCAAGAGTGAGGCTCCGATCACCGCGGTACTGCTGGTCGAGTTCGCTTCCACCAACTACAACTTCATGTATGACGCGCTGAACGCTTCGTACATGTTCGCCTCGAGCCTGAAGCCGCAGGATTGGGTGGCGGTGGTCGAGTTCGATATGAAGACCCACATCCTTGTCGATTTCACCCAGGACAAGAACTCTATCTTCGGCGCACTGAATCGTTTGCGCATTCCGGGCTTCAGTGAGACCAACATCTTCGACGCCATGTACGACACGCTCGACCGCCTGGACCGCATCCCGGGACATAAGGAGCTGGTGGTTGTCGCCAGCGGACGCGATACTTTCAGCAAAATCACTTTCGACACAATTCTGAAGAAGGTCAAGGCGACACCTAATGTCACCATCTATGCCATCAGCACCGGGCGTGCTTTCCTGGAAATGGCAGACGCACGCTATGGCAACACCATGGGTGGAACCTTGCAGAGAATGGACTATCTCCAGGCCGACAACGAGATGAACACGTTCTGCAAGCTTACCGGCGGCCGCTGGTATTCACCGAGGATGATGGGGGAACTGCCCGACGATTTTCGTGAAATTGCCGGCGCCATTCGCAACCAGTACACCATCACCTATAAGCCGTCCAATTCGAAACAAGACGGCACCTATCGCAAGCTGAGAGTGGAACTTGTGGGACCCGATGACAAGCCGCTGGTCATTAAGGACGAAAAGGGTAAGGACGTGAAGTACATCATCAGCGCACGCGAAGGTTACACCGCTAAGCACGAAGTGGAATAGCCGACGGTTCTTTCCAACGCATCGTCGTCGCGGCAGTCCTACTTCAGATATTTCGCCTGGAAGCGCGCGGCCACCTGATCTCCCGCCAGCAGTTCGAGGCTCCTGCCCGTAATTTGAAAGCCTGTGGTTGCCTGCAGCGTTCCGCTGAGTGTCTGCTCCTGTTTCATCAGCGCAGGCGAGCAGGCCATCATCGTGATTCCAGCGGGAGTGAAATGCAGCGAGTCTCCGTTCAAGTCGTAGCCTCCCACAAGGTGGTTACAGCCGCTTGAACCCGCGATGTGCTTTTCCTTCGCATGCAGAAGGAGATACGCCTCGTCATTGCCCACGCCTTTCACGGCCGGCTTGCCGCGCAACTCCACCAGTTTCCAGTAGGTCCCTTCCAGGGTGACAGGGTTCGCAGAAGGTGTTCCCATCGCCTGCGCGCTGCCGGTCGTCTGCTCCAACATGAGGTTGACAGCTAACGGCGCGCCGCCGGTGATCACCGGGTTCGATGTGGTCGTGGTGAACAGCATCTGCCCATTGGCCGAGATGGTGGCGCGGAGGTTATAGCGATGCGATGCGACGATCTGCGCCGGATCGTATTTCAGCTCGAAGGCAATCGGCACCTGGCGTCCCTCGGTGGCGACGGTCACTTCGGCGATATTGCTGGCCGGTGCGTCCATCAGCGACACGTCTTCCAGGCGGACACCCACGGTGGCGTTCTGAGGTAGGGCAATGCGCTGGCGGTAGGCGACAGTTCCCGTAATAACGCCTGTACCGCCATTCGTCTGAGCAAGGACCAGACCCACCCCAAGCAGAAACACGAATAGTCCTGAAACGGTTGCAGCCCGCCACAACATCGCACTCCCTCCCCGCATCCCGTGACCAACAAGTTCGCGGAAGCGAACAAGATATCACGTGGGCTCGGAGGCTCCGAGTGCTTTGTCGACCACTCAGGATCACTTCGGCAGAACCTAGAACTGCCGCACGTTTTCGCCTCCCGAGGTGAGGTTCGAATCGACTTCGATCATCTGCACCCGCTGATCGCTGACGATGTAGGCGATGTAGGTGCGCGTGCCGAGCGGCGTGGTGATCGTCACCGTCGTGCGGCCGGGAGCGGTCGTTCCGACGGCATACGTACCGCTGGCAGTTTGCGAAGGATAAACGTTCGATGGATCGTTAAAGTCGAGCGTCCCAGTGAGGTTCCCATTGCCGTCGGCCGAGAGTTGGCCGTTCACCGTTGTGCTGTTCGCGGGTACCAGCGGGGTAACGAAGTAGCCGCTCTGCCGCAACGCGTAGCTTCCAACCCAAGCGGCATTCGTAGCGACGGAGCCACTTTGTGCATACACATTGCCGCCGCCCGTGGCATTGGTTCGCGTGTCGAGGTAATAGGCCTGGCTACCCGAGACCAGATACATGGTGAAGGGAAGTGTCGACCCGGACACGCTGAACGATCCGGCAATGTGACCATTCGAAGAAGCCGCGTACGCCCCCGTGAGGGAAGATTGCCCCACTTTGCCCGTATCGTTCACATCGTAGAAACCGGTGGAGATGTTGCCGTTGTTCGCGTCGAACTGCATCAACGTGTACGACACACCTGCCTGTGTGTTGGCGGAGGTGCTGATGACGTAATTGCCGCCGAAGGGCGTGGTCAAGTTCTGGACGTCGGCCGAGCCGAGGAAAAACGTCGCCGAATCGGGACACAGCAGGCGGAAACGCGAGCCCGATACAACGTAATAGACCATGCCGGAGCTCCCCGTGCTTGCCGCGAAGTTACCGGTGCCGCGGCCGAATGAATCTGCCGCGCCATAGGCTCCGCTGAGCGACTGGTTGGTAGTGATCGTGCCGTTCTGGTTCAGGTCCTGGAGTCCTCCGACCGTGCCGTTTTGCAGGTTGAACAAGCCGATCGACTGAAAGGGCCTTCCCGACAGGTACAGCCCGCTGAAACCAAAGGCGTAATTGCCCGAGGGTGCGGTCACTCCGGTGGCTGTTTGGGCCTCGAGAAGGCCGGACGCATTGACAACGCTGTTATCGATTTCATTCATGCTGGCGTTACCTCCGGCTCGGAGCGCGAAGGCATAGCCGAACGTACCGACACCGGGAGCCGTAATCGCTATGGTGCCGCGACCATCGCTACCGACACTGTAGGTACCGGTGATGCCGGTCGAAACATAGTAGCCGGTCGAAACGTCGTTCCAGTCTCCTTCGCCGGCGGTGAGGTTACCGTTGCCGTCCGCCGTCACGGCTCCCAAGGCGTAGAAAGTGAATCCGTTGGCATCGATGCCACTGAGGCTGAAGACGTAATTGCCTTTCAGCGAGCCATTGCCGAATTGGACCGCGGTGATGGTCACGATCGCGTTGCCGGTGATCGCCGAATTCGATTGCAGCACGGCTGTTACGGTCACGCTGGCCGGCTTCGGCACAACGGCAGGCGCCGTGTAATTCCCGTTGCTATCGATGGTTCCGACGGTTCCGCTGCCGCCCGTCACCCCGTTCACTTGCCACGTGACAGCGGTGCTCGACGAATTGAGGACCGTTGCGGTGAAGGTGACGCTGTTGCCCTCTTGGACGTTGGCGGTGGCCGGTGTGACCGTGATGCTGGGCGGATTGTTGTTACTGCTGCCGCCTCCTCCGCACGCCACCAGAGTTACGATCGAAGCCAAAGCAGTCACCGTGAACAGGCAAGTTTTCATGGCATAACCTCATTGTGCTTGCATTAACGGAGAAGATCGACGAATCGTCGCGCCCAACCCTTGTGAAACCCACCGGCATTGTCCTGAGTCGCGGAGTGTCTCGGATATTGGCAGCAATTGGATGAAAACTCTTTGAACTCTGCTGCCCGCAGCTTTCATTGACCGCTGATTCCGCTTCACGTAACCTTGGTAGTTATCCCCGTGGTGCACATGAAAACTGCTGAAATGACTTCCCTCCGGGTCGCCGAAGAGATTACCGAGCTTGTGGGCGAGACCCCGGTCCTTCATCTTCGAAAACTTATACCGGCTGAAATCGGCGATGTCTACGCCAAGCTCGAATATCTCAATCCGGGCGGAAGTATCAAAGATCGCGCTGCCTTGGGCATCATTACCGATGCCGAGCGGAAAGGTCTATTGCGGCCCGGGTCGACCATCTTCGAGGCCACGGCGGGGAATACCGGCATCGGCCTGGCGCTGATCGGATGTGGCCGGGGATACAAGGTGGTGCTGGCGGTGCCTGAGCGTTTCTCGAGAGAGAAGGTCATGATCATGGAGGCGCTGGGCGCGGACGGTGACGCGCACTCCCGACGCCGAGGGCATGCAGGGAGCCATCAGCTATGTGAAAGCCCGCGCCGCCGAGACGCCCAACTCATTCGTCGCGGGACAGTTTGAAAACCTGGCAAACCCTGACTTCCACTACGACACCACGGCTCGCGAGTTCTACGACCAGATGCAGGGGCAGATTGACGCGATCGTGATCGGCGCCGGCACGGGCGGGACGTTTTCTGGTGTGGCGAGATTTCTGAAGGAGCGCAATCCGAACGTGCTGGCGATTGCGGTTGAGACTCAGGGTTCTGTACTCGGAGGCGGCCCCAAGGGCGAGCACCAGATCGAAGGCATCGGAGCCAGCTTCATGCCCAAGACCTTCGATCCCATGCTGGCCGACGAGATTATCGCCGTCAGCGATCATGACGCCTTCGCTATGGTGAAGAAACTGGCGGCGATTGAAGGTGTACTGGCTGGATCAAGTGCTGGCGCCAATGTGTTTGCCTCGTTGGGAATCGCGAAGCGGTTGGGTCCAGGTAAACGGGTGGCGACCATCATTCCCGATTCCGCCGAACGTTATTTGTCGAAGGACATTTTCAATTTCAAAGGGTAGGGACAGCGATTCGCGACTAGCAATCAGCAATCGGTCGTTAGGAATTCGCAACGCCGTTGTCGGCTGCGTCGAGCAAAAAGCAGATCCCTCGCTTCGCTCGTGATGACAAAAACAACGTGTTGGACGCAACATCGCCTCAAGTGGGCGCCAGATGCGAATTGCCGATCGCTCTTCGCCTCTTGCGTCAAGTTGATTGTTGCTGGCTCCTGACTGCTGACTGCTGATTGCTAATCGCTCTCCCCCCATACTTATGGCAAAGAAAAACACTCCCGGCTTCTCCACCCGCGCCATCCACGTAGGCAACGAACCCGATCCCTCGACCGGGGCCGTGGCTCCTCCGATATTCGCCACCTCGACGTACGCGCAGGAAGAGCTCGGCAAGACCAAGGGCTACGACTACTCGCGCGCGGGCAATCCCACCCGGACGCGTTTAGAGCAGAACCTGGCGTCGCTCGAGGGGGGCATCGCGGCCCCGGTGTTTGCCAGCGGCATGGCTGCGGTTTCGGCTATGTGCACCCTGCTGAAGGCTGGAGACCACATTGTTGCCTCGAACAATCTTTACGGCGGCGTGCCGCGGCTGTTCAATCAGGTGCTAGCGAACTTTGGACTCGAGTTCACCTACGTGGACACGGCCGATCCGCGCAACGTCGAGCGGGCGATCCGGAAAAACACGAAATACGTCTACATCGAGACGCCAACCAATCCACTGATGGCGCTCACCGACATTGCCGCCGTCAGCCAGATCGCGCATCAGCGTGGCTGCGAAGTTGTGGTCGACAACACCTTCCTGTCTCCGTATTTTCAGCAACCCATCAAATTTGGCGCCGACATGGTGCTGCACTCGACCACCAAGTTTCTCAACGGCCACAGCGATGGCCTGGGCGGCGTGCTGGTCTGCACCACAGCGGAGCAGGCAGAGAAGCTGGCGTTCGTGCAGAAAGCCGTCGGAGCGATTATGTCTCCTTTCGAGTGCTGGCTGGTGCTGCGCGGCGTCAAGACACTGGCCGTCCGCATGAAGCGACATGACGAAAGCGGCCGCGTTATGGCCGACTACTTGTCCGGGCACAAGAAAGTTAAGAAAGTCTTCTATCCAGGGCTCAAGAGCCATCCGCAACACGAACTTGCGAAGCGGCAGATGTCGGGCTTCGGCTCGATGATCACCTTCGAGACCGGCTCACTGGCCAATGCCAAGCGCCTGTTGAAGCGGGTGCGGCTATGCACCATGGGCGAATCGCTCGGCGGAGTGGAGACGCTGATCTCACATCCGGCCACCATGACCCACGCCGCCATCGGCGCTGTAGGGAGAAAAGCCATCGGCTTAACCGATGGCATGGTTCGAATTTCGGTGGGAATTGAAGATGTCGAGGATCTGATCGCGGATCTGGAGCAGGCGCTCTAAGAGCAGTTGTCGGTTGAGGCTTTCACCTGCCAACTGACAACTGCTTTACTGCACCGGCCCGACGGCCTGTCCTACTACCTGGTACTGCTCCTTGTGGCCTTCGGCGTTGATGACCGTCGCCTTATTGCCCTTCACTTCCAACTGCACCGTCTCGCCGGGCTGCATCTTGGGCTTGGTTTCCTTCTTGCGCGCAACTTCGTAGGTGGTTGCGTCCGTCTGGACGTAGTACACCACCCATTTGCCGACTTTGTTCTTCTTCTGCTGGTAGGTGCCGTTCTCCCATTTGACAACATGGGCGTTCTGATACACCTCGGCGAACGCCGCGCAGGAGAAGGTGAGCGTCAGCAGCAAGATTACAAGTGTCTTCCTAAACCTCGTCATAGAGTAAGAGATGGTCCGGAACTCACAGCGAGATGCTTCGTCGTTCGAAAACTTCCCGGAGTTACAGGGGATGCAAGACGCTGAGAGAAGTGCTCGGTCGGGCAAAACGGACAACAACTGACAATTGACATCCGTCTTAGGCGAAGAACTTCGCAACGCCTTCTTCCAGCACGCAAATCTTTTGCTCAATGCCGCGCCGGCGCGCGTCCTTCCGCAGTCGTTCCAGAGGCTCGTCAAACGGTTCGTAGCCGAGACGGAAGGTTCCATAATGCATGGGAACCATCCAGCGCGCGCCGAGGTCGACGAACGCTTGGGTCGCGTCTTCGGGACTGGTATGCACGTTGCGATACGATTCGGGCTGATAAGCGCCGATGGGCAGCAGGGCGATGTCAGGCTTCAACCGCTGCCCGATTTCGCGGAAACCTTCGAAATACGCGGTATCACCCGCGTGATAGATCGAGTGTCCTCCCCAGCGCAGGACGTATCCACCATAGCCGCGGTGCATATCGCGAATGATGCGAGCACCCCAATGCCGTGCCGGGGTATGTGTGATCTCGATATTTCCCAGTTGTGTACTCTGCCACCAGTCCATCTCGATGATTCGTCCGAAGCCCAGGTCAGAGACCAGGTCGCGAACATGGCGAGGCGCAATCAGCAGCGGGCGCTTGCCCGACTGCCAACGCGTGAGGCGGGCGATGGTGCGTAAGGATGGCCGATGTAAATGATCGAAATGCGCGTGCGAAATCAGGATCGCATCAATCGGCGGTAGATCGCGCAAACGCAACCCGGGACGCCGCAAACGCTTCAGCACGAAAATCCAGCGTGCGAAATTCGGATCAACCAGGATGTTCTTGCCGCCCATCTGGAGGAAGAAGCTGGAGTGTCCGATAAAGGTTATGCCCAACTCACCGCGATTGGCGAGAACCGGTTTACGGGTCGCGCCAGTACGAGGGGTCAAAGCCGAGCCTCGCACTAAGGAACCGAACTGCTTCGCCTTGCGTTGTATGGAAATCCCTAGCATTGTGGATGTCTATTAGACGCTGGGCGCCCGCTTCCGATTCGGGAGGCGCAAGTGACGGCACACCGCTCTTTGCTTGACCGCGCCTCTGTTACTCAGCTTAAATCAAGTGTTTGCCCAAACTTGCCAAAGCCAAGCTGGCTTTGCAAGTGCGAAGGAGATGACCGATGCGAATCGCATTCCTCGGTTTAGGCATTATGGGACGGCCAATGGCCTCGAGTTTAGTGAAGGCCGGACACGAGGTATTTGTCTGGAACCGCACCGCCAGGCAGCACCTGGACGGCGCACAGACTGCCGTTTCTCCCGCCGAAGCCGCCAAAGACGCCGACGTGGTCTGGATCTGCGTCGCCGATACCGCGGCGGTGGAACGGGTCATGTTTGCCGAGGACGGCGTCGAACAGTCGTTGCGCGAGGGCATGGTCGTCGTGGATTCGAGCACGATTTCGCCCTCTGCTACGGTTCGATTCGCCGACCGGGTCGCACAAAAAGGCGTGAATTGGGTCGACGCTCCGGTGACCGGCTCAAAAATCGGCGCCGAAAACGCGCAGCTCATCTTTATTGTGGGCGGATCAAACGAGGCTGTCGAAGGTCTGCAACCGCTTTTTAAGGCCATGGGCAAAACCGTCATTCATGTTGGCGACACGGGAAAAGGTCAGTCCGCCAAGATCTGCATGAACCTGCAGATTGCTCTCATTTACGAAGGATTCGCGGAAGGAATGACGCTGGCACGAAAGTTGGGCGTAGAGCCGGCCAAGATGGTTGAACTGGTACAGGCCTCGATGATCCGTTCCGGCGTGGTGGACTACAAAGCTCCTTTCGTTCTACGCCACGACTTTTCCCCGAACTTTCCGCTTCGCCTCATGCACAAGGACCTTCATCTGCTGCTCGACACGGCGAAAGAAGTTCGCGTGAAGTTGCCCGCGGTCGAAACGGTTGACGAAATTTATGAACTGGCCAGCGAAGAAGGTTGGGACGATCTGGATTACGCGGCGACGATTGTTCTGCTGGAAAAATGGGCTGGCTTAAGCAGCGATCCGAAGTAGCGGGAACTTGCGAGCGACCCGCATTTCCTGCGGCGCGGCAGGCTTTGCGGCAAACGCGGGGCCCTCAGTCCTGAAGGAGTTCGGATGACAATTCGAAAAGGTGGTTAGTGCCGCGAGGTCGACGAAGTGCTCGCCAGTTCGTGCAGCACGTCGAACATCGCTGCGCCATGTCCGTCGGGACGCAGAGACTGCAGGGGAGCGCAGGCCAAAAAGTGCGGAGCTTTCTTGCGAATGGCAAGGTGCAGGAAATCGCGTGAGCGGGTGGCGAGCAGAGCTTCCAGCATGTGCCCAATGTCCTGATTCCAATTCTCGCGCGTGCTGATCACTACTGGTCCGAGACTCTCAAACTGCCACGTTTCCCACGTTTGCGGACGCTTGCGAAGTGTGCGGGCACACCAGCGATGATTGTGCACGTGCAGGTTCACGGAGGGCTTGTACTCCAACACAGCTTCGAAAGTGACCGTCTCCTTCTCGCGGCGTAGGCGCCACAGGAGCCAGTTGAGCGGCATCTCTCGTGGCTCCAACTGTACCGTCAGCGACACGCTGCGGAACATGGATGGCGCGAGCTGCAACTCCAACTGGAAGAGGGAAGCGGTGCGCCATCGTACCTGCGAGGCCGCAGCATGACCGGAAAACGCACAGTCAATCCAGCGCAGAATTTGAATAGAGCGGCGATGGTTGGTGCGCCGGACCCAGAAATACCAGCTTGCTACCAGCAGCGCCGCCACGCCCGCCTCGAATAGGAATTTCTCCAACATCGTGCTGATGAGATGCCTGCAACAGAGTTGTCAGTTGTCAGAGAGACGGTGGTCGGTGAGCAGTTGTCGGTTGCTGGTTTGTGGTCACGGATTTCACCTAAGAAATCGCAGCAGCGTTCACAGGCGGTTGTCAACGGATTTCAGCGAGAGAAGTGTTTTTCGTAACATTCTCAAAAACCATCCCTCGCGCGTCGGCGCAGGCTCATAGTGAAAATTCTTCAGCAGGCGTTAGTTGTCAGCGCATCGCACGCACATCCCTGACGGTTAGCCGCTCACTAGCCACTCGCCACCGGTTTCTCACGCGGGTGCGCCCACCACATACATAGGATTCGAATTACCGGGTTCGATATGATTCCGCGCGAAGCAAGCCTTGATCTTACGGCGGAGTTCGCGGCTGACGGCCGCTTGCATTCGCGGGCGGGTTTTCAGAAGCAGCAGGTAGTCCACCTCGCTTCCGCTGACTTTTTCGATCCCGGGTACCTCCGGCTTGGCGACAATCATGTCGGCGAACTGAGGATCGCCGGCCACCTCATCCGCCACCTCCTTCAGCAATTGGATGACGCGATCGCTATCGGCTCCGTAGGCCACGGAAATATGCATCGCGAGCTGCGTCCAGTCGCGCGTGAGATTGCTGACAACCGTGATCTGGCTGCTGGGCACGGTGTACTGCGCCCCATCATCGGCCCGCAAGACCGTGCGGCGCAATGTCATGGCTTCAACCGTCCCTTGAACTCCTGCAATCTTGATGGTGTCGCCAACGTCGTACTGATTTTCTACCAGGACGAGGAATCCGTTGATGAAATCCTTGACCAGCGTCTGACCGCCGAAGCCGATGGCGAGTCCCACCAGGCCTGCACTAGCCAGAAGTGGCCCAACATTGATGTTGATCTGCGACAGAATCTGCATCGCCGCAAGAAACAGAATGACGAAGACGCCGACGCTGTAGATCACGCTCGACAAGGTCCGAAGCTGCTGTGCTCGTAACGTCGAAGGCAGCCCCTGCCTGCTACTCAGATCGCTCAACCGCCGTGAGACGATCTTGAGCAATCGCACCAGAATAAAACTGACGATCAGAATACCCAGGATCTTCGGGGCCTTGGTGCGCAGGAAGTCGAAGGCGTCATCGCCCCAGTCGTTCATCAACTGAAGGAAATGGTGGCCGGATTCATTGGGTCCGAAGAGAGTTGCAATTATCGTTCGAGGTAAGAAAAAAGAAGACATTCTCGCGGATTATAGCAACTGAGTTAGATAACCGGATGAGGGAGGACAGCCCTGGAGTTGCTCCGCCCTGTGCTGGCACAGAGACGCTATAATCGCTTGATTCTCCTTCGAACGAGGCTACGTCGTTGCTGAACCTCAAGCTCGTCCTTTTTTCCGCAGTGCTCATTGTCAGTGTAGGCGGAAGCTCTCTCTCACAGATTCCCGACGCCACACAGCCCCAGATGCCGGGGGCGCCTCCTCACGAACGTGAAGACCCTTGGACCATTCAGCAGAAGAAAGACATGGAGAAGAAGCGCAACGAGCTTCGCCAGCAGGACCTGAAGAAAGATACCGAAAAGCTGCTGGAACTCGCCACGGAGCTGAAGCAATACGTCGACAAGTCCAACGAGAATACCCTGTCGCTGGATGTGATCAAGAAGGCCGATCAGATTGAGAAGCTGGCCAAGAGCGTGAAAGACAAGATGAAGGGAACGAACTAGCCGGGGTACCGAGTCCTCATTTAGCAGCCCTGTTGTCACGCCGCCTGCCTGCGGCTGGATAGCGGCAGGCTACCACCTGTTGCCAAGTCACCGAAGCGCTCTGGGCCCGCAAGTCTTTTTTTGTAACTCAATTATATGTATATACATCTATTGCGCCATGAGGCAAACGCATTTGCCAGCGCTTCTGTGCCTGTGCGGCAACTTCCGCCGCACATCGCGGGCGCTCACTCAGCTCTATGACGAGGCGCTCCGGCCGCTCGGATTAAGGGCTACTCAACTCACCATCCTGCAGGTCCTGTCGCGTGCCGGTGAAGTGTCCCAGGGCAGATTGGCCGAGATGCTCGCGATGGACAGCACAACTCTGACTCGAACTTTGGAAATTATGCGACGGGAGGGCTGGATCGCAGAGCGAGCCGGCAAAGACAGGCGCGAACGACTCCTCCGCCTGGCCGAGGCCGGCGAAGCGCAACTCGAGCGCGCTCTGCAAATCTGGGAGAAGGTTCAATCGCGCCTGCGCAAGCAGGTGGGCGACGAATCCTGGAAGGTCCTTCTGCAGCTCACCGACGAAGTAACCAACGTGGCCACGGGTCTAACAAAGAAGAGAGGTTAGCTATGACAAACTATGGAAAGCTCATCGCGGCGGTCATCGCCGTGTGGTTCGCTCTGGCAGTATCGGCTTCCGCCTTGCATCTGTTCGAGAACGACGCAAACCGTATTGGAGTTACGGTCGCGGTGGCTGCTCTGGCCCCGATCGCCGTCTTCTGGCTGTGGTTTGCGGCTAGTGAGAGATTTCGGCAGTTCACCCTTTCTCTGAATCCTCGCACCGTGACATTGGTGCACGCCTGGAGAATTCTCGGGTTCGTTTTCGTCCTCTTAGCGGCCCGCGGCATTCTGCCCTCGATATTTGCATTGCCCGCCGGCTACGGAGACATGGCCATTGGCGCGACAGCTACTGCCGTGGCGTGGAAACTCGCCGATCCTTCTCATCGGCAGAGCTTCGTTTTGTGGCAGGTACTTGGACTTGCCGACCTGGTCATTGCAGTAGCGCTCGGCACGACAGCGGGGCTCCTGAGTCCGCAAAGCACTTCGATGGCGGCGATGACGGTGCTGCCCTTGAGCCTGGTCCCGACTTTTTTTGTGCCGTTTCTTTCCATCCTTCACTTCGTCGCCATAACGCAGGCAAGATCCTGGGCGTATGCTTCCCGTGACACTCACATCAACACACAAGGTGTGCAAACGGCTCTGAAAGGGAGCGTTTAACGCATGAAGGCATACCAAGGAGAATCGCTTCTCAATCTCGTCATGCGCACCGGGTAGTAACCGCTCTCGATGGGCGACAGCAGCACAAGAGAAAACGCCACCCTTGCGGATGGCGTTTTGCGCTTTGCCCTCGGAGTTTTCGACTTACGCTTTTGCTTTCACAATACGCATTCCGTAGAACGACTTCCAAACGAAGATGAACGACACTGCGAAGAAGGCGAACGCCAGGATGTGAGCGAAGGTCGCACCGCTGGAGGCCGTCAACTGTACGGCTAACTCCACCGCCAGCAATCCGAACAGGGTGGTGAACTTGATGATCGGATTCATGGCCACCGAAGACGTGTCCTTGAACGGATCGCCAACGGTGTCACCGACGACGGTGGCATCGTGCAGGGCCGTGCCCTTTTGATGTAGCTCAACCTCGACAATTTTCTTCGCGTTATCCCACGCGCCGCCGGCATTGGCCATAAACATTGCCTGGTATAAGCCGGAGATGGCAATCGAGATCAGGTAGCCGATAAAGAAAAATGGCTCGACGAACGCGAAGGACAGGGTCACGAAGAACACGGCCAGAAAGATGTTAAACATCCCTTTCTGCGCATACTTGGTGCAAATTTCAACCACCTTCTTGCTGTCGGAGACCGAGGCTTTCTCTACGCCTTCGAGTTGAATGTTGGCCTTGATGAATTCGACCGCCCGATAAGCGCCCGTGGTCACGGCTTGCATGGAAGCGCCGGTAAACCAGTAGATCACTGCGCCGCCGCTGATCAGGCCGAGCACGAAGGGAGCATGCAGCAGCGACAGGTTGCCGACGTTTTCCGTCAGCCCGTGGGTGAGCGCCATGATGATGGAGAAGATCATCGTAGTCGCGCCCACGACGGCAGTGCCGATGAGCACCGGTTTAGCCGTAGCTTTGAAAGTGTTACCGGCGCCGTCGTTCTCTTCCAGCAGGTGCTTGGCACGCTCGAAGTTGACGTCGATGTTGTAGTCCTTCTTCAACTCGCCGGCGATGTTCGGGATGGTCTCAATCAGCGAGAGCTCGTACACCGATTGCGCATTATCCGTCACCGGACCGTACGAATCGACGGCGATCGTCACGGGTCCCATGCCGAGGAAGCCGAAGGCCACTAGGCCGAAGGCAAACACGGCAGGAGCCAGCATCAGTGCGCCCAGCCCATGATTGCTGACCAGATAGCCAACGCTCATCAGCAGAACCATGGTGAAGCCAAGGTAGTAGCAGGAGAAATTGCCGGCCACCAATCCCGAAAGAATATCGAGCGACGCGCCGCCTTCTTCAGCCGACGTTACAACTTCCTTCACGTGTCCCGAGGAGGTCGAGGTGAACACCTTCACCAGTTCAGGGATGACCGCCCCCGCCAAGGTCCCGCAGGAGATGATCGTAGCCAGCTTCCACCATTGCGTGCTGTCCCCGGCGAGATCGGGAATGATCAGCTTGGAAACCAGGTAGGTCAGCACGATCGAGACGATCGAAGTGAGCCAAACCAGCGATGTGAGCGGCGTCTCGAAGTTCATGGTGTCGCTGTTGGCGTACCGGGCCTTGGCAACCGCTTCGTTCAGGAAATAGGAAAACGTGCTCGATACCAGCATCATGATGCGCATGACGAAGATCCAGACCAGCAATTGCACCTGCACATGCGGGTCTTTGACGCCCAGCAGGATGAAGGTGATGAGGGCCACACCGGTGACGCCGTAGGTTTCAAAGCCGTCGGCGCTGGGGCCAACCGAGTCGCCGGCATTGTCGCCCGTGCAGTCGGCGATGACACCCGGGTTGCGCGCGTCGTCTTCCTTGATCTTGAAGACAATCTTCATCAGGTCCGAGCCGATGTCGGCGATCTTGGTGAAGATGCCGCCGGCGATACGCAGCGCAGCCGCGCCCAGCGACTCGCCGATGGCGAAGCCGATGAAACATTGTCCCGCATAGTCGCCTGGAATGAAGAGCAGAATGCAGAGCATGATGAGCAGCTCGACCGAGATCAGCATCATACCGATGCTCATGCCGGCCTTCAACGGGATGGCATAAATGGGATAGGGCTTGCCACGAAGCCCGGCAAACGCCGTGCGCGAGTTGGCAAAAGTATTGACCCGAATGCCGAACCACGCCACGCCGTAGCTGCCGGCGATGCCTACCAGACTGAAAGCAAGGATAATGATGACGCGCGAGGCTTCAAACTTCAGCAGCACGCCGAAGTAAAGCACGATGACCACGGCGATGAAGGCTTCCAGAATAAGGATGAACTTGCCCTGGGTCACGAGGTAGGTCTTGCAGGTCTCGTAGATCAGCTCGGAAATTTCGCGCATCGAACGATGGACCGGCAGGTTCTTCAGTTGCATGTAAATGGCCAGGCCGAAGAGCAGTCCGCAGAAGCAAAACAGAAGGCCGACCAACAACAGCTTGTGACCGTCGAAACCTAAGAAGGTGACCGAGCTGAGGTCGGGCAGTTGTAAACTCGCCTCGCCACCGGCCTCGGAGCTGGGCTGAGCCAGGGCCGCGCAGCTGCTCAGCATAAGAAAAGTCAAGGTCGCGCTCAGCTTCGCAGCCGGACGCTTCATCAGGCCGGCAATCGACATTCGCCGTAATCCGGCGAGCCAGGTATGCATAGAATTCCTCCAGTCAACCGCACCCATTCGGGCGCACTCCTAAAATGACGTTTCCGTTCTCCACGCCTCGTCGGCACACCCGCGCCACAGAAGCCTTTATCAGATCGAGGACCACGCAGCAGGACAGGATCGTCCGAGGTTCTCCGTTGCGTCTTCGCAGACCGCTACCTGAAACCATGAATGGACCTGCTGAAATCCCGGAAACGCGCTTCCACTTCAAGACAGAAGTGTTGAGGTTTGGCCGCGTCGGGAAAACTTGCAACCCGCCCCCGGGCGCGCCGCGCTCCCCAAGGAGCCCGGCACATGGGGCGAGTTCTTATAACACGCCTGACAAACCAGGATCAAACAGTCAAGAATAACAGGGAATGTCGGTCCGTCAAAGCGCGAATATTCCAAGGGAACCCGCCGCCAGCACGCGCCGATCACATAGCTGAAGTGCCGGAGCGCCGCACTGTCAGATGTAACAGACTGCTCACCCTCACTTCATTTAGCGGAGTAAATTGAACCTCACCTTCCCGTTAGATGGGCGGTCACGATGAAGCCGTCATCACAGCGCAAGGCCAGAATAGCGAGCCCCGCCTGAAAGCGGCCATGATAGCGAGAAGGCTGAGCACCAGCAGAGACAGCGTACGGAAGTAGTCCACCGGGTTTCCTGCGCGATGGGTGGTGGGAATGACGAAATCATGAGGCGGCGTCGTTAGGGATAATGGCTTTGCTGCTAATTGCTGATTGCTGGTTGATCCCCATCTGCCACCAGAGGAACGAGTAAATGTCCGTCCATTCTTCCACCAGCTTAGAGATGGGTTTGCCTGCTCCGTGTCCGGCTTTCGGCTCAATGCGCAGCAGGACGGGATTCTCCCCGGCATTCGCCGCCTGCAGGCGAGCAGTCATCTTCTTGGCGTGCATGGGATCGACTCGAGTGTCGAACTCACCGGTCATGAACAGCACCGCGGGATACGACGCCCCGTCCGCGACACGACGATAGGGTGAATAAGCGTGCAGCCATTCGAACTGCTCGGGATCGTCGGAGGAGCCGTACTCGGGAATCCATAGTTTCGCAATTTGGAAATTCTGGTAGCGCAGCATGTCAAGCAGCGGCACCTGGCAGACCACCGCACGAAAAAGCTCGGGCCGCTGCGTGAGCGCCGCGCCCATCAGCAGTCCGCCGTTGCTGCCGCCGCGAATCGCCAGATGCTGTCGATCGGTGTAGCCCTCGCGTTGCAGATACTCGGCTGCGGCGATGAAATCGTCAAAGACGTTCTGCTTGTTGCCCAGCATGCCCGCACGATGCCAGTCTTCGCCGAACTCGCTGCCGCCACGCAGATTCGCCACGGCGAAGATGCCTCCTTGGTCGAGCCACGGAAAGATCGTCTTTGCGAACTCGGGCGTGAGGCTGACGTTGAAGCCGCCGTACGCCGTCAGCAGCGTCGGGTTGTATCGGTTGCGCTCGAGGCCTTGGCGCAGGACAAGAAACATCGGAATCCGTGTGCCGTCCTTCGAGGTATACCAGACTTGGCGAGTCTCATATTGGCCGCTATCAATTTGCAAGGCGTCCAACCCAGTCTCGACCGCGTCCCAGACCTCGCTCTGACCCGACGCGATATCGAAACGGTAGATCGTTCCAGGTATCGTAAACGACTGAAAAAGGTAGCACGCACTGCTGCTGTCGTGCTCACCGGCGACGTAAGAAACGGTGCCGAGTGCAGGTAATTCGATTTCTCCGAGCGGCGCGCCATCCGTGGTGAAGCGTTTCAGAAGAGAGTGTGCGTTCTGCTCGTACTTCACCGAGAGCTGGCCGCCGATAATGTGCAACTCGGCAAGGACCGCATCGTCCTCAGGAATGATCTCGCGCCAGTGCTCGCGGCTTGGCGTAGCGATGGGTGCTTTGAAGACGCGATAACGAGGCGCGTCTTCGTTGGTCACGATGTAGAGATCGCCTGCGAACGGTTCTGCAGTATAGAGAAAGTCTTTGCCGGTCACCACCGCAATCGGCTCGGCGTTGGAGTGCGCGTCCTTCAGGAATACCTCGCTCTTCGTCCAGCCTTGTGAGACCACGATGGTGAGCCAGTGTCCATCGTCGGAGAGCACAACTGACGGCCAGTCTTCGGGATCGCGGCCTTCGCCGAAGACGTGCGGATCGCTGGCCGGGTCCCTGCCGATCGCGTGATAGAAGCACGTGCCGGTTATACATCTCCTGGCCGGCGGGAACTTCGCCCGGCTTGGGATAACGCGTGTAGTAGAAGCCGCTCGCATCGGGTTTCCAGGCAACACTGGCGGCGCGCGTGCGATCGATGACGTCCGGCAATAATCGGCGCGACGCCGTTTCGATGATGTGAAGCGTGCTCAGTTCCGAGCCGCCTTCGGAGATGCCATAGGCTACGTACTTTCCCTCGTGCGAAGGCTGCCACCAGTCGAGCGCGACCGTGCCGTCGATCGCGAGCTGGTTGACGTCAACCAGGACCTCGTCGCAGCCGCCGATGCCCTGACGAACGTACAACACAGGCTGGTTCTGCTTGCCTTCGCGACGCGTGTGGAAGTAAACGTCGCCTCCCATGGCAGTCTCGCCGAGGGTGCCGATCTCGAGAAGACGCTCGAGGCGTGCGGAAAGCGTGTCGCGGTTGGGCAGCTTGTCGAGGATGCTGCGCGTGTAGGCGAGCTGTTCGGCAACCCAGCGTTGCGTCGCCGGAGAGTTCCCGTCCTCGAGCCATTGATAGGGGTCGACGATCAGCTGGCCGAAGTACTCGTTGGCGACAGGATGCTGCTCCGTGTGAGGCGGTTTAAGAATCGTCATGGGATCGGAGACATGTCACGAAGTGTGTTTCCCAATAATAAAGAATAAAGAAAGAGGCGATGTGCGGAGGCGATCAAAGTTGCTCTTGCCAAAACCCAGGAGCGACGCTCCCTTTGACGCAACCTGGAGCTGCCGTTACAATGACACTTACAATCAAAGGCGCCGCTCGCGGCGTTCATGCACTCCTCAGTAGCTCAATGGCAGAGCATCCGGCTGTTAACCGGAGGGTTGTAGGTTCGAGTCCTACCTGAGGAGCCATTCTTTTCTTGGACTTGCCGCAAATCCACGAAAACGATTCGGGTCAGATAAGGGTCACATAAGTTTACTAGGTGGGTACAGGCCTCTACTGAATGCGTGTGGCCTGCTGCTGACGAAGTTCACCAGGTGCTGCTGGATCCGCCGTTTGGCTTGCATACCAAGATCTCCGTAGACCTCGGATGTCGTGGCGAGGTTCTCGTGCCGCAGAAGAGTTTTGACCTCCTCCAACTCGAGTCGTGAAACGGCCAGTCTAGCAACTCTCATTGACAACTAACGACGTCTGAAAGCTTCTCTGAAGGCCTATATCAGGTCGAACCTACACAAACGACACTGTAGATTGAAAGTCAGTAAGCAGATCGGCCCCGTTGTGTCCGACGGCAACCATGTCGCAATGGCGAACGCCGCCGTAGCCGTCAATATAGATTGCCGGCTCCACATTGAAGACCATTCCCTCTTCCATGATGTCTGGCGAAGCGGGATGAATCCTCGGAAGCGCATTCGGCGAAATGGCGGAGAATCCTACGCCATGTCCCGTCGAATGCTTGAATTCTTTACCGAAGCCAAGTCCTACCAGCGTATCTCTCGCCGCCAAGTCCACTTCCGAAGCGCGAGCGCCCGGATGTACAGCTTCCAGCGCCGCTGTGCGTGCAGCAAACACTGCTGCGAAGAGTTCCTCTTGCCTTCCGCTTATGGGGCCCAGGACGTAGGTGCGAGTGATATCAGTCCAGTACCCGTCGGCGCTGGAGTTCGCGTGCAATAAAACCAAGTCACCGGGAATAAGTTGTCGATTCCGGGAGCGAGCATAGGCAGCGGCAGCCTTTGCGGAGTTCGGCCCGGACATACACCACGCAAACCCGTCGCCGCGTTCCACCCCGGCAGCAGCGGCAAATACGCTGAAGCCGGTACGAACGAGGGCCGCGGCTTCGAATTCGGACATGCCAGCGCGGAAGCCGTTGCTACCATGTCGAAATGCCATTGCGGCGATTCCACATGCGATGCGGATGCGCTCCACTTCACGCGGCGTCTTGACCGCTGCCAAGCGCGACAAGAGGAGATCGGCCGGCTTGAGTCCGGCGCGGGGCGCCGCCTGCCGCAGCATTTTGCTGACCATGCCCCCAAAAAGATTCATGCCGGCGTAGCTGGACGGCTCAGATACTTCTCCGAGCTCGAATCCAATCCGGGCCCGGTCGGCTCCCAGTCGGTGCATGGCCTCCCGCAAGGGAGAAATCACCGCATCCGCGGCCGTCTGAACTCTATCGAGGGTTGTCGGCCTGTAGACGAGGAGGTCGTCCGCGTAGCCATGCTCCGCAAGTTCGGCTTCATCTTCGGGAACGATCAGCAGGATTCTGGAATCCTTGGTGGCAATAGCAATGCTTTTCCCCACCACCGGCCAATATCCAGAGATTAGAAGCACGTGCTCTGGAAGCGTACACACCAGGACGTCAAGATCATGATCTTCTAATCCCTGGACGACTTGGTCGAGCCGCTGCTGGTCACGGGTCGAACTGATAGCTGATGTTCCCATCCTGTGTAACCACGGTCAGCATCATGTCTAAGACGCGCGACGATATTGATCTTTCGGTTCCGGGTTTTCAGTTTCCTTCTTCCATCGCGATTCGCGCAATTTGACTAATGCCGCACCGGCAAATCCTAACGCTGCGGCAGCCGCCAACCATGGCGCGTGCGTTTCTGCCCAGAGCTCCCGGCTGTGCGCCCGCGCCCGGTCGTCGAAGGCACCGTGGGCGCCATGATCGCCCGGCAACGGCTCCCAAAGATTGTTGGGGCGGGTCGGATCCTCCCGGCCGTCATACTGCTGCGAGTCGTATCCCGTGCGGGCTAAGTAGTGGTCGGCAAACGACGGAGCGATTTTGTTGCCCTCGATCGCCACCACTGCGGACCAGGCGGCATAATATTCGCGCCGCTTCGGGTGATGGGCAGCGTAGTATATGGCGCGGGCCGCCACCTCGGGTTGGTAGATCGGCGGGACGGGTTGGGCTTTGTGCGGCAATCGGCTCTTCACCCATCCGAACTGCGGCGTGTTGAGCGCCGGCATTTGCACCATGGTCGTGTGCACATTGCTGTGATCGTGCAGGAGTTCCGTGCGCAGAGAGGTATGGAATCCCAGGATCGCATGCTTGGCGGCGCAGTAAGCGGCCTGCAAGGGAATGCTGCGGTACGCCAGCGCGGAACCAACGTGCACAATTGCGCCTCGGTCTCGCGGCAGCATTCGCTTCAGGGCCGCGAGCGTTCCATAGACATATCCCAGGTACGTAACCTCGGTCACGCGCTTGAACTCTTCCGCGCTCATCTGCTTGATGGGAGAAAAGACCGAAGTCATCGCATTGTTGACCCAGATGTCGATCGGCCCAAACTTTTGTTCCACCTGTGCCGCGGCATGCTCCACCTGTTGCGGATCAGCGACGTCGGTAGGCAGCACCAAGGCCCTGCCTTTCAACTCCTCCACTTCACGTTGAGCGGCCTCCAAGCCATCGCGGCCCCGCGCGACCAGACCGATCCATGCGCCATGACGGGCAAACTCACGCACCGCTGCGCGCCCTACACCCGCCGACGCTCCCGTGATCACCACCACTTCGTGCTTACGCAAGGCTCCTACCCCCATTCTTCTGTGGAATTTCAGCGCTCTTAATTCAATTGATGGCTACGTGTCGTAATACGATGTAACGAGGCGACTCCTTTTAGGAATTTTGCGGGACTGGACTGGCCGAAGGAAGCAGGTCATGTGCGATATCTCTCCGCGTCTCTAAGCTTTAGTTCCAGGCCCATACCCGGTGAAGTTGTGTTTGGCTCCATCGCTCCGTCGCGCAGCTCCGGTATGCCATCAAACAACATGCGCGCAATTCTTGCGTGATCGTGGAAGTACTCCAGATGCCGCATCCGAACAATGCAGCAGCCCGGGGTCGCATGAAGATACGGAGCGCAATGTGCCGACATCGGAAGCTGCGCCGCCCAACATAGCGCTCCCGCGGCCAACAGGCCGGTGATGCCGCAACAGCGCGTGGCGTCGGCTTGTAGAACATCGACCGCTTGGGCATCTACCATCCGCCGGAAGTAAGACTCAGTGTAGCCATATTCGCCCGCGGCGATGTCCATTCCGGCGGGTGCGCGGTCCCTGATCAGGTGCAGACCTTCGAGATCGTCTGAGCTGACCGGTTCCTCGAACCAGCTCACGTTGAGATCCGCATACCGTTCGGCAAACCACAGCGCCTGCTTGCGGCTATAGGCGCCGTTCGCGTCAACGAACAGTGCGATGTTGTCGCCAATAGTCTTGCGCGCAACTTGCACGCGGTGCAGGTCGTGATCAGGATCGCTGCCCACCTTCATCTTCATCATCCGAATACCCTGTTGCTTCCAGCCCTCAAACTGCGCCTGGAGTTGGGCATCCGAGTAGCTGGTAAAGCCTCCGCTGCCATAGACGGGGATGGCTTCGCGCACGCGTCCCAGCAGCGAGACCAGCGGCACGTCAAACAACTTTGCTTTCAGGTCCCAGGCGGCGTTGTCTACGGCGGAGATGGCCATGGCAGCGATGCCTTCGCGGCCAAGGTTACGGACGGCGCCCACCAGCGCAAGCCAGAGAGATGGGATATCCAACGCGTCGCGACCCTGTGCGACTTCAGTTATCAGCGTCCGCGCGAGAGCAGCGGTGGAAGTATCGGCATAGGTATAACCAAAGCCAACCTTGTTTGCTGCTTTAAGGTGGACGGCGACCAGCGTGGTCTTGTTCCAGCGGAAGGTGCCGTCAGCTTCCGGGGCATCGGTTGGGATGGTGTAGCACCAAACGTCGCCGGAACGGATAGTCTCTCGAGCGGCTGCATCCGATTGCTGTTGGTATTTTTCGGTCGTCAGAGATGTCATGTGCAACTCTCTACTGCCGGGTCGACAGAAATCGCCCAGCCTGCGGAGGTGTGTACGCGAATGATGTGGCGGCGCATCCGTAAGCCTATGCGATCCGGGGAACACCTTTCCCCCAGGTCTCCGGCGGGGCGAGATGCCGGCGAATCGGTGGCCGCTGCATGTCGCGTTCATTCGAGTTGAAGATTCGATCGCCCTGTGAAATCAGGTAATCCGCCGTTCTTGCCGCGAGCGCCTGGATGGTTAGTCCCGGATTGGCCGACCCTTGCGTCGGCATCACGCTTCCATCGCAAACAAAAAGATTGGCGACGTCGTGGGTGCGACCAAACTTGTCGACCACGGAAGTTCGGGGATCACTGCCCATGCGTGCCGCGCCCACCAGATGGGCGTAGCGGGCCTCCTGCACCAATTCCTGCGCGCCGGCAGCGCGCATTACGTCCATCACCTTGTTCTTGCCGAATTCGATCAGCTTTTTGTCATTGTCGTGCAGGCTGAACGTGACTTTCGCCACCGGGATTCCAAAGCGATCTTTCTCTTCGGCAAGTTGGACGCGATTGTCGGGCCAGGGAAGAATCTCGCCGAGCAGGCCGAGCGCGGCCCAGTGGTTGTAGTCCATCATGACGCGCCGCATGCCCCAGCCCCACGCGCCCTTGGCCACCATCATCTGCTTGGCAAAGGCGATGGGTAACGGACCGACGGTCTGGATGGCGAAACCGCGAGCGAACCCTCGCTTCGGGTCCGTCTCGTAAAACTCCTCGGTGAGGGCATGCGCCGGAGGCGCCTTGTACATTCGAACCAGTTCGTCAAATCGTCCGAGTATGACGTTGCCGGCCTGCGCCATGAGATAGCGGCCGACCGTATCGCTGGAGTTGGCCAGGCCATTCTCGAATCCGGGACATGCGGAATTCAGCAGCAGCCGCGGGGTCTCGATGGCATAGCCGGAGACGATGACGGCCTTCGCCTTCTGAACGTGCTCGACTCCCTTGCCATCGAAGTATGTGACGCCGGTCGTGCGTCCGTCCTTCATGTTGACCCGCGAGACCATGCAGTTGTCGCGAATCTCCGCGCCGCAGCGCAGCGCATCGGGCACATGCGTGATCAGCGTGCTCGCCTTGGCTCCAACCTTGCAGCCCTGAATGCAGAAGCCGCGATAGATGCAGTGCTGGCGATCGCCGTGCGAGCCCGAGAGGATCGCCACCGGGCCGCCCGCGCTGACGCGAATGCCGAGCTTAGTACATCCGCGAATCAGCGTATCGCCGACGCCGCCCATCGGATGCGGGCCGTACGCGTATCCATGAGGATCGCCCCACGGAAAGTAAGCTGGGCCGGCGACCGGCATCTCCAGTTCGATCAGTTCGTAGTACGGCTTCAGTTCCTCGTAGGTGATCGGCCAGTCGACGCCGACGCCGTCTTCGGAATACACGCGGAAATCCGAAGGATGCAGCCGCGGCGTGAAGGCCGCCCAATGGACCGACCCTCCGCCAACTCCCTTGCCGCTGTTGTTGGCGCCGAAGGCCAGCGGATCCTCCCCGCCGGTGATCCGCAAGTCTTCCCAGTACAAATTGATGGGAGCCGGCTTCGTCGCTGACCCAGTCGCGCTCGGTATCCCAGAACGGCCCTGCCTCCATGCCGACTACGCGAAAGCCGGCGCGCGCTAGACGTTGCAGCAATACGCCGCCCGCGGAGCCCACGCCGACGATGCAGTAGTCGACGTCTTCGTGCTCGGGGAAGCGCCGCATCGGCGCATCGATCTTTTGTACCGGGCCGAGCATGTGATGCCCATTGCGCGGACCCGAAAACTTACCGAGTAGAGGCGACTTCAATGCGTGCCTCCCTGGCCCGGAGTTCCCTTGTGTTCGCCTTCGCCAGCTACGAATTCATAACGGTCGGAAATCGAGTCTGCGGGCGCCGACCACTCGTAGCGTCGTTCTTCTACCTCCCACGGCTCGGGCTCCCCTCGCTCCAGACGCATATAAGCACGCGGATACGCCGGGCCCCCGTAGCCGATCTCGTCCCACGCCCAGGGATGCGCGTAATAGACCTCGACGCAATCCTGCACGAGCAACATCCAGTATCGGTGCGGGGGCATTTGCTTCCAGACTTCGCCGGCGGGAGGCTCGCCGCTGTGAATGGTCTTGAGCACCTGCTCCTGATCGGCGACCGTCAGTTCCAGAAAACTCGTCCCGTGAAGATGATGTGCGATGTCCTCGATGCCGCGCAGGCCGAGCCGGTGCGCTTCGCGATCCGGCGGCATGCTTTCGTAGCGATAGCCGTCGATGCGGCCCTCATAGAGGCGCTTGTCGATGTGCGGTGCAATCGGGATTTTGTGGGCGTCGTCGCGGTCTTCCTGCGGCAAGATGCGGTCGCACACGGCTTCCAGCAGGCGAGCTTCCTGCGGCGAGAAAAAACGATATGGAGGAACATGGTTGACGCGCTCGAGCACGACTTTGCGGGTCGCCGCGTCCCAGTATTTCTGCTGCGACAGCGTGCTGTATCCGGGATAGTAGCCGGGCTGCGCCATGGGTTTGAGCGCACGACCCGTCTTCGGATTGATGGGCAGCGGTTTCTCTTGCGCAACTCGCGTGGGACTCACCGCTCCTCCCTTCGCAGCAGGCTTGCCAGCAGACCGACAAATCCCGACGCCGAAAACAGCAGCGGCGCAAAGACCGGCGGCCCGTACATGATGTTGTAGATCGGCATCTTCAGTCCGCCGGGGCGTCGCGCCACGCCGCGCACGTGATAGACGAAACCGATTGCGCCCGTGGCCATGGCCAACGCCGACAGAGCTGGCAGCCAGGTGTGTGCGGCCCTGCGGCTTTGCGTCGCAGCGATGGCCGCGCCCATCAGCGCCGGCGCCACGATCAGCGGCGTCCACTGCACCTTGTATCGGAAGTTGTTCTTGTAGTGCGAATACCAGGCTTCGAAGCCGCTGAAGAACGCCGAGATGGCGGTTGCGATTGCCATGTGTTTTTGGAAGCGGCCCTCGCGTGCGTCCTGCTCCCACGAAATCTTCTCGTGCGTATTCTGGGGCAAGAGGCGCGCAGCCCAGTGCCCGGAGTGCGCGGGCAGCGGCCGACTTTCCTCATCGGGATGGCCTTCACGGCGGAGATATGCCGCGATGATCCCGAGATACGCGCTGATTCCAAACAGCAGTGGGGCAAATACCGGCGGGCCCATCACCATGTTGACCACGGGAATCCGCCAGCCGCCCGGTTTGCGGTGAATGCCGCGAACGTGAAAGACGAAGCCCGTGATGCCGTCGGCCAGGGTGATCCACGCTACGGCTGGAAAGACACTCCTGGCCGCACGCTTGCTCTTGAACGCCCATAATCCGGCGCCCAGCAGCGCGCCGCTGAGGACGACCGGCGTGTACATGATGCGGCGGCTGTAGCTGCCGCGATAATGTTCGTAGGTGACTTCGAGTCCGCTGAGTACACTCGAGAGGCCGGCAAGCAGCGCGAGACTGCGCTGAAACCGGCCTTCTCGAATGTGCTCGTCTGCAAACTCCGCGATCTCGGCCAGATCGTGCGTAAGTGGTCTTGCAGCGCTCATTGCAACATTTCCGTCGTCTCCGCCATGGTTGCCACTCCGTCTAGATGACCTCGCGGATCTTATCTTTCGTGATGGCCTTGATGATCGCGCCGCGGTCCTTCTCACCTCTGGCCAGCGCTTCGGCGAAGTGCAGGGTCTGCTTCAGGTTGATGTTGCCCGGCAGCGGCGGCTCGTTGGGATCCACCACCGCCTGAATCAACGACGGCCCATCCTCCTGCAATGCCTTGCGCAGAACGCTTTCGGCATGTTTCGGGTCTTCAAGGGTGTGGCCATGCACGCCGCAGCCCTCGGCGACCTTGGCAAAGTCGATGGGCTGAAGGTCGACCCCAAATTCGGGATTGCTGTCCTCCACCATCTGCTCCCACTTGATCTGGCCCAGCGCATTGTTCTTGACGACGATTACCTTCACGGGCAAGTTGTACTTCACCAGTGTCGCCAGCTCTCCCATGAGCATGGTTAATCCGCCATCCCCCACGATGCAGACCACTTGCCGCCCGGGATATGCCACGGCCGCACCAATGCTGTAGGGCAGGCCATTCGCCATGGTGGCCAGCGTTCCTGAAAGCGAGAACTTCATGTCGCCGCGCATCTCGATGTAACGCGCGGTCCACGTCGCAATGGTGCCGCTGTCGGAAGACACAATCGCATCGTCGTTCAGCAGCTTGTTCAGGTGATAGGTAACCACCTGAGGCTTCATCGGGTTGTCCATGCGCGTGCCGCGCTCGCGCATCAACTCGTTCCAGCTCTCCATGCGCTTCTGAGCGGTCTCGAGAAAGCTGCGGTCGTCTTTGCGCTTGAGCAATGGCAGCAGCTCGCGCAGCACGATCTTGCAGTCGCCCACCAGTCCAACGTCCACCGGGTGCCGCAGCCCAATGCGTGTGCTCTCCAGGTCGATCTGCACGCACTTCGCCTTGCCCGGCTTGGGATAGAAATCCATGTACGGGAACGAACTGCCGGCAATCAGCAGCGTGTCGCACTCCTCCATGGCGTCCTGCGAAGGTGCGGTGCCGAGCAGCCCAATCCCACCGGTGGTGTACGGACTCTGGTCGGGAACGACGGCTTTGCCAAGCAATGGCTTGATCACCGGCCCGGCGAGAGTCTCAGCCAGGCGCTCAACCTCTTCGCGCGCACCGAGGCATCCACGGCCGGCGAGAATCGCGACCTTCTTGCCCGCGTTCAGGATCTCGGCCGCCTGTTCCAGCATGTCTCTTGGCGGGCAAGGATACGTGGGCTGAAACACCAGTCCGCTGTGCTTCTTGATGTTTGCGTCGGAGCGATGAAAATCCGACGCGCGCCATTCCTGGATGTCCTTAGGAATGGTGATGTGCGACACCGCGTGCTTGCCCAGCGCACTACGCACCGCCTCATCGACGACGCTGTTGACATGCGACGGCCCCATGATGCGCTGGTTGTAGGGCGCAACATCCATGTAAAGCTTGTCGAGGTCGACATCCTGCTGATAGCAGGTGCCGATAAGGTCGTGAAAGGTGTGACCGGTGATGGCCAGCACCGGTTGCTGATCGCACTTCGCATCATAGAGGCCATTAAGAAGATGGATTCCACCAGGGCCGGAGGTCGCGATGCACACTCCCAGCCTTCCCGTGTACTTGGCGTAACCGCAGGCCGCGAACGCCGCCGCTTCCTCGTGACGCACTTGGATGAACCTGAGTTTCTCGCTGTGGGTGCGAAGCGCTTCGAACATCCCATCGACTCCATCGCCGGGAAATCCGAAGATTGTGTCAACTTCCCACTCGATCAGGCGCTCAACTACGAGATCCGCAACCAGCTTGGACATCATGCTCCCCTGTGATTGAACTAACCGTGTTTGAATCCTTCGACTACCAGTCTTTTAACTCAGGCGATCGTCCGCAGCTCAAATCTGAGTTCTTCGCGACTTGATCGAGCTTCTATAACCCTCAATTGGCATCACTCTTTCATACGAGGCCTGTGAAGTATTTTCTTCCGTAGGCAAGGCATAAGCGGAGCGGGAAACGGACGAAGCGTAGCTCACGTGTGCTCTCCTGATAATGCGTTTGTCGCTTCTGCAAATTAGATGGTGAGTCCTGATGGGAGGAGGGACTTGCCGTCACTTGCTGCTGCAAGGCCACGACAGAGGTGAGTTGGTGCTGCGAGCGCAACACCCATGCAGGAGCTGGCATCGTAGCGGGCAGGTCAGCAGCCACGCTCGGCGATCCGTAGGCCCTGTAGCAGCATCTAACTACGTTCGTTCGCGTTGTAGATATCATGACGTATCTATGCCTGCTTGCCGATCTGAGGGTGCCATCCGGTTTGGTAGTTCTCGGCGCGCTGGCGCTTGCTGCAGCGGCGCTGGTTCTTTTGGTGGGCCTCTTCGGTCCCGGCCTGCGGTACAAAGTTGCGGCTACAAACTCCGACGACAATACTTCTGACGATTTCCTACGTACTCTTGAGGCGTTGACCGACGCGAAAATTCACCGTCGGACCGCCCTCACCGTCCTGACGAACGGACAAAGCTTCTACGAAGAAGAGCTTCGATCCATCCAAGCCGCACAACGGAGTGTGAACTTGGAGGCCTACATTTTTCAGAAGGGTGACATCGCACAACGTTATCTGGACGTCCTCACGGGCCGGGCGCGAGTGGGTGTGAAGGTGAACCTGGTACTCGACGCATTGGGCAGCATCGGAACCAGTGAGAAATACTTCGCCGGCCTAACGGCTGCCGGGGGCAAGGTGGCTTGGTACAACAATTCCAGATGGAACAAGCTGCCACGCTTCAATCACCGCACGCATCGGGAAGTGCTCGTCGTTGACGGGCGGGTAGGCTTTATCGGAGGCGCTGGCGTCGCCGATCATTGGTACAAGGGCAAAGGCCATAACCCGCGATGGCGGGACACCATGGTTAGGGTCGAGGGCGAAGCCGTTCCTAACCTGCAAGCTACCTTCGCCGAAAACTGGTTAGAGGCCTGCGGCGAGGTGATCACCGGCGAAGCCTATTTCCCTCCGCCGGATAACTGCGCTGGCGAAGGCGCAGTGCTGGTAATCAACAGCACTCCCTCGGCCGGCGGTTCGACCCGAGCACGGCTCCTTTTTCAGATGCTGCTGGCTTCTGCCCGAAGGTCGATTTACATTACGACCCCCTATTTTCTTCCCGACCGGAGCATGTTGAATGAGCTGATCCGGGCAGTGCGCGAGCGAGGAGTTGAAGTCAAACTACTGGTGCCGGGCAAGCGTAGCGATCATCTCCTTACCAGGAGTTCGAGCCGGCACGCTTACGGCAAATTGCTCAGGGCGGGAGCGGAAATTTACGAATATCAACCGGCCATGATTCACGCCAAGATCCTGATGATCGATGGCCTGTGGGGCGTGGTTGGATCCACCAACTTCGATAATCGTTCCTTTGGGCTGAATGACGAAGTAAACCTGGCAGTACGGGATGGCGGCTTCACCCGGCGGCTGGAGGAAGACTTTGCCAAGGATCTGGCCCACAGCGAGCGCGTAACCTATGAGCAGTGGCGACGGCGTCCCGTGCTCGAACGCGCACCCGAACTACTGGGCTGGATACTCGAACGCCAGCAATGAACAACGTGCGAATTCGCGTCGCTACCTACAATGTGCACAAGTGCCGAGGACTTGACCGGCGTACCACCCCCGAGCGCGTGTCGGAGGTGATACGGGAACTCGATGCAGACATAGTGGCGATCCAGGAAATTCTGAACGTGCAGAATGGCAGACCTGAATATGACCAAGTTCGCCACATCGCCGCAGCATTGGATGGAGTGGCATGGTGTTTCGGTGAAACTCGTATGTCGCACGGCGGTGCGTATGGCAATGTCACTTTAAGTCGGTTGCCGATCCAGGTTTGTCAGAGCTACGACGTCACGTGGCGTCACAAGGAACGTCGCGGCTGCCTGCGAACGGACGTCGCGCTTTCGAAGCATCTCGTGTTGCACGTTTTCAATGTGCATCTGGGTACCGGGTTTGTAGAAAGGCGCCATCAAGCAAGGCGGTTGTTGAGCGGCGAAGTGCTGAACCGTGCAGATTTCTCTGGTCCCAGGATCGTTGTGGGAGATTTCAACGAATGGACTCGCGGACTGGCATCCAAGTTGATGGGAAGCACATTTGAAGTGGTCGAGCCGCGCGCCTTTATGCGCTACACGCGCACCTATCCCGGCGTGCTTCCCGTCCTTCATTTGGATCACTTCTACCACGACAAGCAATTTTTTTTGAAAACTTTCCGTTTACACCGCAGCCGAAAAGCGCTGATGGCTTCGGATCATCTGCCGCTCGTGGCAGAGTTCGAATTGCAAACCTGATCGCAACCTGGCTCCGGCTTATGAGAGTGCCGGGTTGGATGGGAACGTTGCAAGCTCCCTCCGGCAGGAAAAACGCATCGATTTATGTATGGAATGGATTCGGCATCATTACTTTGCGCTCGGTGTCACCCTCGCTGTTCTTATACTGGCTCCGCTGGTGACCGCTATAGGTCAGAAATGGATCGGCGTGCGCGTGCGCAATCCGCGCGCTTACTATCGTGACCGCAAGCTGCTGACCACCATTGTCACTCTATTTGCGGCGATTACGGTTTTGTTGGTTTGGGGACGGCTGGTTCCCCACCACGGGACGTTCTTTGGCCTGTTAGGCGCCGGTCTGGCGATAGCTCTGCGCGAGCCTCTGCTCAGTATTGCGGGACGGGTCGCGATTTTCGCCGGCCGAATTTACGACGCGGGAGATCGAATCCAGATCGGCACCAGCTCCGGCGACGTCATCGACGTCGGCTTCTTTTATACCCGCTTGATGGAGATCGGAAACTGGATTGGAGGCGACCAGTACAGCGGCCGCATCCTTCAGTTCCCGAATGCCCAGATCTTCGGTACCGGCGTGTTCAACTATACTCGCGACTTCAAATACATTTGGGATGAATTGCCGCTGAATATCACCTACGAATCCAACCTGGATGCCGCCACTAAAATCATGCTGGACGCGGGAACTCAGTACACTACCGAGTTTCTGGCTGGGGCGCACCAACAACTCGATCGCATGCAGCAGTACTTCCTGGTCCCCGACTTCGAATTGAAGCCGCAAGTGTATGTGAAGGTGACCACAAACTGGGTGGGATTAACGATGCGCTATGTGGTCGATCCCAATAAACGGCGATCGGCTGCCACCTTTCTGTATCGCGCCGTTTTCCAGGAGATCCGCAAGCGGGACGACATACAGATCGGTACCGATACGATGGAGGTCACCTATAAGAAGGCTGACCACCAACCAGTGCCGGCGCACCATGAAGGCGGGCAAATGATTGCCGCGCTGGAGGAGGAACAGAAGACCGCCCAATACGACGATAAATCGTTGCCGGGACAGAAACCGAAGCAGACAGATGACAAGGTCGCGTAGCGTAACTACATGGCTGTCGGTCCCGGTGAGCGGCGATTTGCACTAGCGTAACAGCCACAGGAACGCCCCGCCCAGGGAAGCTGCGCCAAACGAAAGCCACGCCACGTAGTCGCCGGGATGTCCGCTGTGTAGCCGCCGTAGAAACGGATTGCCAAGTTCGAGTTGACGTGAGAATTCCCAAAAATGGCCCAGGCGTTTGCGGAAGACGCTCGCCAAGGCAAGGGACAACGCAAGCAATCCGGCGATACTCGAGCGAACTATCGATGAGGTTAGTGCTTCGGCTGGCTCTGGTCGTGGCGTAGCCAGTGGGGCGTTTTCCAGGACCATACGCGCGTAGCCGGATTGGTCCGTAAAGAGCCGGGCTTCTGCCTCGGCCGTGCTACGCAATTGTGGAACCGCAGTGATCGCGATGCCCAGCAGCACCAGAGCCGCAGCAGGAAGAAACATGGCAGCCGGGGTTTCTCCTTGCTGTCGCTCGGTCTCAGGACGCTCGTCCACTCGCGACGACTCGTCGCTGGGAGCAGGCTCGCCCCAGCCGAAAAAAATTCTGAAAGAAGCACGCAGCACCGCCGCAGCGGTAAGGACCTCGGCAAACATGAATACGTACAGCAACCACGACTGGTGAAAATCCCTGGCGGCGTCCGAGATCATACTTTCGCCTAACAATGTGCCAAACGGAGCGCATCCGGCCAGTCCCCAAGCTCCAAGGACAAAGATGGCAGCTGTAAACCACATGCCTCGGCCGCATCCGTGGAGGTGAGCTTCGCCGATCCTGCGCAGGCGATGAAGCACGATTCCGGCGGCAAGGAACAGACCTCCTTTAATCACCCCGTGGCTCAGCACATAGACAATGAGCCCACCCAGGGCTTTGGGCGTCAGCAAGGCAAATCCGGCAAGCATGAGTCCAGCGTGAGAGATGGTGGAGAAAGCGAGCAGACGTTTCAGGTGATGCTCGGCATAGCACATCAATCCGCCGATCACCGCGGTTATGGCTGCAGTGGCGAGAAAGATTCCTTGAAGTTCGCGCGTGTGTGCAGCGAGTGAATGATGAAAGATCGTCCAGTAGATCCTGGCCACGGCGTAAATGCCGAGCTCCACCATGACTCCCGAGAACAGCACGCACACCGGACTGGGAGCCACCGCATGGGCGTCGGCTAACCAGAAATGGAACGGCACAATGGCCGCTTTTGCCAGATAACCTACTGAGATCATCAGAAGGGCGAGGAGGACGAGGCCGTCGGCATGGCTTCCCAGGGCTCGTCCTACCTGGGCAAAATTGAGGGCCCCGGTTCGCGCGTATAGCAGCGCGATTCCGATCACGATCAGGAATGCGCCTACGGTATTCACCACGGCGAAATTGAAGGCGCCCTGCAACGGGGCCGGTTCCAGCGTCTTCAACCCGCATAGTGCAAAAGCGGAGACGCTCATCAGCTCGAAGAAAACGAAAAGATTGAACAGATCGCCGGTGTAACTGAAGCCACACATCGCCGCCATAAAAATCAACATCAATGGCTGAAAGTGGTTTTCAGTCTCTTCGAAGATCTTCCACGAAAAGATAAGGGCGCTGGTAGTTAGCAGCGCGGCCAACACGGCCAGGGCTGCGCCGATCGCGTCCACCGTGAAGCAGATACCCAGGACTACTCCACCGGGCCTCGGCCACCAATTGCCAAACCAGTAGACTTGCGGCTGCCACCAAACACCGCGCAAAACGATTACCGTCATACCCAGACTGGCGGCCGCGGTTGCGATTGCCAGCGTATCGGTAATCCGTCGTCCAAGCCATTTACCAGCCGCCGCCAGGAACGCGGCAACCAGCAGCGGGACAACAATCGGCAACGGAATGAGTGTAGTGACCATCAGCCAGTGAGTATCCGCAGTTCGTCCGGATCGACCGTCCCCGCGAGTTCGTTTGCCTTCACTACCATCGCCAGCAGAAGCGCCATGACAGTGGCTTCGACAACCACGTCGGTCAGCATGAGTGCCTGTACCAGTGGGTCGACCACTACCGTTCCTACGGGAATATCGGCAAAGACCGGCGCTGTTCCCCCGGCTTTGTAGCCAATGCCAAGCAAAAGGACGTAAGTCGATGTCTGAAGGATGGCGAGGCAGACCACCTGATGAACCAGGTTCTTACTGGTAATGATCCCATAGAGACCCCAAAGAAAAATCCAGGCAGCCACGGCGTAAGGCAGATAATCCAGCATCACGATTCCTCGCCCAGCTGTTCTTCGATAACTTCCCGCAAGTAACTATGCATCAGCACCACGAATCCACCCGTAACTTCCAGCCCAACAGACATGCTGATAACCGCAATCGTCCCCGAGGAAAATACATCGCCAGTAACTCCGAGAGGTATGATGTTGGTTAGAAAATGCGCGCCAAAGAATAAAGCGGCGGTCCCTATGATGGCGTACCCGGCAGCGCCTGCGGAATCAGCCAGTTTGATCAGCGGGCTGGAAACTATACTTTCGAAGACCTTCACATCTCCGGACATGTACACCACGAGGGGAACGGATGCCAGGATTACTCCCCCTTGAAAGCCGCCGCCGGGCGTGAGTTGTCCGTGGGTAGCGATATAGAGGCCAAAGACGATCATGATTCCGGCGATCGCCTGCATACTCACGCGCAGGGCGTCAGAAACAGGTAAAGCGTCTTCGATTTGGGCCTTATCTTTGTCTTTCTGGTTCTCCCCGGCGGGACGGAAGAGCAGCAAAACCCCTAACACCGAAGCGAACAGAATGAATTCTTCTTCCAGCGTGTCAAACCCGCGATAGTCATAAGTGACCGCATTCACCACATCGGTTGCATGTCGCTGGTAAACGCAGACCTGCGAGACTACATACCCATAGGGCCCGCGATAATCGCCCAGGGGCGGAAGCTTGCGAAATCCCCATGCAAACAGTACGGCCAGTCCGGCAGCCGAGATGAGGAACAAAATCGTACGCGCACGCGAACTCATTTCTTACCCTCACGCGAACGCCGCAGGTTTTGCCGTCGCATTTTGGTGAGCGCCAGCATGATCATCAACGGCAGCATAACTGCGCCAATCGTGATCTGCGAAAGCGCCACGTCGGGTGCCTGGAAGATGAAGAACAGCAGCGCGCATAGCAGCCCGTAAAAGCTGAGCGTGACCACCTGTTCCTTGGGATCGCGGCTCAAAACCACGGCCGGGGCGCATAGTGCGACCAGAAGCAAGATTGTGCCCTGCAAAAGTCTCACGGGTTGCGCTCCGTAAGCAGTTTGTCGCTGGGCTTGATCGGAACTTCCTCGCCCTTCCTGGGACGCCAGCCCTTCGTATCCGCGATGCGAAAGGCACGGGCAGCCGCGTGCGTGACAACGGAGTTCATGCCGATGAGCACTACCGTAGTGAATAGAGCTTTGAAGGATTCCGGCTTGAGACCGCGCTGCAGGAAGATCGCGACGGTAACCAATATGGCGCTAAGCGAGGCAGGCGGCGCGATATAGTGCATGCGCTGATATGCATCACGCAGTCGCAGCATGCCCAGCACGGAGGCGAGAAGGATCAGCACAGCCGTGGCCAGCAGTGCATCGATGAAGACAGTCTTCATTGCAAATGGCGCTCGAAAAAGCGCGCAAACACAATGCCGCCCCCAAACGACATAAGGGAGACAGTAATGGCCAAGTCCATCATAGGCATGCGATCGAAGGCCATGGTTAGCAACATAATCAGCAGCGTAGTTACAACACCCGCCATATAAAAGGAAACCAGCCGCCGCCGGACATCTCCCCGGGTCGCCATCCAAAGTAATGGCGCCAGCGTGAAGATGGTGACTTGAGCTGCCAGCAGCCAGATATTCACGTCCGCGCTCCCAGATCTTCTGTCATCCTGGAAACGGGACCTCGTACAAGCTGGTGCAATAACAACTTTTGGTCGTTAGTATTCACGCCAAGGACGACGGTATTGGGGGTAATGGTGGTATAGATAACCGCCAAGACGCGTCGAGCAGTAGCTCGCGGGTCGTCTTTCTCTCCAGCCCGGAATGGCACGACTCGAAATAGCGAGTTCGCAGTTCGAATGCTCCGAAGGTCTTTGGCTCTGAGCGCGAGGATTTTCCAAGTATCGGAGACTAAGGATCCGGGAAGTCTCCACAGCGAGAGTAGCTCCATAAGTCTAGGCTGGAACCGTGCGGGGTAGCTGCGATTAATGATAGAAAGTCCGGTCGTCGCGAGCAGGGCCCCAAGGACGCCGATCAGAAGCTCATGCAGAGAGAAGGTACCGACGAAAATAATCCAGCAAAAATAGAAGCTAACAAAACCGAGGCTGAGGATACTGGCGAGTTGGCGCGTAGCTTTCATGTGATCCTGTTGCGCACTCGATACTTAGAGGGTGGACCATCGTAGCCGGTTGTATGTACCCGAACTAGGAGAGCTGCGGATTATCAGGCTTGACAACAGTCTGGTCCAGTCAGCGAAAACGCGTTGAATCTGCTGCCGAAGTCTTACCATTTCGGCGCCGGTGGACAAGAAATTCCGACCTGCCAAATTATTAGAGCGCCGTCCGTGAGCAGCCCTGCAAGAGCTCCGCGTATTATGAGGGTCTCTTGGCTTGGCGTTAATTGGCCTGAACTGCCTTGGCCACCCGCGGGCTTTGTGACACATCGCAGCAAGCGCACCGCCCAACGTGTTTCGTATCGCTGGAAGGGCAGGAACCACTCGCATATGAAGACGCAAGACAATGGAGTGAAGTGCAGTCCGTTCCTAATCTCTGATCCATGCGCCGCGCTTCGCCGGGCCACGCGCGCCGTCACCCACCTGTACGACCTGGTACTTGCTCCAACAGGTCTGAAATGTACGCAATTCGTCCTCTTGAACGCAATTTATGAGGCGGGCGAGATTGCGCAATGGCGTTTGGCCAGCCAATACGGAGTCGGGGACGATACGCTCTCGCGCCGCTTAGGTGTATTACGAAAGGCTGGGTTGATCACCTGCCGCATCGGACAGGAGCACTCAGGCGAAAAGCTTTATCGTCTGACTGAGCAGGGTGTCAGCAGATTCAAGGACTCCCTTCCCGCGTGGGAGCGCGCCCAGAAGCGGCTTCAGACAGTGATGGGAGTTGAGCAATGGGAGCAGTTGCTAAAAGTTGCGGCGGCCGTGGCCGCCGAAGCGCGCGCAGCGGAGACAGTTCGGCTCGCCAACACCGCTCCCTCCAAAGCTTTCGCCGCTTCGGCAGCGGAGGGCCAGGTTGCAGGGGAAAGTTGAGCTGGGCCGTCGTGATTACGACTCTCCCGGAGGAGCAATGCAACTTCTGTTGAGCATGGCACCGGTCACATTCGGAGCTTCGCGAGTTGTTGTGAATGGGAGTAATCTGGCATTTGCCAATGGGATCTTTTCGCCGTCGATTTGAGCGAGAGGCCGAATCGTGGATCCCGCAGTAAGACCCGTCGTCCCGTTCCGTCGGATGACGCAGGTCAGCAAACTCCACCGCCCGATAATCGAAACCCATTGCCCCTTCTGCACCTTCATGGCAGCTTCCACGGACGTGTGAAATAGGGTTGATGGCCGAACTCGTTCATCACTGCGCAAAAGCGCCGACTCTGAAGCCGCCAAAGAACGCC
The DNA here is from genome assembly GCA_963815555.1 of uncultured Acidobacteriaceae bacterium. Taxonomy (GTDB): domain Bacteria; phylum Acidobacteriota; class Terriglobia; order Terriglobales; family Acidobacteriaceae; genus CAWCBG01. Next base: position 1,007,766 of record CAWFHH010000007.1, read on the forward strand.
GACAAGGCAGCGACGCAACTTTAGGACACTCCGACAAACAGGCCAGAGATCGAAGGTACAACATTTGCGGAGCGTGCCCTGCTCAATCATCTCAGCTACTCGTGTTCTTATTTTGATTCTCCTAGCAGGCCGCTGACCTGTTCAGCCACGATGCCCAGCCTCATAAGCGTGTTGCGCTCGCAGCACCAACTCACCTCTGTTGCAGCCTTGCAGCAGCAACCGCCGCCAAATCAATTCCGCGATTCGCAACCCTCCATCTGACGACTCACCATCTAATCGCATGGAGCGACAAGAAGCGACAGCAGGAGAGCACACGTGAGCCACGCCTCAAACCCAACGCGCATCCGCCTGCGCCCCCGTCACGATGTCGTTGACGTAAGCCGCGGGCGGACCGTGCTGGGCATGAACCTGGAAGGGACCATCGACCCCGAGGATGCTGGGCAGGGCTTGTTTGTCTATCAGACCCGAGTGCTGTCGGAATATCGATGGACGCTGGAGGGCAAGCAGCCGAAATTGAGCGCCCAGTCGCCGGTGGAACAACACAGTTGGCTCGCCTACTACTACGCTGCGCCCCCGAATTGCAAAGACACTCCTACCGGCGAATGCAACCCCCTGCAACAGACGATAGAGATCAAGATCTCGCGCGTTGTCGGCGAGGGTATGCACGAGGATGTGGAAGTCACGAACCATACGCAGATCGCGACCGTGGTGACGCTCACCCTTGAGGCTGACGCTGATTTTGCCGCCCGCCAGGAGATCAAGAAGAAACGCAAGCAGAAAGGCGAGCTGAGGAAGCGCTGGGACAAGACCGGCGAAGACGAATGGCGCTGGAGCTTTCATTATCAATGCGAACATCACTATGACCATCAGGGCAATAAGGGCGTGGCTCGACTGGAGCGCGGGATTGAGCTGCGGCTGCGCTGCGGATCCGAGCCGGAGCATTTCGGCAACAAGATATCGTTTCGCCTCGAGCTACAGCCCCACCAGACATGGAACGCCTGCCTGATGTGGCAAGCCCAAGTAGATGACAAGTTCCTTCCCATGGAGCGCGAATGTAACGCCCTGACGCACTCCAACGGCGAGTACTTTCGCAAGCGAGAAGCGTTCCTGCGCGAATCGGCTTCCCTCCGCACGCCGTCCGGCCGCGATCTGAGCCCCGACGTTCAGCGCGTTCTGGATCGCTCGCGGCTCGACTTGGCGGCACTCCGCCTGTACGACCTCGACGAGGGCGAGCACAATTGGAAACTTGCCGCGGGCGTTCCCACGTACATGGCCCTGTTCGGACGCGACATGCTGGCTGCGGGTTGGCAGGCATCGCTGCTGAGCAACGATATGAGTCGCGGCGCCCTAAGCCTGCTGAAAAACTTGCAATGTCACGAGACCAATGACTGGCGCGACGCGCAGCCCGGTCGCATTTTGCATGAATCGCACACCGATCCTCTCTCGGTATTAAATTTCACGCCGGAAGCGCTGTACTTCGGGACTGCGAACGCACCGTTTCTGTACCCCATTGTTGTCTCCGAGCTGTGGCATTGGACAGGCAACAAGAACGACTTGAGGCAATATGTGACTCCTGCGCTGGATGCGCTTGCGTGGGCTGATAAATACAGCCGCGATCCGGAAAGCGGCTTTTTCAAATATCAGACGCATTCCAACCAAGGGATGAAAAATCAGGGCTGGAAGGATTCCTCGGATGCGATTGTTTACCCCGACGGCAGCCAGGTGGAAGACCCGCTCGGCACCTGTGAAATGCAGGCGTTCGCTTACGCTGCCAAACTGCACTTTGCCGAGTTTCTCTGGTGGATCGGCGAAACCGATCAGGCAGAGCGCTTACATCGGGAGTCCGAGGAGTTGAAGAAGCGTTTCAACGAGCGCTTCTGGAGGGAGGACGAAGGCTACGTGGCAATGGCCATCGACAAGGACAACCGCATGGTCAACACGATTGCATCGGATGCAGGACACTGCGTACTTTCAGGCATTCTGGACGGCGACCGGGCGAAGCGCGTGGTGAACCGAATGATGCAACCCGACATGTTCTCCGGCTGGGGCATTCGTACCTTGTCGAGCGAGCATCCCGCCTACAATCCTTTCGCTTATCACCGTGGCACCGTCTGGCCGGTGGAGAATGGCAGCTTCGTTCTCGGCATGGCCCGTTATGGCCTGCACGGCGAGATGTGGCGTCTCGCACAGGCATTGTTCCAGGCCGCCAGCATGTTCGACTACGACCGCTTGCCCGAAGTCTTCGGCGGCCACGCGCGCGATGAGGCGCACCCCTTTCCGTGCCTGTACGAGAGGGCTGATTCGCCGCAGGCTTGGTCGGCATCCGTGCCGTTCATGGTTACACAAGCGTTGCTCGGGATCTATCCTTATGCGCCGCTGAACGTCCTGTTCCTCGATCCCTGGCTTCCCGATTGGCTGCCGGAATTGAGTGTTGAGGATTTGTGCGTGGGCGATGCGCGCGTGACTTTGCATTTCCGGCGAGGCCAGGAGGGCAAAACGGAGTACACGGTTGAGCGACAGGAAGGGGATCTGCACCTCCTTCGCCAGCCCAGTCCCTGGTCAGTAACTGCAGATTGGGGCGAGCGCGTGAAGGATGCGGTGAGCAGCCTGCTTAAGGCGGCGTAGCTCGTTTGTGCTGGAACTGCTGTAGACAATCTCCGTTTTCAAGCTTGCTCCGACATAAACACATCCAGCTCTCTCGCCGTCCCTTCCAAGAACCAATTTCTGGCTCGTACTCTGCTCGGCGGAGTGACCGAATGCATCGTCGCCGCTTTCTTTCGTGCCTTGTCAGTGGCTTCGATGGCGCGAAACTGCTACCTGTCTGGTTTGCCAGCAATCATCGTGGTTAGTCTCATATGCCGACAGGCGAAGCCTTTGGCTAACGCTCTTCTCGTCTACTTCGCTTGCCTTTTCGCGGCGAAGTCGCGGAGGACGCTCGAATGACCGGCGGAGTTCGAGAATCCGCAAACATGAGAGTGAACCCTTCCCCTTTTCTGACGTTGTTCACCAGGACTGGCCGAAAACACACAATGCAGGTGCCACCTTTCCTTCGAACACAGGGATAAACGATTCCCGCCGATCCCGATTGCAGAAGCTCAGCGGCCAAGGCCTGCGAGGCGACATAGCTGGTCGGAGACAGACAATCTGCGTAGCCCTTGACCCCGCGAATGTCGTGGAACTCAGCGCGAAAGTCCGCACGATAATCCACGTATTCAGCAACTTCTTCCTCGTTCCAGTTTGTTTCCTGTAACCAGAGCTGCCTGTGATAAGCAACTTCTGCCTGCGAGGTTTCCACTTCGAATCCCGCGTACCACGCGCCGCGATCGGCGGAATTAAAGCGCGAGCCATTCGGCGCCGGGTGGCAAAAAGCTGCATTGATGATCCGATAGGAGGGGATGCCGAACACCAGCTCGCGGGCGTCGATGCCTGGCAGCAGTCCGGATTCGGCCAGCAGCCGGTCATTGGTGGCGTTGTCCAGTGCGAAGATGCCTTCGAGCAGGTCTCCATCTTCGGTGAGCCGCGTCAGCACCGACACGCCCCCTTCCGCATATTGAGCGGGGATCAGGCGATGGGTGTCCCTCTGATCGACTTCAACCGTGGGCGGCACGGCTTATCGTCCACCCCGGCGGCCATCCAGTAAGCGCCGAACGGCAAGCATTCCAGGCATGCCACCCTGGATCAAAAATACGAGTGGGGGTTGGTTCTTAAACATGGGGTTGCTGTTCGGTCGCGATACCCACTGGTTCGCAAGTTTTTCACCGAACAGAATATTGAGAGACTTGAAGATTCCGATCAGCAGAGAGACTCGAGTCAATTCATCCTGGGTAAGCAGGCCCTTGCGGGTTTTCTTCAGGGCGTAATATCGTCCATTGGAAATGCCTCCGAGCAGTGCCATGGCGTCTTCGCTCTTCAGCTCCCACTTGTCAGCAATAGCCAGAGTGGCTTCGATCGCAGCGGGACTCAGTCGCTTCCGGGTGGCGGCATCGGTCAGATCAGGCAGTTTCCGTAAATCCAGCCCTAGATCGTGTGCGATTGTCTGAGTGGCCACGACGTTCTCCAGTTTTGTAGCACTTTACCTACATATGTGGATTAGAGTCAAGAAGATTTGGATGCTTCGGGTTGCCTCTGTAGTTTCTCCTTGACAGCTTAGGGGAAGCGAGCTACCTTCCTAATCATCTTAGGAGGGCGCGTGGGCGACCAGGCTCAAATTCTTCCCGGCACTCTTGATCTCCTCATCCTGCGAGCGGTCTCGCTCGGTCCCTTGCATGGGTATGGCGTCCTTTTACGGATCGGACAGATCTCGGGCAACAGCCTGCTGATCGAGCAGGGGGCCCTCTATCCCGGGTTGTTTCGTCTGGTGCGCCAGGGACTGCTCAAGGCGAGTTGGGGCACGTCGGAGAACAATCGCCGCGCCAAGTTTTACGAGCTGACGGCAGCAGGGCGCAAGCGTCTTCAGCAAGAAACCGAAAACTGGAATCGGCTCGTCGCTGCCATAGGCTCCGCCCTGGCAGCGCAACCGGAGGAAGTATGAAGCTGCTCGATTCGCTTCGCTTTCGCATGACTGCTTTATTTCGTCGTTCGCAAATCACTGCCGAGATGGAGGAGGAACTTCGCAGCCACATTCAGCACCGCGCCGACGATCTGGAAGGTTCCGGCATGGATCGCGCAGAGGCAGAACGACGGGCGCGCATCGAATTCGGCGGACGTGAGAAGTATCGTGAGCAATGCCACGAAGCCATGGGCAACAGCTTGGTCGAGAGTCTTTTGAGCGATGTGCGCTACAGCCTTCGGGTGCTGCGTAAATCTCCCGGCTTCACCGTCACCGCCGTGTTGACGCTGGCGTTGGCAATTGGCGCAAATGCGGTAGTTTTCGGTGTGTTGAACGCGCTGATATTGCGTCCACTCAATGTGCCGCAGGCGGAGAGCCTCTACGCCATCGAGCGCGGGAAGGACCAGGCGATCAATCATTCCTATCCCGATTATCTCGACCTGCGCGATCGCAACCGCAGCTTCGACGATCTCGCAGCCTATGACCTTGCCGCGGCGGGGTTGGACACCGGCACAGATATATCGAGTGCATGGATCCAGGAAGTGACTGCGAACTACTTTGATGTAATGCGGGTCCAGCCGTATCTCGGCCGTTTCTTCCATGGTTCCGACGAGCACGGCCCGAACAGCGCTCCGTTCATCGTGCTTCCTTATGCCTATTGGCACACCCATTTTCAAGATGATCCTGGCGTCGTGGGCAAGGTCGTTCGGCTGAACAAGCATCCGTTCACGATCCTCGGCGTCGGCCCACCCGAGTTCCGGGGAAATCTTGCGTTTCTCTCTCCCGATTTCTGGGTGCCGGTGGTCAACCAGGAGCAGGTGGAGGGTTGGAACGTCCTGAACGCCCGTGGAAATCGCGGAATGCTGATGGTGTTAGGACATCTGAAGCCGGGAGTCACCCCGGCCCAAGCGGTTTCAGATCTGAACTCGATTGGCATCTGGCTGGAAAAGACCTACCCCAAGGACGATGGCCAGATGAGCTTTTCTTTAACCAAACCGGGTCTTGCCGGCGACTGGTTTGGACGTCCCCTAAAGGCATTTCTGGCTGGGATGATGCTGCTGGCGACTTTGATTCTATTGGCCGCGTGCGCCAACCTGGGCAGCCTGTTTGCTGCACGCGCCGCCGACCGTTCCCGCGAAGTTGCCATGCGACTGGCACTGGGTTCGACGCGCAGACGCGTCTTGCGGCAATTATTTACCGAGGCCATGTTGATTTCGCTCCTCGGAGGCGCTGTAGGCTTAGCGGGCAGCGTGCTGCTTTTGCGCGGACTGAGCGTGTGGCAGCCCATGCAGACCGCGCCGATCCGCGTCCCGGTGAATCCGGATGCAAAGGTTTACACGGTCGCTGTGCTGTTAGCTTTGGCGAGTGGTTTCCTCTTTGGCGCGGTCCCGGTACGGCAGGTACTTCGTACGAATCCGTACGAGGTGGTGAAGTCAGGATCAACCGCCACGATTGGGCGCCGGCTTACGGTCCGCGACCTGTTGCTCGTGGTGCAAGTTGCGATTTGCGCCGTGCTGATCACTTCTTCGATGGTCGCGGTGCGCGGACTGGTGCGTTCGCTGCACAGCAGTTTCGGCTTCGACCCACAGAACGCCATGCTGGTAAGCACAAGTCTGAGCATGTCAGGCTACATGGGCGACGCCGTGCCCGTCATGCAAAAACGCCTGATCGACGCTCTGGCCGCAATTCCTGGTGTGAAGGCGGTGGGATCGGTCGATCGGCCGCAGTTGCATTACGGCTCGAATGGCTCGAATGTCTTTTCTGACAAAACAGCCGATTTGAGGCCCTCGAATGCAGCGGCGGAAGCGGCGATGTACAAGATATCTCCCGGATACTTCGAAGCGGCCGGAACATCTTTGCTCGCGGGCAGGACCTTCTCCTGGCATGACCACAAGAACGCGCCGCGGGTAGCGGTCGTGAATCGTGAGTTCGCCGGCAAAGTCCTCGGCTCGGCCAGCGAAGGAGTGGGCAGAAGTTTCAAACTTCCGGACGGCACGCGCATTCAAGTGGTCGGCATGGTGGAAGACGGGAAGTATGGGACACTCACCGAAGATCCGCAGCCGGCAATGTTTCTCCCGATTACGCAATTCACTTCAAGTGACACAACCCTGGTCGTGCGCTCGAATCGCGATCCGCAGCAACTGGCCGCAGTGATAACCAGCACAGTACGTAACCTGGACTCGGCTCTGCCCTTCGACATCTGGACGTGGAACCAGGAACTCAATGACGCAGCTCTGTTTGGCTCGCGCATGGCGACGCTCGCCCTGGGGGTGATGGGCGTGCTGGGCGCCATGCTCGCGATCACCGGCATTTTTGGGATGGCCGCTTATTCGGTGAGCCAGCGGCTGAAAGAATTAGGGATTCGTATCGCCCTCGGCGCGCAGCCGAACGAGGTGCTTCAGGCGGCGCTGGGACGGGCCTTCAAGTTGCTGGTTTTCGGCTCCATGGCAGGATTGGTCCTCGGAATCCTCGCCAGCCGGGTGCTCTCCGCCATCGTCTATCAGGCAACGCCGCGCGATCCGGTGGTGTTGGCGGGCGTGGTTGCAGCCATGGCGCTGCTGGGCCTGGTAGCTACGTGGATTCCTGCACAACGCGCCTTATCGGTCGATCCTATGCGATTGCTGCGCGAGGAATGAACGACCGTAGCATAGGCTGGGATCGCATCGTGTTTGGGAACTACTGTCCTCAACCTCTGCGGAGCTTCAGGGCTCCACCGCGCTCCAGCCAGACACTGTGAATAGGCACACTGGAAGGGGCGTGCCTTCAGGTACGCGGTCACCCGCTTGGGCCGCACTGGAATAGGCGTGCCTTCAGGTACGCGGTCATCACTTTTTTCTAGTTGTCATCCCGAACGGCCTTCAGCCGTGAGCGACCTGCGGTTTGTTTGCAGAGCGATCGGCTCCGACACGGCGAAGCCCAGGACGCGCGTGCTCGCATGAGGCAGAGGTTCTAACCTAGATCTGGAGGGCTTGTGTGAAAACCGTGCCGTCCCTTCCGGGACCTAACCTGATTTTCCAGCTTACCCAGGACTCCGCCTTCGGCTCCGTCCTGGGCTAAGCTGAGCCGTCCCTTGCGGGACTGTTTTTCTGCCACTGCGTTCCACCGTCCGGTGCGAAACTCAGTTCCCACACAGAGTTTGAAGCCCCAACTCCGCGCACCGCGAATACACCATTCCGATTAGTTTTTTGAAGCTCATTCGAGCTCCGCCCGCGGCCTGCCACCAGGTTCGTGGGTCGCGGCTATTGCTGTTGAGCCGGCTGCTGGGCGAGTTCGTCGCTGTCGGGCCGCTCGGCGGGGCCAGCGGCAGTTTCGTTGAGCAGTTCCCGGCCATCGTCGCTCACCGCGGGACAGACGCGCACATCGACCGACAACCGTTGACCGGCATGTCCGTTGTAGATGCCGCGTACGGGAGCCACGTCTCCGTAATCGCGACCGTAGGCCAGACGAACGTGGCGAAGGCCGATGGCCAAGCCCAAGGTGGGATCAAGCGGCAACCAGCCACTGTCGGGAATATAAACCTCGGCCCACGCATGCGACGCCTGACCACCGATGACCTCTTCCATATTCTTGCCGTTGGCCGATTCGACCGTCGCCTGCGGCACCAGGTATCCCGAAACGTAGCGCGCCGGTAGTCCGTTCATCCGAACCACGCCCAGCAGCAGGTGAGCGAAGTCCTGGCAAACGCCGGCGCCGACGGAGAGAGAGTCTTTGATGGACGACCGCACGTGGGTCGCGCCCTTCACATAGCGAAACTCGCGGTGAATGACGTCGGCGGCGGCCTGCGCGAATCCGCCCACGCTGCCGTCGCTCTCGTTCTCGCTGGTGGTGACCAGGGCGTAGAGTTCCGGGAGATGGGGCACATAGCTGCTGGGCGCGATAAAGTCGTAAAACTCCTCGCGCAAGTCCTCGCGGCGCGCAGCCAGGTCCGGCAGCGACATGGGATGGGTCTCGACTGGCTGTTCGTGTGAGAGCACCACACACTCCGCCTGCACTTTCAGGTGAGTGTGCGGTTCCAGGACGTTGAACTGGTGCACCCAGTTGCCAAAGGCATCCCGATAGGAGGTCGGCCGCGACGCGGGCGTGGTGATCAATTTGAACGACAGGCAGCTTTGGCGTTCGTCGTGTAGCGGACGCAGACGGACCTCGTTATAGCTCTCCGAGACGGGTCCGTCATAAAAAAACTCTGTGACGTGGGTCAGGTGAAAGCGGTTCATGCGGTCGCCCCGTAATAGAAGTAGGTCTGCGCAATGTCGTCGCCAATCGATCGGCACATCTGCAACAGATAGTGCAGATAGGCGTGGAGTCCGCGCTGGAAGATGTCTTCGATCGTGTCGTAGCGCAGGCTCTCCAACATTTTGCCGGTCAGACGTTCCGCTTCGTTGGCGTACGAGCCCGCCCCGGTGCCGCTGACGGCCCGCAGTGCCGCCTGAATCTCACCGGCACTGAACCGGATGGAGCGGGGATGCAGAGGGTGCAAAATCAACATTTCCGCAACCCGCTCCGGCTCGATCGGTGAGTGATACTGCCGGTGATAGGCCTCGAAGGCACCCACCGACTTCAAGACTGCCATCCATTGATGGTTGTCGGGAGCGGCCAGCATGGTGGGCGTTTCCAGCAGTTGCTGGTACTGCACATCGACCAGGCGGGTGGTCATTTCGGCGCGCTCCAGCGACCAACCGATCTTCAGGAACTGCCAGCTCTCGTCGTGCGGCAGCGTAGCTTCGGCAACACCGTGGAAACGATGGCTGCCGAACTTCACGGTATCGCACAGACGATGCGGGCCGCCGGAGATCTCCTCGGCCGGATTGAAAGCGGTCACGGCATGATAGAGGCCGTTGATGTCTTCCCACATTTCTCGCGAGATGCGGTCGCGGATGGTGCGTGCATTCTCGCGGGCCCGGCCGATGCACTGCACGATAGAGTTCGGATTTTCTGGATGAAAGGCCAGAAACTCGAAGACGGTCTGGGCGTTGGCCTCTTGATGGAGTGAGTGGAAACGCGCCTCCTCGCCCGCCATGATGATGAGTGGCTCCCAGCGGAGCCGGTAGGGCTGCTCGGAACGTTCCAGCAGCATGTGATAGTTCACGTCCAGAATGCGTGCGGTGTCCTCGGCCCGCTCCATGTAGCGCGCCAGCCAGAACAGTGAATCCGCAATGCGGGAGAGCATCATCAGCCTTCGCCTCGCAGCACCCAGGTATCTTTGCTCCCGCCACCCTGCGACGAGTTCACCACCAGCGAACCGGGCTGCAAGGCAACCCGCGTCAGGCCGCCGGGAACAATGGTGACGCTCTCGCCGTTATACAGGCAGTAGGGCCGCAAGTCGACATGGCGTCCGGCCATGCAGTGCGATTCGGGATCGTAGGAGGGAACCCGCGACAGTCCGATCACCGGCTGCGCGATGTAATTGCGTGGATCGGCCATGATCTGCGGGCGAAACTCGGCAATCTGCTGCTGGCTCGACGCCGGGCCAATCAGCATGCCATAGCCGCCCGATTCGCCCACCGCCTTCACCACAAGTTCGGGCAGATGTTCGAGCACGTAAGCCAGGTCGTCGGGACGCGAGCAGATGTACGTTTGGACACTGCCCAGAATCGGATCTTCGCCGAGATAGTAGCGGATGAAGGCTGGTACGTACGCATAGATCGCCTTATCGTCCGCCACCCCGTTCCCGACGGCATTGGCTAAAGCGACGTTTCCGGCGCGATAGGCTCCCATCAGTCCGGGCACGCCCATGAGGGAATCAGGCCGAAAGACCAGCGAGTCGAGGAAGTCGTCGTCCACGCGGCGGTAGATGACATCCACTCGCTTCAGGCCGTGAATGGTCTTCATGTAAACCATGCCTGCATCCACGATCAGGTCGTGGCCCTCGACCAGCTCGATGCCCATCTGCTGCGCCAGGAAGCAGTGCTCGAAGTAGGCGCTGTTATAAATCCCCGGCGTGAGCAACACGATTTGCGCATTGTCTCCGTGAGACGAGATGGAGCGAAGAATCTTGCTTAGCTCGGCAGGATAATGATTGACCGGCAACACCTCGTAGGCGCCGAAGGCGTCGGAAAAGGTGCGCATCATCACCTGCCGGTTCTCCAGCACATACGAGATGCCGCTGGGGGTGCGGACATTGTCTTCCAGCACCAGGAACTCGCCGGTCCGCGAATCGCGAACCAGGTCGATGCCGCAGATGTGGGTATAAATGCCGCGTGGCACTTCGAGGCCGATCATCTCCCGCCGGAAGTGGGGACAGGAGTAGACGAGCGAGCGCGGAATCTGCCGGTCCCTGAAAATCTGCTGCTGCCCATAAACGTCGTTGAGGAACAGATTCAGAGCGACGACGCGCTGGCTCAGGCCGCGCTCGATGCGCTCCCATTCGTCATTTGGCAGGATCCGAGGGATCAGGTCAAACGGGAACAACCGCTCGGTGCCGGCGCCGTCGTTGTACACCGTAAACGTGATGCCCTGCAACAGGAACGATAGGTCGGCGAGCTTGCGGCGTTCTTCAAACTGGACCACCGGCAACGCCGCCAGCTTCTCGAATAGCTTGGCATAGTGCGGGCGGGGAACCCCTGGCTCGGCGAACATTTCATCGTAAAACGGACCCAAGGCATAGTTCTCAAAGAGGCCGCGAATGAGCGTCCTGGCTGGAGCACCCGGCATGGCCGAACCATATCAGTAGAGTTCCCCGGATGCTAATAAGAACAATTGATAGACGCTATAAGAAGGCGGAACCGGCCTTGCCGCCATCCCCCCGAACCGGCGGAAGCACGAGCTACGTTGCTACTTGCCAGCCCAGCGTGTTACAAGTGCAACATGCGCAGATGGATGCGCGACCGCGGTAAGCGGCGCAAACAGCAACCCGACAAACCCGGGCAAGAGACTCCCGCTCCTCTTCAACCAAAGTTCCCTGACCCAAACAGCGAGGAATCGAGCGTGGACAGCCAGCAGCCTGAATTTGAGGCCCAGCCTGACGATGGGCCCGAATCGCCCGAACCCCGGCCAGCGGCTCAGACCGGAGAAGGCAGTGGCGAGGAAACTTCCCAGCAGCAGCAACTCCGCCGTGACCGAAATCGCCGGCGTGGACGTCGTGGCCGTGGCTCGCGTCCAGCCGGGCCCAGCCAGGCTCCGGCGATGCCGGTTCCGGGAGGCCCTACCGGCGAAGGCTCCGAGGCGGAAGTTGCCGATATCCATGACTCGATGGAACCGTTGACAGCGCCTGCCCACAGGCCGCAAGCGCCGCACGAGTCGAAGAAATCCAAAGGGGCGGTCGTGCTCTCGATCGGCTTGCCCGGCTCGGGGAAGAGCACGTGGTTCAAGCGGCACAGCATTCTTCCGCTTTCCAGCGACATGGTGCGCATTCTGCTGTTCGACGATGTCACCGAGCAGCGCTATCAGGACCTCGTCTTTTCGACTTTACGCTCTATGCTGCGCGCCCGTCTGCTGGCCAAGCGCCCGTGGAACTACGTCGACGCCACCAACTTGTCGCCCCACGAACGCCGGAGCTGGGTGAAGCTGGCCCACGACTTCGGCTATGAAGCTCACGCTGTCTTCTTCGACGTTCCGCCCGAGGTATGCATCGAGCGCAATCACCGCCGGGAACGCAACGTGCCCGAAGACGTGATGCGGCGCATGGCCGGCAAACTGCGTCCTCCGAAGTTTGAGGAAGGATTCGCGAAGATCACTGTGGTGCGGCTGAAAAAGAAAGATGCCGAGGGAAACAGTGGAACGGAAGAGGCGCGAACGGAGTTGCCAATCGCGCCTGACCAGGGCCAACCCCCGGGTTCGGACGACGTCGAAGACTAGCCTTACATCAGGTTCAACCAACAGAGCGGCCTGCGGGTCGCTTTTTAGTTAGATTGAGCTTGCGATGAACACCGGCCATCTCGTGCTGGTCACCGGCGCTGCCGGTTTTGTCGGGCGGCACGTCTGTCAGCGTCTCCGGCACGCAGGGAATGCAGCCTTCTGTGTGAAAATTTGCACGAATATTCAACGCTTCAGCCATTCCCGGACGGTTTAGGGTTATTTTTCACTGGCACAATCGGGCTACTCCGGCGAAGATGGCAGATAACGAATGGCTTTCCCCCCGAATGCCTGCAGGGTCCGCTGAAGACAACCGGCCACAGGAGGTACCCTTGAGCGAAATCCGAACCAGCACACGGCTTCTCGAAGGAGTGGTCATCGTCGACATCATTGGCCAGCTCCGACTGGGACAGGCAACCGGCGTTCTACGCAACGTGGTTCGCGGTCTCGTAAGCGACGGCTACAAGCGCATCGTGTTGAACTTCGCTGAGGTTCTCACGATCGATAGCTGCGGCATCGGAGAGCTGGTCTCCACCCTGACCTCGGTGCGCAACGAGGGAGGCGATCTGAAGCTGCTCAACCTCACCAAGAACGTCAAGAACGTCATGCAGATCACGCGTCTATTTACTATTTTTCAGACCTACGAAGATGAGCCAAGCGCGATCCAGTCCTTCCACCAGTCGGGCCTTACCGCAGTAGTCTAGAGACGTCCGGTTGCGCCCGTCGGCCAACCGGAACACAATGGGTGTGCCACAGGCTCTACTCCGAAAGAGGTGTTATGAAGCTGTGCCTGATTTTGCCAATGCTGGCACTCATGGGCTGGGCGTCCGGCCAGGTGCTTACCCCCGCCACGGGAGCCCCGGTGCCGGCAGCCGGGATCGCCGGCGCTCCCAGCATCATCCCTCCTAACATACCTGGGGCGCCCTTCTCCGCCGACACCATCACGGAGATCAGCCGCCATTTGCAAAATAGCCAGCCGACTCACACCATACTTTCGGGCAAGCTCTATCGCGATTCGGAAGGACGCACTCGCCGCGAAACCCAATCGCAGGATGGAGGCCGCACGATCGTGATCACCGATCCCGTGCGACGGGTCATGATCCTGTTCAACGCAAGCCAAAAGACGGCGCGAATCTACCACTGGCAGTCGCCAAAGACAGGAGGTCAGGCTCAGGCGGGAGCGACCGCAGCTTCGGCCAACCTGCCCGCGCAGCCCTGGTCCGCGCCAACGCAAAGTCCGCCGGGCGCTACCCTCGCACTGCGCGGTGGAGGCCCGCTCACGCCGGTGCCCGCGTCGCCTTCCATCATGCCGGTCAAAACCCATGTTGAGAAGCTGGAGGACAGGGAACTGGATGGGGTGATGGTGACTGGCACCCGCATCACCCGCACCACCGAGGCCGGGGCGCCAGGAACTGCGATGCCAATGGTTTCGACGACCGAGACCTGGTTCTCGCCCGAGCTGAAGCTGACGATCCTTTCCGAGACCAACAATCCGCAATCGGGCCAAACCGTGACCAAGCTGGTGAGCCTGCAGCGCAGCGAGCCCGATGCGTCGCTGTTCGAAGCGCCGCCGGATTACACCGTGCAGGACGGAGCGAAGCAGTAGCGGAGGATTGATGACGAACCGTTCCGCGCCGCCCGGTGCGATCGTCCCCAGCTTGATTTATCGCGATGTGAGCCAGGCGATCGACTGGCTCTGCGCGGCCTTTGGATTTTCGGAAAGGTTACGAAACCCCGCGACCGGAGCCGCCGGTCATGCGCAATTAGTGGCCGGCGACGGTGGCATTGTCCTGGGCAAGAGCCGAGTGGGTCAGGCCGCGACGTGGGGTGACAACGCCGAATTTCGTCCGCCTGTACCGGGTGTCGTCAGCCAGACCTTATCGGTTCGGGTTGACGACGTTGACCAGCATTTCGAGCGTGCGAAGAAGTATGGCGCCCGGATTTTGCATCCTCCCACCGACTATCCTTACGGCGAGAGACAATACACTGCCGAGGATCTGGAAGGCCATCGATGGACCTTCACCCAGTCCATCGCTGACGTTGATCCGCAGACTTGGGGAGCCAAGAAAGCCGGGCCCTAAGACGCTTGTGGAGACCATTTTTTTGCAGGTGTCACGACCTGAAGGTCAGCGTTGCCTTAGCCCGCGCTCACCAATTGCGCGGCCTCGATCTCGTCGACGATCTGCCTGGCTGCTTTGGCGGGATCGGCTGCCTGAAGGATCGGCCTGCCAACCACCAGGTGAGTCGCGCCGGCAGCAATGGCTTGCCGCGGAGTCAGGACGCGTGCCTGGTCATCGACATCTGAGCCTTGCGGACGCACTCCCGGTGTGACAATGGCGAAGCCTTCTCCGAGCTCCCGTCGAAGCTCACCGGCCTCCCGGGCCGAGGCCACCAGGCCTCCGCAGCCGGCAGCGCGCGCGAGCGCACCGAGGCGCAAGACCTGGGTCAGGGCATTGCCGGAGACGCCTATTTCCTGAAGGTCGGCATCGGACAGGCTGGTGAGCACAGTCACCGCGAGCACCGTAGGCTTGGCGGAAGACTGTTCTGCCGCTGCGACGGCGGCCTTCAACATCTTGCTGCCGCCCGAGGCGTGAACATTCAACATACTGACGCCCAGCGCAGCGGCGCTGGCCACGGCCCCCGCTACCGTGTTGGGAATGTCATGGAACTTGAGATCGAGAAACACCTTACGGCCCGAGGAGACGAGGTCGCGAACCACCTGCGGCCCCTCAGCCGTGAAAAGTTGTTTTCCGATCTTGTAGAAGGTGGCTGCGTCGCCGATGGCTTGGACAACCTGGCGCGCTTCGGCGGCGCTGGAAACATCCAGCGCCACGATCAATCGATCCCGGGCATTCATCGACCGGTAGTTTACCGTAGGATCCTGAGAGAATTACAGCAGATTATTGCAATTCCTGGCTGCGCGCCACAGTAGAAGTCTGCACCAGGTCCAGCCGGACAGGTTCAACTCCCTTGTCGCCGAAGCCCAGCATCTTGGCCGCCCCGTACGACAGGTCGATGATGCGTCCATGCGGCATCGGTCCGCGATCGTTAATGCGTACAACGACCGCACGGTCGTTCTTCAGGTTCGTCACCTTAACCCACGCGCCCAGGGGTAAGGTCCGATGGGCAGCGGTGAACTGGTACATGTCATAGGGTTCGCCGCTGGCGGTTTGCTTATGCTGGAAGAAACGGCCGTACCACGAGGCCTTTCCCACTTGAAATTTCTTGACCTTGACGGTATCTCGCGACTGCGGCGGGCGTGCCTGGCTCGATTCCGGTGTCTTATTCTCGGGTGCCGCGCCCAGGGCGGTGGCAAAAGCCAATATCACCGCGGCTTGGCTTAGTACTCGTACCATTCAAACACCTCGTATCGTAAGTTTTAGGGGCTCCGGATCCAGCGCTACTTTTGCGCCTTCCCCGGCCGACTGGTCCTCCCTGCGCAGTACTGTAAGTCTATCGGGCGCAAGGAATAAGCGTCAACCCCATAGGGGCCGGCCCCTTTATTTTGAGCTTCACATTTCGAGCCGTCTGTGCTAGGCCTTGGCGGCTGCCAGACGCTCGTTGTGCTGCAAAAAACGAAGCCGCACGTTTTCAGGGCCGGTAAGGATTCCCGAGAACGCGCGGACACTTAGTTCGATGGTGGCGGGAAGCGGTCGGGTTGGACGCAAACCTAAGTAGCTGAATTAGTTAGCATTGGATTCGGCCGCCAATCCAGCTCTGGAAGCTACGTTCCGTCTTCCGAACCGCTGAGCTTTACACTCAAGCTGCCGTGGTAGAGTGCTTGCCATGAATGTGCCTCCGGTCATTTTGAGCATCGCGGGACACGATCCGTCCTCGGGAGCGGGGGCGACCGCCGATATCAAAACTGCCGCCGCTTTCGGGTGCTATGCGGTCACATGCCTGACCGCCTTGACCGTGCAGACCACGCAGGGGGTTGCGGCGGTGGAGATGATAAAACCGTCGTTGGTGTCCGCCACCCTCCAAAGCCTTGCCGACGACTTCCCAATCGCAGCTATTCGTATTGGAATGACTGGTTTAGGAGAGATCGTCGATGTCATTGCCGACTTTTTGCAGAAACGCCGATTTCACAACATTATTCTCGATCCGGTGATCCGGTCATCGTCGGGCGCGCGGCTGCTCGATGATGCCGGGGTGGAGGTCCTTCGGCGACGCCTCCTGCCGCTGTGCGATGTCGTGACCCCCAACCTGGACGAGGCCGCCACACTGGCCGAGACTCCGCCCACCTCGGTCGAGTCCCGATGGGAGGAGATTTTGCCTCGCCTGCGGATCATGGCCTGGACGCTCCACGACATGGGCAGCCGGGCCGTTGTGATCACCGGCGGGCATCTGGAAGAGCCGTACGATTTCTTGAGCTATCACGAGGCTGGCCAGAGGAAGGAAGAAGTTTTTCCCGGACAGCATATCGAGTCGCGATCGACCCACGGAACCGGCTGCGCCTTCGCTACCGCGATCGCCTGCGGGCTAGCCCAAGGCCGTCATTTGCCGGCTGCGATTCGCGAGGCAAAAGGCTTTGTGCGCTCGGCTATCGAAGCTGCCTACCCGCTCGGACACGGTACCGGGCCCGTGAATCATCTGTACAGGACCATGTCCCCGACGAAGCCGGCGTCGACCTGAGGGATCGGCGGCGCCCCTGCCCCAGGTTTCGCGTCCCGCTTTCGGACGCTACCGGGGCCTTCTTGGGACCCGCCAACCCGTTTTTACTTCGGAGGTGGCGGGTTCTGCGGCTGGGCCGACGGCGGCTGCTGATTGTCAGGCAGCGGCATCAACAAGCCACCTTGCGGGTTCGCGACAGCCGGCGGCTGCTGCTGTTGCTGCGACTGCGGCTGAGCCTGCTGCTGCGGCGAAGCCTGACCTTGCGGCGTGGCAGGTTGCTGCTCTTCGGCACCGGGCTGCTGATTGTCGGGCAAAGGCATCAGCAGTCCGCCACTGCCTTGGTTCTGGTTTTGCTGTGGCGGCTGGGGTGTCGTGGGCTGCTGATTATCCGGCAGCGGCTGCAGAAGGCCGTTGCCGCCTGGCGCCGGTTCCTCTTCGGAACGGATAGGCTGGCTGGGCTCGACCTTTGGGGGAACGGCGGGTTCGACCACGGGCGTGTTATTGCGATTCAGCAGAACTACCGGACCACCCTGCTGGCGGCGCGCTTCCTCCGCCTCTTCCGTCGCTTTGAGAACGGCGGCGTCGCTGCCCCCGGCGACCGCGGCCATCTTCATGCCTTCTACGTCTTTGCGCGTCGCATACGCGACCTTCATGCTCGACTGGTCCGCTTCCTGGGCTTTGCCGTAGTAGAAGTCGGCGCTCTCGCGGTCACCATCCATCTCCGCCAGGTAACCCATATTGTTCAGCGCGAACGCATTCTTGGGATCAAGTTTGTAAGCTTCTTCGAAATACTGGCGCGCGAGCTTGAAATCATTGCGATTGATGGCGGCAACGCCACGAGTATTGAAACGCGCCACCTGGGCCGAGACATCCTGCTCGTGCTCCATGAGCTTCTTGACGCTGTCGGCGTTCCGTTGCGCGATCTCGCTGATAGGTTTGCCCCGCCACGACGAATGCACAGTCACAATGATCGGGGTATCGGAGTGCAGGCCCGCGGCCTGGGTGTAGTAACGATAGGCCTCCTCGAGTTCGCCTTCCTTCTCTTTGGCATAGCCAAGATTATTCAGGGTGAAGGGATTATTAGGATCGAGCTTCAGCCCTTTCTGCAGCATCAGGTCGGCCTCAGGCGCGCGATCTTTTTGCAGCAGACCGATCGCCGCAACGTTAATGTGGTTGATCTGCATCTGCGAGTCGGCTGCGTTGCCGGCGATCATGCTCACAGGTTTGCCCAGGGTGTCCTTCTCGGTTGACTTGGAGACGACGGCGTCCGAGGTCTGCGAGGCGGCCAACGCATAATAACGTTGCGCCCGATCCACCTGGCCTTCGAGTTCAGCGATGTAGCCCAGATTATTCAGGGTGAAGGGATCGTTGGGATCGATCAGATACGCTTTATAGAAAAGTGTTTTGGCCTTCTTATAGTCGTGTTTTTCTACTGCGCGGACCCCTTCCTGGTTCAGCTTCTGCACCGGCGTTGGCTTGGTGTGCTTGGGAATACTGAGGCGCACGTCTTTAGCGCCGGCAGCGGTGGTCAAGACGAGCAGCAGAACCGCTGTGCTGAGCCATCCTTTAGCCTTGGCCGTCCGGCGATGGGCCGGGGAGAAGCGCGGGGAACGACGTGTTATCACGAACAAATTGGGCCTCCCAAAAGATGGGCCGACGAGAGTACGGCTTCGGGTTACTTGGATGACGGAAGGAGACGCTCGCGTTGGCAGCTCTGGTTGTGAGTTGAAGACTTTTTGCGCTTTGCCGGTGTGAACGATGAGGAGACGGACTGCATCCAACTCTGGTAAGCGGGAACTCTCCGTTCCCCAAGCTCCGGCTCTGTCGAAGGACCGGGGCGCTCAGGGAGCCCATGAGAAAAGCAGTCCGCCGATTTTCGTTGCGCCGACCTCTTGCACACCCAGCGCTGGTTCGCCGGGCGTTCTTGAACTGCATCGCGCTATCGCTCGCTGTGGCGACCGTATGTTATGCGCAGAATACTGATCCGGTGCGCAGCAACGCTGGGCAGGCATCGCAGCCTTCTGCTACCAGCGGCCCGGGCAGTCCCACTCCGCAGACCGGGACGACAGCACCGCAATCCGGAGCGGCGAGCACGAGCACTCCTGTGCCCCCGGCGGGCTCCAACACGAACGGCGGTTCTGCCCCGACCGCGAACGCTAGTGACGACAATCCTTACAATCCCTACGTCGAGCCACCGCCGCTGCCGAAGGGCAAGACGACCCTGATTGGCGGCACTGCCACCAGCGTGGACAAAGTTCGCAACCGGTTGACGGTTCAACCCTTCGGGAAGGGCACGAAGGTCAAGATCGTGCTTGATGAGCGCTCGCACATTTACCGCGATGGCACCGAGACGACGATCCTGGGCGTCCATAAAGGCGACCGGGTCTATGTCGACACGATGCTGGACGGCTCGAAGGTCTTTGCCAGAAATGTGCGAGTGGTCACGGACACGGGTCCAGCCGAGGTGCGCGGCCAGGTGATCGCGGCCAATCTGGGAGCAGGCACCATCAGCGTGAAAGATGAGCTCTCGTCGCATCCCGTGACCTTCTCCGTGAATAACGCCACCAAATACAGTTCGTTCCGGGGCGGAGCTGTTTCCAGTGACGTGCAGCCGGGATCGCTGATTGATGTGCAGTTTTCCACCGACCACTCGAATCGCGACGTGGCGCAAGAAATTATCGTGCTGGCCAAACAGGGAGAGAGCTACATTTTTTCCGGAACAGTGACCAGTCTCGATATGCGTTCCGGAACGCTGGCGCTCGACAACAGCAGTGACGATCAGAATTATGAGATCCACTTCGATCCGGCGAGTCTGGCCGACAGCCGCGCTTTAAAGGTGGGTTCGGAGGTTACGGCGCACGCCGTCTTCGATGGCAAAGGCTACAAGGCGCGCGACGTCGAGGTCGAACCTCCCAATCCGAGCGCGAAAGAAGGCGATCCGTCGAAGGTGCAATAACCGGTTCGAATGCTTCCGATCCGGGTTGGCATGGCACGAAGCAGGTTGCAAGTTTCCGGTTTCCCAACTCGCCGGGTTCTAGGGTCACCCCGAAGCCGCTGAAGGGGTGAGGGACCTGCAGTTCGCCTGCAGCGCCAATGGACGCCTTTCGTTTTCGAATTGTCATCCCGAAGCCCCCTTCAGGGGTGAGGGACCTGCGGTTCGGCTTGGGAACCGCGCGCGCTGGCGTCGCGCTTCACGGTTTGAGTGGCGAATGTGTGATCTCCTCAAGGGTGATCGGCTTCCCCCACTCGGCCGATAAATCTGCCCATGTGGGGTTCATCGACTCGATCAGGCGAATTTTCTTTTCGCGCCTCCACCCCTTGATCTCCTTCTCGCACGCAATGGCCTCGTCGATGTAGCCGAAGATGCCATACCAGACCAGGCGGTCGATGTTGTACCTCGCCGTGTAGGCGTGCACGCGGTGCTCCTTGTGCTGCCGCACCCGCCGCTCCAGGTCATTGGTGACGCCGACATAGAACTGGTGCGACCGGCTGGCCAGAAGGTAAACGGCGTATCGATGATCTCGCATTGCAGCAGCATGGCGTTCGAGGTTGCCTCGGCGCGGTGCTCGTCGTCACAGGGGGCTGTACCCGCAGGTCCCTCACCCCTGAAGGAGCTTCGGGATGACAAACAGTGTGGGGGGCATGTGCTCGACGATAAAGGGTAAGTTGATTGGGGCTTCGGGAGGACAAACAAGTGTGAGGACGGTTGAGCTCGAGATGGTAAAGGGCAAGCGAATTGGTGGCGTCGGGATGACAAACGGACTGGGGAGTTAGGGGACTCGAAACCTGAAAACCCGCAACGGAAACTCACAACTGGAGACTCACAACTCGAAACTCGCTTCACCGCGCGTCGGGAGTGTCGCGCTGCAAGCGAACCGCAGGTCCCTCACCCCTGAAGGGGCTTCGGGATGACAAATTTTGAGGGAGCCATGAGCTCGACGATAAAGGGTAAGTTGCTTGGGGCTTCTGGATGACAAACAGTGAGGGGGCATTGAGCTCGACGATAAAGGGTAAGTTGATTGGGGCGTCGGGATGACAAACAGTGTGAGGACGGTTGAGCGCGAGATGGTAAAGGGTAAGCGAATTGGTGGCGTCGGGATGACAAGCGGACTGGAGGAGTTAGGGACTCGAAACTTGAAAACCCGCAACGGAAACTCACGATGGCAAGCTATAGAAACTTCAGGCGTCCCGTTTTTTCAGCAGAATGCCCGCCAGCATCGATGCCACGGCGGCGAGAAGCCATTCAATACGCCACACCTGAACGGCCTGCCAATCGAGGATGGTGGTCGCGCGGTAAACGACTCCGGTCAGCAGCGCGCCCGTAATACAGGCGACCCCGAGGATGAGAAATACCAGCGAAGGAATCGAAAGGCTGAGCCGCTTCCGGACAATGTCCAGATCCAACAGTTCAGCCACGGACCAGTGTGTCTTTATCGCGGGCTGGGGATTGAGTTCGGCTCCACAGGCGGGACAGAAACTCGCGCCTACCGGGTACGCTGCTTCACAGGTCGCACAGATACTCTCTGCGGTCAGAGGCAGAATCACCCGCTCAATTTGTGTTTCAGGGGGACGCCAGTACTCCTGACTCGGTTCTCGAAGCGCGTGGGCCATCGGTTGCAACCTACATGAATACAGTATGCAATCCGAGAGCCAAAGTTCGTAGCTTCGCCTTTACCTGTGGAAGATATAGGCCTATCGAGACAACCCGAGCTCGTTATCCCTGCCGACGCTACGCAATTTTTACCGTTCGCCAGAAATAAGGTAGTGACCCGAGCGCTGTCCCGGCTCGCAGTTTCGACTGACTTTCAGGGTCACTTTTTCTTCGACGGCATCTGTAGTAGCTGATGTTTCTTTGGAACTCGCGGGTTCTTTTGCCAGTAATTTAACAAAAGCAAATCACTCGAAGTGAACTCAATCGACGACGGGCGGCGACTGCCCTCGTTAAAAACGTGTTCATCCAAAAGCTGGTGTAGTCGACCCACCGTAATGCCGAGCCTTTCGGCGGCTTCTTCTTCGTTGTACTGATCGTTGGCCGATCGCTTGAGGTTCTTCATGTGGAGCGTACCTGGGTCACTCCAACGTTTGTACCTGCTTTGGAGCCGTCCGCATATCGGGTAAACTTCTAATGAAGCGTCTTCAATGAGACCTTACCGTCTGCCAAGTTGTTGCCTAGTCCTGTGCTGGTTAGCGTTAATGGGGCTTTTGACGGAAGTGTGGGCGCAAGAGTCCTGGGTCCCTACCCGGCCCAGCAATGACGTCCATACCCGTAAGGGTTTCGAATACTTCTATAGCCTTGAGTACGACAAAGCGATGCGCGAGTTCGAGGCGGCACAGCAGGCGCATCCCGAGGACCCGTTCTGCGCCAATCATGTGCTGGGTACGGTGATCTTCAAGGAACTGTTCCGTATCGGGGCGCTGGATACCGAGTCGTTTGCCGGCGACGCTTTCCTGCAACGGCAGTCCATTCCGCTCGATCCCAAGGTGCAGCAGCAGGTGAATGAGTTGAGCGAGAAAGCCTTCGCTCTGTCGCAGCGTTATCTCGACAAGAATCAGGACGATATCAATGCTCTTTACGCTCGGGCCGTCACCCGCGGGTTGCGGGCGAGTTATATGGGGATTGGCGAGAAGGCATGGTTTGCGGCGCTACGCAGCGCGGTCGGTTCGCGGCGTGATGACGAACGCGTGCTTGAGCTCGATCCGCAGTACAGCGACGCGAAGACCGCCATCGGGGTCCACCTGTACGTGCTGGGCAGTCTGAGTTGGCCGGTGAAAGTTGCGGCATCGGTGGCTGGGCTGAGCGGCAGCAAGTCCAAGGGGCTGCAGTATCTTCGCGAGGCAGCAGCCGGGAGCGGCGAATCGGCAACCGATGCCAGGATCGCGCTGGCGCTTTTCCTGCGCCGCGAGCAGAAGTATAACGAGGCAATCCAGGTCGTAGCCATCCTGACGAACGAGCATCCGCGAAATTTTCTGATGGCGGCAGAGTACGCCAACCTGTTGAATGCCGCGGGCCACGGGCCCGAGGCGATTGCCGCATTCCGCAAAGTCATCGCCGGCTGCCACACTAACGCGTATGCGACGTGCCGCCTGGAGATTCCGACCTACGGCCTGGGCGAAGCCCTGAAGGGCCAGCGCGATTACGAGGGCGCGGTACAAGCGTATGAGGCAGCGGCCGCTGCAGCGCCGGATCCCGAGTTGCGCCAGCGGGCGACCCTGGCGGCGGGCAAGATGTACGACGTTTTGCAGCAGCGCGATGCCGCTCTTACGAAGTACAAGGCCGTGATTGCCCAGAACTCGTCGACCGATTCCGCCGACATGGCACGCCATTACATCAAGACGGCCTACAAAAGTCCCTGAGCCGGAGCCGCCACAACGCAGGCGCACCAGGGCGTTGCGCGGCGTGAAACTTCCGCCTATGCTTTTTCGTATCACTTTCAGGGGGAATTATGTACTGCAACAACTGCGGCAAAGAGATTCCGAACGACGTCAACCTGTGTGGGTACTGTGGCACTCGCGTCGGCTACGTTCCGCAGCCGCGCAGGAAGCTGATGCGCTCGCGCGTAGATCGCAAGATTGCCGGCGTATGCGGTGGGATGGCCGATTATTTCGACGTCGATCCTACGCTGGTCCGGGTGCTCTGGCTCATCGTGACATTATTTAGCTGCGGGCTGGGCCTCCTGGCTTACATCATTGCGTGGATCGTGATGCCCGAAGAGCCGGAAGTCGTTACCGTCTCGCCGGTGGTCAACGCGCAACCGTATCAGGGGTCGTAGTCCGTGATACGGAATGGATTACTACTCGGAGAACATTTCGCAGCTCGAACCTGTGGCTGACTCGTGCGGTTCGCCTCCGGGAGCTAGGTGGCGGGCGATCCGAATCATCCTGACGACTCTCAGCTATGCCGACCCTTCGCAGTAGCGACGCCCAACTCAGGTATGAGGTTCAAGGCGAAGGTCCTGCCGTCGTTCTGCTTCACCCCTTTCCGCTCAACCACGAATTCTGGAACGGCGTGGCCCCGCAACTCACGGGGCGCTACCGCCTGCTCCTGCCCGACTTGCGGGCTCACGGCGACTCCGAGTTGGGGGAAGGGCCGGCGACCATGGCGAAGCAGGCGGACGACCTCGATCGCCTGTTGCAGGCCGAGCGCATTCCGAAAGCCATTTTTGTGGGCGTCTCCATTGGAGGCTACCTGCTGTTGGAGTTCTGGCGGCAGCATCGCGAGCAGGTGAGTGCGTTGGTGCTGGCGAACACCAAGGCGAGTGGCGAGACCCCGGAGAGCCGGGCTGCGCGTTTGCAATCGGCCGACAGGGTGTCGCGCGAAGGTCCCGCCTGGTTTGTCGAGGACATGGCGTCGAAGTTGATGTCGACGGCTACGCAAAGCAATCGACCTGATATTGTGGACGCGGCCCGGAGCATGATGCAGAAGATGTCGCCGCAGGATATTGCCGGTGTTCAACGCGGGATTGCCGACCGACGCGACTCGATTGACATGCTCGCGACCATCAGTGTTCCCACGTTGCTCATCGCAGGCGAAGAAGATAGTGTTCCGCTGGCCGAGATGGAGCTGATGCGCCAACGGATTCCGGGCAGCCGGTTGCAGGTCCTCGCTGGCGCTGGTCACTACGCCGCGTTGGAAAAGCCTGACGAGTTCGGCCGCCTACTGCGCAGCTTTTTCGAACGACAACCCAGAGACAGCGCATAATCGGCACGGCAACCTGGTTGTGATCCAAGTCACCATTGGGCTTGTGTCACTTTCAGTAAAATGAAGGCGTTATGCTGGACTCCTTTCTTGTTCCCTCAAACACGACTGTTACCGCCAAGGGCGACAGCGACGCCGTCGACCTGACCGCAGCTGCGAATTCCACCTTTCTGGTCACTCTGTCCGTCAGCAATGTAGTGGAGCAGGAAGCCATCGAAGTCAGTCTCTTCACCTCGGCCGATGGAACGACGTGGGAGAGCAAGCCCGTCGCCTCACTGCCGCAAAAGTTCTATCCCGGTGAATACCCGCTGCTGGTCGATCTGTCCCAGCTCACCAACGCAAAGTTTCTGCGCGCTCACTGGGACGTGAACCGCTGGGGGCGTGGTTCGATAACACCGAGCTTCGAAATAGCGATTCGGATACGGGAAGTCTCTCCCGAGATTTTGGTGGCGTCTGGCACGGCAGAGAGATAAGAGGAAGGCGTGCCCTGATACAAGACTGTCAATTCAACAAAAAAGGTCAGGCTCCAGGATGCCGGTTCCAGAAACCGCTCCTGCTACTGTCCTGCGTGCTCGCTGGCTAGTTCGGCGGCCTGGGCCTCAGCGAGAAGCTTCTGGGCCTCTTCAGCTCCATGACCTTTAGGCCCGCGTGACAGAAAGGCCTGCAGTTCCCGAACCGCGTCTTTGTAAAGCTTTTGGGGGATCATCGCGTACGCCTTCACCAGATGGATAGGGGCGAAATTGCCGGGTCCGAGACTCTGAGCCCGATTGGCCTCCTGGAGCGCTTTCATGTACAACCCTTCGCCTAGATAAGCCCGCGCCATCTCAAAGTAACCTTGCCACAAGTCGGGCGAGATGGAGATACTGTGTTCAAGGGTGCGCGCCGCGTCGTCATAGTGTCCAACATTGTTAAACAGCGCACCTAATGCCAAATAGGCGGTAGCATAATTAGGGTCAAACTGGATCGCGGACTCAAGTTCTGCCTGACCGCGCGCATAATCCTTTTGTTGGAGAAACAATAGGCCCTGAAGCGTGAGCGCTTCAGCAAAGTGAGGATACAGGTTGAGCGCTTTGCTCACCTGTTTCTGAGCTTCGTCGAATTTGCCTTCGGTGAAGGCCTGGCTGGCTTTGTCGAAAGCGTTGCGGGCCTTCTCAGGCACCTTCATCTGGGCGACAGAGACGGAAGTATTGTTCCCCGCCGAAGATCCTGCCAGGCGCGGCAATCGCAGGTCGATCGGGCCGTCCATAAAACCGACATTTACCTGCTGGCGCACGTCGCAGCTGTCCCCATGGGCGACGATCTCGTATGCTCCGGCAGGGATGTTGTACATTTCGAAGGAGCCGTTGGTAGAGCTCACTGCGGAAAACGTCATACCACCGCCGGCCATCTGGCGGAGCTCGACCTGGACACCTGAGACCGGCGCGCCGTCCGCGTCGCGCAGCGTACCGTTTACAGATACCGCGCTACGGGAGGCATGGCGATCGAAATTCTGCGCAGAAGCAAGCGAAACGAATAGAAGGGGTAGAAGCAACGTCGCACAGAGGGCACGGACTAACATGGTTGGATCCACCTGGGCTCGCGGAATTATGCGAGGCGTCGTTCCGTGGAGCTGTCGTACACAGGCAGGACCGGGAGTCCGTCTCGGCGTAGCACGTTGAATGCTTCGCTGCATCCTTCGATGTGAGCGGCTTCGAGAAGTTGGCTTCCGAGTTTTGCGGTATTGAAAATTTATCGTTGCAGTCACAGGCAACTCTGGCCGGGCATTCCGCGGACAAGAAACGAATGGTAGACGACGACAACACCGTGATACTGCATCCGGCGCGCAATATTCTAGGCAGCCTGCGCGTGCCAGGAGACAAGTCGATCTCGCATCGCTACGGCATGTTGGCAGCGCTGGCAAACGGCCGATCGCGTTTTGAAAATTTCTCGCCAGGCGCGGACTGTAACAGCACCCTCGAGTGTGTGCGCGCGCTGGGGGCAAGGGTCGATCGCGACGAAAAGGGCGCAGTCGTCATCGATGGGCTCGGAGCCCAGTTGCGGGCTCCGGCAACCCCACTTGACTGCGGCAACTCCGGCTCGACCATGCGAATGCTCTCCGGCATACTCGCCGCTCAATCATTTGCCAGCGAGATGATCGGCGACGCATCGCTCTCGCGCCGTCCGATGCGACGTATCATCGAGCCGCTCACGCAGATGGGCGCAGAGATTCAGTCCCTGGAGGGTCACGCGCCGCTGCAAGTGCAGGGCAGACCGCTGCAGGCCATCGACTACAAAGTCCCTGTGGCCAGTGCACAGGTGAAGACATGCCTGCTCTTCGCGGGACTGCTTGCGGCAGGTAAGACCACGATTGAGGAGCCCACGCGCACTCGCGATCATGGCGAACTGGCGTTGCGTGCCTTTGGGGCGCAGGTGACGAACTCGCGAAACGTGGTCAGCATTGCGGGAGGGCAGTCGCTGCATCCGCTCGAAGCCTATGTTCCGGGAGACAGTTCCTCGGCGGCGTTCTTTCTCTGTGCTGCGTCCATCTTTCCGGAGTCGAACCTGGTGATTGACGGCGTGTTGCTGAATCCCACGCGCTCTGCTCTGCTGGATGTTCTAACCGCGATGGGCAGCCGCATCTCGATGGTGCGAGTGGAAGAGCAGCATGGCGAACTAGTAGGCACCATCACCCTCGTGCCGGGCAAAGGCCGTCCCGTGGTGGTTTCCGGAGCGCAGACTGCGCTGCTGATTGATGAGTTGCCGGTGCTGGCGGCCATCGCTCCCTATACCGCGGGCGGGCTCGAAGTGCGCGACGCGGGAGAGTTGCGAGTGAAGGAGTCCGACCGGCTGACCGCGGTTACGCAAAACCTGCGGGCGATGGGAGCCGAAGTGGAGCAGACCGCTGACGGTTGGCGTATTCCAGGCCGCCAAGAACTCCATGGGGCCGAGATCGAGAGTCACGACGACCACCGCATCGCCATGGCTTTCGCAATCGCGGCCCTACGAGCTAAGGGCGACACTGCAATCCACCGGGCACAATGCGTTGCCATTTCGTATCCCGAGTTCTTTCAAGATCTCGAGAGGCTCATTGAGCGATAGATCAGCCCGGGCTTGGCGAGAGAAGCGCATCGCGTCGGTTAACAAAAGTTAACATCCGAGCGCCTTTCCAGCTGCCCACCTTTGCAGCAGCACTCACCATCCATTCTCAAGAAACCCAATAAAAGCGTTGTGCGGACCTGACGAGCAATTCTGCCGTCGCGGCGCGAATCTGACTTTGGAGAAGAAGATGAAACGGGCCCTTTTGTTTGCTGTGTTGCTGTGCCTAAGCGTTCCGATGGCGTTTGCCCAGAGTAGCGAAGACCACGGAGAATTTGGCGTCGTCGCCGATTACACGCGTCTGGCGCCCCTCGATACGAACTTCTACGGTGTAGGCGCGCGCGCAAGTTTTAATATTTATCCGCATGTCCAGTTGGAAGGCGAAATGGCGTACGACCTTGACCAGAGCTTTTCGACGGGATTGCCTTGCAGCACGGGTGTGAACTGCGACCAGAACATCCTGCGCAGCAGTCTTCACCTGTGGGACGGAATGTTCGGTCCGAAGTTCCAGACCACGGGACCGATCCGTTTCTTTGCGACCGTGAAAGGTGGCTTTCTGAATTTTGCGGGAGGGAATCCCACCTTCGTCAACCAGGTAAACACATTCGGCTCAAACGGTACGTACGGTGTGTTTTATCCGGGCGGCGGCGTGGAAGCCTATCTGGGCAAGATTGGTTTGCGACTCGACGTAGGCGACGAGATCTACTTCAATAACGGCGCCAACAATAACCTGAAGGTCGAGTTCGGACCGCACATCCGCTTCTAAGCGGTTCCAGAATCGGTGTATCCGCTTTTACGGTTAGTGCGGGGTTTTAGCGCCGCACTCACCGGCGGCCAACGTCCCCGCATACGCCACTGAGGCCTTCGACCTCAGCGGCGTATGCGACTTTTCTTCTTCCCCTTTTATGCGGGCCTGAAGGCCCGCGCTACCCCTTACGCGACCGTCCCGGCGGGCATTCGCTTGGGGAACATCTCTCCAATGCGCCGGATCTGCGCTCCTACGCCACGCAGCTTCTCCTCGATCCGCTCGTAACCGCGATCAATGTGGTACACGCGATCGATGATGGTCTCGCCATCGGCGACGAGGGCGGCAATCACCAGCGACGCCGACGCGCGCAGATCGCTGGCCAGCACGGCGGCGCCGCTTAAGGGTGTCTTACCGCGGACCAGAGCACGCCTTCCATCGATCTTGATATTCGCTCCCATGCGCACCAGTTCCTGCGCATGCATGAAGCGGTTCTCGAAGATATTTTCGATCACCACGCTGGAGCCTTCGGCCTGCGTGGCCAGCGTCATGTACTGCGCCTGCATGTCGGTCGGGAAGCCGGGATACTCTTCCGTGACGACGTCAGCGGCCTTCAGCGGACCGTCTCCGATGACCCGTACGGTGTCGCCGTTGCTGTGTACGCGGACGCCGCATTCTTCCAGCTTGTGCAACAGCGCCTGCAGGTGCCGTGGCTCGCAGCCCGAGACGAGCAGGTCCCCGCCCGACAATGCGCCCGCAATGATGTAGGTGCCGGCTTCGATGCGGTCGGGAATGATCCGGTGCCGGGCTCCATGCAGCTTCTCGACCCCCTGAACGCGAATTGTCGACGTGCCCTCGCCCTCAATGTGAGCGCCCATCTTGACCAGCAGGGCGGCCAGGTCGACGACCTCAGGCTCACGGGCGCAATTCTCGAGGACGGTTTCTCCCTCAGCGAGGGTTGCGGCCATCAGCAAATCTTCTGTACCGGTGACCGTGATCTTGTCGAAAACGATGCGCGCCCCCTTCAGCCGATCGCAGCGTGCTTCAATGTAGCCATGCTCCTGCGTGATCTGCGCGCCCAGGCGTTCCAGGCCGTTCAAGTGTAAGTCAATGGGACGCGCGCCGATGGCGCAGCCGCCGGGAAGCGAGACGCGCGCGCTTCCGGTGCGCGCGACCAGCGGGCCCAGCACGAGCGTGGAGGCACGCATGGTCTTCACCAGGTCGTAGGAAGCTTCGGCGTTGGCCAGATTGCGGCAACAGATGGTGGTGCGATGCTGTGCGCGCCCGTACCCGAGTTCCACCTCTGCGCCCATCGCGGCGAGCAGCCGGCGCTCGGTCTCAATGTCGCGAACCTGAGGAATGTTCTCGAGGATGACGGGCTCTTCCGTGAGCAATGCCGCCGCCATAGCCGGAAGTGCGGCGTTCTTGGCGCCGCTGATGCGAACGGTTCCGAGCAGCGGATTGCCGCCCCGAATAACAAGCTTGTCCATGTATTTCGAAATATCCTGAACTGGTGTAAGCGCCGGATTATAGGCCCATGCCGCCATCTTCATTGTATGAGCAATTCCTTTGTCGTTGCGGTGGGATTTTTGCTTACTACGCAGGTGCGGGGCAATCCTAGTGGCAGAAGCTAGTCGGCGTCCAGTGCTTTACGTACATGGCCGCGATATTTTTTCAGCAGCAACCCGGCTTCGGCACGTTTGATATTTCGCTTGGTCATGACGATGGCTACGGGGAGACTGCCACCGGCATTCCGCAGAGCCTTAACGCTGGCGGCGTGGCTCAGTCCGGTAGCCTCCTCCAGCATGCGGATACCGCGCTCCACCAGTTTGCTGTTCTTCAAATGCAGGTTCACCATCAGATTGCCATAGACGTAACCCAGCCGCGCCATGGCCCCGGTGGACAGCATATTCAGCACCATCTTTTGTGCAGTCCCGGCCTTCATGCGGGTCGAGCCGGTAATTACTTCAGGGCCAACCTCGACAACGATGGCAATCTCTGCCGCACGTTCCAACGCTGAATTCCGGTTGCTGGTGACGGCGACGGTCTTCGCACCGCGCTGGCGCGCATATTCCAGGGCGGCGACGGTGTAGGGCGTTCGCCCGCTGGCGGCGATGCCAACTACGACATCGCGCTTCGAAGGCTTGCGTCGGGCCATATCGGCTCGGCCGCCTTCGCGCGAATCTTCGTTGGCTTCGACCGCAGCACCGAGCGCGCGGACCCCTCCGGCAACTACGAATTGCACCGTTTTCGGATGGGTGTTGAAGGTCGGCGGACACTCGGAGGCGTCGAGCGCGCCCATGCGTCCGCTGGAACCGGTGCCCACGTAGATCAGGCGTCCGCCCTGTCCGAGGGCCTCGGCGACAGCGTCGATGGCGCGGGCGATCTGGGGCAGCGTCTTCTTGACTGCCCGCGCGACCGTAGCGTCTTCGGCGTTCATGATCCGCGCGATCTCCAGTGCGGAGCGCGTGTCGAGATGCTGCGTGGCCGGGTTGCGCTGTTCCGTATTGAGTTTGGCCGTGTCGGCGGCGGCTTTGTGTTTCATGGTCAGTCCAACGCCTCGACGATGGCGTCGTGCACTCCGGGCCGAACTTGCCGGATGGCTTGCGACGCCCGGCGGGGCCAGGTGCGATTGGTCAGCAGCGTTACCGAAAGCTGCCGCTTCGGATCAATCCACAGCGACGTGCCGGTGAAGCCGAGGTGTCCGAACGACGAGGGTGTGAAGCGAGTCCCCGAGGACGAAGGAAACGAGGGAGTGTCCCAGCCCAGCGCTCGCGACGTGCCCCGCGGAAACTCCTCGCGAGTAGTGAATCGCTGAACTGTAGCCGGTTTAAGGATGGGAGATCCGCCCTGCAAGAGGCAGGCCGCGAATCGCGCGATGTCGCCGGGCGGAGCAAACAAACCTGCGTGTCCGCTGACCCCGCACATTACGAAGGCGTTTTCGTCATTGACCTCGCCTTGAATCACCCGTTGGCGAAGCATCTGTTCAATTTCCGTCGGAGGGATCTCCGGCCGTTCGGCTTCCGGAGGATTGAACCGGGTGCGGGTCATGCCCAAGGGCCCAAAGATTTCGCGTTGCGCAAACTCGTCAAGCGCCACGTCGGCCACGCGCTCCAAGGCTTCTCCCAGCAGGATGAAACCGACGTCGCTATAGTCGGCGCGGGTCCCGGGATCGGCGGCGAGCGGCGTGGTGAGGGCTGCGCGCAACAGTTCGTGGCGATTGGTGGCGAACTCAAAGAGCTTCTCGTAGGCCGGCAGTCCGCTGGAGTGTGCCAGCAGCATGTGTAGGGTGACAGCCCGGCGCCGCTCCCGCTGGTGTACCGGCGCCAGCGAGACGAACTCCGGCAGGATACTTTCCAGCGTAGCGTCGAGGCTGAGTGCCGCCCGCTCGTACAGCAACATCGCCATGGGCGTGGTGGCGATGGCCTTGGTGAGGGAAGCCAGATCGAAGGCGGTTTCAGCCTTCACCTCGGGCGCCTCGGGCTCGTAGGTGAAGCGGCCAAAACCTTCAGAAGCTATCAGCGCTCCGCGATAGGTAACCGCCAGAGCGGCGCCGGGAAAGGCCTGTTGCTCGATGGCTTCGCGAATCACCTGAAAGGCACGCGAAAATCTCCTCGATTGATCGGCGAAGCCGGAGTCAAGCGCTATGGCTGGTTGTGGCCCGTGTTTCAGAAAGAGTCCCTTCGCTCCGACAGGAGGCGATGCGCCACTTATAATAGCTTGCCCGGCTGGTTTGAGTCTGTGTTGCGCGGCCTTCATGGGCGGGCCATACTTCGTTGGGGAAAGGGACTCCGAACATTGAACCTTCGTATCCGCCGGCTGGCCACTCCGGCCCTGTGCCTTTTGTGCCTGGTCACGCTGCTGGTTCCCGCTGGTGCGCAAACTCCCTCTTCTTCGAAGGTCCCGGTTGCCACCGCCGCTTCGCAGGACCGGTTTGCTCCGGTTGATGCGTTGTTGAAGAGTGCTGTTGAGAAGGGCCTCACTCCGGGTGCGGTGTTACTCGTAGGACACAACGGGCAGGTTGTCTATCGCAAGGCGTTCGGTTCGCGCTCGCTCGAACCCACCAAGGAGCCGATGACCGTAGACACCATCTTCGACATGGCATCGCTGACCAAAGTGATCGCGACCACCAGCAGCGTTATGCGCATGGTGCAGATGGGGCAGATCAAGCTGAACGATCCGGTTGCCAAGTACATTCCCGATTTTGCGCAGAACGGCAAAGAAGATGTGACCGTGCGAATGTTGCTGACACACTACTCCGGGCTGCGTCCCGATCTCGATCTCAAGCCCTACTGGAGCGGGGTGGAAGAAGGATACCGCCGGGCGAATGCCGAAAAGCTCATCAACCCACCGGGCTCGGCGTTCGTTTACAGCGACATCAACTTCGAGGTGCTGGGAGAATTGGTGCAGCGGGTAAGCGGCATCACACTCGATCTTTATTCCCAGACTTTTATCTTCAGTCCGCTGGGAATGGGCGAAACGCGATTTCTGCCGCCGCAGTCCTGGATCCCGCGCATCGCGCCGACGCAGCGCGATGAGCGAACCGGCGTGATGCTGCGGGGCGTTGTTCACGATCCAACCGCGCGACAGATGGGCGGAGTGGCGGGACATGCAGGACTATTCTCGACCGCGGACGATGTTGCCAAGTTTGCGCAAGTCTTGCTGAATGGCGGCGCCCCCGTCTTCGTGCCCGGGATCGTGGAGAAGATGACCACACCGCAACAGCCGCCCAACTTGACCAACGTGCGCGGCCTGGGATGGGACATCGATACCCCGTTCGCTTCCAATCGTGGCGAACTGCTGCCCGTGGGTTCGTTCGGACACACCGGATTCACCGGCACCTCGCTGTGGATCGATCCCACGACCAACACCTACATCGTGCTGCTGACCAACGCCGTGCATATCAAGAACGGAAACGTGATCGCGTTGCGGACCGAGGTAGCGACGGCGGTCACGGCGGCGTTGCAGTTGACCCCTTCGGAAGAACAGAAGATGCGACTGGCACGCATCACGGGATACAACGAAGCCGCAGCGGCGAGCCGCCGTATTGTGGTGCGCAATGGGCAGGTGCTGAACGGCATCGACGAACTCGAGAAGAGCAACTTCGAAGCGCTCAAGGTTCCGGGCACGCCCACGGTCCGAATCGGCCTGGTTACCAACCAGACCGGCATAGACGGCCAGGGCCGGCGCACCATCGACGTGCTCGCGCATGCGCCCGGTCTGCAACTGGCGGCGATCTTCAGCCCCGAACACGGGGTGCTGGGCACGGCTGACACCACGGCGATTGAGAACTCGAAGGATGGACCCACGGGCGTGACGATCTACAGCGTGTACGGGGCAACGGACGCCCAAAGACGCCCGCCGCTCGACGTGCTGCGTAATCTCGACGTGCTTGTCTACGACATCCAGGACGTGGGAGTCCGCTTCTACACCTACGAAACCACGCTGGGATATTTTCTTGAGGCCGCGGCGAAGGCAGGAAAACGAATCGTCGTGCTCGACCGGCCAAACCCGATCAATGGGGCGTATGTGCAGGGTCCGGTATCGGACAGCGGGCAGGAGAGCTTTACCAATTATTTTTCAGTACCGGTGCGCCACGGCATGACCATCGGAGAGTTGGCAAAGCTGTTCAACTCTGAGAAGCACATCAACGCGAATCTGACGGTTGTTCCCATGACCGGCTGGATGCGAGGAGACTGGTTCGACTCGACCTCGCAACCCTGGATCAATCCATCGCCCAACCTGCGTGATCTGCAGCAGGCGACGCTCTATCCGGGCGTGGGGATGATCGAGGGAACCTATCTATCTGTGGGCCGGGGTACCGACACTCCCTTCGAAGTAGTCGGCGCGCCATGGATCAACGGAAAGGATCTTGCAGCCTACTTGAATGCGCGAAACATCAGCGGCGTGCGTTTTGTGCCAACCACTTTCACGCCAACCGCCAGCAATTTTGCGCATCAGGCGTGCAGCGGCGTCAACCTGATCGTGACCAACCGCGAAGTGCTGGACGCGCCGGAGCTGGGTCTGGAACTGGCCGCGGCGCTCTTGAAATTGTTTGGCTACAAATTTGACGTGAACCGGGTCAACGGATTGATGGTCGATCGTGCCGCCCAGGCTGCATTACAGGCGGGGCAGGATCCGCGCCGCATAGCCGAGGACTGGCGGGAGGGGATTGATCAATTCATGCTGATTCGAGCAAAGTATCTGATGTATTGAGCCGGAGCGCTAATTCGCCTCAATCTGTCTCCGCAGCTTGCCGTCGTCAAGTACCAGAGAACGCTCGATGATCATCTCGATCGAGTCGCCGGGTGCCAGCTGAATTTCAGGGCCGCGGGAGAACAGCACCGTGGCCAATCCAATCACGCCGCCCCCTGCCGCGCCCGCCGCCGCGCCTTTGCCGGTGGAACCGCTGCTGGAGCCGGCGATGGCGCCGATGCCGGCGCCCGCCGCAGCGTCGCGGGCGATCGTAGCCGCATCTTTCGCCTTGCTGCCCTGGCCTTCGATGGTGCCTTCCTTGCCCTTAACGCTCATGTTTTCGGAACCGGGCGTGCCATCCACGGCGCCCGGCAGCATGACGGTGTATCCGTTGGGGAAGATCATCGAGGTGAAGCTCATCTGCAACTGAGCGCGGCCTTTCACATGTCCTGGGCGCTGGACCCGCCGGATGGTTCCCTGCACGAAGGTTCCTGCCGGAATGACCATCCGGTCATTGGACGTCACAGGAAAGGCAGTCTGCGCGTAAACGGGGTCGCCTTCTTTGGCATTCTTGGTGGTGATGCCTTGCTTTAGCGTCAGCGGCACCTTGGTTCCTGCCGGCACCGTGATCTCGACCGGTTTCGACGGAGGGGGTGCCGGTTGGACGGGCGGAGTCGTGGCTCGCACGGTGAGCTGAGGTTGAGCCTCTTGGCCCATCGCCAAGGCCATACTCCCAGCAACGACTGCCGTCAGCAACATAACACTGCGTTTCATATCTCCCCCCGAGTCACGCGTTTTGCGAATATTGTGTAAAACGCAGAAGCAGAAGCAAAGTCGCGCAATCGCCAACTCATCCTGCAGCCACCCCCCGCCCCAAGCCGTTCGCCCGTGAAGGATCGGGTGATGCCCACGTTCGGTTCAGTCATCAGCTGAAGCGCTTACTTGAAACTGTACAACGCATTCACGTGGGCGGTGACAGTAATTTTCTGGGTGCCAAAGTTCTCGGTAGGAGCCGGAGCGGCAGCGGCCTTGGCCATGGCGGAAGGCGCCATCATCATCATGGGCCGGGGTTGCACGCCGCGTTCAAACGTGTCGACCGAAGCGTAGGATAGCTCGCCGAGCGTGCGTCCACTACTGCGGGCGACAGTATCGGCCTCATCATGGGCGCGCCGCAGAGCATCCGCAACCGCCTTCAATTTTGCCGCGTCTTCATCTTCCAGCGTGTAAGTCAGCGACTGGTTAGCCGTGACGTCGATCTCGGCCAGGCCCTGGGTGATGGGGCCGACCTTCGCGAAGTCCTTGAACTTGATGCTGATGTCACAATCGACTCGGTAGCCCAGCAGTTTGCGTTTCGGGTTCTGATAATCGTAAACAGGCTCGACCGCGAAGCGTCCAAATTCAGCGTCTTTCGGATCGAGACCGTTGGCCCGCAACAACTGGCGAATCTGCTCGGCAGCTTTTGTCGCCCGATCGTTGGCATTCTGCAGCTTCTCGTCCTGAGCGGAAATGTTGAACTGTACCAGCACGGTGTCGGGTTCTGCCTCAAACTTGCCGTCGGCACCCACCCACACGGAGTTGGGTAGAGGGCTGCTGGGATGTGGTTCCTGCGCCCGCAGCGTCTTCCCGCTACAGAAAATAAGAACGACCAGGAGAGACGAGAAAACGAGAAATGGCGAATTCGGCTTTTGCATGGTCTTAATGGGACTTCGGGTACTTTACATGGCCGGGCGGCGGCAGCCTCAAGCTGAGCCGATCCGGTACGGGAAGCCCATCGAATCATAGCCTCAGGTGAGGCGCTTTCGCCAGTGCGGAGTTAGAACGAAGCAGAGAGCGTCTCGTGCGTAGAATTCGTCCGAAGCGCATGCCAACATCTAGTACCCCTTCGTTTTCCGCGGGAACCAACCTTGACAGTATTTTCACGGAGAAAGTCATCCATTCATTGGAAAAGTGAATCCAAAAAAGGTAAGTTGCTGAAAGGAGCGCTGAAACATGGTGGCGTTCGTGCAGGAGTGGCCAATGCGAAAATGGTATGTCCCGGTCACGGTGCTAGGAGTGGGCGGTGTGGGAGTGTGGCTGTTGAGTGACGGCGGCCGGCGGGCCCTTCGCTGGTTATTCGAGACCTTTCATCGGGCCCCCAGTGCGCTGCAGGAATGGAACGAGAGTGCGCAAAGTGAACTGGATCGTATCCAGGCTGCTCTGAATCGCATTGCCGAAAGCCTCGAACCACATCGCCAGCTGGGAAACTAAGTTCGTCCCATGTCTGCGGCGAGACACCATCTCGTTTCCTTGAGGCGCTACCCGCATTAGCCCCCGCCTACTTCACTGATCTTTCGGGCCATCCGAATGTCCCGCTGTGTTACTCCGCCGGAATCATGCGAGACCAGCGTCAGTGTCACCTTGTTGTAATTGATCAGAATGTCGGGATGATGATTGGCCGCCTCGGCCGCCTCGGCGATCTTGTTTACGAACGACATCGCCTCGCGGAAGCCGGGAAACTCATAGACGCGCTGGATGACGTTGCCGTTTTTCCGCCAGCCGGGAAGCGTTTGCAGTGCCTGCTGAATTTCTGAGTCCAAGAGAACCGTGCTCACGCTCTCCTCCTAGCATCGAATCGACGATTACCGCTGCCACGCTCACCGGCCCTCGCAGAATAACGCCACTGCGTCACTTTCCCCGTCGCGGGGCATCCTGGGCATCGATTTCGTCGCGCAATTCCTGCCAGATCTGCTCTGAAACCGACATGAAGACGTCGACAATCGCAGGATCGAACTGGCTGCCAGAATACCTGAGAATTTCGCGCCGCGCCGCGGAGATGGATTGTGCCGCCCGGTAGGGCCGGTCCGAGGTGATCGCGTCAAAGGTGTCGGCGATGGCGAACATCCGGGCGCCTATCGGGATCTGGTCTCCTTTGAGGCCGCGAGGGTAGCCGCTGCCGTCGTAGCGTTCCTGGTGAGAGTACACGATGTTCGCCGCTTCTTGCAGGAAAGGGATTCTACGCAGCATCTGGTAACCCAGGCGCGCATGTTCGCGCATCAGCGTCTGCTCTTCGGGAGTCAGGCGGCCGGGCTTGCGCAGAATGGCGTCGGGAATTGCCATCTTGCCGATGTCATGCAGGAAAGCGCCGCGGGCAATGACGCGAATCCGTTCCCGCGGAAGCTCCATTTTGCGGGCAATGACCATGGTGAAGGCGGTCACCCGCTTGGAATGTCCCTCCGTCTCGGCATCTTTCAGGTCCAGAGCGTTTCCCAGCGCCTCCAGTGTGATGTCGTAGGAACTCTCGAGTTCCACATACGCGTCTCGCAGCTTCTGCGTCTGGTCGGCGACCAGCGATTCCAGTTTGTTCTGGTAGGCGAGGTTCTGCGCCTTGAGACGATAGTTTTCCATCGCGCGCGTCACGATGGCCAACAACTGCTCGCGTTCAAAAGGCTTCAGCAGGTAATCGTAAGCACCGTGGCGAATTGCAGTCAAAGCCACTGAGATGTCATGGACTCCCGTCACCATCACCACGTTCAACTGGGGGTAGATCTTTTTGACCTTCTGCATCAGGGCCAGTCCGTCCATGCCCTGCATTACCAGATCGGACAAAAGGAGAGCGTAACCGCCGTCGGCGCGCAACGCTGAAAGCGCTTCGGAACCGGAACTCACAGTGCGGCATTCGAAGCCAGCCTGCTTCAGCGTGGACCCCACCACGTCGCGTATGGACTCTTCATCATCGACGATCAGAATACGTTCGCTGACCATATTGGTGGCGGTGTCTGCCAAACTGCTCGATTCTATCTGTATCGAATGCGCCCTGTTAAAAAAATGGCTTGGTGACTCGTCTCGATTTCCCTCACTCCCCTCAGTCCGGAATTCTCCTGCTCTGGAACGAAATGGCGTGCTGGATCGATGTAGGTTGCTCGGGTGAATTACGCGCCGAGCGCGGCCATAAAAAACTTACACCGTCGTCCCAGAACACGTTGGTACGGCGATGCCACTATAAAGCACGGAGCTTCCAAAACTGGCGCGACCGGCTATTCCGTCCAATGGTACTTAGTCCTTTCGTGCCTTTTTCCGTGCGTGGGATCGGAACAATTGACCTAGGGATTTCAACGGTTTACCGGTCCAGCGAGTGCAGAGTCACGAACCGCGAGCCATTGGGCATGTCGATTGCTCTTATATCCGGCGTTGTTGACGGAATTGCAATCATTTGACCGCGCAACGTCAGGGAAGCCGACAAGAGCAAGCTTCCCGAAACCCATAACCCGCCTTTCGAGGCCAAACTTTTTGCGAGGCTCCAATATGATAACCAACGTCTGGGAAGCGACGACTTCCGGTTTTGCCCCTTATCTGCCAGCGGTTCCGCCTAGTGCGAACAGCTACCGCGAGACCTATGAGCAAAACCGTCATCGCATTTACGCGATGGCCTTCTGGATGACCGATAACGAACTGGCGGCCGAAGAAGTGATGACCCAGGCCTTCTGCCAAGCTTTTACCCATTATGCTGAACCTACTGCCGAACAGATTGATCTCGCGTTGGTGGCCGAGTTGCGCGCGCTGGTTCCACTGGGAACCTTGACCCTCGATTGCCAGCCCTGCACCGAGGTGCGATCGGTTCGTTACAACATCATGCGAGTCGATCTCGAACGTGCGTTGATGAATCTACCCAGCACCGAGAAAATGATCTTCATCCTGCATGACGTCGAGAGCTACGATCACGCGCGGGTCGCGCGGACGCTCGGCCTCACCGAAGATCAGTCGCGCCGCGGACTCCATCAGGCGCGCCTTTACATCCGCCAGTCGGTCGGCAAGTAATCAAGCTCCAATCTCCTCTCTCTCCTGAATATTATGCCCCTCGCAAGAGGGGCTTTTTTTTGCAGTTGTCCAGTGCAATCAGGTCTCCTCAACCTGCTCGAAAGAAGACACTTCGTAGTGGGTCCAGATGGCGATGTTGCGCCCTTCTTTTATTGATGATTCATAGCGTATCCAGATAATTTCACCTGACTTGCGTCGGAGTGCAAAGACGCCCTTCATGCTTCCGTCGCTCTTGAACTTGTGGAACATGGCAGGAACGTGAGCGCCCGATGGCGCGCTGATTTCATCAATCGTTTTGCCGACCAGTTCGTCGCGACGGTAGCCTAACAGCCGGCATGCTGCCTCGTTTACGGC
This sequence comes from uncultured Acidobacteriaceae bacterium, assembly GCA_963815555.1. Lineage (GTDB taxonomy): Bacteria > Acidobacteriota > Terriglobia > Terriglobales > Acidobacteriaceae > CAWCBG01. The sequence continues at coordinate 1,047,579 of CAWFHH010000007.1, forward strand.
GATATAGCGGCGATGCGAATCAACCTCGACCACCGCAGGCGGCGTAATTGGAATCATGGAACGAACTTCCCGGAATGAACGACAGTTTCACCATTTTACCTAGCGCCTGACGGGGCGGCTAGCCTCTGCACTGCACGAAAGTACCCTGTCGAAACGAGCAATGCCTAGGCCGACTGGGCGGCGTGTGCAAGGCACTCGTCGCAAAAGCCACTGTCCTTGATGTCGATCCACTCTACCGCGTGGGAGGCTGCCATCACGCAGCGGTAGTCCTGGCAGTGGGTCAACTGCAAAGTGTGTCCCAGTTCGTGCACCGCCTCGATCAGCAGACGGTTCGCCAGAAGATCGAGGTGGCTTGGCAATCCGTAGAATTCCTGCCGCAAGCGGTGATAGGAAACGATGGCGCCTCGGCCTTTCAGCTGCGCTTCTCCGAAGACAAAGGTCAGGATCGGAATGTACAAGTCGAGCGAAGTTACGCCCAGGAGACGCCAGGTACTGCCGGCGATGCGATCCTGCATGGCCGCCAGAATTTCTGAAGAGTGATATTGCTGCCGTTCTGCATGCCGCGCGAACGAAGGATCGAGGGCTGGCGAGAGGACCACCGCAGGCACATGGAACTTCTCACTGAGCGCCTCCCGCAGCCATCCGAGCAGGCGAGCGTCTACCGATCCCACCGGCAGCAGTTGCAGTGTCTTCATCAGCTCTCTATGCCAGTCAGTTCCTTCTCCCGGCGGTTCCATCCATATTTCTTCAGCTTGTGATGAAGCGTTACCCGGTCGATGTCGAGCACCTCGGCCGTGCGGGTCTGGTTTCCGCCGCACTCCTCCAGCACGCGAAGAATGTGAAGCCGTTCGATGTCTTCCAGGCTGCGCTTCTCGCCGACGGCGGTGGCGCCGTTCACCGTTTTCAGGGTGAAATCCTGTTCACGCAACTCGGGCTCTTGCGAGACCACCATGGCCCGCTCTACCGCGTTCTCCAGTTCGCGGATGTTGCCGGGCCAGGTGTGCTGCTGCAAGCCGTTCATCGCTCCTGGCGAGACGCGGGTAATCTTCTTGTTCATCTCGCGCGAAAACTTGCGAACGAAATGGTCGACCAGCAAGGGGATGTCCTCGCGCCGTTCCCGCAGCGGCGGCAATTCGATACGGAAGACGTTCAGCCGGTAGAAAAGGTCGGGACGGAACTTGCCTTCTTCGATGAGCTGCTCCAGGTTCTTATTCGTCGCAGCGACACAGCGGAAGTCAACGTGGATGGTTTGGTTCCCGCCTACGCGGACAATCTCCCGCTCCTGTAGAACACGAAGCAGGTCGGTCTGGGTCTTCAGGCTGATGTCGCCGATCTCGTCGAGGAAGACAGTTCCGCCTTCCGCAATCTCAAATTTCCCCTTCTTGCGATATTGCGCGCCGGTGAAGGCGCCCTTCTCGTGCCCGAAAAGTTCACTCTCCAACAGCGTCTCCGTCAACGCGCCGCAATGGATGACGACCAGGGGATGAAAGCGGCGAACGCTTCCGGAGTGCACCGCGCGCGCCACCAGTTCCTTACCCGTGCCGCTCTCGCCGGTGATCAGCACGGTTGCGTCGGTGGACGCGACGGTCTCGATCGCGTCGAAAACGCGGCTCATCGATGAGCTCTGGCCGATCATTTCGGAAGGATTCGCGATTTCCGCCACGGTTTCCTTGAGCCGCGTATTTTCCTGCTGCGTGCGGCGATGCGACATCGCTTTGGCGATCAGATGAGCGATTTCATCCGGATCGAGCGGCTTGTTTACGTAGTCGTAAGCGCCATTCTTCAATGCCGCAACCGCGGTCTCCACCGACGCGTACCCGGTCATGATGATGACCAGCATGTCAGGATAGATCTCGTGTAAGCGACGCTGCAGTTCGATGCCATCGGTGCCGCGCATCTTGATATCAACCAGTGCAACATCGAAGCTCTGGTCAGCGACCCGCGTCAGAGCCTCGCTCGCGCTCTCGGCCATGGCAACTTCATAGCCCTCTTCGGCAAACCATTTGGCCAGCGAGTCGCGCACGCTGAGTTCATCGTCCACGATCAGTAATTTTCCTTGCGTCATGCCCTTACCTCGTTTCGGCGGCCGCGGCTTCGTGGTCCGATTCTGCCGCTGCGCCCTGGCTGTTGATGGGCAGCACTACCGTGATGCGCGTTCCTTGCCCGACCGCCGATTGCAGGTCGATGCTGCCACCGTGCCGCTCGACGATGTTCTGGCTGATGGCCAGCCCCAGGCCGGAACCTCCGGCCTCCTTTGTCGTGTAAAACGGCTCGAAGATGTGCGGCAGGTGTTCGGGAGGAATGCCCATGCCATCGTCGCGGATCGTCAACTCGATCGTACTGGCGTCACGCGTAGACGTGCTCAGCCACAGGTTGCCACCCTGCGGCATGGCATCGATGGCATTGATGACGGTTGCCAGCACCACCTGCTCGATCTGCGCTGGATCGCAGTACACCTGCGGCAGCCCCGGAGCGAGATCAAGCGTGACCTGGATTGCTGCCATGTCCATTTTGTGTTGCACCAGGCGTATGCAGCGATCGAGTACCTGATGGAGATCGCACCACGCCAGATTCATAGGCGAGACCCTGGAGAAGCTCAGAAGATTCTTCACCAGTTCGCCGCAGCGTTTGCTCTCGATAGCGACGATGTCGAGCGAACTTGCCATCTCGTCTTTGCGAGGCAGCCCCGCCGCATGATTCTCGATCCAGCGTTTTACCAGCTTGGAATAGGTCAGAATGCCTGACAGGGGGTTGTTGATTTCGTGCGCCACCACTGCGGCCATCTTCCCGATGGTCGCCATTTTTTCGACGTGCAGCATTCGCTGGTGGGCCTGTTTCAGTTCGCGCGTCTTCTCCTCGACGCGGACTTCCAGAGTGCGGGCCCAGGCGGTAATCTCTGCCTGCGCCAACTGCAAACGCGCGCTCATCTGGTTGAAGGCCCGCGCGAGGTCGCCAACTTCGTCTTGCGACTTCACGGCAATCTGCAGTCCGAGTGCTCCAGCGGTGACCTCTTCGGTGCCGCTCTTCAGAGCGTGCAATGGATTGTGTACGACGACTCGGACAAACAGTCCGCTCAGAGCGATGACCGCGATCATAGCGAATGCGGTGTAGACGAACATCGTGCGACGCTCCTGAGCCAGGCTCCGGTCAATCCTTTCCAGCGAGAGATCGGTGTCGAGCACGCCCAGGACCTGAATGCTGGCAGGATGCGCGTGGCAGGCGGCGTTGGAGCAGGCCGGCTGGTTCTCGATGGGAGTGATGACTCCCAAAATCCGCGAATTTTCCGCGCGATACACGCGGAAACGATCGGAGCGGTTCAGCAGGGTCAGCGGTTGCGACTGGGCGTGGCAGCCGTAGCAGGCTTCGGCACTCTTATCCACCGAGTTGCCTACCTCGGTCGGGGAAGTCGAATAACTGATGACGCCCTGGGGATTCATGATGCGCACCCGAACGAATCCCGGCTGGTCAGCCATGTTGATCATCATTTCGTAGAGGCCGACGCGATCGTTCCTCAGCATGTAGCGCGAGGCGCTGCGGCGCAGCACTTCACTTTGCTGCTCAGCACTTACCAGGGCCGCCTCTTCCAGGTGCTTGCGATGCAGCCGCACGCTGAAATAGCCAAACAGGAGGAAGATGACGGTCATGGCGACGAACAGCAACGCCATCAGCTTGGCGCTGACGCTGTACCCGAGTTTCCCCAGCCGGCGTGAGCGCAAGATGACCGCTCCCTCATCGTCGGAAGAGGTTCGGAGGCCAGCGGCCTTGTCAATCTCCTGCATGGACGGGCACCGCGATTTCCGAGCGGACGCTGGACTGCAGCCGCAACGCCGGAAGATGTGCCTTCTCTTCCGGGAAGATCGGCAGGAACTTCGCCACCGCTCCGAAAATAGCGAAGCCCAGAGCCACGAACATTGCGGTGATCACGATCTCGGTCCATTTCGGTGTATAGCGGCCGCCGACCGCGCTCTCGACACCGGTGATGGCAACGTTCAGGCGATTGGTAACGAAGCCGAGCAGGGTCAGTACGGCCGCGAGATAGAGGCCTTGCGGGTGGTTGCGGATTTTCGGCACCAGCAGCAGGGCCAGCGGCGCCAATACCGACAGAAAGATCTCCAGAAGGAAGAACCGCTGCTCGTATCCCGGAACCAGCACCTGGTGCAAGACACCGCGGTGATAGAAATCTTCGATCTTGAGGATGCCGTACAGCGCCAGCACGACCACCAGTCCTCGGCCAAGATCTTGCAGGATCGGCAACTCGAGTTCACGACCGAAGTACTTGGAGCTCATCGACGACTCGAAGATCGTCATCGCCAAACCTACTGCTATCGCCGACAAGAAGAAGAACACCGGCAGTAAGGGGCTGTACCAGAACGGATGCAGCTTGTTCGGCATGATGAGATACAGCGTGCCCAGCGAAGATTGATGCAGCGTTGAGAGCAGGACGCCCAGGATGACGAACACCACCATCACGCGGCGGATGATGCGCAACGGCCTCTGCAGATTGAAATGCTCCAGCACAATCGGCGAGAACTCCAACGCCAGCACCGTGGTGTACAACATGACGCAATAGGCGACCTCGAACATCACGGAGTGCGGATTGCGCATGATCAGCGGGTGCCAGATGTTCCAGGGCAGGCCGAGGTCGTACATCAATGCGGCGCAGACCAGGAGATATCCAAGAAAGGCAGTGAGAATGGTCGGCCGAACGATGGAATGCAGCCGCTTGATATTGAAGATCTCGACCAGCGCGGTCAAGGTGAAGCCGCCGGCCGCCAGCATCACACCGCACATCACGTCAAAGCCGATCCACAGGCCCCAGGGGAACTGATCGGTCAGATTTGTGGAGGCGCCGAGGCCGTGAAAGAACCGGATATAGGTGCAGTAAATACCAGCCACCATAATGACGGCGAAGACGGCCTTCCAGAAGGTGAAGCGGAATTTCGGAATGCTCACTGCGCACCCCCTTTGTGGTTCTTCTCTTCCGATTCGGCGGCAGCGACCTCTTCCCGGCGATGGGTAATCCAGTACACGCCGCCCAGCAGCGTTCCAAAGAGGGGAACGAAATCCGGAATGCGGGAGAGCACCTGGTAGGTGTAAAGGGGAAGCGCACGCTCGGTAAGATCGTTGCGGAAGCCGAAGGCATCAAATCCGATCGAAGATAACAGCAGCACGGAAGTTCCACCGACTTCGGTTTCGCCGAAGATATGTGGCGAATACTTTCCCGGTTCGTCGTGGATGCGCTTTTTGGCTTCCTCCAGAAGCTGGTCGCGGTCGCCAAACTTGGTCGCCCCCGTCGGGCAGATTTCGGCACAGGCGGTTGGTTTTCCGGCGGCAACACGACTGGCACACAGGATGCATTTGCGCACGCCCGGAACGGCCTTCTCCCACTCGTACTTGGGAACTCCGAAAGGACATGCCGCCATGCAGTAGCGGCATCCCATGCACTTGCTTTTGTCGTAGGTGACGGGGCCGAGCGCGGTTTTCTTCAGCGCACCTACCGGACACACCGAGGCGCAGGCCGGATCGTCGCAGTGCATACAGAGTTTGCGCATGAACTTGTCCTGACGGTTGAGCACGGCTGTGTACTTATGCGCCGAGGTGAACTCCTGGGCGGCGATCGTGTCGTCGTAGGGCAGCCGATTCTCCGCGGCGCAGGCTTGTTCGCACTGCTTGCAGTCGATGCACAGGGTCGCATCGTAGAGAATTCCCTTACTCATCGCGTTTGCTCCAGACTCGCCCGGGCGGCCCAGTCGGACCTCGGCAGGAAGAATCGGCGCGAAGCACTGCGCCGTTCGGGCGACTGCGGAAATCAGGCAAGGGCACGCTCTGAATTGACACTAAGGGCAGAGTTTATTCAGAGCGAACCCGATCGCCTGACATCGAATTCCGGCAGGAAGATGCCGGCAGACCCTCCTAAAGGGTCTTCACATAGGCAGCCAGCTTAGCCGCATCGGCGGGCGTAACCCCACGACCCGAAAACGCGTGCGATGCCTTCTTGGTTGGACCGCCGTTCTCAATGAAATCGACCAGATCGGCGTTCGAGGCTTTTTGTACCTTCTCGGACGAGAACTCGGGAGCTCCCATCTTCTTTCCGGCGGCCGTACCCTTGCCATCGGCTCCGTGACAGGCGGCGCACTTTGCTTTGTACGTGTCTTCCTGGGCCCAGGACAGGTTCGGTAAGATGAGGAACAGCGCGAATGCCGTTGCGAGAACAGCTAAGATGACCTTCTTCATGACTGACTTCTCCTGACGGAATAAATAATTTGTATGAAAACTCAACACCGTCGACCTGCTTTTGGAGGTTTCGATGAATTTATATGCACTTCACCGAGGTGCCCTCTGCAGCTCTTCTGTGTACAGCGTCAGTTTCTTACAGGCTGGCTCTCAGGTGCTGTGATGTTCATCACTACCTCGCGTGATGGATTTTGCAACACTTTCGACGCTCTTCGAGTTTGTTGGGCCCTGCACTTGGTCAAATCGCTGAGAATTTCCGCAATTAGAATTGCGGAAATCAGCGAGTAGAGGATTTCTTAAGCACCTCGCTAAGCCTGCTCTTGGCATCCCGTCGATCAGTCCTATGGAAAGCAGAGTTACCTTTCCTCGCCGCGCATCCAAGCTAACGGCGAACCAGGCGAACTAACGAAGGAAGCTGCCGGTGCTTTCTGGAGCGGCTGGCGGGTCGCACGTGAGGTGCTTGGAGGGCTTGTGAGGCGAAGCGGTCTCTCGGCCTGACGCAAGCGCTCTAACTGGTAAAGAGAGAAGTGAAGCGTCTGGGAGGAACTCGTACGACCACACAGTCTGTGGGAAAGTCGTGCAGCGCTTGTCGATGCTTGGTCCATCCGGCCATCAGAAAGCCGATGCCGGCGGTAAAAAGGGAGAGAAACTTCATCAGGTGGCGAACTGTGGCCTGGCCGAAAGAGAGCTGTCCGCCCTCCGATGTCACTACCTGCAGACCCACGATGCGTTTGCCCAAGGTGGCGCGCCACGATGAACTTTCCATGAATGCGGCATAAAGCCAGGCCCCCACGCTTAGGAGCACGATGAACGCCATGCCGGTAAAAAAGGCCGACTGGATCGCGTTGATCCCGTGCGCCCGGCCGAAGCGACGGAAGACCCGATCGATGGCGAGCGAGAGCAGCAGCGCTCCTATGCACTCAATGGCTACATCAATGGCGCCGGCCCAGACGCGCAGCCAGAAGCCTGCATATTCCGCCGTGTCCGCGAAAGTCGCCACTCGAGCGGGCTGTTCCGGTGCGTCAGTCAACACGGCAGCTCTTGCATTGGGCTCCGAAAGCACATCGCCGCAAAAGAGACAGTGCCGGTCGTAGGGCAGGCGTGGATTACCACAGCTCGCGCACGTGCTGTCGAGCGCCATCTCCATTGGAGGGGAATACTACAGTCCGAGTAGATGGCATGTAAAGTCTTCTATCCGCCCGCCGGCGCGCTGGCTGCAACCGGCGTGGCCCGCGCGAAGTCCGCCAGGCTCAATTGCAGTCCGCCGAAATCCGGATGCTGGTTGTATTCAAGGGTAAACGCCACATCGATCACCTCGCCGAGCAGCAGCGGGTCTTGGGCGATGCGCTCGGCCATGCGCCAGCCGAGCACATCGTGAGCGCGCTGGAAACGGCTGCCTGCGGCGCCGTCTGCGGCCACCACGCGCAGTTTCAAGTGCTTTTCTTTCAGCACGCGGGCGGGTTGAACCAGCCGTGCCGATCGCACGACGAAGACCGGCGTCGGATTTCCCGAGCCGAAAGGCTCCAATTTCTGCAAGGAATGCCAGAATTTGTCGTCCACCTGGTCGAGAGAAATCTCACTGTCATAGGGGAGTACGGGAACGAAGTCGGCGGGAGTCAGCCGTGCCCGCGCGTAGGCATCCATCCGCGCCCGCAGATCGGGAATGCGCTCCACCGGCAAGGTACAGCCGACCGCATGAGCGTGTCCGCCAAACTTGGTAAAGAGCTCTGGGCAGGACTCCAGCGCTTGCAGCAGATGAAACGCTTCGATCGAGCGGCCGGAGCCGTGACCCTGTCCATCCCCGCAACTGAAGATCAGCGTGGGACGGTGATAGCGCTCGACGATCCGAGTGGCGCAGATGCCGATCACGCCGCGATGCCAGCCTTCCCCATCGACAACCAGGCAGTACGCGTCTTTCAATTCCGGGGAAGCTTCGATGGTGTGCTGGATCTCTTCGAGAATGCGCTGCTCTTCCAGTTGACGATCGCCATTCAGTTCGTGCAGTTGCAGCGCCATCGCTGCCGCTAGTGTCGCATCCTTTTCGGTAAACAGCTGAATGACGCGCTCGGCGATATCCATCCGGCCGGCGGCATTCAAGCGGGGCGCGACACGGAACGCAATGTCTCCGGCGGTGAGTGGCCGCGAACCGTCGAGCTGGCAATTGGCCAGCAGAGCACGCAGTCCGGCATTGACCGGCTTGCGCAGACCATCGAGGCCGAGTTTGGCGAAGACGCGGTTTTCACCGACCAGAGGCACGGCGTCGGCGATGGTGGCGATGGCCACAATCTTCAGAAACGAAGGCAGAAGTCGCGATGCCCGGCCTCTTCCAGGAGCGCCTGCGCTATCTTGAAGGCCACGCCAGCGCCACACAGGGACTTGCAGGGATAGTCGCATCCCTGTTGATTGGGATTGACCACAGCCAGCGCCTTCGGCACTCCTTCCGATTGCGGCAAATGGTGGTCGGTCACGATGAGGTCGACCCCTCGGCGCTCCGCGGCTTCGGCCGCCGCGAAAGCACGGATACCGGTATCGACGCTGATGATGAGGCGAATGCCGCGATCGGCGGCCTGCTCGATTACCTCATCCCGCATGCCGTAGCCTTCGCGGATGCGGTGCGGCACGTGATAGTCCACTTTGCCGCCGCACAGTTCCAGAGCGGTTTTCAGGATGACGATCGCTGTCGTCCCATCCACGTCATAGTCGCCATAGATGAGTACCGTTTCCTGGCGGGCGATGGCAGCCCGCAGCCGCTCCACGGCAGCACTAAGTCCCATCATCAGGTAAGGCGAATGCAAGTGATCGAGTGTGGGAGTCAGGAAGTGATGTGCAGCTTCGGCGGTTGCGATTCCACGCACCGCCAGCAGGCGCGCAATCGGACGCGGCAACTGTGCTTCCACGGCGAGGCGTTCGACAAGATCTGTATCGGTTTGACGAAGGGCCCAGCGCACGTCAGTGTTCGTCGTCCTGGTCGGTGTCGTCGATGGCAAGGGTACCGAAGTCTTCCACCAGATCCAGCAGGTGCTGATAACGCTCGTACCACTCCGTGGAGACTTCGTACAGAAACATGATGCCCTGGTGCGGCCACCCGAGCTGGATGAAGCCGGTCTTGCCGACGTAGCCGCGGAGCCAGCGCGCCTCTTCCATATCTTCGTCGCTGGGATAATTGGCGTGCTGCAGCCGCTGAATCAGATAATCGAGTTCGTCGCGCTCGAGTACTTCCTCGTCCATCGAGAGGAAAGCCGATTCGGCTTTCTTCGCCAGCTCGACGAAATCCTTCCAGCTCTCGGGATTGTCCCGCGGATCCCACATGACGCTGTGCACGTCTTCGGTGACGTAGCCCTGAAACCGGCTCATGCCATGTCCCAGGATGAAGGCCACCATGTCGTCTTTCAGGCTGGAAAGGTCGTCGGGCATAACGTCTCACGCAGGCCGCAGCTCGAAATCGGGCCGCAGCGACACTCATCATACTCCCAAGGCAGGGACCTGACACGTCTCCGGCTCTGAGCCCCGGGGGAGGTCGCGGCATGGTTTGGAGCGGCTGCGGAAAAACGTCATTTCCTTCGCCCGTTCGGTTCTGGCGAGCCAGGACACATCAGCATGCGCTTTGTCGTGGGATCCTCCGCGCAGGCAATTTCCAATCACCTGCTGGCTGCGCTGATGATCTTTTCGCTCACCGTCGCGCCATGGATCATCTGGCGATTACGTAATATTCGCGTCGTTCATTCCTAGGTGCCCGCTTGGGCGCGATGGTGTCCCGGTCCCCGACGCACGGAGACTCCGAGGTGAAGAGTCCCTTCGTGGAGACACCGGCACTGACGCGCATCGGCAATTCCTCCGGCGATCCTGTGCTAAACTAACCTGTTTCACCCCCTTAAACGCACACCACCATGCTCTTCTCCAAGGAATATGTAGGCTATTTGGCCCGCGGCGTTACCAAGAAACTGATCGATGGGGAGTTCATCGAGGCGCCCGATCCGCAGGCGGTCAACGACCGCGTACATGCTGCTCTGCTGGAAGAACTTACGCTGGAAGATCGCATTAACGACGAAGTCCGCATCATCCTCGAAACCTACTCGGAGGAGATGCGTCGCAGTGGCGCCAACTACCAGGAAATGTTTAAGAAGATCAAGAACGAACTGGTGCGCAAATACAAGGCGGTGCTGTGAAGCTTGAGCGCGACAAGCCGGAAAGAATCAGCCGCGAAAAAGTAAATAAGCTGGCGCACGCCGTTGCCGATGCCCTGGCGACAATCGACAACGTCGACTTCCTCGAAGATCGCAATACCATCCGGCAGGAAACTCGCAAGATCCTGGAGCAGATGCTGGCCCAGGAAGCCCGGATCGACGCAGCGGCGCGGCAGAAGATCGAAAATCAGCGCCGTACCATCCTCGAAGGCTCCCAGGAATGGGACATTCTCTATCGCAAGTACTACAACGAAGAAGTCAAGAAGCTCGGCATCTGACCGCTCCGCATGCCGTGTACGTTCCCAAAACAGGAGCTCAACAAATTTTGGGGCGGGTCGAAAGACGACTACGACCTTCTCCGATCGCCAACCTCTGGGTTATTCAGCCGGTCCAATCACGAGTCAAAGAGTTCCGCCCACGCGGCGCAAGAAAAAGCCCCTCCGGCGGACAGGGGCGAATTGCCGCACCGGAAGGGCGATAGCCGTGGTTTCACGACCATTCTCAGGGTTGTACCGGTTGAAACACAGGGCTTGCACTGGAGTTGTGTGCGAGGATTGGTTATTCACACGAACCGGACATGCGCCTCGAGTCCACATGAAAAAGCCGGACGCACATGGCATCCGGCTTAGAACAAAAGTTGCTTGGTGAGCTTAGATCAACTTGCGACGGCGAAGCACGCCCACGCTCGCGCTCAGGCCAGAAATCAGCATTAGGATGGAACCGGGCTCAGGAGTCGCGGCGCCGAAGATCGATCCGCCCACAACCCATAAGTTGCCGGCTGCTGCGTTGACCGACGCCACACCAGCGGCGTTCAAGTTAATCAGAATCTGCGTTCCCTGGTCAGCCGCCGTCACCACAACGTTGCCGAAAAGAATGCCCGACCCCAGATCATTGTAGATATCAATACGGCCATTGTTGGAAGCCATTACCTGACCTGCCGGCGTGCTGACATCCCAAAGCTGATAGGTAAGGCTGGTGCAGTTGCAATAAAACGCCGAGAGGCCGTTGCCCGGATTGGGCAGGTAGGCCGAAATGGTGGCACTGGTATAGGTGCCTGACGGCACGTTGAAAACGAAAAAGTTGTTGAATACGTCGTCCCCGCCATTGCAGGAGTCACTGCTGCCGCAGAGACCCACGATGTAGTCGGGATTGCTCGCGTCATGAAAGCCGGAATGGTCGTACCAGCCAGTCATGGTGGAAACCGTGTTCCCGTTGTTGGTTTGGAGTTCGACATCGCCCGTTTCAAAAGGCGGATAGGTGAAAGCGAAAATCGCTTTGCTGGTCGAAGCGTAGCTTATCGAGACCAGGGTGAGCGAAAGTAGCGCTAGTAGAAAGACTTTCCTCATGAAATTTCTCCTGGAGGCCGCCCATCGAGAACGCACCTCTGTGCCTGTTGCAGGCAATTTTGTTTCCGATTTGAACAATGAGTCGCAAGGGGTTATCAGATCTTGGCCACGGCAACATGCAAGTTCTTTGTGCACAGGATGGCAATGCATTTCCCGAGGGGTATATTTTGCGCAGATCCGTTCCAGAATGGGCTCGCGCCGAGGATGTCTCGCATCCGGAAGTTCTCGCACCAGCGAACCACTTTGGTTACCGCCCGGAAGACCGTAAGTGTGTTACTTAATCAACAGGGAACTTGGGCGGCAGTTGCCGGTACCTTTCTCACAACCAGGAGAAATGGTCCGCAACTCTGTCCTAAGTCCCGGCATCAGGTCCATTTAGCGGTAATGGCTGAGGCGGACTGAAAGGCAGTTTCTGGTTGAATAAATTGCCGAAAGTTCCTACGATGAAGATACGGAATCGTGAAACATCGCAAAGAGACCGTCCGGAACGGTTCCTGGGCGCCACTAATCGGTTTCACTCGGGGTTATTAACAGGGTCTTCATGCTAAAGCGCTCCTTCATCGTTCCGCTGATCGCGTTGCAATTGTCTTTGAGCGCGTTGGCAGCCACCATCGCCACGGCACACCACAAGCCGACGAAAACGCACAAGGTCACCGAGAGCGCGGCCACCCAGAAGAAGATGGCGCGCATGACCCACAGCAGCAAGACGGTGGCTACCAGGAACCGCTCGAGTCATGTCGTCGTGGCTACCACTCGGCGGCATAAGTATTACGAGCGCTTCTCAGCCAGTTCGTTTGCCAGTGATCAGGTGGACGGCGATATTACCGGCGGGGAAGATCCCGTGGTGCGCGCGGCTGCCGTTGATGCCTTGGGAAATATGAACGGAACCATCGTGGCGATCGATCCGGACAGCGGACGGATTCTGGCCATGGTGAACCAGAAGCTGGCGCTGTCGGCGGGAGCACAGCCTTGTTCGACGATTAAAATTGCAGTCGCGCTGGCCGGATTGAGCGAAAACGTCATCGACAAAGACACGCTGGTTCCCCTGGGTAAGTACTACCGCGTGGATTTGACCATGGCGCTGGCGCACTCCAACAACGCCTACTTCGAAGCCGTAGGACGCAAGCTGGGCTTCGAAAAGGTCAGTTATTATGCGCATCAGTTTGGCCTCGGCGAATTGGCGGGATTGAACATTCCGGGCGAGCACTTAGGCACCTTCCCGCAGGAAGAGCTTGACGCGAAGCTCGGCGGAGTGGGCAAGATGTGCTCGTTCGGCGAGAGCATTTCGCTTACTCCCTTGCAACTCGGAGCGCTCGTCGCCTCCATCGCTAACGGTGGCACCTTGTATTACCTGCAGCATCCGACGACTCCGGAGCAGGTGACCCACTTCACGCCTAAAGTAAAACGGCAGTTGGAGATCGGTCCGCTGATTCCGCAGATTTCCGATGGCATGTCGGGCGCTGTGGAATACGGCACGGCGCGCTCGCTGCGTACGAATTTCATGGAAGAGCCAATTCTCGGCAAGACTGGTACCTGTTCCAAGGATGGAACACGCTTTGGCTGGTTCGGTTCCTATGCCGACACCCAATTTGGCCGGATCGTTACCGTTATCTTCCTCGAAGGCGGACGTCCTACGTTTGGTCCGAAGGCGGCGGAATTGGCGGGACGCATGTATCGTAACCTCTACGACCACGAGTTCTTCGCGGTCAAGCCTCTGCCCACACCGGTCCGCACCGCGGGCGCGCCGGCGGTAGCTGTACCCCAGTAAGATCACAGCAGAAAAGACCAAGGCTCCTGTCCAGGAGGCTCTTTTTTTTCGGCGAAGCGTACGGCGCTTCCCGTGCCGCGCTCACGGTTGCGCAACGACGCAACCCAATTTGCCGTAGCATGGACGCATGACCACGAACCGACGCGAGTTTCTGAAAACCGCCGCTATCGGATTAGCCGCGCTGGGAGCGAATGAATTTCCCCTGCCAGTCGGCGCCAAATCGCACGAAGCCGCACAGAAGAACTGGGTCTGGATTCCGAACGACCTCGCAAGCCGGTCGGTCGACGATTGGAAGGCCCGTCTCCGGCTCATCCGGCAATCGGGAATTCGCGCGATTCTTCCCGAAATCTATGACGGCCGGGAAGCGTATTTCGCCAGCACCCGCCTGCCGGTGAAGACGGACTGGCTGGGGACGCTGTTGCCGCTGGCCCGCGCCGAAGGCCTGGAAGTGCATGCGTGGATGTGGTCGATGCCGTGCATGGTTCCCGAGATCATGCAGAAGCATCCCGACTGGTACAACGTCAACGCCCTGGGCGAGTCCGCGGTCGACAAGCCCGCCTACGTTCCGTATTACCGCTTCCTCGATCCCGGGCGTCCGGAAGTCCGCGAATGGGTGCAGGGAACGGTCAAGGAACTTAGCAACATTCCTGAGTTGACGGGCGTTCATCTCGACTACATCCGCCATCCCGACGCGATCCTGCCGCCCGGCCTGTGGAGCAAGTACAACCTGGTGCAGGACCACGTTTTTCCGCAATTCGATTACGGTTATTCCGACTACGAGCGGCAGCAGTTCGAGAAAAAACATGGCGTCGACCCGCTGCAGATTCCCAGCTCGAAGAACGCGAAACTCCAGCAACAGTGGTTGCAGGCGCGCTGGGATATGGTGACAGGTTTGGTTAACGGCTACCTGGTTCCCGCCGCTCACGCCAAGGGCAAGATGATCACGGCGGCGGTATTTCCGGGACCGGCTCTGGCTCGTCAGAACGTGCGTCAGGACTGGGGCAAATGGCACCTCGATGCCTATCTCCCGATGCTGTACAACAGCTTTTACAATGCCGGTCCCGAGTGGGTGGGCAAGGAGACGCGGGAAGGAGTTCACACCGTCAAGAAGCCGATCTACAGCGGAATCTTTCTCGGCGACATGGACGAGCAGACGCTCAAGCAGACCGTCGAGGCCGCGAGAAAAGCTGGGGCATCCGGAGTGTCGATCTTCTCCGAGTCGGGTATGGACGATGGCAAGTGGGCAATGGTTCACAGCGCGTTGGAGCGTGCGTCTTGCTAGGAGCAGCGATGAACGACGCTACTCCGGACGGGATTGAACGAAAGTAAAGCGCTCTTTGAGCTTGAGAAACGGCTTCTCGAAATAGCGATAAGACAGGGCTGCGCTGGCAATGCTCAGCAGCATGACCAGCGCTGTGTCGAGCGTCGAAACCACCGGCGTAGGCCAATGCAATCCTGCCATCGCACGGGGCAGCCAGTGTGCTCCCGCCTCAAAGACGAAATAAAACATCAGAGAATGAAAAATATAAAGCCCATACGAAATGCGCCCAAGATAGGTAAGCCCGTTCGGGATGTAGCGTTCCGGCACCCCCAGCGCAGCGACGACGAACAGGATTGAGCCGAGCAGTACGAGCAGCCAGCCGCCGATCGCCCCCGCAACCGTGGTATGAGCGTCGTAGCTTTTTACGCCCGGTCCCATGACAGCATAGATCCAGCAGCCTGCAGCAGTCAGGAAAACGAGTGCCCGCAAAGCCATCGGCCACCGTGGCACCCTGCCGTGCAACGCGATGGCGAGTAATGCTCCGGCGGCGAAGAACTGGAATTGGAACCAGCTATTCACCCACTGACCGCTCTCGCCGCTGTAAACCATCCGTGCATAGTGCACAACCGTGCCGTACGAGACGATCAGCAGAACCGCGCTGACAATGGCGATGACTTTCCGTCCTCCTATGCGCGAGAGCAGCGGAATCGCGATGTAAAACTGCTCTTCGACGGCGATGCTCCAGAGGGGATCGAGAGGGCCGGCGATCCAGCCGTGGTGCACGATGTACCAGTTTCCGGCGAAGAGCAGAAAGGCGGCCCATGTGCCGTACGTTTTCGGGCCGACATTTGGCAGGAAGTGCCCCAATACGACCAGTCCGAAGAACGCCGCAAAGTAGAGCGGCCAGATCCGCAGGATACGGCGAACGTAGAACGACCTGATGTGGATGCTGCCCGTCTGCGCGCGCTCGCGCAAAAGCAGTTCAACAATCAGGAACGAACTTAAAAGGAAGAAGACGGGAACGCCGAACGCTCCGGCGGTGGCGATTGCGTATTGCATCGGTTGCGTCGCAGGATCGACCGCGACGTAATCCATCCAGTGAAACGCGAAGACGCAAAGGAACGCGAAAAAACGCAGCGCGTCGAGTTCAGGCCGGTAAAAACGGCTGGTATTTCCCTGGAGTTTCCTCGGAAGCGGCACTCGCTGTCCATCTTAAATGCCGCGGAGATTACGGATGGTGCATACGATGGTTCGGCCCAGCGTGGCAACGGAGTGGTTTGAGATCACCGACGGCACCAGTCTTCGCATGCATCCTGGATTTCGGATGCTCGAGCAGACCGTGAGTTGCCACGTCTATTGGGGTGCTTCAGGACGTGGCGCTAAAAGCGCCAGTCTACCTGACCGCAGTTGGGATACGGTAATTGTGGAACCGCCCTAATTCGCATAAGAAAGCGGTCATCACTGCGCGAGAGGCGAAGGACTGGCAGGCCGTTTGCAGATCGCTGATGGCATGTTGGTAGATCGTCTTGAGTCGTCGAATCCTGCGCCCTGGCAAGATTGTCGTTGAGCCACTTCAGCATTACGGCACGCGAGGGATGCGGATAGTTCGGCTCTATGTCGGTGATGCGCCAATCGCCATTTACCTGTGCAACGGTAAAGACCACGTCCTCCACGGATCCAGCGGTCTCCCTCGAGAAACCCTCGCCTACGGTGAACCGGCCGACCAGGCGGTTGTGCACCGTGATGAGATACTTGCTGCGTTCGGTTACCGGCTGGTCGTCGATGGTGAAGCGCGAGATCACGTTGATGATGGGAAAGTCAGGATTGTTGTGCCAGGCCACCAGAGGCTTCACTTTCGGCCAGTCCTGCGGATCGAGGCGAGCGCCTTCGAAGTCCAGGCGACAATATTGCGCCACCATTTCGCGTATTCGCGCCGGTTGGGAGTGGGTTTCGTCGCGATTGAGCGGAACACCGAATTGCGCGTATGCGAGGGCGGAAGCGAGAGAAGCGAAGGCGGCCAATCGAATGAGATTAGATCGAAACATAAGTTCGAAACCTGATATGCCCGGGCTACGACTCACTGAGGAGTGATCCCCAGCGCACGAAGCATCTGTGGGTCCACGCTTTGGGATCCGGGGCAAATATTGCCGAGCACGGATCTGTTCGTTCCTGAAATGCCGGCAAGCGTCGCGCTAAGGCGATTTGCCACCTCCAAAGCTGCAGGATATACGATTCGTGCTCAAAACAAAGCGCCCGAGAAGATTCGGGCGCTGATTGCTGCACGAAATCGACAGCTCGGTGTCAGGCGCGCGCCGTTTTTTGATCGCTGAATACCCGGCCGTCCTTGATGTGAATCACACGATGCGCATATTCGGCGATGTCGTGCTCGTGGGTGACCAGGACAATCGTATTGCCGAGTGAGTGCAGGCGATCGAACAGGGCCATAATTTCCACGCCGGTCTGCGAGTCGAGGTTGCCGGTCGGCTCGTCAGCCAGGATGATGGATGGGTTATTGACCAGCGCACGAGCAATCGCCACGCGCTGCCGCTGCCCGCCGGAAAGCTCGTTCGGCTTGTGGTTCATGCGGGACTCCATGCCCACAGAAGCGAGCGTGCTTTTGGCGCGTTCGATCCGGTCTTCGGCTGGAATACCCGCGTAAATCAGGGGTAGCTCGACGTTGTGCAGCGATGTCGCGCGAGCCAGCAGGTTGAAGGTCTGGAAGACGAAGCCGATTTCCTTATTGCGAATGCGCGCCAGTTCATCGTCGTCCAGCTCGCTCACCAATTGTCCATTCAGCCAGTAGCTGCCCTTGCTGGGAGTGTCGAGACAGCCGATCAGGTTCATGAGAGTCGACTTGCCGGAGCCCGAGGGACCCATGATGGCAACGTACTCTCCGCGCTGGATGCGGATGGTCACTCCCCGCAGGGCGTGGACCTGCTGCTCCGAACCCATGTCGTAGGTCTTCCACAAGTCTTCGGTCGAGATCACACACTGGTCTGGAGGCGCTACCATCTTGAGTTCTTCCAGGCTTGCCAATTCGGTTGCCATTCGTTTCTCCTCAGGTCCTTGCTGCGGGCTGTCCATCGATGCGCAGTTGCCTTCCTGCCAGTGGCGGTTGGGATCGCTTCCGCTTAGGATTCTTCTTTCTTGGGGGCAGCGTTGTCTACTTTGACGTTTACGCCATTGCGGAGTGTCCGCAATACTTTGTAGCTGCCGGTGACGATCTCGTCACCCTCCTTCAAGCCGCCGGTGACCTCAATGTCGGTTGTCCCGCTGATACCTGTGGTTACAGGTACGAACGCGGCTTCCTTTTTGTTTCGCAAAACAAACACACCCTGCAGCTCTTCTTTGGCGTTGGCCGTGGGCGTTGCCGGAGCCTTGGCGCCCTTGTCCTTCTTCTCCGGTTCAAGCTCGCCTCTCTGCCGAATGGTCAAGGCTTGAATGGGAATTGCCAACGCATTGCTCCTCGCAGCGGTGGTGATGCGGGCCGTGGCGGAAAGGCCGGGAAGCAGCGAAGGGGGCGGGTCCTGCAAAGTGACGATCACCTTGAAGTCCTTTGCTTCCTGCGTGCTGGAGGTCGATTGTGCGGTTGAGACACCGGTGGAGCGAAGCACCGCATTGTTGCCGATCTCGGTGACCGTGCCCTTGAAACGCTGCTTGGGGAGCGCATCAATCGAGACTTCCGCGTTTTGCCCGATTTTGACATTCACGATGTCGGTTTCGTCCACTTTCACTTCGGCGGTGATCACCGAGGTATCGGCAATCGTCATCAGGGTACTGCCGGGAGAGTTCTGAATGCCGGGATTCATGGTTTCCCCCTCGCGTACCGGCAAGTTCGTCACCACACCGTCGTAGGGCGCAACGTACTCGGTTTTGCCCAGGATATCGGTTACGCGACGAAGGTTGGCGGCGTTTTGATTGATTTTCACCTTGGAGGAATCCAGTTGAGCCTTGGCTTGCGCAACTTTGGCTTTCGCTTGCGCTAACTGAGCCTGCGCTGTATCGTAAGCCGCTTTCTTGGTATCGTAATCGGCTTTGGCGATCAGCTGATTGTTATAGAGATTCTTATTGCGCTCGAAATCCAGCGTGGCCCGCTCAAACTCGGCTTGCATCTGGTTGTATTCGGCTTCGGAGGTGTTGACGTTGGCTTGCGCGGCCACGACATCGGTCTGGGATGCGTTCAGCGCGGCCTGGTTGGCCGCCACGTCTGCGCCGGCCTGTATGCTCTCCAAGGTTGCCAGGATTTGACCCTTCTTGACGTGATCGCCTTCCTTTACGTAGAGGTGGGTGATTTTGGCGAAGGCCTGCGCGCCAAGGTTGACGTACGTCTTGGGCTTGATTTCTCCCGAGGCAGTGACCACTGCCGTCAAGTCTTCGCGAACGACCTTGCCGGTCTGGACGGTGACCACGCCCTTGCGGCTCTGCTCGACAGAGAACCCGACGATGGCCATCAAGATGACGATGCCGCCAATTACGAGCGCAAGTTTCTTCCACTTTTTCATGAATCCTCGATCGAGGGAAACGGCTGCTCCAGGCGCTTTCTATCCGTCACTTAATACGGACTCAAGCCAGCCAAAGTTCCTGGCGAGCAGGGCTCCCGAGTCTCTGAAGGACTCCTCGTGCTTCTGGCCGAACACAGCCTCGGTTGCAGGAAGGAGTCGACTGGGAATTTCCCGAATGCCATTCATTATAGCTGCTCGCCGTCTCCGATTTAGACACTCAATTTGCCCAGAACTGGCACTTCGAAGCCGGTCGTGTAAGCTCGAAACCTCCCGGTCCTGTTAGGGCGTTTTTCGCAGCGACTTCTGACGCTTGCGCGGGTTGTTGTCCGGAGAGGCTGAATGGGACGAATCGCACCTCGTCCTGCGTTATGAACCTTGCTTTCCAGGGAGCGAAAACTTACAATTTATGAGTGCTAAGTGTTTTCCCAGGAGTGCGTTGCTAATAATGAAGTTTTTCGTTTTACGTGGATGTTTGGCGCTGTTTCTGGCCGCCTGCCTTGTGACTGGTGTTGCTTCGGCACAAAATTCCTCTCCTGCTACGGATGATAAGTCTGCCAAGCCGGCAGGCGCTACGGTCAGTCAGCAGGGAGCGCCGTCGATGCCTGCTTCGGCATCAACGAACTCGCAGGCCGCCGACACCAGCTCGCCGCCGCCGGCAAAAACCAGCGATCAAACGGTCGATCCGTTGAAGCGGCCGCTGAGCGAAAAACAGAAGAAAGAAAACTCCAAGAAGCTGAAGCAGGAGTTGAGCCAAACCTATAAAAAGTGGCTTAACCAGGATGTCCGGTACATCATCACACCGGAAGAAACCAACGCCTTTAAGCAGCTTTCGAACGACGAGGAACGCGATCAGTTTATCGAACAGTTCTGGCTGCGTCGCGACCCCACGCCGGACACTCCGGAAAACGAATTCAAGGAAGAGCATTACCGCCGCATCGCTTACGCCAACGAACATTTTGCCGCCGGCATTCCCGGCTGGCGCACCGATCGCGGCCGCATGTACATCATCTGGGGACCTCCCGACGAGATCGATTCTCATCCTTCCGGCGGCACCTATGACCGGCCGATGGAAGAAGGCGGCGGCAGTACGTCGACGTATCCCTTTGAAGATTGGCGTTATCGCTATCTCGAGGGAATCGGTAACGAAGTCATCATGGAGTTCGTCGACAGTTGCCAATGCGGCGACTACCATTTGACGATCGATCCCAACGAGAAGGACGCTTTGCTGCACGTGCCGGGCGCAGGCCTTACCCTGGCGGAATCGCAGGGACTGGCCGACAAGAGCACCCGCATGATGGGTAACCTGAGCAACGTTGGTCCCACCGGCCAGTTCGACAACAGCAAGGAATTCGACAAGCTCGAACAGTTGGCCAAGATCAACACTCCGCCGCCGGTAAAGTTCAAAGACCTGGAAGAGGTAGTCAGCCACAAGATCAACGTGAACCTGATGCCTTTTGACATCAGCACCGATTTCGTGAAAGTGACGGACGACACCGTGCTGGTGCCGGTAACGGTGCAGATAAAGAACCACGACATTACCTTTGTCACCAAGGAAGGCGTCTCGCGCGGGACAGTGAACATCTTTGGGCGGGTCACCGGCTTGACCGGACGCGTCGCGCAGACCTTCGAAGACACCGTGCAGGTTGACGTTCCTGCGGAACTGCTGGAACAGCAGCAGGCCCACTCCTCGCAATATTGGAAGGCCATTCCGCTGCGCCCGGGACGCTATCGCTTCGACATTGTGGTCAAAGATGTGAACGGCGATCGGGTCGGCACGTGGAGCCACGGCGTGATGGTGCCCGAGTATACCGAAGACAAACTGGCGTCCTCGTCACTCATTCTGGCCGACAATCTGGAAAAAGTTGCGACCAAGAACGTGGGTGCGGGCAGTTTCGTGATTGGGCAGACCAAGATCGTGCATCCCAAGGTCGAGCCAGGCGACGGGAAGCCTGCGACCTACAAGCAGAATCAACGTATGAACCTCTGGATGCAGATCTATAACCTGCAAATGGACGAAAAGACCAAGAAGCCTTCGGCGAAAATTGAATACGACATTGTGAACATTGCCGATAACAAAGCGGTACTGCACTCCAGCGAGAGCACCGATACGATGGGCAATGTTGGCGACCAGATGACGCTGGAAAAGTCTTTGGCGCTGAGTAGTTTTCAGCCGGGAACATACAAGTTGACAGTGAAGGTGGACGATAACGTTTCGAAACAGCAAATATCGCCCTCGGTTCGCTTCGCCGTCGAGTAGTAGAATGACTGGATCGAACCAATCGGATTACGGTGTGCGGGCGTGACCATGCGGTCGCAAGGTTTTTCGGTCCCGGGAACCTCTGTGGTGGGGGTGACGATGATGACCCGATTCGCAGGATGGCTGGCGGTAGTACTGGCGCTTTGCGCTTCGGCAGCGGCCGGCATTACGCCCAGTTCCATCTCGGGATATGTAAGAAATTCGTCGGGCGCTGTGCAGATGGGCGCTGCCGTGGAGATACTCGGCGCCTCGGCGGTACAGCATGCGGTGGTCTACACGGACGCGAAAGGTTATTTTTCGCTCGCCGGCCTGCTTCCCGGTATGTACGATGTGCGGGTCAGCGCGCCTGCGTTTCTGCCCACCCTGCGTGAAGACGTGGCGATCGTCGCAGGATCCAGCAAAGTTCTAAACATCACCCTGAACACCCTGTTCGAAGCCGTCAAGATGATTCCCGCGCGTAAACGCGACAACGACGAAGATGACAGCTGGAAATGGACGCTCCGCTCCACAGCGAGCCGGCCCATTCTGCGCTTCGATGGCGACAATGCCATCATGGTCGAGTCGGGTCAGAATGATCGAAGGCTGCAAGGTACGTTGGCCTTCATGGCCGGCGGCTCCAACGACGGCTATGGCAGTTCTGCCGATATGGGGACCGCCTTCAAGGTAGAGCAATCGATCTTTACGACCGGCACGCTCGCCCTGGACGGCAATCTTGGGTACGGAACCGGCACCCCCGACGGGGTGGTGCGCGCTTCGTACAAACACGTCAAGGCCGACGGTTCGAGCCCCGAGATATCATTCACGGCGCGTCGCTTCTGCAGTCCCGACCTGATTTCCCACCATGATTTGCAGGCGCTGGCGATGTCGTTTTCCGATGGCTTTTCCATAGGAAACCTGCTGGAGTTTCAATACGGCGGCGAGGCCCAGACCATCCAATTCATGGGCCGGGCGAACGCCTTCCGTCCTAATGGGGCTGTGGACCTGCATCTCGGCGACAATACGATCGTGGAATACCGCTACACGACCAATGAGCCCAACAGCCGCGCGGACAAGGGCTTCGACTCCGCCCCTGCCGACTTCAGCGAGAGCGGCCCGCGCATGACTTTGGTTGGCAATGCGCCATTGATCGAGAACGCCCATCATCAGGAAGTGTCCCTCTCGCAGCGCATCGATAGCAGCGTTCTCGGCGAGAACAAGGTCCAGATCGCTTATTTCAACGATCGCATTAAGGATCCGGCGTTGCTGGGCGTGGGCAATATCGACGTCGATACCGGCGATGTTCTACCCGACATTTATTCCGGAACCTTCAGCTACAACGGTGGGGAGCTCGAAGCCCAGGGTGTACGCGCTCTCATCCAGCATAAGTTTTCGGATTCGCTGACCGGCACTCTCGATTACGCCTACGGTGGGACTCTGGGTCTCGACCAGACATACCTTGACTGGGCGGATGTGCGGGCGGGTTTACGTCACGAATGGCGACACACCGCTGCTCTGAAACTAAACGGCACCTTTGGTCACACTAAATCCCACTGGATTGCTTCCTATCGCTGGAGCAGCGGCGAGGCGCTTACGGCCGTCGATTTGTTCGATGCGACTGCCGGGCAGGCCGATCCTGGTTTCAGCTTCTTCATTCGCCAGCCAATCCCGCACATGCGCTTTATGCCGGGACGGGTCGAAGCGCTGGTTGACCTGCGTAATTTGCTGGCCCAAGGGTATGTGCCGGTTTATGGTCCCGACGGTAAGACGGTGTACCTGGTGCAGTCGGCGCGCAGCGTTCGCGGCGGCCTGGCGTTCACCTTCTGAAGCAGCGATTTGGCTTTTTCATTTTGCGGGTATCGGCATCGACGCCCCAGCGGAGCGGGATCGCCGGCCCATAAGGATTTCTACTCCCCCATCACCTTGATTATGAGCCGCTTCTTGCGCTGACCGTCGAACTCGGCGTAGAAGACGCGCTGCCACGGACCGAGATCGAGCTTACCGTTGGTTACCGGCAGGATCACCTCGTGATGAATCAGCAGGGCCTTCAAGTGCGAATCGCCGTTGGTTTCGCCCGTGCGATGATGGCGGTAATCTTCGCGAAACGGCGCCAATTGTTCCAGCCACTCGTCGATATCGTGAATCAGTCCGGTCTCGTCATCGTTGACATAAACTCCCGCAGTGATGTGCATGGCTGACACCAGCACCATGCCATCTTGAATGCCGCTTTTACGCAAGGCATCTTCGACTTGCGGGGTGATGTGGATGTACTCCCGGTGCCTGGCGGTTTGGAAGGTCAAGTATTCGGTATGAAATTTCACAACAGAGCCTCCATCAGAATCAGTCTTTCGTGCCGGTTTCGCGTGACTATTGAGTGCGCGATATTGTAACGTTCTCTGAATCCCACAACTGGTGCCGATTTGACTGAGCCGGACGAAACAACCGAACTGGACCACTTGCGCCAACAGGTTTCGGAGTTGACGCAGCGCGTTTTTCGTCTGGAACAGATCCTCGAAGGCGGCGCTTCCGCGAGCTATTCACAGGAAGCGGTGCACTATCCCACGATGCAGTTGGATGACCTCGGGGAGCCGCCGCCCCACTCCTATCCGTCGCCACTGCACGAGGGAGTATCGAATTCGCCCGCGCCGGGGCTCCCGACAGTGGGCGAACCGGCTTCGCCTCTGGTAGAGGAGACGCCTGTTGTGGAGACGGTCTTTCGCTCGGTGCCGGTAGTTGAGGAGAAGCCGGCCGAGTTCAGCAAACCGCCCGAAACCTCCAAGCGCCCGGAGCGTGAGGTGTCGCTGGAGAACCGCATCGGCGGGCAATGGCTGAACCGAGTCGGGATCGTCGCAGTTCTGGTTGGGTTGTCGTACTTCCTGAAGCTCGCCTTCGAGAACGATTGGATCGGGCCGCCCATTCGGGTTGCCATTGGCCTCGCGATCGGCCTGGGGCTCTTGCTGTGGAGCAACCGCTTTCGCAAGCGCGGCTTCAACGGTTTCTCCTATTCGCTGAAGGCAATTGCCTTCGGCGCGATGTACTTGTCGCTGTGGGCGGCGTTCCAGTTCTTTCACCTCATCACCGCGCCAGTTGCCTTTGGCGCGATGGTGGCCGTTACCGTAACGGCGGCGGCGCTGTCCCTGAGGCAAGACTCGGAACTGCTCGCCGCATTTGCCCTCGTCGGCGGATTCCTCACGCCGGTGTTGGTTTCGACCAATCAAAACCAAGAGGTGTCCCTGCTGTCGTACCTTGCATTGCTGGATCTGGCGACCGTCTGGCTCGTCGCCATCAAGGGATGGCGCCGAATTCTGCTGGGAAGTTTGGTGGGCACGGCCCTTCTTTCCGCAGGCTGGGCTGTCAGCTATTACACAGAGCCGCAACTGCCGGTGACGCTCGGGTTCGCGAGCTTCTTCTTTCTGCTGTACCTGACGGCGCCGTTCCTGGGGCGCAAACGAGAGGGCGATCAGGACCTGGTGACGTTGAGCTCTCTTGTACTGTTGAACGCGGCCATTTATCTGGTTGCCTGCTTCGCCATGCTGTACGAGGGCCATCACGAAGAGCTGGCATGGGTGACGGGGGGCGTGGCCGCATTATTTTGGCTGCTTACGCCGCCGCTCCGAAAGCGGGAGCCGGCAGGGCCGGCGCTGGTCAGCTCGCTCTATCTTGCGCTCGGTGTGCTGTTCCTGACGATTGCGATCCCGCTTGAGCTTGGCGGCTACTGGATGACATTGGCGTGGGCCCTCGAAGGCGGGGCGCTCTTCTTTGCGTCGCATTTCCACCGCCGAATGCTGTTGCGCAGTCTCGGTGCATTCACGCTGGGCCTGGCGGTCGTGCGGCTCATCGCGTCGGAGTCGGTGGGGGGCCAGCGGTTGATCGTCAACCCTCGTTTCGGACTCTACCTGCTGGCCATCGCCACGTTAGCATTGCTGGCGTACTTGGCGCTTCACGAAGGTGGTGAGGAAAATCGTAAGTGGGCGGGCGCTGCCGTCGTCTGCCTTAATCTGCTGGCGCTCACTGCGCTTCACTTCGAAGTGGCTGGTTATTTCGAACCGCAACTCCATGCGGCAGGATTGTCGCCCGCAGAAAGTCGCGGCATCGCCATGACGTTTGGGTTCACCTATTCCGCGATCTGGATGATCTACGGAAGTGCCCTGATGCTGATTGGTTTCTGGAAGCGTTCGCCCTTCCTGCGCTGGCAAGCCATTCTTCTTCTGGCCCTGACGGTGGTTAAGGTATTTGCCTTCGACATCAGCGAATTGCAACAGGGGTATCGCATTGCGGCTTTCATCGCACTGGGAGTGATTCTTCTGGCCGTATCCTATTTTTATCAGCGCAGCCGCACCCGCCCAGTAGTGGAAGAACTGGCAAAAAAATAAGCACCGGGAAGTCCCGGTGCCCGCGAATCCCTCGCTGATGTCAGACCGCTCTACGACCGGTAACCAGCCGGATAAGCCACGTCAAAATCACTGCGCCGATCACCGCGACGATGATGGTGTAAAGCATGCCACCCTGACCTGAAAAGCCCAAGGCCCGCATGATGAATCCACCGATAATCGCGCCGACAATTCCGACAATGATGTCCATCATGGCACCATAACCGGAACCTTTCATCAGCTTGCCCGTGATCCATCCGGCAATCAGACCTACGATAATCCACCAGAGTATGTACATTCTTCCTCCGCTGCGAGAGTTTTTTAAGCAGGCCCTACTTCGGATACCTTACAGCAGGAAATGGTTGTGTGGAGCTCGGTTGACTACGCGATCGTGGGAGGAAGGGTAACTCTTCGGGCCCAAGATTGCAACCGGGAAGCCCTTAGCGTAAGGCGTCTTCCACTTCACTCAACCAATCGGGACGCTTCAGTAACTCGCGTGGCTTCGGGCCATCGGCAGCACCCACAATGCCATCCCGCTCCATCAGGTCGATCAGGTGAGCGGCGCGGCCATAGCCGATGCGCAACCGGCGCTGCAGCAACGAGGTCGACGCCTTACCATATTCGAGCACAATGCGGACCGCATCCTGATAAAGCTCGTCATGATCGTCCTCGGCAGTGCCGTCGGCACTCGCGTTGCCGCTCTCTGCCTCTTCGCGTGGCGCCTGCAGAAACGCTTCCTGATACTGCGCCTGGCCTTGCGACCGCCAGAACTCCACCACGGCAGCTATTTCTTTCTCAGTGACGAAGGGCGCATGGACGCGTTGTACGCGCGCCGACCCTGCCGGCAGATACAACAGGTCGCCGCGTCCCAGGAGCGCTTCCGCGCCGTTGGCGTCGAGAATCGTGCGCGAGTCAATTTTGGTGGCGACGCGGAAAGACATGCGCGCAGGAAAATTGGCTTTGATCAATCCGGTTATAACATCGACCGACGGACGCTGCGTCGCCAATACCAGATGAATGCCCACGGCACGCGCCATCTGCGCCAGGCGTGTGATGGAAGCCTCGACGTTCTGCCCATCCAGCATCATCAGGTCAGCCAACTCGTCGATGATGATGACGATGTAAGGCAAAGGCCTCGCGTCGCTGCCTTCTTCGAACAGGCTTGGCGTGGCGGCATCGAACAGCTTGTTGTACTGATCGATGTTGCGGACGCCCTTCTCGGCCAGCACCTTCAGCCGGCGTTCCATTTCCCGTACCGCATTCCGCAGTGCGTTCGACGCCAGCTTCGGCTCCGTGATGATCGGCGTGTAAAGATGCGGGACGCCTTCGTAATTGCCCAGTTCCAGGCGCTTCGGGTCGACCAGGATGAGCCGCACTTCCTCGGGCGTCGCTTTGTACAGGATCGACATGATGAAGGCGTTGATGGCGACGCTCTTGCCCGAACCGGTGGAGCCGGCAATCAGCAGGTGCGGCATGGTGTTGAGCTCGGCCGTGATAATACGGCCGTTGATGTCTTTGCCGAGAGCCAGGGTGCATTTCGATTTTGAGCCCAGGAACTCCTGCGCCTCGACGACCTCGCGGAGCCAAATCGTTTCGCGCTCGTGATTCGGCACCTGGATCCCGACAGTCGACTTGCCTGCCATGCGCTCGATGAGGATGCTTTCGGCGCGCAATGCCAGGCACAGATCGTCGGATAGGCCGGTGACCCGGCTATACTTGATGCCCGCTTCCGGTTTGAACTCAAAGGTCGTCACCACGGGTCCGGGATTGATCTGCACCACCTGACCGCGCACATCGAACTCCGCGCATTTCTGCTGCAGCACCTGCGCCAGGTCCTTCAGCTGATCTTCGTGGATAACGTTGTGCTCGTCGGCCCGATGCAGGAGCGCGGTCGAGGGAAGCTTGTAGCTGCCCGCCAGACGCGGCATCGTGGTCTTGCCACGCTGCGATGTGTCGGCACGCGAGGTCACAGCGATGACGTCATCCGCCGCTGTGTCTGACTCGGCGCCGTCTCCCTCGTCCATGGGCTGAGCATAAGCAGGGTGGCGCGCCGATACCGGCGGTGAAGGATTGCGTTCAACGTCGCCCTCGAAGGTCCGTTCGATTCCGCTGCGGCGATTGCCGGCATCGGCCGAAGCAGGATTCGGAGACCCGAATGGCTCTGCTTGTTCTGAGGAGCGTCGTGGTACCAGTTGCGCGGTCACGACTGGTTTGGCACTAGCCGCGACGGCACGTTTCTTCTCCAGGTTTTTGGCAGCCAGCTTGCGTCCCCGTTCCGCTCGCCAGTCGGTGAAACGATCGAACACGGCGTACACGAATCCAAATCGTGTTTGCGACCAGATTTGAATCGCGCCGAAGGAGAAGGCCGTCGATAGGTACAAGGCGACTGCAATGACGGCGAGGCAAACCAGGTACGCGCCGATCAGGTTGAGATAATGGATGAGCGCGTCGCCAACGATGCGCCCCATCAGCCCTTCGAGGGGAATCGCTCCCATCCAGCGGAACTGTCCCGGCAACAGGCCGAGAAATCCTGAACAGAAAACCAACAGCGCAATCGCGCCGAGCGTCTTGGCATAGGGCGACTGAATGGGCCGGGAACGAAACCAGCGCAGCGAGTACAGGACGAGGAAAACTGGAATCAGGAAAACGGAAATGCCGAAGATCTGCAACGCCAGGTCACTGGTTGCGGCGCCGACCACTCCGATCCAATTATGCGCCGGACGTCCGGCAGGCGGATTGGCTGCGGTGTTGAACGATGGATCGAGCGGTGAATAAGAAACCAGCGCGAGGACAAGGAGGGTCGCGAAGACCAGCACCAGGAAGCCGATCAGCTCATTGAGCCGCCGGTTGGCCGTCGGAGTGAATGCACGCGTGAAGACCATAGTAGCGTTGGGCCGGAACGCAGAACCACGAGTTTTGCGACGAGACAATTGCCTGCTCCCATCCGGCGCAGGCATAAATCACCGCCGCACGCGTTCGTTCATCGAACGCGCGGTAATGCGAATCGCCCGTTGCGGGGTCTCCGGGCGGCGCAGTCCTTGCGACGCCGGGAGTGCAAGTACGCCAGAGCTTTATGATTATGACAAGAATTTTGGCCCGTGCGGAAAGCAATAGCAAGCGCGCTGTTGCTGGTTTTGAGTAGTGGGCAGCGGCGGTATCCGCAGAGATTAGCCTGGGCCACTTGGAGAGAGATCAACTCGCCTCGAATCAGCGATTTGAATGGAACTTGGAGCTGCCGTTCGGGGAATCCGGACGCTATGCCTGACGGTCCTGATACTCCTCGTACCATGCCATCTGGATGGCCTCCAGTTTGCCCTCGGTGGACTTGGACGGGTCGTCAACGAAGGTGGGCAATTCGGTGACGAAACGGTGCAGATCGGTAAAGCGCACTGTCAGCGGATCAACATCGGGATACTTGTCGGCCAAAGCAATCGCCAGATCTTCCGAGTCGTCCCAATGAATTTCAGCAGCCATTTATCCTCCCTCGAATGCCCCTGCTGTTTCGATGCGCATCCAGTGACGCAAGCTGGCTGGAGCTAGTCGTGATGGGTCGCTGCCTCGGAGACGTAGTTTCGGTTCCAGGATGGAATCTCCACGACGACCTCTCCGGGCTTCTCGATGACGGCCTGGCAGCCGAGTCGCGATTCAAGCTGCAGGTCGGCGGCCATATCGAGACGGTCGGCTTCGTCGTCATCCATCTCGCTGAGCAGTTCCTTGCCTTTTTTCACGACGACGTGACAGGTCGTACAGGCGCAGTTGCCGCCGCACGCGTGCTCCAGGTGCAGGCCAAAGTTCATGGCGACGTCGAGGATCGACTGCGGCTTGCCATGCTCCTGGTAACGAAGCTTGTTGTGTTCGAACTCGAAGGTCTTGTTCTCCGGCAGGAAGGTCAACTTCACCGTGTTCGCGCCGGGCGCATCGACCGTTGCTGTACTGCCGCCTTGGGTTTTCTCGTCTGCCATAAATTCCTCGGGATGTTGCCCCTGCATTGTGCCGTCCCTACGGGACTTCAATTCATATCGGGACATTGCGGCGCGGCTAAAGCCGCACCCCTTCAAATCGCTCAGCGCTCGATCTCTGCCGGCGCGATCGGATGGGACGCCGCCGGACCTTCGCCCACGCCTGTATGGTTCATGTCCTTGCCCTTCAACGCAGAGGTGACGGCTGAGTCCATCATCAACTCCGCCAGCCGTGTGCTGCCTTGATTCAGGACGTCAATGGCGTCGCGAATCGTCTGGTAGTCGTCTTCTGTCAACACCGCTCGCAGTGCCTTTTCCTGCCTGTCGATGGCGCTCCGCTCCTGTGAGCTAAGCTGCTGCCACGCTGGATTTTTGCGCCCTTTCTCCAGCGCCGTAAGAATGTTCTCCGCTTCGTTGCGAGCCTCGATGACTTGTCGCTGACGGAAATCTTCTTCAGCATTGTCGAAGGAGTCGAGAATCATGTTCTCGACTTGCTCGTCGGTCAGGCCATAGCTCGGCTGCACTTCAATCTCCGCTTCCTTGCCGCTGCGCGCTTCGCGCGCCGTGACGTGCATAATGCCATTCGCGTCGATCAGGAACTTCACCTCAATGCGCGGCAGTCCCGCCGGCATAGGAGGGATACCCTTCAGATCGAAGCGCGCCAGCGAGCGATTGTCCTTTGCCAGTTCGCGTTCGCCCTGCAGCACGTGGATTGCAACGTTCGTCTGGCCCTCGACGCCAGTAGTGAAGTGCTCCGTGGCTGATGCCGGTATGGTCGAGTTGCGGTGGATGATCTTCGCTACTACACCACCAAGCGCCTCAATGCCGAGCGATAAGGGGGTTACGTCGAGCAGCAGCATGTCCTTGGTTGCGTCTGAGCCACCGGAGAGTATGTTTGCCTGCACCGCGGCCCCCAAGGCAACCACTTCATCCGGATTCAGTTCGCTGTGGGGCGTTCGCTCAAACAGGTTCTCGACCAACCCTCGAACCAGCGGGATGCGCGTCGATCCACCCACGAGCACGGCTTCGTCAATGTCCTTCGGCTTGAGGCCGGCGTCTTTCAATGCCTGCTTGACGG
Organism: uncultured Acidobacteriaceae bacterium; assembly: GCA_963815555.1. GTDB lineage: Bacteria > Acidobacteriota > Terriglobia > Terriglobales > Acidobacteriaceae > CAWCBG01. The sequence continues at coordinate 1,078,514 of CAWFHH010000007.1, forward strand.
GACCGACGGTGCGATCGATCACCGGCTGAATCAACTGCTCGAATTGCGCACGGGCGATCTCGCGTTGATAACGCTTGCCGCCGGGAAGTTCGACATCCATGGCCGTCTTCTCCCTGGACGACAGTGCGATCTTGGCGTCGATCACGGCCTTGCGGATTGCCTGAACGGCCTCGCCACTACGGCGCATATCCAGACCGAAGTCGCCCTGAATGTCGTCCAGGCCAATCGCGATCAGCAGGTTGTCGATGTCGTCGCCGCCCAGATGCGTGTCGCCATTAGTGGCGACAACCTCGAAGATGCCATCATGCAGCCTTAAGATTGAAATATCGAAGGTGCCGCCGCCCAGGTCATAAACGGCAATCGTCCCATTCTGCTTCTGGTCGAGCCCGTAAGCCAGCGAAGCCGCTGTAGGCTCGTTCACCAGCCGCAAGACTTCCAGGCCGGCAATGTGGCCAGCATCCTTTGTTGCCTGACGCTGCGCGTCGTTGAAGTACGCGGGAACCGTGATGACCGCCTTGGTCACGGGCGCGGCGAAGTATCGCTCGGCATTGCGCTTCAGCTGGCGAAGGATGAACGCGGAAAGTTCCGGAGGCGTGAAGGTCTTGTCTCCCAGCTTGATGCGTAGCACTTCACCGGGTGCGAGATCTTCCGCCAATTGGAAAGGGAAGAGCTTCAACTCGCCGCGAACGTCTTCCACGTCGCGGCCCATCAGGCGCTTCACGCTGTAGACAGCACGCTCGGGCGATTCGATCAGCGACTTGCGAGCGGCATTGCCCACGATGATCTGGCCGTTCTCGTCGAGGGCAACTACCGATGGCACAAGGTTCGAGCCATCCTCTCCCGGAATCACCACGGGACGGTCGCCCTCCATGTAGGCGACCAGCGAGTTGGTCGTGCCCAAATCGATTCCGACGATGCGTTCCATTGCCATTTATCGAAGGGGCGCGCCTTCAGGCGCGCCATAAGCCCCTTTATATAAATTCACCCGGACTTAAGTCCGATTACTGCCGTCCCTTCGGGCACTTAACTCATGGTAAATTCGTCGCGGTGAAAGCCCCGCCCCTTCTTGCTTAGCCTTCCAAGACCTCATCCACATCGCGCAGCAAGTTGCGCAGGTAGGTGCGGCGGTTCAGCACATCGACCATCTGGTCGCGCAAGGCAGCCCGCTCGCCGTCTGCTGCGCCATTGTTCTCGACGAGCCCGTCCCATTGGTTCCACGCCCCGTACAATTCCTGCAGCAAGCTGTCATACTTCGCCTGCAACTGCTGCTTGGTATCGCGCAACTCCGACGCGAGATTCGCATCGTCCTCGCCCATCTTCTTATTCATGCGCATCTCTTCGAGCTGCATGTTCAACTCGAAGACTTGCTCCAGAAGATCGGGTGGGACTACCTGCTTCTTCATCTCGCCGGTTCGGCGCGCCTCTTCGGTCGCGCTTTGGGACTGTTCCTCCATCTGCACACCCTGCAAGCGCAGCAGGTAGGCCGTGCGCGCGATCGGATCTTTCAATGTGCGATAGGCGTCATTGAGCTGCGAACTCTTTTCCAGGCTCCATGCCTGTTCCTGATCGCTGCTGACGGCGTTGATGTCAGGATGCAGGTGCCGGCTCAGCCCATAGAAGTCGTGCTCAAGTTTCTTCGTGTCCAGATTCAATTTGTACGGCAGTGCGAAAAACGCGAAATAGTCCACCGGTGCCGGCGGTTGCACCTTCCCGCACTCCTGGCAAAAGTGCGCGGCCCGCATGGCTCCGCAGGACCAGCAATTCTCCGTGACCGGCTTCTCCTGATGAATGACGAAGGCGCCGGGATCAGTTGTCTTGTCGCTTCCTGTTAAGGCCATAATGTAATCATCACTTCAGAACCTGTTACGGCGAACCTGTCCCGAGCGCCATTCCACGGCGCTGCACCACGTCCGCAGGATTGCGATGGATGAGTTCAGGCACGCTGGGCCGACGGCAACTTATGAAAACGAACTGCCGCACCCGCAAGACTTCTTCGCATTGGGGTTCTTGAATGCGAAGCCCTCGTGAATCAGGGTCTCTTCGTAATCCAGAACCATGCCGTGCAGATAAATAAACGACTTCGGGTCGACGAAAACCCGGATGTCCTCGAACTGAAACACGCGATCACGCTCGCGCGGTTGCGTGTCGAACCGGATGTTATAGCTCAAGCCGGAACAGCCACCACCTTGCACGCCGAGCCGCAACCCGCCTTCAACTGGAGAAATATTCTCTTTTGCCATCGCGGTGCGAATGCGAGCCAACGCCTTGTCCGTTACCTGAATTCCCTTCGCCGGGATCGCAGGTGCAGAGGTCTCGACCGGATTTTCAATATTGACTGTGCTCATGGTTGTGCTCTGGCGTCGTACCAGTTGGGTTTCGCCGGCACGCCCCTTTGCCCTCAGCTAAAGTTTACGCCTGCTGCGCAACCGGAACGTTCTGCGCCTGCGCCCGCTCGCCTGCAGTGTTCTTCTTCTTCCAGTCGCCGATCGCCGCCCGGATGGCATCTTCTGCCAACACGGAACAGTGAATCTTCACCGGAGGCAGCGCCAGTTCCTTCACGATGTCGGTGTTCTTGATTTGCAGCGCCTCGTCAACCGTCTTGCCTTTGACCCACTCGGTCGCCAGCGAAGACGAGGCAATGGCCGAGCCGCAGCCGAACGTCTTGAACTTGGCGTCTTCAATGATGTTGGTCGAGGGATTGACCTTGATCTGCAGCTTCATTACGTCGCCGCATTCGGGCGCGCCCACCAATCCGGTACCGACTTCCTGGCTGTTCTTGTCCATAGAGCCGACGTTGCGCGGGTTAGTGTAATGGTCCAGAACCTTATCGCTATATGCCATTGTTTTCTCCTAATTCGAAACTCTGTCGCCGGCTGAAGCCGGCTCTTTCATAAAACTGATCTGGGTAACGCTGGCCTGAAGGCCAGCGTTACCCGACGAACTTAATCGCCGGAAGAACGCCTCGTACAAACTGCTCCGGCTAACGCTTGGCTGAAGGCTCTGCCCGACGCGTTGCCTGACTCAGTGGGCCGGTTCAGCAGCCCATTGGACCTTCGTCAAGTCGATTCCTTCTTTCGCCATCTCGTACAAGGGCGACAACTCGCGCAGGCGCTTCACCGTATCCACCACCCGTTCCGCGACGTAATCCACTTCAGCCTCTGTGTTGAAGCGTCCCAGGCCGAAGCGAATTGAGCTGTGTGCCAGATCATCACCCGCCCCGAGCGCCTTTAATACATAAGATGGTTCCAGCGTCGCCGAGGTGCAGGCCGAACCGCTGGAAACGGCAATATCGTTGATGCCCATCAGTAGCGACTCGCCTTCGACATAGGCAAAGCTGATGTTCAAATTGCCCGGCAGCCTGTGCTCGACCGATCCGTTAATGTAGACCTCGTCAAGCTGGCCCATGATTTTGTCCTTCAGACGATCGCGCAGCGCCGAAAGTTTCTTGATCTCCTCCGGCATCGTTTCCATGGCGATCTTGCAGGCCGCGCCGAGCCCGACGATTCCGGGGACATTCAACGTTCCGGAGCGCATGCCGCGCTCATGGCCGCCGCCGTCGATTTGCGCGACCAACTGCACGCGCGGATTCTTGCGCCGCACGTACAGGGCCCCCGCGCCCTTCGGTCCGTAAAGCTTGTGTGCCGTGATGGACGCCAGGTCAACGTTGTCATCAACCACGTTAAACGGCAGCTTGCCAATCTGCTGCACCGCGTCGGTATGGAACAGGACGCCGCGCTCGTGACACAGGGCGCCAATCTCGCGAATCGGCTGCAACGCGCCAATCTCGTTATTGGCGGCCATAATCGTTACCAGGATCGTTTTGTCATCCATGGCGCGCTTCAGGTCGTCAAGATCGATGCGGCCATCCTTCTGTACCGGCAGATAGGTCACCCGGAAGCCCGCCTTCTCCAGCCGCTTACAGGTATCGAGCACCGCCTTATGCTCAATCGCCTGGGTGATGATGTGATTGCCCTTCTGCTTGTACATTTCGGCGACGCCCTTGATGGCAAGGTTGTCGCTCTCCGTGGCGCCCGAAGTGAAAATGATCTCCTTCGAGGTACCGCCGATCAACTTGGCGATGCGTTCGCGAGCCTGCTCCACGGCCTGCTCCGCCACCCAGCCAAACTCGTGGTTGCGGCTGGCCGCGTTGCCGAAATGCTCGGTGAAGTAGGGAAGCATCTCTTCCAAAACCCGCGGATCGGTTCGCGTCGTAGCGTGGTTGTCCATGTAAATGGGCAGCTTCACGCCCTGGTGCCCGTTGCCATTCATCACATTCGTGCTCATTGAAACGCCATCTCCTAAGATTGCTGTAACTTCTCGCCTGTCCAGCCGAGCGTTACGAGCTCCGGGGCTGGGTCTTGTCCGGGTTCCGTCATGTCCCAAATCGTCAATTTATTCAGAACGTCTTCTATGCTGCGGCTCACCCGCCGTAAAGGTTCACGCACCGTGCAGCGATCGCTCTGGTCGCAGTCATTACTGTGCGCGCTGCAAGAGGTAATGAAGAGCGGACCGTCAATTGCCCTGATTACCTCGAAAGCGCTGATCCGTCGAGGGTCGCGGGCCAAGGTGTAGCCACCGTTCGTGCCGTACTGAGAGGTCAGCAGCCGCGCCTTGGTCAGCCGCTGCAGAATCTTCGCCAAGGCTTCCTGCGGGATGCTGTACATCTCCGCCAAATCTTTCGCGCTGCAAGCTCCCAAGTCGGCATGCTGGGCCAAATGCCGCATAGCGATGAGTCCGTAGTCGGCTTTCTTGGTCAGCTTCAGCATGGTCCGTCCAAGATTCAGATGTATATGCGACTCTTTTAGTCGCAGTTTGATTCTACGCTTTGAGACGGCTGCGCGCAATCCTTGGCAGCCAATGGGCGGCTTTTGCATTTAACGGTAACATGCTGTTCCTGAATGGCTTAGATATTGGCGATAAATTTAGTCGGAAATCATACCCGCCATGAAGTTTGCCCGACGGAATTGTTTCACGCAGGACAATTTCCACAATTCGGGCTGCCAAGGGTTCGCTGTCCCGACCTGAACACGCCTGGTGAGGACAAGCGTTCTCACTTTCTTCCGGTACAGAGTTGAACATTTTGTTATCGTGATTTGTTTCATCAGCGAGGTTCTTGTGACAACCGTTCTCACCGCTCGACGGCTGCTGACGCCGGTCGAGTTGATCGAGGAAGCTGTACTCGTCATCGACGATCGGCAGATTTCGGCTGTGGGGACACGGGATGCGATCGCCTTGCCGACAAACGCTCGCGTGCTCGACTTTGGTGAATCGATTCTGGCGCCTGGCTTTATCGATATCCACGTTCATGGGGGCGCGGGCCACGACGTAATGGAGCTTTCCCCGGACGCTCTGGCTGCAATCGAACGACTGATGGCGCAGCACGGGGTCACCAGTTACTGCCCGACCACGGTAACGGCGCCGATCGAGGCGACGTTGAAGTCACTCGAGCATCTCGGCAAGGCGGTGAAACACACGAAATCGAGCGCCGCGGGACCTTCGGACCGCGCACAGCCGCTGGGCATCCATCTGGAAGGCCCGTTCCTAAGTCACGCCCGGCGCGGGGTCCATCCGCCTGAACTGCTCCGCGAAGCTTCGACAGAGCTATTCGACAGAATGTGGGACGCGACCGCCGGGACGCTACAGATCCTGACGATCGCGCCAGAAATCGACAATGCGGTCGAGTTGATCGGCGAGGCTTCCCGCCGCGGAGTTTGCGTGAGCCTGGGGCACTCGGACGCCAACCTGCAGCAAACCGAAGCTGGTATCCGCGCAGGTGCACGTCACGCAACCCATACCTTCAATGCCATGCGGCCGCTTGACCACCGCGAGCCCGGACTGCTGGGTGTGGTGCTTACCGATCGCGAACTGACGGCCGACATCATTGTCGATGGCATTCACGTCGATCCCATCGTCGTCGACTTGTTCATGCGGACAAAGGGCGTGGACGGCGCGGTGCTGATTACAGATGGCATCAGCGCAACCGGCATGCCAGACGGAACATACATGCTGGGTGGCTTCGAAGTGGAAGTGCGCAACGGACGTTGTGAGGCCAATGGCCGGCTGGCAGGCAGTGTGTTGACGCTGGACAAGGCGGTCCAAAATGTAATGCGCTTTGCTCATACCAGTTTGCAGGACAGTGTGCGCATGGCCTCGCTGAACCCCGCGCGTGTGCTGGGGATTCAGGAGCGCAAGGGCGGGCTGAAGGTCGGAGCTGACGCCGATATCGCGGTCCTTTCTCCGCAGGGCGATGTCGTACGAACTATTATCGGCGGAGTGGTCGACTAGCCGAGGCGGTCGGCTGAGACTGCAGCATCGTTCTCTCGTCTCACCTTTGTGCGGCAATCAGCCGCTCCTTCGCTTCACGCATCACCAGTGCACGTGACTGATATCACTGCCGCCAAATGCAATCGGGATGAAGGTCTAAGAGGAGAGGTTGATGCTCCTCGCAAACTGTTCCGGAGCCATACGCACCGGTGCGCGAATCGTCTCGCGTGCCCCCCGCCCCCTGTCAATCCTGCTCACGCTGTTGGCCGCTACGCTCAAAGCACGCGCCTTAAGCGATGAGCCGCTTCAAAGCCCCGACGTGCTTTGGAGGAGTTTGTCCGGCTGTCTCGTTGTGCTGTTGATTACGATGACGCTCGTGGCGAGAATGCGCATCAAGGCGGCTCGACGGGAGTGCATTGAAGACCAAAGAACTCGCAGATCATCGGGAACAGGAGCGCAACCAGGCCCAGCACGAGCTGCTGAGACGGCTGGAAGAAGAGCGCGAACTGGCGAAAGAGAAGATGCAATTCGAGTCGCAGCTGGCGGAGTATGAAAAATACGCCTCGCTCGCCCAGTTGGCGCTCGGCGCAGCCCACGAAATCAACAACCCTCTGCTCGGGATACTGTCTCACCTCGAGCTGGAGTGGCGGGACGCGTCGGACGAGCAGCGCGAGGAGATCGACCAATGCATCGAAGGCACCAAGCGCATTGCGAACACGCTTCACCGCCTTCTGGAATATGCCCGGCCTAATCCACTGCTCCTGAGCAAGGTGAGTCTCTCCAAGCTGGTTGTCGATACGGTTCAGTTTCTGGACCATCAGCCGCTATTCCGGCAGATCGACCTGGAGAATCGAGTCCCCACCGACTTGCCGCCGATCATCGCAGACGCGAATCAGTTGTCCCAGACCCTCATGAACCTGCTGCTGAACGCTTCGCAGGCGACTCCTCCGGGAGGGCGGATCACGATTTCGGCCGAGAAGATGAAGCTCGCCGACATGATCGAGCTGAAGGTCTGCGATACCGGATGCGGAATTCCTTCGGACATCCTTCCGCACGTGTTCGAGCCATTCTTCACCACCAAGCGGGGAAAGGGAACCGGCCTTGGCTTGAGCATCAGTCAAAGCTACATTCGCAGCCACGGCGGAGAAATCCAGATCGAGAGCGTGCCGGGCGAGGGTACGAGCGTCCGACTGACGCTTCCCATGCGGCAGGTTGGCAAAGCAGTAGAGGAGAACGAGGAGGTTGTGGCCTAGCCATGGCACACTCCATTTTAGTGGTCGACGACGAGGCACTGACTCTGCGGACCATCGGACGTGCCCTGGAAAAAGAAGGACTGGAGCTGTTTCTCGCGACCAGCGGAGAGGAGGCGCTGCGCACGGTTGCTGAGCAGAAGCCGGATCTTATCCTGCTCGACGTCGTGTTACCGGGAATCAATGGTATCGACGTCTTGCGGCAGGTGAAGAAGCTTTCGCCGGCAACCATCGTGGTGATGATGAGCGCCTATAACGTTCTCGACAGGGCGGTCGAGGCGATGAAACTTGGGGCCTACGACTATCTGATCAAGCCATTCCACGTGGCGGACATGGTGACGACGGTCCATCGCGCAACCGAAATGCTGGCCTTGCGCGTGAGAGTCCACGACACCGTCCAGAATGCGAAAGGACGCTACGATTTCGGTCGCGTCGTCACCCAAAGTCCGGTGATGCGGGAAATTCTGGAAATGGCCCGTCGAGCTGCCGAAAGCGACCACACCACCATCTTGATTCAAGGTGAAAGCGGGACGGGCAAAGAAGTGTTGGCGAAGGCCATCCACTACAACAGCTCTCGCGCCCAGATGCCGCTTGTGAGTTTGAATTGCGCGGCCCTGCCTGACACTTTGCTGGAAAGCGAACTCTTTGGTTATGAGCCCGGCGCGTTCACCGACGCGCGTCATCGGAAAGAGGGCCTGATCGAAAAGGCTTCGGGAGGCACCTTATTCCTCGATGAGATCGGCAACACATCCTTCAGCCTGCAGGCCAAATTGTTGCGCGTTCTGGAAGAAGGAACTTTCATGCGGTTGGGTGGAATCAAACCTATCACCGTGGATGTTCGTATCATTACGGCGACGAACAAGGTCCTGAAAGAAGCCGTGGCCGATGGATCGTTTCGCGAGGACCTCTACTATCGCCTGAACGTCCTTCCTCTATCAATCCCACCCTTACGTGAACGCCGCGAAGATATTATTCCGCTGGCGCTCGACATCATGCAGCATTTCAACCGGGAGCTGAAGAAGAGCTTCGTCGGATTCACACCGGCAGCGGCCGAGTTGCTGCAGAAATATCCCTGGCCCGGCAATATTCGCGAACTGCGAAATGTGATTGAGCGGACGATGATTCTCTCCCAGGAAGTTGAAATCGATGAGGGGGCGCTGCCGGAAGAAGTGCGTGACTATGAACCGGCGCCAGCGCCCGAAGAACCGCTGGCCCTGATCGATCCATCGCCCACGGGCGACCAGTTTATTACGTTGCGGGAACTCGAAGACCGCTACATTCAAGATGTTCTCAATGCGACCGGACAAAACAAAACCCACGCTGCCCGTCTTCTTGGGATCCATCCAACCTCGTTATTACGGCGATTGAAGAGGACTTCCGAACTCAATTAGTCGCAGGTTGCACTGCAAAATGCAGCTCTACTCATGCAAAACGCAGTGGTCCGTCTGCGGCGTCTCGCTCACGAATCCCTAAGTCGTTGAGACCATGCGAACTTCAACCGTCAGAGTTTTGCATGCAACGTGCACTAGCAGGAGTGGAGCGCAGCATTATGGAAACGGCAAAAACTCTCGGATCAGCAGCAGGGTCGAAGGGAGTTTGCATCGCGGTTAAGACGCTCCTTCCGGCGCAGGCCGTGGCGCCGACCCACAAGGAGGCGTTATGTCTATCCTGTTTGTCCTACTTACTTTTCTTCTGATTCTCAGCGTCATGTACTTCCGCCGTCCGACGGAAAATCCAGCGATGCTGCAGGTGGGCCTTCCCAAGAGCGTGAACGCTCCGACGATGCTGAAGCAATTCGGCTACGAGATTCCCAAGGGATACTGCTTCCATCCTGGTCACACTTGGGTGCTGGATGAAGGACGGCAGAACGCTCGGGTCGGGATCGACGCTTTCGCGGGAACTCTCCTGGGCCAGGTCGATGCCATTGAGTTGGCGGAGCTGAATCGTTGGGTGCGGCAGGGCCAAAAACTGTGCACGCTTAAACGGGAAGGTCACACGGTCGAATTGCTCTCGCCGATCGAGGGTGTTCTGGTTTCAGTGAACCACGAAGTGTTGAAAAATCCGAATCTCGTTGTGGAGGATCCCTACAAACACGGCTGGTTGTGCGTCGTGAAGGCGCCCGAACTCGCAACCAACGTCAACAACCTTTTGCAAGGTCCCATGGTAATGCCGTGGATGCAGAACAGCATCACCCGTCTGGGAGCGATGATCCAGCAGTTTACGCCTGCTTTGGCGCAGGACGGCGGCCTTCCGGTCAAAGGCTTGTTCTTCCAGGTCGACGACAGCGTTCAGAAAAAACTTGTAAAGGAGTTTTTCCTGACCTAACGCCCGGCCAAGAAAAAGGAGGAAAACATGCCGAGACAAAAAGCAATTCTGATTGACATCAAGCGCTGCATCGGATGCCTGAGCTGCGAAACCGCTTGCAAGAACCTTCACGGCTTCTCCACCGATCCCGAACCCACGCTCTCTGATACTGCATTCACCGTGGTCGAAGCGCGTGGCGACAAATTCGTCCGCAAGCTCTGCATGCATTGCGAAGACCCTGCCTGTGCCTCCGCGTGTCCCGTGGGAGCCTTGAATAAAACGCCTCTCGGACCAGTCGTCTACGACGCCGACAAATGTATCGGTTGCCGCTACTGCATGCTGGCGTGTCCCTATCAGGTGCCACGTTACCAGTGGAGCAAGCTCGCGCCGTTCGTCAAAAAGTGCGACATGTGTTCGGAACGGATCAAGAAAGGCGGACAGCCAGCCTGCACCGAAGCCTGTCCGGTGCAAGCCAGTAGCTTCGGCACGCGCGACGAGTTGATCGCCGAAGCCTGGAACCGGATTCGCTCCGAATCCTCGTACGTCCCGCGCGTGTACGGGACCGAAGAATTAGGAGGAGGCTCCGTTCTATTTATCTCGGATGTGGAGTTCGAGAAGCTTGGCTTCAAGCCCGCGCCCAATGGCAATCAGCCAATGCCCGCCCTGACCGAGTCGGCGTTGGGAGATTCGCCCAAGGTAGTCATCATGGGCGGCACAATTCTGTCGGCTCTTTACTGGATCACGCAACGCCGGCGCGAGGTGGCGCTTGCTGAAGACAAAGCGACCATCCACAAAAACAAGAATGAGAGGAGCTAGCCATGACTTCCCGAATACTATCTAAGATCACGCTCTGGCGCGTCATTGTGGCCTTCATCTTTATCACTGGCCTCTACGCCACGTATGTTCGGTTCTTTCTCGGCTTCAGGGCCAGTACCAACCTCAGCGATTTGACGCCGTGGGGCCTGTGGGTCGGACTTGGAACGTTGTGCGGCGTGGGACTTTCCGCTGCCGGATTCGGAATCAGTGCCGCAGTCTATTTGCTGGGCATGGAGCGGTATCGTCCCATCCTGCGGGCGGCGATACTGATATCGTTCCTTGGTTACCTGAGTGTGTGTGCCGGGTATTTGTATGAAATCGGTCTGCCCTGGCGGTTCTGGCACCCCATCGTGATGTGGAACCATGCGTCGGTTCTGTTCGACGTATGTGTCTGCATCATGACGTACACCACGGTGCTAACCTTCGAGTTCGCTCCTGCGCTGATCGAGAAACTTCCGTGGCCAGGTCTGCGCGATACAATCCTGCGCTACCACCACAAGATCCTTATTGGCGTTGTGCTGGCCGGCGTGCTCCTCTCTTCAATGCACCAATCCTTCCTGGGCGGCCTTTTCCTGATTACGCGGGGCAAGCTGCATCCGCTCTGGTACTCGCCTTACATGCATGCGATCTTCTACATGTCGGCCATCCCAGCGGGGCTTGCCTTGACCGTCATGGCCATCTACCTCTGCATCCGTTCGCTGAATGTCAGGATCGATTTCAGCATTCTCAACGACTGCGGCAAGATGATTCAGATGCTCCTCATCGTCTTCGCGTTCTTTCGCTTTCTCGATCTGCTGGGCAATCACGCGCTGCATTACGCCTTCCAGCGAACCACCGAGGCCGGTTATTTCTGGCTGGAGGTTGTGCTCTTCCTGGCCATTCCAATCGTCCTGCTGAGTCGCGAGAAAATCAGGACCCACCCCGATGGTTTGTATTGGAGCTGCGCCTGCGTCGTTGCCGGCTTTATGGTGCACCGGATCAACGTGTCGATTAATGCGCTGCAAAGCGCCATGGGGACACACTATGTGCCGAAGTGGACGGAATTGTCTTCCAGCGTTCTGGTGATCGCCGCGGCCGTGATGGCATTTCGGTATGCCGTTATCTACCTCGACATACTTCCCAAAGCAAAGGCGAAAGCGGTTCCACGATGGATCTCCGATGGAGGCGTGCCCGCTCGGGCGTAGACCGCTGATAGCACGTTGTCATCCGCGCTCCTTTTGGTTAAGGCCCCGTCCTCTGCGGGGCCTCTATTCTGTTCGCGCGGCGATCGAGATTATTTCTAATGCGAAGGCTGCGCTATTTAAAATGGTTGTCCAGCTACTGCAGTTTGATCAGCCTTTGAGAACATGCAGCATCTTTGCGCGAACCGCGTAAAAGTTTCTCGTGGTCGGAGGAGGTGCGGATCCTAACTTCCATATTTTGTGCGTTCACACTTTGGCACGCGCCTTGCTTATCCACCAGGGTACGGTACGAGGTGCACATGAATTAACCTCGGCGACGAATAACTCGGGAGTAAACATGCAGGTTAATCGTAAAGCTATTTTGTTCGTGTGCGAGGACGCAACCATTCTGGAGGTTCGGCAGATGCTGCTGGAACGTGTTGGGTACACGGTATGGCCCACCCGATTGACCGAGCAAGCCAGCGCCATTGCCGAACAGAAGTGTCCTGACATGCTGTTGATGGAAGACGGATATCTGAACCCTCACTTTGAGCAGGCAGCTGCGAAAGTGAAGGACGTGTGTCCGGAGATCATCGCGGTCATGTTGGCGCCCTATTTTGCAGTGCGGGGTTCGTCGCACAGTATCATCGATCGATTCGTGGCCAGGGACCAAGGTCTTGACCTGCTATTGGCCCAAATTGCTGATCTGTTCCACGAACGAAGCGGCGAAAAGCACGACCGATCGCAAACCTCTGCCATGTAGTTCCGCCAGTCCTCTCGGATGACTTCTTCGATAGCAGCCTGATACTTCAAATCTCGTAGAACATATTTTGCAACCCGAGTGAATCGGATCGCGCTTTGGTACCCGCTAGCAAGCTCCCTTGCATGGCGGTCCTGGCATTTGAGGCTTGCAGCGCCGTTGGTCGCGAAGTAGCGCCCCGTCCCAAAAGGGGAAGTCGTTACGGGAACGTTGTCCAAAGCGGAACTCGACTGGGTTCGGCCTCCTGCCCTGGTTTGTTCGTAACTTGTTGAACTCTTGGAGCTACGCCTCGGCGAAATAACAACCACATCATGGCCACGGGAATGCATTGGTACCGGCAGGTGTATCAAGCGAACAACCAATCAAGAAGTAACTCGTGAGGCGGCTCGATGAGAACAGCGACCAAAAGAAGTCTCCCGGTATCGCCCGTTCGTACGATCTTGCTGGTCGAGGATGACCCCGCGGTTCGCGAGACTACGCGTCAAGTGCTCGAATTGGCCGGTTATCGTGTTGTGGAGGCAAGTTGTGCGGAGGAAGCGATGCAAATTGGGGCTGCTCCCGATTTCCGAATCGACCTGCTCGTAACGGATTTCGTGATGCGAAGAATGGACGGCCTCGTACTCGCACGTAATCTTAAGCTGAGTCATCCCGACTTGATCACAATTGTCATGTCAGGTTATGCCGAGCGCGACATCGTGGGAGAACTCGCGGGTGAGGCAGGGACGATCTTCCTGCGAAAGCCTTTCAGCCTCGAGGGCCTCTGCGGCCGCCTGCACGAAGCTCGTGCAATGGGGAGCGCGTTCAACTCGGCAGAGCCTTGTAAAATCAAGGCGAAATCTGCCGGAGCTGCTGTGGTCTAATCCCGCATTAGTGCTGCTGGCCGGAACGTTGTTGTGCCAGATTCATGGCCGTCTCTCCTTCTGGAGGGCCCGGCAAGCTTCGGCCATACGTCTGCTCGCGAGGCAGCGATTGGGGAAGCAGACCCGCCAGAATGACAATGTCGACGCGACGGTTGAGCTGCCGCCCTTGTGGGTCTGCGTTGCTGGCGACCGGCCGATACTGCGCATAGCCCGCAGCCGACAGGCGATCAGGGGCAAACGAATATTTTTCGATCAACACCTTTACAACCTCGGTGGCTCGTGCGGTAGACAATTCCCAGTTAGAGCCGAACGTTGAGGTGTGTATCGGCACCGTATCCGTGTGGCCTTCAATGCGGAGCGCGCAGCTCCGTTGGTGGATAACGTGAGTGACCCGGGCGAAGGCGTCCTCTGCATTCGGCTTAAGGACGGCGGATCCACTGTCAAAGAAGCCTATTTCGCGCAAGCTGACCACCAAGCCATCCGGCTGCATGCGGAGGGCAACTTCCCGACGTTTAATTTCCGGCGCCAGCGCTTTTTCCAACTCGGCGCGGATCGCCGCGAAGTCTTCCGGCTTGGCATTCGAGTCTATGTTCCCAGGAAGCTCGGTGGGTATACGCTCAAGATTGATGGCGCTTGCCGGATTCGTATTCGTTGTCTCCCCTTTTTTGTCGAAGGCGCCTAACTGCTGAAAACCGGACTCGATTGCTACAGCGAGCTTTGCAGCTTTTTTCTGATCCATCCGGGCGGAGGCGAACATTACGACGAAGAAAGCAAACAACAAGGTGATGAAATCGGCATACGAGACCAGCCATCGGTCGTGGTCGACATGGTCGCTGGCTCGCCTGCGATATTTCAACGCGCACGCCGTTTCGCGTCAACCGGGGCTGAAGCTTCGTTGAGGAAGCCGATGAGCTTGGTTTCCAGCATCCGGGGATTCATTCCTTCGAGAATTGAAACTACGCCCTCCAACGTCATCTCACGGATGATCTGGTCCTCTCGGATTCGGATACGAAGCTTCCCGGAACTTGGCAGAAAGAACAAGTTGGCGGCCCCGACTCCGTAAACCGTAGCCACAAACGCTACAGCAATGCCGCGGCCAACTTCATTGATGTTGTCCAGGTGCTGCATAACTTGAATGAGGCCAAGCACCGCCCCGATGATTCCAATCGTCGGTGAAAAGCCGCCGGCCGACTCGAAGACTCGCGGAATCAGATCTTCATACTCTGCCTGATTGTCGAGCTCTAACCGCATCATCTTTCTGAGTTCCTGCGGCTCGGTGCCGTCGACAGCGAGCATTAACGCCTTCTTTAGAAACGCATCTTTGATATTTGCGAGCTCGGAATCGAGAGCCACCATACCATCGCGCCGCGCCTTGTTCGCATAGCCAATCAATTCCCGAATCGTTCCCTGAGGATCACGATTTCGTTCAAAGAAGACATTAATCAGACGGCGGAACGCACGACCTACGACAGCCAATGGAAACTGCAGCATGACCGCACCGAGGGTTCCTCCGAAGACGATCATCGCCGCGGTTGGTTGCAGAATCTGGGAAAGCTTCCCGCCTTCCAGCATCAAGCCTGCGACAATCCCCCCGAGAGCGAGGGTCACTCCCGCGAAGCTGCTCTTATCCACAATGAGGTTCCCCGGAATTCGTTTCCGTATGTGCGCCGTGCGACTGATGTGGCGGGTTTAGGCCATTGGAATGGCCATTGCAGCAGGAGACACCCGTCCCCGCCAGCATGGAGTGGCGAAACTCTCGAAACCGGTCGATTACTTCCTCCGCACTCTCCAGCACCAGCAGTTTTTCGCCGTTCACGAGCGTGATCACGGTGTCAGGCGCCTGCTCGACATATTTAATGAGATCTGGGTTGACGGCGAGCCGCGTATTGTTCAGACGGGTGAGCTGAATCATATCTGCCTTTTGAGCCGGGGGTGGAACTCAGCTGTTTGATCGGCAATTCTTGCCGGGTGCTTGAACGACGAGGAGCGACAGAAGGTCGCACATGCTACTTCGGGCCGGCCAGAAAGGCGGAAGTCAAGAAAACCCTTGGACCGCTACCGGATTCAAGTGTGTTGGCTGTTTCGCCGATGAGTGGGTTGAACAATGAGTCGGTTCCGCCGGTCATAAACCCCCGGCAGAGCACCTGCGGGCAGCGAACGCGAAAGAGTTCGGGCAAGGTGGAACCATGTGAGAGGAGCTATCCCATGGCAATCAGTATTCTGAATAACATTCCATCCCTTGCCGCGCAGAATCAGTTGGCGGTCACACAGGCGAACTTACAGAAAACCCTCGAGCAGCTGTCTTCGGGCTCACGCATTAACTCAGGAGCAGACGATGCCGCCGGTCTGGCAATCGCTGACGGGTTGCACGCCAACGTAACGGCGCTGACCCAGTCGGCCATGAATGCGAACGAAGGTGTCGGTAAACTGCAGGTCGGCGACGGCGCACTCTCTCAGGTCACAACCCTGCTCAATCGCGCCGTCACCCTGGCTACGGAGTCAGCCAATGGCACGGTGAATGACGGCAGCCAGCGTCAGGCACTCGATTCCGAATTTACCGCCATCAAGGCAGAAATCGATCGCATCGGCACCAATACCACCTACAACGGATCGCAGGTATTCGCCGGCGGCGCGACGAATAACAATCAGCTGACCACCTCGGTGACCAATCCGGCCGGGTTGGCCAGCGGTATCTCCGGCGATATGCTGGTGAAGTACTGGGACACGACGCTGGCAACTCCCGCCTACACCACGCAGACTTACGGCGCGAGCACGGGCGACACCACCGTCGGCCAGTTGATCAGCGACATCAACGGTTCGGGCAAGGGTTTGGTTGCGACTCTGGATAACACCGGCAACGTGATGGTCACCGACACCCAGAACCGGGGCAGCGCAACCGACCCGCTCGCCGATGGCGGTTCCACCCTGAAAATCAATGGAGACAGCTCCGCCGACACACTCACCAACACCACGAACTCCAGTTCGATGGACGTGTACTTGAGCGATTCCACGACCGCGGGCAGCAGCAAGATCTCGGTCACACTCGGCCAGTTCGACAGCAGCAACATGAACGGCATCAGTTTGTCGGGCGATAACCTGCAGACCGCGGCCAGTTCCCAGTCCGCTCTCACCGACATCAACAACGCCATCTCGCAGGTTGCGGCTCTGCGCGGCAGCCTGGGGGCGGGCATCAATCGGTTGCAAGCGGCCAGCACGGTCATGAACAACCAGACACAAAACCTGTCTTCTGCCGAGGATGGCATTCGTTCGGCTGACATCACGCAGTCGGTGGCCAACCTGACGAAGTATCAGATCCTGAGCCAGACCGGCATCTCGGCCCTGTCGCAGGCGAACCAGATGCAGCAGAGCGTGCTGAAGCTGCTCCAGTAATCTTTCAGAAACCCGGCGCTGCCAGAGGCGCCGGCCAGTTTGCACGGGGGAGAAGGCGGGACCTTCGGGTCTCCCTTCTCCCCAGAATTTCCGAAATTAGAGATCTCTTTTCCGCGTTGGCAAGGCGGGTGCAGCTTATCTCTAATGAGGAGCCGAACTTATGAGCACGACCTCGGGGATTTCCAGTGTCCTGAGCAGTGTTAACGACGCTTTTAGCGGCAAGACGATGGGAATCGACGTCTCCACCGTCGTGAGTGAGTTGATGCAACTTCAGCGTGCGCCGGAAACACAGTTGCAGTCCGAACAGGCCAGCATTACGACCCAGGTGGGGCTGCTGACGACCATCAGCACGGACCTGACGACGTTGAACAGTGCGGTTAACGATCTGAAGGACGTCTTCGGGCCACTCAGTCAGAAAGATGTCAACTCGTCGGATTCGGCAATCTTGACCGGCTCAGCCACGAATGCAGCCGCGGCCGGCATCCACAGCGTTATCGTGACCCAGCTTGCCAGCACGTCGTCGAGTTATTCGGGGCCCATAACCTCGCCGTCACAGCTCTCTTCCAGCGAAATCGATGTCGCCTACGGCGATTCCACCAACCCGTCCAAGACCGACAAGATCACTCTGCCGGCGAACCTGACGACGTTGCAGCAAGCGGCGAATGCGATCAATAGTTCGACCGGCAACACGGGGGTGACTGCCAGCGTGGTATCGGATGACAGTGGACAACGCCTGGTGCTGGTCAGCAACAATTCCGGCGCAGCCGGCAACCTGACCGTAAGCGGGGCGGTTGACTTCACCCAAGGCAGTCCCGGCAAAGACGCAACGCTCGTGCTGGATGGGGTTCCGGTGAGCAGCGCCAGCAACACCGTCACCGGAGCCTTGGCCGGGGTGACCCTCAACCTGGCGACCGCCGCGCCCAATTCGCCGGTGCAGCTGAGCATTGCCGCCGACACTTCGCAGGCGGCTACTACGTTAAACACCTTTGTGACCGCTTATAACGCCGTTACCAAGGACATCAACACGCAGTACACACTCGACTCGTCGGGCAGTGAAGGTCCCCTAGCTGGTGATAGCACGCTGCGGACCTTACAGAGCCAATTACTGAATGCGGTTACGTATTCGATCGCCGGAACCGGCCAATATGTAAATCTTCAGTCTTTGGGCGTCGAAATGCAAGACGACGGCACGCTGCAGATTAACAGCTCGGTGCTGAATGATGCGTTGACCAATCATTACTCTGACTTCCAGAATTTTTTTCAATCCGCGTCTCCGCTGGGCTTCGGACAATATATGGGGACCATGCTCTTGCAGGCGACTGACCCCACGGAAGGCGTGGTGGCGCTGGATATCTCCGGATTGCAAAACACCAGCACCGATCTGACAAATCAAATCAATGACTTCGAAGCGCGCATGGCGATGGTTCAGGACCAACTGACTACCCAGTACAGCAATCTGAACGCTTTGCTGGAGGAGTATCCCTCACAGATGGCGCAAATCAACTCACAACTCTCTTCTCTGCCGGGCGCCAGCACGAGCAACAGCAATGGATAAAGCTGAACATAGTTGGGACAACTTGCCCGGTGCAGCCACGGCCTATAGAAGTGGAGCCTTTCAGGGAGCCACAGCATTGGGCATGGTGGTTCTTCTTTACGAGCGCGCCATTCTGGATATGCGCAGTGCTCTGACCGGTTTTCAATCGAACCAGATTGAGGCGCGCACCCGGCACATCAACCACGCGTTCTTGGTTCTGCAGCAGCTTCAGGGCGCCCTCGACTTCACCCATGGCGGCGAGACTGCGAAGCAATTTGACCGCTTCTATAATCACGTCCGGGCAAAGCTCCTCGAAGCTCAGGTCAAGAATTCGCAAGCGGTCCTGTCCGAACAGATCCGGACCATGTCAGAGGTGCGGGATTGCTGGTCGCAAGCCGAAAGACAGATGGCCGGTATCTCAACCGAGGACAGGTCGGTCGCGTCGCGCCTGCCGGAGGGCGAGGCGACCGATTCGGCAGCAATCAGTCGGGGCTGGCAAGCGTGAGCCAGGATCCGCGAGTCACGCAATTACGGCAAGCGCTGGACGCCATCGATTGTTACCTGGAACGATTTTTCGAGAGACCGGTCCAGGGTACGGCGGAGGAAGTAGTTGCGCTGCATGAATTGGGAGCTGTGCTCCGCCGAACTGGTATGGACCTGGAAGCGATTCAGCGCGAGGCTAGCCCCAATTCTGAACTGTCCCGACGGCTATTGGAGTACCGCGAGGCTTTGGCGCGACTGCTCAAAGGCATGGAGACAATGCTGGCCTCTGCGGTCGGAAAGCGCGAAGGGCTGCAATCGCGGCAATGCCATCTGCATGTCGTTCAGGCGTGGCACGACAGCCGTCTGCTATTTCACTAATCCCACCGGCTGGCCCAGCCCCCTCGCGGACCCACTCTATGTGTTCTGAGGTTCACAATCAGGTCTGGCAGGCGTTGCAGGCCATTCCGTACGCGGCACCCTATCAGCCCTGGACACCCGACAGGTAGTCGAGCAGGCTGAGATTGTTCGTCCGGGCCGCCGCCTGGAGCGCCGCGCTACGGGCGCTTTCGGCATTCACCAGGTTGGTGGCAGCCTGATTAATGTCGACGCCCACCGCGCTGTTCATCTGCTGGCTAAGCTGGAGCTTTTCGGAGTTCAGAAAGTCCTGGTTCGAACTTAACTGGTCGAGGGTACTGCCATAGAAAACGCGTGCCGAGTTTAGATGGTCGTACGCATTGCGCAAGCTTTCGGTGGCGTTGCTGATGTCGTCTGTCGTGGAGCTGCTGGAGTCCAGTGCGGTGACGAGGTTTCCCAAGGCCTCAAAAAGGTTGGATCCATCGGCAGAAAAGAGCTGGGAACCAGGCTGATTGACGGCAACGGAATGACCTTCTTCCGTTTCCACGTCGTTGACCGCATCGTTGCCCTGATACTTGATCCCTCCCGGCGATGAGCTGTCGGCGACGTAGGGTGGCTGTGAATTGGCTGTGCCAGCAAACAAATACGTCCCGTTGTACGTCAGGTTCGCAGTGCTTAACAGTTGTTGTGCAATTCCCTGGATCTCGCTTCCCAGCGCGGCCCGGTCGTCCGCTGACATGGTGCCGTTGGCTCCCTCGACTCCCAGGCTGAGGGCGCGTTGCAAACTCGTTACCGCCGAGTTCAACGCCGAGTCGGCCGTCTGCAACTCGGACGATACGCTTGAAATGCTGCGTAGAAACTGATCGCATCCATCCGACTGTGCGGCGATCCCGGTCTCGACGGCAGCGGCCGCCGGATCGTCGGAGGCCACATTGACTCGTCTTCCAGTCGTCACCTGGGCAAGTGCCGTCTGCTCGGCCTTGTCAGCGGCGTTCAGCGCGTTCAGCAGGATTTGCGAAGTATCCGGGGAGATTCTCACACGTTCGCTCCTATTTGAATCGCCACCTGCAGCATCTGATCGACGGTGGAGATAGCGCGCGCAGCGGCTTCGTAGGCGCGTTGGTAAAGAAGAAGGTTGGACGCTTCTTCGTCAAGAGAAACGCCGCTCACCGATGCGTCCTGCTGCTGAAGCTGTTGCAGCACGGTGGTGCTGGCGTTCAGTTCGGCAGTGTTCTGATCCACTGCGGTGCCGGTTTGAAATACCAGGTTGGCATAAGCCTCGGTCGGAGTCATGCCGTTCAAGACTGCCTGGGTCGACACGGCTGACAGGTTGGCCAGATTTCCATTGCTGCCCGTCGATCCATCCGAGCTCGCCGCCAGAAGGTCAGGATCCGTGATCGAGACTTTAAGGCTGGCTGCAGCGCCTGGGCCGGTGGTAAACGAGAAAAGGTTCCCGCCGGCGCTCCCGTTCAAATCGAAGCCCATTTGATTTGCCGAATTCAGGCTCTGGCCCAAGCCGGAAGCCAGCGTATCGAGTTGCCCTTGGAGAGAAGGCAAAAGGGTATCGCGAGCCTGCAGCAATCCCCCGATTTCGCCACCATCGATCTCGCCGGTAATGTCGCTGCCCTGGGAGTAGATGTGCTGCGTGCCACCGTTGGGATCCAAGGCCGTCGACAGATCGTAGCTCTGCCCATCGACCACCAGGGCCGTTCCCCGCTTCGTCGTAAGGGTCAGCGAGGAACCGTCATTCAGCGTGGATACATCGATCAAGCCGGATAACTTCTGGATCAAACGGTTGCGCTGATCGAGGAAGCTGCCGTAGTCGGCGCCCGAGTTGCTGACCTGGCCCAGCTTCGCATTCAGCGCGGCAATCTGCTGCGTGATCTGATTGACCTCGGTAACATCCTGCTGCACATTGAGATCGAGATTGCTGCGTGACTGCACGAGATTGTCGGCGACAGTGTTGAAGCTGGCCGCCAGATTGCCGGCAGCCGACAAAACGCTCTGGCGCAGCGACAGGTCGGACGCATTGGTAGACAGGCTGTTGACGCTGTCGAAAAAAGCGCTGATCTGTTGTCCAATGCCGCTGGTGTCCATGGGAAACAAGGTTTGAACCTGGGTCATGGTGTTCACCAAAGACTGCGACTTTGCCTGCTGCTGCGTCTCGTCTCCAATCTGCAGATCCAATATTCGACTGCGCAGGCTTTCAATCCCGGCCAGTTCTACTCCGTTGCCGTACGCGATTCCGTTCTGTACGGTAGGGGAGGCCTCTTCCAAAACCGGTCGCTCCCGGGAGTAGCCGGGAGTGCTAAGGTTTGCCAGATTGTTGGTTGTCGTCTGGAGTCCTGCCTGCTGGGCCTCAAGGGCGCCCAAAGCAATCGAAATAGTTCCAAAAAGAGAAGACATCCTAATACCAATGCCTATCGTTGCCGTTCGGATTGCCCGCATGGTCAGGCGATAACATCAGAACACTCCGCCGAAGCCGGAGAAGGCGTTTATATTTTCTTAGGAGCGCAGCCAACAACACACATTGAAAGCGCACTGGGGAAAAAACGGCGTGGAGTTGTTGCCGTTCCTCGGCGTTGAAGGGTGCGCGACCGATTTCTGTCGCCTGGTCTTGTAGCCTCGTGGTCAGGGCCAAGATGTTCCCCGCAATCTCATGAAGCCTGTTCGCATCGCCCAGGCGTAAGACATCGGAGGCGGCCACGAGCAGGCTTTCGGTTGCGCCCGCAATCTTCGCCACGGCGTTGAGATCGCTACTCCTCGACGCAACGTAGTTTGGTCCAGCCAAAGCAGCGTCCTTTCAAGCCAAGTCGTCGAGTTGATGCTCGATGCATTCTTCCTCCGCCATCTCGGTTTCCGCAGCGTCCTCTGACTCCGGCGAGTGATGAATTCGGCGCGAGCGGCGGCGAGTGACGAGTGCTTCGTTGAAGCTGCGCTCCCCTGGCCCTGACGCGCCGTCCAGTCGTGGTGTGCTGAAGTCCATCTCCATTTCGCTGCACGCAATTCAACTCTAGCCAACCCTGCGCCGGGCGTCCGACATCATCGCCGTTGCAATTCGTCCAGGCGAGATTTGATAGGTTCCGGAGCTCAGCTGATCGCGCAGGGTCTCGATCCGTTGCTGCCTCACGTCGGGCACACCTTGGAGACTGGTTAGCAGGCCTTGAAGGTTTCCGCTTCCGGTTGTCAGTTGCGCGGTGTCCTGCGTACCGGCGGCCTCGCCGTCGCGCCCGCGCCCCGTGATGGCGGCAGCCGAACTACCCGAGTTTCTGACCAGCTCTGATGTCGCCGGTGTATTGGAGTCGATTCTCATGGAACCACCTCACTGAGAGTCACTTCGCATTATCTTTCTCTTCGGCACACTGCAAGAAAACTTTAATTGTTAGAAAGCGCATGCTCTTTCTACGCTTTGGCCATGATCGGCCGTTCCTCATTTCGAGGAATTCGAATGCGACAGTTGTCGCAGCACCAGAGAAGCGATTCCGAGGCCTCCCTTGGCCGACAGGGCTTCAGCCATGGCTTGCGTTCCCAGGCCATTCACCGTGTCGTGGGCGGCGTCCTGGCTGTCGGAATCCGATCCCAGTCCGCCTTTCATCGCTGTCATCAGAGTGGTCAGGAGCATGGATTCGAACTCGTGCGCCGCTTTGGCAAGTCGCGATGAAGGTGCGGCCCCCTGAGATCCGGTTGACGACTGTGGTGCAACGGCGAGCGGGGTCACTAAATCACCTCCAGGTCTGCCTGCAGCGCGCCGGCGGCCTTGATCGCTTGCAGAATGGCCACCACGTCGCGGGCTGTCGCTCCAATCGCTTGCAATCCATTAACCAACTGCTCGACACTGGCGCCTTCCCCTAACTCAATTTTGCGCGCTTTTTGCTCGTTGGCATCTAGGGTGGTCGAGGGCACTACCGTCGCCTGCGTACCGTGGGTAAAAGGATTGGGCTGGGAAACTTGATATTCCGTTGTGACCTCTATGGAGAGATCGCCGTGCAGAATGGCCACTGCGGTGAGGCGGACATCCTTGCCCATGACGATAGTGCCGGTCCGTTCATTGACGACGACCTTAGCGCGAGGGTGCGTCTGAACTCGAAGACTCAAGACCCGAGCGAGCAGATCGGGGACGCTGCGGGTGGCGGCATTCTGTAAATCAACGCGCCTGCTGTCGATCGCCGTTGCCAGCACAAGGCCCAGTTCTTTGTTGATCGAGTCGGCCATGGCGCACGTCACCCGGAAGTCCGGTTCGCGCAGAATCAAAGACAGGTGCGGCAGCTTAGCCAGGTCAACCGTAAGGTCGCGCTCGACGACGCCTCCGTTCGGAATGCGTCCTGCGGTTGGATGATTGACCTGTTTGGAGTTTCCCCCACGTCCAGCACTATAACCGCCCAATGTGAGAGGTCCCTGGGCCGCCGCATAAACCTTGCCATCAGCTCCATAGAGAGGCGCCAGGAGGAGAATTCCGCCTTCGAGGCTGGTGGCATCGCCGGTGGAGGAGATGGTAACGTCAATCTGCGTTCCCGGCCGTGCGAAGGCCGGCAACGAAGCGGTGATAAACACAGCTGCCACGTTCTTTACGGAGACCGAGGCCGCCGGGATCTGAACGCCCATCTTCGTCAGAACATTGGCCAGGGTCTGGACACTGAACTGGGTTTGCCGACGGTCCCCGGTGCCGGCCAATCCCACCACCAATCCGTAACCCAGCAGGGGATTTTCCCGGACACCCTCGATCGTGATCAGGTCGCGAATCGGCACCGGTGGGCTGGTTTGCTCAGCGATGCAACTCAGCCAGGCAGCGATTGAGAGCCAAGTGAGCAGCGCGATCCGGGTGGTCGTGTTTATCATGTGCGCCTCAGAAGCCTAGAAATCTGGTGAGCAAACGAACAAACAGGTTCGGCTGCCGGGTTGCATCGCTTACGACACCCTTGCCTTTGAGTTCGAGCTCCAGATCACTGACGGAAGTCGATAGGACCGAATCGTCGCTGGCTATGTCGCCGGGACGCACGAGTCCCCGCAAGACGACTGTCTGGTTCTGCTGGTTGAAGGAAACATGTCGCTCGGCCTCAACCACGAAGTTTCCGTTGGGAAGTACGGCGACAACCCGGCCGGCAACGCTGGTTTGCAGCAGCGACTGGCTGTTGGATGTGCCCGTACCCTTGAGCGCCCGGTTCGAGTTCAACGAATACAGAGGGTTCAGATAGCTGACCTTCTGTCCACCCACCGATGCAACACTCGAGTCGGCCGAGAAAGTTCTCTCCGCGTCCACGGTTCCCGAGGCCTGCGCCAACGTCTGCTCGACGATTCGTATGATGACCAGGTCATTCAGGCTTCGGGCCTTATAGTCGGTAGCCAGATCGGCAAGCCGGCTGCCCGATGTCAGCCACAGGCTTCCCGCGGAGGCATAGGCGTCGACCTGATTCCCTTGCACGCGCTGCAAATAGTCGGCAAGGGGAGAGAGTTGGCTCTTGTTCGGCTTTGTATTCTTGCCGGACACTGGGGGGAGAAGCGTGCAACCCAGCAAGAGAGCGAGTGTGATCTGACGTCGCATCGCAGTTACTCCACCCTAACCGAGTTCTTGCCCGCCACAACAACCTGCAGAACCACCCGCGACATGGTGTTGCGTACGCGAATGGTTGCCCCCAAGGCCCCTGCCTCCAGTGAGATTGCGTGTCCGAGAAGGTGCATGCCAGAACGTTCTTCCGTCATCAGCACAAGCTCTCCGGGATGAACGACAAGGTCGGATCGGATCGCCTGTGCAGCAAAGGCGGCGCCCTTCCCGGATCGCCACCGTTCGAGGGGCGGACTACCAGGTGCATCGCCCCGGGTCGCATCGTTCGCCGGCGGCAGCAACGCGTAGAAGGGAAGACAGCTCCCCCGAGTCGGGCATTCCATCCGTAACAGCTGGCCGCGTCCCCCGGGAGCCGCTTTCACGCCTGCCACGCGCAGACGGGTCTTTTCTGAAACAGAAGTAACGTCGGTCAACAGTTGAAGACGGCCTGCTATCTCGGCGGTAGGCTCATGCAAGAGAAGACCCCGTTTGACTGCGTCGGCCACCTGGTAGCGCCGCGCGTTTTCTTTGCCGGACCCGGCCTCGACCGCACTGCAATGGTTGACCAAGCCGCTTGAGGCCAACCCGAGTGCCAATCCAAGTAGAGCCCTGTGTCGTACAGCCATGGGTCTCCTATCGCGACAGGTTGTTCAGCTGTTGCATCATCTGGTCGGCCGCACTGACCACGCGGGAGTTGGCTTCATAGGAGCGTTGGGCCAGGATCATCTGGATAAATTCCTCCACTACGCTCACGTTGGACTGCTCAAGCACCCCTTGCTGTAGAGTCCCTAGGCCTTCGGCCCCCCCGGGTGTGCCCAGAATCGCGTCGCCGGAAGCGGTTGTCGCCAGGTAGAGGTTCTGACCTACGCTATTGAGGCCGCCCGGGTTCTGAAACATAGCGAGTTGAATGCTGCCTACCTGCTGGGCTTGTGTTTGTCCGGGTTGGGTCACGCTGACCGTTCCGTCCGAACCTATGGTGACGGAGGTCGCATTGGCGGGGATCGTAATAGGAGGGTCGAGCTGGCTCCCATCGGCGGTGACGATGTTGCCTTGATTGTCGAGATGAAACATCCCGGCGCGGGTATAAGCCGTGTCGCCGTTCGCTAGCTTCACCTGGAAAAAGCCTGCTCCTTGAATCGCCAGATCCAGGGGATTTCCCGTGGAATCAAAATCGCCTTGCGCCTGGATCACTTCCGAGGCTGCCGAGCGCGTTCCGAGACCGACCTGTAACCCGGAAGCTATGGTCGTGTTCTGGGTGGATGCGGCGCCGGGCATCACCAGGTTCTGGTAGATCAGATCCTGAAACTGCAGGCGTCGGCGGCGAAAGCCCGCCGTGCTGGCATTGGCAAGATTATTCGCCACGTTGTCGAGGTTCAATTGCTGCGCAACCATGCCGGTTGCGGCGGTGTAGAGTGCGCGAAACATGAGGCTCCTAGACCCGGGACAAATCCTGGGCCGCGATGCGGTTGAAATCCGAGTGGAATGTCGTCAAGGCGCGTTGCAGCATGTCGGCGTTGCGCTGCAACGCTACCAGACCGACGGCTGCCGAAATTGCATTTACGTTACTGCCTTCCAGACTCCCCTGCACGATGCTGGCTGCCGGTGCGGGACGTTCGTCGCCAACTGGCGCCACAAATTGCGAGTTGCCCGAGGCCCGGGGAGAAGCCGCGGGCAAGGTCACAAGCTTCAGTTGGCCGGCCAGAGCGCCATCCACCGAGATAGTCCCATCCTTGCTGACCGAGAGCTTGCCTTCCGGCACGAGGATCGGGCCTTGGTTGCCCAGAACGGCGTCGCCACTCGCCGTCGCCAGCTGGCCGTGCTGGTCAACATGAAAGTTGCCATCGCGGGTGTAGGCGCGTCCGGCACCGGTCTGGACGACGAAAAATCCACTGCCCTCGATCGCGAAGTCCGTATCGCTTCCGGTCGCCTCCAGGCTGCCCTGCTGTAGATCGGTGCGGTTGTCCCCGGTCACTCCAAAATTGTTTACCGCCTCCACGATCTTGTTTTGGGGAAGATCGGAGCCGGCCAGCAAGGAACGAAAGGTGGGCGCCTGCGCTTTGAATCCGTTGGTGTTGAGATTGGCTAGATTGTTAGCCGCGAGGTCCAGCGCCTGGGTACGGGCCACCAGTCCGGCGCACGCGGCGTAGAGTCCACTGTTCATTCTCTTCTGGCTCCGGTGGGGTTCCTGCAAGAGAAAGGCCAACCGGCCGGCAAGGGAGACGTGGCTGTACGGAGTTAGCGCGATGAGGAATTAAATTTCGCTAATGCGTGGGGGCGGAGTTGCTCTGCAGTTCGAGACGGAAGAGTATGGTCGATTGGTCGTGCAGCATGGCGATTTCGATCGAGAAGTCGTGGTTCAGCGAGCGTACCTCATAATCTGTGCCGCGGACCACCGTTGGCACCGACATGAGGCACCCGGCTCCCTCGGCCGGCAGACGGGCTTTTAAACAGCCCGCCACCATATTACAGATCTCGCCCATGGCGTCGGACACCTCCGCCTGCGCGGGCGAAGCGCCCGGCGTTCCGAGCATGTGGTTGGCAATCTCTAATGCTGTTCCCGTATCGCACTGGACACGGAAGACCCCGCAGGGAGCACCCGCCAGGCCAATCATGGCCATGTATCCCATGGACAACGGCGGATCGGGCACCGCTCCCATCCGCAGGTCGACCCCTACCATGATGGAAAAGACCTCGGCTGCGGCAGCTTCTATTCGCAGCTTCCAATCCGCGACGCTGATGATCGATTCTCCGCAGCAGGTTCCCGTCATCTTCTTAACCCTTATTCCTCATGAGAGGAAGCACATGCTCCTTCACCTGGTCGGGGGTAAACGGCTTCCGAAGATAGCCCTGGGCGCCGGAGGAGATAGCCTGAGCTACCTGCGATTCACTGCCCTCGGTAGTGATCATCAACACGGGGGTACCACGAGCTCGTTCCACGGAGCCTAGTTGCCGGACAAATTCCAGGCCTCCCATCACCGGCATGTTGATATCGCTGAGGATGAGGTCGACACTTCGCTCACGAAGAATGGCAAGCGCTTCCGAACCATTGCCCGCTTCAATCACCTGCGCCAGGCTGATACCCGCCTGCCGCAAGGACCGTTCGACGATCTTGCGCATCACCGACGAATCATCCACGATTAACGTGGTTATCGGACCCATGCCGAACTCCCGTGCAGTATTTCCAGCGTATCGCACTCCTGGTTGAGCCCGATACCGTTGGCTGTGGCTGTTATCGGCAGGCGACAGGTCGATCTTGAATCGATGCGGCTGTTTCCTCAGCCTGGGCCGAGAAGCTGTCCGGGTCCTTCAACCGGACTAGAAAGTCCATCTGCCATTGGTTTCTTCCCTTGAGTCTGGTCCATAGAGTGTTCTCGCAGCGGCTCAGTTCGCAGCTTTCTGTCCCGGTTTTCTGCGCATAGTTGCTGATCGTACGCGACATATCAAGCACGCTCAGGCCTTGGTCAAACGCGACTACATCGCCGGGGCGGCTGGACTGCTGTTCCAATAGATCTCGATAGGATCGCGGCGACACCATGCAGGGTTCAGCGTGGCATCGCAGCATCTGCTCCAAAGCGGTGAGAAAGCCACGATTGACGCCTTCCAGAAAACCGATATAGAGGATCGATCGGGCCGGGCTGTAGGTGACCGGGACCGCGCGATAGAAGTGCATGAGTGGAATGGGAAAGAGAGCATTCCGCAGAGGCTCAGCGTGATGCACGGGAAATACCGGGCAGCCGTGCTGTATCGCCAGAGCCCTGGTGATGTCCTGCTCCGATACCGCTCCTTGGCTGACCAGCCACTCGCCGAGTTTCTTTTTTGTGCCTGGGCTCAACCTCTGACTGCGTAAAGCCTGCCGGAGTTGGTCCTGGTTGATCAATCCCTGGGAGAGCAACACCAGGCCCAGAGGTAGGCGATGGGTGGGGAGGGTCTTCGCCCACGGCGTCCGCACCAGGATGTGCAAGCAGGAAGCCAGTGCGGTCTCGAAACATTCCGGGGAGCAATACCAGCCATTCCGAAATTGAACACCATCATGCCGTACTCGCCAGCGAGCCCACAGGGTCTGGGGCCTGGGACAGGCGGCATTGGCACACTGGGGCGGGGATGCCAGTCCCGCTGGAAAGCTCTGGGAAGTCGACAACACCGATCGCAGTAAGCCAGTCATTCAATCCTCCCTCAGAGGCTGTTCACTCTTTGCTGCGGCGACGCCACCTCGGATACCCGCAAGCCATAGTTCCCATCCACCACAACCACCTCTCCCCGGGCAATCACGCGATCGTTGAGCAACAGGTCGACCGGCTCTTGTATCTCGCGATCGAGTTCGAGAACCGCGCCGGGCGACAGTTCCAGCACCTCGCGCAACAGCGTCCGGCGTCCGCCGAAGCGCAGGATGACGTTCAGTTCAACATCCATCAGAAGTCCGAGATTGCCTTCGCATAACAGGCGCTCCACCTGACTGCCGGGTTTGCAGGAAGCGGAATCCGTCGGAATGGAGGTTGCATGATTCAGTGTTTCCAGAAGGGAAGCGTCCCATTCGAGTTGCGCCCGAACGATTCGCAACCCGTCCGTCACCACGATCATGTCGGAGGCGTCGGCTTCCGTGACCGGTTCCCCTTGTCCGACAGTGAGAGCAATTTCGCCGAACGAGGCTTTCAGCGAGCTGGCTGCCAGACCCGACCACTGGCGCAGGAGTTCTTCGAGAGCTTCGCGCTGGGAGTCGTCGGCCTTATCAGCTGCGAGTGTTTCGTCCTGCAGGAAGAGGTGAAGCATGGTGGCGGCGTCATCCTGGCTTAGCCCGATCACAACCTTCCCGTTCAGTCCCCCTTTCGCGGTCACAGGAAATCTCTGATCCGCAACGTAGCGGGCGGGCGGGCCGCCCTCGGCCACGCGCCATTGCGACTGCGAAAGCTGCGACAATAAGTTCGTTAGGGACTCACTCCAGGCCAGCCTGCAGCTGTTCATCCTGCTCATCTTCTCCTCCAGAAACTATGGACCAAGTTCTTCCGGCTGCGGAATCCATGCCATGACATGCGCGCCACGGCGGCGCGACCCGGCGCGAACCGGCCGGGCTGTCCAGCAATCGCGTCGGCCCAGGCGCAGGGTCACGGGCTCGTCTACACTCCGGCGAAGCGGCAAGACCGACCCGGGGTGCAGCGACAATAATTCTGTGAGCTTCACGTTCAGCGGTGGAGTGGCGAGTTCCAGAAGAACCGTCGCCTCCAGCAGCCGCTTCTTTATGGTGTCCTGCTGTAAGGAAGCGGTTCGGGGTCGCTGGTAAACCCATTCGGTGGAGATTTTTCGCAGCAGTGCGCTGGAGACAACCGCGGGGAACACCAAGTTCAGGGCTCCGCGCAACTCAGGCAGAGTCACCTCAAAGCTTAAAGCCAGGGTCTTCTCCTCCGGTGGCATGACCCGCAGCATCTGGCTGGCGGCTTGCCGCTGTTCGAAGGCGAACTGTACGCCGAGGGGCTGCCATACGGCCTGCAGTTCATGGCAGATAATCTGTCCCACCCCCTCCAGGATCAGCTCTTCGATCTCGGTCACCTCGCGGGTTGCCGATTGCGACTTTCCCGTGCCTCCCAGCAGCAGATCAACAATGGGGAATGCCAGGGCCTGGTCCAGCTGCAAGCCTCCCCGCTGATCGGCGGGGTCGAGATGCAACGATGCATAGTACGTGAGGTCGGGAACCCGTGACAGGAATTCCCGGTAGGCGAGCTGCTCTACCGAGACCAGCGCGACCTCGAACTTTGCCCGCAGGTAAGCTCCCAGAGAGTGCGACAGGTTGCGGGCAAAGCTTTCGTGGAGCTGGCTGATGCTGTGTAGTTGATCCTTACGCAGCCGTCCCGCCTCATGCAGATTCCAGGGTTCGACGGAAAGCGCGGCCGCAATCGGCGGCTCCGCCGTCGTCATTCCACGCGCGGCCCGGAAGAGGGCGTCGATTTCCTCCTGATTCAGGACCTTTTCCATGTACTCACCTGTTGAGGAGCGGTCCGCAGCGTCTGCGCCAGCACGGCGGTTCCAGTCTGTTGCAGCAGCTCAAGCGCGGCCCGCAGCCTGACCACTGCCATGGAGTGGATCTGCGACACTCGCGATTCGCCGATCCCGAGCACAGCGCCGACCTCTTTCATGGTCAACTCTTCCTGGTAATAGAGAGCCAGGATTTCCTGCTCCCGCTGCGGCAATTGAGAAATGGCATTGGCCAGCATCTCCTTGCGCTCGCCTTGAAGACACAGGAAGAGCGGATCCTGATTGACGGGCCCCGGGATCGACTCGGCAAGGTCGGTCTCGTTTCCGTCCTCCAGCGACTCCATTTGCAGGCTGCCGACACTGAGGCCGCGAATCTCATCCAGCAAGTGCTGAAACGAACGCAGATTGAGGCCCATGGCTTGCGCCAGCTCCGGTTCGGTGGCCGAGCGGCCCAACTCCGTTTGCAGAGCCTGAGTGACGTCCTGCAGTTTGCGCGCCTTGCGCCGCAGGTCGCGTGGGCTCCAGTCCATCTCGCGCAGGCTGTCGAGAATGGCTCCCCGAATCCGGAACTTCGCATAGGATTCAAAACGCACGTTTTTGCCGGCGTCGAACTTGTGCATCGCGTCGATCAAACCGACCACGCCGGCGTGCAGGAGATCCTCGAATGCCACCTGCTGCGGCAAACGTTCATGGATTCGTCGGGCGATGTACTTGACCTGCGGCAGGTGTTCCAACAGTCGTTGGTTGAATGACTCTTCGGCACTTTCGGTGATCTGGCCATAGGCTTCTGACGCCAGCATGTCGCCTCCTTGTTAACGGATCATTCCGACGGATTGCAGCTGCACCACCGGCGGAATCTCACCGGGAGACAGCACCACCACTTTCGGAAGAAACGGTTCCAGCAGCCGGCGGAGGTAGAATCTCGCCGGGCTATTGCACAACAACACCGGTGTAGCCAACCGCACCTGCTCCCCCGCCAGCAGTCTGAGTCCGTCCAGGACCCGCTTCAGGAAGGAAGGCTCGATCGCGGAGGAGGTGAGCGCCGGCACTTGCCCCGAGTAGGCGCGATTCAGTTCTTCCTCGATCGTCGGATCAAGCGTGACCACCCGCAGTCCCTCGCCATCGGCAAGAAGCGGACGGATGAGCGCACGCGCGAGTGCCTGACGCGCTGCCTCAACCAGCAACACAGGATTTTTCCCATTGACCGCGGCGTCCAGCAGACTTTCCAGAATCGTGGGGAGATCGCGGATCGAAACCTGCTCCCGCAGCAGTTGTTGCAGGACCTTCTGCACCTCACCCAGGCTCAGCAACTTGGGCACGAGTTCTTCGGCGAGCTTGGGATGACTTTCCGCCAGACGGTCCAGCAGCCGTTTCGTCTCGGAGCGGCTCAGCAGCTCGTACGCATGTTGTTTGATCATCTCCGCCAGGTGCGTAGCCATGACTGAGGTCTGGTCGACCACCGCGTAGCCCGAGGCCAGCGCCTGCTCGCGCAAGGCGGGCACGATCCAGCGCGCAGCAACGCCAAACGCCGGTTCGGTTGTGGGCACACCTTGTAATTCGGGAGGACTGCTCTCCGAGCTTATCGCCAGAAGACAGTCGTCACGAACCTCCCAGCGGGCGATCTCGACCCCGCGCAGGTAAACCACGTATTCACGCGGCTTGAGCTTCAGGTTATCGGTGATGTGCACCGGCGGTACGATGAAACCCAATTGCAGCGCCAGGTGCCGCCGCAGCGCCTTGACGCGAGCCAGCAACTGGCCGCCCTGTTTGGCATCGACCAGCGGCACCAGGGCGTAACCCACCTCCAATCCCAATTCGTCCAGTTTCAACAAACCTTCCAACGCGTCAGTCTGGGTTGCGGTCTGGGCGGAGGCAGCCGAGGCTCCGTCGGCCGAAGGTTGCGCTGTAGAGACCTCGCTGCTTTCCGGCTGGCTACGGGCTCGCTGGCCGAGCCATGCGGCACCAGCCGCTACCAAGAGGAACGAGACCTTGGGAAGTCCGGGAATCATGGCAAAGATCACCATGGTCCCGGCTGCGATCCATAACGGACGGCTGCGGCTGAACAGCTGTTTGCCGACATCGCCTCCCAGGCTGTTTTCCGAAGAAGAACGGGTGACGACGATGCCGCCGCCCACCGAGACCAGCAACGATGGGATGATGGTGACCAGTCCGTCCCCGACGGTAAGAATGGTGTAGGTCTTCAGGGCTTCGCGGAACGGAATGTCCAGCTGAAAGACGCCGATCAGGAACCCGGCGATGATGTTGATCGCGGTGATCAGCACGGTCGCCATCGAGTCACGCTGGTTGAAGCGCGCTGCGCCGTCCATGGCTCCGTAGAATTCGGCTTCATGACTGACCTGCTCCCGCCGCCGGCGCGCCTGCTTTTCATCGATCAGCCCGGCATTCAGGTCGGCGTCGATCGCCATCTGCTTTCCGGGAAGGGCGTCGAGAGTGAAGCGTGCCGTCACTTCGGCAGTGCGAACGGCTCCGTGGCTGATTACCAGGAACTGGATGGCAATCAAGGCCAGAAAGAGCACGAACCCAACAACATAGTTTCCGCCGACGACGAATTGTCCAAAAGCCTCGATCACGCGTCCCGCCGCCGCCGGACCCTCATTCCCGTGCAGCAGAATGCGCCGGCTGCTGGCCAGGTTCAGCGCCAGCCGGAACAGCGTGAGCAGGAGCAGGAGGCTGGGAAATACCGAGAACTGGACCGGCCTCAAAATATGAACCGCGGACAGCAGCACCAGAACCGATGCCGTGATGCTGAGGGCAAGCAGTAAATCAAGTACGAACGCCGGTAGCGGCACCAGCATGACAAAGACCAGAGCAACCGCCGCTACCGGCACAATCCATTCCGAAAGTCCCCCGCTTTCTGCCACCGCCGGTCTGGTTTGGTTCGCCACTTTAACGGACCGCCTGGTTCTGAAGACGCATTTGCGCTCGATACACCACGGCCAGGATCTCGGCTACGGCCGCGTACAATTTCGCGGGAATGGTCTGTCCCACCTCGACGCTGCGATAAAGCGCCTGCGCCAGTTCGCGATTTTCCACCAGCGGAATTTCGTGCCAGCGGGCTGCCTGCTTGATCAATTGCGCCAGCGCATTACACCCCTTGGCGAGAACGACCGGCGCGGCCATCTCCGTGCGATACTCCAGAGCTACCGCGAAGTGCGTCGGGTTGGTGATGACCACGCTCGCCCGTTCCACGTCCTTGAGCATGCGGCGACGGCGCACCTGCCGCTGTAAACGGCGGATGCGGGCCTTTACCGACGGATTGCCCTCGCTTTCTTTGTATTCCTGCCGAATCTCCTGTTTGCTCATGCGCAGGTCACGGCTTAGCTTCTGGCGTTGCAGCAGGTAGTCGACCGCTGCCCAAACCAGCAAGACCAATGTGGATTTCCAGCAGATCTCGAATGCCAGCTCGTAAGCCACTGCGCCCGTCCTGCCGGGAGGGAAACTTCCCGCGTGGAGCAGAAGACCCCAATCGCGAACGAACACCGAGCTCCCCACATAGACCAGCACGGAAAAGGGAATCAGCGACTTGGCTGGAGCGCTGAGTCCTGCGATGGAAAATAGCTGTCCGAGCTTCTTGCCTGGGCTCAGCCGTTCCGGCTTCGGCGACAGAGCTTCAGCGCTGAACACGAACCCGCCTTGCGCCAGACTGCTCACAGCCGCCAGCACCCACACCAGCGCAAGCGGAGCCAGGATCCAGTGCAGCGCGGCCATCGCGGCCCAGTTCAGGACAGGAGTCGAGGGATCGAAATCGCTTTCCGACGCAAAGCCGGTCCACCGCCGAAAATCGCCTCGCCAGGTGTAGAGCTCAGCGCGAGAAACCCACAATGTGAGCAGAAGACCGGCAAAACCTACGAGAGCTCCCGCCAATTCCCGGCTGCGCGCGACCTGTCCTTTCTCCCGGGCCTTCTGTTGCCGTCGCGGTGTTGCCTGTTCGGTTTTGTCGTCCTGTGCCACGTTGCCTCAATGCGCCAATTGCAGAAGGCTTTCCGCCGAATGGATGGAGTTGGTGAAGAATCGATCAAACATTGCCGGCCAATACTTCAGCGACAACGCCAGGATGGAAAGTCCGACCAGGCTTTTCAACGACAGCCCAAGAAACAGCACGGGCAGCTGTGGCGAAGCCTTTCCCAGAAACCCGAGCACGATGTCGGCCAGCATGGTCGCGATCAGCGCCGGCGCCGCGATCTGCACCCCCGCTACCCAAATCCCGCCCGCCGCATGCAACAGCTCGTGGACCAGCGGCTCGCCGGCGGTGGCACTGCCGGGGGGCAGGTAGGTAAAGCTGCGCGCGACCGCATGCAGCAACCAGTGATGCACATTCAACTGCAAGAAAATGAGGGTCACCACCGTCTGCATAAAAACCGAGATCACCGGCGTTTCCACCTGGGTATTTGGGTCGAGGATGTTGACCAGCGAATATCCCACCTGCATACCGATGACCTGACCGGCGAACTGCGCCGCTTCGAAGACAAAGTAGACGGCCAGGCCCATGAGCGCCCCGATGAGCAACTCGCCGGCCATCACTTTCGCCAGGCCCGCCGGCGTTAGTTGCATTCCACGGGGGCGACACACGGGATAGAGGAGAGCCGTGAGCAGCACAACCAGGCCCGCTTTGATACGGGGCGCGATGGCGGTGCTCCCCAGGATGGGCGCAAACACCATCAGCCCGGAAACTCTTGCTCCGATAAAAGCAACTGCCGCAACCGCGTCTTCGAATTGCAGGTTCATCTTCAATTCCCTTAGCGCAGCAGCGGCCGGAAGTCTCCGTAGATTTGGACCGCGAAGAACGCCAACTTCCGGAGCATCCAGGGCATGAGCACAATGGCGCCAATGGCGGCCGCCAGCAGGCGAGGTACGCTGGACAAGGTGTTGTCCTGCAGCGAGGTCAGCACCTGAACAACGTTGATCAGCAGGCTGATCACCGCCAGGGCGATCAGCAGGGGCGCGGCCAGCAGTACCGCGGTCTGCAGGGTACGTTGTCCGAGCGTGACGATCATCTCAGCCGACATGGTCCGCCTCCGCATCAGGAAAAACTCTTCATCAGTGAGCCGACCACCAGGTTCCAGCCATCCACCATGACGAACAGCAGAATCTTGATCGGAGTTGAGATCATGACCGGCGGCAGTTGCAACATGCCGACCGAGGTGGTGATCGAGGCCACTACCAGGTCGATCACCAGAAAAGGAAGAAACAGCACCGCGCCAATCTGGAAAGCGACTTTCAGCTCAGACAGGATGTAGGCGGGCGCGACCACCCGCATGGGCAAGTCTGCGGGCGAGCGCGGAGCCGGCATCTGCGCCAACTCCACAAACAGGGCAGCATCTTTTTCGCGAACGTACTTCAACATGAAGTGACGCAGTGGTTCGGAGCCGCGGTCAATTGCTTCCCACGGGCTGATCTGGTTGTTTTCAAGCGGCAGCAGGGCCTGCTGGTAAATGGCCGCTCCTACCGGCTGCATCAGGAAGAAGGTAAGCACCAGCGAGAGTCCGATCAGGGTCTGGTTGCTGGGCGCCGTTTGTGTGCCCAGCGCCTGCCGCAGGAAATGGAAGACAACCAGCAGGCGCACCAGCGGCGTCATGGAAAGAAGCAGTGCCGGCAGCAGCGTCAGCAGCGTCAGCAAGACGACGATCGTCCACGGTACACCGTTGGCATTAGCGCCGGCGATTGGCAGGAGGTGATCGGGTTTAAAGCGATCGATGGCCCCGCAGTGGACCGAAAACGGCAACCACGCCGCGGTCGCCAGAGCCCATCGGAGCTGAAGCCAGGGTCGACTCATCAGCGTTGCCGCTCGCACCACTCCGTCAGCAGGGCCGCGAAGTCAGGTGTCTCGCCCAATCTACAAAGCAGGGCCACCGAACTGGAGCCGCCGCCCAGCAGAAATTGTTGCCCCTCAAATTGGACGACGGCAACGAATCGCTTCTCGCCGAGGGAGAGACTTTCACAAAGACGCAGGCGCCGCGGAGGCTTGTCCACGGTAACCGATCGCAGAAGGTTGGCGAACCAGCACCACCATTGCCGCGGACGACGTGACAGCGCCAAAAAATTTTCTGCCTCCGATTTCATAAGTCTCCTTAGCCCAGTTCCGTCACTCGAACTGCGATGTGATTGCCCAGCGCTTCGAACTCCGCCCATCCGATCAGCTGGTTATTGGCACGCAAGGGAATTTCGGCACCACGGCTGTAGCGAGTTTGCACCACGGTTCCCGGCTCCAGGCGCAACAAGTCCCGGATGGTGAACTGGGCAAGCGGCAACTCCAGGGTCAGCAGGCAAGGGAGCCAACAAAGCTGCTTCCAGTTGCCGTCCGCGCCCTGGGGAGGCGTGGCCGAGGAACTCTCGATCGCCAATCGTTTTTCGTCCATGAGATTGAGTCGTTCCGATCCTTCTCGCGACACAGATTGCAATGCAAGCGGAATTCCCTTTCGCCGGGACAGTGAGTGGCGAGTACGGCCTCCGGCTACAGTACGAATGTGGGTCAGACCAGGATTCGCAACCCTTGGTGTAGTCCGAATGGGAGCCTACGATGGGGGGAAAGACATTTGGGATTACGTTCCATTTGCGGAACGAGGCGGTTGGAGAACCGCCCTCCAAAGGCCGAGATTGTCAGGTAGCAAGGAAGGTTCATCGAGGCTCTGGACGGGGTATTAGAGATCCTTCATGAAGGGAGAC
The DNA here is from genome assembly GCA_963815555.1 of uncultured Acidobacteriaceae bacterium. Lineage (GTDB taxonomy): Bacteria > Acidobacteriota > Terriglobia > Terriglobales > Acidobacteriaceae > CAWCBG01. The sequence continues at coordinate 1,115,876 of CAWFHH010000007.1, forward strand.
TTAATGAGCTGTGACCGTATTCCGAAGACCCGAACAGGAGTGAGGCGTCCTGGCGCGGGTCTTCAGAATGTCTGCACGGGATGGGTTTGTTTCCAACATAACCATCGTGGCAACAACGCCTGTGGCCAAGCGGAGGAACCAGATCCGGGCGCCGTCACCTAAACAAAGTCAGTGACCCATTGGCTATGCTGGTTTCAGGTTCAGAGTGTCTTGCATGACCTGATCAAACGTGGTGATGGTACGGGCATTCGCCTCATAGCCGCGCTGGGCGACAATGAGGGCAGAAAATTCCTTGGCAATATCCACGTTCGACAGCTCCAGTGATCCCCCGGAGACGGTTCCCCGGCCTCCCGTGCCCGGCGTGCCGATCACCGCTGCTCCGGAGGCCAGGGTGGCGGAGTAATCATTGTTGCCCTTGCGTTGCAAGCCTTGCGGATTGGCGAAGTTGGCCAGCGCCAGCTGTCCCAGTGCCGCGGTTCTTCCGTTACTGAAGCTGCCCATGATTACTCCGTCGGAATTAATGTTGTAATCGGTCAGCGATCCGCTGCCATAGCCGTCTACTTTTGTGCTGGAGGTTGTGCTGGGCGCCGCAACCTGACTCACCAGGGGTGCGCCGGTTGAATCAAACAATGTCCATTGCAGATTCAACGTCGCCGCTCCATCCCCCAGCCCGGAGGCCGAGATGCCGGTGACATTGGACGAAGGACTGGTGAGCTTCCCGGTGCTGTCGAAGGTGAGCGCTGTCGTGGCAATCGTGGTTTGTGTACCCATGTCCTGCCAGGTAACCCCACCGTCCGTGACCGTCGATCCATCTGTGGGCCATGCCGTCGGCGCGGAGTTCCCCGAGGTTCCTGCCACCGTGCACTTGTAGAAGTGACCGTTATCAGGATTCGCCAGGACGGTAGTTCCTGCTGCATAGGCCTGCGATGCAGCCCAGGCGGCGGGTGGCGTCATATCCGTGTTGGGGATCGTAATGTCGCAGCTCCATCCATTCGCCGCGGTCTTGGTGAAGTTGAAGTCCAGCACATGTGGTGTTCCCAGCGAGTCGTACACCGTCACCGGGGTAGAAAGCGGGCTGTCTCCGATGGCAACGCTGGCGTCAAGATTGGTGTTCAGTTGCACCGAGCTGGTGGCTTGAGGAGGGTTGATCTGGCCTTGCACGATCTGCAAAGGAGCCAGCGCGGCGCCAGGAGGGATCACGCCATTGACCGCGGAGTAACCCATGACCTGCTCACCATTCTGGGTTTCCAGAAATCCATCCTTCTCACTGAAGTTGCCGGCTCGGGTGTAGCTGATGACTCCATTATTCTGTACGACGAATTGACCGTCTCCCATGATCGCCACGTCGGTCGGCACGGTGGTCGATTCGATGCTGCCCGAAGTCAGGTTCATTGCCGTGGTGCTGACCGCCGTGCCCGCGCCAACCTGGATCGGGTCGCCGGCGCCGTTGGTTCCTACGGTCTGATAAAAAAGATCCTGAAATTCCGTACTGCTCGACTTGTATCCCACGGTATTGAGGTTCGCGAGATTGTTCGCAATGGTGGACATGGCGGTGGAACTCGCCGTAAGTCCGGAAAGAGGGATCGAAAAGAGCGGCATTAATGGCCTCCTGCTGTGGAAGTGGAGCTGGTTGCAGGCAGGTTCGCCTGTAGGAGCTGGTTGATCTGTGTCAGTTGATCCAAACTCGTCACCTGTACCAATTGCGACACGAAGGCGGAGGGATCGGTCGGCTGGGTCGGGTCCTGGTTCTGCAATTGTGTGATCAGCAGCTGCATGAACATCGTGTCCATGCCTCCGGTGGAAGTGGAAGACGAATTTGAGCTGCTGCTTGGGGCAGTGCTGCTCGCGGCCATGGGATTGGTGGTCATGGTTCCTCTCTAAGCGTGAACGTTCAGTCTTACTGCCCGGGCTCCCAAAGTGGCGGGACCCCCTTCCGCTTGCGCTGCGGCTTCCACCGGCGGGACGCCCGGCGTCGGACTTGGCTGCGCAGTCGGGGTTGGTGACCTCGGCTGCCGCTGTTGACCCGAGCTGGTTTGCGTATCCAGATGAAGTTGGTCGAGCGTCATTTGATGCTGCGCGATCGCATGTTCCAGAGTTGGCATTTCCGCTGCAATCGCCGCCCGCAGGCCCGCGTGGTCGGTGAGCAGAGTGGCCGAGACATGGTTGCGCGCGACCGTGGCCTGCAGATCGATGTTGCCAAATTCATTGCTGTTGATCCCGACCCGTATTTCCGATTGTGTCATTTTGGTCAACACGTGCTCAATTTGAATGACCCCGGAGTTCGGGTGCTGCATCATCCCGGTTTGCGTCTCGGCGTCGGCGCGGGGATCCCCCTGCTTCGCTGTGCCGAAGCCGGTGGGCACCGGATCTGCGCTGCCGGAGCTGACCTGCGCCGTTGAGGATGGGGAGACAGTGGGATCTGCCGGCTGCTTGTCGTGCTCCGAGGAAATCTTCGACAGTAAGGGCGACACCGCGGCGTCGTGAGCTTTCACGTTCCTCGTGACCATGGTTCCAAATGCCGGACTGCCTGCTGGATCGTCCTTCTCGGACGGCGCGACATACGCCGCGATATTGCCGGTGGTGGAGACCTCCGTCGGCGCCGCGTGCGAGTCGCCCGAAATCGGAACTCCGACGGGCGTCTTCGACTCGCCGTCGGGGACTGGACCCTGGTCTGCCACGTCTTGCGTCGGTGCCGCCGCCAATCCCCACGCCGAAGGACTGGGATCCGAAGCAACTCCCATATCTGACCCGGAGCCTGTGGCCGGGCTGGATTCGTTGAGAGTCCTGGCCTTGATTTCGGCGTTGGCATCGGTTGAGTGCACAGCCTCGGCAGCTCCGCCGGGTTTGGAAGGATTCGCTATGCCGTTTGCCATCGGGCCGGGCGATGGCACCGCACCCGAACCCACTCGAACCTTGTTCCGCGCTGTACTTCCCCGAGCCGCCCCGCTGTCATGAGGTACAGCCGCTGCTGAAGGCGAACCTTCGCTCTCCGAATCCAAGGCTGAAAGACTCTGTGGCGCGACACCGTCCGCTGCAAAGGTAGAACTGTCGCCGGTCGACGCCTCGCCCGCCAGACGCTGTTTGGGGAGATCGTTCGTCTTGTCCACGCTGTTGCCGGGCAACGTGGGGGAGGACACAAGACTGTCGATTCCGCCATCGGAAGCCTCAGTTGGGCAAACTTCGCGAGCGGTTTGCGTGGTAGCAGCGGTGCTCGATGAAGACAGGAAAGCGGCGTTGTTGGCCGTTCCGACGGTCGCAGGCGCGATACCGCCCGGGAATGAAACGTGACTTGAGTCGGTCGCCCCAGGCTCGTCGCTACGGCGTTCGCTCATCCCGGCATCAGACAAGGGTCCGGTCTGCTTTGAGACCTTGCTCCCTGGATGCTCCGGCGTCTCCTGGGTTGCGCCAGTCTGCCGTCCGGGCTCTCGGCTTGCTCGCTGGAAAGTGTTCTGAAAAGAGAGGCTCCCGGGGCGAGAGCGCGCAGACGCGCCAATCGCAGCCGCACTCGGCGATAGGTTGGTCGGCGCTGCGATTACGGTGTTCGGCACTCGAATAGCTCCTGCAATAGAGACGTAGCAGTTGGCATGCCAACCAACGTTGTCGTCAAAGCTTTTATGGTTTACCGGGAAGCGGCATAGCGATTCAAGGACTTACGAACTCTGCCGATCTTCTGAAGGAAGAGGACCGCCCGTGGCAGCAGGCCTGCCTGGGCAAGGCTTGCCCATTGCGCTGGGCAAGAAACGTCTTTCCCGAATTCGACGTAGAAGATGGAGTTCGTCGAGTTGCGATTGTTCCCGCCGCTGCTGCTCGAAACGAAACTTGCGAATTTGCTCTTCCCGCAGCGACTCAAGAATCTCGCGCTTTTGACGCTCACTGCGGTAAAGGTCAACCTGCTTTTGGATCGTGGTCTGCAAGTCTTCAATGCGTGATTGCAGAGACTTTCGACAGAATTCGTTGGCCTGCAGCAGCGCGGTTAGGAAGTGAATCTCTGCGGCCCGGACCCCTTGGCCCAGCATCGACTCCTGCATCTGCTCTTGTCCCCGCGATCTCGCATTCTGGAGCTCCTGCAACTCACGCCGCAGCGCCTCGCGCTGCGCAAACAGCTCCATCAGGCGCAGCCTCTCGCGTTCTTCCAGACTTCGGCGAAGGCGCAGAACCGTTTCGAGGTTGAAGCGGAACGACATGGCTAATTGGCCATCGAGAGCAGCCGGGCAACGCTGTCAGCGAACAGGGCATTCTCGGTTCCTGACTGCTGCAGAAAGGAGTTCAACTTCGGCATAGCTGCAATCGCGCTGTCGAGCACCGGATCAGCTCCCTTGCTGTAGGCGCCAATACGAATCAGGTCTTCTGATTTCGCATAGGCCGCCAACAGCGCGCGCAGTCGACGGCTCTTACTCCTGTGCTCACCCGAAACCACGGCCGGCATCAGCCGGCTGAGACTGTCCAAGATCGATATGGGGGGATAGTGGCCCTCGGTCGCCAGGCGCCGATCGAGAACGATGTGGCCGTCGAGCAGAGAGCGCACCGCATCCACCAGAGGATCCTGCTGGTCATCGCCCTCCATCAGCACGGTGTAGAACGCGGTGATGCTGCCGGAGGCAAATCGTCCTGCACGCTCCACCAGCTGTGCCAGCCGGCTGAACACCGACGGGGTGTACGCTTTGGCCGTCGGTGGCTCTCCCGCTGCCAGTCCAATCTCCCTCTGTGCCATGGCGAAGCGCGTGAGCGAATCGACCACCAGCAACACATGCTTGCCTTGGCGGCAAAAGTACTCAGCGATGCTGGTGGCCGACAGGGCCGCGCGGATGCGCAACAGCGGCGACTGGTCGGAGGTGGAGACCACGACCACCGAACGGCTCCGTCCAGCTTCTCCCAGCGACTCCAGAAATTCACCGACTTCACGACCGCGCTCGCCTACCAGCGCCAGCACCGTCAGGTCCGCCGCGGTGCCTCGGGCCATCATTCCAATCAGGGTGCTCTTGCCGACGCCGCTTCCGCCGAAGATGCCGAGCCTCTGTCCTCGGCCGCAGGTGAGAAAGGCGTCGATGGCGCGAATCCCACAGCCCAGGGACTCGCGAATAGGGGTGCGTTCGAATGCCAACGGAGCCGCTGTTTCGATTGGCCGGCGCTCGTTTGCAGGGTACGGTCCACGCTCGTCAAGAGGTGACCCGGCTCCATCGATCACTCTTCCCAACAACCCATCGCCAACCGGGATCGAGGGACGCACCCCGCACGCGAAGATGCTGTCTCCGTGGCGAACGCCGCTTGGGGTTTCCAGCGGCATCGTCAATACCGTGTTGCCGCGGAATCCCACAACCTCGCCCTGGTAGCAGCGGCCGCTGGTATCGCGTATCTCACAACATTCCCCAATGCACGACGGCGGACCGTGCGACTCCAAAAGGCTGCCGCCCACTTGCGTTACCCGTCCACGCCAGCGGAAGTCCGGGCAGGAATCGAGCGCCCCGAAATACGCTGCCAACGATCCTTCATTCATAACCGGACGCTCGTCGGCCCGGCCAGAAGATCAAAAAAGCCACTTTCGATCTCCTGCAGTTGTCTTTCCAGGGATATTTCCATGTTGCCTGCCTCAGCCTGCAAGACACACACATGGCTGGCCAACGCGTCGTCGGCGACGACCTGCACCTCATGATCTCCTGTCTCGTGCTTCTTTTCCCGGAAGTAGGTGCGCCAGGTCTCGACGCTGTCCTGGGATGCACGGAGGGTCACATGAGACCCGGCCTGCATCCGGTCCAAAGCCACCCTGACGATTCCGGCGAGCAGCAGCGGATCCAGCTGCGCTTCGCGATGCAGGATTTTGCGTGCTATCGCCAAAGCCAGGCGAACGGTTTCGGCCTCCACCCCCCGGAAATATTGGGTTTTCTCGACGCTGAACAAGTTGATTGCTCGCAACAGGCTGCCACGGGTCTGTTCCAGCAACGCTTCCATGGCCGCCTTGGCCCGGGCCTCTCCCTCCCGCTGTCCCTGCTCGAGCGCCGCCAGCACGGCTGCGGCTTGCGCCTGCTCTTGCGACTGGTTTCGCGCTCCACGCAGTTGCTCCTCGGCGGCAAACTCCGATGGCCCACCCTGCAGACCAGAACCCGCCGGCGGATAGTGAAAGCTCTGCACCATCGGACCTCCGGCTCCGTCAATCCAGGGCTCACATGACGTATTCATCGGCACTCTCCGCCTTCAGAACAATCTTTCCTTCCGCTTCCAGCTGACGCGCGGTCGCAACCGCTTCCTGCTGCGCCTTGTTAACTTCCTTAGCCCGTACCGGTCCCAGCACCTCCATGTCTTCTTTCAGCATTTCGATAGCTCGGGAAGACATGGCCTTCATCAGATGGTTGCGCAGTTCCTCGGGGGCCCCTTTCAGCGCCAGGGCCAGCACCTTCTTGTCAAGGCGCGACACCAGCTCGCGAATGCCGGTCTCGTTTACCCCAAGCAGGTCGTTGAAGGTAAACATCAGGTTACGAATATTCAGCGCCAGGTTGGCGTCTTCGGATTCAATGGTTTCCAGGATCGATGTCACCGCGATCGGCTCCAGTCGATTCAGCACGTCAGCCACGCCTTTGAAACCGGCGTAGGCACGGCGACTCTGCTCGCCCAAAGCCTGCAGCCGTTTGTGCAGGACCACCGAAACTTTCTGCGCCATCTCGGGAGAAAAGTTGCGCAATAGCGCCAGTCGCTTCACCGCCTCGGCACGCAGGCTTTCCGGCAGCTTCATCAACAGCGACGATGCCGCTTTCCCGTCCAGGTGCGCCAGGATGAGGGCAATCGTCTGCGGATGCTCGCCTTCGAGAAAGCGTGCCAGTTGTTGCGGATCGGCCTTATGCAATGCGTTCAGCTGGCTGTCGCTGAGCTCCTGCGCCTGCGTCACCTGATGCATCAGTTTGTCTGCTCCGTCCTCGCCGAAGGCCTTTACCAGCAGAGCGCGCGCGTAGCTGTTCCCGCCCTGTGCCAGGTATTGCTGGGTCATTGTCAGACGGTAATACTCCTCCAGTACCTCGGCCGCGGTTTCGGGGGCAAGGTTATCCAACTGCGCAATTTCCCGGGTGAGCGCCTGGATCTGCGTCTCCGACAGCTGACGGTAAATGCCGGTGGCTGCCTCTTCTCCCAGCAAAACCAGCAGAACCGCGGCCTTGCGAACCCCGCTGATGCCTCTCGCTGATGGACTTGCGCCGGTCACTCAGCGCCGCCCTCGCGCAGCCAGCTCTGAACCAGCCGCGACGCTTCCGCCGGCTCAGACCGCACTTTCTGAACCAGATGTTTCTTCAGGTTGGAGAGCTTGTTCAGTGCCGGATCCTCCGCCAGGCTTGCATCGCCCAGTATGTTTTGCAAAGCACCGGCGCTGGCCGGAATGGCCTGTCCGCTTTCCTCGACGCCACCGGCCAGCTTCTTCGTCGCAAGCCTGGCGGGGAGAGCCTTGAGGACCGTCAGGATCTCTTTCTTGATCGGCCGTAGCAGGAGCACGTAGACAACGCCAAACAGACACGCGAGTGCGCCATAACGGAAGATCCAGGCAAAATTACGCAGGATCCGCTGAACCCGATCGGCGGTCGTGGTCGGGACCGGGGCATCCTGCTGAAGGCTCTGGAAGGAAAGGTTTTCTACCGCGAGCAAATCGCCGCGTTGCGCATCGATGCCCAGCGTCGCTGCCGCCAGGCCTTCAATCTGCTTCATCTCCTCCGCCGTACGCCGGCGACGAAGTACAATTCGCTGTCCGTTCTTCTGCTCGATATCGCTGCCATCGTCGATCAACAGCGCCGCCGCGATGCGTTTGATCCGTCCCGCCGGTTCAATCGTATGGCGCACAACCTTGTTGACCGCGTAAGTGCCGGTCTCGGTCTTCGAGCTGTGGCTTTCCGGGTCGGCCTTCTGCGTTGCCGGAACCTTGGCATTGGGAAGATTGCTGCTGGTGCCCGGTACGCCGCCTGCCGACTCGCTGCCCAGCCGCTCTTCGCTGCGGGTCATGCTCAGCGGGACCGACGTGGCGGGATCGTAGGTTTCGCGTGTCTCTTCCCCGGAGGTGAGATCGTATTCCACGTGAACACTGGCCCGTACGCCTTGCGCACCCACCACCGGTTCCAGGGTTTCCACCACTCTTTTGGCCATTTCCTGATCGAGTTCGGAGACGTTGCCGTCACGGCCGCCGCCGTTTCGACCCATGGGGAGATTGGTATCGGCGTCGATGACGACCACGTTCTCCGGCGACAGCCGGTCCACCGCCCCCGCAACCAGCTGGCGTATGGCCACATCCGACTGCTCGGTGAGCCGGCCCTGCCGCAGTTTCAGGATCACCGAGGCTTTGGCCGCACGTTCCCGCTCGCTGTACAGCGATTGCTCGGGTAAGACCAGGTGCACCCGGACCGCACTGACCTCGCTGAGAGTCTCGAGCGTGCGCTCTAGTTCGGCTTCCAGCGCACGCTGGAAATTGACCTTCTCGCTGAAGTCGCTGCCTGCCCAGTTAGGCTTGTCGAAGAGTTCGAAACCCAAACGCCCGCTATGCGGCATAGGCTGCGAGGCCACCTCCAGCCGGGCGCTATCTAACTTGTCGGCCGGAACCGTGATGCTGGTTCCGTCGGCGGACTGCTCATAGGGAATGTTCTTGGCCGCCAGTTGTGCGACGATGGCCGGCGTGTCGCCGGGATTCAGACCCGAATAGAGTGTCTTGTAATCGGGCTTGCCGATCAGCTGTACGAATAAAACCAGCGTTCCGGCGACGGCGACCGCACCCCCCGCCAGCAGCAGCCGTTGCTTGAGAGTCAGTCCGGCAAGGAAATCCTTGGCCTGCCGCAACGCTCGCGTCCCTGTTGTCTCGCCGTTCACCACAGTTTCACTCTGTTTGCTTCAGCCCGAAATCTAGAACTGCATACCTGCAATCTGTTGATAGGCCTGCACAACCTTGTTTCGCATTTGCAGCATGAGTTGGAACGACAGGTCCGCTTTCTCGACCGCGATCATGGCGTCGTGCACATCAACGCCGTTACCCTGCAGCATTCCACTGACTTGGTACTGCGCCTCCTGCTGCAAATCATCGACTTCGCCAACCGCATCCTGCAGAGTCTGGCCGAAACTGCCCGTGGTCTTGGAAGGCGGCTTGGCTCCGGCCGCTGGGGAAATGTCAGCCGGCAAGATCCGCAAACCGGGGAGGGACGCAGAAATCGTCATAACCACCGCCTATCTGGCGCTTACTTCAGGATCTGGAGCGATTGCTGAATCATTTGTTTTGCCGCCTGGACGGCGCTGGCATTGAGTTCATACGAGCGTTCCGCGCCCATCAGGTCCACCATTTCCTGGACCGGATTGATCGACGGATATGCGACATATCCGCTGGCGTCGGCATCGGGATGCCCCGGCTCGTAGCGGCGCTCCGCGGGGGTGGGATCGGTTGCTATATCGCTGATCTCCACTCCTCCTGCCGACGGCAATCCGTCTGCGGCACCTGCCGAGTTGGCCAGAAGCAGGCGAAACTGCGACGCCGGCCGGCTGTTGAAGACCACCATCCGTCGCTGGTAAGGGCCCCCCCCCGGAACGCGGGTGGTCTCGGCATTCGCCAGATTGCTGGTAACCACCTCGGCGCGCGTCCGCTCGGCCTTCAAAGCTGAGCCACTGACCTGGAGCAGACCAAAGAGATTCATTGTCCGTTGCCTCCGTTGATTGCCATCTGCAGCCGGCTGAACTCCGAGCGCAATACCTGCACCTCCGTCTGGAATTGCAGCTGGTTCTGCGCCATCAGCAGGCTTTCGCGATCGATGCTGACATTATTGCCGTCAGGCCTTTCGATCAAACCCGGCACCTCCGAAGTCATCGGAGCCGTCCCGGCGGTGTCCTCGCTGGTGAGCGCGCGTTGCAACTCGGTGCGAAAGTCCAGGTCACGCGTGCGATAGCCCGGGGTGTCGATATTGGCGATGTTCTGGGTGACCTGGGCCTGGCGCCTCGACGTCAGGTCGAGAGCATGGGACAGCAAGTTGGTAAGCGGAGTGTCGAGCAGACTCATGCCAGCCTCCGGGGAGGAAGTCCGTATTCGCGGATCTTGTTGCGAATGGTTCGCAGGCTAACTCCCAGCAGTTCCGCGGCACGGGTACGATTTCCCGCCGTAGCCGCGAGGGTAATTTCCAGCAGGCTTTTTTCCAGTTCGCGAAACGACAGCCCCGGCCTCAAGTAAGCGGCACCCGCGGCAAGGTGCAAGGAGGGGCCCGAAACTTGCAGGACGTCGGCTGCGATTTCTCCGTTGTCGCACAGCGCCACCGCCCGCCGCATCGTATTGGCCAGTTCGCGGACGTTGCCCGGCCAGGTATGATCTTGCAATGCGGCCTTAAACTCCGCGGTCAGAGCGGGCGGCAGCGACGGAGCGGAAAATTGTGCCGCGAAGTACTGGGCCAGCTCTAACACATCCTTGCCGCGCTGGCGAAGCGGAGGCAGCGTAAGCGGAATGACGTTCAGACGATAGTACAGGTCCTCGCGGAAGCGACCCTCAAGCACCAGGTTTTGCAGCGTGCGATTAGTGGTGGCGATGACCCGAATATCGATCACGACCGATTGGTTATCGCCCAGGCGATAAAATTCACGCTCTTGCAGCACGCGCAACAGCTTGGGCTGCAGCAGCATCGGCATCTCGCTCACTTCGTCCAGCAGCAGAGTGCCCCGGTGGGCCTGCTGAAATTTCCCGGCATGATTGGCAAGGGCGCCGGTAAATGCGCCGCGGACGTGCCCAAACAGCTCGCTCTCCAGCAGAGATTCAGGTACGGCCGAGCAGTTGAGCGCGACAAAGGGCATGGCCGCGCGGCAGCTTTCCTCGTGAATGAGCCGCGCCAGCAACTCCTTCCCCGTTCCACTTTCAGCTTCGATAAGAATATCGGCGCTGCTGCGTGCCGCCTGTGCGGCGCGGTCAAGGGCAGCACGCAGCGCCGGTGAGTTTCCGATGATCCTGCTCCTCACCTTCGAGCCGCCGAGGATGCGTTGGCTCTGGAGACTGGGTGTAGGACCCAGCGGCGGAGGCATATCGAGATCGCGGTTCCGGTCGAGTTGTGAGCTGGGCAACATCTGCCCATCCTTACGAGCACGCCACAGACCAATCCGGCTCCCCTGCATTAACCTCGTCTCATGCAGCCTGCGCAGCTGGCGAAATTGCTGGGGTGCCATCCTCCAAAGGCAGTCCAAGGTGCTGGGGCAGGATGGCGCCGCCTTCGGCCAGGATCGTGGCCCGTTCCATCACATGCTGCAGCTCCCGCACATTGCCGGGCCAGCTGTGTTGTTGCAGGATTCTCGCCGCTGCTGGTGACAGATGGACCGCCTCTTCGCCGGCGTCAAACCTCTCGAGGAAATGGCGGGCCAGCGTCTCAATGTCAGGGCCCCGTTCGGACAAGCGAGGCAGCTCGAGAGGAAAAACTGCCAACCGGTAATAGAGGTCTTCGCGAAACAGGCGCTGCCGTGACAACTCGTCCAGCCTGGCATTGGTCGCCGCAATCACCCGCACATCGACCCGCAAGGTCTCCGTGCTGCCCAGGCGTTGCACCTCGCCCTGGTCGAGGAAGCGCAGCAGCTTGGCCTGCATTCCCAACGGCAGCTCGCCTATCTCGTCAAGAAACAGGGTTCCGCCGTTGGCGCTCTGAATGCGCCCCACGTGTGGCTGCACGGCACCGGTAAAGGCGCCCCGCGCGTAGCCGAACAGCTCCGCTTCGAGTAACGCTTCAGGAATGGCTGCGCAATTTAGGACGACAAAGGGCTTATCCGCGCGCGGGCTGAGCTGATGAAGGGCTCGCGCCACCAGCTCTTTGCCGGTACCGGTGGGTCCAGTGATAAGCACCGGGGTTTTTCGAGGAGCTACCAGTCGGGCCATTTTTGCCACCCGCAGCATGCACGCCGAGGCTCCTACCAAGCCAGGAAGCTGGTTTACGGTCGGCTCTAGAGCGAGGCGCTCCGGCGCCGGGGCCGCGGGCGAATTCCAGCGCGCGATGGCTGCAAAAACCTCGTGGGCGTCCCGGCTGCGCCACTCCGCCGACTGTCCCGGCAAGGGAGGCTGACCCGCTTCGTCCAGCAACAACACGTCAATTCCCGGGAACTGCTCATGAATGATGTGCATCAGCTCTTCGGCTTCCAAGTCGGGCAGCTTGCGATCCAGCAGCAGCAGTTGACATTCGCTGCTCTCCAGCTTGCCCAGGGCGTCGGCGCCCCCGAGTGCCTCGAGCGCTGGAATCTTCGAGTGGAGGAAATTCTGCATGATTTGTTTGCGCAGGCCGTAGTTGGGACTAGCCACAATCACGGCCGGCTCGGGGGAGTAAGGAGTACGGGCCAGAGTTGTCATGAAAGTGTTTTACGGCACGAAGATTAGAAGAAGATTGGCGCGGGGTTAGAACCGTCTAGGAATCTAAAGTTTTTGGTGTTCGCTGCCGAGATTTCATACCCACGACCGATGGGTCTTGCCAAAATCGCAGCTTGACGGAATAGCGAATGAGACCGCAGGCTTCGCTCGGAACGAACAACTTCCCCTCGGCCGCCTGAAACATTCGACCCGCGATCTCCCATTGACCGCCCCCGGCAAGACCCACCGATGGTGGCACGATCGGTCTCTCTGCCGCATGGTGTGGCATAACGTAGACCTGAAGCCATGGTCGATCCACCAGCGCCGACACGTCAATCACGTCTCCCGGAGCGCAGGAGGACACCAGTGGCTCCATGAGGCAGAAAAACGCTTGCTCCAGCTTCTCCTGGTTCCCCCGAATCGTCACAGGATCACACAGGAGTTCGATCCGCACGCCGGCTGACTTGGCGATCGGAAGGAGGTTTTCCCAGACCTGCCGGATCAGCCGGTCCGCTCGCACCGGTTGAGAAACATCTCCCGGATCATCCGCCTCCTGCAGTTCGCGGATCATCAAGATTGTTGTTCGAAGGCGGGAGACGTTCTCGAGCGCTGCCTCGACGCTGTGGCGGAACTCCTCGAGGGTCCGGTCGCGTAACAAAGACAGCTCGAGCGCGCAATGCAGCGCTGTCAGGGGCTGGCTCAGGCTGTGCAGGCAGTCGGACGGCGTCCGGTTCGTGTTATTGAATTCCTGGAGGTCACGTACAGCCTTCCCGATCACACCTGCCTCGGGTCACAACTCATCTCGTAGCCCACTCCACGCACGGTATGAATCAAGGGCACGGACCGGCCCTCATCGACCTTTTTGCGCAGGTAGTTAATGTAGACATCCACGATGTTGGTGGTGGTGTCGAAGCACAGATTCCACACATGCTCGACGATCATGGCACGGGTGACCCGGCGCCCGGCGTTGCGCATCAGGTACTCGAGCAGGGCGAACTCCTTCGAAGTCAGGTCGATGCTTTTTCCAGCCCGTCCTACCTTGCGCTCGACGCGATCCAGTTCCAGATCGCCCACCCGCAGTACGGTCTGTACCGTGCGCGGTCCGCGGCGCAGCAGCGCCCGCACCCGGGCCGATAACTCGGTGAAAGAAAACGGTTTGAGCAAGCAGTCGTCGGCACCCGTATCCAGCGACAATACTCGGTCTTCCACCCGGCTTCGCGCGGTCAAAACCAATACGGGGAGGTTGGGTTTCTTGGGTCGGATGGCGCGCAGGACCGACAGCCCATCCAGTTTGGGCAGGTTAAGATCGAGGATCAGCAGGTCGTAATCACTTTCCTCTGCCCGCAGCCTGGCATCTTCCCCATCCGACGCAATGTCCACCGCGTAGTGCTCCGCTTCCAGGCCTTTCTTGACGAAGCCGGCCAGGGGACCATCATCTTCCACGACGAGAATTCGCATCATGCAACCAGTTCTATCTTTGGACAAGCTGGCGTCGAGGTCAACGCTTTCCCGGCCCAAATTGGGTCGGAGTTCCAATTCGGGAACAACGCTAAATACGCTCGACCGAGGATCTTCCGGCATCTCTCTTGAACGCGTATTCATCTCACCCAGCGGAGTCATCCCGGTGTCCCGCGAGTTGTGTCTTCGCTTTGCAATCGTGGTGTCTGCGCTGGTGGCGGTTTGCCAACTGGTGGCGGCACAGACCGACATGCACCTTACGGTCGATCCGGCCCACGCTGCTTATCAGAAATCGAGCTTCCTTCATGGTTACATTCATGGATATGAAGAAGGATTTCATGTTGCCGACATCGATCTGCAGATGGGACACCGGGCACGAGCGGTGGAAGCGATTCCGGAGTTCAATCATCCCCCGGGCAAGCGCGACGTGCCGGGTGCGCACCACGCCAGATTTACTTCCGGCTACTTCGATGGTTTCCGTGCTGGATACTATGATGGGATCGAGGGTAAGGACTTTCGCGCAGCGCAAGAATTGCGGCGGTTATCTGCAGGAGTCGCCGGCCTGCCCGAACCCTCTCTCGATTTGCATTTCGATGCCATTTTCGATGAGGGCATCTTCACCGGGTACCGTGCTGGAAGATCGCAGGGCCTGAACAGCATCCACGACAACCGCCTATCTGCGACAACTGCGTATCCCTGTGACGCGGCTAAGTTCGATCAAGGCAAATCCGCGGTGCTCTATTGCGAGTGGCTCCGGCAGGGATTTCAACTCGGCTACGGCGACGGCTATAACAGCGCAGCCAACCCGCAGGAACACGCCCGAACGGCCAAGCGTTAGGTTCTTGCCGGCAGCGGCGTGCGCTTACGAGAGCTGGCGATTATACTTGGATCATGGCTCGTGGTTGGGACAGTAAGTCTGTAGAAGATCAAATTCAAGCGTTTACTGTCGAAGCTGCCGTGCGCAGCGACGATTCTCTTTCTGCCGAACGCCTGCAAGTCCAGAGGAAGCGCTCTTCATTGCTTCTATCGAGGGCGAGCACAGCGAAGCAGCTGGAAACCAGCACCAACGAACGCTATTCGGAGTTGTTACGGCGTACGTTGGTGGCTCTGGATACTCAGCTGGCAGAAGTAAAGTAAACTCGCGTGATTACCGAGGTTTGGCCCAAGGCATAGCGGTCCGCCGCGCGGTTCGACTTGGCGATTGGCTGGTGTCTGACGCGTTCGATGTCGTACGCGCCGGATCTAACCTCACATCGAGCGGTGATCGTAGTCACCGAAGACCAGGTCTTAACACCTCAGAATAGCGGCAGAGGTGGAGTATGCCAGTCCTTGCGATCGCCGTAGTCTTCTTTCTGATTTTCCTGGTCATGGGAGTGATGGGTGTAACCGCGATGGTCGCCGAACATAAGACCCGCGGGACCAAGTTGTTCAGCGGCACCTGGAGTGATCTGCCTAAGTAAAGCCACTCGCAACGCAGTTGCGTATCGTGAGCGCCAAATCGTTTAGGCGGAGCGCACGCTCTCCATCTCGTTCAGTGTTTATCCCTTAGCTGCTTCTCTATCTCGCCCTGGATGGTGGCAATATCGGTCGCGCCCACATATTTGGCCGCGATGCGCCCATCCCGGCCGATGACGAAGTTGACCGGCAACCCGAAGACTCCCCCGTAGAGCTGCCCCAGATCGGCGTTCGCCACCGCAACCGGATAGTTCATCTTGACCCGCTCGTAAAAGGCGTGCACCGGCTTGGGCCCGTCGTCCATGGACAGACCTAAGATCTGAAGGCCTTGTGGGCCGTACTGATTTTGTAGCTGGATGAATTGCGGAATCTCTTTCTCGCACGGCCCGCACCAGGTTGCCCAGAAGTCCAGCAGAATGACCTTTCCTTTGTAATTGGCGAGGGTCAGATTCTGTCCGTTGAGATCGGTGAGCGAGAAATCGGGAGCCGGAGCTCCGATGCCGGCCCGCTCGCCTCCGACGCGAGATGTGGAATGACAACCCGTGAGTAAAAGGGCTGTCACCGCGAGGTAGCCGAAGAGGCAGAGGCGGATCAGGTTTCGAGGCATAAGAAAAACTTACTTTCCACCGTCGCCTTTGGCGATGGGGTATCCCTTCTGCACCCAGTCCGAACCGAAATTATCGGCAATGTACAGCACCTTGACGTTGGTGAACCCGAGGCTGTGCAACTCCGCGTAGGCAGGCTTCACGTTGGGACAATGGCTCCACGGGCAGCAGCCACAATAGAGCACAATCGCGGCGTTTTTCGGCAGGGCCTTGACGCGATCGCGCAGCTTCTGCAGCCCTTCCTCGCTGGAAGCTGGCCCGATGTATTCCGATCCGGGTATGTGCGCTTCGGTGTATAGAACGCGCGAGCCGACTTGGATGATAAGCGGCTTCGACGCAGAGGATTGCAGAAGCTTGGCCAGATCGGCGGGCTGGATTGTTTGAAGGAAGGAGATGCTGGGGGGCGTGGACTGGGCGGGAGCGGGAAGACATGCGACCGCAACGAGAACTAAGGTAAGCGCGCGAGTGAATCGAAAGAATTTTCTCATGATCTTCATAAATTAATTTCGGCCTTCAGGCCGGAGCGGAGCAAGCTGCTTTTTGTCCGGATTGCCCAAATGCCAGTCCAAAGCAGGTTCCTCCACTTCGCGGCCCAAAAGGGCCCTCCGGCCGGAATGACGGTTGACTCGTGTTCTGGTAGAGCGGCGCTTCAGCGCCGCGTTAGTGGTGGCCTCTTGTTATGGCGTGGGAGCCTCTGCTTCGCAGTGGCTCCCACGCTTCGTTCTCAAGGGTGCGGCAAACGCAGGCCTGAAGGCCCGCTCTACCTAATTTCCCGCAGTGCGCGATGCGGGCCCGAAGGCCCCCACTCCCCGAATCTGACCGCGGGCTGAAGCGCTCCGTTCGGAAAACGCCCAAGACTTCTCCGTGGTGAATCAGTTCTTCTCTTCTCCCGGCCCGTCTAGCTGCTCTTCCTCTTCGCGCTTCAATGGCCGCAGCAGCGGAAACAAGATGACGTCGCGAATGGAGCGCGAATCCGTCAGCAACATGGTAAGGCGGTCGATGCCGACGCCTTCGCCAGCCGTTGGCGGTAATCCGTACGACAACGCGCGTATGTAATCTTCGTCCATCTGGTGCGCTTCCTCGTCACCGCGGGCCCGCTCGCTGAGCTGGCCCTCAAAGCGGCGGCGCTGCTCCTCCGGATCGTTCAGCTCGCTGAAGGCATTACCGATTTCCAAGCCGCCGACGAAGATCTCGAAGCGTTCCACCCAGTCGGCGTTTTCGACGCGCTCGCGTGCGTCCGAAGAAAAGCCTTCGCGCTTGTTCTTCGAGAGCGGAGAAATGGCCAGCGGGAAGTCGTAGATAAAGGTCGGCTGGATGAGGTGCGGCTCAGCCACGAACTCGAAGATCTCCGCAATCGTCTTGCCCGCCGGCGCCGCCGGATCGAACGGAATATGCGGATTGTGCGCGTTATAGCGGCGCACCAGTTCTGCGAGCTTGTCGACGCTGGCGAAGTCGCTCATCTCGGGCTTCGGGCTGGCGCTCTCCGGCCAGTACTGAATGATCGCCTCGCGCATCGAGAGCCGCTGGAATTTGCTCCAGTCGATGTCGTGTCCGTTGAAGTGCGCCGTCGTGGTGCCGTTGACGTCCTGCGCCACTTGCGCCAGCATCCTGGCGGTGAAGTCCATCATGTCGCGATAGTCCGCGTAGGCCATGTAGAACTCAAGCATGGTGAACTCGGGGTTGTGCTGGGTCGAAATGCCTTCGTTGCGGAAGTTGCGATTGATCTCGTAGACGCGATCCATGCCGCCGACGACCAGCCGCTTCAGGTAAAGCTCGGGCGCAATGCGCAGATACAAGTCGGTGTCGAGCGTGTTGTGGTGCGTGATGAACGGCTTCGCCACCGCCCCGCCGGCGATGGGATGCATCATCGGCGTCTCCACTTCGATGAAGTTGTTGCTGTCGAGGAAGCGCCGAAGCGATTGCACGACCTTGGCACGCTTCTCGAAGACCCCGCGCACCTCGGGATTCATGGTCAGGTCGACGTAGCGGCGGCGATAGCGCGTCTCGACATCCTGCAGGCCGTGCCACTTTTCCGGCAAGGGAAGCAGGTCCTTGGCCAGAAAGGTGATCTCCTCGACATGCACGGTGAGCTCGCCGGTGCGAGTGCGAAACAGATAGCCTTTCACGCCGATGTAGTCGCCCAAGTCGAGCAACTTGTAAAGCTGGAAGCCTTGTTCACCGACAAAGTCGAGCTTGACATAGATCTGTAACCGCTTGCCGTTCTGCTGAAGATGAGCGAATCCGGCCTTTCCTTGCAGACGGATCGACATCAGGCGTCCCGCAACGCTGACGTTGACCTTCGGCGCGGCGAGTTCCTCGGCGGTCTTGGGCGAGTACTCGTCAAGAATCTGTGGCACGGTGTGCGTGGTTTCGTAGCGATAGGGGTAGGCCTGCTGCCCCAAGGCTTCAATCTGCTTCAGCTTGTCTTTACGTAGCTCGTAAATCTTCTGGTCAAGTGCCAATGGTGCTCCCGGCTCGCCGTGGTGACGAGGTCAATGATGGAGAAAATCGATTATAGATGGATGAGAACAAAGTGGTTGAGCCGCTGCCTGGTGCGTCACTTACCGGAGGCGGTCGATAGGTGAGATCAAAGCGAACTACGAATTGCGAAAGGCGGTTGGTGACCTGTGTCATTGAATCCCATTTCGGGAGGCGGTATAGTGGCCCCATCTCTCCTGATTCTTTTTGT
Source organism: uncultured Acidobacteriaceae bacterium (assembly GCA_963815555.1). Taxonomy (GTDB): domain Bacteria; phylum Acidobacteriota; class Terriglobia; order Terriglobales; family Acidobacteriaceae; genus CAWCBG01. The sequence goes on from CAWFHH010000007.1 coordinate 1,134,384, forward strand.
CACAGCCGGACGTGACCCAGATCACAGTGTCACACCGCATTGTGACGTAGGATACGAAGTGCTATGCCGTCGAACTACGTTCCAATCTTCATTTTCGCGTTGGTAGCGTTCCTGGTGGCGGCTGGAACCCTGCTGCTAGCTACCCTTGTCCGGCCAAGCAACCCCTTTAAAACCAAGCTGATGCCCTATGAGTGCGGCATCACGCCTTTCGACAACGCGCGCGGACGCTACACCATACGCTTCTACATCGTGGCCATCCTGTTCGTGGTGTTCGACGTGGAAACGATCTTCCTGTTCCCGTGGGCGGTGCAATTCAAGTTGCTCGGACTCTTTGGCCTGCTGGAAATGCTGATTTTCCTCGGCATCCTGATCGTGGGATTTATCTGGATCTGGAAGAAGGGCGCGCTGGAATGGGTGTAGGGCTCGGGTAGTGCGGCACTTCAGCGCCGCATAACAGCGAGCGCAACCGTGAATAGGGCTTCCGCCCTGGGCCCTGTGATGGTTATCACAGTTTGTCGTGATTCTCGCACGTTGTCCGCCGTCGCTAGGCTGTTACAACTAAATGGTTCCAGAACACACGAGAACCGGTGGAAGAGGGAAGCTTGGCAATGCCTGACGAGACCAAAGGACCTGACGCAGTCTCCCCCGGAACGGGCGGCGAAAAGCCGCCATCAGGAAAGGTCGCGGCCGCTGATTCCTCTCCCGAAAAAGTAAGCGAAACGCCGACGGCCACCGGTTTCCCGGCCGTAAAGCCTGCCAAAGGCACTGGCGAACCGGGCAGTCCCCCCGCCGAAAAAGCCGCTGCGAAACCGGTCGCTGCTCCAGTTGACAAATCAGACGCCGCTAAAGCACCTCCCTTGGCTGCTGCGAAGCCTGCTGCCGCTGTCCCGAAACCTGCTCCCAAGCCGGAAGGACCGAAGCCGTTGCCTTGGGAATCCGATCTGGTCACGCGTTTGCGTGCACAATATGGCTCCGGTCTCAAAGAGGCCAGCACCTACGTTGGGCAGAACTACCTCATCGTGGACAGCTCGATTGTCTTCGAGGTCCTGCGGAAGATGCGCGAGGACGAGCAGTTCGATTACTGCGTTGACATCACGGCCGTGCACTATCCCAAGCGGGAACAGCCGTTTGATCTGATCTACATTCTTTACTCGTTCCCGCGCAACGAGCGTGTCCGCGTGAAGACCCTCCTGAACGATGGCGAATACATTCGCACCACCGTTTCGATCTGGCCGACGGCCAACTGGCTGGAGCGTGAAGTCTTCGACATGTTCGGCATTCAGTTCGAAGGGCATCCTGATTTGAAGCGCATCCTGCTGCCCGATGGCTGGAAGGGCCACCCCCTGCGTAAGGACTATCCCATCCTGCAGCAAGACAAAGAATGGGTGCAGATCAACCTCGGCATCGAGAGCGGCCAATGAACGAGACCTTGTACAACACGTCCAATCTCGATCTCGACAGCACGCAAGAAACCTTCCTGGATGCCAACGAGCTGATCCTTAACATGGGTCCGCAGCACCCGTCGACGCATGGCGTGCTGCGCGTGATCCTCAAGCTCGATGGCGAGAAGGTGATGGGAACCGAATGCGTGATCGGCTATCTCCATCGCGGAGTCGAGAAGATCGCCGAGAACCGCACCTACACCATGTTTAACCCCTACGTCGACCGGATGGATTACGTCGCCGCGGTGTCGAACGGGCTGGGGTATTGCGAAGCGGTGGAGAAGCTGCTTGCGGTAGAAGCGCCGGCGCGGGCGCAATACATCCGTGTGATTTTGACGGAGCTGTGCCGCATCGCAAGTCATCAGGTCTGGCTGGGCACACACGCGCTGGACATCGGCGCCATCACGCCCCTGTTCTACTGCTTTCGCGATCGCGAAGAAATCCTGCGGATTTTCGAGAAGTATTGCGGCGCTCGGCTGACGACGCATGCGTTCCGCATCGGCGGCTGTATTTACGAGACCTATGACGGCTTTGAAGAGGAGTGCAAACGATTTTGCGACGCATTCCTTCCCAAGCTCGATGAATATGAGACGCTGCTGACCACCAATCGCATGTGGGTCGCCCGCACCAAGGGCGTCGGCATTCTCAATCCGGAAGACTGTATCGCCCTGGGCGTCACCGGGCCGGTGCTGCGCGCCAGCGGCGTGAAGTGGGACCTGCGCAAGGCCCAGCCGTACGAGGCGTATAGCAAGTTTGAGTTTGATATTCCCACCGGGCTGAACGGCGACACCTACGACCGGTATCTCGTTCGCATCGAGGAGATGCGGCAATCGGTGCGCATCATTCGCCAGGCGGTCGATGGGCTGCCATCCGGACCCATCATGGCGAAGGTGCCAAAGGTAATCAAGCCTGCTGTGGGCGAGATGTACCACTCGATCGAAGCGCCCAAGGGCGAGCTGGGCTACTTCATCGTGAGTGATGGTTCGACGCAGCCGTATCGGGTTCGGGTGCGGCCGCCTTCGTTCGTCAATCTGCAGGCTCTGGACAAGATGGTGCGCGGCCTGCTGGTGGCCGACGTGGTGGCGGTCATCGGGACCCTCGACATCGTGCTCGGGGAGGTGGACCGCTAATGCCGCCGGGGGCTGAAGCCCCTCATGTTTTTGGAGCGGAGGGACGCGGGCCTGAAGGCCCGCTCTACCAGGACCTGACGAAAGGCGGCGCGCCGACCGAACCTGAGCAGGGCGGCGACAAAACTGAGCAAGGTGGCGCTCCAACAGAGCCTGAGAAAAGCGGCGCGCAAAGCAAGATCCGGTAGAGCTGGCCTTTAGGCCAGCGTTCAGGGATGAAACTTCAGTTCAGGGGCTTTAGCCCCGGTAAACACAATGTTTGAGGCGATAAAAAACTATCTAAGTTCGAGCGTTACCCCGGGCGAGGCGGGCAATCTGTTCTGGGCGACGGTGTACGTGCTGCTGATCACGGTTGGAATTTCGCTGGCGGTCATCGCGATGAACTGGCTGGAGCGCAAGATCCTGGCGCACATGCAGATTCGCCTTGGCCCGATGCGCGTTGGCCCACACGGACTGTTGCAGCCTTTTGCCGATGCGTTGAAGCTGCTGATCAAGGAAGACATTGTCCCCGAGGGCGCCGACAAGGCCGTGTTCTGGAGCGCGCCGGTCGTCGTGGTGATGACCGCGTTCACTACGTTCCTGGTCGTCCCCTTCGGACGGACGCATGCCGTCACCGACATGAACATCGGCATACTGTTCATGCTGGGCATCTCGTCGCTGGGTGTGCTGGGCATCATCATGGCGGGATGGTCGTCGAATTCACACTATCCGCTGATGGGCTCGCTGCGCTCGAGCGCGCAGATGGTTTCCTACGAAATTGCCATGGGACTGGCGATCGTCTCCGCGGTGCTGATGACGAGTCTCGAAACCGGCACCGGCACGTTGAGCATGATCGGCATTGTCGAAGCGCAGAACGCGCAGCACACCTGGTTCATCTTCAAGTTCTTTCCGCTTGGGTTTCTGGCGTTCGCCGTGTTTGCCATTGCCATGGTTGCCGAGACGAATCGCGCTCCCTTCGACTTGCCGGAAGCTGAGTCGGAGTTAGTCGCAGGTTTCCACACCGAGTACAGCGGATTCCGCTGGTCGCTGTTCTTCCTCGCGGAGTACGGAGCGATGCTGGCGGTCTCGTCAATCGCGGTCACGCTCTGGCTCGGCGGATGGATGAGGCCTTTCCAAAATGCGTTGAGCGGTCCTGCCTGGGAGCTCGCATTTTCGCTGCTCCCGGCATTGGTCTTGTTTGTGCTCGCAGGCCTTTGCCTGCTGGGAACGCTGCGCATGCCGAAGATTCCGCAGTTTCGCATTCAGACGATCGGCCTCGGAACGTTTGCCGCACTACTGGGCTTCGTGGGACTGGTGCTGCTGATTCCAGCGGTGCGCGTCCGCGTCCAGGACATCTTCTGGTTCGTCGCCAAAGTTGCTTTCTTTATGTATTTGTACATTTGGTATCGCGGAACGTTCCCGCGCTACCGCTTTGACCAACTGATGAAAGTGGGATGGAAGGTGCTGCTGCCGGTCGGCCTGGGCGTGCTGATCCTGACTGCGTTGGTGGGCGTCCGCCAGGAGCTGTGGGCGGCGCTGGTGGGGGGGCCACGATGAGCTTGAACGGATTGGTAGAGCTGGCCTCCAGGACAGCGTCCTCGTTGCCTCAAGACTCGGGGGCTTCAGCCCCAGGTCATGCGCCGGGTGAAGCCGGCTCAAAATACAAAAGACTCCGCGGAGCCGCCACCCTGAAGGGCGGCTCTACCAGGAAGGTGATTCCGTGAGTCTGCCGTCATTGATTCGCAAAGTTTTTCTCATCGACCTGATAAAGGGCTTGAAGGTCACCTTCGACTACCAGAAGCCGAGCGAGGCCATTACCGAGCAGTATCCGCTGGAGCGTCCGGTGATCTTCGAGCGCTATCGCGGACAGCCCCGGTTGAACGTCAATCCCGATACCGGCGAGTCGTTGTGCATCGTTTGCAATCTGTGCGCGCTGGCTTGCCCGGAACAGCTCATCGTGGTGAAGGGCGAACGCAATCCGGTGACCCGCCGCAAAGAACCGGTCTCATGGACGTACGATCTGAGCCGCTGTATGTTCTGCGGGTTGTGCGCCGAAGCGTGTTCGACCGACGCGCTGGAACTGACGCAGGACTACGAGATGGCGTTGTACAGCCGTGAAGGCATGGTGCTGGACCAGGCGGCACTCGAGCATGGGCAGGAGCCGGAGAGGTACCGAAAGTAAGTTGTGAGTAGCCGGTAGTCAGTTGTCAGGAATGGTGGGTAGAGCTGGCCTTCAGGCCACCGTCGAAGCAGCTACATTGCGGAAGAGCCGGCTTTAGCCGGCGGCAGGGGTAACCAAAGGTGAAGCGCGAGAAATGAATCCGGTCGCAACAACCTTCTTCTTCTATTTTTTCGCGTTCATGGCGATTGCCTCGGCGATTGCGGTGATCACCCGGCGCAACCCGGTGCATGCGGCCTTGGCACTGATCGTGACCTTGCTGTCGCTGGCGAGCTTCTACCTGATGCTCTACGCGCCCTTCGTGGCTGCGGTGCAGGTGGTGCTCTACGCCGGCGGCATTATGGTGCTGTTCCTGTTTGTCATCATGCTGGTGAACCTGGAGCAGAACATTCGCGAGATCCAGTTCAACAAGCAGTGGATGGTCGGCACCGTCGCGGCGCTCGCGCTCGGTGGACTGTTGCTGTTCGTCTTTCACAAGGGATACGAGATCTTTCCGCTCAACTTTGTCAGCATGCCGGAGGGCCAGAACACGCAGCAGGTCGCGCTGGTGCTCTACGGACCGTACATGCTGGCGTTTGAAGTTGCGTCGCTGTTGTTGCTGGTGGCCATCGTGGGCGCGGTGGTCATGGCCAAGAAGAGGATTTGAGTCCAGTTTCGAATTTCTTTCGGAGGATGGCATGCCAAAGGAAAGAGCAAGCATCAAGGGCGGCGAAGTGGTCTCCGTTGAAGTCGGCAAGGTTTGGACAGTTGTCAAGATCAAGGTTCCAACTGCGTACGTTGTAAAACAAGGTCTGAAAAGAAACCCGGAGAGCCCTGCCAAAGCATCAAGGCCGCCGAACAAGGCTTGGGTGAAAATCAAAGCTAACAAAGCTGCAGCTGCGGCTGGAGCAGGGAACTGATTTATGGCTCAGATTGCCACATTGCATTACCTGGTGGTCGCGGCAGCGCTGTTCATGATTGGCACCATCGGGGTGCTGACCCGCAGAAATGTGGTCATCATCCTGATGTCGATTGAGCTGATCCTGAATGCCGTGAACCTGAACCTGGTGGCGTTCTCGAGGCTCTGGGGACTGCACGGGCAGGTGTTTGCCATCTTCGTCATCACCGACGCGGCAGCCGAAGCGGCAGTGGGACTGGGCATCATCATCGCCTTCTTCCGTAACAAGGAGACAGTAAACGTCGACGAAGTGGATTTGTTGAAGTGGTGAAAAGGCAATGGTCAGTGGCTGGTGGTTAGTGGTTAGTGATCGGATAGAGCGGCTCTTTAAGGCCGCGTTACTAGGGTTTGGAGTTGGGGGCTTTAGCCCCGCTGCTGGGCGGAAATAGGTCCCTTCGGCAAGCTCAGGGCGGCTCTTCGACTCCGGTTCGCAAAGGCGGCGAACCTCCGCTCAGGATGACAGCGCCGGAATATCGGTCTGAATGAGCAGATCTTTGCAGGGCGGAAATGCAGTCTCGCAAAGCGAGACGACAGGGGATAGCCCAGCGTTTCAACGCTGGGTGAGCGCAGACGAAAGATCCGAGTACCGTAGGGACGGCGGGGGAAGTGCAGGTCCCTCGACTCAGGTCGCCGCGGCGACCTCGCTCGGGATGACAAAGGAATAGGTTGCGTGGACGCGGGCCTGAAGGCCCGCTCTACCGAGCTTAGAAAATGTTCTTCTTGGATCACATCTGGTTAATACCGCTGTTTCCCGCGCTGGGCGCGGCTTGCATGTTCTTCTTCGGACGCAAGCTGTCGAAGCAGGCGATCAACGGCGTTTGCGTGGGCGTCGTGGTGCTGGCGTTCCTCTGGACATGCGCTGCCGTCTGGCAATACACCGACTACTCCGCCTTGAGCCACGGCAAGCCATTCGAGAAGGTCCTCTTTACCTGGCTGGGCACGGGCGACGCCAGTCTGAGTTACATCATGCACGGCGGCCAGCCTGCACCGTTCAAGGTGGATGTAGGCTTCCTGCTCGATCCACTCTCCGCCATCTGGCTGCTGTTTGTGACCGGCGTGGGCATGCTCATCCACATTTATTCGATGGGCTACATGGCACATGAGGGCGGCTATTATCGCTTCTTCGGATACCTGAACCTGTTCATGTTCTCGATGCTGACGCTCATTCTGGCCAACAACTATGCATTGATGTTTGTTGGCTGGGAGGGCGTGGGACTCTGCTCGTACCTCCTGATTGGCTTCTACTTCCAACGGCATTCGGCTTCAACCGCCGCCAACAAAGCCTTCATCACCAACCGCATTGGCGACGCCGGGTTCCTCCTCGGGATGCTCACCATCGCGTGGTATTTCGGTTCGGTGCAGTACACGCACGTGACCGCTATGGCACGCAGCGGGCAATTCCAGATCGGCGATCACTGGATCACGGCTGCCTGTCTCCTGCTCTTTGTGGGAGCCTGCGGCAAATCGGCGCAATTTCCGCTGTATGTCTGGCTGCCGGACGCGATGGAGGGGCCAACGCCCGTCTCAGCGCTGATTCACGCAGCGACCATGGTCACGGCAGGCGTCTACATGGTGGCCCGGTCGAATGCGCTGTTCGTGCTGGCTCCGAATGCCATGAAGACCGTTGCCATCGTTGGCGCCCTGACAGCGATCTTTGCGGCCACCATCGGCCTGGTGCAGAACGACATCAAGCGTGTTCTGGCCTACTCGACAGTGTCGCAGTTGGGATACATGTTCCTGGCGCTCGGGGTGGGCGCTTTCGCCGCCGGTGTCTTCCACGTCTTCACCCACGCGTTCTTTAAGGCGCTTCTGTTCCTCGGGTCGGGGTCGGTGATTCACGCCATGGGTGGCCAGCAGGACATGCAGCACATGGGTGGCCTGCACAAGAAGATCCGAATCACGTTTGGCACGATGCTGATCGGCACGCTGGCGATAGCAGGCATTCCCGGCTTCGCCGGTTTCTTCTCGAAAGACGCCATCCTGTGGGAGACGTGGTCGCGCGAGGGCGGCGCCTATCGCTACCTGTGGTACATCGCCTTTCTGACGGCGCTGATGACGTCGTTCTACATGTTCCGGCTGATCTATCTCACGTTCTTCGGCAAGCCGCGCATGTCGCACGAGGTGGAGCACCACATCCACGAATCGCCCAAGACGATGACGATTCCGCTGATGATCCTGGCACTGTGCGCCGTGGGGGCCGGCTATCTTGGAATGCCGCACAGCCTTGGTGGCACCAATCGCTTTGAGAAGTTCCTCGAGCCCGTGTTCGCCGGGTCGGCCAACGTATTAGTCGAAGAAGGCCGAGGGGCGCAGGTCGCCAGCGGCGAGGTGCAAGTGGAGCACACCAACCCGCTGGAATATGTGTTGATGTTCGCCTCCGTCGGCGCGGCCGTAGGGGGTTGGTTCCTGGCGCAGCGCGCCTACAAGAATGCCGATAAAGAGTACAAAGAGCCGATCCAGGAAGTTTCCCCCCGGGTGTACAAGACGCTGTTTCGCAAGTATTACGTGGACGAGTTTTACGACTGGTTTGTCATCGGGCGAAAGAAGGTCGGAGATGTGCGTCTGGGCGTGATGGGCCTGGGGGACGGACTGTGGAAGTTTGATTCCGACGTGATCGACGGCGTGGTGAACGGCGCCGGCTGGTCCACACGGATGAGCGGGACGCTGTCGACGCTCTGGGACAAATGGATTATCGACGGCCTGTTCGTCAACGGAGTAGCCATGCTGACGCGATTGGCTTCGTACCCGGTGCGCCTCATTCAATGGGGACTGGTGCAGTGGTATGCGCTGGTCATGGTAGCGGGATTGGTGTGTTTCGTCATGTATTACGTGGTCAAGTGGTGACGAAGCCGTTGTCAGTTGTCGGCGATGCAACGGGTAGAGCGGCCCTTCAGGGTCGCGTTAGGTACTCGATTATCAGACTTCGGGCTTTAGCCCGGAGGTGACTGAATGACGACCTACTTCATAACGATTTGCGCGCACATGCAGCAGAACCTCTTCCAGCAGGACGAGGTTGCTGAACTCATGGTCGCCAACTTATTGAAATATCGCGATGCGGAGGACTTCGACCTGCACGAATACGTCGTCATGCCGGACCACATCCACCTACTGTTGTCGCTGAATGACCAACAGAAGTTAAGCCGTGCAATCCAGCTGATCAAGGGCGGGTTCTCGCACTCTCTGTGTGAGAACGGACTCGTAATGCGGGAGGTTTGGCAGCAGCGTTATCACGATCGCGGAGTGCGCGATGCCAATGAATTTGCAGAGATTGCGGAGTATATCCGGCAAAATCCGGTGCGCCGGGGATTGGCAGAGCGTCCTGAGGATTACCCGTATTCGTCGGCCAAAGTTCCGGGGCTAAAGCCCCTCGTAGATAAAGAGGCCATCACTAACGCGAGCGTGAAGCCTCGCTCTACCGATTCGTCGGTGCCGCGGCGTGAAGACCCGCTCTACCAGAATTGATGTCGATGCGAGCACGAAGGGCAGAACTTGATGTTAACGCGAACCTGAAGGTTCGCTCTACCGGCTGAGAGCCATTAATTATGTATAACCACATTCTTTCGATCATCTTATTCACGCCGCTGGTGGGAGCGTTTCTCCTGCTGCTGGTGCCGAAGGAGAACAAGGACGCGATCCGCTGGATCGCCAACTTATTCGGCTTCCTTGGACTGGCGGTGTCCCTGCCATTGATTCCCTGGTTCTGGGCGGTAAAGGAACGCGCCGGCTTTCAGTTCGTCGAGGGCGCGCCGAACAACTGGATCCCCACCATCGGTTCGGGCTACGTCGTGGGTATTGATGGCATCTCGTTCCTGCTGATCATGCTCACCACGGTGCTGGGCGCGATCTCGATTTTGTCGTCGTGGGAAGCCATACAAGTTCGCGTCAAGGAATACTACATCTGGTTCCTGGTGCTGCAGACCGGGATGCTGGGCGTTTTCATGGCGAACGATTTCTTCCTCTTTTTCGTTTTCTGGGAAGCCATGCTGGTACCGATGTACCTGCTGATCGGCATCTGGGGCGGCCCGCGCAAGCTTTACGCCGCAATCAAGTTCTTCCTGTATACGCTGTTTGGCTCCGTGCTGATGTTGCTGGGCATTCTGTTCCTCTACTTCCATCATCATGCGTTGACTGGCGTCTACACGTTTTACCTGCCTGATCTGTACGCAACGGCGCCGAGAATCGGTGGCCACGCGGCGATCTGGTTGTTCTTCGCCTTTTTCCTGGGCTTCGCCATCAAGGTGCCGATGTTCCCGTTCCACACCTGGCTGCCGGATGCGCACGTCGAAGCGCCTACCGCAGGCTCGGTCATCCTGGCGGGCGTTCTGCTAAAGATGGGAACGTACGGCCTGATCCGCTTCTCGCTGCCGTTCTTTCCCGCCGTGGCGATGACCCCTTGGGTGAGGCAGTTGATGATCACGCTGTCGATCATCGGCATCATCTATGGGGCGTTGGTCTCGCTGATGCAGAAGGACATGAAGAAGCTGGTGGCATATTCCTCCGTCAGCCATCTTGGGTTCTGTACCCTAGGCATCTTCGCGCTGACGCCGCTCGGGCTCAGCGGATCCGTTCTGCAACAGATCAATCATGGCATCTCGACCGGCGCGCTCTTTTTGATCGTCGGTATCCTCTACGAGCGGCGGCACACGCGTGAGATCTCGGAATATGGCGGCATTTCGAATGTGATGCCGGTGTATGCGACGATCGCCTTGATCATGTTCATGTCGTCGATGGGGCTGCCGCTGCTGAACGGGTTTGTGGGCGAGTTCACCATCCTGCAAGGCACGTTCATGGAAAACAAACTGTGGGCAGCATGGGCGGTGCCGGGCGTCATCCTGGCGGCGGCATACCTGCTGTGGCTCTACCAGCGTGTGTTCTTCGGTCCGGTAAACAACCACAAGAACGAGAAGCTGCTGGACCTGTCGGGACGGGAACTAGCGACGCTGATACCGCTGGTGATCATCGCGTTCTGGATGGGCTTGTATCCGAAGCCGTTCTTCCAGATTCTGTCGACGCCGGTGAATAATCTGGTGGCGACGGTACGGCCTGACTATCCGGGGCTGACCAAGCCCGTGTTGGCGGTACAGCCGGCGGTCCCACCCGATGCGGCGACGCCGCTGCCTGAGTATCCGCGGACCCCGTCTTCCACGGTGCCGTCTACCACGGGCGATCCGGCGGAACGGGGAGTGACCGAGAAATCCGCGCCGGCTCCAGCCAAGGCTGCCAGCGCGAAGGTAACGATCGCTGCCGCTGCGGTGGGGAAGTGAAGGGGAAATTGTGAGCACCGCGCTGACCCAATACATGTCGTTCTCCTCGGCTGACTACGTGCTGGCCTTGCCCATGTTGCTGCTAACGGTGTTTGGGCTGGGCATCCTGCTGATCGACCTGATTCTGCCGCCGCATTGGAAGCGGGTGAACGCCATAACAGCTCTGATTGGCGTCGCTTTTTCGGCGTCAGCAGTTGGCAAACTTCACATGGCCTATCGAGCGGCAGAGCGGCACGGCAACGATATCGCTGGCTTCACCGGCTTCATGGGATCGCTGGTGGTAGACCGCTTCGCGATCTACTTCTTTTATCTGTTCCTGCTGGGCGCCGCGATTGCGATCCTCATGTCGATGCATTATCTCGAAGTGGAGAAAGAGAACCATGGCGAGTTCTATGCGTTGATACTGTTCTCCGTTGTCGGCATGATGTGCATGGCTGCCGGTTATGACGTCGTGCTGATCTTCATCGGCCTCGAACTGATGGCGATTTCGACGTACGTGCTGGTAGGTTTCCTGCGTCGTGACAAGCGCTCGAACGAAGCTGCACTGAAATATCTGATCCTGGGGGCATTTTCTTCAGGAATCTTTGCCTATGGCCTGTCGTTGTTTTACGGCGTCACCGGCAGCACGAACCTGGGAACCATCGCGCAAAAGCTGCAGGAGTATACGACCGCGCGGCCGAACGATCCGATTGTGATCTTTGCTCTGCTGGCAACGGCAACGGGACTCCTGTTCAAGATTGCTGCAGTACCGTTCCATCAATGGGCGCCCGACGCCTACGAAGGCGCACCGACCAGCATTACGGGATTCATGTCGGTGGCGGTGAAGTCCGCCGGCTGGGCAATGTTACTGCGAATCTTCCTGTTCGGCCTCTATCCCTTACGCTCGATGTATGTGCCGCTGCTGGTCTTCGTCGCCATCGCCACGATGACCGGCGGCAATCTCGCGGCCATTACTCAGACGAACCTCAAGCGACTGCTCGCGTACTCCTCCATCGCGCACGTGGGCTACATGCTGCTCGGGCTGGTGGCCAGCGATGGCCAGAACAACTCGACCGGCATCATGGCGATCATGATCTATCTGCTGGTCTACACCTTCATGAACCTGGGCGCGTTCGCGGTGATCACGTCGCTGCGGCGGAGGGCGATTATCGGCGACGAGATCGACGACATCGCGGGCTTGTACTTCAAGGCACCCATCGAAGCGATGCTGATGCTGGTGTTTCTACTGTCGCTCGCCGGGATTCCGCCTCTGGCGGGCTTCTGGGGCAAATACTTCATCTTCCTAAGTCTGATCCAGACGGGGCATTACACACTGGCTGGGATTGCAGTACTCTATGCGGTAATCAGCATGTACTACTACATGCGCATCGCCAACGCCATGCTGATGCGTCCGGCGATCGACGCCGATCCAGTGCGAACCGGACCTGCTATGAAGTTTGTGTTTGCGACGACAGCTGCGGGGACGATTGGGATTGGATTGTTCCCGAACTTCTTCATCAGCGGAGCAAACTGGGCGCTGGGGCTCACGCAAGGCGCGCACATGGCGACGCTGTTCCGGTAAGAAGTTCTCAGCCGCCAGCGTAGCGTTGGCAATCATCACAAGGCTAGCCAGATGCTCCGGGCTGAAGCCCGGTTCAAGCGGAACCGTCGCGGGACGCGGCGCTAAAGCGCCGCACTACCCTTCGCTCAAGCACCGCACTGTGCCCACTGCCGCGTTTTGTATAATCAATCTTCTGCACACCATCCTGAAGGAGATCCACTTGCAGCAGGCGGAAATCGGCATTATCGGGGGCAGTGGACTGTACTCCATGCCCGGCCTGAGCGACGTGCGCGAAGTCTCGCTGGAAACCCCGTTTGGCGCGCCTTCCGACGCATACGTGCTCGGGAGTCTTGCGGGGCGCAAGGTCGCTTTCCTGACCCGGCACGGTCGCGGACACCGCATCATGCCGACCGAGTTGAACTTTCGGGCGAACATTCATGGATTCAAGCAACTGGGTGTCGAGCGGATTCTGTCGCTATCGGCGGTCGGATCGCTGAAGGAAGAACATCGACCGCTCGACTTCGTTGTGCCTGACCAGTTTGTCGATCGCACACGCCACCGCATCGACACTTTTTTCGGCGATGGACTTGTGGCCCACATTGGCTTCGGCGAACCGATCTGCGCGGAGACGGCAAAGGTTGTGGTGGAAGGCTGCCGCCGGGCTGGTGTGAACGTGAAGGCTGGTGGCACGTACCTGAATATGGAGGGCCCGCAGTTCTCCACCAAGGCGGAGTCGAATCTGTATCGCAGTTGGGGCATGGACGTGATCGGCATGACTAACCTGCAGGAGGCGAAGCTCGCCCGTGAGGCTGAGCTCTGCTATGTGACGGTTGCCATGGTGACGGATTACGACTGCTGGCACCCAGAGCACGATCATGTCACGGTCGATCAGATTATCGCTGTGCTGCAGAAGAATGCTGCCAATGCGTGTAACGTGGTGCGCGAAACCGTAGCCTCGCTGCCCAAGACTCGAGGCTGCGGCTGCGGATCGGCTTTGAAGCACGCCATCATTACGCAGAAAGACACAGTGCCGCCAGCCACGCTGGAGCGGCTGAAATTGATAGTTGGAAAGTATTTCAACGCGCAGGAAAAATCAGGAGCATAGATTGTCTATTGTCGTGGTTGGCTCGGTTGCGTTCGATACCCTGGAAACTCCTTATGGTAAGCGCGAAAAGATCCTCGGCGGAGCGGCTACCTACTTTTCTCTATCCGCCAGTTACTTCACGGACGTGCGTGTGATCGCGGTGGTGGGCGAGGATTTCACAGCCGAACATGAGTCGGTGATGAAGAACCGCGGGGTCGACACGCGGGGTATCCAGCACGCGAAAGGGAAGACCTTTCACTGGACCGGTGCGTACGGGGAAAACGTCAACGAAGCCAAGACACTCAACACCGAATTAAATGTTTTTGAGAGCTTCCAGCCGACAATCCCGGCAGAGTACGACAACTCCGATTTCCTGTTTCTGGCCAACATCGATCCAGTGCTGCAAAGCAAAGTTCGCGACGCCATGCCCAAGGTGAAGCTGGTGGGCGGCGACACCATGAACTACTGGATCAACGATCACCGCAAGAACCTGGGCGAGATGTTAAAGCGGGTGGACGTGCTGCTGATCAACGATACCGAGGCGAAGATGCTGGCGGGCGATAACAGCCTGCCTCGTGCGGCGCGCAAGGTGCTGGATCTGGGCCCGCGTGCCTTGGTGATCAAGCATGGCGAGTATGGCGCGACCATTTTCTTCCGTGACGGCGAGTTCTCGGGAGGACATCATCCGTTTCGCGCACCCGCGTTGCCGCTGGACGAAGTGCGAGACCCAACCGGGGCGGGAGATAGCTTCGCTGGCGGATTCATGGGCTACATCGCGTCGCAGGGTGAGGTCACGCGCAAAGTAATGAAGCATGCCATGTTCTATGGCAGCGTGATGGGATCGTTCGCGGTGGAGAAGTTTGGAACCGAGCGGCTGCAGTCGCTGACGCGGCAAGAGATCGACGAGCGGTTCAATATTTTCCGCGAGCTGACGCATTTGGACTGAGCAGTGTGCGAGCATGTCCCTTTGGTCGATGGCGGTAGACTTGTAGCAGGAAGGATTAATGGATCGCACGATGGACGTCATTGTTAAGGACCGTGCAGTTCTCGGAGGGATGGCGGTCTTCCGCGGAACCCGTGTCCCTTTCAAAAATCTGCTCGACTATCTCGAGGGAGGCCACACCCTCGATCAGTTTCTCGAGGAGTGCCCGTCGGTAACGCGCGAGCTCGCCATTGCGGCTCTCGAGCGTGCTAAAGAGTTGGTCATCGCCCAAGCGCAATGAGAGTTCTGATCGACGAGTGCTTGCCCCGTGCGATGAAAAACTTACTTGGCGAGCACGCGTGTCGAACCGTTCAAGAAGTGCTATCGGCTCGTTCGAATCAAGTGGAAGAACTAGAGCCGCTCATTCCGGCGATCATGAGCGCTCTTGCCCCAGGCAAGCCTGCAAGTATTGTGCGGGTTGCAGCGTGAAGAGAGCTCCTGGCGACGGCGTCCATGGTCGGTCCGTGTCCCGGGAACGTTCGGCCAGTAAACCAGAAGGACGCGCCGCTCTCGAGCAGAGCTATCAGCAGCAGTTGCACGACGCGCGCCTCACGCTGCTGATAGGCTTCATGTCCTTTCTTGCCCTGCTGATTTATTACGGACGTCACGAGCTCCTTCTTTACGGCGATGCGGTCGCGCACATCAACATTGCTCGCCGGGTTGTCGACAATCGCGACTGGGCCACGAGTTTCTGGCAGTTGGGCACGGTTTGGCTCCCCTTGCAACATGTGGCCATCCTGCCCTTCGTGTGGAACAAAGCCTTGTGGCAGAGCGGGATCGCGGGCGCTATCCCCGGCATGCTCGCTTACGTTCTTGGCGCTTTCGGTATGTTTCGCCTGGTCAGCGGCCGCGCGTCGCGAATTGCCGCCTATTTCGCCGCCGCCGCGTATGCGCTCAATCCCAACTTGCTCTACATGCAAACCACAGCGATGAACGAACCTATCCTGCTGGCCTTCTTTGTGTGGGCGTTGGTCTATCTGGATGAACTGCTGCGCGCCCTGTTTCCGCTGGTTGCGGATAACGGCGCAACATCGACGCGGACAACGGCGCAACGGGCTCTGGAAGGCTGCGGTATAGCGATGGCGGGCGGCATACTCACCCGCTATGACGGATGGTTCATCGCCGCCGCATTGGGATTCGTGCTGGTTTGCGCATTTGGGTCGTGGTGGGGACCCTCGTCGCCGGGAGTGGAACGGCGCCGGATGACAAAATCGCTGGCGGAAGTTCTGCTGCTGAACGCGCTGGTGTCCACCTTCTGGCTGGTTTACAACTACAGCCTCTCGGGACGGGTTTTCGATTTTGCGACCGGTCCTTATTCCGCCAAGGCAATTGCGTTGCGCACCACGGCGAATGGCGCGCCGCCGTATCCAGGGCAGCACGATATGTTCACGGCCGCATTGTATTTCCTGAAAGCGGCGAAGCTCAATGTAGGACCTGGCCCTTGGGGACAGCTACTGTTCGTTCTGGCGGTCGCGGGAACTCTCGTTGCGGCTTACCAGTGGCGTCGCTACGCGGTGTTCCTGCTCCTATGGCTGCCACTGCCGTTCTATGCGGTTTCAATTGCTTATGGCAGCGTGCCAATTTTCATGCCCATGTGGTATCCCCATTCCTATTACAACGTGCGCTATGGACTGGAGTTGTTGCCGGCGTTTGCCGTTTTTCCCGTGCTCCTGGCACTTTTTCTAGCCGGCTGGACACGGGGCAAGGTGGCGACCTTTTCGACCTGGATGGTTTTGGCAGCGCTGTTCGCCGGGGCTTATCTAGCCTGCTATGCGGAGACGCCGATCACGTTGCAGGAAGCAACCATCAATTCGCGAGGGCGAATCTCGATGGAAACCGCACTAGCGAATTTCCTGATCCGGGTGCCGCGGTCGGAAACGCTGCTGATGTATCAGGGGGAGCACGTCGGGGCGCTGCAACAGGCCGATATCCCACTGAAGCGTGTCATCTCGGAGGCAGATCATCCTGACTGGGAGTGGGCGCTGCTCGATCCCGCACACCATGCAGGCGTCATAATCGCCTGCGATGGCGATCCCGTGTGGGCGGCGGTTCGCGAGCATCGCTCCGAATTGGAGCAGTTGATGGCAATCGATGTGCCCGGGCAACGGCGTTGTGCAATCTACAAGCCAAAATGAGTTTTTCGTAGGGCAAATTTGCCGCACATGGGCAGTTAACAGCCCGCAGCCGCACAGTGGGGTACAATCCCGCAGTTAATATGCACGTGTCCTTCGCCATTGCCGCGTGGTTTCCTGAATGGTGGCATGTCTCTGGTCCAGCCATGGACAGCGTGCTGCGACTTTTTGTGGCAACGCTGCTGGGGGGCGCGATCGGGCTTGAGCGCGAGCTGAAGCATCGTCCCTCCGGCCTGCGAACGAACCTGCTAATCTGCTTTGGTTCGGCGATGTTTACGCTGCTCTCGTACAGGCTAGTCGGAGCATTCAATAGTGGCGCCGATCCTACGCGCATCGCCGCACAAATTATCCCCGGCATTGGTTTCATTGGCGCGGGTTCGATCCTGCGCGACAAGGCAGGCGTCTCCGGACTCACCTCAGCGGCCACCATCTTCGTGGTTGCCGGAATCGGCATGGCCGCCGGAGCCGGTTTGTACCAGACGGCCATCTTCTCCACTGTGCTGGTGCTCGCCTGCCTGCTCCTTCTGGGCCAGTTCGAGACGCGCTATGACTTGAAGCCAATCTTGGTTTCCTATGATGTGATTAGCAGTCAATGTGACAACGCGGAACCTCTGATCACGGAACTCAACCGCATCCTGGATGAAGTTGGGATTGCCATGCAGGCGATTCGCATACTGAGCGCGGGCGAACAGCAGTGTCACCTTCAGTTCAGCGTTGAGGCTTTCCGTTCGCAGCAACGTGACTTGGCTCAAAAGCTGAAGGGTCTCCCAACCATCACAACCATGGCCGCCACTTCACTCGGACAACGGGACTAGATGATGACCATGCCGTTCGTCAAGGCCACGGCCTGTGGCAACGACTTCCTCATCATCGACGAAGCGCTTGCCCCCTCGGACATACAAGCTTTCACGCGGCTGATTTGCGACCGGCACAACGGAGTAGGAGCTGACGGCGTGGAGTGGGTCAGCCGGGACGAAGAAGCCGACCTGCGTATTCGGCTGTTGAATGCGGATGGTTCCGAAGCGGAGATCTCCGGCAACGGAACGCGCTGTGTCGCGGCCTGGTATTCCGCAGAGAGAGAAGAAAAGCGAGTCGTGATCCGTACGGGAGCCGGCATTAAGACGTGTGATTTGATTGCACGACGGGGCAACAGCTTCGAATTCCGCAGCTCCATGGGTGAGCCCCAGGTGGGAAAAGAATTTTCGATCGAACTCGACTACGGAAAAGCGCGCGGAACCCCAGTGTCGATGGGTAATCCTCATTTCGTCATCACCGTGGGCGAGTTTGAGCCGGGTTGGCAAAAACTTGCCAAGCAAATTTCGACGCACACCAGCTTCGCGCACGGAACCAACGTCGAGTTGGCGAAGGTTTTGCAGGAGAGCGAGATCGATGCTCGGTTCTACGAGCGCGGTGTGGGGGAGACGCTGTCGTCGGGAACCGGATCTTGCGCCGCGGCCGTTGCCTCGCTACATGCCGGAAATGTGAAATCGCCGGTCTCGGTTCACAGCCCAGGGGGCGTGCAGACAGTTGAATGGACGCGAGAGGTGTTCCTGACGGGCCCTGCGACGCTACTCTGCCGGGGCGAATTTTTCGTTTAGGATAAGCCAAGGCGAATGACGAAATTTACGCCAGCGCAAATGTTGCGTCCTGCCCCGCTGCGGAAGGGTGACACAGTGGGTATCGTCGCGCCCGCCAGCGGATTTCGGCGAGAGGACTTCGAGGCGGGCTGCATGACCTTGCAGCACATGGGATATCAGCCATTTTTTCTGGATTCGATCTTTGACCGAAGTCAGTATTTTGCGGGGTCGGCGGAGCGCCGCGTTGCAGAGCTGCATGAGATGTTCGGGCGACCCGAAGTACGTGCCATCGTGTGCGCACGCGGCGGCTACGGATGCAATTACCTGCTGCCGCATCTCGACTTGGCATTGATCCGCGCGAATCCCAAGATCTTCGTTGGTTGCAGCGATGTCACGACGCTGCTGACATACTTGTCCGATGCTGCCGGACTGGTGACCTTTCACGGCCCCATGGTGGCGGGGGACTTGGCGCGTCAAGACGGTCTGGATGAACAGTCGTGGTTGGCGGCGGTTTCGTCCGCGAGCAGCTACCGACGGCAGTTTGCGCCCGCTGAGGTCAGGGCCCTGCGCGAGGGAAGGGCGGAAGGACTGCTTTACGGTGGGTGCCTGTCGTTGCTGGTTGCGTCGTTGGGAACTCCCTACGAAATCCGCACTGAAGGTAAGATTCTGTTTATCGAGGATCGCGGTGAGTCTCCGTATCGCATTGATCGCATGCTGATGCAGTTGAAGCTAGGAGGAAAATTCGAAGCGGTGCAGGGTATTGTTTTTGGCGAGATGCTCGACTGCAATCTTCCCAGCGGGCAGAACGACTCGCTAGCGAACGTGATTTTGCGGGTTTTGGGGAACATTGATGTACCGATCGCGTTCGGCCTCCGCTCAGGCCATGTCTCGTGTCGCGGCATTACCCTCCCGTTCGGCGTTGATACGACTTTAACTGTCGGAGCCACTGTCGACATGACTTTTTCCTCAGCCGTTGGTAGCGAACCCATACCAGCTCGAATGCGCACACAATGAACCCGAAACACATCCACTTGATCGGCATATGCGGTACCGCCATGGCTTCTCTGGCCGGCATGCTAAAGCAGCGCGGCTTCACTGTGAGCGGCTCCGATGTCGCGGCCTATCCTCCCATGTCCGACTTTCTGGCGTCCCTGGGAATCCCAGTCTCTGAGCCGTTTCATCCGCGCAATCTGCAGCCCCATCCCGACCTGGTCGTTGTGGGCAACGCCATTTCGAGAGGCAACGCCGAACTCGAGTACGTGCTCGACCAGCGGATTCCATTCCAATCGATGCCGCAGGTGCTGCATGACGAATTTCTTGGGGGACGGGAGCGCTTGCTTGTCGCAGGGACGCACGGCAAAACAACCACGTCCTCCCTATTGGCCTGGCTGTTCCACTCCGCCGGGCGTCCCGCTGGTTTTCTTATCGGCGGAATTCCCGAAAACTTTGGCACCTCGTTCGCGCAGGGCACCGCCCCGGAATTCATCGTCGAAGGCGACGAGTACGATACCGCATTTTTCGACAAGGGTCCGAAATTCCTGCACTACTTTCCTGACGCGGTTATCCTCACATCGGTCGAGTTTGACCATGCCGATATTTACGGATCGCTCGACGCCGTGAAGACCGCGTTCAAGCGCCTCGTCAACCTGATCCCGCAGCGAGGTTTGCTGATTGCCTGGGATGGCCATCTCAATGTCGATGAGTGCGTTCGCCGAGCGTTCTGCCGGGTGGAGCGCTACGGCGTCGGTCCAGATGCGGATTGGCGGATTACGGACATCCAGTACGAGCCGAGCGTGACACGTTGGCAGGTCCACCGGAGGGGAGAGTGGTGGGCGGATTTCGAGTTCCCGCTTGCCGGCGAGTACAACGTGTTGAACGCCACGGCCGCCGCAGCCATGGCCGCGCATTACGGCATCAGCAAAGAAGCCATTGCCATCGGGCTGGGTAGTTTTCTCAGTGTAAAGCGAAGGCTCGAGGTGAAAGCCGAACTGCACGGCGTGACGGTGATCGACGATTTTGCGCACCACCCCACTGCCATTGCCCAGACCTTACAGGCCATTCGTCTTCGGTATCCGGGTCGTCGCTTGTGGGCAATTCTGGAACCTCGTTCCAACACCCTGCGGCGCAGGATTTTTCAAAAGGAGCTTGCGCAAAGCCTGGCGACTGCCGATCAGGTTGTACTGGCCGGCACCTTCAAGTCAGAGGCGATTCCGGCGGAGGAGCGACTTGATCCTGCCGCTGTTGTTCGCGACTTGCGGGCGTCAGGCAAGCCCGCGCGCCTGCTGGACACCGCCGATGAGATCGTAGACTCCATCGCTCCTGAACTGCGTCAGGGAGACGTGGTGGCGATCCTCTCGAACGGCGGTTTCGGCGGCATTTATGAGAAGCTGCCTGCGAGGTTGCGAGCGCTTCACGAGGTCTCCGCCCCCGCGTGATAAGCAGTCGCTTTGTTCGCTTCCTGTTTGTTCTGAAAGCACTCCTGCTTCTCAGCATTGTCAACGTTTGGGGCGTGACGACGGTCACGTGCGCGTCGCCACATGATCAAGACAGCGAGCGTACGCAGTACTTCGTGTCGCTCGCTGACGCTGGCAGGCACCTAGCGCACGTCAGCATCCGAGTGCCGCAAAGCGCAGGGACACTGCAGTTGGATATGCCCGTTTGGAATGCGCTGTACGAGGTCCGCGACTTTGCTACGAACGTAGTCGATGTGCGCGCGCAAGACGACGCGGGCGCGACCCTCGCGGTGCGGCAGAGCAGCACCAGCGAGTGGCAAATCGCTGTTCGTTCCGGATGCGTCGTTGTCCACTATGACGTTTATCTGGATACGTCAGGCCCCTTTGGCGCACAGTTGAGCAGCGATCATGGCTTCTTGAATTGGGCGATGGTGCTGATGTATTCTCCCGCGCTGCGCAACCATCCAATGAGCCTTCGACTGCTCGATGTTCCCCGCGGCTGGAGCGTTCGCGATCTTCATGTGCTGGGAACGGCTCGGCCAGGGCAACTTGAACTCCACGGTGTAGCCCGCAACTACGACGAACTGGTCGATAGCCCTGCGGAAGCCGGAATGTTTCAGCAAGCTTCCTTCCAAGAGGATGGAGCTACCTACCACATCGTGGTACATGCCGATCCGGCCGACTACGACATGAAGAAGGTAGAGGAGGCTTTGCAGAAGATTACACATGCTGCGGTCGACTGGATGCAAGACCGTCCGTATGAGGAGTACACGTTTCTGTATCACTTTCCCAGGCGGCCTGCAGGCGGCGGGATGGAGCATGCATATGGCACTGCCATCGATATCGGAGCTGAGCGGCTGCGAGAGAATCCTTCCGCTATCGCGAATGTCAGTGCGCATGAGTTCTTTCATCTTTGGAATGTGAAGCGCATTCGGCCGCAATCGCTCGAACCCATTGATTACCAGCACGAGCAGGACACGCGAGCATTATGGTTTTGCGAAGGGGTCACCAGTACAGTGGCCGACGTGCTGCTGGTGCGGGCTGGTCTAAGCAGCCAAAAGCAGTTTTTTGACGATCTCGGAAGATCGATCGCAGAATTGCAACAGCGCCCTGCGCACAGGTGGCAATCGGCGGAGGATTCGAGCCTTGAAACTTGGTTCGAAAGTAATTCCTTCTATCAGACACCCGAGCGCAGCATCAGCTACTACAACAAGGGAGAGATTCTCGGGGTCCTGCTGGACTTGAAGATACGGGAGATCACCCAGGGAACAAAGTCGCTGCGCGATCTCTTCCAGTGGATGAACCGGAATTACGCCAAGCAACATCGGTTCTTCGACGATTCCGCAGGCATACTGCAGGCAGCCGAGGAGGTCGCAGCTCCGGACACGACAGGCGAACGGGCGGCTCGTCTGTCGCTGGAGGGGTTTTTCCAAAATTATGTATCGGGCGTACAAGAAATACCCTACGACGATTTCTTCCGATTCGTGGGTCTACATCTTGTTTCGAAGAGCGCGGAGGTAGCGTCCGCCGGATTTACGACGACGACCCACATCGGTGCTGAGGCTGAAGTGGCCTTCGTGGAGCCCGACAGCGACGCTCAACATGCAGGAATAGAGAAGGGCGATCGGGTGATCGCGGTCGACGGTAAACCGGCCAGCGGTTCGCTGGAGAATCAGATCGCGCAGAGACATCCCGGCGAGACCGTCTCACTCACTGTTGGCAATGCCAACGGACAGAGAGAAGTGAAGCTGCGCCTGGTCTCTCGCCAGCAACGTTGGTACGAGTTGCAGGACCTGCCGTCGGTTACTCCCCAGCAGCTTGCCCATCGCAACGCCTGGACACGTGGCGATGACGAGGGCGCCCCATGATTCGAGCGATCGTCATGCTGCTCTTCTGGAGCCTTTCGACGCTGCTGGTTGGGCCGTTCTTGCTATTGTGGGCGTTGATTTCCAGGAACGTAAATCCTCTCTACAACGTGGCCACATGGTTGGCTATCAACGGCGTACGGTTGGTGGGGGTCAAGATTGTGGTGCACGGCAGGGAGAATCTCGAGCCCGGATGCAACTACATCTTCATGTCCAACCACACATCGAATCTGGACCCTCCAATTCTCATTCCAGTGATCTCCGGCAGGTGTTCGGTGCTGGTGAAAGAAAGAACTCTTTCGGTTACCGATTCTGGGGACGGGAATGAAGATGGTGGGGCTGGTTCCAGTCGATCGCAGCAATCGTGAGTCGGCGATCGAGAGCGTGAATGCGGCGACCGCGGTTTTGCGCCAGGGTTTGCACATGGTGATTTATCCCGAGGGGACGCGCTCCAGCGACGGACGGCTTCTTCCGTTCAAGAAAGGGCCATTTCACCTGGCGATCGATTCCGGAGTTTCGATCGTTCCGGTCACGCTGCTGGGCACGCTTGAGGCGTGGCCGAAGAAGCGGTTTGCCTTGCACCCGGGAAAGGTGGACGTCGTCTTTCATCCTCCGATCGATCCTACTAAGTATGGCGATCGTGAGGGATTGATGGAGGCGGTGCGCGACAGCATTGCCAGTTCGTTGCCGCCTGAGCGGCGAAGCGAACCAGGGGCGACGCCGCTCTGAATTTGCGCTGATTTCAAACGCGCGTCGATGGTCAGTTATTCCGTCCGCAAGGCCTGCATAGGCTCCACCGACGCGGCTCTGCGAGCGGGCACCAAACACGCAATGGATGCGACGAGAAGGAGCAGACCGCTGACCGCAAGCAGCGTTATCGGATCGCGCGCGCTGCCGCCCGCCCATGAAGCCATAATGCGGTTCAGGGTCACACTTAAGAGAAGACCCGCGACCGCTCCGATGGCGACGGTAATCGCTGCCGAGCGAAGGACAAGGCGCACGAGGTCCGCCGGTCGAGCGCCTACGGCGATACGCAGACCGAACTCGCGGGTGCGTTGCGAGACCGCGTAAGAAACCACTCCGTACAGGCCTGTAGCCGAGAGTGCGAGCGCCAGGACGGCAAACGCTCCGAACAGAGCGGCGACAAAACGCTCGCGGCCCCACGCATCGGTTGCAAGCCACCAGGTCAGCGTATGTTCGTCAGAGACTACAACGTCGGTGCTGACGGAACGAAGCTGTTGGCGGATGGCCGGCAGAGCAGACTCGGGATCGCCGGAGGTCCGGGCGAGCAGGTTAATCTCGGGCGGAAGCACAAAGGACGCGGGCAGGTACACGGCAGGCGCCGGGGGATGGTCGAGTCCGTCGTTACGTGTATCCGCCACGACCCCAATGATTTCCAGCCAGCCGTCGGGATCCTTAATGCTGATAAGGCCGGGCTGATCGATTTTCAAGGCTGCGCTCCGCACGTGCTGACCAATCGGGCTCTGTCCGGCGAAGTAGCGTTGCACCATGGCCCGATTGACCAACGCAAGATGCGCACCGCGCTGCATCTCGCTGTCGTCGAAAATCCTGCCGGAGAGCAATGGTATTCGCAAAGTAGAGAACTCTTGCGGGCTCACCAGGGTGAGATCACTCCGTTGGTCCTGCAAGGATTGCTTGCCTTCAATCTCAAATGTCGTATTGAAGCCCGGAAACGGTGGCAGCCAGGTGGTGGAGATTGCTGCCGAGGTCACCCCAGGGGCCTGCGCAACTGTATCTCGAAACTGGCTAAAGGCGGCTGCCCGCTTCTCCCACGTTGGATAGGAGTTTCGTGGCAAAACGAGGTGAAAGGACAAGACATGCTCCGGATCGAAGCCCAGAGGCGTGCGGTAGCGGTCCATGAAGGCCCGAGTGGCGGCGCCTGCTCCCGCCAGCAATAAAAGTGTAACGGCTACCTGTCCGGCAATCAGGGCGCTGTGGGTGCGTCGCGCATGCGCGGACCCTGCGAGGCGCGTCGTGCCCGATTGCGTCATCAACTGACTGACCTCTGGCCGTGAGAGCTGCCAGGCTGGGGATACTCCGAAGACAATGCCAGTGAGCACCGCGATCGCGGCTGCCACCAACAGGACCGGGGCATTCACCTCCATCACAGCCTCATGCGGAAACGAAAAATGCGGCATCCATGCGCGAATCAGGGCGACGCCGCCGAACGCCAGTAGCACTCCCAAGAGGCTGCCCACCGCCGAAAGTAAGATTGACTCAGTCAGAAGCTGACGAATGATGCGGCCGCGGCCGGCGCCCACCGACGCACGTACGGCCAATTCATGCTGGCGAGCCGTGCCGCGTGCCAGCAGCATGATGGACACGTTGCCGCAACCGACCAACAGCAGAAGCACAACCGAGCCGAATAGCAGGACTAGCGTCCCGCCGAAGCGTCCAAGAACCTCCTCGTTGAGACTGACAATCTTGATGTGAACATCTTTCGGATAGGCCTGAGTATCCTGCTGCGCCCAGCGCGAAACCAGCACACTCAGCTCCGAGGTGGCCGCTGCATAGCTAACGCCGGGTCGCAGCCGGGAAAAGGCGTTGCGATGCTGGCGCGGGTCGGAGGAAAGCGGCACCGGCAAATAAACGTCAGAATCTGTCCAGGTGAACCGCGGCGGCATAACCCCGATGATGGTGTACTGTACGTGATCGAGATCGATGGTCTTGCCTACGATGTCTTTCTTCCCGCCGAACTGGCGATGCCAAAAGAGGTAGCTAAGGACTGCGATGGGAGGCGATTGGTCGCCCGGCGCGTCCGCCGCGGTAAAAGTACGACCCAGCAAGGCCGGAACGCCCAGGAAGGTGAAGATGTTCGGTGTGTTCATGCTGACCTGGGCCGAGGCCGGCAGGTCCCCGTTTGTCACATTTCGCGTTTCCTGCTGAACGGCAAAGGAATCCTCAATCGACCTAGTCGCCAGTAGCTCCTGGTACTCCTGCTTATTCACGAAAAGCAGACCCCGTCCGCCGTACTGCTGGCTGTAGAGCTCAACGTGCATCATGCGATCGGCGTTGCGGTAAGGGTACGGATTGAGCAGCACGCCGTAAATCACGCTGAAAACGGCTGTCGTGGCGCCGATTCCCAAGGCGATAGACAGGACCGCGACCACCGCAAATCCGCGATTCTTGCGCAGCTGACGGAGAGCGAACTGGAGATCCTGGAGAACCGATTGCATCTGCGAGCCTCTTTAGCTTGGGCCAGGGTTCTTGTGCACCACGATCCACAGCCGCTGTAATCAGGATACGGCGGGGGCGCCTGCAAAGTTCGGGAAGATTGGCTGGATGGGTCAAGAGCATTCCCAAAGTGGCATCACAGGAACCTGGTACCCGGAAGCTATTGAGCACTCAGAGACAAAATTTCGCCCCTTCTCGAGAAGGCGGGTTTAGCATTAGCCGTCATTCAATTTTGCCCCGCAACACGGTAATGGACGCCGCTGGAAGTGTGTAGGAAGCCCCTGCACTCGCCGTGACCGTCGAGCGCGCGACGGGACCGTCGGGATCGGCGTGACCGCTGCCGGGCTCGGGATGCCATTGATATTGGTCCGGGCCGAAGGTGGCGACGCTGACGTTTCCATGAAAGCTCTTTGTCGGTTTTGGCGCAGAGTTAGAGAATTGGACACGTACGGTGTGGGGCGTGAACTGGTCTTTGTTGATGAGCATCAAGGAGAACTGGCCGTCAGGGCGGAGAACGGCATAGACGGTGACCAGCGACCGGCCGACGCCGTCGGTAATATCGCTCTTGGCAGGAAACACCGTGTGCTCGCCGTCGCCCGGCTGCACCCATTCCTGGGTGATCATCTGGCTGGCAAAGTATTGGGACAGCGGCTGCTCAAACTTGTAATTCTCGTCCACGGAGAACATGGCAAAGGTGCCGATGGAGTTGTTGCAGCCTTGGCCGAGCGGCTCCGGCAAATAGTGAAAATAGTATGTAGATTTGCCTCCGGCAGCAAACAAGGCACCCACATAGTCGGCCTCCCACAGCGCACCAAAGATATCGGGGAATGATTCGCCTGACTCCCACGACAGATTGGTCTCGGTTACAAACATGGGGACGGCGGGTGGCAGGCCATCCTCGCGCCAGACGTCCATGATATGCGAGATCAGCGCCGGCTCATCGTACAGGCTGCTCCACTGCACGGTGCAGGGAACAAACGGATAGTGCTCGAACGGATAAAACGCCAGGTCCTGAATGCGTCCGTGCTCCTTGAGGTAGATCAGAAACCGTCCCAGCCAGGAGGTCCTTCCTTTAGCGTCTGGCCAGACTTCGATGTCTTTGTTCTGCCCAGTGAATACCGGGCCTCCCATCTTCAGTGTTGGGTCCACTTTGTGCAAAGCAGACGCCCACTGCAAGTAAAGCGCGCCGTAGTCTTCGGGCAGCATAAATTGCCCATCGGCCTCTTCGCCCATCTCGACATAGGAAATCGGATACTTACGTGCTTCGATGTAGGCGATCTGGGCGGCTGAGTCCTCTGGGGTACCGTAGGCCAGCGATACCGGAATCATGGCCGGGAGCCCCCGCGTGTATCCGCTCTGATAGAAGAAATCGAAGCCGAGCTGAATACGCGCCAGTTTGTCGATATCCGTTGCCTCATGCCAGGGGTCGACCGATGAGCAATAGGTGGTGGTCTGATCCTGATCCGGCGTGTGGCGCATCAGGTCGTGGAAAGCGCCGTCAGGCGAGGTGGTTCCGGCATATAACTCGCGGATGGCGAAGCCAACACAGTTTCGCTTGTCGTTCGAACTGTGGGTGTCGCAGGTGTCGGATGAATGCGTCATCCAGATACGCATGTAGCGCACTGTGACCGGCGAGGCCGTCAGTCGGAGCGTCACCGTGCCGCCCTTACCATCGATCACGGTTCCCGTCGGAAAGGCTTGCCAAGCGCCTTTCGTCGGGTAGTGGATGGGTTCGAGTTCGCCAGTCCAGTACTGGACAACATAATTCCGAGCGTAAGGCTCTGCCCACGCAATCCGTAGCGAATCGATTGCCTGCAGCGTGGCAAAGTCCAGCACGACCCATTGCGGATGCAGTGTGTCATCCTCGCCCGTGAACGGCTTAGTCAGATAAGGATTGCTCTTCCAATAGGTTTTAAGATCGCCGTCGTCAAGCCGCGAATAGCCGCTCGATCCGGTGCCGTCGTTCCGTGTGAATCCACGATGGGGCAGGTCGTATCCGTACGACTCGCGGATGGGCTCGCCCAACGCCGTGCTCCCGGTGAAGTAGCCTTTACTGCCCGGCTCGCTCCAAGTTCCCTGCGGATTCCAGTGCCATGCCTGCACGTGCAGCTCCGTATTTTGCCGGTACGTGATCGTCTGCCATCCGGAGGTGAGCACACGTTGCACCCACTCGGGTGTAAAAAGGTGATCGGCGGCAGCCTTCGGTATGCGATCAATTCCCGCGCCCAACGCTTTCGTGGGAACGATCCGGTTCACTGCGTGGTCAGGGGTAATATCAACCTGAATTGTCTGGGCCGAGGCGGTCGCCCCGAGCGCTAATGAGGCGAGAAATAATAAGGACGAAGAGCATGCAGCAAATCGAGCGCGGAGAAGCGCACAGCGGGTCAAGACCTTCATTGAGCCTCGTCTTAAAACGATTGAACGCTACGAGCGTAGTGCACAAGCGTCAGGAGGCGCAAGATCAAGATTGCGACCGGAAATCGGATCAGCCCAGGTAGTGCAGAAATTGCGGTGGCGAATTTTGGAATCGGGGAAATACCACGTTGAGCTTCTGATTGCCCAGGTGACGAGAAACCGCTTCGCCGATCACGCGACGGAAGTCTGTAGTGAGGGCTAGATCGCGCCCCTCATTGAGTTGAGCCTGCTCCAGCCCGGGCCAGCGGCCGTACACATGACCTCCGCGAACGGGACCCCCTATTACGAACATCACGTTGGCATGGCCGTGGTCGGTGCCGCGGTTGCCGTTTTCGCGTGCTGTGCGGCCGAACTCAGACATGGTGACGATTACCGTGTCTTCTGCGAGTGAACCAAGATCGATCCAGAATGCGGAAATGGATTCCGCGAACTCGCGCAGGACGTTCGCCAGTTGACCTTCCACGGCGCCTTCGTTCACGTGATGGTCCCATCCTCCAATGTCCGTGAATGCGATCTGGACGCCGAGGTTCGCCTTGATGAGCTGCGCCGTCTGCCGCATCGCATCGCCGAAGCGCCCTTTCGGATAAGCGGCCCCTGCTGCCGGGGCGTAGTGCTGCGGGTCTGTAGCCTTTAACATGCGCACCGCTTCAAACGTTTCGCGGCCGGTGCCATGCAAAACGCTGTCTACCGACTGCGCATACATGGCCTCAAAGGTGTTGCCGAGCGGCGCGGCCGCTGGACTGCCGCCCGCGATGCCGAAGCCGTTGACGTTGCTCACAGCCACGGCGGGAGCTGGTCCGGCAAGGATGCGGGGAAGGGAAGTGCCCAACGCGACGGCGCGGAATGGGCTATCGGCCACGGCTTCGGATTGCAGCGTGCGGTTCAGCCAGCCGTCGGCGGTGGCTTTCACGCCGGGAGTGCCAGACTCCATGTAGTCCTGCGCGTCGAAGTGCGAGCGCGTGGTGTCGGGAGATCCGGCTGCGTGAACGATCGCCAGGTGCTTTTGATCCCATAGCGGTTTAAACGCTGACAGCGAAGGATGCAGTCCAAAGAAACCGTCGAGATCGACGACACGATTTTGCGGGATGCTGATGCTTGGCCGCATTGCGTAATAAGCTTGCTCAGCGTGAGGAACCACAATGTTGAGGCCGTCAGCGGCGCCGCGCTGAAAGATCACGACCAGGCGTTTGTTCGCTGGCGCCGTTGCTGAGGCACCGAAAGCGGCGCGTGTAAGAAACGAAGGAACTGCCGCTGTGCCAACCACCGTCAGCGCACCGCCCTTGATGAATGCCCGTCGCGTGATGCCCATAAAATCCCTGTTGCTATTTTCGTTGAAATTCCGGTGAACCCAGCAAGAGACCCACGATGAAGTTGGCGCTTGGTGGATGTAAAGGATTCGCGTTCGATGTGACTGCCGATGCCACGACTTGCTGCTCGATCGTGTCGTGCGTAGGTTTAGAGACATCGCCCGGGAGAAGAACCTGCTCCAACGTCGCTTCTTCCTGGTACATATCGGTGTCTGCCGGCCTTGCGTCGGTCACCGTGGTTAATTTCGCAAGGTCGAAGGTTATGCCCGGCACCCGATTGCTGCTCAGCGCCAAACCAAAGTTCATGCGATCGAGCAGAGCCGCCGAATTGACCCATACCTCCGCATTTGTGGAATATCCCGTCGGAGGCTGCATGCCGTACAGTGGCATACCCATCTTGTTCAGGGTAGCCAATAACGGCTGAGGATCGCTGATATCGGTCCAGGTTGCACGCAGGGCAGAGGCAACGAACTCCAGAGGTGTCTTGAGCCGCGCGCGATACGCCTCCGGGGCCCAGAACTCGCGTGAATAGAACATGGTTCGCAACACTTCGCGCAGATCACCGTCGGTTTTCAGGAAGGTCTTGGACATCGCGTCGACCAGCGATGACGGAGGATTGTCTGACACGAAACGCCGTGCTAGTTCAGTCGAGACGAAGCGGGCGGTGGACGGATGATGCGCCAGAATCTGGAGAACCTGCATCCCTTCCTTTTCGCCGTTCTCTTTGATGGTATGGCCCAGAACGATCTTCTTGCCCGGCTCGTGCAGACGCGGACGGAAGACATAGCCGCCGCCATCCCGCGGGTCGGCCAGCGTCCAACCGGTGAACACCCGTGCAACCTCGGTAACGTCTTTCTGGGCATAGCCGCCGTTGACGCCGAGCGTCTGCAGTTCCATCAATTCGCGGGCATAGTTTTCGTTCAGTCCATTGCGGCGCTTCGGCTGCTGATTGGTTTGCTGCCCACTAGGGCGCGAGAGCGGACGTTTACCGAGCGGTCCATTCGGCCACGCAGCCCGTCGCTGCGGCGGTGGGTTCGGGGAACCATGCTCTGGACGTCCCAGCGCGGCATCGGAGTTCGGCCCTTCGCTCTGCCAGTTATCGAGATAGAACAACATGGCGGGACTCTGCGCGGTCGCCACCAGCATGTCTTTGAACTTGCCCAAAACATGCGGACGAATCGCGTCGCGCTCGTACGCCGTCACCATATACCGGTCCGCGCCCTTGTTCAGGAATATGTTGAAGTGGTTGAACCAGAAATCCGTCAGCACCTCTTCCAGTTGACGGTTGCTGTACACCGCGCGCAACAGCTTGGCGGATTGCAACTCGCTGTTAACCACGCCCTCGGGACTGTTGAGCGCCAGCACCGTCTCGCGCTGCTCGGGCGACAGACCGGACAGAAGGGCCATTCGCTTGGCATACGGCACGCTGCCCTGGGCCACATCGCGCTGTTCCCCGACTGGCAAGCTAAGAATCTTCTGCATTCGGACATCGGGCTGCAGCTGCGCCAGTTCGTCGACGAGGCCGCGAACCTCATGATGATCCTGTTGTCGTTGCACACGGGCCGCAGTCAGCATCTGCGGCGAGGCGGCGCTCGGCTGCATCGTGTTTCCCGAAGTGCTCGGCGCAACTTGGTCTTGCTTCTTCTCCTGCCTTTGTTGCTGTCGATCGATCGCCGCCATATAAATGGCGTGCCGGTAAGGATCACGCGGCATCGGGAGCTTGCCATCCTGCACGGCCTTAACGACCGCATTGGGCGGAAACTCGAGGGCCAGCTCACGGCTGCTCATCTGCAAGGTCCGATATTGTGCCAACCGACCCTGCAACGCGCTGTCGTCAAGTTGGTCCGGATGCAGTTGCAACTCGATCCATTTATCGATATCGCCCGACGCAAGTTGCTGCACGTCGCCCGGCCGTGGGCCGAACGTCAGCCGGTCGAGCACATGCAGCGCCCGCTTTTGCGGGTCCAACTGCGACGATTCATCCCTGTGCTTCTTAGCAGAGAGAGCTCCGCCGAGCGCGAGCACAATCGTTAGCGCGCCAACCAAGCCCCACAGGAGTGTTGACAGCCATGGCTTGCGAGATGGGGCGCCGCGATTCATAAGACGGCTCGAAAGAAGAGCATTCTTAGTAAACCACCGGGCTTGAGAAAGTTGCTGCCGCCTGAAGTAACGCAATGATTCCTCAAGTCGAATTCGCAGGGTCCACTTAGAAATGTTCACGTAGCTGACCGAAGCTTTCGACTTGCAGCAGACGACTGTTCGCTTGCGCTGGCCGCAATTCCGCGCGCTCCAGCATCCATGTGTTGCGGTGGGGGACAAAGACGGCGTGCAGACCGGCTTCCAGAGCAGGATTAATATCCGAATTCGGGCTGTTACCGATCATCCACGTGGTTTCGCGCACCAAGCCGTATTTTTCCACCACGGAGTGGTAAACACCGGCATCCTTTTCAGCGACAATCTCAATCGCCGTAAAGTAATCCTGCAGTCCCGAGCGCTCGACTTTGCCGGACTGCTCCGTGATATTGCCCTTGGTGACCATGAACAGCCGATGGCGAGAGGCAAGATCAGCCAGCGTCTCCGGAACCTCGGGTAAAAACTCCATGGGATGCTCGGCTATCTGATCGGCGAAACCACGAATCCGCTGCTGCAACTCTGGTGTCAGGGGCTCGAGCGAGAGCTGCTCGAAACACTTCACCAGCGAGTTGGCGAAGCTATGCATACCGTAGCCGTGATGGCGGATGTTTTCGCGTTCTACGTCGTACAGCACTTCGCGTACTTCATCCGGGGTGTACTGATGGTGGTTGAGGAAAGAAATAAAATTCGCGATGGCGCGGTCGAAGTAGATGTTGTTCTCCCACAGCGTGTCATCGGCGTCGATAAGCAGGCTCTGGCCGGGTGCAATCCTTTGAGTGAGCTCGGGAGGCATAGGGCTATCTTATCGAACTTGTGCTTGACGACCGTCGGTTGACCTCGGCCGGTTGGCGGCTTCTCGCGATACACTGAATCCGTCTATGAAATCTACGCCCGTCCAGTCGCTTGCGTCTTCGTTCCTTCCGCTCTTCCTAATGTTCGTCCAGCCTCTTGCAACGGCGCAGCCCAGTTCTAAGGAGACCGGCAAATCACAATCCGTCAATCTTTCCGAACTGAAAGTATCTCCCGAACTCGACGATATGCTGGCGAAATTTCGTCCGGTAAAGATGCCATTCGATGCGGATGCGCTCAGTCCGAAAGAGCGACAAATGGTGGACAAGCTAGTAGACGCCAGTCGCTGGCTCGACTCCATCTACTGGCGGCAGATTGATCCCGAAGGCCTGAAGATTTACCAGGCGCTCGAAAAAAGTGACGACCCGCAGGCTCAAAAGGTCGCACGCCTGTTGTACATCAACGGCAGTCGCTGGGACCTGATTGAAGGGGACAAGCCCTTTATCGGCAACGAGCCTATTCCGCCGGGACGCGCCTTCTATCCCAGGGGCCTTACGCGAGACGAAATTGAACAGTACGTCAAACATCATCCGGGGAAGAAGGCCGAGCTCTACAGCCCCTACACGATTGTCGAGCGTCACGGCTCGGAGTTCGTCGGTATTCCTTATCACGTCAAGTTCAGGGAGTTCCTCGATCCGATGGTGAAGGACCTGCGCGAGGCGGCCGATCTAAGCGACGACAAGGATTTCGCTAATTTTCTTCGTCTGCGCGCCGATTCTTTGCTCACCGACGACTACTACAAAAGTGATGTGGCATGGCTTGATCTGAAGAACCCTAAGTTCGACGTCATCTTCGCTCCCTACGAGACCTATGACGACGAGTTGCTTGGCATCAAGGCTACTTACGGTGCCGCTGTTCTCATCCGCAACGAAGAGGAGAGCAAGAAGCTCGCCGTCTACCAGAAGTATGTGCCGGAGATTCAGGACAAACTGCCCATTCCGGCCGAAGACCGCCCTTCCAAGAAGGGGCACTCCACGCCGATGGAAGTGATGGACGCTCCTTTCCGCTCGGGCGATCTCGGTCATGGATATCAAGCCGTGGCCGACAATCTGCCCAACGATCCGCGTATTCATGCGGAGAAGGGAAGCAAGAAGCTCTTCTTCAAGAACTTCCTTGATGCCCGGGTGAACTACATCATCCTGCCGGTCGCGCGACGGGTGATGCGCAACGACCAGGCGCAACAGGCTACGGCCGATGGATATATGGCCGCTACCTCGATGCACGAGATTGCGCATGGATTGGGGCCGACGTTCTCGCGAGTGCCGGCCGGGCAGGTCGATATCCGCGAGTCACTGGGCAGCGTATTCGCAGCGCTCGAAGAGGCCAAGGCCGATGTAGTGGGAATGTATGGGCTGCATACTCTGATAGAGCGCGGCATCCTGCCGAAAGAGCGGATACCCGAGTTCTATGCTTCGTACGTTGCAGGCATCTTCCGTTCGGTGCGCTTCGGCGTCAGCGAGGCGCATGGCCGCGCGGAGATGATGGAATTCAATTATCTGAGCTCACAAGGCGCGGTGGAGCTTCAGCCCGTACCGGGCACAATGGGAGAGTCCGCCGCGGCACGCGGCAAGCGGTATGTGGTGAATTACGACAAGATGCCCGAAGCTATCAACACCTTGGCGAAGCAGTTGCTGATGTTCGAGGCGACTGGTGACCGAACCGGAGCGGAGGCTTGGTTCAACAAGTATGACAAGATGCCGGAGGAGTTGAAGCAGGCACTGGCGGCGACGAGCGACATTCCCGTTGACATCGAGCCAATCTTCTCATTCCCTAAGACGGTGCAATAGGGAACCTTGCTGGCTTAAGTCTAGAGCCAAGGGGGAAGCGGCACCTCGTTTTGCCCGCCTGAAATCCTGCAACTGCCTCCGCCTCCTCAGGTACAATTTCTCATTGTCTCCATGCACCTGAAGACCCCATCGGCGCCCCGGGCGCACATCCCAGGCAAAATCGAATCTGTGCCAACCTCCCGCTGGTGGCATGTACGGCATTCGATCGCCTGGATGGTCCTTGCCGGATTCGTGGTACGCGTTCTCTACATCCTCATTGCGCGCTCCTATCACTTTCGCACCAGCGACGACAACTTCAGCTTTGGATGGGAAATTGGCCGAGTCGCCTATTCGCTCGCAACGGGACACGGCTTCAGCTCGCCCTTTGGGGGAGCCACGGGTCCATCGGCCTGGAACGCGCCGATTTATCCGTGGATTGTCGCGCTCGCGTTTCGCCTCTTCGGCGTCTATTCGCACGCTGCGGCGTTTGCGCTCCTCACCTTCAATAGCATCTTCGCTGCGCTCACCGCATGGCCCATCGTGCGGATCGCGCGCCGTGTGTTCAACGAACGCGTCGCCATTTGGTCGGGGTGGCTTTGGGCGCTGCTGCCTTACATCATCTATTGGTCGGTCCGCTGGGTTTGGGAAACGAGCCTCTCGACGTTCCTGCTGACACTGCTGTTCATGCTGACGCTCGACATGGAAGGTGATAATCGCCTTTCTTCGTGGATCGGCTACGGTTTGCTCTGGGGTATTATGGCGCTGACCAATCCCTCGGCCCTCGCGTTCCTTCCTTTCTCGGGAGGATGGCTCGCGTTTCAACTCTATCGCCGGCACAAGGGGTTTCTAGTACCCGCCATCGTAAGCGCGGTCGTCTTCTGGATGACGATGATGCCGTGGCTGGTGCGCAACTACGAGGTCTTCCACAAACCGGTCTTCGTGCGCGACAACGTCGGTGTGGAATTGCGTTGCGGCAATAATCCTATTGCCGAGGGAGTTTGGGTCAGCGCTTATCACCCGAGCGCTAGCGTTATTCAATACGCGAAGTACAAGGAAATGGGCGAAGCCGCCTTCTCCGCTGAGCAGATGCAACTGGTGAAGCAATGGATCGCGAAGAACCCGGGCCGTTTCGCCGTGCTCACGTTCCGGCGCTTTCTCTTTTTTTGGAATGGATTGCCGCGCCTGTCGAAGCTGCGCGGCCTGGAAGAAACCAAGAACTCGCTCTTTCTGGCGTCCTCGCTATTTGCCATCGGAGGACTGCTGCTCGCGCTCAAGCGGCGCGTCCGCGGGGTCTTCCTATTCGCGGCTCTCGTGATTTTTTATCCGCTCGTCTACTATGTCAGCTTTCCGCATCCGCGGTACCGGCATCCTATTGATCCGGAGCTGCTGATTCTAGGAGTGTTCTTGATCTCCGAAGCCGGACCGCGCATCAGGGCCTCGCAAAACACCGATGAGGCGCCGCAACTCCAGGACAGCGCGAGCACGCCGGTGTTTCACACCCTCTCGGTCATCATTCCGGTTTATAACGAGCGCAACACGGTAATGACGTTGTTGCAGCAGGTGGCTCGACAGCCACTCAGCCTGCACAAAGAGATGATCATCGTCGACGACTTCTCCACCGACGGAACGCGCGAGTTCCTGCAGCGGACCGATTTGCAGAAGGCGCTGGGCGGCAAGGGCGCGAACACCATCAAACTGGTGCTACATGAAAAGAACATGGGCAAGGGCGCGGGCGTGCGCACCGGCTTCGAGCAGGCCAGCGGAGAGGTGGTGCTCATCCAGGATGCGGACCTGGAATACGATCCCCGCGATTATCCGGCGCTCATCACCCCGATTCTCGAAGGCCATGCCGATGCAGTGTTCGGCAACCGCTTTCACGACGGCGCTCACCGCGTGCCCCGCTATTACCGCTTTGTGTTGAACCGCGTCTTCTCGACCGTCTGCAATATGCTCACCGGCCTGAATATTCATGATGTCACAGCCTGCTACAAGGTGTTTCGCCGCGAACTGCTGGCCGAGATGAATTTGCGCTCCGACCGCTTCAGCGTGGAAACCGAAATGACGGTGAAGGTCGCGAAACTCGGCGCTCGCATTTATGAAGTGCCGATCGTCTACCATGGCCGGACCTATGCCGAAGGCAAGAAGATTGACTGGACCGATGGCGTTGCCGCGTTTTATCACTTGTTCCGCTACCGGTTTAAGGACTAGGGACGCTGGTCGCGATTGGCTGTTCGCTCTTAGCTTTAAGCGACCCCACTTCACGGATCGGGTGCCCCATTCAAGCGAAGCTTGAGTGGGATGTTTCGGGGACTCATGACACGTACGAAGATTCTGAGTGGCGCTTACGGAGGCGTTATCGTTGCCTTCGGCATATGGCTCGATATCCACGGGTACGAGAGGGGGAGCCAAGTGTTCGTTTTGACCGCACTGGCAATCCCGACGCCCATCGCCTTCGGACTTATGGTGAAGGGACTACGTCAGCGATGGTTTTGGATCGCCTTGGTGTGCTGCAGTCTTTTACATCTTCTGTTTCTGAGAAGTTTGCAGGGCAAACTTCCATTTTCAAGTTTAGGCGCCGTAATCCTCTTGGGCTTGGCCGAAATATTGGTTTTTCTGCTCGTGACAGCCAAGGTGATGGATTCGGATCCCTCCGGCAGAGCTACCGCTGAACAATTCGCTTTGGCACGCAAACTGATGGGGAGGATCGGCACCCGCAGGTGAGGTGGTTCTCCCCGTCTGCCATGGCACTCGTCACGAAAAACTGGCACTCCGCAGGTAAAGCGAACTTCGTGACTGCATGAAACGTATCTCCTGTTGACGGCGGTGTGCGCCTGCGGACCGAAGACGGCAAGGCAAATTCTGCTCTTAAACTGTTGGTTTTAGTAGGCTTCACAACTGTGGTAACCGTTCCACTTATCTCGCGTCCATTCGCGACAGGAGACGACATGCTACAGCTTCATCACAGCAAATGGTTTCAGACTATGGGGGGCGCATCCTTGGGAACGCTGCTGGCATTCACGCTTGCCGTAGCGCCTCCCTGCAGCGCGGAAGTCACCGAGGAATTCCACAAAACGGTACCGATCACCGCCGACGGACGGGTATCGCTGGAGAACATCAACGGCAACGTCACCATTACGGGATGGGACCGCAACGAAGTCCAGATCGACGCCACAAAGTCCGCGCGCGATCAGCAGCGACTTGAAGAGGCGCGCATCGAGTTGGACGTGGCCAACGACGCGGTGCGCATTCGTACTCGATATCCCGACCATCACACCAACAACAATCCGGCTTCAGTTCGCTACGAGGTGCATGTGCCTCGCGCGGCGCGCCTGGACAAGATCGACCTGGTCAACGGATCGCTCGACGTGCAGCATGTGAGCGGCGAAGTAAACGCTTCGCTGGTGAATGGCAGTCTGCACGCTAAGGACCTGGCAGGACGCTCGGAGCTGTCGACCGTAAACGGTTCGCTGCAGGCGGAGTTCAACTCGCTGAACAACGTGCACGATATCAGCCTGAAATCGGTGAATGGCAGTATCGACCTTGGGCTGCCACCCTCGCCGAATGCGGAGATCGAGGCGAAAACGGTTAGCGGCGGAATCCGCACGGACTTCCCGCTGGAAGTGACGGGTCATTTCGTAGGTAAGAGCGTGAGCGGAAAACTCGGCAGCGGCGGGACGCGCATCGAGATGAGCAATGTGAACGGCAGCATCCGGATTGGTGCGGGACAGGGCAGCCTGTAGCCGCCGACTCGGGCGCAACCTCCGGCTGAATTCGGCGACGATTTAGTAGGCCCAGTAGGGCCCCATGCCGCCCGGAGTATTGGCGTTCTCGATGGCGACGAACACGTTTCGTCCAAAAAAGAAGGACAGACCCCAATCGAAGCCGGCAGGGAAGTTGGCGGTTCCGACGTTGGGACCGCCAAGGTCGTTGAACGCGGTATTGCCGGTACTGAAGAGCGCGTCAGCGGCGCCGAGGGTGAAGCTGATTTGGCCGCTGGTTCCGTTTGTGCCCTGATTCGTGGCCGCAAAACTCTCGAGCGCAGGGTTAGACGACGTCGATCCCGGGGTGCAGAAGAAATTTGTGTTCACCGGGCAGGTCGTCAGATTCGTACCGGTTTGAGGAAAGAACAACGCATTCGAACCGCTATCGATGAAGCTCGCCGGATAGATGTTGTTTTCGAAGACCGTGGTGAAATCGCCGATATAGTTTCCTGTCGTATTCGCAGAGTATATGGTCGCGCTCCCCAAAGCATTGTCCGATTGCGTCCCGATGCCAAAGATCAGCGAGCCGCTCACTGCAGGCGAGCCGTCGACCGGCACGGACGGCAGTTCTAGCACGACGCCGTTGTTGTCGCTGGCAAAAAAGGACACGGGATTCGAAACTTGCTGTGCCAAGGCAATCGCAACCGGATTGCATCCGGAAGATGGACAGTCGTAGTAAACGTTTTGCAGTGTGAAGCCCGGAGTGCAGGCTTGCCCGCAGTCCTGCGAAAACAGGCCTACGCCGAGTACGCCGTTCGACTGCAGCGCGACCACGCTGTCTCCTTCGTCGGGACCCGTTGTCTGCGACGAGCAACTTGAGGGAACAGCCGGCGAGCTGGTGGAAGGAATGATCACTTGCACCGGAGAACTCGATGCTGTCTCACCGGCCATTTTTATGTCTGCCTTAGCGACGGGGCCCCAGGTGTACCCGTCCTCAAAGATGTTGCATTCTGCAAGTGTGTTGCCGTTGGGGCTGTTCTGGACGGGTAGCGAAATGGTGAGCACCGACGACAAGAGCCGCAGGCCCGAAGAGCCGGTATCGACCAGCACGTTATCGACGGTTTGACACTGGGTGGTGCTTCCGGGAGCGCACACGGTAACGCTGGTGAACGCACTATTCGCCGCATTCACGCCGGGTGGACCAGCATTCACCGCAATAGGCTGCACATTGTTTGTTGTGCTCCCGGTGCTTCCGCTATTGTTATTGTTGTTGTTGCTGCTCGAAGATCCGCCGCCGCAAGCCGCCAATCCGACGATACTCCCGATCGCAAGAGCCAGGCCAAACGTACGCACAATACTTCCTCTCACTGGATCTCGGCAGTTTGCATGCCGGCTGGCACCATCTGCGGAATGTAGCAGCGACCATGAAAGCTGCGCTGTCGGCCGAACGCTTCATACACCAGCCCGGGCGTCTGAATCAGCACGGGGCCCCGCACCCGCGGTTGCTGCTGTAGCCGCTGCTGCTCTGCCTGTTGCGCCTGTTGGTAATAGGTCCCTAGCAACTGCTGCAGATCGGGGGGAAACTGGCCTTCCCAAACCACCGCGAACACAAAACCGGATGGCGCCACGTATTCTCGTACGACGGCGCCACTCTGCGCTTTAATCTCATGGACAACATAGCTCTGCGCAGCTACCGTGCGCAGAGTGCCCTTCATGCGCGCCTGGTCGGTAAAGACAGAACGCACATTGTCTCCCAAGGTCGCGAAGGCAAAAACCGGGAGCACGCAAAGGCCAAAGAGCAACACACATACACACCGCGCGAGTTTCTTTCGACAACAACAAGGAAAAGTCATACCTGCCTTACATTTCGGCGAGCGCCAGATGCTTTATTCGGGGCGCGCGACATAGCGGCAAATTTATGAACTCGGATCACCCTAGGCTGTTTCGCTAACGAAAGCGGGCGCTCGATCTTGTCGACGCCGGTTCCTCACGACACATTGTTAGAGGCTGGTTGTGCGCGGAGAGTTCGCCCCCCTTCACCTAGAGAGAAGGCTTATCGGCAACTAGCAAAAGAGAGCTATAGCGCAGC
Organism: uncultured Acidobacteriaceae bacterium; assembly: GCA_963815555.1. Taxonomy (GTDB): domain Bacteria; phylum Acidobacteriota; class Terriglobia; order Terriglobales; family Acidobacteriaceae; genus CAWCBG01. Next base: position 1,174,400 of record CAWFHH010000007.1, read on the forward strand.
TTCCCGAACACGCAAGGCGACGGTAGAATAAAACGAGGTAAGGCCTCTTCTATGTCTCTGACCAAAACTCAAGCCCTGGAGATGTACCGCTCCGACGACCTGATCGGCATCGGCATGGAGGCTGATGCGGTTCGCCGCAAGCTCCACCCCGAAGGCGTCGTGACCTACATCATCGATCGCAATATCAATTACACGAACTTCTGCACCGAATACTGCACCTTTTGCGCCTTTTACCGGCCGCTGAAGGGCAAGCTGGCGAAGGAAGGATACATCCTCGACTTCGAGACCATCTACGACAAGGTGCAGGAGACGGTGGAGCTGGGCGGCACCGGTGTGCTGTTGCAGGGAGGCCTGCATCCTGACCTGAAGATCGACTGGTACGAGGCCATGCTGAGCGGAATGAAGCAACGCTTTCCGCAGATCCATCTGCACTGCTTCTCGGCATCGGAGATCATCTGCATTGCCGAAGTGAGCGGGCTCAGTATTGAGGACACGATCAAGCGGCTGCGCGATGCCGGGCTGGATTCAATCCCGGGCGGGGGCGCCGAGATTCTCGATGATGAGGTGCGTTACAAGATCGCACGGCTGAAGTGCCTGACCGACGATTGGCTCAACGTACATCGTACGGCGCACAAGCTCGGCATGCGAACGACTGCGACCATGATGTTTGGCGTAGGCGAAAACTACGAGCACCGCATCAATCATTTCCAGGCGATCTATGATCTGCAGGAAGAGACGGGTGGATTCACCGCGTTCATTCCGTGGTCTTTCCAGCCGCAGAACACGGCCTTGGGCGGCCGGGGATGGGAAGAAGCAACTGCGGTTGAATATTTGAAGACGCTGGCGATTTCTCGGCTGTTTCTGACCAACTTCGAGAATGTGCAGTCGAGTTGGGTGACCCAGGGCCTTAAAGTCTGCCAGACCGGGCTGCGCTTCGGCGGTAACGATGTAGGGTCGGTGATGATCGAGGAAAACGTAGTCCGCGCGGCCGGCGTTCGTAATTGCACAACGGAAGAAGAACTGCGCCGCATCATTCGCGATGCCGGCTTCCGCCCGGCGCAGCGCGATACTCTGTATACGAAGTTCTTCCTGAACTAGAGGCGTTGCGCCGGGCTCAAGCCCGACTCGGATGTGGAGAAGCGCTGTTGGAGGCGGCGCTGAAGCGCCGCACTACCCGGGCTCCTTCGTCGTCATCCCGCAGAACGTTGTTGCGCGCGGCTCTGAAGGGCCGCACTAGCAGGGCTCTTTCGTTCTACAATCTAACGCTGGTTAGGAGGTGCCCATGCCGAGTCCTGCCATCGAAGCATACAAGGCTCGCATCGCATCGTTTATTGAAGGCAAAGATCCGATCGCGGTCCAGCGCGAGACTCCCCACGTTCTCGCGGAACTGGTCGCCGGCGTTCCCGAGGCGAAGCTGGAAGAGCGTCCCGCGCCGGATAAGTGGTCAGTTGCGGAGCTGCTCGCGCACTTCGCCGACGCGGAGATCGTCAGCACATGGCGCTATCGTCAGATGATCGAGCACAACGGCGCGCCTCTGACGGCCTACGATCAGGAGTTGTGGCACAACCTGGGTCAATACGAGTCACGCAATCCGCAAGAGTCTTTGCATCTGTTTACATTGCTCCGCGTTGCCAACTTGAGAATGTTCGATAAGCTTTCCGACGAAGAGTGGCAACGAACCGGGGTTCACGCGGAGCGCGGGCCGACTACGGTAAAGGATCTGGTGCGGCAGATTGCGGGGCACGACCTCAATCATCGGGAGCAGATAAAGAAAATTGTTGGGCGCTAGCGTCTGGCATTCCTCGCATTGCCGAGGGAAGCAGCTTCCTCGACTCCGGTCGAAGCGACCTGCGTTCGGAATGACGAAGCCACGAATGGCCGGGCCTATCCCGGTGACGGGCACCGACATACCTGAAGAAGTGCCTCTTCCACGCGAGAAGCGAGAAGCCAAAAAGCGAATGGCGAACAGCGTGCCCTAGTGCTTCTTCGGCAGAGGCGTTCCGCTCATCTGCTGGTCGTTCATGGACTCACCAGGACGCAATAGGCTCGGAGGCTCCGAGGCTTCTGTAGTCGGGCCGGAACCCGCTGGTTTGGGGTCCGATGCCGCGGGGGCTGACGTTCCCGCAGAGGCAGGTTTCTCTGCCGTAGACGGTGCTGGCGACCCGCCGGTGACGGTTGTCGTGCTTGCCGTGTCGCCACCGCTGCCTGGGGAAGCCGGACTGGTCGCTCCTTCGGAAGCTGAGACCGCCGGAGTGGAAGTGGCTGATAGTGGGCTTCCGACCGAAGGCTGCGCGTTGCCGGCCGAAGGCGTTCCTCCCCCGGCAGTCACTTCCCGATTACTCGCACGGTTCAGCAACGGTTCGGGATCGAGGAACATCTTCGTGCTCATCAGCTCACGCAGCTCGCTGTCGTGGGGCGCACCAAAGAACCAGGTCAGCAGCCATCCTCGATCCTCGGTGGTAGCCATGGCAATCGAAAGCCGCCGCGAGAGATCCTCGCCTTCCACCTGCAAGGTCACTACGCCCTCGGTGACGATGAAAAGGTGGCCTCCCGTCTCAACCGCCCGTCCACGGCGGGTGTCGCGGAGCATGGGGTGGGTGAGCGCAAATTGCGTGAGGAAGCTCTGCACTGCTGCTGAGTCCGTCGCGGTTGCGGGAAAGTGCATGTCGGGGAAGCATGGCAGCGCCATCGCCGAGAGCGTAATTTCACCAAATCCATCGTACGCGACCCTGCCATTGGCGCCAGCCCGCTCCTTCCACGCGGAGAACAGGATCCGGTTGCAGGCTTTCACCAACTCGGCTTCGGCAGGTCCCATCCAGGCAGCGTCGCCTTCCTGCTGTCGCAAACGTTGCACCTCGCGCTCTACCGCGGGTGTGGTGCCCAGCGTCCATCCGTGCGGCAAACGGTATTCCAGGCCAAGTTCGCGATTTAGGTATTCGTCCCCGGCGATGGTTCCCGAGTCGAGGCGGCTTGCGGGTGCATCGCTCTCCAGCATCGCCAGCCGATGCGACGACATCGCAGGACCTTCGTACGGCTTGGCGTCGAAGCCAGCGACTAGCCTTGCTTGTGCGGGATCAAACCATTTTGTATCTACAAATGCGGCCTGCAATCGAGCGACGAGTTTGTCATCGCGCCCCGCCAGATAGACGCGCAGTACATAGCCGTCGAGATCCGAGGTGAGGAGAAAATGCTCATCGATGCCACGCCGGGTTTCGTAGTAATAGAATAGGTGTTTGCCGATCGAGATTTTCGACAGGCCCCGCAACTCTTCGACTCCGTAAAACAGCTCGTTATCGAGTTCTTTGCGCAGAAGCTGTTTTGCGTCGGGATCGCGCTTTTCTGTATGCCGACGGGCGGTGATGGAAACAACAGCGTGGTGCGGCGAAGGACCGGCAAGTTCGAGCAGTTGGGCTTGGCCATCCGGTGCGACCGGACGATGCACAGGTTGCAGTTGAAGGTCGGCCGGAAAGTCGAGGGCGAAACCAAAATACTGGTTTGTATATCGTGATTCCGACAGAAAGCCCTGATCTGGGTAGACCTTGCCTGCAGCCGCCGTCGGAACGGGCATCGATTGGCCTATAAACAGAGCAGGCCAGAACAGGAACAGTGTCAGAGCTGTCGAAGCTACGGTCCGCCCTCTCATAGCATTAGCCCGGTTTCTAATTTTGGCTTTCAGCAGCGGCGAAGTCAACGTAGCTGCTGAAACTTTTTGGAGCCGACTCAGTCACTCGGATTCATGGATTTCGCAGCACAAGTTCCTGCTATTTGTCGGAGAGGCGCTCAGGTACAATCAACCGTTTACCCGCCAAGGGGCAGTTGCGTCCCGAAGCGAGTGTCTGCTTTCAGAGCTTCTCCAGGAGCACGTTTCTGAGTCCTGCCGTCATCCTGATGAATGCCGCGTGCATGATGGCGCTCGAGCCTCGTGGCATCCGCCACTATTTGCGTTCGCACTTTCTCGATACCACGTTCAAAGGGCTCTATCACGCTAACGCCTTCGATATGGCGCTGCTGATTCCATACTTCATCGTACTGGTCTTGCTGGCGTTTTACGGAATGCACCGCTATCAACTGGTCTACCTTTTCTACAAGCATCGCAAGAACGCCATTCGGGAGCCGAAGTCGCGCTTTGCCGAGCTGCCGAAAGTCACGATTCAGCTTCCCATTTTCAACGAACAGTATGTTATCGATCGCCTCGTCGATTGCGTCTGCCGGTTCGACTATCCCGCCGACAAACTGGAGATCCAAGTCCTCGACGATTCGACGGACGAGACGGTCGACGTGGCGCGGGCCGTGGTGGATCGCTATGCGGCGCTGGGCCACAATATAAGTTATCACCACCGGGTGAATCGCGAGGGATACAAGGCGGGTGCTCTCGATGCCGGGCTAAAGGTGTCGACCGGCGAGTTTGTGGCCATCTTCGATGCGGACTTCACGCCTCCTGCCGACTGGTTGCAGAAGGTCATACACCACTTCGCTGATCCTGTGGTGGGTATGGTGCAAACCCGATGGACGCACCTGAACCGTAGCTACTCGTTTCTTACCGAAGTTGAGGCCATCCTGCTCGATGGGCATTTTGTGTTGGAGCATGGCGGCCGCTCGCGGGCAGGAGTGTTCTTCAACTTCAACGGAACTGCCGGCATGTGGCGACGGAAGGCTATCGACGACGCGGGCGGCTGGGAGCACGACACGCTTACCGAAGATACGGACCTGAGTTATCGCTCGCAGCTAAAGGGATGGAAGTTTCGCTACCTGCAGGACGTGGAGTGCCCGGCCGAGTTACCGATCGAAATGACTGCTTTCAAGACGCAGCAGGCGCGCTGGGCGAAGGGCTTGATCCAGTGCGCCAAGAAAGATCTGCCCAAAGTCTTGGGGGCCCCGATTTCGAAGCGCGAGAAGCTGGAGGCGTGGTACCACCTGACGGCCAACCTCAGCTATCCGCTGATGATCGTTCTCAGCACGTTGCTGCTGCCGGCGATGATGATCCGCTTCTACCAGGGATGGTTCCAGATGCTGTACATCGATCTGCCACTCTTCTTGGCATCGACATTTTCCATCTCGAGCTTCTACCTGGTGTCGCAGAAAGAACTATTCCCAAAAAACTGGTTACGGACATTTCTGTTTCTGCCACCGCTGATGGCCCTCGGCATCGGACTGACGATCACCAACTCGAAGGCGGTGATCGAGGCCCTTATCGGCAAACAGAGTGCCTTTGCGCGCACCCCGAAGTATCGAGTCATCACCAAGCAGGACAGGAGCCAGGCGGCCACTGCGGCCGCAAAGAAATATCGCAAGCGCCTGGGCATGGTCCCCTACATCGAGTTGCTGATTGGCAGCTACTTTGCACTCACCGTGGCTTACGCCGTCATCAACGAGAACTACTTCACCGTCCCATTTCTCTTCCTGTTTGTCTTCGGATACTGGTATACCGGACTGATGTCACTGCTGCAGGGCCGCTTTGACGCGCTGGTCCAGTCGCGCGGCGAGGAGCACAGTGCTAAGCCGTTTCCAGTGGGAGTGTGAGGGCGCTGCATTTTGCATCGTCATTCCGGGCGGCGGGTGGCCTCGACCGAAGTCGAGGAGCCTGCGTTCGTTGGCGGCGAAAGAGACGCAGGTTCCCGACGCTTGGAGGCGTTCGGGATGGCAATCCGGGGATGGACCCCGCTGCCAAGGCAGCAAGGGCTCGATACATCCAGAGAACACCGATGACACCACGAACATTGCGATATTTCGTTTACGCTTTAATTGCAGCCTCGGTGGCTCTTCCTTCTCTTGGGCTCACACGGCAGCCGAACGCTGATTACCGCGCGCGTCGCGTGGCGCTTTCGAAGAAGACGAACGGAGGCATCGTTATTCTGTTCGCAGGACTCGAAGGCGAAGGCGGTAATGCGATTAACGGCTTTCGGCAGGACAACAACTTCTACTACCTTTCCGGGTGGCCCGAACCGGGTGCTGCCCTGGTGATCGCTCCCGAAGTGGCCGCAACCGAAACCACGCCCGCCCATCCCTACGCGGAAATTCTTTTCGTGCCGCAAAACAATCGGGCGCAGGAAAAATGGACCGGGCCCAAGCTGGGGGCAGAGAATCCACAAGCCTCGTCTCTGACGGGCTTCGACCGCGTGGTCGATCTCGACAAGATGCACGATGAGATACAGAAGCTCATCGTAGGCAATTCGGTCACGATTTATACCGATATTGCGCAAGGGGAGGAGCCTTCGTTGTCGCAGAGTTCCATGGAATGGTTGCGCCGCACCAATACGTTTCCGCTGCGCAACGCGACGATGGATGTCAAACCACTCCTGGCGCAGTTGCGCATGGTGAAAGACGCAGGTGAGATCGACCTGATTCGCCACGCGACCGACGCTTCCGTGGCGGCGCACTTCGCCGCGCTGCGCACGATCAAGCCCGGCCTGAACGAGCACGACATTGACGCTCTCATGCAGTACGAATTCATGAAACGCGGCTGTGAGCGGCCTGCCTACGCTCCTATCGTCGGTGCGGGCTTCAACTCGACCGTGCTCCATTATTCAGCCGACGACGGGCCGATCAACGCGGGCGACGTTGTGGTTATGGACGTTGCCGGCGAGTACTCGATGTACGCCTCTGACATTACCCGTACGGCTCCGGCGAGCGGCAAGTTCACAGCCCGGCAACGCGAGATTTACGACATTGTGCTGGGCGCGCAGCAGGCGGCCATGGCGGCTTTCACCGCTGGAAGGTCCAAGATCAGCGGACGCGGCGACGATTCGCTCTACACCGTTGCGTACGATTACATCAACAGCCATGGCAAAGACTCGCACGGCCAGCCGCTGGGACAATACTTTATCCACGGGCTGGGTCACTATGTCGGGCTTGAGGTTCATGACGCTGGAGACTACTCCGTGCCACTCGACAAGGGGATGGTGTTCACGATCGAGCCGGGAATTTACATTCCTGAGGAGAAGCTTGGGGTTCGTATCGAAGACATTTTTCTGGTTGGGCAGGATGGCAAACTCACGAATCTTTCGGGCGCGTTGCCCCATACGGCGGAAGACGTGGAAGCAGCCATGGCCGGCAAAGGTACTCCGAAGAAGTAGTCGCACAGGCCAGCCTGGGCGCTACGCCTCGTGCGTTTTGAAAGCCTCCCCAGGGCTTCGTATCTGGTATGCTAAGGGTCAGTGAGTATCAAGATTTTATTCGTTTTATCAGTTATTTGTATCGCCGCCTTAAGTGCAGTGTGCCTGGCAATTTATCTGCGAGTGAAACGGCATTTGCGCCAGGAACACATGGAATTGCAAGTCCGATCTACGCTGGAAGAAGCGGCGGAAAGCACGATTGACCAAGGATTATCTTAATTCTGATTACAGGATGAGTCAGGAACTGAGTGAGGGCGAATTTATGGCGAAAGTCACGGCATATTCGAACGTAATTGCTCCTGAACGGTCCCAGGGACTCGCGAAGCAGGCTGGGCTCGTACTTTGCGCCAGCGCAGTCATCGCGGTGTGTGCAAGACTGGTTTTGCCGCTACCGTTTACCCCGGTACCGCTCACTCTGGCGAATTTTGGAGTTCTGCTGGTTGGCTTGGCGCTGGGTAGCAAGCGCGGCGCTGCGGCAGCAGCGCTGTATCTGGCCTGGGGTGCAATGGGATTGCCCGTCTTTAGTCCCGTAGGTCCAGGGGGCATCGCCCAGTTACTCGGTCCGACGGCAGGGTTCTTGTGGGCCTATCCAGTGGTGGCTTTCCTGGCCGGATGGATCGCCGAGCGTGGAACTCCCAGTGTGCGGCGTAATGTCGTTGCCGGAACCTTGGCTGAGCTCGTGCTGTTTATCGGCGGCTTGAGCTGGCTGGCAATCATGACGCATAGTTGGCAACGAGCAGCGTACTTCGGACTTTATCCTTTCTTATTCGCGGAAGTGATGAAGGTGATGATCGCCGCTTGGGTCGCGCGGCGCCTGCAACGCAGTTTCTAATCAGGGAAACGCCCCTTGGCTTTTGTAGAGCGCATTGTTACCCCGCCGGCAGTGGCCGACACCCAGTGTTCCCTTATGGCGAAAAGTTCTAACAGCACTCGATTAGTCAGCGTAGCCCATAGTCCAGATTCGGACGACGCGTTCATGTTCTATGGTATGGCGACCAACAAGATTCGCGTGCCGAACGTGAAGTTCACCCATACGCTCTGCGACATCGAGACGCTCAACCGAAAGGCTCTGGAGGGCTTTTACGCAATTACCGCGATATCTTTTCATGCCTATCCGTACATCCAGGACAACTACGCCATAATGCCGAGCGGCGGGAGCGTCGGCGAGGGATATGGGCCGATGGTGGTCGCTTCGCGTCCAATGTCTCTCGACGAAATGAGGGGCATTAAGATTGCCGTACCCGGCACGATGACAACCGCTTATCTGGCGCTCAAACTTTTTGCGCCCGAAGTCGCAACCGAAGTGGTTCCCTTCGATGAGATTATTCCCCGGTTGCTCGACGGTAAGTACGAGGCGGGACTGATCATTCATGAAGGCCAACTTACGTTTAACCGGTCCGGACTGCACAAGATCCTGGATACGGGCAAGTGGTGGCGCGATGAGACGGGTCTGCCCCTGCCTCTGGGAGGCAACGCGATCCGCCGTGATCTTGGGGCGGAACTGATGAATTCTTGCTGCACTGCCTTGCGCGACAGCATTCAATACGCGCTCGACAATCGCGAGGAAGCATTGCAATACGCCATGCAGTTCGCCCGCGATCTTGAGCCGCAGATGGCGGATAAGTTTGTCGGCATGTATGTCAACGAGCGCACACTCGACTATGGCAGAGACGGACGCGAAGCCATCTCGAAGTTGCTGGAGATGGGTTACCAGAAGGGCATTATCCCGCATAAACCAAACATCGATTTCGTCGGTGATGCGGCGGTAGCCAGAGTCACGTAGAAACACCGCCGGGCGCATTCAATTTCGGCAACCTATCGGTACCGGCGCGGTGGGGATCAGCGACTGGCGCACAAGGCCGCTGGACTTGATTGGTTCCACACCGGTCGCGGGACGTTCATCTGCCATCGGCTGAAAATCTCGAAATTCACCCCGTCTGCCTCTCCTCAGGTCTACACTGGACCCATGTCGCTGTGACGTTCGTCACAGCCCGCTGGTACAAGCCTGGGTCAAGATAGAGCTTCGGGACCTCCGCTCACGAGGGTTTGGTATGGGTTGGATCGATAATCGCTTCGAAAAGAACTTCCTGGTTACCACGGTCGATTATGTCTTTAATTGGGCACGCAAGTCCGCCATCTGGCCGATGACGTTTGGCCTGGCCTGCTGCGCGATCGAGATGATTGCGGCCTCGACCTCGCGCTTCGATATCGCACGCTTCGGCTCCGAGGTGTTTCGACCCAGTCCTCGTCAGAGCGATCTGATGATCGTCGCCGGTACGGTGACTCTGAAGATGGCTCCCGTGGTAAAGCGGATTTACGATCAGATGCCCGATCCCAAATGGGTAATCTCGATGGGCGCGTGCTCTTCGGTTGGTGGCCCGTTTAATACCTATGCTGTGCTCCAGGGCGTCGATCGGATCGTTCCCGTCGATGTCTACATCGTCGGCTGCCCCCCTCGTCCAGAGAATTTGTTTTACGGCTTGCTTCGCTTGCAGGACAAGATCGACACCATGACCATCGCCAGGAAGCCGACCGAAGTGCGGCTGAAGGAAGACATGGCGGAGAATTTCAAGCAGCAGATCCGGATCGCGCAGGCAAGTCTTGCGAACCCCGAGCACCTGGTGCAGCCAGTGGGGATCGGCGCGGAAAGAGGCTGAGCCCTTGTTCACGACTGAGGACACGGCGCGGAGAAGAGCTCGAATTCCCCGCGGATTTACCAGCTTCAGCGGTATTCCGAAACCAAGCTTTTGCGCATGTCGGGCGCACTAATTAGGAGCCGGCGCAGCTTCCTCACACTGCTGGTAACCAAGTACCTTCGCGCTTCCCCGTGCGCCCCTATCATTTCAAAAATACAAGACCATACAACACCAAGGTGCTGTTGAATTCCGCTTGAATCGGCTCATACTTCCTACATAGAGAAGGGAGTTCTCCTTATGAGTCGGTCAACGAAAGGCCTTCTTCTGATTGTGTTGTTAGGATCAGCCGCCTCGCTCAGCGCTCAGTTTTCGTTGGACTTCGTCGGTCTGCAGCTCAACGAACCCGTCGATACCTACTACGACGGTGGCAGCGGAGGATTCGGAAGCACGGGCGGACAGAACTTTGGAATAAGCTTCGACCTCACCACTGCGAATGACCTGTACTTTCTCTGTACAAACACGGGTACCACTTGCTCAGCATCCGTTGCCGGGATAATGGACATTCACAACGGATGGGATGGGATCATGGGTTTCTACTACGCCAATGACAGCAATGCCAGGTGGGACGTTTATTCCGGACTGGATGGAACCGGGACATTATTGTCGAGTTGGTCGATTCCGCCCTCGTCTCCTTGGGATGTTTTTGACTTAAGTACCGGCGGCGTAGCCCACTCCATTGTGTTCAATGGCAGCCTCGACATTGCGGTCCTCGGGTTCGGAGAGGTGCCGATTCCTGAGCCGTCCAGCCTGCTGTTGTTGATGTCTGGCGTGAGTGGTCTCGCGTACTTCAAGTATCGTAAGGCGTAGGAAGCAACCCCCAGCCACCCCTGGTCTGTGTCAGGGGTGCGGACGTCGCATTACGGATCAGGATTCATTAGTGCCTCTGCACCTGTCAGCGGACGGGTTGTTCTTCGCTTGTGCTAACCTTCCTTCGTTGCCCGTTTGAGTCATGGCTGATTTCACAAAAATTGCAGTCGTACAACAGCTGCCTGGCGATGGCGAGGCTGCGGAATTTAGCGGCGCGGGCAGGGTGATTTGTATTGCCAATGTGAACGGGGAATATTGCGCGCTGGACAACGTCTGTCCGCATCGGGGAGGGCCGCTCGGCCAGGGCTTCGTCGAGGGCCGTAAGATCATTTGTCCGTGGCACGGTTGGGAGATCGAAGCCAAGACCGGCAACGCCCTTGGACAGCCGGCGGTAGCGGTGTACGAATTGCGAATCGAGGGACAGGATGTTCTGGTGAAATCCTAGCGCACGTCGGTCGCCGGCTTCCTTGCCTAACGTCAACTCAGCGGTGCGGTGTAGCCGCGCAGTCGAGGGAACCCGCATTTTTTCCCGTCCCGTTTCGCGATGCCGACAAACTGCAAATCCTCCGCTCCGCTTCACAACAGTCGGGATGACAGCGACATGTGAGGAGGCGTCTGCGATCGGAATCGCGATTTCCGTTCAGCCAAGCCGTGCTTCCAATGTCACTTCTGAGGCAAAATAGCAGTCATGATCGTTTACTTCTTACGTCACGCCAATGCTGGTCAGCCGAAGCTCGACCCCGAAAAGGATGAAAAGCGGCCTTTAGATGAGATGGGGATTGAGCAATCCCACGACGTGGGAAATGCGCTGGCTGCGATCGATGTGAAAGTCGACGTTATTCTGTCGAGCCCTCTTCCGCGCGCTTTGCAGACTGCCGAGATCGTCTCAGAGAAGCTCAACTACACCGGCAAGGTCGTTCTCGATGCCGGCCTCCGGCCCGAGGCGAGCTACCAGCAGTTCCAGGATCTTCTCAAACGTTATGGCAACAAGAAGTCCATCATCGTAGCCGGACACAATCCCAGCCTGACGGAATTTCTAAACAAGTTCCTGGCGGGCGGCTCGTTTGCGGGAATCGAGCTGAAAAAGGGAGCAGTCGCCAAAGTCGAGAAAGAGGCTACGGGGGCTGCGAAGCTGAAGTGGCTTATGCCCCCCAAAGTGGTCCACGCCATTCAGAAAACCTCCGCCAGCAACTCGCGTCCAAAAACAGTTTTGAAGTAGCTTTTTTCCTGCTCCACTGCCCAGAGTTCGAGTTCAATACCTTCGGAATTCGGCTTGAGCATAAGGCGCACCCGGCCATCCTGGTGCACGCGGACCTGCAGATCGTGCACGGCGCCGCGCCGCCCCTGATCGAGGGCACGAGCCAGACGCAACAGAGCAACCGCCTTCGGAACGTGAATCTGATCGATCGGTGGCAGCAGACGGATGACGCGATCGCCAGGCGACGGCAGGGACTTTCCGACGTAACGGGCAATGCTGGCTATGATGCGTCGCTGTACTGGCGTAAAGCCGAAAATCTCGGAGTTGGCGATGATGTAGTAAGTGTGGCGGCGCCGGCCGGAGCGATTGATATAGGAGCCAACTTCGTGCAGGGTGGCCGCGGCCTCCAGCCAATCCGCGTATTCCGTAGGAAGTTGATGCACGGACTGGAGACGGCGAAACAGTTGCATCGTCAGACTGCGAATCCGTTCGCCAAAAACAAGATCGCCACCATAATGCTTGGCCAGCGACAACATCGCGTCGCGCCGCTCGGACGTCACCCGTTCGCGCACCTTGGTGCTGGCATCGTAGTCGGCCAGCATTTGGGCGAGTAATCCATCGCGCAAACCTAAGGGCAGATAGCGGAAGCTGGGCAACCTGCAAAGATCCATGAGCTCCGAGAAGACCGTGGCGCCGGCAACAATAATCTCGGCCCGTCGCGGACCGATACCCGGCAGCAAACGTCGTTGTGCGAGGCTGCGGCGGCTGAGTTCCTTTAGCGATCTTGTAATCCCTGCACGCGGTACCGTATAGGGCTTGGTCTCGTCATAGCCCCGCAGCTTGGCGGCGTACAGTCCCGACAGCGCAGCAGGTGTTCCGGAAGTAGCAATCGTGACTTGGACTCGCGCCGCCAGAATCCGTTTCTGTATGCGCGAGATTTCGCGCTGGATCAATGCGCGCATCTGCTCGAGTTCTTTCTTCTTGGGTGGATCGTGTTGCAGAAAAGTTTGCGTCAAACGGACAGCGCCAATCGGTAGACTGACCATCTCCTGAATATGGCCGGCGATAGAAAGGGTGAGTTCGCAACTGCCGCCCCCAAGGTCGATCAGCAGCGCGCGGGCTGCGCCGATGCGCGCATTGGACAGGATGCCGAGGTGAATGAGGCGTCCTTCTTCCAGGCCCGAAATGATTTCCGGCTTCCATCCCGTTGTGGAGCGGACCCAGTCAAGGAAGGCGCGGCTGTTGCGGGCGTCCCGCAGAGCGCTGGTGGCCACCACGCGCACGCGATCCGCGGCATGGGTTTGCACCGCACGGTGGAAGCGGCGCAGTGTACGCATGGTGAGCGACATCGCCTGCGGATCGAGTACGCCGTTGGCGAAGACACTCTCGCCAAGACGGGTGACTTCGCGGTCCTGGTGCAAGGTTTCGAGACGGCCGCGTACCGAGCGCGCGATCTTGAGTCGTACCGAATTGGAGCCTATGTCGACAGCGGCGAACGTTGGCATCGAATCGCGAGATTAGCAGATCGTATTTTGTTACTACATTAGAACAGGTTCGTTACGGTTCGATGAAGTATGCTGAGAACGATGTTGCTACGCCCGGGAGCGGCCCACCTTGCGAATGGCCGCGCCGCCGCGCGACACACAAGGCTGCTATGTCACAGGAGTCCCTGCGCTCTGAACTGGACTCGTTGGAGTCGACCTTAGAGGAAGAAAAACAGGAGTTCACCACGCCTGGCTCCCCGCGTTCGCGGCTGGCCACGGCAGTGCGCGCCCTGCGGCATCGAAACTTCCGGCTTTTCTTTGCGGGCCAACTGATTTCTCTGATCGGCACCTGGATGCAGACGGTGGCCGAGTCGTGGCTTGTTTATCGGCTGACCGGCTCCGCGTTGCTACTGGGAACGGTTGCGTTCTGCAGCCAGATTCCGGTGTTCCTGCTCGCACCCATCGGCGGCACGGTTGCCGACCGCCATGATCGTCGCAGGATCATCATTGGCACACAAACCGCCTCGATGGTGCTGCCCTTTATTCTTGCGGTGCTCACGTTGACCCATCGCGTGCACGTCTGGCATGTGATGGTTCTGGCTGCCTGCCTGGGCGTAGTGAACGCTTTCGATATTCCGGCACGACAGGCATTCCTGGTCGACATGGTCGGGAAGGAAGACCTGCTGAACGCGATTGCGCTGAATTCTTCGATGTTCAATGGCGCTCGCATTATCGGTCCCGCTATTGCCGGAATTCTGGTGGGCTGGATCGGCGAGGGCTGGTGCTTTTTGTTGAATAGCCTCAGTTATCTTGCCGTAATCGCCGGGCTCCTGATGATGAAGCTGGAGCGCCGCGCCCGTCTCAAGGACCCGGCGTCCCCGCTTGAAAATGTCCTGGAAGGCTTCCGGTATGTGCGCGATACCGCCCCCATCCGCGCGCTGCTGTTATTGCTGGGCCTGGTTAGCTTTGTCGGCATGCCATATGCGGTGCTCATGCCGGTTTTCGCAGAAAATATCCTGCACTCGGGCGCGCGCGGGCTGGGCGTCCTGATGGGGGCAACCGGAGTCGGTGCGCTGCTGGGGGCAGCCAGCCTGGCGGCGCGGGTAGGCGTGCGTGGACTCAGCAAAGTGATCGTTATGTGTTGCGCGGGATTCGGCGTCAGCCTGATTCTGTTTTCGTTCTCGCGCGTGTTCTGGCTGTCGACAGTCCTGCTGATACCAGTGGGCTTCGCCATGATGGTACAGATGGCCTCGTCAAACACTCTCGTCCAGGCGATGGTCCCCGACCAGCTGCGCGGTCGGGTAATGGCGGTCTATTCGATGATGTTCATGGGGATGGCGCCCTTCGGGTCGATCTGCGCCGGGGCGCTGGCACACCATGTTGGCGCTCCCTGGACCGTAGCTCTCGGCGGCGTGGCGTGCATCGTCGGCGCGATCTTATTCGCCTTCCACCTGCCGAATATCCGGGCAGAGGCGCGGGAACTGATTCTTGCCCAGGGGATGGAGGGCGGAAGCCCCGCGCAGGAAATGACGGTTCGAGAGTAGAAGCCTCTCCCCCTCGCAACTTCCGCCGCCAGATCGGGTTTCTCCGGTTCAGAAGGCAATGCCCAAGGAACGGTACGTAGCTTCGAAGTATTGGATCTTGATCGCAGCGCTTAGGGCGTAATATGGCAGTTGTTCTGCGTGACTGGGAGAGGGTCTCAGAGGGATTCACGCAGGCAGGCGGCTGAGCGGTTCCATGACCAGCTCGCCGCCTTTTTGTTTGCGTCTGGCGCAATCTCTGCGGCCAATGCCGGCCTTACAAACGCGCTTTCTTTAGTGAGGCTTCTTGGTGGTTGTGGCAGCTCCTGTCGTCACGCCCAGCCGCCGGAGGCGGTCCCGCGCCTGCGACGCTTCGATGGAACGAGGATAGCGCGCGATGAGGCTATTTAGCTCGCGGACGCCAGCATCCTTTTGTCCGAGTTCGAGCAGCGAGTAGCCCTTCTTCAGTTGCGCCGCGGCGGCCTTGTTGCCACCAGGATACTGCTCCAGCACCTTGTCATAATCGTGGACTGCCGCTTCGAAGTTGCCTTGGCGATATTCGATGTCGGCCACATAATACTGCGCGTTGCCGGCGAGATCGGTGGTGGGATAGTACTTCAGATAGTCGCTGAACTCGCCCGCCGCGAGATCGTATTTGCCGGCGTTGTAATCGCGCAGAGCGTTGTTGTACAGCACGTCCGGAGGTGGAGCTGCGGAGGCGGCAGGATTGGGAGCCGCGCCACCCGGCGCTCCGGCAGGAGGGGCTGCGGCCGTCATTCCCGGCTGGCCGGCGTTCAGATTCTGGCCTGCTTGCTGCATGTCGTCCAGTTGCTTGCTCACTTTGGCCAGCCGCGATTTCAGCTCGTCGACTGAGTCGTGCAGCGATTGAATCTGCCCGGAGACCTGGTCGACGCGGCCATTGGCATCCGTGCCCTGGGCCTGCATCTTCTGCTGCAAATCGGCGACGGCGGCGTTCATCTTGTTGACACTGTCGGCGCTCTGCTCAACCAGGTTCTTCATGACGCCCATATTCATGTCGATGGACTGTTGCATGCGGGCGACCTGGTCCTGAAGGGCCTGCACCTGCGTCTGCAGTTGGATCATGTCCTTGTTGGCGGCGAACGCCGGCGTCAGCAGCAAAGCTGTGAGCACGAGAGGGGTTATATTTCTGAGTCGCATAAGATCTCTTGTACCAATCGTATAACGCCTATGACCGGAAGTGGGCCGCTACGCGGCCAGAGGTTATTCCATCGGGGATACCCGGGACTTGCGCCCCGGGCTCACAGCCAACCGCCGCTTCGCGGCTCGATTTTGCAATGCGTGGCTAAGCATCGCCCGTTAGGAGGCGTTCTGTTCCTACCGCTGGAAGACGAAGTGAGCACGCCGGTTCTGTTGCCAGCACGCCTCGGTGCTCTCGGTGCAGAACGGCTTCTCTTTGCCGTAGCTGATGGTGCGAATGCGATCGGCCGTAATACCCAACTGCATCAGCGCCTGTTTGGTCGAAGTCGCACGATTGTCGCCTAGCGCCAGGTTGTATTCGGTCGAGCCGCGTTCGTCGCAATGACCTTCGATGACGAATTTCATTCCGGGATGCTGCTTCAAGAACTGCGCGTCCTGCTGCAGCACCTGTTCATACTGTGGCTCGACACTGTAGCTGTCGTAGTCAAAGTAGACGTCCTTCACGTTCTGCGAGAACAGTTGCTCGTCCGTCGAGTTCGATGATTGAGCCGGGGGCGGGGGAGCGGCAGTCGGAGTAACGGTGACGCGCGCCGTAGCCTCCTGCGTTCCCGTGTCGTTCTTGGCGACCAGGTGATAGGTCGTCGACTCGGCCGGAATTACGGTCCTGGAGCCGCTTGGGTCGACCTTGCCGAAGCCATCAATCTCCACGTCCGTGGCGTAGTCAGTCTTCCAAGTGAGCGTCGAGGACTGGCCGGCATTGATTGTGTTGGGGTTGGCGGTTAACGAAGCTGTGGGCGCTGGAGGTGGCGGAGGAGGCGGTGGCGGAGGAGCCGCGGTCTTCTTCTTGCCGCAAGCGCTGACCGCCAAAATCATCGCGAGCGCGAGAATCACGTGAATCCACTGCTTCCTTGTTAGCTTGTTCAATCTTTTCTCCTCATCGCGAGAGCACTCGCATCAGTTCCAGGGGAGGGCCGAAGTGTGCTCCTTCCGTCGCCCTGCTCAATATCCTAACTCGTCCCATCGATGCCGAGGGTGCCTATTTAAAGCTCCAGTTGGGCTGCGAATTTTCGCCCGTCGTGGTTAACTGCCGCGCTTGTGTACCGTCCGCCAGCATCGTCCAAATCTGGGTGCGGCCGCTGCGATTCGACTGAAATACGATATGCCGCCCGTCGGGCGACCACGAGGGAAAATCGTTACGTCCACCATCGTGCGTAAGTTGCACCCATTGCTTGCTGGCAATGTCCATTACATAGATGTCGGAGGCGCCCGGCGCGCCCGGGCCGTAATGCCGAACCCACGCGAAAGCCAGCAACTGTCCGTTCGGCGACCACGATGGTGAGACCGCGTAGCCCTGGTCGGTCATGCGGATGACATTTGTTCCGTCGGATGCCATCGTGTAGATCTGCGGCAATCCGGTGCGGCCGCTTACCCATGCAATCTGGGCGTTGGTCTTGGGATTCCATGCCGGCGAAACATCAGGTCCTCGAGTATTCGTCAAGCGGCGCAGATTTCCGCCCGCCGAATCGACCACGTAAATTTCGGGATCTCCACTACGCGAGGAGGAGAAGGCCAGCGAGCGGCCGTCGGACGACCACGCCGGCGAGATGTTCATTCCCCCGAAGCTGGGAAACGAGACTGCCCGGTTGAGTTCCAGCGAGTACATCAGGATCTGCCAGTCGGAGCGCGTCACGCCGGAAAAAGCGACGCGGGAACCGTCAGGCGAAACGTGCGGCGACAGGGCCATCGATCCCATGTGGGTAATCGATTTCTGATTGGCGCCATCGTAGTCCATCTGCCAGATTTCCTTGTTCCCGCTGCGGCTGCTCACGAAGAAGACCTTCGTCTCGGCGATGCCCGACACGCCGCCGCCGAGGCGCATGATGATCTCGTCGGCAAAGCGGTGGGCGATCAGGCGAGCGTTCGAGTCGTTGGCCTCCTCGCGGTATTGCTTGCCCAGCACCTGCGGCGACTGCGGATTCTTCACGTCGTACAGCCAGCCCTGCACGTTGATCGACCCCGATTGCACAGCGACATTACCAAAGGCGAGCATGCTGGCATTCGGCGGAGGCGCGCTCCACTCGTCAAGCTTCACCTCCTGCGGGCCCCCGGGCACGGCCACCGGATAGAAGCTGCGCGAAACCATGTCGAAGATGCCAGCTGCCTGCAGGTCGTTCCACAGCGTGGCGTTGAACGTTGTGGTCAGGTTCTGCGTGGTCGGATCGGCGGTGGTCTGCTTGAAATCAGGCACCGCGAGACGAATTTTCTCGACCCCGAGGCCGGTGCCGGTGCGAATCCAGTCCTGCGCGAACAAAGCAGAGGCGGAGATCAGGAAGAACAGAGCAAAGCTTGCGTATCGTTTCATGAGTATCTATAGATGTTGACTGTTAACGCTTCTAAAGAACCTAACCTCAGTAGTCGGACTAAAGTCCTCGCTCGTGATGATAGGTATGAGGGTTTGATGGCGCAGCTAAAGCTGCACCCCTTCGAACCCTCGTTACCGCTTGTAATCAAACCAAAATTCCACCGCGACGTAGTTGCCCGCGTACTGCGGGGGAAGCGCGCCGAAGGTGTCGATGCGTTGTAGCGCCCGCATGGCCGACTGATCGAGCGACGGAATTCCGCTCGACTGCTCGACGCGAACATTCGTCGGCTGACCCGATCGATTGATCTCGAAATAAATGTAGACCCTATTGGCCGCATCGATACGCGGATCGATTTCATATTTCAGCCAGTTTTCCGACACCTTGCGGCGAACGCCGTCGACGTACCACGCGAAGCGGCTGCCGAAGTCGCCCGAACCGCCATTGAATCCGAAGCCGCCCTTCGCGCCCCCCGCGGTAAACGACCCATATGGCCCACTGACCGGACCACCCTCCCCGAAAGGAATCTTGTTGTCTTCCTCAACCTTCGCCACCTGCTTTGGCGGAGGCTTCTTTTGCGTTGATTCGTGCTGCGCCTTCTTGGGCGTCTCGCGTTCGGGAATCGGGATGGCCTTCGGCTGCTCGATCGGCGTTGCTTGCGGCTGCGACTGTGCCAGTCCCTTTGACTCGTTGGCCAGCACATTCTGGGCTGGCGTCTGAGGAGCCGGCAGCGGAATACTGCTGACCAGCGTCGCGCTCATGGCTCCGCCCCCGGAAGTGGTGCCGCCCCAGTTCTCGCCGCGTCCGCTGGGAATGAGATTGCCGAAAATCGCGACCGCGAATAGAAGCACATGGAGCGCCAGCGACCCAAAGAAAGGAGCACGAAGGCTGTCTCCCTGCGGAAAGATGTCAGCGACGGCGGCCATTCTTCTCCACCGGTTGGGTGACGATGCTCACGTTGGTAATGCCGGCCTGCTTCACTGCATCCATTACCGTGGCGAAGGCACCGAACGGTACATCTTCATCGGCGCGAAGGAAGACCGACTGTCCCGCGGGATCGCGAATCTTCTCGTGCAGCCGCGCTGCAATCTGATTGATGTTGATCGGGTCGTTGCCCAGGAAGACGCGCTGCTCGCGATCGATGGTGATCACCAGCCGCTCCTCGGTGATCTCCTTCACCGTTTTAGTATGCGGGACAGACACTTCAATGCCCGACTGCAGGACCGGTGCGGTCACCATGAAGATGATGAGGAGCACCAGCACCACGTCGACCAGCGGGGTGACGTTGATGTCGGAGAGCGAACTTTGGGTACGACCCTGCGCGTTGGTAAAGGCCATTACCGCCGCTCCACAGCCTCGGGCACCCCGCGGACGCCGCCGACCTGGGCCCGTTCGACCTCGTTCATCAGCTCAAGGCTGAAGTCGTCCATGCGAGCCCCGAACTCGCGGATGTTCTGCATGAAGATGTTGTAAGCAATGACCGCGGGAATGGCCGCGAAGAGTCCGGCAGCCGTGGTAATCAGCGCTTCGGAGATGCCGGGAGCGACCGCGCGCAGAGTGGCTCCGCCGGCGGTGCCGAGTCCGTGAAATGCGTCGATGATGCCCCACACGGTGCCGAACAGGCCAATAAACGGCGTCACGGCTCCGGTGATGGCGAGCCAGGGCAAACGGCTCTCCAGGTGGGTGAGTTCTTCCGACGAGGCGATCTGCGTCGCGCGCTGAAGGGCAGGCATGCGAATGGTGTAGGCCGCCTGCTTGCGCAGTTCGTCATAAGCCCCTTCAAAAACACCAACGAGCGGGCTAGGCTTGAACTGATCGGCCACGGCGGCAACATCCTGCAGCCGTTCGGACTTGCGGAACGCGCGCATGAACCGGTTGCTCTGCACGCGGGCGCGGCGAAACAGCCCGGCCTTGGAAAAAATGATGGCCCAGGAGGCGACGCTGAAGACGAGCAGGATTAGGAGGACTGCTTTGGCGACAAGGCCACTGCTGTCAATCAGACCTGTGATTTCACTGCCGATGGCAGAGGCAAGCAAGCTGGCATACACATTCATTTATAAGGATCAGCCTTTATCTACCACTACTCCGATTATAAGCATTTGACGGCGCAGCGAAAGTTTCGCACTGTAATGTGCCCTGTGAGTAAACGGAATTCGATACCAATCGTGAGATGCCGGATTGGCGGGCAATGCCGCATGGGGCAGTGGGATGGAGTTCGCAGATTGGGCGCGGCTCGAGCGGCTTCCCGTGAAATCGGAGCGGCTCCTCTCGAGTGCTTGGGTCCGGCGCATCCGCTGAAAATTGAGGTAGCTTCCGGCACAGGTGCTTTGGTAGAGCGGCGCTTCAGCGCCGCGTCCCGGTCGCCAGTGGAAAGCGAGCCGGGCTTTTAGCCCAGCGGCGGGGGCTGAAGCCCCATTTCTTGACGGGCCGGTGGCGCGGGCCTGAAGGCCCGCACTACCCGAGGCCTCTGCTGTTTTGCGTCGGCGTGTAGGCTCGCACTACCAAGCCCTCAGAAGCCGGCTTTTCCCGTGCTACACTGCGACTTACTTCGGCGAGTCGAGAGTCTACGTGCTGCTGGAACTGCGGGTCGAAAACTACGCGGTCATCGACAATGTGGCCGTGGAGTTCGCCCCCGGTCTCAATCTTCTGACTGGCGAGACGGGCGCCGGAAAATCCATCCTGATCGACGCGCTCACGCTCCTGTTGGGCGACAAAGCTTCCAGCGACGCCATCCGCCACGGCACAGACAAAGCCATTGTTGCTGCGGTCTTCGAGGCCGAATCCAAATCCATCGACAAAATTCTGGAAGCCAATGGCATCGATGCGGAAGAGCCACAACTGATCCTGCGGCGCGAGATCTCGACGGGCGGTAAAGGCCGCGTCTTCGTGAACAATCAGCCCGCAACCGTGGCAGTACTGAAGCAGCTCGCGCCTCACTTGGCGGTAATCCACGCGCAGAATGAAGCCGTGCTTGCCTTCGACTCCGGTTCGCGACTGGCCTTGCTCGATACCTTCGCCGGATCAGATCTGGCAGTCATTCACTCGGCCTTTGAAGCCTGGAACGACGTGCGGCATCGCATCGCCGATCTGGAACGTGACGAGCACGATCGCCTGCGGCTGCTCGATCTCTGGAATTTTCAGCGCAAAGAGATTGCCGATGCGCGGTTGCTGCCGGAAGAAGATACGAAGCTGGAAGCTGAGAAACGTGTGCTGGCGAATTCGGAACGGGTTTATGCCGCGGCGATGTCCGCCTACGATTCGCTCTACGAGAGCAATGCCTCGGCGGCCGCGTCGATGCGGGCGGCGACGAAGCAGATCGAAGAGCTTTCGCGCTTTGACGAGAAGTTTCGTGAGTCGGTGACCAGTCTGGAGTCGGCCCGGATAACGGTCGAGGACATTGGCACAACCTTGCGCGACTATGCCGAAGGAATAGAGGCTTCCCCCGAACGCCTGGCCGAAGTGGAAGATCGGCTGGCGGCGCTCGACCGGCTGAAACGCAAGTATGGCCCTAAGCTCGAAGACGTTGCCGCCTTGTGCGACGAGCTCGAACGCAAACTGAACGAGATGGAGAACAAGGACGAGGTCCTCCGTAAGCTGCGGCTTGAGCTCGCGACGGCAGCCGAGCAGTATCTTGCGGCGGCGCATACGCTTTCACGGCATCGCTACCAGGCGGCGCGCAGGCTGGAGAAGCTGGTCGAGAGCGAGATCAACGAACTGGCGATGAAGGCTCGCTTCAAGGTTGAGGTCAGCGGCTCGGATGAAGAAGGGAACTGGACTGGCCACGGTTTTGACGCAGTGCAGTATCTTATCTCGGCGAATCCAGGAGAACCCTTGGGGCCTGTGGAGGAGATTGCGTCCGGCGGAGAGCTGTCGCGGGTGATGCTCGCGCTGAAGACTTCGATTGAAGCGGGCGCAGGCACTCACAAGCGTTCGGGTGTCTCGTCCTCCCTGCCTGAGGTTGGCAAGAAGGTCGGCACAGCAAGGATGGGTTCGCAACGCACGCTGGTGTTCGATGAGATTGACGCCGGCATCGGCGGCCGCGCGGCTGAGGCCGTGGGTAAGAAGTTGAAGCAGCTCTCGCGGACCAAACAGGTGTTATGCATCACCCATCTGCCGCAGATTGCGTCATTTGCCGACCAGCACTACCTGATCGAAAAACGCGAGTCCGGCGGCCGAACGAAGACCTCGATCCATCCACTCGACGCCGAGGAGCGCACCCGCGAGATTGCCCGCATGATGAGCGGCGCCAAGCTGACCGACACGTCGCTGAAGCACGCGGAGCAGATGCTGAAGAGTAATCGGTGAGCCAGTGTAAGTCGGCGGTTGTCAGTGGTCGTTTCCGCCACAATTACGAAGCGGTCCCTACCGGAGGGTGCCGTCTTTCCCCAGAATCTTTCGCAGCAGACCGAGTTGGCCCGCGTGGTACATCTCGTGATTCTGCAGGCGCGCGAGGCTGTCGCTGACCGAGCCGGTTAGCGGCGGCCGGCGCATCTGTTCGGGCAGGGGAGCGGCCAGGTCTTCGTCGCTCATGCCGGCGAGCAAGGCGAGGAGTTGTTGCTGCTCGTCGTCGAGGTATCCGCGGAGCGTCGCGAGGTCCAGTACCTTGCCTCCTGCCTTGGGATCGGAGCCCCGGCTATAGTGCGCGGCGTCGTCGCCCCCGAACACCGGCGTTCCCCCGGCCAGCTTTAGCACCGTTCCGCGAGCCAGCACCACATGCCCCAAAATCCAGTTCATGCAATTACCGCCAGGTTCGGGGCGAGTGAGGCTTTCTTCATGGCTGACGCCCTCAAGGTTACGCTTGAGCGCGGCATAGCTGAACTCATACAGTGTGGTGAGATCGGCAAAATTCATCAGGAGCTCTCCCGCATGGATTGTACAAGCTCGCTGCAACCGAGCAGCTGCGTATTCCATCGCAAGGATCTCTGGGTACATCCAAGTGATTGGTCGTGAAGAGCAGGCTGAAGTTGGTTGCCATTGGCTGGTGAATTCGTGCAGCACGGTGCTAAATCCTGCACTTTCAGCCCGTTACCTTGGTGATTCTACCGCTGCTACAATAGAGTAACTGTGGGGATATTCGGGTTAGTATCGCTAGAATTGGACATTACGATTGCATGACTCAGACTAACGCAAAGACGTTGCTATTGTTGAAGCCGCGAGGCTTCTGTGCCGGCGTGGTTCGCGCCATCGACATCGTTCGTATCGCGCTGGAGGCCTTCGGCGCTCCTATCTACGTCCGCAAGGAGATAGTCCACAACCGTTATGTCGTGGACGAACTGACGGCCAAGGGTGCCATCTTTGTCGACAGTGTGGACGAGATCCCGTCCGGCGAGCGGGTTATCTACAGTGCGCACGGTGTCGCTCCGGAAGTTCGCGATGCCAGCAAGTTACGCGAGTTGCGCGTGATTGACGCGACCTGTCCTCTGGTGACCAAGGTACACGTCGAGGCGGTCAAGTTTGCCCGCGAAGGTTATTCGCTTATTTTGATCGGCCACCGTGATCACGATGAGGTGATTGGTACCCTGGGCGAAGCTCCCCTGGTGACGCAGGTTGTGGACTCGCCTGAAGACGTGAACGGCCTTGAGGTTCCCGACCCGAATCGCGTGGCCTATTTGACGCAGACCACGCTCAGCCTCGACGAGACAACCCACGTGATCGAGGCGTTGCGCCGCAAGTTTCCCAATATTAAGGGGCCTCACGCCCAGGACATCTGCTATGCGACCGAGAATCGCCAGACGGCGGTCAAGGATGTGGCAGGCGAATGTGACCTGCTGCTGGTCGTGGGATCTGATAACAGTTCGAATTCGAACCGTTTGGTCGAAGTAGCCCGCAACCTGGGTTCGGAAGCGCACCTCATTGAGAATTACCGTTCGATTCGGCCGGAATGGCTGAGAGGCGTGAATACCGTCGGCCTGACGGCGGGTGCCTCCGCGCCCGAGATCCTGGTTCAGGAGGCAGTCAGCTTCCTGGAAGAGCAGGGCTTTACCAACATGCGAGAAGTAGAAGTGATGCCGGAGCACGTGCGCTTTGGCTTGCCTCCTGAGATTGTGGAGGCCATCGGCGCCGCTCCTGCCATTGCGGAGTAAAGGTTGAATGCCGGAATCATCGTCTACCAATCCTGCCGAGATGCGCTTCGGCAAGATTGACGACATCAAGAGCCGGGTAGCCGCAGCGATTGACGCTTCGCGGCGATACTTATTTGCGATCCAGAATCGCGAAGACGGATATTGGTGCGGGGAACTTGGCGCCGATACCACTCTCGTCTCCGACTACATCCTGTTGCATCGGTTGCTGGGCACAGAAGACGTCGTGCGCACCCAAAAGTGCGCCGTCGAGGTCCTGAACCGGCAAAACATCGACGGCGGCTGGCCTATCTTCAACGACGGACCGTCCAATGTCAGCGCGTCTGTGAAGGCCTACTTCGCCCTGAAGATGGCAGGTTACAGCCCCGAGCACCCGCAACTGGTGAGAGCGCGCGAACGCATCCTCGCGATGGGCGGCGTGACCGAGGTCAACACCTTCACTAAGATTTACCTGTGCTTCCTCGGACAGTACGATTACGACGCCGTCCCGGCTATCCCGCCGGAGATCGTTCTCTTTCCCAACTGGTTCTGGTTCAACATCTACGAGATTTCGTCGTGGTCGCGTGCCATCCTGGTGCCGTTGTCGATTGCCTACGCCAAGAAGCCTTTTAAGAAAATTCCTGATGAGGAAGGAATCGACGAACTGTTCGTCGGCGGCCGGGAAAGAAGCCGTCTGCGGCTGCGCTGGGCCGACCGACTCCTCAGTTGGCGCAACTTCTTTCTCGTGCTGGATCGGCTGATACACTTCTTCGAGTTGGTTCACGTCCGGCCTCTGCGCTCGCGCGCCTTGAAAGTGGCCGAGAAATGGATGCTGGAGCGCCTGGAGATGAGCGACGGCCTCGGCGCGATTTACCCGGGCATCATGAATTCCATCATCGCGCTGCGCTGCCTGGGATATTCGCTGGATGATCCTCAGGTCATCCGTGCCATGGACGAATTCGAGAAGCTGGGCATCGAGGAAGAGAAAACTTTTCGCATGCAGCCCTGCATGTCTCCGGTGTGGGATACGGCATACGCGGTGTTCGCCTTGGCCGAGAGCGGCGTGGCTGCCCGCGATCCTCGCTTGGTGCAACCTTGCGAGTGGATGCTGAAAAAGCAGGTTACCCGGAAAGGCGACTGGTGCGTGAAGAATCCCAAAGCCGCGCCGGCGGGTTGGTATTTCGAATTCAACAATGAGTTCTATCCCGATGTCGACGATAGCGCTCAGGTCATGTTGGCGCTGAGCCGGGTAAAAACCGGCAACGAAAGCTTTCAGGACAAATCGGTCCGTCGGGCCATCGACTGGGTCTTGTCGATGCAGTGCAAGAACGGTGGCTGGGCTTCGTTCGACAAAGACAACAACCGCATGGTCTTCCAGCAGATTCCGTTCGCCGACCACAATGCCATGCTTGATCCGGCGACGGTCGACATCACCGGACGCGTGCTGGAGTGCCTGGCGGCCTACGGCTATTCCATGAAAGACGCGGTGGTGAAGCGTGCCGTGGAATTTATAAAGCGCGAGCAGGAGCCCGATGGCTCCTGGTTTGGGCGCTGGGGTGTCAACTACATTTACGGGACCATGCAGGTCTTGCGCGGGCTGGAGGCTGTCGGCATCGATCATCACGAACCCTATGTGCAGCAGGCGGTGGAGTGGCTGCGCATGATGCAGAACCCCGACGGCGGTTGGGGTGAGACATGCAGCTCGTATGACGATGCGAACGTTAAGGGGATTGGCCCAAGCACAGCTTCGCAGACGGCATGGGCCGTCATGGGATTGCTGGCCGCCAGCGATACTCGTAGCGATTCCTTGCAACGCGGTGTTGCCTATCTGCTGAAGACTCAACTACGCGATGGGTCTTGGAACGAAACTCTGTACACAGGCACGGGTTTTCCGCGCGTCTTTTACCTCGAGTACTACATGTACCGGCAGTACTTCCCGCTGCTTGCGTTGACGACGTATGCCAAGGCGTCGGCCACGCCACCCGAGGAAGAGCAGGTACGCTTGGCGAAGGCGATACAACAGCGACGCTAATTCAGGCAGAGCTGAATCAGCCACCGTATCTGTAATGGAGGTCTGGGCTTCGGTCGGCCTCCGGTAGAAATGAAATTGGGTTAAGTAGAGCTGGCCTTCAGGCCAGCGTCTCGCGTCCATTCCAGAGATTCTGCCGGGCTTCAGCCCGGTGCCATCATAAAGGTAGGCTGACCCGATGGGTTTGGCTATGAACGGCAGACCTCTGAGACTTGAATGAAATGTTTTGTCACAGGTGCAACGGGGTTTCTGGGCAGCCATGTAGCCGAACAGCTGCAAGCGTCCGGTGCCGATCTGCGCCTGCTCGTCCGTCCCAGCAGTCGAACCGAGAACCTGGCGCAGCTTAGAGGAGAACGCCTCATCGGTGATCTTCGTGATCTTGGCTCGCTCAAAAAAGGAATGGCCGGCTGCGAATTGGTTTTCCACGTCGCCGCCGACTACCGCCTGTGGGCGCGTAACGGGCGGGAACTCTACGATTCCAATGTCGAGGGAACCCGAAACATCCTTCAAGCGGCGAGAGAATCCGGGGTCAGGCGGGTTATTTATACCAGCAGTGTTGCCACCATGGGATTCGGCAACAATGGGCGCCTCACAGACGAGGGAACGCCGGTAACGCTCTCTAACATGATCGGCGATTACAAGCGCAGCAAGTTCATGGCGGAGCGTCTGGTAATCGAAGCCGCTCAAGCCGGACAGGATGTGGTGATGGTAAATCCCACCACACCGATTGGCCAACGCGATATCAAGCCCACTCCCACGGGGCAAATCGTTGTCGATTTCTTGCGGCGGAAGTTTCCCGCCTACGTGGATACCGGCCTGAACCTGGTCGATGTTGTCGATTGCGCCAGGGGACATTTGTTGGCCATGGAAAGGGCGGTTCCCGGCGAGCGCTACATTCTGGGTGGCGAGAATCTGACTCTGAAACAAATCCTGGATAAGCTTGCGGTGATCACTGGCTTGCCGTCTCCGAAAGTGAAGCTGCCGTACGCTGTGGCGTTTGCGACAGGCGTGGTAGATACTCTGGTGACGGGTAAGTTTCTGCAGCGCGAGCCGCGCGTGACGCTCGACTCAGTGCGTATGGGACGTAAAAAGATGTTTGTCACCAGCACGAAAGCTGAGCGGGCGCTGGGCTGGAATCCGCAGCCGGTTGATGGCGCGCTGCGGCGGGCGGCTGAGTGGTTCCTGGCAAACGGCTATGCCGGTTAAGCGCGTTGCGATTGTAGCGGCGATGTCACGTGAACTCGCCCCTCTATTGCGTCGAGCAAAAGCGGTCCGCGTCCACAGGGTTGCGTTGTACGAGTTGGAGTTTGCGGTTGTTGCCGTGGGCGGTATCGGCCGTAAGGCGGCCACGCTGGCGGCGAGCGTTGTCGCTGATTACGCGCAACCGGAGCTTCTGATCTCTGCAGGGGTGGTGGGCGCTCTGCGGCCGGAACTAAGGGTCGGCGACAGGGTGATCGCGCGAGAAGTTCTGGATGCAGAAGCCGGAACTCGCTTTCCGACAGCTCGCTTCAACACACGGGCTCTTGATGGAGTTGTAGTCACGGTTAACGCGGTTGAGGGGGAAGATTCGAAACGAATGTTGCACGACCGCTTCGGCGCTGACGTCGTGGACATGGAGGCCGCGGCCGTAGCTGCTGTGGCACAACAACGAGGGATCGACTTTGCGGTCGTGAAAGCCGTCTCTGATGAATTGGCCTTTACCATGCCACCCTTAGGGCGGTTTGTCGACGAGGCCGGTCAATTTCACATGGGCGGCTTTGTCGCGTATATCGCGATGCGTCCCCGATGGTGGGGTGCGGTGGGTGCACTAAGTAAGAATACGAAGCTGGCCTCGGTGAACCTGAGCCTCGCAGTGGAACATCTAATTCAGCAATACTCGACTTCAAAACGAGAGGAGAACGTCTCTTTGGGCTGATGCCCCGGGACCTTGGAATGCCTGTCGCAACCCAGATTGGCCGCATCTCCCGACCGGAGAACGTGTCTGCCCCGATTCCAGCTACCATGCAGGCCGCCGTCTATCGAGGCATGGACGACGTCCGCCTTGAGACCGTTCCTGTTCCGCAGATTGGAGCAGGTGAATTGTTGGTTCGCGTTCATACCTGCGGCGTCTGTGGCACCGACCTGAAGAAGATTGCTACTGGTTCCCACTCCGCTCCCCGGATCTTCGGTCATGAGACGGCGGGCGTCGTGGCCGCCGTTGGCGAGGGAATATCGCAACACAACGTCGGGGACCGGGTAATGTTCTTTCACCACATTCCTTGTCGCGACTGCTACTACTGCAAACATAAGGTGTTCGCCCAGTGTCCTACTTACAAAAAGGTGGGAGCTACCGCAGGATATGAGCCCAGCGGGGGCGGCTTTGCGGAATACGTTCGCGTCATGGATTGGATCGTCCAGAAGGGCTTGGTTCGAATACCCGACGGTGTATCGTTTGAACAGGCCTCATTTATCGAGCCCGTGAACACCTGTATGAAGGGTGTTGAAACGCTTGCACTTAAACCGGGCGAGACGGTGCTTGTGATCGGCCAAGGACCAATCGGCATCATTCTCTCGGTGTTGGCGTCGCGATATGGCGTAAGAGTGATTACTTCCGATTTGTTTCCGCAGAGGCTTACAATAGGTAAGGCATTCGGCCTAGTCGAGAACATCGATGCCTCCGGCTGCGACACAGTGCAGTCGATCAAAGAAAGGACAGAAGGCCGAGGGGCAGACGCAGTCATACTTGCAGTTGCTGGCAACGGCCTGATTCGCCCTGCTATGGAGGCAACGCGTCCCGGCGGGCGGGTACTCCTGTTTGCGCAAACCCAGCATGGGGAAGCTACCATTGATCCCGCAGCGGTTTGCGTCGATGAAAAGAGTCTTTTGGGTTCGTATAGCGCATCAGTTGACTTACAGGAAGAGTCGGCGAAGTTCGTGCTCAGCCGCCAGATGGATCTGGAAGGGCTGATCAGTCATCGTTTTTCGCTGACCGATTCCATTGAAGCGTTGCAGTTGGCTGCCCATCCCAAACCTGACTCGATGAAAGTGGTCATTCAGCCGGGCAGTTTATGGAAGGACCAGTAGAGTGAACGGACAAATGACAGCTGCGGTCCTCTACGGCAAAGAGGACGTCAAGATCGAGCAAGTGCCGATTCCCAAGTTGGACGAAGGTGAAGTGCTGGTGAAAGTCAACGTAGCGCTCACCTGCGGCACCGACTTGAAGGTCTATCAGCGTGGCTATCATGCCCGCATGATTGTGCCTCCTGCGCTGTTCGGGCACGAATTGGCCGGCGTCATCGAAGAGGTTGGTCCGAACGTAAAAGGATTCAAGAAGGGCACGCGCGTGGTGGCGCTGAACTCGGCGCCGTGCGGCATGTGTTTTTACTGCTCGAAGCATCAGGAGAACCTCTGCGAAGACCTGCTCTTTAACAACGGTGCGTACGCCGAATATATTCGCGTACCCAAGCGCATCGTTGAAACCAACATGCTGGCGATTCCGAAGCACGTGAGCTTCGAAGAAGCCGCCATGACCGAGCCGCTCGCGTGTGTGCTCCGCGGACTGCATGAGACCAAGATGGAGATTGGCGACACCGTGGCCGTGATCGGCGCGGGACCCATCGGCTTGATGTTCGTGCAGGTGGCGAAGCTCAGTGGCTGCAACGTCATCTCGGTGGTCAAGCGCGATTCGCAGGTTGCCGCCGCCCGTCGCGTGGGCGCCAACGACGCGGTTCAGATCACCAAGGTCGACGATCCCGTCAAAGAGGTCCGCAAGTTCACCCACGATGGTCGCGGATGCGACGTCGTGATTGAAGCCGTGGGACGCCCGCAAGCCTGGGAGTGGTCGATCGACATGGTTCGTAAGGGTGGAACTGTTAATTTCTTCGGAGGCTGCGCGAACGGAACCACAGTGGCACTTGACACCCAGCGCTTGCACTACAACGAGCTGACGCTGAAGGCCACCTTCCACCACACACCCGAGACGGTACGCAAGGCGTTCTCGTTGATTTGCGAACGGAAGATCAAGGGGACCGACTACATCACGGGAGAGGCTCCACTGTCGCGCCTGCAGCAGGTGCTGCGTCATATGCTGAACCGCAATGGCGACATCAAGACGGCGATCATTCCTGGAACGTGAGCGGCCGGAAGGGGCGTACCTTCAGGTACGCCGTAAAGTCCTTAAGTATGTGATGGCGAGCGGACTTTAGTCCGCGAGGTACAGCCGGATGAGGTCGGCTCCACGCAACAGGCGGGTCCGACTGCGTGGCGGTACCTCAACCTAAGATGTCCTCTACTCCACTTCAAAATCGCGCGGTTACGGGCCCCGTACGCTCGTCATTGTCCGGCTGGCAGTCGCTGCCGCCTGAATACGCGATTCCTGAACGCGCGCCTTCGCTCGCCGAAGCGCAGGCCTATTGCTGGCGCCTGGCACATTCACATTACGAGAACTTTTCTGTCGTTACCTGGTTCCTGCCGAAACATCTGCACCAACACTTCTACAACGTGTACGCCTACTGCCGGATTTCTGACGATCTCGGCGATGAAGTCGGCGATACCCAACAATCGCTGCTGCTGCTCGACGAATGGGAAGCCGAGTTGAACCAGTGCTACGCTGGGCAGCCGCGTCATCCCGTATTTGTTGCCTTACGCGAAACGGTTCGCGAGTTCGAGATTCCGAAGCATGAATTCTCTAACCTCCTGACCGCTTTCCGCCAGGACCAGGTTGTCACTCGCTACCAGACCTTCGACGAGCTCCTTGGCTACTGCAAGAATTCGGCAAATCCAGTGGGTCATCTGGTCCTGTACTTGAGCGGCTATCGCGATGCCGATCGGCAGCAGCTATCGGACTACACGTGCACGGCCCTGCAACTGGCGAACTTCTGGCAGGATGTCACCGTCGACTACACAAAAGGGCGCATTTACCTGCCGCTTGAGGACCTCGCAAAATACGGTGTGTGCGAAGAAGACATTGCACAGCGCCGTGCCACTCCGCAATTTCTCGCTATGATGAAGTTTGAGGTCGCCCGCGCCCGCGACTGGTTTGCTCAGGGATTGCCTCTGGCGAACCGGGTCGACCAGCAACTGGCGATCGACCTCGAGTTGTTCAGCCGTGGCGGTCTCGAGGTCCTAAACGCGATCGAGGCGCAAGGTTACGACGTGCTTAAGCATCGTCCTGTTATCTCCAAGCGGCGCAAGCTGTGGCTGGTGGCTCGCGCGGCGCTGGGAAAGTTCCTGTGAGCGAGCATCCGCTCCAACTGCGAGCGGCGTACGGGGTGTGCCGGCATATTGCCCGCTCTGCGGCCAAAAACTTCTACTACGGATTTCTGGTTCTTCCCACGCGCAAGCGCGACGCGCTGTCGGCCGTTTACGCCTTCATGCGCCGCGCCGACGACATTTGCGACAATCCAGAAATTCCTCTCGAACAGCGTCGCGAAAAGCTGGCGCAATGGATGGGTTCTTTGCGCCGCATCGTGGATGGCGAACGCACCGACGATCCTGTGCTGTTTGCACTGGCCGACGCGCAGCGGCGCTTTAACATCCCCCTGGAGCTGCTGGAAAAGTTGGTGCAGGGCACCGCGATGGATGTCCCCGAGCAGCCGCTCGTTGACGCTAGGAGCGGCTTCGACCTCACGGCTCCCAGAATTCAGTATGAAACCTTCGACCAGCTTTACGATTATTGCTACCACGTTGCTTCGGTCGTGGGTCTGGTATGCATTCGCATCTTCGGCTATTCCGATGCAAAGGCTGAGAAGCTGGCCGAAGAGACCGGCGTCGCCTTTCAACTCACCAACATCATTCGTGACGTAAAGGAAGACGCGCAGATGGGACGGGTCTATCTCCCACGCGAGGATCTGGCGCGCTTTGGCCTGGAGCCGCGCTCCCTTGCTAATGGTGCCGGGCCCGCTTCGTTCCGCAAGGTCCTGGAGTTTGAGACAGAGCGCGCGCGCAAGTACTATGCGTCCGCCACGGAGTTGATGCCGCTGATCGACGAAGAGAGTCAGCCGGCACTGTGGACGCTCGTCGAAATCTATCGCCGTCTGCTGGAAAAAATCGCGGCCCGGCATTACGACGTCTTCTCGGAGCGAGTGCACCTCAGTACGGCGGAGAAGCTTGGCGTGCTGGGCAAAGGATTTCTGCGCCGCCTCACATGAGCGCCTCCGCCCACAACGCACCCAAGTCTTCCGTCGCGATCGTCGGCGGCGGCCTGGCGGGAATCTCCGCCGGCAGCGCGCTGGCCGCGGCAGGCTATCGCGTGGACCTGTACGAGCGCCGTCCGTATCTCGGAGGCCGTGCGTCATCGTACGAGCTGCCGGGAACAGCCGAGGTGATCGACAACTGCCAGCACGTGCTGCTCGGCTGCTGCACGAATCTGATCGACTTCTACCGTCGTCTCGGCGTCGAGCAGCAAATCCGCTGGTACGACGAGATCACCTTCATCCTTCCCGGCGGCAGAATGTCGACCCTGAAGCCGGGCGCGCTGCCGGCTCCCTTCCACTCTGGCCCCTCGTTCCTTGCATCCTCAGTTCTCGACTTCAAAGATAAGCTGGCGATCTCGCGGGCACTCCTGGCCTTGATGCCGGGACTTCCGAGCGATAATGGCGGCGATTTCCTGTCGTGGCTGCGCCGTCACGGTCAGACCCAGCGAGCGATTGATCGCTTCTGGGCTCCCGTATTGATCAGCGCGTTGAATGAGGATCTCGACCAGACTTCGGTTCGCTACGCGGCGTTGGTATTTCGCGATTCGTTTCTGAAATCCGCCGAGGCAGGACGCATGGGCGTTCCAGCGGTCCCGCTTTCCCAGCTCTATGGCACGGCTGCGGAATACATCGAGCAGCTTGGCGGCAGGGTTTATCTGCGAGCACCGGTGGAGTCGATTAGCGCGGATGGAGAGGGCGTGCGTCTTGTGGTCGGCGGAGAAGAGGTACGGGCCGATTACGCTCTCCTCGCCACGCCCTTTAGCGGCGTGGAGAAGCTGTTGCCCGATGTGCCGGAGCTTGCTCCCTTGCGCCAGCAGGCGCAGCACTTCGGAACCTCGCCGATCACCGGCATTCATCTCTGGTTCGACCGCGAGATTACGCCGCTGGAACATGCCGTATTGCTGGAACGCACGATCCAGTGGATGTTTCAGAAGTCGAGGATCCTGGAGACTCGCCGTGATTCAGCCGACAAGGGCAGCTATCTTGAGCTCGTTGTGAGCGCCTCGAAAACCTTGGTCGATAAGCAGCGGGGTGAGATTATCGATCTTGCGATTCGCGAGCTCGGCGAATTTTTTCCCGCGGCCCGCGACGCCAAGCTACTCAAGTCGACGGTGGTGAAAGAAGTGCACGCCACGTTTTCGCCAGCTCCCGGCAGCGATGCGTTTCGTCCGTCGCACGCGACCGGCTGGCCACGTCTGTTCGTCGCAGGAGATTGGACCGCCACCGGCTGGCCCTCCACCATGGAAGGCGCAGTGCGCAGCGGTTACGGGGCGGCAGAGACGCTTGCATCGAACGCGGGTGACGTGCAGAAGTTTCTGGTGCCGGATTTGGCGGCGCAAGGCTTGATGCGATTGTTCAAGCGCTAAACGCGTCAACCTGAAGCAGAATGCGTCTTTGCTAGTGTTAGTTTGAACTGGTCAACGGGCTCTATGCCTCCATCTTTCGTGTAAAGAGCCATCCCCCCATGTTCAGTAGGCCATAAACTGATGTGCCAGTACTTGCGTTCATCGCGCTCTGTCGTATAAAGCGATTTCAACCTGTTGTGAATCCAACTAAAAGGAATGACAAATGCGTCGCTGCTTCCAACACAACCCAGCACAAAGTAACTCTTATCGCCTTCGCTCAGAAATGCGTCCCACTCTGGATGGTACGCGTACCAATAGTCACCTCCCTTGTATTGTTTGCTAATCGTAATGGCCGTGCGGATCGATCTATCAGCTGACCAATACAGAGCCCGGCTCTTCTTCACAAGCGGTGCGTGCGTGTCCGAGAGGGCAGTTACGATTTGAGCGCGCACGGCTGCAATAATCGCGCTGGGCGTATGATCTTGTGTTTTCCCCTCACTTCCCCGGCTGTCATCCGGGTGTTCACCAATTTCAAGGTCGGAAGCAGGCTCATTGTCAGCCGCGGCGCTGCTAGTGTCTTCTGCCACGGTGAAGGCAATGTCAATAATCTTATCCAATCTTGTGTATTCAAAGGGAACGAGAAGTTCGTGTATCTTTGCAACTGATGCAAGCTCCGCATTTTCCTTTAGACTCACGAGCTTTATGAGGGCATCCGCGCTGATGATACGAAAGCTCCAAGCATGTATCGACCCGCGCACTTGTGCCTCGAGATCCCCGGTGTCGTGGCGACCAACCACAAGCAGAACTGACGAGTGCTTCGGCACTTTGCCGTTATCAATCAATTTCTCGCGATAGCCAGCGATCGTGTCGAGGTTGACTCGGTACGCATCCGTGGTCTTCACCTCGATAACAATCGTATGTCCATCGGGAGCGGTCCATAGCCCGTCGAAACCGATCTTATTACTCCTGCCTTGGTATAGGCCGCCTTCCACGTTGTAATCTAAGCGCCGCCCTAGCTCGTTGACCAAGTCCTGAAGCACCATTCCACTATTTTCGAATGAGAACTGAAGGCACGATTGAACATATTTGAAGAGATTCTCGCTCTTGGCGATTTGGAGATATGCCCTAAAATCTTGCGAGGTCTCGGAGTTATCCGACAACTTTCCTGTGCCGCAAATAGCTACGATCTGCTGAATGGAAAAAGCATCCACCTGGCTGGCGTCCGACTTGAGTAGAGTATGTAGTGCTTTCATTTATCCCCCTGAAGAAGCCCGATTCTAGTCCTCTCGCTTAGTAGCACGCACCACCTTTCTGGAATCTCTATCCAAACAAAGCCAGTTGCTCTCCCTGCGGTTGGTGATGTTTTGCCAGCCACGTCCTGTCTGTAATCTGGCGGTCGATGCCATGCTTCTTTCGCAAGGCCTTCATTAGTTCCGAGAGCCGTTTGCTGTAAACCTCGCTTACGAAGCCGCGATCGCCGAAGCGTTTGCGGTAGCTCTCCACCAATTGCGGAAACTCCTTCTGCAGGAACGGCAGGAACATCGCCGCCGAGCACGGCTTCAGGAACAACGTGTTGGCATAGATATACTGGCCGCCCGCTTGTTTCGTTGCCTGCACCAGCCTATCGAGCGCGGCGGGCGAATCAGTGATACCCGGCAAAACCGGCGCGCAGATCACGCCTGCTCGTACTTCCTGCTGGTTCAGTTCGCTCACGGCTCGCATCCGCAGATCAGGTCTCGGGGCCCGCGGCTCCAGTATCCGCGCCAGATTGGTGTCGAGTGTGGTGATGGTCACATTGACGTAGAGCGAGTTGTTTTCGGAGATGCGACGGAACAGGTCCACATCGCGCGTCACCATGTCGGACTTGGTCACGATCCCAATTTCGAGGCCGTGATGTCGCGCCAGTTCCTCCAGAATTCCCCGCGTGACCTCGAAGCGTTTCTCCGCTGGCTGGTAGGGGTCGGTTGCGGTCCCTATCGCGATTGACTGGCCCCGTTTCACCCGTTTCAGATCCTGCCGCAGCAGCCACGCCGTTTGCTGCTTCACAAAGATCTTGCGCTCGAAGTCCTCGCCGTTGCGCAGTTCCATGAACTCGTGCGTGTAACGCGCATAACAGTATTTGCAGGCGAACTCGCAGCCGCGGTAGGGATTGATCGTCCAGGTGAACGGCACGCGCGACGAGGTGCACCTGTTGAGAATGGCTCGCGTCGGCAGGGTGAAGTACTCGACCAGGTGGCCCTGCTTGAGCGACTCTCCCTGCGCTGCCAGCTTGGCAATACCGACCAGGGGAGCCGGTTCCGAATCCTCGATCTGAAGCAGAGAGGGATGCATCGTAGCGAACCAACCTTCGCTTTTTGTTCGCTAACGACGGTAGCGCGGATCTAGCTCTGAGTCAAGGCGGTGATCGATGGACGGCGGATGCGGTTCTTCGATACAGCAAGTACGCTTCGACATTCCGACCGGAGAGACAAACCTGCTTTTGGCTGCAACGAGAAACCGGCTCCTCCACTCGGGGGCTGAAGCCCGTCTGGCCGGAATGACGAAACGTTTTCTTACTGCTGCCCTCGCGGCCCTTGCTGCCCGCCCATCAGCGACGCAGGTGGAGGAGGAATCGTGATGTCTACGTTCTCGACCGGCCCCAGCGTACTGAGTGGCTTGTCGAACTCGGTGTCATTGCCCACCACCAGCACCGCCAACTTTTCCTTGTGCAGATACTTCTGCGAGACGCGTTCGACATCGGCTGAGGTCACCTTCTCGACCTCGGTGCGATAGCGTTCGAGGAAGTCGAGCGGGTAATGGTAGAACTCGTACTGCATCTTTTCCCGCAGCACCTTCTCCGGTGTGTCGAAGTTGAAGACAAACGAGTTCAGGATATTGTCCTTCGCACGCTTCATCTCCACCGCGGTCGGCGGGTTGGTGTGAAAGTCGTCGATTTCCTTACCCAAAGCGAGGATGCCCTGCGCAGTCGAAGTGCTTTTCGTCTGCATCTCGATATTGGTCAGGCCGGGATGGCTGTAGGCGTAGCCGACCCCGCCCCCCACGTTGTAAGCGAGGCCTTGGGTGGCACGAATACTGTTGAACAGGCGCGAAGAGAATCCCCCGCCGAGGATCTCGTTCATCACGCTGACCGCATAAAAATCAGGATTGTCGCGCCGGATGCCGAGATCCAGCATGTCAATGCTGCTCTGATTCACGTCGGTCTTGCGGACGAGATAGTATTTCGGCGATGGGGCACTAAACTTGATAGCAGGCGGTTTCGCCTCCGCTCCCTTGGGCCATGATCCAAAGGCCTGTCGCAAACGCGCTTCCATCGCTTTGCCGTCGAAGTCGCCCGAGATGCCGAAGATAATGTTGTTCGGCTGGACGTACTGCTGGTGCCAGTTCACCAGATCGGCACGCGTGACCGCCGCGACCGTACTGTATTCCGGAGTGCGGGCATAAGGATTGTCTTTGCCGTAGGCGATGATGAGGCTCTCGCGAGCGACGATAGCGTCCACAGAATCGTTACGACGGGCAATGCCGGCGTAGGTCTCCTGTTTGGCGAGCTCCAGTTTGTCTTCGCGGAACTCGGGATTCTGCAGCAGGTCGAGGAACATGGCGAAGACCGCGTCGAAGTCAGCTTTGAGGCAATTCAGCGAAATGGTGGTCGATTCGGCCTGGTCGCCGGTCTCGATCTTGGCGGCGCGCGCTTCCAGAAAGTCATCCATCTCGTCGCCCGTCTTGGTTTTCGTTCCACCGGTTCTCCAGACGTCGCCGTAAAGATCCACGAGTCCGACCTTCGGGGCCGGCTCATAGATCGAGCCTCCGCGAATGCGAGCGCTGGCGCTGATCAGCGGAAGTTCGTGGTCCTCTTGCAGGAACAGCACCATGCCGTTTGGTAGCTGGATGCGAACGGGCTCGACCGGTTTGAAGGGCGGAAGCGGCGGAGGTTGAATCTGCTTCCAGGAGGGAAGTTGCTGGCCCGCCGGCGCTGGCGAGGCCACCTGCGCGCTCGCCGGCCGGAATATCGCGCCAACGGTAAGCAGGAGCAAACAATACACCGCCAGCGCGGAAAGAGAGCGGCTGCGTCGCGGGTAGAGCGGGCCTTCAGGCCCGCGTTGCGGACGCGTGAGAATCGTTGCGTCGGGCGATGAGGTTTGCAACCTCATCGCCCGACAATCTTCTTTGTGCCGTCGCGACGCAGGCCTGAAGGCCTGCTCTACCGTCCGAACACGTCGTCCGTTGCTGAATCGCATTATTCCGCTCCTTTCGTGGCATCGGCGGCCTGAGGCTGTGGCGGAGCCTGCGTCTCGATGGTGCCGAAGGTGCGGTTGTTGTCCTGGAACACTTTGTTGGCGACGCGGCGGATGTCAGCTTTCGTAACCTTGTCCACACGATCGAGGTAGTGGAACAGCTCGCGCCAGTCACCGTAGCGTGTCTGGTAGATCGCCAGGTTTTGCGCCAGGCCTTCGTTGCTGTCGAGGCTACGGATGAGGTCAGCCTTGGAGCGCGTCTTGAACATCTGCAACTCGTCGTCGCTTACGTCCTGCGTCTTCAATCTGCTGATCTCCTCGGCGATAGCCTTGTGCATCTCCTCGTTGGTGTGAGCGGGTAATGGCACCGCGTAAAACGCGAACAGGTGGGCGTACTTCACACCCGGCAGCCCGGAGAAGCCGGCGGCAAAGGCGGCGATCTTCTTGTCTCGCACCAGTGAGCGGTACATGCGCGAGGTGCGGCCGTTCGACATGATGTCGGTAATTGCGTCATACACCGCGTCGTCAGGATCGAGGTAGTCCGGCCGATGGTAGCCCTCGAGATAAAACGGCTGTGCCGGATCGTGCAGGGTGACCTCGCGCACCGAGTTCTGCGGCGGCTCCACGCTGGTGATCTGCAGCGGCTTGGGGACCGTAGGCAGCTGATCGAAGTACCCCTCGATCATCGGCATCACTTTCTCGGGATCGAGATCGCCGACCAGCCCGATGACAATGTTTCTGGGGACGTAGTGGTCGTGAAAAAACCGCTCGGCATCGGTCGCCGAAAACGTTTGCAGGTCTGAGGCATATCCGATGGTCGGGCGATGATAAGGATTCGCCATAAACGCCGTGCCTAGAAATTGCTCGAGCAGGCGGCCAGTGGGACGGCTGTCAGTCCGCATGCGCCGTTCTTCCATCACCACGTCGCGCTCTTTGTAGAACTCGCGCATCACCGGATGCCCCATGCGGTCCGACTCCAGCGCGGCCCATAGCTCGATCATGTTCGATGGCATCGAGTACATGTAAGCGGTCTCGTCGTAATCGGTGAAGGCATTCATGCCGACCCCGCCATGGCTTTCGACGATCTCGCCGAACTGGTTCTTGATGACGTATTTGTCTGCCTCTTTGCGGGCATCTTCCCAGGCCTGTTTGAGCTGCGCCAGCTTTTGTGGATCCTGGCCCACGCGCTTCAGCCGCTCCCTTTCGTAGGCGGCGTATGTCTCCTCGACTTTTTCTAGAGCGAGCTTCTCCGCCACGTAGTTCGTCGTGCCGATGTCCGGCGTGCCCTTGAAGGCCATGTGCTCCATCATGTGTGCCAGGCCGGTTTTACTCAAAGGATCCTGGGCCGATCCCGCGTCTACCATGGTGAAGAACGAGAAAACGGGCGCCTCGGGACGACGGCACAGCACGATCGTCAAGCCGTTCGGAAGGGTCTTGACCGTTACTTTCTTTTCGAATGAGGCCAGGTCCTGGGCAGCGAGCGGGAGCGTGATCAGGAACAAAAGAACGGCTTGGGTGAAGCGGCGTTTCATCGAACCTCCGCGGCGGTCGAACGTTGTTGCAAGTTAAAAACTCGCAGAGTAGGACTGGGAAGTCAAACCGAGGCCGGCCCTCGAAATCCTCGAAAACAATCCTTCGGTTGTCGAAATCCAGCAACTCTTGAGCGCCTTCTTCTCCCTCGCTAATTGCTATTTGCTACTCATTGGCCTTTCTCACTCGCAGAGCGAGCCTTGGCGAACTCGTCGCCCGGCTGCCATTCCACGGTGGCGGCCTGGTCCGCGGCTTGCCAACCTAAGGCAATGCCAAACTGCGCCACCACCGCGTCGCCACGGAAGTCCATGTCGGGACGGTACTCGTCGCTGGGATGGTGATAGTCGTTCGCGACATAATTCCGCGCCTTCTCTAAGCCCCAGTCGCGATCATGACCCTGATATAGAACACCCTCACTGATCGAAAAGGCAGGAACTCCGACACGCGCCAAGCTGAAGTGGTCGGAGCGGTAGTAATGTCCCGCTGACGGATTGGAATCGGGCACGATCGTCAGATGGAACTGCTTCGCCGTGCTCTCCACCGTGGGATAGAAGTTTGTCCGCTCGGCTCCGGCGACATTCACTTCTTCCGGCATTCCCAGGGGGGCGACAGCGTCATAGTTCAAATCGAGCGACAGGTCCTTGGCTGGAACCGGAGGATGCTTGCCGAAATATTCCGAGCCGCGCAGCCCCTGCTCTTCAGCCGTAACCGACGCAAAGTAAATCGATCGCTTGGGATGCTGGGGAGCTTGTGCGTAAACCCGGGCAATTTCCAACAGGATGCCGACGCCTGTCGCGTTGTCGACGGCGCCGTTATAGATGTTGTCTCCCGGCATTCCTGGAACGATGCCGAGATGATCGTAGTGCGCGCTATACATCACGCCCTGATCCTTCAGCCGGGCGTCCGTTCCCGGCAACTCGGCGACGACATTCTGCGAATCGAAGGGCCGAACTTTGCTAACTATGTGGGCCTGCAGAGTCGCGGGCAGGGGTTGAGCTTTGAAGCCGGGTTTCTGCGCCGCCGCCATCATCTCGTCCAGGTTCATGCCGCAATCCTGCGTCAGTTTGCGGGCGACGTCGAGTTGGATCCAGGACGCAACCTTCAATTTAGGCGCCGGATCATTGCGCAGGTACGACCGCTCTCCCGACCACGAGTTGCGCACCACATCCCAGCCATAACTCGCCATTTCAGTTTTGTGAATCAGGATGACCCCGGCTGCGCCTTTGCGCGCCGCCTCCTCATACTTGTAGACCCAACGGCCGTAGTAGGTGAGCGCCTCGCCGGCGAAGAATTTCGGATCGTCCGAAGGCGGCTCGTTCACCATCATCAGCAGCACTTTGCCCTTCACGTCAACATCTTTGTAGTCGTTCCAGTTGAATTCCGGAGCGTCGATGCCGTAGCCCATCCACACGATGCCGGCATCGATATCGGTCGACGTTTTTCCAGTCTCATCCATGGCGACAAAGTCCTGGTTGTTCTTCAGGTTCAGCGCGTCGCCTTTAGCCGGCACAAGCGAGAAAGTCGTGCCTTCGCCGGTGGCAATGCCGACCATCGGCACTTTCTGCATGTAGCCGCCGTTGTCGCCGGCGGGCTTCAACCCATAAAGCGCGAACTGCGTCGCGATGTACTGGGCAGCGATGTCTCCTCCGCGTTGGCCCGTGCCGCGGCCTTCGAGCAAGTCATCGGCAAGAAAACGAACATGGGCCCGAATTTTTTCCGGATCGACCGCTCCCATCGCCTGCTCGGCCGCCGCGGCAAGCCCGGTAACCTTGGGCGTTGGGATCGAAGAATTGCCCTTGCTGGGCTCGGAGCTTTGCGTGCCTTGCGCGAAAACACCTGTGGTTAAAAGAATCAGAGCGAATGTGAGAAAGGCGGATCGATACATCAAGTTCTCCTGGTGAACAAGAAACTGGGTAAACACAAGTAAACAAACTTCACATTTTACGTGGAATGGAAGGTGCGTCAAAACCGTGAGCGTGGCGGCTCCCTGGTGCGTCCCTATTCTCGACGGCCATCCCGATAACTGCTAACCGCCGACTGGTATCCGACAACCGCTATTACGCTTCTCGCAATGCCTTAGTGATGGGCATGCGCGCCGCGCGGA
Organism: uncultured Acidobacteriaceae bacterium; assembly: GCA_963815555.1. Lineage (GTDB taxonomy): Bacteria > Acidobacteriota > Terriglobia > Terriglobales > Acidobacteriaceae > CAWCBG01. The sequence goes on from CAWFHH010000007.1 coordinate 1,216,229, forward strand.
AGGCTGGCAGCAGGCCTCCGATCAGGCCCATGAAAACCGCGAAGGCGAGCCCAATGAAAATCAGGCTGGGAGTGATCTTGAATGCGAACGCCAGCTCGCTAAAGCTGTTGGTCTGTCCGGTGGCGGCCGTGTAGCCATTCATCGGCAGCGCCAGCAGGCAGCCCAGGATGCCTCCCACGAGAGCCAGCAGCATCGACTCCATCACGAACGTGAACAAGATGCTGAAGCGCGAGAAGCCCAGCGCACGCAGAGTACCGATCTCGCGCGTGCGTTGCGCAACGATCGCGTACATCGTGTTCATCGCGCCAAAGACGGCCCCGATTCCCATTACGACGGCAACGAACACCGCGAGGGCTATCAGCGCGGTCCCTACCCCACCCGACTGGTTCTCGTAATATTTCGTTTCCGAATCGGCTTGAACCTGGAATTGCGGGTTGGCGCGCAAGTCTTTATCGAAGCTGGCCAGGGCCTTGGGATTGGTCAAGCGGACCGTGAGCGAGGAGCATCCGCTATTACGTCCGATCGCTGGAGCCATGGCGTTGTAATCACCCCAGATCTCGCTCTCGAACGAACTCCCCCCGGCATCAAAGAGCCCAACAACCTTGAAGTCTTTCCGCTGAATGCTGATGGTTGAGCCAATCCCCAGGCCTTCCACCCGGTCGGCGATCTTCTTGCCCACGATGACTTCATACAGGCCGGGCGTAACGGCGCGGCCCTGAACCACTTTGATACCGTTGCGGACAGCGAAAGCCGCGGGCGTTACAGCTCGCACTGTGACGTTGGTGGCGACACCGGTGCCCTTCTTAGGACGGCTGGTGATGATCACAACCTCGCACGACGCTAATGGTTTTCCATCCGGGGTACGGGCAATGCGAGGATCGACTTCAATGAGACTAATGCTTGCAACGTCGATCCACGATGTGAGCTCGGACATGCTGCCCCGCTGCGTGACAATCGCGTTGTTTTCCGAGCCGGTGGAACTCAGCGCGATGCGGAAGCCGCGGGCCATCGACAGTATGGTGACAAAAGCCGCGACTACCATTCCAATGCCGAGAATTGCCAGCAGTGTGACCTTCCAGCGCGAGCGCAGATTGCGAACGTTGTACGACAGAGGAAGCGCCATCAGACTTGCCTCAGGGTTTCGGTGATGCGAGCGCGATATGCGATCGTCGCGGGGATCAGGCCGGCCAGCAGGCCCAGCGCCAGCGCGACGCTTAGGCCATACATGGCAATCCGCGGCGATAGACCGAGCCCTGGGAAATTCCGCACCACGTCGCCGACGAACGGAATGTTCGGAAGGGCGTGGATCATTCCATAGGCTAAGAACAGCCCGAGCAAGCCGCCGAGGAGGCCAAGCACCAACGCCTCGCCCAGGATCAATCCCATTACCAGTTTGCTGGAGAAGCCCAGCGTCTTAAGCACGCCGATTTCCTGCTGTCGCTCGCGTACCGCGATGCTCATGGTGTTCGCGGTCACCAACAGGATGGTGAATGCGACCGCCAGACCAATGCCGTTCAGTAGTAGCGCAAGATTGCCCGCCAGCGCGACGAAGCTGGCACGAAACGCTTGCTCCGTCTCGGTCTTGGTTTGCGTGTCGCTGTTTTCAAAAGTGGCATCGATGGCTTTGCTGATGCGGCCTGCGTTTTTGGGATCGTCAATCAATTCGGTATACGTGCCCACATCTACTTTCTGACCCGTTGCTTCGTACAGGTACTTGAAATTGAAGTACATCGCCGTGAGGTCGGTCCCCGGATACTTCACTTCGTCGGTGTCATAGATTCCCTCGACGATGAAATCAAAGGGATGACCAATGCGATATGGCGGAATGAAGCTCTCCAGTTGAAACGTGTCGCCGACTTTCCAGCCATTTTTCTCCGCCAATTTGCGTCCGATGATGCAGCCCCTGAGTTCGTGGAACCAGGCCTGCTTCTGATCCTCCGGCAGGGTGATCTCTGGATAAATTTCGAGGAACTTCTGCGGTTCGACGGCAAGGTTGGGGAAGAAATACTTGAAATCCCCTTTGTAGACGCCACCGAACCAAGTCACGATGGTAATGTTCTTCACACCGGGCACGGCCAGAATGCGCGCCTCGTAGGTGCGCGGCAGGTTAAACACCAGGCTTACGTAGTGGCGCGTGACCAGGCGCGAGGCGTTGCCGCTATTCAGCCCGTAATTGACCGCATCCACCACCGTCTGCAAAGTGCAGATGAGGAAGATGCACACCGACAGCGCCACCACCGTGCTGAGTGTGCGAATCCAGTTCTTGCGCAGATGTTTGAGAACGAGAGGTGCGAACTTCATCAGGTGGTCAACACTCCCTTCTCAAGGTGCCGCTGCACATGTGCCCGCGCGGCGGCACGCGGATCGTGCGTGACCATCAGGATGGTCTTGCCGAAATCGCGATTGAAGGTGTCCATCAGCGTCAGAATTTCTTCCGCGCTCTTGTGATCGAGATCGCCCGTCGGTTCGTCCGCGACTAGCACACTGGGGTCGGTCACAATAGCACGCGCGATGGCGACACGCTGCTCCTGTCCACCGGAGAGTTGCCGCGGATAATGCTTCGAGCGGTCCGCCAGTCCCACGATGCGCAGCGCCGTGAGTGCCCGTTCGCGCCGCTCCTTCCTCGACAGGGAAGTGAGCAGCAGCGGCAGTTCGACATTCTCCACCGCGTTGAGGACCGGGATCAGGTTATAGAACTGAAAGATGAAGCCGACATGATGACTGCGCCACTTGGCCAGCTGGCCTTCCGATAGCGGGCTCAGATCGGTGCCGGCTACAACCACGCGGCCCGAGGTGACGCGATCGATCCCGGCAATCAGGTTCAGCAGCGTCGTCTTGCCCGAGCCGGAAGGACCCATGAGCGCCACAAACTCGCCTTGCGGAACCTCGAGATTGATGCCATCGAGCACCGTGATCTGCATGCTGTCGCGCTGATACACCTTGCGAACATTTTGAACGCTCACGGCGCTGACCTTGGCCGCTACCTCGGTTGTACTCATGAGTTCTCCTGTCAAAATCAGCAATTAGCCATCAGCAACGAGCAATCAGCCATCAGCAACTAGCAATCAGCAACTAGCAATCAGCGCCCAGAAGCCATCAAGCCACACCATCTCACAAATGGTTTTGCAATATCCTTTTGTAACCGGGCGCGGCTTCAGCCGGGCCGTACGTGGCTCGGGAATGACTGGGGCTATAGCCCCTGAGAACCCGAAGGTAACAGGCTAAAAGCCATATTCCCCGGTCGTGCTCATGTCGGCACGACCAACGTCGCGCTTGGATACAGACCGTCACACTGCTGCTCGTTGCTAATTGCTGCTCTCCTCAGCTCTTGATCTTCACCGCGTCGCCATCCTGCAGCTTCTGCGGTGGATCGTTCACCAGCGTTTCCGAGCCGGCGAGTCCTTGTTTCACGATCACCTGTCCGTGGAGATCATTTCCTGTGACGACCGGCAAAGCATGAGCCTTGTTGTCGTCGATCGCGAAGACCACCGAGTTGCCGTTGCGCGTCACCACCGCTTCCTTGGGCACCGTAATAATTCTCTGCGCAGGCGCGTTCTTTCGTGCTGCCGTTTTCGACGGCTCGAGGAAAGTGACGTTACAACTCATTTCCGGCTTCAGGTTCTGGTCCTTGTTGAGGATCACGGTCTTCACCGTCACGGTCGCCTTCGTACGATCGGCAGTAGGAATCACCTGCCGGAGGACGCCTTTATACGTTTTATCCGGAATAGCCTGGACCGTGATGTCGGCCGGTTGCCCCGCCTTCAGTTGGCCAACGTTCGATTCGTTGACGTCGACCTCGGCCTCCAGCGAATTCATGTCCGCCATGGCAATAATCGCGCCCGAGGAAGTCGAAAGGTTGACGCCGGGCGCAATGGGCGTAACGCTCTCACCGACTTCAGTCATCTTCTTCACTACAACTCCGCCGAAGGGCGCGCGGATGATCGTGAAATCCAGCAACGCCTCCTGCACCTTCAGATCGGCTTCGTCCTGGTCGATGGTGGCTTGGGCGAGTTGTACCTTCGACTTCGCCGCGTCGTACGAATCCTGCGAAACCACTTTGTCGCGCCACATATTCTCCTGCAGGCGCAATTGACGCTGAGCCTCAGCGAGGCTGGCTTTCGCGTACTCGATATCCGCCTTGGCCTTCGCGATGTTCGCGACGTAGTCAGCATTGTCGAGCGTTGCCAGCACCTGGCCTTCGTGCACCACGCTGCCGGCATCGACCAGCAACGAAGCGATGCGTCCCTGAATCTTGGCCGATACCACCGATTGGCGTCGGGCTACCAGGTAACCCGATGCGGTGAGGATGGGCGTACCGGCGTTAGGGCCGGTGCTGGTCTGCACAGTGGGCTGTACGGCCTGGACCTCGGTGGCATTGAAGTTCCGCAGGGCTGGGTTGGAGCGATAGGCATAGAAGCCACCGAACCCAAGCACCGCCAGAATCAGAACGAAGACCAGCCAGCCCCAGCGACGTTTGCGGGGTACTTCGCGCTCGATACGCAGGGATGCCAGCTCGTCTTTCAAGTCACGCATCACTGTGGTCCGTCTCTCCTCGGCATGAATACCTCTAGTATCGCTTTCTTGCGGCGGGTTTGGAAAGGCCGCTGGTTCATGCCGAGCTTCGCTGGAACTGGTCGATTTCACGGCGTGCACATTCCTTTCGTTACGTAAGACAGTATGAGAAAGTTTCCCTGCCCGAGCCAGTGCGAAATGTCAGCGGCACAGGGTGACAAATGTCATGAACCGGAGGACGTTTTACAGGTCAGCGGCTGGCGACGGCGGTTCCACCGTTTGGGGTGCTGGCGGGAGAAGGATTGTCCCAGCGATCTCGCAGATCACGCACCTGGTGCGGCTGGTGCTTGTTGAGGAAGGCTTTGATATCGGGCCAGAATTCTTTCAGGATGTAATCCTGCGCGACGCCGCCGAGACTGGCGGCTGCATTTTCCAGCGTGCCCGAAACACTCTCGTTGCGATACGGAATGTAGGTGTTGGAGAGCGCCGCTTGCGCCAGTTCGCTCATGATGAGCGAGGTATTCAGCACGTTGCGGCCATCGTCGCTGCGGGTGATGAGTACCCGGCTGGCGGCATAGGCCAGCCGGTTGGAGATGTCATTCTGGTGCGAAGGGAAGTAGCGCGGATCCTGATGCATGAGTGTCGGAAACAGGAACTTTCCGAAGAACGCGCCGGCTTCGGCGCCGGCAAGAGCTGCTCCGTAGCGCCTGCCGTATCCTTCCATGCCGCCTCCGAACTGCGGATAAGCGCCCGTTGCCTGCGAATACAACGAATCGAAGCCGGCGCCTACGAAGGTGTCAATGGAATGCGTGCTGCGCAGGAATCGGTCGAATTTCTCCCGGCTGCTCAGTGGCACGTACGAGGGCGCATCCGGCAAAGGCGTGCCCGGCACAAAATTGTGCGCCATTTTCACCATATTTTCATGAGTGAAGGCCGACCGGATGGCCATGGGATGAAAGTCCAGGTGTTCGAAAACGTTCTGCTGGGCCGCCTCAAGCATCGGATCTTGTAGTTGCATGCACGCGATTGCCGGCGACGGCGCCTCCACGTCCTCATAAAGAGGACGCGGCTCCAGAACCCCGAATGTGGGCATGAGGGCGGGCCCCGTCGATGCGGCGGCAGAGACAGGAATACGTTCCACTGTCTTAAGGCCTGGCACTGGCGGCATAGGCAAGGTTAGCCGTGATGTCTCAACGGCCCCTCCGGGCGCGAAGTCTGCTGCCCGTTGTTCCTGGCCAAACAGGCAGGAGCAACACGCGCCTAATGCCAAAACGTAAATTGCTGCGAAGGCCTTCAACCCACACCAGCCCCTGTCACTGTATAAGTGAGAAGTATTCTGCAACACAAAGGCTGTTTGCGGGAAGCTGAATATTTTGGCCTTAACCATCTTTTGACACACAGGCCAGCCCTAACATCTCTTCGAGTCTCTGGCAGCCGGAACTTATCCGCCAAACTCATAAGGTCAGGTGGATTTAGGCCAGCGGCTGCGCTTATGATGGGCCCATGTCGCTTCCCAGTAAGTCAGCTCTGGCCGTCCTCGCGGCGACGGTCAGTCTCGCAGGCATGGCTGCCTGCCACCCCAAGCCGAGAATGAAGCCAGTGACGGTGCGTATCTTCCGCGACCTACGATCGCAATACGCCAATCAACTTGACCGCCGCCTTCTCGAGTTCCAGGAAACCAATCCTCGCCTCGGGAACGGAGCGCCGATCGCGGTGGAAACGTTGCAGGTGGAGCATTACAGCACCGCCTTGCAGAATAATCTGGAGAAGGACATGACGGCGGAACTCGTGGTCCTCAACTCTCCTCAGGACGCGGCAACCAATGCCGCCGTGCAGGCCGAACTGCCCAAGTCGATCAACATTTGCGCAGCGTTAAAGGCTTGCCCCGCAGTGGTGCCTGCCTTTGTCCCATCTGTTGTTACGGGAGCCCCAGCCGAAGCCGGGAAGCTTTTGTTAGCTTTTCTGCAGAAACCAGGCAGCTAGGTGGAAGCTTTTGCTGGTTTTGAGGTTCTCGGAAGCTCGCTTCCCGCCGACCTTGCGGAAGATATGGCTTTCGCTCCGCCAGTCGCCACTTTCGCCCCGCTAGCGTTCTTCCGAGCCACTTTCTTCGCGGCCTTTGCAGCAGCCTCCCCAGCCAGGGGCAGGTCTTTCATCTCCGCCGCACGCCACATATACCAACTGGCCACGCTGCGATAGGGACGCCAACGCTCGCCGTAGGCCAGCAACTCCTTCGGCTTGGGCAATTCCGCCAGCTTGTGCATCTTCGCGAAGCCCTTACGCACGCCGTAGTCATCAACCGGAAGCACATCCTGCCGCCCCAGGCGAAAGATGAGCAGCATCTCTACCGTCCAGCGCCCGATACCGCGGACGGTGTCCAGACGCTCGATCAGCTCCTCGTCGCTCATGCGGTTGGCCTGCCGCAGCGTCGGCACCGTGCCATCGAGCGTCTTGGCCGCCAGGTCGCGGATGGCGAGCATCTTGGCTTGCGACAGTCCGGCCGAGCGAAGCAGTGCTTCCGGGGCCGCCAGAATCTGTTCCGGCGTGGGGAATCCATGCACCAGTCCGCGACGAGTGCGGAGCCGCTTGGTGTTCTGCGGAAAAAGAGCTTTCACGCGCTGCGTAATGGTTGCCGCCACCTTCCCGTTCAGCTGCTGGTAGACGATCGATTCAAGGAGTGCCTCGAAGATGTTCTGCGTAGTTTCTTGTTGGAGATGGCAAGGGCCGGACTTGGCGATGATCTTGGCGAGACGGCGATCGACGCGCGACAGGTGTTCGCAGGCGGCGGAGTGGTCGAGTTTCTTCGGCATCAGCTTGGTTCCCGGTTGGAGTCGGGTGCTTCGACCGGAACACTCTCCAGCGCGGAGAGGGTTTCGTCGTCGACCTCCCAGGTTTTCAGAATGCGAAAGATAACACGGCTGCTGAAACCGGCGCGCACCATCATGCGGAAGACGCGGGCCGCACTCTTCTGTCCCTCGGGCTTCACCACGCGCTTGCGCTGCAAAAAAGAGCGGGCCAGTTGCTCCTCGTTGACTTCCTGATAGGCCTCGCCGACGACCTTCTCGATGATGTCGCCATGCACCCCTCTCATTTTCAGGTCCTGCACCACGCGCATGCGCCCCAACTTCTCGTTCTCCTTGCGAAACCGCGAATAGCTTTCTGCATAGCTCGTGTCATTGAGGTAGCGATTCTGCTTCAGCCGGGCAATGACGACATCCACCAGCAGTTCGCCGTGCTCCTGCTCGCCAACCTTACGACGCATCAGCCGCTTCAGTTCGGCTACGGTACGCATTTGCCGACCCAGTGCCCCAATGGCGTACTCGTAGAGTGATTCCTCGTCCCAGCTTCGCTGCGGCGCTCGCTTAAAGGGCATGGGGAGATTATAGGAGAAGCGGGGATTAGCAATCAGCAACCAGCGGTTGGCGACTAGCACTCTGATGCCGTCCGACAACTGGCAACCGAGAACTGCCCACCGTTGCTATCCCGCTACCCCCGCTTTACACTGGCGGGCGTCTCTGGCAAAGTAAATGGTGGAAACGCAATCGATCGTCGTCCTCGACTTCGGCGCGCAGTATACCCAGCTTATCGCCCGCCGCATCCGCGAACAGAATGTCTTCTCCGTCGTGCTGCCCTGCACGGCTTCGCTCGATGAAATCAAAAGTTACGCGCCCTCCGGCATCATTCTGTCGGGAGGTCCTTCGTCTGTCTATGACGCCGATGCGCCGCCCGCGGACGACCGCGTGCTCGATCTGGGGCTGCCTGTGCTGGGCATTTGCTACGGCTTGCAGTTCATGGTCTACAAGCTCGGCGGCAAGGTTCGCGGAGCCGACAAACGCGAATACGGCCACGCGCAGGTCGAATTGCTCGCCGCCGATTCGGTGCTGTTCAAAGGACTGCAAAGTCCGTTGGCCGTGTGGATGTCTCACGGAGACGAGGCCGTCGAATTGCCTCCGGGCTTCGAGCTGATCGGACGCACTTCGAACGCGGTCGCGGCTATTCAGAACGTGGCTAAGAAGCAGTACGCAGTCCAATTTCATCCTGAGGTGCACCACACCCAACACGGCACCGAGCTGCTGCGTAACTTTGTGTTCGGTATCTGCGGGCTCAAGCCGAACTGGACGCCGCAGCACTTCATCGACGAAACCGTCGCCACCATCCGCCAGCAAGTGGGCGATGGACGCGTCATCTGCGGGCTGTCGGGTGGCGTGGACTCTTCGGTTGCTGCCGTCCTCGTGCATCGCGCCATCAGCGATCAACTGACGTGCATCTTCGTCAACAACGGTGTGCTGCGCAAGAACGAGTTCCAGATGGTGCAGAAGAACCTGCGCGACAAGCTAGGACTGAACATCGACGCGGTCGATGCCAGTGAGCGCTTCCTCTCCAAGTTGGCGGGCGTGACCGATCCCGAAAAGAAGCGCAAAATCATTGGCAACGAGTTCATTGCGGTCTTCGAGGACGAAGCCCATCGCATCGAGCAATCGCAGGGCAAGGTTGACTGGCTGGTGCAGGGCACGCTCTATCCCGACGTGATCGAGTCGCGCTCCGTGCGCGGTCCATCGCAGACCATCAAGAGCCACCACAACGTCGGCGGTCTGCCCGACATCATGAAGCTCAAGCTCATCGAGCCACTGAAAGACCTGTTCAAAGATGAGGTCCGCAAAATCGGTCGCGACCTCGCCATGCCCGAGGACGTTCTCCAACGACAGCCCTTTCCTGGGCCGGGCTTGGCGGTTCGCATCCTGGGCGAAGTCACGCCGGAGCGGGTAGCGCTGCTGCAGGAGGCCGACGACATCGTAGTCTCCGAGATCAAAAAGGCCGGACTCTATACCAAGATCTGGCAATCGTTCGCCGTACTGCTGCCGGTGATGTCGGTGGGCGTGATGGGCGACATGCGGACCTATGCCTACACCTGTGCGGTTCGCGCGGTAAATTCCGAGGATGGCATGACCGCTGACTGGGTGCCGCTGCCGCACGAGGTGCTGAAGACGATCTCCAGCCGCATCGTGAACGAAGTTAAAGGGATCAATCGCGTGGTCTATGACGTAACCAGCAAGCCACCCGGCACCATCGAGTGGGAGTAGGGAGCAACTCACGGCTAGCTCTTGTAGGCTTTTCGGTAGTGAATGCTCTTAGGTAGCCAGCGATGTTTAGAAAGCAAATGCCACGGTTATACGAGCTGCGAGACCTTATAGATGATCCGAGGTCTCCTGACGCGTACTTTCAAAATTTCGACAATAATGTTCGGGATTCACCCCATCACGTCAAGCAGATCTACCTTCGCTGGGAAAGGGAGCTTCAAGGCCTCGATTCTGAGGCTTGGGAATTTCTCAAAACTGAGGCAAGCCCATATCTGGTACATAGGGACCCGACCGGCCGTGGCTGGCAACAGCTATTTGACCTGCTTAATCAAGCACGAGCCTACAACTACTTGAGAGCCCTTGGCTGCTCAAATGTTCGGTTCATTCCGCGAGCTCAAGCTGTGCGCACACCTGATCTCGAGGCGGTTCTCGGATCTGCTAGGGTCTTATGCGAGGTAAAAACCGTCAACATCTCGGAAGAGGAGGTTCGTGCCCGTTCGGAGTTTACCGTTCGATCAATTGCGATTCGACTGCAGGATGGCTTCTTCCATAAGCTTAAGTCGGTGATTATAGACGCTGAGGATCAGATGCAGGCCTATGATCGGTCGGGCGCGGCGAGGCACTATGTTTATATCAATCCTAACTTTGACGATTTCCTTGCTCAGTGTAAGAAGGACTACTTTCGGCAGATCGATCAATACCTCTCAGATAATCCGATTCAGGAAGTCAATCTCATCTTTCATAACGACTTTACGGCTTTTTACGAGCCTCTGGCTATGACTAACGTAACGGTCGTTAATGCAAGCTAGGCCGCGGAGCCGACACGAGATCCTGATCACTTCACAGCTTGGGATTGGCACTGTTTTCTGGCGTCTTCAAGGTCGGAGGCTTGGTAATCGGGCTTCATAACCACCATCTTTCCGCCTTTTTGCTGAAGCTCTCGGACGTCAGCATCGCTGAGTTCAGAGCGCCATTTGAATCCTGGCGGGTAGTCACCCTCTACATAGTCGAAAGGGCGATGGGGATGCATTCGAGACATGTTCTCCCCGAACAGGTGAACATGACGTTTCACGATTACGCATGCTTGACTCTTTGCCATCGATGCATCGGGTTTGGAAGTCTGCGCGTTGCAGAGTGCTGAGAACGCCAAAATGAGTACCAAGAGTCGGTTCACGACGGTACCTCAATACTGGACTAACACCATGCGGGGCTACCTTGGCGCTTCTGCAGGCGCGCGTGCAATCTTCTCGAAGATAGGAAGCTTAACGTCCCTTCCGTCGTCATCCAGTATGTATGCGTTGTGGCCTTCGATGGAGATCTTAGTCTTTCCATTCAGCGTGACGTTGGGTGTCCGACCACGGCTGTGTTGGCCGGGCCACGGCGCCTTAACTGCTGGGCTATAGGAGTAGTCGAGGACGTAGATCATGTCGTCGGTTTCGATCGAGTAATACATTGTGTTGGTTTTTACTACGCCGCCAACAGCCGTCGTCCCGGTTGTTCCAACTACAACACCGTTGTTTTCGCTGCTCGAAGTAATTCGGACGACCTTGGCGTCTTTCCAGTGGCGATCGTTGGCCAGTGCTACGCAGGCGCAAAGAACGACAACAATGAATGCTACCCTTCTCATGCTGCAAGTTTACACGCGACGGCAGATTCGGCAGCCGAATATCCGATTCGCGAACATCTTTTGGCCACTAGGCCGCTGAGCGCGGTTTGATCTTGCCCAGGGGAGCGTCTGCTGCTGCCAGCCGGAGGTCGTAGTCGGCCTGCAGGTTCATCCAGAATTGCGGCGTACTTCCGAAGTATTTGCCGAGGCGGAGAGCCACGTCTGCGCTGATAGCCCGTTCTTCCCGCACGATCTGGTAGATCCCAGAGAAATGGAGGGCCTTCGCTAGTCCATATGTGGTAATTCCCATTGGCTCCATAAATTCCATGCGTAGGATCTCCCCGGGATGGGAGGCAATCGTTTTCTTCTTAGTCCTGGCCATGTCTGTATTCCCTCAGTGGTAGTCGGTGATCTCCACCTGGTGCGCATTACCTTCCCGCCACTCGAAACAAATGCGGTACTGATCGTTGATCCTAATGCTATGTTGACCTTCGCGATTGCCTTTCAGCCGTTCCAACCGGTTGCCAGGCGGCAAAGCCAAGTCACTTCGGGCTCCGGCTGCGTTCAACATCTGCAGCTTCCTGAGCGCTGCTTTGTGAAGGTTCGTCGGTATGCGGCGGCTGCGTTCTTCCTTCCATAGGCGTTCCGCCTCCGGATCCGTGAAGGTTTTAATCTCCGATCATACTATCGCAATGCGTTACTAACGTCCAGCGTCAATATTGCATGTGCCAGCCTCCAGTGATCTGCCCCCGTGGCTGACAGTTCTGGTCTGTGATACACAGGTATGTAACTCCTAGCCGGCCAAGAGCCGGTGTGAGCAAACTATGAGCCATTCCGTTTTGCGGGAGATTGCTCCCGTTCCTCCGCGGCCCTCGGGGGCCTCATGTTAAGGACGTCTTTTATCAAGCTCTCCGAAAGCAAGCGGCTTCGCCATTTCGCCGAGGAGTCGGCGATGGGGCAGCGCTTCTCCCACCGCTTCGTGGCCGGTACCCAGCTTCCGGAAGTGGTTCAAGCGACCGAGGAGGTGAATGCCGCCGGAGCCAGCGTCAGCATCGACAACCTGGGCGAGAACGTCACCAACGCCGACGAGGCCAAGCAAAGCGCCGAGCTCTATCACCAGATGCTCGACCAGATCTCCGCGCGAAAACTGAATGCCAACATCAGTCTCAAGCTCACCCATATGGGCTTCGACGTGAGCGAAGACCTCGCCTTCGGCCTGGTGACCGACTTGTTGAACCACGCCGTCAGCATCAACAACTTTATCCGGGTCGACATGGAGGGCTCGCCCTACACGCAGCGCACCCTCGACTTTGTGCGCCAGGTGCATCGCCAGCCTGGACACGGCAACAAGATCGGCACGGTTATCCAGTCCTATCTTTACCGCAGCGAGAAAGACGTCAACGATCTGTTGTCGGATGGCATTCGGATTCGGCTGTGCAAGGGCGCTTACAAGGAATCGCCGGAGATCGCCTTCCCCAAAAAGAGCGATGTCGATGCCAACTACGTGAAGCTGGCCAAGACGCTCATCACCAGCGGCGTATATCACGGGCTGGCCACACACGACGAGAAGATCATTGCCCAGATCAAGCAATTCGCCAAAACGGAAAATATTCCGACCACGGCTTATGAGTTCCAGATGCTGCACGGTGTCCGCCGCGACTTGCAACAGCAACTGGTGCGTGAAGGCTACGCACTGCGGGTGTACATTCCGTTCGGGACAGAGTGGTACCCGTATTTCATGCGACGGCTGGCCGAGCGCCCGGCGAACGTCTTCTTCATTGCCAAAAATATGTTCCGGCAGTGAGAGAATGCTTCGTGGAGAGTAGCGTGGATAGACCGTCTCCAACCGTCGCTTTCTAGCCACTAACCACTCTTTCTGCCGAATCGCTTTTGCGGCATTTCTCATCCAACCCAGCCATACGATGCCGCCGTTGGAGCCATCCCTGAGCGCTGTTTCGGAGTTTGCCTCGTTGGTGGAGGCCTCTCACGAGGATCACCGGATCAACCTGGCGGCAGCCTCGCTGACCATTGCCCGTATCGAATATCCCGCGCTGGCCTCCGAATCCTATCTGAGCCGGCTGGAAGCTCTGGCCGGTCGCGTCCGTTCACGCCTGCGCAGTAGGCCGACGGCGGCGGAGACAACAACTCTGCTGAATCATGTTCTGTTCCAAGAAGAGGGGCTGCGCGGCAATCGCGATGATTACTACGATCCGCGCAACTCGTTTCTGAATGACGTTTTAGATCGTAAGCTGGGAATCCCGATTACCCTTTCGGTGGTATATATGGAAGTTGCGCGCCGCGTCGGATTCGCCACAGCCGGCGTCGGCCTGCCAGGGCACTTCCTGCTGAAGCACTACGACGCCCGTTCCGGTGAGATGTTCATTGATCCCTTCAACCGCGGCTGCATCATGGGACGGGACGACTGCGAGCAGCGACTGTTAGAGGCGACCGCCGGCAAGCTGGAAATGCGCCGGGAGTTCTTGCGGCCGATCACGCACCGGCTGATTCTGACGCGCATGCTGAACAACTTGCGACAGATTTACTTCAGCCAGCATAATTTCCGTAAGGCACTCGACGTCATCGAGCTCTTGCTTACAATTCCTCCGCGCTCGCCGGAGCTATTGCGGGAACGAGCGTTGGCCCGCTTGAATCTGGATCAATATCTCGGGGCGGCACAAGATTTGGGAACTTATCTGAAGCTGGAGCCCGAAGCTCCAGATGCGGAGGACGTGCGCGAGACCCTCGACATGGTGCGCCAGTTACTTGCGCGTCTGAACTAAGCAAGTCCGGAGGCCTGCTCCGGCGGTGACGCCGGGTTTCTTGCGAGGGCTGCCAGGGAGCATCCGGGCGGTAGGGTTGCAGGAAGAAAATTTAGTCTTCCGCGAGCGGGTTGTTTGCATCCAAGGTTACGTCAGCTTTTAACTTGCGTTTCTACAGGAAAGCTAGGTACCATAAGAGCGTCCTCCAATCGCCGCACTTCTCGTGCAGGCGTTCTTAGCGCGGATCTTTCGGAGCGCCAATAGGACGCAACTGGCTCGATATCAAAAACGAATCCAACCGCAGATTCGCGGGCTACGCGGATACGAATGCGAGCACCGAGCGGTTATCAGCATGCTGAATCTCGCGCCACGGCACTTGCCAGGCGCAGTTGGATAAGTCGATTCGCAAGTCGAACAGACTTTATCCGATGAAGGTTTCAGCAGCGAATCAAGCAGCGGTTCAAAGATGTGGGAAACCCGCAACCCGCGGGTGAATAACGCTTAAGAGAGAACCATGGATCAAGGATTGAATCCTCCCTCCGGACAGCCCGCTGGGAGAGGACGCAGGCGGCGGCGCGGACGTCGTCCGCCCGTAGCCCAGGGTGCCACGCAGCCTTCCGGCCAGCCGCCATCAGGTCAACAACATTCCGGACAACAGCGTTCGGGACCGCAGCGGCCCGGCGGCCAGCCTTCCGGCCAGCAACACTCCGGCCCCCCCCGCCATGGCAAGAAGTTTCGCGGACGCAAACCAGGGCAACGCCCAGGTCAGCGCCCTGGCCAGGGCCAAGGTCAGGAGCGAACCGGGGGCGGCATTTATACCGCGCCCATGGACCACAGCTACCGCGCTCAGCAGGGGAACAACGACGGCAACTCGCACCGGCCGCAACGCGGACGCGCCGGCCAGCCGTTTGGCAAGCAGTTCACGCCTGCCGATCCAGAGCCGCTGCCGGTTTCGCTCGATGCGACTCCGGCGCGCATCTTTGCTTTCGTCGATGATTTGTTCTTTCTGGCAAAAATCCAGGAAACCGCGCGCAAGATGAACGTCAAGGTCGACTTCATCAAGACCGACAAAGATGTGTACGAGCGCATGGAGCAGAACGGCGGCGACAAGCCTTCGCTTATCATTTTCGATCTCAATAGCGCGTCGGCCAAGCCGCTGACTACGATTCCCAAACTCAAAGCGAAGCTGAAGAAGGCTACCAACATCATCGGCTTCGTCTCCCATGTCCAGGGCGATCTGAAAATGAAGGCGCAAGAAGCGGGATGCGACATGGTGGTTCCGCGATCGGCATTCTCGCAAAACCTGGCGCAGATTCTGCGGCGTCACGGCGCTCCTGAAGATTTGCAGGAACACGATCAGTAGCCGGGCCCGTGGCGTATCGTCCTGTGTCGCACAGCTCCCGGCTACGACTGCCCCGGTGGACGGCCACTGCGCTTTCCGCTGTGATCATCCTGTCGTTCCCAGGAAAGCACTCGATAGCGCGCGCAGCTGTGCCTTCGTCGCACTCGGCGGGAAAAGCGACCATCAATTCGCCGACGTTCTACAAAGACGTGCTTCCGATCCTGCAGGACCATTGCCAGCTTTGTCATCGCCCTGGCGAAATCGCGCCCATGTCGTTCGTAAGCTACGAACAAACTCGTCCCTGGGCGGCGGCGATCAAGCAGGCAGTTGCGTCAAGGCAGATGCCGCCATGGTTTGCTGACCCACGCTACGGCAAGTTTTCCAACGATCCCTCGCTCACGCCGCAACAGATCGCAACCATCGCATCTTGGGTTGACGCGGGAGCGCGCGGAAGGATCAGCCAAGGACGCTCCGCCTCCGCGGCACTGGACGAACGGTTGGAATATTCCTCCGCCCGACAAAGTTGTGCAGATGCCGGTGTCGGTAAGAATTCCCGCGAAGGGCGATGTCGAGTACACCTACGAGATTGTGCCCACCGGCTTCACCGAAGGCAAGTGGGTGCAGATGTCGGAAATCCGGCCCTCAAGCCGCGAGCACGTGCATCATGCCGTGGTGTACATCCGGCCGCCCGGTTCGAAGTGGCTGCGCAAGGCGCCGGTAGGATCGCCATTCACGCCATCGAGCTTCGCTGACGCCGATGAGCGTGCCGAAGCCCACGCGACCACCAGTGACATGCTGCTGGTCTACGCTCCGGGCAGCGACCCTGATCGTTGGCCTGCCGACATGGCGAAGTTCATTCCCGCCGGTTCCGATCTGGTCTTTCAGATGCACTACACGACCAACGGCAAGGCCGCCGTGGACCAGACCAGCATCGGCATGGTCTTCTCAAAGCAGCCTCCGAAGCAGCGGGTGCTGACGTTGCAACTGACGAATCACAGCTTCGTCATTCCTCCGCGTGACGACAACTACCGCGTCGACGTTGCCGGCACGCTGCCCAACGACGCGACCCTGCTGAGCTTCTTTCCTCATATGCATCTGCGCGGCAAGCGCTTCGAGTACAACATCCTTCATCCTGATGGCACCCTCGAAACCCTGTTGCGCGTGAACTACCACTTCCACTGGCAGATGAGTTATCGGCTGGCCCAGCCACGCGTGTTGAAAGCCGGGACCTGGCTGCAGGCCGTGGCATGGTTCGACAACTCCGAGGACAATCCGCACAATCCCGATCCCAACAAAGCCGTGATGTGGGGCGGCCAGACCTACGAAGAGATGATGGTTGGCTTCTTCGACGTCGCGGTACCCGCGAATGTCGATAAGGAACAATTCTTTGTGCGGCACGGCCAGCCGCCCAGCCGCTAAGAGCCGAGCGTCAGGACGATGACGTCATCGACCTGGTCTTTCGCGCGCGGAGGCACTTTCAGCAACAGGCCGTAATCGTTGACCGTGAAGCTCACCGCGCTGCCATCGAGCAGTCGGCGCGCTGCGACAATCTTGCGCCCGATGTCGGGGAGTGCGATCGAATCGCCGTTCCAGTCGAGCAGGTGCACATAGATGGCATCGCCGCGCTGCGTGGTCACGCCCCAGCTTCCCGGCGCAATCGGGCCGCCGCGTGTGCCGTAGATGGATTCGCCGTATTTCGTGGTCCATTTGCCGATCTCCTGCAAGCGCTCGACGAACTCAGGCTGAATTTCGCCGTTCGGCATGGGCCCGATGTTCAAAAGGAAATTTGCATTGTGCCCCGCCGCGCGCACCAGGTAGCGGACCAGCTCCGCCGTGCTCTTGAAGTTGTCGTCGGTGAGATTAAATCCCCAGGCGTTGTTCATCGTCTCCGCTGTCTCCAGCGGAAGCTCACTCACCGACTGGCCCGGGTTGAAGCCGGTTGTGTGCCCTCCTGGCAAATCTTTTTCAAACATCTGGAAATCTTCGCCCGGGAAAGGCGTTACATGGTGGTTCGATCCGATCAGCGCCTCCGGCTGCAACTGATGGATGAGCGCGTAAGTGCGTCCTATCTTCCAGTCCGCGTCAGGCTTGTCCCACATGCCGTCGAACCACACGCCCGCGATGGGGCCGTAATGGGTTAAGAGTTCTCGCAACTGTCCATCCATGTAGTCGAGGTAGGCGTTCCAGTCGCCCGACTCAGGACGCCCGGTGGCGTGCCCGGTACGTCCTCGCGGAAAGTAATCGGGGTTGTGCCAGTCGAGTTGCGAGTAGTAGACGAACAGCTTCAACCCCTGCTTATGGCATTCCGCGGCCAACTGCCCGATCACGTCTTTGCCGTACGGCGTGCGCGCGACGAGGTTCCAATCCGACAAGTGGGTGTCGAACATCGCGAAGCCGTCGTGATGTTTCGAGGTGACGGTGATGTACTTCATCCCCGCACCTTTTGCCAGGGCAACCCACTTCGCCGCGTCAAACTTCGCAGGATTGAATTGCTGCGGGAGCCGCTCGTAGTCGTGCACCGAGATGGGGCGCTGTTCCATCACCCACTCGCCGGTGCCCAGCACGCTGTATACGCCAAAGTGAATGAACATGCCGAACTTGGCGTCCTGAAACTCGCGACGCGCTTCAAGGTTGGCAGCAGTTGGCTGGTATCCCACCTGGGCCGAGAAGGGCGATGCGAAAAGTATTCCGCACAGCAGAAGGAAAGTCGTGCTCCGAATCGCCATGTGCGCGCGCTTGTTGCTGCACCGTGTCCGTTGGACTGCTCCCATGCGTCCTTCGCCTCCGTGCCGATTACCTTACCATCCGCGTTACGGCGGTTGGAACCGTGTTTGCCTGCTGGAGTGCGCATGCGACTCACGTGCTCTCTAGAATCACCACCAATTCTCGCTGTCATCCCGACCGGCTTCAGCCGTGAGGGACCTGCGGTTCGCCGGCAGCGGGATTCGGCTCGCAGTTTAGAATCGCAACACCGCTTATGCAGCACCACGGCATCCCGCTCGCTGCGACCGAAGTCCACACGTTGCAAGGCAGCTTGCTCGCCTGGTACGACCAGCATCGCCGCGAGTTGCCGTGGCGAGTCGACCACGATCCCTACCGGGTGTGGGTCTCGGAGATCATGCTGCAGCAGACACGCGTTGCCGCCGTTCTCGAACATTACGCGCGCTTCCTGCGCAGATTTCCCACGGTAGCGGTCTTGGCGGCTGCCCGCGAGCATTCCGTGCTTGCGTTGTGGAGCGGGCTCGGCTACTACCATCGCGCCCGCCGCATGCACCAGGCGGCGAAGGTGATCGCGAGAGAACGCGCCGGCCTCTTTCCTCGAACCGCGGAGGAGTGGCGGGAGCTTCCGGGCATTGGCCGCTATACCGCCGCTGCGATTGCGAGCATCGTCTTCGGCGAGCCTGTCGCCGTGGTCGACGGCAACGTCGAGCGGGTGCTCGAGCGCATGTTCGGACCCGATTCCGGCAGAGAGGCTGCCTGGCTGTGGGCCGAGACCCTGCTGAGCCACAATCGTCCTGGCGATTTCAATCAAGCGATGATGGAACTCGGGGCCACCCTCTGCACGCCGCGATCGCCGCAATGCTTAGTCTGTCCGTTGCTCGACTGGTGCGGAACGCGCGGGGCGACCGCAGTTCGTCCTCAGCCTCCGCGTAAACGCAAGCAGCTCGGCTACGGGCTGGCGCGCCGAGGCGGCGAAGTTCTGCTGGTGCAGCGTCCGGCAAACGCTTCGCTCATGGCGGGCATGTGGGAGTTGCCGATGCTTTCCACGTCCGGCATGAACGGACTTCGTCCGCTCGCCAGCTTTCGCCATTCCATCACCGACACCGATTACCAGATTTCGATTGTGCCTTTGACCGGGAAACAGTTGCAGAGAATGGCAACAGAGGGGCGTTGGTTCGCCGCCAGACACTGGCCGCGATTGGCCCTGACGGGACTGACCCGCAAGATTCTTCGAAAGCTGGGAGCTGAGTCCGAGACGCCTGCCGGGGAATCCAATAAGCAGTAATTGATATTGGAGGCCCGTCTTCATGCGTGCTTTAGCTCAGGGAGATCTCGCTCCTGAATTTTCGTTGCCAACCGCCCAGGGCCGCACAATTTCATTGGCTGCGGCGCTGAACAAAGGACCAGTTGTGCTCGCGTTCTTCAAGGTGAGTTGCCCGGTCTGCCAATACACGTTCCCGTTTCTCGAACGCATGTTCCAGGCGAACAAGAGCAGCAACGTCACCGTCCTTGGCGTGTCGCAGGACGATGCCCTGAACACCGCCGGGTTCATGCGCGAGTTCGGCGTGAGCTTTCCAGTTGCACTCGACAACGAGCCGACCTATCCCGCTTCCAACGCCTATGGCTTGATCACGGTTCCCACTATCTTCTACATCGCCCCCAATGGCGAGATCGAGCTCTCGCTCGAGGGCTGGTCAAAGCGCGACGTCGAAGCTATGAATGCGAAACTCGCAGCTTACCGCCAACAGCAGCCCGCACCCTTGTGGAAGCCGGGAGAAGAGATTCGCGATTTCCGCTCGGGTTGAGGTTCGAAAAATTGATCCGCGGTCTGCGGATCGAAACCATCCCCGACAACAGTCGCACTTCGGAACCAAGGGGCCCTTTTGCCGAAATGCCTTGCGCAGCTTCGCAGCGCCAGGCGGATCCGAACGAAACCGCCACTCTGGTTGTTATCCCCGACGATCCCCGGTTATCATCGCCGCATGAGAACTCCGCAAGGCGGCATATTCGCCCTCGGTACCTCCTCCCACAGCTATCTGGAGTTCGATGTTTCTAAGAAGGGAAACGACCGGGATTTTGTGGCGGCGATCTCATCTCTCCACGAGCCCAGGACCACGATGGGTGGCGTCAACCTGGTCGCGGGATTCAGGCCGGAGCTCTGGAGCAAGGTCGTTCCCGACGACGCCACAGCCGGGATTACCGGTTTCAATCAGGACCTGATCGGCATCGACGGATTCGTGATGCCCGCCACCCAGCACGATGCGGTTCTTTGGCTCTCGGGAAGTGCCTACGACATAATCTTCGACGTGGCTCGTGCCGCCATCGCCGGACTTCAGGGACTGGCTACCCTTGCCGAGGAAACATCCAGCTGGCCCTATCGACACGATCGCGACCTCACAGGCTTCATCGATGGAAGTGAGAACCCGACGCTGATGGACGCCCCCGAGGTGGCGCTCATCCCGGAGGGAAATCCCGGCGCGGGAGGCACCATCCTCCTTCTGCAGAAGTGGGCCCACGATACGGCTGCATGGGAGTCGCTTCCCGTCGCCAGCCAGGAGCAGGTCATCGGGCGGATGAAGCTCGACAGTGTAGAGATCGAGGACAAGGCCACGGATTCTCATGTTGCCAGCACCGATCAGGATCGCTTTGGCAAGATCTTCCGGCGCAACATGCCCTATGGGACAGTCACGCAACACGGCACAATGTTTGTGGGCTTTAGCGCCGAGCAGCGCCGGCTGTCTACCATGCTGGAAAGCATGGCCGGCCTGGCTTCCGGCGTCCGCGACGCCCTCACGCACTATACCCGGCCCTTGACCGGCGCATACTATTTCATCCCCTCCATCGAGCGCCTACGTCAACTCGGTGATCCCGCTTCGTGAACGGTTACGACGTACTCAGGTTGGGTTCTGGCCATGCGAACAATCCCGAGTGGCACACAGGGAATCTATCTTGAGAGCAAGGTAGAAGGATCGGTTAGTCGGCCGCGTTTCCTCGCCGTTGCGAGCAGATAGGCGCACGATGGAATCGATCGTTCGAGCCTTGATAGTTTCGCTGATCATGCTGGCGGTTTCCGTGGGCCTGCGGGCCCAGAGAAAGGATGCATTCATGGGACAGCAGGTGTTTTATCGCACAATCCAAGTCGATGGGCTCTCCATCTTTTATAGAGAAGCAGGTCCGAAAGACGCTCCCTCGATTCTTCTGCTGCACGGTCTTCCGTCCTCTTCTCGAATGTTCCAGCCACTGCTGACGCGCCTTGCCGACGACTACCATCTGGTCGCGCCCGACTATCCTGGGTTCGGTCATAGTGACTGGCCCGATCCGAAGCAGTTTGATTACACCTTTGACCACATCGCGTCCGTGATGAACGACTTCACGGAGGCGCTCGGCCTGTCAAAGTACACGCTCTATATGCAGGATTACGGTGGCCCCGTTGGCTTCCGCATGGCGCTGGCCCACCCCGACCGGCTACAGGCCCTCATCGTCCAGGATGCGGTTGCGCACAACGAAGGTCTCGGTAAGGCCTGGGAGACACGGCGTGCCTTCTGGGCCGACCGCCCAGCTTACGAGGAGGCGCTGCGCAAAAACCTGCTGTCGCTCCAGGCGACGAAGACTCGCCACGTTGGCGACGATCCCCACGTTGACCTGTACGACCCGGACCTGTGGAGCGATGAGTATGCGTTCCTGAACGCCCCGGGACAGGCGCAGATCCAAAGCGATCTCTTCTACGACTATCGCACCAACGTCGACGATTATCCCAAGTGGCAGGCTTGGCTCCAGAAGAAGCAACCAAGGCTCTTAGTTATCTGGGGAAAGCACGATCTGTCTTTCGATTCCGGGGAGCCCGAGCGCTATCGCAAGGACGTTCCCACCGCGGATGTGCACGTTCTCGATGCCGGGCACTTCGCCCTCGACACCAAAGCTGATGAAATCGCTGTGCTCGTCCGGCAATTCATGCAGGCACGGAAGTAATCGCGATTTACGGGTGAATCGTGATCGGACTGAACCACGTCCATGGGAGCTGGCGGTGCAAGCACGCAGTTCCGTTAGTCCGTTAGAATGATTTCTTTCGGATCGTGCTTACTTGGAAAGGTCGACCGGCTGCCGAGCTCTGCTACCTATTCTTTCGCCGGATTCGGCTCAAGAAGCATTTTGGAAGGATGCACTCATGGCAAACGCGACTGGAACCTTCGAGGTCAAAATGACGCCGCTCCCGCCGGACGACGCTGCAGGCGGTGCAAACATCGGCCGGTACGCCCTCAACAAGCAATTCCACGGAGACCTCGATGCCACGAGCAAAGGCGAGATGTTGGGAGCGGGCGATCCCGCCAAAGGCACGGCCGGTTACGTGGCGCTGGAGCATGTCGCAGGAACCCTTCACGGTCACCCCGGCTCCTTCGCGCTCCAGCACAGCGGTACGATGGACAGTGGCAACTTTCAGCTCTCCGTCGCCGTAGTGCCCGGTTCGGGCTGGGGAAGCCTCAGCGGCATCGCGGGAACCATGACTATCGTCGTTGATAACGGCAAGCACTCTTACCGCTTCGAGTACACCCTGCCGGGAAGCAAAGAATAGTCCAACCCTCAGTTTGAGACGGCTCTGACAACCTGCGAAAAATGAAACGCGCCACCGCGCTTGCGCTTGGCATGTCGTAACGAAGCGATTGTCCTGTACCATAGCGAGCCTGTATGCAAGGGGGATGCCGTGCCGTTGATCCTGGAGTCGCGCTTCTGTGGCAACGTCTACATCATTCAATGCAAGGGCCGTATCGTTGCCGGCGAAGAGCTGAAGTCGCTTGAGGCTACTCTTGAACTCGCAGTACGTGAATTTACCCGGCTGGTCTTGGAGGTGAGCGAACTCGGTCGCCTCGACAGCACTGGAATGGGACTGCTGGTGCGATACGCGGTCAGCATGCGTAAGCGCGGCGGTGACCTGCGGCTTGCCTCACCCCCGCCCTTCATCATGACCCTGCTGAGTGCCACCAGGCTTTCGAGTGTGCTGCAGATTCACGCGACGGAACAAGAGGCAATCCTCTCGTTTTTGCGAGAACGCTTCGCTGAGACGCCGCCGCAGCAGCAGGGTCCTCGTGTGCTCCTGCTCGCTGAGTCGCCCGATCTGTGCGTATTTGTGCGGACCGTGCTCACCCATCACGGTTTCGATGTGAAATCGACCACCTTATTTCGTGATGCCAAGGTCCTGCTGCGAGTCGATGCAGTCGACTACATCCTTCTCGGCCCCTCCGCTTCCCAGCTCGCTTCGGAAACAGTTCTGGGAGTTCTGCGAGGGTTGGCGCCGAACGCGGCCGCACTGCATCTCGGGGCCGACTTTAACTCCCTCGACGCCCATGAGGCGACTGAGGTCTTGCTCCACATGTTCGGAGCCAAAGCTGCCGCAGCCCAGTAAGTTTGGCGTCCAAGCACCGCGGATGCCGGCGAATCTCAAACTCAACGCACAGAACAGGAGCCCGAGTGTCCAGCCAATCGAACCTGCAAGAACCGACCGGTCGCGTCATCCCGCCCGATGACCTTCGCCGTGACCTGGTCGCGGCAAGTGCCGATGGTGAGCTACCTCATATCGGAATCGTCGGCGACACCTACACCACCCTGCTCACCGGCAAAGACACGGCGGGCCGCTTCTGCCTGATCGACATGCACGTGCCTCCGGGGGGCGGACCGCCTCCTCACCGTCACGACTTTGAAGAGACGTTCACCCTGCTCGAGGGGGAGCTCGAGGCTACCTTCCGCGGTGCCAAGCGCATGGTGCGTGCCGGCGAGACGATTCATATCCCGGCGAACGCGCCTCATCAGTTTCACAACGCCTCGTCGCAGGCCGTAAGAATGCTCTGCCTCTGTTCCCCGGCCGGTCAGGAAGAATTCTTTGTGGAACTGGGTGTGCCGGTTGCTACCCGAACGACTCCGCCTCCTAAGCTTGACGAGGCCGCAGAAGCCCAGTTCCGGGCCAAGGCCGCGGCCCTTGCTCCGAAGTATCGAACCGAGTTACTTCGACACGCATAAAGCCGCCGGCCACTGTTTCACGTAAGGCCTTCGTCGAACGTCGAAACCACAGGTCCCCGTGCGGACACTGAAGTTGGCTTCGGAGGTGGTGGGCACGGACTGTTTGTCCATTATTACAGTTCGGTGCCATATCCCCTCCCGCCGCAGCTTGTTCCCGTTCCCGGCTCGAAATTGACGAGCCCGGGACTCGAGAGAGTTTTGATAGTTAGAGGATGGGTAGTGGGAAAATTACACAGGAAAGGGCTTCCCTTTGGGTTCCCGGCGCATACTTATTGTCCAAGGATGAAAAGCCTGCCGAAACGAAACCTGATCCAAAACGTTACGCCCATGCTTAAAAAATGACTTTTCTTTGCGGAAGGCCTTCTAAGTCTTTTTTTGTGTGTACATTGCTGGATTTATTGGGCAGAATGTACGCACTCGACGGGGCTCCTGCCATGGGCGCAGATGTTGTTCCGCTAACCGAGCAGGCCCCTTCCAGACTCTTGCATCTCGCACGACCTCGAGGAGAAACGAATGAAACCGATTTTCGCGTGCTTCCTCCTTTGTCTGGCCTTCCTGGTAGCAATCCCAGCGATGGCTGATATCACCATCGGCAATCCACCTGATCCCGGGACAGGGAATTGCTTCCCCTTTGGTTGCTCCTACAATGCTGAGTATCAGCAGGTCTACGGTGCATCGGATTTCAACGGTCCGATCACCATCACCAATCTCGAATTTTTCAACACCCAGGTCGACTTCGGATCAACCGAGTTACCGCTCGGCACCTACCAAATCCGACTCTCGACCACTTCGGTCGGCGTGAACACGATCGGTAGCAGCTTCTCCGCCAACGAGGGCGCCGACATTACTACCGTGTTCAACGGAAGTATCAACCAGGCGTGGGCCTTCGGCGACACCTTGCACATCACCCTGAGCACTCCTTTCACCTACAATCCGGCGAATGGTAACCTGCTGATGGACGTGATTGGAACCAACAGCAACGCCGCTTTCGGTAACACTTACTTCGACGTCAATAGCACCGGCGGCTACTTCAGCCGTGTTTATTGCTCCGGCGGCGTCGATTGCGGCGATAGCGGCGTAGTTAATGTCGGCTATGGACTGGTCACCGGCTTCTCGACGGGCACCACGACTCCTGAACCTAGCACTCTGCTGATGCTGGGAAGCGGGCTTCTGGGCGTCATCGGCGTAGTTCGCCGGCGCATACTCTAAGCCAACATCTCACATGGTAGGTGGCCCACCTGCCGTTTCGTTCATCGCAATGCCCCGTTCCGGCCTGATATTGGCTGGACGGGGCATTCATCTTTAGGATTCTCTGCAGCCACGAGCCGCCTCCCTGTGGATAGGCAGAAATGGTCTGACGGTAAGAGAAGTAAACGATTCCCAGCAGAATGAGGATACTGATGGTGATCGGCCAGATGTATCGAACGCCCGCCATTCCCAGGGGAATGAGCACCGTAAGCGCGGCCTCGGGCCCGTATGCGGCCGAGCTGAGTGCGTCAAGCCCGAATACCGGAATGCCTTTTGCCGGACCGATCCTCTCGGCCTTGTCTTCCTCCGTTGCCAACGGGCGGCCGAGCAGCATGTCAACCAGTTCCATGAGACCTCTCTCTACGGCGAAAAGTGTTGGCGGGTGGCCCACCCTTTCGCACTAAATTAACCATCATTCCTATCCGTGGGTGCCCCATCCTTCTCGCCGGTATTTGGCGAGAGGGTGGGCAAGTTTTCGCGAAGCGCTACGAGCAACGGACGACCCATTCGTTCCCTGCGTCGTCCCGTCCACTCCGACTCGATTTCGACTACACCCTCTACTCCGGTCGCATAATGCCGGAAGCTGCTCCACTCCCAATCTTCCGGCTTCTCTACCAGTCTTCGCTTCACTGGATTACGATGCATATACCGCAGTTTCTCGACCCGCTTCTCTTTCGTCCACACGTTGAAGTCACAGTATCGTGTTTGCCAGAAGGGACCATGGTTCCGCCTGCCGAGTTTCTGGGACACAATTTGCTTGAGCATCTGCAGCGCCACCGCCAAGCTGCCGCGCTCCGGTTCGCTAAGTAACAGATGGACATGTTCCGGCATGACCACGTAACCGCTGACATACAGGCCATACCACTGCCGAATCCGCTCCAGTGTCTGTTCGAAATGGCGTCGCGCGTCTGGCGTCGCCAGCAGAGGCTGCCGCCGATAACAGCTGAAGGTAATGAAGTGCAGATCGTGCGCTTGCTGATAACGCTTCAGACCCTTGGGCATGAGAGCAGCCTAAACTTGTGGTTCAGCGTAAGGCAGTGACGAGACTCACCACTCCCCCTGCCCACCCTCTCGCCAAAATCGGGCGAGAAGGATGGGGCACCCCAGATTAGAAAGTTGAACTACTCCGAAAGAATGGGCCACCCGGCATCCGGCCATCATGGCTACTCCATAATCCGACAAGGGAACTCACCCGGCGTGACGCATCAGTGGTGTACGAACGTCAGCCATGCCAACCCGATTGCCAGCGTCACTACCGTGACCGGCACTCCAATTTTCATGTACTCAAGAAAGCTGATGTGGGCTGCTTCGGCGCGCGCCTTTTCCACTACGATGATGTTCGCGACCGAGCCGGTGATGGTCAGGTTGCCCGCGAGCGTGCTCGACATCGCCAGCATGAGCCATGCGGTGTGGGGATTGGCGAAACGCGGCACCAGTCCCTTCAGCAGCATTACCGCGGGAACGTTGCTGACCAGGTTCGACAGCAGCGTCACCATAGCGGTGAAGACGACCGTGTTGCGCAGGTTGAGCCGCTCCGCCCAGCCGAGAAGTTCGTGCGTCACGCCGGCCTGTTGCGCGCCCCCCAGGACGAGGAAGAGCCCCAGGAACAGCACGAGCAGCGACCAGTCCACATCGTTGTAAATCTCTTTCGGCTGCAGCCTGCGGCGAACCAGCAGCAGCGCGCCTCCGGCAGCTGCAACCAGAGGCGGTGGATAGCCGAGTAGAAATCCCACCAGCACACCCAGCGTGACCACCAGCGGCCAGACCAGACGGCGATTTGCCTGCGTCGGCCCCCTGTCAGGCTCAATCGAATGCGCGCCCTCGCTGTCGCCGCGAAGATAGATCCAGTGCAACAAGGCCCAATCGACAAAGAGGCCCATCACCGCCACTGGACCGAGGTGCGCAAGGAAGTCTCGATAGCCAATGCCGGAGGCCGATCCGATTAGAATGTTTTGCGGGTTGCCGGTGATGGTTGCGACGCTGCCGATGTTCGACGCCGTCGCCAGCGCCAGCATGTAAGGCAGAGGCCGCAGACCCATGCGTTTGCAAACCCCGGGAATGAGCGGCGCCATCACCAGGCAGACCACATCGTTCACCAGAAATGCGGAGAGAATTCCGCTGGTGAAAACGATGCCGGGCAGCAACTGCTGTGGCTTGAGATGTTCGATGACGAGATGCGTAATCCAGTGGAAGAATCCCGCGAGATGAAGGCTGGCCACGATCAGCATCATGGAGAACAGAAGGACGAGCGTGCCGAAGTTCACGCTCGCAATTGCTTCAGTTGGCGCGAGCACGCCGCACGCGAACATCAGCACCGCGCCGATCACGGCCATCGCCGGACGATCCACCGTGGTTCCGGGCAGCCGTCCCACGGCGAACACCAGGTAGCTCACCAGGAAAATGAGCCATGCGGCGAGAATGTGCCAGTGAGAAAGCGCGTGCGCGACGGTCATCGAAGTCAGAAGTGCTCGATCATACCTTGGAAGCCCCCGGAGGATTCGGGGCTGCACGCACGAAAGTCAGCAGCCACTCAGGGACAGCGTATCGGCTTAGGAGATCGGGGTGGCGCGCGTCGTTGGGAATGGTCCTTGAAAGCTGATTCCGGTTGCGACGGGCCATCCGATCCGGAGCAGCGTGGGGTAGCGGCGGATTTCGCAGCCTGACACCTCATGTGCTAACAGGTACTCGGTAGCCAAATGATCGAAGATTGTGTTATTGTTCGCAGTGCGGCGAAATCGGTAACGGAACGCCCATAAGTTGTGTGGAAAGAGCGGGTTGCAGGCTTCGTCGAGCGCCGAGGGGGTTGTCGCCCCGGTGACGCGATTCGGTCAATTCGTGTTCGCCAGGTGGGCGGAGTGGTTTTGCGGTTAAGGCGTTCTCCTCTGAATCCGTTCATCTGCGGATATCGCCTTTCGAGTCATACATTTAGATGGCAGACTACATCTATAGCATGGAGTCCCGGCTCACACCGGACCAGCAACGTGGTGTGAACCTGGTACAGGAGGTTGCACGCCACGCAGGCCTGAACCTCTATCTCACCGGCGGTACCATTCGCGATCTTGTCACCGGCTTTCCCATCCGCGACATCGATCTGAGCATTCAGGGTAACCCCCTTAAACTTCAACGAGATCTGGAGAAAGCAGGCGTCACCACCCAAGGTGTCGAGGAGGACTTGAAAACGCTGCAGTTGCTGATGCCGGGAAACGTCCGCGCCGAGCTGAATATGACGCGGTCGGAAACCTACGATAAGCCTGGGAAACCTCCGGTCATTGCATCCGCCACAATCAACGAAGACCTTCGACGTCGCGACTTTACGGTGAATGCGATGGCGCTTTCGCTGAACCCGGGATCGCGCGGTTTGCTGCTTGATCCGTTCAACGGGATCGCCGATATCGAAGCCAAAGTTTTGCGCGTGCTGCACAACTACGCGTTCCTGGAAGATCCTGCCCGGCTCATCCGCGCTACGCGGCTAAGTGCAAGGTTCCATTGGCCCTTAGAGGAGCGTACGCAGGCCCGCTACGATTCGGCGAAAGAGAACGATTACATGCAGTACATCGGCAAACGGGCGATTGGCCACGAGCTCGAACAGCTTGCGCACGAAGATGATCCGCTGCACATTATGCGCGCGTTGGAGAAGGACGGATGGCTGCAAGTCCTTCATTCTCATTGGACTATGGCCAAAGTCGATGCCGCCGACCTGGGGCAGGTAGTCAAGACCCGCCAAATGATGAACGATCTCGGCTACTCGGTCGAAACCGGTCCGGTCGTCATGTATTTTCTTACGCGGCGTATGAGCGACAAAGACGTTTCTGAAATTCAGCGCATGATTCCGCGCAAAGATTTCGTCGAAAAATGGAAGCATCTGGAGAGCGGCGCGCACGATTTGGCGAAGAAGCTGACCAGCCGCGACGCGGGCACGGTTTCCGGATCGTGGAAGATTTTGACCGCCGCCTCGCCGGAAAACATCCTCTTCCTGAGCCTGACCACCAAGAACCAGGCGGTCGACCAGAAGCTGAAAAACTTCTTCACCAAGTGGAGGCAGGTCAAGGAGAAATTGCCTTTTCCGGAGATGGCAGAGCTCCGCATCACGGCGCAGCTGCCGGAGTATCGGAAGATTCTGGACGAAGCTTTCCTGCTACTGCTGGACGGCAAGCTGCGTTCGCATACCGAGATCGTCAACTTCCTGAAGCCGTACGAACCGCCTCCGCCGCCGCCTCCGCCGGCGCCCCGTCGCGGACGCGGGAAAGCTGCGGCTGCCGCTGCAAATATCGGTGCGCCTGCGAATGGCCAAACGGCCACGCCCGCCAAGCGAGGACGCAAGCCGAAGAACGCGGCCGCAGTGCCCGTATCTCAGGCAAGCGCGCCCGTTACCGCTGAACCGATTCCGGCGGTTGCCAAGAAAGCTCCACCCGTACCGTCTGCAGCGCCGGCGACGAAGCCCGCGCTCCCCAAGAAGGCTGTCGAGGCTCCAGCGAAGAAGGTCGTCGAGAGCAAGAAGCCGTCGGCTCCAGCGAAAGCCGCCGCGAAGAAATCCCCGCCCGCAAAGTCGCAGAAGAAAGCTGCAAAGAAATCTTCCCCGGTGAAAAAGTCAATGCCCGCTAAGAAAGCAGCGGCCAAGAAAGCTCCCGCCAAGAAAGCGGCGAAGAAGGCGACGAAAAGAAAGTAGCGGGCGTAGCCAACCACGGTTTTATTGCGTTTAGGGTCGGACTTCCGATCGTTCCAGCTCGACGTGCGCAACTTGCATTCGGTGCCCAAGTCGTCTTCCGCAGCAACAGTCTAGAGGTACCGCCTGCTTTGGCCTGATCAACCCGACCAGCTTCCCATAAAAAATTTCCCGAAGAACAAACGGAACCAACCTACTCAAACTTGCAACTTCGGGACAAGTGGGTGGTTTCGATCTCCGAAAGCTTACGGTTCATGCCAGCAGCGTTTGCCGCACCTGGCTCGTTTCCACAACTTTGTAGCTATGCCGATCGGAGTCTTTACGCATCGGGAGGTCGGATACCGGGCGGTTGATATCTTCGGTTCACATCTACGCCGTGGGTGGACTACAACGCCGGGCGAGAGGGTGGGCGGCCTTTACCTGCCCTGTCGCGCCAAGTTACGAAACTCACAATAACAACTCCCAAACCCGCTGCAGCAAGCCCCCAGGTAAACCAAGGTGGCCGATAAATGAAGCGCAGGCTATGATGCCCGGATGGGAAAAACACCCCTCTAACCACCGCGTCGGTGCGATAGATCCTCACTTCTCGACCGTCCACGAATGCGTGCCAGCCAGGGAAATATGAGTCGGCGAGCACCAGAAAGCACTCGCCGCGACAG
Organism: uncultured Acidobacteriaceae bacterium; assembly: GCA_963815555.1. Lineage (GTDB taxonomy): Bacteria > Acidobacteriota > Terriglobia > Terriglobales > Acidobacteriaceae > CAWCBG01. Next base: position 1,246,823 of record CAWFHH010000007.1, read on the forward strand.
GTAGCTTGCAGCTTCGCCTCATTGGGGCCATAGCGAAGCTCTTGAACCGTGCCCTCGCCCACGGATACCGCCGCTTCGCTGCCAGGATTCTCAACCAGAGCTGTTTGTCGAAGGTCAAGAGGTTCAATCATCTGCCACAGCTGAGACCTCGCATCACTGTAGGAGTGCACAGGACGCACTTGCCTTACAAAATATGCTCGAGGGTAAACACTCCGGTTCTCTAACAATGAAAGATTTCCACTTCGCATCTTCACCTGGTAATGCTGACTCGCGATAGGAAGGGGCGACACTGCTTCTAATTTCACATTGGCCACCTGTAGTTGCGTCGTGGACGAAGTAGCGAACTTTATGATAAGTTTTGGATCCACGGTGTCCGGGGCAATGTACAAGCAGGTATTGCGGCGGTAGGTAGTGCTCAGCATGAATACCCTCATAGCGCAAAACTGGATGTCTTCAGCACCATATAGCATGGCGAAAAGGTCTTTGGTTACCCCGGTCGCAGCCCGCGCATCAAAACTGAACTCGTACAGGGTGTTTCTTTGCAGAGCAATGTCCCCTTGGTAGTAGACGCCAAAGAGCTGAACTCCATCTGAAACAAAACTGTTGACCGCACCCAGCGTGCTTGCTCCTCCCATGTTCTTCCAATTGAGATCCTGCAGCAGATTGCCGGAAGGACCGCCTCGTCGTTCTGATCGAACACCCTCAGGCGAGACCAGGCCTCGAACGGTTTTCATTGTCTGGTCGTCACCCACAATGTAGCGAACATCGAGCAGGGAAAGTATCCGATTATTGACGAGGAGTTCGCGCCAGCGTCCAGTTTGACCACTAATCGCTAAGTCCAGAAAATCCGAATAGGGGTAGACCAGGAAGGGCTCGTAGGCCCGAATGTCTTCCACCCCCTGCAGAACGTTGGCGTTCGCCATCAGAAAAGCATCTGCGGGGTTCTGCGTGAACGACCGGAACGGCGCGCCGTCAGCGCCGTCACGCATTGCATTGAAGAGCGCCTGCGTTTCGGAGTTCGGTTTCTCCGGCATGTGCCAGGGAACGGCTGTAAATGAGAAAAACAGCAAGTCGAGCGCCACCAGCACCACCGCTGAACCAGCAAATATTCTACTGCGTGGATATCTCGTCCAAGCTACGAAAAAGAGCGCGAAGAAGAGCACGAGCGACACCGGAACCGTAATCGCCGGGTTGTTGAAGCGCACGGCCTTGTGCAAGTGCTCGACCCAGTTCGGAGTCAATGGGGAAATCCGCGGATCAAGGCTACGGATGATTCGCTTCGACTCGATCAGCATAAACGCCGCCAATGAAATCAGTCCTGAAGGAATGGCGATCGTCCAAATGCGTTTCCACCTGGACGACAGTCCAGGGAAATCCATCTTGTCCACTGCATGGGCCGCCAGTACGGCGATCGCGAAATCAAAAAAGAACAAACTGACCCAGTGGTCGTGGAAGAAGTTGAATACTGGGATCCGATAAAGCAGGCGACCGATCGGGGTGTAGGCGCCGAACCCCAGCAGCACAGACGTAACGAGAACGGCGGTCATCGAACGGACCGTCCGGGACACTCTCCACCGGGGCAGAGCCGCCAAGGCAAGCATCAAGGGCAGAATGCCAACGTAAACGATCTCGATGGCAAAGTCCTCGGGGCCCCACCAGCCGCCGGTACTGTAAAACACATGACTATTCGCCCCGAAAAAACACGGGAACACCGCCAGTAGCGCGAGTAACTGTGGTGGAAACGAAGCTGACGAGAAAAGGGTCCAATCCAACGACTGAAGGTTGGTCTGCGCTTTAAAAGCCCAGGTCAAGACCACTTGCGGCAACACCAGGCACACTGTGACTACGAAGAGCATCACGAAACCGAGGAGATATCGTGCACGGTTGCGGACCTCCCCAAGTGCAACCATTCCATAAATCGCAACATAGAACGCGGAGAGCAAAAGCAACTGTGGCCAGCCTGCCAACAACGGCATTGCCACGCATACGCCAGCCCAGGCGCTGTAGCGCCAGGCCGGTCTGAATCCACTTTTCGACGCAGTAGAACACCGCGGGTATCCACACTGCGGCGTTGAATGTGGCCACAAATCCGTTGTGCATAAACATGGAAAGGGTAAACGTTACGGCGCCGAAGGCGACTGCATGGCCGGATAGGGAAATCGACTGTAAATACCTCCGCATAAAAAACGCTAGGAGCAAACAATGAAATACCAGCGAGAGGTTATAGGCCAGAGCGGGACGGAAGATCGCATACAGGACTACATTAGGCGGATAGAAGGCGCCAGGTTGTACCAGCGCGGCATGCGGTATGCCTGAATCTTCATATGGATTCCAAAGCGGAAAGCGACCCTGCAAGTACATGCTCGCAGAAAAGGTCCGCGCCGGAATATGTTGGATGAGGCTGTCTCCCGGGGTGGTAAACAATTGGCGGGTGGCGATGGTCCAGATGCCCATCACGACCACAATCAGAATTGCAAGTACTCTGAGAGGAGAAATTCGCAGCAAGGAACTCATTATGATCTTTGTACTTGCTTAGCGAGGCCGAAGCCCTAAAACCGACACCGATGCCATACAAGCTCCATCGACGGAGGATGCCGAATAACTGCAGTGAATGACGCCAAAGTATACATGCGCGATAGGCTCGCATGACTTCTTCTCGACTCTTTTCTTACGGGCTTTCACGGCCCAAAAGCGATTTTAGAAGCCTTGTGGTTCTATCGGGTGTGCCGTTGCAGCCCTGACGCGAAAATACTCGTCTGTAATCACTGCTCGCTTCGCCCCCACTATCCTTTCGCCTTCTTTGCGAAAGGTCGGAAGCGATGACCCTACAATTGCTATGGGTGCTAGTCGGCCTGGTGAGAGGTTCGTCGGTTTCACCCAAACCGATAAAAGGCTCGGATGGGTACAACTTATGAAGGCCGGCATTGTTCATAGTACGTATAGCCGAAGCATCCACCAGACGAGGAACAGGGCAACGATCGCCCCCGCGATGTGAACAATCCAGTCGCCAGCGGTTTTGGGTTTTCCGAAGTTGAACATGGGGGCGATGGTAACACGGGATGCGATGCACGCTAGAACATGACCAACAACTGCCTTGTGTCCTACTCAAGCGCGATACACTCCCACCCTCGCGCCAGAAAAATGACGAGCCAATCTAAACCTGCGTGGCCCGGGCAACGCTCGCCGCGACAGCATAGACAGCATTTATCGCACGGCGCCTGAAAGCGCTACCGCATCCGCTCCCGCCGGGAAACGAAGCTTGCCGCTGGCGTCGTTCACGGCCAGCCATACGGCCTCGGCCACATCGCTTTCCTTGGTGGTCAGAGCCGGTCTTGCGAACTCCGCGAAGATCGGAGCGGCGAAGTCGGCGTAGGCTTTCGGAATGAGGTCCTCGACGCGAACCTCGGTATTCTGCGTGAACCTCGTTGTCGGAGCGTATCCGGGTTCGACCAGCTTTGCATGAATGTTGAAATGCCCAAGCTCGTGAGCCAGCGAAGCGGTGAAGCCCTCAATGGCCTGCTTGCTCGCGGTATAGGCTGCCGCCAACGGAAACGGGGCCAAGGTTGTGCTCGATGTGACGTTGACAATCACACCGCCGCGCCGCTCGCGCATCTGCGGGATCACGGCCTGCGTCATCGCCATAACGCCGAAGGTATTGGTCTCGAAGACCTTGCGAATGTGCGACAGGGGCGTCGCTTCAAAAGCTCCGACGACGCCGATGCCCGCATTGTTGACGAGGACATCGATCGGACCAGCCGCTTGGATGGCCGCCGCGATGCTCTTTTCATCCGTCACGTCCAAGGGCAGGATGCGCAGCGCCGGCGATCGTGGCAGGATGTCCTCACGGGGAGTACGCATGGTTGCGATGACGTTCCAGTCTTTCGAGAGGAAATAGCGGGCCGTTTCAAGGCCGTAGCCGGAAGAGCATCCGGTGATTATGATGGTTTTCATGGCACGTCTCCTTTACTGTTTTCTATGAATGTCCCAGGTCTCGAACGGCGCGAGACCTGCGGCACCCAGCATCCAACGTTCACCTTGGACCCAGCCTGGGGCATCCAGCGATCCGCTAGGCTACTTCCAGCACCGACAAGATATTCCCTGCCGGATCCTTGAACCAGGCGATCGTCGGCCCATTGCCGCGGGAAATCCCGCGCGCGTCCGTCTTCAAGTTGGGTTCGTTATAGACTTCAAATCGCACACCACGTTGGCTGAGTTCCGCGACAGCTTTTTCCACGCTGTCTACCGGAAAATTCAAAACCGTGAACGTGGCCGGCTGGTGGTTAGCTTTAGGGTACATCAAGGCTTTGGTGCCGCCGGATAGGGGCATAACCAGTGTGCATTCCGGACCGCTGGAAAGTTCGAGCCCCAGCGTCTTGCCATAAAATTCTCTTGCCTTCTGAATATCGTTCACCGAAAAGCTGCTGAATGCCTTGCTGCTGTTGGGCATGGGTGCACTCCTGGAATTCTCTTTTTCTGATTTTAGATGCGCAATGAGTCTTTGGGGCGGCGAGCCGCGCGTGCTGGTGAAAACGCCGCCGTTGCAGCGTGACTCGCAAAGGTGAATGGCTTGTGGCCGCGCTTTCCACGGAAATGGTAGTCCAAGAGCGCGGAATGACCGTGCAAAGAGTCGCGGAACGGTGACGTCAAGCAGAGGGGACGTTCACTATTCCGCGAACGTGTTACCAGATGCCTTTATCGCTTCCCGTGAACTTGTAGGCTACGGCGGCGGCCGAGGCGAGATAAGGCAGCAGGGAGAGCCGCAAGGTCGCCGGCACATCGCCACGCAGGGCGGTGCTGGTGACCTGGCGGGTGTAGAGATCGGCGCCGTTCGGCATGACCGGCACGCGCAAGAACTTGTCGCGCACAAAGATGACTTCTCCACCGAATCGTGCTGCCGCCAGCACCGACTGCGGCAACTCCTGCGCTGTGCCGCGATACTCTTTCACGTAATCGTGGACAATTTTCAGGTACGTTGCCACGCCGGGCCAAATGCCCCCGTACTCCGAGACCCGTTTCAGTTCCACGAAATCGATAGCGCCCGATTCCAGCAACTGCTCGCTGTTGACGATGTCGCATACGCGGAAATAGAAGTGCCGGTACATGCGCTGCAAGGTCGCAACGATCAAGCGCTCTTCCGGAGACGGGACCTGGAAGGTCATGCCGTTGAGTGTCTTCGGTGTGCGGCGGGTAACAAAGCGGCGCGCCAGTGCGGTATGTTCCCCGGTCTGGCCCAGTCGCTTGGCGTGCACTTCAACCGATTCGGGCAGCCCGGGAATGGCGAAATTCCATTTGTTGGCCAGGCGGTCTCCCCAACTGCGCGCCTCAATGTGCGCACCGAGGCGATTGCGCATTACCTGGCAGACCTTCCGCTCGTCGGCCGTGGTGTACAGGTCTAGGTCGTTGCCAAGATCGGGCCAATGATCGAGTGACTTCATCACCGTGACCGCGCATCCGGCGCTCTCCAATTGACTGCAGATTTTATGGAGATGGGTAAGCGCGTTGTCGATGCGCTGCTTTTCTTTGGTGACGACACCCTTCGCCCACTCGGCAAGGGCACGATCTTCGCCCGCTTTGTCGGCAACTACACCAAAGGAGCGAATCACCACATGATTGGAGTCGGCCAAGGCCACCAGGCGCTGGCGCGCGATCGCATCCAAGCCCGCGATGTAGCGAATCGAGGGCTCGGCGTCATGCGGCGCCAGGGTGAGCTGCGAAAGGGCGTGAATCTCCATGGTGGTGGTCGTCTGGTTATTTGCCATTGGTCGTGAAATCCTCGAGGGCCAGAAAATGGGGAAACGGTCTTCGCCGTCCGTTGAATATTGGATGAAAGCTGCTGTTCCGGAGTTGGATGGGCGGGAGATCGCGATGAGGACGCTGTTGCCGGCAAGATCGCCGCTAAAACATCAACCAATTGTGCCTCGCGACGAGGGGGCGCACGAACCCAGCTCCGGCTTGAAGTCGAAATTCCAGTTCCACGACCGGGCGGTGACACCTTCTCGTACGGCGGTTGGTCTTCCTCGGGAAGAGATCGCAGCCGATCGTAACTGGCCAAGCCCTATAATCGTCGGTTGCTCCATCCGAAGTTCCTTCGCGGCTAGGCCGCGGAAGTGAGGCGATTTGGCGTATCAGGATTTGAGAGAGTGGATCTCCGCGCTCGATAGGGCGGGAGAACTCAAGCGTATCAAAGCCGAAGCCGGTCCGATTCTGGAGATTGCCGAGATCACGGATCGGGTTTCGAAGTGGGGACCACGCGGCAAGCATGGGGCAGGCGGTCCGGCGCTACTGTTCGAGAACGTCAAGGGACATCCCGGGGCAAAGGTCCTGATCAACCAGTTCGGCTCGGAGCGCCGCATGCAGATGGCACTTGAGGTCGATTCGCTCGACGAAATTGCCGATCGCATCAAGGCGTTCATGGACGTGAAGTCGCCGCAAGGGCTGCTCGATAAGATCAAGATGCTGCCTATGCTGGCCGACCTGGGCAAGTTCTTTCCCAAGGAAGTTGCAAGCGGGCCATGCAAGGAAGTGATCCGCCGCGATAAGTTTTCACTGCTGGAATTTCCTATCCTGCAATGCTGGCCGCTCGATGGCGGCCGCTTCATCACGCTGCCATCGGTCATCACGCGCGATCCTAAGACAGGCAAGCGGAACGTTGGAACGTATCGCATGCATGTTTACGACGGCCGCACCGCCGGGATGCATTGGCAGCGGCAGAAGCAGGGCGCGGAACACTATCGCGAGCAGATGCGTAAGGCCGCCGCGAAGGGCGAAGCACAGCCGCTCAGCGCAGCGCTCGACCTGATGGCACGTTCGGGCGGAGGCTCGCGGGTAGCGGAAGGGAAGCAGGTGGCGGGACGCATGGAGGTTGCGGTCGCCATCGGCACCGATCCCGCCATGATGTTTTCGTCGATCGTACCGGCCCCTCCGGATGTGGAAGAGTTCATGATCGCCGGGTTCTTGCGGCAGAAGCCGGTTGAGCTGGTGAAGTGCGAGACGGTCGACCTGGAAGTGCCGGCCTCGTCGGAGATCGTGCTCGAAGGTTACGTGCAACTGGATGAGCTGCGCATGGAAGGTCCGTTTGGCGATCACACCGGTTTCTATACGCCGGCGGATCTTTACCCGGTGTTCCACGTTACCTGCATCACGCATCGCAAGAACCCGATCTATTCGACGACGATCGTCGGCAAGCCTCCCATGGAAGACGCGTGGATGGGCAAGGCGGTCGAGCGCATTTTCCTGCCGCTGATGAAGCTGACGATTCCCGAGATCGTGGACGTGAATCTGCCAATCGAGGGGGTCTTTCACAACCTGATGATCGTGTCGATCCGGAAGTCATACCCAGGACAAGCACGGAAGGTGATGAACGGTATCTGGTCGCTGGGGCAGGCGATGTCGACCAAGTGCATTCTGGTGGTGGACGAGGACGTGGACGTGCAGGACATTGCCGATGTCACCCTGAAGGTGCTGAACAATATCGATCCCGAGCGCGACATCCAGTTCATGCTGGGCCCGGTCGATTCGCTGGATCACGCCTCGCGGCTGCCGGATTTCGGCTCGAAGATGGGGGTGGACGCGACGCGCAAGTGGCCGACCGAAGGCTTCACGCGTCCCTGGCCCGAGGAGATCCGCATGGACGAGAAGACCAAGGCGCAAGTCACGAAGCGGTGGAAAGAGTTTGGGCTGGAGTAGAGAAGATGCTCCTACCGTTGCCGAACGACGAAACGGATAAACCTACTCGGGTATATCGCCTGAGGCATTGACGGGCACGAAGCAGCCATTCTCGAACTTAAATCGGTGTTTCCGGATTGCACGGTCGGCATCAATGACGTATCCCTGCGATGGATTCGCGCCATAGAAAGGAATCAGCCGGTTTGCCTGAGCTCCTCGCGGATCACGCGGCGCAACGTCGCCTCAAGTGGCTCCTTGGCGCGCCGCAGATGTTGCCGCAAGGCATCGTTGATGAGGCTCTGGTAGTTGCCTCCTCCGGCACGATCCACCTGCTCTCGAAACCAGGCGAGAATATCCTCATCAAGCCGGATCGTAATTCTAGTCTTGCCCTTGGGAACCGAAACCACTGGGCCCCTCTTCGCTTTGCTAAAGTCGTATGCCCGTTTCATCGCTGCTCCTCGTATTGCCGTCGTTCACGCGGCGTCGCAGGCCTCGCCGAAATGATACGAATTTTGTCGCCGCGCCAGGTATAAACCATCACCAACACTCTGCCGAGCGCATCCGTACCCAAGCTCACCCAGCGGTCTTCGTCGAATGCCGACCGGTCGCGCATTGTGAGTGCAAGGTCGTCTTCGAGAACGAGAGCAGCGTCTGCGAAGTGGATTCCGTGTTTCAGCAGGTTGGCAGCGGATTTGCGCGAATCCCACTCGAACTCCACGGCTCTTACTATATGTACAAATGTACACAGGGTCAAGAGCGGCTCAGCCCTCCAGTGTGACGTAAATCACACCCGGACGTGACATCTGCACTCGGTCTGGTGCAGCCTGCCTTTATACTGGGTCATATAGAAACCGGCGTGAGGTCGACACGCATGGTTCAGTGGGGTCTATGCCGTTAATCTGGCTTCGAGTCGCGGTGGCTTGCTATGGCGTGGGGCTGCTTTATTCGCTCCTGCTGCTGAGCAAGAAGGGAGACGTGCTCGCCAAAGTGGTTGAGCCCGCCGTCGGGCTTGGCCTTATCTTCCACTTTGTTTCGCTGGTCGAGTCGACTGTCCTGATCGGACACCTTTCCCTGGCATCGATTCATTACTCGGAATCGATCCTCGCCTTTTTGGCGATGGTTGTCTTCTTCATTTTCTTCGTCGGATACCGCACCACTTCTCCCGGCATCATTATTTTTCCCATCGTTTTCATTTTGACGTTCGCCTCGGCCCTGGGGCAGAAGCCGGTCTCGCTGGCGTCCCCCTTTTTACGAAGCGGATGGATCTTCGTCCACGTGGTGCTGATTTTTACGGGATACGCCGGTCTGTTCCTGAGTTGCGGAGCCAGCTTGCTCTACCTGGTGCAGGAGCGCGCGTTGAAGTCGAAGAGCAGCACTCCGCTGCTGAACTGGTTGCCGCCGTTGCAGACGATTGACGAGATCGGATATCGTTCGTTGCTGTTCGGCTTTCCTTTCATGACACTTGGCCTGATTGCGGGCTCAGTACTCGCGATCGAGAAGTACGGTCCGTTATTTTTCTACGATCCCAAGATCCTGCTGTCTTTCACCATGTGGGCGGTGTACATGCTGTTGCTGTACACCCGTTGGAGCTCCGGCTGGCGGGGACGGCGGGCGGCGTTCCTCGCGACCTTTGCCTTCGGGGTGGCCCTGGTAGCGTGGGCGGCGAATTACTTCAGCCGCTTTCACAGGTTCATCGCGTCATGAACTGCGTCGTCATCGGCGTGAATCACCAGACCGCACCGGTCGAAGTGCGCGAGCGGTTTGCTATTCCCGAAGCGCGCCTGGCTGAGGCGACCAAGTGTTTAGCGACGTATGCCGGTGTGGAAGAAGCCTTGATCGTCTCGACCTGCAATCGCGTCGAGATGATCGCACGTACCTCCGACGGGGAAGCCGATCTGGCTGGATTTGTGCGCGAGTTCTATGGCTTCGAGCTTGAGTCGTTTCGGAAATATATTTACGAACATCATGACCGCGAAGCCGTGCGTCATGTCTTCCGGGTAGCGTCGAGTCTGGATTCGATGATCGTTGGCGAGCCGCAGATTCTCGGCCAGGTGAAGGAAGCCTATGCCACGGCGCGTGCCGTAGGAGCCGTGAACTCGCAGCTCGATACCCTGATGACGCGGGCGTTCGCCGTCGCCAAGCGGGTGCGCACCGAAACTGCCGTCGCCACGTCAGCGGTGTCGATCGCCTCGGTTGCGGTGGATCTGGCGAAGAAAATTTTCGGCAATCTCCAAGGCAAGAGCGTGTACCTGGTGGGCGCCGGCAAGATGTGCGAACTGGCTGCGCGTCATTTGCTCGCACATGGAGCGGAGAAGATCTACGTCGCCAACCGTACCTACGAGCGGGCCGTGGCCCTGGCGAAGAAGTTTAACGGTGAGGCGATTCCCTTCGAGCAACTCTATGACACGGTCGAGCGCGCCGACATCGTCATCAGCTCCACCGGTGCGCCGCACGCGATCTTCCTGAAGGGGCACGGCGAAAAATTTATGAGCCGCCGCCGCAATCGTCCCATGTTCTTCATCGATATCGCCGTTCCGCGCGACGTCGATCCGGAGATGAACAAGCTGGATGGCATCTTTGTCTACGACATTGACGATCTGCAGCAGGTTGTTGGCTCGCACATCGCCGACCGCCGCACGGAAGCCGATCGCGCCGAAGCAATCGTGCAACTCGAAGTCGATAAGTTCCAGTCGCGACTGCTGACACTTGACGTGGTGCCCACGATCGTCTCGCTGCAGGAGCATCTGGAGACCGTGCGCCAGGCGGAAATCGACCGGGTGCGTGGACGTCTGGGAGCGTTGTCGCCGGAGCAGGAGTTGGCGGTCGAGACGTTGACGCGCGGCATCGTTAATAAAATCATGCACACCCCGATTACGACCCTGAAGAGTGCAGCACGGGAAAACGCGGAGACCACCACGGTGATCGACCTGGTGCGCAAGCTCTTCGGCCTTCGCAATATGCACGATGCTACAGATGACGCAGCCGCCACGTCTTTACGAGAGAAGACAGGAGCGCGACGCTGATGGCACGTTTGAGAATCGGCTCTCGTGGGTCACAACTGGCGCTCTGGCAAGCCCATCACATCACCGACTTACTGCTCGCGCGCGGTCACGAAGTCGAACTGGAAATCATCAAGACCACGGGCGACAAAATCACCGACGTTGCTCTGGCCAAGGTCGGTACCAAAGGGATGTTCACCAAAGAGATTGAAGAAGCGCTGGCGGACGGGCGGGTCGATCTTGCGGTCCATAGCTTAAAGGACCTGCCGACCGAACTGCCGCCTGGCTTCGAATTGATCGCGATAACCGAGCGGGTCAATCCTCGCGATGTATTCCTCTCGGTGAAATACGACAGCCTGAAGGTGCTGCCGCAGGGCGCACGGGTTGGTACCAGCAGTTTGCGGCGGCAAGCGCAGCTGAAGGTGTCGCGGCCCGACCTGAATGTTTATCCCTTGCGCGGCAACGTTGACACGCGGGTGCGCAAGTTGGAGCAAAGTGAATACGATGCCATCATTCTGGCCGCCGCTGGCCTGACGCGTCTCGGCAAGACGCAACATATCAAGGAATATCTGTCGGAAGAATTCATGTGCCCGGCGGCGGGGCAGGGAGCACTCGGCATCGAGATTCGCGAAGGCGATCTGGAAGTGCGAAAACATCTGGAGTTCCTGAACGATGCCGCGGCACGCGCTACGACAACCTGTGAACGGGCGTTACTCAACAAGCTGGGAGGCGGATGCCAGGTCCCCATCGGAGCCTTCGCGGAGATGCGCGATGGCGTGCTGCATCTGACGGGAGTGGTGGCGCGTCCCGATGGATCAGAGATTTTGCGCGAGCAGCAGACCGGTAGCGATCCGGTGTCGCTAGGGGAGAAGGTAGGCGACAGCCTGTTGCGGCGCGGAGCCACGAAGATTCTGCAAGAGGTATACCGCGAGACGCAGGTGGCGGTTCCGGTGCAGCCGTAGCATCTCATCCATTACGCTGTCATCATGAGCAAACGAAGTGAGTCGAGGGACGCCTCTTGAGTAAATCTGCCCGCAAACCTTCAAAGCAGAAGGGCCTACTCTCGGGTTGTCGTGTCCTGGTTTCCCGGGCGAAGCAACAGGCGGGAGCGCTGTCGTCGGCGCTGCGCGAGCTTGGTTGTGCGGTCACGGAGATTCCCTTCATCAAGATCCAAAAGCCCCGTTCCTATCAGCCGCTCGATACTGCATTGGAAAATGTCGCAACCTACAACTGGCTCATCCTGACCAGCGTGAATGGGGTTGAGGCGATGTTCGATCGCATGTCGAAGAAGAAGATCGGGGTTGCGGAATTATCGACGATTAAGATTGCCGCGATTGGTCCGGCAACAAAATACGCTATCGAGAAGCAGGGGTTGAAAGTCAACCTGACGCCGAAAGAGTACGTTGCGGAATCGGTCGTCGAGTCCTTACGGCGACAGGTCGTGGGGAAGCGCGTGTTGTTGGTGCGGGCCAAAGTTGCGCGCGACGTCATACCCCGTGAACTGCGCAAAGCGGGAGCGCATGTCGATGTAGTCGAGGCCTACGAAACGGTCGTACCGGAAACGTCGAAGAAACGGTTGAAGGCCGCGTTGGCAGGCAAGCGGAAGCCGCATGCGATAACCTTCACCAGTTCGTCGACGGTGAAGAATTTTGTGCGCCTGGTTGGAGCACGCGGCGCGCGTGGTGTCTTCCGGCCATCGGGCGCCGCTAACCGTGTGCACACGGCGTCGATCGGCCCGGTAACCTCGGAAACGTTGCGCGAGGTCGGGCTGCCGGTGGATATCGAAGCCAGCGAGTACACGATCCCGGGGCTGGTTGCCGCCATCGTCGATTTCAAGAAACGCTTTCCCGTCAAATCCGCAAATTGAGCAGCCCGCCTGAAGGGAGCCACTGCGCACGCCCACCGGCAACTGCTGTTCAGTCGTAGATCGAGCAGCCGCAACCGGGGGACGGCACGTGGACTTTGAGAAAATCTGAGACGCGCTGATAGGCGTCAATCTGATTTTCGACCCGCGAAAAGCCGTGGCCTTCGTTCTCGTAGATCTTCAACTGCACGGACCCGCCGCGCTTCTTCACGGCGTCGGCGACCTGCTGGGCTTCACTCTTCGGACACCGCGGATCGTTTCCACCTGCCAGCAACAAGAGTGGCGCCTTGATTTGGTCGACGAAGTTGATGGGCGAGCGATCTTCGTACAGCGCCTTGTTCTTCACCGGATCGCCCATGGTTGCAAGATCGTACTCACGCAGGATGGGGTCCTCGTGTTCGATCTCCGTGAACCAGTTGACGAAAGGCACAATCGGCACCGCGGCAGCCCACATCTGGGGAGCCTTGGTCACCGCCATCATGCTGAGATAGCCGCCATAGCTGCCGCCCATCACGATGAGCTTTTGGAGATCGACGAAGCCGCTCTTCTTGATGAACTCGGCGGCGTCAAGTACGTCCTGAAGTTCACCGCCTCCGGCGTCACCGAAATTGGCTTCGGTAAAAGCCTTGCCGTAGCCTGTAGAACCGCGATAGTTCGGCGCAATAACAACGTAGCCCTGGTTCACAATGTATTGGATGAAGCGGTTAAACGAGTCCACGGTTTGCGCAGCAGGTCCGCCGTGAATGTAGACGATCGCCGGAAACTTGGCATTACGTTGAATATTGTTGGGTACGTAAGCAAAGGCCGAAATCGTCCACTTGCCGTCCCGACTCGGATAATGCACCAGGTAGGGCTCCACCATGTCCCCGCTGCGTAGTCCGGCAACCAGCGAGTGCGTGACTTGCACCGACTGCTTCGTACCGACGTCGTAGACCCAAGCATCATCGGGCGCATTCGCGCCGTTGTGGAAGTACAGCAGCTCCGATCCGTCCCTGTTGTAGGGTTCGGGATTGCCGGCGAGGGAGTTCACGCCTTTGGGCAGCGGCAACGGCTGTGCCTGCCGGCTGGCAAGATCGTATTGATAAAGGTTGGCGTTGCCGTCCACGTTGGCGCGCCAGGTCAACGACTTTCCGTCAGGCGCAAAGGCGCCACCGGTGATGCGCCATTTGTCGCTTGTGAGCCACTCGATTTTTTTTGCGCCGATGTCTAACAGTCCCACATTGTCGTAGCCATTTTGCGCATTGGACGTGATCAGAAGGGTCTTTCCATCGGGCGAAACATCTGTGGCGAAGTATTCGTGATCCCCCTCGTGCTGAGTAAGATTCGTGTTCTTACCCGTGGCCAGATCAACGACAAAAACGTTGGAGTCCTGATTGTCTGCGCGCGTCTGCGTGTAGAAAAGCGACTTGCCGTCCTTCGAGAAGATGAGGCCGCTATTGCTCCACTCCTTTGGCGTGTTTTGCGTGAGGTGACGAACGTGTCGTGTGGCGACATCCATCAACTCGACTTCATAGGTGGAACTGGTCTTCGGCTTGCTGACGTAGGCAATCTGGCGACTGCCGGGCGCCCATGTCGGCTCTTCTTCGGCGCTCTGATCGGTCGTGGTCAGGTTGACGACTTCCCCCGTCTTCGGCGAAACCAGGAAGATGTCCCACTGCTCATCTCCATCGTGATCTGACATGTAGGCAATCCAGGTGCCGTCGGGCGACCAAGCGGGAGCGCTCTGGCGCTGATCGCTGATGGTGAGCTGCGTCGGCCAGCCCCCAGTCGAGGGCACCAGCCAGATATTGTTGCGCCCGCTGATGTTGGTCACGAACGCGATCTGCTTTCCATCCGGCGACCACGTAGTGCCTCCGATGGCGCGCGTGCTGTAGAGCTTCTCGATGGAGAACGTCTGCATGTCGGCGACGTTCTTGCTTTCGAGCTTCGTGGGATCGGTGATGGCAAGGGGAGGCGTAAGCGCGGATTGTGCGAGAGCGGTCAGCGTCATAAATAAGAATGGAAGAAATGCCATTGTGCGCATGGACGGTAGAACGAGGATAGCAAAGAGTCGACTGTCCATGGTAACGGCCGCGTCGTCGGGCTAAGTCGGGCCAAGGCTTCTGTTTGATCCGCGACCGGAGGAGACGAACCGTCGCACATGCTTCGATTTGTCCAGGCGGAACATCCAATGTTTATGCAGGACGCAGACAGGAATCCAAGCTTGCAGCTTTCGGTTCTAGATCAGTCGCCCATCTCTTCCGGATCGACGCCGGCGAAGGCGCTCGAAAATTCGATTGATCTTGCTCAACGAGTGGAAGCGCTGGGGTATCGGCGATTCTGGATGTCGGAGCACCACGCAATGGACACGCTCGCATGTACCGCGCCTGAAGTGATGCTGGCCCGCATTGGGGCCGAGACGCAGCACATCCGCATCGGCTCCGGCGGGATCATGCTGCCGCACTACAGTCCTCTGAAAGTCGCGGAGGAGTTTCGCATGTTGCACGCCTTATATCCCGGTCGCGTCGATCTGGGCATAGGACGCGCGCCCGGGGGCGGCCCCATCGAAGCGCTGGCTCTACGCCGCGAGCGTAAGACCCCCATGCCGGACGATTTCACGGAGCAGCTCAGCGAGTTGCTGGCGTTTCTCGATGGGGATTTTCCGCGTGACCATCCCTTCGGCCAGATCCGTGTATCACCGCTGATGCCCGGCTCGCCGGACGTGTGGCTGCTGGGATCGAGCATGTGGAGTGCCACCACGGCCGCGCAATTCGGCTTGCCGTATGCGTTCGCTCACTTCTTCAGTCCGGAGCCGACGCGAGCCGCGATCGAAACCTATCAGCGCGATTTCGTTCCCAGCAACCATCGCGCGGCACCGGAGGCCATGGTGGCGGTAGGGGCTGTTTGTGCCGACACGGAAGAAGAGGCGGAGTATCTGCACGCCAGCGTGAGGCTGTTGCAGCGACGGATTCGGCAGGGAAGCCGTGAGCCCATCGCACCTCCGGAGGACGCGCTCCGCGAGTTGCAACAAGAGGGCGCGTCTGCGTTCAGAGAAGTTGTCTCGGAAGCGCCGGAATGGCCACGATACTTTGTCGGCACTGCTGGGTCGGTGAAGAGCAAGTTGTTGGGCATGGCCAATGCGCTTTACATCCGGGAGCTGGTGGTCGTCACGATTACCTACAGCCACGCCGCCAGGCTGCGATCGTACGAACTGTTGGCGCGCGCTTTCGGGTTGCGGCCGTCGGAGCAGGAGAACGCGCAACAACCTGCGCTGACGAAATAGAGCGTCAGGGCTTAGCGTTCTTGTGGATCTCGACCGTGCTCCACGTCTTGTCAGCGGCGTGGCACAGGTCCTCCAGCGGACACTCGACGCAGTTGGGCTTGCGGGCAAAACAAATGGAGCGGCCGTGGTGAATGATCTGGTGGGAGAAGTCGATCCACTTCTCGCGCGGTATCACTTTCATCAAATCCTGCTCAATCTTTTCGGGATCTTCGTGACGAGTGAGCTCAAGGCGTCGCGAGATGCGGCGGACATGCGTGTCGACGACGATGCCGTCGGCAATTTTGAACCAGCTGCCCAGCACTACGTTCGCCGTTTTGCGCGCCGCCCCGGGAATACGCAGCAACTCGTCCATGGTGTGCGGCACTTCGCCGCCGAATTCTCCCACCACTTTTTTCGCCGCACCGACAATCGACTTCGACTTGTTGCGGAAGAATCCGGTGGAGCGGATGTCGGGTTCGAGCTCCTCAGGCTTTAAGGCGGCGAAGTCCTGCGGCGTGGGATATTTCTTGAACAAGATGGGAGTGACCATGTTGACGCGCACGTCGGTACATTGCGCCGAAAGAATGGTCGCTACCAGCAGTTCCCATGCGTTCTTGTGGGTAAGGGCGCAGACCACGTTGGGATAGCGCTCGTCGAGGCGACGGAGAATTTCGCGGACGCGTTCGGGGGCGATGGGATTGTAGGCCTTCCGACTGCCGCGGGCGAGCGTGGCAGCAGTTTTTGCGATTGCCTTGGTCGCAGCCTTCGTCTTTGTAGCGACCCGCTTCAGAAGCGGCTTCGTTGGCTTGTTCGTCGCCGCGGGGACTGTTTTCGAGGTTCGCGAGGTTGCGACTTTATCCTGCCGTCCGGTGCGCGAAGGCTGGCGTGTGATATTGCCGCGTGGCATGGTGGTCTCCGATGTGAGGAAACAGTCTATACCGAGCTTCGGGGTGATCAAGCAAGACCTAGCGTCTCGCGGGGAACAGGGGTCTCCGGCTCCGGTTCGCAAGAACGGCGAAGCTATGCTCAGAATGACAGCGTATGACTATTATGCGCGAGCGTCGTGTGGCAGATTACAATGGAAAGAGCGCCCGCATCCTTCCTGATTGGGGTTTGTGAATGGTTTCGAGCAATGCCGGAGTACAAGCTGTGTCGGCCGAACTGCCCGCGGTCCCGTTGACGCTGGAGGGATCGAGCGTGTTGCATCAGATGTTCCGTTTTCGCTGGTCGGAGTGGCGCAAGCTGGGGGAGCGGCGTCAAACGGAGATTACTCAGGAGCTTTCTGCTGCGCTGCAGGCGAGCGAAGAAGCAGGGCAAAGCGCGCTGTATTCCATACTTGGGCATAAGGGCGATCTGATGGTGGTGCATTTCCGCGATTCGTTCGACCAGCTGAATGCCGCGGAGTTGCAGATCAACCAGACTGGCTTGCAGGAATTCCTCGAGCCTTCCCATTCCTATTTATCGGTGATTGAGCTCGGACTCTACGACTCGAGTGTCAAACTCTTCCGGCAGCTCACGGAGCAGGGAATTGCGCCACTTTCGGAAGAATGGAAACGGCAGGTCGAGGAGACGATGGAGCGCCAGCGGCAGGCCATGAGACCCCGGCTCTATCCCAAGATCCCTGACAGTCGCTATCTGTGTTTCTACCCCATGGACCGCAAACGCGGTGAGGACAAGAACTGGTACTCGCTGCCCATCGAAGAACGTCAGCGACAGATGGAAGAACACGGCGCCGTGGGGCGGCGCTACGCGGGCAAGGTGCAGCAAATTATCACCGGCTCGATCGGCTTCGACGATTGGGAGTGGGGCGTCGATCTGTTTGCGCCCGAGCCTCTCGTGTTTAAGAAACTGATCTACGAGATGCGGTTCGACCAGGTCAGCGCCGAGTATGCGTTGTTCGGGCAGTTCTTCATCGGGCTGCGATGCCCGGTGCAGAAACTTGGCGAGTGGGCGCAGGGGAAATTGCCGGGCTCGCAAGCGTCCCACTCAGAGTAGCTGGGGTGCATCTGACTAGAACTCGTCTCATAAATTGTTCCTAGTCGTCTTAGGGCACAACTTTTAGTCGTGCCGAAGGAAGCGAAGATAGGGTCTCGGGCTTTAGCCCTTGTACAGACAGGTTCTTCCGGGGCGGAGGCCCACGTCATAGATCGCTCTCTTGCGGCACGTCTGAAGCCGTGCCCTGATAGAAAACGGTTTTATGAGATAGCTTGTAGAAACCCTCGAGCGCTTCCCTCGTTAAACGAAAGTCTTCTGAACTTATGATCTCGCACATTCTCGAACAGCTAGGCGCTTGGATCGTCAGCGTCATCTCGGCGGGTGGTTATGGCGGCGTGATGCTGCTGATGGCGATCGAGTCGGCATGTATCCCATTGCCATCGGAAATTATCATGCCGTTCTCCGGCTACCTGGTGTACACCGGCCGGTTCTCGTTGCTGGCCGTCGCGACCGCTGGAGCGATCGGTTGCAATCTGGGATCGGTGGTGGCCTACGAAATCGGCTACTTCGGTGGACGTCCGCTGGTCGAGCGCTACGGGCGCTACATCTTTCTGAGCCAACGCGAACTGGCAATTGCCGACGGCTTCTTCGAGCGGCGCGGGGCGATCGCCGTGCTAGTCGGGCGTCTACTGCCGGTGATCCGCACGTTTATTGCGCTACCGGCTGGAATTGCACGCATGCCTCGGATCAAGTTTCATCTGTACACATTTCTTGGATCGTGGCCCTGGTGCTTCCTGTTGGCGTACTTCGGGATGCGGCTGGGCGAAAGCTGGGACAAGGATCCTCGGCTGAAGACATGGTTTCATCGTCTCGACGCCCTGATTCTAGGCATCATCGTCGTCGCTCTCGTCTACTTCGTGTGGTCCCATGCCCAGCATCGTGTAGGCTCCAAAGCCGAGGAGGCAGCGGACTAGCTGCCTCTCCAGCACGAGCAGATCCTGTGCGCCGCTCGTGGAGAACAACAAAAAGCAAACGCGCGACTCGCTCGTGATGACAAGAAGCGGCATGGGACGCGGCGCGGCCCGAGAACCGCGCTGCTCCAAGGCTTCGTGCCACTACGCGGCTCTTCCCAGCGAGGCGACCCCCGGCACTTCCAGCAATTTTCCAGTCTTGACGTCGAAGATGTAGCCGAAAATTGCGATGCTACGCGGCACCAGCGGATGTTGCCGGATGCGCTCGACGTCGTCGCGTACGCTTTGGGGCTGATCCTTGATGGTCAGCCATTCGACGTATTCTCCCGCGTGCGATCCGTCAACACGAAAACAGGATGCGCGAGTTTGCTTGGCCCTCTGGCACAATGGAGCGCATGCTCAAAGTAAAAAGGCTTTCACCAGACGCCGTGCTGCCGTCGGTTGCCCATCCCGGAGAAGACATTGGCTACGATCTCTATGCGTGCGAAGACGTAACCATCGCGGCGAATTCCATGGCGAGCGTGCCCACCGGAATTGCAATCGAATTCGTTCCGGTGGCAGGCGGCGTGATCAAGACCCGCTCCGGCATGGCGAAGAAACGGCTACTTTGTAATGCCGGCGTCATCGATGCTGGATACCGCGGCGAAATCATCGTGTTGATGGAAAATCTGGCTTCGGAGCCATACTTCATTCGCAAAGGCGACAAGATCGCGCAGTTGCTGGAGCACCCATTTCTGGCGGGCGAAGTCACCGAGGGTGAGCTCGAGGAAACGGTGCGAGGCAGGAAGGGTTTCGGCTCAAGTGGGAAGTAGAGTTGCAGAATTTGTTAAGTGGCCTTTGGAATCGGACATTGGCCGCCAAAGTTGTTATAGCAGACCTGCCTAAAAACTTCCGTCCCAACGGCCGCGTGCTCGCCCGAAGGGGAAGCCATCTTCCGGCTCTTCTCTGGAAAACTTTGGCGTGTGGTGCAAAGGATTGCAACTGTCACGAGATTTTTCCCGACGGGAGCCAGATAAACTCAACAACAAATGCTAGTTACCTGGTGTGGGAATTGGCAGCTAAAGTGCGTAGAACCCCGTCAACAACTAGCCACCCAGTCTGCGCGGGCTGCTGGATGGTTCTTAAGGGGGAAATGGATGAAAAAGGTTCTGTTTCTTGCTTTGGTGGTTGTGGCCGCTTCCGTGATGGCGAGTGCCACGGATTGTAGCTTTGACAACTTCACTGGCTCGGGCATAGTTCCCGACGGCTACTGTGGAATCGCCTGGAACGGAAATTTCACCTACTACGATACAGTTCAGCCGCCCTATACGGCGCACTCCGCTCCAGAGCGTGTCTACACGCCCAACACGGGTCCCGGCGAATATATCTTCAACTTTCAGAATGGTCCGGTGGTCTTCGACGGCGCATGGTTTGCAGGAAATTCGTTTGCTACCGTTAACTTTGACCTCTACCTCGGCGGCAACCTGGTATGGACCTCCGCCACCCTAGATCCGTCGGCAACTCCTACCTTCCTGGCCTCCGGCTATAACGGAATGGTCGACGCGGTTGGCGTGTTCTCTTTGGCGAACGATTTCTACGTCATGGACGACGTCATTTACAACGGAAACCAGACCACGCCGGAACCGGCCTCGCTCCTGCTGATGGGAACTGGCCTGATTGGCGCAGTAGGCGTTGTCCGCCGCAAGCTTAAGGCGTAACCGCCTAAGTCTTTCCCCAGGCCGGAGCGAACCTGCTCCGGCTTTTTCTTGCCCGATTGGACTGCCCTCGCAGACTGGGGCGCACCAGCCTGCGTTAGCTTCCCCGTCTTGCTTTCGCTTCCACCGTTAATCTCGGAACGCTTGGTCACGTGAAGCGCGGGTCAAGGATCGCCCGCTGCGATCCCCTGCGGATTACCTACCGCAGCGAGAATCTCCGCCAGGCCTCGACGACGTTGTTTTATTCGGGCCATGCTTGCATTGCAGTGCGGACTACACGGAGGAGTTCGCTGCGGCTGGCGCCGCTGGCAGCCTGTACGGCGATGCCTTCGCTGACCGTGGTGATGAAACGAGCCAGGTCACGGGAGTTCGCGCTGGCCGGAAGGTCGCCTTCTGCCTTCGCGCGGTGGAGACGTTTACGTAACGCAGACTCATTGGCCAATCGGCGCGCGATCAGCTCCTGCCGAATCGGATTGGCCTCGTCACTGCAAGCCAGTGCTCCCTGTACCAGCAAGCACCCTCTCGGACCTTGAGCGGCACAGCACATACCGGCTGCGCCGCGTAGAATTTGCTCTACCGCCTGCCTTGCGGTAGGCTGCGCCAAAGCTTCGCGAAGATACAACGAGGGGCCTTCTGCGTAATGATCGAGCACCTTGCGAAATAGCGCTTCTTTGCCGCCGAAGGCAGCGTACAAGCTGGGCCGCTTGATTTGCATGGCTGCGGTCAAGTCAGACAAAGAAGTTCCTTCGTAACCTTTCCGCCAGAACACCTGTAATGCTGCTTCTAACGCCCGCTTTGTATCGAAGGACCGCGGTCGTCCCACGCCGCCGGCAGTAGAATGGCGATTCATGAGTATTGATCACGCACCGCTGCATTCTATACCTTTCGGTAAATAATTCTTGAACCCCACGGCCGGAGCTGAACATCTCTACATGTCAACAGGAACGAGGCGGAGTGGGGTCCGCTGGCTTGATCGAAAACGTTTGAGTTCTTGACGTTGGTGTCAATTCCAAACCAGGTCCGAGCCGTCAGTCTGCGATTCCGCTCGCGAGATGCAACTGCGTCGGCAGGGTGAGCCCACGACTCACCAGCACCGATACAATCGAGTCAATAAAAGTGCTGGATGGACTTACCGAGGGTGGGGTTTTAGAGGAGGGTCATTTTGAGAAAGCATGTAGTTATTCTAGCTTTTCTCGCAATCGCATTTGTGCTTTTGATGAGCACTTCCTGCAACAAAACGGAAGCCAAACAACCGGCCCCTCAACCGTTGCCGGTGAAAGTACAGACGATTAATTTAGCGCCGGTTCCGAGGGTCGACGAGTATGTAGCCACGATCAAGTCACGTCGCTCCGCTACCATCCAGCCGCAAGTGGACGGATCGCTGACGCGCATTCTGGTGAAATCAGGCGATCAGGTACGCGCCGGCCAAGTGTTGATGACCATTGATCCGCTGAAGCAGCAGGCCACAGTCGATCAGCAGCGCAGCACGGAAGCGCAGAAGAAGGCGACCTTCGACTATAACGCTGTAGAAGTTGAACGCCAGCGGCAGCTTTTCAAGGCAGGTGTCACCAGCAAGCAGAGTCTCGATCAGGCGGAACAGGCCTACGCCAACTCCAAAGCCGATTGGGAAGCCTCGACGGCCGGACGCATTACGCAGCAGCGCCAGCTGGGCTATTACAACCTGACCGCGCCATTTGCAGGCCTGGTAGGAGATATTCCCGTTCATCTTGGCGATTACGTTTCGCCGCAAACGGTACTTACGACAGTCGACGAAAACGCTGATCTCGAGGCTTACATTTACATCCCTACGGAGCTTGCCAGCAAAGTCCGCATGGGACTTCCGGTGCAGATCGTCACTAGCACCGGGCAGCCGATCGAGAGCACGAAGGTTGACTTCGTCTCGCAGCAGGTGGATAACGCACTGCAAGGCATTCTGGTGAAGGCGCCGATCCACGCATCGCTCGACAGGTTTCGCAACGCGCAATTGGTAAAAGCGCGCGTCATCTGGAGCACCGATCCGACGCCGACCGTGCCTGTGTTGGCGGTCACGCGGATCGGAGGCCAAACCTTCGTTTACGTCGCCACTGATGCGGATGGACATACCGTTGCCAAGCAGAGGTCCGTAACCTTGGGCGATACAGTTGGCAATGATTACGCGGTGACCGACGGGCTAAAGCGAGGCGATAAGGTCGTGATCTCGGGCACCCAGTTCCTCATCGACGGCGCTCCAATCCAGATTACTGGGTGAGCGTTCATAGCGGGAAGGCGTGCTGCCGGGCGGCGACAGAGAGGAAGGCGTCGAGCCGGGGGCACAATCCCGAAGCTGGCGGTTTACGCTGGCAACGGCGTCGGTCCCTCGACCACCTGCAATTCAGGGCAGGAGTTAAGAGAGAAGTACATTGGTTGATTTCTTCATAAAACGGCCGATTTTTGCGACAGTCTGCGCGCTCTTAATCATTCTTGCCGGAGCGGTCTGCATTCCGACACTGCCGATTTCACTCTATCCCGATCTCGCGCCTCCGCAGGTAACGGTCACCAGCAATTATGTTGGAGCGAACGCGCAAGTGGTCGAGTCGGCGGTCACGATCCCGCTGGAGCAGCAGATCAACGGCGTCGAGGGGATGCACTACATTACCTCGACGAGTTCGAACGACGGCACCAGCAGCATCAACGTCATCTTTCGCACGGGTTACGATTTGAACGTCGCGGCTGTCGACGTGCAGAACCGCGTTGCTACGGCGCAGGGCCGTCTGCCGCAGGAAATCAAAAACACCGGCGTAACGATCACGAAGACGAACCCTAACTTCGTCTTCGCTGCCGGCTTCTATTCGCCCGACAACAGTCTCTCGAATCAGTACATATCGAACTATCTCGATGTATACGTCAAGGACGCGTTGAAGCGTATTCCCGGTGTGGGCGACGTGGTGATCTTCGGTGAGCGTAAGTATGCGATGCGCATCTGGCTGGATCCGACGAAGTTGGCGTCCCGCCAACTGACCGCTGCCGACGTCGTCAGCGCGTTGCAGGAGCAGAACGTCGAAATTCCAGCTGGACAGCTGGGCCGTCCTCCCGCCGATCCGAAGCAGAACTTTCAGGTCACGTTGCGGGTGGTCGGAAGGCTTTCGGAGCCGAAGGAATTCGAGAACATTATTCTCAAAAACACACCTAACGGCATTGTCCAATTAAAAGATGTAGGCCGGGCCGAAGTTGGGGCGGAAAGCTACGATACAAACCTTCTTTATAGCGGACACGAAGCCATCGGCATCGGCGTGCAGCAACTCTCCAACGCCAATGCGCTGCAGGTCGATAAAGCCGCGAAAGCCGCGCTAGTCGAGCTGTCGAAATCGTTTCCGCCGGGAATCAAGTACGTCGTAGCCTTTGACACCACGACGGTGGTTGGCGACTCGGTGCGCGAAGTGGTCACCACGCTCGAAGAAGCGGTCCTGATCGTGATCATCGTGATCTTCTTCTTCCTGCTCGATTGGCGCGCTACCATCATCCCTGCCGTTACCATCCCGGTTTCGTTGATCGGCACCTTCGCGTTCATCAAGATCTTTGGCTTCTCGATCAATTCTCTGACGCTCTTTGGCATTACGCTGGCGACCGGACTGGTGGTTGACGACGCGATCGTCGTCATCGAGAACGCGCAACGCCACATTGACGAAGACAACACCGATCCGCATACAGCCACGTCGGTTGCCATGGCGGAAGTCTCAAGCGCGGTGATCGCGACCTCGCTGGTGCTGATCTCGGTTTTCGTGCCGGTATCGTTTTTTCCGGGAACAACCGGAATTCTGTACAAACAGTTTTCGCTGACCATCGCATTTTCGATTGCCATCTCGTTGTTCAATGCACTCACGCTCTCCCCGGCGTTGGCGGCGATACTGCTCCGTGGCGAAGAGCATAAGTATTCGGTCTTCGATTGGACGCATATCGGCTGGCTGTCGCGCGGTTACCGCCGGTTGGCTCACGGGATAGACAATACGATCCGTCGCGTTGGCATCGGGTATGGCAAGGTAATCGAGAAAGTGCTGGTATTCCGATACGCGGTCATTCTTGTGTTTTTCGCCGGCCTGGCAGCCACCGCGTATATGTATCTGCACGTTCCGACCGGATTCGTGCCCCAGGAAGATCAGAACTACTTTATCGTGGTGGTGCAATCTCCTCCTGGTGCTTCGCTCTCGTACACCACGGCGATCGCGAAACAGGCGGAGCAGGTTTTGCGTGCTGATCCCGACGTGTTCGGAACGTTTGCGGTGCCGGGCTTTTCGCTTTCAGGAGGTAGTTCACCAAACTACGGCCTGGTGTTCGCTCCGCTGAAGCCAATCGATTCACGCTTAGGCAAAGGGCACTCGGCGGCCGACATTGTGGCGCGTGTCTCGCCCAAACTTTTTGGCATTCCTGGCGCGATTGTTGTGGCGTTCGAGCCACCGGCCATTCAGGGTATCGGAAGCTTTGGTGGCTTTCAGTTCGAACTGCAGGACCTCGGTCGAAACACACTGCAGGACCTCGACACCATTGCTCACAAGATCGTTGCGCAGAGTCATCAGCGTCCAGATCTGCAGGGACTGTTCACCAGCTACACGGCGAACGATCCGCAACAACTAGTGCAGATTGACCGGCAGAAGGCCAAGGCCATCGGCGTACCGATCAGCCAGGTTACGCAGGCGTTGGGCGTCTACATGGGTTCGGAGTACGTGAACGATTTTGATTTCAACAATCGTTCCTACCGTGTTTACGTTCAAGCCGATCTGCCATTTCGCATGAGCGCGCGCGACCTAAGGCAGTACTACGTTCGCTCTGAGACGAATGGACTTGTGCCCCTAGGCAACATCGTCAGCCTGACAGAGACCTCCGGTCCTCAGGTCATCAACCACTTCAATCTGTTCCGCTCGGCAGAGATCAACGGCGCTGCTGCGCCGGGATACAGCTCTGGCCAAGGCCTGCAGGCGATGCAGGACCTCGCCAGGCAGAACATGCTGCAAGGCATGTCGTATAGCTGGTCGGGTCTGGCCCTGGAAGAGGTGGAAGCCGGCGGCAAGGCCATCCTGATCTTCGGCCTCGGACTGCTCGTGGTCTATCTCACGCTTTCGGCGCAGTACGAAAGCTTTGCTTTGCCGTTCATCATCCTGCTGGCGGTTCCCATGGCGGTGTTGGGTGCGCTGGTATTTGTCTCGGCCCGCGGACTGGTCGATGACGTTTACGTGCAGATAGGTCTGGTGCTGTTGATCGGCTTGTCGGCGAAAAATTCGATTCTGATTGTAGAGTTCGCCGAGCAATTGATCGAACAGGGACGCAGCATCATGGACGCGGCCATCGAGGCGGCAGAGTTGAGACTGCGACCCATCCTCATGACTTCGTTCGCCTTCATCCTCGGCGTTCTGCCGCTCTATTTCGCCAGCGGTGCGGGTAAGCTGGGACGGCACTCCGTGGGCACTGCGATTGTTGGAGGTATGTTGTTCTCCACGGTGTTGAATCTCATTTTCATTCCGGTGCTGTATGTCATTGTTAAAACGATACTGACATCCTTTGGCCCCAAGAAGGTTGTCCAAACTGAAATCGAGGCGAAGGTCGCCTAGCGAGAGTCCGGAGAAGCGGTTCCACGCCATAGCGAATGTTTGAAGCCGCCTCTCCTACGCGCAGGATCCCGCTCAAGCAGAAACCTGCTGTTACAATATTGCTCTAAGCAATTGGTGCGGAGAGGTGCGTGAGCGGTTGAAACGAGCCGCCTCGAAAGCGGCCATACCTTGACGGGTATCGGGGGTTCGAATCCCTCCCTCTCCGCCATTCCTCAAGTTGTTGCTTCTAAGAAAGTTTGTTCACCTCTAAATTTTCTGCCGGCGAGGTAATGCCGTTTCGCCAGGGCACAATGGCGCGGCAGGCGCTGCGGAATTCCTAAAGATTCTCACGATCCCGTGATCGCGATCCCACCCGTGTACGCACAAGGCTTGCCGAGCTCGAGTACGACTTTGGGGACGAGGCAAATGCGAAGTCCAAGCTGACGTCATCTAACCATAAAGGCACGAAACCAACCAAAGTGCTGAAATTCGTAAGGGGACACAAGGAATGGCAAAACAACAGGATCTTGGCGGCGTTTTCACACTTTCCGGCACCTCGTTGAGCTTGAACCGGATGGGCTATGGCGCGATGCAACTTGCCGGCCCGCAGGTGTGGGGACCGCCGCGTGATATTGACGCAGCGGTTGCTGTTCTGCGGGACGCGGTGGCGGCTGGCGTCAACCACATCGATACGAGCGATTTTTACGGCCCTCACGTGACCAATCAAATTATCAGACGTGCACTGCATCCTTATCCAGATGGCCTGGTGATCGTGACCAAGGTGGGTGCACGCCGGGGCGAGGATAAATCCTGGATTCATGCTCTCTCGCGGCAGGAACTAATCGACGGCGTACATGACAACCTCCGAAATCTTGGTCTGGACGCACTGGATGTCGTCAATCTACGTGTCGGAGGGTTGGCGGCACCCTCGGAGGGATCGATCGAAGAGCCGCTTACGGTACTTGCTGACCTCAAGCTTCAGGGACTGATTCGTCATCTCGGTCTTAGCAACGTTAGCGCCGTGCAGTTGGCCGAGGCGCAGAAGATTACAGAGATCGTCTGCGTGCAGAACTTCTACAATGTGGCGAATCGGAGCGATGACGGATTTATCGATGAACTGGCGAAGGAAGGCATCGCCTACGTGCCATTCTTCCCGCTGGGCGGATTCACTCCGTTGCAGTCGTCGGTGCTCGATGCGGCAGCGGCGTCGCTCGCGTCCACGCCAATGCAAGTCGCACTCGCGTGGCTTCTGCAGCGCTCGCCCAACATCCTTCTGATTCCTGGGACCTCTTCACTTGAGCATCTTCGCGAGAATCTCAAGGCCGCAACTTTGGGTCTTTCGTCCGAAGTGGTCGCTCGTCTGGACTCCATCGGCACAAGTGCAATACGGCAATGACGCCGGGCCCGCTTCGCGCACGAGAGGCTCGGTAACGAGAAGTCAATTAGCGCTTCACGCTGCAGACGAGCCGATAGACCTCGCACCGTTGTGTGCAGCACCAACAATGCAACACTACGGTTCCCTTAGCTGGGCCCTAGGAGCGTCAAGAAGAGCGATGTTTGGGTCACTGTGTCACGGCTTTGGCGGTGGCCTTACTGGCATCCTTGATGCCGACCGCCGTCTTTTCGCCACCCTTCTCGGTGTATTTCACCGTGACCTTTGCGCCCTCTTTCCCGGCGAGGTAGGTGTCAACACTGCCTGTTTCGACACCTTTGCCGGTGTCTTTGGCACCCTTCACGGCGGTTTGATCCGTGTACTTGATCGTGTGTTCTGTGCCGTCAGCGGTCTTTACGACCATGGTCTTGGTGTCGTGATCGACACTTTTCACAATCCCACTCACGGCGTGAACCACGTCTTCGGCAACAGAGCTTTGCCACGCGCCAAAAGTGGCTAGCACAAACAACGTGGCGATCAGGGCGAAATGCGATTTGAACCGGAATGACATAAGGGAGATCTCCTTCGAGGTTTGGTGAAGGTTGCATTGTGCCAGATTCCAAGGTTCATGCCAAATCGATAGGTTCACCTAAGCCCTGCGCAATCCTCTGGTGTAACCATGGCGGTTTTCAAGGCGCGGCGATTTGAAAGCGCACCACTGCTTGTGCGATTTGGTACTGGTACTTTGCCGCAGCAAACTGGATTTGTGCTTCCGTCTGCTGAAGCTGTGCCTGGCTGAGTTCCACGATCGAGCTGAGCCCAAGGTTGTAGCGGGTTTCTGACAGGCTGACCGCCAGATTTGTCTGATCGACAAACTGCTGGGTTACGTCAATTCGGTTATAGGCCGTGATCTCGTTGAGCCAACTGGTGCGGACATCATTGGCAACACGGTCTTTCAGATCGCGCAGTTGCTCTTGCGAGGCTTGTGCCCGAAGAGCCGCCTCCTTTGATCTCGCAGAATAGAGGAAGCCATTGAAGATGGGGATGTTCACGTTAACGCCTACAGCTCCATACCACGGTGTGAACGGCTGAACCCCACCGACCGTGGGACGGTAGGGAGTTCCTCCCACAACGCCCAAGGCGTCGATACTGGGCAGCAGTAGATCACGCTCAGCCTTCTGAAAATGCTGGGCAGCCCGGTAATCGTAATCCTGCGCCGCAATTTCTGGACGATTACTGTATGCCTGGTCCACCAGTTGGCTAACAGCGTCGGGCGGAGGAAGCAGAGCGTTGTCGGTATCGATCAGTTGGAATTGTTTTTGAGTGGGATAGCCCAGGACCTCCGACAGCGCTGAGAGCGCAGCCTGGTAGTTATTTCGTGCATCGAGCAGAAGCAACTTGGCCTGGGCTACATTGGCGTCGGCAAAGCTGACATCCAGTTGCGAACGCAATTTGTTCTGGAACAGAGTGGTGATCTGGTCTGCCACAAGTTGGCGCGCCGAGATAGTCTGTTCGGCCACCTTCTGCAGGGCGAGGGTTTGCAGCGCGTTGTAGAAGGCCTGATCGACAGCCAGCTTCACTTGGTCGGCGGTGGCAACAGCATTCATGTCGGCAGCCTTGGCGCGAAACGCCGCTGCCGCCACCAGATTATTGGTTCGGCCGAAGTCGGTGATCAGTTGCGAAAGTGTGACGCCGCCCGCGGCCCTCTCGTACACACTTGGGTTGTTCAGGTTGCCGGCGGCGATGCGGCTGCCTTCGTGTGCCTCCACACCCGTCAGACTACCGTAGATGGTGGGGTAATACTGGGACCTCTGCTCCCGCGTGATCTGTCCGGATGCCAACGACAACAGGTGATAGACAGAGATTTGCGGATTGTTCTTGAGGGCCAGGGCCTCGGCGTCCTGCACGCTTAGGCGCTGCACCGATCCGCCTGCAGGGATTTGAGCTGGAACCTGCACCGGTATAATTGCGGGCGCATTCTGGTTCGCTCCTGGCGCAGGTTGCGGCGCAGAGGGTTGAGACGCTTGCGGCAGAGACTGCGTCGGCGAGGGCTGCTGCGAAGTTGCCGGTGCCGAAGTTGCCGTTTGTGCCTCGGTAGCGACGCCGCACGAAAGACATATTCCTAGAAGAGTCAGCCAAAGCGAGTAGTTATTGCTTTTCATGCTTGCACCTTCTGCGCCGGTTGCTCTTCTTTGCGATGGATCAGCAGATAGGCCGCCGGAACCAGAAAGATGGTGATGACGACCGAAAAGACCAGACCTCCGATGATCGATCTCGCCAGGGGAGCATATTGTTCGCTTCCCGCCTCCAGCGCGAGGGCCATCGGAATCAATCCGAGGATCGTCGCCAGTGAAGTCATCAGGATGGGTCGGAGTCGCACTCGACAGGCCAGCGCGACGGCGTCGGCGATGGGCATACCGTGCCGTCGGTAGATGCGCGTTACGTCCACGATCAGAATGCTGTTTGAGACTACGATGCCGGTCATCATGATGACGCCCATCAGCGACATAATGTTCAATGTGGTGTGGGTCAGCAGCAGGAAGACGATTACACCGGTCACGCCGGGAGGAATCGCCAGCAGAATGATGAAGGGATCGAGAAAGCTGGCAAATTGCGCCATCAGGATCAGGTAGACGAGCACCACGGCCAGCACCAGTCCGATACCGAAACTCTTGAATGATTGCTGCATCGCCAACACCGAGCCGCGGACGTCGATCCTGACGTTCGGCGGAAGCTTCGTATCCCTAATGATGTTGTTCACCTCTTTCGAGACGCCGCCCAGGTTCTCGCCTTTGGGGGCGATGTACACGTCGATCACGCGGAAGAGTTGATAATGATCCACTTCGGTTGGTGTGTTGATCATGTTCACATCGGCGACGTTTTCCAGGCTCGTCGTTTCCGGAACCGTCTTGGCTTTCAGAGGGATCTGTTTGAAGTCCTCCAACGTCATGTTGGCGATTTTCTGATTACTGTACTGAACGGTGAGGAAGTAGTTGTTGCCGCTGTGGGGGTCGACCCAGTATCCAGGAGCGATCATGCCATTGGAGTTCAGCGCCGTGGTGACATTCCGCACTACGTCGCTGGCAGTCAGCCCCAATCGCGCCGCCATCTCGCGCCGGACATTGAGTTGAATGCCGGGATAATCGAGGTCCTGCGGAATCAGAACGTCGTTGACGTCGTGTAAGCCTCGCGCCTTCTGCGCGATTTCGGCAGCTACGTCATAAGCCGCCTGCTGATTGTTGCCGGAGACCTGCACATCGATGGGCGCCGGCATTCCGGCGTTGATGACAGAATCCACCAGGCCGCCCGTCTGGAAGTAGGTGGAAAGCTCCGGCAAGTCCGATGCCAGTTTCTGACGCACGCGATTCATGTAGGTAAATGTCGGCAGGTTGTGTTCTGGATTCAAACTGACCTGCACGAATGCGGTGTGTTGGGCGCTGTTGCTGGTGTAGATAGCCGAGAGATCGGCATTCACGCCAATGTTCGACACAATCATCTTCAGGTCATCCTTGGGAATGACCTCGCGGATATCGCTCTCCACCCGGCTCATGTAGTTGTTGCTGACTTCCAGCCTGGTGCCGGTAGGGGCCTTGACGTTGATGACAAACTGTCCCGGATCCGTGCGCGGGAAGAACGCGACTCCAAGGAAGGGAAACAGACCAAGGCTGACCACGAACACGCACAGGATCACAACCACCGTCAGAGCCGGACGCTGCAAAACCTTGCCGACCGCCTGGTCATAGCGCATGAGCATCTGGTCGTACTTGCGGTTGAAATTGGAAACGAAACGTGTGAAAACGGACTTGCGCTGGTTGTGCCCGACCTCACCATGAGGAGACTTGATGAAGCGCGCGCAGAACAACGGTACGACCGACATGGCCACGAGATACGAGGCGGC
This sequence comes from uncultured Acidobacteriaceae bacterium, assembly GCA_963815555.1. GTDB lineage: Bacteria > Acidobacteriota > Terriglobia > Terriglobales > Acidobacteriaceae > CAWCBG01. The sequence goes on from CAWFHH010000007.1 coordinate 1,278,020, forward strand.
CAGCGCCAGCACGACCGTAAGCGCCAAGGCGGTGAACAGGTAGCGGCTGATGCCGAAGAGAAAGACGACGGGGAAGAACACAATCGCGGTGGTGAACGTAGCCGCAAGCACGGCCAGAGCCACCTCTTCGCCGCCGCGCTCTGACGCCGTAACCGGCTCTTCGCCCTCCTCCATGTGACGGAAGATGTTCTCCAGCACGACCACTGAGTTATCGATAACGCGCGAGAGCACCAGGGCGAGGCCTCCCAGAACCATGGTATTGATGGTGCCGCCGAAGGCGTTCAGCAAGAGGAAGGCGGCGAGCACCGAGAGGGGAATCGACAACAACACCGAAATCGTTCCTCGCATCGAGCCGAGGAAGATGAGTACCATCATGGCCGTGAGCACCAGGCCGATGGCAATCTCGCGGATCACGTTATTGATCGCTGTCTTCACGTACTGCGACTGATCGAAGACTACCGTCGCGATCATGGTTTTAGGTACATCGAGCAGATGCTTGACCCGGTCGCGTATGCCATTCACGATAGCGATGGTGTTGCTGTTACCGCCCTGCTTCAGAATCGGCAGATAGACTGACTTTTGTCCATCGACGCGCACGATGTTGTACTGAATGGCCGATGAATCTTCGGCGTGTCCGACATCGCCAAAGCGCAGAACTCCGTTGCCGATCGCCTTCAGCGGCACTTCGTTCATGTCTTTTACGGTGGGGAACTGGCTGTTGCTGTAAATGTTGTAGTCGCGCTGACCAATGCGGACGTCGCCGGCGGGCAGAATCGCGTTGGCATCGTTGACGGTGTGCACCACGTCCATCGGACTGAGTTGCGCTGCCTCGAGCTTCACCGGATCGACATAGAACTGGATCTGGCGATACTTTCCGCCATAGGGCTGTGGCACCGATGCACCCGGAACATTGGCGAGTTGATTCCGCACATCAAACTGTCCCAGGTCGTGCAGTTGCGTCTCGCTTAACCCCTGTCCCTTCAGGGTCACAAGGCAGACGGGCAGGCTCGAGGCATCAAACTTGAGCACAACCGGCGGTAGAGTTCCCTGCGGAAGACGTCGCAGATCAGCCATCGCCAGGTTGGAAATCTCACTGACCGCGGCATCCGGATCGGTTCCGGGCTGGAAGTACACCCGGATCAGGCTGACTCCCGTAAGCGACCGCGACTCGATGTGATCGATATTGCTGCCTAGCGTGAAGAAGCGCTCGAACGTGTCGGTGATATTCGCTTCGATCTGCTGGGGCGGCATGCCTCCATAAAATGTCGCTACCACTACGACGGGAATCTTGATCTCCGGAAATAAGTCGATGGGCATACGGACGGTAGTAGCCACGCCGACGACCAAAATCATCAGACAGAGCATGAGAACGAAGAACGGATAGCGAATTGAAAATGTTGGCATGACTTACTCCGTTTCTCCGCCGCCTGAGGGAAGAGAACTCTCTTTCGGCCGCACCAGTTCGCCCTCGTGATAGCTGGCCATATTGCCGACGATGACGCGGTCCCCCGCCGACAAACCTGACAGAACCTCGACGCTGGTCGAGTCCTGCGCGCCGGTGCGGACCTGCCGTTTGCGGACACGATCTTGTGCGTCAACCACCAGCACGGTGGTGGAGTTCTGGGAGCGTTGCAAGGCGGTAACCGGAATTGTCAGGACGTTGGATTTCTCGCCCGCCGTGAGCGTGACTTCCGCGTAGGTTCCAGGCTGCAGATGATAGGTGGGATTGGGAACGTCGATTTCCACCTGCATGGTGCGGGTTTCGGGATCGAGCGCGTCGGTAAAGCGCGCCACCTTGCCGGTGAAATGTTCTCCCGTGGCCTGCACGCGTACGTCAGCCGTGTCGCCAATCCTGACGTTCATAGCCATCGACTCCGGCACAGGGATGCGCAAGCGCAGCGTCTTGATCTCGGCCACCGTAACCACCGGCAGGCCGCTGGTATTCGAGGTCCCAGCCTGGACCAGAGCGCCGGTATCGGCATAGCGCCAGGTGACCACGCCGTCGTAGGGAGCCGAAATGCGCGAGTAGTCCGATAGCGCAGAGTAATGCTGCGCATTGCCCTCAGCGACGGCCAGTTGCTGCTGCGAGGCGGATAGAGCGGACTTGGCCGCCTCTACCTGCGCCGCGGAGGCGCGGTCCTTGGCGTTGGCATCATCGAGCTCTTGTTGGGCGATAAGACCGGGGCGGACTTTGTCGGTGTTGGTCAGCCGCAATGCGTTAGCGTGTAACGCAACATAGTCAGCCTCCGCCCGTGAGACATCGCTCTTGGCGCGAAGGATCTCCTCTTCCGCATGATGCACGCCGGCCTGCGCCTCGTTCGCCTCGGCCACAACTTCGGGCACTTCGAGCGTCGCGAGCACCTGGCCCTGGTGAACGTGGTCGCCAATGTCGACATTGATGTGTTTTATGTAACCGGCCACCTTAGCGTGCAGTTCAACATTCTGATACGGAAGAAACTGCCCCGCGATCGAGAGCGTATTCGCGATGACGCCACGCTTTGCCGGCACCACCGCAGCGGAAGAGATCTCGGAGCCTTCGCTAGCTGCGGCCTCAGCCTTAGGATGCGGCGAACTTGCGCGCACGTGTCGCACCAGTGTGATGGCGCCTACCAGACAAAGCACGACCACACCTAACACAAGGATCTTGTGCAGAGGTCGAACCTGCATAAACTTTCCTCTTTTCCATCAATAGCGGTTACGACGAATCAGAGTTCAATTGGGCCGCACGTCTGCCCGCGATTGAAGTCCGAAAGAAGCTACAAGGAGACTAGATGACTGCTAACCGAGAGGTGGGGGCCGAAGGGAACGATGGAGGTCCTGTAAGCCGGGATGCCGAAGCGGCACAACCCGCATGTCTCCCGTAACCAGAGACTCGCGATTCTGAAGCCGCATGCCGATCAGCATGACGCTAACCCAGAGCAGCAGAGTGCCCGACTGCGAGATAGGATCGGGTGGAAGTTTTTGTCCGCTCAGCCACAGCTTGGCCGACGTGGAGGGGCTTACCTTAACAATGCTGCCGCTTCCATACACGGCCGTCTTGGCGTGAAAGGCAAACAGAAATACAAGCAAACAAAGGGCAATCTTCGGCAGACGCCATGATTTGTTCGAGGATGCGGCCGGCACTAGCAAAAGACAGTCTTACCCCTACTCATGCTTATACGTATGAACCCGATACATGTGAGCGAGTTGCACAGGGAGATCCCTTGCAGCTCAAAAGTCCACTCGCGACAAAGACCATCATACGCTTTCCGAGCCCATTACCCGATACTCCTGCCAGGACTAGATCGAAGGGCTTATCCTTCGTCCATCTTGTGTGACCTTAACCTTTGTTCTCGACGGCAGACCTTCTCTCACGAAAGAAGGTTTGCAGCAGGTCCATGCAGCGTGCCGCCAAGACTCCAGAAGTTACCTCAACCCGATGATTCAGCTTGGGATGATTGAGTACCTGGAGCATCGAGTGCACCGCCCCCGCTTTGGGATCGTCTGCCCCGTACACCAGCCGCCGGACACGCGCGTGCGTAATCGCCCCGGAGCACATAGCGCACGGTTCTACCGTGACAAACAGATCGCAGTCGCCTAGACGATAGTTGCCAACGTTTCTTCCGGCCTCGCGCAGGGCGAGAATTTCGGCGTGCGCCGTGGGATCGCTGCTGCTGACGGGACGGTTACACCCTCGCCCCACGATCTCACCTTCGCGCACGACGACCGCGCCGATTGGGACCTCGCCCAGCGCCAGCGCGCGCTGTGCTTCGCGCAGCGCTTCCTCCATCCAGAGTTCGTCGGCCAGAGACATGGGGAGAGGGTAAAGCAGGAAGCAGCAACTGGCAATCCGCGCTTAACAACCAGGATGGGTCTGCCGCTCCGCTGCCGTCCAGCTAGTTGCTAATTTCTAGTCGCTTTGCCGCAGCATAATACGCTCGACTGCCGTCGCACGGCCGGTCGTGGGGTCGCAATCGACCAGCGTCGCGCAAAGCCGCACGTCGTTCGTCGCTGCTTCAAATCGGCCGGGCATATTGGTGAGGAAGCGCTGCACGATCTGTTCTTTTTGCACTCCGATCACGCCTTCGTAGGGTCCGGTCATTCCAACGTCCGTCTGGACCGCCGTGCCACCGGCGAGTACATGCTCGTCGGCGGTCGGAACGTGCGTGTGCGTGCCCAAGACGGCGGTGACGCGGCCTTCGAGATACCAGCCAAGTGCGACCTTTTCGGACGTGGCCTCAGCGTGAAAGTCCACCAGGATGACTTTCGCTTTCGTCTTCGCCAGCAGTTCATCCGCGGCGCGAAACGGATCGTCGTTGTTGGCCATGAACACCCGGCCTTGCAAATTAATTACGGCATACGGAACTCCGCTGCGGGTTTGCCCCTCATACCATCCGTAGCCGGGCGTACCCGCCGGGTAATTGGCTGGGCGCAGCACCCTGCGTGCGAGCGAACTTTCGTTGCCGTTCGCCGAGTTCATGTACTCGATGATTTCGCGCTTGTCCCAGACGTGGTTGCCGGTAGTGATGACATCGATGCCCAGTTCGAAGAGTTCTTCTGCAATTTGCGGCGTGATGCCGAAGCCTCCAGCAGAGTTCTCGCCGTTAGCGATGGTGAGCTCGACGCCGTGCTGCTTCTGTAGTTCTGGCAGACGCTCGTGGACGATCCCGCGTCCGGCGCGGGCGAAAATGTCACCTACGAAGAGTATGCGCAAGTGATGAAGTCCCTTTCTAGCCGTAAGAGTTCTTGTTGGATGTAGGCGTCCTGACGCTCGGGTAGGGTGGCGCTTCAGCGCCACGTCCATTACGAGCTTCCCATTAGGGAGCCGGGCTTCAGCCTGGCGGCACCCGGGGCTAAAGCCCCAGTCTACTCTTGCTTGTTAACGCAGGCCTGAAGGGCTGCACTACCATTACTCTTAACCTGGAATTTCGATGGTAGCACGCCGGAAGAATCGTACTGCGTCAGTGCGCCAGCTCTGCCGTCCGCAGAAAGTCGTAGTTGCCCGCGGGGTTCAACTCGATGCCGTGCACCCGGTTGGTGTGCACCAGCACATTGTCGAAGTTCCACAAATTGATGTAAGGCAAGTCCTCGGCAAGGATCTGCTGAATCTCAAAGTAGATGGCCTTTCGCTTCTCCTGGTCGAGAGTGGTCCGGCCCTCGTGAATCAAGGCATCGACGCGCGGATTCGAGTAGAAGGTGCGATTGCTGCGCTTGGGAGGGAAGCTGCTCGAGTCAAAGATGGCTTCGAAGATGTCCGGATCCTGATTGCCACCGATCCATCGCAGCGAATGGATCTGGTACGCACCCTTTGAGATGTCGGCGTAGAACGTCGCGAACTCAAAGGTCCGGATATCGAGCGCGATGCCAACATCGCGCAACTGCTGTTGCAGCACCGCCGCCAGCAGACGGGTCGATTCCTCGGTCGAGGTCTTCATCGTCACATGGAAGCGGACGCCGTCGATTGGCTTGTATCCGGCCGCGTCGAGCAGCTCTCGCGCCCGCGCTGGGTCATGCGGATACTTCGCGACATCGGCGTCATAAGCCCAGTGCTGTGGCGGCAATACGCTGTAAGCAGGCCGCGCCTCATCGCGCCAGATATAGTGAATAATCGGCTGCACATCGATAGCGTAGGCGATCGCGCGGCGCACGCGAACGTCTTTCAGGATAGGATCGCGCAGGTTCAATGCCAGATACGAGTAGATGGTGCCTGGCGCCTCCATCACGGTGAGGTCGGGATCCTTGCGGAGGGTGAGAACGGTGTCGGCGGTAAGAGCGTTAATCGCAACATCGGCACTCTGCTTGCGCAACTCGAGGGCACGCGTCGTTGGATCGGGTATCACCTTGAACAGCACCCGGTCGAGCTTTGCCGGCGTTCCCCAATAATCAGGGTTGCGCTCGATCAGGACCTCTTTGTCCTGCTGTGCGCTCACGAAACGAAAGGGACCTGAGCCGATTGGCGCGCGGGTAAATTCTTCGCCGCTCCCGTACGGCACGATGCCGATGGCGCCGTCCGATAGGTTCCACAACAACGAGGCGAACGTTTCCTTCAGATGAAAGACCACGGTGTGGTCGTCGGGCGCGTCAATGTGATCGACCCACTTGTAAGTGCTGGCCTTAGAGCTGCGAATTTTTCCCGTCAGCAGGGAATCGAAGGTCCACTTCACGTCGCGCGCGGTGAGGGGCTGCCCATTGTGAAAATGCACGCCATGATGCAGATGAAAGATGTAGGTCCGCGGGTCGGGAATCTCCCAGCTATCGGCCAGCGCGGGCTTCACGTTGAAGTGATCGTCGCGTCGCACCAGAGCATCGAACAGCAGTTCGCCAATGCGCTCCGACTGTGCGTCGACACCGACTCGTGGATCGAGGTTCGTAGGGCTGCTCTCGATGATCATGACCAGGGTGCCGGGATCAGGCTTGCGTCCACAGCCGAGCAGGAGAAGCAGAAGACCGGCAGAAAGGAAGGCGAGAGAACGGGTAGAGCAGGCCTGGAATGCGCGGGTAGAGCGGGCCTTTAGGCCCGCGTACCATCGCCTTTTAGAAATCGGGGGCTTCAGCCCCCTTGTTTTTCGCGCAGCCCGCTCACACATGGCTGACTTTGCCCAGGATCGCGGGCCGCGACGCGCCCGTCGCCGACGGAATATTCGACGGCACATGCCGCCACGTCTGATACGCCAGCAGCGCAAACGCAACGGCTTCCTTGGCCTGGGACGGCACGCCAAATTCGTCGCTGGTGCGCACGCGAATCTTCAGCTCGGAAAGGTCTTCGCGCATCATGCGCATCAAAGTGGCATTCCTGGTGCCTCCGCCGGAAACGATGAACTCGCGAAAGCGTTTTCCACTCTCCTCGTCGATCAGAGGAAGCACGAATTTTCGGATAGCGCTTCCAATCGATCTGGCGGTGAGAGCGGTTGCCGTCGCGACGACGTCATGAGGATCGGCGCGACGGCAAAGCTGCAGGAACTCGCGAACGAATTCACGTCCAAACTGTTCACGTCCAGCTGTCCTGGGGGGCTTCTGCCGAAAGAACGGATTGCGCAGAAGCTGCCGCAAGGCACGCTCGATTGGCTCGCCCCGTGCCGCGAGTCGGCCATTGCGGTCAAACGGCCGGTCGAACAAACACTCCGTAATCGCATCGATGACCATGTTTCCCGGGCCGGTGTCGAAGGCGATCATGTCTTCGGGCATAGCGCGAGGAGGAATGGCCGTGAGATTTCCAATCCCACCGATATTCTGCACGATGCGTCCATAGCGCCGGTGCCGGTAGAGCGCATAGTCGAGAAACGGCACCAGCGGAGCGCCTTTCCCCCCTGCGGCCATATCGGCGGGACGAAAGTCCGACACGACTGGGACACCGAGCGCAGCGGCGATCAGCGCGGCTTCTCCCGTCTGCCACGTGCAGGCAACCCGGCGTCCGAGATACAGTTTTGCAATCCCTTGATGATAGAGTGTCTGCCCATGGCAGCCTACCAACTCACACTCCAGCTTTGAACGTCGCTGGGCGGCGCGGACGGCATCGGCGTAAAGTTCGCCAAGAACAAAGTTCAGTCTCGCCAGATCGGCCACACTGGCCGAGGTGGCGTTCATGGCGGTGAGCAGGGCCTGCCGCACATTTGCGGGATAGGGAAATTCGTAGTGGCCCAATAGCTCCAGTCGCGAGCGGAACCCGCGTCCCTGGATGCGGGTCATCGCGACATTGATGCCATCCGCCGAGGTGCCGCTCATGACGCCCGCAACGATCACGCGCGAACCTCTTCCTTGCCGGGTTCGGGCGCTTGCACCGAAAGCCCAGCTCGTGTCAGATTTTGAAGGGGCGTAGCTTTAGCTGCGCCATTACAGCAGGCGGGGTTGAGCGGCTTCAGAGCGGACTTCTTACAAGCCAAAAGGTAGAGCGGGTCTTCAGGCCCGGGTTCCGAGCACCTTTTTATTTGCGAGTCGGCTTCAACCGAAGCCAGTCTGTCGAACGCTAAAGCGGGCTTCGATGAGAACAAGCGCGCGCCTAACGCGGCGCTGAAGCGCCGCTCTACCGTAGCCTGGTGAGAAATGCAGGTTAGCCGCAGAGGAGACTCGTCTTTCACCGCTCTTCTGAAAAGCGTCAGCTCAGGGGCTAAAGCCCCGGTCTTATTTGCGCCTCGTACGGCGCGCCTGAAGGCGCGCCCCTTCAAAATCAAATCCGGGACCTCCAAAATCAAATGCGGGCCCTTCAAAACCGAGTCCGGGACTTTCAAAACTGAATCCGGGCCCTTCAAAGCCAGATCTGTGGGCTTCAAAGGCGAACCCCGTTGTTCGCCAGCGAGCACAGCCGCACTTCTTCGCTAAGCTCCCAGAGTTGCCGGCGCAAGCGGTCGACGGTCTTTGCGGCCGGAGAAGGCCCCAGGGGAGCCCGCATTTCGCGCGACTTCTTCTTAAAGCCAATGACACGCCGGGACTTTTCCGTCACGAGCCTGGCGAAGTCGCGATTGGCGACGGCGAGCCCGTAGACCGCCTCGAAGGCCCGCCACACGTGCTCTTCCTTTTGGCAAACGAGAAACATGTCTGCCCCGGCGCGCAGCGTTTCGACCGCTGCATCTTCAATCGAAGCGGACGACAGCACCGCTCCCATATCCAGATCGTCGGAGACAATCAGTCCGCGGTACCCGATCTTCTTACGCAGAACATCGGTCATCCACTTTTTCGACAGCGACGCAGGAACCCGGTCGCCGGTCACCGAGGGGTAACAAGCGTGCGCCACCATTACGAAAGGCAATTCTTTGTGCATCTCGCGATAGGGAACCAGATCTTCGTTCCATAGCTTCTTCCACGGCTTCTCGATTACGGGCAGCTTCCGGTGGCTGTCGAGATTTCCTTCACCCAGACCTGGAAAGTGCTTGCCGCAGCCCAGCACACCGGCATCGCGAAATCCGCGCAGGTACTCGCGCGCAAAGCGAATCGTCTCTTTCGGATTGGCGGCGACGGTGCGCGAGCGCAAGACGGATTTCGACGCCTCGAACGCCAGGTCGAGCGAAGGTGCGAAGTCTGTGTTGAATCCAAGCGCGCGAGCTTCTTCGCCGATAACCCTTCCGTGCTTGCGGAACAGCTTCTTCGAGCCGGTGGCTGAGACGTCGGTCACCGAGGCTGCAGGCGCGATGACGTTGCGCAGTCGATCGACCGTTCCACCCTCGAGGTCGACGCAACGGAACATCGGGGTGGCAACGGCTTTCTGCGAGTCACGCAAAAGGCGGTGCACCTGTGCGGCTTCGTCGATGTTGCGTGGGAAGAGGATGACGCCGCCGGGTTGGAATGTGCCCAGCATCTCTCGCAGAGGTGTGGACATGCTGCTTCCGTCAAAGCCCATGATCATGAGCTGACCAACCTGCTGGCGTAGTTCAAGCGTGGATTTCGGCGGCATAGATGGAACAGAAAAGTGTAACCCGCGCGACTCGGGAATTCAGGTATGAAGGATGGTTCTCCTCACTCCATCTGCTTCTTCAACTCATGCAGCAGATTCAGCGCCTCGAGCGGGCTAATACCATTCAAGTCGGTCTCTTTAATCCGGTCCACGATCTTCTGCGAAAGAGGTGTGAAGATGGTGAGCTGCAACGGTCCGGCGTCCTTGGTCTCATCACCGGCCAGGTGATGCACCGCACTCTGTTCCGCCTGCTCGTGCTCGGCCAGCACCTCGCGCGCGCGATGGACAACCTGGGCGGGAAGTCCAGCCAGCTTGGCGACTTCGATCCCGTAACTTTTGTCCGCCGAGCCTTCCTCAATCTTGCGTAGAAAGACGATGCCGCCACCACTCTCTTTGACGCTGACGTGGTAGTTCTTCACGCCGCTCAGCCGGTCGGCCAACACGGTCAGTTCGTGATAATGCGTGGCGAAGAGCGTTTTCGCGCGCGTGTTGGCGTGGATGTATTCAATAGCCGCCCACGCAATCGCCAGCCCATCGTAGGTAGCCGTGCCGCGTCCGACCTCATCGAGCAGGATGAGCGAGCGCGGAGTCGCAGTGTTGAGGATGGCCGCTGTCTCCGTCATCTCGACCATGAAGGTCGAGCGTCCGCGCGCCAGATTGTCGGAGGCGCCGATGCGGGTGAAGATGCGATCGACAAGCCCCAAGCGCGCCGAGCGTGCGGGAACGAACGAGCCCATCTGCGCCATCAGGACGATCAACGCGGCCTGTCGCAAGTATGTCGACTTGCCTCCCATATTCGGCCCGGTGATGACCAGCACTGAGTGTGTGGCGCCGTTGAGGAAAAGATCGTTGGGAACGAAGCGGTCAGAAATGCCCGCGAGTTCCTGCTGCTCGATCACCGGGTGGCGGCCTTCGACAATCTCGACATCGCCGGATTCATCGAGGATGGGACGACAGTAGCCGCGATTCGCCGCGAGCGAAGCGAAGGACGCGAGCACGTCGATCTCGGCCAGGGCAAGCGCGGTCTGGCGAATGCGGCGTGCTTCCGCAGCGATGGCCGTGCGCAGTTCGATGAACAGACGGCGTTCAATCTCGACCATTTTCTCCTGCGCATCGAGCACCTTGGCTTCGTACTCTTTCAGCTCAGGAGTGGTGAAGCGCTCGGCGTTCACCAGCGTCTGCTTGCGCTCGTAATCGGCAGGAGCGAGGTGCAGGTTGGCCTTCGAAATTTCCAGGTAATAGCCAAAGACGCTGTTGAACTTGACCTTGAGGGAACCGACGCCGGTGCGCTGTCGCTCGCGCTGCTCGATCTGCGCGATGTACTGCTTGCTGTTACGGCTGAGGTCACGCAACTCATCGAGCGTAACATCCACCCCGGCGCGGACCACGCCGCCATCGTTTAAGGTGATGGGCGGCTCATCTTCCAGGGTTGAAACAATTCGCGTGTGCAGATCGCCGAGTTCGTCGCACTGGCTATGCAACGTTTGCATACGGTCAGCGACGATAGGCGTGAGAGCAGCCCGCACACTGGGCAGCTTTGCCAGGGAAGCGGCCAGGGCCAGCAAGTCGCGGGGATTCGCCGTCTCCAGCGTTACCCGGCTCAGCAACCGTTCCAGGTCGAGAATGCCTTCCAGCGAACGGCGCAATTCTTCGCGCGCCACCACATCCTTCGTCATGTGCCCCACGGCGTCGAGACGCCACTTGATCTCGGCGGCATCGATCGAGGGTCGCAGCATCCAGGCGCGCAGCAGGCGCTTGCCCATCGGCGTGACCGTGCAATCGAGTGAGCGGAAGAGGGTAACGCTGTCACCCACGCCGGAGAACAGCGGCTCGATGAGTTCAAGGTTACGCACGGTCACAGCGTCGAGCACCAGGCAATTCTGGCGTTCGTAGTAGCCGATGCGATCCACGTGATCGAGCGAGCCGCGTTGCGTGGTGCGGATGTAATGCAGGATCGCTCCCGCGGCGGTAGCGGCTGCTGGACGATTGGCAAGCCCGAAGCCTTCCAGCGAGAGGACTCCGAAGTGGTTTTCGACCTGAGGAATCGCGTAGTCCGGCGAGAATACCCAATCCTCGAGAGGTGTCTCCGCCCATGTGGCATTCTCGAACGATGCAATGCGGGGCGTTGCTCCGGGCGCAGGCGGCAGAACGGCCCGTTGGCGCGGCTGATCAAACAGCGGGAGCGACGACGCGAACAGTACCTCGCGCGGGCGCAGGACGAGCAGCTCTTCCCGGACCCGCCGCTCGGCGTCCGCGCCCTGAAACTCCGTAGCGCGAAACTCCCCTGTGGACAGATCGAGCGCGGCGAATCCTACGGATGTTCCCGCACTCGCCACGCAGGCGAGGAAATTGTTTTCCTCGGACCCAAGTTGCGCATCGACTGCCGTTCCTGGCGTCAGTACCCGGGTCACTTCACGGCGCACGATTTTCTTGGTCAGCCGTGGGTCTTCCATCTGCTCGCAGACGGCGACTTTGAACCCTTTGCGAATCAGCTTGCTGATGTAGGTCTCTGCCGAGTGATACGGCACCCCGCACATCGGAATCGCAATGCCTTTTTCCTTGTTGCGCGAAGTGAGCGTGATCTGCAGCTCCCGCGCGGCAACCACCGCGTCGTCGAAGAAGAGCTCGTAGAAATCGCCGAGGCGAAAAAATACCAGTGCGTTCGGATGTTCTTTCTTGACTGCGGCGTATTGCCGCATCAGGGGGGTGGACGGTTCGCTCATCGGAATGGCTGGAACTGCGCGGATTATAACAGTGGCCGCATCACAGTTTGGCACCTTGTTCAAGTGTTACACTGCAACGTTTCCTGCCTTAATCTTATGGCGAAGATCGCGTATTTTGAGTGCAGCAAGTGCGGCGAGAAGCTCGATGCCAGCACACCACAAAACATCTGCCCGAAAGATGGCGGACCGCTTTACGTGCGATACGACCTGGCTGCGATTCGCGGCAAGGCCTCTCGCGATTCGATCGCCCAGGGACCAGCCAGCATGTGGCGGTACGCCGCTGTCCTTCCCGACGCCGAGCCCGTAACGCTCGGCGAAGGCCTCACGCCGATCCTCCCCAGCCGCAAACATCCCAACCTGCTGATTAAGGACGAAGGCCTGAATCCGACCGGATCGTTCAAGGCGCGAGGGATGAGCGCCGCTGTCACCATGGCACGGCACTATGGCTTGAAGAAGCTGGCCGCTCCCTCGGCTGGCAACGCCGGCGGAGCTCTCGCCGCCTACTCTGCCGCCGCCGGCCTCGAAGCATTTATTTTTATGCCAAAGGATGTGCCCGTGGCGAACCGGCGAGAGGTCGAAGCCAGTGGGGCGCACCTTACGCTGGTCGACGGGCTCATCAGCGATTGCGGCCGTATGGTTGCCGAGCGCAAGGACCGCGAGGGCTGGTTCGATGTGTCGACGATGAAGGAGCCCTTCCGGGTTGAAGGTAAGAAGACCATGGGCTACGAGGTCGCGGAGCAGTTGGGATGGACATTGCCTGACGCGATCCTCTACCCGACAGGCGGGGGGGTTGGCTTGATCGGAATGTGGAAAGCGTTCGATGAGATGGACACCCTCGGCTGGCTTTCGAGCTTGAAACGTCCGAAGATGATCTGCGTGCAGTCAGAGGGTTGCGCGCCTATCCCTAAAGCTTTAAATGAAGGTAAGTCAATTTCCGAGATGTGGCCGAATGCACAAACCCTGGCGGCCGGGCTGCGCGTACCCAAGGCATATGGCGACTTCATCATCCTGGATATCGTACGCCAGAGCAGGGGTGCGGCGATTGCTGTCAGCGACGACGCTATTATGGCGCGAGTGAAAGAGATGGCGTCGAGCGAAGGCATCTTCGCTGCACCCGAAGGCGGCGCCGCCCTGGCGGCCTACGAGCAGTTGTTGGAAAGCGGTTTCTTGAAACCTAGTGATCGAGTCGTGTTATTTAATACCGGCTCAGGCTACAAATACCTCGATGTCTTCGCGAGATACTGGGGCGTCGAAGGCGTCGCAGCCGAGATACCGCTGCCCGCATCACGCAACATCGGCGGGATCATAGGGCCGTACTGAGGCCGGCTTTTGGGCTCCAGGCGACGGCGGTTGTTAGAAATTCCCGTTCGAAATGGCCGATGCGGATGCGCCTCGGTGAGGAGCGATGATAAAGGGAAGACAAAAGAACTGCCAAGCCAAGTGCGAATAGCCAAAAGCGAATAGCGAACAGCTTTTTTGCGGAGGTCATGCCTTGCTCGATTTCAATCGTCTGTCACAGCGTGAGATTCTGGCGCTGGCGATTTCCTTGGAAGAAGAAGACGAGCGCGTCTACGCAGATTTTGCCGAAAAGCTACGCGAGAACTTTCCCAGTACCGCGCAAATTTTCGACGAAATGCGCGAGGAGGAGATCGGCCATCGTCGCCGCCTCATCGATCTATATAAGGATAAATTCGGCGAACACATCCCACTCATTCGACGACAGGATGTGCGCGGCTTCGTGCAGCGGAAGCCCATCTGGCTGAATACGCCGCTTCGGCTGGAACAGATTCGCGCCCAGGTTGGCATCATGGAGACCGAGACGCGTCGCTTCTATCTGCACGCGGCGCAGCAGTCCCAGGATGCCACCATTCGCCAACTGCTCGACGACCTGGCTTCCGAGGAGCAGGTACACGTGCAACGCGCCGAGCAACTTGAGGCGGCCAAGCTCCAGCCTGAGGTCCGCGAGCAAGAAGACAAGGCCAAACGGCGTCTCTTCGTCTTGCAGATCGTGCAGCCTGGACTTGCAGGGCTCATGGACGGTTCGGTCTCGACGCTCGCGCCAGTCTTTGCCGCTGCCTTCGCCACCAAGAACACGTGGGATGCCTTTGCCGTCGGGCTGGCGGCCTCGCTGGGAGCAGGAATCAGCATGGGCTTTGCCGAGGCACTTTCCGACGACGGCAGCCTCACCGGACGCGGCACGCCGTGGCTGCGCGGATTGGTCTGCGGTGCCATGACCGCCCTAGGTGGAATTGGGCATACCTTGCCATACCTCATCCATGACTTTAAGGTTGCGACCACCATTGCCATCATCGTCGTCCTGTTCGAACTGGCGACCATCACCTGGATTCGCAACCGCTTCATGGACACACCACCGGTATCGGCTGCGATCCAAGTGGCCTTCGGAGGCGCACTCGTTTTCGCGACTGGGATTTTGATCGGCAATGCTTGATCCGAGCCGGCGAGTCACCTGTCATCCTGCCCGAGTGAAGCGTAGTGGAGGAACCAGCATTAACCCAGCTTGCGATGGCGGAAGAGCAATAGGCTGTCTGTCAGGTCACACCCGGCACCGTATCGGAACACAGATGAAACCATACCTACTTCCAGTCTGCCTGCTGATGGTGTTCACCTGCGCCTTTGCCCTCGGTCCTCCGCAGACATCGAGCCAGCAGCTGGGTACTTCTCGAACCGCCTATCTCGGTTTCGATCGGAACGACTATCCCGGCGACGCCAACATGGCAGCTCTGCGCAAAACGTTCGCCTTCACTGGATATTGGCTGAACAACCCTCCTGGTGCCGATAGCAATTCCTGGACCGGCAAACGCGCCACGCTGCAAAGCTTGGGATACGGTTTTCTCGTGCTCTTCAATGGCCGCGAATATCGGCAACTGAAGGCGTCCGGGAATGCCGCGAAGATGGGCTCTGACGATGCGGCGGCCGCAGTGCGGGCGGCACAAAACGATGGCTTCCCCGGGAACTCGATCCTCTTTCTCGACCAGGAGCAGGGAGGCCGCATGTTGCCCGAGCAGCGCGCCTACATTCTCGCGTGGGCCGACGGGGTCGTGAAGGCGGGATACCGCGCAGGTGTCTACTGCTCCGGCATTCCCTTCGAGGAGTCGCGCTCTTCAACGGTCATCACCGCCAAAGACATTCGCGACAATGCTGCGGGTCGCGAGATTCATTTCTTCATCAGCGATGACCAGTGCCCGCCATCCAAAGGGTGTGTCTTTCCCAGAGTTGCTCCTTCACCGTCGCAGAGTGGCATCGCCTTTGCCGAGGCTTGGCAGTATGCGCAATCCCCCCGCCGGCCTGAAATGACGGCGTCGTGTCGGCAAACCTACGCGCCCGACAACAACTGCTATCCGCCGGCATCCGCGCCCGCCAGTGGCTTGCATGTGGACATCGATTCAGCGAACTCCGTCGATCCCTCGCAAGGCCGAACCCGTTAAGCCAGGATGCTCGAGGGCTGGCTTTTCCGTGGTACAGTCGCGGAGACGCGCATGCGATCGGCCCAACCACTTCCCACGCCGCAGACTGAGGCAACGGTGCAGTCCAGCGGTTCCGGGCTCTTGCGACAACTTGGGCTCTTCGATGCCACCATGATCGTGATGGGCGGCATCGTGGGCGCGGGCATCTTTATCAATCCCTACGTTGTGGCGCGGCAGCTGCACACATCCTTGCTGATCCTGGGAGCGTGGGTGGCCGGCGGCGTGGTCGCCATGATCGGGGCTTTCGTCTATGCCGAGCTGGCCTCGCGGATGCCCGACGTAGGAGGTCAATACGCGTACCTGCGCGAGGCGTTTCATCCTCTGGTTGGCTTCCTCTACGGATGGGTCCTGCTGCTGGTGATTCAGACTGGAGGCATGGCCGCCGTGACGGTTACCTTCGCCCGCTATCTGCTGGAGCTGACCGGCTGGCCCATCTCGGAGAAACTGGTTGCAGTGCTGACGCTGGCGCTGCTTACGCTGGTGAATTGTCTTGGCGTGAAGCTCGGAAGCCGCGTACAGAGTGTGTTGATGGTTTTGAAGATTGCCGCTATTGCGCTGCTGATCTGCGCCGGATTGTTTCTGGTGCGCGCACCCCATCCGCTTCTGCATCCTGTATTTGCCCGCGCGCCCTCGCTCGGATTGCTGACGGCCCTCGGTGCGGCCATGGTCCCCGTGCTGTTCGCGTTCGGAGGATGGCAGACTGCCAACTTCATCGCCGCAGAAATCAAGGAGCCGCGCAAGAATCTCTCGCGTGCGCTGATCCTCGGCGTCGCAGGCGTAATCGGTCTGTACGTGGGCGTGAACTTCGTGTGTCTACGCACCTTGGGTGCCCAGGGACTGGCGCAGACCGTGGTGCCGGCCAGCGCTGTCATGCGCAACGCGATGGGCGACGCCGGGGCCCGTCTCATAGCGCTGGGTATTGCGGTTTCCACGCTCGGCTTTTTGAGCCAGTCGATCCTCACTGCTCCGCGTGTCTATTTCGCGATGGCACGCGATGGCCTTTTCTTTCGCGCAGTGGCGAAAGTTACTGAGCGAACCCACGTCCCGGTGGCGGCGATCCTGCTGCAAAGCGTATGGACGATGGTCGTAGCGCTGTCGGGCCGCTACGAACAAATCCTGAATTATGTTGTCTCCATGGACTTCATCTTCTTCGGCCTTACGGCTGCGAGCTTGTTTATGTTTCGCGGTCGCGAAGCAAGATTGCACACGCCAAGGGACAGCGCCGCCGGGCGCAGTATTGGCTACCGTGTTCCTGGACATCCCTTCACCACCCTGGTATTCATTTTGATTTCGTGGCTGGTCGTGGGTAATACAATCTACCGTTATCCCGAAAACACGTTGCTCGGCATGACGATCCTTGTGCTCGGTGTGCCCGTGTACTGGCTTTGGGCGCGCTATCCGAACCGGGAATCGCAAGTCAAACGCTAGGAGTTATGGAGACCCGCACCCAAAGCCGTTCGCCCTACATGGAATTCGCCAAGCTGCGTTCGGGCGCGAGGTACACTCTGTCCTCCAGCGGCATCATGAATTTTCCGCTCGCTGAATTGCCGGTTCGGCTTGAAGACCTAGAGATCAACGGTCCTACGGTCTATGGCTACGCGCCGCTGCAGGAGCGTATTGCACGCTACAACCACGTGACCCCAGAAAATGTTGTGGCAGCGGCCGGAACGTCTATGGCGAACCACCTCGCCATTGCGGCCACGCTGGAACCCGGCGACGAGATTCTTATCGAGCATCCAACGTATGAGCTGATCGCCTCCACCGCCCGATATCTCGGCGCGACAGTGCGCTATTTCGACCGCCGCTTCGAAGACAACTTTCGCGTCGATCCGGCCGAAGTCGAGCGCCAACTCACTCCGCGCACACGGCTCATCGCGATCACCAATCTGCACAATCCCAGCGGGGCGTATGTCGACCAGGAGACGATGCGAGCTGTGGGCGAAATCGCTCAACGGAACAACGCCCGCGTCCTGGTGGATGAGGTCTATCTCGAAACTTTTTACAATCGGCGGCCGCCCACGGCATTCCATCTTGGCGAGCACTTTCTGGTGACCAGCAGCTTGACCAAAGCGTTCGGGCTCAGCGGGCTGCGCTGCGGCTGGGTACTGGCCGGTGAAGAACTGGCTGAGCGCATGTGGCATATCAATGATCTTTATGGCTCTGTCGCAGCACATTCAGCGGAGCTGCTGAGTGTGATCGCTTTCGACAATCTCGACAAGGTTGCGAGCCGCGCCCAACAAGTCTTGGGGGCTAACCGGCCTCCGCTCAAGGCATTCCTGGATTCGCGGGACGATCTCGACTTCTGCCTGCCTGAGCATGGCACGATTGTTTTTCCTAAACTCCGTTCGGGGAGAATCGACGAGTTTTATCGCACGCTGCGCGATATCTACGAAACCAGCGTCGCGCCCGGAAGGTACTTCGATATGCCACAGCACTTTCGTATCGGCATCGGGGGCGATCCCGCAATGACCGCCGAGGGCTTGCGCCGGCTTGGGTTATGTCTGGACGAATTGCGGGATGGGACCCCAGGTTGATTGGGACCCTCGAGTTGATGGATGAAAAATTGAAGAGACCAGACATGCTCCCTTCTTGTTGCAGGAAGTTGTAAACATGACGGCGGCTGACCTCAAGGACAATCCGGAAGTGGCAGCGAATGTCGCCGAAGGCACCGGGTGTCGCCAGACACGGCACAGCACTTGGACAAGCTCGGTCCTGGGTTCTTCGATGCGGACATTTTCCCAGCGTTGAAATACCCAGGGCTAGTGCCTCAGCGTACTCGTCGGGGTGCCTTTTTCCGTCGCGCGGCTAGCGGACGAACCCGCGGTGCTGACGTTCCTATGAGAGCGCATTTCTCGGGAAAAGGGAGCGAGTCAACGGTCGGACACTCCAACGATTGATGGCGATGGTCCAAGCCTTGCAGATGGTATGCTTTCAAACGATTTCGCTTCTTTGTATAATGGAGAAGGCCACGACAGAGCAGCGCGGCCGGGCTGCCTCTTCTCCATCCATTCCGATCGTGGGGCTATAGCTCAGCTGGGAGAGCGCATCGTTCGCAACGATGAGGTCGTCGGTTCGATCCCGACTAGCTCCACCAAATAAACTACCTTATCAATAACTTACTGCCAGCGCCCAAGAAATGTACCTGAATTGTACCCGTCACGGTACAAAGACCCTGCTTTTGTTCACGACCCAGGGGAGGCCCAGTGCTATTTGTTTATGCCCGACACACGCCAGATTGCGACCACCGCGACGACCCGAAATACCGCCGTTGCCGCTGCCCCAAATGGATCGATGGATATGTGGACAACCAACGTCTTCGCCAGTCTGCGAAGACGCGCAGTTGGGAAAAAGCTGAGCTGACAGCCCGCTCAATTCAGGAAGCGGCTGATCCGATGAAGGCCGCGCAGCCCGCGGGCCCTTGTGATCAGTGGTCGCGAGGTGCGTTAGCCGGCAATCTGCAGTTGGCGGTGAACTCTCAGCATTACAGTCTCGGGAATACGGAGCGTCCGGTACCCCCTTCTGTGTCTTGCTTCAGGGCTGCCCCAACAGAGTACACCTGGCTCGTTTTCGAACATACGTCGAACCGTTCGCTCACTTAATCCCCAAAGCTGCGCCACCTCCGAGACTGAATAGTGCTTTTCGTTGGCTACATCGATTGCAAGCACTGTTGTGCCAGCAGTGGGAATCGAACGAACAGGCTTTCGTGCAAATTGCGACATCTTCGCGGAAACTCCCACGGTTGGTCCGTAGAGAACGGTCTTTATCTCTTCCAGCCCGCCGCTCCGCGGATTGCGTAACCGTTTTCACTTTGAGGCCGTCTAGCCGGAGACATCCAATCACAATTTGGATCGACTTCATTCCTGGCAGGAATAAGCGACTTCAGATTGTGAACCGATCTGCGAAACAACGCCAAGTGGCGTATTCTAAATAGCCAAGAGGCTAACATGACTTCAGTGGCCATCGCAGAGGCGTTAGGCGGCAAGAGGGTGCTGGGCCGTTCGATCAAGAGCTTCGCTGAGCTGGCAGAGTTGATCCGCCTGGGTCTGCCGGCTGGTTCCCTTGTCGCGTTGGGAGAAAAGCTCGACCTCAAGAATGCTGCTCTATCTGAGAAGCTCGGGATTCCACAACGCACACTGACCCGTCGTTTGAGCCAGCATTCGCGGTTGACCGCTGCGGAATCGGACCGGACAGTTCGCCTGGCCCGTGTTTACGCTACTGCGGTTGAGATGATCGGCAATGCCGACAAAGCCTCGAAATGGCTTCGAACTCCGAATCGCGCTCTCGGAGGCGATGTCCCGCTCGACCACTTGGACACGGATTTGGGTGCAAAGGAAGTCGAGAACATACTTGGGCGTATCGCCTACGGTGTGTACAGCTAATGCGTCTGTGGAGAATGTGCCGTCAGGTGCATGCTGCAGAGGCTTTTTCCGGTGAGGGCGCCCGTTTGTATGGCGGCCGTTGGAACAGCCCAGGCGTGAAAATGGTCTACACTTCCACGTCTCTTGCCCTCGCTGCGATAGAAACATTTGTCCACCTTGAGCCAAACCTGCAGCCGGACGACTTGGTTTCGATCCAATGTGAACTTCCGGATGAGATTGAAACGGAGCGGCTAGAGGTGCGATCCCTTCCCCATCACTGGCACACCATGAGGGATGAGTCGCTCCGCAAGTTCGGCGATACCTGGATTCGGAACGGACAAACTCTTTCGCTGTATGTACCCTCAGCCCCCATCCGAGGTGAGTGGAACGTTCTCATCAACCCAGATCACGCACTTTTCCGGAGACTCAAGATTGGCGAGCCTAAGCCCTTTCAGTTCGATCTCCGAATGTTCCGCAAGGAAATCAATATAGGTCACGGCTCCAAACCTTTCAGATTGACCCATAACTGCTGACGGGCTCAAGTACGGATACTTAGCGCGATAGCGGAAACGCACCACACGTTCATTGACCTGATCGTCCAACACGGGCATCATGATCGTGCCAACTCGTGTTAACGGCGGAGGTTTTGTAGTGACTGCATCTGGCCTCGGCTTCAGCGCAGATTGCGAGTGAGATGGCGATTACACGTTCGCTATCCAGTACCCCGCGCTGAACCGCAATCATTACGAATCGGGATAGAATCCTTAGCAACGCTGTGCAAATAGTTGAGAACCCGATGAAAACTTTCTGTTGGTGCGCTCTCCTGGCGCTGTTACCGGCTCTGGTTTATCCTGCGGGAGCTGCAATTCAACCTGCGTTCTCACTCGACTTTTCATCATTCCACGCAACCGACGTTGTGGTGGTACAGACCATGCTAGATGAAGATTCCTTTGAAGTCGTTGAGGCATGGAAGGGCAACTTAAGCGTTGGTGACCGGCTAGTCATCCCCGAACTTCGCCCCGCCGCCAATGCTCTTCCTAATCCAGCGCATCCCCTGTCCTGGACAAGTGGCGCTGTGTGGGAAACGATCCCAAGGCAGAGCCCCGGTTCGCGCATGATTCTCTTTCTGCGCAGCAAAGCGCCGGAAGGTCCAACTTCAAATGGCGCTCAGGCGGGGGGCCGTCGCGGATGGCTGCCTTCGGACATATTGAACTGGATGATGGCTTCTGTTATGTGGTTGCACGGTAACCAGTTGTACTACCTCATCCGGGAATCGAACGCAGGACCGAGCATCCTTTACGCGTCCAAATACTCGCCGGAGGCTGTGCGAAATCGCGTTTCGGAAATTGTCAAAAATCAGCGGGCCATGGCTGTGGTGCTCACTACACCGAACAGCAGCCAGCGGGCAGAAGCAATCAAGCCCTTCGTTCGTTCGGAGTTTTTCCCTGTACAGCAATTTGCCCTCGAACAATTAGGCCAGTCTGGTCCGTCAGCAGCACCGACGATTTTAGTGATGTTGAACGATCCGGCGTTTGCCAACAGTGCTTCGCAGTTAATACAGGCGCTCGTCAAGGCGGGCGGCAAGGGCGTTGGAGGAAACCTCAATGATCTCCTGGTTCAGCAGCTAGCTTTCTGGAAGTCCACTGCCCCTTCTCTTTGCCAAGGCTGGTGGGATGCGGACCCTAGCATCCATGCGCCCCTTCGAGAAGAGTACGAAAAGACCCTGCAGTTGGTCGTAGGCATCGGACAAATCCGCTACTTGCCAGCGCTGCCCATTGTCACCCAATTGCGCGATTATTGGCGTTCTCAACCACAACTAAATGACCCGAGCGGCCTAAATCAAATGGCTGAGGAATGCGATAAATCGATACGTCAGCTGCAGACCAACTAAGTAGCGAGCGAGAACAGGGCAAGTCGCACCCTAACAGGAACCGGGCCGCTCAACCGGATTACGTGTGAGTTGGCGATATCACAACATCTATCACTGGACACTCTCGCCCCGAGCAGTACGCCGCCATTCCATGTAGGGAGCCACATGACACGGCGTCCCGTCTGACAGGCGTTCTACGAAGCCACGCAAGGGCTTTTCTGCCAAGCGGAATTCAGGCGGAATTGTTTCCTGTTCCCCGGCGTAGGCTCCTTCGGCAAATGCTCGGTAAGTGCGACTGGTGCCATCATCAAAGACGATGGAATGCTCCCACAGTTCCTTTTCAAACTGGACTTCGCTGCTCTGGACACCGGTATACGCGAACGATTTCTGAGGCAGGTTGAACAAGTGTCCCTGAAATATTCGGACCATTTCCGCGAGTTCAGTCTGGCCGACGTTTGCGGTACAGGTTGGAAGCAATGCGTCACTCTGATTGAAGAAATTATCAGGGTAGGTTTGCAGGACTAATCTGCCTGTACCGAATACAAACAGGGTCTGCCTGTAAGACGGACGATAGATGACGACAAGCCTTTTCATCGCTTCGGAATCGCTCAGAATGGGAGCCAAGTCGATTTGGCGGCGCCACTCCGAAGCCCCCCTCGCTGCAACGCCGCTGGGAGGGGCTGCCTCCTGCTGGCCCGCCGCAAGAGAGGATAATGCCAACAGAATAATCGCAATGGCTGCGCTTCTCACGACCAACACTTTACCCCAGAGGCACGGTTCCTACCACTGGCGATAACGCATTATAAAAGGGCGCCCCTTGGGGTAGGTTGTGAGCGTGAGACTCATCGCCTACGAAAGGAGCACCCAAGTGACTAGCGAAAAGTATATTGGGCTGGACGTTCATCAAGCAACGATCTCGGTAGCGGTTATGGATGCCAGCGGCAAGCTGGTAATGGAATCGATCCTCGAGACCAAAGCCGCAACCCTGCTGCAGTTTTGGCCGGGCTGCGGGGCAACTTGTCGGTGACCTTCGAAGAAGGCACCTGGGCGGCCTGGCTGTACGACGTGCTCAAACCCCACGTCACTCATCTGGTAGTGTGCAACCCCCGTAAAAACGCTCTGTTGAAGGTGGGAAGCAAGAGCGACCGCATCGATGCCCGCAAGTTGGCCGAGCTATTGCGCGGCAATCATCTTAAGTCGGTTTACCACGGCGAGACGGGCGTGCGAATGCTGCGCGAGCTGGCCCGCAGTGGGCTGCTCCCGGAAAGTTCATCGCCGCCCGCCCTGACATGTCGGCTTTCCAGATATACGATGTTGCAAAGCAGCAATGGTCGGACTTGCCCAAGCCCGAGAAGAGTCCACTGATGAACTGGGCGCACTCTCCCGATTACAAGTACTTCTATTACACCGCCGGATCCGAAGATCCGACGATCTATCGAATTCGCATGTCCGATCTAAAGACGGAAGTCGTCGGAAGCCTCAAGGACTTTCCTTTCGCCCGCAGCGCCTGGGGTGGCACGCAGATCAGCGTCGCCCCGGATAACTCGCCCATCTTCACCCGCCAGCTCGGCAGACAGGAGATCTACGCGCTCACTGTGAAGTGGCCGTGAGCTGCTCGCCAGCTCAGGCAGCGCGCCGATGTTCCTCCTTTGCGGGCACAAACAGAGCGGGATCGATCTCCTGTAGGGAATACAGCATCGATGGGGCGAGATTGCGAATGTGCGGACTCCATTCTGAGCGCAAGGAAATGTAGCGGTCGGCGGCAGAGTCCAGATCCGCAGCGAGCGTGATGCCGGCGGCCTGCAACCGTGCAGCCGCATTGAGGAAACGATTGCGCCACCGCGAACGGGTCTGCGCGTCAGGCGAGGCCCGCTTAGGCAAGCCGCCCGCAATGAACGCCTCTTCGAGAGTGGTCAGCAGGAGCAGCGACGAATTCCAGATGTCCGCAACCGCGCCGGATTCGATGAGCCAGCCATACTGCTCGCCATCGAGCGCCGTTTTGATGATGGCTACGGCATCAAGGGCAATGTTGGTGAAACGCGACACCGAGTAGCAGGACTGCTCAAAGCGGAAGTAAAACAACACCGGATAGAAGTGATGTACTTCCTTGAGGCTGGCCATGCTCGCGGCCAGATTGGTCAGGGTGCTATAGCCGGCATCGAACCGTCCTTGCGGCCCGATGCCCGCCACAAATTCTGCCGCGTCGCCAGTCCTTGCCGTGCCGATGTCGAGCAATAGGGTTTGGGAGTTGCGGCTGCGCAACGCGCTGTAGATCTGCATCAGGTAAGTCAGAGTCAGCGACATCACCGACATCCCGACCAGTGAGTTGAACAGGTAGAACATCATCAAGTCGCCGGACTTCGGCTGGAAGTTGCCGGCTCCAACAATCGAAATACTGCTGCCACCGGCAAACAATGCAGAGGTGAAGTCCGTGCTGGTGGGCCCGCTGCTCGCCTGGATGCGGGTCCCCAGGTGCGGATGCAGGACCAAGGCGCTGCCCAGCGTGAGGCCAGTTCCCCAAACCAATACCAGCAAGACGAGAATGACCGGACCGCAAAACGACAGAACTTTGCCGCGTCTGGACGGCGCTTTCTTGGCGAGCGAGCGCGCGGCCAGCCACGTCCCGCGCGCCAGACGCGCGCTGATGATTCCGGTCCCGATGCGCGCGTATAACACGGTGAAGAAGACGTCGAAGAGAACCAGCGCTATAAGTAGCGCTCCAGCAAGTTGTTCGACGATCCTCGGTAAACTCACGTACGCCCCCCTAAGCGGCTCGATCGAACTGCCTCTGCAGTGCGCTGATCGAGTCGCTGTTCCTCAGCGTATAAACTCCGGCTGCGATTGCTCCCAGGGTGAACAGCATCTTGAATTTCGGCAGGGGGAAGGCCTTCATAAACCCGAGCACGGCCTTCGGAGGCTGATCGTGTTGCGGCGCCGATTGCATTGCGTGGGTCTTCTTGTCCAGAGGAGCGCCCGCTGCAAAGTGGTTCTTCAACGCGCGCACGAACGGCACGATGTCCTGCGGACCGCGGCTGGTGACCAGGTTGCCGTCCCAAACCACTGGCCGGTCGAGCCAGGTTGCGCCGGCGTTCACCAGGTCATCGCGAACTCCCGGCCAACTGGTTAGCACGCGTCCCTCCAGAAGCCCCGCAGACGCGAGCACCCAGGGGCCGTGGCACAGGGTTGCAATCGGCTTTTTCGTAGCATTGAAACCGCGAACGAAATCGCGGGCCTCGGCCGATTGTCGCAGCATGTCGGGATTGATGAATCCGCCAGGAATGAGCAAGGCGTCATAGTCCGCCGGGTTCGCTTCCGCAACCGTCTTGGTTACGCGCACTTTGTTTGCCGGTTTGTGTAAATTGACGCCGCGAATAGTGCCTCGCAGCAAGGAAACGATTTCCACCTCAGCGCCGGCGGAACGCAGCGCCGCCACTGGAATTGTGAGTTCAACCTTCTCGAATCCGTCGGTAGCAAGGACCGCAATGCGGCGCCCATTGAGTTGTCTGCTCACCTGATACTCCTTTCGTGTACACGGAAATTGCCCACTGGATTGCCTATTGGACAGTCGCGACGGCAAGGGCGTTGTCCCTGGAGAGCTCGAAATCGCATGCCGCTGGAGCGTGAAGGCTATTTTTGTCTGTTGGCGTGAGCCACTGCGCCTCTAAAACTTCAGATTTTGACGCGAGTATCCGAAGTTCCCACAACCAGACTTCTGTCCGTTATCCGGAACACCACCCAGACACGCGGCTGATGCCACGAGCGTATTCTATTGCTCGCAATGAAAGTCTTAGTGTCCGGTGCTGGAATTGCGGGACCGACTCTTGCATATTGGTTCGCCCATTACGGCCTAGAACCTACGCTTGTAGAAAAATCTCCTACGCTGCGAACTGGCGGCTACATCATCGATTTCTGGGGTTCGGGCTTTGACGTTGCTGATCGCATGGGACTGCTTCCAGAGATCCGCCAAACGGGATACATGGTTCGGGAAGTGAAGATTGTAAACCGTGCCGGAAAGCAGATATCAGGGTTCCCCACGGAGGCAATTGCCCGGGCAGTTCAGGGTCGGTACATCAGCCTTGCCCGGGGCGACCTTGCTGGTTTGATCTACAGCAGGGTCAAAGACAGCGTAGAGACGATATTCGGTGACAGCGTCGCCAGCCTACACGAAACCGGATCAGGGATTCGCGCTGCTTTTGAATCGGGAATCGAACGTGATTTCGACCTGGTCGTCGGGGCAGACGGGCTTCATTCACGAGTGCGCGAGCTTGTCTTTGGACCCCAAAACCGGTTCGAGAATTATCTGGGCTACAAAGTCGCTGTCTTCGAAGTGAAGGGCTACCGGCCGAGAGACGAGTTGTCCTACATCATGTACACGGAGGTTGGTCAGCAGGTAGGGCGGTTCGCCATGCGTGACGACCGTACCATGTTCGTGTTTGTGTTCGCTGACCAGGCAGTGGACGAAGCAGCAATTGACGATATTCAGGCGCAAAAAGCGCTGTTGCGAAAGCGGTTTGGCGACAGTGGATGGGAATGTCCGCAGATTCTGGACGCGCTCGATGCCACGGGCGATCTTTATTTCGATCGAGTGAGCCAGATACAAATAGGTAGCCAGCCGGGATCTTGGAGCCGCGGGCGTGTAACTTTGGTCGGCGATGCGGCATTTTGCGTGTCGCTGCTAGCCGGGCAAGGTTCGGCACTGGCCATGGCGGCAGCTTACGTTCTCGCCGGTGAGCTCAACCGCGCCGGTAATGACTACGCGACGGCGTTTTCCAGGTACCAGGAATTATTTCAACCCTTCGTTGTCAAGAAACAGAAAAGCGCGCTGCATTTTGCGGGCGTGTTCGCTCCCAAGTCAGAGTTCTCGATGTTCCTCCGGAATCAAGTCATGCGTCTGCTGACGGTCCCTTGGATAGCAGACATTGCTGTCGGGCGTGATCTTGCCGACAACTTTGCACTTCCCCAATACTTTAAGAGAGATGGTTAGGGCCTTGTCCAACCGCACTTCCGGCCAATGCTGCCGTCACCAGAACTCCGGCGCTCCGGCCGAGAAATTGTCTACGGCTGGAACACACTTGGTGTTCAAGAGTTTCTGCTTCTCTGGACGGGGGATCTCATCGTTCCTCGTGCATTGCACCGGTTAGTGGACTGACCCCCTAAAATCGAGACAGTTGGCCATCGTTCATAAGGTTGGCCGTCGCCAAGGAGGACACAGGATTGTCTTGCTCCGCTGTGATCAGCCTTAGCCGCGTATATGCTGCCCGAAGTCAACGGCGGACGGTCGCGGTTTCTGCCGGACACGCTGCTCCCTTCGACGACCACTCCTGAATTTTGCCGAGGAATTCCTCCTGCGGCATGGGCACCGGGGTGCGACCTTCTCCGGGATGCCATCCCCACAGGACGAGAGGAGTGTGCATGTGTTCCACGATTCCCTGCGGGTCGCGACCGCCGTTCTGATTCGGATCCCTAAAGAGCTCGCAGAGTTCTCGGTCGGACAGCCCTTCCCAGATCATCGGCATTGTGGGTGACGGAAGCCGCCAGTCGGGAGCGCCAGGCGGCGCGTGCAGTCCGCTCGTGTTGCGCTCCTGATGACAGGAACTGCATCCCACAACGCCTTCTCCCAGGCCGTTCAGACCGCGGTGAATCTGCATGGTGTGACGATGACTATCGTCACCCTGCCGTGGATAGTCTCCCTTCGAGTGGCAGTTCATGCAGCGAGGGTGTCTCAGGACCGGGATGATCGCTTCAAAGGCTGCAGCCGCAGCGGCCTCATCGGGCTGGGCGGTATTCCGCAGATCGGATGCGACGGTTTGCGCGTGGCCCTGACTTAACACCGCTAACGCGAGAAAACCCAGAGCGAGGGAAATCAATGTTGGCAGGTTCCGAAGGCTCATAAGATCGAATCTTTGCGGCTTTCGAGCAGTGCGGCCGTGACGCGTTCCGGTGTGAATGGCAACCTACGCACACGCGCGCCCGTGGCATCGTAGATAGCGTTACCGATCGAGGCAGGCGTGACCGTAATCGATAGCTCTCCCGCTCCTAGTGCGGGCACCCCTTCCGGGCTGACGATTACGGTTTCAATCGACGGCATCTCGTAGTCGAGATACAGAGTCTTGTAGCTTACCCAGTCGAAGGATGTGATGCCCCTGTTGTCCCACGTAACTTCTTCCACTAATGCGCGGCTCATGCCCTGCAAAACGCCGCCCTCGGTCTGGTTGCGCAGGCCGTCGGGATTGGAAACCGGCCCGCAGTCAACCGCGACGACGAAGTGCTTAGGTCGGACTACTCCGGATTCAAGCTCCACTTCGACCTGTGCGATCAATGCCGCATAACCGTTATCTCCTTCGTAGTTCACGCAAGCGATGCCGCGTCCGGTCGCGACACTGCCGCGGGTAGCGGGTGCCTGGTGTAGTGGCCGCGCCTGCCAGTTGGCTGCTTTTGCAACGGCTCTTAGAACGCCGATCAGCCTGGGATCCTGCAGGTGTTTCAGCCGGAAGGCCAGCGGATCATCTTTGGCTTGCGCGCAAAGCTCGTCCATGAAGCACTCGTTCGCAAAGGTGTTCTGGATTCGCGACGGAGAACGCAAGGGTCCAGTGAAGAAGGGCGACCGAACGGTGTGCGTGAGGGAACGTTCACTGCGGATTCTGCCTCCGCCCTGGCAGCTACCGTCAATGCATCCGGCGAAATAGGCGGGAACGGCGTTGCTGTTGTTGCGGAGCTTGCCTTTGGGTGCGCCAGGTTGCTCCTGCCTGAACGACTCAGGTTCGTAGCCCAGGAGAAGTCCGCTGATCACGTTGCCCGGGCGATCGTATCCCGGTCGATTGCCAAGCGATGCCATCCAGTTCTCGCGGTCCCATGCGGTGATCGTTCCATCGGAGCCTAGCGCAGCCCGCTGCTCCACGACGCAGGCCGCACCGAGGTTCTCCCACTTCATTTCATCCTCGCGGGAAAACTGCAAGCGCACCGGCCTGCCGACGGCATGCGACAGCACAGCGGCGTCAAACGAAACCGCGTCGGCGCCGTTAAGGCCATAGCAGCCTGGTCCGCGAACGAAGATGACGCGAACCCTGTCGATCGGGAGCCCCAGGATTTTCGACAGCACGCTCCTCGTCGGATAAACCGATTGTGTCGCCGACCATATCGTCGCGTGGTCCGGCTTCACGTCGGCCACCGCGCACGAGGCTCCGATGGAGCCGTGCATCTGATAGGGATAGGTATAGCGTGCGCGCAAGACAGCCCCGGAAGCCGTTAGCTTCGTCTCGACATCTCCCGAGTCAACGCTGAGAGCGCCAGGCGAGGGCTGCTTCTGCATGTAATCGAAGAAGCTGCTTTGCGGTGGAAGTTCGGGTCCTGGCTTCCACTCAACCACGAGCTGACGTGCGGCAACGACCGCCTGTTGTTGCGTCTCGGCCACGACTCCGACGAAATCCTTGCGCACGACGACCTGCACCAAGCCTGGAATACCGCGCACGGAGTTTTCATCGACACGGACGAGCGTAGCGCCCATGCCGGGCGGACGAACTACGCGGCCATGCAGCATTCCTGGTACCCGAACCGATTGCACAAACTCGAAGCGGCCTGTCATCAGGGCGGTCCGGTCCAGCGATGCAACAGGCTTGCCCAAGACTTGCCACTGGGCCACGGGTTTGCGCTTTGCGTTCGCATCCAGAGGGATGTCAAAGTGTCGGTTGGCGACCAGCTCTTCGTACTTCACGCGCCGACCTGACCTGCCTGTGATCACGCCGTCGTCTGCCGTCAATTGTGTCACTGGATCCCCTAGCCTGGTAGAGGCCATCTTCAGCAACGCTTCACGGGCGGTCGCTGCCGCCAAGGCGAGATTCTCGTGGTTGAAGTTAGTCGGAGTCGACTGACTTCCCGAGGTTGTACCCTGATCAGGCGTGCGGTCGGTATCGCATTGAATCAGCTTCACGCGACTAACAGGCACGCATAACTCTTCCGCGATGAGTTGGGTCTGTGCTGTGAAAATACCTTGCCCAAAGTCGCATTTGCCCGTGCAGGCCGTAATGCTTCCGTCTGCCTCCACGGCCAGCCACGAGTCGAGCTTGTTGGGGTCAATATGAGACGCATGTGTGGCGAACGGCCCTTGTCGGCTCATCCATGGCGGCAGCAGGTCCGCGGCGTTGAAACCTACAACGAGAACGCCGGCGCTCCTCAGGAAATCACGACGCGACTGCATCATGCCTTGTTTTCCTCAGCATATTTGCGGATCGCGCGCATCATACGCAAATGCGTAAAGCAGCGGCACATGACACCCCCGAGGGCATCGCGCATCTCCTTGTCGGTGGCGTGCGGATTGGCGTCAAGCACGGCTTTGGCGGTGAGCATCACGCCGCTCAGGCAATAGCCACACTGGGCGGCGCCTTCCTCAAGGAACGCCCGTTGCAAGGCATGGGGGTGCTCCGGCGTGCCCAGGCCTTCCAGCGTGACAATCTCCCGATCCCCGACAGAACTCACCGGCATGACGCAAGAGCGCACAACCTGGCCGCGCACGATGACGGTGCACGACCCGCATTGGGCCATCCCACAGCCGAACCTCGGACCGCTGAGGCCAAGCTCATCGTTGAGCACGAACAGTAACGGTGTTTCCGGATCAACCGTCACCGTGTTTTCGTGGCCGTTCACTTTGAGTCGAATCTGCTTGAGCAAGCCGGCCTGCTCCTCTTCGTCGTACGATTTCGTAGCATACTCCGACAGCTTAGATGCGAAATCGGAAGAACGAACACGTAATTGGCTGCAGCAGATCACCGAGAACATTGCGAAAGGTATGTCCCCGGACGAGGCGGGCTGCTCCGCCCTGCGCGCTCGGGGCGGGATCGCGCAGATCGAACAGCAGTGCCGCGACGCTCGAGGGCAAGGGCCGTCGTAGGGTTCAAGGACACTTTCGCATCGGCGCGCTCAGCACGAGCGATGCCGCCCCCTTTCAGCGCGGTTAAGAGTGCGGCTCCTGCTCGAGTTCGTCGAGCTTCTTTTTCTGCTCATCCGTTAGCATCGGGCGCGCTTGTTTCTCGGCCTTCTCGCGTACGGCCTTCATTTTGGCCTCGCGCGCCTGCTCCGACAGGCTTTCATCCCGCATGATGTTCTGCCAGGATTCTTGCATTTGCTGGAGGATGGGTCTTACTTTGTCTCGCTGCTCGGGAGTGAGGTCAAGTTTCTCGCTCAGCAGGTTCAAATGCTGTTCGACGGTCGGCAAGGCAGTTGGCGCAGCGTGCTGGGCCTGCGGTTCTTGGTCCGTCCCACCACCGGGCACGTTCGCACTCTGTTGCGCAGCCGCGGTCAGCGCGACCATCAACAGGGTTCCGATGAGAAGTAAGCGGCAGTGATTCATCGAGTTCTCCTTTGTATTGGCGGGTTGTCGTATATGATTCTCAAAGTACCGATCACGGGCCGGCAAGTCGAGGCGACTTTTGAGTTGTTGAACAAAGGGGCCGTCCATGTCCAGGAATGAGCGCTCCAGATTGCAGGAACACGCTGGGCAAAACGAAAAACTGAAGCGCCGGCGAAAGCCCGATGAGCGAACCCGGCGGACCCACCAGCGTCTTGGCAGCGCTCTGGTGGAGTTGATCGGCGAGAAGCCGATCGATGACGTGACGGTGCAGGAAGTACTGGATCGCGCCTCCGTCGGTCGTTCTACCTTCTATCTTCACTTCCGCGACAAGAACGATCTGCTCCTCACCCAACTGGAGAAGTTCCTGGAAACGATGAGCACAGCGCTCACCGTTCGTAAGGAGCAGTCGCATCGAGTTGTGCCTGTGACCGAGATGTTTGCCCACATCGGTGGCCAGAACAGGATGTATCGCGCGCTGGCGGATGCCGGCCTTCTCGACGATTTCTTCAGTCTTGCGCAAGACTACTTTGCCCGGGGAATCGAGCAGCGACTCAAGGAATCGAAGCATCTTCCCAAACTTCCAGAACGTGAATTGGCGGCCCACGCGGTTGCCTTGGCGGGGAGCTTATTGTCGCTGTTGCGATGGTGGATTGCTCGCGGTGCCAAAGAACCGCCCGCGGACATGGACGTGCTGTTTCACCGCATAGTCTGGAACGGTCTCCGGTAGCTGCGCCTGGATGCGAAGGGATGGAGCCCGGCGGAATTTCTTGGATTCGGTTGATCCGAAAGCGAGCGAGGCATCGGTAATCTTTATCTTTTGTAACTGGCTGTAACACTTCGAAACGACTGCGGCTAGTGGAATCCGAGGACCGAAAATTGAGACCCTATGTGAGGGCGCGAAGGCCCCGCTACTTGGCTCGCGCTTTCTGTTTCCTGCTCGTCGCCATTTCCCCCGCTGTCGCACAATGGGTTCTGCCGAATCCAGTCACTTCGGTGCAGCAACAGCCCGATGGAGTGATCCTCGCCATGCAAGTGGGCACGCTGCGATTGCAGGTCTGCAGCGACTCCATCGTACATGTAATCGACTCGCCGGCAACAGCCGTGCCACAGCACGAACAATTTGCGGTCATCAAGACTTCCTGGGAACCGGTGGCATGGAAACTTGAGCAGTCGCCGGATGCGATCACGCTGAGCACCGCGAAGCTTAGAGTCAACGTTGGCCGCAAGGACGGCTTCATCACCTATTTCGATTCATCGGGCAAACGGCTCCTCCTGGACCAGTCGAAGACCCTGACCCCGGTCGTGGTCAACGGCGAGAAGACCTATCACGCGGAAGACTTCTTCAACATTTACGGCTCGCCGGAAGCGCTCTATGGGGTGGGACAATACCAGGCAGGCGTATGGAATTACCGCGGGGAGGCGATCGATCTTGCGCAGGACAACAGCAACATCGCCGTGCCACTTCTGGTATCGAGTCTCGGTTACGGCATCTTCTGGAACAATGCCTCACGCAGCCGGGTCAACAATCGTTTTGCGAACTATCTGTATGTCAGCTCGGAAGTGGCCGACACGATCGATTACTACTTTTTCTATGGCCCCGAACTCGACAGAATCGTCGCCGATTATCGCGAACTGACGGGACAGGCACCGCTGTTTGGCAAATGGGCCTATGGTTTTTGGCAGTGCAAGAACCGGTATAAGTCGCAGGCGGAGATTCTTGAAGTTGCGCATAAATACCGCGAACTGAAGATTCCGGCCGACAATATTGTGCAGGATTGGTTTTGGTGGAACCGCAAGGGCGAGCACGTTTTTAATGCCAACTACCCCGACCCTAAGGGAATGATCGGCGACCTGCATCGCAATAACTTTCATCTCATGATTTCCGTTTGGCCGTTCTTTGAGCCCGGTTCGTCGGAATATGCCTACATGGACAAGCAAGGGTGGTTCATTGCCAAAACAAAATATCCCAAGCCGCCCTACCATGCGGGTCAAATGGCAGTCTATGATGCGTTCAATCCTGCGGCTCGCAAATACTACTGGCAGCTCATGGACAAGGCACTCTTCAATATCGGCGTGGATGCCTGGTGGCTCGACACCACGGAGCCCGAGACCGAAGGCCAGGAGGACAACATCCTGCTCAAGAGCAAGGTCGCAATCGGCAATGGCGCGCGGTATGCGAACCTGTTTCCACTGATGACGACATCAGCGGTCTATGACGGTCAGCGCGAAGCTTCGGATCAGAAACGGGTGTTCATCCTGTCGCGCTCCGCATTCGCCGGCGCTCAGCGCAACGCGGTTACGGCATGGTCGGGAGACATTAATTCCGACTGGCTCACCTTCCGTCGACAAATCCCCGCCGGGCTTAATTTCGAGCTCTCCGGCATCCCTTACTGGACCACGGACATTGGCGGTTTTGTCGATGGCAATCCCGATGACCCGGCGTATCGCGAGCTGTTCATTCGATGGTTCCAGTACGGCGCGTTTTGTCCGATCTTCCGCGTCCACGGCACGCGCAGCACGAATCAGAACGAGCTGTGGTCCTACGGACAGGCTGCGCAAGACATCCTGACCAGCTTCGACACGCTGCGCTATCGTCTGCTGCCATACATCTATTCGGTTGCCTGGCGGGTCACCCATAACTCCTATACTCCGATGCGGCCGCTGGTCATGGATTTCCGGGACGACCGGCGTGCTCAAAATATCGGCGACCAATTCATGTTTGGGCCGGCCTTTCTGGTGAGTCCCGTGACTGAGGCCAACGCCACCACGCGGAACCTTTATCTGCCGCGTGCGCACTGGTATGACTTTTGGACGGGACACGAACTCACCGGAGGCAGAGAGATCGAGGCGGAGGCGCCGCTGGAGCGTATGCCGCTCTACTTGCGAGCGGGATCAATCGTTCCCCTGGGCCCGGAGCTGGAGTACTCGACGCAAAAGCCGGAGGATCCGATCGAGTTGCGTGTGTATAAAGGAGCCGACGGCGATTTCACGCTCTACGAAGACGAGAACGATAATTATAGTTATGAAACGGGCGTCTACGCAGTCATTCCTTTGCACTGGGACGATTCCTCTGCGACGCTCACAATCGGCGCCCGGCAGGGAACTTTTCCCGGGATGCTGCAGACGCGAACGTTCCAAGTGGTGCTTGTTGGTGAAGGTCACGGCGTCGGAATTCGTCCCGACCCGCAGCCGGACCGGATTGTGCAGTATTCCGGAGTGGAGCAGAAGTTGAAATTCTGAGCGCGCGGCGTAGTTGGTGTACAAAAATTCTGATCCGCAGGTCACAGGAGTCTTCAGCTTGAGTAACAGACCGATGACGTTGGGCCTGATCGTTGGCAATCGCGGTTTCTTCCCGGATCACCTGGCCAAGAGCGGCAGGGAAGAGATGATGCGTGTTCTGGGCTCTGCAGGGATTGACGTGGTGGCGCTCACTCCCGAGCAGAGCAAATACGGAGCGGTCGAATCCCGCGAGGACTCGCGACGTTGTGCCGAGTTGTTCAAGCGCAATCGCGAAAGGATTGACGGGGTTATCGTAACGCTTCCCAATTTTGGGGAAGAGCGTGCGATTGCCGATACCCTGCGCCTGGCCGACCTCCGTGTGCCAGTGCTCATTCAGGCCACTCCCGACGAACCCGCGAAGATGTCGATTGCCTTTCGTCGCGACAGCTTCTGCGGCAAGATGTCGGCCTGTAACAATCTCAAACAGTACGGCATTCCGTATTCCATCACCACACTGCACACCGAGTCGCCCGGTTCGGAGGAATTCGCGCGCGACCTGCAATGGTTCCTGGTGGTGTGCCGCGTTGTAAATGGATTTCGCAACTTGCGCGTGGGCTCGATTGGCGCCCGCCCGGCGGCTTTCAACACCGTCCGCTACAGCGAGAAGCTGCTCGAATCGCAGGGAATTTCCGTCGAGACGCTCGACCTGTCCGAAGTGCTCGGACGGATCGGGCGCATGAAGGAGGAGGACGAACAGGCGCAAGCCAAACTCGCTGCCATCAAGCAGTATGTTTCGTCCTCCGGTGTGCCGGAAGCTGCGCTGTTGAAGATGGCGAAGCTCTCCACGGTGATTGAACAGTGGATGGCCGCAACCGAAGTGACAATCAGCGCGGTGCAATGCTGGACATCGCTGGAGGAGAATCTGGGCGTCGTGCCTTGCACTGTGATGAGTATGATGAGCAACCAACTGCTCTCCAGCGCCTGCGAGGTGGACATCTGCGGAGTGCTGGGAATGCATGCACTGCAGCTCGCCTCGGGTACGCCCTCGGCACTGCTGGACTGGAACAACAACTATGGTTCCGATCCCAACAAAGCCGTATGCTTCCATTGCTCGAACCTGCCTAAACACTTCTTCCGCGAAGCCACCATGAAATACCAGGCAATCATCGCCGGTACGGTGGGTATTGAGAACACGTACGGTACCTGCGAAGGCCTGATCAAGCCCGAGAAAATGACATACGTCCGCTTCTCCACCGACGATACCGCCGGCCGGATGCGCGGCTACGTTGGGGAGGGCCGATTCACCGACGATCCGCTGGAAACCTTCGGCGGCGCCGGGGTGGTCGAGATCCCGCAGATGCAAAGGCTGCTGCACTATATCTGCGAAAACGGTTTCGAGCACCATGTAGCTGCCAACCTGTCAACCGTGGCCGCCGCCGTTTACGAGGCCTGCACCCGCTATCTGGGATGGGAAATGTACTGGCACGAGCGGCCGTAACACTGGGAATACCTGCGAAGCACTTGGAGCTGTCGCCTGGCGATCACCCCGCTGAGCACGCTCAGGTCAGCACGCCGGGCGCTGCGCAGCAGCCGTATTTCTGTGCGAACGTCTCTAACATTCAGCAAGACAGTCTGACTTACGCGCCGATCGATCGCGCTGGAAAACCTTTCGGCGATGGGCTGAAAGGCGGTCTCTGGCAGAACGGTTGCAGCATCACAGCGGAAGCGGACGCTCGTCACAATCCTTCGTCATAGCCCCGTTTTATCTTCCTATCATGGCGGGTCTCGTTCTTCGTCCGTACGCCGTCAGCGCTGCGACCGAGGTCGCGTAGGAAGGCCAACCGGTCATCGACGGTCGATGCTCTGCCGACGCACCCTGAATCACGCGAAGTGAATTTTCGTTCCGCGGACCAGTCAGACGAGGTTGCCAGGAGGTTTCATGAATACCTTTCCGATCCTGTTCGGGGCACTCTGCGTTTTTGCTATCGGCTACCGTTATTACAGCGCATTCATCGCCGCGAAGGTCTTGGTTCTCGACGATGCGCGCATTACGCCTTCGCATGCCTATGAAGATGGACACAACTATGTTCCATCGCCGAAGTGGGTGCTCTTCGGCCATCACTTCGCGGCGATTGCCGGTGCCGGGCCGCTGGTGGGTCCAACCTTGGCGGCACAGTTCGGATTTGCTCCGGGCTTTCTGTGGATTCTGGTCGGAGCGGTGCTCGCGGGCTGCGTCCATGACTTTACCGTGCTGGTGGCGTCCGTTCGCCACAAAGGAAAGTCGCTCGCCGATGTGGCCCGTACCGAAGTCGGTCGCTTTGCGGGATTGGTCACGATGATTGCGTTGCTTTTCATCCTGCTGGTTACCCTGGCAGGTTTGGGCGTCGTGGTCGTGAATGCACTGGCCAATAGTCCGTGGGGCGTCTTTACCATTGCCATGACCATCCCGATCGCAGTATGTATGGGCGTCTACATGTTCAAGAGTGAACCGGGAACGATCAAGATCACCGGCCCCAGCATTGTCGGAGTGGTGCTCCTGATTGCCAGCGTTATCGGCGGACGATGGTTCGCTGCCTCGGCTTACGCAGGAGTGCTGACCTTCAGCCCGCACACCATCTGTTACCTGATGATGGCCTATGGATTCATCGCGTCCGTACTGCCTGTCTGGATGCTGCTCGAACCGCGCGACTATCTCTCGACCTACATGAAGCTGGGAACCATCGTGCTCCTGATCGTTGGCGTGTTTATCGTCCATCCCAACATTCAGTTCCCGGCGGTGACGCAGTTCATCCACGGCGGCGGCCCCATCATCAAGGGCAAGCTCTTTCCCTTCCTTTTCGTCACTATCGCGTGTGGAGCGATTTCAGGCTTCCATTCGTTGATCTCGTCCGGCACGACCCCCAAGATGCTATGGAAAGAGACCGATGCCCGCTTCATAGGATACGGAGCCATGATGTGCGAAGGCATGGTCGCCATCCTCGCATTGATAGCTGCCTGCTCGATGTATCCGGGCGACTATTTCGCCATCAACACTACTCCTGCTGTGTTTGCGAAATTAGGAATGCATACCGTGAACCTCGACGCCTTCTCCGCACAAGTCGGAGAAAAACTGGCGGGCCGAACCGGGGGCGCGGTTTCTCTGGCCGTTGGTATGGCGCAGATCTTTAAAGGTCTGCCCGGCATGAAAACGCTGACGGGCTACTGGTATCACTACGCCATCATGTTCGAGGCCCTGTTCATTCTGACAACCGTAGACACCGGAACTCGCGTCGCCCGCTACGTCATGCATGAATTGCTGGGAAGAGTTCACAAGCCATTCAGCAACACCGCGTGGCTGCCGGGGAATCTCGTGACTTCGGCCATCGTAGTTTCCAGTTGGGGATACCTGATTTACACCGGCAGCATTTCGACGTTATGGCCGCTGTTTGGAACCGGCAACCAGTTGCTCGCGACCATCGCGCTCGCCGTGGTGACCACTTTTCTGGTGAACATGGGCAAAGCCAAATACGCGTTCATCACCGCGATACCCATGTGTTTCGTCGGTGTAACGACGTTGACCGCCGGCGTTTTGTCCATTCGCGATATCTATCTGCCGCTGGCGCGCCAGCCGGGCCACGCATTCCAGGGATATCTCGATACCACACTGATGGTCATCTTCGTGGTGGGCGTGGTTCTCGTTGTGATTGAGTCTGCCAGGCGCTGCTGGAACACTTTACACGGAACGAAAATTCCCGAAGAAGCCTTCGGCAAACCCGAAGAAGCTGCGATGAAAGTGGGGTGCTGCTGAGGAATTGCCGCACGGCCTTTCTGAAGATGCCCTGCGCTACACGCTGATCAGGACTGTCTGTTGGGTTGTCGAGCTGGGTTGTCGAGCGACGATAAGAGACGACCATGTCTCGTCCAAAGTGACCGCGGAACAAACCAAACGGGCCAGGAAGTGGGTGGGTGCAGCGGCACGATTTTCCAATTGCTTTGTACCGCGATTCGTCCCATAATCCGTTCATCACATTTTCACACAAATTGAGAGCGGTAGGGGAGTTTCGAAGGAAGGCGCCTTGCCACGGCGAATTGCGCCTCCAATCCAGAATCCACCAGCCTGTCTATAACTATTCTTAACTATTCTTAAAACTTGGATTGTGTAGGTTCAGGACTAAATGCGGTCCAGCACGACGCACGCGTGTGCGCAGCAGCATAAAGCTATCTTTCGATATCAAAACGGCTTTAACTAAAAATCATGGAGGAAGAAAGCTTTGAATAGGAAACTCTGGATACTCTTTGGAGCACTTTGCGCACTCACGATGTCGACGGTCGGGGCGGCTCCCGCCGTTGCGCAGACGGCGGAGGTGAAAGAAAAAGCGCCGATGTATAGCTACGTTTCCGATTGGACCATTCCCCGCGCGCATTGGGCCGAGATGGAAAAATCGGCTGGGGCCAACCAGGGCATTCTGGACAAAGCCATTGCCAGTGGAACTCTCGTAGCCTATGGCAACGATGAAAACCTGGTTCACCAGGCTGATGGGCCCACACACGACAGTTGGTGGTCGGCCATGTCGATGGCCGGTTTGGTGAATGTTCTGGACCAGTTCTCTGCGTCCGGGAGCAGCACAAGTTCGGTCCTCGCCAGTTCCACGAAACATTGGGACACCATTTTTGTAAGCCGCTACTACAGCTGGCGTCCCGGAACATACAAGAATGCCTACACCCACGGGTCTTCCTATAAGTTGAAAGCCGACGCACCGGACGACGCCGTGGACACGATCAGTAAGAGCCTCATGGTCCCGCTGATGGAAAAAATGATGGCATCGGGAGCGATTGTGGAATACGAGATCGATACTCATGCGATCCACAGCGAAGCGCCCGGCACTTTCTGGCTCTTCTACATCACGCCCAACGCGGAAGGCCTGGACAAGGTTAACGAGGGCCTGCGCGAAGCGCTGAAGGCGAGCCCGCTGAGTGGACCTGCCTTCGGTTCCATGGTCGACTTCACCCCGCACCGCGACGAACTGCTCCGCAC
This sequence comes from uncultured Acidobacteriaceae bacterium, assembly GCA_963815555.1. Lineage (GTDB taxonomy): Bacteria > Acidobacteriota > Terriglobia > Terriglobales > Acidobacteriaceae > CAWCBG01. The sequence goes on from CAWFHH010000007.1 coordinate 1,317,396, forward strand.
CAACGCTACGTACAAATAGCGGTACGGAAGGCTGTCCCATCTGGATGCTGCGAGTGCCCACCCAAGCTGCTTTGGCTTGGGTGGGCCTGTTGACCTGCGGCGCATCCGAAACACCCCCGACCCTGCCATGTCTATCCCGTCACGATGAAGAATTCCTCGTCCCAACAAAAGCAGCTTACGCTCCGGAGAGCCTCGCGCGTCGTAATAAAGTTGCCCACCATCGGAAGAGTGGGGAGTGTCTTGCCCGCCGTGCAAGGATCTTGCAGATCAAGATCTACCTGCGCACAGCAGAAGACCCGGGATCCTCTCCCGGGTCTCGACTACCGCGATATGATGTTGGGCCTTACTTCATCGCCAGCACTACGAGCTGGTTGGACGGATTGTCCTGGTTCGAAGCGCGCATTTCTTTCTCCTGCTTGGCTTCGGGAAGCTGCATGCCCGAATTTCCCGAGCCATCCCAAATCTCAGCCAGGAAGTAGGAGTTTCCATACTTATGGAACACCATCTTGGCAGGCTGCGCCTTTAGCTTCTCTTCACTGCTGTAGTTGGTGAGAGCGGCGGCTTTGGCGTCTTCGCATTGAATGCGGATCGCGTGATCCGCGGCTTGGCTGACGATGTAGGTTCCGGCCGGCAACGAAGTTTTTCCAACGTGGAAGGCGAAAGGAACATTGGCTTTGACTTCGTCCTGCGCGAAGCTGAAAGAAGCAGTCAACAGCGACAGGGCCACCAGCGTCAGGGTCACGATGAAGTTGCGTTTCATAACTCCTCCTTATGTGGGGCTCCTCGCAGTGGAACCCAAACTGAATTTGTTTCTCCGGAAGCGCCACCCGCCTCCGATTCCTGCAACGTTTTTGTATAGAGCAAGCCTCGTGCCATAGCCGCTGCGCCGCCATAAAGAAGAACGTGGAAGCGCCAAGCTCGCGTTTGCAACAACTTGGCATTGAGCTCGACTCTGCAGGTGTATGCCAACCGATGATCTCCGGCAGTGGCTCGGTATCTGAACGGATACCGGCAGAGCCGTTCGGCTCCGAGAGCAGCGAAGATGTCTCGTTACAGGGGCATGCGGAGGACGGCGGACCAGGGCGCAAGCCTCGTGCAATAGCGTCAACCGGGCGTGGCGCAGCAGAAAAAATCGGTGGGAAGTGGCACCCATCATCTCGAGGATTGAACTTTTATCGGGGAGAGACTATAAAGGATTGCAAAAGTTCGCATAAATTGAAGCGCGGCGCCTCTTCGCAGGATGCGAGTCTCACAATGAGCAGAAACCAATGCTTACTGCTTGTTTTGCTTGTGTTCAGCGGCCTGGAAGCCGGCGCGTCCGGTGCGGGCCAGGCGAACACCCCACCCCCGCAAACATCTGCCGCGCTTGCGGGACCAACCAGCAGCCAGTACGCCGATCCGGAAATCTGCAAGACCTGTCACCAGGAAGTCTGGGACAAGCACTTCGCGAATACCCCGCACGCCGCATTGCTGAAGGGCGACCAGCATGGATGTCAGGCGTGCCACGGTCCAGCCCAGGCCCATGTCGATGGCGGCGGCGATGTCACGAAGATCATCCGCTTCTCACAACTCTCTCCAGAGAAAGCGGCGGCGATCTGTCTGGCTTGTCACCAGAGCAGTCTGGAGACGCAGAATTTCTCTCAATCCGCGCACTTGAAAAACGGTCTCAGTTGCACATCGTGCCACGATCCGCATGGCTCGACCGACGTCAACTTTCTGTTGCTAAAGCCGCAGACCACCCTGTGCTTCGGATGTCATGCGGCGCAGAAGGCGCAGTTTGCCCGGCCCTTCCGGCACCGTGTCGATGTGGGATTGATCCAATGCAGCGACTGCCACAATCCGCATGAGACGGCACGCGGTGGCCAGTTGCGATCGGCTGCAGGGGAATTTGCTGTCTGCACCAAGTGCCACACCGACACCATGGGTCCTTTCGCCTTTGAGCATGCGCCCATCAAAACGGAAGACAGTTGCCTGACCTGCCACATGCCGCATGGTTCGCCGAATCCACGCCTGCTGGTGGTCAACAACGTCAACTTTCTCTGTCTGCGCTGTCATACACCCAATATGAATGGAGCGGCGCCCGGGATACCTTCGTTCCACAATCAGGCCAGCAAGTATCAGGCGTGCACGATGTGCCACACGCAGATTCACGGATCGAACTTCGATCCTTTCTTCTTCCGCTGATTGCGAGGCGCGCGATGAGGTCCACAAGGAACGTTGGTGCTTTTTCCTTTGCGATAGCGGTGTTCGTGGTGAGTGTGTCGCTAGGCAGCGCCGTTGCACAGAGTTCCGCGGGCCAGACAAGCTCAGCCAGCGGTTCGGCAAGCACGCCCAGCGCCGATGGCGACGGGAAAGAGATCGGAGGCTTTCACGTAACCCAGTCGATCGATTTCGGAGGCCGCATCTCCGCTGTCTCCGGCAGTCAGCCGATGTATGACACCCTGGTGAACGACCAGAGCGGCGCGCGCATTCTGCAGCAGTCGCTCACCATGCAGTCGACTACCCACCAGGACGTATTCGACACCCTGACGCTCAACAGCTTCGGCTGGGGCGGCGATCCGCAACAAGCCCTGCGCATGCGGGTGGCGAAGTATCGGTGGTACAGCTTCAGCTTTACCTACCAGCACATGAACAATTACTTCGACTACGATCTGTTCGCCAACCCGCTGAACCCTCCCAGCGGAACGCCCTATCTGCCGATTCTCAATTCACCGCACACCTACTACGACACGCAGAATCTCTACAACTACGATCTGGTTCTTTTTCCCATGCACCGTCTGTCGTTTCGTCTGAATTACAATCGGAATCGCATCATCGGTCCCGCCTTCAGCAGTGTGCATGAAGGCACCGAGGCGCTGCTGAACCAGAACTGGAACGACACCATGAACGGCCTTCGCTTCGGCGCCGATTTCCGTGTCAACAAGAAAACTACGCTCAGCTATACCCAACTGCTGCAGTACTATTCCGGCACTTCGAATTACACGCTAAACCCGTTCAATTCCTGGCCGCTTCCTAACGGAACGCCGGTCAGTTTCGGATTGTCGTGGTTCAACAACGGAAGTCCCTGCTCAACGCCGCTGATCAACGGAATTGCCAATCCCTCATGCAATGGCTTCTTCAGCTCCAACTTCTACCAGCCCATCAAAACTTCGGTCCCCACCGAGCAGGTCAACCTCACCTCGTCGTCGCTCAAGTGGCTCGATTTCAACGGGCAGTATCAGTACAGCCACGCCCACTCGGAAGCGCCGATTTACGGAAGTTTCTCCGGCCTCACGACCCGCAGCGGAAACCTGGCCTACAACACGTACGGGAGTGGATCTTCTTCCGTCTGGAATACCTCCTCCGCTAATCTCACGGCGACATTCAAGTTGACCGACAAGTTTCGCCTGATGGAGACCTTTCGCTTCCGCAACTTCAGTGAATCCGGCAGTCTGGATAACGTTCAAGCAAGTTACTTTACGGCCGCTGGAACCGGTTCGGCGACGCTGCTCAGTCCGATTGCCTTCTTTCCACCTACCGTCCTGAATCACAGCTCCTCATCGCCGGCGGACCTGACGAATGAACAGTGGGTCAACCTGGTGTACCAGAACACGAAGGAGAATGACTTCGAGGCCCTGTACGACATCACGCGGTCCTTTGGCATTCGCGTTGGCTTCATCTGGACGAATTACATTATTCAGCCCGGCAGTACGTTCCAGGGATCGACTGGAGACGTGTACTATCCCAACAATCCCAATCGTGGTAACTGTGTAGGCCTGCCTCTGAACCCTGATGGAAGCTGCACCTTCAGCGGTGTCCTCACGCCCTTCGGAGGTCCGACAACGGAGATCAATAATTATTCCGGCCTGGTGGGTGCGTGGTATCGCAAGGGAAGCGCCTTGCACGCCAACGTCACGGCGCAGTATGGAAGTTCGGACAACTGGCTGTACCGCACTGATCCTCTCAGCTCGTACAAAATCACCGGCAACGTTTCCTATTCGCCGCATCCCTGGCTTACGGTCGGCGCCAACCTGCTCTTCCAGCAGGCCAAGAACAACACCAGCGACATTCAGGACAATCAGCACAACTACTCGACTGCCCTGACCGCCATGATCAATCCCAACAAATACTGGGGTCTCGACATGGCCTACAACTTCGACGCCGTTCAGCAAAACCTGTTCCTCTGCTTTGCCGGGACCACAACACCGTCCGACACCACAACCTGTCCCGAAGACCCAACGCTGCTGCAGACCTACGGCCTCTATCACACGCACACGCAGTATGGTTATTTTGCGTTGACCCTCTCTCCTGCCGAACGCGTCACGCTGCGACTGGGGTACAACATCGTCAGCAACCAGGGCTCTACCACGGACTTAAATCCGTTGTTACCGTTGGGCCCGCTGTCCTCAACCTATCAGTCGCCGCTGGCTGGAGTGGATTTTAGTTTGCGCAAGAACGTCAAGTTCGTCGCTGCCTGGAACTACTACCAGTATGGGGAAGATTCCTTTGTGGGGCCGACCGCACCGCGCAACTTCCACGCCAACAACACTACGCTGGCCCTGCGATACGCGTTCTGAGGCGTTCGCGTCGTTGCAGAGAGTGACCAGTTCGGCCACGCGCCCGATGCACTGCGCCGGGTTACGGGCGTGACAGCGGCGGCAAGCACCAGCCGGCTTCCCTTGAGCGGTGATTCCGTAACTCTTGGTTCGAAGTCGCTGCCCATCCCGACGACACCACCGAGCCCGTATGTCCTTGTACGGTGGGCCTGAGGATGGCGTGCTACGTACCGGCTTGCCAATTTCAGGCTGCCAACTAGCCGTGCGCCCGCGTAATCCACCAGAGCACTGCGATTCCGACCAGGATGCGATAGATGGCGAAGGGCGCGAAGCCGCGGGTGCGAACCCAGTTCATGAACCAAGCCACCACGCCATAGGCCACGATGAACGAGACGACGAAGCCGATCGCCAGGACAATCCAGTGGTGGGGATCGCTGGGCATTGCTCCGATGGAGCTCTCCTCGCCATGGTGCGGTCGCAGCGACTTCAGCAGATCGTAGACGGTAGCCGCTGCCATGGTCGGCATGGACAGAAAGAAGGAGAACTCCAGCGCCGCCTGACGGCTCATGCCGGCCAACTCGCCGGCCGTGATCGTCGACATCGAACGCGAGGTACCGGGGAAGACTGCGGACAGAATCTGGCAGGCGCCGATCCAGACTGCCTGCCCGACGCACATCTGGTCCATGCTCGTAGTGAGCTTTCCGTCGCGCAGGAAGGCACGGTGGCGCGAGCGTTCGTAGATTGCATCGACCACCCACATTACGACGCCACCGACAATCAGCGCGATCGCCATGATCCACAGGCTTTCCAGATGCTTGCCGATGATCTTGGTCAGCAGGAAAGCAGGGATGGCGGTCACCACGAACGCGATCAGCGTGAGAGTCAGCGGATGATTGAGAGCCGTGCGGTCGCCGCGCGGTCCCTTGGGGAAATCGCGAACGAATTCGACGATGCGGCCCCAGAAATAAATGGGTAGGCACAGAATGGCGCCAAGCTGGATGACGATGGAGAACATCTTCCAGAACGGATCGTCCAGGCTGATGTTCATCAGGCTTTCGGAGATGCGCAGATGGGCCGTCGAGCTGACAGGAAGAAATTCAGTTAAGCCTTCAATGATGCCCAGGACGACAGCCAGAAAAAAGTCGTTCAAATCGCCTCCGCTAAAGCATGTCTGCCGCGGGCTGAAGCCCGCTTACTTTTAATGCAGACTCTCACCGCCGCGCCTGAAGGCTCGCCGCTTCAAAACACTCTGACGTCACGCCATGCACGGTGCGCGCCTCCGGAGCTCCGACCTGCAGTCCAGGCAGTTTCCGCCAAAGACGCACCCTCACATTGCTCAGCCGTTACTGAGTTCTTACCCGGTGTCCGCACTATTCGCGGGTGTTGCCCCAGGTAGGAATGCTGGTCTGCACCATGTATATCAGACGTTGCGCGCGCGTGGCCCAGTCGGTGTCGTTGGGGTATTGCGCAATCAGCTTCTTGGCCGTGTCGATTGCACGCGCCGACGATTCCGCTGACTTCTTCTCCTGGTTGTCGGACTTGTAGATCTCGATCAGCGCCGAGTACCGCCAGGCCGCGTTGTAGAGCGCTTCGGGCGCCTTGGGCGACTGCGTACGCTCGTTGGCGTACTTCATGTAGATTTCGGCTTCTTTCTCGGGACACTTCGCTTCCGCCTGCCAGTCGCCGCAAAGCTTGTTGGCGATGAAATGATAGGCGGCGAGGTCGGCCCACCGGGTGCCGGGATATTTCTTGATGACCTGCTTCATGCGCGATTCATCGATTTGCGCTCGCAGCGACGGGTCCTGCAGCTTGGCAGACGGCCGGCTGGCGACATCGGCGGCGTCAATCTGCCAGCGGATGTCGGCGGCGCGATAGGCGGCCTCGGCAGCCAGCGGTGACTGCGGAAAGTACTCGGCCATCCGCTCGTACAGCCGCATCGCGTCCTGGGCGGCGCCTCGCCGGCCGCCGCGCTTCATGGCCTCGGCCTCGGAGTCGACCGCTTCGCCATAGACGATTTTGTCGCCATCGGGGGTGGCGGGCGTGACGACGCCCTTGTCGACGATCCACCCGGTAACATTGCGGTCTTCGGCCTCGGCATCGTACTCTGCGCCCTGCACCACATCGACAGTGCCTACAACGTTGAGCCAGCCGTGACCGTGCTCGACGATGGCGACTTCACGGCCGCGGCCAATATCGGAAATCTTGGCCGACGACGCGTCCGGGGAGATGTAGATGATGCCTTGGCGGACCATGATGCCGCGCTCCGTTGCCGCCAGGGCAGGCACGGACACAGAAACCACGAGGGCGACGACTAAGGAAGGAAGCAAGGATCGTCCAGAAACGCCCGGAAGGGGTGCACCTTCAGGCGCGCCATGCCGACGGCGAAAAGAGGGAGCCTTAGCCCCAAAGAAAATTCCCATTTACTTCTGACAGCCTCCACCCCGAATACACTAGTTTACGTAATCAAGACCAAAGCGAGGCTAAGCCCCTTCTCTGGGTAACATCACGGCGCGCCCGAAGCCGCGCCCCTTCAACCTGACAACACCGATTCCCGCTGGCGCCGTTTCACTCTTCTTCGTCCGTCAGCACCTGTGCCAGCAGCTGTGGCTCCAGGTTGCCGCCGCTAACGATCGCGACTGTCTTCTTCGAGTCCGGCAGCTCTTTGGAGTGGAAGAGCCATGCGGCGAAGGTTACCGCCCCGCTCGGCTCGGCGACGATGCGCGCGTTCGCTGCAAGCAGGCGCATCGCGCTGCGAATTTCGTCCTCGGTCACAGTCACAATGTCGTCGACGAATTTGCGGATGTGTTCGAAATTACGCGGGCCGAGGGACTGCGTTCGCAAGCCGTCGGCCAGTGTGCTGGAGACGCGCTCCGCCGGCAGCTGCACGATTTCGCCACTGCGAAAACTCTGCTGAGCGTCGTTGGCCAGCTCGGGCTCAACGCCGACAACCTTTGCTTGCGATCCGCTAAGCTTGATGGCGCTCGCGATCCCGCTGGCCAGTCCTCCGCCGCCGACGGGCACCAGCACGAGCTCCACGTCGGGTGCGTCTTCCAGGATTTCCAGCCCAGTGGTGCCTTGTCCAGCGATGATGTGCTCGTCGTTGTACGGTGGCACAATCGCGTAGCCGTGCTGCTTCGCCAATTCTTCCGCTTTCTTCATGCGTTCGGCGCTGGCCGGACCGACGATGACGATTTCGGCTCCCAACGCTGCGGTGGCTTCCAGCTTCGTTTTGGGGGCATTGCGCGGCATCACGATGATGGCCTTCGCCCCCAACGCGCGAGCGGCATACGCAACGCCTTGCGCATGATTGCCGCTGGAGTACGAGATCACGCCACGCGATCGCTCTTCTTCTGAAAGCGACGCAATCTTGTTGTACGCACCGCGCAGCTTGAACGAACCAATGGGCTGAAAGCTTTCCGGCTTGAGCCAAAGCTCCGCCGCAGCCGGTACTCCACCATTCGGAGCAGGGAAATAGCGGATGAGCGGCGTGCGGGCGGCAACACCTTTCAGCCGCTGTTGCGCCAGCTTGATCTGTTCGAGAGTCACCATGTCCGGGATCACTGCACTTGCGTCGACGCTGCGAACCACGCTCCGGCCGGGGCCCCGGCGGGATGCCGATTCTCGCCACCGGCGCGTGCCTCGGAAATCATCGTCGCCATCCAGTGTACAAGCGCCAGCCGCTCGCGCAAGGTCACTCTGCTACCAACCTGCACGTGGCTGATGGCCGGGCTGATGAGCGCCTCGCGAAGTTCATCGGGAGCAAGGTCGCGCTTCAGCCACAACTGCTCCGTCGGAGGAATGACGTCGTCGTCGGAGCCGTGCAGCAACAGCACCGGAAGACGCAGAAAGCGCAGATGTCCGGCAGGCGAAGCGGCAGCGAGTTGTTCCCGACGCTTGTCAATCTCGCTCAGGATCGCGGGCGCGAAGCTTCGCCATTGCTTGTGATAGATCCTCTGCATCGTCTGCTGGTCGTCGACCGTCATTCCTTCGGTTAGCTCCTCTGACGCTTTTCCGTTGGCTTCCAACACGAGAGCTATCGCCTTGCGCGCCGCCTCCACATCTTGAGGCGCAAAAAAGTCCTGCGCCTCGTCATAAATCACGATGAGCGGCCCATAGTCGTTGGGTGTACGGTGTTCCACCGATCCGTCGGGTCGCACCGCGTCGCCGGTCGCGAAGAATCGCAGCACGTGCGCCAGATCGTAATGAGCGCCGATGGTAGCCACCCATCCCATGGATCGCGAAGACTGAGGATCACTCGCGGCCAGCAGAGCCAATCCGCCGGAAAAGCTGAACGCCAGAACGCCCACCTTTGGCAGGTCGAGCTCCTGCGCGAAGTCCTGCGCCGCAGCGGCGATCAAGTCGGCGGATTCGCCCTCGACGCGATAGTCGGCGATTCCGGGAACCAGCGGTGTCATCACGAAGAAGCCGCTGGCCGCCAGCGAGCGCGCGAAGCCCACCAGCCGAGGCTCGTCGATGCCCAACCTATTCATCCCATGCACCACCATGATTCCAGGCGCGAAGCCCACACCACGCGGCAGGTAGATTCGCGCCGGGATACTGCGCCCCCTGAAGTCAAACGTCCGGTCCCGGGTATCGACGGGGTGCACGTCGTAGTTCGCCATCCATCCCGTGGCGTGAGGATTCGCGATGCGTTGCAGCAGCGAAGCGGCGCGAAGGTAATTCTGGGCGCTGGGGTAAACGGCGATCAGGATGACGGGGAGCAGAAGCAGAAGCCAAGCGAGAGCGCGGGAGCGGGGAGAAGCCATATTCGAAATTCGCGAAGCTTGGATGCTCATCAGCGGAGGCTGTTATGCCACGTGTTTAACAGCAGGTTCCTCCACTCCGCTTCGCTTCGGTCGGAATGACGAAAAAAATCGCTCCGGTCGGAATCACGACTGATGAAGTTGCGGTACGAAGCCACGCTTCAGTGCGTTATATTTCCAGGATCACCGGCATGATCAAAGGCCGGCGCGAGGTGTTCTTCACGATGAAGCGCTTCAGGTCCTGGCGGATTTTTTCCTTGATCACGCCATAGTCCGCCTTCTCCTCGTCGCTCGAGGCTTCCAACGTGTTCATCACGATGCTTCGTGCCTGCTCCAGAAAGCCGTCTTCGCCGAAAGCCGAAAAGCCGCGCATTACGATTTCCGGGGTCGTCTCGACCTTGCCGGTCAGCTTGTTAATCGCAATGATCGGCAGCACGATACCGTCCTCGCTCAGGTGCCGGCGATCGCGAATGACCAGGTCTTCGACGACATCGCCCATCGAATTCGAATCGATGCATACGCGCCCGACCGCTACCTTCCCGGACTTACGCGCGCCCAACTCGTCGAATTCCAGCACATCGCCGCTCTCGATCATCATTACGTGTCCGACCGAGCCGTGCATCGCACCGGCCATCTCCGCATGCAGCTTGAGCTGGCGGTATTCGCCGTGGATGGGAATGAAGTAACGCGGCTTCACCAGGTTGATGATGAGCTTCAACTCTTCCTGGCTGGCGTGTCCGCTGACATGCACCGGCGGCTGCGATCCGTCGTCGTAGATGACGTGGGCATCGCGCCGAAACAAGTGGTCGACCACGCGATAGATGGCCTTCTCGTTGCCCGGGATGATACGCGACGACAGCACGACCGTATCCCCCGGTTGAATGCGTGCGTGCTTGTGATTGTCGACCGCGGCGCGCGACAGCGCCGACATCGGTTCGCCCTGCGTTCCGCTGATCATCACGCAAACTTTGTTGGCAGGCAGATCGCGAATTTGCGAAGGATGAATCAGCAATCCTTCCGGCACATCGATATAGCCCAGGTCCTGTGCGATCTCGGTTGACTCCAGCATGGAGCGGCCGACCAGCGCCACCTTGCGGTCGCTTTCGAAGGCCATCTCCAGCGCCAGCTTGATGCGGTGAATCGACGACGAGAAGCAGGAGATGAACAGCCGCTTCTCGGTGCGCGCGAAGATCTCCTGGAAGCGGGCGCGGACCGCGCGTTCGCTCGGCGTGTAGCCCTTGCGTTCAACGTTGGTGGAATCCTGGAAGAGCGCCAGCACGCCCTCCTTGCCATACTCGGCGAAAGCGTGCAGGTCGAACAGCCGGTTGTCGGTGGGCGTGGGGTCGACCTTGAAATCGCCGGTATGGATTAGGATTCCGAGCGGTGTGTGGATCGCCAGGGCGACACAATCGACCAGGCTGTGCGTGACCTGGATGGGGTTGATCGTGAAGGCACCAATCTTGAAGCGCTCGCCCGGACGGATCTCATTGAGCACAGCGTTTTCGAGTAGAGCATGCTCCTCGAGTTTGCCCTCAACCAAGGCCAGCGTGAACTCTGTGCCATACACCGGCACATTCAACTCCGACAGCACCCACGGCAGGCCGCCGATGTGGTCTTCATGTCCGTGCGTCAACACGATCCCGCGAACATACTCGCGGTTCTCCATCAGATACGTAATGTCGGGCACAACGATGTCGACGCCGAGCAATTCGGCTTCGGGAAACATCAGCCCGGCATCGACGACGATAATGTCGTCTGCCCAGCGGATCGCCATGCAATTCATGCCGAACTCGCCCAGGCCGCCGAGGGGTACAACTTGTAGCTTTCCGGTAGGCATCAGGTGCTTCGATGCTAGCACACGAGGAGCGCTTCCAAGATGACGGTGGACGGCGCTTTTGATCGCCTCCACAGCCTATACTAAAGAGTGAAGGAGACCCATGGCAGCGTTGGGCAAGAACAAATCGTGGATGAGATTACGGGTAGAAGACGCTCTTCGCGGCGCCCTGACCAAGGCCTATCACACGGTCAAAGTCGATCCTGCAAATTATCTTGACCACCTGCGCATGGCCTATGACTTGCCGGCCCTGACCTACGAGGGCCTTTACGGCGTGCCGGTGGAGACGCTCGACCGGATTGCCTATGAGGCCATCCAGACGACGCGCAAGATGGCTGCGGCCGAAGGTGCAGGGTTGGGAATGGGCGGGCTGTTCACCGTGGTGCCCGATCTCGGCATCCTTTCGGCACTCACGCTGCGCATGATTCAGAAACTCAGCCTGATTTACGGCTTCCAGTACAACACCGAGGAAGAAGAGGCCGAGCTGTGGATCGCAGCCGCCAGCGCCGCCGGCGTCGACATCAGCCGCGAACTGCTGGAGAAACAGTTTGTCTCGAAGTTCGTGCCCAAGGTAATTCAGAAGATCGCCGTGAGCGCCAGCGCCGAAATCGTGGAGAAGTGGACAGCCAGATTGATTCCGGTGATCAGCGGCGTGATTGGCGCGGGACTGAATTACTACTTCGTGCGGGTGTGGGGCGAGCGCGCCGTGGCGCATTTCCGGCAGAGGCACCTCAACCTGCGGCACAAGCACGCGATGGAGGTGCAGGGCCCAGTGCTGAGCGGCTCCTGAAGCTCGACCCTTCGAATCCACCCGGAATGCATCTCATCGTCATTCCGCTCATTCCGCGTCGTATCAGGGCAGGACGTTTTTCAGGCTGCTCAAAAACTCCTTTCGGAGCAATCTGTGTCAGGCACGACTTCACAGGCTGCGCAAGAATCATTGCGAGCAGCCCTGTATCAGGCACGGACCTTCACTGGCTGCCGGAAGACTCATACGAGCAGCCCTGTATCAGGGCACGACTTCAGTCGTGCCGTTAAGCCCTTTATTTCTTGCACAGGCAATTCGTATTTCGTAGTGCGCCGGACGAGGCGGGCTTACCCCTGTAAAGACAGGCTCCCTGGGGGCGGAAGCCCACGCGATTGGTTGAGCGTTGCGGTATGGCTGAAGCCATGCCCCGATACAGAACGATGGATGAGAGGGTGGTGGTTTAACTATCCCTCCAGCGCTTCGACCACGACCCTCGAAGGCTGTTCGTTATCGAACTCGCCCTCCCATTTCGCCATGACCACGGTTGCCAGGCAGTTGCCCAGCACATTAACGGCGGTGCGCGCCATGTCGAGCAACTGATCGACTCCCAGCAGCAGGAACACCGGCTCCGTAGGCAGTCCGGTCGAGGTTGCCGTGGCCAGCAAGATCACCAGCGCGGCTCGCGAGACGCCGGCAACGCCTTTACTTGTGAGCATCAGCGTCAGCATGATCATCAGCTGCTGGCCCAGCGACAGGTGCATCCCTGCAACCTGCGCCACGAAAATCGCCGCCACCGAAAGGTACAACGAGCTTCCCGTCAGATTGAAGCTGTAGCCCGTCGGTATGACGAAGGCGACGATCTGTCGAGGAACCCCGATGGCCTCCATCGCTTCCATCGCGCGGGGCAGGGCGGCTTCGGAACTGGAGGTCGCGAAGGCAATGGTGACCGGCTCGGCCACCGCATTGAGGAAGCGCCGCAAGGGCACGCGGAACAGCAGGGCCGTCGGCAGCAGTACAGCGAGCACGAAGATGACGAGCGCGGCGTACAACGTCAGCAGCAGTTTCAGCAGGCTGCCCAGAATGCCGAACCCCGTGTGTCCGACGGTATAGGCGACCGCGGCCCCCACACCGATCGGCGCCAGGTACATGACGATGTTCGTGAACTTGAACATCGTCTCGGCCAGGCTTTCGCAGAAGGCGAGCATGGGGCGTCGCTTCTCTTCGCTGATCATCGCCAGCCCCACGGCAAAGATCAGGCTGAACACCACGACCTGCAGCACCGCGCCGTCGGCTACGGCCTTCGCAATGTTCTCCGGAAAGATGTGGAGGATGGTGTCTTCGGCGCTCAGCTTGCCCACGCCCTGCGATTCGGCGCTGGCCGGCGCGGCCGGAAGCTGTACGCCAACACCGGCGCGGCTGAGGTTGATGGCAGCCAGCCCGAGAAAGATCGCAATCGTGGTCAGGACCTCGAAGAAGATGATCGAGCGAATGCCAAGTCGCCCAACCTGCTTCAGGTTTGAGTGCCCGGCGATGCCTACCACCAGCGTCGCAAACAGCAGAGGCGCGATGATGGCTTTGATCAGCCGCAGAAAAATCAGCGCGAGGACGCGAAGATGGATTGCCGCCTGCGGGAAGTCGTGGCCAATCTCCGCACCCAGCAGCATGGCGATGAAGATCCAGGCCGTCAGGGTGCGCTTCAAGCATCCGTAGACGATGAGTGACGCCAGCGCGAGGTATCGTAGCGCGAGCACAAAGGAAGAAGCCGACGGGCCGCTCACGCGCCACACAATGAACGTCAACACTCCCACCGCGGCAGCGACCATCAGCGCTGTGTTTTCGTGACGTTGAGTGGAGGAAGAGGCCATGACGATCGGCAGCTCAGCGAAGGATGTCTTCCAGTTCTACGCCCCGATCGGTACGCTGGTCGCGATATTTCACGATCACGGGCGTGTACAGCGAGAGTCCCCAGTCGGCAGCCTTGCCTTTGGTGATCGCCCGCGAGCCCGGCACCACCACCGCGCCTTCCGGCACGCGGAGAGGCTCGGTCTCCGTCGAGCGATAGATCTCGCCCTTCACCGTATCGAACAGCGGAGTGGAGCGGGTCAGGATCACGCCGGCGCCGAGCACGGCACGGGCGCCGATCTGCGTTCCTTCGTACACCCCGCAGTTCCCGCCCACCAGCACATCGTCTTCCAGGATTACCGGCGAGGCGTTGATCGGCTCGAGCACGCCGCCGATCTGCGCCGCCGCGCTGATGTGGACTCGCTTGCCTACCTGCGCGCACGAGCCAACCAGCGCATGCGAATCGACCATCGTGCCTTCGTCGACGTAGGCCCCGACATTGATGTACATCGGCGGCATGCACACGACCGATGGCGCGACATAGGCTCCCGCGCGGACTGACGAACCTCCCGGCACCACGCGTACCTGGTCGGCCTGGGTGAAGCGGCGAATCGGATAGGTATCTTTGTCCACGAACGAGAGCACGCGCGGATCTCCGCTCTCCACCATCTTGCCCAGCCGGAACCCAAACAGGATGCCTTGTTTCACCCACGCATTCGTCCGCCAAGAGCCCGCGAGCCGTTCTGCCGCGCGAATGCTGCCGGTACTCAGAGCGTCTCGAAAGCGGGCGAAGACTTCGCTCGCCGACGGATCGGCCGTCCCTTCGGGTCCAAGAGCGTACAGCCGCTCGATCTCACGCTGGAGTTCTGACATAGTTGTTAGGGTCCCCGAGCTCCGCGTTGTGCTGAGTAGGGTGAGGGCAGTATAAATGCAACTTGGTATTCCCTGCGTTTCCGTGGGCCGCGACACCAGGGCGGCCAGACGCATCGAAGCAATCGCATGGTCTGGATCGACGAGCTGCTGCAACGAACGCTGGTGCTGGTGGCGCATCCCGACGACGAATGCATCGCCTTCGGTGCGCTGCTGCAACGGATCGAGCATCCTCTGATGGTCTTCGCCACCAGCGGGTCTCCGCAGGATCCTTACTTCTGGAAGAAATACGGTTCGCGCCAGGCCTATGCCGCCTTGCGCCGGCAAGAGACGATGGAATCGATGCGCGCCGCCGGCGTGCAGGACGTGTTGTTTCTCTCCGACCTCCCAGGGGGCGAACGCTTCGTCGACCAGGAACTGTTTCGCAACCTCGTTCCCTCCTTCAATCAGCTATCGGAGATCGCGCAGCGGCGAATGATAACGGCTATCTTGACGCTGGCCTATGAAGGCGGCCATCCCGATCATGACGCCTGCAGCGTGCTGGCTTCGCAGCTTGCCCGCCGATTCGCCATCCCCTGTTGGGAGGCCCCGCTCTATCACCGTCGGCCCGACGGGAGCGGTGAGTTTCAGCGCTTCCTGCATCCAACTGGCGGGGAAGTCGAGGTGAAGCCGACCACGCGGGAGGAAGAGGCCAAGCGCACCATGTGCCGGGCCTACGCCTCGCAGGGCGACTTTCTGGCGCACTTCGATGTCACCAACGAAAAGGTGCGCCCGCAGATCGCCTATGACTACACTCGCCCGCCGCATCCGGGCAAGACCAACTACGAAGTCTGGCAATGGCAGATGACGTCGCAAGAGGTGTGCGATGCGTTTGCGGAGTTTCTGGACTCGGTCCAGCAGAGAGGCGCCGCGAGGTGAGGGGGTGGGGCGAGACACGGTCGGTCCTTTACGTTGCCTACCCGCTACTGAGGGTCTCCGAAGACAGTGCAGGCGGCGCCGAGCAAATGCTGTTTACCCTGGAGCGCCGGATCGCAGCAGCGGGGCACCGGACGGTGGTGGCGGCATCGGCAGGCTCGCGCATCACCGGAGAACTGCTGGACACGGGCGAACCCGCAAGCGCTCCCGATCAGTACGAGGCCCGAGAGGCGGAACACACCGCTGGCGTGCTTCGCTATCTGCGCCAGTGTTCCCGACAGTTCGACCTCGTTCATGATGAGAGCGGAAGCTTCTGGCGGCATGCGGCCGAGTGCGGCGGCTTGCCGATACTGGCGACACTTCATCTGCCGCGATCGTTCTATCGCGAGGAATGGTTTCGTGATCTGCCGCCGAACTTGTTCTTTAACTGCGTTTCCCGGGCGCAGGCGCGCACGTTTGCCGATCTACCAAACTTGCTGGGCGTGGTGCAGAACGGGATTGCTCCCGAGCGGTTCCAGATCTCGCTAGGGCTGGCGAAATCGCAGATCTCTCGCGGGCTAAATCCCGCTCAGGATGAACCGATCGATGTACCCATCGGCGGCTACGTCCTATGGCTGGGACGCATCTGCGAAGAGAAAGCTCCCCATCTTGCCATCGAAGCTGCCCGCCGTGCCGGGTTGCCGCTGGTGCTTGCTGGGCAGGTCTATCCCTTCCGTTATCACCAGGACTACTTCGCTCGCGAAATCGCTTCCCATCTTTCGCGGAGCACAAGTGTGCAGTTTGTCGATAGCCCGAGCTTCGGGCAGAAGCTCGCACTGCTTCGCCATGCCCGCGCCGTGCTCTTGACCAGCATCGCGGAAGAAACCAGTTCGCTGGTGGCCATGGAGGCGATGGCCTGTGCCACCCCGGTCGTCGCCTTTCGCCGGGGAGCCTTCCCGGAGATTGTCGCCGACGGTGTCACCGGATTCGTAGTCGACACGGTGGAAGAAATGGCAGCGGCGCTCGCACGCGTCGATCAGATCTCGCCCGCCGCCTGCCGGGCGGGGGTGGAAGCGCACTTCACCGCAGCGCGCATGGGCCGCGAATATGCGGCGTTGTATCAGGATGTCGTCAGAATTGCCGGCAGGCAATCTGCCGCCTAAGATCGACTCATCAGACTAGTTCAGATGAGTGCCGGCAGA
Source organism: uncultured Acidobacteriaceae bacterium (assembly GCA_963815555.1). Taxonomy (GTDB): domain Bacteria; phylum Acidobacteriota; class Terriglobia; order Terriglobales; family Acidobacteriaceae; genus CAWCBG01. The sequence continues at coordinate 1,334,084 of CAWFHH010000007.1, forward strand.
ATTCAAAAAAACGAGCTAAGTGTCTGCAGCTGTCAGGACGAGCGCAGCGAGGCAGCTGTTTTGCGGGCGCAAAACAACAAACCCCGCCCAAGCAGCGCTTGAACGGGGTATCTGATTGTCTCGGTGCTTGAGTCTAGGAGAACACTTCGCCGGCCATACGCGAGAGCGTGCGGCTTTGCAGGGTGTTCAGGACGACGTGGTTTGAAACCACGCGGTCGCTGCTGTTGATCTGCTTACGCACCATCTTGAGCTTCAGGGCCCGTTCGATGCTGCGCAACTCGGCGATTTCGGCGCCCGACACCAGGGTCGAAGCGCGTCCTGCCGAGCCCATGCGTCCGGTACGGCCAACGCGATGGATGAAGTCCTCGGGAATCTGCGGCAAGTCATAGTTTATGACATGCGCAACATTCTCGATGTGAATACCACGTGAGGCCACGTCCGTGGCGACCAGCACCTGGAACTTGCCATCATCGAATCCGCTGAGCGCTCCAGTGCGCTGTGACTGCGTGCGATCGCCGTGGATCATCGCCGCCGAGAATCCATCGCGCACCAGATTCTTGGCCAGCCGTTCGGTCCCGCGCTTGGTGCGCGCGAAGATCAAGGTCTGCCCCTTCTCTGCATACAGAAGCTGGCGCAGCACTTCCGACTTATCAGCGAGCGGCACTTCGAAAGCGTGCAGCTCGACCGTGTCGGCCGGTTTGGAAGTCGATCCCAGGGCAACGCGGACCGGGCTCTTCATGTAGTCATTCACCAGGTTGGCCACCGAAGCTTCCAGGGTTGCCGAGAAGCAAAGCGTCTGGCGTCCCTTGGGAATGGCGGCAACAATGCGGCGAATCGCCGGCAGGAAGCCCATGTCGAGCATCCGGTCGGATTCGTCCAGCACCAGGATCTTCACGTTGCGAAGATCGACCAGCTTGCGGCGAAGGAAATCCTCCAGCCGTCCGGGCGTAGCGACTACTACAGTTGCGCCCTTGCGCAACTGGTCGATCTGCCGTTTCTCGGCCATGCCGCCAATGACCAGCGCTGCCGGAATCGACTTGCGCTCGCGCAACTTCTCGTACTGCTCGTGGACTTGCATCGCCAGCTCGCGTGTCGGCACCAGGATCAGTGCGGTCGCGTTGCGAGTAATGCCTTCTTTCGCTAAACGTTCGATCACCGGGATCAGGAACGCGAGCGTCTTGCCGGTACCCGTCTGGGCGGTGGCTAAGACGTCCTTCCCCTCAAGTGCGGGAGGAATCGCGGACGCCTGGACCGGCGTCGGGGTCGTAAATAGGGAACTCGCCAACTTCTGCTGGAGTCCAGCAGACAGGGGCATTTCTTTAAATTGTGTCAAAACGATTTGTACTTTCTAGGAGGGGCGTCTCGCGAAGGCATACAAGATGCGAGTCGCGAAGATACTGCTGAAGCCGCTCGATTGGTATTCGGCGCTGAAAACGAACGGACCGGCGAAAGGCGGGTAATCAGATCAACTGCGGATCGGATATCGCTTCTAAGCGAACCGTAAATCAATAGCGTCTACAGGAACTATAACACAGGTGCACCGGATTCTGTGCACGGCGCACCCGTAAGGTAACGGCTTACTTCCCGAAGTCGTGGAAGTCAAAGCCTTGCGGAACGCCTTCTTCGTCATGCGTTACAACGAGATCGGCGATGGGTTGGGTGGCGATAGGCTCAGTCTCGGTGTCGCCTGTCTGTTTGCGCTGCGCCTTCTTCTGAGCTTTTTCAGCCTGTTTTTCCTGGCGGGCACGTTCTTTCTGGCGCTTGTTGAACGTTGTACGTGAGCTTCCTGCCATAAGTGCTCCTGCAAAATTAGTTACTCATTGGATTAAGTAAGTGCCTGAAACGATTCATGTCCATTGCCATGGACATGATACAGGCTCGGCCTGTGAATACCCTAACCCTTTCGCGCTAAGTGCCGGAAGTGCTGATGGTTGGAGTATTCAAGGAAGCGAAGTCATACAGTTCAACGGCGGACTCTGCGGGCGCAGCCGGAGATCGTCCCGTCGGGGCATTGCGAAGTGTACTCCCAACTGATCCGCTCCTCGGACTCAACCGAAACTTCACGCGCCGTCACTTTTCTCTTGCCCTGGGCGCTGTGGCACGCACCACCCGACCCGCCGGTGCGGGACAATTCGCCAGTTCCGGCAAGCAGATGAGCTCAGAGTATTATTTTTCCTCGCACTGTGCGGGACGGGCTCGCTGCTCGACATTCCGTCTCCGGAACGATTATGCAAAAACGGAAATTCCTACTCTTGGTTATCTGCGTTGCAGGAATGTGCGCTTTCCGCCGCAGCCCAGGGAACGCAATCCCAGGACGCCACCGTCGCGCCCAATCAGAACCTCATGCTGCAAAACATTCCCGCGGTGCTGGCCAGCATCGCGGAGAAGGCCGACCGGTATACCAACTACCGTACGGCCGCCATGTGGAGTTGGCATCCCTTGCGTCGCGAGATGCTGATCGGAACGCGCTTCGGCGACACCGTGCAGCATCACTAAGCCGATGATGGTAGTGGCTGGGGCAAACGATCCACGCGTGCCCAAGAGCGAGGCCGACCAGATGGTGGCCGCCCTTGAGGAAACAGGGAGCTCCCGTGTGGTATCTGGCGGCCACCGATGAAGGCCATGGCTTCGCCAAGAAGAAAAACGCGGATTTCCAGTTCTACACCACGGTGCTCTTCATGCAGAGGTACTTGTTGGGCGAGGCTTCGGGAAACAGCCATTGACGATCGAGGCGGATTAGGGTCGCCAGGATTTCGAGACGCAAAAAAAACAAATCCGACTCGTGTTGTAGCAGGGCACGCCTTAGAAGACTGCGGAAAAACGAAAGTCCGGGCGGTTAGTAGCAGGGCGCGCGTTTACTCGTGCCGTTCAAACGCTTTATTTCTGAGAGGCCGGGCGGGGCTTTTGGTCCATGCCCGCAGGCAATTCGGACATTTTCAGCAGCCGGATTTGGGCCTTCCCTTACCTTCGGCGGCGGCGCCGGCAGATCCGCTTGCCGACAACCAAGGACGGCGGCCCGTGCGTTGAGCAAACTGAGGCTTCCCATTTTGGGAAGACATTTGTCAATAGCCAATAAGTGCCACAACATTGCCCAAGCTATTGTAAACAGGTAAGATATAAAGTCTAAAAATCGACTACAAATCAGCCCTGAATGTGCTATACTGGTTACAGTAGAGTCAGAGAGGCGAGATCGCCTAGCTGGCTCTTTTTGTTTTTGGCGGTTCGGCGGCGCGGCCGGATCGCGGACAAAACAGGCTGGCCCAGTGCCCTCGCCTGACCGACGATCTTTGACAACTGAAGTGATTGCAATACTTGCAAGGTCTTGCGTCCGCAAACCGGTAGCGGACGAGGAGCCTTCGGAGAAGCTTGCCACGGTCAATTCCGCGACGCTGCAGCGTCTGGCGGTGTGGTCCTGAGAGCAGTTCCGCGGGTAGATGGGATGGAGGTCCCAAGACCTTATTTTTGCGATTACTTGGCACTCAGGATATATGAGTGCCAATCTTGACAGGTGTCTCCCCTGTTCCTACAATGATCATGCAGCCGTGTATCTGCGGCTTGTCCCTAAATTGCTAGAAACGCGTAGCTTACGTCAAGTCACGGCCTCCTGGTACCGAACGTGCTTCCGATGCCGGACAGGTAGGTGGCGCTACTGGCGACCACGGGAGACAGGATCATCATGGGGTCTGGGGAAGGCATCGGCAAACGGGAACGCGACATTCTGACCGCGATCGTCGAAACCTACATTTCGACAGGCGAGCCGGTTGGGTCGCGAACGCTGGCGCGCGTCAATCCTGAAAGCCTTAGCGCGGCTTCGATCCGCAACGTCATGGCCGACCTGGCGGATGCGGGATTTCTGGAGCAGCCTCATACCTCTTCCGGACGCGTGCCCACTACAAAGGCCTATCGCTTCTATGTGAAGCAGTTGACCGGGGAGGCGCGACTGACCCCGGCGGACGAGAGCTTGATCCAAGGCAACCTCCAGGGACTGAGCGACGTGCAGGAATTCATGGAGCGCACCTCGCACGTGCTGTCGCTGATCTCGCATGGTGTCGGCGTGACGGTGACGTCGAACTCCAAGCAGCGGAACGCGCTGGAGCACGTGTACTTTCAGCGGCTCGCCGATAAGAAAGTTTTGGCTGTGGTGGTGACCAGCGGCGGACTGGTGCGTGACCGCGTGCTGCGGCTGAACAACGATCTTTCCGTCAGCGATCTGGAGTTTGCCGGCAACTACATCAACCAGAATTTCCGAGGCTGGGAGATGGAGGCTTTGCGCAACGAGATTGCGCGCCGCATCCAGCAGGAGCGCAACGAATACGATCGCCTGATGCATTCGGTGGAGCAGCTGTATGCCCAGGGCGCGCTGGCCACCGAGGGCACAGGCCCAGCCGTGTACGTGGAAGGCGCCTCGAACCTGGTGCTCAACGAGCAGGACAAGGACCGGCTGCGCCAGTTGCTGGCCACGCTCGACCAGAAGCAGCGCATGGTGGACCTGCTTTCGGCTTACCTTGACGTCGGCCAGGAAGCGGTGCGCGTCGTCGTGGGTCTGGAAGACGCCGCTCCGCATCTAAATAATTTTGTGCTGATCGGGACGCCGGCTCGCGTAGGCGACGAGGTGGTCGGTTCGCTGGCCGTCATTGGCCCGACCCGCATGGATTATGAACACACCATCACCGCAGTGTCGTACATTGCACGCCTGTTCGATCAGGTCTGGAACGAATCGACGTAGTGCCCGACACAGATCCCGAGCGACATCCGAGAGGTAGGAGTAGCTTCATGCAACACAAGAAGGGTAATGGAAGTTCCGGCGACGTGGACCTGGAACTGGATCACGAGCTGCCGTCGGGAGAGAATGAGCCCGACGTTGCGCCGGCGGCGGGCAGCGAGGCCGCTGGGCAAGATGCGGAGCTGGAGCGCCTGCGTGCCGAAAGGGCCGCATATCTTGACCGCGCCGCGCGGCTGCAAGCCGAGTTCGATAATTTTCGCAAACGCAATGCCAAGGAGCAGCAGGATTTTCGCGACTACGCGCTGGTGGATGCTCTGAAATCGCTGCTGCCAATTCTTGATTCGCTCGATCGTGCGGTCAAGGTGCCGGCGGCTTCCGTAGAAGACCTGCGATCGGGCGTCGAGCTGATCGACAAGCAGTTTCACGATGCGCTGGCCAAGCTTGGCGTCCAGCCGATCCCGGCCGAGGGCGAATCGTTTAATCCCAACGAGCATCAAGCAATCCAGATGGTGGATACGACGGAGGCGCCGGACCATCAGGTGATCGACGAGTTGCAGCGTGGCTATCGCCTGAAGGACCGGTTACTGCGTCCGGCGATGGTGCGGGTGGCGCGGAACCCGCAATCGTAGAGCGGCTGACGATTGGTGAATCGGTTTGCCTGTTTTGCGCTGTCGGGCTGCTCCTGGCTATTTATATTCTTGCTGACGTGACCGGGATCCGGTCTACATGGAACGAGTAAAGGTGAGTTTGGCTACTAACGTAAAACGCGACTATTACGAGGTCCTGGGGATTAGCCGTACTTCGAACGACCAGGAAATCAAGAGCGCCTACCGACGGCTGGCGATGCAGTACCATCCCGACCGCAATCCCGATAATCCCGCGGCGGAAGAGAAGTTCAAGGAGTGCAGCGAGGCCTACGCGATCCTGGCCGATACCGAAAAGCGCGCCCGCTACGACCGCTTTGGACACGCAGGCGTCGGTGGCAACGGGGGCGCGAGCGGCTTCGATGCCTCGGCCTTCACCGATTTTCAGGACATCTTCGGCGATATTTTCGGTTTCGGCGACATGTTCGGACAGCGCGGCGGCGGCCGCCGTTCGCGAGCCCAGCGTGGCGCCGACCTGCGCGAGGACCTGACGCTCGAATTCGAAGAAGCGGTCTTCGGGGTCACCAGGCAGGTACAGATTCGCCGCATGGAAGAGTGCGAGCAATGCAAGGGAAGCGGCGTTGCTCCGGGTAAGGCTCCTATCAACTGCACCACCTGCCACGGGCAAGGACAGGTGCGTTACCAGCAGGGTTTCTTCTCGATCTCACGCACCTGCAGCACCTGCCAGGGCTCGGGCAAATTGATTGCCGATCCCTGCAGCAAGTGCAAGGGACAAGGGCGCATCTCGCGCGATCGCTCAGTGACGGTGAAGGTTCCGGCGGGTGTCGATGAAGGCGCGCGCATTCTGTATTCGGGCGAGGGCGAGGCTGGTTCCGCCGGCGGCCCGTCGGGCGATCTCTACGTGGTGCTGCACACCAAACAGCACGACTTCTTCGATCGCGACGGCAAAGACTTGTATTGCGTGGTGCCGATTTCCTTCGCCCAGGCCGCCATGGGGACAGAGATTAAAGTCCCTACGCTCGAAGGTGAGCACACCTTGAAAGTTCCCGAAGGTACCCAGACCGGAACGACCTTCAAGGTGAAGAACAAGGGCGTGCCGGTGCTGAATGGTCACGGCCGCGGCGATCTCTACGTCGAGGCCCAAGTGCATACGCCGAAGAAACTCACCCAGCGCCAACGCGAGCTGTTGCAGGAACTGGAGAGCACGACCACGCTGGAGAACAAGCCGGTCAGCCGCACACTGCTCAGCAAGGTCAAAGAGATCTTCGGATGAGCTGAGCAGCCTCTCCCCCGGAGGGAGCATCACCGCCTGGTGGGTCGCGGTGTCTGAATCGATTTGTCCAACCCAAGGCGTTCCCGATTCCCGCGGCTGGCGCGCTGTAGTTGCCGCCCGAGTGTCGTTGGAGAAGCCGGCTCGAACCGTAGGCGAGTGCTGATCCGGCGTGTGATCCCAAGGCCGGCGACATCGTTCGCCCGGAGGACACGCAATTCGCGCTCATTGAATTCTTGCGTTGATTCCAACCTGAGGCGGCGAGACGAGCAAGAAAGCACACACCGGAATTTCCCGATTGAGCGGTGTGCTCCCTTGCTCCTCTGTTACGTTCTAGGCTCCGCGACGGGGATGCATGACCATGTCGCGAACCTGGGCGAGCACGCTCGAGAGCTGCATGGTATTCAGCTTCGACGTGAGCTCCGACAGCTCTGCAATAAATGGGTCCGACAGCAGGTCGAGGATTTCGTCTTCCCGCGACGGACCGCAAGCCCGCAGCAAGTCGGGCACGCTGACCGTCAAGGCGTCCGCCAAACGAGACAGCGAAGACAAGGTCGGCGTCGCTTTTTCGTTCTCGATCTTCGAGACATACGTCCGCGGCACACCCATGCGGAGTGCGAGTTGACGCTGGCTCAGATTGTTGCGCAACCGCAACATGCGGATGGCGCGGGCGACCTGGATTTCAGACCTGCTGGAAGTGTCGGGTTGCTCCACTGGTAGTGCTTGCGCGAGGATGGGCTCAGGCTCATCCTCGTCCAGCGAAGTGCGGCAACGACGGCAAAGACTGTTGACGGTTTTGAACTGGACGAGATGACATTGGTCGCATCTCACCACTTCCCGGGAATCTACGGGCGCGAGAGTCGTGGCCATTCAGATTGTGGGAGTGCCAGAGCAGGCACAGCAAGGGGAACTTCCTCAGCTAATAACGCTTTGGAGTCGTTCCGGCTTAGAGGTACTGTGCGGCATGTGTTTGGTAGAGTCAAGAGGTTAGATAGGCGAAAACCGAAAAAGCTGTGCAAATTCCTCCCCGTTGCCCAAAGAGAACGCAAGAAACCCGCAAGAAAGCAGGAGAAACAAGGAATGATGCGATCGGATGCATGGGGTTTACTAACTGAATTCACCCAGTCAGAAAGTTTGCGCAAACACGCGCTCGCTGTGGAGGCGTGTGTGCGCGCGTACGCCCGCAAATTCGGAGAAGATGAAGAGCGCTGGGGCGTGGTGGGGCTGATTCACGACTTTGATTACGAAAAATACCCTAGCCTGGAGGATCATCCCTACAAGGGAAACAAGATCCTGGAAGAGCGGGGCGTGGCCGAAGACATTCGACGAGCGATCATGTCGCACGCCGACTACACGGGTGTGACCCGCGATTCGAACCTGGAGAAAGTCCTGTTTGCTTGCGACGAACTGGCGGGCTTCATCACCGCAACGGCTCTGGTTAAGCCGAATAAGTCGCTGGCCGAGGTGGATGCGAAGTCGGTGAGAAAGCGGATGAAGGACAAAGCGTTTGCCCGGTCCGTGAGCAGGGAAGACATCGTGAACGGTGCTGCGGGTCTGGGGGTGGATCTGGACGAGCACATCAGTTTCTGCATCGAAGCGATGAAAGGGATCGCGGGTGAGTTGGGTTTGGCGGGCAAGAGCAGTCTTGAAGCCCAAGCTTAGGCGTTCGAAACTATTCGATACGACAGGCAGGTGAGATCTGCAATGAACTGGGGGCTTGCACTACTCTGCATGGGCGCGATGATGATGAGTGAATACGCGAACAGTCAGGATTACACGAAGCACTTCGATTACGACCGGAGCACGCCGCTGCAAGTCGAACAAGTCGGCACGCAGCAGCGAGGGAGCGTGACGGTTGAAGACGTGACATATGCCGGAGCCGATGGCGGACGGGTGCCCGCATACCTCGTCCTCCCAGCGGGCAAAGGTCCGTTCGCGGCGATCCTTTGGGGACACTGGATGATGCCGGGGTCGGCGTACATGAATCGCAGGGAATTTCTCGACGAGGCCGTCGCTCTGGCGCCGAGCGGCGTTGTCTCGTTGTTGATCGATGCACCGATGGTGCGGCCGGGCGCACCCTCCGCACAAGATGCTCAGTCGTATGTGCGGGCCTTTCAGCAGGATGTGATCGACCTGCGGCGCGGGCTTGACCTGCTGGCGGCGCGAAAGGATGTGGATGCTGCGCGCCTGGCGTATGTGGGGCATAGCTTCCATGCAGCGGCCGGCGCAGTGCTCGCTGGCATCGATTCGCAGCCCAAGGCATTCGTGCTCATGGCCGGCAACTTGGATGCGAACCAATTGCTGGTCAGCCAGGCGAAGGAAGCAGTCAACGTCCGGCAGCAGATGGGCGAAGCCGGGGTGAAACAATTTCTGGCGGCGACGCCGTGGATGAATCCGGCGAACTACCTGGGGGCAGGCAAGAAGCACGCTCCGCTGCTGCTGCAGTTCGGCACACACGACGACTACATGACGAAACAGGATTGCCAAGAGTACGCCGGCGTGGTGAGTCCGCCGAAAGAAGTGAAGTTTTACGACAGCGGCCACGAATTGAATGCCGCCGCGCGGCACGACCGGATCGAATGGCTGCAGAAGCAACTGGCATTGAAGACGGTAGACTGGAAGACGATAGAGGCGTTGACGGAAATCAGGTAAGCGTGTGATAGCGAGCAGGATTACTGGAGGTCGAAGCTGCTCGGCCACCTGCGGGCACCGTGCAACACGAGCAGGATTTCGACCGTGTTCCTTCGAACGCGATAAGGAACGATGTAAGGAGTGTTCGGCACGACGAGTTCGCGCGTTCCTGGGACGCGACCGGGTCGGCCAAGCGCGGGGTGCCGAGCGAGGCAATCCACGGCGGCAAAGATGCTGTCGACAATTCGACTTGCAGCGGCAGGGTTCTCCTGTCCGATGTAATCGGACTCCGCATACAGGCTAATCAACGCGTCTTCCAGCCAGCTAACCTGCACGGCGTTTCCAGCGATTTCGCGCCTGCTTCACCTCGTCGTCCGTGGCAAACTTTCCGGCGTCCGCGTGCTCAACGGCCTTCTTGATCTGTTCGATCTGCCACTCATTGAGTTCCACGAATTCCCGGATAGCTTCGGCGGCGAGAAAAGAGCGGCTACGCTCTGTGGATTTAGCCAGCTTGTCGAGCTTCTTCTTGAGCTTGCTGTCCAGCCGGAGCGTGACAATCGTCGTATCAGACATACATTGTATGTTACATGAATACAATGTATGTTGCGAGGGACGCGGACCGTTTCGCGCGGGCCGGCAAAATACAGGTCCCTCGGCTCCGCGGCTGCGCCGCTCCGCTCGGGATGACAGCGTGGTAAGCGGATTCCAGCCGCCCTGCTCTAGAGCTGAAGCGTTAGCCTCGCACCCGCTTCTTCATGTGCTCGACAATGCCGGCGGTTGCAACGTCCTCGCGGGTGCTGGTGCTGCGGGTGACTACCTCGACGATGCCTTCAGCGAGCTTTTTGCCGACGTTGATACGGTAGGGAACACCCACCAGGTCGGCATCTTTGAATTTCACGCCCGGGCGCTCGTCACGGTCGTCGAGCAGCACGTCGAAACCGGCGTGTTCGAGCTGTGTTGCGATCTGCTCGGCACCGTCGTTGATGGCGGCGTCGGCAGTGTTGGTTGGGATGACGATCACCTCGAACGGCGCGATGCTTACCGGCAGCCAGAAGCCATTGTCGTCGTTACTTTGCTCGATCGAGGCGGTCAGAATGCGTTCGAGTCCAATGCCGTAGCTGCCCATGAGGAGCGTGACTTCCCTGCCGTTGGGATCGAGCACGCGCGCGCCCATCGCTTCGGAATACTTGTACCCCAGCTTGAAGATGTGACCGATCTCGACGGCCGTACCGATCTTGAGCGGGTGTCCGCAGTTGGGGCAGCCTTCGCCTTCCACGGCAGTGCGCACGTCGGCGTAGGACGTGGGGTGAAAGGTCTCACCCGGAGTCAGGTTCTTGACGTGATACTCCTCGACGTTGGCCCCGCCGATCAGGTTCCGGCGTCCGCGCAGCCCCTCGTCGACCACCAGCAGGGGCTTGGACGTGTCCTTGTCGTCCTTCGCCCACTCAATGTTCAGAGGGCCAAGATATCCGGCGGGCGAGTTGAAGAGGAGGCGAATCTCCTCTTCCTGCATGGGGCGGTACTCTTTCCCGCCGATGGCGCCGGAAAGCTTGGCCTCGTTCAGCATGTGATCGCCACGCGTCAGGACGACGAGGGCACGGGTACGCACCTGTCCGGTCTTGCGATCGGTGCTGTCGGTCATCATGTAGGCTAGCGTCTTGATCTTGTTTTTCGGCGAGACCCCGAGGAAGCGAGCCACGTCTTCAATCGTCTTTTGGCCCGGCGTGTGGACGAGTTCAGGGTTGCCATCACCTGACGGCGCAAGATCTTCGACCGGATCGAGCTTGGAGGTTGCCTTCTCGAGGTTGGCGGCGTAGCCGCAGTTGGGGCAACTGGCGACCAGATCTTCGCCGGCATCGGTGTAAACCATGAACTCCTGCGAACCGGAGCCGCCCATGGCGCCCGAGTCGGCGTGGACGACGACATACTTCAATCCGCAGCGGTCGAAGATGCGGCAGTAGGCATCGTGGTGCTTCTGGTAGCTGATGTCGAGGCCGGCGGCGTCGAGATCGAAGGAGTAGGAGTCCTTCATCATGAACTGGCGCACGCGCAGCAGGCCCGACTTGGGGCGGGGCTCATCGCGGAACTTCGACTGAATCTGATACCAGATCTGCGGCAACTGTTTGTAGCTGCGCAGCTCTTTGCGGGCGATCTCGGTCATGACCTCTTCGTGCGTCATGCCGAGGCAAAGGTCGCGGCCTCCACGGTCTTTGAGGCGGAACATGTTGTCGCCCATGACCTGCCAGCGGCCGCTGGCCTCCCAGAGTTCACGCGGATGCAGGGCCGGTAGATAGAATTCCTGGCCGATACGGTCCATTTCCTCGCGAATGATGCGGGTGATCTTGACCATCGCGCGGTTGCCGAGGAAGAGGAAGGAATACAGCCCAGCGGCGAGCTGGCGGATGTATCCTGCACGAACCAGGAACTTGTGGCTGGCGACCTCGGCGTCGGAGGGCGCTTCGCGCAGCGTGGGAATGAACAGTTTTGACCAGCGATGCATAATAGCTTTCTCTGACTAGTTGCGATAAGAATGGGAGAATCTTGTATTGTAACGGAACACGTCGTGATCACGAGAAGAGCCCGGCAGCAAGAAATTGACGGGATGCGACGCCGCGGGAGCATCGGGCATCTGGATTCAAAGGATCTACGACGAAGGATTGAGTTATGTATCACTACAACCCGACAACCGCATTAGACGAACTGAACGAAGAGGCTGCTCTGCCCAATCCCGTGCATTTGCGCGATATGATGTTGCGCGCGCATTTGGACACTGAGCACTCGCTGGAGTACAACCGGATTTTCGTCGAGTATCAGAAACGCTTCGGCGAACTGCAGAAGTTGGGGCGCGAGTTGCTGCAGGGCCTGGATCGCATTGGAAGGAAATAGCAATCAGCCGTAAGTCGTCCGCATTCAGTGGTGAAGTGCTTAGGGAAAATCCACAAGCGTTGTGGCAGACCGTTTGGCCTGAATGCTGAGTGCCGAATACTGAGAACTAAAAGGGGAGTGGCTCCTATGAAGTTCATTCTGCTCATGAGCACGTTGTTTCTCGCAACGCTTCCTTCCTTTGCTGCCGAGGGCAAGCCGGTTTCTTACAAGAGTGGCAATGAAACGGTGAATGGCATTCTGTACACTCCGGCCGGTAAGGGGCCGTTTCCGGCACTGGTGGTGATCCACGAATATTGGGGACTAAACGATTGGGTAAAGGAGCAGGCGTCGAAGCTGGCCGATCTGGGGTACGAATCATTAGCCATAGATTTGTATCGCGGCAAGGTGGCAACCACGCCGGACGAGGCCCACGAGTTGATGCGCGGCGTGCCGAATGACCGGGCCGATCGCGACCTGCTGGCGGCAGCCAATTACTTACGTTCGCAGAAGAACGTTGATCCGAAGAAGGTTGGATCCATCGGCTGGTGCATGGGGGGAGGGTACTCGCTCGATCTGGCGCTCGAAGATCCCCAGTTAAGAGTCGCGGTGATCAATTATGGACGTCTGGCGACGGACGACGCCGCGCTGAAGAAAATCAATGCTGCGATCCTGGGCATCTTTGGCGGAAAAGACCGCGGCATTCCGCCGGATGCGGTGAAGCAGTTTGAGGCGCAGATGCGAGCGCTGGGAAAGACAGTCGAGATCCATATCTTTCCGGACGCTGGGCATGCCTTCGAGAATCCCAACAACAAAGACGGTTATCGTGCTGATGATGCGGCCCAGGCCTGGAAATATACGGTGGACTTTCTGGCAAAGCGTCTAAAGTAGGAGAGAGTCGGAGAGAGATGCTGCGGGTGAAGCGACGGATCTTGTGGATGCTACTGCTGGCGGTGATGGCGTCGGCGCTGTGGGCGCTGGCCGTCGAGGTCACCTACGAGCACAATGTCCGCCATATTCCCGCTGGTTTCCGTCAGCGTCACCATCGCACGGACATGTGGAGAGCGTGAGTTCGCCGGCTCGCGGCTAACGCAACCGCATATCCCTCACGGCTGAAAGCCGCTCGGGGATGACAAACGCAAGATATGATCGTGCCAGAGAAATGAGAGGTTCGACGCGATTCAGGATGACCGCGCGGATAGAAGCAGGTTCCTCCGCTCGGAGCCTTCGCCTGCGGGGAACGCTCCTCGGTCGGAATGACGAGTCGAGGAGATGCGGGACGCGGTGCTAAGGTGCCGCACTACCGAGCGCGCAAGTTTCGGGGGCGGTTTGAACCCTTGTGACGATTCGACGCTTTAGTTCTGAAATCCTGAAACTCTCAAATTCTGAAACTCCGAAATTCCGAAATCCTTTAACTCCGAAATTCTGACATCTGACACTCTCAAACCCTCTCCACGATCATCGCGATTCCCTGGCCGACGCCGATGCACATGGTGCAAAGCGCATAGCGGCCTTTGGTGCGATGCAGTTGGTTGACCGCGGCGGTGACCAGCCGGGCGCCGCTTGCGCCGAGGGGATGTCCGAGCGAAATCGCTCCGCCGTTGGGATTCACATGCGCAGCGTCGTCGGGGACCCCCAGTTCGCGCAAGACCGCGATTGCCTGGGCTGCGAAGGCTTCATTCAGTTCAAGGACATCCATATCCCTGAGGGTAAGATTCGCCATGGCAAGAACCTTCCGCGTCGCGGGCACTGGACCCATGCCCATGATGCGCGGCGCAACACCGGCGACGGCGGACGCCACCACTCGGGCCCTCGGCTGCAGGCCGTAGCGCTTTGCGGAGTCCTCGGAGGCCAGCAAGAGCGCACAGGCTCCGTCGTTGATTCCGGCTGCGTTACCGGCGGTGACGGTGCCATCGGGCTTAACAATCGGCTTCAGAGCCGCGAGGGCTGCCAGCGTGGCATCGGCGCGGGGATGTTCGTCTTTCTCCACTATGACCGGAGCGCCTTTGGGTTGGGCTATTTTGACCGGCGTAATCTCCTCGCCAAGCGCGCCGCTTTGGACGGCGTAGGCGGTACGCTGCTGGCTGCGATAGGCGAACGCGTCCTGGTCGGAGCGAGAGACGTTGAATTCCGCGGCGACGTTTTCCGCAGTTTCCGCCATCGAGTCCACACCGTATTGCGCTTTCATCAGAGGATTGATGAAGCGCCAGCCCAGCGTTGTGTCTTCCAACCTGGGGGCGCGGGAGAACGCGGCATCGGCTTTGCCCATGACGAACGGCGCGCGCGACATGCTTTCAACGCCGCCGGCGATCACGATGGAATTCTCACCTGTTTTGATAGCCCGGGCCGCGGTGGCGAGCGCCTCCATGCTTGACCCACAGAGCCGGTTCACGGTAACGCCGGGAATGGTTTCCGGCAGTCCTGCGAGCAGCAGGGCCATTCGCGCTACGTTGCGGTTGTCCTCGCCAGCCTGGTTGGCGCACCCGAGGAGGACGTCGTCAAGTGCCGCCCAATCCACGCTGGCATTGCGTTCGACAAGACTGCGGATTGGAATAGCTGCCAGATCGTCGGCGCGGACCGACGAGAGCGATCCAGCGTAACGTCCAAAAGGCGTTCGTATTGCGTCGCAGATTAGCGCATCTTGCATGGGCACGGTCATTGGATGAAGACGACTCTCCGAAGTAGCGGTGAAAGGCCGGGAGGCCCATGATAACGGAAGGATGTATCGGATGAGCGGCGAATGACGCCAGCGGCGGAGCTGAGCGCGGGCAGCGGAGCTAAAGGGTCGGAAACGTGAAAAACAGAAGCCTCCAGCGCCGCCCCACCTTTGGCTTACTGAATCAGATGTCGGAGCAGCAGTGCTAAGCCCAGCCAAAACGGAGTCATGAGGAAGACTGCGAACAATACACCCTCCGCGAGAGGGAACTCAGCAGTGGAAGCCTGCGAACTTGTTTCCTTGTATCTCCCTTGCGAACTCATTTCCATAACGTCCCCAACTCTCGACGTCTACGCCCAAGCACCGTGGTGAGAGGCAATGCACAAATCAGCTAGCGTAGCGCTGCGAAATTAGCGGTTATAAATAAATGATGAGTCCCAAAGGTTAAGCGGTTGGCTTTCCGCTGGAGAAGGATAAAAGGAATTCCGGCAGAGCACGCAAGGCGCAGAAGCTCGCGAAGCTAGACCCACAGCGGCAGAGGTGTTAGCACGAGCGGACAGCAACGTCGACTTTCGCGGCGAGAATCTGGGAAAACTATGCCATTGCAGTGGAAGGGTGAGGTGGAGATTTTAGTTTGTTATAGAGCGAACTGCGGGCGATGCCAAGCCGGCGGGCGGCTCGTTCCACGGAGCCTCCCTCTTCCTGTAACACCATTTCTATGTAAATTTCCTGAAGTTGCTTGAGCGTCATGCGGCGGTCAGCTCCGGTCATTATCGGAGGAGCGCCAACCGGCAAGCCTCGATCGAAAGGAAAGTCTTCGACCGTCAGGCTGGGGTGATCGCTAAGCTGGATAGCTCTTTCCAGGGCATTGCGCAGTTCACGAATATTTCCTGGCCACGAGTGCCGCCGCAGGGCATCGAGAGCAGAGCTCTCGATGGTCATAGGTTTGCGTCCACATTCCCGGGATATGTGCTCGATGAGGTAGCGCGCGATGTGAGGAATATCCTCGTCGCGTTCGCGCAGGGACGGCACGGTGATCGTAATTACATTCAGGCGGTAGTAGAGGTCGTCACGAAATTGGCCGCTTTCTACAAGTTGCTGCACGTTGGCGCGGGTCGCTGAGATGAGACGCACATCGACGAGGCGTTCGCGCACCTCACCCAGGCGACGAAAGCGTTGCTCTTCCAGCACCTTGAGCAGTTTGGATTGCACCTGGAGATCGATATCGCCAATCTCATCGAGGAACAAAGTGCCATGATTAGCAGCTTCAAACAGCCCGAGTTTGTTCTCGAGCGCGCCGGTGAAGGAGCCCCGGCGGTGACCAAAGAGTTCGCTTTCCAGCAGGTCCCGTGAAAGTCCGGCGCAGTTCAAGTCCTGGAAGGCCTCGCCGGAGCGCGTGCCGTTGCGATGAATCCAATTCGCCAGGATCCCCTTTCCTGAACCGGTCTCACCCTGAATCAGGATCGAACTGTCACTGGTGAGCAGGCGATGAGAAAGTTGGGACAATTTGCGGATTGCGGAACTGGTGCCGAGGAAGGGATTGATGCCCTCGTGACAGGACGGGCAGCGCGCGGATTCGGATTGGCGCCGCAGACGCTCAGCTTCCAGGGCTTTGTTCAGCTGCCGCTCGAGCAGGGGGACGGAGACGGGTTTGTTCAGCACGCGAGCGTCGCCCCGGTACGTCATCGGAATTGTGAAATTTCTCGTATGAAGGCCGACCAAAACGAACACAGGAATACAGATGTCATGGCGTTCGAACCATTCGATCAACTCCGCGGGGGTGCCGTCGGGCAGATTGCTGTCGAGAATGGCAGCATCCGGCTGGAAAATCTGGAATTGCTGATGGGCCTCGTTGAGGGTCCGCGCTTCAGCAAGCAGGTATTCCTGCGTGCGAAGGAAATCGCAAATTCCGAAGCGCACTACGGGATCATCGCCAACAACCACGATCTTATGCCTGCTCAACGGTCACCTGCCCAACACTTTTTGTCTGCGCTGGCCGAACACAAGCCTCCACCGGCGTCTCACGAAGGGTGAGCACCTGGCCATCCTCGAAGTTGCAGACAGCCGCCAACTCGCGGATTTGAATTGTCCAGGTTCGAGAACCCGCGGGATCCTGAACATCGACCTGGCCGAAAGCATTTTGAGGATCGAAATCGTGCAGCATCTGACGGGTCGTGTCCCAGGGCTCACCCTCGCCCAGGGCTTCGACGGGCACCACCTGCGTGGGAACCAGAGATTTGCAGACGACTGCGGCCTGCCGATTCCAACGGACCACACGGCCACGTACCACGACGAGGACAGCGTCAGACAGAGCGTCCAAGATTGCTTGAAAGGTACTTTCAAGATTGATCAAACGGGCCATCAGGCTGTCGTGCTCCTCCAGAAATAACGGCTTTGTTTGCAGAGGAAGAGATTGCTGCCAGGGAACCAAGTTAACCGACAGAGTAGACGGATCGGAGCGAAGGCCAGCGTCCTCGTTCTCGACTCTGGCGATCGTACCGACGATCTCGCCCAGCGAGTTTCGTACGGGGCTGACCGCAATGGCCGCAGATTCTCCACAGTGCAGAACTTTGAGCGTGGTGCACGCGCCTTGAAGCGCTCCGAGATGAGCTGAACCCAAACGTTCCGATATTTCTTCCCTACCGAAGCCGGGTATTGGGTCGGCGATGCTTCGGCCGAGCCTGACGGGAACATTCTTCAACAGGCCCGACCGGTAAATGACGATCAGGGCAGAATCCGTAATCCAGAACGATAAGGGAATGCTGGGGGTCGGAAGGGAGAACAAGGGTTCCCGTTCCGCGGATTGTGTTCCTTGCATTCGCCGCCTCGCACTCTCGAAGAACTGCAATCCGAAACACAGTGGAACTTCCCTGAACCGAGATCGGCAAGCTGGAGCGCAGCAAGCGAACAGCTCATCAAGGAAATCGGCCGTGTTCGGCTCTGGCTCGGCCTAAGATTCCGAGCAAGGCATTTGTCGAGGGTTGTGCAACAACTGAAAAGCCTACCGCGGATGCGGAAACTACCACTGGGATTTGTCGGGATTACGTCCAGTTCGACCTTTCGCTGCTTCTGCCGAGCCTGGCTGATTCAAACTTATAACGCATGGTTGCGGGGGTACTCAGTGATGCAAGTCACCTTCCTTTGTTCAAAAAAGAAACCCGCCAAAGGCGGGTCCACCTGCGCGGCGATAATGGGTGCGGAGTTTCAGCCTGGCTTACAGGAGGAGGGCCTCTCCAGTTCAAAATGAACCAAGCCAGTCCGCTGCAGAAGGGCTTTCCAAACGAAACGAGGGTTATTTAAGAAATAACGTTTCCACAGTCGACGGGGCTCCTGGCGAAGCCGGTCGAGCCACTGCAGGCCCGCGTTCTTCATCCAAGGCGGGGCGTCGCGCAAAGTTCCGGCGTGGATATCGAACGCCGCACCCACGCCGACCATGAGCTTCGTCTCCAACCGGTCGATGTATTGAGCCATAAACATTTCTTGTTTCGGCGTGCTCAGACCAACCCAAAATATATCGGGACGACACCGCGCCACCCTCGTAATGAGGTCATTCTGTTCTTCGGAGTTCAGGGGCCGGTAGGGGGGCGTGTAGGTTCCCACAATCCGAATTTCTGGAATGAGTGATTCGAGCCGGGATTTCAGCCGACCGGCCAGACCGGCACCTCCGCCGTACAGGAAATGTCGATAGGGCGGAGTCGCCGAGAGGCTACACATTGCCAGCATGTAGTCTGGACCATACACGCGCCGCATCTTCGCATGTCCTTGAGCGTGGCCGATCCAGACCGTCGGCATGCCGTCGGGGAAACACAGGAAGGCATGGTTCAGGGTATGTCGAAGACACGGATCGCGCTGCGACTCCATGATTCCATGGACTCCCGTAACGCAAATGTAGCCCTTACCTTTCGACTGGAGCAGATCCTCTGATAAGCGAATGGCCCGCTCCATATCGATCGCGCTGACTCCGACTCCCAGGACGTTGACGCTATCGGGCATAGAAAACCTATCGCGCAGCAAGCTCGTGGACATCCGCGAGACGAGCAGTCTTCTGCAATTCACCCTCGATCCAGCGGTAGGTGATGTCGAGGCCAGCGCGAAGTGAGGTGTGAGGTTCCCATCCCAAAACTTTGCGCAAGCGGGAGTTGTCGCTGTTGCGGCCGCGTACTCCCTGAGGCTTGCCCAGGTCATGACGCTTGATCAACTTCTTGCCGGCGACCTGGCATACCATGTCGACCAACTGATTGACCGTGACCAGTTCGTCTGTTCCTAGATTGAGAGGCTCGCGGTAGTCGCTCGACATCAGCCGCAAGAGCCCTTCGACGCAATCCTCGATGAACATGAAGGAACGCGTCTGCAACCCATCGCCCCAGACTTCGATTTTGTCGCCGTCCTCCGCCAGGGCCACCTTGCGGGAAATGGCAGCCGGCGCTTTTTCTTTGCCTCCATCGTAGGTTCCCAGGGGTCCATACACGTTGTGAAAGCGCACGATGCGGGTTTCGAAATCGTAATCCTGGGAATAGTAGCGGCACAGTTGCTCGGTAAAGAGCTTCTCCCAACCGTAGCCGGCCTCGGGATCTGCGGGGAAAGCATCTTCCTCTTTCAGCGGAGCAACATCGGCCTCGTTTTGCCGATATCCGGCATAGACGCAAGCGGACGAGGAATAGAGGAGGCGCTGGACCTCGTTCATTCGGCTTGCCTCAAGGACATGTGCGTTGATGAGGATGTTGTTGCGAGCAATACCAGCGAGATTCGAAGTGATGTAGCCGATTCCACCCATGTCGGCAGCAAGTGTGTAAACCTGCTCGATGTGGTGGGTAGCTTCGAGCGCGTTGTGCCAGAACCGAAGGTCCAGAAGCTGGAATTCGTCGGCGATCGTGGGCTCATATTCCGGCTCTTTGATATCGACTCCGCGGACCCAATAGCCTTCTGCCTTGAGGCGTTTGACGAGGTGGTGGCCGATGAAACCTCCGGCACCGGTGACGAGTACACGAGTTCCTGCTTTCATAAGTGGTTCCTCCGTGGCAATGAAGTGGTTCGATATGGTGAAGAGTCCGGGAAGGCGCTTGTGCGCGGAGCATTGTTGCTGACATTCCGCGCAAGTCTGAGGCGGTGATACGACTCGTTACGGAACAACTCGGAGGCGCCAATCGCCTTGGGCTTGGCCGCTTTGCTCATCGTTTTGTGAGCCGATCTATGGGTAACTGCGGTGGGGCGGGCACGTCTCTTTGCCGCGATGTATCTGGTCTGTCGACGCAGGTGAGTTATGGGTTGGATGGCATGTGTTCGTGGCGGTAGAGGAGATCGCAGTGCATCGTCAATCGTGTCTTCTACCGGTACGCCGATGAGCAAGGGATCTGGCAAAGCCGCGGGCAGAGACGGTGGCGGAACTCTGGCCCTGACGGGAGCTGTTGCCGGGATTGCTGCGGGGGCCGGTCTTCCACTAGCCTCGGGTTGTTTGGGGCGAGGATCGATGGAGCTTGCCGGGGCCGGGTCAGAGGTCACACTTGCATCGATTGCCGCACCGTCCGACATGTCGATGCTGGCAGGGGACGAGACAAACTCAATCGGCAGCGCACCACGAGAAACTGCTTGCCGCTCCTCAGCTGTTGAAATTGAGGGCACGCCTGCTGCCCGAGTCTGACACAACGCGGCTATCGCGAGGAGCTGGCATAGGGCGATTCCCAGTAGCCTTGAGACTCTCTGTGACGCAGGGATGAACAGCATCGGTATCGTAGAGGAGCGCGGATCAGGCAATGCAGGTGCGGCCGGCAGCGGTCTGTCGCGAAGCAGACTGGGCCGCCTCGTAAAGGCTCATTAACTGTTGGTAGTTCCGATCGGCCGTGTAGTTTTGGAGGTACAACCGCCGGGCAGCCGAGCCCATGATGGCCAACTCCTTCGCATGGTCCCAGGCCCAACTCGCCTTGGCGGCTAGATCGGTCGGCGCTTCGGGATCAAAGAGCAAACCAGTCACGCGATCTCGGACGAGTTCCGGAATCCCTCCCACTCTCGATGCCACAACAGCCACCCCGCAAGCGGCCGCCTCGATCAGCGCCAGACCGAACGGCTCATGCCAGCGGCTGGGAAACAGCAAGAAGCGCGCAGATCGAATCTGCGTCCGCGTGGTTGCTGAACTCAACTGGCCGAACATTTTCACTTGTTCGTATTCTTTCGAGGTGGTAACGGCCCGGACGGCGTCGTGGAGCGGCCCACTTCCGACGATGTGTAGCGGGATATGGCGCAGGCTCTTCCAGGCCGACAACATTTCGAGCACACCTTTCTCGGGGGTAAGGCGGCCGACGAACAGCGCATAGTCGCCGCCACCCTGTCGCGGGCCGGGGTCGTTCAGGATAAAGTTCGGTTTCACGTGGATTGTTGTGGACGGAAAACCAGCCTCGACGAACAGCTCGCGGGAGTACTGCGAAAGCGCGAGATAGGAACTCACCAGGTTGTGCCACGTTCCGTGGCGCCGATGAAAGCACAACATTCCGCTCACCGCGGCGGTTTGAATGCGAGAAGCGCGATAACAACCACGAATTACTCCCGCAAAGGGCCGACGAATGCAGCGAAGGCAATGCCCTCCTTCCCGAAAGAAGGTTCCCGCGGGACAGAGCAGCCGGTAATTATGCAAGGTCTGGATCACCGGAATGCCCGCGTCCCGGCACGCATAATAGGCCGCCGGGCTGATCATGGGCACCAGGTTGTGGCAGTGAGCGATTTCGGGCCGATATCTTCGAATAAGTTCCCGGAGTTGGTGATAACTCTGCCGGCTCCAAGTGGTCGTTATCAGCAGTTGGGTTTTCTGCCGCACCGAGAACGTCGAGATGTCCGCGTTATCACGAATGTAGGGCAGGACCTCGTGTCCCATACGCCGAAGCAAACTTATTTCGGCATCCACAACGGCATCTTCGCCGGCTGGTTGCTGATAACGATTGTGGATTACAAGGACGCGAGGCTTGTACATATATCCAAAGCGGCGGGGCGTTCCATCCAAAGAGTGTCTTGGCCGAGCATTTGCCGCAGCCGCCATTCACGGGTGAGATTTCCCATCATCAATTTGCGAAGCAGTCGCTTGCCGCGATACGCACGAGACAGCACCTCCAACATTGCTTCGGAATGCCTGGCGAGGCCAAAGCGGCGTTGCACCTGGAGGCGTTCCTGCCGGCGGCGCACCGCCTGCTTCAGGCTGACGTTGCTTTCGTGCCAACGGAAAGCGGCGATGAACTGCGGCACATAGTGGAATCGGTAACCGGCATTCGACAGACGGGCGAAATATTCGAAGTCCATGCACACTCGATATCCGCAGTCGAGCAGCTGTGTGCTTTCAATTACATGTCGTCGCACGAAGGTCGCCGTCGAGGGAATGTAACAGCCGAAGTGCAGCAGGATTCCACGATCGAAGGCATGTTCTACTTTGGAGCGAACGATCGCTCCCGAGCCATCCACGAACACGCAATCGCCATAGAATACGTCGGCCTCGGGATGTTCCCGCGCGGCCCGGTCGATTGCCGCCAGTCCGCCGGGCAGATAGTAGTCGTCGGCATTCAGCCATCCCAGCAATTCCCCATCAGCCTGAAGAAAACCTCGATTGATGGCGTCGGATTGTCCACGGTCCTTCTGCGACGTCCACTTGACACCTGGGTGGGCGAGCAGGATGGAAAGCGTATCGTCACTCGAACCACCGTCGGCGACAATGTGTTCGACCGAAACGTTCTGTTGCCGTATGACACTCTGAACGGCGTTCTCAAGAAACTCTCCTGCGTTGAGAGAAGGCGTAATGACCGAAAAGGTGGGCATTCTTAAGCCGTGGCTAGCGCTGAGCGCCGCGAAACCGTGGCGCCTGCAATAAGAAACGAGATCAAAGTAGTTGACTGCAGCTCCGAGAACGGCCAGGGTGCAAATGTGAGCGAGACCACAAATTGCGCAGTCAAAAATGCGAGTGTCGCGACCAGAAATGCAGAAAGAATTCCCGCGGAGGCCGCCGCCTGCCTCCTCAGCCAGAGGAACAGTGATCCGTGAAACCAGAGATAACAAATCAGCCCGAAAACGCCGTATTTCAGCCACACGTGAATCGGGGCGTTATGCACCATGACGGACTCGGTCTTCCAGTTCTTAATGCGCCACGTGGGATAGGAAGTACCCACTCCCACTCCCAAGACAGGAGATTTCTGTAATTGGTCCCAGGCATCAAGAACGTCATCGACGTGGTCGGCATTGTCTTCGCTGAATTGGGAACTGGTTTGAGCAGGGTTGAAACTCTGCAACCGCATCGAAAAGGCGGGGCCGAGAACCACCGCTCCCAGCGCGATGGCGGCCGCGATTGTGGTGACCGTTGATAGTTTCTTTCGCCGTGAGAGTAAGACAAGGGCGCCCGCGCCCAGGATCAACTCGGCCCAATAGGTTCGACGAAAGCACAAGATAACCAATAGGCAGGACGCCGTAGCCACGCCCAGCGTCCAGATTCGTCGTCGCCGTGTTCGGGCATGTTCGTGACAGGTGAAGCCGAGCAGAGCGGCGAAGACGAAAACGGAAATGGTGGGACCATCGTAAACGGGAATTCTGATCCCCTGGAGAAGTTCCCCATTGCCACGCAAGTAGGGAAGATAGACTGCGCAGACTCGGATTCCCATGTAGAGGAGGAAAATCCAAACGGCCGATTCCAATTCCGCTGGAGTCTGAATCCAGAAGATCCAGACGAAGTACAAGCCGCATCCGAGGGCGAGGGCGCGCCAGTCAAAGAACAAGTTGATGCCGCCTCGCATCGCCCCATAAATGACGGAGAGTCCGATGGCACATAGGAATCCCACGCCAGGGAGCAGGACCGATCGTGGAAAGCGAATGACTCTTTCACGAGAGCAGCACAGAGCGATGACATGGACGATGCCGAGCACAAGAATGAGCAAATCGATCGTCCTGAAATCGGAGAAGGCTTTGGTATACAGCAACGTCGCGACCTGTTCTGCCGACGCTTGAAAATATTCCTTGAGGAAGATGATGGAAAACAACAAACAGAAGACCACGGTTCGAATGGCGCGGCTTGCCCACCTGGGGTGGCCGCTCAGGGGTTGCGCAGTAAGCCTAATAGCAAGGGTTGTGAAGGCAGATGCCACGATGAGTCTCTCTGAATGAAGAGAAGATCGAACTAGAGCGCGGATCGGAGTTCGCGAGGCTCGCCGGGCGAGCCGTAAACCAACCGGACAAGGTTGCGAAATTCGAAGGCGCGCGCTCGTTCTCTTGCGGCGCGCGACTGTTCGGCAAAACCCGCTGGGCTGCTCAGGATGTCGCCAAGAGCATCACCAAAGCTGATGGCGAGCTGTGTCCGGTCCTTACCAGTCGTCGGAATCACGCGTCCACATGTCGGGTTGACAATGAAACCCGGGCCTCCGAGGTCGGTACAGATTACCGGCAATCCACGCGCCAAGGCCTCCAGCACCACCATGCCTCCGGAGTCCCGCATCGCGGGAAAGATCAGGATGTCAGCGGTTCGATAGTGATATTCCACGCTTGCGTGAGGGAGCCAGCCCGTCCATTCCACGGCCTCGCCCAATCCCAGGGTGTTGCACAAGCGCAGCAGGCCGGCTCGCGCGGGTCCGTCCCCAAGGATGGTCAGACAAGCGCCCGGGCGAGATTGTCTCAACTGGTGCAAAGCGCGAAGCGCGATGTCGACTCCCTTCGAATCCAGCAGTCGGCCCACATACAACAGTCGAGCTGGATGGTGCATACATCGGTCGTGCAAATCCCTGTCGTTCGTCCAGTTGGTGCAACCGATGGCTAGCTGGAGGCTGCACTTCTTACGAAATCGCTCGGGCACAAGCGGCAGGGTGGCTGGTGTTACGAAAATTTGTGTCGCCTGCTGAAAGACCCGTCGCATCACCGGATTTATCCGGCAAGCCCGGTTAGCCAGCGCACGGGCCATTTCCCAGAGCCGCGCTTTGGCAGAAAACGAGCCGCGAAGATCTGGAGGCACGATCTCGCCTCCACCCACCGGACCGAAATAGAAGGGAACTCCCAAGTCCCCCAGGAAACTGGGAAAGCGTATCGATGCGAAGGTTACGTGGTGAACGACATCGAACGGCATGCGAGGAAAGTGCCTGCGCAAAAAGTTCTTCGCCAACCATTGCCAGAGCAGGTAGTAGAAAATGACCCCGCAGGTTCCTGTGATGTGCTTCCAGCGCTGCACCCAGGGTGGAAGATCATAGTAGAGGAACGTAGGATTCTGATCCTTGCCGAAGTTGTGCCGCTCAATTACCGTGCGATTGTTAGCGCGAGTCAGAACGCAGACTTTGTGTCCCAGCCGTGCTGCCTCGACGGCCCAGTTCCAACCGACGGCAGGCTCCGATCCTTTATCGGGTTCACATGCGTAAGCCGAGAACAGGATTCGCGCCACTTACTCTCCTTCGACCCCTTCCAGATCGGAATTCGTGACCGGCAAATGAAGGTGCGAGGCTTGTGACGATCTGCTGCGATTTTGATCGTTCCAGTTGAAGCGATTGGCGAGACGTTCGGCCAGATAACGAAGGACCACATGCGTGGCCTGGCGCGTTATCTCGGGCAAAGGCAGGCTCGAATCGAGGGGGAAACCACGCATTTGGAAGCGTCGCTGCTGATCGGTCGTGGCTGGTGACCCAACGTTGTCAGAGGTCAGCACGAAAGCTACATCATGAGGCAAGACCCATTGCTCCAGGGAGTCCCGCCAACTCAGGCAATGGAAACCGTAAGTCCCCTGCAACCGGTCCACGGTGACGTCTGAAGTCGAAACTACCAGGGTAGACCGCATGAGGGCAGCTCGAAATTTAATTGCCGATGTGGCGACTGACTTCAGCCGCGATAGGACGCGACTACCGGGATGCGTTCGTTCTACAGAGACTTTCGAGTTTCGAAACGCGGGACCCAATGCTTCGAGCAGAGCTTGGGCAAGGTCCGACCGCTGCTGAGGCTCTCCTCCGATGAGGAGAACCGACAAGCCGGTTGGGCGCACGACACGTTGAAGCACGCGCCAGAGCTCTCCGCAACGGCTCGCGATCCTGCGAAAAAAGTTTTCAGCGTAGCCCGACGCGCCAAGTTCTGTGAGCAGCATCGCAAGATGCGATTGGAGCCATGGGACGTCCTGTTGGAGCAGGGCCCGTTCGATGGAAGCGGCCGAACTGCCCGACCAAAACTCCAGGGTTCTCGTCCGGCAAGCGACGGGGTTGGCGCGGTAAAGGTCGCGCAGCCGTAGGACGTGGCTGGCATCGATGCTCCCTTTCAGCACCTTTTTCAGCAGGTAGTAGATGAATTCGTCTTCGATCGCCGGAAGGAAGAAATTCTTGAAGGGCCGGCGTCTCTCCAGAATTTTGTCGGCTCGCAACCAGAGCCGGCCGTTCGTGCGGTAGTCGAGCGTGCAGTCCGGGTTCAGATAACCTACGACGCCATCTTCGGGTTGAGCGACCACGAAGTAACAGGCCGACGTTTCGTGTTGCAAGGCCTGGACGAGCAACGCTCCGGTGCGAGCCGCAGCGGCCTGCATCGACGCGGGTAGTCTGGCCGCCTCGCTGGGCAGCAGCATCAAGTCCACATCAGAGTCGGCTTCCGAGGGATCGAAACGATAGCCGCTCAGCAGGCAATACGACACTTGCTCGGAGTTCAATATCTCGAGGAGCGACAACAGCAGCCTCTTGCGCAGGGGGCTCGCATGCGCAGGATAGAGGGTAGGTGCCGAACCGAGATGGATGGGTCGAAAATCAGAGCTCATTGACGACAAATAGAAGCGGATGTGGTACGTACTTCTGAGCGAGAGAGGCTTATCGCATTCCGCAGGGCTGCCAACAGAAATTTCGCGTGGTCGGCGTCGCATTCACCCTTCTTTTGCAGAAAGCAGCGAAGCAGATAGACGGTTTCAAGCTCGACACACTCTTTCCGGGAGAGGGCCGGTGCAGCCTCTGACGTGCCGAGGTCGGCGAAGTGCAGCCTGGGAGCCCTCCGGAAAAGGTAGTCCTGTATATGCAGGAAGTGCAGCGCGTCTTGCAGCGGCAATCCCGTACGGTCGGCGTCTTCCCAGTCGAGCAAGAAAGCCGAGCCTTGCGGAGGCTGGCGGATATTCCATGGAGCAAAGTCCCCGTGAATCCAAAAAGCGGGTAGCGGAGATGCACTCTGCAACCGTGATATCGCCTCGTCAGCGGTCGACTGTTCGTCCTGCCCAAGCGTGAGGCCGGAAAATTGGCAGCGTATTTGGTCCACCTTGGCAGCGATACTGATGGACTCTCCGGGCAGCATCAGCGTATGCAACAGTCTCCGATACTCGGGTTCGAATTTGCGTTTTCCGGGTGAGGCGGGAACGACGGATTGAGTGGCGATTCCACGCTCCCGATCAACAAAGCACAGAGTTGGCGCGCAACGCCGGTGCTCGATCGAGAGTTGTTGCAATGTATCGGCTTCATGCACGATGGCCAGCTTCGCGGCTGCCGAGAGCGGAAGCTTCACGACTACCCGGCATTCGCCGGATGTTCGGTCGACGAGATGCACGACGGCTTTCCGCCTCGGTCCGGCTGTTCCCAAGTAGACGAACGGAAGCGGCGCCGTTGTAGCTTCCCATCCCATTCCGCGCCATTCGATTTCCTGCAGGCCAGCGATGGTGACGGTGACGGCTCCCGGCAAAGCCCAGACGACGCCCGCCTGGCTCGCGGCCCGAATGGCCGCCCATTTCAACCGCGAGGTGAATCGGTAAGGGTTCCACCCCGCCAGTACGGTGCCGCTTCGAAGGCGGCCGGCTGGAATGAACCAGCGTGGCGTCGGGGAGCCGACCGCGAAGAATCTTTGGGGCTCCCGCTGCAATTTCGAGTTGCCCAGCAGTGGGCCGAAGATCTGCTGCAATATTTCAGCGGCTGACACACTCGCTCTCTAGTTGACGTTGCAGCGCGGTTCCGGTGAGAGCACCAACCACCCGCCCTATCTGGAGTGCCACGTCGTCCATCGGAAGCGAAGCGTCGATCAGAAGAGAATTCGGCTGCGTGTTAAAAAGCCGAAGGTATTCGTTTCTCTGGCGATGGGACTCGACAAAGGGAACTTCCGTTTTCCTCTTTTGCAGGATTTCTGCGGGAGCATCGAGAACTATGCATAGATTGGGGATGGGCATCAGTTTCAGCAGCAGGCGGACAAAGCCAAGCGCGCTCTCCGGTAGCCGATATCGCCGGGGATCGATCAGGATGTCGTGAAAATATCGGTCGAACATGACGAGGCCGCCGGACTTTATTGCGGGACGAACGATCAACAAATGTCCCGCCCAGCAGTCGGCGAACCACATCAAGAGCTTCGCCACGGAGAGCAGGGTTCCACGCGGTGGCTTTCCGTGCGGATTGGTTACCGGCGGCAACAAGCGCTGTGTCGCACGGAAGTGTGGCCGAAGATGATAGCGACGGGTGCTCACGAACGACCTGCCGAGACAGACTTCTAATCGCTGGATGACACCCGATTTGCCGGCGCCATCGGGACCGAAGAAAGCCAGCCACAGTCCCGCGCCAGGGCGACGGTTACGCATCGCTAGTACCGTCCGTAGACCACCACCCCAACTGCCATCTGGATGATGGCGGTCATGGTTTTGTCCGTCCAGTTACGGGCGCCACTCATGGGAACATAGAGGATGTCGCCATCCTGTAATTTGGGATCGGCCACCTGGTTAGCCAGAATCTTCTTGAGCGGAAGCACGGCTTCCGTCCGGCCTGCGGAGTTGGAGCGAATCAGTTTGGCGCCCGATTGTGCTGTTTTGTTGACCCCTTGCGCGAGCGCAAGGGCCTGTAGGACCGTGATCCTCTCCTGATTTTCGATAAGATATCCCCCAGGCTTGCCTACATCGCCAAGCACATACACCACCCCACTTCGAGCGACGAGGACCTGGTCTCCCGGTTGGACCTCGAGCTCTACGGCCGCGGTTGGCTGTCTGGAAGCGGAAAGATTCACGCTCACAATTTCGCTGCTTGAATCTTTGTGCAGGATCGTGGCCGTTTTCGAAGCGAACGGAGTGAGACCGCCGGCAACGCTGATGAGATCAAGTACCCCGTGCCGCCCTTGCAGCGGATAGATTCCCGGCGCCTTGACCTCGCCCATGACACTGACACCCTGGGTCGCGTATTCGAGGACGAAGACGGTTGCGTGAGGGTCACGCATGATGTCCTGCTCGCGCAGGTGAAGCTCGACGGCAGCCGCGATTTGCTCGGCAGTCAAGCCTTTCACAGCCAGAGTACCGCCCACTGGAAGTTTGATCGTACCCGCGCCGTCGACGCGAAACTTTCCGGATAACTCCGGGGTGTCGAACACGTTGATTTCGAGAAGGTCTCCTCCGTCGACGAGCAGAGTACTCGAATGCTGAGGAGCAGGCTGGATCTCCTGGGCTCGAGCGGACTGATCAAGCAGGGGGAGATCGATCCATAGCCACACCAGCAACAACATCTGCAATATGACGTAGCGGCGTGCGCGCTGATACGTCGCGCCTCCGCTAATGGATCGAGCTGCCATCGTCGTCCGCCGACCTTCGTCCGCCCAGATACCCGTAGCGAGTGAAGTAATAGGAGTTCTGATATTGCGAGTCCACTCCGTTAAGAACCACGCCCGCGATGTTGGCGTCTGCTCGCAGCAGCAAGTCCCGCGCGCGGCGGAGCGCATGCTTTGTTGTAAAGGAGGAGCGCGCCACCAGCAGAACAGCATCTGCCTGTGAACCGAGCACGACTGCATCGGTGAAAAGGCAGACGGGCGGTGTGTCGATGAGGATGTGGTCGTAACGGTCGCGCCATTGCGACAACATCTGGCGCATGCCTTTCGACGCCAGAAGCTCTGCGCAGTGGGAAGGCGCCACCCCGGAGGGCGCAAGCGTCAGGTTAGGAATTGCGTCGATGGGGACGCGCAATGCGCGATCGTCGCATGTCTCGAGCAGCATGTCAGTCAGACCGGGCTCTTGCGAAATGCCAAAGGCCTGGTGCAACGAGGGATGGCGCAGGTCGGCATCGACGAGCAGCACTCTTGCGCCTTGCTGTGCCAGAACAATCGCGCAATTCAGGGCGGTATACGTTTTGCCTTCGGAGCTGCCTGCGCTGGTGATGACCATAAGTCTCGGTGTCGTTTTGGAATTCCCCAGCAGCAACGAGCTGCGCAAGCTGCGAAAGGATTCTGCGACCACCCAGTGAGGCTGCTCCACAGTAGCTGCGTTTCGGTCCGGAGCGCATGCCCGGGGGAAAGCCTCCGTGCGTAGAAGGCGCGGTCGCCGTTCAAATTCGACAAGAGGGATAGTGGCCAGGGTCGGCAGGGCGGTAACGGCTTCTGATTCCTCACCGGTCTGGACCGTGTTATCCAGAGCTTCAAGAGAAATTGCGCACAGTACGCCGAGCGCGATACCGCACCCGAAACCGGCCATCAGATCGAGCCAGGGCCTTGGCTCTACGGGCTTCGACGGGATTGCTCCTCGATCGACGACTCCGACATTCGCGGAGGCAAGGCCGGCTGCGATGCCCGCCTGTTTCAGCTTGAGTTGCAGAGTTTCGTAGAGGTCCTGGGTGGACTCAACTTCATGTTTCAGAATGGCGTACTCCGCGGCGGTGGCGTTCAGGGCGTAGGCCTTCTGCTTCTGCTCGTCGAACCGCACGCGTAGCATTTGTTCCGTGTTAGCCGCGGCCCGGTATTCGTTCTGGTACCGCTCCGCCAGGTTCTTCAGCTCGGCTGCTATGGCATCTTCCACCTGCAACATCTGATTGCTGAGTTCGGCAAGCTTCGGATATCCCGATCCAAACTTGGTGCTGAGTTGTGCAAATTGCACGCGAAGTCCTGCCTGCTGAGAACGCAGAACCTGCAAGGTTGGATCGGGAACCGTGGTAGCGATCAGCTCAGGGTTTGCCGATCCGGCAATGCGATACCGGGCTTCCTTCATAATGCGGTCAGATTCAGCGGCGGTGAGTTCCTCGTCCAACTGCTTAAGCTTGTCGGTGACAATATTGTCGCTCTCGTCCTCGCCGATGAGTCCGGTTGTTTTCTGAAGATCGGCCAACTTGTGTTGCGATTCTTCGGCTTTCGTGCGCAGATCGTCCATCTGCTTCGACAGCCAGTCGGATACCTGCATCGCCGAGTTATAGCTGGTTCGAAAGTTCCTTTCCGTGTAGCTGTTGACGACAGCATTCACCACGTCGGCAGACAAGGCAGGGTCTTTGGCACGAAATCGCACCTGCACGATGTCAGTCCTGGGAAGAATCTCAACCTTCAGATTTTTCCCGAAGCGGCTGAGAAGCTGGTCACGAACTTCGGGACTCATTTCCTCGAAGGTCCGTTGTGGCGGCTGAATCCAGCGCCCCGCGAAATCAGCTCTGGCCGCCATTCTGAGCTGTTCCATGGCTTCGATGGCAATCGTATTGCTGTGCAGAATCTGCACCGCACTTTGCAATTGGATCGTGGGGTCGGAGGGCGCGAGCGTCTTTGCCGCCAGTTCGCTTAAGCCGAGAGAATTGGTTCCCGTAGGGCTGATTTCGATCTCCGTTGTGCCCTCATATTCGCGGCTGCGTAAGACCACATAGAGAAGAGAAATACCGACGCAGGCAACAACACATCGCAAGATCAACCATCGCCGTTTCCGAAGGGTGCGCGAGATTTCAGCAAGGATCAACTCATCCGACGCATGCCGGTAGGCTACCGGCGAGCATGGTTGACCCGCCTGAAACGGCGTGGAGCTTTGCATCTCGATCGAAGTGAGGTTCATGGAAAATTGCTTGCTATCGCAACTGGACGGCGCCGGTTTCATGCGGCGGAAAAGGCATGGCAAGGCGGTTGAGAACCGGCGGCGGGCCCTCCGCGGGAATCGAGGGCCGCCCCACACTGTGGTAGAGGAAACCCGCAGCTGCCATCTTCTGTGGTGAATAAAGATTCCGGCCGTCGAGGATGATAGGAAGCCTCATCGCCCTGTGGAGCCGGTGCAGGTCAAGGGCGGCAAACTCGTTCCAGTCACTCAGAATCAGTAAAGCGTCTTTGCCCGAGGCTGTTTCATAGGGATTGGCGGAATATTCGATACGGTCGGAGGTGAGCACGGTTTGCGCGTTAGGAATGGCCGCAGGGTCGTAGGCGGAGACATGCGCGCCTTCTTTGAGCAACTCCTGCACAATGGCGATTGCGGGCGATTCACGAATGTCATCCGTCCCGCCCTTGAAGGCAAGACCCAGGACGCCGACCCGCTTGCCGCGCAGAGTCCAGAGAACCGTGCGCACCTTTCTCAGGAATCGGCGCCGCTGCTCCTGGTTGACCTCAGTCACATCCGTCAGCAGCGGGAAATCGACGCCGCATCGCGTCGACACTGCATGAAACGCTGCCACATCCTTCGGAAAGCACGAGCCTCCGTAACCGATTCCAGCGCTCAAGAATTGCGGGCCGATGCGGGCATCGGAACCGAGCCCCTGGCAAACCTGGTCGATATCGGCGCCGGCGGCTTCGGCAATGTTGGCGACCATATTGATGAAGGAAATTTTCATGGCCAGGAAGGAATTCGACGCGTGCTTGATCAGTTCCGCACTCTTGGGGCTGGTCACCACGACCCGCGCGTTGCGGTAGGGTGGTCCGGGATTAGGAACGGAGGTTTCACCATCATAATAAGTTCCGTCAGCGAGCACGCGATAGATATCGTTGAGCAGGGAAGCACTGAAACTGTCTTCAACTCCGAGCACGATGCGATCGGGATAAAGGAAATCTGTGACCGCCGTGCCCTCGCGAAGAAATTCGGGGTTCGACGCGATGGAAATATAGTCAGGGTCCGCGCCGTTCAGCAAGAGCGCTCTTCGTATCGACTCGCAGGTGCAGATGGGGACCGTACTTTTTTCCACGATGAGCTTTGGCTCCTGAATGGAGCGGGCAATTTGCGACACAACTTCTTCCACGCTGGAGAGATCCGCTTCTCCGCTTTCGGACTGAGGCGTTCCGACCGTAATGAAGATGGCGTGGGCTTCCCGGGCGGAGCCGGCAAGGTCGGAGGAAAAGCGCAAGCGGCAGCCAAGATGTCGCTTCATCAATTCGGGTAGCCAGCGCTCGTGAATGGGTACCTCGCCCCGCTGCAGTTTTGCGATTTTCCTGGAATCGCTATCGACCGAAATGACGTCGTGACCGATTTCGGCGAAACACATCGCCGAAACTAATCCCACATATCCTGATCCGATTACAGCGATCCGCATGATAAATGGCCCGTTAGAGCTGCGAAAACATCCGTCATACGCCACGCCCGGCAAAGAGCACAGTGTGCAGCAGAATCGCAACGTCCAAGAACAGGCTGCGATGGCGGACGTAATACAAGTCATATTCGATATTGTCGTGAATCAAGAAGGCGCGATCGGCGCTTAGTTGCCACAGACCGGTCATTCCGGGCTTGACGTTAAGGCGCTCACGAAGCCGCGGCGAGTACTGCTCGGCGATGAACGACATTTCGGGACGAGGCCCCACGAGAGACATCTGGCCGAGCAGTACGTTCACAATCTGCGGTAATTCGTCGAGGCTGGTGCGCCGAAGGAATCTTCCGACCGGAGTGATTCGGGGATCTTCTCCGGTGGTTGGGGAAAACGCGAACTGAGGGGCGTCTACGAACATCGATCGGAACTTAAGCATCGGGAAGATCCGGCCGTTCCTGCCCACCCTGTCCTGGCGAAAGATCACGGGTCCAGGCGTTGTCAGTTTCACCAGCAACGCAACCACCGCAAACAACGGGGACAGACACAGCAGCAAGAGTACGGATAGTCCAAGATCAAGCAGTCGTTTGCCTGCCTCGTAGACGGGTCTCGTGCTCTCGGCAGAGGCGTGACCGAGTATGATGCCGTCCACTTCTGTGTACTCGATGTGGTGCCCGCACTCGAGGAACTCTGCCGGCGCGAAATATACGCTGATATTCTGCGCCGAGAATTGCGCCGCCATGTCCAGTATCGTGTCTTGACTGAGGCCCTGCAGGGCCACCACCAGGACGGATGCGCCAAGTTCATGCAGCAGTTCCGGCGAGGGCCGCCCGGGCAGCACAAAGGTCGGCAGCTTTCGTTGGTACGAGCATTCGAAAATTTCACGTCCCCACTCGTCGGGGTCGTCCGACAGGAATCCGATTGGATCGAGACCAAATTTTGGTGAGCGATGGAGCACAGAGTAAACCTGCCGGCCGTAGGAACCCGTACCGAGCACCGCCGCCTTCCGGGTTCCGTATCCCTTGTTTCTGAGCACACGAATCGCCTGATGTGTTCCCCGCTTTTGGAGAGTGAGGATCGTAGGCACGATAAGTGTGGCGATCAACAGAACCAGCCTCGAAATCGGAGTGGCCAGGCAGTACGCTGCCAGGGAGGTGCAAACGAGAGTTTGCAGCGTAACCCGCAGCAGTCTTTCGCTCTCACGAACCGACAGCAAACTTAAGTAGGGACGGTATTCGCCGTGTCGGTCCAGGAGCATAGTGAAAACGAATGCGTACGCCGATGAGGCGAACAACAATTCCATCGCTGAGTAATGCGCACGCGTCCCAGCTGTGAATATCGAATACAGAAAGTAGGAAGAGCTCACGGCGCCGGCAACGGTGAAAAAATCCAGTACCCGTTCGAGGCTGCTAACAACCTTCTCCAACGGAAACCCTCTTGCGGCGATCGACGGATTGCGATGGAGGTCTGGAACCGAGGGGAGAAGAATGTCCATACTGAGGGGATCGATAGATTTGGGTGGATTTTCGATAGGAGCAGAACCCTGCACTTAGTGTGCCGGTTTGTACCCGTTGGAATGCGCCGTTTTTCGGCTGTCATCCCGAGCGGCTTCAGCCGTGAGGAACTGCGGTTCCTCCGGTACAGTTGGCGATGCAGGCAAACCGCCGGTTCCTCACTCCTGAAGGAGTTCGGGATGACAATTTAAAAAAGGACGGTTTCGCTCAGAATGACAATCTGAGTTTTCAGTTTACCGATCAGTTCCAACCTGCGCGTTTCCAGAATTACGCTATTGCTTCGATGTCCGCGAGATGAATGTTCAGTGCTACAGCCTGCAGGATGTGCTCAAGGCTGACGATAACTCTTGCTGAATTTTTCTTTTCAACGAGAAGTCCTTCCCGCCCGGAGAAAGGGCCGTGCAGGATGCGGACCCGACGGCCCACTTTGAGGTAGGGATGTGGCTCGACTTCAGAAGAGTGCGCGCCACAGGTTCTCAGCATTTGCATCTCCTCTTCATTCAACGGGCAAGGCTTGCCGCCGCTCGAGACGATGTTCACCACGCCTTGGGTCCGCAAAACCTGCACGCGCTCGTTTTCGTTCGTGTGGACGAAGACGTATCCGGGAAACAGCGGGTTTTGCAGGCGGTGAATACGGTCGGACCAGCGGCTGAATTTTTCGTAGGTGGGGAGCAGGAACAAGAGATTGCGCTGCTGCAGTTGCGCAGCGACCCGATTCTCTTGCCGCGACCGCGTGTACGCCGCGAACCATTTGCGATCCATCGAACTGCTTCGATCCTCGGAGAAGGCTCCGCCAGTCTCAGTCCCATTCGCTTTTTCCCAAAACCGATTCAGCGCGATGGAAGATGAGTCGCGGGCAAAGTGCTGAACTTATTCTTTTGCAGTTTCAATGCCAAGAGTAGCCGGTCGATCGTTGAGCGTAACCCACCCAGAATCAGAGGGCAGGGACCCGGATAGTCTGGAGCGCTCAAAGGGGATTGTCGCGATTTTGGACGTGGGGCACGCAAAGTCCAGTTTTTGGACAACCTCGAGCTACAAGAATGTAGGAAGGCAGGATACGACGAAGGCAGATTCAGCAGAGGGTTGAGCGTTCTACCGAACCAGCGACTTCGTATCCGTGCGGATGGGATCTGTGCCAGTTCCAGGCGGAGCGGACGATGCTCTCGATGTCAGAGGCCTCGGGACGCCATCCCAGGGTCTTGCGTATTTTCTCGGCGCTGGCGACCAGCACCGCGGGGTCACCGCTGCGCCGTCCGCGCTCTTCCACCGGGATCGGGTGACCTGTGATTTTTCGGGCGATTTCCACGATCTCACGAACGCTGAAGCCGGTGCCGCTCCCGAGATTGCAGATCAGGCGAGGATATTGCTCCAGTCCGTTGAGCGCCAGCAGATGGGCAGTCGCCAAGTCGTCGAGGTGAATGAAGTCGCGAACACAAGTTCCGTCTTTCGTTGGATAGTCATTGCCATAGATTGCAATGCTTGGCCGCTGCCCGAGCGGCACCTGCAGGACCAGAGGAATCAAGTGGCTTTCTGTACGATGTACCTCGCCCCGTTCAGCCGTCGCGCCGGCGGCATTGAAGTAGCGCAGACTTGCGTAGCGCAAGCCATGAGCGCTATGCAGCCATTCCAACATGCGCTCGACAATCAGTTTGGATTCGCCATAAGCGTTGGTCGGCGATAGGGGATGCTCTTCGACAATCGGCACCTGTTGAGGTTCGCCGTACACGGCGGCGGTCGAGGAAAAGACGAAGCGTTGCACCCCGTACTTCAACATGGTCTGCAGCAGGGTGAGGGTGCGAAAAGAGTTGTTTTCGAAGTAGACTTCGGGATGTTTGACCGATTCGCCGGCTTCGATAAACGCAGCGAAGTGCATCACGGCGTCAAACTTTCCCGTCTCGAACAGAGGTCCAAGGATTGACGCGTCACCCGTATCCGCCTGAACGAAAGCGGCTTCCTGAGGCACAGCTTCGCGCCATCCCATGCACAGGTTATCCAGCACAGTGACCGCGTGGCCCTCGCGCACGAGACGGTCCGCTACCACGCTCCCTATGTATCCGGCTCCGCCTGTAACCAGAACTCGCATTCCGAATGGGTTCCTCTCGTCGTGAATCGAACTCAGGCGCGATATCCTACCGACCGCAGTGCCTTATCGAAAGCCCGCAGGAATTCGTAAACGTGCTCTTCGGTAGCCAACGGACCCATTAAGCCTATGCGAAAGACTTTTCCAGCAAGTGGTCCGAAGCCACCGGCGATCTCGATACCATCGTCCTTCAGAAGTGTCGAGCGCACCTTCGCATCGTCCACACCGGCGGGAACGTTCGGAGTCACCAGGTTCCAGATGCGATGCTCGGCGGGAACCAGCAGGGTCAGTCCCATCGCCTCCGCGCCCTTCACGAATTCCAGATGGGCCCGGTGGTGCCGGTCCCAGCGGTTCTCGACGCCTTCTTCCTCGATCAGCGTCAGCCCTTCGTGGAGCGCATAGAACATAGAGATCGGCGCCGTGTGGTGATAGCGGTGGGAGTCGATGTAGTAGTCCATCAGCAGCTTCAGATCGAAATACCACGAGCGGTTCGGCGTGGAGCGCGTCTTGAGCCACTCGGCGGCGCGGGGCGATAGCGTTATCGGCGACAGCCCCGGGGGACAGCTCAATCCTTTTTGCGTGCAGCTGTAGGCGACATCGATACCAGTGTTATCAATCTCGACGGGCATGGCCCCCAGCGATGTGACGCAATCGGCGATCACCAGCGCGCCGACTTCGTGAGCAGCAGCGCAAATCGCATCGCCGCGCTGGAACACCCCCGTGGACGTTTCAGCTGTCACGTACATAACGACCGAGGGTTTTTCGCGTCGGATGAAGCCAGACGCTTCGGCTTCTTCGAAAGACTCTCCCCAGGCTTTCTCCAGCCGCACCACCTCGGCGCCTTGGCGACGCGCCATCTCGGTCATACGATCGGCGAAGTAGCCGTTTGCCAAGACCGCGACTTTCGTAGACTTCTCGACAAAATTCGTGATAGCAGTTTCCATGCCGCCGCTGCCGGTGGCCGAAATGACAAACGTCAGCTCATTTTTTGTTCCAAAGACAGTTCGCAGGATTTGTTGAATGTCAGCGCTGATCTGGAAGAAATACGGGTCAAGGTGCCCGACGATTGGCTGGGAAAGCGCTGCATAAACCCGGGGGTGAACTTGCGAGGGTCCGGGACCGAACAATAACCGTTTCGGGGGATGGACGGACCGCTCGTCTGTTGGCAAACTATCGTGCCCAGAGCTGATCATCTACAACTCCTTATGGAAGTATTGCTTAGTATAAACAGAGTGGATCGCAGACACGGGGCTGACACCCCGCTCCGGGAGGTTGAGCCATCTTGGCACCGGGATGAAAGTTTTGTTGTCGAGGACAGTAGCAGCTTCGCGTCCCGCGTTTACAATAGTTACATTACTTTACATATCGAGTGTTGTTGCGTTTTGAGATCCGGCTGCGGCTTGGCCGCCGGGGTTGAGTGGAGACTGCAATGGATTTGACGCGGCTGCTGGTTTTTGTATCACTCGCCGGGCTGATTACGAGCTCTGCGTTTGTGGGTCTGGTTGTCTTTGCCGCCGCCCGATTCCGCCGTAAACGTAACAAAAAACTGGCCAATACCCGAGAAGTTCTGCCACCGGTAAGCTTGCTGAAGCCGCTTTGCGGACTCGAACCGAATCTCGCGAACAGTCTCACCAGCTTCTTTCAGCAGCAGTATCCCCGCTTCGAAATCATCTTTGGAACGCGCGATGCGAATGACCCCGCACTTGAAATCGTTCGGGAAATTCGGCAAGATTTTCCTCAAATCCCGGTCAAATTTGTAAAAACTGGTGATCCCCACCGCGCTAACGCAAAGGTTTGCTCTTTACTGAAAATGTATGCCGTAGCTTCCTACGATCACTTCATCATCAGCGACAGCGATGTACAGGTTACCCCCGATTACGTCCGCGAAGTGATCGGACCACTGCTCAAGCCGGAAGTTGGTCTGGTCACCTGTCTGTACCGGGGTGTGCCGTGCGGGGGTCTATGGTCGCGTCTTGAGGCGCTGGGGATGAGCGTTGAGATGACTGCGGGCGTTCTGGTCGCCGATCTGCTGGAGGGAATGAAATTTGCGCTTGGTCCTACCATGGCTACGCGACGCGACGTTCTGGACCGTATTGGAGGGTTTGGCATTCTGGCGGATTATTGTGCCGACGATTACGTGCTGGGCGCCGCTGTGTATGGCTCGGGAAAAGACGTAGTGCTCTCTCACCATGTCATCGAACATGTAGTAATCAATCGCCTGCTCAAGGATTCGATGCAGCATCAGGTTCGCTGGATGAAGAGCACTCGGTTCTCGCGAGTGTGGGGGCATATGGGGACAGTGCTCACGTTTTCCATTCCGTTTGGACTGCTGGGGCTGGCGATGGGGCTATGGCTGCATCGGCCGTTGTTGGGACTCAGCTGTCTTGCTGCCGCCTGTCTGAATCGCATCGTTCTGGCCTATGCCGCGGGATGGACTGCGGTTCGCGATTCCCGCTCTCTTCGCTTCTGTTGGTTGTACCCGGTCCGCGATCTCATGGGTTTCGCCTTCTGGTGCGCAAGTTTCTTCGGACGCGTCATACAATGGCGTGGCGAACGTTACAGCCTTGAGCATGGGGGGCTGATGGTGCCTTGCGGCGTCGAGCTTGCCAGACCGACTCGAGTTACCGCAGAGGCGGAGCCGATAGCCAACACAATCGCCATCGATCACCTCTCCTGATCTTTTGAAAAAGTTCGCCGCGATCGCGAGGTCATTGCGCGATCGCGCTCAGGTGCTACGCTAACCTCCGTGGAGGAGACAGGCTCGATGCTTTGTCGAACGACCCTGGGAGTGCGAGCGCCGATTTTCCTGTCGTTTTTCTTTCTCATTTGCGTTGTCTGCTGGGGTAACC
Organism: uncultured Acidobacteriaceae bacterium; assembly: GCA_963815555.1. Lineage (GTDB taxonomy): Bacteria > Acidobacteriota > Terriglobia > Terriglobales > Acidobacteriaceae > CAWCBG01. The sequence continues at coordinate 1,373,420 of CAWFHH010000007.1, forward strand.
CTCAACGAAGCCTCAGCGGGACGGTCAAAGATCGAAGCGGAGCGGTCATCTCCCGCGCTCAAGTCACGCTCTACGCCGACGGGCGTCAATGGAACCGCTGGACGCAGCCTGACGGCAGTTTTCTGTTCGAAGGACTCGAGGTCTCGAGCGGAACGCTCATGGTGGCGGCCCAGGGTTTCGCTTCCTACTCGACGCCTTGGAATTCGGGGCAAAGTCAACTCTCGATTACGCTAACTCCGGCTCCTGTCCTGCAGAGTCTCGACGTGACTGCGACCCGTACAGCCATCTCACCAACAGGGGTCGACGATGTGGAAGCCCAGCCGGACGCGGTCGTGTTGCCCACCTCGTTGTTGCAGCAATGGGGTTCGCTCACCATCGACGACAAGTTGCGACAGGTACCGGGATTTTCGCTGCTGCGCCGGTCGGGTAGTATGACGGCAAATCCCACATCACAGGGAGTTTCGATGAGGGGAGTCGGCGCCAGCGGCGCCAGTCGCGCTCTGGTCCTTGCCGATGGCATCCCACTCAATGATCCCTTCGGAGGCTGGATCTTCTGGGGACGTATCCCGGAGGCCGCGCTGGAGGAGGTGCAGATGGTTCCTGGCGGAGTATCCGCCCTCTACGGAAGCGATGCTCTTGGCGGTGTCATCAACCTTGTCACTCAGCCAGCGGTGCAAACCAATCTCGCAGCCGAAGGATCCTTTGGCAGTTCGAACACTCCTTTTGGATCGGGAACCGCCGGGCTGCGCTTCGGGAATTGGGCTGTCATTGCCAGCGGCGAAGGTTTTCGAACCAACGGTTACATCGCCGTGCCGGCGGATTTGCGGGGCTCGGTTGACACGCCGTACGCATCGGAGCACCGGACAGGGACCCTGCGCGTCGAGCGCTTGTTTGGCGATCACGGGCGCGTTTTCCTGGACGGGTCGATCTATGGGGAGAATCGGTTGAACGGCTCGCCGCTGCAGACCAACGAAGTGGCGATCCGGCAACTTGCTTTCGGATCAGACTACGACAGCCACGCCGCAGGGTTGTTTACCCTACGGCTCTACGGCGGTACGGAAAACTATCATCAGACATTTTCCTCGATCGCCGCGAACCGGGACAGCGAGTCGTTGACCGACGATCAGAACGTTCCGGTTTCCAACATCGGAATGATCGCTCAGTGGTCCAAGCAGGTAGCTCGACAAATCACTCTCTTAGCTGGACTGGACGGCTCTGACGTCGAGGGCACGAGCCTGGAAACGACCTACTTCCGAGGCGCGTCAACCGCCATGCTGTCGAATGGCGGGCGGCAACAGTCGCTGGGTGCTTTTCTTGAAGGTATCTTCCAACTCACGCCGCGATGGTCGGTGACGTTCTCCGCGCGCGAGGACTTGTGGAGCAACTTCGATGCCAGCTCCCAGCGAATCCCTACGATTGGCAAGCCCACAGTTGTCTACTTCCCACCTCGCGGTCAGAACTCGTTCGATCCGCGGCTGACTACGTCTTACCGGGCGAGCGACCATGTCGTGCTCTACGCCTCCGGCTACCGCTCCTTCCGCGCACCAACGCTCAACGAACTCTACCGCAGTTTCCGAGTCGGCAATGTGCAAACCCTTGCCAATCCTTATTTGGTGGCCGAGCATTTCGCAGGGGCGGAAGGAGGGGCCCGCGCCAGCTTTTTTCAGGATCGCCTGTCCCTTCGCGGAAGTATGTTCTGGGGCTACATCACCGATCCGGTGGCGAACGTCACCCTGAGCGTGACGTCACAGCTCATTACGCGTCAGCGGCAGAACCTCGGGCGCATTCGCGCTGCCGGATTCGAAGTTGGAGCCGACTTGCGCATCTCCAATACCATCACGATTTCCGGCTCGTATCAGCTTACGGATTCAACTGTGGTCAGCTTCCCGGCAAATCGAAGCCTGGTAGGCAACATGGTCCCGCTGGTTCCGTTGAATGAATTTACCTTTCAAGGAACGTGGGCTGCGCCGAAGAAACTCTTCGTGGCGGTGCAGGGAAGAGCAGCCAGCAATGAATACGACGATGATCAGAATCAACTGCCGCTGGGAGGATACTTCGTACTCAGCGCTTCCGTTTCCCGTCCATTGCCCAAGGGATTCACGGTTTTCGTGGCCGGCGAGAACCTTACCAATGAAAGCTATGAAATTGCTCGTACGCCTGTGGTGAACCTGGGACAGCCTGTAACCGGGCGAATTGGTATTCGCTGGCAGAGCGCGAAGTAGAAAGTGGAACCTGCACAGTTTTCGATGCGAAGTCTTTACGGCGTGCGAAATCGAGCCGGCTCTTGCGCAAGATTTTTTGTTATCCAGTGTCTTCAGAAACGCCTCTCATACAATTATGTCAATGTTTATCCGTAATGGTTTCCTTGTGACCCTGGTGTCTGTCGCGTTGGCTGCCGCGCCACAGTCGGTCGCCCAAACGGAAAAGCCAGCCCAGTCGTCGGACCCTGTGACGGTCCCACGAAACGATCCTCTGCATATCTTCAGCGAATCGGTCCAGGGATTGTCTTCGACTGTCACCAAATCCGTCGTGCAGGTGCTCACCACGGGCTTCGGATTGAGCAGTGACGATAACAAGACTGACACTGCCTATCTCGCTCCCGAGCGCGGCATCGGTGCGGGTGTGATTTTGTCACCCGACGGCTACATCGTAACCAACTCTCACGTAGTGACGGGCGCGCGCAAGATTCGGGTGCGCTTGCAGGGGCTAGACAAACCCGGCTCCGAGATGACGGCGCCGCATGGGCCGATCGAGGCGAAACTCGTCGGGCTTGACCGGGAGACAGATTTGGCGGTTCTGAAGATCGATATGGCCAATCTGCCTGCGCTGAAGCTGGCGGATTCCAGTCAGCTCAAGCAAGGGCAAGTTGTACTGGCGTTCGGCAGCCCTTTGGGCCTCGAGAACTCCGTCAGCATGGGCGTGGTGAGCGCCACGTCACGGCAAATCGATCCGGACAATCCGGCCATCTACATTCAGACCGACGCCCCCATCAACCCTGGCAACAGCGGTGGGCCGCTGGTGGATGTCGACGGGCAAGTGATCGGAATCAACACCTTCATCCTTTCGCAGTCGGGCGGCAATGAGGGTTTGGGATTTGCTATACCCAGCAATGTTGTCCGCAACATCTACGATCAACTGCGAACCGAAGGACACGTTCATCGCGGACAGATCGGGGTCTTCGTTCGCACCGTAACACCTGATCTCGTCGAGGGGCTGCATCTGCCGCGCAATCGCGGCGTGCTGGTGGAAGATATCAGCCCCGAATCCCCCGCGGAAAAGGGAGGTCTGAAAATCGGAGACATGATCACCAGCATTGGCGGAAAGCGAGTTGATAATATTCGCGATTTCTCGCTGTACCTGTATGAATACAAGATCGGCCAGGTGGCCCACATTGAAGTGCTCCGCGACAGCAAGCCGATAACCTGCTTGGTCACGCTGGTGGAGCGGCCCGACGACCCGCAGCGGTTCGCCGACATGGTTACCGGACCCGACAATCTGATCGACCGCTTGGGCGTGGTGGCCCTTAACATCGACGCTGAGCTCAAAGAGTTGCTGGGCGACTTGCGCATCTCTGGTGGAGTTCTGGTTGCCGCACGCACGCCAACCAGCAGCCTTTTGGGAGATGACCTGAAAGCCGGAGATGTAATCCACGCGGTGGGCACGCAGCGCGTCGACGACCTGGCGCAATTGAAGCAGGCTCTCCAGCAGATCAAGCCGGCAGATCCTATTGTGCTCCAGGTTGAACGCTCCGGCTCCCTGAGCTATGTAGTACTCGACACCGAATAACCAGAGTCTTCGCCGTACGGTGACCGGGGCTTAGAGGGTCGCATCGCTCCAGGGTCTGGACACCAGCGGCAGCGTCATGTATTGCGGCACGTTCAGCAAAGTCTTATTTCCGTCGCTGCGGCTGGGCTACTTGATTGTGCCGCCCCAGTTGGTCGACGGCTTCACGTGTGCCAAGAGCGTGCTCGACCGCCATTCACCGACGATCGAGCAGGCGGTGCTGGCGGAATTCATCGCCGAGGGCCACCTGGCTCGCCACATTCGACGCATGCGCATGCTTTATCTCGAACGGCAGAGCGTGTTATTGGAGAGTCTGCATGCTGAACTCGGCGGTGCCATCGAGGTCCGTTCGCACGACGCCGGGATGCATGTCGTGGGATGGCTTGAGAAAGGGAAGAACGATGGAGTTGTTTCCCGGCGAGCGCGGCAGTTAGGCGTGGAGGCCTCGGCTCTGACGAAGTACCGCGAGCGATCAGGGGGACGTGGTGGGCTGGTCCTGGGTTACGCCGCCTACCCCGAACGCCACATTCGCCAGGGAGTAAAGAAACTAGCTGCAGCGTTGGAATGAAGCGTTTCCCGCCGCAGACGCGGGCGCTGAATGTATCGACCGGCTGGAGGAACGGCAGGCGCGAGCCCTATGCCCGCGCCTGTCGGCAGGCGCTGCTATTCGTGCATGTTGTCCAGATGCGGATGCTCGAGATGAGCGTGTCCACATCCCAAGGGACATTCGCCAAGGATCGGGCGGCAGGCCGGATCTTGCCCGATCGGTATCCCCTTCGGAGGGGCCTTGGTTTCGCGGAACTGCTCAGCCTCGGTGGAGTGTTCGAGCGCCATGACGGAAGACTTGCCGCTCGAGATCACCTGCGTGACCGCGTCGAAGTAGCCTGTGCCCACGAAGCGCTGGTGTTTTACCGCCGAGTACCCATGGCTGTATTCACGAGCAAACTCCTTCTCCTGTACGCGCGAGTAGGCGGTCATGCCGTTGTCTTTGTAGGCCCGCGCCAACTCAAACATGCTCAGGTTTAATACGTGGAAGCCGGCAAGCGTGATGAATTGGAACTTGTATCCCATCTCGGCCAGGGCCGGTTGAAAGCGTGCAATCGTCTTGTCATCCAGCTTCTTCTTCCAGTTGAACGACGGCGAGCAGTTGTAAGCCAGCAGCTTCCCGGGGAACTTGGCGTGAATGGCGTCGGCGAACCGTTTGGCCTCTTCCAGGTTCGGCTCCGACGTCTCGCACCAGATCATGTCCGCATAGGGCGCGTAGGCCAGCCCGCGCGCGATGGCGGAGTCGAGGCCGCCGCGAATCGCAAAGAAGCCTTCCGTTGTGCGCTCGCCGGTGCAGAACTCGCGATCGATCGGATCGATGTCGCTGGTCAGCAGGTAGGCGCTGTTGGCATCGGTACGGGCCAAAATGAGCGTGGGAACTCCCAGCACATCGGCGGCGAGACGGGCGGCTACCAGTTTCTGCACTGCTTCCTGGGTGGATACCAGAACCTTTCCGCCGAGGTGTCCACATTTCTTGGCCGACGACAGTTGATCTTCGAAGTGGACGCAAGCCGCGCCCGCCTCGATCATCCCCTTCATCAGTTCGAACGCGTTGAGGGTGCCGCCGAAGCCAGCCTCGGCGTCCGCGATCAGGGGAACAAACCAGTTGACGCCGTTTTTGCCTTCAGAATGATGGATCTGGTCGGCGCGCATGAGGGCATTGTTTAGCCGCCGTACGAGATTGGGCACCGAATCCGCGGGATACAGGCTTTGGTCGGGATACATCTGTCCGGCGTTGTTCGCGTCGGCAGCGACCTGCCAGCCGCTCACATAGATGGCTTTCAGCCCGGCAGAGACCATTTGCACTGCCTGGTTTCCACTCATCGCTCCAAGAGCATTGACGTAATCCTCGGTATGCAACAGCTTCCAGAGTTGTTCTGCGCCGAGGCGGGCCAGCGTGTGTTCGATGCGCAAGGTGCCGCGCAGACGATCGACGTCTTCGGGGGTATAAGGACGGCTAATTCCGGTCCAGCGTGGGTCGGTGGCCCATGTTTTACCAAGATCAGAAGCAGTTATTTTGGCTGCCATCAGCGTGATCTCCTCTCGTCGGGCTGAGGTGAGTAGGGGTCCCAGAAACAGCGTTGGGGGCAGGACTACGGTGCGACAACTTCCTCTCTGTTCATCATGCTGAACATGAATTCTGCATGATGCACAAACAGTAGCCGATTGATCTGCGCCCAAACAACCTCTATGTTCAGTATGTCGAACACAAATTCAAGATGCCGCACGCAGGGTCGGATTCCCATTGCGGAACAAGAGTTGTCCGTAACCGCTGCATTGGCCGGCGCACGCTCCTGCAACTCACCGTAGCGCGGCACGCCAAGTTTGTCTGTGATAATGAGTTGCTAATGCATGTTCGGCATATTGAACAGAAATTCATCCCGTCGTACTGCATTCGACTGCTAGACTGAATCGGTATGGCGCGCCAAATCGAAAACCCTTCCACCGCTGTCGAACGGACGCTGCTGATCCTGGAAGCTGCGGCGCAGCGCGACGGCGGGCTGTCGAATGCGGATTTCAGTCGAAAGCTGAAGATCCCGAAGAGTTCTGCCAGCTACATCCTGCGCACCCTGGTGCAGCATGGTTACCTCCGGCGCGATAAAGAGGACGGCAAATACCGCCTGGGGATGAAGGTGTTGACGCTGTCACGCGGAGCGCTCAGCGGTATCGACGTCCGCTCGGTTGCCTTGCCGATCATGCGTCATCTTGTCGAGCAGGTCCACATCACCACGCATCTGGCGATACTCGACCACAATGAGGCGGTGTACGTGGAGAAGGTCGAAGCTCAGAGTTTTATTAAAATGGACACCTGGATTGGCCGTCGCATGGAAGTGCACACAACGGGGGTCGGAAAAGCCATACTCGCGTTTCTCGATGCGAAGGAGCAGGAAGCGATCCTTCGTCAACGCGGCTTGAAGAAGCTTACGCCTCTTACCATTACCAGCGTGCCGAAACTGATGCGTGAATTCGACCATATCCGACAGGTGGGATACGCAGTCGACGACGAAGAAAACAGCCTTGGGGTGCGCTGCGTGGGGGCACCGATCTTTAATGCCGGTGGCAAGGTCGAGGCGAGTATCGCTTCCACCGGAACGATCACCGATGTGCCGCGTGACGCCGTGCCGCGGCTGGCGGAGATGGTGAAGGAGGCCGCTCGTCGCATTTCCAATCAGATCGGCTACCACGGCTCCTATCCTCCGGCCCCGCGGGCGAGAAAATAAGTCTAAGGGCGGTAGTCAGGCGTACCAGTCGGAAAGAGCTGGCGGCAAATGGCCGCTGTCGGGTTGCTGAAAAGGATTTGATACAGGTAAACCCGCCCTTGTCGAACGGCTGTGCGCAGGGGGCGAAATGCCGCTGCCGGGCTTGAGATCGGGTCTCTACCTGATTAAAGAAGGAAACTCATCGACAACGGCACCCGGTCATGCGGGTAAACGGGAAAGAGCGACTCAGAGAACCCGGCTGTATGCCGTCTATGTGACGTTTTCCGCCGGCCTAGGGTCCGACGACCAACGATCGGCGGGGTTCCGATCAGACACTAGATGTGCTTGCGCTTTACCATTCCATCGCGCTCGAGGGTCTGCTGGATACCGTTCCACACCCGCGGATTTGGTTCTTCCATGGGCACCAGCAGCTTGGCACACTCGGCGATATAACGCAGATCAGCCACTAAATCGGAGCACACGTGACACGTCTCCAGATGCTTTTGTTCTTCTTCACTGCCACCGCCATCAATGATGTAGGGCAAGACCTTTTGAAATTCGGCGCACGTCATATCGTTCTCCCTAGAAATTCTGCGTTCTCTGAATCGTGCTGCCTGGAGCAGTTACGATCGATTAGCGTCAGAATCCTAAGCACCCCAATTGCCGCGGAATGCTCTCTCCTAACTATCGCTTGGCGGCCTTCTCAGCCTTGCTCAGCTTAAGAAGATCGCGCAGCTTCATTCTTGCCTTGTGCAACTGCGACTTACTGTTACCGATCGAACATCCCATCATCTCGGCTATCTCGTTGTGCTCGTAGCCTTCGATATCGTGCAAGACAAATATGATGCGATATCCGGGTGGTAGGCTTTCGATGGATCTCTCCAGATTTACCCGGTCGATGGAGCCGGCAAGTACATTGTCACGGGCCCCGATGTCCTTCTTCGGACCATCTTCCTGCTGTGGCTCCAGGGTTTCTTCCAGAGAAACCTCGGGAAGCCCTTTCTTGCGAAGGTGCATGAGAACCACGTTCACCGACAGACGGTGAAGCCAAGTTGAAAACGCCGATTCGCCACGGAATGTGCCGATCTTACGATAGAGCTGCAGGAAAGCCTCTTGTGTGAGGTCTTCCGCTTCCGCGGTGTTGCCCATCATGCGCAGGCACAGCGAATACACCCGGCGCTTGTGAAGTCCGTAGAGCATTTCGAAGCATTCGGCATCGCCTGATTTGGCGCGGTCGATGGCCTCCTGCTCCGTGATTCCAGAAGCGAGAATTTTCTTTGCGGTCGTCAAAGTTAAGTATCTCAGGCTGCGTTCGGTTAGATGATGACAGAGTAGCTGGCAGATGCCCGGCTTGTAAATTGCTCTCTCACTTCATCTTAGAAAGCTGCAGGCCACGGTAGGCTCATGGTCTTTCAAGCCGGTGAAACAGTTTTGATGCTGTAATCCAGAGTGGCGAACGGCTGCGTGTTCCTTTCGGTGTCTTTTTACACCGCCGATGCCGTAGTGATTGTTTCCAGACCATGGGCCTTCGGTCCCGTTTCCTCCTTCCGCAACAAGAAAGCGAAGAAGAACGCCAGGAATCCCAGGATCGAAAAGATCCACATCCCCAAAGCATAGCCGCTCGGGTTATTCGGACCTGCTCCGCCGAAGTCATTGGCCTTTCCGATTGCAAGATTGAAGATGAAGAAGCCGACCTGCTGCAGAAGACTCATCAGCGCGTAAGCCGTCCCCAGCCGCTTCTCGTCCACGATGTAAGCCACGGCGGGCCACATTACCGCCGGAACCAGCGAGAAGGCGATGCCCATCATGATGACGGGTATAAGCAGGGAAGTGTGGGCGTAGGCGATCATCAGGTACACCGGCATCAGCAAGAACGACCCCAGCATCATCAGCGTCGCCCGCTTACCGATTTTGTCAGCCAGCAATCCAAAAAGAGGAGTCGCGATCATGGCCGCGAAGGGCAGCAGGCTATTGAGCGACCCCGCTTGTTGTTGAGCAAGGGCAAAAGCTGCGGGGGTGGTGCCTGCCGCTCCCATGTTGGCCAGCATTTTGCTTGTGAACAGATCGATAGCGAACGTCCTGAACGGGAAGATGGCCGAGTAGAAGGTGAAGCAGAGAGCTACGACGTACCAATAAGACTTGCTGTATTTCAATCCCTCGCGGAAGCTGAATTTGTCCGGTTCGCCCGATTTGCCAAGCTCGTAACGCTTCTCGGCGTAGTCTTCCAGCAACCAGTAAATCACCGCTCCAACCATCGCCAGTGAACCCATGACTGCGGCCAGTACCAGCGGCCGGTGCCAGCTGGGTTGTGAAGCAACGCCATTGGGGTAAAAAGCGAATTTGGCCCAGGTGGGAGAGTTGTCGGCTGCAATGGAAGCGAGGCGGGCGATGGTCAGGTTGATGCCAAACGCGAAGCTGAGTTCCTTGCCTTTGAACCATCTCGCAAGGGCGGTGGTTACGGCGACGATTTGCGACTCCGCACCTAGCCCAAGGAGAGTTCGGCCCGCCACCATCATGTAGAAACTGCCCTTGAACGCGGTGAGGACCGCTCCGAGAAAGATCAGCACGGAAAAGAAGAGAAGAGACTTCTTGATGCCAAAGCGGTCAATCAAAATGCCGCCGATGAGAAGCGTCGCCACCGCCGCCACGCTGTAGCTTGCGTTCAGCCAGCCGAACATCGAAGCCGAGTAGCCAAGCTGATCAAGGAAAATGCGTTCGAGGGGATTAATGCTGTCGTAGACGTAATAATTGCCGAACATGGCCAGACTGACGAAGATCAGTACCAGCCAGCGGTAGAACCTGCTGGGTAAAGGTCGGGCAGTCGTCTGCGGTGCGTTTCCAGACATTCAAAAGGCCTTTTGCGGCGAGAGTTCGGGACCTCTGCGCGAAGTAAGACTCGATCTTCCGATTAGGAGGAAGGAAGAAGATAACAGAAGACAGGCCGCTTTCACTCAGGATTCAGCTATAGGGGGCCTAAGAACCGACGTAGCGGGCGTATAAGCTGCGTGCGATGGCGGTATCCGTGGTTCCCTTAATGATGGCTCGGCCGTCAGGAAAGAGCGTGAGCTCATAAGGATCGTGCCAGAACTTCAGGACAAATTCGTTGTGACGCACGGACCCGTGGGGGATCAGACGTTGTGTAAGTTCGTGGAAATTGATGGGTCGCTCCCGCTCGTGGATCTGTACCGAGTTCCGGCCGCACAGCGTGATATGCGGCCGGCCTTCGCCGGCCAGATGAACGAAATCACGTTGCTGACAGGCCCGGCATCCCTCACCAGGCTTGTCTGAGAGGATCTCGGAATGATCGTTACTCCACACGTCATAGGACAGGAGTGTGCGCCGCAGCTGTTTGCGCGCACCCACCAGCAGCTTGATCGCTTCAGTGGACCCGATAGATGCGACGAAGTTCACTGCTGAATTCAGAATGCCCGAGGTATCGCAAGTCTCGACTGTGCCGCGGGGAGGATCAGGGAAGATGCAAGCCAGGCAGGCGGTCTCGCCGGGGAGGACCGTCATCGTAACCGCATAGCTGGCGACGGCAGCAGAGTAGATCCAGGGTATGGACCGGCTCACTGCGAAATCGTTGACCAGGTACCGCGTTTCGAAGTTGTCGGTTCCATCCAAAATCAGGTCGACTTGGCCGAGCAACTCTTCGGCATTGTTCGGTGTTAGATCACAGGCGTGTGCTTCGGTATGAATTTCCGAATTGAAACTTCTGATGTGGCGAGCTGCTGCGATCGCTTTGGGAAGGGACTCGGCCGCATCTGCCTCATCAAAAAGCATCTGCCGCTGCAGATTGCTGGGTTCAACATAGTCTCGGTCAATCAGCCGCAGGTAACCCACGCCCGCACGGGCCAGCAGGGATACAAGTGCGGAACCGGTAGCTCCGCAGCCTACGATAGCAACGCGGGCTGCCGCCAATTTCGTTTGACCCTCCCCACCGATGGGCGCAAACAGCAATTGCCGGGAGTACCTTTCCAGATATGCCAATAAACTGTTCCTGCCTCTTCGAAGAGTTCCTTGGTTATTATAGGGACTCCACAGCAGGTTCGGGGGAAAGAGGCGGGCCAAGGATTATCTCGCGCGACGAGATTAGCGATCAGGGCAGCTAAAGAGTGCGACGCAAGGCCGTTGAACGGTTCGTCAGCAGGCCATCCTGCTGAAGGATAAGGCTTGAGGAAGTTCACAACGTTGTTTCTATCCAGGTCGGGCTGGTTTGGCGCGCTACTTTGGCTGAGCGTGTCCCTTGCTTGGTCTCAAAACAACCCTTCGAAGCCCTCCGTTGCCCAAGCGTACCCCCCCAGGCAAGCTCCCCTGAATGCGGCGGCAGGATTGAGCAAGTATGTCGGCCAGCCCGTGCACAGCATCCGGTTTCGTGGCATCACCGGTACGAATCCGAAGATGCTGACCTCTCTCCTCGAACAGAAGATCGGTGAACCGCTGGATCGCGACAAGCTGCACGCGAGCATGGAAGCGCTTTATGCGACCGGACGCTTCGCCAGCCTGCAGGTCGAAGCTGACCCTGATGGCCACGGCGGACTGATTCTCACCTTCGCCGTTACGGAGAATTACTTCAATGGCGCGGTCCAGGTGGAGGGCGCTCCCAAGAAGACGAATCCGCGGCCTCACCAGTTGGTCAACGCGGCCAAACTTGATCTTGGCCAGGTCTTCTCGGTCGAAAACGTCACTCGTTCTATTGAGTACATGAAAAAGGTGATGCAGGACAATGGCTACTACCGGTGCTCCATCACCTACGAGCTGGTACCGCACGAGGACACCCGCCAAATGGATGTTACCTTTCATGTGGCGCCGGGGGAACTGGCGCGCGTCGGCGCGGTCACCGTGGAGGGAGACACCGGCATTGCGCCCGGGGAAGTGCAGAAGATCACCAAGCTGAAGCCTGGTGCACCGGTGCGATCGGACCGATTGACTCGCGCGCTCGAGCGGCTGCGAAAGAGCTATCAGAAGAACAACCACCTGGAAGCACAGGTTTCTCTCGTCGACCGGCGCTACGATACTGCCTCGAACCGTCTCGACTACATTTTCAAGGTTGAGGAAGGGCCTCGCGTCGCGATTACGGCCGAAGGCGAAAAGATTCGCCAGGGAGAGCTGAAAAAGCTGATTCCCGTTTATCAGGAGAACGCGGTCGACGATGATCTGCTGAACGAGGGGCGCCGCAATCTGCGGGACTATCTTCAGACGAAGGGTTACTTCAGCGCTGCCGTGGAGGTCGAGCGGCGCGCGGAGCCAGAAAAAGAACTAGTCACGATCGTTTATAAAATCGACCCTGGCGTCAGGCACAAACTGGTAGCTGTCAAAATCGAGGGCAACAAATATTTCGATACCGATATCATTCGCGAGCGCATGAATGTCCAGCCAGCCAGCCTGATTCTCCCCAACGGCCGCTACAACCAGAAGCTGCTGGCCAACGACACAAGTTCCATTAAATATCTCTATCTGGCCAACGGCTTTCTTGATGTGAAGGTCGAGCCTACGATCGAAGATGGTTACAACGGCCAGAAAGCTCAACTGGCCGTTCTGATCAAAATCGACGAAGGTCCGCAAACTCTGGTCAACTCCCTGGCAATGACGGGCAATAAGACATTCCCGACACAGGAATTGACAAGCCTCTTAAGGAGTCTCCAGGGCCAGCCTTATAGTGAAGCGAACATCGCGACCGATCGGGACGCGGTCACTTACTTCTATTACAATCGCGGCTTTCCCGATGTCGATTTTCAAGCGGCAGCCCATCCTGTGGCCGGCGATCCGCAGCGCATGGACGTGACTTACACGATCAATGAGGGGCAACGGGTCTTCGTGGACCGGGTTCTGGTCAGCGGCTTGAACTACACCCGCCCTTATATCGTGGACAGACAGATACGTATTCAAGAGGGAGATCCAGTAAACCAGAGCGAGATGGTTGATTCGCAGCGCCGGCTTTACGATCTGGGACTGTTCAACTCAGTCGATATGGCCGTACAGAACCCCGATGGAAAAGAGCCAGAGAAAGACATTCTGTTCAACCTGACTGAGGCCATGCGCTGGACGTTTCGCTATGGCGGCGGAATCGAGTTCGCCACAGGGAACATTCCCGGTAAGAACAGTCCACAGGGCAATACCGGAGTGAGTCCGAACGGTGTACTGGAGATCACACGGCTCAACATGTTTGGGCGCGACCAGACACTCACACTGCGTGGGCGCCTGGGCCTTCTTACGCGCCGCGCGTTGGTGAGCTACGACGCTCCGCGTTTGCTGCGTCGCGAGAACTGGAACCTGTCCTTTACCGGTTTTTACGACAATACGGCCGACGTGAACACGTTTACCTCTACCCGGCTCGAGGGCTCGGTTCAGGCCCGCCAGACCATAAGCCGCGTCACCACCATCCTGTATCGGATGAGCTATCAGCGTGTGCAGGTCGATCCCAACAGCCTGGTGATCGATCCCAGGCTCATCCCGCTCTATTCTCAACCGGTAGTGATTGCCATGCCCAGCGTCACCTATGTTCGCGAAAAGCGCGACAATCCCATTGACACTCACCATGGCTCCTACACGGTGGTGGACATGGGTATTGCTACTTCAGCCCTCGGTTCGCAGGCGGACTTCGGGCGTGTCCTTGGATCGAATGCGACGTATTACACCATCAAGAAAGGCTGGGTGCTGGCCCGCAATACGCAAATCGGAGTCGAGTATCCCTACGGCATAACCGCTTATGGTCCGGCAACGTCTAACCCTTTGGAAACCGGCCAGAATGTGATTCCTCTGCCCGAGTTGTTCTTCTCCGGCGGGAGCAACTCTTTGCGGGGATTTGCGATTAATCAGGCAGGACCTCGTGATCCGGTCTCGGGTTATCCTATTGGAGGACAGGGATTGTTCGTTAATAGTCTGGAGTTGCGCACTCCGGCGGTGGCGTTGCCCTACGTGGGACAGAATCTTGGTTTCGTTGTGTTTCATGACATGGGGAACGTCTTCGACACGGCGTACCACATTATCCCCGGAATTTTTCGGCTGCATCAGCCGTCAATTGCCGGCTGCACTCCTCCGGGAAGCACAACACCTTGTAACTTCAGCTATAACCCTCAGGCTGTGGGCATGGGGATCCGGTATAAAACGCCGGTAGGTCCGGTGCGGATGGACATTGCTTATAACTTCAATCCGACGCGCTATCCAGTGCAAGACGAAAACAAGACGGAGACGCTGCGCCACATCAACTTCTTTTTTAGTATTGGACAAACGTTCTAATGAGTCGTGCTTATCTTTCTATCGTTGTGCTGCTGTGCTTCGCGCTCGCAGCCGGTTTGCCTGCCGCCGCAGGTGAAGTGATCGACGGCGTCGTGGCCACCGTCAACGGGCATCCGATTTTCCAGAGTGACTGGGATGAAGCCATCTGCTTCGAAGCTTTCTTGCAACAGACCCCTCTCCAGGCAGTGACCCAGGGGGACCGTGGTAACGCCTTGCGGCGCCTCATCGACCGGCAGATCCTGCGCAGTCAGATGGTAGACGTTAACTACCTGCAGCCTTCTGATCAGGAGTTACGTGACCGTGTCGCCAAATTACGGTTGCAGATAGTAGCCGGAGGCGACGATCAAGCCTGGAACACCTTGCTCGCCAGCTACGATTTGACCGACAAGATGGTGCAGGCCCATCTCAAGACGGAGTTGCAGGTCATGAACTTCGTCGAAGTACGGCTGCGTCCTAACGTGCACGTACAGCCCGAAGAGATCGAGTCGTATTACAAGAACAAACTATTGCCGGAGGTTCAGCAAGCCGGCGGTAAGGTCGTGGCCCTGAACGAAGTGGAGCCTCGGATCCGCGAATTGCTCACGCAACAGCACATGGACGAATTGCTCGACGCGTGGCTGCACAATCTGCGGCAACAGTCCGACATCCAGAGTAGCGTGCCGCTACCTGACCAGACAGGCTCGGAAGGGGCGGGTCCGGCCGCGGGTTTGGATTGAATACACCCGCCCCAACTCGCCAACCGCGCCGCCGCTTCCTGAAGCGGCTTATTTTCGGGGGCACGGTGCTGGCGATGTTTGTGGGCGCTGCGTGGTATTCGCGCAGCCAGCAATTTGAGAATCTGCTTCGCCACAAAATCGTCGCGTACCTCGAGACTGCGACTAACGGGCGAGTGGAGTTGGGCCACCTGCAGTGGAACCTGGCAACATTGGAGATCGAAGTCACGGATCTCACCATCCACGGCAGAGAACAAGTGAACGAATTACCCTTCGCGCATGTGGACCGCCTCTACGCGCGGTTGCGCATAATCTCGATCGCCGAGGCGCGGGTAGATCTGCGCGAACTCTCCCTCAGGCGACCGGTCGTCCATCTCATCGTTTACCCGGACGGGAGCACCAATGCTCCCGAAATGAGGAATAAGGAGAGAAGCACCAGTCCGGTGCAGCAGTTGTTCGATCTGGCCATTCGGCGGGCAGATCTGCGACGCGGTTTACTGGTGCTGAACCAGCAGCAGGTGCCATTCGACTTCAGTGTGAGCGATGTCGATGCGCGCATGGTTTACGATCGCGGCGCAAGACGATACGACGCGAAAGTGCAAATCGGCAGAATGAATGCCACGTACCACGACTGGCGCGAAGTAGCAGCAGCTGCTTCGGCTGATTTGTCGTTGTCGCAAAACTCGGCGCAGCTCAATTCCTTGCGATTGACCTCGCAGGACTCCTCACTCGAAGCGAGTGGCAAGCTGACGGACTTCAACCACCCACAGGTTCAGATCAGCTATAACAGCACTCTGGACCTCGCGCAGTTAGGCTCTATCATTCGCGATTACAAGATGAGGGCAGGCACCCTCACTCTCGACGGGACAGGAAATTATTCAGGCGCGGCTTTCGACTCGACCGGGAGGATCGCGGTTCGAGGGTTGGACTACTCGGGTCAGGGGCTCGACCTGCACGGCTTGAACCTCAACAGTAATTTTGCCGTCGATCCCGACCGGATCACCTTGACTCGGGCCGCCGCCCGCCTCCTGGGGGGAGAAGTGACCGGCGATGCACAGGTCTTTAACTACTCCTCCTCACCTTCGACGGGTTCCACGCAGACTGTGGCATCAGGCTCGCGCGCACCATCAAGCACCGTTACGAAGCCGGCTCTCTCCACCCGAGGAGCCTCACAGAGGGGAACTGCCCATCTTCGTATCGACGGCATTTCACTCTCTGAAGTGGCGCGAATGGTTTCCACGAAGGCCATGCCCTATGCAAGCCTGAAGGCTACAGGCGCCGTTCGCGGCACGGTGGACCTCGGTTGGGCCGGATCTATTTCGCGGGCAGAGGCGAAACTGGCACTCGAGGTGAGTCCTCCTTCGCAGGTTTCTCCGGGCGAGCTTCCAGTGACGGCCAATTTGATTGGCCAATATTCTGCAGGAGGGGATAGCCTGACGCTCTCATCCTTGAGTGTCATCACTCCGCACACGCAATTAAACGGAAGCGGCGAACTAGGTTCGCGCTCGGTCGCCCTTAAGCTCACGGCCACCACCAGTAATCTTGCGGAATTTCAGCCGTTGCTGACAGCATTGGGCAACGCTCCGCCACCTCTCGTCTTAGCCGGCCAGGCCAGCTTTAACGGAACGATTGCGGGCCGTCTCCAACGTCCAGACATTGCCGGCCACGTGCAAGCGACAAATTTTTCTTACGTCTACACGCCCCCGCTGCCCTCAACGAAGGCCCCACCCGCTCCTGCTAAGACCAGCTTCTTTCATCGAGCGGCAACGCCCGAGCCTTCTCCCGCACCTCCGAGCCCGCGCAACATCCACATCGAGCTGTTCTCCGGCGACCTCCAATATTCGGCCTCTAGAGTGGCTGTGCAGCACGGCGTCGTACAACAGGGGAATGCTGCCGTGAACTTCGCCGGGTCTGCGACTCTGGACAACGGCAACTTCGGCAACACGTCGCCTTTCCAGTTGCAGGCGACCTTGCACAACGCGGATGTCGCATCCCTGCAGCGGACGGCAGGTCTCGACTACCCGGTGAGGGGCCTCCTTGATCTCAGTTTGCAGGCGTCGGGAACGGTTGCGAATCCCGCAGGCCATGGCCACGTCTTTCTAACGGCTGCTGAGGCCTACGGACGTCCCATCAAGTCGCTGAGCTCCGATCTTGTGTTCGCGAATCACGAGGCGCAGTTCCACAACATTCATCTACAGGCGCTGCGCGGCGTGATCCAAGGCAAAGCGGCGTTGAACCTGGGCAACAAGACCTTCCTCCTGGATATACAGGGCCACAGCGTAGATTTATCCAGCCTGCCGGAACTTCAGAGTCCGCGCTTCACCACCACCGGCACGGCTAATTTCACAGCCACGGGCTCGGGGCCGTGGGATACGCCGGACATCACGGCCCACCTGGAACTGGTGAACCTGGTGCTGAACGGTGAAATCGCGGGGGGACTGACAGCCGAGGCAGTAACCCATGGCTCGCAACTGCAATTAACCGCGCGTTCCAAATTTCCTCGTGCCACTCTCAGTCTGGATGGAAACGTTAACTTGCAGGGTGACCTGCCCGCTGATCTCAGTCTCCGATTCGAGAAGCTCGATATCGATCCGTTTCTTCGGGTCGAATTGCGCGGACGCATCACTGGCCACTCCTCCATGGCTGGAGAAGCTCATCTCACGGGACCGTTGCGCCAGCCTCGCAAGCTGAATGCCTCGCTGCAGATCGACGCCTTCAACGTGGAAATCGAGAAAATTCCGCTGGCCAGTGAAGGTCCGGTCCGGTTGGACATGCAGGATCAGGTTGTGACCGTCCGTCAATGCAGACTGATCAGTCAGGACTCGCATTTCACCGTGGGCGGAAGCGCTGACCTAAAAGGTGACCAGCCGCTGAGCCTGCAGGCTAACGGTCACGTGAATGTGAAGTTAGCGCAGACGTTCGATCCCGAACTGACCTCGTATGGGGCCATCGACATCGCACTCAAGGCGGAGGGCACGCTGTCGAACCCGGCGATGACAGGCAGCATCGAGGTTTCCCACGTGGGATTGTCGATGATCGATTTGCCGGCGGGGCTCTCTGATCTCAATGGCACTTTGATCTTCAGTGAGAATCGCCTGACGGTGCAGAAGCTGACCGGCCGCACCGGCGGGGGAACGGTCCTGTTCGCGGGCGACATCACATTTGGGCGAACCATTGGATTTGACTTGACGGCCAACGGAACCGAGATCCGCTTCCGCTATGCCGGGGTCAGTGTCACTTCCGATCAGAGCCTGCGATTGAACGGCACGCTGCTGAATTCGTCGTTGGCTGGAGACATTACGGTCACTCGCTTCGCGCAGGTTCCCAGCGCCGACCTGAACTTCGCCCTCGCAAGCGGCAAACAGACCGTCGAAGTGCCGAATCCGAAGTCGCCGCTCAATAACCTGCATCTCGACATACGCATTTTGTCGGCGCCTGAACTGACAGTGCAGACCACTCTGGCCAAGCTATCGGGCGACGTAGACTTACGGCTGCGCGGAACTCCATTGCGCCCTGTGCTGCTGGGGCGCATCAACATCGCCGAAGGCGACATTAACCTGAATGGCGCGAAGTATCACCTGGAGCGCGGCGATGTGACCTTTGCCGATCCGGTGAGGATTGATCCCATCCTCGACGTCGAAGCGACGACGCACGTACGCGATTACGACATCACCATCGGCCTGCACGGCACACTGGAAAAGCTGAACACCACGTATCGCTCGGACCCGCCGCTCTCGAGCGACGACATCATTGCCTTACTGGCGTTTGGCCGTACACAACAGGAGAGCGCGAACGGGGGCACGACAACCATTCCGCAGGTGGGCTTTGCCGAGAGCGCCTCGAATGCGATTCTTGGCCAGGCCATCAACGCTACCGTCAATAATCGCGTCTCTAAGCTCTTCGGAGTAAGTTCCATCAAGATCAATCCAGCGGTTGGCGGCCCTGACAATAACCCGAACGCGCGCCTCACGGTTCAGCAGCAGGTCTCGAACAATATCACGATTACCTACATCACGAACCTCACGCAGGCGGCGCAGCAGGTGATCCAGTTCGAATACAACATTAACGCGCAATACACGGCGGTGGGAACTCGCGACGAAAACGGAGTCGTCAGCTTCGACTTGCTGATCCGGCAGCGGAAGAAATAAGACGTCGTGCAGAGCCGTTGACGGCTTGCGATGGCACCGGCAAGACGGCTTCACAGCTTGCGGAAAAAGTCCGAATGGCCTTCACCGCCCGGACTGAAGTCCGCGGGGCATATCAAGAACTTAAGGGCTTAACCGGACTGCTGAAGGTCGTACCCTGATAAAAAACGAACAGCAATGAGTTTTTCCGCAGCTATTCAGCCGTGAGGGATCTGCGGTTTCTGCGTTTCGCGGGACGCCGATTCAGGCCGTTCAGTACTTCACAATCTTGGCAAAGCTCAGCGGGTCGAGGCTGGCGCCCCCTACCAGCGCTCCATCGATCTCGGGCTCCGACATCAGGGCATGGGCATTGTCCGGCTTCACACTGCCGCCGTATAGAATCCGTAAGCCGTCGGCAAACTCTTTGCCAAAGGCCTTCTCCGCCTCATGACGAACCACTTGGTGTGCCTCTGACGCCATCTGCGGGGTAGCCGTCAATCCTGTTCCGATGGCCCAGACCGGCTCGTATGCCACCGTTAGTTTGGCTGCCTTTCTCGCAGAAATTCCGTTGAAGGCCCGGAGACACTGGCGCCGTAGCACGTCTTCGGTCAGACCGGCCTCACGCTCCTGAATCACCTCACCCACGCAAACAATCGGCGTCAAGCCACTCTCGAGTGCAATTTCGAGCTTTCGATTTACTGTGTCATCGGTTTCGTTGAAGTATTGCCGCCGTTCCGAGTGGCCGATGATGACGTGCGTCACCTGGAGTGCGTTGAGCATGATCGCCGAGATCTCGCCGGTGAATGCACCCTCTTTCGCCCAGTGCATGTTCTGCGCCCCCACGGCTACTCGGGAGCCCTGGGCCGCCGCGAGCGCTGCATCCAGACAAACGTAAGGAGGACAAACCACGATCTCGTCGCGAGTATGGTCGGCGACGAGGGGCAGGAACTCGTGAAAAAAAGCCGACGTTTGTTGCGGCGTCTTGTACATCTTCCAGTTAGCGGCAATCAATTTCTTACGAGGCATGATGGAGTCCAATCAAGCAAATTTTGTATCTGCTGCTTACATAACCGGATTGCTCAAAGCTTTCGCCGCCTCGACGAAGTGCCGCAGACTCGCCAAGTCGTAGAGCACAAAGCGCACTTCGCGAACGTGTTCGGCTTTGGCCAAAGCTGCTGCCGCACTGTTGACGGCTACCTGCGAAGCCTGATCGATCGGATAGCGGTACACGCCAGTCGAAATCGCAGGAAACGCAATCGAGACGAGGCGGAGTTCGTCGGCAATTCGAATCGCCTGGTAATGGCAATTCGCCAGGGTTTCGGCTTCGCTCCGCTTCCCGCCATTCCAGAAAGGGCCAACCGTGTGGATGACATACTGTGCTCCGAGCTTCCCGGCAGGCGTGGCAACGGCCTGTCCGGCTGGAAGCTGACCCTGGCGGGCGACAATCTTACGGCACGCTTCCAGAATGGTTGGACCGCCTGCGCGATGAATCGCACCATCCACGCCGCCGCCGCCCATCAGAGAGGAATTAGCGGCATTCACGATCGCATCCGTCTGTTCGCGGGTAATGTCACCGGGCCCGGCGATTATTAGAACGTGATCAGCCACCGAAATACGCAGGACCTCCGGATTGGGAGCCATAGGCCGAATCGCATCCTTCATGCGGTTGCGCCATCCTTTCGCTGACCTTGCGAAGGGATGGAAGAATCAACCTTACCGACCGGTGAGCGCTTCCACCCCTGGCAGCTTCTTGCCTTCCAGGAATTCCAGCGAAGCGCCGCCGCCTGTCGATATGTGCGAGATCTTGTCGGCAACGCCGGCTGCCTTCACCGCCGCCACGCTGTCGCCGCCGCCGACGATTGAGGTTGCGGCTCCGTTGTCGGCGACCGCGTTGGCAATCTTCTTTGTTCCTTTGGAGAAAGCGTCAATCTCGAAGACGCCCATCGGTCCATTCCACACGATCGTACGGGCGTTGCTGATCTCGCCGCTGAACAGTTCGACTGACTTGGGCCCGATATCGAGAGCCATCATGTTGGCTGGAATGGGTTGTCCCACGCCGATGTTCTGGATATGGGCATCGGGCGAAACTTTGTCGGCAACAACGTGATCGATTGGCAGCAGGAACTTCACATTGCGCGCTTTGGCATCGGCCAGAAGCTGCGACGCCAACTCGACCTTGTCGGCTTCCAGCAACGACTTCCCTACTTCCTGTCCCTGTGCCTTCAGGAAGGTGTAGGCCATGCCCCCGCCTACGATCAGGGTGTTGACCTTGGTCATCAAGTTCCTGATGACACCGATTTTGTCGCTGACTTTCGCTCCTCCAAGGATTGCTACAAAAGGCTTCTGCGGATTGGATAGCGCCTTGCCGAGGTATTCCAACTCCTTTTCCATCAACAGGCCGGCCGCACTCTTTTCAGCGAAATGGGTAATGCCCTCGGTTGAAGCGTGGGCACGATGGGCGGTTCCGAAGGCGTCATTCACGTAGTAGTCGCAAAGACTCGCCAGTTGTTTGGCGAAGTTGGCGTCGTTGGCTTCTTCTTCCGCGTGGAAGCGCAGGTTCTCCAGCAGCAAGCTTTGCCCGCGCTCCAGCTTGGTAGCCATCTCTTCCGCCTGCAGCCCAATGCAGTCGGGAGAAAAGCCCACGTTCTCGCCCCGCCTGAGCACTTCATCCAAAAGGATGCGGAGGCGTTCGGCAACAGGTTTCAGACTCATCTTCGAATTGGGTTTGCCCTTCGGTCGGCCCAAATGTGAGGCGAGAATGAGCTTTGCGCCATGACGCAGCGCGTATT
This sequence comes from uncultured Acidobacteriaceae bacterium, assembly GCA_963815555.1. GTDB lineage: Bacteria > Acidobacteriota > Terriglobia > Terriglobales > Acidobacteriaceae > CAWCBG01. The sequence continues at coordinate 1,395,313 of CAWFHH010000007.1, forward strand.
CGATGGTCGGCAATGTTTCCCGGATGCGGGTATCGTCCATGACCCGACCATCGTCGAGCGGGACATTGAAATCCACCCGCATGAAAATGCGTTTGTTATTCAGAGACAGATCACGAATGGATAACTTCGACATAGAAACCTACCTTTTGGCACGCCGTTCGTGCCGTTGGTGACGGCTCTGCCGGAGTTCCGGCCCTGCGCAGCGCTTGCACTTCAATCCACCGCGCTGCCGCAGGCTACATCAGTTTCAACACGATCCCGCAGGACTTATGCCTGCCAGATTGGAGAAAGAATGGCGCGCCGATCTTTTCCCGGCATCGGCGCTTCCATAACGCATCGACTAAAGGCCTTTCTGTGCGAGATAGTGAATCAGGTCGCGCACACGGCAGGAATAGCCCCACTCGTTGTCGTACCACGAAATCACTTTGACGCAGTTGCCGTTCACAACGCGAGTCATGGGAGCGTCCACGATCGAGGATCGAGAATCGCCCTTGAAGTCGCTGGAAACGAGTTCTTCCTCGGTATAGCCTAGATAGCCTTTCAGAGGTCCTTTTTCGGAAGCCGCCTTCAGCGCCGCGTTCACCTCTTCCTTGCTAGTGCTCTTCTCGACAAAGACGACCAGATCGACGACAGAGACGTTCGGTGTTGGGACGCGCATGGCGAAGCCGTCGAGCTTGCCCTTCAGCTCCGGAATCGCGAGATAAACGGCTTTCGCCGCGCCGGTGGACGTTGGAATCATGGACAACGCAGCCGCGCGCGCGCGTCGGAGATCCTTGTGCGGGAAGTCGAGGATCACCTGATCATTGGTGTACGAGTGAATCGTCGTCATCGTGCCGCTCTGGATCTTGAAGGTGTCGTTGATCACCTTGGCCACCGGAGCCAGGCAGTTCGTGGTGCATGATGCGTTGGAGATAATGTTGTGTTTCGCCGCATCGTACTTGTCATCGTTCACGCCCATGACGAGGGTAATGTCTTCGCCCGTAGCTGGCGCCGAGATGATGACTTTCTTTACCGTACCGCGCAGGTGCTTCTTGGCGTCTTCTGCCTTGGTGAAATGGCCAGTCGATTCAATGACCACCTGTACGCCCAGAGATTCCCAATCGAGCTTGGCGGGATCCCGCTCGGAAAAGACCTTGATCTTCTTGCCGTCGACCGTGATGGAGTCGTCCCCGGCCTTGACGTCGTTGGAAAGATTGCCCAGAACCGAGTCATACTTCAGAAGATGGGCCAGAGTTTTGGGGTTGGTCAGATCGTTGACGGCAACGAAGTCGAGTTCCTTGTCACCTAACGCCGTACGTAGTACGTTGCGGCCAATGCGGCCGAACCCATTGATGCCTACCTTAATTGCCATTTCGCCTCGCACTAGTAAATTCTGATAAGAAAAGTTTTAGTCGTGAGCCATGCTGCAGAACTGCACAGCCAATAGCAGGGAACCAAAAATCGTAGCATCCAGCGTAGGGCGAGGCAAATGTCCGGCGTCACAGCCAGACAGCCCGTCGATCACAACCGGGACGTTCATCGCAACAGGGAGCTGTCTTCTTTAAGCCTGCGGTTCCGCAAGGGCAGGCTATTTTTTCTCGATCAGCCTCGCCGTCAGTACGGCACCGTCGCGGTCATCATGCAACTTGATGGGGAAGATCAGAACGTTCCAGGTCCAGTGAGGACTTTTGGTGGGCAGGTGTGATGCTCCGCGAAAGCCGCGACGATCGATGTAGGTCTCGCGGGTGTCGCAGACCGTGCGTACTATCTCGCGCCATTCCTCGCCGAGCTGCGGGAATTGCTCGAACAGGTTCTTGCCGACAAACCAGGCGCGTTTGTGCTCATTCATGGCGGCAAAGTAGTCGTTCACGAACTGCCAGTTGCCGTCGCGATCGAGAATCTCGAGCACAATGTCATCGCCCATTGCCATCGATATCCGCGAGTAGTAGAAGTCGCGGGCATCGACCACCACCGGGCGGCCACGCTTCTTGGCCTCGAACGAGCGCAGGGCAGACACCAGGTCCTCGACGGAGCTGTATCCTTTGAGCAGATGCATGTCGGCGATGCCGCCGAACTTGCGCTCCAGGGTTGCGGAAAGAATGATGATAGGAACTTGCGGCCGTTTCCGGCGCAGGGTCTCGGCCACGTCCGTGCCAAATTTACCCGAGCCCAGATGATAGTCGAGCACGGCTATATCAATTTCCTGGATCTTCGCTTCAGCCTCTTCGACTGAACTGGAAGTGACGACGCGATAGCCCTTCTGACGCAGGATGGCCGAGCGCAGGATGAGGTTCTCTTCGCGGTCGTCGAGCAGCAGTACTCGGATGGGCTGCGCGGTGACAACCTGCGGCCCCAACATCTGAGTCGGCTTCGATGTAGAGATGTCTTCACTCATGCTGGGTACTTAGAAGCAGCTCTGCCGCGTTTGGGAGCCTTAATCGCAAAAAAGTGTGATTTACGGAGTCGGTTGGCCCACCCGGGTACGGGCCTATGGTTCGGTTTCGTCAGGTTTGGCGGCCCGCGCTTGTTTAGCCGTCAGCGAGCGCACAGCTTTCGCAAGTTCTGGGAGTCTATTGAAAATACCTGTGGCTCGCAACCATTGTTTGTGATCGAAGGCGGGTGAGCCGCTTACCATGCTTCCGTCCGGGATATCGCCATGGGTGCCGCTCTGCGCAGTAATGATGACGTTATCGCCGACCCTGCAATGACCGGCAACGCCCACTTGTCCGGCGAGAATGCCATTCTTGCCAACCACCGTGGAGCCCGCCAGTCCAACCTGGGCACAGACCAGCGTATTTTCGCCGACAGCGGAACCGTGCCCGACCTGTGCCAGATTGTCGATTTTTACCCCGCGAGCGATGCGGGTCTCGCCGATGCTGGCGCGGTCGACACAGGCGTTCGCCTGTACTTCAACGTCGTTCTCCAGCACCGCCGGGCCCGACTGCACAATCTTTTCCCAGCGATCGCCATCGCGGACGAAACCGAAGCCGTCGGTTCCTACCAATGCACCATTCTGCAAAACCACGTTGTCGCCCAGGGTGCAGGACTCGCGTACCACGGCGTGTGCATGGGCGAAGAAGTTGTTGCCAATCTTCACGTTGCGATAGATGACCACGTGGGGCAGCAGCACCGCGCTGTCCCCGATCTCGACCCCTTCGTCGATCACGACATAGGCAGCAACGTGCGCATTTGTCCCTAGCCGGGACGATTGCGCAATCACGGCCGTGGGATGGATGCCGGGCCGGTACTTCGGGGGCTGATAGAACAAGTCGATCGCCCGCGCGAAAGCGAGGTACGGATTCTGGCTGCGCAACATCGCCGTCGAGATAGACGGAAAATCGGCGGCGACAATAACTCCCGAAGCGCCAGTGGTTTTAGCCGCTGCAGCGTACTTGGGGTTGGAGACGAAGGTGATCTGCCCCGCGACCGCTTCTTCGATCCCAGCAACCCCGGTGATCTCTGTATCGGGGTCGCCGTTTTCCAGCGTAGCGCCGAGCGCGACTGCGATTTGGGATAGCTTCATAAGGCTTTGGATCAGGGATTATCGTCGAAGCCCGGCTTACGTCCTGATTCGCAGACGGACCGCCTCAACGTTCATCCAAACATTGGTACTTGACGCGTGTCTTCGGGGCGCCGACCGCGGCGCTGTGACTTCTTTTCGCCGATTACACCCAGTACCGTCATCTCGGCCAATGCCTGCCGGGGAACGAAAATCCTCTGCGTATTCGCCCCCGTATCAGCCGGAATGATCAGAAAACCTTCGGTGCCTTCCTGCAGCAGGTCATTGGGCATCATGCCTTCGATAATTTCGTTGTCGCGGAAGCGCAGGCGCACCCACAGTCCCTCCGTGCGGGGACGGGAGGTGAATGTCTTGCGGGGGAGTAGCTCTGAATCGCCGAACTCGCGTACGAAGTAGACTCCCTTCACCTCGCGCAACTCGATCAGTACCACGTTGCCCGCGGTGTTCAGCAATTCCAGCTTGCCGTCGCTCAGGAATGTCGCTGCGACGTACCCGGTCACCGTGTCCCGGTCCATCTTGCGGACGATAACTTTCTTGTGGGTTGACGGCATAGAAGTGGCGGCAGTCCGCCGATCTCTAAGCCGATTGTCGCATTTTTGAGGAAAATATGCCCCTTGAAGCCGTGCGGAAAGCGTAACGAGGCAGGATCGGCACTTTTACCAGCAGGCTGCACCAGGGGCTGGAATATCCAACATCCAGAAATGGCGCGGTTGCGTAACCTTGCCAGCCTTTAACAGTCGGGATGTTTATGCGCCTGCGGTGTTTACGATAAACTCGGCAAGCCCAGGAGCCGCCGTGTTTCGTTACGTATTGGCCGTAGCCACCCTCTGTTTTGCGCTTTCGCCAGTTCTTCGCTCTCAGCAGACGTCTCAAACCACCACCCCAGCGGGTGCAGACGAATCCAGCGAGACCGTCACCATCACCGATCGGGAGAATGGGAAGGAGATTGCGTTGCCCGAGGGGGCAAAGCTGGTCGTGCAATTGATGGGCAACCCTACGACTGGTTATAGCTGGGTTGTGGCCGGAGATCCTTCGCCACTGTATCTGTTGAAAACGACTCGCTCAAAAGCCAACCCATCGAAGCCGGCCTTGGGCGCGCCGCGCACGCAGGAACTCAAATTTGCCGCTGCTTCGACCGGCGTGTCCTCGCTCACGCTCGAGTACCGGCGTCCCTGGGAGCGCGACGTTACCGCCGCGAAGACCCTTAGCGTGAAGGTGGAAGTGCGGTGAAGGAGGCGAAGAGGCCTTGGCCCATAGCGCGAAACCCGGGCGGAGTGACTCCTCAATTTCCTCAGATATCACGGTGGAGCACTTGCCAAATAACTCTACGATACGCGGCGCGCGCTTGAGACGGCGCGACGCCGGTGACGTTTGCGTTCCATAGGGATGCGAGACAACGCAAAACCATTCCTTTAACGATCCCAATGCGCAGCAAAAAGCGCTGCGTAGGGGAGAAGTGCTTGTCAGCGTAGCGCAACATGTTGCCGTACCAATAGAACTGCTTGTCGCTAAAGGGCAACTGGTTGACACTGTGGGCACCGCTGTGGAGGAACCGAGCTGCGGGGCAGTAGAGGATCTTGCCTCCGCTGTCGCGGAGCCGCTTGCAGAAGTCGACATCTTCGAACCACACTGGGAAAAAGCCCGCATCGAAGCCGCCGATGGCGTCGAATGCTTCGCGGGTGACGGCAAGGCAGGCGCCTGCTGGCTGCTCGATCTCCTGCTGGCGCGAGTAGTCTGCGTCGAGGCAACGATAGCGCTGGTTCACCGGATTGCCCGGCCAGAGCTGGTTGATCAGCAGCACTTCGCAGAGCAGACTGCCCAGTGTCGGAAAACGGCGAAAAGCAAAGCCTTTTTGCGGCTGGCCCTCACTCGTCTGCAGTGCGCCGCCAATCGCCGCAGCACAGGTCAAATCGAAACACTGCAGCAGAGCCTCGATGGCTCCAGCCTCGGCGACCGCGTCCGGATTGAGCACCAACAACACATCGCCACTGGCCGCGCGAACGCCTTGATTCACACCGGCCGCGAAGCCCAGGTTGCGCGAAATGCGTAACAGTTGCACGGCTTGCTTTGGCGCAATCTCCTGAACGCGGCGAACGGTGTCGTCCTGCGAGCCGTTGTCGACAACGATGATCTCGCAAACCTCGCGCACAAGCGCCTGCAGGCAAGCCTCAATGCTAGCGGCCGAGTTGTAGGTCACGACGATGGCAGAGCAGCGCGGCATGGCGGAGAAGCAATCTTTCAGGAAGGACGAATTATAATCGTCCATTCGCACCCGGACCCGAAGCAACACCGGAAGCTAATTCGAACTGAGACTGCTTGGAAATTATTCAGACATCCCTGCCTGGCGTGGTGATCGTGAAGCCACGCGTGCTTTCCGACGCCCGCGGATTTTTCGTCGAAACCTATCGCCGAAGTGTGTTGGCTGAGGCGGGCATCGACGAGAGCTTCGTGCAAGACAATCACTCGCATTCTTCACGCGGCGTGCTGCGCGGTCTGCACTATCAACTTCGGCATCCGCAAGCTAAGTTGTGCCGCGTCGCGCGTGGCGAGGTGTTGGACGTTGCGGTCGACGTGCGGGTCGGCTCCCCGACGTTCGGCCAGTGGGTGAGCGTTGTGCTGTCGGGGGAAAATCATCTCCAGCTTTTCGTGCCCAAGGGATTCGCCCACGGGTTTGCCGTTCGCTCGGAAAGCGCCGATTTTCTCTACAAGTGCAGCGATTATTTCGAGGCGGCGGACGATCGCGGCGTCCTGTGGAACGATCCGGCCATCGGCATCGACTGGCAGACCGAATCGCCCATTCTCTCCGAGAAGGATCAACGCTACCTGAGCTTGGCAGAGACTCCACGCGACCAATTGCCGCAATATCAATCATGAGCCCACGCCTGATGATCCTCGGGGCCAACGGACAGGTTGGCTGGCGATTGCACCGCGCCTTGGCTCCGTTAGGCGAAGTGGTCGCACTGAACCGTGAGGCGCTGAATCTCTTCGATCTGGACCGCGTACGCAGCGCCATTCGTGATGTTCGTCCCGACGTGGTGGTGAACGCCGCGGCCTACACCGCGGTGGACCAGGCGGAACGCGAGCCGGAACTCGCGCGCACGCTGAATGCCGCCGCTCCGCAAGCCCTGGCCGACGAACTGGTGCGCACCGGCGGCCTGCTGATTCATTATTCCACCGATTACGTATTCGATGGCAGCAAAGGCTCGCCGTACGGGGAGACAGATGCGACCGCGCCCCTCAACGTGTACGGCCGCACCAAACTCGAGGGGGAGCAGATGATTGCCGCCAGCGGTTGTGCGCATATGATCCTGCGAACAACGTGGGTTTACGACACGCGCGGGAAGAACTTCCTGCGCACAGTTCTGCGGCTGGCACGGGAGAAGAAAGAGCTACGTATCGTCGGCGACCAGATCGGTGCGCCGACATGGGCGTACAGCCTGGCTGAGGCCACCGCCGTGATCGTCGCTGCCTCGTTCTCTCAGCGAGCGACGAACATCTGGCCGCACAACGGGGTCTTTCATCTGACGGCGGCCGGCGAAACTTCATGGGCCGGCTTTGCCAGCGCGATTCTGGAGGAGTATCGCGCCCAGTACAACACCGACCAGGATGACTTAGAGCGAGTGTTAAGCAGCATGAGGCCACCGGCGCCCGATCCCGAGTTCAGCCAGCCGATTCGGGCGCAGCGTGTAGTGGCAATCCCCACGGAGGAGTATCCCACGCCGGCGCGGCGTCCTCGCTATTCGGTGCTGTCGAACGCCAAGGTGCAGGGTGCCCTGGGAGTGACGATGCCCGACTGGCGCGAGGAGTTGCGGCTTGCCTTGCGCGCTGCGGTTCGCGGATAATGAAGGTTACTCGGGTTCTGACAGCTCATCCTATCGCAACCTGCTTGGTTTGCCGCGGTTCCTATATTGCTAAAACGCAGAAAATCAGGTTGCCTGGTCTCACCCTCTCGCGCTGAGGCCACACATTGATCGGAGATTTATGAAAGGTATCGTTCTGGCGGGCGGCATCGGCTCGCGTCTCTATCCGTTGACTCGGGTCACTAACAAGCACCTGCTGCCGGTGTACAACAAGCCAATGATTTTTTATCCGCTCCAGACCTTGGTGGACGCAGGCATCCGAGACATTCTGATCGTCACGGGCGGGCAGAATGCCGGAGATTTTCTCCGCCTGCTGCAAAATGGCAAAGAGTTCGGTTTGCAGCAGCTCAGCTTCGCTTACCAGGAAGGAGAAGGCGGCATTGCTGATGCTCTCCGCCTGGCCGAACCCTGGGTGAAAGGCGAAAGCATCTGCGTGGTGCTGGGCGATAACATCATCGAAGGCGACATTCGCGCGGCCGTCACCAATTTTGAGCGGCACGGCAAGGGCGCAATGGTGATGCTGAAAGAGGTGCACGATCCGCAACGCTTCGGCGTGCCGGTTTTCCAGAACGAGCGCATCGTACGCATCGAAGAGAAGCCGAAGAATCCGCAGTCGCGGTACGCGGTCGTGGGAATTTACTTGTACGATGGCACGGTCTTTGATCGTATCCGCAGGCTGACACCTTCGGCGCGCAACGAATACGAGATCACCGACATCAACAACGCCTATCTCAGCGAAGGCACGATGCAGCACTCCATTCTCGATGGCTGGTGGACTGACGCAGGAACCTTCGAATCGTTGTGGCATGCCAGCGGCATGGTGCGCCAGAAGGTGGAGCGGGCAGGCGCCATACGCGCCGAGGAGGACTAAGTATGAAGCTGCTGGTCACCGGTGGCGCAGGATTTATCGGTTCGAACTTCGTGCATCACATGCTGGCCAAGCATCCGGAATGGAAGCTGGTGGTGCTCGACAAGCTGACCTATGCCGGCAATCTGGAAAATCTCGAGCCTGCCTTGCAGGAGGGACGCTGCGAGTTTGTACAGATGGACATTCTGGATCCCGCAGTGCGAGAACAGGTGCGCGGCTGTGATGCGGTGGCGCACTTTGCGGCCGAGAGCCATGTGGACCGCAGCATCGAAGATGCGGCTGCCTTCGTACGCACCAACGTCGACGGCACGCACAACATGGTTCATGCCTGCCGCGAAGAAAAAGTTCCGCGTTTCCTGCACGTCAGCACCGACGAGGTGTACGGCAGCCTGGGTAAAGAGGGCCGATTCAGCGAAGAGTCGCCGATACAGCCGAATAGCCCGTACGCGGCGACCAAAGCAGCGTCGGACCTGCTGGTGCTCGCCTATGTGCGGACACATAAATTTCCTGCCACTGTGACGCGCTGCTCCAACAATTACGGACCGTTCCAGTTTCCCGAGAAGTTCATTCCGCTGATGATCGCGCAGGCGATGGCAGGGGAGCAGCTTCCGGTCTACGGCAAGGGCGAAAACGTTCGCGATTGGATCCACGTGCAGGACCATTGCCGTGCGCTGGACGTGGTCCTGGAGAAGGGGAAGGAAGGCGAAGTCTATAACATCGGCGGCGGGACCGAGATGCCGAATCTCGAACTGGCCAAGCTGATCCTGAAGCTGCTGGAGCAGCCGGACAGCCTGATCAAGTTTGTAACCGACCGTCCGGGCCACGATCTGCGCTATGCCATCGACTGCCAGAAGATCGGCCGCGAACTGGGGTGGACTCCCGAGGTGGGATTCGTGCGTGGGCTGGCCGACACGGTAGCCTGGTATCGCGAACACCAATCGTGGCTGAATGACGTCCGCTCCGGCGAATATCGCGAATACTTCCAGAAACACTACACGCGGCGCGAACAGACCTTCGCGCAAAAACTCTAACTTACCGCAGGATGACAAAAAAGGGCGGCCTGCACGGGGCCGCCGGACTTCGCTGTTTACTCAGTCGAGGCTTACGGCTGCAATACGTGCGTGGCCTTGTCGCCTTTGAAGGTCATCTGTATCAGGACCCGTTCGTTCTTGGCGTTGTCCTCGAAGCGCTGCTCACTTCTGCTGGCTACTTCGGTGAGCGGAATGAGGTTGCATTTCGAGCTAGCTGTGGCTTTTCCGCCGATCTGCTGAAAGTTCATGATGTGCGTTGGGCCCTGCATCTCGTGGGTGACTTTGTACTCGCCCGCGGGCAAGAGGCTGCCACCGACAACTGTGGGCTGGCTTAAGGTGATGGTCTGTTTCGGCGCGATGCCCATCGGATAATCTTTGGCCTGTAACATCGTGCCACACAGGAGAATGGCAACAACGGCCATTAGGGAAATAATCATTCGCTTAGAATTCATTTACGTCCTCCATGAAACCCGCACTTTGCGGGCCCTTATTAGTCCAACGTAAGTGTAGGTCGCAGGCCTCGCAATGGCCGTGCGTAGCGTCACAAGACCTTGTGACGCCAGGCGCCCGATTCCTAGTTTTGGCGGCCCTCGGCGTCGCTCTCTGACGTAGAGGGATCAACGTTGCCGGTGGCCGCACTCGCACTTGTATCGGGCGCTGGGAGCGCCGGTGACGGTCCTGGAGCAGCCCTGGGTTCTTCAGCCCCAGGTTCTTCATGGACGACGATGGCCGGCGCAGCCTGTTGTGCGAGGGTTTTCTTCAGGCCATCCATCAGCCTGGCCATGCCTTTTCCTGCGAGTGGCTCCAGCATGGTTCCGGCCATCATCGCCATCTTGCCCACGACCTCGGCTCGCCCGCGCCAGGCGACGAGCGTGCTCTGCGGAGCAGGAAACATGTCGAAGCCGATTTGTACATTAATCTCGTTCCCAAACGCGCTGCCCCGACCCAGATAAAGCAGATGACGTGGCCGTTCCGCCTCGCGCAACTCCATTCTGATATCGGTCGTGCCGCTGAACGTTGCGACGCTCACCTTCAGCCTGACGGTAAAGTGCGTGGAGTCTTCCTGGATCATGCTCTGGAAGTCAGGAAGCAGCGGCCCGAACTTGTTGGGGTCCGAGAGGAAGTCGTACGCCTGCTCTGGAGTCGCTGGAGTTGTGAATTGGCCGGAAAACGGGATGGGCATGGGCAGGATCCTTGATGAGCGAGATAAGCAGTGCGGCCATCGCCAGTTCTACACTGGCATGCAGCAAGTGGAGCAGCCGCGTCGATGCGGTTTGCGGTGGCTAAGCGTATCACGCGGGAGGAACCAGGCGCCGAGGCCCCCTCCACACGTTCGTCAAGCGCACGCGGTGTCAGGTATAGTGGGCGATGCGGTGCGCGCCGGGCCCTGGTAGGGGCGGGGCAAAATTCTTCGCGAGTTCGCCGAATGGCCGATTCCGTCACACCACAGGAGTTTAGGGCTGCCCTCAGCCGCTTCGCGTCGGGCGTTACCGTGATCACCGTTCCCAAGCGAGGCGACGAAATTCACGGCATGACCGCCAACGCGTTCTGCTCGGTATCGTTGCATCCGCCGCTGGTGCTGGTCTGCATCGATCATCTCGCTGAGACATATCTGCACGTGCGCGAGCAACGCCAGTTCGGCGTGAGCATCTTGAAAGAAGAGCAGGAAGCGCTCTCCGAGTTCTTCGCCGATCCTGAAAGAAATCCTGACGCAGCTTACCGGCTGGGCATCGAATACTTTTTCATGAAGAGCGGAATGCCCGTGCTGAAAGACGGGTTGGCGAACCTGGATTGCGCCGTTGTCCACGATTACGAAGCTGGAGACCACACCATCTTCGTCGGCGAAGTGAAGGAGGTTATCGTGTCGGAAGGAACGCCGCTACTCTACTTCCGCGGCCGCTACGGGATGTGCACTGTCCAGGAACGATAGGCAATGGCTGCTCCGCTGACAATTCGACCTGTCGTTGGGAGAGAGCGTTCGCCTGAGCGTCTGATCGATCAATTGCACGAAATACGCAATGGTCAACCGCTGTCGACGAAGCTGGCGGGCGCGCTGTTGCGCTGCAGCGACGACGTGCTGCCGGAGTTGCTGGCGGCGGGGCGAGGTCTGAAAGAGCGTTTTCATCCCGCAGTCGTCACTTATTCGCGCAAAGTTTTCCTCCCGCTGACGAACCTCTGTCGCGACTACTGCGGCTATTGCACCTACCGCCGCGATCCGGGCGAACCCGGAGCCCACACCATGACGCCCGACGAGGTGCTGGACGTGGTGCGGCAGGGCGAAAAGCTGGGTTGTACCGAGGCGCTGTTCTCGCTGGGAGACAAGCCGGAGATGCTGTTTCCCGCGATGCGGGATACCCTCCGTCATCTCGGCTACCGCAGCACGCTGCACTATCTGGAAGCCATGTGTGAGCTCGTTTTGCGCGAGACTCGCCTGCTGCCGCATGCCAATCCCGGGTTGCTGAGTGCGAACTGGATCGAGCGCTTGCGGCTGAACAATCCCAGCCTGGGCCTCATGCTTGAGAGTACGAGCACGGCTCTGCTGGCCAAGGCCGCTGCACATGACAATGCGCCCGACAAAGATCCTGCGTTGCGGTTCAAAACCATTGAGGATGCCGGGAAGCTGGGCGTGCCTTTTACCACGGGGATCCTGATTGGCATTGGCGAAAGCATGGAAGACCGCGTCGCTTCGCTGATTGCGATTAAGCAGCTACACGAAAAGTACGGACATATTCAGGAAGTGATCATCCAGAATTTTCGCGTCAAGCCGCACATTCCGATGGCGGCATGGCCTGAGCCGGACAATGGCGACATGCTGCGCACGATTGCTGTCGCACGACTGCTGCTCCGCGATATGAATATCCAAGCCCCACCCAATCTAACCGAAAACAGCTACGAGCGGCTGCTGCTTGCGGGCATCAACGACTGGGGAGGGGTGTCGCCGCTCACACCCGACTACATCAATCCCGAGGCACCTTGGCCCCACCTGCTCGATTTGCAGCGACGAACGCAAGCTGCAGGACAGAAACTTGTGCAACGCCTGCCGGTCTATCCTGAGTTTGTGGCGGGTGTTGCGGCACGCGGCGGCTTGCTCGGAGAGCGGCTGGCGCTGGCGGCAGACGCGGACGGTTATGCGAGGGCAGCGTAGATGATCGTCGTTTTCACGGGCGGCACAGGCGGCACCAAGCTGGTTCAGGGCTTGCGGGATGTGATGCCGCCCGAAGAGCTGACAGTCATCGTCAATACCGGCGACGACATCGAGTGGTGGGGCTTGCACGTATCGCCCGACGTTGACTCGGTGCTTTACGGCCTGGCCGGTACGCTGAGTAGCGAACGAGGATGGGGCCTGGAAGGCGAGAGCTTCCGCTGTTTAGAAAGAATGAAACAGTTTGGTGAGCCCTCGTGGTTCAGTCTGGGCGATCTTGACCTGGCGACGCACCTGACCCGCACCGCGATGTTAAGGGCAGGGAAGTCGTTAAGCGGGGCGACGGCAGAGCTTGCCAAGAGAATGGCCATCCGCGCTCGCGTGCTGCCGATGTCCGACGATCGCGTTTCGACGGTATTAGACACGTCCATGGGAACCCTGAACTTTCAGGAATATTTCGTGCGCGAACGCCACCAGGTCGGGGTGCATGCCGTTCGCTTTGCGGGAGCAGAGCAATCGCGATCGGCGCCGGGAGTGCTTGAGGCGATCGAATCGGCAGAGGGAATCGTGTTTGCGCCGAGTAATCCCGTGACCAGCATCGGCCCGATCCTGGCTGTCCCGGGAGTGCGGGAAGCGCTGCGCCGCACGAGCGCTCCCGTCGCAGCGGTGAGTCCAATTGTCGGTGGAGCGGCGGTTTCAGGTCCGGCAGGGATCCTCATGCAGATGATGGGATGGCCCAGCACCATCGGGGGGGTGTGGGAAGCGTACGAGGATTTTCTCGACTTACTGATTGTCGACAGGGCGGATGAAGCAGATGCGGCGACGCTGAATAGCGGCAAGCTGCGCGTGGTATCCACTAACACTCTCATGCGCTCGGCGGACCATAAGCGCGAGCTGGCGCGGTTCACCCTGGAGGCAGCAACCAGCTCGCAGGGCACGAGGGCCTGAGCCATGCGCGGCATCCTTCTTATCCCCGTGAAGAACCTGTCCGGCGCCAAGCAGCGGCTGGCACCAGCGCTCGATCAGGCGCATCGATCAGAGCTTGCGGAAGCGATGCTGCGCGATGTGCTTACGGCTGCCGTGTGCGTCAAAAACCGGATCGACGCAGCGCTGGTTACGGGAGACGCGCACGCGAAGGCACTGGCTGACGAGTTCGGCTGCCAGGTGATTGAAGACTTGCGTAACGAGAGCGAAACCGCTGCCATCGAAATGGCAACCGCCTGCTGCCAAGCGCAAGGCTACGACACGACGATCGTTGTGCCGGGCGACATCCCGCTGATCACCGGCGACGAGCTGAACCGTGTACTCGATGCGGCTCCCGAAGAAGGCGCGGTGTTTGTACCGGCGTACGACCGGCGCGGCAGCAACTGTATTCTGCGGCGGCCGGCGGCGATCATCCCATTGTGCTTCGGCAATGACAGCTTTTTGCCGCACTGTGAGGCAATGCGCAAAACCGGCAAGCAACTCGTGATCCTTGAGATGCACGGGGTTGGCCTCGACATCGATAATCCGCACGAACTGGAAATGCTGGTGGATCGCGAGGGAGACACCAACGCGCAGCGGCTCTTGCGGTCGTGGGGCATCGCTTCGCGAAGCGGGCTGTCGGCCGCCGCAAAATCAGTGTGGGCGGAGCGCTCGCAGCAAGCCGAGGAAGCCGGCAGATGAAGCCGCGCAAAGGGTCTGCAGAGATTGGCACCGGCGAGATCCGGGCCATTCCGGTGCTCGGCATTCAGGAGGTCGCACCGGGCGACTCGATTGCCGAAGTGGTCGTTGGTGCGCTGGCGCTAGGCGGCCTGAAGCTCCACGCGGGCGATATCCTGGTGGTGAAGCACAAGATCGTTTCCAAAGCCGAAGGGCGAATGATCGAGCTCGCGTCGGTAAAGCCCTCGGCCCAGGCAACTCGCTTCGCCGCCCGGAATCACACGGATGCGCGATTGGTTGAGCTGGCAATACGGGAGGCGAAACGTATTGTCCGCGAGAAGCACGTGCTCATCACCCAGACGGTTCATGGCTTGGTCTGCGCGAACAGCGGCGTGGATGTTTCGAACGTCGATGGTGGAAAGACGGCGGTGCTTCTGCCGGAAGATCCGGATCGCTCGGCGGTCCGCATTCGCCGCGAGTTGAAAAAGCGGACTGGAGTGCCGATTCCGGTGATTCTGGCCGACAGCTTCGGCCGCGCCTGGCGCGAAGGTCTGACCGAGGTAGCGATCGGCGTGGCCGGAATGAAGGTCATCCACGATTACCGGGGCAAGCGGGATGCTTACGGCTACAAGATGCACGCTACGGAAGAAGCCGTGGCGGACGAATTGGCATGCTTGGCGGGACTGGTTTGCGGCAAGGAGTCGCGGGTACCGGCTTGTATAATCCGTGGCTACCCGTATCGTCAAGGAAAGGGTAATGCGCGGCAGTTGGTCAGGTTAGCCCAGCGAGATTTGTTTCGCTAGCCGGAGTGTAGCTCTGGCTGACGCTGGATCTGGATGTCAGAAACAACCTGGGCTGCGCCGGTGAAGTGTGCCCCTTAGAAAATCTGGAGCGGTACGGCGTAGCTGAAGCACGCCTCTTCGAGTTCCGGGAAGGCACTGTATGCAAGGCACGAGTTGGTGTAACCGGCAGACGTTGCAGAACACAACCTGGGATGACGTGCGCACGTTGGTCGCGCGCGGCGTTCGACAGGCGCTTGAGAAGGTCCTGGCGTCGCTCGATGGCAGCGCGCTGACCCGCGAGGAGTGCCTACTGCTTGCCAACAGCGGCGGGGACGATCTATTCGGGCTGGTGGTCGCGGCCAACGAGCTTCGGCAGCGGCTGGTCGGCGACGTCATCAGCTACGTCGTGACGCGCAACATCAACTTCACCAATGTTTGCTTTGTCGGCTGCAAATTCTGCGCGTTCAGCGTTGGTCCCCGCGATGAGACAGCCTATTTCCTTTCGCTGGACGATGTGGCGCGCAAGTCGCGCGAAGCGGCTGAGTGGGGCGCGACCGAAGTCTGCATCCAGGGCGGCCTGCCGCATGGGCTGCCGAAGTTTTATTACCGCGACATCCTGCGAGCGGTGAAGTCGGCTACGCCCAAGATGCACGCTCACGCTTTTTCTCCGATGGAGATGGTCTACGGCGTGGCGCTCACGGGCATGCCGATCCGCGAATATCTACTGATGCTGAAGGAGAACGGGCTGGACACGCTGCCCGGCACAGCGGCGGAGATCCTCGACGACGGCGTGCGCATGGTGCTCTCACGCAACAAGTTGACAACGGCGCAATGGTGTGAGGTGATCGAGACGGCGCATGAGTGCGGAATTCGCAGCACGTCGACCATGATGTACGGTCACACCGAGACTTACGAACAGTGGATCAACCAGTTGCTGCTGTTGCGCGAGATCCAGTCGCGGACCGGCGGCTTCACAGAGTTCGTTCCGCTGGGTTTTATTCATCAGAACACGCTGCTGTTCGCGCAGGGATTGGCGCGGGCAGGTGCGACCCTGGAAGAACATCTGAAGGTACATGCCCTGGCGCGCCTGCTACTTGCGGGATCGATCAATCATGTCCAGGTCTCGTGGGTGAAGCTGGGTCGCGAAGTATCGCAACTCTGCCAGGTCGCCGGCGCCGACGATTACGGTGGCACCCTCTTTGAAGAGAACATCTCACGGCTGGCGGGGGCCTTGGCCGGGCAGTATCTTTCGACCTCTGAATTTCAGGAGCGCATCCTCGAACTGGGCCGCATACCGGCGCAGCGGAACACCGTTTACACAAAGTACGAGTATCCGGTGCCGGCCTTGAGCGGGGATCCCTCGGGGGCCAAGGCTCCCTCGTTTTAGAGCGGGTGTCCGGCACGCCCTGAAGGCGTGGCCCTACAAAATGAAACCTTTCTACGGAGAGTGCAAGGTGAGCCAAGTCGCAACGGGAGTGGCGGCGTGATCGCCGTCGTCGGAGGTACCGGCCCGGAGGGTTCGGGGTTGGCGATACGCTGGGCGCGTTCCGGCGAGTCGGTCATTATCGGTTCGCGCGACGGTGAGCGTGCCAAGGCTGCGGCAGCGCAGCTGGCCGATCGCGTTGGTCACCTGGGCAGCATTGAAGGCGCGGAGAACAGCGTTGCCGTTAAGATGTGCGATACCGTCGTGCTCACGGTTCCATTCGTCGGGCAAGCGGAGCTGCTGAAGCAGCTCAAGCCGTCCTTTCGGCAGGGGACCGTCCTCATCGACGCCACTGTGCCTCTCGCGACGGCTGTTGGAGGCCGGCCAACGCGCGTGCTGGGGGTCTGGCAAGGTTCGGCGGCTGAGCAAGCGGCCGAGATCGTGGGTAAAGGTGTCTTGGTGGCCGGGGCCTTTCACAGTCTTTCGGCAACCGTGCTCAATGGCGACCAGGAGGTTGACTGTGACGTTATCGTTTGCAGTGATGACGATCGTGCCCGCGAAACTGCCTCGGAACTGGCAGTGAAGATTCCCGGCGTGCGGGCCCTCGACGGCGGAAAGCTGGAGAATGCGCGCATCGTGGAAGCGATGACGGCTCTGCTGATCACACTGAACATCCGCCACAAGGTGCAGGGCGCCGGCTGGAGAGTGACGGGCCTTGGGATTTGAGGTTCTTATCCATCATCGGTACCAGTTTGCCCTCGATCACCCGACCAACCGTAAGATGAAGTCCGATGCATCGCGAACTTCGCCGAGGCGGCCGCCAGTGGTCGATCAATTTGGTTGATCCAAGAGCGAGGCGGGCTCTCCACACGACAATTTCGGCGCTTCGTCCCGGCACACTTCCTTGCGGAGACGGCTCAGGACGCGGCTGACCGGGTACACTAGTT
The DNA here is from genome assembly GCA_963815555.1 of uncultured Acidobacteriaceae bacterium. Classification (GTDB taxonomy): domain Bacteria; phylum Acidobacteriota; class Terriglobia; order Terriglobales; family Acidobacteriaceae; genus CAWCBG01. Next base: position 1,412,506 of record CAWFHH010000007.1, read on the forward strand.
CCTTGGACAAAGCGCTCCGAATCTATGCGTGGTTCCTGCTGGTGGTGACTGTGCTGCCGGCCGCCGCGCGCTTGCTGAAGCCGCGCGAACTCGCCCGCATCATCCTGCTACGCTACGAGAATCCCAAGCGGCGCAAACGGGCGCGCCTTGGCGGAATCGTCTACCTAGCACTCTCCGCGATGGCCATTCCTTTCTTCTGGTTCTCACAATACCGGCAGCAGCGCTGGCTGATAATGGCACTGCTGATTGGGATCGTCTCGGCGTTGGAGTTCCTCCTCGATAGCCGCCTCTTCGACGAAGAAAAGCTTACGCGACAGAACCGCTACTTTGGCGGGGTTTATGCTGCTATGGGCATAGCGACTGCCTTGCTGTTACTGACCCGATGACCCGCCGCCGCTGGATCGCCGACGAGTTTTCCGAGGCACGGGCCTGGTTGACTGGTGCACATGCGCTTCATTTGGCGCGCACGCTGCGCGCGAAAGTTGGCGAGGAATTCGACGTCGCCTGCGGCGAACGCGTGCGGCGCGCCGTAGTTGCGGTGGTAAGCGACGACCGGGTGGAATTCGTTCTGGCGGAAGATGTGGCAGCCCAGAAGGCGATGCCCCTCACGTTATTGCTCGCGCTCTTCAAGTTCGACCGCATGGAATGGGCGATCGAGAAGTGCACCGAGTTGAACATCACAACCATCGTTCCGGTGATTGCGCGTCGAAGCGAGAAGCACCTGGCGCTGGCGGCTGGCAAACGGGTGGAGCGGTGGCGTCGTATCGCGCGCGAAGCGGCGGAGCAGTCGCGACGAATAGCAGTTCCCGAAATTGCCGATCCCCTGAAGCTCGATGAGGCATTGGCGTCGAGCAACGCGGAACTTCGTATTGTGTTGGCCGAAGCCGAGCGAGAAGCAGGGCTGACCGACGTTCTGCGGGATCGCGACGGCTTCGGTTCGCTGGCGCTTGCGGTGGGCCCCGAAGGCGGATGGACGAGCGAGGAGTTGCAGCGCTTTGAAAAGGCGGAGTGGCAGTCTGCGTCGCTGGGGTACACCATCTTGCGGGCAGAGACCGCGGCAATTGCCGGTGTTGCGATTGTCAGAGCGGGACTATGAGCAAGCGGATCGGCGCCCGCTGACGAACCGGCTTGAGAACCCACGCGCCTCCTCCGCGAGACACATCCACCCCCAGGGCGCGCCAGGCCAGATCCCACGCCCGAAGCCGCTCGGGACGACAAAATCATCGGTGACGACGGCACACCTGAGGGTGCATCCGTTCGAAATTCCCGTGCTTTGCCAAACTCCTGCAAATCCTTAGGAGTACGTTCTTCAAAACTCGGAGTCTGCTACACCGCCGATAGATTCGCAGGGATGGCGAGGCCATCGATCACGTTGCGCGAGATCGATGGGGGGCGGGTTGCCGCGCCTACCGCGGTCCCCTTCATCACGCTATGAAAGGCAATCTGGAAGCGGTCCATCTCCGCAGGTGTGCCCACTGTGATGCGCACAAAGGTCGGCATGACCGGCCAAATCCGACCCACATAGACATTCTGTTGCCGCATGGCAGCAATCACTTCTCTGCCGTCGCGGCCGGTCTCAAGCATGAAACAGTTCGACTGGGATGGGATGAACGAATAGCCATTGCTGCGAAGCCACGCAAAAACACTTTCTCTCGTCGCAGCGTTGATCCGCTTCCGCTCGGGCACGAGGTTGGGATCTTTCAGACTCGCTTTGGCCGCCACCACGGCCGTAATGGGCATAGCATTCCAACCCTGGTAGGCGTGAACCTTCTGCACCAGGTCGGGACGTCCAATGGCGAAACCGCAGCGCAGTCCGGCCATCCCATAGATCTTTGAGAACGTGCGCAGCACGATGACGTCCTTGCCAGCCTTGACCAGATCAATCGCCGAAGTCGCTCCGTCCGCAAAGTGAATATAGGCTTCGTCCACCAGGACGATTGATCCCTGCGGCTTGTGCTCGACCAGATACTCAATGTCGGAATGGCTGGTGAGCGTCCCGGTAGGATTGTTCGGCGTGCATACGTAGAAGAGTCCGGCATCGGAACCGGCAGTCAGCATGGCTTTCACGTCATGTGAATAATCCCTCGCGAGCGGCACCTTCACGACGCGGGCTGCATTCTCCTGGGCGGCCCGCATACCGGCTTCATAACCGGGATCGGCTGTGACATAACTCTTCGCCGTAGAGGTGAAAGCCAGAACGCTGTAATGCAACGGCTCGCTCGATCCGGGATAGGCGGTGACGGATTCGATTGGCAGGCCTTCCAGGCCGGCAAAGGTGGCGAGCAGTTCTTCGGTCAACCAGTCGGAGTAGCGGCCTCCATTGGCGATAATAGCCGCGGCTGCTTCGCGTGCACCTTGCGACGGACCCAGTGGGTTCTCGTTGGCGTCGATGACCACTGCGCCTTTGGGATACGGCTTGTCGCTGGTCCGCGCCAGCAAAGCTTCCGTGAAGATCGTGCCGGCGGCGGCGGTAGCGGTTGCCGCTAATGCCAGGTTCAGGAAGCCGCGGCGCGATAAGTCATGGCTGCAATTCTTTTGAGTCATTAGACCTCCGCTGCACCAGTGGTGCCATGTTAGTGCGTACTTCTACATTTTGCATCAGTAAAAGCGAAAACGCTGGCGACGGTGTGTGAAAGAGGGGTCCACGGTTGATGAAGTATTGATGAAAAGCTCTTAAGGGGCGCTTTTTTTCTAAGCAGCTTCTTTCGGCCATACCGAAGTTTCTGCCCGAGTGCATTGGCATCTTCCGACCGTTATGTTCGCTGCAGGAGAATACCCCATGCAGCCTAGACTCATGCCCGTGCTCGCAGCGTTTCTGGCTCTCGCTTCGCTATCCATAGCTCAACAGACCCCACCGTCCAACCATGTCGTAATCATCACGGAAGAGAACCACAGCTTCGAGCAGGTGATCGGCAATCCGAACATGCCCTATTTCAATCAGCTCGCTCAGCAATACGGGCTGGCCTTGCAGTATTATGCGACCTGCCATAATTCGATCACGGCGCTGATGTGGTTGACTGCGGGAGCTCCGGTAACGACCGACGACAACACCCGCCTTACCTTCAATGTGGATAATATCGTCCGGCATCTGTTGGCGAACGGCAAAACCTGGAAGTCCTACGCCGAGGGTCTTCCTTATGTTGGCTACGACGGTTTCAACGTTGGCGAATACGTCAAGCGTCACAATCCGCTGGCTTACTTCTCAGATGTTGCCGACAGCCAGGTGCAGGTCAAGAACCTGGTTCCGCTCGAGCCATACCTTCAACAAGACATCGCCAACGACACTCTCCCCAATTATTCGTATGTCGTCCCAAACCTCGAGGACGACGAGCACGACGGGACCGACAAACAGGCTGACCAGTGGCTGGCCCAGCACGTTCCTGCGCTGCTGAACAATCGATCGTTTCAGCAGGACGGCTTGCTGTTCATCGTCTTCGATGAGGGTAGCCTCAACCCTCTTGACACGCGCGGAATTGGGGGGAGAATCGCGGTCCTGGCGATAGGGCCACACGTGCTGCATGGCTCGCGCTCGTCCCAGGTCTACAACCATCAAAGTATGCTGCGTACCGTGTGCAATGCGCTGGAGCTCTCGGGCTGTCCCGGAGGCGGCAAGGCTGGCGTGCCGATGGAGGGACTCTGGGGAACGGAACCGGTAGTACAGATTCAAACCCCTGCTTCCGGTGTTAACGTGGGCACTCCCTTCGAGCTGATGGCCGATCTCGCCACGACTGTCCATCCGGCAACCGCACTGATCGCTTATTCCGATAACACAGAGATCGCCAAGGTCTCAGGGGGACAGATGGACCTCCAGATCACGTTGCCCGTGGGCCAGCACCACCTCGTGGTAAACGGGTGGGATAGTTCGGGAAAGCTCTATCAGAGCGGCGAATTTGTGACTGTGCTTCCCACCTTCGCCTGTCCTTCTCCAAAGGGGGATCCTTCGGTGACGCTCTGTCTGCCGCCCGGCATGCCCCAGGTCCCGCGCAACTTTGAGTTCAAGGCGTTTGCGACCGACAGTGCTCACCCGATTACTGCGATGATCGCCTATGTCGATAACAAGGCCGTATCGCAGGTTTCCGGCAATCGGATCGATGTACTGCTGAGCCTCAGCGCCGGCGAGCACCACATCGTAGTCAACGCATGGGACACTACGAGCAAGGTGTATCAGAGCGGCCAATACGTGATCGCACAGTGACCCCTTGACGGCTGGGGCACGGAAGCAGAGCAGGTGCGATGGAGCGTCGGATTCAGGCTACATCCAACGCTCCGGGTGTGCTGAGCATACGCTCGAGGGCGATTGCTAGTCCAAAGAAGAAAAACAAGCTGGTTACCAGCGGCTCTTCGCCGAGGTTGTAATGTACCGTAGACGTAGTCAGAAAAGCGACAAAGCCGGAAAGGGCGGCAGCTGTGACCGCGGTTGCGAAGCGGCTTCTGGCGCGCGTCTTCGCGACCAGTCGAAGGAGAAAAGCCAGATAAGCGACGATGAACCACAACCATGCCGCCAGAGCAGGAAGACCGCGCTCCACTGCGATTTGCAATGGGGTGGAATGAAAGTGGCTTTGCACATGAAATTGGATGAAGCCGCGGATGTTCCACTCCAGCCAGTGGTAACGCACCGTTTCCATGCCGACCCCGAACCACGGATGCTGCCGGACCAGGCGTAGACCGTCCTCCCACATCAGCATGCGGAACTGGGTCCCGGTGTCGTTGCTGCTGCTCCAGTTTACGCCGCGGCTGTGATGAATCCAAAGGGCGCCGCAGAGCATCACCACGACCAGGGCGGTCGTCGCCGCGATTCGGACCCGTTTGCCTGTGAGCACGACGAGCGCGATAAAGCATCCTAACGCAAGTCCACCGAGAGCGGCACGGGTCTCGGTTGCGACCAGGGCCAAGGTGAGCGCAAGAAAAATCAGCGCCAGGCCGGCGCTCCACCAGCGATTTCCGGGCAGGGATCCCAGCAAGATGGCCCAAGCGAGGCAGCCTAACTGCATCAGCATCTCCGCGAAGACGACATAGTGGCCGAGCGAGCCTTGCGCGCGAAAAGGCTTGCCTCGTCCAAACTGCAGATTCGGCGTTGCGTATCCGCTGGTGACGATCTGCTCGCGGTTAAGGGTGGTGTGCAGTTTCTCGAAAGGATAGCCGCGAAGATAATCGATTTGTATCGGCTCACTCGAAATGCTGGCGGCGATCAGCTTCTGCAATTGTGCGACATCGTGGATGCGGTGCCCATTAACGCGAGTGAAGATGTCGCCCGTGTGAACACCGGACGCATAGAGTGGTGTGCCAGGCACGATATGCGTGACCTGAACCCCGACGCCATAGGTGTACTGCCACGCCGTATAGCCGGCGGCGGCAAAGCCCGAGAGCAACAGTAAGTAGACCAGAGTGCGAATTTGCGACAGACGCTTGAGGTTCTGCGCAAAGACCACGCCCACCAGCACGAGGCAGACGATCTTCATCCGGTCCCAACTGAGGTACGGATCGCTACTAAGAGCACTGGATATCGCGCTGAGGCCGACATAAGCAAGCAGCGGTGCCGAGAGTGGCTGACGGAAAGGACGCTGCCGCTTGATGAGCAGAACGCCGAGCCAGAGAACGAATCCGATGCGCCAGGCATGCTGCGCCCCCTTGATCGAATGGGGCAGCAGAATTACAAACAGAAGAAACAGAAGGTAGATGGCACCTTCCAGCCAGGCTGCGAGACGACCCAAAGTGACTGCTCTCGCGATATTGCCACTCTCAACCGAAACGGGCCGAACAGTTTCAGGGGAAGAAGGCTTGTCTCCAGAGATCATCGATAGCGAACTCTCGTATACCCTACATCACTGGCGCGAGGTTGACGAATACTGCTAGAGTAGGATTTCACGCGGTTCTCACGCGGGTAGGGAAACGCATCGGGTTTCCAAACTGCAGGACGCGGGTGTCCCGGCGTGCTTGGCGCACTTCTCCGGTTTTTGCGGGACGAGCCCTGGATCACTGCAATCGGTAACGGCGAAAATCGTGTTTGATCGACGCGCAAAGCTTTTTAGCACCATCACGCTGCTGCAAGATCTGCTGGTAACTTGTCTCGCGTTCGTTATTGCTTACGAGTTACGAAGTCTGCTGATTCACTTCGAATTCTTTAGCCGTCATCTGCCCGGTATTTATCCCTTTTCGCATTATCTGCCAACGATGCTCGGTTTTCTGACCGCGTGGGCGGTAGTGGGCTATTTCTCCAGCTTTTATCGGGATCTGGAACTGACCAATCCCGTTCAACTCGTTTTGAACGTAGTGAACCAGCTCGCGCTGGTGTTGGTCGTTTTCTACGCTGGCCTGTTCCTCTTTCGGCGTACGGACATCAGCCGCACCTATGTCTTGCTGGTGGGGGCGGTCACGTTTGTCTTGATTCTGGCGGGACGCGTTGTTTCCTACAGCGGCGTGTCTTGGATGCGCGAGCGGCTCAACCGTTATCATTACTTCCTGATCGTCGGATGCGGAGCGCGGGCGCGCGAGATAGCCACCTTGCTGGAAGACAGTCGAGGCATGGGTCTGCGGCTGATTGGTTTTGTTGATCCTGAACACGAGAACTTTCCTGCTCCCGACAAAATGGGACGCTATGACGTCTTCCCGTTGAGTTCGGTCAACGGTATTCTGCAAGACCGCGTAATCGATGAGGTCGTCTTCGCGGTGAATATGCAGGAACTGGCCCGGCTGGAACCGGTGATGCGGCACTGCGCGAACCTGGGAATTACGACACGAGTGCAACTGGAATTCCTGCCGGCTGCCTATTCGCGGGTTTATCTCGAGAAGTTTCGCGATGTGAATCTGCTGAGTCTGTCGAGCGCTCCGGACAGCGAATTGCGGCTTTTCTTCAAACGCATTCTGGACCTCGCGATCGCCTTCTCCTTCCTCCTGGGATTCTGGCCCTTCTTGCTATTCATTGCCGCCGCCATACGAATCACTTCTCCCGGGCCGGTTTTGTTCCGGCAGACTCGCTGCGGGCTGGGCGGCCGTCACTTCACGCTGTATAAATTCCGCTCCATGGTGAACAACGCCGAGCAGTTACGCGCGGAGTTGCATCAACTGAACGAACTGGACGGTCCAGTTTTCAAGATTAGCGACGATCCGCGTATTACCACGGTCGGCCGCTGGTTGCGGCGCTTCAGTCTCGACGAACTGCCGCAATTGTGGAACGTGTTGCGTGGCGATATGTCGTTCGTGGGCCCGCGTCCGGCCGTGCCGGACGAAGTGGAGCAGTACGAAGCTTGGCAGCGGCGAAGGTTGCGCATGCGTCCTGGTCTCACCTGTATCTGGGTGCTCGAGGGCCGCAGCCATCTCGACTTCAATCGCTGGATGCAGCTCGATCTGCGATACATCGATACCTGGTCGTTATGGCTTGATTTGAAAATCTTTCTGCGCACCATACCGATCGTCCTGTCCGGACGCGGTGCATACTAGGGACCGATGGTCTCGGTTCTCATTGTCACCTGGAACTCAGCCCAGTGGCTGGATCAGTGCTTTGCGGCACTCCATCGGCTGAACTACGCCGACTTCGAGGTGATCGTGGTGGACAACGCCTCGCAAGATGCGACGCGGGAGCATTTGCGGCGGGTCGAGTCGAAGTGGCGTGTCATCTACAACGATCGCAACCTGGGATTCGCCGCAGGACAGAATCAGGCGATTCGCGCCTCTCGTGGCGAGTGGGTTTTGTGTCTTAACCCCGATGTAGTGTTGGAGCCTGACTGCGTCACCCAGATGGTGCGTATGGGCGAGGCACATCCCGAGGCAGGCACTGTCTGCGGCAAGCTGCTGCGCTGGAATGAGGCTGCGGAAGAGCACAAGACCAAGGTGCTCGATTCAACGGGCATCTATTTCACGAGGAACATGCGGCAACTCGACCGCGGGGCCGAAGAGCCAGATCGCGGACAATACGATCGGGTCCAATACGTGGCGGGAGCCACTGGGGCTGCGGCGATGTTCCGGCGTGCTTTTGTTGACGACGTCTCAGTTGGAGGTCAGTTCTTCGATGAGGAATTCTTTGCCTTTCGTGAAGATGCCGATCTGGCGTGGCGGGCCCAGGTGCTCGGCTGGAAGTGCATCTACACGCCCGCCGCAATCGCGTGGCATGCTCGTCGGGTGACGCCCGAGCGGCGGCAGGAACTGCCACTCATCATTAACTGGCATTCCGTGAAGAACCGCTTCCTGATGAGGGGAAAAAACGCATCGGGATGGCTCTGCTGGCGCCTGTTGTTGCCGGTTGCCTGGCGCGACCTGATGACGGTCGGGTATGCGTTGCTGCGAGACCGCCGTATGATCTCGGCGGTACTCTATCCCTGGAAGGCGCGGACCAGCATCCGGCGCAAGCGAGCGATCATCCAGGGACGTCGCCGGATTTCCGATCGCGATTTGTTATGGTGGTTCTCGAACAAGCCACGTGCGATCGACGTGCACCCTTACGCCTCGCTCGAGCTCGCGGGTCCTACTGCCCAGCCGGTCACATCAAAGGATCAGGTTTGAAGATTGCGATTGTCGGCACGCGCGGCATTCCGAATCGCTACGGCGGATTCGAGCGCTTTGCCGAGCAGATCAGCACGCGTTTTGCGGACCACGGTCACCAAGTCACCGTATATTGCCGACGTGAGTTCACGCGTCCTGACGACGTCTATGACCGGCGTGTGCGGCGGATCATCGTTCCCAGCCTTCACCAGAAGCACCTGGATACATGGGTGAGCACCTGCTTCGCCGCGACGCGCGTTGCCTTCAGCGATGCCGATGTCGTGCTGTTGTGTAACGTGGCCAACAGTCCATTTGCCTTTATCCCGCGCGTGTTTCGCAAGCCTGTGGTGTTGAATGTCGATGGCCTCGACCGCAAGCGCGAGAAGTGGAGGGGGCTCGGGGCTGCGGTGTTGCACTTCTGCGAGTGGTTATCGTCCTTTAGCTCAACGCGCCTGGTGACCGATGCAAAGGCGATTCACGATTATTACTGGGCGAAATATCACAGCGAGTCCACGATCATCGGCTACGGCTCAGAGATGCCGGCAGGCGATTACAGCCTCAACGGTTTCAAGCTCGATGCGGGACGGTACGTGCTCTACGTCAGCCGGCTCGAGCCGGAGAACAATCCGGAACTCGTGCTGCGCAGCTGGCGGCGGGTGCGCACGGAGTGGCCGCTTGTGATGGTGGGCGACAATCGCTATGACCTCGGCTACCTTGATCGTCTCAAAGCGCTCGCCGACGCACGAGTATTGTTCACTGGGGCCATCTACGACGCCCGCTATTGGGCGCTGCAGAAGCACGCCGGAATTTTCGTGTTTGCCTGCGAGATCGGGGGCGTGCATCCCGCTTTGATCGAAGCCATGGCGGCCGAAAATGCGGTGCTTGCGCTCGACACTCCCGAAAACAACGAGACCGCCGGCGATGCGGCCGTACGCTATGGAAAATCAGAAGAGGATCTTGCATCGGCTTTGCAGGCACTCCTGGATGATCCAGCGGTTCGTGCGCAGATGGCGTCACGCGCCAAGCAACGGGCCGACGCGCTGTATCGCTGGGAGGCAATCGCGCAGAAATACGAGAAGCTGTTTGGAGAGATTGTTAAGCGTTGAGCGAAGCCGGCAGAAGGGTGCGTTTCAAAACGAGCGCTTGCCATCCTGGGGCGTCTAAAGTACTCACGCCAAGAAACGCTTACCCGGACGGCGCACGCGGGTCCGCGGGATAGCCGTTCTAGAAGTTCGACGGTAAGGCCTCGCCCAGTTCCGTTGTCAGCGCCCACTCGATGCTCCGCTGTTCCTCACGGGTCAGCTTCTCACCTCGCGAGGTCAGATAGAAGACATCATGTGCGACAGCTCCTTCGGTATCAACAAGCGCTACCTCGATGCTGCAGCCTGCCTCTGCGAGAACCGTGCTGATGGTGTGCAACAGTCCTGGACAATCTTGTGTCGTGAGCTCAAGCAGCGTGCTGCTGGGAGAACTCGTATCGTCATAACGCAGGTGCGTCTCGACTCTAAGTTTTGGCGGTTTCCGATCCGCCTTGAGGCGAGACTCGAGAAGGTGGTCGAGCGGTGCCTCACCCAGAAGCACCTGGATTACGGACTTCTTGAACCGGTCCCGTTCCGGTGGATTGAGCTCGATGGTGCGAAATCGGTCTTTGAAGTAGAAGCTGTCTACAATCACTCCCCCGCTGTTTGAGAATGCGCTGGCCTTGGTAATGTCCATACCCCAGGCGTACAGGATGCCCGTGAGAGTGGAAAACAGCCCCGGTCGGTCGCCGGTGACAATGGTGAGTTCATGCTGGTCGCTGACTCGGCGCAGCCCGAGCTGTACGGGCTCGGTTCGAAGAAAATTTGCCATTTCGAAATGAACAATCACTTGCTCGGGTGAGTGCGAGAGCACGTAGCGCTGGGGCAAGCCATCAAGGAATTTCAATAGGTGAGAGCGCCGTTTTGGCAGCAACTTCGCGATCCGCTCGACCTGCTCCGTGCAGACGTCGGCATGGAAGCGTTCTTCATCGACGCTGCGCGCAAAGTAGTTCGCCGTCCCCATGTACAGGCGCAGCAGATTCTCAGCCTTCCAGGGGGTAAGGGCTTCGGCATTCACTGCCCGTATGTCGGCCAGGGTGAGCAGCGTCAACATCTTCAAGCGTTCCGGGGTGCCAACCTTCTGTGCCAGTTCGCGTGTGGTATCGGGATCGAAAATGTCGCGCCTGCGCAAGGTGGAAGAGATCTCCAAGTGCGCCGCGATGAGGAACCCTACGGTCGAGGCATCTTCCTCCGACAATCCCAGGCGTTCGATCGCCGGTAATGCCAACTGCAGGCTGCTGTGTACGTGATCGTTTCCAGCCAGGCCTTTTCCGACATCGTGGAGCAACAACGCCAGAAAAAGCAGTTCTGGGCGCTCCAGCTCTGAGAGAAGTTGCGCGAAGGGCGTCAGCCATTCCGCGGGTTTGTCCTTCAGACGGTGAATGGCGTCGATCGCGAGAATGCTGTGTTCGTCGACCGTGTAGCGATGGTAGAGGTCGCGCAGGACGAGCGAATCGATGGCCTCGAACTCAGGAACGGCCAGCGTAAGCAATCGGAGCGAGTGCATCGCATGCAGGGCTTGGGCAGCGTGCGGAGCGATGAGAATCTCCTTCAAGTGTTGCCATAGCCGGGCATCCTGTGGCAGCGTATCTGTCAAGCCACGGCGCGCATTCTCCAGCCTTCGCTCGGTTTCGAGGCTGAGCGCGACGCCATGGCGCGCCATCAGCGTGAACAAGCGCAGGACAACTTGCGGATCCCTCGCGCCCACCGCCTGTTGCAGGTAAATACGACCGTCGACCACCGAGAATTCCTCGTTGGAAATACGCGAACGCCAACGCTGCACCGACTGATAGAGTGCCGAACGCCGGTTGGGCGCATGGTCGAGGAACTGTGCGGTGTTGCGGCAAACTGCCTTGGCGTGCCGGAAGTACAAGCGCATCCACTCCGCCGAAGACACGAATCCTGATGCGGTTCCGATCCCCCGGGCGGCCAGTTCATCCTGCGCTTCCCAGGTGACGCTATTGTCGTCTCGAGCTGCGCGGTAGTGAAGGAAACAACGCGACGCCGACAGAAAATCTATTGCTGCCAGCACGCCATCCGTGTCGCTATTTACCTGTGGATTCAGTGATTCGGGCCACTTGCGCTGCGACGCGAGCGCAGCAATTGTTGCCAGCCACCGCGACACATGGGCGTCCCGAAGGCCTCCCGGGCCATCCTTCAAGTTGGGCTCGAGATGGAAGATTGTATTGCCGTAACGCAGGTGTCGCGTACGCGTGACTTCGGCGAGACGCTGGCTGAGCACCGCCGATTCCCGAGCGACCAGTTGCGGTAAATTCCGCTCCCGCAGGCGGGTAAACGGTGTTGCGTCGCCGGCGAGGAGCCGGCAGTCAAGCAGGGAGATGGTGAACTCGACATTGTCGTGATCGAAACGCGAGCAATCGTCGAGCGTTCGTGTCGTGGGACTCACGCGCAGTCCGCAGTCCCACATTTCCTGGCAGACCCTCCGGATGGGGTCCTTGAGGCTGCTGCGTAACGCTTCGGATTCGCATAAAAAGAGTAAATCGATGTCTGAATGCGGAAACAGCGCCTTCCGTCCAAATCCGCCGATGGCCGCCAAGGCGCATCCTTGCGCGGCTTGCCGGGCGATGTGCTGATCCCAGAGATGCAGAGCGAGACGATCCACGAGCTCCGTTCGTTCGGTGATCGCGGTTTGTCCGGATCCGCTCGCCTCGAAGTCGCACCGCACGCGGGCGAACTCCTGCCGGTAGTGAAGACGCAGTGCGGATTCGGCAGAAGAAGTAGACATAACAGTCGGATTGATTGATTCCCTCGTCTCGTTTAAGTCCTGGAAAGCGACTTGGTTACATCCATGGCCGTCCTGTCCTAAAAAAGCCTCCTCCGCTCCGGGCTTTCAGCCCTCTTGGTTAGAAAAAAATCCGATTCTCCTGCCTCACAGCGCTGTTTCGCCGCGCTCATCGTTGCGGATGCGTATGGCCTCGTCCACTTTCGTCAGGAATATCTTTCCGTCGCCGATTTTGCCCGTACGGGCCGCGTTCGAAATGGCCTGCACAGCCTGGGCTACCAGACGATCGGGCAGTACGGTTTCAATTTTTACCTTGGGTAGAACATCGACGGTGTACTCACGGCCTCGATAAAACTCCGTGTGGCCCTTCTGTCTGCCATGTCCGCGGACTTCGCTCACGGTCATACCCTCGACACCGATGTCCAGCAGGGCGTCCTTCACTGCATCGAATTTCGAGGGTTGAATGATTGCTTCAAGCTTCGTCATAGTTTGCCTTTGGAGCGATTCTCAGCTGGCTCGAGCTACGGCATCGAAGCTTCCCAGTAGTAGCCTTCTTCGCCGTGCTGGGTGACATCTAATCCCTGCACCTCTTCTTCGGCCGACACACGCAACCCGATGATCAGATCCACCACTTTCAGAATCACGAAGGTCCCGACAACGGCGAGCACGATCGCGATCAACACTCCAACGGCCTGATTCAGGATCTGATGAGTGTTGCCATCGATCATGCCAACCGGCAAGGGATTGCCTTGAGCATCCTTGCCAAAAATCGGGTTGATCACGCTCTGAGCCAGAATCCCGGTCAGCAGTGCGCCGATTGTGCCGCCCACTCCATGAACCCCGAAGGCGTCCAGCGAGTCGTCGTAGCCGAATCGCGCCTTCACGATTGCCACCATCATGTAGCAAAGAACGCCGGCGATCAGCCCCACGAGCAGCGCAGACATCGGACCGACAAAGCCTGCGGCTGGGGTAATCGCCACTAATCCAGCGACACAGCCCGAGATAGCGCCGAGTGCACTGGGCTTTCCGTTGCGAATCCACTCAGCAAAAATCCAGCCGATCGCGGCTGCCGCGGCCCCGAAGTGCGTGGCAACGAATGCACTGGTGGCAAGGCTTCCGGCATTGAGCGCACTGCCAGCGTTGAATCCAAACCATCCCACCCACAGCAGGCATGCTCCAATGAAGCTGAGCACCACGCTATGCGGCGGCATCGGTTCCTTCGGATAGCCAATACGCCGCCCGAGGTACGTCGCGCATACCAATGCCGACACGCCGGAGGTAATATGCACGACCGTTCCGCCGGCAAAATCGAGGGTAGGGAAACGGCCTCCGAGGCTGGCATTCAGCAGTCCGCCCTTCCCCCAGACCATGTGGGCCATCGGGGCATAGACAACCAACGACCAGAGCACCATAAAGAGCAGCATGGCACTGAATTTCATACGTTCGGCAAAAGCTCCGCTAATCAGCGCCGGCGTGATGATGGCGAACATCAACTGATAAATCATGAACGTTTGCACAGGAATGGTGGCAGCATAATCGGCGTCCGGCACGGCGCCCACACCGCGCAAAAAGACATGGCCCAGCCCGCCGATAAAGCTGTTACCTGACCCGAAACACAGGCTGTATCCCACGAGCGCCCACAACACCGTGATGACAGCCATCATGGCGAAGCTCTGCATCATGGTAGAGAGGACGTTCTTCTTCCGCACCAGGCCGCCGTAGAAGAGGGCCAGGCCGGGACCGGTCATGAGTAGCACCAGCGCCGAGCACACCAGCATCCATGCATTGTCAGCTGCGCCCTTCGCGTCCGCGATCTGCTGCTGCAGTTGCGCGATACGATCGACGGCCAACGGGGTGCCATTTGCAGCGGTAGTCGATTGCGCCGCCAGCGTAGTGGCTATAACCAGTAGGAACGCCAACATTAGAAGCTTCTGATGCCACCGCATGAAACACGTCCGCAGGAGAACTGGCATTCGGCTCCCTTACCCCATACCGTGAAAATATTTCGTTTTGCAGGACTAAAGCGTTCGAGAAAAATTATTAGGACATAAGCTGACGAGGTTTGGCGTCAACTCAGGAAATTAAGCATAGGGAAGTTCATATCTGTTTTTCGGCGGAATGAGAAATTGAAACAATTTATGGTGAGGATTAGTTCTCGTTATCGCAATTTCGCTCCCCAACCAGGTCGCTCGGCTCAGCTAAAGGATTGGCAGAGCTAGTCCATTGCAGTAAGCATGGTTTACTGCTGAATTGGCGCTTTTGAACGCTCCGGAGCCGGCCAGGGCTGCGTCTCGAATTCGCGGAACTGTGCTTCCAGCTTCCATTGCAGTTGCGCCTTTTCACTGCTATCGAGCAGTTTCTGGCAAGGCGCGGAAACCCTCTGCACCGATCGTTCAGAAACGCAAACTTTTACCATGGCGAAATTCGTTCCATCGCTCCACAAGCTGTCTCCCGGAAGAAACGCGTGCTCCAGGCTGGTGCGCGCCATTTTCTTCAATTCTGAATAGGAAAGTTCCTGGTCGACTACAGCTCGCAAATATTCCTGTGTCATGTCTGAGCGCGACACGCCTTCGTCATCCGTAGCGAGCGCCACCGGAACTCCTGCCCGAATGTAGTCGCGAAGCGGGTGCTGTACTCCTTCTATCCCCAGGATGACGGCATTGCTGGTGAGACAGATTTCCACCATCAGCTTGCGTTGCGCCATTTCTTTCATAAGTTCGAGCGGATGGGTTTCATTCATCACGTCCACACCATGTCCAATGCGCTCGGCGTGTCCTTTTTCCACGGAATCTCGCACATGAAAGCTGAGGCCTTCCGGCGGCACCATTCCAGCGGCGAGTTCGCCGGCGTGCAACGCAATATGCACCTTCGGGTACACGCCATGCAGATATTGCAGCATCTGCATATGCAGAGAGAAGTCATGCATTGGGATGTAGTAGTCCTCGGGCATAACCAGGTTGATGCCGACAAAGCGCGGATCGGCCATGGCTACTTCAAAGCCGCATACCATTTGCGCGAAAACAATCTCCTTTGACAGACCGCGAAGAACCTGGAAGAGGTAGCGCTGGACGATCTGGCAGCCGGGCTCGGCTTTAGAAGTGTTGCACTGCAAAGTCTTGTTGCGTTCCACTTCGGCTTCGTCAAGCTGCCTTCGGACAGCGGCAACCGCGCCCGCCATTCCATTGGCCATCAAAGTCTCGCGCATCTTGACCACGTCGTTGTTCTCGCTCCACGGCGACTTCTGTACCACCTCGTTAAATTCTGGACCAAGGGGCGTCAGCATCAGCTCCTGGTAGAGCTCGCCTTGGGAAGCGGCGCGGCGCGCAGTTTCTGCCAGCATTGCCCCCGTGTTGCCGTGCGTGGCAGCCTCAAACTTGTCGAAGCTGTCAAAAAAATGATCGTGACCCGACTGACCCGAGAGTTGCCAGTTCCGCATGGAGAACGCGTCGACCATGCTGCGATACAGCACTGGATCGGAGAGAGCATTTTTGGCGGGCACCGTGGACTTTTCCAGACCGCACGGCGGAGAACTCAAATATAACGTCTTCGGATCGACGCAGGTATCATGTGCGGCCGCCCAGTCGATCAATGTCTCGGCATAAATGGATCCCGAAAGGTGATTATGCAGATCTCCGCCCTTGGGCAGCTCACGCAAGAAAGCCAACAGCAGGTTCGGGTCTTTACGGATGCTCTCCATGTAGCGCTCCGTGCGCACTTCCGCCGCCGGTGTCGTGGCGTTCAGGAGCGCAAGCCACAAGCAGCGTGCCAAGCAGTAAGACGAGGGTGGCGTTGCCTTTCACAAACCGCGAGACGCGCATAAAGATACTCCAGGGGATCGGAGCCTCAAACTCAAGGTCTTCGTGGTCGGGCTCTTCTGCGGAACTTGCAGGGAGCGACGACGGTACAAGGAAACCCTCGCGGGAACCGGCGTAGGTCCGAAACTCAGAAACTCTGATGTAGCGAATAATAGCAGCAGGGCAAACGGCTCCGGTTGAGTTTGCCACCTGTTTTCACTAGCATCCAGTTTCGACACTGCAGCCCGAGGCGTCAGTTGGACAAACTCACAGTACTCATCACACGGCAACAGATCGACCGCAAAGTTGCCGAGATGGGTGCCCGCATCAGTCAAGACTTTGCGGGAGAGTCGGTCGTCCTGATCGGTGTTCTTAAGGGAGCCACGATCTTTCTTGCCGATTTGGCTCGCCGGATCTCCCTCGATGCCACCTTTGACTTTATCGCCGTCTCGAGCTATGGCAAGGCCAAGCAGCAAAGCGGGGAAGTGACGCTCACGAAGGACGTCGATCACTCCACGGAAGGGAAAAACATCATCCTGGTAGAGGACATCCTCGACACTGGGCTGACCCTGACGTACTTGAAAAACATGTTGCTGACGCATCGGCCGAAGGCCCTCAAGATCGCAGCCCTGCTGAATAAGCCTTCACGGCGTGTAACCCCCGTCCAGGGCGACTACGTGGGGTTCGAGATTCCCGACGAATTTGTCGTGGGATACGGTCTTGACTTCGCTGAGAGATACCGTAATCTACCGGATATCTGCGTCTTGGAGTCCAGCACCGAGACGGAGTAGAATCGCAAGTTGCTCATGTCTGTTAATACTTCTCTTGCCGCTCCCGTGGCCGGGTTGATGAGCGAGTGGCGCAATGCCGCCAAGCTTATCGAGCACACTCTCCTAAAGCCGGATGCCACCCCGAAGCAGATCGTCGGCCTGTGCGCCGATGCCGTGCAGTACGGCTTTTTCGCGGTGATGGTGAACCCTGCCAATGTCGCACTGGCATCCACCCATCTGCATGGGACACAGGTGAGAGTCGGTACGGTTGTCGGTTTTCCACTAGGGGCCAATTTGACCGCAATTAAGCTTGCCGAGGCGGAGGCGGTCCTGCGTCATGGCGCTCAGGAAATCGACATGGTGATGAACTTGGGAGCACTCAAGGCCGGCGAGCGCGTACTGGTGCAAACCGAGATTCGCCTGCTTGCCCGGCTTGCCCATGCCGCCGGTGTCATGCTGAAGGTCATTCTGGAAAACGCTCTGCTGACCCAGGAAGAAAAGATCCTGGCCTGCGCCCTCGCCATGGACGTGGGCGCAGACTTCGTGAAGACGTCGACCGGCTTCGCTGCCTCAGGAGCCACAGCAGCGGATGTGGCTCTCATGCGAGGTGTGGTGGGACACAGACTGGGCGTGAAGGCCGCCGGTGGCATCCGCACCGCCGCCCAATTCCTGGAAATGGTAGACGCTGGTGCCAGCCGCATTGGCACGAGTTCGAGTGTGGCGATCATGCTCGAAATGGGCGCTGCGCCTGATCAATAGCCGTCCAGAATGACATAGTAATGAGAGATCGCTCTTCACCTCCCCGGGAGCACGCATGGCACGTCTGACAGGCGTGCTGGGTATCCTGCTGATCCTGCTGTTTGCCTATCTCTTTTCCACGGACAGGAAAGCCATTCGCCCGCGCACGGTGGTGGTCGGACTCACGCTTCAAATCTGCTTCGCCATCCTGGTGCTGCGCATCAGCTTCGGGGTGAAGGTTATGGCGATTCTCGGAGACGGCGCCAACAAGCTGCTGAGCTATTCTTACGTGGGTTCGTCTTTCGTTTTTGGCGACCTGGGCAGCCGCACTTCGAAATACGGTTTCTATTTCGCCTTCCAGATTCTGCCGATCATTATCTTTATTGCCGCATTTTTTGCCATCCTGTATCACTACGGCGTGATGCAGTTCATCATCCGGCAAATGGCAAAGGTGATGATGCGACTGATGGGCGCCAGTGGCGTCGAGTCGCTTGACGTGGCGGCTAGCATCTTCATGGGACAGACCGAGGCTCCACTCACCATCCGGCCTTTCCTGCCAAAGGTCACGCGCTCCGAACTGATGACCATTATGACCAGCGGCATGGCGCACATCTCCGGTGCGGTAATGGGAGCTTACATCGCCTATGGTGTCGAAGCCCGCCACCTTCTTGCCGCTGTGATCATGACGGCGCCGGGAACCATCCTGATTTCGAAGATGCTGGTTCCGGAAACCGAGAAGCCGCTGACGGCCGGCCAGGTTCGCCTGGAAGGGATTCAATTTGAAGAACAAGGCAGTAACGTGCTGGACGCCGCGGCGAAAGGCACTATCGACGGGCTGCATCTTGCGCTCAATGTGGCGGCTATGCTGATCTCCTTTCTGGCAATCGTCGCGCTGGTGGATGGCATCCTCGGCGGCACGCACAATCTGCTCGCAGCCCACGGTTTTCGCTGGTTCCCCCCGAGCCTGGAGACCATCTTCGGCGTCCTGCTGGCGCCGGTTGCCTGGGTAATCGGAGTGCCCTGGCATGACTGCATGAAGATCGGTAATCTTCTGGGCACGCGCATGGTACTCAATGAGTTGGTGGCCTTCAGTATGCTGGGTCCTCAAAGGGCGTCCCTCGATCCGCGTTCCTTTACCATTGCAACGTTTGCCCTTTGTGGCTTTGCCAATTTCAGCTCAATTGGCATCCAGATCGGCGGCCTGAGCGCGCTCGCGCCCAACCGGCGGCACGACCTGGCGAAACTCGGATTCCGCGCCATGCTCGCCGGAACCATGGCGAACCTGATGTCCGCCAGTATCGTGGGAATTTTGCTGACATCGTGAAGCGGTGGTCAGTAGCTAGTGGACAGTTTGCCCGCTGTTCTCCTGAACGGCTAAGTCGGCGGTAGCGAACGACCGCGGTCGAAGACCGCTCTAGTTTCCCGCACTAACGCGCCCGTCCGCGTTCTTGTCCCGAGAGGAGCCCAGGGACCTGCATTTCCTTTGACATGCTTGGCGCTGCCGGCAAACTGCAGGTTCCTCGACTACGCTCCCTGCGGTCGCCCCGTTCACGATGACAGCACAGCGGCAAGCCACTGCTGACAGACGACCACCCACCGCCGGCCACTGCTTCCGGTGTCCGCCGTCACAGGCGCAAGTGACCTCTGCACTGTTTCTGCTTGATTGATCGATAGATGCTTTGTTCAGGAGTTCTACAGACTTCCGGCGCACACTCGCGCTTACTTCGCACTCGTACGTCAGGATTATTGGGAGGCCGTCATGTCCGTCACAAAACAGGAAGCCCTCGACTATCACTTTGGATCACGTCCAGGAAAAGTCGAGGTGGTTTCTAGTAAACCGTGTCTTACCCAGCGCGATCTCAGCCTCGCCTACACCCCCGGCGTAGCGATACCTTGCCTGGAGATTGAGAAGACGCCGCAGGATGCCTTCAAGTACACGGCCAAAGGAAACCTGGTGGGCGTGGTTACCAACGGATCGGCAGTGCTCGGGCTCGGCAACATCGGCGCTCTCGCAGGCAAGCCCGTCATGGAAGGCAAGGGTGTCCTGTTTAAGCGCTTTGCCGACATCGACGTCTTCGATATCGAGCTCAACACGCCCGATCCCGACGAGATCATCAAGACCTGCCAACTGCTCGAGCCCACCTTCGGCGGCATCAATCTGGAAGACATCAAGGCTCCCGAATGTTTCTACATCGAAGAGACGTTAAAGAAAACGATGAAGATTCCCGTCTTCCACGATGACCAGCATGGAACGGCCATCATCTCAGGCGCAGCGTTGCAGAATGCGCTGGAGATCTCCGGCAAGCGGATCGAGAACGTGAAGATCGTGGTCAACGGAGCCGGCGCTGCGGGCATTGCTTGCGCCGAGCATTACATCTGCATGGGCGCTCGCCGCGAGAATATCACGTTATGCGACACCAAGGGGGTGATCTACAAAGGGCGCAAGGAGGGAATGAATCCTTACAAGCAACGCTTCGCCCACGACACGCCTCTCCGCACACTGGAAGAGGCCGCCAACGGCGCGGATGTGCTGCTCGGCCTGTCGTCCAAGGGAGCTTTCACGCCGGAGATGATCGCCAGGATGGCGCCGCGGCCCATCGTCTTCGCCATGGCCAATCCCGATCCCGAGATCACCTACGATGAAGCTCGCGCGGTGCGCAGCGACATCATCATGGCGACCGGTCGCTCCGACTATCCCAACCAAGTGAACAATGTCCTCGGATTCCCCTTCATCTTTCGCGGCGCACTCGACGTGCACGCCACCACCATCAACGAAGAGATGAAGCTGGCCGCGACCCAGGCATTGGCGGCGCTTGCCAAAGAAGACGTACCCGACTCCGTCTGTCGCGCGTATGGTGTCGAGCGCCTGAAGTTTGGGCCCGACTACATCATTCCCAAACCGTTCGATCCGCGCGTGCTGGTTTGCGAGGCTTCGGCAGTCGCCAAGGCCGCCATGGACAGCGGCGTGGCGCAGAGTCCAGTCGATCTCACAGAGTACCGCGAGCAATTGGAGAAACGGCTGGGCAAAGCGCATGGCCTGATGCGCGTGATGATTCACAAGGCGCAGGCTGCCCCCAAGCGGGTGGTTTTTCCTGAGGGTTCGCACGAGAAAATTCTTCGGGCCTGTCACGTGCTGATCGACGAAAAAATTGCCACTCCGGTGCTGGTGGGGCGCAGTAACGAGATTCAACGCACCGCCGCGCAACTTGGCATTGCTCTCGACGAGGCCATGATTGTCGAGCCGGAAACCTACTCTCGCCGCAAGGAATATGTGCAGGAGCTTTACCGGCTGCGCCAGCGTCGTGGCGTAACCTTGGCGGCCGCCAACGAGTTGATGAACGATCACAATCTCTTCGGCTCTATGATGGTTCGCCTCGGGGACGCCGACGCCTTGGTATCGGGTGTCAGCCACAACTATCCCGACACCATACGCCCGGCACTGCAGGTGATTGGCGTGCGCGACGGCATTCACAAGGTTTCGGGTTTCTACATCGTGATCACCCGCAAAGGCGATATGTTCTTTCTGGCGGATGCTACGGTCAACATTGAGCCGTCGGCGGAAGACCTCGCCGAGATCGCACTCTGCGTTGCGCAGGAGGCACGCCGTTTTGATATCGAACCGCGCGTAGCCATGTTGTCGTTTTCGACTTTCGGCAGCACACGGCATCCTCAGTGCGACAAGGTCCGTCGCGCGGTGGAGTTGACACGCTATGCCGACCCAACCCTTGTTATCGACGGCGAACTGCAGGCTGACGTCGCGGTAAATCCTGCGAGATTGGCAGAGTTCCCGTTCTCGGCCCTTAAAGGCGGGGCAAACGTATTGATTTTCCCCGATCTCGCTTCGTGCAACATTGCCTGCAAGCTGCTGACGAAACTCGGAGGAGCCGAAACCATCGGTCCCATACTCTCGGGCATGGCGAAGCCCGTGCATCTGCTGCAACGCGGAGTGGAGGTAGAGGATATCGTCAATATGGCCACCATCGCCGTGGTCGACGCGCAGGAGGTATGCGTTCCCGAGAAGACGCACGTGGCTGCCGGTGCCGTGTAGTTCCAATGGCCGGGCTTCGCTTTAGACCTTGAAAGAGGCGGGCACCTTGAGACGCTTCGCCGTAAGCGCGGAACTGGAAGAAGGCGTTCCTTACTACGACGTAAGTTGTACCTGCCTACTTCTGACGGGGGATGCCTCCTGGCAGTGCTGAGCGTACTATCGCGTCATTGGGATCAAGTGCTGCGATCGGCAGCATACAGGGAAGGCGAGCAGGCAGGTTGATCGGGCCGAGTTTCTTTTCTTCGGTAGCACTTACGAATTGTTGAGTTGGCGGAATTCTGGGCCGTTACGGTCTTCGGACGTGCAACTGGGCGCTGCGCTTCCGGAACAGGATTCCGCCCTTTTCTTTCAGTACCGTCCCCCAACAGAACATTCTTTCGGTTTTCGTTCTCCAGAGCCGCTAGACCTCAATCTAACTCACGGCTTATGTGCGCGAAACATGATGTCGAACCACGGCTCCCATGTTTTGCCACCGTCTGTCGACGTCACTGCAGTCTCGCGAACGCCCTCCTGCATCGGCTTCCACTTGCCCCGGACCTGTCTTTCTCTCCCGTCGGGCGTTTTGTCCACACCGCTCAGTTCCATAGTTTCACCGTCCAGGCTGCCCTCGATGATGAGCAATTCACCTCGATTGGTGACCCAGCTCTGATGCCAGACCTTTCTGGATGCGTCGTAGATGCTGAAGCTCTCCCCGTAATGACCGTCTGCACCTTCGTAGTGTTCCAGGAGGACGCATCCGTCGAGGATGCGATCCACTCGCGTACGCGCGGACGGCGTCGAGCTCCCCACATCGAACGCGTCCCAGTCTCCAAGCCAAAAATCAAACTGGCGGTATTCCGCCGCGGTACAGCGGTCCGTCTTGTTTGCATCCGCCGAAGACACCCGCGCCGCCGGCAGGCTGGTGCTCGTTTCGAGCAGCACCATCGCCGACACCATAGCGACTTTCAGCCACAGCGCTATCGGGCCCATTCGAATCCCTCCTGAAGAACCGGGGTAGTCCTTGCCTGATTCGACTCTGTTCTCTGGCGGGAGTAGGGCATCTCCTACCCCCCGGCGTTAATTCTCTGGATTCAGAGGCACGAACGAAGGACGACTCACCGATTAGTATGCGCCCCTCCGGATGCCTGCTCCCCGTTGTAGTTGTTCACGAACGCTTTGGGGCAGAGCTAAAGGTTGTGCGGAGCTTGCAGGCATTTCTGGTGTCTTTGTGCCGTTCCATCCATAATTTGGAATTCCAAGGAAGGCGTACGCTACCCCCGTGTTGGTATCGATTGCCTGACCTGCGATCTGTCCAAAGGAGTTGATGTCGTTGGCGTAGTACAGAAGAAGAGAGGAGCTGTTGGAAACGAGCGCATTCAGATCGGTCATCACTCCGTTTTGCCAGAGAAACGCGCGACAATTCGCAAACGTCGCATCGACGCACGATAGGCCTACAATCTGGCCTTCGTTATTGATGCCGGTCGCCTCGCTGATGGTGTCTCCCGGCAATGTGCCGAGGTTTTGGATGCCGCCATTCTTCTTCCAGAGGAATGCTTCTGCATTGAAATTTGCGCCGTTTTGGTCACCGGGGAGATCGGAAAATCCGACCACCTCACCCCGATCGTTAATGGCGCCTGGGGTGTTCCAGGCCGAACCACCCAGGTTGCCGATGTCTATGACCTTGCCGTCTTGCCACAAGACAGCGTGCTTGGCACTGAGGTCGCCGACGGAATTCTGGCAGATCCCAGAAACGCCTACGACCTGTCCCTCGTTATTAATCGACGTGGCAGCACTGTCAGGATCATCGTTGTAGGGTGGCAATATTTGCACCTGGTTTTTTCCTGGTCCCCAAATGACTCCTTCGAACTGGCGGACTTGCGGTAAAACGCAGGTTGAGTCGTGTTTTGGAGTTTCGGCCCATCCCACGACTTGGCCCCGATTATTCATCCCGGCGGCGTATCCGTTCTCGCCGCCCAAGGTTGGCAGTGGGGTTTTCGCTCCCCACTGCCAGATGAAACCGAGACACTGATGGTGAGTCGGCGGCTGGGGAAAGAATGCCGAGCAGCTCCAGTCCTCGCCGAGCGGGTCGACCTCCGCCGTCTCGCCGAACGCCGCAATCGCTCCCTGATCATTGTGGTTGGGCCAAGCTACACTGCTGTTCGGTCCTCCGAGCGTGCCGAGATCGATAGTGAGTCCATAGGCCCATAACGCGGCATGCTGGGTTTGGTTCCCCGTTAGATAGGAGAAGCCAGCTTCCCATCCCAGGTCATTCATGCTGTTGCCGCCGCTTGCGATTCCACCAAGTGTGCCGAGTTTGATTACGGTGTAGCGCGGCGTCTGGTCCTGGCTCTGGCCGAAAGCGGCGAGAGCGGTTCCTGTGACGACCACTGCCGCTAACACGATTCTGATAATGCAGCTCAACTTCATCGATTTCATGACTTCTCCTTGGCATGTCGGATTTGGCATCGAGCGATCCCTCTGTTCTGTGAGCCCAACTTGGCGCCTTGATCGTCCTTTGCGATGCTGCGGTCGATGGTGAGCCGATTTCTCCGATTGCTTGGCGCACCGTTTCGATCAAGATAACTGCCGGGAAGAGTCACGGTTGGACGTTTGCGGCCATCGCTATCAACGTCGGTGGACGTTTTCGGACGTCGTTCTGATGACCGCACGTTGGCCGAAACGACCCTGCGCGTGACGCTGCCAGTTAGCCCGGAATGAAGTCCGAAACCGTCTAACGTTGGTCACGCAAGCGGCTATCCTAGCCTTGGCAAACCGTGCAATTCGGCACGCAGGATCGTCAAGAGGGAAGCAGGAGAAATATGGAACTGGATTCGCAGGTTTGTTCCCGAGCACGGCTGTCGCGCGATGCGCGGTTCGACGGCAAGTTCTTTATTGGTGTGCGGGGAAGTAAAGTTTACTGCCGTTCGATCTGCCCGGCACCGACGGCAAAGGAGAAGAATGTCCGCTATTTTCCCACTGCCGCTGCCGCCGAAGAGGCCGGTTTTCGCCCATGCCTGCGGTGCCGCCCAGAGTGCTCGCCCGGAACTCCAGCCTGGCTAGGAACGTCGAACACAGTTTGCCGAGCTTTGCGTCTCATCAGTGAGAGTGGCCTCGAAAACGGGGGAGTCGAAGCGCTTGCTGAACGGCTGGGAGTTGGATCACGCCATCTTCGACGCTTATTTCTTCAACATCTCGGGGCGACCCCAAGTGCGGTCTCCCAAACGCGTCGCTTGCAATTCGCGAAAAAGCTCATCGATGAGACGCGGCTGCCTATGAGCGAAATTGCCATCGCATCGGGATATGGTTGCGTCCGACGTTTCAACGCCGAGATTCGCAAGGTCTATCAGCGAACTCCCACCCAGATCCGCCACATTGCTCGGCAGAGGATAACCCAGCCGGAAGATGAATATTTGTTCCGTCTACGGTTCCGGCCACCCTATAACTGGAAAGCCATGCTGTCGTTTCTGGCAGCTCGCGCCACCCCTGGGGTCGAGATCGTGGAGAACGACACATACCGCCGCTCCATTTCCCTGAACCGCGTTCACGGTTATTTTGATGTCTCCCTTGACGACAGAAATAATGCGTTGGCAGTACGTGTTCAATCTGGCGATCCCCGGTCTCTGTTCCACATCATCGAACGCATACGAGCCATGTTCGATTTGAACGCCGATTGGACTGCCATCGCTCCTGGTCTCCAAGCGGATTTGGAACTAGGATGGCGGGTGGCAGTTCAGCCGGGGCTGCGGGTTCCCGGCTGCTGGAATGGCTTTGAACTCACGACACGAGCGATCCTGGGTCAGCAAATCACCGTCAAGGCTGCCACCGCGCTCGCCGGCCGAGTCGTGAGAGCTTTTGGAGAGAGTTTCTCCTTAGGAAACGGATTGACACACGTTTTTCCCTCGCCGAGCGTGCTGGCAGATGCCGACCTAGGTCAGGCAGGGCTCACTCGCGCCCGGGCCGAGACTGTGCGCGCGTTATCCCGGGCCGTTTGCGATGGACAGATCTGCTTTGAGGGCGTCGTCGATTCGGAAGCCTTCTTGGATCGGTTGTGCTCGATCCGAGGCATCGGGACGTGGACGGCGCAATACGTGGCCATGCGAGCGCTCGGAGAACCAGATGCCTTTCCCTCGGCAGATATCGGCCTTTTGCGCTCCTTGGAGCTGACCACCGCTCAGCAGCTTGAGCGACGCGCCGAGGCGTGGCGACCGTGGCGTGCCTACGCTGCCATGTATCTCTGGATGACCGGTCCGAAGAACCGGCCTGACGAGCGCAAACTTGCGTCTGTGAAGGCCCGACAGCCATTATCGGAAGAGCTGCATCAGCTTAGGTGATCCCCTCGACAAAATGGATCATCAACTTCTCGATTGGCGGTAACGTCTTAGTGGTGATGGCTTGTCCCTGAAAAGATGCTGTCGCAGAGCGGGCGCCCCGCGACAGCATTCACGTTGCTTTCTCCTATTGCTTATTTCTGGCGCCGAGAGCTAGCGCTGTTGGCAGTGGATCCTGCTCGTGGTACCGGGGTGATTGTCCCGAATAAGCCGTGAGCCTCGTCGAAGTATCCTGCGGTAAAGTACAGAGTTGTTGATTTACCGGCGCTGGCATCGTTTCCGAAGCCCAAGCCCCAGAGTCCATTGATGCGCAGAGGAAGCCCCGAGGCGTCGAGCATGATACCGGCGTATGCACCATTGTGGGCAAGATCGTAGGCAATGATCGCGCCGCTACCGAAGTTTCCAATCAGCAACTTCCCGCTGAAGCTGCCCATTCCTTTCGGAGGAGCCTGCACAATCGCCCACGGCGAGTCCAATTGGGAAACGTGAGGCAGCCGCATCAGGAGGTTGCCCTGGGTGTCGAATACGCGAACATATCCATTACCTTCGCCCGCTACGTCGTCATGGCGTGCCTGGTCCGGGATCGCATAGGTTACAACCATCATCCCCTGTATGTTAGCCACATTGAACGGCGAAAAATTACGCGGCAGCGTATTGTCCACGAACGCCTGGCTTCCAAACGAATGCGGCTGGAAGTTCGCATTGAACACGTCGACCTTACCGGCCCGGAAATTCGCGGCGTAAATGTAATTTGCGCCATTCGCTGAACCGAGGGCCAGTCCCTTGTAAACCGCATCGGGCCACCCGTTGATTTTGATCACTGTATTCGCAAGATCGACTTTTGGATTCCAGCCCTGGATGGTTCCATCTTCAGTGGCGAAGAGGAAAAACGCCGGCAGACCGGTCCCCAATTGAAAGTCACTCGTGCCATTGAAAACGATACCTGAGGGGCTTCCGCCAGAGCTGCCGTCCCACTGGGGAATGTTCACCACGAGTCCTTGTTTGACTCCTGCCCCATCATAGAGCGTGGACTTGCCGGTACCATTGTCCGAGATCCACCATGGGCCGGTAGGACTCGCAACCAAGCCCCAAGGATTTACCAAGTCGGCGTCCACTGGATTGGTTGCGACGTTTGGAATGTCAGAGTCTAGATCGGTCCGTTGAAAAAACTGTGCGGCTGCGGGGAGACTCAGGAGTGCGATTGCAACCAGAAACAGCACTCCCTTGGAAAAGAATCGCGTAGCGTACGCGTTTAGACTGGGCATTGTTCCTCCACCGATTTCATAAGCTGTTGATGTTGGTCGAAGACCGCGACTAAGTTTCAATGTTTTGAAACTTAGGCATGTCTGAATCTACGCGCGAAGCAAACGGCAGTTGTCGTGTCGAAGTGTCAAAGTTGTCAATTTCCATTTACATCGTGAAACACTGCCATGCTGTGTACAACCAGCTCATGTCACGGAATTGTGACAACTCCGTTGACTGGGCTTTTGTTCTGGTATTAGCTGGGCATAGGGGTATTGCGGCTTCGTGATCAGCGAAGAAAAACTGGAAAGAATTCTTGTGATCGAAGACGATCCGTCGGTCCAGCGGGCGTTGCGTCGGACCTTTGAATCAGCAGGCTTCGATGTTCATGTCGCGCCCGAGGGAGGCGTGGCAATGGAAATGTTCCGGACGGTCATTCCACGCGTAGTTATTTTGGATTTGCGGCTGCCTGGCAAATCGGGTCAGGATCTTTGCCGCGAGATCAAACGCGAGGCTGCTGCCGTGCCGATCCTGGTGCTAAGTGCGGCCAGCGATGTTGTCGACAAGGTTCTCTTGCTGGAACTGGGAGCGGACGATTACGTTACCAAGCCATTCAGCCCACGCGAACTCCTGGCGCGAGTCCGGGCTGCCATCCGGCGTCTGAACAAAGCATCCGACAAGAATGATGTGTTCAGCTTCGGAGACGTGGAAGTAAATTTCTCCAAAATGGAGCTTCATCGCCAGGGCCAGATAATTCCCATGACTCCCCAGGAATTTAAGATGCTGCGCTTCTTCCTTAACAACGAAGAGCGCGTCGTCTCCCGCAACGAGCTGCTGAATGAGGTCTGGGGCTATCACAACTACCCGACCACCCGGACCGTCGATACCCATATGCTCCGGCTGCGGCAAAAGCTGGAGAAAGACCCCGGCGACCCTATACACTTCCGTACGGTTCACGGAACCGGTTACAAATTCGTCCGCTAATTTAAACGGAAGGGGGCTCAGCCATGGGTTGGGTTCGGCTGCGAACCAAGTTCTTGATCTCCATGTTGCTGACCTCGACCGCGCTCACGGCGGTATCCCTCATCATCGTGCAGCGGACTGTGGAAAATCAGGTCCGGCGCAATCTGGCGAGCGACCTGGACAACTCGGTTGCGACCTTTCGCAACGTGCAAAGAGAGCGCGAAGCCACCCTGGCGCGTTCGGCTGAATTGATTGCGGATCTGCCGAGTTTAAAGGCGCTTATGACCTCGCATCATGCGCCAACGATTCAGGACGCCTCGGCTGACATGTTTCGGCTTTCTGGGGGCGACCTGTTTGGCCTGATCGATCCATCCGGCGAACTGGTGGGTTTTCACACCCGCTCTCCGGGCCTCAGCGGAGCCCAATCGCTGCAGCTCTCCCGTTCTCGACACGGGCCCGAAGATGCGCTGCAATGGTGGTCTGCCGGCGATCACCTCTATGAGGTTTTCCTCGAGCCCATCTACTTTGGCCCGCGCGCGGATCATTCAGTGCTGGGAACGGTCGCGGTCGGATACGAGATCAATCGGCAGGTCGCGCAACAGGTCAGCAGGATCGCCGCCAGCCAAGTGGCGGTCATATCGCGTGGAACGGTGGTAGCCAGCACGCTGGATCCGGAACAATTGAAACAATTCAGCGAGAACGTCCCCCAGCATGCCACAGGCGATGGACATGAAGACCTCAAGCTTGGAAATGAAAACTTCGTGGTCTCTGCGCTTGTGCTGAACCCGGATGAACCCGCTCCAGTCGCCATGGTCGTGATGAAATCGTACGATCAGGCAGCTGAGTTCCTGAATAAATTACGTCGAATGCTGCTGGCGGTGGGTCTGTGCGCGATCTTTCTGGGGAGCGCCCTGGTTTACATCAGCGCGCGCACATTCACCCGTCCGTTGGAGCGCCTGGTTGAAGGAGTGAGGGCCCTGGGCCGCGGAGATTTCAAATTTCCCTTGCAGACACAGGCCGTGGGCGAGGTGGCGGAACTGACGAACGCCTTTAGCCGCATGCGTGACGACCTTCAGGATGCCCAGCAGCGCTTGCTCGAGGCAGAGCGCCTGGCAACCATTGGCCGGATGGCCAGTTCGATCTCCCACGACCTTCGTCATCCGCTGACCGCCGTTCTGGCGAACGCGGAATTCCTTGCAGATGCGAATCTCAGTCCCCAGCAACGCGAAGAACTCTACCTGGAAATTCGCATTGCCGTAAATCGGC
Source organism: uncultured Acidobacteriaceae bacterium (assembly GCA_963815555.1). Lineage (GTDB taxonomy): Bacteria > Acidobacteriota > Terriglobia > Terriglobales > Acidobacteriaceae > CAWCBG01. The sequence continues at coordinate 1,441,931 of CAWFHH010000007.1, forward strand.
TCACCGATTTGATTGATTCGCTTCTGGAGCTGTCTCGCCCCGCTGACTCGCTGCACCCCATGGAAGCCGCTGTGGAGCGTACGGCAAGCCGCGCTGTGGAACTGATTCGCGCTCATCCTGAATTTCAAAAGGTTTTAGTTGGTATCGAATCGACAGGCGTCCACACGGCGCAGTTCGATCCCCGTACGATGGAACGGGTGTTCTACAACTTGTTGCTGAACGCCTGCCAGGCTGTTCAGTCGCAGGGTGGACACGTGGCGGTCACGATCGTGGACCTGGAAGACCGGTTGGATATCCGTATCACCGACGATGGGCCCGGCGTCGATAAGTCGATTCAAGACCATTTGTTCCAGCCGTTCGTGAGTTATGGCAAAGAGAATGGCACCGGGCTGGGGCTCACCATCGCGCAGAAAATCGTGCAAGACCACGGTGGGACGTTGCTACTGGAATGTTCCGAGCCGGGATGCACCGTGATGCGAATCATCCTGCCCAAGGTGAATACGAGAAGAGTAGCTCGCGTGATCGCGGGTGTAGCAGACATCTCCTGAACGGCCAGTTCGCGGCTGCAAGTATGAGTCTGGGTCGACGCGAACCAGTAATTGTGCAGAGGTGCGGCATGCAGAATTCAAAACGCGGGCGCTTCTTTCCTCGACTTCTGTCTTTCGTTTTCCTGTTTGCCTTGACGCGGCCTGCGATCAGCCAGGCAAATCCGTCTCCGCTGCCATCTTCGGACTCTGCCGGCGTGAGCGATTCGCTCGGCGAGCTGAAGTCGCAGGTTCGCGAGCTGAAAGAGATGGTATTGCAGCTCCAGCAGCAAACCACCGCCAGCCGGGCTGAAATCGTGCATTTGCGTGAGGAGCTGGAATCCTCCCGCACGCCACTCGCCTATGGATCCGGAGTGGACGAGCAAGCTCAGCCACATGCCGGCGTAACGTCGTCGACCCTCGATGAACGAGTGGGTGCGCTGGAGGGAAACCAGCAGCTGCTCTCGGGGAAAATCAACGAACAGTATCAGACAAAGCTTGAAAGCGCTTCGAAGTATCGCGTCCGTTTCTCGGGATTGGTGCTCTTCAACCTGTTCAGCAACAGCGGTACGGTCGACAATCAGGATGTGCCGACAACGGCCCTTGAACAGGGCCCTCTGGGCGAGACAGGATCGTTTGGAGGAACCCTGCGGCAATCGATCCTGGGTTTCGAAGCCTTTGGCCCGGACCTGATGGGCGCACACACCAGCGGCAGTATCAACATGGACTTTGGAGGCGGCTTTCCTACGGTTTATGACGGCGTCAACTCAGGCTTAGCTCGTCTCCGCACCGCAGCCGTTCGCCTCGATTGGAAAGATACATCTCTCATCGTCGGGCAGGATCAGCTCTTCCTTGCTCCAAACTCGCCTACTTCCTTCGCCTCGCTAATCGTTCCGCCGCTCTCCTACGCAGGAAACCTCTGGTCTTGGACGCCCCAGATCCGAGTCGAACACCATTTCGCCTTTTCGAATAACGCGACCGTGAACCTGCAAGGCGGGCTGCTTGATCCATTGACGGGCGAGCCTCCGTATTATCAGTGGTATCGTACCCCGCAGGCGGGTGAACGCTCGAGGCAGCCGGCGTATGCGGCGCGAGTCGCTTACTCCCATCCATTGCTTGGACGCACCTTCACGGTGGGTGCGGGCGGCTATTACAGCCGCGAAAACTGGGGCTTCAACCGCGACGTAAACGGATGGGCCGGCACCCTGGACTGGAGTGTACCCCTCGACAAGTGGTTCAGTTTGAGCGGTGCTTTTTATCGCGGAGCCGGCATTGGAGGCATTGGCGGCGGAATCGGTCTCAGCGTGCTCTACAACGGAAACCTGCTAAGTGCCACCACCGAGGTTCTGCCGCTGAATACGGTTGGCGGATGGGCGCAGCTGAAGTTCCGTGCCACAACGAAACTCGAATTCAACGCCGCCTTCGGGCAGGACAATCCCTTTGCCGCGGACATTCGCGCCTTCGCCGGCTATGCACAGAGCTATGGCGATCCCACATTGACTCGCAACCGCAGTGCTTTCGGCAACGTAATCTACCGGCCCCGTTCCGATTTGCTGTTCTCGCTGGAGTATCGTCGCCTGCGCACCTTTACCATCGATAATATGAGCTACCAGGCCGATCAGGTGAACCTGGGCATGGGAGTTTTGTTCTGAGAATGGAAATATGAAACTGGCAGCAAGACTCCTTATTGCGTCGATCATCGCGTTGGCGACCGCCCTCCCCGCTGCCTCGCAGAATGTCAGGGTCACCGGCCATGTCGCGTCGGAGAAGGGGCCAGCTGCTAATTCCACTGTCGTTTGGCTTGCACCAGTGGATGAGTCGTCTTCAGCGGCTCAGGCTCCTCCGATGCACGCCGTTCTGCGCCAAAAAAATAAGGCCTTCGAACCCCACCTGCTGGTCGTCACCCGTGGCTCGACGGTAGAATTTCCCAACCAAGATCCCTGGTTCCACAATGTGTTTTCTCTGTTCAATGGAAAGCGCTTCGATCTCGGGCTCTACGAAGCCGGCTCATCGCGCACAGTACACTTCGATCGCGAAGGAGTGTCGTACATTTTTTGCAACATTCATCCCGAAATGAGCGCCGTGGTGGTTGTGCTCGGGAGCGATCACTTTGCAATTCCCGGAAAGCTGGGTGACTTTTCCATAGCGGAGGTTCCTCCCGGCCGTTACATCCTGCACGTGTGGGCGGAGAATGTTCAAAATGCAGCCTTGCAGCCGCTGTCGCGAGACGTTCAAATCAGCGACACCTCGCATAGTCTTGGAACGATTCGCATTCCGTCAGCTCCCGCCACGGCCGTTGCCCACAAGAACAAATATGGGCAGGATTATGAACCGCCATCTCCTAACAACCCCGTGTATGTTCAACAGCCGTAGGTCATTGCTCAATGTTTGCCCACTGAATTTGAATGACGACCTTCCGCCGATGCTGAAGCGGATTCGCTCTGCATGTTTTGGAATTCTCGAATGATCAATCGCAGCTACAATGAATTGACCAAACCCTATGCGCTACATAATCCTCACCCTTGCCATCGCCGGAATCGTGGTTTCGGCCCTTGCTCTTCAGGTCCACTACAGCACCGACTCGGCACCCTGCCGAATTAACGACAAATGGGACTGCGGCGTGGTGAACCACAGCCCTTACGCCGAGATCGACCATGTGCCCGTGGCTGCCATTGGAATCGCAGGCTATCTGTTCATCGCTGTGCTGGCTTTATTGCGTCGCCGAGGATGGGTACTGGGCGCGGTCATCGTCGGCTTGGCATTCGCCCTCTACCTCACCCACATCGAGAAAGACGTACTGGGCGTGTGGTGTCTGTATTGTGTGATCTCACAAGCAATTATTGCGCTGATTACGTTGCTGTCGATTGCCTGGTTCGTGGTGGCCATGCGCAGCAAACGCGACCCCACGGGCGAAATGCGCAAACTCGCTTAGCTATTTCTTCATTCCTTCGCCCTCAATGATGGTTATGTACGTGTCGATGGGAAGGTCGGTGAACTTCTCCGTCTGCCCGCCAGGCTGCGGCCATTTCACTTCAAGGAGGTCGATCTTCGTACGCTTTCCAATACCCAACACCAGGCGAGGATCGTGCGAAGAGAGGTAGCTACCGCCGCCAACCTTCGTCCGGCTTCGCTTCAAGTCCCCGGCCCCATACGAGATGCGGGCTCCCACGGCATCGCGGTTCGATTTCTTTCCCACCAGTTTCACCCCGAGCCAGTGATTCTCCTTCGCCGCCGTGTTGCGCAGCAATAAAGGGGCCGCGTCGTTGACCGATACCAACACGTCTACCGCACCGTCGTTGTCGAAGTCGCCGATGGCCAGACCGCGGGCTGACATGGGTTCTGCGAAGACGGGCCCGCTCTCGGAGCTCACGTTTTGGAAGGTCTTGCCGTCGCCGTGAAACAGCATCAGCGGCTCGCGATAGCTGACATCTTTGTGCATCATCTCGATCAGATCGTCCGGATTGCCATTCGCCAGGAACAGATCGAGATTGCCATCGTTGTCGTAATCGAAAAACTTGAGGCCCCATCCGCTCAACAGGTGGGTCGCTGCACCGATGCCGGTGGCATCCGCCTTGTCATCGAATGTCTCGTCATGATTGTTCTGGTAAAGCGAGTACTTCTCATGATCGATGTTGGCGACAAAGAGATCCATCCAGCCGTCCTGATTGAAGTCGGCGGAATCGACGCCCATGCCCGAGCGCGGACGCCCGGTTTCGCTATAAGCTACGCCGGCTAACGTTCCCACCTCTTCGAACCTGGCGCCGCCGCGGTTCATGTAGAGGAAGTTAGCAAGCGTGTCGTTCGCGACAAACAAATCCATCTTGCCGTCGTTGTTCAAGTCTGTCGCGACGGCCCCCCATGCTTTGCCGAGGTACTTTGCGATTCCCGATTCCTTACTGACATCGGTAAACGTTCCGTCGCCGTTGTTGTGGAAGAGCCAGCTGGCGGTGGGCTTATACAGACGGGGAACACAGTAGCCCGGCTTGTTATTCGCTTCGCAGGGCAGGTTCTTGGTTTTGTCGAAGTCTACGAAGCGGCAGACAAACAGATCGAGCCGGCCATCGTTATCGTAGTCGAACCACACCGCGCTGGATGACCAACCAGGCGCGGCGAGGCCGGCTTTTTGTGTGACGTCGGTAAACGTGCCGTCGCCGTTGTTGTGATAGAGAATGCTGCGACCGTATTGCGTGACGTAGAGGTCGGGGAAGCCGTCGCCATCATAGTCTCCCACCGCAACGCCCTGTCCGTAGCCTCCGGCCCGGACACCAGCCCTCTCGGTTACATCGGTGAAGGTACCGTCGCGATTGTTGCGATAGAGAGCGTTCCGAAGCGGCGGTTGCGGATCGTAGAAATCGCACTTGCCACTGTTGACGAGATAGATGTCCAACCAGCCGTCGTTGTCGTAATCGAGGAACGCGCAGCCCGCACCGGTGGTCTCCGGCAGATATTTTTCCGGCGACTTGCCGGCCGTGTGCACCCACTTGATGCCGCTCACCGAAGCAGGAACTGCTTCAAAAGGGTACGAAGACGAAGCAGGAAGAGCCGGTGCAAAGCGGCTCAGGCCAAGACCGGCGGCCGAGCCCGCAATCGTCCATAGAAAACGCCGTCGCGAGAACATCATCACTGCGGAGTCGGCGCTCCTTGTCCCCCGGCTTGCTGCGAGGTCTTCTGATGCAGCGCGAATTCCCGTTGGGCATCCTCTTTCCGGCCGGCTCGCGCGTACGCGTTGCCCAGGTTGTAATGCGCGGCCGGATTCTGCGGTTGAAGTTTCGCGGCGACCTCCAAGGGGGGAATCGCCTCGACGTATTTTTTCTCAGTCAACAGAGAGCTGCCGAGGCCCAGGTACGCGTCGGCAAAGCTGGGATCGAGTTTTGTCGCTTTCGTGAAGTGCTCGATCGCCGTTTGCAGATCGCCCGCTTCTCGCGCCAGCTCGCCGAGAATGTATTCCGCCCCGGCATTATTCGGATCGATCGCCAGCTCCTGCTGCAGCTCTTGCTTGGCCTGCTCCTTAAAGTCTGGCCCGGGATTCGGCTTCGACAGCAGAATGCGCGCGAGACGGAAATGAATGCCGGGATACTTAGGATTCTGTTCAAGGATCCGGTGATAATCCTTCTCTGCCTCGTCCCATTTCCCCTGCAGCTCCAGGGTCTCTGCATCCATCTCAAGGGCAGAGATGGAGGTTGGAGCAGTCGTTGCCAGTTCCTGCGCCGCGCGGCTGGAGAGGTCCGAATATGCGTGGATCAACACGTACAGCACTTCCGGATCGTGCGGGAATTGCCGGTTCAGCACGCGCAGCAAGTCGAGCAGTTGCTCATTCTGCTGCATCATGGTGGCGCAGCGTACGCCGTCAAGCCCCACCCGTTTTTGCAGGTCCTTGTCGGTGATGTGCGCGATCGATTTCGCCATCAAGGGCAAAGCCTGGGGACAATGACCACTTTCCGCCAGGGTTGCAGCGTGTTCGGCTGCCGCGTTGGGGCTGACTGCGGGGGACTTGTTCGGCGTCTGCGTGAAAGAAAATGGTGTGAAAGCGGCGGCGAGGAGGAAGAGGAGAATCGGCTTCGGCGAGATAGGCATTAGAAAAAATAGGGGACAGTCGCCGTTTAGCGTCTGCCCCCAAAGTTTACCAGTTCGTCTACCAGTAGAACTTCAAGGCGAACTGTATGTTACGAGGCGTGTCCTGAGACTGAGTAATCAGTCCAAAGGTGGAGCCAGGAAAGTTCGTATTTGGGTGAGAGAGCTGAACGTTGTTGAAGGCATTTACGAAGTCGGCCCTGAACTGTAAGTACTTACTCTCAGTAAAGTGGAAGCTCTTCAGCAAGCTCAAATCCGTGTCCGTGTACCCGGGACCGTAATCGGGGCCCTGAGCCGGACAGTTGCCGAACGTGCCCGGTGCCGGGTTCGCGTACCCAGCAGCACTCATGTACTGGTAGCCCTGGAAGACGCCGTTCACGATCGACGGTTGCAGACCCAGGACTTGGTTTGCGCCAGTGCAGTTGGGACGTGGTCCACGGGAGTTCGTACCACTGTAGTCAGTACCTTCATAGACCGCCAATGGGAAGCCGGAGTGGAGAGAAATAATAGCTCCCACTTGCCAGTTCCCAATCACCGCATTCCCCACGGAGTTCATGTTGCCGGCAAACTTCTTGCCTTTACCTACCGGCAGATCGTACGTGGCATAGGCCGATAGAACGTTGTGCGCATCGAAATAGCAGGATGCGTAATCTGCGCTCGGCGCGTACAGGTTCTGGTAATACGGCGACGCCGGCGTTGCTGAGGTCTGACTCCAGGTGCCGTAGTACCCGCTGTTGGTGGTGAAGCAATGGGACCAGGTGTAGGCGACCTGGCCCTCCAGGCCATTGGTCATCCGCTTCTGCAGCACCGCCTGCATCGCGTTGTAGTTCATGCTGCCAACGGATGCTGTGCCGGAAACTTGTCCCAGCTCGCTTCGCAGAGTCGGATTTCCCTGGAAGTAGATTCCGGGTTGTGGTGTGCCATTGACGAGTTGGTCCTGCAGGTAAGGCATGGGAACCATGAGGTGGGTTCCATGCTGCCCCACGTAACCCAACTGCAACGTCAGGTTGTTGGCAATTTCATCCTGCACGGTCAAATTCCACTGCTGGTCCATCGCCGGTTGAACATTGGGGTCCCACACGCGGAAGTTTGCTCCGACGAACGGATTTGCCGTGACTCCGCCCGGACCTTGCTGGGTCGTCCAAACCGGGGAGGAGTACTGCGCGTCGATTTCCGGAGGACTGAACGGCGGGTTCTGCGGAAGCCTCAGGTTAGTTCCGGTACCCTCCAGATAAGACGATATGGTGTAAGCGCCGCGGATAACGAACTTTCCGTCATACGCCGACGGGGAGTACGCAAATCCAACGCGCGGCTGCCACGCAGGCAATCCGTAGCTGCCGTTGTACAGTGCGCGACTGTTGCCGTTTTGTCCGGCCAGTTCAAGGGTTCCGCTGAAGAGTCCCAGATTAGCCTGACGGTTGTTCTGCTCAATCCACGGGGTGTAAGCCTCGTAGCGCAAGCCGATGTTAAGGGTTAGACCAGAAGTCACACGCCAGTCGTCCTGAACGTAACCAGCGAAGGTCCAGGAGCTCTGATGCCACGGCGTTTCGAGCACCCCGACACCGGTGGCGACGGGATAGCCCAGGAAGAAGTCGCTGCTTGGGTCACCCGAGAACGATCCGCCGAAGAGAATCGAGCCGTTCTCGCCGCTGTTGCCGCTATAGGCGGTGTTCACGTGGTAGCGCCACATCTGGAAGCCCGTGTGGATCACGTGTTTCCCACGCGTGATTACCAGTCCGTCATCGAATTGCACTACGGAGTCGTGGAACGACTGATTGACCTCGGAGTTGCCAATGTTGGTAAGCGTGCCTGTTCCAGGAGACGGTGCCGTGCCGCCGCCGAAGCCCAGCAGCAACAGTCCCGGTCCGTTCAGGTTGGTGTTGGCGATTCCGAGGCTGGTGCCGAGATTACCAATGGTCGAGGTGAAATTGCTGCCCGTGTCGAGCTTGATGTAATTGATGCCAAATCGCGCTTCGTTCAGGATCGATGGGCTGAAGGTGTGCGTCCATTGTCCAACCCCGCTCTGAATAGGAGCGGTGGAAAAGTTATTTCCCAGGATCAGCAATGAGTTGGTCGTGGGATTGTTTTGGTACGCCTGTGAGTAACGACCCGAAAGGCGGTCCTTATCGGAAACGTTCCAGTCGACCTTCGCGTCACCCTGATTGTTGTCGAAGGCCTGCGTCTGTACGTTGTAAGCGTTGTTGATCAGGCCGCCATTCACTGGGGTGGGATAGTAAGTAGAGCTGAAGAGGTTCCTCGCAACCACATTTTCCAGCGTAGTAGGAATCTGGTTGTTAGCGAAAGCAATTCCGGTTGTGGGATTCCTTAACTGCTGGGCGGAATTGTTGCACAGCCCATTGGTGAAGCCGGCACTGCAAAGCGCCGAGAAATCGCCATTGCGCTCCGCGTTAGTGAACACCGTTTCTGCCTGGGTCGTGGCCGGATGGTCGAACCGCTGTCCCTGGTAGTCGACAAAGAAGAACAATTTGTTCTTGATGACCGGACCACCCAGGGTGCCGCCGAACATATTCCAGCGCAGCTTCGGTTTCGGAATGGCGTTGTTGCCCAGGAAACCGTTCTCCCAGTAGTTGGCATTCAGGACGTCATTGCGGAAGTACTCCCACACGTCGCCGTGAAAGCTGTTAGTGCCCGACTTGATGGTCGCACTTACGACGCCGCCTTGAAACTTGCCAAACTCCGCCGAGGCATTGTTGGTGATCAGGTTGAATTCCTGGATCGCGTCCGGCGAGGGGGTAAAGCCTACCAGGTTGTCCGACACTTGGTTGTTGTCCATACCGTCGAGCAGGAAGTTGTTGGCCTGTTCGCGGTTGCCGTTGATATACGGCCGCGCACCGTTGGCGACATTGTCACCGTTGTTGAAGTTGGCCGGATCAGGACTGACACTTCCCGGCGCCAGCAGCGTCAATTCGATATAGTTGCGCGTGGCCAACGGAATGTTATTGACGGTGTTGGAATCAATCAGAGTGCTGACCTGCGTGGTGTCGGTCTGCAACTGTGGCGCTTCAGAAGTGACCTGAACCGTCTCGCTGGTCGTGCCCACCTTCATCTTGAAGTCGAAGCGGGCGGTCTGGTTGAGGACCAGCGTGGTCGGCGCCTGTACGGCCGTGTCGAATCCTGTCGCGGTAGCACGCACTTCATACGTTCCGACCGGGATACGCGTGAAGTTGAACGTGCCGTTGTCATTCGTTTTTGCGTTGTAGACCGTGCCGCGCTCGGTATCGCGCGCTGTGACCGTAGCGCCGCTAATGGCTGCGCCACCAGGGTCTACGACTGTGCCCGTGATCGCGGCGGTGACCTCCTGGCCCCACGCCGGCTGCATCATGCCCAATAGCCCTAGGATCATCACGAGACTGAAAGCTATCCTCGACAACCGTTGCATCGTACGCCTCCTCTGGAAAACACTCAGCTCAACCGGGCCCACCACGCGAATCGCCGCCTTTATGCCGGGACGCAGCTATATAGCGCTTTCGCTTCGTACAGCTATATAGCACGCTGCCCGGTGCATCTTCAAGTAAATTATTTCTGTTATGTCAATAATATTTAAGCATGAGGATGTAACTTATTAGAAAACAGCATGTTAAGTAGAAATCAAGGATTATAGGAGCAGTTTCTAGCACGAACGTGGGTGCATTTTTTCTGTTTTTCACTCTATGATTTTTTTGAGATGTTGTGCTAAGTTCCCTATGACAAATCGTATCTTGTGCGCTATAGCGGTTGACCCGGCTTGAAAAGAGCCTTTAGCCGGACTGGTCCACTCTCGGGAGCTCGCATGCCATCGGTTCGACGAAAAGTCACGCCCGCTTACCAGAAAATCCAAAACGCCATCTTGCGGCAGATTGAGAGCGGCGAACTGAAGCCCGGCGACGCCGTCGACTCGGAACGCGAACTGGCGAAGATTCACGGGGTTAGTCTCATGACCGCGCGGCACGGCCTGTCGATGCTCGAACGCGAAGGACTCGTCCTGCGGCGTCCGGGAGCAGGAACCTTTGTCGGCCCACCTAAGATTCATTTCAACAAGCTGACGAGTTTTACCGAAGAGATGGCAGCTCGGGGCCTGTCCGTACGCACCAAGGTTTTATCGTTCAACATTGTCGAGAATGAACCCGAAGCTGCGGCACGGCTTGCGCTCGCCGCCGACGTGCCTATAATCCGTGTAGAACGCCTCAGAATGGGTGGGGACGAGCCGTTCGCGCTCGAAATTTGTTATCTTTCGGCAGAAGAGTTTACCGGGCTCGGCCGCGAATCCCTGGAACGCGGTTCGCTGTTTTCCATTTTGCAATACGACTATGGTGTCGAATTCAGTTACTCCGACGAGGAAATCGACGCCACTAATCCGTCTTCGGCAACCTCGCGATTGCTGAAGCTGCCGCGCGGCTTACCCCTCTTACGCATCCGCCAGGTAATCTATTCCACGAAATCCAGGCCGGTCTTGTATGTCCTGGGCTTCTACCGTTCCGATCGTCACCGGCTCCTGCTCCGCCGTTACCGGTGAGGAACGCCGATTTACAGGGTAGCTTCAACGATTCTTGCTGGCCCCCCGATCACGCGCAGACCGGCGCCGCTTGCGACATCCAACGGCTGTGCGTAATCTCGATGACTGCAACCATCTCTCTTTTCAAGGAATGCACAATTCGATGATCGATCGCCTTTGCCCCTTGTTTTTTCGCAGCGCATTAGTTCTCTGGATCGTACTTAGCGTCTTTCCCGCTACCTCGGCGGCATCCGACAAGACGAAATCCAAGCCTGCCGCGGCATCGAACCAATCTGTCAGGCAAGAGCCAGAGAATCTCGATCTGGAGTTCATCAGCCGATTGCGCGAAGAAGAGTTCTCACACGGTAAGGTGATGGAAATTATGAGCAGTCTGGCCGACGACATCGGCCCGCGGCTCACCGGCTCGCCAAATATGAAAAAGGCGAACGACTGGACGCGCGATGAACTCTCCCGGTATGGGTTGGTCAATTCGCACGTCGAGGCGTGGGGCACCTTCGGACGTGGCTGGGCCTATCAGCTCTGCGAGGTGCGCATGGTCGCGCCGGATTACATGCAGTTTCTAGCCTTGCCTGAGGCATGGACCCCCGGCACGAATGGACCCGTTCGCGGCGAAGTGACGCAAGTGATCGCGACAACCCCAGCCGATCTCGAAAAATATCGCGGCAAGTTGGCGGGCAAGATCGTTTTGATGGGCGAAGCGCGTATTCCCGATCCCATCGATAAACCTCTCTTCCGCCGCTACGACGACGAGGCGCTCGACAAAATTGCCACTTACGAAATTCCCAGCGCTGAAGCGGAAAAGAGACGGGAAGAGGCTATCAAACGCTATCGGTTCAGCCAGACCCTGCAGCAATTTCTCACCGAGGAGCATCCGGCCGCGGTGCTCGACATCACGCGCCTGCCCGGACAGGACGGTACCATCTTCGTCCAGTCCGGCGGACCCTACGAGCAAGGAAAGACGATCGGTGTGCCGCGCATCGTGATTTCCGCCGAACACTTTGGTCGGATCGCTCGCCTTCTAGCGAAGAAGGTTCCTGTGGAAGTTGAAGTCAACATGCAGGCGCAGTTCTATGACGATGACGACAAAGGGTACGACACAGTTGCCGAAATCCCGGGTACCGATCCGCAACTGAAAGAGCAACTCGTTATGCTCGGCGGCCACATGGACTCCTGGCATGCGGGGGAAGGCGCCACCGACAATGGAGCCGGTGTCGCGGTCGCGATGGAGGCAGTCCGACTGCTCAAGCAACTCGGGGTGCAGCCGCGACGCACGATTCGCGTTGCGCTTTGGTCGGGCGAAGAAGAAGGACTGCTGGGATCGGTTGGCTACGTGAAGAATCATTTTGGTGCGCGTCCCGATAACACCGATCCGAAGTACGCCGACATTCCTGTCTGGTTTCGGCCGCCCGCTGGGCCAGTGCAGCTCAAGCCAGAGCAGAAACTGGTCTCGGTCTATTTCAACCTCGACAACGGCACCGGAAAAATTCGTGGCGTTTACCTGCAGGGTAACGCCGCGGTTGCGCCTATTTTCAAGCAGTGGATGGAGCCCTTCCGGGATTTGGGAATGACGACGCTCAGCATGCGCAATACCGGAGGCACCGATCACCTCTCCTTCGACGCCGTCGGTATTCCCGGATTCCAGTTCATCCAGGATCCGATGGATTACGACACGCTCACCCATCATTCCAACCTGGACGTCTACGAGCACGTTCGTCCCGACGACTTGAAGCAGGCGGCTGCGATCATGGCCAGCTTCGTTTACAGCGCCGCAATGCGTGACGAGATGATGCCGCGTAAACCGATCCGTCCCGACGATCCCGAGCCGCCCAAAGCCGAATCCGAAACTGGGGCAGAGAAGAAAGGTGAGTCCGGGCCTCCGCCTGCGAATCCGGTAAATCCGTCGCGGCCAATGCCTCGGGAAAACCAGCTGTCTTCGCAGCCACACCTCTAGCAGGCTGCGAGAAACTCATTGCCGGACTGTTTTGTATCAGGGCACGAGTTTCACTCGTGCCGTTAAGATCTTTATTTGTGATGCGCAGCGCGGAATTTAGTCCACATGGCTGGGCAATCCACTCTTTTTTCGTAACCTGCCAGACGTGGCGAGTTGCCTGAGAATGGATATGGCCGGGGAGCGGAATTTTCTCCGCCACGCTTGCAACGTCTTTCTCGCGGCAACTTCAAGGTTGAGCTGCACACGTCAACTCGGCCCGCGTAGTCGGTGAACGATGCAGAAACCAGACACTGGTTAGCCTGCGGTCGCCGAACTCTCCTTGGCTACCACCAGCGCCCGAGTCTTTCGCAGCGGAACGATCACCGCCAGAGCGGCGACGGAGGCTGCTGCTGCAACGAAGACAGGCCACTTGTAATTGCCGCTATAGTCGACTAGCACACCTGCCAGGGGCGGACCTACCAGACACGCTATTCCGAAGCCGGTAAAAAAAACGCCGAGCAATTCTCCCAGTCCTTCAACCCCGAAGATGGAAGCTACCACGGCTGGAGCCATGGCCGCGATGCCGCCGTACCCGACGCCCATGACTAGCCCGAAGATCACCAGCGATCCGTAACTATGGGCGGTAAGCCAGAAGCCGAAGCTCACCAGCAAAAACCCGAAGGCAACTTTGTATATATTCAGGAGCCCGAACCGCGGAGCGAGAGCATTGAGCCCCAGCCGACCCACCACGCTCGACGCGCCAATATAGCCAACCAAGCTAGCAGCCGCAACTCGGCTGGCTCCTATGTCTCCGGCATACGCCGGCAGAAATACGAAGGAGACATACACCGCGATCCCTGACAACAAGAGACTGATGTAGAGCAGGACGAAGGAACGCGTGCGCACCTTCTCGATCAGCTCGGATTTGCCCTTTTCTTTGGGGACGGGAGGCGGGCTCACAAGGGCCGTGCTCAGAAGGAGTAGCCCCGTGCTGATGACTGCAAAAATCTCAAACGCCACTCTCCAACCGAAGCGATCGGTTAACAAGGCTGCGGCCGGCGCAGCGACCAGGGTGCCACAGCCAATGCCGCTGATCGAAATACCCAAGGCGATGTCTCGATGCGTTTTGAACCATTCGCCCACCGCCGAAATTGCCGGAATATAGACACAGGCGACGGCGGCTCCCACGCCGACTCCGTAGCTCACGAACACCAGCGGATAATAGGTCACGCGCGCCGTGGCGAACAGGCCCGTTCCCATGAGCAGAGCGCCCACAGCCATTACCGGGCGTGGACCTTTACGGTCCGCCAGGTCTCCGGTAAGGGGAGCCAGGAAAAACGACAACACCGTCAGGCAGGAGAACAAGCTCGACATCAACGCGTGGCTTGCGTCAAAGCTGGCCGCCATCGGCTTTAGAAAAACGCCGAAGCTATAGGTGACCCCAAATGTAACGAAAGCTCCGAGAAACGCCCCAAAACAAACGATCCAGGCGCGAGGCGAATCAAGGGCTGCAGACGCGGAGTCCGGCATCACGAGTTCTCCCTGGGCGGATATCCGCGACTGTCACGGAACTCCGGCCGCGACAGCATAACAAAGAAAATTACCAAACCAATCGAAAAAGCGGGCGTGAGGAGCAGATCACCGCTGAACTGCTCCCCAAAGGGAATGGCGCCGCCTTCCCCCGTGACGACGCCGTCCCCAACTCAAAGTTGCTTAGACGATCGCTTTCGCAAAAGTCCGCCTAGCTGTGCCCAACGTGAAAGGCTCCTCTATTCGATTACGAAACGATGTTCGCTTGGAACACAGAACGTTGCGTGCTCTCCTTCGGTAAAGGCAAAACCCATATCGCTGCGCATAAACGGAGACCTCCCTCTTCGCCGAAACGTGCATTCGTCGCGCGTAATCGGTGGCGTGCTTGCATCCGGCAGCGATTAGTTACGATCTTCTTTAACTTTTTCGCTGCCGGCTTTTGTTAGACACCCGTACAAAAGCAAGTCGGTGGCCATGTGGCCATTCACGAGTGGTCGAGATCATCAATTTGTTTGGAAGTTACTGAATCGCTACGAAGAATTCTTGACGCAACCTATGACAAATGGCGGCATCGCGTGGTCATCCGGCGCATAAAGCTATCCGAATAGATAGCTTGTTGCGATAGTCGACACACAAAGAGATAGCTATAGCGTGAGTTAATTTGGATCGAAGCTGAAAGAGATACTACGAAGTGAAGTGAATTCGTGGGTGTAAGACTTCTGCGATTGCCCCGGCGTGCCGGTCTGTGCCGTAAACTATTTGGCGGTCGCTGATTTTTCCCGTAAGACGATTTCTCGCTGATCGTAAGGCTGAATCGTGACGGTCAAATCTTTTCGTGCATCAAACTGCTCCTTCGTCATCGGAAACGAAACCAGCACGGTGCCTTTTTGCTCGGCGCCAGGAGCGATCTTCGTCTCCACCACTAAGGCCTGGGTGCTGTGTTCCTTCAGATCGGGAAACGCCGCGAAGTAGCGCGCGTAATCACTGGACGCCGCGGCGGTGTCCGACTGTTCGCCCTGGTCCGTCTTGACGGAGGCGCCGATTTCTTTGATGTAGATGGTTTTGTCCGTCACGTTCCGCAGCGTGACTTGGATAGGAACGAAGATGTTCGGCTGGCCCGGCTGGGTGCTGACGTATACAGCGTCAATGCCGCCCTGTGCCACAGGCTTAGCGCGGAATGCAAACGCGATGATAGCAACCACGATAGCCACGACCACGAGAGCGATCGCAACCGGGGCCGCAGGGGGCAGAGTCCGCTTGGCGCTGTCGAACTCCTCAGTGATCGGAACGTGCCCCGCACTAAATTGCGGGCGGCCCGGTTCGCGTGGCGGCTGGTTCGCGGCCTTGGGTGGCACCTGATTGTCGGCCATCGATCTCTCCTCTACAAGCTATTCTGATGCTTCATCGCCTGCCGGAAGTCGTCCAACGACAGCGTATTCAGTACGTCGGCGGGCGTTAGCCATGCGCGTCTCGCCTGCAGAATGCCGTATTTGATCTTCTCGAAATGCGAAGTGTGATGGGCATCGGTGTTGATCACGATCTTCACTCCGCGTTCGCGCGCCATCCGCAGATGAACATCATTCAGGTCAAGCCGGTCGGGATAAGCATTTAACTCCATCGCCACGCCGTGCTCTTTCGCGGCTTTCAGAATCACGTCCATGTCAAAGGGATAGGCGTCGCGCCGGAGCAGCAAGCGACCCGTCGGATGTCCCAGGATACAGACATTCGGATTGCTTAGCGCGCGCAGCAGGCGGTCCGTCATCTGTTGCGAATCCTGATTGAACGCCGAGTGCACACTGGCAACCACCACATCCATTTGGCTGAGCACCGAATCCGATAGGTCAAGATCGCCCTCGGCAAGGATGTCGACTTCAATGCCCGCCATGATCGTGATCCCCTCGATCTGCTGGTTCGCAGCGCGAATGCGCGCAATGTGCTGCTCCGCGCGTTGATCGTCGAGTCCATTGGCGAAGGCCAGGTTCTTGGAGTGGTCGGTGATCGCGATGTAGTGATAGCCGCGTTCCTTCGCGGCATCGGCCATCTCTTCGATGGTGTTGCGTCCGTCCGTCTCGACGGTGTGCATGTGCACTTCGCCGCGAATGTCCGGGACCGTGATGAGGTTCGGCAGCGTGTGTTTTTCGGCCGCCTCAATCTCACCGCAGTTCTCCCGTAACTCGGGAGGAATCCAATCCAGCTTCAGCGTGTGATAAATGTCTTCTTCTGTTGACCCGGCGACGCGTTCATTGTCCTCAAGGCGCGCCAAACCATACTCGTTGAGTGTCAGCCCCATCTTCAGGGCCCGTTGCCTGAGAGTGACGTTGTGGTTCTTCGAACCGGTGAAGTACTGCATGGCAGCGCCATAGGAGCCGGGAGCTAGCGTACGCACGTCGACCTGCATGCCGCTCCGCAACTTAAAGCTGACCTTGTTGTCTCCCTTGGCTAACACTTCCATAATGCCGGGAAAGCGCAGGATCTCATCAATCAGGTCGGCGCGCCGCTGGTCGTCCACGCAGCAACAGCCAGTGACCAGCATGTCGAGGTCGCCAACGGTTTCGCGGCCGCGCCGCAACGATCCCGCTGGCGTAATCTTCTCGATTCCCGTTAGGTGCTTTAGGTGCTCGGCCAACTTCTCCGCCGTGCGATCGGCTTCGTCAAGCAGAAACCGGCCGGCGATGCGACGATAGTCTTCGATTGCCTTCAGGATCTTCTGCTCACTCTTTTCGCTCATCCGTGGAAGCGTTCGCAGCTTGCCCTCGCGCGCCAGTTGCTCCACGCCGGCAAGATCGCTCACCTGGAATGCGCTCCAGATGAGAGCGATCGTCTTCGGCCCGAGCCCCTGGATCTTCAGCAACTCCAGCATCGACGGCCGATATTTCTGTAGCAGCTCCTGATGCTGCTTAAGCTTGCCCTCGCGTACCAACTCTTGGATATTGGCTGCCATGCCTTTGCCGATGCCGGGAACCGCCAGCAACTGTTTGGGCTCGCCGACAAGCTGCGAGACCTGCTGCGGCCACGCTTCGACGGCCTCGGCGGCCCGACGATACGAGCGGATGCGGAAGGAGTCGTCGCCGTTGACCTCCATGAGGTCGGCAATCTCGTAGAAAACGTTTGCGATGTTTCTATTGTCCAAGAGACGTCCCGAGCGTGATTGTAACGCTTCGACTGGATCCTCCGCAGAGGCCAGCCCATGGCGACGCTACAGCTCCGACTTCCGTGCCGCCCGGATTAGGTCGTGATCGAAGCTCTGGTTTGGCTGCCTCTCGGCAATCGTGAAAGTGGCCTCTAGAAAAAAACCCAGCTCACCGAAGTGAACCGGGTCGTCGTTAACCGATACGTGGATTACTGAATGCGCGTGACGCTACCAGCCTGGGGCCCTTTCTGGCCTTCGACAATTTCGAACTCGACATTGTCGCCTTCCTGCAAACTCTTGTAGCCATCGGATGCGATCGCGCTATAGTGCACAAAAACATCCGGACCGTCATCTCGTCCGATAAAGCCGAAGCCCTTCGCGTTATTGAACCACTTAACGGTGCCTTTCAATCTCACTTTTGTCTTCCTCCGGGCAGAGCCCTTCAGCACACTTACCCAAGTGTGCTGTCGTAATTTTGGTTGTTAAGCAGGTTGAGCCCAGGAGCCAAGATCGCGGAGAGGTCGTTTTCCCAAATGACCGTTGGCGAAGTGGATGTTACCTGTAACAGCGTACTTTAATCTTCGCTCTAATCTAGGGGGTTGTCAACAGAGTAATCAATCTGTTTACCCGCTGTTTTAGCGGCTGTGACACTCTCTTTTTAATCCCCCGAGTAGCAGTCCGGCGCTGACCGTTTAGAACTAAGGACAGCCGGGCAGACGAGAGTACCTTCTGCGCCCAGTATTTATTTCCGCCTTAGAAATTCTTTCGCCCAAAGCACGGAAGCGATGGTCTTCCCGTCACACATTTTGCCGGCCACGATGTCGGCCACAGCTTGGGAGAATGGCACGAGCCGACACTCAATGGACTCGTCCGCCTCCGGCTTAGCAGTCCCCGCCTTCAATCCTCGAGCAAGAAAAACCGTCATGGTCTCATCGATGAACCCGGGACTCGGATAGAAGAACAAGGCTTTTTTCCACCTGGCAGCGGTATAACCCGTCTCCTCCAGGAGTTCTCGCTTGCCGGCCTCAAGTGGATCTTCCCCAGGATCGATGCGTCCGGCGGGAAGCTCCAACAGGAACTGCTCTGCCGCATAGCGGTACTGGCGTTCCAGCAGAACGCGGGGCTCGGGGCCGCTCTCGTCCAGCGCCAGAATCACTACCGATCCGGAGTGGCGCACGACTTCTCGCTGCGCCTCGATGCCGTTCGGCTCTTTCACCCGGTCCGAACTAACTTCAAACACCTTTCCCTTGAAGACCACCTTCGAGGACAGGCGTTTCAGCTTCGTGGATATTGACTGAGCCGAAGGCTTGGCGGCCGCCTGGCACACTGATTTGGAGGTTTGTTTGTGCGCTTTGGCATCTTTGGTGGGCATAGACCAACACTATAAACAAGTTGCCAATTCGATGTCTTCGCGGAGAGAGAACAGGTCTGGTATTCTCGCCGCGTGGCAGCCAGCAAAATCAAGCCAGCTTCGTTATCCGTGAGCATCGTGGGAGCGGGCAATCTGGGGACGTCCTTGGCCCTCGCGCTGCCGGCCGCAGGATATGCAGTCCGCAACATCGTAATCCGTGAGGGAAGCCGGCAGCGTCGCCCGGCTGGAAGGCTGGCTCGCAAAGTAAACGCGCGATTAGTGACTTCAGGAGAGTTGTTGGACAGCGATGTCGTCTGGATCGCTGTGCCCGATGATGCCATCGCCAACGTGGCAGAGCGGCTTGCCGACAGTCAGCCCTGGAAGGACAAGGTTGTTTTTCATTCCAGTGGCGCCTTGACCAGCGACGAACTTGCTTCGCTGCGGACCCGAGGCGCCAAGGTCGCCTCCGTCCATCCTATGATGACCTTCGTGCGCTCCGCCGTGTCGCAAATGGCGGGTGTCGCGTTTGCTGTGGAGGGCGACGCAGTCGCAGTTCGTGCGGCAAAGTTGCTGGTTGTGCGCCTCGGTGCAAGCGCCTTCACCATTCGAAAGCAGGACAAGGTTTTGTATCACGCCTTCGGCAGCTTTGCGTCGCCCCTGGTGATTGCCCTGATGACCTCGCTGGAAGAAGTTGCCCACGCCGCCGGAGTCAGCAGGCGCGACGTAAAACCGATCATGCTGCCTTTGCTGTGGCAGACCTTGAACAACTACCTCGAGCACGACGCAGCCGCCGCTTTCAGCGGACCCCTAGTCCGAGGAGATGTTGCGACGGTGAGACGACATCTGAGAGAACTCAAGAAACTACCTGACGCACGCGCCGTGTATGTCGCGCTGGCACGCGCCGCGCTCAAGCGGCTTCCGGGTAAGAATAAGGTGCAGATGGAACGGGAATTGAAGCGGAGGTAACAGCGGAGTTCGTGCAGGTAACCGCCATGCAGCAGGGGAGGGACGTTCCCCTACCCATGTCGGACAAAATGATGGCGGACACCGGCCTTGACATGCCTTATCTTCCCTCCTACGCTTGCACACATGGAAGTAAATTTGACCGCGGACCAAAAAGCCTTTGTTCGTCACGCCATTGAGAGCGGTCGCCTTCAGCGCGAGGAAGATGCAGTGCAGGAAGCCCTTTCCTTGTGGGAAGAACGCGAGCGTACCCGCGTGGAAATTCTTGCCGCAGTCGAGGAGGGGGAAACCTCTATCGCACGGGGCGAAGGTCGTATCATCACGCAGGAGTCTATGCGTGAGCTTGCCGAGAGCGTAAAGCAGCGTGGTCGAGCTCGCCTCGCCGCCGAGCAGAATACACGGCGCTAGTGGCGGATATCCGCAGTCCGCAAGCTGACTCCGACCTCGACGATATTTGGTGCTACGTTGCTGGTAAGAGCGGAGGCATCGAAATTGCCGACCGCCTGATCGACTCCATTACCGACCGCTTCTTGCTCTTGGCACGGCATCCAAACATCGGACGAGCCCGAGATGGGGACTTGCGCCCTGGCCTGCGAAGTTTTCCTGTAGGTGAGTACCTGATCGTTTACCGCCTCCAGGACGAAGATGTAGTAATCCTGCGCGTGCTCCGTGGTAGCCAGAACATCGCCGCCCTGTTCGGACACTGAGGTACTTGGGAGACACTCCCAGCCGCTGGGCGGGGGAAGCTTCCCGCGCTGAGGACACGCAGCCCGAAAACTTACCAATTCGTGAACAGGTGCCCCATCTTTTCTTTCTTGGTGCGCAGGTAGTTCTCGGAGTCCTCGTAGGCCTCAACCTCGGCCGACACCCGCTCGACGACCTGGATTCCCGCATTCTCCAGTGCCGCGACTTTGTCAGGATTATTCGAGATCAGACGAACTTCCTTCACGCCGAGCTCTTTCAGCATCTCAGCCGGAAGCGTGTATTGCCGATAATCGTTATCGTAGCCCAGTTGCTCGTTGGCTTCTACCGTATCCAGCCCTTTATCCTGCAACTCGTATGCCTGGAGTTTGGCCATCAGGCCGATGCCGCGTCCCTCCTGCTGCTCGTAAATCAAGATGCCGGCGCCCAACTCCGTTATCAGCGATAAAGCCAGCTCGAGCTGCTGGCGGCAGTCGCAACGCATGGAGTGGAACACATCTCCCGTCAGGCACTGGGAATGAATGCGGACCAGCGGCGCACGGGAATGAATGTCGCCCATGACCAGGGCCACGGCACTCTCTTTCCTGCGATCGGCAGGGTGGCAGGGCGACAGTTCTGCGCCATCGGAGCCGGAACGATTCCCGGCGGAGGTTGCAAATTCTCCTTCGAAGCCGTAAATGCGAAACTGCCCCCAACGAGTGGGGAAGTTCGCCTCGGCCACTTTACTCACTTTAACGAGAGTCACAGTTCGATTATAAGCTGCGGGGCGCATTCAAGGACTGTGCGCCGGGTCACAGACAAACTGCATTTCCACGCACGCCAAAAAGGACGGCCTGAGCTGGCCGCCCTTTGCTTCTGTGCACTTGTCTACTTCGTTGTTCTATCGTCCGCGATGTCCCCCACCGCCGCCGGAGTGTCCGCCGCCTCCGCCGGAGTAGTGTCCCCCACCGCCTCCGCCAGAGTAGTGGCCACCACCGCCGGAGCTCCCATAAGAGCGCGACGCTGAGTAGCCCGAGGGCGCCGCACTGCGGCTCGAGTAAGACGGCGCTGAGTAGCCTCGACTCTGCCCATAGGCTGCACTTGGCGAATAGGCTCGGCTGCTGGCGGCGCCCGGGTAGCTTCGGCTGCTTCCGTACCCGTAGCCTGTGCTTCTGCCGTACGAGCCGTTGCTCGCGTAGGAACTGTTGCTCCGGCCAGATGAGCCGTAGGAACTGCTTCCTATCCGGTTCGAACCGTAGGCCGCCGAAGCAGTATATGTTGGGGCAGCATGGTAACTGTAGCCCGAGGGCGGTCTCGGTACGTTCATCGAGGCCGAACCTTGGTGCTCAGACTTCGACTGTCCGCCTTCGTGAGAAGGCGAAGACTGATGCGATGGAGCCGACTCATGCCCAGCCGGAGCTGAAGAATGCTGCGACGGAGCCGACTCGTGCGCAGCGGGAGCCGATTGATGCTGCGACGGTGCGGACTGGTTTGTCGCAGGATGACCGGTCTGCGAGGTGTTGCCCGTGTGTGCCTGCTGCGAATACGAGTAGTTAGAAGGCGGCCGTGGCACGTTCTGCGCTGTCGTAGTACCCGCTGCTCCGTGGCTCGCGGAAGAGGCTCCCGTCGTCTGCCGCGCCCCTCCCGCTGCGGCGGTGTGCGACGTATTGTTCGCGCCGTTCGCGTTGTTCGCACCGTTCCCGCGCGCAAAGCTGTCATTCGCTGCCGGCGGACGCGGCACGTTGTGGGTAGCGGCGTTGGGAGTGTTCAGCCTCGCCTCCTGATTGGTGCGAGCCTGCGAGTTCCCGTTGGCTTGCGTGCTGCCCAGGTTCGAGTTGCTTCCAGCCGACGGCGGACGCGGAACGTTGTGAGCCGCTACCGACGGTTGTCCCGGCCGCGCCGACGCCGCACTCTGCCCGTTAGGGGTGTGCGCCATCGTGTTGCTGCTGGGAGCCGTGTTCGTCCTCGCCATCGAGGAGGATGCTGCGCCGAATCCGCTGGGCCGTGCCGGCGGCGTATTGTGCGTCACCACCGAGCGATTGAACGCCGAGGCTGGCGGCACGTGACTGGTTGGCGCATGTCCACCTAATACCGAAGCCTTGGTCGGAGAGACCGCAGCCGTCCGCATCATGCTGGCGTTCCGCAACGCCGAGCTCGGGACCGCGACTCCCGCGCGGTTGATTGCCGCGCCTGAGGTGAACGCCGACTTAGGCGCCGCCGTTACCGCACCGTTCACCGACCGGTTAGCATAGTGCGTATTGTTGATGTTGTTGTGGTAATAGTTATTCGAAATGCTGTTGAAGTTGTTAATCCGCGTGTTGGTAACGTTCACTCGGTTGAAGTAGCGCGGGCTGCAATATCCGCCATAGCCCCATCCGGCATGGTACCAACCGCCATGGCCCCAGCCCCATCCGCCATACCACGGATAGAACGGTTCGCCGAAGCCCAGGGCAAACCACCCAAAGTTGATGCCCACGCCCCATCCGCCACCGCCGAAGCCGATGCCAAAGCCCGGGCCGCCAATCCAGCCCACCAGAGCCGGAGCATAGTAAGGACGGTAATAGCCGATCGGTCCCGGAGCCCATCCCCAATACCCGCCGTAAGAAACCCAGCGGCCATAATGGAACGGCGCGAAGCCCCAAGGAGCGTCATCCACCCAAGTCCATCCCCACGGATCGATCCAAGCCCAGTGTCCATAGCGGTATGGTGCCCAACCCGGTGGAACCGAGGTCGGAACCCAGACCGCGCCATACTGCGGTGTCTGCTGCCACCGGCCGTATTGGTCGAGGTCCTGCGCGCCGATCACGCCAGGCGAAACGTAACGGGCCGACTCCGAGTTCTTCAATCTTTCATCGCGGACCCTTGCCCAATCGTCAAAGCCATCGTTCGCCGGCGCTGCTTCACTGGTATGCACCAGCGACGTGCCGCTGCTGAAACGCACCTGCTGGCCGGAGCTGATCTTCACCACGCTGCCTCGTCCGGTCGCCTCACCTTGCCCTTTGCGGACGGTGATCCACGTTTTGTCTTCGTTGGGAAATACGTCGAAGCGGTACACCCCCGTCTTGCTCACCGTGAAGGCGGCATTGGGGGTGTCGACTTCGAAGATCTCGCCCGGCTCGAGGTGCTGAACCGTGAGCTCCAGGGTGCCCTGATCCAGCTCCATCTGCACGGTCTGATCGGAGACGTTGGACAGCGTAAGGCTGCTCTCGGAATTCATGCGGACGAACGCATCCCCGAGGCTGAGTTCCGTCTTCGAATTCTTGTCGGTCCATACACGATCGGAGGTGGTCAAAGGCCGGTTCTGGCTTGCCGCCACCCAATCATTTACGCCGCCCGGCTGCATGGAAACTTCGCCCGACATGTACTCGATGCGCGCCACCCGTCCCGGAGGATCCGTATTGGCCTGACCCGATCCGTTGTCCGGCGGAGCACTGTCTGGAGGAGGGCCGTTAGGTTGCGACTGTGCGCTAGGCTGCGTCTGCGCGCTGGGCTCAGTTTGTACCGTGTCCGGAGGCGGTGGGCCGCCGGGGTCGTCCTGTGCGAAAATGCTCCCTACAGGCAGCATCGAGAACAACAGCGCTGCGAGGATGGTTGTCAATCGCCGCCGTGTTTTCATATCGAACACTCCTTACGCCTCAGCGTCCGCTCAACATGCTCTAGCTTAGAGGCGCTCTTCCCGGCCGAAGCCGTATGGAAGCATCTTTCCAACTGCAATCGTTTAAACCCCAGTTGTTGCACCGTGTTGCGCCACACTTCTTTACACAGTCGCACTTCCAATTTACATGGCCCGCTCAACTTGCAACAGGCGCAAGGCCAGGTGGATAAAGGAAAATTGTGATGCGCAATGCCACGAGCCTGCAGGGCAGTGACACTACGGCTGAGGCAAAACCAAAACTCGATACCCAGGCCGACGGGGTGAACTTGCGTCCACACCCGGTTTCAGCCGAGAAACAGTGCCTTCGCGCCATTGGTGCTGGCAGCCGCTGCCACTCGCAGTTCCACCACTCCGGCACGTTCACCATTTACAATCTCCTCGACATGACAACACGCGATCACGCGTCCCTTTCGCAGCGTCTTTTCTCTTCATTCAGAGCTACACTCCAGCGTTCCCCACGCTGTCCGAGTTCGTGCTTGCTTCTACTGCTCGCGGTCCTGCTGCCGGGTGCTCTCTGTGCGGCCGATACAACGCAGCCGCAAGCTTCGGCGACGGTTCCGGGCCTCTACAATCCGGTCGCTGACCCCAAGGCTGTCGTCACCGCCGGCCATGCCCGGTTTACCGTGCTCACCCCGCAACTGATCCGCATGGAGTGGTCCGCAGACGGAAAGTTCGAGGACCACGCCTCGCTGGTGTTCCTGAATCGCAACCTGCCCGTGCCAAAGTTTGAGACACAGCACTCGCCCAATAGCGCGCCACAGCTCACGATCACTACCAGCGCACTCCAGCTTCGCTACACACCTGCCTCCGGATCGGATGGCAAGTTCTCGTCCGACAATCTCGCCATTACGTTCACCCTCAACGGCAAGCAAGTGACCTGGCATCCCGGCACGCCCGATACCGGCAACCTGATGGGAACGACCCGCACTCTTGACGGCGCGCTCGGTGACAAAACCAAGGAGCCGATTGAGCCGGGCTTGGTCTCGCGTGACGGGTGGACCGTGGTCGATGACTCCACTCGTCCGCTCTTCGATTCCGCCGACTTCAGCTTCGTAAACGGCGAGAACAGTCCGTGGCCCTGGGTAATGCAGCGGCCCGCTGGTGATCGCCAGGACTGGTACTTCTTCGGCTATGGTCACGATTACAAGCAGGCGCTCGGCGACTACGTAAAGGTTGCCGGACGGATTCCTCTCCCGCCGCGCTTCGCCTTTGGCGCATGGTGGTCACGCTACTGGGCCTACAGCGATCAGGAGTTCGAAGACCTGGTGCACGGCTTTCGCAACAACGACGTACCGCTCGATGTGCTGGTCATCGACATGGACTGGCATCCGACCTTCGGACCCAGCGGCACCCAGCATCCGAACGACCAGTCCGGTCACTCCATGGGATGGAGCGGCTACAGCTGGAACCGGCTGCTCTTTCCCGATCCGCAGCAGTTCCTCACCAACATTCATGACGAAGGACTGAAGGCGACGCTCAATCTGCATCCCGCCTCCGGCGTGCAGCCCTGGGAAGACGCGTATCCGGCGATGGCGACCGCCATGGGCATCGACCCGGCGACCAAGAAGTACGTTCCCTTCGACATCACCGACAAGAAGTTCGCCACCAATTACATGAATCTGCTTCACCATCCGTTGGAGAAGCAGGGCATCGACTTCTGGTGGCTCGACTGGCAGCAGGAGGCCAACACCCAGACACCGGGCGTGAACCCCACCTGGTGGCTGAACTACGTACATTTCACCGATCAGGCGCGCGAAGGCAAACGGCCTCTGCTCTTCCACCGTTGGGGAGGCCTGGGCAATCATCGCTACCAGATCGGTTTCTCGGGTGATACGATCTCCGTGTGGGAGTCACTGGCCTTCCAGCCGTGGTTCACCGCAACCGCCGCCAACGTCGGCTACGCCTACTGGAGCCACGATATCGGCGGACACATGCCCGGCGTTGTCGAACCCGAGCTCTACACGCGCTGGCTTCAGTTCGGTGCTTTCAGTCCTATCTTGCGCACCCACACCACGAAAAACCCTGACTCGGAGCGCCGCATCTGGGCCTATCCCGAGCCCTACTCCGACATCATGCGCGACACGTTTCACCTGCGTTACGCCTTGCTCCCGTACGTCTACACCGAGGCGCGACGCACTTACGATACCGGCGTGGCCTTCCTGCACCCGCTGTATTACGACTGGCCCGAGGCCCACGAGGCTTACACCAACAAGAATGAATATGTCTTTGGTCAGAACATGCTCGTCGATCCCGTCGTCGAGGCCGGCGACAAGATCACTGGACTGGTGAACCAGGCGGTCTGGCTGCCGCCGGGTAATTGGGTCGAGTGGCAGACGGGAACGAGCCTGAAAGGGCCGGCAACGGTGAAGCGCGACTTCTCCATCCGGCAGACACCGGTGTACGTGCATGCCGGAGCGATTGTTCCGGAAGCTCCTCCCATGCAGTACTCGAATCAGAAGCCGCTCGATCCGCTGATCGTGAATATTTTCCCGCTTACCGATGGACAGAGTTCTTCGTACATGCTGTACGAAGATGCGGGCGATTCGCGCGCGTATCAGCGCAACCAAGCGGCGCGTACGGAAATCGCCGCCTCCGAAAAGGGAAGCGAGCTGACGATTCAAATCGCCGCCGCCAAGGGCAGCTATAAAGGGATGCCGCAGTCGCGCAGCTATGAGATTCGCCTGCCCGAGGATTGGCCTCCACAGACCGTCACCGTGAATGGACGGCCTGAGACATTCACATCCAAGGCGGGTAGAGCGGGTTGGCGCTTTGAAGGTAACACGCTGACCACGATCCTCACCGTCCCAAAAACAGCCGTCACCACTCCCGTAACGGTCCACGTCACTCGCGCTGATGACTTGTTCGCTCGCCGCTCGGAGCTCAACGGCTTTGCCGGATCGATGACGCGGTTGCGCGAAGCGTATGACACGTTGAACCAGACGTGGCCCATCGCGTGGTCGCCGGATGAACTGATCGACGTCATGCAGACCGGCGACCGCATGACCTACCATCCGGAAACTGCCGGAGAGCAACTCACGCACTACCGCACCGTACTGCCGCAGGCGATGGCCAAGGTGAACGATCTGGCGAAACCGCCGAGCCAGAAAGATATCGACGCTTTGGCGCGGCGCTTCCGCGTCGATCCGAACTCCGACGAGGTGAAGAAGAAGACACAGGACTACCGCGACCACGTGGCCCGTGCCCAGGCCTCGCTGGCGGACGTGACGAATAACGAGTGAATAGAGGCTGATCTGGTTGTGATCTTGTCATCCCGACCCCCTTCAGGGGTGAGGGACCTGCGGTTTCTTCATTACGCGACAAAGCCGGCATTCGCTGAACGCGCCGGACCGCAGATCCCTCGCCGAGTCGCGTCGACTCGGGATGACAGGAGCAAACGGAGGCGGTCAAACGCCATCACGGGGCCCCTGCGCGACCGTCTATCCCCAGCCCATCCGCCTCAACGCCATTTTCGCTGCGTTATACCCGCACATCCCATGCACGCCTCCACCGGGAGGCGTCGATGCCGAGCATAGATAAATGTCCTTGGCTGACGTCGCGTACTGCCGCACCGTCGGACGAAACAGAAACTGCATCAAGTTCGCTGCGCCTCCGCCAATGTCGCCACCAATCAAGTTGGCATCCATCGCCTCCAGATCGGCGGGACGAAAAACGCGCCGCGCCAGCACACAATCAAGAAACCCGGGTGCAAAGCGTTCGATTTGATTTTCCAGTCGCTCCAGCATGTCGAACGTCGAGCCGTTGGGAACATGGCAGTACGCCCACGCGATGTGCTTACCTTCCGGAGCGCGGGTGGAGTCGAACAGCGTCGGCTGTGACAGCAAGACAAAGGGCCGCTCCGCGTGCTGTCCATGCGCCATCGCGTGCTCCGAAACCTCGATCTCTTCCATCGAGCCTCCGAGATGAACGGTCCCGGCCCGCAGGCACTCCGCCGCTCTCCAAGGGATAGGGGCCGTCAAGGCGTAGTCGACTTTGAAGACGCCCGGGCCAAGCTTATACCGCGACAGCCTTCTTCTATAAGCGAGTGACAAGCGCTCCCTGCCGATGGCGATCAAACGGTACGGCGAAACGTCGCACAGCGTCAGCGCCGCCGGCGGAAGTTCCGCCAGAGTTTCGACCCGCCTCGACGTAACCACCGCTCCGCCAAGCTTCACCAGATGTGCGCAAAGAGCATTCGTGATCGATTGCGCTCCGCCACGCGGAATAGGCCATCCCTTTACGTGTGCGGGCACGCCAAGCAGCACTCCGAAAGCGGCGCTCAGCGGTGCATCGAGCGAGAGAAACGAATGTGCTGCGAGTCCGGCGAAGAGCGCCTTGGTTCGAGCGCTGCGGAACTGCCGGTTCGCGACCGTGATCGCCGGCTGCAGCCCAACCAAGCCAAGCCGCGCGAGAAGGAAAGGATGTTTGGGAACGTGGGTGACAGGCCGCAGCACTTCGGAAGCGAGATCGTCCCATCGCCGCGCGAACGGCTCCATCAGCCTCCGCCAGGCCTTCCCGTCGTCGCCCAGCGCCGCCTCAGCAGCATCGAAGTCGTGCTCGAGTATCACCGCCGTGCCGTCGTCGAGCGGATGCGCCAGCGGCGCCGAGGGCTGGATCCACTCCAGCCCGTAGTCCTCAAGCGGCAGCGACGAGAAGAATGGCGAACCGATCGCCATGGGATGCACGGCCGAGCCGAAATCGTGCAAGAATCCGGGCAGCGTCAGGTCCATGGTTCGAGCCCCGCCGCCCGGTTGCGGCTCCGCTTCGTAGATTTCAACCTGGTAGCCCGCCTGGGCAAGAACAATCGCGGCCGCCAACCCGTTCGGCCCGGCTCCCACAACGTGGGCCCGCCGTTCTCCAGAGCGTGGAGGCATTAAGCAGCTTTCTTGATCGAATGACCGCCCGCCTCCGCAGATTTCTTCTTCTGCGAAGCAATCGTCTTGGAGAGCAGTACCTTTGCCTTCCGTAGCACAGCTTTCCGTTCGGTAGGAAGGTTATGTCCGGCGCGATTGATGTAGTAGTTCAGCATCCGCATGCCCGACGCCGGGCCCTTGGGAGAGACCCTCTTCGAGGCCAGCGATTTCGCGATCACTGCGGCGCTCTTGGTGAAGAGTCCTTCCGGCGGATGTGTCGAATCGGTGTTGACCCTCGCCACCCAACGTCGCGTTGCCGGCGTCTTCTTGCTCGTCTGTTTGGCCGCTTTCTTCTTCGCAGGCATGTAATCCTCACCTCCAATTCTGAGATGCGTACGAGCCAAAAGGGAAGGCGTATCATCGCCCACGTCTATACCGTCCATCGATAAGCACCGCCCGGATGAACCGCAAGTTTACTCACGCAATATCCCGGGTTCGTAACATGACAGAGCAGAACGCCAGTCTGGATTTGTTAGTTTGGACCCCAATCTGGCCCGCTCCTCCGGTTCACCTCGGAGGAGCACGAGGGGTCTTCGAAAACTTCGCTAGCCACCGAACTGCCGTTCGGAGCCAGGCCAGAGGGAGACAAGTCCCGATGACAAACCCCGGCAGGAAAGGGAGAAGAGAAGTGCCAGTAAGCCTTTGTGGGTCAATATTTTACGTATAACTTGTTTGCTTTTAATATTTTACGAACGATTTAGATGCTAAGTTGCTGATTTCAGGTAATCGAGTCAGGGGGAGTCGCACGTTATCGGACGTACATCAGCGTCGCGGTGGCAGCGCTGGCGGCCATTCAATCACGCCTAGCTTGCCCTCGGGCAGTTTTTGCAAGGCAGGCGCATAGAGTCCGAGAAGCTGGCGCTTCCACCACATTCCGGTCTGGCGTTTTTCAGCCAGAGAAGTGAACCAGTATTGCCAGATCACGGCTCGCACAAACTTGGGTGGAGTGTTGCCAAATGGGTTACCGGCAAACAGCGCGAGCACGTCTTTGTCGTTGTCCAGCAAACGGTCCTCGGTGCTGACGACGAACATGTTGTCGCGCCACTCACCCAGCGACGCAAACCATAAATTCCAGTCGAAGCGTGGCTGGTAAGGCGCATAGATTCGCGGAGCCTTGCTGGGATCCTGCGGCTTATAGCGAAACGGATAAGGCGTCCAGTTCTGCCCGTCATTGGAGCCTTGGAACTCGATCTCCCAGCGACCACGCGTCATCACCGCAAAAAGCCCGTAGCGATTTGCAATGCGGAACGGTTCGAGTGCTCCGACCGGTGAGCTGGGAAACGGCGCCTGCGGAAACAGGATCCAGATCATCTGCACCGTTGTTGCATAGAAGATCCAGATCAGGATCACCGAAGTCAGCGCCAGCTTCAGCGCCTTCCATTGATCGAAGGCTGGATGTCGCGTTGTCGGCGACGACACAGTTTCCGGCTCCGCATTCTCGGGCTCCTTCCTCGGAGACAGCTCAGGTGCGATGCGCTCTCGCCAGCGGCGCGGCATCACGCGCATCAGGAACGGATCGTCGAGCAGCAGGACGCCGAGCAGCAACACCAGGTAATTCAGGAACGTGTAGTTCGCCGTCAGGATGACGGGAATTTGCCAGAGCGTCACAATGAAGAAGCAGAGGATGCGAAAACGCCTGGGAAAGAACAGAAGCCATACCAGTCCGAGTTCCAGTCCCAGTGTCGCTGCGGTGGCGAAAGCGTGGAACCAGTGTGGCAGATGTTGCACGTACCAGCCGATCCATGTCGGCAACGGGCCGTTCTGGTAATACTCGTCCATAGCCGTGAAGTTGCGCCATTGCGGATCGCCGCTGGCCAGCTTCACCACCCCGGACTCGAAGTAGATGCGGAACCACTCCCACTGCAGGAGAAACAGGCTGGCGCGTGAAGGAGGATGACCGCGGCCAAAGCCGGGACGAAATCCTGGTGGCGCAAAAAACATTGAGAGGAAGCCCGCTTCCAGCAGCATGCCGTCGGACTGATAGCCGGAGAAATCCTGCGCCGCGCTGACGAACGACAGGAAACAAACCGTGCAGATCAGCAACATGCCGCGTGGCCAGATATTCAGCGTCAGCAGCAGCGAGGCGATCATGCCGATCCAACAGACCGCCATCATCATGTGCGAACCGCTGGAGAACCAGAAGAGCGACGGCACATACCAGAAGCGGATCGCTCCGAGCTTCGCCAGGCCTTGCAGGTATTCATTGGCGGAAAGAATGCCGTTCGGACCGATCAGTCCACCAATTTGGAAGACGAGCGAGTAGAACGCCGAGAAGAAGATGAGTCCCAGCGCACGCAGGAAGATCCAACGCGGGATCAGGCGTTGGGCGTCGCCTTGCTCCGAGTCGAAGAGCCAGCGGATGAGGGAGCCGGGCTTCCAGTCCATGAGAGTGGCCATTATATCGACCGCAAATCATTGAGGATGCGCGAAGCCGCCGAGAGTTGTGCGAAACTGGCGGTGCTTGACTGAGATTGATGAACGAAGAGCGCGACAAGACTATGCAGGTCTGGGATGCCATCGTGGTTGGTGCTGGTCCGGCAGGATGTGCTGCGGCCTACGACTTGGCGACGAGCGGCCGCTCGGTGCTGCTGCTGGATCGTTGCGCCTTTCCCCGGCCGAAAGCGTGCGCAGGCGGCCTCACCATCAAAGCCGTCCGCGCGCTTCGCTATTCGATTGAACCGGTGGTCGTGGCCACCGTTTGTCGTATACAGGTCAGCAAGGACCTTGACGCTGCAACCTGCCTGAACAGTTCAAGACCGGTTTGTGTGATGACGGTCCGCGCTGACCTGGATGCGTTCTGCCTGAAGCAAACCGTCGGAGCTGGAGCGAGGTTCCGGCGAGTCGGTCAGATCGGTGGGCTGCGCGAGGCCGATGATGCAGTGGTTCTCTCAACCTCAGAAGGCGAACTTCACGCGCGCTTCATCATCGGCGCTGATGGCGCCAATAGCCAGATACGCCGGCTGATCGGCGATTCCACCTGGTTCCGGGCCGGCTTTGCCCTCGAGGCACAAGTTCCTTCTGCCGGTCCAGCTTCGGAGATGCATCTGGATTTTGGAGTGGTTCGCGACGGCTACGGTTGGATGTTTCCGAAGGCTGGGCACGTGAACGTTGGACTATACAGCGAATCGCATGCGCACAAGATTACGCGAAGTGCGCTGGCACAATACATCAGGAGAAAACTCGGGGCAGAAGAGTTCCACTGCGTCATCGGGCAATATCTTGGCATGGGTGGCTGCGCCGACCTCGCCAGCCGCAAGCGAGTATTTCTGGTGGGCGATGCGGCCGGATTGGTCGATCCTCTGACCGGTGAAGGAATCTACAACGCAATCGCCAGTGGACAGGCAGCAGCGAGGGCCATCAACAGCGAACTCAATGGTGCGGCCTCGGCTGCCGAGGTATTCGGCTCCGAGCTCGGCGAGATGAGGCTCGACCTCGCGCTGTCCCAGCGCGCGGCAAGAAAGTTCTACGGAAACATCGATTGGGGCTATGCGGCCCTGACGTTTCCGCTGGTTCGTAACGTTGCCCTTCGAACCTATCTGGAAGGGCTCAACTTTGGAGGTGCCATGAAGCGCTATTCGTTCGTTGTCCCCTATTTGTCGCGGACCTTTGATAAGGTCAACACGGCCGAGAAGCGATGGGACCGGCAACATGCGACACCTTGAAACTCATGGGCAGAGCAAGGCAGGTTACGGTCGCGTCTTGCGACGATGGAAGAATTCGGCGACACTGCAGGGCCCACACAGGAGAATGTACCAACCGATGCGACAACTTCGCACCAACTCGTGCCTGCTCTTGCTTTGCATTGCGACCTGCGGTCCGGCGACCGCTCAGCTACCGCAACCTCCCGTTATCAAGCCCGCCGCGCCGGAGGCCACAACCGCCGGCAAGACGCCGCCGAGCGTTCCGCCATCGGAACCACACAAACTCGAGAGGGCCGATCTGGAAGCGTTTTTCGACGGCATTATTCCCCTACAACTGGAACGCAGTGACGTTGCCGGCGCAGTGGCGCTCGTAATGAAAGATGGGCAGCCTTTGCTGGAGAAAGGCTACGGTTACTCCGATCTGAAGGAGAAGAAACCGGTCGATCCCAGCACAACGATCTTCCGCCTTGCCTCAATTTCGAAGCTGTTCACCTGGCTGTCGGTCATGCAGTTGGCGGAGCAGGGCAAGCTCAACATCGACACCGACGTCAACCAGTATCTTGACTTTCAGATTGCTCCCGCGTTTGGCAAGCTAGTCACACTGCGTAACCTGATGACCCACACCGGCGGCTTCGAGGAGGAATCGCGGGATGTTATCGTGACCGATCCCAAGCAGTCGCCGACGCTGCGCGATTTCCTGATCCAGAATCAGCCGCGCAGGATGTATCCGCCCGGTGTCGTGCCGGCGTATTCCAACTACGGCGTGGGCCTGGCAGGTTACATCGTGCAGAGGGTCAGTGGTCAGCCGTTCGAAAGTTATGTGAACGACCACATCTTTCAGCCGCTTGGCATGACCCATTCCAGCTTTCATCAACCTCTGCCGGCAAGTCTGGTGCGGTCCGCCTCGGAGGGATATGACGAGCCGACCGAGAAGCCGGCCATCGGATTTGAGGTATTCAATCCCGCGCCAGCGGGCGGCATCTCCAGCACGGCGTCGGATATGGGACGCTTTGGGCAGGCGCTGCTGAATGGCGGAGAACTCGACGGCCACCGAATCTTGAAGCCCGAGACGCTGAAGGAAATGTGGACGCGGCAATTCGCCGCCTCCAATCAAATGCCGGCGATGGATATGGGCTTCTATCAAACCTGGCGAAACGGTTTGCGCTTCATCGGCCACGGAGGAGACCTGGTCGCTTTTCACAGCCTCTTCGTAGTGGAGCCGACAGAGAAGCTCGTCCTCTTCGTTTCCTACAACTCCGCCGGCGGCGAACGAAAGACGCGCCCTGAACTATTGCGGGCATTCGCGGACCGCTACTATCCGCAGGCTTCCGAGCCAGCGCTGCAGAAGGCCTCTGCCAGCGAACTGAAGGCCATGAGCGGCACCTATCAGACAACCCGACGTGCTGACAGCACTAAAACCAAATTAGGCGACCTGCTCGACCAGGTGCATGCGACCGGCGACGCCAAAGAAGGGGTGCTCAAGTTGGACCAGGTGAAAGACATTCGGGGCCATACGCGTAAATGGAAGCCCGTGGGTAGCGGCTTGTGGAGAAACGAGGATGGGCAAGAACTCATGTTTGCGATACCGGATGATCGTGGCAGGATCGTGCGACTGGCGTTCGATTTTCCGGGAGTGCAGCTGGAACGTGTTCCCTGGTACGAGAATGGCAAGTTTATTCTGCCGCTGCTGGGCGGTAGCTTGGCAATTCTATTGCTGGTGTTTCTGGCTTCCCTGATTCGCCTGGCACGCCGGATCTTCCTCAGCAATCGTCCTCCGCTGCAGGAACAGCCTGGAACGCTGTGGCTGAGCGGAGGTCCAAGAGCCGCGGCGTTCGCTTGGATCGCGGTGGTCTTATGGGTGATTGTGATGTTCGTAAAGCTTACCGTCTCCACCTCGCTACCCCCAAGCCATGCGGTCGATAAGTACTTTGTGCTCTGCAATTTTCTCACTGGACTCGCCATTGTGCTCAGCCTCTTCGCGGTGGTCAGCGGCGTGCGCATCTGGAATCGGGTGGCGGTTCGCTGGATTTCGAAGGTGAAGTTCACGCTTGTCGCGTTGGCGTGTATTTTCTTATGCTGGTTTTCGATTCATTGGAACCTTATCGGTCCGGCTCACCGCTTCTGATATGCAGAAGATGCTCCAAAGTTACACGGTGGCAGGCGTGATTTCTTGAACCTGGGTGGTTGTTACTTGTGGAGAGCACGCGTCGAAGAGGACAATGGCGGCGACCCGATTCGCAGCTCCTGTTGCAGCTAATGTTATAGAGGGAGAATACATTATGGTCCGCTATGTGAAGATTGCCTTGCTGGCGCTATTCCTGTCCGCAGCTACTTTCCTGGTCAGGGGAAGGGCCTTAGCGCAAGCGGCGCCTCAAGCGGACGCGGCCTCTGCGGGCCAGTCCCAACCCCTATCGGACCAGGACATCCAGATGCTGCGAAAGAACTTGCGCTCCGAGCGAAGGCAGGTCATCGCCGCCAATCTTAAACTCAGCGATGCCGAGGCGGAGAAGTTCTGGCCGCTTTACGACCAGTACGTCTCGGAGCTGGTTGCCATTAACCATACAAAGTACGAACTGATTAAACAGTACGTCCAGAGTAACGGTGCCCTCAACGATACGCAGGCCACTAGCGCAGTCAAGGAGTGGATAAGTGTGGATCAGTCCGTCGGCAACTTGCGTCTGAAGTACGTGCCGCAGTTTCGCAAGGTTTTGTCGGCCAAGAACACCGCGCTGTTTTACCAGTTAGATCGACGGATTCAGTTAATGATCGACCTGCAACTGGCGTCGGCACTACCACTGGTTGAGCCCGACGCTCCTTAGGCGGACTAGCCTCTTAGACACTGGGTTTGGTGGACCAGCCATCGGGTTCGTTCGAAGCGAAAACTTACCCGCCGGGGGGTGAAGGAGATTCGCTGCGTGCGGAAGCGGCTTTACTTCAAACGGCGGGGCTGATGCCCGAGGTTTAAATCACAAGCTAGAGGCACGAAGCCATGTGCCCAAGATTGGCGGATTTTCTCGCCTTTTTTTATGAACTCGCAGTAGTCTGCTCCGCCTGGGAGGTTCGCAGATGAAAAGCCTGTTAGGCGGGGCAGCGCCAATCTTGGTAACAGTGTTGAGCACATTATTATTCGCAACAACGAATAAAGTAATCACATCAACTATAGATGCTAATGGAAATCAGCATCCGGCTTCACTTGGGATTTCCGGATCTGGTACTGCGACGTGTATATCGGCTTCCGGGAATCCAGGGTACCCCACATCGTGCACTCTCAATAATCAGATAGTTGATGTGAACAACAGTATTGGCTTCACACAAACGATAACGCTCACGTGCAATGGCCAGGCTCCGTTGAAATGTTCGGCGCGCATCACCTATTAGGGCCAAGCTTCAAACCAGCAAAGGCGCGGACTAGGCGGCTTTCCGATGGGGAACCGGGGCCACCGCGGCAGCATCATGTCCAGACTTGTTGCGGACGATCTTCATCGCCTGCCAGTCGTACGCAAATTCTTTCCCGCAATTAAGACAGACGACGTAGGTTCCGGTTATCGAAGCCGCCTCGCTACGACGTTGCGCGCCTTTGGCCGTGATGGGAAAGCTGCAACGTTTATGGGTACAACCGAAAACCATTTCCAGAAAACTCATAAAGGCTCCTAGGCTTACCGGTTGGTAAACAGCACAATTGTTGTGCTTCACGCGCTGTCAGGAAGCCGCAACGCGCCTCCGGCAAATTCAAACGCTCACGGCGCAACGGATAACGCCGCGACGGAAACCTCGGCTGCTACTTCGATTCAGAGAAGACGGGAAAGGTTTCGTCTGAAAACGCGAAAGCCCCAATCAAGAATCGGGGCTGATTACCAAAGTGCCGTTTCGCGGGTGCTAAACAGATTCCTTAGGTCTTTGATCTTCGGACTGGTTGCCGACTACCTTAGCATCCTTATGTTCGTGACACTTGGTCAGTATGGCCGAGCGTAAGCGTCCGCGGAGTTCGTCGGGAAGTTCGTAAAGGTGGGAGTCACGATAAATCTCAATGGTCATCTTGGTCGTATTACATACGACGTAGCAATTGTGGCACCACTGAAGATGGTCTTCCAATTCCGCCTTGGTCTGGGCGTCCATCTGATTATCGAGGTAATCGGTTAGCTCTTTAAGAAACTCAGAGCAGGTCACTGTTTGCCATCTCCACCGGTACGATTTTTAAAATACTTGCTCAACCGTTCACGCAGCTGCAACCGGGCGCGAAGTAGCCGAGACTTCACAGCCGGAATGCTCAAATCCAAGGCGTCCGCCGTCTCTTCGGTGGAAAGGCCCTCAACGTCGCGCAAGACGAAAACCGTCCGAAAGCTCGGCGGCAACCCCTGGATCGTCTTGCCCAGAATGTCTTTTAGCTCACCCTGATCATACAATTGCTCGGGATTCGGAGCCCAATCCGCGACTTCGCGCGGCATGGAGTCCTCTTCCGTCTTGATGTCCTCATCGAGCGAAACCATGCGCTCGGGACGCCTTCGGCGCAGACGCATCAACGCTTCGTTCACCGCGATGCGGACCAGCCAAGTATAAAATTTGGACTGCTCCTGGAATCGCGGAAGGTTCTGGTACGCCTTCAAAAAGGCATCTTGAACCACATCTTCCGCGTCCTCGCGGTTCTGCGTGATGTGCTGTGCGATCCGAAATACATTGCGGTCGTAGCGTTTCACCAGTTCCTCGAAGGCACTGACGTCGCCAGCTTTTGCCGCATGTACCAGCGCTAACTCGTCGCTGGCCGGATCCTGTACTTTTGGTTGGATGGTTCCCATTTGTTTGCAGATTCAGGATTTTACAGATTTGTTAAGCCCCGTGCCATTGTACGTACCATAACGAAATCGGACAACTCGACCAATCGGCTCGTTCCGCGTTTCACCTCTCCTGCAAAAATTACAGAAAATTCAGTGACCGGTTGGAAGTTGCACGGCAAACGTTCGGGTTTCCGGCAGGCGAACAATGTGTGGAGTAATCACGATCAGCAGGGTGTCGTCATTCACATTCTTATCGTGCTCCGAAAAGCCGTAGCTTAGCCCAGGTACCTGCGAAAGGAATGGAAATCCCATTAAGGTCCGTGCGTCCTGTTGAGAGATGAGTCCAGAGACCACGCTCTCCTCGCCCTCCGTAGCCGTGATCGTTCCATTAAACTCGCGGTTGCTGATGATGGGCTGCCCGTTATTCGTCTGGCCGGTGAGCGCCCGCACCTGCAATTCCAATTTCAGGGTTACGTCCTTGTCAGCATGGATCAGCGGCGTTGTCTTCAACTTCAGCCCTAAGTCCTCGAAGTTAAACGAGGGGAAGGGGGCGACATAACTCTGGTTCCCCAGAACACGTGAAATGGCCGCGTTGTTGTAGATAGGTGCATAGGTGGCGTTCACGATGGGATATCGTTCGCCGACGTTCAACACGGCTGGAGTGTTTTGCGTGGCCCGAAGTATGACGTGCTGCAGGATGCGAATGTCAGACTCGTTGAGCCCCACATTGACGGTGAAGCCCGGGAGGGTGACGCCAAAAAATGTTATACCGCCTCCGAAAGTCGCCAGCGGCTGCGACAGGATCGGATTCTGCGTGCCTTGCTGCAACCCTGCGAGCAGCGCCGCAATGGCTTGTGAGTTGCCCTGGTTAATTCCTCCCGAGGCGATCAGTTGGTTGATGAGATTCGGATTGACGGCGGCCGCCAGCGAGGCCAATAGGGCGGGAGAGATGTTGTACAGCGTCCACTGGGTCGTGACGTTGTTGCCGAGCTGCCGCATCAGGCTGGAACTGATCTGATAAACCTTCATGTCCAGCAGCACTTCAGGCCGGCTGACATTAAGGCTCTCGATCAACTGCGTTGCCGCTTCCAGCAGGGGCTGCGGAGCCCGTATCGTGATCGTCGATTCCGCCGGGTCCTGCACAATGAACCGAATGTCGAGCAGCACCCGCAGAATGTTCTGCAACTCAACCAGGTCCTGGGGTGTCATCAGCTCCGTAAGATAGAACGTGCTGAGCGACATACGCTCAAACGTGCGCCGGTTCTCGGCAGTATCAGCGGCCAGATACAACTGATGGGGAGAGAGCGGCACCCAGAAGGTCTTGGTGACGCGCGTTGCCAGCTCCATGGCGTCGGCGAAGTTCACATCCTGAACATCGAAGTGCACCCGGCGGGGCTGCACCGAGTCGTCGAGGATAGCAGTCAGCCCATAAGCCTGAGCGGCTTGCGTAAGCAGGGTCTTGCCGTCACCGCGATAATGAAAGTCGTGGAGCGCTGCACTGGGTTGCAGGCTGACTTCGTTCGAACTTTCGACCATGCGCAAGATTTTGCTCGACCCCAGGTCGGAGGAGATGGAGTCTTTCAACCGTTGTCGCGCAAAATCATTCGTCGGATCGTATTCGAGCGCCTGCCGGAACTCCGCCATGGCGACGATGTCCTTGTTCTCCAGCAACGCCTTATTGCCGCGCTGGATCGCTTGCATTACGAGTTCCTGGCGGGTGAACTCGCGTGCAGTTATGAATTCCACACTGCGCGGCATAAGCTGAGCGGCCGCTTCAAATTTCACGAATGCCGCGTCCAGCTTGCCCGAAGACTTCAGCTTGAGGCCAGACTCAAAATCGCGCTTGGCCCTCGAAGCCGATTTAGCATCCTCTGAGGGGAGCATGATCGGCGTACCGGCGGGGAGCGCCCCTGAAGTGCTTGCTGGCGACTGGCTGGAAGCCGCGGCCGATTCGGCAGATCGCTGCCTCGCAGGATTCTCATCTGCGCCAGAGGTTGGCGGCTCAGGAATACGATTCGCCGAATCTGGGGTCGCTACGCTGTTGTCTGGTGCGCCGCTGGCGGCCGCAGTGGAAGGGGCCTGCGCAGACGGTGCAGTCGCCGGTGTTTGCTGACCGACCAGCAGAGTTGAGGCGACAACCGTGAGTAGCATCCCTGCAAAAAAACGCATGCTTGAGGAAATTGTAAGCGAGTTGTGATGACTTGTCGCCTTATCGGCGTCAGTGCCGCGAATACGGATTCTTGAGATGTCATCCCCGGTTGCGGCGGTTTGAGTCGCCAGCCGCTGGTCAGGGACTGGTACCGACAAAACCTCGAGTGGCTCAGATCCCGCGCCAATGAAACGTTCTTCTCTCAATCAGCACCATCTCTCCAGCCGCTAGTTGCAGCCCACCCGAATCTGCGACGCGCCGGTCAATCTGGAGGAGAGACATACTCATGCGAAATATCAAGCTCACTGCCCTCGCTCTTCTGCTCGCGAGCGCACTCTGCGCCACGGCAGTTGCCAGCGACTTCACGGGCTCTAACGTGGCCTGGCAGTATTACGCCTACGGAGCAGCGTATACCCAAGGCAACAGTTCAGGCTCATTCACCGACAATGGCATGGTCGGCGGGACCTTTAACGACTCCGTGAATACGTATTTCAACATCATCGCGGGCCCAAACTTCATCGAGTTTGACTACTCGGTCTGTACCGCGTGTCCTAATCACTGGGCTGATTCGGTGCTTTCGCTGGCTCCCACGATCTACAACGGGATCGATCTGCATTTCAGTGGCGGCCCAACGATCACGTCTGTCAGTATCGACGGAGCCACGAATATGGCCGGCTTCAACAACAGCTACTTCAGCTTCACAGGCAGCGAGATTCAGGTCGACTGGCACCTGTTGCCGTTCGACACCTCAACCATCGTGAAGTTGGATTTGAATGGCACCAGCTCCACACCCGAGCCGGCAACATTGCTGCTCCTGGGCTCAGGTTTGGTAGGAGCGGTCGGCGTGGCACGTCGTAAGTTCAAAGTGTAACGTACGGGCCAGCGTCACGATTCGTCGCCGGAGCCGCGAGGCTCCGGTTTCCTACGTGGCCGGGCTCAACAGTTGCGCACAAGAAGTCAGGCAGAGACTCGGCGAATGCCGACGCAATTCGTCTTGGGAATAGATACCCGTCGCGACGGCAATCACCGGTAATCCGACGAGTCTGGCTGCTCGAACGTCATTGGGCGTATCGCCCACCACGCACACCGATGTCTGCGGACCACGCAATTTCTTCGCCAGGGCCACACCGTGCCGGAAGATATCTTCCCGTTTCTCATTGCGGTCACTGAATGACCCGAATTGAAAGAACTGCCGCAGGCCCGCGCGTTCCAGCTTGATCCATCCAATACGTTCGAGATTGCCGGTGGCGACACCCAGCAACTTGCCCTCAGAGTGCAACTCGGCCAACAACTCCCGGATCGAGGGACAAACCTCCGCCTCGATGCCGTCGACATTGCGGTCGACCTCCGCGCACATTACTTCCAGGGCTTCGGGCAGGCGTGCCTCGAAGTCTGCAGGCAAGACCGCGTGATGTTGCAGCGCAGCCCGCAAAATGCCGATGTCGGTGTTGCCATGAACCGGCACTCCGTCGATACGGCCGTCGCATCCGTAAACTTCGCGCAACGCGGTGTGAAAGGAGTTGTAGTGAACGCCGCCTTGCGCGTTCAGCAGCGTGCCGTCAATGTCGAAGAGGTAAGCATCGAATTGCCGCCAGTCGAAGGTCGTCGTGTCGGTCACCCTTTAGTTTAGTGGAAGGGGCAGGAATCGGGGCCGCCAGGGGAACATGCGAGGCCTGTCACATGCCTGACGGGGGCAGCACGTGCTCTCCTTCATGGTGCGAACGCCCCTTCAGCACGACGGTTGGCGGAACGGCGAAGAAGCAGGCCAATAGCAGGTTCATCACAAGAGAGCCCCCGACGCTGAACCATCCTACGATGCCACAGACCGCGTACATCAATAACCCGGTTGCGTATTGCCAGGAAAGTTTTTCGACCGCCTCGCGGTCCACTTCGGCGCCCAGAAGCCGGCGATTTCTGGACGACGCACTTCGCCAAAGCAAATTAAAGAAGACAGCGATGCAGAAGTAGGTAATGTTGTAGAGCGCCAGCGCTAGCCGCTGGTCCGGCTTTCCCAAATGAGCCGCCAGCACGGAAGTTGGAAAGGGAACGACGGTTACACCGAGCAAGAGCAACAGATTAAAAACCAGCAACCACTCATCACACCGTTTGATATGGGTGAACATCCGGTGATGATTGATCCACATGATGCCGATGAAGCCAAAGCTGCACACGAAGGACAAATAGGACGGCCACTGGCGCAGCAGTTGCGCGGCCAGGGGTCCGCTGCCTGGAGCGGGAACTTTGATCTCCAGGATGAGCAGCGTGATCGCAATAGCGAAGACGCCATCGGAAAAAGCTTCCACACGTGCGGTGTCCTGGGTCATACGAGCAGCATCCTACCGCACCCTATTTTCTGATCGTGCGTGCAGCAGCTCCGGATTTCGTTGCGCTCCGGCAAACCTTACTACCCTCGACTTAATTCTAATGGGTTGGTTAGCGGAGACACCTGCAAGCTGAGGGCGCCGCGTCGCAACCGCAAATACGTGACGCGCGAATTGGATCGTCCAGCCTACAGAATTAGGCGGGTTGGGCGGTGGTAAACGCGGGCAGGGAACACTCCACCAAGGAGCGGACATATGAAGAAGTTCGTACTACTGACGTCGTCACTGTTATTCGCTGCGACGATGGCCATTGCTCAGGACTCACCCACAACCGGTTCGCAGGAGCCGGGCCAGAACGCAACCACCACCACGACGCAGACCCACACCTCCCAGGGCAGCACCCTACGCGGATGCTTGAGCGGATCGCCCGACAACTACACGCTTACCGATCTGAATGGGACCCAGTACAAACTGGTGGGCGGTGACAGCACGTTGCAGAGCGCGGTTGGACATGAAGTAGAAGTGAATGGAACGCAAAGCCAATCCGCTGAGACTTCCAGCGGCAACGGCGAAACCATGGCCCACGCGGCCAACAGTTTTCAGGTCTCCGAGGTCAGAGATACCGGCAGCGTTTGTAAGATGGCCTCCCGCTCGAACCAGCATCCGATGGATGAGAAGGCTCCCAAGGGAACAACCACGACGCCCGAACAGCCGCAGTTGATGGCGATGCTGCAGCAGTCGACTTCAGTAAATCCAGGTACCAGCAATAGCAGTTCTTCGATGAGCACCACCGGCACGGACACCGCTCAGCCGGCGCAGAGCCCAAGCCAAGGTTCGGCGGCTCCCCAGTCGAGTCCAAATAGAGGAGCTTCCACCGGAGTTGGCGCAACCCAGACAACTCCGCCCGTGACCAGCCAGACACCAGCAGGCTCGTCTTCGCCGACCAGCCCTGCCGCTACCACGGGAACGACCCCGCCGGCGCAGAGTGGGACCACAGCCGGAGCAGGCGCGAACGGCGGCACCTCGCCGAACTCGACTACCCCACAGAGCAGCGGCACGACGACTCCTCAACCGAGCTCGTC
The DNA here is from genome assembly GCA_963815555.1 of uncultured Acidobacteriaceae bacterium. Lineage (GTDB taxonomy): Bacteria > Acidobacteriota > Terriglobia > Terriglobales > Acidobacteriaceae > CAWCBG01. The sequence goes on from CAWFHH010000007.1 coordinate 1,484,654, forward strand.
GCAACCGCAGAGTGCCAACGATGCGAACAAGCCGCTGTATGAGCGGCAGGCTACGGACATTCCTTACGCGCACGGCAACACCACTTCCACTCCGAGCACGACGACCACTACACCTCACTAGCCGAGTGATTGAGATTCCCTGGGCCTGCCAGCCGGCGGGCCCCGTGTTTTGAAAGGGGCCGAGGACCTCTAAAGAAGGCTGCGACAAAACTCATTTCCGAGCAGCCTTGTATCAGGGCCCAACTTTGGCGACGACGTACGCGCAGGAGCGAATAACAGACACACCAACCGGGAACAAGGCCAAACAGGGGAACACCGTGCTAAACTGCCCTCATTCCCGAGGTGTGGATGAAGCGTTTCCTCCGTAAGTTGCTGTTTGTCGATCTGTTGCAAGGCATGCGGGTGACGTTCCGCAATCAAGATCCGAAATCGGTGATCACGGAGCAATATCCGCTGCAAAGGCCGCAGATTGCGGAGCGTTTTCGCGGCGCACCTCGGCTGAATGTCCATCCCGATACCAATGAAACGTTGTGCATTGCCTGCGACTTGTGCGCCATCGCGTGCCCGGAAAACCTGATCGTGGTAGGCAGCGAACGCAATCCCGCCACCCGCCGCAAGGAGCTGACCGAGTTCACCTACGACCTGAGCCGCTGCATGTTTTGTGGTCTTTGCGAGGACGCCTGTCCCGTCGATGCTCTGGAATTGACGCAGGATTTCGAGATGGCAAACTACAGCCGGGAGGGTCTCATCTGGAATCGCGAGAAGCTGGAGAACGGTCCCGAGCCACAAGCCTACAAGCACTAGGCATGCGCAGATTTTGGGTGGATCCCACGTAGCAAAAGGCGCGATGAACCGCGCCCCTGTTGTCTTCTTCCAGTTCGCTATTCGAAGATCAAAATCGCCGCTGCGATCACCGTCGTCCACAAGCCGCGCTTATCGCCAACGGCGGTTTGCGTGATGTTCATGGTGCGAACAATCTTGTTGGACAGCCGGTAGACTTCTTTCTTTTCGTCCCAGGATTTATCGGCATCGAATTCGACATCCAGTGTGGTAGCCAGCATCTCAGCCGCGAGTTCCTCAGCGTAATCGCCGGCCAAATCCTCTTTTTCGCCAAAAGAATGGTGCTCGCTGAGGTAGCCGTAGGTATTGCGATCGGCCGGCATGGCCATTCCAATACTGGAGGCCACCAGGCGGTGCGGCTCGCGAGTCGAGTTTTCCGCCACCACGGCAAATACTACCTCGCCGGGAGATAGATACTTCAGACCGTCTTTCCGCGGGATGAGCTTGCAGTTTGGTGGAAAAATGGAGGAAACGCGTACCAGATTCTGGGCGGCGATGCCCGCATCTCGCAATGCCAATTCGAACGAAGTCAGCCGTTCCTTGTGTTTGCCCACACCTTTCGTCAGAAAGATGCGCTTAGGAACCATGTCCTTGCCCAATGTGAGCGCCTCCGGGAGGGGTGAAAGATAAGTAGTCCTAGAAAATACCACATGTAGCCGGGGTGCGTATTAAAAGTACATGACTGGAACTTGCTAGTGAAGCGGTGGGGCCCGTCCAGCATCGCTTTGCTGATAAGCAGCATCCCTTTTCAGTATGCCGGTAGATATTCTGGACGTGCTCTTGCTCCTGGCGGCAGGTCTTATGGTCGGCAACGAACTAACGGTTGCGTTGTTCCTGCACCCGACTTTATCGCACCTGCAGGACGAGGTTCATGCTCCGGCCGCTATCTCCTTTGCCGCACTGTTTGGCCGCGTGATGCCGTTCTGGTACGTCGCAGTCTTCCTTCTGACGGCTATCGACACATGGGTCCATTGGCGGGAAGGAGCGAGGGGAACAAACCTGTTTCTCGCCTCGGCCCTGCTTTTTCTGATCGCGATTGTTTACACCTTGATTTTGCCTGCCCCCTTAAACCGTCACATCGCGGCTTGGCAAGCGACTTCGTTGCCTTCGTCGTGGCGGGCAGACCGCGCGCGGTGGGACCGCTTGCACGCCATTCGCATGGCAATCCTGCTGCCGGCGCTGGTTACCTCGATTGCCGGCGTGGTTCTATCCCGCTCGCCGTAAAATGTAAGAAGAGGACAAGCTACAGCGCAGGGACGGCATTTCCCGCGGTCTTGCGTTTCACGGCAATGTCAATGAAGGCCAGTGCGGCCCGGCTCAGCGCCTTATCCTTGCGGAATACCAAGGCCAAATCGCGCGGGATATTGGCACCGGCAAGGGAGAGCACCGCCAACGTTCCAGCGCGCAGGTCTTCGCTTACGTTGGAGCGCGGAATGAATCCGATGCCTACATCGGCGGCCACGAAACGCTTGAGCAACTCGCTTGAGTCCAACTCCATGGAGATCGTCGGCTTCAGACGTTGGTCATGAAACAACGACTCCAGCGCGTCGCGGGTACGGCCAAACTTGGGTAGAAGCAGCGGATATTCCACCACGTCGGCAATGCTCACACTCTTTCGGCCGGCCAAGGGGTGTTCCGCAGCAGTGATGACAACCAAGTCGTCCCGATGAATCGGAACTACCGTCAAACGCTTGTCCGACACCGGCAGCGACACCACGCCGAAGTCGCAGGAATTGTCGATGATGAACTCGAGTATCTTGTTATGCTCCGAGCGCAGCACGTTCACTGCGACACTCGGATACTGCCGCTTGAACTCCGAGAACACCTCCGGCAGAATGTGCAGGCAGGTGCCCTCATTGGCGGAGACCACGATCTCGCCACGCGGCACACGATGCATTTCGGCCAGGGTCAGCAGCATGACCCGGCGCTGCTCGATAGCCTCTTCCGCGTATTTCTGAAAGACCTTGCCTGCTCCCGTGAGCGCGACTTTGCCGCCGCTGCGGTCGAGGAGCTTGGCCCCGACCTCTTCCTCCAGCGAGCGTATCTGCGACGAGATAGCCGGCTGCGTACGGAATCGCCGCTCGGCAGCCCGCGAAAAGCTGCTCAGCCGTGCTACTTCGAGAAATGTCTCCAGCTGATCGAAGTCCATGAAGAAGTACGCGAAAGAGAGCAACTAGCAGGCCATCCGACCCAGCCTCCTAGGCTTGTGTAGGTTTACCACCATAACCGGGGCTTATGCCGCCGATAAAAACATTGTATGCTGCCGCGCCAAATCGCCAGCGTATCCTTTTCTTTCTGCCCGGAGACATCGCTTGCCAGAACCGACCTCGGACCCGAAGACTGTCCTCGACTTCGCGAAACATAACAATGTGCAGATACTCGATCTGCGCTTCACCGACCTGCCGGGACTCTGGCATCACGTATCGTATCCCATTGGGCAGTTGACGGAGGCGGCCTTCGAAGAAGGTTTCGGCATGGATGGTTCGTCCATTCGCGGTTGGGCCGCGATTCATGAAAGCGACATGCTGCTTATTCCCGACCCGGCACGATATTTCCTTGATCCCATTACCGAGGTGCCGACGCTGGTCATGGTGTGCGACGTCGTCGATCCTGTCACCAAGCAGCGCTATGATCGCGATCCCCGTTATATCGCCCGTAAGGCGGAGATGTATCTCGTTTCCACCGGTCTGGCCGATACCGCCTTCTTTGGAGCCGAGGCAGAATTCTTCATCTTCGATAACGTGCGCTTCGATCAGAACGAGCACGAAGGATTTTATTTCATCGATGCCGAAGAGGGTCGATGGAACTCCGGCCGGGTGGAGAACAACCTCGGCTACCGGCCGCGCTATAAAGAAGGATATTTCCCGGTTGCTCCGACTGACCACTACCAGGACCTGCGCACGGAGATGGTCCTGACCTTGCAGAATTGCGGCCTGGAAGTGGAATGTCACCACCATGAAGTCGCCAGCGGCGGCCAGACCGAGATCGATCTCCGGTTCGATTCGCTGCTTCGCTCCGCCGACAACATGATGCTGTACAAGTATGTCGTGAAGAACGTTGCCAACCAGTGCGGCAAGACTGTGACCTTCATGCCCAAGCCGCTGTTTCAGGACAATGGCAGCGGCATGCACACCCACCAGTCGCTGTGGAAAGAAGGGAAGCCGCTGTTCGCGGGAGACGGTTACGCGGGTTTGTCGCAGCTTGCGCTGTTCTACATTGGAGGCCTGATCAAACACGGGGGGGCGCTCTCGGCTTTGATCGCGCCGACCACTAATTCCTACAAGCGGCTGGTGCCGGGCTTCGAAGCGCCGGTCAACCTGGCGTATTCGCGACGCAATCGCTCGGCAGCCTGCCGCATTCCGATGTATTCGACCTCGCCCAAGAACACGCGTGTGGAATTTCGCCCGCCCGATCCCAGTTGCAATCCCTACCTGGCTTTCGCAGCCATGCTGATGGCCGGCATCGATGGGATCGAAAACCAGATCGATCCCGGTCAGCCGCTCGACAAAGACATCTATGATCTCGGTCCGGAAGAACTGGCGAAGGTGCCCTCGATGCCCGGCTCGCTGGAGAGCGCGCTCGACGCTTTAGAACAGGACCAGCAATTCCTGCTGAAAGGCGACGTCTTCACCGAAGAGATGCTCAGCACCTACGTCGACTACAAGCGCGACAAGGAAGTGAACGCCCTGCGCCTTCGTCCCCATCCGTATGAGTTCATGATGTATTACGACATTTAGGTATAAATGGCGCTCCCTCATCGTCCTGGCGATCAGGTGCACGCCGGAGACATTCGTCTGCACCGCGGGGTCTCCAGTTGACCGGCGGTAACGACCTCGCCCGTCATTTGCTTGATTAATTGTGACCCGGTAAGAGCTTCTGCGCGCGGCTGGTCTGAATGACGAAATCCGTGAGAGCAGACGGTAGGCAGCCCGCCGGCCACAAAAAATGACCAAACAGCGACTTCGCTCTCACTGCAGGGTTTTCTCCATAGCCTTCATTCGTAATCCCGTTTTAAGGCCTCGTTCAGCGAATGCTTAGCGATTAGAAACCGAAGATGTCGCGAAACACGACTTGATTTCTGGGAGACGATGCTGCCGCCGACTTTTGGTCTAGAACTCGTTCAATGCCGGCGCTGCCTCATTTATGCGACGCCTTCTATGGATGGCAAGAGACCGGTCAGAGCAGTGCGACAAAACTATCTCCGCCTGTCTACCGCGCCTCTTTACAGAGAGAGGCACGGCCTCAGCCAACGCGCCTGCAAGACGCTGGCTATGAGACACTATCGATATGAAACTCCTCGTACCCCTCACCCTCGTCCCACCCTGGTTACGTCTATCCATCTGATAGGCGAATAATGGCATCTTCTACCCTGCTCACGCCCAGTTCCGGCCGCCCCAGATTCAAAACCGTTCTCTGGATCTGCCTTGGACTCACTGCGCTCTTTGTCTTCATCACTTCAGAAGCTCTTCTCGTCACCGATTACCCGATGTACCACGCCTACCGTCTGCAGGTCATCGCCGACCGCCAACTCCTCATCCCCCATAGCCTTTCCGGCGTCATCGCGCTCCTGGCCGGCCCTATTCAGTTCTCGTCGCGGCTTCGTCAGCGTCACTTGAAATTCCATCGCGTCCTCGGCCGCATCTACGTCGTCTGCGTCTTTGTCGGTGCCTCTACCGGGATCGCCCTCGCCGCCGGCCGCCCCGGCCTGCCAGGAACCTCCATGCAGGCGGCCGCCTGGATCGTCTGCACCACCGCCGCCTTCATCACCGCGCGTAACCGCCAGATTGTCCAGCATCGGCAATGGATGATTCGCTCCTATGCAGTCACGTTTACTTTCGTCTCCAGCCGAGTGCTCAATCTCTGGCCCCGCTACTGGAGCCATCTTGGCGACGTCTTCGCCGCCGTCGGCGTCATCGCGTTTACGCTCGCTTCTCTGCTTATCGTCGATCTGGGCCTCAATTGGCGCGAGCTCACCACCCGTCGTTCCTGATGGCCGCCGGCTATGGAAGGTATCAAGATGAAACCATTCGCGCCCTTCGCAATCGTTCAAGGTGACGATCGAAAACCGAAGACCCGCATCATCGTGGAATGCTTTACGAGTTGGCGAGGCTCATCAGAAGCGAAAGTCTCTTTGGACTTTGACATCGGCGCAAGAAGGCCATCCAGCAAACGGAGACGCGAGAGCGCAGCGGAGGCGGCGGCGGCACATGTTCCCTTCGTGCTCCTGGACGCTCAGAAAAGCTATGCGACTCCGGGCCCCAAAAGTTTGGAAACGTAAACCTGAATCAAATGGACCTGAATAAATTTAATATCGGCATCATCGGCGGCGGAATTGGCGGCGTTGCCGCGGCAGTGGCGCTCCACCGCGCGGGCATTGAAGTGACAGTCTACGAGCGGGCTACCGAGTTCCGCGAGGTCGGCGCGGGTATGATGCTCTGGCCCAACGCCACGCGCGTACTAAAGGAATTGGACCTGCTTGAAAGGGTAGCGGCATTGAGCGGTCCGAACCAGCATTTTCTGGTTCGCTCCAGTGCGGGTACGGTCCTGATGGATATTGGGCTGGGCCGGTTTGACGTGCCCGCGCTCTGCACACGCCGTTCGGACCTGCTGGATGCATTGCTCTCGGCACTGCCGCCTGAACGGATTCGCCTGGGCCACGATTTCGAATCTTTCGAGCAGCGAAAAACCGGCGTCGGAATTAACTTTTCCGGGAGTGTGTCGGGAGGCGGTATCTCTGCGGAACACGATTTCGTTATCGGTGCCGATGGGATCCGCTCGCGCGTCCGTTCTCAGCTATTGGGAGTCCACGAACCCATCTACCGGGGCTACACCGTCTGGCGCGGGCTGGCGCGTCTTACGGGCGCTGTTCCGTCCGGTTCGAACAGCGAAACCTGGGGACGAGGAAAACGCTTCGGCATCCTCAATACCGGCGGCGACCGCTTCACCTGGTATGCCACCGCAAACACCGGTTCGGGTCACGTCGATTCCTCCGAAGGGCGCCAGGGTGAACTCTTGCGGATGTTCGGGGGCTGGCACCAACCGGTAGAGCAACTGATCGGCGCGACGGACGAGAGCAACATTCTGAAAAATGGCGCGTACGATCTCCCACCGCTGAAGCGCTGGGGACACGGACGAATCATGCTGCTCGGCGATGCCGCCCATCCGTGTACGCCAAATCTCGGATTGGGAGGTTGCATGGCTCTCGAAGACGCGCTTGTTCTTGCGAAATCGTTTTGCAAAGAGGCTTCTCCCGAATCAGCTCTGCGCCGCTACGAATCGCTGCGCCGTGGGCGAACCCGCCATGTGCAGCAACGCTCGCTTCTGATGGGCCATATCGGGCAATGGGAGAATCGGCTCGTCGCAGCCGGACGCCAAATCGTGACAAGTATCCTTCCGGCCAAAATCTTCGAGCGCAATCTAAGGAGGGTCTATTCTTATGCGGCTTAGCACCTTGACCCGCCCTCTTTACGGGGTCTCAGCCTGACTACTTTGCGGCGGTTGTAGCGGCTGTGCCTCCTCGCCCGAAGGTCATCATGGATTCCGTCATATCAATTGCTTCGCACGCCAGGTTTCGTCTACTGCCTCCCCGACCTTCATACGGGGCAACGACGGTGCTTCAAAATTCGTGGCAATAACCCAAACATGTGTGACAAATGTCCTTTCGCCTTGCGCCCGCAAGCATGATTCTTAGCTGTCGTTTAGAAACCCCCGAATAACAGATCAGAGTTGCAGTTATGTCTTTCCTGCCCTTGGTACTTCGCAACCGTGGAGCGCAGAAAAGCCCTTTTCCGGTACCACGGCTGATATTCGCCCCGCTCACGACACCGTTTGGAACCCGCTCTTCATAAGGAGAAATACATCATGCCGGTAGCAGAACTCATTAAAGAAACCACCACGTCGCAGGCCCTGGAAACCCTGCACAAGAATGGCGTGCGGACGAAGTATGACAACTTCATCGGTGGCAAGTGGACCGCCCCGATCAAGGGAAAGTATTTCGTTGACCGCAGTCCGATCAACGGCGAACCGCTGGCCGAGATCGCCAAATCGACATCCGAAGATGTCGAGAAAGCACTCGACGCTGCCCACGCCGCGAAAGACGCATGGGGACACACTTCTCCAGCCGCACGTGCCGCGATCCTGAACAAGATTGCAGACAAGATGGAAGAGAACCTCGAGGTCCTCGCCCTTGCGGAAACCTTGGACAACGGCAAACCCATTCGCGAAACCCGTAATGCCGACGTTCCTCTCTCGATCGATCATTTCCGTTACTTTGCGTCCTGCATTCGGGCGGAAGAAGGAGCGCTGAGCGAAATCGACAATGACACCGTCGCCTATCACTTCAAGGAACCGCTGGGTGTCGTCGGACAAATCATTCCGTGGAACTTCCCCCTGTTGATGGCAGCTTGGAAACTGGCTCCCGCCGTAGGCGCCGGCAATTGCACCGTCATCAAGCCGGCCTCGAACACACCTCTGAGCCTGCTCGTCTTGATGGGCATTATCGGCGACGTGCTGCCGCCCGGCGTGATCAACGTCGTAACCGGTCCAGGCGGCGAAATCGGCAAGGCCCTGGCATCGAATCCCCGCATTGCGAAGATCGCGTTTACAGGCGAGACCACAACCGGCCGGCTGATCATGCAGTACGCCTCAGAACCCATCATTCCCCAGACACTGGAACTGGGCGGAAAGTCTCCCAACATCTTCTTTGCCGACGTTATGGACCAGGACGATGAGTTTTTCGACAAAGCGCTGGAAGGCTTTGCGCTCTTCGCCTTCAACAAGGGCGAAGTCTGCACCTGCCCGTCCCGCGCGTTGATCCAGGAATCAATCTTCGACAAGTTCCTCGAGCGTGCGGTTGCCCGGGTAGCCAAAATCAAGGTTGGCAATCCTCTGGATGCGACGACGATGATGGGTGCCCAGGCCTCCAAAGATCAGCTTGAGAAGATTCTCGGCTACATCGAGGTTGGCAAGAAGGAAGGGGCCCGCTGCATGACCGGCGGCGAGCAGGCGCATCCCGGCGGCGATCTCGAGAACGGATACTACGTGAAACCGACCGTCTTCGTTGGCCACAATAAAATGCGTGTCTTCCAGGAAGAAATCTTTGGACCGGTTCTCTCCGTGACGAAGTTCAAGACCCTGGAAGAGGCGATCGAGATCGGCAATGACACGGTCTACGGTCTGGGAGCAGGAGTGTGGTCGCGCAACGGCACGAATACCTACCGGGTTGGTCGCGAGATCAAAGCGGGCCGGGTGTGGACCAACTGCTACCACTTATATCCGGCGGGCGCAGCTTTCGGAGGCTACAAGCAGTCAGGCTACGGCCGCGAAACTCACAAAATGATGCTCGACCATTATCAGCAGACGAAAAACTTGCTGGTGAGCTACAGCCCCAAGGCGCTGGGCTTCTTTTAGACAGTACACACGTCGAATCGCGCTGACTGCTGGCGGATCTCCGCTTGTCTTTTGGGGACCTTCCAGCAGCCTGCCGTCGCTCGTCTTCATTCATCAACTCTCGTCACCCGCTCAAAGCATGAAGTAGGAGGCAAAGCATGGCAACAACAGTGGCAACTCCAACCAAGTTGGAGCCGCAAGCAACTCCTTCGAAGATTTCAGCTCGCGCAAGCGTCCTGAAAGAGCACCTTCTAGGCGTCACTCCGGAAATTTCCTACGAGCGCGCCGAACTCGTAACCGAGTCCTATAAAGAAACCGAAGGCCTTCCCATCATCCTTCGCAGAGCCAAGGCCCTGGAAACCATTCTGGCGAAGATGAACATTCGCATCGAGGACCACGAACTGATCGTCGGCAACCACACACCGAAGCCGCGCAGCTCGCCTATCTTCCCGGAATATTCCTTTGCCTGGATTGCGGCTGAATTCGATCGGCTGGCCAAGCGCACCGGAGATGTCTTCCTGATTTCAGACGAGTGCAAGACCAAGCTCGGCAAGGTCTTCGAATATTGGAGAGGAAAGACGACCCAGGAATACGCGGCGAACTTGATGACGCCCGAGGCAAAGGCGGCACAGGCGAACGGCGTTTTCACCGTGGGTAACTATTTCTTCCTCGGTGTCGGCCACATCACGGTCGACTATGGCATGGTGCTGGAGAAGGGATTCCTGGGAATCAAGGCCGATGCCCTGAAGGAAAGAACGAAGCTCGATCTTACGAAACCGGAGGATCTGAAGAAATCGCAGTTCCTGCAGGCGGTGGAAATCGTTTGCGATGCGGCGGTCACGTTTGCCGAGCGCTTCGCCAAGAAGGCGGAGGAACTCGCTACCAGGGAAGCGAACACCCAGACGAAACACGAATTGCTGGAAATCGTCCAGAATTGCCGTCGCGTTCCTGCCCACGGCGCAAAAACCTTCTACGAGGCACTGCAGTCTTTCTGGTTCGTACAATTGATCATTCAATTGGAGTCGAATGGCCATTCCATTTCACCCGGCCGCTTCGACATGTACATGCTCCCCTACTTTCAAAAGGACGTAACGTCCGGAAAGATCACCCGGGAGCGGGCCCTCGAACTGATCGAGTGCCTATGGGTTAAATTCAACGAAATCAATAAAGTGCGTGACGAAGGATCGACCAAGGCTTTCGGCGGGTATCCGATGTTCCAGAACCTCATCGTTGGCGGCCAGACCGCCGATGGCCACGACAGCACGAACGATCTTTCCTATCTATGCCTCGAGGCCACCGAAAACGTGAGGATGCCTCAGCCCTCACTCTCAATCCGCTTCCATCAAGGCACGCCGCAGAAATTCCTGATCAAGGCCAGCGAAGTCGCTTCCCTTGGCCTCGGCATGCCTGCGATGTACAACGATCACGTGATCATTCCGGCTCTGGCCTCGCGTGGGGTGACTCTGGAAGATGCGCGCGACTATGACATCATTGGCTGCGTTGAGCCGCAGAAGGGTGGCAAGACCGAGGGCTGGCACGACGCTGCCTTCTTCAGTCTCGCCAAGTGCTTCGAGTTGGCGCTGAACGATGGAGCCGACCCGAAGACTGCAATCCAGCTCGGGCCCCATACCGGCACGCTCGAAACCATGACCACGTTTGAAGAAGTGCTCGCTGCCTACATCGCGCAGATCGAGTATTTCGTTCAGCTGCTGGTCATCAGCGACAACTGCTGCGACATCGCTCACGGCACCCTTTGCCCGTTGCCCTTCCTGTCCTCGATGGTGCAGGACTGCATGTCCAAAGGGAAATCTTTGCAAGAGGGCGGTGCGCATTACAACTTCACTGGACCGCAGGGCGTCGGCGTGGCCAACGTTGGCGACGCGCTGGCGGCGCTCAAAACCGTTGTCTATGATAACGGGGCGGTCGACCGCAGGACGCTGGCGACTGCTCTGAAGAAGAACTGGGAAGGCTACGAGAGCATCCGCCAGACGATGCTGAACACGGCGCCGAAGTTCGGCAACGACGACGATGTGGCCGACGAACTCGCCCGGCTGGCTGCTCGCATCTACTGCCAGGAGGTCGAGAAATATACCAATCCGCGTGGCGGCCGCTTCCAGGCTGGACTCTATCCGGTTTCCGCCAACGTGCCGCTGGGCACAGTGGTCGGTGCGCTGCCCGACGGACGAGTCGGAGGCACTCCACTGGCAGACGGCGTTTCCCCGGTTTCGGGCAGAGACGTTCACGGTCCAACCGCAGCCGCGAAATCCGTGGCCAAGCTGGATCACGAAATCGCTTCCAACGGAACCCTGTTCAACCAGAAATTCCATCCCACCGCGCTGAATGGCGAGTCCGGTTCCCAGAACCTTGCAGCTCTGGTCCGCACTTACTTCAGCCTGGGTGGCATGCATGTGCAGTTCAATGTAATCAGCAAGGAGATACTCGAAGATGCGCAGCGCAATCCGGACAAATATAAGAGCCTGGTTGTCCGGGTCGCGGGATATAGCGCCTTCTTCACCTCGCTCGACCGGAGCCTGCAAGAGGACATTATCGCCAGGACCGAACACAAGTTCTGATCGATCCGGACGATAAACCATGCTGTCTTAACCAGAGGGGAGCGGCGCCTCGGGCCGTTCCCCCTGTATTCGCAGGAGCGAGCGATGGCAACCCTGACCAAGGGCTTCGTCTTCGATATTCAACGATTCACCCTGCATGACGGACCGGGAATCCGCACCGCGATCTTCATGAAAGGCTGCCCACTGCGCTGCGCATGGTGCCAGAACCCTGAATCCATACGCACGACCCCGCAGATTTCCTATTTTCCAGCGCAATGCATTGACTGTGGTTGCTGCGTCACAGCCTGCCCGGAAAAAGCCGTCAGGCACGCTGGCCAGAGCCTGATGGAGAAGGTCAACCTGACGCTGTGCACCCACTGCCGATTGTGTGCTCAAAGTTGCTGCTCGGGCGCGCTGAAGATGATTGGCGAATCAATGACCGTCGAACAAGTCTGGGATGCCGTATCGCGGGACTTCTCGTTCTATTGGAATTCGGGCGGTGGCGTGACTTTTACCGGCGGAGAACCGACCTATCAGCCGGAGTTCTTTTCCTCTATGGTGACCGAGCTCAAAAGGCAGGGTCTGCATCTTGTGCTGGAAACCTGTGGCGCGTTCCGGTGGCAGACCGTGGCAGAGGCGTTGTCGCGGATCGATATTTTCTACTTCGACATAAAACATACAGATGACGACAAACACCGCCGCTTCACGGGCGAAGGCACTGCGGAAATTCTGGAAAACGCCAAACGTGTGGACGCCCTGGGCAAACCGATCCGGGTTCGTGTGCCGCTGATACCCGGTTTCAACGATGGGCCTGAGGAGTTCACCGCAATTTTGCGTTTCGCTTCGGGCTTGAGGAATCTCGACAAGGTACAGATCTTGCCGTACCACCGATACGGCGTGTCCAAATACGACCGGGTTGGAGTCGGGTATCCTCTGCCGAGCCTTAAAGGTCCCGACAAATCGGCGGTCGCGGAACTGCTGACCCTGGCAGAACGACAAGAGGTCGCTTGCACCCTGTAACCCTCGCGGGAGGACCCGACGGCCATGCCCGGTTCGCCAGGTCAAGACCGCCGTACGGGCAATCCTTTGAGAAATTGCAACAAGTGACCGACCTCACAGACTGCAAAGCCCGACCGAGCTAGGGTTAGATCGAAGTTTGCTTGGAGAGGTTTTTGCATGGCTACTACCGCCACTTCTGCTACGACGCGGGTGTTGAATTCCAGTCTTGCGCAAAGGATCATGAGCGCCGAGGACGCTGCCGCTCTCATTCACTCCGGCGACCAGGTCGGCATGAGCGGCTTCACCGGCTCGGGCTACCCCAAAGCAGTTCCCATCGAGTTGGCCCGAAGAATCGCGGAGGCGAACTTCCGCGGACAGAAATTTCAGGTCAGTGTCTTTACCGGCGCGTCCACCGGCCCCGAGCTCGATGGAGCCCTGGCCATGGCGGGCGGCATCCATCTCCGGCTCCCTTACCAGTCCGACCCCGAGACCCGTAAGCGCATCAATGCCGGCGAAATGGACTACATGGACATCCACCTCAGCCATGTCGCCCAGTTTGTCGAGTACGGATTTCTTGGCAAACTCGATGTCGCGCTGATCGAAGTTGCTGCCGTGCTGGAAGATGGACGCTTAGTGCCAAGTTCGTCGATCGGCAACAACAAGACCTGGGTCGACCAGGCAGAGCGCGTGATCCTCGAGGTCAATTCCTGGCAGCCGATTGCTCTGGAAGGCATGCACGACATCTATTACGGGCTGCAGCCGCCACCCAATCGCGGGCCCATCCCCCTCGTCCATCCCGGCCAGCGGATCGGAACGCCCTACCTGCAAGTCCCGGCTGAAAAAGTTGTGGGTATCGTGCTCACTGACTCTCCTGACCGCAACAGCGCCTTCAAAGCGCCGGATGAAGCCTCGAAGCGCATTGCGGGTCACATCCTTGAATTTCTCACCTGGGAGGTGCAGAAAGGGCGCATGCCGGCGAATCTACTGCCGCTGCAATCCGGCGTCGGCAATATCGCCAACGCGGTGCTCTTCGGGCTCGAAGAAGGGCCGTTCGAAGGCCTCACTTCCTACACCGAGGTGATACAGGATGGCATGATTCGTCTGCTGAAGTCAGGCAAAGTGACTTCGGCCTCGGCGACGGCATTTTCTCTCAGTCCCCAGATGCTTACCGAAGTGAATGCGGACATGGCCAACTATCGTGACCGCATTGTGCTGCGCCCGCAGGAGATTTCCAACCATCCCGAGATCATCCGCCGGCTTGGCGTGATCGCCATGAACGGCATGATCGAAGCCGACATCTACGGCAACGTCAATTCAACCCATGTCATGGGATCGCGGATCCAGAACGGTATCGGCGGTTCGGGCGACTTCGCCCGCAATGGGTATCTGTCTATCTTCATGGCCCCCTCCATCGCGCAGCGCGGCTCTATCTCGACCATCGTGCCCATGGTTTCGCACGTGGATCACACCGAGCATGACGTGCAAGTCGTGGTCACCGAGCAGGGACTGGCCGACCTGCGCGGGCTCTCTCCGCGACAGCGCGCCCATCTCATCATCGAGAAGTGTGCGAACCCGGACTATAAAGCGCTGTTGCTTGATTATCTGGACCGGGCGGAGCGACTGTCCTACGGCAAACACACGCCGCACTTACTGACAGAATCGCTGGGCTGGCATAATCGGTATTTGCGAACCGGAAAGATGCGCCACGAAGAAGCCAACTAAGGGTCCAGCATGGGTGCACAGGGCTCGAACAGCTTTTGCGAGAAAACTCATTTTGATCCGTTTTGTATCAGGGCACGACCTTTCCGTTGTGCCGTTACGTCCCTTTGTTTTTGAAATGCCGCGGGGACTTCAGTCCGTGCAGCGCAGGCAATCCGGACCTTTCCCGCAAGCTGTAAAAACAGTCTGCGTGCGGGAGCTGTGTCTCTCCGCGACGGTGCAACGCCGTGAGACAAAACAGTCTCCGTAAGCCGTGTTCCGTGCGTCAGTGGCAACCCTTGTCGTGATCAGTTCTGGTTCTGCAAGACGAATCGCGACCCAAGCTTGACGAGCTTCAGCACCTTGTAAATGTCGATATTCACGCCTCGTAAGGCAAGCTTCACATGCTTGCTGTCGGCTGCGCGGGCCAGGCTTTCCAGTGCGACGATGGCACTCGGGTCGATCCGCTGGACGGCAGAGAAGTCGAGAAACATTTCTCCGATACCACCATCCAGCTTCTTGCCTGCATCGTGCAAAGACTGGGTCACACGGTCCGAATCAACCTCAATCAACGTGTCGGACATTGTCATAGACACACCTGTTCCTCAACCAGCTGCGCTCTGGATGGGCGGGCTTGCTTAGCGCCACTTCGCCCTCGATACGCACTCCAAAATAATTCGCCCAATTCGTCCAACAAGGGCATCCGAGGATTCGACCGCCAAGAGGGATCATCAAAGGCAATCTTCACCAGATCGGGAAGCGCCTGCTCGAAGTCATCCTTTGAGATACCCAATTCGGCAATCGATCGGGGCATAGCCAGACGATCGAGCAAACCCTCCGTTGCCGCAATCAGGTTCTGCACTTTTTCTTCAATGCTGTTGCCCCCCAATCCCAGCGAATCAGCCATCATGGCGTATTTCTTGTGTGCGGTGTAGCCTCGCTGGTTCGGCGAAGGCATGAACTTGGTTGGCACCCCCGCATTAAATGCAATGACATGCGGAAGCATGAGCGCATTGGCGCGGCCGTGCGGTACGTTGAAGCGCGCCCCGAACGCATGTGCCAATGCATGATTTACGCCAACCGATGCGTTGGAAAACGCCATCCCTGCTATGCAGGCGGCGTTGTGCATCATGCTGCGCGCCTCTTCATCGCGAGGATTTTCATACGAAACGGGGAGATAGCGAAACACCAGCTGGATTGCCTGGGCCGCGTTTGCGTCCGTATAAGGCGACGCAAAGATGGAAACTCCCGCCTCGAGAGCATGCGTCAAACAGTCGACGCCCGTGTCCGCCGTCAAACTTTTCGGCATCGACATCACAAATTGCGGATCGACGATGGCGACGTCGGGACTGAGCGAGTAATCCACCAAAGTCACCTTGCGTCCAGCCTGTTTATCTAACAGAACAGCAAACGGCGTAACCTCGCTTCCAGTCCCGCTCGTGGTCGAGATGGCGACCAGGCGCGCGTGATGGATTTTCTCCGTTGGGTACTGGACCACGCGTTTACGAAGATCGAGAAACGGTGCAGCCAGTTCCTCCAAATCTGCGTCGGGCGATTCGTACTTGAGCTTCATGATCTTCGCCGCATCGATGACCGATCCGCCACCCAATGCGACGATTTGATCTGCCTTATAAAGGTTGAGGTCCTCGACTCCTTGCATCACCACTTTGAGTTCGGGCTCCGCATCCGGGATCACAGAAACGTGAACCCTCGTGCCCGCCGGCAGGTGCCGTCGAACCACGTCTACATGGCCTACAGCTTCCATGGCCGGGTTCGTCACGATTACCGTTGAGCGCGATGGAAACTGGCGCAGGTTTTCTACGGCATTCATGTTGTAGTAGATCTGGTTGGGAACTCGGAACCACATGTGTGCCTCTGTCCTCCGTGCAATCCGCTTGATGTTGAGGTAGTGGTACACGTTGACATTGTCGGTTGTACTGTTGCCGCCGCCCGTCCCGCATCCGAAGGAGAAGGTGGGAACCATATCGTTGTAAATGCCGCCCAGTGCGCCGATTGAACCAGGCGAATTCACGATGACGCGTCCGGCGTTCATCACGTCGCCGAACTTACGGACGATCTCGTCGTTGCGCGAGAAGATGACCGCCGTGTGACCAAGGCCACCGGCATGATTGACGTCGATGCAGACCTTGAGTGCTTCCTCTACCGACTTCGCGCGATAGACGGAAAGAACGGGGAAGAGTTTCTCGACCGACAGGGGATGTTCGCGTCCCACCCCTCGAATCGGCGTAATCAACAGTTTGGTTTGCGGCTCCACCGCGATTCCCACCAGACGGGCTATGTCCGTGGCCTTCTGTCCGACGGCCATGGGCTGCATAAATCCGGTTTTCGGATCGATCACCGTGCGCCCCAGCAACTCCGTCTCTTTCTCATTGCAGATGTGGGAGCCTAAATCGCTGAATGCCTGCAGCGCGCGGTCGTAGATTTCGTCGTCGATCACGACTGTCTGCTCGGAGGCGCAAATCGTTCCATTGTCAAAGGTCTTGGAGGTTAGGATGTCCACGACCGCCATGTTCAGGTCTGCTGTCTTCTCCAGATACACCGGCGTATTGCCGGGTCCAACTCCGAGGGCCGGTTTGCCCGAGCCATACGCCGCTTTCACCATGCCGGGTCCGCCGGTGGCGTCGATCAGACCGACGTCTTTGTGGTGCATCAAATAGGCGTTGTCCTCCAGCGTGTGATCTTGCAGGCAGGTAAAAACGCCTTCGGGTGCACCGTGCTTCACCGCCGCCTCGTACATGATCCGGACGGCCTCGTAGCAGCACTTTCCCGCGCCGGGGTGCGGGCTGAAAATCATCGCATTCCGCGTCTTGATCGCCATGATGCACTTGAACAGGACGGTCGAAGTAGGGTTCGTGATCGGGGTGAGGGAGAGGACCACTCCGATTGGTTCAGCTACTTCCACCAGGCCGCGTTCGGGAAACTCGCGAATCGGGCCGACCGTGCGTTTGTCTTTGACGTAGTTGTAAACAAACTCAGTGGCGACCATGTTTTTGATCGCCTTATCTTCCATCAATCCAAGGTGGGTTTCCTCGACTGCCAAGCGCGCCAGGTATTGCGCCTGCTCCAGTCCGGCCAAGACCATTGGTTTGACAATTGCATCGACCTCCTCTTGCGAGTATTGCGTAAAGACCGCTGCGGCGGTCCTGGCTTGAGTGACCAGTCCCTCCAAATAAGTAATGCGTTCTTCACTGAGGCCCGAAGCGATCGTGTTGCTACTCACGGCTCCTCCATTACGGTGCGCTGTGCAATGCTTCCTGGATCAATAGGTTCTATTCGTATGATCTGACTGGAAATACATCGTCGCAGTGACGTGTAACTTAGGCCGCTGTGACCGCCGACCCAGAGCGGACCGCGCTCGGTCATCAAAGTGTCCCCGGCTCGGGTACTGGGACAGGCATGGCACAAAAAGGATCGGCAAGGGGGTCATCGCCATGTCCAACAGAATTCTTTTCGCACCGGTCTATCTGGCAGTAGTATGCGAGAACAAGGTCGTTGGGGACTCGGATAGCATTCACGGGCGCAGTCGATTCAGAGATGATCGAAGAGAAGCTGAAAGCGTTGCTCCGCGGTCGAAATAACAACTGCCGGGCACATGTCCATCCGGAGTGATCCCGTTGAAGGATTAAAAGGGGGCCTCATGGAAGCGAAAGTCAACTCAAAGTTGGCCGGTGAGTGCCGGCTGTATCCGTCATCCACGATCGGATTTCGGCGCCTGCCAAGATCAGTGTTTTTTTGGGCGATTACACTTAGCGCATTTTCAGGGGTTCTGCTCAGCGCGCAGGTTTCTTTGAACCAAAGGGTGCTGGTCGTCTACAACTCCTCCAACAACGATTCGGCGGCGGTAGCGAACTATTACGCCGCGCAACGCAGCATTCCTCTTGCGAACCTTTGCCCCATTACGCCGCCCTCGACCGTTTCCCTGACGTGGGCGCAGTATGTTTCTTCCGTCAAGACTCCCGTTCAGAACTGCCTCAATACCGTCGGCCCCAACAATATTCTCTACATCGTCTTCACCTATCAGACTCCGTTCACAGTGAAGGGTTCTAGCGGTCAGCTCCTGTACGCGATGGATCAATATGTCGCCGACATCTGGGACCAGTATGCGAGCCAGGATTTCTATCCCTACCCCGTCCAGACTCATCCTTACTACGACGACGCTCAGAGCGAAGGGAATGTATATCAGGACTTCATTTCATTTGCCAATTATCGCGCCAACAAGAATGCTCTCCTGATCTACTCAGTGTGGAGACTGGATGCCGCCAGCGCCGCTTTGGCTCAAGGACTCGTCGACAAAGCGATCTCGGCAGAATCGTCCGGTCTGTCGGGACAAGCCTGCCTGGATCGCGATGAAGGACCGATCTCCGGTGTTTATGATTCCGACTATGGGGAAGGAGACTGGGACCTCCACCAGGCCGCAACCTTCGCTGGTCAAGCGGCATTCCAGGTGACGGAAGACAGCCACCCTGCGGAGTTTGGAACTCCTCCCGCGCCCGACTGCCCAAACGCCGCTTTATATTCCGGTTGGTACTCTTTGAATCACTATAACGACGCATTTACCTGGAATACGGGAGCGATCGGATTCCACCTCGACAGCGCCTCGGCGGTCAACCCGCGAAGCGGACCAAACTGGTCGGCGAACGCCATCCTTAAGGGCATCACTGTTACTGGTGGCGCTGTTGCGGAGCCATATCTCCAAGGCCTGGCACGTCCGGGTGGTACGTTTCGTGACCTCTTTCAGGGAGCCAACGTCGGCGATGCGTTCCTGCGAAATACGCGGTGGTTAAAGTGGATGATCCTCTATCTCGGTGACCCGTTGTACCGGCCGTTCCCGAACGGATTGCCACCTTTCAATCCACCGCCGGCCCAGTACTCACTGGCCTTCTCGCCACGTTACATCGTCAACGGAGGATCTTCCACCGGCACCGTGACACTGGCCAATCCCGCTCCCGCTGGCGGCACCGTCGTCAATTTGAGCAGTAGCAAGACAACCCTGGTGCAGGTTCCGCCCAGTGTGACGGTGCCGCAATTCCAACGCAGCGTGAACTTCACTGCCACGGCTGTCGCTTCACCACTGGTGACCGTCGACACCCCGGCGAAGATTACCGCTACGGGCGTTGGCCAGAACACGCTCACCGTCTCGCCGCTGCTGGGAGGACTATTCGTGAGCCCTTCCTGGATATTAGGCGGGGCATCCTCAACCGGCCTGGTATTGCTTAACGCCAATGCACCAGCTGGCGGCGCGGTCGTCTCACTCGGTGTGAATAATGGAGCCGTCAACGTACCGTCGACTGTCACCGTACCTCAGGGTGCGACTCAGGCATCCTTCACCGCCACATCGTCTTCGGTCTCGACAACAACAACGACCACGATAACTGCGTCACTGAGTGGATACAACAGAACTGCGTCGCTCAGCTTGAGACCAGCCCTGCAAAATCTCACCGTTTATCCCCCGACCGCACCTGGGGGTGCGAAGGAAACGGGCAACGTAATCCTGGCACTCCCAGCGCCTCCAGGTGGTTGGCCAGTGAACCTGAGCAGCAGCAATGCGTCTATTGCGTCGGTGCCGGCGTCCGTCACGGTTCCAGCCGGAAGCCAAACGCTGACGTTGCCCGTGACCACCGTGCCCCAATGCAGCGCTGCGACGGTCAATATTATTGCGACTTCAGGAGTGTCGTCGACGACCGCGCCGCTCACGGTCACGCCACCTCCTCCCAGCAGTCTTTCGTTTCCCAGCAGCGTCAAAGGAGGCAGCAGCATCACCGCGACGGTGAACCTTTCCTATCCCGCATGCGCCAACGGGCTGGCAGTGACTCTGAGCAGCAATAACCCGTCGGTAGCTCGTGTGCCGGCGAGTGTCACCATTCCGGGAGGGAAGACCTCGACAACCTTTACCATCGTAACCAGCACGGTGACGACGTCGACCATCGTTACGATCTCTGCCACTTCAGACAGCGTGACGAAGAGCAAGACGTTGACCGTGACCCCTTAGGGGACCACATATCGCGCACAGGATTCTCGGCCGCTGCATGACCGGCAGCCGCATGGTCAGGCGCCCGCTTGCGGTTTCACAAATTTGTGTGGCGTTGTGCGGCACGACAAGGGAGAGAAGATGGGCAAGACATTCGCCGTCACTGTAATGTTGATCGCGAGCCTTTCCGCGGTCCCGATCCTTATGCACAAGTGGACGGCTCCCCAGAATATCTCCACCCATGGCGGATTGATCGACGAGCAGATGTCGGAGACGATGGCGGAAGCCGGCATTTCGTTTCTCGCCGCACAGTTCATCCTGGGATGTTTCGTCTGGAAGTTTTCCAGCCCGCCAAAAGATGACAAGGTCAGGAGATTGCCCGGCGGAGCAACTGGCCTGGTGTCGGCGGCCGTAATCCTGGTCGGCATCGAAGTCTTCGCGCTCGGCATTTTCGGAACCAAAACCTGGGCCAGTATCTATCTCACACCGCCGTCCGCGCGTGCTATGCCGATTCAGGCGCAAGCCGGACAATTCGCCTTTTACTTTCGCTACCCGGGGCCAGATGGCAAGTTCGGACCGATTCACCCGGAAAAGGTCAATGAAGGAGAGCAGAATTTCTTCGGCCTCGATGTCGATCACGACCCCGACTCGAAAGATGACATCGTTACCGTGGAACTCGCCATTCCGGTCGACCGCGAAGTCCATCTGCTGATGCATTCCAAAGATGTTGGCCACTCCTTTTTTGTGCGAGAGTTGCGCATCCAGCAGGATTTTGTGCCGGGGCTCGATTTGTCGGTGCACTTCACCGCAACCAAAATCGGTAAGTACGAGATCGTCTGCACTCAGCTCTGTGGTCTGGGACACTACAACATGAAGGCGTACCTCGAAGTCATGTCGCAGCGGGACTTCGACACTTGGCTGAAACAACAGGCCGCCAATCAATAATTTCTACAGGCCTGACCGGCCCCCTGGCAGCACTACTAGAGGCTATAGATGGAATCTTCGTCGACCCAGCATGGGCATCACCGCGCGGCGCCGCCCGGCTTCATCCGCAAGCACGTGTTCAGCCTCGATCACAAGGTGATCGGTCAACAGTATTACGGGATGGCGCTGGCCGCGGTCTTCATCGGAATGGTGCTCTCCTGGATCATGCGCATCCACCTCGCGTGGCCCAACGTCGCAATTCCGGGGCTGCAACTGCTCTCGAAGAACGGCGCCCCGGGCGGACGGATGACGCCTGAGTACTACCTGCAATTAATGACCATGCATGGAACCATCATGATCTTCTTCGTGCTGAACACGGCTCCGTTCGCCGGCTTCGGCAATTATTTCCTGCCCCTGCAGGTGGGCGCCGAAGACATGCCGTTTCCGCGCCTTAACTTGATGTCCTTCTGGGTGACCTTCGTCTCATTCCTGGTCGTTCTTGCTGCGTTCTTTGTTCCGCAAGGACCTCCACTGGCGGGATGGACCGCCTACGCCCCCCTCAGCGCCCTGGGCGCGATAGCCGGACCGGGAGAAGGCTTGGGCCAGGTCCTCTGGGCCACGTCAATCGCCATCTTCTGTGTCGGACAGTTACTGGGAGCGGTGAATTTCATCTCCACCACCCTCGACATGCGCTGCCAAGGCATGAGCCTCATGCGCCTGCCGCTCACCGTCTGGGCATGGTTCATCACTTCGATGCTCGGGTTGATGGCCTTCGCCGTCCTCCTGCCGGCTTGTATTCTTCTGATCCTCGATCACGTCGCCGGAACCAGTTTCTTTGTCCCTTCCGGCTTAGTGGTAAACGACCAGTTACAGTCACAGCACGCGGGCGGCTCGACCCTCCTGTGGCAACACCTGTTCTGGTTCTTCGGACATCCTGAGGTCTACATCGCCATCGTGCCCGGCATGGGAGTTGTCTCGCACGTGCTTATCACCAACATGCGCAAGCCCCTGCTGAGCCATCGCGTGGTGATTTATTCGATGATCTCGCTCGGTTTCCTGAGCTACGTGGTTTACGGCCATCACATGTTCGTCAGCGGGATGAACCCTTTCTCTTCCGTGGCATTCTCGTTCCCCACGCTGGCCATCACGATTCCTTCGACCATTATCGTGCTGATTTGGATTGGCAGCCTCTATGGCTCGAAGTTGCGCATTGATTCCGCGTCACTTTTTGCTTTAGGTT
Organism: uncultured Acidobacteriaceae bacterium; assembly: GCA_963815555.1. Classification (GTDB taxonomy): domain Bacteria; phylum Acidobacteriota; class Terriglobia; order Terriglobales; family Acidobacteriaceae; genus CAWCBG01. The sequence continues at coordinate 1,507,284 of CAWFHH010000007.1, forward strand.
TTATCTCGGTGTTTGTCAGCGGCGGGGTCAGCGGATTCTTCCTGGCGCAGCCCTCCCTGGATATCATGCTGCACGCCACCTATTTTGTAGTCGGCCATTTCCATCTGGTCATGGCAGTTGCGGCCATCTTCGGCATCTTCTCCGGCACCTACTTCTGGTTCCCCAAAGTGACCGGAAGAATGATGAACGAAACTCTTGGCAAGCTGCATTTCTGGCTCACTCTCGTCGGCGCCTATTGCATTTTCATGCCGTTCCACTACCTGGGCTTTGCTGGAAATATTCGACGCTATCAGGCATTCGTCGATGATTTCATGCAGCCCTTGATGCCGCTGCACAAATTCATCACCGTGGCTGCCATTCTCACTGGATTGGCCCAGTTCATCTTTCTCTTCAATCTGATTTACAGCCGCTTCCGTGGTAAACGGGCAGGCAACAATCCCTGGGAAGGAACCTCTCTGGAGTGGTCCATTCCGTCTCCTCCGCCCGTGGGCAATTTTGGCGGCAAGATTCCGGTCGTGTATCACGACCCCTATCAGTACAGCGTCCCCGGGGCGGCGAAGGATTACGTCATGCAGGATTCGCCCGAGCAGATCGCCTCCGTGGAAGAAGAGAAGTAACCTCACCCTTGTCTGACGCAAAGAGGAAACAGGTCGCACCTATGGCAACAACTCTTCCAAAGCCACCCCTCGGCAAGGATCGTCGCGCGCCCGGGTCGGATGGGCCCGCCAATGGTGAATGGCATGGCCCTCCCCTCGGCGGCCTGATCGCTCTCGGTGACAGCTCGCCCGCCTCAAGAACAGGCGTTTGGGTAGGACTGGCCGCGATCACGATGATGTTTGCCGCGTTCACCAGCGCGCTGGTGGTTCGTCAAGGATCGGCAGCCGACTGGCAGCACATCGATCTCCCGTCGATCCTTTACTTGAACACGCTGGCTCTGCTGGCCAGCAGTTTCACGTTGGAAGTCGCACGTCGTCCGTTTTCGCGCGCCGGAACCAGCCATCCCTCAGAGGGCTCCAACTCTTTGACTTGGCTGTGCCTTACATTTGGACTGGGACTTGTCTTCCTTGGCGGCCAGTATGCCGCCTGGCTCAAATTGAAGTCGAAAGGCGTCTACCTGGCGACAAATCCGAGCAGCTCCTTTTTTTACATGCTCACCGCAGCCCATGCTTTGCATATTCTGGGAGGACTGGCGGGCTTAGGGCTCTGCATCTTCAGGCTGCGGCGCCCGGTGCCAGAGCTGCGGCGAAGCACCTTGAGTACGGTCGCCTACTACTGGCATTTCATGGACGTGCTGTGGATCTACCTGTTGGCGTTACTTTGGTTCGAGCTGTAGCTCAGTCGGACGCATCCTGCGTTGTGCTGTTTGTGGTATTCGTGCTGGCCGCCATGCAGTACAGTTGGATCGACAGCTATCGCATGGCGCGGAATGCGCCAGCGTCCTACAAGGCGGTACCTTCCCAATGAATCTTCTGAACCTGCCGCGTATTAGGGCCGCTTGCCTGCTTCTCGTCTTGGCGCTCGTGCTGCTCGCGCCAGCCGCAATGATGGCGCAGAGTTGCGCCCTCTGCTATACCCAGGCTGCCTCGTCGACCCAGAAATTTATTCAGGCCCTGCGTAGCGGAATCATTATTCTCATGGTTCCCCCGGCATTCATGTGCGTCGGAATCACCGTTGTTTCCTACCGCAGGCGCAATTCGTTCCACCAATCCGGCAACATATCGATGGATGCCATCGACGAATAAGTTAGACGCGATCATCCCTCAGCCCACGCCCCTTCCCGGTCCGCTGCGATCAAGCAGTGCGCTCACCTTGCCGCCGTGCCCGTCCTCACGCAGTTTGCACAGAGTGGATTCCCGCAAGATGTATCCGGGTTTCTCGCTCCTGGCCTCCAACTCAACCAAACCGTTCCAAATAGTCAGTGGGCACAATATCAGGCACAGTTTGTCAATACGTCATGACTGTGTTCCGAGCTTTCAGCCGTTGCCTTAGGCGGGTGGTCAGCCAAAGCTTAACTGGGTTTCATCGCAACGCGGTCCAGGTACTGTCGGGATTGAAGGCGGTCAATGACTTTGCCAGGTCGGCAGTATCTTTGCCGAGATTTTTTCCGTAGACCACCCCGCCCTGATTCACCATGAACGTCTGGATCCCCGTCTCGCCATACTTCGCCGGGTAGGCAACATAGGCGAATCCACCGGTCATTTTTCCATTCACTACATAGGGCTTCGCGCCGCCTTTGGCGCCCGGACCTTGCGTTTCCAGTTGCCGGAAGTAATAGCCATAGAAGGGTTGCGCCGAGCCCGGCTTGACTTTCAATCCCTCTTCAGTCGCGAAGGCGACCAGCGGACCGAGCGGGCTGCGAGGCTGCCCTGCAGGCGACTCCCAATACAAACCGTTCTGCTGGCCCGCATCGCTGATGAACTTCTGAGCGTATTGCTTCACACCACCGTGCTTTTGGGCAAAGTACTGAGCCTGAGCGTCGGCCAAAGCCCCACTTACATCGATGGCTGCGATTTCGTCGCGGCCAATGCGACGCGCCTGGATCTCCTCTCTCCCCGCCGCGGCGTCGAAATACCAATGACCAGTGGCGTTCTTCAGTGGGATTGGAAATGCCTGGTTATCTGCGCCGACCAGGAGCAATTCGCTGCCGTCGTCCAGCTTCCGCCAGCGGTTCATTACCTGGTAGGCCTCCACAAATCCGTCCACGGAAGCTTTGTCGTCGGCGGCATTCCCGGTGTAGATAAGCCCCTTGGTCCCGGGACCAAAAATGGCCAGCACGGTTTCTTGATTGCCCGATTTGGCTGCTTCGAAAAGACCTTTGCCGGCCTCATCTGGCGAGGCGAAAGTTCTTGGGGAAGCCTCGGCAGCGGCGGGCTGTTCCTTCTTGTTACATGCCGAACTCAAAAGCAGGGTAGCGGCACCGACCACTAGCAGCAAGGAACGGGATACTAAACTCACGCGACTGCGGACTAAGTCGAACATTGTGATCCTCCGATGACTACGGTTTCTCGCGGTGCCTGACTCTGATTTGTAGGCTTAGCGCCGGAAGCCGCCACCACGGAATCCTCCGCCGCCTCCCCAGCCACCGCCGCCGCCGCGGCTACCCCAGCCTTGGGCGCTCGCAGACCTGGCTCCCCAGCCGGAGTCGCCGCCAGAGCGATCGCCCCAGCCGCTGAATGCCGATGAGCCGCTGCTGCCGCGATAGTCCGATCCACTGCTGCCCCAGCCGTGAGCAGCATCAGAACTGGAGCCCGACTTCTGCCAGCCACTCCCGGTGTTCTTGTAAGCGTTCCCGTTTGCGGTCGCATACTTGTTCCCGTTTGAACTCTCGGCTGTCCCTACGGTTCCATTGGCGTCCGAGTAATGCTGTGTGTCAACGGTCTGGCCGTTCTTGGAGGCCGTCGAGCTTCCCCAGTTTGAATACGAGTTGGAACCTTGGTGCGTGGCGCCATAGGCACCCGTGTAGGGGTTGTAGGCCTGCCCTACCTTTTGAGTGCCATACGCTGTCGAGGTTGACGCGCCGCGCGCATAGGTGCCGGTAGATGGGTTATAGCCAGAGGAAGCGTGTGCGCTGCCGTAGGCTCCATACGCGGAAGCACTGGAGCCGTAGTAACCACCGTGCCAGGCGCTGTTTCCGTAGTAGGCCCCACCGTGATAGACGGCCGCGCCCCCGTACCAGTTGCAATTCCAACTGCTGTATCCCCAACCGCAGCAGCCTCCGCTCATCATTGCCCCAACGGCGATTCCCGCTCCAAAGGAGAGAAGGCTGGTCGCAACCACAGCTGTCGTGCTGTATCCCGGCGTGGCGTAAGGGGTTCCATAAATCACTGTTGGGTTGTATTGCGGGACGTACACAACTTGAGGGTTCGCCGGCTGAATAACGATGGTCTGCGGCGACTGCTGCACCACCGTGATTTGCGATCCGGACTTAAGATTGCCGGCGGCCTTTGCCTGCCCGCGGAGCTTTTGAATTGCCGACATTACCTCTGCTTGCTGATTGTGGTAGGCCTCGCCCAATTGAGACGTCCAGGAGAGATTCTGAGCCATATTGTTGAGTACGGACGGAAACTCGGTGAGCGCTTTGACACTTGGATCCCAGGTTTGTTTATCAACCGCCGCAGTGAGTGCGCTTCCGGTGAGCGTCTTGTTTTGTTCTACCCAATAGTTGGCGACGGCGACCTGGTCGGGAAAGGTCGCCGCGCTGAGAACCTGCGCCACCAGCGCGTCTGGATACAGCGCGATGGGTGCAACCAGGCTCTGCAACTCCTGCGCGGTCGCCGGTACGCCCTGTCCCGGATAACCGGAACCCGCGCTGCCAGCGGGCGAGGATTCCGCACTCTGATAAGCCATGCTCGTCGCGCCCCCAGGACCGATGGTAAAGATCAAGAGGATGCATAAACCAAGGGAGAGACTCCGCTTCGTCCCTGCTACCACGTCCATATAGTTTCCTCCTTGCAGTGCATGCTGGGGCTGACAGGGCTTGTTGCCCTTGGCGGCGGTTCGGCCGCTTAGTTGTTGGCTCTGGCCAAAGCGTCGTCCATCTTCCTCTGGTCCTCGGCCGACAACTGCGACTTGCCGAGGTTGAAGGTCAGCTTGTCGATGCTTCCGGTAAAGTTGAAGGGACAATCATAGGTGAAGTCCACCGGCGTACGCGTGTCGAGTCCAACGTCGAAGCTCTCGTCGGCGGGCATGAGGAACGGTATGGTGTGTTCCATCGACTTGCGGTCGACCTCTTTGCCGTCCACGGTCAGCACGCCGGTACCGCCCTTGCCGACGCCGGGGCCATCGTATTTGAAGTCGAAGACGATGGTGTGCTTGCCTTCGCCAAGCGCAGAGCCTCTCCACCGGAAACGCTCCAGGTCCAGCATATTGTAGACGAAGACCGGCCGGCCCCTGCCGAATCCGAAGATGTCGGTAGCGAACACGGCAAGGAGTCCGAGCGCTGCCAGCAGCAGCAGCGCATAGCCAAATCGCCGGCTCCACCCTGGCGCGCTGCGCCAGAGTAGAAACAATCCCAGAATGAGTAATATCCAACCGATAGTCTTGAACAATCGGCTCTTCAGCCACCAATTGAAGCTGTGGGTGAGATAGAGGCCGTAGCCGCCGATCATTCCGCCCTCGGTCACGACCACACCCTCCGCGCCGCCACTCGGGATCGTCAACTCGGCGGTAATGGTGAAGTCCCTTCCCAAGACGTTGGGGGCATTTCCGTCGGGGATGTTCGCATTCTCACCCGTATAGGTGAAAACCGTCTTGCCGGCGATCGCGCTCGGTCGCGCCGTAAGCGCGCGCACGAAGCCCGAGTTATCCAGCGGTAAGACCTGGTGGTCCGCCGCCTCTTTCTGGAACAGCGCCTGCATTTCCTTCAGCTTGTCAGGCATGGTTGCGGCGAGATCGTTCGCTTCCGAATAGTCCTCGGAGATGTGATAAAGCTCCCACTTGTATTGATCGAGAGGCGGCATCGCCGTGGTTCCCAGCTCCCAGGGCGGAGCGGGCGGCGTAGTAGCTGCCACCCAGCCATCGTGGTAGATGGCGCGGTTGCCGACCATCTCGAAATACTGCGTATCGCGTTTAGACGGCGCATTGGCATTGGCAGAGTCGAAGGTGTAGAGCATGCTCACGCCTTCGATCGGCTTCTGCTTGATACCGTTGACCTCGTCGGGCGCCTGGACGCCGGTGGCTTCGAGGATGGTGGGAACGATGTCAATCACGTGGTGAAACTGGGTGCGAATCCCGCCTGGGTCGTTGATATGGCCAGGCCACGAAATCGCCAGACCCTGCCGTGTGCCTCCGAAATGCGACGCCACCTGCTTGGTCCACTTGAAGGGAGTATCAAATGCCCAGGACCAGGCCACTGACATGTGCGGATAGGTCTTGTCCGAGCCCCAGTCGTTATAGTGCAATGCATTCATCGCCAGGACGGGCTTGACCATCGGCATATTAATGATGCCGTTGTAAGCGGTGTATTGATTGAAGGTGCCGTAGATGCTGCCTTCCGCGCTGGTGCCGTTGTCGCCGTCGATGTAAATGATCAGCGTATTGTCGAGCTTGCCCTGCTTCTGGACTTCATCGATCACCCGTCCAATCTCGTAGTCCGTATAAGCGGTGTAGGCGGCAAAGACCTCCGCCTCGCGGGCATACATCTTTTTTTCCAGCGCGCTGAGTGAGTCCCATTTGGGCAGCTTGGCTCCTCCATACTCTGCCTGTCCGTCCGGCCACGGGGTGAGCGTTGTGTTCGGAGGAATCACGCCGAGCCGCTTCTGGTTTTCGAAGATCTGCTCGCGCATCTTCTCCCAGCCCATGTCGAACTTGCCGTGGAATTTGTCGATCCATTCCTGGGTCGGCTGATGCGGCGAGTGCGAACCGCCGGGCACGTAATACAGGAAGAACGGCTTGTCGGGCGCTGCTGCGTTAAGGTCACGCATGTAACGAATGGCGTCGTCGGCCAGGTCGGTCGTGAGGTTGTAGCCTTTCTTGCCGACCCATGGGTAAACCGCAGTCGTGTTGCGGAACAGGTAGGGCGTCCACTGGTCGGTCTCGCCGCCCAGGAAGCCATAGAAATATTGAAAGCCCATGCCGATGGGCCATTGGTCGAAGGGACCGGCGGTCGTGCTGTAAGTGAAGCCCGGGGTGTTGTGGTCTTTGCCAAACCACGACGTTGCATAGCCGTTTTCCTTCAGGATCTCGGCGATGGTGGCGTTATCCTGGCCGATGACGGAGTCATAGCCGGGGTATCCGGTGGACAATTCTCCGATGACGCCAAAGCCGACGGAATGATGGTTGCGTCCAGTGATCAGCGCCGCGCGTGTCGGCGAACAAAGCGCCGTCGAGTGGAACTGCGTGTACCGCAGTCCTGCTTTGGCGATACGGTCCAGGTTCGGGGTCGGAATGACGCCACCAAATGTGCTGGGCACGCCGTAGCCTTGGTCGTCCGTCATGATGAGGAGTACATTGGGCGCGCCCTTAGGAGGCACGATGCGCGGCGGCCACCACGGCGTGGAATCCTTTGCGGTTTCCTTGATCACGCCGCCGAATTTCGGAGGTGGTGGGGGAATCTGTTTTCCGTTGATCGTGGTAGTGGCGTCGGCTTGACCCAACGTGCCCGAGACTACCTGCGCGACAACCGCATTTGCACCCGCGAGAAAGCTCGAGACGGCAAGCGCTCCCAGTGCGAACTTCTGGATACCCGCTCTCAAATCCATACGAACTCTCCTCACAACTGCTGCGGTAATTTTCAGATTGCTGCTGCAGGTCCTTACGCGAGTTCGTCCCTAGGATCCGCTCGCAGAAAACAGCCCGGACGGATTAGTGGCGGACTCAGATATCAGCTCTGTTCACGTTGCAACGAATGCTAGTTGCGCGATCCTGGCTGGTCTACTAGCAAAACTGCTAAGGTCGCGATGTCTTTCTGCAGAGGCTTCCCCATGGCACGTTCACACGAGCGCAATCTAAAAGGATCGCGATTGCTTGATCTCCGAGTCTCAACCCATCGCATTCGGCGTTCTTACTTTCCGCCGAAGTGAAATTGAAACCAGCCACGTACTTGAAGTTTGGTTGTCGCGCCTCCTCCACCCGAAGATGTAGTTGAGTTTACGAATTCTGTCCCATTGATTTGAGTCGGGTCATCAAGCCAATCTTTAGAGTGTGAGCGTTCGGGCATTTCTGCGGTGATGTGCGCGCGAGTTGCCAACTTTTCCGGCGCCACCGCCGGCAGCAAAAGACTTCCTCGCCGCTGTTCGGGACACGAGGTTGCAGGTAAGAAAGCAGCCGAAGGAATAACGCAGCATCGGACGATTCCGGAGGACAACGCAATGGCAACGATCAAGACGCTACCAACCAGAAAGAAGGCGCCATCCAAGTCGGTCGCCGCTCGCCCTGTTTCCGCAACCATGAGAGCGGCGGCGATCGATGATTTCGGCCCGCCGTCTTCGCTCGCGCTGCGCAATCTGCCCGTGCCGAAGCTTGGTCCCCGCGAGGTGTTGATCGAGGTTCACGCAGCGGGAGTAGGTATCTGGGACGCCAGGATTCGCGATGGCACCTGGGCCGAGGGCAAGGAACGCTTCCCGCTCGTGCTCGGTGCAGATGGCGCGGGCGTCGTTGTGGAAAGAGGCGAGCGCGTACGGAGCTTGCGCGTTGGAGACAGCGTCTGGGCGTACCAGTATGAAAATCCGAAAGGTGGGTTTTATGCCGAGTATGCGGCGGTCGCTGCCGATCACGCGGCAGCCAAGCCCAAAAGCCTGGAGATGTTGCAGGCGGGCGCCGCCGCCGTGACCAGCTTGACCGCCCAACAGGGTATCGATGACCACCTCAAAGTCAAGCGGGACGAGACAGTGCTCGTGTTTGGCGCTTCCGGCGCAGTCGGCACGCTGGCAGTGCAGTTTGCGAAACTCAGGCACGCGCGCGTGATTGGGATAGTACCTGGCGAAGATGCAGCGAGACTCGTCCGCAAACTGGGCGCAGACGAAGCGAGCGACTCGCGAAGCAAAGATTTTGCCGAACAATTGCGTGCGTTCGCGCCTGAGGGAATTGACGCAGTGCTCGCTCTCGCCGGTGGCGAAGCCCTTGAGCAATGCGTTGCACTGGTTCGCGCCGGGGGGAGGGTCGCATACCCAAACGGCGTCGAACCCGAGCCTCAGCGCCGGCCCAAGGTTCGTTTCGTGTCTTACGATGCGCAGGCGGGTCCACTCCGGTTTGCGCGGCTGGCGCGCGCGGTGGAAGAAGCCAGATTGCAGGTACCGATTGCAGCAGTATTCCCGCTCGAAGAAGCCGCAAAGGCCCACGAACGTATCGAGGGTGGGCACGTCCTGGGCAGAATCGTTCTGCAGATTCGTCGGGATCGGCAAGGGGGCAAGGATGGCAGTGAAACTTAACGAACCGGCGTTTCAGCACGCCCAACAGCTTGTGGCAGAAGGGAAAGTGGTGCTCGACCAGCGCGACGACTGGAGCGAACACCAGCCTTCCACGCAGGAGGAAAACGAGTTCATCCGCCTGCATGGATTTCGGGAGTACGGAAAATGGCATTTGGGAATCGATGACGAACAGAATGAAGACACAAAACGACACTACAAATTCCCCTACGGCGACTTCACGAGGGTCCATCGTTGTGCAGTCCTCTCTGGAGAGAGCCGGGCGGGGCAGTACAAACACTTCGATGTTGAACGGGCGTTTGCTCATCTACACGGCATGATCGACGCGTTGAAAGCATCGAAGGTGGCGTGAAGCCGGGCGACGAGGAGAGAAAGTATCAAGACAATCCGCCATTTTTGTGCGGCGATGCTGTTGACCTTGATCCTGGGCGGTTCCGCGCTTACGCAGAGCGTCACGGTCGATTACGACCACAATGCCAACTTCGACCGCTATCACACGTACTATTGGCTGAAGGTAAAACCAGCAACCCCGAAATGTTCTTCGCGATCCATTGCGAAGCCACGCCGCTTCATTTCATCACAGAGTGCAGGATATCCCGTTTCGAATTCATCGATTGCTAGAGACATCCGTTCGGCACGTGCTCCACGAAGTATCCAACGCCGTCACACGGCGGTCGTTGAGGTCGCGGCATTGTGGGCCGACGGCACAGATGAGAATAGCGCTATCAATCCCTCGACTAGCGTGGGATGAGTCAGGACGGCATCCCGTAAGGCGGTGTAAGACAGTCCTGCGATCATCGCAACTTGTACAGCGGCCATGATCTCTCCGGCACCGGCACCAAAAGTTGTGAAACCGAGAATGCGTTCTCCGTCTGCCTCCACCAGTGCTTTCATGAAGCCTTGCGTTTCACCGAGAGCACGCGCACGGAGATTCGCCGCCATCGGGACCTTGAATAAGCGGTATGCGACCTTGCCTGCTTTCGCATCACGTTCATTGAGGCCGATGCGAGCCAGTTCCGGGTCGGTGAAAAGGCAGTACGGAACTTGCCTGCCGATGGTCGTGCGCCGACCGCCCGTAAGCGCGGCATGCACTACACGGAAATCGTCCAGGCTGATGTGCGTGAACTGCGGGCTGCCGGCAACTTCGCCTATCGCCCAGACGCCGGGCGCCGTTGTCTGGAGCCGCTCGTTCACCTTGATGTATCCGCGATCGGTCAGTTCCACTGCGGCCGACTCCAGACCGAGCCCCTCAGTATTGGGCGTACGGCCGGCCGCAAGCAGAACGTCTGTGCCCGCAAACGTCCTCTCCACGCCGTTTTGTTCGATCACAACTTGCACCGTCTCGCCCGACTTTCCCGAGATTCTCTTCGGGTGCGCGCTGAGAATGACTTCGACACCTTCGCGCTCCAGCAAGCTACGGAGACCATCACAGACGTCGTCGTCTTCTCGCGGAAGCAATCGGGCGTTGGTATCGAGGACTGAGACGCTGCTGCCGAATCGACGCATCGCCTGAGACAGCTCGATCCCTACGTAGCCGCCCCCCACAACTAGAAGATGTTCAGGAACGCGGTCGAGTTCGAGTGCTTCGATGTGGGTGAGCGGTTGGGCCTCGGCGAGTCCGGGAATGGGTGGTATGGTGGCGTGAGTCCCGGTACTAATAATCACGTTTGTACCGCGCAGCCGGCGTATACCCCCGTCACGCAGCGCGACTTCGATAGTCCTGGGAGCGACGAATCGCCCCCTTCCGAAGATCAGCTCCGCTCCGGCATTCTCATAATTTTCCAGGTACATCTCGTTCAGGCCCGAGACCATCTTCCGTTTGCGATTCCGCACCGCAGCCATGTCGAGCGTGAATCCGTGCACCGCGATTCCGAACTCTTGACCGTTGCGAAGATACGACACGACCTTCGCGCTGTGGATAATGTTCTTGCTTGGCAGGCAGGCAGTGTTCGGACAGGAGCCACCAATGTATTTTCGGTCGATTACCGCGACTCGCTTTCCTTCGGCGGCAAACGTCCACGCAGCGACCGTTGACCCGGTGCCGCCACCGAGAATCACCAGATCAAATTCCTCGGGCTGAATACTTCTGACGGAGTGGGCAGATGAAGTGTTCTCAATGCTGGTCATGCGACGTTCCTTTCCGAGCGACAGTATGTGTTCGCGCGTCGCAATCGCCGAACCGACCGCCGGGCCGCCGATGGTCACTTCGTGAGATTCCGCAAGCGCTCCAGCGTTTCAGAAGGCTCGGGGCGAATCGTGTAGTCCGCGTTAACATCGGCCGAGCGAATGATGCCCTTCTGATCGACGATGTACCGCGCCGGCATGGGCAACCGGTATCCTGGCTCGTCGTTGAACCTGTCGAGAGTGCTCCCGAAGGATTTGTAAAGCTCGCGAAGGTAGTCGGGCAGCGTGAACACAAGCCCAAACTGCTCCGCGACCTTCAGATGAAGATCCGTAACGATGTCGAAACTCAGGTTCAGCTTCCTACGCAACCCGCGCGTGTAGCGTTCGAGTTCAGGGGTAATCACCACGAGTCCTGCTCCCAGCGCCCTGACTTCCGAGTAGATCCCCTGTAGAGCCTCCAGCTCCATATTGCAGTAAGGTCACCAGTGCCCTCGGAAGAAGCTGACCACCAACGGACCTTGGTGAAGAAGGTTTTCCGAGGAGACCTGCACGTGGTCCTGATTGAAGAGACTGAACGCCGGAGCGCAATCGCCGACCTTCAGCGCGCGACTTTCAATACCGGAGGCCTTGAGCTCGGCCGTCGCTCGGTGCATACTTTCAATCGCCTCGTGCGGTGCGTTGTAGGGCGGGGCGCCTGATTCGAACGTTTTCTTGAACTCATCTAGTCGTTTCTGAAGAGTTGTCACTGGTCTTCCTTTCGGTCGCCTGCTTTACTAAGCTCTGGGTTTCCCGTGAATAAAGATGCAGCGTTTGTTGTTGGAGTGGTGGAGCTTCCCGCAATACGGAGCGACACCGCCCCGAGTACGGAGGTAAACCTCACCGGCCACAAGCATGCCCATCGTCGGAGCAACGAAGTAAATCCAGAGCGCCTGCCAATAACCGGCATGCAAAGCTGAGCCGAAGGTGCGAGCCGGGTTAGTGCTCATTCCCGACAGTGGTGTTTCAAGAATGATAAAGAGCGCAATCAGAGCGCCGGCAAAATACGGCGTGTAGGGCGCCATGCTTGCGCGATTGGTGGCGACCAGAATCGTGAACATGAGGACGAAAGAGATCGTGAGCTCCGCGGCAAACGCAATGCCGCTTCCGAAAACCCCTGGTACGGTTACCGCATAACGAACAGCATCATCGCCCAGCGCTCCCTGCAGAACATATCTTGCGAAGCAGACGCCGACGATTGCACCCACAAATTGCGCGACAATATAAAACCAAGAATCCCAGAACTCTACTTTGCCCAGGTGATAAAAAGTAACAGTGATCGCCGGATTGAAGTGACCTCCAGATTGCTTGCCCCAGGGAGACATGACAATGGCAACAATAGTAAGCCCCATTGCCAGGCCCATGAGTGCACGGCGTGCGACAACGTTCGGAACGAGGTGCCGCACGGGCGAGGCGGGATGCTGGAGCAAAGTCGCAAAGGCGCAGGTAAAAAACATATACAGCGCCAGTTCGACCGCCTCCATCAGGTACTCAGGCCAGTGGAGAGCCAGGCTAGCGCCTGCACTCAAACCATCACCCCGCCGCCGCGCCCGGGCAGGGCGCCTCGTGCTCGGTTGGATGATTCCGCGATTCGCCACCTCGTTGGTTGCCTGTTGCAAGGAGCACGCACTTCCAGACTTGCGGTTACGTAGAAAGGAATCGCTTGACGAGAACTGCGGTGTCGTCAGGATTTTCTTCCGGGAAGAAGTGGCCACCCTTCATGGCCTTGCCTTGCGCCTGCGGAGCCCATTGTCGCCAAATTTCCAGGGGACCTCCGTCCTTTGCATAGAAAGTGTCGAGCGGCGCGCCCCCAGCCCAACACAACGACCGAAAAGTCGCGTGCGAGCCGGAGTGCTGTAGCTCTGCCGATTCCTTGACTTGCGCCGGTAACGATAGCGACCGATTTCGCGATGCTCATACCATCAGATCTCTTGACTAGAGCAGTTAGCGAAGCCCTACCGACATAAGGCTTCCTGTGCGGCCCCCACGATCACGTCGATCACAAGATTCGGCTCGGTGTACATCGGCGAGTGGTCGACAGCGTAGGAATGAACCTTCGCACCCATGCGATCGGCCATAAAGCGTTGCGTCCTGGGATTGATCATGCGGTCTTCTTCGGCGAGCAGATACCATGATGGTTTCGTTTTCCATCCCGGCACCGGAGCGGGCTCTTGAATACACTGAACCGCAATTGGCCTTTGCACGGCAGTCGCAATGCGTGTTTGATCAGCAGAAGCCTTGTGAGCAACAGCACGGCGAAATCCATCCTCCGGCATCCATATCAAGCCATGCGAATCAGGGACCAGCTTCGGCGCTTCAGGATGCGGCGTCTCACGATAGAAAGACTTGCGCGACCGTTTCACCTTCATCCGGTGCGAGTGCAGCGATATAGACCAAGGACTTGACTCGCTCTTCCCGCACCGCGGCGATCACCGCCCCAGAGTAAGCGTGCCCTACCAGGACCACTGGACCGCCGGTACGTTCCAGCGTCCGGCTCAAAGCGGTAGCGTCGTCAGTCAAAGAGGTCATCGGGATCGGCGCGCAGATGACTTGAAGCCCGCTGTGTTGCAAAGGAAGAATGACGTCTCTCCAGCATGAACCGTCGGCCCACGCGCCATGCACTAAAACGACTGCCGAGTTTTGGGGATATTCACTCATCTTCAACTAGTTCGCAGCGAGGAAGTCTTTCATGGCCGCTGCGATTTCCACGACGTGTGTCTCTGTCGCGAAATGTCCGGTATCGAGAAATTTGACCTGTGCGTTCGGCAGGTCCTTGCGAAACGCCTCTGCTCCCGTGGGAAGGAAAAAAGGATCATTCTTGCCCCAGATCGCGAGTAAAGGCGGTTTCGATTTGCGGAAATATTCCTGGAACTTCGGGTAAAGCTTCAGGTTCGACGCGTAATCCAGGAACAAGTCGAGCTGAATCTCTTTGTTCCCTGGCCGTTCGAGCAAAGCCGTATCCAAGGTGTACGACTCAGGCGGGACACTCTCTGGATTTGCTACCCCGTGGGTATACTGCCAGCGCGTACCACCCGCCGTCAAAATGCTTTGGCGGAGTATGGCCCGGTTCTCTTCCGTGGGTGCAGCCCAGTATTTTCGAATCGGGTCCCAAGCATCACCCAGGCCTTCCTCGTAGGCGTTCCCGTTCTGCGAAACAATGGCTGTGACTCGTTCAGGGCGCGTCATCGCCAAACGGAACCCGGTGGGCGCACCGTAATCGAACACGTAGATTGCATAACGGTCGATCTTGAGTGCCTGGGTGAAAGCGTCGATCGTGAGCGCCAATCGATCAAAGGTGTACGGGTAGTTTCGTTCCGGCGGCACCTCGGTGAATCCGAAGCCTGGAAGATCTGGCGCGATCACACGATACTGATCGGCCAGGCGCGGAATGAGTTCACGAAACATGAAAGATGATGTTGGGAATCCATGCAGTAAGAGGATCACGGGTGCGTTTACTTCGCCGGCTGCGCGATAAAACACCTGTACACCATCGGCTTCGATCCTATGGACGGAAGTACAAGGCACTCTGGATCTGGCGCCGTCCTGACTTGGTGTTGCGCGTTTTGCGGTTCCTGACGTCGTATCACTCATGAAGCCCTCCCGTGATTTGTTCCGTCTTTAGAGCAGGTGGGATACCAAGACCTCGCTGCGAATTCGAAGACAGGATACTGCGCGCAAATCATTGTGACGGTACAGTTTGCAAGAAAGGAGCCGAACGAATCCCGCAACCGACTCTGACGAATTTCCGACGGATATCCGCCATTGACGGTTTTTCGTCAGTTCAACCGGGAATGTGTCGGGCTTGCTACAACGGCGGGATGGCCGGTCGCTAGGCTGCGCCGGCACGTGGTTTCTGGAAGACTCGGTCAGGCCGATGAATACGAAGCTTCTTCATTCTGTAAACCAACGATGTTCGCTTCATTCCTAAACGCGCGGCCGCGCCACTGATCACCCAGTTGCTCGCTTCCAGCGCACGAAGGATATGATCCCGCTCCACCTCGGCGAGACCATTCATAGGGGCATTCGATTCCTTGCGAGGCTGGAACTGTTCCAGTTCAGATGTTGGCGCACGGAGTGTCGACTGTGGCGAGAGAATCACCGCGCGTTCAATAAAATTCTGCAATTCGCGGATGTTCCCTGGCCACGGATATCGCGCCAACGCATCCATCGTCTCCAGAGGAATTACGTCAATTCGTTTATTCATGCGTTGAGCGTACAGTGCTGTGAAATGCCGCACCAATCTCGGAATATCCCCTGTGCGTTGTCGCAGCGCCGGGACCTGGATCGGAAATACTTTCAGACGATAATAGAGGTCCTCGCGAAATGTCCCTTGTTTGACCATGGCGGGCAAGTTCCGATGTGTGGCTGCGATCAGGCGGACGTCAACCTTATGCGTACGGTTACTGCCGAGCCTCTCGAATTCCTGCTCTTGTAGAACGCGGAGCAGCTTCGCCTGAAGTTCGAGAGGTATATCGCCGACCTCGTCAAGAAAAAGCGTACCTTTGTCGGCGAGTTCAAACCGCCCCGTTTTTTGAGCGATCGCGCCGGTAAATGCTCCTTTTTCGTGCCCGAAAAGCTCACTCTCAAGAAGTCCAAGGGGTATTGCAGCGCAATTCAGCTTCACGAATGCCTTTTCGCTGCGATTGCCCAGCTTATGTATTGCACGCGCAACGAGTTCTTTGCCAGTGCCCGTCTCACCCAGGATCAGCACGCCGGAATCCGTAGGCGCAACGACCGACACCATGCTCAACGCGGTCTTCAACGCCGGGCTCTCTCCAACGATTTCTCCTAACTCGGCGCGAATTTCCTCTTCGAGGTAGATTCTCTGTTTTGTCTCTCTATCGCGATCCTTTTTCGCCTTTTCGTACTCCAACGTGTTCTCAACTGCAATTGCTACCTGACACGCCACCTGCTCGAGTAAGATCACGTCGTCTTCCTCAAAGTTATTGTCCGAACGCCTGGAGAGCATCAGGACGCCAACTACGCGATTGCGGCCTATGAGCGGAAGATAACATCCCGTCCTCAGGCCTTCCTCGATCACGCGCTCATAAAGCAGCTGACCGTCGGAGTTCCCATAAATTTCGGGATCCTCGTGTACCTGTTCGAAGCTATCGATACGGATGCTCTTGGCTTTCCGCAATACCTGACCCGAAATCGAGCCATTCATCGGCACCAACGATCCTTCACGAAAGGGTCCTCTCGCGTCGGGATTGTGCAAGATAGTGACGCGTAACGCACCGCTCTCGGAGTCGGGTAGCAGCAATGCCGACACGTCACATTGCATTACCCTGAATAGATTCGTCGAAAGTGCCTCAACCATTTGCCGGAGGTCCAACCTCGATGTGACGCTGCTTGTGATGTCCAGAAGCAATCGCAGCCGATCGCGTTCGCGCTGCAGCGCTTGTTCGTTCATGTGTCGCTCAATGGCGATACCGGTGATGTGGCTGGCGTCCTCAATCAACCGGAGGTCACTGGTAGAGGGGCTACGTGGCTCACGATAATTGATAGAAAAAGTGCCGAGGGCCTTGCCTTCGCTTGTGAACAGCGGACGCGACCAGACGGAACGAATTCCATAAGGCAACAGGCGATCACGATAATTTTCCCAGATTGGATCGGTCAGGATGTCGGTCACATATACTGACTCCCTCCGATAAATCGCGGTGCCGCAGGATGCACCTTTCGGACAAACTGCCATGGTCCCTGCACGGGCGCTAAACCCAGGAAGACTGGGCGCAGCGGCGCAATGGAGCTCTTTTCCATCTTCATCGGGAAGCCAAATCGTACAAAACATCCCTTCGGCTCGCGATTCCACCAACTGCGCAATGTTCGTTAGAACTTCGGACAGAGGAGAGCCAGCAAAAATCAATTTTTGCAGGTTGAGGACAGACGTGATCGAAAACAGCTCCGACTCGTGTTCCGGCCGTCCGTTCCGCGACGGGACTTTTTCGGGAGTCTCTATTGCTCTTTCCATAAACGGTCTTGGACCTGTTTGATTCGGCTAGCGGAGTTTTGGTGCCAAAACGACGGGAGATAAGGTGTCGCTGCCGGAAAAGATTATGACCCTGTGCCGTTTTTGCGGCAGGCTGAGATGCGTTTCTTGCATGCGGTTTTATCCCGTCGTGCGCTACTCTAAGTCCGAACCGGCAAAGCTGCCAACGTTTGAGACGCGAGCGAGTGAAGAGGCTCTTGCACTTTCCTGATCTCTTCGGTATACGCTCTGGACTCATCGGGGACTAGAAGGGGCTGACTTCGCCTGAGTGGCGCATGAAGGAAATGACCTCTAATGACGGCTGCGAGCGGTTCCGGACCGGTGCGGCGAAGTACGCCGCATACCTTGAGACGCCGGAAGGCCGATTGCGGCTCGATCTCACCTTTGCCAATTTGCAGGACTTTCTTCCGCAGGCCACACGGTCTTTGGTCGCTCTCGATCTTGGGTGCGGTACGGGCGCCATTGCTGTGCGACTCGCGCGACTTGGTTTTCACGTCACGTTGCTGGATGCGTCTGAACCGATGCTGGATTTCGCGAAGCGGACTGCGCGAGAGGCAGGAGTTACGGAGAGAGTTGCCCTGAAACACGGCGATGCCACCCAACTCGCAAATTTGTTCAACGCCGAGTCGTTTGATGTGATTCTTTGCCACAACATCCTGGAATATGTTGAAGACCCCCTTGCTGTGTTGCGCAGTGCAGCTCGCACCTTACGAGGCCCGTCCAGCATGATCTCGATATTGGTGCGAAACCAGGCAGGTGAGGTGTTCAAGGCCGCAATACAAGACGGCGACTTCGCAGCGACCGAGCATAACCTCACCGCTGAGTGGGGACATGAGTCTCTGTACGGAGGAGTGGTGCGGGTGTTTACTGCTGAGAGCTTGCAAGCCATGCTGTCTGAATCGTCACTCGCGGTAACTGCGGAGCGTGGCGTACGGGTCGTTTCGGATTACTTGCCGCCGAGGGTTTCACGAAATGATGAGTACGAGCGGATTCTGGAGCTAGAGCGCAAGCTGGGCAGGCGACCGGAGTTTGCCGCAGTCGCCCGCTACACGCATTGCCTGGCACATCGCGCTGTTCCAGTCATGAAGGATGGTGCATGACCGCCGTCGTAGCCGAGTCTTCGTCGTTCGGATCCCGCATGACACCTGACGGCGGTATCTCGGTCGGACTGGGCCTAACCAATGAGTGTAATCTCGCCTGCGCCTTCTGCTACCGCGATCCAACTCGCGCGGATCGTCTCTCCCTGGATCAAGTAAAGGCAGTCATGGAACGCTTGCCCGTGCGGTCGGTGAATCTCGGCACCGGCGAGAACGGCATGCATCCCGACTTCAAGGCAATACTCGCCTACCTGCAGACGAAGCCAGTCAAGCTCACCATCACTTCCAACGGTCATAGTGTTGCCGTTCTGGAAGACAAGGAACTGCGAGCTTTCCATGACATCGAGTTCTCTCTCGATTACCCAACACAAGCCGAACAGGATGCACAGCGCGGGCAGGGCAATTGGGCACTCATCCAGCAGCAGGCAGAGCGGTGTCTCAGTTTGCGTATTCCGGTAACCATCGTCACAGTCATGATGAAGTCGAACTACTTGCGTTTACCGGATGTAGCGCGAGCTGCTAAACAGTTTGACGCTCCTCTGCGAGTGAATGTTTACCAAGCCGTGCGATCAGACGTTTACGCCCTGAGCTACGAGGAGTACTGGGAGGGATTCCGGCACCTCTTTGAGGAGACGGATGTAATCGCTATTGGCGAGCCGTTGGTGCGCGCGATGGCAGGGCTACCGCCGCTCCGAGGAGGTTGTGGCGTAGGCACAGTGCGGGTGACGCCGCGCGCCACCACGCAGCCTTGTGTTTATTGGCCAGGATCGGGGGAGCCGCTGTCGGATTTGATCTCGATGGGGTCCGGTATTCTGAGCTCAACACCCTTCGAGCAGGCGCGGACGCTTCCACGAGCTTGTGAACCCTGCGAGTTGCGCGAGTCGTGCCACGGCGGATGTGCTGGACGACGGCGCCTACAAGGCGCGCTGCTACAGCCCGACTACTATTGTCCGATTATTCGCGGACAACGCCCAACACTGCAGATCCGCATGGCTGCCAACCGCGATCTGCCGAAGCTGAGCAGTTCCTGCACCACCGTGGTGATCGCCCGATAGAGACCCGCCGCTTATTGCGCCGGCATCCACTTGTCCGAGCCGACCAGCTTGACGGCCACATTCGTCATGAAGATGTGCAGCGCCTTGCCGTCGGCGGTGCCGCGGTGTTCGGTTGAGAACAGCAGGGGCCCCGCCTTCTTGTAGCCGGTCCAGGTTGCGATGACGAGGCTCGGCTTCGCATTCCCGCCATGGTGGAACTCAAGCACCTTGACACGGTTGTCTTTTCCGACGTAGAGATTCCAGGTATCGCCGGGCGTGTAACCGCCGGCTTCCGAGGGATACTTTACCGAAACCAGTTCAGCCGAGCCGGTGCCCATCGGCAGTTTCTGCATGCCTTGATCGGTCACGGTGGCGCTGGTGTCCCAGTAAGCATGGAAGGGAAACAGAAGCCAATAGTTATCGTTGATGAAACCGGAGTCGACCTTCTTCACGGCGTCGGGCTGGCTGCTGAGCTCGGAGCGCAAGTAGGTAACGTTCACTGGCTTGCCGTCCTGATCTTTGCCCTCGAAGGTGACCTTGTTGGTCTTGGGCTCCCAGGTCCAGGCGCGACTGGCTTTGAACAGTCCGGTGATTTCCCCGTTCCAGGTGTAGCGGATCGCCTCGACCTTATCCCACGAATCGATGCCATAGGTCTTGGCGATTTGGTCGAGAATTGGCGCGCGCTGTTGCGCCAATAAAGTCGCAGGGAGGATGAACAGCAGGTTGAAGGCTAGAAGACGGATCACGTGGAGTCGGCCCGAATTTCTCATGGATGTCCCTCCTCGGTGAATTGAACAGACGCTGCGTTGGATGAGGCGCCCGGATTTTCGGATACAGAAGTTGTGAGTTGGTCCGACGCCGGCCGTGTACGCCGGTGCAAAGCGAAAATCACAGCGGCGATTGCCACGCATCCGTATTCCAGCAGCATGACCCAACCAGGAAGCGAACCCCACGGGCGTCCAAGTGTGCGCAAGTGCCACATTACGTATATGGGGATGATGCTGACGGTCCAGATGATGATCAGCAGCGTTGAGGGCGACGTCAGGAATGGCAGCAGCCAGAGCAAGGTACCAGGGGAATACTGCGGGTGCGCACAGAAGAGATGCTGCCATTGGCCAGGCAAATGCGGCCGGAGACCACTCGGGCGCTTTGCGTCTTAGCCAGGTTGCAGTCGCTAATCCGACGAGCACTGCCAGCGCGACCAGCAACTGCGGAGGCACTACGTGATCAAGCGCCGCAAACACGGGACCATTAAAGCGGAAACTCTGCACATACGTACCAAGCGAGCCGATCGGAATGCGGCCGTGATTGAGAAATGGCACGTAGAGAAGCGCGACCACGGCTGCCGCGAGCGCCGCGTCGCGAATGCGAACCCGCTTCCAGTAGAGGGGCAAGAGTACGACTGGCAGGAATTTCACGGATACAGCCAGGCCAAGTGCGAGGGCCGCAGTCGTCCGCCATCGGCGCACCAGCGCAGCGGCGGACACCACCAGCAATAGCGCGCCCACAATGTCAATGTGACCGCTTCCCGCCACTTCAATGGCCAACAATGGGTTCCAGGCGAACGCCAGAACCAGGTGCGCTCCCTGCCCCGTACAACGCAGGACATCGAGCAACACGAAAACAATCGCGAACTCGCAAACTACAAATGCTACTTTCAGGGCAAAGGTAGATTCGTGAATCGCGGTCACTGCGCGGAAGAATAGCTGCGCTCCCGCCGGATAGGGGCTCGGATAGATCGGGGTTGTTCAAGTTGCGGGTTTCCGGGGTATGCAGGTGCCTTGAGCGGCAGGATCGCTGGGAACGACAAGATAGGGGTTGTAGCCGAGCCTCTGCAGGCGGCCATCCCAAACATAGCGATGGATGTCATCATCGGCGCCCGAGGGCAGCCGAAGAAATGCAATGTTCCACGCAGCAGCCAGGACGAGTCCAATGACGACAACGCGCCGGGGAAATATTGGCGTGGCGAAAAACTCGCGGACCGCTAAGAGGTATGCGATGCCCGCAAGCGTCAAAGAGGCCATGAAGTGTGGCCCGCCCCGATCGCCGAAGTTGCGCGAGCAGATGGTCAGCGCCACGCACAATGTGACGCCGAGGACGTACACTCTCCACTCGGGGGTGAGCTTCACAACTCTCCCGTGCCGGTCTTTGATTGCGCTGTGACAAGCTCCCACTCTTTCAGCCACCCGGCCGTGCGGGGCGCCCTTTCCGGAGCCAGACGCAACTCCGCTGCCAAGCGAGTGAGGTCGTCAGCTACATCAATATCGTAAAAGGGATCCGCGAAACCTACGGATAGCTCAAGAGTTCGTGCGCGCGAGAGGAGCCTTCCAGCGCGCTGCTGGTGCCCATTCCGTCGCCCGCGAAAAGTGCGGGATGGGAAGCCTTTGCCCCGACGAGATAGTAGCCTCCGTCGTGGGTTGGTCCCACGACCACGTCATGTGTGGCCAGGGCTTCGAACGCGTCTTCGAGAACGGAACGCGGCAGGTGTGGGCTGTCGCTGTTGAAGGCAATGATGCGTCGTGGATGGTCTCTTGTGAAGTGCGCAAACACCGAAGTGAGGCCTGCGGCGAGACCCTCGCCTTTCTGGGCAACTACGCTCGCTTGGTCGCCTGCCAACTGCGCCAGCTCGTTTACGTCGGCGTCCGGGCACATGATGGCAACTTCCACATCGCCTAATGACCGTGCGAGCGCCAGAGTGTCTTCCAGAAGACAGCAATAGAAAGCGGTGACAGCGGCGGGAGAAAGGCTGGACGCAAGGCGGGTCTTCACCGCGCCTGGCCGTGGTGCTTTCGCCATGATCACCAGTACACAGTCGCTACGCACCGCTGTCTCGCTGGAGGACTTCATAGATTCTTCAAGCGACCTACGCTGGACGAGGTGTCCCGGCCCTTCGATTCCGGAAATAATAGCGCACTATCAAGCTGAGGATGAACCAACCCGCGCCGACGGTGCCCTTCAGCGTACCGCTGATTTTCGATTTTCCGATACGCGGGTAGTAGCTGACCGGGACTTCGACCACGCGGTATCCGGCCAGCGCGCCTTTGAGGATCATCTCAACCGCCCAGCCATAGGTGGGCTCTTCCAGCGCGAGCGCGCGCAGTACATCCGCGCGGGCAGCGCGAAACGGGCCGAGATCGGTGATGTCCAGTCCATAGAGAAGCCTGATCAGGCTGGCGGCGAGACGATTCCCGAACGCCTGATGCCAAGGCAACGCCCCAGCAGAGCGCTCGCCCCTGCAGGCGGGAACCGAGCGTGATGTCGGCCCGCCCCTCAATAATTGGCGCTAAGAGAATCGGCAGTTCAGAGGGCCGATCGCTGTAGTCGCCATCGAGGAACACAACCACGTCAGGGGAATTTGCCGCGGCCAGACCCGTGAGGCACGCTCGCCCATAGCCGCGGCGCGGTTCCTGAATTACGCGGGCACCCATTCTTGCGGCGATGTCGGGCGTCCCGTCATTCGAGTTGCTATCGACGACGATGACCTCCGTCGTGAGATCGGACGGGAGATCGGCTAGACAAGCGCTCGATCGCCTGCGCTTCGTTATGGGTGGGAATGATGACGGACACTCGCACTGCAGGCGGCTCAGATTAACCACCACGGGGCATTCGGCCACCGTCGCGCCAGCCACGCGTCAACGCCCCATCTCCGGCCTGCGCTTCCGACAGCGAGCCCAAGCGATGCAAGCACCGGAACCAGCAGTTCCCAGATCCACGAGGTGCCCCACTCCGAAATCCAAAGGCTGCCGAGATATAGAAAAGCCACAAATGCGGCCGGTCGCGTAAGCAGACCGATGAGGAGCAGGATACCGAGAGAGATCTCAGTCATGGCCTGCATGGGAGCGGCCATCGCGGCGTGGCTTGCCGCCAGGCCCATCACCGCTTTCCACGCATCCGGCGAGTGGCTGTGCTGGATGTAGTAGTTGATCAGGCCTGCGTAGCCCGCCGGCGTATAGAGGCCTTTCCCTAGATTCTCGAAAAAGACCCACACGAACATCGCGCCGATCGTCAATCGCACGATGGCCAGACCGTTTGCTGCTTGCGGTCGACTGGCCACAGAAGTTACGTCACTTCGCAGTGAGGATGCGGTCATTGTCATGGTGAACCTCGTCCAGTGGATGCTATGAAATATTCGGCGGGCTCAAATCTTGTCTCACCGAAAACTCGGGTGTGAATTATCGCAAAAGCGCCGTTTTCCGCAACCCCGACAAATCGCGTTGGCTGTTGATAAAATCTTTATCCATGTCCGCCCGGTTGAGGAGTGTCTCCATGAGGCTGCGTGTTGTCTCGTCGTTGCTGTTGCTCTTTTTTCCGGCAGGCCAGTGGGTTGCCCAAGCTGCTTCGAATGCCCAGAAATTCAGTCCGCCGTCGCGCACCTTTCGCTTCACTTACAGCTTTACCGTAAAGGACATTCCGGCGGGCACCAAACTGGTACGTGTGTGGATTCCGGTAGCGCAAACCGACGAGCACAATTGTGGAGCATAAGAGGAGTCTGTTTGGGGATGTCGAGGAGCTCAGTCGCGCAGTCCACGACGAGCGCGGTAAGAAACACAGTCAGAGAATTAGGAAAACACGACCATCTACAAAATCGACTACAGCGGTGTAGCGGTGAAACCAGAAGGAGCGATCAACTATTGAAAAGATTGGTCGGGGAGAGAGGATTTGAACCTCCGACCCCCTGGTCCCGAACCAGGTGCTCTACCAGGCTGAGCCACTCCCCGACCGCCGGTGACGCAGGAGTCACGGGTAGGTTGCTGCAAGATTGTAGCATAGCCACCACAGTCGAGACCGGTGGCCCGGCTGTCGAGAATTCACACTCCAGAATGCGAGAAACCCTTGACAATGCAGGGTGTCGTTCTAAAATACCCGCAATTCGCAATTCCCCGGGCCGTTTGGGGCGAATTCTCTGTATGAACTTTAGCCAGCTGGCGAACACCACTCCCAATTACCCCCAGAGCAACGCCATGGACAAGCAGTGCATGCACCCCCGTGTCCAGGTAGTGTCTCGTGACGAAGAGTCGGAATTCGTGGAATGCCTCGAATGCCGCGAGATCTTCGAATCGAGCGAGTTCCGCGACATGGACATCGAAGCCAAGATCCCCACCGAAGAAGAATAAGCGGTTACGTCGAACGGACTGAGCGTCCCGTGATGACGCCGGCGTGTGCGTCGGGAGGCGCTCCGAATTCCGCGGTCGGTCTCCGCAAAACTTTGGGCGTTCCGACCAACGGTTTCAGCCAGGGGGAGGAACCTGTTCTGCGCAGAGCAGGAAGGAAGCGACTCATTCGATTCCGCTGGGCTACGCCGAAACCTCGGGCCACCTGGCGGCCGGCCCCTACTTCAACCGCAACCCTGCCTCGGCCGACAAGTCCGCATCGGCGAAGTCTCGCAACAGGAACCTTGGATACGCGGCTGCCGCGATCATCGCGGCATTGTCGGTCGATAACTTGCGCGATGGGAAATAGACTGGCAGGCCCTCTTCCGCGCCCGCCCGCTCAAAGCTCGTGCGCAGTTCGCTGTTCGCCGCGACGCCGCCGGTCACCAGCAACGTGGCGACGCCGTATTCGCGCGTAGCAGTAAGCGTTTTGTCGACCAGGTCGTTGACCACGGCCCGCTGGAACGAGGCCACCAGGTCGAGCGTCGCCTGATCGCACGCCGCCAGGTAATCTTCCCGCGCAGGCTTGTTCCTCTGCGCGATTGCGTTGCGTCGCCGCTCGATCGACTCGCGCATTCCATGGACCTCAACGTAGCGCAGCACCGCCGTCTTGATGCCACTGTACGAAAAATCAATCCGGCGCTCGTCTTCCGCATGGCGGTTTTGCGGATTGCGATCGCGATGCTTGATCTGCGCGAAGGGGAACTTCACGGCTGCGGGATTGCCGTGCGGCGCAAGAAAATCGATGACCGGGCCGCCCGGATAGCCCAGCTCCAGCAGCTTGGCGACCTTGTCAAAAGCTTCGCCCGCCGCGTCGTCGCGGGTGTGTCCTATGTTGTTGTAGGTCCAGGAATTCTCGCGCTGTTCGGCAAGAAACAAATGGGTGTGCCCGCCGCTCACCACCAGGGCGAGCACCGGAAACTCGAGCCCGTGATTTCCCTTTTGCCGCTCCTCCAGCAGCACTGCATGTATGTGGCCTTCGAGATGATTCACCGCGATCAGCGGCTTGTCGAGTGCATACGACAGCGCCTTGGCGTAACTCAATCCGACCAGCAGCGCTCCTGCCAATCCCGGGCCCTTGGTGACCGCGATGGCGTCAACGGTTTCGTACGCGCGGCCTGCATCCTCGACTGCCTTGCGAACCACCGGCACGATCGCCCGCAGATGTTCGCGCGAAGCCAATTCCGGCACCACTCCGCCGTAGGGCTGATGGGCCGCGATCGACGAATAGACCACATTCGACAGCAGCTCTTCGCCCGAGCGCACAATCGCCGCTGCGGTCTCGTCGCACGAGCTCTCGATTCCCAGAATGTACGTGTCGCTCACGAAACTATTGTACGAGCACGCTCCTGCCATTCGAAAATGCAGCCGCGCCGCCGGAAGTGCATTCTCCCGGAATACAATCACTAGATTCCATGAAAGAGCACGCCACCAACATCGTTCGCGAGCTGCGTACGCGCGGCTTTCAGGCCTACTTCGCCGGGGGCTGTGTTCGCGACACGCTGCTGGGACTCCAGCCTGCCGACTACGACGTTGCCACCGATGCCACGCCGCAGCAGGTGATGCGCATCTTTCCCGAGACCTATGCCGTGGGCGCGCACTTCGGCGTCGTGCTGGTCCCGCCGCCCAACAACGATCCCGCAGAAATGAAAGACGGGCACCCACACACGTCCGGCCAGTCTCATGCCGTCGAGGTCGCCACCTTCCGCAGCGATGGAGCCTATTCCGACGGGCGCCATCCTGACGATGTCCGCTATTCTGAGCGTCCCGAAGATGACGTGCAGCGGCGCGACTTCACCATCAATGGCATGATGATGGATCCTCTCGAAGGGGATCGCGTGCTCGACTTCGTCGGTGGACGCGAGGACCTGAAAGCCGGCATCGTTCGCGCCATCGGCGATCCCGAGCGGCGTTTCAGCGAAGACAAGCTGCGCATGCTGCGCGCCGTGCGTTTTGCCGCGCGCTTTCACTACGAGATTGATCCTGCCACCTACGCCGCCATTCAGAAACTCGCCCCGCAGATTCATCAGGTCAGCCGTGAGCGCATTCGTGAAGAGCTGACGAAGATGCTCACGGAAGGAAGCGCGCGAGCCGCATTCGAACTGCTCGACAGCACCGGACTGTTGCATGAGGTCCTACCCGAGATTGAGCGCATGCACGGCGTGGATCAGCCTCCGCAATACCATCCTGAGGGCGATGTGTGGGTGCACACCATGTTGCTGCTGGAGAAACTTCCGCCGGGAGTCTCGCGCACGCTGGCCTGGGGCACGCTGCTGCACGATGTGGGTAAGCCCCCGACCTTCCGGGTCGCGCCCGATCGTATCCGCTTCGACGGACACGTCGAGGTTGGCGTGCGCATGGCGGAAGAGATTGCCCGGCGTCTGCATTTCTCGAACGGCGATACCGAGCAGATCGCCGCCCTGGTTGCCAATCACATGCGCTTCGCCGATGTAGAGCGGATGAAGCAATCGACCTTGAAGCGCTTCATGCGTCTGCCACGGTTCGAAGAGCACATGGCACTGCATCACATGGACTGCCTCAGCAGCCACGGCAGTCTCGCGCTGTACGACTTTGTGCGCGACCGTCTGCAGCACACCCCCGAAGAGCAGATGCGTCCGGAACCTCTTATCAAGGGCGGCGATCTGATCGAGATTGGCTACGCACCGGGCCCAAGGTTCAAAGAAATTCTTTCGGCGGTAGAGGATGCACAACTGGAAGGCTCGCTGCAAAACCGCGAAGAGGCTCTGGCGTTCGTGCTAGGCAATTTTCCGGCAAAGGAGTGAGAGCGGGACGGCACGTTTGGGGACGCCGACCCAGCGCCGAGAAACAAACGCGTATCGCCCTGCGGGCTGCACAGTCCCACCTGGGACCTGTATCTAGCCCAGCCCCTTCAATCGCCGTCTCTGTGTAAGTACGGAGTCTGGCCGGCCGGTGTTCTGCAGGTGTAGTAGGGGACGGCCTTCAGGCCGTCCGAAACAAGTTACCCAAGGTGTAAACGATAGTTTCAGCAGGTGTAGAAGGGGACGGCTTCAGGCCGTCCGAAACAGGTAGCCCAAGGCGTAAACGATAGTTTAAGCAGGTGTAGAAGGGGACGGCCTTCAGGCCGTCCGAAACAGGCGGATTTTGAAATGGGGCTTTAGCCCCCCTGCGTGAACGGAGCCTGGTGTGCAACGGTGGAATGCCGTGCATAGCAACAGGCCCGTAGGGCCGAACTCCTCTTAGCCCAAGCGCTTCAGCGCTGGGTAAGCGTTGCAGAAGGATTCCAGTCCCGGCAGGGACGCCACGGGTTTGGCGAGGGCGTTAGCCCGGAGCCAGGAGCGAAAACGTGTCGCCCAGCGGGCTGCCATCTGCGTGACAATCGACCGCGGCCTGCAACGGCATAACCAGACCCATAGGGCCGATTGCTCGGCATGCATCGCCATAGAACCAGGCCCGTAGGGCCGACTCCTCTTAGCCCAGCGCTTCAGCGCTGGGTAGGAAGGGTTTTTCGGCCCCAATCCCGGCAGGGACGGCACGGGTTTGGCGAGGGCATTAGCCCGGAGCCAGGAGCGAAAACGTGTCGCCCAGCGGGCTGCCATCTGCGTGACAATCGACCGCGGCCTGCAACGGCATAACCAGACCCATAGGGCCGATTCCTCGGCATGCATCGCCATAGAACCAGGCCCGTAGGGCCGACTCCTCTTAGCCCAGCGCTTTCAGCGCTGGGTAGGCGTGCAGAAGGATTCCAGTCCCGGCAGGGACGGCACGGGCCGCTGTGCGGCACGTCACGGAAGCTCCATCCGCGATGGTCTTACCTTTATCTCCATGTCCCACACCCACGCTTCTGTCCTGGTTCACTGCGTGTTCAGCACCAAAGAACGCGCCAATATCATTCACGCTCCCGAGGCGCTCTGGCGTTATCTTACGGTGGTCGCACAGGACAAGAAGCTCACCATGCTTGCGGCGGGAGGCACCGCCAATCACGTGCACCTGCTGCTGGCGGTGCCACCCGTGCTTCCGCTGGCCAAGGCGTTGCAGGAATTGAAGGGCAACAGCTCACATTGGTTGCGCCAGCAAGGACACCGCTTCGCCTGGCAGGAGGGATACGGTGCCTTCAGCGTCAGCCAGTCGCGAAAGGACACCGTTGCGCAGTACATCGCGACGCAGGCCGAACATCACCAGAGGTGGAGCTTCGAGCAGGAGTTCCTGACCTTGTTGCAGAAATCGGATTTGGAGTACGATCCGCGATTCGTGTTTGGCTGACCGTGCCGTCCCTGCCGGGACTCGGATCATCTGCACGCCGACCCAGCGCTGAAGCGCTGGGCTAAGAGGAGTCGGCCCTCCGGGCCTGGTTCGATGTCGATGCATGCTGTGAAGCCAGCTTTGGGTGTCTGGTTATGCCGATGCATGCTGTGGTTGCAGGTCGAGGTCGATTCTCACGCAGATGGCAGCCCAGAGGCGGACACGCGATTGTCTCGTCCGGACTCGGGCTAACGCCCTCGCCAATCCGTGCCGTCCCTGCCAGGACTCGGATCATCTGCACGCCTACCCAGCGCTGAAGCGCTGGGCTAAGAGGAGCCGGCCCTACGGGCCTGGTTCCAGTCCGATGCACGCTGGGGAGTCGGCCCTCCGGGCCTGGTTTTATGCCGATGCATGCTGTGAAGCCCGCTTTGGGTGTCTGGTTATGCCGATGCATGCTGTGAAGCCAGCCTTGGGTGTCTGGTTTGCCGATGCATGCTGAGCCTCCGTAAGGCGCATCATAACTAAAACCCGAGGGCGATGCGAGCGCGTCGCTAGCCGGTGCTAGAATCGAAGTTCCGGACATGCAGGCAGCACGCGGCACATTGCGAAAAATCTTTGCCGAGGCCTTGCGCCGCGAGGCCGGCGACAGCGCCCCAGTACTGGCATGGCCGCTGGCTTGCGGAAGCAAGGTGGCCGACAAGACCACAGCGCTCAGCTATCGGGACGGCGTTTTGGTTGTAGAAGTGCCGGATGCGGCCTGGCGCTATCAATTGCAATCGCTGACCCATCAGTATGTCGCGGCGCTCAACCAGATCAGCGCGAACAAAGTGCAGAGCATCAAGTTCGTATTGCGGGACCGGCGCGAAACCGCGTCACGCTGAGAAAGAGACATCCTTCGATGGTTTCCGAAAAAGATGTGGCCTACGTAGCCGATCTCGCGCATCTGGAGCTGACGGAGACCGAGCGTGCACGCATGTTGAAGGACCTGAATTCCATCCTTGGCTACATCGAGCGATTGAACCAGCTTGACACGGCGAACGTTGAGCCCATGGCGCAAGTCGCCAGCCGCTATGGCGCCAGTTCGGATGCCGGCGGGAGCGACGCCTTCGCGTACGCCATGCGTCCCGACGAACTGCGTGCCTGCCTGCCTCATGACGAGGCTATGCGGAATGCGCCGCAGACCGATGGGACGTTCTTCAAGGTACCGAAGGTGATCGAGCGGTAAACCGCAGATCGCTCGTCGGACTGAAGTCCTCGTCGGGATGGCAAGAGAATAGGGGCCTGACGTCGCATCTGAAGGTAGCCCCTGCGGACCGCTTCAAGGCGTTAGAGGAAACCCGAACCCGGACACGCATGAACATCGACCTGCTCACTGTTGACGCCTCGCGGACCGAGGTGCTGGAAAAGCAGACCACCGCGAAGGCACTGACCGAGGCTTTCTACCGGAAGATCGAAGCCGAAGATGCGAAGATCGGCGCCTACCTCGCGCTGAGTAAACACCGTGCTTACGCGGAAGCCGAGCACGTCGACACGCTCGCCGACAAGGGCGACGCACTGCCGCCGCTCGCGGGAGTGCCGATCGCGGTGAAGGATGTTCTGACCATGAAGGATGTGGTCACCACCGCCGGCTCGAAGATCCTGGCGAACTTCGTCGCTCCTTATGACGCGACCGTCGTGACCAGGCTGGAGGCTGCCGGCGCGATCCTGCTGGGCAAGACCAATTGCGACGAGTTCGCCATGGGCTCGTCGAACGAGAACTCAGGCTTTCATCCCGTACATAATCCGCGCGACCTCACGCGCGTACCTGGGGGATCGTCGGGCGGCTCGGCGGCGGCGGTTGCCGCCGGAATGGCGGTGGCAGCCCTGGGGTCGGATACCGGCGGCTCGATCCGTCAGCCTGCAGCGTTTTGCGGCGTCGTAGGCATGAAGCCTACCTATGGCCGCGTGTCGCGGTACGGGCTGATCGCGTTTGCCTCGTCGCTGGACCACGTCGGCTGCTTTGGCAAGACGGTCAAAGATGCGGCGCTTGTCCTGCGTTACATGGCGGGACGCGATCCCATGGATTCCACTTCCGCCGATGTGCCGGTGCCAGCCTACGACGAACAACTTGGCCAGCGGCTAAACGGCAGGAAGATCGGCATTCCGAAAGAATATTTCGGCGAAGGCCTTGATCCCGAGGTGCGCGCCGCAGTGGAAGAGGGAATCCATCAACTCGCACTTGCCGGATGCGAGGTGCTGCCAATTTCGCTGCCCCATACGGAGTACGCGATTCCTACCTATTATCTTGTCGCGACCGCCGAGGCATCGTCGAACCTGGCACGCTACGATGGTGTTCGCTACGGCGTGCGGGCTGGTGAATCGCGGACACTTGCCGAGATGTATCGCAAGACCCGCGACGCCGGCTTTGGCGCGGAGGTGAAACGGCGCATCATGCTCGGAACCTATGCCCTAAGCTCCGGCTACTACGAC
This sequence comes from uncultured Acidobacteriaceae bacterium, assembly GCA_963815555.1. GTDB lineage: Bacteria > Acidobacteriota > Terriglobia > Terriglobales > Acidobacteriaceae > CAWCBG01. Next base: position 1,538,268 of record CAWFHH010000007.1, read on the forward strand.
GCGTACTATCTTAAGGCGCAACGCGTCCGCAGCCTGCTGGCTCGGGACTTCGACGAGGCCTTCGCGAAAGTCGACGCGATTGTCACACCCACCACGCCGACTCCGGCGTTCAAGCTCGGCGAGAAGACGGACGATCCGCTGGCGATGTACCTGGCCGACATCTATACGGTGACGGCGAACCTGGTGGGCATTCCCGGGATTTCGGTTCCGTGCGGCAAGAGCAAAGCGGGACTGCCGATCGGGATACAGATTCTGGGCAAGCACTTCGACGAGTCGACCGTGTTCCAGCTGGCACATGGGGTGGAGCATGCGATGGCGACGGTGAGCACCTAATCACCGCCAACCCCCTTTGAAAGGTTTTTCTCCGTAAGCCGTTGTGCATAAAAGGCTTATGTGCTTCATGCGCCGCGTGCGCACTTTCGCGATTTCTGCAATTCCCACCAACCTGCGAAATCGGGCCGCGCGCCGATCTCAGATGCGGCTAAGCCTAATGTTAATAGGCACTTGGCTGGATAGTGACCGCAGGACACACGGCCGCTGTCCGAATTTGGCGCTATAACCGATAAGAATGTGCCGGCATCACACGAACCAGAGCTCGCCAGGAGCGATAATAGAAAGTGGCTGGCTCCCGGTGCCCAAGAAAGAAGAGTGCAGTGCGTGTTTTCCACGATGAATGTGAACTAGGCGAAGAAGACGCCTATGACCTGTTTACCGCCGAGACCGACGTTGAGCGGCGCTTACCCCATTGGAACGCGACCTCGGCGAATCCATTCCGGCGCAAGCCGGTACGTTCTGACTCATGCCGTCCGGACGAACACAAAGCCGTAGTGTGACGGAACGCTGACGGTCTGCGACGATCCATCCGAGGCGACAAACAAGTCATAGTGCGATGCTCGCACATCGTCGTCGAGCATCTCGCGCCAAGTCCCAGCCTTCGGGAAGGGAAGGCTGAGGGTCGCCTCGGCGTCGCCGAAGTTCAGCAACACCATCGCGTAATCCTCCGGATGCCCGGCGTCGGCTGCCGCGTGCCGGTGATAGGCGATTACCGCGTTTCCTTGAAGCGACTGCTGATTATAGAAGAAGCTGTCACGGCTCCGCAGCGCGCGCGAGCTGCCGCGAAGCGTTCCCAGCCGGCGGTACAGGCGGATCAGCGCCGCTCCCGGATCATCGTAGAAATACTCCCAGTGCATATCGCGCCGCAGTCCAATGCGTGCGCTTCCTTCGCTCGGGAGAGGATAGTTGTCGGCGAACTCCTGCCCTTCCCACAGCATGGGAATGCCCTGGGCGGTGTATAGCGCGATGGCGAACGGCTGCAGCAGATAGAAGTTGTCGCGGTCGCCGGTGGCCAGGGGATCGGAGCTATCCGTCCCGGCAAACACGATCAGTTGGCTGTGATCGTGCGATTCCAGGTATTGAAAGGGAGCGACCGGCATGTCGACAGGATTGCCCTTCTCGTCCACGACCGTCTTGGTTTGCGGATAGCCCGACCAGTTCGCGTCGAGCAGATGCGCGAAATCCTCATCCGCACCGCCGTTCTGAATCATGCTCTCCGACTTGTTTAGCAGTGCGTCCTGCCACGCCGCATTCGTGAAGGTGTTGGTCAGAACGGCCTGCGCCAGCGCCAGCGCCTCGGCCGTCTGAATGATGCGGCTGTAAGTCCCGGGATGAAGGAAGCGGTTGATGCCCAGCGAGAAGTTATAGGTGTCATACGCCAGCTTGGCGTAGGCAGTGTCGGTCGGCGAAAAGTAGTAGTCGGTGACCTCGTCGTAGCGAAAGCCATCGACGTGGTACTCGCTGAGCCACATCTGATTCGAAAGCTGAAAGTAATCCTGGGTGAAGCCGCGCGAGAAATCGCACACCGGCCCAAAGTTTCCCATGGAGCCGATCATGGGGCTGAAGGCCGCGGGAGCACCCGTCGTGTTGGCAACGTCCTGGTACACCAGGTTGTAGGGGAAGCTGGGATCGACATGCTGGTAGACCACGTCGAGAATGACGGCCATGCCGCGCGCGTGGGCCGCGTCCACCAGCCGCTTCAGGCCGTCGGCCCCTCCGAAATGCGCGCTGGGAGAGAAGTAGTGCAGCGGCCCATAGCCCCAGTCGAAGTCGAGCTTATGGCTCATGACAGGCATCAGTTCGAGGCAGTTCACGCCCAGGGCTTGCAGATACTGCAGCCGGTCGACCACGCCGTCGAAGGTGTCATTGAACTGCTCGATATGCAGCTCGTAGACGATCAGGTCATTCAACTCGGGTGTATGGTACGCAGCATCGGTCCAGGCAAAAGTGTCGGGAGTTTTCGCCAGCGTGAAAGCCGAGAGTTCTCCTATATCGGTCGCACGCGCGAAGGGATCGGTAAACCATTTGGTGACGATCTGCTTGGGCGACGGGCCGGAGGTTCCCCATTGCAACTGAAAGCGGTAGAGGTATTCCCCCTCGTTCCCGAAGCTTGTGCCCGCCACGGACTGGATGGGGACGGTGACGCTCCAGAGATCGAGCTCCGATCCGGCTTGCCACTGCAGCGGGAAGTTGCAGGGAGAGATGGCGGGGTCGAAGCGGTCGTCGCTGTGAATGATGCGGACGATCACGGCATAGCCGTCCGAGGCCCGCAGCCCAGGCAAGTAGGTGCCGAATTGAACGGTGAAGTTTCCCGCCGCATCGACCGAAGGGAAGGCACCGACCTCGGCCAGATTCATGGCACGCCTCCACGCCATTCATGGGCGCTTCGAGAATGGTGCTCGGCGAAGCACCGACGTTACGATTCCGGATTCAGAGATGATACCAGCAGAGATCACCGTGATCGACAGCAGGAATTCGCCCCTCGGCCTGAAAAAGTAAACATGTCCCAACCTTCGCTCGTGATGACAAAACAGTGCGCTTGGCGAAGGCATGTTCCGATCACCGGACTACTCCGCAGCGTTTATGGTCAACGTTGTCACGAGCAGCACAAGGTCGGTTTTGGCGTAGATGGTGAGCGGAAGCTTGGTTTCCAGGGCGAGAAAAGCGCCCGGACCAGCCTCCTTGATGTCACCATCGAGGTCGAGGCGGGTCTGACCGTGCACGATCTCGATCATGGCGGGAACCGTTTCCACCAGCGCTTCCAACCTTTGCCCGGCTGAGAGCGCCGTGGCGACCACCTTAAGCTGATCGTTCTGATAGAGAGTTTGGCTTTGGGTTCCGTTTTGTGGAATTTTAACTTGCTGGTTTAAGTCTTCGACATATGTAAAAGCTGGCATGGCGCCTCGCTGGCGAGTTTCTTCTAAGTACACCGTGAGTTTATCGTGGGACGCCGCTCAGCTGGAATTCGGCAATTGCGGCGCGACCACCCCAACGCTGGAGCGTTTGTGTGTGAGGACCGTGCTGGTATGCAACCGCAGCGTAGTGGCCGGAGAAATAGGCCCGTAGGGCCGACTCCTCTTAGCCCTGCGCTTCAGCGCCGGGCAGGCGTGGGGAATGATCCGAGTCCCGGCAGGGACGGCACGGATTGACGGGGCGTTAGCCCGAGCGCGGACGGAGACAATCGCATGTCGCCGAGCGGGCTGCCATCTGCGTGAGAATTGACCGCGGCCTGCAACGGCATAACCAGACCCATTGGGCCGATTCCTCGGCATGCATCGCCATAGAACCAGGCCCGTAGGGCCGACTCCTCTTAGCCCAGCGCTTCAGCGCTGGGTGGCGTGAATTCATGATCCGCGTCCCGGCAGGGACGGCACGGGTTTTCACCCACACCATGCGAGAACGAGCCTGCTATACAACGGCCGGCGGAACCTGTATGAGAACGGTGCCGGGTCTGCAACGGAAGCCTGCCGTGAGATGGAACCAGGCCCGTAGGGCCGACTCCTCTTAGCCCAGCGCTTCAGCGCTGGGTGGAGGTGCACAATGATCCGAGTCCCGGCAGGGACGGCACGGTCAGCCAAACACGAATCGCGGATCGTACTCCAAATCCGATTTCTGCAACAAGGTCAGGAACTCCTGCTCGAAGCTCCACCTCTGGTGATGTTCGGCCTGCGTCGCGATGTACTGCGCAACGGTGTCCTTTCGCGACTGGCTGACGCGGAAGGCACCGTATCCCTCCTGCCAGGCGAAGCGGTGTCCTTGCTGGCGCAACCAATGTGAGCTGTTGCCCTTCAATTCCTGCAACGCCTTGGCCAGCGGAAGCACGGGTGGCACCGCCAGCAGCAGGTGCACGTGATTGGCGGTGCCTCCCGCCGCAAGCATGGTGAGCTTCTTGTCCTGTGCGACCACCGTAAGGTAACGCCAGAGCGCCTCGGGAGCGTGAATGATATTGGCGCGTTCTTTGGTGCTGAACACGCAGTGAACCAGGACAGAAGCGTGGGTGTGGGACATGGAGATAAAGGTAAGACCATCGCGGATGGAGCTTCCGTGACGTGCCGCACAGCGGCCCGTGCCGTCCCTGCCGGGACTCGGATCCTTCTGCACGCTTACCCAGCGCTGAAGCGCTGGGCTAAGAGGAGTCGGCCCTACGGGCCTGGTTCTATGGCGATGCATGCCGAGGAATCGGCCCTATGGGTCTGGTTATGCCGTTGCAGGCCGCGGTCGATGGTCACGCAGATGGCAGCCCGCTGGGCGACACGTTTTCGCTCCTGGCTCCGGGCTAATGCCCTCGCCAAACCCGTGCCGTCCCTGCCGGGATTGGAATCATTCTGCACGCTTACCCAGCGCTGAAGCGCTGGGCTAAGAGGAGTCGGCCCTACGGGCCTGGTTCTATGGCGATGCATGCCGAGGAATCGGCCCTATGGGTCTGGTTATGCCGTTGCAGGCCGCGGTCGATGGTCCCGCAGATGGCAGCCCGCTGGGCGACAGGTTTTCGCTCCTGGCTCCGGGCTAACGCCCTCGCCAAACCCGTGCCGTCCCTGCCGGGACTGGAGACCTTCAATGATCCTACCCAGCGCTGAAGCGCTGGGCTAAGAGGAGCCGGCCCTACGGGCCTGGTTCTATGGCGGTGCATGCCGAGGAATCGGCCCTATGGGTCTGGTTATGCCGTTGCAGGCCGCGGTCGATGGTCACGCAGATGGCAGCCCGCTGGGCGACAGGTTTTCGCTCCTGGCTCCGGGCTAACGCCCTCGCCAAACCCGTGCCGTCCCTGCCGGGACCGGAGACCTTCAATGATCCTACCCAGCGCTGAAGCGCTGGGCTAAGAGGAGTCGGCCCTACGGGCCTGGTTCTATGCCGATGCATTCCATGGTTGCATACCGGGCTCCGTTCACATACACACACCGCAGGAGCCAGCCCATCCTCCTCGTCCTTCCAACCGCAGGGCGCCAGCCCGGAGTGGAGGAACCCGCTCTCCGCGGTGGCGCGACATGGCCCAAGCTGGGCTAAGATGAGCCGGCCCTATGGGCCTGTTGCTATGCACTGCATTCCACCGTTGCACACCAGGCTCCGTTCAAGCAGGGGGGCTAAAGCCCCATTTCAAAATCCGCCTGTTTCGGACGGCCTGAAGGCCGTCCCCTTCGGCACAGCGTAGAAGGCGGTCCCTTTCTACATAGCGTAGAAGGCGGTCCCCTTCGGCACAGCGTAGAAGGCGGTCCCCTTCTACATAGCGTAGAAGGCCGTCCCTTTCCACATAGCGTAGAAGGCCGTCCCCTTCCGCACGGCATAGAGAGCGGGTCCCCTTCTACACGGCAAAGAAGGCATCCTCCTTCTATATAGTGGTCAGGGGTTGAGGAGAACAGTGTCCAGGGATTGAGGAGAGGTTATGGAACATTCCGGTGATCAGGTCGGTTATGGCAACTTCGCGCAGCATATGAGCAACCCGGCGCCTCTAACCAAAATCGGCAAAGGCGGCTTGCGCGAATTCAAAGAATTCGCCTTGAAGGGCAGCGTGCTCGACATGGCCATCGGCATCATTCTGGGCATCGCCTTCGGCAAGATCATCACCTCGTTTGTGGAAGATATCGTGATGCCGGTCATCAGCGCGATCTTCGGCAAGATGGATTTTTCCAGCAGGTTCGTCAGCCTCTCTGGCAAGCACTTTGACACGCTTTCGGTTGCCAAGGCGATGGGCGCCCCAACCCTGAACTATGGCATCTTTCTGAATGCCGTGCTGAACTTTGTGGTGGTGGCTCTGGGGGTGTTCTTGCTGGTGCGGCAGGTCAACCGCTTCCATCGGCAGGAGACGGTGGAGAAAAAAGAATGCCCGTACTGTCTCAGCGCAATCCCGCTTCGCGCTACGCGCTGCCCATACTGCACCTCGACCCTGGTGCAAGGCGCAAGTGAGCCGGTATCGTCTTAGTTGGAGCGCGAAACATGGTGGATCAGTCTAGCCACATTGGGCCAGAATTCCCTGAAGGTGTTGGAGAGGGCCCGTCCGCCCATGCCTTCGGCGGAGCGGATCATCGCGCGGCTGGCGGTACTGTCGCTGGGAACGCGCCAGGTATTCGACAGAAAGTTATTTCCCAGGTCCGCAGAATAACGGGCATAGGCCAGATGCCGCTCGCCGTCGCGGCGATACGAGCGGGCGGTGAGGTCGAGGATGTTGAGCACTCGCCGTTTGAAGGGCTGACCGGCGGCGCGGAAGTAGCGCGGATCTTCGCCCCAGACCGCGCCCAGTCCAGCTTCCATGGCGTTGCCGGTCGAAATACCCGTCAGGCGCATGCCGTAGCGATCGCCAAATCCGCTCCAATGCGTCCCATATTCGTGAGGCGAGTTGATCGCCGTCCCAAACCCAGCAGAGAACAGGCCTCCGGTGAGCGACTGCGGTCCCACGGTGGCGCGAACGAACCACTTCATCCGTTTGTCGGGAGTGATAGGCCGATAGTCCGACGGCGATTGTGGAACGGAGTGGGCCTCGCGAAAGATGCCATCCGACTGCGCCGCACCAACGGAACACAGGCCAATCCCATAGCCGAGGCAGAGTAATCCAAGACGGAACAAGGGGAGCGGCTTGGTCATCGGTCAGAACACCCGGAAGTTGAGGACAGAAACTTGGATGCAGAAGCCTGTGAACTCGGCCGTACCAAAGGCGATTCCTGCGACCCAAGCGGACTAGCTCGCAGGGTGTGCGAGTTGTTGAGCGCATCGAAACAGCAGACAGAACTGCGGCGAAGACGAGGATGCAGAGCATCTTCGCCATCGGGGTAGCGCCTCGGAAAGCAAGATTAGCGTGATAGGAAAGGCCGGCCGGTGGGCTCAGTCGGCGGCTGCCGCAGTGGCTTCGGCCTTGGCCTTCAACATCGCCAGATATTTATTGCGATGGTCTAGCATCTCCGTCTTCATGGCGAGCCAATCGCTTCGTAGCAGGCGCGCGACGGCGTATCCGGCGCAAAGGTGCGACTTCACGATCTCAGGGATATCCGCGGGAGTGAGTTTCGTATACCAGGCGCCCTCGGGATAGACGATCAGGACGGGCCCGCTGTCGCAAAGGCCGAGGCAGCCGCAGCTTGAGACCTGCACTTCGTCAAACAGACCGTTGGCAGTGAGTTCCTGGTTCAGGGCGTCCAGGATTTTCGGTGAGCCCGCAGCCGAACAACAGGGCTTTCCATCCGGCTTCTCTTGCGTGCAGGCGAATACATGGTAACGAAACGGTTCCACAGCGACCTCCAGAGTGTTTCTCCCATGGTTCAGTGAGCGATGGCCGTGCGGGAAGGGCGAAGCTCACAGGGCGATGTGATTCATGACGGGATGGGAGCGGTGATCGCGGAGCACAACCCTGGGTGAAGATCACAGAGACTCTTGCCGATTACTCTCCGTGCCGTTTTCATCAACAAATGATGTTGACAGGGCACGGAAGTGCACTATGATGTTTCAAACATTTTGTTGTCGATTTGTTTCGGGGTGATTCGGCCAGTGCAGCAAGCGTACACAAGCAGGGAAGTGGTGGAGCTGACCGGGATCAGCGCGCGCCAGCTGCAATGGTGGGACGAATGCGGCATCGTGGTGCCTGGCCGCCAGGGGCATCGGCGCATCTTCTCGACCGAAGACCTGGCCGAGGTAGCCGTCATCTGCGAACTCCGGGGGCGCGGCTTCTCGCTGCAAAAGATCCGGAAGGTCTTGCGCTTCCTGCAAAAAGAACTGGGCAAACGCCTGGTGGAAACGGTGACGGCGGCGGCAGAGTACCACCTGCTGACCGATGGCCGGCATATCTTCCTGGAAGATTCGGCGCGGGCCGTGGTCGACCTATTGAAAAATGCCCGTCAGCCGATGTTAACCGTGTGCCTGAGCGACACGATTCAGCGGGTGCTGCAGCCGGTGGAGCGCAAGAAGGGCGTCCGCAAGGCGGTGCAAGCCAAAGTGCGCGGTGCGGGGAAGCGCAGCGCCTCTGGACGACATCTTACGGATAGACGTAAGGCTTCTTAAGCGGTGCGAAGCCGGCCTGGCCGGCGAGGAGGGCACGTGATCGGAGAACTCAGTCTTTTGAGCGAGTGGATCCCCGAACAGATGGAGCCTGGAACCATCTTCGTGCTGGAAAACGCCGGTGAGATGGGCGAGAAGGAAGATCCTTACTGGGCGGTGCTTTCCTGCCCCAGTTGCGGACAGCTGGGCCTGGTAACGCGCAAGCAGATTGCCGGATTGCTGCCTGTGATCTGCGGCTCCGAAAAGTGCTCGGCGCAGTTCTTCATCCGTGACGAAGAGATCGTGCACCGCAAACCGAACTAAGGGCTAGCGAAAATTCCGGAGCAGGATGGCATCGGAATCCACGCGCCCGCGGCCAATCACTAATTGCCCGCCGGCATCGATGTCGTAGCTGAAGAGCACTTCCGGCGTGGTGAAGTGCGTTAGCTGGCTACGCTCGCCGTTCTTGAGCGACAACTTCCACAGGTTCGGAATCTGATTCTTCGTTTGGTAAAACACCACGGCTTCGTCCCCCGGTAACCATGCCGGCGTTCCTCCATTGATCCCAGGATCGAGATCCAAGACCTGCAGCAGTTTCCCATCTGCCGTCGAAATCACTCCGACCTTCCACTGCAAAGTCTTGTCGTCATAGTAACGTGCTGTCATGCGGTCGCCACGATGCGACATGGTTGGCATCTCTGCCTGGAACGTCGTCACCTGCGCCGGGTCGCCGCCGGTCGCCGGAACTTTGAAGATGTGTACTTTTCCACCGGACCAGTGGTTGTAATAGACCCATTGATTGTCTGCCGAAAAAGCCGGCATCTCGTCAGCATTGGACTTGGTGAGCTGGCGCGGATTGGTGCCGTCGCCGTTCACGATCCAAATGTTCGGCTGTCCACTCGATTTGGGAATGGCGCAGTAGGAGATGGAACGGCCATCGGGAGAAACGGATACGCCTTGGGGTACATGGTCTTGGGGGGTGGCCTGCACCGGAGTGCCACCGTTCGTGTCTGTAACCCATAAAGCCGGAACCCCTGAAGCCATCGAGGTGTAGGCAATCTTGCCGTTTGCCATGCTGACCGCAAGGCTGCCTTCATCGACTCCGTTCGTGATCTGCTTCGGTGGGTGGCCTACGTTTTCCGCCAGCCACACGTTCGACCGGTGGGACTGCTGGATCGTCACTAGTGTCGAGTCGTCTGCCGTGGTGCCCAGGCTAAGTTGGCCATAAGAGTTCAAGTCGTTGGTGATTCGCGAAAGCCCACCGGCAGGATAAGACACGCGCCAGAGCTGGTATGCAATGCTCCCCAATGCGCCCGTACCGGCGACGACCAGGCCTGATCCATCGTGCATCCACAGAAGGCGCGCCACTTCGCCGGGGAAGTGGGGAACCAGGGACTTCATGCTCCCGTCAAGGGCAATCAGAGAAATTCCGGTGCTGTAGCCGTCCTGGTTCAGGCGCTTGACTCCCACTGCGATGATCTTGCCGTCAGGCGACCAGGAAGGGCCGTGCCCATCAAACCATTCGGCCGCAATTTTGCCGGTGAAAATCGCGTGCTGGTCCCCGCCCTCCGTATTGGCCACCACCAGCTGCGATGTGGGACCTTCAGCACTGTGCTCGCGCACGTACGCAATTTGCCTGGTGTCGGGTGAGAACGTTATCGGGCTCGCGATGTTCGACAGAATTTTTCGCGGTGTACCCCCGAGTGTGGGCACAACGAAGAGTGCGCCGTTTGGATTGTCTTTGCCGTTCGCCTGGTAGTAAACAAAATCTCCGTCGGGCGAGAAGGTCGTGCCACCATAACCGGTTTCGCTATCGGGAACCAGTTTCACCGCGCTGTTGGTTGCGATCTGCCGCAACCAGAGGCTCAGCTTGCCATCCCGCTCCACTTCATACACGACGTATTTCCCATCGGGAGAGATGCTGGTTGAGCCGGTCGTCTTTCCATCGTTCGTCAGCCGCTCAATCGACATCTGCTGCACTGCCGGTCGCCCCGCTTTGGTGTGCAGTTGCGAATAGAGATAGGCGAACAAGGCTGCAATGGCCGCAATCGCAACCACGGCGGTGACGGCCAGGCCGGTCTTGTGGCGCTTGGCTTCTCCCAGAAGGATTGAGCCGCTTGAAGTGGGCGCGGCCGCCAAAGGCGGTTTCCGGCGCGTGAACGGGACTTGACCCGTTACGCTCGCGTCTGACCCTGTCGTCGTCCGCGTACCGGCTGCAGAGTAGCTGCGCTGCAGACGCTTGAGGTCGGCCTTCAGCTCAGCCGCGCTCTGGCATCGCAAATCGCGATCCTTCTCGAGGGCCTTATCGATGATCTCGCCCAGCTTGGGCGGAAGCAGAGGATTCCGCTCCAGCACCGGCGGCGGATCATGCTCCAGGATTGCGGCGAAGATCACAGCCGAAGTCTTGCCCTCGAACGGCATCTTGCCGGTTGCCATTTGGTACATGACAGCACCGAAGGAGAACAGGTCGGTGCGCGAGTCCAGTTCCTCGCAGCGGGCCTGCTCGGGCGACATGTAAGCGACGGTGCCGACCGTCGTTCCGGGACTGGTGAGCGGCGGGCCCGACTCGATCGCCGTGGTAGCGCCGCCGCCGATGGTCTCCGCGATAGCGCGTTTTTGCACCGCCAGTTTCGCCAGCCCGAAATCGAGGACCTTCGCCACGCCCCGGGTGGTGACAAAAATATTCGATGGCTTGATGTCGCGGTGAAGGATGCCGTGCGCATGCGCAGCATCCAGCGCATCGGCAATTTGAATGGAGAGGTCGAGCAGTTGCTCAACCTTCAAGGGGCGATCATCGATGAGCTGGTCGAGCGTCTGGCCCTGCAGCAGTTCCATGGCGATCATCCACTCGCCATCATGCTGCTCGACCTGATAGATGGTGCAGATGTTGGGATGATTGAGCGCGGAAGCGGAGCGGGCCTCTTGCAGGAAGCGATCGAGTGCCTGCGGAGCCTGCGCCAGATCCGGCGGCAGGAACTTCAACGCAACGTGCCGGCCGAGCAGGGTGTCTTCTGCCTCGTACACCACGCCCATGCCTCCACTGCCCAGCATCGATAAGACCCGGTAATTTCCAAAGCTACGATCGATCAATGCAGATCTCTCCAGCCGCAACGCGCCAGCGCCCGACGTCAGCCGATTTCGTTCATTTTATGGTATTTGCGAAGCTCTGTGGAGGCAATGGGGCCACTCGCTGATCCCGTGGGCGAACGCAATGGCGCCCCCTCCGCAAGAACGCCAGATCAAGACACCTGGCTACTTGCTAATGGCTCGCTCCGCCTGCGCAATTGGCACCTGCTCGACGATTTCGATATCGAAGCCTTCGAGGCCTGCGACCTTCCGCGGGTGGTTGGTCAGGAGGCGGATGCGCTTCAGGTTCAGGTCCGACAGGATCTGCGCGCCGATGCCGATCTCGCGCTGGGTGCGCCGCTGGCTCTCGGGCAACGTGGGCAGTCGCTGCTCGTGGTGGAACTGGATGGTGAGCCGCTCTCCGAGCTTCTCGACCGAGTAGCCCTTGGAGGTTTGATGAAGATAGATGAGCGCGCCGCGGCCTTCTTCGGCGATGCGCCGCATCGAAGCCTCGATGGTGTTGTGACACTCGCACCAGTTGGCGCCGAAGACATCGCCCACCAGGCAGTGTGCGTGCATGCGCACCAGCACGGGCTCGGCGCCGGCGTTCTCGATATCGCCTTTTACCAGCGCAATGTGCGAGTCGCCGGTAATCTCCGATTCGTAGGCGATCATGCGGAACTCGCCGTAAGCGGTAGGCACGACCGTCTCGGCGAGACGGCGCACGTAGCGCTCATGCGCCATGCGGTAACGGATGACCTCGGCGACGGTGATCATCTTCAAATTGTGCTCGCGGCAGAATTCGGCAAGCTGCGGCACTCGCGCCATGGTGCCGTCGTCGTTCATGATCTCGCAGATCACGCCTGCCGGAACCAATCCCGCCAGTCTCGCCAGGTCAACCGATGCCTCGGTCTGACCGGCCCGCACCAGCACTCCACCTTTCCGCGCGCGAAGGGGAAAGATGTGCCCCGGACGCGCCAGATCATTGGGCCGGGTCGCCGGATCGATGGCGACTTCGATGGTACGCGCGCGATCGTAGGCCGAGATCCCGGTGGTGACGCCGTCTTTCGCGTCGATTGACTCGGTAAACGCGGTTCCGAAGTTCGAGGTGTTCTCCGCCGACATGGGTCCCAGGCGAAGATAGTCGAGACGCTCTTCCGTCATCGCCAGGCACACCAGACCGCGGCCGTATTTCGCCATGAAGTTAATCGCCTCAGGGGTGATCTTCTCGGCAGCCATGGTGAGGTCGCCTTCGTTCTCGCGATCTTCGTCGTCGATGACAACGATCATCCGTCCGGCACGAATTTCGCCCAGCGCGGTTTCGACGTCGCAGAACAGGCTATTGGCAGGCATGATGGTTAACTAAAGATTTTAGCAGGAGAGGCGATTGGGATTAGCAACTAGCCGATCAGCACTCAGCATTCAGCACTCAGCATTCAGCATTCAGCAATCAGCAATCAGGTGTGATCTCCCGTCCCACAGTGTGGGCCCAAGTATGCAGCCCGTAGGGAGGAACAACCGTAGCCTCGGACGTGAGTCCGGGGTGAGCAGACGGTCTGTGCGAGAATCCATGGTTCCGCCAGGTGCCGCACAGCGGCGGATGCCGTTCCTGCCGCTGAAGCGGTTCGGGATGAATTCGAAAGGGGAGGGCACCGGTGGCGATGCCGGCGAACCGCAGGTCCCTACGGGGCCATCGCGCATCTCGACTTGCTCAGACTTTCCGTTCCGAAAGCGAGTGGAACGGCCTCAGGCGGGCCCTAATGTTGTTTTTCTTCTCCAGGCTGGCCTCAACCAATTCGAGAAGCTGCCCGGCATCCTTGGCTTCCTCTCCCAGAAGCAGCACAGCCGTGTCTGGCTCGAGCTGCCGCACCTTGGCCCGCAGGGCGACCTGCTCGTCCGGGCTGAAGCTGTCGCTGACGATGATGAGGTCGTAGCCACGGGTGCGGATCCGTCGCAGGGCGCGTTCCTGATCGAGTTCGCAATCGGCGGAATATCCGGCTTGCGTCAGCAGATTGGCACGCGAGCTAAGAAGGGAGACATCACGGCTCAAGGTGAGAATTCGAATCGTTCGGGAGGATGGCATACGCATGAATACATTCCTGAAGGCACAAGTTTCAATCCGACGAAGGACGCCTCGAGGATGGCTCATCAGTTTGAAATCGAATGGGCGAGTTTGAGTGTAAGCTACGAGGCCGATAGGAGCAAACTTTTTGGGATGAAATGCGCGGGAATTCAGGGTGAAACCTTACGCTCGCGATAGCGCAGCGCCCGCCCGGCTGTACAGACGTCTGAGCGAGGAGACGACCCAGCGCGCCGCTAGCACAATCATCAGTAGTGCAATCACCACAATGGTCGCAGCAACAAAAGGATGCTGCACCGCGGCCCAGGAAAGCGTGACTGCACCGACATCCTCGCCGAAGCTGAGGGCCATATTCGAGAAGGGCTCGGGCGAAGGTGTGACCGCCGCACGCACGGCGGTTTTGCCGCCATGGGCTGCGAAGGCAATCGCCGCTCCCATCAAACCCGAGAGCAGTTGCATGTGGGGCGACATATGCGACGAGGCCGCATAGGCGAGGTAGGCCGCTACCGGCACACGAATAAACGTGTGCAGCGCGTTCCACAACAGATCGAAGACGGGAATCTTGTCAGCGAAAAACTCCAGCCCGAACATCACCAGCGAGACGCCGATGATCCACCAGTTTTGCAGCACGTCGAGCGCCGAGGGCAAAGAAATCACACCGGCACGCGACAGCAGTCCTAAGGTGCCTACCGTGGCATAGACGTTCAATCCGGCCGCAAAACTGGTGCCGACGAGCATGGCAACGGTCTGATCGTTATTGAACGTCATCGCCTGGATTGGATGCGCAGCACAACGCGCGGTCGATCAAAAAATGCCGCCGCCGCCCAGTCAGGCTTTGCGCGGACGATGCGGGCAAGTCTCGGTATTCAGACAGGAGTCCGCAATCAAGAGTCGTTGGACCGGTCGATTGCCGACGATATGGGAATCGATGATTTCGTCGACGTCGGCTAGCGACACAAATCCATACCAAACCGCTTCAGGATAGACCACGATATTCGGGCCGTGCTCGCACTGGTCCAGGCAGCCCGCCTTGTTGGCGCGCACTTTGCCCTTCAGCCCGCGCCGGGCCAGCCCGGCTTTGAATGCCTGATGCAATTCGCCACCGCCGGAAGGATCGCACGAGCCACGAGGATTCTCCGGCGGCCGCTGATTGGTGCAAACGAAAATGTGCTTCTCAAATTTTGGCATGCTTATCCACGGGGAGAGACAAAGAAAAAGGGCCGCACGCGGCGGCCCCGCTTCGAAACTCGTTGTACTACAGAGTCGATTCGATTTCAAAGCCCCAGGCTTCCAGCAGAGGCTCGGGGATGTACTTCGAGTTCTTGTTCTTCCGCGCCCATTCACGCAAACGGGTCGAGCGAAGATACTGATCAGGGGCGAGCTTGAACTCCTTTACCACCTGTTCGAACTCGGTAATTGTGGGGACGACCGGACCGATCGGTTCGGGCTTGCCCCAGTTAGGATTGCCACGTCGCTTTGCCATGTTTATTGTCTTTCCACCTGCGAGAATGTAATTCTTTAATGATGTGTCGGGCCCGAATGATGCTTGATGGTCCCGTACCAAGGCCTACTTCACTTGGATTCGTCACGTTCTACATTAGATTCATGGCCGGGGCCGTGGGCGCGTCACGGGGTGGCGCAGACCTGGACGCTTGGGTTGACTTAAAGAACTGAAAATATACCCCACTTTTCGACCTGTTTCAAGCAGTTTGTGCAGCTTTGAAACGATTTAAGCCAGTCCCGTCCCCCAGCGGTCGCAGAATAACTACTATAGAATCAGACGGATAAACTCAGTCCTCCTCAACCATGCGCTGCCGTGCAACGAAAGTGGCAGAAGGGCACTTCGGTTAGATGTTGACCAAGGGTCAGAGTTGTCCCGAGTGAGCAAAATGTCGCGATTGGTGAACTTCGGAGCGGGATTCAGCGTGTTCCGTGGAACCTGGCGATCCGCGGTTTGGTATGCTGTGGGACTCGCCGAGGACCGGTGACTTGCCCCTTCAGGAGAACCCGATGATCACCGACAAGCAGGTTGAAAATTATCTTCACGCGATGTTGCCGCCGCGGGACCCTGTCTTGCAGGAGATGGAGCGCCAGGCGAAGGAGCGGGACATTCCCATCGTCGGGCCGGCCG
Organism: uncultured Acidobacteriaceae bacterium; assembly: GCA_963815555.1. GTDB lineage: Bacteria > Acidobacteriota > Terriglobia > Terriglobales > Acidobacteriaceae > CAWCBG01. The sequence goes on from CAWFHH010000007.1 coordinate 1,553,834, forward strand.
TCGGTCGACTTTTCTACCAATACGGACGGCTGATCAACGCCAGGACGGTGTTCGAAATGGGTTCGGCCATTGGCTACTCGACGATCTGGTGGGCACGGGCGGTCGGCGAGGGAGGCAAGGTGCATTACACGGACGGCAGCCGCAAGAATGCCGACGAAGCGCGCCGCTACTTCGAGCAGGCAGGCGTTGCCGATCGCATCGAAGTTCATGTCGGCGATGCACTCGAGATCCTCTCCGAGCGCAAGGAGCAGTTCGACATCCTGTTCAGCGATGTCGACAAGCAGGATTATCCTCGCGTGTTTCACATGGCGGCATCGCACGTGCGCAAGGGTGGCCTGTTTTTGACCGACAACACGTTGTGGAGCGGCAAGGTCGCTTACGCGGCGGGGAATCCTGAACTCACGGGTGGAGAGCAGCCTGAGCAGACCACCAAGGGTGTTGTCGAACTGAATCGCCTGCTCTACGAGTCGCAGGACTGGTACACCACAATCGTTCCGCTGAGGGATGGAGTGGCGGTCGCGCTCAGACTGTGACCAACGCGGTTCTCGATCGAGTCGAAGCCTGAACTGCCGTCAGATGGACTTCACCGGAACCAGCCTGAGGTCTTCCACCAGGCCGACTTCTTTCTGGAAGAAGGGTTCGCCGTAGCGCACGCCGACCAGCTGTCCGTAGAAGTGGGCCATGCTGGCGAGGCGATCGCGGATGTCGGCGTGCGGAGGGAAATCGCCCTTGCCGGCTTCCTGATCAGCGAACTGCGTTTTGTAGGCGAAGAGCGATTCGATCTTGGCGTCGAACTCCGCAGTAATGTCGACGACGAAGGTTGGCCTCACATCGTAGTACAGGGTCGCATAGATGATCTTGAAGGGCCGATGCGGCGGCAGCGCGCGTAGCGCCTGGACTGCTTCCTGGGGAATGTCGCCGGTCGCGCCGGTGTGACCCAGTTTACGCAATCCCGCGAGAAAACATGCTTCATAGCCGAGCGTGGAGCAGGTGTAGTGATCAGGATGGCGTCCCTGCCAGTAGGGAAGAATGACCACTCGCGGGCGCTGCTCGCGGATGACACGCGCGATTTTGATTCTGTTGGCGAAAGTGTTCTCGACGCGGCCGTCGGGAATGTCGAGAGCGTCGCGCCACGCGACGTGCAGGATTCGCGCTGCGGCGGCGGCTTCTTTGGCCCGCTCCTCGGCGGAGCCGCGGGTGCCCATTTCACCCTGCGTGAGATCCAGGATCGCGGTGCGCGCCCCTTTGCGAGCCATCTTGAGCAGCGTGCCGCCACATGTCTGCTCCACGTCGTCGCGGTGCGCGGCGATGGCGAGAATGTCCAGCGCCGGTTGATTCATTTCTTGCGCTCCACCAGGAAATGCGCAAGCTCGCGCAGGGTCGCGGCCCGTTCGCCGAAGGGATCGAGAGCCGCCGACGCGGAGGCGACGAGTTCATCTGCCTTTTTGATCGACTCATCAATTCCGAACAGTGATGGATACGTCGCCTTCTCGGTGGCGGTGTCCTTGCCGGCGGTCTTGCCCAGTTGCTCCGAAGTCTGGGTAACGTCGAGAACGTCGTCAACGATCTGGAACGCCAGTCCGATATTCTGACCGAAGTCGCGCAAGCTTTTGATCTGCGCCGCATCGGCTCCCCCAAAGATGCCACCGGTTACGACGCTGGCCGTCAACAGCGCGCCGGTCTTCGAGCGATGAATGTACTCGAGCGTGTGCGCATCGGGATGCTGCCGCTCAGCTTCGAGATCCATCACCTGTCCGCCGATCATGCCGTCGATTGTGCCGGTGGCATGCGCAACCTCGGCGATGATGGCGACGCGAGCTTCTGCCGGGCATTGCAACTTGGCCAGCGTTTCGTAGGCGAGAGTCTGCAAGGCGTCACCGGCGAGAATGGCCGTCGCCTCGCCAAATGCCTTGTGGCAGGTCGGAAGGCCGCGGCGCATGTCGTCGTTGTCGAGCGCGGGCAGGTCATCGTGGATGAGCGAGTAAGTGTGCAGCATCTCGAGTGCGGCTCCGAGATCGTCGATGCCTTCCGGCATGCACTCGTCGACCATCTGCGCGGCCTCCATGCACAGGATGGGCCGCAAACGCTTGCCCCCGGCGAAAACACTGTGCCGCATCGCCTGATGAATGGACGCAGGATACTGCGTCGCTGGCGGGAGCAGCCGCTCCAGTGCCTGATCGGTGACGATGCGACCTTCTTCCAGTATGTCCTTGAGCATGGAAAGAAAAGTATAGCAACGGAGTTCGTCCCAGGTGGGACGCCTGATAACTTGGACGTGCATCTAAGCCGGCATGCCTCGTTCGCGTGCTGCCAAACCCAAGGATGCCAAGATTGCTGAAGGCGCTGTCGCCGCAGAAGAGCTACAGCAGGAATTTCCGCCGATCGCGTTGCCGATTCAGCCGCCTTATCCGCCGATGGAGGCGAAACTGGTGGACGAGGTCCCGTCCGGCGACCAATGGCAATACGAACCCAAGTGGGACGGCTTTCGCTGCCTGGCGTTTCGCAAGGGCGACGAGGTCCTTCTACAGTCGAAGGCGGGTCAGCCGTTGGGGCGATACTTCCCGGAGGTGGTCGCCGCGGTCCAAGCGTTGCCGCAGAAAGAGTTCGTGCTGGATGGAGAGATCGTTGTGGTAAGAGACGGTCATCTCTCATTCGACGATCTGCTGTTGCGCATTCATCCGGCGGAGAGCCGCATTCGCAAGCTTTCGGCTGAGTCGCCGGCGACCTATCTGGTTTTTGATTTGTTAGTCGACGAACGAGGGAAGCCCCTGGTGGACCTCCCGCTCGGCGAACGACGGGAGCGGCTGGAACAATTCTTCAAAGCCATTGGGAAGAACCCGTCGATCCGGCTCTCACCCGCCGTGCGTGAGCACAAAACGGCGCAACGCTGGATGAAAGAGCTGGCCTCCACCGGTTTTGACGGAGTGATCGCCAAAGAACTGGATCGCTCCTATGCTTCGGGCGAGCGCACGGCGATGCGCAAGATCAAACGCATTCGCACCGCCGACTGCGTGGTGGGGGGCTTTCGCTATGCGAGTAAAGGCGGCGAAGTCGGCTCGCTGCTGCTGGGACTCTTCGACTCCAATGGGCTGCTCAATCACGTTGGTTTTTCGTCCAGCTTCAACGCCGCGGAGCGAAAGACGTTGAAGGGCGTGCTTCGTCCCTACCTGGGTGGCGAGGGTTTCACCGGCCATGCGCCCGGTGGGCCGAGCCGCTGGAGCACCGAGCGCACCGGCGAATGGAAAGCCCTGAAGCCGGAACTGGTCTGCGAAGTCCGCTACGATCATTTTTCCGGAGGCAGATTCCGGCATGGCACCAAATTCTTGCGCTGGCGTCCGGAAAAGCGTCCCCAGGGCTGCACCTACGAGCAGCTTGAGGCCGGGGCAGGGAAAAGCGACTTCGATCGCATTCTGGCGGCATAAGAGGTCGCACGGGCGCCGTCGGCGACGCCCATGGAATTCAGGCGACCGCGGTTCGGACGGCGCTTGGCGAGGACCGGTCCGCGGCAAACAAAATACTGGTCACGTCGTTCGACTGGCAACAGTCGACAGCCCCTACCACCAGTGCATCTGACCACATCTGGTCGTCCGCCAGGCGATGCAGGGCAACGAAGGCGGTGGCAGGGAAGTCGCGGCACAACTGCTGCAATTCTCCGAAGCTGACAAGTTCGAGATCGACCAGTGCCAGCGATGCGCGCAAACGCGCCACGGCCGAAGGGATCTCACACCGCGAGTGAGCGATGGCGAGGTTGCGAAATTCCGGACGCAAGCTGCGGGCCAGAACATCGGCCGCAACCGGGTCGCGATGAGCGAGAACGACATTGACAGGACGCATGGCTTGCTCCATTCATGGGGGTGAAAAGGTGGCCAGTGCCAATCGGGTGAAACACAATCTTCGTAAAGATGCGATCAGGTAAACCCGGGCGGGAACTTGAGAATGCCTTCCTACTTGCCAGTGTCACCGGGAGCGGCTGGTTCGAAAGCCTCCGGCTGAAGCTTGCCATTTCGCTTCAGTAAAATCTCGACCTTGCCTTCTGCCTCCTCTAATTCTTTTCGGCAAGACCCGGAGAGCTTCATGCCTTCATCAAACAGTTGCAAAGCCTGGTCGAGGGAGACGTCTCCTTTTTCCAGCTCTGCGACGATTTTTTCCAGACGATCCAGGCACTCTTCAAACTTGGGCAAGCTCAACTCCCATAAGAATTCTAGTGCAAGTCTTCAACACGGGTGTAAGAAAATCCAGAGTAGCTTAAGCCGATTCATTGAGCCCCGAGGCAGACGGCAGCGACGGCGTCAGATGTCGCTTGCTAAACCGTCGCGCAGCGAGTTACGCCCTCTCCGCCGAGTGCTTCCAGCACATCAACCGCGCAGGAATAGCGGCCAAAGGGCGCGCTGATCTGAGCGCCTTGCACCATGGTGCGCACAGCGGAAAGCATATCGCGCGCAATGGCCACTCCCTCGGCGCGAGCTGCCTCGGCGGTATTGGCCCGGGTCATGCGCTCGATGATCTCGTCGGGAATCGAGACGCGAAGTTCGTTCTTCATGAATTCCGCGTTGCGCGCGCTGGTCAGCGGCCAGATGCCGGCGACCACGGGAATCTTGCAATGCTCGATGCTGCGCATGAAATCTTCCAGCAGGCGCAGGTCGAAGACGGGTTGCGTCACGGCCAACTCAGCTCCCGCTTCGACTTTGTATTCAAAGCGCCGAATCTCTTCCTCGATGTTGGGACTGCCGGGATTCGCGCCCACTCCGATTACGAAGCGGGTGCCATTGCCAATCGGATTGCCGCCGATATCGAGTCCGCGATTCAGGTTGCGTACGATGTTGACCAGTCCGATTGCGTCCACGTCGAAGACGGCGGTTGCGTCCGGATAATCGCCCATTTTCGGGGGATCACCGGTGATGCAGATCAGGTTGCGAATGCCGACGGCGCTGGCGCCCAGCAAGTCCGACTGGATGCCCAAGACGTTGCGGTCGCGACACGTGTAGTGCAGGATGGGTTCAATTCCCACCTGCTGCGCCACCAGCAGACAGAGCGCCTGGTTGCTCATGCGGGCCGACGCCCTCGGGCTGTCGGGGATGTTGATACCGTCTACGCCCACGGATTTCAGGAAGCGCGCGCCCTCGATCTCCTTGGTAGCGTCTGTGCCTTTCGGCGGAACGATCTCCACCATGGTGACGAACTCGCCGTTGGCGATCTTGCGGCCAAGCTGCGAACGTTCTCTCAGCGGCGTTACTTCGACGGGATGCGCTTTTGGCACAGCCGCCGGTTTGAACGAGGACGTGCGCGCTCCTCCCACACGCATCGCCGACTTCATGCTGTGGATATGTTCCGGTGTCGTGCCACAACATCCGCCGATCAGGCGTACTCCGACGTTGATGAACTTTTTGGTGTAACTCGCCATGTACTCGGGCGAGCACAAGTAGATGTTGCGTCCCTCGACCGAACGCGGCATGCCGGCGTTGGGTTGCGCCGACAGTGGCGCGCTGGTTACGGCGCGCACGCGCTCCAGTGCGTCGAGCATCGCGACCGGGCCGACGCTGCAGTTACAGCCAATCACGTCAGCGCCCCACTCTTCCATCTGCGGACCGTAGTGGTCGGGACTGGAGCCATCGAGGCAATTGCCGTCCTCGTCGATGGTGACCTGCGCGATCACCGGCAGCCCAGGATTGACCTCGCGGGAGGCCAGGATGGCCTGGTGCAACTCTTCCAGATAGCCGAAGGTCTCGAGAATGATGAGGTCGATGCCTTCCTCGTTAAGCGCCGCTATTTGCTCACGGAAGGCCTCGCGCGTTTCGGCCAGCGAGACCTTACCAAGGGGCTCGATTCTGACTCCCAGCGGTCCGACCGCGCCGGCCACCAGGGCGTCGAAGCTCTTGGCCGCCTCGCGCGCCACCCGGGCGCCCTGGCGGTTGATGTCGGCCAACTTATCGACACATCCGTGCTTCGAGAGACGAAACGAATTGGCGCCGAAGGTGTTTGTCTCAATGATGTCAGCGCCCGCCTGGAGATATTCCTGATGAACGCCACGAATCAAGTCGGGCTGCGAGACATTCAGCTCGTCGTAGCAGCGGTTGATGAAGATTCCCTTGGAATACAGCAGCGTTCCCATGGCGCCGTCGCAAAGAACAGCGCCTTTTTGCAGTCGAGTCGTAAGGTCCGTTGGCATGGTTTGTACTGGGTATGGATGTTTGAGCTTGTCTGAAGATTATCGCAGACTCAGGGAGTTTGCCGTCGCCCGAAGCGCCACGTACGCCACACCGGGCTTTGGTATAATTCCCGAGTCACCAATCAACTCTTCTGAAATCATTATGATATACGGGGTAAACGTTTGAAGCGGTTGGTAGTCCTCGTCTTTACGTCCCTTGCCATACTCGACATAAGTGGATGCGGTGGCAGCAGTAGCTCGGCCAATGCGCCCGGGCAAGTCAGCCACCTCACCCACCGTGTTTTTCTCAGCGACACGTATTCGGGCGATCTGTACATTGTCGACAGTCAAAATGACACCGCAGCGTATACCCAACAGCAGACCACAAACTCGTCCGGTCAAGCGGTCACGGTTACGGTGCCGACGTCGATCAGTATCGGCGACCAGATTACGTGGGAGGTCCACACTCCCGACTACACGCAGACGGCCACCTTTGCGGGCGCAACTAATACGATTTACTTCGTAAATAATTCCGCCGAAGCCCTCAACACCAACGTTGCCTTAGCGGGAAGCGCCAGTATGGGGGTGTTCTCGCCGGACTCGACGATTTTGTATGTTCCCGTACGAAACGCAACCGTAAGTGGCGGAGGACGCAACGGCCTCGTGCAAGCAGTCACAGTATCCAGCAACAGCATTACCGGCAACTATCCCGTGCCGTCGGCAATCGCCGTGGCGGTCAGCACGAGCGGTCAATACCTGATGGTGTTTTCGGATGATTCCGATAATGCCATTCTGATTAATACCAAGGCGAGTCCGGTTACGTATACTGCGATTCCGGGCCTCGCGCGTCCGGTGAATGCGTTTTTCACCAGTGACAGCACCGCCTACGTTCTGAATTGCGGACCCGAATGTGGATCGACCGCGGGCCCCCCCTCGGTAAGTCAGGTCGATATTCCAAGCGCCAGCGTTAAGGCCACCGTTCCCGTGGGCGGCGCCTCTGTGGGTTTACTCAACGGCACCAATCTCTACGTAGCGGGCAATCCGGGTCCGGCCGGGACGGTCGACATCGTCAATATCAGTACCATGACGCGCACCACGACCAGCTCCATTCCCATCGCTGATGGACAACATAGCAAAATGGCAATCGCAACCAACAACAAGCTTTACGTTGGGGCGAAGACCTGCTCGAACATCACTACGGGCTGCCTGTCGGTGGTGAATCTGAATACGAATACCGCCGATCCTCCACTGCCTCCCAATGGTCCGATTACCGGCATGCTGGCGATCGCGAATCGTAATGTCATGTACGTGATCCAGAACGGGTATCTGGCGATTTACGACACCACGACGAATAAGCTGCAAGCTACGCAGATTGTGTTCACCGGTGCGTTAAGCGACGTGTCACTGGTCGATCAGAATTAGCGGTCCCGTTGGAAGTCAGGGAACCAGCCTCAGATGATGGGCGGCGCTCTGCTGCACGGCCGGCGGCGAAAACGGCAGCGTGAACGTCCGCCCGTTGTAATAGGCGGGCCACTGGTCGTTGAAGTGGTCGTCGAAGATGTTGCCGGACTGGCCATTCACGAGGTCGAGGGTGCTTGCGTCGAGGTCCGCGAAATCCACCGTCAGGCGCTCGGAGGGGCCGAAGTGAGTTCCTACCTGCTTCAGGGTTTCACCATTTCCCGACAGCGGCTGCGGTCCCGTTCCAGCGCCACGTTTCAGGATAGGGACATGGCTCCAGAAGGGATGCTCGATGTCCACGTGGTGCACGCGTCCCCACTTCCACAGGCCCAACGCACGCGGAGCTTCCGGATCGGCGACGGCGGCTTCAACGGCCGCCGCCAGCACCTCATCGAAGCTGGCATACCCCTGCGGCAGCCAGCGGGCCGGCTGGTGCATTAACACACTCTCCAGCCAGACGGGACTCATCAACCAATCGTATTTCTTCCAATCGCTGCCGAGTTTCGGCTTCAAGAGCAGTTCATTCAGCTTTCGCCGCGCGTAGGTCTCGACGGTCGGCGCGACCGAATCGGTCTCCATCTGCCCCTTCCACTTGCGCATGAAATCGGCAGCGGTTCTGGCCCGTGCTGACGCCTTCGGCGAGTGATCGACCGCATACACGAACCGCTCCGCGCAATAGCGATCGAAGTCCGAAACGATGTCGGTCTGGATGGCCAGCATGTCGGCCGGGGTAAACTTTTTGCCCGGCACATTCAGCAGTTTGTAGATCCGCTGTGTGCGATAGGGAGACCCCCATTCCGTGCTCAGTTGGTAGGGATACCCGTTCGGCGCGATGCGGCCGTTCGCGGTTGCAATCATTCCTGAAGGTGGATCGTAGACGCTTGGCAACTTATCGTACGGCACGTAGCCGGTCCACTCATGCGCATTGTCTTCCCCGGCGACAGGAAGCGAACCGTCTCCTGCGGCGCGGATGGGAATGAAACCCGTCGCCTGATAGCCAATGTGGCCGTCTCTATCGGCGTAAACGACGTTCTGGCCAGGTCCGCCGAATTGCGAGAAAGCAGCGCGAAACTCCTGCCAGTTCGCTGCCGAATCCACGGCAAAGAAGGGAATCGTACCGGCCTGGGGATCGTAGACAATCCATTTGAGCGCCAGCTTGCGAGTCTCGCCCGGAACCAGGTCGGTGATGATCGGCCCATGCCGCGTGACTTCGACATCGAGATTGACCTCGGGCTTGCCCTTCACGCGAATGATTTCCTTGCGATGAACAGGCTGCTTCCAGCCTTCCGGCGTGAGGTACTCTCCCTTGTCGTTGAACTTCTCGACGTATACGTCTTCGACATTCGGCCCAAGATTCGTAAAGCCCCAAGCGATATTGCGATTGTGCCCGACGATAACAAAGGGCACTCCGGGCAGCGTGACGCCGGCCACATCGAAGTCGCCGGCGGTGAGATGCGCTTCGTACCACGTGTTGGGAAGCTGCAAGTTGAGATGCATGTCATTCGAGAGCAGCGGTTTTCCCGAGGCCGTGTGGGCGCCGGAGACTACCCAGTTGTTCGAGCCAGGCTGGTAGCGTTCGCCGGTATCGCTAAGGAGGCTTTGAAGGGTCGCGACTGCAGGCGCGCGCGTCAGGATGCTGTGAAGAGGCTCGCCGGTCTGGGGACGACCGACGTTCTCGGCGCCAATTTGCGGCTTCTTCACGCCCTCGTGACGACTGGCGCGTGGGCCCCCTTCGCCCTCCTCGGAGCCTTCGGGATTCGGCGCTTCATTGTCAATCGTCGAAGACTCTGCTCCCGGCGGGTGATCGCGCCACGAAGAATTCACATAGAGATCAGCCGTCAGCTCCGGTCCAAGTTTCGCGAGAATCGTCTCCTTCTCGAGTTCGTCTTTGTACATGCCATGGTTCAGAAACTCCGTCATTGACAGGCCGGCCAGCACAGAGTCCTCGACCGTCCAGACGTGCGGGAAGTACACCATAAAACGAAATTCGAGGGGCAAGGTCTTGCGGTGCTGATCGATGTAGGCGTTGACTCCCGCCGCGTAGGCTTCGAAGTGTGCACGTTGCGCGGGAGCCATGTTGGCCGCTATCTTCTCCGCCACCTGCCGCAGTCCGAGGATGCGCTGCTCGCGATCGACCTTGACATAGGCTTCGCCCAGAATCTCCGAGAGATCGCCCGCAGCGAAGCGGCGCGTCATGTCCATCTGCCACAGGCGGTCCTGCGCCGTTATATAACCCTGAGCGTAGAACAAGTCGGCGAGATTGCCGGCTGTGATCGTTGGGACGCCCAGCGAGTCGCGGCTAACGATGACGGGAGCTGCCAGACCCGACAGTTGAATCGTCCCATCCACCTGGGGGAGGGCGGCGCGCACCGCCCGGTAAAACCAGAAGTCGAATGCGAGAAACGCGATCAACAGGAAGACAAGTATCGCAACGACGGCCTTGAAGACGGTTCTGGAGTTCGTGGGCCGCGTTGAAGACGCAGCAGTCATGGCTTTCATGAGAATCCATGATTATAAAGGGCCGAAGGTTATGCGGGTATGCCGCCGAAATGAGGCGATTGCTTTACTGCACGGATAGGCTTGGGATGAGCAATATTGAACAGACACACCAGCACGCATCTCTGTGTACTCAAAGTAAGTTGAAGCGGGGATCCGTATGGTGGCCACGTGCGCAAACCTCGACTGTAGGCAACAATTCACTGACCTTCGTAGCGGACAGGTGTTCTTACTTCTGCCGCCGACGAACCTGCAAGGGGCAGCGTGCGATGCGGTCCATCAGATCCGACAGTGCCATTGGCTCTGCTCGAATTGTGTCGGCAAATACACGATTAAACTCGATGGATCAACTGTGATCATAAGCACCCTCGTCCCGCGACGCGGTATAGGAGTTGCTTAAGCGCAAGTTCTCTGAGGTTTTGTCTGATGCAGCCGAGTACGAAGATGGTGCAAGCCGTTGTCAGCGTTACGAAGGCCGATCCCTTTGTTCACTTCAATCTCGCTTGCGGGCACATGATTACAGAACAGGCCGACGGACGACCCTTTCCCCCCAAGATGGAGTGTTGGGCCTGCCTCGAAGAAAAGAAAAAGCCGTAAGCACGTGGACGTGCCCGGGACTCTTTCTCTCTCCTGCCCACTTGCTCCCCTCAGATATCGATCCTGCGCCCCCCCGTACCCCTCACACCCGGTGATATGCTGATAGCGAAATCAGCGATGGGTTGCGTGAACTATGGCCGTCCGCCGAGGCAGTCCTCAATCTTCATTGCGGAAGCGAGTCGATGATCAGCCGACGATCTCGCGCGAAATGGTGCGCGAAGCGCAAGAGATCTTTCACGACCATCTGCGCCGCGTCGGTCTCAAGCAGACTGGCCAGCGCGATATCATCCTCAGCACTTTTCTCGATACGCGGGACCATTTATCGACCGACGAACTCTACCGGCTGGTCAAGAAGAAAGACGACCGAATCGGTTTCACCACCGTCTATCGCACCCTGAAGCTGCTCTCGGAATGCGGGTTGGCCAGCGAAGTTGCGTTCAATGACGGAGTCGCGCGGTACGAACACCAATACAATCGGCGCAATCACCATCACATGGTCTGTACCGAATGTGGCAGTTCGGTAGAATTTTTCTCACCCGAAATCGAGCGCGTGGAGTACGAGATCGGCCGCAAACACAAATACTCAACCACCCGGCATACCTTCCAGATTTACGGTGTATGCGACCAGTGTCAGAAGAAGTCGCTGCGCGCCTCGTAACCAGCCATGCTGAACCTGACGGACGCGGCTGAGCAGATTCGTGCCGGCAACCTTTCCCCCATCGAACTGGCGCGGGAGTGTCTCCTGCAGATCGAGCGGTTGAATCCATCGCTCAACGCCTTCATCACCGTCACCGCCGATCTTGCGCTGGAACAGGCGCGCCGGGCCGAGGAGGAGATCGCAGCCGGGAAGTGGCGGGGACCGCTGCACGGCATTCCGATCGCGCTGAAAGACCTGATCGATGTCGCCGGCGTCCCAACCACGGCAGGCAGCAATCAATATCGCAATCGGGTCCCCAGCGAAGATGCCGAACTCACGCGTCAATTGAAGCAGGCGGGAGCGGTGCTGATCGGCAAGACGAACCTGCATGAGTTCGCCTTCGGGGGAAGCGGCCTGATCAGCGCCTTCGGCGCGGCAAGAAATCCCTGGGATGCGGAGAGAATTACCGGTGGCTCCTCCTCGGGCTCGGCTGCCGCCGTTGCCGGTGGAATGTGCGTGGCCGCCTTGGGCACCGATACGGGAGGCTCGATCCGCTGTCCGGCAGCCTTATGCGGCATTGTTGGACATCGACCGACTTACGACGTATTCAGCGTGAAAGGCGTCGTTCCACTCTCGCCCTCGTTCGACACCGTTGGCCCTATGACGCAGACGGTGCGTGATGCCGCTGTGTTAAGTCACACGCTGCTGGCGAGTGGCTCGAAGGGTTCGAAGGCTGCCACGGCGTTTGATCCGGCGCGTCTGGAGGACGGTGTTGCTGACTTCGCGGTGGGCGTCCCGGGCGCAGCTTTCTTCGATGACGTTGACGGCGAGGTAAGGGCTGTCGTAGAAGCGGCGCTCACGATCCTGACAAAGCTGGTGCGCGAGGTTCGTGAGGTGCAATTGCCGGCTCCGGATCGGGGCAAGGTCTTCAGTGCCGAAATCTATGAGTATCACGAAGCGATGATGCAGAAATCGCCCGAGCTCTACCAGTCGCACACCCTGGCTCGCCTCAGGAGCTGTGCGGGCATCAGCGCCACGGAGTATATCCGCACGCAACGCCATCTTGCCCAGGAGCGGGAGCGCGCGCTGCAAGTATGTCAGACGTTGAATGCACTCGTGACACCAACGGTGCATGTGCCGGCCCCGAAGCTCGCCGGATTGGAGGCGCTGGATCCGATGGCGCTGCGGCATTATGAAATGCAACGTCTCTTGCCCAGCACTGCGCCGTTCAGTGCGCTGTGCTGGCCCGCCATCTCCATCCCGTGCGGCTTCACCAAGGGAGGCCTGCCGGTCGGGTTGCAAATCGCCGGCGTGCCGGGCTCGGACGGCTCCCTTTTGCGGCTGGCACATGCCTACGGCCAAGCGACGGAGTGGCATAAGCTCGACGCCCGACCTATCGCAACAAAACTGTCATGACGAGCGCGGCGAGGCATCTGGGTTTTCGCCGAAATGTGAGGGATTGCTCGATACCTCGAGGCTGCGGTTCAGAATCCCACGAATACCGGCTCCGGTTGTAGCTCGATGCCGAACTCGTTCAGCACACGCTTCTGAATCTCATCCTTGAGCGCGAGCACATCGGCAGCGGTCGCGCCACCGCGATTGACGATCGCCAGGCTGTGACGGCGCGAGATGCCGGCTGCACCTGTGCCGTAACCTTTGGGAAAGCCGGCATGCTGGACCAGCCATGCCGCCGGCAGTTTGCGCGTGCCGTCGCTGGCGGGGTAACTCGGCAGTTGCAAGCCGCGCGACTCGAGTTGTGCGGAGAGTCCTTCAAACTGCTTCAGCGGCACCGTCGGATTCTTGAAGAACGACCCGGCGCTGCGAGCATCTTCATCGCCGGGAACAATCAGCATGGCCTTGCTGTGGCGGATGGATCGCACGGCCGATCGTACTTCCGCCAGCGTGGGTTCGCCGGCGTGGTCGGCAAAGTATTTCTGCAGGTCGGCATAACGAAGGCTGGGACGGCGTCCGCGATGAAGCACGAAGGTCACGCTCAAAAGGATGTAGCGTCCGCGGTCCGAGGTATTGAACCGGCTGGTGCGATAGGCGAAGCCGCACTGCGAATTGGTAAGTGTTGTCGTCTCGAGCGTGCTCAGGTCCAGCGCTTCGACCTCGCGGATGGTGGTCGAAACTTCTTGACCATAGGCGCCGACGTTCTGCACCGGCGTGCCGCCCACCGTGCCGGGAATGCCGCTGAGACACTCAATGCCCGCGGCACCGGCCTCGACGGCACGAGCCACGAACGCGTCCCATTCTTCGCCTGCGGCCACCCTAAACGGCGCTTCTTCGCGCGATGACTCCTCATGCTCGATGCCGCGCAGACCGATCTTCAGCACAACGCCGTCGAACCCGCGGTCCGCAACCACCAGGTTGCTGCCGCCTCCGAGAACGAAGAGCGGCAACTGCTGCGCGCGCGCGAACTCCACACCTTCGAGAACATCGGATTGCGAGGCAGCTTCCAGAAAATAGCGGGCCGGACCTCCCACGCCAAGCGTCGTGAGAGGCGCAAGCGAAACCTGTTCGCGGATGAGCATGAGCGTAGAGCCACTATAAATGGTGCTACGCTCGACGCGCCTGCCGAAGCACACGCGGCAACCCGCAGATCAGGCTGTGCTGTTGGCGGTGGCTTTCGCTCTTTCCGGCAAAACGGCAGACGGCTCCACTGCCGCGCCGGGTTGGCTGACCAGCTTGGTTCCGGCGCGCACCGCTCCCCACACGACCAACATATTCGTTACCAGGACCACGGTGAAGGCGATGGCGGGAAGGAAGGCGAACGAATCTCCCCGGGCGTTCACAATGTCCAGGGCTAATACGGCGGTGACGAGTCCGCGGGGCAGCATCCAGAACAGCAGTTCCTTGTCCCGGCTGGTGGCTTCGCGCACCAACCAACCGCTGCCGAGGACGGCCAGATAGCGTGCCAGCAAGATTGCCGCGACGATAGCGAGGCTGGGAAGAATGTAACGTCGTCCAACAAACTGGGCGACGATGCCCAGCAGCACAAAGAAAAATGATCGCACCAGAAACGTGAGTTCGACGTGGAATGAGAGCAGGCGAAGGCCTTGGCGCGTCATATGCGGGGTCCGGGGAACATTGGCCAGCGTCACACCAAATATCAGGGTGGCCAGCAATCCACTGCCGCCGAGATAGCGCGCGAGAGCATAGACGCCCAGCACCATCCCAAGGTTCGTCACGTTGCTGTAAGCCAGGTTGGCGAGACGCGGCCACACTCGTGACCAGAGCATGCCCAGCGCGACCGCGAGGGCGGCGGCGATGCCGATACTGCGCGAGAAGCCGGTGGCGACGCCGGTCAGCATCGATTGTTCGCCCCCGACGGAGATGATGCTTCCGACCATGAGGACCGCCAGAATTTCGCCCAGCGACGATTCCAGCGTAAGCGTCGTCTTGATCGATTCGGGCGAGGTGATCTGCTGCAGCGCCGGCAACACCACGCTTCCGCTGCTGCAGCCCAGGGCCGCGCCGATCAGAAGGGCATCCACCCACGACAGGTGCAGCGAATAGCGGCTTGAGAGCGCGATGAGGCCAACGCTTATGCCGTAGCTGAGCAGGGCCAGAGTCACGCCCGCAGGAAGAAACTTGAGCGCATCGCGCAGCCGGACTTCGACCCCTGCCTGAAACAGGATGAGGATGAGCGCGAGCGTTCCGAGAATGTTGATCGTGCCTTGAAAGTGGGCAGCATTAACCCAGTGCAGCACCGGGCCGAGAGCGATCCCGATGAGCAGCAGGACAATCAGGTCGGGAACATGCGTGAGTCCCGACAAGCGGTTGGCGATTACTGCCAGCAACAACAGAGCGGCGATCGATCCGAAGATGATCGTCAATTCCATGGATGCGACCCTTTCAGCTCATTTCAGTGCAGAACCCGGAGGACCGGTCGCGCAACCGGGGTCTAACCAGAGTACACGAAAGCGGTGAAATCGCGAGCCGCTTTTGCGCGCCAGGTGCACGTCATTCCGCCGGTTCGCTCGCCGCCGAGTGCCGGGAAACTATCCAACTTTCGTGCCGCTCGGGATCAGGCGCGTGAACTACAATAAATCTTGGAGCGATGCTGTGAACTATCAAGAAATCGTCGAGCGTGAACAGAAGTACCTACTCAACACCTATGCCCGTTATCCCGTGGCCATCACGCGCGGGAAGGGAGTGTATGTCTACGATGTCGAGGGCAAGCGATATCTCGACTTCCTCACGGGCCTGGGGGTCAATGCGCTCGGTTATTCCCACCCGCGCATCGTGAAAGTGATTCGCGAACAGGCGGCAAAGCTCATACACATTTCCAATCTCTATTACAACGAGTATCAGGGGTTGCTGGCCGAAAAACTGTGCACCAAGTCGGGGCTCGATCGCGCCTTCTTCTCGAACAGCGGCACCGAGGCCATCGAGGCCGCGCTGAAGCTGGCTCGCGCTGCCGGCCGCGCCAATCGCGGACCTGAGAAATGTGTTGTGGTGGCTCTCGACAATTCGTTCCACGGGCGCACCATGGGCGCCCTGGCCTTGACCGGCCAGCCAAAGTACCGCAAGGATTTCGATCCTATGCTGGAGGGCGTGCGCTTTGTGCCGCGCAACAATCTTGAAGCCTTACGCGCGGCGGTGGATGAGACGGTTTGCGGCATCGTGCTGGAGCCGATCCAGGGCGAAGGCGGCATTCAGGAGTCGTCGGCCGAGTTTCTGCAAGCGTGCCGCCAGGTCGCCGATCAGCATCAGGCCGCGCTCATCTTCGACGAAATTCAGTGCGGCATGGGACGGACCGGGCAGCTGTTTGCCTTCGAGCACTATGGCGTGATGCCCGACGTGGTCTGCCTGGCCAAGCCGATCGCCGCAGGTCTTCCGATGGGGGCGATGCTGGCCAAGCAGCAGTTTGCGCAACACATTTCACCCGGGAAGCATGGCACGACCTTCGGCGGAGGGCCGCTCACCTGCCGTGTGGCGCTGGAGTACCTGGCCATTCTGGAAGAAGAGAACCTGCTGGAACAGGTTCGCCGCGTCGGCGCTTACTTCAAATCGAAGCTCCAGGAGCTGGTCGAAAAGTTCGACATTGCTACCGAGGTGCGGGGAGTCGGCGCGATTCAAGCGCTCCAGCTTACCGTGCCGGGCAAGCCGATTCTCGAAGGCGCGCTCGACAAGGGCTTGTTGATCAACGTCACGCAAGATACGGTCCTGCGTTTCCTGACCCCGTTCCTGCTGGAGGAGAAGCACGTCGACAGCGGCATGCGTATTCTCCGCAAGTTGCTGGCGGAGGCGCAGAAGCAGGAGAAGGCCGCCAAAAAGGCGGCGCTGGTGACGTCGGCCGCCTCGTAGCCGATCCGAACAGTGCCTGCGCGGCAATTCGGACGAGGGGCTGAAAGCCCCGCGTGATGATTGAGCCGGTTGGCGGCCCGGCTGAACCGCTTGCGGGAAAAGTCTGGCTTCGCCCACGAACTTTGTCATCCCGAATCCCCTTCAGGGGTGAGGGACCTGTGGTTCCATACATCGCAACACTGACGGCGAACCGCATGTCCTCCATCGGCTGAAGCCGTGCCATGATTACGCTTCGGCAATTAGTTTTTCAGCGCCATCTTGGTCGTGCCGTTAAGACTTTTTTTCTAGATATGCCGCACGGACTCCAGTCCATGCGGCGCAGGCAGCCTTCAATCGGCTTTCGTGACGAACGCCGCCTTCAGAATGCCAATCTGCCCCACATGATAGGCGTGATGCTGAATCACGCCGTGGGCCTCGACATAGGGTGAATGGTCTTTCTCTGTAGCGAGTTCTTGGTCCAGACCGGCCGGATCGATGTGGGTGATTGCGTTGCGGAAAGCCTCGTTGGAAGCGCGAAAGTCTTCGAGCGTCTTGTGCCAGTTCGCGGCCGTCGGCTCGGGAGTCGCGGGAAAATTCAGACTGGCATCCTGTTCGCTCGGCAGGTCGCTTAGCCGGCGGCAGGCAACAGACTCCCAGTACATCATGTGCCTCACCAGTTGCCAAATGGTATGGGTGTTCGCTGTGACGCTGCGGGCAGCAGTTTCCGGAGAAACTCCGTCCAGCAGCTTCCAAACCGGGTCCCCGTGCCAGGCAGCCCCGTTCATCATGCGGTCGTATTGATCGACAATGCGTTCGACTTCGTTCATCCTGCTCCTCCTAACCCTCAATAATAGTAATACAGGTTAGTCACAAAGTGGAGCAAATCGGACGAGGAGAGTCGCTGGTGGCATCGCGCGGGTCGTCGTTCTGCTCTTATCGGCCGGCACCGCCAACTGCTCACTGAGCACTGACAACTGCCTTTTACGGCTTCTCGCGTGGCCGCAACAGGACCTCGCTGATGAAGGATTCCGGCCGTTGCGTCAGCAGCATCTCCACCGCATGAGCCACATCGCCGGGTTGCAGCATCTTCTGCGTATTCTTGCCGCTGTGGGGACTGAAATCGGTGTTGACCGAGCCCGGACAGATCACGCTAACGCGGATTTTGTGGGCCCGCAGCTCTTCGGCGACGGAGTACGAAAGGCCGTTCAGCCCCCATTTTGACGCCGAGTAGGCAGCCCCATTGGGCAGCGGATTCTTGCCGGCGAGCGACGAAATGTTGATGATGTCGCCCGATTGCTGCGCGATCATCATTGGAGCCAAGGCGCGAATCATGTAGTACACGCCCCGCACATTGGTGTTGAAGATCGCGTCCCACTGCTCCGGCGGAAGTTGCTGCAGCGGGCCCGACTTACCGCCGATGCCGGCATTGTTGACCAGCACGTCGAGTTTTCCGTAGTTCGTCTTGACATGCGCAGCTAGCGATTCGACGCCCTTCAGATGGGTGACATCGCAGACGAAGGCCTCGCTCTGGCCACCTTCCTGGGCGACCTCGCGCGCAGCTTCGGTCAGCCGCGACGAATCGCGTCCGGTGATGACAACCGAGGCTCCGAGGCGCGAGAGTTTCTTGGCGATGGCGAGGCCGATGCCCCTGCCACCTCCGGTGACAACGCAGATGGAATTGGCGAGCGACGGCGGCGAAGACGGCGTCATGCGGCACTCCAAGGAGAGTGGATTTCCCCTTAAGGGCTTTGGATGCTTATAATGCGCACATCCGGTCCATGCACGTCAGCATCTTAGGTCTACGGAATTGGATTGAGGTTTGTAGCTTGCCTAAGGCGAAGTGCGTCCTTATAATCCCGTCTCCGCCACCGGAGTGTTACGAGTCCTTACCTAGGAGTCATCGGTGGAGGGATAAGGTGGCATGAGCATGCCTGGCCGGATCGTACCGTTATTCTTAGTAAAGCAATTGCAATCCACACTCCCTGGATGCGTCGTTGGTACGTCACCAGGTGAAGGGCGTCACAGTTCGCACGTTCAAGGAGCCAATCGAATGAAGAAGTCGCTAGTCCTTTTCTCGTTGCTGGTGTTCGCCAGCGCGGCCTTAGCCCTGCCGGCGTTCGCCCAGGGAGCCGCACCCGCCGCAGGTCAAGCGCCCGCAGCCGGGCAGAGCAAACAGATCAAGGACCCCGCCGAGTACAACGCTTACGTCAACGCCGTGCAGCAATCGGATCCCAAGGCCAAGGCGCAGGCACTGGAAGCTTTTCTGCAGACCTATCCCAACAGCGTTATGAAGGTCGATGCCGCCGAGCAGTTGATGTCGGCCTACCAGGCAACAGGCGACCAGCAGAAGACACTGGATGCGGCCAACAAAGTCCTCCAGCTCGATCCCAACAACCCACGCGCGCTGGCTTTGCTGGCGTATAACTACCGGATGGCCGCGTCGCAGGGTGGCCCGCAGATGCAGCAGAACCTGCAGATGGCCGAGAAATATGGACAGCAGGGACTGCAGGCGGTGCAGACCATGCCGAAGCCGGAAGGCATGAGTGACGCCGACTTCACCAAGCTCCACAATGAAATGGCCGCTATCTTTGACGGTGCAGTGGCTTTTGCCGCCTTGCAGAAGAAAGATTTCCCGACGGCGCAAAAGGATTTTGCCGACGCTGTGTCCAAAGAAAGTCAGCCGAACATTGGCGATATCTACCCGCTGGCGACAGCCGATCTCGAAGCTAATCCGGTCAACCCCGACGGCTTCTGGTACATCGTGAAGGCTTCGCAGCTGGCACAGGGACCAGGCCAGCAGCAGATTCTCGACTACGGTCATAAGAAGTATGTTCGCTATCACGGCTCCGATCAGGGCTGGAACGAACTGGTAAACGACGCCAAGGCTTCGCAAAGCGTCACACCGCCGGCGGGCTTCACGGTTGCCGCCGCGCCGCCGCCGCCTTCTCCCGCCGAGCAGGCCGCCGACCTGGTCAAGAGCAAAGATCCCAAGCAGATGAGCTTCGCCGAATGGCAACTGGTGCTCTCCTCGGGTAATCAGCAGGCCGCCGATACGGTGTGGAACGCGATTAAGGACAAGGCTGTGGCTTTGGCGGCCAGCGTCATCAGCGGTTCCGGTTCGCACTTTCTGCTGGCCGGCAGCGAGGACGATATCGATGCCAAGAAGGCCGATATCGATCTGACAATGGAGAAGCCGGTCCCGGCACGACTTGCCCCCGCGCCGGGCACGTTAATGCAGTTCCAAGGCACGGTAAGCAGCTATACGCCGAACCCGTTTATGTTGACGATGACGGACGGCGTCCTGCTGGACAAGAATGGCAAGCCGGTCACGACCACAGCGCCTGCCACCCATCACACGACCCATCACACTCCATCGCAGTAAAGCTGAGTAGCAATAACGCGGAGCGGGAGCAGCCTGCGCTGCTCCCGTTTTTGTTGTGCGAAAGATTTCAGGAAGGCGAAGAAAGCGCCCCCGGATTCAGCGAACCGCTTTTCGTTCGATCATATGAGGGCGGGCACTGCGCGGAGGGCGACGCGTTCCGGTGCGCAAGACTTTCACGTCAAGCTCCAGTTCGGCGATCGTCCGGCTGAGCGTGTTGCGGTGCATGCCAAGCTGGAGGGCGGCCTTACACTGGTTGCCCTTGTTCTCCTGCAGGACCGTAAGAATGAATTTCTTCTTGAATTCCCGCACCGCTTCGGAATAGAGAATATTGCCTTTATACATCTGCATGATTAGGGCTTCCAGCTGATCTTTCACACTGCCTCGCAATCTTGCATCCGATAGATCCATAGCGTTGCTTCCCTCGCTCACTGTATGCCGCCGACGGCGCCTGGATGCGCAACATGTTCCGGGACGGTCCGCAATAAATTCCAGCCATCCTTAAAGCGCTGCCGCAGCTCAGGAGGGGCCGCCCAGATCAGCGCGCGTCCGGTAACCAGCAGGAATGGTGCGAATCGCGACTGCTGAAACCAGGAACTCTGGGGAGCAAAGGCCGCAACTGCCAGCACGATCACGGTCGCCAGCGCGGCCCCCCGAAGCAGCCCGAATACGCCACCCAGCACGCGATCGAACCAGCGCAGTCCAACGCCGCTCACCGCCCACTGGGCGATTCGTCCCGCCACTCCTGCGAGCAGCAGGACCAGAAAAAAAACTGTCAGGAAGCCGGCAATATCGGCGACCCATTGTGAGTTCACATAACGCTCATACCAAACCGCGACTCGCGGATACTCCCATGCGGCGACCAGATATCCCACCACCGCGCCCGCCAGGGCGAACGATTCGTAAAAAAATCCTTGCGCGGTCGCCTGCAAAACCGAGAACAGGACGATCAGCAGCAACACCCAATCGAGCAATGACATGCCAAACATGCCGGCTCCCTCTATTCCGGCAAGGAATGGCCGGTCATCTGGGTGTAAGCTTCGACGTATTTTTCACTGGTCTTTTCTGCTACCTCTGGAGGCAATCCGGGAGCCGGAGGCTGTTTGTTCCACTTGATGGATTCCAGGTAATCGCGCACATACTGTTTGTCGAAAGACTCCTGAGCGCCGCCCGGCTTGTACTTGTCGACGGGCCAGAAGCGCGACGAATCAGGCGTAAGCACTTCGTCGGCCAGTACCAGCCCGCCGGGCGTGTGACCAAACTCAAACTTGGTATCGGCGATGATGATTCCACGGGTCTCCGCGTAATCCGCCGCCTTCGTATAAATGCTGATGCTCAGATCACGCAGCTTCTCGCTGAGCTCGGCCCCGGCCAGCTCGACCATGCGCTCAAACGAAATATTTTCGTCGTGGCCGGTGCTGGCCTTGATGGCAGGAGTGAAGATCGGCGCCGGCAGCTTGTCGGACTCGCGCAAACCCGCCGGCAGCGCGATGCCACACACGGAGCCGCTGTTCTTGTATTCCTTCCAGCCCGAGCCGGAGAGATAGCCGCGCACCACGCACTCGATAGCCACCATGTTGGCATGGCTTACCAGCATCGAGCGGCCCCGCAATTGCGGCACGTATTTCTGTAACTCTGCCGGATACTGGTCGACCTTCGCAGTGACCAGGTGGTTGGGTACTACATCCTTGAGGAAGTCGAACCAGAACAGGGAGAGTTGCGTCAGCACCTGCCCCTTGCGGGGAATACCGGTGGCGAGCACGTAATCGAACGCCGAGATGCGGTCGGTGGCGACGAACAGCAGATGATCGTTGTCGACTTTGTAAATGTCACGGACCTTTCCGCTGGCATAGAGCTCAAGATCGGGAAGGTCCGTATTCAGGAGGACGCCGGAGTTTTGAGAAGATGATGTCACGTTCATGGGATCTCGAAAAATGATTGCTGCAGTTTGGGTATTGTATTTGTCGTGCAAGGTTTGTCAACGGACGATGAAAATCCGCAGCATCACGGTTTTCACTTTATGGTTGGAAACCACTTGACAACCTGTGGATCTCGCGAAACACGCATGAATAGCCGGTTCCAGAACATTCTAACGCGCCGCGGCATTGTGCATAATCCAGCCCGCCCTTCGATCCGGGCCCAAGAATTTGGAGCGCAAACTGGAGCGCGCTGTCAAGAACTTTGCAAAAGATTTGTTAGTCCGCCGAACTGCGATGCACCACGCGTGCGTCTTCTACGAACCGAACGTCTGGCGTGCCCTGGACGCCGGCATTCTGCATCGCGTCCCGAAGTTCGTTGGACTCCATGAACCGGCGCGCGTGCTCTACGCTGTCCCAATCTGATAGCACAGTGACATCGCGCGGATCTTCGACAGACTGGAACAGACGAAAACCCAATTCTCCGCGCGATTTGCGCGTGTTGAGGTGTCCATCGAAGGCGGCCTTCCAGCGGCCGTAGTCAGCAACCTTGTGGTGGATGAGAACATGAATCATGAGAACGCCTCCGCTCGGCATGGTACAGATGGGTCATGCAGTATTTTAAGATACGGAATTCAGCGCGGAATGGAAACCCTCGGGCTGCACCGGCATGTGTGATGGCGGTAACAGACAGGCGCGAGCATTGAGAGTAGCCGCCGTCCTTCGACCTGGGCGACTGTCCAGGCCCGCGCGTTGACTCGGTTATACTGCGACATCAGAAACTCCGGAGATCCGTCACGTGCCAGGCCTTATCATTCGCTCGTCCGACATTCATGCTGCCGGGTGCTTCGCGCTGGAGACTATTCCTAAAGGTACCCGCGTGCTCGAGTACACCGGCGAGCGCATTTCAAAGGAGGAGGGCGATTCGCGTTACGAAGGCCGGCCCTTCACCTATTTGTTCGGCCTGGGCGACGGCGATGTGGTGATCGACGGGCACGGTATGGCCATGTTCGTGAATCACTCTTGTGAGCCGAACTGCGAAACCGATGAAGTCGACGGCAGGGTCTTTATTCAGACGATCCGCAAAATTGAGGCGGGCGAGGAGCTCACCTACGATTACTGGCTTTATGACGGCGACGATGAAGCGCCATGCTACTGCGGCGCCAAAAAGTGCCGCGGCAGCATGTATTCCCCGGCGGAGCAGAAAAAGCTGGAGCGCAGGCTGGCGAAGAAGAAGCGCCAGGCAGAGCTGGCCGCCAAAGGCAACGGAACCCGCGGGAACGGTGCCGCCCCGCGGCGCAATGGAAGCTCGCGCTAATCGTTACGGCAGCCGCGATTCGGTACCCCCGCCGGTTCTGGTCCACGTTTTGCCGTCGTCGGCTGACGCCTCCGACCACCACTCCACCTGATCGTTTCCATGAAACCGATTGGTGGTGCGGAACTGGACTTTCTTGGCCCCGATCTCACCTGAGCCCAGATAGATCCACGTGGTTCCATCAGCGCTGATCTCGAGCGACCCGGAATGCGGCTGCTCGCCCGTGGGCGTGACTTGATAGAAATGAAATGTATTCGCTTTCGGATCGAAGGCGTAGATCGAGAGATCCCGCATCGGGCTGCCCGCGAAGGTGATGTCCTGATCGCAAAGCACAAAGATGTGGTCCGGGGACCACGCGCACCGCGTCGTTGCACTGACCTTGGCGGCGGTGCTGTACGCTGAGCTTAGAAATTCTCCGTCGCCTCCCCACTTTCCCCCCACCCAGCGGTTCAGCACCTCGCTGGTGGGTTTGTCAGCTGCCAACAACGCGCAAGTGATACCGAGACACAGCAGAAGGGTCGACAGAGCTCGCATTTCATCTCCTCCGCAACCACATACGTCCGCAGTGCGCTGAGGATACGAAAGAAGCTGGGGCTGCGCCAGCAATATCGCCGAAGTGCTCGGGGCGGAGGGCCAAACGCTCCGTGTTCGGTATGAGTGCTGACCCGCAAGGCTTCGAAGCTGGGCGGCCGGTCGACATCACAACCAGATTTGCACCGCTTTCATTACAATATCGCCATGGACTCATTGATCATTGCCGGCAGACAGTTTCGTTCCCGTTTGATTGTAGGGACGGGCAAATACAAGTCAGGGCAAGAGACCGCGCGTGCCATTGAAGCCAGCGGCGCTGAGATGGTAACGGTCGCCGTGCGCCGCGTGAACCTCGATCGCAGCAAGGAGTCGCTGCTCGACTTCATCGACCCGCAAAAATACTTCCTGCTGCCGAATACCGCCGGTTGCTACACCGCGGATGAGGCAATTCGTACGGCGCGGCTCGGTCGCGAGGTCGGCTTGTCGGACTGGGTCAAGATCGAAGTCATCGGGGACCAGCAGACCTTGTTTCCCGACGTCCAGGCAACCATCGAAGCCACGCGCGTGCTGGTGAAGGAAGGCTTCACCGTGCTGCCGTATACATCGGATGACGTGGTGGTGGCCAAGCGCCTGGTCGATGCCGGAGCCGCGGCGGTTATGCCGTTAGGCGCGCCCATCGGCAGCGGTATGGGCATTCAGAACCAGCCCAACATTCGTATTCTGCGCGAGGTGATTACCGGTGTGCCGCTGATCGTCGACGCCGGCGTGGGCACCGCCTCCGATGCGGCCATTGCGATGGAGCTGGGCGTCGACGGCGTCCTGATGAACACCGGAATTGCGGCCGCACAGGATCCAATCCTGATGGCCGAAGCCATGAAGCACGCCGTGCTGGCGGGGCGACAGGCGTATCTCGCGGGACGCATGGGACGCAAGCTTTACGCTACGGCGAGCTCGCCGCTGGAAGGCGTAGTGCGCTGATATCGCGGGCTCGAAAGATCGGGCGGCGTGGCCACCCGATCTTTCTTCAAGAGAGCAGCGTAATCCCTGGCACGAGACTGGATTGGTTTCTACTGCGAAACCGGTTTCACGCTCGCGACATGCAGCGTGCCGCTATCCGTCATCTTGCCGCTGACCTGCACATGTTCGCCGGCATGGCTGCTGAGTGCATCGGGATTTTCGATGGCAACCACCTTCTGGTCTTTGTCGGTCACCAGGACCGGCTTCTCGCCCTTGCTGATGCAGCCTTTCGCACACTGCGCATGCGCTTCGTTGGCGCCCTTCACACCGCATTTCGAATCGCTGACCCAGCCGTTCAAGGTTTGGTCAGCGCCGAATGCGAAGACACTGCTAAGACAAAGCGTCAAAATCAAAAGTGTCGATTTCATTTTGTCTCCTATGGATAATGCGCCGGTACGAGCCGACAGCTGCTCGCCCGCGCGCGATCGCAAATTTTATTGAAGGCAAGTGTAGTCCTCACGCGAGTTGCCGGACTGAACAAATTGTAGCCAGAGTTGAAGCTGGTGACTGGTGGGTGCGGCCAAAACAGCTTGCGGCTTAAACTGCGGTGCGTCGCGCAGATCGCCCCGGCGATTACTTTGCCGGGCCGGGAGCAGAGGCAGGCAGCTTGGCGTCGAGCTTGGGTTGCGGTTCGAGCAGCACCCTGTCGCCGGGCATGACGTAACCAAGCTGGGTGCGGGCTTCGTTGATGATGGTGTTGCGATCCGATTGCAGCAAGTCAACCTGATGTTGCAGCCGCTGATTTTCCGCCTGCTCACGCTCGATGTCCTGCTGCAGTTTCTGGTACTCCGCTTTTTTGGCGCGGTAGACCATCATGCCGTTCGGGCCGAAGGCGGCTTTGTAACCCACCAGCACCGTAAGCACGCCGATGCAGAGCGTCGCCAGCACGCGACGCATGCGATAGACCCACCCACCGAGGATGCGCACCCTATACGTTCCCACAGGCCCCTTCGAAGTAATCACGGCATTCTCCGCCGCACAGACCAAGCTGCGCATTGCGGCGGCTTGCCCGAGCAGGAAAGGTTGATACTGCGTACACCTCTTCCGCCTCCGGCAATTACTATCTAGTGAACTTCGGTTCGACGCTTGACGTCAAGTGAAACTTCAACTCTGACGGGCAACGCGAACCAACTTCGTAAAATCACAGCACCTTGTGAGGTGAACGCATGTCGGATGCGCGAATCGTGCTGACTACCGTGGGTGGGCAGCAACTTGCAAAGGGCTTGGCCGAGCAACTTTTGGAACGGCAGATGGCAGCCTGCGTCAACATCGTTGGCCCCATCCGCTCCATGTATCGCTGGCAAGGACAGATCGAGCGGGTCGATGAATACCTGCTCGTCATCAAGACGACCGCCGAGCGTGCTGCCCAGATACCGTCGATCCTGAAAGAGCTGCACCCCTACGATCTTCCCGAGTGCATCGAAATCCCGATCACCGGCGGAAGCCCGGAATATCTCGACTGGTTGACGTCTTCCGTCAGCAGAGACTCGTGATCTACCGGCAAAGAATGACGATCAGACAATCGCTTGGAAGAGCACCGACAGCTTTCGCAGCATGGCGTCCTGCGGAGAGTGGCTTCCCCGACCTCTCAGGCACGGCTTCCCGCGAGGGGGCCCTTCCTTCATCAGAAGGATGCGGCTATCGGGATACAGCCGCTCCAGGATAGCTCCGAAAGTCGCAGCCGTAGTGCCCGGAAGGTCGTCGGACACGAGGATCGCGTCCGGGGACAGGGCCGTCAGCAGCGACAGGGTGCAGTCGGGACCGACGTCGGTGATGATGCCGATTGCGTGGTAGCCCGACTTTCTGACACGAGCACACACGCTACGTACAGCTTGGGCGGCGCCGCCCAGGCAAACGACAGTGGTGGTAGCGGGACCCTGATCGTTCATATTGACCCCACAAAGAATTAGACAGAATAAAGAAAGGCGATGGTAACCCCTATGGTGGCAGCCGAAGCATCCCCCGAAAGTGTAGTCACCGTAGACCGGAATCGGCAATAAGGTGTCCCCCTTATTAGCGTTTGATATAGATTCAGCTCAATGCGCAAGCAAAATTCGCAGGTCGCGAATATTATTGCCGGTCGGTCCGGTAACGATGCTGTTGTTAAGGGCATGCAAGAGCGGGAAGGCATTGAATTCTGTGCGTGCTGACGCGACATCAAGTCCATGCAAACGTGCCCGCTGGAGCGTTGTTCCGTCTACCACCGCACCCGCGGCGATGCTGTTGCCGTCGATGCCATCGGTGCCTGCGCTGAGGACGGTGAGATTCTCTCCGGCGATTTTTTCGGCACAGTAGAGAGCAAACTGCTGATTGCGGCCGCCTTCGCCGGACTTGCCGCTGACCTTGACGGTGATCTCTCCTCCGGAAATGAGGCACGCGCGGGAAACTCCCCGGCGCAGTTTGCGCAAACGGCCCAGCAAATAGTCGGCCGCTTTCTGGTAGTCCCAATCATCGCAGCGGTTATCGACTTCCACGGCAAATCCGCTGAGCGCGGCACGTTCCACGACGGAGTTCTCGGCTGCCGCATTGGAAAGAACGGTGACATAGCGGGAGTCTTCAAAGGCGGGATCGCCCGCTTTGGGAGTCTCCTCGAGTTTTCGCCGCTCGAACAGCGCGCGAACCGTGGCCGGAAAATGCTTGACCATCTTGTAGCGGTCCGCGATCGCATAACAATCGGCAACTGTGCTGCTGTCGGGCATGGTTGGGCCCGAGGCCAACGAGTCCAGCGAGTCTTCGGGAACATCGGAAACCAGGATAGAGGCCTGGAGGGCAGGAGACGCCGCTTGCGCGAGCCGGCCTCCCTTTAACGCGGATAGATGCTTCCGAATGGCGTTGATCTCGGTGATCGGAGCGCCCGAGTGGACAAGAATCTTATAGGTCTGCACCAGATCGGCGAGCGTAATCTCGGGACGGATGGGCTTCTCGGCGATCGCCGAAGCTCCGCCGCTGATGCAATAAAGAACCAGCGTCTCGGGCGACGGAGGCGTTACAAGTTTCAGGATTGCCTCCGCGGCACGAAGCGAGTCTTCGTTCGGCAGAGGATGACCGCCGAGGTAATAGCGGAATCCGAATACCTGGGCTGGAGGCGCAGTCGGGGCGGCGACAATTCCGCTAAGCCCGATGTCGACCAGGCTCCGTAAGGTCTCGGCCATGGTGTGCGCGGCCTTGCCCATGGAGACGACCCGCACACGCGTGAAGGACCCCACGTCGTAGGTCTCCGTGCCGATCCGCAGAAGGCCTCGATCATATTCCAGGTGGCGGGCGAACGCCCGGGGAATACTGCATTCCCGCAATGCATGCTCGAACATGTCACGCGCCAGTTGGCGCATCTCGCGAAAAGTGGCTTCTGACGCGGGTTCCGGCAAACCGAGCGGCGGCTGTGACATCCCGGAAATTATAAGGTCGGTCGGACTCCGCCTGCGACAGGAATCGGCCTGCCGTGGCGGCTACAGATTTTGTTCCTGCAGCCAGCTTTCGAGGGTCATCCGCATTTCGCCCAGGTGCCCGGCAAAATAATGGTCGCCCGGAATGAAGACGAGTTCCTTTGGCTCGGCCGCATCGGCGACCACCATCTCAAGCTCGGCGTGTGGTCCGAACTCGTCGTGGTCGCCGCTGAGAAAGAGCTTGGGCTTGTTGCAGTCGCGGAGGAATCCGTATTCGTACAATCGGCCTTCCGCTGCGATGGGGGTGCCGAGCGAGATCAGCGCGTGCACGTCGGGATGAGGACAGCATGCGCGCAATCCGGTTGCGGCTCCGAAAGAGAACCCGGCGAAGACGATGGGCAGCGAAAATTCCCGCTTGAGCCATGCGAGCGCGGCCTCAACATCGGCGATTTCACCGCGCCCCGAATCATGCGTGCCCGCGCTCAGTCCCGTACCGCGAAAATTAAAACGCAGCACCGGGAAGCCTCGCGCGTGCAGCGCCTTCATGGCGTGAAACACAACTTTGTTATGCATCGTTCCGCCGAACAGCGGATGAGGATGGGTTACCAACGCGGCGTGTGTCGCCGACGGAGAGCCCGCATTCAGCAGGGCCTCCAGTCTTCCTGCGGGACCATCGAGGAACAAAGACCGGATCGCGGAATGTTCAGTTGCCAAGTCGGTCGCCTGCTTTCAGCAAGAACTGCAGGCAATCATCATAACTACCATAACTACTTAGGCACTGTGCGGGTGGGACGCGTCTTGCTTCGCGGATAATGGTTGGCGCGACCATAGAGAAAGATGACCGCGAAGAACGCGTAGACCACGATCGACCACAACGGGTGCCCCAGCTGCGAAAAATAGGGCAGACCCCAGATACTGAACGCGAGGACGGCAGCCACCACCATAATGAGCCAATAACAGTCTGTACGTTGCATACGGATCTCGGTTGGCCAACGCGCAGCGGTCGCCAGCGGCGCCTCGGCAAGTTATCTTGAACACCTGATTAGACGGAGCGGGGCGCACGGGAGTTTGCCTGCGCAACCATTCTTTACGAAGTCCATTTGGCTGAGGAGAGGGGAATGATTCGATTCGGAATTGCTGGATTTGGATTGCACGCCGTCAAGCGGCTAATGCCGGGGTTCGCGATCTCCAGGCGCTGTACGGTGACAGCCTTGTCGCGTCGCGACTTGCAGCGGGCAAAGCAGTCGGCCGCGGAGTTCAACATCACGCATGCCTTCGCTTCCACCGCCGACTTGTGCGCCTGTCCCGACGTTGACGCAATTCTTGTCACCACGCCCGACGCGCTCCATCGCGCTGACGTTCTGGAAGCTGTTCGCCATGGCAGGCCGGTGCTGTGCGAGAAACCTATGGCGATGAATGCGACGGAAGCGCGCGAGATGGTGGATGCCGCCCGCCATGCCGGCGTCCTGCTGGGTGTCGCGCACGTGATGCGCTTCGAGCAAAGCGTGAAGTGGTTTCGCGAGCAGGTGGCGCAACGGCGTTTTGGTCAGCCGAGGACGGCGCGCGCCGACTTCCTCGCGCCGCTGATGTCGAGCGAGCGAACGTGGATCAACGATCCAACCCTCGCCACCGGAGGTCCCATCGCCGACGTTGGTGTGCATTGCATCGACACACTCCGCTTCGTACTGGGAGACGAGGTCCGCGCGGTAACGGCGCGTGCGCACTACGATCCACGCTGGGTGGTAGAAGCCTCGGCGGCGATGGTACTGGAGTTCGAAGGCGGAATCATGGCTACCGTCGCGGTCTCGGCGCTCAGCCCGTACCAGACGGTGCTGGAGGTCGCGGGTGAATCGGGAGTGCTGTGGGCCGTTAACGCTCTCAATGTCGAGCATCCGGTGAGGCTCGAGGCGCGGGCAGCCTTCGATGTGGTGGAAACGAAAACCGTTTCCAACGAAAGGTCCTATGCCGATCAGGTGGACGCTTTTGCCGCCGCGATCGAAGAAGGCCGCGACTTCGAGATTCCAGGCGAAGAAGGGTTGAAGAACCAGTTGATCCTCGACGCGGCCTTCCGCAGTGCGAAGAGTGGCAAAACCGAAGCCGTAGAACACTGGTACTGAGAACACGGGGAGAAACCGAGTGGCGTTCGGAGACTAAGCCTGTCTGAATGAACAACGCCGCCCCCGGTTTTTCCCTGTTGAATTATTCCGCGTTCCCCCCTGTCTCCGTGGTGCGACGCGTTTATTCCAGCGCCTTCTCTCCATGATGCGGCAGGGCCGTCGGCATCTCCGAGACATTCCAGGCCCAGGCAGCCAGGAACGCCGCGCCTTCGTTGATTTCATCGGGAATAACTTTGTCGAAGGTGTCTGTCTGGCTGTGATGGGCTTCGCGGTAGTGGTCCGGCAACTGTACGCAGAAATAAGCAGGCACGCCCTTATTCAGGAACGGTACATGGTCCGATGCGCCGAAATAGCGAGTGCTGAGCGGCCGCAGATCGAACACTTCCTGCAGCGGCTGGTAAATTTCCGCCATCAGCGGGGCCGTTTCCCACAAGTCTTCCAGCGCGATACTGAATACCTTGCCGGTGCCGGTGTCGTGAATCAGCACGGCATCCATCTTCGGAATCTCCGCTTCATGGTTCTTGAGGTACGTGTCGGCTCCGATTCCGCCCTGTTCCTCGCCGGTGAAGAGAATGAAGGTAATCGTCCGCTTGGGTTTCCATCCCAGGGCCTGTAGCGCTCTCGCCGCCTCCAGTGTCGCCATGGCGCCCGTGCCATTGTCGAGCGCGCCTTGTCCCAGGTCCCACGAATCGAGATGGCCGCCAACGATCACACGTTCCTCGGGATGCTCAGTCCCCTTAATCTCCGCCACGGTGATCGAAGCCGGCACTGTCTTGTCGCTGAAAGTATTTTGCAGGTTCGCTTTGAGGGTTACCGGACCGGCCTGCAGCAGGCGCCAGATCAGGTCGTAGTTCTCATGCGCCAGGAACGCCATCGGCACGTCGGTGGACTTATAACCGCCGAAGCCGCCTCCCATGGTGTAAAGATTGTCGATCTTGCCGCTGTCCATCAACACCAATGCGGGTTGCTGCTCCCCGACCTGCTGAAGCGCCTGCAGCCAATCACGCCATCCCATCACGTTGCCGGTGGGCACGCCGTGTGCCGGTGCGATGACGGCGTCATAGGCGTTGTCGGGATTCGGCTCTTCGCCCGCCACGTTCGTCGGCTTGCCGAACAGCACGACCGCGCCTTTCAGCTTGCCCTTATATTGGTCGAGGTCGGCCAGTTTGTCGACCTGCACGGAGACGACATTGCCCGCTATCTCGCCGCGCGTAGCTTTGCTCCAACCGAAGGCATGAATCCCAATGCTTCGCTGGATGGGACTGGTGATCTGGGCGGTTTCCACGCCACGGGTCCAGGCGTGTGCGATCTGCGCCGTCTCCAGGTGGGCCTCCACGCCGTAGTCCTTGTAGCGCTTCAGCGTCCAGTCGCTTGCGGCCTGCATCTGTGGCGAGCCGGTCAGGCGCGGGCCGATCATGGTGGTCAGGTACTCCAGATTCTTCATCAGCTCAGAGTGGCTCTTGACCTCGGCGGCGATTTTCTGATCGGCTTCCTCCATGGCCTTGCGGTAGGCCTGTTGCTCATCCTCGGTGCGCGCCGGCAGTTGTGCGGATAACGATCCAGCCCACAGACACAGGGAGAACAGCGCCGGCAACCAGCGCCGAATTCGAATCATGGATACCATCCTTAAAGAAATGCGTAACGCGCATCATAGCGGCTCGCGCTAATTCCTGTCACATGACGCGGTTGTGAGTGTCATTTTCCGATAAAGGATTTGTGACGGTCTGTTGAATTAGCGCGATTCTGTTGGCAGACCGGCAACGGCTCCTGCTGACCGGGTGGTAAACTTGTCTAATCCGCATGGAATTGCTGCTCAACCTGGTCTGGGTATCCTTCGCGCTGGGTGCGTTTTGTGCCCTGGTGCGAAGCCGGCGGTCCTCCGCGCCTGTCTTGCGCGTTCCTTACCTGAATTCTTTGATCGCGCTGAGCTGCGTGGTTTGGCTGCTTTTCCCGGTGGTTTCCGCCAGTGACGATCTGCATCCCACGCAAGCGGTGGTTGAAGACGCCACCCGGCGGATGCAGCAAAGTGTTGCGACAGTGCACTTGTCAGCCCCGTCCCTGTCGATGGCTCCTGCGCGGTTGGCGACTTCATTTCTTCTGGCACTCATCGTACTCGGACCTTCGCGTCCTTTGCCATCTGCCCTCTGCGTGCTGCAGCCCCCACGCACGCCAGCTTCGGGCCGCGGCCCTCCGCAATTCTAGTATCGCTGCCAAGGTTGCGATGCCGGCGGGTAGCATCAGCCAGCCGCCAGGTTTTCCTTAAAGGTCTGGTATTCATGCGGGGCCCCGCAGGTCGCGCAACACCACTGTCAATCCGCGCTTTTCAAGAGAGCCGCTCTTATGACTGCACACACGCGATGGCCCGGGCCGGGAGCCGCACGCATCCTTTGTTGGCTGCCGTTGCTGGTTGTGATTTCGATGGGGGCGTCCTGTTCCCACGGCAGCAACGCCGAGCCTTCTTCCAAGGTCATCGAGACGAACACAGATCCGAACCTCATCACCATGAAGGATCCGGGGCAGTTCCCGCTGACCACGCCGCAGGTTCGCAAGGTAAGCGACGAAATTCACGTAAACGGTGTCATCAGCCCCGACATCAATCGCGAAGTGCCGGTTGTCTCGCTCGGCGGAGGTCGTGTGGCCGCCATCAAGGTCAAACTCGGCGACGCCGTGACAAAAGGGCAAACGCTGCTGCTGATCGATAGTCCCGACCTGTCGCAGGCCATCTCCGATTACCAGAAGTTTCGGGCCGATGAGCAACTGGCTGCCAAGCAACTGGCGCGCGCGCAACTGCTCTACAGCAAGGGCGCAATCGCTCTCGCCGATCTGGAAATGGCGGAGGACAACGACACCAAGGCCAAGACCGATTTGCAGGCTGCCGTGCAGCGGATCCAGGTGTTGGGAGGCGACCTGAACAATCCCACGCCCCTCTTGCCGCTCCGCGCTCCGATCTCCGGCACCATCGTTGACCAGCAGATCACCGGCGGCACCGGCGTTCGCTCCCTCGACAATCAGCCTGCGCTTTTTACCATCGCCGATCTTTCCGTGGTGTGGGCCCTCTGCGATGTCTACCAGGACAGTCTTTCGCGCGTGCACCTTGGCGATAGCGCCGACATCACTCTGAGCGGCTTTCCCGACCAGAAGTATCCCGGCAAAGTCATCAACATCAGCGAAGTGCTCGATCCCACGACGCGCGCCGCCAAGGTGCGGATCGAGTTGCCGAATCCCAAACGCGTGTTCCGCGCCGGCATGTTTATTACCGCGACCTTTCGTTCGCGGACGCCGGTGGACCGCCTCATCGTTCCAGCATCAGCCGTGGTCCACCTGCACGATAAAGACTGGGTGTTCGTTTCTGTCGGCGGAGATCAATTCCGCCGCGTCGCGGTGCAGCTCGGTGTGGAGCAACATGATGGCTACCAGGAGATCACCAGCGGCCTGAAGCCGGAGGACAAGGTTGTGAGCAATGCGCTCCAGTTCTCGAGCGAGTCGGAGGCGCAGTAGCCGATGATTGGAGCGCTGGTCAACTTTGCCCTGAAGAACCGCATGATGGTTCTGGCACTGGGCGTTCTGCTGCTGATCTGGGGCATCATCTCCTTTCACAATCTGCCGGTCGAAGCCTATCCCGACGTGGCGGACAAGTATGTGTGGATCATTACGCAATGGCCGGGGCGTGCGGCCGAAGAGGTTGAACAGCAGGTCACGATTCCGATCGAAACGCAGCTGAACGGCGTGGGACACTTGACCCACTTGCGCTCCACTTCGATCGCGGGACTGTCCTTCATCACCGTGCTCTTCGACGACGAGTCGGACAACCTGCAGAACCGGCAACAGGTGCTGGAAAAGCTGACGCTCGTCAACCTGCCGCCCGGATTGAACCCACAGATTGGTCCCGACTTCAGCCCTGCCGGCCAGATTTACTTCTACACCTTGCACAGCAGCAATCCCAGCTACGACATCATGGACCTGAAGGCGCTGCAGGACTGGGTAGTCTTCAAGCACCTGATGTCGGTGCCGAACGTGGCCTCGGTCTCGATTTTTGGCGGCGCAACGCGCGAATATCAGGTACAGGTCGATCCCGACAAGTTAGTCGCCTACGGCCTCTCGATGGCGCAGGTCGAGCAAGCGCTCACCACCAACAACGTCAACGGCGGCGGCAGCTTCATCGAAAAGGGCCAGCAAGCCTATAACGTTCGCGCCATCGGCCTGATGCAAACTACTGACGACATCGGAGCCACCGTGCTCGCGGTCAAGAACGGCACCCCGGTGCATGTGCGCGATGTGGCGGTGGTGACGCAAGGCCCGAAAGTTCGCCTGGGACGCCTGGGAAAGGCGGTGCGCAAACCAGACGGAACCATCGTGGATGATGACGACGTGGTCGAGGGCATCGTGCAGATGCGCAAAGGGGCCGAAGCCGAGGGTGTTCTCAAAGACCTTCACGAGAAGGTGAACTTCGTGAACAGCCGCGTGCTCCCTCCGGGCGTGAAAATTGTTCCCCATATCGACCGTGACGAACTCGTTCACCTGACGACGCATACCGTTCTGCACAACCTGACGGAAGGCATTCTGCTGGTTGTGCTGGTGCTGTTCTTTTTTCTGGGAAATTTTCGAGCATCGCTCATCGTTGCCATCACGATTCCGTTCTCGCTATTCTTTGCGTCGATCCTGCTCGACTTGCGCCATATCCCGGCGAACCTGCTTTCGCTGGGCGCCCTCGACTTTGGCATGATCGTCGAAGGCGCGGCGGTGATGGTCGAGAACATCCAGCGCCGGCTGGAAAACCGCAAGGAATTCCACGGGTCGATGGACGAAACCATTCGCGCCGCGGCCCATGAAGTCCAGCGGCCGGTGTTCTACGCCATCGCCATCATCATCATCACTTACCTGCCGATCTTCACCTTGCAACGCGTCGAAGGCCGCCTGTTCAAACCAATGGCGTGGACAGTGGTGTTCGCTCTGCTGGGTTCGCTGCTGTTTTCCATTCTACTGGCGCCCGTTCTTTCCAGCCTGGTTTTCCGCAAGGGAGTAAGGGCCTGGGAGAATCCCGTCGTCACCTGGATCACCCGGATTTATCAGGAAACCCTGGCATGGATCATGGCGCGTCGCATGTACGCTCTGGTCGCGGCGCTGCTGGTCTTCGCCATCTCGGGGTGGCTGGCCTTCGGTGGTGTGATCGGCTCCGAGTTCCTCCCGCACTTGGATGAGGGTTCCATCTGGGCGCGTGGCACGCTGGCCCCTAGTACCGGCCCGACGGAGGGCCAGCGCGTGATGGACCAGGCCCGCCTCATCTTCGCCAGTTTTCCCGAGGTCACACAGGTGGTCTCGCAAGTAGGCCGCTCGGACGATGGCACGGACGCCACCGGATTTTTCAACACCGAATATTTTGTCGATCTGAAGTCTCGCGACGAGTGGCGTCCCCAATTTCATGGCAGAAAAGAGCTGCTGATCGAGGCCATGGACAAGCAGGTGGAGAAGATCCCCGGCGTGGAGTGGGGCTTCTCACAACCCATTGCCGACAACATGGAGGAGGCGGTCAGCGGCGTAAAAGGCGAACTCGCGGTGAAGATCTTCGGCTCCGATCTGCGCGATCTGGAGCGCAAGGGCGAGGAGATCATGAACGTGATGCGAACCGTGCCCGGCGTGGCGGACCTCGGCCTTTTCCGTGTTCTGGGACAGCCCAATCTCAATATCAAGGTCGACCGTGCCAAGGCGGACCGCTTTGGCATCAACGTCTCCGACGTACAGGACGCGATTCAGACCGCAGTGGGCGGAAGTCCGGTAGGCCAGATTTTGTTGGGCGAAATGCGCTTCGACCTGGTGCCGCGCTATCAACCGCAATTTCGCCGCACCATGGACGACATCGAGAATATCCGCCTGCTGGCGCCCTCGGGCGAGCGGGTCGCCCTGCGTGATCTCTGCGACATCAGCATTGAGGATGGCGCGTCCATGATCTATCGCGAAGGCAACCAGCGCTATATCGCGATAAAGTACAGCGTGCGCGGCCGCGACCTGGGAAGCACGGTGGAAGAAGCCATGGGCAAGGTCAACCGCGAGGTCAAGCTGCCTCAGGGCTACACGCTGGATTGGGCGGGCGAATACGAAAGCCAGAAGCGCGCCAATCATCGGCTCGCCATCGTGATCCCGATTACGATTCTCATCATCATGCTGGTGCTCTACGCGATGTTTCGCTCGTTCAAGTGGGGCTTTCTGGTTCTGCTGAACCTGGGACTTGCTCCGATCGGCGGCCTGCTGGCACTGCTGATGACCGGCACGCACTTCAGCGTGTCGACGGGTGTAGGATTTCTCGCGCTGTTCGGGGTATCGGTGCAGACGGGGGTGATCATGATCGAATACATCAATCAGCTTCGCGCCCGAGGCTTTGGCCTGCAGGAAGCTGCGCTCCAAGGCGCCACCCGACGGCTGCGTCCCATCATGATGACGATGCTGGTGGCCTCGCTCGGCCTGATACCGGCCGCCATGTCGCACGGTATCGGCTCCGACTCGCAGCGTCCGTTCGCTATTGTTATCGTTGGCGGGTTGCTGACGGAACTGGCGCTCAGCCTGGTGCTGTTGCCGGTCTTCTACACCTGGCTCGCCGGCCCGAACGATGTTTTGCCGGACGAAGAGGAGCACGTTACGGAATGAGGACCTCTCTCCCCAGAACGTTCAGCGGCACATGCGCGGTGGCCCTTGGATTCCTGTTGTTGCTGCAAACAGCCAGGGTCGAGGGGCAGGCTCCGGCTGCCTCACAAACGGTTCCCTCGACGCCCGCTTCGTCGCAGATGCCGCAGGTGCCTACCGCGCCCACTCCGGCGCAGCAGATCGCGCAAGCGCACGCTGCAGCGGTAACCATCACCCTCGAGCAGGCGATTGAGTACGCCAAGAAGAACAATCCGGCCCTGCACGCGGACGAGACGCTGATCCAGCAAAACAAAGCGCAGGAGGTCACGGCGAACCTGCGGCCCAATCCGCTGCTCTCGTGGGATGCGCAGTACCTCCCGATCTTTTCGCCCAGCAAGTTTGACAGTACGTACATCGACAACAACGCGGAGTTCGATCTCGGCATCGGCTATCTGTTCGAACGCGGCAAAAAGCGCCAGCGCCGCCTGGAGGCGGCCCGCGATCAGACCGCGGTCACCCAGTCGCAGGTGGAGGACGACGAGCGCGCCCTGATCGGCAATGTGGCGCAGCAGTTCGTGGCCGTGCTGCTGGCCAACGCCAACCTCGAGCTGGCGATCCAGACACGCGATAGCTACCTGCACACCGTCGCCATCAGCGAAGAGCAGAACAAAGCCGGCGCCATGAGCAAGGTTGACCTGCTCAAGATCAAGTTGCAGACCCTGCAGTTTGAGACCGACGTAAAGTCGGCCCGCATTGCGAAGGTGCAGGCGCTGGCTTTGTTGCGGCAGGCTATCGGTTTCGATTCGGTCCCGCGTGACTTCGACGTCGTGGGAACCTTGGCGTATCAGCCGCTGCCCTTGAAGGTGGAGGACCTGGAAGCGCGGGCTCTGGCGGCGCGTCCCGATCTGCAGGCGGCGCGCCGGTCGATCAAGGCCGCCAACAGCCAGATCGCGCT
The DNA here is from genome assembly GCA_963815555.1 of uncultured Acidobacteriaceae bacterium. Taxonomy (GTDB): domain Bacteria; phylum Acidobacteriota; class Terriglobia; order Terriglobales; family Acidobacteriaceae; genus CAWCBG01. Next base: position 1,591,687 of record CAWFHH010000007.1, read on the forward strand.
TGCCCGCGCCAACGGTAAACAGGACCTCAACGCGAGCTTCGACTACGGGCACGTCAATGCCGCCAACATCGGCTCGTTCTACTTCAATATTCCACTGGCGATCTTCAACAGGAACCAGGGCGAGATTGCGCGCACCCAATATCTGCTGACGCAGTCCCAATTTCAGGAGCGCGCCGCCGAGCAACAGGTCATGACCGACGTTCGGAATGCCTACGAGCAGCTGCGCAACGGCGAAGACGTGTTGAAGCTCTACGACAATGGCTACCTGCAACAGGCCAGAGAAGCTCTCGACATCACGCTCTTTTCGTATCAGCACGGGGCCGCGTCGCTGCTCGACTTCCTCGATGCCGAGCGCAGCTATCGTTCTACGGAACTGAGCTATCGCCAGGCGCTCGCTACCTACATGAGCAACCTTGAAGACCTGCGACTAGCGGTGGGCGCGCGCGAATTGCAGTGACAAGCTGAAAGACCTGTTGTATATGCTTCATGCCACCCGCCACGGAAGAACTGCATCTCACATCGTCTACCATGCCGAAACAACAGAAAAAATTAGCCAGTCCCGCCGCCCTGAAGCCATTCGACAAAACCAACGAACTCTTGCAGGTTGTTATCGAAACACCCAGGGGCAGCCGCAACAAGTTCAAGTACGACCCCGATCTCGACTGCTATCGGCTCAACAGCGTTCTGCCCGAAGGCTTGGTGTTTCCTTATGATTTTGGATTCGTTCCGGGAACGCGCGCGGAAGATGGCGATCCGATCGACGTGTTGCTGCTGATGGATGTGCCTGCCTTCCCCGGCATCGTCGCCGAGAGCCGGATCATTGGTGTGCTCGAAGCCGACCAGAGCGAAGACGGCACCACCCTTCGCAACGACCGAATTATCGCCGTCGCCAAAGATTCCTACGTCCATTCCGACATCAAGAAGCCCGGAGACCTGAACTCCAACATGGTTCGCGAGGTCGAGCAGTTCTTTGTCACCTACAACAAAGAGCATGGAAAGAGCTTCAAGATTCTCGGTGTGCGCGGAGCGAAGACGGCTTTGCGGCTCATCAAGAAGTCCATCACCGGCAATCGCAAGAAGTAGAGGGATGGTGCGGTTGAGGCGGTGCACCCACTCGAGATCTTTCATGCTGCGCGCAGATTCGCCGGCCTTGTGAACCGGAGTCGAAGAAGCCTTACGCTCGGCGGTCCCAAGCTGCGCACCAGCAGAATAGGCCCTTCCCAGCGGCGCAGCCCATAGTGATGTATCCTTGAAGTTTCTGCATGCCAGTAATCCGGTCACTGCGCTTCACCCTCTTCAGCCGTATCGTTTCAACGTCTGCCATCCTGTTCCTGACGGCCTTGATGCTGCTTCCGGCCGCGGCCCAAACGGCGCCCGCGCCTCAGCAGCCGCCCACTTCAACCCCGGCGCAGAAACCGCCGGTCGCCGTCAATCCCAAGCCATGCGAAATTACGGTCTCACCTTCGGGACCCACGACCAACACCTGTGCACAAGAGCAGCAGCCGGCAGGTTCGCCGCCAACGCAGGCCGCTCCCAGCCCCTTGCAGGCCCCCAGCAACGGCGCTGCGGGGAAGGACCAGCAGGGGACTACCGAGGCTCAGCCCGCGACTCGCGTGACCAAGGCGGAGGCCAAGGAACTCTTCCGTTCGGTCGACGACATTCTGCGCTTCGTCAGCCAGGACACCGGCTTGCCCATCAAGCACAAGGTCAAGCGCAAGCTCATCTCACGCGAGTCCATGGAGAACTACGTCCACAAGCACATGCGTGACGATAAGGACTCGCAGCGCATGGAGCATGAGCAGCTGGTGCTGCAGAAATTCGGCCTGATACCTCGTGGCTACGATCTGCACGTCGAATTCCTGCGCCTGCTGGGCGAGCAGGTAGCTGCCTATTACGAGCCGAAGAACAAGACGGTGAACCTGCTCGACTGGGTGCAGCCCGAGATCCAGAAGCCGGTGCTGGCGCACGAGTTGACCCACGCGCTGCAGGACCAGATGGTCGACCTGAACACCTGGCCGGATGCGGGCGACAAAGATGATAAGCCGCTGCCCGATCAGCAGGAGCAAGTCGTCGAGGAAGCGCAAGCCGCGCGCCAGTGCGTTACCGAAGGGCAGGCGATGATCCCGCTTTACGACTACTCGCTCGCGCCGCTGGGCAAAAGTGTCGCCACCGCGCCCGACATGGTGAACGCGATGCGCGCCGGCGTCGGCGACAGCTCGGACTCTCCGGTGTTCGCCGCCGCGCCCATGTTCCTGAAGGAATCGCTGATGATGCCCTACACCTTCGGCACCGACTTTGTGCGAACGGTGCTGATTAACCAGGGCAAGGAAGCGGCGTTTGCCGGCATGCTGAAGAACCCTCCGGTGGATACGCGCCAGGTGATGCAGCCGGAGACTTACCTCCTGCACCAGGTGGTGGAACCGCCGACCGTGCCCGATCTCGACCGACTGGTGGCCCCCAAGTACGAGCGCTACGACTTTGGCGGGATGGGAGAGTTCGACGTCTATCTTCTCGCCAAGCAATATGGCGGAGAAGACGCCCCGAAGAACTACTATCCTCATTGGCATGGTGGCTACTACTTCGCCGCGCACGCCAAGACGGCTCCCAAAGATGAGGTCAGCCTTCTTTATTTTTCGCGGTGGGATTCGCCCGAAGCAGCTAAGGCTTTCGCCAAGCTCTATGGCGAGTCTGTTCCCAAACGCTACAAGCAGGCGAGGGAAGACACCGCATCCTGCCCGCAGACGGCCGCCGATAAAGAGGAGAAGTCTGGTTGCTCGATCAAGGTGTGGGACACGGAACAGGGCAAGGTTCGCATCGAGGTGCAAGGGAACGATCTGCTGATCACCGAAGACTTCGACGACCTCACGGTGGAGAAGGCGCGCGATGTGCTTTTCTACCACATGAAGCTGCCGGAGGCCGTCGCCAAGCGGGCGGGTCAGTGAAAACGGAAAGGGCGTCGCGCCGGCAATCCGTGCTTCTTCCGGCGGGAGATATTCCCGTCTATGGCGCGCGCGAGCTTCCAGTCTATGACGAGCTTCCAGTCTATGAATTGTCATCCCGAGGCGCTTTAGCGCCGAAGGATCTGCGGTTGCTGGCGTGGCGACAAACGCGGATTTCTCGCGACGAGCAAAGTTCGTGTGAGAACTAAGCTCAGACGGGAAAGAACACGGCATATCCAGGATTTATTGCGGATTCGCCAGCTCTCTCCTTGCGCTGCTCGTCCTTCCTCTCAATGACAAAAGTATTACAAACGCATAGCGCTTAAGTTGTTAGTCTGGATATAGGCCGAGTGAGACGCTAGTCGCACGCAAGCCTAGCAAACAAGATTCAGTCAGGGGTGACATGACGCAAGGCGACGTGACGCAAAAAGGCAGTTTGAATTGGGTGACTACAGGGTTCATGGTCGCCTTCCACATCGGCGCAATCGCGGCTCTTTTCATGTTCAGTTGGAAGGCGCTCTTTGCCGGGCTGGTGTGCTACTGGATCGCCGGCAGCCTGGGCATCGGCATGGGATACCATCGCCTGCTCACCCATCGCGGTTACAAGTGCCCGAAGTGGCTTGAGTATGTTCTCACTGTTTGCGCCACGCTGTCGCTCGAGGGCGGCCCGATCTTCTGGGTAGCCACGCACCGCGTTCATCATCAGTTGACCGACAAGCCGGGCGATCCGCATTCGCCGCGCGACGGCGGATTCTGGGCCCATATGGGCTGGATCCTGACCGGCCAGACTTTTCATAACAAGAGCACCGACCTGCTGGCCTACGTTCCTGATCTCCGCAAAGACAAGTTTCATCTTTGGATCAGCAAATGGCATTGGGTGCCGATGGTGGTCTCCGGCCTTATCCTGCTGGCGATCGGCGGCTGGCCCTTCGTGTTCTGGGGCGTTTTCCTGCGCACGGTAGTGCTACTGCACTCGACGTGGTTCGTGAATTCCGCGACCCACATGTGGGGCTCCAAGCGCTTTGCGACTGACGACGATTCGCGCAACCTTTGGTGGGTCGCCTACCTGAGCTTTGGCGAGGGCTGGCACAACAATCACCACGCGCATCCGCAGTCGGCGCGCCACGGCCTTGCATGGTACGAAGTCGACATGAACTGGTACGGCATCAAGGCCTTCGAATTCCTTGGCCTCATGTGGGACGTGAAGCTGCCCAAGCTGGGCTCCTCGCGCATCAAGGAAATCGCCAAGCCCGAGGCCGCGACACCGGTGGTCATTCCGGAAGAAGCCCTGGCGGCAACCGCAAGCAGCGGCGACTAACGGAAGTTCGCTACCTGGTTTCCAAGGACGGTGCCATCAGCACCGTCCTTTTTATTTGCACAGAAGGTAAACTCGTGGCAGGAAGCAAGTGTCTGGCAACCGGCAACTGTTCTTCATGCGCATTACCAGCCGAAAACGAACGATCGCCTTCGCCATCACGCTGGGAGTGTGCCTGGCCGTGGCGGCCGCGGTGCTCAATGTCAGTTGGATCATTCTCAACTGGCGCGAGGTGGTGCCGCTCATCCTCGGAGTAATCTTTTTCGGCTTCATCATTGCCGGCGTGATTCTCAACACAATTTTTCTGGTGCGCGAGGTGCGGCGCAACGAGCAGCAGGACAGCTTCCTGAACGCCGTTACACACGAGCTGAAAACGCCGATCACCTCCATTCGCCTCTACCTCGAAACCTTACAGAAGCGCGAGTTGAACGAGGAGCAGCGCCACGACTTCTACCGGGTGATGCTGCAGGACACACAGCGCCTGATGGGCACAGTCGAGCAGGTGCTGCGCGCCACGCGTGTCGCGCAGAAGAACGCTCCGCTGTCGAAGGTTGAGATCGAGGTTGGCCCGCTGGTACAGGAGGCCCTGGATCTCGCGCGTTCGCGTCATCATGTGCCCTCCGAGGCGATCGATTGGCGACCGGAAGGCAGGCCTGCCGCGAAGCTCACCGTACTTGGCGATCGCGAAGAGCTGTCGACCGCGCTCTCGAATGTGCTGGACAATGCGATCAAGTATTCGCAAGGCGATCCGCAGATTCGGGTGGAGGTTGTAACGCCGGACTGGCAGCAGGTGCAGATTCGCGTGAAAGACAACGGGGTCGGCATCGCGCGCGGCGAACTGAAGCGGATCTTTAAACGCTTCTATCGCGTCTTGAGTCCGGCTACGCCGACGGTGAAGGGAAGCGGGCTCGGCCTCTTCATCGTGCGCTCGATTGCCCGACGTCATGGGGGGGACGCCTACGCGGAGAGCGATGGCGCAGGCCGTGGCACGCGGGTTACGATTCAGTTGCCACGCAGTGGCGGCGGATGAAGTTGGTTACGGCAACGGCTGAGAGGTTTGCCTTCCAACCACTCATAACGGAAAACGTGCATGGGCGAGATTCTACTGGTCGAAGACGAAGAGCACCTGGCCAAAGGTTTGAAGTTCAACCTTGAAGCCGAGGGCTATCGCACCGAGGTCGTCGGCGATGGCGAGTCGGCGCTCGACCTGTTGCTGGAGAAGCAAAGCGCCTTCGACCTGGTCGTGCTCGATGTTATGCTGCCCGGCAAAGACGGCTTCATGGTCGCGGCCGAGCTGCGCAAGGCGAACCACTATGTCCCGGTGCTGATGCTTACCGCGCGCGGCCGTCCTGAGGACGTGCTGAAAGGCTTCGCCTCGGGCGCGGACGATTACCTGCCGAAGCCGTTCGACCTGGCGATCCTGCTGGCCCGCATTCGAAGTCTGCTCCGCCGTCGCGACTGGACGCGACCGCCTGTGGAAGTTGCGACTCCGGCCGCTGTCGAACCTGCAGCCCCTCTCGAATTTGAGATGTACACCTTCGAGGGAAGGGAGGTCGACTTCGGTGCTCTGGAGCTGCGCGCCAACGGCAAGGTCTTCCGGCTCACACTGATGGAGGCCGAACTGTTGCGGCATCTGATCCGGAACGCAGGCAAGATTGTCTCTCGCAAGCAAATTTTGGAAGAAGTCTGGGGTCTGCACGAAGACACCGACACGCGCGCCATCGACAACTTCATCGTTCGCCTGCGCAAGTACATTGAGAAGGATTCTTCGAAGCCAAAACACCTGCTGACTGTGCGTGGCGTCGGTTACCGCTTCCTGCCGGAGGCGGAGAAGTAGCACGCCTCGCGACCCAAGCCAGCTCCGGCAGCGCAGCGCACGGATGAACGATCTGCCCTGCGCAATGTATACGTAGTGTGCCATCTTGCGAATCAATATCGCTCTAACGCTCGAACTCCACGACCGCAAGATCTTTGAATTGTAGCCGGCGTTTCGGAGGTCCGAAGCGCGCGGCTAAAGCGGCGGCCGTGGCTGGCGCGCGGCGTGCCAAATCATCCGGTTGCGCATCCGTTGCCTGCATGACCACCCATACCCGCCGGAAATCGAACTTGCCGGAAGCCAGTGTTAGTTGCAGCTTTCTTTCATCGTCGCCGTAGCCATAAAAGGGCGGCGAGAAGACATGCAACGCAGGGCAATCTGCCCCGGACCGTTCGCGGTAATAGTCGAATGCGACACGTCCATAGAATGGATAAAAGAGGATGGCATCGCCCGGCTGTGCGGCGGCGAGAATGGCGCGGGTCGCGCTCCGCCAATCCTCTCGCGGCTTATAGGCCGCGCGGAGGTCGGTGCCCAGCGAGAGGCAACACAGCACCACAACCAGCGCCAACCCGATGTGCCTGGCGCGCAACGTCTGCGCTCCAACCGCCGCCAGCATTACCGTCCCGGGCAGGCAGATCAGAAGGTACTTCTGGGCGAACACCGAATGATGCAGCGACGCGGCAATCGTGATCAGCACCGGCAGTACCGACCAGAGGACCAGCAGTCCATCCCGCCAGAGCTCCTCGGACCGGCCGTGCTTCCTCCAGGCCTGTGCGACCGCGAACAATCCCGCACACCACAGCACAAGATACAGTCCAAACTTCACACCGCTGCCGCTGAGAAACATCGCCAGGTGCAGGATTTCTTTTGGTGTCGGCTGTGGAATCCAGGGCAAGTTCAAACTGCCACCGCGCAGCAAGACGAACGAGATACCCGGCAGCGCCAGCACGGCGATCGCAGCGCTCCACAGTACCAGCCGCAGCCATTGCACCCTGGCAGGCCGAAGCAGCAATACCGACAGTCCTTCGACAACCAGCACCAGAGCGGCGAAGTAGTGGGCATATACCGCTGCGGTGCCGGCGAGCGCCCACGCGGCCCAGTCGCGGGTGCGATTCTCCTCGACCGCGCGCACGAAGAAGAACGCCGACAGCAGCACCAGGAAGATGGTCAGGCTGTAGCTGCGGGCCTCCTGCGAGTAATAGATGTGGGTCGGGCTGAACGCCAGAAGCGCCGCCGCCACCAAGGCCGTGGAAGAATCAGTAAGCCGGCGAGCCAGGAAAAACATTGCCGGGATGGCGGCGACGCCGAAGATCACCGACAGCAGCCGAACCCACGCCTCGCTTTGTCCCAGCTGCAGCCACGGTCGCAGGAGCAGGTAGTAGGCAGTCATGTTGCCTTCCTGCATCCACCATACCCAGGCGTATTGATGCCAGGGCATGCGGGCGAGCGCAACGCTGGCGGCTTCGTCCATCCAGAGGCTCTTGCTGCCCAGATGAAAGAGACGCAGGAGCGCTCCTACGATCACGAGAATGACCAGGAGCGTCGACGGACGAAGCACCGCACGAGGCGAACGATTGTGGCTCGGCGACCCCGCATCACGAATCGGTTCGTTGGTGGAAGGAATGTTCGCAGCGGGCATAGAGGGACGAGGCGTTCACGGGCTGTGCCAGCCCCTCCTAATAGTAACAACCAGTCCTCATGGCCTTTCGAGCGATGCCTCTCACGCCTTGAAAGGCCAATATCCTTTTGCGAGAGCGAGACCGGGATCTCGCTCGGTGGCTCGCGGCAGAACCCTTCATGCTCCGGCCTGGAAAACTCTACCGCGCACCTTAGGTAGACACGCTCCACTCCGGGGTATCTAGCCGCAGTTTGCGTCGCGAGCGAAGCAGTGCGACTTGTTTGTCAAGGACTACGGAATGCGGATCTTCGCGTCCGGCCCCTTCTTCACATGGATGGTTTCGATGAAGCGCACCTTGCCGTTTTGCAGCTTCATCACCAGCGACGAGGTGCGAACGCCATCACCAAAGAAGCGAACGCCTTTGAGCAGCGGACCGTCGGTTACGCCGGTGGCGGCGAAGACGATGTTCTTTCCCGGGGCCAGATCATCGGCCGTGTAGATGCGCTTGGGGTCGCTGATGCCCATGTCTTTCATGCGCTCGGCCTGCTCCGGCGTGTAGCCGGTAAGCCGTCCCACCATGTAGCCGTTAAGACAGCGAATGGCGGCGGCGGTAATCACTCCTTCGGGAGCGCCGCCAATGCCCATTACGGCGTGCACGCCTGAGCCGAGCATGCCCGTGGCAACACCAGGCGACAAGTCGCCGTCGGAGATCAGACGAATGCGTGCGCCGGCTTTACGAATTTCGCCGATCAGCTTCTCGTGTCGAGGCCGGTCGAGAATGATGATGACCAGGTCTTCGACTTTGCGTCCCAGGACCTTGGCGATAACCGCCAGGTTGTGTCCCACAGGTGCCTCAAGATCGACGACTCCCTTGCAGGATGGGCCGACGACGATTTTTTCCATGTAACAGTCAGGCGCATGCAGCAGCCCGCCGCCCTCCGAGGCAGCCAGTACCGTGATGGCACCGGGAGAACCCGTGGCGCAGAGGTTCGTGCCTTCCAGCGGATCGACCGCAATATCCACCGACGGGTAGCTGCCGCCATCCTGTTTGCCGACCTTCTCCCCGATGTAAAGCATGGGAGCTTCGTCGCGCTCGCCTTCGCCAATGACGATGGTTCCGTCCATCGGCACGGTGTCCATCACGCGGCGCATGGCCTCGGTGGCCATCTTGTCGGCGAGTTCGCGCTCGCCCTGTCCCATCGTTTTGCCCGAGGCGATAGCGGCTTCTTCGACCACGCGCAGAAACTCCAACGCCAGGTCTGACTCAAAATTGTTTTTGTAGGAAGGCTCTGTTTCTGATTGCGGTGTGATGGTGGTCGCCATGTGATCTCCGAGTAGGGCGCCTTGCGCGCCGGAAGCAACAGTAGATGCTCATGTCCATCCCCTGAGCGTACGAAAGGGAATGACGTTAAGCCCAAGGCGCCGAGCATCCTGCCGTTCGGCAAAAGGTTAAGGATACACCCGCCGCGATCTCGGCACAGTGACAAAGGGGCGGGACTCCCCGGAACATGCCATGCGGCACAGGCGCTTTCTTGGGGGTTGCTGTGCTGCAGCGTTTGAGGCTAACGTATTGCCACAGTATCTCCCGGGCCTTCAGAAGATCATTCAGTTCAGATGTGCAATTTACGGCGGACAGGAAAACCTGCGCACCGCTGAGCGCAGGCGTGCCGGGTTCCGCATGGAGAGCTAATGGTAAGCGGAAATGTAGGACTGGCGACTCGCCTTGCGAAGGAAACCACCGCAACGACGCAGCTCAAACTGTTTCTGGGCCGATACTTTTATTTCTGCATGTCGCTGGTGATGGCCGGTCTGGTGGTGTGGGGTTTCAGCCGGACTGTCGACGCGAATCTATTCCACGCCAAGCCGTCAAGGCCGGTGCTGCTCTGGATGCACGGCGCTGCCTTCTCAACCTGGGTGGCCTTCTTCATCGCGCAGTCAGCGTTGGTACGCGTCCGCAAGGTGAGCCTCCATCGGACCCTCGGCTGGTTTGGCGCTGGGCTTGCCGGGATGATGGTGGTGCTGGGCTTTACGGTCGCGGTCGTGATGACGCGCTTCGATAGCGTAGTGCTTCATCAGAAAAACGTAGATTCCTTCCTGTCGATTCCGTTCTGGGACATGCTTTTCTTCGGCACCTCGATCGCGCTGGCGATTCTGTGGAGGAGGAAGCCGGACTTCCACCGCCGCCTTGTCTTCCTCGCTACGTGCCAACTGATGGACGCGGCCATTGGGCGCTTTGACTTCTGGTTTAACCACAGCATCTTCTATGTCGGGCTGGACCTGTTGATCGTCGCCGGTATGACGCGCGACCTCATCGTAGACGGACGTGTGCACAGGGTGTACCTATATGCGTTGCCCGTGCTGGCGGTTGGCCAGGGGCTGGCAGTGTACCTGTGGCGGGTCAATCCGGCGTGGTGGCAGGGAATTACGAGCGCGATAGTGGGAGTGTGATGGTCAGGTGGGTTTCACGCCATGATGTCCTATATATCGGACCATGCTTTAGCGATGAAGATAAGCAGTGGATCAAGCAACAACTCGAAACGGTCCAGACCACGCTACTGACCGAATTCCACAAGTGGGCTTCGCCTGTGGACATGCGTCAACGGAGTCACGCCGCTGCTCTCCGCGCGCTGGACGCCGAAGTTTGAGTCGCTCTCAGACCGGCTGAAGAATCTGGAAGGTCTGTAAGTACTTAGCATGCTTAGTCCATGTGTGTGCCCCCGGACGTATGATTGACAGATGGATCTGCAGTTCACGGCTGTGTTTCGTCGCGTCCCTGAAGGTTACATAGGTTTTGTTGAGGAATTGCCTGGTGCAAACACTCAGGGCGCGACCCTTGAAGAAGCTCGCGCCAACCTGCACGAAGCTGTGGCACTCGTGCTGGAAGCAAACCGGGCGCTGGCGCAGGAAGCCGCGTCGAGCGGCGAGGTCATCAGGGAGCCCCTCAGGATCGGTGCGTGAAGCGCCGCGAACTTATTCAGCACCTAAGTCTGCATGGATGCGAACTGTTGTGACAAGACGCCAGTGATTCCATCTACGTCAATCGCACAGCGGGCAAGACTTCGGCCGTCTCCTCGCCACACGGAAATCAACGCTTAAGTACGAAGAAGATCTGCCGAGACCTTGGCGCCGCCAGTTTAGACTCCCGGGACACATGGCATGGCGCTCCCTGATACCTTGGCCTAGTACGCCGCTATCCCCGTGATGTGCTCGCCGATAATCAGCGTGTGAATGTCGTGCGTGCCTTCGTAGGTCTTTACCGATTCCAGGTTCGCCATGTGGCGGAAGATGGGATACTCGTCCGCTATGCCGTTGCCGCCCAGGATGTCGCGGCCCATGCGGGCGCACTCCAGCGCCATCCAGACGTTGTTTCGCTTGGCCATCGAGATGTGGTACGGCTTCACCTTGCCAGCGTCCTTCAGGCGTCCGACCTGCAACGCCAATAGTTGAGCCTTGGTGATCTCGCTGATCATCCAGACCAGCTTTTCCTGAACCAGTTGGTGGGAGGCAATGGGCTGATCGCGAAACTGCTTGCGGAACTGCGAATATTGCAGCGCGCAGTCATAGCAGGCCATCGCGGCCCCGATCGCCCCCCAGGCAATGCCGTAACGCGCCTGGTTCAGGCAGCTCAAAGGCGAGCCAAGACCCTTCGAAAGAGGTAGTAGGTTTTCTGCGGGGATACGGACATCTTGTAAAGAAAGACTTGAAGTAACCGAGGCGCGCAGAGACCACTTGCCGTGGACGTCGGCAGCCTTGAAACCGGGCCGATCGGTCTCGACGATGAAGCCGCGAATCTTGTCGTCCTCGTCCGTCACTTTGGCCCAGATGATGGCGATGTCGGCGATCGAGCCGGAGGTGATCCACATCTTCTCGCCGTTGAGCACATAGCTATCGCCGTCCTTCTTGGCCCGCGTACGCATGGCGCCAGGGTTGGATCCGGCATCGGGCTCGGTCAAGCCGAAGCAACCAAGAATCTCGCCCAGCGCCATTTTGGGCAGGTATTTCTGCTTCTGCTCCTCGCTGCCGAAGGCGTAGATGGGATACATGCAGAGCCCGGACTGCACGCTGACGAAGGAGCGGACGCCGCTGTCGCCGCGCTCGAGCTCCTGGGTCATCAGGCCATATTCGACAGCCGACATTCCGGCGCAACCATAGCCTTGCAGGCTGGCGCCGTAGAAGCCCAACTCGCCCATGGGCTTGATGAGTTCCTTAGGGAAGCGGCCGTCGCGGTTGCACTGCTCGATGATGGGAACAAGATTTTCTTCGATGAACTTGCGCGTATTGTCGCGCACCAGCCGTTCGTCGTCGCTCAGCAGAGTATCGAACTCCAGGAAGTCCACGCCTTTGAATTTGATTGCCATAAGGTTCTCGCTAAAAGGAAAAAGATGGCTCGTCCCGCAGGTTGTTGGTCAGACTCCGGATGCGGCGCGCGTGGCGTGCCTACAGGAGGATTCTTGCGAGGGAACAAACATTTCAAGGTATCAGCCGGGCAAGAGCAAGGTCAAACGCCTTGGGCGACACAGGGCTAATTTCACGACGGAACTTCGCGAAAGCGAAGCAGACACTTCAGTGGTATGGCACAGCGGGAAATTTGCGTCCACCATATGCGGGCAGCAATTCGACTTACCCGCCAGCACAGATAACGTGGCGGCCCGCTCTCTGGAGGAAATCGATGCGAGTCATTCTGGCCACCCTTCTGGTTTTCGTTTCCAGCTGCGCACTTTCGCAGACGGCGGCGTCCGGGGGTGGCTCGCCACCTGCTAGTCGGGTGGGGGCGCTACCCGCAAACTGTGCGCAGCCTACGAGTGCGGCTCAAGCGAAACACCTGATGGAAGCGTCAGACACAAAGACCTTGTTGTCGAAATACATGTCGCGCAGTGGAGCCCAAATGTTAGACACGTTTGCGAAACTCCGTCCTGATATTCCGCCACAAGTCTGGGCGGGAGTGGCGGATTATTTCAGCAGCGACAAGTTCGTCCAGGGCATGGTCGACGAGATGGCTCCCATCTACCAACGCCATTTCTGCGCAGAGGAGGTTGAGCAGCTCATCGCTTTCTATGAGAGTCCGACCGGCCGGAAGTACACTGCTGAAACTCCTTCCATCCAGAGGGAAGTCGGGCAGGCTATCTCCGCTTACACGGAGAGGATGAAATCTGACATTGTGAAGTCAGTGCAGGAGGAGATGTCGAAGCGAGGCGTCACCTTCGGTCAGGCGCCAAAAGCGCCGATCGCATCTGGAGGTTCAGGTGTTTCATCAAGGCCGCCTGGTTCCCCCGATGTGTTAGGCGTTCCAGCGCGACCTGGGGTGATCGCCGGGATACCGCTAGGAACACCCCATTCTGATCTGCCGCCGCAAGCAGAATCCGGGGCGCAAGCGCCGCTTCCTATAAACGTCTCTGAGGGTGTCTCCCAAGGATTGCTGGTTCATCAGGTCGCACCCGTCTATCCCGCCTTGGCCCGCCAGGCTCGCATTCAAGGAACGGTGGTGCTCAGGGCGCTACTCAATAAGGACGGAAGCATAAGGAGCCTCGATCTGGTCAGCGGACATCCGATGCTGGTGCCTTCGGCGATGGACGCGGTGAAACAGTGGCAGTACAAACCGTATTACTTGAACGGCGAACCCGTGGAAGTTTTAACCACGATTAACGTGAACTTCCAGCTCCAGTAAGAGCTGCAGCTCGAGATACTCTCCTGTAACGACGGCGTGCTGAGAGTCGTCCTGCAGGAGCGGCGCGAGCCGGGGTGAGGGCGCTGCCGGACAGAACTCTTGGCTCTCATGTAAACTAGTTGAGCTACCCCGGCGAGTAGAGAGTGGCGCCCCAGGCGCCCGCCTGCAGTCGAAGCCGCTCCGTTAGGAGCGTGGGCTGATGACATGTGCATCTCGCGCTGATCGCGCCCATCCGCTTCCACCCTGCGAATACTCCGTCCAAACGTACCGCAGCCTGCTGCGGGAGACATCTGTCAGGAGAAGAGAATGGCGAAGATTGCAAAGACCGCAGACCGCAAGAAGGTCATGGACACCACCAAGAGCACGGACTGCCCCAAGTGCGGCAAGCCCACCCGCATCGTGAAGCGGGTCAAAGACCGTGAGCGCGATGTTCCGGGCGGAATTTATATCTCGTGCTCGGCCTGCGAATTTTACGAAAAGCTATAACGTCGGGATGCAGAGGTAGCTTGCGAAAAACGACTTCAGGGGATCCGATCCGAGACGTTGGTTGCAGGCCACGGTTGGAAAGCGGCGTCTGAGAAATGTTTCCTCCGGGAGCAGGCGACTTCCGGGCGACGCTGTCGCAGCAGCCCCGCGTCATCTTGCGCCAGGAACTCGGCCGCCCTGGCTGGACCTTCCGCCAAACCGTCACTTCGCAAGATACTGCTAAGAATCTTGTGCTCCGCCCTTGATGCCTCGGTGGGAAGTCCGGCATAATGTTCGCACTTATGGGGAGAGGCCACAGGCGTGGTGTCTCCCTGAAGCGTTGTTTCCAGCTCCAGGGCTTTTTCACAGAATGCGTTGCATCGTGAGATTCTCCCCAGCTGCGGACCCTGCTGTACACGCCTCCATCCTTCGTGTGTCCGAAACACTTTTCCGTCGCTTAGACACCAAACCAACAAATTCTGCGACCGCGAAACTAATACTGCGCAAAGGAAACACACCATGCCTGTGACTCGCATCGACTTTCCGCTCGAGAAGCTGACGCCCCTGCCAACCGAGGATGAGATCCAGCGCAAGCTGGCGCATGAGCGCGCGCGTCTGGCCAGCATGATGGGACTAGACAGTGGTCCGGTCCATCACTTCCGCCGCCCGGTGGAGAGGCCCTTCACCGCCGAGGAGCGCGGTAAGGTCACCATCCTGTTTGGCGGACTCACTTGGAAGCACGAACGCGTGATTCAGGCAGTATTCGAAGGATGCGGCTATCGCTGCGAGATCCTGCCCGTGGCCGATGTTGCGGCGTTCCAGTTGGGCAAGGAATATGGCAACAACGGACAATGCAACCCGACCTACTTCACGGTAGGCAATCTGGTGCAGTTCCTGCAGGGCCTTGAATCCCGAGGCCTGAGTAAGCAGGAGATCATCAGCAACTACGTGTTCTTTACGGCAGGGTCGTGCGGACCGTGCCGCTTCGGCATGTATGAGTCGGAGTACCGGCTGGCCTTACAGAACTCGGGTTTCGACGGCTTCCGTGTGCTGCTGTTCCAGCAGAACGACGGCGTGAAGGCCGCCTCGGGCGAAGCGGGACTCAAGTTCACAGTCGACTTCGGCATGGGGATGTTCAATGCGCTGAACCTCGGCGACATCCTGAACGAGATGATCTATCGCGTCCGTCCCTATGAAGCAGAAAAAGGCACGACCGATCGCGTTTTCCATGAAGCCGTGGACACGCTTTGTACCATGCTCCGTGAGCGCAAACCGTTCGAAGATCATGAAGATCTTCCTGAGTGGATGGCCAAAAAGGTCCGTGCAAGTAAAGGGGCGAAGTGGGAGCTTTGGGTCAACTCGCTGCTCAAGGTGCGCGAGCAACTCTACGGCGAAGCTTACAAGGAAGCGCTGCGGGCGGTGCACGACAAGCTGGCGACGATTGAAGTCGATCGTTTGCGCGTAAAGCCTATCGTTAAGATCATCGGCGAGTTCTGGGCGCAGACGACCGAGGGCGACGGCAACTTTCACATGTTCGAGTTCCTGGAGCGGGAAGGCGCACAGGTGTTGGTAGAGCCCATTGGTACCTGGGTCATGTACATGATGTACCAGGCGAAGGCGCGTGCGGCAGCACGGCGCTCGCTCGATGCTACGTACCAGAAGGTGAAATCCTGGGAGCTGCACAAGCTGGCCATGAACGAACTGAAGTTCCGCCAGAAGCAGTGGATGTTCGGCATCGGTGAGCGCATTTACGCACGGCAATATCACCGCGTGGTGGAGTCGCTGGGCAATATCGCGCACCACTTGATCGACCAGAAGGAAATGGCCGAGCTGGCGAATCCGTTCTACAACGAGTTCGCGCGCGGCGGGGAAGGGCACCTGGAAGTCGGCAAGAACGTGTACTACACCACGCATCGCCTTTGCCACATGGTGCTGGCGCTCAAGCCCTTCGGTTGCATGCCATCGTCGCAATCGGACGGCGTGCAGTCCGGCGTCGCCAATCATTTCAAAGAGATGATCTTCTTGCCCATCGAGACTTCAGGCGAGGGCGAAATCAACGCTCATAGCCGCGTGCAGATGGCCCTCGGCGAAGCGAAGGTCAAGGCGCGCATGGAGTTTGAACAGGTGCTGCAGTCGACCGGCAAACGGCTTGAGGACATTAAGGACTATGTTGCCGACCATCCTGAATTGCGCAACCTGTTCTATCCCGTACCGCATCGGGAGGGTGTCACTGGCATTGCCGCACACTTTGTTCTGCATGTCAGCGATCTGATGAACGGCAAGACGCGCCTGAAGCGTATACCTGCTCCCAGACGGGCCCCGGAACTGGCTGTCGCCTGACGAAAAACAGTATGCCTGGGGGCGCGATGCGCTTTCAGGCGAGGCCATGACCGGCGGCCGTGTCCCTGGCGGCCGGCACCAGCACTCGGCAAGAAAGGACACCGACGAAAATGCCCGAGGTGGAAATGCCCTCTACGTCGAACCCCAACGGAAGCTCATCGGCGCCGACGTTTCGTCTCGATGTGCAATTGCATGAGCTCCTGATGAAGCCTCCGTCGCATCGCTCGCTGCTGCCGGCACCCCAAGAAGGTACCGAGCAGACGCTGCCCGACCCGGTGTTTCCTCAATATCCGGAATTGATGGCTGCGCCGGACGAAGGGTTTTTCCCTGTGAACGGCACCAAGCGGAAGCATAGTAAAAAGCACATTTACCGTGCCGTGAAGGGATGGGCTTTTCCTTTCGTGCGTTCGCGGGTGATGCCCGGCCAGTTTCATCCGATCATCGCGTATCTGTTTAACGAGTGGAAGTGCAATCTCGATTGTCACTACTGCTGGGCCTTCGACAACACGGTGCGCGGCATGACCGAGGATGTGGCCAAGCGCTCGATCGACTGGTTGCACGATACAGGCTGTCGCGTACTCGCGCTGATGGGTGGCGAGCCGCTGCTGCGTCCCGACATCGCGCACAAGATCATTTATTACGCAGCGAAGAAGGACTTCTGGATTTATCTTCCGACGAATGGGCGGCTGCTGTGGCCGAAGGTGATCGACAAAGTTGCCGACGCTGGCGTTGCCACCGTGAACCTGGCAGTCGATGCCTGGGATGTGAAGCCCGGGCTGCCGAAGGCGATGGTGCCGATCCGCGAGCACTTCGACTATCTGGTGAAAAAACAATACAAGTACGGCTACTCGGTTTTTCTGAACATCAACATTTGTCATAACAACATGGACGACGTGCGGCAGTTGACCGAATTGGCGCACGATAATGGCATCGCGACCGACTACCACATCTGCGAGTCGCCGATGACCGAGCAGCCCGGTTTCAAGCATTACGAGAACAATCCGACCTTCATTCGCGAGGAAGATCATCCGCAGGTTGCCGAGCTGGTGGACTGGCTTGTCGAAAAGCAGAAGTCCGGCTACCACATGGTGAACTCGGTCGAGCGGCTGGCCCAGATGAAGGAGTTCGTGGAGGGCAACCTGGAAGACTGGAACTGCCGGGCCGGCCAGAACTCGCTGATCGTGCGCGTCGACGGCACGCTTGCCCCGTGTTTCCCCATGTACAACGCAAATTATGACTGGGGCACCATCGAGAATCAGAAATTCGAAGTGAAGCAGCTGAAGGAAATGAAGCACGAGTGCCAGAAGACGTGCTTCTCGACGCTCAATCACATACTCGCATTTTGTTACAACGATCGGCGCGTCATCACCTGGCTGTTCAACCAAGCAAAGCACGGGTTCCAAGGCGTTACCGGAAATTTCGGAGAGTGATTCTGCGCGGCGCAATGCAGCCTTGAGGCATTGTGTTTCGTCGGCGTGAAAACCGAGTCCCTTGAGGGACGGCACAACAAGAGAGGGGCTTGAGCCCCCGCACACGAACTCGGGAGGCACAGTGAGTTCACACTCGCACGGATCTTGTAGCACTGGCGAGAGCAAGGTCGACGTTTCGCTGAGCGATCTACTCAAGACGGCAACGCCTGACCCGCTACCGGCTCGCATCCTCGCCAAGTCGCGCGAGTTGACGGCGCAATCGGGGCACAAGATGGTCTATATGGTCGGCATGGACGTAGGCTCGACCACGGTCAAAGCGGTGATCGTCAATGTTGACACCGACGAAATCATCTGGCGCGACTACCAGCGCCACGAAACCAAGCAGCCGGAGAAGACCCTCGAGTTCCTGAAACGCATGCAGGACGACGCCGGCATTGCTCCGCACAACTGCCGTATCTTTATCACAGGTTCGGGCGGAGGTGCGTTGGCGAACCTCGTCGGCGCCAAGTTTGTGCAGGAAGTTACCGCCGTATCGCTGGCCGTTGAGAAGCTGCACCCGGAAGTGAACTCGGTGATCGAGTTGGGCGGCCAGGACGCCAAGATCATCGTCTTCAAAGAGGACGAGAATACCGGCCGCAAGAAAAAGATTCCGTCGATGAACGATAAGTGCGCCGGCGGAACGGGCGCGGTCATCGACAAGATCAACGCGAAGCTCAAAATTCCTACCGAAGATCTGGCAAACCAGGGATATACCGGCCTCAAGCTTCATCCCGTAGCGGGGAAGTGTGGGGTGTTCGCCGAGACCGATATCAACGGCCTGCAAAAGCAGGGAATCCCTCCCGACCAACTGATGGCTTCGCTGTTCGACGCCATCGTGCTGCAAAACCTTACCGTGCTCACCCGTGGGCACACGCTGCGCCCGCATGTGCTGTTGTTGGGCGGTCCCAACAGTTTTATTCGCGGCATGAAAGAGGCCTGGCAGCAGAACATTCCCAAGATGTGGGAGGAGCGCAAGGTCGAAATTCCGGAAGGCGCAAGGCCGGAAGACCTGATCAAAGTGCCCGAGAATGCGCAGTATTTTGCCGCACTTGGCGCCGTCGAGTTCGGTAAAGACGAAGACCCCGACGTGGGAATCTACCTGGGCACCGAGTGTCTGGAGGATTACATTTCGGTTGGCCGTCAGGCGGAGAAGTCGAAGTCCGGCGCTGCGGGCCTGAGCACCTCGGAAGAAGAGCTGGCGAAGTTCAAACACGATTACGCCATTCCAAAGTTCATTGGCGCGCAGTTCTCGCCCGGCCAGGTGGTGAGCGGATTTATCGGCATCGATGGCGGCTCGACTTCAACGAAAGCAGTGTTGCTCTCCGAAGCCGGGGACGTGCTCTGTAAGGCCTATCAGCTTTCGAATGGCAACCCCATCCAGGACACCATCGACATGTTCGCGGCTGTCCGCGAGCAGGTCGAGCTCTATGGGGCCACTCTCGACATACTAGGTGTCGGCACGACCGGCTATGCCAAAGACGTATTGAAGGACGTGTTGAAGGCCGATGTGGCGCTGGTGGAGACCGTCGCACACACCGAGTCGGCGATGAAGTTTTACAAGAATCCGCATGTCATCGTCGACGTCGGTGGACAGGACATCAAGTTGATCGTCCTGAAAGACGGCCGCGTGAAAGACTTCAAGCTCAACACCCAGTGCTCGGCCGGCAACGGTTATTTCCTGCAGGGAACGGCCGAGGCCTTGGGATACAAGGTAGAGGAGTATGCGGACATCGCCTTCGGCGCGAATACCATGCCGGTGTTCGGATACGGATGCGCAGTGTTTATGCAGTCCGACATTGTGAACTTTCAGCGCCAGGGGTGGCGCGGCGAAGAGATTCTTGCGGGATTGGCGGCGGTGTTACCGAAGAACATCTTCCTGTACGTCGCCGGCATTCCCAATCTCGCGAAGCTGGGATCGCGCTTCATCCTGCAAGGGGGGACGCAGAAGAACTTGGCTGCCGTGAAGTCGGAAGTCGACTTCATCCGTTCGCACTTCCACGGAGCTGACCACGAAGCTGAAGTGATCGTGCACGAGCATTGCGGAGAATCGGGCGCGATCGGCGCGGCGGTGGAAGCCGTCCGCATCTATAAGAACGGGCATCGCACGTCGTTCATCGGCCTGGATGCAGTCAAGAGCATCGGCTATCGCACGACGCGCAATGAAGATACACGCTGCTATTTCTGCAAGAACAATTGCCTGCGCACGTTCATCGACGTCAGCGTTGGTGATGGTGAAAAGCCCGACACGTCAACGCCGTTGCCCATCTTCAAGTCGAAGGTGCCTCTGCAGGCCGGAGAGCGGCGGCTGATTATTTCCACGTGCGAAAAGGGCCAGGTGGAAGACGTCAGCGCCATGCGGGGTATCAAGGCCGGGCTCGATGCCGTGAAGAAGGAGAACCCGAACTTCGTGGATCTCGCGGCCCGTGAAGTCTGGCGCCCACGAAATTCCAAGAGCGTCGCCGATCTCATCCCGACGCGCGGCTGGACGTCGGCCGCCAAACAACGCATTGCGCTGATGAAGAATCGCGCGACGCACCGCGTCGGCATGCCCCGAGTCTTGAACATGTATCTGTACGCGCCAATGTTCAGCGCGTATTTTGAAAGCCTGGGCCTGCAGCCGGAGAACCTCATCTACTCCGACTTCACGACGCAGGAGCTCTACCGTACGGGCGCCGGGCGTGGCGCCATCGATCCCTGCTTCCCCTCGAAGATCGGTATTCCGCACGTCTACAACCTGATCTTCCAGAAGCACCAAAAGAAGGCGCTCAACACGATCTTCTTTCCGATGATCGACACCCTGCATCAGCCGTTCAAAAACTGCAGCGGCAGCAACGCGTGTCCTACGGTAACCGCAACTCCGAACGCGGTGAAGGCCGCGTTCACCAAGGAAGCGGACGTCTTCAAGGAGAACGGTGTCGAGTATCTCGATCCGATCCTGAACCTTCACGACCCAAAGATGTTTACGCTCCAGATGTTCCAGACGTGGGGGCCGGTACTCGGCTTGTCGGAAGAAGAAAATGAACGCGCGGTGGACGCTGCGTTCAAGGCATTTGAAGACTTCGACCTCAGCATGAAGCGGCGGTCCCGCGAGGTGCTCGACACGCTGGAGCGCGAAAACCGCCTGGGTATCGTGATGCTCGGACGCGTGTATCACCACGATCCGGGGTTAAACCACGAGATCATGGAGGAGTTCCAGAAGCTGGGATATCCGGTGTTCTCGCAAAGCCATTTGCCAATGGACGAAGATCTGCTCGACCGCCTCTTCGGAGAAGAGGTGCGATCAGGCGCGATCACCCATGCGCTTGACATTCGCGATGTGTGGAAGAACGCGTACTCGGCCAGCACCAATCAGAAAATCTGGGCGGCCAAGTTTACCGCCCGCCATCCTAATCTGGTGGCACTGGAGATCAGCAACTTTAAGTGCGGTCACGATGCACCGATTTACACGGTAATCGAAGACATCATCGAGAACTCCGGTACACCGTACTTTGCTTTCAAAGACCTCGATGAGAATAAGCCGACGGGTTCGATCAAGATTCGCGTCGAGACCATCGACTACTTCCTGAAACGATATCGCGAGGACCTGCTGAAGAAAGCGGATGCCGCGAAGGAACTCGACCGGCAGTTGGCGGAGTACGAACGCGCTCTGCGCATGAACCTTACGCACAAGTCTGTGCGGCAGCAGAGCGATTTGGTTCCATTACAGCCTCTCGGGACGGAGTTGCAGCAGGAGATGTCTTCGGCGAACGACTAGAAGTGTCTGGAGTAATAGTCGCAGGTCACGTTCGTGTCAGGGCGCGAGTTCAGTCGAGCCGTTAAGCGCTTTATTCGATAGGTCGCGCGGACTTTAGTCCGTGCGGCGCAGGCAAGCCGGACTTTTTCCGCAGCCTGTTCTGGTCGTGCAGTCACAGCGGCCCAAGAAAGGCCGTACGGGCCTGGCTGAAGTCGTGCTCTGATACAGGCAATTTGTTTTGAAACGCGCTGTAAGCTTCCAATCCGGAGGTCGGAAACACCGGGAAACTCCATGCCCCTTACCACGGACACCAAGAAAGTAATGTTCGAGATTTACCGGGATGCCGCCCTCAGCGGCCAGTACAAAGTGGTGTACTTCACCGAGTTGGGCGAGCACGATAAGGAGACCGAAATTGCCGAGGCCATGCGAGGTGAGCACGTCTTCGATGGCTTCCTGTTGCATCGCGAACGCCAGGAAGGTAAGCAGGTGGTGGACGCGATTCTGGAACAGTTGAACCGCGGCGAAAACGTGGACCACAGCGTCATAGAAGAAAAGTTGAAGCAGTACCTCGCCTAGCGAACCGGCGACGGCTCGAATCCGCCGCCCCGCAGACGATCCCGTCAGTTTCCGGGTACGCCGCTGCTGGGCTGGATTGCACCGGCAGCGAACCAGCGCATAAAACGACAACGTGAATTTGCGGATCTACGAAGCACCAGAAAGGGCAGCCCGAGCTGTCCCTTTTGGCGAAATTTAGACGCCCTGCCACTAGATGAACATTTCTTCGTTCGGCGCGCTGCGTGACCGTTTCTGTGCCTTGAAGAACGCGCTCATCCCGGCACTCAGGCCGGAAAGAACGCCGCTCACCTGCCTTACCGGGGACAGAACGGTGTGCTGCACCTTGTCACCCGTCTCCTCAACCTTGTCGATGGTGTGGGTGACCAGCTCATCTACCCGGATTACCTGCAGGCGCACGCGATCCAACAAATCGTGTAGCGTTACGTCGACGCGCTCAAGGTCGGCGCGCGCCGTGGTGCTGACGTTAGCAACGTTGTCGAGAATCACATCGACCTTAGGCCGAGCCGTTTCCAGCAGGCTCTTGACGTTCTCCAGTACCGGCCTGGCCTCTTCCAGCAAAGGAAAGACGCGCGACTGAGCGTCAGCCGCGATGGTTTGCAGGCGCTTGCTGAGCTTGCCCAGAGTGAAGGCCATGCCCGCCAGGAGTAGCATCTGCAGCACGACCGCTGCTCCAATAACCCAGATCGCAATTGTTAACTTGTCATCCATCTTGATCCCCGGTTCGCCCAGGCACGTACCTACGGATGGCTGGGTGAGCTCTCGCCTTCTTCAGAAGTAGCATCGCGATAGGCCTGCCGTCCGGCTTCGACCGCCGACTTGACCTGGTCGCGCTGCTGGTTGAGATACTCGCGTCCTTTATCGACCCAACCGCCAGCCTGTTCCTTGGCTTGTCGCGCGCGCTCCCGCACGGTGCCGCTGCTTTCTTCGGCAACCTCGCGGATGCGCTGCCGGGTCTCGTCGCCAGCCTTCGGGGCATACAGGATGCCAACCGCTGCGCCGATTCCCAACCCAGCTAGAAACCACAAGAAGCCATTGCCGTCGCTATCAGCCATAACAACCTCCAATAAAGTTCGTGAAACCGCGATGTTAGCATCCGCTCGGTAGAAACACAAACCATCGGAGCCCCCTGGCTGATCCGTCCCTTCCATGCTTCGCAGGTTGTAAAATCGAGGTTCACGCCAAGCTCATCTAAAGAAAACTTATGGCCGACTCCAAGACACAAGAGCCGAACACGGAACCGCAGACCCAGGCGCCGGGTACGACCGAACGCTACGAACCGCGGGCGATCGAACAGAAGTGGGCCGAACGCTGGGCCGCCGATCCCGACCTGTACAGGGCTGAGCCTCCAACCAGCAAACGCAAGAAATACTATGTCCTGGAGATGTTGCCGTACCCGTCAGGCGCGCTGCACATGGGACATGTGCGCAACTACTCTATCGGCGACGCCTTGGCGCGTTACATGTGGATGCAGGGACACAACGTGCTGCACCCCATGGGCTGGGACGCCTTCGGTTTGCCGGCAGAGAACGCGGCCATTAAGAACCAGACGCCTCCTCGTGAGTGGACGCTGCGCAACATCGCCGCCATGAAAGCGCAGATGAAGCGGCTGGGCTTCGCCTACGACTGGTCGACGGAAGTCACCACCTGCCTGCCCGAGTACTACCGCTGGAACCAGTGGTTCTTCATCAAAATGTTCGAGAAGGGGTTGGCCTATCGCAAGAAGAGCCGGGTCAACTGGTGTACGGAATGCGCGACCGTGCTGGCCAACGAGCAGGTAGTAAACGGTTGCTGCTGGCGACACGAGACCACGCCCGTCGAGCAGCGCGAACTGGAGCAGTGGTTCCTGCGCATTACCGATTACGCCGACGAACTGTTGCGCGATCTGAATACGCTGGAGGGCTGGCCGGAAAAAGTGCGCACTATGCAGCGCAACTGGATCGGCCGCAGCGAAGGCACGCTGGTCGATTTCAAGATCGACGGCCCGCTTGGACCCGCGGGCGATACGATCACCGTCTTCACCACGCGGGTGGATACCATCTATGGTGCGACCTCGTTGCAGTTGGCGCCGCAGCATCCGATTGTCACGGATCTGATCGCCAACAATCCGCACCTGCTTTCCAAAGTCGAAGACCTGATGACCGAGCAGCGCAAGGCGAAGGAGGTGGGCGACATCGGCGCGATCGAGAAGCATGGCGTCTTCACCGATGCTTACGCGCTGAACCCATTCAACAACGAGAAGGTGCCCATCTGGGTTGCCAACTACGTGCTGATGGACTACGGCACGGGCGCGATCATGTCTGTCCCGGCGCACGACGAGCGTGATTATGAGTTTGCCAAGAAATACGATCTCGAGATTCGGGTTGTCATCCTGCCGCGCCGCGAGCAGGAAGTGCCCGAAGCGGGCCAGCCGGAAGAAGCCGTGTTGCCATTCACCGCGATGGACAGCCTGCTGATCAACTCGGGCGGCTTCAGCGGATTGCCCTGTCAGGAAGCGATCGTGAAAATGTCGAAGCTCGCCGAGGAGAGAGGCTTCGGCAAGGCTACCGTTACTTTCCGCCTGAAGGACTGGGGCATCAGCCGGCAGCGCTACTGGGGCACGCCCATCCCCATGATCTATTGCGAGAAGTGTGGCATCGTCCCCGTGCCCGAGGACCAGTTGCCCGTCCTACTGCCCGAGAACGTCGACATCACCTTGGCCGGCGGGTCGCCGCTGGGACGTGTGCCCGAGTTCGTCAACGTAAATTGTCCGAAGTGTGGCGGCGCCGCACGACGCGAGACCGACACCATGGACACCTTTGTCGACTCGTCCTGGTACTTCTATCGCTACACCAGCCCGAAGCTCGACACGAAGCCCTTAGACACCGATACAGTGGCCTACTGGTTTCCCATCGACCAGTACATCGGCGGAGTCGAGCACGCCATTCTGCACCTGATCTATTCGCGTTTCTGGACGAAGATGATGCGTGACCTGGGCGTGGTGAAGAACTCCGAACCTGCGCAACGTCTGTTCACGCAGGGAATGGTGATCAAGAACGGCGCCAAGATGTCGAAGAGCCTGGGCAATGTGGTGTCGCCCGACGAGATGGTGGCGAAGTACGGTGCCGATTCGACCCGTATGTACACGTTGTTCGCCGCACCGCCGGACCGCGATCTCGACTGGCAGGATGCCGGCGTCGAAGGTATCAGCCGCTTTCTGTCGCGCGTATACCGCTATGTGTCGCGAAACGCGCACCCTGACCATCCGGAGTGGAACGGCACTGGCGATACACTGTTGTCTCCTGCTGCGCGCCAGGTGCAGCGCAAGTTGCACCAGACCATCAAGCGCATCACCGAAGACTTCGCGGGGCGCTGGCATTTCAATACCTCCATCGCCGCGATCATGGAACTGGTCAACGAGCTTTACGCCTACGAGGACAACGTCCATCGCGGCGGTGAAGCCGCGCCCCTGAGGTTGATGGCGGACGTGCAGCGCAACCTGGTGCTGACGCTGGCGCCGTTTGCTCCTTATCTGGCGCATGAGTTGTGGGAGATGCTGGGCGAAAGCAGCAACCTGCTGCGCGAGCCGTGGCCGCAGTACGATCCCGCGTTGGCGAAAGAAGATGAGGTTGAAGTTGTCATTCAGGTGAATGGCAAGATCCGCAGCCATGTCACCGTGCCTGCCGATTCCGCGGATGAGCAGGTCCGCGAGGCCGCGCTGGCCGACGCCAGGATCCAGGCCGCCATCGAAAACAAGGAAGTGGTGAAGGTGATCGTGGTGAAGGGCAAGCTGGTGAACATCGTGGTGAAGTAAAGAATCGGTGCCGTCACCGCACCAGCGTGTCTTACAGCACGTTCCCATCGAGTCCGACGATGAACTTGATACCAGAGATCGAGAACTTCTTGAGCGCTCGGTCATTTGTGAAATACAAGTCCACATCGGCTGTGGCAGCCGTCGCAAGATGGATAGCATCTGGCGGTGAGACCTTCTGATCGGCTCGAAGTCTGGCATATCGGTCAGCCGTTTCAGCCGTGAACGGCAGCAGGGTCAGCGCGTCGCTGTCAAAATATTTGCGTAGTTGTTGTGCCTGCTGCTGGTGTCCCGTCTTATAAGCTCCCGTCAATATCTCCCCCAGCGTGAAGACACTCGTGCAAAGTTGATCTCCACGAGCCGACATCCGACGATAGATACGGTCTACCTGGTTCCCGAATTCGGGATTCGCCTCCAGCCAGTAGATAAAAAGCATGGTGTCCCAGTAAACAAGGCTCACCGGTCGGCTCCATCACCGGGTCTGTAGAAGCTGCTGCGTTCTTTGCGAAGAAAGGCTTCGCCACCCCCGAGACTTCGGAACGCATCCTTCAGAAGTCCGCGAAGCTCATCGAATGTGCCGGCCTTTGCCCCCTGTGAAGAGGGCGTGTCAAGGAGTATGTATGTGTAGGTCGTCCGTGTACTCATACCCGACGGAGGTCCCTCCTGCCGCTCAATGGCAAGACCGTTCTCCCGAAGAAGAGTCTTCGACGTAAGGGCATTGCATACGTTGGGTACACGATTCTTCAGCCTGAGAGCGCGGTGAACATCGCCTGCGACAATCTGCACGCGATGCTCCCCTTTTCGTCGCGCGGGTTCAATGTATTGTTTGCGCACATAATTTCTAACGACGTTGGCAGAACTGGTGGCCGCCATGCTTCCTGTCCTTTCTGGTGCTATCGCGTTGTCGGGGGCACCGATGTAACTGACATAACAGACATAACATAACTGTCTGCAGAAAATCAAATCATTCGTTCACGGGCGTGACCTGTATTTACGAGAGAGGAGGGCGAACAACCACAATCGATGGCAGGGCGATGGGAACGAAAGGCGGGCAGAGTAGTCCAACTTAGCGCCGCCGACCATGTTGGTCTTTCTCAAAGATGAAGGTTGCCTATTGTCTCGCTGCTGGTGCGGGACCAGGAGGCAATACGATCGGCTCGCCCGAGTGGCCGCGCTCGTGGGTGACGTAGAGGACGGCGGCTGTCCAGGTAGGAAACAGGTCCAGGCCGGGGACGACCTCGGCGATTAACGAGGGCAGAAACGCCCAGTGCCAGCCGAGCATGCGGATCAGGGTGAATCCGACTGCCACGTCCAGCAAGGTGTCCACTGGGGAGACGCCGCCTTCGGAGAAGAAAGGGAATAGGGCGATCTGCAGGGCGTCGGCGCCCATCGCAATCATCAATGCGGTGCGATGCTCGGGTACTTTTAGGCCTTCCCAGAATCTTGCCAGCACGTTCCCCACCTCAGGTCGATCAGAATCTGTACTTGAGAAAGATGATCGCGCCTACCCCCGAGATGCGAAAACATGCTGGATTTCCTGCTCATTCGAACTCCCGCAACTCTCCTGGACGCTTCTTTAATTGCCGTCGCCAGAACCAGTAGAACGGCGCGCCCAGAAAGACGATGCCGATGCCAATCAGCGTCTCTTTGGGTCTGGTCACAACAGAGTTCAGCGCCCATGCTCCTGCTATCAGCAAGTACAGCGCAGGCAGGTAGGGGTAGCCGGTACACCGGTAAGGGCGCGGAGTGTCGGGCTGCGTCCGGCGCAGGACGAACAATCCCGCAACTGCCGCAACGTAGGACAGCACCATCATGAACATGACGTAGGTGTAGAGCTGATCGTAGCTGCCGCTGAGTGCCAGCACAGCCGACCATGCGCTGAGCGAAATGAGACTGATCGCGGGAGTGCGGTACTTGGGATGCACCCGTCCCATGGCGTGAAAGAAGGCTCCGTCGCGCGCCATCGCGTAGGACACGCGCGCACTGCTCAGGATGGCACAAGACATAGCGCCGAAACACGACAAGGCGATCATGGCGCCTAGCCATCGAGCGGCGTTCGAGGAGAAGAGGCTCACTGCCGCCGTTTGTGCGATGGTTGTCTCCCGTGCGACCTGGGTGATCGGCAAGGCATACAGATACGCGACGTTCACGGTGAGGTACAACACACCTACCAGCAGCACGCCCAGCACCATGGCACGCGGCAGCACTTTCTGCGGATTCTTTACTTCGCCCGCAACCCACGTGATGTAAACCCAGCCGTCGAAGGCCCAAAAGACCGCAATCAATGCGACGCCAAAGCCCGAAATGATTTGCGAGAAGGAGAGAGGCTGGGTTGCGGGCAGGCTTACCGCGTAGTTGGACCAATGTCCATGTCCGATGGTAGAAGCCGAGCAGAACGAAGACGCCGATGGCCGCGAACTTCGCCCACGTCGCAACATTGATCAGGGCCGAGCCGCGCTTCAGTCCGACGACGTTGACCGCCGTGAGCAGCACGATCGAGCTGACCGCGACGAGGTGCCCGCGCGTCAGCGTCCATCCCAACCCGGTTGCGACCGGCGAATGGGCCGAGGCGAACGGCAGGATCGCGCCGATGTATTCCGCAAAGCCGACGGCGAGCGCTGCGATGGTGCCACTCTGCCCGACGGTGAAGATCATCCAGCCGTAGAGGAACGCAGGAAACTCGCCATACGCTTCGCGCAGGAAGACATACTGGCCGCCTGATTCGGGGAACATCGCTCCCATCTCGGCGAAGGCGAAACAAGCCAGCAGGGAAATGAGGCCACCCGCAAGCCACACTCCGAGGAAAAATAACGGTGTGCGCACGGCAGTCGCGATCTGTCCGGCAGTAAGAAAGATTCCGGAGCCGATGATGCCACCGACCAGCAGCATGACGGAATCGGTCAGCGACAGGCCTCGAACCAGCGAAGGGGCGTGCGGTACGGGGGGATGGGCGCGCGTGGTTGTGGGATGCGCCATCGCTTATCCCATTCCGAGGTCGTCAGCCGATTCCAGCGACGTGCCGCAAACCCGGCAAATCACCGCCGAGCAGTCTCCGCAGGTGAGCGGGTCGGCTACTTCGCGGGCGCAGTTTGGACAATAGAGCTGAGTGGCTGGTTTGGCTGCAGGGTCGTCGGGTTGGTCGGGAGTTTGAGCCATGAGTTGCCGAGACTGTAGCATAAGCCGTTGGAAATCTGCGAGGAGACGAGATGATCGATAACAAGACGGCTGCCGCCGACGAGAAGCTGCGGCAGGAGTTCAATCAATGGGCCGAAGAAGGCAAGGGCGAGGAAATGGAGCGCCACCACATCAGCATCACTGAACAGACGCTCGCTCTGATGAAGCTGAAGGCGGGTGATCGCGTGCTCGACTTGGGATGTGGCGCAGGATGGGCGACGCGCTTGATTGCTCCCGCGGTTGCGAGTGAACAAAATCCTGGACAGGTGATTGGCGTCGATGTTTCGGACGAGATGATCCGGCACGCGCGTGCCGCGTCCATTGACTATGAGAATGCGATGTTCGTCGTCGGTTCGGCGCAGCAGATCCCCTGGGAAGAAAACTTCTTCAACAAGGTGTTGTCGGTTGAGTCGTTTTATTACTACGCCGATCAGGACCGCGCGTTGGCCGAACTGTTTCGCGTGATGGCGCCGAGGGGTGAGTTGTACATCCTGATTAATTTGTACAAGGACAATCCCTACTCGCTGCGCTGGGTGGACGAGTTGAAGGTCCCGGTGCAAGCCCGGTCGGAGCAGGAATACGTCGACCTGCTGAAGGCACATACCTTTGAAGACGTTCGGGCGATACGGATCCCCGATCTCACTCCTACCCCAGACGAGTACAGCGGGAAGTGGTTCAAGGATGCCGACGAGTTGCGCGACTTCAAACGCATCGGCGCGCTACTGCTGATAGCACGCAAGCCCGATTTCGAGTCACCTCCGCCCGGCTACCAGGTGTACGGATGAGCCGAGACAGTGAAGTGCGGGGCTTCTCCCGTCAACCCTGCGGACTTAACACAAGTTAACACTTTGAGGTTAAGGCCATAGCTAAACGCCTGATGGACAGCAGTTTAGCGGAGGCAGTCCGTCCAGGAGCAAAGCGACCAAATTGCCTTCTTCTCATCTAACACTTAGGTAATAAAAGACGAGAAGGAAGGTTGAACTATGAGGCTGTCTGGGTTGAAAGCGATTGGCGGTTTCTTCCTGGCAGCGATGCTCTCTGCGCCCTTGTGGGGCGCAAATACAGCGCTACCGGGAACTCTAAATTATGTGGAAGGCCAGGCGAGTGTAGGCGACGACACTCTGAATGCGCAATCGATTGGATCGGTCACGTTACAACCGGGACAGACGCTCGCTACGGACGCGGGTAAGGCCGAGGTCCTGCTGACGCCCGGCGTGTTTCTGCGGGTGGGCGACAACAGCGCCGTTACCATGATTTCGCCGAACCTGACGAACACCGAGGTCGACCTGCAGAAGGGTACGGCGATGGTGGAGGTGGCGCAGATTTACAAAGACAATCTGCTGCAAGTCAAGGAAGCCGACGCTACTACGCAGTTGCTGAAGACCGGGTTGTATCAGTTCGATGCGAGCCAGGACGCGGTCCGGGTATTCAAGGGCGAAGCGATCGTCAACGATGGCGACCAGCACGTCAAGGTGAAAGGCGGTCACGAGCTCGACCTCAATACAAACGCTAAGCTCAAGGCGCGCAAGTTTGACGAGAACTCGCTGGAACAAAGCGACCTGTACCGGTTCAGTTCCTTGCGATCAGGGTATCTGGCGCAGGCTAATGTTGATGCCGCGCGCATTTACGTAAGCAGCGGATGGTACGGGCCCGGCTGGTACTGGGATCCAATGTTCACGGCCTATACGTGGATTCCGGGTGACGGGTTCTTCTACAGCCCGTTCGGCTGGGGCTTCTACTCTCCGGGCTGGGCGTGGCGGGCGCCTTATTACGGTTACTACCGCGGAGGCTACTACGGCTATGCGCATGGTCCTGCAGTCGTGCGGCCGGCACCCTTCGCCCGAGCGCCGGGCCTCACGGGGCGACCGGTACCCATGGCGCACGGAACGCCGATGATTGCGAATCACGGATTCGGCGTAATGGGAGGCGGGTTTCATGGTGGAGGCGGTGGTTTTCACGGTGGCGGCGGCCGCCGATAACTCGGGAACGCCTACCGTCGTTGCGTGGAAGCGGGGCTAACCGGCCCCGCTTTTTTTCGCGTTGGAGCGAAGTACTTCGGCTTAGAACACTGCTTCGTGCGAATGCCCGAAGTTGGAGGCGAACAATGGCGATTGGAGGCCCCCCGAACCAGCAGCCCAAGCCGGTGCGTCCTCACATGGAAGGCTACGGCGTGCCCGCGAGCAGCGAAGGCATTCTTCCCTGGAAATGGGCAGAAGAACGTTTGAGCAACTCGCACAATTACATGCTCTCGACTGTCCGGCCCGATGGTTCTCCGCACGTCATGCCGGTGTGGGGCATCTGGCTGAACGGAGCCTTTTACTTCAGCACCGCGGCGAGCAGTCGCAAGGCCAAGAATCTCGAGGCGAACCCGAAGTGCGTGGTCTGCAACGAACGGGCGGACGAGGCGGCCATCGTCGAAGGAGTCGCACGCAGATTAGAAGATAACGATATTCCACCCGAAGCCTTCGCGGCCTACAAAGCGAAGTACGAATGGGAGCTCGATCCGAAGCGCGGCCCGGTGTTCGAGGTTAAGCCGACGACTGTATTTGCGATGCCGGAAAAGCAATTTCCCAAGAGCGTGACCAAATGGCAGTTCGACTGACTAACAACGCGCCGAAAAAAGGCCGGCATTTTGCCGGCCAATCTAAAGAAAGCTCTATTTTGGCGTGGTGGCTGCCGGTTTAGCGGCTGCGGCCGTTTTGGCGCGATGAGCGATGATCTGATCCTTGATTCCGTCGTAAGTGGCTTGCGGAATGATCTTCTTGCTGACCAGATCGGTTTTGGCGTGATAAGGACGGCCGTCGATAATTTTTTGCGAGTACTTGTCGCCGATGCCGGGCAAGGCCTTCAATTGATCGGCCGTGGCAGAGTTGATGTCGATCAGATCAGCGCTGCTGGCCGCTGCTGCCGGTTTAGTGGTCTTCGTTGTCTGCGTCAGTGCGGGGAGAGCGGTGAAGGCAAACACTAACAGCAACAGGCCGCAAAGCTTGCGAAGATTCATGGGTAGTCTCCTTTGTGGACGAGGTCCTGCGAAAATACGTCAGCCATTGTACTCCGGCGCCTATGCCGCCTTGGGAGTAGGGCGTTTGGAGGACCTTCCAGGCGTTTCGCCCCGGTCGCGTTTATAACGACGCCAGTAGTACCAGAGGACCAAGCCGCCGACCACGCCTAATCCGATGAGAGTGTAGAGCACTGGCCGATAATACTGTCCCAGCCAATGAAAAACGTGGCGTCCGTAGACAGCTCCCAGGTAGGCAACGACTGTGTAACGGATAGAGCGCCCGAGGGTGAGCGCTGCGAAGAACTTATGCTTGGGATATTTCATCGCGCCCGCCGCGATCAGAAAGGGAACGATCGGCACCGGAGGGGGGCTCATGGCACCGACGACAACCGACCAGAATCCATAGCGCTCGAAGATACGGTAGACCTTTTCCGCCCTTCTCTTAGAGACTTTTTTCTCGAGCGTTTCCTTGCCGCCTTTGACTCCGATGCGGTAGGTGAGAAAGCCGCCGATCACGGACCCAATCGTGGCCATAATGGCGTAGTACCACCAGAGCTCCTTGCGCGAGGCTGCCAGGATGATCGTGAGGGCATCCATGCTGCCGGGCAGCGGGATCACGGAGTTGTCGACCAGCCCGAGCAGGATAAGGCCTGGGCCTCCCAGCCGTTTCATTACGTGCCAGAAACTCGTCTTTAGGGCGGCAGTTGCAATTAAATGCATCAGCTTCCTTGTTCGACAGAATTGAGTCGACCTGCTTCCTATTAGAAGCACAATTGGCAGGCTGAGGCTCGGGCCGTACAGAAATTCAGCGATACTTTCGAGAGAACTTTGAGTCGAATTTATTGAACAAATTCTTACAAGACCGCTCCCCCGAAGGCCAGCGGCCCAAGAAAACGTAGCTCGGGCAAACTCTTGAGCAGCCCATGCTCGTGGGCATAGCGGAGAAATAGCTGCAGCCCAGCGTGATTTTCGCGGTCCAGCTGGTAATCGATGTTCACGGTGAGATAACTGAGGATGTCGTCCTCGGGAAGGCCCAGACGCGGCGACCATTCGCGAGCAATCGTGGCGATGCTGCTCATTTCAGTCCCGTGTTTTCGTGACAGCTGAAAGATACGGGCCAGATCGAGATCGCCGGCGCGCTCAAGGGCACCCATGCGGACAGCCCAGAAGGCAAAGACAAAAGGCTTGCCCGTCAGCCTGCGCCATTCGTGTGCCAAGTCGTAGACGTAATGCTCCGGGGACAGACGGGCTTGCAATGCAGCGTCGCCGATCAGTAAGGCAGCGTCGTGGTTCTGGAGCATGGCTTCCAGATGAGGCGGATGCGGCGAGAACTTGCGTCGCCCTCCGAAATATCGCGTGAGAAGCACTTCAGTGAGCGCCACGGAGGTCCGCGAGGAGGTATCCGTCGCGACAGTAACAATCTCCTCCATCGGTTTCTTACAGATTAAAAGGATCGAACGGACGTGATCTTTCGAGGCGATTGCCACCTTGGGAAGGATGACCAAGTTGGGAATTTCCGCGTATGCGAAGGCAGGGATGATGCCAATATCGGCACGATTTGCCGCTATGGCGGCCGCGCAGTCCGACGGAAGCGTGTATTCGATATCGAAATCTTTGCCCGCATCAGCGTGCTCGAAATCCCACATCAAAGGAGCAGTGTTAAGGAAGGAGATTGCGGAGATTCGCAGCCGGGACATAGACACCCGAGTCTAACAAAGCAGGCCGCAGTCGCGCTTTTGGGGCTAAAGAGTACAACCGAGCGGTAGTGACGTCGCTCCTTGACGGTAACTCTTTGAGCAGTTACTCTGCGCAGGTTACCGTCCCTCACGGCCGAAGGGAAGTCCTTTGCATGCAAACGGAAGTCACCAGCGGGGTGGATCAACGCTTCGAAACCAGTAAGTTACAGTGGCTTGCCCTTGTTCTTACGCCGGGTCTGGGCGCTGGGCGAGGCCGGAAACTCGCCGAAAATCTAGGTGGCATTGATCGTGTCTTCCGCGCTTCGCTCACTGAATTGGAAGCATTCGGCCTTTCTGCAGCAGCGGCGCAGAGCATCGCTTTAGGGCGGTCCTTGGAGCTGGCGGCCGACGAGCAAGACCGAGCCAAGGAGCAGGGGGCCCAATTGATCGTACTTGGCGAGGATGCCTACCCCCGCCGATTGCTTGAGATCTATGATCCGCCCCTGGTGCTGTACTTGAAGGGAGATCCGGAAATCCTGGATAAGCCCGGAATTGCCGTGGTGGGAACCCGCCATCCCACTCCCTACGGGATCGGCATGGCCCAGAGGCTCTCGTGCGACTTGGCGGCCCGAGGTCTCATCATAATCAGTGGTATGGCGCGTGGCGTCGACACCGCGGCACACCGTGGGGCCCTGGAAGGCCATGGTCACACGCTGGCGGTGTGGGGAACCGGAATTGATCAGCCTTATCCAAAGGAAAATCAAAAGCTTGCCGACCAGATCCTGGCCGGCGGCGGGGCTGTCGTAACCGAGTTTCCCTTCGGCACTTTTCCTGCCCCGCAGAATTTTCCCATCCGCAACCGAATTATTAGCGGATCGTCTATTGGCGTTTTGGTGATTGAGGCAGGGGAATACAGCGGTACGCGGATTACTGCCAGATGTGCGTTGGAGCAGGGGCGTGACGTATACGCCGTCCCTGGCAATGTGACCAACAAGCTCTCGTGGGGTCCCAACACGTTGATTAAACAGGGGGCTGCACTGATTGCGACTTGGGAAGACGTGTGGGAAGCCCTGCCGGCCGACACGCGCATAATGCTCAGCTCTTCGCATCCCGTTGAATCCGGGCCAGCGGAAACCGCATCTCTGTTTGACACAGGAAGCTTGGCGGAGCCGGAAAGAAAGGTACTTGCAGTTCTTCGCGCCGATGAGGCCATCCACATCGATGAGGTGATCGAGCGGTTAGTGCCGCACCTTTCCTCGGCAGAAATCTTTACAGCCTTAGCCGAGTTGGAGATCGCCGGGCTGATACTCAAGTATCCCGGGAGCAAGTATGCGAGGGTAATGCCGAAGCTTTAGCAACGTGACCCTCCATCTGCCTAATCAATTGCGGGTTCACGATTTGGCCCGGCGAACAGAGACGGAACGGCCCTCGTCGGGGCAGGTCTTTTGCTGTCCTACCGGACTCATGCTAGTGTCATAACCGTCCCAACTTCAATATGTGTTCATGGTTTATTGATCGTACGAGGTTCCATTGTCTAAAGGTTTAGTTATCGTCGAATCGCCGGCCAAGGCGAAGACGATCCAGAAATACCTAGGTGCGGGCTATGAGGTCGAAGCCTCGCTCGGCCACGTGAAGGATCTGCCGAAAAAAGATCTCGGAGTGGATGTCGACAACCAGTTCGCCGCCGAGTATGTCGTAATTCCCGGCAAAGAAAAAGTCCTCGCCCGGCTGAAGAAGCTGGCCAAGCACGCGGACACAATCTATCTGGCGCCCGATCCTGACCGCGAAGGGGAAGCGATTGCAGCGCATCTGGCGGAAGAACTTGGTGGAGAACTGATCAGCGGCAAGAAAAAGAAGAACGCGGCCACCAATATCCGGCGGGTAACCTTCAACGAGATAACGAAGCGCGCGGTGCAGGAGGCGTTCCAACACCCTCGCGATATTGACCGTAACCTGGTTGATGCCCAGCAGACTCGTCGCGTACTCGACCGGCTGGTCGGCTACCAGGTTTCTCCTCTGCTGTGGGACAAGGTACGTCGCGGCATATCCGCGGGTCGGGTTCAAACGGTTGCGCTCCGGCTCATCGTTGAGCGCGAACGCGAGATCAAAGCCTTCGAGAAAGTCGAGTACTGGACGATCGACGCCCACCTTCAAGGAGCGAAGCCGCCAACATTTGAAGCGCGATTTGTCGGCATTGGCGAAGAGAAGACCGCCGTAAACAACGCCGAAGAAGCCGAGAAGATCAAGAATGCCTTGGAGAAAGCTGACTGGAGCGTTCGGTCGGTCGAAAAGCGCGAACGACGTCGCAGTCCAGCCGCGCCCTTCACCACCAGCAAATTCCAGCAGGACGCCTCGCGCAAGCTCCGCTTCAGCGTGAAGCGTGCCATGATGATCGCGCAGCGGTTATACGAGGGTATCGAACTCGGGGAGGAAGGCACGGTCGGTCTTATCACCTACATGCGTACCGACTCGACCCGGGTTTCCAATGACGCTCTCGGCGAAGTGCGCGAGCTGATCGCCAAAGACTACGGGAAGGAGTTCTTGCCCGAGTCGCCTAACGTTTACAAATCGAAGAAAGATGCGCAGGAAGCGCACGAGGCCATCCGTCCGAGCGCCGCTATGCGCAGTCCGGAGTCGGTAAAGCAGTACCTCCAGGAAGATGAGTTCAAAGTCTACAAACTCATTTGGCAACGCTTCGTTGCCTCACAGATGAATCCGGCGATCTTCGACCAGACCACAGTGGACATCGATGCCAGGAGCGGCAACGAGAATTATCGCTTTCGAGTCACCGGCTCGGTTCTGAAGTTTGAGGGCTTCCTCAAGGTGTATGAGGAGTCCAAAGACTCTAAGGACGAAGAGGATGAGGCGCTCAAGCACAAGTTGCCGGTGCTGACCGAGGGCCAGAAGTTGACACTGAAAGGCCTGGATCCCGAGCAGCATTTCACCGAACCGCCTCCGCGCTTCAATGAAGCCTCTTTGGTGAAAGAACTGGAAGAGCGTGGTATCGGCCGTCCTTCCACGTACGCTGCCATCATTGGCACCATCCAGGAGCGCCAGTATGTGCAGAAAATCGGCGGGAAGTTCGTCCCGGCTGAGATCGGGTTCGTAGTTACGGATCTTCTGGTCGCGAATTTCAAGGACATCTTCGATTTGCAATACACCGCCCGCCTGGAAGAAGAACTCGACGAGATCGAAGAAGGCAAAGAACTCTGGACGGACGCGCTTGCCGAGTTCTACAAAAAGTTTGAGAAAGAACTCCATTACGCCGAAAAGCACATGGAGAACGTCAAGCGGATGGAGAAGCCGACCGACGAGAAGTGCGAACGGTGCGGCTCGCCGCTAGTCATCAAGTGGGGGAAGCATGGATCGTTCTTCGCCTGCAGCGCTTATGACAAGACGGACCCTAACAGCTGCACGTTCACCAAGGAAAATCCGATCGACCTACCCGATCTGGATTCGGCCGATGTACAGGACACGGCGCAGGAAGAGTATTGCGAAAACTGCGGCCGCGTGATGGTGCTGAAGCGGGGACGCTTCGGCCAATTTATGGCGTGCACGGGTTATCCCGATTGTAAAACCACCCGCCGTCTCGACCAGGCCAAGAAGGTGCCCGACATTCCGCTCGACGAAAAGTGCCCGCAGTGCGGACGCAATCTGCTGCTGCGGCACGGCCGTTTTGGCGAGTTCGTTTCGTGCAGCGGCTATCCTGAGTGCAAGTGGGTGAAACAGAACTTCATCGGCGTGAAATGCCCGCAGTGCAAGGACGGGGAGCTGGTAGAGAAGAAAGCGCGACGCGGCAACTTCTTCTACGGCTGCTCCAATTATCCCGAGTGCGACTTTACATCGGCAAATAAGCCGGTTGCTGAGTCGTGTCCAAAATGTAAGAGCCCTTACCTTCTAGAGAAAACCCTCAAGGACGGCACGTTCCTGGTCTGTCCGAACAGCAAGCGAACCCCCGATGAGGAACCTAAGCGGCGGGGCAAAAAGGGCAAACCCAAAGAGGCGGAAGTTTCGAGCCTCAAATGCGACTACTCGCGTCAGATCGCCACTCCTGAGGTGGCTAGTCCAGAAGCGGTAGCTTAAGAAAGAGGAGTTTAATGAGCGTCACGCAACCGAATCATCATGATGCTGAACTGATCCTGAAGCTCTACGATCTTCGGCGCGAACCGGTCATGCGGGAGGCTCGCGCATATTTCGCCGGTCTTCCGCTCAACCTGGATGCCATGATGGCGGTCGCAGCTGACCCCATGCGCAAAGAAAATTCCTATGTCCGCCAGGTCTCTGGATACTGGGAAATGGTCGCTGCGCTTGTAGTGCACGGAACATTGAATGCGCTGCTGGTCTACGATACCTGTCAGGAAATGTATTTCATGTATGCCAAGGTTCAGCCATTTTTGCAGGAGTTTCGGCAACGGTCGGGCATGATCGATTTTCTGTCGAGTGTCCAGAAGGTTGTAGAAGGATCGGCAGAAGGCCGGGAGCGCATCGCGCGACTGCAGAAACGCCAGGCCGAGATGTCCCGTCTGCGCGCGGAAGCCGCCAAGGCAAGTAGCTAACTCAAGTATTCGCGAATGTAGGGATCGGTAGAGCGCAGGAGTTCTGCGGCTGTTCCTTCGAAGATGATTTTCGTGTCCCGCATAATCACGAAGGTGGTGCGCACATCGCGTGGCGCACCATCGCTGATGGGCACCATCTTGTTCTGTTGACGATCGAAATAGTGGCTGGCCATGGTGAACGCGTCCTGCAGACGATGCGTCACCATCAGCGAGCTTGTCTTGTTGACGTCGCGCTGCTTCACGATCAATTCGATAATCGTGTTCGAGGTCACGGGATCGAGGCCGCCGGTGGGCGAGTCGTAGAAGAACATCTCCGGTTGGGTGATCATGGCGCGGGCGATCGCAACTCTGCGCCGCATGCCGCCCGAAAGTTCGGATGGATAAAGATCGATGGTGTGCTCCAGTTCGACAAATCGCAGCGACTCAAGGACCCGTTGATGGATCTCCTCGGTGATCTTGCCGGTCTCTTCGATCAGGCGATAGGCGACATTCTCTTCCACCGTCAAGGAGTCGAACAGCGCGCTCTCCTGGAAAACCATGCCAACCTGCCGGCGAAGCTCAAATAGCTGCTCTTCTCGCATCGCCGTGACTTCGTCATTGAGAACGATGATGCGTCCGGAGTCCGGCTTGAGCAGGCCGATTCCCAGCTTCAACGTCAGCGTCTTGCCGGTTCCCGACTCGCCGAGCAAAATCTTCGTCTCGCCGCGCGCCAACTGAAATGAGACATTCGCCAGGACCGGTTTCTCGAAGGCGATGCTTACGTCTTCAAAGCGAAGCACGGTCTGTGGCGAAGGTTTGGAGATAACCTGTGGCTGGTCGAGAGGGGGGGCAAGACTGGACATGCTAGCTTCCGAAGACCGCCATCAGAAGTCGCGTGAGGAAGAAATCGACCGCGAGAATGAGAACCGACGCTGCCACCACTGCCTGGGTCGTTGCCTTGCCGACGCCCTGGGTACCACCCTTGGCGGAGAGTCCGTAGTAGCAGCCCACGGTGGAGATGATGAAACCGAAGGCCACCGGCTTCGACAAGCCCATGAAAACGTCCTGGAAGCGGAGCGACTGATACGCCGTGGTCCAATACTCACTGGGGCTCAATCCGAGCAGCGTGTAGGAAATGAAAAAGCCGCCTGCCAATCCAAGCAGATCCGAAATAATGCTCAGAAAAAACAGCATGACCACGGAGGCCACAACGCGTGGCGTGACGAGTTTCTTCGTCGGGTCCACACCCATGGAGCGCATGGCATCAATCTGCTCGGTGACCTTCATCGAACCGAGTTCGCTGGCCATGCCGCTGGAATTGCGGCCGGCCACCATCAGCCCGGTCAGCACAGGGCCCAGTTCCCGCACCATCGATAGAGATACCAGTTGGCCCGTAAGCGACAGAGAGCCGAACTGCTGCAATGTCGCCGAGGTTTGAAGAGCCAGAACTGCACCGGTGAATGCGCCGGTTAGCACAACGATGGGCAATGATCCCACACCGATGGAATCGGCCTGGAGCAGCGTGTCACCGAAGTAGCGCGGATGCGCGAACAGATTGCGGATCGATTGCCCGGCCAGGATGGAGTAATCCTGAACAGCTGCAACTTTTTCCTTCGCGATTTCCGACAGCGAAAAGATCGGCATCCTGTAGACTCGGCAACGCGGTGAACCAAAAATATACCAGAGGGAGATCGAATCGACCGGAACGCGATGGTTTCAGTTGCTCCCATGTGACCGGATGTGGACCAAGTCGCAGAACAAATCTACATAACTACATCGTTGACTTGGCGCATAGCCGGGTGTTTAGTATGCTGACGGTGGAAGATGGCATGCACGTCGGGGGGCGTGAAATGGCATTTCAGGTGGATCGCAGCCAGTTCGATCCGGATTCCGGGTTTGAGTACTACATCTGCTTTAAACCTGAGAGTCAGGTTCAGGGCGATGAAGTGCAATCGCGGGCCTCGGTCGTCGCCTCTGTCTCGCTCACCGAGACGGGAGACATTGCCGATCTCAGTTTCGTGCTGCCCAAGAGCTGCCGCAGTGAGCATTCGCTTTCCTTTCTCAAGAGCGATCCCACCGCAGTGTGCGTGGAGAACCGGGTTTTCATCTCGCTTCCCGGCGTGAGCGGCGACGCCGTGATGAATGTTCCAGCTACGCTCGAACTCGATCATTCAGGGCGAATTGTGGCTATCGAACTCAACGGCTGTATTCCGCACACCACCACGTTCCAACCCGGTCGCGCCTAATTCTTCATAATCCCTCTTGTATTTCTCCGGTAGGTGACTCAGTTATTATGGGGCCGTGGAAAATTTGAGCGCATTCGTGCTGGCCGGTGGCCGGAGCTCGCGTATGGGCTCCGACAAGGCATTGCTACGGGTCGATGGCGAAACGCTGCTTGAACGCGCGTTGCGCCTCGGCAACAAGGTTGCGGCGCGGACTGTTATCGTTGGCCCGCGTGACCGGTACTCCGCGTACGGGGAAACCATTGAAGACGTCTACCCGAATTGCGGACCCTTGAGTGGCATCCACGCTGGTCTGGCTTCCACGCAGACTGACTTAAACCTGATGTTGTCGGTCGACACGCCCAAAATGCAAGTGGAGTTCCTATCATGGCTGGCCGGAGTTGCGGCGCAGTCACCCGAGTTGACGGTGATTCCCGAGACGCCTGATGGCATCCAGCCGCTTTGTGGCATCTATCGCAGGCCAATGCTCACAGCCGTGGAACAAGCCCTCAAGAACGGCGACTATAAGGTCGGACATTTGTTTTCGCAGGCGCCTACGCGCTACATCTCCGGCAAAGAGATTCGTGACGCCGGCTTTCCGCTCGAAATGTTCCTCAACGTCAACACCCGCGAGGACTATCAGGCTCTCGCCCACGACACTTCTCAAGTCGAGGCGAGACCAGAACCGCGGACCGAGGAACGGCCCGCTCGTCCGAACCCCGAGCAGCACGAACAGAAACCATACATCCAGTTCGACCACGTTTCGAAGGCTTTTGGCAGCAATGTCGTGCTGAAGGACGTGAGCTTCGACGTGAAATTTGGCGAGACCGTGTGCATCCTCGGGCGGAGTGGCGTCGGGAAATCGGTGTCTCTGCATGAAATCATGGGATTCCTCAAGCCCGACAGTGGGCGGGTCTGGGTGGCATACGAAGACATCACCGACTACGACGAGAAGGAGCTGGAGCGAATCCGCAAGAAAGTGACCATGGTGTTTCAGAACGGGGCCCTGTTCGACTCCCTCACCGTAGGCGAGAACGTAGCTTTTCCGTTGCGAGAGCGCGGAGGCCTGAACGAGGAGCAGATTTATCAGATTGTGGACGGGCTGTTGGAGATGGTGGGCGTACGCCAATACCGCGATCTCTTGCCGTCGGACTTGTCGACCGGTCTGAAGCGCTCTGTCGCCATCGCCCGTGCGTTGTCGGCTCAACCGGAGGCCGTGCTTTATGACGAGCCAACGACGATGGTGGATCCGCTCATGGCGCATCTGCTTGGCGATCTGATCAAGAAGCTGAAGAAGCAGCTCAAACTAACCAGTATCGTCGTCACCCACGATATGGCTCTGGCGAAGAAGCTTGCGGATCGTTTGCTTTTTCTTCACGAGGGACGCGCGATTTTCTTCGGCACCTTTCCCGAAATGGCGAAATGCACGGAGCCTATCGTGCAGGAGTTCCTCGAGCTGGATTCGTTAGACTTCGAGAGCTACTTTGGCGCGCAGCGTCCTATGCATGAGCCCAGGGTGTGAGTTGCGCAAGCGCCAGCGGACCGACCGAACCTTGCCAGAAATTCGCGCGGGACGAAGGAAAAGAATTCAGAATCCCTGGGCTATCAAGCGGTCAACGTTTAGCGCGGCCGCCTCTTCGTCGCGTTTGGTCCATTTCTCCAGATATTTTGCAACGATGTCGGTCTCGAGATTCACTGGATCCCCTCGTCGCAGGGAACCTAGATTGGTCATCTTCACCGTGTGCGGGATGATGGCGACTGTGAGCCTCAAGCCTTCGAGGCTGGCGACGGTCAGGCTGATCCCCTCGATCGCAATCGAGCCTTTAAAGACGACGTACTTCTCTAATTCTTCTGGAATGTCGACGCGCAGCCAGAAGTCGCCAGCGTTGGGGATGGGATCAAGGCCGACGAAACGACCAACGCCGTCGACGTGCCCTTGAACCATGTGACCACCCATTCGGCCATCGGCTTTCAGCGGCAACTCCAGGTTGACCTGCGCTCCTTGCGTGATGCGCGAGAAGGAAGTGCGGTTCCAGGTCTCGCGTGCCAAGTCGGCGCAAAAGGAATCAGGTTTGATGTCGAGCGCGGTAAGGCAAACACCGCTGACAGCGACGCTGTCGCCTTCGCGAAGCTGTTTCGTCGCTGCCGGACCGTTGACGGTGATACGGTGATTACCACCGTTTTCTACGATGCTGGCAATTGTACCGACTTCTTCCACTAAACCGGTAAACATGATGAGTACCTCCAAGCAAGCCACGCACGGGGCGGCCCTTTAAGAATCCTGAAGAAGATAGGGCGTTGGCGGTTCTTCCTTGTATGGATCGCGCAAATAGCCCTCCACGGCGAAATCTTCTCCGAAGCGGTGCAAGGTGAGAGATTTCACATAGGCAGCGTCGCCCATGTGCCGGTAGCCTGCGCCCAGAGCGAACGGGATGGACCCGGTTCCACCCAGGATCTTCGGAGCATAATAAAAGAACACCTTGTCGACGACACTGGCCGACAGTGCAGCCCAGTTCACCATGGCGCCGCCTTCGATGATCACGCTAGTGATCTCGCGTTCGCCCAGATTCGCCATGACGCGGTCCAGATCAGGGCGCCCATCCGAGACGGGTGTGCTGCCGGGGAACAGGAGTGTGCCGTCGTCGGGAGGCCTGCGCATCGGTACCTGTTCCACCACAATGCCAAGTGCTTCGAGGGCCTGTCGCTTGTTCTCTTCGGCGAAGCAACAGAAGACAATAACGTCCTCGTGCGCTGTCTTGATCAACCGCGAATCGAGCGGAATGCGCAAGCGTGAATCGAGGATAACGCGTTGCAGAGGACGGCGGCGCGGCAGGCCGGTGCGATCGGTAAGGAGGGGATCGTCGGCGATAATCGTGCCGACGCCCACCAGGATAGCGTCGTTTGCGTGGCGCATTTCGTGCACATGAACCCGGGCATCTGGACTCGTGATCCAGCCGCCGGTTGCTGCAAGCGAACCCAGATCGCCCGGAATGCGTTGCTCCTGCGGGGGCGCGATCTTTCCATCGAGCGTCATCGCCGTCTTTAGCGTGACGAAGGGAAGTTTTGTGCGAATGTACCGGGCAAACGCCTCGTTAAGCTTCTTTGCTTCGTCTTCAAGGATGCCTATTTCCACCACGACCCCCGCGGCTAGCAGTTGTTCAAAGCCTTGCCCGCGTACCGCAGGGTTCGGGTCGGTCATGGCAGCGACAACCCGTTTCACGCCAGCGGCAATTACCGCGTCGGCGCAGGGACCGGTGCGTCCCACGTGTGAGCAGGGCTCCAGGTTCAGGTACAGGGTAGCGCCGCGCGCCAGCGCCCCAGCGTCGTCGAGCGCGAGCACTTCGGCGTGGGAACGGCCTTCATAGGAATGAGAGCCGCGTCCTACGATCTCGCCACTATCGTTCACCAAAACTGCTCCGACATGGGGATTAGGAGAGGCCAGAGCGACCCCCTGACGGGCGAGATCAAGGGCGATCTTCATGAACTTCTGATCGTCGGCAGATGTCATCATCAATCCAGGAGAGAGTTCACGAAGTCTTGCGCGTTAAAGGGAAGCAGATCGCCCAACTTTTCGCCCACTCCAACGTACCGAACAGGGAGTCCCAGCTCTTTCGAAATCGCGACCACCACTCCACCTTTTGCTGTGCCATCGAGTTTCGTCAGCACGATTCCGGTGACGCCGGCCGACTGCGTGAACAACCGTGCCTGTTGTAAGCCGTTCTGGCCGGTAGTGCCGTCCATTACCAAGAGCGTTTCATGGGGAGCGGTCGCACTAAAGCGCTGGGCGGTGCGGCGCATCTTCTCCAGTTCGGTCATCAGGTTCGTCTTGGTATGCAGCCGTCCGGCGGTGTCGACAATCACGTAATCCGTCTTGCGGGCCTTTGCCGCCTGCAACGCGTCAAACAGCACGGCTGCCGGATCGCCGCCTGGCTTGTTCTTGATTACTTCCGTTCCCGTGCGATCCCCCCAGACTTCGAGCTGCTCGATCGCCGCGGCGCGGAAGGTGTCAGCGGCCGCCAGCAGAACCGTCTTGCCTTGTGAACGGAGCGAGTAGGCCAGTTTGCCGATCGTGGTGGTCTTGCCGGCGCCGTTGACACCAACCACCAGGATGACTTCCGGCTCTCCGTCGACCTTCTGTACGCCCCGTTTGTCAGCGGCGTTCAAGATGGAGAGCAGCTCTTCCTTCAACACTCGTTTGAGTTCGTCGATGTTGTCGATCTGCTTGCGGTCGACTTTTTCGCGCAGCGAAGCAAGCACCGTGGTAGTGGTCGCTGTGCCCAGGTCCGCACTGATGAGTGCAGCCTCCAGTTCGTCGAGGGTCCCGCGGTCAATCTCCTTGCCAAAGGAAACGACGTCTTCGAGGCGTTCGCTCAGGGTCTCACGCGTCCGCGTGACCGCCTCTTTCATGCGATCTAAGAAACTGGGCTTTTCTTCGGTGCTTCCGAACAAGGTTTGAATCATTAGGAGTCCGTCGCCTGAAGCAGACAATCGATACGCCGCGAAGGGACTCTTCCGGGTCGAAAGCTGTGTCAATTGCGAACTTTCATTATAGACAACCGGTTGGGGGCTGCAGGCGCAAACCCACTTCGCGAATCCATCGTTGCGCCGCACTCATCGAAATTTATTTCATGGAGGACTTATGGCAAAATGCGAACA
Organism: uncultured Acidobacteriaceae bacterium; assembly: GCA_963815555.1. GTDB lineage: Bacteria > Acidobacteriota > Terriglobia > Terriglobales > Acidobacteriaceae > CAWCBG01. The sequence goes on from CAWFHH010000007.1 coordinate 1,636,674, forward strand.
CGTTGAGCACGCCAATCTGAACATCGCTCCTGTCAGCGAAGGCTGTCAGTCTTGCGTCGACGCCGGGCTACGGTGGGTTCAGTTGCGCAAATGCCTAACCTGCGGACATGTTGGGTGCTGCGACTCCTCGGCGGGGCAGCATGCGAACAAACATTTCAGAGAGACAGGCCACGCTGTAATGCAAGCTCATCAATCCGGTACATGGAAATGGTGCTACGTGCACGAGACCTACGTGTGATTGAGTGAAATCCGGCTGCTGATTTCTCGTCCGGCCCTCCCTTTGTGTACTCTGTACGTCAGCCACACGGAACCATTCAGTTTTGCGTTTGCGATTATCCATGGCTTTTCACAGCGACATTGTACGTCCGCCATTCCGTCTCAGAGCTTTAGCACTGGGTATGCTGGTGGTGCTGCTGGGGAGCAGCGCTTCTGCCCAGCTTCCGTCACCGTGGGTCGATACGGAACCTCTGACGGTGGACACTGGTGTTACCGGGTTGAAGCTGATGCTGCGGCGTCTGCACACCACCGCGCGCTTGATGCACACAGTGGCGCATCCCGACGACGAGGACGGCGGCATGCTGACCTTCGAGTCGCGGGGCCACGGCGTGAGCACTCTACAGCTCACATTGAATCGCGGCGAAGGTGGACAGAACGCCATCGGAAGCAATCTGCTGGACGAACTTGGCATCGTGCGTACCCTCGAATTGCTGGCTGCCGACCGCTATTACGGGGTGGAGCAACGCTTCACGCGCGTCGCCGACTTCGGTTTTTCTAAAACAGCGGAAGAGACTTTCGAAATGTGGCAGGGTCACGACATCGCACTGGGAGACATGGTGCGTGTCATACGGACCTTTCGGCCGGATGTGATCTGTACGCGCTTTCAGGGTAATCCTCGAGACGGTCATGGAAATCATCAGGCGTCTGGAATTCTCACGCGCGAGGCATTTCGCGCTGCTGCTGATCCTGGTCGTTTTCCCGAGCAGATTCGTGAAGGGCTGCAACCATGGCAAGCGAAGAAGCTCTATATGGACAACGTGCGGCAAACCGAAGATTGGACGGTTGAATTGGAAACATCGCAGCAGGATCCGCTCCTCGGTGAGTCGTACGTGCAGTTTGGCTGGAAAGGTCTGAAGCACCAGCTTTCCCAGGGCGCCGGATATTGGACCCTCACGGATCGGCGTCGCACCAGCTATTACAAATTGATTGACTCCGTTTTGCCAAACGCGCCTGTAGCAAGCGGTCATGAGAAAGACTTCTTCGACGGCATCGACAACTCGCTTCCCGCCCTGGCTTCCCGCCTGGGGGCTGACGAATCGAGGGTGCCCTGGCTGCGTCCACGGCTTACCCAACTCGCCAAAGATGTCGACGAAGCAACATCCGCAGTTGACAAGAACTCGCAGGCCGCTGGTGCACCTCTCCTGCGCGGATACGACCTGACGCGTGCTCTCATCGCGAAGGTAGAGAGCTCCGCCTTGTCCGGACGCGAGAAAGCGGACCTGATTACCAGCCTTCGTAGCAAGGAGGAGCAGTTCCAGCAGGCCGCGAATCTGGCTTTTGAGGTTCAGGCGAGCCTTGGTCCAGGGACGCCGGACGGCCGCCCCATGGCTGAATCTTTCGCGACCGCGGACGGCAATGTTCTGGCTGCGGTCATCACGGCAGGGAAGTCGTTTCTTCTCAGGGCAGTTTTGCACAATGGCAGCACCGCGCCCATGGCACTCAAGGAGCTGTCGCTCGAGGTTCCGCAAGGCTGGACGGCTGAGCCGTTTATGGACCGCGTGCCGAAGACAGTAGCCGCGGGAGACGGCTGTGCCGTCATGTTTCGTGTGACGGTTCCTGCTGACGCGCAGGTCACGAAGCAATATTTTCACCGCGATGACCCGGAAGTCGATACGATTTATCAAATCGACGATCCGCACCTGGCGACTTTGCCCTTGCCGCCACCCCCAGTCTGGATGCACGCGATCTACAGTATCCACGGACAGGAAGGCGAAATTCGGACCGTGGCACGCACTCCGATGCACGACACCAAGGGGGACACCTGGTCCATGCCTCTGGCCGTAGTGCCGCCGTTCTCAGTTGATACCTCTCCAGCGACACAAGTTATCCCCACCGGTGCCGAGCCATCAGCGCAGCTCAGCGTCGATGTGCGGTCGACCGTCGATCATGCAACCGGCGTGATTCATCCCCACGTGCCCGCTGGTTGGAAGGTAGAGCCGGCGTCGGCGACCATCGACTTTCCGCAGCCAGGCGAACACGGTTCCGAATTTAAGGTGCTGCCCGACGGCGCGAAGGAAGCCCGCTACCGCGTCCAGGCGGTGCTGAGAGCGAACGACCACGACTTTAGCGACGCTTACAGTCTGGTGACCCGCCCCGACATTGGAGGCTTCTTCTACTTCCATCCAGCGCTTCAACGCGCGAGCGTCGTCAACCTCAAGATTCCGCAGAATCTGAAGATCGGCTACATCATGGGCGCGGGCGACGACATTCCCGGGGTACTGCGTCAGCTGGGCCTCGACGTGACCGAGTTGGGCGTGGACGACCTGGAACGCGGCGATCTGAGCCACTTTGGCACGATCGTGCTCGGCATTCGTGCCTACGACACTCGCGATGAGGTGAAGCACTACAACCCTCGCCTGCTCGATTACGTCAAGAATGGCGGAACGCTTCTGGTCCAGTACAACACTTCGCCGGAAGAGTTCAATGGAGGGAAATTCACCCCATATCCGGCGGAGCTAAGCCATCTTCGAGTAACGAAGGAGCAGGCACCCGTAACCGTGCTCGACCCCAAGAGCCTAGTCTTTCACTATCCCAACGAAATTACAGAGCGCGACTTTAGTGGTTGGGTGCAGGAGCGCGGGCTGTACTTCATGGGAACTTGGGACCCGCACTACGCTCCGTTGCTGGCAGCCAACGATCCGGGCGACCCGCCGTTGAAGGGTGGCTTGCTGCTGGCGCAATATGGCAAGGGCCACTACATCTACACCGGATACGCTTTTTTTCGGCAATTGCCGTTCGGGGTTCCCGGCGCGATCCGCCTTTACGTCAACCTGCTGAGCGTGGGGCATGAGCCAAAATAATCCGGCCCGATCGCCGGAGTTGATTCGCGGCGTTGGGCTCGCGAGCGCCACCACACTCAACATGATCGACATGATCGGTGTGGGACCGTTCATCACGATTCCACTGATCGTGACCGCGGCCGGTGGTCCACAAGCGATGCTCGGTTGGATAGCGGGAGCGGTGCTGGCTCTCTGTGATGGCCTGGTCTGGGCAGAACTCGGCGCTGCCATGCCGGGTGCAGGTGGCTCTTACCGTTACCTGAAAGAAATTTACGGACCGCAGACGCTAGGGCGTCTTCTGTCGTTCCTGTTCATCTGGCAGCTCTCGTTCAGCGCGCCGTTGTCGATAGCGTCCGGCTGCATCGGCTTGGCACACTATGCAGGCTTCCTCTGGCCGGGCCTCGACCGCGTTCTTCTAGCGCATACCGCTGGTTTGGCGGTCCCGCTGCTTGGTCCGCTGGAAGTAAGCCTGTTGATTGCCCCCGCAACGTTCGTCGCAATTGCGACCTGCGCAGGCGTGGTGTTTCTGCTGTACCGCCGCATCACGGCGATCGCAAAACTTGCCGAACTGCTCTGGGTCGGCGTTGCTCTTACCATCCTGTGGGTAATTGTCGCCGGGCTTACCCATTTCAGTGCGGCTCGTGCGTTCGATTTTCCTCCCGGTGCATTCCATCTGTCGCACGGTTTTTTCATGGGACTGGGCGCGTCGATGCTGATTGCAACCTACGACTACTGGGGCTACTACAACGTGTGTTTCATCGGTGGGGAAGTGAAAGATCCAGGTCGCACGATTCCTCGCGCGTTGATCATCTCCATCGTGGTGGTGGCTGCACTGTACCTGGTGATGAACATCAGCGTGCTAGGGGTTGTGCCGTGGCGGGAGATGATCGGGCATTCCGGTGATCAGAACAACTACATCATCTCCGTCTTTATGCAGCGCGTCTACGGCAATTGGGCGGGCCGGGTGGTCGCCGGCTTGATCATGTGGACGGCATTTGCTTCCGTATTCTCACTGCTGCTGGGCTATTCTCGCGTTCCCTACGCAGCCGCCCTCGACGGCAACTACTTTCGCTCCTTCGCCAAGGTTCATCCTGTCCACTGTTTTCCCACGGTTTCGTTGCTGGCGCTGGGAGGAGCCGCCATGCTGTTCTGTCTGCTGCGTCTGGCTGATGTGATTGCCGCACTGGTTGTCATTCGTATTCTCTTGCAGTTCATCGTGCAGGCAGTTGGCGTGATTGTCCTGCGCAGGCGCCGGCCTGAGTTGCCACGCCCATTTCGCATGTGGCTCTATCCAATCCCGGCCCTGTTGGCGATTGCCGGATTTTCCTACATTCTGCTGGCGCGAAGAAACTTTCTTCGCGAGATTCGCTACGCGATCGTGATCCTCGTGGCCGGTATCATCATTTATATGGCACGTTCCTGGCGACGCCGAGAGTGGCCGTTCCTGACTCACTCACCTTCAGCAGAGCATGCCGCATGATGCCGGTAACCTCAAGGCGGCTGGTCACGAGTATGAAGCAGCTGAGAACAGCTTCTGTACCTCCGTTCCCAGGCAAGCTCACCTTTGCGGCGGGACAGGGTCTGAGCTCCGATGGCCACGAGTGGAACATGGCAGCAACCACCTGCGCCCGCTGTTGTACCATCGGCGGACGCGGCTGAGGCTCACCCGTCAATGTCGGACCTAGGCTCGATTCCACCGTTGTCTCTCGAACGCGCGCCACGCCACGGCGCGATCGGGCCCCTGCACGAGCCACTATTCCGCTCTCTTTGGATTGCCGCAGTGATCAGCTACACCGGTCGCTGGATGCAGACCGTGGGCGCTGGCTGGCTTATGACCTCGCTCACCCTGTCACCCTTCATGGTTGGCCTGGTACAGGCAGCTAGTAGCGTTGCCGTATTCCTGGTAATCCTGCCCGCCGGGGCGATTGCCGACGTAATCGATCGCCGCAAGCTTTTGCTCTTCACCCAGGCCTGGATGGTGCTCGCGGCTGCTGCGCTTGGCGTATTGACCCTGGCGAACCTCATCACGCCGATGTTGCTGCTGTTGTTCACCTTCCTGATTGGCTTCGGTGCCGTGCTGAACGATCCAGCGTGGCAAGCCATCACGCCGGAGGTGGTCTCCCGCGAGAACTTCGCCGCCGGCGTGGCGTTGAACTCTGCGGGATACAACCTGGCCCGCGCCGTTGGTCCCGCCATCGGCGGCGTGATTATCGCGGCGACGAACTCCGGAATCGTTTTTCTTCTTAACGCGTGTTCGATCTTTGGAGTGATTTTCTTTTTACATCGTTGGGAAAGACATCCCGGCCCGACCTCGATGCGAGCCGATCACATGTTTCGGGCCATGTTCGACGGCTTCCGCTACATGCGCACGTCGCATGCTGTGAAATGCGTGCTCGTGCGCAGCGCCGTCTTCAGCGTGTGCGCTACGGCCCTTCCGGCGCTGCTGCCCTTGTTGGCTCATCCTTTCGGCTCGCGCGGTTACGGATTGCTGCTGGCATTCTTCGGGGTTGGCGCGGTGGGCGGCGCGACCATCCTGCCCGCCTTGCGTCGCCGAATGTCGGTCGACGTTCTGGTTTCGTTCTCGACCGCAATCTTCGCACTGATGACCTTTGCCTCCGGACGCTGGCCAACCTTTCTGGTGCTTTCGGTTGCGAACCTCATTGGGGGGATGGCGTGGATTCAGATCCTGGCCAGCTTGAACGTTTCGGCGCAGACGATGACTCCCGGAAGCATGCGTGCGCGTGCCATCTCGATGTACCTGCTGATCCTGCAAGGCGGCTTTGCGATTGGATCTGCGCTCTGGGGCGCGATTGCTGAGCGCTCCAGCATTGAACGTTCTTTGCTGTATGCCTCGGCGGGATTGCTGGCCGGCATGGTTGCTACCTATTGGTTCCGCCTGCACAGCGCCGAAATTCAACCAACCGCTGTCGGAATGGATTAAAATACGGCAACATCTATTCGGATATACCCAACCGTTCTCTGTGGAGGAGTTCACGATGAAGAAGCAGTTCGCAATGGCCATTCTGGTTCTGGCTTGCAGCGTCCCGGGTCGAAGCTTCGCCGGTGAATCGCAAGCCGCTTCGGCAGCCGATCAGAAGCCCACATTTTCAAGCGTTTTTGATCGCGGCGTAACGCAGGTCGAGAAGGAAGTCGTTCCGGCTGCCGACGCGATGCCGGACGACAAATTCAACTTTGCGCCGCCGGCTTCCATGGGCGACTTCAAAGGCGTGCGCACCTTCGCGCAGCAAGTGAAGCACATCGCGGTGGCGAATTGGGCACTCGGCGCCGGGATTCTTGGCGAGAAGCCGCCCGCCGACAAGATGGGAACAGATGAAAACGGGCCCGCCAATCTTTCTTCGAAAGCTGACGTCATGCAGTACTTGAAAGACTCCTTCGCTTATCTGCACAAGGCTGCCAACAGCATCACCGAGGCCAATGTGCTGGAGCAGGTGCAGAGTCCGTTTGGTCCAAACAAAGTTTCGCGCCTGGGACTGATGACAAGCGCCCTGGTGCATCCCTACGATCATTACGGGCAGATGGTGGAATATCTGCGCATGAACAACATCATCCCGCCGGCGAGCCGGAAGAAGTAAAGCATCACCCAACTTCGAGGCAACGGTGAAAAGGCGCGGGCGATCGCGCCTTTTGCTTGTTCGCCGATCCGGATGACAGCTTGCGCCACTATGCCTGGAACGCGGCCACATGAATCCACCATCGTAAATTGCGGCTGTGCCATTCAGTTTCTACTCGAATCGAGTTCCAAAACTTTCGCAACGCTTCTTAACACCCTTCCCAGAAAACTTCCATTCTTCTCCAGGGTTTCAGCGACCGTAGTCACATTCCTCACTCGCAAAGGCCGACATGAAGTTTCAGCGTTTGTTGAAGAACCTGGATGCGGTATTCCTGATCATGTCGACTTCGAGCTCGCCATTGTCGGCAGCAGCGGTTTATGTCGCCGCCGGAGCGGGCCAGCGAGTGACAACGGAGATTCGAAAGATGAAAAAGGTATTGATTCACAGCGCGCTGGCGTTCTCCCTAATTGCCAGTGGTGCCAACCTGTATGCGCAAGAACCGGCTGGGCAAGACGCTCCGGGGCCACAGATGGGAACGCATGGGCAGCCCCCGAGCGCGGAGCAACGCCTGCAGCGCATGACGCAGCAGCTTAACCTTACCAGCGAGCAACAACAGCAGATCAAACCGATTCTCGAGAACGAATCGCAACAGATGCAGACGCTGCATCAGGATTCCTCGCTGTCTCAGCAGGACCGAATGACCAAGATGCAGTCGATCCGCCAGAGCAGCGCCACCCAGATCAAAGCGATTCTGAATCCTGATCAGCAGGCCAAGTTCGAGCAAATGATGAGTCGACAGGGTCGAGGAGGGCACGGCGGCCGAGGTCAGGGCATGACCCCTCCTGATGGATCGGCGCCTCCTCAGTAGCCGAGCGACGCAGCTCTGGGATCTATCGGCGCGGCAGACTCCGAGCTACAACTTGGCCAGGACGTTCTGCTGCGCTTGGCTTATCAGGTCGAGCCTCTGCTCTCGCCACTTTCGCCCGGAAGCTCTCAATTCCGGCATCAGCTTGCGAACTGCGACAGCCCGCTTCTTGCAGACTGCATCTATGTTCTCGATGCGGGCCCGAATTATCTTCCCTTCCATCTCTCCTTCCAAATCGAGAGGATTTCCCGCCACTCCCGTGTTACTTCCGCTTCTGGCTGCATTGCTAGTGTCGTTGTGCTCCTGCGGCGGAAATAGCAATTCGTCTTCGAGCTCAACCAGCAGCAGTTCCGGATCAAGCGCGACAAGTACCGGGTCGGGCTCAAGTACTACGAGCAGCGGCTCTGGGTCGGGATCGGGCAACGGATCCACCAGCGGTATCCCCCGTGTTCAACACGTCGCCATCGTCGTGTTGGAGAATACTAACTATGCCGATGTCGTGGGTAGCTCGAGTGCCCCTTACATCAACAGCTTGATCGCAACGGGAGGGCTCGCCTCCAACTACTACGCTAACGTCCACCCTTCGATCGGCAACTATTTCGCCATGACTACCGGAACGATTCCCACGACGGATGACAATTTCGCGGGTGTCGTCTCGGACGACAACGTGGCGAGGGAGTTGATGGCATCTGGCAAATCCTGGAAGGTCTACGCGCAGAGTCTGCCGGCAGCGGGCTACCTCGGTCCGGACGTCTACCCATATCTCCGTCGGCACAATCCGATCTCGTATTTCTCGGATGTGCAGTTGCCCTCAACGCAGGCGCTGAACATAGTGCCATTTACGCAGCTCTCGTCGGACTTGTCGACCAATCAGTTGCCGAATTATTCGTTTATCGTGCCCGATGCCTTGCATGATGCCCACGATTGCAACGGCGGTCCGCTCACGACTTGCCCCATCAGCGAAAAAGTGGCAGCAGCCGATTCATTCCTCGCCGCCAACATTCCTGGGTTGTTAGCCAACCCGCAATTTCAGCCGAGCGGCATACTGGTGATCGTTTTCGACGAATCGGCGAACGACAACACCAATGGCGGCGGCCGCGTGATGTGCCTCCTGGTCGGAACCAACGTGAAGGCAGGTTACATTGGTACGGGTACGTACAACCACTACAGCCTGCTCAATCTGAGTATGACCGCGTTGGGCGTCACAACCATTCCAGGCAATGGAGCGACGGCCGGGGCCATGACAGAGTTTTTCCAGTAGCGTAAGGACAGTTCTCCAGGAATTCAGGTGACGTCGAGACGCGCAAAACATCAGCTCCAACGCGAGCAGTGGGTGCCGAAGTCCGTAGAGGCCGCATTCGCATTCTTCTCGCGGCCGGAAAATCTACAGGCGATCACTCCCGCGTGGCTCGACTTCCAACTCGTCAGCGTGCCGGTCGAGTTGTGTCGCGGCGCGCTCATACGGTACCGGCTGCGCTGGCACGGTCTCCCGCTGTCCTGGACGACGGAGATTGCTGCCTGGGAGGCACCGTTTCGTTTTATCGACACCCAGATCTCCGGACCCTACGCGCTTTGGCACCACGAACATTCTTTCGCGCCCGAAAATGACGGCACACGCATCCTCGACGAAGTCACCTACGTCCTGCCGTTCGGCTTCCTTGGACAACTGGCATATCTGGCCTTGGTACGACAGGATGTTGAGAAGATTTTCGATTATCGGCAACAAAGACTTCGCGTTCTGCTGGGCACGTGACCGGAGCCGATCGAGGTTGACGTCGGCGCGACCGCGCGATTGTGGTAACGGTCCGGCAGGCTACGTCTCTGGCAGCCGGATGAAACCATCAGGACTCCATTCTTCGCTGCCCACACCGTGATGGACGAAGAATAGACCGTCCGGATCGTATTTCGCTTTCACCGCCTGCAGCCTTGGATAATTCGTGCCCCAGAAGGATTGTTGCCAGGAGGGTTCGAAGAAGTTGCTCTCTGACACGTACGCCCCCCCGTTCGGAGCCACCTTGCGCAATTCGTCCATTGCGCTGGCGACTGCATCGGCTTCTTTGCGCGCCTCAGCAAGATCCGGTTCGTGCCCTCGAAATCCCGGGTAGGCGTGTCCCTCGCCTGAGGCAATGATGGCGAGTGCGAAAGCGTCGAGCACGGCAGGATTGGTCGCCGTGTTGCGCGCTGCTGCTACGGCCTCCGGGGGAGAACCAGCGAGGCCTTTATTAAAATGCAGTTCGACGCCCCAGTGACGGGAGCTGGCGAACAGAGCATTGACCAGACGCTTCAGCGAGTCCTCGGCCAGCAGGGACGCGGGCAGCCACAGCGATTCAAAACCGTAGAGAAACTGCCCTGCTTGACCCCCATCTCCGGTCCACCAAACGTCGTTGGGATTCGCACCCGGACGCGAGTCAGAGACAAAAACGGGTTGGTGATGTTGTTCCCTCCACGCCGGGTCCCACCAGTATCGAGCCGGCAAGCTGCCAACGATTGACGGCGCTTGCAAAGTGTAATCAGCGGGCGAGCGCGCAATCCAGTCAAGAAATGGCTGCCAAATTTTCTTGGACTCGGCGGTGTCGAGTCCGTGAGAGACCATGGAAATCGTGAGCGAGTTGTCACTATTAACATGGGCCTGCTCGCCCCAATGATCGTTAAAGAGGGCGTTGCGGTAAAGCTCCACGAATTGGTGGAGGAGCCGGCGGAATGCGTCGTCGGAGGACGCCTTGACGGTGAAGATAGCTCCTCCGGCGAATTCGGGAAGCTCTCGCACGCGCAGAGTCAGCTGACTCACAGCTCCGAAGGTGCCGCCACCTCCGCCCTTTAATGCCCAGAACAGATCGGGATTTGTGCATGCGTTGGCCGTGCGGATTTGTCCGTCAGCGGTGACGATTTCGGCTTCCAATAAGCCCGCTGCTGCGAGGCCATAATGCTTAGAAAAGCTCCCGAACCCACCGCTTTGGATCAGGCCCGCCACGCCTACGGTAGTGCACCCGCCTCCCTGAACGTAACGACCTGCCTTAGTGGTGACCGCGTCATAGGCGTGAAGCCAGATCACTCCCGCGCCAAGCGTTACGGCCGGCTGTGGCGCTTGTTTGCCGTCGCAACCGTGCGGCACAAATCCGTCGTGCATCGTGATGTCATTCATGTGCCGGGTCCAGACCAGAAGCGAATCTTCCGCGTTCGAAGTGCCCTGATAGCTGTGTCCGCCACCCTTTACCACCAGGCGCAAGCGGTGTTCGCGGGCAAAATTCACGGCTGCGGCGATATCGGCTGCGTTCCTCGCCACAACCACGTAAACACTGGGCTTCGTGATCCAGGCATTCGCCCAGCCTAACGTCTGTGTTAAACCCGGCTGCTCGCCGATGTAGAAGGGATTCCCTAGATTCTTGAGTAGATCCTGACATGTGGTCGTATCGGCTGCGCCTTGGCACGCAGCAAGCGGAAACTGCACCGGCGTCAGCTTACCGCCGAGCTGTTGGCTGAGCTTTTCCCAGTCCGCGGCACTGGGCCAGGAGGTATCACCCGGACGCACTCGGCGAAACGCAGACTTGGCTGGCAGAACCTTCTGTTCTGCAGCCGAAAGATAGGGCCACAGAGTCGGCAGCAAGGGGATTGCCGCTAACCGCTTGAGCAATGTTCGTCGGTTCATTGGCACAAAATCCGAAGTGAGGCAGTAGGTTCAGCAAGACCCAGTTCAGGTTCTCGAGAGATAGCGTCATTGTTCACGAGCATTCGCTATTTCGATGGCGCCAGGATCGCATCGAGGCGATCAGGCGTGTCCTCGACTCTTTCCAGATGCGGATACCGCATGCCGCCGTCGTAGTTCAGCGTCACCGTGACAAACTCATCGCCGCGTTTCAGGAGTAGCTTGATCGGCTGCTTCGCCTTCTCAGCGGAGACAATGGCTTCCTGCAGGGCCGCAGGCGTGAACTTCTGGTCATTGATAGCTTCCAGGTGCATGTCCGGGGTGATGCCCGCCTTAAAAGCGGGACTATCCCACACCACGCCATCAACCGCATTGTCTTTGTCCACCGAGATCCCGAGGGACGTGGCAAAGCTCGTGCCACGGGAGCTGTCCTGGTGCTTCAGCCACTCCGGCTGGATGTCGTTATAGACCAGCCGATAGCCTCCTTGGGTGATTCCATTCTCGGGCACATGAGGCGCGACCTCGTAAACTCGGGTGCGGAAGAAGCCCGCCCAGTCGAAAGGCTGCACTTTGTTCAACGCCGCAACCAGATCTTCCAACGTATACGTCACGGTGATGTAGCTTCCGTTATCGATACCGAAGAACAGCTTGGCGAAATCGTCGAGAGACTTGTTCCCACCACTCAGCTCCCGAATCTTCGTGTCGGCATCGAGCCAAATCAGGTCAGACTCGGGATAGTAGTCGTAAGAACGCTGCCAGGTCGGCCACGCTTCCGGCTTAGCCCCATGCGACGAGATGATGGGCTGATTAGTCGTATCCACCAACGAACGCCACGTACGTCCCGGACTGATCTCAAAGTAGGCAGCGATCTGCGCGATCAAGTCACGCGCTTGCTCAGCCGTACGCAATCCGGAGCGCGCCGTCAGGACGTTGCCATAGTAGTCGGTCAGACCTTCATACACCCAGAGCAGGTCGTTCTGCATGGGCCAGTTGAAGTTGGGGGTCCACAGATCGGCAGGCCGGCGAAATTTGCCGTTCCATGAATGGGTGTACTCGTGCGGCAGAAGGGCGCGACCCCCAACTCCTGCAGCCCAGTCGGTAAAATAGTTGGCGCGCAAACCGTCCTCGCTCGATTGATGATGCTCCAGGCCTTTGCCGCCAACGCTATCGCTGAGCGAAAAAAGAAAATCGTAGTGCTGGTAATGACGGGAGTTGAAAAGCTTCTGCGCTTCGATCACCAGGTTCTTGTGATATTGCAGCTCCTCCGGCGAGATTTCGAGATCGGCAGGCTTGTCCGCAAAGACGTCGAGAAATACCTGGTTGTCCGCGCCCGTGGACAAGTCGACACGTTTGTAATTGATGCCGGCATAGAGCGGGGAATCGATGAGGGTATTCAGCGGCGCCGGTTTGAAGTGAATGAGGCTTCCATCCTCCGAGGCAGTGTCCAGCGAACTAGCGAATTTCCAGCCCTCCGGTATCCGGAGGCTGGTATCAAACATGATGCGGCGCGAGAAGTAGCCCGCGGGATAAAGCAGGACGCTATTCCAGGTGACGTCAGCGAACTTCGATGAAATGCGGCCTTGCTTTGGATCCAGCGGAGCTAAGTACTGAAAGTTGATTTCGAGGCTGGTCGCTCCCGGCGGTAGGTGAAGGTGGAAGGCGTACATATTCACGCGATCGCGAACCCACTCGACGCGTTTGCCGTTTGCCGTGACCATGAGACCGGCCATGTTCTCCACCGGGTTCGACGGAGAATGCGTGCCGGGAAGCCACTCCGGGTAGAGCAAGGTAATGTCGCGGCCCTTTACCGGTATCGTCTCGTGCACATTCATTACGCGATCGGTGAGGTTGGTGATATCGACGGTGAGAGATAGGGTGCCAGGGTACGGGGTATCCACAGGCGCAGAAATGGGCGGTGGAAGCGGTACAGGCTCTGGATTGGTTGGGTTCTGGGCATTCGCCGCACTGGTCAGGGCAATGGAAAAGGCTGCGAAACTGGCCGCAACCCTAAGGCGTCGCAAGAACGAATATGGCAAGATGAACCTCCAAAATATAAGACCAACACTCTACACCATTCGGTACCGAGAACTGGACGTTCAAAACCGAACATCTTCAAGCGGTCAGAAGGCGGTCTCACAACTCGGTGCCATGTTGCGTTGTTGCATTCAATGGTGCAAGTTCCCGACAAGAGGCAACGCGCTCGACCAACGCCGAGGCTTCCTGCTATTGTGCACATCTGGGCTCATGACGCTCCATCGATGAGCACGAATTTCGTCAGTTGTCTTTCCGGAGGACATATCTTGCGAGCGACAGTACTCGCCCTTCTTCTTGCATGTTCCGTTACGTCTTTGTTGGCGCAAAAGTCCGATCTCAAACAAAACTCGGAGACCGTTCAGGGAAGGACGGCATCGCAGCCGGCGGCGCCATCGGCCGGCGGCGCTCAAACTGCTGGCTCCCAGCAGGATGAAAGCGAATCCCAAGGTCCGTGGAAGGGCTTGCAGTACCGTCTCGTCGGCCCGTTTCGCGGCGGACGTGTGGTGGCGGTATCGGGTGTCGTGGGTCAGCCCGACGTGTATTACTTCGGCGCGGTCGCGGGTGGCGTCTGGAAGAGCACAGATGGCGGCCTCGACTGGAAACCGATCTTCGACAAGATGAAAGATGCGTCGCCCTCGATTGGCGCGATTGCCGTCTCCGAGTCAAACCCAAACATCATTTATGTCGGCACCGGAGAAGCTTGTATTCGCGGCAACATTGTCGCTGGAAATGGCGTATACAAATCGATCGATGCCGGCGCGACCTGGAAATTTGTTGGCCTCCGCGATACCCGGGCGATTGGCAGCGTGATCGTCGATCCTAAGAATCCTGACATCGCGTTCGTCGCCGCGTTGGGACATCCTTTTGCCGACAACGAAGAGCGCGGGATCTTCCGCACGAATGACGGAGGCAAGACCTGGGAGAAGGTCCTCTACAAAGACGCGAAAACCGGCGCCATTGACGTCGTTTTCGATCCGAGCAATTCCAACATTCTGTATGCGGCGCTCTGGCAAGTGAGGCGGACGCCGTGGACGTTAGATAGTGGTGGTCCCGGAAGCGGGCTGTATCGCTCCAACGACGGCGGGAGCACATGGAAAGAATTGAAGGGACATGGCCTGCCCCAAGGTGTGCTGGGGCGCATTGGCGTGACGGTCTCGGGCGGCAACCCCAACCGGCTGTGGGCCGTTGTGGAGGCTGATAAGGGGGGAATTTATCGCTCTGACGACAGCGGCGAGTCTTGGCATCTCATGACGGACGACCACCGTTTTCGTCAGCGTGCCTGGTACTATTCGCACATCTTCGCCGACCCGAAGTCTGCCGACACGGTCTACATACTCAACACCGCTGTCTATCGTTCCAACGACGGCGGCAAGACGTTTGCCCGTGTGCGGGTACCGCACGGCGATAATCACGGGCTGTGGATCGATCCGCAGAATCCCAAACGCATGATCAACGGAAACGATGGAGGTGCGACGGTCTCCACCAACGGTGGCGAAAGCTGGACCAGCATCTACAACCAGCCGACGGCGCAGTTCTACCATGTCACCGCTGACAACCGTGTCCCCTATTACATTTATGGCGCGCAGCAGGACAATTCGACGGTGGCGATCGCCAGCGCCAGCCCCGACGGCTCCATCGATCGTTCGGACTGGTATGACGTGGGCGGCGGCGAGAGCGGCTACATCGCACCGGACCCAACGGATCCCATGATCGTCTACGCTGGTTCCTATGGTGGCGAGATAACCCGTCAGGATCACCGTACCCATCAGGAGCAGGCGGTGAACCCCTGGCCTGTGAACCCGATCGGGTGGGCGGCGGCTGACACGAAACACCGGTTTCAATGGACGGAACCCATTGTTTTTTCGCCACACGATCCTAAGACGCTGTACTTCGCCGGCGAGGTCCTGTTCAAGACGACCGACGGCGGAATGAACTGGACGATCATCAGTCCCGACCTCACGCGCAACGATAAGTCGAAGCAGGTAGCGTCGGGCGGACCAATCACCAAAGACAACACCGGTGTGGAAGTTTATGACACCATTTTTTCGGTGGTGGAGTCACCGGTGCAGAAGGACCTGATCTGGGTCGGAAGCGATGACGGCCTGGTTCATCTCACTCGTGATGGCGGCCAGCACTGGGAAGACATCACACCAAAAGCCATGCCGGAATGGGGCACGGTAAGCATGATCGAGGCCTCGCCGCGCGAAGCTGGGACTGCTTATATGGCCGTCGAACGTCATAAGCTGGATGACTACGCCCCCTACGTGTTCAAGACCTCCGACTTCGGCAAGACTTGGACCAAACTCGTGGCCGGGCTGCCTCCCGACGACTATGTCCACGCCGTGCGAGTCGATCCGCGCCGCGCAGGGCTGCTCTTTGCCGGTACGGAACGCGGCGTGTATTTATCCTTCGATGACGGCGGTCACTGGCAGCCGCTGCAATTGAATCTGCCCGTGGCGCCGGTGAATGACTTGATCGTCAAGAACAACGATCTGGTGGTCGCGACCCACGGACGCAGCTTCTGGATTCTGGACGATATCTCGCCCCTGGAGCAGTACAACGATTCGATTCCGCAACAGGAAGTCCATCTTTTCACGCCCTCCCCAGCCAGCCACACGGTTTTTCGCGGCTCGTTTTTTGCCGCGGAAAATAATGTTGGGAAGAACCCGCCCGCGGGAGCTGTTATTTATTATTGGTTGAAAACATCGCTGAAGAAGCCTGAGAAGAAAGAGGCCTCCGCGTCAAATACTGACTCAGGTACGAAGACGGACGAGGGCAAGAGCGATGCCGCAAAGAACGAGCCTCCAAAGATTACTTTGGAGATTCTCGATTCCTCGGGGAAGACCATCCGCAAGTTCCCCAAGAAGCCTGATGAGGGAGGCGACGATGAAGAAGATTTCTTCAACCGCGATCGCAGCAGCGGTGCCCTTTCTGCCGATGCCGGTCTGAACCGGTTCGTCTGGGATCTGCGCTACGAAGGAGCAACCAAGGTCCCGCACGCTCCACTTTGGGGAGGCAACACCAATGGGCCCGTCGCGTTACCTGGCACGTACCAGGTGAAACTCACCGTGCTGGGCAAGAGCTACACAGCGCCGCTGGAGATCACTTCCGATCCCCGGTTGAAGACAAGTGATGCCGACCTGGCCAAACAATTCGACTTGCTTCTCAAGATTCGCGATGAAGTCTCGCGAACCGACGATGCGATCATCGAGATTCGTGATCTTCGCGATCAAATCAATGCCATCAACAAGCGCATCGGTGACGATCCAAAACAGGAGGCGATTGTCGATGCTGGCAAGTCGCTGAACAAGAAAGCGACGGAAGTGGAAGAAGTGCTCATTCAGACCAAAGCCAAGAGCGGTCAGGACGTTCTCAATTTTCCGGTTCGATTGAACAACGATCTGGTTGCCTTGAGCGGTGTTGTGGGGAGCGCCAACACGGCTCCGACGCAGCAGTCCTATGAAGTGTTCGACATGGTCAGCAAGCAGGTTGACGAGCAATTGGCCAAGTGGAACGAGATCGTCTCGACCGACGTGCCGGCCTACAACAATCTCGTGCGGCAGCAGGAAGTTCCCGCAATCAAGATCACTCAACCTGAAGCTGCAAAATAGAATTCATGCGGAGGGTTCTCGAAACACTACGTGCGGGCGACGAGCCCGGTAGAATGAACACTCCTCTACCGGGCAGTCGCGATTGGTTCGGTGGAATTAGTTCAGTGAAAGATGCTTGCGGGTTACTCCGGCCAGCGCAAGAAGGCCGCTACCCACCATTAAGAGCGTTCCAGGCTCTGGAGTTGACCCAAGAAAAGTCTGTGGAAGCTCCCCCGCCCAGCTTTGAGTTCCCGCTATCGGGACATACACTTGAATAGTGGGAAATGCGTTCGGTCCAAAGGTCATCGCAACCGCCTGGTCGTAAATGGCCTGAGCTGCAGCATCCAGAGAAGGAGCACCCTCATTCAGGAACCACGCAGCAGCATTGTAGGCAGGATTGACTCCACCGTCGGCATGAGCCAAGGTGAAGAGATAGGCCAGTTGGTCGGCCTTCTGGACATCACCGATCAGCGCGCCATAGTTATCCACGGAATACGATTTGGCGTCCCATGTCTCGCCGCCGGTAATGTGCTCGTTGTAGCTCACACACATCAGACTGGCTGCGTAGCCATTTACCGTCAGATCGTAAGGATAGGTAGGGACACCATTGTAGGAATTGCTACCTGTTGAATTGAACTGCATAGTAACGGTCCCCGCGACTGCTGCAAAAGACGTCACCAACGAGAACATTAGAATTGCTACTGCCGTTTTCAATTTCATATGCCTGTTATCCTTTTTGTTTATTCCAAGTACTTGAATCTAGAACGTAGCTCCTTCGCCCAATCATTTGTCCGGTAGCGCTCTCTGGCTTGAACCGTGCGATCTCGACCGCATATCGGAAGTTGTTTCCCTCTCAATACGAAACTTTATTTGCGCTGCAACAACAGTAGGATCGTCGCCGGGTTTACCAACACGCACTACTGTACCTTCGCCCCGAAGCCGTAACTCCACCCCCAAAATTCCAGCCCGCGACAGGTCTATACCGATCTCGATCGCGGAAATAACAGGTGGAATCTTTTCCGACTGGAAGAGTGCGCCGTGAGAACTGATGTTGCAGGTGGTCCCACTACACTGTTCCACGTGTTCATTCCCATACCAACGTAGCCAAATTGGAGCGACGATCGAAAATCGGAGACTCTTCCTGTTCTCCTTCCCTGTGAACTCGCTCAAGGTTGGTTCAGACTGCATTGGTTTCTGCCGTGCCTTTCGAAGCTGAAGATATGTAAAAGAAGACGCGCGCACAAGAGCTACAACAGCCCGGACGACATCGTCTCTCCGATCGCTAGCTTAGGGGTGTAGTTGGGCGGAGATAATGAGTTCCAGTCGAGTGTTCTTGGCCCTGGAGGTGGTAGAGAGGGAGGGCTCGGAAGCTAAGGGTGGGATACGAGAATAATTCGATTGGAGTCAACCGTATTAGAGACGTTATTCCTTTTTTGCGGGGAGATTTCTGAAGTTGCTCGTGCCACCCCACGGCTCGCCATGCCGAGCTCTTTAGAATGCACGCGATACAAATAGTTAGAGGCGACTTATATTGCGGACAAAGGATGGCAAGCGAGGTGCACCGTATACGGCCTGAGGCGCTATGCCTAAAGGCCATGACAAAACCCCGAACAATCGCTGGCTGCCGAAAGTCTAAGAAACTTAAGATCTCGGTTGGTGATGCCAATCTCATGGCATGCCGGCTGTTGGCGGATGCTTTGGAAAAACAGCCAGAACTTCAAGTTGTCGGCTGTGCTGCCGACAAAGAAGGTCTACTCAGCACCATTCAGAGCACAAAGCCCGATGTCCTCCTGATAGGCGCTTACCTGCAGGGAGGAGCTCTCACTGGCATCTTGGCCTTGCCGGAAATTCACAGTTTATATCCTGATGTACTTATAATTCTGATGCTTGATCAGACTGAGCCGCAACTGGTAATCGAAGCCTTCCGCGCTGGCGCCAGAGGGGTCTTCGCGCGCTCCCAACCCAACATCAACATTCTCTATAAATGCATCTTGCGGGTGAGTGAGGGACAAGTATGGGTCGACAATAAGCAGCTTCTCTACCTGCTGGACGCGTTTACCGGCAAGTCTTCAGAGAGCGCTTTACCCAAGACAGCGTCAATTTTGGCGCTCACTCCCAGGGAAGAATCCGTCGTGCGTTTGGTAGTCCAGGGAATGGGAAATCGAGAAATCGCAGAGACCCTGCGTCTTAGCCAGCACACGGTGAAGAATTATCTGGTTCGGATTTTTGAGAAGCTGGGACTATCCAGCCGCGTCGAACTAGCGTTGTTTGCGATGACGAAGCTCGAAGCCCTTGGAGACACTACGGAACAGCGACGAGTTCCTTCGCCGGTTCACCTCCGTCCCGCTGCGAATTCTGGTGCCTTGACGATTCCGCGGTAGGTTCGCTGGTTGGTATTCATTCCGGGGCGAAAGCATGATTGAGCCTGCGCTGAACGCGGTCTTCGCCGGACGACTGCTGCTGCAACGCGAAAAATGGGACTATCGGTAGGCTGCCGAGGACGAGTGGAGTTGAAATGCGGCCTCGGCATGATACTTTATCAAAACACACCAACATGGCTGCCAATCCTTCGTCCTCCGTCGCGGCTCCTCCGCCGCAAGATCACGCCGACATTGTAGCCAACGAAAACGGGCTGTCGCGGGAACTGAGCGAACGCCAGGTCAGCATGATGGCCATTGGCAGCGCGATCGGCACCGGACTCTTCCTGGGCAGCGCGCTGGCCGTCCGAACCGCTGGTCCTGGCGTCATCCTCAGCTACGTCATCGCTTCCGGCATTGCCTTGCTGGTGATGGGTTGTCTTTCGGAAATGGCGGTAGCACACCCTACAGCGGGATCGTTCGGGGTGTACGCCGAGCTCTACTTGTCGCGTTGGGCGGGCTTTGTAATTCGTTATACCTACTGGGCGGCACAGTCGATTGCGGTCGGCGGGGAGGCGGTGGCCGCCGCAATTTATACGCAGTGGTGGTTCCCCAACACCCCGGCCTGGATGTGGGTCGTCTTTTACGCGGCGATCCTGATCTTCATCAATGCACGCAGTGTTGGCGCCTTCGGCGAGTTCGAATACTGGTTCTCCATGATCAAGGTGAGCGCCATCGTGGCGTTCATTCTTCTAGGAACGGCGATTCTGTTCGGCGTTCATCAGGATCGTGCAATCGGGTTCGAAAACTTTCACGCGTACGGCGGCTTCCTGCCGAAAGGCTGGACGGGCGTTTGGCTTGCTCTGGCGTTCGTGGTCTTCAGTTTCATGGGCGTCGAAGTGGTGGCCGTGAGCGCCGGCGAGGCCAAGAATCCCAGCCGGACTGTACCGCGCGCGATGCGCACCATGCTGGCGCGGCTGGCGATCTTCTACATTGGATCGATTGCCATCCTGGTTGGCGTTATTCCCTGGACGAAGATTCAGCCCGGACAAAACATTACCATCAGTCCCTTCGTACAGGTCTTCGACGTCATGCACATTCCGGCGGCGGCGCACGTCATTAACTTTGTGGTGCTGACCGCGGCGCTCTCCAGCATGAACTGTAATCTGTATCTCGGGACGCGCATGATCTTTTCGCTGTCGCGCTCCGGCTATGCGCCCGAGTCACTGGGGCACATCTCAGGCCGAGGCACGCCCATGGGCGCGTTGTGGTTTTCGGGCGCCGGCTTGGGCGTGGCGATTCTGGTCGCCTTCCTGTTCCCCGCCACCGCGTTTGTCTACATGTTCGGTGTTTCGCTGTTCGGCGGACTGCTGGCATGGACGCTCATCTTTCTGACGCATATCGGTTTCCGACGCCAATGGAAAGAACGCGGGGAGAAGCCGCCTTTCCTTATGTTGCCGCTCTTTCCGTGGACCACGATCGCGGGATTTGCTGTGGTAGTCGCCATCGTGATCTCCACCTGGTGGGTCCCGGGAATGAGGATCACGCTGGAAGCCGGCATTCCGTGGATTGTGATTCTCACCGTTCTCTATTTCGTGTGGGGACGCAGCTACAGAAAGCGTGCAGAGTTGCGCGCCGTTACTCGCGCGACCGACCGGGCGGCCGCGGACTGACGCTCTGTCGACAGCGTTCGGCGCTCTGGCAAACAACCAAAGGCTTAGAACTGGGTACATCACAAATGGCGCATTGTTCGCCGGGCCAGGGACAGCTTGCTGCCTTTCGTCCTCGAGTTGCTTCTCAAGCGCGGTCCCGAGTTGTTTCGTCGTTTGCTTTGTCGTAAGTCGCGGAGGCAGCCGCCACCGATCCACGGTGGGGGGAGGATTTCTATCTGGAAGATCGTAAGGGTTTTGTGACAATGTGAAGAAATGTAAAATCCTTCTTCCGGGGCGAACTTTTTCGGTCAACCTACGTCTATACCAGTAACCCAAATCCAAGGTGGGCGCCGCAACCCCAACAGCAACCCAACGACAGGCGCCCACCGCCCCTCTTGAACGAATTTCTTTTCCGTTTCCTTAGTGATTTTCTACCTCCCGGTAGCGCCTCGAGCCGCTACTGTGTGCTTGAAACCGTATCAGGCGGCCCCGGCACCAAAACATTCAAGGTACGCTCCCGGGTGTTGATGAAGTACATTCCGTTGGCGCTGTTGCAGATGGCATTCCACAGTCCTCGGTCGCCCGGAGCAAGGACGGTTTGCGTCACCTCTCCCGTCACTTTATCGAATTGCGCGTAAAGAGGTTGACGCTTGGCATGCTGTTCAGCAGGGATCAGCGCCGCGAAGAGGTGGTCGCCGGCTACTCTCGGACCAATGATTCTGAAATCCTCTGGCGTTTTGATCTTGGTCGTGAGCAGCAACTCGCCCTTCTCCGAAATGGCCGACAACACCGGCATACTGCCGATTCGGACCAGCCAGACTTCATCGCTATGGGGCACCGCCATCGTACCAGGATCGGAGTTTCAGAGCGTCGGTCGGCGTAACGCACTCGAGAGTTCTAAGGGAAGGTTAACGTCCCGTGCAAAAAGTCGCCTTGCGCCGAAAGGAGCCTGGCGACCAACGGCCCACGGTTGTATCGCTGCCCAATCTCTCTTCCAATGAGCATGATGGTTCCACTAGAAAACACCGCTACTTGGTCTGCGTCGAAATGGGGCTGTAGTTGCAGTCTTGAGAGCAACTCACCGGTGCTACTGAAACGCAACAACTCAGTCATCGGATTCGTCGTTTCCTCCACGACAAGCCCATGTTTGTTCTCGTCGTACCACGGATAGCTACCCTGGAATAAGAGGAAGGTTTCGCCGCTCGGACCGGGAGCGAAGTGGTAGTCAGCCGTGAAGCCCGGCAGGTGCCGTATTTCGATGTGCGCGAGAACGTTCCCATTCGGTGAAATATGGAAGATTGAGGGTCGGACATCGTTGTCTTCCTCATCCGCATAAATCATCATGGTGCCGTCGTCGGCGCAACCTGGGACAGAATTACTCCGCGCCAGCTTACCTTCCAACTCCTCCGGAAGGGGAACACTGGATGCGACTGTGAGCTTCTCTTGACCGCCGCAAGGCATCGCAAGAATTATAAGGACAACGACCGCTAGGAGAGAGCGTTTGTTCATGGCTCCTGAATCCCAAGAGTCTGTGCTTGTGCTCAGGATAAAGCAAGCGCATCTTCGTCCGAGTCCAGAAATCGAGGTCGCGTCCGTTATCCCATCCGCGCTACAATAGACCCGAGCAGTAACCATGCAGTTAACAGTGTTACAGCCGCAAGTTCACCAGGCGCGCTGGTGGGAGACGATGCCCGACGGACGTCTCCATTGCTACCTGTGTCCGCGCCACTGCCATATCGGAGAAGGCCAGCACGGCTTCTGCTACATCCGCAAGAACGAAGCGGGACGCCTCATCCAACTCGGTTATGGCAGGCCAGCGGCGATCGCAATGGACCCCGTCGAGAAAAAGCCGCTGAACCATTTTTTCCCCGGTACCAAGATCCTCTCGATGGGCACCGCCGGATGCAACATGGGTTGCTTCTTCTGCCAGAACTGGGACATCTCCAAGGCGAAGTCGGACCAGGTAAGATCTCTGGCTCTGGAGCCGGCGGAAGTTGTCGAACTGGCGATGGAGCATCGCGCTCCGCATCTCGCGTTCACCTACAACGAACCTACAATCTGGGGTGAGTACGTCATCGACATTGCGCGCGAGGCGCATGCTGCGGGCCTGAACACCGTGATGGTGTCGAACGGCTACATCACGCGCGAAGCTTTCTTCGACGTCTATCGCCACATCGACGCCGCCAACATCGATCTCAAGGCCTTTACCGAAGACTTCTACGGCAAGATCACGCTCACCCATCTCCAGCCCGTGCTTGATACGCTCAAGTGGCTTCGTCACGAGACGGGTGTCTGGTTCGAGATTACCAACCTCATCATTCCAACGCTCAACGACGGCGACTCCGAATTCAAAGAGCTGTGTGGATGGGTGCTCGAAAATCTCGGCGACGATGTTCCGCTTCACTTCACCGCGTTTCACCCTGACTTCAAGCTGCAGGACAAGCCGGCGACTCCGCCGGAGACGCTGCATCGCGCGCGCCGCATCGCCCGCGAGATGGGCCTGAAGTTCGTCTACGAAGGCAACATCTTTTCCGATGGCGGGAATACCATTTGCCCGGGATGCAGGCAGATCGTGATTACGCGCTCGTGGCATTCCGTGATGTCGAACCGCTTGAAGAACGGCTGCTGCACCAATTGCGGTACGCGAATTTCCGGCGTGTTCACGAAAGCTGAGGCTGAGCAGCGTCGCGATTGGACAGCAACCAATCGGCCATTAGCGGTTAGCTGACGCGAGAAGATCGCAACGAGCGCCTGCGATGCCGATTGCACGGGACGATTACCAAGTCAGCATCATTGGGCCGATCGCTAACTAGGCCAAGCACTGCGGACAAATCTCCGTAGCGAACGAAACTCCCCTCCTTGGAAAATGTGAGACGACAGAAATTCGAACCAATCTTCAACAACTTACGCTGATTCTGTGACCTGTAAGTCAAAGCGAATCTATAATTTAGCAAGAACTCCAATAGAATCTGTATTTTAACTCACATCATGTAAAATATAGATTTTATTGGAGTTACAGGTAATAATATAGAAAATAAAAGACTTAGCTTCAAGATTTGTTGAACTTGTCGCATCCCACAGCGGGCCGATGTTTACCGTAAGGTAATCGCTATCTACTCGTATCGACGCCCAGCTGGGTTACGTGTCACATGGCGATTTCTCACTCGCTATCTTGAGGCTGGCGGAAAAGCCGGTTGCCGACCAACCCGACACTATGTAGCAGACGGCCACCTCAACGGATAGGCCGTTCTACGTCCAAGCGGTGGTGCCAATGCGGTTGCCGGGTGCTGGCCGACGTATGGGGAGTAATCTCCCACATGCCGATTTGTTGTCAACTTGGTGTTGCCTGGTGGCAGCGACGGGAAATTTATTCCTGACAGTCGTGTCTATGAAGGAGCTTCTTTATGCGACATCCGACTCAGTTAAAATAAGAATTGAAGCCGTCAGTGCACAAGCGTCAAGGCAATCCGTGCCCATTCTTCTCGACATGGCTCGAGAAACTGCAGTGCGCCGAAGATATCCCTCAATGATGCTTAAGCTGGTGGCGTCAACGTTCCACTCGTTACGCTTGGCCCGATTCCCCGCGGCTGTACTCGTGTTGGCAATACTACAGTGCTTATGTGTTTTACCTTCAGCCGCGCTGCCCGAAGCCTCCTGGTCTGGCGTGTTGCGGGATAACTCGGGGACGCCAGTCGCCGGAGTTACCGTTATTCTTTCGGACAGCTCCGGCAAGAGAACGTACACGGCAAAAACGAAGGCCGACGGGGAGTTTGCGTTTTCAGCAATTGCGCCCTCGACCTATAAAGTCGCAGCAGTTACGCAACAAGGGACATACCAGGCGCCACAATCCCTGATCGTCACGGAAGGCGCCACACTCACGACAAATTTGCAGTTGTCCGTAGCGGATGCCAGTCTCGTCCTGGGACAGGGGCAAACAGTGGCAGCTTCTCAGGGAAGCGGGGGAGAACACCTCTCTCGATCTGAGGTGTCGAGCCTGCCGCTGAACTCACGCGATTTCAGCAAACTGCTCTTGCTGGCAGCGGGGACGATGACCGACACCAACGGAGCCGCGAATTTTACGCAGCAGTTTGCTGTCAATGGTCAGCGCGGGGTGACCTCGGTCTTTGCCATGGACGGAGCCGACACCACCGATCCTGAAATGGGTGGCGCTACATTCTCGACCTTCAATATCGATGCCATCCAGGAAGTGCAGTCCAGTTCCGGCGTGATGCTGCCCGAGATCGGTCACGGGGCCGCGAGTTTCACCAACGTGGTGACGAAGTCGGGAACGAATGCGATCCATGGCAGCCTGTTCGAGTTCTTCCGCAATGCGTCGCTCGATGCGCGCAATTATTTCGACCACGTTGAGCTGAACGGTCGCCGCATACCGCCATTCAATCGCAATGAGTTCGGTGGAACGGTCGGAGGTCCGGTGGTGCTGCCTGGCTACCACGGACAAAATCGCACCTACTTCTTCGGCGAATACCAGGGGTTCCGGCAAGTACTTGGAACCACGCAGGTGCTTTCCGTGCCCACAGCCGCCGAACGCCAAGGCATCGACACGACGAGCTTTCCGGGCGATACGCTCATCGTTCCGGTGAATACCACGGTCAAACCGATACTTGCTGGTTACCCTCTGCCGAACGATCCTGCCGGGCCCTACGGTGCGCGCACCTATGAAACGTCGTCCAAAGTTTCGACGGACTACGACCAATTTTCCGTACGATTAGATCAAACCCTCTCCAGCAAGTCGCAGCTATTTGGGCGCTTCAGTTACAACCAGATCACCGGCCCGGTTACCAATCCTGATCAAACCGCCATCAACCCGAGCTTCGGCATTCAGTTCTTTGATCACCAGCGCAGCGCCGACTTAAATTACGCGCGCGAAATCAGCTCCCACCTGACCATGCAGGCCATTCTCGGATATATCCGCAGTACACCCAATTTTCCTGCTGCCAATCACACGCAGCCCGGCATTCTCTTTGGTGACGGTTTGTTCGAGGGATACGGTGCGGCGGCAGGGTCTATCTACGGTTCGTACGGCAACCTATATCAGTTTCGTTTAAACATGACGGGCTTGCGCGGCAATCACGCAATGAAATGGGGCGCGGAGATCCGCATAAACCGCGACACCACCGTTTTCGGCACTGCTCCCAATGGCGCTTACTCGTTTGGAGGCGGAACGGCGTATTCGCCGGTTGCGATTCAGTCGTTGAGCGGCAAGCACAACATCAATGTTGGCGATCCGCTGCCCGATTCGCTCACCGGCCTGCTCACGGCCACACCCTACTCTTACAACATCAGCCTTCCGGCCGAATTCACTCCCGTTGGCAGCAAGTTCGACGCCGCGGGAGTCCGTCGCCAGGCCTACAACTTCTATTTTCAGGACGCGTGGAAAGCGACGTCGCGCCTGACGCTTTCCTGCGGACTTCGCTATGAAGTAGACAGTCGCATCTCGGAAGCGACCAAGCGCACGTCGTTGCCCGAGTTTTTTGCCAACGGCGAACGCGCTTCGTATTGGGACCAGCAGGCCAAAATGGCTTTCGTCGTGAACCCGCAACCGCCCTACCAGTTCGACTGGAACGGTTGGGGTCCGCGATTGGCGGTGGATTATGCTCTCGCCAAAAATACGGTGCTACATGCGGGTGGAGCGATCACCACTGGCCTGATGAACCTCTGGCAAGAAAACTTTCTCACCGCGTCGGTACCGTATCTGTTCAATCCTTTTATCACCGCGCAGCCGGGCAGCGCGGTCCCGTTCCAGAACAGCGTTACCGTCATATCCCTGCCGCCGGCCTACGACATCTCCGGCAACCTCATCTTTCCCAACGGGCAGAGCACCGACGCCAAGCCCAACACCGAGATGGATCTCCAGCGCTACCAGGACGCCGTCGCCGCCGAGGTTCCAGGGCGCCAGGCGCAACTGCCGGCCTTGTCTGCGGTGGCCAACAATTTCCGCAACGGCTACATCGCCAGTTGGACTCTTTCGCTTGCGCATAGCTTTCGCGATTTCGACGCGACCGTGGCCTACGTGGCCACTGCGGGAATACATCTTCCCTTTGTCTCCTATCCCAACGGCTACACCGGAGCCGATCCCGCGTTTGCTCCGTACACCAAATTCGACGCTGCCGGAAGGCCTGTCGGAGGCGCCAGCACCATCTACGTTGTCTCCAGCGAATCGCATTCGTCCTACAACGCATTGCAGGCCAGCCTCAACAAAAATTCGGCCCGTTGGGGCACAGGGCTGCAAGTCAGCTACACCTACTCCAAGTCGCTCGACGATACCAGTTCGGTGCAAGGTGGGCAGATCGCGGGCGCCGGCGTCATCTTGCAGACCTCTCCTCAGGACCCGTGGAATACCGCGGCGGAAAGGGGACTGTCGACCTTCGACGAGACTCAAGTATTCACGTTTAGTTGGATCCAGGTACTTCCGCTCAAACAAGTGAGTTTTCTTCGTTCCGCTCCCCGCTCGCTGACTTATGGTTGGCAGTTTCTTGACATCACCACATTCACGACGGGCCCGCCTTTCACGGTTTATTCCGGAGTGCAGCAAACCGGGGCAGGCGCCAGCGGTGCCGATCGCCCTGACTTAGTGTCAATCCCGAAACTTTCGACCAGCGGCGCCGTGCCCGCCGACTACTTCGGCCGGGGAGCTGACAACGCTTCATTCTTTAGCATCCCAATCAACCTGCCAGGCGGTACGGGGCCTAACCAGGGGTACTTCGGAACGCTGGGTCGCAACACGTTTCGCGGGCCCGGTTATCACAATTTCGACATCGCAGTGATCAAGGACACTCCATTCGGCAGTCGCGGCGGCGCCGAGCTTGGTACCTTGGAGTTTCGTGCCGAGTTCTTCAACGTCTTCAATTTCGTAAACTTCAGTCTGCCTTCGAATGTCCTGCGCGGCAGCGGATTTGGCTACATCAGCAAAACTTCAGGCACGTCGCGACAGATCCAGTTCTCGCTGAAGGTCCTTTTCTGATTTCTTATCCTGAGAGTAAGCCTGTCGGGACTGGATGGTCGGGCCACAGGGGACTGCGATCTTCTTTCGGATTGCCCGAAGGCGGCCCTAACAGGACTTGTTCCGGCCACAAGTCCGGTTCTGCTTTTGGCTTGGGTGCGAGGGGATGACCGTGCACCCTACCTTGGAATGCACCGCCCTGGCCAACGTCGCGTTAGAACGGGACACCCCTGCACGCCTGCGAACACTGTGTTGGTTCGTCGTATCCCCAAACTCCCGTTCAAAACCAGAAGGGCAGGATGGAGCACCGGGCACACCAGTTCGATGTGGTTAGCGCTCGTCCCGGTCGATCCATTTGCCGATGGGCTTGGGCGTGAAGTTCGCCATCTTGTCGAGAAGCCGGGCGGGATCTTCGTCGTCCAGAACGAGGCTGCGATTCTCGGGGCGAAGGAAACCCTCACGCACCGCGTGGTCGAACAGAGCGAGCAGGGAAGTGTAGTAACCGTCGACGTTGAGCAGGCCGCAGGGCTTTGCTTGCAGGCCGAGCTGTGACCAGGTCAGCACCTCACAAAATTCCTCGAACGTCCCGAAGCCGCCTGGCAAGGCCATGAATCCGTCGGACAGATCCGACATGAGCGCCTTACGTTCGTGCATGGAGCTCACGATGCGCAGATCGGTGAGTCGGGCATGCGCGACCTCTTGGGGGACCATGAAGTCAGGAATGACGCCCATGACGCGTCCCTCTCGCGAGAGGGCTGAATCAGCCAGGATGCCCATCAGTCCGACGTTTCCACCACCGTAGACGAGTTCGATGTTGCGCTCGGCGAGCAGCCTGCCGACGGCGATCGCCGCCTCGCCATAAGCAGACCGATTGCCCGAGCTAGAACCGCAGAAAACGCAGAGGCGCTGGAAGAGCATGAGTTGGATCAACCTTGAGTCCCGGTGGTGCTCGATTCCAAGAAGGTCTCCGCCGCGCAGGCAGTCGAGTCTAGCTGTCGGTACGCTGCGCTGGTGAGTGCCTGCTATTGCATCTGAGCCAGACGTAAGCGGACAAGCGCCATTCCCAGTTGTCGAGGGTCATTGCCAATTCCCAGCTCGGTGGGAGTTCGTGCGCCCGAGACCACAAATCGAATCACCACGGGATTCGATTTCGCCAGTGCCGCCTGGCTCAGAATCATGCGGTACGCCTGGTAGGGAGGCGCTCCGGGTTTGTAGTCGAAGTTCCAAGCTCCAGCGGGGACTTCATTTACCCGCACTTCGACGGTGATGTGCTGATTTCGGGGGTTGACCAGCGCGCCTGCCTGGGCCTCCAGCATAAGGTCCGACGTCACGGCATGATCCAGGTCGATGCTGAGAGCGGCATCGTTTCCGATCCATGTTCCCCAGGGTTCAGGCGCCCACCACTGACCGACCCGGAGCGCACCGGCCTCA
Source organism: uncultured Acidobacteriaceae bacterium (assembly GCA_963815555.1). Lineage (GTDB taxonomy): Bacteria > Acidobacteriota > Terriglobia > Terriglobales > Acidobacteriaceae > CAWCBG01. The sequence continues at coordinate 1,665,835 of CAWFHH010000007.1, forward strand.
TCCGGCCGGGCGTTAAAGGAAATCCAATCGCCGACGTGGTACCGGGGCTTGCGTCCAGTGAGCGCGTCCAAATATGGCCCATAATTGATGCCATACGCGGCGAGTTTGGGTAACGTCGCGGCACTGTACGGATTAAAAGGTTGGAATGCACCTCGGCCGGGCAGCAGAATGGTTCGCACTTGTCCGTGCGGAGCGTACAAAATACTCATCGGCATGAGCGGCCAGTCGGCGTGCATCGCCCGGATGGGACGGCCGTTAACTGTCCATTGGCCGAGCGAGGTGTCATCAAAGGCGATTGGACCGGCGTGGGTGCGGAGCTCCGCGCGAAGAACGTGGAGCATATTCACCCATTGCGCAGTCGCCATCAGATGCCAGCATGATTGACAGATGCCAAGAACCGCGACCATAACAAAGAGTCGCTTGTACTTTCCGGTATCGGGCCGCAACCAGCGGAAGTGAACCGGCAGGAATCCGACAACCAAGAGCAGTGGAACGCTGGCATTCATAGTTCGGGCGACGATCTGAACGTCAAGGCTGGTTCGCCCGGGGTACGCCAGGATGTAGGCAGGAATCGCAACCGAGCAAAGAACAGATATCGCGACCAAAACATCCAATGCCTTCCGGTAGGAAGCTGGTATGAGCAAAACCAGAGCGCACAGCACCAGCACGATGCACGAAACTCGTGCACCGATGTGATCGTTGCGGAACATGAAAAGCATGCTGTTGAGGAAGCCTTCGCGATTCGAGAGATCTCGAGGATAGATAATGGCAAGCACGGCGAACAGAGTGCCCAGTGCGAACCACATTCCGAAGGCGACGGTCAGCCATTTCTCACGACGAGTATCGGCGACCGCCATGAAGCGATAGACGGCAGCGCCGCATAGAATCGCGCCGTAGGCGGCCATACTCTCGTAGCACAACAGGAGTGGTGCAGAAACCACGACCATCGCCGCCAGGTCCCAACCCTTGATCTGTCGCAAATAAAGCATGCCGAACAAGGCGGGCCAGAACAGCGCGCTCATCAGGTGTGTTTCGCTGACAATATAACCTTCGCTGTTGATGGTCACCGCGAAGAGCGTCAGCAACGGAAAGATGACGAGACGCTTGTCGCGTGTCCAGCGATAGCACAGCAGAATACTCAGCGGCTTGAACGAAAACAGGGTGAGTCCATACACCACGGAAAGAGCACGCAGGTTGTGAACGCCCAGCCGGGAGGCGAGGAGCGTCGGGTACTCCTGGTAAGCGAAAGCTCCGAAGCGTCCGACGAAGATGTCGCGCCACCCGTTCACGTTCCAGATGGCGACCCGGTTCTCGGTCAACATCTTGATCAGGAACCAGGAGGCATCGCCGAAAAGATGGCGGCCCACCGCAATCGCAAAGACGATGTAAGTCAGATAGAGAACACAGGCGGCGCCAAGCAGCACCAACACCGGGGTCCCAAGCGCGTCGAGCCACGCGGAGGGCTGCGCCCTGTCCACTTCCTTTAAGTAGGCGGGGAAATAGTTCCTTCCGGCCCAACGGCGCCCGGCGTTGTCATCGCGGGGAAGTTGGTTCGCGTAGGCACTCTCAGGATGGCAGCGGCCGCATCGTCGACCCTGTTCCGGCCGCTTCCACCTCGAGCCTCGCTGGGCTGCTGGAGTCGGGGACGGCGAGGGGCTTCTTTGCCTTAAAGATCATTTCCGAATAGCCGACGTACTGGCAGTCAAGCAGTTCGAAGCCGCGAGCGCGGATTTTCTCGGCCAGGCTTTGTTGGGTGTAGTGCGTGATGTGTTCGTGCGCGTAGGCGCCCGGCAGGACTTTTCCGTAGATCCATTCCAGTGCCACCCACGACCAGCGATCATAATCCGGCGTTCCCAGGATCATGGTGCCGCCGGGTCGCAGTACCCGCCACATTTCGTTGAGAATTTCCGGATCCTCGGGTACATGCTCGATTACTTCCGAATTGATCACGACCTCGAAACTGGCATCCTTGAAAGGCAATGCAAAGGTCGAACCACGTACGAGACGATCATGATTCGGCTTTAGCCACCGCAGCTTGCGCTGCAGAATGTCCATGCCGACGGCCTGCTTCAGGTCGAGAATAATGCGGCTGGAACCGCAGCCGATGTCGAGCACGGCGGTGGCATCGCCCGTGAACTGGAGGATGATTTCGTGTCGCTTCCGTTGCCAGTACCGCTGTAGCCAGATCGGACTATCGTAGGCGCGATAGTCGTAATCGGCGGACTCCACCGAATTTCGCAGCCGCCACATCCGACCCAATGTTCTGAGATAAGCGATGCCGAACTTCAGCAGCTTGGCATGCGAACGGCCGGAGCCGCGCGTCATGTAGCGGAAAGGTAGCTCTAGGATGCTCCAGCCTTCGGCGTACACCTTGATGAGGATCTCTTCCAGAACGTCGAAGTCGCGAGCTTTCAGATGCAGGTTCTTTACCGCATCGACCCGATACATGCGGAAGCCGCTGGACAGATCTTTGACTGGCAGCGAGAGCAGGCGGCCATACGTCACGTTCAGGATCTTGCTCAGAATGCGACGCGACAGCGTCATCTCGGCTTCGCCGCCCTTTATATAGCGCGAACCGATCAGCACGTGCGCCCGCAATCGGTTCTTCCACATTTCCACGATGAAAGAGGGGCGATGCGAAAGGTCGGCATCCATCGTGACAACGAAGGGCGCGGTCGTAGCCGCGAAGCCGGCCAGCAAAGCTCCACCGTATCCGCGCTCGGTCTGCCGGACCACACGCGCTCCGCGGCTTTCAGCGGCGTGCTCGGTCCCGTCGGTCGAGCCGCCATCTACCAGAATAATTTCTGCTCTGACGCCCAGCGAACCTAGAACGTCCCATAGAGCGGGAATCAGGAGTTCCAGGTTCTCCCGTTCATCGATCGCCGGAATCACCACCGCTAACTCAAAAGCAGGGTTGGATTTCTCGGCTGGATAGGTCCGATTGGTAGCAGAGCCGTCCGTCAAACTGCAGTTCCTCCTGTGTGATGCTGCGTAGGCGGATACTCCATCCGGCGATCAAGGCAGCTATCAAGGTGTCAGCGCGAAAGCTGAAAAGGGACGCAAAAAGCGTTCTGAGAATAGTAGCATTTTCGGCGCCGTAGTTGGTCTCGCCGGCCCTCTGGTATTCTTTTCGAGGTGGCTATCAACAAGGATTTATTTGACCTACTCGCCTGTCCGCTGTGTAAGGCAGACCTTCGCATGGAACCTGATTCCAGCGCTTTGCGCTGTACTGCCTGTCGAAGGCGGTTTCCCATCCGTGACGGCATTCCAGACATGATGCCGGATGGTTCGGCCCCAGACGAGAATGGTTGCGAGTGATTGCTCGCCCATGCTTCCATCTGGCTAGTCTCAACAACAATTTATGGCGTGGGTGAAGGCGCGTGACAGCAACCTAGTGATCCAGTCTCACGCGTCGCTGCAGCGGAGAGCTTAATGCGTTGTCAACATCTTGGGATTGTATTCGGTGCGACTCTGTTCTTTGCCGCCAGTATGGCCGCCCAATCGCCGCAGCCGGAAAACAAGCCCGACGTCTTTGTCCGTCAGGAAGTCATGGTGCCGATGCGCGATGGGGTGCATCTCCAGACCGTTGTCTTCATTCCCCGGAAGATGGCCGCGCCCCTGCCGTTCCTGATCATGCGAACTCCCTACGGCGTTCCGCAAGATGAAAAAAACCTGGTTGAATCCGGCAGCTTCGACGAACTGATCGCCGACGGCTACATCTTCGTTTTTCAGAATATTCGCGGCCGCTTTAAGTCGGAGGGAACGTTTGTGATGCAGCGGCCTCCTCGTGACAAGGGCGATCCCAAGTCCATCGACGAAGGCACCGACGCCTACGACACCATCGACTGGCTGCTGAAGAACGTGCCCAACAATAGCGGCAAGGTCGGAATCTGGGGTATTTCCTATCCCGGGTGGCTGGTGACCCAGGCTTTGCTGGAGCCGCATCCGGCGCTCAAAGCCGCCAGCGAGCAGGCGTCCCCCGATGACATGTTCATCAACGACGACTTTCATCACAATGGAACGTTTCGTCTCAGCTATGGCTTCGAGTACTCGGCCCTGCTGGAGACCGCGAAGGAGGCGAACACTGATTTTAAGTTCGACGACTATGACACGTACGAGTGGTATCTCGGTCTCGGAGCGCTTTCGAACGCGAACGCCCGCTATTTCCATGGCAAGCTGCCGACCTGGAATGACTTCGTAAATCATCCCAACCACGACTTCTGGAAGCATCACGCCGTCACAACCTATCTGAAACACACCACTGTCCCGAATTTGAATGTTGCCGGGTGGTACGACCAGGAAGACTTCGTCGGGCCAACGCGGATTTATGCGGCTTTAGAAAAGACCGACAAAGATCATCTCAACTACTTCGTCGCCGGCCCATGGCGGCACGGGGGGTGGATGCGTGGTGATGGTCGCGTGCTGGGCAATATCGACTTTGCCAGCGATACCTCCAAGTACTACCGTGCGAATATCTTCGCGCCGTGGTTTGCCTACTGGTTGCACGACAAAGGACCAATGAAGGAAGCCGAGGCCGTCACCTTCCAAACGGGATCGAACGTCTGGAAGAGCTACGACGAGTGGCCGCCGAAGAAGGGAATTACCGAGAAGAAGCTCTACTTCCGCGCGAACCGGAAACTATCATTCGATGCACCGGGGGACGCCGGGCCTGAGGCTGCCGACAGCTACATTTCCGATCCGGCGAACCCGGTGCCTTATCGTCCGCGGCCAGTGACGCCCACCTATCCTGGACCCGAGTGGCCCGTCTGGTTGTTGCAAGATCAGCGATTTGTCGATCATCGTCCCGATGTCCTTAGCTGGGAGACCGAGCCGCTAAAAGAGAATGTTGAGGTCACCGGCGATATCGTGGCTGATCTGTTCGCCTCTACCACCGGAAGCGATAGCGATTGGGCAGTGAAGCTGATCGATGTCTATCCCGAGAACTACCAGAAGATCGATCCCGACACCGGACAGCTCCCCAAAGGAGAGACGGGAGCCATCCTGAACGGCTACGAACTGATTATTGCGGATGACATTCTGCGTGGACGCTATCGCAAGAGCCTTGACACGCCGGAGGCGATCACGCCCGGGCAGGTCACCGAATTCAAAGTCGACTTGCATCCCAACAATCACGTGTTCCTGAAGGGACACAAGATCATGGTGCAGGTGCAGAGCACGTGGTTTCCTCTCTACGACCGCAATCCTCAGAAGTTTGTCGAGAACATCTACAAAGCCAGCGACTCGGATTACACGAAGGCGACGCAGACGATTTATCGATCGAAAGACGCGGCGTCGAGCATCATTCTTCCCGTAGCGAAGCAGTAAAGCGGCCGCGCGGCCCTCGACGTTTTAGCCCAACCGCGGCGATCGCGCCGCTGGCCAACAGTGCGAACGTTCCAGGCTCGGGACTCGCCGTCGGAACCATCACGTCGTCCAGAAACCAATAACTGGCGTCATTGCGGAAACTGAACTGCAGTGGCGTCTGATCGCTCGTAGCCGTGAAGTTGAAGCTGAATTCCTGATAGTTGAAGTAGCCCTGGTCCTGCAACGCGAAGGCAACGGTCCCGATCTGCGCCGAGAAATAATTTGTTCCCGGGCCCCCGTTGGCCAGCCAAAAGGAGAATGTATAGTTCACTCCGGCCTGCGTAGCCAAGGTTTGACTGAGATACCCCAGGTCGCCGATCGGGCCAAGAGCCGCCGCATATTCTCCGCTATGTTGGCAGGTCCCGCCGCACACCCAGCTGAAAGCCATATCGCCGGTTGTCGTCCAGTCCGAGAAATCGCCGGTTTCAAATCCGCCATTCATCACCAGGTTGACGTCGGCATGAGCGAGATTCGCCACCATCAGTAGAAATACGATCGAGGAGAGAACAAGTTGAAACGTTCGATTCGGCACGCGGCCTCCAATCCTGGGCAGGTGCAGGTCTATTTTCGGCAAATGCCCTCGCTCCTGACTACCGCAAGTTATAAAAATAGAGCATGTTATTGGCGTCATTGACCGCCGCAAAGCGATTTCCCGCCACGTCCAAAGCGATGCCAAACGCTGCGCCCGCCGTGGTATCGATCTGATACTGATCGACGAAATGCCAGATTTTTCCCAAGAGCGTAATCTCGGTCAATTCGCTGGGGTGGTTAGGATCGGGGTTGACCACATCCCCCTCGCTCATCACCAGGTTTCCGTTAGGAACCAGCAGCAATCCGAGCGGCCCGTGCAGATGGAGCTTATCGCTGAAGGCCGGGATTCCGCGGTGAGCATTCGTGGTTGTGCTTCCTGCGTTGCTGATGGCGTAAATCGCGTTATTGCCGGTGCTTGCGACGTAGAGCACATCCTTAGCGGAGTCGTAAGCCAGCCCCGTTGGCCCGATGATGAGAGCTGTCGGGTTGCAGTAGAAGGTATATCCGCTGGCGATAACATAAGCATGTTGGACAGTGACTCCCTCCGCGCTTACCGCCAGGTCAAGTCGCGTAACCGTTCCGTTCTCAACATTGGCAACGAACACCTTGGCCTGAGTTCCTTGGTCGTAGATCGTCATGCCCCAAGGACCGTCCATGAGGTATTGGGTCGCCCCTAGATATTGCGTCGCATGTCCATTCTTGTCGAGAACGTAGAGGCCGCCTGCAGCGATGGTTTTGCAGGTTCCGTCCCTCGTTGGGACGTTGCCGACGAGCGTTGCTCCCTTAGATAAAATTCCGATGGCCGCGCTCGGCCCGACGCCGGTAGTTCCTTGCCAGAAGAGAGACTGTTGGCCGCTCTTTGTAATACGAACGACCGTTCTTCCGGTGCCCTGGAAATTGGTGGTGCCATTGTTGAAACTTGAAACCAGTGCGTCGCCCGGTTGCAGAATTCCGCCGCTCGCAAAATTGCTGGGCGCGAAGGCTACCCCGTAGGGGTTCACATCTCCGTTCACCGGCACAGTGGAGACGGTCAGGCTGGGGCCGGGTGGGAGTTCCGGCAGAAAGGCAGTGGCTCCCACGAGAGAGCTGTCGTGCACACCAGCTTTTGACGAGCTTTGAGCGAGGCCGCTACCCGTCAGCATTGCGAAAGAGACGAGCCACAGCATAAATCTTTTCATGATGAAAATTCCTCAACTGATCGAGCGTCGCTCTTGATGAATGGATCTTCGAGGGAGTGGGGCAATCTCTCGGCAACTCTGTTTGTGCGGAGTCTAGCACCATTTTGCTTGCAGTTCACACGGTTTTTTTGAACCGCCCGCTCATCAATCCGCAGGGAGATACTCCGTCGAAGATCGCAGGCGAATTTCATCGGCTCATTATGTCCGTTAAAGATGGGCAAGGTCGCGGCCGGAGACGAAAAAGGCGGTGAAGTGCGACACTTCATCGCCGTCTTGAGTCGCTTCGCGTACAGACGAAGGCTATACCGAACTCAGTTGCCGCCGAGGCAGCCTTTCTGGCCGCTGCTGTTGGGATAGCCGGTGCCCGCTGTGTAAGCTGCATTGGACCACTCTCCCTGGATCTTCCACTCGGTTCCATTGGAGAACGTCACTAACGGAGCGCCGAATGTCCACGCACACTTATCGCCGTTTTCCGCGCCACTGGAGTCGTACCAGGCGTTGAGTCCGGGATCGGTGCGCGCTTCGGAGAGTTCGTGGCCGCTGACATTCGCGATGGCCGCCAGGCCTTGCGAATGCAGACCAGAGGTGTCGCCCGGATCACATCCCGCGTCGCCGTCCAGCTTAAAGAAGAAGGCGAATTGCACCGTAATTCCGTGGCAACTACCGGTACTGTGCCACGCGCAGTAACCGGCATTGCCGCGAGGCGTGTCGGTATAGACCGCATAATAGCCATTTCCGGAGGAATCGGGGTTCGTAATCACCTTGCAAACTTCGTTGAGGATCGTCGTGGTGTTACCCCCGCCCGTCGATGCGCTCCCGTCGATGTAGTGTCCGTAATAGGTGAGAGTCGGACCGACCTGGCCATTGCTGGCGGTATATTCGTCGCTGGTTTTTGCGTACTTGGAGTTGCCGAATCCTTGGTACCAGCTGTCCATCCCGGAAACCTTGTCGCCCGAGTAGCTCGGCCAGCTCGTACCCCAGAAGATGGCGCTTGCATTGGCGGTCGGCATGATCTTTCCGCCGTGATACGTCATATTGGCGGATCGGCGGGGTGTCAATGCATTGGGATCAGCACCTTTCGCCCAATGAATGCCGCGAACCTCGCCGGCAATCTGGTGAGTCGGATCGACCGGAGCAGCATTCGAGACGGTTTGGGTGTAAGCCATCATGGACAGAGCACACAACGGAAGCAGCAGGGAGACTTTTCTCAAGGTTTCCTCCTGGATTGGTTTTCGCTACTGAAACGGCTTGAAACTCAAGTCAATCGCGACTCGAGGTGTTATAGGAAGAGCCGGTGCCCCACCACAGGCTCACGAATTGGTGAAGGGAAATTAACCGCGGAAGGCTTGTCGGTCAAGGGAAATTGCACCTTAGTACGGGAGGAGATGCACAAAGGTAACAATCGAACCGGCCCAAAAGTGCGATTGCAGCCTCCGATGTCCGGCTGTGCGAGAGGTCCTGCGAGGCGGGCGGTCATGCCCCGAGCTTGGACGAGACCAACCGAGGGCAGTCCCCGGATTTCACGTCACAACTGGATGTGACGTGTGTACTTGTTGGATGTGCGGTCAAAATGTTCGGCTGGACTGTATCGGGAATGGACGTTGAGATTTGCACGGGGTTGATCGCCTCCCTGGCTGAGAAACTTCCCAGGGGTGCGATCCAAGTCACGGTAGGCCGTGATAGCCGCCACCTAAGGTAAGGGCGCGGAAGCAGCTGCGTAAATGCTCGAGTCTTGAGCCCGGATGAGCTCTCACACGCCATCTGGCCGCCCTCACAGCGGTGATACGCATGTGAGCAACGGGGGTCCTCATGCTTACACCATATGGTCTCGACATCATAGAAAACTGCCTGTACTGCAAAATGCGGGCTGAACATATTTTTTGCGATCTTCCTCCAGCCGCTCTGCAGGCCTTTGAAGCCATTAAGTACGCCACAGCCTACCCGAAAGGCGCCGTGCTGTTCGTGGAGGGCCAGGCGCCGCGCGGGATCTTCGTCCTTTGCAAAGGACGGGTCAAACTTTCTATCTGCTCCACCGACGGCAAAACACTGATTCTCAAGATTGCCGAGCCGGGAGAGGTCCTCGGCCTCAGCGCCACGATTGGCGGGAAGGCTTACGAACTTACGGCCGAAACGGTCGATCCTTGCCAGGTGAACTTCGTGAAACGGGACGATTTTCTTCGTTTCCTGAAGGAGCATAGCGACGCGTGTCTAAAGGTGGCCGAACAGTTGAGCGATAAGTACAACACGGCCTGCCGCGAGATTCGTTCTTTAGGACTGTCGCATTCGGCGGCGGAAAAGCTGGCCAAGCTGCTGCTGGAATGGAGTGCGCGCAATGGCGAAGCTGCCAAGGCTGAGCCTCGCGTCAAGCTGGCGCTGACCCACGAAGAGATTGCCCAGATGATCGGCACCTCCCGCGAGACCGTGACGCGCTTGTTTGCCGATTTGAAAAAGCGGCAGATCGTGCAATCCAAGGGATCGACTTTGTTGATTCGCAACAAGGCCGCCCTGAAATCGTTGGCTTTGGCTCCCTAGCCGGGATTGCTGCAAACAAACTGGATAGCTGGGGAAGCCGTCGCTTGCGAAGTGGCAGGCGGGGCCCTGCAGCGTACCCCTACGCGTCTTCACCTTTGGGCGAGACGACGAACTCGCCTGTGAAGACAGTCACGAAAACGGGTGACTGCAATCACTGCGTCGCACCTGCAATCGACGTATTACCGAAGCATCATGGAGAGCGCAAAGCAGTCGAGTTGCTTGCAATGTGATTTCCGGACCGACCATGTCTTTTGCGACCTGCCGGCGGAATCGTTGAATGTCTTCGACGAAATCAAGTCGCTCAAGTCTTATTCACGTAGTGCAATCCTGTTCGCGGAAGGGCGGTCTGTCCGGGGTATCTACATCCTTTGCGACGGTCGCGCCAAGCTGTCGATCTGCTCCGAAGGCGGAAAGCGCATGACCCTTCGCATTGCCGGTCCGGGGGAAGTGCTGGGATTGGGAGCCTCCCTGTCCAACACGCCGTATGAGATCACGGCGGAACTTCTCGATTCCTCGCAAGTCGCTTTCGTGCGCAGAAAAGATCTGTTGCGATTCCTGCGGGAGCGGCCGGACGTCTGTCTCCAGATCGTGCGCATGTTGAGTCAGGATCTACACGGCGCGTACGAACGCGTCCGCTCCATCGGCACGATGCGCATCCGTCATCCGCGCAGCACCTACCGTCCCCGGCCTGTGTTCGTGTAGCTTTCTGCTGCCGATACCCTGCTGGGAAGGCGGGCGTGCGACTGCCCGACGAATCCGCCACCCTGCCCGCAGGTTTCGCGCCTCGTGGACCTATAAGCAATCTGTACTTCTGGTTGTGATCTCGCCCACACCGGCGTGTGGGAAGCACAGCCCCATGTGACTCGAGTCACACCTTCGGGTGAGATCAGGCACTGCCTCGGCGGGGGTTCATCAGCGATTTTTGTATGTGACCCGAAACCGGACATGCGCCATCGCCTCTTCGCTGCTTCTGCCCCGGGACGCCTCCTGTGCCCGCGCCGCTGTGGATCGAGCGAACCGGACGGAAGCGAGGAACTTCTTGAAACGCTGCACCTGGATTTACTGTGTCCTGGCGGTGGTACTGTCGACAGGCTTTCTAACCGTACCGCTCGCCGCCAAATCGAAGGCCCCCGCTAAGCTGGGCAATGAAGAGTGTCTCGCCTGCCACAGCGACCCAACCCTCAGCAAGGATGAGAACGGAAAGCACATCAGCCTGCATGTCGATGAGGCCAACTTCAAGGGCAGCATCCACAGCGTGTTCGGCTGCACCGATTGCCACAAGGACATCACGGCGTTCCCGCACGAGCCTGCGCCGGTCAAACCCGTTTGCGCGACCTGTCACGCCGACCAGGAGAAGGCCTACGACCTCGGCATTCACGCCAAGGCTGCCGCAGCCGGCAACAGCAACGTCGCGAAGTGTCAGGATTGCCACGGGAACGTGCATGAGATCCTGCCGGCCAGTGACCCGAAATCGAAAGTGGCCCACAGCAATATTCCCCAGACCTGCGGTGCGTGTCATGGCAGGCAATTGGTGATGGCATCCAGCGGCGTGAGCTCGGCGCCCTTCGATTCCTACGAGCAGAGCGTCCACGGCAAAGCGGTCACCGGCGGTTCGCAGAAGGCTGCCGTGTGTACGGACTGCCATGGCGAGCATGACATCCTCCCCGCTACCGATCCGAAGTCCCCGATCGCGAAGTTCAACGTGCCGGCAACCTGCGCCAAGTGTCACGATAACGTCAAACGGGAATACATGCAGAGCACGCATGGCCAGGCGATCGCGCGCGGCAACTGGCAGGCGCCGGTGTGCACCGACTGCCACGGTATCCACACCATCAAGGCGCCGAAGGACGCGAACTCCTCGGTGGCAGCGGCGAATGTGCGCAATACTTGCGGCTCCTGTCACGCCAGCGTCAAGCTCTCTTCGGAATTCGGAGTTCCGGGCAATCGCGTATCCAGCTACCTTTCCAGCTACCACGGCATGGCATCGACCATGGGATCGAGCGCGGTTGCCAACTGTGCCAGTTGTCACGGCGTGCACAACATCCTGCCCTCGAGCGATCCGAAGTCGACCATCAATCATGCGAACCTGGCGAAGACCTGCGGTCAGTGCCATCCTGGAGCCAACGACAAGTTCATCGCCAACAAGGTACACCTCGATCCCACACAAAAAGCCGACTTCGGCGGCAAGCTGATTTCCACCATCAGCAAGTTCTACATCTGGATGATCGTCGCCGTAATTGGCGGCATGGTCCTGCATAACCTGATCGTGTTCCGCAAAAAGCTCGTCCTGCACCGCCTGGGGCACCCGCGGATCGTGGTCCGCATGACGATTGCGCAGCGCGCACAGCACCTGACTTTGCTGATCAGTTTCTTTACCCTGGTGTTGACGGGCTTCGCGCTAAAGTACCCGAATTCGTGGCTGGCCGTCTTGTTCATTAACGAGTCGGTGCGCAGCATCGTGCACCGCGTGGCCGGCGTGGTACTGATCGCGGTAAGCCTGTTCCATCTGTGGTACGTCAGTGTGAAACCGGAAGGGCGGCAGTTGATCAAGGACATGCTGCCCGACTGGAAGGACGTCACCGACGTACGTGACGCGCTTCTCTACTACCTGGGGCATTCCGAGCAGCGGCCGCTGTTCCGGCGCTTCAGCTATGCCGAAAAAGCGGAGTACTGGGCGCTGGTCTGGGGCATGTTCGTCATGGCCGGTACCGGGTTGATGGTGTGGTTCAAAGGCGGCGTAGGCGAACACGTCGCCGGATGGTGGATCGACGTGGCCATCACCATCCACTGGTACGAAGCGATACTGGCAACGCTGGCGATTGTGGTTTGGCACATTTACGGAGTCATCCTCGACCCCGACGCCTATCCCATGAATTGGGCATGGTTTGACGGCAAGATGTCGATCGAGCAATACGAGCACGAGCATCCCCTCGATGGCATGGCGATTGAAGAAGCCGTCGCCGGGGAACACGCCCAGAGCGATGAAACCGCCGCGGAAAAAGCCGACAAAGAGGCCGAAACGGTGAGCGCGAAGTAAGCAGATGGCGCGGCGCGTGGGCGTCGCGCAATTTCGTCGTGGGGACGAAGAACAAATTGGGGATTGCAAAATTCATAAACTGTGTTAGGGTCGGCGACAAATTTCAACATTTGTGTGCCCGGGAAAGGGAAGAAGTATGGCTGAGGACACCCAGCAAGTGAATCCTCCAGGCGGGGATGGCGAAGTCGCTCCTAAGTTAATCAAGAACTCGATCAGCCTGGTCGGCCTGGCGCTGGCGGCGGTTGCGTTCGCCAATATTATTTTTCTTTTCCTCATCGATGTTTTATCCACAAATTCCAGTCCCTACCTCGGCATTCTTGCCTACATGGTGGCTCCTGCAATCATGGGGGTAGGCCTCCTCATGATTCCTGTCGGCATCTCACTGGAGCGTCACCGGCGCGCCAAGGCTGCGGGAGAATCAGCCGGGTTGCCGCGCATTGATCTCAACAATCCAGCGCAGCGCAGCACGGTCGCGTTTGTGTTGACCTTTATTGTGATCTTCACCGTGTTAAGTGCGGCCGGGAGCTATAAAGCCTACGAGTTCACCGATTCGGTTCAGTTTTGCGGCCAGTTATGTCATTCGGTGATGAACCCCGAGTTCACCGCGTACCAGGCTTCGCCCCACGCACGCGTGGCCTGCGTGGATTGCCACGTCGGGCCGGGAGCGGGATGGTATGTCAAGTCCAAGCTCTCGGGAGCGCGACAGGTCTATTACACGGTGCTGGGCACGTATCCGCGTCCCATCCCCAGCCCGGTCGCGAATCTTCGTCCGGCGCAGCAGACGTGTGAGCAGTGTCACTGGCCCAAGAAATTCTGGGGCGCAGAACTCAAGACGTTCAGCCACTTCGGCTCGGACGAGCAGAACACGCCTCGCGTCATTCGCATGCTGATTAAAGTCGGGGGCGGCGACCCCAGCCTCGGCCAAGCGGGCGAGGGGATCCACTGGCACATGAACATCGCCAACAAGATCACGTATTTCTCTACCGATCAGCAGCGTCAGGTCATCCCTTACGTTCGGGTGGAGAACGCGAAGGGCGAGGTTACCGAGTACACGGTAAAAGACAGTCCGCCCACCCAGGCACAGATCGACAAAGCAGAGAAGCGCCGCATGGATTGCGTGGACTGCCACAACCGGCCGTCACACATCTACACGCCGCCTGATCGCTCGGTCGACAATGGCATTACCGGACGCTCGATTGATCCCACGCTGCCGTTCATCAAGCAGCAGGGCGTGCAGGTGCTTACCGCTGACTACAAGACCGGCGCCGAAGCGCAGAAGGCAATTGCCGACAACATCAACAAGTTTTATCAGGAGAAGTACCCGCAGATTGCGTCGACCAAATCGGACAGCATTAAGGGAGCCGTGGCCGAGTTGCAGCGCATTTACGGCACCACCTTCTTCCCCGAGATGAAGGTAAGCTGGAAGACGCATCCCAACAACATTGGCCACTTTTATTACACCGGCTGTTTCCGCTGCCACGACGGCAATCACGTCAGCAAGGAAGGCAAGGTCATCACCAAAGACTGCAATTCCTGCCACACGCTGATGGACCAGGAAGAAGGCGGCGCGCACCTGGCGGCGATTCCGACCCAGCCGTTCAAACATCCGGTCGATCTGGGCGATATGACGGCCGTGAACTGTTCCGACTGCCACAGCGGCGGCGTGGGGCCATAAAAAGAATTGGTTTCACGACGGAGGCTACGGAGGAATTACGGTCAAAATAACATGATGTTCTCATGCGTCCGTAGGCACTAACACACTAAAACCTATCTACCTATCTGATAAATCGCTTTGGGTTTGTATCAGGGCACGACTTTTAGTCGTGCCGAAACGATGCCCGGAACCGGGGCTTCAGCCCCCGCCAACAAGGGTATCGGGAGCTGAAGCCAAATTCACTGCATTGGTAGGTTCTGAATCGATACTCTCTAGAAGAACGTTCGGGGAAGACCAGCACACAAGAAGGATCAGGTCATGGCAATTAGCACGTGTCCCATCGCCGTGGTTCAGGCACCCGCAGAGTGTGTCTGGAATCTGCTCTCCGAGCCCGCGAATTATAACCAATGGTGGGAAGTTCAGACGTGCTCCATTACGCCTGCGGGTTCCGCGCAGCCTGGACAGCGTATTAAGGCACAGACGACCGCGCTCGGTACAACATGGAATGTAGTAAATATCACGGTCGAGCACATAGACCACGCGCGGCGCGCGATTGATTTGACGACGCGATTGCCATTCGGCATTACGGCGCACAATCACATCATGTGTATCCCGCTCGACGCGACTACCTGTCGCGTGAGCTTCGGCTGAGAGTTCTCCTTCTCGCCTGGATGGTGGGGTTGGATATGGGAGCATTGGGGCGCGAATCAATTGCACGCCTCAGTTGCCGACGCACTGGCGCGACTCCAACGCGCCGCAGAACGGAGCGGCTGATGGCAACAGTTGTGTTGGCCCATCGGCGCCGCCAGCCCACCTCGATGGCAGCAAGCATTGCTCTCTGTAACTACATTATGAAATTCTCAATAATGGGCCGCCTGAAGGCGTGCCCTGATACAAAAACTACCTGGAGACGACTTTTTCAGCAGCCTGTCAAGCCACGCCCTGATACAAGGCCGGACGGAACTAGTTGATTTCTGCGTGTGCTTCATGCGTCCGCGGCGAACCTCTTCATCCGCAATCATCAACAACCAAGTGATCCTCCGGTGTCCTGTGTGTCTCCGTGGTGAACCGCCGTTTTGCCGAGTGACGTATGTCACAGGCCGAAGTGACCCCACTCACGGCCTCTTGGGTCGCCGAAATCCTATCGTAGAGCTCATACAGAGAGCCGTGACCGCACGTGCGGTGAGGAGAACGCAAATGGCACAAGGCATTGGCAGCACCCGTCCGGCAGAAAAAAAAGAATTCACCCCGCGCCTGGTGTTCTGGGAAGTCACCAAGGGCTGTAATCTGCGTTGCATTCACTGCCGCGCCACGGCGACCGAGCTGATGTCGCCCCGCGACCTGCCCACGGGAAAAGCGCTCAACATCATTTCGCAGATCGCCGACTTCGGCAGTCCGATCCTGGTGCTGAGCGGCGGTGAGCCGCTGTATCGCAACGACATCTTCGAACTGGCCGAGTACGGCACCAGCCGTGGTTTACGGGTGGCGCTTGCAACCAATGGAACCCTGGTGACCAAGGACGTTGCGCAAAAGGTCAAGGACTCAGGCATTCAGCGCGTCTCGATTTCTCTCGATGGCTCGGATGCGGCAACCCACGATTCGTTCCGCGGCATTCCCGGCGCTTTCGATGCCGCCGTCTATGGCATGCGTAATCTGCAGGCGCTTGGGGTTTCCGTACAGATCAACACCACCATCGCGCGCCACAACGCACACCAGTTGCCGTCGGTGCTGGAGCTGGCAAGACGGCTCGGAGCCGATGCTCTGCATACCTTTCTGCTCGTGCCGGTGGGCTGCGGGGTCGATATCGCCGCCGAGCAGATGGTGCCGCCGGAAGAATACGAGCGCATGCTGAACTGGTTCTACGATCAGTCACTCGAAGGCGGCATTGAATTGAAGGCGACCTGCGCTCCGCACTACTTCCGAGTTGCGCGTCAGCGTCGCGCCGCCGATCGCCTGGCCGGCAAGCCCGAACCTGTGGCCGCAGTTTCACATCACCCTCATGCCATCGGTCCCACGGATATGACTATGCCCGGTTCCACCGGCATTTCGCTTAGGCCAAACGGAGGGCCGCCAACCGGACACACAGGACATCCCGGCGGACACCCTGGCGACATGAATGCCATGACCAAGGGATGCTTGGCCGGAACAGGCGTTTGCTTCATCTCCCATGACGGGGAAGTATTTCCCTGTGGCTACCTTCCGGCGATTGCCGGCGACCTGCGCACCCAGAGCTTTGCCGAAATCTGGAACAGCTCCGAGGTGTTCGCCCAGTTGCGCGATGACGACAACCTGGGCGGCAAGTGCGGCTGCTGCGAGTTCCGCCACGTATGCATGGGATGCCGCGCGCGCGCCTATGCCGCTACCGGCGATTTCCTGGCGGAAGAACCGTTCTGCGTCTATGAGCCTGGCACCTCGGCGCAGATGATCCGCGAGATCGCGGGCAGTAATAAGTAAACGGCCTTGCGGAGTTCGGAGGCGGTGTCGCGACCTGGGAAGCCGATACCCTCTGAGCTCCGCAAATCATCTCTCCGCGAGCAGGCCCCCGGAGGGGCCGGGTGGCAAGCACACGCTTGTAAAACAAACCGGATGATTGCGACCCAAACTTCCACGATGCAAACCTCGCGTTTAAGGGCCATGGCCATTCCACGCGAGCACGGAGCGTGGGGCATGATGCTGGTCCCGCTGGCTACCGGTGCCGTCGTTGCCTCCCGCTCGCAAACTTTCCATGGGGCAGCGCTGGCCCTATTTGCCCTGGCGGCCATTTCGCTGTTCTGGCTGCGCACGCCGTTGGAGGCATGGCTACGAATCTCGGCGATCAAGGCGCAAACGGGGCCGGAGCGCGCATTGACCTTCAAGGTCATGCTGGTCACGGCAGCCATCGCCATAGCCACCGCGGCGGCACTGCTGGCGAGCGGGCATGCGCGTGGGCTGCTCTTGATCGGTATGGTCGCGGCGTTAGCCTTCGCAGCGCAAGCCGCAATCAAGAAGCTCGGTCGCAAGGGGCGGATGCCGGCACAGGTGATCGGCGCAATTGGTTTGACGTCTACTGCAGCCGGTGCGTACTACGTGGCTGCCGGAAGGCTCGACCAAACGGCCCTCGCGCTATGGGTCGCCAGTTGGTTGTTTGCCGGTGATCAGATCCACTTTGTACAGCTTCGTATTCATGGCTCCCGCGTCTCGACCTTCCACGACCGCGTAGAGCATGGACTCGGGTTCTTAAGGGGACAGATCGTCTTGATCGCAGCCATTCTGGCCGGCTGCCGCTTCGGTATGTTTCCAGCCGCCATCACACTGGGTTTTCTTCCCGTGCTATTACGAGGTGTAGGGTGGTTCCTGCGAAGCACTCAACCTTTGGACGTACACAGGCTGGGCTTTACCGAGTTGGCGCAATCTCTCATCTTCGGAGCGTTGCTGGTTACGGCCTTCGTGGTCTAAAGTGTTCACGACGCGATCATGCCCAAGCTCTACACCCCGCGCGATGCCGCCCAAGTGCTGGGCATCAGTTACGCTTCTCTGAAGCAATGGATATACCACGGCAAGCTGAAGAGTGTTCAGACAGTGGGTGGGCATCACCGCATTCCGGAGTCGGAGATCGATCGTCTGTTGCCCCGCACGCTTACCTCGGGAAAGCCGGACAAGCGTCGGCGCACCTTCCGGCGGATCAGCGGACGCAATCAACTGCTTGGCCGCATCACCGAAATCAAGGTGAGTGGCCTGCTGGCGCAAGTCACGCTAGCCATCGGCGAGCAACGAATCACATCCATCATTACTGCCGACGCAGCGCGCGAATTGCGGCTCACCAAGGGCCAGGTTGCCGCCGCGCTCATCAAATCCACGGAAGTCATGATCGTGCTACCCGAGTAACAGCTCCCATCGACCACACCTCGCTGCCGACGAATTGAGGCAAGCGACATTCCGCGTCACGGCTTACCTTCGCCTGCCCCCCCCCAGAAAATGTAGAGATACGATTGACACTAACGGTTTAATTCGTTTAAATCGATGGGCAATTTTGGGGAGAAGTCTCGATGAAAATCAATGTGGCAAAGCTGCTGCTGTTCTTCTGGTTGATCAGCGTTGCCTGCCCACTCGGGGCGCAATCGTTTCTCGATAACTATTTTGATCGGGTTGCCCGGCAACAAGCGGACCAGCCACACTGGATCACGCCGGTGTTCACCGTCACGCCCCGGCTGGAGCAGGAATTTCGCTACGATATTTTCTGGCGCGGCGTGGGCGACACTACCATGGAAAACTACGGTGGCAGCAAGGGAGTCGAGCTGATACCGGCAAAGAATGTAGAGGTGATTATCGGCATACCACCTTATCTCGTGCACAATCAGCTGAAGGTTAAGGATGGATGGGGCGACGAAACATTTCTGGTGAAGTATCGCTTCATCGCGCGCAACGAGGAGCACGGTAACTACATCGTAACCGCGTTTCTGGGAGCCTCGGTTCCCACAGGCACCTATAAGAACGGCGCGCCGCACGCGACAATCACGCCCACGCTGGCATTAGGCAAAGGCTGGGGTAACTTTGATATCGTAACCACCGCGGGCATCCAACTACCCACCGCCGATAGCCAGAAGCTTGGCCAGCCAGTGAGTTGGAATGTCACCGGACAGTATCGGGTGTTGCGCAGAATATGGCCTGAGTTGGAGATGAATTCGACCTTCTATCCAAACGGTCCCGATGCCGGAAAAGACCAGGTATTTTTAACCCCTGGCGTCATGTTTGGTAAGTTCCCGATGTGGAAGCGGCTTGGCTTCACCGTGGGGACGGGCGTTCAAATTGCGACGACCCACTTCCACACTTACAACCACGGCTGGATTCTCACCATGCGCCTCCCCTTCTAGAAAAAGAATCACCCGCAACCGACCCCTGCAGGCATCTTTAATCCCTACGGTCAAAGGTGGCGGCTCTACGTTACGTCGCGCCATCGTAGGTTGGCATCCATCAACCCTAGTAATTCCGCTGAAATATTAGTTACGAAGCAAGCAGTTTTGCTAGTGGTGGTCGCTTGAGCCAGGGGTTAGCGTTAAGGACGCGGCATTGTCCCGAACGTCATGGTCGAACTGCGTCCCGAAACAGAAGATTCGCCAAGGCCATTGCGTCTGCTGCTGGCTGACGACAACCCAGCCATGCTGGAGATGCTGATTGACATGTTGGACAACCGGTTTGTTATCACCGGCACGGCAACATGCGGGGCTTCCGTCTTGTCCCAGGTCGCAGCAGCGAATCCTGACATCGTGTTGCTCGATATCTCGCTGGGAGACTTGACGGGTTTCGACGTGGCCCGACGGCTGCGTAAGTCTGGATGCCGGGCAAAGATCGTTTTCCTCTCGGTTCACGAAAACTGCGACTTCGTGCGAACCGGCCTGGATCTCGGCGGTTCCGCCTACGTCTTCAAATCGCGCATCAGCGTCGACCTGCTACCTGCTCTCCAGGCGGTTTCCGACGGGGACCAGTTCATCTCTACCAGTTCTATGGTCCCGGACTAATTCGAGGATTTCGCCGAGTTCATCCCCCTCGCGAAGTTCGGAAATGCCCCAATCACGACTTCCGGCCTGTGGACACGTTCCTGCCCGCCATTTTCACGGAGAGTCCTCCACACCTGTACCTGGTAGCTGCCTTCAACGCATCGTCCGTACTGCCGTGGAAGGCCTTCGTTCCGCTCCGTCGGCACCCAAATATCTGTGTTCCTGTCACTGACTTCCCGGCTGCCCGGTGTCACAATCCTTAATGGAGTCTCTTTCCTCGCAGCACCACTGACATGGATCGTCATTTCCCATCTGACGAGCGTGCAAACCAGCCCACGCAGGTCGACTACGATTTCGATTTCATCGTTATCGGTTCAGGGTTTGGCGGCAGTGTCAGCGCACACCGGCTGGTGGAGAAGGGATATCGCGTCGCCGTCATGGAAATGGGTCGACGCTGGACGCCGGAGAACTTGCCCCATTCGAGCTGGTCTCTACGACGCTGGTTCTGGCGTCCCGGCCTCAGTTTGCAAGGCTTCTTCAGCATGCGCTTCTTCCGGCATGTAACCATCCTGCACGGCTGTGCGGTTGGCGGAGGATCCATCACCTATGCCTGCACTTCGTTGCGTCCACCCGACAAAGTTTGGGAGAGCGGAAGCTGGGCCGGGCTGGATGACTGGAAGGCCACGATGCCTCCGCACTACGACACAGCATCGCGCATGTTAGGCGTGGTGGAGAACACCATTCTTGGTCCAGCGGACCGCTTGCTCCAAAAGGTAGCAACCGCCGCCGGCGTGGGCCAGACTTTCTACCGGACCAGCGTCGCCATTCTGCAGGCCCCGGAGGGACAGCCCGGCGGACAGCGAGTTCCCGATCCTTTTTTCGGCGGCGAAGGTCCGGAACGCACCACGTGCCAGGCGTGTGGGGGCTGCATGATGGGGTGCCGACACGGTGCGAAAAATACTCTGGACATGAACTATCTCTACCTTGCCGAGAAGCGCGGCGCTCGGGTATTCGCGGAGACGCGTGTGGTCGACGTCAGGCCGCTTGGCCCGATCGCCGACGGCACTGGGGGATACGAAGTTCGCACGCAATTCTCGCTGGGTGTGTTTGGCAAACGACCGCGCTCCTTCACCTGCCGCGGCGTGGTCTTTTCCGCGTCGTCACTGGGAACTATGGAGTTGCTGTTCAGTTTGAAGGACAAAGGTTCTCTGCCGCGCGTCAGCGATCAGCTTGGCAAACGGGTAAGAACCAACTCCGAGTCGCTCATTGGTGTCCGTGTGCCCGGCAGCCGCATTGATCTGTCGAAAGGCGTTGCCATCGGATCAGGGGTTTATATCGACGAGCACACCCATATTGAGGCGGTGCGTTATCCGGAAGGCTCTGACACCATGGGTCTGTTGACCACGATCCTCACCGGCGGTCGTCCAGGACACGGGCGGGTCACGCTATGGTTCATGAATCTTGCCCGATCACTGAGCCGGCATCCCTGGAAGACGCTGCGGTTGCTGCAACCTCTGCGATGGGCGCGGGAGTGCGTGATCCTGCTCTGCATGCAGGCGCTGGAAAGCCACATCGACATGGCGTGGAAGCGGCATTGGTGGTGGCCCTTCCGCAAGTGCCTGGCCAGCCAAGGCGAGAAGGTACCCACGTATATTCCAGCGGCCAACGAGTTTGCGGAAAAGTTCGCGCAGGTTGCCGGTGGAACCGCTATGAGCATGCTGCCTGAGATTCTGTTCGAAGTGCCGGGCACCGCGCACTGCCTGGGCGGCTGCGTCATGGGCTCCTCGCGCGAGAATGGCGTCGTCGACCGTCGCCACCGGCTTTTCGGTTACAAGAACATGTACGTGTGTGATGGATCGGTGATTGCCGCCAACCTCGGCGTCAATCCCAGCCTGACCATCACAGCGCTGGCTGAGCGCGCGATGAGTTTCATCCCGCCCGCAGAGTCGACGCGGTGGAACGACGCGGCGGAGGAGCGTTGCGCCTCCACCTTCTAACTCCGCGGTTCCTTCCAGACGGTGCGAGATGGGGCGCACTCATTTTGTCATTCTGATGGAGCCCAGCACGGTGGGGGGAGCCTGCTGTTCAATCGCTCATCGAAATCCCTTCAGCACTCATTGTCCCCGCAGCCTGTGACCGGCATCACTTCGCAAATCCGCTTTTGGGAATAAAAACAAAGCAGGCCTGACGTTATTCCAAGCCTTGTACGCTCATCGCTCGAAGGATTGGGCGATGCGTCGCTAACGCATGTACCGGAATCGTCATTGCCCCGAGACCATGGGAAGGGTGAGCGAGACCCGGCTGTTGTCGTAGATTCGAGCAAGGGGGCTTTCATGTCGCAAGTTTTTCAAAGTGACTCCCTGTCGTGGGGAGACGCGTTTTTCCTCTACCTGGAGCGCGAAGGCCAACCCCTCAACATCGCGGGTGTACTGGAATTCGAAGGTCGAATTCCCCTGGAAAAGTGTATTGCGTTTGTGGAATCGAGGCTGCCGCTGATTCCGCGCTACACGCAACGCGTGGTTGTTCCTCCGTTCAATGTCGGGTTACCTTCATGGCAGCCGGATCCCCGCTTCGCTATTCGAAATCACATTCGAGAAGTCAGATTCAATCGCGGAACCGACGTCGACCTGAAAGCCCTGACCGCTGAACTGGTCAGCTCCCGTATGAATCGCGAGCATCCCCTGTGGGACTTCACGCTGGTGCACGGGCTCAAGGACAATCGCACCGCCATCATCGTCCGGCTGCACCATTGCCTGGCGGATGGAATCGCAGGCGTCGGCATCATGAACGTATTGATGGATGCCAGCCCTACACCGCCGAAAACCAAAGCGCCGAAAGCTCCCGCTGCAGCCGCGCCGAATCGCGATCCCGGCGCCGTGCTGCTGGATAGCTTGCTTAAGTCGTACCTTGGGATTCTGGAAGGCGCATTCACCGCCCACTCTGAAGTCATGAATATCGCTCGCGACTTGGTGGCAGGCGCCGGCAGCGGCTCACTTGCAGAAATGATTCGACTGGTACCGGAACTCGCAACTCCGGCAGAACGATTGCCCTTCAACCAGGTGTGCCGTGGACCACAAAAAGTGGCATGGGCCGAGTTTGCCATGTCCGACATCAAGGCGATTCGGACCGAGTGCGGCGGGACGGTAAACGACGTCCTTCTCACAATTGTCACTGCGGCGTTTCGCCGCTACTCGGAACTGCACGGAGCACGACTGAGAGGCAGGCAACTTCGCGTAATCGTCCCAGTGAACATCCGCGGCAATGGAGACGCCACGAACTTGGGCAATCGCATTACGTTTTTGCCGGTGAATCTTCCGCTGGATGTACGCGATCCGCGCAAACTGCTGGCCAGGGTGTCGGAGCGCATGACATTTCTGCGCAGCGCCGGCGTAGCCGATTTCGTGGGACTCGCGGGAGGGTTCATTTCCCAGATTCCGCTCCCCCTTCAGGCTTTGCTGGCCCCCATCGCGAGTCAATTGCCCCTGAGCCTCTGCAATACGATCTGTACCAACGTTCCCGGTCCGCAGGTACCTCTGTACTTCGTAGGGCACAAGATGGTGCGCTGGTATCCCTATGTGCCGATCGGTGGCGAGATGGGGATCAATGTTGCGATCCTCAGCTACAACGGGACCGCTTACTTTGGGTTCAGTGGCGATAGTTACGCTGCACCCGATCTCGAACGTCTGGAGAACATCACGGCCGTCTGCATCGACCAATTGAAGAAAGCCGCGGGTGTGCCTTCATCCGGTGCGATGGCGAAGAATGCGCCCACAGCCGCCGCGACGCGATCGAGGGCTGCCAGGAAACCTGAACCAAGCGCGGTGCCGCGAGGGAAAACGGATTCCCGTCTCACGCGGACTGACTTCGTCCCAAAGAAGCAGGCCAAACGAAGAGTTGTAAAAGCGACCCCTGCGACGGTCGTCCGTCAAACTGCCGCCGTGGCAAGCCAGGCTGAACCCGAGCCCGAACTGGCGATGGTCGGCGACTGAATCGAGATCGCAGCCACACAACGCGTTATCGCAGATTCGGTTACAGGCGCTGGAGCGCGTCGCGCGTGGAGGCGAGCGTGTTGACCAACGACTCACGCGGAAGATTCTTGATGATGGGCTCGATGATCCAACCCAATCCGAACGGGACGTCACGGGTCAGAGAAATCGCACGGCATTCAATGGTTGTCCCATTGCGTTCTTCCGCAAAACGCCAGTAAGAATTTAGCCGCCACAGAAAACCATAACCGCTGTCAGGAGGATGGATCTTTTCCGCCGCGCTTCCGGCGTCGTCCACTTCCGCGATGCGCGTGGTGTAAGACCGGCAAAACCAATTCTTGCTACTCACGCGCGAATACTGCACATCGTGGTCGGTGTCGAGAACGACCGTGAGCACTTTCTTTTTGAGCAGCCGGAGGAAAATCTTGAAGCTGTCGCCCTGCCGGCTGATCAGCCTCGAATCCATCACGTCCGGCGCGTAGATGTTTTTGTGGTTGTCGTAGTCCTGCACAAGCGCCAGGGTGTGCCCGACAGAAGCCCCGCGGGCGAAGACCGCGCCTACCCAATCGTGAATTAAGCCTTCAGGCACCGTTACCGGCCGCCGTCCTGACCAAAGTTGCGCCAGGACCTCTCCCCCATGGACCTGCTTCTTGCGTTCTGGATCTGCGTCGCACCACAGGAAGGGAACCGAGCCTTCGAGCGAGGGCTGCATCTCCGCCTCGGCTTCACGAATGTAGCTGACGAAAGCCTGCAGCGTGGCGTGCTTCAGCTGCACCGGATTCGCAGTTTCCGCCATGTAGGCTCACCAGCTCAATTATTCACCCTGGGGAGGTGCTTGGCACACGAAGGGCGACAACGCAGCAGTAACATGCCAAGACGGGAAACCTCAGTTCCATTCGTTTTGTTGCCGTGAGCGAGCGCTTTCCGAGTGCTCTTGGCGGATCAACTTTTCTTTTGAGCCTTCTTGGCGGCTCGCTTTGACGGCTTGGTTTTGGCCGACACTTTTTTCTGGCGGCGCTCCAGATCGGCGATCCGAGCGCGAAGTTCTTCCATTTCCGCGGGGGGCTCTCCGGCTTTTTCCGGAGCCCGGCCTTGCAGAAGCTCGCTCATGGTCTGTAGCGGAGACATCGCGGCAGTGCCGACGCGGTTGATCCGGTCTTTCAACGAACTCTGCACCTGTTGATAGGTGTCGAACGCCGACTTCAGGTACCAGGTAATGAATTCCTGGCCGGCGTGGTCGGTGGTGATGATCAATTGCCGCAAGAGTTCCAGAGGAAGTCCGGAGGGCTTGTCCTTGGCGTCATCCGCAATGATTTGGGTGAGCGTCGCGGCGGTCAGGTCAGCTCCGGTCTTGGCGTCGACAATTTGCAGGTCAGTCCCGTTTCGGATCAAGCCCGCAATATCTTCCAGGTTGATGTATTGGCTGGTGGAAGTGTCATAGAGTCTGCGGTTTCCGTACTTCCTGACGACGACTGTAGGGCCCTTCATCCTTTACCTCCGCTTGTTGCACTGCAAATATTTCTAGTTCTGGCTTGACAAGCTGGCCCAATGATACTAGGTTTTAGTCAATGCTGCAGTGCAGCAATGAATGGAGGCCATTATGCCAGAAGTCACTAGATCGGCAAACCAAGCGCGGGAATCTTCCTTTGTTTCACTGTTGTCGGGATGGGTGCAACAAGGGGTCGAGAACTTTTTTGCGACGCAGCGAATCCTTGTGGATTTAGCCATGCGCAAGAATGCTAGCGCGATCGACCTTCTGCGGGGAAGACTTGCCGACTCGGAATTTTGTCCTGTCGGAATCGTAAAAGAGCTGGTCGGCGAAGGGGTATCGAACCTGATCGAAGGCCAAAAGCTGTTGTTGAACCTGGTGCAGCAGGAAAGCGAAATCCTCACCACCGGCGTGAAGGAGCAGATGGGAGGCTTTGCCGCGGCGGCCGCCTTAGCGGAGATCATGCGGAAAAGCGTCGACAGCTATGTCGAGATGCAGCAGGATTACCTGAAGATTGCCGCTAAACAGGTCCACGGCCGTCTTGCCGCTGTTAAAGCAGGCGAGGAGTACGAGGGCGAAAGCGTAGTCGATTTTGCTCGGGAAGCCCTCGAGCGCTTCGTGGTAGCACAGAAGAGATTTCTCGACATGATCACGGAAGAGACGTCGAAGGTGGTGAACGGCCAGGTTGAAGTCTCGCGGAAGAAGAAGACGGAGTTGACGGAGCTGGCGCGGCAGGCTGCTGACTCCTTCTTCGACGTTCAAAAGAAGCTGATGGACGTGGCTGGACGGCAGGTCCATGCCACGCTGAAGGCCACCGGACGCGCGGCAGAGATGATCCCGCCCGTGCCCTATATGGCGATTCCCGATTTGACCCGGGAAAGCGTGAAGAGCTTCGTCGACGCCGAAAAGGCGGTAATCGACTCGATTACCGGCCGCCGTCCGGCGACAAAAGCTACGGCGAAACCGGCTCGCCATGCGAAGCGCTCACACCGGCCACCGAAGGCTGCTGCCGCTACTGCGTAGGGGCGGAGTAAAGCCGTCCACCCCAGTTGAAACTGGCTGGGTAAGGCGGTGATGGCCATTCGAGCGCTTGCGAGACGTGCCGTTGGCTGGGCGACGGCACGTCTCTATGTCTTGTTCTTCGCACGGAGGTTTAACTAACTGAGGGCTGCTGCCCCTTCACCCGACCCAGCTTCGAGCCCTCACGGCGGCAGCAGGGCGTAGATTTCCGTGCATCCTTTGCCGATTTCTTTGGCAACCGCTTGACAGTCCGGCTACACTAAGGCCGCCCCAGCGCCTCTCCTACCTCCGGCGCACCAACTCGACAGCAGACTCTTTGGCGGTTTTCTGCATCGGAGTGGGTAGGGGTACGGGCGGGAGACCACGAAATACTTATGGGGTCGCGGCAGATCGGCTTTCTCGAACAAGAAACAGCAGCGGACATTACCATTTGGAAAGAAGCTCTATTCGGTGCCGAGCTTCTTCTGTTACACGCATCTCCCACCTATTACGGTCTCGGTATTCCTCAAGGCGACGGCTCTGCGGTAATTTTGGTCCCGGGATTTTTGGGAACCGACGTGTACCTGACGCAGATGCGTTCGTGGCTGGAGAAAATTGGATACCGTCCCTATTTCTCCGGAATCGGTCTGAATGCGGAGTGCCCCAATATCCTCATCCAGCAACGCCTGAATGAAAATATCCGCAAAGCGCGCAAGGAGACGGGGCGCAAGGTCCACATTCTCGGCCACAGCCTGGGAGGGATCATCGCCCGTTCCATTGCAAGTCAGAAACCTGAGGAGTTCGCATCCGTGATCACACTGGCGTCGCCGTTCCGTGGCACGGTTGTTCACAAGACCATCCTGCGGGCTGCCGAAGCGGTGCGCAAGCACATCCTGGCCGAGCACGGCGCGGACGTGTTGCCAAGTTGCTACACCGGACGCTGCACCTGTAACTTTCTGGATTCGCTGCGGCGCAACATGCCGGCGTCAGTCGTGGAGACCGCTATCTATACGCGTAACGACGGCGTGGTCGACTGGCATTACTGCATGACAGGGAATCCGGAGAACGATTTCGAAGTGCCCGGTACTCACATCGGGCTGGCGTTCAATTCGTCCGTCTACAAAATTGTGGCCGAGAGGCTCGCCCTGGCGCAAACCGACGAGTAGTTGTTCTGCGCCTCGGCTGCGCTCGGCGTTATCGCAATCCGCCCGGAGTGTCCTATTCGAACTCTAAGCGCTCTCCTTGTGACAACCATCCCATCATCCGGAAAGTATGGGCCCTCTCATCGCACAGCGATGTGGGTTGACCGTCACAGCGAACAGTGAGCGCCGAACTGCGTCTGCGCATTGATTTTCCGGGGGGATGAGAGGCCGGGTTCCAATTCGGGACAAAGTTCCAAAAAGAAATTCGCTTTCCTGTTAGTTTTCCCCTTCGTCGTCAGGGACACTGAGTAGAGCACGTCAGACTGGCAGCCACGCAGCGGTACGTATCTCAATAGGTTGCGGGCCACAGGCTGACTGAAACTTCAATTCGGCCGAGTTGCCTGTCTTGCAGGCAAGTCGCAAGGAGATGTTTGTATGCGGCACAAAATTGTAGGCGGCCTTACCCTATTCGTTCTGTTCGCTACTCTTACCTGTTTTTCACAACAAGACTATGTCAGCCGGTACAGCGCTTACACCGCATTTTCTTATCTCAGCACGCCGTCGTTGAATCTGACGCAGCGGGGATTCGACGGCGACTTTGGCGTCAACCTTCGGAGTTGGCTGACGCTGGGCGGCGATTTCAGCTACAACGGCGGCCACTCTTCGCTGCTACCAAGCGATCTTTCGGCGTCCGCACAGGCGAAACTAGCGCCCATTCTGCCACTGCTTCCACCAGGATTCGTGTTGGCCGTCCCCTACAATTCATCGACGTATACCTATGAGGCCGGACCGCAATTCAACTATCGCAGACTGAAAAAGGTGACCTTCTTCGCCCGCCCAGCGCTAGGGGCGTTGCATGCAAGCTTCACCGCAAAGCCGGACAACCCGCTACTCACACAGATTGTCGCCAGCCTGGTAGGACCGAGCTTGGCCAAATCCGATACGGTTGTGTTTTACGGCTTTGGCGGTGGAATGACCTGGGAAGCCAGCCCGCACGTCGGCATTCGCGTGGCGGCCGACTTCGTTCACTATGACTTCTTTTCGAACTTACTCAATGGTGGCCGTAACAGCGTGCGGTTTACCGTAGGAACAAAGTTCGGATGGGGAAAAAACATTTTGCATTCGCACTAACGAGGCAATCCGCTTCAGGATTTGTGCAGTCCACGTAACAGCGTGCGCACGCTTTCTTTTCCGGATTGGCATCCCAAACGCTTCCAGGAGTGAGGGACCTGCGTCCGCCGGCATCGCCAGCCATGCCAGCGCGAATACAGGTCCCTCGACTCCTTTCGTTCTTTTTGCGACCTCACTGCCTGTCGGGATGAGAAATCTAATCTGCAACAGTCGTGACCGGCGCGTAAGGGCGCGCCTCTTCAAAGGAGCCTGGTGCTGATTTATTCAGCATCCTCTTTGGCGGAGCGGGCTGCAGCCTCGGCCAGGCGGATCGCTTTTTCGTGGAGATCGTAGGTCGCAAGTGCCTTGCGCGCACCCTCGCGGGCGCCGGCTGTGCTGAGGCGGCGCTCGGCTTCGTCAAAGGTGTCCTCGGCATCCAGGCGTTTGGTTTCGGCCTCGTCGTCGGCGCGTTTCACGCCCCGGACCGTGTTCAGGAGCTCGGGATCAATGGCGTGACCGTGACTCTTGCCGGCACTCCTGGCGCGATGGCGTTTCGGCTTCTCTTCGTCATCGAGCAGCAGGTCGTAGGCCGCCTTCAGGTCGTCGCCCCACCCGGCTTTGACTTTCATCTCGGCGCTGTTCAGTGCCTCGGTCGCTCGGTCAGCAATCTCGCGCACCCGCTTCTTTTCCATCAGCCATTTCCATACGCCCCAATCCAGTCCTTGCGTCATGATGGAGCGGGCTTCTTCTACCGCGGGCAGTTTTCGCATGATCACTTCCGATGCAATGAAATTGGTCCACTCGCCTTGCTGCCGGTGGCGCAGTCGACGAGGACATCTCCACTTTAAGAGCTCCGCGAACCGTCGCAACGTGATGAGGAACACAGAGGACGCGGTCGGTACCGAATTGGGAAAAAGCCGTGAAGCGTCGAGAGTGCGGGTAAACTTCCTCACAAAACCCGGACCGGTTCAACTAAGTTACCCACATTTTCCGATCCCAGACGGTTTTGGTCCCGATCTGCCGCCCGGAGAGTGGTGCTAAAGAGATCGGACGGTATATGCCGGCAGCACAATCCCACTGCCGTTGTCCGCTGAGCACCCATCGCGGGAAGCGGAGCGCGCGTGTCTGGCGCCCCGTGTCCATCCGTGAACAAATGCTTCCACAACTGGACACCGGAGCCATTGCGAAAGGCTTCGTCTCAGCGGCAACTCCTTTGTGTACGGTGCTTTAGCAAGAGCTGCGAATGGCTACGCGGACGCAAGGGGATTAGCAGTACCACCACGGGTGGGGTGATCGATGCGAAGCTTTCTGCAGGATCTTCGGTATGGTCTGCGTCAACTGAAGAAGAGCCCAGGCTTCACCGCAACGGCCATTCTTTCGCTGGCTCTCGGCATCAGCGCGACGACGGCTGTCTTCAGCGTCGTCTATGCCGTTCTGATCGATCCCTACCCCTTTCCCGATGCGGATCGTCTGGTCCACCTCATCGCGAAGAACAAGGACGGCCAGGACCACTGGTTGTATCTGACCGGCCCGCAGTATCAGCAATATCTCAAGACCCCCGCAGTTGAGAGCGCGGTAGCCCAGGATGACTGGAACCTCACGACGACGGGATCTGATCTTCCCGAGGATGTAAACGCGGTCTACTTCACTGGCAACGCCTTCAACCACTTCGGCGTGCCCACCCTGCTGGGGCGAGGGTTGATCCCCGCCGATGCTCCCGAAGGCCAGGATCCGCAGCCCGTGGCCGTGCTGGGCTACCAATTCTGGCAGCGGCACTACAACGGGGAACACGACGTTATCGGTAAGACGATTCAGCTGGTGCACCAGAATTACACGATCGTTGGAGTCGCCGCGCCCAGGTTCGCCTGGGGAGACGGCGATGTTTATCTCCCGTTGAAGCTCAACAGCAATTCCAGCCACCAGTATCAAATCGACACCAAGCTCAAGCCGGGAGTGAGTCACGCTACGGCGAACTCCGAGTTCCAGCCATTGATGGAGGAGTTCGCTAAAGAGACACCCGGGCACTTTCCTGAGCCACCGTTCCGGGTGCAGGTGCAGGGGCTGAACGATCGATTCGTCAAAGAATTAGGCAACACGCTGATCCTGCTCTTGGCAGCGGTGGGTCTGCTGCTTGCGATTGGGTGTGGGAATGTTTCGATTCTGCTGCTGGCGCGCGGCACCGCACGCGAGCACGAGTTTGCGGTGCGCGCAGCCGTCGGCGCCGGCCGCATGCGAATCCTGCGGCAATTGCTCACCGAGGCCTTACTGTTGTCGCTCTCAGGAGCCGCGCTGGGTGTTCTGCTGGCCTATCGGATGGTGGCCTTTATCGTAACTTTGCTGCCACAATTCTCCTTCCCGCACGAGGCTGCAATCAAAATCAACCTGCCCGTGCTCTGCGTCAGCGTGGGACTTGCCATCGTTACGGGAGTATTCTTCGGCCTCTCTCCCGCCCTGCAACTCAGCCGCCCCGAGGTTTCACAGGTGATGCAGGCGAGCGCGAAGAAGGTGATCGGCGGCGTCCGGGGCAAGCGTGTTCACAACACCCTGATCGCAGGCCAGATCGCGCTGACGCTGCTGCTGCTCGCGACTGCCGGCGCTGCCATTCAGGGATTTGTTCGATTAAACCACCTCAGTCTCGGCTATACCCCGCATAACGTGATGTCGGTGGGTATACCGGTTCATCAAAACAGTTACACCACGTGGGAAAAGCGTTCGGCCTACTTTGAACAATTGCTGCAAAAGGTGGCGGCCTTGCCGCAGGTGACCCTGGCGGGCATCTCGAGCAACGCCACGCCGCCGGACAACGGATGGGAGCAGAAGTACGAGGTCATGGGCGCTCCCTCGATCGAGCAGCAGCATCTGCGCTTCAACATGGTAAGTCCGGAATATTTTTCGGTGCTGCAAATTCCTCTAGTGACGGGGCGTATCTGGGACAACGCGGAAAACGCTCGCGGCGCTCGCGTCGCTGTAATCAACCAGACCATGGCTTCGCAGAACTGGCCGAAGGGGAATGCCATTGGACAGCATGTGCGCATGCCCAACCTGAAGGCCGAGCCGCCGATTCAGCTGGGAGTTTCCGGTGTCAATGATTGGCTGGAGGTGGTGGGAGTTGT
The DNA here is from genome assembly GCA_963815555.1 of uncultured Acidobacteriaceae bacterium. Taxonomy (GTDB): domain Bacteria; phylum Acidobacteriota; class Terriglobia; order Terriglobales; family Acidobacteriaceae; genus CAWCBG01. Next base: position 1,697,444 of record CAWFHH010000007.1, read on the forward strand.
TGCGGATGCGCGCGATGATGGTATCGGTAAACCGGTGAAGCCTGGCATCTATGTTCCGTACACCCTGTACATGAATCCCTGGACACAAATTCTTGTACGGACCAAGGTACCTCCGTTATCGATATTGCATGAGGTGCGTGAGCAGATTCACCTGGTGGATCCCGACCAGCAGGCCGAGGGCCACGTGCGCAACTTGGAAGACTGGATCAAGGAGCAGCACGAATGGGCGCAGCAGCACCTGATGGCGCTTTTGTTCGGTACCTTCGCCGGGTTCGCGCTTCTTCTTGCCGCGGTAGGGCTCTACAGCGTCGTGTCCTACAGCGTGGCACAACGGACCAACGAGTTTGGTATCCGCATGGCCTTGGGTGCGATGCCCAAAGACGTTCTCCGAATCGTGTTCGGTTCGACCACCCTGAGTGTAGGCGCCGGTCTGCTGGTGGGAATTCTATTGAGCCTCGCCCTGAACCGTCTGGTTGCACAGTGGGTAGAGGGCAACTCCATCCATACCGGCATTTTGCTCGGTGTCACGTTGCTGATGGTGGCCGTCGCAACCGCAGCTTGCCTTGTGCCGGCGCTGCGAGCTTCTTCGGTCGATCCGATGAAAGCGCTACGCTACGAGTGAGGGCAATCGCGTCCACCGCTTTGTGGCATAATGTCGCCGCTATGAAACCAGTCCATCGGACGCTGGCCTTCCTCTTCACGATCATCGTTGTGACCTCGTGCCTTCACGCGCAAGTGCCGGCTTCCGCGACTTCCACTCCCGGCAGCGCGGCCAACCTGGTTCTTCAGGGCCACAAACTCAGTGACGAAGGTAAGCAGGACGAGGCCATCGCCCTTTACCGTCAGGCGCTGCAGCAGGATCCGAAATTCGCGCAGGCCGAGTTGGCGATGGGCATGGCGCTGGATCTGAAGGGCGATTACGCGGAAGCCCGAAAGCATATACAAAAAGCTATTGACGAATCGCCGGAGGACGCGAAGACGCAGGCCTGGCGAACCATGGCCGTTTCTTATGCCTTCGAGAACAATTCTGCGGAAGCCACGAAGTACGAGCGGCAGGCCTTCGATGCGCAAGTGGCTGCGCAGAAGTTTACCAATGCAGCCGGAATAGCCAACGAACTGGGCCGAATTCTGGTGGAGTCGGGAAACCTCGATCAAGGGTATATGTGGTATCAGAAAGGCTACGAGACAGCTCTGCGTGATCCCAAGTTGAGCGGCGCCGACAAGAATCTGTGGCTCTTCCGATGGGAGAGCGCGCAGGCACGCATTGCCGCACGTAAAGGACAACGGCCAGAAGCCACGCAGCATGTCGCCGCCGCGAATGCCGCCTTGCACCAGGCGAATAATCCTGATCAGCTGCGCTTCTTTCCTTATCTCACCGGCTATGTTGCGTTCTATCTCGGCGATTACGCCAAGTCTCTAGACGACCTGAAACAGGCGGACCAGGGCGATCCGGCTGTCCTGTTGCTGGAGGCGCAAGCCAACGACAAGTCTGGCGACAAAGCGCAGGCCATGACGTACTACCGCAAGATCTTGACGATCAACAATCACAACCCTGCGAATGCTTTCGCCCGCCCAGTGGCGAAGCAGGAAACCGCACAGGAAGGGAAGAGCTAGCCGCCTCGTCGAATCATCGCGAGGCACCTTCGGACCCGGGCGAGCCTTTGCCCTGTCGCGCCTTCCAACCCGGAAATCACTTTCATGCCAAAAGAGAGGTGTGTCACACGAGGAAGTGACCCTCGTCACCGCCAGCTGTGCCTGACTCGTCCTACCGTGCTTCTGACGGCATCTGGCCGGAGGAAGCGCGGTCTCCTTCGAACGCCCGCCGAACCTCACAAGACCCAGGTATAGGCAATCCGGTGCAGCACGGTGCACGCTGGAACGTCAGGCCCCGAGCAAGTTCCGCAATCTTATAAGAAAGTGCCTGCCCTCTGCGCCCAGCAGGTCCGGGTAAAAAGTTATGGCAACCGCTGTAAGCGCGCCACCTTCTGTTAAGAAGTCAGCACCGCCTCCCGCGAACGCGACTCTGTCGGCGGTCGTCGTCCTAGTTGCGGCGATTGGGGCCTTCGCCGTCCTCAAGATTTCGCCGCTGAGCTCCCCGTGGGCGCAGGGATACGATCCGACCGGACACTGGTGGCTATCGACGATCGTCGCCGCGTTGCCGGTAGTCGTTCTGCTGGGAAGCCTCGCGCTGGGACACATCAAGGCCCATTACGCCGCGCTCGCCGGCCTGGCCACCGCGCTGCTGACGGCGGTCCTTGGCTTCCACATGCCGGTTCGCCTGGCGGCGTCGACCGCGGTATACGGTGCCGGATACGGTCTGTTCCCCATCGGCTGGATTGTTTTGAACGTCATTTTCATGTATCAGCTCACGGTGGAGTCAGGGCGCTTCAACGTGCTGCAGCACAGCATGACGGGGATCACGCAGGACCGCCGCCTGCAATTGCTGCTGATTGCTTTTTGCTTTGGAGCCTTCTTCGAAGGCGCCGCCGGATTCGGAACGCCAGTGGCTGTGACGGCCGCGCTGCTGATCGGCCTCGGCTTCCGGCCGTTGCAAGCCTCAGGGCTCTCGCTTATCGCCAACACCGCGCCAGTGGCTTTCGGCGCCTTAGGCACGCCAATCATCGCTCTGGCGAAGGTCACCGGATTCAGCGAAGTCACCCTGGGCGCAATGGCCGGACGCATCCTGACCCCATTCTGCATCCTGGTGCCATTCTGGCTGATCTGCGCTTTCGTGGGCTGGGGTTCGATGCTGGAGATCTGGCCGGCCATTCTCGTTGCCGGCGTCTCCTTTGCCGTGCCGCAATACTTCATGTCGAACATGCATGGGCCGTGGCTGGTCAATATCGTGTCATCCGTCATCTCCATGGCATGCCTCATCGGCTTCCTGTTCGTGTGGCATCCCAAACGTATTTGGAGATTCGAAGACGAGGAAAGCAAGACCGAGAGTCGCGCTTCCCATGGCTACAGTCGCTCGGAAGTGACGCGTGCGTGGGTGCCGTGGATCATTCTCAGCGTGGTCGTCTTCATGTGGGGCACGCAGACGGGCAAGAACCTGATGAATACCCCCGAGAAGGTGTTCACCTCCATGGCGAGTTGGAGCACACCGCCGAGCAAGATTACGAATCCGCAATTTCCGGTTACCAGCTTGAACAACCTGGTGCTGCGCGTGCCGCCCGTCGTGCCCAAGCCCACCAAAGAAGGCGCGGTCTTCGGCTTGAACTGGGTTAGCGCAACCGGGACCGGCATTCTGCTGTCCGCGATTCTGTCGGGACTGGTGATGGGACTGAGTATTCCCAAAATCTTTTCGGTCTACGGAAAGACCATCATGAAGGTGCGCTTCTCGCTGCTGACGATTGCGGCGATGCTTGCCATCGGGATGCTTACGCGGTATTCCGGTCTGGATGCAACCATGGGCTTGACCTTCGCGCGTTCAGGACATCTGTACCCCTTCTTTGGAACGTTGCTGGGCTGGCTGGGTGTAGCGCTGACCGGCTCAGACACATCGTCGAATGTGCTCTTCGGCAGCCTGCAGAAGATCTCGGCACAGCAGGTGGGCGTTTCGCCCACACTGATGGCGGCGGCGAACACCACCGGAGGCGTGATGGGCAAGATGATCGACGCGCAGAGCATTGTTGTCGCCAGCACGGCGACGCAGTGGTATGGACACGAGGGAGAGATTTTGCGCTATGTCTTCTTCCACAGTCTCGCGCTGGCGGCCCTGGTCGGCATCTTCGTCTTCCTCATGGCCTACGTCGCTCCGTTTACCCACATGGTGATCCGTTGAGAAGCGCATAACGCAGATCGTGGCGATCGGCGAACATTCGCCGGGTTCGGGAAGGGAATCAGAAATGGACTCGATCTACGAGACTTTCAAGTTGCGGGCGGAGGCGGTGAGCGCTGAAGTTCATCGCTTCCCGCGCAACGTCGACGCCCTCGAGTTCATCGTCCAATACCTGCGGGAAGCGGGAGTGGCCGACGCCCCCGACTCCTACGCAGTATGGGCAGATTGTCCCTTTCTGGCGACGATGGATAAGCAGCAACTGTCAGCGCGGTTGCCGGGAATCGTGTTCAACGTAAATCGCGAAGCAGCGGCTTCGGCAAAGGTCGGCATCAGCCAGTTGGACTGGGCCATCGCCAATACGGGCACGCTGGTGCAGGATGCAACCGCGGTCGAGAGCCGCCTGGTTTCGACACTGCCCGCGATCCACATCGCTCTCATCGCAACCAATCGCATCGTATCCGACCTTAGTGCCGCGATAACCCAAGTCCGTCCGGAGAAGGCCAACTACATTTCATTCATCACCGGCCCCAGCCGCACCGCCGACATTGAGCGCGTGCTCACCATCGGAGTGCATGGACCCGGCAAGCTGGTGATCGTGTTTCTGGATGAGGCGTTCAGCGCGACTGAGACAAGTCGGAGCCCGGCGATTGCAAACCCGGCAAGCGTGAACTAATGGATAAACAATTCCGCGACTCCATCAACAAGGCGTTGAGCAATCCTAACCTGGGAGGAGCGCTCGGTCGCTTTTCTGAAGCCTACCGCACCAGCCGCCTGAAGGCGTATGAAGGCTACGACTTCGAGGCGCTGCGCACGCAAATCGCAGAGCGCAAGGCTTACGCTGCCGAGCATTTGGAGGAACTGGCCGACCAGTTCACCGCGAACGCCGAAGCCCGTGGGGCGAAGGTGTTTCGCACCAGCGATCCCGCTGCGGTGCGCGATTATATTCTGCGCATCGCGCGGGAAAACGACGTGCAGAGTGTCGTCAAATCCAAATCGATGGCGTCGGAAGAAATTCACCTCAACCAGCATCTCGAAAGCGCCGCCATCGAGGTCGGCGAGACAGACCTCGGGGAGTGGATCATTCAACTTGCAGGGCAGACACCTTCGCACATGGTGATGCCGGCCATCCACCTGACCAAGGAAGAAGTCGCTACCCTTTTCAGCGAGCAAGTGGAAGACGGCCAGAAGCCCGACATCCCGAAGCTGGTGAAGTTCGCGCGCGCCAAGATGCGTACCAAGTTTCTGAAGGCCGGGATGGGCATCACCGGCGCGAACATTGCGGTCGCCGAAACCGGCACGCTGGTGATCATCACCAACGAGGGTAATGCCCGGCTGGTCACCACGCTGCCGAAGATCCACGTCGCCATAGTCGGCGTTGAAAAGCTGATGGAGAAGTTCGAAGACGTCGTACCGATTTTGACCGCGTTGCCCAAGAGCGCGACCGCGCAACTGCTCACCAGCTACGTCACCATGATCAGCGGGCCGGTGCCCAACACCGACGGCTCGATGAAGCAATTGCACATCATCTTGATGGATAACCGGCGCACCGAAATGTCGCGCGACCCGAAGTTCAAGCAGGCGATGCAATGCATTCGCTGCGCCTCGTGCTTGAATGTCTGTCCCGTGTTTCGTCTGGTCGGCGGCCACGTCTTCGGCAAGATCTACACCGGTGGCATTGGGACCATCCTGACCGCGTGGTTCGACGCGTTGAAATCGTCCGACGATATTCAGAGCCTTTGCATTCAATGCGGCAACTGCACCGAAGTCTGTCCCGGCAAAATCGACATTCCGGGGCTCATCCTCGAACTGCGGCGCCGTTTGGCGGTAGAGAAAGGACAGCCGCTGGCCCAGAAAGCGATCTTCTCTGTGGTGAACAATCGCAAACTGTTTCATTCCATGCTGCGCGTGGGATCGCTGGCGCAAAAGCCGCTGCAGCGTGAAGGGTTCATCCGCCACCTGCCGTTCTTTCTGGGAGAGATGACGGAGTTCCGCAGCCTGCCCGCGATCGCCGAGAACCCTTTCCGCGATACGTTTAAGAAGATCAAGCAGCCGGAATACAAAGAGAAAATCGCGTTCTACGCCGGATGCCTGATCGACTTTGCCTATCCGCAAATGGGCGAGTCGCTGATCAAGATCATGAACAAGGCGGGCATTGAGGTTCTGTTTCCTGAGGAGCAAACGTGTTGCGGGGCACCCGCCCGCTTCAGCGGTGCCTATGAGGTGGCGGCGCAGAACGGCCGCGACAACATTGAGGCCCTGTTGTCGGCAGATGTGAGCTACGTTGTATCCGCCTGTCCGACCTGTACGGTCGCATTGAAGCACGACTTTATCAGCAACTTTGAAAGCCTGGGACAAACCGACATCCTGCCGAAAGCACACGCGCTGGCCGCGAAAACGATCGACTTCTCGAGCCTGGTGAAGAAATTGGTCGACGAAGGGCGTTTGACCTTCAAGCAAGGTCAGAGGCTGGGCAAGATCACGTATCACGATTCATGCCATCTGAAGCGCACGCTCAAAGTGAGCCAGCAGCCGAGGGACCTGCTGACCCAGGCCGGCTACGAAATCGCCGAGATGTACGAGGCCGACATGTGCTGTGGAATGGGCGGCTCATATTCGTTGAAGCTGCCCGAAATCTCGGCTCCGATCCTCCACCGTAAGTTGACCAACATCGAAAATACGGGCGCAGACACCGTCGTGATGGACTGTCCCGGCTGCGTCATGCAGATTCGCGGTGGCTTCGACAAGCGGAATTCCGCTATCAAAGTCGAGCATACGGTCCAGCGGCTGGCCGACGAATTGGAATAGTGGTGGCGCAACACCTTTGCCGGCTCACCAGCAGATACTCTCCTCTCGCGATATACTTGGCACCTGGACGCCCGGAAGCGGCATCTGATCTAGATCATGCGAAATCTGAGAAGGATGTTACGGATAGGGCTGTCTATCGCACTGCTAGTTTCGGTGACGTCCTTGTGCGCTCAGGATGAAGCGGGTGCTTCGGTCGCTGACGCCGCTCTCCCCGATGCACCGAGCGCTTCACTGTTGGCAATGCAGTCGGGCGGCCAGTCCTCCGACGCCACGCCGCAACCGCAGGAGCCTAATCCGAATCTCGGGGAATCGTCAAAGCCGCAACAGAATTCTCCCCAGGTTCCAGACCAGAAGAAACAGACGAAACGAATTCTGTACATCATTCCAAACTATCGTGCAGTAAGTTCCGATTCGAATCTCCCTCCCCTAACGCCTGGGGGCAAATTCAAGTTGATGGTGGACGACAGCTTCGACTATTCCGCGTTCGTGTATACGGGTTTCGTGGCCGGATTGCGGTTCGCGGCGAATTCATATCCCGAATTGGGGCACGGCATGGCCGGCTATGGCCAGTACTACTGGCGTTCCTTCGTTGACCAGGCGGTCGGAGACGCCTTCACCGAGTGGTTGCTGCCGGTAGCGTTCAAACAAGATCCGCGGTACTTCACCAAGGGACACGGCAGTTTTCTTAACCGTGCCGGCTATGCGGCCAGCCGGCTGGTTGTGACTCGCTCCGACAAAGGCACCGAACAGTTCAACATATCGGAACTGGCGGGGAACCTCGCGGCGGCGGGAATTTCCAACGCCTACTATCCGGCCAAAGAGCGAGGTCTGTCGAACACCATGAGCAATTATTTCGTTCAGTTAGCTCTGGATGGCGGCTTCAATGTCGTGAAGGAGTTCTGGCCCGACATCGCGCACAAAGTCTTACACCAGAAAGATTAGTTGTCGTTTCCGTAGGGACAGGAGGTTGTGTCCTTGCGCATCCTCCCTTCGACGTGCGTTATTTTCGTGGCATGAAAATTAACGGGCAGCTCTCCGGCACCGTTTCACATTCGGACGACCTCGGCTGAGACGTAGGTATTGCTGCCGCGTTGTCCGTTTGTTCGTTAGCACAGGCCCAGACCCGACCTGTCGTTCCGCACCAGTACCTCGAACCATCGGCACGGAACCTGTTTCAGGCTGTTCCTTCCCGATCGACCTCAGCAGGTAGCTTCGCTTTCCGAACGCTGCCAGCTTTACGTCAGCGACAGGGAGGTGCCTGGTTCTTTCCACGAATACGAGCCCAGCATCTTCAGGTAGTTGCCCCGCAGAAAGGCTGTGGGGTTTTCAACATTGACCAGGCTCATGCTGCCGCGCATCTGCCGGATAGACGCGTATTCGTACTCTTCCATCCAGCGCTCGATTCCGGCCAGCACGACCCCGATGTGTTCGACGCCGTATTTCAGCAGTGCCGAGGTCATCATCGCAACATTGGCGCCGGCCATCATCGACTTCAACACGTCACTCGAGTCGTGCACGCCTCCTGTTATGGCAATATAGGCTTCGACCTGGTGGTACAGGATGGCCGCCCAGTGCAACCGCAAACGCAATTCGTGCGGGCTGCTCAAGACCAGGTTTGGGACAACCTCCAGCTCTTCGAGGTTGAAGTCCGGTTGGTAAAAGCGGTTGAAGATGACCAGGCCGTCGGCTCCGGCTTCGGAGAGTCGTTTGGCGAAGCTGGCGAGAGAAGAGAAGTATGGCCCCAGCTTCACGGAAATCGGAATGTGGACGTGCTTGCGAACCGCCCGCACCAGTTCGCAGTAGTTATTTTCCAACTGTTCAGAGCTTAGGGTGGTATCGGCAGGAATGTTGAAGATATTCAGCTCGAGCGCGTCAGCGCCAGCTTCCTCCATGTATTGTGCGTAGCGCACCCATCCGCCTTGCGACTTGCCATTCAGGCTGGCGATGACCGGTACATCGACGGCCGCTTTGCCCCGCCGCAAGATGTCGAGATAACGGTCCGGGCCGACGTGATACTTCTGCAGATTAGGCAGGTAGGAAGTTGACTCGGCATAGCTGTCAGCGCCATATTCCAAGGCATTGTCGAGGTTCTCGCTCTCGGCTTCGATCTGCTCTTCAAATAGCGAGTACATCACGATGGCTGCGGCCCCGGCATCTTCGAGGCGGCGAAAGTTCTCCAGCTTTTCCGTCAGCGGAGAGGCTGAGACGACAACCGGATTCTTGAGCTTAAGACCCAGATAATTTGTAGAAAGATCCATGATGATTTCCCCTCTCCTGCCTTTATGCCTTCTCGAAGTTCATGGCAGCCATATGCTGGTACAGCTTCCAGCGCTCGTTGACGTTGTCTTGGGCCTCGTGCAGCAGAATCTTCGCCTCGTCGGGATCGCTGTTCACCAGCATCGTGTATCGCGCCTCGTTATAGATGTACTTCTCCAGCGGCATGCTGGGGGCGCGCGAGTCGAGCAGGAACGGATTCTTGCCTTCCTTCGCCAGCGCCGGGTTATAACGGAACAGCGGCCAGTGTCCGGAGAGCACTGCGTTCTTCTGCTGCTCGATGCCGTAGACCATGTCATAGCCGTGCGCGATGCAGTGACTGTAGGCGATGATCAGGGATGGGCCGTCATGCGCTTCGGCCTCCATGAACGCCTTCATCGTCTGGGCATCGCTGCCGCCCATCGCGATGTGCGCCACGTAAGCCCGTCCGTAGTTCATTGCCATCAAAGCGATATCTTTCTTTGGGGTGCGTTTGCCGCCGGCAGCGAATTTCGCCACCGCGCCCAGCGGTGTCGACTTCGACATCTGGCCGCCGGTATTGGAGTAAACCTCGGTGTCGAGCAGCAGGATGTTGACGTTGGCCGTTGATGCCAGGACATGATCCAGGCCGCCGTAGCCGATGTCGTAGCCCCAGCCGTCGCCACCGATGATCCAGACGCTCTTCTTGACCAGTTCGTCGGCGACTGCCAGTAGATCGCGAACCTGGGATGACTTGTGGCCTGACAACTTCTCCTTCAGGGCCTTCACCCGCTCGCGCTGTGCGAAGATGCCGGACTCCGTCGACTGGTCAGCGGCAAGGATGCTCTCCGCGAGTTCATCGCCGATGACAGAAGAGAGCCGCTCCACCAATTCGCGGCCATATTGGTTTTGCCGGTCGATGGCGATGCGCATGCCCATGCCAAACTCGGCGTTGTCTTCAAATAACGAGTTCGACCACGCAGGACCACGGCCTTCGGCATTCTGGCTGTAGGGCGTCGTGGGCAGGTTGCCACCATAGATCGAGGAGCAGCCTGTAGCGTTGGCAATGATGGCGCGATCGCCGAACAGTTGCGTCATCACCTTGATGTACGGGGTCTCGCCGCATCCGTTGCATGCGCCCGAAAACTCGAACAGGGGCTCGAGCAGCTGTGCGTCTTTCACCTGTCCGTGAGCGATCTTGTCGCGTCCGATTTCCGGCAGCGATAGGAAGTAGTCCCAATACTGGTTGTATTTGTCGCGTAGCGGCGGCTGCGGCTGCATGTTGATGGCCTTGTGCTTGCTCTCGCTCTTGCTCTTGGCGGGGCAGACCGCCACGCACAAGCCGCAACCTGTGCAGTCTTCAGGTGCTACTTGCAACGTATAGCGTAAATCGCTGAATTCCCGCCACTTGGGAGCAGCCGTCTGGAAGCCGTCAGGGGAATGATTGATCGAGTGGCCATCGTAAATCTTGGCCCGAATCACAGCATGCGGGCAAACCATGACGCACTTGCCGCACTGGATGCAGAGCTCCTCATCCCAGACCGGAATCTCGAGTGCGATGTTCCGCTTCTCCCACTGGGTGGTGCCGGTGGGGAAGGTTCCATCGACGGGGAAGGCGCTGACCGGAAGTAGGTCGCCTTCGCCTGCGATCATGGGACCCTCGACGTTGCGCACGAAGTCCGGCGCGTTTGCTGGAACCGTCGGACGAATCTCGAACTGCGAGGTGATGGCGTCGGGCACTTTGACTTCGAAGAGATGCTCGAGCGCCGCGTCGACGGCGGCAAAGTTTTTGCGAACCACGGACTCGCCGCGTTTGCCGTAGGTCTTCTCGATGGAATGCTTGATGCTGCTGATGGCTTCTTCGCGTGGCAGCACGCCGCTGATGGCGAAGAAAGCGGTCTGCATCACGGTGTTGATGCGGCCGCCCATGCCGGCAGCGCGAGCCACTTCAACCGCGTCGATGACATAGAAGCGCAGCTTCTTCTCGACGATCTGCCGCTGAGCCGAACGCGGCAGATTGTTCCAAACCTCTTCCGGACCGAAGGGGCTGTTGAGGAGGAAAACCGCACCCGGATCGGCCGTCTTCAGCACGTCCAGCCGCTCCATGAAGCTGAACTGATGACAGCCTACGAAGTTGGCGCGCGAGATCAGGTAGGTTGACCGGATCGGCTTCTTGCTGAAGCGCAGGTGCGAGGTGGTGACCGAGCCGGACTTCTTCGAGTCGTAGACGAAGTAGCCTTGCACATTCAGGTCTGTATCTTCGCCGATGATCTTGATGGTGTTCTTGTTGGCGCCCACGGTTCCGTCCGCACCCAGGCCGAAGAACATGGCGCGTACCACCTCGGGAGCTTCCGTCGAGAACGAGGGATCGTAGTCGAGGCTGGTGTGGGTGACATCGTCCTTGATGCCGATGGTGAAGTGGTTCTGCGGATTCGATTTCTTCAGCTCGTCGAAGATCCGGTTGACCATCGCAGGCGTGAATTCCTTCGAGGACAAGCCAAAACGGCCGCCCACGACGCGCGGAAAAGCGGCCATCGGCGCTTTAGCCGCAGTGAAGCCTTCGGTCAGCGCCGTAACGACGTCTTGATACAGCGGCTCTCCTACGCTGCCCGGCTCCTTGGTGCGATCGAGGACGGCGATGCTGGTGACGGTTTTCGGCAAAGCGGCCAGGAAGTGTTCGATTGAAAAAGGCCGAATCAGCCGGACTTTCAGTACTCCAACCTTGCGGCCTTGAGAGAGGAGGTAGTCCACGGTTTCGTGAACGGCTTCTGCACCCGATCCCATGACGATGATGACCTGCTCGGCATCGTGTGCGCCTTCGTACTCAAACAGGCGATACTTGCGGCCGACGATCCTGGCAAACTTGTCCATCACATTCTGCACGATCGTGGGACAGGCGAGATAGTAAGGATTGACCGACTCACGGGCCTGGAAGTAGACATCTGGATTCTGTGCCGTGCCGCGCAAGACCGGATGATCGGGAGAAAGCGCGCGCTCGCGATGGGCGCGAACCAGATCGTCGTCGATCATGGCCCGCATGTCGGCAACGCTGAGCTGCTCGATCTTGGAAACTTCGTGCGAAGTGCGGAAGCCGTCGAAAAAATGCAGAAAGGGAACCCGCGCTTCGAGGGTTGCGGCGTGAGCAATCAGCGCCAGGTCCATCGCTTCCTGGACCGAGTTCGACGACAGCATGGCATAACCGGTAGCGCGGGTGGCCATCACATCCTGATGATCGCCGAAGATCGACAGCCCTTGCGCCGCGATGGCACGAGCCGCGACGTGAATGACGTTGGCGGTGAGCTCGCCCGCGATCTTGTACATATTGGGAATCATCAACAGCAGGCCTTGCGATGAAGTAAAGGTTGTGCTCAGTGCGCCGGCCTGTAACGCGCCATGCATCGCGCCCGCTGCGCCCGCTTCGCTTTGCATCTCGACCACCTGGGGAACCGTGCCCCAGATGTTTTTCTTGCCCACGGAGGCCCACGCATCGGAGGATTCGCCCATCGGCGACGACGGCGTGATCGGATAAATGGCAGCTACTTCGCTGACATGGTAGGCAACGTAGGCTACCGCTTCGTTGCCGTCGAGGGTGACCTGCTTTCGCGACGAATCGTCGTCAGGGGCAGTTTCGTCTTCCCGCGAGTTCTGGATAACAGGAACTTGGCTCGGCGGCGGGTAGGAAGAGGCAGCAAGATTGCCGGCCGGCGAGGCAGTATCTTCAATAAGTTTCACGTCGTTCGTCCCCCAGACCGGCCATGCGCGGCGGTCTGTCGTATGAATTCAATGCTTCCACCATATGCAAAGGACGGGCGAAGGGCTGTGATGGGGGTACTTGCAGGGCTGTGACCTGCGTCACATACACATGTTTGGGGGGTAGGGGGAGGAAAGTGATCCCAGACATGCACTTTCGGTTTCTCCAGAGCCGGGAGCTTACAACCGGCGCAGGAAGGACGGAACATCGCGACTACCGTGCACGACCGCGACAACTTCCACCATGGATGTATGCGCGCGGTAGATTACAAGGTACTTATCGACGGGCCAGAAAAGTATCGGAAGAGATGTCAGATCGTCCCGTGAGTGGCCCATCCCCGGCACTAGAGCGATCTGGTCAAAAGCCTCGAAGAGCCGATCGACCAGGCGATCAGCAGCCTCGATACTGTCCTCGGCAATGTACTCCCATAGAATCGCCAGGTCCTGCTCAGCCTGGGTGCTGAGAACGTAGCTGCTCATGCGCTCCGTTTTCGACGCTGTTCCGATTTCCGACGCAGCCGCACCCTAGCTTCGTCGGGAGCAGATCGTTCGCCGCGGTCCAATGAGGCCAGCCGCTTTTCAAGTTCGGTATTAAACACCGACAGTTGCGCAGCGCGAGCCGTTTCGTGCTCTTGCAGGAGCCGGAGAGCCTCTCGGACAACTTCGCTGGCTGAGTTATAGCGTCCGCTCTGCACCTTCGCCATCACGAATTGTTCCAGCTCAACCGTCAGGGACACGTTCATCGGGGCTTACTCCTATCATCGAAGTCTAATAACAAAGAATGTCAAAGTATAGCATCGGCTAGTTGACATCCACAGCGCCTCACTTTACGCTTCGGATTCGTTTGCTTTCGATCAACATGAAAATCAGAACTCTTGTTTTTCTTCTAGGCTGCACCGCTGCCGTGTCCTTTGCCCAGACTTCGCCGCCGGCTCCGGCGACCATCGGCGCCGTCACGAACGTAAAGCCTCTGCCCGACGGAGCCGAGATCACGGCAGGGAAGGCCGTCATCCGGATCACCGCCCTCAGTGCTGACGTGATTCGGGTTCGCTATGCGCCTGACGGCACCTTTCCGGCCGACCATTCCTTTGCCGTCGTGAGCGGTACCGGATTCGAAGCGCCGCATGTCAGTTTCACCGACAAATACACGATGACGACCGGCAGCGTAATTGTGGCGATCCATCAGGCACCCTTTGGCCTGACGTTTACGGACCAGAGCGGTCGCGTCCTGTCTTCTGACGCGGCGCAATTTCCGGCCCGTTTCACTCCCAGTGGCTTCCGCATCTGGAAGGACATGCCGGAGGACGAACACTATTACGGTCTCGGTGATAAGGCCGTCTCAGAGGACCGGCGTCAGCATGCTTTCACCATGTGGAACACCGACGCCTACGCGTGGGAAGAGTCTACCGATCCTTTATATAAGTCGATCCCCTTCATGATTGGCATTCGCGACGGCAAGGCATACGGGCTCTTTCTCGACAACACCTGGCGAACGAACTTCGATATGGGCAAGGCGGCTCGCGACAATTTCTCGTTTGGCGCCGAAGGTGGCGAGCTCAACTACTACTTCATCAACGGGCCGGAGCCGAAGAAAGTTCTCGAACGCTACACGGCCCTGACCGGCCGCACGCCGCTGCCTCCGCTGTTTACCCTGGGATATCAGCAGTGCCGTTACAGCTACTATCCCGAAGCGCGGGTGCGCGAGGTGGCGAGCGAGTTTCGCACGCTCAAGATCCCTGCCGACGTGATCTATCTCGACATCGACTACCAGGACCACTACCGGCCGTTCACCATCAATCGTTCGTACTTCCCGCATTTCGAGCAGATGATCAAGGATCTCGGGCAGCAAGGCTGGAAGGTGGTCGCCATCAGTGATCTGCACATTGCGGCTGTGCCCGGCTACAAGCCGTACGACGAGGGTGTCAAGAACAGCTACTTCCTGAAAAACCCCGACGGCAGCAACTTCATCGGACCTGTCTGGCCTGGTCCAAGCGCGTTCCCGGATTTCACCCGTCCGGAAGTTCGCCAATGGTATGGCTCGCTCTATGCCGATTTTGTGAAGATGGGGATTCGCGGCTTCTGGAACGACATGAACGAGCCCTCAGTGTTCGATCGGTCGGACAAAACGATACCACTTGATGTGCTGACTGCCGACGGACGCACCCAGCGCGAGATTCACAACGTCATGGGCATGGAGAACGTGCATGCTACCTACGACGGCGTGCTCAAGCTGGCTCCTGATTTACGGCCTTTCGTCTTGACGCGTGCCGCGTACGCGGGCGCACAGCGCTACGCGGCGACCTGGACGGGCGACAACCAGGCAACCTGGAACCACATGCGGCTGACCCTGCCGACGATCACCGGCCTGGGAATTTCGGGATATGCCTTCGTAGGAGTCGATGTCGGAGGCTATAAAGGGAATCCCACGCCCGAATTGCTGACACGCTGGACGGAGCTAGGAACTTTTGTTCCGATCGATCGCAATCATGCCGAGAAGGGGAGCCGTAACCGCGAGCCCTGGGTCGATGGTCCGGAGCACCTTGCGATCCGAAAGCGTTTCATCGAGGAGCGCTATCGCCTGCTGCCTTACATCTACACCAGCATGGAAGAGACATCGCGCACCGGAGTTCCGCTCATGCGCTCACTCTTCCTCGATTTTCCCGGCGATCCGCAGACGGTCAGCGCGGATGCCGACTCAGAGTTTATGTTTGGCGACGATCTGCTGGTCGCGCCGGTGGTGAAGGAATACTACGGTGGCTACGAGGCGATCCTGCCAAAGGGTGTCTGGTACGACTATTGGACAGGCGCGCGCATCGAGGCGGGTGACACGCATCCAGGCGACTCCGACAAAAGAGATGACGCTGACCGAGTGATAAGAAGAAGCTGCACTTGAATCCCGCGCTCGATCAGTTGCCGGTCTTCGCGCGGGCCGGAGCTATCATTCCCCAGCAGCCCGTCGTACAGGACACCGATCAGGTCCCGCAGGGACCACTCACGCTGCGAGTGTTTCCCGGTGCCGAACTGCTCAGGTTCGATCTACGCCGACGATGGAAAAAGTTTCGGCTATAAACAGGGAGAGTTCTATCGCAATCACTTTACCTGTGAGGCCGCCGGAACAGCGGTGCACGTGACGATTGGCACGGCAGAAGGGAAATACACCCCATGGTGGAAGTCGTACTCGGTACTGGTAGCTGGCGTAACCAAGAAGCCGTCCACAGTTTCGGTGAATGGACAGGCCGCCGGCAACATCCAGTACGATTCGACGCACGGAACCGTTGCCGTCGAAGTTCCGGTCTCGCAGAGTGCCAGCGAGATCACGATCCAGTACTGAGTTCGCTCGGGACCGATCACGCGTGTCTGCTACTTTTCGAGTTGTGTCAGGTCGGCCAGCACCTCTTCACTGTGCTTGCTCGGATCGACGCCGATGTACTCCTTTGCGATCTTGCCTTGCGGATCGATGAGGAAGGTATTACGAGCCGAGAGTTTCATGACGCCGTAGTTCTTCAACGATCCGTATTCTTCTGAGACTTTATCGTCGTTGTCCGACAACAGCTTGAAGGTCAAACCTTCTTTGGTGCAGAATTCCTGGTGCGACTTCGTATCCTGCACGCTTACCCCTAGAATGACCGCGTTTTTGGCCTGGAACTTCGACTGATCGCGTTCAAAGTTGTGCGCCTCGATGGTACAGCCCGAGGTCATGTCTTTCGGATAGAAGTACAGCACCACCCACTTGCCGCGATATTGCGACAACGAGATCGGCTTGCCCTCCTGCGACGGGAGGGTGAAGTCCGGCGCCGCAACTCCCACCGAAGGCGCCGAGGCCCCGGACAAGAATAACGGCATCAGGATCGCCGCCAGTGCGGCAAATATAAGACGTCCAGAATTTTGCTTCATCGAGTTCCTCGTTCTTCAGGGATGCGAAGACGCGGAATTATAAGCCACGCCGCATCGTCCCGTCGTTTGATCTTAATCGAGGCAGCCCAATTTCGTTTTGATTCGGCAAGATTCCTCTCATCACAGCATTCCGACGCGTACGTCACAGAACTCCCCGCCGTGTCTTCCTACAATCGAGGGTTGTCGAGCGTCTGCGGAAAAGATTCAGGAAGGTTCGCGATTCGCTCTTTGGAGGCAATGTGAAAGTAAGGAAACTGCTGGCGATCATTTTTGGAGTATTTCTCCTCCTCGCGCTTTATGGGACATGCTTTGCCCAGGCTGCTCCCAAGACTCCCATCACTCTGAAAGGCGCGCCGATGGGCAGCGTGCAATTCGATCACACCTCGCATCTGAAGGTGGCTGCCAAGTGCACGGTCTGCCACCATGCATCCAAGCCGGAGAAGCCGCTCAAGGCGCAATACGAGGCTTGCACCGATTGCCACACCAAGCCGGCCACACCGCCGGTAACGACCAATACGCAGGCCGCCTTCCACAACCCGAGCGCGACTGCCGGGCTGTGCATCGATTGCCACAAAGCCGAGAATGCAAAAGGCAAGGCCGCTCCAGTGAAGTGCGCGGATTGCCACAAGAAGGCGAATGCGTAAGCCGTCCCGGTAGCCGAGACTCTACAACTGCAACTCATCGCATAAGTCATTCTGAGTCGTATTCGGGCACGATCTTTTAGACGTGCCGAACGAGGCGCAGGAAGGAATCTGGGCTTCAGCCTTCGCACAAAGGGTCCTTAGAGGCTAGAGCAGATTGTGAGTTGCTATGTTCCGGAGAGCGTGCCTTCAGGCACGCGTTACGCGCCAGGCTTCCTATTTTCGATGGCTTCAGCCCGTGTTCCACGGGCTGAAGCCATCGAGTCTATCCAGGGCGCTTCAGGACGTGGCGCTAAAGCGCCACTCTACCCGACCGCAGTTGGGATAAGGTCATTGTGGAACCGCGCTAAGCCTGCGCCATTGTGTGACCCGTTTCGGCGCCCTTGAATCCATGCCCTGATACAAAACGATTTCTGAGACAAGGTTCCAGACCTTCATCGTCCAGTCGCCACGGCTTTCACGGCTTCCCCGTAGAAGTCTTCCAGGCCGTTGAACATGATCTGTATTCCGATGCAAAGCACGATGAAGGCCGAGAGCCGTATCAAAATGCTGGTACCGGTTGGGCCGAGCGCTCGTTGCAGGCGTTCGGAGAACCAGTAAATCAGGAAAATCGAGAGCCCAATCAGCAGAATGCCAGCCATCGCGGCCATGGCGCCGATGATGCGTTGAAGGTGCGTCTCTTCATGCAGGTTGCTGCCTAGCGTGATAGCGGTGGCGATGGATCCGGGGCCCACCGTCAGGGGCATGGTTAATGGATAAAACGCCTGCGACAGTATGAATTCGTTGCTGGTGTGAGCTTCCATCTTGCGGTCGTTCAGATCGTCGTGCTGATTGAGGATGCGCCAGCCCGCCACCATCACCACCAGTCCTCCGCCAAACTGCACGGCTGCCAGGCTTATTCCGAAAAACTGCAAAACATACGATCCGATGAAGAGGGATGCAACCAGCAGCACGATGCCATTGATTGCGATACGCATCGCCACAATGCGCCGTACGCTCTCAGGATAGCCAAGAGTCATACTGGCGAAGATCGGCGCCATTCCCAGCGGATTGACGATGGGAAACAATGCGGCGAAGACGAGCAGGACATCCTTTATGACGGGATGCATCGGATGGAACAGAATAACCGAAAGTTCCCGGCAGGTCGCGCCAGCGGAATCAGGTTTTGCACTCCGGATGAGGATTGACCGAAATCGGTTTTGCGCATTCAATAAGAAAGCCGCCAACATCAAGACATCCGGTCACGATCTTCTATGGGAATTCCGCCCCGCACTTACGGCGCTTTGCAGATCAAGCTGCGCGAGTCGATCGTAACCCGCGCGGTAGTGCTGCCTATCCAGCGGTTCATTCACATTCAGGGCATCAGCAGCATCTTCCTGCTTGGGGCAGCCGTCGCCGCACTGGTATGGGCCAATTCTCCCTGGCAGGAGAGCTATCACCACGTCTGGGAAATGAACCTTACCGTCTCCCGGATCGAGTTGCCGGTGCATGCCTGGATTAACGATGCCCTGATGGCCATTTTCTTCTTCTTGGTCGGAGTGGAGATCAAGCACGAGATCGTGCATGGCGAGCTGTCGGACCCGCGACAGGCTGCTCTTCCCATCTTCGGCGCCCTTGGCGGCATGATCGTGCCCGCGCTGGTTTATGTCGCTTTCAATCGCGGTACGCCGGCGGCGCATGGCTGGGGCATTCCGATGGCGACCGATATTGCCTTCTCACTGGGCGTGCTGGGCATGATTAAGGGAGTACCGTCGGAGCTGAAGGTCTTTCTGCTGACATTGGCCATCGCCGACGACATTGGCGCCATCGCTGTGATCGCTTTCTTCTATACCGACCAAGTCCATGTTCGTGGACTCGTCGTGGCCTTTCTGTTGCTCGTGATCATCGGACTGTTGTTGAAGCTGGGCGTGTCGCGTCCCATTCTTTACTTTGTGCTTGGAGTCGCGGTGTGGGTAGCAGTTCTGCGCTCTGGAGTTCATGCCACGATCGCAGGCGTCATCCTGGGATTCATGGTGCCCAGCAGTTCGGTGCTCTCGCTCAAGGATTTCGACGAGTTCAGCGCCGACGTGGTAAGTCGCTACCGCGAAGCCCGCGCTGCAGGCGATGAGCAGACTGCCAAGAGCCTGCTCGGCGCATTCGAGCAGCTGGTCGCGGGCACAGAATCGGCGTCCGAACGCCTGACCCGTCAGCTCAACGACTGGGTTTCGTTCCTGGTTCTCCCGCTGTTCGCGCTGTCGAATGCCGGCGTCACCTTTGCGGGCGGTGCCTGGCGTGAGCTGCTGAACAGTCACATTACCTGGGGAGTGCTGCTCGGTCTGATAGCAGGCAAGCCCTTCGGGATCTTCGGCTTCACCTGGCTGGCGGTCCGGTTGAAAATCGCCGACCTTTCCCATCGCGTTACCTGGCTGCAGATTGCCGCCGTGGGAATGTTGGGAGGAATCGGGTTCACGGTTTCGATCTTTATCAGCTCGCTGGCGTTCAAGGACCCCTCGCATTTGATTGACGCAAAGACAGCGGTGCTCCTCGCATCCCTCATCGCCGGTCTGGTGGGCTACTTTGCTTTGCGGCACGAGCTTCCCCCTGCGGCACTCGAGGAAGCTGCGCCGGCGACCGATTAGACGCCGCAGCCGTTGCGAAACGGGTTACAATTTCTGGGAGTCGCGTGTTCGTTCCGCGAACCCTGTTTTGTAGGCCTTTCTGCTCAGGGTGCCGCTACGCAAAGGTTGATTTTGTCGAGCAGTCGAGCCGCCGTGTGGCAGGAATTGCGGCTGGCGTATCCAGCCCAGCCGAAATCATGAAGAGGAGAAGTTATGCAATCACGATTAGCAGCGCTTGTGCTCAGCGGAGTTCTCGCGATCAGTTTCGTCGGGTGCAGCAAGAAAGAAAATTCGCAGTCCGCACAGCCAGCGCCTGCCACCACAGACCAGGCCGCCGCACCAGCTGCCGCTCAACCCGCCGGCAGCCAACCTGCGACGACCTCGCAACCTCCAGCCACGTCGACGAATGTTCAGCCGGCGCCGGCAGCACCGCCTCCGGAGACAGCGCAAGCTCCGGAGCCGCCCCCGCCTCCCCCGCCGATCGTTATCCCCGCAGGGAAAACCATCGTGGTGCGAATGGGTAGCGGCATTACCTCCAAAACGGCAAACGTTGGCGATACCTTTAACGGCACCCTGGCGCACTCCATAGCGGTAAATGGTGAGGTAGCGGTTCCTGCTGGGGCCGGCGTGAGTGGCACGGTGACCGAGGCGAAATCGCCCGGCAGGTTCAAGGGCGAAGGTGTCCTCACGATCACGGTGAATGCCATCGACATCGGAGGACAGCCGGTATCAGTGCAAACGTCTTCCTACACCCAAACGGTGAAAGGCAAGGGCAAGCGCACGGCGGTAATGGCTGGTGGAGGCACTGGCGCGGGCGCGCTGATCGGCGGACTTGCGGGCGGCGGTAAGGGAGCCTTGATCGGTGGCTTAGTGGGTGCTGGCGCGGGCACCGCGGGCGCCGCGTTTACCGGCAATAAGGAGCTCGAGATTCCAGCTGAGTCGGCCGTGACGTTCAAGCTGGCGGCTCCCATTACCGTGCGCAGTCACGCCAGGGAAGCAACTCATAATCAGTGACGTTCTGAGACAAAATAGCGATTGAGACGAATAGGAACTGAAGAGAAGACAAAAAGGGAGGCCGGCCAGCCTCCCTTTTTGGGTACGGTAATTAGCGGAAGGCTACGTGCGAATGTCTTCTAGGCTGCCTTGCGATGCTGAATAGCGTTTCGCACCTGGTCGCGTATGGCATCGGCCCAGTCCGTCCAGCCATGGTGCGTGCGGCCATGTTCCTCAGCGTGCTCCAGAACTTCTTCTTCGGTCAGGCCGCTTGTCTCCCAGCGACAGTCCGCATTGCCAACATCGGCACAGCGAAAGCTTCGCTCGCCATCACCGTGAGTCGTGTCCGTGGAAGGGCTGGTCTCCAGGTTTGCCGGTGCGCCTGGCCGAGTGTCCGTCGATGGTTCCGGCCGCTTGTTGGTCGTGGCGGCTGCACTGGCCCGATTCGAGGCCTCGGTCATATTGTCGCCGAGGTTGCCTTTCATCTGTCCAGCCCGGGTGGCCGCGGCATTGTCCGCAGAGATCACGTCTTTCTCATCGCTGGTTGTGCCCCAGCCGGCAGTGCCCGTAGAAGGGGCCGAGGGATTGATACCCTGGCCCTGCGGCGACACGTTGCTCGCAGTTCCCGCATCCTGCGGTTTGCCCCTGAAATCTCTCTCTTCAGCCATGATTGCACTCCCCCGTGCTTAGATGACCGGCAGGGGCAGCGGAGTGGGATCGAATCCGCGTTGCGGGAAAATTTTCCACATCCGGCTGTGACTACCGGGACTTGGCCTGTCGGACGTCACTCGTCGGTACAAAAGTAAAGCCTCCGTCGTAACGGAGGCTCGATCTAAGGCTGGCACGTTCGCTAGCGGCTGGGTGTCATGGGCTGTGGCTCGGGAGCGGGTTTCTGCACCGGGCCCGGCTTGGTCGCAGCGGGACGCGTTCCCTGCAGTACGGAGCCGTTGCCGCGGGTGTGCCGCTGGGCAAAAACCGACAGCGTGATCGACGTGACCATGAAGAGAACAGCAGCCCACGTTGTCGCCTTGGTCAGAATATTTCCAGCGGTGCGCGCTCCAAATGCGGTCTGGCTGCCCATGCCGCCAAAGGCGGCGGCGATGTCGGCGCTCTGGCCGCTTTGCAGCAGCACGACGATGATAAGGAACGCGCAAATAATAATGTGGAGAGCGGTAATCAAACCAACAGCCATGGATGTCTCAGTTCTCACTTTCGGCGGCGGCGCGAGGGACGCCTGACTCGCCTCAATTTGCATTCGCAATCTATGCCTGCTGAAATGCCGGGGCAATTTTGATGCGGAAGGGGGGACTTGAATTCACATATCCACCCTGCTTTCAATAACTTCAACGACCTACAAGTCACTGAAGTCACTCAAAACGCGCTTTAGAACACCCCTTTGTACAAATTTGTACAAAGTTCGCAGGGTTCCTCGACCCGTACGAAAAATTATACCTCACTCAAAGAGGCAGCGCCTACTGCACGCCCCACTTCTTCTTTGGTCGGGGATGAAGCCGTTCCTGAACTCGGTCAGCGAGCAACTTCGGTATTCTCATCATCTTCTTACGGCGTTTGTGCACCGTCTCATCGGGACCAATGAGGAAAACCCCTTCTTCGTTCTCGAACAAGCGGCGGATCGTCATGTCACTCACGGCCCATGCCGTTGACAGATCCTTTACTTCATAGTGCTCGCTAGCGAGCTACCCCAACCTTCATCTCCACTCAGTTTCCTTGCGCGGCAGTTGCCGCATGAGAACCCCACCCCCTTTAGGCGCCAAGAGTCTGTGCTCGACCTACAAAGACGGTGCCGAGCGCTCGGGCGACCGTCCTGCTCACTGTGCCTTGAGAGATATTGTCCCGAGAGGTGTAGAGATGTTTTGAGAATACGGTGTTTGCGGAATGTGTGCGGCGTGACGAACTCTACCCTTCCTGGTTGTACTCGGGAGCAAAGCTTGGGGAAGTCTTGACGGAAGCGACTAGTTCTTCCCTTCCGCAAGCTGTAGATCGAGAGCGGAGCGCTCGCCGTTTATGACTACAGTTGCGGAGTCGATAAGTTGTTGCCCGGTGCAATCGTAGCTGGCGAAGCAACGCATTGTGCGGAAGGGGAAGAAGAACTCAACGGCCACCGGGCTGGTGCCATCGGCAACATGAACTATGCTGCTGAAGCTGATGCCGTCGAAGTCAGGATGATCTTGCGGGAAGTAATTCAGCACCGGTCGCACCAGATGAGAAACGTGATCGTCGAAGGCGAGGGCTGCGAGCTTGTAACGCGAAGTACCGACGGCGGCAGTCAACTGGGTACGGATGGAAAGCTGCAGGTAAGCGCCTTGGTGGAAGCCGATGAAAGTGGGGGACGCGTAAAGCAGAAAATGCGCCTCCTTATCCAGAGTCCCGGTCATCCGTGTAATAGCATCTTCATTCTCGCGCTGCAGCTTCGAAAGCGCTTCCGGCGTGAAGATGCGCATGGTTGGGGGAGAGCCTTTCATCAACTGTGGAGAGACGGAAAGGCTGTCGGGTGCCGGCGGTGCGGCGGTAGCCCTCGCCGTTTCGAGAGCCGGCGGTTTCGACAGCGGCTTGGGGGCGGTCCGTTCTTTCCATTCTTCTGGAGGGGCACCCTCTTGCAGCCACAGCAGGACGGGCTGTCCGTTCAGGAAGATCTCGGCATCCAGCACCGCAGCTTGCCTCTGGTCCGGCGACTTGGCATCGACCAGCTTCTGCGCCGAGAGCACGGGAATGACCACGGTGACGTTTTCCGGAGTCTCGGAACTTACGCCCATGATCTTCTGCCGGACGTGGTGCGACACTTCGACGGCAAAGGCGGCGAAGTCAGAACCGTCAGGAAAATGCGCTACCGACGATTGCAAGATCGGCATCACGACCTGCTGGAAGGTCTCTTTCAGGCGCTCCGATGAGTCCATTTTCTCGGCGGAATAAGCGGCATAATAGTTTCCGGTGATCTGCAGGACGGTCTGTCCTTTGAAAAAATCGAACCGAATGGAACGCTGATCCGCAGCCTGCATCTTCGACTGCTCTATGTCAAGAACGCGGCTGAAGTAAAAAGGATAGGGGAACTTGTGCGACTCGATCTCGCTACCGATCGCCATAAGCGCCTGGAGATAACGCTGTTGCAGATTCCGGGCCTTGGGATCGGACACCTCCATTGGGGTGACAGCCTGCGCCACGAGAGAATTTGCTGACCCCAGCACAATCAGCAGTACCACAACACCTACTGAAAACCTCATTTAAGACGACTCTCTTCTGCACACTACTTCTGGGCGTATACCAGTCCACCGGCTTCATAAGGCGGATCGGCAACAGCGCGGATGTAAGAAACCAGAGCGGCTATATCACGCTTCGAAAGGGTGTAACCCCACGGCGGCATCTCTGCCGACCTGCTCAACGCCGGGCCGCCGTGGCTGATGATGGCAATCAGGTCAGCATCGCTAAACTTGTTGAGTGTGTCGCCGTCGGTAAAAGGGTGCGGTTTGGTGGCAAGGTTGTCCATGTTCGAAACCCGCTGCGGCGTCGATTCCGGATCGTGGCAGCCGATGCAATACTGAGCGTTTAACTGTGCTCCTGCCGTCTGCTGATACCCGAGTGCGATTTCGTCAAGCACAACCTGGACGTTCTTGCCCGTGGCATCGCTAGTGCTTGCGACAACTTTATAGCGTCCGGCTTGCTGCCCTAACGACACAGTTGCGGTAACCTGGCCGCTCGAGTCGGTGAGCGCCGACACCGGTGTGAAGCTCACACCCGAGGGCCCGCTCAGGTAAACTGCCGCGCCCGCGACAGCGGTTCCGGAAGCGTCGTTCACCTGAACGACAATTGGCTGATCCAATTCCATTCCGACGTAGCCGATCTGCTTGCCGCCGCTGGATTCGACAATTGCGGCCCCGGTGGCGATGGCTTTCAGCGGAGTCGGCCGGTTGCTCTGATGCGAGCAACCACTTGTTATCAGTATCAGTGCGCTAAGAGCGATGAGCGCGGGTTTCATTTCTTGGCCCCCTCATCTCCGGAGGACGTGAGCGACATAAGGAAGGCGGTCACAGAGCGGGCCTCCTCGTCTGTCATGTGCTGGTTGGGTTCGATGGTATTGGGCCGCAGCGCCTGCGGATCTTTCAGCCAGTGATAAACCCAGGCTGCGTGGAAGCGCTTTCCTGTTGCAACCAGGGCAGGGCCGATGTAGCCCTTGTCTTTGGAGAAGTCGGCGATGTGGCAGGACTGGCAGGCGAATTTCGAGTAGTAGAGCTGGCGTCCCTGTTCCACCGTGGCAGGTGTGAACTCCGATGCAGCCAGCGAATCGCGGTCAAACTGCGGTGTCTGATACACGGTCATTATGTAATCGGCGAGAGTATTGATGTCGGCATCGCTGAGGTTGAACTTCGGCATGCGTCGGATCAGCGAGGGGCGCAGAGTCTCGGGATTCTTCAGAAACTGGGTCAGCCACTCCCGCTGGACCGCGGTCCCTTCATAGCTGAGGTCAGGCGCCATGTCCCCGCCGTGCCCATTGATCATGTGACAGGTGAAGCAGCGCAGATCGCGCATGAGCTGCCCGGCATGTCCTGCAGGTTCGTACTTCGATTGCTGGACCGAGGCAATCCGCATAGCAGGCGGCTGGGTGGCTGCCCGGTCGGTCTGGGCCAGCAGCGCGGTGGTGATGGCATCCGCCTGCTGTGGCGTGAACTTAAACTGCGGCATTTTCAGCGAGGAGCCAAAAGCGCGCGGGTTGCTGACCTTCGCCACGATGTATGCCGGAAGATTGTGGTCAACCCCATCGATGAACAGCACCTG
The DNA here is from genome assembly GCA_963815555.1 of uncultured Acidobacteriaceae bacterium. Lineage (GTDB taxonomy): Bacteria > Acidobacteriota > Terriglobia > Terriglobales > Acidobacteriaceae > CAWCBG01. Next base: position 1,722,925 of record CAWFHH010000007.1, read on the forward strand.
CGAAAGGGGTTTGCTGCCGATGCGGCTCAGTTCCGGCGCAAAGTTTTCCGGCTTCTTGATTCCGTTGATCTCATGGCAACTGGCACAGCCGTTTTCGAGTACCAACCGTTTGCCGTGTTCGATCTGCTGCGCGTTAGGCGCATCGAGATGCACATCGGCCACGAACTCAGGCTCGGTCTTCGACTGCAGGAAGCTGGTCAATGTCGCCACCTGCGTGGGATCGAAGCGATAACGCGGCATCATGGTTCCCGGATCGTAGTGGTCCGGGTTCGAGACCCAGGCCCCCAGCCACTCCGGTTTTGCCTTGGTGCCAATGCCAGTGAGTTCCGGCCCTATATTGCCTCCCACCATCATGCCGCCCGCGTTCTGCATGGCGTGACACGACGCGCAAAACGACTGGCCATACAGCGTGGTTCCAGCCGCGGGGTCTGGGTCCGGCTTCGCGGTGATCGGTTGCAGTGGCGGATCGAGCGGGGTGCTTTGCGACACGATAAACGCCGAGATGTCGCGGGCATCCACATCTTTGAAGCGATAGTTGGGCATGGTCGCCGTCGCGGCATAGGCCTGCGGATCTTTGATCCAGGCATAGATCCATTCGCGCGTCGTCTTGTCGGCTACGTGCTTCAACGAGGGCGGGTCGTCGTCAGGAAGAATGAAGGCGCCATCGGCCTGCTTGATGGTATGGCAATGGGTGCAACCATAGCTGGAGATGAGTTGCCGCCCTTGGTTGAGGAACGGTGTCGCCGTCTGCTTCTCCAGATGACACTGGCCGCAGCCGGCTTCGATGTATTTCGCCGGGAGTAGCGGCTGCTCCCACTGTTCAGTGGCATCGTGCGCTTCCTGCAAGGTCGTCGCGGCGCCCTGGCCGCGATGGCAGGTGGTGCAGCCGAACTCGGTCAGCGAGTGCGGGATGACAGGGTGTTTGCGGAAGGCAACTGCGTTGACGTCGTTCAGGCTGTTTTCCTTCAGACCCAGATGGCAGGTGGTGCAGCGGTCGGTCACCTGCTGCTCGGGAATCCATATCTGCTGAATCCCGCCTTCGTAGTGGCGCTCCAGGGTAACGGCATCGGCGCGGCCGCGAATCAAATGTAAATACTGCTCTTGATAATGCCGCCACTGGCTGAAATGATTTTTGGCCGGAGAGACGGCCAGCAGCGCAAGCAGGATGAGGCTCATCGAGCCGAAGGCGCGGGCACTGTCTCCGAAGAAAAGCCGCCACAGTGCCTTGAGTTGCTCTTTCATGGCGACTTAGCCCCTCCAGGGCAGGACCCAGGACCACCCCGGGCCGCGGAAGAATGTTCCAACGCCAGTCAACACAACCAGCTCAAACAGAAACCACGTCATCACCCAGAAGGAGAGCGGTTTCCGCACCAGCCACTTCCTGAAACCCCGTGCGGTTTGAGGATCGGTTTGCGATGTCAGCAACATGAAGCCTGCAACCACGAGCGTGGGTACCAGTGCGACCCATACGTCGAACACCGCGAGAAAAATACAGAAAAGCACAACTACGATTGCAAATAAGCGCAACCGTTTAGCTTTATCGCGCAGCCACAGCCCCTCGGCCTCTACGTTGATTTTGAAGTACGGGATGACGATCAACGCCATGACTACCAGGCCCGGTATTAGGACGCCCGCCACGACAGGCGGGAAATAGTGCAGCAATTCCTGCAAGCCCAGGAAGTACCAGGGCGCCTTCGCTGGATTCGGCGTGTGCATGGGATCGGCGAGGCCTTCGAGGGGTGCGTTCCACCTCAAGGCCACAATGACGAGCGCTACAGCCATGACCTCGATGGCAACCGCTGCACGAAAGAAGACCTCGGGATACGTCATCACCCGGTCTTCATCTTTAACTCGCACCTGCGGCGAAGTGCGCTTGGTGAGAAAGGCGATCCGGCGTGGCGTCTTGCGCGCGTCAGAATCGACCACGGCGACGAAATCTTTGGTGTCGCTCATTGGCTGACCTCAGATTCGCCGGGATAGATCCCGCCATCTTTGCGGATCCGCCAGAAATGCACGGCAATAAAGATCACCGCGGTCAACGGCAGGATGACGCAATGCAGCACGTAGAAGCGCAGCAGAGCGTTGGCGTTAACTGCGGTTCCGCCCAGCATCAGGAAGCGCATTTTCGCGCCGATGAATGGCACAGCCGAAGCGATGTTGCTGCCTACCGTGACCGCCCAATAGGCCAACTGGTCCCACGGCAGCAGGTAGCCGGTATAGCTCAACAGCAGGGTCAGCAGAAGCAGGACCACGCCGATGACCCAGTTGAACTCGCGCGGCGCGCGGTAAGCTCCACGGTAAAAGACCTTGAACATGTGCGCGAACACCAGGAACACCATGGCGTGCGCCGACCAGCGGTGCAGGTTTCGCAGAAACACACCCGAGGAAACCACGTACTGCAGGTCTTTCATGTCTGCATAGGCCTGGGGCACGGAAGGATGGTAGTACAGCATCAGCAAGATGCCGGTGATGACCAGGATGAGGAAGGTTCCGAAGGTGAGCGCGCCCAAATACCAGGTCGCGCCGAATTCCAGCACCCGCTTGCGCGCCTTGATGGAGAACAGGTGCAGAAAAATGTTCTGCTGCACGAACAGCGCGCGATGGAGGTTGCTTTCGCCGGTCCCACTGCGGAAGATCGATCGCCAGATGCGGTTTTCCTGGACCTGCTCAATAAGATGGTCGACCGTGTTCGCCATGCTTACACCCTCACCAGTTGTTTGATCGCAAGTGCGTCGGATCGGTCGACCATCAGGTTGCCTTCATCGCTCAGCCACATATGCAGCCACGGAAGCGGTTTGGGAGCGGGGCCCTCGATCTTTATGCCATCCTTGTTGAACTTGCTGCCGTGGCAAGGACAGGCAATGATACCGAGGTCCGGCTTGTAGGCAGTGAGGCATCCGAGGTGGGTGCAGATCGCAGAGAGCGCGAAGAATCCTTCGCCCGTACGGACGATGTAGATCGCCGTCTTCGGATCCATGGTTACCGAGTCGGCAGGATATTGTTCAGGCTTGCCGGCATCGACGATGGCTGAAGGCTCGTACAGAACGTTGGGCGATAAATATTGATAGGCAAAAGCCGCGGTGCCCAGCGTCGCCACCGCAACCGAGCCCATCCCCAGCTTTACGAAGAACTGCCGCCGGCTCATCTCTTCCGGGCTATCGGGAGCAGGCGCTCGTTTTGAATCCTCAGCCATAAATCACTCCGTCCCTCACTTGGCGACTGCTAACGCTGCCGCTGGTGGTCTGGGTCCGTCAAAGCTCTGAATCGTAATCAGACCCGTGGGTTCCGCGGGCCGAAGGTGATACGCCTCCATGGTGATGGTGTTGGCTGGGCAGCGCAGGGCGCATAAGCCACACCGTATGCAGCGAGTCTCGTCTTTCAACATCGCCGTGCCGGTGATACTGCCCAGTTCCGCGGGCTGTATTCCTTCCAGTTCGAAGCTGAACAATTCTGGCCGATTAGCGATGGCGTCAATCGCGCTGGGTTCGAACTGAATGCGGTCGAGCGGAACCAGTTCGAGACAATTCTCCGGACAGACATCGACGCAGGCTCCGCAGAGTACGCAGTCGGTGCCGTCCTGCTCGCTGCCTTCGAGGATGGTGTTGACGTAGCACTTCAGGCAGCGTTGCGCCTCAGCTACAGCCTCCTGCTCGCTGTAGACAAGCTCGACTTCGGTCATGCCGGTACGGCGTTCCAGCGGCAGCATGGGTATGGCTTGCCGCTGAATGTTCATGTAGTCGGTGAACATCTGCCAGCGGTCCAGTACCTGCACTTCAATCTGCGGTTCAGGATGTTTGACGCCGCGCAGGAACTCATCGATACCCACCGCAGCACGCTTACCGTCGCCAACGCTGTCGATGATCAGCCGGGGGCCGAAAGCGCAATCGCCACCCGCGAAAATGCCCGGGGCCGAGGTCATCAGCGTGTCGCGGTTAACCGTGACAAGTCCGCGGGGAGAAATCTGAACGCCGTCTTCCGGCCGAAGGAAATCCAGGTTGGGAGCCTGCCCGATCGACAGGATGACGGTGTCACACTCGAACTGCGTGTCACTGTTCTCGTAAAAAGTTGGATTGAACCGGCGATTCTCGTCGAACAGTGACTTGGTCTTGAGGCATTCCAGGCCTACGACTCGGCCGTCGCGCCCGAGCACTCGCTTGGGGCCGAAGCCGGGATGCATGACGATGCCTTCGGTCTCCGCCTCTTCAATCTCCTCGAGCGCGGCCGGCATTTCGTGGCGCTGCTCGAGACATACAAGAGCCACTTCACTCGCTCCCATACGCAACGCCGAGAGGGAGATATCAACCATCTCGTGGGTGGCCACGGCTTGCACGTTTTCTTCCGAGGGAGTGATGTCGCCGGGGGCATCGTGACGGCGCAGCACTTCACGCGCCGCCGAACGGGCGACGTCCATAGCTACGTTGCCGCCGCCGATAACCAATACCTTCTTGCCAATGGTGAACTTGTAGCCGAGGTTCACGTTGAGCAGGAACTCGATGCCGCGATGCACCCCGTCGAGATCCACTCCCGGAATCGACAGGTCGCGGCTGCGATGAGCGCCGACTGCGATCAACACCGCATCGAAGCCCTGGTGTTGCAGCTCGCCAACCGTGAAGTCTTTTCCGGCGGTGGCATTCAGCCGCAGGCTGATGTCTCCGGTCTCTAAGATCTCGCGCACCTGCGCCTCTACCACGCTGCGCGGCAGGCGATACTCGGGAATGCCGAGATAGAGCATGCCGCCTGCCACCGGGGACGATTCGAAGATGGTCACCGAGTAACCCATCAGCGCGAGATCGTGTGCGGCGGAAAGGCCAACCGGGCCACCTCCTACGACAGCCACCTTGTACGGCAGCTTTTCGGATGGCCGGGTGGTGGGAGCGACGGGACGGCGTGATTCGGGACCGTGGCGTTCGGTGAGGAAGCGCTTCAAGGCGCGGATCGAGATGGGACGATCGATCTCGCCACGGCGGCATGCCGTCTCGCAGGGATGAGCGCACACCCGGCCGCAGATGCTCGCCAGTGGATTAGGATCGCGAGCGAAGCGGTAGGCTTCTTCGAAGCGTCTTTCCGCAATCAGAGAAACGTAGCGGCCGGCGTTGGTGTGCGCCGGACACGCCATCATGCAGGGGAAATTACTATTGAGCCATTCCCGATCAACCGTCTTGTTGCGAAATCGATTAAGCATTTCTTCCCCGGGGCGACGAGTGGCTCAGAGTGAAAGCGAAGCGGGGACGTTGGTCCATGGAAAGCGTCCCCGCCTTACGACTACTTGGAAAGAGTGAAGTCGGCTTTCGCCGATCCGGCAACATCGACCGATTTGGTGGTTGACTTCGTGCCTTCGTGCCAGGCCACAACGTTGTACTTGCCATCAGGCACGTTATCGATCTTGTAGTTACCACTGGCATCGGTCTCGGCGAAATAAGGTGTCGGGCTGACCACGATGTAGCCCGCCATTTCAGGGTGAACGTTGCACAGCAGCGGCACCACGCCGGGGTTGTCGAACTTGAAAGCTTTCTTCTCGCCTTTGGGCCATGTTCCCAGATTGTGGGTGAGTTTCTTGTTGCCGCTGATGGAAGGCCAGAAAACATTGTGCTGAACGGTGTCGCTGTTCAGGAAGTCGACCGTTGTCCCTTGCTCCACCACCATGACGTGGGGGTTGAACATCAGGCCCTTCTGGTCCATCACCGGCTGCTGGGTCGGCGCAGGAAAGGTCTTGCCTTGAATGACGTCAATATATACGACGGAAGATTTGCCCGGTGAAACCGTGCCCGTGATTGTGCCGGCGACCGCCGCCGATGAGACCGCAAACACCAGGAATACCGTGAAGAGAGAAGTGCGCGTCATAGATTTCCCTTTCTTGAGCCTGGACTGGTCACGTACGTTTAATACGCAAACTCAAATCCCAAAACGAGAGTGTTGGTGTGAAATGCATTGACCGCTAGAGGTAAGCCGGTAACGGGATTGATGGCGTAGCTGACCGACTGCGACGGCCTGAACTGGTACTCGGCAATCGCCTTGATGTTGGGGTGAATCAGGAACTGCACCGCCGGCGTGAACCGGTTGCGAGTTACGCTGGCCGCCCCATTGAAAGGCGATCCCGTGAAACCGCCGGGCACCAGAGCGTTGTGATAGTCGGAGTTGGAGTTGACCGCGTCATACCGGAACATGACGTACATCCAGGGATAGGCTAGCCACTCCACGTCGGCGAAACCTCCGCTGAACGTGGTGGGCGACCCGCTTATAAATCCGACAGCGGTAGCGCTAGCCACCGGCAAAGGAACCAGCGCCCCCGTCGCATCGACTGGCAATTGGTTGGCGTCGTGGCCATACATGTACAGAGCATTGACCTGTACGCAGCACCGATAGTTAAACGTGACATTGCCACCTACCCGGTAGAAAGGTTCGCGGGCGGTAACAACGGTTGAGATCCCTTCCAAGGTCTGTCCCGCCAGACGCTGCACCGAGCGACCGTACATCCAGTAGCTGCCGACGTTGACATAGGTATGGTCGCGTGGCCCCATCGGACCAGCCGCCTGGATCGCGTTGCGGCTGTCCTTGTTGCTTTCAAGATTGAAGCGATAGTTGAAGCTGGTGTAGATATCTTTAAAGTTCGCGTCGGAGGCAATTCCTACGCCGCCCTGAGTTCCGCCGGTGGCCGTGGGCACGTAGTTGTTGGTGGGGGCCTGCGCCGCTCCGCTGGTGTTCTGGTCGATGAACGCGATCGAGTAGTTGTAGCCGCCAGTGTGGCGCCCGCCACTGAACTCGAGGCCCTTTCCCGAGCCGGCGAAGGTAAAGTTGTTGGTGACGAACTGTTGATTGAACGCAGGGTTTAAGACACCGACGTTCGCCTGGGTATAAATGTCGTAAGGGCTGACCCAGATCGATAACGCCTGGGTGAATGGAATTTCGAGCTCGATCTGGCCGACTTTCAGATTCAGGGAGTGGTCTGGCATTTTGAGAAGCCGGCCTATATCGACGAACTTCAGATAAGCCTGGCCTAGCCCACCGTTCGCGTTCGCTCCGGCTACGCTGATGTCGTCATCAACCCAGAAAGCAATGTCGCTGCCGAAATTTCCCGCAGTAAAGATGCTGAAGAATCCCGTTTCAAAATCAGTGGCAGGGATGTAAGGCCCTATGCTTCCCGGTGCAGCCAGCGAGTTGAACTGATTGCGGCTGCCGCCCGTGTACTGGAAGTAGTTGTTGTAGCGCAGGCCGATGGGCGGAATACCGGGGATTGTGCCGGGAAAAATCGCGTGCGGCCACATCTCGGCGTTTGCCGGGGCTCCCAGCATGACGGGTGGGATTTTAAGATACGACTCGTCATCCTTGGGAAACTTGAACCCAGCGTCTTTGAAAGCTTTGCCAAAGTCGTTCAGCTTGGGAAAGTCGATGTGACACGTGCTGCAACTGGTGCCGTAGATACGGGAAAAAGCAGGAATAGCCACGCTCCGGGTAGCCGCCAGCAGCACAACAACGAAAGCTGGAAGCAGCAGGTATGTGGCGCGACCCCGAACCGACCGTCCGATCATTACGAACCTCCAGCATGAACGCCGAGACAAACGCGAATCGAATCTGCGGTCGCCCTTGGGTGTGATTTGTCTTATGAGACTGGCAGTATTCGCTTTGGGGTTAACACTAGGCTGTGATCTAAATCACAACGTCGAGTGACAAGCACACGTGAGTAGAGGCGACCAACGATGGCTCGATCAGGGCGGCAAAAGAAGTGCCCGGGTGAATGGCAGGCGGTTTGTATCCTCGCGAACCGGCTTCGCCGGACATGTGCGGCAGCAGGACCCCGGTGTACGGTGACGTACCAGAACGAGATTTCTGGACGACCTCCGGGTCTAGACCACCCGGGGGTTGACACTATTTTATGGATGACTTGTCCCACGGTTTGCACGTCGCACCGGTGACGCAGGTCTAAAACATGCCCCTCCCTTCCGCTGGACCCACACCGATCCCTAACGACGAATCCGTACTAATCACATCCCCGGGACAGCTCACTGGTTATCAGCAAAACGAGTTTCTGCTGGACAGTTCTCGATATGGTGGTATTTCCCAAACTAGGTCGCATTACTGCCATCTGCTGAGTCCCTAGAGCGTGGCGCACGGGGGTGGAATCAGGGCCAGTCCTCCCCTGCCGGAACGAAGCCGACGCAGCACCGTAGCCGATTCCAACCGAGGCGCACGCCCGCGGTGAGGCCATATTTCCGAATCGCCAAGCCCATATAGTGCGAGCAGCTCGGGACGAACCGGCATTGCCGCTTCAGGCGAGCAGGCATGCCCTTTCGGTAAATCTCCAACCCGAGCAAGACGCCCCACGCTAGCGGGTTCAGATACCAGTAGGGTGCGAGCGCAGGCCGACTGCCGCGAGCTTCCACCAACGCGCGAAACGAAGCAGCAGACCTCATTTTGACTTCCCAAGCCCTTCGTACTCTTCTTCTAACATCCGGGACAGCGACTTGCTGACGGCGTGGATACTGCCATCTGCCGTAATCTCTTCCCGCATGAAACGCACGAGTTTGTGCAACACGCCCGTGACAGCATCCTTGCGCTTACCGCTTGCCAGCCGGTTCAACAATGAAAGCGCCCGTCGCCCCGGTTCGGCGATGGCCTGGGAAATTTTCTCCAGGTCGGCATGTTCTTTGAAGTTGTGCAGCAGAAAGCGAGTGATCCGCGCGCGCAACTCGCTGGAATCATGCTCTCGGCGGATCGCCTCGGTCAGGATGGGTCCGGCGGCCTCGAAGAGCTGCACCATTTGCTTGCCGTCTTTAGCAGCAAGCAGATGTTTATCTCGCAGTTGCCGAATTTGCGCCAGGGTCGCCGCGGCTTCCGGCTGGGCTGCTCTCCGCAGCATCGAGGAGCCCATGCACATTGGTTCCTGGTACACGTTTACGTTGCCGGCCTCGTCCACGATTGCGGACAGAATATTCACCCCGGCCGGGAGTGCCTGGTCAATCAGATCTACTCCATATTCGGAATACAACGCATTGGAGAGGCCGGTGTTGATGTCGCTGTCGCCGAATCCGCCTGGACTGGATACCCCATCAATGGTGAAACTCTCTAGGAAGGCGGAAACCTTGGCGGGGCTTACACTCACGCGGGCGGTTATATGGAGATCGGCAGAGGCGTCCCCGAAATCTCCCGCGCACCCTGTCAGCTTGAAGTCGAAGTGCACCTTGAAGATATGCGAGCGCAACAACGAATGTCCCAGGGTGTCGAAGCTGGCCCCAGTGCAGCCGCGGCTGCCGGTGGTTTGGAATTGCACGCTCGCCTTGATGGAAGACACATTGCCGCTGAGCTGCGGATTCTGCTGAATGGCTTGCACCGCCAGTGTATCGATCTCGGTTTGCACGTAGGCTGCAATTCCGTCAGGGGTTGGGTCAATACCGGAGAAGGCCTTGACGAGAATGGGTGCGATGGGATCGAGGTTGTGGATGGTTCCCCCTTCGTCGAGCCACAACACCCCGTTCTCGAAAGCGACGAAGGTTGTCCCATCCGGCATCTGGCTGACGTCGGTCGAGGGAAAACCCAGGGGACTCTCGAATTGATTCATCGAAGCGTAGTAGTCGAGGATGGGACCAAACAGGACCTGCGCGCAGGTGTTGGCGTCACATAAGATCATCCCGTTGGTGTAGTACTGCCAGTACCTTCTTTCACTAGGGAAATCAGGCTGATTGGTGTAGACGGCAGTGATCGGGAAACCCACTGCTGTCTGCAACGGGCTACCCTCGATCTGAACATATCTGGTCGAGACCGGATTTTCCTCGCCAGGATCGGCTACGATTCCCACAATCACCGGAATGCTCATGGCGTCGCCCCTTTGCTTCGGAGTGGACTGAGAAGGTTTGCCCGATTATCCCCGTACGGACCGGGATTGTCGATCGGAATTCTATGAAATGCTTTTACTGTTGATAACAGGTCAGCATGACCACGGCCACAGCCAAGCATGAAAAAGCCGCGCTTCTTCTCTTTTCAACGAAATAGGGGCTTTGCTGGTACTGGGACAAAACCGTGTTGCGCCCTAAAGCGGGGGGGTGAGTGAGTAGACCAGTTACCTTTCTACTTGTTTGGTATGCACTCTGGCTTGTGCCGAATCCAGTTAGCCCCAGAAGATGTTATCTCCAGTATATCAATCGGAGCTTGGACTTCCTTAGGCTCGTCTGCGATTTCCAAGCCAACCAACAATTGGACCGTCTCACGCGGGGTGTTGTTGATATGGCCGCCGGGGACGGCAGCGAGGTATCGATCAATAGACGCATGGAGCCCGAGCATATAAAAGTATGTGCCAGTCGGGCAACTCTGGCCAGGACAGGATCGCCAATGGGGGATAACTTTTGTACTTCCGTCCTTGAGAACACGGACAAAGAGTCCAAAAGCTGTAGAGATGGGGACACCCTTTTCAAAGCCAAAGAACAAGACACCAACGATCCCATCTTCGCCGGAGATGATCTTGTCATACTTCGGCGGGTCGGCAGTCTTAAGTATTCTGATCTCTTCAGGAAGGGCTCTAATCAGTGCTTGAGCGGATGCTTGCGCCTGTTCGTGAACGGTTCTTTTTCCCTTAGAAGAGCGGATAACGATTTTTCCAACGTCGAAGTGGGTAACAGGGTCGCCCGCGAGCCCATCATTTGCAAAAAAGGCATTTCCATTTGGGGAAATCTTACAAACACTTCTGACCACCGTCGCGGCGCTCCGTCCTTCGAACGTGCCAGCGCTGTCAGCCGCTATGGTTATCGAGTTTGGAGTTCGAATCGCGACGATGGATGTCGCCTCGCAATAGCAAACCACAAGCAGGCCAAACCCGACAGTCAGGCACATTATCTTCGCTTTAGGAATCTTGGCTTTTCTGGCGCGTGGAATGACCAACAGCACAGCGGGACGATATTCGATCTGATTAATCGGGATGTCGATATTAGCGTTAATGGGAAAAGGTGGTTTCATCTATTTAGCCCACTACCGCTTTGCTATTTCCAGCGCGGTGTTAGCAGCACTAGTCCGTCAAAGCGACCGTGGACCCGGCGCGAATCTAGTTAAGGGTTGATCGACCACTCTGCGCGCTGAGACGGGTCCCTTGCTTGGCAAGGTAAATTCACTTGCGGCACTTCCATCTTCTGTAGTGACGATCCCTGCGGTGGGGGCAGTCATTAGGAGTGGCGCACGTAAACTTCAGTCTGCATGCGGCCACGGTAAACAACTTAAACTGGTGCGGAAGGGGGGACTTGAACCCCCATGCCTTTCGGCGCCACCCCCTCAAGATGGTGTGTCTGCCAATTTCACCACTTCCGCGCACACAACCGGATCGGCAGTCGATCCGGGTTCCAAGCAGAACGTAGAGGCCTATTAAGTATAGCAAATGGCTGTGCTTATACTTGCGATGCCCTGTGCCCTCGTGGACTACGAAAGGCAGCGGTCCACCCGAGCAGGTCATTCACACCAAGACTTCCTAGGGCATCTGGAAGGAGCCGCTGGCGAGCATCTTCGCTACCCAGTCGGCATGAGGAAGTCCGCTGGCCGAAAGCGCCTGGATCTCAGCCTCGACATCGTACTCCACGCGCCGGATTCGTGCGACCCCGTTCTCGATCAGCAAATAAACAGCTCGGCAATCCCCATCGTGCGACAGACCGACGCTGCCTGAGTTGGCGACGACGAATCCCGGTACACTGCGAACATACGAGCGATGGATGTGACCGTACACCACAACTGGCCGCATCAGCGTGCCGTAGGCGGCTTGGAGTTCCGCATCGCTCGCCGTGGGGAACGGGGCTCGCCACGCCGTCTCGGGACGGGCATGCACCAGTGCAAGCCCATCCAGCTTTTGCACCATCGGCAGCCCGCACAGCCACGCGAGTCTCTCTGGCCCCAAGGCCGCGCGCGTCGCCGCTGCCATCTCTTCGATCAGGGCAAAGAGCGGTTGCATGGTGGGAGATGTGCCGGCAAATTCCTGCAGCGACTCTGGCCTGCTGAGCATTTCATCGGTATTGCCGAGTACGCCCTGCCAACCCAGGTCGCGTATTCTATTGACGATCTCCACCGGGCTCGATCCGCTGTCCGCAAGATCGCCGCCGTGCAGCACCAGGTCTGGAGCGCTGTGCCGCAGGTCTGCCAGCACTGCCTCGAAGGCGGTTCGATTGCCGTGAATGTCGGAGACGATGGCGATGCGCATCAGAGTTTCGCTTTGAATTTGCCACAATATCACTGAGTGATGCAGCTTCGGACGGTGACCTTTCCCAAGAAAAGTTTCTTGAATTCCCGATCGTGGCACCTTAATTTCGGCGCGGAGAATCGATTCAGGGGATGTTGCAGCGCTTGTTTGAACCTGCCGCCAAATCGATCGATCTTGCTCATGCGCGGGCTCGCATGGTCGAGGAACAGCTGCGCTCACGTGGCATTCGCGATCCGCGCGTGCTGGCTGCGATGTCCAAGGTTCCGCGCGAAGAGTTCATCGGCGCGGAGCACCTGGAAAATGCTTACGGTGACTTTCCTTTGCCGATTGGCGTGGGCCAGACGGTTTCGCAGCCGTACATCGTTGCTGCGATGATTGAGGCGCTCGACGTGCGCGCCACGGACCGTGTGTTGGAAGTTGGAACGGGCACCGGCTATGAGGCCGCCGTCCTGGGCGAATTGGCAGCGGATGTCTGGACCATCGAACGTCATGCGGAACTCGCAATGCAGGCAGCGCAGATCCTTCAACGCTTGCAATGCTCGAACGTTCGCGTAGTTCAAGGAGATGGCAGCCGAGGGCTTCCGGAAGAAGCTCCCTTTGACCGCATCCTGGTGGCCGCGGCCGCGCCTCAGGTTCCGCAGAGTTTGCTCGAGCAACTCGCCGATGGCGGCCGACTGGTAGTGCCGGTGGGCACTCGTGTGGAGCAGCAGGTACAACTCATTCGCAAAAGTGACGGACAGACGCTCATCAGTAAACATGATCTCTGCCGCTTCGTTCCACTCGTGGGGCAAGAGGGCTGGGAGCCATAAGATCAGCGCGAGATCAGCGTGCCCGCATCCAGCAGGTTCTCCGAGCGGCAGCATGCGTGTTCGCAAGCTGCGTCTGCACTGTGATGTTCAGCTTGCATTAACCTTTGCTTTGCTACACTCGCTGAGTGAGAAGAATCCGACGCAATGCCTGGATCTTCGCCGCTCTGTCGGGCGTTCTCCAGGTGCTGATCTTCCCCAAGCCTGCGCTCTATCTACTGAGCTGGGTTGCGCTCGCTCCCCTGATTTACGCCATCCTGAAATGTCGCGAGCAGGATGTAACTATGGTGCTCGCCGATGGCGGCCAGTTTCTCGCGCCGGCAACGCCGTGGCAGGGATTCCTGCTGGGCTACGCCAGCGGAGTGATCTGGTACTTAGGGAGCTGTTACTGGATCTTCCACGTGATGCATTCGTATGGCGGATTGGGCTCGGTCAGTTCCGCCATACTGCTGGTCTTATTTGCGCTGTATCTCGGTCTCTACCATGGATTCTTTGGACTGCTGTTGGCTCTGATCGCCGCGCGTCGCAATGGTTACAGCCTGCGCGCGTTGGTGTTCACACCGTTTGCCTGGGTCGCGGTCGAACTGGCCCGGACCTACATCACCGGCTTTCCCTGGGACCTGCTGGGCACAACGCAGATCGACAACATTCCGTTGTCGCGAATCGCTTCGGTCACGGGCGTCTACGGCATTTCCTTTGAGATTGCGCTGGTAAATACGGCCGTGGCCGCGGCGTTCCTGGTGCCGTATGCCCGCCGTAGACTTCTTCTGGCCGCCTCGGTGCTGGCGATTCTGGTCCTGCACGCCGGCAAGCTGGTGAAGTTCGACGCTTTACCGACGACCCAGGGCGCTACGCTGGTGCAGCCCGATATCCCAATCCTCGACTCCGATGCCTGGACGTTGGAATATCTGCAGCAGACCCTGACCCGGTTGAGCGCCTTGAGCGTCCGCCCCACGGCGGAGCACGGGGACTCGCCGGGCCTCATCGTTTGGCCGGAGGCCCCGGCGCCGTTCTTTACCACTGACTATCACCTGCGCCTCGCACTTGGCGCAATCGCGCGCAAGACGAACTCCTCCCTTATCGCCGGTACGCTGGGTATCACGCACACGGGAGATCCCACGCGAACTCCTGAAATTTACAATTCGGCGTCGGTCATTGCCCGGGACGGATCGTGGACCGAGCAGTATGACAAGGTCCATCTCGTTCCGTTTGGCGAATACGTTCCGGTGGCCCAGTTACTGAGCTTCGCCAAGGCCCTGACCCATGAAGTAGGGACCTTCCAGCGTGGCAAGAGCCACGACCCGCTCACCGTCGATCGAACCAAGGTTGGCACGTTTATCTGCTATGAGTCTGTTTTTCCCGGGGAGATTCGGTTGTTTGCCCAGCATGGCGCGGAAGTGTTCGTGAACATCTCCAACGACGGCTGGTTCGGCGACACGGGCGCACCGCGGCAGCACTTGAACATGGCGCGCATGCGCGCGATTGAGAACAATCGCTGGCTTTTGCGCGATACCAACACCGGCATCACCGCAGTGATCGACCCTCTGGGACGCGTCACGAAAGAGGCCCCTCCGAACACGGCAACGGCGCTGCAGGCCGCTTACGACGTAGAGGAAACCACCACGTTCTACACCCGTCACGGCGATTGGTTCCCCTTGCTCTGTGCGATAATCACCGTGGTTGGGATCCTGCTGCATTTTCCGGGAGTGACGTTTTTCAAGCAGCCTCAGGTCGCATAGAAGAGAGGATTTTCCGCGCTATGGTGGAAGAGTTAGAACAGGAATACGCTGCCCTGCGCAGCAAAGTACACGACCTTCAGGAGTATCTTTGACGCGCCCAAGCTGCGCGAAAAGCTGAGCGAGATCGAAAAGCACACCGCCGATCCGACGCTCTGGTCAAACCCCGAAAAATCACAACAAGTCATGCGCGAACGCAAGCGGCTGGAGACAGCGCTGGCGACCGAGACCGAACTGGTGCGCCGCTCGGGAGACATCGATTCCTACTTTGAACTCGCCCGCGAAGGCGAAAACGTCTCTGCCGATCTGCGCCGCGAGGTCGACGATCTTCGCAAACTGGTCGAGAAGCTCGAGACCGAGACGCTGCTCTCCGGCTCCAACGACGAGCGTAGCGCGATCGTCACCATTCATCCCGGCGCCGGAGGCACCGAATCGCAGGACTGGGCCGAGATGCTGATGCGCATGTATCTGCGATGGGCCGAGCGCCAGGGCTTTTCGACGCAAATGTACGAATACCAGCCCGGCGAAGAAGCGGGCATCAAGTCGGCCACGTTCGGGGTCAACGGCGAACATGCTTACGGCTTGCTGACGAGCGAGATCGGCGTCCACCGTCTGGTGCGGATCTCGCCTTTCGACCAGGCCAAGCGCCGGCACACTTCCTTCGCCAGCGTCTTCGTCTCGCCGGAAATCGACGAGAGCATCCAGATCGATATCAAGCCTGAGGACATTCGGACCGATACGTATCGTTCCGGCGGCAAGGGCGGGCAGCACGTCAATACCACGGATTCTGCGGTCCGGATCACGCACATTCCCACAGGAATCGTTGTGGCCTGCCAGAATGAGCGCTCGCAGCATAAGAATCGCGAGCGTGCGATGAGCATCCTGCGGTCCCGCCTTTATGAATATGAGCTGGAGAAGAAACGTGCGGTGACGAAGGGGATCGAGGATTCAAAACTCGACATCGATTTTGGCTCGCAGATCCGCTCCTACGTGCTGCAGCCTTACCGCATGGTGAAGGACCTGCGAACGCGCGAGGAAATTGGCGACGTCGACCGGGTGCTCGACGGTGACCTGAACCAGTTGATTCGAGCCTATCTCCTGATGCGTCGCAGCGAACAACAGCGAACCTAGCCATTGATCTTTCGCGGCCGGGTGCCGCTCCGGGTGGCCCTTGCGGATATCGGGTACACTGTCCTCAAAAAATCGGCCGCCCTGTCGATTTTTCCATTATCGGACGTCGCACCAATGACCGGCGGACTGAATGTCGGCAGAGGAGGATCACCATGCGTTACATGCTTTTGATCTATACCAACGAAGAAGGACGGGACCGTATGTCTCCCCAGCAAGTGGAGGCCGTCAAAAATGGCCATCGAGCCGTGATGGCTGAAACGGCGAAGCTCGGCATCCTGCTCGGCGCCGATCCGCTGCGCCCCACCAGTTCGGCCACCACGGTCCGGATGAAGGACGGCAGAATGCTGACTACCGATGGTCCTTTCGCCGAGACCAAAGAGCAGCTTGCCGGCTATTACCTTCTCGAATGCAAGGACCTGGACGAAGCTTTGTCCTGGGCAGCAAAGATCCCTACCGAATGCGGAGGAGCGTCCGGGTGCGTCGAGGTCCGTCCCCTGCACGAGTTGACGGAGCGCCAGGATGTGGCAGCGGAGTGGCAACGCCGCGTGCCGGTGGGAGATCCTGCTGCGTCGCCAGAGACTCGCTCGCTCGAGGCCGCGACAGGCAACGTTCGCGAACGGTAGCGTCCGCAGCCAAGTCTAACTCGCCCGGCTGCCGGAGTAACTGAGGAACGTCCATGAAAGCACCAGTGCTCTACAGAGTCTCTTCGGTTCTGCTCGTGCTATTTGCGATTGGACATACGCTCGGGTTTCGTAAGGTCGATCCGCGCTGGAACGCGGACGCCGTAGTCGCAGCCATGCAGTCGGTGCACTTCAATGTCCAGGGATTCCAGCGGAGCTACTGGGACTTTTACGTCGGCTTCGGACTGTTTGCAACGGTGTTTTTCCTGCTCTCTGCGGCTATGGCGTGGCAGTTCGGGGGGATGAGTCGTGAGACGCTGCGGTCGATGCGCAGTATCACCTGGTCGCTGGCACTGTGCTTCGTAGTGGTCACGTTTCTCAGCTGGCGATTTTTCTTCGTCGCGCCGGTGGCGTTCTCCAGCCTGGTTACCCTGTGTCTCACCCTTGGGGCTTGGTTAACGACGAGGCCAAGCTGAATGAGATCGTGAACGGTGATCGAGCGATGACGGAAGCGCGGGCTTCGGTGGAAGCTGTTTTCCAGCAGCAATCCGGCCGCATCATCGCCACGCTGATTCGGCTGTCGGGATCTTTCGACCTCGCGGAAGAAGCCATGCAGGAGGCCCTCGCCTCCGCGTTGTTGCATTGGCCTGAGCGAGGTATCCCCGACAATCCGGGAGCGTGGATTACGGCCGCGGCGCATCGTAAGCTGATCGACTTCGCGCGCCGCGAGAAGACCCGTAGTGAGAAACAGGACGGACTGCTCTATGAAACCGAACTCTCCCGCCGCCGGGATCCCGAAATCGCTGACGACATGCCGACCGATTATCCCGATGACCGTCTACGCCTGATCTTCACCTGTTGTCACCCGGCACTCAACCGGGAAGCGCAAGTGGCACTTACACTACGTACCCTGGGCGGCCTGACGACTACGGAAATCGCCCGCGCATTCCTGGTTCCCGAACCCACTCTGGCGCAACGGCTGGTTCGCGCCAAACGCAAGATTCTCGACGCTCGGATTCCCTACGAAGTTCCCCCGCTCGAGCGCCTGCCGGAACGGCTCGCGGCGGTGCAAGCGGTCATCTATTTGGTGTTCAACGAGGGCTACGCCGCCACCGAAGGAGAGCATCTGATGCGTCGCGACCTTTGCGCCGAAGCCATTCGCCTAAGCCGGATGCTGTGCGAGTTGCTGCCCGACGAGGCAGAGACTCTGGGACTGCTGGCCTTGATGCTGCTGCATGATTCTCGTCGGGATGCGCGACTCAGCCGCGAAGGAGAGCTGGTGCTCCTTGAGGAACAAGACAGGGCGCTCTGGCACCGTAACCAGATCGACGAAGGTGTGCAGTTGGTGGATCGCGCTTTGCGCCTTCATGCCTTGGGGCCATACCAGTTGCAGGCTGCCATCGCAGCGCTTCACGTCGAGGCGAAAACCTCGGACGAAACCGACTGGCCCCAGATTGCGGCGCTCTATGCCGAGCTGGAAAAGATTGCGCCATCCGCGGTCGTGGCCTTGAATCATGCGGTGGCTGTGGCAATGAGTCAGGGCTATGCCAAAGGGCTGGTTTTGATGGACGAGCTTGGATCGACTGGCGAATTGGAAGCTTACCACCTGTTTCACGCCGCCCGTGCCGACCTGCTGCGGAGATTGCGGCGGCGGGAGGAGGCCCGCGAAGCCTACGGCAAAGCACTTTCCCTAGTGACGAACCGGGTAGAAAAAGCGTATCTTCAAAGGCGGCTGGTGGCGTTGGACGCTGCCGGAATCGATTAGTTTCGATTCAGCACAGTTCAGCAGTTTCCTTGCGACTGCAACCTGCATCAATGATTAGCAAGTGGAGGTGAGCGATGGGTCCGTTGGATGCACTTCGCCGAACCGAGCAGCAGATCCAGGAAGTCGCGCACCAGGGCGCGGAAGCAGCCAAAGCCACGCTGCACAATGTCGGCAGCCAGGTTCGGCGCCGCATGCGCCTGAAAACAAAGTCCTCCTCCATGACGGTCATCTCGGACGCTGACCCCGAAAGCCCGGACAATCAGGGAACCAAGGCGCGCACGGGGATTGTTTCGGTCAACGGGCACGACGTCGAGAAGATGCGCTGCACCGGTGGCCGCAAGACGGCGTAGGTCCAGCCAGTCTGTCTTCCAAACGAGTCATCGCCGGTAGGGCAAAGGCAGCCCCGCCACGATTGCTGCCGGATTGTGCTGGAGCAAGGCGTCGGCAACCTCAGAATTCATTAACTTGGAAACTGCCTCGCGCGCCTTCGACAATATAGGACTGCGCCTTCGCGGATCGTGAGCGTCGCTGGCGATCACGTGCGCGGCATTTTGCTTTAGCAGGCTCTCCGCCATCTTCTGCGAGGCTGGACCCCAGAATCCGGTTAGTGCATTGGCCGTGAGCTGCACCAGGCAGCCTTGCTGCACAAAATACGGCACCATCGCGGGATGCCGAAGCAGTATCTTATTCCGCTCAGGATGCGTGAGGATCGGAACGATTCCGAGAACCAGGAATTCCTGCAGGTGCTGCTCTATCGCCGGGGCGATTCCGTAGTCGCTGAACTCGACCAGTAGATAGTTGGAACCCTCGATGGTATAGCGAAGAGGATTCTGCAGCCCGTCTGCGATGTTGTCGTAGGAAAGATGAAAGTCGCACCCCAGGCTGAAGGTCAGTCGGCCTCTCCCGAGTTCGTACAGCTCACCCATCATCTCGGCAAAGCGGCCGCGGTCATAAACATATTCGTCATTGCAATGCGGCGTGGCCACGATGTGAGTAACGCCGTCCGCGATGGCCATGCGGCACATCTCGGCGGTCATTTCCCAGGATTTCGAGCCGTCATCGATCGCGGGAAGAATGTGGCAGTGAATGTCGACCATGAGCGCGGAGCGGAGTCTGTTTGTCTGTTCCTAAGGCGCGAATCAGCGGTACCGCTCGCGCATGAACTCGGTGATCTTCTCGTAGGCCGCACCCAGCACCGGCTCTTGCGGCAGAAAGACGATACGCATATGCCGCGTTCCCGGCTTCTCGCCGAAGCCCGAGCCATGCACGGCGAGGACGTGCTTTTGTTTCAGCAGGTCGGTGACGAAGGTAAGGTCATCTTCAGGAATATCGAGGCTGGGATGTGCATAGAATGCGCCCTTGGGATTCACCAGGCGAACTCGAGGGGTACGCTTCGCCCAGGCCTCGGTCACAATCGCCCGGCTCAACAGCTTGGTGCGCACGGCGGCAAGGTGGTCCTGCGGACCTTCAAGCGCCGGCTTGATGGCATATTGGAACGGATGCGGCGCCGATAAACGAGCGCGCAGCAGACGATGCACCGCTTCCATGTAAGGCTGGAGGACCTCACGGGGGCCGGTGGCAATGGCCCATCCGATCCGCCACCCAGGAACCAGGTAGGCCTTCGACAAACCATTGAACGTGACGACCGGCACATCCTGCGCCAGCGTGGCAATCGAGATATGCTGCGCGGTTGGATCAAAGATGAGCTTGTCGTAAATCTCGTCGGCAAAGAGGATCAGGTTGTGCCGCCGCGCCAGCTCAAGAACTTTCTCCAGCGTCCGCCGCGAATACACCGCCCCGGTCGGATTATTGGGATTGATCAGCAAAATAGCGCGGGTGCGCGAATTGATCTTGCGCTCCATGTCCGCAATGTCGGGCTGCCAGTCGTTCTCCTCGTCGAGTTCGTAGGCGTTAGGAATCGCATCCAGCTTCGCCAGCACCGCCCCGTAGAGCGGATATTCGGGACTGGGCGTCAACACGTTGTCGCCCGGATTGACTAGTGCGGTCAGGCAGCTGTCGATTACCTCTCCGCTGCCGATGCCGACGAACACGCTCTGAATGTCCTTAAAGCCGTTGCGCTCCGCTTCATTCCGGATAGCATCGACCGCGGGCTTGATGCCCAGCGACTCAGCGTAGCCGTTGTGGCCGTCGATCATGGCCTTGTGAACGGCTTCAATCATGTGTGGCGGAGTAGGGAAGTCGTACTTGCAGGGGTCGCCGATATTGAGATACAGAATTTTGTGGCCTTCGCGCGCCACCTCGTCGGCGACCACGGCGAGATCGCGAATCGCATAGCGAACATGGGCCATACGACTCGCCGCCAACACTTCCGAAATGGGTTTTGTAGCCATCATGCTCCCCGTACATGCCGTAAAAGACACGGTTTTGCGACGACACTCCTTCCATTATGTACTAAAGCGCCGCAGCCCGGAAACAGGTACGATGACGCACAATCCAGTAGCCTTTGTGAACGCGTACTCTATTCGAGATTCAACCCATGATGCAAAGTTCGATTTTCGCGGGGGTTAAAGCGATCTCTTTTGCATGTAACGATTTGCTTGCCGGCGAATCTAACACGCTAGAAATCACAGCCAGCTGGGTGGGCAAGCAGTGGAGCTGAAAGAGATGTTGATCAGGAAGTCGTCGGATATCGCGGCATCAGAAATTACGCCGAAGCACTTGTATATGAATCGCCGGTCTTTCCTTGCCGGGGCAGCCGCGCTCGCAGGGGCTGCGGCCATTGGAGTAGAAGGACGCCGCATCCTGTCGCCGACCGAGACCGTGCTGGCAAATGCGAAGCTCACCTACAAGCCCGGGCCTTACGGCACGACGGAGAAGCAGACGCCGTACAAGGACATCACCAACTACAACAACTACTACGAGTTCAGCACTGACAAGTACGAGCCCGCCGACCTGGCCAGGAATTTCCAGAGCCGTCCATGGACGGTGAAGGTGGACGGCCTGGTCAATAAGCCGCAGACCTTCGACATTGACGCCCTGATGAAGATGCCACTCGAAGAGCGTGTGTATCGCATGCGCTGTGTTGAGGGCTGGTCGATGGTGATCCCATGGGTGGGATTCCAGCTCAGCGAGTTGCTGAATCAGGTGCAGCCCAATGCCAAAGCGAAGTACGTGGAGTTTACCTCGCTGTACGATCCCAAACGATTTCCCGGTCAGCAGCGTGAGGTGCTGCAGTGGCCCTACGTTGAAGGGTTGCGGCTCGACGAAGCCATGCATCCCCTCACCATTCTTGCCGTCGGCCTGTACGGCGAAACGCTGCCCAACCAGGATGGCGCCCCGATTCGTCTGGTGGTGCCGTGGAAGTACGGCTTCAAGGGAATCAAGGGCATTGTGCACATTAAGCTGGTTGAGAAGCAGCCCACGTCAACCTGGACCAAGGCAGCGCCGAATGAGTACGGCTTCTACTCGAACGTCAACCCGAACGTCGATCATCCTCGCTGGAGCCAGGCGACCGAGCGACGCATTGGAGAGTTCCTCAAACGAAAGACCCTGATGTTCAACGGCTATGACCAGGTGGCGTCGCTGTACACGGGAATGGATTTGAAGAAGAATTTCTAAAGCCTGGTTCTTGGCGCGGAACCGCAGGTCCCTCACCCCTGAAGGGGATTCGGGATGACAACCTGGTTTTTTGCAGAAATGAAACCGAAATACCTCAAGCCGCTGGTGTTCATGGCCTGCCTCTTGCCTCTGGCCAGGCTGGGCTGGAAGGCGCTGAACTCCGCCCTCGGGGCCAATCCCATCCAGGTCATTACTTTTTCCACCGGGACATGGACCCTGGTCTTTCTGCTGGTGACCCTGTCGATCACCCCGCTGCGGAAGATCTCAAAGCAATATTGGTTGATCCAATACCGGCGCATGCTGGGACTATTCGCGTTCTTCTACGGCTGTCTGCACTTCCTCACCTACATCTGGCTTGACCAGTTCTTCGATCTGCATAGCGTCTACAAAGATGTGTGGAAAAGGCCATTCATCACTGCCGGCTTCACTGCTTTCGTCCTGATGATCCCGCTGGCGCTGACCTCGACGAAGTGGGCGATTCGTAAACTGGGCAAACGCTGGCAGATGCTGCACCGGCTCATCTATGTCTCTGCCACCGCCGGCGTCATCCACTACATCTGGCTGGTGAAGAAGGATGTGCGAACGCCCCTCCTCTACGCTGCAGTGCTGGCGGTGCTGCTGTTGTATCGCATTGTCGTGTGGCTGCGGCACCGCAAAGCGGCGACTCCTTCTCGACAAGGTGCGCCCTCTATCGACCATCGCCCGGTTGTAGCCGAGTGAAGCTCCTGCGCAGTCCCGAGCCCCTGGAGGATGCTGTATCATCGGAGTTTTCGCGCTCCACCCGCGACTCCTAGACGCTCGCTATGGAACAACGCAGTTTCAAGAGACTGCTGCGCCGCACCGTCGCCGTGCCGGTGATCCTGTTGATGTTGCTGGCCCTTATTCTGGTCGGCGAAATCCTGCTGCTGGCGGTCACGCTGCGCTGGGTCGACCATTCCGATAAGGTCATCGCGAATGGGCGTCAACTGATGCGCTACATGGTGGAAATGGATACGGCGATTCACGGCTTCCACATCACCAATGACCCATCCTTCGTCGAGTCCTACAAGGATGCCCGCGCCAAGGTTCCCGAACAATGGGATGTGCTGGCTGGGCTCACTGCCGACAACCCTGTGCAACAAGCACGCTTGCGGCAGATTCGCGACCTGGACTCGCAGCTGATTCAATGGGGCGACCAGCAATTCCGGCTGCCCGCCGGAACGGCTCCTTCCCAGCAAGACCTTCTTACCGGCCAGAAACTTATGAACGACATTCGCACCAACGAGCGCGAGTTCGTCACGGTGGAAGAAGGTCTGCGGCAGAAGCGCGCCACGAAGGGGAAGATACTGAACGGCATCGTCATCGCCTCAGCGATCCTGCTCTCCGTCATCGTCGCTATACTGCTGTTCACTTTGACCCGGCGCGAGTTGCGGCAACTCTCCTCCTCCTACGAAACGCATCTGCGCGCTGAGGCCGACAAGGCCCAGGAAGCCAAAGAGAGCCGCGAGCTTTTGGAGATCACCTTACGCAGTCTGGGAGAACCCGCTATCTCCACGGATGCGGCGGGGCGAGTTTTGCGGATCAACCCGGCGGCACAGCACATTACCGGCTGGTCCGAGGAGGAGGCGATAGGCCGCTCGTTATCCGACGTTTTGCACCTGGTGGATGAGCGTACGCGGGTTGACGTCACCGACACGGTAGAAAATATTCGCAGCGCCGGTGAATTGACCACCGAGGTACTTTTGATCAGCCGGCAGGGCCAACCATCGCCCATCGAGTTGAATGGCGCTCCCATCTTGAATGGCGCCGGAACCCTCGTGGGCGTGGTGATTGTCTTCCGTGACATCACGCAGCGGCGCATGGCTGAGCAGAGCCTTCGCTCCAATGAGCGGCTGGCGCTGGCCGGTCGCCTCTCCGCCACGATCGCTCACGAAATCCGCAATCCTCTGGATACCATCACCAACCTCGTATACCTGATGCAGCATGAACCCGGCCAAAGCAGTTCGACCGAACAGTTTCTCAATATGGCCAGCGACGAGTTGATGCGCATCACCCAGATCACCAGCCAACTGCTGACGTTTCATCGCGAAGCACGCAAGCCGGTGCAGGTTGATCTGGTTGAGGTTCTGGAGAGCGTGCTGACTCTGTTCGCACCGCAGATTCGCGGTAGCCGGATCGAGGTGGACCGGCGTTTTGAAACGAAATCTCCTGTTCGCGGGTATCCCGGCGAACTGCGACAAGTGTTTTCCAATCTGGTCGGCAACGCCATCGATGCCATGCCGAACGGTGGCAGGCTGATTCTGCACATACGGGAGTCGAGCCTGGGAACCGATCCGGAACGCAAGGGCGTGCGAGTAACGGTCGTTGACAGCGGCGGCGGCATCCCCGCCGGGGTTCGTAAGAATCTCTTTGCCCCGTTCTACACAACCAAGGGCGAGAAGGGAACGGGCTTGGGTCTGTGGGTCAGCCGTGGTTTCGTCGAAAAACATGAGGGAACGATTCACCTGGGCAGTGCGACGCGCCCTAACCGGACTGGAACGGCGTTTTCCGTTTTTCTTCCCTTCGAGCAGGAGTTGGGCATGCTGGACGTGCCGGAAGTGCCTCCCGCCGCCTAGGTCAGCTTTCTTCGCGCCGGGGGCGCAACCACCTCCCCAAAAAACATCAGCCAGCGGCTCGGAGCTCGCTGGCTGACTGCTTTACTGACAACTGACAACTGCTTCAGTGAATATCGAAGTTCTCCTGGTGCAACAGAGGATCACTCTTCACCAGAACCGTCTTGCCGGTCAGTTCTTCCATTTCGGTGATGAGCTTCCCGTTGTTTGCTTTGAGCGCCTTGGCAACTTCCGGGTTCACGCGCACCGTGATGTCGGTGCGATCGTGGGCCTTCGCCATCTTGCGCATCTCGATGTACAGTTCGTTGCAGACGGTGGGAACCGACTTCACGAACCCCGCGCCCGTGCAGTACGGACACGACTCGCCCAGCGTGCGCTCGAGCGACTGTTTGACCCGCTTGCGGGTGATCGCCACCAGTCCGAAATCGTTGAACTGAAGTACCTTGGACGGCGCACGGTCGGAACGCATGGCCTCTTCCAGCGCCTGCATCACCTTCTGGCGGTTCTTCCTCTCGTCCATGTCGATGAAGTCGATGACGATGATGCCTCCGAGATCGCGCAAGCGAACCTGGCGCACGATTTCCTTGACTGCATCGACGTTCGTCTTCACGATGGTGTCTTCCAGGCGCTGTGTCTTGCCAACGTACTTGCCGGTATTGATGTCGATCGCCACCAGCGCCTCGGTCTGGTTGATGACGAGATAGCCCCCGCTCTTCAGCCAAACCTTCGATTTAAGGGAGCGATCGATTTCCTCCTGGATGCCGAACTGCTCGTAGAGAGGCGTGTCCTTTGTATACAGCTTGATGCGCTTGACCAGCGACGGCTGAAAGCGGCTGGCAAAGCGGACCACCCGCTCGTACTGGTCTTCCGTGTCGACCCAGATCTGCGAGAAGTCGGCGTTCACCTGATCGCGCAACACACGTTCTACCAGGTTGAGGTCGTGATAGATCAGCGCAGGAGACTTGCCATTCTCGGCGCGGGTCTTGATCTCGGCCCAGAGATGCTTCAGGAAGCGAATGTCGGAGCGCAAGTCGTCTTCCTTGATGTTGGCCGCCGCGGTCCGCACAATGAAGCCGCCCAGACCGTTCTCCCGCTCACTGGTAACAATGCGCTTCAGGCGTTGCCGCTCTTCGTCGGAGGCGATCTTGCGCGATACGCCAACGTGATTCACCGTCGGCATGTAGACCAGGAAGCGGCCCGGCAGGGCGATGTGACTGGTGATGCGGGCGCCCTTTTTGCCGATCGGTTCCTTGGCAATCTGGATGAGCACCTCCTGCCCTTCCTTCAGCAGGTCGGTGATGAGGGGTTGCGGACGATTCGAATAGCCCGGACGCGGACGGACATTGTTGCGCCGGCCACCTCCGCCGCGGCGGCCGCGTTGATTGCGGTCATAGCCCGGACGCTGCGGTTGCCGTTGCTGATAGCCCACGGTGGGAGCGGCGGCGCGCACTGCGGCGTGCCCATTTGTTTCTTCGAGCGCTTCGTCTTCCTCTTCCTCTTCTTCCTCCTCTTCTTCCTCGTCGCTGCCGCCTTCAAAGACGTTCTCTCCGCGCTCTTCCGCGGCAATCACCTCATCTTCATCCACGTCAGCGATTTTGGGGACCCAGCGGCCCGAGTAGTCATCGTCCCCGCGATCCATGGTCTCTTCTTCGAGTATCAATTCCTCATCGCCAGCGACTTCGCTCAGCGCCTCGAGGTTCTCGGGCACGGGATGAAACTCCATTTCGTCATCTTCCAGAACTTCGTGCTCCAGCGTGCGCCCCTCGGGAGCGACGGACGGAGCCGTGTGTTGCGAAAAATTCCGCTCTTCGCGACCAGCAGGAAAACTCTCTGTCTGCTCCTGGTCGGCAGGCTCGTGAGTAGAAACGTCGAAGCTTACCGCGTGGAAATGCGGCTCGGCTTCTTCATGCATCGGGGGCGAGGAGACGTTGTGCGTCTCCGTTGTGGAAGACTCATCGGTCGCCGAAACGCTTGCTTCGGGATTCTGCCGCTGCGCGTCGACCTTCATGACGCTGTGGCTGTCGCGTCGCGCGTTGTCGTCTTCGTGGCTGGCGGCTATCGCATAGGGTTCGACCGGCTCATGGTGATTCTCGGCTTCCCTGGTAGAACCGTCTTCCAGCGCCTCGGAGGCATGCGTGAAGCCGGCGGCGGCCCGTTCCAGTTGTTCCGGCTCAGTAGCCGGGTGTCCATGCTCGACATCAACGCGCTCTTCGGTTTCCTGTGTGAGCGGCGCAGCGTGCGAGGCATTGGCATATCGATCGTGCGAGTCGTGGACTTCCGTCCAGGGCTTAGCGACCGCGTTCTGCTCGATCGCCGGTGCAACCGGCTCGTGGAGGTGCGGCTCCTCATGCCCTTCGTCGCGCTGCCCCTCTTCGTGCGGCTCAGTTGCCACCGCCGCTTCTTGAATTGACGACGTGGGGACATTGCGATATTTCGAGATCGATTCGCCCGGCAGGACCATCGGGGCATAACGCTGCGGAGCAGGACGTTCGTGGCGAAATTCGGAGCGGTGATCGGCACGCGGCTCGGGCCGCGTCTCCGCAGCGAATGGCGCCGGAGACGATACCGGCTTGTCGGTGCTGGCGGCTTCCACCTTCGGCTCGGCGCGCTCGGACTTTTCCTCGCCTCGGCCGCGACGTCCGCCACGACGGCGACGACGACCCCGCCAGCGTCGCGCACCTTCTTCTTCGCTGCTTTCCTCCGCGGGAGCAGCGCCTTCTTCCATCTCGTTCTCTTCTTCCGGTTCCGAGCCGCTTTGTGGGGGAGGGAAGTCTTCAACCATCGAGGCTAAGTTGCCCTCGGTAGCAGTAGAGGCTGCCGGCGATGGCAATTCCTGTTGAGGTTGGGGCTTGCCGAGATCCACCGTTGTTCGAGGCGCCGGGATGTCTCCGAACTCTTCGTCTTCTTCGTCTCCAGCAAGCTCGAGAAAGTCAGAGACGTAGAGGAAGGCGTCGCGTTCGAGTCCAATATCGACGAAAGCGGACTGCATGCCCGGAAGCACGCGGGTCACGCGACCTTTGTATATGGATCCTGCGAGGGTGTATTCGTTTTCCCGCTCGAAAAATACTTCGGCGAGCTGATCATCTTCCACCAGCGCCACTTTCGTTTCGTGTGGCGTGGAAGAGACATACAGTTCTTTATTCATTGGACGCTCCGGTAAAACCGGCGCGGTCGATCAGAAACGGACAGAAATCCGTATCACGGGAGATTAGCCCGGACACACATCGGAGCTGTCGCCCGGATGTGACCCAGACCTGATTCGAACAAAGACAATTTGTGGAATCGTTCGCACCGTAATCAGCGCACCCGCCAAGGGCTGTGGCCTCACAATCAGCACCTGCTGATGGGGCCGTTTCCCACCTCGGTCAATGCGCCTTGCAATCCTGTCCGGCCCTGTTCTCCTCAGCAGCCGGCATGCCCTCGTACGTGAGGGCGTTCGTAATCTTGTTGCCACCCTTCAGAAACCCGAATCCGCGACTCGGCGTCTCTCCGGTGGGTGGAACCGGTTTTTGGCCCGCGCCCTGCTGGGCAATCCTGCTAACAGCCAAACCTTGTCCGCTCGTTCAATTCACAAACCGGCGCATGCGTACGTTCATCACGATGCCCAGCGCCAGGAACATGAACAATACCGACGATCCCCCGTAACTCATTAGAGGTAAAGGGATTCCCGTGACCGGCATAAAGCCAACAACCATTCCTACGTTCACCAGGATATGGAATGCCAGAACGGCAACCACCCCCATTACAACGAAGGCGCCAGCCCGGTCAGGGGCCGTCTGAGCGTTCTGAATCAGACGCATCAGTACCACGAAGTATAACAGCATCAGCCCCATAGCGCCTATAAATCCGTGCTCCTCGGCGAAGGCCGCAAAGATGAAATCGGTATGCGGCACCGGTAGAAACTGGCCCTGGGTCTGGCTGCCATGGGCCGTCCCTTTACCAAAAATCCCCCCTGAACCCACGGCCACCAGCGACTGAATGACTTGATACCCCTTATGTTGCGGGTCCGCCTCGGGTTCCATGAAGCTGGTCAGGCGATCGCGCTGGTACGGTTTCAAAACATGCCACGCTACGGGCGCGAGCAAAGTCGCGATCAGCACGATAATCAGCGCGTGCTTGGCCTTCATTCCGCCGAGAAACAGTCCCATGATCGCGATCGGCAGATAGGTCAGGGCGGTGCCGAGATCAGGTTGCACCAGCACCATCAGCATGGGAATGCCGACCAGCGCCCCGGCCTTCACGATATCTTGCGCATCGCATTCGCCTCGGTTGTCGGCGAAGTATTTTGCCATCGCGAGAATCAGGACGAGCTTCACCCACTCCGACGGTTGAAAGTGGAAGCTGCCGACTTGCACCCAGCGGCGAGCGCCGAGATATTTCTTGCCGAATAATTCCACCCCGAGCAGAGCGGCGATGGAGATGGCGTACATCAGCGGCACGCGATTGATAAGCGCGCTGTAGTTAACCACGCTCATCAGGAACATCAGCGCGACCCCGCCTAATACCCATTCAATCTGCTTGATGTGCACCCCGGCAAACTTGGTCGCCAAAGTTGCGCTGTAGATCTCAACCACGCCGAGCGAGCAGATCATCAGCACCAGCACCAGCAGTACCCAATCGAAATCGCGAAACGAGACGTAACGGCTCACGGTTGCCTCGCAGGCAGAGCGGCCGCAGGTGGTGCGACGGCGTCCGGCGGAGACGTATTCTTCGGAGATGGTTTGGCCGCAACGGCTGGCTGCAAGTCCGGAGACGCGGGTTTCACCCCTGTGGTTTCGTCGCTCTCGGGCCTGGCCATCTCCTGATGCGATTCCGTAGTTTCCAGCGTGGCGCTCGGGATAGCTGGAGTGTTCTCCGGAGACTCGCCCGGCGCTGCCGCCACTGGCTTGGTCTTCGCACCGGCTGGGAGGGTGAAGTGGCCGGCCTGCAATTTGTCCGGCTGTTTGGCATCGCCGTCGTGCCACACGGCAGCAACTTCCGCCTGCTTGGTTTCGGCAGGCCCGCCGTTCGCATGCGCCACTTCCGTCTGACGCGTGCGCTGCTTGTCAACGTAGGCCTTGATCACCTTGGCGGCAACCCGCGCTGCCAGCGCTCCATGTTCGCCGCCTTCAAACAGGCAGGCAACCACGATTTCGGGATTGCGTCGCGGCGTGACGCCAACAAACCAGCCGTTGTCCTTGTACATGCCCTTTTCGGCTGCGCCCATCTTCTTCTTCAAGTCGTTGGAGACGGTCTGCGCGCTACCGGTCTTGCCGGCGAAGTCCACGCCCTTGATGGCCGCGCTGCCGGCTGTGCCCATGGGCGAAACCACTTGCGCCATGGCATCCGTGATGGTCGTCCAGTTCTCCTCGTCGATCGGAATCTGCTTTACGTCGGTGTAGTTCGCCACCTGCTTGAAGTTAGGAGGGAACTGATCGGGGAACGCAACGTGCGGACGGCGCAGCGCACCATCGCTGGTGATGGCCCCGATGGCGCGGGCGAGTTGGATCGGAGTGGTGGCGACCGCACCTTGTCCGATGCCGACCGAGATGGTCTCGCCGGCGTACCACTTCTGCTTGAAATTCTTGATCTTCCATTCTTCCGAAGGGAAGACGCCGGTGACTTCCTGTGGCAGATCGACTCCTGTTCGCTGCCCCAGCCCAAGCATCGTCGCGTATTTCGCAATGCGCGTGATGCCCAGCTTCTCCGCCAGCGTGTAGAAGTAGGAATCGCAGGACTGATAGATGGCTTTGGTAATGCCGACCTCACCGTGCGAGTGTGCTCCGCCTTTCGATCCTGCAATCCAGCACTTGAAGAAGCGTCCGTAGAACGTCTTACCGCCGCCGCAGTTCACCACGAGATCCTGCGCAATGCCTTCCTGCAGCCCGGCCGTCGCCATGATGATCTTGAACACTGAGCCGGGCGCAAGCTGCGCCTGGATCGCCTTGTTCAGCAGAGGCTTCCCGGGATCGGTCATCAGGCGGTTCCATTCGTCCCGCGTGATGCGCACCGCGAACTCGTTGGGATCGAAGGCGGGACGGCTCACCATGGCGAGAATCTCGCCATTCCGCGGATCCATGGCGACGATGGCGCCGGGCTTGCCCTCGAGCGCTTCTTCGGCCGCTATCTGCAGGTCGAGGTCGATGGTAAGCCGGAGCTGTTTGCCGGGGACCGCCTGCACGTCATTCAGCGTGCCAACTTCCTTGCCGCGGCTGTTTACCAGCGCCTGGCGATAGCCGTTCTTACCCATCAGGATATCGTTGTAATACTGCTCGACACCCGACATCCCGACGATGTCGCCTGCGTTATAAAGTTCCCACGCAGGTTGCTGCAGCATGTCTTCGCTTACCTGGCCGACGTAGCCGATGACGTGCGCCATGAATCCGTTCTTGGGATACAGGCGGCGATGCACGGTGATCGTATCGAGCTCGGGCAACTCAGCTTTGTGCGATTCGATGAAGGCCAGCTCGTCCGGCGTGATGTCGTCTTTCAGGAAGAGCGGCTGATACCCTGGTACTGCCGCCATGTGCTGTAACCGCGTGCGCAGTTCATCGGGAGCCATGTGCAGTCCGGCCGCGATCTTGTCGGCGTCAAGTTCGAGGTTGCGATTCTGATCGCGTAGCAGCAGCACCGAGAACGACGGATAGTTATCGACAATGATGCGGCCTTCGCGGTCGAGAATTTTGCCGCGCGGCGCCAGGATAGGGACCTGCTTGATGCGGTTCTGCTCGGCCAGGGAACTGTAATAGTCGCTGCGCGCGACCTGCAGCCGCCACAATCCAAACGCAAGAATGAGGAAGATTCCCAGCAGGACGTACTGCACTGCGGTGAGCCGGAATTCGGAGACCTTGTCCTTACGACCTAACATCAAGAGCGGCCTTCAACTATACCCGCCAAAGTTGCACAGTTATGAAACCGAAAAGGTCAATCCATGCCCAAACGGGCAGCCACTCTGCTTGGATGCGACGCGATAGGTCGCAGACCATCGACTTGCGGGCTACAGGTAACGGGCTAGGTACTCTCCTGATTGTAATCCGAAGCCCCGCATTGCGGTAAATGAAAGCGCACGTAACCCACACATTTACCAGTAGTTCATCACTTCAGGGAAAGGCCCTACCTCTGCTTGAACTTGTCCAGCAGACTGAAGACAAATAGCGCCAGTATCGCGTTGGCCAGCGCCGACACCGCCACGTGACCCCAACTCCACTGCAGCGTCTGCCGCAACAGCCCATGGGCCACACCGTAGTAAATCCCCTGGTGGGCGACGAAGAACATGTAGGTGATCAGAAAGCGTGAGCCGGGATTCTCCACGTCGATCTTCAGCCCCAGCGACGAGGCCGCGAATCCGATGATCGTGTTGCAGATGCCGTAGATCCCGAGCGGATGATTCGGACCGGCCAGCACGTCCTGGAGAAGGCCGATGATCATCCCGGTGACGCAGCCGCTGATGGGATTGCGTCGGGCCACGGCGAAGAAGATCACCACCATCATCGGCAAGTCGATGACCGGCAGGTAGGGAATTCGGATCAGGGTCTGGACGAAGACTTGGAGAAAGATCGCGACCAGGGGAATGAAGAGCGTCGCCGGCCAGCCGAAGTCGTAAACCGCAACCTGCTCCCGTGAGGTGTAACTTCCGCGAAAGGGCATGGTTCGTGACGTCATCGCGGCGGATTCGTAGCGTCGGGTGGCGAGTTCTGCGGATTAGAAGGAGCATCAGGCGCGGTCGCCGGCGGAGCTTTCTGCGCGGGCTTTGCCGCGGGCTCAGGGTCGGCTTCGACAATTACCTTCTTGA
Organism: uncultured Acidobacteriaceae bacterium; assembly: GCA_963815555.1. Classification (GTDB taxonomy): domain Bacteria; phylum Acidobacteriota; class Terriglobia; order Terriglobales; family Acidobacteriaceae; genus CAWCBG01. The sequence goes on from CAWFHH010000007.1 coordinate 1,755,087, forward strand.
CCGGCTGAGCCGGTGGCGCGGACGCGGTTCCATCCGTCGTGTCCGCCGTGCTCAGGGTCGTGGTAGCCGAGGCTGCCGGCGGGGTGGTACGAGGCGCGCGCGGCGGGTTGGATGCCCCCAGCGCGGTGGTTCCGGTCGCCGGTTTTGAAGCCGCGCTCGCGGGTAGCTTTCCAGTTGCCGTTCCTGCAGCAGTCGAGGCCTTCAATGCTCCGTTGACAGCAGGCGTGGCCGCTCGGCCCGCGACGCCCGGCGCTGGAGCGCCGTTGGTCGGCAGGTTCGGCTTCGCGGCAGGTTGCGGCGTCGCGCTGCCGGGCGTTGCTGTTGCTGCGGCGTTCGGAGCTGTGCCTCCCTTAGCATTTCCTGCGGCATCCGTTGCAGGTTGGGTTGGCACCGTCGGCAGCCGCTCGGCGAGAATATCGGCCGCGCGGATCGGTCCCAGGTCTCTCGTGTCGGGCGCTTTCTCCAGCATCTTGGTGACGACCAGAACTTCTTCCAACTGGTCAAGGCGCGCCGAAGGCACCACGCGGATGTTGAGGAACAGGTCTTTGCCGGGCTCGACCGAAATCACGCGGCCGACGGGCAATCCTTTCGGAAAGATGCGATCGCCTCCACTGGTGATGACGTCCTCGCCAGGCGAGACCTTCTCGTCGCTCATGATGTATTGCAGGGTTGTCGCGCCGTTGCCCGCGCCCTTCAGAATGCCCTGCAGACGGGTATCTTTGAGCGCAGCCCCGACGCCGCTGAGCTGGTCGTTGATCGGCAACACCTGCGACGCTTCGGGAAAGACCTGCACGATTTTGCCCACGATGCCGGTCGGCGTGATCACCGCCATGTCCGTCTTGATCCCGTCGCGCGTGCCCTTGTCGATGTAGATGATGCGCGACTGTTCGCTGCCGCTGTTGCCGATGACCTGTGCCGCGATGGTGGTGTCGACATAGGACTCTTTGAAGGCCAGCAACGCCTGAACCCGTCGCGCCATCTTGGCATCTTCGGAGAGCCGCACCTCGTCGAGTTTCATGCGCTCGATCTGGTCACGCAGTTGCTGATTTTCTTTGCGGACGTTGTGCAGATACAAGTAGCCCTGCCACGTATTCCGCGCCCAGTCCTGGGTGTGTACCACGGCTTTTTCGATCGGCGTGACGGCGGCCACGGCCCAGAAGCGAATCAGGCGCATCTGGCCCTGCTGCGCGGGAAGTTTCACCTGGATCGCCAGCCCGATAATCTGGGCGAACAGAATCGCCGCCAGCACGATCAGGTTTTTGTAGCGGCCGAGGATGGTCTCCATACTTAAGCCGGCACCAGAAGCCGGGGTTCTCAAACTGAGAAGTGATTCGGGGCCTTCACCGTATTGCCATGACGAGGTCGCATCCGCGACCGAGGCTGCTCTTTCTCGAGGGCCACAAAAGCAGATCCCTCGCTCCGCTCGTGATGACAATCAAAATCGCGCTAATCGATCGAGATCTTGCGCAGCAGCTTGAAGTCGCTCAGCATCTTGCCCGTGCCCAGAACCACGCTGCACAACGGATCGTCGGCAATCGATACTGGCAGTCCGGTTTCTTCACGAATGCGCTTATCCAGATTCTTGAGCAACGCACCACCGCCCGTCAACACGATCCCCCGGTCGCTGATGTCGGCCGACAACTCGGGAGGCGTGCGTTCGAGGGCGACGCGAATCGCGTTCATCACGGTCGAAACGCACTCGCTCAACGACTCGCGAATTTCACTGTCGTCAATAGTGATCGTCTTGGGCACACCCTCGATCAGGTTGCGGCCTTTGATCTCCATCGTGAGTGGCTTCTCCAGCGGATAAGCCGACCCAATCTCGATTTTGATCTGTTCTGCCGTGCGCTCGCCGATCAGCAGGTTGTACTTGCGCTTCAGGTAATTCATGATCGATTCGTCCATCTGGTTGCCCGCCATGCGGACGGAACGCGAGTAGACGATGCCGCTCAGCGAAATCACAGCAATGTCGGTGGTGCCGCCGCCGATGTCGACGACCATGTTGCCGCTGGGCTCGGTAATCGGAAGACCCGCGCCGATTGCCGCCACCATGGCCTGTTCCACCAGGTGGACCTCGCTGGCTTTGGCGCGATAAGCCGAATCCATGACCGCGCGCTTTTCCACCTGCGTGATCTCAGAGGGCACGCCGATCACGATGCGGGGATGCACCAGCATCTTCCGGTTGTGTGCCTTCTGAATGAAGTAGTTCAGCATTTTTTCGGTGACTTTAAAGTCGGCGATCACGCCGTCTTTCATCGGCTTGATGGCGACGATGTTGCCTGGAGTGCGGCCCAGCATCTCCTTCGCCTCTTTGCCGACGGCCTCGACGTCACCGGTATTTTTGTTGATGGCGACGATGGAAGGCTCATTCACCACGATGCCTTTGCCGCGCGCGTAGACCAGCGTGTTGGCCGTTCCCAGGTCGATTGCCAGATCGCTGGAGAACATGCTGAACAGGGAGCGAATATTGCCGTATCGCGACGAACTGCCGTGAAAGCCGTTGGAGGACATTCCGAGCTACATCATCCTATCTATGAAGCGGTGCGTATCGTACTTATGACACACCGGGCATACGCTGGCACTCGACCGAAAGCCTTAACCCGCCATGAAGTCTGCCGAAGAAACTGCCGGTAGGACTCGAGGTCGCACGTGCCTTCCCACCCTTGCGGCCAAGGCGGGATTTACGCGTACTCACCGTGTGAATCCAGAGTATCACCAGACATTAGCACAGCCCAAGTCGCGTTGGAATGTTACTTTCGGGTCAATCTCCAAAGAAAGCGATGATGAGCCTTCCGAGCCGCCGGCGGGTCCCGGCTTCGCCAGCGTCGGCCCTTCTTCAGTGGCTCGAATCGAGGGTGTGGATCATCCAGTGCCACACGAAGTAGCAAGTGAGAATCACGGTGATGGTGATCGCGATGGCGTACAGGCTGCGCAGATTGCGGCGCAAAACTCGCCGCCGGCGCGCGTGTTTGCGTCGGTGTCGCAGCTCGTCGCGCTCTTCCGGCGAGTTAGGCCGGCGCGAGGGCGATATCATCGATCGGTTCTCACCCGATGGATCGCTCAGCGCCGCTTCACCTGAGGGTTCGATCATGGAACTCCACATGCCCGAGCCTCTCTGGCTCCGGCACGTCAGGTTGGGAAGTATTTAACGCTCACCTAAGTCAGGTTGCAAATCTGAAAGTGGTGCGGCCAGTGGTTTTTCTGACCTGGAGAGCTTGGTACTCGCATGCATCCATCGGACGCCAGAAATTGTTTTTTCCGCGCCGCTGGCCTTGTGCTAGACTCCCGCCCAATGCCCGTCTTCGAGGCATCCAGCGACTAAATGCCCGTAGTTGGCCCTGGGGTTTGTGGTGCGACCTGTCTTCCCAGTCTCGCTTGCGTTGCTTTGCCTGCTGGGAACCGCGGGAGGACAAGAGTCGGCTTACGATAAGGGCACTAGCCAAAATGTGCGACCTGCCACCAAGCCCGCGTCCACCCCCGCCACCGCCGAAGTACCGCTGCCAACACCTGGTGGTCCGGCCGTCCCAGTGGCGCCCGGGAACGGTATCACGTCTGCTTTGGACAAAACTGCTCCTGCCTCGCCGGCGGCCTCTGCCGCAGCGCCACAGCTTCCAGACATCCAGATCGGAATCGGCGACTTGGTGGATATTTCCGTCTTCGATGTTGCGGACCTGACGACGAAGGCTCGAGTCTCGTCGCAAGGCAACATCGACATGCCGCTCATTGGTACGCTGCATGTCGCAGGAATTACACCGGAGCAGGCGGAGTCCTTGATTGTCCGCAAATTGGACGATGGCGGCTACGTGAGAGACCCGCAGGTCACGGTCCTGATCAGCGAGTACGCTGGCCAGGGGATTTCTGTGCTGGGCGAAGTTCAGAAGCCGGGCGTCTATCCGGTGCTGGCGCCACGGCGCCTATGGGACGTGATTTCGATGGCCGGAGGCCTGACCCAGCGCGCTGGCAAGATGGTGACCATCGCGCATCGCGACGACCCTGCCAAGCCTGAGGTCATCACGCTGACCACCGACCCTAGCGATGTGAAGAGTGATGTGCCGGTTTTTCCGGGCGATACCATTGCGGTTTCGCGTGCGGGTGTGGTCTACGTGGTCGGCGACGTCGAGCATCCCAGCGGCTTCGTCATGGACAATAACGACAGCATGACCGTTCTGCAGGCGCTCGCCATGGCTCAGGGCGCAAAGGGGACGGCTTCGCTTTCCAAGGCGCTGCTCATCCGCCAGGGACCCAGGGGACGCGAAGAACAGCCGGTCAATTTGAAGCTGATGCTGGAAGCCAAGGCGGCCGATATCCCGATGCGGACCGAAGACATTCTCTTCGTGCCGAACAGTGTAAGCAAGAGCGCCGGCAAGAAAGCCCTCGAAGCCATCGTTCAGACCGCCGTCGGGGTTGCGATTTACCATCCGTACTGAGTGAGGAAGTCAGCCGCCATCCGACGCCGTTGCTAGACTCGTCATCCCGAGTGCCCGCTCCTGGCAGGCGAGGAACCTGCTGTTCAACCCGCTGCCGCCTGCATTTCGAACCTTTGCTGCAGCATGTCGATGACCTCGCGGCCGATCTCCAGCGAGGCCGTTGCCGCCGGGGAAGGGACATTGCAAACGTGAATCATCCCGGGGCTGTGGACGAAATGGAAGTCGTCCACCAGATTGCCGTTCCGATCGACGGCTTGCGCACGAACGCCGGAGCCGCCGGGAGCGTAATCGTCTTCCTGAAGTTCCGGCACCATTTTCTGTAACGACTTCACAAACGCCGCCTTCACCCACGAGCGATATTGTTCTTCCATGCCCATGCGCCAGTATTTACGTCCCATCTTCCAGAAGCCGGCATAGCGGAGCGTCTGCAGGGCTTCGCTCATATCGATGCCGGCGCCCGTGTAGCCCTCGCGCCGTAAGGCGAGCAAGGCATTGGGTCCGGCCTCGACGCTGCCGTTCACGCGTCGGGTGAAGTGCACCCCAAGAAACGGAAATCGTGGATCAGGCACCGGATAGATGAGCGCCTTGATCAGGTGGCGCCGTTCCGGCTTTACCTCGTAGTACTCGCCACGGAAGGGAATGATCTCCAGGTCGGTCTCAACCCCCGCCATGCGGCATATGGCATCGCTGTAGAGGCCTGCGCAATTGATGACGTGGCGGGCGGCCATGGTGCCGGCTTTTGTCTCGACGGTGTTTGTGTCTCCTTGATTGCCGAGCGCCAGGACTTTCGCATCGAAGACGAGATCTCCACCCGCCGCGGCGATCAGCTCCGCATATTTTTGCGCGACCGCGGTGTAGTCTACGATCCCGGTGGAAGGGACCTGCAGCGCGCGGAGCCCGGCACAGTGCGGCTCAAGCTCGCGGAACGCCTGCGGTTCGAGCAGGCGAAGTCCCGGCACACCATTCGCAATTCCGCGTTGATGGAGCTGCTCCAGTCGCGGCAACTCTTCAGCAGTGGTCGCCACGATCAGCTTGCCGCATTCCTCCCAGGCGACATCGTGCTCCTGGCAAAAGCGCTTCATGGACGCCGCTCCGGCGACACAGTTGCGAGCCTTCAGGGAGCCGGTTTTGTAGTAAACGCCGGAGTGGATGACGCCGCTGTTATGTCCCGTCTGGTGAGCGGCGACACGATTCTCTTTTTCAACGATGGTGACACGCAGACCCGGAAAGCGGCGCGTGGCCTCGAGCGCTGTAGCCAGTCCGACGATGCCGGCTCCGATGATAAGTAAGTCTGTTTGCCGATCGGCCATCGCGCCCCAGGAGATGCTGCCAGGCGATTATAGAGAATGCCGTCATGGACCGATGTGACGCAATACCGGCGCAGAGGGTCGGCGGCAGGCATTGCGCCCAACTGCGATGTTAGACTCAGCCGTATCCGGCCAACGACTCACAAACGCCGGTCATCAAGGCCTCCATGCACATTCTGGTTACGGGCGGAGCGGGCTTCGTCGGATCACACTTGTGTGATGCATTATTGACCGAGGGTCACACGGTTCTCTGCGTCGATAACCTGCTGACCGGGCGCGTGGAGAACATCGCTCACCTGAATGGTGAGTCGCATTTCGAGTTTCTGCAACACGACGTTTGCCAGTCCTTCGATCCGGGAAAGATCGATTTCGTCTTTCACCTCGCCTCTCCCGCCAGCCCGGTTGATTACTTGCAGCATGGCATCGCGACGTTGCAGGTTGGGTCGGTCGGCACGCTGAACTCTCTGGAAATTGCAAAGAAGTACAACGCCGGCTTTTTGCTGGCATCGACCTCGGAGTGTTACGGCGATCCGCTGGAGCATCCGCAGAAAGAAACCTACTGGGGCCACGTGAATCCGATCGGTCCTCGCTCGGTGTACGACGAATCAAAACGCTTTGCCGAGGCGGCCACCATGGCCTATCACCGCTATCACAAAGTGGACACCCGCATCGTGCGCATCTTCAATACCTATGGACCGCGTCTCCAGATCAACGATGGCCGCGTGATCTCAAATTTCATGAAGCAGGCGCTCCGTGGCGAGGAACTGACGGTCTACGGCGACGGGTTGCAGACGCGCAGCTTCTGCTACGTGAGTGATGAGGTGGCCGGAATCGTGGCCCTCTCGAAGTCCAATGAGCACGGCCCCACGAATATCGGCAATCCGGGGGAGTTCACGATGCTGGAATGCGCCAAGCTGGTATTGGAGGTGACCGGTTCCGGGAGCCGCGTGCGCTTCGAGCCGCTGCCGCAGGACGATCCCAAGCAGCGCAGGCCCGACATCACCAAGGCGAAGCAGTTGCTCGGCTGGGAGCCAAGAATCGATTTGCGTACCGGATTGCGAATGTCGCTTGAATATTTCAAGGCAGCGGTGCAGGGAAGTGGAGTCGGAGCGTAGGATTTAGAAATCAGAGACATTCGAGCAATGGAAGATCAGTTCGAATTCGAGGCGTTGCGACGCGAAGCAGCCTCCTGGAGGAGCTTGTCGCGACGTAAGTTGCTGCGCGATACACTGGCGCCCACCGTCAACGGAAAAGCAGACGCCCGCATCCTCGACCTGGGATGCGCTGCCGGTCTGTCCACCACGAGTGCAGCCACCGCTGTCAACGCCCATTGCGCGCTCCCTGTGCTTGCGTTTCATCAGATGGCCGGCGCCGCGAACCTCGTCTGTTCCCGGCTCGAGGAACTTGCTTTCGCCTCCAACTCCTTCCATACGGTGGTTTGCGGCGATCTGCTGGCGACCACGCCCGACGACCTCGTGGTCCTGCGGGAAGTGCGGCGCGTGCTGAAGGATGGTGGCCTTTTCTGTCTGACGGTTCCGGCCTACATGTTCCTGTGGGGGGAAGAGGATGAGGCTCGCGGACACCATCGGCGCTACACCGCCAGCGAGTTGCGTCGCAAACTCAACACCTCCGGATTCGAGATCCAGCGCGTTTCGTATTTTGTCGCATCGGGACTGCTGCCTTCCATGCTGGCGCGGCTGGGGAAAGACACATTCCGGAAAACTCCCGTCCGCGCGAAGGGAGCGAGTACGACCTCGCCCTTCGCGAATGCCGCCATGATGACCCTGCTCGACTGCGAACGTCATCTGATGCGCTACCTCAATCTGCCCTTCGGCACACGGCTGGTCGCCTGGGCGCGAAAGCCGGCGGCAGTGACCGAGCGGGTCGCCCTCCCGGTCTGGGAGCGTCAATGGGCACGCCAACCCTTGCCCCAGGGATCGAACTACGCTGCGCTGCCGGAAACTCCCGCTACACGGTAAAATTGAAGTGTGGCCCTGTTTCGCAGCATTGGAACCACCCTGGAAATGATCAAGTGGGAGCACTCGGTGCTCACCCTCCCCTTTGGGTTAACGGGCGCCGTGCTGGCGGCTCGCGGCATTCCCCGCCTGCACACCTCAATCTGGATTATCGTTGCCCTGGTCGCGGCCCGCTCGGCGGCGATGGCCTTCAACCGCCTGGCTGATGCGACCATCGATGCCGGCAACCCTAGAACCAGAATCCGTGCCTTGCCGGCGGGCAAACTCAGCAAGTCGTTCGTAGGATGGTTCGTCGCCGTGACCTCAGCGATCTTGATTTTCGCGGCGTAGCAACTCAATCCGCTGGCGTTCTATCTTTCGCCGTTAGCGTTGGCGATTGTCTTCTTCTATTCCTTCAGCAAGCGTTTTACCCGCTGGTCGCATGTCTTGTTGGGACTGGCGATGGGCATTGCTCCGGCGGCGGCCTGGATTGCCGTGCGCGGCTCGATCGACCCCCGCATCTTCCTGCTCACCGCAGCGGTCATTTTCTGGGGCGCAGGGTTCGACATCCTGTATGCCTGCCAGGATTATGACTACGACTGCTCCGCCGAAGTGTACTCGGTGCCCAAAGCCTTTGGGATCCGGAACTCACTGTGGATCGCCCGCCTGTTCCACGTGCTGACTGTGTTCTTCCTGGCGTGGATGGTGGTGGCGTTCGGGCTGGGCCGCATTGCCATGGCCGGTGTCGGGGCGGTCGCTGTGATGTTGGTCTACGAGCACTCGCTGGTGAAGCACGATGACCTGAGCCGCGTAAACGCCGCCTTCTTCACTATGAACGGTTTCATCTCGATGGGGTTTCTGATCTTCATCGCGGCAGACTTGATGGTCCGAGGCTAGACACGGGCTCAGAGCGTGTCGCCGCTTCGCCGCTCGTTGATCGAGACAGGTGGTTCGGCAGGCCTTATCGCCGGTTCCGCGTTGAGGCGGTTCTTCCCGCAAAGCGGCCATTTTACGTGCCGTCCTCCGCCGCTCGTCCAAGAAATCCTCTGACTTTCAAACTTGCCTTTGCGATATCATAGAGGCAATGGCTATCGTGGCATCGCCGAGTCATACGACCTCGGGTCTACAGACAACCACTAAGAAAACGACACACGCCTTCCAGACCGACGACTCGGGGTTGAGACCGATTCATGACAAGGTGATGGCGCAGGAGCGCCTGTCCGAGGACGACGCATTTGCGCTTTACCGCTCGGGCGACATTCTTGCGATCGGCTGGCTGGCGAACCACGTTCGCGAGCGGATGCACGGCGACGTGGCCTACTTCAACGTCAATCGCCACATTAATTACACCAATGTCTGTGTAGCCGCCTGCCGCCTTTGCGCCTTTGGGCGAAAGAAGGGTTCGGAAGGCTCTTACACGATGGCCCTCGAGCAGGTCTGGGAGACCGCCGGTTCGGGCTACACCGAGGCGATTACCGAGTTCCACATTGTGGGTGGTCTGCATGCCGATCTGCCGTTCCAGTATTACCTCGACCTGATTTCCGGACTCAAAGAGCGCTTTCCGCAGGTGCATCTGAAGGCCTTCACCATGGTGGAGATCTCGTTCTTCGCCAAGATCGGCAAGATGACGCCGCGCGAGGTGCTGGTGAAGTTCAAACAGGCGGGGCTGGACTCGATGCCGGGCGGCGGAGCCGAGATCTTCTCCGATCGCGTGCGGCACATCATCTGCGATCACAAGATTGATGGCGATGACTGGCTCGCGATTGCCCGCGACGCGCACGAGATCGGCTTGAAGTCGAATGCGACCATGCTGTACGGCCACGTTGAGAACGATGAAGATCGCGTCGACCACCTGCTGAAGCTGCGTGCTTTGCAGGACGACACGCACGGCTTTCAGACTTTCATCCCGCTGGCGTTCCATCCCGAGAACACGCCGCTGCAGCACCTGCCGAAATCTACGGGTATGCTCGATCTGAAGCAGATCGCGGTGTCGCGGCTGGTGCTCGACAACTTTCCGCACATCAAGTCGTACTGGCAGATGGTGACTCCGAAGATCGCACAGATCTCGCTGCGCTTCGGCGCTGACGACATCGACGGAACCGTCATCGAAGAAAAGATCTACCACGATGCCGGAGCGACGACCCCTCAAGGCCTGAGCCGCCAGGAACTGATCCGGCTGATCACCGAGGCCGGCCGCATCCCGTTCGAGCGCGATACCCTTTACCGCCCAGTGACACGCACCGAGACCACCGTGACCGTTGCGGTGTAGCTCGGCCAAGATACGACGGGGCTTCGGAAGAGCCCGGAACGTCATCCTTGCGACCGCAGAGCGGCAGCCCGGAGTGGAGGAACCTGCTTTCCTCGGCGGCGCGACAATGCCACAACAGATTTCTCCGCTACCCCTTCCCGTGTGCTCAACGCTCCGGTCGAAAGAGGGTCTTGGCCTGGAAGAGGCGAGCGTTCGGGACGAGGCCGGGTTGATGCGAGCCGCTCCAAAGCGCTGTTAAGCAGCAGGTTCCTCCACTTCGCTGCGCTTTGTTCGCAATGACGACTAAAAAAGATATGAGCCGCCTAGTGACGCCACGGGGTGTGCCCGAGGTGTGGGCCGAGTCTTTTGGAAGAATGAAGCACACTTCGCACTCGACGCCAGGCGCTATCTGGATACGGCAGCGGTTTTGTGCCTTGGACGGGTAATCTGGGTCGGTGAGCCTCATCAGGATCGTCGTGAGAAACGATCCGGGCAAATACAGCGTTGAAAACTATAGGTTCGCCACCATCACGGTGTTTTGTAATAGTGGAGGAAGCGGCTTCCTCGCGTTGCGCCAGGGCATCAAAGATGCTCTATGTTCTCACCCGAGTAGTGACAGTCAAGTGTATCTCGGACGGCCAGGGACTAGTATAAGTGCCGGGAACAGTGTCCAGCGAACCTCACCATCTTCTACCATCGCGTTTAATCTCGCGGTGATATTTGTCACGTTGGTGTGTGACAAAACATGGCCCGACCCGGGCGGCCCCGTCTCGCAAAACGCCATCCAAGTTGAAGACGTACACAAAATGAGGGAGGGACAAATGTCGGAACAAAGCCACGCAATTGATGCGATGGAGAAGTTGATTGAAGTCTGCCGCGATGGCCAGGAAGGGTATCGCAACGGGGCGGAGCACGCCAAAGATCCGCAAATTCGCGAGTTCCTGGACACCGTAAGTCTGGAGCGCGCCAAGTTCGCCGGCGACTTGGAGAATGAAGCCATTCGTTTAGGAAAGCACGACGTAAAGCGCACGGGCGATACGCTGGGTGCAATCCATCGCGGGTGGACCGACCTGAAGGCCAGCCTCGGCGGGGGCGACGACTCGATTCTTTCGTCGATGGAAACGGGCGACAAGTATGCCCAGGAGCAATATCAGAAGTACATCGACGACAAGCAAATTCCGGGAGATATTATCGGCATGATCCGTAACCAGGCCCAGTTGATCGTCGGGACCCTGGAGCGTGTGAAGGCATTGCGCGGCCGGAAGGCGGCCTGATATTTCAGGGCCACGGCCCTGAGCGAATCGGTGCTCGAATGCCGTGGCCCAGCCTTTTACAGCTTGTTCAGTCCATCCAGCGCGGCTACCTTGAATGCCTCGGCCAGAGTCGGATAGTTAAATACGGTGTCGCGGAAATACTCGATTGTCCCGCCCATGGCGAGCACGGCCTGGCCGATGTGAACGATCTCGGCCGCACGATCGCCGATAATGTGGACACCGAATACTTTCAGAGTCGCCGGATCGAAAATCAGCTTTAGAAATCCTTGATCGTCGCCCAGCATTTGACCTTTCGCGAGTTCGGCATAACGCGCCAGGCCGATCTCGTACGGCACCCTGTCGCGCGTGAGTTGTTCTTCGGTCGCGCCTACCATCGAGATCTCGGGAATGGTATAGACGGCATACGGAATGAGGTGTGGGGGAATGCTTCCCGGCACCCCGAAGATGTGGCAACTGGCGAGCCGCCCCTGCTCCATGGAGGTGCTGGCCAATGCGGGAAAGCCGATCACGTCGCCCGCCGCATAAATATGGGGAATCGAGGTCTGAAAATGTTCGTCGACCACGAGTTTGCCGCGGCCGTCGGGCACTAAGCCGATCGCGTCCAGGTTCAGCTGGTCGCTATTTGCCTGCCGGCCGACGGAGTAAAGCAAAGCCTGACCATGAACCGTCTTCCCGCTTTCTAGTTTGGCGAAGACCCGATCACGTTGCTCGTCGAATCCTACGGAGACGACTTTCTCACCGAGGCGGAAGACCGTGCCCAGTTGCCGCAGCTGAAAGCACAAGCTCTCGACGATTTCGCGATCGACAAAGTCCAGCAGCGTAGGCCGCTGATCCAGCAGCGTCACCTTCACGCCCAAGGCGGCGAACATTGAGGCGTATTCCAGTCCGATAATGCCGGCTCCTACGACTATCAGTTCGCGAGGCAGCTCTTCCAACTGCTGCACCTGGTCGGAGTCGAAGATGCGCTTGCCGTCAATAGGAATTTGCGCGTCATGGGCCGGACGAGTGCCGCAGGCGATTACGAAGTTCTCACCGTGAACCAGCGTGTAACCGTCGTCGCTGGCGATTTCCACGGAGTGCTGATCGATAAAGCGAGCGTTGCCCTCAAAGACGACGACACGATTCCGGCGCAGTTGCGCTTTGATGACCTCGATCTCACGCGCCATTACCGCATCGGCGCGGAAGATCAGGTCCTGTATCGAAATGTTTTCTTTCAGGGCATAGCCCCGTCCGTAAAAGGTGCGCTGCCGCAAGCCGCTGAGATACAGGACGGCCTCGCGGAAGGTTTTGCTTGGAATGGTGCCCGTATGCACACAGACCCCGCCAATGGTGCGCTTGCGCTCGATGACGGCAACTTTCTTGCGCAGCTTAGCGGCGCAGATGGCCGCCTTCTGGCCGGCAGGACCGCTGCCGATGACAACCAGATCGTAGGCGTTGCTGTTGGCGCTTTCTGCCGTAGACAAAACGGTAGTCTCCTGTAGAAGTCCTGGTCACACAAAAACTGGAGGCGGCGCAACGAAACTATCATCAAACGGACCGCAGCGGAAGGGATGTGACAGCGCAATCCCGCAGGATAACGATAAGGAGCCGAGAAATTAACACTCCTTTGAAATGGTTCGTGATGAGGCGCACCGCGCGTCGGGTGCAGTTTGCCTCACATACCTATAACCCTCGGCTGCGCTATACTTTTGTGTTTGCCCATCCATGTTTGTGAGTACTGGAACCCCGGCTTCTTCCACGAAGGAGAACAATTCTTATGGCTACCACCGCAACTGCAATCGACTACGCACGCGAAAATCAGCAACGCTTCCTCGCCGAGTTGAAAGATCTGCTGCGCATCCCGAGCATCAGCACCCTCGAAGAGCATAAAGACGACGTCAAGAAGGCTGCCGATGTCGTCGCCAACGACCTCAAGCGCATCGGCTTCGAGAATGTCGAAATCATTCCTACCAAAGGTCATCCGCTGGTTTATGCGGACTGGCTGCATGCGACCGGCAAGCCGACGGCGCTTTGCTACGCGCATTACGATGTGCAGCCGGCCGAACCGCTCGACGAATGGCACACCCCTCCGTTCGAGCCCACTGAACGCAACGACAACATCTACGCACGAGGCGCGGTCGACGACAAGGGCCAGCTCTGGATGCAGCTCAAGGCCTTTGAGTCGCTGTTCAAGACCGGTGGCGGCAAACTGCCGATCAATGTGCGCGTGCTGATCGAGGGCGAGGAAGAAGTTGGCGGCGAAAGTATCGAAGAGTTCGTCAAGAAGAATGCGGCCTCGCCGAAGCTGAAGGCCGACTTCGCGTTGGTTACCGATACCGAGCTGTTTGCGCCCGACCTCCCGACCTTGTGCGTTGGCCTGCGCGGCCTGGTCTATACCGAGATCGAAGCGCAAGGCGCCAAGACCGATCTGCACTCGGGGATGTACGGAGGCGCAGCACCGAATCCGCTGTTTGCGCTGGTCGAGATCATCAGCAAGCTGAAGGATTCCAGCGGCAAGGTGTTAATCCCCGGCTTCTACGACGACGTGCAGAAGCCAACCGACGACGAGCTGAAGGCCTGGGAGCGGCTGCCCTTCGACGAAGAGGAATATCGCAAGAACGAGGTCGGCTCGAACGTGCTGACTGGAGAGCCTGGCTATTCGGTGCTCTATCGCACCTGGGCGCGTCCCACGCTCGAGGTGCACGGCATGCCCGGCGGATTTACGGCTCCCGGCGCGAAGACGGTGATTCCAGCGCGGGCTTCGGCCAAGGTATCCATGCGGCTGGTGCCTAATCAGGATGCCGATGACATCCTGAAGAAGTACACCGACTTTGTGAAGTCGCTCACGCCCAAGGGCATCGCGATCAACATCAAGGTGCACAGCAAGGGTCCGGCATGCGTGGTGAGCACCGACAATCCTTACGCCCGTGCTTCGGTCGAGGCGATGCACGAGGTCTTCGGCAAAGATACGGTGTACATCCGCTCGGGCGGCTCGATTCCGATCGTGACGCAGTTCGAGAAGGACCTGAAGATTCCCAGCATCATGATGGGCATGGGCCTTCCTGACGATAACCTGCATGCGCCGAACGAGAAGTTCCATATTCCGAACTTCTATCGCGGCATCGAGTCGGTGATTCGCTTCTTCCAGATCCTGGGGGAAGGGAAGTAGAAAAAGACAGTTCTCCGTTGCTGGTTCTCCGTTGCTGGTAACGGCGGCCGGAATCAGCTTCGACCCCGCTCAGGCTGTGCTGCATGAGCGGGTTTTTTGCTGCGGCAAGCATAGAAGAGACTGCGGCGCACCCTTGCTTGCGTGTGCCATGCTATCCTGCATGGTTTTCATTTCCATTGGAGAATTGGCATGACCCTGACACGGCGAGACTTTCTGGCGACCACCGCTATCGGCTCGGCTTCACTCGCACTGGAGTTGCAGGGGCAAACCAAGTCCGGCGACGCACCTCCATCGGGTGCAAAGCCGAAGCAGCCGGTTATTATCTGCGCGGCTAACGGCTATAACTATCTGGATCGTGGTTACGCTGTGCTGCAAAGCGGAGGCGACACGCTTGACGCTGTGATGCAGGTCATTACCGGTCCCGAAGATGATCCTAACGATGACAGTGTTGGCCTGGGCGGCCTGCCGAATGAGGAGTGCGTCGTCGAACTCGATGCCTGTTGCATGCACGGCCCAACGCGGATGGCGGGATCGGTGGCCGGCGTGCGCGAAATTAAGAACGTTTCTCTGCTCTCCAAAACCGTGATGGAGCATACCGGGCACGTGATGCTGGTGGGCGAGGGCGCGCAGAAGTTCGGCTTCCTTATGGGTTTTCCGCGCGAGAACCTGCTGACCGAGCGGTCGCGCAAGACGTGGCAGTTGTGGCGCGAGACCATGTCGAACGAAGACTGGTGGGGACCAGGTCTGGCCAGCCCGAATTTCAAGTTCCCCAGCCAGGGCGGCAACGAATCCGAACTGTTCAACCAGCGGGCCGAGAAGATGGAACAGTTGGCGGCGAAGCTCGGGATCGAGCCTGAGTTCCGTATGGCCGCTATTCAGCGCGTGCTCTACCCCCCAACCGGGACCATTCATTGCTCGTCGATCAACGAAAAAGGCGAAATGTCGGGCGCCACCACCACCAGCGGACTGGCGTGGAAGATCCCGGGCCGCGCCGGTGACTCGCCCATCATCGGAGCGGGCAGCTACACCGATCAGGATGTGGGCTCGGCCGGAGCTACCGGCAATGGCGAAGAGAACATCAAGATTTGCGGAGCGCACACGATTGTGGAGAACATGCGCCACGGCATGTCTCCACAAGACGCCGGGATGGACGCCCTGAAGCGCATCGTGCGCAACTTCAACGGCAACAAAGAAAAGCTGAACTACGTCGACATGAGCTACTACATTTTGCGCAACGATGGAGCGTATGCGGGGGTATGCCTGTGGAGCGGACCGCCCGAGCATCCGCGCCGCTTTGCCGTGCACGACGGCAGCGGCAAGCGCTACGAGAGTGCAGTCGCGCTGTTCCAGGGACAGTCACTGGGCTGGCCTCCCATGCCGGGCAAGCGGCACCTCGATCCGGAGCAGAAGAAATAGTGCGTTGGCCGAAAACGGCCACACCCGTCTAATCGTCGGAGGAACGATCCGTGCAAAAGATCACGCCATTCCTGTGGTTCAACGGACAAGCCGAGGAAGCTGCCAACTTCTACACTTCTGTTTTCAAAAATTCGAAGATGGTCAGCGTGAGTCGTTCAGGGGAAACGGGACCCGCCATGTCAGCGAGCTTCGAACTCGAAGGGATCGAGTTCATCGCGCTCAATGGCGGGCCGCAATTTACGTTTACGCCTGCCACATCGTTCTTTATCAACTGCGAGACCCAGGAAGAAGTCGATGAGTTGTGGGAAAAGCTTTCGGAGGGTGGACGGAAAGAACGATGCGGCTGGTTGACCGATAAGTTCGGGCTATCGTGGCAGGTGATTCCATCAGCTCTGGGCAAGATGCTGCGCGACAAAGACCCCGCGAAAGCCAAGAGGGTGATGGAAGCGATGCTACAAATGAGCAAAATCGATATCGCAACGCTCAAGCGGGCCTACGATCAGCAATAAACCCGGCAGGCGCGCGCTATCGCGCCAGTTACCACGTGCTGTAGGCGGTGCCTTCGGTGGAGTTCGATTCGCTGCCACTGTGCACGTCCATAATGCCGGGCTGCGTCTGGTCAGGGGACATGATCGAGTCGTCGGTAACCGGGACCCAGGTGTCGCGGGAGTTCGTGAACGGGTCTTTGGGAATCTGTCGCAGATAGCCTGCATCGACGAGCTCCTGAAGCGATTGCGGCGCCTTCTGCTTGTCGAGTGTGAACTGGTCGATGCTGGAGCGCATGCTATAGAGGTCTTCTTTCAACACGGTCTCTCGTGCGTGCGTGATGGAAGACTCGTAACGCGGGATGGCGATCGACATCAGGATGACAACGATGCTGATGACCACCATCAATTCGATGAGGGTAAAGCCGCGTTGAAGTTTGCGCCTGGTCATGATTTCATTGTGGACCTCGGGCCCACGCCCTCGCCTTACGATACCTGCTACCACGTCTTGTACTTTGTTCCATCCAGGCCGGTACCCTCGGCCTTCGTGTACACGTCGAAAACGTTCTGGCCGCCCCAGGAATCGGAGTCGGGATCATCCTGCATCGAGCGTAGACCCCAATCCGCTTTGCCGGTCATGGGATCAATGGGGATGCTGCGCAAGAACCGCAGCTTCTTGCCGTTCGTATCCACTCCTTTGACCAGCGTATCCAGGTCCGGGGGATAGCCCTGGCTGTCGACTTTCACCTGGAATGCGCCCCGGTCGGCGGCATCCTTGTAGCGATCGATGGCGTCGCGCATCTCCCACAAATCGCGCCGCAACTCGCGCTCCTTGTTGCGCTGCATGCCCACTCGCACGACCGGCACCGCGGCGGCCATCATGATCATCAGGATGGTCATCGCGACGATCAGCTCGATGAAGGTGAAGCCATTACGGCGACGCATTCTTCCAGCGCACACCGGTAACGCCGCTGATTGAGGCAGAGATCTTCCTGAGACCACCGGACCAAACTTGAGAACAGTGAAGCGCACTACCCTTATTTTAATCTCCTGCTCGTGCTCCGCAAAACCTGGGACCGCGGCAGCCACTCTCGTATCAGACGGGAGCAACCGCACGGCGCCCACCAGGGTTTGGACGTTTCTCTTAATGAACCGTCACAATTGCCTGTGACCCGCTGGCGGGGAGACTCTGCATGGTGGCATTCTTCAGGGTAGCGCGACTGATACTCAGGTTCGCCTGGCCGGGCGCCTTTGCCTGGAAGGTCAGGGTGAAGACCGAGCCATTGCCCGAGACGCCACTGGTTCCCGGCGGGCGGGAGGCCGTCATGGTCAGAATGCCGGCAAGATTATCATCGCGGTGGACGAGGGCCACCGCCTGGCCATCTTGAGACAGTAATGTGCCGTTGGAGACGTTTACCAACTGCAGCAGCCGCGAGTTATACATGATCTGCAGAGGCACCGAATAGACATTCTGCCCTCCCGTCAAATTAACGTTGACGGTAAACGTGCTTCCCACGGCTTGGTTGAGCATGGGTGGATCAAAGCTGACGATGGCGCTGCCCGCCGGAGCACTCGCCGCCGATTGGTCAAGCGAAGCGATAGGCTGAACGCTTGCCTGTTGCTGCTGGCTGTTCGGCTGCACGGCTGCTCCACGTGGTTGCCCTGGAGCCGGTTGCGCGGGTTGCTGTTGTTCCTGATTGTGGTGCAGAGAAATCGTGTTAGCGGTGCCGACATCGATCGGGCGGATGTTCCGCTCGTGGATTTCCTGCGCGCGCACGATGTGCGGCGTCATGGCGAACACCAGTTCGTTGTTCTTGAGCTCGGTCTTGGTTTCGCCGAAGAGATAGTGGAAGAACGGAATCTGCGAGAGTCCCGGGAAACCTGACAGCGACTTGATTTGGTCCTCTTCCAGCAAGCCGCCCATGATGTTAACTTCGCCTTCGCGCAGGCGGATTTCCTGCTCGATCTTGCGCTGTCCAATGACCGGCTGTTGAATGCCGCCGATGTTCTGGTACGAATCCACCGAAGAGACATCCATCGCGACCTTCAGCGACACCTGGTCAAGGCCGTGAATGCGCGGCGTGATGTCGATGTTAACGCCCACGTCGATGTAGTTGAACTGCGTGTTGACCAGCGGATTGATGCCGACGCCACCGATGCCGGGCTGGAACGAACCGGTCGCTACAGGAACACGTTCGCCGATCTTGAGCGACGCTTTCTGGCCGTCGACGGCGCGCACTTGCGGCTGCTGAATGATCTTGGTATCGCTGTCGCTGAACAGGAAGCTGGCGGTCGCTGCCGGGATTGTTACCTGGAAGTTCGTGGCGTTCAAATGGGCCAGGCTGTTCAGGTTGATGGTTCCTGTTGTGTTGCCGGTGGTGGTGCTTACGGAACCGTTTCCGGTGCCGACGTTGGTGCCACTGGTCGAGGTTGTCGTGCTCGTGTTGTCCACCAGGGCCACCGAGGCGGTGGTCGGAGGATTGATGCCCATATCATGCATCTTGTCGCGATTGACCTGCATGATGGTGACTTCGACGATCACCTCAGGCCGGGACTTGTCGAGGTCGTCGATCAGCTTCTCGGCCATGGCAATCTGGTCGGGCGTGCCGCGGACCACGATGGCCTGTTGCGAAGGGAACTGCTGGAGCCGCTGCGTATCGAGCAGCGTGCGAAGGATGTTGACCAGGTCCTGCAATTCGTTCGGCTGAGCCAGATTTGTAAGATAAAAAGTGCGGATAACGCTCTGCTCGAGTTCCTTGCGTTTCGCCGGTGTATCGGCCGCGACAAAGATGGTATTGGGAGTGACGGGACGCCAGAAAGTTTTCGACTCCAGGGCGACCAGTTCCAGGGCTTGCTCCAGGGTGACGCCGTTCAGTTCAACCCGAATGCGGCGTGACGTGTAATCGGGATCAAAGAGGACATTCACGCCTGCCAGCTTGCCGATGGTTTCATAAACCGTCTTGCTGTCCTCGGTCATCTTCAGCGTGATGGGAGTGTCGGAGATCGGGGTCAGTTCAACCGGTCCGGAAGCCTGGTCCATACGTTTGGAGAGCGCCGATTGTGCCGCTTCGCTGGCCGATTGAGCAGGAGCCGGACTTTGACTCTCTTCCAGCAGCTTACGTACGCGATTGACTTCCTGGGTGGCGATAAAGCTGGACGGATCGATGGCCACGGCCCTCTCGAACTCGGTCAGCGCCTCCTGCAGCTTGCCGGCATTGACCAGCAGCTCTCCGCGATGCACGTGGGAAGCCGCCGCGAGAAAACGAACCCGTTCGAAGGAAGTGCGGTACGACAGGTCCGCGGGCTTGAGTTCGTAGGCCTGATGATAAAAATTGTAGGCCGCTTCGTAATCCTGGCGCGCCTCTGCGTCGTGGCCCTGTTTGTACAGGGCCTTGGCCTTGTCGGTCGAAAATGCGGGTAGCGCGGTCAGGAGCAGCAACAGCGCCAGGGCAGAGATCAGCCGTTTCATTCCATTCCTTGGGTTCGTAGAGATAGCATGGAAGCGGTTCCGTCCTGTTGACTCGATTACCGGTTGGCGATTCTGCACGTCAGACTTCAGGCCCCTGAAAACGTAAGCAAAAGCGGGCCCGAACACAGCATCGCTCGGCGATGATAGTTTGCGGTGCAGTCGGCGCGATTATAGCATTCCCGTCGCGTCGCAAGTTGCTGTCGGCGCTGTGTGTTAGCATACGAGATTCGAGCAAGGTGCGACTACTCGATATACCTTTCAAATCGGAGAACTGCACAATTCTGTTCCCGTTTCGGTCCACCTGAACGACTATCCTGACTGTAGCCAAGGCGTAGTAGCAATGCTCGCCACCTGGCGCCGGTTGCTTGCGAAAGTTTATGTCCCGTCCGATCCATCCTGCACGTCCGGAGAAGCCGAAATCAGTACGCCGCGATCCTGTCGCCAGCGGTGATCGCGACGCCTCGGTCAATCGCGCGGCCTCGCACAACTACTTTCTCCTGGAGAAGTTTGAAGCCGGCATTGCGCTGCGCGGGACGGAAGTCAAATCGGTACGCGGAGGCCGCGCAAACCTCAAGGATGCCTATGGGCTCATGAAGGATGGCGAGTTGTGGCTTATTAATGCCCATATCGGTCCTTACGAGCATGGAAACATCTTCAATCATGAGCCATTACGCACGCGGAAATTGCTGGTCCATCGCACCGAACTGAATAAACTCCTCGGCAAAACGCAGCAGAAGGGCCTGACGCTGATCCCCACGCGCTTGTACTTCAAGAACGGCAGGGTGAAGGTGGAAATCGCGCTCGCTAAGGGTAAACAGAACTGGGACAAGCGCGAGACCGAGCGCCGCAAGACTGCCGATAAGGAAGCCCGGGAGGCAGTCGCGCGCAGCAGGAAGAGTTAGCAAATGCGAAGCTTACTTTTTGAGCTGGTGCCAATTTTCATTTGCGGCTCACTTCTGCAGGCTCAATCCGCTTGGAAGGAATACATCTATCCACAAGATGGGTTTGCCGTAATGCTTCCTTATGAGCCTTCTCCACATCAAGATTCGAACAACCCAGACATTACGGTGTATACGGTCAGGGTGGAGGGAAAAGTAGGCCTTTCGATACGTGTCGTGCACGAAAATCGCGATTGCGCTGCAACGCTGGGCCTTTTGAGGGACGGAGCTAAGGCAGGCCGACAGCCTGGCATCGATCTTCCGTCGATACGAGAGTTTTCACTCAATGGGTATCCGGGAGTTGAGTACGAATACGGAGTTGAATCGGATCAAAAGCACTACGAACGCTACTACTGCGTAAACAAGCGGTTCTACATTTTTTCATTTGGATGGCCGGATACGCAGCCCAAACCTCAGGAAGCGCTTCGGGTCATAAGGTCGTTTCGACTACTCGCTGCGAAGTACTAACAGCGTTTGTATCCAGAAGTCTTTTTTACATCAAAGCATGACTTCAATCGTGCCTGATCAAAAGGACTCCTGAAGCTACACAAACATTACAGAACGGACGATTACGAAAATCATGAAACTCACACTTTCCTCCGCAATACCTTCTCAGATTGAAACCGAATGCCTGGTCGTTCCTGTGGTCGATATCGCCGAATCACAGAACGGCGACAACGGAACAAAACATTCGCCCGAGGTCCAAACGGAAGACAAGGCAGTACGGGAGGCTGCGGCCGACCTGATCGCTTCGGAAGAGATCACCGGCAAGCTGCTGGAAACTGCACTGCTGCACAAGCCGCAGGGGCTCAAGGCCAAGCGCGTGCTGTTCGTGGGAGCGGGCAAGGCGAAGAATTTCTCGTCCTACGAGCTGCGCAAGCTGGCCGGGGCAGCGGTGCGCACCCTGAAGGCGAAAGGGCTGAAGAGTTTCGCGTTCGTAGCTCCGCATTCGTGGACGGGACACGCGGAATCCGCCGCGCCGGTCACGCCCGTGTTTCATCGCGGAGGCATGCCGGACGCGGTGAAGTCGATTGTCGAAGGCGCACACGTGGGAAACTTCGATCCGGACTATTACAAGAGCGATCGCGAAGACAAGAAGATCGAAGAGCTGGTGATCGTGACCTCCGGCTCTGCCAGCAAAGAGTCACTGCAAAACGCGCTTGACCAAGGACGCATCATCGGCGAGGCGCAGAATTTTACCCGCGACCTGGTCAACGAACCCGGTAATCGCATGACCCCGACGATTCTTGCCGAGCGCGCCAGGAAGATGTCGGAAGAGACGGGGTTGAAGTGCGAAATCTATGGGCCCGAGAAGATCCGAGAGATGAAGATGGGCGCGTTCTGGAGCGTCTCGCAAGGCTCGGAAGAAGAGCCACGCCTGATCGTCATGCGGCATGAGCCCGCGGGCGCGCCGGAGAAGCCGGTGCTCGGACTCGTGGGAAAGGGAATTACCTTCGATAGCGGGGGAATTTCCATCAAGCCTGCCGATGGGATGGAGAAGATGAAGTACGACATGGCCGGGGGAGCAGCGATGATCGGCGCCATGCGCGCCATCGCGCAGCTCAATCCCAAGGTGCGCGTCATCGGCATCGTGTGCGCCAGCGAGAATATGCCTTCCGGAACGGCGCAGAAGCCGGGCGATGTGCAGATCGCGATGTCCGGCAAATCCATCGAGATCATCAATACCGATGCCGAGGGGCGGCTGGTGCTGGCCGATGGATTGCACTATGCGCGGCAGCTTGGATGCACGCACCTGATCGATGCCGCCACCCTCACCGGCGCTTGTGTGGTGGCGCTCGGTATGGTGAATGTTGGCATCTTCGGCAATGACGAGGCCTTTTATGAAAGCTTCAACAAGTCGCTGCAGAAGTCGGGCGAGAAGATGTGGCGCCTGCCGGTCGACGAGGAATACCGGGAGATGATCAAGTCGAACATCGCCGACATCGTGAATAGCGGCGGGCGCTGGGGAGGCGCGGTGACTGCGGCCATGTTCCTGAAGGAGTTTGTCGGCGATACGCCATGGCTGCACCTCGACATTGCCGGCGTCGCTTGGATGGAAGATAACAAGCCCTGGATCGCTAAAGGTCCCTCGGGCGTCGCGGTGCGCTCAATCGTTGAATACGTGCGGGAGCTGGGGAAAGCTACTAGCGACTAGCGACTAGCAACTACCAATTAGCAATTAGTTTCGTGTGCTGTGGCTAGTCTCGCTTGAGGCGCAGGCCTCTATCTGAGTTCTCCGAGACAGGATGCAGGAAAACTCGAAGAATCAGATTTCTCACGCCTGAAGGCGTTCGGAATGGCAACAAACAAGCGACTTAGACGCTGGCCTGAAGGCCAGCTCTACCCGAACCATGCATGGCGACGAGTTTTTCAGCAACCCGCTCGAGATTAACTTAGAAGCCGGCGCATTTTGTGCTTGCAATTGTAAGCAGAGCTGTGGCAAAGTATCGTTCGCGTCAGGAAACGCCCATGGAACACACAACGCAAAACTCGATGCGTGGAATACTGAAGCCGGCGGTAGGCTCAGATATCCAGTGGGCACCGTTTGTCTCTTATAGCCAAAGCTAGTCTACTGGCGCAGTATCCTACGCAATCCGACACCAATACTACTGCAACGCATGGTCTGATCCACCGATGTCTCGCCGCATGCCATCGAGATAGCCAGTGTTTCAGCGTCTCGCGCGGTTGTGTAGGTTCCTAGAACCCTGCGGATAACTCGATGGTCAGCACCAGCAGAGGCTGAGCTTCGCTTGGCCGGCATAGCTATCTGACCGAATGCCGGGTTGCGCGGAATTCCAGGTTGGCGGGATCAAGGTAGCCGCTAATTCGTTGGCCAACGGTCCCCAACCTGCTGAGCGGCCGCGCATTTCAGTGGCTGCATGTGAGGTGAGTGATGAGCTCGATGATTCCCATCGGTATCGCGGCGATGATTCTGCGCAAGCTCCTGGCGTCGCGCACGTCCGTTTCGCTGAATCTGGTGGAGAGCGAAGCGACGGAGGAACGGCAGGAGTCGCTGTGCCGCACTTGCCGCTGCTCGCTCATTCGTAAGAGCGGGGATGGGGAAGAGTTCACCTCCTGCACCTTTGGGGGCAAGATGATTCCCGTAGAGTTCGAGGTTACGGAGTGCAGCGGATTCGAAGACCGCTGTGTCGAGCGTCCCGCGAAGACTGCGGGATTTATCAAGCCCGGTCGCGCCGTGCGTGACAACGTCACGGTGATCCGGATTGCATGCGGGACGGAACACTAACAACCCACCGGCCGGCGGCACAGCCCCGGCCGGTATATTGGCGATGTCATCTAACCTCTCTACCTGCTGCCGGGTAGTAGCCAGCGAGCCGTCGCGTTTCACCGAACTCTGCTTGTCTCGCAGTGCCCTATTCGACAACGGAATTCGAGGGTAGCTGCTGAAAATCCACAGTGGCCCGCGGTTACAATCCCTGTTTACTTATGGCACAACAACAGAGTAGCGCACTTGCGGAGACCTGGCAGCAGTGGGAAGGCCGCGTCGTGAACGGCCGATATCCACTGGGTCAGTACCTGGGCGACGCGAAGCAGAGCGCCGTCTATGTGACGAAAACGAGTGAAGCCCGCGCGGCCATCAAGCTGGTTGCGGCCCGACCCGGCGAAGCGCAAGACCAGTTAACACGATGGGAATTGGCGAGGAGACTGTCGCATCCTCATCTGATTCGAATTCTAGATGTGGGCCGCTGGCACGCCGATGACGAGCAGGACATGCTGTTCGCCGTCATGGAGTACGCCGACGAGAACCTGTCCGAAAGCCGGCGGGCGCTGACGGCATCCGAAGCCCGGCAGATGCTGGAACCGACGCTCGATGCCTTGCGCTACTTGCACGCGCAGGGACTGGTGCACGGCCGCTTGTGTCCGGCCAATGTCATGGCGGTCGGCGAACAGCTCAAGCTGTCGAGTGACAGCGTGCGTCGCATGGGCAGAGCCGACGCGCCGCTTGCGGCATCCAGTGTCTACGATGCGCCGGAAAGAAAAAACGGCGTGCTGGCTCCCAGTGGAGACATCTGGTCGCTCGGTGTGCTTCTGGTGCAGGCGCTCACCAATCGTGTGCCCGAACATGACAAGATTGTAAAGCTGCCGGAGAATCTGCCTGCCCCCTTTGATGAGATCGTGAAGCATTGCTTGGAGGGCGATCCCGAAAAGCGATGGTCCGCAGCGGAGATCAAGAAACGTTTGGAACAGCCAGCGGTGAAGGCGCAGCCCGGGTTGCTCGAGCCGTCGTCGTATCTCCATGCGGCTGAAGACAAGAAACTGGACCTGTTGCGGCAGCCAAGTCCTTCGGGCCAGAACGCCGCGCGGTTGCGACCTGCTGCGGCAAGCGGCAAGCCTGCCGCCGCACTGGCTGGTGCGTTGCCGGAGAAGAAGCGGGTGATGGTGTTGGCAGCCGCGATCTTTGCGGTGCTGCTCGCCGTGGTGTCGGTCATCAGCTTTGCCAAACGTGGAGTCGAGAGGCAACCGCCCGCGTCGTCCGCTGCTTCGGCAGCCGCAACGGCTTCGGCGGGTAATACCGCTCTCGGCGTTCCACCGGCGGGGCCAGCCGCCAGCGGAGGCAACGCTGCCGTTCTGCACGAGGTATTGCCCGACGTGCCGCGGCGGGCGCGTAACTCGATCAACGGCACCGTGAAAGTAAGAGTGAAGGTAGCGGTTGACCCTTCGGGAAAGGTGTCGCATTCGACGTTGGTTGCGAGAGGGCCAAGCGGTTATTTTGCGCAGCACGCATTGCAAGCGGCGCGCCAGTGGAGTTTCGTCGCGCCTCAAGTACACGGGCAGCCTGCGGGAAGCGAATGGTCACTGACCTTCGAGTTCCGCAAGTCGGGAACCAGGGCCTCCGCGCAGAGAGTCTCCTGACAGCGAGCCGGCCTGCGAGCTGATGCCCCTGTTCCAAGCGCGACTATCGCCGGTCTGCCCGATTGGCACCTTCCTTGGCTGTGCGCTGGGATCGTTTCTCCCGCGAATCCAACGATCTCCTTTGAACCGTCGAAACCTCTCCTCCGGCCAGGCGGCTGCCGTCGCTCAGGAATAACGAATTTCTAAAGAGGTTTGTGTTTCTTTTCTAGAGCGCGTTGGGAAAAGTGCGTCTATGATGTCTACGCTCTTACTTAACTCCGGACGGACATAATCGGCATGAACAATCAACGTGGCAAGCGCTTTGCCGTTGTCACCGTGCTCCTCCTCTGGCTGGTGTCGGCTCCCGCCGTTATCGCTCAACACAACACGCATAACAAGGCGGCCCAGGTAGCCACACAGGCTCAAAATCAGCCTTGGATGGACCAGACTTTGTCTCCCGACCAGCGCGCTGAGATGGTGCTGAAGCAGATGACGCTCGACGAAAAGCTCGATCTGCTACACGGCAACGGCATGCCTGGTTGGGGACCCCCTCTTCCCAACGCTTCCCTGGGCAATGGGGGCGCGGGCTTCGTGCTGGGAGTGCCGCGCCTGGGCATACCGATGATCCAGATGAGTGACGCCGCCTATGGAGTTCGCTCCAGCGGTGAGAATGGACGGTATTCCACGGCACTGCCGTCCAACCTGGCGTCGGCGGCGAGTTGGGACCCGCAGGCCGCGTGCGATTACGGTGCTCTCATCGGACGCGAGCTGCGCGCGCAGGGTTACAACATGACGCTCGGCGGCGGTGTGAACCTCACCCGCGAGCCGCGCGACGGCCGCACTTTCGAATATATGGGAGAGGACCCGATTCTGGCAGGCACCCTGGTCGGCAACCGCATTCGCTGTGAGCAGGCGCAGTATGTCATCGGCGACATCAAGCATTACGCGATGAACGACCAGGAAAGCGGTCGCAACGAGGTGAACGCCATCATCGGCGAGCGCGCTATGCGCGAGAGTGACCTGCTGGCTTTCGAGGTTGGAATCGCTACCGGCCATCCGGCCGCGGTCATGTGCTCCTACAACGCGGTGAATGGCGACTTCGCCTGTGAGAACAAGCATCTGCTTACGGATGTCTTGAAGACGGACTGGAAGTTTCCGGGCTTCGTTGTTTCGGACTGGGGTGGAACGCACAGCACGGTAAAGGCCTCGCATGCAGGCTTGGACAACGAAGAGCCGCTGGATGATTATTACGGTCCGAAATTTAAGCAAGCGGTGCAGAGCGGGCAGATTTCCATGTCGGAGCTGGATGACCATGCGCGCAGGATTCTTCGCTCGGAATTCGCCAGCGGCATCGTCGATCATCCAATACAGAAAAGCGTTGTCGATGCCCAGGGCGGATTTGACACGGCGCAGCGAATTGCCGAGCAAAGTACGGTGTTGCTGAAGAACAACGGAGTGCTGCCGCTGGATGGCACGAACATCCGCTCGATTGCCATCATCGGCCTGCACGCCGACACCGGCATGATCTCGGGTGGAGGTTCGGCCCAGGTCGACGCTCCGGGAGAGACAACCAAATGGTGTGAGCCGGTCTGGTTTCCGACCTCGCCGTTTAAGGCAGTGCGCGCAAAAGCGGGGAGCGCCCAGGTGGAATTCGATTCGGGCGCCGATCCCACGGCTTCGGCGGCGCTGGCGAAAAGGTCAGACGTCGCGATTGTGTTTGCCAATCAGTTCTCGTGTGAAGGCGCGGACCTGCGCAACCTTTCGCTACCGGACAATCAGGATGCTTTGATCGAACAGGTTGCCGCCGCGAATCCCAAAACCATCGTGGTGCTGGAGAGTGCGACTGCGGTCACCATGCCGTGGCTTGACAAAGTGGGAGGGGTCGTCGAAGCGTGGTTTGCCGGGAACCGCGGCGCCACTGCGGTCGCGAACATCCTGTTTGGTGACGTGAATCCCAGCGCCAAGCTGCCGATGACGTTTCCCAGAAGCGTGGAGGATCTGCCGCATCCGAATCTGGTGATGCCGCCACCCCATGCCAAGCCTATCCAGGATGAACATCACACAACGCTAAAGAATCCCAGGTTTGATGTTCACTATGACGAAGGATTGAAGGTCGGATACAAATGGTATGACGCGGAGAAGAAGCCCGTTCTGTTTCCGTTTGGTTACGGCCTTTCCTACACGACCTACAGCTATTCCGATCTGAAGGTCGAGCCGGGTGACCCGACGAAGGTGAGTTTCACCGTAAAGAACACAGGCAGCCGGCCCGGAGCGGAGATTGCGCAAGTCTATGCGGCACTTCCGGCCAATGCGGACGAGCCTCCAAAGCGTCTGGTCGGCTGGAGCAAAGTCCAGTTGAATCCCGGAGAAAGCAAACAGGTCAGCATAACCGTGGTTCCGAAGTATCTGTCGGTCTTTGACGATACTGCCCACGCCTGGAAGTTGCTGCCCGGCAGCTACACCTTCATGGTGGGCGGATCGTCGCAGGAATTGCCATTGGTCCAGAAGGTAGAGGAGCAGTAGCCGCCAGATGAGCCGGGGAACAGCTCGAATCATCTGCGGCGCAATCCGACCCGGCAGCCCGCGGCTGATCCCGGCGACGCGTTTCCCGTCAAGCCTCGCGGTGTTATTCTGGCACGCTTGGGCGGTGTTCGCCGCCTGGCGTCTGTTTGGCAAACTGCAGGAGGAAGATAAAGGATGAGCGGAGTACGTGTACTGGTTGGCACAAAAAAGGGCGCCTTCATACTTACCTCAGACGGCAAGCGTGACAATTGGGACGTGAGTGGTCCACATTTTGCCGGTTGGGAGATTTACCACATGAAGGGATCGCCAGCCGAACCGAACCGGATATTTGCGTCGCAAACCAGCGGCTGGTTTGGGCAGATTCTTCAGCGCTCCGACGATGGTGGCAAGACGTGGTCGGCACCGGGAGGCGAGAAGATGCCGACACCCGGAGCTATGCCGTCCGGGCAGAGCAACAAATTTGTGTACGATACGTCCGAGACCTCGGGCAAGCCGCTGACCACACATCAGTGGTACGACGGCACGCAGCATCCCTGGGAATTCAAACGAGTCTGGCATCTCGAGCCGTCGCTTGACCGATCCCGATGACGCTTTACGCGGGAATCGAGGACGCTGCGATATTCCGTTCGACCGATGGCGCCAAGTCGTGGCAGGAACTTTCCGGGCTGCGTGGCCATGGCACTGGCCCTCAGTGGCAGCCAGGAGCCGGCGGCATGTGTCTGCATACCATCATCCTCGACCCCAGCGATCCCAAGAGAATCTTTATTGCCATTTCGGCCGCCGGTGCTTTCCGCACCGACGATGGAGGGCAGACCTGGAAGCCGATCAACCAGGGACTGCATTCCCAATACATTCCGGACCCGAAAGCTGAGGTTGGCCACTGCGTTCACCATATCGCGATGCATCCCCAGCGTCCGGGTGTGCTGTTCATGCAGAAGCACTGGGACGTGATGCGCAGCGACGACGCCGGCGATTCCTGGCGTGAGGTCAGCGGGAACCTGCCGACGGACTTTGGTTTCGTCATCGACGTGCACGCCCACGAGCCGGAGACCATCTACGTTGTTCCGATCAAGAGCGATGGCGAACACTATCCTCCAGAGGGAAAGCTGCGCGTGTATCGCAGCCGCAGCGGTGGCAACGAGTGGGAGGCGCTCACCAACGGACTGCCGCAGAAGGATTGCTATGTGAACGTGCTGCGCGACGCCATGGCTGTCGACACCCTCGATTCCTGCGGCGTGTACTTCGGCACCACCGGCGGTCAAGTCTACTCCTCCACCGATGGTGGCGATAACTGGAAGCCGATTGTGCGCGATCTTCCGGCAGTTCTTTCTGTCGAGGTCCAAACGCTGCCATGATTCGCGTGGAACTGCCGGCACACCTGCGTACGCTGGCGCACGTGGATGGCGAACTGAAGCTTGAAATCCCAGGCCCGGTCACCCAGCGCTCCGTGCTCGATGCGCTCGAGGCTGAATATCCGATGCTGCGCGGCACCATTCGCGATCACGTCACGCAGCAGCGACGGGCCTTCCTGCGTTTCTTCGCCTGTCAGGAAGATCTGTCCCATGAGTCGCCCGACGCCGAACTACCGGAAGAAGTCAGGTCGGGAAAGGAGCCGTTTCTCATCGTGGGAGCCATCGCCGGCGGGTGAAAAATCAGAGCCGGTTATCCAAGAGAGATGCGAGCAAGGAAGGCGTCAATACAAAAGCCCGGCGGGCGAGCCGGGCTCTTGTATTTGTTGCTGGCCGCTACTGATTTAAAGCGAGGACAAATTCACCGTCGTTCGGTCCTGCCTCTGAGGCCCGGAGTTCGTCCTGCAGCTTCGAAGAAGGCAGGATGAGCCCTGACGTACCGTATCCGCCCCAAATCTGGGTGAGGAAATAGTGGTTGCCGGAGCGATAG
This sequence comes from uncultured Acidobacteriaceae bacterium, assembly GCA_963815555.1. GTDB lineage: Bacteria > Acidobacteriota > Terriglobia > Terriglobales > Acidobacteriaceae > CAWCBG01. The sequence continues at coordinate 1,785,030 of CAWFHH010000007.1, forward strand.
AACACCAGCCGGGCGTTGCCCTTGTTGGCCTCGTCGCGACGAGCCGTAGTCAGGACCGCCGCGCTCTTTTCGATGTTGCTTACGATGAGGATGCTCTGATCCTGTTGGCGGATCACGTACGTACCAGCTGGCAATTGAACGTTTCCAACTTTGAAGCCGAAGGGCACATTGGCCTTCACAGCGGTTTGGGCGTAGGCGCCGATGGCAGTCATGGTCAACGACAGAACCACTAGCGTCAGGATCCCGGTAAGGTTGCGTTTCATAACTTCCTCCTTGGGGGCTCCTTGCAGTGGAACCCGACTGAAATTGATTGCTAGGGGCGGGCCAGCTTTGGGCTTTTCCTGTCCCTCGTACGCAAAGAGATATTGCATGTGCGCTGCCATGGTGTTTCCCTATCTGGGGAAGCTTGCTTGTTCCTGAGCTTTCAACAATATGCGGAAATGCTCCCCGTCTTCGCAGCACCATTCACCGGGCCCACGGCAGCAACGGGGTAGTGGATCGGATACCCGTTAGTATCCGATCGGTTCCCATCGGAGAAAAGCGATTCATGGATGTGTTCGGAAAACTCTCAGCTACACTGGCACAGCGAGGTAGGGCAGCATGGACCCCAGACTGATTGCGATCTCCGGACCGGTGCGGGGAAGAGTTCAGCGGTTAGACGACGGCCCGCTGGCGATCGGTCGCGATCCGGCCAACAAGCTGAGCGTGGCGGACGCCTCCGTCTCGCGCAAGCACTGCCGCATCCACGCTGACGGCGAGGGCCATGAGATTGAGGATCTCGAAAGCCATAATGGAACCTTCGTCAACGGCCTGCCGATCAGCCGTAAGGGCCTGCAACACGGCGACAAAATAAGAATCGGAAGCTCGGAATTTCTGTTTCTAACCGGACCTGACGAGGACGGGTCGGCCCATTCGTGGTTCAGCAAGAATGCGTCCGGCGGCGGAGTAAAAACGATCTTCCTGGATCCGCTGTCCGGACTTCCGCAGGAAGCCGTGAATATCGGACGGATGGCACGCGACCTGGCGGGCCTTTTCAAGATCGCCAATGTCATCAACTCGATTCGCGATGTCGATCTGCTGCAGCGAAAATTACTGGAGCTGATTTCAGAAGTCATCCCTGCCGATCACGGCGCGATCGTAATCCTGCCCAATCTCGACGAAGAGCCCAGCTCCGTCTGCACCTGGAAGCGCGATCCCGATAGTGCGAGTGAGCTCGAGATCCGCACCGCGCTGGTTCGGCAATCAGTATGGGAGCGAGCGGCGGTTCTTACCGACACGGTCGGCGCCGGAGACCATCCTGAAAACGTTCTCTGCGTGCCTTTGGTCGCGATGGAGAAGACTCTAGGTGTCATCTACCTTCAGTCGTCGAGCACACAAGAATCCTTCGGCGACGATCACGCCTACTTCCTCAGCTCGGTTTCAAGAATCGCTGCCGTGGCCCTGGAAAATGTCATAACCCTCGACTCCTTGCGAGCGGAGAACCAGCGGCTGAAAGCGGAAACCCGGCCCGACACTACCTTGATTGGCGAAAGCAAGCCGATCCGGCAGGTCCTGGAGTTCATTGCCCGAGTTTCCGGTAGCGACTCGACGGTGCTGATCCGCGGAGAGAGCGGGACTGGCAAGGAACTGGTCGCGCGCGCGATCCACAACAGCAGTTCGCGGGCTGACAAACCGTTCATTGCGATCAATTGCGCTGCCATCCCCGAAGCACTGCTCGAGAGCGAGTTATTCGGACACGAGAAGGGGGCCTTTACCGGGGCGGTCGCGTCCAAGAAAGGTAAGCTCGAAGCGGCCGAAGAAGGCACATTATTTCTCGACGAGATAGGCGAGATGGCGGCGTTGCTCCAAGCCAAGTTGCTGCGAGTTTTGCAGCAGCGGGAGTTCGAGCGCCTGGGCGGCAATCGCCTCTTGCCATTCAACGCGCGGGTCCTGGCGGCAACCAATAAAAACCTGGAACAGGCGATCAAGCAGGGAGAATTTCGTCAGGACCTTTATTTCCGCCTGAATGTCGTTTCTTTGAGCGTGCCTCCCCTACGGGACCATCGTGAGGATATCCCACTCCTCGCGCTTTACTTCGCCGGAAAATATGTTCGCAAAGCGAAGCGGCCCTTCAAAGGAATTTCCGCCGAGGCGCGGGCACTGCTAACCGGCTATAGCTGGCCGGGCAATGTTCGCGAGCTGGAGAACGCCATTGAACACGCCATCGTGCTGGGGTTGACCGAAGAAATTCTTCCCGAGGACCTTCCCAGCATTCTGCTGGAAGAGCAGGCGTCGGGAGTTTCTGATGCGCGTTATCACAGCGTGCTGAACAACACGAAGAAGCAGCTCATTCTCGGGGCCCTGGAAGAGGCCAAAGGCAACTACGTCGAGGCGGCCCGACTGCTGGGAATTCATCCCAAGTATCTGCATCGCCTGGTCCGAAACCTCAATCTGAAGTCCGAAACACGCTCCTCCAAGTGAGTCAAGCGTCGTCTCCGGGCGAATGGCGACAAACCGCGGCCAGGGTTTAACGCGGCAGCATGTCGACCAGCGCCCACTCAATGCGATCGACTTCTTCGCGGATTACACGGATGGCCTGCTGATCGCGCGGGAACGGCGCTGGCGTGATCGCTTCCACGGCGTGGCGAATCTTGTGATTCCGCTGCCACACCAGGTTGATTCGCTCCGACGTTTCCATGCGGTGCTGGTAGATCTTCTTCGCGACTTTGGTGACCATCCAGGCGAACGCCAGGCCAAATAACATTTCGATGGGGAGCCGATCGGTGGCGCCATCGAAGTCGAAAAAGGCGAGCCGATAGACGGCCTCGCCGAGACCGAGCGATGCAAAAATTACCCCGACGCCAACGAAGCCAAGCGTCAGACGGTCAAGGGGCCTAAGCTCTACTGTGGATCGATTACTTCTTTCGCGGCCGAATACCATATCTCACCTGCAGAAGTGCGTAATGATGCGACATCCCATTGTGCTACAGTCTTCGGATTTGTGGACAGGGAAAATGTTATTCATTTCGCATCCGGCACAAAACATCCAACTGGATTGCGCCAAGTTCATCGCGTTTTCACAATGGTGTGTGCACGGGAAAGCCGTCGGTGACTCCGGACCCGCGCGAGGAGGGCCGGTCTTTCCGCAGATACGTAGTCCGAACTAGACCTTGGAGGCGATGAGAAAGCCGGCGCCAATTGCGACGATGTCTTCCAGAACCGCCGCCAGCACGGGAGGCAGCACTTTGAGCAAGGCTAGGCGCGCCCGGTAGCCGCCGAAGGTGCCCACCAGAGCGCCGACAACGCCCAGGCAAGCTCCGATGGCTAGAGACTGGCCCCCGCCGGCGGCGACCGTGGCGCCGGAAAGCGCGCCGGTGACGGCCCGCGCCGAAAGACCCATTGGCGCTGTACGGCTCGGCGTCGAGGGCAGCTTGTCGGCGATCAGTTCTGCGATTGCCAGAATGCCGAAGATCAGCGCGGCAATTCCCGACGACATGAAGTGCAACGGGGAACCTTCGAGGCTGAACCACTTGAGCCATGCGGCCACACTCAGGGCAGCGGGGGCAGTCAGCGAGCGCAGACCGGCAACGATGCCGATGCCGAACGCCAGTACGAAAACCGTGGTCGAGTTCATGGATTGTCCCTTCCGTGTCGGTTGCAGTTGCGCAGTAGCGGCCCACTATACAACATCACGGCGTCGGCTCGATCACAGCGACTCGCTTCCCGGTTTCGCTATCGTGCCACCATGCGGGGTGTGCCGCTGCCGAGATCCACTCTAACCGCGGCGAAAAGCCGGGAGGGAGTCAGATTTTGCAGTTCGCTCGGAACCTCCAGTGTTTCTGCCTTATGATCCGGTCCCGATCGAAAGCTGAGCGTCGGAGAACCCGGCTCCGCAGAAGGACGAAAAAGGGCGTGAACGTTTCCGCTCTTGTCGAATAAGGCAAGGACTTTCATGGTCGGTCTCCTTTTCGTTAGGGGTGGTGCGACAAACGTCTCAGAAGGTGTCGGCTTGCGAGGCCATGACCTGGATCCGCGCCGTCACAGGAGCCCCTAAGTCGCCGTCTCCTTGCATCGTCACAGCCAGAGCAACAGAGGCTGGTGCTTCCAAGTTCCATTGCGAGCCTTCGGAAAGAAGAGTGACGCTCTGAAAAGTAGCCTCATCGGATGCGCCCTGGATTGCCGGCCACACGCGGCTCCAGCGGAATGGGCTGATATTGTCGGCCCAGGTTACGGTGAAGGAAATTGGGAAGCCGGGTGTCATGGTCAGGATCCCGGCTGAGGCCACGAGAATTGAGTCGCTAAAAGTCGCCATACTGCGCCTCCAGGATTGATCGCCTACGGGTGGCGCGTCCGCAGTCTGGAGACTTTACTCCTCCAGTCCGCCTCCGTGCAAACCATCATGCACTCGACACGCGTGCAATCAAGACGGCACTCAGGGGGTGAGGGACCTGCGGTTCCTCCGGCCTCGCTAGCGATGCAAGCAAACCGCAGGCCCCTCACTCCTGAAGGAGTTCGGGGTGACAATTCGATGAGAATGCGATGACAATGCGATCACAACTCGATCACAGTTCGGGCTGCGTTCGGGATGACGATTCAAGGGGGGAGCTGCGCTCCATGCGTGCCGGCTCGCGCTACTCCAATGGCACCTTGCCGGGAGGTCCGGGGCTCCACCCTGGAGGATGGCTCGGCGACCCGTGCATTGTCGGGATGTCGAACGTCAGATCGTCGGCAAAGCAATAGAGCCAGTCTTCCTGGGGCTCGTAACTTTGAATGATGTGGTGCGACTTCTGGTGTGCATGCTTTCGGGCGTGCTTATTCGGGCTGGAGTCGCAGCAGCCGATGTGGCCGCAGGTCGCGCAACGCCTCAGGTGCACCCACCAGCCGTCGTGCGCCATGCACTCTACGCAGCCCGGCCCTGTGGGAGCGGCCTTCTTGATCTCATCCACGTGCTCACAAACTTGCATATTGACCACTCCGTTGTGTCCCTTGAGATGTTGACCAAGGGATGATCGATGTCTACTTGGGCCTGCCCGGGACTACCAGGTCCGGATCCCAGCCTGCCAGGGTCGCTCCGGCCTGGTAGGTCGATTCGAAGAACGACAGCAAATCGCCGTCAGGATCGCTCGACTTGCGCAGGTCGTCATAGTCGAGCAGGAATTCGCTCATCGTGAGATCCCAGCGGGCCGCCCCGGGGGTGATCTTCGACGTCTCGATGCCCTTTGGTTGCGGGTAGGTGAAGGAATAGAACGCGGCCTTGGGATATGCTTCGCTGCCGCCCCACCAGCCGACTTCAATCATTTCGGCGTTCATGGCGTTCCGCCGAATGTAGTCGGCCTTTTCTCCTGGCGAGGCGGATTTGCCGTTGTAACGTACATCGCGAATGTCGAGTGTGCCCCACATCAGGCCAATGGGCTGCGTCTTGCCGCCAAATCGCCCGTGAAAGATCTGCATCACGCGCTGCGTACTGAGCAGAATTCGCCACCACGCGGTGGCCAGCCCTGCCTCATACGGCCTCGGCTGAGTGTCCTGATCGAACGGTATAGGGTTGGCGACTTCCTGCGGCTTCGGGTTGATGTGCACGTCGACCCCGACCTCGCGCAGCGTCGAGAAAAGCCGCCTTACAAAATCGGCAACCGGCATGGGCGCTACTGGAAAGCTTGCCGCCGCGCCCCAACTCGTGGTGCAACCAACCGCATGCGCGAGCAGGTCGACCGTCACGTCATAGGCGCCGTTTTGATAAGGGATCGGGCCAGTCGTAAGGCCACGCTCATTCACCCAGAGCGGCACCTCGGCCCACTGCGGTTCGAAGGGTTCGGCCAGTTTCAGCTTGCCGATGGCTTGCAAACCCATGTGCAAAAGGTGCTGTGTAGGTGCGAAATCGGCGTAGGGAAGAGCCGGCCATGGATGGTGAGAGAGCGTCGGGTTTGACATGGCAGTTGGGTAACCTCGGAGCGAAGCCAGTCTATCGTGAAAGGCATTATCACGAAACCTCCGCCGGTAGCGGCACGTCGTGAGTCGATACAACTGTTTAACGTCACGGCAAAGCGGAGGTCGACGCCTCGGTGTCCGGTAAATTCGTTCCTCCGTTGCGCAAAATCCACATTCCCCATCCTCTTCAGGGCACGCCATTCGCGAGTCTCCCAAAGACAAAGTGCGCCGGTATATTGCTCATTTTATTCACTAAGCATCCCGTTCTTAACAACTTGCAATGGTAAGTGGACTTCCGATTGCAACCGGTTCGGCACATGATCAACATAGTCCTTGCTGACCACCAGCCGATTTTTCGGTCGGGGACGGCCCGAGTCTTGGCCGCGGAGGACGATATTCGTATCGTCGGGCAATCGGGATCTCCGGCGCTCATGATGAATGCCGTCCGAACCTTTATCCCTCATGTTGTCATGCTGTCGCAGCCGTTCCTGGAAGCTTTGCCTGAGCTCGCCAGGCTGGCGCGGCAACGGCACTTCGCTCTCTTGATGCTCGCGGAGAAAGACGACGACGCCGCCGAATACGTCGACCTTGGTTTTCAAGGTGTGATCTATCGGTCGGCCGACCCCACCACGGCGGTGAAGGCGGTTCGACGGCTGGCACTTGGGGAATCGTTTGTTCAACCCAGTTATCCAGTGCGAAGCGGAGCTGCGGCGGACTTCGTGAGTGCGCCACCGAAGACCCGGCTGACCCCGACCGAAATCCATATCATTCGCTTTGTGAGCCTGGGCTACAAGAACCGTGACATCGCGATCCAGCTCAACCTCACCGAACAGGCGATAAAGAATGCCCTGCGCGTTCTCTTCGATAAGCTCGGCATGTCGGACCGATTGGGACTGGCGCTCTATGCGTTATCGGACCCGCACCTGCACAAAGCGATCTCCCGGCGGTCGACGACTGCGCCGTGGGTGAAAGCGTCGAAGGCAACGACGCGGATTGCGCCGGGACTCCCGAACTGAACGTCCTCCTAGACAGAAAAATGCCCCACTCCAGCCTGCGCTCGAATGGGGCACTCGTCCTTGCGGACAACTGACAGCTGAGAACTGACAACCGTCTTTAGTACATGCCGCCCATGCCGCCGCCGTGGCCGCCGCCCATGGGAGCTTCCTTCTTCTCTTCCGGAATCTCCGAAACCAGGGCTTCGGTGGTAAGCATCAGCGCTGCGATCGAACCTGCGTTCTGCAGGGCCGTGCGAGCCACTTTAGTGGGATCGATGACGCCTTGCTTTACCAGGTCACCGAACTCGCCGTTCTGGGCGTTGTAGCCGAAGTTCGCTTCTTTCGAATCACGAATCCGTCCTACCACGATCGCGCCTTCTTCACCGGCATTGCCGACGATCTGACGCAACGGCTCTTCGAGGGCGCGGCGCACAATGTTGGCACCGATCTTCTCGTCGCCTTCCAGCTTGAGGGCTTCCACCGCCGTACCGCAGCGCAGCAGCGCCACACCGCCGCCGGGGACAATGCCTTCTTCCACGGCTGCGCGGGTCGCGTGCATCGCATCTTCCACACGGGCTTTCTTTTCCTTCATTTCCGTCTCGGTCGCTGCGCCGACTTTGATCACCGCAACGCCGCCCACCAGCTTCGCCAACCGCTCCTGCAACTTCTCGCGGTCGTAGTCGCTCGTGGTCTTGTCCACCTGGCTGCGAATTTCCTTTACGCGGCCCTGGATGTCGCTGGGCGAACCTTTGCCCTCGACGATGGTCGTGTTGTCCTTGTCGATGGTGACCTTCTTGGCCTGGCCGAGATCGCTCATCTGAACGTTCTCCAGCTTAATGCCGAGGTCTTCCGTGATGGCCTTGCCGCCGGTCAGAATCGCGATGTCCTGCAGCATGGCTTTGCGGCGATCGCCGAAGCCGGGAGCCTTCACTGCGGCAACATTCAGCGTGCCACGCAGCTTGTTGACCACCAGGGTCGCCAGCGCTTCGCCTTCCACGTCTTCGGCGATGATCACCAGCGGACGGCCGCTCTTGGCCACCTGCTCCAACAGAGGAAGCAGGTCCTTCATCGACGAAACCTTCTTCTCGTGGATCAGGATGTACGCGTTCTCCAGGACCGCTTCCATGCGCTCAGGATCGGTCACGAAGTAGGGCGAGAGGTAGCCACGATCGAACTGCATGCCTTCAACGACTTCTAACTGGGTTTCCATCGTCTTGGCTTCTTCCACCGTGATTACGCCGTCTTTGCCGACCTTCTTCATGGCTTCAGCGATGATCTTGCCGATGGTCTCGTCGTTGTTGGCGGAGATGGTGCCAACCTGCGCGATCATGTCGCCGGTCACCTTCTGCGACAGCTTGTCGAGCGCGCCAGGATTGCGATTGCCATCGTTATCGAGGGTTCCGCACACGGCGGTTATCGCCTTATCGATGCCGCGCTTTAACGCCATCGGATTGGCGCCGGCAGCCACAGTCTTCACGCCCTCGCGGAAGATGGACTGCGCCAGCACGGTCGCGGTCGTGGTGCCGTCGCCGGCAACGTCCGAGGTCTTGGAGGCGACTTCGCGAACCATCTGGGCGCCCATGTTTTCCATGGCGTCTTTCAGTTCGATTTCCTTGGCAACGGTCACGCCGTCCTTCGTAATAAGCGGCGAACCGAATTTCTTTTCGATGACCACATTGCGGCCCTTCGGGCCCAGCGTGACCTTTACCGCATCGGCCAACACATTCACGCCACGAAGAATCGCCTGGCGTGAATCCTCTCCATGCACAATCTGCTTTGCCATTGCTTTCAATCTCCTTGAAAATCAGTTGTCGGTGGTCAGTTGCAGTTGCGAGCGAGGCGCTGCAACAACCGCGAACTGACGTTTGGAAATCACAACCAACTCGCAGTTACTTGCTGGCGAGTGCGGGCTTGCTGGCGCCTTCCAGAATGCCAAGGACTTCTTCCTCGCGCATGATCAGGAAGTCTTCGCCGTCGATCTTAATTTCGGTACCGGCATACTTGCCGAACAGAACGTGGTCACCCGCCTTAACCGCCAAGGGGAAGGTCTCGCCCTTTTCGTTGGTCTTGCCTTTGCCGATGGAAATCACTTCGCCCTCTTGCGGTTTGTCTTTTGCGCTGTCGGGGATGATGATGCCGCCGCGAGTGGTTTCCGCCTCTTCAATGCGGCGAATCACGATGCGGTCATGCAGGGGAGTCAGCTTTGTCGCCATTCGTAAACTCCTTTCGAGCTTGGTTTGAGTTGGATTGCATATAACTTTGCCGAGTCCTGGCACAAGTTCACTGCGTTGAGGATCGGCTTGGTCATGAAGTTTGGGGTTTACCCCGGATGCCAGGAGGGGTGCTGGATGGACATCCCAAGCTGCTGCTAGCACTCACTCCCAACGAGTGCTAATCATGTCATGATTCGTACCTTGCTGTCAAGGAGAACCTGAGTGCAATTCACTCAAATTTCATTTGGTGCTTCAGATGCAAGTAAACCATTGATGCACAATGGATTAGAAGAGTCTTAGCTGGTCGCAGCCAACTTGCATAGGGGTTGCGCCAAGGGCAAGCCGAGGATTGCTGTCGAGGGTTGTGGTAACGAAGAGAAGAGCGGCAGCATCCAGGACGTTGCTGTCGCCGGAAGAAAGCATTTTGCAGCGCAGCGTTGGGGGTTGCGAGGTTTTGTCCATTTTTCGCTTCCAGACTGTCGCCTCTGGCGGCATAATCGATACTTGGACGGGTGCTATTGTGTCGCTGCATCGGGTTGTTCGACTCGCACTCTCTGCACGTCAGCCACTCGGCGTGCTCCCCCTTTTTGTCGTCAGCCTGACATCCCTCGTCTGGGGCCAAAACCAACAGGTGCTGACGGCCCCGGTTGAGCCAGCCCAGGTTGCCAAAGCGATCTCGCAACCGCCGCAGGATCCCACTCCGGCTCCGGAGCCGGGCCCGGCTGCTTCTGAGACAACTCAACTCCCAACCGCCGCACAAATTCAGGCTGCCGCGGCTCACGACCGAAGGCAAAGCGACACCGCGGGAACGACAACGTTTGGGCCGCTTCCGGTCGCACCGCCGCAAACTACGAAGTTAGTTGGGAAGGGCGACGCGCAGCCCGCGATCAAGCCCAAATACAATGTAGCGCTGATTGGCCAGCGGAACGTCGGGGCCGGGATCAACTTCTATTCTCTCGATCGCGAAATTGCCCTGGGACATCAGCTTTCCGCCGGCGTCGAGCAAAGCTCGCGGGTAGTAAACGATCCCATCATTACCGAGTACGTTAACCGGATCGGCCAAAATCTGGTACGCAACTCCGATGCGCGTGTGCCTTTCACGATCAAGGTGCTGGAAGACGAGGAAGTGAACGCCTTTGCGCTTCCCGGGGGCTTCTTTTATGTGGACAGCGGACTGATCCTCGCGGCCGACAACGAGGCCGAACTGGCCGGGGTGATGGCCCATGAAATCGCACACGTGGCGGCCCGCCACGCGACCAAGAACATGACCAAGGCGCAGATCTGGAACATGGCACAGATCCCGCTGATGGTCGTTGGCGGTCCGGTAGCCTACGCGATCAGCGAAGTCGCCGGACTCGCTGTCCCCCTGGGCTTCCTGAAGTTTTCTCGCGATGCCGAGCGCGAGGCCGACCTGCTTGGATTGGAATACGATTACGCGACCGGCTACGATCCTCACGCCTTTGTTGAGTTCTTCGAGAAGCTCAAGCTGGACGAGAAGCACAAACACAACGCCATCGCCAAAGCGTTCTCCACCCATCCTATGAACAGCGACCGCATCAAGGCCGCGCAAGAGGAGATTCGCAACTACCTCCCCGACCGTCCGGAGTATGTGGTAGACACCAGCGAGTTCGAGGCGATCAAGGCGCGCCTGTACGCGATGGAAAACGCGCATCGTATCGGCGGCCCGCAGGACAACCGCCGGCCGGTATTGATGCGGCGTACGGGCGGCACCGACAGTAGCGGCGGGAGCAATTCAGGCTCTGACGCAACGGGCGCTTCGGATCCACACCCGGCGGACCAGGATCAGCCCGTCCTGACACGGCCGCACCCAAGCACGTCGGACAGCGCGAAGATCCCGGATGGCAACGACACCTGGCCGAAAGACCCGAGCGCCACCCCCGCTCCTGCCGGTCCCACGAACCAGAACTGAACCCAAGAACAGCGCGGATTGCCAAGCGGAATTTGTAACCAATACGTAAAATTCTCTCCCGGTTACGGTGACAGGAACGAGCAATTGCCAAGAGCAGATTGCAGCGTAGCCGCCGGCCCGCCTAAAATGGACGCGATGAGCAACCACCCGTTGGTATTCGTGATCGCGGTCTTGTTGTTGTTGCCCGTGGTGTCACTGGCGAGCGACAAGAAGACCGAACAGCAGTCGACGGTCAAATTCGTAGTCATCAAGGATGACAATGGCAAACCCATACACAATGCTGCGGTCGTGTTGCATCCGGTCGGGGGAAACGGCAAGCAGGACAAGGGCGGCTTCGAGCTCAAGACAGACCTCGACGGCAAAACCGAGTACGCGGGCATTCCCTATGGCAAGTTGCGGATCCAGGTGATTGCGCCCGGGTTCCAGACCTTCGGCGACGACTACGCCATCGCCCAGCAGGAACAAGAGATCACGATTCGCATGAAGCGCCCTCGCGACCAGTATTCGATCTACGGCGACCAGAAGCCGAAGCAACCGTAGGACAGCGGATGTTTTCCCTTGGCCGCCTTCATGGGTGTCTTTGTTATTCGGCCAGTGTGTACAGGATCACCTAAAAAACAATCGTGGTTCTAACCCGGTAGAACAAGTAGCGAGGACATTGCTTCATGATCGAAGCCAAGGCGCTGTGGACCGATAACGACCGTTTCGTCGGGGAAGCAAGCAGCGGGCATGCGGTGGTGGTGGAGGCCGGCAAGGAAAACACCGCCAGCTCTCCCATGGAACTTGTGCTCATCGCGCTGTGCGGTTGCACCGCCAGCGACGTAGTCGGCATTCTGCGCAAGAAACGCGAGCCCTTCACCAGCCTGGAAGTGAAAGCCGTTGCCGAAAAGGCGGACACGTTTCCCAAGGTCTATACCGAAATTCGCCTAATCTATCGCGTTGGCGGAGCCGTCTCCCAAAAGGCGATGGAAGACGCGGTCCATCTCTCCAAGGAAAAATATTGCTCGGTCTCTGCCATGCTGGAGCACACGGCCAGGATCGATTTCGAGATCGAGTATCTGGGATAGTTGGTGGTTCGAGGCAGGGGAGTCGTGAAAGATGGCGCCGCGCGGCTTGAATGTGCGCGTCGACGACCGGCGTGCGCCGGCGCCCAAGGCTAAAACGGGGTTACGGCCGTTCGAGCTCGTTGCCGGTCGCGCCCGCCTAGCGTCTTTTCAAACGCGCCCGCACCCGATTACCTTTTCGCCATCTGCACGCATCACAGTGACTGGGGTTTTACGTCACAGCGTCCTGTGGCATCCCGATAGACAATGGCAGCCGGAGATTCGCGCCCCCAAACCTGCTGATCCGGAGTACCATGATGAGTTTGTCTATGGCAATGACCCAGACAGAATTGCGCTTGGCGAAGCGGATGTCGCGGCTCGGCACCGAAACCGCATTCGAGGTGCTGGTTCGCGCCCGCGCTCTGGAGAGCCAGGGCAAGAGCATTGTGCACCTCGAGATAGGCGAGCCCGACCAGGACACGCCCGGCAATGTGATTGAAGCCGCTGTCGACGCCCTGCATCACGGCTACACCCACTACGGGCCGTCGGCCGGTCTGCCGGAACTTCGCCAGGCTATCGCTGACGACGTTTCGCGTTCGCGCGGCATTCCGGTGACGTCCGATCAGGTGGTGGTCGTGCCTGGCGGAAAGCCCATCATCTTCTTTACCATTCTGTCTCTCATTGATGTCGGCGACGAGGTCATCTACCCAAATCCAGGCTTCCCGATTTACGAGTCGATGATCAATTTTGTCGGCGGCAAGGCGATACCGATACCCCTGCGCGAAGAGCGGGAATTCCGCCTCGATGTGAATGAACTGGCCGAGCTCATTACGGACCGCACCAAGCTCATCATCCTGAACTCTCCGCAGAATCCGACGGGCGGCGTGATGACACGGCAGGATGTTCAAGACGTTGCCGCTGCCATCGGCACGCGCGACATCATGGTGATGAGCGACGAGATCTATCATCGCCTGCTGTTTGAAGGCGAGCACTACAGTATGGCGGCGGTCGAGGGCATGCGCGACCGCACCATCATTCTCGACGGCTTCTCCAAAACCTATGCCATGACCGGCTGGCGCATGGGTTACGGCGTCATGCGTCCAGATCTCGCGGTGCAGATGGCCCGGCTGATGACGAACTCGAATTCCTGCACCGCGAGTTTCACGCAGATGGCGGGCGTGGAAGCGCTGCGTGGCGATCAGAGCGAGCCGGAGAAAATGCGGCTCCAGTTCCAGGAGCGTCGTGATGTGTTCGTGAAGGGCATTAACCAGATCAAGGGCTTCTCCTGCCTGTCTCCGAAAGGCGCGTTCTATACCTTCCCGAATATCAAACAGACCGGGTGGGCGTCGAAGAAGCTGGCCGATGCACTGCTGGAAGAAGCCGGCGTGGCGGCGCTTTCGGGCACGGCGTTTGGTTCGTTCGGCGAAGGCTACCTGCGGTTCAGCGTTGCCAATTCGGTGGAGAATATCGAGGAAGCACTCGATCGGATCGACCGGTGGGCCAAGAAGACGTTTTGAAATCCCACGGCCAGGAACGCTTCCGCCCTCATCCACATTTTCCTAGTGCCGCGCAGATTACCCAGCTGTCGCCCGATCCCGATCGCGGCATCGCCGGCCGCTGCGTGCAGGGAATGATCGACGTTCTGGAAGAAAATTACGCTGGCGACATCAGCAAGATACGGTACGTCGTCCACCAAGAAGCCTTTCGCTAACCCAAGACGGGCGTGGGCTTAAGTTGCTCGAGGATGCCGTGCACCGGAATCCGAATCCACTCGGGACGGTAATTGAGCTCGTGCTCAATCTCGATGAGCGCGCGCTCCAGCATGTAAGCTGCAAGCAAAATGCGGAATTCATCCTCGCGCTGCGGCAGGAACGCCGCATTACCCGCAGCCTTGAGATATTCATGCAGGAAGATGGCGCTGACCCAGCGATACCAGGCCTCCGCCCACCGCTCCAGTTGCGGATGTGCTTCTTTGCTGGGCACGATGCCTGGAATGTCGCCGAACAGTGCGGCGTGCGAGACATAGTGAAACGAGCGCAGCATAGTGGCGACGTCACGCATCGCCGAACGCTTGATACGGCGCTCGCTCAGCGACCGGTAAGGGTCCCCTTCGAAGTTCGTAATCATCCAGTCGCTGCCGGAAAACACCACGTTCGACAGGTGAAGGTCTCCGTGCAGCCGGATGCGGAGGCCGGACAGCCGCTTATCGCGGAGTTGTAAAAGCTGCGCGCGAACCTCACCCTCGCGGCTGAGAACCTCGTTGATTTTCTCCAGGGCGATGGACGGCAGCGCTCGCAGGTTCGACCGCAACGCGTCGTAAGAGCGGTTCAATTGCCCTAACATTCCGTGATAGACGCTCTGCCGATAGAACTCGGTGAACGGTTCTGGCGCAAAGTCGGGGATGTCGGGCCGGCTGCTCAGGGCTATGTGCATTTCGGCAGTGCGACGCGCCAGCCCGCGCATGGAGTCCACGTAGCTGCCGAGCAATTCCGCCATGATGGTGGGAACCGTCGCCTTGGGTGAGGTGAGGGGATCGATCAGCGGCAAGTCGCGGACGCGGGGATCTTCCGGAGAAAGCGCGAGGGCGTGCTCGAAGAACAGGCTGAGGTGATCGACGGTGTACGTCCAGCCGCTGGTTCCGTTGCGAACGAAGCTGGAGAGGGTGCCGACGGTGGTTTCGCGTGCCGCATCGTCGATCACCTGGCGATATTCGAGAGCGCCGAGCGCGCGCGGAATCGCGGTAAAAGCGGTCTCTTGCGTAAGAAATTCCGGCACCTCGCGTCCGGGATTGATACCCTGCTCCAGCTTCCTGTAGAGCTTGAGCACGAAATCGTCGCCGAACTTGATTACCGTATAGAACTGGTCGCCCTGCTGAGGGCAAGGTTCGAGGTTGGAGCGAACCTGGCTCCAGGCGCTGCGGAACGCTCGGGTGTGAGAGCCGACGAGCTCCCCTGCGCCGTCGCGGATGCGACGGCGTCGCACAATGGCCTTCAACAGGGCGTCGTTGAAGTCGCGGTCAAAGCTTGCACTGTAGAGGAAGGCCTGGGTGTCGGGAATGCCTTCCAGGCGCGTCAACACGGCGTCGGAGTGTTCGCGCAAAAGGGCCTCGGCTTTTTCGTTGGTCGCGATGGACAGCGGTATCAAATACTCCTCAGGTTCGGCATCGCCGTACTCCACGCCCAGGAACATCAAGTACGACATGGTACCGGGCAAGGGGATGAGCCCGGTAACGGTGGCAGAAGTGATGATGTGCTTTTTCCCCAGAAACCACGGCCGGCCCGGTAAGACCCGTGGCGCCAGGCGCATCATCGCCGTCAACGTGGGCTCGGCGAAAACATCGGCCAGCGAAGCCAGCTGCAGCACGGGGAGATTCTGGCTGTCGGAGCCGAGGTTCAACGACTCCTGTGTGGTTTCGCGAGGCTGCAGGTTGAACCAGTAGAAAGCGTGCGGCCCCAGAGAAAGCAAATACGGATTTTCGGTGATGCCGGGAAATCGTGCGTGTCCGAAGACTTCGATCGGCACCGTGCCCTTGAAGGCGGAGAGGTCGAGCTCGCAGCACTGCGCGAAGCGCGACAGGTTCGCCACAACCAGGATCTTCTCGTCTTCGAGCTGACGGATAAAGGCCAGGACTTTACGGTTGCTGGGATATAGAAATTCCAGCGAGCCCCGGCCGAAAGCCTTGAATTGTTTGCGCTGCAAAATCAGGCGCTTGGTGAACCAAAACAGGGAGTGCGAATTGTTCTGTTGCGCTTCGACATTCACCGTTTCGTAGTGATATTCGGGATCGATATTCACCGGCAGGTAGAGTTTTTGCGGATTGGCGCGCGAGAAACCGGCGTTGCGATCCGAGCTCCACTGCATGGGCGTGCGAACTCCGTTGCGGTCGCCGAGGAACACGTTGTCGCCCATCCCGATCTCGTCGCCGTAGTACAGGACTGGCGTGCCCGGCAAAGCGAAGAGGAGGGCATTCATCAGCTCGATGCGCCGGCGATCATTCTCCAGCAGGGGAGCGAGGCGGCGGCGGATGCCGAGATTGATGCGGGCTTCGCGTTCGCGCGCGTAGGTGCGATACATGTAATCGCGCTCTTCGTCCGTGACCATCTCTAACGTGAGTTCGTCGTGGTTCCGCAAAAACATCGCCCACTGGCAGTTCTCGGGAATCGGCGGCGTGAGTTTCAGGATGTCGGTGATGGGATAGCGATCTTCCATGCGCAGACCCATGAAGAGCCGCGGCATCACCGGGAAGTGGAACGCCATGTGGCATTCGTCGCCCTGTCCGAAGTAAGCGACCGCGTCCTCCGGCCATTGATTGGCCTCGGCGAGCAACATTCGGTCGCGATATTTCTCGTCGATGTGTTTCCGCAAATCCCGAAGCGCCATGTGGGTTTCCGGAAGGTTTTCGCAATTGGTGCCCTCGCGTTCGAAGAGGTAGGGTACGGCGTCGAGTCGCAGACCATCGACGCCCGCGTCGAACCAGAAGTCCATGGCGGCGAACATGGCTTCACGCACCTCGGGATTTTCCCAGTTCAAGTCAGGCTGGTGCGAGTAGAAGCGGTGCCAGTAATAAGCCTTCGCAACCGGGTCCCAGGTCCAATTGGAGGTTTCGAAATCCTTGAAGATAATGCGCGCGTCCGAGTACTTCTCGGGCGTGTCGCTCCACACATAGAAATTGCGCCACTTAGTGCCGGGAGCGGCGCGGCGCGAACGCTGAAACCAGACGTGCTGGTCGGAGGTGTGATTCAGGACCAGCTCGGTAATGACCCGCAAACCGCGACGGTGCGCTTCGCGCAGGAAGCGCTGGAAGTCTTTCATCGTGCCGTAAGACGGATGAACATTGGTGTAGTCCGAAATATCGTAGCCGTCATCCTTCAGCGGGGATGGACAGAAGGGCAGGAGCCAAATCGCGGTCACGCCGAGGTCTTCGAGATAATCGAGTTTTTGGGTCAAGCCTCCGAAGTCGCCAATGCCGTCGGTCACGCTGTCGAAGAAGGCGCGAACGTGAACTTCGTAAATGATTGCGTCTTTGTACCAGGTAAGGTTCGGCGATAAGTTCATGTCACCCATTTCGAATTAGTGTGGGGGAATCTCGTAGCGGCAACTCGCCGCTCACCCTACGAAAACTATTGTGTCTAACTATTACCAGTCCATCAACTCTGGTTGGATGTTCATTTCCCCCGGTGAGGTGTTTGGGGCGTGGGCCTTCAGCGTGTGAATTTCGGAACCTACTCCGATTTTTCGGGGAATCAATGAAGAAAGGGACCGGCATAGATTCGAATGTGATACGGCGGCGGACCCGCGGGAGGTCTCGTTCCTTTACCATTCTTAACTCACGACTTACGTCGCTCCGGACAAACCTGTGTTCGACTAGAAGTGAGTACCTTGGCCCCCGGCTGTGACCTTGGCCGCGAAGTCCAGGTTGCGCTGAGGTCGGCAACTCGCAGCCCAGTCGATCTACTTTGACATTGGCTGCCTTGTGGCCGAATCTTCTCATTTAAGGTTGTGCAAGAGGCTCATGCTGTTTTCCGAAATTCCAAGCGGCCGTCGTAAGACGGAGAAGCAACGGATCGTTCAATGGTTGCCGCTGCTCGTTTTGCTGACAGGCCAGACCTTCTTAGCGGCACAAACACCGACTGATCCGCGACCTGCGCAAACCTCGTCGTCCCCCTCGGTAGGGCCTGCCGTACCAACCACGGCACAAATTTCGGCGACGACTTCGACATCGATCGATTCCGCTTCCCGTATTCTGCAGGGAACCGTGAAGTCGGGCAACCAGGCGGTGCCAGGTGCGACTGTCAGTGCCATGAATCCAGCGACGGGACAAAAGGTGGTGGGCTGGACGCAGGTGGACGGCAGCTACAAGCTGACGGTGCCGGGCGACGGCGAGTACGTGGTCCGGGCGCAAATGGCTGCCTTCGCCACCGCGAGCGTGCACGTTACGGTTGGGCCCGCGAATCACGAAGCACGCGCCGATCTCCAGATCGTGTTGCTCTCTAAGGCACGGACTGCCGGAGCCGCGACCCAGGCGCGAACCGCAGCGGCCATACGCGGCTTCCAGGCGCTGTCGGTGATGCAGGGCGAGGGTGGCGGAGCGAGCGCGATCGACCAGATCGCTCCGTCGGGTATGCCGGTGCCGGGTATGCCGACGTCGCTTTCGACCGAATCGGTGGCGGTTTCCGGATCGCAGACACCGAGTTTCGCCAACATGAGCAGCGATGAGATGCGGTCTCGCTTTCGGGACAACCAGCAGGGAGCCATCCAAAGCGCTTCTGGCGGTGGCATGGGCGGTGGCTTTGGTGGTCCCGGCGGAGGTGGCTTTGGAGGCGGTGGTGGCGGGCCGATGTCGATACCCGGCCGCGGCTTTAACTTCAATGTGCCGCACGGCATGATCTATTACTCGGCTGACGATGCTTCTCTCGATGCCGCGCCATACGCGTTACGCGGCGCCAGTACGCCCAAGCCGTCGTATCTGCAACAACGGGTCGGCGCTGCCATGGGCGGGCCGCTGATCATTCCGCACGTCTACAACGGCGCCAGCAAGACGTTCTTCTTCCTGCACTATAACGGGACGTTGGGAAATCAGCCGTTCACTTCCTATTCGACGGTACCAACGTTGCTCGAACGGGAAGGCAACTTCTCGCAGAGTGTGGTGGACGGTTCGCCCGTACAGATTTTCAATCCCGCGACCGGCCTTCCCTTCGCCGGCAACATCATTCCGAACACCATGATCAATTCAGCGGCGAAAGGGCTGCTGAATTACATCCCCATGCCGAATCTGCCGGGCTCGACGCAGAATTTTCGTTATATAACGTCGGCGCAAGACAACACCAACAGCTTGAATTTCCGGTTGAACCAGGCACTGGGAGGTACGTCGGTCGGTCCGCGTGCAGGAGGCCGCGGACGTACTCGAGGTCCTCAAAATAACCTGAGCTTTGGCTTTCACTACAGCAGCACCGACGAGACGTTGACCAATTCGTTCCCCTCGGTCGGCGGACACACGAACATTACCGACTACGACATTCCCATCGGCTGGACGCGCAGTTTCGGCAGGCTGATCAATAGCGCGAGGGTGGACTACAACCGCAGCACGATCAACACCACGAATCTTTATGCCAACACGACGGATGTTACCGGTTTGCTCGGCATCACGGGCGTAGCGACCAATCCGCTCGATTGGGGCCTGCCGAATCTGTCGTTCTCGCACTTCGCCAGCTTGCAAGATACGAACCCGGTGCTCGACCGCAACCAGACGATCACCTTCACCGATTCGATGATTTACTCGCGAGGGAAGCACACGTTTCGCTGGGGCGGCGATTTCCGCCGGATCCAGGTGAACACCGATACGGCGAGCAATCCGCGCGGCAGTTTCGTCTTTACCGGGCTGAACACCTCGCAATTTGTGAATGGCGTGCCGGTCACGGGTACGGGCTTCGATTTTGCGGACTTCCTGCTCGGTCTGCCGCAGCAAACCTCCGTGCAGTACGGCACCAATCCTTACGGCTATCATTTCCGCGGAAATTCCTATGATGCGTATGTGCAGGATGAGTGGCGTTTTCGCGGCGATCTCACGTTCAACCTTGGACTGCGTTACGAGTACGTTTCCCCCTACAGCGAGACCAATAACGCAATCGTCAACCTGAACTCCGCGCCCGGCTTTGCGGCGGTGGCGCCCGTGTATCCGGGAGGAACAGGCCAGTACACCGGCACGGTCTATCCGGTGACGCTGGTCAATCCTGACCGCAACAACTTTGCGCCACGGCTTGGTATCGCCTGGAAGGCCTTCAAAAACACCGTGGTGCGCGGCGGCTATGGCATCAACTACAACACCACGGCCTACCAGAACATCGCGCAAAACCTGGCATTCCAGCCGCCCTTCTCGGTGACGCAGACCAACGTACAATCGGCGTCGACCGCTTTGACGCTGCAGAATGGATTCCCTGCAACGCCGCCGGGAACGATCACCAACAACTACGGCATCAACCCAAACTACGCCCTGGGATATGTGCAGATCTGGAATGTCGACATCCAGCAGGAGATTCGGCCTACCCTGCTGCTGAATCTGGATTACACCGGCACGAAGGGAACCAACCTCGATATTCTCGAAGCGCCGAACCGTACCCCTACCGGCGTACGGATTCCGGGAGAGCCGGTCTTTTACTGGCAGGATTCGGTTGGAGATTCGATTGCCAATGCAGGCAGCATTCGCTTGCGCAAGCGGTTGAGTCACGGGCTGTCGCTCGGCGGGACCTTCACCTGGTCGAAGTCGATGGACGACGCTTCGACGATCGGGCAGGGGATTGGACTGGTCTCGGCAAGCGGTCAAGTCACCGGCCAGACCTCGGTCGCGCAAAATCCTTTCAATCTTCCGGCTGAGTGGGGCCTGTCGAGCTTCAACCAGGAGTTCCGCTTCATCGGCGATTACCTGTGGGAGTTGCCCTTCGGACCCGAGAAGCCCTGGCTGAGCAACCCAGGCATCGCGCGCACGATTTTGGGCGACTGGCAGTTCAGCGGCGATTGGACCATTGCCTCCGGGCTTCCGTTCACGCCGCGCGTGCTGGGTTCGCTGACTGATGTGAACAGCGGCGTCAATGGGACGTTGCGCGCCAACCTGACCGGCCAGCCAATTCAATTATCGAATCCTACGATTGGCGAATGGTTCAACACGGCGGCTTTCGTAGCGCCGCCCCTGGGACAATACGGCAATGCGCGCCGTAACAGCATTATCGGCCCTGGGCAACTGGTGTTCGATATGGCGCTCACCAAGGTAATTCCGCTGAGGGAGTCGCGTAACCTCGAGCTGCGCATGGCGGCCTCGAACGTGTTCAATCGTCCGCAATACGAGACCATCGACACCGTCGTCAACTCACCGACCTTCGGCCAGGTCACTGCCGTCGGCGCCATGCGCACTATCTTGATGACAGCAAGGTTCAGGTTCTAAGCCATGCTTTCGAGAATCCAAAAGACGATGAATCGGCTGATCGCTCTTCTGATGATATGGGCCTTAACGGTTCCCAACCTGCTGCTTGCACAGCAGGCGGGATACACCTTTAAGGCGCAGAGCGAGTTGGTGCTGGTGAACGTCAGCGTGCGCGATAAGAGCGGCAACCTGGTTCGCGATCTGAAGCCGGAAGATTTCACTATCCTGGAAGACAACAAGCCGCAGAAGGTTGCGAGCTTCGACATCGAGAACACCGAGAATACTCCGGTACTGCCGCAACAGCAGGTCGCTCTGCTGACCAACACGCCGCAGAAGGTGCGAGCCAGTGTCGCCAACCCAAATCCGCTGCCATCGGCGGAAGAGCAGGCCATCAAAGACCGTCGTTTGATCGTGCTGTTTTTCGATCTTTCGGCAATGCAGCCCGACGAGATTGAGCGTTCCGTCGCCGCGGGGCAGAACTATCTCAATAAGCAGATGGCGCCGGCTGACCTGGTTTCGGTCGTGTCGCTAGCCAGCACCATCACTGTTAACCAGGACTTCACATCGGATCGCGATCTACTAACCAAAGCTCTGCAAGCGCTGAACGCCGGCGCGGGTGAAGGTTACGCCGAGGGTTCTACCGGCACGACCGAAGGCACGGCCGACACCGGCAACTCCTTCACTGTCGACGACACCGAGTACAACATCTTCAACACCGATCGCCGGCTACAGGCGCTGCGCACTATCGCAAAGCAGCTGGCCAGCGTGCCGCAGAAAAAAGCGCTGATCTATTTCTCCAGCGGCATGGACCGCACCGGCATTGAGAACCAATCCGAATTGCGGGCAGCTACTAACGCGGCCGTGCTGGCCAACCTGTCGATTTACACCATGGACATCCGGGGCCTGCAAGCCTTGCCTCCCGGCGGCGCGGCGCAGAACGCAAGCTTGCGCGGAAAGGCACCCTACTCCGGCCAGTCCACGATGAATGACCTGAACTCCAACTTCACAACCCAGGAGACGCTGGTCACGCTGGCTTCGGACACGGGCGGCCGCGCCTACCTCGATTCCAACGATTTCAGCAAGGTCTTTCGCGGTGTGCAGGACGATACCGCCATGTACTACCTGCTGGGCTATCACAGCACGAATACGTCACGCGATGGCAAGTTCCGGCGCATCACCGTCAAGTTGAACCGCCCTGGGCTGAAGATCGAGTACCGCAAGGGCTACTACGCCGAGGCGGATTTCCAGCATTCGAACCGCGAGGAACGCGACCGGCAGCTGACCGAGGAGCTCGCCTCCGATCTGCCCAGCACCGACTTGCCGGTCTACTTGTCAACGGGATATTTCCGTGTCGCCGACAACAAGTTCTATGTCCCGATTTCGCTGATCGTGCCCGGCTCGGAAATTCCCTTCACGCTGTCCAAAGATCAGGACAAGGCAACTCTCGACGTACTAGGTGTGGTGACCGATGAAAAGAAGCTGCCGGAAGGCGAAATTCGCGACACGGTTAAGCTGGCGGTCAACACCTCGAACCAGGTGCGGCGCAAGAATGTGCAATACGATAGCTACGTTATGCTGCCGCCCGGCAAGTATCACTTTAAAGTGGTGGTACGCGAAAACGAGAGCGGACGCATGGGATCGTTCGAAACCGATTTCGTCATTCCTGATCTCAAGTCGGCGCCGTTGAAGATGAGCTCAATTGTACTGGCGAGCCAGGTACAGCCAGCCGGCAAACACGATACCAATAATCCCCTGGTGCGGAATGGCTCGGAGATCGTGCCCAGCGTGACCCGTGTCTTCGCCAACGGCCAGCATCTTTATCTGTACTACGAAGTTTACGATCCGGCAAAGAATACGGATGTCGGCCCCGCGCCCGGCACGACTTCGCCGCGTGCCGAGAACCATGGAAGCGCTCCCAGCAACGGTAACGCCAAGGGCACTGCTGCCGTCGCCAAGGGTGGCGTGCGCGTGTTGAGTAACGTCGCGTTCTTCAAGGGTGACGTGAAGGCTTACGAAACGCCGCTGGTCGAAGTACAGGACATCAGCGTTCCCAACCGCAAGGCCGCGGTGTTTCAGCTCGACGTTCCGCTGTCGGAGTTGAAGCCCGGTTTCTACTCCTGCCAGGTCAACGTGATCGACGATGCGGGTGGCCACTTCCTGTTCCCGCGAGTGGCTATGCTGGTGCGGCCCGACCAACCCGTGGCGAACACGCCCGCTCCTGCCGCAGCGCCGGCAAACAGCGGAGGAAAGACCGGCAAATAGCGCTCATCGAGCAGGAGGAAGCCCACGATTTGAATATGGCGGGGCGGTCTATGCCTCTTTCCGGATAGGGAAGGGCACGGGCAGAACGCCGGACTGACCACGTTGCCCTAACCCCAGAAAGTACCTGGCCCGCCGGAATCCAGCCCGCATCTCGTGCCCAAGTTGCCCGAAATAATCCTCGCGAAAACGCAACCAATCCTTGACACAGGCGTCTAAGAGTATGAATATGCATATAGCTGCATATTTATGCGATGTCGAAGCTTTCACGTCATACCGCGGTGCGGGACCTGGTGGCCAGCCACGAGGTGGCAAGCCAGGAGGAACTCCGAAGGCTGCTGTATAAGCGCGGTCACCGTGTGACGCAGGCGACGCTATCGCGGGATATGCACGAATTACGCCTGGTGAAGACCGCCGAGGGCTACAAGTTGCCTCAGGGAGAAGTTGCCGAAGCTTTTTTACCCTCCATTGAGCGCCTGATTCACGAGTTCGTGTACGACGTGAAAACCGCGCAGAACCTGGTGGTGGTAAAGACCAGCGCCGGCAGCGCGCAGCCGGTCTCGGCGGCCATCGATGCGGAGGAGTGGGAGGAGGTCGTGGGAACCATCGGAGGCGATGACACGATCCTGGTGATTGCTCCCGACAGCCGCACAGCGGAGAAGCTGGCAAAAAGAATTCGGGATTACTTCAACTAGAGATGACGACGGCGATACAACCCGCGGTTTTTGGCGCTACCGGCTACTCCGGCTTCGAGCTGGTGCGGCTGCTCGCGCATCATCGCGGCGCGAAGAAGCCGCTGTTATTCCAGCGCAACGGCGAAAGTAACGGCTGCAACGACTTGAGCCAGGTGTATCCGCAGATTGCCGGCAATGGCGGCTTCCCCTTTGCGAGCTTCTCGTGGGAGAGGATGAAGCAGGCCGGAGTGGATGTCGTGTTTCTGGCGACGCCGCATGAGTTCTCGCGCGAGTGGGTGCCGGAGGCGATCGGTCGTGGTTTTCGCGTAATTGATCTGAGCGGCGCCTGGCGTCTGAAGCAGTCAACTCATCGCGAAGTGTATGGCTTCTCCGACGGTGACACGGCATCGGAGGCCCTCGATCGGGACGCGGTGTACGGTCTACCGGAGTTGCACGCCGAAGAGGTTAAGGATGCGGCGCTGCTGGCGAATCCCGGATGTTATCCGACCTCGATCATCCTGGCGCTGACGCCGTGGATCCGCGCCGGCTTTGTCGATGTGGCGCACGGCATTATTTGCGATTCGAAGTCCGGCGTCTCGGGAGCAGGGAAGACGCCGTCGTCGAAGACGAACTTTGTTGAGGTCGATGGAGACTTCAGCGCATATAGCGTATTCGGCCATCGTCACACCGGAGAGATGCTGGAGCAGCTTGGGCTCGACAGTGAATCGCTCCAATTCACGCCTCATCTGCTGCCGATTCCGCGTGGAATTCTTTCGACCATCTACGTGAAGCTGGCGACGCCGGCGACGGTTGCCGAGCTGGAACGGAGCCTTCGCGACTTCTACGCGCATAAGCCGTGGGTGCGAGTTTTTGGGGCGGCACGGTTGCCGCAGATCAAGTTTTCTTTGAACACGAACTTTTGCGACATCGGATTTTCCCTGTCACCCGACCGTCGACGAGCCGTGCTGGTCTCGTGCATCGACAACCTGTTGAAAGGCGCTGCCGGACAGGCGGTGCAGAACATGAACCTGATGTTCGGTTTCGATGAGAAAGAAGGATTGCAATGAAGCTCGTGATCAAAATCGGTGGTGCGGCGCTCGATGACAAGGAATTGGTCGCGAAATTTGCGAAGACCATCCCCAGTCTCTGCCGCGAAGGCCACAAGCTGGTAATCGTGCACGGTGGCGGCGCTGCGTTGAGCCGGACGCTCAAGCAGTTGGGGCGCGAGACCAGTTTTATCAACGGACTGCGGGTGACGGATGCGCAGACCCGCGATGTCGCCGTGATGGTGCTGGCAGGGCAGCTCAACAAACAGCTTGTGGCCTCGATCGGCGCGGCAGGGCAAGCGGCGCTGGGCATCTGTGGTGGCGATTTGCATATTGTGCGTGCCGCGAGAAGAAAGCAGCCCGAGCTGGGCTATGTTGGCGACATTTGTTCCGTGGACGCGCAGTGGATTGAGCGCCTATGGGATGCCGGCATCCTCCCCGTGGTTTCGAGCCTGGCGCTCGGCCTTGACGGCGAGTATTACAACATCAATGCGGACGACATGGCGTCGGCTTGCGCCGTGGCCTGTGGCGCGAACGCCCTGATTTACCTGACCGATGTGGCGGGTGTAAAGGATGCCGAAGGCACGGTGATCCGCTGGCTCGACGTGAATGCGATTGCCGCCATGGTGGCGCAGACGACGGTGAGTGGCGGCATGCTGCCCAAGCTCGAGGCCTGCACCAAGGCGTTGAAGAAAGGCGTGACCCGGGTCCGTATTCTGCCCGCCGATCATGCCGAAGTTCTGCCGGGTTTCTTTACCCATCCGATCGAATGTGGCACGGAGGTCGTCGCATGATGAACCCCACGTTCGATCGCGCGCTCGAGCGAAGCTGTTAGAGCTCTACGCTTCTCCTGATTCCACGACATTGTGCTGTCTGTTTTTCCAGGGTTCGAACCCGAGGAGGTCAACGTGATTGCTACTTCCATTCCCACCGCCGCCAACGCTTACACGCACCGGAGCGTGACGGGACGCGACTTGATTTCGATTCAGGACTTCATGCCGCAGGAACTCTTGTGTGCGCTGGAGCTGGCGTCGGCAATGAAGGCCCGTCCAGCCGACTATCGCGGCACGCTCGTTGGAAAACAGATCGTGTTGTTCTTCGAGAAGCCGTCGCTGCGGACGCGTCTTACCTTTGAAGCCGGCATTAACAGCCTGGGCGGAGTATCGTTTTTCGTCGACCAGACGCAGTCGCGGCTGGGCGCTCGCGAGAGCCTGAGCGATGTGGCGCACAATCTCGAGCGCTGGGTCGACGGCCTGGTATTGCGAACCTTCGCCCACGAGACGGTGACGACCATGGCGATGCATGCTTCGATTCCGGTGATCAACGCGCTCAGCGAGTTGGAACATCCCTGCCAGGCCCTGGCCGACATGCTGACCTTGCAGGAGCACTTCGGAAACCTGCGGGACGTTCATCTTTCGTACGTGGGCGACGGTAACAACGTAGCCCACTCGCTGCTGCTGGCAGCCGCGGGACTGGGCGCGACAATTTCCGTCGGCACTCCCAAGGGCTTCGAGCCGAACGCCGATATCGTGGAAGCGGCGCACGAAATGGCTCGCGTGTCCGGGGGACACGTGGAAGTGGTGAATGACCCGATAGAGGCCGTCGCGGGCGCCGACGCGGTTTATACCGACACCTGGGCCAGCATGGGACAGGAAGACGAGGCAGCGGAGCGACGCAGGATTTTTGCGCCCTTCCAGGTGGACCAGCGTTTATTTTCTTATGCCGCCAAGCACGCGGTATTCATGCACTGCCTGCCCGCTCATCGCGGGGAGGAGGTTACGCCGGCGGTGATCGACTCACCGCGGTCGGTTGTCTTCGATCAGGCGGAAAACCGCCTGCACATTCAAAAAGCCATCATGGTTTTGCTGCTGGAGGGCGGGGCTCATCGCTTTCCGCCGAGGAGTGCTCATGCGTGAGAAAGTGGTTCTTGCTTATTCCGGAGGGCTCGATACCTCCATCATTATTCCGTGGCTGAAGGAAAACTACGACTGCGACGTCATTGCCTACGTAGCCGATGTCGGCCAGGGCGACGACATCGATGCGGTGGTTGAAAAGGCTTATGCGACTGGGGCGAGCAAAGTCATCGTCGAAGACCTGCGTCAGGAGTTCCTAACGGATTATGTCTTTCCGGCGATTCAGGCGGGTGCGGTCTATGAACACAAGTATCTGCTAGGCACGTCGCTGGCTCGGCCGATCATTGCGAAGTACCAGGTGGAAGCGGCCCTGAAAGAAGGTGCTACCGCGGTAGCGCATGGCTGCACCGGCAAGGGAAACGACCAGGTGCGTTTCGAGCATGCTTATCAGGCGCTGGCTCCCGAGCTGAAGGTGATTGCACCGTGGCGCGAGTGGACGCTGCAGTCGCGGGAAGACTGCCTGGACTATGCCGAACAGCATGGAATTTCCGTGGCGCAGAGCCGCGAGAAGATCCACAGTCGCGATCGCAATCTGCTGCACGTAAGTCACGAGGGCGGCGAACTGGAAGATCCGAACAACGCGCCACTAGCGACGACCTGGACGTGGACCAACTCGCCCCAAGAGGCGCCCGATGAGGTCGAGACTGTCTCAATCGAATTTAAGCACGGCGTGCCGGTGGCGGTGAATGGCGTCATCCTCGACCCCGTGGCGTCCGTTGAAGTGCTAAACGAAATCGGGGCGCGCAACGCGATTGGGCGCATCGATCTGGTGGAGAACCGCTTCGTCGGCATGAAGTCACGCGGCTGCTACGAAACCCCCGGAGGAACGTTGCTGCTGACTGCCCATCGCGAGCTCGAGGCGCTTTGTCTCGATCGCGACCTCTCACACTTCAAGCAGCACATCGGTTTGAAGTTTGCGGAGATCGTCTACTTCGGCCTGTGGTTCACGCCACTGCGGGAGTCGTTGCAGGCCTTTGTGGAGAGCACGCAGCACGTAGTCGACGGGACGGTGACACTCGCGCTCTACAAGGGAAACATCGAAGTGACAGGACGCAAGTCGCAGACGTCGCTGTATCGGCCGGATATCGCCAGCTTCACCATGGGCGGCAGCTACAACCAGAAGGACGCGGAAGGGTTCATCCGCATTCTGGGACTGCCGGCGCGCTCGCGGGCGCTGGTGCACGCGGAGACGGTGAAATGAAGATGTGGGCTGGCCGTTTCGGCCAGGCACAGAACCCGCACTTCGAGCAGTGGCAGCGGTCATTTCCCTTCGACCGCGTGCTGCTGCCTTACGAAGTTGCGGCCAGCAAAGCCCATGCAGCTGCCCTGGCAACCGCCGGAGTGCTGCAGGCGCAGGAGTTGGCGGCGATCTTGTTCGCGCTGGACAAGATTGCCGCCGAAGGCGCACCCGACGTCGGAGACGACTCGATCGAAGACGTTCACCACTACGTCGAAAAACGTCTGGTGGAGCTCGCCGGCGAGGCCGGCTACAAGCTTCACACCGGCCGTAGCCGTAATGAACAGATCGCCACCGATTTGCGTTTGTACGTGCGGGCGCAGATTGACGAAGTGTCGCAACTCCTCGTGCAGTTTATCGGCGAATTCGTGAAGCAGGCTGAGGCGGCTGGCGACACTGCCATGCCGGCCTACACGCATCTGCAGCGCGCTGAACCGGTACTGGTGGCGCACTGGCTGCTCGCTTACGTCGAAATGTTCCTGCGGGACCTGGATCGGCTTGCCGATTGCCGTAGCCGGCTCAATCACTGTCCTTTGGGATCCGGGGCGGTCGCAGGCACGATACTTTCGTTGGATCGAGAGGCCATGGCTTCCGAGCTGGGATTTGCGGCACCCACGGCGAACAGTGTCGACGCAACCAGCGACCGCGACTTCGCGATTGAGTTCGCTCAGGCACTGTCGTTTGTCGCACTGCATCTGGGCCGCTGGGCGGAAGAGCTGATCCTGTACTCGACGACGGAGTTTGGATTCGTTAAGTTGCCGGAGCAGTTTTCGACCGGCAGCAGCGCGATGCCGCAGAAAAAGAACCCCGACGCCTTGGAGCTGATCCGGGGAAAGTCGGGCCGGGTTTTCGCGGAGGCAACCGCATTGTTCATCACGCTGAAGGGCTTGCCGCTTGCCTACAATAAAGATATGCAGGAGACGCAGCAACCGATCTTCGCGGCCGCGGCGCAGGTGACGAGTATGCTGCGCGTCGCCACCGGATTTCTCGCAGCCGTGACTTTCGACTACGAGCGCATGCAGAAGTCGGCCACCCGCGGATTTATGAACGCGCTGGCGGCGGCCGCTTGTCTGGTGCGGCAGGGCGTGCCCTTCCGGCAGGCGCATGAGAAAGTCGGGAAAGCGGTCCGTTTGTGTCTGGAGAACGGCTGCGAATTGCAGGAGCTGACGGCAGAGCAGTACGCGCAGTGCGGCATTGCGGCGAGCCCGGAGCTCTATCGTGCCTTGTCGCTGCATGAAGTTCTGGCTGTACATGATGTACCAGGAGGAACGGCGCCGGTCCGTGTTCGGGCGGCACTAGCAGAAGTGAAAGAAAAATTATCGATCTACGCAGGAGTCGCCCATGCATGCACGTAACGCAACTCTCCCGGACGCCATTACCATTGAGCAGCTGATCCACGTCCATGTCGCCGACGGCACGCTGCTGCCGCGATCGCTGGCGGAAATCTGCGAGAACATACGCGACTTCGTGGTGATTGAACACGAGGGCCAACTTGTCGGTTGCGGCGCCTTACACCTCTACGGAATGCACTTGGCGGAGATTCGATCGATCACCGTCACGGCTCGCGCCAAGGGCAGAGGAGCTGGACGCATCCTGGTAGATGCGCTGCTGGCGGAAGCGAAGCGGCAGAGCGTTACCTGCGTGTGCCTGTTCACGCGCATTCCGGATTTCTTTGGACAGATGGGATTTCTTACCGTCAACAAGGAAGCACTGCCCGACAAGATGCACAAAGACTGTCTCAAGTGCCCGCGTCTGCATGCCTGCGACGAGACGGCAATGTTCCTGGGTACGCTGCCGAAGCGGGCACCCGGCATGATGTCCCCGCAGGTGACGAGCGACTTCGTGCAGATCGCGCCATCTCACAACTAGATCGACGCGCATTATTCCGAAAACAGTTCGAGCTGCTGCTTCGTTCGTGGCTTGCCCGCGCGCGAGTTTGGCAAACGCGCGCGTCGGCTAGCCTGGTCGTCAAAGACGCTTCTGCCGTCCAGTCCTGGCGAGATTTCGACCTCGTGTGCGATGGCAGCAGGGAAGTCGGCTTCCGGCGCTGTTTGTTTCTCGATGACGTGGACAAAACGATCAAGTCTGGCGAACCCCTCCAGCTTTTCGGTTGCTCCAAGTTTGGCAGCGTCAAGCGCTCGCCGCAAAACGCCGATCGACTCGTCATAGGTCTTGAGAGGGACCGGAAAGGGGTGCCGGTCCTTGCCACCCAGGGCGAATGAAAAACGTGCAGGATCGGCGAAGCGGCTCGGTGCGCCATGAACTACCTCGGCAATGAGAGCGAGCGACTGCAGCGTGCGAGGACCCAGGTCCTCGTGCAGGAGAAGACCGGCGAAGTCGCGATACTGGCGCTCATAAGCCGTCGCCAGCACAGCTCCCAGGCGCTTCAAGTCGAGGTTCGCCGGGCGAACGTCGTGGTGCCGGGGCATGGTTAACCGGCGCGCTTCGGCGAGAGTAACTTCGGGCGAGTCATTGGCCATACTGAGCAACGCACTTTGCGCGTCACTCGCGTGGCGATCCACGAGATTCATGATCTCGCCCTGATCATCGCCGACAATCGCGGTATGCGGCTCGGAAGTGAAGTCGCGGACGGTGGCAGAGTGCCAGTGATAGCGCCGTGCCAGCCCACTGCGTTCGTTCATGCCCTGCTGCACGACGGCCCACTCGCGATCGGCACTCACGATGAAGCTGTGCAGGTAAATTTGGAACCCGTCGGCGATGGCGTTGTTGTCGATGCGAGCTGTCAAGCGACTGGTGCGAACCAGCGCCTCGCCATCATCGCCGGTGCGCTCGGCGACCCGACGAAGCTCGTCGGGAGTGTTGCGCGAGTGGCGCCCACGTCCTCCGCAGAAATAAATTCCCAGTTCGTGAGCGCGAGGGCTGAGGCCGCGCTTCAGGGCTCCTAATACCGAAGTCGTAATTCCCGACGAGTGCCAGTCCATGCCCATCACGCTGCCGAGAGCCTGAAACCAGAAGGGATCGCTGAGGCGGGTAAGTAGTTCGGATCGGCCGTAATGATAGAGAACACTCTCGGCGATGGCGGTGCCGAGCTTCGTCATCCGCTCGGCTAGCCAGGGCGGAACACGGCCTCCATGTAGAGGCAGATCAGCAATTCCAGAACGCTTCATAGCACCAGGTTGCGACTAACTCTTGAGATGCGGAAGAAGTTGTTTAAACTGATCGGTTCCAGAGCACCGGAGAAGTTCATACAGCATCATCTCGGTCGAGGAGAGTACCACCCCAGCTTGCCGCATGCGCTCCAGTCCGATCTTCCAGTTGGATTCTGTTCGTGACCCGACCGCGTCGGCTGCTACATGCACCCGATAGCCATCGTTGAGCGCGCCCAGCGCTGTCTGCATGACACAGATGTGAGCTTCCATCCCGCAGAGGAGGACAGTGTTGCGGCGGCCCGGCAAGGACTTGATCGCCGCGCGGAACAGGTCGCTACCGAAACAGCTGAACTCCAACTTGTCGATCGGGTGCACTTCGTCGAGTAGGGAAGCGATGTCCGGTACCGTGGCACCCAGTCCTTTGTTGTATTGCGTGCTGAGCAAGACCGGAATGGAGAGGATCTTGGCTAGACGAATCAGGAGTTGCGCGTTTTTCACGAGCGAGTCTTTGTTGAAGATAGGCGGCAGCAAGCGTTCCTGGATATCGACGACCACCAGAGCGCAGTGATCGGCTTGCAACAGTTGGCGAGCACTTTCGGTAACGTCGGATGAGAAAGCCTCGGGTCCCATCACGGGCATGAGCAAATCTCCAGGGAACTGCGATGCAACGATTCTATCGCGGTAGAAGCGTACACACGAAACCGAGCAGAAGGGTCGCGTCGTGAAGGCTCGCTGCCGCGGACGTCCATCACGTGGGGAAGTTGACGCTCCACAACAGAGACAATAGAATCGAAAGCACGGATCAGTGTTCGTTCGTCCTTTCGCGCCCGCGTTCACTGCCCCCTCGTTCAATGGTAGGACAGCTGACTCTGGATCAGCATATCGGGGTTCGAATCCCTGGGGGGCAGCCAAATCTTTTCAACAACTTCCATCTCATTTGACTGACCCGCCTCTGAGCCTAGTTGCGCGGGGGTTGCAGATTGTTGCGTATTTGCTTCGTCAAGGTGGTCGATCCACTTTATGTCTGCCCCCGGGATCAGGTGCCCGTAAGTGTCTACCGTGATCTGAATCGAACTGTGGCCCATCTGTTCCTTGACGTAAGCAAGGGAGGCGCCGTCCTGAATGAGCAAAGAACCGAATGTGTGCCGCAGATCGTGAAAGCGGAACTTACGCAAACCGACCTTTTCCAGTGCGGGTTGGTCGTTCGTTGAAGCATCTGGTCAACGCACTTGCAGACCTTTGCGCCTATGGCGTCGCGTTTATCAGCTTCCGCGACAACCTAGATCTCAGCACGCCATCCGGACGCCTCATGTTCCAGATTATCGGCGCTATGGCAGAGTTTGAACGCTCACTGATTCAGGAGCGGGTTAGAGCTGGTCTGCGCAATGCTCGCGCGAAGGGTAAAAAGTTCGGAAGACCCCGAGCACAGGTCGATGCTATCCGAGTGGCAGAGCTGCGGCGTGAAGGGCTTTCGTGGTCTCAGGTATGTCGGAGCCTCAATGTAAGCAAGGGGAGCGCCCAGCGATCGGTCGCACGGCTTGGGATTCGGCCTGATTAGCGGAACTTGCAAACTATCCGCGCGAAACCATCGTGATTTCGCAGGGAGCTGGTTTGTTGGACAATGCCACAAACGAATGCTTGCTCGGAGCATTATGGCCGGCATTCGGCTGGCGATTGGCGCGCAGAGCCCGCATCTGCAGCTGGGTGTCATCGCAGAAGGTGCGTTGATGGCGATTACCGGTTTTCATGCGGGTGTGGTATTCGGCATTGGTTAACGCTCGCGGCGAGCCGCTATTTACCTTGACTGCAGATGCCGATGGAGTTGCCGCTCGTCGCACCCGTGGCTGTGCGGCTGGTCACCGCATTGATTGCGTCGATGTTTCCGGAACGCGCTCCGCGCGTATTAACATCAACCGAGGCTTTGCCCTCGAAGTAGTTGGACCCCTGCTCAAGCTTTGGTTAAACGGGATAGACAGCTGGTCATGTAGGCGTAGGGCTGACCTTTGACAACGACAAGCAAATCGGCGACCCGGCAGGGCCTTCCTGGTGAGACAATGTCTCGGCAGTACAAACGGCGGCGCATATGGAAACACTGTGGCAGGACGTCCGCTACGCAGTACGGATGCTCATCAAGAATCCCGAGTTCAGCGCGATCGCAGTCCTGTCGCTGGCACTTGGCATTGGCGCCAATACGACGATCTTCACGGTCGTGAATGCGATTCTTCTCCATCCCTTGCCGGTCAAAAATATTTCCCGTCTAGTTGAAGTGGATACGGTTGACACGAAGACCCGAGTGACCACAGCCAATGTCACGAAGCTCGGCATGTCGTATCCGAATTTCAAGGACTACGCCAGAGATAACCAGGTTTTTTCTGGGCTGAGCTGTGTCGTTGGCCCGCTTCCCCTCACCTGGAGCGGTGGCACGAATCCAAAACAGATCTTCGGGCAGATGGTGACCGCGAACTACTTTGACCTCCTCGGCCTGACGCCTGTCCGGGGACGTTTCTTTTTGCCGGACGAAGACAGCAAACGGGGCGGCAATAACGTTGCAGTTCTGAGTTATAGCCTATGGGTTAATAAATTTGGGTCGGATCCCAACATCGTTGGTAAGGTTATGACGCTCAACGCAACATCCTACACCGTGATTGGTGTGGGACCGCGCGGCTTCAAAGGTACATTTATTTTCGGCAACGCAGAGGAAGTTTGGATTCCGGTCAGCATGTATACCCAAGCGCTTGCTGGCTTCTTCAAAGACAACTTCAACGATCGCAGATTTCTTGCTACCGCCGTGTTAGGGCGATTGAAAGACGGTGTGAGCGTGAACTCGGCGGAAGCTTCTCTGAAGACCATCGCTTCACAATTGGAGCATGCCTTTCCCAAAGACAATGCCAGCCGCAGTGTAGCGCTTACACCTCTCGCCGATGCGGCCGTGGGAGTCAACAATCGTGCCCAAATTGTGCTCGCCGGGGGATTGATGATGGCGATCGTGGGTCTGGTCCTCCTGATTGCCTGCGTTAACGTGGCTAATCTTCTGCTTGCTCAGGCAGCGCGACGCGAGAGGGAAATGAGCTTGCGCGCCGCGCTGGGAGCGAGCCGACGCCGGGTAGTGCGGCAGTTGCTTACGGAAAGCCTAGTGCTTGGGGTTCTTTCAGGCATTGCGGGAATCGCGATCGCTTATGCCGGCCGGGCAGTGCTGTGGTCGTTTCGTCCCCCATTCATCCTGGATGGCGACCTCGATATTACTTTCGATTCCCACGTGCTCTTCTTTACTTTGGGCGTGTCACTGCTGACTGCCGTTCTAATAGGGTTGGCTCCCGCGATCAAGGTAGCACGACCGAATCTCATTGAGGTGCTGAAAGTCGGTGGACGTGGAGGCAGCGTGAGTTGGGCGCGCAACCGCTTCCGCAGTCTTCTGGTCGTAACCGAGGTTGCGCTGGCGCTTGTCGCGCTCGTCGGCGCAGGCCTGTTCATTCGCAGCATGCAAAACGCACAACGTGTCGATCCAGGGTTTGAGTCTAGCAATCTCTTTGTGTTCGCTTTCGACCTGGGAGCTTTGCATTACGACGAGGATCACGCCCAACAGTATTTTCGCGCCGCCATCGAACGAGCCGAGGCATCGCCTGGGGTCGCGTCGGCCACCATCGCGTCCAATTTCCCGCTCGGCGGGGGATTTGCGCGGACTGTGTTTCCCGAGGGACAAGATGAAGCATCGGGTTATCGCGGCACTCTGACGCAACTGAACGACATCGCGCCCAACTTCTTCAAGGCCTTGCGGATTCCGCTGGTCAGCGGCCGTGAATTCACCGACGGTGACCGCAAGGGCACGGCCCAAGTTGCCGTTGTGAGCGAAGCCATGGCCAAACAATTCTGGCCGAACGAGAATGCCGTCGGAAAGCGTTTCCACTTCTTCGGAGAAACCCAGTTGCGCGAGGTTGTTGGTGTCGCTCGCAATGCGGTTGTGAATGCGATTGGGGAAGAGCCTCAGCCGCTGGCGTATTTACCGCTGACGCAAGACTTCGCTCCAGCTGCCACCATGCAGGTGCGGACCGTTGGCCCGATGGGACCAGTCATTAGTACAGTACGGAGTCATGTCCAATCGCTCGACACAAACCTCGCACTCACGAACTGGAATACCATCGGAGAACTACTCGATCAGGGACTATGGGCTCCACGCATGGGGGCCGCACTGCTGGCCGTCTTCGGCGGAGTCGCGCTAATTCTCGCGGTCGTGGGTGTGTACGGGGTGCTCTCGTATTCGGTCAGTCAGCAAACACGCGAAATCGGCATTCGCATGGCCATGGGCGCGAGGACCGGAAGTGTACTGAGCCTGGTAGTGAAACAAGGAATGCGACTCGCGATTGTCGGGCTGGTATTGGGCCTGGCGCTCGCCTTTGCCACTATGCATGTTCTTTCGAGCCTGCTCTTTGGAGTCAGCGCACACGACCCCCTCATCTTCGGCGGAGTCACTTTAATTTTGGCGACGGCAGCTATTTTGGCTTGCTACATACCCGCACGCCGGGCGGCAAGCGTAGATCCGTTGGTCGCGCTTCGCTACGAGTAGGCCGCAGCCCTTTCAATCATTTAATAGACATCCCTTCGTGCACCTGTCGCGACGCCGGAGCGGAATCCCGTAGGCGCACCGTCCCACGGAACAGCAATTGATGTCTGGGACCGTTCGCTGAAGCATCTGGTCAATGCCCTCGCTGAGCTTTGCGCTTACAGTGTTGCGTTTATGCTTCCGCGACAACATCGATCTCAGCACCCCGTCTGGCCGACTGATGTTCCAGATCGTCGGCGCCATGGCTGAGTTCGAGCGGTCGCTCATCCAGGAGCGGGTTAGGGCTGGGCTGCGGAATGCCCGCGCGAAGGGAAGCGATTCGGTAGGCCACGGGTTCTCTTGAACTCGCAGAAAGTGGCGGAACTTCGGTCGACAGGCGCATCCTGGTCACAAGTCTGCGTTGCATTGAGGATCAGTAAAGGGACGGCACAGCGGGCGAACTACAACGTGGTGAATGATGATGGATAGACAGTTCATCGACCATCTCATTGGACGCTGCTTGACCGCCCGCGCCATGCCATCTACGCGTTGTGCAGCTTGCGCCGGACCACAGTAAACAGCCCAACGGCGGCTGAACCGAATAATACTAAACTCGAAGGTTCTGGGGACACGGCCTGGAGTGACCAAGCGCCTGGGCCAGTACTTCGCGCCGAATTATATTCCTGATTAACGCCTTCAATTACCGCATCGCAACAGGCATAGTTCGAGGAGCCCAACCCCGAATAAGAGTTACCCTGTTCGATCTCAAAGTCGAGGAACCAGTTGTAGATGCGCCCAGAACTGTCGGTTTGTATGTTGTAGAATCCTAAGCCTGTCACGTTGGGATTGCTTGAGTTGTAAGTGTAGACGCCATCCGTGAAGGAGAATGCCAGGACGTGATATACCTGCCCGCTATGGCTGAGCAAAGGCTGGGCTACTTCAAACCAGCCCGTAACCCGGTCTGATGTCGTCCACGGATTATCTGTCCCTTGGAACTGGGTAAATGGCGCGCCCTCGTAGGTGTAAACCGCTTCCGCAAGGGCGGGTTTCACGCTTGCCAGCACGGCCAGTAGAACAAAGTTAACGAACGGACGAGATGTTCTCACGGTAGCTCTCCTTATCTGCGGCCCACATGGACCGCCACAGCTTGAGGATTGGAATTGCCACGCTAATCAGGCCGAGGACGACCCCAAGTACCAGGAATGCGGTTCCCATCTTCATGGGGTCGTCCTCTCTTGGTCGCTAACGAATCAGCTTGCGACGGACTGCTCTCAGCACTCCGACCTCCGCCGAAGGACGCCGAAAGCGCCGAGCACTCCTGTGCCCAACAGCGCCAGCGACGCAGGCTCGGGCGTTGCTGTTACAGGCGTGATCCTGGCGTCGAAGCCAGTTGAGTCGTTGTTGACATCCCCATCGTTGTTCACCCCGAACGAGAGCACATCGCCGGCATTCAAGTGTTCGACGAACGAGAAATCTTCTCTGCCTCCGAGCGTCATGGGATGTTGCGCCCCAGGTCCAACAAGGGTCCCGCTGTAGAGCTGCGCGCCGTTGTCGTACACCAGTCCGATGATGCCGGTTGGATTGACGTCGAGAATCTCGAAGAAACCCGCGACGTTGTAGTTGCCGGGCGAGGGTGCGGTCCATTGGACGACCGTGTCCGTGGTTGGGCCGGGATGCAGGATGAGGGCGCCGGAGGGCGGGTTCACGATGGTCCCGTCGTTGAGCCAATGGCCGGAAATGTTTTTACCCACTATCGGAATACTGCCCTGGCCGTATGCCCAGCAGGCAACGCCAGCCGCTCCGAAGTAGCCACAGTGATCCGGCAAATAGAGGGTATACGGAGTGAAGGATGTGCCGGTGGCTCCGTAGCCGTAGCTCCATGCCCCATTGGGGTTGATAGCGGCAAAGTCGTTTACGGCGTCCCACGAGGTGCCGGCAAAGGCTGACACAACCGCCAGAATGCAGATTGCGGTCGCGACAAGGGTGTACTTGAGTTTGCTCATGGTGATCTCCTTATGTCGTTTTGCTTCCGTGAAAAAGGGGTTGTACAGCTCCACGGTGATCGGAGTCTCGCGGCACGTGGCTTCAAACGCAAGTACGGCGGAGTTACGTAACGGTAACGTGGCGCGTAAGTTATTCGCTTGTTTAAGCCATTGCTGCCCGCGAGCAGCTTCGCTATACTCGCGACATTCCGACCGCGACCGCCTTGTTTCCACCCATCGGAGCGTAGATGCCGGACATTTATCCCGGTTCCCAGCAACTCGAGAAACAGCCACCCGGGGGGAAATGCCATTGCGCAGGCCGAGATCGAGGCCGCGTTACTGAGAATTCTGAGTTCACCCGACTTCGCCAACGCCACCCGGAGCCGACGCTTCCTGGACTTTGTCGTTGGAAAGACGCTCGCCGGTGAGGGCGAAACGATCAAGGAGTACCTGATCGGCGCAGAGGCCTTCGGCCGGCCGGCCGACTACGATCCTCGCAATGACCCTATCGTGCGGGTCGAGGCTGGTCGGCTGCGCTCCCGCCTGGCGGACTACTACAAAAGTGTGGGTACCCAAGATCCGATACAAATTGATCTGCCTAAGGGCAGCTATGTGCCAGTGTTCTCCCGGCGCAACGGGCGGATAACCGCATTCGGATTGTCTGCGAGCGAGCCTCAGGGTGGGACCGTCGCGGCAACGGTGCCGCTGAGTGACTCTCAGACAACGCGTCGACACCGTTCCTGGATGTGGATGCTCGCTGCGCTGGCCTTGGCGATAGCCGTCGGCACAACGATTGCCTTCCAACTTCGCAAGGCGCATCGCCAGCCTCTCAGCTCCGCTGACACGCTGGTGTTAGCCGACTTCAATAACAAAACCGGCGATGCGGTCTTCGATGGCACATTGCAGCAGGCCTTGATCCTGGAACTGACGAAATCTCCTTCTCTGAACATCTTGTCTCCCACAAGGGTGCACGAGACGTTGGCGCAGATGGGCCGGCCAGCCACAGCTGCCGTAACCCGCGAGGCGGCTCGCGAGATTTGTCAGCGTACTGCAAGGAAGCTAGTGCTGGAAGGATCGATTGACCGGCTGGGCAGCGAATATGTCGTCGGTCTGCAGGCCTTGAATTGTTCCACCGGCGAGCAGGTTGCCGGAGACCAGGAGCGTGCCCTCCGTAAGGAAAAAGTTCTCGACTCGCTAGCCCGTGCAGTCGCCAGAATGCGCGGCGGCCTCGGTGAATCACTCTCGGCAGTGCAGAGCAAGTGGATTCAGCCGAGCACCAGCACTCCCTCGCTGGAGGCGTTGAAGTTCTACAGCGACGGAATCGACACCCAGAACTCGGGTACAGATGCGTCGTCCATTCCGCTCTTCAAACACGCTATCGAGTTCGATTCCAACTTTGCATCGGCGTACAGCGCGCTCGGCATGGTGTACCGCGACATGGGAGAAGAAGCCCTGGCCAACCAGAACTTCACCAAGGCGTTCGAATTGCGCTCCGGCGCCAGTGAGGTCGAAGCCTTCCGCATCTCGGCGTTTTATTACAGCTATGTGACCGGAGAGCTGCTCAAGGCCAATGAGTACTACCAGCTATGGGCCGATCGCTATCCCAACGATGCCGTGCCGCACGCCAATTGGGCGATCAATTGCAACGCTCTGGGTGAGTACGACAAAGCGGTAAAGGAAAC
The DNA here is from genome assembly GCA_963815555.1 of uncultured Acidobacteriaceae bacterium. Classification (GTDB taxonomy): domain Bacteria; phylum Acidobacteriota; class Terriglobia; order Terriglobales; family Acidobacteriaceae; genus CAWCBG01. The sequence goes on from CAWFHH010000007.1 coordinate 1,824,472, forward strand.
CGTAGATGCCATCCGCATCGAACCGGGACTCGGACCGGCCCTGGGAAACCTGATAGGTTTCTACACCGCCGTGAAGCGTCTGGACAGAGCGCGCGAGACCTACGACCTCGCACTCTCGCGCCAACTCGACGGTATAGCCGTGCGTGGAAATCGTTACGGGGTGGCTTTCCTCGAAAAAGACACGGCCACAATGGAGAGCCTGCTGAAGTGGGCCTCCGACAAGCCCGGCGTCAACGATCTCTTCCTTTCGCTTCAAGCTGACACCGACGCCTTCTATGGCCACCTGCAACGAGCCCGCGACGGCTCAAACCAAGCAGCACAAGCCGCTTTGCGGAACGGCCAGAAGGAAAGTGCCGCTCTGCGGTTACTCGACGCCGCTCTGCGCGAGGTGGAATTCGGCTACCCCGAAGTTGCGAGAACCCATGCCCACCACGCCCTCGCTCTCGCTCCCTCTCCAAGTGTGCAGATTCTTGCCGCCGTGATCCTGGCGCGTTCCGGTGATACCGGCAGCGCCCGCAAGTTGGCGAGCAGCCTCGAAAAGCAATATCCCCTCAACACTCCATTCAATGGATACTGGCTGCCTGCGATCCGCGCCGCGATCCACCTGAGCGGCAAGTCTCCCGCAGGCGCATTAGAAGTTCTGGAAGCGGCTTCACCGTATGAACTGGGGCAGCCCGATCCCACGGTAGGCCTCGGAGGGCTGCTCTATCCCGCGTATCTTCGCGGACTGGCTTACCTGCAACTGCGCCAAGGCGCGCAAGCCGCAGCCGAATTCCAGAAGCTGACTGACGAGTGGGGAATCCTGCAAAATGCTCCTCTGGGAGCGCTGGCCCGCCTCGAACTCGGGCGCGCACGGGCTATGACAGGCGACCCATCGGCCGCGCGTAAGTCCTACAACGATTTCCTCACCCTCTGGAACGATGCCGATCCCGACATCCCGATTCTGCAGCAAGCGAGGGCTGAGTACGCGAGGTTGCACTAACGCTTGCAGGCGCGAGGGTTGCCCAATTAGCCCCCGCGAATCCATGCCGCTAAGTGCTCGGTATTGGGGCACACGAGATGGTGCGATTCGCTTGCCCACAAACAGAAGGTTTCGGGCAAGGGTCCTGTCGCTCTCATTCCAAGGTGCCAACTGCCTATTCGTACTCTCGCTCGATGGCGAGATTCTATAACGCAATCGAGTGGTGGAGCGATCTCAGCGTTGCCACTGCCGCAGAAGACGCTACGTGCATACTCAAATCCGAAGCGGCCAATCCTCATGGTTTTGGAGGCGCATTGTTCTCACCAAACATCGGCAACAACGGCTGCTCCAATTGTTTGAGGAACTCGTTATGTTTTCTGGTTGCCGCCTCGATTTTTTGTTCGATCGACACCAGGTCGGAATTGCCACCCAAGTAACGTTAAGCGATAGCACGAAAGGATTGGTAAGTTTCTCGAATATCAAAGGCGACACCACGGACGTGGTTGTTGGCTTCACCGGTAACTGCGGTGAGGGCGGCAACAATTGCGTATCTGGATCAGGACTGTTTGGTACCACGCTGGGCTCCTACAAGTTGTGGATCACCGGTGGACCCCCACTGCTCACCCCTCCCGATGTATTCGACATTTATGGAGTTAATCTCGACGGCGCGACAATTAGCTTTTCCTTGCTGCTCACCGATTCAAGCCTGCTTCAAGGCACGTTTGATCTTGGTCAGCTGAGCGGTGGATCGACAAGGGCTCCTGAATTCCTTGGCAACTTCACTGCGTCCTACGTGTCGGGGGACTTTGTCGGCTCTTTTGTCGTTGGCGAAACCAGTGCGGATGACTTCACGGTATTCTTGGCCAAAGGCGTAGACGTCGATTTGGTATATCAGAGCCAGAAAAAGGGTGCGATGGTGGCGGGGCCGATTTCCAGTGGCGAAATCATTGCACCCGTTCCCGAACCGGGCAGCCTCGGATTGCTCGGAACGGGTCTGCTGACTGCGGCAGGGTTCTTGAGGCGTCGCGTTTTATAGAACTGGTTCTCGTTGAGCTGCTCAGAGGCCGGAGCGTAAGTGCTCCGGCTTCCTCAATCTCGGGTGCCGACAAGCGGCCAACAGCATGAATCCGCAGGCGGAAGACGGCGACCACTGCCGATATTGTCGGCGAAGTCTTACAATGCCCTGCCGCAATTCAACAGCGACGGTGGCAACATCTACCTCCGCGAGTTGGGACAGAAAAAGCTGTGGATGAACCAGCAGTCGGCGACGGGAAGAATGGCAGAATGAGTCGCGGTACTGGTCTCCCGAGATACGCAAGATCCCGTCGCAGCCGCGACGACCTGAGGCATACCGCCATCACCGACCTCAATCCATGCGTCCCACTGTGACGCGGCGACAATCTGGCCGTCAGACATTCCACGCGGAGCCTTGATTTCTTGGATGGTCCGTCACATCCCAGAATTAGCCGCTACGTCAGTCTCCCACGGCGATGAAAGCTCCCCAATAAAACGGATGGGTGCTCTGGTGTTTCACCTGATGTTGCCGAAGAATCTGCAAGCTAGCAGCGCGCACGGACTGGGCTGTTTCCTTCCCGTTTATAAAATGTTCAAGGTATAAAGCTTCCATCCATTGCCGTGTTGTCTCGTCTTCAACTCGCCACAAGCTCATAATGACAGTCTTTGCTCCTGCCACCTGGAACGCTCGCCGCAACCCGAAAACTCCCTCCCCAGCTCTGATCTCGCCTAAGCCCGTGTCACAGGCGGACAGGACTGCCCAGTCCACGCCCTCTAAATTTATTCCGCCAATTTGTTCGGCAGTGAGGATGCCATCTGTTTCATCTGGCTTCGCTGATGTACGACGGTTTGCCCCTGCGAAGGCCAATCCCGATAACAGCGATGGATTTTCTGCAGCCGGCAAAAAGCTTGCTTCGTGTCGGTTGGAATCAGGTTGTCGCAGGGAATTACATTTGCCCTGTAGGAAGAATCCATGTGTGGCGATATGCAACACCCGCTTGCCAGGAGCGTACTGTTGGAATGCCTCCGGGCTGGCGTCCGCACCAGTCAGTTCCAGCGATTGACCGCTGCTTAGGGGAGCCGGCGGCGTCTGCTTGCCCCTGGTTGCTTGTAACGTCGACCTCCTCCACAGAGACGTGATGTTCTCCGCTTCCTGCTGTGAGGCCGGTAACGAGGCGAATCGCAGATTTTCAAATCCGACGCACTTCGAGCGGGATCCGCGCAGCGATCGACCAGGAGCCGTCAGCGCACTCACTGGAGCGGACTGTTTGTTAGAGGCCACGGTATACTTAGCGGCTTGATCAAATGCCGGATTGCCAACGACCAAGATGCCGTCGCCGTGGCTGTAGTTCGTGGGAACCAGGTCCCGCTCTGTAGAGAGGTAATGAATAAGCGGACCGGTTTCGATCAGATACTGTGAACTGCCCACCGGGAGCGAAGCCAGATTGACCAAGTGCAGTTCACCATCCGGAACAACGAATACCTCCCGGGCATTGCCGAGTGAAGGCAACAGAGGATCCCAAATCGTTCGACGGAGTGCTGCACCCAACCGGCGGTAGGCGTCGGCCCCCAAGCGTACATCGGCGACCTCCGCCTGCTGCGCGATATTCCGCCGCCAAGCCGTTACTAGACCGTCGATCACCTGGGCACTCCCCAGCCGTACCAACTCAGGTTCCTGTCGCCCGGCTCGCAGCTCAATAGCTGCATACGAAAGAGTCGATTTCGGAACGATTTCCCCTTTTGCGGGTGTGCGAAAACTTAGCCGAGCATATCGAACAAACGCTACCAGGGCGCTGCCCTGCGGCAGTGATCCCGCGACCTCTTTCAGCCCGATTTGTGTACGGGCCTGGTCCTGCCGGAATGCGATGCTCTTCTCCGCCAACATGCGCTCGGCCTCTTCTTTGCTGACGCGAGCGTCATCTAGCAGCTTCCGATAGGTCTCAGGCTTCACATTGTCTGCGCCGCGGAAGGTCAAAGTTGCGAGTTGACTACGGGCGGAGAAGAGCTGGACAGTCAGACTCGCGACCTCTGGATCCGCGCCTCCATAAGCGGAACGATGACGTGCCGCCAGTTCATCGAATACCAGTGCTCGAGATCTGATCACCGCATCGAGGACTTGGCTGCGAGCTGCCACGGTGCTCTGACGGTCTGTCACTAAAGTTAACGCGAGATCCAATCCTGACGCTCGGATAGCCTCATACGCGAGCGCCTGCCGCTCCGAAAGCGTTCGTACTGAAGCCCGTAGATGTTCCGCGCCGATTCTTTCCGCCCTCAGGGCGTCGGCGAGTGCCTCCGTCATCCGACCTTCGGCCGCAATCGTGAGCGCAAGATTATTTAGGCTTCGAGCCAAGTCCGGATGCATCGGGCCGAGGCTCCTTTCCTCAACGACAACGGCACGCCGCAGGTAGCTCTCGGAACTGATGAGATCGCCCTGCTCGTAGGCAAGCTCCCCGATTTCGTTCAGGTATGTCGCGGTGCACCAGGAATCGGGGCAGGATTTTTGTGCAAGTTCGAGTGCGCGACGTTCATAGCCCATTGCCAAGCCTATGTTGTGTTGAGCGCGTGCGAGATTCGCGAAGCAGTCCAGGATTTCAGATACATAAAGAGAGTCGGGAGCTAATTTCTGCCGGATGTCAAGTGCGCGCTGGTAATAGTCCGCTGCTTGGCTGAACTGGCCCTGCTCTCGTAATAAATCTCCCATTAGCTGTAAGGTATAGCTTCCCTCCGGAGTATTGAGCCAAATCGCTTCACTGATGGCGAGCGCTCGCCTGCAGTATTCGATCGCTGAGGCCAAGTCTCCTTGCTGGTAGTATGTTTGACTCAAATTGGCAAGAGCAACCTTGACCCCATAGGACTTGCCTTTATCCTTCATGAATAGCGCCAGCGCCCTCTCAAAGAAATCCCGAGCGGCCGCATAGTCTGACTCGTCAAGAGCTACGAGGCCGAGGTTGATATAGGTGGGTGCCAACCTACCACGCAGTTTCTCCTTCAATTCCAATGAGCGTTCTAAGTGGTCGTGCGCCGCAGCTAAGCGTCCCTGCTGTGTTTCCACTACCCCAAGTGCCCCCAAATCGCGCGCAAGCGTTAAGGACCCTGGAGCTATTCGTTCTCCCATGGCAACCGCTTCGCTAGCATGCTGCAGTGCCGCCGGAAAGTTGCCTTGGCGGCGTTCAATAGCTCCCAGTTGATACAGAGTTTCTATTTCGTCCATGGATCCCCCGGGCGTCGCTCTGCGCTCAATCTTTAGTGCCTCAAGGAAATATTGGATGGCGGTAGTCTCGCCGAAAGTCAGCCCGACATCAGCGAAGGCCAGGTTGTGAAGGCTTTTGGCCATTGCGGTTGAATCGGGAGCCAGGCGCCGTCCTAACTCGATCGCCCTTAGGGAATATTCTTTTGCTACCGTGTAGTAGTGGTCATCGTCGCCGTTAGATGCAAGTCCACGTTGGTTTGCCACAGTTGCGAGAGCATTCAGAGTTTCCAGCAGGTTCAAAGATTCGGGTGTCTGTTTCTCTCTTATGGCCAGTGCAGCAGTGAGGAAATCCCATACCGTTTGCAGCTGCTTTGGCTCATTGCGCGCAACCCCACCCTCCCGGAGCGGCTGATATATCGCCATCCCAGCTTCTTGCAGCGTCTCGGCAAGGGCTACGGTTGGTTGATTGTCTGACTTCCCGATCAATAAGGCTTGGGCAAAGAGCTTTTCGGCCTCCTCCTTCCTGCTGGAGGTACAAAGCAGGCCCGCCTGTACCAAGGCTGTTATTTGCTCCGGCGCATTGCCAATTCCGCCCCACATTTCCGCCGCTTTTTGCCATGCCGCTATCGCTTCGTCGGTCCGCTGGAGGTCCTGCAGTGCTTTGGCCCGCGCTTGTTGGGCGAACGGCTCCCCTGCTTTGTCGTTTGCTTGCTGGGCTGCACCGAAAGCTTGCTCAGCTGCTTTCAGCGAATCGAGCGGTTGCTTATCCTCGACAAGACGGCTCGCCTCATCCAGCAGGTCAACTACTGCTGGTGAAGGCTTTGGCCCCGACAGTCGGTTGGTCGCATCAGGCAATTGTGTCTGCCCAGCAATTGCGCTGGCCGGACGAGAGATAACGGAGAGGACAAGCAAGAATACAATGCCTCTGACCAGTCGAGCGGTCATGATTCGCTACCTCCAGCCTACAAAAGCAGGACGATTACCTAGTGATCACCTATTAAGTTGATGAAGGACTTCCCCGGCCTCGGCTGCCATCCCCCCGCCTACATCCACGGTCATCTGCAGCTCTTTTTTAGCTGAGGCCACATCTTTACTTTGTAAGTACGCTTTAGCCAGATAGTAGTGAGATTGATTGGAATAGGGCTGCTCTTTCTGAGAAATCGTCTTGCGGAAAGACGCGATCGCCGAACTGGTTTGGCCAGTCATCAGGTAACATGCGCCCAAATAGAAACTGAAGCGCGCTGTTCGAGGGCTGTTCTTGACCGCGGTGCGCAGGCCCGGAATCGCGCTGGCATACTCGCCGTTTACATAGTGCTGCATTGCGTTTTCAAACTTAAACTCTGCCACATCTTCCGCGCCCCGCAGCACCGTCACTGAATACGGCGGAGGTTGCACTCGCGCTAGCTCCTCGAGTGACGGCCCAACGAGGGGTGGCTGCTGCGTCTCTCCTGACGACGTTGGCTGAGTGCCGAGGGTCGCCGAGGCTTCTTGATGTACCGGCTGCTGCTGTCGCGCACGCCACCAGATACCCGCCACCAACACAAGAGTAAGCACTGCAAAGGTCGGCATCCAATACCACATCCTTCGTATGGAGGCTTTTTTTGCTGGCAGGAGGATGGGCGGCAGGAGCTTCAGGTGTTCCTGAACGGTAAGTTCCACCTGCAACAGGGAAGAGCAGGAATCACACTCAAAATAGTGCCGCTCGAATTCCTCGCGCTGCGAATCCGGCAACCGGCCGAGGAGATAGCATTCGAGGACGCCTTGTTCCTCAACCTCCCTGCAGTTCATTACAACTCCCTCTTAACTATGTGGCAATTTGCCAAAGTTCGTGACAACTTATTTCTTATGAGATCCGTGACCTTTCTTATTGCTCGTCCCTTTCGCGTCCTGACTACCTCCGAGCTGAGGCCAAGCGACGACGCGATTTCGGCCGGCCCCCTTCCCTCGACCAAGGTCATCCATAGGATCTGCCGGTCTTCGTCGCCTAAACGGTTCATCGCTTGAAGCACCAGTCGGGTCCGCTCCGCGTATTCAAGTTCTTCCGAGAGGCAAGCTTGCGCCAGGTTCTCCGAAAGCGGCTCCAATTGCGGTTGTTGTCTCTCCGTTCGCAACCGGTTGTTGATTAGATTTCGGGCTGTCCCGTGAACGAACGCTGCCAGTTTGTCTGGATCCAGCAGCTGGCCCTTGCGCAGTGACCCAATGACAGCTATCAAAACGTCTTGCACTAGGTCGCGGGCGGCTTCGCGATCATGGGTGCGCACAACCCCCATCACAAAGATCCGGCGAGTAAATTGATGTACCAGCTCTGTCTCAGCCGAAGCATCACCCTGGCGGATTCGTTCGGGAAGGTCTCGGAATTGCCCTGGGGTAATGACTACTGGCAAGAGGACCCCTCGTGGCGGGGATTATACGTCGCCTTGCTCGATTTCTCAGGAAAATACTGACGCAAGCCGCGCAGATCTCACTTCTTCCGCGAAAGCTGTCACATTCTTCTTTTCACAACCACTTTAAAACATACGGAACAGCTTGAATTGAGGACACGCACCCGGTTCCGAACCGTTGATCAGGTTTCCGGAAGTTAACGGCGGCGAAGTCGAATGTACGAACTTTCACCGCAACCAAACCGCGAAGACGAAGGAGAATCCTATGAAATTCCGCATATCGATCATCTGCGTAGTACTGCTGGTTTGTGGCTTGCAGTTGTCCGGACAGCAAGAGGACTCGGCCTCCCCGGCAATGCTGGATCAGCGTTTGGGACGGCCCGGCTCTCGGGCCAGGGAGATGATGACCCAACGTTCAAAGCCAGCATTGGGCGGAGCGCAAACCGCAGAGCCTTCCAACGACCTTCCTCGTAATGATGACTCCGGCACTTACATCACCCTCGACGCTCCGGGGGCCGGCACAGGCGTTAATCAACGCACCTTCCCTTTGGCATCAACCCGGAGGGCGGGATTGCGGGATATTCCATTGACGCAAACAACACGTCTCACGGCTTTGTGCGAGACGACGACGGCGCGATCCGGCGACTACATCGCCCATCCCTTCAGCTTTTGGGCGTTGGGTGTGAGTAGCCAGTCCCGGGCTCTGCACCCAAATGCCAACCAGCGATCCGAGGTGATGAGAGATGCTCGGCCAAGCATCGCGATTTCGGATCTCTGAAACTATCCCGGCGATTACCACTGCCTTGTCGCCTTTCACAACGAAGACCAGGAGAATATTATGAAATCACTCACGACATCCACACAAAACCAAGCAGGCACTCCGAAAAATCGAGTGCTGACCTGCATGGTTGCAACCACTCTACTTTTGGCGCTTGCCATTCCAGCTCTAGTGGTGGCGCAAAACCCGGCATTGAATTACACCATACTGTACGCATTTACCGGCGCTTATGGCACGTACCCTTTGGCTGCTGTCGTCCAGGACTCCCAGGGGAACCTGTACGGCACGACGGCAGCCGGCGGGAACTTGGGCACTTGCAGTGATTTTTATGGCGCCGGCTGTGGGGTCGTGTTTAAGCTCCGCCCCAGCGGTGCGCAAACCGTCCTTCACGCTTTTACTGGTGGAACAGACGGGGCAGAGCCTATGGGAACTTTGCTACTTGGCCCGGGGGGTAATCTCTACGGCACAGCCTACTCCGGCGGAGACGTCCATTGCGTGGGTGGTGGCTCAGGCGGCTGCGGGGTGTTATTCAAGATCGATTCTTATGGCAACTACTCTGTCCTCCATACCTTCGAGGGCGGGGCGGCAGATGGCAACGGCCCCCGTAGTCTGGTTCAAGACAGTGCTGGCAATCTTTACGGGAATACCGATTTCGGCGGCGGCGGAAGCGCATGCCAGTCGGGCCAAATTGGCTGCGGAGTGGTTTTCAAACTGGACACTAACAACCAGCTGACTGTCCTTCACAGCTTTACCGGACAAGTGGACGGGAGCACTCCGATAGGGCATCCAACTCTCGGCACGGATGGCAATATCTACGGTACGACCTACCAAGGCGGCACGTTGGGCCAGGGTGTCGTATTCAAGCTTTCTCCCAACCAGGATGGCACTTGGACGGAAAGCTGGACCTACAACTTCACTGGTGGCGGCGATGGGAATTGGCCCGTCTCGGCGGTGATTCGGGACGACAGCGGCAACCTCTACGGCGCTGCATCCTCCGGCGGAATAGGTGGCAACGGAACCGTCTTCAAGATAGAGGCGAACGGTCATGAGACGACCCTCTACAGTTTCACTGGGGCAGACGGTTCTTTGCCCTTCGGAGATCTGATCGGAGACCAGCACGGGAATCTGTATGGAACCACGTTAAGCGGGGGCGCTTTGTATGGAGGGGTGGTCTTTAAGGTCAACCCGACGGGCCAGGAGACCGTTCTACATGACTTCACCACAACAGCCGGGGGATATTCACCGTATGCAGGTCTGTTTCGCGACAGAAATGGAAGCTTTTATGGCACCACCACTTACGGTGGCGACGTAGGGTGCGGCGCCGGGGGCGGCTGCGGCCTAGTTTTTAAGCTTCGCGGCCTGCCCCACACCGTTTTGGGCCAAGGCGGCGGGGACTAGTCAATCAACACAAAAACATCAGTCCACGATTAACCCAACCGGGCTTGTGTTTGGTGCAGCCAGCTGTCTACGCGCCATAACTACTCCACGAAAGGGTCGGCTCACATCAGCCGACCCTGACGCCCGGGATCGTATCGATTTGACGTGATTGCTTGCAACAATGACGGCTTATGGAATGAGGCCGGAGCAACGCTGGACTTCGCCATCCTTCCGGCTTATTACCAGACGGTGTGGTTCCGCGCGATCTGCGCCAGCGTGTTTCTGTTCCTGCTGTGGATGGCGGACAGACCGGAACAGTCGAGTTCAAGCTCCATCGTCATCAGGAAGACAGTGTCGCTCTCGAAAAATCAATTGTTCAGGCGGGGTCCGCTAATGTTTAATGTATAGGAAAAACAAAAACCAGGATCGGCGATTCGTGTATTGGAACCCCACCGCTCCTCCCATTCAGGGCCTGGACGGCTCGATTGAGAATCTTCGAACGATGTGCTGACCGACTTCGTAGATACCTCTGCAAGTTGTTAAATTCACATCAGTTGCCTCTCGCCTCAGGACACGCAAACCTCTCTTTCGAGTGACCGCAAATAACCGCAATTTATGGGTATTTGCGTATGTTTCGAGCACAAAACCGAGCACAAAAAGATACAGGCACAAGCCTAGGCGTGTCGGAGCTTTCTCGCCACGATAACAGCCGGCAAATCAAACGGGAGGGCGCCCCCGTCCTCCCTGAGGTTTTGTTGAGCTAATTCCTTATCCGGTAACTGTGAAACTTGCGGAGCTAGTGGCGTTCCCTCCTGGCGTGGTGATTTCGATCTTGCCGGTTTTCGCTCCGGTCGGAACTGTTGCCGTCACTTGTGTGTCCGAGTTCACGGTGAAGGTCGCCTTCACTCCATCAAAAGTGACTCTCGTGGTTTGACTCAGACTTTGCCCGATGATCTTTACGGAGGTTCCAACCGGACCGCTGGTCGGGCTGAAACTCTTAATGAGTGGGGTAACCAGGAATACCGTGTTGCTCGTCAGCGTACCCGCCGGCGTCTTTACAGTCACCGAGCCGGTCTTCGCTCCGGCGGGAACCAGTGCAGTCAGATAGTTGTTCGTAACGACGGTAAACTCCGCTGCAACTCCGTCGAAAGAGACACCCGTTGTTCCGGTGAACCCTTGACCCAGAATGTCGACAGTGTTCCCGATTCTGCCGAAACCAGTAGGGGGCAAGAGCTTCACGAACGGCTTCAGACCTTCATTCCAACTGAAGAACACGCCGCAGCCGGAGTTTTCGCAAGCGGGCTTGCTGGTGCCTCCTTGGTAAGTATCTCCATACAGAACCCCGTTGGTGTTTGAATCGTGGTCCTTCCAGTGGCAGTCAAGCCGCGGGCAGACGGCCATTAGCTCAATTATCGGTGGCGACGTGCGCCCGAAATGTGCCCAACAGGACACTGGAGGACGTATCCGAACGTCATCGAACGTAACGCGCGGTTTTCGCAAATCTCTGGAAGCAGTGGGAAGATGAGGGGCTTAGGATCGGCTGTCGTAGGACTCCCAATTCGGCGCCTCCCGGACCTTACCCCCGCTCTGTGGGTCGCCCGGCATTCATAGATTCAAGCGATCAGGGGGCTTGCAATAAATAATCACACACTTCGCCCAATGTCGTCTTACTCTAGCAGTGACACGACGCCAGTGCCGACATCGTAGTATCCGGCTATGACTTTCACATTGCCTGACTTCACCAGCCCAGAGATGACGGTAGAGGATTGCCGCAGCAACGTGGCTTGAATCTTGGCATTGGCCTTCGTAGCCGCTCCGAGGTCCGACCCAGCCTGATCGACGGCTGGTTGAATATGCGGAAAGAGCGAGCTGATCTGCCCGGGCACCTCCTTGCCTTGGATTGTCGCTTTCACGGCTCCACAATTGGAGTGCCCCATCACCAGAATCACCTTTGTGCCCAAAACAGCTGCGCCATATTCCAGGCTGCCGATAATCTCAGGCGTGATCAGGTTGCCCGCAACTCGGGTGACGAAGATGTGTCCAATGCTCTGATCAAAAACGAGTTCGACGGGAACCCGCGAATCCGCGCAGGACAGCACGGCTGCAAACGGTTCCTGCTTTTCCTCCGTGTGTTGCTTGAGGATAGCGAGGTCTTGCTCGTGGGCGGTCAGGCGTCCGGACGTGAAGCGCTTATTGCCTGCCATCAGTTCATCTAAGGCAGCACTCGGGCTCAGTGTGGACTGGGCTTGTGCTAGCAACGGAGACGCAAGTTCAAAGCCGCCCATCAAAACGCTCGCCGTGGTAGTGGCCAGACCCATACGTAGCAGCTCTCGCCGCGACAATTCGCGACTATTGTTCTCTCGCATTATCAACTCCTTTACAAATTGCGTCGCCACCTTATGCGAAAGGTTAAATGAACGCCAATTTCCACTAGATGAGTTCGAGATTCGATCTGCACGACCGGCAAACAACTTCATGGTCTCAAAATGCCGCAAGGCGCGCAATAAGCCAAAAGGACGCGCAGGTGCCGATGGCATAAGGCGCGATTCGCCAGGACCAGGCAGGTAATCGCGACATCCAGCGTTTCAGCGCCGCTATGAGTAAGAGCGCTGACCCAACAAATGAAAAGTGGCCAACCTCGACTCCCGCGCTGAAGAAGCCGAGAGCAAGCGGGATATGGGCTGCGGGCAGGCCTGCCGCGCTGAGTCCACCCGCAAATCCAAGGCCATGCAGTAGTCCGAATGAAAAAGCCACCAGCCATGGCTTGCGCTGCGCCAGTCCCGCCGGGTGCGTATCTTTACGAAGTACTTCCCATGCGACAAACAGGATGCTGAGCGCAATCACCGCTTCCACCGGAGCGGGCGGCACGTGAACGAATCCCAGCGTTGCGAGCGTCAGCGTCACCGTGTGCGAGAGCGTAAAAGCGCTGACGGTCAGAAGCAGCCGCCTTACTCCTGTCACCAGCAGCAAGAGTCCTGAGACAAACAGGAGATGGTCGACTCCGGTAAGGATGTGCTCGATGCCAAGCACGAGATACGTCCGGGCGACTTCGAAACGGCCTGGCGCCGCTTCCACAACAAAGGATGGGAAGGAGGGCAGCACGCGAGTCACTTGAGTAGAGCCATCGAGCCACTCGACGCGGACCAGGACGTCGGTGATGGTCGCCTGCAACCCAACGAACTCAATGCGCTTTCCTGCGAGCCCGCTGGGGCCGGCATCGATCCACCGGCGCTCGACCAGCGAGTCGGTCAACTCTTGGAGCATTGGCTCCCTGACGTTCTGCACATCATCAGGAAGCTTGAGCACAGCCGGCAGCCGCATACCTGACAGCACGGGTGTACGCCATAAAATAGTGAATCGATCGGGCGCGGTTTGTTTGAGCTCAAGATAAGCCGGACGCACTTCGTGCGCCCATGCAGCAGAAACCGGCAGCAGCGCGGCGAGCAGCAGGCCGGCAAGCAGGCGCGGAAGGTTATTCTTCACGAGGTTCACTGCGGTCCCTCGCCCGACGAGGCTGGAACGCGTTTCGGCAGCGGAGGAGCGCTCGCTGTCTGCTTTTCCGGCGGAGCTGGCAGCGACACCGTGTACTTCGCGCGCATAGCTGCATATGCGTTGTTCCAAGCCTGTTCCCGCTGGTAGGCCAGCCATGCGCTCTTCACTTCCGGCTCGACCTCTTCGAAAGCGGGAATGCGGCCAGGAGTAAACGAGTCCACGAACACAAGGTGCCATCCATAGCCGGATTCAACCGGCCCCTGCCATGAACCGGACTGGAGCTTAAAAAGTGCCTGAGCAAACTGTGATCCAAAGTCCTTAGTCAACTGCTCCGGCGAACGATCAGCATAGAAATCCTGAAACATGAACGAATCCGCGAGGGCAGCCGTTGTCTTGGAGTCCTCAGGCTGACCTGCGATCTTAGCCAGCGCTTTCGTCGCATCGTCGTGGGCACGTTGCCCGCGTTGATCGGGTGAAAAGTATAGATGACGGAAGGTAATGCGACCGGGTAACGCGAATTGCTTTCCGTTCTTTACGAACCAGGCTTTGAGTTCCGCAATCGTGGGCTCGTGAGCGTTGCCCACATCCTCGGCCAGGAATTGCATCTTCTGCGCCATGCGGCGCTTAACAATGTCGTCGTCTTTGTCGAGGCCCATGGCCAGCGCCTCGCGATAAAGTACTTCTTCGCGAACCCGATTTTCGATGAGGCGCGGTCAAGTCCTCGGATGTGGGTTGGCGCTCCCACTGCGCGGCGAAAGTCATCTGGAGTTGACGCACATCGTCCGGCGTCAATTCGATACGTTTGCTGCCCGGCTGACTGGAATGGTCCCTTGCTGCATAAACGACGAACAGCAACGAGCCAATCAGCAGAAAATGAACCAGCGGCTCGCGCGCCCATCGCCCGAGTAGCGTCGGCGCGGGTGCCTGCCGCTCCTTCGGGAGTTCGCGGGACGTTGACGCGGATGAAGCCAATACGTCCACTTCCTATACCTCACTTTCTCTCAGATATGTCACTGATTGCTGGATTCCTCAACTGTTTCAAGCTGGTAGTTGGCGTAGCCGAATTCATTGCTGCGCGCGCCCCAGTACTTGTCACCAACTTTGTAGACGGTCACTGCGAACGGCGTCTCTCCAATCGTGGTGATAATCTGTCCGCCGCTGATCTGGTACGGTGCCACCGAACCCATAGCGCCTGTGCCTGTCACGTCCCATACTTCACCCGGCTGCGGCGGCTTCCCGTCTACGCTGAGAATCAGGCGTCGTCCCGAGTTTCCATAGGCAATTTTGTACTGCTGGCCGGTAGCCAGATTGCGAATCGTCACCGTCTTTCCCACCAACAACTGCCTCAACTGTGCATCGTCGAGTGGCTCAGCGCCCTTCTGCTTCAGATCGGAAACCCTGACGCTGTGCGCTTCGCCTTTGCGCGCTTCCTGTTCCGTCGGGGTGTACCAGATGGGAGAGGTCCAGGCCCGCTCCTGGACGGTGGCGGGTACCCACGGCGGCGGCGGGACTCCCAACTTCTTCGCGTCGTAGGTGGTCCAGCGCGGTGTCGGGATCTGCAGGACCCGCACGTAATAGAACGCGTCCAGAGTCGGATCGAAGTCAGGATCCTTCCAAATCTTTTTGAGTTCAACGGAACCGATGGTGTTCGTATACGTCGCGTTCTTGATATCAACGGTGTTGCCTACCGCCGGCACTTTGCCGGTCATCGGGTCGGGCTTGCGATTCCCCGACCATGCCACGTCGTAGATCTTTTCGAAGATCTGGCCGCTCTTGGTCCAGCCCTTGATGATTTGAATACGATCGAGATTACCGTCGTCAGGGTCCTTGACCGCCCACACGATGAAGGTTGGCGCCGGTGCGGCCTTTCGTGGAAGATCGCCTCCCATCGGCACGCCCTTGGCATAGCCGGTCTTCACCCAATCTTTCTGGTTCAGTAGCTCAGGCTTGTAGTCCCAACCGCCGAATAGGCGCACTCTAATGCGAACGCCGCTGGTGCCGAAGGTCTCCTTGCGCTGCATGGCGGCGAAGATCGACTCACGCGTGTTTTCTTCCGCCCACACTCCCCCGAGACCGGCAGTGCTGAGTAAAGCGGTATTCAGTCCCGCCTCTTTCTTGCCGCTCAAACGCTCCTGAGGACTCGCGTCCAGAAGTCCATGGCCGCCGAAATAGTCGCTCTGGCTGTAGCCGGCAGCCGTGTTATGCGAGTCGCTGGCCCCTACAACTCCCATCTTGTAGGGGTTATATCCACGGGTGTCTTGCATGGCGACGCCATTCTCCCACGCTTCGCGAATATAGCTTCCGTGGATTTTGGGAGTCCGTTCCACACCACCAAGAAGATAGTTTAGTAACTCATAGTTAGCGAACTCGTCGTTGGGAGAAAGCTCTGGAGCAGTTTCTGAAGTGCCTTTGAGCTGGTGGATTTCAGTCAATGGCTCATTGTTCACCCGCTCCTGCGCCCAGGCGGCGTCGATCGGCCGGTTCTTGCTGTCAACCTCTAGAGGAAACATGATGCCGTCGCTCAGGTTGGCATTATGCGAGATCGCCAGCAACTCATTACCCATCTTGCGTTGGTCATCCATCCACTTCCAAAGATCCTCCGGATGGTCCGAGTCCATGGAAGTAAAAGGGTATGCTGGTACCTTCTTTGAGTCTTTGAAGATGACGTTGCGGTGCATGTTGCGATTGTCGGGCGTCGACGTCCACTCATAAGCCACGAAGGTCGTAAACTTCCCCGGCTGGTAATACTTGTCGGCGGCGGCGATAATCTGCTTCCAGACCTGACTCGCAACTTGTGGGCTCGTTAGTTCGGGGATGGGCTGATTCTTGGTAATTGAGTCGCCTAGAAACGCGTATACCTTCAGGATGTCCTCTTTGCTGCGGACCTTCAGCTTATCTGCAATGGACAATTTGCTGATGTCCGAGTTGGGAGCGTTCGCCAACGGAAGAATGCCCACATACTCGGCATGGTCGGTTACGGCCATGAAATCCAGCGGACGGGTGATCTTGATTTTGTAGCCGCCTGGATGCTCGATTGGCTGCCCCATCGCAAATTTGTAAGCGTCTTCGGGACCGGCTTTCATGTTGCCGAAAACGAAGGCGTCAAACGACCAAGCGGTGTGAATGTGCGTTTCACCGAAGTAGGCGTTGCGCTCCGGACTAGCCTCTTGCGCTAATGCAGGCTCGACTGCCAAAACTGCCCCAAGCGCCAAGAAGAGGCTTGCAATCCAACGACTCCTCGTCCCCATAAGTCACCCCTCGTGCAAACCGTTGGTAAGTGAGAAGCCCATTGCCAGTAAACGATTCGATGAGCAAGAAACAATCGGCCGTCGGTTGGGTGAGTTGTCGGCTGACTCAGAGCTCGCGTTGCCGCTGGCGCAAGCTCCTAGACCCAGTTCGCGTAGGTCGCTGTCTCAGAAAACCCGCGATTGCGTAACCAATCGCGAATCCCCACAGCAACGAGGCGGGTATTATAACCCGCAGTCCGCGCGCATTGGCAATACGATTCGAGCAAGCTTCAGCCGCCAAGTCGTCGCAATCTGACGTCGTGCGGAACGCTCGAAATGCCGGACAAATCCCTGCTCCAACCGGGTAGTGGGTCAGTTTGAATTTGCTGACCCACTACCTCCAACCGCTTTGGATTGACTTCAAACCTGAGGAAGAGATACCATCCCGGCCGATCACAAAGAGATGGCTTCTTGGCCAGAGAAGCGATGCTCTTCGGCAGGTCTCCCAGCAGGTCCTGCAGCAAGTCGACGTCATAACTGGGAGACCCATCGGACAACGCAGCGCCGCAACGTCCAGACCTGAGAGTATGCCTGACGTGGCGATCGCCGAATGTGCGACAGCCGGAGACAGGGAGGCGGCAATGAACTCATACCGCAAAACGTGTTGTGGAATTTTGTCCGTTACAGTGCTGGCCGTGTTTTTTTGCGTCACTGCCACGGCGCAGGGTCCCTCAACGGACGCGACAGCAAAGACCGACTCACCAGCGGGGCCGCTTCCGGATACGCCCTCTCAGACTGCGGCCAGCACTGATGACCCCAACTGGCGCTTCGCAGTTTCAATCTATGGCTGGTTTCCAGGAGTTCACGGAACGGTTGGGGTACTGGGAAACAATGCCAGCATTCATGCTCCCATTAGCGATGTCTTCAGTTTCCTGAAAGGCGGGATACCAATTGCAGTGGACGCCCAGAAGAGCCGCTTCGTTTTGATCTGATCTTCGCTGAATCGACTCTTTCTCACGACTCCTCCTCTAGCCCTGGCGGGCCATCCTAAATGGGAGAAGTCTCTTTTCCTATGGACTATTTCTCGGGGAGCAGGTCAAATGGTAGGCCTTCTTGGGATGCTCCGAAGACGTGATCAGAGCCGTTGAGGGTCCGGTCTCAGAATCGCCGCCGGGCTCTTGGGGGTCCCAATTCCGGCGTCAGTCGCATACTCCTCTGAACACAAATCTGACTGGCCAAGGACTTCAGGTGCCAGAGCCTTCGAGCCCTCGAGGTATGTTGCTGGTGGGCGTAGGACTTGTGCGCATTAGGCGGAACCTTCGGCGAATGCTGTAGTGAGGTCGTTGCCAGATGCGTTGACAGATAACTGCCGAATGGGACGACTTGCTCCGCTCAAGCCAGCGTGTTCCAATTTGCAAGTGTTTGATACGACTGAGAGGAAGGCCCTGTCCAACATTTCCTAAACTGTTGGTCGGCGGTTCGACTCCGCCCAGGGCCTCCATTAAATTCGGTAACTTCCATCATTTCTTCTAAGTCTTCCTGCACCTCTGGTTGCGTGGGAGTTGCATTTAGTTGTGGATTGTTGTCGCGTCCAGTCGGTCCACGAAGGCGATATTTACGCTCGGGGCAAGGTGGCCATAGAGATCAACCGTGACGGCGATCGACGAGTGCCCGAGTTGCTCCTTCACGTAAGCGAGATTGGCTCCATCCTGAATCAGGAGACTCGCGAACGTGTGCCGCAGATCGTGGATGCGGACCTTCCGGAGCCCTGCATTTTCGATGGCCGGGCTGGAGCACACGTTTATGCAGGTTGCTCTGATCCAGCACCGCTCCAGACGAGGAAGGGAATACCAGGTCGTCCAGAACAGATTGCCTCCCATCGAGAAAGGCGGCTAGCAGACGTTGCTCTCGCAGAGCTAATAGGACGGTGCGAAGCTGGCGGGACATATCGACTCGTCGCGACCTGTTGCTCTTGGGCGTTACAAAATGCCCTGCGGTATAGTTGCGCCGGATCCAAAGATAGCGATTGGCATCCGCTTCGTCCTGGCCGAACTGAATGTCTCCCCAGACCATCATCTTCGCCAAGAATCACAAGCATGCGGAGTTCATTGCTGATCGGTTCAATGCAAATTATCCGCACTACAAGGGCGAGTTCGCTCGCGTAATCGACTTCGAGGTTAAGTACGCTCAATCGTTAATTGACGATTTCTCGAACCCAGCAAAAGCGCCTCACATTGCCATCTCCGTGGACATGCTGGATACGGGAATCGACATCCCGGAGATCGTGAACCTGGTCTTCTTCAAACTGGTGCGCTCGAAGACAAAGTTCTGGCAGATGGTGGGCCGCGGCACACGGCTGCGCCCAGACTTATTCGGTCCGGGTAAGAACAAGAAGTTGTTCTATGTCTTCGATTATTGCCAGAACTTAGAGTTCTTCAGCCAGAACCCGGAAACCGTAGACGGCGCAAGCGGGGAATCGCTGGGCAAGCGTTTATTCACTGCTCGCGTGGAACTGATTGCTGCACTGTCGGGCCCACATCATTCCCCGTCTACCGACGAACAGGATGCTGAATTGCGTAAGGATACTGCATCGTTCCTTCACGGCGAAGTAGCCGCCATGAACGTTAACAACTTTATCGTCCGACCGAAACGCTGGCTGGTCGAAAAGTATGGCAGAGCAGAGGCATGGGAAAACTTGAGGCTGGAAGAACGGGCGGAACTCGTCCACGAAGTTGCCGGGTTGCCATCGGAGCAGACTGACGACTATCAGGAGGCGAAAGAGTTTGACTATCTCATGCTGCGGCTGCAATTGGCAGTGCTGCGCGCAAACCTCGAACTCCTTAACAACGATGAACAGGTGGTGGTGTCGCGTTCAATTCGGATGCGGGCCGCTTTGGAAGATACCCCTCCAAGTCCGGCTAAAGCGATAGTCACTATTCCGCTGTTCGTGGTTGTTCAAGATTCAATGGCGGTACTGACGCAGACTGGAGGCCGGCTACCAGCCGTAGGCGAAGTGGCGTTCGGCCGTTATCGGATCCTTGCGCCAGTTGAGCTGGGGGAAATGGGAGTAGTCTACCGCGCGTATGACGAACACTCGCAACATGAAGTCAAAATCAGAATAACTGACAGCTCGGATGTTAGTGAGGTCGAACCGGCCGGGACGGAAGTGACACCCGAGAAACCTTCTTTTGAAGAGCTCGCACGCGGGATCCCCGGAGTGTTCACCAAGGTTTTCGGTTCTGCCGCCCAAGTGTCGGAGGCCCAAGACCGTTCTCCGGCAGGAGCAGAGTCCGGTGAAGCTACCCAAATGTTCGAGGGTCCAAGAAGAACTCGCTCCTCAACGCGGGCTGCCGAACCCAGGGGAGCGGTTGTGGGCGCTCACCGCCCCCAAGAATTGAAGATTCGAAACCCTGGGGAAGCGAAAGTTCAAAGCCGACGATGGTTGCTTTGGACTGGGACTCTCGCACTGATGTTGGCCATTGCTGCTCCCCTCTATGAGTTCATACATAACCGTTTGGCGATGGCGCCGAGCCGCATGACGCACACCATGCCGGGCCTTGCCCGGCCTCTCAGCACGATCGCTGCCCAACCTGCGTAAGCATCGAGTTCCCGCCTGACGCCATTGAGATTGATCCGGGACACTGGCCTTACAACGACCTGATAGTGCACAAACCAATTGTCTTGTCGTTTGGAAGTGTCGGAGTCGGTCAGACCAAGAATTTGTCTGTGACCATCACCAACATCGGGTCAGCGAAGGATCTGCGGATAACAACTGCAAGGATAAGCGGGGATGAAGCCAGACTATTTGCGATCTCGGGGCCCATTTGTGAGTCGCCGATCGCCCCCCGAAAAAGCTGTGTCTTGCCACTGAGATTCACCGCGGCGGAAAAGAGGGCGTACAAAGCAAACCTCGAACTCACCGTAAACCGACGTCGCGTAGTGATAGTACTCTCTGGCAGTGGCGAATAGACGATGACTATTCCAGCAGGCACAGATTTCTGGTCGAGCAGGTATTGATTCGGGCTTTGTTCACTGTTGAAAGAATTAGGCGACTCATTTGACGCCTCAAGTGGGTGCCGTCCGTCTGTGCTGCCATGAAAGTGGATTCTTGCTTTTCTAACGTCAAGCACATCTCAACTTGGGCTTTTGGGGCTGTAATAGTTTCACTAGTGTGCGGTCGCAGCGCTCGAGGCGGCAAGGATTTGACCGCCCCTACCCGTCATAAGTCGCAGTCAGTGCGAGGACGAGCATATTGCGAGTAATAACATGATCCTCCGCACTGCCAAAGAGACTGCCGCCCCTATTAGGCGGCGGCTGTCCTGCGCGAATTTGAATCGGGCATCTGAGAACTGCCTGTCCTCCAGGGAAGGGAAAAGTATTTTCTCTTGACATCGCGCTTTATAGAACCCGCCGGAGCCTAGACTTCAACGATTCCAGCCAATGACCAACACTAGTTGGGAGCGATTCTCATCACCCACTGTAGCAATCACAAATCTGGTTCCCGCACGATTCACGTCGAACGACCATTGATCCCATGGCGAAGGAAGCATAGGAGGCTGAAACAGCGGATGTGGCCCGCCAATTTTCAAGCCTCCACTCTCTGGCGTAATGGTGACGGCGTACAGAGTCTTTGCGGGACCAAGAAGATACAATTCGCGGCTGTCGCCTCTCCAGCGCGGACCCGCTCCTCCTGTCGTCGTGACGCGGTAGGTGATCGCAGGTGCTGGGTAGGAGCTGATATATACCTCGTCGGAACCGCTATTCCGGGACTGATACGCTATCCATTGGCCATCAGGCGAAATCTGCCCGTTAAGCAGACCTGGGGTACGGGGTAAATAGTTACGCACCTCACCCGAGCGCTCGTCGAGGACGAGCAGTTCACCTTTGCCACCATCGTCTCGCGACACCAAAAGGTGTTGTCCATCGGGGTGCCAGGAGTTGGCGCTCAGCCCCGAAGCGGAATGCATGATTACCCGCTCGGGAGAGCCGGATGCGAGCGACCTTACCACGATCTCATACCTGCCTTGGTGGCGATGCGTTCCATAGGCAACCTTGCTGGAATCCGGCGACCAAGCTGGAGGATAGTTGATCGGAGCGTCGGTGATCCGAGTAACTGCGCCGTCTTCACGCACCAGGCAGATATTCATATCCGGATCGCCGCAGACCACGGCGACCATTGTTCCGTTCGGAGCGAGCGACAGCGAGAAGTACGGGCCGCGTTCCCCATCCCTGATTCGGTGTCCGTCGCTGTCAAACCAGGAAAGTACATGGCCCGAGGTTGCATCGAGCCCGGGCCGGTATAACAGAGCCGCAGGGGTAGCTGTGAAATTGGCATACCACATCCCAGAGTCGCGTTCGACTGCTTCCGCCACGATGGTCGCATTTGCCTGCAGGGTGGCTGTTCGAACATCAAGATGGCGTGACATCAGCTTGTTGCCGGAAACGAAGAGCAGCGCGTCAGAGATGGGAATCGCATTACTTTCGGCATCGGTCAGAAACTTCGGCTCGCCTCCATCCAGCGATCCCAGGTAAATCGCTGCCGGATTCGATAACAGATCATGATTCGCCGCCATGAATACAAAGTGCTTCCCATCGGGCAACAATACTGGCCACCTATGCGTGGTGAATTGGCCACCAGCGAGAGTCGTGAGGGGCACAGGTTTTCCCCCGTTAGCGGCAACTTCGTGGATAGGGCTGCGAACGTCCGGCGCGAAGAGAATGATGTTGTCCCTCGACCAAGTTCCCCCGCGGCCATTGGGAGCACCGCAAACGGCAATGATCGTTCCGCCCGCGAGGTTTAACCGCTTCAGCTCTCCGCCGGCGAAGAAGCCCAGGCTGGCTCCGTCGGGAGACCAGAAGGGAAAACTGCCGCCCTCCGTTCCTGGGATGCGCTCGGCGGCGAGCGACTCCATTAACCGCGACCACAGTATGGTTTGCCCGTCCGGCCCGGCGGCGGAGAATACCAGCCGGGTTCCATCGGGCGACAGTGCTAAGCCCGCGTTATCGCCCGAGGCAACCAGCGCTACGTCATCGGGAAAAGCAATCGAGGCCCGCAGCGGTTTCGGCTTCGGTCCCGGCCGGACTACGGTCAAACCAGCCACGAAGGCAGCCAGGAGCAGCGCCGCCGAGGCAACGGCGACCCACCGGGCGTGTACTTTGCCTGGCCGCCCGAAACGGGCAGAATCAGACGCCGCTTGCCCAGTGGGTGCCGTCGCCCAGTCCGGCTTAGTTTCGATCTGCTGAACCGGCCGGGTGCCGACCGAACTTGCCTTGTCGTCAAGAGCAGCAGCGACGGGCACGGACAGCGGAGCCTCATCTAAGGCCTCGACAGTGCCGATGAACCGATACCCGCTTCCCGACACCGTCTCAACCCACCGAGGCTGTTCGGCCGAGTCGCACAGGGCATCACGCAGTTTCTTGATGGCCACGTTCAGACCCTGATCGAAATCGACGAAGGTATCGCTTTGCCACAGCCGCGCATGCAGTTCGTGGCGGGAAACCGTCTCTCCTGGGTGTTCCAGGAGAGCCTGCAATA
The DNA here is from genome assembly GCA_963815555.1 of uncultured Acidobacteriaceae bacterium. Classification (GTDB taxonomy): domain Bacteria; phylum Acidobacteriota; class Terriglobia; order Terriglobales; family Acidobacteriaceae; genus CAWCBG01. Next base: position 1,847,427 of record CAWFHH010000007.1, read on the forward strand.
TCTGCTGGGGCTTGCGCTGCACTTTGAGCGGAAGGCCATGCTTGGTCAGATCTCCAGTTTGCGGAATGAAGAGATAAGCCCCGAATTTGTAGCGAGCACTGAACATAACGGATGGGGAGCACTAAGCTACGCCAAGCCAAGCTTAAGCGCAAGACACTATCGTGCCCGGAATGAGTTACATGGATGTTAAGGAACAATTCAGAAGCGGTGTATTGACGGCCGCGGAGGTAGAGGGCACATTCTGCAAATCCTCTCCGTTCTGTGATGGGGCGGCCAGGTGTCAATCGGTATTAGCCGGTAAATAGTCCAAGGAGCGTATCAATGCTGAATTGTCATACCCGCTACTGTTTCGCCCTACTTTCAGTTATGGCTTGGATCATCGCATCGACTGGTCTTGCAAAGGCAGATGCTCCCCAATTCACGATTGGTTTGGTTGGAGATTGTGGGTATACCACCAAGTCTGTTCCGTTCAGTCAAAGCAACACTTGCACCCGTTCGGCCCAAAACGGCACAACCACTCTTCAAACCAATGCTTCTGTTGACCGTCTGACGACGGGATCTTCAATTCAACACACCCAAGTTGGCACTTTCGCATTCGTGGGGGAAGTCTTCACCAACGTATTTGACTTATGGCAAATCGGAGGAGTGGCGTCAGGAACGCCCGTAGAGCTTTCCTTCCACCTTACTTGGAAGGGAAATTACGCCTACTCCAAGATTTCTGGTTTCGATACAGCTATTGTGACCCAAATGGGCTTGAATATCGCGAGCACATCGGTTATCGACGACATCGAGAGTTTCTCTGCGGAGCGGAACTCGACCAGCGGTGCTGGTACTCTTTCGTACTCGGCAGCCGGGACCTATTTGGCGGAGGCAGGGACCCCCGTGACCTTTAACTGGCTGTTCGCGAATTTTACCGACCCCAGCAGCGGAACAATGAGCATTCTTTCTGATTTCCTGGACCCGGCGAGGCTCACCATAACCGCAACCGATCCGGACACGGGGAAGCTTCTCCCTGTAACTATCACTGGCGCGGACGGTTTTATGTATTCCGTCAACACGACGGCCACGCCCGAGCCTTCAAGTTTGTTGCTTCTCAGCTCGGGATTCGGCTTGGTCCCGTTGACGAGGCACTGGCGGCGGCGGTGCAAGTCTTAATCAGTGTCGGTATTCACAAGCCATTCGGTTGAACCCGGGCGGGTGGCCGGCCCAGGGTGGATTGTGCGCGTCGGTAAAAGACTTACCCATGGCTGAAGATGCCGAAGCGTAGCTTGAGTGGGTGTTCGCAGCCCTAATACTGCCCACCTCGCACTGATTAGATAACCGTGTCGGCTTCCCACTGCCGGGTACACTTGGATGGGCGCCCGATTCGCGCACCACGCTGGATCAAAGCGTTCAGCGCCTCAAGATCGCCGTGCAAGGCGGTTACTTGTACAACGCTGTTGGGTTCCCTCGCGCAGCAGTTAGCCTAATTCCCCGCTCCTGAGCCGACGATCTTCCGGTACTCAGGTTCGGGAAACGCTTTCAGAGTTTCAGTAGTCACGTTGCCTGCCGCCCCGATGGACAGAGCAAAGGTCGCGCAGGTCGCGTCATCTGGAAATTCTGATGTGAACACAGCATCGTAGTGCCCCATCGTCAAGTACCAGGAATGAATCTCCCCACCTGCTTTCTTAGCAGCTGTCCGGGCAGCGTCGAGCCGTGCGGGGCTCTCATTGATTTTCGCGATACCTTGCGAGGTGTAACGTACGAGAGTTACGTAGTGTGGCATTCAGTATCCTCCTGTGTCTTAGAAGTGAACAGGACGACGATAACATGCGGAGCGACAGCACTAACCATGGCTCTTGAGCCCTGCGCGGGGCTGCGATACGATGCCCCCAGCGTAACGGCGAAGAAAAAGCGAATAACTGCGTTATACTCTGGTGGTGGCGGGCGAACGGGCGTCATCAGTTCGGCAGCGATACACAGGAAAGATTTGCTGCGAATGCAAGGCTCCCTTTCCGCCACCTCATCGCGGAGGCACGCCACTCGTTTGAGCGGGCCGCTGAAGATGTGAAAGAGACTGCGGCTGGTCAGGGTCGTCAGAACTCTGACACTTAGAGATCCAGGATTTCGAAGTCTTCGTCTCTCCAGTTTGGAACAACCTCAGACTTTCCAGTCGCCGGGACTGCCTCGCTCGCTGCATCCGGAAGTTCTGAATTCTGTTCGACCACGGCGGCGCCTCGGGCCGCGTTGATCTTCGTGTTGTGAGTTACCGGCAACCCGGTGTGGTAATCAAGGACCTCAAAGTTCTCGTCTCGTGCGTTCGCGTTCTGCTGCTCTTCATGCGCTGGACGGGACTCGCCATCATCGACTGTGTACGATTCCCGCGTGAGCACCTGCGGCAGAACGCCGCGGAGATCTGGACGGTGCAGCTTCGCCGAACCAAGAACGGTCAACACGTTTTCGTCGCTATCCCGACCGAGGTGGCCGAGGATGTGCTCGCCGTGCCGCCTATGAGTGAAGGTACTTCTTCTGGACAGGAAACGGCGAGTCACAGACGGCGTGCAAGGGATGGCGACGCACGGTGATGAAGGTGTTCAAGTCCCCTCATCCGACGACATTGCATGGCTCTTCCCGTCTAAGGGATATGCTTACCGGAGGCTCCTGCCGTGTCTCGTCGTCCTTGCCTGCTGCCTGTCCATCTGCTTCGGCCAGGAAAAGCTTCCCACCGACACCCCATCCGGCCAGGTCTGCGCCGCGTGGCTGCAAGCCTTCAACACTGGAGACCGCGACAACTATCGCACCTTCCTCGAGAAGTACTCTCCAGCGCGGCTAAACCGGCTTGATTCGGCCATGGAGTTCCGCAGTCGCACCGGAGGCCTCGACCTGAAAAAGGTTGAGTCGTCATCACCGACCGAGGTGGTTGCCATCGTCGAAGAACGGGGCACGGAGCAATTCGTGCGAATGACCTTCGTTGTCGAGGCGACTGAGCCCCACAACATGAGCCGTGTGGAGTTGAACGCCATTCCCACTCCGACAGAGTTTGCACCGCCGCAGTTGAGCGACAGCGAACTGGTGGCGGCGCTGCAAAAGAAGCTGCAACAGGACGCGGACGCAGGACAATTCAGCGGTGCGGTGCTGCTCGCCAGAAACGGCAAGCCTATTTTCGAGAACGCTTATGGCATGGCCGAGCGCGAGCGCAAGCTGCCAACACGCTCGCAACACGCTTCCGCATCGGATCGATGAACAAGATGTTTACGGCTGTTGCGATCCTGCAGTTAGCGCAGGCAGGCAAGTTGAAGCTCGACGACCCGTTCGGCAGGTATCTTATTGACTATCCCAACCAGGAGCTGGCGTCAAAGGTCACGCTTCACCAGTTGTTGACGCATACAGGAGGTACCGGCGACATCTTCGGGCCTGACTTTGACAAGCACCGGAAGGAGCTCAAGACGCTGCAGGACTACGTGAAGCTCTACGGCAACCGCGGCCCGGAGTTTCCGCCAGGCAGCAAGTGGGAGTACAGCAATTACGGCTTCATTCTGCTCGGCCTAGTGGTGGAGAAAGTCAGCGGCCAAACCTATTACGACTACATAAACACACACATCTATGATGTCGCCGGAATGAAAGACTCAGGCTCTGAGCCAGAAGACAAGACGGTTACGAACCGCAGTGTTGGATACATGAAACCACCGGGCAGCAAAGACTGGCAGCCGAACACGGATACGCTGCCCTATCGCGGAACATCCGCGGGCGGAGGCTATTCCACGGTGAGCGACCTGCTGAAGTTCGCCAACGCTCTCGAGCAACACAAGCTGCTCGATGCACATTACGAAGAGCTGCTGACGACCGGAAAAGTGGACGAAGGATTCGGACGCTACGCGTACGGTTTTGAGGACAAGGTCGTGAACGGTACACGCTGCTTCGGACACGGAGGAGGTGCGCCGGGAATGAATGGCGACCTTCAGATTTGTCCTGCGCCGGGATATGTTGTGGCGGTGCTAGCGAACATGGATCCTCCTCCAGCCAGGCGGATCTCTGACTTCATCACCAACCGGATGTCGGGGCTGGCCCACTGACGGCGGGTGATGGCCCAGATGTCCCATGGCCCATATTTGCCTACCGTTGTTCGCAAACGTGGGGCCTTTGTTCTGGGCACATCACAGACCTATGAGCGGCTGGATGTAACGTCTCCCCATAGTGGGCGTGTGTTTCCCTGGAGACCTGCCTCGGCGTTTACCCCGACCGCCGAGACCCTCCAGAGCTTGGATCGCAACATCAAGCCTGCTGCGCTCTTTATTGAGTTGTTGGACAATCTGGTCACCGTCCATAGGACGCTGACACCGGGTGCCCTCGCTTACTAGCTTGTTGTCACCAGATTCGCGATCTTGCAGCTGGAGCTTGTGGCTTTGCCATGTGCAGAGACTTACTGCTCGTTCTTGGCCAGCACTGTTTTGGCATGTTCCAGTGCCGGGCGTTCGGAATACTTGCCGTCATCGCAATTCTTCAGCAACTGAGCATAATAGGCATCGGCTTTCTGCTGCTGATGCGTGAGCTCCGCCGCCCGCGCTGCACCGGCCAGTTCGTTGAAGCGGTTGGGGTCAATCTTCATCGACCTTTCATACTCAACCAACGCAGCCTCCGGCTGATGCAGCTCAAGCAGCATGTCGGCGAGCATCTCACGCGCAGGAATATCCACTTCCGCCTTGCCTACTTTGTCCTGCGTGTCGGCGACGGCCCGCATCTGCTTTACCGCATCGTCATTGTTTTTCTCGGCGTACGCGAGCCATGCCTGCACTTCACCCCGCGTCAGGTTCGGGCCGTCGAGCGTATAGGCATACTTCGAGTTGCGCACAGCTTCCTGCGCATCCTCGAATTTCTTCGCAGCTCGGCGCGCCGCTTCTACATCGCCCAGACGGGCAGCGCCAATAGTCTGCGCCCAATAACTGATGGTCTGCTGATGGGCTGGAGCATTGGTGGCAGCCTGTAACGCCGTTGCTTCCTTCCAGCGATGCATTTCCAGGTCGTAGAGTGCCGGGAAGTGTGCCTCGGCAAAGCCGTAATACTCCAGCATGCCGGTGTCATCACCATTCTTCGGCGCCGCTGCTACAATCTGCCGCGCCTTCTCCATGATCTGTGTGGCCTTAGCATCCTGCCCCGTTTGCAAATAGGCGTAGAGCAGAAAGTGCATGGCATGCAGCTCGTGGCCTCCCATGTACATCGCCCCCGACTTCTGCTTCTCGATTACTGCAACGGACTTCAGGTTAGCCTGAATGTCCTCCTGCCACAGTCCCAGCCGGGCGAAGATGTGCGATGGCATGTGCACCGCGTGCGCCGAGGAAGATGCAATGCCAGCATAGGCGCGAGCGGCGGGTAGCGCAGTCTCGGCCATCTCCGGGTTATCACAGGAATGGATGATGTAGTGCGCCAATCCGGGATGGTTCGGCTCCTGTTGGAAAAGCGGCAGCAGTATGGCAACGGCTTTCTTCGCGTTCGCGTGGGAAGTATCCTCCGGCGGTTCGGATGCCAGCAACGACAGCGCGTAGAACGCTCCCGCCTCCATGTCCGTTGGATATTTCTGATGCAGATTGCCCATGGCGGCCGAGTAGGCCGTCACGCGCTTCATGTAATCCGTCGAGGTAGCATTGTCATAGAAAATAGCCAATGCCGCGATGTAGTCCTTCTCGCGATCGGTCTTCGCACCTAGCTTCTGGGCCATCACCATCTCTTCATGGCCGCGCTGCAGCACGGGTTGCTGCGGACGCTCCCAGATTTGGTGAAAGTAGCTCAGCGCGATGCCCCAATGCGCCATGGCGCACGCGGGATCACTCTTCGCAATTTGCGCGAACTGTGCCTCCGCATCCTCGTACTGAAACGAGTGCATCAGTGCAACTCCACGATTGAACGCCTGCTGCGATGTCGGCGAGCACGAAATCGGAAACGAAGCTTTTCCCAACTGCTCGTCAGCGTCGTGATGGTGCATGTGCATCTCATCATCGTTCTGAGCGAATGCTGGGACGGCAAAGAGCACAGACAGGGAGACCAAGGCAGACAATAACAATTTTGCGCAAAACATCGTTCACCCCACGTAGCGCGCACTACTTTATCGAAATCTACCTGATTGCGCGAGCCCGCTTAGCGCAATCTCCGCTAACCTGACGATTGCGGAAATGAATGAGCGGCTCTAGCCAGTGAACAAGATAAGTTTCGCGGCCGTGGTCATGCCGGTGATGGCCGCGCTCATCAACACTACACCCACCGCAGTCATCGGATGTTCGAAGCCGTCATTATCGATCCGACCGCCCTCAACATCGGGAAACATTTGATGCATGATGGGCCGGAAGTCCGCAGCAGAAAAGACCTTGTCCATCTTCGCCTCGCTTTGCAAACCTTAACCTTTCATTTATGCAAACCCGGCCATCAGCAGTTTGACTATCCCCTCCCGCCGGTCGTCGAAGGCGGCAGGGCGGCCATGTCCTTGAGTCCTTCATCACGCTGGAGAGCTGCTGCTGATCGGCCGTGGCGGTCGTGTCTGCCACTTACGGGCAGGCCAGTGTTAATGTCCAGGATCTCGAAGTCTTCGTCTCGTGGGTGTCCTACCCAGGAGGCCCGGTAGATGTACGGCTTTGCCTCTCTCGCGCCCCGGCTGTTGAGCATCGCCCTTGCGGCGGCGCGCGACTCAACGCTGCCAAGTGGAAAATCCGACGGCCCGGAACCTGTAGCTGTTGCGGGTAACTCGGCTTGTTCTTGGCGTTTCTTCATGGTCATCAATCCTCCTGACTGTCCGTTGCCGTTGCTGATAACCGGTGGTATGGCGACCTTACCTTCTTTGGCTGATTGCCGACTGCTATCATGCCGGTCGTATCTGAGAACCAAGTAGGCAACGTGCCGTCCTGTGCGTAGGCCTCCAGCTCCTGCTGCGTCATCCGCTCAAAGAGTTCATTGAGGTTTACGTGTTCACTTCGCTCAGTCCACTGGCCACTCGCATTGATCTTAGAGTACGCCTGAATCGCTGCCACGACCGCCGCGGCGCTCACTTCGACCTCTCCGGCTTTCTCGATAATTCGTTCCAATGCCGCTCGCACGTTGCGCTGGCGCGTGGCAAAGAGTCCCAAAGCATGCGCATGGCGATAGACACTGGCACGATCCGCAAAACCGTACTCCTTAGCGATGGAAGCTGGACTTCCCCACGACACAAAATCGGCCTCCACCTCGGCGCATCTTGGGTGGGAGCAGATCGAACAATTACGTTTATGTCTGCCTAGCCTCACCCTAGTCTCAGCGATCACCGGTCACCCCCTAGCCTGCCGTGCTGTTGTTCCATCGCCCTATTCTCGTAGCGGAGAACCTTCTCCATGTCTTCCGTAGGCGGAAGAGCCGGATCGGCCACGTGGTCCGAGTATCTTTGATCAGAAAAGTGGCAGCCGCCTTCGAATAACTGCTTAACAAGGTGTTTGCGGTCTCGCATACAATCCAGGAAGTCATCGTCGATCTCGGCATCAATAGCGCTGTCGCCGACATCGGATTGCGCTCTACTAAGCCGTTCCACCAGCGGAAGCCCCTTCGCATAGATCTTTTGCGTCAGGGGTTCCCGTGACTCGAATCTGCTCTTCGGTTGACTCCAGTGCGATCACCGCTTCCCCAAACGCATCTGTCACTTTATCGGTCTCAAGCGGACGGCCCTCCCAGATTGCTGCATTTCGGACAGAGCCGTTCTCAGAGCGAGTCGCGCGGCGAAGTCTCCACATTCCTTCAGCGATCTTGACGACTAGCCACTCCTCGAACGGGCCGACAGGCTGGAACTCCTGCTGGAGATCGTCAAGCAGTATCCGAAATTCTTGTCGCTGCCGTGTCTCGCGGTCTAACTTTCATTTACGCTCCACCTTTGTAGGTTTTCGGTGCTGTCTGCCGGTTGCGCCTGGGTTGCAGATTTCGCCGGACTTTGCCGGATTCTGCCGAGGTAAACTCTTGATCTTCTTTGTTTTCACTCTCCCTTCCACAACTCTGGATCAGCATATCGGGGTTCGAATCCCTGGGGGGCAGCCAAATCTAATCAACAATTTACGCGTGTGATGTTTCCCGGGTGTGCCGTAAAGTGTGCCGTGAGTTTTACCCACCACGCACAGTTTCCAGCTCCGGTGCTGGTATGTCATTGCGATCTTCACATCAGCATGGCCCATGGCGTCCATGACCGCTTTCAGGTTTCCAGTCTTGCGAAGCACGTAGGAGCCAAATCGTGCCGGGCAGTTGCGGGTTGACCCCTAGCGACATTTGTCGCTATCATTGGCGACATATGGTAAACGAGTTGAATGCCGTTGTTCACGAGCTTGGGGGAGAACGGACTTTTGGACGGCCTTTGTCCAATGATGGTGATATGCGGGAAGCAATACGAGAAGGATTCCCCCCGGCGGTGGTTGAGGAGTTGATGCGTGCCTCCGGATTGACCCTCAAGGAACTCGCCACCGCGCTCGATCTATCGCCGCGGAGCCTGCAGCGCCGGCGTCGAAGTGGACGGCTTGCGTTATATGAATCAGACCGGCTTTACCGTCTTGCTCGTATCGTGGCTATCGCAAATGAATATCTGGGCGACCAACAGCGTGCTATCCGGTGGCTCAAACGCCCCAACCGCGCCTTGGGAGGAATGGCTCCCGTGGAGGCAATCGATACCGAGTTGGGGGCCCGGCAGGTAGAGAATATTCTAGGCCGGATCGCGTACGGCGGAATTAGTTGAACCGGCTTTATCGAGTCCTCCGCAAGGCATATGCTCGAACTCCGTTCGATGGCGAGGGAGCGTACCGGTACGGCGGGCGCTGGTCGAGCGCGGGAACCCGTCTCAGCTACACATCAGAACATCAATCCCTGGCCATGCTGGAATACTTTGTTCACCTCGACAAGGACGATCCTCCCACTGATCTCGTCTTAGCGGTTGCGGAGGTTCCTGACGCCGTAGGTCGAGAGACGGTTGAAACTGGCAATCTGCCGAAGAAGTGGCGCGAGGCAGCGGCCCCTGCGAAACTCTCGCATTTTGGCGATGAATTTGCGCAGCGAGCAGAGCGTTGTTTACTGGTAGTTCCCTCAGTTCTCGCACCCAGGGAAAATAACTGCCTGATTAACCCATCGCATGCTGACTTCAAAAGAATTGTGGTACTCGGCGTGGAGTCCCTCAGCTACGATCCGCGATTGTTTGAGGGTGGTATTCGCCGCGCCATTCGGCATCGACGGGAATGACCTTCTTGAAGCTATTTACTGTGTCTTCGTCGACAGACCGAGTTCTGTTTTCTTCGGAGTCAGTTCTGCTTCGACCTGGGACTTGTCTTCTCCTGCATCTAAACCCGCGAACCGATCATTGGCTGCTAGGGATTTCCCTGGGTTTGCTGGAAACGGCGGTGAAGGACAAGATTGGTGGGCCCTCTGAGTTTAGTGATGGCAGTCGCGAGGATGCGGAGTAGAGGTGGGCGCAACGTCGCCGAACAGACGGGCAACTAATCAGTGGTCAGCCGGAAATGTCGCGCCAAACCGCAGACGGCGGAAACGATCCTGCTGCGGCAAACTTTTCGGAGAGCTGCGACGTTACGAGGAAGAATGTTGGCGAGGTACGCCAAATCCTTGTCTGTCTTCCTTCGAGGCGTCCAATCTCTCTTCACCGTCGGCGAACGAACGGGCAATGGTGGTCTGCAATCGCCCGCGCCAGTATTTCAGGGTCGCACGGCGTTCTTCTGGAACGGCTCGTGTCAGATCAGCAACCAGCGCGTTCATGCGCCGCATGACCTGCACGCTGGTGGCGCCATAAAAGCAGATCTCATTAAAAGCCAGACGAACGAGATCGTCCCAGGTGGGAAATGGAATCACGAGTCGCAACGTGCCGTCGCTGTCCCGATGTTTTCCAATTTCCAAGTGGCGTTTGCCGAGGCGCAGCAACAGGTCCTCAATTTGGTCAAGCGCTTGCACCGCGGTTGTCGGATCGTTAATCGCCGGCGACAATGACTTGATGGCTATGTCCACAAGAAGCCGGATCGCGTACTTGGGATCCTGTTCGAAGGTTCGCTGCGCACCTAGCTCAATAGCGTCGCGCAACTTCCGTTCATCAACCGACTCACGCGCTCCGAAAACATGCACTAGAGGCATCAATTCCACGATCGTATCGCCGACCGCCACGACCATCTCGATAGTACCGCCGGAGGCTTTAGCCAGGGTCATCAAAGCCGCGACATCAACCGCTTGGACCGAGCGAGGGCGTCCGTAATGGATCAGCGTCTGGGTTTGAGGTCGTGCGCGAAGATCATCGTGGACCATGGCCGTAACTTCCGATTTCATTGACGGATAAATTGTCGCTATCACCTTGCGTCCTTGATCACCCGTGAAAATCAGCATGCGGTTGACCTGGAGCAATGTGATCCGATGAACGAGCGCGATGAACATAGCCACGCTGGCCAGCAAGAGGCCAACTACGACATAAGCGCTGATAAATGGAACGGTTTCCGAACCGCTCCGAGCCACCCCTCCAAGCGCTGCGAGCGCATAGAGAAAGGTGGCGGTAAAGACCCCTAACGAGTGTGATATCACCCGATCGCGAGCGACCCACAGCACGAGGCGGGGCGAGTAGGCCGTGGCACTGAATTGCACCATGACGAAGGTCAGCGAAAAGACGATAGCGGTCATGGCAAGCATGCCGGAGGCGATTGAAGAGTAGAGGGCGATCGCGACTTCGACGCTCGCGGGGTGCACGAGCCCCGGAAAGATGCGGCTTTCCAAGCGTGGAAAGGTCAGCCCCGCGGCAAGGGCGGCTGCCGCATACACCCCCGGGATCGCCCAGGTACTCAAATTAAGCCTGTATTTCTTGTGGCGCATAGTGGCGCGCTCCTAAACGGCCCGCAACCTTAGCATGAACCTTCGTCGGCCACTCGAAGTGTAAGGGTTGGGCCGGGCTACGGCATGATAGCGTATTAACCTGACCGGGAGACGCTATGGGATCGGATCACACCAAGCCGTCCACGATTTCGGCTGACGAGGCATTACAAAGGCTAATCGCCGGAAACGAGCGATTTCTGCAAGGCCAGGCCCACTTCCCGACCATCTGCAAGGAGACTCTGGCCGATCTTGCCAGAGGTCAGCAGCCCTACGCCACAATTCTCGGTTGCAGCGATTCGCGGGTGCCCCCGGAGCTGATCTTCGACGCGAACTTCGGCGAGCTGTTCATTCTGCGCGTGGCCGGCAATGTGGTTTCACCGGAAGTAATGGGCACCTTGCAGTACGCGGGACAGCATCTGCACACACCATTTTTCCTTGTACTGGGTCACGAGGGATGCGGCGCCGTGGAAGCTGCCCTCGATAGCAAGCTTTACGATGTGCAGCATGGTTCACGGATCCAAATCCTCGTCGACAACATTGTGCCTGGTCTGCGGGACCTCGATGCAAGCGCACCCGATGAGGATCTTCTTGCCCAAGCCGTCGAAGCTAATGTTCGGTGGTCGATGCGGCAGTTAGAGGAATCTCTGGAAGGCTCTCGTGCCCTCAAAGAAGGCCGCGCCAAGCTGGCGGGAGCTGTCTACGAGATTGCCTCGGGCCACGTAAGGTTTCTAGAGTGATCGAACCCAAGGCACACTGTGGTGGCATGCCGTCCAGTGTGCTGTGATTGAGCGAGGAAAATTGGAAGGATCACACGCCGGCGATGGCCTTGTTCTGCAAAACGCGGACAACGACTCGACGGTTCTGCGCCTGTCCATCCGATGACTTGTTGTCGGCGACCTGTTCACTCTCTCCCATGGCGCCGGGAGCCAGCATTCTTGTTAGAGGAATCTTTCCCTGCTGAGGCAAGATGGTGGTTACGTTGTTGGCCCGATCGACGCTCAGCTTCTGGTTCAGGGCCACGCTGCCGACAGCCGAGGCATAACCCTTGACCTCGATTATGTAACCATTGATGTTCTTGGCCTTCTCCACCAATTGCAGGAGCTGAGAAGCGTAGTTAGGTTCAACGGCGACCTTGCCGTTATCGCAGTAAACCGTGGCCTCGTCGAAGATATAGTAATCATCGAGCTGCCCAAATTTCGCGATAGGTTCGTTAATCCCGGCCTTGTTCGCGTCGATCTGGGCCTGTTGCTGTTGCAAGGCTTCGTTGTGAGCTTTCAGGGCGGCACTCTGCCGCTCCAGTTCCGCCTGCTGCTCCTGGTTCTGGACCTTGGTTTCATGCATGCCGGCCTGGATCTTCTCGGCATTTTCCAGATCGTTGCCCTTGAATCTTTACCAACTGGTTCTTGTCGTTGGAGGTGCCTTCGATGGTCACGGCAAGACCCGGAACGAGGGCGGCCATCGACATTTTCTTGTTGCGGGCCTTAAACATTCCCTGCAACTGGGCTACGTCGGTGCTATCGGTTAGCACGACGACCAACTCCGGATTGTCGGAGGTCTTCAGGGTCATCTCGTCGCCGCTACCTCCCTTGATCAAACCCTCGACTTTGATAGCCTGAGCGCACACCACCGTGCTTGGTATCGTAACAAGTAAGCTGACTGCAAGCGATCCGATGCTTCGAGTTTTGCTTCCAGTCATTACCGTCTCCTGTGGGTTGAGCCCCGGGCTCGGAGGTAATGCTATTTTTCAAGTGGCATCTAGGGAAATCCCTAACCGCATAAGTGCATTGACGCCCCTTCATTCTAAGGCGCACAATCTCCCACAACGGGACAACCTCAATGCAGTGCTCGTGTCTAAGAGAGCGGTTTGGTTCGACACCTGGCCTCTTCAGGCCAATCATCCGAAGCTCGCTTTTTCTAGCTGCGCTGGTGCTTGTCTCTTTCGCACACGTCTCCCATGCTCAGGTCAGAAAAAGCGTTCTCATGATCAACATCATCGGACAGTCGCATCCTGGTCCGGTGGTTGTGACCAATCTGGTCCTTGCGGCGCTGCACTCAGACCCGCGTTTCCAAGTCGAGTTCTACTGGGAAAACCTGGATGCCGTTTATCACCCCGAAGAGTGGCAGGAACAGCTCGATTCCGTCGTCCAGAAGTATCGCCACCGCAAACTGGATCTGATTGTGTTGATGGGGCCGGACGCGATCCGGTTGCTGGCGGAGCCGAAGGCGATATTCCCCAATGTACCGGTCGTGTTCTGTTGCACCCTTCCAGGTCAGATCGACGAGATGAGACTAGATCGCCGATCGACGGGCTCGTGGTTTCAATTGGAGCCCGCGAAAACGGTAGAGGCTGCGCTGGGTTTACTACCGAAAACCCGCCACCTCTTCGTGGTCGGGGGGCAATCCGATTATGATCTGCGCCTCACCGGACTGGTAAAGACGGACCTCACTTCTTATGCGAACAAGCTCGACATCACCTACCTGACCGACCTACCGATGAGCAAGCTGCAGGAGAGGTTGAGGCATCTTCCTGACCACTCCATGGTTCTTTATCTCTCCTTCTTCGAGGACGCGCAGGGGCGGGAGTTTCTCAACATCGCCGAGGCCCTTCCTATGATCGCTGGCGCCGCGAATGCTCCGGTCTTTGGCATAGTCGACACGCAACTGGGCCACGGCATTGTCGGGGGATTTGTGGTCAGCTTCGAAGAACAGGGCAAGATCGTGGGCCGCGATGCCCTCGAGATCTTAGCGGGGAAGCCGCCGCAAGACATTCCCATCGTGCATGGTCCTAGTCTTTACCTATTCGACTGGGGCCAGTTGCAGCGATGGAAACTGGATGAAAGCAGGCTGCCTGCTGGAAGCACCGTTCTGTTTCGCCAGCCGACTCTCTGGGAACGATACGGGGGAACCTTGCTGATCGGATTGCTCGTCCTTGTGAGTCTGAGCCTGCTGATCTTCTATCTTCTGTTTGAGCGGACGCAGCTCGATGCCGCAAGAAATGAGCAGATGCGCCTTGGCGGCATGCTGATCAATGCTCAAGAAGATGAGCGCGCCCGGTTGGCATCGGAACTGCACGATGATTTCAGTCAGAGGCTAGCTGTGTTGTCGCTCGGACTGGAAACAGCTACTGAAATTATTCCCGAGTCCCCAGAGGAAGCAAACCGGCAACTGCATGAGCTTATGAACTCCGCCAGCGAGCTTGGCGCCGATCTTCATACTCTGTCACACCGCCTCCATTCCTCTACTCTTGAACGGCTTGGGCTGGTTGCGGGGGTGGCGGCATTCTGCAAGGAATTCGCTGCTCAACAAGGAATCCAGGTTGCATTCTCCCACGACGGCGTCCCGCGGTCCGTCTCTCCTGACGTGGCCCTGTGTCTGTTTCGAATCGTCCAGGAAGGACTGCGCAACGTAAAGAAGCACAGTGGAGCGGCAAACGCAAAGGTGCAACTCGAACCAGTCGATGGCGCAATCCACTTATTGATCTCGGATAAAGGTGAGGGATTCGACTTGAAAGAAGTTACCGATGGACAGGGGCTCGGGCTGTGCAGCATGCGGGAGCGGGTGCGACTGGTAGGTGGCCGATTCGAAATTCATTCGGAAACTCAAGAGGGAACCCAGATTGAGGTATGGGTGCCGCTGAGAAGGAAGTTTGAGGTGGCGCGGAGTGAACCTGCGAACGAGTTGGTTGGTAGAACTCCGATTGCGTCAGGACAGCACGCCGGTTGACCCGATACGTATCCAAGTATCGACCAGCGGCTGAAAGTTGGCGAAGGCTGAGAGATGGAAACCAGGCCACAAATCCTGATTGCCGACGATCACGTCATCTTTGCCGATGCCCTGCGGCTTCTTTTGGAGAAGCACTATAGGGTTGCGGGGGCTGTTACGGATGGGCGCGCACTCGTGATGGAGGCTGTGAGGCTCAAACCAGACGTGGTCGTTGTAGATGTCGGCATGCCTCTTTTGAACGGACTTGACGCAGCCAAGCGAGTGCGCGAACAACTTCCGAAAGTGAAGCTCGTATTCCTGACCATGCAGGATAACCCTAATCTGGCTGCCGCTGCGCTTGAGTTGGGATCGGCCGGATTTGTCCTCAAGCATTCGGCAGGAGCAGAGCTTTTGAAGGCGATAGAACAGGTGCTGCATGGCAAGTGTTACGTCACTCCTAAGCTAAGACCGGAAGATTGGGTTGTGCAACAGACCCGGGCGCGCCAGTACTCCAGCCAGCTAACTTCCAGACAGCGTGACATTGTCCAGATGTTTGCCGAAGGGCGTCCGATCAAGGAGATCGCGGGACACCTGGACCTGAGCGAGAAGACGGTCGAGTTCCACAAACATCACATCATGGAAACATTCAACCTGAAGAGCAATGCCGACTTGATACTCTTCGCTCTGAAGCAGGGTCTGATTTCGATGGAATCCAATTCTTCCCAGCAAACCCCGTCCTCCTGATTTCACGTACTGAAGTGCCTTGCGTGACTAGGGTTTTCCCTAGTTGTGAGGTCTCGATACCGGACCTAACATTGGCGTGTTCCTGCGAACGAGGCTCCGCGACAATGCGTCGCCATCGGATGGGCCCATGTCAGATATTGAAAAACCTGAAAGTTCTGGAAGTCGTCTGCGTGTCCTGTTGGCTGACGATCATCCTCTCGTACTAGAGCGAGTGAGGGTGCTTCTGCAGTCGACCTTCGAAGTAGTGGGAGTGGCTCACGACGGGCTTGAAATGGTCGACAAGGCGATGCAGCTGAGCCCGGACATCATCGTGGCCGACATATCGATGCCGGAGTTAGACGGAATTCAAGCGGCCCATCGGCTTCGGAAAATGGGAGCCAAGGCTCCGATAGTGTTTCTGACGATCCATGAAAGCCCCGAGTTTGTGGAGGCATGTCTGGCCGAGGGGGCACTTGGATTTGTGCTGAAGACTCAGATGAAAGCTGATCTCATCCCTGCCATTAACGCCGCATTATCGGGCCAGTGCTTCGTATCTGCCCACCGCCATAGCTAGGGATTTCACTCGTGTCACTCGGATTCGCCGCGGCATGCGATTGGCTGGGATAGTCGGCACACGATGCGCAATCGGCCCCATGCCCGCAGGACTGCCAATGGTAGATGCCGGGCTTATGTTTTGTGTTTTGGCGTTCCTCTTGAAAAGGTATATTACAAGTTCATTGCTGCGCCTCAATCGCGCCGCCGGAGTTTCTAGTCGTGTGGAAATATAGGGTCACTACCCTCTTTGCGCTGTCTCGCGTCGCTGTCATGGTGACGTTCTTCGTCTTTGTCGTAGGTTCAGCCGTTGGGCAACAGAAGCTGCCTAACGCTCCCAGTTCGGCGAAAGCCAAGGCGCAGACGGGTCCAACTTCCGACATCGGCTGGCCTCGTACCTTTACCGGTGGTAGCGACACGTTCATTATTTATCAGCCACAAGTGGACAAGTGGGACGGGAACCGCGTAGACCTCTACTCCGCCGTCGAGTTCAAAGCTGGGAAGGATAGTCCCGCGAAATACGGAGTGGTTTGGTTCCAGGCGCGGACTGAGGTTGACAAGCTCGACCGGCTGGTGACACTGGACCAAGCTCAAGTCACGAAAGTGAAATTCCCCGTGGCGCCAAATAAGGAACCCGAAGTTACGGCACTGCTGAACAAAAAGCTGCCTGGCATCACCAAGACCATTTCGCTCGATCGGCTCGAAGCTATGGTGGAGGCGAACGGCGAACCGGTTAAGGGAGTCGAGGTCAAGAATGATCCTCCGAAGATGATTTTTACGACCACTCCATCCCTGCTGGTACTGATTGACGGCATACCGCAGTTGCGCGAGATCCAGGGCACCAAACTTGAGCGCGTGATCAACACCAGAGCAATCATCCTTTTTGAGAACGATAAGAAGAACTACTATCTGCGCGCGCAAGACTGGTGGCTGCAATCCAAGGATTTGGAAGGACCGTGGAGCTACGCCAAGAAGCTGCCGGATGACATGAAGAAGGCCGAGGAATATGTAGTCGCCAAAGCCGCCGGGCAGACTCTGCAGAACGATCAGGCTGCAGAGCAGCCTTCGCTGAAAGAGGCAGGCAAGAAGGCGGAAATTCCCCTGGTGTATGTCGTCTATGGTCCCGCCGAGCTTATCGAAACCAAGGGCGATCCGGTATACAAGCCGATTCCCGGTACCCGCCTGGAGTATGCGGAAAACACCAACGGCAACCTGTTCCGTGTGGGCAGCGAATACTACGTTCTGATCTCGGGCCGCTGGTTCAAAAGTGCTTCGTTGGAAGGGTCTTGGACCTTCGTAGACGGGTCGGACATGCCAGCCGACTTCGCCAGGATTCCGCAAGAAAGTCCTAAGGTTACGGTACTGGCGTCCGTTCCAGGTACACCCGAGTCGAAAGACGCGCTGATTGCCAATTCGATTCCGCAGACGGCGACGATTACCCGCTCCGAAGCCAAGCTGACTGTGCAGTATGACGGCGAAGCGACTTTCGTGCCGATCGAGGACACCTCGATGACCTATGCCAAGAACACCAGCGTACCCGTCATCAAGGTCTCCGATAACAACTACTACAGTATTGAAGCTGGAGTGTGGTTCAAAGCGCCCACACCGCAGGGTCCATGGCGCGCGGCCGACACCGTGCCCGCGGAAATCTACGACATTCCTCCAAGCTCACCGCTGTACTACGTCACGTATGTAAAGGTATATAACTCGACGCCCGAGGTGGTGTACGTCGGCTACACTCCGGGGTACTACGGTACTGTGGTCTCGGCGAGTACGACGACCGTAGTTTACGGCACCGGATGGTACTATCCGCCGTATATTAGTCCGACAGTGTGGTACGGCTGGCCGTACACCTACGGGGTCGGAGCTGGATTTACCTACACCACCGACACCGGATGGAGTTTTGGCTTCGGCTACGGCTATGGCTACTATCCCTGGTATTACCCGTGGTGGGGACCGATGGGTTACTACGGATACGGCTGGTATCCGTATTACGGCTGGGGTGCCTGGGGCGGTGCGGCAGTCGCGAACGTGTACGGAGTTTGGGGCAACACCGCCTACTCGCGTACGGCGGCGGCATGGGCCAACCCTTACACCGGAAATTACGGAGCAGCCACGCGTGGCGCCTACCATAACACTCAGACCGGCAGGACCACAGTCGCCGGTCGCGGCACCAATACCAACATCTACACCGGCAATACTGCCGGCTATCGCGGGGGCGCGACCTATAACCCGAATACAGGCATCGTGGCAGGCGGCGGAGCTGGATACGCCGGCAATATCTATAGCGGCCGAGGCACGGCAGGACGCGGCGGATTCGCCTACAACACCAACACCGGCGCTGGAGTGGCGGCAGGGAAAAACAATGTCTACGCCGGCAAGGACGGAACGGTATACCGCTACAATCGCGACAGTGGCAGCTGGTCGAGCAATAGCGGCAGCGGTTGGCAGTCTGCTACCAAGCCGGACGCCAATCTGCAACGCCAGCAGCAGATGCGCAACCAGGGCGCGCAGCGGACCAACAACTTCAACTCCATGGGTGGCGCGAGGATGGGCGGCGCACGCATGGGTGGTGGCGGCAGGCGGCGGTAGAACGAGAGTGCGGCACTTCCAGAAGGCTGAGTTTAGCCAGTGGCCCCGTGCGTTGCCAGCGCCACCGTTCCGGCACGCACGGCTAGTGCAATGATGATGCCGGTCAGCAAAAGCCCCAGGAATGCGATTACGATCGCGGCGATCCTCGATGGTCTTTGTACCGGCCGAAAGTCGCCGTACCCGACGGTAGTCGCTGTGACAAACGACCAATAGAAGCTATCGAAGCGTGACCAGCCCTCTTTCTTTCCCACGATCTGCCCGAGCACCGTGATCGCGGCCGCCAAGGTTAGCAACAGCGGAAACGTCAACCAGAGACCGACGCCCAACTCTTTCAGAAACGTTATGGTCAGACCGGTAAAAATCAACTTATCGATACCTCCTGTCTCGCTAGAGACACCCGTGACAATGCACGTATGCCGGAAGATTGTACTCGCGGGTGCGAACCTGCCCCTGATGTAATGTTACGCATCGCACTCTCTCGCGAAAACTAGGGAAATCCCTAAGGTGGAGGGAAGACGACAGATCCTGCAGTTCACGCTGTCCCTTGCCGTTCCTGGAAAGTCTTTTGCACTCCCAGTCCTCCGGCATTGCTGTACTAGGGAATTCCCTAGTTGTGAACCCTGACACCTGCAACTATGATCGGCCCGTGATTCGGAACCGCTTCCTGAGTTCCCATGGAAGTTGACTAAACGGGCCGCGTTGAGGTGCGAGTTTGGCGTGACTGCACGCTCGGGGGATTCGGCATGACTGTTAAACAATTCCCATACGACAAAGGCCAGATCAATCAGGCCTTGGAAGCGTCCATCCATATTGGGCTGGCGATTCTGCTGACGATGGCATGCCTGTTTATTTTGCTCCCGTTCATCCCACTGCTGGCGTGGGGAGTCATCATTGCGGTGGCTGCTTACCCAACTTTCAGGAAGTTGGAGAAGCTCATGGGAGGGCGTGGCGTCCTGGCCGCTGTCTTGTTCACCTTGGCTCTTCTGGCTGTTTTGATTCTGCCGGTCTTCTTGCTGGCAGGCAGTTTGATCGACGGCGTTCAAGTCGTGAGCGCCCATGTAAAGTCGGGAGCCGCGATCATTCCTCCGCCACCGTCCAGTATCGCCGGGTGGCCTCTGATAGGCGTTCCCCTGGCAAAGCTGTGGCTTCTAGCTTCTAACGACCTAACAGGATTGATCGCAGGGTACGGTCCACAAATCAAGGCCGTCCTTCCCGGGGTACTCTCTGCAACCGCCGGACTGGGGGCTACAGTGCTGCAATTGCTCCTCTCCATCGTGGTTGCTGGTGTGCTTCTCGCCAACGCGCAGGCTGCTTATGAACTGACCCGCTCCCTGTTCAACCGCCTTTTCGATGAGAAGGGGCCTGAGTTTCAGGAGTTGGTTGGATCCACGATCCGCAGCGTCACCTTTGGCATTATCGGCGTTGCCATCATCCAATCGGCTTGCGCCACGCTAGGTTTTCTCGTGGTGGGACTTCCTGCTGTGGGCCTGTGGGCGGTAGTTTTCCTGATCGCAGCCGTACTTCAGTTTGGTGTCGTCGCATTAGTTCCCGCTGTGATTTACGTGTTTGCGACCGCCAGCACCACCAAGGCTGTGATCTTTCTGACCTGGTGCATCATCGTTGCCTTGATGGATAACGTACTGAAGCCAATATTGCTGGGGCGTGGCGTCGCGGTTCCAATCGCGGTGGTCTTTCTCGGCGCAATTGGCGGATTTGTGGCGCTGGGCATTATCGGCCTCTTTGTCGGCGCGATCGTTTTGTCAGTGGGTTATAAATTGTTTCTTGCTTGGCTGAATGGAACCGCCAACAAACCGTCTGTGGCATAGACTAGCTGAGCCCAGACATCCCTGAGTTTGAGGAGGCATGTCTGGCCGAAGAAGCGCTTGGATTTGTGTTGAAGACTCAGATGAAGGCTGATCTGGTCTCTGCCATCAACGCCGCGTTATCGGCCAGTGTTTTGCATCTTCCCCCCGCCACAGACACAACTAGGGATTTCCCTAGTTGTCGCGTACTCTATAGCACGGTACAAAAGCCTTGAAGGCTGGCGGAATCAGGTACAGGAGCAACGCGTCTGTACTCGCGAGGTGAATCCCACGTCACACGAAGCAACCGGGGCAGCCATGGTGAGAACACGGAGAAAGCGGCTATGAATTCTAAGTGCAGCTTCATAAACATAATGATTCGCGCGGTTCGAGAACTCGCAGCGGTCATCTGTATTGGGGCGCTGGTGCCGGGAAACGCGATAGTGGCGCAAACACCGCCGGCTGCCGCCCCGGCCGAGCAAACCGCGGCCAAGCTTCCGCCCGACCAGCTTGACTCACTCGTGGCGCCCATCGCTCTCTACCCTGACCCTATGCTCAGCCAGACCCTGGTGGCTTCTACCTATCCTCTGGAAGTCATTCAGTTGCAGCAGTGGCTGGCCCAGAACAAGGGGATGAATGAGAAACAACTGGCCGACGCCGTAAAGAAGCAGGACTGGGACCCAAGCATCCAGGGACTGGCTGCCTTGCCCGATGTCGTCAAGCTGCTGTCCGAGAACATCAAGTGGACCACGGACCTGGGAAATGCCTTTCTTGCGCAGCAGAACGACGTGATGGATGCGGTGCAGCGCATGCGCAAGAAGGCCCAGGACGCGGGCAACCTGAAGTCCTCGGAGCAGCAAAAGGTTGAGACCAAGGTCGTCGAGAGCAAACAAGTAATTGTGGTTGAGCAGGCCAACCCACAGGTTGTCTATGTTCCCAGCTACAACCCAACGGTAGTGTACGGAGCGCCGGTTTATGCCTACCCGCCGATCGCCTATCCGCCGCCGGGATACTACGCTGCGGGCATGGCGATCTCGTTTGGTGTGGGCGTCGCGATGGGAGCAATGTGGAGCGGCGGATGGGGTTACAACAGCGGATGGGGCGGCAATAACAACGTCTACATCAATCACAACAACAACTTTGTAAACAACAGCAACCGGCAGAACATAAATGGCGGGAATCGGGTCAATCCAAACAACCGTGGCGGCAACAACGCCTGGCAGCACAACCCGCAGCATCGCGGAGGAGCGCCTTACGGCGACAGAAACACTGCAAACAAGTATGGGGGTACTGCCCGCGGCGACTCCATGCAGTCGCGCCAGAACAATGCTCGCCAGAACCAGGCGCGCCAGCAGCCGAGTGCCGGTACGCGTGATGTTTCCAACCGCAGCGGCGCCAATGCCGGTACTCGTGACGCGGCCAATCGTGGGAACAGTCCCAGCGCTGGCACACGTGATTCTGGGAACCGTGGTGGCACCGGCGGGAGCAACATGGGCTCGAACCGCGGTACCGGGCCAGACCGAGTCGGCAACCAGCAGGTTCGTAACACACCCAGCTCTACCAATCGAAACGCGTTTGGAGGAGCGTCCTCCGGCATGAGCGGCAGTTCGGCTCGGGCCAGCAGCTCGCGCGGCTCCTCCAGTATGGGAGGGTCGCGCGGAGGCGGTGGCTCGCGCTCCGGTGGCGGCGGAAGGCGCCGGTAGGAAGGCACAACATGATGAGCGAGGGAATTATGAATTCAGGAAAATTGATTGCGACAAGGCGGTTTACCAAGATCGTCATTGTCTTGGTTGGCCTGTGCTTCGTACTACCGATGACAAGCATGGCTCAAACCCAACCGGCGGCCAAAACCCCGGCGGCCAGCCAGAAGGGCTTCGATACTCCCCAGCAGGCCGCCGACGCGCTGATCAAGGCAGCGGGCGACTTCGATGTCCCTGAATTGCTGGCGATCTTGGGCCCAGACGGTGAGGATGTTGTCGCATCCGATGACGCCGTACAGGACAAGAACAACGCTCAGGCTTTTGCCAAAGAGGCCGCTGCCAAGAACTCGATCCAGTTGGCCAAGTCTTATCCGAACCGCGCCACCATCATCGTGGGCGACGAAGAGTGGCCATTGCCGATACCTCTGGTGAAGAAGAGTGGTAAGTGGTACTTCAACACCAAAGAAGGCCGGCAGGAAATTCTCTTCCGCCGAATCGGTGAGAACGAACTTAACGCCATCACCGTTTGCCGCGGCTATGTGTCAGCGCAAACGGAATACGCTTCGGAAATTCACGACGGCTCCGGCATAAACCAGTATGCGCAGAAGATCATCAGCACACCCGGCAAGCAGGATGGCTTGTTCTGGAAGAATGCTGACGGAACTCCCGACGGCCCGATCGGTGATGAAGTGGCCAAGGCGCTGGAGGAAGGCTACACGTCGGGCAAAGGCGGATTCCACGGCTACTACTTCAAGATTCTGAAGGGCCAAGGCCCGGCCGCCCCCAACGGCGCCATCAACTACGTCATCGAGGGCGTCATGATCGGCGGCTTTGCACTGGTCGCGGTGCCTGCTGAATACCGCGTGACCGGAGTAAAGACCTTCATCGTGAGCTATGACGGGGTCGTCTATCAGAAGGACTTGGGGCCCGATTCCCTCAAGATCGTAAAGGAAATGGAACTATACAACCCGGACAAGACCTGGCGACCGACCAACGACGAGTGGCCGCAGACCGTGGCGGCAGTAACGCCGTAAGTGGCTGAAGCAGGTGGAGGCTGCACTGGAGCGCAGCCGCAGTCCTTATCGGTGGAGAAGTAAACTTTGGCTTAACAGAAGCTCGACGATTTGGCAGTGGGAAGGATATGAGCCAGGAGGCATGACTGCCGTACAGCGGTGCATGCGTTGCTGCTGGAGGTCCTCTTCAGCAGCAACCGTACTTTCAGTTCGTCATTCTACGCGTTGGGACCTCAACTCCATGGGCTTCAGCGCCCTATGATAGGTAGTTCGACGAGCAGTCGATTCGTGCGCTGTTTGCTCGTACCATTTTGCTGTTAAGTTCGCGCGGTAGCTTTCGTCCGCACCAGCTCTGCGTCGATCGGTTGCACGTGCCAGATGTTACGGGCGTACTCGCGGATGGAGCGATCAGACGAGAACTTGCCCATGCGGGCTGTATTCAAGATCGACATGCGGGTCCAATTCTCCTGGTCGAGATACGCCCGGCTCACCTGTTCCTGGCAATCCACATACGACTGGTAATCGGCTAACAGCATGTACTCGTCGCTGCCCAACAGTGAGTCGACGATGGGGCGAAACAAACTTTGATCGCCACTAGAGAAAGCCCCGCCAGCGATCTGGTCCAGGGCTTGCTTCAAATCTCCATTATTGTCGTAGTAGTGGCGAGGATTGTAGCCACTGTGCTTGAGCTGCATGACTTGCTCAGCGGTCAGCCCGAAGAGAAAGAAATTCTCGGCCCCAACTTCTTCGCGAATTTCGACGTTCGCCCCGTCCAGCGTGCCGATGGTCAACGCTCCGTTCATGGAAAACTTCATGTTGCCTGTTCCGGAAGCCTCCTTGCCAGCAGTGGAAATCTGTTCCGATAAATCAGCAGCGGGATAGATGAACTGCCCGGTTTTGACGTTGAAATCAGGAATAAATACGACTTTGAGGCGGTCGCGAACACCCGGATAGGAGTCGACGGTGCTGGCCACGGAGTTGATCAGCTTGATGATCAGCTTTGCTATGGAGTAGCTGGGCGCGGCCTTGCCACCGAAAATGACCGTACGCGGCGTGATTCGGGCGCCAGGGTCGTTCCTCAAATGGTTGAATAGTGTAATGACGTGGAGCAGATTCAGCAGTTGGCGTTTATATTCGTGAAGGCGCTTGACCTGAACGTCGAAGAGGGTATCAGCACCGACAATAATGCCGGTTCGTTCCTTGATTAAGGCAGCCAGTTTCTTTTTGCGGACGTGCTTGACCTGTCGCCATTGGCTACGGAATCCGGGATCGTTGGCGAATGGTTCCAGCTTGCGCAGCTCGTCCTCATTTTTGAGCCACGCCTCGCCGATTCTGCTGGAGATCAGCTGGGACAATTCTGGGTTGCTGAGCGCGAGCCAACGTCGTGGGGTCACACCATTAGTGACGTTGAAAAACTTGTCCGGAAAGAGCACATAGAAGTCGTGAAGAACAGTCTTCTTTAGTAGCTCGGTATGCAAAGCGGCAACCCCATTGACGGCGTGTGACCCGATGGTGGCGAGGTTGGCCATGCGGACGTATTTCTGATCGTGCTCATCGATAATCGATACCGTGGCAAGACGGTCGTCCTCGCCTGGGTACTTAGCCCGAACCTCGTTGAGGAACCGATGGTTGATTTCATAGATGATCTCGAGATGTCGCGGGAGCAACTTGGCAAACAGCGGTAGAGACCACTTTTCCAGAGCTTCGGGCAGCAGCGTGTGATTGGTGTAGGCTAAAGCTTTTTGGGTAATGTCCCACGCTCTGTCCCAATCCTGGCCGTGGACGTCCAGCAGAAGCCGCATGAGTTCGGCCACAGCAATGGACGGGTGGGTGTCGTTTAGCTGAATAGCGAAAGCTTCGTGGAAGGTATCGATGCTTCCGCCGCGTAGCTTGTGAATGCGGATCATGTCCTGCAGGGAGCATGAGGTGAAAAAGTACTGTTGCTGGAGGCGCAGAACCTTGCCCGCTTCCGGTTCGTCGTTGGGATATAGCACTTTACTGATGGTCTCGGATTCTACTTTTTCACGGACCGCGTCGTAATAATCGCCCTTGTTGAAGGCCTGAAAATCGAATGAGTCGATTGCCTCCGACGACCACAGGCGTAGGAAGTTCGTCATCGAGGTGCCATATCCTGCAACCGGGATATCGTTGGCGACCCCCTTGACCAGCCGTTCGGGAATCCAGCGCACCCGGAAATGTCCTTGCTCATCGTGATAGTGCTCGGTGTATCCGCCGCTGCCGACGTAATGGCAAATCTCCGGCCGGTTGATTTCCCAGGGATCCCCCATGCTGAGCCACTTGTCGGTCGTCTCCAACTGCCAGCCATTGCGTATCTCCTGGTGGAATAGTCCGAACTCATAGCGAATGCCGTAGCCGATGGCCGGAATGTTGAGAGTGGCGAGCGACTCCAGATAACAAGCAGCGAGCCGGCCCAGGCCGCCATTCCCTAGGCCGGGCTCACGCTCGTGGGCAATAAGCTTGTCGAGGCTCGGCCCAAGCTCGGACAGAGCACTCGCAACAGCGTCGCGGATATCATGCACATTGAGCAGGTTATTGCCCAGCTGGGGACCGATGAGAAACTCGGCGGAAAGGTAGCTGACGACCTTCAGCGGCAATCTCTGGGTGCGCGCGAAGGCCTCGATCCAATCGTTCATCATGCGATCTCGAACAGTATAGGCGAGCGCCATGAACCAGTCGTTGGTGGTTGCCAGCTCGGGAACGCGGCCCTGCACGTAGTAAAGGTTGTCGAGGATAGCCTGTTTCAACTCGGCAGGCGTGCAACCCACGCGAACGCTGTCATTTACGAACTTCATCGTTACACCTCAGTAGAAGCCATTTATAACGGGCGGGTGGACAGCCGGCAATCGTGTTGATGCGCGGGCAGTTCATAATATCTCCGTTCGTCAACTCCGACACAACCAAGGTTAGAGCTGCTGCAATCACCTGACAGCTGGGGAAAATTCCTGGTGGACGCTCCACCGCTCTCTGGAGCCACCGCAAGGTCTTGGCGATCATTGCGCGACCGGTGCGGCGGCTCCCACAACTTCGAATACCGATTGCAGGAGTTTGGCTACTTGCTTTAGGACGACGGTGATCGTCAGCCAGTAGAATGCGCGGGCGGTTCATGCGCCATCTCCGTTCATCAGCTCCGACATTGGTTGATGTTGGAAGCTCTGAGATCACCACACAACTGGGAAAATCCCGTGTGCATAAGAGTTGGCGAATCACAGCCGCAGAAAGCTGTAAAGCCGTGATAGTTCGGCCAGGAGAACTCTCCGGAGGGTCCGTCACGCGAGTTGCTTCGCTTTGTCCGAATCGCCGTATACGTAGTTCCTCAACGGCTGTCTGCTACTTGACGAGGGGGATGTTTGCCGCAAACTGCAGATCGAGCAGTAGATTGACGCGCCGGTCTAACTGGAAGAACAACGCAGTCTGCTTTCCAGTAAGTACCTTCCGGAATTTCGGAATCCACTCCTGGCGCAGGGTCGCAGTTTGGACGTCCAACGTTGCCATTTTTTCGACAAGGCTGTCGGCTTGAGCGTCCGTCATGTTCCCGTAATTTTGCGCATATTCCTTGACGAGAGCGTAACTAGCGTCACCTAGCTTCGTGGTTTCTTGAGTGTATGCGTCATAAACCGGCCAAAACTTTTCGGCCTGAGCATCAGTCAGTTTCATGTTTTCCGCAATGATTTGCTTTTTCGCGGAGCGTATGTCGGATCGCAGCAGTTGTACATCTTGCTCAATACCCGCCGACCCCGATGTCGTCGGCTCGGATTTCTGAGCGAACGCCCCACCTTGGATCAACAAGAGTGACGTTCCTATAACAAGGAGTATCGCTGACTTTTTCATTAGTTCCTCCGGTGGATCTGGCTAATCGACGACCGATCGCAATGGCTTCAGGTCGTCGCGTGGAATTTCCTCGCCAAATTGCTGAAGCCCCGAATCCGCACCTGAATGGGCCGAGATGCTTGCTCACTGGAAGCATGATATGTGCTGTTGCTTTCTGCAACTAGGGAAATCCCTAGTTGCTCGAGGAACTGACGCGGGCCTAGGCTGTGCTTGCATGATACACATGATCGAACTGAGAGGTCTTAGCCGGAATGTCCGCTTTCGTTCCCAACGGCGCTGCGGTGTGAGCCTGAATGGGGTGGTTTTCGATGATCTGGGACTTACTCCGGGGGCGGTCGAGGTGAATCCAGGCGTATGGGCGTATCAGCTCCCATCGCGATTGGGCTGGGCCCCACCCTCATTCACCTCATTTCCATTCCGGTGACCAACACCTCTGTGAACCCCGCGCGTAGCACGGGACCGGCTCTGTTTGTGGGGGATGGCACTGGGACAGTTGTGGCTGTTCTGGGTGGCTCCGATGGTAGGTGGTGCCCTGGGAGGCTTTATCTACCACACGTTGTTCGGCGAGACTCCGGAACAGACGGTTCGCGCCGCTGAAAGCGCACGCTGACTGCGAAGAGAGCCCATTGGGAAAGGCCGCGAGTTAGGGTGCTAATTCGTAAGTAGCGTTTAATGTCGTATCTCCGGACACGAGACGTTCTCTCTGCAATGGAGAGCCAGATGCAACCATTTAAGTTAAGGAATGTGGAAATGGTGTAATCGAAAGGAGAAATAGCGATGAACATAGTAGATTCGAAGTGCAGGTGGCTGGTTGTTGCAATGACCACAGCTTGCTTGGCCTTTACCCTGAGCCTGAGCGCGCAGGTGGAGACAAAAACTACGACAGAGACAGGGAAACCCACGGTCGTAACCAAGGTCGAACGTGGTGAAGTCGTGGCCGTCTCGGGCAACGACCTGATCGTCAAGATGGCGGATGGCACTATGCGCAATTTTGAGAATGTGCCGGAGAGCGCCAGAGTGACGGTGGGTGGGAAGCAGCTCGGCATTCACGATCTGAAGCCGGGCATGAAACTTCAGCGAACCATCACCACTACCACAACTCCCATGACCATCACGACCGTACAGACTGTTAAGGGGAAGGTTTGGTCAATCACTCCGCCGCTGAGCATAATCTTGACCCTGGAAGACGGCAAGAACCAGCAGTTCAAGATTCCCGAGAATCAAAAATTCAACGTAGATGGACAGATGGTTGATGCCTGGGGCGTGCGCAAGGGGATGACCCTTACCGCGACCAAGATCGTGGAGGTGCCCGCTGTTGAAACCACGCAAAAGAAGACTGTGACTGGCGAGGCTGCGCCAGTGCCGCCGCCGTCGGATGTGCCGGTTCTGGTCGCGGAGGGAAGTGAAGAGGCGATGCCGACTCCGGCGGAAGCAGCAGCACCAGCCGGAGCGCCAGAGGCAACAGGTTCCTCGTCGACCACGTGGGTGATCGGGTTGCTCGTTCTTGTAGTGCTGGTTGCCGTCATCTGGTGGTATGTGACTCGAAAGAACCGCTCGCGTGCATGATCGTCGAACGCAGTTCACGGAAGTTGTCCGTTTCCTGAATTGCTCCGCGCGGTAGCTTTCGCGCAGCTTTAGGCTTGTACGACAACGCGGTATATCCGCGAAATTGATTGACGGAAGAACTCAGAGACAGGGCTATATTCAGTCAGCGAGCGATCTCTGGCGAACCTTCCTGGCGTCAGGTGATGGAGCTTGAGGCGCGTAAGGAAGTGCTTGAACGTTGGCTGTCGGAATCCGTCGTTCCCTCTCAACTGGTTGAGGTGCTACAGGAGATGCTGGCAACGACGGAGCGTCAATTACAGGCGATCAGAAGTCAGGCTCCCGAGAACACCGGCCTGTGAGCTCTACAACGAGACACTGATCGCCAGGCCGATACCGGGATATCTTTGGTTGTACATGTAATATCCATTGTTCTGGTAGACAACATACACGTCGTCGGTCTGATACCAGTTCGCCGACCAGTCTTGTGGCCACGGATCAACTACACTGAACCAATATCCGCCGTACTGGAATCGCGGGAACCCGCCTACGACTCGATAGGGCTGGCTGTAAATGACGAACACGTTTTGCTGGCCAAAGTAGCCGTTGTAGCGATTGTCGGGGATGCGATAGCCGTGGTAGCCGCCCCGTTGCTGCCAGTCGCGGTGGTCGGACTGCCAGTTGTTTGAGCGGTGCTGCTGCCACGCGACCTGCTGCGCCTGTTGCTGTTGCTCAGTGTGGTGTACCGGCTGCTGGTTGTGCTGCTGTTGCGCGTGCTGCTGTGGCTGCGCCTGCTTGTTCTGGTTCTGCTGCTGCGCGTGCTGCTGTTGCTGGGCCTGGTTGTTCTGGTTCTGCTGCTGAGCATGCTGCTCTGATTGAGCCTGTTTCTGCTGATTCTGCTGCTGAGCATGCTGCTCTGATTTCTGCTGATTCTGGGGCTGCTCATGCTGCTGCGCCGGCTGCGCATGCTCCTGTTGCTTTTCTTCTGGCTTGCCCTGTTCTTGTTGCGCGAAGGCGGGAACAACGATTCCGAAGGACAGGAACAGGACGGCTGCTCCGAGTGTTGCAAATATTTTCATTGAAATTGCCTCAATTCCAGAGTAGCCGCAGCAGCGGCAATTAACTGTGTCGTTTTGACCGGTGGAACATTATGAACTCAGGCGCATTTCATCGCGCTGATTGGGGCGTCTGATTTGACTAGCATAAGGAAGATTCTCCTCCTCTCACAAGGACTCAACCTGGAGCCCGCTTTAGGCGTTCGAGTCGCTGCCGTTTGCGGATGGTATGGGCAAGCCTGTCTGGATGAGCACGCGGTCAACAATTTCCTCCGCCCATTCGTGGTACTGGACATGGAGAGTGCTGCGCCAGCCGGTGAACTCGCCTCGCAGGAAATCGGCGTCGCATCCGGCTGGGTCCTTACCGCACTCGGCGTGAAAGGCCTGCAAGAGGAGGGCTCCCTGCTCAACCAGACGATCGACAGTTTCTGCATTCGCTACAAGATGCACGTTGTCATCCTTTCGTGCGCGGCCACGCAAGCCTCTTATCCATTGGGTGGAGAATGTCTCAGGCGGGCAAAGCACTTGCGAGGCTCGGCCTGAGACGAAACAAAAATCCCCGCCCTCCCTTCCGATTGATCCAGGGTAGAACGGGGACACCCGAGTTCCTTCGCTTTACGAAAGACGGGCGGAGCCTACGCCGTTACGGCGTTATGAACGGTGGAAGTGACCGTCTCGTAGGTATGAACACGCGGCGTTCCGTCGATGACCTTTTCGAACGCTTTCAACACCTGGGGATAGGTATTGGTGTTGTAGTTGTCGGCATCGGTCTTGTTGTCCCAAAGACTGATCGACACCGCATCCACGTTGTTGGAGTTGCACATCGTGATCTCTTCCTTGAAACCTTTCTGTTTCTGCAGTAAAGGAAGAATCTGTGTGTCGAATGTGCGGGTGTAATCAGACTGAGTATTGGGTTTCAAACGGAACGATACATTGCGTGCAAACATGGGCAACCTCCTAAGGTTGTTGTTCGCTAAGAAAATAGACTTCAGATGGGCTGACTTAGTTCAGAGAACCTGAAAGAGGAGAGGATGAAAACTACCTCATCTCCGACACTACGCTGATGTGCCGCGCGTGTCAAATTGAGAGTAGGTTGATATAGATCGCGTGATGATTGTTCCAGGGTACTCCCGCTGGATCAGAGTATGATTGGAGGTGAGAGATCCTCTATCTCTCATTCAGACCCACTGGAACTAGGTCAGCCGTTCTGGAGTAACTTCCTCTTAGTTGTGCATTGCAGGAGTCGACGTGTCTAAGCCCGAAGTCCAAGACAAAAATCAGTCCGCCCCTCCTATCCGGCCGGAATCTTTCTCGAACGAATCGATGAGCACCTTTTCAGAGAACGAGATTCGCACGCGCGCTTACTACATCTACGAATCAGGTGACAGAAACGCGAATAGCGCCGTGGCAGATTGGAATCAGGCCAAGGTAGAGTTGATGGAACTTCTTGGTGGTGAAAAGCATTAGCGGTTTACGAAAAGAGCGAGCTTACGATGACTATCGTCTTGGTCGACGGCGGAAAGCTCTGGGCTCTGCAACGTGCCGGCGATACGGACCTGTAAAGGAAAGCTTCGTTCTTTTAGTTGCGCCAGACATTCTTGCCGGCGCGTTGCTAAGCAAGTCCTGGATATCAAGGACTGTCGCGATATCAAAGGGTACTCCGAAGCCAGCTCCGACGGTCATGCCCAGGCTTCCTGAAGATTGAAATTGATGCCGTAGAAATCGATCTCCATCTAAGGGCTGGATATTCCCTGGTTAGCCCGGTTCATATCGGCAGAGAACAGAGAGAACGAAGTTCGTGGCCGGGAGGTGGCGCCAGGACCTCTGAATGGCTGGCACCGTCTTCACCTTCTTGAACGTCATCCGTGCTACTCAGCTGGGTTTACCCCACCTTTCGTGCGGGGGGTATAGCGACAACAGCTTTGCGGGCTGACTCCGCGACGCGCGGCTTCGCCATTTCCTTCGCAATGTCGGCAAGCGTCGCTCGGATGTCTCCGCTCTTCTTCGACTTCTTCTGCATCATGCTCTCATCATGGCACGCAGGGATCAGTAAGAACGGTCAATTCAGACCATGAGTTTTACTCTAGCCTCAATACCGTGGGCCTGGCATCGGGCCCGGCGCCCTCAATGGTCGTACTTTGCCCGTCTTGGGATGAGGCTTGGGAAATGGTCAATTCTGCTCAGACCCCAGAATGCCGCGAGATTTACAAAATTGGTAGGCCGCGACGAGGCTCCAATGAATACTCGTACTTCACCGGACAAACGAGCTCATGATAGCGACGCTGTTGCCGTTCCGCGGCAGCAGACTCCGCAATCCTAGGCTTTACGAGAACCAAGGAGAAATATGAAAACCAGCACGAAAGACAAGCTCGAGGGCAGCTTCCACGAAGTGAAAGGCACCATTAAGGAGGGAGTAGGGCAGTTCACGAAGGACCGCGATCTTGCGATCGAAGGGAAAGCTGAAAAGAAGGCGGGCAAGATTCAGCAGAAGATAGGCCAGGCCAGGAACTCTGTCACAAAGTTGAGGGGACAGCTGAGGGAGTTGAAAAAAGGATAAGTCCCTTCAGAAATAGAGCCTCAGTAAGCCTGGTCGCGCACAAAAGGGGCGAGCACAGGCTGCATGTGCCTGCCTCACAAGTACCGAAAGACAATACGGCCCGACGGTGGACTTCGACAGCCCAGGAAGACCCCGCGAAAGTCGGCGCCGGGCTTTCATTCGTGCAGAAAGATGTTAAGAAGGGTGTTGTGAACCCGGATCTCGCCGTTGTATTCGATAAACCCCAGCTTCCTGAAGCGATTCATGAAAAAGCTCACGCGAGATCGGGTGGTGCCTATCATCTCTGCCAAAATCTCCTGGCTGATCTTGGGAACGACCGTTTCGGGCCTGCTGTCCTTGCCGAATTGGGCCAGCAACAAGAGAATCCTGGCAAGCCGCTTTTCGCTCGAATTGAAGAGCTGATCGATCAGATCCGCCTGGATGCGGGCGTTCCGTACAAGAAGAAAAGAGACGAAGATCTGCGACAACTCTGGCTGATCACGAAGCAGGCGGACCATTTCCCCTTTACTGATTTTCAGCAGCGCACATTCCGTCATCGCCGTCGCCGTCGCGAGTCGGAGAGGGTGGGACGAAACCATGCAGTCCTCGCCCAGGAATTCGCCGGCGCCCACCAGGGTGATGGTCGCTTCTTTCCCGTTCGCAGAAGTGACAGTGACCCTGACCTGGCCTTTCTGCACGTAAAAAACGGCGTCAGCCGGGTCGCCTTGCGCGAAGGCCACTTCGTTCTTCTTTAGATGTAGAATTTTTCTGCCTAGTCCTGCTTTGGCGAGAAAGGTCCGGGGGTCGAAAACCGGCCGCGTGTTGGTTGGGCGCGGCTTAGGCGCTCGCACGAGGGCGAGCTGCCCGGCCTCACCTTTGTGCAATCGGGCCGAACCAGTCGATGAACCCTGCGTGGTGCGACCACGTCGGCCACGGATCGGAATGTCGTTTGCGCTCATTTCGCACCTTCCGCGCGGCCCCTGTCTACACTGATCCATTGTACATGGTAAAACCGCACGGCTCGCGCTTCGTGATCAATTCCGCACAGTTAACTGACTAGTACTTTATCGCTGCAATGAGCGGTTTTGACCATTCTTATCAGCGGGGGACCGCTAGGGTGATATGTGGCTGTCACAGATGCAAATTCGAGGAGACAGCCTCGAGCGCCAGGGTTGCTCGCCCACAGTGTGGTGCCACGCCACTGGCGCTTGGCCGATATACCAGTTCCGCGGATGAACTGTGGAGATAGGCAATGCCAAGCAAAAGCGCGCTTAACTTTGATGCCGCGGTTTTTCTCAAGCGGGTCGGCGGCGCGGCCACCGCACGAAAATACAGTAACAAGCAGCCTATCTTCTCTCAGGGCGATGCTGCCGATGCAATGTTCTTCGTAGAGGCCGGCAACGTCAAGCTGACCGTCGTCTCGAAACGTGGTAAGAAGGCGGTGATTGCTATCTTCCGGCAGGGAGACTTTTTCGGTGAAGGCTGCATG
This sequence comes from uncultured Acidobacteriaceae bacterium, assembly GCA_963815555.1. Classification (GTDB taxonomy): domain Bacteria; phylum Acidobacteriota; class Terriglobia; order Terriglobales; family Acidobacteriaceae; genus CAWCBG01. The sequence goes on from CAWFHH010000007.1 coordinate 1,880,803, forward strand.
GGCGCGCCGTCTCAGCGAATGTCCACCGCAACCGCGGTAGACTTGACCACGGTCCTTCGCATAAAGAAAGCCACCATCGTCAGCATCATCCATGACGACCCGGTTTTCGCGAGGCTCTTCATCGCGCACTTGCTCTCCCGTGTTGTCCGGATTGAGGACGACTTACTCGACCAGCTCTTCAATTCCAGCGAGAAGCGGTTGGCACGAACGCTGCTGTTACTCGCGGGCGTTGGGATGAGATCCAGAAAAACGCCGTCCCTGAAGGTCAGCCAAGGTACCTTGGCCGAGATGATTGGCACCACGCGATCGCGAGTAAGCTTCTTTATGAATCGCTTTCGCCAGTCCGGACTCATCGACTACAACGGCAGCTTGCAGGTGCACAGGGCATTGCTCTCCTTCCTCCTCCGCGAGTAAAGAGCGCTCAACGGATGGACCCGAGGAAGATCGGAGCTCGGAGATCTTCAAGCGATCTTTTTCTGAACTCGCTCTACGCTCTTGCCCCAATCCCAGACTTGCTTATCGGCCTCTCGTCTCGTGATTTCATACGTTTTCGCGATCTTCCCTGTAAGTTGCTCCCGGTTACCGGATATCTGGTTGAGGTCGTTATCCGTTAGCTTGCTCCAGTTTTCCTTGACGGAAGGTTTCAATTGTTCCCATCTGCTTTCTACTTGTTCCCAATTCATTTGAGTCTCCTTGGTTATCGATGCGTTTTCTTTGTCGTTAATGAGGCGCGGGGTAGTACACCGTCTCTCCATGAGCCTGGCTATTCAACGCGCGACTACAGCGGCGGCCGGAACCGGAGTCGCGGCCCTTAACTGGCCGAGCGACGCAAAAACGCTGGTCGAGCGGATTTTCTTGCGCTTGCGCTGGACCGATATCGAGGCGCTGGAACAAAACTGCAAAATATTGGCGCGCAACTCGGGCGGTGTGCGATCGAACTTGCGCTGGAGAGGTGTTGTCCTTGTTGCTGATCCTGCCCATTAGCAGCGCCGGCGCGTCAGCATATTCGGTACTGAATCGGGCCAGAAGTCGCTTGCAGGCACTCACGATCGAAGCGCCGGCTCTGACCCCATATCCGTTACGCTGTTCGGTTTGCGCGCAATTCCGTCCCCACTTCCGCCCCGAGGAGGCCCCGGTCATCTCTATCGCCACCATCCGTCGGTCTGGTTACGGCTTGCCAATGTGAATGCTCTGCAGCGATTGAAGTAGCCCAAAAATATTCAGCAGCCACAACACCACCGCTATCACCACCACGGCATTCAAGATTGACTTGATAGAACCGGCCATGGGAATGAAGCGATTTACCAACCACAGAAGAATTCCCACGACGATCAGTGCGATGATAACTTGAAGTAACGGCATAGTCTTTCACCTTCGCTCGCAACCGTCAGGTTGCGCCGATGAACAGTTTGAGCACGTGAGGCTCGTTCATCAGCCTCAAGCTTAGCGAACAAAGAGGTCACCGTCTGATCACATCTGCTCACATTTCAAATCACAGAATTTGGTGGTACGGCCAATTATGATCGACCCAAAACCCATCCTCTCGCATCCTTGACGAATCACTTGGCGAGATTGCACCTCTGGCCAAAATGGGGCAAGCTCTGTCGTCTTCATCCAGGAGCTTATAAGCGCAGAGCGCTCTTTCAATGGGGCCAGCAGTTGCTCAGACGCTTTGGCCGCTCATGTACTCACGTTCCCGAACAAAGTCGTCACGGTCGTGCGGCTTCCGGAAACAAATCCTTAAGACCCAGGAGAATCGACGCAGGCAGACGAAGCCTCCGGCGTGTCTTGTCGTTGGCCGTTGTGACGAAGACTGCAACCGCATCTCCGTCAGGAAAAGGATCGGAAACGATCTCGTATCGTTCGCCATACATCTGAATGTGGCGGGAAGAACCGTAGCCGAGTTCCTTAATCCTGACGCAGTCTTCAGTAACGGAGTTGTTGATTTCCTGGTGCATGACGGCGCCTATTTCTTGAGTCGTCGCATGAGCATCGTGATTGAGTGACCGGGGACGATTGGGAGGTCGTTTCAGATAAGCTGCGCTTAGCCACTTGTGTGCGATCTTCTTATCGCGACCTGGTGAGCGTCCCTTTTTTTCTTTTGCTTCGCCTTCAATATGTCAGCGCGCTTGGCGGCTAGCCGGGCATTTGAAGCACTTTTCGCCGATAGCGGCTGCGTCTCTGCAGGTATCGTGGTTGATTCTGGGTTTTCTACTGGGGTTGTCATCTTTCATCTCCTTACGAACCGCCTGTGGTGTGGGATTGCGCCCGACTCATCTTGAATCGCAACCAGCTTGGGATCCATCAGCTTGAGACTCATCGAAAATTCTTTGTTTGGGACCTGCTAAGGTCCGCCTCGGAAATTTCATTTCCTAAAGCGAAGTATGGAACCATAAGGTCGCGAAAAGCTGGTCACAATTGCTCTTTCCTGCGGAGCGCCAAGAGGTTCGATCATCGTCACACCAAGTTCTTCGCTGGTCAATGTTGAACAGCTTTCGGAAGGCCGTTTCACCGATAATTGAGCGATGCGGCGTGATGATATTGCGCAGGGCTCACAAGGTGGGAGGATATGAAGGTTATTTCACGAGTTGTCGGTTGGAGTGTGCTGATGGTTATTGTCGCCGGTACTGGACTGATGTCCGCACAGTCCCCTGATCATGGACAAAACCTGTTCGCCTGCAGGAATGGGTGGGATTCCTGTGATCGCCCTGCGCTGACCCAAGCGGACCGGAAGGAAGTATTGGCTGCCAAGCACCAGCAAGATCTTTCTGATTGTGAGGCGGTTTCGGCGCGGTGCGATCGTTCGGCCCTCAGCGCCACGGACCTGGCCGAAGTAGCGGTAGCGATCCACCGAAATATGGTTTCCGCATGTTGGAGCGGCATTGGGTCGTGCGACCACGCTAAGTTGACGGCGTCCGAGGCTGCCGGCGTCGTTGTAGCCGAGAATCAGAGGAATGTTTCCGATTGTTGGAACGGATGGCTCTCCTGCGACCTGGCGAAACTGAGTCCTGCCGAACTGAGCGAGATCAAGGTTGCTCAGCACCGGCGAAATGTGTCGCAGTGTTGGGATGGGTGGGAGAACTGTGACCGCTCCAGCCTGTCGGTGATGGAATTGAGTGAAGTGCTGCTCGCGGACCATCAGCGCAATTACCCGGCATGCGTAAGCGGTTACTCGGGTTGCGACGTTTCGCAGTTGACACCCGCTCAGTCCACTGAGATCGTCACGGTTAAGAACGCGGGGGCGCGCTGAAGGTTTCCACTGACCGGGTGTGCCCACTGGCGCGGGCAGGGGCGCCCAACCATGGCGACCAGTATGCTTTTCTGCGTCGAGTACAATTTTAGGGTGTCGCAATGAACCTGTTATCCGTCCACTGTCGTGTCTGTAAGGGAGACCAGTTTCGCGCCTTAGCTCCCGAGACTTGGATTGAAAAAGTCATTCTCCCGCGCCTGTTTTTATGTCCCGGGGTATGTATTTGTTGTCACAAGAGGCGATATGTCCCGAGTTTTCAGCGATGGACGATCATCCCAAATTCATGGCGATGAGGTGATGGCCTCACCGACCGTCTTTGGTTTGGTCGCAATAGCATCAGAGAGGAGAACATCTTGACTTTCTACCGAGTTGATTTGCTGGCACAGCCGATTGTTCGCCCGGGCAGGCGCTTCCGCACCGAGGAGCAGGCCAGGAAGCATGCACGAAAAATTTTTGGATTGGCTGACGACAGCGGTCTGGCTTCACGGGTGAGCATCGTTGCGGTAAATAAGGACGGTATTGAAAGGCCTATGTAGCGGGCAAGAGGCTACTGCTCCTGCGGCTGGTGCTTAGTTCGATCTGTCAGTAAGATGGCACTCAGATGAAATGCCCTGATTGTAAGTGTGAAGTCTCGAAGAAGTGGCAAATCCGTGGCACGGCTCCGGGGGACCGTGCTCCAGCTCCCTTGTGGGCGTGTGGTGTCTGCGGAGGTACATTCACGAAGCAGGAATTACAACCCGTATCCAAGCAGGAACCGGTAGGCCATTAGGGAGGCACCCTTCGACGCACTGCTTACCCAAGAAATACACTTCTGAATTCGACCCTCCCGGCGTTACCTTCTTGATACTCGCTTCTGGAAATCAGGTTCGTGGCAATCTCAGTCGCCCTCGTGGCAAGCGACCCTGAGATAACCGGACAGCTGCACGCCTCGCAGGTAAATGCCGAAAGATGAAGGTAGTGTGTTCTCATAATGGTCCTACAACCTCGAGCTGTTCAACTTCAGCCTACGTTCGTCGGCGCAGACGTCTGTCCACAATAGCTCACCCCGGCTGATCGCAAGCCAGCAGTCCTCTCTGGATACTTGCGAGTAAAACCTCTCGAGTAGAGGTGATCTATTTTGACCAGACTGCGGTGACGCGGGCGTGACATCGTGGTAAGTGAAAGTTTCTTACATCTGCCACGGTCAGGAGGGATATGCCGAATGACCCAAAACATCAAATTTTAATTGTGGACGACGAACCGCGCATTCGAGAGAGCCTGGGGATGCTGCTGAAGTCCGTCGGTTATGAGGTGGCCATGGCGGACAACGGCCTTAGCGCCACGACAGAATTGAGCCGAGCGGTCCCTGATCTGATCGTCACCGATCTCAACATGCCACACATGTCAGGTATTGAGTTGATTTCGCATGTGCGCAGTCAGTATCCGTCGATTCCGATCGTCGCGATGAGCGGCGACTACGAAGGGGAAGCCGTGCCGGCCGCGCTCATCGCGGACAGGTTCTATGCCAAGGGGCAACATCCCCACAATCTCTTGACCACGATCGCAAGCCTGATCGCAACCAACCCAGCCCGCGGGAGTGCGCACGAGAGTCACGCTCGGCCTGCGCTGGGTTCCTAAAGCAAGGAGTAAACTGTGCTGGAAATCATTGTGATTGTTCTACTGGTTTTGTTTCTAGTGGGTGCCCTGCCGAGGTGGAATCACAGCCGGTCTTGGGGTTATGCCCCAAGTGGCGGGCTGGGTTTGATTCTCGTTGTGGTCGTCATTTTACTGCTGCTTGGCCGGATCTAACCGAGGAGCTAGTAGCTATTGATGCCCGGTAACTACTGCTGCTGAGCCAGCCGGCGGACTAACAGCAAAGCTAAACACAGTTCTTCGACCGGCGAGCCCCGGAATCGCACGTCTCTTCACGCACTACCAGCATAGGAGGAACACATGCTCTGGACGATCTTTGTAATTCTTCTGATCCTTTGGCTTCTCGGCTTCAGCTTCCACATAGCGGGGAGCCTGATCCACATTTTGCTGGTCATTGCCGTGGTAGTACTGGTTATCAATTTGATCAGTGGCCGTCGCGCCATCTGACGTCTACGGCAGATCTAACGTCTCAACAAGTTCGCCCACACGTACTGTGGAATGAAAGTAAGGAAGTGTTTTGATGAAGAAATATGCAATTGCAATGCTCACATTGTCATTAGCCACCTTCGCGTTTGCTGGTTCGGGGGAGCAAGACACCACTGCACGCTTACAAGCCGCTGGGCACGTCATGAACGAGATCATGGCGGCGCCTGATAAAGGTATCCCGGAGGAAGTGCTGAATGGCGCCAAATGTATCGCTGTGGTGCCCGACATGGCGAAGGGCGGATTCATCGTCGGCGGGGAGCATGGACGCGGTGTGGTTACCTGCCGCACGGCCCAGGGCTGGAGCGCGCCGGCATTCATTTCGATTGGTGGCGGCAACTTCGGCTTCCAAGCCGGAGCTCAGTCAGTCTCACTGGTCATGTTGTTCATGAACGACAAGGGCGTGCAAGGCCTGCTCTCGAGCAAGTTTGAGCTTAGCGGTGAGGCATCGGCGGCGGCCGGTCCGGTTGGACGTCATGCGTCAGCGGGCACAGACTGGAAGATGAACACCGAAGCCCTGAGTTATTCACGCAGCAAAGGCCTGTTTGCTGGAGTCGCCGTGGATGGCGCCAAGATCCAGCAGGACAATGACTCCACGGTCGCCATGTATGGCAAAGATGTCTCCTTTCGCAAAACGCTGGCTGGCGACGTGCACACTCCTGCCAGCGCCGATTCATTCATCGCAGCGATCAATGCGGCCGAAAGCCGAGCGCACGAACACCAGACCGCCGAAAGTAAATAGTTGGATTTAGCCGGTCGGCGGCCGAACCTGGAGCGCACCCGCGACAGAAAATCGCGGCGTTCTCAGCGAGGTATCTTGAGGGAGAGACTCCACTGATGAGCGCCGCGATTGTTCGCCAACTCCTCTGGCGAGCAAGACAGGAACCGATGTCGTTACCAAAAACACTGCCCTTCAGGAGATCCTTGGGAGTCGTGCGCTTGTCACCTCAGCTGTCTGAGATCAAGCAAGCGAAACCGTTTGACACTCCTGTCAACCTCTCTCTTCCAAGCCGGGTCGCCATTATTGGGAACTATCTTCCCCGCCAATGCGGGATTGCCACGTTCACGACTGACCTCTGTGACGCGGTGTCCGCTGAGTACGGGACCGAACGTTTTTTTGCCCTGCCGGTAAACGATCCGGAATCCTCGTATGATTATCCCGAGCGCGTTCGCTTCGAGCTGACCGAAGAGGAGCTGGCGTCTTATCATCGCGCTGCAGAGTTTCTGAATTTCACCAAAGTCGATCTCGTCTGCGTGCAGCATGAATACGGGATATTTGGCGGTCCGTCGGGGAGCCATATCCTGGATCTGCTTCGCAATCTCAGCATGCCGATCGTCACAACTCTTCATACGGTCCTGCGTGAGCCGAATCCCGACCAACATCGCGTGATGGTCGAACTGGCGGAACTCTCCGACCGCCTTATCGTGATGAGCCAGCACTCTTCACAGTTCCTGCAGGAGATCTTCCGAGTTCCTGCCGCCAAAATTGACGTGATCCCGCACGGAGTACCCAATCTCGCGTTTGTTGACCCCAATTTCTTCAAGGACCGATTTGGAGTCGGTGGCAAGTCTGTCTTACTGACCTTCGGCTTGCTCTCGCCCAATAAAGGCGTAGAGACAGTCCTACAAGCCCTGCCGCGCATTCTGTCTCACAACAGCAATGTTACTTACATCATCGCGGGCGCAACTCATCCGCATATCCGGAGACGCGAGGGAGACAAATACCGGGAATCACTGCAATTGATCGCCAAGGATCTCGGGGTAGAGAAGAATGTCATATTCCACAACCGGTTTGTTAGCCCAGAAGAAATGATGGAATTCATCGGCTCCGCCGATATCTACATCACACCTTACAAGAACGAGGCGCAGGTGGTTTCTGGGACGTTGGCCTATGCCTTGGGTGCGGGAAAAGCGGTTATTTCTACTCCGTACTGGCATGCGCTCGAACTGCTCGATCAGGGGCGCGGCATACTGGTTCCATTCAACGACCAAAACGCGATTGCGGAGCAGACCATCCGGCTGCTGGAAAATGAAGCCGAACGCCATGCCATGCGCAAGCGTGGATATCTGCATTCCCGCAACATGGTTTGGAAGAGTGTCGCCCAGGATTACATGCGCAGTTTTCAAAGAGCCAGAGCGGAGCGCATGTGGAACCCGCGCCTGGTTAGCCCGAATACAGCCAGCGTAAACCAGGTCCTCAGTTTGCCTCCGATGAACCTTAACCACCTCAGCCGAATGACCGACGATATGGGCATGTTGCAGCACGCTGTGTTCGCCGTTCCCAATCATCACGAGGGATATACGACGGACGATAATGCCCGCGCCTTGGTTGTCGCGATTTTAGCGGAGCAACTGGGAACGGAGGGACGCGCCGAGGCTAAGGAACTGGCTTCGCGATACCTGGGCTTTCTCTGGCTTGCCTTCAACTCCGCCAATGGCAGATTCCGCAACTTCTTAAGCTATGACCGTCAATGGCAAGAGTCACAGGGTTCCGAAGACAGTCACGGCCGGGCGTTGTGGGCGCTGGGAAGCGCCGTGAATCAAATCGTCGATGAGGGTCTTCGTGGGCTTGCTGGACGCCTGTTGGAACTTGCCCTCCCCGCAGCCATGAATTTCAGCAGTCCTCGGGCATGGGCGTTCACGTTGTTTGGAATCCAGGCATATCTCGATCGCTTCCCGGGTGACAGGTCTGCTCAGCGGCAAAGAGGTATACTTGCAGACAAGCTTTTGAATATCTACCAAGTCACCCACACTCCGGATTGGAATTGGTTTGAAGATAGTTTGGCCTATTCCAATGCGCGCTTGCCGCAAGCACTGCTGCTGGCGGGCTCACGCACTTCGAACAAGCAATGGTTCGCGGCCGGGCTGGAATCACTCGAGTGGCTTGCGACTCAGCAGCAATGCACGGTAAGCGGCCACTTCGTCCCCATTGGCTCGCAAGGCTTCTATCCGAAAGCTGGTGAGAAAGCCCGTTTCGATCAGCAGCCGGTCGAGGCAGGGGCGACGGTGTCTGCCTGTCTAGAAGCCTATCGTGCGACCGGGGATGAACATTGGCGAACCGAGGCTTGGGCTGCATTTAATTGGTTTCTAGGAGACAACGACCTGAAGACTGCTCTATATGACGTCTTAACGGGTGGCTGTCGAGATGGACTTCATCCTGAGCGTGCCAACGAAAACCAGGGAGCGGAGTCAACGCTGTCCTTCCTGATGGCGCTTCTCGAGATGAAGCAACTCCGGGATGTTTCACCACCTGTGAGCGCCGGCTCTCATTGAATATTTGGCATTTTCCACTGTTGTTAACCGAAGTTTCCTGGTATGTGAATCACCTATGACCTTGGCCATCGATACTTTGTACACCACCGATTCTCTCCTTACACGCCATCCCGCCAATCCAATCCTGACCAGCAAAGATTGGCCCTATCGAATCAACAGCGTGTTCAACGCCGGAGCGACCCTGCTCGCAGACGGTTCCACGCTGTTGCTGTGCAGGGTAGAGGATCGTCGGGGCCTTTCCCATCTGTGTGCTGCTCGTTCCGCGAACGGAGTGGACGGTTGGGCGATCGACCCTACGCCAACTCTGATGCCGAATCCGGATGAATATCCGGAAGAACTTTGGGGCATTGAGGACCCCCGTATCACCTACGTTCCAGAACTACAGCAGTTTGCAGTGGCGTACACGTCATATTCCAAAGGCGGTCCGGGGGTTTCTCTTGCGCTGACCACGGACTTTCGGACCTTCGAGCGTTACGGCGTTATCATGTCACCGGACGACAAGGACGCGGCGCTTCTGCCATATAGGATAGGAGGATTGTGGGCGCTCATCCATCGGCCGATGACTGCTTTGGGCGCGCACATCTGGATTTCCTACTCTCCCGACCTCCGGCATTGGGGAGGCCATCGAGTCATGATGGAGGCGCGCAAAGGCGCATGGTGGGACGCTAATAAGATTGGACTCTCCTCGCCACCGATCGAAACCGAGAGAGGCTGGCTGATGCTCTATCACGGGGTCAAGCAGACCGCTTCTGGCTCTCTGTACCGGATTGGCCTCGCTCTCTTCGACACGCACAAGCCCGACGTTTGTATCTTGCGCGGCGACTCGTGGGTATTTGGACCTGAAACCGACTATGAACGCGGAGGGGACGTGAAGGATGTGGTATTTCCTTGTGGATACACCCTCAGTCCCGATGGAGACACCCTTAACGTCTACTACGGTGCAGCCGACTCCTGTATAGCGCTGGCCCAGGCTAGCGCGCGCTCTTTACTGGATTGGTTAGACCATAATGGCGCGCCTAGTACTCTGCCGAGTGTTTGATGGCAATATTTCGGGTTTGTGTGGCTCTTGCTCAGCCCGGACGAACCAATGCCCGTGCCGAGCACGGTACGGCACGAGGCCTTCGGACAGTCCCGTTACACAGCGCGTCGTTCACGGATCGGCGGTTCACTACAGCCGCACTTCGATTCGCCGGAAATGACGGTCACTCAATAAGATCCAAGCGACGGCGGGCAGTTTCTCACCACGTCCTAGTGATGTAATTGAGAATAAAGTTTTCCGGTAATAAGTGGAACTATTCTGCTTCAAGCACCGCAAGCTGAGAGAATGTATTAGTCGCTTTTCTCTTCGATAAAAGCCAACTTTGTGCCTATTGTCAGGTCAGATCAAACCGGTTACATTGTGTTCCTCAAAGACTGCAACCGAAGCCTGGCCGATGAGGTTGACAGCCCCGCACTATGGCTGTGAGTCGATGTCCTCTCACCGCCGGCCTTCCGCGTCTTCGAGAACTGTATCCCCACTTTTAATTCTTGCCTTGGTGACTTCTCTGTAAGTCACATTCGCGAAGCGCTGCCTTTTGACGAAGATAAAGCCACTGGAGAAGTAGTGTCGATCGCATTGGAAACGCCGCCGTTGACAACTGAAGTTCTCCCCTATGGGGTGGACACCAGCTGGTATGCTGCATACATCTTTCCCCGCCACGAAAAAGCTGCGGCAGCGACTTTAGAGCAAAAGGGACTCGAAGTCTTCTTGCCTATGTTCTCCGTTGTTCGCCAGTGGAAGGATAGACGCACCAAGATTACGCAACCTATGTTCCCGGGCTACTTGTTCACCCGAATCAGTCTTAGGGATCGTACCAGGGTTCTCGCGACTCCAAGTGTTCTTCGGATCGTGTCGAATAACGGAATACCGTCTCCGATCCCCGACTCAGAGATTGATAGTTTGCAGCGTTGCTTAGCAGGTGGCTTGGCTGAGCCGCACCCCTTTCTTGGCGTAGGAGAACGGGTAAGAGTTAAGTCGGGTGCATTTGAAGGAATTGAAGGAATCGGACTACGTCGAACCAATCACTATACGTTAGTGATATCGATTCAATTGATTCACCAATCAGTGGCTTTAGAAATACCGTTTGATCAGTTAGAGAAAGTAAATCTCCCGAAAGATCATAACCTACAGTCCCACTCGGCATGCGGTACGCTTTCGCCACAGTGACAGCGCTGAGGTAGAAATAAAGTTTGGATGACTGAACCATACAGACTATTGCGCTTCCCCCTGCTTGAGCGATCCCCCAATCGGATGTCAGGCGCAGATGAGACAAACGATTCCAGATATCGTGATCCCGAGCGTAGACGTACCACCCGATATAGTATTTCACTGCCTGTTCACTATGACTGGCAGCAGGAGAACGGTGCTGTAAAGAGGAGCTCGGCTTTCACCAGGAACATTGGTTCCCAGGGGATCTCCGTGGTGGGGGAGGTTGTACCGCCGGAGGGAGCTTCGATCGACATAACCGTGATTCTGCCAGGCCGTGCCGCCAGGCGGGGCATCCGGGTTCAAATGCGCGGACGGGGAGCGGTGGTGCGCGTTGATCCAGGCGGTTGTTTCTCTGCGGATGCGGCTTTTCGGATCGTCAGAGTTCGCGAAGCAGGAGACGAGCTGATTGCCCCAGAGCTGGACTGAAAGGTTATTTCTCAACCTTCGCCCGGTCGTAGATCTGACAGAAGCAACAATGCAGTTCAACGTTATTAATATGAGATTGAATATTCTGTTCTTAGCTGCGGTCATCGGGGCGGCAATGAGTCAAGTGGCCGCGGGACAAACGATGATGGCCTCGTCTCCTTCTACCTCAGCGATCGATGTACCAAACACCGCGGCGCAACGACCGAGCGCCGGACCTGATGTTCCCAGCGAGTTTCATATTGGTGTGGATGATGTTCTCGCCATCAACGTGTGGAAAGAACCTGACCTCTGCCGGACAATTCCAGTCCGGCCCGACGGAAAAATCACGATTCCACTGGTCGGTGACGTGCAGGCGAGCGGGAAAACAACTCGCCAGTTACAAGAAGAGATCAAGGCGAGCCTGGCAGAATTCGTCACGGTTCCCGAAGTCAGCGTCATTGTACAAGAAGTCAGAAGCGTAAAATTCAATATCGTCGGCCAAGTAGTGAAGCCCGGATCTTATCCATTGAGCGAATCGCTTACCGTACTCGACGCTATTGCGCAGGCAGGTGGTCTCGGCATCTATGCTAAGGGTGGCGGTATCTATGTCTTAAGGATCCGCCCTGACGGCTCGTCGGTGCAACTGCCTTTCCGGTACAAGCAGGTGATAAAGGGCACAAATCTCTCCCAGAACGTTAAGCTGCAGCCGCGCGACACCATAGTCGTTCCCTAGCGTGAAGCCTGTTACGAACATTTTGCTTGCAACGCTCCTCTGGTTTATGGGGATCACAAGTTTGGACAGTCAAGAAACCACTCTGTCGCCAACTACCTCCTGGGGGGGCTCTTCCATAAGCCAGCAGGCACCCAACACGCTTCTTCTCGGCTATGGAACGGGTATCAGCTATGATTCCAATGCCTTGAATAGTCAGCCAGCCCTGTCCAATGTGCAATACATGATTTATCCACAGATTGGCCTAAGTTTTGCCCGGCCTCGATGGAATGCGCTGATCAGCGTGGTCCCCGGTCTGTCATACAGCAGCGCAAACCTACCACAGTACCAGGGAATATCTGTGGCATCCGGAGTAGTGGTGCAGTACCAAGCCTCTCCAAGATTGTCTCTAAGCTTTGTGAATAGCCTGACATCTAACACTAATCCCTTTGACAGCCTCGCCGCAACAGCTGGTAAAGGAGGGGATGGTAACTTGGGTGTCGCGAGTGCTCCGTTGGACTACCTGCCGAAAACCAATGAGTATGCCTCGGCGGCGGCAGCGTACAACCTGGATGCCCGCACCTCGGCAAGTGTCTCAGCTTCATATAACTATCTCGGCTATCAGCATGATTTCAGCATTCCGGCCATAAGTCAGCCGTTTCAGCAGTCGAATGCCGAAGAAGTGTCGCTAGGCTTGCGCCGTAGCTTCAGCAGCCTCTCCACGGGCGGACTGCAATATGCGGCGCAGCTGCTTGATGCAGGCCAAGGCCAGATCAAGACAACAGGGCAGTCGCTCCAATACACCCTCCTACTTATGCCGAGATCCTCAATACGAATAACGGCCATGATTGGCCCGGAATATGCTCAGAGCACCTATACAACCATTGGAGATGGGATCACCCATGATCGGTTCATCCATTTGGCGTCGGGTTGGTCCTGGATAGGGGCGGCGACAGTGAACTGGACCAAGGGAAAAAGCCAGCTGTCGCTCGGCGCCTCCCAACTGTTGAGCCTGGGTAATCAGTATCAGGGCAACGTTCGACAAGATCTCCTAAGCGCCAGCCTTGGGAGGCAATTGACGCGCAGTTTGAATGTCAACTTCTTCGGCGCATACAGCGCCAACAAACCCGTGTTCGTACTTCAGGCAGCGTCCCGCTTCGCAAACAACTATCTTTCAACTGGTACTACGGTGGGCAAAACATTGGGCGGGCGCTGGCTCCTGAAACTCACATACTGGTATCTGCTTCAGAACACGCCCAGCGGCGTGGTGCAACCGTACTCAGGCAATCACAATCGCGTGGCTGTCTCCTTGTCTTACTCCCTGTCCAAGTCTCTAACTCGCTAACCGACGAACTATTTATTCATGCAATCTCCTCAGTCTCCAGTGAGCGGCATTCTCATCAGAGTTGTCGAGAAGCGCTGGCTCATCGCAATCTGGCTAATGTGCGGGTGGATCGCCGGCACGGTCCTGGGCTGGGTGCTCCCCCCAAAATACCGGTCAGAGACCGTCATTCTGATCGAACAACAAAAGGTCCCGGAACACTATGTAGAGCCAAATGTCGTTGCGGATATGCAGCAGAGGCTGCAGAGTATGAGCCAGCAGATACTCAGCAGAACTCGGCTGGTGGGGCTGATCGACAAGTTTGGCCTATATCACGATGGATCGAGCAGTCGAGATCCCGATGCTCTGGTTGATCGGATGCGCGCAGACATCAACATCGAAACCATCACCACGGAGGGCCGACGTGACCAACTTTCTGCGTTCAAGGTCTCCTACTCTGCGCCCACACCATTCTTGGCCAAGGCTGTGACTACAGAGCTCACCTCCCTGTTCATCAATGAGAATCTTCAAAGCCGAGAGCAGCTTTCACAGGACACAACGTCGTTTTTGCAGAATCAGTTGGATGAGGCAAGGCAGAGCCTCTCAGAGCAAGAAGAACGGCTGAGACAGTTTAGAACGGAGCATCTCGGCGAATTGCCGGAGCAACTTCAAGGCAACCTGCAGATTCTGGGAGGGCTCCAGGGGCAGCTTCAGGCAGCTACTGACGCGTTGCACCAGGCGCAACAACAAAACCTATACTTAAGGTCCCTGATTCGGCAATATCAGCCTGCGAATATACTCGGCGCGCCAGATGGAACCGGCGAAGATAGCGGCTCTAGGTCGACACAGCAGTCACAGCTTGCCGCGCTACAGACACAACTGGCGGAATTCGAGGGTCGTTATACAAGCCGTCATCCCGACGTACTCCGGCTGCGGCAACAGATCGCTGAGTTGGAGGCCGAACAAAGCAAGACCTCGGCGACCGATGCAAGAGAAACGGGCGCGCAGACGACTGGCCCGTTCGTGACGAGCACCGAGAATTCTCCTTTGATTCAGCTTAGCGGTCAGCTGTCTGCGAATGAGCTGGAGATCAAGAACCAGAAAGAAAAAATCGGCAAGATCGAACGACAGGTCGAGATTTACCAGTCACGTCTGAACGTAACTCCGGCTAGAGAACAGCAGTCAACGGCGGTGACTCGCGACTATGATCAATCTCGAGCCTACTATGATGCATTGCTGAGCAAGAAGCTGCAATCCGAGATGGCGACCAACCTTGAGAAGCGCAGGCAGGGAGCGCAGTTCCGAGTCATCGATGCTCCTAATCTACCCGGAAGGCCATACTGGCCGAATCGGTTGTTGTGCTCGCTCGCCGGACTGGGCGCCGGACTGGTACTTGGCTTCGGAGTAGTGTTCGCCTTCGATCGCATAAGTCCCACCATCTATCAAGAGAGCGAACTGGCTGAATTCATTGGCTCCGGATATGTTGTCGGGCTTCCAACCTTTTCCACCGAGCAAGAGCTCGCGCGAGCCTCTTGGCGGCGGAAGGTCGAGCTAACAGCGGCGAGTGTCTTGGCGGTGATGGTGCCGGTTGTGACCGTCGTTAGCTACTTTAAGCATTGACGATTCCGGAGTCAAAGCCACTAAGGGGAGATAAGAAGAGATTTCCTCGCTACATAGACCGTAGTACGCGCAACTCGCCCCCCGACACCTATCGGGTTGATACCAGCAGTCAAGGTTGAACCCCCGACCAACAAGCATTCGATCTGGAATATACAGCCCCGTGCAGCTTTCTACCATTATAAGAAACCAGGTCGACCATTCTGTTGAGCCTGGTGTAAGTCTGGCGACTCAATCTGCCGCCGTATTGGATGATCCGCTATCGCAGGCCGCCTGCTTCAGCATCCCTGGTACACCCGAGGACCGCCTAGCCCCAGTCAACGATCCGAGTTCCGTCGGCGCCGAAGTCTTGCGGACTGTGGCTTCCCGTCTCAGGCAAGCCCAGAGACGGCACACCATCAAGAGGTTGCTAGTCACCAGTGCGATTCCCGAAGAAGGTAAAACGCTGTTATCCGCAAGTTTGTCGTTCACTTTGGCGCAGAGTCGGCAGAAGGTTCTGATGATTGACGGGGACCTTCGCAGCTCGAGCCTGAGCCGATGGTTTGGAATTGTCGATGAGTCATTCGATCCAAAGTGGTGCAGCCATGGCGAATTTCACATGCCTGCCCTCCGTAAGGCAGAAGGTCTTCCGTTATGGATAGTGCCCGCCGGCAAACCCTGTGATACGCCCGGTGCGGTCTGGCAATCCGGGGAGTTCGCCACGGCGCTGGCCACGATTGAGCGAAACTTCGATTGGGTTATTTTTGATTCTCCACCACTGATACCGTTCGGAGACGCAGGCGTCATAGCGACCTTGTCGGATGCTATCGTTCTCGTCACACGCCGTGGGGTTACCCCGAAAGCGGCACTAAGACAGGCTTTAACCTGTCTGGACAAGAGCAAGATCATTGCAACTGTGCTGAATAGTGCCGATGTTCCCGGCCACAAGTACTACCACGAATACTACAGGCAGATGAATCGCGCTCTGCCGAATAAACGAGGCCCTGGTGAGTCTAGGCCTCAATTGCTTAATCCCAAGTAGGGTTAGGTCGAAAACCATGGATCCATATTCAGCAGATCGAGTGAAGTGCTCAAGCGCCATAGCCTCTTCGCCTCGAAAGCAAGGGATACACGCTCAAATGACGACCTCATCATCAACGTCAGTTCCGCTGTTGAAACAACCCTTGCGGAAACAAGTACCCTCTGTTCGCAGGGAGCGCTCGGTAGACATCCTCGCAGAGCCTGTATTCACGGGAGCATTGCGTCTAGAGCGCAGACGAACCGAGCGCTCCGGCAGGCCGTTCATGCTAGCTCTGATAAGGGGAGTGGATATTCAAGGCGAGGGCTGCGAAGGACTGGTGCGGGATGTTACATCGGCCATCTCCGGCTGTACGAGAGAGACTGACGCAATTGGCTGGTACGAAACTGACCGGATCCTGGGTGTGCTGCTGACCGAGGTGGGCGGTGTTGAAGCCTCTAAGGTTGAGATCCTTCATAGCAGGATTTCCTCAGCCGTCCGCCAAGCCATCCGCCGGGAGAGCTTTTGCCAACTCGGAATCACAATCCACGTATTCCCGTCGCCGACCGGAGCCGGCGAGAGTGGTTGGAAGGAAATATACCGTGATCTTCACCGGCAGGAAGACGGGAGGCAGAAAGAGCATGTGCTCAAGAGGGTAATCGACATTTCAGGGAGCCTGCTGGCCCTCCTGACGTTGTTACCCGTCTTTGCCGTTATTGCAGTACTGATCAAATCAACCTCCAAAGGTTCGATCCTGTTTTGTCAGCAGAGGGTCGGGCAATTTGGATCATTATTCAACTTCTACAAGTTTCGCTCCATGTATCAAGACAATGACTCTACGGTGCATCGAGAGTACGTGGCGAAGCTTATCGACGGAGCTGAACAAGCCGGACAGGCAAATGGCTCCTATAAACTCACCAATGACCCGAGGGTGACTCCGTTAGGACGGTTCCTGCGCAAGACCAGCCTCGACGAACTTCCACAGTTCGTGAACGTACTTCTCGGAGACATGTCTCTGGTTGGACCAAGACCGCCGCTGCCTTATGAGTTCGAACGGTATCGGCCCTGGCACAGGCGGAGGGTGGCGGAGATCAAACCGGGATTGACCGGTCTCTGGCAGATAGAAGGCCGCTCCCGAACGACGTTCGATCAAATGGTACGCATGGATATCCGCTACTCACAGAAACGATCCCTATGGCTGGATCTGAAGATTATTCTGCAGACCCCGGCTGCGATGTTTTCAGGTAAGGGAGCATTCTAGTCCCTCCTGCTCTGGGCTGTTTGTCGACCGCGCCTCGTTTTGATTACACCACACGTGCGGCACTTAACACGAAGTCTCGTCGTGTGACTACTAAGCTCACAAAGGTAAAAAATTAACATGATTAAGATTGGGGTTATCGGGTACGGCTACTGGGGTCCGAATATCGTGCGGAATTTCCACCTTGGCTTGAATTCCAGGGTCGAGATGGTCTGTGACCGAAGCGCGACGATGCTGCAGCGTGTCAGACAGGCCTATCCGGAAATCAAAACCACCACGAATTGCTCAGATGTCGTTGAGTCCTGTGAGATCGACGCGGTGGCGGTGGTCACGCCCGTATGGACTCACTACGAGTTGGCGAAGAGAGCACTGCAGAACGGCAAGCATGTATTTGTCGAAAAGCCGTTCACCTGCACTGTGGACCAAGCGGATGAGTTGATCGACTTGGCAGAAGCCAACAACCTCCAAATCATGGTCGATCACACGTTTCTCTACACCGGCGCAGTCAAGAAGATTCGTAATTTTATCGACGACGGGACGTTGGGAAAGCTCTACTACTACGACTCGACCAGGGTAAATCTTGGGCTATTCCAACATGACATCAACGTGTTATGGGATTTGGCGCCACACGATTTGTCGATTATGGACTATCTGATCGATTCAGAGGCGGAGGCGGTCTCAGCCACGGGCCAGAAGCACCTCAACGGGCACGAAGATGTGGCTTATATGACCGTCTACTTCCCGAATAAGGTGATCGCCCACATCAATGTGAACTGGCTATCGCCCGTGAAGGTGCGAACCACGTTGATAGGTGGTGAAAAGAAAATGCTAGTGTGGAACGATCTGGAGGCGGATGAGAAGATTAAAGTATACGACAAGGGAGTACGAATTCAAGGCAGCAGCGATGTCTATGATCTACTGGTGAGCTATCGCTCAGGCGACATGTGGGCGCCACAGGTTGAAAGAATCGAGGCCCTTCAGGCCGAGGCCTCGCATTTCGTCGAGTGTGTCGCCAATAGCAAAAAGCCCAAGAACGATGGCCACGCCGGGCGCAGAGTAGTTCAGATCCTACAGGCGGCAAGCCAATCCGTGCAGAACCGTGGCGAGGCGGTGGCCCTGTGAGCGAGATGTTGCGCGTAGCGCCCGATGTAAAGCTGGGACGAGATGTGAAGCTTGCGGCCTTTATTAATCTGTACGGATGCGAAATCGGTGACGGCACAAAGATTGGAACATTTGTCGAGGTGCAGAAGAATGTCGTCATAGGCCGTCGCTGCAAGATTTCAAGCCACACGTTTATCTGTGAGGGTGTAACGCTGGAAGACAACGTGTTTATTGGTCACGGAGTGGTGTTCATCAACGACTCTTACCCGCGGGCGACGACTATCAATGGAGAGTTACAGACTGAGGCGGATTGGCGAGTCGAAAAAACGTTGGTGAAGTCAGGAGCTTCGATTGGTTCTGGAGCCACCGTTCTACCCAACATAACCATTGGGCAAAACGCCATTGTGGGCGCAGGCAGCGTAGTTACGAAGGATGTACCTGCCAACGGAATCGTTGCCGGCAATCCGGCCAGGCTATTACGAGTTGTTAACACTGACACTACGGAGGTACGGTGTGGCTGACGTGAACAAAATTCCCTTTCTCGACATTGTCACTCCGCACCTTGAGCTCGAGGAAGAGCTCTGCGCGATTTTCAGAAACGCGCTGCAGGCCGCGGAGTTCATAGGCGGTCCCATCTTGGAAGAGTTCGAACGTAACTTTGCGGAATTCTGCAATGCGCGGTATTGCATAGGCGTCGCCAGCGGAACGGATGCGCTACGGTTTGCCTTGATGGCGGCCCAGATTCCGTTGGGCTCGATAGTTATCACCGTACCAAACACTTTTATTGCTACCACCGAGGCCATATCGCAGGCCGGCGCGATTCCGCAGTTTGTCGACGTAGACGAGCGTACCTACAACATGGATCCGTTGAAGCTCCGGGAATACCTGGAGACGGAATGCACCACTACGGCGGGAGGTCCGCCAGTCCACAGAATGTCTGGCGCATTTGTTTCCGCCGTAATCCCAGTACATCTCTACGGACAGATGGCCGACATGAACGCGATCCAGGAGATTGCTGACCACTATGGCATGGTTGTGATCGAAGATGCGTGCCAGGCTCATGGGGCACAATACTTCTCAGAACAGGACAAAGCTTGGAAGGTTGCAGGTTCGAGCGGGAAGGCCGCGGCATTCAGCTTCTATCCAGGAAAGAACTTGGGAGCTTGCGGAGAGGCGGGCGCAGTCACCACGAACGACCTGGAGCTTGCCAGTAGGGTTCGGAGGTTGCGAGATCATGGGCAGGCGCGTAAATACTTCCATGACGTCGAAGGATATAACGGCAGGCTTGACGCCATCCAGGCAGGTATTCTGAACGCGAAGCTACAGCGTCTTTCGGAATGGAATGGCAAGCGCCGCAAAGTGGCTAGTCGCTATGAGGAGCTGCTTCGTCCCCTCGATAACGCGCTGGTGCTTCCCCATGAGCCCGCATGGTCACAAGCCGTGCATCACTTGTATGTGTTGCAGGTAGAGGATCGGGACGGTCTGCAACGGCATCTAGCAGATGAAGGCATTGGAACTGGCATTCACTACCCCGTACCACTTCATCTACAGAGAGCTTACAGTGGATTACGATACAAACCTGGTGACTTTCCAATAGCCGAAGCGGCAGCCAGCCGAATCATTTCCTTACCCATGTACCCAGGATTGGAAGCGGAACAACAAATTCGTGTGGTCGAGGCCGTTTCAAGCTTTGCAACTCCGGCCCGTTCGCGCCAGCTCTCCTGTGCGGCTGGCGCCGCATAAGAGACCTGAGCTGCTGCGGTAGAGATCTCGGAATGAAGGAGCCGTTTTAATGCTGAACAAGGAAGTGGGCAACGAGGTTGAGAGCGGTGCTCGCCAAGTGGCGGCGACCTTCGGTAGGCGGTCGACGCGGTATGACCAGCCATGGGAGTTGGAATGTGCAGCATCTCTGAGAGAATCGCAGACCCGAGAAGAGTTGATGGATCTCTTCTCCCGCTTCAGAGCAGGTGAAAATTGTTTCGATAGCATGATGCGACGGGTGCTCATGCGCGCGTTATGCAAGAGAGTGGGAAACGATTTGCAAGTTGGGCCTAACGTCGTGCTCAAGCATCCGGAGACCATGGAGTTTGGCGACTGCGTATTTATCGGGGCCCAAGCCATGATCCAAGGACGCTTCGATGGCACGTGCACAATTGGGAGCCATGTGTGGATTGGGCCCCAGGCCTACCTCGACGCTCGCGACTTAGTGCTCGAAGACTATGTGGGCTGGGGTCCCGGCGCCAAGGTCCTCGGCTCGGAACACACCGGGATACCAGCAGACGTTCCGGCGATCACTACCGATCTCGTCGTCAAACCCGTCGCGGTCGGCCTTGGCGCAGACGTCGGGATGAACGCCTGCGTCATGCCGGGAACCCGTCTGGGCCAGCACTGCATCGTGGGCGCTGGAGCCGTAGTTACACGTGACGTACCGGATTTTGCCATAGCTGCTGGTGTGCCAGCTCGCGTGTTACGAGATCGGAGAGACCAGTGAGGCACTTTGTGGAGGAAAGATGAACAAGCTACGCGGGGCGTGTTGCCTGGTTACCGGCGGCGCTGGATTCGTTGGAAGCACGATTGTCGATCAGCTCGTTGAGGCAGGCGTTGCCGAGGTGCGCATAATTGACAACTTTGTTCGAGGGAGCTGGAGCAATCTTGCGTGGGCGCGTGAGCAAGTTGGGGTGAAAGTGATCGAAGGAGACATCCGCGATCAAGCCCTCGTGGACCATGCAATGGATGGCGTTAACTACGTTTTCCATCAAGCAGCTCTTCGAATTACAAGATGCGCTGAAGCTCCGCGTGAGGCAATCGAAGTCCTCATCGATGGGACGATGAATGTCCTGGAAGCAGCAGTGCGGCACGAAGTGAAGAAAGTCATCGCAGCATCATCGGCTTCCGTATATGGCGAGCCGTCTTACTTGCCGATCGATGAAGAGCATCCTTTCAACAACAGGACCATGTATGGGGCCGGGAAGATTGCTCTCGAGCAGATGCTGCGTGCCCTTAACACCACCTCAGGCCTTTCCTATGTGGCGCTGCGGTATTTCAATATATACGGGCCCAGAATGGACACTACCGGAGTTTACACCGAGGTATTGATACGGTGGCTTGACGCCATTGACGAGGGTGTTTCGCCGCTGATTTTTGGCGACGGCAGCCAGTCGATGGACTTTGTTTATGTGGACGACGTGGCCCGGGCAAATCTTCTGGCCGCCGAGAGCGGCGTCTCAGACCAAGTATTCAACATTGGTTCTGGAGTACAAACCACTTTGAACGAGCTGTGTGCGATTCTGCTACGGCTCACTGAATCCGATCTACGGCCGGAGCACCGGGCTCCGCGTAGCGTCGCGAACGTCCAGGTACGGCGCGCAGCGGTCGAAAAGGCCGCCAGAATGTTGCAATTTGAATGGTCGGTAACCCTCGAGCAAGGCCTGAGAGAATTGGTCTGCTGGAGACAAGCGGTTCGCTCAGCCAAAGCGGCGGTAGTACAGCAGTGACGACAACAGTACAAAGGCGAAACATACCGGTTGCGCGTCCTTCGATCGGCTTAGAAGAAGAGGATGCCGTCCGCGATTCTTTGCGCAGCGGCTGGCTTAGCCAGGGACCACGGGTCGCAGAGTTCGAAGGCAACTTTGCCGAATATGTGGGCGCGTCCTACGCGGTCGCCGCCTCGTCGTGCACGACGGCCCTTCACCTCTCGCTTGTGGCGGCGGGAGTGGGACCCGGTGACGAGGTGCTCTGTCCCAGCCTCTCCTTCATTGCAACCGCCAATGCCATCGTTTACGCCGGCGCTAAACCAGTGTTTGTCGACGTAGATAGCTCAACCTATAACATCGATCCCGGGTGTATCGAGAGAGCCATAACTCCCCATACCAAGGCAATCTTACTCGTCCACCAGATAGGTCTGCCCGCGGATTTACATGCGATAGGTGACATTGCAAGCCGCTACAAGCTTACTGTAATCGAAGACGCTGCTTGCGCTGTCGGCGCCGAATACCATGGCCAGCGAGTCGGAGCACCGTATGGCGATATCGCCTGTTTCAGCTTTCATCCCCGCAAAACATTGACGACAGGAGAAGGCGGAATGATCACGACCGCTAATGACGAGATGGCATCTCGCATGAGACGCCTGCGCCAGCACGGAATGTCGGTTTCCGACGTGGCCCGGCATACGTCCACCAAGGTCGTCATCGAGAGTTACGACGAGGTCGGCTTCAATTATCGGATGACGGACATGCAGGCGGCGGTCGGACTGGTCCAGTTGCGCCGGCTCAACGATTTGCTGTCGAACAGGCGAAGGTTGGCGCTTCGCTACTCCTCGTATCTGGCAAGGATTCCGTGGCTGGTAACTCCACAAGAGCCCGTTGGTTTGCGTCATAGCTTCCAGTCTTACATGGTGCGGCTGTTGCCAGACGCTCCTGTGACGAGAGACCAGTTGATGCAGGATCTACTCGATCGCGGTATTTCATCGCGGCGGGGCATCATGGCGATTCATCGCGAAGCCCCCTATCGGGGAGATTGGGATAGGCTTCTGCCGATTACGAATATGGTTACCGACTCGACTCTGGTATTGCCGCTCTTCCACGAGATGACGGATGAAGACCAGGATTACGTGATCGAGTGTATCCAGCAGAGCAGCCATGCGGCTGAGAGGCAGAACCGCTAGCTTCGCGCAGCAGGTTTCGCGCCTCGGAATACCCTTCAACATGTCATCGACCGCCCTTCGCGATCAACTCGACGATGCTCTGCCGCTGGTCCCTGCGCCGGCCCGAAAGCGAAGTTACGGCCAGATCATGAAATCTTCGGCTGTAATCGGTGGCTCCTCCGTTTTGAACATCGCCATCGGTATCGTCCGGACAAAAATAATGGCGATTCTTCTGGGTCCTGCCGGGTTTGGACTCGCGGGACTCTATACTTCGACCATCACTCTAACCCAGAGCATCGCTGGCATGGGCATTAACAGCAGCGGTGTGCGCCAAATCGCGGTGGCGGCGGGCAGCGGCGACAAGGAGCGGATTGCACGAACCACAACCGTGCTGAGAAGGACATCAATTGTTCTTGGACTGCTCGGAGCGGCGCTTCTGGTTGCTTTTTCCAGGCAAGTCTCGACCCTAACATTTGGCACTGCTCAACGTACCGGAGCGATCTGCTTACTGTCACTGGCGGTCCTCTTTCAATTGATATCAGCGGCACAGGGAGCACTCGTTCAGGGAATGAGGCGGATCGCCGACCTGGCGAAGATGAGTGTAATTGGCTCCCTGTCTGGCCTGATTATCAGCGTACCTATCGTCTATTTCCTGCGGGAAAGGGGTATTGCAATTTCCCTGGTCTGCGTTGCTGCCATGACCATAGCAACCTCATGGTGGTACAGCCGCAAGATTCGCGTACAGAGCACATCCATGACCGCCGCGCAGGTTGGGCATGAAGCGGCCGGCTTGTTAAAGCTGGGTGTCGCCTTCATGGCGAGCGGCTTGATGGTTACCGGCGTGGCTTACATGGTCAGGGTCATGCTGCTGCACAAGGTGGGCATCGCGGCTACAGGGATCTATCAATCTGCATGGACCCTGGGCGGACTCTATGTTGGTTTCATCCTGCAGGCGATGGGTGCCGATTTTTATCCTCGTTTAAGCGCCGTTGCGACAAACAATACAGAATGTAATCGGCTCGTGAACGAGCAAGCACTGGTTGGCTTACTCATCGCCGGCCCCGGCGTGATTGCCACCCTTACTTTCGCGCCGTTGGTGATCGCGCTTTTCTATAGCGCGAAGTTTAGCACTGCTGTGGGCGTCCTCCGATGGATTTGTCTCGGAACAACACTCCAGGTTATTACTTGGCCGATGGGCTTCATCATACTTGCCAAGGCAAGGCAGGACCTTTTCCTGTTCAGTGAATTTGTCTGGGCCGTCTTCGCTATGGGCCTGGCTTGGTCCTGCATCACTTATTTTGGGATGTTAGGAGCAGGAGCGGCATTCTTTGGATCGTATGTTCTCCACTGGTTGGTGACCTATCCTTTGGTTCGGCATCTCAGTGGATTCCGTTGGTCATCGGAGAACATGCGTACCGGCATTCTGTTTCTCCCGCTGATCGCCGCTGTGTTTTGTGGCTTCTACATGGTGTCTTTTCCCTTGGCGGTGTGCGGCGGCATACTTGCGCTGGCTTGGAGTGCGATCTACTCGCTTCGAACTCTGATCAAGCTGACGGAGTCGGAAGACGTTCCTCCAGCGGTGCAACGACTGCTCTCGCGCTTTGAAATCCTCCGTCGTTTCCAACAGCAACCCACTGCCTGCTCATAGCGTAGCTTCACTTAGCGATCGTAATCGCCTTGGCGCCACCCCTATAAATTAGTCAGCCATGTTACAGGATACTGAGCCAACCGCAGTGCCATCAACTTCAGAGTTAATTGCCCAAGAAGCGACGATTCCTCAATCACAAGTCCGCTCAGACCTGTGTGTTGGGCTTCTTGATGAAATACGCATCGCGAACTGCCATGCGCGATTTTGCGATCTGTTAAACCTGGCCGAGCGGCAGCTCGCAGGCGAAGATGTTGCCGCAGCGATTGCGCTCCTTCAGATTGCAGCACGTTACGCATTCCCAGGAAATGCGGGAATTTTTGGATCGGCACGTCTCGAGAAGCTTCTACTGGAGGCAGGGAAGCAAATAGCGTGTCCAGCGACTTGTGGAGACAAACGCTCTGACCAAGCAGGTTTGCGGATTCTGCATGTCTTGAGCTATGGGAAGCCCGTAGGAGGAGATACCCGGTGTGTCTGGCGCTGGATACAAGAAGATCGTGGCAACAGACACTCCGTCGCCATCACGACACAGGCCGACGTGCGTGCCATCTATGACATACCTGAATCTTTAAGAAGGTCTGCAAAAGAGTCTGGCGGCTCTCTTTACAACCTCAGCGAGCACACGTCCGATCCGATTACACAGGCCCGCGACCTGCGACTGCTCTGTCGGAACATGGACGTGGTTGTGCTGCACGTGTTCCCGTATGACGTTGTTCCGGTGCTGGCACTGGCCGTTGGCTGCAATGATGCTAAGACCTTATTTGTGAATCATTCAGATCACACGTTCTGGATCGGTGCGGGGGTTGCTCACTCCGTGGTGCACCTGCGAAAGCAATCCAGTAAATTTCTCAAGGAACGGCGGGGTTTGGAATTTCAGGATTCTCCTGTTCTTCCTATACCGTTGTCGCCTTCAGCGACTCTAACCAGCAAAAGCGATGCGAAACGCGCGCTCGGCCTCAGACCCGACAGTCTTCTATTGCTGACCGTAGCATCTCCCTTCAAATACAACGCTCCCGGAGCGATCGGATTTCTCGACCTGGTCAAACCGGTTCTCGAGGCTCTACCGCAGGTCACCCTTGTAGCAATTGGTCCTATTTGCAAAGACGCTTGGGAAGAGGTCAGCGAAAAGACCCAAGGTCGTGTCCTAGCTCTTGGCACCCGGTGGGACACCGACCTGTACTATGCAGCAGCGGATACTTATCTCGATTCGGTGCCCTTTTCTTCGATCACGTCGTTGCTGGAAGCTGGCAGCCGAGGTACTCCGTTGCTTGGCTATCGGAGTTCAGATGAGGAGATGAGCCTACTCGGACCCGGTGCACCCGGTATTGACAACACCATGATTATGGCCCAGGACGTAGACGAGTATCGTGCACAGCTGACTCGCCTCATAATCGATCCCGTTTACCGTCAGCAGTGCGGTCGCCGTGTAGGCGAGGAAGTTAGATCTTGCCATATGGGGCCGAAATGGGTTGAGATAGTCCGTCAGCAATATGTGGTGGCCGCGGCTGCTTCGGAACGCCTGGGACGTGTCTCTGGACAGAATGACAAGTCCCAAGCGACCGCCCTGAGTGTTGCGTTAAACCGCCTGTATCCCGAATGGCAACTCCATAAACTTATCGCAAGATATCTTGGGACACTACCTTATTACTCGCGAGCAGTAACGACACTGCGCCTCTATTCGAAGGGCTTCGGTCTTTGTTATTGGAATTTCTTGCCTCGTCCTGTTAGCGCAATGGCGCGACAAGCCAGGCGATGGTGGAAGACCATGCTCGCATCGGTCAGGCGGAGCGCTACGGCAGCCAAGACGCCCTAGACCACCATGGTGCAGAAATCCTCGCCGCATTTGGTCGCCACGCGGAACATCCTATTGTGAACAAGATAAAAACTTTGCAGGACGTAGTTGATTGGGGTCTCTGTACCGGCTGCGGTGCCTGCTACTACTCGTGCACAGAAAAGGCCGTCGCGCTCGTCAACGTCGAGTCCGTAGGTATCCGACCTAAATTTGAGAATTCACGATGTGGTTCGTGCACTAAGTGTCTCTCGATTTGTCCGGGGTACTCGGTCGATGCCCATACGGCGGCAGCACCGGCGCTCGAACCATCGGACGCAGACCATGCATTCGGAGCAGCCCTTGAGATCTGGGAAGGTTACGCCAGCGACCCCGAAATTCGATTCCGCGGCTCTTCCGGTGGGATACTGACGGCGTTGGCTCTCTACTGCATAGAGAGGGAGGACATGAGTTTCGTGCTCCACACTGCCATGGACGAAGAGCGGCCTTGGTTGAATAAGACGGTAAAAAGCCACACACGTGAGGAACTTTTGGGCCGTACCGGGTCCCGTTATGCACCGTCTTCTCCATGCGCTGGGATGGCTGAAATTGAAGGCAGCGACAAGCCGTGCGTCTTCATTGGCAAACCCTGTGACACAGCTGCCGCTTCCATGTTGCGGCTACAAAACCCCGAGCTCGATCGAAAGCTTGGACTGGTGTTGACATTTTTTTGCGCAGGTACGCCAAGTACACAAGGAACACTCGACGTGGCACATTCCCTGGGGGTTCGGCCGGAGCAGATCGATTCGCTGCACTATCGGGGCGATGGCTGGCCAGGGCAATTCAGGATCATTTGCAACGGTGGCAAGCGCGAGGAAAGCCTCTCCTATGATGAATCTTGGAGCAAGCTGACTCACTACCGCCCCATGCGATGCAATCTCTGTCCGGACGGTTTAGGCCGTGTTGCAGACATCAGCTGCGGTGATGCGTGGGAGAATTCCAGCAACAATGGAAATCCAGGTGTGTCGCTGGTGGTGGTTCGGACCACTCGTGGGCAGCGTATTTTGCGCAAAGCCGTCGCCGCGAACTACGTTAGCCTGCAAAGAGTCTCGGCCGCCAATGTCTTTGCGGCACAGGGCAGCCTCTTAGGCAGACGAACTGAAATATGGGGACGGACAGTTAGTTTGAAATTATTCGGCATTCCCACCCCTATATTCCGCGGCTTCTCTCTCTTCCGAAGCTGGTTACAACTGCCGTTGCGGCGCAAGGCAATCACCATCCTTGGTACTGCCAGACGTGCCATGCAACGGAAGCTTTACCGTCGGCGCCCCGTCATCGCTCCACAGGACGAGCCAGGCCGCGCGGCGCCGGTCAAGAGCTGCAATCCTGTGTTCATTTCTGGAGTGGATCGCGCATGAGAGTCTGTATGCTCGGATACGCCTTCTATGAGAGCGACATGCGCATCCTGAGATATGCAACCGCCCTTGGGAGTCGTGGGGATACGGTTGACGTGATCGCCCTTAGAAGAGAAGGAGCCCCGGCCTTCGAAGTTCTCCAGGGCGTGAATGTCTATCGCATTCAATATCGAAAAAGGGACGAGCATGGGTGGCCTTCTTACCTGTACCGCATGACACGTTTCCTGATACTTTCGACCTTCCTTCTTGCCAGAAAGCACCTGGCTGATCCCTACGACGCGGTTCATGTTCACTCCGTTCCCGACTTTCTAGTGTTCGCCGCGATCGTGCCCAAGCTGCTTGGTGCCCGAATCATTCTCGACATTCATGACATACTTCCCGAATTGTTTGCGGGCAAGTTCTCCGCCAGCAAAGACTCATTAAAGTTCAAGCTACTACTTCTAGCAGAACGGCTCTCGGCGCGCTTTGCCGACCATGTGATCGTCGCCAACGATCTGTGGCAGAAGCGGCTTCTGCAGCGGTCTGCGCGCAGCGGTCAATGCACCGCAATCATTAACTATCCCGACCCGCAAATATTCCAGCCCCGGCGTGACACCACCCCTCCGCGCGATAGATTCATCATCGTGTACCCGGGCACACTGAACGAGCACCAAGGACTCGACATCGCAATCCGTGCGATAGAGCAGATCAAAGACCAAGTGCCGAATGTAGAGTTCCATATATACGGCGAGGGTCCGGCGCGGGAATCCTTGATGGCGCTGGCGCAAGAGCTACGCCTCTCCGGGACCGTCGCTTTTCACGAGTTCCTGCCGTGCCGTCAAATTGCCGAGGTGATGGCGCAGGCTGATGTGGCTGTCGTGCCCAAGCGCGCGAGCTCCGCATTCGGTAACGAGGCCATGAGCACAAAAATCATGGAGTTCATGGTTTTGAATGTACCTGTGATCGTGTCTCGCACCTCGGTCGACAGTTATTACCACAACGAATCCAGGGTGAAGTTCTTTGAATCTGAAAACGTTTCAGATCTTGTGGATTCCATCCTGCTGGTCCGGCGCGATCGCCATCTGCGCGAGACTATGGTTTCCAATGCCTCTCATTATGTTCGCGCGAATAGTTGGCAGGAGAAGAAATATATATATCTTCAACTGCTGGACGGGTTGTGCACCCAGAGGTCTGGCATGCCCGAGCCAGTACCTAGCTCCGCGAAGTGATGTATCGAGCCAATGACTAACCTTTCCCTGGACCGAGTAGTGACCGTCGGCGTAGTGGGCCCATTTCGCCGCCTGTTCGCCCGCGGCAGGCAGCCCGCGATCCCTATACTGATGTACCACGGGATAGGCAATAGCCTCAGAGGCGCGCGACATCCCTACTTTGAGACAACAACGTCTCCGTCAATATTCGCTCGCCACTTACAGCAGCTTCGTGATGACAACTACAAGCCGGTCACGCTTCGAGATGCTGTCAGGGCTCTTGGTACGGCTATGTCCTCCCAGAGGCTAGTTGCGATAACATTTGATGACGGGCTCCACGATTTTTATGCCAATGCATTGCCGCTCCTGGAAAAATATCAGTTTCCCGCGACCATGTTTGTCGTTTCCGGCTTCGTCGGGAGTGGCGACGGCGAGAAGCAGTTTATGACCTGGAGTGAGCTAAGAGAAGTTGAGGCTCAGGGCATCCAGGTGGGCTCCCACACTGTCAGCCATCCAAAGCTCTGGCATCTTAATAGAAGAGATATCGACCGTGAACTCACGGAATCTAAGAGGACGATTGAAGACCGACTAGGGAAGTCCATCGAGGCGTTTTCCTATCCCTATGCCTTTCCCGAGCAGGACAGTAGCTTCGTGGTGTCCGTGCGGAGTTCTCTGGTGCGCGCCGGTTATGACATGGGAGTCTCCACGATGATCGGCAGCGCGAGGATCAGCAGCGACCCGTATTTTCTCCCTAGGATTCCCGTAAATTCTTATGACGATGCGCGGTTTCTTGCAGCTAAGCTCGAAGGAGCTTATGACTGGCTGCACGCGCCGCAGCTACTTCGAAAATCGCTATTACCTTCCAAGAGGCTAAACCGCCAGGCTCGCTCCGAGTTTGCTCGGATACCAAGAGGAGTGTAGCAGGTCGTGACGCTATCGATCATCATTGTGAACTGGAACTCTACCGACGACCTGCGTGCCTGCTTGGTTGCGATTTATCAGCATACAAAGGGCGTAGCGGTGGAGGTCATCGTCGTGGACAACGCCTCCCGTGACGAGAGCTGTGGAACTTTGATTCGCGACTCTTTTCCTCAAGTATTGTTTCATCGTAGCGAGATAAATCTAGGTTTTGCCCGGGCCAGCAACCTCGGCTACGAGCTCTCCTCCGGCAACGTTCTTCTCTTCCTAAATCCAGACACTGAGATCCACGATGACGTGTTTTCGCGGATGATCAACCACCTCCTATCGAGCACCGGGGTCGGGGCGGTGGGGGCGCGACTGCTCAACACTGATGGGTCGCTTCAGTCCAGCTGCGTACAGGCATTCCCTACCATTTGGAACCAGCTTTTAGACTCGGAGATGCTGCGACGCATGATGCCAAAATCCCGCCTTTGGGGAATGAGGACCTTGTTCGAAGGCCAGGTACAGCCGGTCGAGGTTGATGCGGTTTCTGGTGCTTGCCTGATGGTAAGGCGTCACGTCTTCGCCCAGGTGAAACAATTTGACGTGTCATACTTTATGTATGTCGAAGACATCGACCTGTGTCACAAAATCACGAGAGCAGGGTATGCGATTCAGTACATGGCCGATTGTGAGGTTGTGCATCATGGCGGCAGGAGCTCAGTCCAGCAGGGGGCCCATTTTGCAAGCCTGCGCCAGCAAGAGGCGGTTCATAGATTTCTACGAACTGCCAGGGGCGGGTGCTACGCCGAACTGTATCGTTCGTCCCTCGCCGTAGCGGCGTTAGTCAGAATGGTTTTGATTGTCGTCGGCGCTCCGATTCTACGGTTTCGACACCATGCGACGAGCTCTGATTTCAGTTTGCAGAAGTGGTCGAGCATCTTTCGATGGGCAATCGGGCTGCGAGCCTAGGATCGACTACTGACGGAATGAAAGTAGAATCGCTTTGAATGCTGTGGGATATATTCCTCCGTTAGCTCCGGCCGCTCGTATCTTGCTGCTCACCCCAGTGCGGGACGAAGAGAAGTATATCGCGCCCATGATTGATTCGATCATGAATCAAGAGGTGCGGCCAGCCAAGTGGATCATTGTCAGCGATGGATCGACGGACAAAACCAACGAGATCGTGGCGGAGCTTGCTCGACGGTTTGAAGCGATCGAGTTAGTGCAACTACCTGTGCGGTCTGAGCGCAGACCGGGCGGAGAGGGAGCTATTGCCTCTATCCTGCGAACACTCAACCTTTCGTGCTTCGACTATGTCGCCCGGTTCGACGCCGATCTTTGGTTTGAGCCAGACTACTTTTCTCGGATACTGGATGAGTTTGCCCGCGACCCCCGCCTAGGAATAGCTGGAGGTGGACTTTATATCCAGAAAAACGATAGTTTAAAACTGGAGACAGCTCCGCAATATCATGTTCGCGGCGCTCTAAAAATGTACCGCCGCGAATGTTTCGAATACATTGGCGGCATCGGCAGTCAAATAGGCTGGGATACAGCAGACGAGGTTTATGCCTGGAGCGGAGGCTGGAGGACCCGCAGCTTCTTCGATCTGCGCGTCATTCACCGGCGCCCGACTGGCGGGGCTATTGCTCAAGCTAGCATCTATGCGGAACGAGGTAAGGCCGAGTATCTGACGTGGAGCCATCCAGCATTTGTGTTACTGAAGACACTGAAGCTCTCACTTGGAAATACTCGTCATGCTGTTGCTTTTCTCAAAGGTTATCTGAGGGAATATTGGCGTAAGACCCAAAGACCACAAGACCCTGTTTTTAGAAAAACCAGGCGCCGCCAGCAAATGTCGAGGATGCTTTGGGTCTTGTTGCCGGATAGCAGGCGTTAGCCGGCCCTACACGCATCGTGTTTTACCATTCACCCGTGATATTCGTTATTATCATTAACCTGATCGCGATAATTGGCCTCTTCCGGATCGCACTCACGGAAGGCCTGGAGGCGGCATTGCCATTTGCCGCCTTTACAGTGGTGTTCGTGCCAATTGAATCCAGCATACCCCTTGGTCTGTTCTCACTCACCACTCAACGTATTGTCGTGGCTGTCCTGGTACTACTTTATCTAACCGTGGGCCGCAACGAAACCGGCCTGCAGCCAAGGTCCTCTATGCCGCTCAAGACCTTGATCGTGATTCACGTTTTGTGGTGCGTGTTGTCCACCGCCAACTCGGTAGTTCCGTTGATGAGCGTGAAGAAAGCGATATCGGTGGTGCTTGAGTACTACACACTCTATTTCGTCTTCTGGAAGACAATTTCAAAGCCCGAGACCATCCGGGGGATCATATTTGCCATTGTGCTGGCCATGATTGTGTGTTCGGTGTTCGGTGCCTTCGAAGCGTACGGCGCGGGCAATATAATCAGCGTTCTACCCAAGGCAGAGCATCACTTTGACCTGGGAGCTGACACGGATAGGGAAGTCCGAGTACAGGCCACCTTCGATCACCCTATACTATTTGGCGCCGCATTAGCCATGGGCATAATCCTCTCGATCTATTTGTTGAGTGTGGAAAAGGAGTCATGGCATGTCGGTGTTCTTTGGGCCGGATTACTGTTGATGTTCTTGAACATTTACAAGACCAGCAGTCGGGGGCCATGGCTCGACGTGATCCTGGGATTTCTGCTGCTCTTTGTTCTGGGCCGGAGTGGAATCAGGAAGCCGATTCTCATCATCGTAGTACTTGCTGTTACGAGCATGATCATACGCCCGGGGATTTGGGGAACTGTGAAAGGCATCTACGATAATAGTTTCGATATGAATACCAGCACCGGAACTTCCTATCAGTACCGATACGCACTCCAGCAGGCAGTGACAGAAAGGCTCCTGCGTGACCCTTCCCGCGCCTTCTGGGGCTACGGGCTGGAGTCGTTCTATGATCTTCGCATTCAGGGCGATTTCCTTGGCGAGCCTCATCTATTTCTTAGCTGCGATAACGCCTGGGCAGAGCTCATGATAGAGACAGGATTTGTGGGCTGCTTCATGATTGCTCTCATGATGCTAGCGACTGCTCACAAGGCCTGGCAGGAGTACCGGGCAAAGAGTTTGCCTGGCAGCGCACTGGGCCTGGCATTGTTTGTAAACGTGGTGATCTTCTGTTTTCAAATGTATAGCGTGGGCATGTACTCGTGGGGCCAGAATGGTTACATGTTGTGGATCCTTATTGCATTGACATTCGCATATGCAAAGTGTGGAAATGAAGCGGATTCACTGACTGCGGTGAAACACACCGGTCAATTCTCGAATGCGGAGCCTGTGTTTCAGACCACCTGAATGCATTCCCGCGTTCTCCAACGTCCACAAATGTCTGATTTGTCCTTATGGCTAGTTTGACATCAACGCTGTCCAGCAGATGTACCGGCACCTATCTCTTGCCCTTATCGGTGCTTGTCCTCGCTTCCGTGTTGTGCTCGCACACAACTGCTCAAGAAATCACATTGATCGCAAAGGGAGACTCTGCGGAAGAAGGGGTCCGAAACCAAATATCCACGTCTGCTCAGACTTACGGTCTAACGGTCCGTGACCTGTCACCCAGGTCGAGAAAGGGAAGCACTGATATTGCAAATGCTATCAAGAAGGATAGTGGGGCAGTCATCATTGAAACATCTGCACTGGCCGAACTGGATCAGGCAGCCACGTTTCGTGCTCTCACGAGACGAGTCGGACCGCATATTCCATTGTTATTGATTGCCGGGTCTTCACCCCAGGAATCAAGAGCTCTCTCGCGATGGACGAATGGCCAAGTTGAAGGTTGTAAGCCGCTGGCGAACACGAGTGGGTGGAGCCTGGCTTTCAATGTGGAGGCCCCCAGTGCAGGAGAACTCCGCGGTGTCTCGCTTGGCCTTCCGACCGCCCCGAATTGTGAACTGCTGCTATCCCATGCTTCCCATGCTCAGACGCTGGCAGAGGCGCGAAGGGACGGGCGGCGAGTGCCTACCTCTATCGCCATCAAGGTCGGAGCACAGCCCGTGTTCGTCGTTACTGTGATCCCATCGAGCAGCTCGCCGGACGGTTCGAGCACAAGGCTTCAAGAGGTGTTCTCACCCCTCGCTGGGCTCATGATGTTCATGCACCAGGCGATTGGAGATGAGTCCTGGCACTTGCCCGGCCACTACGCAAACTTGACCATCGATGATCCATGGCTGATCGAGCCTTATGGGAACTTTTCGTACCACGGCATTCTGAGGGCGATGGAAGAGCATAAGTTTCATACAACGATCGCCTTCATTCCCTGGAATTTTGACAGAAGTGAAGCTGGGGTAGTGTCGCTTTTCCGTAATAATCCCAATCGATTATCGGTCAGCATTCACGGTAATAACCACAATCACAGAGAGTTTGATCAATATAGCAAGCACTCGCTCGACAGTCAGGCCGCGAATATTCGGCAAGCGCTGGCGCGCATGGAGGCCTTCAGCAGGGCCACAGGGATTCCATATGACCGGGTGATGGTATTTCCGCATGGCATCGCTCCAGCAGGGACCCTCGGTCTATTAAAGAAAGACAACATTTGGGCGACGGTAAATTCCCAGGATGTCCCTCTAAATTCTCCATCGCCGGCCGATCCACTTCTCGTTCTGCGACCATGGACGTTGAGGTTCGGGAACTTCCTGAGCATCAAGAGGACTTCGGCAGCGATGCCGGTTTCCCGCGCCGATATTGCCATCAATGCATTTCTTGGGAATCCACAGTTGTTCTATGTCCATCAAGACTTCTTTCATCACAATATCGGTGCATTCAACGACCTGGCAGACTACGTCAATCAGGCTGATCCCGCTGTTCGATGGTCGAGCTTGGGCTATATCACGCAACATCTATATTTACTTCGCCTTAGAAAGGATCACGACTACGACGTGTTGGCTTTGTCGCCGCACGTGGAGCTCGTCAATCCCAGTGAACGTCATGCCGTGTTCCACATCCGTCGCTCGGAGATGGATAGCGCTGCGATAGAATCTGTGAGTGTTGCTGGAAGGCCTGTATCCTACCATCAGTCCCCGGCCGGCATTGACTTCGCTGTTGAGCTCGAACCGAAGGCAAGTCGCACCATCGACGTGGTATATCGAAACGATCTGGATCTGGCGACGGTCGACATTTCAAAGAGCTCTCTATGGATCAGCACGCTACGTTATTTGTCCGACCTGAGAGATCTACAGTTGTCCCGCAGCTCTGTCGGAAGCTATCTCCAATATGCGTATTATAATAGCCCGGCCAGCCTTCTAGGCATCGCGATCATATCCTTCTTCACCTTCTCCCTCGCGAGCGCCGGCGGTTATCTGTTCATCAGGAGAACACGAAGGCTTCGGGCAGCACGCTTATCGGTCTGTGGGAACGATGAAGGTTCCCAAGCACGCTTTCTAGTAAAAAAGTCTCGTCCTCACGCCTATCCTTCGTCATGAGAGCGCTCGCTGTAATCGCAAATTTTGGGACCAGAAATGACCAATATGCCAGCCGGCTCGTCGAGGAGTATAGGGCCATGCCTGGTACGGATGTTGTCATTCTATCGAATCTGCCCAAATCATTTGGCAAGGATGTTGAAGTACTAGTTAAGGAGCCCGTGGGTGACCCATGGACGTTTCCCTTTGCTCATAGGCAGATTCTTGCAGAGCGGAGCGAGGCCTACGCTCTCTTTATCTATTCCGAAGATGACACCCTCATTACGAAAAGAAATATCGACGCGTTCGTCAGGACCAGTGGCATCTTGCCGGTCGATGAGATAGCGGGTTTCATGCGGTCGGAGCGAGGGGTTGATGGACAGGTCTATATTTCAACAGCACATAGTCACTTCCACTGGGATCCGGCTTCTGTCGTAACCAGGGGCGGAGAGTTGTTCGCCAGCTTTACCAACGAACATTCGGCAGCATATATGTTGACCCAACCGCAGTTGAAACAGGCGATCCGATCCGGTGGTTTTCTGGTTGGACCACATCGCGAGCGCTACGATTATCTGGTCACCGCGGCAACGGATCCCTACACACAGTGTGGCTTGCGAAAGATGGTTTGTATCTCGAAGATTGACGACTTCCTGCTACCGCACCTTGCGAACAAGTATGTCGGCAGTATGGGGGTGAGGGAGGATTTATTTCGGAGGCAACTGTTCGCCCTGAGCTCCATACATCAGGGCGAGCTTCCGTCTGGGTCTTTGCTGAGCTCGCCCCGCAATGGCGATGGTGATGGTCACAGCAAGAGTTACTACGAACCATCCAGCCCCGAACTGCTGTCCCTCATTCCTTCGAAAGTGAAGACCGTTCTTTCGTACGGTTGTGGATCTGGCGCGATGGAAACTAGTTTAGCCGCACGAGGAATCCAAGTTACGGCCGTTCCCTTGGACGCGGTAATCGGGTCGTGTGTAGCGGGAGATGGCATCGAGGTGCTCCAGGAAGATCCTGACACCCTGTTGATGGCACTATCGGGTCGCCAGTTCGATGCCATCCTCATCTCAAACATGCTACATCTGGTTCCCGAGCCGACGAGTCTGCTGGCCTGGTTCCGAAGACTACTCTCTCCGGATGGCACGCTGGTAGCCCGGTTGGCGAATCCGCGACGGCCAAGCACCCTATGGCGGCAACTCAAGACTGGTCGACGGATATCTTCCGCCGTCAGGGATACCGGCTCTGCTACATATAGGCCGTCTTACATGGAAGTGCGTCGCTGGTTCAAAGAGACTCGATTCAGGATCCGAACCTCCATTCCGTGTGTGCCCCAACGCGCGCAGGCCCTGTACCGGCTCACGGGGCGGCTGACTGCCCCGTGGCTGGCGTCGGAATTCCTGGTCGCTGCGTCACGTTCGCCAGAGGATGGCTCCGCGGTTGACCGTCGATAACGATCGGCATGTGGATTGACAAGCCAAAACGGATAGCGCTTCTAGGCGCGCGGATCAGCGCCGGAAATCTCGGCGTAGGTGCCCTCGCGAGCGGAGCGATCCGGTGTATTCATAAGCGCTGGCCAGAGGCTGAAATCTATATCCTCGACTACGACAGGCGCCCAAGCCAGGAGGTGCTGCGGGTTGACGGAGACAGCCTGCCAATCAAGCTGGTAAATATCAGGTTCTCAAAGAAGATATACAAGTCGAACAATATCGCAGCATTGTTAGTACTAGCTGTCTTGTCAAAGCTCGTACCGTCCCACAGGTTGCGGTCGCAGATTCTGTCCAGAAATGCTGTCCTTCAAAAGCTCAATACTACCGACCTCGTGCTATCAATTGCGGGTGGTGATAGTTTTAGCGATATCTACGGATTGCGCCGCTTCCTCTATGTCTCGCTCCCGCAAGTGCTGACTCTACTGTTAAGAAGGAGCTTTATTATCTTGCCGCAACACATCGGCCCGTTCCGCAGCAGAGCGTCGCGGCTGCTCGCGCGCTTTATTGTCAGGAATGCGCAGCATGCATATGGTCGTGACTGTCAGAGTGTGATCCAATTAACCGAAATGGTAAGACCGGAACGCCCCACACCGGTGCCGGCGCTTCGCTACGATCTAGGATTTGCCTTGATGCCCGAGGCGCCTCAGAAGATCGCTGTAGCAGGGGGGAGCCTTGATCTCACCAGGCCCGATCTGACAGGTATCAACGTTAGTGGGCTGCTCTATATGGGTGGCTATAATCGCAAGAACATGTTCGGCCTGCGAGCAGACTATCGCGGTCTGACGATCCGCTTGATCAAACTCCTCATCGAAACTAAGAACGTTCCTGTCCTCCTGATACCTCACGTATTTGGCGGTCGCGCCGATTCGGAGAGTGATGTAGTTGCCTGTAACGAGATTTATAGCTTGCTGAGCAGTAAATATGGCAATATGATCGACACCCTCCGGGGAGAATACAAGCCGGGTGAAATCAAGCACATTATCGGGCTGTGTGATTTCTTTGTCGGTGCCCGTATGCACGCCTGCATCGCAGCACTCTCGCAGAGTGTACCCACAGTTCCGGTGGCATATAGCGACAAGTTTGTTGGGGTCATGGAGACATTCGGATGCGGTTCGATCGTTGCCGATGCGCGCAAACACGATACAGAGAAACTGCTTCTGCATCTGGAAAACAGTTACGATTCGCGGGCGACGCTTCGAACCGGGTTGTTGCGCAAAATGCCCGGTGTAATCGACTCAACGCTAGGACTGTTCAGTAGACCGACCGAGCTAAGAATGCAGCCAGCTGCCTATGCCTCAGGCCAGCAGGAATTGGCTAAGAGATAGTCGCGATATCCTCCTCACTTTAACGTTTTCTCTTCACGCGGAAACGAATCTGTCTATCCAGGACCTCGCCCGTAGTCGAGCACAGCCGCTGAACGTCTCGAGATCACCCATAAAAACTAGCTATCCACACCTTATTTAAGTCACTCGCTCCCATGCAGTGAGAAAGCGGGTCTGCCGTGCCTAAATCTTTGATGCCAAATAGTCGGGTTGCGACCGTAGCGGCTACGGCGCTCTTGTTCGCCTGTTCGCTTGTGTTAGCAAACGTCGCGTACGCCGATTGTACGAACCCAAAGAACGCGATTGAGCAGGAGAACTGTCTGCCAGGAAACCCCCCGGGAGACTGGCAGGTTGAAGGAAGCGGCGATCCTACGATTCAGGGATTCGGCACAGACATCAGTGTGAATGTCGGACAGACGATCTTTTTCAAGATAATGACGGACGCGACAAAGTATACGGTCGAGATCTATCGTATCGGCTACTACGGTGGTCTGGGTGGGCGCAAGATAACCGCATTCGCTCCAAGCGCGAGCCTCCCGCAGGTGCAACCCGCTTGCATCTTCGATAATGTGACGCAGTTAGTTGATTGCGGCAACTGGGCAGTCTCGGCGAGTTGGCAGGTGCCCGCGACTGCGGTGTCCGGAGTATATGTTGCCCACCTGGTAAGGGCAGACACGGGCGGCGAGAGCCTGATATGGTTTGTTGTTCGCAATGATGCCAGCCAGTCGGACATGCTCTACAAGACCTCTGACACGACCTGGCAGGCTTACAACAACTATGGCGGCCACTTCCTCTATGGCACGGATGTCTTTGCCCTCCCATATCGGGCATACAAGGTAAGCTATAACCGTCCTTTCAACACCGACAGCAATGCGCCGAATTCATTCTTCTTCAACGCAGAATACCCCATGGTACGTTGGCTTGAAGCCAATGGCTATGACGTTAGCTATACCAGCTCGCTCGATGCTGCTCGTAATGGCGGTTTGCTGCTGAACCACAAGATGTTGATGTCGAGCGGGCATGATGAATATTGGGATCCCATCGAGCGCGCGAATGTTCAGGCAGCTCGCGATGCGGGAGTGCATTTGGCGTTCTTTAGCGGTAATGAAATGTTCTGGAAGACACGTTGGGAAAACAGCGAAGACGGAACGAATACACCCTATCGTACTCTGGTCTGCTACAAGGAAACCCTTGGCGACGCAGTAGATCCTCTAGATCCCCCGGTATGGACCGGCACCTGGCGCGACCCTAGCAAGTCACCCCCAGCGGATGGAGGTCTGCCCGAAAATGCTGTCACTGGCACCCTCTTTATGGTGAATGGACCTGGGGCAGACAACGTCGACTTGGCTATGAAAGTGCCGGCCGCCGACGGGCAAATGCGGTTCTGGCGAAACACCAGTATTGCCGCGCTCGCTACAAATCAAGTCGCCACACTGCCACCGGGTACTCTTGGTTATGAATGGGATGTGGATGCGGCGAACAGCGCTCGTCCAGCTGGTTTGTTTCACCTCTCCACCGCTACCTATAGCTTGACAACCGATTACCTTCTTGACTACGGAGGTGTTTACGGCGCGGGGATCGCCACCCACAGCATGACGATGTACCGCGCACAGAGTGGCGCACTCGTCTTCGGTGCCGGCAGTGTTCAGTGGTCGTGGGGACTTGACAGCAACCATTCCGGCGACGTCAACCCAAATCCCAGCACAGATATGCAGCAAGCGACGGTGAACCTCTTAGCGGATATGGGGGTGCAGCCGGCGACTCTGCAGTCTGGACTAAGGCTCGCAACGCAGTCAACCGACACGACTCCTCCCATATCAACCATCACATTTCCGGCAGCGAACGCCAATGTGAATACAGGATCTCCGATCTCCATCACGGGTACCGCGTATGACCCGGCCGGAGGTGTGGTTGCCGGAGTCGAGGTCTCTGTCGACGGAGGGCAAACCTGGCATCCGGCAACCGGACGCGGGAACTGGACGTATTCGTGGACAGCCCATGCTGTCGGGGTTGTCGCACTAATGAGCCGCGCCGTGGATGATAGTGGGAACCTGGAGAATCCGCAGACCAGCGGGGGCAACCCGGCGGGCGGCGTACCGGTAAATGTCAGCCCTCAAGTGTGCCCGTGCTCGATCTGGAACTCGCAAAACACTCCGAACCTCCCCGACAGCGGGGATCCCAACTCGGTTGAAGTAGGAGTGAAATTCCGTACGGACAACGACGGCGTGATCACAGGAATACGCTTTTACAAAGCGGTCGGCAACACCGGTGTACATGTCGGCAGTCTGTGGACCAGTGACGGCGCCTTGCTCGCGACGGCCACCTTCAACGGCGAAAGTGCTTCGGGGTGGCAGGAAGTGACATTCTCAACTGCTGTGAATGTCACTGCGAATACTACTTATGTTGCCTCTTACTTTACGCCGAGCGGTCACTACTCAGCTGACATCAGCTACTTCAAAGGAGCCGGTTACGATAATCCCCCACTTCATGCTCTCGGGAATGACGTGGATGGGCCAAACGGTGTGTATATTTACACCTCCACTCCAGGCACATTTCCCACTGCAACCTACTCGGCAACCAACTATTGGGTAGATGTGGTTTATGTTAGTGGCTCGACCTTCGACGTCACCGGCAACATCTCCGGCATCGGCGGCGCTGGCGCGACCGTAGCCCTGGGTGGAACGCTGACTACAACCACCATAGCGGATTCACAGGGCAACTACCAGTTCGCGGGGCTTATCAATGGTTCTTACACCATCACTCCTAGCAACCTCGGTGTAGCATTCACTCCCGCTGGTCAAACGGTTACTATCAACGGGCTCTCGCTCAACAACATCAACTTTTCCGCCACGGCGATCAACCCGGTCAGCATCTCGGGAAACATTACCGGCGCCGGCGCAGGAACGATAGTCAATCTGACCGGCCCGGCGAATTTGTCCACCGTTTCCGATTCGAACGGAGATTTTGTCTTCAATGGCCTTATTCCGGGCTCGTATTCTGTAACGCCAGTCCAGGCTGGCTATGTGTTTACTCCGAGCACACAGCCGGTAATCCTTACGAGCGCAAGTGTCTCCGGCATAGACTTCACGGCGCAGGCCTGCCCATGCACCAGCATTTGGCAGCCGACGGCCACACCGACGCTGATTGATAGCGGCGACGGCCACTCCGTCGAAGTTGGCGTAAAATTCCGTTCGGATGTTTCGGGCTTCATTCAGGCGCTGCGTTTCTACAAGGCAAGCACTAACACAGGAACTCACGTCGGGAACATCTGGACCATCTCCGGAACGCTGCTCGGTACAGCAACCTTTACGGAGGAAAGTGCGTCCGGGTGGCAGGAAGTCACTTTCCTTAATCCTGTTCCGGTCTCAGCCAACACAACATATATTGCATCCTATTTCGCACCCGCCGGACACTATTCGGCGGACACCGCCTTTTTTGCGACTACTGGGGTGGACAATGCTCCACTACACCTGCTCGCCGACGGAGTTGATGGTCCAGACGGCGTCTATGCGTACTCCGGCGTATCCACGTTCCCCAATAATAGCTATGGATCTGCAAATTACTGGGTCGATGTCGTATTCATGCCCTCTCCACCCCACAATCTATCGGGTACCGTCACCGGCCCAGGTGGACCTGGCGCTACTGTAACGCTCAGTGGTGGCTTGACGGCTACAACCATCGCGGACGCTTCCGGGAATTTTTCTTTCCCAAGTATCTCGGGTGGAACATATGTCATAACAGCCAGCAATGCGGGATTCGCCTTCACGCCACCCAGCGAGGCTGTGACAATTACCAATGCCGATGTCACGGGAGTCATGCTCGCGACGCTTCCTAACTGCTCGCCGTGTGCCAGCGTCTGGCAAGGTTCTTCAGCGCCGAACGTGAGCGATGCAGGGGACCCACTCTCTGTCAACATCGGCATGAAATTCCGGGCAGATTCTGACGGTTACATCGTAGGTGTGCGCTTCTACAAATCTGCGCTTAACACCGGCAGCCACGTGGGAACCCTTTGGTCAAGCGCGGGAGTTCCGTTGGGCACCGCAACCTTTAGCGACGAGTCTCAGTTTGGGTGGCAGCAGGCGCTGTTCCCAACGCCCATTGCTGTGAATGCAGACTCCACTTACGTTATTTCTTATCTCGCGCCTGTCGGACACTATGCTGGTAGCAACAACTTCTTCGCAGCAGCAGGCGTGGATAGCCCACCGCTACACGCTCTACGCGATGGAGCGGACGGTCCGGACGGTGTCTTTGCCTATGGCTCTACGACTACCTTCCCCAACCAGACCTACGAGTCAACGAACTATTGGGTAGACGTTCTGTACATGGCGGGATCGACCCACGCCGTTAGCGGAACCATTCTTGGACCGGGGGGCCCGAATGCTTCCGTTAGTCTCACCGGAACAGCCAACGCAGTCGCAACTGCCGACTCCTCCGGCAATTATTCCTTCCCAGGCCTTGGAAATGGGGTCTACTGGATAACGCCTACCCAGAGTGGGAATGTATTCACGCCTGGAGACCAGCAAATCACCGTTGCGGGCGAGGACATTGCCGGGATCAACTTCAGTACGATCCAGAATTGTCCTTGTAACACGATCTGGCAGGCCTCGACCACTCCCGCATTGTTGGATAGTGGCGACGCACAATCCGTGAATGTGGGAGTGAAGTTCCGAACCGATACCGATGGATATATCGCCGGAATTCGCTTCTACAAATCGGGCCTCAACACAGGAACCCACTCAGGCACCCTCTGGGACAGCAGCGGCACGCCACTGGCTACTGCCGTTTTCACCACCGAGTCGCCGTCGGGATGGCAACAGGTTTTGTTCGATACCGCCATACCCGTAAGCGCAAACACGACCTATGTTGCCTCGTATCTCGCCCCCATAGGACATTATTCGGTCGACAGTACTTATTTCGCCTCCACCGGTGCGGACAGTCCACCCCTGCATGCGCTGGCTAATGGCGTGGATGGACCGAATGGTGTCTATGCATATGCCGCCAACACCACGTTTCCGACCCAAAACTTCCAACCGGCGAACTACTGGGTAGACGTGATCTATACAGCGACGCAGACTTTCAGCGTCGGGGGAACTATCAGCGGGCCGGGCGGCCCGGGAGCCACCGTCTATCTCACGGGCACGACAAGCGCCACAACGATCGCCGACGCCAATGGCAACTACACATTCAGCGGATTGGCTAACGGTAATTACACGGTAACGCCAGATCAGCTGGGATTCACTTTTAGCCCCAGCGCGCAGACGGTGACTGTCAACAGCGCACATGTTCTTAATGTGAATTTCAATTCAAACCAGACCACCTACTACTTCATCAGCGGCACGATCGCTAACGCCGGTGGACCCGGCGCGACGGTGACCCTGACAGGAGCCGCTACAGCGAGCACGACGGCTGATGCCGGAGGCAACTACTCA
Organism: uncultured Acidobacteriaceae bacterium; assembly: GCA_963815555.1. GTDB lineage: Bacteria > Acidobacteriota > Terriglobia > Terriglobales > Acidobacteriaceae > CAWCBG01. The sequence goes on from CAWFHH010000007.1 coordinate 1,924,321, forward strand.
TTCTCCAGCCTGTTGAGTGGTAATTATGTTGTCACCCCAAGCATGTCGGGATACGTCTATACTCCCGCCACACAGCCCGTGCAGGTAAATGGAGCAAATGTTCCCGGGGTTAACTTCAGCTCCGCCCAGGCGCTCTCTATCTACAGCATCTCGGGGACGATTACCGGCGCCGGAGGAGTTGGAGCTACAGTGAGCCTAAGTGGCGCTGCAGCCGCGGTTGTCACTGCCGATAGCTCCGGCAACTACAGTTTCACCGGCTTGACAAACGGCAACTATACGGTGACCCCGACCAACACGGGCTTTGTATTTGCGCCGCCGAGCGCCGCCGTAACCATCGTCGCGGCGAGCGTTACTGCAAACTTCGCCTCGAGTGTTGCAACTGTTCAGACCTACAGCATTACCGGCACTGTCAATGGAGCCGGAGGAGCAGGAGCCACTATAAACCTCAGCGGGGACTCAACCGCGGTAGTTACGGCGGATGCGTCGGGCAACTACAGCTTTACGAGCCTGGCAAGCGGCTCCTATAACTTGACGGTAAATAACGCAGGCTACGTATTCACACCGGCTACCCAAACTATCGCGGTGACCGTGGCCAACGTCGGCGGCATCGACTTCTCGACGGTCAGTGGCTGCCCGACATGTAACACCCTCTGGACCACAACTGCCAGCCCGCTGGCTGTAGACAGCAACGACGTCAACGCAACCGAGTTGGGCGTCAAGATTCGAGCCGACGCCGATGGTTATGTCACCGGCCTGCGGTTCTACAAGGCCGCCGCTAACGCAGGCGTTCACCAGGCGCACCTCTGGACATCAACCGGTACTCAACTTGGGAATGCCACCTTTACCAACGAGAGTGCGACGGGATGGCAACAGGTGATATTCTCCGCGGCTATTCCCGTGGTGGCGAATACTACTTATGTTGCATCTTACTTCGCTCCCTCCGGACATTATTCCGCCGATAACAGCTACTTTGCTAACAACGGCGTCGACGCTCCGCCACTACACGCTTTGGCGGACGGAGTCGACGGTCCCGATGGCGTTTATATTTACGGGGTGAATGGCGGATTTCCAACCACACCATCCCAGGCCACGAATTTCTGGGTAGATGTGGTTTACATTACCGGCCAGGGCTACAGCATTGTGGGCTCGATCGTCGGAGCAGGAGGGGCGGGAGCCACCGTAACTTTGAGTGGTTCCTCGGCGGCCGTTACTACCGCGGACAACTCCGGAAACTATTCCTTCAATGGACTCCAGAACGGTTCTTATACGGTGACGCCGGGCAACACGGGATTCACGTTCACGCCCGCGACTCAAACGGTGACCATTAATAGTGCCCATGCGATGAACGTGAACTTCACTTCGCAGGCGATGTACAGCATCTCGGGCTCGATCAGCGGAGGAGGTGGAAGCGGCGCGACTGTGACCTTGTCCGGCAACTCCACGGCTTCAACCACCGCTGATAGCTCGGGAAACTATACCTTTACCGGCCTGGGGAATGGCAACTACACGGTCACGCCCAGCAACACCGGTTTTGTCTTCACTCCGCCCACCCAAAGCGTAACCATAGCCAACTCAAGTCTCACTTCAGTTAATTTCAGCTCTGTTCCGACTGTTACTTCCGTCACGGTGAATCCCACGTCTGTGGTTGGTGGCAGCTCCGCAAGCGGAACTCTGACATTAAGTGCAGCGGCGCCAGTTGGCGGAGCCCTGGTGACTTTGTCTAGCAGCAACACGGCAGCAGCCCAGGTGCCGGCAAGTGTGACAGTAGCGGCTGGTGCTACGACAGGAACCTTCACCGTTTCCACAAACCCTGTGGCCGCGGATAGTCCGCTGACGATCTCGGCGACTTACGGCACAACCAGTACGGCAAACTTCACCGTGACGGCAGCAACCCTGACCTCGGTCACACTGAGTCCTGCTTCCGTACAAGGCGGAACTTCGTCAACCGGCACCGTAACATTGACTGGTCCGGCTCCGTCGGGTGGGGCAGTCGTGACCTTGTCGAGCAACAATACGGCGGCAGCCCAGGTGCCGGCGACTGTGACGGTGGCGGCAAATGCGACCACCGCGACCTTTACCGCGACGACGAGCCCGGTGGCTGCGAACACGGCAGCAACCATCACAGGAATCAGCGGTACAACCTACACTGCTACCCTGACCGTGACGCCTGCAACCCTGACGTCGGTCACACTGAGTCCTGCTTCCGTGCAAGGCGGAACTTCGTCAATCGGCACAGTAACATTGAATGGTCCAGCTCCGTCGGGTGGGGCAGTCGTGACCTTGTCGAGCAGCAATACGGCGGCAGCCCAGGTGCCGGCGACTGTGACGGTGGCCGCAAATGCGACCACCGCGACCTTTACCGCGACGACGAGCCCGGTGGCTGCGAACACGACAGCAACCATCACGGGAATCTGCGGCACAACCTACACTGCTACCCTAACTGTTACCCCAGCAACCCTGACCTCGGTCACACTGAGCCCTGCTTCTGTACAAGGCGGAACTTCGTCAACCGGCACAGTAACGTTAAGTGGACCGGCGCCAGTTGGCGGAACACTGGTGACGTTGTCTAGCGGTAATATGGCAGCAGCCCAGGTGCCCGGCAGCGTCACGGTCGCCGCAAATGCAACTACCGCGACCTTTACCGGGACGACCAGCCCGGTAGCTACAGTTACTTCAATAACGATCTCGGCAACTTCCGTAAATACTGTCAGCACGAACCTCACAGTGACACCGCCTACCCTTAGCTCCATCAGTGTGAATCCCGCGTCCGTTCCCGGCGGAGGCACTTCCACAGGCACCGTGGTACTCAGCGGGCCAGCCGCCGCGGGCGGCGCGGCGGTCGCTCTGTCGAGCAGCAACACAACGGCAGCGCAGGTGCCGGCGAGCGTGACGGTCGCGGCGAATGCGACCACGGCCACGTTCACCGTCACGACGAGCGCGGTCGCGACGGACACTGCACTGTCCATCTCGGGATCTTTCAATGGAACCCAATCCGCAAGCTTTACGGTTATGTCGTCTACCCTCAGCTCGGTTACGCTGAGCCCGGTCTCGGTAGTGGGCGGTGTTTCCTCGACCGGACGAGTAACCCTTAGCAAGGCGGCCCCGTCGAGTGGGGCAGTCGTAACCTTGTCCAGCAGCAATCCAGCGGCAGCCCAGGTGTCAGCGAGTGTGACGATAGCGGCTGGCGCTACCACAGGAACATTTACCGTTTCCACGAGTCCTGTGGCCGCAGATAGTCCGCTGACGATCTCGGCGAACTACGGCGCAACCCGCACTGCGAGCCTCACCGTGACGGCAGCGACGCTGAACTCGGTAACGCTGAGCCCGACCACCGTCCTCGGGGGAACTTCCTCAACCGGCACCGTGACATTGAACGGTCCGGCTCCGTCGGGTGGCGCGGTCGTAACCTTGTCGAGCAGCAATACAACGACAGCCCAGGTGCCGGCGAGTGTGACCGTGGCGGCGAATGCGACCACCGCCACCTTTACCGCGACGACCAGTCCCGTGGCCGCGAACGCGACAGCGACCATCACCGGAATTCGCGGCACAACTCACACGGTTAACCTGACCGTGACGGCAGCGACGCTGAACTCGGTAACGTTGAGCCCGGCTTCCGTCCTCGGGGGAACTTCCTCAACCGGCACCGTGACATTGAACGGTCCGGCTCCGTCGGGTGGCGCGGTCGTGACCCTGTCGAGCAGCAACACAACGGCAGCGCAGGTGCCGGCGAGTGTGACCGTGGCGGCGAATGCGACCACCGCGACCTTTACCGCCACGACCAGTCCCGTGGCCGCGAACACGACAGCGACCATCACCGGAATTCGCGGCACAACTCACACGGCTAACCTCACGGTGACGCCGGCAATTCTGGTATCGATTGCGCTCAATCCGACTTCCGTGATTGGTGGAACCTCTTCGACGGGTACAGTGACATTGAGTGGTCCAGCTCCGTCGGGTGGGGCGATCATAACCCTGTCGAGCAGCAATATCGCAGCAGCCCAGGTGCAGGGGAATGTGACGGTGGTGGCGAATGGAACTACCGCAATGTTTACCATCACTACCACGCCGGTAGCAGCGAACACGACGGCAACAATCTCAGCCGTGTATAACGGCACGACCCGAACGGCCGGACAAGCGGTTACGGCGCCCGTGTTACAGTCTGTGACACTTAACCCCACCAGCGTAAAAGGGGGTACTCAATCTACAGGTACTGTGACGCTGAATGGTAAAGCTCCGGCGAGCGGCACAGTGGTCACGCTTTCCAGCAGTTTGACGTCCGTGGCAACCGTACCCAGCAGCGTTACCGTGACGTCAGGGAATACAACGGCAACCTTTACTGTAGCGACGAAAACCGTGACGACGACACGAACCGTCAACATCCAGGCGACGAAATCGACTACCCTGATAGCTCCGCTAACAGTGACGCCGTAATTTCTGCCCGGCCGATGGAAGGTGAAAGATGAGAACGCCGTCGGTGTCGACAGCGCTAAGCCGAGGCGGAACGATCCAGATCTCGAGTTGCCCTCAACCAAGGGCTGGGAAGAAGCACGCGTAATTGGCGCCTAACGCTGCTTCTTCCCGTCGATCCCGCTGAGGTCTCTAACTCGACGGCATCACTGCAGCTTCATTGTGGTGTTGCAGTCAGGTTGGTTGGAGGATTCGGTCGTGCACCACTAACGAACTCGTAAGCTCCTCGGTCCCATATTCCGTCAGCACCCCGCACATTTCCGTCATAGTCCATGTTGTAGGGGGGCGGTTGACTCTGACCGGCAGCGGTGGAGCGGGCCAGGTGGTAATTCTGACCCGCATAGTTCACAAAGAGGTCGGTAGTGGTATAAGTCTGGCCGTGAGTTTCCCCACAACCGGCATTGCAAAGGTCGTAGTCGTTGCTCGGCAGGACTCCCCGAGCTGAATTCCAGAATAAATTGTTCCTGCCTTGCGAGTCAGAGGAATAGCTCCCGCTATTCGCCGTCGTCATCGTGGCAAAGGGTATATTGATAAAGCTGTTGCCATACACGAGATAGGGTCCGGTCGATCCCGGGCCTTGAACTTCCAAGACCCGCGGATAACTATGCGTATCCGGGTCATGCCATATGTTCCCGTAAATAGCCCAACTGGAGCTGCAGCCGCCATTCGGACACGACAATATGCCTTCCACTCCCCAGTGGACAACTTCATTGTAGCGAAAAGTCATATTGGTCGAGCTCTGGTTAATGATCACGTTGGGATGGCAGTTCGTAGCATCAGTGGTGTAGCTATCGGCAAAACGAGAATGCTCAATGATGACCTGATCGGAGTGGGCGCTCCAAATCAGGTTACAGGCCCCATGCAGGTTTAGATACTGCATCAACATATTGCTTTGCAGGTCATACGACGATCCATTCCAATGGTTCAACGTAATGCTGCGATGGTCTCCATTCTGCAGGCAAATCGTGGTGCCACAGGGCCCAGCGACTTCGATGTAACGCAGAACCAGTCCATTCGTAGGACCGTTTACGGCGATCCCGTCGTATTCCGTACTGGGGTTCTGCATGACTACCGAGATTCCGTTGGCTACACCGCCGTCGAGTGTCACGTAGCTCGCACTTCCCAGGTTTATCACTCCCGTTAGTTTTACCTGGGCATCGAAGCTGTTGTTCCATCCGCTGCTGCTTGAGCCGCACGTCGCATCCGCCGTCAACGCACGTTTTACGAGCAACTGGCTGGCGCTGGTCCCGTTGCCACCTAGCGTCAGGGTTGTGGTATAGGTGCCGCCGGCGATGCAAATCGTGTCCCCTCCTGACAAGCCAGTCCAGTTAATGCTGCTAAGCTCGGTCCACGCGTTCGTCCAGCTCGATCCATTATTCGAGCCAGTGGCGGATTTGTTGACGAATCTCGTGGTGGACCATGACGGCATCGTCGTGAGACACATGAGAAATAAGATGAACGTCTGTCGCTTCATAGGTATGAATGCCCCTGAGATGTGAGGTTCCCGGCTCCGGCCACTTGTGAGGTTGCGAGTTTTATCGTATCGGATTCCATCACGGTACAGTCGCCGCGACTTCGTTCGAGGCAACGCTCTCACGATACTGACTATCGACAGCAGTGGCGTAGTAATAGTAGGTATATCCGCTCTGCACCGCCTGGTCAACATAGGCAGTCGAGGTAATTAAACCAGTATTGAGAAGAACGAAAGTACCATTCACACTCGTAGAACGGTACACGTTATAGCCAATTACCTGAGATGTGCTGGCATCCCATGCCAGGGTCACCAGATGTTGCACAGTCGTGATCCCGGTTCCACTCAGGGGGATCGACAATGTCGCATTCGTAGCATTGCTGGTGACAGTGATGGTGCCGCTGGCCGAGCCGGTAATGGTTGGCGAGAATGTAGCGGTCAGTTGTGTGGAATTTCCGGCAGCAAGAGTGAAAGGCGTCGTTACCGAGGAAATCGAGAATTCGGCACCGGCCACCGAGATGTTTGACACGGTCACGGATGCGTTGCCCGTGTTGGTAATGGTGAGAGACAACGAAGAGGAAGTACTGACATTCACGCTTCCGAAGTTCAAGGAAGCAGGGGTAGGCGTAAGGGTGCCCTGCGAAGTGCTTACGCCGGCTCCCGTCAGTGGAATGGAGAGGCTTGGATTCGTTGCGTTGCTGGTGATCGTAATCTGGCCGGTGGCTGGACCGACAATCGTCGGCTTGAACTGGGCGGTCAGCTGCGTCGTTTTGCCGGGCTGTAGAGTAAATGGCGTTGAGACCGTTGAAAGAGAGAATTCCGCGCCCGAGATTGACAGGGTTGAGACGGTGACGGGCGCGACCCCAGTGTTGGCCAGAGTAACGCTGAGTGAAGAAGAGGTGTTGACGCTTACGTTGCCGAAATTGAGGGAACTGGGCGAGGCTGAAAGCGTGCCTTGGGTCCCGGTCGAAGCCACAATTTCAACGGCTGCGTAATTCCATCGATCCGCCGTGGGAGCCGTATCGTGAATGTCCACACTGCCGGTGCTGGTCGATGGCGCTCCAGTGGATTGCAGCCAATAGGTGTCTCCGGTCTGGGTGTCGATTCGCTGGTGTGCGAGAACCTGGCCGCTGACTGGCGTCCTCGCGATGGCATTGTCCCAGTCGTTGCCGCTTGCAAAAACCCAATTGCCCGCCGAAATGCCGGGTAGAGATACATCGGGCGCCCCGGACGATGCGCTTGCGTGGCCTACGACTCCTGTGCCAGAGGCATGGGTGAAGCCGATCACAGTGAGCGAGCCGTCATAGCCACTGCTTCCCGGGTGCGAAGTCACCGTGGTGGAGAACGGCGCGTTGGGAGCGATGGCCGCCCAGACTTCAGAGGTGCCGTGCTGTTGATTGCTGCGCGAGCGAAGCGTCCAAGTCAAGCCACCTCCGCTCACCGTCGCAGTCTGTTGCGAGCTCGAAGGGCCGTCGTATGTCACAAACGCGACCAGGAGTTCTTGATTGACCGAAGTAGTCAAGGTCGCAGTAGTCATGGTCCCATTACCGTCGACCGAGACAACGAAATCCTTCCCGATTTGTGCAGAGCCTAACTCGTAGAGACGCTGCACCTGTCCTGCCGAGAGGGAAGCAGCATACAAACGAACGTCATCGAGACGGCCGGAATCGAACAGACCTGTGCCGCCTTGCGAGAAGAAGTAAATTGGATTGATCCCGAAATTATTCGTGTTGGTCGTGGCGTACAGACTTCGGCTCACCGGCTGCAAGTGGCCATCGACAAACAACGCTATCTGATTACCACCGGTCTTACGCTTATCAAAGACAATTGCGAAGTGGTGCCAAACGCCGGATGTGGGTTGGTCGTAGCAATTCGCCGTTTGGCCAATATCTCCCTTGAGCGCCACTTGGATGCCGCCGCAGATGGCGTCATCCGGATAAAAGGCGAAGCCCGTGGCAGAGTCGACGTAATTCGCGGGTGACGTTATGAGAGCGTGGCGGGCGGCCTTGGTGTAGTTCCGTTTGCTCCAGAAGGCAACAGTTACCACCTTCGTTCCACTGAGGTCGATCGCCGAAGTCTTTGCATACTGACTTGCCGAGGCGTCAGCCGAAATGGCTCCCCCCATACGTCCAGACACCCAGCGAACTCCATTGACCAAAGTCGCTGTGTGGTTTTGGCCGGACAAATCTGCAGCGGAAGCTCCCTCCCCCTCGTCAAAACTCCAATAGCCTGCGGGGGTCTGACTCTGAAGAAGGGTCGTAAACACTACGATTAGAAGGGCAAGTTGAAGAAGAAAGGCGGAAATTCTCGCTGTGTGGTCCTTGGTGAGTTGCATCACGATCCCTGGGTGATTGAGGTTTAGTTTTGCGTGCGAGCCGTCCACGAGTGAATCCAAGTGACTTCACATCTGACTTCTGGGTTTGGATAGTAGCACCTAGGGGGAGGGTGTCGGGGAGATTGGTGGAATAAAATTACACTTGCGTGCCCGACGGTTGGTTACTTTAGTGCCATTGCAGTCAGGGTGTCGGCGGATGTCGGTAGCTGCGACGGAGGGACTCGGTCGAGAAGGGGTCAGGACTGGCCAGCTGCAGAGAGATGCGATTCAAAGATCAGTCGCGGCAATGCCGTTGTCCGAGGGAGGCAGATAGCCGAACCGCAGGTTCTTGAGGTCAGAGCGCGTTTGACGCGCCTTCGGAAGAGCCACGGTTTCCCCCGAGAAGATAAAGGATAAGCTCTGCCCGGTTCGAGATACCCAGCTTCTCAAAAATGCGAAACAGATGGTTCTTGATGGTGTGCTCGCTCAGGCCGAGGGTCTGGGCAATTTCGCGATTCTTGAGACCTTCGGTCACGAGAGAAACGATTTCGTCTTCTCTTGGCGTCAACAAGAGCTCGCCTCTCACGCCGGTGGCTCGACTCGGCACACCCTTGATCAGTGCTTCCAGGACGTAGCGCAGCTGCTGGCTATTTGCCCAAATTTGGCCATTGTGAACGCTATGAATACATTTGCAAAGCGAGTCATACGGCTGTGATCGCTCGCACACTCCGAGAGATCCCGATCGGAATGCTTCCACCACCAGGTCGCGATTGCCGTTATCAAGCAGCATGATGCAACGCAACAATCGGTCAATCTTCAGCAATCGGCGCAGCAATGTGAAGCCCATGAGCGGTCCGCTTGCCAGGCTGGCACTGATTACGACCACGTCCGCTGTGGCCAAGCTTGGCGGATCGCCATCCTCCAAGGCAGATGCCGAGCCGGTTACCTCTAATGCGTATCGCGACCTTTTGATGGCGTGCGACAACAACTCGCAAGCCATCTGGCTTGACTCGTAAACGAAGACCCGCGTGCGAATTCTTGCGGCAGTTTTTTCGCGTGACACCAAGACTAACCCTTCCTTTTCTTCAGTGGGGAATAGTCGCTGATTTGGGAGCTAAGTCCATACAATATAAGAGAAAACCGTCGCTGACAAGAGTACTAAGGTGTGGAGTTTAGCCATACGAAATGAGGGAAATTATCGTCGACTCTTGTCCCATAAGGGCTACTCGCACAAAGCACGATTGGGACGTTCGGTCAGTTCGCTACTACCATCGTAGCCGTTTCGCTATGATCCAAGTTGTTAAGCAACAATGCTTTCAATCGTCCCGCAGAAGGCCAGGCAGTAAACTCGTCGTAGGTTTTCTGATGCACGTGCAAAATAGTTGGGGCAGGACGCAGCTTCAGGCAATTTTCCTCTGCGTGTATTTCGTCGCTGGTCTGGCGGGAGACTTTCCCGGTTGGGCACGGCCGGCCGCCGCTAAAGCCGATCCAGCTCACGTCCTGCAGTCATGTGCGCGACCGCTGGAAGGCGCGCTGATGACGGACCCGGCGGAACTTCGAAGCAAGGACGGCCACCTCGAAGTACAACTGCAGATTCGCAACTCGCCTGACCCGAACGGCAACATGCGCTACTGCTATTTCGATCAGAACGGCCACCAGTCGCCGACGCTTCGCCTTCAGCCCGGCGACACGCTCTCCATTACGCTGAGCAATAAAATCTCGTTGGCGGAAGCAGCCGGGTCGGCCCACGCAGGGCACGCGGGTGGCGAAAAGCGATCGCCGGGAGGCGTTCACGATCCTTGTGCCGGAGGTCCGATGAGTGCTGCCGCAACGAATCTCCACTTCCACGGACTGTCGATTCCTCCGGTTTGCCACCAGGATGAGACCCTCAAGACCCTGATCGAACCCGGCGACCCACCGTTTACGTATCGCATTCAAATTCCCAGGAGTCAGCCGCCCGGCCTGTACTGGTATCACCCGCACGTGCATGGCTTCACCGAAGATCACATGCTGGGAGGGGCATCGGGCGCCTTAATCATCGAGGGCATGGAGCGGGCGGTTCCGCGTGTGGCGGGTTTGCCGGAACACCTCTTCGTGGTTCGCGACGAGAAGATGCCGGCGGTCACAGGCCCCGGCAAGCCTGATCCGATGCGGCCCACCAAGCAGCTTTCCGTTAACTACGTTCCCGTTCCATACCCAAACTATCCGACTCCCACGGTTAAGATGAAACCGGGCGAGCGTCAATTCTGGCGCGTACTGAATGCCTCGGCGGACACCTACCTGAATCTCAGTTTGGAGTTCGGCGCAAAGCGGCAGAGCCTCGGCCTGGTAGCTCTCGACGGTGTTCCACTGCACTTTGGTGAGCCTGGTTCCGGCAGATACGCGGTCGAGCCGTCGAACATTTTCTTGCCGCCGGCCTCGCGCGCCGAGTTTGTCATCACCGGACCTCCACAAGGAGTGGTCGCTCGCCTGGTCACAAGCTTCGTGTATCGTGGCGCTTCCGACGACGATCATCCCGTGGCTCCTCGGCCTAACAGTCCCGCCGCGCTCCGCGCCGGTCAGGATGACGTGGATTCCGCCCGGCCGCTGGTGTCCATCCTGGCCGACCCTGACGCGGTCACTCCTGCGCCGGTTCAGGTGGCTGCCGGGAATGCAGAACCTGCGCCGGGACGGCTGGCGGCAGCGCGGCCGGTCCGCAAACGCAAGCTCTACTTCTCCGAAAAACTGGTGGACCCCAACGATCCCAGGAGCGCGACCCTTTTCTTCATCACCGAGGACGGCCGAACCCCCCAGCCCTTTGACCCAAACCGCTCGCAGCCCACGATCATCGTGCAACAGGGAGACGTGGAGGATTGGATAATCGAAAATCGCTCCAATGAATCGCACGCCTTCCACATCCATCAGTTGCACTTCCTTGTGGTCGGCGGCCGTGGTACGAACTGGGAAGAGCCGACCTTGCGCGACACCGTCGACCTTCCGGCATGGGACGGCGTCCGGCCCTATCCCAGCATCACTGTGCGCCTGGACTTTCGCAATCCTGATATCGTTGGCATCATTCCATTTCACTGCCATATCATGCAGCACCTCGATGGAGGCATGATGGGCACTCTGCTGATAAAACCGAAGCCTCCACAAGTTGCTTCTCAATAGCCCTGGCAGGCTGCTGAAAAAGTCATTTCCGACCAGCCTGGTACCAGGGCACGACCTTCGGTCGTGCCATTGGGCTCTTTATTTGTAATATGCCGTGCGGACTTGAGTCCGTGCGGCGCGGGCAATTCGGACGTTTTCCGGCAGCCGGCTAGAGCGAGTGCGCCGCTTGCGCGCAACGAAGTTCGATATTCTTAGGTGGAAAAAGAGGCGCACTGTAGAGTGCGCCTCTTTTTCCTTGTAACAGCGGTTTGCGGTGAACGGCGATGGTTCGAGGCGGATTGCGAATTTCGTGTGTATCGTGACTAGACATTCCATGCGGCAATCCGCGTCGTGAATCACCCACGGGGATCACTGCAAGGTCTGACTGGTTCGCGGCTACGGTCGCTTTGTTCTGCCATCGCGTCCGGCAGGAAAGCGCCGTATGTATTCCGGAACAACGACACCGGTGGCCATCCGGTCGTCGGGCACGGGCGGCTGAGGCTGAATCGCCACCGGCAACACACCCGCCCACATCGGCAACGCATAATCCTCCTCATCGTCGAGCGGAGGTCCCGTGCGGATTTTGGCAGAAGCCTCCTCAATGGCGAATTGCAGCACGGTTGTCGCTTTCAACTCTTTCTCGGTTGGTCCGCGAATATCCCGCCACCGCCCGGCGATGAGATGTTCGGAAATTACCCGCAGGGCTTTTACTTTTTCCGACGCGCCCTCGATCTTGCGTGCCGTTCCGAAGGCAACGACCGATCGATAGTTCATGGAGTGATGGAAGGCCGACCGCGCCAACACCAGGCCGTCCACCAGCGTCACGGTGACACACGCAGCGACTCCGTTTTCCAGTTCGCGCAGCATGCGGCTGGCAGCCGATCCATGTAAGTAGAGTTTGCTTCCATCCCGTCCATAAAGCGTGGGAATCACGAAGGGCTGGCCCTCGACGCAGAAGCCGACGTGAGCCAGAAAACCTGCGTCCAGGATTTCGTTGATGGTTTCCCGCTCGTGCGATCCTCGATCGGGAAGCCGGCGGAGTTCGGTTCGCTTTGTGCGATTCATTGCGTCTCCGACGCGATGCGTGGATCCGCTGTTAGATTTCATGTCTTACCCTCTCGCCGGACCGATCCAAAAGCTTCCCCCGGCGGGCGCGGAGCATGGCCAGTGAACGAAGTTGACCGCGAGCGCCGGCGTTACGGACGCGCGCGTGCTGTGCGTAGCCGGAATAACACGGGTACCGGCCAGGACACCCAACGTAGGTTTCCAACTATATTCGATTGGACCACGAGCCGGCTCAGTGCGCCTTGGCAGTGTCCTCGCTGACCCGTGTCTGGTCGGTAATCCAGTTCACTTCCCAGGTCTTGCCGCCGTCCTCCGAGAAGGACTGTTCGAAGTGCGGCGTACTCGTGTCGGTGTTGGACCAGATAAATCGCACCAGAACGGACTTACCATCGGGGCCGGCCGGTTCGGTGTCGTAAAACTCGCCGTGTCCGTTCTTGAATTCGCCGATCGTCGGCACGCCCATAACCCCGTTCTTGCTGGTGGCCCAGTAGAGGCTCCACTGACGGGTTTTGGGATCGTAGAGACGAAGAGTCAGACCTTCGATGTGGCCACCGGTGGGACTGTCGGTTTCAAACTCCTCCAGTTGGGAACGGCCATCCCAAACCTTGCGGGTCACCGACGTACCGTCAAATTCCACCCAGGTCGTCGAACCGGTTAAAGGATGCATGAGCCTTTTGAGGTGAATTTTCCAGCTGCCCAGCTCGAAATCGAAATCGTGTTGACCATCGCGCCCCGCGGGAACGCTTGCTTTCGAGGGCTCTGAAGCCTGCTGTGCGCGTCCCTGAATCGGTTGCAGGATGGCGAGTACTCCGCACACCGTAAGCCACGTGCAAATCTGCTTGAGTGTTTTCACCGCGATCTCCTTTACTTCTGCTCCGAACCATAGGCTAAGCGGTGGTCTGCGACAATAGCCACTTCTGTCTGTTATGATATGACCACTCAGGACGTTAAATGACCCGGGTTGCCGCCAGTTTTCTTCTGCCCATTACCCTCGACCGACGCACCAACACGCCTCTCTACCGCCAGTTGTACGACTGGTTTCGCGGAGCGGTTACGGACGGCCGTATGCGTCCCGGACAACGCGTGCCTTCAACCAGGAGCTTGGCGGCTGAGCTGCAGATTTCGCGTATCCCGGTGTTGAACGCCTACGACCAGTTACTTGCTGAGGGATATTTCGAAACCTTCGTGGGGGCCGGTACCTGCGTTGCGCGCGCCATCCCCGATGACACTCTGCATTCGCCACAACACAAGGAACGGAAAGGGAACCAGGGGGGAGAAAAGAAACGGGGTTCGCGCCACATGTCGCGTCGCGGGGAGGCGTTGGCACGCACACCGGCGCAACCGTGGTTCAACGTGGCCGGCGCATTTCGTGTGAGCCTGCCCGCCCTCGACCAGTTTCCCATCGCTGTCTGGTCGAAGCTGGTGGCGCGGCATTCGCGCACACCGTCAAGAGGCATCATGGCCTATGGCGATGCCATGGGATATCTGCCGTTCCGCCGGGCGATTGCCGAATATCTGGGAACCGTGCGTGGTCTGCGCTGTGAGGCGTCGCAGATTCTGGTGACCACGGGATCCCAGCAAGGCTTACAGTTGTCCGCACAGGTGCTGCTCGATCCCAGGGACCGGGTGCTGATGGAAGATCCGGGCTACCTGGGCGCGCGCCAGGCTTTCCTGACAGTCGGGGCCCAAGTGGTTCCGATTTCTCTCGACCAGGATGGCGTGAGTATCGCCGAAATCAAAAAGCGCGGGCACAATGCGCGGGCCGTCTATATCACGCCGTCGCATCAATATCCGCTGGGCATGACCATGAGCGCCGCCCGGCGCATGCTTCTGCTCAACTGGGCCGTCCGCACCGGAGCCTGGATCATGGAAGACGATTACGACAGTGAATACCGGTTCGGCAGCCGGCCGATTGCTTCGCTGCAGGGGTTGGATACCGATGCCCGCGTCATCTACGTCGGAACGTTCAGCAAGGTCATGTTTCCTGCCCTGCGCATGGGGTACGTTGTCGTTCCCAAGGACCTGGTTCCCGCGTTCTCGGCCGCTCGCGACGCCGCCGACATCTTTTCGTCGACTCTGTATCAGGCGGTGATGACCGATTTCATCCTGGAAGGACATTTTGCTCGCCACATACGCCGGATGCGAATGCTCTATAGCGAAAGGAGGACGGCCCTGGTCAACGCCATCCAACTTCACATGAGCGACATCGCCCGGGTGGTTGGGGATGAAGCAGGAATGCACCTGGTCGCACTCTTGCCGCCCGGCGTCAACGATGTGGAAGATCTCGAAGAAGGCTGCCCAAAGCGGTCTTTCGGTGATGCCGTTGTCGATTTGTTACCTTGAACCACCGGCAACCGGCGGCCTGATCCTCGGCTACGGAGGCGCAAATGTCCGGCAGATTCACGAGGGTGTGCGGAAACTTCGCATCTGCGTGCAGAGGGCGCGCTGAATCGGCTTCTGCAACCGTGCAAGGCGTGGCCGGCGATGCCACCAGAAATCCTCGCCGATTCTGAAATGCCCGCGACTCAGGGCTGAGATCCTCCTCGACGAATCTGCGCAATATCGGCGCTTTCAGAGTGTGGGTAAGCTCCGGGATTTTCACGCGGAGTTCTGCAGATGACCAACAGCCCGCGCGCACGGGCGGTCGAGTAAGCCTCAGACCGGTCAGTTATTCTAGGTTTGCAGCCATGCCTCCTCTGACCGCTTACTCCCCCAAGATCGTCCTGGCTCTCGCGCTTCTCGCCTCGTTCTGTCCGCCGGGCCGAGCCGCGGAGGCTCCCGTCTATGGATATAAAGTGGTTGCGAAATATCCTCATTCGACCGGCAACTACACCGAGGGATTCTTCTATCTCGACGGAATGTTTTACGAAGGCACCGGAATGAAGGGACGTTCGGCTGTGATCGTCACGGAGCCCGGAACGGGCAGGGTGCTGCAGCGTCGCGACCTGCCGCCGCAATATTTCGGCGAGGGTATCGTCGACTGGGGACCGAACATTTATGAATGGACCTGGAAATCGCAGGTCTGTTTCGTCTATGACCGCTTCAGCCTGCGAGAGGTGAAGCAGTTCACCTACAGCGGCGAGGGCTGGGGCATGACGCGCACGGCCACGGAACTCATCACCAGCGACGGCACGGCTACGTTGCGTTTTCGCAACCCCGCCACATTTCGCGAAACGCGCCACATCCTCGTGAAAGACGGGAGCACGGTGATCGATCGGCTTAACGAGCTCGAATTCATCAAAGGGGAGATTTACGCCAATGTCTGGCATTCCGACAGGATCGCGCGCATTTCCCCGAAAGATGGACACGTGATCGCCTGGATCGATCTCACGGGCTTGTTGCCCGCGGACCAAAGAATCGATGCCGAGTCGGTCCTCAATGGAATCGCCTACGATCGGCACAACGACCGGCTCTTCGTCACCGGAAAGCAGTGGCCCACGATTTTCGAGATTAAGCTCGTTCCATCCCGTAGCACGGCCGGCACTCCCGGCCATTCTCAGTGAGCCCGGAGAGCACCGGCGGGATCAAGTCCGCTCATGAATTGTCGGCAGTCAGGGTGAAATGGAAGACCGAGCCACTGTTGAGCTGAGAGGTGACTCCGATGGAGCCTCCGTGCGCTTCGACGATAGCCTTCGCGATGGCCAGGCCCATCCCTGTCCCGTGCACCACAGAACGCTGATCGCGGCCGCGGTAAAACTTTTCAAAGATGAGCGACTGCTCGATGTCGTCGATGCCGGGTCCCCGGTCCGCCACGCTGATTTCGACCGTGGCGTTACCGGGAGGTGATTCCGCGGTGATCGTTATGGTCGTGCCGGCAGGAGAATACTTGGCCGCATTTTCCAGCAACTGGATCAGAACTTCCGCGATCCGCTCGATATCGACGTTGACACGGGGCATGTACTCAGGAATCTGGATCTGCACAGTGTGACCACGGAGCGTCTGGGTCGATTTCTCCAGTGCCAGATCAATCACGGACCGTATGGAGTGTGGCTGCCGCCGCAATTCCACCTGGTGTGCGTCTAGCTGCGCCATTTCGGCGGCTTCGCCCACCAGCCGGTTCAGCCGATCCGTCTCCTCGAGAATGACGGCGAGCAAGTCTTTGCGCCCGGCCGGGTCGATCTCCGCCGGGGATAATAGAGCAGTAACCGACGCCTTGATCGAGGTCAACGGCGTGCGGAATTCGTGGGTCACGCTATCCAATAAAGCCGATCGCAGCTTTTCGTTCTCGCGGGCGGCTTCGTTGCGGGTAAGGGTCTCGACTGCGCCAGCCCGTTCGATCGAGATGGCAATCAAGCTTCCGACGGCCTCCAGGGTCTCGCGCGACAGAACGGCGCCCTCGAGACCGATGCTGCCAACCGGCCTGATGCCGATGCGCAACGGCACGAAACATAACTGATGTTCCGTATCAACACTCACTTCGCCTCGGCCACTCACTGCACGCAGCTCATCGTCACTCAGCTCAGGATGGTCCACGCCCGTGCGGTATACCTCGTTGCGCTTCGGAAGGTACATGGCCGCCGCCTTCAGGCCGAAGGCTTCGCGCACAAATTCAGGGATGGAGTTGAGCAGTTCCATCACGTTGTCAGTCGCCAGCAACTGCTGGCTCAACGAATAGAGACGTTCCACTTCTTTGCGGCGGCGCGTGGCGTTCAGGGTTTCGCGGCGTGCGCGCTCGGAAAGGCGGCTGGCGATGATGGCGCTCACCAGGAAAGCGAAAAGGGCGACCCAATTCTGCGTCTCCGCGATGGTGAAGGTATGCACCGGAGGCAGGAAGTAATAGTTGAAGGCCAATGTCGCCGCAATCGCGGTCGTGATGGCCAAGGTAAGTCCCCAGCGGCTGGCAACCGCGAGCACGATGAGCAGGAAGGTCAGCGCGACGGTGGTGGGATTCACCGGAAGGTGCCGGTACGCCAGGATAGCCAGGCCAATGGCGGCCAAAGCCAGAACGTAGTGATACGCCAATATTTTGAGCCTGGCCAGGGATAAGGCGCCCCCGACGGTTCGCTGTTCCGGCGTGGACGATGAAGTTTGCAGGCTCACGCGCACATTGTATCCAATCGACATTTTCGAACCTGTCACGCACAATAACTGCAATGCAAAAGACGCCCGATCAATGGCTCGAGGAGACCACTCCCGAGGAGAAGAAGAAGAGTGGTGTCTTCAAACTGTTTCTCGGGTACGCCCCCGGTGTTGGCAAGACGTACGCCATGCTGAGCGAAGCGATACGCCGGCAAAGCCGCGGCGAGGACGTGGTCATTGGCGTCGTCGAAACCCACGGCCGCAAGGGAACGGCGGAGATGGCTTCGCGCCTGGAAGTGGTTCCGCGCCGAAAGCTCGACTACAAAGGCACTCCCTTTGAAGAGATGGACGTCGACGCCATTCTGGCGCGCCATCCTCAGGTTGTTCTGGTCGACGAGCTGGCACACACCAATATCGATGGCAGCAAGCACCACAAACGCTATGAGGATGTTTTCGAACTGCTGGAGAACAATATCGACGTCGTGTCCACCATGAACGTGCAACATCTTGAGAGTGTGACCCCCATGGTGCACAAGATCACCGGCGTGCTGGTTCGTGAGACGGTGCCGGACTGGGTATTGAAGCGGGTCGACGAAATCGTCATGTCGGACCTGACGCCGGAGGCCTTGCTTACTCGCATGAGGCGAGGCGACATTTATCCTCAAGACCGCGTGGATCGCGCGCTGGGCAGTTTTTTCCGGCCCAGCAATCTCATTGCTCTTCGCGAAATCGCTCTCCGCCATGTCGCGCAAGTGGTCGACCGCAGCCTCGAACCCTATCTCGATAAGGAGGTCACGTTCGGGCGCGATTTGAGCGTCTCCGAACGCATCGGGGTGGCTATCAGTTCGAATCCGGCCGCCCAGTACCTGGTGGCGCGCGCTTCCCGGATGGCGCAGGCGATCAATGGCGAGTTGTTTGTTGTTTATGTCGATACCGGAAGGGACGACGATCCCGAACGCCAGCGTTCCCTGCAGGCGAACCTGCGCTTTGCCGAGAATCTTGGAGCGCTCGCCGTCAAATTGAAAGGGAAGGATGTGGCGGAGAAGCTGGCGGAATTTGTCCGCGAGAAGCACATCACCCAGATGATTTTTGGCCACTCCGCCACGGGTGGGTGGCGTAAGTATCTGTTTTTCTCGGCGGTGCATCGTTTCCTTCGCGACGCCCCTGCCGTCGACGTCCACATCGTGAAGCAGCAAGCCAGCTGATGCCTAGCCGTCCACACATCCTGGTGGTTGACGATGAGCCGCAGATCACCCGCGTGCTGCGCACGACATTGGATGCGCAAGGCTACGATATCCGGGTGGCCAACGATGGCGAGACGGCGCTTGAAATTGCGAGAGACTTCGTTCCCGATCTCGTCATAACCGATCTGGCCATGCCGCACATGAGCGGCATCGAATTGTGCCGGCGCCTGCGGCAGACCTCGCAGGTCCCCATCGTCGTACTGTCCGTACGCGGCGAGGAGCGCAGCAAGGTAGAAGCGCTTGACTCCGGCGCCGACGACTACATCACCAAGCCCTTCAGCACAGGCGAACTGCTGGCGCGCATCCGAGCAGCCCTCAGGCGGTCTCCGCCTTCCGCGGCCCCGCAGACGCTGATTGAGATGGGCAACTTTCGCATTGATCTCGACGCGCGCTCCGTCGCCCTCGCGGGCAGGGAAGTACGGTTGACCCCCAAGGAGTTCGACGTCCTGGTCTACATGGCCCAGCATCCCCGCAAGGTGCTGACCCACCGTGCGATTCTCAATGCCGTGTGGGGCGGAAACAGCGTCGAACAAAACGAATACCTGCGCGTCTTCGTCGGCCAGTTGCGCAAGAAACTGGAGCCCGACGTGAGCTCGCCGAAGTACATTTTGACCGAGCCTTGGGTCGGCTATCGATTCGAACCGGGAGATTGAAACGCCGCTATTCGCTATTCGCTATTCGCCTTTGGCCGTTAGCTGACCGCAAGCGGAGATGACGATGGGTGAGGCCGCTGCGGTCGGAGGTGGGACGGGTAGCCCACAGGGCGACATTTGTGTCAGCCGCGGGCGTGAGCCTGCGGTCAAGTAGGGGAATCAATGCGAGCCGCGCAGCGGCGACACTGCTATTCGCTGTTCGCCTTTAGCCGTTGACGATGGGTGAGGCCGCTGCGGTCGCAGGTGGGATGGGTAGCCCACAGGGCGACATTTGTGTCAGCCGCGGGCGTGAGCCCGCGGTCAAGTAGGGGAATCAATGCGAGCCGTGCAGCGGCGATACTGCTATTCGCTGTTCGCCTTTAGCCGTTAGCTGACCGCAAGCGGGATGACGATGGGTGAGGCCGCTGCGGTCGGAGGTGGGACGGGTAGCCCACAGGGCGACATTTGTGTCAGCCGCGGGCGTGAGCCCGCGGTCAAGTAGGGGAATCAATGCGAGCCGCGCAGCGGCGACACTTGGGTGCGACACAGTCCCTTCAGTCCCGGTGCCCCTGGATATCAAGAGCACGGGCGAACTCGTGCCCTGATACAAAACGGTGTCGCGGCGTTGCAATGGGCTAGCAGCAGTCTGCATTAGCGAAGAGCGAAAGGCGCGCAGCGAGTATCTAATATTGTTCATGACCACGGCCCCCGACAGATCACCGCACGCCGACTCCTCTCGCTGGCACGCGGTGAGTGCCGGTTTTCTCGGCTGGACGCTCGATGCCTTCGACTTCTTCGTTGTCATCTTTCTCTTCGATACCCTTGCCGCGCATTTCAAAGTTCCCAAGAGCGCCATCGTCCTGTCGGTCACGGCGACCCTCGCGATGCGGCCGGTGGGTGCGCTCCTGTTCGGCATGCTGGCCGACCGTTTCGGCCGCCGTCGTCCGCTCATGGCGAACGTTCTGTTCTTCTCCACGATCGAGCTGTTGTGCGGCTTCGCCCCGAATTTTACCGTCTTCTTTATCCTGCGAATGCTGTTTGGGATCGGGATGGGCGGAGAGTGGGGCGTGGGCGCGTCGCTCGCAATGGAGCATGCTCCGGTGCGCTGGCGCGGCGTTCTGTCCGGCATCCTGCAAAGCGGATACTCGATCGGTTACCTGCTGGCGGCCTTCGCGTCGCGCGTGGTCCTGCCGAATTGGGGATGGCGCGCCATGTTCTGGGTTGGAGGTATTCCGGCATTGCTGGCCCTCTACATCCGAACCAAGGTGCCAGAGTCTGAAGCCTGGCAGCAGCATCGCCTGCTGAAAACCCTCGACGCCCCGCGCATCGCTTGGAAGAACAAGCGCCTGGTTCTCTACATGATCATCCTCATGTTCCTGATGAACTGCCTCTCTCACGGAACCCAGGATCTCTATCCCGACTTCCTGGCGGAAGTGCATCACGTCGCTCACAACATGGTCGCCTACGTTGCCATGTTTTATAACGTCGGTGCGGTGGCAGGGGCCGTCATCTTCGGTCTGCTGTCGGAACGAATCGGCCGCCGCTACAGCATGTTGTCGGCCCTCGCCCTCGCCTTGCTGGTGATTCCTGCCTGGGTGTTTGGCAGCAGCTTGGGCGCACTCGCCATCGGCGCTTTCCTGATGCAGATGGGAGTACAGGGCGCGTGGGGGATCATCCCGGTGCACTTGAACGAGCTTTCGCCCGATTCAGTGCGTGGGCTGCTGCCGGGATTCACCTATCAAATAGGAATTCTGCTGGCAGCTTCAACCCCGCGCGTTGAATTCGCGCTGCGCGACCACCTTGGTTATCCTTGGGCCCTGGCTGCCTTTGAGCTCATCGTGATCGCGTGTCTGTCGATGGTCATCGCTTCCGGCAGAGAACACCGGGGCCGCAGCTTCTTGAAAGACAGTCACAGCGTAGCCGCCTGATACATCCAAATAACGTTCAATTGCAACACTGCTGTAACAAAGTTCTGGCAATCTCGCGGAACATTCCTTTACTGTGCTGAAGTTCGGCCAGCGATCTTTTTGTGGATGGCGAATAACACATGACATGGACACAGGTTTACGATCCGCTGGGGCACTGGTGGTTATCGACGCTCGTCGCTTCCGTGCCTATTGTTCTGCTCCTGGTGTTGTTAGCGGTCTTCCATGTCAAACCGCACTGGGCCGCCCTCGCTGGGGCGGCGGCCGCCGTGGTCGCGGCCATCGTCGTCTTTCACATGCCCGCGCCGCTGGCCGCCACCAGCTTTTTGTATGGCGTCGCTTTCGGCTTGCTGAAGATTGCCTGGATCGTGGTAGCGGCTGTGTTTCTCTACGACATCGCCGTCGATACCGGGCAGTTTGAAATCATGAAGCATTCAGTTGCTGCCATTACGCCGGATCGGCGGCTGCAGCTCCTGCTGGTGGCCTTTTGCTTTGGCGCCATCATGGAAGGTGCAGCCGGCTTCGGTGCGCCGGTAGCCATCGCGGGCGCGTTCATGATCGGGTTGGGATTCAAACCCTTCCATGCCGCTGCCCTGAACCTGATTGCCAACACCGCTCCGGTGGCGTGGGGAGCGATCGGAACGCCGGTGCATACGCTGGCGGCGGTGACCGCCCTGCCGGAATCGGACCTCAATGCGATGATTGGCCGCATCCTGCCCTTCACCGCGATTATCGTGCCGTTCTGGCTGGTGCGCGCCATGGTCAATTGGTCGGAGACCTTCGAAGTGCTCCCGGCCATCCTGGTCGTCGGCCTGTCGTTCGCCGCGACTCAGTTCTTGTGGTCCAACTTCGTCGACAGCAACCTGGTTGACATTGCGGCAGGAGCCGTCTCGCTGGTGGCGACCATCGCGTTTCTGCGAGTGTGGCGTCCTAAAACGATCTGGCGCTTCGACCACGATACGACGGAACCGAGAATTACGGGCGACATTCGCCGCGAGGTGACCGGCGGCCCCATGGAAGTCAACTTTCCCATGGTAACCGGCGACGAAGACGTGATGAATCGCTACAGCGCGGCGCAGGTCGCGCGAGCGTGGCTGCCTTTTGCGATTCTGTCGATCTTCGTCATCGTCTGGGGCCTGCCGAGCGTGAAAATTCCCGTCAACAAGGCAACGACACCGGTGTGGAATGTGCCGATCCTGCACAACGCCGTTACGCGCGCCGCCCCGGTGGTGTCGAAGCCTACGCCGGAGGCCGCCAAGTACGATTTCAACTGGCTCACCGCGACCGGTACGGGATGTTTCTTCGCCGCCGTGGTCTCCGGTCTGCTGCTCGGAATGAGTCTGGCCAGCATCTTCCGCGTCTTCGGACAAACGCTCTACCGCATGCGCTATGCGGTGATGGCGATCTCGTGCATGCTCGGCTTGGGATACATCACCCGCTATTCAGGAATGGACGCGGTGCTCGGGCTGGCCTTCACGCGAACCGGCGTTCTGTTTCCGTTCTTCGGCACGTTCCTGGGATGGCTCGGCGTGGCCCTCACCGGCAGCGACACCTCCGCGAATGCCCTGTTCGGCGGACTGCAGCGCATCACCGCGCAGCAGCTCAATCTTGATCCCATTCTCATGTGCGCCGCCAACAGCGCGGGAGGCGTCATGGGAAAGATGATCGATGCGCAGTCGATTACCGTCGCGACGGCTGCCACCAATCAGGTGGGCAACGAAGGCGTCATCTTTCGCTTCGTGCTGTGGCACTCGGTTGCCCTGGCGTCCATCGTCGGCGTTATCGTGATGCTGTATGCCTACGTTTTTCCGCACGCCGTGCCGCATGGATTGCAATTCGTGAAGTAGGGAAGCGTCGAAAGACTGGAGCGGGGTACGGGGATCGAACCCGTGACATCGAGCTTGGGAAGCTCGCGTTCTACCGCTGAACTAACCCCGCTTGTTACCACCTGAGGTCCCTCGCCCTGCGGGCTCGGGATTTCGCCTGCGGACTCGCGCCCGCATACCGGCTCAACTTGGGAAGCTCGCGTTCTACCGCTGAACTAACCCCGCTTGTTACCACCTGAGGTCCCTCGCCCTGCGGGCTCGGGATTTCGCCTGCGGACTCGCGCCCGCATACCGGCTCAACTTGGGAAGCTCGCGTTCTACCGCTGAACTAACCCCGCTTGTTACCACCTGAGGTCCCTCGCCCTGCGGGCTCGGGATTTCGCCTGCGGACTTACGCCCGCATCCGGCTCAACTTGGGAAGCTCGCGTTCTACCGCTGAACTAACCCCGCTTGTTACCACCTGAGGTCCCTCGCCCTGCGGGCTCGGGATTTCGCCTGCGGACTCGCGCCCGCATACCGGCTCAACTTGGGAAGCTCGCGTTCTACCGCTGAACTAACCCCGCTTGTTACCACCTGAGGTCCCTCGCCCTGCGGGCTCGGGATTTCGCCTGCGGACTCACGCCCGCATATCGGCTCAACTTGGGAAGCTCGCGTTCTACCGCTGAACTAACCCCGCTTACCGACGCGATGCAGCGAGTGTAACACCGCCGCAAATTCTGCCGCAATCGGGTAGGGTGCAGGCGGAAAACTTCTCGCGTAGAAAGACTCCAGCGCGATCCTGACTACCTGCTGCTTCTAAGTAGGGGTTGTCATCCCGAACGCCTTCAGGCGTGAGGGACCTGCGGTTTGCCGCCCTCGCCAGCTCTGCCGGAGGAAACGGAGGTCTCTTCACTGCGCCCGGTCGTTTGCGAGCTCACTTCGTCCGGATGGCATCTGGCTCTTCCGATAGCAGAGTCGATTTTCCAAACTGCGTCACGAAAACCAGGGCGTCCCGTCACCGTCGCAGCAAGGAATCGCTGCTGCGGTGCGCATCGATGGAAACTGTGCCCGCCCCGGTAATCAGCAGGAACAGCAATCCCAACAGCATGCTGAAATCGGTGCGCGCTTCGTGCAGCATGCTCCACATGCCGCTCTTGGCGATCATCGGCAGCTTGGTGGTGACGATGGCGGTCAGGATGACGCCGAGCAGAGGAATCGCTGCGAATCGGGTGAACAGTCCAATCAGCAGCAGTGTGCCGCACGTGATTTCGACTGCGCCAACCAGCGGAGCCATCAGGCGCGCATGGGGAATGCCAATCTGCTGGAAGCGCCCAATCCCCAACTGCGCCGGAAAAATAAACTTCTGGATACCTTCCGACAGGAAGACCCAACCCACCAACACCCGGATGAGAAGTAGCGCCTTCGACGTTACCGCCGCCCAGCGTGGATCGTCGATCGGTTTCATCAGGCTCTCACCATGGTTAGCGCAACCAACACTTTTATCAGACGAGCGAAACCGAGAGCCGTCTGGATGTCTGCGATCCTCGTAACCTCATCCTCGAAACTGTTTTTGCTGAACATCTTGTGCTCAGTTTTTTGATTCTATCGGGGATTCGCCCTCGCAGTATCGAACTTCGCATAGAGCATTTCGCGCAAGGCTTTTTCAGCAGAGCTCAGTAGACCGGGACATCCAATTCCGCAATCCGTCGCGGCGGTTTGCGCTCGATTTCCAAGGGCAGCCGCCAATCGCGCGCCGAGACATGTCCCGCATAAATCCACGCCGCGCGAGTGAAGATCGACCCAGCGATGCTCGAGATGGCCGCTGCTTTGCGCAGGTTGCGAGCGCTTCGCTTTCCAGAGAAGGCCGCCGCCACGCGGAGCGCCAGGGGTATCGGTCCGCTGAGGATTCCTCCCAGCCGTGTGATCACACCGCTGCGGCCCTGCTTGAGAGGCTCCATGACGGGCTTGGGCGTGGTTTCGATGTGATAGCCCTCAAGCGTCTCGATGGCCGAGGCGCCCATGCCCAGCGTATTCAGGGCGGAATTGTCGTGGCCCAGCAATTCGAGTATCGATACCGCGGAATTCAGCCCTGACATGCCAAAATGAATAGGCAGGCTGGCCACGTTTTCATTCCAGAGGGGGATCACGGTTGCGCCGATCAGCACCCCCGTATAGTTGGAGAAGGGAAGTCCGGCCAGAGCGGAGAGGCCTTCCGCCAGGTGTCCGCCGACGCGCACCAGGCCGTTCACCTTAAAGCGTTGGTTGAGAAATTCGGCGGAAGCTGCTGCGGCTGCGGCGGTCCCAAATACCGCCAATGTCCATGCCCCAACCGACATCGGGCTCTGCCTCTTAAACACCCGAAGCATCGCCAGAAAGCGTGCGGGGCGTCCGAGATCGGCGACCAGCAACGCGCTGGATAAGGCAGTTCCGGCAGCGGCGATGTAGCGGCAGTCGCGCGCAATCTCGACGTCGCGACCCGTCCATCGCGCCACAGCGCCGAGCACTGCGGCCGAACCGGCTGCGCCCCCGATGAAGAAATAGAGCGGAATCTCCCACGTCCACGCCGGCTCTTTCAGCAGAGGAATTCCGTAGTAGCCGGTCTGGGGCGACGCCATCGGGAAAGGTGCGCCCGGCAGACGAACTCCCGCAGCCTGGACACGGCCAGTCTTCTCGGCCTCGCGACGGATGTCCAGCAATCGATTCTCGCGTGCCTGCTCTGCGTGCTCGGCCCGCGGAGGCTTCAGCGGATCGGTGCTCATCGTTTCGCGCTCCCCAGAAAAGCGAACAAGCTGCCAAACAGGAGCAGGCCAGCAGCGATCGCAGAGCTCGTCCAGCCCGCCTTGAGATAGGTGGTCGGCACCTCAGGTCTCGGCGGCAAATTGTACTGCGCCGGGTCGCCGCGCACGATGAAGAAAGCGTGAATGCCCTCCACGCTGGTGTCGGCCGGATCGTAGAGCTGCGCATCCTCCATGCCGCGCCCGTGTAATTCCTGCAGGCGATCCACAGCCTCGCCGCGAAGCTGCGCCAGCGGACCGAACTTGATCGACTCCGTGGGGCAGGCCGTCGCGCAAGCTGGTTTGAGTCCAACTTTTTGCCGGTCGTAACAGAAGGTGCACTTGAAGGCCCTGCCGTCCTGTGGATTGCGTTGGATCACGCCGAACGGGCAAGCGACGACGCAGTAGGCGCAGCCATTGCACACATCCGACTGAACGAAGACGCCGCCGAACTCGGTGCGCACGATCGCGCCGGTGGGACACGCCTCAAGACAGCCGGCCACCTCACAATGTTTGCAGACGTCGGACGAGAAGCCCCACGATGACTGCTCGCCCGCGTTGCCGCCGAGGCCGATCTCGGGGAAGCCTTCCACGAACTTCACGTGCCGCCATGTCGAGTGGCCGAGCGCGCCCGTGTTGTCGTAGGAGTTGCCGGTCCAGTTCAGCCCGTCTTCGGCTACGCCGTTCCATTCTTTGCAGGCGACCTCGCAGGCTTTGCAGCCGATGCAGAGTGTCGAGTCGGTCAGAAATGCAGTCGTCGTGCTCATGCGCGCTGCTCCAGGTGTTGCTTCCACTGCGTCAGTGCCTCGGCCCCGCGGGCTCGCCGGCCCGGCTCGATATCGCATAGCAGCGCCTTGGTTTCCATGATGCGCACGTTCGGCTCCTCGGAGATCACCAGCAGATCATTGGTAACGTCGCCCTTGACCAGGCCGTTGTACCCCCAGTGGTAGGGAAGCCCGACTTGATGGACGGTGCGGCCTTCCACCCAGAGCGGCTTCATGCGCCGCGTAACCAGCACGCGGGCTTCGATCAGCGAGCGTCGCGTGGTGATGGTCGCCCATGCTCCATGCTCCAGGTTTAGATCGGCTGCCAGTTCGGGCGAGACCTCGCAAAAAAGTTCAGGCTGTAATTCGGCAAGATGCGAAAGTGTCCTCGACATGCCGCCCGCCGTGTGATGCTCCGTCAAACGGTAGGTTGAGAGCACGTAGGGAAAGCGATCGTCGCCCAGGAAGGCGTATTCATTATCCGGACGCCGCTTCCAATCCACCGCCGGATCGTTTGGCCGATCGGGATAGAGCGCATTCCCCATGGGCGATTCCAACGGCTCGTAGTGCGTGGGCAGGGGGCCGTCTTTGAGACCGCTGGTGACGAACAGCCACGCCACGCCGTCGGGATGCAAAACAAACGGCTGGTCTCCGCGCAGCGCATCCATGCCCTTTGCACCCGGAGGGGGAACGTAATCCGGCCGCTTCTTTTTAGCGAAGTCGGGACGGTCTTCCCCGGTCCATTCCTGCTTCTCTTCGTCCCACCACACGAGCTTCTTGCGCTCGCTCCACGGCTTGCCATCCGGCCGCGCCGAGGCGCGGTTGTAAAGGATGCGTACGTCATTCGGCCACGAGAAGCCCCAGCCGTGGCCGAGATAATCTTGCGGCATCCGTTTATTTGCGACGTTTTCTGTTTCGTCCGGATGAATGCCACAGTAAATCCAGCAGCCGCTGGCCGTCGTGCCATCGTTCTTCATGTCCTGATAGCTGGCAAGCTGCCGGTCAGCCTTCAGGTCGCGGCCATTTATTTCCTTCAGGATCTCGACGTCGATGGGCTCCTGCAGCGGACCATGCGTGCGATAGTTCCACGTCAGCGCATTGAGAGGCGCATTGCGTGGACTGGGATCGGCTGCCGCCTTGTTTTTCAGCAGCCGCCCCAGATGCACCATGAACCACGTCTCGCTACGCGCGTCGCCCGGCGGCTCCACGGCCTGCTGGCGGAACTGCACCAGGCGTTGCGTGTTGGTGAAGCAACCATCTTTCTCGGCGGTACCGGCGGCAGGGAAGAGGAACACTTCGGTTGCGATGTCCTCGGTCCGCAACTCGCCGCGTTCCACCTCCGGCGAGTTGTACCACCAGGACGCGCTCTCGACCTCCACCATATCGCGCACGACCAGCCACTTGAGCTTGGCCATCGCGCTCCGCTCCAGCCGTCCGTTGGAGGCACCCACCGCGGGATTCTGACCCATGATGAACAGGCCGTCGAGCTTGCCATCGGCCATGTCGAGCCAGTAGCCAAAGTGCGAGTGGTCGCCGGTGACGCGCGGCATGTAATCGAAGCACCAGTCGTTTTCGGCCTTGGCGTTGTCGCCGTAATAGGCCTTCATCAAGCTGACGAAATACTTATCGAAATTGTTCCAGATGCCGGCTGTGGCGGTGTGCCGCTTGACGTAATCCTTGAAGTTGTTGGCGCCCGCCTCGAAGAACGGCATGGGCAGGTAGCCGGGCAGAATGTCGTAGAGAGTCGGAATGTCGGTGGAGCCCTGAATTGAGGCGTGGCCGCGCAGCGCGAGAATGCCTCCGCCGGGCCGTCCAATGTTACCCAGCAGCATCTGCAAAATCGCCGCTGAGCGAATGATCTGCACGCCTTTCGAGTGCTGGGTCCAACCGACTGCGTAACAGATGGCGCCCGTCTTCTCCGGTCCCGAGGCATTGCAGAACGTTTCGGCGACTTTGAGGAAGAGTTTTCGCGGAACCCCGGCGTGCTGCTCGATCATCTCGGGGGTATAGCGCGCAAAGTGGCGGCGCAGAATCTGGAAGACGCAGTTGGGATGCTGCATGGTGGGGTCCGTCTCGTGCTCCGAGGCCTTGCCTGCCTCGCCACCCCGGTCTTTCCCGTGGCCGCCGCCGGCGTCAGAGTGGCCGGGTGTGGCGCCTTTCTCGTCCTTCGCCTCTTCGCCTTTGTAGAGCCAGGTCTTCGGATCGTATTTCTTCTTCGCGTCATCCCAGCCAGAGAAGACGCCGCCTAAATCCTCGGTATCCCGGTAGTCGTCGTTAATGATGAACGGCGCATTGGTGTAGGCCTGCACGTACTCGCGAAAATACTTGTCGTTTTCCAGCGCGTAGTGAATGAGGCCGCCGAGAAAAAGAATGTCGGTGCCGGCGCGCAAGGGTACCCAGATGTCAGCCATCGCCGAGGTACGATTGAAGCGAGGATCGACATGGATGATTTTTGCGCCGCGCTCCCGGGCTTCCATCACCCATTGAAAGCCGACGGGATGATTCTCGGCCATCGACGATCCCATGATAAGGATGGCATCGGCATTGGCCAGGTCTTGCTGCGCCGTGGTTGCGCCACCGCGCCCGAAGGAGGTGCCCAGACCGGGCACCGTGGAGCTGTGTCAAATACGGGCCTGGTTGCTGATGCAAACCATGCCCAAACCTCCACAGAAAAGTTTCTTGATCAGGTAGTTCTCTTCGATATCGAGCGTGGCCCCGCCTAAATGCGCAAGCCCCTTGGTCTGCATGAGCACTTCGCCATCCTGCTTTTCGACAAAGGTTTTATTGCGCGTCTCCCACACCCGTTCGGCGACCATGTTCATGGCCGTTTCCAATTCGAGCTCTTCCCACTCCGTGCCGTAGGGCCGCCGGTACTTCACCTTCTGCAGGCGCTTGGGGTGGGTATGCATTTCGAAGGTGTCGGATCCCTTGGGACAAAGATGGCCGCGCGAGATCGGCGACACCGGATCGCCCTCGATCGAGACCAGCTTGCCGTCTTTGTGAAAGACGAGTTGTCCGCATCCCACACCGCAGTAAGGGCAAATGGAGCGCGCCACTTCGGAGTCATGATTTTTGGGAAGCAGCGTGCGAGTATGGCGGCTCATGGCTTCCACGCCAGTGCCGTCGCCGCCGTTCTGCATCTGGCGGATCAGTGGCCAGCGCTCGAGCAAATCCTTGATCATCGTTGCCTCATTGCGAGGATTGCTGGGAAACGAAATTGCACTTGACGAGGATTTCCCAACCTGTCTGAGAGATCATCCACCGCAAGATGGTTGCACGGAAAGTACCGCTTCTAAAATCGGGTTCAGACTGACCGTCTTGTATCCGGGCACGACTTCCAGTCGGGCCGGGTAGAGCCGGCCTTCAGGCCAGCGTTTAATTCGTTTATTTTTGACATGCCGCGCGGACTTTAGTCCGTGCGGCGCCGTTTCCGTAGCCTGCTTCCATCGTGCGGCTCGGCCGGCTTTATTCTTGTCGAATTAAGATACTCTCGAGCCATCCCCTGGCGGCAATCCGCGCCAGCCGACGCAACCTCAGAGCGACTTTTCGGACGATGTCTTCAGATTTCCAACCATCCGCCGCGCCTCCTCCTTCGCCGAAAGTAGTGTTCCGCAATGCTGCCACAGCCGTGCGCAACCTGGAGCGAATCAGGAAAGCCGTTCCCGACACCGTGTACCAGGCCTTGGCGCAGGCGCTCCCGGACCTACCTGCTCCGGATTCAGTGGTGAATCAGTTCTCGCGGTTTGTGGAGGATAGCTCGCCTGAAGTTCTGAACCAGCTTCGCCAACAGCTCTCTCTGGTGCACCCCATCGCGCTCGTCTTTGCGCACAGTCCCTGGCTCGGCGAAACGCTGATCCGCGATCCTGACCTCATTTACGACTGGCGCCTCTACGACAGCTACTCGGGGGAAACCTTCCAGGAGCGTTACGCAAGCTTCCGCGAACGATCCTTGGGGAAAGACACCGCTGTCTGTCTTGCCGGCTTCAAACGCCGCGAGTACCTGCGGATTTTGCTGCGAGATGTTCTGGGCATCGCCACGCTGGCGGAGACCACCGTCGAAATTTCCGCACTCTCCGATGTCCTGATCGGGCTGGCGGTCGCGGAAGTCTACGCTCAACTTCAGGCGCGCTACGGTACACCGCAGGTCGCAAGCGGCGGCGAGCTGCGCGATGCCGGCTTCGCGGTGCTCTCCCTGGGAAAGCTGGGAGGCCAGGAGCTGAACTACAGCTCCGACATCGATCTCCTGTTCCTGTATGAGGGTGGCGAGGAAGTGGACGGCAGCGCGGTCTCGCATCGTGAGTTTTTCCTGCGTCTCGCGCAGCAAACCACCGAGTTGCTCTCGCGTCCCACCAGCGAAGGCCCGGCGTTCCGCATCGACTTGCGTTTGCGTCCCCAAGGCAACCAGGGCGAATTGGCGGTTCCGCTGCCCTACGCCATGCGCTATTACTCGCACACGGCGCAGGATTGGGAGCTGCAGGCCATGATCAAAGCCCGGCATTGCGCCGGACAGACCGGGGTGACGCGCCAGTTCCTCCGGGCGGTGCAGCCCTACGTGTACCGCGCGGAGGTAAACTTTGTGGCGATCAAGACGGCCCTGGTCTCGCGGGAAAAAATCGGAACCCGGCAACGATGGCGCCTTCTCAAGAGGCGTGGCGAGAGCGGCATCGACGTGAAACTTGATCCCGGCGGTATCCGCGACATCGAGTTTCTGGTGCAATGCCTGCAGCGGGTTTACGGGGGCAGCGACCGCTGGCTCCGTTCGCGGGGAACCCTGTTTGCCCTGCAAAAGCTGCAGCAGAAGCGTCACATCAGCGGCAAGGATTTTCAGGACCTTACGAGTGCCTATGAGTTCCTGCGAATCGTCGAACATCGTTTGCAGTTATGTCACGGACAGCAACTGCATCGCCTTCCACACGCGCCAGAAGATCTGCTTTGGCTGGCGCGGAGCATGACTTACAACAGCCGGGGTCCACAAGGGGCTGAGACACTCCTCGCGCAGATCACCGCCTGCATGAGGTCCGTAGCTGCGATTTATGAGCGCGTCATTTTTTGCGAACAGTCGAGCAGCACGATGCCTGCGCCGGAATTTGAATTGCAGGGCCATGCATTCGACGGAGGGCCCCGCGCTGGCGAGACGCCATGGCCCGAACTGGCGAAGGCTCCCGCACTGCGCGAGGCTATCGCAACCATGGGGCTTTCGCAGCACGCGCGCCGCAACCTCGGACGGTTTCTGAATTCGGCGGCCACAACTTCGGAACGATACGGAGCCGTGATGCGTTCGCCCGAAGGCGTGCGCCGTGCCCTGACGATCTTCCAGTTCAGTGACTATCTCACGAACCTGCTGGTGCAACATCCCGCGGACGTCGTGGCGCTGGAGCGTGTCGCTCTGGCATCGGGAGGAGCGCGCCCGCTGTTTGCCCCGGCGGCAGCCCATCACGTGCTTCCCGCCAGTTCCGAACCGTTGTCTTCGGATGCGGTGTTCGGGTACCTCTCCCTACCAGCGGTGGAGCGTCAGGAGGCCTCGGCGCTCCTGCGGCAACACTACCGCCGGTGTGTTTTGCTTTCCGGAGCTCGGGATCTGTTTCAGGCAAGAGATGTCTTTGATTCGCTCGAGGAGAACACTGCCACGGCCGACGCGGCGATCCAAGCTGCCTTGGCAATCAACCGCGCGCCCGCAGGATTTGCGGCGCTGGCGCTCGGCCGGCTCGGCTCCCGCGAATTCGACATTCTCTCCGATGCCGACCTCCTCTTCGTGCGCGATGAAAGATCAGACCCAGTGCAGATGCAGCGGCTTGCCGAGCTCGTCATGGAGACCCTGGCCGACTACACGCGTGAAGGCGCCGTCTTCGCCGTCGATACTCGCCTGCGACCGCACGGCCGTGAAGGCGAGCTGGTGGTTACGCCCACGCTGCTTCACTCCTATTTCACTCGCGAGGCCCAGCCCTGGGAGGCGCTCACGTACCTGAAGTTGCGACAGGTGGCAGGCGATCGCGAACTGGGGAATCGAACTCTCGAGAGGGTGAGGGCCGGCATTGCGGAAGTTGCCGCCCGCCCGGATTTCACAGCCTCGCTGGCGAACATGCGCACCCGTCTGGAACAGAGCGAGAACTCGCGGACTTTTAAGAAGATGCCCGGCGGCGTCTACGACCTCGATTATCTTGCGGGTACTCTACAGGTGCGCCGGCAGCTCTGGCTGGCGGGTAATCTGGCCGAGCGTCTGCGGCTGGTGCACCAGCATGGGTTGCTTGGGAGCAGCGAATACGACGTCCTGCAGCAGAGCGCCCGCGAGTTGCGGACGGCGGAACACGTCGTCCGGCTGGTGATCGGTGGTTCGCGAAAGTGGCTGCCCGTAGGAGAGCATGCTTCCCATTCCGTGCGAGTCTTGCTGTCGCGAGCGTTTGGCGACAACGATGCCTTTGATCCAGAACTGCGGCTCGCCCAGACCGCCGAGCGAGCCCGGTCAATCTTCCTCCAACACTTCTGATACCACTCCTGTGGTATATCGCCTTACCGATTTCGTTGAAGCCGTTTGCGTTCGGGTGGTAACGTAGAAGGTTGGGACGGGCCAGGGTGAACAGGCAAGTGGGTGAGCCTGATTTCGCTGGGTGCGCTCCGGAGCAGGCCGCAGTTTTCCTCTACGTGCAAGAATAGTTTCCACCTCTCCGGGTCTGCTTTGCGTTCTTTCCCGCCTCCATTGATTCGTATCGTTTGAGATTTCTGAGGTGTTGGATGTCTTCTTCTTCTTATAACGGAATTCCTCTACCTTCCGGCGGGGCCAAAATCACTTTTCAAAACGGCAGGCTGGTGATTCCTGACAACCCCATTATTCCTTTTATCGAAGGCGACGGTACCGGACGCGATATCTGGAAGGCCTCGGTTCGCGTTTTCGATGCCGCGCTGGAAAGGGCCTATGACGGGAAGCGCCGCGTCGCCTGGTACGAAGTGTTCGCGGGCGAGAAAGCCATGGACCGTTTCAAGACATGGCTGCCCGACGAAACCGTCAACGCCTTTCGCGATCTGCATGTCGGCATCAAGGGCCCGCTGACCACCCCGGTAGGCGGCGGCATTCGCTCGCTGAACGTCGCACTGCGCCAGATCCTCGATCTCTATTGCTGTGTGCGCCCGGTGAAGTATTACAAGGGCATTCCTTCCCCGGTGAAGCATCCCGAGCGTATGAATATCGTCATCTTCCGCGAAAACACCGAAGACGTCTACGCCGGCATCGAGTGGAAACAGGGGACGCCGGAAGCCAAGCGCCTGATCGACTTCCTCAACAAGGAGATGCTGGCGGGGACCAACAAGCGGGTCCGCGAAGACTCGGGCATCGGCATCAAGCCGATTTCAATTACGGGCACCAAGCGCCTGGTACGAATGGCCATTCAGTATGCCCTGCAGAACGATCGCAAATCCGTGACCATCGTGCACAAAGGCAACATCCAGAAATTTACCGAAGGCGCCTTCCGCGAGTGGGGCTACGAAGAAGCCACCGAGCGATTTCGCGACCAGGTCATTACCGAGCGGGAGAGCTGGATCATCGACAACCTCGACCGGCATCCCGGCCTGAGCGTGGAGGAAAATGCCAAGCTGGTTGAGCCCGGGCTGGAATTCGCTCCGCCGGCTTTTCGCGAGGGGCTGCAGAAAGAGATTAAAGGCGTGCTGGACAGCATCTATGCGACGCACGGTCACGGCGCCTGGAAGTCGAAGCTGATGATCAATGACCGCATCGCCGACAGCATCTTCCAGCAGATCGTGACGCGGCCGGACGAATACGCGGTGCTGGCGACG
The DNA here is from genome assembly GCA_963815555.1 of uncultured Acidobacteriaceae bacterium. Lineage (GTDB taxonomy): Bacteria > Acidobacteriota > Terriglobia > Terriglobales > Acidobacteriaceae > CAWCBG01. The sequence goes on from CAWFHH010000007.1 coordinate 1,958,715, forward strand.
CCGAATTTGAATGGAGATTACATCTCCGACGCCGCGGCGGCGCAAGTCGGCGGACTCGGGATCGCGCCCGGAGCCAACATCGGCGATCAGCACGCGATCTTTGAAGCCACCCACGGCACGGCGCCAAAATATGCCGACAAGGACGTCATCAATCCCGGTTCCGTCATGTTGTCGGGTGTGATGATGTTCGATTTCCTGGGCTGGCATGAGGCTGCGCGCCTGATCGAAAATTCGCTGGAGCAAACCATCCTCAAGCAGACCGTTACGTACGATTTCGAACGGCTCATGCCGGGCGCGACCAAGGTACGTACCAGCGAGTTCGCCACCCACATGATCAACAACATGACGCCGGTAGCGTCCTTCGCGACCACAAAGTAGCGGCCGTCATTTACCAGGCGATTCATCGGGGCATCCATGGTTGCACGATGGCGACAATTAGACCTGCGCCCTGTCGTTTGCGGAACCTCAGCGACGAGCCAGTGCCGGTTGCACGATGTCGAGCATTGTGAGTGATGCGTTGCCGTTGCTGACCGTCCAGCGACGAGCCGGTCCCCGATCGCACGATGTCGAGCATTGTGAGTGATGCGCTGCGTTGATGACCGTTCTGCGACGAGCCAGTGCCGGTTGCACGATGTCGAGCATTGTGAGTGATGCGCTGCGTTGATGACCGTTCTGCGACGAGCCAGTGCCGGTTGCACGATGTCGAGCATTGTGAGTGATGCGCTGCGTTGATGACCGTTCTGCGACGAGCCAGTGCCGGTTGCACGATGTCGAGCGTTGTGAGTGATGCGTTGCGTTGATGACCGTTCTGCGACGAGCCAGTCCCGAAGGGACGAAATAACTTAGCCCAGCACGTCAGTGCTGGGTAGTAGTCTAATAAAGATTCGAGCCCCGTAGGGGCGGCACAAAACCGAAACATGGACTAAGTTTTCATATCTTATTGGGAGGGCAATCATGCGTAAGAAAGTTACTGTAGTTGGATCTGGAAATGTGGGCGCGACCACGGCCCACTGGCTGGCGTCGAAGGAACTTTGCGACGTCGTACTGATCGACATCATCGAGGGCGTGCCCCAAGGCAAGGCTCTCGATCTTCTGCAGGCGATGCCGATCGAGAAGCGCGACTCCTATATCCTTGGCACCAACGACTATGCGGACACCGCGAACTCCGACATTGTGGTCATTACCGCCGGCATACCGCGTAAGCCGGGCATGAGCCGCGACGATCTGCTCAATACCAATCACAAGATCATGAGCGACGTGGTGGGCAAGGTCATTCAACATTCGCCCAACTGCATTCTGATCATCGTGTCGAATCCTCTGGACGCCATGGCGCAGGCTGCGCACAAATTGAGCGGCTTCTCGCGCAACCGGGTGATCGGAATGGCCGGCATTCTCGATTCGGCGCGCTTCCGCACCTTTATCGCGCGGGAATTAGATGTCTCCATCGAAAACGTCACCGCCTTTGTCCTCGGAGGACACGGCGACACCATGGTTCCTCTGCCGCGCTATTCCACGGTCGCCGGCATCCCCATTACTGAGTTAATGGACAAAGCAACCATTGATCGCCTGGTGCAGCGGACCCGCGACGGTGGCGCCGAGATCGTCAAGTATCTCAAGACGGGCAGCGCCTACTATGCCCCTTCGGCGGCAGTGGCCGAGATGGTCGAAGCCATCCTCAAAGACAAAAAGAAGATCGTGCCGTGCGCTGCTTATCTGGAAGGCGAGTACGGCATTCATGGGCTCTTTGTCGGCGTGCCTTGCAAGCTGGGCGCACGCGGTATCGAGCAGATCATCGAGATCAAGCTGACTCCCGAAGAGCATGCTGCTCTCGAGAGAAGTGCTGAATCGGTAAAGGAATTGGTGGGGGTGATCGGAGTCTAGCCGAAGCACCCGCACCACTTGTCCCAGCCCGCAGTTAGCGAGGCTGGGATTTTTTGCCTCGCAACCGCAAGCCAACCAGGGAACATGCGAAGCGTCCTGGGCAGTGGCCATCGCATGCGTCTTCGTGGGTCTCGGGTTCAGGGTTGCTCGTAGGGAGGGCCCGTGGAGAAGCAACCATTCGCCGTGGGAGGGCAGAGCGGCAGTTGCTTCTCCGTACCCGGAGTGCGCCGTGCCTACGAAGCTTGCTGCAAGTCGCGGCGCACCAGGGTTGCATCGAGGAAGAATCCCAATCCGATGGCCAGCGGAATCACTCCGAACGAGGCAGCGACCCAGGCGTCGTGATCGACGCGTGCGACCAAGGCGAAGGCGACGATGTAGCCGATGGCGGCGGCCGTCAACAGAATTCCTGCGCGCCGCGAGCGGGCAGCCTGCGACAACTCGGGCTCCATCGGCACGTTGACGCCGCGCGCCAGCGCAGCCATGCGCTCCTCGCTCGCTAGCTTGCGCACCCGATAGAACGTGTACATGATGATGGCCAAAACCGGAATACCGAACAACATCGTGACTGCTACGAGTCCCGTCAAATCTCCACCCATGATGTGCTCCTTCGTCGGCGCGCCTTTACTTCGACTGCCCCGATTGAATTCTTGCCGCACTGTGAAATACGCAGACGGAGACAACGAAGTTCCTTTTCGTTTGCAAATCGGCTTACGGGCGATTACTGAATACGACGTGCAGGCCGCCGCGGAAATGCTGCGACCGACACGTTGCGATCACGGCTGGTCAGGTCGTTCGCTGAGCAATGGCGGTACGAAGGGCGGCTACTCGAAACGCAGCCGACTCGTGGCATGGACGGCAATCATGGGAGAGCCGTCGAGGGCGCGCGTCGTTCTGGTGCTCGTAGGGGACGCTGTGGCGAAAGAGATAGCAGGGAAGGCGCTCCCCAGCTCGAAGCGGCGAGAGCGATGCGATCGAGAGGCTGCGGATTTTTGTAAGTTACTGATGACCCAGTAGTTGCGTCGACCCAGTTTGACTCAGACCGGTCTCAAACGGCGGTCGACGGCCTCTCGCCCGGTTGAACACCCTACGGCAATTTTTTGGGCCAATACCCGCACTTCTACGAGTATTTTCCGCCTGCCTCTCCCTGTACTGTTGGGGAGAGCTTGACTTGATTGAATCCCAAGCGTGACCGGCCATTGCCGGCCCATCGGATCCGAAAGACAACCCTGCTGCAAACTGGAGGAATTCCGTGAAAAAGTGGAAAGTGAGTACGTTATGCATGGCGATCCTTGTGATTGCCCTTGCGAGTTTGTCGTTTGCCGCTGAAACGCCGCAGAAGTTCGAGGCTGGCAAGAAGGCTAAAGTTACCGGCACGATTAAAGCCCGCAACGGAGACTTGGTTTACATCACAGTGAAGAAGACGGGAGCCACGGCTGTCGTCAACATTACAGGTAGCACCAAAGTCGTGCGGGAAAAATCGTTCAGACTGCGCAGGGCCGACATGGACGTCACGGCCATGGTGCCGGGCTTGACCATCACAGCAGAAGGTGTGGGTAACGCCAAGGGACAACTCGACGCCAGCAAGATTACCTTTAATCCTGATGCTTTCGCGGTGGAAGTCGCCGAGGAGCAGCAGATTGAGGCCAACAAGACTGCTGCAGCGCAGGCGCAATCGACCGCCAACACGGGCGTGAGCAATGCCGCCGCCGCTCAATCCTCGGCAGATCAGGCTCAGTCGTCGGCGAACACGGCACAAGCCACCGCCGATGTGGCGGGTACGGCTGCTCTGATGGATGCTGCAGCGATTAAGATGGTGAACTCGCGCGTTTCTGATCTGGGAGACTACAAGACGGTGGTCGAAGCGGCTTTGTTCTTTGGTACCGGCAAAGCGGCTCTGTCGGACGGGGACAAGAAGGTGCTGGACAAGTTGGCAAAGGACGCTGCTGCGGTCGAGAACTACATGATCGAGATCTCCGGGTATGCCTCCAGTACCGGAACCAAAGCGCTGAACGAGAAACTCAGCGACGAGCGGGCAACCACGGTTACGGATTACCTGCGGAACACGGCCAACGTGCCGGCGCGACGCATTCTTGTTCCGGCTGGATATGGAGCAAGTCATGCGGTGGCCTCCAATCAGGATGCCGAAGGCCGCGACATCAACCAGCGGGTCGATGTAAAGGTCCTGGTCAACAAAGGACTCACCGAAGGCGAGTAGCGTTTTACTTGCAGTGAAGCAGGAGGCTGCCCAGTGCGGCCTCCTTTTTTCTTTTCGTCAATTTACTGCTCTTCCTCTTTGTGACCATCTTTATGTGCCGTCGGGTGTCACACTTTTGTCGTAAAGCACACGATCAAAGTGGTTAGAGCGACGATTGTGTTCGATTAGGTATTGGCGGAAGGGTGCAGGGCGGTTAGAATTTCGTATCGGATGAAATTGAAGATTCTGGCGGCACAGGAAGGCCGCAAGCATTAGCAGAAATCAGCCCGCACCCCCCGCAGGCAAGCACAAATAACACATGGGATTGTCATGCTAGAACACTTTTGTCTGTTCCGGAGAGAAAACCTCGCTCGAAATGCGCCTTCTCGCGCTGTGCTATTGCTGTTCCTGGCCGTTGGTCTGCAGCCCGCACTGTGGGGACAGTCTGCCGAGGGCGACGCACCAGTCACGGTAAGCGAGCTCGCTTCCATTCCTGTACAAAATGCTTCCTTCGAAACAAGTGATCCGAGCACTTCAGCGTCCGACACTCTGAAGGCGAGCGATCCGGCAACCGAGCCGGAATCGTCGAGCCGGACAACGGATTCCACGCCAGGGACTTCAGCGGTGGCGCCGCCATTCTCGACGGCACCGACTATGCCGAACACGAAGTTCAACATGAAAGGCGCGCTGGTCCAGTCGTTCGGCATAACCATGTTCTTTGAAGCGTGGCGCGTCGCGTTCGATCCGTCCCTCCGTTATGACCTTGCGCACAAACCGTTCTATCACGATTGGTTCGCGTCGTATGGCGGCTACAACATGGGGCGTTGGGGCGATGGCGACGACTTCGTGGTCAACGATGTGGGCCATCCTCTGGAGGGCGCAGTTTTTGCCCGCACGTTCTTGATCAACAGCCCAAACAGTTGGGTCACGATTGGAAAGAATCGCAGATATTGGATCAGTCGCTTGAAGGCACTGGGATGGGCCACGCTCTGGTCGACCCAATCGGAAATCGGTCCCCTCAGCGAGACGAACTTCGGGAACCAGGGCGGCATCACGTACGTGCCCGGCTGCGGGACAGCCCTGGCGTGCCTCGGCAATCCGAAATACAAGCCTGCGACCAACAACACCGGCTGGACCGACTTCGTGATGACTCCCACCATCGGACTTCTCTGGGTCTTGGGAGAAGACACGATCGACAAATACATCGTCATGCCGGTAGCGAAAAATCATCGCATTCTAGGGGGCCGGGTCCTGCGTTCAGCACTTGAGCCTAGTCGCGGATTCGCCGCTGTCTTTTCCGGCAGGTATCCCTGGGAATTGCCGACCGAAGACAATGGTTTCGTCATGCACCGCAGCCGTCACCTGGGGCAGGGCGATGATGCACCTAAGCCGCCGGTTGATCGATGGGAGATTGGAACGAGCTACACAGCGGTCACCCTTCCGGTATTGCAACGGGACTGTAACTGCGTAAGCCGCCAGTACAACTCGGGCGTGGGAGTCAACCTTGACTACAACCTGACGCGCGGATTCGGTTTCGATAGCGCGGTGAACGCCCTTCCTCCTCAGGGAGGGAGCAAGGGAATGACCGAAGGCTTGTTCGGTTTCAAGTGGGGCCAGCGCTGGCAACATTGGGGATTGTTTGGGAAGGTGCGGCCGGGTTTTATCTTCTACCGCGAAGCGATGCCTGGCGGCGGCGTCTCTAATCCTCAAAGTCTGACCCGCTTTGCGGCCGACTTTGGCGGCATCGTGGAGGTTTATCCTTCGCGCAACTCGACCATGCGCTTCGACGTAGGAACCACACTGGTTCGTTATCTGTCGAATCATACGGACCCACGAATGTCGGAACTCGGCAGCCTCATCTCCGATCAATACATCGTGACGCAGGGCAACTTCCAGCTTTCGACAGGCTACGTTTACCGCTTCTAGACAGCAACAAAAAGGGCCGGGACGTCCCGGCTCTTTTCTCATCCCAATCGTTCGATTTCAGACTCGCTCGATCGTCACAGAGTTCAGCACAACATCTTCCTTCGGCTTGTCCTGGCCTCCGCGCGGAACTTTGCTGATTTTGTCTACGATGTCCTGGCCTTCGACCACCTCTCCGAAAATCGTGTGTTTGCCGGTGAGCCACTGGGTTGGCGCAACCGTGATAAAGAATTGCGATCCGTTGGTATTCGGCCCGGAGTTCGCCATGGCCAGCTTGCCCTTGGTATTGAAGCTGTGCGGCGAGTTCCTGGTCTCATCCTCGAAACGGTAGCCGGGACCGCCCATTCCGGTGCCTGCCGGGTCTCCGCCCTGGATCATGAAGTCGGGAATCACGCGATGGAATATGGTGCCGTTGAAGAGCGGTGTCTTTGATTTCTCACGGGTGCGGGGATGCTCCCACTCGCGGCTTCCTTCTGCGAGCTCGATGAAGTTCTTCACCGTGACGGGCGCTTCTTTGTCGAACAGTCGAACGACAATAGGACCTTGCGTAGTATCGAACGTTGCGTAAACTCCGGGTTGCCGGGCCATAGAAATCCTTTCGTGTAAAGAGTTGCGATTGCGATGAGAGATGAAGCCAAGCGGGAATCGCTTTCTGTCATTGTAATCGGATCAGGCGTGAGTTGCAGGCTGGCGGCGGTGAGAGCCCCAGCCTCCCGTTACCGTGGCTTCATCCAGCGATAGCCCGGATGCACGTCGCGTGCGAGGCCTTGCTCGTCGGCGATCCTTTGCAGGAGGTCGGCGAGTTGATCGCGTTCCTCGCGCGACAGCGACGCGCAAAGGGACTCCTGATGCTGGCGCGCGATGTGGGCAATTTCGCCCAGCGCTTCTATCCCCTTTTCCGTGATGTGCAGGGAATACTGGCGCCGGTCCTCGTCATTCGACCGGCGCTCCACGTATCCCTTCAACTGGAGGGCGTCGAGCACCGCAACCAGCCGGCTCGGGTGAATCCCAAGTTTGCCGGAGAGCTCCTGCTGACTGATGCCGGCCGTGGCCCGCAGCAGGCGGAGAATGCCCGCGTCGGGCGGCGTGAGGTGGAGAACACCCAGTCTTTCTGCGAACTTAGAGGCTGCATGGGCTCCCACCTGAGCCAGCAGAAAGGCCGGACGGGAGTTTCCTGATCTTTTTGGGTCCATAGGATGAAAATAATTGTTGCATAAAATAATCGTTTAGTATATAAATCATTTTATGATGCAACGGACTAATCCATGGAAACATGCTGGACCGCCGCTGCTACTCCTCGCGGTGGTGCATATCGTGCTGTTCGCGGCCGGACTGGTGGCCGCCGGCGTCTTGCGGCACGGGGCGGCGTACGTGAATCCCTACGACCCCGTCGAAGCGGTACAGCAGTTCTTTGCCAGTTCTCCCGAGGCTGTTCGTCTCAACGCTTTCTTCCTCTTTGGTTCCGCCGTGCCGCTGGGGCTGTTCACGGCAACCATGGTGAGCCGGTTGCGGTTTCTGGGAGTCCGTGCGGCCGGCACCTACATCGCGCTTTTTGGGGGATTCACGGCGGCGACCGCCCTGGCGCTTTCGTCGTTGTTCAGTTGGGTGCTGTCGCTTGCCGAGGTGGTTAGTTCGCCCTCGCTGGTCCGGGCACTCGACTTCCTGAGCTTCCTGTTTGGCGGCGTGGGGTTCGCGGTCGGATTCGGACTGCTGGCGGCGGGGGTATCGATCACGGGCCTGTTCGCGCGTTTGCTCCCGCGATGGCTGGTGGTGGTTGGCTTGGTGGTCGCGGTTGCCGGCGAGTTCTCCTCGCTGAGTCTGATTACATATCCGGCATCGTTCCTGCTTCCGGTTGCGCGTTTTGGTGGATTCCTATGGCTGCTGGCCGTCGCAGCCATGCTGCCCAATACGCGTTCGAGCGAGACCGCAACGGCCGCGGAAGGTGCGTAATGACAAGCCTCAGGAACAAGATCGCCATCGTCACCGGGGCCAGCCGCGGCATCGGACGGGCGATTGCCCAAACACTGGCGAAGGCCGGCGCATTGCTGATCGTTCACTACGGGCGCAACGTAGAAGCCGCCGCCGAAACCGTGAACACCATCACGGCGGCAGGCGGTTCGGCGCTGGCGATCGGGCGGCTTTCGGCTTTAGTTCGGCGTGCTGGTTCGAGACGTTGCGGCATGCTGCGGATAGAATGGCTGTTTCGGAAACAGGGGCATGCCGTCCAACTGGATCTTCTGGATTGTTTTCAATCTGTTCGTCCTGGCGATGCTGGCGCTCGATTTGGGCGTCTTCCATCGCGAAAAGCACGTGGTCAATTTCCGCGAGGCCATGGGATGGACGATCGTTTGGGTAGCGCTTGCCGGCGGGTTCGCGGTACTGATCTACTTCTTCGGCCACACGATGGTGGGCGGGAGTGCGAAACCGAACTCGGAGCTCTCGCTGGAGTTCATTGCCGGGTACCTGATCGAAGAGTCGCTCAGCGTCGACAATCTGTTCGTCTTCCTGCTCATCTTCCGCTACTTCCGGGTGCCGCGCGCCTATCAACACGAAGTTCTGTTCTGGGGAGTTATCGGCGCGTTGGTCATGCGGGCGATTTTTATCGCGGCAGGAATCGGCCTGCTGAACCGCTTCCACTGGATCGTGTATGTGTTCGGCGCGATTCTGATTTACAGCGGCATCAAGCTACTGCGGCAAGAAGACGCGGAGATCCGGCCGGAAGCGAATCCAGTGCTGCGACTGTTTCGCAAGGTTTTTCCGGTCACCGACAAATACGAAGGCAAGAAGTTCTTCGTCAAGCGCGGGCTGACACGCTACGCCACGCCACTGGCGGTGGTGCTGGTGCTCATCGAAACCACCGATCTGCTGTTTGCCACCGACTCTATCCCGGCGGTGCTGGCGGTGACGCGCGAGCCGTTCATCGTGTACACGTCGAACGTGTTTGCCATCCTGGGGCTGCGCTCTTTGTATTTTGCGTTGGCGGGGATGATCGAGGTCTTCCACTTCCTGCACTACGGTCTGTCGGTCATCCTTATTTTTATTGGGGTGAAGATGCTGGCGGCAAATTTCGTGAATATTCCGATTGGGGTGGCGCTGGGAGTGGTTGCGGGGATCCTGCTGACTTCGATTGTGCTGTCGCTGATTTTTCCGAAACCCAGGCCGAAGCACGTTCCGCCGGCTGAAGCCGGCTAACCAAAAAGATAAGGCGCGTAGACGCTGGCCTGAAGGCCAGCTCTACCCGAATCTCGCATTGCGGCGAGTTTTTCAGCTGCCCCTGAAGGCGTTCGGAATGGCAGCAAACAAGCATTTAGACGCCGGCCAGCACTACCGGAACCCTGCATTGCGGCGAGTTTCTCAGCAGCCGCGTCAGACGTGCCGCAAGCCTATCGGCACGACTGAAGTCGTGCCCAGATACGAAGCGGCGCAAAATGGAATTTTTTAGCTGCCAATGGCCCGCGAGAACCCAGCCTGTAAAGGTCGTGCCCAGATACGAAGCGGCGCAAAATGGAATTTTTCAGCTGTCTCCCCAGGGCCAATGGCCCGCGAGAACTCATGAAAATCAGTCCGTCGGCAGAATGTATTTTCATGAGTCGCGTTGCATTTCGACCCAGCCTGCAAAAATCGTGCCCTGATACGACCAGGAACGACGTATGAGATGAGTTCTAGAAGCGAATTTTGCCGCCGCTGATGATCGAGTGCTTGTGGAACTTGATATCGTCCTTCAGGGGATAGTCGAGGCGATAGTGGGCGCCCCGGCTTTCTTCGCGAGCGAGGGCGGAGCGGGCGATGAGCAAACCGGTTTCCAGGATGTTCGCGGCTTCCTGCGAGCGGCGGTCGCCGGACGAAGACGTATGCTCCTGCATCGCTTTTAATTCGCCGACAACCTGCCTCAAACCCTTGCCGTCACGCACGACCCCGACATATTGCCACATCAGGGACTGCACTTTGCGGGTGAAGGCTTCCACGTCCGGACTATTGCCGTTGCTGTGCGCCACGTGCCGACTGGCCACCACGGTGTCCCGGGCGACCGCGCGCAAGGCAGGCTCTTCGCTCATGCATTGCGCCGCCCGCGCTCCATAGACCAGGCCCTCGAGCAGGGAATTGCTGGCCAGGCGATTGGCGCCATGAACCCCGGTGCAAGCTACCTCGCCGGCGGCGTAAAGGCCGGGCAGCGAGGTCTTGCCGTCGAGATCAGTTCGCACGCCCCCCATCGCGTAATGCGCCGCGGGACGGATGGGGATGAGCTCGGCGGCGATGTCGATGTTGTACTGCATGCAGGTAGCGTAGATCGTGGGAAAGCGCTTGCGAATGCGATCGGCGGGCAGATGGGTGAGGTCGAGATAGACGGCGGCGTTGGGATTGTTGACGACCTCCAGTTCGTGAGCAATGGCACGGGCCACGACATCGCGCGGCGCGAGTTCCGCCATCTCGTGATACTTCGGCATGAAGCGCTTAAGTTCCAGGTTACGCAAGTGCGCGCCTTCGCCGCGCAAGGCCTCGGAGATCAGGAAACGGGGAGCGCCTTTCAGAAAAAGAGCAGTAGGGTGAAACTGGACGAATTCCATGTCGCTGATTTCGGCGCCGGCACGGTGGGCCATAGCGACGCCATCGCCGGTGGCCACCGAAGGATTCGTGGTGTTGCTGTAGACCTGTCCCAGGCCGCCTGTGGCCAGCAGAACGGCGTTGGCAAAGATCTGGTGCGACTGTCCTGCCTGATCGAGAACGCGCACGCCCGCAACTCGCCCGTCGCGCAACAGAAGGTCGGTGCTGAATTCAAATTCGCGAAAATCAATGGTCCTGGTGGCCGAAGCTTTCAAGTAGAGCGCACGGCCAATCTCGCGACCGGTAGAGTCGCCGTTGGCATGCAGCACCCGGCTGCGGCTGTGGGCTCCCTCGCGGGTGAAGGCAATTTTCGTGCCCGCTCGATCAAATTGGGTGCCCCACTCGATCAGCTCCTCGATGCGTGGCGGGCCTTCTTCAACCAACACGCGCGCAGCTTCCTCGTTGCACAGGCCATCGCCCGCCTTCAGCGTGTCTTCGAGGTGCAGGCTGACTTCGTCGTCATCGCTTACCGCAGCAGCGATGCCGCCTTGCGCGTATTGCGTGTTGGATTCGGTGACTTCACGTTTGGTAAGGCACAGCACCCGGCCGGCAGAGGCGAGTTCCACAGAGGCGCGAAGGCCGGCGATACCGGCTCCGACGACGATGAAGTCCGTTTCTGCTGGAAGAGCCTTCATACCTGCATTCCGTTGCGCCTGATCTCGCTGCGCATGCGAGCGGCTGCTTGGATGTTACCACGCGTTCGGAGGCGTTGAGACGTCACAAAGTAGACAGCACGTCGAATCGGGAATCGAAAAACAGCCGCGTGACTTCCATACGCATGGGATGGCCCACGCGCCTATCCGTTACACTAGAAACTTGATTCGTATTCCGGTTTCCACCTCATCCCGATCGTATGAAGTGCTGGTTGAGCGCGGACTGTTGCGCTCGGCGGCGGCTGCACTCGACAGCGTGGTGCCGCCGGAGGCGCGCTTGTTTTTGGTGACCGCGCCGCCTATTCGCAAGCACTGTGCTGCTCCGCTTTTGAAGAGCTACAGCGAAACGGGACGCAAGGTCCATGTCCTCGAAATGCCCGACGGCGAGCGCTCGAAGACTCTGGGACAACTGGAGAAGCTGGCGGCCAAACTGGTTGCGCGTGGCGCCGAGCGGCAGTCGGTCCTGCTGGCTCTCGGCGGCGGAGTGGTGGGCGACGTTACGGGATTCCTTGCGTCGGTCTTCATGCGCGGCATTCCCGTGGTGCAGTTGCCGACGACGCTGCTGGCGCAAGTGGACTCGGCCATCGGCGGTAAGACGGGGGTGAACCTGGTTACGGGCAAGAACCTGCTCGGCACCTTCCATCAGCCGGTAGCGGTGGTGGCTGACCCTGGTGTGCTGGCGACGCTGCCGGAACGCGAATACCGCTCGGGCCTGTTCGAAGCGATGAAATATGGAGTGATTCGCAATCCCGCGATCTTCGATCTGATGGAGGCGAACCGCGACGCGCTGCTGCGCCGGGACAGCGCTCTGGTGGAGACGCTCATCACCGAATGTATTCGGGTGAAGGCGGAAGTGGTGAGTGCGGATGAGCGTGAGGGTGGCGAGCGCCGCATCTTGAACTTCGGACATACCATCGGGCATGCGCTGGAGGCGGAGACCAATTACCGGGAATTCCTGCACGGCGAGGCGGTGGCCTGGGGGATGGTGGCGGCGGCCATGATCGCGGCCGGCCTGCAGACCACGGACTCGGTGACTGCGCAACGTATCATCTCGCTGGTATTTGCTTATGCACCGCTGCCGCGGGTGCAGGTGAACAGCAAGAAGATCCTGAAGCGGCTGCGAAGCGATAAGAAGACGGTGGGCGGCGTCCCACATTTCATCCTCCCCACGAGTATCGGCAAGGTGGAAGTGGTGAATACCGTGCCTGAGCGCGCGGTGCTGCACGCGGTAGAAGAAATTAAGCATCTCTCGAAAATCTAATGTCCTCGCCCCAGCCGAAGAACTCGCAGGTGTCCTCCGCCGGCAGGCCCGTCGTGGGTGCTGCGCCCGCGGGAGCCAGCGACGAGAGCTTCGGCGTCCAATGCCGTGCGCGATATGTTCACCTCGATCGCGCCACGCTACGATCTGCTGAACCACGTGCTTTCGATGAATATCGATCGCCTGTGGTGGAATCGCACGGCGCGAGCGTTTCAAGAGACCTTACGTCAGCCTGAGGCGCAGGTGTTGGACCTGTGCTGCGGAACAGGCGATATGACGTTTGCCCTGTGGCGCCGCGCGGCAAATCCGTCGATCCATTTAGTGGGAGCCGACTTCTCGCAGGCCATGCTGGTGCGAGCGCGTGAGAAATCAGGCGCCAGACCGATTCAGTGGGTGGAAGCCGATGCGCTGCATCTTCCCTTTGAGCCCGGGCAATTCCAGTTAGTCACCTCAGCGTTCGGCTTTCGTAACCTTGCCAACTACAATCGTGGGCTTGAAGAAATCTATCGTGTGCTTGCACCCGGCGGCGCAATCGGCATTCTCGACTTTGGGGAACCCAAAGGCCTGATGGGGAAGCTCTACCGCGTTTATTTCCGCCATGTCTTGCCGGCGATCGGCACGATGATTTCGGGAGTGAAGGGGCCGTACGCGTACCTGCCGGCTTCGGTGCTGCGTTTTCCAGCGCCGGAAGAGATGTTGGAACGCATGCGGGTGGCGGGTTTCGGCGAGGTCTCCTGGACGCCCTACACGTTCGGGATAGCGGGGCTGTATCGCGGGAAGAAGTAGGCGCGGAGCGCGGTTTATGGAGCGAAGCTGTCCTGCAGCGCGTCTGTGACGGAATACTGAATGATCTCCGCATAGTCGCGGCCGAGGAATTGCTGGAGGCGGCTCGTGTCCATGGTGTAGGAGCCGATCATGTAGGGCAGTGCGTCGGGCGGTATCGACGAAACGCCCCACTTCCACAACACGCGCAGCGCAAACTCGCAGGCCGACCGCGTTGGCAGGCGTTTCATCTCGGCGTGCGCGATCTCGGCACAGCGTTGAATCGTAATCGGTTCGCCGCGTCCGGCGACGTTGAGAATGGTCAACGGCGGGTCGGTGTGCGGGCGCTGCAAAATGTAAACCAGGAGCCGCGCTACATCGTCCACATGAACGAACTGGAGCAGCTTCTCGGGATATTTTTTGCCGCTGGGAAGAACTACCGGCAGTCGTTTGCCCTCGGCACGCATGCGGGCAGCGCGTTTGCTCTTTCCCGAAGGAGTTCCGCGTAACGCCCCCACCATGTAGTTCTGCACACTTCGCCCGGTGAAGATATGGGGCCGAAGCATGTAGGTGCGGCAATCCCCGAGGCTCTCGGCGCGATAGCGTACGACTTCGTCGCTCTCGCGTTTATGAATGGCATACGCCAGAGTATGCGCATGCAGAGGAAAGTCTTCTTTGACCGGACCCGGAGTCTCAGGTCCATAGACAGACACGCTGCTGGGAAAGATAAATTGTTGGACGTGGCCGCCGGTCCGGTTCACGATACTGATCGCCTCCATCACGCGCGCCACGCCGGCAACATTGATTTGCCACATTTCTTCAGGATCGAGAACACCCGTGCGTACCGGGTCGAGCACGAAGGCAAGGTGAATTACGGAGCGGGCGCCGGTATGGCGCAGCAACTCGACCAGCTGACGGCACGACGCTTCGCGCCCGAGATCGACCTGTTCAAAGAGGAAGGGAAGAGGATCGGCGGGCGGGCGCATATCGACGCCCACCACGCGAAATTCTGACAGCATGGGCAGCAGCCTGATCCCGAGGTTGCCGGAGATTCCCGTAACCAAGACCGTTGCTTCGGTCTGGGGCATTACTTGGGCGGCGCCTGGTGCGGCGGCGCGCTCTGCGGCATCGACTGGCCTGGGTTTGCCATGGCTCCGGCCTGCGGCGGAGGAGGGGCGGGACCAAAGTAGGTTTCATTCAAAACTGGAGTTACGGAAGCGTTGATGGCTTCCAGTTTGTCCTTCACCTGCTGCTGTGCGAGCGTGTGCTCGATCGAGTCCTTCACGTCCGCGACCGGAATTTGTCGCGTAGAAACCACTTTGTAAATATAGAAGGCCGTGGCATCGCTGAAAGGTTCGGAGATATCGCCGGACTTGAGATCGAAGACAGCGTCGTGTTGAGCGGGAAGGCTGCCCGGGCGCTTGTCGCCGACATTCACGTCAGGGTTGGCCCCGGTGACGCCGGCACGTGCAAATGCCTCGGTCTGCAACTTTGCAGGGTCTCCGCCGGCAATCCATTTCTGCCGCACCTGGTCGACGTAGGCCTTCTCTTCGGCCTCACTCGGCTTCGGCTTAGCGCCTCCGGGCTGGATGCGCGGGATGATCACACGCTGCAGCTTGGCCTCGAGATATTTCTTGCTGTTTTGTTTGTAGTAGTCCTCGACCTGCTGGTCTGAAGGATGCGCGTATTCGTTGGTGTAGTGTTCGCGGATGGTATCGACCAGGATCTGGTTGGTGGCGAATTGCAGGATGAGTTGAAACTTAGGGTCGTTTTCCAATCCCAGAGAGCGCGCGGCGTTGTCAAAAACCAACAGGGTTCCGTAATGTTGAGCAAAATTGCGCTTCTGCTCGGCCGTAAGATCCGGCTTCAAAGCGTTGACGAGTTTCTCAAACTGAGATTTGGTGACGTCCTTCACGCATCCCGTGGGAGGCTTGGGGCTGCCCGCTTTGACGTCGCAGGCCCCGGGCAGTGAGATCACCGCCTGGTCCGCAGCAACCGCGGCCGGATTGGCCGCGGGCGGGGCGCTCGGCGCACTGGCTGCGGGGGCTGGCACGTGCGATGGAGCGCCTGCGGACTGGCCATAGGCAACACAGCTTAAGACACACGATAACGCGAGAATTCCGTTGAACATTCGTTGCATTAGGAGACCATTCCTCCGGGAATGTACCGCCTCAGGGCGGAGCTAGGTGGATGCAAAAATCGTATCACATCATGCGGGCGCACCGGCGGGAGCGGACCACCCGAGCTGCGCCACCACTTACTGGTTGGCGTTTTGGGGTGAGGCGTGAATAATCGAAGCTATGGCGGACCTGGTGGGGGCTGGTGCGATGAGGACGGAGAAGCGATCCGTAGCCCTCAATTCCGTCATCGCCGCGGTGGGAATCACGTTTCTCAAGGTGATCGTCGGCCTCACGACGGGTAGCCTGGGAATTCTCTCCGAGGCAGCTCACTCCGCGCTGGATCTGGTGGCAGCCTTGGTTACCCTATTTTCGGTGCGCGTCTCCGACAAGCCGGCGGATGCGGAACATCAGTACGGCCATGGCAAGGTCGAAAACTTTTCCGCCTTCATCGAAACCGGTCTTCTGCTGCTGACGTGTGTCTGGATCGTTTACGAAGCGGTGAGGCGTCTGTTCTTCCGCGAGGTACACATCCAACCGAGCGTCTGGGCATTTGTAGTGATGGGCCTGTCGATCGTGGTCGACTCTTGGCGCTCGCGACGCCTGAAGCGCATTGCCGCCCGCTACGACAGCCAGGCCCTGCTGGCCGACGCTTTGCACTTCAGCACGGACATCTGGTCAAGCACGGTGGTCGTGCTCGGCCTGGTGCTGGTGTTGATCGGCGAGCGTACGTCTCAGCCATGGTTGACCAAGGCCGACCCCATTGCGGCGCTGCTAGTCGCCTGCATCGTGGTGTATGTCAGTTGGCGATTGGCGCGCAGGACCATTGATTCTCTGCTGGACGCTGCTCCGGCGGGCATTCGCAACCGCATCATCGAGGAAGTCTACCGGGTTAACGGGGTGCTGGGCGTCGATCGCGTGCGGATCCGCAAGGGAGGCAGCAGCTATTTTGCCGATGTGCTGGTGGCGATGTCGCGGAATGTAACCTTTCAAAAATCGGAGCAGGTAGCCAACGGGGTAGCTGAGCGGATTCGCGCTTTGCTTCCCGGCGCCGACGTGGTGGTCAATGCGCGCGCCGTAGCCAGCCGGCAGGAGAGCCTGTTTGACCGCATTCGCGCCGTCGCCACGCGAAATAATCTGAACGTTCACGACATCAGCGTGCAGGACATTGCCGGAAGACTGCACGTGGAGCAGCATGTCGAGCTGGACGAACGGCTCAACCTGAAGGAAGCGCACGATCGCGTTACCCGTCTGGAGATGGAGATGAGGACCGAGGCGCCTGAGATCGTGAGCATCCTGACGCACATTGAGAGCGAACCCGCAACCATCCAGACCAGCGACGGGCTGGTGCGCGCGCCCGGGTTTGAGCGCCGTGTGCAGAACCTGACCGCCGCTTTTCCCGAGGTCGTGGACATGCACGATCTAACCTTCAAGCGCGTAGGTGGACGCCTCTACCTGTCGCTGCACTGCACCATGCAGGATGACCTGCCGCTTTCGCGGGTGCACGATGTGCAAACCGCCATGGAAGGGAAGTTCCGGCGCGAGATTCCCGAGCTGTTTCGCGTCCTGATCCACCCCGAGCCGCAGACCGACAACCGGCGGTGATGCCGGGCTTAAATTTGGCTGACGACTACAACTCATCGATAAATCATTCTGCGTCGTTTAAGCCCACGGCATTGTTTGACTCGGCACGGCTGAGCAGGCCGCTGGAAAACCCGAAATGCACGCGCCTCGCGGACTAAAGTCCGCTCGGCGGATGGAAAATGGGCGACTTAATGGCCCGCCTGAAGGCGTGCCCTGATACGAAACCACCTCGAGACGACCTTTTCAGCAGCCTGTGAAGCCATGCCTTGATACAACTTGATTCAGGAGATAGCCTCTACAACTTAACGGCCCGGCTGAAGGCGTGTCCTGATACGAAACCACCTCGAGTGGACTTTTTCGCCAGCCTGGGAAGCCATGCGCTGATACAAAATGATTGACGAGACAGCTGCTACAGCAGTTTACGCAGGTCCTTGCGCAGGATCTTGCCGGATGCGGTGCGCGGAATGCTGGGCACAAACAGGACTTCACGTGGCATCTTGTAGTTGGTTAAGCGCTGGCAGACAAACTCCTGCAGACTGGCCACAGTCTGTGCATTATCGGCGACTCCGGCGCGTAAGACGACAAAGGCGCAGGGAACCTCTTCGGCAATATCAACGCGTGAGACCACACCACAGTCGAGTACGGACGGATGCTCCAGCAGCACGCCCTCCACTTCGGCGGGCGCAATCGAGAAGCCCTTGTACTTGATCATTTCCTTGCGGCGATCTACCACGAAGTAGCGACCTGCTTCGTCAACCCGGACTATATCGCCCGTCCAGTACCAGCCGTCGCGCAACACCGCATCGGTTGCGTCGGGAGATTTCCAATAGCCCAACATGATCTGAGGTCCGCGCATGACGAGCTCACCGAGTTCGCCCGGCGCGACCTCGTTTTCGTTCGCATCGAGGACGCGGCAGTCGGTAAGCGCGACCGGACCGCCAATGGACTCGGGTTTATAAAGCCCGGGATCGAGAAACGCAATATGGGTTACCGGCGAGGCCTCGGTCATGCCGTAACCTTGCCGTATGGGGACGCCGGTGCTCTCAATGAAGCGGCGCGCCAGCTCTGGCCCCAATGGAGCGGCTCCGCTCTTTGCCCAGCGCAGTTTGTGGTTGCGAGGAAACTTACCTTGCTCGGCTGCGAGAGAGTATGCGAGCAGAGCCGGAGGCACGCAAAGAACCAGCGTGACCTGCTCGGCCACAATAATTTGCAGCGACTTTTCCAGATCGAAACGCGGCATCAAAACCAGCGTGGTGCCGCGAGTGAGCGCGACGTTGAGACCTACCGTCAGTCCATAAATGTGATACATCGGCAAAAAGCAGAGCATGACGTCGTCGGTGGCGATGGCTCCCGTTTCACCCGGAGTCAGTGTCTGATACACGTTTGCCACGATGTTGTAGTGCGACAGCATTACGCCCTTGGGCAGGCCCGTGGTGCCGCTCGAAAAGGGAAGAGTCGCCAGCGTGAGGCGCGGATCGTGTTCCGGGGAGGGCAGAGGCGCGTTCGAGGGCTCGCGAAAAAGCGAAGCAAACGGCTCGCTGGCGCCAGTACCTAGCGTGCGTACGGCATACACATGGCGCAATGTCTTCACGCCGCATAGATCCACCGCATCGAGCAACGGTCCATCGCTAACCAGAAAAACGGCGTCGGATGTTTCGAGCTGATAACAGACCTCGCGCTCGCGGTACGTAGGGTTGAGGGTAGTGACCACGGCTCCAGCCAGGGTGGCCGCATGAAAGACAACGCCGAACTCCCAGCAATTCGGCAGGAAAATGCCGATCTTCTCGCCCGGACGGATTCCGGCCCTGACCAGGCCACGCGCGGTACGTTCGACAAGCTCACCATATTCCGCGAAGGAAATCCGCCGTGGCGGATCGCACGAGGTGTCGACGATGGCCGTCTTTGCGCCAAACTTCCGGCAAGCTTCAAGAATGACATCGTGGATGAACTTGCCGTCTGGGTCGCCAAACAAGCGTGTGCGGAGCGGAAGCATGGGAGTGCTCATATTGGAGGGCGGAAAGAGTGTAGCAGAGGAGGGGCCCGACATTACCGTCTCGACCGTCTCGATACACGCAGGTTGTCTGACGTCCGACGTAGCTTTCCGCTATGCTGTTCCAAACTCCTGACCGAGAGAACGGAGCTATGCGAGGGCTGAAAGGGAAACGTGTGGTGATTACCGGCGGCGCCAGCGGCATTGGCGCGGCGACGGCCTCACGTTTTCTCGAGGAGGAATGTGCCGTCGCTATCGTGGACCGCGATCCGGAGGCGCTGGATAAAATCGTGCAGCAGCTCCCGCTCAGCAAGGTCTATCTCGCCGACGTTGCGGACCAGGCGCAGGTGCAGGGCTCCTTTGATCGCATCGTTGACGACTTTGGCGGGTTGGATGTGCTGATCAATAATGCGGGCATCAGTGTTCGCCACAAGTTTCTCGACATCCTCGCGGAGGAGTGGCACAGGGTCCTTGCAGTGAATCTGACGGGCGTTTTTTACGTCGCGCAAGCGGCGGCGCGGCTGATGATGGCGGGGAATGGCGGAGTGATCCTGAACACCGCGTCGACTAACGGCATTATGGGATATCCCTTTTATGCCGACTACAACGCCAGCAAGGCAGGAGCGATTGAGCTGACGCGCTCTATGGCGCTGGAACTCGCGCCCAAGGTGCGTGTGAACGCCGTCGCGCCCGGATATGTTTTGACCCCGATGCAACGCGCGGAATACACCGACGAAATGCTCGAGGCGGTGAACCAGAAAATTCCCTTGCGCCGCCACGCCCAGCCCAGGGAGGTTGCCGCTCTGTTTGCCTTTCTCGCCTCCGACGATGCGGCCTACACCACCGGGCAGGTCTATGTGATCGACGGAGGAGAGATCGCAGGAGGACTGGCGAGCCGATGAGCGGGTCGACAGAGCGCGATTCACGTTGGAATCGCCGGGGATATGTCCGCTGATGGTAGCTCTTGGCACGCTGTGTGTTGTCGTCTGGCTCTGCGTGCTGCTCGGGCGAGGCGGTTTCTGGAGGGTGAACCGGCTGCAAGCGGAGGTCGCTCCCGCTTCGTCGATTCCAGGGACGATTGCGGCGGTCATTCCTGCCCGCAACGAAGCCGAATCCATCGGAGAGGCGATCACATCTTTATTACGCCAGAGTTGTCGCGAATCCCTCCACATTTTCGTTGTCGACGACCACAGCATCGACCGGACGGCGGAGATCGCGCGCCAGGCGGCTACCGGAGCAGGTTACGCTGACCAGCTCACCGTGATCACCGGCACGGCATTGCCCGAGGGATGGACCGGCAAGCTCTGGGCCGTGCAGCAGGGCGTAGAGCAGGCGCTTCGGAAGGATCCAGGCTTCCTGTTGCTCACCGATGCCGACATCCGGCATTCGCCCGAGAATCTCGCAACGCTGGTGGCTATTGCCGAGCGCGGTCCTTACGATCTGACTTCGTTCATGGTGAAGCTGCATTGCCGTACTTTGGCCGAACGGCTCCTCATCCCTGCATTTGTTTTCTTCTTCTTCCTGCTCTACCCGCCGGAGTGGATTCGCAATTCGCGACGCAAGGCCGCTGGGGCGGCGGGCGGATGCATGCTGCTTCGTCCCGAAGCGCTGACTCGCATCGGAGGGATCGCGACGATTCGCGGCGAGATCATCGACGACTGTGCGCTGGCTCGCGCCATCAAGCGCAGCGGCGGCCAGGTATGGCTGGGCGTTAGCGCGGACACTGCGAGTCTGCGCGTATATCGGTCCTTCGGTGAGGTGGCACAGATGATCGCGCGCACTGCCTTCAATCAGCTGCAGCACTCCCCATGGCTGCTCGCCGGAGCCTTGACAGGCCTGGGGATCACCTATCTTGCGCCTCTGTTGCTGCTGTTAAGTGGATCGTGGATCGCTGCGCTGCTTGGCCTGTCGGCCTTCGTCATGATGACGGCATCGTATTTTCCCGTCGTCCGCTTCTACGGACTGGGCGCTGGGTGGGCGCTCACCTTGCCGCTCGCCGCAGTTTTCTACATAATGGCAACCCTTCAATCGGCCATGAACTATTGGTCTGGCCGGGGTGGCGAGTGGAAAGGCCGCGCACAGGACGTAGTGCGCTCGCGCTAAAGCAAGATGTCATGCCGGACTTTTCCTACAGCCTGTGAAAGCCGCGCCCTGACAGCATGCAGAAGGATGAGACGAGTTTGCAACAGCGGATGCCTGGGCGGTAGTCGCCCGTCGCTCGCCTCTTGTCGCTACTTGCTAGTTGCTCTTCCTACCGCAGTACCAGCACTTCGCGAATGTTGTCGCGTCCCAGGAAGAACTTCATCGACTGGTACTCGCGAAAGAGATTTTCCACGTGCCGGTTGTTGAAGACACGCTGCAGCTTAAAAGGATGCGCAGGCTGCAATTCCAGCGTGTCTTTCGTCGCGATGTGGTAGCGGTAGAAGGGCGCCTCGGGACCGGCATCGCGGGTGTGAAAGAAAGCGAGCATGATGCCGCCGGGTTTCATCGCCACCTGCAGGCGCTCGATCACCGGCTTCACCAGGGCCTCCGGCAGGTAATCCGCCAAGTCCCAGAACATTGCTGCGTCAAACTCTTCCCGCTGGAACGACAGATTCTGATCGAGAAAGCGCTCGACATCGACGGTGGTTCCTCCCTCGGCAGTGGGAATCAAAAGGCTTTTATCGGTGGCGGCGCGCAGCACGTCTTCCTGATGAAACTTGTGACCCAGGCCGGTCATGAAGGTGATGTTGGCGGGCGAGGTGGCTCCCAGGTCCAGGACTTTCAGTCCTTCTTCCCGCGAAATCGAGCGGATGAACTCGTTGTAGCCGGTCGATCTGCGCTGCACGCGCTCGCCGGGCACAAAGTCGCCATCCGCGCCCGCGCGGCCGGAACCACCAAAAAGTCTGCTGAAGATGCCTGGAGCCACTTCGAACATTGTACGGTCAGCTACACGCATCTACCAAGTGCCGCCCTGGTGTCGGGAAGAGAAGGGCATCGTTCGCGGAATGCTTGTCCGGCCGACCCGCCGTTTCCCACTTTTCCACAGCTCCGGCTGCTACAGGGTAAATTGTAGATTACCGTGCGGAAAATGGGGCAGGTTAAGTCGAATTACAGTTCCCTCCCCGTGGCAAACATCTGTTCTCGCCATCAGGTCACAGGGAGATAAAACGATTAAGCACGTTTAGTGTCAATCGCTGCAGGGCCGGGCTAGAGTACTGGTGATTATTCCATGAGTCTACGAAGTCAAGAGTCTCGTCGTCTAAGCCCCAGCTCCAGCTGATCGTGCCGGCAGCAAAAACCATGGCCCCACTCGGCGCGGTGTAAAGGGTCGTATTTGAGTGAGAAGGCGTGTCACTATCATTCGTGACTGAAGATTGAGCGAGCTTCAAGAGGCCCGCCGGGGCCGGAAAGGCCGTGTGAGGGGGCGGATCTGCTTCAGTTCCGTCGTACACAAGGTCATATTCATAACCGACGATCCCGGGGAACGAATCGCCGTCGTTAATACCCGTGCCTTCGAAAGGCCACAGGTCAGTATTTATTGCTACCCACGGGAAATTGCCTGTATCGTACCAGGATTCCCACATTTGACCGATTATGGCGTCTTCGGGACGTGCCACTGGATCGTTTCGCCAGTTTGTTGTGACTCTTTTATTCTCCACGCCGCCTAACGGATCAGCCGCAGCTAGCTCCTTGTAAGAAACTACGATACGAGGCTCTGCGCTGAGCCCATCCTCAAGCGACGTTCCGTATGAGACCAGAGCTCCAGCGGCGGCGGAGACGGCGGCTGGGGGAGCTCCAGCGGCCGCCGCAGCTAATACTGCATTTGCTGCTGCCGCGTCGGCAGCAGCATCGAACGCGGAACCATACAGCCGAACTTGCCAGTACATGGCGTTAGCCCCAAAAAATGCAAGTGATATCCCCTGTGTCAGTGCAGTTTCCACCGTGTTCCGCATACGTAACGACCAGTACTCATCGTGTCCGACACTAAGAAATACCTTATGATTAAGAAGCAGTTCGCCTCTAACATCGGTGTCGATGTCTGTACAGTAAGTTAGATCAAATCCATTACTCTCCAACCATCGCAACATCGGGTACTCCCAATACAAGAAGTCGGAGCAACCGTTTCCAAAAAGATATGGACGATTGAAGGAAACGCCATGTGCTTGGTTGTTATGATCGATACCTGCCGGATCCTTAAAGTCGCCATATAGGCTCGTGCCCCCCCATAAGTTATAGGCTTGGTACGTAGTGACGCTCGATTGAAACATAACGTCACTTATACTGAGGTCGTCCCTCACCACAAAGATGATGTATTGGTCATAACTAGAAATGTTCGCGCCTTGTCCATCGACATAAGCGGCTGACGTCAGCTTTGCGAGGAATACGCCACTGTGCCATGCGTCCGGAATTTTGAATGAATAGGAAGGCTCCCACTGGCATTCGATCATTCCTAGCTCGTCGATGCACCTCCGGTTCAGCTGAGAGTTCCCGCTAAGATTGCCTATGCTCGTTACTAAGCAACCCCCAAAACCTTGGTAAAAGCCCATTCTAAAGATATCGATATCGTACGTCGGTGCTTCCGTGTTCACATAGAAGATGATTTGATTGCCACGATCTACACTGGTCGCTGATGCGTACCCCTCTATCTGGTGGGACCGTGCGGAAGAAACAAGCTTCCATGACTCGGTCCCCGGGTGGGCATTCTCCGCTGCTATGCTTTGGGGCAGATCATAGCCAACATAGAATTCCCCAATGCCTGAAACGCTGTCATAGAAAAGGAGATCGGTGACATTGCCATCGCCCGCAAAGATTCCCGGAATGATTTTTGACCAATTTCGATCCCATCCGTCGAAGCTCCGAATATGACTAATGATGCCATTTGCTCTTACCCGGTAGAAAACCGCCGTTCCTCGGTCTTGACGGTAGAAGAAAAGATCGGTTGTAGTCGGTTGGCCTGTCCGACGGAAATGGCCCGGAACTATGATGTCATAGTTTAACGACCCAGCATCATAGCTTCTCATTAGGTTGACGTTTCCTGCACCCCAAACATCGTTAAATCCAATGGCTCCACCTCCATAGCTGTAGAGGAGCAGGTCGGTTTGCTGCGTTTGGGCGGTCCCGCCAAAATTACCCGGGATGATGAGGTCCCAATCCGTGTCCCAGTCGTCATAACTATTCATCAGAGTGATATTTCCGTGGCCCGAGACATCAAAAAAAGCGGCAGCCCCACGAGCACGGCTGTACAGGAGTATGTCCGTCTGCTGCGTCATGGCGGTCCCACCAAAATTACCAGGGATGATCAGATCCCAATCAGTGTCCCAGTCGCTATAACTGTTCATCAGGGTGATATTTCCCCGGCCCGAGACATCAAAGAAGGCGGCGGCTCCGCGAGCACGGCTGTACAGGAGCAGGTCGGTCTGCTGCGTTTGGGGTGTCCCGCCAAAATTACCAGGGACGATCAGATCCCACTCAGTGTCCCAGTCGCCATAACTGTTCATCAGGGTGATATTTCCCTGGCCGTCCGTACTGTAAATCTCGGCAACCCCCGCGTTTTGATCGTAGAACAGTAAGTCGCTAAATGGGCCGACTCCACCAAACCGTCCAGGCACGATCTGGGTCCAGGTCGTTCGCCAGTTTGTATAGCGTTTTAGGAGAGGCATAGAACCTCCTTATCTATCGCCAAGCCACGAAGTCTATTCCAGAACCAGATCAAAATAATGGAAAATATGCGTCTTGTCGGGAGCCCAGGGCTGAAATCGATCCACAACAGTTGCTGGTACGAGGCGCGCAAATCGCGACGCACGGCGTAGCGTCGAGAAAGAATTCCAGTCCGATCGCCAATGCGCGCACTCCAGCGTCGCGCTACTTCGCGGGCACTGTCTCGGCAAAATTGTCCGGGTAGGCGAACTTGCGATCATTGGCGTCGATCATGATTTTCTGGCGCGGGGCGTGGTCGGGACCCAGGGCATTGCGTCCTGCAACTTGCCACGGCACCTGCACTGCTGCGACCGCGGCAACCGTTGGCAGCACGTCGATCAACTGTACATCCTCGCTGGAAACACGTCCGTCTTTTTGCCGGGGAAGCTTGATAAACAGTGGTACCGGAAAGATCATGCCGGCGTTCCCCTCGCTCAAGACGCGGCCCGGCGCATTCGTTTTCCAGCTCACACCATGGTCCGAGGTCACCAGGATCAGCGACTGGTCATAGAGACCTGCCTTCTGCAACTTCTCCAGAAAATTGCCCAGCTGGCCATCGGTATATTCGATCTGCTTTTCATAATCGCCGCGCAACCGGTCGAGCAGCGCGGTGTCGCCCGCGTACCTGGGATCGAAGCCGGCGGGACTCTCGGGATGGATGCTGCCATCGGGATTGAGCATATAGGGAGCGTGCGGCAACTCCAGGTGCATGAAGTTCAGCGGCGGCCTGCCGCTTTGCGGGCCGGGGATCTCGGAGAGGAACTCGCGAAACCGTTGTTGCTCCTGCCGCAAGCCACGCTCCTCGATTGCGATGACCACCGCCTTGGGAGCGGCCCGCAAGAGGTACAGCTCCAGCACAGCGCGCAACAGGTGCCCGCGCTGCCGGACGCGTTCAGCGTCCGGACAGTGGTACGCGGCATCGACACAGAAGCGGGTCACTTCCTCGTGAATCGTTATGTCGTACGCCGGCGACAGAAGACGAAAAAGATTGTCAGGATACGCGCTGTCGGAGGCGTCATTGCCATGCGGAAAGTTTCCGGTGACGATTACGGGAATCGAGCGCGTCGTGTATTCCGCGTTTGCGGTGGCGTTGGTGAACCAGGTGCTGTGTTGCGCGAATTCGGCGAAGTGCGGGAAACGGGCCCGATCGATGTGGCCGCTCGCGTCGAGCAGAGCGGGCCGCGTGAACTCGTCGAGAATCAGGATAAAGATCGGTGGATGCGCTTGTGGTTGGACCTCGACGCCCGCGGCTGCATGGCGGGTCGACGAAGCCGTGGCGTCGGGCGCGACCTGGTTCCAGGTTCGCCATAGAAACAGGGCAGGGAAGAGCACGATCACCGGCGAGAGCACCATCAGAAAGCGCTCGAATTCGTCGCGATAGCGAAATACGAGGAATCCAGCAAGCGCCAGAGGAATTGCCACCAGCACGGTGTTATGGCGGAAGCCCAGGAGCGGTGACAGGTAGGCCTTGTGCAGCTCGAAAAGAAACGGGGTCAGCAGCAGCAGAAATGCGGCACTCAGAAACCAATTGGCCAAGCGCATGCTGCCTTGTCGAAGGAGCCGCCACACGCCCGCGAGAATCAGCGCAGGCGCGAGGTTGAAGCACAGGATGATCAGCAGAAGTTTGGAGTGGGTGATCTGGTTAAGGAGGATGAATTCGCGATTGCCGGCAATTGCCTGATACACCGATTGCGCGAAGGCAAAGGTTGTGAGCGAGAGCAGTGCGACGAAGACCCGCGTGAAGGTGCGCTTCGACACTAACGTTCCACCGCCGAAGGGCGCGAGACAGCGTGATACAGAAAACGTGTGCCGCCCGGCAAGGCGGCCTGCCGCTTCAGGGTGAAGCGCTCCAGCAAATAACGTTCAAAGGATTCGCGGCTGTAGTCGCTATAGGTGTCGTCTTTATTCAGCAGCAGGCGCCGCACCATGGGATCGTCCTTGGCGATGAATTCGATGACCAGTTCCTGCGTGAGCTGGGCAAACCAGTCCAGCAAGGCCGTCAGTGGCACGTTGGCTGTTATTGCCAGGTGATGCACGAGCGCCAGGGCCAGCGTGAGGTCGGGACGACCGCGCTGCGCCATCGAGGGACGCTCGCTCGAAGCCCATCCCTGAGCGGGCGATGGATTGACGAGGTTCATCAGCAGAGGAAGAATGTTGTTGCGCTTCTCCTGGGTCAGCTCGCGGTAGAGCAGGTCGATGCTGCCGGGGTCTGCATCCATGGCAACGACCGTCGAGGCATTGTCGGCAACCAGGCGGCTGAAGCGCCCGTCGTTACAACCCAGGTCCCACACCAGGTTCAAACGACGGCCGGCTGCGGCATCGCGAACGAAGGTTTCTTTCAAGGCCAGTGCCCCGGGTTGATAATGCGACCGTGAGTAATCGCTCCAGGTTGTCATTTCCTGCGCAGGCCGCAACCGTGACACCAGCTTCTTCAACCCCTTCACATTGCGCGCGATCATCGCCGGGGTTACACCCGCCGAAGTCACCTCATCGCGCACGCTGTGGTCGGCATGCGAGTACTTGCGTTGCAGGTAAGCTTGTGCGCTGACGTGCGTCAATACGCCGGGCCGAAGCCGCTCGAGGCCACGAAACATGCGGCTGAATACCACTGGATCGATGCCCTCGAGCTCACTGCGGAGCCAGGGCTGGAAGGGAACTTGCTTGTACGCTTCGAGCATCAACGGATAGAGCATCATGCGGCAGAACTGGTTATAACCTGCCCACGGGTCACCGGGCGCGAGTGGCGCGAAAGACAGCACGTCAAGGAAGACGGGCCGGAATCCACGAAACTGCACGTTGTAAGCGGTAGCATCTTTCAGGATCCATCCCCGGCGCAGCGATCGTTCGAGGATATCCAGTTGCAACAGTGCCGCCTGGCGCAGCATGGAAAAGGTCCATTCATACGGGTAATTGAGGAAGGGAATACGATCGTGTTGCAGAAGGACCGTGCCCGGCGGAAATTCCTGGGGACCCTCCAACCGCTGAGCGGTCACTTCACGCGTGGGCACCAGCAGTCCGGCTGTCTGCAATTCCTCGGCGAGCTCGCTGTTCGCGAACTTCCGCCAGCGATCTACAGCGGAAGGAAAGACCGCGCGGTAAACCTGATTGGCGTAATGAAAGACGAAGCCGTCAGGATCGCGAAACGACCCCGCGTCCCGCCTTCCGACATCCGCCAGGACGTGCAGTGTCATTCGAGTTAAACGCGGCGTCTGTGGGCTGACTCTTGGTCAGTATATTCGGAAAGTGGCAGCGGTGCAGGAAGCTCGGCTGCCTCATCATCGCTCCGGATTCCCAGCATCCGCAGCACTTTATGCTTGAAGAGGCGGAACACTACGTAGATGCCGCTGACGCCGCCGAGGAGCAACTGCAAAACCATACTCCCCGAACCGGGATCGACGTAAAAGGCTGGTACTGCGAGGATTGAGTGCAATAGCGCTCCTATGGCCATGTTTACGTTTCACCCGGCCAAGAAGAAACGTTTCAAAATATTAACATTGAGCGAGGATAACCACAAAGGTGTAAGTCAGGCGCTTTGATGCAGCGGCTTGTGTAGTTCGGCGATCAACTCTGGCAGTTTGGACAGGTTCTGCTGCGAGATTCGCCCATCGACCCCTTTGGGCGGCTTACCTCGAAGAGGCACTCCCCGGAGAACCAGGATTACGCAGACGCCTGGCCGTACCAGCTTGATGGACTGTGCCACATTCCAGCCGTCGACTTCGATGAAGAGATCCTGATCGAGCACGACAGCGGCATACTGCCGGTTTACGCACATGGCGACAGCATGATCGACGGTGTAAGTAGTGACGACACCGTAACCTTCGCGCTGCAGCAAGCGGGCGGTATACGTCGACCTGCGATCCGCAACCAGCAGAATTGTCTCCTGCTTGTTTTCAGCCAACCTTGAACTCCCTCATAGACTTGCCGTTGCTAACGGCGCCTTGTCGCAGTTGCAGGCTTTAAATCAAGACCGATCAGGACCCGCTCGCGGTTCGATAGATCTCCGATAATGCGTTTGACCGGCGTCGGCAAATGCCGCACCAGCGTGGGCACGGCAATGATCTGATCGCCGGCCGCAAGTTGTGGGCGTTTCAGTAAATCGATAACTTCGATGCGATATTTTCCGCCCAGGTGTTCTTCACAAATCTGCTGCAGGTTGGCAATCGCGTCCATACAGGCGGGAGTTTGGGCCGCAACGTAGAGCCGCAAGTTCCACTTGGGATTGCGACTGAGACTCGGTCCCAGGTGACGAATCCCGCGCGAGGACCCGGACCGCGCCGCCATGCTCCCCTTCGGGCTGCCCTTCGCCGAGCTGCCGGAGGAGTCTGCGGAGCTCCTTTTCGATACCGAGGTCTTGTTCGGTACTGAGCTCTTCGCCGGTGTCTTCTTCACAGGAGTCATTGAAGTCTGCCTCCTAAGCGTGTGTTTTCGGAGACGTGTTTATGGGCTTCGAGAATGGAAATACCCTGATCGCCGAGGCGGAATTCGCGTATCTCACTGGAGTGGGCCATGCCGCGGGACTTCAGGATGGCCAGAATGCGCTGCCGTGTGTAGCCGACCCTCACGTCGCGCAACACCAGCCACGAGTCCATGAGGGAAGAGATGCCGATGGCCGTGTCGTCGGGTTGGTCGCCCAGGGTCAGGTTAGTAAACACCGCAGTGGTGGCACGCATCTTCAGGAAGTCGATGGTGCGGGTCAGCATGGCTTTAACGGCCGCAACGTCGGCCACCGAAATGAGATTCGTGATCGGATCCATGACCACTGCCGCGGGACGGAGCTTTTCAACGTACCGATGAACCGTGGCGAGGTGTCCTTCCAGTCCGATCGAGGTGGGACGAACGGCGACGATCTGCAACAGACCTTTCTTGATCCATCGGTCGAGGTTCAAGCCAACCGACGACATGTTGCGCAGGATCTGGCTGGGCGATTCCTCGAAGGCCATGTACAGCACTTTCTCGCCCCGGGCGCATGCGGCATTGGCAAAGAAGGAAGCGAAGCTCGATTTGCCGGTACCGGCGGTTCCCGTAATCAGGACACTGCTGCCGCGAAAAAATCCCTTTCCGTCCAGCATTTCGTCAAGGCCGGTAATGCCGCTCGACACCCGGTCTTTTCTCGCCTCGTGGGTCAATTGCAGCGAGGTGATGGGAACGACCGATATGCCGTCATCGGTGATCATGAAGGGATATTCGTTGGTGCCGTGCGCCGAGCCGCGATACTTCACCACGCGCAGGCGGCGCGTCGAAATCTGCTCGTTGACCCGATGATCGAGCAGAATCACGCTGTCGGCAACGTACTCTTCCAGTCCGTAACGTGTCAGGGCATTGGCCCCGGTCTCGGCAGTTATGACGGAGGTGACGCCCTTGTCCTTCAGAAAACGAAACAGCCGCCGCAGTTCGGCGCGAATGACCGCTTCGTTGCTGAAGGCGCTGAACAGCACTTCGATGGTATCAATCAGGACGCGCTTGGCTTTGATCTGATCGATGGCGCTGCCGATGCGAATGATCAGCCCTTCCAGATCGTACGCGCCGGTCTCGATCAATTGATCGCGGTTGACGACAACTTGGTCGATCAGAAGGCGTTTGGACGCCACCATCGCAGGGACGTCGAAGCCGAGAGAGGCGAAATTCGAGGCGAGTTCGTCGAGGGTCTCTTCAAAGACGATGGCCACTCCCGGCTCATCGAAGTCGAGGGCGCCGCGGATAAGAAACTCCATCCCCAGCATGGTTTTGCCGGAGCCGGCTCCGCCACAGAAGAGAGAATTGCGGCCGCGTGGCAGTCCGCCGTTGGTTACCTCATCCAACCCGCTGATGTTCGTCGGACATTTTTCCAGCACCGCAGGCGGCGCTCTGCGAACCTTTTTTCGTGCCATAAGTGATGTGTTGTAAAGCGAACCACCTGAAGGCTGGCCGGCCACCGTGCTCTTCGACCTGCAGATCCCTGAACCGGATCGTTCAGTTCGATGCGCTGTGCTGGATTTCGGGCTGCCTGCGTCGGGAACCTGGAAGGAAAAGATATCGCGAATATTCCAGGCTGGAAAGGCTCGGGAAACTCCGGCGGGATCGGGAGATATGCCGCGAGCGCCCTGTCTCCCCCTCGAAATCAGGGCGCTACGCAGCAACGGAGGCGCTGTTCATCCTGGATGCTTCCATTCAGGAATGCGGTTTCTGTGCATTCCTGACGGGTCCTCGGGCGGCCAGTTGACGGTAACATCCTTCGCACGGGCCATGCGTACCGTTCCCATCTCCGGGACTTAAGAGCGCCTCGCTCTTTCACAGTGCATGCGGGCTGCCACACTCTTTGCCCCCTACAAACTCTGGGACTCGCGCGACTGGGCCTCCTTTTTTCAGCTACTTACAATTCGGACGCCGCCGCGCGCCGCATCGCGGAGTTGTCTCCAGCACCGATCGCCCTATCCGATTGGATAGCCATTCTCTATCCGATCGGATAGACGGAATGGGGATCTTGGCGAGGCTTGGCCGCGTCAGGGCAAGATGGCAAGCGCGCCAAGGCACGACACCGGGCGCGACCGAGGCCCTTGCATCCAAGGCGGCTCTGCTTCATCTTGGATACATGCCCCGTCACAAGGCAGTCCCGGGCCACCAGGTCCGGCAAACGATCATTGGCAACGAGTGCTTCGGCTGCGGTCCCAACAACGAAGCCGGCCTGCGGCTCAAATTCGTCTTCGACGCCGAGGCGCAACGCTTCGTTTGCCGTTTCCGGCTCGACAAACGTTTCACTGGACCACCGGCCCATGCCCACGGCGGCATCATTGCCACGATTCTCGACGAGGGTATGGGGAAGGTGAGCAAGCATCGTGGCATCGTAGCGCTTACCAGCAGCATGACCGTCGATTATCTGAAGCCAGTGCCGCTTAACCAGGCTCTCATCGTCGAAGGATGGGAAGGACGGGTGCGCGGTCGTGAACACACACGCATGGCCGAGATCCGCAACCGGCAGGGCGAGGTTCTGGCGCGCAGCAAGGGGAAGTTCATTGAGATCGACCCTCATCGCATGTTCGCGAAGTATCTGAAGAAGAAACACAGCGACGCGACGTAGTTCATCCCAGCGCACCATCAAGGGACCGCTCTTGCCGCAGACGAGCCAACGTGACACCTCAGTCCGCTCAGGATGACGGTAAAACGTCGCTGAGGATAAAAGTGAACATGGAAAAGGCCGAGCGGCCCCAACCGGCTCGAACCTAAGTGGCTCTATTCATCCGGCCGTGCGCGAGGTACCATTTTTGAGTCCGGAAACTTGGCGGTTGCGCGTGGCGCAGCGGCCTGCAAGGTAAAATAGTTCTTTACGCCAGCGGCGACGGATGATCTGCGGAAGGACCGGAGTCCGGCCGCAACCCACGCGATGGGCCAAGAGCGAATGGGTGAAATGCAGGGAAGCCCCGCTCCAAGGAAAAGTTATGTCAGAGAACAACGGTAGCAGCACGAGTTTACGTTTGAAGGTCGGCCTTGCCGAGATGCTCAAGGGCGGCGTGATCATGGATGTCATGAGCGTCGAACAGGCCGAGGTCGCCGAGAAGGCCGGTGCCACCTCCGTCATGGCGCTGGAGCGCGTTCCGGCGATCATTCGCGCCGAAGGTGGCGTGTCGCGCATGGCCAATCCCAAGCTCATCAGACAGATCATGGCCGCCGTCTCGATTCCGGTCATGGCCAAATGCCGCATCGGCCATTTCGCCGAAGCGCAGATCCTGCAGGAGATTGGGGTTGACTACATCGATGAGTCCGAGGTGCTTACCCCGGCCGACGAAGAGCACCATGTCGATAAGCACAAGTTCACGACGCCCTTCGTCTGCGGTGCGCGCAACCTGGGAGAAGCTCTGCGGCGCATTGCCGAAGGTGCGGCCATGATTCGCACTAAGGGCGAGGCTGGGACTGGCGATGTGATTCACGCCGTGAAGCATATGCGGCAGATCGTCAAAGAGATGCGTCAGCTCACCGTGGCGAGCGAAGAAGAACTGTTCGCCGCCGCCAAGAATCTGCAAGCACCTTACGAACTCGTCCGCATGGTTGCCAAGGCAGGGAAGCTGCCGGTGCCGAACTTCTCGGCCGGCGGCATTGCGACTCCGGCAGACACCGCGCTGATGATGCAGCTTGGCGCCGAGGCGGTCTTCGTTGGCTCGGGCATTTTCATGAAAGGCGGAGCGACGCCGTTGAATCTGGCCGAGAAGAAGGAGCGCGAAGAAGCCGAGTCGCGCGCGAAAGCGATTGTGATTGCTGCCACGCACTTCGATGATCCCAAGATCCTGGCCGAAGTCAGCGAGCAGATGACGGGCGCCATGAAAGGTCTGGCGATCTCCGCCATCGAAGAGAAAGACTTGTTGCAGACAAGGGGATGGTAGAGGGGCCGCTTTTCGCTCTTCGCATTTCGCCTTTCGGTCTTCGCTCTTCGCTTTGTAGGCCCGAGAGAGAGTCGGGATGAGAAATTATGAGGAGTTGGAAGTTTGGCAGAAAGCTCACGCACTCACCATCCATTTGTACCGGGTGACCGAAGCTTTTCCCCGTTCTGAACTGTTTGGTTTGACATCGCAGATTCGCAGGGCGGCGGGTTCGATCGGTGCCAATCTGGCCGAAGGATGCGGACGATGCAGCGACGCCGAATTGGCTCGCCATGTTCAAATTGCGATGGGCTCTGCCAGCGAGCTGCAAAATCACCTGCGGCTCGCCAAAGATCTCAACTTCATAGAATCGTCAGATTGCAACGTTTTGCTCACGGAGCTGACCAGGGTTCGTCAGATGCTGACAGCTTTCCTGCAGACACTGCGGGGAGTGCGTAAGCCACGCGCTGGTGAATCGTTATTTAGGGAGTAGAGAGCTGCGTTCTAATCTGGCGAAGAGCGAGGAGCGAACCGCGAAAAGCGCGAGCACGATTGGCGTCCTCGCACTACAAGGCGATTTCGACGCCCACCGGCGTCGGCTGGAAGAGCTCGGCGCTGACGTCGTTCTCGTCCGCAAGCCCGAACAACTCGACGAGATCGACGGACTCATCATCCCGGGCGGCGAGTCGAGCACTTTTCTTAAGCTTCTGGATGAACATGGATTTCGGAAGCTGAACGACTTCGTTCACGCCAAGCCGACCTTCGGCACCTGCGCCGGCGCGATCATGCTGGCCCGGCAGGTAGAGGATCCTCATCAGCCAGGACTGAACGCCATCGACATCAGCATTCGCCGCAATGCCTACGGCCGCCAGATCGACTCGACCATTCTCACCGCTCCCAGCGCGCTCGGAGACGACCCGCTGGAGATGGTCTTCATTCGCGCTCCGCGAATCGAATCTGTCGGAGAGGGTGTCGAGGTGCTCGCCCGACGCGGCGACGATCCCGTGTTGGTGCGGCAAGCAAACGTGATGGCAGCAACTTTCCATCCCGAGTTGTCCGACGACCCACGCGTACACGCCGAGTTTTTGAAGATGACGGCGAAGCTTGGGGAACCTTCCTGATTTCGTCTTGCAATTAAAAGTTAATTATTTCCTCATCAGAAGCTGGCGCCGACCGCACGCCAAAAAAACAACGCCCACCGCGAAGGTGGGCGTGGAAGGGAACTGCAGGTTGGTTTAGTGAACTGTCACGTTAGCCGGTGCAGACGGGATACCGTTGGTAACCGCTTCCAGCGTGCTTGGACCGGTCTCGACTCCAGCCGGCACATCAAACATCGTTGTCTGCAGGCTGGTGCTTTGCACCTGGTAGCTGCTGGGATTGTGAGTCCGGCAGTAGAACACGTGGCCGCTCGCCTTGTTAGTCAGACGCACCAGCGCATAATTTGTATTTGGCTGGTAGTCATCGCCATAGGCTCCTCCCTGGCTCACGCCAGCGAGCCGGTAGCCGCGAAGAACGTTATTGGTTGATCCGTGGGTCAGATTCAGATTGGACGCAGACACGACAATCTGCGGCGCCCAGGCAGGGTTGTAAGTTCCGTGGGGTGTGAAAATGTCCACTTCATTCCAATCCGTGAACATAATCTGGCCGGTTGGAAGCGGAAGCAGGTGACCATAGAACGAGCCGTCGTTTGCCGCGTTGGGCGAACCCCCAATCTGCGTCAGATTAGTGCCATCCCACTCGTAGAAAGTTGCTGGGGGACCCTCATTTACGCTGCCCATCATCAGCACATTGCCGTTTGGTTCAATGCTTGCTGGTCCATCGGCAATGCTGACGTTGGTAAGCGGAAAGTCAGGTCCGGCGGTCCAAGTGCCGTTACTGGATTTGTAAATCGCTGTATGACCGGTGCCGCAAGTGTTCGAGCCCGTGGCGAAAACCGTTCCATCGGGCCGCAGAACCGCAGGACCAACTTCGAACGATGCCTGGCTCTGGTTGCCGCAATGGCTGTCCCACAGCTGCACAACCGTACTCCCGGCGCTGGTCCAGCTCTTGGTGGCAGGACTGTAAGTCTCCGAATTCTTGCCGGTTGCGTCGTACTGGAAAACGTAGGCGTCAACCGTCAGAATGTTGCCGTTGGGCAACATGTTCCAGCCTTCTTCGTCGAAGACGTCGAATTTGCCGGCGCCCTGGAAGTTCGTCCAGGTGAGAGTGGTGGGATTCAGGTACGCCCACTTCGGCGGCTGGTCGCAGCAACTGGCCTGCATATAAGTTCCATCCGGTAGGTTGATGGACTGAGCGTCGCCAGTACGTTGCCAACCCGCCGGTGGAACAACATTCGTCCAGGCATTCGTAACCGGGTCGTAAATGGCGCCCTGCGTCGTCCAGACTGGATGATCGAAGTTGTACTCTCCACCGATCACCGTCAGGCGGCCATCCGCGATGACCTGCGAACCGAAGTAAAGCGGAGCATAGTTGAGCCCAGCCGGGATGTCGGCGAGCTGACTCCAGGTGGCGTTTACGTAGCTGCCGAAGGCATCGGGGGTAAGCTTATACCAGTGGACCTCGCCCCCATCCTGCTCCTCGTGAACCACAACTGTGCCGTCAGTCAACAGCATGGTAACGCCGGGGGGGAAGCAGGGATTATTCCCGGTGCAGACTTCGTTGTTGATTTGAACCCATTGCGATTGAGCGGCAGCAATGGTTGCTCCAGCCACGAGCAGTGCTAGAGCAATAATAACAAGTCGCAGAAATTTCATAATTGTCCTTCCAGAGATTGCTCCGTCCGAAGGCTTGGCTGGATGCGAACTTCAGCATCTTGGCTGTACCGAGAATGTCGCTGCCGACAGCGACGTTCTGACGGACAATGGGCGGCAGAAATGTACCTCGAAGCAGATTGGTTGTCTAGGAAATTTTGACGAGAGACTTTGGTCCTGTCAAAAAACTGCACTCAGCAACAGTCGAGTTGCTCGGCCCCGAGTTAAACAGCGCACTTTCCGCCGCTGCGCGCAATGCCCGGGTAACGTTATGATGACTGTGAGGTAAACGACATGTCCTTATACGAATTATCCGCAATGTTAAACGACGGCAAGGAAAAGAAACTGAACGCGTACAAAGGCAAGGTCCTGCTCATGACGAATCCTGCGGGGTCGCTCCGGTCGGAATCACGAAGGTTATAGGGTCGGTCCGGCCGGAATGATGACGCAATTGTTGCGATATACACTTCCCACTCAAAGCAGATGTCGCCGCCTCGCGGTGGTTCTTCCTCGTCCCCGCTCTTACTGCTTCACGCTCTCCAGCAATTTTGCTTCGGCCGGGGACGGCGGTTCATCACGTCCTCCCAAATACTTCGCCAGGAAAACTTCTGACGCCGCGTTGAAGGCCATGTTGTTTACCGGCCGGGCGAAGCCATGCCCTTCATCGGGAAACACGTAGTACTCGACGGCTTTGTCGTTCTTGCGCATGGCGGCCACGATCTGGTCGCTCTCGGCCTTGTTCACCCGCGGATCGTTCGCGCCCTGCCCGATCAGCAGCGGAACCTTGATCTGATCGGCCTTGAACAGAGGTGACTGCGCCTTGAGCACCTCTTCCGAATCGCCCATACGCTTGTGGAAGGTCGAAAGAATGGTCGACCAATACGGTGGAATGGTCTTGAGCAGCGTATTGAGGTTTGAGGGGCCGACAATGTCGACGCCACACGCAAAGGCGTCAGGCGAGAAGGCGACGCCTGCGAGTGTCGCATAGCCTCCGTAACTGCCACCCATGATGCAAACTTTGCTGCCATCCGCGACGCCTTGTTTGACCGCCCAATCCTTGCCATCGAGCAGGTCGGTGTGCATGGCGCCGGCCCACTGGCGGTCTCCGGCATTCACATACTGCTTGCCATAACCGGTCGAGCCGCGGAAGTTGATCTGCAACACGGCGTAGCCACGATTGGCGAGCCACTGCGCGTAGCGGTTATAGCCCCAATTATCACGACCCCAAGGCCCTCCATGCACGAACACCACCATCGGCAAATTCTTGGGCTCCATACCGGCCGGGGTGGTGAGATAGCCATAAATCTTCATGCCATCGCGCGCGGTGTACTCGATGGGCTTCATGGCCGACAGTTTGTATTTCTCGAGCGCGGGACGGTCGTTAAACAGGAAGGTCGCTTTCTTCGAGGGGCGATCGTACAAATAGAACGCCACCGGCGAGTCATCGCTGACAAACGTGACGATCCATTTCTTGTCATCCAGGGTGCGCGACAAGTGGGTGATGTCGCCGCTGTGCGCCTTCTGCAGGACGGCGTAGTCGGCTTTGATCTGCGGATCGACGAAGTCGTACTCCGTGCGTTGTTTGACGAAAGTCACCACTTCCAGCGCATCTGTCCTGGGGTGCGTGACCACGCCCTCCACGTCGAATTGCGGATCCGCGGCAATCACTTTGCGTTCGCCGCTGGCAATGTCGATCTCGAGCAGGCGCGCCGCATTGAAGCCGAGGCTGGTGGCGATCCAGATCTTCTGGTTGTCGGGAGTAAAGCCGATGAGGCCGCCGAAGGTTTCGTCCGGCCCCCACTTGATCAGCTCGCGCCAAGGGGATTTTATGTCGTTGCGAACGCGGATAATGGTTCCCCCGTCGTCAGTCTGGACCTGTGCGGCTCGTACTTGTAACGCATTGTCGGCCTGCCATCCCTGCACGTCGCCCGGATTTTCGGTGTCGAGATCAATCTTGCCGGTCTTCAAATCGACGCGATACACGTCGAAGAGCTTCGGGTCACGCTTGTTTGCCTGGACCAGGACGGTGTCGGGCGTCCTCCAGTCATAGGCGACGAGATCGACGCGGACCTTTTCGAACGGGGTAAGATCTTTCGTCTGCCTGGTGGCAATGTCCGTCTGGTAGAGCCGCCAGTTTTCATCGCCGCCGACATCCTGCGTATACAGGATGTGCTGGTTGTCGTATTGCCAGGTGAAGTTGCGGATGCCGCGCTTCTTATCTTCCGTAACCGCACGGTCATCGTTCTTTCCTAAAGTTCGGATCCACACATTGAGCACGCCATTCACGGGGGCGAGGTAGCCGAGTTGCATGCCGTCCGGCGAGATCTGCGGATCGGCGCGCTCGGGATTTCCGAAGAGCACTTCACGAGGAATCAGTTGCGTCGTGAATTTTTCTTCCGCCAGCAGGGAAGTAGCAAGCAATGCGACGGTAGCAACGAGAATTGGGACGTAGCGCTTCACACGCATGAGATTGACCTCCATCGGTAGGACGTTGATGGTCGCATGGTGGGCTTGGCAGACGCAAATCAAATGGGTCCTGAGGATGCCGGCTTATGGCCGTCCGTCCTCAGCAAGTGGTCGTTAGAAGCAGCTTTCTAGTCGGGCAGCGTAGGATATTTCCTGAGGCGAATTCATGTCCTTATACGATCTTTCGGCGACGCTGAATAATGGCAAAGACAAGCAGCTCAGTGACTACAAGCGCAAGGTGCTGTTGATCGTGAACACCGCCAGCCAGTGTGGATTTACGCCCCAGTATAAAGGGCTTCAGGGACTTTACGCGAAGTACAAGAAGCAGGGATTCGAGGTGCTGGGATTTCCCTGCGATCAGTTCGGCCACCAGGAACCCGGCTCAGATGAAGAAATCGCGGCCTTCTGCGAGACGAACTACGGGGTTGAGTTCCCCCTGTTTTCGAAAATCGAAGTGAATGGGACGAAGACGCATCCGGTGTTTGAATTCCTGAAATCGAAGAAGGGCGGACTGCTCGGCGACACCATCAAGTGGAACTTCACCAAGTTTCTCGTAGCGAAAGATGGCAAGGTGGTCGATCGCTACGCGCCAACTACGCCGCCCGAGCGGATTGCCGCCGATATCGAGAAGGAACTGGCGAAGTAGACTTCGATTGCTCATACCAGGATACGACCTCAACCTCGACCTTGCATGGTTGTTCGTCGCGTGTCGACAGCGGGTTCCTCCACTTCGCATCGCTATACACGGAATGACGGGACTGAGAAGGCAAGCGCTCTCGTCGGAATGACGAGACGTAAGACGGCCATCATTCTGCCTGAAATAAGGGTGCCATTTTTCTCTCCCGTAGCGAACTGGCTTGCCATCCCCGGCTGCTTTTCCTTCCCGCGATATACTGAATCACTGGGGTTTTCGTGAGTTCCGATCAGAAAACGTTTTATATCGAGACCTTCGGCTGCCAGATGAACTTCCACGACTCCGAGAAGGTCGTGGGGACACTGATTTCCGAGGGTTACCGGCAGGTGCAGCAGGAGGA
Organism: uncultured Acidobacteriaceae bacterium; assembly: GCA_963815555.1. Classification (GTDB taxonomy): domain Bacteria; phylum Acidobacteriota; class Terriglobia; order Terriglobales; family Acidobacteriaceae; genus CAWCBG01. Next base: position 1,997,935 of record CAWFHH010000007.1, read on the forward strand.
AGAGGCCGACCTCATCTTCTACAACACCTGCTCTATTCGCGATAAGGCGGAGCAGAAAGTCTTCAACCGTCTGAACGACGTCAAGAAGCTGCAGAAGCAAGGTAAGAAATTTGCGGTGCTGGGCTGTGTGGCGCAGCAGGAGGGCGAAAAGATCTTCGAGCGCGCTCCTTATGTTTCGTTGGTCGCGGGGTCGGCGTCGTACCGTAACCTCCCGGCTATGCTGGTGCAGATCGAAGCCGGCATGACGCGCGTTACCGGACTGGACGACCGCCAAACCGATCAGGCCTTCGAGACCGAGTACACGGCGCGCACCAATCCTCATCGGGGCTACATCACCATCATTGAAGGCTGCGACAAATTTTGCGCCTACTGTGTGGTTCCTTATACGCGTGGCAAGGAGCGCAGCCGGACATCGGCGTCGGTGATCGAAGAGGCGCGGCGCATGGCCGACTCCGGGTTTACCGAAGTTCAACTGCTCGGGCAGAACGTGAACTCGTATCGAGATCCTGCCGGCAAGAAGAGTTTCGCGGAGCTGCTGACGGCGATTGGCGAGTTGCCCGGTATGCGGCGGGTTCGCTTTACCACCTCGCACCCGCGTGACTTTACCAAAGACATTGTGGACGCTATCGATGCTGTGCCCACGCTCTGCGATCATGTGCATCTGCCGATCCAGAGTGGCTCATCGCGGGTGCTGGCCTCGATGTTCCGCGAGTACACGCGTGAGCAGTATCTGGAACGCATTGCGTGGATGAAGTCGACGCGCAACAAGGAACTCAGCATCACCACCGACATGATTGCCGGCTTTCCGGGCGAGACCGAGACCGAGTTCGACGAAACGCTCAGCCTGCTGGATGAGGTGGGCTACGATGCTGTCTTCGCGTTCAAGTACTCGCCCCGGCCAAACACTCCGGCGCTACAGTACGCGGATTCAATTCCCGAGGAAGAAAAGTCGCGCCGCCTGCAGTTGCTGATGGACCACCAGCGCGAGCTGCAGCGGATCAGCTATCGGCGGCACTTGGGACAAACTCTCGAAGTGATGGTGGAAGGGAAGAACCCGGCGCGCGGACAGATGACGGGACGCACTTCGCAAAACAAAACGCTCAACTTTGTCATCCAACAGGGAAGCGCTGAGCCCGCGATCGGGGCCTACGTTCCGGTGCGAGTGACGCAGACCTTTCCCAACAGCTTGCTGGGAGAGATGGTGGGGAATTAATCATTCGGGCGCAGTCGCCCAGAGCCTACTGAATTGTCGTTGCGAGCAAGCGAGCGATAAGCGGCGAGGGTCGACACAATGTTCCCAGACATCCACAAACCGCTTGCGTGACGTACAGCATTGGGGTATTACAGGGGCAGAACCCAGGGAGGAACCACGATGGAAGTCGAGATGAAGATTCGCGGGCTGATGATGGACCCGGTTACCAACATGCCCATCGTGATTCTGAAAGACGCCGGCGGCGATACCGTGCTGCCCATCTGGGTCGGCATTTACGAGGCGAATGCCATCGCACTCGAGATCGAGAAGGTCACCACACCGCGGCCCATGACCCACGACCTGCTCAAGAATTTTCTCCTGGGCCTGGAGACGATGGTCCGCAAGGTCGTCGTGACCGAATTGCGGGACGACACCTTCTTTGCCGTCATCTGGCTGGAGCGCGGCGGCGAGATCATCAGCATCGACTCACGGCCGTCGGACGCGCTGGCGCTCGCGCTGCGGATGGACTGTCCCATCTTCGTTGAAGACGACGTGCTGAAGAACAGCAAGCAAGCGACCTCGATCAATGATCGCGTCTCGTCCGACGAACTCCGCAAGTACCTGGAGAACCTGGGCGAGGACGACCTCGGCCGCTACAAGATGTAATGTCCGCCGGTCGAGGCTAGCGACTCGACTTCTGCTCAGCTGAGGACCGTTTTACCTGGCTTCTCCTTCGGCATCAGCACTCTGCAAGATGTCTGACCAGCCAGTTAATAGCTACCCGCAAGTTGCCAATGGCTGGAGGCTAGTCGCTGCCTCGCCGTCGTGCTGCACGATTGGCAAGGCTGTTGGCTTCGAGGTTGCTGCTGCGTGCAATGTGGGCAATCGAAAATGCCAGAGAGCGGGCAAGTTTCCGACAGGTCCAGTTCAACGAGTAGAGCCGCGGGCTGCGGCACGCATATTCGCCGTTCATCTGTCTGACCACGATCTCGGAGTCAGAATAGACGTGCAGAGCTTCGGCGTGGTTGCGGATGGCATGTTGCAGGGCCTCGAGCAAGGCCACGTATTCGGCGACATTGTTGTCCTGCAGGCCTATCCATTTGGAGATGCGGGTAGTTTCGCCGGAAGGGTGTTCGATGACCACGCCAACTCCCGAAGGCCCAGGATTTCCGTGGGACCCGCCGTCAACGTAAGCGATCAGATGCGGCATCGATGTGACTGTTTCCAAGATGAACCACCTTCCGCCGCCGGTCAAGAGGCTGTTCTGGTTCGCCGTGGAAAACTCGCTGAGCACGGCCGGTTCTGTGAAAAAGATGTGAATGACTATGACGACGGTCGGACGGTATCGCAGAAGTTTATGGCCGTCATGCAGTTGCGGTTGAAAGTTCGCGTTGCGAGAATTCTTCCGATTGCACCAGCCTTGGGCGTTGACATTTTCATGTTCTGTACTAGGATTCGTGATGTCGACGGTCGAAAGGGACGGCTTCAAAATATGTCGCCGGCCCGAAAGTAGACTGAGTGATCCGTTCCATGAGGTGACTCGGGGAACGACCGGACCCGAAAAAACCGACAGCGTTGCGAGATGTCTGCCGGGGTTCGGAACTGTGAAAGCAGTGATCGCATCAAGGGCTGTGACGGTACATGCGTCCACGCCGCAGGCTCTCTCGCAGGAGCAAGCGGCTAGAGCATAACCAAAGTCACAGCCTTTTCTCTTTTCCCCTACCTGGCTTCTGTGGTCCCAATCCGCCAGTCCCTCTGAACAAACCCGGCTGCCTTTCTGATCGTAGGTTCGCCGAGCCTAAACCCGGATCAAAAAGCCCCTCCAACCGGGATCGCCGCTCCATTCCCCGAAAGAAACCCCATAAAAGTATTCGTTGATCAGAATCCTTAATGCTGGATCTCCGCTCTTCTTTACTAGAGGGAAATATGGTTTCCGCCATTAGTCCAGAGAGGCTTCGAAACGATTTCGCCAGCCATGGGAGGGTTATCGACGTTCGTTCCGCCGCGGAGTTCGCGGTCGGCCACATACCAGGCGCCCTGAATGTACCGATGGAACAGGTGGAGGCGCGAATGGCAGACGTCGGGAGTGGCCCGGTCGTCCTGGTGTGCGAGGCGGGAACGCGCGCGGCGATCGTGAGCGGGTGGCTGGGAGACAATCGGCAGGTATCGATTTTGTCTGGGGGCACCGCGGCCTGGCGGACGGCGCGCTTTCCCCTTGTGACCTGCGCACCATGCCGCTGGACCCTGGAGCGGCAGGTGAGACTGGCCGCCGGCGTGATCGTGTTTGCGGCAACCCTGCTGGCGCTGCTCGTCAGTCCGGGATGGTTGTATCTGGCCATGTTTGTGGGGGCTGGTTTGACCTTCGCCGGAGCTACCAACATCTGCGGCATGGCCGTCGTTCTTGGCCACATGCCCTGGAACCGCGATCGCAAAAGCGAAAGTGTCGGCCCTCACAGACAAAAGTGCGTGTGGCTGTTCATAAAACGCGAGCCTAGGTCCAGAATTGAAGCATGGATTTCAATGCGCTGCGAACGAACACAAGGACGCGGTATACCGGCAACTCATCCGGGCGTGCGGCAATCGGGAAGATGCTGAAGACGTCTTGATCGAGCCATTGCTGAAGGCCTATCGCAACCTTGAGCAGTTGCGCGAGTCATCGGCCTTCCGGGCGTGGCTGGCGCAGATTGGGCGTCGCGTGTGTTGGCAACTGAAGCAGCGCGAAGCTTTGCTGCCCATCATGCAGTTATCGGCGATGGAAGCGGAGGGCACTCAACTGGAATCGCCGGACGATGCGCCCGATGTGCAGGCAGCAAAAACGGAAATGAAACGGCTGTTGCTCAGTGCGATGGCGTCGCTGCCGGAGCCCGAACGCGCCGTGTATCAGGCGCGCGATCTGGAAGAATTGAGCGGGGAGGCGGTCGCCGCTCAGCTGGGCCTATCGTTGCCGGCGGTAAAGTCGCGCCTTCATCGGGCGCGGGAGAAAGTTCGTAAATTTCTCGATGCCGCCCTCGCAACCCATACCGGAATGATGGCCGGCAATTAGTGGTTCAACCGTGAATGCATACATGACGAGGAGGGGCCCGTGGAAGTCTTGGTAGAGCATCTGGGTGCGTTGCAGTTCGAAATCAAAGCCAGGCAACATTCGGTGATCTGCGATCAGCCCATCGAGAACAAGGGCGACGACGAAGGCATGACGCCACCCGAGTTGTTGTTAGCATCCCTGGGATCGTGTGCCGCGTTTTATGCCGTGGATTATCTGACGCGCAATCGGATCCTTCCGCAGGGGGTAACTACCCGCGTCACGGCGGAAAAGGTGAAAGGTCCATTTCGCATCGACAATTTCAAGATCGAGCTGGTGGTTCCAGGTGGAGTAGAAGAGAGTCACCTGAAAGGGTTGGAGGAGGCGGTGCATCGCTGCCTGATTCACAATACGCTGATGCATCCTCCGACGATTGACCTGGTGATTAAGGCGCCAGTTGGGGTCTGAGCGTCCCGGCGTCGCCGACGGAAGGAATTTTGTTGGACCGACATTCGGGGCCTCCCATTGTCGATGCGGCGGCGCAGGTGGCTTTGAGCCTCGGGCCGCGAGCCTCGGGTCGGGGTGTCATAAGTAGTCCTGAGGCCGCGAAGGGCGACTTCCCGCGCCAGTTCATGATCCTAGTTCCAAGAATGTGTGCTGTAACTTGGGCTGGCGCTGCAACAGCCGCAAATACCCGGACTCCGCTGTGGCCGCTTTCGCACGAATTGTCTCAAGCAGCAGCTCTTTCTCTCCGACGCTCCACCGCTTCACGTCCGGAACCAACATCAATACGCAGGCAAAATTGGTGAAAGCCTGCCGTTGTAACCGGCTCCAGCCAGCTACGTTCACATTCAGCGCACGCTCGAGAGCCCGGTCGGCGCCGCGCCGAAATCTAACCACGTCTCCTGCGAAACGCTCTGCCATGTGCCGCAAAACAAGCCGCTCGATATTGCGCGTGGAAAACGTGTCCCAGCGCCCATGCGGCCGGTCGCCGAATTCGAAAAAGATGTGGCCCGCGGCGAGCTTGCGGAGCGTAGCCGCCGAGGTCCGATGCTCGCGATCATGCGCCATCCTCGCTTCCTCCTTCTCCGTTAGAGCCAGGAGTTCCGGGCGGCCGGGCCGGAAGCCCAGCTTGCGATAGAACCAGAACGCGCCCGAGGCAATGGCTTCCTCATTCTCATGGCCCAGCTGGTAGGGATACACCGAGATGCAGGTCGCGCCGGAAACCTGGTGCAGCAAATGAATGATCTTCGAGTAAATCCAGGCCGTCTCGCCCTCGCGAAAGGCGTAAAAGGTGTTGAAGCCCAGCTCCAGCCATTCGAACAGGCCAAGCGCTTCGAAGTAGTTGACCGGCACGCCGTTCTTTAATGTCATGCCGGCGTGATAGGCGCGTAAGGGCAGGCGCCAATTCGGATCGAGGCCCCAGAGATACAGCTGAACGCCCCGGCCTGCATCGGCCTCGACCACATGCCCCGACTCTCCATGCGTGCTTCCGTGCAGCTCGCGATAGCGAATCGCCAAGGCTTCGCGGGCGAAATCGAGTACTTCCTGCCCTTCATTTCGATTTAGCTTTCGAAGCGGGAGTGCGGGAGACTTCATCTCCCGGTGCAGAGAGACGTCTTTTCGCTGCAGCAGCGGCGACTGGTGAATGAAAAGCTTCTTCGCTCGCCTTCGTGCCAGTGTGCGGCTGGCGGAAGAGCTGCCAAGCTTCCAGACCAGCTCCACATCCAAGGAATCGTATAAGTCAGTTTTCTGCAGCAAGGAAAGGGGAAGCTTGTCGAAGCTGTCGAGCAGCCACGGCAGCACGTGCTGCTCGCCGCCCGCCGCCGCGGCCATCATCTCGAAAAAGGGTGTGTCTGGCTCGACAAACGAGTCGTCCTCGAGAAGTGGAAGGACGTTGGGTAGCACGATGGCCATGCGGCGCGATTGTGCATCCAGGTCCCACTCGACGGTGACATCGCCGGGATGGCGATGTTCCAGCCAGCGCGCCAGCTCGAAGGTCCAGGCATTGCGAAGCTCGGTTCCCGCCACCCCGGAGAATTCCTCCGTGTCGAAGAGGCTAAGGTCAACGCCGATGGCCTGAAGTTGGCGAACCTGCGCTTCGATGGAGCGCAGCAGCGCCTCCGACTGTTCAACGATCCTGGCGCTTTGCGGGAAGGCGCGTAAAAACAGCAAAGTGTCGTGGAAATCGAGCAGCGATTTGGGGTCAGTAAATTTCAGGCTCTTGGCCGCCACCAGCATCTCGGCGGTCTTCGCCGCCGCAGCTCGACCGAATTGATGCTTCGCGTCGCTCAGCTCTTTCAATCCTTTTGGCTGTGTGGAAAAGTCCCTGGGCATAGTGAGGTGGCCGGCTGCAACGGTACAGACAGAGGCAGGCTGGAATCCAGTCTTTTTTCCAGCGACCGGTCCGCCGCCTCCCCAACAGAGATGCAAGCTGTTTAGTTGCAGCAACTTAAATCTGTGTTGATTGTCGATCTCTTTACAGGAGTGATCGAAACTAATTTATTAGTTACCTTTCCAAATCCACCGCGTCCAATATTTTGTGATGCGATTGTTGAAAGGAGCCGCGTAGTGCCGCCGAGACAGTCAGCCACTCTCACCGAAGCCGAGCTCCGGCTGATGAACGTGCTCTGGGACAAGGGTGCCTGCACCGTCCAGCATGTGCTCGATGCGCTGACGGGAGAAACCTCCCTGGCCTACAACTCGGTCCTTACGACGATTCGCATCCTGGAAAAAAAGGGCTACGTGCAGCACATGAAAGATGGTCGTGCTCACGTCTACAGCCCGGTGATTGAGCGGGCGGAGGCGCGGCGTTCGGAGGTGCAGCATCTGGTCCAGCGCTTGTTCAAGAACTCGCATGAGCTGCTGCTGCTCAATCTGCTGGAAGATCAATCGATTGACGCCGCTGAACTGAAGCGGCTGCGGCAGATGCTGGACGACTACGGCAAAGAATCGGAGCAACGATGACGATGGCGCACAGTTTGCAAATGCTGGCCCAGGTCTCGGCCGACCAGATAGTGAACTGCCTGGTGCAGGGGGGGGCGATCGCGCTGCTCGCCTGGGCCGTGCTTCGGGTAAGCGGACGCACCGGTGCCGTGACGCGCTTCGCTGTCTGGCTCTCCGCGTTGCTGGCGATCACGGTTCTTCCGCTTGCCGGTTTCGTGGGTCGCAGTCTGGAGACCACCCCCTCCAGCGTAGATCGAACGCTAACGCTGCCTTACTCATGGGCCGTGTATTTGTTCGCGGCATGGGCGCTTATCGCCGGCTTTGCGGTGCTCAAGGTAACGCATGGACTCTGCCGCATCTGGGTGCTGCGGCGTTCTTGCCGTCCTCTAGACCCGCAGACTTTGGATCCCTTGCTGCAGCAAACTTTGCAGGCCTTCGACTCACGCCGCGCGGTCACGCTTTGCACCTCTGAATCGCTCAATGTTCCGGCAGCGATCGGCTTCTTCAAGCCGGCGGTTGTCTTTCCAGCATGGGCCCTCGAGGAACTTAGTGTCGCCGAGTTCAACTCAATCCTCTTGCACGAACTCGGACACCTGGCACGCTGGGACGACTGGACGAACCTTGCCCAGAAGCTGGCGCGCGCCGTTCTGTTCTTTCATCCGGCGATCTGGTGGATCGACTCCAAGCTCTCTCTCGAGCGCGAGATGGCGTGCGACGACATCGTGCTCGCCCGCACGGCGAGCCCGAGGGCCTACGCCGAATGCCTGGTTTCGTTGACTGAGAAAGGCCTGTTGCATCGCGGATTTAACCTGGTGCAGGCAGCCATCAGCCGCATGCGCGAGACCACCTTGCGGGTTACGCAGATTCTCGACCGCAACCACGCCGGCGCAACGAAAGTTGGTAAACCGGTCTGCGGTTTGTTGGTCGTTGCTGCATTCGGAGTTACCGCTGTCTCGCCGATGGCGCCGCACTTGGTGAGCTTCGACGGAGTTGCGCCAGAAAACGTGAATGCCTCCATCGCCGCTCATAGTCGGAACACCGCGCACTTCGAGAATGCTGCATTTCATCCAGCACCGAATTCGTCCGGCAAGTTGACTCTGGTCAATGCGGCCTTCCATCCCGATGAGCTCTCAACCGCTCCTTCGGCGCAGACCGTCAGCCAAGTTCGACCCAAGCGCGTCAGGGCTACGGCAGTACGCCAGGCGCTCGCGTCGAGCCTGCGGACGCCGAATCTGGGTTCGCGGAATGTGAGCCGCGAGCGGTCGGCGGGCATCACCAACGTGCGTGCGGCGGCGCCCGCGGAGGTCTTTCTCGTCGTCATGCAAGAGCACGTTTACAACGCGCGTGGGCAGTCGCTGCTGACGCTCAGCGTGTACCGTTTGACCACCGTTCAGTCTGATCCAGTTCGGACGGTCAGTCCCAAAAAGATATAGGCAGAGAAGAGCGCGGAATGCGCAAATCTCTATTCATCACAACTAATCATTTAGTTTCACAGGAGAAGCAAAACACAATGAGCACGTGGATCACTCGCAAATGGAACACCGCTGGAAAGAGAAGCGCTGTTGCCGTATTGGCTCTCGCCCTGGCAGGTTCTTTCATCAGCTACGAATCAATTCGCCCGCTTCACGCCGCTGCGGGCGCAGCGATGTCAACGGCGACCCCGCTGGAAGACAGCAAGATTGGCCCGCTCCTTTCCCTTGATGAGGCCATGGAGACGGTAGCCGCTCGCGTTACTCCCGCGATCGTTAACGTTGCCGTCACCTCCAAAGTCACGCCGAAGATGGCGCGTGAACAGCAGCAGGATGACCAGGACGGTCAGGACGATCAGTCGCAAGGCATGCAGCAATTCTTCGGAATGCCTGGCATGCCCTTCGGACACATGCAGCCGCAACAGCCGCAGATCGCACACGGCATCGGCAGCGGCGTCATCATCTCGCCGAACGGCTATATCATCACCAACAACCACGTGGTCGAGGGAGCGACGGAAATTCGCGTCACCCTGAGTGACCGCCGCATTTTGACTGCGAAGCTGGTTGGCACCGATCCGCTGACCGATCTGGCCGTGATTAAGGTCGATGCCACCAACCTGCCCAACATTCCCATGGGCAACTCTGCTGCGCTGAAGCCGGGACAGACCGTGCTGGCCTTTGGCAACCCGTTTGGAATGCGTTTCACCGTGACTCGCGGTATCGTGAGCGCGTTGAACCGTCCCAACCCTTACAGCGATGACGCCCGCAAGCCGGGACAGTTCATCCAGACCGACGCCGCCATCAACCCCGGCAACTCCGGTGGTCCGCTGGTGAACGCGCACGGCGAAGTGATCGGCATCAACACCTTCCTGATTTCGCCTTCGGGATCTTTCTCGGGGATGGGCTTCGCCATCCCGACGCAGATTGTTCAGCCGACGGTGGACTCGATCATCCGCTTCGGCAAGGTGAGCCATGCGTATATGGGGGTCGGCATCACCGACGTAACTCCGGAAAACGCAAAGTTCTTCGACCTGAAGGACAACACGGGAGCCGTCATCACCCAGGTCGAGCCCGATTCGCCGGGAGCCAAAGCTGGCTTGAAGGTCGGCGACGTAATCACCGAACTCAATGGTCAGAAGGTCAGCGACGCTGGACAGCTTCAGATGGAAGTTGGACAGAAGCGGCCTGACACCAAGATCGACCTGCAGGTCATGCGTGACGGCAAGTCAGTCTCTGTGCCGGTGACGCTGGAAGCCATGGGCAGCCGCGATCATAGCGACAAGCTCAACGCCAGCAGCGAAAACGGCAAGCCCCGGTGGGGAGTTGGCATTGCCGACCTCACGCCTGACGTGCGCGACCAGATCGGCGCGCCGACCAACGTGAAAGGTGCCGTCATCGAGAAGGTCCAGCCGGGAAGCCCGGCCGACGATGCTGGATTGGCGCCCGGACAGGTCATCGTAGGCGTGGATCGCCACCCGACGCAGACCGCTTCCGATGTACAGAAGGCCCTCTCGAGCGTTCCCAAAGGTCAGGATGCCCTGGTTCTCGTGTGGGCAAATGGCGGCAGCACCTTCCGCGTGCTGCACTCAACGCAAGGAGCCTAAGCGCTTGCGGAGCGGCTCGCGGAGGCTGTAAGTGAAGCTACAGGATGCGTACCCTGTTAGCACAGGCCCTCACTTATGATCGAAGCGTAGTCGCTCCGCAAAATGCTGCCCACCGAGTTGCGCTGTACGCCGCCGGAATCGCACCCATTCCGCGCGGCGTACAGCGCGTTTTTGTGTGGAGTGGTCCGAGTCAACGGCACATTACGCGCTGACGTTCTGTATCACTCGTCAACGCAATTCGATCGTCATTCCGTCCGCAGGGCGTAAGCCCGGAGTGGAGGAACCTGCTTTTCTGCGGCGAAGCGAAGGTTAGGCGGGGAGTAAGGCAGTTTCAGGCTGATTGTGCAACGGAAGCGCTTCAGCCGGCACCGCAGGTTCCTCCACTCCGCTATGCTCCAGCCGGAAATAGCGGAGAAATTCAGCTTCTCCGCGAGACCCCGGCTACGCGCCCTTCGTCTTCTTCTCTACCTTGGCCCAACTGTCGCGTAACGCGACCGTGCGGTTGAAAACCAGGCGCTCCGAGGTGGTATCGGGATCGACGTTGAAATACCCCAGCCGCTCGAATTGATAACTAGCGCCAGCCGAGGCTCCGGCCAGCGAGGGTTCGAGCTTTGCGTTGGTTACCACCTCAAGCGAATTCGGATTCAGGTTCGCCGTGAAGTCGTCGCCCTGCGTGGTCTCGTTCGGGTCTTCTTTGGTGAACAGATTTTCGTACAGCCGCACCTCGGCGTCGATGGCGTGATCAGCCGAGACCCAGTGAATCGTCGACTTCACCTTACGGCCATCAGGCGTATTGCCGCCGCGCGTTGCCGGATCATACGTGCAGTGCACCTCCACGACTTCGCCGTTTTCATTCTTGACGACACTTGTGCAGGTCACGAGATATCCGTAGCGTAGACGCACTTCCCGTCCCGGCGAGAGACGATAGAATCCCTTGGGAGGATTCTCGCGAAAGTCGTCCTGCTCGATAAACAGGACGCGCGAGAAGGGAACTTTCCTGGTTCCGGCGTTAGCGTCCTCCGGATTGTTTACCGCTTCCATCGGCTCGACCTCGTCTTCGGGATAGTTGTCGATGACCAGGCGGAGCGGCCGCAGCACTGCCATCACGCGCGGCGCCCGCTTGTTCAGGTCTTCGCGCACGAAGTGCTCGAGCATTGCCAGCTCAATGATGCCGTTCGTCTTGGACACTCCGATCGCCGCGCAGAAGTTGCGCAGCGCCTCCGGCGTGTAGCCGCGGCGGCGAATGCCGGAGAGCGTAGGCATGCGGGGATCGTCCCATCCGCGTACGTGTCCGTTCTGCACCAACGCCAGCAGCTTGCGCTTGCTCAGCAGCGTGTAGGTGACGTTGAGCCGGTCGAACTCGATCTGCTGCGACGGGAAAATTCCCAGCTGCTGGATGAACCAGTTGTACAGTGGCCGATGATCTTCGAACTCCAGGGTGCAGATTGAGTGCGTGATCTGCTCCAGTGAGTCCGACTGACCGTGTGCGAAATCGTACATCGGATAGATACACCACTTGTCGCCCGTGCGATGGTGCGTCGCATGCAGGATGCGGTACAGGATCGGATCGCGCAGGTTCAGGTTCGGCGAGGCCATGTCGATCTTGGCGCGCAGCGTGCGTGACCCGTCGGGAAACTCGCCCTTACGCATCCGCTCGAACAAGTCGAGATTCTCTTCCACCGGGCGATTGCGATACGGACTCTCAGTTCCGGGGGCGCTGAGTGTCCCACGCATCTCGCGCACTTCCTCGGCTGATGAATCGTCGACATACGCTCTGCCCGCCTTGATCAACTGCACCGCCCACGCATAAAGCTGGTCGAAATAGTCGGAGGCGTAGAAAAGACGGTCCTCCCAGTCAAAGCCGAGCCACCGTACATCCTGGATGATCGAGTCCACGTACTCCTGCTCTTCTTTTTCGGGATTGGTGTCGTCAAAGCGCAGGTTCGTCTTGCCGCCGAATTCAGCAGCAAGACCGAAGTTCAGGCAGATGGACTTGGCATGTCCGAGGTGAAGATAGCCGTTCGGCTCAGGCGGGAACCGCGTTTGCACCCGCCCGTTGTACTTGTTGGTCTCAAGATCACGAACGATGATGTCGCGTATGAAATTAGATGGCGCCTTCGCCGGCTCAGAGGCTGCCGGCGCTGTAGCCTCGATTTCTGGTTTTGATGGATTCATAGAATGAGTCCTGCTCCGGAATACGGCAGGGCTGGCCGCACTCAGTAAGATTTCGCTATCCCTTCATTGTAAACAACTGGAGAGACCAGAGTGCGCACAATGGGTACACCATTCCTCGCTGAACTTGCGGCCATGGGTGGGACGCAACTCTGCCTTCCGTTATACTGCTCAACTCCACGGGGTATCAGGCTCATGTTTAATTTCAACAATAAGGTTGTTCTCATCACTGGAGCAGCAAAAGGATTTGGTCGAGTATGCGCATTGGCCTTCGCCGAACAAGGCGCGAAGTTAGCGCTGTGCGACATTGACGACGCCGGCGGCGAGGAAACCTTGCGCCAGGTGCAGGCTCGCCAGCCGCAAGCGTTCTACGTTCACGCGGACGTTGCGAAAGAAGAACAGGTCAAGGCCTTCGTCGACGCGACCGTCGACCGCTTCGGCCGCCTCGATATCGCCATGAACAATGCGGCCAAGGAGGTCGCCGGTCCTACACTCGATCTGCCTTCCTCGGTGTTCGATGAGCTTATTGATATCAATCTGAAGGGCGTCTACTACGGCATGAAGCACCAGGTCGCGCAGATGCGGAAGAACGGCGGCGGGGCGATCATCAATCAAGCGTCGGTGACCAGCAGCCTGACGGGGGTGGCCGATAATGGGCTTTACGGTGCTACCAAGGGCGGCGTCATCGGACTGACGAAGTCGGCGGCTGTGCAGGTAGCGAGGGAGAATATCAGCATCAATGCTCTGGCCACGGCCGGCTTCGACATCCCTGGGGACGTGTTCATGAATTGGCTTGAGAGCCATGGCACATCGCGGGAGGAAGCCAATACCTGGTTTCCTATCGGACGACTCGGCCGTCCGCAGGAGATCGCTGCTGCTGTTCTGTATCTCGCCTCAGACGAAGCGCGCTTCGTTATTGGAGCCGTGCTCGTGGTCGATGGCGGCCATATCGCGGTTTAACGACTTACCCGACAGTGAATGTTCCGTCCAGGAACCTTCGACTCTTTAGTTGGCGCTCTTGTCCTTGGTGGGTTGCGGCGACAGCTTGCGCTGAATGTAGGCGACGTGACCTTCTTCCATCTCGGCCAGTTCGCGATAGAGGCGTCGTAGCGCCCCCTCGGGGGTCTTCTCCACCAGCTCGGCATAGTATCGCTGAGCGCTCTGCTCCGCCATCAACGCGACCTGCAGGGCGCGGTCGCGGGCCCGTGACCGTTCCGTCTCCCGCACGGCGGCGAAGACATCGCCATCGTCGAGCCGGGGCACTTCGATGAAGTCCTCCAGGTCTTCTTCGGTGAGGGAGCAGCTCGCGGTCCCGTATTGTTCCATATACTTGGCCTGCAGCAAGGTGCTATGGTGTTTCTCCTCAACTGCCATGTCCCAGAATACGCTGGCGATTTCCAGAGAATCGCTATCGCGGAATTCGACGAACATCTCCGCAAAGCGGTGGTAGATCTCAGCGTTGCGCTCTTCGATGAAGATAGCGACATGCAGGGCTTCCTGATGACTTAGGGAAGCAAAAGCGCGTTTCATGGAACACTCCGACCGGCATTGGCCAATAGTGAAATTCTAGTTCGCAATCGAGCATCAAGAAGGGTTTGCGAAACAATCTTGTTGGAGAATTCCCAAATAAGGAACGTTCCAGGGGGGACAGTCTCCGGCGGCTATCAAACCGCAGTCTTGGCGCGGTCCGCCTCGATTCTGGCGATGGTCCGTTTGAGCCAGTGTTTTACATTTTCCCGCAACTCCTCCTCCGACTGCGGAGTTTCCACGGTTGCACGGTGACGATTGAGAGGAATGTGGTGGCACGGCACATCTTCACTGCGGTACTGCTCAGGAACGAAGTCGTAAAGGATGCACTCATGGCAGGCGTGGGGGCGGGTCGGATCGCCGTGATTGGGGCAGGTCAGCGAATCCTGAAAGATCGAAGCCGGTCCCCACGGGGTGCTGTACCAGTTGCCGTAGCCACCTTGCTCCAGAAAGTTCAATTCGTAACGCAGCACTTCCAGCACGTCGCGCTTGTCATCGGACATAAAGCCTCCCAAACCGGGCACCTTGCACGCCCATCCTAGTCGCTCGATTGTGACTGAGGATGTCCGGTCCTGCTGTGATCGATCTCACAAACTGGTGTGACAAGTACCCACCCTGGGCCGCTCATTTGCACCGCCGCGAGCCCCCTCCACAGTACGCAGCTCACAACACGGAGTGTGGTGGATAATCCGCCGGGTGGAAACCATGCCGGGGGCTTTCCACGAATCCGGAGGGGTCCAGGGCCCAGGAAATCCTGAAACGCTGTGATCTGGCGAGATACTTGTTTTTTCCCGCCACTTTGCTAACCTCATGCCCACGCATCGTGGTCGGCTCGCCCAGGAGCGACGGCTCCCCCCGGGGCGTTCTGCGAATCCGCCAGTTCTCTCGGCGCTGCAACAGCCGGCGAAGCATATCGAAATTGCGAGGTGGGGATTGAGTTCACCGAATCCGACGACCTATCCATCGGAAGCGCACGCGCTCCCATTTCGCACAATTTTCGGCGAGTACCGTGCTCGTCGCCGGCAAGACTTGCTGCAGGCCATCGGCATCTGCATCCTGCGCGACCCCAAGCATTATTCGATCGACGATCATGGCGACGTGCTTACGTCCGCAGGAGATTATGTCCTGAAGAACGGCTTCGTCGACGTGGAGGCGGCCTGGGGTGCTTTCGACCGTACGATCGAGGCTTCCGAACAGGCATACCGCCGTCTGGAAATGGTGAAAGACTTCCTCCGGTTCACGCATCAGAAGTCTAAAGAGTCTCAACAGGAATATCGAGCCCGCTTCAAAATCGTCTACGACGCCATTCTGGATTCGGAGGACGTTTGTAAAAAGCATGACCAGCCACTAAAGAACGTCTTGCACCAGATGAAGGGAAGCGCGGTATGTCTGTCGGGCGGAGGCATTCGGAGCGCCAGCTTTTGCCTCGGGGTTTTGCAGGGTCTGGGGCGTTTCAGTCGTCCGGAGCCCTGCTTCGATACCAGCACGGGAGCGGCGGAGCCAAATTCGCGGCTGCAGACGGCCGCGTGTTTCTTCACCCAACAAAAGCCTCTGCTCGATTCGCTCGATTATCTTTCGACCGTGTCGGGCGGCGGCTACATCGGCAGCTGGCTGATGGCCTGGGCCAGTCGAACCAGCTTCCGCAATGTGGTGAATCACCTGGCGAATCCGGCGCGGACCGCAGCCGATTGCGAACCCCAGTCGCTACGGCATTTGCGCGAATACACCAGCTATCTCGCACCGGAATACGGATTCAGCCTCGACACCATGACGCTGATGGCTATCGTCTGCCGTAACCTGATTTTGAACTGGCTGATCATCGTGCCGGCAATTCTGTGTCTCTTCTGTATTCCGGAATTTCTCTTCTCGCTGTCCTACACGTACTATCCCGCTGCGAACCATTTCTCGTGGGTCCTGGCGGGTGCATGTCTTTGTATTTCTTCAGCCTGTGTGATTGCAGCGTTTCGCATGCAGACCTCCGCCTCGCACAGCAAGAGCACGGCGCGCCAGGCCACGCTGGCCACGTGGACTTTTATTGTGCTGCTCCTGACCGGAGCGGTGCTGCTCTCGCAGGTGTGGGTGGGCTACGAAAAGGTACGGCATCCCCACCAGGTCTTCCAACCGCAGACGAAAGCGGAGACCAAGCCGGCTTCGGCTCCGCCAGACAACACAAAGACGGCAGCACCGCCACCTGCATCTACCGCAGCCGCGCCTGCGAGTTCCCCGGCGAAGCTGTCGAATCATGCTCCCACCAAGCTGTTCGGCGAAGATTCGCTGCTTGACTGGGCGTTGGATCTCGCCGGGTTCACCATGATTCCCCCGTTCCTGATGTCGCTTATCCGGCTCCGCTTCCTGGGCAAGCTGGAGCGCGATCGAGCAAGCTCCCGCCTGAATCCGTTCCTGTCGCTCAATGCAAAAGGCGAGATCCGCTGGCCTCGGGTGGTAGGACAAGTGGCGTGGTCGCTAATCGCCCCGTTGCTGACCGGAGCGTTCGCTGCTCTGTTGCTGGCCACGGGTGCGTACCTGATTGGTCGCATCTCGTTCACCAGTGGCCTGGGAATGCGCCGTCTTTTTATCGTCGTGGCTGTGCCGCTCATTCTGCTGGTGCTGATGTTGAGTTCCTCGCTGCTGTCCGGCATGTTAAGCGAGATTGAGCGCGAAGAAGAGCGGGAATGGTGGGCGCGTGCCGGAGGCATTCTGCTGGCGTGCACTCTTGTCTGGATAGCGTGGACCGGCATGGCGTTCTTTGCCGCCACCTTGCAGACTGCATTAGTCGGTTCCGTCCTCGGGGCAATCGGGGTCACGGCTGGATCCCTGGGGAGCGCGGCCGGGCTGAGTGCCGCAACCTCGTCCGGCCTCAAGAAGGTCAAGCCGGAGCAGCTCACAGGATTCGGCAAGTGGTTGTCGAAGCATCAACTGATCGCTCCCGTCACCTGCGCGGTTGCTCTGTTCTGCATCGTGATGTCGTTGGCGGCACTCACCAGCCGCCTGCGATGGGACATTGCGCGCTACCTGCTTCCGAATGGCATCCACATTGGCAGGTTCGAACACGGCGAGTGGATTGCCGCTAACTTCCTGATCTTTGTGGTTGCCGGGCTACTGGCCTGGCTGGCGAATTTGGTCATCAACGTCAACATTTTCTCCCTCCATGCCATGTACCGCATGCGTTTGACCCGCGCTTATCTGGGAGCTTCCAATGTGGCGCGCCATCCTGACGAGTTCACGCATTTCGATGACACCGATAACCTGTTCGTGAAGGACATGCCGTGCTCGGAGGCGGCCCCGTTGCACGTCATCAATGCCGCGTTGAATGTCGTGGCCACCCGGAATCTTGCGTGGCAGCAGCGCAAGGCGGAGTCGTTCACCTTCAGTGCGGTAAGTAGCGGGAGTTGGCGCCTCGGCTATGTTTCTACGGCGGGTTTTGGTGGACCCAAAGGTGTGACCATGGGGACGGCCATGGCCATCAGCGGCGCGGCCTTTAACCCCAACATGGGATACAACTCGTCGCCGCTGGTAACGCTGCTGATGACCTTCTTCAATGCCCGTCTCGGTTGGTGGTTACCTAACCCGATCTGGCCAGTCCTGAAAAGCTTCGGCGATGTCACGGAACCGTCCGATGAGGAGCCTTTGGACGACGACGCAAAGAAATTTCTCAGCCAGAAAGGACCGAACGTTGCGTTATTTCCGCTCTTCAATGAAGCACTGGGAAATACCAACGACACGTACAAGTGGATTCAACTTTCTGACGGAGGTCACTTTGAGAACCTCGGTCTCTACGAAATGGTTTTGCGCCGCTGCCATTCCATCATCGTCGTCGATGCCGACGCAGATTGCGAGTACGAATTCGAAGACCTGGGCAATGCGATTCGGAAAATCTATATCGACCTCGGCATCCCGATCTGGTTTCCCGGATACGACAACGGTCTTCCCATGAAGAAGGGGATAGACGATACCAACGTCTACTGCGTTCGAGGCCGCATTGATTACGATTGCGTCGATGGCAACGGACAGCAGGGCGAGATTATTTTGATCAAGCCGGTGCTCAAAGGGCAGGAACCGCCCGATATACGGGCCTACGCCGCCAGCCATCCGACCTTTCCGCACGAGGCGACCGCCAACCAGTTCTTCAACGAGTCTCAACTGGAAAGCTACCGCCACCTGGGATCGTGGGTGATCGACTCGATTACCAACCGGCCGACCATCGATCCGTCAAAAGCGTCAGCCCGCACCGCGGCCAAGACCGTGGGCAATACGGTTGATTCGTTCTTTGAATCGGTTGGGTCATCGCCCGTTGACAGCGGGAGCAAGGGAAATCGGCGAGGCTGGCTGCAACGGCTCTTCGTGGGCGAAGCCGACCGTTGACGGGCGCGCATATCTCGACAGCAGCGAGCGGGATGGCGGCAGGCTGAGAAGGTGCTGCGAGCGAGTTATTCGCGGCCCTTTTTCCTGATCTCGATGCTGAGTCGCTTGATCTTTTGGTTCAGCGTGGACAGCGGAATCCGGAACCGGTCAGCCGCCTCGGTCTGGTTCCAGCCGCATTTTTCCAGCATATCGCCGATGATGCGACGCTCGCAGTCTTCCATGATGTCGAACAGCGAGGCATCGGGACGGTGCTCCATCAGGGCCAGCTTGGTGCCGCTGCCGATAAGGTTGTCGGGCAGCAGGTCGACCGTAATCGAAGGTCCGTTGGACAACACGACGGCGCGCTCGATCACATTCTCCAGTTCGCGCACATTCCCGGGCCAGTCGTAGTCCATCAGGGGACGTAAGGCCTCGGGAGTCATGCGCAGCGGCGGCTTCTCATTCTCCTCGGAGAATTTGTTGATGAAAAACTCCACCAGCAAGGGAATGTCATTGCGCCGCTGGCGAAGCGGAGGCAGATCGATGGTGATGACGTTCAGGCGATAGAACAGGTCCTCGCGGAACTTGCCTTCTTTCACCTGCTGCCGCAAGTCGACGTTCGTCGCCGCGATGATGCGCACGTCCACCTGAATTTCGCTGACGCCGCCCAGATGCATGAAGCGCTTGTCTTGCAGAACGCGCAGGATCTTGGCCTGCGTTTCCATGCTCATGGTGCCGATTTCGTCGAGGAACAGGGTACCGCGATCGGCCATCTCGAACAGGCCCTTCTTACTAGCGATGGCGTGCGTGAACGCTCCCTTCACATGACCGAAGAGCGTGGACTCGAGAAGGTCCGCGGGCATGGAGCCGGTGTTGACCGGCACGAACGCGCGCTCTTTGCGCGTAGAGTTCATATGGACGGCCTTGGCGATCAGCTCTTTGCCGGTGCCGCTTTCTCCCTGCAGCAATACCGTGGAGCGTCCGGGGGCGACTTTGGCCACCAGATCGAAAATCCGCAACATCGGTTCGCTCTTGCCGATAATGTGCTCAAAGTTGTAGCGCTCCTTGAGAGCACGCTTCAACTGGACCACTTCTTCTTCGGCGCGCCGCCGGCCTACCGCGGCACGTACATCGGCGAGCAGTTTTTCGTTGTCCCAGGGCTTTTGAATGAAGTTGGTTGCGCCCGCCTGGATCGCATTGATGGCATTCTCGACCGTGCCATAGGCGGTAATCATGATGACGGCCAACTCGGAGTCGCGCTCACGAATATCCTGCAAGACTTCTATGCCATTACGTTGCGGGAGGGCGAAGTCAAGCAACACCAGATCAAACGGATGCTCGGAGATGCGAAGCAGGCCTTCAGCGCCGTCGCCCGCTGTGTCGACCTCGTAGCCCTCCATCTCCAGCAGGGTCTGTAGTGACTCGCGAATTACCGGCTCGTCATCAATGATGAGTATCGAACCGGCGGCCAATTCCTCGCGCCCCGGCGCAATACGGCTAACCGCTGCTTCAGGCATTAACGGCCTTCCTTACCATGGGAAATTCCATCGTGAACGTTGTACCCTCGCCCGGGCGGCTATCGACGCGAATCTTGCCGGCGTGCTCCTGGATAATGCCGTAAGTCACCGACAGGCCCAGTCCGGTGCCCCCACTGTGCCCCGACTTGGGTTTGTTTTTGGTCGTGAAAAATGGATCGTAGATGCGATGAATATGCTCCTGCGCGATGCCGCTTCCGGTGTCCGACACTTTCACCTCGACGTTGTGCCCGTTCAAGGTGACGATGGACAGGGTTCCTCCCGCCGGCATGGCGTCTTTCGCATTCAGGAACAGGTTCAGGAAAACCTGCTGCAGCTTGCCGGTGTTGCCGTAAATCGAAGGCAGATCCGGATAGAGGTCCTGGTTCACTTTGATGCGTGCAGTTTTGAATTGATGGTCAAGCAGCGTCAGCGTGTCTTGTATCACGCGATTGACATCGACGCTGGTGAACTCCGTGCTCGAGGTCCTGGAAAAATTCAACAGGCTGTTGACGATTTCCGACGCGCGGAAAGTCTGCCGGGTAATCTTCTCCAGCAGCGCTGCCTTCTTCTCATCGCCTTGCACCTGCTTGGAAAGCATTTGCGCGTAGGAGGAGATAACAGCCAGTGGCGTATTCACCTCGTGCGCGACTCCGGCCGCCAGCAAGCCGATCGAGGATAGTTTTTCCGATTGGGAGAGCTGGGTCTCCAGTTCGATCCGCTCCGTAATATCGTCAACGATGATGAGGCGGCCAATGACACTGAAGTCCTTCGTAACCAGTGGCGCGATCGCCACATTGGTCGTCCGCGTGTCGCCCGCCGTGGTGCCCAGCCGGAACTTATACAGATTGTGGATGCCCGGCGTCTGCCGTACGCGGTAATACTCCTCGAGAAACGGAGCAGGGAAGACTTCGCGCAGAGGACGGCCCAGCGCCTCCAGCCGCGGCATCGCGTACATCACTTCCATTTGCGAGTTCCACGACTCGATGCGATCTTCGAGATCCACGGCCAGCACGCCGACGCTGATGGACTCGACAATATTCTCGTTGAACTCCTTCAGCCGCTCGTATTGCGCCGCCTTCTTTTCCAACGAATCGTAGAGCCGCGCGTTCTGGATGGCGATGCCTACATAGCCGGCGAGTGTCTCCAGGAGTTGAACATCTTCGCTCGAGAGGAAGTCGCCTTCCGCGGTCTTGCCCAGGCCCATCACCGCGATCATCCGGTTCATCACCGTGCACGGGATGTAGTAGTTGAGTTCCAGGCGGCGAATGGTGTCACGAGCGGAGCGGGTTTCGCGTACCGCCTGCGCGACATTGTCGAAGAAGAGGTGGCCGGCGGCCCACTCCGGCCGCTCGACGTGCAGGAAATCGAAGTCCAGCCCCCCGGTGTTGGCGATGCCGAAAGACTTGGCCAAAGAGAAGTGCTCTGGTTTGTCCGGATCGGACAAAAAGATCGCCACGCGATCGACCATCAGGGTTCGCGAGAGACGATCGACGATGGACGTCAGCATCTTGTCGAGATCGGTCTCGGAATTCAGGTCGCGACCAAAATCGGTCAGCGTCTTACGATAGTCGTAACGCTTCTTATAGAAAAACTTGTCGAGATAGTCCTGTACCCAGTTTTTGAACGGATCGAAGAGGAGTGCAGTGACCGCGATAACCGCAATCAATCCGACATTGCCGGCGCTTGGAAAATTCTTGTGGAAAATGCCCGAGGCCACGCCTACCAGCGCGAAGTACGCCGCCGTGATGGTTCCGGCCGCGATGGTATACGCCATGCCGCGCTTGAAGATCAGGTCCACGTC
Source organism: uncultured Acidobacteriaceae bacterium (assembly GCA_963815555.1). Taxonomy (GTDB): domain Bacteria; phylum Acidobacteriota; class Terriglobia; order Terriglobales; family Acidobacteriaceae; genus CAWCBG01. The sequence continues at coordinate 2,019,523 of CAWFHH010000007.1, forward strand.
CATCAGGCGATAGCGGAAGATGGCGTAGCCGAAGGTGAGCGGCAGGAATATCAGCGACAGGACCGAGATGACCGTCGGAGCCCCGCCGCGCAAGTAGGGAATGACATAGAACAGCGTGAAGGGCACTACCGCGAGGATGCTTCCGCGAGTGACCCACTTCATCTGCTGGCGCAGGATGGGCGAACCAGCATGGCGGTAGCTGTGCCAGAGCACCCCCGCTGCCGCCAGAAAATACAACGCCAGATACGACATCTGCACCCGGTCCAGATTCCAGCGCAGCATCTCGCTCGGACGCAGGAAACGCACCGCCGCAATCTGGAACGCCAGGAGCACAGCACCCGCCACGTACACCGCCGGAACGATCCACGATCGCTTGTCGAGATAGTGCTTGCGCTCAGGAAAGGTCAGCGCGAAGTGCAGGAAGAGGGCCGGCTGCAGCAGCCACGCAACCACATTGCTCCAGTAGATGATCCAGTCAAAATCGTTCAGCTTTCCGGTGTAATGGAAGGAATAGAAAATGAACGAGACCAGGCAGAAAACATAAAAATGCGTGCTCTTGGGGGCGGTCCAACGTCGCAGTAGCACGTACAGGCCGATGCTAAGGTAAACCAGGGCAATCAGCCGCAATCCGTCGTACAGCGAACGCTCGGCAGGCGCCAGGATGATGGGAGCTTCCAGCGGAATGCCGCGGCGAACCAGGGAGTAGGTCGTCTTGGACCACGCGCCGGTGCGGTAGAGCTGACGCTCCAGGCTGCCGACGTTGGAGACGTCGCGCCCGTCGACGGCAATCAAGCGGTCGCCAACCTTGATGCCGGCTTTTTCGCCCGGTCCCTCAACGTCGACCCGCTGCGCTTGCAGGTGCCCTCCGTCTTCCATCCACCAAATGCCATCGTAGGGTGTAAGAAATTCGTGTTCCTTCTGGAAGTTGATCCAGGCGAACACGATGGCGGCGACGCTGACGAGAGCCACAATGACGGCAAAGAATCGGATTTGGAGGTCCCGGGCCATGACAATCGGAGCAGTCGCAACACCGGCTTCAGACAGACGAACGCCCGTCAGCCGCGATTTAGTGTGCAACTCAGATGCCACGGTACGAAATCTTCAAAATCTACCTAAACCTAAGCCTGTCATAGGCTTCCAAAATTATACGTCAGCGTGGTCAACAAAACTACAGAAATTGGAAGATTTGTATCATTATAAGAATCCCTCTCCCACCTTAGCGCTTCCTCTCTCGTGAAAATTAGTAACTTTCGAGCTATGAAGGAGTTTCCCTATCGCGGACGCAGCAGCGAAAACGTCCACGTTGCCCGTCCACTAGACACAATCGGACCGGCCTGGGATCCACCTTACAGGCGCCTAGTTCTCGATCACGAAAACTGCGGCCGCGTAGAGGGACTTCTGCTGGCACCTTCCCCCGGCAAAACCACCGTGTATGGTAGACAACGATGAATTCCGGAACCCTCCTCGAGGTCGGCCTGAGTCTCGCGGCGGCGGCTGTATGGGGCGGAGGCGACTTCGCGGGGGGCATCGCCGCCAAGCGGGCAAATGTCTTCCGGGTCGTTGCCCTGGCTCACGGCTGTGGCCTGATCATGATGTTGGCGCTGGCATTCCTGTCGGGAGAAGCCATTCCGCCCCGGACCGACTTGATGTGGGGCGCGGTCGCGGGCATCGTGGGGGCCTTCGGGATCACGGCGCTATATACGGCGCTCGCGGTCGGGCGTATGGGAGTGGTGGCACCCGTAGCGTCGGTTGTCACGGGCATCTTGCCGGTCTTGTTCGGCATGCGGACCGAAGGGATCCCTGACCGGATACAACTGGCCGGTTTCGTGCTGGCGCTGGCAAGTATCTGGCTGATCGCGCGTCCGGACGGCGAGATCGATTCGCATCGCGGAATCGGTTTGGCGGTCCTGGCAGGAGTAGGTTTCGGGCTGTTCCTGATTGCCGGAAAGCAGGCTGGGCATCACGGAGTATTCTGGCCGATGGCGGCAGCCCGTTCCGCATCAACTCTTACCATGCTGGTCATCGTCGCCTTTTCACAAAAAAAGGCGTGGCCGACGGGCGCTGCTTTGTGGGCAGCTTTGTTTGCCGGCATAGGCGATTCGGCGGGCAACGCGCTGTTCATCGCGGCAAGCCGCCACGGCCGGCTCGATGTTGCGGCAGTCCTCTCGTCGCTGTACCCGGCCAGCACCGTTATTCTGGCAAGTGTGCTGCTGAAGGAGCGCATTTCGCGCATGCAAACCGTGGGGATCGCAGGCGCGCTGCTCTCCGTGGTCTTGATCTCGGCGCGTTGAAGCGTCCTACTCCAGGCGGCCAGAGGATTGGAGCAGGTGGCTTCTTCAGCGAAGCAGCATCACGGCCACGATACCGATGCCCCACAAGATCAGCGAGGCGGTTCCAGCTACCAGAATGCCGCGAATCATGGTGATCCCATCGTCGCTCTTAGGAGGAAAAGCGACCGGCTGGGCGCAAAGTTGAGGCCGCAGAGGAGCCCCATTGTCGTCCGACGGAGTGTGCATTGGCCATCCTCATCGCTGTGAACTGCCTCCGGAGGCGCAGTTCCGGAATAGCCGGAATTGAACAGTTGCGCAGCTGTGGTCGAAAATGTACCTCTTGAAGCAAGTTTGCGGAATAGCCCAAAAGTGCTATGAAAGCACGTTGAAGAGCAGCACCGGAGGCGCAGAACGCCCATCAGCCCCTAGAAGCCATGCTATTCGCCCCCTGATGTCCAGCGCCGGTTGCCGACGCACTGGCGGCTAGGCTGCGTCCCGGGAAGGAGAAGTGCCGGAGGGGCCCGGTCCAGATGCCGCCCCCTCCGTCCTGAAGCTTGCATGTTTCTTGATCGACCGCGCTGGGGACAACAGGACAAAGCGCACGTGATTCTTGCAGGCCACGCATTCCGGAAACGGCTCTCCGGAAAGGCAGGTGACTTCGTGCGAATGCATATGATCGCGGTGGATAACCCGGTAGACCCCCGAATAGGGAACCGGCTCACCAGATTGATAAAATTTCATGGCGCATCTCTCCCGGCGGAACAGCTCACCCGTGGCGTCGCAATCGCCCTGGTCTTCGGGGGCGCGGTCTAGCCGCTGCGAGCCACTCGAGCAGTGGCAAGCCTTTGCTCCCTTACGATGCGTCCGATCATCAGAAGGTGGGGCGGTTCTTTGCTCCCAGGAGACGAATGTGTATCCAGAGATCATGGTGATTCCGATGCGGGAAGAACTCAAGCAAGCGGGAGCGGAAGAGTTGCTCACAGCCGAAGCGGTGGACGCCGCGCTCAAGCACAACCGGGAAAGCGACCAGACCCTTCTGTTGGTGGTCAACTCAATCTGCGGATGTGCTGCCGGACGCATGCGTCCCGGAGTAAGGCTGGCTTTGCAAAATGCGAACCGCCCGGACAAGGTGGTAACGGTGTTTGCCGGCCAGGACCGGGAAGCCACGGATCGTGCCCGTCAATACTTCGTAGGGTATCCGCCGTCGTCTCCCAGCATTGGACTGTTCCGGCGAGGAGAGTTGGTGGATTTTGTGCCTCGCGGGGAAATCGAAACCCGTCACGCGCAGGAGATCGCGCAACGTCTGGCCGCGTCCTTTGACCGCCTCTGCGCTAAACCTGCACCTCAGAGTTGACCGAGGATGCTGAGCCACAGCCGCGCCATTTCTGGAAGACAGTCGCTTATCGTCCGCGCCTGGTCTGGAAGGCTTTAATCACAATGTCGCTCGGCTGGTTCCCGACCGGGATTAGCGTTACGAGTGCCCGCTCCGCACTGATCCTGGAATTGTCGCGCGTCTTCACCGTCCGAACGACCGCGACATCACCCGATTGCGTATCGACGACGAGGAGGTGTTCCTCGTCCGGGGTCAGCGCCAGCGCATCAGGATGGCTGCCAACCCCGACCGTGCCGATCACGCGTCCCTCATCAATGGCGTAAACGCTGATGGTGTCGGATCCAAAATTGGTCACGTACATCAGGCTATTGTCGGAGGTGATGACTGCGCGGGAAGGATTCTTGCCGATCAGGTGACTGGCTTCGACTTCGTTGGTTCCGCTCTCGACAATGGAGAAGCTGTTGCCATCGAAGTTGGTTACGAACAGTTCACCGCCATCCGGCTTTACGACGATCTGTACTGGGAGCTTTCCCACGTCGAGGAGTGTCAGCAGGCGTCGCCTCTTCAGATCGAGGGCAGCAACCTGGTTCGAGCCCGGACAGGCGACAAAGGCTTTGGTTGAGTCGGGAACGATTGCGATGTCCTGCGGCTGCCCGCAAACCGGAACCGTTGCCACCACCGCAAGTTGCTGCGCGTCGAAAATGGAAACCGTGTTGTCGACCCGGTTGCTGACCACCACGAGTTGGCCGTCCGGGGAGACCTTCGCCATCCCGGGAGCGCCGCCTACGCGGACCGTGGCGATAACGGCACGTTTCTTCAGGTCGATGACCGACACGTTGGCCGAGCCTGAATTGGCCACGTAGGCGCGGCTCCCATCGGACGAGACGGAAACGTAATACGGAGCGCGATGCACGCCGATGACCCCGGTTATCTCGCCGCGCTCCGCATCGATGATGCTGATGTTATTTGAATCGGTGTTGGCAACGTAAATCTCGTTTCGGCTGGGACTCGCGGCCATGCCCGATGGGTTCGAACCGACCGGTATGGTTTTCACGTTCCGGAACGAGAGCAGGTCGATCACGCTGACGGAATTGCTTTTAAGGTTGGTTACGTAGGCGTATTCGTGATACCCCGGAGGCGAGTCGCCGCGTCGCGCACAGCCAAGCGGAACGAGTGCCATCGCCAGCACCACTGGCGAGAGTAGAAAATGACGCATCGCAGCGTGGCGTCGATCTATGCCCATCAGCGAGTGACGGATCCGGCGCTGGCGGTTACCGTAGCAGGCAGTGGAGGCGCCACACTGCGGCCGACGACGGGGGCAATCTGACGCACTTCTTTCATGAGTTGCTCGAATTGCTCGGGGAAGAGCGATTGATTTCCATCGCTCAGCGCGCGGTCCGGATCGGGATGCACCTCGATGATCAGCCCGTCGGCGCCCACCGCGACGGCTGCCCGCGAGAGCGGAGTGACTTTGTTGCGCTTCCCCGTGCCATGGCTGGGGTCAACCACAATGGGAAGGTGGCTGAGCCGCTGCACGGCGGGAACGATGCTTAGATCCAGGGTATTGCGCGTGTGATCGGCGAAGGTGCGCACGCCTCGTTCGCACAGAATGACGTTATAGTTGCCTTCGCTCATGATGTATTCGGCGGCCATCAGGAACTCTTCCAGCGTCGCCGACATGCCACGCTTCAGCAGCACCGGCTTGCGTGCGCGTCCGGCGAGCTTTAGCAGCGAGAAGTTTTGCATGTTGCGCGCGCCAATCTGGATGACATCGGCATATTTCTCCACCAGCGCGAGAGACTCGTGATCGACAGCTTCGGTGACAATGAGTAGTCCGAAGCGATCGCGAATCTCGGCCATAATCTGCAGGCCTTTCTCACCCAGACCTTGAAAGGCATACGGCGAGGTGCGCGGTTTGTAGGCGCCTCCGCGAAAGAAACGCGCGCCCGCCTTGGTAACCGCCTCGGCTGCGGCGAAAGCCTGCTCGCGAGACTCGATGCCACAGGGCCCTGCGATAATCGCCAGTTCGTCGCCGCCAAACGTGGCGTCGAAACCGGGAAAGCGAATGACCGTGTCATCTTCTTTGACATCCCGGCTAACCAGCTTGTACGGCTTGCTGACGCGAATGATCTCCTGCACCCCGGCCATCTCGTCGAGGGTTCCAGGCTCGAAGGCCGTCTCGTTTCCGGTGATACCGATGGCCGTACGTTGCGCGCCCGGCATGGGGTGCGCGCGATAGCCGAGCGTCTCGATCTTGGCGCAGACCGCACGCACCTGCTCTTCGGTCGCGTGCGCCTTCATCACAATAAGCATGGGAATGCCCCCGTTGCCTAAGTGTATCGTTCCGCCGCGCGCGGGAGCAATGAAGATGCGCTGTCCGAGTAGTCTGGTGCAAACGACTTGGTGCTAAGCACCAGGTAGAGCTGGCCTGCGGGCCAGCCTGCGCGATGCAAGAGATGACCCACGGGCTTCAGCCCGCCCGCCATCCCTTACCGCGCTAACTCAGCCGCACCATCAGAGGTTTTGGAATCCGGCTGTGGCAGCACGTCGCGTCCCTCGCCGAACCCGAGCACCAGGAACTCCGTGGCTTTGAGGTCAGTGCGCGCGAGTGCCTGCTGCAACCGCTCCAACGGTTCGTCTTGCCCGTCGTCCGCCAGCCGGAAGGTCCCGAAATGGCTGGCCACGCTGACTTTTGCGCCAAGCTGAACATGCGCTCGCACTGCTTGTTCCGGAGGCATGTGGACCTCGCCCATAAACCACTCGGGACGAAAAGCGCCTATGGGAAGGATCGCCAGATCGATCTGCGGGAACTGCTGACCGATCGGCTCAAAGTGAGGACCCATGCCGCTATCGCCGGCGAAACAAATCGTGGCGGCAGCGCTCTCGACGACGAAGCCGCACCACAGCGTCGTGTCGCGATTGAAGGGTGAGCGGCCGGAGAAGTGTTGGGCTGGGATGGCCGTAATCCGCATGCCGTCACGCGTTGAGGAATCCCACCAGTCGAGTTCGACCACGTCGGCGATACCATGTTTCGCCAGGGTTCGCGTGTTGCGCAAACCGGTGTAAACGACCGGACGGTGTTCGCGGACCAGCCGTTGTAAGGTCGGAATGTCCATGTGGTCGTAGTGATCGTGGCTCAGCAAGACAAGATGAATCGGTGGCAAGTCTTGGAAGCGAATGCCCGGCGGGCGATGACGCTTGGGGCCGATCCAACGAAGCGGGCTGGCACGATCCGACCAGATAGGGTCAGTGAGGATGTTGACGCCGTCGAGTTGCAACAAGAAGGTCGTGTGATTCACAAAGGTTACGCGCAAATTGTGCGAGGCCTTCGGCGGAGGAGGTCCGGGCGGCGCATCGGTCCACTTGCGCCAGGCCCCGGGCTGACGCGAAAGCATCCAGCGAAACAGCGCAAGCAAGCCATGATTCCGCGGCACCGCGTTGTGAAAGCGGTTGCCGTCGAAATGAGATCGAATCAGTTCCATAAACCTTAACGCCTGTCCTGTTACGCCCCGTCTTACCGCACCCCTTGCGATTGTCGTGCCGGGGCGCAGCCGAGGGACCGGCAGTTGGCGCGCCCGCGTCGCCTCCTCTCAACTTGCGAAGCGAAACATGCCCGGAAATGATACAGATGCCTTCCAGCGAACAAACGCTTCGACCGTTACGCGCATGTAGAATCGTAGCCTGCATGGCGGAGAAAACCCTCAGCAAGGAGAAGGACATTCTTAAGCTGCTGCCTGTGCCGGAGCAGCCTCCGAAGCTTACGGCGAGGCGAATCGGCATTCACACTTCGACCGCGGGCGGGGTCGAGACTGCGGCTGAACGCGCGTATCGCCTGGGCTGCAATGCGTTCCAGATTTTCTCCTCCAGTCCACGGCAATGGAAGCCCTACGATCTTGCCCGCCCGCAATGCGACGAGATGACTCGACTGCGCGACAAGTATGACTTGAAGCCGCTGGTGATCCATGCCAACTACCTGGTGAATGTGGCGGGCGGGAACCCGGAGTTCCACGCGAAATCCATCGCAGCGTTTCGCGGGGAGATTGAACGTGCGCTCGCGCTCTGCGCTGATTTCCTGGTACTGCATCCGGGCTCGTTTCGCGGAGCCAGTCGTGAAGAAGGATTGCAGCGTGCGGCGGTCGCCATCGAACAGGCTGCGGATGGACTCGATCTCGAGGCGGGTCAGCTGCGAATTCTCATCGAGAACACCGCCGGTTCGGAGTTCTCGCTGGGCGGCAACTTCGAGCAGGTGGCAGAGTTGCTTTATCTTTTGCAGAACTTCGTACCTTCGGGCGCGTGCATCGATACCTGCCACACGCACGTTGCGGGATACGACATCGTGAGCTCGAGAGGACTCGCCGATACACTCGACCAACTGGAGCGGACGGTCGGCTTGAAGAATGTTTACCTCTGGCATTGCAACGATGCCAAGGCCGCGCGGGGATCGAAGCTCGACCGTCACCAGCATATCGGGAAGGGAAGCATTGGCCTGGAACCGTTCCGCCGCCTGCTGAACGATCCGCGAACGGCGCATGCGGCGTTCATTGCCGAGACTCCGATCGACGAACCGCTGGACGATCTCGCCAACGTGAATGCGTTGAAAGGACTAGTAGGCAAAGCACAGAACATTGGTCTGTACTCGACTGGGCGGAAGACGAGTGTCCGACCGAAGAGTGCATCCCGGTCCGCGGCGTCCAAAACGAAAAAGCGAACCGGCTGAATGGATTGCGAGTCCGGGGCCAGCGAGACTCACTGGTCCTGGCTGCTAAGATTTTGCGACGCGATCCGCAATCCACTGGGCACATTCGCGCGTGCCCAAGGAACCACCGACATCGACGGTCGTCTTCTTTTCACGGACAGCCTCGAGCACAGCCCGCTCGATCTTCTGTGCCTCGTTGGTCAATCCCAGATGCGCCAGCATCATCGCCGCCGTGAGGATGGAGCCCATCGGATTCGCGATGTTCTTTCCCGCTATCGGCGGAGCCGATCCGTGTACCGGTTCGAACATCGACGTGCGGCCGGGATGAATGTTGCCGCTCGCCGCCATTCCAAGGCCGCCTTGGAGCGCTGCCGCGAGGTCGGTGATGATGTCGCCGAACATGTTGTTGGTAACGATCACATCCAGCGAGCGCGGCTCGCGCACCATCTGCAGGCAGAGTGCGTCCACGTACATGTGCTGCGTCTGAATCTCCGGATATTCTTTCGCGACTTCCTTGAATACCCGCTGCCACAGCCCGCCGGCAAAGGTCATCACATTCGACTTGTCGGACATCATGACCTTCTTGCGACCGTTCTCGCGCGCGTATTCGAAGGCAAAGCGAATCACCCGCTCCACGCCCTTGCGCGTATTGATGTCCTCCTGTGTCGCCACTTCCTCAGGCGTGCCGAACTTGAAGTTGCCGCCCATGTCCATATAGACGCCTTCGGTGTTCTCGCGAATCACGATGAAGTTCACGTCCTTGGGTGTCGCATTCTTCAACGGACAAAGCGAGGCGTCGAGCAGGCGCACCGGCCGCACATTGGCGTAAAGGTCCATCTTGAAGCGCATGCCGAGCAGGATTTCTTTGGCATGAATGTTGGACGGCACACGCGGATCGCCCAGCGCTCCGACGAAGATGGCATCGAAGTCGCGCGCCAACATGGTGAATCCATCGGGAGGAATGGTCGTGCCGTCGGCAAGGTGCCGGTCGGCGCCCCAATCGAAGACGGTGAACTCGACGGGCGCTGCGCTAGCGCGAATTACCTCGAGCGCGTTGGGAATCACCTCTTTGCCGATGCCATCTCCGGGCACAACGGCGATGCGCTTGTTCATGGTCACGGGAGAAATACTAGCATTCAGCGATTGCTAATTCGCCGGGGAATTGAGCCCTCCTGAAGGGTTGCTGACTGTTGCTCGGTAGCTCGTCGTGTTGCGCCGTTGTCCGGAACGCGCCGAAAGTTCCGGGTCCCTCAGAAATCTCATTGTGCGATCGTCTGTGCTTCTTTTCTCGCTTCGTTATAATCAAAGGTTCTGTATGAGCGTTTCGACCTTACAAGAGAAACTTGCGGCTTCGGGAGCTCGCCTGGGCAGCTATCGCGGCGCCGAGACGGCCACCTCGTTCGGGGACACGGGGGCAGAGTTCCGCGCTTTGCTCGAAGGCAGCGCGCTGGTGGACATGAGTTGGCAGGCCAAGCTGGTGCTGAGCGGCGAAGACCGGGTACGCTGGCTGAATGGCATGGTCACCAACAATATTCGTGATCTCGCGCCAAATCATAGCGTCTATAACTTCCTGCTTAGCGCGCAGGGCCGCATCCAGGGTGACCTTGTGGCCAGCAATCGCGGCGACTATCTGCTGGTGACTACCGATCGCGAGCAGGCCGGCAATATCGCTGAGATTTTCGACCGCTTCATCATCATGGACGACGTGGAAGTTGCCGATATCAGCGACAAGCTGGCGACGCTTGGCATGTTCGGCCCCCACGCCGCAGAGTTGCTGCAGCTTGCCGGGCTTGACGTTGCGCCACTCCAGCCAGGCTCTTTGATGGATGAGGTCTGGCGCGATCTCGGCATCACTCTGGTGCGCAGCGCACAGCCGCAGATAGACGGTTATGAGCTCTGGTTCGCGGCCGACAATCTCCAGAAGATCTGGGAAATTCTCACGTTTACCGGCGCTACCCCCGTCGGCAGCGACGCCTTCGAACTCTATCGCATCGTTCGTGGCGTGCCGCGCTACGGGATCGACCTGCGCGATCGTGACCTGCCGCAGGAAACTGGTCAGCAGCATGCGCTGAACTTCAGCAAAGGCTGCTATATCGGCCAGGAGATCGTCGAGCGCATTCGTGCCCGCGGTAACGTCCACCGAACCTTCACCGGTTTCGAGATAACGGGAGAACCGCCTGCAGCCGGTATGAAGATTCGCGCCGCTGAGAAAGAGGCAGGCGAGATAACCAGTGCGGCGCGCATCCCATTTCCCAGTGGAGAACGCACCCTTGCGCTGGGTTACCTGCGACGCGAATTTGCCGCCGCCGGAACGACGGTTGCCGTGGGCGGACGAAGCGCCAGCGTGCAGCCGCTGCCATTTCAGCTGGTTAGTGCAGAGCCCCATGCCGGTCTTTGAACGGTTCCGCGAATCGGGAGCTGTCGACCATATCGCTGTGAAAGAGACATCCATGCCAGATAAAGAGAAGAAGCCTGAGTTTACTGTCACCGACCGCCGCCTGTTCAGCGAAGAAGGCGAACTACGTCAGGACGTCGTAGAAGACCAGGAGCGACGTCAGGAACGCGAGCGCGAAAGGGCGGACGCCCAGCAGCGCGTCAACGACCAGCGTGCGGCGCAGCAGCAACCGTCAACGAAGACGGCCGCTGCCCCGCCTCCTGCTGCGGCTCCCTCGGCTCCCTCGGAAGGAGCGCCTCTGGAGGAGTTTGAAGGGCAGGCCCCGACTGCCACTGAGCAACGCGAACAGGCTGATGCCTACCGGCAGTCCACCAAGGACATTGACGAGCGCATCCGCAAGGAACTGGGCAAGCAGGGCCAGGAACATCGCGCCCAGGACTTCGAGATCACCTTCGATAAGTTCATCGCTTCGCTTTACATGAGTGCGTTGATGCAGCTCGGTCTGGCCGCCCCACAAGGGACACAGCCGCAGGTTGACCTGATCGGCGCGCGGCAGACGATTGATACTCTGTCGCTTCTGCAGGAGAAGACCAAGGGGAACCTCACACCGGCAGAGGAGAACATGCTGCAGAACGTGCTGTACGAGCTGCGCATGGCTTACCTCGAGGTAACGAATCTGCTTACCCATCCACCGGAAGGCGGGGTCGTCGGCAAGGGCCAGGCTTGATGCAGGCTACGCTCACGGTGCTGGGTAGCGGCACCTCGATGGGAGTGCCGACGATCGGCTGCGATTGCGAGGTATGCACCTCGGCTGATCCGCACGACCGTCGGACCCGCCCGTCCGTCATGGTGCAATGGGACGGTCACACGGTTCTTATCGACACAACGCCGGATTTCCGTGAGCAGGCGATCCGCGAGCACATTCGCAAAATCGATGCCATCCTCTACACACACGGACATGCCGATCACATCCTGGGGCTCGATGATGTGCGGCCGCTCAGCTTTCCGCGGGTGACCGGAGGCGACAAGATCCCGCTCTACGCCAGCGAGAGCACGTCCGAGGTCTTGCGCAGCGTCTTCCGCTACATCTTCCAGGCTGACTATAAATATGGAGGCCTCGCGCAGGTGGAGTTGCGTGGCGTAGATGGCCCGATAAATCTCTTTGGCGCGAGTTTTACGCCGCTGCTGGTGCATCACGGAGATGCACCCATCGAGGGATATCGGTTTGGCAGTGCCGCCTACCTGACCGACTTCAGCGACGTGCCCGAAGAGACCCTTCGGCAATTGCAGGGTCTCGACATATTGTTTCTCGACGCGCTGCGCCACCACCCGCATCCAACGCATTCCACGGTCGGCAATTCGCTGCAACTGGTGGAGCGGCTGCAGCCGAAGCGCGCGTTTTTTACGCATATCTCGCACGACTTGCCGCACGAGGAAACGAACGCGTCGCTTCCGCCGAACGTGCGCCTGGCTCACGACGGATTGAAGCTGGAGTTTGAATTGTGAGCAGCCTGACGATTCTGGATAAATAATCTCAACTCAACCTATGCAGGTATTCCGCCATCTCGATGACATCCCCGCCGACTTCGGGCCCGCCGTGGTCAGTGTCGGCAATTTTGACGGTGTCCATCGCGCGCACCTCGACGTGGTACGGCACATCGCGCAACGCGCGAAGGAGATCGGCGGCAAGGCCGTCGTCGTGACCTTTGAGCCCCATCCTGTGCGCATCCTCCGGCCCGACTACGCGCCCAAGCTGCTTTCGACTTTGCCGGTCAAGCTGCGGCTCCTGGAGCAAACCAAAGTTGATGCGGTTCTCGTGCTGCCATTTACCCGCGACCTCTCGATGATGACGGCCCATGACTTTGCCCGGCAGGTGTTAATGGATGGGCTGCATGCGCGCGAGGTGCACGAGGGCTACAACTTTCACTTCGGGCACAAGGCCGAGGGCAATGTTCATACGCTCGCCGGCTTCGGCTCCGAGATGGGCTTCGAGGTGAAGATCTATCCGGAAAAGATGATTCGTGGCCATCATGTCTCCAGCAGCGAGATTCGCAAGTTGATCGGCGCAGGCGAAGTCGGCAAGGCGCGCGCGCTGCTGGGGCGCCCATTCAGCATTGTTTCCACTCCGGGCCGGGGCCGCGGTTTCGGCCACAAGTACACTGTGCCCACCATCAATCTGTCCCGGTACGACGAACTGGTTCCCGCTGATGGCGTCTACATTACGCGGCTCCGGGTTGGCACCGAATGCTTTGACGGTGTCACTAACGTCGGGAACCGGCCGACGTTCGGCGCGGATTCCTTTGCCATCGAGAGCCACCTGCTGAACTTTCATCCTATCGAGCTGCTCGCCGACACGCAGCTGGAGCTGGTATTTCTGAAGCGCCTTCGCCCGGAAATCAAGTTTCCCTCCGTCGAAGCGCTCCGCGAGCAGATCGCGCGCGATGTTCACCGTGCCCGGCGTTATTTTCGAATGCTGAGGCCGGCCGAGGGGCGGAACTGAGCGTTCCCGTTCCACAGCCGCACGCCGTATAATCGAGCTTTCCCGCCATGAGTTATCAGGTTCTCGCGCGAAAATACCGGCCGCAAACGTTCTCCGAGGTGATCGGGCAGGACCACGTTACCCGCACCTTGAAGAACGCGATCGAGCAGCAGCGCATCGCGCACGGCTACATCTTCAGCGGCCATCGCGGTATAGGCAAAACCACCATTGCGCGCATCCTCGCCATGGCGCTGAACTGCCGTTCTACCGACCATCCCGTCGCAGAGCCGTGTGGCGTCTGCGATTCGTGCATCGAGATTCGCGCGGGCAATGCGGTGGATGTGATCGAAATCGACGCCGCCACGAATCGTGGAATCGACGAGATCCGGGAATTGCGCGAAGGTGCGCGGTACCGGCCCGCTCGCGATCGCTACAAGATTTACATTCTCGACGAAGCCCATCAGATCACCGATGCCGCCTTCAACGCGCTGCTGAAAACGCTGGAGGAGCCGCCCGCGCACATCATCTTCATGATGGCGACGACCCAGCCGGAAGACATTCCGCAGACCATTCGCTCGCGCTGCCAGCACTTCAGCTTTCATGCCGTTCGCTTCGATGACATTGTGGGACAGCTTCGCGACATCGCGAAGCAGGAGGGAATTGAAGCGGATGACCTCGCCTTGGCTATGCTGGCCGAAGCCGGGGACGGATCGATGCGCGACGCGCTCAGCATCATGGACCAGGCCATTGCCTGTTGCGGCACGACGCTGAGTCCAGACGTAGTGCGAGGCCTGGTCGGCACCGTGTCGTCGGAGGTGCTGGAAGACTTGATGGATGCGGTCGCTCGCAACTGCAGCGAAGATGTGCTGCGCACTCTCGATCGCCTGCTGGTGGAAGGGCAGAGTGCACAGCATTTCGCCAAGCAACTGGTGCGGTTCCTGCGCAACGCATTAGTCGCCAAAGTCGCGGGCAGCGATTCTCAGGTATTACAGATTTCCAGCGACGAACGCGAGCGCGTGAGGCGCGTCGCCGAGCGCTTCGGCGAGGAAGACCTTACGCGCTTCCTGCAGATCATGCTGCGAACGCACAGCGACCTGGGCTACAAACAGGAGCAGCGCTTCCACCTCGAACTGGGATTGTTGAAGCTGGTGCACGCGCAACGATTGCTGCCGCTGGAAGAGTTCCTGAGCGGGGAAGCGGCGAAGCCCGGAGGCACCGGATCGGCGGCCAGAGCCGGAAGCCTGGGCTCGCCCGTGCAGCGCCCCGCGCCGGCATCTCTCCAACGGGCGAGTTCGCCGCCGCGCGAAGCCATCCCCGATGCAGCCTCGTCGCGGCCTGCAGCTTCACCTTTCAGCAACAAGCCGTCTCCCTTTGAAGCCGATCGCAGCCGCAAAGGAGAGCCTCGGCAAGAAGCGCAATCCGTGACTCCTCCGACGGCAAACCCGGCGCCCGTTGCGGAGCCGGCCAGCTTTGCTCCGCTATCCAGCTCTGCTGAGCAGGCGAGCGTCGGGACGGCGACGGCCGTGGCTGTTGAACCCGAGGCGCTGCCTCAAGTCGCAGCCGCAGAGTTGACGGCAGACGTGGCGCGCAATGTTGTCCTCGCAGCTCTGGAGGATGCCGGGCAACAGATGCTGGCGCACAATCTCGAGGCGGGCGAGTGGTCGGTGCGTGGCGTGGACGTCTCGGTGAAGGTGGCGATGTCGCAAGTGCTGATTGATGTCGCGCTGGGACCTGAGCCGAAGCGTGTGATTCAGAATGCGTTGAACAGCGCGGCCGGTAAACCAGCCAAGTTCAAGATGGTGAGCGGAGGCGCGCAGTTTGCGCCCGCAACCGCTCCTGCTGCACCGTCCCCGACGAACGGTGCCGGGGCGCGCAGTCGTGCCGCGTCCGATCCGGTAGTGCAGCGCATGCAGGAAAAATTCGGTGCCGAGATTCGGACGGTCATCGACCAGAAAGATCGCTGATACGCGGGGTACACGGAGAGCGCGCGTTCCGACGGCTGCCGATCTGCCAATATACTGCGGATGGATGCCTCATTTTGTTCCGCGAATGAAAACGGAAGGCGGGAGTTCAGCCCTGAAAACGGCAGGTGAGAGTCCTGCCCTGAAAACGGCAGGCGGGAGTTCAGCCCTGGAAGGGCGGCTCATCTTAGCCCAGGACGTAGCCGGAGGCGGAGTCCTGGGTGGGCTGAAATTGGATCCGAGTCCCGGCAGGGACGGCAGATTGAACGCACTCCCGATGTTCGGGTAGGGCTGGCCTTCAGGCCAGCGTTTAAGCGCTTTATTTTGAAAGGGAGCCGGCTTCAGCCGGCCAAACAAATCCGCGACGGCCTGAGCCCGAGCGGCACCACGGAGCAGTCATGGGCGGATTCGATCTGCAGAACATGCTGGCGCAGGCGCGGCAACAGGCCGAGAAGCTGCAGGAAAAAATGCAGCAGATCACCATCGAGGCCTCATCCGGCGGCGGCAGCGTCACGGTCAAGATGAACGGTCAGAAGCAACTGCTCGGTGTGACCATCGAGCCCGAGGTGGTGAAATCGGGCGATATCGAGATGTTGCAGGACCTGGTGATGGCCGCCGTCAACGAGGCGTCGCGCAAAGTAGACGACGCCCTCAAATCCAGTCTGGGCGGCATGTTCGGCGGCATGGGCCTGCCCGGCTTGTGAACGCAATTTCCTACTGAGGCCACATGTCCAGATTTGCCGAACCGATGGTTCGACTGATTGACGAGTTGAAGAAGCTGCCCGGCGTCGGTAGCAAGACGGCGCAGCGTTTTGCCTTTCACATCCTGCGCGCCGGCGACGAAGACGCGCAATTGCTCACCGACGCTATTCGCGAGGTGAAAGCCAGTCTGCGGCTGTGCTCCGTCTGCAATAACATCACCGACATCGATCCCTGCACCTACTGCACCAACGTCACGCGTAATCAGCGCCTGGTCTGCGTGGTCGAGGAGCCCACCAACATCGCCTCCATCGAGAAAACGCGCCATTACAACGGCGTTTACCACGTGCTGCACGGCGCTCTGTCGCCGCTGCACGGCGTTGGTCCCGATCAGTTGCGCATCTCGAACCTGGTGCGCCGGGTTGAGTTGGGAAACGTAGACGAACTCATACTTGCGACCAATCCGACGGTCGAAGGCGAAGCCACGGCAACGTATTTGTCGAAGCTGCTGAAGAGCGCCGACGTCAAAGTCACGCGCATCGCGACCGGCGTGCCCGTCGGCAGCGACATCGAGTACGCCGATGAAGTCACCATGCAGAAGGCGATGGAAGGCCGTCGCGAACTGTAGAGATCCCGCCTTTAACTGCGCTTTCCGGTCGCTCCTGTCAGGATGACCTCAAAGAAAATCAACCGAATTGCAGCGAGCTTTCAGCGTTATACTTTGCACCGGAGCCTGGCTATGCGGAGCTTCAGCTTCTTTGTCTGCTTGCTTCTCGTCAGCGCTTCCTTTGCGCAGAACCCTGCCAAATCCAGCCCGGAAGTACTGATCACCTCTCTGAACATCCAAGACACTGCAGGCAAGTTGCCATCGAGCGATCTCGAGCAGATCATCGCCGAAGTGCAGCGTCACTCGTACGCGCCCAGTTCGCTGCAGGCGGAGGTGACCGAGCGCGTGCGTTATGAATATCAGCGTTACGGTTTTTTCGATGTGAAGGTCAGCCCGGGTACGATCCGAATCGTTAAGCCGGGTATGCCGCGCGAAACAGCTGAGGTCGCGATGTCGGTCGAGGCAGGCCAACAGTATCGGCTAGGTGAGCTCTCTTTCGTCGGTAACAAGGTTTTTCCGGCTTCGGAGTTGCGAGCGGCTTTCAAGATTTCTCAGGGAGAGATCTTCGACACGGAGAAGATTCGCGCCGGACTCGACAATCTCCGCAACCTCTACGAAAGCGAGGGCTACATCAATTTCACCCCCGTGCCGAATACGGCTGTGAACAAGGACGCGAGCACGATTGCCTTGAGCATCGATGTTGATGAGGGAGCCCAGTTTCGACTGGGGCATCTCATGCTGGATGGGCAAGAGGTGCGTCCCGGAGCAGGGGCGCGGTTGCTGGCGAACTGGACACCGTATCAGGGCAAAGTTTTCGATCCCCGGCAGGTGGAAGATTTCCTCGCGCAGAATGCCGCCTGGCTGCCCCCGGGCATGAAGCTGGAACAGAATGTGGAAATTAAACAGGACGTACCGGCGCGGCTGGCAAACGTCCTGCTTCGCATGCCCGACGGTAGCGCGGCAAGAAACTGAGATCCCTCGGATATGCAATCTCCCGGAGCAATCGAAGCGCAGGCATGCCTCCTACGCTTTCTTCGCCAGGACGAGCTTAGCTTTCTGCTTTTGGCCTACCCTTCATGATCAACATTCTGCATGAATCACAAACGAAACCCTCAGGAGCTGGAACGCACGGTGCAAGCGGAACTGCGGCAGACTCGTTGTACGATCTTTCTACGGGCGGAAAGGGCACTCGCCCTTACGTGAGATCGATGTCGGCCAACGCGGGGAGGAATTATGTCGGGCGAAGGAAGTACAGCAGGATCAAAAGTCACCTTGCACGTGGTTTCAAGCCTTGATGGGTTCATTGCGAGGAGGGACAACAGTATCTCCTGGCTCGATGGCAAAGGAAGTGTCTATGAGGCCGGGGTTTCCATTTCGGAGGAAGAAGCGGCGGCCTTCGTCAAAGCCATCGACTGCTATGTGCTCGGTTCTCGCACGTATGAACATGCTCTCGAACTAGGCTGGCCCTACGGCGATACTCCAACGATAGTCGTGACCAGCAGAGAATGGCCAGCGGCGAAGGGGAGCGTCGAGTTCTATTCGGGTGATCTCGAAACACTGGTCGACGTGAAACTCGCGCCGCGATTTCGAAACATCTGGCTGGTAGGCGGGGCCATGTTATGTCAGCGTTTTCTCGAACTCGGCCTGGTGGACGAAATCAGGTTGACCATAGCCCCTGTCTTGTTGGGGGACGGACTCCGCCTATTCGATGGTTCCCTGCCGGAGAAGAGGTGGGATTTGAAGCACGTGGTTGCGTACAAGAATGGTTTTGTTGAGTTGCTCTACGCCGCGTCCGCCGGGTGAGAGCGTCAGAAGAGGTTCCCCAGCTAGCGGGCGGGCAAGGTGGACCGAAAGGCTCGCGACATCCTCGAAAAAGTTAAACGGGCCCGCGCCGCACTTCATAATCGGCATTTCCTAACGCCAATACTAGCGGGCGGTCCCGTAAGAAAAAGACCGCGCTGAAAGCGGTCTTTCGCATAAAGATTAGTTGTTCTTCTTAGCCGGCGACTTCTTCCAGTTGCTTCTGATCGATATCGAAATTCGACCACACGTGCTGCACGTCGTCGGAATCTTCGAGAGCTTCGAGCAGTCGGATCATGGTGCCGGCCTGATGGCCTTCCAGCTTGGTGTAGGTCTGGGGAATCATGCCGACCTCGGCAACCTCAGGTGTAATTCCGGCTTTCTTCACGGCTTCCAGGACCGACTCGTAGGCTGAGACTTCGGTCAGGATCTCCCAACTTTCGCCGTCGTCTTTCAAGTCTTCGCCGCCCGCTTCCAACACGATGTTGAGCAGGTCTTCTTCCTTGGCCGCAGCCTTGGGGATGACAATGTCGCCCTTCTTGTGGAACATCCAGCCGACCGAGCCGGCCTCGCCCATGTTGCCGCCGTTTTTCGAGAAGGCATGACGAATTTCGCTTACTGTGCGGTTGCGGTTATCGGTGGAGACTTCCACCAGAATCGCGACGCCGCCAGGGCCATAGCCCTCGAAGGTGATCTCCTCGTAGGAGACGCCGGGCAGCTCGCCTGTGCCACGCTGGATGGCGCGCTTGATGTTATCGGCCGGCATGTTCTCGGCCTTCGCGGCGGCCACGGCTCCGCGCAGCCGAGGATTCTTCTCAGGATCGCCACCGTTCTTGGCGGCGATGGTAATTTCTTTGATCAGTCGGGTAAAGATCTTGCCGCGCTTGGCGTCCAGCGCACCCTTCTTATGCTTGATTGTCGCCCATTTTGAATGGCCTGACATGGCGGAACCTCGTCAACTCGTAGATGAATTCGGGATGTAATATGCAGACTGCCCGACAGGCCCAGCGGACGCTGCAATACGATGGCGTCTTAGCAGGGGTTAGCAGACAGGCAAACAATTGATTGTAACACTGAGCCCAATGTGATTAGGAGCGAGTCGACCCCGTCGCGAGGTAGGTTCCACACCCTTTTCCAGGCCTTGCTCAAACTTCGTGCATGCATAACTCTGAGCAATAGATTGGCGCGCGCGTACCAGTCTCGAAAGCCATGCCATGATCGGACGTGACAAGACAATCGCGACGATTCGAGCAAGACCAGACAATTTTCAGTGGCCCACGAGGGTGGCGTAATACTTTGGCACCTCTGTACTGTTTCGCAAAAACGTTTCGAAAACTATTGACAACGTATATAACCTCCCCCATTATCTGCTCAGTCGTTGGGTTCGATCCCCCCGTCAGCAAGTGAATCCCCCTTGGGCCCCCATCACGAACCCTTTTGAAACGGAAAACCGGTAATCGAATGGCGCTCGCGTCTTCCTGGGGACGCAAGGCGTCCACGGTTGTCCAGCTTGACGTCGCGTGACATTCCCTTTCGGTGTGCAGGAGGGCAAGACCCGCTGGATTCAGAATTCAGCACGCGCGTTCATTCTCTCGCCGGCAAGCCCTAGGTTTGTCAGAGGCAATAAAACAACATCTTCGACACCGGGTATGCACGGTGTGCCATGCAAGCTTGAAGGAGGCTTATCATGGGAGTTCGTTTTCTTGTGACGGCAACGCTCGTTGTCGGTCTGGGGTTGCTAATCTTTCCCGGAATCGGTTATGCGCAGGTGGAAACGGGGATAGCCATCCCGGTTACTCTGCAGCCAAACGGGGCCGAAGCGTTCTCTAACGTCGCTCCTCTTACTCCTGAGCAGCACGAAATGCTGGATGAACAGCTCGAACAATTGCATGAGGCGATGGTTAGAGAGAAGGGCGAAGTTCCGCCAGGACCGCAAGCGCCTGTGCCCGCAAATAACCGGGAAACCACGCCCGCTTTTGAGGAAGACATCGTGACACCTCTGCCGGCGGCGAGCGCTTTCTACATCGGAAAGAACAGTGCATACTCCATCGTGGGGGACGGAGAATCTACTACTGCCGAGCCCGCCATTGCGCAGAGTGGCTCTAAATGGCTTGTTACGCAGAACTGGTCGAGAGGTTACTCCACGAATGCCGGAACCAGCTTCACGGCAATTCCTGATGATTCCGGCCCAAGTGACGCACCGTTCTTCTGCTGTGATCAGGATGCCGTCCACGACCACGGACGGGATGTTTCCATCTGGTCCGAGTTGTTCGTCAATTCGCAACTCACGACTGGGGTCGTAAGGTTCCATGTAAGGGCCGCGAACAACTTAACTGACGCCTGCACCTATGACATCAATGGCGGCGCCGGGGTTTTGTATGATTACCCACACTTGGGATTGGGAAACAACTTCATTTACCTGACGGCCAACACTATCAAGAACGGCGCATGGACCGGCGCCACTGTCTGGCGTTATAACCTTGACGAAATGGCAACATGCATGAGCGTCAGCGGAAGCGTGTTCAACTGGACTGGAAGCGTGGGCCAGGTAGTTTGGGTTCCTGCCCGGGCTACGACCGACACCATGTACTTGGTAACGATCGAGAACGGGAGCCAGAATCGTTATTTCTCGTGGCCCGAGAACTCGAATACCATCTCCTGGAAACTCATCGGCGTTGGCTCCTCAAAATACGGGGCGGCCACCTGCAAGGGAGGGACGAGCGGTAACAACTGGCTGGGCTTCAGTCTGGCGACCAGTCCGATAGGCTTCCAGATACGCTCGGCGGTTGGCCAAGATGGTTCGGCCGGCGCACCGACGCAGTACCTCGCCACCTACTATTCCGTAATACCCAATGGCACGGCACGTCCTCAAGCCTATGCTGCCGGGTCGATCGTTCGAACCTCTGACATGACCTTGCTGAATACCGCCGACATCTTCAGCGCCAGTACCTGTTTTTCCTATCCTGATGTCACAGCCAATTCACGGGGTGATTTGGGATTGGTCATTGGCTTCGGTAGCTCCTCTTCCGGCTCTGGTCCGGCGGAATCCTACGTGGCCATCTCCGACGACTATACCCGCGGAAAGACGCGGGGATATTTCCAGAGCGTTTTTGTGTGCGCCTCAGCCACGGACAATCCGACCCGTTGGGGAGACTACCTGACGGCGCGGGTCCAGGAACCGGTTGACGTAGCGTTTTCGGCCGCCGGATTCGGCGATGTTGGAGGCGCGGGTAAAACACATGTTTGCGAGTTCATGCGCGGACGATATGCTCAGGCGTACCTGGATCGCGCGACCAAGTAAATTGCTTTTGCTGGAACTCATTGCCCAACGCAAACACCTGGCTTGGTGTCGCCGACTGTGCGGTCGCGAATGCCAAGCCAGGCATTTTCTCCTGTGCTTAGAGTTGGTAGGCAGCTCAGTTCTCTTTCTTTTAGTGACGATAACGGCAGTCAGTGCTCAGACACTGCCAACCGCCGGAACTACGCAGGGGATGCCCACGCAAAACTCGACGCTGCAACCGCAACCCGGCACTCAAACGCTTGGTCCAAATTTACCCCTCAGTTCAGTACCGACCACTACGGTCAATGTGCGGTTCATCGTTGAACATCGTTCTGCGCTGAGTGGTCACTTGGTACGGGTACGGGGTGTCGTGAGTGCCGCGCTCCTCGGAGAGGCTGCCTGCCCGCCGGACCGAGGAATCTGTATGCAACCCAGCCTGATCCTGGAGGACGCTGACTGCGGCGACAAGCAACTCTCTTGCTCGATTAGAATGCTGATGCCCCAAAACGCTAAGGCAGAAGACTATCCGCACGGAAAACCGGTGGAGATAAGGGGCCTCGTAAATGGGAGCGAGACATCTGTGCTGATGACGCATTCCGATTGAGCGCTGGTTGTGACAAGAGCTTCCGAATTGCAACCGCGAGAATCTCGTCCGCTGCCATCGAGCTAAAACCTGCCGCCCAGATTTTCTGAACGGCAGGGCTGGTCCTTGAGTCGTTATGGTGAGCCGTTATTTGGTGGCGTGCGCTGCCATGCGCCGCTCCATCTCTTCGGCTGAGACATCTTCGATGTGCGTGGCGATCCACCAGTAGTTGCCGTTAGGGTCTTCAACGCCGGCGCTGCGGTCGCCATAGACCTGATTGACGGGCTCATTGAGCGATTTGGCGCCCGCTCGTAAGGCTTGTTTATAAAGGTCGTCCACGTTTTCGACGTAGACGTAGTAGTTGCTGGGCCGGGGTTTCCATTGGTCCCGTCCCTGGCCAATCATGACCATCGAGTCGCCAACCTTCACTTCCGCGTGACGAATGTTTCCATCGGCGTCGTTGTGGCTGTACACCTTGGTAGCGCCAAACGCTTTCTGCAGAAACTCGATCTGCCTGGCGGCATCGTCCACGGTGAGATAGGGGGTGATCGTGTGATATCCCTCGGGAATTGCCTTCACTGTCATGTTGATTGCTCCTCTACGCGGCGCGCCCACTGGCGCGCCACTTGATTGTAGGACCCCAATTCTGACAGACCCCGTAGACTGGGTATTGTAAAAATTTGACTAAGCTCTACGCCAAACGATGTCACTTGACTGGACACAGGGAAGCCTGCTTGAAGGAATGCGCTGCTTCGAGTGCGGCGAGTTCTTTGAGGCACACGAACACTGGGAGGTGATCTGGCTCAAGGCAGAGGAGCCGGAGAAGACTTTCCTCCAGGGTCTCATTCAGGTCGCGGCTTCCTTCCATCATTTTCAAAGAGGAAACACGGCGGGAACCGTCTCTCTGTTGCGCTCCGCTCTGCACCGATTGGATCGATATCCCGAAAACTTCTCCGGCATTGCGGTGACCCCGCTTCGCGCGACCCTCCGCGAGTGGATCGGAACCCTGGAAACCGACCCACAGTCCACGCCGCCTCCAGTTCCCAGGATCCTTCAAACTTAGTGGCTTGCGGAAAAGTCCGAATTGCCTGCGCGCCGCGGACTAAGAGTCCACGCCCTCTTTGCAAACAGAGAGCTAACGGCCCCGCTGAAGTAGGCCCTGACGCGGAGACCGCTCGGAAATATGTTTTTCAGCGGTGCTGTCAATCGAGAAGGGGAAGCGCTCCTCAAGGCTACGGGTTTGCGGGATGGCCCAAGGTGGCAAAAATGCCGCCGGCCTACTTGTTCACGGTAATGCGGTCCGCGATCTTGTCGTAGGCGTCGCGCGACAAGATGCGCCGGTCCACCAGCTGGCGTGTCGACGTGTAAGGTCGGGCTGCGACAATGCGGTCGGCCTCGACATCGCTGATTCCCGGCAGACTCTGGAGAGAGCCTTTGGAGCCGGTGTTCAGGTCGATCGGCTTATCGGGCGTCGGACGGCGTAACCCCTCAATGACGCCGCCGACAACAGCCTTGGCATCGCTCTTGAGAGCTGCCGTCGCCTGCGCCGTGTTCTCCTTTACCTGGTCCGGGCTCGGCTTGGAGTAGCAACTGGTGCAGCCGTTGAGCACGAGACAGCCGGCCGCAACGAACAGTAGGAGAACAAGCTTGGCGCTCATACTCAAATGAGATGCAACTTCAGAGACACAGGTGCACCGCGGTCCGCGAAATCCAGCCCCGACCGGCAACGAGCCGCCATGTGTGGTCCCCCGCCTAAGCGTAGTGGGCTGCGTTTTTCTCGACAAACTCCAGTTTGTCCGCCGGAACTTCCTCGGCGACAAAGATCGAGTTGGTCGGACACACCGGAATGCACGCTCCGCAATCAATGCAGCCATTCGGATCTACGTAGAGCTGCGTAGCCGCTTCAAAGGACTCTTCATCTTTCTTCGGGTGAATACAATCGGTCGGACAGGCATCGACGCAGAGTTCATCTTTCGTGCAAGTGTCAGTAATTACGTAGGCCATGAGTGCGATCTCCGATCTGGGAATGGGCATTTTGGGTGGAGTGCCGCCACATCAACGGCGAACCCTCCGCCAACCCCTTCACTGTATAAACTTGCTGACCGGACGGCGGTGATTTGAATCACTGACCGGTTGTGAGGCGGGACACAAATTAGGCGGAGACTTCCAGCCTCACTCTGGGTCACTGATGGGCCGCGAATTGCCGGAGAAGAACGTCGCGAGAAGCCTGCATCCTCCGAGGTGATTGGCGGGCGAGTTGCAACACAGTGTCGGAAACATCCAGCGAAGCCGGCTTTCTGCGGAAGATCGACACTTTCCGGACCCATGCAAGGTAAATCCTGCATCTAACAGGTGAGTTCCTGGAATCGTGGTACTCTCCGCTATAATCTGCTGTTTGTCTTCGCTACAGTCCAAAGGAGCGTGTGAATGCAGACGGTAAAGAAGCCAAGGGTACTCGTGGTCGACGATGAGCAGGTCATCGCTGACACCTTGGCCAAAATTCTCGATCTCAACGGGTATGACGCTTCAGCCGTTTACACCGGTACGGCGGCGGTCGAGAGCGCGAGGCACCTTCAACCCGACCTGATTATCAGCGATGTCATCATGCCCGACATGAATGGCATCGAAGCGGCGATTCACATTCGGGCCTTCTTGCCCGGCTGCAAGATTCTTCTTTTCTCCGGACAGGCCGCTACCGCCGATCTCCTGGAGACGGCGCGAGCTCAAGGTCACGAGTTCGAAATTCTGGCAAAACCTGTACACCCTTCGGATTTGCTGGCAAAGCTCAAGGGATAGTTTAGGGACGCGGGGAAGCGAATAGCCTTCCCCGCGAAACTTCCTCGACCCGTTCCTCATCTGATCCGACTTACAGCTTTCAGACGGGATTCGTGTACCGGTCTCGGGGGGCAACCGATCTGAGACGAGGCGGGTTTACATCGTTATGCTGGTAACCGAAGTACTACAGGCTTGGGGACGCATCCTCGCAGGACGGAGCCCCGCCCTGTCGATCGAAATTACGCGGGAGTGCCCGCTTCGCTGCCCGGGGTGTTATGCCTACGAGGACGATCATCTGGGGGCGGGCAACCCGACGCTGCGCCAGCTCTCCGACTACAAAGGAAGCGATCTGGTGAAAGGTATCCTGCGCGTGGTCGACGAGCAGCGGCCGATCCATGTTTCGCTCGTCGGCGGCGATCCGCTGGTGCGTTATCGCGAGCTGCAGGAATTGCTGCCGGAGCTGGATCGTCGCGGCATTTACGTACAGGTGGTGACCAGCGCGTTTCGTGCGGTCCCGGCTGAGTGGAATGCGCTTTCGCGGTTGAGTGTCGTCGTCTCCGTTGATGGACTGCAGCCCGAACATGATGCCCGTCGCAAACCGGCGACCTACGACCGTATCCTGAAGAACATTCACGAAACCCAGGTGAAAATCCACTGCACCATCACCGGACAGATGACCGACCGCGATGGCTACCTGGAAGAATTTGTTGCCTTCTGGAAGCAGCGGCCGGAAGTGAAGCGCATCTGGTTCAGCCTCTTTACTCCGCAGAAGGGCGCGAGCGGTGAGGAAATTCTGACGCCGGAAAAGCGCGCCAGGGTCATTCGCGAGCTGCGTCGGCTGAGCGAGATCTACCCGATCATTCAACTGACCAAGCGGATGTTGGACGAATTGGCGCATCCACCACAGTCGCCCCAGGAATGCATCTTTGCCCGGACCACCACGTCGATCTCGGCCGATCTGAAGACCCGCATTACGCCCTGCCAGTTTGGCGGCGATCCCGACTGCTCGCAATGCGGCTGCATGGCCACCATGGCCATGGCCGCCGTCGGGCACCACCGCCTTTTCCCCGGAGTGACGGCAGGCCACATCTTCCGGGTCTCCGATCTGATCGGCAAAGGCGTGAGCCGGCTGCGAACGAGCAACCAGCCATCCCTTGAGAAAACCGAGACCGCGCCCAAGGAACAAGTCGCCTGAGACCGGCGAGCACAGTGGGATAGGTCTCCCCCCTTGCACTCCGGCTTGGTACTTTGGTACATTTGTACCATGACAACACAAGCGGAAGAGAAGCAGTTGATCGTCGAGCGCGTGCAAACCGGCGTTCGCATGGAGAAGCGCCTGCTGAAGGTGTTAAAAGGCCTCGCCGAGCTGAAAGACTTGTCGCTCGGCGACTTGCTGGAAGGCATTGTTCTCCACGCGTTCGAGGGCAAGGCGCCTTTTTCGCCCGCCACGCTGAAGGAAATCGACAAACTGAAACAAGTCTACGGCCTTTCGCTGAAGGCCACGGATAGCCATCGGCTCAAGGAGCGACGCTGATGCAGCGAGAGTTGCAGGCCATGGTTGTCGCAATATCAGCCATCGTGCTCACCACAACCCGCCTGAACTCTCAGGAGCATGAGCCCCCGGCCAGGGCGGCGCAGGTGCGCACCGAATTTCATTTTGTGGTGAACGCGCCCTACGAACAGGCTGCGCCGCTGTTCGGGGCCGACGAGGAGCGCAAGTGGGCACCGGGTTGGGACCCGAAATTTCTTTACCCGGTTCCGGCTAAGGACCAGCAGGGATCGGTGTTCCGAGTCCACCACGGATCCCACGACAGTGTGTGGACAACGACAGAATTCGACTTGGTTGCGGGGCACATCCAGTATGTGAACGTCATATATGACACCATGCTCACCCGGATCGACATCCGGCTGACCCGTTCCAGCGCGGACAAAACGGCGGTCTCGGTGGTTTACGAGCGCACCGCATTAACGCCGGAAGCGAATCACCAGGTGGCGCACTTCGCGCAGCAGGACGGAGCAGCGGGCCCGGAGTGGGCAGAGCAGATCAACCACTATCTACAGAGGGGCCGCTCACGCTGAAGACACGCGCGTGCGAGCAGCCGCTCGCTCCTGCGCCGGACGGTTACAATCAATTCGATATGGACCTTCGCGGCAAAGTGCCAGCTCTTCTGGTGTGTGTTTTGCTTGCTGTGACGTTTGGGTGTACCCGGCACGAGCAGGCGGCATCCGCTTCCGCCGGCGAAGCCAAGCCTTCGGCGGCCGAGGCAGGAATTCCGCCGGCCTCAACGTCCGCATCTGCTGCTTCCGACGACAGCTCTCCTAAGCCCAATATCGACGGCAAGCACGTCATGCAATATGTGAAGGAGATCGTCGCCATTGGCCCGCGGCCGGTGGGCAGCGCAGGACACGCGAAGTTGGAGCAATACATCAAGTCGAAGCTGAAGGGCGACAATATTGAAGACGACAGCTTCAGCGCGAAGACGCCCATCGGCACCTTGCAGATGCACGATCTGATCGCCAAATTCCCGGGCAAGAAGGAAGGCGTCATCGTGGTCGCCGGCCATTACGACACTACGTATCCCTTGCCGAAGAGCTATGTCGGCGCCAACGATGGCGGCTCGTCGACCGCGCTGCTACTGGCCTTGGCCGACCAGCTGCGGGGAAAGGTCCGAGACGGCTACAGCGTGTGGCTGGTATGGACCGACGGCGAAGAGGCCTTCGTGAACTGGACTGATACCGACAGCGTCTACGGAAGCCGTCACCTGGCGCAGAAATGGCAGCAGGATGGTACGGCAAAAAAGATCAAGGCATTTGTTCTGGTCGACATGATTGGCGACGCGGACCTTGACATCCAGAAAGACACCAATTCAACTCCTTGGCTCAGCGAGCTGGTCTATCAGGCCGCTAGCAACCTGGGATATCAGTCGCACTTCTACAAGATGCAGGGTGCAATCGGCGACGATCACACGCCCATGCTGAAGGTGGGCATCCCCTCGGTTGACATCATCGATCTCGACTACGGTTACAACAATGTCTTCTGGCACACACCGCAGGACACCATCGACAAACTCAGCCCCGAGTCTCTCGCTATCAGCGGCGACGTGGTGCTGGAGACGATCAGGCTGCTGGATAAGGGCTAGCGGCGGTCAAGGACGACGCAGGGCGCGCCTGCCGGACTCGCAAGGAGGACCATCGCGCCCCACGTCATCGCCGAGCTGCACTACGGTGAAACCGAGGCCAAGGTGAATATGTCCGGCGGCACGGTGTCCACACGCCGATTCTGCTGGAAGCATTGCTCGTCCGTCTTCTCGCAGACGGGATAAAGTTTGCCCCACCCGGTTGCATATCCGATACGCGACTCGTCGATGCCACGCTTCACCAACTGGCTCTTGATCCATTGCGCGCGATGGTACGAAAGGACCAGGTTGTAGACGATATCGCCACGAATATCGGCATATCCCTGAATCCACATATGCGCCTCTGGATGCTGTTTGAGCCAGTCGGCATTGGCATTGAGGACGCCGGGGTCAATGACCTTGTTGTAAATATTGAACGGAAAATATACCTCTTTCACGTTCTGGCTGAAATCGGTGGCTGCTTGCGCCGTCGCGGATTGGGCGGACCCTACCGTCAGTCCAGCCAGCGCCGCAGCCAGAATTACCAAGGAACAGCAACGCGGAATTTTTCCCATCACGTCCTCCGGTGGAGCAGTTTAGTGCGAGGCAAAGGTATCGTAACTCGTTTCACCAGCCGAGTCATGCGGCCCGCTAACGTCTTGCCCGCGACTTCCCGCCCAGTATAGGCAAAACATTATTACAGCAAGATGAAGCCAACCAAAGAAAGAGCGCCAGCATACAATGGCCGGCGACTTGCCGACCTCGCTTCCTCCCGGTACGTTGCGGAACATTCACATTCCGTTCACCAACTTGTAACGCGAGCTGCTTACGATTTCGAAGAAATTGTTCTTGCATGGACTTACGTTGCGCAGCTTCGGAGGACAGCATTATTGTGTCTGGGGTTGACCATCTTGTGCCGAAGATTTCTAGGAGAGAAGATGAAAAGAATACTGGCTTTAGCGCTGACTGTCGCAATGTCGGGTAGCGTTTTCGCGCAAACCGACTCCACGGCTGCAAAGCCGAAAACAACTTCCCATAAAAGCTCGGCGCGGTCGAGTTCGAGCGAGCTTCAGGAGATGAAGGACGCAATAGCCGCTCAGCAACAGCAGATTCAGCAGCTGCAACAGCAAGTCCAGAGCCGCGACCAGGCCCTGCAGCAATTACAACAGCAGGTGAGCCAGGCGCAAGCGGCCGCCAACCAGGCACAGCAGTCTGCGGCGGCCGACGCCGGCCGGGAAGGCAGCCAAATTACGTCCACTGGCGAACAGGTCAACGGTCTTCAACATGATGTAACCGACTTGAAAACGCTGTCAGCAAGCCAGGCTGACGCGTTGCAGGAAACGCAAAAGCGGGTTTCCGGACTCGAGAGTCCGCTGGCAATCCATTACAAGGGCATCATGATTACGCCGGGAGGCTTCCTGGCGGCAGAAACCGTGTGGCGTCAACGGGCGGAAGGCGCTGACATCAATACCCAACTCAACGGCATTCCCTACCCCGGCGCTTCGCAGGCCCACATGTCTGAGTTCTACGGGTCGGGCCGCCAGTCGCGTCTTTCGATGCTGGCCCAAGGCAAGCTCGAAAACATGAGCTTGACCGGCTACGTCGAAACCGACTTCCTCGGAGCTGCCGTTACCTCGAACAATAACCAGAGCAACAGCTATGTTTTACGTCTGCGTCAGGGATGGGGCCAGGCCGCGCTGAACGACGGCTGGGCCTTCACCGGCGGGCAGATGTGGAGCTTGATCACGGAAACCCGGGTTGGACTCGACAATCGCTCGGAAGCGTTGCCGATGACGATCGATCCGCAGTACACCGTTGGCTTCAGTTGGAACCGGCAATATGCCTTCCGCGTAACCAAGAATTACCACAATAAAGTATGGTTCGGCTTCTCGGTTGAAGACTCACAGGAGACGCTCACTACCCACGGGAACACCGCAGGCTCCTACCTGCTCGGGTCGCAAGGCAACGCAGGCGGCTTATACAACTCCGCCATCAGCGGTTGCTCCACCAGCCTGAATTCGGCCGGAGTTCCGGTTACGACGTGCACCAACGTCGCCAACTACTCGTTCAATCCCTCGCCGGATTTGATCGGCAAATTGGCCTTCCAGCCAGGCTTTGGACACTATGAAATCTTTGGGATCGCGACCGAATTTCGCGATCGCATCTTTCCCAATGCAGGCGCAACCGTACCCAGCGCCGTCGGCGCCTATAACAGTTCGACTTGGACGGGCGGCGGCGGCGGCAATGCCCGCTGGTCGATGTTCCAGAAGCATGTGGACCTCGGTCTCCACGCCTTGGCCGGTAAAGGTCTAGGGCGCTACGGAACGGGTGGGCTCTCGGATGTGACCATCACTCCCAACGGTTATATCGCTCCCATCAACAGCTATCAGGGCCTCCTGACCCTGGAATACCATTCTCCCAAGTGGGACTGGTATGGCAACGGAGGTATCGAGTACGACGGCCGCACCGCTTTCCTGAACTCCAAGGGCGCGCCTGTGGGTTACGGCTCTCCTCTGTTTAACAACACAGGGTGCGGCGCTGAGACTCTTCCCAGTCCCGGCTTGACCGCCGGCTTCGATCCGGGAAGCTTGTCCAATTGCAACGCCGACACAAAGGACCTTGTCGAAGGCACGCTGGGCTTCTGGTACAAGCCTTACAACGGACCCAAAGGCAGACTGCAGTTCGGCCTGCAGTATTCCTATTTGACCCGTACGCCGTGGACCGGGTACGGCACAAAATACGCCAAGTCGGGAGCCAATCCGCAGGCGATCGACAACATGGTGTTCACGTCTTTCCGTTATTACTTGCCGTAAGCCTCGCCGGTGGCCGGTCCTCCGGCCGGCCACCGGTTTTTCTTCCTAGACAGCCAGCTCAGCTACCTTCCTAAGCCGCCTCCAGCACCAGCCTCGCAGCCGCTAAGTCCTCCACCGCCAGTCCTAACGATTTGAAGACGATGGTGTTTTCCATCGGCTTTCGCTTGCGTCCGGCAAGAAGCTCACCGAGTTCCGCGTAGATTGGCGCGCCCGCCAACAAAATGTCGCCTGATTCTTGTTGCGCTGCGTCGCGGGAATCCACGATCACCGCGCCGCGCATAACGTCGCTATCGACCTCGCGCCTCGTTGGGCCGATTGCTCCCACGGCAAGCACCAGCGCGGTTGTCTGCAACCAGGTTCCCCGAAGAATCGGCTCGTCTGCGGATGTAATCGTGACCACGATGTCTGCGTTGCGAACCGCCTCTTCGGCTGTATGGGTTGCGCTCGCACCGATTTCTTCTGCGCACTGCCGGGCATGCGCGGGATTGCGACTCCAGACGCAAATTTCGGAAATAGGCCGTACGAGGTTCAAGGCCTGGGCGTGGGCGCGGGCCTGAACGCCGCTTCCCAAGAGTGCGAGCCGCTTCGCACCGGGGGATGACAGCAAGTTAACCGCGACCGCCGACACCGCTGCCGTCCGCATCTCGGTGATCAACCGTCCGTCCATGATGGCGATCGGCTCGCCGGTATCGCTGCGAAACAACGCTATCAGTGCCATATGCGTAGGCAAGCCGCGCGCGCCGTTGTTGCGATAAAACGTTACCAGCTTCGCGCCCATCACTTCACCGTAGACGACCGGCATGATGCCCATCAGTCCACTATGCTGCTCGATGGGAATCACCGAGCGCACCGGCTGGGTGACCTTGCCGGTCGAGAAGTCAACCAGCGCACGCTCCATGGCCGGGATCAGGGCTTCCATGTGCAAAACGCGGCGAACCGCCGCCTCATCGAAGAAGGGAACTGCGGAACGGGAAGGAGCTACGCTCAAGGAACCGCCTCCGACAAGAACAGGTTTTCCGAAGTGCATCGACCTATTCAGTCGATCTTTACGGCCTTGGCGATCATGCGCTCGTACAGGCGCCAAGGCATAAAAGCGCGCAGCCAGACTTGCATCTTGGCATCCGTTCCCACCAGGTAACGCAGCTTAGGGTTGGGATTGTTGGCGATACGCACGATCAGCTTCGCCACCTCGCGCGCATCCTTGCGATGCTTGGCGCTCGTCTTGACGAACTCCGAAAAGCGCTGGCTGCGTTCTTTATTCGGCGAATCAGGACTGAGCGCCTGCTCCCCGATCAGCACATTGCGCTCCCAGATATCGGTATCAAAGGCGCCCGGCTCAACCACCGAAACGCGAATGCCGAGCGAGTGCGTCTCTATGCGCAGGGACTCACTGAAGCCTTCGAGCGCGAACTTCGAAGCACTGTAGGCGCTTAACATCGGCTGACCCACCCGACCCGCGACGGAAGCGACCTGGATGATGTGTCCCGACCTCTGCCGGCGCATCGCCGGAAGCACCGCCTTGCTCATGGCGAGGTTGCCGAAGAAGTTCGTCTCCAATTGCTTGCGATATTCGTGGATCTGCAAATCTTCGCCGAAACCGGCGACGGAGAACCCCGCGTTATTTACCAGCACATCGATGCGGCCATGACGATCTAGGATCTCGTGTACCGCGTCAGACAGCGAACCGAATTCCGTAATATCCAGCCGCCGCAACTCGATGCGGTCGCGGATACCGGCTTTCTGGGCCGCTTCTTCCAGGCGGCCACTGCGTCCCAGGTCGCGCATGGTGGCGACGACGCGATAACCGTTAAGGGCCAACTCCACAGCAGTCAGCAGCCCAATGCCGCTGGAGCTTCCGGTGACAACTGCGATCTTTTCGTCAGCCATGCTTTGCCGTCAAATCCTTCCTGTCGCCGCACAACGCCCAAAGCTGCCCGTTCGCCTACCGTGGTTTGCCTTAGTACTGCGCGATACGAGAAGATAACAGGTTTGGATATCCTTTCAGAAACGGACTATTAACGTATGCCGACGAGTAAGTCACAGGACAGGAAGAAAACCAGCGAGAGCGATATTGCGCCAGCCAAAGGCAAGCTGGGCATCATGACCCCCGGAATGGGCGCCGTCGCGACCACCTTTGTCGCCGGGGTTGAGGCAGTGCGCAAAGGCATCGCCAGCCCCATTGGCTCGCTTACACAAATGGGAACCATCCGATTGGGTAAGCGCACCGAAGCTCGTGCTCCCAAGATCAACGACTTCGCACCCCTGGCGCAGTTGAATGATCTCGTCTTTACCGGATGGGACATTTTCGAGGATGACATGTACTCCGCCGCCGGCAAGGCTGGGGTCCTGGAACGCTCTCTGCTCGAGCAGGTGAAACCCTTTCTCAGCAAGATAAAGCCGCGCAAGGCCGTCTTCGACAAGAACTATGTCAAGAAGCTCGATGGTCCGAACGTGAAGAAGGGCAAGAACAAGAAGGAACTGGTCGAACAGGTGCGCGAAGATATCCGCGAGTTCAGAAAGTCGAGCGGCGCCGAACGCCAGGTCATGATCTGGTGCGGATCGACGGAGAGTTTCATCCAGGCTGGCGCAGTGCACCAGACCGTCAAGTCTTTCGAGAAAGGCTTGCTCGCCAACGACGAGAATATCGCTCCGTCGATGATCTATGCCTATGCCGCGCTGCAGGAAGGTGTGCCCTTCGCCAACGGCGCTCCCAACCTCACCGTCGATATTCCGGTGATGCACCAGTTGTCGAAGCAGAATGAAGCGCCGATCTGCGGCAAGGATTACAAGACCGGACAGACGCTGATGAAGACGATCCTGGCGCCGGGCTTCAAGGCCCGCATGCTGGGGCTGTCGGGATGGTTCTCCACGAACATTCTCGGCAACCGCGACGGCGAAGTGCTCGAAGATCCCGGATCGTTCAAGACCAAGGAAGAGTCAAAACTTTCCGTCCTGGAACACATTCTGCAACCCGAAATGTATCCTCAGCTCTACGGCAACATCTGTCACAAGGTTCGCATTAACTATTACCCGCCGCGTGGTGATAACAAAGAGGGTTGGGACAACATAGATATCTTCGGATGGCTCGGCTATCCAATGCAGATCAAGGTCGATTTCCTGTGCCGCGACTCCATTCTCGCCGCGCCTCTGGTGCTGGACCTTGTGCTGTTTCTCGACCTGGCGAAGCGTTCGGCGGCATTGCGCGGAATCGGTATCCAGGAGTGGCTCAGCTTCTACTTCAAGTCTCCGATGACCGCCGAGGGCCTGTATCCGGAGCATGATCTGTTCATCCAGTCGATGAAGCTGAAGAACACGCTGCGCCATCTGCAAGGCGAGGATATGATCACTCACCTCGGGCTGGAATATTACGATTAGACGTGTTTGACCGAATCCGTTGGGAGTCGATCAAGACACAATTGCGATAGCCTGAGGTTATTTCCGAACTCAGGGCACGACTTCAAAGGCGCCCGAAAGCCACGTCCGGGCAGCCTTGGATCCGGCTACGACTTCAAAGTCCGCCCGAAACATACATCCGCGCGCCTCGTATCAGGGCACGACTTCAGTCGTGCCGCCAGGTGCTTTGTTTTCAAATGAGGGCACGCTGACTTTAGTCCGCATGCCTTCCGTTTCGGCAGCCCTAACACCCCGCCTGGTACAAGGCTTGAGTTGCCGCGCTCTCGCTCTTGCAGCCCTAGTTCACTCTACGTTCCGGATCGGAATTGGCGGCAAGAGTGCCGGTTGCGGAACTTATGTTCATGCGACCTCGACTGCTTTCTCTAGCCACTCTCCCGGTTGCCGACGTAAAGTTAAGACATGGAACTCCGCAAGGACCCGATCACGCGTTCTTGGATCATCACGGGTGACGAGGCCGATGACAATTTCCCTTCCGAATATCTTTGCCCGTTTTGTCCAGAGTCGGGTCAGCAATTGCACGTGATTTCCTCGATGCCCACAACCGGTGGCGGCCCATGGTCGGCACGCGCCGTCGTGCATCCGAATCCTCTGTACCACATCGAAGGCGATCCCGGACGCGTTGGCAACGGACTTTACGACGTGATGAATCCGGTGGGGGCCCACGAGGTGATCGTGGAGAATCCGCGCCACGATCGCCAGCTCTGGAACGCCGATGACAAGGAAGTAGAAGAGTATTTGACGCTCTGCGCGCAGCGCATCCAGGACCTGAAAGGCGACAATCGCTTCAAATACGTCAGCGTCTACAAGAATTTTGGCACCCATTCTGGACAGGAGTTCGATCATCCCACCTCGGAGATCGTTGCCACAACGTTTGTGCCACGTCGCGTGCTCTACGAGTTACGGTCGGCGCGGCATCACTATGAGATCAAAGAGCGCTGTGTTCTGTGCGACATCCTCGACCAGGAGGAGGGCCAGAAGATACGAATCATCGAGAGCCGCGGCGACTACATCGTGAGCTGCCCTTATGCCTCTCGCGTGCCGTATGAGACGTGGATTTCTCCTCGCGTGCACGAAGCTTTTTTCGAGCGCATGGCGACCAAACCCGGCGCGCTGCGCGATCTGGCGACGCTGTTGCGGCGAACCCTTTACCGCATCCGCGCGGTTGCGGATGGATTCCACATGGTGCTGCACACGTCGCCCAATACGGTTCAACGTTCCGGCACGCTCGGCTATTGGAAGACGATCGAAGAGGACTATCACTGGCACATGGAGATTTTGCCCATCCTCGGGCCCAAGGCGAAATCGTATACCTTTAAAGAAGTCTATTATTCGACCGTAAGTCCCGAGTCGGCGGCAGCGCGCCTGCGTGAGAAGCCTACGGAGCGCTAGGTGAAGCAGTTGCCGTTCTCGTGCAGAATGGTTCTGTAGCAGGACGGCTCCAGGGCAGCAAAGTCGGCCTTGAAGGAGCCGCACGGACTACAGTCGCCCGGCGCAGGAAAACTAAGGGGCTCAACGGCGTGCCTTCCTACAAGGCTGTACGGAAATAATTTCACGAGCCTGCAAAGTCGGGCCTGGATTCAACTCGAGCCGATTTATGAGATAGGTTGCTAGTCGCTCATCGCTAGCTGCTGGTCGCTGGTTTTCCCATGACCATTCGCCGGATGAAGACCTACACCGCGCAAACCGGATACGTCTATCAGTACTACTTCGTGGGTAAGCGCCCTGCGCTGGCGAATGCGCCGCAAGCCCCGGCGACGGAATACGTCTTCGACGTCACCTCAGATCGCAAGACCACATTCTCCGTCAGCGTTTTCTTGCGGCCGGACGCACTCACGGCATGGGCCGCAAGTCGTGGCCGCGCGCTGGGAGATTCCGAGCAGTATGCGGCAGTCAAGTTGCGGCTGATGCAGGCCTTCGATGAGGTTCCCGACATGCTCCGCGCCGGCCGCTCGCTATCGGTTGCGGGAGACGATGCGGTCGCCCTGCTTTCTTCCATCGGCGTCGAATAGCGCAAGCCTTCGGCGTTAGCCCTCCGCCGTCCGCGGGTCCAACTTTCACAGTTACGGCGCCTGTCTGCTAACTCTCATCAACTCCTCCCGTCGATAGCGTAAGGACTGTTTCCGCCTTGCTGTACAACGAGGGGAATGAGGCTGATAATCGTAGCAACCACCGGGTGAGCGAGCATGTTCGAACAGCAACCATGGACGGAACGCAAGCGCTGGAACCGCGCCCTCATTGCGTCGTTCGGCCTGCAGTCCGCCGTCCTGCTGATCCTCGTCTATCCATCAAAACCCAGGACGGTTCTGCCCTCAGAAGTCGCCCTGGGCACGCGCGGCTCCTATGGCACCGTAACGTATCTGGCGCCAAGCGGCCCGGAGCAGGCGAAATCCACGGAACCTCTGCGCACGGCATTACGTAAGACTACAGTGGAGAAGGCGGCCGCGGCGCCGAAGCCTGTTGATCGGCAACGCGAGCTGGCGAACAAGATTGCTGCGGAAGCTCCCGTCGAAACGGCGCATGGCGGATCTCCGTGGGGCAGCCACGTTCCCGGCACCCCGATTACCGGTTCCGAGGTGATGCCGGCTCTGCCGGAGGTTTTTCCCGATCCTGCTGTCACGGCTGCGGACCTTCCAACCGGCATCCAGGGCGACGTCATTGTCGAAGTAACCATCGATGAGCAGGGAAACGTTGTCGAGGAAAAGCTGCTCAAGGGCATTGGCTATGGCATCGAAGACAAAGTGCTGGCGGTCCTGCGGAACTGGCATTTCCGTCCCGCCACCCAGAACGGTGTCACCATCGCTTCGCAGCATATCGTGCACTTTCACTATCCGAGTTAGTCGGCCTGAACAAGCAAACTATGGACTTCCGGCGGCCCAACTGCGCCCGGAACGACCTACTCTTCCCGAAATCCAAGGCTGGTGAATCTATGCTGACGCGTCCCGACGCCAAAGAACATGCCGAGTTCTACAACAAATATATTTCTCTGGTACCTGACGGATCGCTGCTCGACTTTTTGTCACGCCAGTTGGGAGACTACCGCGAGCTGTTCAGCGGGGTTTCCGACGATGCCGCGAGTGCTCCTCCACAGTCTGGCAAGTGGAGTGCGAAGGAAGTTCTCGGACATGTGTGCGACACGGAGCGAATCCTGAGCTATCGCGCGTTGCGTTTCGCGCGCGGCGACGGCCAGGAGCTTCGGGGATTTGAGCAGGACGACTATGTTCGTGAAGCGTACTCGAATTCCCGCCCCTTGACGGACCTGATCTTTGAGCTGGAGAGCATTCGGCGAGCGAGTATCGCGCTGCTGGGCTCGTTGCCCGAAGAGGCAGCCGGGCGCACCGGTGTCGCCAATCAGAATCCCGTGTCTGTGCGGGCCTTGGCCTACATCATCGGGGGCCATGCCGAGCACCATCTGCAAGCGTTGCGGGCACGCTCGAGGGAACTCACGACGAAGGCGTAGGGAAGCACTCGGCATCCCGGCAGCCCGCGTCTGTCGCGCTTTTCGCTGAGGTTGATATACTGGTTAAACCTTATGGGGATTTTGAGAAATATAGGCGCGATCGCCAAGGGCATGAGCATTACCTTCCGCGAGATGTTCAAGCCGACGATCGTGGAGAATTATCCCGATGGCGCGGGTCCGACGCGGGGCGCCATCTTCCAGGAGCGCTTCCGCGGCATGCACGTGCTGCAGCGCGACGAGAACGGGCTGGAAAAGTGCGTTGCCTGCTTCCTATGCGCCGCAGCCTGCCCGGCGAATTGTATCTACATCGAAGCGGCGGAGAACGACGCCACGCATCGCATCAGCGGCGCCGAGCGCTATGCCAAGGTCTACAACATCGACTACAACCGCTGCATCTTCTGCGGTTATTGTGTCGAGGCTTGCCCGACCGACGCGATCACACACGGCCACGGCTTCGAACTGGCCACCTTCAACGCCAGTAACCTGGTCTATCGCAAAGAGCAACTGCTGGCGGGAACCCCCGCCCACATCGGCGCCAACGCCATCTTCAACATCGAGGGAGCGGGCCGTCTGATACCGGGCAAGGACAATCGAATGCGCTCCGGCGCGAGCGTTCCGGAAGGCGCATAGGCGAGCAGGAAGTTTTGCTTTGAGAGTCAGCCCGAGGCTTCTTTGAAGGAGCGGCCCTTTACAGGCTGCTGAAGAGGCCATTCCAGGTAGTTTTGTATCAGGCCACGCCTCCAGGCGGGCCGTTACGTCGTTCATTTTCGATCCGAGCCGACTTCAGCCCGCAAGGAATCTGCTTTTGCTACTTCAGGAGCCTTCACGCGTAGGGTCGTATCCTTTCACTTTGAGGAGGATTTCTGGTCGCCTGGAAGCTGACGCGTAGCGCCGAGAACTGGGCAAAGCTTGGAATCATCGTCCTGCTGGTGATCCTTGTGCGCACCCTGGGGGAGTACTATCGCCTGCGCCATGCGTACGGCATGCCACCCGCGCTCTTTCTGTTCGAGCCCTACCTGTTCGCGCTGGTGATTCTTGCGATTCAGTGCCTCGGAGCGGTTACGCTGTTCTTCCTTCAGCGCTATTGGGCATCGGCAATTATCTCGGGGATCACGGTTGTGATCCTTCTGGTTTACAAAGTTGAGGTGATTGGCAGATTCCGCTGAATGGCGCGGCTTTGCCGCACAATGCGCCTGCTCTCATTTGGCTGCGCTCGGCTTTCGCAAACCCGCAGAAACTGCGATACTTAAGCTACATCTGCGGGGTTATCGTCTCCGTTTATTAGCAACCTTGTGAAGAAAAACCCGATCGCTTACACCGATCAGGAGGGTGCACCAGCATCCGAGACCCACGCCAGACACATATGAGCGACTTTCTAGAAGCCGTAGAAGAGCGCGTCGTCATTTACGACGGAGCCATGGGCACCAGTATTCAGGCTCGCAACCCCAGTGTGGACGATTTTTGGGGCAAAGAGGGCTGCAACGAGCTGCTGGTTCTTAGCCGGCCTGACCTCATCCAAGACATCCATGCCGCTTTTTATGACGTTGGTTGCGACGTCGTTGAGACGGATACCTTCGGCGGCAGCCGCGTGGTGCTTGCCGAATACGATCTGCAAGACAAGGTGCATGAGATCAACTTCGCCGCGGCGAAGCTCGCCCGCGAGGTGGCGGATCAGTTTTCGTCGAAAGGACGCCGCCGGTTCGTAGCGGGTTCGCTCGGTCCGACGACCAAGCTGCCTTCACTGGGACACATCGGCTTCGATGCTATGGCGGCTTCCTACACCGAGCAAGCCATCGCCTTGATTGAGGGCGGAGTTGACGTGCTGCTGCTCGAAACCTGCCAGGACATTCTGCAAGCCAAGGCGGGCCTGGTCGGGCTGTTCGACGCGCTGAAGCAGACCGGGAAGAACATTCCGATCCAGGTTCAAGTAACGCTTGAAGCGACGGGCACGATGTTGTTGGGCACGGAAATCGGCGCGGCGCTCACCACCCTTGAGATGTTTGACGTTGCCGCCATCGGCCTGAACTGCGCCACCGGCCCCAAGGAGATGAATGACGGCGTCCGCTACTTGGGACTGAACTCGCCCAAGCCGGTCTCAGTCTTGCCGAATGCCGGCTTGCCCCAGAATGAAGGTGGCCATGCGGTGTACAAGCTGCAGCCGCAGGAGCTGGCGGAATTTCAAAAGCAGTTCATTACCGAGTACGGAGTTCGTATCGTCGGAGGATGTTGCGGCACGCGCCCGGATCATCTGAAAGCGGTGGTCGAAACCTGCGCCAATCTGGAACCTGCCAAGCGTGACGTCAAGATCGTGGGAGCCGCCGCCAGCGCGTACTCGATGGTGCCGCTCGACCTCGATCCCAAGCCGCTGATCGTGGCCGAGGAGATGAACACCACCACGCGCGTCGAGCACTTCAAGAACATGGTGCGGACGCAGGACTATGACGGCATTCTCACCCTGGCGAAGAAGTTGGTTAACGAAGGCTCGCACATGCTCGACCTGTGCTGCGCTATCGTCGGTGAAGATGAGAAGGCCTACATCAGCAACATCCTGGAAAAGATTGCCACGCGCGTGCCGGCGCCGATCACCGTCGACTCAACCGAAGCCGATGTCATTGAAGAGGCGCTGAAGCGCATTCCCGGCAAGGCCATCATCAACTCGATCAACCTGGAAGACGGCGAAAAGCGCACTTCGAAGGTACTGCCCATGGCGAAGCGCTACGGCGCTGCCGTGATTGCGCTGACCATCGATGAAGACGGCATGGCGTTGACCTGGCAGAAGAAGCTGGCCATCGCCAAGCGCATCTACGATCTTGCGGTGGAGAAATATGGCATTCGTCCGGCGGACCTGATCTTCGACGCCCTCACGCTTCCGATTTCAACCGGACAGGATGATTACAGAACGGCGGGTATCGAAACTCTGAAGGCGGTGAAGGCGATCAAGGCTGAGATGCCCGAGGTGAAGACGATCCTGGGCGTCAGCAATATTTCCTTCGGCCTGAACATGTATTCGCGCCGGGTGCTGAACTCGGTGTTTATGCACGAAGCGGTGGACCATGGGCTCGACATGGCCATCGTGAACTACAGCAAGATTTATCCGCTGTACAAGATTCCCGAAGTGGAAGTCGACCTGGCGCGCAAGCTGATTTATTACGACTTGTCGAATGGCGATCCCCTGCAGTTCTACATGCAGCACTTTGCCGGAGCCAAGGGCAAAGAAGAGACGACCACTGCGCACGTCGACACGTTAAGTATCGAAGACAAGCTGAAGTGGTCGATCATTAACGGCGAGAAGACAATCGGCGACGGCGTCAACAAGAAGACGCTCCATGAATTACTCGAGGATGCCCTTGGAACCTACACGCCGCTCGAGCTGATCAACAACGTTCTGCTCGACGGCATGCGCACCGTGGGCGACCTGTTCGGCGCGCGCAAGATGCAGTTGCCTTCGGTGCTCGATTCGGCGGGGGTGATGAAAGCGGCCGTGGCCTATCTTGAGCCGAAGATGGAGAAGAAAGAAGGTAGCCAGAAGGGAACCATTGTCCTGGCCACGGTGAAGGGGGACGTTCACGACATCGGCAAGAACCTTGTCGACATCATCCTCACCAACAACGGCTATCGCGTGGTGAACCTTGGCATCAAGCAGCCGTCCGACAACATCATCAAGTCGGCCATCGAGGAGAAAGCGGACGCCATTGGCCTGAGCGGACTGCTGGTGAAGTCGACCCTGGAGATG
The DNA here is from genome assembly GCA_963815555.1 of uncultured Acidobacteriaceae bacterium. Lineage (GTDB taxonomy): Bacteria > Acidobacteriota > Terriglobia > Terriglobales > Acidobacteriaceae > CAWCBG01. Next base: position 2,060,934 of record CAWFHH010000007.1, read on the forward strand.
AAGTACGTGGTGCAGGACCTGCATCACCAGAAGCTGGAGTTCCCGGTGATCTGCGGCGGCGCGGCGCTGACGCGTAAGTATGTGGAAGACGATCTTCGCCGCGAATATCAAGGCGGCATCTTCTACGCCGACGACGCCTTCGCCGGCCTGCACCTGATGGAAGACCTGGCGTCGCCCAACGGCGCGCGCGAAGCGCGAATCGCCGAGGGCCGGGTGATTAAGGAATTCGCCCGTGCGGCAGCAGCCGGTGCGGGTGACGGCACGGTAGCCACGGCTCCCAATATTGTCATCGCTCCGGCGCCGAACATCCCGCAGCCACCGTTCTGGGGCGTTCGTGTGCTGAAGGCTAAGGACTTCGACCTGCGCGAAATCTTCCAGTACATCAACGAGACGGCGCTGTTCAAGAACCAGTGGCAGTTGAAGACGGCTTCGCAGGAAGACTACGGCAAACTGGTGGAGACGAAATACCGCCCAATCCTGAAGGAGCTGGAAGAAGAAGTCATCCAGGCCGGCTGGTTCGATCCCAAGGTGGTTTACGGCTACTTTGGCGCGCAAAGCGACGTGAATGACATCATCGTTTACGACCTGCCGCAAGGCTGGAAACAGGGCGACGCCGTGCCGCCCGAAGCGCTGCGCTTCACCTTTCCACGCCAGCGTGAGGGCCGCAATCTATGCATTTCGGATTTCATCCTGCCCAAGAGCAGCGGCCGGATGGACACCTTCGCCATGTCGTGTGTGACGGTGGGCGCGACGGCTTCGCATGAAACGCAAAAGCTGTTCGAGGCGGGCGAGTACACCAAGTATCTCTACCTTCACGGCCTTAGCGTTGAGTCTGCCGAGGCGCTGGCGGAGCTTTCGCACAAAATGATTCGTGAGGAACTCGGCATCGCCGCCGACGATTCGCCGCACGTCCGAGACCTGTTTCACCAGAAGTATCGCGGCTCGCGCTATTCGTTCGGCTATCCAGCGTGCCCGAATCTGGAAGACCAGACGAAGTTGTTTGCGCTGTTGCATCCGGACGAAAACATCGGCGTACAGCTCACGACGGGGTTCCTGCTCGATCCCGAACAGAGCACGTCGGCGATCATCGTTCATCATCCGGCCGCAAAGTATTTCGTGGCGTAGACGCGGGAGGGTGTGGCCCATGGCAGAAGGCAAGACCCTGGAAACTCGCTGCTGCATCGTCGGCGGAGGCCCTGCCGGTGTGATTCTCGGCTACCTGCTGGCTCGGGCTGGCGTTGACGTCATTGTCCTTGAAAAGCATAGAGACTTCTTCCGGGACTTCCGCGGCGATACCGTCCATCCTTCAACCCTCGATGTGATTTACGAACTCGGACTGCGGGACGAATTTTTGAAGCTCCCGCACCAGGAACTCGAAACCGTTGGCGGCATGTTCGGAGAGTATCCCTTCACGGCTGCCGATTTCCGCCATCTGCCGACCAACTGCAAGTTCGTGGCGCTCATGCCGCAATGGGACTTCCTGAACTTTTTTACGGGCAAGGCAAAGCGATTTCCGGGCTTCGAGCTTCGCATGGAGCATAATGCGGTCGACTTAACGCGTGACGGCGCGCGAGTTACAGGTGTGAAAGTGCAGACACCCGACGGCGAGACCGAGATCCGCGCCGACCTTGTGATTGCCTGCGACGGCCGCCATTCTACGATGCGTAAGGTTGCGGGGCTCGAGGTCATTGAAGAAGGCGTGCCCATCGATGTGCTCTGGTTCTCGATCAGCCGCAATCCCGACGACCCCGAGCACGCGCTGGGCAACATCAACTACGGGCGGGTGATCGTCCTCATCAATCGTGGCGATCACTTTCAGGCCGGCCTCATCATTCGCAAGGGTTCCTTCGAGGAAATCAAGAAAGGCAGCCTTGAGGATTTCCGGCAGATTGTTCGGCGCATTGCGCCCTACTTAGGCGACCGGGTGAACGAACTGAAGGATTGGGAGCAGATCAAGCTCCTTTCGGTGCAGATCAACCGCGTGAAGCGCTGGCATCTGCCCGGGCTGCTATGCATTGGCGATGCCGCACACGCCATGTCGCCTGCCGGTGGAGTCGGCATCAATCTCGCGATCCAGGATGCCGTCGCGACCGCGAATTTGCTGACCGAAGCGATTCGCGAGCGGCGTGTGAGCGAGACGGATCTCGCACGCGTGCAACGGCGACGCGAATTTCCCACCGAGGTCACGCAACGTATTCAAGTCTTTGCCCATAAAGGCATGCAGAAGATCTTCGAGAAACCTGGCCCGGCGGTGCCGCCCTGGCAACTGAAGGCCGCCGTCCACATACCGGGAATGCAGCGTCTTATCGCACGCGTGATAGGCATGGGAGTTCGTCCCGAGCATGTGCGCAACCCGGACGTTCGGCCAGTCGTCAACCGCTCTGCTGCAAGACGCCTGGCGCTCGGGCTGGGGCTGGTCACCGCCGGAATGATGATTGCTTTCAAAATGTGGAAGAGCCGTTCTTAGATGGGTGTCTCTTCTTCTGCAGTAATCCCGAGTCCGCTCTCAGCGGTGAGCGGCCTGCGGTTCCTCCGGTGTAGCTGGCGATGGGAGCAAACCGCAGGTTCCTCACTCCTGAAGGAGTTCGGAATGACAATTCGAAAGGAAGGCCGCGGTCCGAATGACCAGTCGAAAGGGAAGGCTGCGGTCGGAATCGCAAGGCTCAAGGTTCAAGGGCCAGGGTACAACCTGATCGTAAGCGGCATCTCATACTCCAGCACTACTTCGCCATTCTGATTCCAGCAGCTCTCTGCATTCCGATTTCGCGGCTGATTTGCCAACCCTGCCAACCTATTCCGCTGCAAATGTCTCTTTACTATATCGCCGTCGCAAATGGCGGGCCCTGATCCTCGGTGAGTGCTGGCAAGCGCGGCGCTCGCCGGATAAGGCCTGATCTGCGTCGAGCGTAAGCAAGTAAAGGGCCCGCATGTTCTGCAAGGTACGTCCTGGTTTTCTCCTGGCACTCGGTTTTGCAATGAGCCTGGCTGCCGCCGCTCAAACTTCTGGTTCGATCGTTCCGCTGCAACTCGAACACGATCCGCAAGTGACCAACGCTCCGCCGTTCGCGGGCGTGTCCGACATGCAGTGCAACGATTCAGGTACGATTTACGTCCACTACGTCACCCGCGCGGGCGATTCGTTTTCGTTCAACTCGGGGGTGACGAAGATCGCCGCGGATGGCGACGTCGAAAAGGTCCCCATCAGTGACTTGCCTGACACGGGGCCTGTCCACGTCTTCCAATTCGCCGTAGGACAGGACGGCTCGCTTCACGAAATCGTACGTGCCCGTCGCTTCGACAGTCCGGATGCGCCTTTAGGCGTCTATTACGTGACGTTTGACCCGGATGGAACCTTTCATTCCAAAGAGCCCTTCGAAAAGGAATTCGTGCCCTCGCTGCTGTTGCCCTTGCCGGACGGAGATTTTTTCTCCATCGGTGTCACCTTGGAAACGAAGCAGGATGATGTCGAGGAGAAGCCGCTGGCCGGCATCTTCGGGCCGGACGCGAAGCTGAAGCGAAGTATCGTGGAACGAAAGAACAATTCCTCCGGACAGGCCGCAAAAGAAGCGTCGCCAATGGCCGACGATCCCTTCGCCCAAGGCGGGACGGCCGTTCTCGGTTCCGACGGAAACATCTACGTCCTGGTCGATGGTGACCAAACACAGGTAGCGGTCGTCACCCAGACAGGGCGGTTTGTGCGCCAGCTTACTCTGCAACATCCATTTGAGGTGGTGGGCGTTGCGACGGGTATGTGGATCTCGGGCGGCCGGATCCTCGTGACCTATGAGAGCGAGAGCGACGACCCCAAGGGAGCTTACCTCTATGCCATCTATGATCAACAGACGGGTGAAACTCTCCGCCTGTATCGGCCCGAGTTTTCGGGCAGCCTTGCCTGTTTCGACCAGGGCCAGTCGATTAGCGTGTTGATGTCGCAGAAAAATTCAGGCGCCGTGGAAGTGGGCCAGGCAGAGTTGCCGTAGCCAGGAAGCCTTCCGTGAAGCCTTGTCGGCACGGGGTTCGCTTGGCCCGACTGGCCCTCGGTCGGAATGGCGGTATCCGAAAGATCACGGAAAAAGAGAAGAGCCGCGCAGTGGAGTTCGGGGCCCAGTGCCTCTGTTGCGTCAGCAACCGTAGTGCGGCTGCGCCATCAGGCTCTTGAGATAGCCATCGATCGATTTGGCCGCCTTGCGTCCGGCACCCATGGCGAGGATGACGGTCGCCCCGCCGGTCACGATGTCGCCTCCGGCGAAGACGCCGGGCTTCGAGGTTGCCAGGGTATCGGTGCTGGCGGCGATGTAGCCGCGCTTGGTGACCTGCAGCCCAGGCGTGGACGACTGAATGAGGGGATTCGCCGTGGTGCCTGCTGCGATGATCGCCACTGAGCATGGCAATTCGAACTCGGAACCAGGGATCGGCACCGGGCTGCGACGGCCGGATTCGTCCGGCTCACCGAGAGCTTGACGGCTCAGGCGAACAGCTCGCAGGTAGCCTTTCTCGTCGCCCAGGAACTCCACCGGGTTCACCAGCATCTCGAAGCGGATGCCCTCGTCTTTCGCATGGTGAACTTCTTCCACGCGGGCCGGCATCTCGGTATCGGTCCGGCGATAGAGAATGCTGGCGCTTTTGGCGCCAAGACGCAACGCGCTACGCACCGAATCCATGGCGGTGTTGCCGCCGCCGATGACGACCACGTCACGGTCCTTGCATTCATAGAGCGGCTCATCGTACTCGGGGAAGCGGTAGGCGCGCATCAGGTTCACTCGCGTCAGGAACTCGTTGGCCGAGTAGATGCCGTTCAGGTGCTCGCCCGGAACATTCAGGAAGCGAGGCAGTCCTGCTCCGGTCGCGACAAAAACGGCGTCGAAACCTTCTTCCAGCATCAACTCGTCGATGGTCACCGTCTTCCCGACAACAACGTTGGTTTCGAATTCGACGCCACGACGGCGCAGGGTATCGATTTCGTGGCCCACGATATCCTTGGGCAGGCGGAATTCGGGAATGCCATACAGCAGCACTCCTCCCAACTCATGCAGCGCTTCGAACACCCGTACTTTGTGGCCCATCTGGATCAAATCTCCGGCGCACGCCAGGCCTGCGGGCCCGCTGCCGATGATCGCAACTTTCTTGCCGGTCGCGGCCTGTGAAGCGGGAAGGCCGAACTGTCCGGTTTCGCGCTCCCAGTCGGCGACGAAGCGTTCCAGATACGCAATGCCGACCGACTCGCCCTTCTTTCCCAGGACGCAGCCGGATTCACACTGATCTTCCACCGGACACACCCGGCCGGTGATGGCCGGCAGAGCGTTGTCCTGACGAACTTGTGCCGCCGCGCTCTTGTAGTCTCCGGCGACGATGAAATCCATCACGGCGCGAATGTCCATCGACACCGGGCACTTTTCCACGCAGCCCGGCTTCGGGCATGCGATGCAGCGCAGGGACTCCTGTTTCGCCTGTTCGGCATCGAATCCCACGTTGACTTCGACAAAATTGTGCGCCCGCACCAGCGGTTCTTGTTCGGGCATTCTCTGGCGGGGCAGCTTGATGCGTTCTTTGTTGGACAGCGGATTCTTACTCATCGAACACCCCCGCTTCAATGGCGGCGCATTGCCGCCGGGTAACGATGCTTTGCCGCAGCTCTCGCAACTCCTGCTCCGGATCGGCCTGCAGACGCTCGATGCTGAGCCGCTCCTGCTCGCGATACATGCTATTGCGCTGCATGAGGATTTCGAAATTCACCTGGGAGGCGTCGAACTCGGGCCCATCGACGCAGGCGAACTGGCTGCTGTTATTCACCAGCACGCGACAGCCTCCGCACATTCCTGTGCCATCGACCATGATGGAGTTCAGGCTGACCATCGTCCTGATCTTTCGCGGGGCCGTGAGCTGGGCTACCGCCCGCATCATGGGCACCGGACCAACCGCCAGCACGTAATCGACCTCGCCGGCGTCGATCAACTCTTTCAGCTTCCCGGTAACCAGGCCCTTCTGTCCTGCCGTGCCGTCGTCGGTGACGACGTAAGTTTCGTCGCTCACCTTTCGCACTTCCTCTTCGAGCACAAGCAGGTCTTTGCTGCGAGCGCCGACGATAGAGATGACCTTGTTCCCGGCGCGCTTCAACTCCCGTGCCGTTGGATAGGCCATGGCAGTGCCGACGCTGCCACTCACGACAACCGTGGTGCCAAACTTCTCAATCTCCGAGGGTTTTCCGAGCGGTCCGACAACGTCGAGAATCGAGTCGCCGGTCTCCAGCATGCTGAGCAGCATGGTGGTTTTGCCGATTGCCTGGACGACGATAGTAATGGTTCCGGCCTGTGGATTAGCGTCGGCAATGGTGAGCGGGATACGCTCACCGCAATCGTTCAGCCGAACAATCACAAACTGGCCAGGCCGTTGCTTCCGCGCGATGCGCGGCGCCCTGATCTCGAAGAGTTTGATGCCCCGCGCCAGCGGGCGCGCTTCCACGATGTCGAACACAGAAAGCCTCCGCCTATTGATTCTGCGGGGGCAAGTACGAATGGTCTGTGGCACACGTCACACGGTCATGGTCACAGCGCACAATCGGCTCGGGGCCAAGCGGGACGGGCAGGTGGCTATTGCGGAGAGGTCTTGTTTTCGACCTTGGCGGCGCCCTGTTCGGTCTTGGACGCGCCTTTATTGACCGCTTTCTTGGTGGTTTTCTTGGTGGCGTGTCCTGTATCCGTTGCCGCATTTTTCGTCGCGTGCCCGGCATCCTTCATGTCTTGCTTGGCGGATGTGCTGTCTGAGCTCTGCGTGGTTTTGCTAGTAGTAGTCGTGTCCTGGGCCATACCGGTGCCCAGGCAGAGCGCCGCCGCGGCTACGAGTGTTCCGAGTGTCTTCATTTTGTCTCCTGAAAGTGCGTTCGTGAACTAGGATGCTTGAATCCCTGGCGAAGCCGGGAAAACGACTGCGAATTTTGCCCACAGCGAGGCACACCGGAGTGTGGAATGTGAATCCAACGAAGCCGGTATCGTTGAATTTCAGGAGCCATCGATGAAGATCGTCCCTACATTGCAGTGGCGAATTGGCGCCGAAGCCATTCCGTGCCGCGGCCGGACACGGACCTTTCAGCGGCTGGGAATGGTTGTCTGTGTGGTGGCGCTATGGTTGCCTGCGTCCTCGCTGGCGCAGATGCCGCAGCCGGAGCGCACCTCAGCGATCGCGACGGAGGCTGGATCCGGAACTCCGGTTCTGCCTGATGCACCATCGACCGCGCAAAGCGCCAATTCCGACTCGTTTGGGGCAAAGCTTGGCGAGGCGGCCAAGACGATTGGCTCCGACGAAATACACATCCTGAAATCGCCGTTCAAGAAAAGCGCAATCAAGTGGGACATCCTGATGGTGGGCGCCACGGCTGCGCTGATTGCGACCGACGAACGCGTCATTCATGAAGTCCCTGTCAGCTGGCATGACAGCAGCATAACGGCCTCGAATGTCGCGCTCGGAGCTACCGCCGCGACCGCTGGAGGGATCTACGTCGCCGGTCTCATCACCGACGATGACCATGCCAAAGAGACGGGCGTTCGGACAGCCGAGGCCACCATCGACAGCGTCATCCTGTATGGCGCGATGAAGGCGATTTTTGCGCGGCAGCGACCCTTTACCGGCGATGCCGAGGGGAAGTTCTTCTCCGGCAACTGGACCAACGGATCGTTTCCTTCCGGGCACGCGATGTTCACCTGGACCGTCGCGTCCACGGTCGCCCACGAATATCACTCGCCCTGGCTGAAGCTCTTGCTGTACGGCATGGCCACCACCGTAAGCACAACCCGCGTGACCGCCCGTCAGCACTTTCCTTCCGACGTAGTTGTGGGATCGGTGTTCGGTTACGGAATCGGGACCTACGTGGCGCACAAAAATGCGAACCCCCAAAACCTGCACTCGGAGAGATTGTTTAAGCGCGTGCCCGACGCGATCCTGGAGCATGTTAGCTTCGGACAATAGCCGATAACGATTCGGCGAGTGCCCTCCGCGATCTGTCATCCGGACCCGGGACGTCAGTCCAACAACGGATCTGCGGTTGCGGTGTGAACGCCCTGTCCATGCCCGTGAACCGCAGCTCCCTCACGGCTGAAGGCGTTCGGGATGACAATTCGTGTTTAAAAAGCTGCAGTTCGTTAGGGGTGGCGGCCAACGCGATGCTTCGCTTACAGGAATGACAGCCGAGGTGTTGAGTCGGACGGCCAAGTTTCTAAACTGCGCGACAACAGGTTTCGCAGCTGGCTTTGGAGCTGGCTGCGTGCGCGATGTATGCTCATGGCGTGCGGCATCCTGTGACAGCAGAACGGTCTTTGACCGCGGCGTTACTGTTGGGTCTGGTCATCACGTTGGGCGCCGTGGTCGCCTATACCGGCTACATTACGGTACAGATCTCCGGATTACGCGAACTGCAGCGCGACCTCACCGACCGTGACCGCCGCGATTCTCTGCAACTCTTACGGATCCAAAACGACCTCAACCTGCTGGGCATGGCCATGCGCGACATGCTGGACAACGCCGAGCCCTATCCGCTGAGCGCCTGGTCGCCGCAGTTTCAGCGCATTCAACAGGACCTGACCGACGCGCTCAACATCGAAGAAAAGCTCGCGGTCACGCACCGCACTCCCGAGCAGCGGCAATATCTGGAAGATTCGCTGGCACAGTTCTGGGTAGCGTCGGACAAAACGTTTGCGCTGGCTTCAGAAGGAAAGGACGCGCAGGCGCGCGAACAGATCCGCTCGGCCTTGCAGCCGCGGCAAGCCGCCTTGAGCACGGCCGTGGCCCGCCTGCTGGTGGCCAATAACGAAGCCGAGAAGGCGGCGGGCGAGCGCATCAGCGAGATCTACGATCGGGTGCAGCGCCAGGTCTACTGGTTCCTGTTGGCGACCCTGATTGCCATCGTATTGACCAGCTTATATCTCATCCGCTCGAATCGCCGTTTATTTCGTCAATTGTCCAACCTCTCCGCGCAGCGCAGGGAACTGGCCCAGAAACTGATCGCTACCCAGGAGTCGACGCTGCTGCACATCTCGCGCGAACTTCACGATGAGTTTGGCCAGATCCTGACGGCAATGGGTTCCATGTTGCGGCGGGCCGGCCGTCATGCGCCCGAAGGCTCGGCGCTGCGGGCCGATCTGCAAGAGGTCAATACGATCGCACAGTCCGCCCTCGATAGCGTGCGCAGCCTCTCGCAAGCGCTGCATCCGGTTACCCTGGAGGAGGCCGGCCTGGAGAGCACGGTTGACTGGTATTTGCCCTTGGTGGAGCGGCAGAACGGAAGTGTCATACACTACGAGAAGGCGGGTAGTCCGTTTCCGCTCGAGAGTCAGATGGCGGTGCACGTGTACCGCGTCCTGCAGGAAGCGTTGAACAACGCCATGCGACACTCGGGCACCAAGGAAGTTTGGGTGCGGCTGCGCTACCTGCAGGATGGATTGGAACTGGAAGTAGAGGACCACGGCGGCGGCATCCATCCCAATGGCAAGCGAGGCATTGGGTTGGTGGCCATGCGGGAACGCTCGGAATTGCTCGGAGGCACGATTCAATTTGGTCCCGCGCCGGGCGGAGGAACGGTGGTTCGATTGAAAGTGCCAAGAGAGGGTGTTGAGGCTCATGCGTGAAAAGATTTCCGTAATGCTGGTCGATGATCATGCGCTGGTGCGTCGGGGCTTCCGGCGGATGCTGGAAGACGAAGACGATATCGTCGTGGAAGCCGAGGCCAGTGATGGAGAAGAGGCGGTTCAATTAGCGGCCAAGCTACGACCGCAAGTGATCGTTATGGACTGTGCGCTGCCTCGCACCAGCGGCCTGGTCGCAACCCGCCGCATCCTGGAGAAGAACCGCAATATCGCGGTCCTCATGTTAAGCATGCATTCCGAGGAGACCTGGGTGCGCCAGGCGATGGAAGCCGGCGCCCGAGGCTACATGTTAAAGAATGCCGTCGATCTGGAACTGGTCACCGCCATCCGGCGCGTGGCGAATGGCGAAACCGTTCTCGATCCGCAAGTAGCGCGAGCCGCCAACCTCAAAGGAGAGCGCGAGCAGGGTTTGACCCCGCGCGAGTTGGAGATCCTGCAGCTCATTGTGGAAGGGAAGTCGAACAAGGAGATCGCGTCGCAACTCAACCTGAGCGCAAATACAATCGCCGTGCACCGCGCCAACATCATGGATGCTTTAGGTATCCACAAGACGGCCGAGCTGGTCGTCTACGCAATCCGCAATGGGTTGGTGAACATCACCTAGGTGGTGCTTAATTACGCGCCCACCTTCGCGCACAAATTTGGTACGCACACAGATTATGAAGCCCAGCTTCTTTCTGGCCGCCTCGTGCGGCACAACTAAAGTTGTGCCCTGATACTGAACCTCACTACCCAAGGTCTGTGGAACGAGTGCTGGTCGCTGATTGCTGATTACTAGTCGCTAGCCTTTCGCTGATTGGTTCCTGCTGCTTGCTCATAGATTTCCGGTTGATCGTACAGCACCTTTCGGGGTATTCCCAAAATGGAACTATCCCCAAACTATTTCGACTAGTCTGCTCTTTTCTGCTCGCCCTCCCTTACAATCTTGCGGCAAACTAGTTGTGTGGGGTATAAAGCGGCATTGTTTTACTGAAGTCGTGCTACGCTGCGCCTTCTCAGGGGGCTGGTCTCGATGTCATTTTCTGCTGTTGGTAAGGTAACGTGTCTTCGCTTTGCGGTACTTACACTTCTCCTAGTCAGCAGCGCGTTGTCCTTGAGCGCGTTCACCGATTGGATACCGATCAATCCTGATGAGCTGAAGATGACCAGCGTTGCCGAAGCGCCGGGGGCCTCGGCTGTCATTTTGTATCGCCAGGTGGATCGCGATGACAATGGCACGACGTCGCATCAGTTCAACTACATTCGCATCAAGATTCTGACCGAAGAAGGGCGCAAGTACGCTGACGTGGAGATCCCGTTCTTCCAGGAGCAGGAACAGATCGTCAACCTACATGCCCGAACTATCCGGCCCGACGGCAGTATTGCCGACTTCCAAGGTAAGCCGTTCGATAAATCCATCGCCAAGGCCAAAGGTCTGAAGTATCTGGCGAAGACCTTCACCCTGCCCGATGTTCAGGCAGGAAGCATCATCGAGTATTACTACACGCAGGATTTCGTGGAACGGATCATCTTCGACTCGCACTGGATTTTGAGCCAAGATCTATTCACCAAGAAAGCCAAGTTCTCGCTCAAGCCATTTCAATCCTCGTATCAAAATATCAGTGTGCGGTGGAGCTGGTCGGGCCTTCCGGCGGGAAGCCCGCAGCCCAAGGAGGGTGGCGATCACATTGTCCGTCTGGAAGTCGCGAACATCCCGGCCTTCGAGACGGAAGATTTCATGCCTCCTCCGAACGAGCTGAAGGCACGTGTGGACTTTATTTACAGTGACGAACTTCCGGAGAGCGATCCCGACAAGTTCTGGAAGAAGGTAGGCAAGCACCGTAACGATCAGCTCGAAAGTTTCATCGGGAAACGCAAGGCGATGGAGCAGGCGGTCGCGGGGATCGTTTCTCCCAGCGACGATCCGGAAACCAAGCTGAAGAAGATTTACGCGCGTGTGCAGCAGCTTCGGAACACGTCTTACGAGCCGCAGCAGACGACGCAGGAGGAGAAACGCGCCAAAGAGAAGGCGGCTCCGAACGTCGAGGACATTTGGAAGCGCGGTTATGGCGATGGCGTGCAACTGACGTGGCTGTATCTTGCGCTGGCCCGGGCTGCAGGTCTGGAAGCCTATGGCGTCTGGGTTTCTCCGCGCAACGAATATTTCTTTTATCAGCAGGTCATGGATAGCAATAAGCTCAGCGCCAACATGGTGTTGGCGAAGGTGAATGGCAAGGACGTGTACGGTGATCCCGGCCATCTGTACGCGTCGTACGGCCTGTTGCCCTGGTACGAAACGGGCGTGCAGGGGCTGAAGCTCGACAAGGATGGCGGCAGCTGGCTTCGCACGGACATGCCGCCCAGTTCTGCCTCGCGGGTTGAACGCAGCGGAGCTTTCAAGTTGAACGAGCAAACAGGTGGGCTGGAGGGCAATCTAAAGCTCACCTTTACCGGCCTGGAAGCCACGCAGAGAAGAGTGGATGAGAGGAACGAGGACGAGGCGGAGCGCAAGAAGTTTCTCGAAGGCATCGTGCAGGAATATATTCCGGTGGGGATCGAGGTCGAGCTGACGAACCATCCGGTTTGGAACAGCTCCGAAGTGCCTCTGGTGGCGGAATACACACTGAAGGTACCGGGCTGGGCCTCGAGTGCGGGCAAGCGCGCCATGCTCCCGGTAGGTCTGTTCGGCGGGACCGAGAAGCACCTGTTTGACCACGCCAATCGCGCACATCCCGTTTATTTTGAATTTCCGTTTCAGAAGATCGACGACATCACCGTCGAACTCCCTCCGGGCTGGAAGGTGAGCAGCCTGCCGCCGGAGCAGAACCATCCCAGCAAAGCCATTACCTACACGCTGAAAGTGCAGAACGACAATGGCAAATTGCACATTCAACGCCTGCTCGATGTGGGAGTGCTGCTGGTCGATAAGCAGTATTACGGTGTCCTGCGAAACTTTTTTCAGGTGGTGAGGACCGGCGATGAAGCCCAGATTGTTGTGCAACCGGGTACAGCGACTGCGAGCAACTAGACAGCGAGCGGCGCTCCTGCTGTGGGCCGTGCTGCTGGGCTGCCTTGCTATGTTCCCGAAGCTGGCGATGGCGGGCGACGTCGCAGCTCCCGCATGGATGCACGCGCTTACCGGCGTGCCCCTGCCTGCGCACGACGAGAAAACCGATGCCGTGCTGCTTTATTCCGAGAAGAACGTCACCGTCCTCGGCACCGACAAAGTGAAAATCAGCGTACGCCGGGCCTACAAAATCCTGCGGCCGGGCGGTCGGGAATACGGGCTCGTATTGGTTGACTTCAATCCTCGAAAGAAAGTCACCGGCTTGCGTGGCTGGTGCATTCCGGCGCAAGGCAAGGATTTCGAAGTCAAGGACAAGGATGCGGTCGAGGTCGCGCTTCCAAAGATTGAGGGCAGCGAACTGATCTCCGATGTCAAGGACAAGATGCTGCGCATACCGGCGCCCGATCCAGGCAATATCGTGGGATATGAATACGAGGTCGAGGAACAGCCCATGGTGTTGCAGGATACCTGGCGGTTCCAGCATGCGGTCCCGGCCCGCGAGAGTCACTATTCGCTCTCGCTTCCGCCAGGCTGGGAATTGAAAGCCCTGTGGCTGAATTATCCCGAGGCGAAGGCGAGTGAAAGCGGCAATCAGTGGCAGTGGACGGTAAACGAGGTGAGCGGAGTTCGTGAAGAAGACGATATGCCGCCGCTGGCCGGCGTGATGGGGCAGATGGTCGTCTCCTGGTTTCCGCCAGGAGGCTCCGCGGCGAACGTTTCCAGTTGGACCGATATGGGCGCGTGGTACGGCAAGCTGACGAACGGCCGCCGCGATGCCTCTCCGGAGATCAAGAAGCAGGTGGTTACGCTGACCTCGTCGCTCAACACACCGCTGGAGAAGATGAGGGCCATCGCGCAGTTTCTGCAGCACGACGTGCGCTATGTCGGGATTTATTTCGGAATTGGAGGCTACCAGCCGCACGCGGCCTCCGACACTTATCAGCACCGCTACGGAGACTGCAAAGATAAAGCGACCCTCATGTCGTCGATGCTGCATGAGATTGGGATCGACTCGTATTATGTCGTGATCAACTCGCGGCGCGGTTCAGTGGGAGAGAAGACGCCGCCCCATGTCGAAGCTTTCGACCATGTGATCCTGGCGATCAAACTGCCGGATGGAGTCGTCGACAGCTCCTTGCTCGCGACGGCGCAGGACCCGAAGCTGGGAAGAATTCTCTTCTTCGATCCGACGAATGAACTGACGCCCTTCGGGAAGCTCAGCGGGCATTTGCAGGCGAACTATGGCTTGCTGGTCACGCCGGACGGCGGGGAACTGGTGAAATTGCCGGAGCAGGCGCCTTCCATGAACGGCGTCCTGCGCTCTGCGAAGCTGACGCTCGATCCCAACGGAACGCTGAAAGGCGATGTGAAGGAAACGCGGGTGGGCGATCGCGCGTCAGCCGAGCGCTGGGAGTTGCGAGCGGCTAGCGACGATAAACAACGCATCAAGCCGATCGAGAACCTGCTTGCCGGTTCGTTGCCGAATTTCCAGATTACAAGCGCGACGTTGCTGAATCTGCAGCATTCGGAATTGCCCTTTGGGTTCAACTATTCGTTCATTGCGGAGAACTACGCCAAGAATGCCGGCGATCTGTTGCTGGTGCGGCCGCGCGTGTTGGGTGTAAAAGCCAGTGGGCTGCTGGAAACGAAGGAACCGCGCAAGTATCCAGTAGAGTTCAACGGCCCCGATCGCGACACCGATTCCTTTGAAATCACGATACCGTCAGGTTTTCAGGTGGACGAAATTCCGGAACCGGTGAATGCCGACTACGAATTCGCCAGCTATCATTCAAAAACCGAGGTCAACGGCAGCGTCATCCACTACACCCGAACCTTCGAGGTGAAAGAATTGAGTGTCCCGATCAGCAGCGCCGATGACCTGAAGAAGCTCTACCGCACCATCGCCGCCGACGAACGCAACATGGTGGTCTTGAAGCAGGCGGCGAAGTAACACAGAAGCTGTCGAGTGGTGAAACTTAAAGTCCTACTTGAAGCCACTCCGGCCTCGCTCCACGGCGCAGAACTAGCGTGAGAATACGGCGATGATGGTTGAGCGCAAGAAAGAAAGAGCTTCAAAGCGGTTCACCATCCCTTCGTAGGCGGCCCCTAACAAAAAAGTTGGAAGCGAGAATTTCAAATAGGCTGGGCGATATTCCCGGGCGTAAAACTCAAGGAGTCTCAACTTGGCTTGATCCGCATACTCCGTGAGGGCGCGGCGGGAATTGATTTTGTAAAACGCCGGAAAGGCATCGGTGGTTTCACCCCAGAGGGCGGAGGCCATTTGTCCATGAAGGCGCTGCGGCGTGAACCTGCTCACGATGGCGACGTAGTGATAGCGGCTGGGGGTCAGAACGATCAATTTGCCGCCTGGCTTGAGGATTCTGGCAAATTCGGCTAGCGAGTGTTGTGGCTCGCCGAGATGTTCGAAGACGTAGCGTGCAATCGCGAGGTCAAAGACCGCGTCACGAAAGGGCAATGCATTGAGCGTAGCGGTGACGCCGGCATGAAGATTTGGATTCAGCGTCAGCTCCTTCGAGAGATCGCATCCGATCACCTGTCTCACCGCGCTCTTCCAGGAATAGCGAAAATAGCGCCCGGAGCCGCATCCCGCATCGAGCATCACAGTTTCCGGTCTCAGGTAGCGCAACACAATCGAGGAGAACTCCCTGTCCTCATTGCGATAGTCGGGATAGAGATAACCATTTGCCCGTTCTACGCCCCAGCCCACATACCCATCCAGCGGAGTTAGGGGAAAGTTCATACACGGGGTTCCTGGGAATAGGCCGAGCGCGGGCGTCGGAGAACCGGCTGGGCACTTTCAGGTCGCACGACCGAGTCAGCGGAGACACGCGCGCGGTGAAACGGTCTCAGCGTGCTCTGAAATGCCTTGGGTGGCGTCTGACCAAGCCACATCGATACGAAAAAGGCGGGTATTGTGGTAACGCCTATTTTCAGCAGAGTCGCCAGGTCGGTGCGAATCAGACCTATGCTCAAGGTGGCGAGCACCGCATAGAGCAGGATTCGCCCCTGGCTGTTGGGGCGGCTTCGCCGGTACTCCACCAGAGCTCGAATGTAGATGGCTTCCACCAGGCAAAACAGGAAGGCGCCGATGTACCCCCAGTTCATGTATCCTTCGGCGATCAACGAAAAAGAATAGGCTCCGCCCATGGCGGCCACGCGTGGGTTATGGGTCCAGGCCATCCAGCCACTCGGGGTCTGGGGCCGGTTGGGGTAGATGACTTGGGGGATCAGGTTAAGCAGGCCGTCACGAATCGTGCTACCCCAACGGTAGGGCTCCGACGCGGGAATGCGCTGGGTTGTCACCTCGAGTGACAACGGGACCACCGCGGTGTCGGTAATGGCTTCAGGAATGTTGGAAAGCGAAAATTCGTAGCGAACATAATCCGCCATGCCTTGCAGGCCCTGGTTCAGAAAAGCACGGGCGCGTCCTACGACCGCCAGCACAGGCAACGCCAGAAGAGCCAAAACCACGAGGGTTCGCCAGCGGACTGGTTTGTAGCAGAAGTGACGAAGGGTTAGCAGACCGATGCCGGTTTCGATCGCGATGCGTCGCCTGCCGACGCGAAAGATCAGCAGCGCGAAAAGAACGTAGACAACATACACGACGAGTGGTTCTCTCTGGTGGCGCTTTACCTTACTCACGTAGTAAACGAACATGGCGAGTTCAATGAAATACACGCCAAAAAGGAGCGGACCCTTGCCGGACTCAGCTTGGTAAGCGCCAACGTAGTCGGTGAGATACGCGTCGACTCCCAGCAGGCGAAACAGCAGAAGCAGCATGCCGCCGCCGACTACCAGCAGAACGATGCTGATGAACCGGGCGCGTTGTGGAATCCATTCGTCGTCAATGCGGGGAAGTACCCCCGCGAGTTTCTTTCCCGCCGGAGCGAGTAAACCAGCGGTAATGCCAAGCATGGCGGCGGCAACGCACAGCAGGCTGCGTGACTGGAGATAGTCGGGGTCGCCAAACTGCGGCACAAAGGCCGCAAGAAAATAGGGCAAGACGACGTACAGGCCCACGACGCCCAGGTAAACGATGTCAGCTTCCATCAGATCGCCCGGATGGTCAGAGTACTTGATCCAGAAGAGGGCGACATACCATGTGGTGATGGCGGCGACCGCGATTTGGTAGAGCGAGGACCGGTTGCCCAGCAGCAGGGTCCAAAGCACCAGGGCGATCGCCAAAAGGCAGACCACCATCGCGCTTCGTCGAGATGTTCCGACATTCCTCAATTGGGGAAGACCTGTAAGCGAGCGGATGTTACCACAGCTAGAGGCATATTTAAGGGAGGACGAACAGGTCGTTTTTCGGATGCACGGAATGTGGGAAACGTCGACTTCTGAAGATATACTTCCGCGTCATGGCCCCTCCGGCGCCATCCCGGCACGACATTCCATCCAAGCAGGATGTCTATGACTTCTGGAACCAGAAAGCCTGCGGTGAGGTGTATGCGGGGGCTTCAGAGGGAGCCGCAGACCTCTTCCGGCAAGAACAAATTCGGTACGAACTTGAGCCCTACATCTTCGACTTTGCCAAGTTTGCGGAGGGTGCGGGTCGCGACGTGCTCGAGATTGGCGTAGGCATGGGGGCGGACCACCTCCAGTGGGCCAAGGCACATCCGAGAAAGCTCGCGGGTATTGATTTGACGGAACGAGCGGTGGCCTTCAGTCGAGAACGACTCGCAGGCAGCGGCTTCAAGCCCCGGGTAGAGGTAGGTGACGCCGAGAGCCTGCAGTTTCCCGACGCTTCGTTCGACATCGTTTATTCCTGGGGAGTCCTGCACCATACTCCCGACACGGGCCAGGCGATCCGCGAGATCCATCGTGTGTTGCGGCCGAACGGGGTGGCGCGAGTGATGATGTACCATCGCCGCTCCATAACCGGCTGGATACTCTGGGTACGATACTCGCTGTTACGCGGCAAGCTGATGTCGATTTCAGAAATCTACGCGCGCTACCTGGAAAGTCCCGGGACCCAGGCATTTTCGCTGGCGGAAGCACGCGACTTGTTGCGTCTGTTCAGCGCGGTGGCTGTTTCTACGAGGCTGGGCACAGGCGACCTGCTGCTGGGGGAAGCAGGCCAGCGGCATTCCGGGACTCTGCTCAGATTGCTCCGCAGACTCTGGCCGCGGTGGCTGCTCAAAAGGTTTTTTCCGACCTGGGGATTAGTGATGTTGATCGAGGCCAGAAAGTAATCGCCTGCAAGGTCTAGAGCATCGACTCGTAGAGGTCGAGCCACTGTCGCGACACTACGCCGTAGCTGTAGCATCGCTGCACTTTGTCACGGTTGTAGGTTCCGGTGCTGCGGCGCAGGTCAGGATCGCCTGCCAGTCGACGTAGCGCAGTGACGATGGCCTCGCGGTCGTCGGGTCGTACGATCGATCCGCCGCTGCCCTGATCGAGCATCTCTGGAATAGCGCCAACGTTGCTGGCCACGACGGGCAAGCCGACTGCCATGGCTTCCAGCAGGGAGAGGGGAAATCCCTCCCGCCAGAAAGAGGGAAACAAGAAAATATCGCTGCCGACAAGGGCGGAGAGTACCTCGGCGTGAGGAGCTTCCGTGAAGGTCTTCACGTTGCTGGGCAGGTTCGAGGCATCCCTACGAAAGTCGCCGGCCATACTACCGATCAGGACGAAGTCTAACTCGGGAAGTTCTCTGGCAACTTGCAGGATGATGTGGCAGCCCTTGGCATGAGAGATGGCCCCGACGAAGATTACCTGAAGGCGCTCTTTATGATCGTATTCGTGGTTGCCCCTCGTGAGTACATCATCGGGAATGAAATTCGGAATCAAGCGTACCGCCGGCTGCCCGCCCCCCTTTAAGTCAAGAAGCAGCTTCTCCGAATCGCTATTTAGCGCGACATTCTGTTTCGAGCCGCGCACGATCCGTCGGAAACCCCGACGGGAGACTGTTCCTGTCCTGTCGAGAAATCCGGGAACATCGCCGTGATAACAGGTGACGACCGGGATGCCAGCCAGCCGGCAGAGCAGGACCGACGCGAGATCGCGCCAGATCCCGGTCGACGATAGAGAGCAGTTGAGGTGCACCAGATCGGGCGGCTCATACTTTAATTTACGGCGAAGATCTCGAAGGATCCGCAGGGTTCGCCGGAGCTCCGCGATACCGAAGGAGGGGCGCTGGTGTAGCTGCCGGCCACCGCCCAGGCGGACGTCGACGATATCCAGGACGTATCCCGGCAGTCCGGCGTCCAGCAGGGTGCGCGTCCAGGTCGCGATGCCTCCCGCGGGAGGAGGTAACGGAGACAGCAGGAGAACTTTTCGTGCGGTCGGCGACATAAGGTCCGATTGGATTGCGGAACACTATCGCATCGAGAGTTCGCGGTTCAATGGTATTCTCAGCGGGAATCGCCAGGCGTCATCAGGCGGCGAATGCTTGCTTCGCAAGGGAAACGGGGGTCCGGCGACGTTGGATTCGAAATCCGCGCTAAGAATCGAAGCTCCCCGTAACCTCACCGATGCGGATTTTTGGAATGGTCACTGGCGTCGCGTAAAGCCGCGCCGGTTCGCACGGTTCAACTATTTCGACTACCGCTTTCATCTGGAGTGCAAAGCAATCGTGCGGTCGGGAGATCGGGTGCTCGAGGTTGGCTGTGGCGGGTCGCGCTGGATGGGCTATCTCGAACGCGAGCTGGGGGCTGAAGTTTGGGGGGTTGATTACGCAAGAGAGGGCGTCGATCAAGTCAGACTAGACCTGTCCAAGAACGCGCAGCGGCGGGTCATTCTGGGCGATTTCTTTTCGGTTGACGAGTTGCCGCGCGAGACATTCTCCACCATCTATTCGTTGGGATTTCTTGAACACTTTCCGGAGCCGGTGACGGTCACGCGCCGCATGTTTGAGTTGTTGAAGCCAGGAGGCTGCGTGCTGTCGGTGATTCCCAACTTTACCGGCCCTTACGGATGGCTACAGAAGACCTTCGGTCCCGAAGTGTATGACAAACACCTCGTGATGGATCGCGCGGAGCTCGATCACGCTCACGAGAGTGCCGGGCTGGTGGCGATCAAGCCCGCCGGATATTTCTTCTGTTTCGGGCCGCTGGTGGTCAGTTACGCGTCGACCCGGGATCGTTGCAAGCCCCTCTCCAGTGTCGTACTACTTTTCACGAAGCTGTTGCAACAGGCCGTGAACTGGGTACTGTGGGGATTGCATCTGCGTTTTGAGACGCGCACGCTTTCTCCGTCGATCCTCGGCATCTATCAAAAGCCGTCAACCGGCGAAGCGGTTGAGCCATGAACTCGGCCCTTGAGCCGGTGGCGTACGCCGGCAGCAAACGGAGCTCGGACCGTCGCCTGCACGTTCTCCTGATTCATCAATCTTTCGCTTCGCCCCAGGAACCGGGCGGTACGCGCCACTATGAACTGGCGCGACACCTTGTGCAACAGGGCGTGCGGGTGACCGTGGTGACGAGCGAGATCAACTATTTGAGTGGGCATCGTCTCTCCGGCATTACCGGTTACGCCGGCGACCGGGAATGCGATGGAATTCGCATGGTTCGCGCGTACACGTATCCCTCCTTGCACAAGAGTTTGTTATGGAGCGCGGCTTCGTTCGGCAGTTTTGCCGTGACATCCTTTATTGCGGCAAGAAAGGTGCGGGACGTCGATGTTGTCATGGGGACGCTTCCTCCTTTCTTCCAACCGTGGTCGGCGTGGCTGATAGCGCGGCTGCGAGGTAAACCATTTTTGCTGGAAGTGCGAGATCTGTGGCTGGAAACCGCGATCGAACTGGGCGCGATGAGGAATCGGTTCTTCATTGCGTTCGCGCGATGGCTGGAGAAGCGTCTCCACCGGCGAGCGGATGCTGTGGTGATTAACTCGCCCGGCTTTCGCGACTACCTGGAGCGCAGAGGCGTCGCTTCGGGAAAGATTTCGCTGATCGCGAACGGCGTCGCGGTGGAGATGTTTGGCCCGTTTGTGCAAGGGGAATCGATCAGGCGAGAATTCGGGCTGGAAGGAAAGTTTGTCGTTACCTACGCGGGCGCGCTGGGATTGGTAAACGGGCTTGAACCTTTATTGCGGGCTGCCGCTCTCCTGCAAGAGCGTCCGGAGGTCCATCTGCTGCTGGTTGGGGACGGCCGCCGGCGCGAACAGTTGCAGCGGGAGGCCGAAGCAGCACGATTGACGAACGTGACTTTTGCCGGGGCGCAACCGAAAGAGCGCATGCCTGCGATCCTCGCCGCCTCCGACGCTTGTATTGCGATCCTGCGCGACACGCCGGCGCTGCGCACCACCTATCCGAATAAGGTGTTCGACTACATGGCGGCCGGGCGGCCAACGATCCTCGCCATTGACGGAGTCATTCGTCAGGTTATCGAGGAAGCGAAAGCGGGCCTCTATGTTCCGCCCACCGCAGGTGCGATATGCCAGGCGGTGCGAGCACTCGCCGACGACCCCGCGAAGGCCCGATCCATGGGTGTCTCGGCGCGTGCCTACGTAGTAGAGCATTTCGATCGACGCCGGCAGGGGGAGAAACTTGCCGAACTGCTGAACGCTCTTGCCGGAAGAGCGATGCCCGCGTAAAGGGATGCCGATGCGGCCGCGTGGCTGCGCTCATGATGACGGATGTTAAAATCGCGGATTGGCCGGAGACTTCATGCAGCAGGTAACGGCGACGCCGTGAAGTGTCGCGTCTGACTTGGCAATCGATGGCGACACTCCTCTGCGAACCGCTGCTTTTGCTCCATGGCCGCAGTTCGACCGGCGGTCTTCTGTCAATTGCGGTACACGAGAAACAACTATGAAAACTTTGATACTGGTGCTGGCGGTCATGACCTTCACAATTCAGTCACAGTCGTCGGAAGTCAGCAAGCAGCCTTTCGGCAAGATGCCCGACGGGACGCCCGTCGAGCTTTACACACTGAAAGATGGCAAAATCGAGATCCGCATCATGACTTATGGCGGTATCGTGCAGTCGGTGAAGGTCCCGGACCGCAAAGGCAACGTGACGGATGTTGCTCTTGGCTTCGACACGCTCGACGACTACGTCAAGACCGGCAACTCTCCACATTTTGGCGGGCTCATCGGCCGCTATGCGAACCGCATTGCCGGGGGCACGTTTATCCTCGACGGCAAGACGTATCACATTCCGAAGAACGATGGAAACAACGCGCTCCACGGCGGTACTGTCGGCTTCGACAAGGTGGTGTGGAAAGGCAAGCAGATTCCGGACGGGGTGGAGCTGACCTACGTGAGCAAGGACGGCGACCAGGGTTTCCCTGGAACCCTCACCGCGGTGGTTCGCTACACACTGAAGGGCAACGAACTCAGGATCGATTATGCGGCCACGACCGATCAGGACACGGTCGTTAACCTGACGAACCATTCTTACTTCAATCTGAAGGGACAGGCCGCTGGAACCATCTTGCAGCATCAGCTGAAGCTGAACGCCAGCCGCTACACGCCGGTTGATGCCAATCTCATTCCGAACGGAGTGCTGGCTCCGGTGGAAGGAACGCCGTTCGATTTTCGGAAGTCCATCGTCATTGGCTCGCGGATCAATGAGAACAACGAGCAGCTGAAGCTGGCCCGCGGCTACGATGACAACTGGGTGCTCGACAATGATGGCAAGTTCGCAGAGGCAGCCGAGGTGTACGAGCCGACTAGCGGCCGCCTGTTGGAGATCTCGACGGATCAGCCGGGAATCCAGTTCTACACCGGCAACTTTCTCGACGGGAAGATCAAAGGCAAGGGAGGACATGCCTATCAATTCCGCGATGGTCTTGCGCTTGAGACGCAGCATTTTCCGGACTCGCCGAATCATCCGCAGTTTCCCTCGACCGAGTTGAAGCCCGGCCAGCACTACCACACCGTCACCATTTATAAGTTTTCGACGAAATAAGCTGCCGGACTTGTTGTGGGGCAGATTTCGATTCCGTTTCCGAGGTGCAGACACTACACATGACCGTTGCCCGTTGCCGCGTTCTCCTCTTGCTGGTTCTCTTTGTTTCAGGATTTACTGCCACTTCGCCGGCACAGCGCCGGAGGCGCCCCAGTGGGGAAGACACGACGATGAAATTCCGCTTCATCGGACCGGCGGTTGGGAATCGAGTGTCCGCGATTGCCGGAGTGCCTGGAGATCCTAACGTCTATTACGCGGGAGCGGCCTCGGGCGGGATTTGGAAATCGACGAACGGAGGTGAGGACTGGTCTCCCATCTTCGACGATGAGCCGGTCGCAGCTATCGGCGCGCTTGCGGTAGCGCCTTCCAGTCCTAACATTGTGTGGGCGGGAACGGGCGAGGCGTGGGCCATCCGCGATACCGATGTAACCGGCAACGGCGTCTACAAATCGACCGACGCGGGCAAGACCTGGATACATATGGGTCTGGACGAGACGGGGCGGATCGCGCGCGTGCTGGTGCATCCCAAGAATCCAGACATCGTTTTCGTGTGTGCGACTGGCCGCCTGAGCGGACCGCAACAGGAACGTGGCGTCTATCGCACGACCGATGGCGGCGCGCACTGGGAGCGCGTGCTATTTGTCGACCCCAATACCGGTTGCTCGGGATTAGCGATGGATCCGGAAAATCCATCGGTGCTTTTTGCCGGCACCTGGCAAGTGGAGATGCACACCTACGGCGAGTTCAGCGGCGGGCCTGGTAGCGGGGTCTACGTCTCGCGCGATGCAGGCAGCAAGTGGACGCGCATTGAAGAACACGGCATGCCGAAGCCCCCGGTGGGCAAGATCGACGTGGCGGTCGCGCCCAACGACTCCAACCGCGTTTACGCACTGATTCAGACAGCCGACCAGGGATCGTTATGGCGCTCCGACGACGGGGGAGAGAACTGGCATGTTGCGAGTTGGGACCGCAGCCTGACCGGCCGCGCGGGGTATTACATTCGTCTCGCGGTCTCGCCGACCAACGAAAACGAGGTCATGATTTCCAACAGCAGCTTTCATGACTCGCTCGATGGGGGGGAGACGTTCCGCGAGGTACCGTGGGGGGGCGATAACCACGACATCTGGATCGATCCGCTGGATGCCGATCGCTTCGTGATTACCGACGACGGCGGTTTGAACATCACGCGGCAACACGGGAAAGGGTTTCATCGCGTGTTTCTGCCCATTGGGCAGATTTATCACGTTGCGGTCGACGATCAGGTGCCCTACTACGTGTACGGCAACATGCAGGACGATGGGACGATGCGTGGTCCGAGCACCTCGAACGGAACCACCACTCCGATGGATGGGCCGGAAGGATGGGACCACCCCATGGGTGGCTGCGAGTCAGGCTTCACGCTGCCGGACGTAACCGACCCCAACATTGTGTGGGCGACCTGTTACGGCAACGAAGTGACGCGCTGGGACGCGCGAACCAAGGTGGCGCGGTCGGTGAGCCCATGGATCCACACGCTGGACTCGGCGCCGAACGAAGTGAAGTATCGCTGCCACTGGACGCCTCCGCTGGCCATCGATCCCTTCGATCACAACACCGTGTACTACGGATGCCAGGTCATCTTCAAGACCTCGGATGGCGGGCAGAACTGGTCAGTCATCAGCCCCGATCTGTCGACGAAAGATCCCAGCCGCATCGTCTCTTCCGGAGGCATCGTCGGCGACAACCTGGGACAGTTCTACGGTGAAGTGGTGTTTGCGATTGCACCGTCGAAGATCGAGAAGGGGCTGATCTGGGCGGGGACCAACGACGGCAAAATCTGGTACACCAAGGACGGCGGCGGACATTGGAACGACGTCACGCAAAATATTGCTGACAAAGCGCCATGGGGAACGGTTACAAGTATTCAGCCATCGTTCTTCGATGCCGGCACAGCTTACGTTTCCATGGACTACCATCTGATGGACAATCGCGACCCGTTCATCTACAAAACCACCGATTTCGGCAAGACGTGGACGCAGATCGGCACGGGAATACCGAAGTCGGTGTTGTCGTATGTACGGGTGATTGCCGAAGATCCCAACCAGAAGGGTCTGCTCTTTGCCGGTACCGGAAACGCGCTCTATTACTCGCTGGATGACGGCGGCCACTGGACACAGTTGAAGGAAGGGCTGCCTCCGGCGACGGTCTCGTGGGCGGTGGTGCAGAAGCGTTTTCACGATCTGGTGGTCTCGACCTATGGGCGCGGATTCTACATTCTCGACGACATCTCGCCCCTGGAGCAGCAGGCACGCGAGAAATCGGAAGCGGCGGCGCGACTGTACGCGCCTCGTACTGCCTATCGTCTGCCGCGTGGCAGCCGTGTATTCATCACGTACGATTTGAAAACCGCCCCTAAAGATCCGCCGAAGATTGCGCTGCTCGACAAAGATGGCAAGGTCATGCAGGAGTTTGAAGGCCCCAAGAAGGCTGGGCTGAATCGCAAGCCGTGGGATTTGGATTATGCCCCGCCCCGGCTGGTGGCGTTACGCACCACTCCGTCGGAGAATCCTCATGTCTGGGAGGAGTTGCGCTTCCGCGGCAAAGATGCGCGCCCGGTGACGCACTGGGGTATGTATGCGGAACAGCAGAAGGGGCCGATGGTGGCTCCCGGCAAATACACGGTTCGGCTGACCGTCGAGGGTCACACCTACACGCAGCCGCTCGAAGTCCTGATCGATCCGCGAACGCCGGCCAGCGAGAGTGATATCGCCTCTTCGGTCAAAATGCAGCTGCGCATTCGAGACGACATCAGCAGTGTCGCCGACATGGTGAATCATCTTGAATGGATGAGGAAGCAGCTCAACGACATTGAAAAAATGCTGTCGAGCGAAAAGGCCAAGCCGGAGCTGGTGAAAAGCGTGCAGACTTTCGATCAGAAGCTACAAGCGGTGGAGTACAAGCTTCTCTCCAAGGCGCTGGCGACCAGCGACGACAAGTATTTCGTCTCGGCGTACAAGATCTACTTCAACCTGCTCTGGCTGAACGCTGAGGTCGGACCGGGCGCGGGAGACGTTGCCGGCGGCACCGACTTCGGACCCACAGCCGCAGAAAGTGAAGTGCTGGACATGCTTGAGAAGGACATCGCGGGTGCGAGGTCCGAGTACAACACCTTGATGCAGACGGATGTGCCGGCCTTCAATAAGAGCTTGACCGAGCACGGAGCGCTGCCGCTGTCGCCGGCGGTCCAGACGGACGCCAAGAGCACGCCTGAGGAGACTCCCGAGGACGACCACGATTAGCTGCAGGGCCACGCATCGTAATGAGCAGCAGGAATCGAATTCGAGTGATCGACTCCCACACGGGAGGCGAGCCCACGCGCGTGGTGGTAAGCGGGGCTCCGGACCTGGGCTCCGGGCCGCTAACGGAACGAGTGACGTGTTTTCGCGATCGACATGACGCGTTTCGTTCTGCGGTGGTGAACGAGCCACGCGGCTCGGATGCGATGGTGGGGGCGCTGCTGTGCGATCCTTTTGAGCCGGGCTGCGTCGCGGGTGTGATTTACTTCAACAATGTCGGCTACCTGGGCATGTGCGGACATGGCACCATCGGCCTGATGTCGACGCTGAGCTACCTGGAAAAAATTGAGGCGGGTGAATACCGCATCGATACACCGTGCGGCGTGGTAACGACCGTCTTGCACGACGACCGACAGGTCAGCGTTCGTAACGTACGCAGCTATCGCTATGCGAAGTCCGTGCCGGTAGAAGTGCCGGGCTATGGAGCGGTGCGAGGTGACATTGCGTGGGGAGGGAACTGGTTCTTTCTTGTCAATGAGCATCCGATGGATCTGTCGCTCGACAAGATCGAGGAACTGACGGACCACACGTGGGCGATCCGCCAGGCGCTTACGCGCAACGGAATCACCGGAGCGGGCGGGGCCGAGATCGATCATATCGAACTGTTCGCGCCCTCCACGATTGCTGGAGTGAACAGCAGGAATTTCGTGCTCTGTCCCGGCAAAGCCTACGACCGATCGCCCTGCGGCACGGGGACGAGCGCGAAACTTGCGTGCCTGCATTCCGACGGCAAGCTACGGCCTGGGGAAATCTGGCGGCAGGAGAGCATCGTGGGCAGCGTCTTCGAGGGCAGCATCGAGGTGATCGACGGAGAAGTGTTTCCAACCATCAAGGGGTCGGCCTTCGTGAATGGCGAGGCCGAACTGATCCTCGACGAACGAGATCCCTTCTGCATGGGAATTCGCAGATGACGTGCCCGGCCTACGATGTGGTGATTCTGGGTGCCGGCATCGTGGGCACGGCCATTGCG
Organism: uncultured Acidobacteriaceae bacterium; assembly: GCA_963815555.1. Lineage (GTDB taxonomy): Bacteria > Acidobacteriota > Terriglobia > Terriglobales > Acidobacteriaceae > CAWCBG01. Next base: position 2,087,794 of record CAWFHH010000007.1, read on the forward strand.
CTGGAGTGCTCGCGGGAGCACATGCGGGTTGCTGTCGTTGAACCGGATGTGATCGGCGGAGGCGCGACGGCAGCGGGCATGGGCCACATCGTCGTGATGGACGATTCTGAAGCCCAGTTCGCTTTGACGAACTACTCCCAACAGCTCTGGCGCGCCTTGGCGACAGAGCTTCCGGCTGACGTCGAGTACATGGCGTGTGGCACCATTTGGGTGGCGGCCGATGAGGAAGAGATGCAGGAGGTCCGGCGCAAGCACGAGTACTACAGCGCGCGCGGCGTCAGGACGGAAATCCTTGACCCGCAACAACTGGGCCACGCTGAGCCCAACTTGCGAGAGGGTCTTGCCGGAGGCCTGCTGGTGCCGGGTGACTCGGTGATTTATTCGCCGTGCGCCGCTCGGTTCTTCCTGCAGCAAGCAAAGTTGAGCGGGGCCGAAGTTTACTTCGGTTTGCGAGCTACAGCTCTGCGAAGCCACGCGGTCGTTCTGAGTGACGGAAACACCTTGCGGACCGAGCACACGGTGAATGCGACGGGAACATGGGCTTCGGAGTTAAGTCCAGGGGTGGAGGTTCGTCCGCGCAAAGGGCACCTGATCATCACCGACCGGTATCCAGGCTACCTGCGGCATCAACTGGTGGAACTGGGTTACCTGAAGAGCGCTCACGTGGTAAGTGCGGATTCGGTCGCTTTCAACGTGCAACCGCGGCAGACGGGGCAGTTGCTGATCGGATCGTCGCGCCAGTTTGGATCGGAGGATACGCGGATTGATGCAGATATTCTTCGACGGATGATTCGACGCGCCTGCGAATACATGCCCGGGCTGGCGCGAGTTTCTGCGATTCGCACCTGGACTGGCTTTCGCGCGGCGACTGCGGACAAGCTGCCTCTGATCGGCAAGTCTCCCACACAGGAAGATGTGTACCTGGCCACCGGACACGAGGGACTGGGAATCACGACATCGTTAGGTACGGCGCGGTTGCTGGTCGACCAGTTGCTCGGTCGCGCTTCGCAGATTGCTGTTGAGCCTTACCTCCCTACGCGCGATCTGGCAGGCGCGCATGCCTGACACGGTGCAAGTCAGGATCAACGGTGCCGTTGTTCGTATGTCACGAGGCTCAACGGTTGCGGCAGCGGTGATGCAGGCCGGGCAATCGGAATTTCGGCGCTCGGTCACAGGCGAACCTCGCGGTCCGCTCTGTGGCATGGGCATCTGCTTCGAATGTCGAGTGGCAATTGACGGGCAGAAGCACTGCCGCAGTTGCCAGATTTTGTGCCGCGATGGAATGGAAGTGTTGACCGGTGGCTGACGCGAGTCACAGCTTCGACGCGCTGGTGGTCGGAGGCGGACCGGCAGGGATGGCCGCCGCTGTCAGTGCCGCCGAGTCGGGCATGCGCGTGGGCGTCGCGGACGATAACCCTACGCTGGGCGGCCAGATTTGGCGAGGGGAGGAGACTGCTCCCGGGACGGAGGCTTCGAAGAATTGGTATCGCCGCTTTCAGGCCGCTAAGGTCGAGTACCTCCGGGGATACCGGACCATCTCGTCACCGCAGAACGGGACTCTGCTCGCCGAAACACTCGACGGTGGCGCAGAGCTGAACTTCGAAAAGCTGGTACTGGCCACCGGTGCGCGAGAGCGCTTCCTGCCGTTTCCAGGATGGACGCTCCCCAATGTCATGGGAGCGGGCGGATTGCAGGCGCTGGTGAAATCCGGCTTGCCGATTGAAGATCGCAAAGTCGTGGTTGCCGGCACTGGCCCGTTGCTGCTCGCCGTCGCCGCTCACCTCAAGCGATATGGTGCGAAGGTACTGGCGGTTGCCGAGCAAACCAGCCGGAGAAAGCTGGTGGAGTTTGGGATGGGCCTCATCAGCCAACCGGCCAAGCTGTCGCAGGCGATCGCGCTGAGGCGGCAGCTAGGGACGACCAATTACCTGACAAACTGTTGGCCGGTTTCCGCGGAAGGAGCGGGCAAGCTGGAGAGCGTGACGTTGCGTTCCGGCAGCCGAACACGGAAGATTGCCTGCGACTATCTCGCTTGCGGCTTCCACCTGGTTCCCAACATCGAGTTGGCCGTCCTTCTGGGTTGCGAACTTGCCAATGGCTTTGTCCAGGTGAACGACATGCAACAGACTTCTATTTTTGACATCTTCTGTGCCGGCGAGCCCACCGGCATCGGCGGCCTTGAACTCGCGTTGATCGAAGGCCAGATCGCCGGCTATGCAGCGGCGGGGAAGTTAGACACGGTGAAGCAGCTGCAGGGCAAGTGCCCTGCGCTCAGAAAGTTTCAAACGAAGCTGGAGAAGGCCTTTGTCTTGGCACACGGTCTTCGAGCGATGAGTACGGAAGACACCCTGGTGTGCCGCTGCGAAGATGTCTCGCTTGCCCGTCTGAAGGAGCACAGCACCTGGCGAAGCGCCAAGCTGCATACACGTTGCGGCATGGGTCCGTGCCAGGGTCGCGTGTGCGGTCCGGCGGTGAAATTTCTCCTGGGTTGGAGCGTAGAGTCCGTGCGGCCACCGATTTGTCCCGCGCGCCTTGAGAGCCTCGCACAGGCACGCATTAACGCGCCCGAATAGAATTACTGATTGCAAGGAGCGGCAATATGGAATGGAACGGTGTACTTCCCGCGATCACCACCAGTTTTGATCGCGACCTTCGGGTCGATCACAAGTTCATGGCGGAGCATTGCGCATGGCTGGTTGACAACGGCTGCACGGGAATTGTGGCGCTCGGCTCGCTAGGCGAAGGGGCAACACTCAGCTTCGAGGAGAAGGTGGAGATCCTGAAGAATTGCATCAAAGCCGTAGGCGCGCGAGTTCCCGTGGCAGCGGCGGTCTCGGCCCTGAGCACGCATGACGCAGTCGAACTCGCGAGAGCCGCGGCGGACGCGGGCTGCCAGGGACTGATGGTCTTGCCGCCATATGTCTACGTTGGCGACTGGCGTGAGATGAAAGCACATGCGAGCGCGATCATCAAAGCCACCGGGCTGTCCTGCATGCTCTACAACAACCCTATTGCCTACGGGACGGATTTCTTGCCGGAGCAGATCGCTGAACTGGCAGGTGAGCACGACAAGCTGCAGGCGGTAAAAGAGTCGAGCACAGATGCCCGGCGGGTGAGTGGGATCAGGGCGCTGTTGCGGGACCGGCTCGCGATCCTGGTTGGGGTGGACGACGCGCTGGTTGAGGCGGTCGGGGTGGGCGCGAGTGGGTGGATCGCCGGGCTGGTAAATGCCTTTCCCCGCGAATCGGTTGATCTGCTGACCTTCGCGTTGGCGGGTGAGCGCGAGAGAGCCGCGGAGCTCTATTACTGGTTCCTTCCGCTGCTGCGTATGGATACGGTCCCCAAGTTCGTGCAGTTGATCAAACTCGCGCAGCAGGAGGCGGGCGTGGGGAATACCCGCGTCAGGCCCCCGCGGCTCGAACTCGCCGGAGTCGAACTCGAGACGGCGCTGCATGTTATCCGTACCGCGCTGCGCAATCGCCCAGCGGCGTCACAAAGCAGCCCGATGGAAAAGGTCAGCCATGCCGGTCGATAGATTGACGAAAACGTCGAAATCGACAGAGGCGAAATTGCAAGGGAAGTCTCTGCTCGGCTTGGGTGTTGCCTCGGGAGGAGGAAAAGCGTTTCGCGGGATCAACCCGGCAGATGGAGCGGAACTCGCACCGTCATATTTTTCTGCGACGCCGGCTGAACTTGATGCCGCAGCTCGCCTGGCGGCAGAGGCCTTTCCCGCATACAGTCGCTTGTCCGGAAAGAAACGCGCTGCGTTTCTGCGCACGATTGCTGACCGCATCGAGGCGCTCGGAGATCAGTTAACGAATCGCATGGTGCTGGAAACGGCCCTGCCTCTTGGCCGTGCGCAGTCGGAACTGGGACGCACCTGCTCGCAATTGCGTCTGTTCGCAGATGTAGTCGACGAGGGCTCGTGGGTCAATGCACGGATCGATCCGGCGCTTCCCGATCGCAAGCCTTTGCCGCGACCCGATCTGCGTTCCATGTTGCGTCCGCTCGGACCGGTTGCAGTATTTTGCGCCAGCAACTTCCCGTTGGCGTTCTCCGTGGCCGGTGGGGACACGGTGTCCGCGCTGGCAGCAGGGAATCCGGTAGTGGTGAAGGCTCATCCTGCGCATCCCGGCACCGCTGAGTTGGTGGGAGTGGCGGTGCGGGACAGCGTGCGCGAGCATGGGCTTCCCGAAGGCACATTCTCGTTGTTATTCGATGCCGGAATCGAAATCGGCACCGCTCTTGTACAGCATCCTGTCATCAAAGCGGTGGGATTTACTGGTTCGCGCGCCGGAGGGTTGGCGTTAATGAAGGCCGCCTCCTCTCGCACGGAGCCGATACCGTTCTATGCCGAGATGAGCAGCGTGAATCCGGTATTCATTCTTCCTGGCGCGATGCATAAGCGGCGCGAGCAGATTGCAACGGGAGTGCATGCGTCGATAACGCTCGGGGCTGGGCAATTTTGCACCAAACCTGGAATGGTAGTTATCGACAATGGGGCAGAAGCGCAGGGGTTCTGTAACGAGTTAAGCGAACTGGTGGTGGGCAGCCCACGGTTCACCTTGTTGAACCGTGGAATCCAGAGCGCCTACAGGAAGGGCTCTGCTGAACGAAGGCGCTCTACTGGTGCGGGTTCGTTTGGACAAGGCATTGCGGCGGAGGGCCCAGGGTTTGAGGTTGCAGCGGCCGTGTTCGAGGCGAATGCCGCCGACCTGCTCGCGGACAAAAGTCTCTCCGATGAATTGTTCGGCCCATCGACGCTAGTGGTGAAGTATGCGGATCGGGCGCAGTTGCTTGCGATTGCGCAGAACCTCGAAGGACACCTGACTGCAACCATTCACGGCACGCCCCAAGATCTCGCTGACTACCGTGACCTGATCGACATTCTGGAACGCAAAGTTGGGCGTTTGATTTTCAATGGCTTTCCCACTGGCGTCGAGGTATCCCACGCCATGGTTCACGGCGGGCCCTATCCTTCGACCTGGGATGGGCGCACGACTTCGGTCGGCACGATGGCCATCTTTCGCTTCGCACGTCCAGTCTGCTTCCAGGGATTTCCCAGCGCCGCACTTCCCGAGGAGTTGCAGGACAAAAATCCACTCGGTATCTGGCGGCTCGTTGACGGTACCCTGACTCGCGATTCGCTTTAGCGAGGGGCGATCGACGGCGCAAGGTTGGAGGCTCGTCAGTGCATGCCGGCAGACTGTACCTCGCCTACCCGCGGCCGCCGCATGATGAAGGGCAAGGGAATCAGGCAGGCCACCAGAACGGAGACGACCCAGAAGGCATTCACGTAGGAAAGTAGCGTTGCCTGCTGCTGGATGACTCCCATGACCTGGTTGTAAGCGTGTTGCAAGGGCGAGTTAGGACCACCGCCGCTGGCACCGTTCATCATGGCCCGGAATTGCGGATTGGCCGATGTGGCGTTAGCTACGAGGCTTGCCTGATGGATCTGGCTCTGGCGAGCGATGAACGTGGTCAGCATGGATATGCCGATGCTGCCGCCTAGGTTCCGAACAAAATTGCTGATTCCCGAGACCTGGTTGTTCTTTTCAGGCGGAACGCCGACATAACTCAGCGTGCTGATTGGGATGAAGATAAACGCCATGCCCATAACCTGGTAAACACGCCAAAGCATGATGGTGCGGAAGTCGATCTGCAGATTCAGATTGGTGATGTGGTGGAGCGCCAGCGCGGTCATGCCAAAGCCGGCGGCGATCAGCCAGCGCGGATCGAGTTTGCTGGTGAGAATGCCGGCAATCGGCATCATCAGCATTAACGCGAAGCCGCCAGGAGAGAGCGCCATACCAGCTCGTTCGGCCGAATAGCCCATCATGTACTGGAGGAATTGCGGGATCAACACCGTGGTGCCGTACAAAACCATACCGAGCACGAAGTTCAAAAATGCGCTGGTCGCAAAGTTGCGGTTCTTCAGCAGTTTTAGTTCGAGAATCGGCTGCGGATGTCGCCACTCGTAGATGACCAACATCAGCAGCGCAGCCAGCGATAGAACAAAGAAGGTTGTGATGAAGTTCGAACCGAACCAGTCATCCTGCTGGCCTTTATCGAGCACCACCTGGAGAAATCCGATGGCGATGACAATCAGCGACAGGCCAATGTAGTCGACCTTGATCTTGCCAAACAGGCCCCGCAGGTAGGGTGGATCTTCCACCACCTTCCACGACAGCAGCAGAGACGCAATGCCCACCGGCACATTGATGAAGAAGATCCAGCGCCAATCATAATTATCGGTGATCCAACCGCCGAGCGTCGGGCCGATGGCCGGCGCCACGACGACCGCCATCCCATAGACGGAAAACGCCAGGCCTCGCTTCTCGGGCGGAAAAGTATCGGCGAGGATGGCTTGTTCGCTGGGCCCCATACCGCCGCCGCCGGCTCCCTGCATGATGCGAAAGACAATGAGCAAGGGAAGCGTTGGGGCAAAGCCGCAAAGAATGGAGGATGCGGTGAATACGGCCACACACGTCATGTAGAAGCGTTTGCGGCCGAAGACGGTCGTCAGCCATCCGGACATGGGCAGTACGATCGCGTTCGACACCAGGTAACTGGTGAGGACCCATGTGGCTTCGTCGGCTCCGGCACCCAGGCCGCCGGCGATGTGCGGAAGGGCGACGTTGGCAATGGAGGAGTCGAGCACCTCCATGAACGTGGCCAGGGTGACCGTGAGCGCGATGATCCAAGGGTTATAGCGTGGCTTCCAGGCGGGAGCCGCGTTCGTCACTGCGTCTGCCATGTCAGGTCTGCGCCTACCGCACCTTCACATCCGGCGTGACCGACATGCCAGGCCTCAATCTGCCGTCGCTGTTAAAGTTTGGCTTATCCGAACCATCGAAATCGATGCGTACCGGAATTCTCTGCACGACTTTGACGTAGTTGCCGGTGGCGTTCTCCGGCGGAAGCAAACTGTACTTGGCGCCGGTCGCACCTCCGATGGACGTGACATGCCCGTCCCACTTCGAGCCCCCGTAGGTATCGACCTTGATCTTCACCGGCTGCCCGGGCTTCATATACGCCAACTGCGTTTCTTTGAAGTTGGCGGTCACCCAGATTTCGCGCAGAGGCACAACCGCCATCAGATCCTGATCGACCGAAACGTTCGAGCCAGGTTGCACCGAGCGTTTCCCGACGATGCCATCCACGGGAGCGACGATCGTTGTGTACTGTAGATTCAGTTTCGCCTGATCGACGGCTGCTTTAGAGCGCTCGGCTTGTGCATCCGCAGACAAGGCTTTCGCCTTGGTCGCTGCGACTTGTTTCGGAGAAGCCTGCGCGTTCTTCAGTTCGGCATTGGCCTGTTCGATGCGGGCCTGTGCCTGTCGTACTTGCGCTTGAGCCGCCAGCACGGAGGCCTGACGCGCCGAAACTGTGGCATTGGCCGCAGCCGCCGCTGCAGTAGCCTGGTCGAACTGCTGCTGCGAGATTTCACGTTTGCCTAATAGCTGCCCGTAGCGCTCAAGGTCGTTGTTTGCCTTCTGCGCGTCAGCCTGCGCCTGCGCCACTTCGGCTTGCGCTGCCTCTACCTGTTTCTGGGCCGCCGCCACCCCAGCCTGGGCAGACAACATGTCGGCGCTCGCCGAACGGATCTGACTCGTGGAGCCGACGCTGGACACCGGCACCCCAAACGCGGCAGCTTGTGCCTGCGCCTGCGCATCTTGGTAGTCGGCACGCGAACGCTGCAGAGCAACCTCGTAGTCGGTGGGATCGATCAACACCAGGATGTCGCCTTTGTGGACAAACTGTCCGTCATCGAAGTTCACCTTGATTACCTGGCCGCTCACCCGAGCGCTGATGGGATAGATGTGCCCATCGATCTCGGCGTCGTCGGTATCTTCCCAGTGACGGCTCTCCCACCAGAACCAGCCGATGAGTAACAAAGCCACAATCGCTACCAGAAAGACAATCGGCTTTGCCGCGGGATGTTTCTGAAAAAAGCCACGGCGATCTTCATCGTCCCCACGGGTCGCCTCTGGGTCGTGGTGTTCTTCCGGCTCGCGATTCCGGCGCTGTTCGTCACGCTCTTCAAGTTCATTCGGCTCGGTTGTCGTTGGACTCATCTCTTCACCTGTCGCTGTCAATTACTGGGGACCCGCAGTAGCCGAAGCATTCTCATGGCCCGTAATTGGGGCCAGTGCTGCAGGATGAAACGCTGTCATCTCAGACTTGAAATCGATTATTTGTGCAGAAGCGCTGGACTGGCCCGGCTGGGACCGCAACTGTGCCGCCGGACCCGTCGAATGGGGAGGGGTTACCTGCGGAGAAGTTGTCGTTGGCGCAGGCCCATTCGCCGGAGCCGTGCCGCCGGGTTCGGCAAGGTATTGTTTGATCGCCTGTTCGGCGTTGCCGATGGCCCTTGCCAAAAGGACCTTGGCGATATTGTGCGCATAAAGGCTGGTGATGTACTGATCGTTCGCAGAAGCCAGTTGCTGTTGCGCCTGGATCACTTCGACATTATTCGTCACTCCGGCGGAAAAGCGATCCTGCGATTGCGCCAGGGTCTGCTGGGCATAATCGAGGCCTGTCTTCGCCACTTCCACCTGTTGCGAGGCCGCCTTGAGATCCAGCAAAGCATCCTGGATCTCCTGTTCGATGGCAGCCTTGAGATTGTCCGCTTGCGCCCGTCGCTCTTTCAGAGTGGCTTCGGCCTGCTGCTCGTCCGAGCGTATCTTCCCGCCTTGAAAAATCGGAATATTCAGACTGGCCGCCGCCGTCCAGTTAGGAGAAATTGCCGATGGCTCATTGCCCAATACCCCATATTCGCCGGAGAAATCAATGGAAGGAATACGTTCCTTCGAGGCGGCCGTGCGGCTTAACTGTGCCGCTTTGACGAGCGATAAGGCTGCCTGATAGTCAGGCCGCGTCTGCAGAGCCAACGAATAGGCATTCTCCACTGCCATCTCCGGCAGAGGATGATAAGGAACGCGGTTTACCAGGCGGAAGGGCTGCGTCACCGGCAATCCAATCACCCGAGCCAGAGCGATGCGCTGCTTTTCCAACGAATTCTGCGCCTGGATCAGTACCGATTCCTGGGTTTGTAGTTGCACGCGTGCCCGCAAGGTATCAATGTTTGGGGCTAGTCCGGCGGTCTCCTGGTCACTCGCCAGTTGATACAGCGCCTGAGCGGTCTTGAGTTCGGCCTGCGCCGCCTCGACGCGAGACTCATTCGCAATGGTCAAGAGATAGTTGGCGCCCACGGCGAGCACAACGGTGTCGCGCGCGTCGCGGTAATTAAACTGGGCCGCCTTCACGTTCTGGTCCGCGGCGCGGAGGTTGTCGAGGTTGTGCAGGTCAATCGCGCTCCAGGAGCCTGTCGCGCGCAGATCGAATACGCTGAAAGGTCCCACCGAACTTGGAATGCCCGGTATCAAGGCTCCGGTAAGACCCAGCGCCTTCAGGTTAAGCTTTTCCTCTTCTTCGGTCAGCGATCCCGCAATGTGCGGCAGCATGTCACTGAGCGCACGCAAGTGAGCCGCCCGGGCCTGGTCGGTCGTGCGATCGCTCAGGTACAGACCGAGGTTGTACTTCAAGCCGCGATCCAGCGCCTCTTCGATGGACAGCTCGATGGTCTGGCCCGTCGCGGTGCCCTGAGGGACTGACCCTAAATAGGAATCCTGCGGCCGGGTGATCACCTGTTCGGCTGAGGGTAGAGGAATGAGGCCAGGGGCGGTGTCCTGTGCCCAAAGCACGTCGCACCAGAGCGCAACGGCTAAAGTGAGGAACATGGCGCGGGCAACGGTCGTCTTTAAATTTCCTTGCACTCTTTCCATGTTATATATAATACATACATGTATGTATGTGAACCAGCAAGAGACTTAGATGAAGATTGGAATGGTTTCGTTGCGAAAAATCGATCCTGCCGGCATCTAACATACTGGTTCTTGGATGACGAACAGAGCCCACATGGATAAGGTAACGCGAACCTCACGGCACCAGGAGCGGACGGAACTCACCCGGGCGCGGTTTATTCAATCGGCAGAAAAAATATTCGCCCGCGACGGATTCGAGGCCGCGAAGCTCGAAGAAATCGCTGCCGATGCGGGCTATACGCGGGGCGCGTTCTACGCGAACTTTGAAAGCAAAGAGGATCTGTTCTTCGCCTTACTCGAACGGGAAGTATCCTCGCGCATCGAAAACGCTAAGAAACAGCTCGATAGGATTCACAATCCTGAGCAGAAGCTGCTCGCGTTGCGCAATTACTTCATCGAGAAAGCCTGTGACCGCCGGTGGAGCTTGCTGGCTCTTGAGTTCAAGCTGTTCGCCATTCGCCACCCCGAGGTGAAGAATCGCTTGGCCGAGATGAATCGCCGTTTCGTAGGTTCGTGGGTGCAGGCTCTGGAAGAGATGGTGCGCGGGGTCGGACACGAACTCATCGCGTCTAGCCACGCCGTCGGAATGGCCTTCTCCTCCGTCAGCAACAGCGTGATGCTGGAACACATGCTCGATCGAACCCTCATGTCGGAGCAGGATGTGACCGTGATTTTGCGGAATTTCTTCGATTGCATGACGGGGGGCCACGCCATAGCGGGAAAGAATGGAGACAGGCAATCAAGAGGGAACGCTTAGCTTCGGTACAAGCCTACTTCACTGGTTGAACGTCTTCCCATCAGATCGCGAATCGCGTCGTGCACCGACTTCCCCTGCTGCAGCACCGCATGCATCTGTTCGGTGATTGGCATCTCAACCCCCATTTTGTCGGCCAGGCCAATAGCGGCGTTCGTGGTGAGAACCCCTTCTGCCACCATGCCGTGCATGCCGGCGATGATTTCGTCGAGCCTGCGTCCGCGCCCCAGCTCCACCCCGACGCTGCGATTGCGCGAAAGGCCGCCGGTGCACGTCAGCACTAGGTCGCCCAGCCCGGCGAGCCCGGCCATGGTTTCGGGACGTCCCCCACAAGCGACAGTCAGCCGCGTGATCTCAGCCAACCCGCGGGTAATGAGAGCGGCCACGGAGTTGTGACCGAGATTAAGCCCATCGCAAACACCTGCGGCTATGGCGACAATATTCTTCAGCGCGCCGCCCAGTTCAACGCCCACCATGTCATCGTTGGTGTACACGCGAAAACGCGGATCGCTGAACTCATTCTGGATGGCCGTTACCAGGTCGGGGTCGCCGGAGGCAATCGTGAGAGCCGTTGGATCGCCGCGCGCCACCTCTTTGGCGAAGGTTGGGCCACTTATCGCGCCAATGCGCGGCATGAATTGCCGGCCCGAGCGGACAAGTTCCGTGATAACTTCGGTCATCCGCAAGAGTGAATTGTTTTCAATGCCCTTCGTTGCGCTCACGAAGAGCATCTCTGGCCGCAGGTGAGGCAGCATCGCCTGAAAAACCCGCCGCGTGTGATGCGACGGCATCACGCTGACAACGATGTCGGCGCCATGGAGCGCTGTTTCAAGATTGTTGCTCGCGGTAACCGCTTCGGGGATTGGCTCTCCGGCCAAAAACAGATCGTTTACCCGTCGCGTGTTGATGCTTTCGCAGACCTCGGGCTCATGCGCCCAGAGGCAGACCTGGTGTGCGCCCTTGCGTCCCAGAACGATGGAAAGTGCCGTACCCCAAGCGCCTGCTCCAATGACGGCAATCTTGCTCACGCGGCTTTTCTTTCTGCGCCAAAGCGGTTCTCGTTACCCGCCAGCACTCGACGAATGTTGTCTCTGTTCCCGATACAAGCCAACAGCGAAGGCCTCCAAATCAGAAGCGGGAGGCCCGGCTTTCGCCGGGTTGGATTGAGCCACCACGGAATGGAGGGCAAGAGGTCCCCACCAGACACAGAACAACTGCGATGATAAGAGGCGCGTTCACGAGAGTTATTTGGAATCGGCAAAATCGTCACGGAGGTCATAACGCGCAATCTTCGTGTAGCGCGGTCCACTCGACGAAAGCTTGCTCTCGTAAAGGTAGAACTCGGATGCGGTCATTGTACCGAACTCGGGCGCAGCCTTCTGCTCAATTCGCGTTCGCACCTGTTGCAGGCCCGGCGCCGACTCGCCCAGCCCCCCGCGTGGGCGGCCACTTCCCGAGCGGGCCAGCGTGAGATGCGGTTTGTAAGGAGCAGTTTCGCGCCTGAATCCCGACGGACCGAGGACGGCGCCAATCGCGGTTACGAGTTCCGACAGAGCCTCATCCGCCTGTATGCCTACCCAGAACACGCGGGGCGCTCGGGGATTCGGAAAGAATCCCGCACCGGCGAAGCCGAGCGGGACCGGAGGGGATTTTACCTGGGCCAGGGCCACTGCGATTTCGTGCAGCTTGCTCGTTTCGCCGAGGAACTGCAAGGTGACGTGAAATGTTTCGGGGCGAACCCACTTCACGTCGGGAGCGAGCACCCGGAGTTCGTCACGGAAGGCGGTGATGCGATGGCGAATTTCAGGTTCAATGTCGAGAGCAACAAACAGACGCATAAGAGTTTCTTCGCGGATGAAGTCCGCGAGGCGGATCGAAAATGAACGACTTAACGGGCCGCCTGAAGGCGTGCCGTGATACAAAACTACTTGGAAGCAACTTTTTTCAGCAGGCTGCGTCGTCCCCTTCGAATCCCGAGAGGCGAATAGCCAATGGCGAGTAGCGAATAGCGGCTCTCCTCACATTAATAGCCTCCGCACCATGTCGAGGGCCTGTTGGCTTGCCCACCGCCGGATCCTTTCGCGGTCTCCAGGAAAGCGGCGCTGCACGACTTCCTGCTTCTGACCATCCGTGACAGCGACGTAGACGAGGCCGACCGGCTTTTCCTCCGTCCCGCCCCCCGGTCCCGCAATTCCGGTAATGCCTACGCCGATATCCGCATTGCAGATGTCGCGAATATTTTCGGCAAGAGCGATGGCGACCTCGCGGCTGACCGCTCCGTGGGCCTGGATCATCAGGGGAGGCACATCGGCAAACAGCGTCTTCAAGTCGTTGGAGTACACAACCGCGCCGCCGAGAAAATGTCGCGAGCTTCCGGGAACCGATGTGATGCGCTCGGCGACCATGCCGCCCGTACACGACTCCGCGACCGCGAGCTTCACGTTGCGCATCTGCAGGTAATAGCCAATAATCTCTTCAAGCGATTCGCCCTGGGCAGAAAAGACGGCGTCTCCCAGCGCATCCTCCAGTTCACCCGCGAGTTTATCGACCTCGCTCTGCGCCTTCTCGGCCGTTGAGGCCGCACCGCGGAGATGAAACTCGACCTGTCCCTGGCCCGCAAGAACCGTCGTCTCGACGTTTGGATATTTTTTGTAAATGGGAGCGGTAAGCGCGTCGGCAGCGGATTCCGCGAGCATAGCAGTCTTAAGAACGCGGGTAGCTATTGCAGCCGGCGGAATTTTGGTTGCCAGCCTGTCGCTCACCTGCGCATTCCACATGGCTTCCAGCTCATGTGGCGGCCCGGGCAGCAACACGATGATTCGCGGCAGACCTTCATTTTGCGTTTCCAGCCATTGTCCCGGCGCGCTCCCACGGGCGTTCGGCAGAACCGTCGCACCCGGCACGACATCAGCCTGCTTGGCGTTGTTTTCGGGCATCTGCATGCGCCGTTCGGCGAAACGCTTATACATTGCCGTGACAATGTCATGGTCGCGTCGCAACTCCCTTCCCAGCGCGTCGGCCACGCATTCACGCGTTAAGTCGTCCTCCGTCGGCCCAAGGCCGCCGGTGAAGATGATGATGTCGGAGCGGCTGAACGCAGTTCGAGCAACGTTGGTGAGCTGGAAACGGTTATCGCCGACGATCGTCTTGAACCCGACCGACACCCCAAGTTCATTGAGGCGTCCAGTCAGAAAAAGAGAGTTGGTGTCTTGCCGATAGGGAGTGAGCATCTCCGAGCCAACGGCGATGATTTCGGCGAGCACGGAACAAGTCTAGCATCGCACCCTTGGCGGTCCCCGACGGCCGCGAGGGGTGCGGATGCTACGGGCGAGACGAGGCTTTTGACGTTGACGCTTCAGGCAAGTCCTTCGCAAAGGGAAGGTCCTTTACGCGCCGGAACACCGGCGGAGGCTGGTCCCAAAAATCGGGGTCGAGCTTTTCCGGAGTGCGGGTTCCTAACGCGTAACTCTCTTGCCGCCGCGCGATCTGCTTCCCCGAAGGATCGAAAGACAAGTCGCGGATTACTGTCACCCCGCCATGGAAACTATCGAGCTGCGCGTGAAGATGTGATAACGTGCCGTCCGGCCGGAAACAATAATCGGCATAGCTGATCCAGTCGCCAAATTCGTTCTGAAACGTGAACTGCGCCAGAAGCACATGACCGTTCCGAAGTGAAACAGAGGCTGTGCTGTCTCCGTTCTTGACGGCCTGTTGCTTCGCCTCTTCGGAGGCGACAGAACGCCACCTGTCCCGTGTTGGATCGCTGTTCCGAGGGACAGCTGCGAACTGCGATTGTCCAGACGGGCCACCAGGTCTGCCCGGCGCAACCATCTCAGGGCAGTGAAACTGGCGATCCGGAGCGCCCTGCCTTGAAGTTGCCGGGGAAGTCTGAGGATGAGCAACTGTAGTTACGAGCAAGACTGCGGCAGCGATCAATGCGTCAGCCATACCCAACGCTCGCTCTAGAGTTCAGGCAAAAGGATGCGGCCTTCGATGTCCCACGACAAATAATGCACGCCGCTGTTGGTCGCCAGCACGACTGCTCCACCTGGCGCAAAGGCAAGTCCGACCAGATTGTGGCCGGAGACAGCGAGTGATGCTTTTGCATCAGGCGTGATCTTCACAATGCCGCGTCGACCCTGCAAGGAAGCAGCTACATACAAATTGCCCTCGACGTCGAACGCCAGGCCCTGTGGGCGTCCCAACCCGCGATAGAAGACGCTGACTTCCCCGTGAGGATCAATGCGCTGTACCGAGTCGAAGCTCGAGGTCGTGGGACCAGTGACGTAGAGGCCACCATCGGGGCCGAATGCGAGATGATACGCGGCAACGCTGGGCTCAAGCATCGCGAAGACGAAAATCTGGCGATCGCGTCCGATCTTGAAGACCGTGCCACTGCGGTCTCCGACGTACAAATTACCTGCAGTATCGAAAGCAATCCCTGTGGCAACGCCCATGCCCTCGGCGTACGAAGTCATGGTTCCATTCTGTGCGACGCGGTAGACCGTACCATCGTGCCGCGAGGAGACGTACAGATTGCCTGACCGATCGAAGGCCATGCCTGTCGGATTCATCATCTCGTGCAGGAAGGGTGTGACCTCGTAGTTGTTGTCAATGCGATAGACCGCGACCGGCACCTTTTGCCCCCGCGAGCCCGAGACGGTGGCGTAGATATTGCCTTCGGCGTCGACCGCCGGATTCGTCACCGGATGGAGGTTGTCTGCGATCGGTGCGGCTACTCGAACTTCCCGGGAATTGCTGCGATGCCCGTTCGTCGCGACCACGACCTGCCCCGAGCCGGCGCCCTCCGGTACGCGCGCAACAATGAACTGCTCGGAGCTGACGATCACCGATCCGTCAACATCGCCAAAACGCACTTCCGGACGGCGCAGTTCCCGCGGCCGCAGACCACGGCCCGAGATGCGGATCTCTCCTCCGGGCAGAGCGCAATTGGGATCGATGGCTTCGATGTGAGGATTGCCGTTTAGGGTTTGTGCTCCCGTCTTACGGTCCATGGACTCCAATTGTCGCACTAAACTGAAAGATTGTTTCAGGGGGCGGGGGTTGGCTAGCGAATCATTCCGAAATGAAGCAGAATGCGCAGGACGATCCAGGCATAAACCCCAGCCCCCAGGTCGTCCACCACAATACCGGTGCCCTCGGGCAGCTTCTCTAAACTACGTATCGGAGGCGGCTTTAGGATGTCACATAGTCGAAAAAGCACAAAAGCGGTCAGCAATCCCTGCCAGTGGATAGGACAACCGAGCAGCGTTACCAGTTGCCCGGCAACTTCGTCGATGACCACGTGCGAAGGATCTTTTTTGCCGCATCCCCGCGCCTCGAGGGTTGCGGCCGGGATCCCGATTGCCACGGAGATCGCGATCAGCAGCAGGTTAATGGGAAGCTGCCTACCCGGTGGCAAGTGAGAAGCAATCAGCCACCAGAGCAGTACCGTCGCGAGTGATCCCCAAGTCCCGGGGCCGGGCCGCAAACGTCCGGCCCCGAAGAATGTAGCAACCAAGGTTGCCCAACCTGGCGCTGCGGACCGTGAGAGTGCCTCAGTTGAGCTTTTTGTCATGCGAGGTTGGGTAGTCGGAATCGTCGGTCTCAGGGTCGCTCAGCGGGGAGGAGATGACATATCCCCCACTTGCCCATTTGCCCAGGTCAATCAGGCGGCAGCGTTCGCTACAGAACGGGTACTCCGGATCGCTCGCCAGGACTATCTTGCGGCACGTCGGGCAGCGCAAACTAGGAATGCTTTTCTTTGCCATATTGATCGTGAGTTTCTTCGCAAACGGACGCTCACGAGCGGCCTGCTGTTTGCTTTGATGCGCCGTTAGCGGTCTCCAGTAACAACAACTTCCGCCTCTCGCGTTCTCGCCGCACCGTACTCTGATCGATATCACCAGTCATGCTTGCGTCCTACAGAATTCTTGCTACCAAATCGTAGTCGTGTGCTTCGGTGATCTCGCAACGATAGAACTCGCCTTCGCGAATATCCTCACGGTCGCCGAAGTCATTCACGTAAACGGTTCCATCGATTTCGGGGGCGTGCATCGCTGTGCGGCCCTCCCACAGCAGCTCCGTTTCTTCAGACGGACCTTGGAGCAGCACGTCGAATTGCTGGCCAATCAGCGCCCGCTTTTTCTTGCGGCTGATCTGCTTCTGGATCGACATCAGCCTCTTGCGCCGGCGCTCAATCTCACGCGGCGCAACCTTCTCACCTAGTTCAAAAGCCTGCGCGCCTTCCTCATCGGAGTAGCCGAATACCCCGAGCCAATCGAACTGCGCCTCACGAACAAAATCGCACAGCAGCTCAAAGTCGTGCTCGGTCTCGCCGGGGAAGCCGACGATGAAGGACGTGCGTAACGTGAGGCGAGGAATCTGGTGGCGCATCTTTTCAATGGAGCGGAGAAAAATCTCAGCTCCTGCACCGCGCTTCATGCGCTTCAACACTGCCGGGGATGCATGTTGTAAAGGCACATCGATGTACGAGCAGATCTTCTCGTGCCCGGCGATTGCTTGCAATAGCTTGCCGGTAATTTTGTTGGGATAGGCATAGAGAAAGCGGACCCAGCGCAGTTCCTCGATTTGCGCCAGCCCTTCCAGCAGCAGCGCCAGACCATCCTTCAAACCGAGATCTTCGCCGTAGCAGGTCGTATCCTGTCCGATCAGGGTTATCTCACGAACACCCTGTTTCGCCAGTCGCTGAGCCTCGGCGATCACGGACTCAAAGCGGCGCGAGCGAAACTTGCCGCGCAACTGGGGAATGATGCAGAACGCGCAAGGATGATCGCAACCTTCGGCGATCTTGATGTAGGCAGAATACTTCGGCGTCGCCAGCACGCGTGGCGTGGTGTCGTCGTAGAGGTAATTTGGCAGATCGGCAATCGCGCCGTCCCAGCCGTCCTTCGAGAAGCGACCCGCGGCTTCGCGAGCATCGCCCTCCGATCGCGACGTGAGGATCACAAATGGAGAATCAGCGGGCCCTTGCCTTACTAGTTCAATTCCGGCCGCGCTCAAAATCTGTTGCAACTCGCCGGTGCCAACCACGGCGTCGACTTCCGGAATACTTTTCTGGATTTCGTTGCGATAGCGCTCAACCAGGCAGCCAGCAACGATGAGCTTCTGCGCGCGACCGGAGGTCTTGTGGCGTGCCATCTCCAAAATGGTGTCTACCGACTCCTGTTTCGCTGTGTCGATAAACGAGCAGGTGTTGACGACGATGATGTCGGCGTCCTCGGCCCGAGCGGTAATTTGCGCGCCACCTTGGGAGAGCAGTCCCATCATGACTTCGCTGTCCACTAGGTTCTTGGGACACCCAAGGCTTACGAAGCCAACTTTTTTCTTGGGAGCAACCGCTGAGGTTTCGTCCAGGGGCGCCGACAGGGCTACAGAATCGTCAATAACTGGCATGGAATCTCACTATTTTACCATTGTTTCAGCCCTTTCAGGACAGGCAGGCATGTTGCGGAACGCCCAGAGGACACGCTGCGGAGCAGGCTGTTTCGAGTCTGCAACTACACCGGCGAACGCAAGCAGGACGAGCGCAAACATTCTCATTCGATCTCCTCAGTCCAAGTGGAAAGAGAGTAGATGCAAGCGTCGAAATAAGTCGAGAGCGAAGTGTGTTGCGGTCGCACTGCGACAACAAGAGCGATCCGCCAGCCATGCTATGATCGAGTTGGTCGGGCGCTGGTCCCGCGCAACGCAACCCTGTGAACCCCGCCAGGTCCGGAAGGAAGCAACGGTAACAGATCAGTGCGTGTGCAGCGGTCAACTGGCGCCTGACTTGTTTTCGCTGCTCGCGATTCTCTCTCTCTTCCTGATTCGTGCCCGACTTTTTTCGCTCTTCCTGACCCTGTGCTCCTGCCAGGCAGCCGGCGCCGACGTAGGACATTGAAAACTCTATGGGTGAAACGCGAGAAGCGAAAGGCAAATAGCGAAAAGCGTTGCTTGTAGGGCGCCTGCATGGACTTTCCGCCATGTATCGTTCAGAATGAATGCGAATTCATCGCCTTACCATCGTTTCGGAGAACTCTATTGTCGAATGGTCGTCGCGCCAAGATCACCGCGCTCGGTACCTACGTTCCGCCTCGAATCCTTAGCAATCACGATTTGGAAAGCATGGTCGAAACCACCGACCAATGGATCCTCGACCGTACTGGTATCCGTGAGCGCCATATCGCCGGGAAAGGCGTCGCAGCCAGCGATCTTGCAGTGGAAGCGGTCAAGACGCTCATGGTCTCGCATCCCTTCGATCTGCAGCAGGTCGATCTCATCATCGTTGGCACCGTAACCCCGGACATGATGTATCCGTCGACGGCGTGTCTGGTGCAGAACAAGCTCGGCATCGAAAGGACCTGGGGCTTCGACGTCTCAGCCGGTTGCTCCGGCTTCCTGTTCTCCCTCAATACGGGCGTGGAATTTATTGAGACCGGAAGATACAAAAAGGTCTTGGTAATCGGTTCGGACGTAAACTCCTCGATGGTGAATTACGAAGATCGTGCCGTCTGCATCATCTTCGGTGACGGCGCGGGCGCGGTGCTACTGGAGCCCGCCGAGGATGGAGAAGAGGGAATTATCGACCACGTCGCGCAGATCGAGGGTGTTGGTGGTCAGTACCTGTGCATGCCGGCGGGAGGCAGCTTGCAACCGGCATCCCACGAAACAGTTGAACAGAAACTCCATTATATTCACCAGGATGGCCAGCAAGTCTTCAAGTACGCCGTGAAGAAGATGGCGGAGATGACCGAACGCGTGCTGGCAAAGAACGGCCTCACCGGCGCCGATGTCGATTGCTTCATCGCACATCAGGCGAACAAGCGCATCATCCTGGCCACTGCCGAACGCCTGAAGATGCCGCTGGAAAAAGTCGTGATTAACATTGACCGCTACGGCAATACCACCGCCGGAACGATTCCTCTCGCCATGCAAACCGCAGTTGACGAGGGCAAGCTGAAGAAGGGCAGTTTGGTATTGCTTGCTGCCGTGGGCGCCGGCTTCACTTCGGGGGCGACGTTGCTCCGTTGGGCGTTCTGATACAGCTGCCGAATACCTTGCCTTCGAGAAGAACCAGATTCGTGCTTGATGTCTCTGTACCGGGGTCGCCCCACCAGGCTCTCTCGCCTCCGCGCCTGCAATTGCAATATCCTTCTGCCGCTTAAGCCCCGGTTAATCTTCATTGCCGCAAGATTGTTTACGGATCAATGGGAGAAGCCGTTGCTAACGAAAAACAGGCTGCGAAGGGTCGCGACGCTGCTGCTGATTACGGCTTCGCGATTGCAGGCACAGGCAGTGCAAGGCGCACCGCCGCAAGTGCCTGCAGCGAGTGCGGCGTCCGTGAAGATTACCTTGGCCGATGCCTTGGTGCGGGCGCGAGCCAACAGCCCACAATTCCAGGCCGCACTCACGCAAATGGGCCTGGCGCGTGAAGATCGTGTGCAAGCCCGCGCGGCGCTGCTTCCGAATGTGAATTACGACAACACCTTTCTCTACACGCAGGGCACAGGAAACGGGCAGCCGCGCTACATTGCCAACAACGCGGTGCACGAATACGTCAGCCAGGGAGTCGTGCACGAGGAAGTAGGTGCGGCTTCGCTGGCGAGTTATCAGCGCGCCAAGGCAGCGCAAGCACTGGCACAGGCCCAAGCTGAAATCGCTGCGCGTGGCCTGGTGGTCACGGTCGTGCAATCGTATTACGGTTTGCTGGCCGCCCAAGCAAAAACCGAGGGCGTGACGCGGGCTTACGACGAAGCCCACAATTTTCTTGAGCTCAGCCAGAAGCTGGAGGCGGGCGGGGAAGTTGCCCACTCCGACGTCATCAAAGCACAAATTCAGTCACAGGACCAGCAGCGTCAATTGGAAAATGCCAAACTGGCTGCGCAAAACTCCCGCCTTGCGCTGGCTGTTCTGTTGTTCCCGAATTTCTTCCAGGACTTTATCTTGGACAATGATCTTGCAACCGCTCCGCCGCTCCCGCCTATGAGCAACGTGCAGGCCATGGCCAAGAACAATAATCCGGAACTTCGTGCCGCGTTCGCATCGCTCGGCGTCGCCAATCACGAGGTTTCTGTGGCTCGCGCCGGCCACCTGCCTACGCTTGCGCTGGATTATTTTTACGGAATCGATGCCGCGCAGTTCGCGGTGCAGCGGCCGGATGGCGTTCGTAACCTGGGCAATTCGGCCTCGGCCACGCTAAACATCCCCGTCTTCAATTGGGGAGCGACGCAGAGCAAAGTCAAACAGGCTGAACTGCAGCAGCATCAGGCGGAAGTCGAGCTAAGCGCTGCGCAGCGTCAAGCCCTCGCCGACCTGGAGTCCTTTTACGCTGAAGCCACTACAGCGCTGGCCCAGATCAACACCCTTCGAAGTTCCGTCGATCTTGCCGCGGAAAGTCTCCGGCTGACGAATCTTCGTTATCAGGCTGGTGAGGCTACGGCGCTCGAAGTGGTGGACGCCCAGAACACGCTGACAAACGCTCAAAGTGCATACCACGACGGCGAGGTGAGATATCACGTGGCGATCGCGAATCTACAGACGTTGACGGGGCCCTTCTGATGAAACGTCGCATAGTCTCAGCCCTTCTGTTGATTTCGATCCTGCTGCTGTTAGCGGGGCTTGGGTGCTCCAAAGAAGAGAGGGAGACGCCGCCCGTCGTCAGTGTGCAAACGGCAGTCGCGCAGCGCGGTGAGATACAGCAGATCATCTCCGCCGACGCAGTGCTGTTTCCCAAAGATCAGGCCGCTATCACGCCAAAGATCACTGCGCCAGTGAAAGCGTTCTACGTTAACCGAGGAAGCCGCGTGCATCGTGGCGAATTGCTGGCTACGCTGGAAAATCGTGACCTGGCAGCAGCCGCAGTCGACAATCGCGGAAGTTTCGAACAAGCCCAGGCGGCCTACGGCATTGCGACCTCATCGAGCCTGCCGGAGGAGTGGCAAAAAGCCGAATACGATTTGAAGGTTGCCAAAGAGAATTACGATGCCGAGCAAAAGGTATACGACAGCCGGCGAATGCTGTTCCAACAAGGTGCGTTGCCTCGCAAAGATTTTGATCAGTCCGCCGTGGGCCTGATACAGGCAAAGGCGCAATACGAAATTGCCCAGAAGCACCTGACCGCTCTCGAGTCCGCTGGCAAGCGTGACCAGCTGAAGTCGGCCAGGGGACAGCTCACCTCGGCCGAAGGGAAATACGAGGGAGCTGCCGTACAGCTGGCGTACTCTCAAATTCATAGTCCCATTGACGGCGTTGTGACCGAACGCCCGCTCTACGCCGGCGAGACGGCAGCGGTTGGGACGCCGCTACTGGTGGTAATGGATACGTCCTCCGTTATCGCCAAGGCGCACCTGCCGCAGAGCGTCGCAGCGGTGTTGCAGGCGGGCGATGCAGCGAGCCTGGTCGCCCCCGGCAACGTAAAAGTCGCTGGGAAGGTCAGCCTCGTCAGCCCGGCTCTCGATCCCAACAGTACGACCGTCGAAGTGTGGGTAGTGGCGCCGAATCCGGACGGAGCACTGCGGCCCGGCACCAGCGTTAGCGTGCAGATGATCGCGCGCACCGTGAAAGACGCCTTGGTCGTTCCGACGCCGGCTCTCTTGAAGACTACCGACGGCGAGGCCGTGATGATCGTAGGCAGCGACGGGGCGGCCCATCAAGTCGCCGTGGAAACCGGGATTCGTCAGGGTGCTCGTGTGCAGATCACGAAAGGTTTGGCTGGCGGCGAACGCGTGATTACCAGCGGAGGCTATGGCATTCCTGACGGCACCAAGGTCGTGGTAGCAAATGCCGCCAGCCCTGACGCGAAGGGCGGCAACACAACGGGAGCCGGGGACAAGAACGAATCGGGGAAGGACTAGCCGCGACATGACCTGGCGCCAACGTACAGGTGCTTTGCGCATCAGCAGTCCTGCCGACGAACGCTACTGGTTCAGGCGTTACGCGAAATCACTCATTTTTCTCGTGGTGGTGCTCGGCTTGGCCGGGGTATACCTTGCCTTTACCATACCGATTTCCGTTTTTCCTACCACCGACTTTCCGCGCGTCGTCATAGGGGTCGACAATGGCGTGATGCCGATCGACCAGATGATGGTCACCATCACCCGTCCTATCGAAGAGTCGGTAAACAGCGTTCCTGGGCTCCAGCAGGTTCGCTCGATTACGAGTCGGGGCTCGGCGGAGATCGACTTGTTCTTCGACTGGCACGTCGATATGGTGACCACGCTGCAACTTGTGGACGCAGCGCTCTCCGGCATTCGTACGACTTTGCCGCCCACGGCCGTGATCCAGACGCATCGCCTCACCTTTGCCAGCTTCCCGATCATCGGCTACAGCCTGACGTCCGATACGGTTCCGCAGACGCAACTGTGGACGATGGCGACGTACGACTTAAAGCCCCGCCTGAATCGTCTTGATGGGGTAGCTACAGTCGTAGTACAGGGCGGACAGGAGCCTGAGTTCCACATCACACCCGATCCCTCAAAGCTACTGGCGGCCGGGGTGACGGTTACGGATATGCTGGATGCCGTCCGTCGCACAAATCTCATCGACTCTCCAGGTCTTCTGACGCAGGGCCACGAGCTATATCTTGGGCTGGTCAGCGGGCAGGTCACCGATCCAGAGCAGTTAGGGCAGGTTGTAATTAAGACGACGGCGGCGGGAGTGCCCGTACGAGTCGCTGATGTCGCCCAGGCTGGTCCCGGTGTGCGCCCGGTTTACACCGTCGTGACCGCCAATGGGCAGCCCGCCGTGTTGCTGAATATCAGCCGACAGCCGGACAGCAACACCGTCGCGGTAGCCAATGAAGTCCACGCCGAAATCGATCGGATTCGCCAGACCCTGCCGCCTGGCATCAAGATTGTGCCTTTCTATGACCAGTCGGAAATCGTAACGGAATCGATCAAGAGTGTCCGCGATGCCATTCTCATCGGCATCGTGCTCGCGTCGCTCATTATGGTGCTCTTCCTGCGCGACTGGGGAACCTCGATCGTAGCGGTGCTGGTCATCCCCATCACTGTGTTCGCTACGTTCATCGTGATGAAACTTCTGAATCAGAGTTTCAACTTGATGACGCTGGGAGGCCTCGCAGCAGCCGTAGGGCTCGTGATCGACGACGCCATCGTTGTCGTCGAAAATGTCGCACTCCATCGCGATGCGGGACAAGGCCGACTGCAAGCGGTGAGCAGCGCGCTACGAGAAATCACCGTGCCGTTGGTCGGTTCGACGATAGCTCCCATTGTTGTCTTTATCCCGCTTATCGCCACGACGGGAGTCACGGGAGTCTTCTTCCGCGCGCTGGCGATCACGGTCGCCGCGTCGCTGCTGACATCGCTGGCGCTTGCCCTTAGCTGGACCCCGACTCTAAGCCAGTATTTCATCCGTGAAAAGAAAGGAGCCGCGGTCGCCATCGACGAAAACCTGAGCGAAGCCGAGCGTCTGCAGGCTGCCGAAGAAGCCTCGATCAGCGGAGTTTTCCGTAAAGTGGTCGACTTCTATGAGCGATGGTTACGCTTCGCCCTCGCGCGCCCGCTGTGGATCGGGGTCTTCGGCATCGTGCTGGTGATCGCCTCGTTCTTCTGCTACCGCGCGCTTGGCTCTGACTTGCTGCCGGAGATGGATGAAGGTGGTTTTGTCCTGGACTACATCATGCCGCCCGGAACGTCGCTGCAGGAGACGAACCGCGTCATTGATCACGTAGAACGCATGATTCAGCGAGTTCCCGAGGTCGAGGGATACTCGCGCCGCACAGGCTTGCAGTTGGGTTTGGCCGCCGTCACCGAAGCCAACACTGGCGATATTGCCGTCAAGCTGAAGAGTAAGCGCGACCGCAGCGTCGACGACATTACGTCGGAGCTGCGTGCCAAAATTAAACAGCAGGAGCCCGCGCTCGACGTCGAGTTCGTCCAGGTATTGCAGGACATGATCGGTGACCTGTCGAACGCGCCCGAACCCGTGCAGATCAAGTTGTTCTCCTCCGATCCGGTCTTGCTCAACACCTGGGCCCCGCGCGTGGCAGACGCGATCAGCAAGGTGCCCGGGGTGGTGGACATCTTGAATGGCATCGACAATACCTTGAGTAACCCGGCTACTGTGTTTCAAGTGGACCCGGCGATCGCCGCTCGCGCCGGCTTCACGCCCGAGGAAATTTCAATCGATGCGGCCGCGATCCTTGAAGGTGAGCCGGCCGCTACACCAGTAATCGCCAACGACATGGCATACACCGTTCGAGTCCGATATCCCGCTGTAAACCGCAGTTCTCTCGAAGCCATGAGTGACACCTTGTTGAACAGCAGCAGCGGACATACTGCAACCCTGGGCTCGCTTGCCAAGGTGATTGAACTGCCGGGGCAAACGGAGATCCGCCGTGAAAATTTGCAGCGTGACGTTACAGTGACAGCTCGGCTGGAAGGCCGGGACCTGGGAAGTGCCATCAAAGCTGTACAAAAAACGGTAGCTGACTTAAACCTGCCGCCATCGATCCGGGTTGTCTACGGGGGCACTTACGAAGAACAGCAGAAATCGTTCCACGATCTCTTACTGGTCCTCGTGCTGGCTACCTTGCTTGTATTTCTGGTGTTGCTGTTCGAATTCCGCAGTCTCGCTGCCCCTGTGTCGATTCTGGCTTCCGCCTTGCTCTCGACTTCGGGTGTTTTCCTGGCACTGTTGATTACGCGTACAGCGTTCAACATCGCGTCGTTCATGGGGCTGATCATGGTGATCGGCATTGTGGCGAAGAATGGGATTTTGTTACTGGATGCCGATCAAAAATTCCGCGGTGCCGGGTTGCCGCCGTTTGAGGCCATCCTTCAAGCGGGAAGACGGCGCTTGCGACCAATTCTGATGACAGCTCTGGCCGCCATGGCAGGAATGCTGCCGCTGGCTTTGGCGCTCGGAGCAGGCTCGCAAATGTTGCAGCCGCTAGCCATTGCCGTCATCGGCGGCATCACGATTTCGATTGTGCTTTCTTTAATCATCACGCCGGCTGTGCATTATTACTTGAGCCACAGCCGAATAGAATGATGACGTAAGAGTCCGCCCCGGCTGGCCGTCGATCCTAGTTTGACTCGTTCCGGACCCTTCCGTCATAGCAGAAAGGGAAGTATCCAATATCATTGAATCGGCTGAACGCCGTCGACGTGTAATGTTCCGTCGCTGGTCATCTTGCCGCTAACCTTGACGTGCTCGCCAGCGTGATCCTTGAGCGCATCCGGGTTATCCAGGCTCACTACCCTCTGGTCCTTATCGGTAACCAGCACGGGCTTCTCTCCGCTGGCAATACATTTCTTCGCACATCCCGCATGTTGCGCGTTTGCGCCTTTCGCACCGCATGAGGTTTCACTGACCCAACCGTTCCACGTATCGTCCTTCGATGCTGCTAGTGCGAAACAGGTTAGACAAAAAACAGCCAACACCACGAGGAGAAATTGTTTCATTCGTCACACTCCAGCTTGAATTGCGGGCCCACTTCAATGACGATGCGGCTCCAGTGAACGAAACGGAGACGTCCATAGTTTGACCGATTGGCCACAGCTGTTTGGGCCGCGGAGTAATTGTACCTTCGCGGTGCTTCCGCTGGCGCCCTCGTGTCATTTTGAGCGCGATTTCCCAGGTTAGGCAGTTCTGAAATTGGATAGGGTGCAGGTTTATGGGCGAGAATTATATTCAGCCGGAGCACGCTCGAGGCCGCAGCACATCGTCGACGCGTTCTCTGACGTTCAAAAAAGAATGCCTGCCACCTGTTGAGCCGCAAGATTCAATTTTTGGCGGCGCATGTCAGCGGTCATCGATGGGTCATGCTGGAGGCTGGTGGTCAACTTCAAGACAAAAGCCTGATCGCGCACCCGACCGACAATCTGCTCGCCGTAGCCGTCGGATTTGTCCTGCAGTTCGCATAACACCGCTTCGTTACCGATCGCCGCAAGCGGCGTGCCCTTCGGACCGCACTGCGCCAGGTAATCGGGAAATTGCTTCGCCAAGTCGCTCATAATGGCGACCGAGATGCTCAACTGGTGGGTAACTGCGCCTTGGTGCACCAGAAATTCGCAGTTGCCATCGCCCTGATCGCTCACCTTCGCGCTCACCGATGTAGTACCGCCAAGAATCCCCCCTGCGGTCCCTTCGTTAATCCAGGGGCATTTCGACTGCCCATGAGAGACAAGCGGCACGAGCATTACTGAACCTAGGAGAAATATGCAGAAGCACCGCATCCGAATAGCCGTCCTTCGACGTTTTGGCAAGCAGGCTAAGACTTGGAGGCGGCCTTCAAAGTCTCCGCCTTAAGGATTTTGCCGCCCTCCTGGATAACGTAGAGGCGATTCGCCTCGAGATCCTTTACCTGGTCGACCTGTCCACTCAGCCAGCGAATCTCGACCATATCAACCTTCGTTGCCTGTTCCAGGCCGAAGTGCATGCGCATGTCATTCTGCGAGAAGTAACTGCCACCGCTACGCAGTTCGTCCATTTGCACGAGAGGCTTTTCCGACGCGGGAACTGTCTTCGCAGTCACAATCACGCGGCTGCCAATGCCTGTGCGATTCGATTTCACGCCCACCAGCTTGATTTTGATCCAGTTCCGGTTGAGCGTAGAGTCGCAACGGAGAAGCTGCGGGATAGCGTTGACGCAGTTCACCGCGATATCCAAATCGCCATCATTATCATAGTCGCCAAAGGCACAGCCGCGCGCCGGAGCATTCTCCACGATTCCCGGACCACCCTGCTTGGTGACCTCCTCGAATCGTCCGTTGCGCAGGTTGCGATAGAGATATTTGTGTTCGGCGTACTTCAGGTCGGCCTTTGACTTATCCACTTCCGGATAAACGTGTCCGTTGGACATCAGTACGTCGAGCCAACCATCGTTGTCCATGTCGAAGAAGCCGACACCCCAGCCCAACAGACGGGTGTTAACCCCAAGCCCGCTGGGATAAGTACGATCTTCGAAAACGCCCTCCCCCAGATTGGTGTAAAGCGAGTCGGTGTCGCCCGCGAAGTTCGTCTTCACCACATCGAGATTTCCATCGCGATTGTAGTCGCCGATGGAAACGCCCATCCCCGCCTGCGGTTTCGCCTCGGCCGACAGCGCGGCTCCGGCTTCGATGGCGACGTCCTTGAAGGTGCCGTCTTTCTGATTCAAATACAGCGTCGCCGGCGCCGAGTCGTTGGCTACGTAGATGTCGGGCCACCCATCGTTATCAAGATCTGACGCGGCGACGCTCAGCCCATACGTCCCGACCGCATCCCACATTCCTGCTTTCTGGCTCACGTCGCTGAAGGTTCCGTCTCCATTGTTGTGATACAGGATGTTCTTTCCGCCGGGTAAGCCGGGAGGACCGCAGGCCACGAGGATGCCTTTGTACGTACAGGGTCCGTCTTCCGGGGCGGGAGCGGTCTTCAAGTCAAAGTCAACGTAGTTGGCGACAAATAAATCAAGATGCCCGTCGCGATCATAGTCGACCCAGGTGCAACCGGTATTCCAGCGCGTCTTGGGTCCAGGCTGGATCAGTCCTGCCCGTTCCGTGACGTCCGTAAACGTTC
Organism: uncultured Acidobacteriaceae bacterium; assembly: GCA_963815555.1. GTDB lineage: Bacteria > Acidobacteriota > Terriglobia > Terriglobales > Acidobacteriaceae > CAWCBG01. Next base: position 2,115,901 of record CAWFHH010000007.1, read on the forward strand.
CGTTACCGTTGTTGTGATAGAGAGCATTCTGTCCGTAGTAGGTGACAAACAGATCGTCGTTCCCGTCGTTGTCGTAATCTCCCACGCAACAGGCTTGCCCCCACCCTGTACGGAGTTCCAGACCGGACCCCTTGGTAACATCGGTAAAGGTGCCGTCGCGGTTGTTCTTAAAGAGATGGCAGTGCGGTTCCTGCCCCTTGGCGAAACCTTCCAGCCGCCATCCGTTCACCAGAAAAACGTCCAGCCAGCCGTCGTTGTCGTAGTCGTAGAAGGCCAGCCCGCAACCTGTCGTCTCCAGCAGATATTTGTTCTTTCCTACACCTCCGTAGATGGTTTCGACATCAAGTCCCGAACCTTTGACGACATCGACGAAGCTCACGCCCAGGGGCGTGCCTTCGATAGGCGATCTGGGACCGGGAGGCGGAGGGGCAGGTTTGGCGTCGTAGCTGCGCTCAATCGGACCGATCTTCGTTTTCGTCTCATTCTTCGGAGACGTCTCCTGCTGTGGAGGAGCGGCAAGAGCAAGAATGTCTGCGAAAGGAAGTACCAGAGCGGTGCGGCTGAGGGAACGAAGAAACTTACGGCGATCCAACTGCAAAACTTATCCTCCTTGGCTACTTCTGACCGATACCGTTGACTGCACCGGGCTCCAAGTCCGTGTGCATGTGCCAGGGCACGCTTTCGGTTGAGATCTCAGGATGTTTGCGAAGAAAATCGAGGGAATAGGTTGGAGCCGCGGGGTCGATTCTCTTGGTGGCATACAGGGCCGCTTGTTCGGCGGCCTTGACCTTCATGCCTTTGCGCCGGTACAGGATGGCGAGATTATAGTGCGCCGCTACATCATCGGGATCGATAGCCTGCAGCGCCTCAAATTGCGCCACGGCATCGTCGGCCCGATGCTGCTGGTAGTAGGCGATGCCAAGCTCGCGGCGCGCATCCCGCGACTGCGGATATTGCTCCACCACTTTTTGCAGGTCGGCAACTTCGGTTTCCGGGTGCCCCTCGCGGCGTTCGACCAAGGCAAGGTAGTACAGGGCTCGTGCGTAGTTCGGACGTAACTGCAAGGCCTTTTCCAGAGCGGGCCGGGCTGACGAATATTTCTCCCACTCGATATACGTCAGACCCAGGTTGACGTATCCGTCCTCATAGTCGGGACGCAGCTTTACGACATGCTCAAACGCGTCGACGGCATCGGAGTATTGCTGCTGGTCGAGAAATCCGATGCCGGCGTTGTTCCAACGCATCCAGTCTTGATTGTCTCCGGCTGCTGGAGCGGTAGGCTGGTTCATGCCCAGGTTCAAAGTGCGCGTACGGGAGGCAAGTTCTACGACCGGATACAGAGGATGATCCTTGCCAAACACATTGTTGAGATAACTCTGCCGCAGATGCCGGTAGTTCACGCGGGCCGTAATGCTCAGCGGTCCTTTCACCTCCGACGGGATCTCGAACTCATAACGTACCAGCGCCGAGCGTCCGGATTGAATTGAGTTGTCGTAGGCCATGGAGTGGATCGTCCAAACCTTGTGGTTGTCGACAAATTCACCGGAGAGATTCACCGGCCGGTTGGTGAAGCTGTGAGCGCGAGTATCCAGCATGCCGTTGGGCTTCAAGAAGCCGCTGCGATAGATATCCTGTCCGGCGGCGTCCTTCACTGTGAATTCGACCCAGGCCTCATAGAGATCGCGGACTTCAGGAATCAACGAGTGGCCGATATTCTTGTTCTGGACGACGACATAAGCATCTACTACATCATTCCGTTCGAGCTGAAACGGCACAGAGCCAAGGGGAGCCAGCATGCGGTCGTCGCGGGCTGTTTTGAGGGCGAAAATGTCTACGTTTAAAAAGTTGCCGGCCTCCAGGAAATCGATGGTCTTGCGAAGCTGCTCATCGAACCCGTAATAAAAAGGCACAGCGGTATTCCCGGCCAGCCAGCGGTGCGAGGCGAATGAGCCACCCTTGGCGCCGTAGTCGGGCAACGTTGCCGCCGCCCGGCGCATGTGACAACCCTGACAGCTGGTGAAATCCGCTGAGTAGAAAGTCAGCGGGTTACGCTTCGAGAACTTGGAATTCTGCCACTCGTCATAAGAGGTGAAGGCGCGAATGAACTTGTAATCGTTAAGCGGATTAGGAAGGTTCGCTTTATGACAGGCGGCGCAGAATTCCGGGGTTCGATAAAAAGGCTGCATCACCGCCTGCGAGTGCCGCTCGGGATGCTCCAAAATGTCGGGAAATGGAACCTGACCAGGAATGCGGTTGCCCTTCTCGTCGACGATTACTGCGGGGACGCCCATCACATAGCCGCCGTTCCCCGAGGTAGATTGCAGACGCTGAATGGAATGGCAGGTCGTACAAGTCACGCCGTCCCGGTCAAATGCACGGTCGACGTTGGAGTTCTGAGTAAGGCTCCCGGATAACACAGCAATCGGATTGTGACAGCTATCGCAATGACGCGAGAACTCAATGCCCTTGGTGCGAACCAGAATGTTTACACTTGTCCGGTAGAAGGGGGTCCGGAAGGAGTTGGAGTGTAGCGCCTGACGCCATTGGCTGTAGGCTTCCTCATGACAGTGTCCGCAGTACTCGGCCTTGGGAAACGCCCCAGGCTGAATAAACTCATTGCCTTCGATGGCGGCGTTGCCGGGGAGCGACAGATTCCCAGCCCCAAATCGAAAGTTATAGGTCTGTTCAATTTTGTCCGAATAGTTCTTTCTTTCCATGCTGGCGTCCGACTGGGCACGGGTGGTGAACCGCGCGTTGCCGACGAGCAGTGTGAAGCCAACCAGGAACCCGGCTGTACATAAAATGATCCGACCCATACTAAACTTCATCGCCACGCACCTGGATGGACCAGGGGATGCGCCTTCATTCGCAGATTGGGATGGCTATCCGAGTTCGCCACCTTTGCCGAACCCTGCAGGAAACGCCAGCGCCTGCGGGCTTCATCAGCTGTAGCTGTTATCCTTTGCACTCTGGTATAACGCATCTCGCGCTCTCTGTAAACGCCTGCTTGCGTGGCTGCGGATTCGAAGCGACGCTCATTGCGGTGACCGTCCCAACTCGTCCGCTTTCTGTCTTTCCGAAGCCGCCTCGGCTTGTTTACCCTGACGCTCCAGGGCGTCAGCGAGTCCACGATGCGCCTCGGCATAATTGGGATCGTCGCGCAGCGCTTCCTGATAACGCTCAATGGCATCTGCGACCTGTCCCTTCTGGAGCAACGAGTTTCCTGAATTTGTCGAAACTGTCGCCCTTTGCCGGTCCATAGCCAACCGCTCCAACGCAGCACCCTTCTTGCGTTCAGCGGTTGCTTCTGCGGTTCGTCCCTGTTGTACTAAAACACTCGCCAGGGTGAGGTGAGGATCAGGCTGATCGGGCATTTGCCGGATAGCTTCCTGCAGAGCGGCGGCCGCTTCCGGCAGTTTGTTCATTTTGCGATACAGGCTTCCAAGCGTCGCCCAACCATCGGCATTGTCAGAGTGCAACTTCAGCGCCAGCGAAACTTCGCGGGCTGCGTCGTCGTAACGCCCATCCTGCATGTAGAGGATGCCCAGCGTGTAATGCGGCTCATGGGCAGACGGGTTGAGCTTGGCCGCCGTCTCCAGTTCAGGAATGGCGGCTGCGTCGTCATCCTTTAGCTTGAGTGCCAGCCCAAGATTGTAATGGAGCTGGAAGTTGTCGGGATTGGCCTTCAGACCCGCGCTAAGCACATGGATGGCCTCATCGACCTGATTCATTACAAGGTAGGCGGCAGCCAGATTCCCATAAGCCGTGGGATCATCTGCTTTCTGCGCCAGCGTTCGCTCCAGGAAGGGAACCGCATCCTTTGCATTGCCGGTGTGAAGAAGAGCGTTTCCCAGGAGTTCAGCGGCCTCCGAATTCTTCGGTTGGGCATCAACCACCTGGCGAAGCAATGGAACGGCGTCGGCGTCGTGGCCGGCCCGCTGCAAAGCAAGCGCCAATTGATATTTTGCCTCCACATAAGCCGGATCCAGTCGGATGGCACGCTGATATGCCGCTATCGCCTGATCTTCTTGATTGTTTGCCGCGTAAGCCTTGCCTAACTCGGTGGCCGTAATCGCGCTGCCGGGAGCGAGTTGGGTTGCCACGCTGAGCTCGGCAATCGCTGCCGCCGGCTGTTGCTGCATGCGCAGCGCTGTCCCGAGATGCATGTGGGCCACTGCAAATTGCGAATTGAGGCGGATCGCTTCTTGAAATTCGCCGATCGCCAATGGCCAACTGGGTTGCTGAGCGTAGAGCGATCCTAGCGCATCGTGGAACTCGGCATTCTGCTCGGATTCAGCAACCGCCGTCTTCATTTTAGCGATTGCCGCAGGGAGCTGACCGGTAGCAGCCAGGGAGCGGGCGTACGCCTGCAGGACAGGCGGTGAAAGCGCGCGAGAGGAATCCCCCGCCGAGTTAGGTTTCGTCTCAGACTCCGCCTTTTCAAACATTACGTTCGCTTTTTTATAAGCCCCGGTCTGCTCATACGCTAACGCAAGGTTGGTCTGCGCAGACCGATCGCTCGGTTTCATCGCAACCGCTTTTTCCAGTTCTTTGATCGCTTGTGAATCTTCGCCAAGACGTAACAGGACCGCCCCCAACGCGCTATGCCCTTCTTCAATTTGCGGAACCAAGTGAACGACTTTTTCGAACTGTGCCGCAGCAGCCGTAAAGTCGTTGCCGGCGGCCGCCGCAGTTCCTGCGCGGTAGGCAGCCTGGGCTTCTTTGTTAACTTCGGCCTGTGATCCTGACGACTCGTGGGTCTGCATGGGAAATCCAAAGCCGAGTGTCGTGCCGGACATGAGAATGAGCAGGATGTAGACGAAACGGCTTTTCCGCGCAGCCGACCGCCAGAGCCGAAACAGGACAATACCATCCGAGAGTGGCCGCTTCATCTCAGCTTTATAAATCCGCCCGGCGTTGCCCCAGTTGCCGCCCATGAGAAATACTTTCGTCTACATTGCATCACAGTTTCATTTTTACAGGTCGAAAAGCAAGATCACAACTCCCTGCCTCGGGCATGTTCCGCCGCAAACCGAGCGCCGGCAACGAACCAAAGGCGTCTCGACAAAATATCATATTAGATTTAATCTAAGTATCATGAACCACGAGGCGATCAGACGGACCCTGGAGGGCAGTGGGTTGCGATGTACTCCGCAGCGTTTCGCCGTGATGGCATTCTTGATGAAACATAACAGGCATCCTACGGCTGCGGAAATCTTCGAAGCCGTCAATCGCGTGGATCCGCGCTCTTCAAGGGCAACAACCTATAACAATCTGCGGGACTTGGTGCAGGCGGGTTTGGTGCGTGAAGTCGCCGTCGAGGGGCGCGCTGCGCGATTTGATGCGAAAGGCATGCGCCATCACCACTTCATCTGCGACCAGTGCGGCACGGTGGAGGACATTGAGTGGTGCAACGTGCCCAGGCCTCCCTCGGGCTCGCTCGGGAAGCGGGTTCTCCGCGAATGCGAACTGATTTTCCGGGGGCTCTGCGCGAAGTGCGCTGCGCGGCGCGCTTCCAGTTAATGTCGTAAGCCGGTGGGATACCGGATGACTGTCATCACCGATGACGATAATGCGAATGGCAAAGCCATGATGAGCTTGTAGTTCATTACTGTCTTTTTAACTAATTCAAAGGAAGAGGCTATGTATGGAAAAAGAACTCGCGACAGCAGCCGGGGCGACTGTCCCCCACGCTCAGGAACAAAACTCGTCAACCGAAGCCAAGTGCCCGGTCGCTCACGGCGCTCGCAGGTCCCGGACGAACACCGACTGGTGGCCCAATCAGCTTAATCTGAACGTCCTGCATCAGCACTCTCCGCTGTCCGATCCTATGGACAAGGAGTTCAATTACGCCGAGGAATTCAAGAGCCTCGATCTGAATGCCGTCATCCAGGACCTGCATGCCTTGATGACGGACTCGCAGGAGTGGTGGCCAGCCGACTTCGGTCACTATGGGCCGCTTTTCATTCGTATGGCGTGGCATAGCGCGGGCACGTACCGCATTGGCGATGGCCGCGGTGGGGCAGGCTCCGGCGAACAGCGTTTCGCGCCCCTCAATAGCTGGCCGGACAATGTAAATCTCGATAAGGCGCGCCGCTTGCTCTGGCCAGTCAAGCAGAAATATGGGCGGAAGATTTCCTGGGCCGACCTCATGATTCTCGCCGGAAATGTGGCCCTGGAGTCGATGGGGTTCAAGACCTTTGGCTTCGGCGGCGGCCGCGAGGACGTCTGGGAGCCCGGAGAGGACATTTATTGGGGTTCCGAGGGCAAGTGGCTGGCGGACGAGCGTTACAGCGGCGACCGTGATCTCGCGAATCCTCTTGCCGCGGTTCAGATGGGCCTGATTTACGTGAACCCGGAAGGGCCCAATGGAAATCCTGACCCCCTGGCCGCGGCCCGGGATATCCGCGAGACCTTCGCCCGCATGGCGATGAATGACGAGGAGACGGTGGCGCTCATTGCCGGTGGACACTCGTTCGGCAAGACCCACGGCGCCGGTGATGCGGCCCTGGTGGGTGCAGAGCCGGAAGCTGCGAGCATCGAGCAACAGGGCCTCGGCTGGAAGAGCAAATTCGGCACCGGCAAGGGGGGTGACGCAATCGGCAGCGGTCTGGAGGTCACTTGGACCACCACGCCTACGAAGTGGAGCAACAACTTCTTCGCGAATCTGTTCGACTACGAATGGGAACTCACCAAGAGCCCGGCTGGGGCGCATCAGTGGAAGCCGAAGAATGGCGCGGGCAACGCCACGGTGCCGGATGCACACGATCCAGCCAAGCGTCGTGCTCCATCCATGCTGACCACGGACCTGGCCTTACGGTTTGATCCCGTTTACGGACCGATTTCGCGGCGCTTCTACGAGAATCCACAGGACTTCGCAGATGCGTTCGCCAAGGCTTGGTTTAAGCTGACCCACCGCGACATGGGGCCTCGTCCGCGGTACCTTGGCCCCCTGGTTCCTAAGGAGCCCCTGATCTGGCAAGATCCTGTTCCCGCCGTGGATCATGAACTCATCGGCGAGAAGGACATTGCTGCTCTGAAGGCAAAGATTCTCGCGTCCGGACTGTCGATCTCCGAATTGGTCACGACGGCCTGGGCGGCGGCGGCGAGCTTCCGCGGCTCGGATAAGCGCGGCGGCGCGAATGGGGCGCGCATTCGCCTTGCGCCGCAAAAAGATTGGGAAGTCAACCAGCCAGCCGCACTGGGGAAGGTCCTGCAGAGGCTGGAGGTGATCCAGACAGATTTCAATAAGTCGCAATCCAACGGGAACAAAGGCAAGCAGGTCTCATTGGCTGACCTGATCGTTCTCGGCGGCTGCGCGGCGGTCGAAGAAGCTGCGAAAAAGGCCGGGTACGACGTGAAGGTCCCCTTCTCGCCGGGACGCACGGATGCTTCGCAGGAGCAGACCGACGTGCACTCATTCGCCGTAATGGAGCCCAAGGCCGATGGGTTCCGCAACTATGTTCGCCAGCAAAACGGAACATCGCCGGAGGAACTGCTGGTGGATCGGGCGCAGTTGCTGAAGCTGACTGCTCCTGAGCTGACGGTTCTCCTAGGCGGCATGCGCGCCCTGAATGCGAACTTCGGGCAGTCAAAGCATGGCGTCTTTACCAAGCGGCCCGAGACGCTGACCAACGATTTCTTCGTCAACCTGCTCGACATGAATACCGAGTGGCAGCCCTCCTCTACATCCGAAGGCGTGTATGAGGGGCGCGATCGCAAGACTGGCGAAATCAGGTGGACCGGTACCCGTGTCGACCTTATCTTCGGTTCGCACAGCCAGCTCCGCGCGCTCGCGGAAGTCTATGCCTGTAACGACTCGAAAGAGGCGTTCGTGAAGGACTTCGTGGCTGCGTGGAACAAGGTGATGAACCTCGATCGCTACGACCTGGCCTCGCCGAAAAAGCCGGTTGTCCACTAGCTAGTTCTACCCCAGGGTAGTGTCGCCCCAGTGAGACACTACCCTGGACCTCGTACCTGTTGTTTGGATCGGCAATTTGGTGCCGGGAGGGGGACTTGAACCCCCACAACCCTTTCGGGTCTGCGGATTTTAAGTCCGCTGCGTCTGCCAGTTTCGCCATCCCGGCAAGCTGAAAAATCCAGCCCTTGGGCGAGTTGTGTTGCCGTGCTTCTGTAGCTTGAAACGTGACTGCACCCACGTTTTGTGGCGCAGCGAACCACGCGAAATCTGCAAGCCGGCTAGCGAACTCGAACTCGCTGATCACACACCAGGCTGCGTTGCCTTCCATTCGAGCGCGCCTTCGGAATCTTGATGCCCATCGCCGGCCCACCCGAAAACGTGAAATCGTGGCTCTGCAAGTTTAGCAGTCTTACGAACACCCGCCCAAGCGCCCCTCTCGTCTAGTCCCAGTCAGCATAAGGTGACAAATATGAAACGTCTGTTGCCGTATAGCTGGAAAGCCAGGCAATATTGTGTAGTAATGCAGCCCCTCGCAGCGTCACCTGGAAATCGATTCGACTTGGGAACAGCACTGACAGCAACCACATCAACGCCCGCGGGCTGCCGTTTCGGAGAAAGTGACGCGAGCTGCGGTAAATGGGACAATGCCAACCGTGTCCCTCGTTCGAGAAAAGGAGAATCGATGAAACGAACATTGCTGTTGCTATTACTGTCTGCGACCATGCTGCCACCGGGGTTCGCCGCTGACAAGCCCGCTGAAACGCCTCCTCCGAAAATCAAGGTTGGAGACATGGCGCCTGACTTTACCTTGACCGATCAGGATGGAAAGAAGATTTCGCTACACGATTTCAAAGGCAAGAAGAATGTCGCGCTGGCGTTCTATATTTTTGCCTTTACCGGTGGTTGAACCAAGCAGATGCAGGCTTTCCAGCAGAACCTGACCCGGCTGGAAGCTGCCGACACCCAGGTACTGGGTGTGAGCATGGATTCTTCTTTCTCGAATAAGGCGTGGGCAGATCAGATCGGCGTTACGTTTCCGCTTCTAAGCGATTGGGGTGGAGACGTCACCAAGGAGTACGGCCTGTACAATCCGAAGTACAAGGCTGCCCGGCGGGTGGATTACGTCATCGACAAAGATGGAAAAGTTGTCGAAATGCAATTGGACAACGATGCCATCGATCCTTCCAAGGTCGTTGTCGCCTGCGAGGCAAGAAAACTGAACCGCTAGAAATTGCGTTTTTGCGCGTTAAAGCCTCGGCCATGCGCCGGGGCTTTTTGTTTTGAACAAAAGCCGCGCAATGTTGCTGGTGCGTTACGGATTCATGTTCCTTCCATGATCGCCCAGACTTTCCACAACACCAATTGACTAAGACTTTTTTTAACCGTCAGTTCATTCCCGGTTCACCAACTTACAGTTCATTACCGTTATGTTGCAGGCACCATTCGTAGGAGGATGGAACATGAAGCAAACTGAGTTCGCTCCCCGCAAGTGGCGCATTGCAGCTCGTGCAGCCCTTCTTACGCTCCTCAGCCAAATGCTCATCCCGGCCGGTGCTCTCGCTCAGCCGCCGCAGACCACGGGCGGAGCCCTTTCCCCATCGACCCGAAGCTCACAGACGAAGACCCCCATCCAACACGTCATTGTGATCATCGGCGAGAACCGTACTTTCGATCATGTTTTTGCAACCTATCAGCCCACGGTTAAGGGTGAAACGATCGACAATTTGCTTTCCAAAGGCATTATCCGTGCCGATGGAACGCCCGGCCCGAATTACGGCCAAGCCTTGCAATTCTCAGCGGTTGACAACGCGGCCGACAAATACCAGGTCAGCCCAGATGAGCGGTCCTTGTACGATCAGCTGCCGCCACCTGTCGTCGGAGGGTATTACAAGCCCCCCTTTAGCACCATCGCCGCCGCCAGAGCGGCCGAAAACGGACTTGCCAACGATTATTACAAGTACTTGACGACCGGCGGCACGGCGCCTCTCAGCAAGCCTGACATCGACACACGTATTCCGAACGTGTACAACTTGCCTCCCGGCCCCTTCCAACTCACCTCGTTCTCGTTTCCGTACGACGCCTACGCTAATAGCCCGGTACACCGCTTCTACCAGATGTGGCAACAACAGGATTGCGACGCCTACTACGCCACCACCGACAATCCGAGCGGCTGCAACGCTGACCTGTTTCCCTGGGTAGAGGTAACCGTGGGGGCAGGCACTAACGGAAAGCCGCAGCCAAACCCCTTCACCTTGACAACCACGGGTGAAGGAGCGACTTCGATGTCTTTCTACAACGTGCTTCAGGGGGATGCTCCGTACCTCAAGTATCTCGCCGACAACTATGCCATGAGCGATAACTATCACCAGGCAGTGATGGGCGGCACCGGCGCGAACCACATCATGATGGGAACAGGCGACGCGATCTGGTTCAGCGATGGCCAGGGGCGCCCCGCCAAGCCGCCGCACAATCAGCTCGTCGGCATTGGGTCAAAGAACCAAGGAATCGTCGACGAGATTGAAAATCCCAATGCCCAGAAAGGCACGAATAACTGGTACACCGAAGACGGTTACGGCGGTGGATCCTACGGACATCCCTCTTACGGCGGCGGATCGTACTCGAACTGCTCTGACTCGGATCAGCCGGGCGTGTTTGCGGTTCTCGACTATCTGGCGAATCTTCCTTACCAGATCGATCCCAAGTGCGACCCGGCACGCTACTATCTGCTGAACAATTACAATCCCGGATATTTTGGGGACGGCACCAACGCTTACACCGATAACAACGACAACAACACGGTCTTTACCATTCCGCCCTCAAGCGTCCGGAACATTGGTGATGAGCTGCTGGAGAACAACATCTCCTGGAAGTATTACGGCGATCAATGGAACCGCTATTTGAACGACAAATATGAAGACGATCCGCTGGACGAATATTGCAATATATGCAACTTCTTCCAGTACTCGACGTCCATCATGACCAATGCCGCCGTTCGCACGGCTCACCTGAAGGACACCACGGACCTTTACAGCGACATTAAGAAGGGAACGCTGCCGGCAGTGTCCTATGTGAAGCCGAGCGGCTTTGTCGATGGCCACCCCGCTTCTTCCAAACTCGACTTGTTCGAGGGCTTCGTGAAGAAGATTGTAGACGATGTGCAGGCCAACCCAAGTCTTTGGGCGAGCACTGCAATCTTTGTGACTTTCGACGAGGGCGGCGGGTATTGGGACTCAGGGTACGTGCAACCAGTAGATTTCTTCGGCGACGGGACCCGAATTCCGATGCTCGTGATCTCGCCTTACACCAAGGCTGGACACATCTCGCACCAGTACAACGATCATGTCTCGATACTGAAGTTCATCGAGTACAACTGGGCGTTGCCACCGGTGACCGATCGCAGCCGAGATAATCTACCTAATCCCAAGCAGAACGGCTCGAACAAATACGTCCCCGTAAATGGTCCCGCAATTGGAGACATGACAGATCTTTTCCAATTCAAGTAAAGCAGCAGCTACTCTGAAGCTCGGACGCGGCGCGGAAATCTTCTCCGCGCCGGCTTTTTGCTTTTGCCTCTGGCGAATGCTTCCCTGATGTGCGCAGGACCCTTGCGCGAGAAAAACAAAAGGCAGGATGTTGCGTAGCCTGAGCTCACTTCATAAAACATCACTTGTGTGCAGTCCTTCCCAGGGCGGCTGGAGGATGCATTCGCAAAACCTCATTTTCGCATCTGAAGTCAGGGTGAGTAGCCTGAACGATAAGGTGCGCGTTCTTCTGATCGGCCTGCTGGGTGCGGTGACTGTTCTCAGCGCCGCGTCAGGCTCCTTCCGTGGCAAGGTTGTAGAGAGCGACCAGACCGTCCTCGATCCGGATTGGCTCTATGTGCAAGGGCGAGATCATGCCATTCGGCGGGTGGAAGTCTCACATGCTCGCGTCGAGTACGACGAAGCCGTGCCTGCGGCTGACCGCAAATCGAAGGCTGAACAATCGCTCGTGGCAGGAACCGAGGTTCGCATCACGGCGGAGCAGGGAAAAGACGGGGAGTGGCGAGCCAGCGTGGTGGAAATTCTGGCCGTCTCAGATCAAACACCCTCGGATCACTCTACAAAAGCTGAGATGCTGTTTATCCGGGCACGAAATCCAACCTGCTTTCCGTCTTTTATCGGCTATTTGTTCAATGCTGATTCCTTCACACCAGTTTCCCATACACTGACGTGTAATTCAGCCCGATTTCACCACAGGTGCCTTTCTCTGCTGAGTACACGATGCAGGAATCGAACGGGCGAGAATACACATGCAGGCTGACGGCACGCTCTCCCCATTCGCGAGGGTTGCGAACATCATGCACTGGGTTGGTGGGATCCACGGCGACGGGACTGGCAGGGGTGATTTCGACAATGTCAGTCGGCACAATGTCGGAGCGATGGGCCGAAAGATCCTCGGTTAGAACGCGGTAATTGTGCACCGCGAGCCGTCCGATGGGAGCGGCCATCCAGCAGTTCTGTCCTTTGTGGTTGTGAATCGAGCTGCGCATGCCTACATCCCAGCAGATGGCGAGCAGTTCGTAAAGGTCGGTCTTGTCGATCAGGTTGCGAGTGTAGTGCTGCGAGTTCCAGAACAGGTAGGGCTCCACTGTCTCGGGATCGACGGGGTGCTTTCGCAGGTAGTTCAAAGTCCCGATCACTCCTGCAAAATCCTGCTCCCTCAGGCCGCGAAGACCTGCAACGAAGTCCTGAAGTGAAACCCGACAGGTAGATCTGTCGTTCGAAATCGATGCGTCCATAAAAAATCACCTTACTGCCGCTGCTCCGGCTGCAAACCATTGTAATCACTGGGACACAGAAGCCCTCGGCTTGGCCCCGGAATCGGCGAACCGCGCATCATGGCACACAGCTGGGGCGCTGTAAAGGGTCCGGCGGCTGCATATCCATGTGTACATCCACTCAGCCGATCTTTAATCTCGGAGCACCTGTCCCCGATTTGAGGCGTCCTGTCACGCGCAACTCGCCTTCCAAGCATGAGTCGCCCATCCGCTGCTCGAGCTGCCACGTATTCTCGATAGCGCCTTGAAGCGACCTTGCTGGCATTGGACCGTAAAAAGTTGGTGTCCACGGCATTTAAAGGAAATCCAATCAGCGGAATAACTGCTCCAAGCATATAATGACGCCAATAGAACCCCGAGCTCGTCTCATCAATACGTGCTGGAGTTCCCGAAGGGCCGCGCGCTCTTATCGGAGGGCCACATGAAGTCACGTGCTCTCGAGGTAACCGTCTCTGTTCTGTTAAGTGGGACACTTGCTGCGCCCGCGATGGCGCAGAGTGGAACCCCGCAAACTGGTACTCAACAGACGCAGACAGGGCAGACCTCGACGAAGATCCCGGTCGACGTTTCCACTCAGAAACAAACCAATCCGCAAGCGCATGGACCGGTCGGACCCGCTCCGGCCGAACCCGGCACCGCTCCGAAAGAAACGCACAACAAGAACAAGAACGACATTGACGACATTGGCGACCGCAAAGTTGGCGGCCGTGGTTTGGGTGACTGGTACTCGACCGACACCGAGATCAAGATGGGCAAGCAGTACGCGATGATGATCGAATCGAGCGTAAGGCTGGTTCAGGATCCGGTCATTACTGAGTATGTGAATCGCGTAGGGCAGAATCTGGTGCGCAACTCCGATGCCAAGGTCCCCTTCACCATCAAGGTAATCGACTCGGATGAGATCAACGCCTTCGCTCTGCCTGGCGGATTCTTCTACGTCAACAGCGGCCTTATTCTCGCCGCCGACGAGGAGGCCGAACTGGCAGGCGTCATGGCGCATGAGATTGCCCACGTCTGCGCGCGCCACGCCATGCGTGAGCAAACCCGCATGAACTATGCCAGCATGGCTTCAATCCCGCTGGTGTTTGTCGGAAGCTGGGGCATTTATGAAGCGGCGAACGCTGCCCTGAGCATCGCTCTTCCCATGACGTTCATGAAGTTCTCGCGCAGCTTTGAATCCGAGGCCGATTACCTGGGACTGCAGTACATGTACAAAGCCGGCTACGACCCGGGAGCGTTCATCACATTTTTCGAAAAGATCGAGTCGCAGGAGAAGAAGAAGCCTGGAACACTGGCCAAGGCCTTCTCGACTCATCCGCCAACGCCCGATCGTATTGAAAAGAGCCAGGAAGAAATTCGCCAGATCCTGCCCGCGCGTCCCGAGTACGTGGTCAATACTTCGGAGTTCAACGATGTCAAGGCCCGGCTGGCGGCACTCGAAAATCGCAAGAAGATTATCAATCCCGATCAGGATAAGAACCGTCCAACCTTGCGCCGCACCAATACCGCCAGCACCACGACGAACCCGAATGATCCCAACGCGCAACAGCCAGGCGATGATCGTCCAACCCTGTCTCGCCGCGACGACGACTAAATCCTGGTTCGTCACCGCATTCCACCGGCGGCCCTGTGCCGCCGGTTTCTATTGCCGCCGCTACGCATCTTTTTCGACGTACACTGCCGTTCCGTAGGCCAGAACCTCGGTGACACCTTGCATAATCTCGGTGGCGTCGTAGCGCATGCCAATCACCGCGTTTGCGCCGAGTTCCCCTGCGTGCTGCAACATCAGGTCAAAGGCGTGCTCGCGCGTCTGCTCGCACAAGTTGGTCAGCAGAGTAATGTTTCCTCCCACCAGAGTTTGCAGGCTCGCCCCGATGGTGCCAACAATAGACCGTGAGCGCACGATGATTCCCCGGACCAGACCCAGGTTGCGAACGATGCGAAATCCATCGATCACGAATGCGGTAGTGACCATGTTGTGTGGAACCACGCTCGGGGCGGCCGGAACGCTCATTGCAGTTGACCTCTCGAGACCGCAGCATAGCATGCCTCATTCGTCGTAGGGGTGAGGCGTCGTCGGCCAACGCCGCTGCTTCCGCGGCAGCAGAGATTTAATGAACAGAAACACAAGGAGCAGTGCAAGAATTCTCGCCATAAGTCTGCCTCGAGGGCACGTACTTCCCTCGTCTTCCATACAGATCGGCACCAGCCGTGAAACGTATTAGGCAAGCCAAAAGTTAGAGTAGGGTAAGCTGGTAGCAGAGCCCGCAGGTGCGGTGGACTCAGACTCCGTGCACGACTCTAAGACTTCCTTCAAACACGATCGACTTGTCACGGTCCTCTCGCTTAGCTTTGTTTTCGGGATGGCTGTGGCGATTGGCGTCTACTTCCTCTGGCGGTCCAATCCCGTTGCCTTGGACTTCCACCAGCCACTCTTCCTGGCAGTCCTGGTCGTGTGTCCGGCTTTCATCCTGTCCGTTGCGGCCGGCCCGGGTACAGACGCTGCCATCGCACAGGTACTGCTTGTCGGGACGATTATTTTTGCCAATGGGTGTCTTTATGCCGGAGTGGCGGCTGGTATCTACTCGATGGTGACGCTGCTGTGGAAACCCCGACGTGGGATCTGAATTGCCGATCAGCCGGCTGGTTGTTGCTGCGTCATACAATGCAGAGCCCCTAATCCCCAAATCAAGTCTCCGCAATAGATTGGTACGACAGAGCGGCCAGGAAGCAATTCGCTTAACGCGTTGAGGGCGACTCGATCGTTCGGATCATTGAACGCCGGAACCAGCACCAGCTTGTTGGCAATATAGAAATTGGCATAGCTGGCGGGGAGCCGCTGCCCGCGAAAGTACACCGGCGAAGGCATGGGCAGTTTCACCACGCGCAGCGGTTTGCCCGATTGGTCGGTGCTCCGGCGCAGGCGGCCTAAATTGTCCTGCAAGAATTCATGATTGGGATCGCTGCGGTCTCTCTCATACGCAGTCACCACGGTTGAGGGACCGACAAATCGGGCGATGTCGTCGATATGTCCATGGGTGTCATCCCCGACGATTCCGCGCTCCAGCCAGATCACCTTCTTCACGCCGAGATAGCCGTTGAATAACTGTTCCAGTTCCTCGCGTCCGATCCCTGGATTGCGCTGCTGCACGTCGCTCAATAAACACTCTTCGGTGGTGAGTAGGGTGCCGCGTCCGTTCACATCGATACTGCCACCTTCCAGGACGACGCGCCGCGGTGCGTCTCGTACCCGAACAATGGGTTTCCACACCGGGACACCGAGCCCCAATGGGATCTCGGCCGACAAAGCCGCGTCCAGTTGCCAGTCGTCATATTTAGCCCAGGCATTGAAGCGCCAGGCCGTTGCCGCCACGGCAGGAAAGTGATCACGTTTACGCCACTTACGGCGAACGAAGAGGGGACCCGAATCGCGTGTCCATACGCGGTTCGTAGGCAGCCGGATAAACGCAATGTTGCCGCTGCGAGCGCCGGGCCTGCGCGCCTTCTCCGGCAAAACATTGGCACGAAACAGAACATCGCGTGCGTCCGCCTCGATGTTGTTGCTGCCAACCAGTATGTTGACGCGCTCCACGCGGGAGAGATGACGAACAATCTCGGCGTAGACCCACGGGATAGGCTCAAACTTCTCAGGCCAGTCTTCACGATTGTGAGGCCATGCGATCCATGTCGCGCTGTGAGGCTCCCATTCGGCCGGCATACGATAGCCGAGAGTGGCGGGATGGGTCGGAAGGTTCAGGCGCGACATCGATGTCCCGGCAATTTGATAAGACTCGTTTTAAAAAGACATTATTCCGAAAGGGGCGCACCTTTAGGTCCGCCGCACGCTGCTGACCGACTCATTTCCGAGCAGTCTTGTATCAGGGCACGACTTCAGTCGTGCCGTTGTGCCCTTTATTCTTGATATGCCGCGCGGACTTTAGTCCGTGCGGCGCAGGCAACCCATTTCCGCAAGCTGGGCCGCACCTTCAGGTACGCCGTTGATCTTCCCTTAACCTTGTCCGGACTTTAGTGTCTGCGTTAGGGCAACCCACTCGCAAACCTAAGTCAGAAACCTTTGCGTGATCGCCCCGTAGGCATCGACGCGGCGATCACGCCAGAACGGCCAGTTACGACGAATATCTTCGATCTGCTTAAGGTCCACTTCGGCGACCAGGATCTCTTCTTTATCGTGCGATGCCTGGGCAATCACGCGTCCAAAGGGGTCGGCGATAAATGATCCGCCCCAGAACTCCAGGCCTTTTCCCTCGGCCTCGTTGCCGCGAACGTTACCAGTCTCAAAACCAACCCGATTCGGCACCGCAACATAAACTCCGTTGGCGATAGCATGCGCGCGCTGGATGGTTCGCCACGCATCGTACTGGGCCTCGCCAAATTCGGCCTTCTCGTCCGGGTGCCACCCAATTGCCGTGGGACAAAAAATAACATTGGCTCCTTGGGCCGCCGTCAGACGCGCGCCCTCCGGATACCACTGGTCCCAGCAGACAAGCGTGCCGAACTTGCCAAAGTCCGTTTCGAAGGCTTTGAATCCGAGATCGCCCGGCGTGAAGTAATACTTTTCGTAATAAAGCGGGTCGTCGGGGATGTGCATCTTGCGATAAATCCCAGCGAGGTTGCCGCCCTTGTCGAGGATGGCCGCCGTGTTGTGATAAATGCCGGGAGCCCGTCGCTCGAACAGGGACGCTTCGATGACGATGTTCAATTCGCGCGCAAGATCCCCCAGGCGCTTGGTTGCCGGTCCCGGGATGGGCTCGGACAAGTCGAATAGCGCGATGTCTTCACGCTGACAGAAATATTGTGTCTGAAAAAGCTCGGGTAGGCAGAT
The DNA here is from genome assembly GCA_963815555.1 of uncultured Acidobacteriaceae bacterium. Taxonomy (GTDB): domain Bacteria; phylum Acidobacteriota; class Terriglobia; order Terriglobales; family Acidobacteriaceae; genus CAWCBG01. The sequence continues at coordinate 2,133,484 of CAWFHH010000007.1, forward strand.
CAACTCCCCGCCTTTGGAGGCAGCGGTACGGATGTGCGCGATGGCGCGCTCCAGGTTCTCCGCTGGCTCGCTCGTGCACAACATCTGCACCACACCGATGCGAAAATTACGATCCGGCAAGGCTGGCTCCGCTAACGGGAAATGAGTTTCAAGAATAGCATCCCCAGTCCCACGGAGAGTGCCCGGCAAGCGTCGACGCCCTCTATGAACATTCGATGAAAACCGCGCATCACGCAGCAGGCGTTCGTGCGTTGACGAACCTCGCGCAAACCTTGTAGCTTCGAGAGTTCAGAACTCAAGCACAGCTATCCTTAATGTCTGCGCCCTCGCAGTGTGCAGACGAACCGTCGAGGTGAAAGTGAAGCACGACGACAAGACGCATGGCGAAGGTATCGAGCGCCAACTACATGACCCCATCTCCGACAAGCTGGTTCCGTTGGCGCCGCTCGACCTCTCGAAGATCCGCTCGGTCGACGACCTGGTTCGCGCCATGGGAAACACCGCCTTTACCGGACGACAGGTTGGCGAAGGAGCGGACGTACTGGAGGCCATGGCGCGAGATAAAGACTGCTTCGTTGTGATGACCCTCGCGGGCGCCATGACCGTCGCCAAGCAAGGTCTCATCGTGACCGACCTTATCGATCGCGGCATCGTGAAGGCGATCGTCTCGACCGGCGCCCTCATGGCGCATGGACTGGTCGAGGCGGCCGGGCGCTCGCATTTCCGTTACGACCCCAAAATGGATGATAGAGAGCTGTACGAAGCCGGCTATAACCGCGTCTACGACACGCTGGAGCCGGAGACCAATCTGGACTTCGTGGAGACCATTGTCGCGCGCATCCTGAAGAACTGGGACCACAACGAGCTGCTGTGCTCGTACAAACTGAACCGCGAGATCGGTCGTTTTCTCAGTGCGAACGTCAAGGAGCGCGGCATTCTCAAGTCAGCCTATCAGAAGAACGTCCCAGTGTTCGTCCCGGCGTTCAGCGACTCGGAGATAGGCCTCGACGTGGCGCTGCACAACCGCATGCGGCGGAAGGCCGGCATTCCGCCTTTGCGCTTCGATCCCTTCGAAGACCTCGAATACTATGCCGAAACGTTGCTCAAGCAGGAGCGGCTGGGGATCTTTACCATCGGCGGCGGCGTGCCGCGCAACTGGGCACAGCAGTTCGGCCCCTTCATCGAACTCCGTCATCGCAGGGGCGGGGAAGACCTGCCGCTCAAACGCTTCCACTACGGCGTGCGCATCTGTCCCGAGCCGGTGAATTGGGGAGGCCTCTCCGGCTGCACCTACAGCGAAGCCGTCTCGTGGGGAAAGTTTGTTCCTCCCGAGGAGGGCGGCAAGTTCGCGGAAGTGCTGCTGGACGCCACCGTAGGTCTGCCACTGATCGCCGGTGCGGTGCTGGAGAGAATCCGGTCCTGACCCTCGCCTGAGATAGCGAGAGGATTGGGCGCCCAGCAAGAATCCTATTCAAGCCATGGGCGTTTCCACAGATTCGGCTTAGCGCGGCTTGGTGAACGCACAAAGTTGTCCGCTCCGGTTGTGCTGAATCGGCACAACCATCGAAAAATGGTGCTGGGATACGTCTCCGCCCTGGACTCGCGGAGCGACAATCAGCATGGAGGTTGCTATGTCTTCCATGTCGGTGGTGCAGGATTTCCTCGCGCAAAAGCGGATCGCCATGGTCGGTGTCTCGCGTGACCCCAAAGATTTTTCACGCAGCCTGTTTCACGACCTTTGCCTGCAAGGTTATGACGTGGTCGCGGTCAATCCATATGCGAAAGATATCGATGGACGCCCGTGCGCTGCTTCCCTCCGTGAAGTTCAGCCCCCGCCGGATGGCGTGTTGGTTATGACTTCGGCGGACGCAACGGACTCGATTGTGGAGACGTGCGGCGAGCTGGGAGTGAAGCGGGTATGGCTGTATCGCGCCGCCGGTGCGGGAGCGGTAAGCGAATCCGCCGTGAGGTTCTGCCAGGAGCACGGAGTCTCCGTGGTTGCAGGTGAGTGCCCGTACATGTTCTTACCTGGAGCTCCGTGGTTCCACAAGGTCCACGGCTTTATCAGCAAGATCACGGGAACCTATCCGAAATGACGCGTGGCTTGTGCTTGCTGGAAGCAACTGGGCACTCGGGCGAAGTGAGTTCGCCGTTTGGGGGCAATTGGATGCCGACAGTAATCGGTCCTCCTGGAGATCTGGAAGACCCCGCTTCCTCCGGCAAAGAGTGGAGGGTCGTTGTTACGGTCCCCGTCGAGTTTACCGGCGTGGTGATAGGCGAACTGACTTCCCGGGCAGGTCAGATTCTGGCGCTTGATAGACAAGGCGACGAAATCCGCATCCGCGCCCGCCTGCCGATCGAGCAATACGAGCATGTGGCGAGATTCGTGGCAGAACTGGCGGTTCCTCCAGCAAAAGTTGAGCTCGAGCCAGACAGCTAGCACCCAACACTATCCACCATCCAGTAATCACTATCCACTGTTTTATCCGCCCCGGCTCCGGTTCAGGCCCGGCAAGGTCTAAACTCCGGAGCCGGCTTCGGCTTCCGCGGAACTTAGCGAGGGCTGGCGTGCTTCTTGCGCTGCTTCGAACCGCCAGCGGCAGGCGATGCTTGACTTGCCGCTGGATTGGGTGCCTCCAACCTCGGCGCCTTTCTTCCGACTTCACGGAATGTCATGTTCTCAGCTCTGCTACCAGTATTACGTTTCCAATCGGAGAAAAGTTCAGTGTAGGACTTGGTAATGTAGTCCTGCGGCTTCAGGCCCAATTCGCGCGCGATGCGATCGATCCAGCGTGACTTGCCTTCGATCTCGGCGATGTCGCCGATGGGAGTCCGATCAAGCACCACCGCTCCTTCGCCGTCGCTCCACTCCGCGCGAAACTTTTCATATACAAACACCGGTGCGTAGTTCAGAGCCCGAAGAATTGCATCCATCTGCTCGCCATCGCTCACTCCGGTTTCGAGTTCCTCGCGTGACTTGTGGCGCCCAATAGTCCCCTTGGATTTGTGGGTTAATTTCCACCTCTCGCCGTAACGCCGAAGGCGCAGCAATGCGCCCCGACGCCGCAGAGTGTGGCCCGGCAGATCGTAGAGAGTGTTGATCTCGCGGGTGGATGGCGTCTCTTGAAGGAACCCAAGTTGTCGCAGCTTCTCTTCGAGCGCTTTAAAATCCGGTACGAGAAATTTGATTTCGACTTCCTGGGGGGCGGCCATGGGTAAAGTCTAAACCAAACCCCGTAGGACGGGTTCGAGACGGCAGCCATCTCTCGCATCAGGCAGGGACTGAACCAGCCCGACGTCCCGCAAGCAGCAGACCGATCCAACAGCTCACCGGCCAGGTGAGTAGCCAGGATAACCAGTACCAATGCGGCCAGCCCTTGCTCCAGTTGGGAATCGTAGCCGCGAGACCCATGGCTTCGCCAAGGATGAAGAACCAGAGCACATGCCGCGCCGCGCGCGATGGAGCGAAGCGGGCGCAGAGCCATGCGCAAAGGATCGAGACCACAACGAACGCCGCCGTGCTCGCGATCAAAGCGGAGTTCGAGGGAACGCCACCTCTGACGAAGTCACCCGGAAACACGAGCGAGAGCAACGGGTCCGTCGCAAAAACAAGAACGACAGAGAGCAAGTAGCTGCCGACTACGACCAGGATCGACCTGAGCATCGGTGACACCTCCGCATACGCCCAAATCCAAACCGCTCCAGGTAGGGAAACGGGCCGCTTAACCAGGGAACAACCGGACCATCTGTGGAAGACTCTTAGCTGTCCCGCTCTACCACAAACTCGGGAACCCACAACAGCACGCGCTTGATTTCGGAGTCAGGAAAACTGCAGATGGACTCGCGTGCCTTGTTCGAGAACTCGACCGCGCGCGCATGTGCCGCATCGATTGAGCCGTGGCGATTGAGAATTGCCACAATGTCGGCAGGGGTAATGCCGTTGAAACCGCCGTTGCTCAACACGGATTCGATGGTGGCGCGTTCTGCCGGGGAACAGTGCTGCAGTGCATGCAGAACGGCGAAGGTGGCCTTGCCTTCACGCAAGTCACTCGCAACTGGCTTGCCCAGCACTTCTTCGGAGGCGGTGAGATCGAGCACGTCATCCACGATTTGGAAGGCCATGCCGAGATTGCGCCCATAGTCGGCCAACCGCTGCAGGTCAGATTCACTAACGTCGCCCAGCAGGCCGCCCATCTTCATGCAGACCGAAAACAGGCAAGCAGTCTTGCGATAGATCAGTTCGAAATGTTCGTCAATCGATATGCATTTGCCGAGCCGCTCGATCTGGAGCAATTCACCTTCGACCATAGCCTGAGTCAGATCGATCAGGGTATCGAGGATGGCGAAGTTGCGTTCCTGCACAGCGATCTTGAAGGCTTGCATGTAAAGCCAATCGCCGGCGAGGACGCACTTGGCGTTACCCCATTGCGTGTTCGCCGCCGGACGGCCGCGCCGGGTCTGCGCTTCGTCAATGATGTCGTCATGGACAAGGGTTGCGGTGTGAATGATCTCGACGACCGCACCCAGTCTGATTGCGCCCTGGCCAGAATAGTTAACCAGCTTGGAGGAAAGCAGCAGCAGGGCGGGCCGCAGGCGCTTGCCGCCTCCGGCGCGAAGATACTCGCCGATCTCCGTGATGGCCCCAACGCTGGAAACCGTGTCGCGGCCGAACTCGCGCTCAATGGCGGCGAGATCGTCGTGCAGCAGGTCAAAAATTTCCTTGGCGTTGCGGGTTACGGTCGTATTCAAGCGGTCGCCCCGTCAGTTGGATCGGTAGTTCGTGAACTGCATGTCGATGCCGAAGTCGCTTTGCTTCAGAAGTGCAATGATTTCCTGAAGTGTATCGCGGTCTTTACCGCTGATGCGAACTAAATCTCCCTGGATCGACGCTTGGGCTTTCTTCTTCGAGTTCTTGATCAGCTTCACGATCTCGCGCGCCTTCTCGATCGGGATGCCCTGTTGCAAAGTGATCTTCTGCCGGACAGTCGAACCGGCCGCGGGCTCGATGGTTCCATAGACCAGGCCCTTCAAAGGCACGCCGCGCTTAAACAACTTGCCTTGCAGGATGTCGTTCACCGCCTTCAGCTTGTACTCGTCAGCCGAGGTAAGCACAATGGCTTCCTTGCCTTCCATCTCGATGTTTGATTTTGAGTCCTTTAAATCGTAACGTGTGTGTACTTCCTTCAGCGCCTGTTGAATGGCGTTGGAGACTTCCTGCAAATCGACCTTGCTGACGATATCGAATGTGTTTTCAGCCATAAAGATCAAGTGTAACAAGAGAGTAGTGATCGCCGAAAATTGCCAGCGGAGGCGCAGGGCCGCCTGCCCGCCGACACACCCTTCATTTCGATTGCGGAATCTGGAAGAAGTTGTAGAAATTCTCCGAGGTCTGACACCCGATTTCCTCGGGAGAAAATCCACGCAACTCGCCGATCTGGCGTGCGACCTCGCGCACAAAAGCAGGTTCGTTGCGCTTGCCCCGATGAGGCACCGGAGCGAGATAAGGCGAGTCCGTCTCGATGAACATGCGATCGAGCGGCACAATGGCTGCCGCATCGCGGATATTCTGCGCCTTTGGATAGGTAATGTTTCCGGCAAACGAGATCACGAATCCGAGATCGAGTGCGGCCCTGGCGTGCTCTACCGTTCCGGTAAAACAATGCAGCACGCCGCCTAGCCCGCTAGCGTGCCACTGCTCGCGGATCAGGCGAAGCGTGTCGTCCCAGGCGTTCTCGCTGTTATCCGACGGCCGGCAGTGAATGATGATGGGCAGCTTCGCCGCGCCTGCTATTTCCATCTGCTGCAGAAAGACGCGCTGCTGCACGTCGCGAGGCGAGTAGTCGTAGAAGTAGTCGAGCCCGATCTCGCCCCAGGCGACGACCTTAGGCCTGCTTGCCAGACGCTGCAACTCGTCGAAGTCGGCTTGGGTAGCGAGCGCGGCCTCATGCGGATGGATGCCGACCGTCGCATAGACCCAGTCGTATTGCTCCGAAAGCTTGAGGGCGCAGTCGAGAGTGCCGGTACCGGGTCCATCCCCGTTGCCGATCGCGAGCACGGACTCTACGCCAGCCTCACGGGCGCGCGCGAACACCTCAGCGCGGTCGGCGTCGAAGCGCTTGTTCTCCGGATGGCAGTGGGAGTCGACGAACATGGAAAATCAGTTGTCCGTGCATAGTGATCCAGGGATGGAAAAGCGGGCCGGGCAACAGTCTCAACTACCCTCGATCCACTGGCCACTCGTCACTATTTCAGCTTCGCTCCGATCGGCACGTCTTCCAGGAAACCTGCGAGCACCGGCTGGCCTTCCTCGCCCAGCGAGGCTGCGACGATCATGCCTTGCGATTCCAGGCCCCGCAACTTGCGCGGCTGCAGGTTGGCTACGATGACGACCTTGCGTCCAACCAGTGCCTCCGGATCGTAGGCCTTAGCGATACCGGCGACAATCTGGCGGACTTCTGAGCCTATATCTACTTCCAGGCGAAGCAGCTTGTCGGCCCCCTTCACTTTTTCGGCGACCTTGACTTGCCCGACGCGAAGCTCGACCTTCAAGAAGTCGTCGATGCTGATCTTGTTGTCGGCGGCCGATGCGGCTGCGCCAGCTTGCGTTGTCGCGGTAGCAGGACTGGCACTCGCAACCGTCGAGGCGGGCGATGCCGCCGCAGAGCCGGAGGCGGTCGACGGGGGCGCCGACACCGCTTGCGTCGCGCGCTCGCCGGCTTGGGCTCCGGTGCTAGTCGGCTTGGAGATGGCCGCGGCGTTCTGTCCGGCGGGTTGCGAAGTTTCCGCGGGCGCAGCCTCTTTAGTTGGGCTTTCGACCGAACGCTGTTGTTCCATCTGTTGCATCCTTTCAATCGCGCTTTTGTCGGCCCGGGGAAATACAGCTTCTACCTTGCCCAGCTTGGTCCCAAGTTGCAGCTGGCCCCAGGCGAGCCCCCGCAAGTCCTGCTGCTGGATGTCACCCAGACCGAGTTGCTGCCAGATTTTTGCGGCGGAATCCGGGATAACCGGATAGACCAGCGCCGTGACGATGCGTAACGCTTCGGCCGACGTGTAGAGAATGGTCGCCAGCCGGGCACGCGAATCCTGATCGTCCTTTTCGGCAACTGCCCATGGCTCATTCTCGACAATGTATTTGTTAACCGCGGCTACCAGCGCCCAGGCGGTTTCCAGCCCACGGGAAAACTGGAACTGCCCGAATTGCGTGTTGAACTCGGCAATCGTTTGCGTGGCCAGCTCGGCAATCGCCTGATCGCTCTCCGTGCGACTGGCCGCCCCCGACGGGTACGGGACCTCGCCTTCAAAATAGCGGGTAATCATGCTTAGCGTCCGACTGGCAAGGTTCCCCAGTCCATTGGCCAGGTCAGAATTGAAGCGGCCCACCAGTGCGTCGAAGCTGAAAGAGCCATCGCTGCCGAAGACAATCTCACGCAGCAGAAAGTAGCGCAAGGCATCGGCGCCGAGAACATCGAGAATGGTCTCGCTCCGCACGATGTTGCCGCGCGACTTCGACATCTTGCTTTCCTCGAATAGCAGCCAGCCGTGAGCGACAATCGACTTCGGCAGCGGCAGATCGGCGGCTAGCAGGAACGCCGGCCAGTAGACGCAGTGGAAGCGCACAATTTCCTTGCCGATCATGTGTATGTCGGCCGGCCAGTAGCGCTGCAGCAGTTGCTGGTCCTTGGGATCGTCCGATCCGAAGCCGACAGCGCTGAGATAGTTCGTCAGCGCATCCAGCCAAACGTAGATAACGTGTTTCGGGTCGCCCGGCACGGGGATGCCCCATTTGAACGCAGTCCGGCTGACGGAGAGATCACGCAGACCGCTGCGGACGAACGCCATCACCTCGTTCCGTCGTGTCTCCGGGCGGATGAAATCGGGATTCTCCGTGTAAAGCTTCATCAACCGCTCTTCCATCGCCGACAACTTGAAGAAGTAATTTTCCTCCTGCACGGTCTCCGTGATTCGGCCGCATACCGGGCAGGGAGCGCCGGGGCCGACAGCATCGACGTACAGTTCGTCGTAGACGCAGTACTGTCCACTGTACGAGCCTTTGTAGATGTAGCCGCGCTCCTGCAACCGGGTAAACATTGCCTGAACCCCGCGGACGTGACGCGGTTCGGTGGTGCGGATGAAGTCGTCGTAGGTGATCCCCATGCGGTCCCACAGACCGCGAAACTCGTTGGAGATCTTGTCGACAAACTCCTGCGGCGTGCATCCCGCAGCTTCGGCTGAGCGTTCGATCTTCTGTCCGTGTTCGTCCGTGCCAGTGAGGAAGCGCGTATCCAGGCCCATCATTCGCTGCCGGCGCGCAATGGCGTCGCACACAACGGTGGTGTACGTATGACCGATGTGCGGCCGCGCATTCACGTAGTAAATGGGCGTGGTGATGTAGAACTTTCCAGGGTTATCCATGTGTCAGGTCCAGGTACAAGCGCACCGCTTCCTGCATGACGGTCTTCAGTGGTACATGATGCGTACCAGCGATTCGCCGGCAATCTTCGTACTCGGGCGCGTACTGCGAAACCATTCCGTCCAGCCTGCCAACTTTGATACGCACCGGACCCCAGGCTGTCTGAACCGTTTCATACCGGCGGGCCAGGATATGACGCCTCTCACGACGGCTTCGCACGCCTAGCGTACTGCTCTCGCGAAATAACAAAGCACGCATCAGATCCTCGTCCGCAACCTTGGCGAGGATGGTCAGCACTGTCCCAGGACGGTTTTTCTTCATCTGGACCGGAGTGGTGAAAACGTCCAGCGCGCCTTCCGCCATGGCGAGATCGACGATGTAGCCGACCAGTTGCGGATTGAGATCGTCCAGGTTGACCTCGAGGATGGCAATCTCTTCTTCCTGTAGCCCGGAGGCGCCAGACGCCAAACGTTCTTCCTGAAGCTCTCCCACCGCGATCCGCAGCACGTTGGCATGGCGCGGGAAGTTGCGCGTGCCCGCGCCATAACCGATCTTCCCGGTAGTCATCGCAGGCCGCCGCCCAAAGCTCGAGACTAACACCTTGGCAATTGCGGCGCCGGTGGGGGTAACCAGTTCCTTCTCGATATCACCGGAGTAAATCGGAATGTCTCTCAGCAGTTCGAGGGTTGCGGGCGCGGGCACTGGCATAATGCCGTGAGCACAGGCGACGGTTCCGCTACCGACGTTGAGTGGGGATGCGAGGAAACGTTCGACCCCCAGCGCCGCGGCTCCCACGGCGGCACAGACGATATCGACGATCGCGTCTGCCGCTCCCACCTCGTGAAAATGGACGTGTTCCACGTCAATGTTGTGGACCTTGGCTTCGGCCGCTCCCAGGGCCAGGAACATCTCGCTCGCCGTTCGTTTGGCAAGGTCACTGATCGGCGATGCACTGACGATGCGCAGAATCTCCGTCAAACTGCGCTCGTTATGGTGGGAATGTTCCGGGCCCTCAGCGTGGGTATGGGCGTGCGAATGCGCATGCGTGGTGCCGTCCGCCTGCGTGTGAAGGTGCTCCCGCTCCTTCTGGTGGAGGGATGCCCAGAACTCTTCGCGCGGCAGGTCCTTCTCCCCGTCGACCACAACATCCAGCTTGGTAGCCGAAATTCCTGCGCGATCGACACGCGAAACCTGCAATGTGGCTCCTACACCGAGCGCAGCCACCGTACTTTGCAGCAGTTCCAGCGAAACCCCGGCATCGAGCAAAGCACCGAGAAACATGTCGCCGCTGATTCCAGAGAAGCAATCGAGATAGGCAATCCGCATGCAAGCCGTCGCGTGGTAACTGAATCTTTCATCATAGGTAAGCCTCAAACCAGCGTCAAACCTGCGGCGTCCGAAGTCTTTGTTATGCTGTCAACAACCTGTCCTCGCCACTGGCAAGACCACAGAGGCACAGAGAAATTTCTCAGGAAGCCAACGCCGCCGGCGAATGGCCAAGAGCCGCGACCCGTGTACCTGGAACAGCAAAAGAAACTTGTCACGCAAGTTCGCACATTTCTTCGCGACAAGTACCAGATCGAGATAGCGAATGTGGTCGTCGAGCAGCCGCCCAAAGTCGAGCTCGGCGAGTTCGCATTACCCCTGCCCTTTGAACTGGCGAAACGGCTGCGCAAAGCGCCGCGCAAGATTGCCGACGAAATCGTGGCCGAGTTGCCGCTGCCGGACGGTTTCGAGAAGTTTGAAGTCGCGGGCGCCGGCTATATCAATGCCAGGCTGAAACGTGACGCTGCCGCCAAAGCGCTGGCCCAGAATCCGACCCCTGCCTTGTCTTCCGATCATGCAGGCGAGGGCGCCGCCAATGTCAGCGGGAAAATTCTGGTGGAGCATACCAGCATCAATCCCAACAAGGCGGCCCATATCGGCCATCTGCGCAACGCGATACTGGGCGACACGTTCGTGCGACTGCTGCGTGCGGCCGGGCATACAGTCGATGTCCAGAACTATATTGACAACACGGGGGTTCAAGTCGCGGATGTGGTTGTCGGCTTCGTGCATCTCGAGAACATGTCGAAGCAGGACGTGGCTGCGCTAATCGCCTCGACGCCCCGCATCGATTTTTACTGCTGGGATCTTTACGCCCGCGTTTCCCAGTGGTACCCGCAGGATAAGGAGCACCTGAAGGCGCGTTCCGAGACGCTGCATGCCCTGGAACAGGGCGGCAACGATAGGGCCGACATCGCCGAAATGATCTCGACCGCCGTCTTGCGGCGACATCTCGAAACCATGCAGCGGCTCGACATCGAGTACGACTTCCTGCCGCGCGAGAGCGAAATTCTGCGCCTGCACTTCTGGGATATTGCCTTCCAACAATTGAAGGACAAGGGCGTTCTTTACTACGAGACGGAGGGGAAGAACAAGGGCTGCTGGGTGATGACGCGGCCGGGCGCTGCGAAGAGTCTCGAACCCACCCTTTCGCCGACTGCCGGCGAAAGAAGCGCGCACCCGGAGCATGTCGATTTCCAGCCGGCTGAAAAATCCGGTCCCGACGAAGACGCGAAGGTCATCGTGCGCTCCAACGGAACGGTTGGTTACGTCGGCAAAGACATTGCTTATCATCTGTGGAAGTTCGGCTTGCTGGGCCGCGATTTCGGGTATCGCAAATTCTTCCGTTATCCCAACCACCACGAAGTCTGGATATCGGCAGAGCAAGGCGAAAAGGACCATCCTCACTTCGGAGGAGTGTCAGCTATCTACAACGTCATCGATTCGCGACAGAGCGATCCCCAGAACACGGTGATCGAAGCGCTCCGCCTCCTCGGGTACACAGAACAGGCAGCGCACTACACCCATTTTTCCTACGACATGGTGGCCCTCACCCCGCGCTGCGCTCTGGAATTGGGCTACGAAGTAACCGAAGAAGATCGCGCGAAGTCCTATATCGAGGTTTCCGGCCGTAAGGGTTTCGGGGTGAAGGCAGACGATTTGCTGGACGCATTGATTGCGGCTGCCAAGAAAGAAGTCGATGCTCGTCACGAGGAGCTTGCCGAGTCCGAGCGCCAGAGCATCAGTGAACAGATCGCCATCGGGGCCCTCCGTTATTTCATGCTGAAATTCACCAAGCCGTCGGTGATCGCCTTCGACTTCAAGGAGGCGCTGGCCTTCGAAGGCGAAACCGGTCCATACGTGCAGTACGCCGCGGTTCGGGCTACGAACATCCTGCGCAAAGCATTTGTCCATCCCGACCAGGCACTAAGTGCCGACGTCGATTATGCGCGGTACTTCGCCGGGGAAAGCGGCACGGAAATCTGGGAGCTATGGTTGCTGGCCGGGAAGACTTCGTTCGTGATTGAGCAGAGCATTGCGACCACCGAACCGGCGTTCGTCGCCAAGCACGCCTTCCAACTCGCGCAGCAATTTAACAATTTCTACCACCGCCATCACATCCTGACCGAGGGGGATGCAGGCCGGAAGGAGTTCCTGCTTGCGACAGTTGCTCTGGTAAGGCGTGAGCTGATTCAGGTGCTCGCAGGCATGGGCATAACCGTTCCTCCGGTGATGTAACGTCCTCGTTTCAGGAGCCTTAAACGGCAACTCTATACTGTTCAGGTGTCCAAAAGGTGTCTTGCAACCGCCGCTGATAGCACGTACCATTTTGGCGACAGTCGCACTCTGCCGCTGTTCGCCACGAACCGATGCCCGACGAAGGCTTAACGAATGCGTACGTAACGCCCGAGTTCAGGAGTGCGTTCGTCGTCGGTGAGGTCGTCGCTGGCAACTATGAGATTGTCGGTATGGCCGGGACAGGCGGCATGGGAGTGGTATATCGCGCTCGCGATCTCAAGCTCCAGCGCATCGTCGCCCTCAAGTTTCTTCCTGCCGAAGTCAACAGCAGCGCGATCGACAAACAACGATTCCTGAAGGAAGCGCGAATTGCCTCCTCGCTCGACCACGTCAACATCGGTGCCATTCACGGTATCGAGGAGACGCCGGATGGACGGGCGTTTATCGTCATGGCCTATTATGATGGCCTGACCCTCGCCGACCGTATCCACGCCGGCGAACCAATTCAGTTGTCGGAAGCACTGGATATTGCCGCGCAGATGGCTCGCGGCCTCCGAGATGCCCACACCCATAACGTCATTCATCGAGACATCAAGCCCAGCAACGTAATCCTCACAAGTTCGGGCATCGCTAAGATCGTGGATTTCGGTGTCGCCCACACCAGTGGGCAAACCGCAACGCTCGCGCAGGGCGGCGGCGGGACCCTCGCCTATATGTCTCCTGAGCAGGGCCTCAACAAGAGCTGTGATCACAGGACCGATATCTGGGCCTGGGGAATTGTGTTTGCCGAGATGCTGACGGGGCAGAATCCGCTCCAACGCGACAGTCTCTCTGCGACCGTCGTCGCGGTCCTGAGTGAAGCACCCAGCGGCCTCGATGACTTGCCCGTTGAACTACAGCAGATCATCTATCGGGCGCTTTCCAAGGATCCCGAAAAGCGTTATCAAAACTGCTCCGAGATCCTGCATGACCTGGAGCAGGCCCGCGTCAGCCTGGCGGAAACCGGCTCCTTCGAAACCACGGAGCTCAAGAAAAGCAAATCCTCTACCGATATCCGCCGCTTTCGCGAGCAGGCATCGAAGTCGGCCTGGCTGCCACAGCCTCAACCGCGCTTTGGATGGCGCTTCTGGACCATTGCCGCCGGCCTTCTCGTGCTGCTGATCGCGACCGTATTGCTTATTCCGCAGCTTCGCGAACGCCTGCGAGGGCTGCTCTTCGCCACGCCCACCAGACATGTCGCCGTGCTTCCGTTCGATAACGTTGGCAACAATCCTGAGAACCAGGAGCTGGTCGCGGGCCTCATGGACTCGCTGACCGGCAAACTTTCGAACCTCGACGCCGGGGACCAGCCGCTGTGGGTCGTGCCGGCAAGCGAAGTACGACGCCGGAACATCACCGACCCAACTTCTGCTCTGCGCGAGCTGGGAGCCACCCTGGTGGTGAAGGGAAGCGTTCAGCGCGATGGCAAAGAAGTTCATCTCAACGCCAACCTCATCGACACGAAAAATATGCGTCAGATTGGCTCCGTCGAGGTCAGCGACCCGATCGGCGATTTAGCTGCATTGCAGAATGAGGTAGTTCCCCGCCTCGCCCGGCTGATGAATATCAGTGTCACCTCGAAGATGCTGCGCGACACGGGCGGCTCGGCGAATCCTGCGGCGTATGAGGATTACCTGACGGCGCTGGGCTACATGCAGCGGTACGACAAGCCGGGCAATCTGGACCTTGCGATTCAGGCGCTGGAGAATTCTGTCAGCACCGATCCTCGCTTCGCGCTTGGATTTGCCCAGCTCGGCGAAGCCTATCGCCTGAAGTACAGGGTGGAAAGTAATCCTAAATGGTTCGACAAAGCCCAGGCCGCCTGTGAGAAGGCAGTAGAAATCGACGACAGCATACCCACTGTCTACGTCACTTTGGGCCGCCTGCATGAGTCGAGCGGAAAGACCGATCTTGCGCTCCAGGAGTTCCAACGCGCCCTTCAGATTAACCCGCGCGATGCCGCTGCGGAGGCTGGCATGGCTCACATGTACGAAGCGGCCGGACGCACAGCCGACGCCGAGGCAGCGTTTCAAAAGGTAATCGCTCTGCGTCCCGATTGGTGGGACGGCTATGATGAGCTCGGCAATTTCTATGGTCGGCAAGGTAAATATACCGATGCCATCCAACAATATCGCAAGGCCATCGAGCTGACTCCGGACAACGCCCAGGTTTACGCCAACCTGGGGGGCACCTACATCGACGCTGGCGATCCTAAGATGCGGGGCGATGCAGAACAGGCGCTGAAGAAATCTCTAGCGTTGAGCCCCAGTTACGCCGCCTACGCCAACATTGGAGACCTTTACCTGATCGAGCAGCGCTACGCAGAATCGGCTGCTGCCACGGAGAAGGCGCTACAACTGCAGACGAACGACTACCTGGTTTGGGACAACCTGAAATTGGCTTACGAGTGGCTCGACGATAAACTCCACGCGGATGCCGCCAGAGAACAGATGCTCAACCTGCTGGAGCAAACGCTCAAGCTGAAGCCTCAAGACGCATTGGCCCACTCGACCCTGGCGATCGTCTATGCGCAAGACAAGAGCCCCGAGAAGGCGCTGGCTCATATCCAAACCTCACTGGCGCTGGCGCCTGATGATCCCGATGTTCTGGCGAGCGTTGGGGAAGCCTATGAGATCATGGGAGACCGTCGGCAAGCAGTCAGCAACATCCAAAAAGCATTGCGCAAGGGGTATTCATTCGATAAACTGAGAGTTGAGCCCGCCCTGCAGCGAATCATCGCCGATCCAACCTTGATTGCAACTAAATAGTTTTCGCGTCACACACGAAGGAGAAAACATGTCTACATGGCCATGCCCAATTCCACCCGCACCGGCAACGGACCCGACCCTCGGGCCTTCAGATGCGTTCCAGTTTACTGCCAGCGCACCCTGTACCATTTGTTTTGGTGCTCCTCTTCAGAATGTGCCAGCTCACACCTTCGCTGCAAATGAGACGTGGGGCCCTCCTGTGCCCAGGCCGCCAGTGGGCACACAGATCCCGTTCAATGTTGTGACCCCGCCCGGCAACTGCAGCATCCCTCCAATCGATACGGTGCACGTGATTATTATTGGCTCCTGAAGAATCTCTGTGAGAACTCAGCGTTCTGCGCAAAGGTGGAATGCACTGGCAGAAAGCGGTGCGGCAGGACGTAGCCATCGTAGCCCAGCATGAAGCCCAAGGCGGAATGCTGGGCAAAGGTGTACGTGAGCGCGGGTCCGGGTAGCGAAGGCGCGGTCGTCACGCATCGTCTTAGAGTGCCTGCCATCCGCGTGGCAACGCACTGTTGCGAGCTGTGATGTCAGTTACTACATGACCCGCAAAGCGAGTGGATTGGTATGCGTCGGTGCGCGCCGGGTGGATATCGGGATAGCCGTCACGCTTGAGCTTCTTGCACGGCGGCGGGATCGAGGTACTTGATCAGCAGCACCTCGTTCCCCTTTTCTCCATAAATGAGGTCGTCAACCAGGTTTTTTGCCAGCAAGACACCGTACCCGCCCGGCCGCATACCTTTTTCGTCCCGCGTGTTGATGTGGCGAGTCGGATCTTCCGGCGGGTTTGCGATGGCCGCGTGGCGAATCTCCTCCAGAGCAAAGCCCGTTCCGGGATCTTTTATTTTGCACATCACCATGTGGCGGGTGCGAATGTAGGAGATCTCCACATATTGCGTGGGATCGAAGTGGCCGCCATGTTCCATGGCGTTCAACAGTATCTCGCGGAATGCGGTACTCACATCGTTCTTTTCTCGTTCAGGAAGATCGGAGACCTCTCGCAGGAACTGTAACAGGCGGTCGGCTGTAGACAAATCGCAGCGAACACATAACTTGATCCACTCCGGTGTAGCCGAGACCACCTCGATGCCATCGTCCCAGCACGGCGACTCCAGGGCCTGCCGTACCAAATCCTCCAGCGATTCGATTGAGAAGGAATTCGACATGTAGGCGAACGCGTGCTCCCGCATGGAGGCGATGACGTCACTCGGTGTGCTCTCGTCGGCCAGGATAATCATGCGGGTGTGTGGCCTCACCATCCGTAACCTGCGCAGGAACTCTACATCTTCCCGCCCGGATGTGTGTCGTCCCGTCACGATCAGCTCAAATGGCGTGAAGGTAGCTTGCTGGAGCGCGCTCTCATTACCCGCAGTCCGCTCAATGTGCCACCCTTCGGAGCCAAGCACTCTGCGAAGAGCCAACTCCACTTCGGCATCGTTTCCGATGATGAGAGCTTCCTTTACCGAGGGGGGATTTCCCGTGATTTGTTCGGTAGCATTCATGGCGATTGCAATGAGATATCAGGGTTCATTCTACGTCGTCGGTCGCGCTGCTTCGATGCAATCTTTCTACACCACCGGCGAGTCAGCAAAATTGTTGATTCAGCAATAGGAATGTCTTCCCTGGTAAGCCTAATGAAAACCCCTCCCAGACCTGCACGTAGGAAACCATGACGGCACAGTGCTTCTGGAAGCTCGGCGCTCTCAGTTCCAGCGAAACCACTTCAGCGCTAATACGAACGAAACCCCGCCCCAAAGGACGAGGATCGCGATGCGCGGCAGTTGCGACGCCAGGCTCGCGCCTTGCAGGATGACGGCGCGCAGAGCATCGTTCAGGGCCGTCAGTGGCAGCGCCTTGATGACCGGCTGGACCACGACAGGGAAGCGTTCGTAGGAGAAGAAGACGCCGGAGAAGATCCACATGGGCATCATCACCAGGTTGATGAGGCCGCTGACGCTCTCAATCTTGTCGGCTCGGCTGGCAGTCAGCAGGCCGATGCCGCCGAAGGAGATCGCGCCGAGCGCGGCAATCAGCAGAATCGCCAGCCACGAGCCCTCGACACGCATGCGAAACGCCAGGACGCCGAAGCCGAGCAGCAGCCCCACTTCGATGATCATCAAGACCAGACGGCTACTGCCCAGCGCGAGCAGGAAGTCCATACGCCGCATTGGCGAAGCGACGAAACGCTTCAACAGCTTGCGCTGCCGCATATCGACGACGGCGAAGCCGATGCCCCACATCCCGGAGTTCATCAGGTTCATTCCCAGCAAGCCGGGAATCAAAAAATCGATATAGCGCGCACCCGGCTCGCTGGACTGCGTAGCTTCGGTCTTCATGGGATTACTGCGGCCAGCCGCATTCTGTAGAGCGTCATTCACTTGCGTTTTGGCCAGCACGCTCTCCGGACGTGCCGGATCATAGCGATAATGCAGTCCATTCTCGTCGGCCGTAATCACCAGTGCGTAAGCGCCAAGACGAAAGCGGTCAAAGGCCGTCGAAGCGTCCACGACGTCGGCATGAATCGAGTTTTTCTCGGGCGAGTTGCGCAATAAATCAACCACATGCTGCGCCTGCGGATTGGCCACGATCGCGATATCGGTAATGTCAGCCGGCTTGTTGCGGAAGGCGATTCCCAACCCGAGCGCCAGCAGCAGCGGAAATACGAAAACCCAGAAGATCACCTCAGGCTCGCGCCACAGCTCTTTCATGCGCGCGCCCAGCAGATGGCTATACCCTGCCCAACGCCCATTCACCGCTGATGGTTCAACCTGCCGCGGGCGCGGTTCAGGCGGAGTCAGCGTCGATGTCGATTCAGGATGCGCCACTACTCCTCCCGCAGATGACGGCCAGTGAGCTGTACGAATACGTCTTCCAGGCTGGCCTGCCGCGTGGTCAGATGAATCAATCGCGCTCCGGTTTGCTGCACCGCCGCCAGCAGCGCCGGAATCGTCTGGTGCGGCTCCTCCACCTGCAGCGAAACATGTCCTTCTTCATCGCGAACCGATTGCACGCCGGGCAAGCTACTCCATAACGTCTCGCCGTCTCCGTTCGTACTGCCTGCAATCGCGAACTCAACCACATGATGTCCGTTCAGGCCAGAGATCAGCTCGGCCGGTGTGCCGGCGGCAATGATCTGTCCGTGATCGATGATGGCCAGCCGGTCGCACAGCCGCTCCGCCTCGTCCATGTAGTGCGTAGTCAGCAGTACCGTGCCGTTGCGCTTCTGGAATTGCCGGATAATCTCCCACAGCTGGCGCCGGCTCTGCGGATCAAGTCCCGTTGTCGGCTCATCCAGAAACAGAATCTTGGGATTGCCGACCAGTGCGGTTGCCACCGCCAACCGCTGCTTCTGCCCGCCGGAAAGCTTGCCGACGCGGGCGTCCGCTTTCTCCACCAGCGACAACTCTTCCAGCACTCCGTCCACCGGACTGGGATTGCGGTAAAAGCTGGCAAATAGCTCCAGCGTTTCGCGCACGGTTAGCTTTTCTGAGAGACGTGTCTCCTGCAGCGAAATGCCCAGCCACTCCCGCAGCTCCCGCTCATGCTCGCCCCAATGCATGCCGAGCACTTCCACGTCTCCCGAGGTGGGACTCAGCAAACCCTCAAGAATCTCGATCGTCGTTGTCTTGCCTGCGCCGTTCGGCCCCAGCAGGCCGAAGCATTCGCCCGTCTCGATCGCCAGGTCGAGCCCGCGGACCGCTTCGACCTTCCCGTCGTAGGTCTTCACCAGCCGCGCGCAACGGATCGCCGTCTCCATACCGAAGAATGATACCGGACTCAGAACCCAGATTGCCTCATCCAGGCTTTTTGCCAGCGTGAGCTATTTCACAGTTGCACCCAATAAGACGGCCACGAGGGAGGGCGCCCGGCGTAGCCAGCGTCATCCCACCTGTACTGACAGCATCGAGATCGAACCTCCGTCCACGCCTTCGACCGGGAACGTCAGGTCCTCGCCCGGGAGTCGCGTCCCCAGAACATACAGCAGCGGCAGGTAGTGGTCGGGCGTGGGAATCGCCAGCACGGCATCGCGCCCCAGCCGCTCATAGTTCACCAGCGGGGCCGGCTCATCGGCCAGCAGCAGTTCGCGCGCTTCTTTTTCGAAGCGCACAGCCCAGTCGAAAGGTTCGACAACGTGCGCTCCCCAGGCGTAGGTGTGCAGGTTATGCACCAGGTTGCCGCTGCCAACAAGCAACACACCCTCCTCGCGCAACGGAGCGATTCGCTTGCCGATTTCATAATGGAAACTCGCGGGCTGTGTCTCATCAATACTGAGCTGCACCACTGGCACATTGGCATCGGGATACACATGTCGCAACACTGACCACGTGCCATGGTCGAGCCCCCAGTGGTTATCCAACGAGACGGGGAGCGGCGCCAGCAGGTTCTGGATCCGCCGCGCCAGTTCAGGATCGCCCGGTGCAGGGTACTGAACTGCATATAACTCAGGTGGAAAGCCTCCAAAGTCGTGAATCGTTCGCGGCGAGGTCGAGACAGTCACCGCCGCATCCGGAACATACCAGTGCGCGGAAACGCAGAGCACGGCTTTGGGTTGCGGAACGCCGCGTCCGATCGCCGACCATCCGTCGGTGTAGCGATTCTGTTGAATCGCGTTCATTGGATTGCCGTGGCCGAAGAAGATTGAGGGCATTCGCTGCGGCATAACATTTCCTCCCGCAAGACTAGGGCGAGAAGTAAGCCAGCGCAAGCCGTCTGGAGGAAGTGCCCGCCCTTAGTCTGCCCTTGGGACCATCCAATATCTGAGACGAATGCGGCGAGCGACACGCTCAAACGCCTTGGCTTTGCTTGAGGGTTCCACCGTGTCCTTCCGTCTGCCTCTGCGAACCCAGCCAAGAATCTTTTCCATGGAGTGAGCCGGGTTGGGACTTGGACCGCCTTTCGACCCTTGATCCCCCATTTTGAACTGCTACTTCGCCTTTCTGGGGAATTGTCTGGCCTCCGCGGTGTCACCCAGTGAGAATGATCCTGAGGACGAGGTTGAGTTGTGTCTCAGCAACCTGTCTTTAGATCGAGGCTCCAAGCGCCGCGTCGCGGACCACGTTCTCTGAAACCAACGGCCTTCTGAGATTACTATTCCATTACTGGCAATCCGTTGCCGTTCGACTCCGGTGGACCATTTTACCATCGTAACCTCAATGGAATCAATAATTTGACACTTAACTCCTGTAGAATCAATATTTTGCAAATATCGCGCAAAATGTTGATTTCATTGAGGTTAAAGGTAAAATATTGATTCTTTTATGGTTACAGGCTCGCAAATCCTTGTAAGTTATTGATATTCTGCCAAAACACCGTTCTTGGCAACATCGAATGGCAGGGGAGTTCCTTGAAGCTGAATTAAGCGGGGAATTAGCTGACAATAACGTTTTCGGCAACGCCCGAGATTCCACCTTGGGATTCTGCTGCTTCACCGCGAACCTGTCGAAGACGACTCGCTGAGGCGCTACACTAACGCGGTGCGCCGGTTGATCGTCAACGCCGATGACTTTGGACTGACAGCGGGAGTGAATCGCGCCATCGTCGAGGCGCAGCAGCAGGGAATTGTCACCTCCGCGACGCTGATGGCCAACGCACGCGCCTTCGACCAGGCTGCCGAATTCGCCCGTACTTTGGCCGCGAAGGCTGCCTCCTTCAGCGTGGGCTGCCATGTTGTTTTGCTCGACGGCGATCCCCTGCTTTCTCCGGCGCGCGTACCCAGTCTGTTGCAGCCCGGAGCGGAAAACGGCAATCGTCGCTTGCGCGAGAAGCTATCTGGCTTTGCCGTCGCTGCGCTTGCCGGAAAGCTCGACGCCGCCGAGATCGAAGCGGAAGCGACGGCGCAGATGCGGCTCATCCAGTCCGCTGGCATCAGGTTGTCGCATTTCGACGCTCACAAGCACGCCCATATTTTCCCCAAAGTTCTCAGCCCACTGTTGCGGGCGGCCAAGTCGCTTGGAGTGCCGGCGGTTCGCAATCCCTTTGGACGGGTTTTTCCGCTACCCATGACCAAGCTCCTCGGGCGACGCCAGATCTGGACGCGCTTTGCCGAAATGAGCGTCCTACGCGGGTTCGCCGCGAGCTTCCGTGAGAAGGTCCGCGAGCACGGACTCCGCACGACCGATGGCTCCTTCGGAGTCCTGGTTACCGGCATCCTCGATCTTGATTTGTTCATTACGATCGCTGATGCGATGCCTGAAGGCACATGGGAATTTGTCTGCCATCCTGGCTACCACGATGCGGAGCTCGACCGCGTGCAGACACGGTTGCGGCAATCGCGGGCCCAGGAACTGGAAGTGCTGACATCTCCGGAGGCGAGGCAGGCGCTAGAACGGCGCGGCATTCAGCTGATCAGCTATCACGAGCTATGATCGCGCACGCTCCAGAGGGCCCGCGCGCAGGAACTCTCCTATAAGACCTTTTTGGATAACGCTTTCTTAGTCGGTTTGAATCGCAGTATTTTGCAGGCTGTGGTTCGTAGCGGCAAAGTCTTCTTGTCAAACGCCACAATTCATGGCAAGTTCAGTTTGCGGGTTTGCGTCGTGAATCACCGTGCCACATAGGGCGATGTGCAGCAGGTGGTACAAGAAGTGCTGGCCGCAGGCAGGGAATTCTCAGCAGAGGCCGAATCCTGAATGTCCAGCTTTCTCCAGCTCACGCCAGACGGTAACGGTGACGAAATCCTGGTTCAAGCACCTTGCCGCGCCGATCTCGCAGGATCAACTCTAGACATCTGGCCCTTGTATCTGTTTCACGAAGGCGCCGTAACCGTAAACGTTGCTGTCGACATACAGACCAGTTGCAAGATAACGCCGCGCCCAGGCCGCGAGATCTATCTCAAGTCGCATGACACGGTTTGCGACGAGCGCTTTGCCAGCCTTGACGACCTGCTGGCAGCAACTACGTATGAGCATCCCCTGGCAGCGCACTTGATTCGTTTCTTTCGTCCAACTGACGGCTTCATTCTGGAGACTCACTCCGAATCACCTGCCGGCGCGGGCATCTCGGGCTCCTCGGCGATGATGATCGCGACTACGGCGGCGCTTGCCCGCTTTACCGAACGCGAGATCGATCTGGAGCAGATCCGCGTGATCGCCCAGAACGTCGAAGCACAGTTGATCCGCGTTCCTACCGGCTGCCAGGATTACTATCCGGCGATGTATGGCGGAGTCAACGCGGTCCACCTTGATCCGGACGGCGTGCACTGTGAGCCGATCCTTATGTCGCTCGACGAAGTGAACGAGCGCTTCGCTTTGTTTTACACCGGAGCTCCTCGTCAATCAGGCATCAACAATTGGGAGGTTTTCAAGTCCCATATCAACGGCGATCCCAAGGTGATCCAGAACTTTGCCGAGATTTCGTCCATCGCACAAAAGATGCGGGTCGCTCTGGGCAATGCTCAATGGAATGAGGTTGAGCGACTGATGCAGGAAGAATGGGAGCTACGCCGCACCAACGCTCCCGGGATTACCACTCCGCTGATTGACAAACTGATTGCGGCCGCCAAACAGAACGGTGCCCGTGCGGCCAAGGTTTGTGGAGCAGGTGGAGGCGGTTGCGTGGTGGCGCTCATCGAACCGGGAAGCGGCGAACGCGTGAATCGGGTTGTCCGCGAGAATGGCGGCCAGCCACTGGCTTTCCGGGTTTCCCGCCGAGGCGTGACTTTTCCGTCAGTGGCGAAATTGCAAGCCGCCAAAATCTGATGTTCACGACCAGCAGCGGACGCCTGCAACCTGTGTGGGCGTTCATTTTTTCTGCGCTATTGTGCGCCCTGGCCTTTTACCTTTGTGCTTCTCTCGCCTTTGCCGTTGCGGGACAACGTCTTCTGCTCTCGGAACTGATCTTTCGCCCACTCTTGGCGGTCGTCCTGCTGGCACTTTTTAGCTGGCTTCTCACCACCGCGGACCACATCGAGGAACATCGGCTTGCGGCCATGGGATTGCCCCACACTCCCGGTGCGCTCCGCCAATTTCTCAGCGGGACGTTGCTGGGGTTTGCGCTGGTCGTGGTCGCACTCATTCCGATCGCCATCTGGGGGAAAGTCAGCGTCACTGTCCATGGTAACTCTCGCACGATTCCCAGAATCCTCGCAGTCGTGATTATCCTGATCGCCGGTGCCCTCGCCGAAGAATTGATGTTTCGCGGGTATCCCTTCCAGCGGCTGGAAGAAGGAATCGGTGCTGCCGGTGCGATTGCTGTGTTCTCGCTGCTCTTCGGAGCGGTACATCTGATGAACCCGGGAGCCAGCGTCTTGGGACTGGTGAACACGATCGTCATTGGCGTGGTACTCGCGGTGGCGTACCTTCGAACGCGGGCCTTATGGCTTCCCTGGGGGATTCACTTTGCCTGGAATGCTACCCTCGGCTTGCTGATCGGGCTGCCGGTCAGCGGCCTCCGGGTATTCAATGTGGCCATTCGCACCACTGCGCGGGGAGCGCCCTGGCTCACAGGCGGAAGCTACGGAATCGAAGCCAGTCTTCCGGGAACTCTCCTGGTTCTGTTCGGATTGGCCATTGTTTGGAAGTGGCCACTGAGTCCTCTGGCCCAGAATGTGCCGTCGGGAATGGAAGAAACACTTCACCACAACGATTTGCCCGGCATCCAAAACTAAGCATGCCCGCAACTCGGGATGGGCATATAATTTCGGTCAACGGGCATTCCCATGAGCCGCAATCGGTTATCGCTTCTGACCTTCGCCGTGCTTTTGTCAACAACCCCAGTCCTGGCGGGCGACAAACCTTCCCAAGCCAAGCCTGAAAAGATGACACCGCAAACGCGAACCCTGGTAATTCGCGACCTTACCGCCGAGCACGTCTTTGCCAAGCACCTGTTTCCACAAGGACAGAAGGGTTTGGAAATAAAGGACGGCAAGCTTCTCCCGAATGAGGCGTCGATTGCGCAACTGGTCGCTGAAAACGGCGCCGCCGCGCAGCCTGGGGACAAATGCGTTATAACGAACGTCGACTTCAAAGAGAAAGCGATCGTCTTTGAGATCAACGGCGGCCCCAAGAAGCGCGAGAAGTGGTATCACCATATCCAGATGGGAGTGAACGGAGCAGGTGGACCGGTAGGAGGGCCCGATAAGAGCCTGAATGCCACCGGTTCAATGGTAACGTTGGCTTTTGACGGCTACGTTCCGGAGATATCGGGCGACCAGATCCGCGAAATGCTGGCTCCTGTCTTCGACTTTAAGGCGCTCAGCGTCGCCGAGGCCTACACCAAGACGCTGCCCCCCAAAGTGCAAGAGGCCATAAAAGACCACAAGGTCCTCGTCGGAATGGACAAAGAGATGGTTGTGTATGCGAAGGGACGTGCGCCTCGCAAGATTCGCGATAAGGACGAGCAGGGTCGTGATTACGAAGAATGGATCTATGGCACTCCGCCGGAAGAAGTCGATTTTGTTCGCTTCAGAGGGGACGAAGTAACGCGCCTCGAGATCATGGGCGTTGACGGGCAGAAGATTGTGCGTACCGAGAAGGAGGTGGATCTGAAGCCTGCCGAAACCGAAGTTGCCGAAAAGAAGCCTCCTAAACCGGCTAATGCTCCGAGTTTGCGCCGGCCCGGCGAAGACCAGTGGGGAGACGACGGATCAGGCGATCTGCGCACCACGATTCACGATAGTGATGATCCCGGTATCAAGCAAAAGATGCCGAATTCAACTTCGACGCCCAGCGGTCCGACTTTGACTCCGACCGATCCGGCGGGTAGTTCGACGTCGCCGCATATTTAGGGATGTGGAGAGCATGTTCCTGATCCGGCAAGACACCGTGGCAGCTATTTGGTGCGTTTGCGGGCGCGCCATTACACTAGTTACGTGAGGATTGCACTCGGGCAGATCAACACCAGAGTCGGGGATTTCACCGGCAACTCAACCAAGATCATCGAGTACGCGCAGCGCGCCAGGAGTGCCGGCGCGGACTTAGTTGTCTTTCCCGAACTTTCCGTCTGCGGTTATCCGCCGCGTGACCTTGTAGAGCGTCCATGGTTCGTCGAGCGTAACCAACGCGCCACAGAGGAAATTGCGTCTCGTACCATTGGCATCGACATTATCTGTGGCCTGGTAACCCCCGCAAACTCCGCGACCGGCAAGTCGGTTCTCAATTCCGCTGCGTTGCTACGAGATGGAGAAATCAAATTTCTTCAGTCGAAGCGCCTGCTGCCTACCTACGACGTTTTTGACGAGATGCGCAATTTCGCACCGGCGGACCATCAGCAACTCACCTGTATTGCTAATCAGCCGGTGGCGCTGACTATTTGCGAAGACGCCTGGAACGACAAACATTTCTGGAACCGTAGACTCTACGGGGTCGATCCCGTCGAAGACCTGATGCGGGCCGGCGGGAAAGTTCTGATCAATATTTCGGCCTCTCCGTTCTATCTGAAGAAACGCGAACTGCGACGCGACATGCTGGCTTCAATTGCCAAGCACCACCACGTTCCGGTAGTGCTGGTCAATCAAGTTGGTGGAAACGACAGCCTGATTTTCGACGGTTCGAGCCTGGTACTCGGTCCTGATGGACAGGTGATCGCACAGGCCAAGTCGTTCGAAGAAGACTTGATTTACGTGGACACTGAATCGTTGACAGGTGATATAAGGCCACAGGATGAAGACGAGGAAGCCAGTGCATACGCCGCGCTGGTCCTGGGCACGCGAGACTACGTTCGCAAGTGTGGATTCAGCCGTGTTGTGTTGGGTCTCAGCGGCGGTATCGATTCGGCACTCACCGCCTGCATCGCGGTTGATGCGCTCGGTCGCGAGAACGTGACGGGGGTCCTGATGCCAGGGCCATACTCTTCGTCAGGCAGCATAGACGACGCGCACGCGTTGGTCACCAATCTTGGCATCCGTTCGGAGATGTTTCGCATTGATGGAATCTTCGCTTCGTATCTGAAGTCGCTGCAGCCGGCCTTTGCCGATCTGCCGGCGGATGTCACGGAAGAGAACGTTCAGGCGCGCATCCGCGGTTCGCTGCTGATGGCAATGTCAAATAAATTCGGCTCATTGCTCTTGACGACGGGCAACAAGTCGGAGCTGGCGGTTGGCTACTGCACGCTGTACGGCGACATGTGCGGCGGCCTGGCCGTAATCTCTGATGTTCCGAAGACACTTGTCTACCGCTTGGCGAACTACGTTAACTCGTGGGGTCCGCGTATTCCGCAGGCGACGATCGCGAAACCACCCTCGGCCGAGCTTCGACCTGATCAGAAAGACAGTGACTCGCTGCCTCCCTACGGGGTTCTCGATACAATTCTTGAAGATTACATTGCTGATAACCGCTCTCCCGAAACCATTGCCCAGGACCATGGCTTGGCTTTGCCTTTGGTGCGCCGAGTGGTTGCGATGGTGGACCGCAGCGAATACAAGCGCCAGCAAGCTGCACCCGGTCTGAAAATATCCGAAAAGGCATTCGGCTTTGGTCGACGCTATCCTATCGCGGCCAGTCAAGGCATTTAGTCGCGAACTTCCAACCGTCGTTCTAGAAAGGAACGCATGAAATCGTTCTCTCTTATTCTCGTGATCGGATTGGTTCTCGCCATCGGTGTGTTCTCCTTTGCTCAGCAGAAAACTACCTCTCCGCCGGCAAACAACCCGTCGCCGGGCGGGGCCAATTCTGCGAACGCGCCCAGCGAGGCCACCATCAATGACTTCTTGAAGCAGACCTTTGGATGGGACCAGCAGGTCACGTGGAAGATTGCGCAGATCAAGCCCGCAGAGGACCCCAATCTGTTCTCGATCACCGTAATTTTGAATACGCCACAAGGCCAGCAGGCCGCCCATTTCTTTGTCACGCCCAACCAGAAGTACGCAGTTGTCGGAGATCTCATTCCTTTTGGTTCCGATCCGTTCGCCAAGGCACGTCAGGAGTTGAAGGCCATTAGTGGTCCTTCGCACGGACCCCAGGACGCTCCGGTCACGATCGTCGAGTTCGGTGATCTGGAATGTCCAGCTTGCAAAGCTGCCCAGCCGAACATCACCAAGCTGATGGAGGAAGAGCCCAAGGCGCGCTTGGTCTTCCAGAACTTTCCCCTGGAACAGGTCCATAAATGGGCTTTGCTAGGCGCAAAGTATGTCGACTGCATTGGCCGTGAAAACAACGACGCGGCTTGGAAATTCATTCCTACCGTTTACGAACATCAAGGTGAGATCACCGATCAGACGGCGGACCAGGCGTTGAAGGGATATGCGAAGGACGCGGGCGCCAATCCGGACACAGTAGCCGGATGCATTGCGAAGCCAGAGACGGAGAAGCGGGTACGCGAGTCGATGGCGCTCGGCGAGAGGCTGGGAGTGACGAGCACTCCAACGTTTTACATCAACGGTCGCAAGATCTCGAACTTTGTGAATACGCCCTACGACGTGCTCAAGGCCATGACGGAATGGGCGGCCGCAAATCCAGTGAAATAATTAGGACGCCGACAAGGCGCAGGCGTTAAGACACGTCGACTGTCGCGTGAGAACGCGGGTTTTCGGCTTGCGGGCGGATGTCAGATGGAAATACTGTTTTCATCGATGATTCGCCCCGGTCGCGTAGCTCGAAAATCGCGCTACACTGGTACCGGTGATCCACAGCAATCGCTTCGTCGCTCTCGTTTTGGCCGGACTGCAAGTGGCCGGCACCTGCGCGCTTGCGCAGACCAGCGCGACCACCTCGTCCACAAAGACGCATAAGAAAAAGACATCGGCAACCAGCACTACCAAGTCGTCGGGTAGCCACACATCGCCTTCGCATGGGAGCAACGCGAAGACGGCATCGCATGCACATCATGCCCCGCGTAAGAAGGTAAGCGCGGCTCATGCGCAGCGGATACGCAAGACCTTCACTGCTTCCAGCGATTTGCGGCCCATGGCGCGGCAGTTGACCGAGTTCCGTACTCCAGCTGCTTACGCAGGCGTTGAAAACTACGCCCGTATGCACACCGGGACCGAGGCGGGAGCACTGGCGTGGTTCGCGGTGGGCTATGCTCACTATCTCGACGCACAATATCCAGCGGCGATCGAGGCCATGGAGAAAGCGCAGCCTCAGATTGGCGAGCTCAAAGACTATACGGCTTTCTTCATCGGTAACTCCCACCTGCTGAATAATCAAGCCGAAGCGTCGTTCACCTACCTGCGCGACTTCGGGACGCGCTTTCCAGATTCGGTGTACAACCGCGACGCAACGATCGCTTATGCGAAGGCGCTGCTGGCCACGAACCGATCGGCTGAAGCTGTTCGTCTGCTCGAGGCAAATCGCACACCCTCCAGCGCGGATACCGAATATCTGCTGGGCAAGGCCTATCTGCAAAGCGGCCAGAATCGTGCTGCAGCAGAAGTTCTGCAGCGCGTGTATTACAACTATCCGACGAACTACAACGCCGATAGTGCAGCCAATGATCTGAAGAAAATTCCAGAAGCCGCGTTCCTGCCGCCACCGACGTACAGCGAGCGCCAGCGACGTGCAGACTCCCTCTACCGTGCGCGCCGTTATTCTCCAGCGGTGGATGAGTATCGCGCGATGCTCGCGATGGCCCCTCACGATGAGCTCTCGGCAATTAACATTCAGCTGGCAAACACGTACATGAAGCTGGGATTGCCCAAGGATGCCAGCGCCGCCCTCGACCAGGTTCCGGATGACGGCAGTGATGCTAGCGCTGAGAAGTGGTATCAGCGGGCGGAAATCGCGCGCAATGCCAACGATGACTCCGCATTGAGCGGCGTACTTACGCACATGCGGACCGCCACTCCCACGTCGACTTGGCTGGAGTCAGCCTTGTTCACGGCTGGAAACATGTACCTGCTTCGCAAGGATTACGACCGGGCGATCGACATGTATCGCGAGATTCACCAGCGCTTTCCGAACAGCGCTAAAGCCTCGTACGCGCACTGGAAATGTGCCTGGCTGACCTACCGGCAGAATCGGCCCGAACAAGCCAAGAAGTATTTCGATGAGCAAATCGAGTATTATCCCGGCTCGAATGAAGTTCCCAATGCCCTGTATTGGCGGGCGCGCATGGCCGAAGATGACCATGAATACGGTCTGGCACGAACGTACTACCAGAAACTCGCCGATCGTTACCGCAATTATTACTACGGAGTTTGTGCGCGCAAGCGTCTGGCAACCTTACCGGAGGCTCCAACGGTAACGGTGGCATCGTTGCAGCGTATCGGATCGATGGTGAAGTACGAACCGGAGGCGCTGCGGGTCTCGCCTCCGGACGACGATCTGCACTACGAACGGGCCAAGTTGCTGGAGAACGCCGGCGTCATCGACCTTGCCGTGCGCGAGTTGCAGGCAGGCAGCAGTACCGGCCCATCGTGGGAGATGCTGGAGATTGCCCGCATTTATAGCAGCGGTGGAGAGTATTTCCGCGCACTGCAGGCCTTGAAGCACGCTATCGCAGGTTACTTCTCCATGGACACCAGCGCCCTGCCGACGGAGTACTGGCACGGCCTGTTTCCACGTCCGTACTGGGATGCGTTACAGCGTTACTCCGAGGAGAACGGGCTCGATCCTTATCTTGTGGCTTCGCTGATCCGGCAAGAATCCGAGTTCAATCCCAGCGCCGTTTCCCACGCGAACGCGTATGGCCTGATGCAGTTGCTGCCGCGAACCGGAAAAGGGGAGGCCAAGCAAGTCGGGCTGCATCACTACAACACCGACTCACTGCTGGAACCGGCGACCAATCTCCAACTGGGAACACATTATTTCCGCTCGATGGTCGACCATTTCGGCGGACAGGTTGAGTATGCGCTCGCCGCCTACAACGCCGGCTCGGATCGCGTCGAGGACTGGCGCGCCTCGGGTAACTACCGGGACGTCGAAGAATTTGTAGAGTCGATCCCATTCACTGAGACGCGCGAGTATGTTCAGGCCATCGTGCGCAACGCCGAGGTCTACAAGCGGGTCTACGGAACGCCGTAACGCGCCGTGCGAGGCCAGCGGTGCATGTTCAGGCAGTGACGGGCGTTGATTTGAGAGACTCAGCAGCCGTCGCGACTTGGACGGGACTTTTAGTCGCGCAGCGCCGGCTCCTTGATGGGGTGGTCCGCCTGCTTAGCGAAAAGTATCTCGGCAACGAGGAGAATTGCTCCAACGACGATCGCGCTATCGGCTACGTTGAAGGCCGGCCAGTAGTAACTGCCGATGTGAAAATCGAGGAAGTCGACGACGTGCCCAGTGAGCAAGCGGTCCCAAAGATTGCCGCTTGCGCCTCCCAGAATGAGTGATAGTCCGATCGTCGTAGTGGTTAGCGCGTGACTGTGCTTCCACAGGATTGCGGTGACAATGATCAGCGCGATCACAGAAAACATGACCAGCGCACCAATCTTCCAGTGTGCGTTCGAGTCGGCAAACAGGCCGAACGCAGCGCCTGTATTCTCCACATGCGTGAGATTGAAAACACCGGGAATGATCGTGACACTGTCATGCAGAGCGATATTGTCCGCGATCGCCGACTTTGCCAGCCGGTCGAGAACAATTACAGCGATGGCGATCAGAAAGAAATATTTACGCATGACTCGATGTGACCATGCACCCCAGGACGAAGTTCGGTGCTTACCAGCTTAGACGCAGCAACCGGACCGAAAGAAGCACGAAGCACGGCTCCGTTCTACTTCGCTCCTGCGGTGGCTTCAATCTCAGCGAGCACAGCGCTGCATCTCTCGCACACGGTGGGATAAGCGCGGTCCTCGCCTACATGGACCGAGTAGTTCCAGCAACGCTCGCACTTCTGCCCAGGCGCCTTGTTCACGCTGATCATTAAACCAGCGTCGCCATTCGCTGAGGCGGCTTTCTCCAGCCGTACATCCGACACGATAAAGACATACCGGAGCTGATCTCGATAACGCTCCAACACGGAATAGATCTTTTCAGGGGCAGCAATCTTGAGCTGAGCTTCCAGGCCGCCGCCAATCTGCTTTTCTGTACGTGCCTGCTCTAGAGCTTTCAGGGCCTCCCCGCGAATGGCAAGCAGTGTATCCCAATCAGCTCGGAGCGATGCTGCATCCAGCCCCACCGGAACATCTCCCACAAGCTCTTCTGGTTCCGGGAAGAGCGCCAGGTGCACGCTATCACGACGCTCCTGGGTCTTCGGCAAAAAGCCCCAGACTTCCTCTGCGGTAAAGCTCATAATCGGCGCCAGCAGCCTGGCCAGGGCCTCGCCCAGGCGCCACAGCGCCGTCTGCGCCGATCGCCGCGCAACGGATTTTGGCGCCGACGTGTAGAGCCGGTCCTTCAGCACGTCGAAATAAATCGAGCTGAGATCGACGATACAGAAATCTTTCAGCCGCGCGTACAACCTATGGAATGTGAAGCTGTCATAGTGTTCGCGAACATCCTTGTCCAGCTCCGCCGCCTGCAGCAGGATGTATTGATCCAGCGAGTGCATATCGCCAAATGCCACGACGTCGCGCTTGGGATTAAAAGCCGCCAGGTTGCCAAGGATGTAGCGAAACGTGTTGCGAAGCTTGCGATAGCTTTCGGCAATACGCTGCATCAGTTCGTCGGAGCAGGTTACGTCCTCGCGGAAATCAACTGAAGCCACCCAGAGGCGAACGATCTCGGCGCCCAGCTTCTCGGTGATCTCGACAGGCTCAACCCCGTTGCCCAGTGACTTTGACATGGCACGGCCCTGTGGGTCGAGTGTCCATCCATTGGTGGCGACACTACGGTACGGCGCGCCGCCCATGGTTCCAACGGCGCAGAGCAGGGAAGAGTGAAACCATCCCCGGTACTGGTCGCCTCCCTCAAGATACAAATCGGAAGGCCAAGGCAGATCGGGTTCATGGCCCAGCACGGCAGCATGGCTTGACCCGGACTCGAACCAGACATCGATGATGTCCATTTCTTTATGGAACTTTGTGCCACCGCACTTGGCGCACTGTGTGCCCGCCGGCAGAATTTCTTCCGCCGGGCGCCTGTACCAGGCGTCAGCACCCTCGCGAGCGAAAAGATCAACTACTGCTTTATGGGCAGCTTTATCGTTGAGAAACTCGTTGCAGTTGGAACACTGGAAGACTGCGATGGGCACCCCCCAGATGCGCTGACGGGAAATACACCAGTCCGGGCGGGTGGCGATCATGTTGGAGATGCGCTCCTCGCCCCACGCCGGGTCCCATTTCACCTTCTTGATCTCTTCAAGCGAGCGGCTGCGCAACGTCCCGCCAGGGATCTCGCCCTCCATCGCAATAAACCACTGCTCAGTGGCCCGGAAGATGATCGGATTGTGACAGCGCCAGCAATGTGGATAGGAGTGCTCGATCTTCTCATAGCCCAGCAGCACACCCCGGCTCTTGAGCAGTTCCACAATGAGTGGATTCGCCCTAAACACCTGCTGTCCTGTGTATTCAGGCAAGCCACTGCGGATGATGCCGCCCTCGTCGACGTCACAGTGGAGATCGATCCCGTATTTGAC
The DNA here is from genome assembly GCA_963815555.1 of uncultured Acidobacteriaceae bacterium. Classification (GTDB taxonomy): domain Bacteria; phylum Acidobacteriota; class Terriglobia; order Terriglobales; family Acidobacteriaceae; genus CAWCBG01. The sequence continues at coordinate 2,165,653 of CAWFHH010000007.1, forward strand.
GCCGGTGAAAAAGTCGTCCGCGCCGTGCGCTGGAGCCGTGTGCACCGCACCAGTACCGGTATCCATGGTGACGTAGTCGCCGAGCACGCCCAAAATGGTACGATCCAGGAAGGGGTGCGCGAAGTTCGCATATTCCAGCTTAGAACCCGGGAAAATCGCGACTTCCGTGGTTACTCCGAGGCTACACTTTTCGATGGTTTGCCCGGCCAATTCCCTGGCGACGATATAAGTCCACTCACCCGAATCGAGTGCAACATACTCCGCATTAGGCGCGAAGGTCACTGCCATTGACGCCGGCAGCGTCCACGGAGTGGTCGTCCAGATGATGGTCGCTACGTTCGACTTGCCCGCGAGAGCCGGATCGATCTTTGCCGGATCGCTGAGCAAAGGATAGCGTACCCAAACGCTGGGGCTGGTATGCATCTCGTATTCGACCTCGGCCTCGGCCAGCGCAGTCTTGTCGTGGATGCACCAGTAGACGGACTTCAGCCCCTTGTAAACCATGCCCTGCTCGTAAAACGAGTAGAAAAGCTTCGCCACCGTGCTCTCGTACTGCGGCGTCATGGTGGAGTAGGGATCATCCCAGCGGCCGAAGATGCCAAGCCGCTTGAACTGGTCACGCTGCAGATCAAGATAGTGCTGCGCATAACGGCGGCACGCTTCACGGACCTCCATAGGGTCCATGTCGAGTTTCTTGCGGCCCAGGTCGTCGTCTACTTTGATTTCGATAGGCAGGCCGTGGCAGTCCCAGCCTGGTACGTAAGGCGAGTTGTAGCCACTCATGGTGCGCGACTTGACGATAAAATCCTTCAGGGTTTTGTTGAGCGCGTGTCCCAGATGGATCGGGCCGTTAGCATACGGAGGTCCATCGTGCAAAATGTAGATCGGATCCCCGGCATGGACCTCGCGGATGCGATCGTAAATCCGCATCTCCTCCCAGCGCGCGAGCATTTTAGGCTCGTTCTGAGGCAGGTTGGCCTTCATCGGAAATTCGGTCTTGGGCAAATTCAGTGTTGACTTCAGGTCGAGCGGCACTCCCGAGTTCTCCCGACAGCTTGTGTGGAGTTCATAAACTATAACGAGATGTTCACAAGCGATGAGTTCATTATAGGGAGTAGGGAAATGCTCGTCCATTCAGCGGCTTGCGCGGCTCTCCGGTTTACGGTTGCGGTACGTCTCAGGTAAAGTGATGGTAATCGAACAACGCTATGGGCACCTCTGCATCTAAATGTGGTATGCAGAGTTACAGGTTCAGCAAGCGACTGGGCGAGCGACCCGAAACCTCCAATGGAAACACGGGTTTGTAGAATGAGCAGCTTGGCACCTTGCGTGCTGATTGCTCTGGTGAAAGGCAGCGACTTACGTCGCCAATAAAGTCCGAAGGAAACAAACGAGTTTATGGCCAATCAGGCGCTGATTCCCCAATCCGAGCAGGACGAGCTGCATCTTCTGCCGCGGACCACGGCCGACGAATCGCTGTGGAGCTCGTTGAAGAGCAACATCCGCGACGCGTTCTTCCCTGAGAAACTGCCCCCGTTGGAACTGACCTCGAAGCCTGTCAAAGTACGCGAGATCTGGGCACAGGACACGTACAAGAAGCAGAGCGCCGGCGTTTCGCTGGCTGTACACGTTGTGATGATCGCGGCATTGATTGCCCTCTCCATCACTGGCGCTAAGGTCGTGAAGGAAGCTCAAAAGCATGATTCCATCACGCTGATTGCGCCAGATCTGACGCCGCCGCTTCCGATGACGAAGAAAGGACCTTCTGCTGGTGGTGGGGGCGGAGGAGGCGATCGCGACAAGCTGCAAGCGCCCAAGGGCAAACTGCCCAAAACGGCGATGGAACAGATCACGCCTCCGGCGATCGTGATTCGTAATCCGAATCCGAAACTAGCGGTTGAGCCCACGGTGGTTGTGCCCCCGCAGATCAAGCTCGCCTCGAACATGCCTGAGATCGGAAACCCTATGGCGGCTATTCCCTCTGGACCTCCTTCCAATGGCACCGGTAGCGGTGGCGGCATTGGATCAGGTTCGGGCGGTGGCGTCGGCTCCGGCACAGGCCCAGGTGTTGGTCCCGGCCATGGCGGAGGTATTGGTGGAGGGGTATTTCGGGTCGGAGGAGGGGTCTCAGCTCCTCGCGCTCTGGATACACCCGATCCTGAATACTCCGAAGAAGCTCGCAAGGCAAAGTATCAAGGTACCGTTGTGCTGTGGCTCATCGTTGATCCCAATGGCAAGCCTCGGGACGTCAAAGTGGCTCGCGCGCTCGGCATGGGACTGGATCAGAAGGCCATCGAGGCGGTGCGCAACTGGAAGTTCGAGCCGGCCATGAAGGATGGAAAACCTGTAGCCGTTCAGATCAATGTCGAGGTGAATTTCCGGTTGTATTAGAGTTCGTGCAGGCGAAAGGCGTTAACCAGCGCCCCATTCGACGGAACAGCCAAGGAGAACCTGCCTGGCTTCGATGTGCAGTAACTGCCGATGGGGCAAAGATCATACGGAGAGGCTCAACGGCCTCTCCTTTTTTGCTTTGGGGGAATGTGGATCCATCTACGCAACGCAAGTGTTTCTGGCTGCTATTCGCAATTCTGAGCGTTGGGGCATATTTTTTGCCGCTAAGGTGGGCGATCACGGAGACGCTTGCATCGCTCGTCGCCAGTTGGTGGATAATCTATCGCAGCGAAATCTGGTAACAAACACTCGCGGCATAGGGTTCAGCTGGCCGTCACCTGCGACTCCTGGATGCACGCTTCGGCGCGATGAAGCGCCTCCTCGACATTGGCACAGATATTTTCGGCTCCGACATGGGAGGCGAAGTTTGCCTGCTCCATGTAGTGCCGCGGCTGTTCGCGGGCACCGCAGAAAACGATTGCTCGTCCCGACTTGCGAAGTTGCTCGACCAAGTCCTCGAAGACCCGCAGTCCCGTCGCGTCGAGGGCCGTCATGTTACGCAGTCGAAGAATAATCACCGGCGGCAGGGAGTCTATCTGCTCGAAAACGCCGTCGAGTTTTTCGGTTGCGCCAAACAAGAACGGGCCGTGAATGCGGAATACACGAACATAACCGGGAATGTCTTTGTCCTGCAGACTATGCGCGCGACCTTCTTCTACGTAGTCGTCGGTGACCTCCGAAACTGTAGTCGTAATGGTCACTTTGCGGATGAACAGAAGGGCAGCGAGAATCATGCCGAATTCGACGGCTACGGTCAGGTCGGCAAAGACGGTCAAAGCCAGGGTTACCAGCCAGACCGATATGTCGGACTTGGCTAGCTTCAACAGCTTAGCGGTTTCGGCCCATTCTCCCATGTTGTAGGAGACGACCATTAAGATCGCCGCTAAGACGGCGAGGGGCACGTGTGACGCCAGCGGAGCGGCGAACAGCAGGACCGCGAGCAGGGTGAGCGCATGGACCATTCCAGCGACGGGCGTTCGGCCACCGGAGCGGATGTTGGTCGCCGTACGCGCGATGGCGCCCGTGGCGGGCAGACCTCCGAACATCGGCGAGGCGATATTGGCTACGCCCTGCGCCATCAACTCGACGTTGGGGTTGTGTTTGAATCCCGTCATCCGGTCGGCGACCACGGCGGACATCAGCGACTCGATGGCTCCTAACATGGCGATCGTGATGGCGGGCGAGATGAGCCGGTGTATCAGTTCCAGGTGAAACCCGGGTATTTGTAGATGCGGCATTCCTGAAGGAATTCCGCCGAAGCGAGTGCCAATTGTCTCCACCGGCAACTTCAACGCGGCGGCGACCAAGGTGCCTACGATCAGAGCAACGATGTAGCCAGGGATCCGCTTAGCAAATCTGTTCGTCAGCAGGATAATAGCGATAGAACCGCAGCCAAGAGCCGTCGCTTCCCATGACAGGCTACGGAAGTTTTCCGACAGCACTTGCATGCGACCAAGGAAGTTGCCAGGCAGTTCGTTGATCTTCAGGCCAAAGAAATCCTTGATCTGCGTGCTGGCAATCAGGATTGCTATGCCGTTGGTGAAACCCAGCACCACGGGTCGCGGAATAAACTTAACGGCAGCGCCCAGCCCGGTAGCCCCCATGACGAAAAGCAGAACGCCGGCCATCATGGTGCACATGAAGAGACCGTCGACGCCGTAATGGGCGATGATTCCAGCGATCACGACGACGAAGGCGCCGGTTGGTCCGCCGATCTGCACTCGCGAACCGCCCAGCAGGGAGATCAGAAATCCGGTGACAATGGCACAATAGATGCCGGCTTGCGGCGATAGTCCCGATGCGATAGAAAACGCCATTGCCAGCGGCAGGGCCACCAATCCGACCGTGACGCCGGCTATAAGGTCAGGAAGAAAATCCTTTGCCCTATAGTGTCGAAGGCATACGAAAGACGAGGGAAGCCATTGGTCCATAAAGTAAAAAGTCGTCGGGAGTTCGAGGACAGGTTGATTGTACGGGATTTTCATGCCTTGTTTGCTGTGTGTACCGCGGAGGTGGTAGTTACACTTGGCCGGATGGCTTAGCTCTGCGAGTAAGGCCGTGATGTTATCGGGTTAGCGAGGTTTGGTGCCGATAAACGAAGTGAGCCCCGAGGGCGGTAGCTGCATCAAAAGATCATGTCCCTGTTGCCTCGAATGGCGTTTCTGGTGATGGTGAGCACTTTAGCTGTGCTGCTCCTTCCCATGGCTTGCGGGCCTTATACGGTTACGCATGGTCCCGCCACAGCATTCCGAACGGCAGTAGCATATTGCCTCGTCCTCTTCGCAATCAGTGCTGCTCACCTCTTTCTCGCACAAGTACCATCGCATAACGAGTCGCCGGCCGTCCATGTCCCTCAAGGTTGGGAATTCCAGACCCAGGCCCTGACCTCTTTGCGTTGCTAGCCCTTTGTTCTTGCGCATCTAACTCTCTTAGTAGGCGTGATGATAAACCTGCCAGTATGCCCGCGCAGGGAGTGCGCATTTTATGAACTCGAATGAAAAGAGGGGAGGGTCAGCGAGTACCCCTCGCTTGGGCCCCGTTATTCTTAGGGAGGTCGTTGGAAACCTGGTCTTGCTGGTTCCGGTCGCCATGCTTCTTTGTGCTGGATTATTGATGGCGAGAATGTTCGAGTCGCATGTCGATCATTTAGGGCATGTCGTCGCGCCCTTGACGGACCAAGATGCAGAGGCACAACTGAACCAGTGCCCAGTTCTGCGCGGAGAGCATGTGCTTGATATCAAGGACATCAAACCCTACTCAGCCAATCAGACACGAGTTGACTACGAATACAGGACTGGGCAGCGAGCACGAGTTTCCCCGGGGACGGCGCAATTCGCGTGGAGTCAGGGCGGCTGGCACGCTGTGCTTTGCCGATGATGTCGTGGGGCTCGTTGCCAGGAAAAGGCATTCTGCGGCGGTAAAAGAGGTGCTCTTGTCGCGCATGGAAAACGACATTTTTTATGCTCCAGCAGTCCGGCTCTGCTGAACGATAATCGTGAGTGCGACGAAGAGGGAAATGCGCAGCATAAGCCCTTTCATCGAGGCCGTCGAACGATATTTATGTCAACTGTAAGCACGCCGCTGGAGGTCTCAAACTGCACCGGTTGCGGCCAGCCCATCCCACGCGGCTTGGACCGATGCCCTGCCTGCGGAAAAGCACAATCAAAAGGCTCAGAGCGGCTTATTCTCCTGGTTGTCGTCTTATCGCTAATCGCCATGTTTGCGCTGGCTCAGTGGATGGTGCGTCGGCATCGCCAGAGGGAAATGTCGCTGGCTCAAATGTGGTTCTCTCGCGGTGATCGGGCTATGCCGGGATATCCTGAGATTGCGGCGGAGGATTATCGAACGGCTTTGACCTACGACCGTGAGAACGACGAATACCGCCTGCGTCTGGCCCAGGCGCTCCTGGCCGCGAATAAATTCCCCGAGGCGCGCGCTCATCTGCTCAGCCTGTGGGAGGAAGAGCCGGCTGACGGGGAAGTCAATCTTTCCTTGGCGCGCCTCTTCGCCAAACAAGGCAACGCCAGTGAGGCAGTTCGTTACTACCGTAATGCGATCAACGGTGTCTGGCCGGACATGTCGCGTGACCGCAGGGTTGCGGTTCGATTTGAGCTGGTGCAATATCTGCTGCAAAGGCACGATCTGCGTCAAGCGGAGGCGGAGTTGATCGCCCTGCAGGCTGACGCGCCACACGATGAAGATCAGCAGCTGCGATTGGCTCAACTCCTGCTACAGATCGGTGACGCTGCGCGGGCGCAAGGCGTGTATGAAGACATTCTCAAGTCGGATCGGGACAATGCCCAGGCATGGCTTGGCGATGGGAAGAGTTCCTTCGCCATGGGAGACTATGGCGCTGCGGAACGCGAACTTGCGGCTGCCGTAGAGCGCGATAAGCGCTTGCCCGAAGCGCAGCAGTTGCTGGACTTGAGCAGGGAAGTGCTCCGGATCGCGCCCGGGCTGCGCGGTCTTTCGGTCGCGGAACGTGCCCAGCGGGTAGCAGAGGCATTCGAGGTTGCTCTTAAGCGGCTTACCAGCTGTGCGGCAGAGCGCGGGTTGAATCTTGAGGTCCCGGTGAGTGCCGCACCTCCGCCGTCCGGACAAACAGCAGCAGCGGGTCCTGCCTCGCAAGCCGCTACCAAAGCGTCGACCAACGCACCTGATGATTTGCAGATGTTGTATACCATTGCGATGCAAAAGAAGAATGGCGCGACCGAAAAGGCGCTGCGCAAGAACCCCGATGCGCTGGAGTCAACCATGGACCTGGTCTTCAACGTGGAGCGTGCGACGCAACCTCTCTGCGCCGACATGACGAAGACTGACCGCGCTCTGCTCATCCTCGGGAACCGCCAAGGAGCAGTCCAGTGAGGCCAGAGGCTCCGCAATCAACCAGTCTGACGGACTCTGCCGCCGGCTCCATCGCGGCTAGGCCGAGAGATTCTTCGGCCGCAAAATCGCCCATCTCGACGCCGACCCGCCGCAAATACTGGAGCACCTTACGCGGCATGCTGTCGCCTGAGCGATTCAGCCTGCGGGAAGAACAATTCTTTCTCCTGTTGGCGGTATTAATCGGTGTCGGTGCGGGTTTGGCCGTGGTGTGTTTCCGCATGAGCATCGAATTCCTGCACCTCAGGCTGCTGGGCAGCGCGCTTCATCCATCATTTCCGCGGATCGTTGTCGCCCCAACGCTCGTCGGGCTATTGATTGCTTTCGTGGTGATACGGTTCTTCCCGCGGGCACGAGGTAGTGGGGTCAATCAGACTAAGGCAGCTCTTTACATCTACGATGGCTACATCCCCATCAGCACGGTTGTCGGAAAGTTCATCACTAGCGCACTCGCCATCGGCAGCGGACAGTCGCTCGGTCCCGAGGACCCTTCCCTGCAGATCGGCGCGGGTCTGGCATCTGCACTCGGTCGCCGGCTGAAGCTTTCGCGCGAGAAGCTGCGCTTGATTGCACCAGTTGGAGCCGCAGCCGGTCTGGCCGCGGCTTTCAATTCTCCGATCACGGCGGTGCTTTTCGTTATTGAGGAGGTCATTGGCCGTTGGACGGCCGGCATTCTCGGCGCTGTCGTGCTTGCCGCCATCTCCGCCGCAGTTGTGGAACGTTGGTTTCTCGGTGACGAACCGCTGTTTCGGGTTCCGTCCTATCACTTGGAGCACATCGGCGAACTAGGTGCCTACGCGATATTGGGCATCATCGGAGGTTTCGCTTCGCTCGCCTTCGTGAAGTACATCGGTTATTTGCGGCCGCGCTTGCGCCGGCTGCCATCCTGGACGCAGTACTTCCAACCGGCAGCGGCGGGCATGTTGATTGGTCTCATCGGAATCAGGTTTCCCGAGGTGATGGGCGCGGGTTACAACTACATTGATCAGGCAATGCATGAGCAGTACACGTGGCAAGTCCTGATCATGTTGGGGGCGCTGAAGATCGTTGCGACCGGACTTTCCTTCAGCACCGGAACGCCCGGCGGCCTGTTTGCGCCGGTGCTGTTCATGGGGGCCATGATCGGCGGGGCGGTGGGAATGGCAGAACACATGTTCTTCCCGCACCTGCTAATACCAGTAGGTGCGTACGCGCTTGTTGGCATGGGAACTCTATTCGCTGGGATATTGCGCGCTCCCATGACCTCGGTGTTCATGATGCTGGAAGTCAGTGGCAATTACAGCATCATCGTGCCGGTCATTTTGTCGAATGCGATTGCCTATTTCATCTCAAGAACGTTTCAGCCAACGCCGATTTTCGATTTGCTGTCGCGCCAGGATGGCCTCGATCTGCCGTCCCTCGAGGAAGAGCGGGAAGTTCCGCTGCTGCGCGTCGAAGACGCTATGCGTCCGCCGGTGGGACAGACTATCACCGGCGATATGCGTATCGCCGAGGCCCAAGAACGCGTCCAGGGCTCGGCGCAGGAGTTTTTTGTCGTGGGCACAGGAGGGGAGGACTGGCACGGAATCAGCCGCGCCACGCTGCTATCACTCCCGCCCGACTCCCCGGAGCCGATCGGCAGCGTACTGACCCGCGAGATTCCCTACCTTCATCCGGATCACCCGCTCGATACCGCGCTGCGACTCATCGGAACCTGGCCGTTGCTTCCCGTGGTCCATCGCGCGAACGCGCAAGATCTGCTGGGAGTTGTGTCGCTGGAGGACGTCATGCGCGCCTACCGCGGAGCCGGCTTGAGCGAAGCGCACCCCACCGACGCGGTCGAATTAGCAGGGTGAACCAAGCAGAAAGGATCTTCGCTCGCCGCAACCCATTGGCTGACGCTACCTTCTTAGTACCGGTAATGAGTTCAGACTTGCTATGCTCACGCTTCGTACAACCGTCGCGCAGTCCGTTTCTGAGATAGACGATCTGGCACCACTGTGGAATGAAATCGTCTCCACTCGGGAGCCTGGCATCTTTCAGCGCTTCACATGGAACCGGCTTGCGGCGGATGTTTTTGCCGACCGGCTGCAACCACGGGTGGTTGCGATCGAGGGCGACGATGGTGCGGCCATCCTTCCGCTCGCTTTGAATCGCTTTACGCGACGTCTGGAGTTGCTCGGCGAATCTCTGTTCGACTATCGTGATGTGCTGCACGTTGGCAATCCTGAGGCTCTGCGCTTAGCGTGGCAACGCGCGTCGCAATTTGCGATGCCACTGTCGGTTACGGCAATCAGGGCTGCCGCCGCACAGGAACACTGGCGGGAGTTTCCGCTCACTCCGTTTGCCAGCGCTCCAGGGGTCCGCAGGGAAATGATCGGGGAACAGCGATTCCGTGCAGCGCATCTCCGGCTTGACCGTCACTTTCGACGCATACAAAAACGGGGCGTGACGTTGCGTGTCCATACGGGAGACAATTCCGACCTGGTTCGTGAGCTTTATCACCGCAAATGCGATCAGTTTTCTGCAGACGAGAACAATATTTTTCGCGATCCACGGCGTCGGCAGTTCATGGTGGACATTGCTGCCATAGAAGGGAAGGCCTGCGAGATTTTCACGCTGCAAGATGAAGACGAGATCCTGGTCGCCGGACTGGTGACTTTTCGAGAAGCGGAATGGCGGCGCTTTTACACGATCTACTTCGATCCCGGGTGGGCATCGTATTCGCCAGGTATCCTACTGGTATACGAAGCTACCGCACGCTCACTGGCAGAACAGTTGAATTGCGACTATATGACGGGAGAATATCCCTACAAGTTGCGCTTCGCAAACGCCTCGCATGCACTCTATACGATTGACATCACGGCGGAGCAGTTAGCGGAAGTCACAAAGAGGCCCGTCGTGCCGAGCGCCGTCTAATAGGCCGAGACTGGGAGTAGGGTCTCCGGCCGGAGTGGGCTGTTTTGCCGCAAAGCGGAGGAGCCCGCTGTTCGGTCCGCATGCTGTTCCCGGAGTCCTCTCCAACCTCGGTAAACACCGTCCGCACTTAGAATGTCTTCAGAAACCTTTTCGCTTGCTCCAACTCGGGAAATAGTTTTTCGTCCTTCTGAAAGTCGGGACCATGAACACATCGCCGGCTGCCCCGCAGCTTCACCGGATGTTTCAAGTGCAGCATCTCATGATACACAATGTACTCGATGGCATATCGGGGCACTGCGGGATGATCGAAGACACGGCTGATGACAATGGCGTTGTGCGCTGGATCATAGTGGCCAAGGCTTCTGCGGGAATGTGACTGGCTCCAGGTCATTTGCGGGCGGCCAAGCAGGCCATGGAAGAAGCGAACGTTTAACTCATCGAAAACCCTTTCCAGATCATAAACTTGACCGAGGGCCGATTCGATCCGTTTGCGGCCTCTCATCTGCCGAACGATTCGAGCTTTGCTGCTCATGTTATGACTTGACACATAACGACGATACCGTGCGGCATGAAGTGACTCGATCGGCTGGCGGTAAATCTTGGCCAGCAGAATATGTGCGATTGCCTCAAGAACCCCTTCCGGCGCGCCTTCCAGCAGGTCCGAGATGCGGACGCGCAATTGGCCTTGGCGGAGGCGAATTGTATTGTTTACGTTGGCGAAAGGATAAAACTCTACGCGAAACTCGGGCATGGGCGCCCGCGGCCGCAATTCGCGATAGGATTGTTGGAAAATGTGCTGAAGACTAGCCCGCAAAACACTACTAACTTACCATGAAGAAGTGACCCGGCATTCGCATCGCGGACCGGTCACTTAGTGTCACAGAGGGTGCGGGCGATGCTGAGAGAGTTTTGGGCTTGCAGGTGAGTAGAGTCTCTGCTACCGTGTCTGCTTGAGAGCGCTACTCTCAGGAACACACAACTTACAAGAGGCCGCCACAGGGGGAAAACTTTGGCGGCTTTTTGCTTTTGTCCTTGACCTGCTAATCGGCGCGTTCTGAATATACTTTGTTCAACTTCTTGTCTTTCGCCAACTCTACCTGCTCCTGCAATGTTTCGCGGGCTGACTCAGCGCTGTCTTTGACTGCGTCTCCGGCATTGGCCAGCACGAACGAATATTGCTCAAGTTCCTCCTGCGGAGACTGCTCCTTGAGAGAGCGCAGTTTGAGCTGCCATTCGCTGTCTGCTTCGATCAGAAGCTTCAACCCTTTTCGCATGTCCGTCTTGTGAGAGGCATACATATCGATGTTATCGTCGATCTCATCCACCAGGGTGGTGAAGTCCTGTAAGAGGTCGTGAATCTGAGGCGGACGGTCTTTGCCCAGGGAGAGGTCGACGCGCAGTCCCTCGATCTGTGTGATGCGCGCGCGTGCAAACTTGATCATCAACTCAAGCCGTTTATCCGGGAAATCCGCGGTGTCGCGCATTTCATCGACTTCTCTTTCGTTGAGCGGATCGCGCTCGCGGGTTTGCGCAGTAACGCGCACGGCCCCCCAGCAGAACAATAAAACGAGCAGCGTTAACAAAGTAGAGCGCCGAAACATAGCGACTTCCCGTTTATAGGTCATTTCTGAAACATTTTGGTCAACAGGTCTGAGCGTACCTGCTCAATCTCATCGTAAGCTTGACGCAGAGGCCCGCGGTCTTCGAATGCCAGAGTATCTCCAATGTCGTGCATGCGTTTGCCCAGTTCGCGCAATGAAATCTCGGTTTGCTTCTGACGCTTTCCCGACGATATCGCCGCATGCGCCCCGATGCGAGCATAATCTACGACCTCGCGGATCTCCTCCTGCGCCTTGTCAGCGCTGCCATCGGTAAACAGGGCGTTCGAATCTTCCAGCAGTCGATGCGCATACTCCATGCTGAACCTGGCCTGATCGCCACCGTGTGCGAGATCAGCTTTCGATTTCAAAGCGGCCAGTGACTCAGTCGCCGCCAGTGCCACACTGGTGATGGCCAAGACAACCGCCGAAGCTCGAAGCAAAATTCGCATGTTACTTCTTTTCCGCGTACTTGTCCCTATGTGCGGGATCTAGCGCGATCAAACGATGGCGCGCCTGCCATTCTTGATCAGCCATCTTGCCATCGTCGACCGCGAGAAACTGCTTGTAGGATTGCACGGCCTGCGGCACAGCTTTCAAGTTATCGTATGAAGTAGCGCGGAGGAAGTAGGTGAAGGGAATCTCCGGCAGCAGCTTGGCGCGGGCATCCAAGGCCCGTATGGTGAGTTGATAGTCCTTGTTCTCCGAAGCCACGACGGCCAGGTTGCCGTACGCCTGCCCCATATCAGGCTGGAGCTTGATGGCGAGCAGCAACTCCTGCTGCGCCTCGGGATATTTCTTAACGTGCATCAGCAGGGAACCCAGAGCATAGTGGGCGGCAGCGCTCTGCGGCATGCTTTGCACGGCTTCCCGCAGTTGCTGCTCGCCTTCTGTGTATTTGCCGGCATCGACGTATAGGGTACCGAGTTCGAGGGCCGCCTGCGGATCGGCGTTGGGGGCGTGGAGCCCAGCCTGCAACTGCTGCGCAGCCGCTTCGTTCTTTCCCTCGGCTGCCAATACCCGTCCTAACTGCACCCGAGCATCGTTGTTCTGAGGATCCGTCTGCAGCAGTTTTCGTAGGGCCGCCTCGGCATCGGAGTATTTCTTCTGCTTTGCATAAATGTTGGCCAGCCCAGCCAAGGCGTCGCGCGACTTAGGATCGAGGCTGGAGGCGGCCTCATATTGGTGCGCCGCCGCGTCCAGGTCGTTTTGTTTTTCCAGCAGCATCCCGCAGGCGAGATGAGGCTCAGGATTCTTCGGGTCGAGCCTTGCCGCCTCGCTGTAAGCAGCAATTGCTTGCGCAGGATCGCTACCGGCGACGACGTGGCCCAGTGATTGCCAGGCGCGCGCCAGACTTTCCTCCGGATGCGCCGTCGGTTTGAGCTGGGTTGCGGCCTTCAGATAAGTTGCTGCTTCGGCGTTGTTGCCTTGACGAGCCAGCAGGATTCCAAGGTTAAGATTGGACTCGAAGACATCGGGCTTGGCGGTCACAGACTTACGATAGGCATCGATTGCCGCGGGTATCTGCTTCTGGGCGTTATACAGGTAGCCGAAGTCGAACCATGCGCGGTAGTCGTTGGGATTTGCCGCAACCGCTTTCCCGAGCAAGGACTCAGCGCCGGCGAAGTCGTTTTTCTGCATCGCCGTTTCCGCCCGGTCTACCTCGGCGGACGCCGTATCCGCGGGTGTGGTTTCCTCAACCTGACGGTGGCGGACCGTCGGCTTGCTCTGCTGCGCCAGGACGGGGAGCCAGACAGCAAGGACCGCGCCCAGCAATACCTTTGTGCAATAGGTCCTGTTATTCATGCGATTGCGAGTTCCCGTTACGCGGTAAGATGCGCGCCAGCCACTGGCCGGTGTAGGAATTCGGGGTTGCCGCAATCACCTCAGGGGTCCCTGCAGCTACCACGCGTCCTCCCGCCGATCCGCCCTCTGGACCAAGGTCGATTACCCAATCGGCGGTCTTAATGACGTCAAGATTATGCTCAATGACCACGATGGAACCGCCCGCTTCGATCAAGCGACGGAACGCCGCCAATAATTTGCTAACGTCATCGAAGTGCAAACCCGTCGTTGGCTCGTCAAAAATGTATAACGTGTGCGGCTTGCGCTTATTCTGTTCGGTCCGGGTCCGGCCGATATCACGTGGCTTGGGTTGCAGATGCGCCGCCAGTTTCATACGCTGTGCTTCGCCGCCGGACAGCGTTGTCGCCGACTGACCCAGCCGCAGATAGCCGAGCCCGACTTCCTCCAGAACCCGCAGCTTATCCACGATCTTGGGAACGCCGGAGAAGAAGTGCAGGGCCTCCTTCACGGTGATGTCGAGCACCTCATGAATGTTCTTCCCGTGATATCGAATGTCCAGGATCTCAGGCTTATAACGCGCGCCTTTGCACTCCTCGCAGATCAGTTCCACATCCGCGAGAAACTGCATTTCCACGGTGACTGTGCCATCGCCTTGGCACGCCTCGCATCGTCCCCCAGGAACGTTAAAGGAGAAATGTCCCGCGGCGTAACCACGCTTCTGGCTCTCGGCAAGAGAAGCAAACAGTTCACGAATCGCGTCAAAGGCCTTGATGTAGGTGACAGGATTCGATCGCGGTGTGCGACCAATCGGCGACTGGTCGACAAGCACGACCTCGTCGATCCACTCCGCTCCCTCGATGTGATCTATCTCGGCCCGAGGTCCTCCCGTGACGTGTCCCTTCTCGGCGGCCAAAGCGTTGTAGAGCACATCGTGCACCAGCGTCGACTTGCCGGAGCCAGACACGCCGGTGATAGCGACCAGCAAGCCCAGCGGAATCGCGACATCGACCTTTTTCAGATTGTGGGCGCGCGCCCCGAACAGCTTGATCCTGCGCTTCACCTCGCGGCGGCCCGCAGGCATCTGGATACGCAGATCGTCGTTGAGATAACGCCCAGTCAGCGAATGGGGATCGCGCTTGATCTGCCCATAGGTGCCACTCGAGATGAGGCGTCCGCCGTTCTCGCCCGCTCCGGGCCCGAGATCGAGAATGCGATCGGAGGAGCGCATGATCTCCACGTCATGCTCGACTACCAGAATAGTGTTACCAAGGTCCCGCAGGTCGTGCAGGATCTTGATGAGCCGCTGCGTATCGCGGCTGTGCAGTCCAATTGATGGCTCGTCGAGGATATACAGTGTTCCCACCAGCCGCGACCCCAGTGACGTCGCCAACTGGATACGCTGGGCCTCTCCGCCTGAAAGAGTAGAAGCCAACCGATCCAGGGTGAGGTATTCCAGCCCAACGTCATTCAGGAAGCGTAGCCGGTCGCGTATTTGTTCCAGCAGGCGCTCACCGACATCGGATTCCTGCCGGGTAAGCGACAATTGTTCGAAGAAGCGTGTCGCTTCCTCCACCGTCATTGCCGATACCTGGCAGATGTCTTTGCCGCCGACCTTCACCTGTCTCGCCTCGCGGCGCAAGCGCAACCCACTGCAGTCCGAACACACGGAGTATCCGCGATAGCGGCTTAAAAAGACCCGCACATGCAGCTTGTACTTCTTACGTTCCAGATATTCGAAGAAGCCGCGTACTCCTGGGAACTTACCCTCGCCGTTGATGATGAAGCTCTGTTGCTCTGCGGTGAGATCCTGCCACGGAACGTCAAGCGGCACATCGGCAGCCCGAGCGAAGCGCCGCATCTCCGTGGCCAGCGGGCGGTATTTCGGCTTGGTCCAGGGTTCGACCGCGCCTTCAGCAAGCGTCAGCGACTTGTTCGGGATCACCAGATTCAAGTCAAAATCAATCGTGTTGCCAAAACCTTGGCACTTCTGACACGCGCCAAAAGGATTGTTGAACGAGAACAGTCGCGGCTCAGGTTCTTCGTAGCGAATGCCGCAGGTTTTGCATTCAAACCGCTGCGAGAATCGTAAGCGCTGCGGCAGGCCTTCCGGCGGTGCGGTCTCGAACAGCACTTCTCCGGCCTCGCGATAACCCTGTTCGACGGAGTCTACAATTCGTGCTCTCGCTTCAGGATCTACGGAAAGCCGATCGATGAGCACGAAGACCGGCTCGTTAAAATTGAGATCGAGCAGCGACTCGGGCGTCGAAAATTCGACGATCTTGCCATTCTGAAAGAGACGATTAAAGCCGCGTTTACGCAACTCGAACAGACGTTCGCGGAGCATGGAATCGTCAACCTTCGCAGCATTCTTTGAGGTTCGCCTCCCCTTGCTCTTAGGCGGTTCGGTCGTCTTGGGGCGAGGCTGTACCGGAAAGAACGCCTGCAACCTGGTGCCATCGCCGAGAGCCAGCAGGCGATCGGCAACCTCGTCCACCGAATCTTTACGAACTTCGTGTCCGCAATTCAGGCAATAGGTACGTCCGACGCGCGCGTAGAGCAGCCGCAAGTAGTCATAGATCTCCGTCGCGGTGCCAACCGTCGATCGTGGATTGCGGGTGGTGTTCTTCTGGCGGATTGCCACCGCCGGAGCAATCCCTTCTATCGAGTCAGCATCGGGCTTTTCGATGCGCTCGAGGAATTGCCGGGCATAGGCGGACAGTGACTCGACGTAGCGGCGCTGACCTTCGGCGTAAATTGTGTCGAAGGCAAGCGACGACTTACCTGAACCCGAAACTCCCGTCACAACCGTCAGTTGGTTGTGAGGAATCTCGAAGTCGATATTCTTTAGGTTGTGCACGCGCGCACCGCGCACGGTGATGCTGTCGTTGGACATTTCCCCAGGGTTCCCGGTACTTACGAAAAAAGGCAGCGGACGAGATTGTCCGGCCGCTTCACAGACCTGATGGATCGTGGTGCCGAAACCCTTAATTATATCGTTTTCGCTGAAGCTTCGCTCAGCATCGCCCGGTCACCGGGCAAAGTACAGAAGGCAAAAGATGTAGATCCAAAGAGCGCCCATGAAGTGCCAGTACCATGCTGTCACGTCGGTCACGATGCGCCGGGTCTCGGGAGAATGCCCCAGCCAGACAGTAAGTCCAGCGTAGAGCAAAGCGAGAATGCCGCCAGCCAAGTGCAGGGCGTGTACTCCCGTGAGCATGTAAAAGAACGAGCTGCTGACCTGAGTTGCAAAAGAGTTGTTATCGAGCTGCAGCCGATGCCACGCCAACGCTTGGCCGCCCAGAAATGCCAGCCCCAGCAGCAGGGTGATCCAGAGCCACGGCACGGCATGCTTATCACTGGCGCGAATGCCGGGAATACCCATGATGGGGGAGAGTGCCACGTCTTCTGCCGCCCTGTGGCGGGCAATCTCCAGGGTAAAGCTGCTGAACAACAGCAAGAACGTGTTGAATAGCAGCAGCTTGACCGGCAGGGTCACGGGTACCCAATTGCTTATGTAGTCATTCCGCGCGGGGTCCCACACGGCACCGGCCTTGCGAACGACATACGCCGTGGTGAACGACACAAACAGCATCACCACGGACGAGAGCGCCAGCAACAGTCCCAATCGGTAGCGGCGCAACCGTTCACCATAGCTGGGAGAATCGTCGCCCCCGCGACCGCCCCCTCCACCCCCGCCGCCCGGCCACCCGTCGGTCGGCCCACGGCCGCCTCCGCCCTGGGCTGCGCGAGGCTCCCGAATTCTGATAGTCGGACTCAACGTGGCTGCCTCGGCTCACCCATACGCCCAAAAAGGCTTGAGGTCGTGCGATCGGGCTTAATTCTTATGATGGTTTGCTGGGGCGAGTTGCCGCCACAACCGCATCAGCCGGCATCCTTCCCAGGTTTCTATGATGCACGCCAAAGGCCGAGACTTCAACGAGTTTAGGAACCAGGTTTCTGTCGGCGAAAATTCCGGGGGTCGCTACCCGTCGCACGGCTTCAAAGGAGCGGCACATTGGCCCGGGTCGAAGGCTTGTCAGGGCGTTTCCTATGCCGAGAATTCAGAAAGAAAATCTGTCATAACTTACAATGCTGGAATCCCGATTCGAGGCAAAGCTGGATTTACGATGCCCATGGCCAGCGACGACGCAACGCGCAGGTACGTTCGCTATCTTCGCGTACTCGGAACTTTGTGCGGCATAACCCTGATCGTGTACTTGCTCGACTATGCCTTGTTGCGAGTCCGGCGCCCGGAGTTCGGCAGCGTCAACGTTCATCGCTTCTATCGTATTCCACTAAAGAATGGAAAGACCGAACTCCAGTACGACGGCGATTACACATACCAGTGTGCTCGCTCGTTGCTGCCGCATTCCGGACTACAGCCATGTTGGTACCTCAGCCGGCACACCGAAGAATGGATCGATATCCAGTCGGGAACACCCAATAATCCACACATTTTCTGAGTCGTTTCGAAACGGGATGGAGAAGTGATTACCCGGAGTGATCTTCGTTAGCGCCGTTGGCAGCCCTTCAAGCACGCGCAGATTTGCTATAATTCTTGGGTTGCGGAAACGCGCCCTTAGCTCAGCTGGATAGAGCGTCTGGCTACGAACCAGAAGGCCGGGAGTTCGAATCTCTCAGGGCGCGCCATCTACTCCGGAATATCCCCTCCCCATGTTGTTCGAAGACTGCGTTACGGAAGCTGCATTGTTCCGCCGGCAGGAGCGACAACATCTAACGCCGGCTTCGCCGCATCGTTCCAAAGCTAAGGCCGGGCATCGAGCCCGGCCTCGGTGAATTCACCACATCTCCAGCATCAAGTTCAGTTCGACGGCTGGAGTTTTCCGACCACTACTTTTTCCGACCACTACTGTTGAACCGTAACGGTTGCCGAGTCCATGTGCCCTTGATCGTCCTTCACAATGATTATGGCGTGGCCCGGGCTTGTACCAGCGGTAAAGGTTGTAACTGGACCGCTGGTATTGTTAATGCTGCCCACGTCACTGTTGCTGCCAATCATCTGCCAAGTCAGGTTGCAAGGCGATGCATTGCAGAACGCCTCGAAATCGACCGAGTAGACAGGGCCATTGACGTTCGCTGTGGCAGTCTTGGGATCGATAGCAACCTTGGTGCCGGCAAATGCAGTGCTTGCGGCCAAAACTAATCCCACGATGGCGATGGCCAGAACAACTTTATTCAGCTTCATGTTGAATCTCCTCAAATTCCGCCGCGCACAGGGCGGCGCAAAGCTTTTTCTGTTGCAGCGCTTTCACGCTGGTTACCCCGCTTTGCTGCGAAATGGCTGTCAGTCTTTGGCTCAGCGGGTACTTAGAAGCAATCACACAGCGATCTGCCATCCGCCTGTCTCCCCGGGTGGCCAGATCGGGTTGACCGTCAACCTGCCCTGATATCTTGTCGGCGGCCGTGGATATGTCGGTCTCGTGCTTGAGTTTCCTCCAATCGAAGGTACTTTCGCGAATCTGAGGGGGTTACCCGCAGTATGGGGGCGGGCTGTCTCCCGGTCAATTGCGTAGAAGTGACTTTATTTCTGACACTTACGCGTTATGACGGGAGCCCTCAAATGTCACCACTTCGCCATCGACCAGCGCCCCTTAGTGTTACCAAGAGGCCGGAACTGACGTGTTGTGGAGTGGCGTAAACTGAGCGAGGGATTGCCCCTGGCTGAGTGTTACTGATTGATTGCAAAGGAAGAGGGATTGGACCGCAGCAGACACTACTTTAGTGGCGGAACCGGCATACTCAATATAGAGATTTCAAGGTGACTGTCTTTCGCCCTCGCGATCCAAATCTGGAAAAGATTGCGCGATCGAGGAAAGTTCTACTCTCTGTCAGCGGAGGCCATTCCGCTTAAGTCCATTGTTTTCCGCCAATTCTCTTTGGCCTGTCAGGTGCTATGAGAAAGGGCAGACGAAGTGGCGCATAAGGGTCACTCGGCAAGGAGTTTCGGCCAGAGCTCCTTGCTAGAGTGGCCCTCTTTTTACTTACCGCAAAATTGGCTGCCGCTTCCTGAGCAAAAGCAACTTCCACTTGGCGTGACAGGTTAGGGAAGAGGCCGCTCGTTTGATTCCCATCTCGTCTACTGCATAGTCTTGTCGTTTCATGGACTCGCGCTCCAACTGAACATCCGAGCCCCAGCAGACAGCTGGAATCTTCGGTTTCTCAGGCCAACTCCAGTCTCTCGCGCACGTCGAAGCCGGCACTTCGCAGCAAATTTTCTACCGACGCGTCATCCAGGCGGGTGGCGTCATATTCAACCCGTATGGTGCGGTGTGACTCCTGAAATGCGATGCGGCGAATCCCATAAACGTCGTAGACCTGTGCCAGGGCGCTCATCTCGCTTTCGCCCGGAGTGACACCATAGCGGAATAGAACTTCAATCGCTGTCATTCGAATCCCTCGCTCAAACGTGCAATGATGATATGGAAAACGAAAGCTGAAGCGTCCGCCATGCGAAGGCATCTGAGGAGGTCGCGCAGGTGCCGTGCAAGCTCCGGACTCCCGCTTTCACTATAGAGCACGGGCGATGTGCTGAACAGCACCTTAGGATGCAGTGAAGATACAAAGGACATAGAGCGCGTGGACGAAGCGAATCACCCATCGAAATCGCCGCAAATCGAGACAGCCGATCTGACACTCATGGCTGGAGTGAAAGACCCGGTATGTGGCATGCGTGTCGACCCGGCCAAGGCGCGTGGCAAGTCTCAACTCGAGGGCCAGACTTACTACTTCTGTTCTCCCGGATGTATGCACAAGTTCGTCTGCGATCCGGCGGCATACCTGCCGACTGGCGCCAAGGAAGACGCGGAAGGCACAGCATCGCAAGTCTCTGCCACATTTCGAAAGTTCGATAAGGATCCCGTATGCGGGATGGCGGTCGAGGGCACAAAAGCCGCGGCTTCGACTGAATACGAGGGCCGACTGTATCACTTCTGCTCGAAGGGGTGCGCCGAGAAGTTCAGGAACTACCCGGAAAAATATCTTTCGCCAAATTACAAGTCTGGCGGGATGAATCCCATCGTTTCAATTGGCAGCGCGCCGGTGGACATGGCGGGTGGCAACACGATATTCGAGACCGATCCCGTGTGCGGCATGAATGTCGATCGCGCCGAAGCAGCGGCGACTATTTCCCATCAGGGAAAGGTCTTCTTCTTCTGCAGCCGCGCCTGCAGCGAGAAGTTCAAGGGCAAGCCTGACAGGTACATGGTTCCGAAAGCCGCACGGACGAATGAGGTTAAAATGTCGGCCGCTGGGGCCGCCTACGTCTGCCCCATGGACCCGGAAGTGCGGGAGTCTGGTCCCGGCACGTGCCCCAAGTGCGGCATGGGACTCGAACCGGACGTTCCGCTTGCACCCGCGCGCACCAAGTGGACGTGCCCCATGCATCCCGACATTGTGCGTGACGCGCCGGGCTCATGCCCCATCTGCGGCATGGCATTACAGCCGATGACGGTCGGGGCGACCGATGAAGCGAATCCCGAATTGCGGGACATGACACGCCGTTTATGGTGGAGCGTGCTGCTGGGCGTTCCGTTGGTGGCACTCGCAATGGTCCATATGGGGCCACTCGCCCATGTGCTCTCCGATCCGGCCGTCACATGGATCGAATTCGCACTCGCCACTCCCGTCGTCCTTTGGGGAGGATGGCCGTTCTTCCAGCGTGGCTGGGCATCGTTGCGGTTGCGCAGTCCCAACATGTTCACGCTGGTCGCAATGGGCGTAGGTGTGGCTTACTTCTACAGCGCAGCGGCCACTGTCGCGCCAGGAATTTTCCCTCTCTCGACGCCAGGCAATCGCGGACAGCCCGAAGTGTACTTCGAAGCAGCGTCGGCCATCGTCGTTCTCGTGCTGCTTGGGCAGGTGCTCGAGTTGCGCGCTCGTAGCCGCACCAGTAGCGCTATTCGTGCACTGCTCGATCTCTCGCCCAAGCTGGCGCGCATCATGAAGGATGACGGCAGCGAGTTCGACGTCGCCCTCGATCAGGTAAAACCCGGCGACAAGTTGCGAGTGCGTCCGGGCGAAAAGATTCCCGTCGATGGGACCGTGCTCGACGGCCTCAGCGCGGTCGACGAGTCGATGATCACCGGCGAATCGATTCCCATCGAGAAGCGCGCCGGAGACAGAGTAATCGGCGCGACGGTCAACGGTACGGGCTGGCTGCTCATGCGGGCCGAACGCGTCGGAAGGGAAACCATGCTGGCGCAAATCGTGCAAATGGTCAGCAACGCGCAGCGCAGCCGGGCTCCCATTCAACGTTTGGCCGACAAGGTGGCTGCGTGGTTCGTTCCTGCAGTGCTTGCGGTCGCTGTGGTCACTTTCATCGTGTGGACGGTCTGGGGACCTGCACCTCGCCTGGCGCACGCGTTAGTAAACGCTGTCGCCGTGCTCATTATCGCCTGTCCTTGCGCCCTTGGGTTGGCTACGCCGATGGCGATTATGGTCGGCACCGGGCGAGGTGCCCGCGCCGGCATTCTGATCAAGAACGCCGAAGCTCTCGAGACTCTGCAGAAAGTCGACACGCTCGTTCTTGACAAAACCGGCACGCTCACCCAGGGCAAGGCTGAACTGATGTCGGTAGTGGCCGTTGGCGGAGAAACCGAGGACCGGGTAGTGAAGCTAGTCGCAAGCTTGGAGCGTGGCAGTGAGCATCCGTTGGCCGCTGCGGTGGTGCAGGCGGCACTCGCGAATCAACTGCAGCTTATTCCGGCAGACGAGTTCCGGTCACTTACCGGGATGGGGATCGTGGGCAGAGTTGGCGGGCATGCGGTGGCGATCGGCAATGAACGCCTGCTGGAAGAACTTGGTATTTCCGGTGACGAGTTGAACGCCAAGGCAGCCGCCATGCGAGAGGGTGGCGAAACCGTCGTCTTTGCCGCAATCGATGGCCGCCTGGCGGGCGTGCTTGGCATTGCCGATCCTCTGAAGCCGGAAGCCGCCGAAGCGGTGCGCGATCTGCAAGGCGAAGGTCTGCGCATCGTCATGCTCACGGGCGACAGCCAAGCAACGGCTGCAGCCGTGGCGCGGAAGCTCGGCATCCCGGAGTTCGAGGCTGAAGTGCTGCCCGATCACAAGGCTGAGGTTGTTAAGAAATTACAAGAGCAAGGAAGAATTGTGGCGATGGCGGGCGACGGTATCAACGACGCTCCGGCGCTCGCGCAGGCGGAAGTCGGGGTAGCGATGGGCACCGGCACAGACATCGCCATGGAGAGCGCCGGAATCACGCTCCTGAAGGGCGACCTGCGCGCCATGGTGCGAGCCCGACGCCTCAGCAAGCTGGTCATACGAAACATCCGCCAAAATCTGTTCTTCGCCTTCATCTATAACGCACTCGGCGTTCCCATCGCCGCAGGTATTCTTTATCCCAAGTTCGGTCTGCTGCTGAGCCCGATTCTCGCGGCCGCCGCCATGAGTTTCAGCTCGGTCTCGGTGATCAGCAACGCACTAAGACTACGCAGCGCGAAGTTGTGAAGACATCTCAAATTCAACTATGAATCAGGGCCCGATCAGCCGATTGATTACCCGAACTGTCCCGTATTTCTGAACTGATGCGAGATCCTCGGAATACAAAAGAGGAGAACGCCGGCACATTCCACCGTCTAACCGCTTTACAGCTTCTGCAGATATTGCACCATGTCGGCACTGGTCCAATCCTGTCCGCCGATAAATTTGCGCACAATCCTGCCGCTGCGATCGATGACATAGGTCTCGGGAAACTTGAAGGTCCCGTAGAGCTCGTTGGTCTTCTGCTGTACGTCGCGCACGGTCAGCAAGTCGACGTGGTGCTGGCTCACAAACTGCTGGTAGGGCTTGTCGTCCGAGTCTTCGCTAACCGCAATAATGGTCACCTTATCGCCGAGCTGCTTCTGCAACTGCACCAGCGACGGCATCTCTTCAACACAGGGCGCGCACCAGGAAGCCCAGAAATTGACCATCACGGGCTTGCCGTGAAAGTCACTCAGCTTCACTGTCTTCTGGGAGTCGGTAATGGTGAAATCAGGCGCGGCGCCTCCGATTCTCGGCGGATGCGATCCGCTATTGCAGCCGGCCAGAAATAAAAAGAGGGCGAGGAGCGGGAGAGAGTACAGATGCTTCACACACCTATAATAATGCAGTAGGCCAGGGAAGGACGTTTAGGGTGTGTACTGTCATCCCGGTCGCGTTGGTTCCGGGGGCGCAGGACGAACAAACTCCAAGGACTTCTGTAACGATCATACATAGCCATGAAGCATCCCTCCGCCACTCCCGAAGTCTCGGTCATCGTGCCGGCGCGCAACGAGGAGGCTGGCCTCGCCGATTGTCTGCGCACGCTGACCTCCCAGTCCGATGTCGCGTACGAGGTTATCGTGGTGGACGATCATTCCACCGATCGAACACGCAGCATCGCTGAAAGCTTTTCCGTCCGCGTAATCAGTGCTGAAGCGTTGCCCGCTGCTTGGACAGGCAAGAACAATGCCGTGTGGGCAGGGGCCAAGGCTGCGAAAGGGAAGTGGCTGCTCTTCACCGATGCCGATACGCGGCACACCTCCGACTCCATCGCTCAGGGACTGCGGGAGGCGATCGAATGCAGAGCGGGACTGCTATCGTATTCACCGGAGCAGGAGGTGCATGGCTTAGCGGAGCGGGCGCTGATGCCGGTAATCTTCGCCGAACTCGCGACAACCTTCCGCCCACAAGAAGTCTCCGATCCCAATTCTCCGGCAGCTGCGGCGAACGGACAATACCTGCTCATCCGTCGCGACGTCTACAACGCAGTCGGCGGCCACGCCACCGTCGCCACAAAAGTTCTCGAGGACGTCGAGTTGGCCAAACTGGTCAAGCGTGCGGGTTACCGACTCCAATTTCATCTGTCCGACGCTGTTCGCACCCGCATGTATCGCACGTTTCCGCAGATGTGGGAAGGGTGGACCAAGAACCTGGCTCTGCTGTTTCCTAATGCTCGCGGACTGGCCCTGCGCCGGGTTATCGAGTTTGCGCTAATCGTATTGAGTTTGGCAGGAGCCATTGTGAGTGCTTTCGAGCGCGACCCCGTTGTTACCGTAATTAACTCCGCCGCTGCTTTCCTGTTCCTGTTTTACTTCTTTCGACGGATTCGGCGCGCCCATTTTGACTGGCTTTCAAACATGCTCGCGATTTTCGGGCTGCCACTTTTCACGCTCCTTTTGCTAAATTCCGACATCTCACATAAGCGCGGGTCGGTCCGTTGGAAGGGCCGTCAGTACAGTGGCTTGAAGGATGCCGCTCACGATCCACGGTCCGTCGCTCCAATTTTTTCAGAAAAGCCGGGATCGGATGCGGCGCCTGCTCCCCTGCAATGACAAAGCGAGCGCGACTACGTTGAGAAATCGTCGTACCCTTAAAGGAACATGGTCTATCTAACCCGCAAGTGTGAGTTTTCTGCGTCGCACTATTACCACAACCCCGAGTTCACGGCGGAGGAAAATGAGCGCGTCTTCGGGAAGTGTGCCAACCTGAATGGCCATGGACATAACTACACGCTTGAAGTTACGGTCAAAGGCGACATCAATCCGACGACTGGTTTCGTGGTCGATCTCAGAGAACTCAAGGAGGTCCTCAACCGTGAGGTCATGGAGGCCCTTGACCATCGCCACCTGAACAAGGAAGTCCCCGAGTTCGCTACCCAGATCCCCACAACCGAAAATCTGGCGATCGCGATCTGGAACCGGTTAGACCGCAAGCTCAAGGTGGCCCGTTTGCACCGTGTGCGCGTTTACGAGATGCCGGACCTTTTTGTCGACTTCTACGGAGAAGCATGAAGGCCTATCTGACTCGCCGTTATATCTTCTCGGCTTCTCACCGTCTGCACTCCGACGCGCTTTCCGAGGAGCAGAATCGGGCAACGTACGGCAAATGCAACAACCCGCATGGGCACGGCCACAACTATGCACTCGAAGTCACGGTGAGTGGACAAGTCGATCGGCAGTCGGGCATGATTTGCAACCTGTTAGAGCTGGACGATGCCGTGCATGAGAAGGTGTTGGATCGCTTCGATCACGAGAATCTTAATGAGCTGCCAGACTTCAGCCAATTAGTGCCGACTACAGAGAACCTGAGCACAGCGATCTTCAACATTTTGAAACAAAGCTTCACAGCTGCTCATCTGGAGAGGGTGCGCCTTGATGAGACGATGATGAACAGCTTCGAATATGCTGGGGAATCCGGCAACGCAAATCGTTCGGCGTCCGGAGCGGACTAGGAACGCTATGAAAGAAGCAGTGGAAACGCCCACCCTAACCAGCGCGAGCATGGAAGAGCTCATGCGCGAACTGCTCGTCCGGCTCGGCGAAGATCCTGAGCGCGAAGGCCTGCTCAAGACGCCGGAACGCTTTGCCAAGGCCATCCAGTACCTGACGAAGGGTTATGGAGAAGATCCCAAGGAGATCCTGAAAGGAGCTCTATTCGGCGTCGAATACGATGAGATGGTCATTGTGAAAGATATCGAGATGTTCAGCATGTGCGAGCATCACATGCTGCCATTCTTTGGCAAGGTCCACGTGGCTTACATCCCTAAGGGAAAGGTCATCGGGCTCAGTAAAGTGGCCCGGCTGGTGGAAGTTTTTGCGCGTCGTCTGCAAGTGCAGGAGCGCCTGACCGTGGAAATCGCCGACACGATCCAGAGCGTAATCCAGCCGTTGGGTGTCGGGGTAGTGATCGAAGCGCGGCATCTCTGCATGATGATGCGGGGCGTCGAAAAGCAGCATTCCGCTACTGTGACATCTTCGATGCTTGGGGCCTTTCGCGCCCAGCAGACGCGGCAGGAGTTCCTCTCACTCATTCACGCCAAGAACGGCAATGGAATCTAGCGGTGGCCGCGAAAAACGCGCCGGCGAAGCCGCGGACAAAAAACAAACCACTATCGAGACCGATTGCAGGGGCGATTGGTAACCGCCTCCGGGGTCAGATTGCCGTTATAACCGGCGGCAGTCGGGGCATCGGCTTTGCGATCGCTCGTAGCCTCGCGGGCGAGGGCGCAAGCGTTGTTATTACAGGTCGTGATCCCAAAACATTTGCCCGTAGTGCCAGAAAGCTCGAAGGGTCGTTTTCCCGACCGTCGCGCTCGGGGCGCGCCGGTGCGCCTCAGGTGATGGCTGAGGTCTGCGAGGTGCGCGACCCGGTTTCGGTGACGGCGCTTTTTGACAAGGTGAGGCGGCGCTTCGGCGTAATCGATATCCTGGTTAATAATGCCGGGGTGACGCAACCTGTTCTCCCCGTCGAAGAAACGTCCCTTCAACTGTGGCGCGAGGTCATCGATACCAATCTCACTGGCGTATTTCTTTGCACCCGGGCTGCACTGCCGCTGCTCCGTAGCGGAGGCACAGTGGTGAACAACATTTCCGCCGCAGCCAAGCAGACATTTCCCAACTTTGCGACTTATACGGCCGCCAAACACGGTGTCCTGGGCTTCACGCTCGTGCTGCGCGAGGAGTTGATTCCACGCAGCATTCGGGTTGTGGCCCTGATGCCGGGAGCGACCGACACGGACCTGTGGAGCAAGCTTCAGCCGGATGCTCCCCGTGATCGAATGATCAGCCCTGATAGCGTCGCTGAGACCGTGCTGTATGCTGCTCTGCTGTCTCCACGAGCCAACGTTTCCGAGATTGTCCTGACGCCCACCGAGGGTGCCTTGTAGGTTGAAGATGGACAGCGTGGGTTCGAGGTACGAGGTGCAACGATCCGAAGTAAACCCTAGGTTCTACAATGGGTTATTGTCCTAAGGTGAGGAAAACATGTCCCATCTTTGCCTACAAAGGTGCAAACATTTGCGGTACACTCCGCCAGCTCAATTCCTAAGTAGCCTAAAAACAACACCTTAGTTCCATAGCAGAGTGGCTCCTCACCTGCTCTGACCAGAGTACGTTTCGCCAACTTCGGTCGGGGTCCCAACCGCTGTAGCCGTTTCGAAGATCCGTTCAGGCGAATTGTGTCGACACATTTCAGGAGGAAAGATGAAGCTTCGGTTCCTTACAATCGCCTTCGCAGCTACGTTGTTGCTGGCCGCCGTTTCCAGCCCAGCTCAAATCTATTTCCAGAATCCCAATTACAATGGGGCTCTGTCATCGCAGAACGACACCAACGGTTTTGGGCTTTTCGCCCAGGTTTATGACAACTTTACGCTCGGTTCCACTGCCAATCTGACTTCGGTCGAGTGGATCGGTTCGTACTTCAACCCGCCGCAGCAGGGCCCCATCACGGGTTGGACCCTCCAGTTCTACAGCGACGCCGGAAATATGCCCGGTAGCCTGCTGTACCAAACGCAAGTCTCGGGCACCGCAGGGGAGACCTTCCTCGGGTTCGACAACGTCGGCGATCCGACCTACCTTTACGGCCTGAACGTGAACTTCACCGCAGCTGCCGGTACCGAATACTGGCTGTCTGTTTATCCCGATCTCGGGTTCCCGCCGCAGTGGGGATGGGAAACCTCGAGCCAAGGCGATGGCCTCTCCTATCAGGACTTCTTCGGAACGCGCAGCGCGCAGGCCACTGACCTATCCTTCGCGTTGTTTGCTGGCCAGACGACCACGCCTGAGCCGAGCACGCTGGTTATGCTAGGCTCCGGAATTCTGGGCCTCGCCGGTGTCATCCGCCGCAAACTGGTCTAACCCGTAACAAATCGGTCGTAAGACGAAGCCGCCCTTCGGGGCGGCTTTTTTACGTCTGGGCACGGTCGTCCGAACGCCTCGCGTTGGCTTTGCTACCGGTCCCCTCGTCAGCGTGTCTCGGGAGGCGCGCAACAAATGGCGATGAGGCGAGATGTCGGCGCTCGCGGCAACCGTTGAGTGGCTCGGCACCCTAACTCTGTCGAGTTAAGACGCCGCCCCATGCCGTTTAGCAGATGGTCAACTATATGCAAACTCCTGCATATGTATGTGAGTAGCTGGTGTGAAGTTACTGTTGTTACTGGGCTTTGGTGCCGGTCCGTGTGGCCTACAGATTGCACACTCATTGATAACTCGAACGCCAATAGTCACGGAGTCATACCGCCGTGAACCTCGCCAACCTTGGTCAACCAGCCACCCTATTAGGAGGAAATATGCAACGCCGTTCCCCCCGGGCAATGATGCCCGCCGCTATCACAGCCGTTCTCCTCGCTCTGGTCGTCTCAGGATCAGCACAGTCTAACGATAAGCCCTTGAAAGGGGTCCATGGCACTGGGCTGATCCAGTCCTCGTCTCCATGGACTGCTCCGTCGACCTTGGTGTACGCCCAGAATCCTGACTTCAATGGTGCCTACGCTTCGCAAAACGACACCAACGGTTTCGGCAATTTTGCAACTGCGTACGACAACTTCAGTCTCAACGCTGCGGCATCGCTAACCTCAGTCGAGTGGGTTGGCTCCTATTTCAATCCTCCTACTCAGGGAGTGATTACCGGTTGGACCTTGAACTTTTACTCGAACAACGGGGGCGTACCGGGAACCTCGCTGTATCAGACTTTCGTTGCTGGCAATGGGAGCGAGACGTTTCTCCAGAACGACAATGTGGGTGACCCGACTTACCTCTACACCTTGCCCGTAAACTTTACGGCTACGGCGGGCACCGAGTATTGGCTCTCGGTGGTTCCTGACCTTGGATTCCCCCCGCAGTGGGGCTGGGAGACGGGCACCGGCGGCGATGGCGCTTCCTATCAATGTTTCTTCGGTGCCTGCGCCGCCCTTCCGAGTGACCTGTCGTTCGCGTTATTTAGTGGAACCACCACCACTCCTGAACCGGGAACCTTGATTCTTCTCGGATCCGGCATTCTTGGCCTGGGTGGCATCATTCGCCGCAAACTGGTCTAAGCGATTCAGAGTCACACCAAAAAGCCGCCTTTCGAGGCGGCTTTTTGTTAGCCTCCATCCTTTGCTACGGCGATGGCAGAATGATTGGGGAAAATCCCACTCGTATGCGGATCCGTGGAAATCGAACGGGTAACCCCAATTACTTTCTACATCCCGTAGTAATAACGCCGAGCGCGGGCAGGGAAAACCTTTACCAAGCCCATGCCGACCAGGAATCCGCCCACGTGCGCCCAGAAGGCGGTGCCACCAGCGTGGGTGGCAGGAGCAATCGTACTGGCTGCCCCGCTCACGAACTGCAGCACAAACCAGAGTCCAAGTACCACCCAGGCAGGCAGCCACATAAAGAAGACAAAGAAGAAGGGAACCAGAGTCAGCACGCGTGCCCGTGGATAGATCACGAAATAGGCACCCAGCACTCCGGCAATCGCTCCACTGGCGCCGACCGTCGGGGTGACGGAATTCAAATTGAACAGGGTGTGCAGCAGCGTCGCACCGACGCCGCTGGCAAAGTACAGCACGAGGAACCGGAAATGTCCCAGATAGTCTTCTACGTTGTCGCCAAAGATCCATAGCCACAACATATTGAAGATGAGGTGCAGCCACGAGGCATGCAGAAACATCGAGGTGAAAATAGTGAGAAACGCCTGTGACCCTGTTACGTAGCGCGCCTGCAACGTATAAATGAGGTCCCACGGAACGTAACCGTGGTTGAGCAGCACAATGTGGAAGCGGGCCGGCACAACGCCGAACTGGTAGATGATGGTGTTGAGTTGTTGCATGCCGCGATAGCGTTGTTGGATCGTCACCTCAAGCAAGAAGATGATTGTGTTCACCAGCACCAGCACGTAGGTCACGTAGGGCGTCGTGATGCGGGGTGCGTCGTCTTTCAGCGGAATCATAGGTATGCGCTATGGACCGGTCCGGGAAGGGAAGCGAACTCCCGGGCGTCCGTATCCGGCTCGCGAGCGGCGATTTGACCTGCCGCCCCTTGAACCTACACGATAGCAGAACGATGCCTTTGAACGCTGTGATGGTGGTGGATAAACCCGCGGGTTGGACCTCGCACGATGTGGTCGCGAGGGCACGTACCCTTCTTAATGAGCGTTCCATCGGGCATCTCGGAACGCTTGACCCCATGGCGACGGGTGTCCTGCCTTTGGTGACAGGCAGGTTCACCCGCCTGTGTCAGTTCTACAATGATTCGGAGAAAGCCTACGAGGGCACGATTCGTCTCGGCTCAGCCACGGATACGTACGACGCCGACGGCGATCCCGTAGGCAGTCTTTCAATAATTAAAGTAACACTTGAACAATTAAGGAGAACCGCCGAAGGCTTCCTCGGCCGCTTGCAGCAGGTGCCTCCACCGTTCTCGGCGAAGAAAATCGGCGGAATCCCGGCCTACAAACTTGCCCGCAGGAAACAAGAGGTGAAGCTCCAACCAGTGGAGGTCGAGGTGAAGGAGTTCACCCTGGGACCGATGCAGGGGGATATCGTAGAGTTTCGCTGTCACGTTTCGTCAGGAACTTATGTACGAAGCCTGGCGCATGACCTGGGACAGCAGCTTGGCGTCGGAGCCCATCTGGCCAGTCTGCGGCGAACGGCTTCCGCTGAGTTCCAGATCCGACAGGCGCATACCCTGGACGAGATCGCCGCCGCGGCGAGCGAAGGGCGTCTGGAGGAACTGCTGATTCATCCGAGACACCTGCTGCCCAGCATTCCGTGTGTAACCGCCGACGAGGAAGCGATCGGTCAAATCCGCCACGGCCGCACCGTGAACTTGCCGGAGATGTCGAACTCCCGTTGGGTCAAAGTCTTCGCTGGCCAGACGGAGTTGATCTGCCTCGCGAGCCGGGTGGCCGGAACTCTGTTCCATCCCAGGGTAGTGCTGACCGGGGTACAGTAAGCGGACGCCTGGGTTAGGATCGGACGTCCGAGTTAGTTTCTAATGTCCGATAACAGATATTATGTAAATGTTGTCCGCGTTGCCGGAAATCGCGGATTTCAGATCATTGTCGGGGATTCAAACCGCGTTAACTCTATTGCGAGAATGAGATTCATTTCCCCCTCCCATCGGAACTGTGGTCAGCGATAGATTCCATCCTCGCAGCTGAATTTGAGGGGCGCCATCGGCTGCTGATGTCGGATACTCGATTTGGATATCGCGCCCCTCTCCCGGCAATAGTGATACGTAGTTGTCGCTGAAGTACGCCGGCAGGATTCGCGAACCATCGGCGGTGTTGAAGAGCGTGAGCTTATTCGCCAAGGCAGCGACCGTTCCGCCGTTCTGCAGATGTACATGCACACGAACCGTATCGCCGGTACGCTCGGACGTAGACGAGGCTGTCACCGATGCTGCTGGAATGTGGGTCAAGGCACGATAGGCCGAGCTCATCGCGGCGAGCCAGTAAAGGTTCTCGGAAACGAGTTGGCCAGTAGTGTTTCTTAGCTCCAGCTTCACCAACACCACGTTGGACGCCAGCAGCGGCGCGAGGTCAAGCTTGAATCCGTCGCTCTCCGCATCGGCCGCTGCGTCTTTGCGCTCCTCGTGATGCAACAGAGGCTTGTTGTCGAGCGAGAAGACGTTCGCGGTGAGAGTCAATCCTGTCAGTGGAGCCGTCGTCGTATTCACAATCGCCACCCTGTAGTTCGATGGGTCCATCTGCACGTGCACTGGCTCGCAGGCCTTCTTCACGCCATAAAACGACGCCTGCGTATCGTAATCGGAGCTCAGAATCTGCCAGGTGTTACTCGGCCATGCGGGCTGGGTCATCCACAGCATGCGACCGCTATTCGGTGCCCAAAGGTGCGCATTCATGCCCTCGAAGATGGCGCGATGATCGACGTAGTTCAGCATCTGCGCCTTGCGCTCGAAGTCCTCCAGGCTGGTGCCCGCGCCGAATTCCGCCTCCATCTCTGCCGTGAACGGCGCCATGTCGCCGTTCCCGCTCTGATGCCAGTCATGGTAGGCCCAGTCGTCGCTAATCGGCCATTGATCGGCTGGCGGAATCCAGGCGCGGAGTGACTCCAGCGTAGACAAAGACGGCGTACCCGTTTCCACCGAAAAGCCGTGGTTCAGCGTCGTGAAGTACAGCGCCGGATCCTGGTACTTGTAGGGGCCGCTGTTCTGCAGGTTCACCTGGTTCGAGCTGGGCGAGTAATAACGAGTCCCGTCCAACGTAGTGGTCAGGTCGTCCAGTCCTTTATTGATGATCGGCTGAGGCACACCCTCGTTACGGCCACACCACATCACGATCGACGGATGATTGCGGAAGCGCAGAATGGTGTCGCGCGCGTTGTCGAGGAAAAGTTGCGGGTCCTGCGGCTCGATGTTGTAGTTCTGCGTCGACTCCCAGAAATCATTCCACACGAGGAGGCCGTACTCGTCTGCAAGATCGAAGAATGTCTCCTCAGTATTCTGGCCGACCCAGTTGCGGATGATGTTGAGGTTGGCATCGTGGTGCAGGCGGAAGTAGGGCTCCAGCCGTTCGCGCGAGACGCGCTTGCGTGAGTCATCCATCCCCCAGTTCCCACCGCGGGCAGCGATGCGCACACCGTTGACCTTGATCACCAGGTAAGGCGCGGCTCTCGTGTCGTCGAGGGGACGAATTGCGGGTGACGATTCGGCTCCAGGCACTAGCGACGAGACCCATGAGTGTGGATCCTTCATCCACTCAGGAACGGGAGCAGTGTCCGCATACGGGATCTCGCGCATGCCATCGTGAGTGACGTCGACGAGTCGCTGGTTGCGGCTGCGCGCCTTTGTGGGTGAGACTTCAATGCGACGGAGGTGGCCACTGCTATCAAGAAGGCTCAGTTCGTAAGTGATCTCGCGAATGCCGAAGCGCACCTGCTTGGCATCCATCTGTCGACCATCCTCTGTAAACGCCAGTTTGAGTTGATAGAGTTCCTGCTTGCCGTAGCCATTCGGCCACCATAGCCGCGGACTTTTCAGCGTAAGTTGCGCGAATTCCGATGACACAAGCTTCACTACGCTCTTCCCTGCTGGCAGTGTGACCGTCTTGGTCACGGTCACCTGATCGAACGCGGCACTCAACGTCCCACTGACGGGGGCGTTAGAAGTATTTTCAAGAGGCACGGTGATTTCGACGTCGGCCTGGTTGGTGTCAGGTAGAGGCAGGCTGGTCACCACCTGGGGATCACCGATCTTCACCACACCACTGGCGCTGAGGGTAACTGGCTGCCAGATGCCGGTGTCGCGATCGCGGATAGCGGGAATCCAGTCCCAACCCTCCGTCGCAACGAAAGTTGGACCGTCGAGGCACATCAGGCCGCCGTTCTCGCCTGGACCTCCACGAATCGACTGCTCTTGCGGAATGCCGGGATGAGGCGGAGGAGAAACGCGCACGGCCAAGACGTTCGTCTGGCCCGGCTTCACCGTGTCGGTGACATCGAAGACGCCGCGAATGAACGCTCCCTTAATGGTGCCCAGAGACTTACCATTCAGCCACACGTCGGCCTTGTAGTTAATGCCTTCGAACGTCAGCGTGAGCCTCTGGCCCTTCACGTCCTTGGGTGCTTTGAATTCGTTGCGATACCAATAATCCTGCTTGTTCAGGCTCTCAGGAATGGCGAGATTGTTGAGCCCATAATCGGGATCGGGATAGACCCCGCGATCGACCATGGTCGTGAGAACGGTGCCTGGAACCGTGGCCTTCCACCAGTTCTTCGCGACAAAACTGGGTTGCGAGATCGCGGCTCCGTCCGCGGTGACGTTGGGAGCGGGGGTCAGTTCCCAGCCGCTCGCGATAGTCCATTGGTTGTCGCGATCGGAGCGCAGCGCAGGCTCGGATTTCGGAAGCGGACGCGCTACCGGCTTTGAATATGGCGCTTTGCTGCGCGGCCATGTGGACGGATCCTGCGGAGCGCGATAGCCGGCCTGACCTCGCGTCTGCACCGGCCACGGCTTCGAACCTTCTTCATATTCGACCAGGGCAAAATCAGGCGGCTGTTGGGAAAGCTGTCGTATCTCGTCAGCCGTAAGTGCCCGGCGCATCAGGGTGAGTGAGGCGATCTTGCCGCCGAAATGCTGCGCATTGGGCCACGATGGAACGCCAGTCGACAATCCTGCTGGGGATTGTTGGGGCGTGGGCGGCGCGATTTGTAACAGCGGACTCACGGCGCCGAGCGCGAGCTTGCCGCTGCCTACCTCTTTGCCATCGCTGAACAGGCGAAACGTGGCCCCGTCGAACGTTGCGGCGACAAGGTGAAACTTGCCCGGTGCAAGTTGTGCGGGAGCAGAAAAGCTGTTGTCGGACCCCATCCAGAGAACAAGCTTGCCGCTGTCATACCCCAGCATGCGGGGGTATTCTTCGTCGAGAGTACCGAGGCCGCCAAACAGTGTTGGAGCGGCGAGCGCTTCCTGAAGTTCGATCCATGCATACAAGGTCCAGGGCGAGGAGGCTTGCAGCACGGTGTCGTGCTCGACCATGGGTTTACGGAGTCCGTCGCCGCCAGGGAGGAAGACGCCGTTAAAGGGTCCATAGAATGGCGGATCGTTGGTAACCGGAATCTGAGCGCTTCCGGCAGAGCAGGCACACACTAGAAGAATTCCGCCGGCAACAAACAACCGCATGCGCCGGAGGCCCACAAGAATAAGCTTATTCATGGCTATCGGATTGTATTTGCTAAAGTGATCAGATGGGAAACAAGCTTGGCTCCTGCCTGATGGCTGCGGGGTTGGTGCTGGGGACGCTCTCGCCCTTATCCGCTCGAAACAACCAGACGCTGCTCGCCCCAACTCCGCCGATGGGCTGGAACAGTTGGGACTCATACGGCCGAAGCATCACCGAGGCAAATGTCCGGGGCAATGCCGAGTGGATGGCCAAGCATCTCAAGCCGTTTGGCTGGAGCTATGTCGTGGTCGATGAGGGCTGGTACATCCTCAATCCGGAGGCGGCAAAACCGGCTGACTACAAATTCTCTCTGGATCAGAATGGCCGCTACGTTCCCGCGACCGAACGCTTCCCTTCCGCGGCAAATGGCGCTGGATTTAAGCCGCTCGCCGACTATGTTCACTCCCTGGGGCTGAAGTTCGGACTGCATATCATCCGCGGAGTGCCGCGCCAGGCAGTTGCTCAAGATCTTTCCATTGACGGGTCGGCTTACAAGGTGGCGGAGGCCGCTGACTCGAATGATACGTGTCCGTGGAATGCCTATAACTACGGCGCAAGAAATTCCGCTGCGGGACAGGCTTATTACGATTCGATCGCCAAACTCTATGCGAGGTGGGGCGTCGACTTCGTCAAAGCTGACTGTATCGCCGATCATCCTTACAAAGCCGACGAGATTCGCATGCTGAGCACGGCCTTGCGCAAAACCGGACGTCCCATTGCGCTGAGTCTCTCTCCTGGTCCGACTGCGCGAGACAAAGCTGAGGAGGTCGCCAGGTATGCCGAGATGTGGCGGATCTCCGATGACTTCTGGGACCACTGGGGGCCATGGCCAAAGCACGAGTGGTCGCAAGGCTTGTTGGCGCAGTTTGCCACGGCAGCAAAGTGGGCGTCATTCCACGATCCGGGGCACTGGCCCGATGCCGACATGCTCCCGCTCGGGCACCTGGGTCCGCATCCGGGCGAGGGCGACGTGCGGGACACGCAGTTCACCCGCGACGAACAAGTCACACTGGTGACGCTCTGGTCGGTGTTTCGCTCGCCTTTGATGATGGGCGGCGACCTTCCAGCGAACGACGAATGGACGACCAGGCTCTTGACGAATCCCGACGTAATCGCCATGGATCAGCACTCGCACGACAATCACTCCATTACGACAACGGATACGACGGTCATCTGGACTGCGCGGCCGGAAGATAACAATGGCTACTACGTGGCGGTGTTCAACGTCGGAGAGACAAGGCAAACCATACCGATCGACTGGAAAAACCTGGGACTTCCTCCGGCAGCGTACGTAGTTCGCGATCTCTGGAGCGGGAAAGAGTTGGGCTTGGCGAAGTCGTTAAGCGTTCCCCTCCGGCCGCACGCGTGTGTCCTGTACCGGGTAACCGCGGGCGAGGAAGGTCACTGATTCATGGAAATCCGCCCAACCTTATGGAGCGTGACCGACCAGCGGGAGCGGCTTGCCGAGTTGACGGCGCGAACCTCGGACGCGGCGAAGGAACGCCCGCTGCGACGAGATGTGCGATCGCTGGGCACGTTGCTGGGCCGGGTCCTCGTGGAGCAAAGCGGTCAAGAGCCATTCGGTACGGTAGAGCGACTGCGGCGGCTTTTGATCCAGCATCGCGAACCGGCTTCGGACAATACTGTGCCGTTGGAATCAGGCGATCTGCTGGAGCAGGCCAAGGAGATCGTGGCATCGCTGGATACGGACTCGGCCTATCGCGTGGCGAAGGCGTTTGGCATTTACTTCGAGCTCACCAATCTGGCGGAAACCAACCATCGGAAGCGACGGCGCCGGGCCGCCAAGATTCATTCCGAGCAACGACCTCTCGCCGGTTCCTTTCGCGGCACACTGCTGCGTATGAAAGAGGCCGGCATCTCGCGCGAGCAGGCGCTGGCGGCGCTGGCTGAGATCGAAGTCGTGCCGGTATTTACAGCGCATCCGACGGAAATTTCCCGCCGCTCGGTGCTGCTGAAGCGGGGGCGGATTGGCAGGCAACTGGAGAAGCTGGACCAGCTTCCGCTCTCCGCGGCGGAAGCCGAGGAAGGTGAGTCGAATATCCTGGCCGAGATCACGGCACTCTGGCAGACGGATGAAGTTCGCCTGAAAAAGCCGACCGTCGCCGACGAGATCCGCACCGGGCTCAGCTACTACGGCATGACGCTCTTCGAGACGGTGCCGAGAATTTATGCCGAGATCGCGGAATCGTTCAACGCGGTTTACCAATCGCCGATCGGGCTCGCCGATCTGCCGATCGTATTGCGTTTCGGCTCGTGGATCGGAGGCGACCGGGATGGTAATCCGTTCGTAACGCACGACTGCACACGCGATGCTCTTGAGATGGCGCGGGATGTGGTGTTGGCGCACTACGTCGATGAGGTGCGTGCTCTGTCACGCAGGCTTACGGTTTCAGAACACCAGGTAGCCGCGTCGGTGGAGTTGAAGGCCAGGCTGGCTTCCTACGAGGTGAGGGTTTCTCCCGACGATGTTGAGTTCGAACGGGTTTCAGCAGCCGAACTGTACCGCCGCTTCCTGCTCGTGGTCAGCGGTCGGCTTCGGCTGAGTAGGGTGGAGCGCGAGCATCACAATGCGTACTCTTCACCAGACGAGCTCGAAGACGACCTGCAGATCGTGCGGCGCAGTCTGAACAGCAACGGTGGCGGCCGTCTAGCATTGCAGATGCTGGACCCGTTGCTGTGCAGGCTACGGACGTTCGGCTTTCGTCTCCACACACTCGACCTGCGTCAACATGCGCGGGTCCATAGCCAGGCGCTGTCTGCTGTCTCGGATGCCACGACGTTGACCGAGCCGCAAACTTCGTTGGCGATTCCGCCGGCAGTGATCGAATTGGCCGAGACCTTCCGCACCGTGGCTCGCCAGAAGCTTCTTGCTGATCCCGGAGCGGTAACGACCTACGTGATCAGCGGGGCAGAGTCGGAGCAGGACATCCTGTCGGTCGTGCGCCTTGCCGCAATTTCAGGATTAGGTGTCGCCGGCACGGATCGCGATCCCGGGTTGATGCCAGTCCCACTGTTCGAATCGATCGATTCCCTGCGCCATGCCAGCGAGATCATGAGCCGGGCCTGGAACTCTCCTGAGTACCGCCGGGTTGTGGATTCATACGGCGGCTGGCAGGAGGTGATGCTGGGGTACTCCGACTCGAACAAAGACGGGGGCATGCTGACCAGTACATGGGAGTTGCACAAAGCGCACCACGCGCTGCACGAAGCGGCACGGCAGTGCGGAGTGAAGTTGCGCATCTTCCATGGGCGCGGCGGCACGGTCGGACGGGGAGGGGGGCCAACGCACTCTGCCATCCTGGCGCAGCCGGTCGGGGACTTCAGGGGGCGCATTCGCATTACCGAGCAGGGCGAAGTATTGAATTGGAAGTACTCTGATCCACTGCTGGCGGAGTGGAACCTCGAGGTAATGATTGCCGCCTGTCTTGAGGCGCTGGTTCGTCCTGGCAGCCCTCCGGCGGGATCGGAGGATCTCTGGCATGAACCGATGGAAGAGCTTTCTTTGCTCGCCTTCGACTATTACCGGCGGCAGATCGCGGAAAACGACGAGGTGTTGCAGTATTTCGAACAGGCTACTCCGGTGAATGAGCTGGAGTTGGCCCGCATAGGATCCCGTCCCGCACGCCGCAGTCCAAGCCGCAAGCTGGAAGATCTGCGGGCCATTCCGTGGATCTTCGGTTGGATGCAAAGCCGCCATGCCGTGCCCGCGTGGTTTGGCGTCGGCTACGCAATGGAGCAGTATGCCGCGAAGAGCCCGCGACACGCCGAACAACTTCGCGCGATGGCAGCAGGCTTTCCGCTGTTTGCCGACATGGTGAGGAACGTTGAGATCGCGATGGCCAAGGCTGACTTGTCGATCGCGCGCCAGTACGCATCCCTGGTGGACGATGCCGGAGTACGTGAGCGTGTGTACTCGATGCTGGCGGAGGAGTTTCAGCGGACAAAGAAGATGGTGTTGTCGCTGAGCGGACAGGAAAACCTGCTGGAGCGGAACACGGTCCTGGCGCGCTCCATTCGGTTGCGAAATCCCTATGTCGATCCACTCAGCCTGATCCAGGTGGAACTGCTTCGCCGTAAGCGCGCCGGAGCAGGCAACCAGGATCTCGACTATGCGCTGGCCGCTACCATGAACGGCATCGCCGCAGGGCTGCATAACACCGGCTGAAATTACGAACTATTGCGCCGCTGCGCCCTCGGTTGACTTTCCGGTGAGCTCGCGTATGATCTGCGCCTCACGTTCGCGATAAGGCTTGCCGTCGGCGTAGAACACTTCATGAAACCAGATCGGGGGCTGCTCCAGCACGTAGGGACGCCGCCACGAATCCCACGGTAAGTAGGTCTGTGTCTTGCCCGCTACCAGACCCCAATTGATAGCCGCGACGTGATACTTCTTCGCCACGGGCAGAACCGTATCAAAGGTGCTACCGGCCCCGCGCGCCATGTACTCGGTGCAAATCAGGGGACGGTGATACCGCTGGAGCGAGACAACTCGCCGCTCAAAGTCTTCCGGCCAGCCGTAGTTATGGAACGAGATAACGTCGGACTGCTCGAGCTGAATGCGGGTCGTCGGATTCATCTTTTCAGGCGAGGTCCAGTTCCCCTCCCAGACGCCACTAGTGAGAGGCTGCGTCGGATTCGCAGAGCGTGCCCACTCGAATACCTGCGGCAAAAGCTTGTTTACGTAATCCACCTTGTTCTTGAGCTCGACCTGGTTATAAGAGCCATCGTTGGTGTTGTTGGGCTCGTTCCAGACATCCCAGGCCAGCACGCGAGGGTCTTTCGCAAAGGCCCCCACCACTCCCACGACGTAGGCCTTGAGTCGTGGATATTCCGCAGGATCGCCCAATGCTTGAGCGCCAGGGCTCTGTACCCAGCCGGAATTGTGTACGCCGGGAATCGGTGGGTGTTGCGGACCGAGCCTGGGGTGCGGGTCCCAGCACGAGTCAAACAAGACGAAAACCGGGCGAATGCCGTGCTTCGAGGCGATAGTGAGAAATTGCTCCATGCGTTTCCGGAAGCCCGCCGCGTCCTGTTGCCACAACAGATCCTGCAGGAAGACCCGCATGGTGTTCATGCCAATCCCTTCGGCCCAGCCCAGTTCCCTGTCGATCTGCTGCGGATCGAAGGTTTCCGCCTGCCACATCTCCAATTCGTTGATGGCATTCGACGGAATGTAATTACTGCCGACCAGCCAGGGCTGCTTCTGATACCAGGCATTGGCCTGCGGCTCTGACCATCGCTGCGCCTGGGCAAACGCTTGGGCCGCCAGAATCGTCAGTGCACAAAAGAAGAAGGAAAAACGCCGCATGAATCCTCCGAATGTCATCCCTGCTCTTGGTGTATGTCCGTTCTAGATGGCTCTTCCGGCGTCTCGCGCAGCCGCTGCGCTGCGGTTTCCGGCGTAATGTCGCGCTGTGGTTCAGCCAGCATCTCGTACCCGACCATAAACTTCTTCACCGTCGCCGAGCGTAGCAACGGAGGATAATAGTGCGCGTGCAGATGCCACTCCTGGTGTTCCTGCCCGTCGGTCGGACGTTGATGAAACCCCATCGAATACGGAAAGGAAACCTGGAACAAGTTATCGTAGCGCGTGGTGAGCCGCTTCAGGATGTCGGCTAACGCGTCGCGGTTTGCGTTTGGCAACACGATGTCAGGAACATGCTCCTTGCTAAGCAGCAAGGTTTCGAAGGGCCACGTTGCCCAGAAAGGGACCAGCGCAACGAAATGCTCGTTCTCACAAACCATTCGTGTGCCGGCGCTGCTCTCGAGTTCCAGGTAGCCGCAGAGCAGACATTCTCCGCGATCGCGAAGATACCCGTCGAACGAGGTCTGCTCCTTGCGCGGCTCATCGGGAACCGTCTGGTTCGCCCAGATCTGTCCGTGAGG
The DNA here is from genome assembly GCA_963815555.1 of uncultured Acidobacteriaceae bacterium. Classification (GTDB taxonomy): domain Bacteria; phylum Acidobacteriota; class Terriglobia; order Terriglobales; family Acidobacteriaceae; genus CAWCBG01. Next base: position 2,206,143 of record CAWFHH010000007.1, read on the forward strand.
ATGAGGATTGCTGCATCCCATGATCGCTCCGCGGTTCTCGAAAATTTGAACGTGGTTAATCCATGGCAAATCGCCTAGCTGCTGGTACTGGTCGGCCCACGTGTCGACCACGGCACGAATCGCCTGTACCGGCATCTGCGCGATCGTGAGATCGTGACGTGGAGAAAAGCACACGACGCGACAGACACCCCGCTCAGCCGCGGCTACGATGAGTCCCTTCTCATTTACGTCGGCAACGATGGTCGGGACATCCGGCTTGAGAGCGGCGAAATCGTTTTCGAAAACGTAGGTCGATTGATAGCCCGGATTTCGCATGCCCCCAGCCCGCTCGTTGCCCGGGCAGAGATAGCACGTGGGATCGTATTGAAGCTGTTTGCTCGTGTCCTGTTTCTCGAGTTGTCCCTGCCACGGTCGCTCGGTCCGGTGGGGCGAAACCAGCACCCAATCCCTGGTCAGCGGATTGAAGCGGCGATGCGGAGTACCTTTGAGGGCGTCAAGATTCATGACCACGCGTTCTCCGCGACTTCGCCTGCTCCTTCCGATGCCTCACAGATGTACACCTCGGGCCGTACGTTCATGGCCCTCAGGTATTCTCGTTCGATGCTCTCTTTGAATTTCATCGCGTTTTCGGCGCTGACGAGGTTTACCGTACAACCTCCGAAGCCGCCACCCGTCATGCGGGTGCCATAAACACCGCGACATTTTCTCGCCAGCTCGACCATCAGATCGAGTTCCTTGCAGCTGACCTCATAGTCGTCGCGCAGGCTCTGGTGCGATTCGCCCATCAGGTCGCCAAAACGGCTGAGATCCCCGATCTTCAAGGCCTCGGTCGCCGCCAACACGCGAGCGTTCTCCGTGATTACGTGCCGGCAACGGCGATGCACGACATCGGGCATTTCGTGGCCGTATTCCTGCAACTCATCCATGGTTACATCCCGCAAAGCCCGGATGTCGGGAAGGAACTGCTGCAAATAACGCACTCCAGCTTCGCAATCGGCTCGACGTAAGTTATATTCTCCGCCTGCCAATTCGTGCTTCACCTTGGTATTGCAAATTACAAGCCGGACATTGCAGTCGATCTTCAACGCCTCGCACTCCAGGCTGCGGCAGTCGAGTATGAGCGCGTGATTTGCCTCGCCGAAGCAGGAGATGAACTGATCCATGACGCCGCACTGCGTTCCGGCATAGCGGTGCTCGGCCTGCTGACAGGCCAAGGCAATGTCTATACGATCCAGAGTCTCATTCGATACTCCGAGTAACGCGAAGGCGGTGGCAACCTCGATCGCGGCCGACGAACTGAGGCCCGCCCCAACCGGAACGTCTCCCTGGATCACGAGGTTAGCACCCGATAACCGGTGTCCTTGTTCTTCCAGCACAGCCGCAACTCCTCGCACGTAGTCGCTCCAATGGCCAGTCGGGCCTTCGAAGATCGTGTTCAGATCGAACTCCCGGGTTTCCGCGAAGTTGACGGAATGCATACTGAGCTTCCGATCAGCGCGTGGGCCGACCGCGACCGTGGTGTAGAAGCCTATGGCCGCGGGCATGACGAAGCCGTCGTTGTAATCCGTGTGTTCCCCAATCAGGTTTACGCGACCGGGCGCCCGGAAGAGCCGGATTTTGCCACCATATAGAGTTTCGAATCGATTACGAAGCGACGTTGTGGACGCTTTGACCTTCGGCGAAAACATGACCATGTAGATTTGTCTTCTGATCACACTACCGGAAAATAGGGTTTAGTACCATCGCCCGCCCACGGACCGACGATGTCCACTGAGCGGGACGCCTGTACCAGGGCACAGCCGAAAGGTTTGGCCGCAAAGTACACCGCATGACCAGCTAGTGCAGTGCGGTCAGACTAAATTGCGCCTTTTTGACGAATTTCGGTGGCTATCTCCTAGCCGAATATCCAGCCAGTTCCGCCAGGAAGCACTCGAGCCATTCAAAACAGGAAAGTCGTGCCGCTTGAGAGTGGGCAGGCCCTGCGTACCGTTCTTCTGTTCGACAGGTCAACACATCCCTGCTGTTTCGCACAAAGGCCGATAGCCTACGCTTTGATGAGCAGGGCATTAATTTCGATGTATGCGAGTCAGTTTCTGGCGAAGATGGGTATCGCTATTCGAACTGCTTGCGGAATTCAGCAAACTGCTGCCTCAACGCAGCGAGCTGCTCCCGTAACTCCGCCACATTGGCTTCGAGTTGCTCAACTCGCGCCGGATCGGCTGAACTTTCAGGGCTGGCAGCAGCTGTCTTGTACTCCGTTGTCGGGATTTCGACTTCTCCGGCGAGCAGGTGCGCGTAACGCGCTTCTTTCGTTCCCGGCTGCCGGGACAGAACTCTGGCGAGCGGCAATTCCCGCTGGATCAGGCGCTGAAGCGAGAATTGCACCTGGTCAAGATCTTCAAAGCGGTGCATGCGCTCGGTACGTCCGCGCAGTTCGCCAGGAGTTTGGGGGCCACGAAGTAACAGCACGCACAAGATGGCGATTTCGCCGCGCGTGAAGTTGAATACTTCCTGCAAGCGATGCTCGTACTTGGTCACGCGACTGTCGGCGCTGCTGGTGGGTCCGGCCAACCGCTGCTCTTGGAGACCAGTCAACGCATCGCGTACGGTGTTCTCGTCCAGTGTCATCACCGGATCGCGGTTGTTCTTCTGATTGCAAGCGTTGATGAGCGCGTTCAAGGACAGCGGATAATAGTCGGGAGTGGTGATCTCCTTCTCGACCAGCGCGCCCAGAACTCGAGTCTCTACGGCATTCAGCAGAATGTCCACGGGCTACGTCGTCACCGCCAAAGTCTGGGGCGCCAGGATCTTCGCCTCGCGCAGGTACTTCGCAGCTTCCTCAGGCGGCGTGGGATTCTGGTAGAAGCCGGTTCCCCATTCAAAGCCGGCCGTCTTGGTCAGCCGCGGCATGAACTCGATGTGCCAGTGATAGTGATCCATCGCCTGCTCCTGAACCGGGGCCGTGTGAATCACCAAGTTGTACGCCGGATTGTCAAGCACCTGATCGGCGCGCATCAGCAAATTCTTGAGAGCCTTCGCCAGGTTCTCATAGACCTGCGAGGAGGAATTCTCGTAGGCCGACTCATGTTTCTTGGGAAGGATCCAGGTCTCGAAAGGAAAACGCGGAGCGTAGGGAGCGACCGTAAGGAACGAGTCGTTCTCTGCCACCACGCGCACCCTCGCCTCGGTCTCCTGCCGAACAATGTCACAAAAAACGCAACGTTCTTTGTAAATGAAATACTGCTTCGCGCCTTCGATCTCTTCGAGAACATGCTTGGGGACAATGGGCAAGGCAATCAATTGTCCGTGCGCGTGCTCCATGGTCGCGCCCGCTGCCGGACCATGATTCTTGAAGATCAGGATGTATTTGAAGCGCTTGTCTTTCTTTAGATCGAGAATTCGATCACGAAAAGCCCAAAGCACATCTTCGATGCGCTTCTCAGAAATGGTAGCCATGGTCGCGTCGTGATCGGGTGTCTCGATGATCACTTCGTGCGCGCCAATGCCGTTCATCTTGTCGAACATGCCTTCGGCTTCCCGGTTCAGGGTTCCCTCAATACCGAGAGTGGGAAACTTGTTAGGCACCACGCGCACCGTCCAGTTCGAGGAGTCGCGGCCTGAGCCGTTAGGCCTGTAGGCTAGAACTTCGGGCGGCGTCTTACTCTCGCTGCCATAGCAGAATGGGCAGAACCCTCCCTTAACTTTTACCGGCTCTCGAACGAAATCATAGGGGCGTTTGGCTCGGTCCGTCGAGATGATAACCCAGCGGCCCACAATCGGATCTTTCCTCAGCTCTGGCACGATCTACCTTTCAATTCCCAACGCTTCAAACTTGTTTATCTTACCCCTCCCGTCGGTTCTCACACGGCGAAATTCGTGCTGGAATCCATCCTGCCTCCGGTTTTTGAACGAAAAACAGCCTGAACCGATTTGGTCCAGGCTGTAAATTTTGTTGATGGAAGTTACGCGCCAACCGGCTGACCGATGGTCGGCATGCGGGAATGATGCTCAGCTGCGATCAGCCGAATGCACTCCTCAAGTACGTCGATGGCGATATCAGCCTGTTCCTTCGACACGATAAGCGGAGGGGCCAATCGGATCGTGTTCGGGCCGCAGCCCAGAAACAGGACGCCGCGTTCAAATGCCAGCTCAACGATACGATCGCGTTCGGCACCGGCCTGAGTTTTGCTCTGCTTGTCGGTAACGACCTCGATGCCGATCATCAAGCCACGTCCGCGAACATCGCCTACGAGGTCCAGGGTTTGCGGCCAATCTGCAATTCGATCCAGTATGTGCTTGCCTACCACCTCGGCGTTCCTTATGCCTTCCCGCTCCAGAACGTCCATGGTGGCCAACGCCGCCGCAATGGCGACTGGATTACCCCCGAAGGTGGAGGCATGCGAGCCGGGAACCCAGTCCATGATCTCCGCCTTCGACATCATAATGCCGAGCGGCATTCCGCTGGCGATTCCTTTCGCCATGCAAACGATATCGGGCTCAACGCCGGTGTGCTCAATTGCCCACCACTTACCCGTCCGGCCCGCACCGGACTGCACTTCATCGGCAACCAGCAGAATTCCGTGACGATCGCAGATACGCCTAAGCTCCTGCATGAACACAGTGGGCGCCACGACATAACCGCCCTCTCCCTGAATCGGCTCGACAAAAATCGCGGCGACCTCCTCCGGAGGAAGAATTGTTTTAAAGAGCTTGTCTTCGATATAGCGGGCGCATCCCAGCGCGAAGGCTTCAGCGTTCTGCGCGCCGCCCTCACAACCCCTATATACATCCGGGTACCGAACGTGCGTGACGCCAGGTACGAGGGGGGCAAAGCGACGCTTCTGCTGTGGCTTGGACGCGGTGAGCGAAAGGGCGCCCATGGTGCGCCCGTGAAAAGCGCCGAAGAACGCGATTACGTTCTGCCGCTTGGTGTGATAGCGCGCCAGCTTCAGCGCGGATTCAATCGCCTCGGCTCCCGAGTTGCCATAGTAGAACTTGTGCGGCCCCTTCATCGGCGCCACCTTCGACAGGCGCTCCGCCAGAGTAATCATGCTCTCGTAGTAGAAGTCCGTGCCGGACATGTGAATCAGCTCAGCGGCCTGATTCTGGATAGCCGCCACCACCTCAGGATGACAGTGTCCGGTGGAGGTCACGGCGATCCCGGCAGAGAAGTCGAGGAATTCGTTGCCATCCACATCTTCGACGATCACACCACGGCCCCGTTTGGCGACCATGGGGTACGAACGGGTGTAGGACGGCGATATGTAGCGCTGGTCGCCTTCGAGGATGCGCTTGGCCTTTGGGCCGGGTAATGCGGTCCTGATTTTGGGACCTGCAACGTGAGTCAGAGTCTCGGTAGCCATGTTATTTCTCCTGCTAGGCTTGGGCACATCTGGTTCGATGTACCGGGTCTGTTTCGCAGCGTCAGAGCGCGATTGGTTGAACGGACAACGGACGCGCAGATCGTGAGAACCGGAGCAGGTTTGGAGTTAGTCGCCGGCGAACAGGTTGGGACGCGCCATGCAGGGTGCGAACTTCGAGTCGGCGCGGGAGGAAGTAAACCGTGACCATGTTGCCCGCACGCCAAGGCCGCGGACCCGATTGCATCGGGTACTCTTACGGGTGCTCGACTTATGACGGAAAACGGTCATGGAGTAGTCCAGACTCCAATTATAGTCGGGCCGGAACACAGGCGTAAGCCCTAATATCGTTGCCAAGGGTCTAATTTTCGGGCTTCCAAAGGGGCGAACGGCGCAAGATTACAGTTCAAGTAACACTTTAAGCGACGGTTTTAGCCGCCGTCGGTAACGGAGTGGCGGTTTCGGCCTGGGCAGCCGCTTCCTTTGCCTGCTCTTCCTTCGCCTTTGCCTGGGTAGTACCTACGTAGATTTGCAGCAGCTCTATGGTCTCCTTCGACCGGTGTTGCAGCATCTGGCTGGCGAAGGCGATGTTCTCATGGGTTGGCCTTCCAGAGCCTGGCGGCGGCAGCATGGCGTAGTTTTCGGCAAAGGTGATTTGCTCGTAGTAGCTCATGAAGGCGATTTCCGCCTGAATCAAGCTGGAGAGCGCCGCCTGGGTCTTCTCGATGGGTCCGAGGAAGAAGAGTGCGACAAAGCTCGCCGCTCCCAGGCCTCCAAACGCTATGGTGACGGGTGCATTGCGAGTGAACGCGCCGTAAAAAGCCGCGAACAAGAAAAGCACTACGCCCATCCAGAACATAACCATGTTCATAACAGTCACGGTACGGTAGGTTCGCGAGGAATTGCCGAGGGTGTCCTTGAAAATCTGGACTGTGAAGCTGCCCAGATCATTCAGGCGATCCGACTGTGCCTGGGCGCGTATATTGTTCTGGACCTGCTGGGCTTTGATTGAGTCGACGATCGCGTCCACCGGCGAAGGAGGTTGATTCGGACCAGGCGCACCAGGCATACCTGGCATGGCAGCCTGGGCGGTGGGCGGCTCCGGTGCTCCAGAAAACCTGGCTTTCAGGGTCGCGATGTCCTGAGGAGAAACGGCGTATCCGTTGTCTTTCAGTCCTTTTTCGAAGTTGGCAAAAAGCTGTTGCGAGAACGCGTCGTCTACTTCAGCCCGATGGATAATTTCGGCTAATTGATCTTCGGCCATCGCCAGCCCTCCGTGGTCAATACCGTAAATCCTGAACGTCTTACTTAATTTCGAGCGATGCGATTATTTGCTGCACCACGCCCGAAAATTTCTGGTACTTGCCCGCCTCGGCCGTGTAGGTCAGCGTATAGGCCTTGTCTCCTTTCACGGCATAATACTGCAGCCACTTCCCTGCCAGTTGGCCGAGAGGGCCCGTGTAGGAGACACGGTAAGCCGGCAAGCCTCCCAAGATGTCTTTGGTCGCTTCTTCCACAAAGTTGATCGGCATCTGCTGCAGCATGGTTTCTCGGTTCGCGGCCGCCACCTGCTCCACGGTCATTGGTTGCGGCAGGCGTTCGATAAACAGGTTGACGTTCTCGCGAAACTGATCGAAGGGGTCTTCCTGCTGCGAAAGAAAGATCACCATGAAGCCGGCAGCGCCTGCATCTTCCCGCTTCTCCCAGCCGTTGGGATACTTCATCCGAATGCCTTGACCCAAGTTCATGTAGACAAGAAAGGAGTCCGGTCCCAGTTGGGCCGCTAAGTCAGCCACGATGCCTCCTAACGCTTAATTGCGATGTGGCCTGCCATTGTAAGCCGATTCGATCAGCCGACGCGCGAAAATCGTATACGTACGACCGGGTGTGCTGAAACCTTGCACCTTTCAAGAATGGGAAGTCCAATTCCCCCAATTACAACCAGGATTGTCAACCGGCGCTTCCAAGCGGGTTGACCCGTTTTCTCGCAGCCCCCTACAATCAAAGATTCTGCTTACCTATAGGGAAGGTGCATGCCGCTTCAGCTCTTTAATACTCTGCCTGGGAAAGTCCAGGAATTTCATCCGCTGGAAGACAATCTGGTCCGCATGTACGCCTGCGGTCCCACCGTCTATGACTACGGGCACATCGGTAACTTTCGGACGTTCATCGTAGTCGACACGCTGCGGCGGTTTCTCAAGCAGAGCGGCTACCAGCTCAAGCACGTTATGAACATAACGGATGTTGAAGACAAGATCATCCGCAATGCGGCGCGCGACGGCGTTACCGTGCAGGAATACACGAGGAAGTACATCAAGGCTTTCCTGGAAGATGCCGATGCGCTGAACATCCAGCATCCCGAGTTGCTGGTGAAGGCTACCGATCACATTGCCGAGATGGCCGATTTCATCGGCGGCCTGCGCGACAAAGGCGTCGCCTATCGCACGGAGGACGGCTCGTACTACTTCAGCATCGCCAAGTTCCCCGACTATGGAAAGCTCTCCAAGAAGGACTTTGCCGGCATGACGGACGGCGCTCGAGTTGACGTTGATGAATACGAAAAGGACAATGCCCGTGATTTTGCCTTGTGGAAGGCTCCTAAGGCCGGCGAGGCACAGTGGGAGACCTCAATCGGGCCGGGACGTCCAGGCTGGCATATCGAGTGCTCGATCATGTCGATGAAGTACCTTGGCGAGAGTTTCGATATACACGCTGGGGGCGAGGACTTGATCTTTCCGCATCACGAGAACGAGATTGCGCAGTCCGAGTCGATGACCGGAAAGCCGTTTGTGCATTTCTGGGTGCATGCGCGCTTCCTGCTGGTTGAGGGCGAGAAGATGTCGAAGAGCGCCGGCAACTTCTATACCGTGCGCGACCTCATCCTCATGGGTCACAAGCCGTCGTCGATCCGTTTTCTGCTGATGTCGGTGCCTTACCGCAAACAGCTCAACTTCACCTTCGATGGCCTTACCCAGGCGGCGAACTCCGTCGAGCGGCTGCGCAACTTCAAGCTTCGGGTGGAAAGCGAGCATTTCGAGGCAGGAATTAATTCCACGATCTCGGCCCTCGCGGTGAAGACCTCGGACGAGATCACCGCCGCGCTCAACGACGACCTCAACACTGCGCGCGCTCTGGGCGCGGTATTCGATATGGTGCGTGACGTAAATGCGGCAGCCGACTCCGGCCAAGTGCGCCGGGGAAATCTCCCCGAACTCTTGAAAGTGCTCAGTCAGTTTGACGATATCTTCGCGGTCATGAAAGATGACGATGCCGCAAAGGTCCGCGGCATGGTGGAATGGGCAAAGGCGGATGGTCTCGAAGAAAAGATCAGCGCGGAGACTGCCGAGTTAGCCAAGGCCGCGGCGCTCTCCGACGACGAGATCGAAAAACTGGTGGCGGAACACTCGCAAGCTCGCAAGAGCCGCGATTTCGCTCGCTCCGATGCCATCCGCGCCGAGCTCGCCGAGAACGGTGTCATCCTGGAAAACACCAAAGACGGCGTGCGCTGGAAGAGAAAATAGAAAGTCTTGGGGGTGCCTTCTGGCATGCCGTCCAGCTCGTTCCGGTTGTAACCTCAATGTTGCCGAGCGTGGCTTCCGAAATCGATTTCCCGCTTTGCTCAAGTTGACGACCACTTAAGCTCTTAATTGGTACTTAGTGGCCGATGGCGCTCGGCGCATACACCTTGATCAAGTGAGTTCGGAACTTCGGAATCACCTTCTTGCCATCGACATCGACGAAAACCGCTTTGGATTCCAGCTCTGGCATGTGACAGTCAATGCAATTGCCGGCGATGTCGTGTCCCATTTTCGGAGACATGCCGCAATTTTCCACCTTGTGACAACTCAAACAGCGCTCGGAGAAAGCCGCCAGACTTCGCTCGCGCTGATGCACGTCGTGGCAGGTAGAGCACGTCATCGTCCCGGAAACCTGATAACAACGACTCTCCTTTAAAACCACGACTTGCCTGCCGTGGACGTCGACCTCTGCTGCGGCACCAGGAGATCCCAAGTCGATGTACTTGTCGAGCGCTTGCCCCGGAACGTACGAGAACGGCGGAGCCAGAAATCGATCGCCCGGGCCGCCGTGACATTGCGCACAAACGTCAAACTGCCGGGACGCCGACAGCTTTGCTGGATTTGTGATCGCTTTGGGTCCTGCTGCCGACTTCGCAGCCGTTACGTGCTGACGACCGGGACCATGGCACCGCTCGCATGAGACTCCCACAACGAAGTTTTTCGTGTTGTACAGATTGCCCATTGGCGGCGCGAGGGCTTCAAAGTAACCGGCGTGGCACTCGAGGCATCGGGGAATGATGGGCCGTTCAAAATTCGCCGTGCCATCGCGATAGCCCGGGCTGTTGATCCACCTGGCCAGCACAGTTGAATACCCTACCGGCAGTTGAAACAACTGGCCATCGTGCCAGTACAGGTAGGTCTGGCCCTTTCCTCCCGATCCAATCACCAAATCCAGACGTTCGGTGCGCGACCAGGTATTGGGAGGAATTCCCGAGACGGCCGTTTGGTAAAAGCCGTCGGGCTTAGCGTCCATTTGGAAGTAAAGATCGGGGTTTCCGGTCTTCAAGACGTTGGTGCCCGGCGCAAAGGTTCCCAGGACTGTCTCTTTGGTGGCCACCGCCGAGGTCAGATGGTGCGCGGTCTCGAGGTATGTGTTGAACTTGTCTTGATGGCACGTGCGACAGGCGTCGTCGCCAACATAGTCCGCTCGGGAATTCAAGGCAGGTGCGGTAGCCCGGTTGTCCACATGTCGTGGCGCTTTCGTCGGGGAAGTCGAGGAGGGCGCGTTCTGGGCTAAACAAGCCAACGCCAGGACGCCGGCCACGACCACAAACCCGAATTCCCGTCTAAAGCTCAAGTGTGGGAGATAGTCTACACCGTCCCGGGCTGTGCTTCCGCTTCCCTTATCGCCCATGCCGCGGCTCGCAAATGGTTGCTGCGCGCGCTGCCCACCGGCTTAATCCCCGCTCGACTCGACTTCGGACAATGGCGGAACAGCTTCGTCCCCGGCTTCCCCTGGATGAACCTTGGCGGTTGTAACCAAGGCGACACCGCCAAGGATCACCACGGTTCCGGCGAGCATGTACGCGTCGAAGCGCTCGTGCAATACCAGCCATCCCAGAAAGACCGCAACGATGGGATTGACATAGGCGTAGGTCGCGACCTTGGGCGTGGGCACATGCTTCAGCAGCCAGATGTAGGCACTGTAGCCGATCCACGAACCAAAAACGACAAGATACAGTGTTGCCGACAGGGCGCGGGGTGTAATGACGATGTGGCGCGCTTGGCCAGTCATCAGGGACAGAAGAACGTGAGCAGTGCCGGCAAAGATCATCTCCCAAGCCGTCGCGGTCAGCGGATCGGTCTTCATCTGCCACTTGCGCGAGAGAACCGAACCCACGGCCCAACTGAACGACGAAAACAACAGGCTGCTGGCGCCCACGACCTGCATGATTCCGAGGGTCTCGCGGTTCTCAAACTTCGGCCAAAAAAGGATCGCCACTCCTGCGATACCGAGCGCCATCCCTGTAAGGCCCTTGCGTGACAGCCGGTCGCCCCGAAAGACAAATACCTCGAGGATGAGGAACCAGATGGGGGTAATCGCAACAATCAGCGCGGCAAAACCCGTCGCAACAAACTGTTCGGCCCACGCTAGACCCCCGTTGCCGCCTACGAGCAGCAGGCACCCTATGATCGCCAACTTCTTGGCTTCGTCCCAGCTGATGCGAACGTTGCGCCTGAAAAGTGCGCACGCTGCCAGCATCAGAGGCCCGGCAACCAGGAAACGCATGGCGCACATCACCAGCGGCGGCAAATGTTCTTCATCCGCGATGCCTATGGCGAGGTACGTGGAACCCCAGAACACGTACACCAGCAGGAATGCAACGAGCACCTTCAGCCGGCGATGGGATTCACGTTCCATTGGCAAGTTCAGGCCGATTCTGCGAGGAAGAGTGCGCGCGATCAACCGGCAGGGCGATGCTCCATTTTCCTAAGCCGATATCCCGTCACCAGAACATAATGAATGCCAGAAATGGTGGTAAACGTAAAAGTCGCGTAGAGGAAAAAACGTTCGAGGGTAAAGACCCAAGGCAGAGGAGCTACCTGAAATAGTATGACGAAGAACACAGCAGCGATTTGGCAGGCGGTGTTTAGCTTGCCCCAGATGCTGGGACGGAAATCGCGGAATCCGACGGCGGCGTACAGCACAGTGCACGTCGCGACGATGATCGCATCGCGGCTAAAAACGGCGATGGTGAAGGTCCAGGGAATCCTCTTGACAAAGGAAAGCGCCAGAAACAAGGAGCTCAATAGCATTTTATCTGCAATCGGGTCAAGATACTGACCCAGCATTGTCCGCTGATTGAGCGCCCGCGCCAGCAACCCATCGAAGGCATCGCTAAGTCCGGCCACCACAATTAGGACCAAAGCCCACACCCAGTGGCCACCGAAAACACTGATGATGACGAACGGGATGAAGATCAGCCGTAGCAAGGTTAACTGGTTAGGCGCCGTCCAGAACTGGCTTCTCAACTCCGACCTCCCGGGTCGTGATCGGAGAGTGCCGCTCCAGTCGTTCGAGGCTGAACTGGTGCCAGGCACCTCGGGGACTGTGTCATCGTAAGGCTGCTCGAGAGAAACATCGATTGTGACGGGTATCTGCCCCGCTTGGCAACTAAAGCCATGTGATTGGTCGAAAGCCGAGCCTGGAACGATAGCGGGCGCATCCAGACTGTCGGTGCGCCGGTGCGCCCACCTTCGCCAGCCTATCAAGACGCGGCGCCTTCCGCTTTTGTGGCAATCCTCCCATCCCGCTTGTCTCGCCTCTACGTGACTGCAATCACACCGGGCGCGGCAGAAGATGGTTAGAGTTGAATAGACCGTGACGAACCAGCATGCCTTGGATGATTCCAACCCTGGCGCGCATTCTTGAGTCCATCGGCCGCCGACTCGAACGTCGCACACCTGAGCATCTGCGCACCGCGAGGCGGGGTGAGATGGAGGCTTACCTTTATCTCCGCAGGAAGGGATATCGCATTGTCGCGACCAACTTGCGCGTAGCACAGAGTCGCGGAGAGATCGACCTGATCGGCTGGGACGACGGGATTCTCTGCTTCATTGAAGTTAAGACGCGAACCGCTGAGGGCCTTATGCCACCGGAAGCAGCAGTGAATCTTGCCAAGAAGCAGCACATCTTCTCGGTGGCCCGTCGCTATGTGAGACGACTACCCGGTAACCATCCTCCGCCGTGCCGGTTCGATGTCGTAAGCATCGTTCTGGGCGATGGCCAGCAGGCTCCGGAGATAAATCTGCATCGAGCCGCGTTCGCGTGGGATGCTGACAAGCCGAGGCGGTACGAGTATTCGCAACGCTGGGGCGGCGCGTTCCGAAACCGCAGATAGCGCCGCCTCGCGTGCCTTTACTGCGAGAGTTCGAGTCCAATCTGTTTGGCTTCCCGATCCAGCCGAACGATGCGGAATTTGCGAATCTGCCCCGCGCGTACCGGCTCCGGCTTCGTCGCGCCGCCGTCGCTGGCACCTCCCTTCCAGCGAGCACTCAGCATCGAACTGAGCGACGACAAATCAGCCTTCGCTTTCTCCGTGGTCTCGTTTTTCGCCGGTGGACTCACGCACACCCTGCAGGTGCCATGGATACCTTCGCCGAGTTCGACCCGATACTGATCTGCCGACTCCTCGACGATGCGGCCTGTGACTACATCCCCCTCGTTATGTTCGGCCAGGTATTCATCCAGGCTGGTGGGTACCAACTGCTTCATGCCCAAACGGACTTGCCGCTTGCTCGAATCGATGGCGAGAACTTGGGCTTTGACCGTCTGCCCGACCTTCAGCACCTCTTGCGGATGATTGATGCGCTTCTCCGCGCTGATATCGCTCACGTGAATCATGCCTTCGACGCCTTCTGTCAGCTGCACGAACGCGCCAAAGTTCATGATGCGGGTGACCGGACCTTCAATCACGGTACCAGGCGCAAATCTCTGGGCAACATCGGTCCACGGGTCTCCCAGTGTCTGCTTCAGTCCCAGCGAGATGCGGTGCTCCGGGGCATTCACCGCCAGAATGACCGCTTCCACAGTCTCGCCGGGCTTCACCAGATCGCTGGCCTTCTTCACTTTTTTCGCCCACGACATTTCTGAGATGTGGATCAGCCCTTCCACGCCGGCCTCAAGCTCAACGAAGGCGCCGAAGTCTGCAATTCGGGTAACTACTCCACGCACGCGATCACCCACATTATATTTGCCGATAACGGAGTCCCACGGATGCGGAGTAAGCTGCTTCATGCCGATCGCAATCCGCTTCTTGTCGGGTTCGATCTTCAGAACCTTTGCCTCGATCTCCTGCCCAACCGAGAGGACGTCGCCAGGATTATTGATACGGCTCCACGAGATCTCCCCCACATGCAGGAGAGCATCGACGCCGCCAATGTCGACGAACGCCCCGTATCCTGTTAGGCTGCGAACGACACCAGTAACGGTTTGGCCTTCCGCGATTTCCGAGTAACGGCGTTCCTTTGTCGACCGATCTTCTTCTTCGGAAATGACGCGGCGATCCACCACCAGGTCTTCGTCCGCTACGTCGAGCTTGGTGATGCGGCAGCGTATCTCCTGTCCGACTAGTTTCTCCATCTCGGCCGCATCCCGCACGCCACTGCGCGAGGCAGGCATAAAGGCGCGCACGCCCACATCGATGCTGAGGCCGCCCTTGACCACGGCCGTCACTGTGCCCATGATCGTCGACTTCTCGGCGAAGGCCCGCTCCAGTGCCGTCCAATCCTTCGGCCGCGCGACCTTGGATCGCGATAGCTCGTAATAGCCCTCAGGATCGCGGCCCTTTACTGAGACCAGCAACTTGTCTCCAACCTTCACGGCCTCTCCCGCTTGGAAAACTGCGAGCGGCAGGATGCCCTCGCTCTTGAAACCGATGTCGAGCAGCGCGGCATCGGCCGTGACGGCTACTACTTGGCCCTCTAACTGCCGAGTACCGTCTTCGGACTTGTGCGAATGACTTCTTTCGTACTGAGCAAGCAGTTCGTCGAAGGACTCGGCTTCGTCGGCGGAAGGTTGTGAATCAGGCGTAACGGGGTCGGACATGAAAAGTGAAAACCTCAATTTAGCGTGGTTGTGATCAGGATATCATCGCGACAGAGGTCGGAGCTCCCCCTGGCGATCCTTCCCGGAGCTCGAAACCTACCTCCCCCTAAATGGGTACTCCGATACCGCTCGTGTGGGATGTACTCGATCGCAGGATCGCAGTACTTTTGCACATGGCAGTGGTTCCCAAAGACGTTCCGGCTTGGCAGGCTTTGGCTAAAAGCGAATCCTTCCCCATGCGATTTGCTACGGAAACCTGCACCCAGAATTTCCAAGAGGGACTTGTCTATACCGGTCTGGTCGCTGCACTAAGCAGCGACGAGCGGTACTTACTGCTTCATATACAACCATTCGTTTTCAATTCACCGAGAGACTCTCAGGAGGAAGTCCCATGCCCACCAGTCAGATAACAACAACATGGCGTCATAGCAACAAGTACAGCGCGGACGCCGAATGCGAGCACTGTAGAGGCGTTGTCCGCCACCAAGCTTGGTGCATCACGCTCAGTCCGACTATCTTTTATGCCTACCAAGCCGTTCTGGACGCTGACAAACTGAGCGAGGGAGACAGAATCCTCTTGCACGGCCTGGGAGTGGCGTGGACCGGAAATATTTGTGCGGGCCAGTGCAGGACGGCTGAAGGGTAAGGCGGGTTCTTGGAACGCGAGTGCAAGCATCAATGCCGGTCGATCTGCCGAAGCGGTTCAGAGAGCTTATCCTTCGCCGATCACGCAGCCCCGGCCTTGCCAGCCGATTTGGACGACTTTGCCCTCTTCCACCAGGACGGGCACGGTGCGCTGTCCGTTGGCTAAGGCCAGCAGACGAGCGCGAGCGTGATCGTCGGTTTCGACATCGTGCTCGACGAAATCGCAGCGCTTCCACTCCAGCCATTCCCGCATCTCCCGCGTATAGGGGCAACTTGCCGTCCCGAAGAGCTCAAATCTTGCCACGGCGCAACACCTCCAGCGTTTCGCGGATGATGTGATAGATAGATGCCTGCACTTCCTGGATGCGTGGAATGTAGTCGCAGTGGACCACCAGAGGCCAGTCGGAGAAGCCGCGACGTAGAATTTCGCCGCCATCGTAGCCGAGCAGCGCAACTGTCAGCATACCGCGCTTGCGGGCTTCCTCCAGCGCCATAATGATGTTCCTCGAGCCGCCGCTGGTCGATATCCCCACGGCGATATCTTCGGGCTGAGCTTGCGCGATCAGTTGCCGTAAGAAAATAGCTTCCGTTCCTATGTCGTTGGCCACCGCGGTGATATTGGCGGGCTCCATTGCGAGCGAAATTGCTGGAATGGCCTCATAGCCAGCGGGGGGCAACACGCAATCGATTGCCCAGTCATTCGCGTCTGTCGCAGAGCCGCCATTGCCAAACAGGATCAGCTTGCCGCCGAGACGCAGACGTTTGTAGATAGCTTGCGCCGTGTTTCCGATGTGCTCGGCCTCTTCAGCAGCGACACGGGTTCGCAATTCACTGTCGTTTCGGACCTTCATCAGGATCGACGCAGCCACGGCTGCCGTAATATCGTCCGTCTCCTGCTTTGCTTGTCCCAGGAACGGGTAAAGGAATCCTGCGTCGCCGACGTCGTGGCCGAGCTCGCGATGCTCGAAGAAGACATGCACCGTCTCCCACAGCGTGTGATACAGGATTTCGATCATCTCCTGATGCATGAACGAGTCGGATGTGGCCGCTTCTATGGAGTACGACCCTTCCGTGCCGGGCAGGGCGAAGGTCATGGCCCCGCTCACCCGTGCCTCATCCAGCGTGGCGGCAACATCGTCGTCCCCGTCGGGAGGTCCGAATCCCATGACCATGTCATCCGGCCGAACGATGCTGTGCAGCCATGGACGATAGGCGATGGAAAGGTCGAGGGCCGGCAAGGCGCGTTTGCCGACAATCACGGGATGAACGAATTCAACCGAGACATGTTGGGCATCGGTAGCGTAAGGACCACGTCCAAAGGCGAGAAGGCGTCCGCCGCGAAGAAAGCGCTCAGACATTTCGTGGCAGGCTTCTGCGAGACGATGCGCCTCTCGCGAGAAGAAGATCTCGCACAGTCGATTGCGTTCGAGCAGTCGCTCTTCGACCAGAGTCGCGAGTTCGAGGCCGGCGGGCATGACAGGACTCCGTTAGCAAATACGAGGCAAGGGGTCGCCAACCAGCATGTCGACGATTCTACTGCCGCCGTAACGAGTCGTCACCAGAACCGAACCAGCCGGCTGGTCGTGGACTTCCCCCAGGATTACAGCAGCTTCGCCTCCGGGAGTCTGGCCTAGCGCGTTGAACGCAGCGTCGGCATATTCGGGAGCTACGACGGCGAGAAATTGGCCTTCGTTAGCAATGTGCAGGGGGTCGAGACCGAGCAGTTCGCAAGCCCCTCGCACAGAGTCGCGAACCGGGATTTCATTTTCGAAGACATGGATGCCCAATCCACAGTCGCGCGCCAATTCGTTCAGGGACGTAGCGACACCGCCCCGCGTGGGATCGCGCATCCAGCGAATGCCCGGAGCAGCCTCTCGAGCTATGGCCCGGATGAGCGGAAAGACGGAGCGTGTGTCCGACCGCAGATCAGCCTCGAAATCGAGTTCCCCACGAGCCAGCAGAATGGTAATGCCATGGTCCCCGATGGGTCCGGAGAGCAAAATCCTGTCGCCTACCCGTACGTCGCGCGCATCGACGCGAACTCCCGGCAAATACGAACCGATACCTGTGGTGGTGATGTACATATGGTCGGCTTTGCCATGTTCCACAACCTTAGTGTCGCCTCCGACTACGGAAACTCCGGCCAGCTCGGCAGCACGGCTCATGGCGCGAACTTCGGCCTCGAGTATCTCGGTCCGCAAACCGGCTTCAAGCACAAAGCTGACGACGATTGCCTCGGCTTTCGCTCCAGAAACCGCGAGATCGTTCACCGTGCCGTTGATGGCCAGTTCTCCGATCGATCCGCCGGGGAAAGTGAGCGGCTTTACGACGAAGGCATCCGTCGTCATGGCTACGCGAACGCCGCCAATTTCGAGACTGGCGGCGTCGTTCAGACGGGGATTGGGCGAGCGAAATAAGAGGGGAGCAAACAGCCCTTCCACGAGCCGGCGGCTGGCGATCCCCCCCGCGCCGTGGGCCATTTCGATCTGCGGCTCGCGAAAACGAATTTTCCGTACCGTGCTGTCTGCGACTTCCGTCCTCACGCCGGCCACGCCAGGCTCTCTACCATCGCCTTCCTATGTTCGTAACTGTAGTACGCTGCGCACGATCCCTCGGACGAAACCATCAAGGCTCCCACGGGATGCTCGGGAGTGCATTCCTTGCCAAACAGCTTACACTGCGCCGGCTTCAAAACCCCTTTGAGCACTTCGCCGCATTGCGCGGCCTTGGGGTCCGTCACCCGAACGCCTGGCACGGTATAGCGCCGCTCCGAATCGAACTCGGCATAAGTGTCACGAATACTGAGGGCTGACTGCGAGATGAAGCCGAGGCCGCGCCATTCAAAGTACGGACGCAGCTGAAACACTTCGGCCATGGCCTTGAGCGCGGCGCGGTTGCCTTCCCATGGCACAACCCGTTTGTATTGGTTCTCCACTCGGGCTTCGCCAGCTTGTAACTGACGCAGCAGCATGACGATGGACTGCAGGAGATCGAGCGGCTCGAAGCCCGACACCACAATCGGCTTGTGTTCGTTCGCGGCGATCCACTCATAGGGACGGCAGCCGATGACCGTGGACACGTGCCCCGGACCGATAAAGGCATCCAGTCGCATGTCAGGTGAATCGAGGATTGCTCGAATGGCTGGAATGATGGTCACGTGGTTACAAAATACGGAAAAGTTGTGGATTCCTTCGGCCTTGGCACGCAGGATCGTAAGAGCCGTCGAGGGCGCTGTGGTCTCGAAACCGATTGCAAAAAACATCACGTGCTTCTCTGGATTGGCTTTGGCCAGCTTGAGCGCATCGGACGGTGAGTACACAATACGAACGTCCATGCCACGGGCCTTGTGCTCCAATGGGCTTCCGTTCCGTCCCGGTACGCGCATCATGTCGCCGAAGGCGGCGAAGATCACGTCAGGATCTTTTGCCAGCTCCAGTCCATCGTCGATCCGCCCCATGGGAAGCACACAGACCGGGCAGCCGGGACCATGAATTAATTCAATGTTGTCGGGGAGGATGTCTTTCAGGCCGAACCGATAGATGGCGTGAGTGTGGCCGCCGCAGACCTCCATGAGGCGATAGTGTCGTCCGCGATCAGCCAAGCGGCGGATCTCCTCAGCCGTGTTCTTAATTACTTCGGGATCTCGGAATTCATCTACAAATTTCATCGCTGACCTCAGACCGTGCTCGCCACGTCACCAAACGACGCGGACTTCATCAAGAAGGCCTCTTTTCGTCGGGGTCATCTAAACCGTAACCGCGCACCTCTTGCATTGCTTGTTCGCTTTCACCCAGCATGATGAGCGTTTGCATCTGCTCGAGCGCGTCCTGTTCGCTGATCTTGCTCATGGCAAAACCAACATGAATCAGAACCCAATCTCCGCACTTCGGCATGTCCGTTTCCAAAAGACCCAAGTCGACTTTTCGCCTTACGCCGGCCACGTCAACAGTCGCCAAATACGGCATTCCGGGAAGCAGTTCAACCACCTTGCCTGGTATGGCTAAGCACATTCGTCAACCTCGATTCCGACCTAATATTCTTTTACACCTCAGGGCTGCTTACGGGCTACGATATCGAAAGAGAACTTGACTTCGTCTTTCACCTTCAGGCCGCCTCCGATCGCTGAGACAGGCTTGATACCATATTGTGATTGTCGCAGGAAAAGCTCGCCGAACGCCCGCAATAGATCACCAGTTAAAGTAATTCTGGCCGGAACGGCCTGCGGTTGGGTAACCCCATGAAGTGTTAAAAGTCCTTTCAGAACAACGTCGTATCCCCCGTTACCCTGGTTCGTCACCTGGACGCTGGAGGTGTCATAGACAATTTCCGGGTACGTGGAGATCTGAAGCACATTCTCCCGCGTTTCGTTTTCGATCTCACGCCGGTCTTTGTCGCTGACATTGTCTGTAAGCGCGAGAGAACTCGTCTTGACCACTAAATGCAAGGAAGATTGCTGGGCCGCAGCGGGGTTGAAGTGCGCTTCGCCTGACACATCGCGAATTGCGAAAGTCGGGTTATGGCCGAACGCGGACAGCAGTCCACTGGCAAATGCACGGACGGTGAACCGGCTCACCATCGGGTTAATCACATACCGATCGCTGGCCGTAGCAGCAACGTCTTCTATCGGGCTGATACTCCGATCGACACTCGGGATTTCAGGCAAGCGAATTAATCCCTTCTTTAAGGAGTAGCCGGCGGAATCGCAGCAAAGCGATAGTTACATGGCCCTGAGCCGGAGATAACGCTCGATGTCGGGCAGCGCCGCCGAAGTAAGGTCTCCAACTCCCAGCTTACCCAGGTATTTCTTGGCCACCGGATTGGATAAAATTAATCCTGCGCCGAAAACCATGAGAGCGATGCCGCTCAACATGAATAACGTATCTCGATCGTTAGACGATTCATTCGGCCGCACATTGAAACGGGATTCACGTGCCATTGCTGCTGTTGCCATACTCTCTCTCCTTTGAACACTATCAGCGTCCTGAGCCCGGCCACTCCCCAGCCAGTACTCTGTTTATCAGCGACTCCACCAGCTTTACCGCTTCGTCGACCGAAGCCTGCACCTGCTGGCTCAACCCCATTTGGCCCTGTTCCGGTCCGAGGGTCGCGGGCTCGCAACCGACCAGCAAAACACGCCGCAACCGACCGCCCATCGACGCGGCCAAGCGAAGAATCTTTACTGGATCCATTCCATGGGGATCAATGTCGCCGCTCTCGGCCCGCGCTGGGGTCCCCGGCGACTTAAGATCCGGTTCGACTACGTAAAGCGTCCCCGGCGCATCGCCACGCGGATAAGCATCGACCAGGATGGTTGTCTCGTATCCGTCTTGCAAAGCATAGGCTAAATCGAGGCCCCGAATGCCAAAGTCCGCTACCCGAACGTCCCCCGGTAACTGACACGCACGGAGCCGCTGCGCTACCTCCACTCCGAAAGCATCGTCTCCCATGAAAATATTGCCGATGCCCGCCACCAGAATCGTCGGCTTGGAAATAGCTTTGGCCTGCTGCTGTTCGTGCTCGGGAAGCGGTTCGACTTCATCGAGGTCAAAAAAGAAGCGATGTCCAGGCTGTCGCAACATGCCCATGTCGCGTCCCGGGTCGTCGTCGAGTACCACGCAAACATGGATCTTCCCCTCGTAATCTTGTTCAATCGCCTCGATGGTCGCCACCTGGTTAACCAGTGCGATGTCCAGTACGTCGCCACCCGTGCGCGGACGAAGCCTTACGCGACTGCCTGTCCGTAAGGAGGCGCCGGCGATCTCAACTTGTTCGACGGGCGATTTGTCCTCCAGTAGCTGCCACTCCCATTCGTTCACCGCGACTCCTCCTTGACTGCACGGAGGCCGCGAAGCACGCCGTGTAACTTCATGAATTGCTCTGCAGGCATGTTTTCCGTCCGCTCCAGCATGTGGCGAGCGCGCTCGTCGGATTCAGACATTTCCTGCTTTTCTTCATCTGTCATGGTCATAATGCGCAGCGACAAAATCTCGTCGATCTCCGTTCCGTCAAACAAATCACCGGCACTTTCAGGGGCGATCTGAGGATAGTCATAGAGAATAATGGGAGAGGAGAGCAGAGTGTCGCGCTGCCCGGGCTCGCCGACCAGCACCGGGAAGCTTCCTTGACTGTGGCAATCTCCCACCAACGGACGCATCGCCTCGGGAGGATCGAGCAAGGAGACGAACCCACCCTCCTCTACCCCCATCACAACGTGGGTTGAAACCAGAGATCGCGTCAGAGCATAATCTCGGCTGACATGCTCCGCGTCGTCGATCGCCGTCGTGTTCTTAACGCGGACTACGATCTTGAAGAAATCAGGTGCGACGGCATGTGCAGCCACGTACACCGCACCGTCGATCGAAGCCTCGGTTCTCACCACCCTGCCAACCGGCTTACCGCTACTGTCGCTCAGTGTCTCGCTTACCGCATTAGCGGGTAAGTTGAACCGGCTTTGTACGGGGTACCGGCCAATTGTTTCAAGCTCAGTCAGCGGGATACTAAGTTCGCGCTCTACGGCTTCCTGCCACGAATAATAGGTTTGATTGCCCACCCGCAAGCTTCGTACCAGAACAAAGTGTGACTTTTCCGGGTCAGGCCCCGAAGGCACAAGCTGCTCGACGGAACGCTCCGTCAACTGTAAGAACCTGACACGCACCTCGAGCCTGCACCTGTTACCGCCTTCCACTAAGCATTCGGTCTGCGTGATCCAAGGGTCGGTGCCGCGCTGCGCCTCGCTGAAAGCCAAGGGATAGACGACTCCGAAGTTGAAGCGCTGCTGGTTCTTGACCGAAGTAGGCCGATAGGGATAGAGCATGTAGCCCTCGTAAAGCACGGCCTTGGCAATCCTGTCGACGGCGGCACTGTTCATGGCTTTACTCCTGCTTGAACCTCGCGCAATAAGCCTTCCAGCACTTGCTCCCATGTCGGAATTCCGCGTTCCACCTTGTACTGGTACAGCCGCTCAAAAACGTCCCGGTCCAGGCAAAGCCATGCGGTACCGGGATAATATGCATCCATCAGTTCCTTCCAGAGCTTCACCGGCAGTCGAAATCGAACTTCCTTGTTCCATGGAATTGGCATGACCTGCAGCGGGCCGCCATCGCTTGCATAAAAAACGGTTCCGCTGAATTGCATACAAAGCGGAATCTCACCGTCTTCCAGCCCAGCAAAAAACTTAGTGGCGGCCACGTTGAAATCGAACGTACACGGAACGAAAAGGGTGGCCTCTGTGCTCTCGTGAAAGGGAGGAACAATAATACTGGTGTGCGTCCACAAGAAGGTCTTCAGGGTCTTGCCCCAGCGCTCAGGTTCAGCGAAGAGGTCACGCAGGGCGTCCTGTTCCGAGGACGAGTAACGCCGGCGGGTGCTCTCAATCTGTACCTGACAGCGCAAGGCTACCGTGTGAACAAGTTCGTCGGGGTAGGTATTCGTAATGCGCAGCTTGAACGAAAGCTGCGGCACCACCGAAAACGGCACGACTTCCGCCCGGTCGATCTGAAAACTCAGATCAGGCATGGACCTGTCCTCCTCGAACAGAAGCAGTGTGTCTTAATTCTGCAAAAAACGAGCCGATCTGCTGCCATACTTCGGTACCCCCCGAAAAACCATGCCAGTTGGCACGAATCAGTCCGACCAGCTTGAAACATTGATCGATCGGCACGACGTAATACTCGGCTCCGGTAAACCCACGCGAATGACCGATGCGATTCACCAGCAGCGCTTCGACATCCGGTTCCATCTTCTGAAGCTCCGGATTCTCCTGAGCAATCTCAGTCCAGCTTTCCAGCGAAAGAAGGGACTCGGTCGCACCAGCGGGGCTGGGATATAGGGCAAGCATCTTCTTGTCGGGACTGCTGTAGTAAAAGAAAGCCATATTGATCGGAATCATCAAGCTGTCCCACTGTGCATCTGTCATTCCAAAATCTGCTAGCAGCCGTACTTGGCGGGGAACGCGTTTGTACTTTGCATTAGCCCGTCCGCTGAAAAGAAGTGCACAAGCATCGCAGGAGCAAACCAGTTTGCGCGCGACGGGATCAATAAGATGAGGGTGGTGCGCAGCAATTTCAGCACTGCACAGTTCACAGCGCTCGACGTTTCTCGGCCGGCGCGCAAATTGCCGAAGCACTCCAAAGGCAGTCTCGAAGCCCGGGGTTTCCTTAGTCGCCATAATGAGCTGCTGCAGGTGCTGTCGATGTGCCAGATCCACTTGACGTTACAGCTGGAGAACCCAGTAAGTTGTCGACTGAGACGAATCCGGAGGCCGGCTTTCGCTCCAGTCCCTCCACCGAAATCGACGAAATATCCGGAGCCGCGTCGTACACAGCGTCTTCGACTTCCGATTGCAGCGCCTTGGTTGTTGAACCGCACGTATGCTGGCCGGGGGTGACGCGAATGCGAACCGCGCCGTCATCGACGCCCAGCAGTTGTATCGCAGCACCGTCCCTTCTCAGTTTGGGCTCAAGGCGTTTGACAGCGTCAGCCACGCGGGTCTCCAGATTGTCGGGATGCAGACCGTGGAGCACCAGCAAACTGCTGACGATAGGGTCCCGCCCCAGCTCTTCGATCATCTCCATTCCGCCATTCTCTCTCCTGGCGAGTATTTCGAGTGCCCGATCAAGAGCGGTTCCGTGGAACTCCATCACGAGTTGCACCAGTTGCATGGTGGAGGATCGCACGGCTGGATCGGCGATCTCATCAATTTCGCGAACCAGCGCTCCGATCCTCTGAACACGCTGCTGGAAATCCTTTTCCTCAGACATCTCGATGTCGTCTCCCCGACAGCGGAAGGAGTGGGTAGCACAATTGCACGTAAGAACTAGTCTCGTCACCTGCAACTGCGGTGCTCACTCCTCCCGCTCGACTTGAGTTATTGCTTATCTCGGCACGCCAAACATTGGAGAGTGACGAGTCTCCAGCACTTTACCGTTTCCGAGGTACATGTGAACACCACAAGGCAGGCACGGATCAAAGCTGCGCACTGCGCGCATGATGTCGATGCCCTTAAACTTGTCGGGTCCATTCTCCTCAAAAATCGGGGTATTCTGCACCGCATCCTCGTATGGTCCAGGAGTGCCATAAATGTCGCGCGGATTGGCATTCCAAGGCGTTGGCGGATACGGATGGTAGTTGGCGATCTTCCCTTCACGGATGACAACGTGATGAGACAACACGCCGCGCACCGCCTCGTGGAAGCCGCAACCGATCGACTCTTCCGGCACTTTGAAGTCAGACCAGGTCTTGGTCCGGCCCGCATGCAGTTCGCCAAGCGCCTTCTCAACAAAGTGCAGTGCGGCTGCCGCGGAGTAAGCCTGGAAGTAGGTACGCGCGCGATCGCGTTCGATGGCATTGCTCCATTTCGGAATCTTCCACTCGAATTCCACCTCAGGCAACGAGGTTGTCTTCGGCAGATAGATCTTTACGCTTTGGCCGGTCGCCTTGAGATAGCCGATGTCGACCAGTCCTGCTTTGGCCGTTGCCCAGAAGCGAGCTATCGGGCCGCCACCGGTGTCAAGAGCGAGGTATTCGCCCTTATGGAACCAGCGCGGCGACATGACCCACGTATACTTTCCACCGAAATCCCGCTTCTGCGGTTTGGGAATCGTTGTCTGATTCCAAGGATGCCGCTTGTCTACCGGATTGCCGAGCGGGTCCTTCGTCACAAAGGTCTCGCCGTCCTCCCAATCGTCGTAGTAGGAGCTGCCCAGCAGAATGCGGATGTTCAGGTTGATGTCGACAAGATTGGTCGTCACCAATTCCCCGTCAACCACCACACCTGGGGTCACGAACATCTTTTTGCCCCATTCATTCATGTTCTTGTAGGTGTAGTCACAATAGTGCGGATCCTGAAACGATCCCCAGCAGCCCAACAGGATACGTCGCTGGCCAACTTGCTCGTACCCGGGTAGCGCCTCGTAGAAGAAGTCGAACAGATCATCGTGCAGAGGTACGACTTTCTTCATGAACTCGACGTATTTCATCAAGCGTACGAGATAATCGGTAAACAACTGCACCGTCGGCACGGTCCCAACACCGCCCGGGTACAAGGTGGATGGATGCACGTGACGACCTTCCATCAAGCAGAACATCTCGCGCGTCATGCGGCTCATTTGCAGCGCTTCGCGATAGAAAGCTCCGGTGAACGGATTCAGCGCGGTCATGATATCGGCGATGGTGCGATAGCCGTGCAGGTTGGAGTTGGGTGCGTTCGTTTTCTGCGCCTTGGTCCACACACTGGGATTCGTCTCCTTTACCATCTGCTCGCAGAAGTCCACTCCGACCAGATTGTCCTGGAAGATGTTGTGGTCGAACATGTACTCAGCCGCTTCCCCAAGGTTGACGATCCACTCGCCCAAGTCCGGCGGTCTTACACCAAATGCCATATTCTGGGCGTAATTCGCGCAGGTGGCATGGTTGTCGCCGCAAATTCCGCAGATGCGACTGGTAATGAAATGTGCGTCGCGGGGGTCCTTACCCTTCATAAAAATGCTGTAGCCACGAAAGATGGAGGAAGTGCTGTGACACTCGACCACGTGGCGGTTTGCGAAATCGATTTTAGTGAAAATGCCCAGGCTTCCGACGATCCTAGTGATCGGATCCCAATTCATCTCCACGATCTGCTTTTGCTTACTGAGGGCTTCCTGATCAGTTGCTGTAATCGTGCCCATTTTGCGATCGCTCCTTAATCTTTAGAAATTAAGATCTGCCGGAATAGCCGGTTGTCAGCTCAGCCCGGGCATGACGCCACTTGGGCTCCTTATTAAGAGTGTTCTGGGTTATTGACCGCAGAGCGGTGATCGCCCTCCCGTAGAGCCGTGAACTTCCCGTCGAGACATGCGCTCCAGGAGGCTCATCCATAAACGGCATAAACTTGTCAGGGAAGCCCGGCATCGTACATCCGATGCAGATGCCGCCGACATTGGGACAACCGCCGATGCCGGCCATCCACCCACGCTTTGGCACGTTGCAGTTGACCACGGGACCCCAACATCCAAGCTTCACAATGCACTTGGGAGACCCGTACTCTTCGGCGAAGTCGCCCTGCTCGTAGTAGCCGGCTCGGTCGCACCCCTCATGCACGGTGGCTCCGAATAGCCAGGTGGGCCTAAGTTGGTCGTCCAGCGGGATCATCGGCGCCAATCCAGCCACCTGGTAAAGGAGATAAAGCACGGTTTCCATGAAGTTGTCGGGTTGCACGGGACAACCGGGAACATTGACGACAGGCAATCCTGCTTTGGTTCGCCAGCCCCAGCCAAGGTAATCTGCCAAACCCATACAGCCGGTCGGATTGCCTTGCATAGCGTGGATACCACCATAGGTCGCGCAAGTCCCGATGGCAACGGTGGCCAGCGACTTTGGAGCCAAACGGTCGATCCACTCGGTCGTTTTGATTGGCTGCCCTGTCAACGTGTCGGTACCCATCGCCGCCCAGTAGCCGTCTTTACCATGGATCTTCTCATTTGGAATTGAACCTTCCACAACGAGGACAAAGGGATCGAGCTTTCCCTCTTCGGCCTGGTAGAAAGCTTTCATGAAGTCATCGCCGACTTCGTACGCTAGAACGGGATTGTGCAGATGAACCTTAGGCAGACCGGGTATGGCACCCAGCAGCACGTCTTCAATACTGGGCTGGGTGGCCGCAGTGATCGACACTGAGTCGCCATCGCAACCCAAGCCGGCTGTGATCCAGAGAATGTGTATCTCAGCCACGGCTGGTGCCTTTTGCGTTGAACGGCCATACGGAACCGCTTGCGCTGTCATAGGCAATGCTCCTTTCAACATCGTTTTCATGCGTGTTTCATCATGGGTCCACAAAGACCCCGTTGACTTTACGCGACGAAAGCTCGCTGAGAGCCAACCTCGCGAACGAATTGACGGACATGCAGATTTAAGATGAGCCGATTGGAATGAAAGCCATGGACGTGTCCCACATACCCTTGTGATGCAGTATCATCTCAAAGGACCGCCGCCCACAACCTGATTTCGGAATAGGGAATATGCCATAGCGCGGGGCGGGGTTTCCCCTAGGTTTTCGCAAAAAGACACTCACAAATCCGACACGTGAGGGCGCCTCTGGGGTACCTCAAGCGGCCCCTTCACCAATGCTCCACTGTATGGCACGCTGGACCAATTCTCTTCCAGTTCTGAGTGATAACTTGTCCTTAATGTGCGATTGGTAAGACTCGACCGTCTTGATGCTCAGGTGCAGCTCCTCGGCAATCATGCGGGTACTGTGTCCCTCCCCGATCAAGCGGAAGACCTCTAATTCCCGATCAGACAGGTCGGCGATGGAAGATTGCTTTCCGGTTCCCGATCCGCTGATGTATTTCTGCAGCATACGGTTCGCCACGCGGTCGCTTACATAGACCTTCTGATTGAGAATCTGGCGCACAGCGACAAGCACGCGGTCGGTCGCTTCCTGCTTCATGATGTAACCGTTCGCTCCAGCTCGCAACGCCCGCTCGGCGTAGACAGACTCGTCGTGCATCGACAGAATCAACACGGGCAAACTAGGATGTCGGGCTCGAATGCTTTTCAGCAGCTCTAGTCCGTCTGGCCCGTTCAACGAGATGTCCACGATCAAGAAGTCGGGCCGATCCACATTGATCGCCTGCAGAGCCGCCGAAGCTTCCTCCGCCTCACCGCACACCATCAGATCGGGTTCCCGATTCATCATGAGAGCTAGTCCCTCGCGGACGATGGGGTGATCATCGACGATAAAGATTCTTTTCTTCCGGGTGAACCCTTCGTTTGTCTTCATCACAAATCTTCCGTCTGCTGATGTGGCCGGTGTGAAATCGTCCCTAGCGGAAAGACGCATGTAACGACGGCACCACGGGACACAGATGATTCAATCTCCAGCGTGCCCCCGATCATCTTGGCGCGATGGCTCATGATGTTGTGGCCCATGCCCTTGCTGTTCGAGGGTTTCTTCTCAAAGCCCGACCCGTCGTCTCGGATCGTCAACATGCCACGGTTGTCACTGGCGAGAAGACCGATCTCGATATTGCGTGCCTTACCGTGCTTAATCGCATTGCTCACGGCCTCCTGCGATATGTGGTAAAGATGTGTGGCTACGCTCACGTCGCCGATCAGAACAGGATCTTCGCAGTGCAAATGGCAGGAGACTCCGAAGACGTCTTCCACTTCGCTGCTCAACTGCCGTAGGGCCTCCATCAGCCCTTCGGACTCCGATACCACCGGCAATAGCCCTCTCGCCAGTTCGCGAGTCTGATTGATCGCTTGGTTCACCAATTTGACAATCTTGGCCGCATCTGCTGCGTACGGAAGATTCTCTTCTGTTAGCTTTTGCTCCTGCACCTTCGTCATGAAGGCGATGCCAGTGAGGTGCTGGCCCAGACCGTCATGCAGATCTTGACCAATCCGGCGCTGTTCTCTCGCACTGACCTCAAGAATCGCATTCTCCAAGCGCTTTCGTTCGGTAATGTCGATTCCCGTGGCGATGACGTAAGAGGGGGTTGCTTTCCCTCCCCGGAGTGAGGTGCCGGACCAGGCAATTACGCGCCGGGTTCCATCTCGTCCCACCCACTGGCACTCAAAATCGTTTCGCAGTCGCCCAGAGCGCATTTTCTCGAAGTTCAGTTGGAACTCATCTGATTGCTCCGGGGGAATAAACAAATCCCACATGTGCCGGCCCGATACTTGAGCAAACGTGTAGCCCGTTGTGCGTTCGCAAGCGCGGTTGAAGCGAACGATTCTGCCTGACGGATCCAGCACCACCACCAGCGCCCCCACCGTATCGAGAATTGCCGTGACCACATTCCGCTCTTCCTCGAGCGCCGCCTCGGTCCGTTTCAGGTCGGTGATATCAAAGCCCACGCCGTGGATGAACCAGGGGCTTCCGTCGTCGCGCCGGATCATCTTGGCTTCGCAGTGAAACCAGATGATGCGGTTATCGCGGGAAATGACACGATAGGCGGAACGCAGAGGCTTGCCTGCGAGAAATAACTCGGCCGCCTCCAAGCTCCACCGTTTTTTGTCTTCGGGATGAACTTGCGAGTACCAGCGGACTGGATCCTGCAGCCATTCCTCTTGGGTAAAGCCAAGAACCTGTTCGATTTGCGGACTGACGTACGCCTCGCCGATTCCCTCGTCCAGATAGGCCATGAACACCACGGCAGGAATCTGCTCGACCAAGGCACGATACTTGGCTTCCAGATTCGGAAGCTCCGCTATTTTTCGTCTGCTTCCAACGGAGCCGCGAATCGCCCCATGCACGAGATCGGCATTGTCGAAAAAAACGGTCGCCAACTCTTGGAGGACGGACTCCGCCTCGGCGTAGCTAATGCCGTTATCGGGAGGGTCGCTCGTCCAAGAGTCGCTCGCTCCGGTTGAATAATTTTCCCGCCACAATGCCATACTCCACACCATAATGGACCCGAGTTCCGACCCGCGGCCCACCGCAAACGGGACCCTACTTTATCACTTTTCCGTGTCTTGCCGACGGCGGCGCCAAGCGGGTTCCTGGTTCAGCGACGATTGGGTGAATTTCCGTAATGCGTGAATGGCCTTCCCGTACGTCTGCACCGCACTGGCCGAAAGCAACGAGCCCGGAGGTTGGTTCATAAAAGGCATGAACTTGTCCGGAAATCCGGGCATGGTGCATCCAATACAAATTCCGCCAACGTTGGGACATCCACCAATTCCGCTCATCCATCCACGCTTTCCCACGTTGCATTGCACGACCGGGCCCCAACATCCCAGTTTCACAATGCATAAGGATGAGCCGTATTCCTCCCCAAACTGGGCTTGCTCATAGTAGCCGCCGCGGTCGCAACCCTCGTGTACGGTCTGTCCGAATAGCCACGTCGGGCGCAATGACTGATCGAGCGAAATCATCGGGGCACGCCCCGCGGCCATGGAAAATAGGTACAGCAACGTCTCCATCATATTGTCCGGCTGCACGGGACATCCCGGTACACAGACGATGGGAATTCCGGCCTTGGACCTCCACTTCCATCCAAGATAGTCTGCCAATCCCATGGCGCCGGTGGGATTGGCTTGCATAGCGTGAATGCCGCCATAAGTTGCGCAGGTTCCCGCGGCCACGACCGCCCAGGCATGCGGCGCTAAGCGGTCGATCCATTCGCAGGTCAGGATGGGCTCCCCGCTGACAGGATCGCTGCCCCAGGAGGCCCAGTAACCCTCTTTCTTGTTGGTCTCGTCCGGAATCGAACCTTCTACGACCAAAACGAAGGGTCCGAGCTTTCCGTTTGCCGCATCGTGAAAAGGCTTGAGGAACTCATCCCCGTTCTCAAGAGCGAGAAAAGGGTTATGAAACCTGACCTTGGGAATCCAGGGAATGCCTCCGAGCACGACATCTTCAATGCTTGGTTGGGTAGCGGCTGTCATGGCGACCGTATCGCCGTCACAACTCAGGCCCGCCGTCACCCAGAGAACGTCGATTTCGGAAATCGAATTGGGGCTCTCGCTCTTCCGATCAGTTTCTGCCACTGCGAGCGCTCCTTCGCCGCCGACGCGATCTTTCCGCTACATCCATGGGGCATCTCACGGAAGATTGCCCATCATGGTGGCAGCGATCCATCCTTGCAACCCGGACGCCGGGTATTGTAACCCTTCTTACCAGTTGTTGAATTGACGATCTGCTACCCTTAGGCGACCAACGCCTTTCGGTGAGATTTCTTTTCGTGGACGAATTGCATCTCATTTTTTTGAAAGCTTAGGAGGATATTTTGAAGAAGACTTTTGTGACCGCAAGAAATGTGATCGGTGTTGCTGGTCTGATTCTAGCGGGATACGTTTTGATCACATCGATCCCCGACTTGGGCCGTTATCTCAAAATAAGCTCAATGTAAGGCGGCCTGCTGCAAGTCAGTTTCAAGAGAGCGGACGTGTGTCCGCTCACCGTTGGTTCGACAGCTGCCGAAGCTTCCATGCAATTTGCCGCAGCATTCCAAGGCATATGTCCGCATCTTCCTCCGAGGGATGGAACCTCCGAATGAGCCGTCGCACCTTCCCCTCTATCGCTCCTTCTGAGTTCGAACCAACATACCCGCTCGCTCGTAAGCTTTCCATCAGGGCGCTCGTTACAACTTCAAGTTTCCCAGCGCTAGCAGGTGCTGGCGTAGCTTCCAAGCATCGCGATAGGGTGTGCGACCGGGCGAGTTCGTAGGCGCACACGGCCACAGCCTGACCAAGATTCATCGAGCTATGCTCCTCCCGAGTCGGGATACGCAATAACCAGTGACAATGATTCAAGTCCTCATTCGTGAGCCCCAGCTTTTCGGACCCAAAGAGAAGAGCAACGCCGTTCCGCTTCAGCTCGGCCTGCAGAACAGGTGCCGCGTCCTCTAAATTACGGAGGGGATGCAGCACGTCTCGCCGCTCACCGGTAGTTGTGCCGACCACCAGTGCGCAATCGGCAATCGCCTCGGCAAGGCCCTTGTACTCCACTGCTTGAGCGAGCACTTTGCCAGCGCCGACAGCAGATCGGGCTTCACGAAAAGCCACTTCGTACGGGTTAACAACGCGCAGGTTGAGAAAACCGAAATTGCTCATGGCGCGTGCGGCCGCGCCGAGGTTAAGAGGATTTCGGGGCCTGACAAGAACGATGCGCAGGAGATCGAGCTGAGAAGGAGACGACAAGCCGATCAATTTTACGACAGTTGTTGCGGTTTCCTCAGACTATCCCGCAGCGGCGCAACAACGGCGTTGTTCGACAAGGGCATTCTCGATAAATGCCGACTCTCGACAGAGCAAATCCGTTGCCTCGCGACAAAGCTCCAACCGTTCGCGCATCAATCCCAGGAATTCTTCCTGTGACACATGAATGACTTCGCAGTCGACGAGAGCGACCGCGGTAAGGGCATACGGATATCGGGTAAACGTCGAAGGCAAACCAAGGAGCGACCCTCGCGTAAAGATACGGTCCAATTTCGGGACGCCCCTCACCGACATACAGACCGTTCCGCTCAGAACCAAAAAAACTCCATCGTTCGCGTCTTCAAGTCTGAACAGGGCGCTACCGCCCGGAATCTTCTCCCGGCTTCCCGCTGCCTCGAGTGCGCTGACGAGCCCTATGGAGACCTGCAGAGCGTTATTTCCGGGATCATTCATCGCACAGTTATGCCAAAACTCGACCGTCTAGGCTGTGACCACTATCACAGCTACCTGTGAGCGCCGTGAGCCGCCCGGGCTTCTTATTCGCGGCGTTAAAGTCAGCCACTGGATGGCTCTCACCCGTTAGGAACAAGTTGCAATGCAACTGTGGTGGCTTTTGAAGGCCGGTAAGAACAAATCGTCATACGCCGTTCTTCCCCTTCGAACAGCCATCGAGAGAGCGGCATCTCCATGTGCGGATACCTGGATGCTGATATGTTACTGGCGCAAGAGAGGCACACCAGTTATTCTGAAGACATAAACTCTCCGCGAAAGCAACAGCGCCTTGGCTTCCCACGGAAGATACCGTTGGAGTGTATCTGCAGATGTGTTGGAAATCAGCAGTTCGCAATATTTGTCGCCTACTTTTCGTTGTGGCCCTCTCATGCTTTGCTCAGGACAACAAGGGCGCCGGAAAACGCCCCTCGGTAGGCCTCGTTCTTCAGGGCGGAGGAGCTCTGGGCTTGGCCCACGTGGGAGTCATCACCTGGCTCGAAGAACATCACATTCCCGTCGATTACGTCGCCGGCACTAGCATGGGAGGTCTTGTGGGCGGCGTTTACGCGACCGGTCACAACGCCGTTGAGCTCCGTCAGGTGGTAAACAGCATCGACTGGGACCAGGTCATGGCGGGCCAGACTCCTTTTGTGGACCTCTCCTTCCGGCGCAAGGAGGATGCTCGCGATTATCCCAACTCGCTGGAATTCGGGCTGCGCAAAGGGCTGCAGTTTCCCGAAGGTTTTAATTCAGGCCAACAGGTCTCGCTCATTCTCGATCAGGTAGCGCTTCCCTACTCGGAGATCACGAGCTTCAACGACCTGCCCATTCCTTTTGCCTGCGTCGCCACGGATCTAGTAAGCGGCAAGCCCAAAGTGTTCCACGATGGATCGTTGTCTCTCGCCTTACGATCCACGATGTCTCTCCCCGGAATTTTCTCTCCGGTCCGTCAGAAAGACGCTATTTATGCCGACGGTGGATTGCTTCAGAACATTCCCGTCGAGGTTGCGAAAGATATGGGTGCCGACCTCACGGTCGGCATTCATCTGGATGAAGCGCCGTTGAACCCCGATGCAAGGCTCTCCTCTTTTGGAGTTCTCGGCCAGTCAATTTCGGTCATGATCTCGGCCAATGAACTTCGAAGCATGGAAAAGGCAGACATCCTTGTATCCGTTCCTTTGCAGAAATATGGAGCATTGGACTTCGATAAAGCGGACGAGATCATCAAAATCGGGTACGACGCAGCAGCTGCGAAGGCGAAGATTCTAATGACCCTGTCGGTGGACGACGCCACCTGGAAGGAATATCTCGCAGAACGCTCGGCTCGCCGCCGAACCGCGCCGATCCCGACTTTTGTGGCGGTCGACGGCGTCAACGGAGATCTATCACGCCGGGTCGAGCAGCAGATGACCGACGTTGTCGGCAAGCCGATCGATTACGAGACGTTGGACTCGGAGATCATGCACCTGAAGGGGATGGGGCGCTTTTCGAATCTGAGTTATGAATTCGTCGAGCGTGATGGTCAGCAAGGGTTGTTGGTGAAAACCGAGGAAAACGTATACGGTCCACCGATTGTCCGCCCGCTGATCCTGGTGGACGGGTCAAGTTACAACAACGTCACCTTCAACTTAGGAGCTAGAATCACTTGGCTCGATGTCGGCGGCTTCCGTTCGGAATGGCGCAACGATATCATTCTTTTCTCGGAGTACGGCCTGCGATCCGAGTATTACCATCCTTTTACACCGCTGACGCATTGGTTCATCGCTCCTCGCGGCGTGCTCGACAGTAATCCATTTTATCTCTACGACAACAACAAACTGGTTTCCACCTACCGCGGACGCAGTGCAGGGGGAGGTCTGGACGTCGGCTACCAGTTTGGAACCGTTGGCGAACTCCGCGTCGGCTACGAAGGTGGATGGGAACACTTCGCTCCTCAGATTGGCAATCCGAATGAGTTGCCTACATTTGACGGCAGCTATGCCGACGCGAGAATTCAGTACAGGCTTGATAAGCTGGACGATCCTGTCATTCCGCGAACGGGAGAAGCCGGAGCTGTCACTTTCCTCTGGTCGAATGCGAGTCCGATTGCGACTAACCAATATCCCGTGCTGCAAGGCACGTACGGGCAATTTTTCAAGCTTAGCGAGCCAACATCTGTCTTTCTGCGCGTGTTTGGAGGAACGACTTTCAATTATGAGACGGGCCTTCCCCAGTTTTCTCTAGGTGGCTCCGAACGCCTGGTGGCCTACGGTACCAATGAGCTACTGATGGATAAGTATTTCCTTTTTCAGATTGGATACATGCGCCAGTTGGCGAAACTGCCTCCTCTTTTCGGAAGCGGAGTCTATTTGCTGGGTCTATATGAGGGCGCACAGGTCTATGGGGCGCCTCACACCATGGTCAACAAGGCATCCGGTTACCCCACCGACGCGGCTGCAGGCATCGTGGTCAACACAATATTCGGGCCGGTGGAAGCCGCCTACGCCTACGGCGATACGGGACATCGCAAGTTCTTTTTCCGGATCGGGCGTTTGTTCTAGCCCGTTCATGTTCCGGCCGGACAAAAAGCGTTATCTCGGCGGAGCACGCTACCGTTCAACGGCCAGACCAACGGCGTTTCCTCCTCCGAGGCATAACGCCGCGATGCCTTTGTGGACATCCCGCCGCATCATCTCGTAGAGCAGCGTCGTCAAGATGCGCGCTCCGCTCGCGCCGATGGGATGTCCTAGCGCTACAGCCCCCCCGTTAACGTTCACTTTAGAGAGGTCAAGCCCAAGTTCACGCGTAACCCCGATTGCAGCCACCGAAAAAGCTTCGTTAATCTCGTACAGATCGACGTCCGCGTCTCTCCACCCAGTTTTCTTCCACAGCTGTCGGACCGTGTCCACCGGAGCCATCATCACCCACGCAGGATCGATGCCGCTGGCCGCCTGCGCCACGACTCGCGCCATCGGTTTCAAACCGAGTTCTTTCGCCTTGGCTGCCGACATCAGAACGAGCGCCGACGCTCCATCATTTACACCTGGGGCATTTCCCGCCGTGACTGTGCCATCTTTCTTAAATGCCGGCTTCAGAGCCCGAAGTGTCTCGACCGTTGTGTCCTCGCGAGGCGATTCATCTTTCGCGAACAACTCCGCCGCTGCGCCCTTCTTCTTCGCAGGCAACTCAACGGGCACAATCTGATCTTTGAAGCGGCATTCTCTGATCGCCGCCAAAGCTTTGCGATGCGAGTTCACCGCGTACTCGTCCTGTTCTTCGCGTGTGATCCCGTACTTTTCTGCAACATTTTCTCCAGTCACCCCCATGTGATAGTCGTTGTACTTATCCCATAGCCCGTCATGCACCATCGAATCCACGATCTTGCCGTCACCCAGCCGATAGCCCTTTCGCGCCTGCGGCAGAAGGTAAGGCGCGTTGGTCATGCTTTCCATGCCGCCAGCTACAACGATCTGGGCGTTCCCTGTCTGAATGGCCTGCTGGGCCAGCGCCACAGCCTTCAGGCCGGAGCCACATACTTTGTTGATTGTCATAGCGGCGACACTGGACGACAGTCCTCCACCCAAAGCAGCTTGTCGCGCTGGATTCTGTCCCAGACCAGCCGTGACCACGTTTCCCATGATGCACTCGTCAACCATGTCGGGATTGATGCCGGCTCTCTTTACCGCTTCGCGCACGACGATTGAGCCGAGCTGCGGAGCGCTAAAGTCGGATAAAGAACCCTGGAACTTCCCTATGGGCGTTCGCACTGCCGACACGATCACTACGTCTTCAATCAAAGCCATATGCGTTGTTCGCTCCTGGACACAATCGAGAACCTAACATTATAGGATGTGCCGCGGTGGCGCAGGACTCATAACCGGAGCGGCCGCCTTGGAAAGGCGTGATGAACTGAATGGAGGCCCTGGGCGGAGTCGAACCGCCGACCAACAGTTTAGGAAACTGCTGCTCTATCCATCTGAGCTACAGGGCCATCCCCGAATGCAAGAATAGTTTATCAGCGCAGTTCATCTGCGACTCTTCGCGATCCAATGGCATCACGTCCGGTCCGCTTGTTGCTTGACCAGCGGAAAAAGCCGGAGGATGATCTCCGGCTACGCTTCTCTTCCAGATGCTCGGACACTTGCAGCAAATAAGTCTATTTCGCCTTCGCCCCAAATGTGAATCCGAGGCCTGTCGTGAACAGCACGTCGTTTTTCTTGTTACCTAGCACCGGCTGGCTGTTGTAGCGATCGTTAAAATTCATATTCGCCGTCAGCCATCCGTTGAGCTTCGTCGCAAGGCCGAAGTTGCCGGTCACACGATAGACACTTGTTTCGTTCAGCGAAGGCAGGTAATACAGGTTCTGCGTAATGGACGTGTTCTTGGTAATTTTGTAGGCGAATTCATCGCCCAAGTTCAAGGAAAGCAGATTGCGTGTCAAACCCGTCGTGTACGACTCTCGTGTGTACCCGAGACCCAAAAGCAGATCGAGGGTGGTCTTCTCCGTCGCTATGGCGTGTAAACCGAGACCAGCGCTAGGCATCAGGCGGTAATTCAAGTCTTGCAGTTGATCGTAGCCACCTGCAAATGCGCCGTAAGCAAACAGCCTCTTGGTGAGATTGTGATCGTAACGGATCAACCCCTGAAAGGAATTCGCCGTCGTTGCGCCCAGCTTCGCATCGGTCGAATAGATCGACGCCGCGTCAATGACCCAAGCATCCTTCGTGGTTTTACGGAGGGCATCGAAGCCCAAGGCAAGATTCGTGGTCTGACTGTTCCCGCGCGCGAGAGCAAAGCCA
This sequence comes from uncultured Acidobacteriaceae bacterium, assembly GCA_963815555.1. Taxonomy (GTDB): domain Bacteria; phylum Acidobacteriota; class Terriglobia; order Terriglobales; family Acidobacteriaceae; genus CAWCBG01. The sequence continues at coordinate 2,243,185 of CAWFHH010000007.1, forward strand.
AAGCTCCCACCGCCCGCCCAACCTTCCAGCATCGAGGGATGTAAAGACTTCTCGAAGACTGCCTGGTCTGCCGGGGAGCGCATGGCCGAGACATCAGACTTGGCGACCGTTTGCGGACCCTGCGGTGTGGTGATCACGTAGTTGTCCCCTTCGGTGGTTACTGTACCGGTTACAGTTTGGTGCGTGGCCTTGGTGACCACCAGGGGCTGGTCGGAAGTGAATTGACTCACCGAATCCCAGTCGATCGACACTTCACCAGCATAGGTAGTCTTCAAGACAAGTTTCTTCCCGTCCATGCTGAGGATCGTTCCGCTCAGGCGATCGCCGTTCTTGAGGGAAACTTGCTCGGCGTTCAGAGCCACCGTCAACAGGGACAGCAAGAGCAACGACGACGTAAGTTTGTTCAACATGATTAGCCTCTTCTCTTCACGAACAGCGCGAGCCGCAAGGCGGGGCTGCCGTCTCTAAGGGTCGGAGGCCAATCCAATTGGGGCGTGGCCTTCCAGTGTATCTGGTACTGGTCGGAAGAATTATAGTTGCTACTGTTGCGGATGGGAAAGAGTAAGCGGGAAACTCGTACACCAGAATATCGGTCCGCGGTTTGTTCCTGGGATTCAAACTGGCCACCAAAAACGCGCGTGCCGCTTTCGCAGCTGACGCGCGCTCTCAGGGTCTGCTTGCAACTGCTCGGCTGATGGCGCGGCCTTAAGGTTGCACGCCCTCATTCCGTTCGTCTATGGAAGGCACGGCGGCATCGCGTTCCTTCATAGAATCTTTGAAACTCTTGATTCCATCACCCAGGCCTCTGCCAAGCTCCGGCAGTTTCTTGGGGCCGAACACCAGCAGCGCGATAAACAGAATCACGATCAAGTGCATGGGTTGAAATAGACCTTCTATCATCGATGTTCTCCTAATCTGGAAAGCGGGAGGGACCCACGTCCCCTCCCGCGGGGTGAACTGTTCGATTAGCGTATCGTGCCGTTCATTCCGTCCGGGTAGAAGCCGCCCGCATGGGTTCCGCCATGGTAGACGATATTGAGCACCTGCGACGTTGTGCGCGACACCGCCAGAGCGCTATTACCAGGATCATCAAATGGAGTGGAGGGTGTCGGCGGAACATCCTGGCTGTCGACCGCCGGACTATTCACACCCCAGTAAACACAGGCAAAGCGGATCGCACCGCTGTGCTGCGCTTCCATCCCATAAATGCGGGCCGCCGCTTCGAGGTAGGTTTTGTTCTGAATCAAGGGTGCGGCCCCATCGTATGCGCTCACACCGACATCTTCGAACTGCCGGGCTAATTTCAAGAAGTCGCTCGGGCTCGCATAGCCATAACCCAGAGCGTCGAGGTTGATCGCTGGCTTCTTTACGGCCGCTGAACCGAGAGCGGAACGCAGGAACTTCACGTGCTCAATTTCGTCTGAACGGATTGCGCTGGCGGCAAAGGCGAAAGGAGAGCTCGCAATGTTCGGCACTTTGTGGCCACCGGTCGTAGGACCGGTCTCGTCCGCGCTGGTGATTACGCCCAGTTGAACAAGCGTGGCTCCATACGTTGCGACCGCGTAGAACTCGGCCTCGAGGTATTCGAGGTTCAATGCGAAGTTGAGAATGTCGGCGTCCGTGACCGGACCAACATTGCTGCTGGTGGACGTGTTGGTGCTCTGTGCAACGGCATTAACGACGGAACTACCTAACGCGGTTGCACCCGCAAGACCTGCTGCGGCGAGGCCGATCCCTTTTGCGAATGAACGACGGTTGAGCGGGCTGTGCACCAACTCTGTTAGTTTCTCCAGATTCATGATTGTTCCCTTCCTTGGGTTCGCAGGACGACTCCTGCTTTAAATACGAAGCGTGGGCCAAACTTTCGCTTGGCAGGTGAGCGATACTTTCTCTGGACGCAGGAAGCTTCATTCGTCGCAGTCGAGTGTCCAGCGGACTGCCTCTGCGCGAAGAACGCTGCGCAGGTTGATTCGGATGGGAAGATCCAAACTTTTTCGAGAGCTGCTGAAGTACCAGCAGAGAGTTGGAACCTAAGGAGCGGCTAGAGGATATGTGTGTCGAGTTCAGCAGAGAACTTCATCCGCTGTGCTTTGTCTCACTCAGATAGGTATGGTGTTGTTGCTCGAAGGTCGTGATGCTCGCTTCGTGTTCCAGTGTCATCCCGATCTCATCGAGCCCGTGCAGCAAACGCTGGCGGCGAAATTCGTCGACCACGAAAGGCTCTCGCAAACCACGATCGTCGGTGATGATCTGGTTCTCTAAATCGACGTGCAGTTCGTACCCTGGCTCAGTTTCCGCCTGCTGCGCAATACGGCGTACCGTCAACTCCGGCAGTTCGATCAGCAATAGCCCATTATTGCCGGCGTTGTTACGGAAAATATCGGCGTAAGACGGGGCAATAATCGCCCGGAATCCGAATTCCTGAAGCGCCCAGGCTGCGTGCTCGCGCGACGATCCACAACCAAAGTTCTTACCCGCCACCAAAATCGTAGCCTTGTGATAAGGATGCTGGTTCAAAATGAAATCGGGCCGCTGCACTCCCGTAGGATGGTATCGCCAGTCTGAAAATAAGTGCTGACCGAAGCCCGTCCGTTCAATCTTCTTGAGGTGCTGCTTGGGAATGATCTGGTCAGTGTCTATGTTCTCACGATACAAGGGAGCAACGATGCCGCGGTGTTTGCGAATCGGTTCCATCCAGCTACTCCTTGTAGCCCCACTCTCGGACGTCGACGAAGTGCCCGGCAACTGCCGTCGCGGCGGCGGTAGCCGGACTTACCAAATGTGTCCGCCCTTGCCTGCCCTGGCGCCCTTCGAAGTTACGGTTGCTGGTAGATGCACACCGCTGCTTGGGAGCGAGAATGTCGGGATTCATTCCTAGACACATCGAGCAGCCTGGCTCTCGCCACTGCGCACCTGCCTGTTTGAAGATACGGTCGAGCCCCTCGCGCTCAGCAGCCACTTTTACAGCTTCGGAGCCGGGCACGACCAAGGCTGTCACGTTGCCGTGCACGCGATAGCCCTGCAAGACTCTTGCTGCCACACGAAGATCTTCCAGCCTCCCATTCGTGCAGGAACCGATAAAGATTCTGTCCACGGCAATCTCTTCGACCCGCGTCCCGGGCTGCAGTCCCATGTACTCGAAAGCCGCCAGCATAGCGGCTCGCTCCGATGCATCTCGGGCATCGGCGAGTTGGGGAATATGGGCCGTCACACCGACGGACATTCCGGGGTTTGTACCCCACGTAACGGTCGGCTCCAGTCGGCTGCCGTCAATCTCGATTTCGCTATCAAACGACGCGCCATCATCCGTCGCAAGCTGGCGCCACTTCTCCAAGGCTTCGTCCCAGACTGCACCCTTGGGAGCGTATGGACGACCATGCATATAGGCGAAGGTCGTCTCGTCTGGTGCGATCATGCCGGCGCGGGCACCACATTCGATGCTCATGTTGCAGACAGTCATGCGCTCTTCCATCGTGAAATTGCGCATTACCTGGCCTGCATATTCGATTACGAAACCCGTTCCGCCCGCAGTGCCCAGGCGACGAATAATATCCAGGATCAAATCCTTCGCTGAAGTGCCGCGCGGCAGCTGACCCGATATCGAAATCCGCATGCTCTGAGGTTTGTTCTGCGAAACGCACTGCGTCGCGAGTACATGCTCGACCTCGGATGTGCCGATGCCGAAGGCGAGGGCGCCAAAGGCACCATGCGTGCTGGTATGACTGTCACCGCAGACCACCGTCATGCCGGGCTGGGTCAACCCGAGCTCCGGGCCAATGACATGAACGATTCCTTGACGGCCTGAGCCGAGATCGAACAACGGAATACCTGCAGCCTCGCAGTTGCGTCGAAGCGTAGAGATTTGCAGCGCCGCGATCTGGTCCTTGATCTGGAAACGCTCGTCCGATGTGGTGGGAACGTTGTGATCGATCGTGGCAAAGGTAAAGTCAGGGCGGCGGACGCCCCGATTCGCAAGGCGCAAACCTTCGAAGGCCTGCGGTGAAGTAACTTCGTGCACCAGATGTAAATCGATGTACAGGAGGGCCGGTTCGCCTTCGTGGCTGGCGCACCACGTGCGAATCCCACACTTTTTCAAACAGGGTCTTCGACTTCTGCATTCACTCCTCAGACTGCATGATAGGCCATCTGCATATCAAGCAGGTCGGAGACGGTATCAACTACTTGCTGACCGACCGAATCCGTGGAAGAAGCTGGACGCTTGCGACGTCCGCTCAGGTCTTGCGTTACCAATCCGCCGGCGAGGGTCCGGTCAACGGCCTGCATAATCTTTTCAGACTCTTCGAAGAGCCCAGCCGTATATCGCAGCAACAGGGCAGCAGACTGAATCGCACCGAAGGGATTCGCCAGTCCGCGCCCCGCAATATCGGGTGCCGAGCCATGTACCGGCTCGTACAGTTCGACCCTTCCTCCAACGCTCGCTGAGGCCAGCATGCCAAGCGATCCGCTAATGACTGCGGCTTCGTCCGACAAAATGTCGCCAAACAGGTTCTCTGTCAAAACCACGTCGTACCAAGTCGGGGTAGTGACCAGCTGCATGGCAAACGAATCGACATACGCATGATCGACTCTTACGTCGGGATACTGTCTCGCGATGTCGGTGACCGTGCGACGCCACAGTTGGGATGTTTCCAGAACGTTTGCCTTATCGACTGAGGTGAGGTGCTTGCGCCGCCTTTGTGCTTCCTGGAAGGCGATGTGGGCGACCCTCTCGACCTCATCGACGTGGTAACGCATGGTGTTGTGCGCCGACAGGCCATCGGACGCAAGCGCCCGCGGCTGCGAGAAGTACAAGCCACCCAGCAGTTCCCTTACGATGAGGAGGTCGGCACCGCGCGTCACATCTTCCCGCAGCGGAGAGCAGTCGGCGATCGCTTCATAGGCGCGCACCGGACGAAGGTTGGCAAATCCGCCTAATGCCTGCCGAAGCGCCAGCAGGCCGGCTTCCGGACGCATTTCGCCGGTCGTATTGTCGAACTTCCGTGCCCCCACCGCGCCCAGCAAGACAGCATCCGCTTCCAGACAGGCTGATAGTGTTCTTTCCGGCAACGGTTTTCCGTCCTGCTCGATGGCTGCCCCACCGATCCGATGAAAATCAAAACGGAAATCGTAGCCGCACACGTCGGAGACGGCCTGCAATACGGTAACTGCGTGCTTGATTACTTCGGGACCGATTCCATCACCCGGCAATACGACGATCCGGAGCTTCATGATGCACTCATCTCCTGCGCCTGCGCTATCGGCACTTCCGGCATCACGTTCCGTTGAGCAAACAACAGCGATAACAGGTCCTGCTCATAAATGTGCTTCTTGCGGTCTGCCAGTCGAATAAAGTCCTGGTAAATACGATTCAGTTCGTCACTCGACAGATCGTGCCCCAACTCCTTGTACTTGTAGACCAGAGCATGGCGCCCGGAATGTTTGCCAAGGACAATGCGCTCCTGCGGAACGCCAACCGTCTCCGGCGTCATGATTTCGTAGCACAACGGATTGCTCAGCACGCCGTGCTGGTGAATGCCGGCCTCGTGAGCGAAGGCATTGCGTCCGACTATGGCTTTGTTGGGCTGGGTGTCGAACCCAAGGATCTTGGAAAGAACCTGGCTGGTCGACCAGATCTCGTCATGCTGAATCCTCGTCTCGACGTCGTACCGGTCGGCACGGACGTGGAGTACCATGGCTACTTCTTCGAGCGACGCATTGCCGGCACGCTCGCCGATCCCATTCACCGTGCATTCGATCTGCCGTGCGCCGGCCTCGACCCCGGCTAGGGAGTTGGCAACCGCCAGCCCTAAATCGTTATGGCAATGCACCGAAATCGTCACCTGCTCAATTCCCTTTACGCGGCGACGAATGGTCTTGATCAGCTCTGCATATTCGTTGGGCGTCGTATAGCCCACTGTGTCGGGAATGTTCAAGGTAGTAGCGCCAGATTCGACAGTGGCCTGCAGCACGTCGCAAAGAAAGCCTATATCCGAGCGAGTGGCGTCCTCCGGTGAGAATTCGACATCCGTGCACAAAGAACGAGCGTAGGCAACCATGGCGGACGCCTGACGCAACGCCTCCTCTCGCCCAATCTTAAGTTTGAAGGCCAAGTGAATGTCAGAGGTGGCGAGGAAGGTATGGATACGGGGACGCATCGAACGGCTTACCGCCTCCCACGCAACCGCGATATCCTTTTCGACGCAACGAGCCAGGGCTGCAATCACTGGCCCTTGGACCTCCGAAGCGACACGACGAACGCCGTCGGCGTCGCCTGTGGATGCGATCGGAAATCCAGCCTCAATGATGTCGACCCCGAGGCGCTGGAGCTTCCTGGCAAGTAACAGTTTCTCGTCCGGAGTCATGCTGCATCCGGGTGCCTGCTCGCCATCACGAAGCGACGTATCGAAAATCAATACGCGTTCACGCTCCACACTCCACCTCCAATAGGAAACTTCCTCTACCGTAGGGCGTGTTGGTCAATTAGTCAAACTAATATAACTTGTTCCAGCATTAGGAATTATGATTTAATCAGTCCTGGGAGATGTCACCCGAAAGCAGGTAATGATGGAATTGTTTCAGCTGGAAACTTTCCTGGCCGTGGCACGTGAGAAAAGTTTCTCCCGCGCCGCATCGCGTTTGCATCGAACCCAATCGGCGGTCAGCCAGACCATCTCAAAACTCGAGGAAGACCTGGGTGAAAAGCTGTTTGACCGTTCCTCACGCGATGGGTCGTTGACCGATGCGGGCCTCTTGCTGGTGACCTATGCGGAAGAGCTTCTGAACGTTCGCGAGGAGGCTCGCGACGCGCTTCACGAGCTTCGCATGTTGCATCAGGGTAAGCTCGTGATTGCTGCCAACGAATTTACCTCCCGTTACCTGCTGCCGGTTCTGCATACCTTCCATCGGATGCATCCTACGATTCGAATCGAAGTGCGCCGCGCGCTGGCACGCGACGTTGCCAGCAGCGTCCTCAATCACAACGTCGAATTCGGCGTCGTGTCATTTCGCCCCGACGACGAAGAGCTTACTTCCCTGGTGATTTATCGCGATGAACTGGCGCTGATCGCCTATCCACGGCACCCTTTGGCTCAGGCAGCCCGTGCCAGCATTAAGGACCTGGGCGCCGAATCGTTCGTCGCCCATAGTGTATTGTCCCCGTACCGTGAGAAGGTGATTCAGGCTTTCAAGAAGCACCGAACCGCGCTGCACATGTATATCGAGCTTCCGACCATCGAAGACATCAAGCACTTTGTCCGAATGGAAAACGGGTTGGCCCTGGTTCCGCTGATCGCGGTTGAACAGGAGATCAAGTCCGGCCTGCTGATTCACGTGCCGGTCAGCGAACTGGCCTTCGAACGCAAACTTCGCATCGTACATCGCACCGGGACCGTGCTCTCTCACGCAGGAAGAGCCTTCTTGAAAAGCTGCAAAGCGATGTCCCAGGAGCCGGAATCCCGCTATCTCTTCCAGCAGGAACGCTAAAGACCCAGGAAATCTACGTTGCCTTGTTTGCGACGCTGCCCACCGTCGCGTAGGTCAGCCAGCTCTCGTGCTTGGCATCGTTCCCCGCTGTAGCTGCAAAGAAAGCCCGCTGCAATTCGCCCGTGATCGGCCCCGGTTTACCATCTCCCACCGGCTTGCGATCGACGGAACTGATCGGGGTTACCTCGGCAGCAGTCCCGGTGAAGAAAGCTTCGTCAGCGACTTCCAACTCTTCCAGGCGCATTTGGCCGACCAGCACCTTGTATCCCATATCACGTGCCAGTGTGATAATCGCGTCGCGCGTGATGCCCATGAGGACGTGGTCTCTTTCATCGTTCGTCAGCACGGTTCGGCCCTGCACCAGGAAAATGTTCTCTCCCGAACCCTCGGCTATAACTCCGTCCTCGTCGACCAGCAGCGCCTCATCGAACCCGCGCTTGACGGCATCCTGAACCGCCAGCATGGAGTTCAGGTATTGTCCGCAGGCCTTCGCCGTTGCCGGCATGGCAAGGGAACTGAACTTCTTCCAGCGCGAAACGGTGACGTGGATTCCGTTTTCCAGCGCTCCTGCTCCGAGGTAGGCACCCCACGGCCATGCCAGAATCGCCACCTCCACCGGGCACCTCCCCGGGTTCACGCCCAGGTTGGCGCTTCCATAGGTTGCAATCGGGCGAACGTAGCAATCGGAGAAGCCGTTCGCAGCAACTACGTCGAGCGCCCCCCGCGCCAGCGCCTCACGCGAGTAAGGAATCGGAATTCCGTAGGTTTGCGCCGATTCGAACATCCGATCGATGTGTGCATCCAGACGAAAGACTGCCGGGCCGTTCGCCGTGTTGTAACAGCGAATGCCCTCGAATACGCCGGTCCCGTAATGCAGGCCGTGCGCGGAGACATGGATGGTCGCGTCCGCCCATGGCACCAGCTCTCCGTTCTTCCAAACCCACTTGCAATCCGACAGCGGCATGAAGTCTCTCCCCGGTGCCTCCCAGCCGCGCTTTAGGCGTGCGACCCTACCGCAGTCTCAGCCGTCCCGGCCGGCTCCGCCGTTTTCTTGGGAGCTTCTTCTTCGGCGATGTGAACCGGATTGAGGAAGGGCATCATCTCACGCAAGCGCGCGCCCACTGTCTCAATTGCATGATTCCGCTCTCGCCGGCGAGTAGCGAGGAAGTTCGCACGTCCGCTGCGATTTTCTTCAATCCAATTGCGAGCGAATTCCCCGTTACGAATCTCGCCCAGAATCTGCTTCATCTCTTTTCGAGTCTCGTCCGTGATGAGGCGCTTCCCTGCCGTGTAATCGCCGTGTTCAGCCGTGTCGCTGACGGAATACCGCATGTAATTGAGGCCGCCGCGATACATCAGGTCGACGATCAGCTTCAGCTCATGCAGGCACTCGAAGTAAGCCACCTCGGGTTGATATCCAGCGTCCACCAGAGTTTCGAACCCGGCTTTGACCAAGCTACTCACGCCACCGCACAAGACCGCCTGTTCGCCAAAGAGATCCGTCTCTGTTTCTTCGGTAAAGGTCGTCTTCAGCACGCCGGCACGCGTCGCTCCGATTGCCTTGGCATACGACAACGCATAGCGCCACGCGATGCCGGAAGCATCCTGCTCAACTGCGAGAAGCGCAGGTGTTCCACCGCCTTCTTGAAAAACTTCACGTACCCGGTGCCCCGGCGCCTTCGGCGCGACCATACTGACGTCAACCGCCGGCGGGCATTGAATTGTCTTGTAACGGATGTTGAAGCCATGGGCGAACATCAGCGTCTTGCCGGCCTTCAGGTTTGGCTTCAGCTCATGATGGAAGATGGCTCGCCTGCTCCGTGTCGGGAGCCAGCACCATGACGGTGTCCGCCCAGGCGGCGACATCGTACACCGAATCGACGCGAAGGCCCTGGGCTTTGGCTCGCTCAGCGGAGCGGCTTCCTTGGTGCAATCCAACCCGCACGTCGACCCCGCTATCGCGAAGGTTCAACGCATGCGCATGGCCCTGCGATCCGTAGCCGATGATGGCCACCTTAGTTGCTTGTACAAGCGATAAATCGGCTGCGTCGTCATAAAAGATCTGTGCCATAACGTTTCCTTCCCTCGGTAGTAATAGAGCTTGGTGTCACGGTACAGGCGACCGTCTTAGGAACGATCTCCCACGCCGGTTGCGGCTTCGCATGTCTTGGAGAATTGCGACGAATCACGATCGGTCCCGTGGATACGGCCTCGAGAACACCGTAGGGCTGCAGGATTTGTACCAGCCCTTCCAACTCTTCAGGAGTGCCGGTGATTTCAACCAGCACCCACTCGGGAGTCAATTCGAGCACGCGCCCCCGGAAGATTTCCACCAACTGCAGAATTTGCGGTCTCGTCTGTAGGGTGCAGGCGATCTTCACCATGCCGAAGGAGCGAAAGGTGCCTTCCTCGTGCGAGATCATATCCACGCGAAAGATGTCGATCAGTTTCCCGAGCTGGCCGGCAATGCGGTCAGCCGCGCGCCGCTCAAGATCGGCGGTGACGACGATGCGGACTATCGAGGCGTGTTCTGTCTTCGCGGTCGAGACCGAGTGCAGGTTGGCGCCGTGCCGCCGGAAGACCAGTGAAATACGCGTCACAACTCCGGTGTGATTCGCGACATCGAGCAGGTACGTCATGTTCATGGTTTCAATCTTCCTTCGCAGTCTCGACTAACGGGCTAGGGCGCCGAATCATCTCGTGCAGTGCTGCTCCCGCCGGAACCATCGGATACACGGAATCTTCCTGTTCGACACGAAAGTCGATGAGCGTCGGCCCATCATGTTCGCGTGCCTTGCGCACGGTCGAGGTCACCTCGTCGCGGTGGGTGACGGCCGCGGTCCAAATCCCGTAAGCTTCAGCAATCTTGGTGAAATCGGGGTTCACGAGTGGCGTGGCGGCATAGTTGCGTTCATAGAAAAACTCCTGCCATTGGCGCACCATTCCCAGATAGCCATTGTTGATGATCGCAATGTTGATCTTGAGGTTTTCCTGGACAATGGTAGCCAACTCCGACATCGTCATCTGGAAGCCGCCATCGCCTACAACCACCCAAACCTCGGCCTCGGGTCGAGCGAACTTGGCTCCAATCGCCGCCGGCAAGGCGAAACCCATCGTTCCAAGTCCCCCGGAAGTAATCAGCGTGCGCGGCTGACTGTGGTGGTAATACTGCGCCTCCCACATCTGGTGCTGCCCTACATCGCTGACGACCACGGCCTGTCCTTTGGTCTCTCGCCAAAGGTCGTGAATGACGTGCGCCGCGTACAAATGACCGCTGTCCGGCAGGTTGCGTAAGTCGTGAACAGCCTGTGGTCCCTTGGAATCCCCGATCTCGCTCCAGAAAACCGTTCGCTTGCGCTTGCGAACTTTCGGTATCATTTCGGTGAGAACGGCCTTTAACTCACCGATGATGGGCACGTCCGCACGCACGTTCTTGTGCATTTCAGAAGCGTCAATATCGACGTGGATCTTCTTGGCATGGGGTGCGTAGCTGTCGAGTTTCCCGGTGACCCGGTCATCGAATCGCATGCCAAGCGCGATCAGCAGATCAGCCCGTTGAATAGCGTGATTCACCCACGCTTCGCCATGCATGCCCATCATGCCCAGGCAAAGAGGATGGAAATGCGGAATCGCACCGATGCCCAGCAGCGTAAGCGCGACGGGTATGTCGCCGATCTCAGCCAGCATCCTCAACTCTTCGAGAGAGCCGGACTGCAAGATACCGTGCCCGGCTAGAATCACGGGACGCTCTGCGGTATTGATCAGGTGTGCGGCTTCCGCCAGTTGCGTGGCGTCTGGAGCGGGCCAGGTCTCGAGTTTGCGGAGTTGCGGAACGGCAGCCTCCCACTCGAATTCGCACGCCGCCTGCTGCGCGTCCTTGGTGATGTCGACCAGCACCGGTCCCGGGCGACCGCTCCGGGCAATGATGAACGCCTCTCGGAGTGTCCGGGCGAGGTCGTTGACGTCCGTCACCATATAGTTGTGCTTGGTAATCGGCATGGTGATGCCGGTGATGTCGATCTCCTGGAAGGCGTCGGTGCCAATGAACTTGCTTCCTACCTGGCCCGTGATGCAAACCACCGGGGAGGAATCCAGCATGGCTGTCGCAATACCGGTGACGAGGTTCGTGGCACCTGGACCCGAGGTAGCCATGGCCACGCCGACGTCTCCGCTGGCTCGGGCATAACCGTCGGCCATGTGCGAAGCGCCTTGTTCGTGCCGGACCAGAACGTGGTGAATGCTGGAGCGCTGCAAGGCGTCATACATGGGCAGCACGCAACCACCCGGATACCCGAAGATGGTGTGCACCCCCTCGCGCTCCAGGCACTTCCAGACGATCTCCGCGCCTGTCATTCGCATGTAATGGGCCCTCCGAAGGCCATTGCGGAAGTGCGAGTCGGGTGATGCGTCCCGGCTCTGCCTTCCTCGGCAAATTCGCGGGATTGCACGGGAGTGGTAACGGCGCCGTAACTCGCCGAGGAGACACTGTTGGCGTATTTCGCGAATACGCCAGAGCGATAGCGCGGCTCGGGTGGCGACCACTGCGCCAAGCGGCGCTGTAGTTCTGAGTCAGCAACGTCGAGCTGTAACTTGCGATTCGCTACATCGATCACGATGGTGTCGCCTTCGCGGACGGCGGCGATCGCGCCGCCCACTGCCGCTTCAGGCGCAATGTGCGCAATCATGAAACCATGGGTTGCACCAGAAAAACGTCCGTCCGTGAGCAGCGCGACCGAGTCGCTCAATGGAGTCGCTGCCAATGCTGCGGTGACGGCGAGCATCTCCCGCATCCCGGGGCCGCCGCGCGGGCCTTCGTTGCGGATCACGATCACATCTCCGGGATGAATCTGTGAGCTCTGCACTGCTTCAAATGCTTGCTCTTCGCTCTCAAACACCCGCGCCGGACCACGGTGTTCGCGACGGTCGTGTCCCACAAGCTTGACCACGCATCCCTCAGAAGCAAGGTTGCCGTGCAGGATGGCCAGACCGCCTTTCGCACTGACGGGCCGATCGACCGACCGAATCACTTCCTGGCCAACGGTCTCGGCCGCGTCGCGCACTTCTTCACCAATCGTTTTCCCGCTCACCGTAATACATTCGGTTTGCAACATCCCGGCATCGGCAAGAAAACGTCCAAGCAGCTTCGTTCCACCGGCATGGAAGAAGTCCGTCGCCATGAAACGGCCGCCGGGTTTCAGATCGCAAAGCACCGGAGTCCGCGAACAGATGCGGTCCACATCCTCCAGCGAGAATTCCAGACCAAGCTCGTTGGCAATCGCCGGCAGATGCAAAACTGCATTCGTCGATCCACCCGAAGCAGCGACGCAGGTCAAAGCGTTCTGTAATGCAGATTCGGTCATGATCTGCGAAGGGCGAACGTCACACCGAAGCAATTCCATCACCAGGCGGCCCGCCTTCTTCGCAACTTCCAGCTTCAGCGGAGACATCGCCGGGACCGCGTTGCTTCCCATGGGGGAGATGCCGAGAAATTCACACGCGGTGGACATCGTGTTCGCGGTGAACTGGCCTCCGCAGGCACCAGGCCCGGGGCAGGCGCCGTCTTCGATCTCCCGCAGTTCCGCATCGTCGATCCGGCCTTGCCCGTACTTCCCCACCGCCTCAAACACATCCTGGATGCTGATATCGCGGCCATGGTACTGGCCAGGAGCGATCGATCCTCCATAAAGCATCAGCGATGGAATATCGAGTCGCGCCAGCGCCATCACCGTTCCGGGAATTGTCTTGTCGCAGCTGGATAGAGCCACCACACCGTCGAACATGTGGCCACGCGCCACCAGTTCGATGGAATCAGCGATCACTTCGCGGCTGATCAGCGACGCCCTCATGCCCTCCGAGCCCATTGTTATGCCATCGGAGACCGCAATGGTGTTGAATTCCATCGGCGTGCCTCCCGCCTCGCGAACTCCCTCTTTCACCGCCGCAGCGATCTCGCGCAGGTGATAGTTGCAGGGTCCGACTTCGGTCCAGGTATTAGCAATACCGATAATGGGCTTGCGCAGATCTTCATCCGTAAAGCCGACCGCTTTGAACATCGCGCGCGCAGGAGCACGGCTGGGGCCTTCGGTGATGGCTCTGCTGCGCGACTTGGTGTGATCCGTCGCCATAAACTCCCTTGCGCTGGCCTGGCAGGCCCTGTGGTGCTGATGTCTCGCTAAAACTGAAAAGCCACTTCCTCTGGAGGGGGTTGAGTGGCTTTCAGAACCTGCTGTTTTTCTGCTTGCCCTACCCCGTTTCGACTGCCGCTCGCCCGATCCCATTTATGGGAATCGTAAGCAGTCGAATTCGAACTCGAACCATGCGCCGATCGCCGAGCACGTTCGCAGCGAGCGTCGCTGGTGTCAGAGCCTCGATCTGCGAGGTGACCATGTTGGGGTTATACCGAAGGCGAATCCGGAATGTCGACAAACATAAGAATTTTTCACGGCAGCCTCAGCGATTCTAATAGTATTCAGAACAGCATAAGCAACGCTGATAGCCATAAGGAGTGGCCCCTCTCGAAAGCCGTCGGGTCGAGTCTGGTACGGAATATCTTCCGCTATTCGAAGCCGGATTCGGCGCCTGCAACCGGCGAAGAAGAACGCCCGGGTGGCACAATGCCATACTTTGCATCCAGGAAATGCTGTAGCGGAGCCGGCAGAACTTCGCTCAGCTCCTGCCAGGTCAATGCCTTGCAGCGTAATCGTAAGCCACTTACGGCGATACACCGCATCACCGCAAACCAGCTCTCCAGCAGATCGGGCCGACGGCCGTCAAGCAATACACAAAAACCGCATCCGATTGCATGAGCAGCCAGAACGTTCCGCAACAGCTGATAGGAGGCGAAACGTTTCCGGCCCATGGTTGCCGAATCATCGTTAGCGCGAGCCATAAGGCGAGGTAGAGCCCTGACGTTGAAGACTTCTTCAAAATCGCGATAACACAGCAGCGCCGACTCCTCTTTTGTTTGGAAATCCGATTCGGTCAGCTTCGCTTCCACCAGCAGGTCGCCAAGGCGCAAATCGACTTCAGTGCGATCGAAAAGCCCGTTCTTCAAAGGAACTCTTGCCTTCAGGCCAAATTGCGGAGAATCCACAAGGTCGACGCCCAGAAGGGAACGCACACCGAAGCTTTCTACGACGCCCGGGTAGCAGAATATGTTCATCAGCAATGCGTCGGAGCTCATGGACGAGTCCAGTTCCTTCCAGCCTCGTTCGCACTTCGGCAGAGATTGCGTGGCTCGGGCATGCACCTTGCCGAGTCGACGCTTCCAGTCAGGACGTGACAGTATCGCCGCATAACTTGCATCGAGAAAATTGCCGTGCCGTGTTCCGTCGCTGGCCGGCTCATACACGATCACCGGCATACCTCCGTAGCTCTCGACATGGGCCAACCCATGCGCATTCGCAAACTCGCGGTTGCGCGCACAGAGTTCTTGCCGCAGCATGGATGCAGTGTAGGCTCCGTAAGCCATCAGGGCACCTCGTGTTCGATCAAGGCATCCACCGTAAGCCGATCGGCCTGCCGCAGTTCGGGAAACAGCCACGCCCAAAGCCCGATTACAACGAGCGTCCCCACACCACCAAGCACTACGGCCGGCACCGCGCCGAACCAGTGCGCGGTCAAACCTGACTCGAACTGCCCAAATTCATTAGAAGCCCCAATGAACAGCGAGTTCACCGCGCTGACACGGCCTCGCATCCGGTCCGGAGTTGCCAATTGCACGAGAGTTCCGCGAATGATGACGCTCACCATGTCCGTCGCTCCCACCAGAAGCAGTGCGAACAGAGACAGCACCAGGCTGCGTGAGATCCCGAAGAGGATGGTAAATACCCCGAATCCGGCGACGCACCAGAGCATTGCGGCTCCCGCCCTCCGGCGCAAGGGCCAGTGGGCCACAAGTAACGCCGTAGCGGCTGCCCCTACGCCAGGTGCACTACGCAAGATCCCTAATCCCCAGGGCCCGGTGTGCAGAATTTCACGCGCATACACCGGAAGCAGCGCGACCGCTCCGCCCAGCAGAACCGCAAACAAATCGAGCGAGATCGTGCCCAGGATCAGCTTTTGACGCCAGATGTAGCGGAAGCCGGCAAATACCGTCGTGAGCGTAGCAGGCTCGCGCTTGTGCTGCGCGACTTTGGGATGGATCCGCGTAACGGCCACCGTCGCCACAGCGGAGGCGATCATCGCAGATCCGTAAACGGCCGACGGTCCGCGAAAGAGTGCATAGATCAGTCCTCCCAGCGCCGGCCCCAGAATGGTCGCCGCCTGAAAGACCGTCGAGCCCCACGCTACCGCATTCGGAAAGTCCTCTTCCGGCACGAGTTGCGGCACCAAAGACTGCCCCGCAGGCATTGCGAAGGAACGCACGACGCCGAGGAAAACAAGTACCACGTAGATCGGTCCGACGGAGCGGCCGCCATTGCGCGAAATCAGCAGCAACATACCCGAACACAGCACATATCCCGCGTAGCACAACGTCATGATCTTTCGCCGGTCGTAGCGATCGGCTGCATGCCCGGAGACAAGAAACAACAAAATACCAGGCAGAAACTGTGCCAGACCTACAAGGCCGAGATCCAACGGACGGCGCGTGATTTCGTAAACCTGCCAGCCCACCGCAACCGATTGCATCTCTGTGCCCGCGACCGTAAACAGCCGCGCCAACTGATACAGGGTGAAGTCTGGAGACGCGAAAGCGGCGCGGGCTGTACTTCGCGAGGTGTCGGAGTTGGCCATCCTCGTCTACTGTGCCACAGGCCAACCGCTTGCGACGAATTCCCCGCCCCACTCGATAAGCCACCAGCCGAGCGTACTCTGACCAGACAGGAACTTCTGTGCCGCTCCATCGCATTCACAAAGACATTCCGCTCAAGGTTCTTCCCTAGCCAGTGCAGAACCTACCGAAATAGCGTCGTAGCCTGCTGCTGAAAAACTGTTGACTCGCTGATTCGGACTTTCGCGCCATCTGAATTCCCTTTATAGTGGCTTATGGAGCGCAAGTCTTTCTCCAATCCGGGGCGGCGAAACCTCCTCGATCCTCAGTTTGACCACGACTCCTGCGGAGTCGGCTTCGTCGCGAGTTTGCGCGGCAACTCCAGTCACGAAATTTTGCGGCTCGCCGTCACTGCCCTCGGCCGACTCGCCCATCGCGGAGCGATCGCCGCGGACGGCAAGAGTAGCGATGGCGTCGGCATCATGACGAGCGTGCCTCGCTCCTATCTTCTGCAGCAAGCGGAAATTACGTTACAGCCTGAGCAACCGCTTGCGGTCGGAATGCTGTTCCTTTCGCAGAACACGGCAGCCGCTACCAAAGACATGCTGCGATTCATGCAGTGCGTTTGCTCGCAGGGTCTCCACTGGCTCGGGTGGCGCGATGTTCCTGTCTCGCACGACGTGCTGGGTGAACTCGCACTCGCGTCCATCCCCACCATCCGGCAAGCCTTGATCACCGCTCCCGCAGGCGCCTCGTGGGATCAGGAAGAAGTCGAGCATCGGCTGTATCTCGCGCGCAAGGCATTCGAACGGACGGCCACACAAGCCTATGTGTGCTCGCTTTCTGCACGGATGCTCGTCTACAAAGCGCTATGCGCCGGCCGGAACATTCAGGATTTCTACACCGATCTGGCTAGTCCGGAGTTTGTGACGCCATTTGCGGTCTTCCACCAGCGCTACGCAACCAACGTTCTGCCAACGTGGCATCGCGCCCAGCCGCTGAGAATGATCGCCCACAACGGCGAAATCAACACAATCTCGGGAAATCGCGCTCAGATGGAGGCCCGGCGCGCGACTTTACCGCCTGAATGCGAACCCGTTCTCAGCCCCGCGGCTTCCGATTCCATGAGTCTCGATGAAACGGCTGAGCTGCTGGCGCGCCATGGACGCAATGTCGCCGAAGCGATTCGCATGCTTTTGCCGCCTGCATCCGGCATGAAAGAAACCGCTTTTCTCCGCTACCACGCCGATTGCATGGAGCCCTGGGACGGTCCATCTGCGCTGGTCTTCACCGATGGCCGACTCATCGGAGCAGCTCTCGACCGCAACGGCCTGCGTCCTTGTCGCTACATCGTCACGGATGGAGGCGTGCTGGTTGCCGGCTCAGAAGTCGGACTGGCGGATGTGAATCCCGACGGCATCGTGCGGAGTGGCCGGCTCGGTCCTGGTCAGATGATTCTGCTCGATCTGGAGCGCGGCACGCTGCGTCACGCCGAGACCATCGATCACTACTTCGACGAGCTTGCAACCTACGCCAGCCTCATCGACGACATCCCTCTGGAACCGGTAGCGGAGCCCGTTGCTCTGCTCGCGAACGATGAGATCACACAATTGCAACATGGCTTCGGCTACACCCGCGAAGACGTGAGGATGGTCGTCAGGCCCATGGCGATGGAAAGCAAAGATGCCACCTGGTCGATGGGCGATGACACTCCGATTGCGCCGCTTGCTCGGACTCCGCGTCCGCTCTACGGATTTTTTCGCCAACGTTTTGCGCAAGTCACGAATCCCGCCATCGACTCTTTGCGCGAGTCGTGCGTGGTTTCTTTACGTACGCGCCTCGGCCCGTGGCCGCATCTGCTCGATAAGCACGCGCCGCTGCCGGGTCTGGTGTTGCCATCACCGTTCCTGTCGCTGGGACAGATGGCGGCCTTACATCAGCGTACCTATGCGTTACGCGACGAGCTACCGCTGGCGACGCTGAATTGCACCTTCGCAGAAGACAGCGCCCTCTCGGAAGCCGTCAGCGACCTTGGACGGCGTGCCGTGGATCTGGTTCGTGGCGGTGCTCGCATCCTGCTGTTGACGGATCGCACAGCGTGCTGCCAAATCCTTCCCATCCCCATGGCGATGGCGACGGGTGCCGTGCATCATGCGCTGATGAAGGCCGGGCTACGCACGAAGGTCGGCCTGGCGCTCGAAGCGGGTGACTGCCGCGATCTGCATCATGCGGCCGTTCTCATCGGCTACGGTGCTGG
The DNA here is from genome assembly GCA_963815555.1 of uncultured Acidobacteriaceae bacterium. Taxonomy (GTDB): domain Bacteria; phylum Acidobacteriota; class Terriglobia; order Terriglobales; family Acidobacteriaceae; genus CAWCBG01. The sequence goes on from CAWFHH010000007.1 coordinate 2,261,637, forward strand.
AGCCGTTTGCCCCTGGCTTGCTCTACAGACGGCGCACACCCTGGCCGGTCAAGAAGGCGAGGCGCGCTTGTTGAAAGCCTTGCAGGTCGGCATGGCCAAGGTGATGTCCAAGATGGGGATCTCGGTGCTCGACAGTTACCGTACAGCACAACTGTTCGACATTCTCGGCCTGGGCGAAGAGGTGGTTGAGCGGTGCTTCCCGGGGACGCCCTCACCGTTGGGTGGGGTTGGATTTGCTGACATCGAGGCCGCCCTGCGCCAGAATTGGCTGGAGCAGCCGTCACATGCCGAGTTGCCCGATTACGGCTGGGTTCGCTTTCGGCGCGATGATGGAGCTGAGGTTCATACCTGGGAACCGCAGCGCACACGCCAACTTCAACTGGCGGTAGGCGCAGCCCGGGCTTCGCAACAAGCGGCCGCGCCCGCCACCGTTCCCGCTGAGGCCTGGGTTGCGTACGCACGCGCCGTGGACGAGCGCGAGCCTGCGGTTCTACGCGATCTTCTGCAAGTTCGCGGCAGTGCGAAGGCTTTGGCACTCGATCAGGTCGAGCAACCCGCAAGTCTCGTGCGTCGTTTTATTGCCAGTGCTATGTCACTTGGTTCACTGAGTCCTGAAGCCCACCAGACCATCACGACGGCGATGAACGAACTAGGAGGGCGCTCCAATACGGGCGAAGGCGGCGAGGATCCCGAGGTGTACCGGATGGCCTCCGGCAATCCCGCGAATCACCTGCCGCGGAACAACAAGATCAAGCAAGTCGCCTCGGGTCGTTTCGGTCTGACTGCGGAATACCTCGTCCATGCCGAAGAGTTGGAGATCAAGATTGCGCAGGGTTCCAAGCCTGGCGAGGGGGGCCAACTTCCGGGACATAAGGTAAGCGAGTTGATCGCGCGTCTGCGCCACGCGCAGCCCGGAGTTTCGCTTATCAGTCCTCCACCGCATCACGACATTTACAGCATTGAGGACCTCTCGCAGCTGATCTACGACTTGAAGCGCATCAACCCGCGCGCAACCGTCGGCGTCAAGCTCGTTTCACAGTGCGGGGTCGGGACGGTCGCCGCGGGCGTGGCGAAGGCCTATGCAGATTACATCGTGATAGCTGGAAATAACGGCGGAACGGGTGCTTCTCCGCTCAGCAGCATCAAGCACGCAGGCAATCCCTGGGAGCTTGGCCTCAGCGAGGCGCAACAGGTCTTGCGGCACAACGGGCTTCGCGGGCGTGTGCGTCTGCGCGTTGACGGCGGCCTCTCGACTGCCCGCGACCTGCTCATCGCTTCCCTGCTGGGTGCCGACGAGTTTTCTTTTGGCACCGCCGTCTTGGTTGCGCTCGGCTGCGACATGGCGCGCCAATGCCATCTGAACACCTGCCCCACCGGGATTGCCACGCAGAAGCCGGAACTCCGCGCAAAGTTTCGTGGTAAGCCCGAACACGTGGTCAAGTTCTTTCTTAACCTCGCCGAAGATCTACAGCGCCTGCTGGCCGAACTTGGCTTGCCATCGCTTGAGGCCGCGACCGGCCGCACCGACCTGTTGGAGCAGGTTCGGCATCACGGCTCGCTCGACCTGCGGCCGATGTTGGCGCAAGTGGGGGACGGTCCTTTGCATTGGGAGCACGTCTCCAACAATCGTCCGCAGGAGCAACCGCCTCTCGATGACGCATGGGTTGGCCCGGCGCTCAGCGCCGTCACGGCGGGCCAACCTTTCGAATACAGCGCAACCGTACGCAACCAGGACCGCAGCCTGGGCGCGCGTCTGTCCGGCGAGTTGGCAAAACTCCGAACTCAACAGCCAGACTTGGACTTCGATGTTCATTTCCGCATGCGCGGAGTTGCTGGGCAATCCTTCGGCGCTTTCGCGACCAGGGGCATGCGACTTCAGCTTGTCGGACAGGCGAACGACTTCGTGGGCAAAGGTCTCTCGGGAGGAGAAATCGTCATCCGCTCGCAAGGCAAGCTGATCAATTCCGAATCGGCGGAAGTAATTCTGGGCAACGTGGCCCTCTACGGTGCAACCAGCGGCTCATTATTTGCCGAAGGAAAGAGCGGCGAGCGCTTCGCCATTCGCAACTCCGGAGCCACCGCGGTTGTGGAAGGGGTGGGCGATCACGCTTGCGAATACATGACGGGCGGCGTGGTCCTGATCCTGGGACCGACCGGCACCAACTTCGGCGCAGGTATGAGCGGCGGCGTTGCCTACTTGTGGGATCCGAACGGCAGCTTCGTCGAGCAGCAAAAATATCACTCCGAGTTTGTTGAAGTGGAACTGCTGGACGACTGCGATTACAAAGACCAGGCGGTAGTACGCTCGCTGCTGGAGCAGCACATCGTCAAAACAACGAGCAAGTTAGCCAAGCGCCTTTTTCAGGGTTGGCCCATAACCCTGCAGCAGACGCTCAAGATCAAGCCGAAGATCGGAATCGTATAGCGCCTCAGGGCAGATGAGACCGGTAGCTGGCACGAAGTTCGGCAACGATCTCGTTGGCCGCCTGCCTCGCCTGCTCAAACTGGCCGGGAGGGAAAGAAATCGCGCCCACCCGCGCATGACCTCCGCCTCCGTAGCGCTCGCAGATCTTCGCCAGGTTCTCCACCGGCGCGACTTTCGCCCAGGGATTCGAGCCCACGGAAACCTTTGTGCGGAAGCTGCTCTTGCTAAGTCCCACGCTGTACGTGCAGCCGGGATTCAGATAATACGGAATGAATTTGTTGTATCCCTCGAGCTCATGGTCGGTAACATCGAAGAAGATCGTCCCGTCCTCGCACAGGGTGCGTTCGCGCAGGATCTCGATGGAAGTGCGATGTCTCTTCATTAATGACGGGATGCGTTCAGCCACCATAGGCTCTTGGAGAACGGCGGCCAGTGGTTTGTATGCCAGTATCGGAATCAGCGCCGGAATGAATGCCGGGTCCTGATTCGACTCGATCACCATGGTGAGCTTCATGGCGGGCGCTTGCATCTCCACCGCAAACTCCGGATCGGAGTACAGCGCGCCATCGATAATGTCGGCCCACTCAATCAGTTCGGCGACCGGTTCAGGATTGAAACCGAAACGCAGTTGCGCGGTTTCGGCAATGAACTTGGTGCACGAGCGATAATCGGGATCGTAAAACTTGGTGTTGCTCTGTTCCTGCTCGAAATGCGAGGCATCCGCCTGCGTCAAAAAGGCGCTCTGGTGGTGATCGAACCACCACGTGATACGCGGCGATGGCGAGTACTTGAAATCGACGATGGCGTTTTCGTCGCCGGTAAATTCCGCCTCATCGAAGAGGGCGCCCGCCCGGTGTACCAGCCCCATATATTCGAAGTCGGCGTTTTCGCGGATACGCTCGCGATAAAAGCGCGTAAAGAGCGCCGCCGAGCACGCCCCGTCAAAACATCTGTCGTGGTAGAAAACCCGAATCTTCAAAGGCCCTTCCGTTAACGCTCTTGAATAGCAGGGTAGAGTTCACACCATCCTTCAGGATACGGTGTTCCGGGACAGAAAGGTAAATCAAAAACAAATTCGGCCACCTGACATTCCCAGGCCGGAACGAGGATTATGCGCTTTCTTCTCACGCGAAACTTTGTTCCAGCCGAAGCATAACGCAGCTGTGCCTGCTGGCGCCCCGACGAGAATGCGAGATCTTGCCCGCACCGTGAGCGGCCATCCCCGGTAGCTGCAGTGTTCTAGGCCTCCGCTTGTTTTTCTGCTAGATCGCCCACGATCGGCAGTTTGAACATCTGCCCCTGGTACGCCTTGACGACTAGAAGTATCCACAGAATAAACGCTGCTAAACCGAAAAGGGGCCAGAGAAGTGCGGTGATGATCCACCCCAGGACCGGGATGAGATGCAGAATGGACGAGAGGATGAGAAGCGCCACCTGCAGCGCGACAAAAGCGACCGCGGTGAACAGGCACTGGAACGCGTGAAAACGCACGAACCGGTTGCGGTTGTAAGGTTCAATCAGCAGAAACACGATGGCCGGAATAATAGTGAAATAGGCAAGCATTCCAGCAATATTGTCGGCTAACGGTGCAGCGCTGGCCGTCGGTGCGCCCGCATAAACTGGAGTAGCTGAGGCTGGTGCTACCGGTGGCGGAGCAGAACTTACCGAATGCGCTTGTTGCCCCTGTGGCCTTCCCGCAGTTTGGGCAAAACGCAACCCCATCGCCGACCTGTGTCCCGCAATTGCCGCAAAACGCCATGACACCCCCTCCTGAGCTGCAAGAAAAAAGACTCCGAGACCGGCTTGAACCAGCCAGCGCCGGCAACTCAGGGCCCGATTTCGTTGCCGCGGACAATATCATTGATTGCGTAAGTCACGCAACCACGTTGCTTAGCGGTCGGTTTGTTGGCAGGGGATCGAGGAAGGAAAGGAAGGTCCGAAGACGGACCTCAGCAAAGACCTCAGGGGGAAATACCGGCGGCCAATGGCGACTCAGGTGTCCTTACGCGGCGACGGTTGCCAGTGCGGCCATCTTTTCGTACCCGATGGCCGCGTAGTAAATTCCGCGCTCAAAGAAAAAATCCAGTTCCCGCAGAAACTCCAGCGTACCGAACAACTGGAGCGCGCCATCCATTGTGTCGTGATGCTGCAGGTACCGCCAGATATGATCCTTCGAAATCAGCAGAGCCCAGGTAAGCTCACTTAGTGGAACATTCTGTCTGCGCCGGCGCTGACCGATCCCGACAAAGCGCTCCTCAATGTCGCGTTCTGTCTTGCCGATCAGCCATTCGGTCAGGTTTCCGTACAGGTCGCGGATGTCGTGTTTCAACTCGTCTTGCCGAATGTTACGAAACGCAGCCGTGCGTTCCGAGCGATTCAGTTTGTCCAGTAATCCATCCGCCAGTTCGTCGCAGTGCTGTTCAATATACCGGGAAAGCTTCAGTCCTAGCACGTAGGCCATCCTCTGTATCTACGTAACCCGGAGACAAAGGGAAGGGTGCGGCGGAAAACCATTTTGTCTAACCAAATCATGCGGAAAGTCGATCCCGCCATGTTACAGCCGCGGTATCGAACGCCAACTTACGCGCCGCAGCACTTCTTGAACTTCTTGCCACTTCCGCAGGGACAAGGATCGTTGCGTCCCACCTTTTCGGCAGCTCGTTTGACTTGCAATATGGGGCCTTGATCGCCACTACCTGCCATGCGCGCCTGCTCCAGTTCCCGGCGTTTGCGTCGCTGGAAGTCGGCTTCCATGTCATCGACCGAGGTGACAGCGCGGGAACGCCTCGGCGCTTGGCCGTTCCCTCCTCCGGCCGGGACCGGAACCCCGGGACCGCCGGCAGTTCCGCTGGTTCCGCCATCCGTCGGGCCCGCACTGCTGTAGTACGTTCCCCCCTCCCCACCTTCGATTACCTGCATGAGGTACAGGTAGCGGACCGTATCCTCCTGGAAGCGTTCCATCATGGCTTCGAACATGTCGAACGACTCGCGCTTGTACTCTACGAGGGGATCATGTTGCCCGTAGCCGCGCAATCCGATGCCTTCGCGCAGATGATCCATGCTCAGCAGATGGTCTTTCCACTGCTGATCGAGCACGCTTAGCATGATGATGCGCTCATGATGCCGCATCGCATCCGGGCCAATCAGCTTCTCCTTGGCGTCGTAGCGTTCTTTCAGCTTGTCGAAGATCGCGTCGCCAAGTTCCTGCCGGTTCAGCTTGTCGGCTTCAATTCCCTCGGTTGCAATGTCCACGCCGAAGCGAGTGAAGAGCTGGTTCTTCAACCCGGCAACGTCCCAGTCCTCGGGATGTACGTCTTTCGCGGCATATTTGTCGAGCAGGCCGCCAAGGATTTCTCGGACGTAATCCTCCAACACCAGGTCTTTCTGGTCCATGCCCTCCAACAATTGCGTTCGCAGGCCATAGACAGCCTGGCGCTGCTTGTTCATCACATCGTCGTACTCGAGCAAATGTTTACGCGATTCGAAGTTCTGCCCTTCCACCGCTTTCTGCGCGGCTTCAATGCGACGTGTGATCATCTTCGATTCGATCGGAACTCCTTCTTCCATGCCCAACCGCTGGAGCAGGTTCGTCACCCACTCCTTGGCGAAGATTCGCATCAGGTCATCTTGCAGCGACAAGTAGAAGCGTGACGCACCTGGATCACCTTGACGGCCAGCGCGCCCCCGCAACTGGTTGTCGATTCGCCGTGCCTCATGGCGCTCCGTGCCAAAGATGAACAGTCCGCCTAGCTTGATGACCTCGTCATGCTCCGCGTCGGTCGACACCTTGTAGCGTTCGAAGATTTCATTCCACTGCGCCGTCGGAACTGCATATTCGTTGCCGCCATAATAGAAGTAAGAGATGTTGGGATCGTCCGGCTTGGCGTTCACCTCGCCGGCAGCCACACGAAGCTGTTGCGCGACTCCCTTCTTGATGCACTCCTGTTTGGCCATGAACTCAGGATTGCCGCCCAGCAGAATGTCGGTTCCGCGACCGGCCATGTTAGTGGCGATGGTGATCGCGCCCTTTCGTCCAGCCTGCGCCACGATATCGGCTTCCTTCTCGTGGTACTTGGCGTTCAACACCACATGTTTCACGCCTTTTTTCTTCAGCAGTTCCGAAAGACGTTCTGACTTCTCCACCGACGTTGTGCCGACCAGCACCGGCTGACCCGTCTCCGCCAGCCGCATGATCTCGTCCGCTGCCGCGAAGTATTTTTCCTTCTCGGTGCGGTACACCACATCGGAATTTTCTTTGCGTAGCAGCGGCTTGTTAGTCGGAATGACCACCACTTCCAGCCGGTAAATCTTGTCGAACTCGGCCGCTTCCGTCTCCGCCGTCCCCGTCATGCCGGCCAGCTTCTTATACATGCGGAAGTAATTCTGGAAGGTCACGGTGGCGAGCGTCTGATTTTCGCGCTCAACCTTTACGCCTTCTTTCGCCTCGACTGCTTGGTGCAACCCATCGGACCAGCGGCGCCCCGGCATCAATCGACCGGTGAACTCGTCGACGATCAGGACTTCCCCATCCTTCACCACGTATTCCACGTCGCGCCGGTACAGGGCGTGCGCTTTGATCGCGGTCTCGACGTGATGTTTGAGCGCCCAGTTCTCCGGATCGGCAATGTTCCCGATCCCCAGCAGACGCTCGACCTTCTCCCAGCCCACATCGGAGACTGTGATGGTGCGGTGTTTCTCGTCGATCACATAGTCGCCGGTGAGAATCTTGCTCTCCAGGCTCTCCTCGATTTCCTCGCCGCGCTCCAGTTGCGGAATAATGCGGTTGACGCGAAAATATTTGTCAGTCGATTCTTCGCTGGCGCCGCTGATAATCAACGGAGTACGCGCTTCGTCAATCAGGATGGAGTCCACTTCGTCGACGATGGAAAAGTTGTGTCCGCGCTGCACACAGTCACGCAGGTCAAACTTCATGTTGTCGCGAAGGTAGTCGAAACCGAATTCGTTGTTGGTGCCGTACGTAACGTCGGCCGCGTAGGCTTCGCGCCGTTGCCCATCATCTAGGTCGTGCACGATCACGCCGACCGCCAGTCCGAGGAAGGTATACAGCTTGCCCATCCACTCCGAGTCACGTTTGGCGAGATAATCGTTGACCGTGATGACGTGCACGCCTCGCCCTGACAGCGCGTTCAGGTACACCGGCAGGGTAGCAACCAGCGTTTTACCTTCGCCGGTCTTCATCTCGGCAATTTTGCCCTGGTGCAGAACGGCGCCGCCAATGAGCTGCACATCGAAGTGCCGCATGTGCAGAACGCGCCAACCCGCTTCACGCGCCACCGCAAAAGCTTCCGGCAGGATCTCGTCGAGGACCTCCTTCAGTAACCGGTCTTTCTCCTCGGGGTCTTCGATCGGGTCAAGGCGCTCGCGAATCTGCTGGCGGAATTCGGCAGTCTTGCTGCGAAGCTGCTCATCGGTGAGTTGCTTCATGGCCGGTTCCAGCGCATTAATACGGTCTACGAGCGGCAGAATGCGCTTGATTTCACGCTCATTGCTTGTACCGAAAACTTTAGCGAAAAGCTTGTTGATCAACTCTTTAGTCCTTGCGGCGGGGCCCGCTTAGGCAGGCGTCCGGCGAGCGAAAACGTGTTGCCTTTGCTCGGGGCAGGCCACTTGCAGGTACACCCCACCCATCAGAAGCCTAACACATTGGATGCCCGGCACAGTCGGCGGTCGCACTTTGCAAGTACGCGGATTTGAAGCAACTTAGCGGTGAACCGAGGGGATTTTGGAGAACCGCTGCCTAAAAATGGGAATTTCGAGGGGGCGGCGTGAGCCGCACCCTCCATCCCAGAAGCAAGGTCAGCCTACGCGGCACGACCTCGCCGGGAGCGGTTGCCGGCCGACCCAGCTTTCTTTGCCCCGCGCTTTCCCGTCGCGTCGCTTCCCTCATCCAGAGAGTCTTCGTCTTCCGAGGCTTCCAAATTCTGCGAAACCTCTTCGCTATCTGCGTCTTCTTCCTCTTCCTCTTCGAGGCCAAGATTCTCTGGCTTCAATTTCTTCTCGAAGCTCTGCATTTTCTTCAAGGTGGCTTGCTCCTCCTTAAGATTCTGGTTGAGCAAACGCCCGGCCTTCGTTAACTCCAGTTGTTCCGCCAGGCGGATCAGTCCTTCATAAGCATTGATCTCGTAGCTTTCCACTTTGGCGGCTGCTCCCACATTGAAGATGTCCATAATGTCGTCGGACGGGTCTTCTTCTTTAAAAGAATCGTGCTCCTCGATAAGCCCCTTAATCCCTTTACATTCCGTCTCCTCTGGATCTTCGCCGAGAAGCTCGAAACACTGCTGCAGCCGCTCGACCTGCTTCTCTGTCTGCGCCTGGTGCGACTGGAACGCCTTCTGCAATTCTGGCCGGGAACTTTCCTGAGCTTGCTGGCCGAGCGCGTCGACCAACTTCTGCTCTGCGTCGAGCATGTCGGTTAGTTCGTGAACAAATAATTCGTGGGCAGTCTGCATGTCTGATGTCCTCCGTGATGAGGTTTTGATGCAGACGCTCATGACCGCGTAAGCCGTGAAGACTAAGATTTGAGTTTTGCTTGGGCTTTTACGAATCCGTAACAACTTCCCTTTGATTTGCTTCAGGGATTGTTCCCCGGCAGGAACTCACTTCCACTTATTCCGCACGCTTCTTGGCATGAGGATGCGTGCGGTCATAGACCTCCATCACGTGCTTGACAGAAAGCTGGGTGTAGCGCTGCGTGGTCGACAGCCGCTCGTGCCCCAGCATCTCCTGGATCGCTCGCAAATCGGCGCCCTCCTCCAGCATGTGCGTCCCAAAGGCGTGGCGCAGCGTGTGCGGATGAACATCGGGCGACAATCCGCCCGCGACCGCGATCTGCTTCACAATCCGGCCGACGCTCCGGGTGGTCAGCCGCCCACCGCGCAGGCTGATCAGCAAAGCCGTTTCCTTCAGCCGCTTCACACCCTCGAGGACCTTCGAGCGTGCCGGAAGATATGCGCGCACCGCTGCCGCCGCTGCGTCCCCCAGCGGCACGTATCGTTCTTTGCGTCCTTTACCGCGCACCAGGATCAGGTCGTTCGACCAGCGAATATCACCGAGGCTGATGCCCACCAACTCCGAGTTTCGGATACCGCACCCGTAGAGCAGTTCCATCATGGCGCGGTCGCGCTCCCGAAACGCGGAGCTCTCCGGCATCTCCGCATCCAGCACACCGCTGACCTCTTCGATCGTCGGTACCCGCGGCAGCTTCTTCGGCAGCTTCGGCGTCGCCACCAACGCAGCCGGATTCTGCTCCACCACACCCTCCTGCGCCAACCACTTGTACAGCGAACGCACCGCGGCCAGCGATCGCGCCACCGACGTTTTGCTCAACCCGCGTTGGTAAAGACTCGAAAGGTAACCGCGAATCAGAACGTGATCGATGTCACTCCAGTCCTGCGGCCCGACGTATGCGGAGAATTCCGCCAGGTCAGTGCTGTACGCCTTGATGGTATGGGGCGACGCATTGCGCTCCTGCAAGGCGCGAATGAACCTCGCCACCGCCTTTTCGATAACGCTGCTCGAGTGTCGGATCATGCTTCTTGAAGGCGCGCCGCGTCAGGTGCGCCGAACAAAATACTCAGTCTCTTACTCCGAACGGACTTACATCCGCGACACAAGCCTATGATTCACTCCGGCACTGGCTTGATCTCAGCTCTTCCCTCTTTCCGCACGGTGCACTTTGCTCCTCGGATGATGCTGCCTGTGCACCTGTGTCAGCCGGTCCAGCGCGAGATGCGTATACACCTGCGTGGTCGAGATATCTGCATGTCCCAGGATCGTTTGCACCGTGCGGAGATCGGCGCCGTTCTCCACCATGTGGGTCGCGCAACTGTGGCGCAGCATGTGCGGGCTGGCGTGGCGGCCGGTCTGCGCCGAGGTGCTGCTGACCATCTGCCAAACCCGCTGTCTGGTGATCGGCCGTCCCCCACGCGCCACAAAAACATAAGGAGAAGACTTCCCCGCCGTCAATACCGGATGCGCATCACGCAGATACGCCTGCACGATCTCCTGCGCGGCCCGGCCTAGCGGCACAATGCGTTCCTTGTCCCCCTTGCCGCGCACCAGGACGTAGCCGAGTTCCAGCTTCAAGTCTTCGCGTTTGACGTGGATGATCTCCGAAACACGCACTCCCCCAGCGTAAAAAACCTCCAGTATGGCGCGATCACGTGCGGCGAGCGCCTGCGACATACGATCCTCTCTCGCTCGGGGCGGTCCTTGCAGTAGGCTCGCAATTTCGTCTGCCGCCAGCGATTTGGGCAAGACTTTCCACTGGCGGGGAGTATCGATATTGAGCGTAGGATCGACAGTGATATAGCGGTCGAGCAGCAGGTACTTGTAGAAATGTCGCAGAGCCGACAGCTTGCGTGCCACACTGCGGCTGTCAACTCCATTGGAGAGTAGCGCGTTCAGGAAGTCCCGTACATCTTGCCGGCGTGCCTCGCGCAAGCCGCGCTTCCGCTTCAGCAGGAACTCCGAATACTGCTCCAAGTCCGACGTGTAAGCCGAAACACTCAGCCGCCCCAGCCCTTTCTCGACTTTAAGATAGTCGATGAAAGAGTTCAGCAGCCGCGTGTTCGGATCGGCACTCTGCACGAGCTAAGTATGAACCCCAGCCCGAGCACCGGGAATAACGACTGGGGTTCTTGCCATGAGTGCGCGCCCCGATGCTGCTGTCATCGTGAGTGGAGAGAGGTCGCTTGCGTCGGAACACAGCCGAAAACCGTATATTCTTAGCCGCCGGCTGGAGCTTCCCGCACAACGTCTGTCAGCAATTTCACCGCATTGAGTGGACTTCTCGGGTCTTCCTCGTGCTTGAAGAAGGCGAAGGTTTCGAGGCCGTTCGCAAGGTGACCCTGGACTCGCTCCGCCAACTGCCCAAGCGCCGCTTCATCGTAGCTCGGCCTCCGGAAGCGAAAGTAGATGAAGCTCGCTGTCTGTACTTCCGGGGTCGTCAGATCTTCGGTTTCTGCCACGCATAGCGCGGCGTTGCGCTCGCGCATGGCGTCGTAAATTTCGTCACTGAACCACGACGCGTGCCGGAATTCAAACGCGAACTTCACAACCCGAGGCAGTTGTGCCAGAAATTCGCGCAGCAAACCCGCGTCAGCTTTCAAATTCGGCGGCAGTTGCACCAGCACAGGTCCGAGCTGTCCGTTCTTGTGCAGTGGCTCCAGGTTGGTGAGAAAATATTTTAGCGACTCCTCAACGTTCTTAAGTCGCTTGAAGTGGGTTACCGACTGGTGCATCTTCACCGCAAAGCGGAATCCTGCACCCGTGTCGGCCATCCAACTCGCCGCCGCTTTCGCCGACAGCATGCGTCGGAAGGTATAGTTCACCTCGACAGCATTCAACTGTGTTCCGTAAAACTTCAGGAAATTCTTGGCCGCAACGTCGTCGGGATAAAACTCCGGCTTCCAAATCGAATAGGCCCAGCCGGACGTGCCGACGAAAATGGGCGTCTTCGGAATCTCCAGCGAGGTGAACTCCCGCGCCGGGGCCTTCGCGCGTGCCGGCTTCCCTGCCCTCGCAACAGATTTCTCCAGATTAGTACTGTTCATGGCTAATGGTCGTGCTGGAGAGGCTCGCGCCTGGGTCCGCTCTTTTGCACATGATACCGGCCACCCGCCAGCACATGCGAATTCGTAACTTCCCCGTTGTACTCATATATCCAGCAGTCCACAGTGTCCCCGTCAGGGAGCGTGACTGGGTGTTCTTTCCGGATAAATAGGCTTGCTGCCGGGTTCCCCGCGTCGAAACCCTCGTACTGATCGAGTTGGTCAAGCACTTTTGAATTTTCAGGAAGTCGAAACACTGTACCAAAGACCTTATGCGATGTTGATGGGTCGAGTACCGCCCCGGGATAATCCCCTAGATCGTAAAGCACTCCATGGACCCAGCCTGTAGCATAGGGGAAGAACGTGGCTGTCGCCCCCGAGATTTCGTTGGGCGCATGCTCCGGAATCAGAGTTCCGTACGAGAATAGGAAGTTGCTCACAGGTAGATCCTCAAATGCGATTCTGGATTTCAATGCCGTCGAGGAAGTGTTTTAGCTCCCCAAAACTATTTTCTCGATTGTTGATGTAGTCACGCACCTTAGCATGCCTTTTCAGACATTTCAGATAATAGTCAAACAATGTGAGTACATCCGAGGAGCGAAGTTGTTTCGTGCGTTTCAGAAAACAAACCAGTTCAAAGAAGTTCAAGTAGTCAGTAAATTCAGGAGCCGCCCCTGGCCCCACGAGCACACCCACCTGCGGGGTCGTTACCTCGCAATCAAGGGCTTCGCGCACTGCCCGATATCGGGTATCTTCATAAAACTTTTCGTAAAGCTGAACCACCCACTTTGCACGCTCCCGTTGAGAATTCGCACGATACGTCCAGACCGCTACGGCAGCAGCAATCATGCCGACGACGTAGGAAGCAGTTTGGGCTGCGTAATACCACGAGGACAAAGCTCCCTTGGTGGTGGTGCCTGCACTTTGAAGTAGCGATGCGACCATTTGTCCTCCTGGCAAGCAAAAACGCCGGGGATGCCGCCGCCAATCCGGCGATAAACAATATTATGCACGCTTCTGTTTGGGACGACGCGCACCCGATGTTTTTGTAGAGCCTCTTACCACAGCAGGCGATTTGGCCGCGCGACACTCATTCTCGCGCTTAGCTTTCGCAGCCGTTCGTTTCACCGATATAGGTGCGTCCGCCGTCTGCGCCAGCGCTTCCACCGGAGGTAGTTTTTGCTTCATCTTCAGTACCGGCGCATAGTGATCGCCGTGCGCGGCGACTCGTTCCAGAACTCTTTCGGCGTCGAACACAAGCAAGTTTGGGTCCGCTTTGCTCAGACATTTCTCCACTTCGTTCCAGGTCACCGGGGTTGAGACCGTAGGCCGTTCCCGCGCACGAAGCGAATATACGCAGATCGTCGTCTTGTGGTCATCGTTCTGACTCCAATCCACGAAGATCTTTCCCGTCCGCAAGACTTTCTTCATGTCCGAGACGATCAACTCCGGATGCTGCCGCTCCAGCAGCCGCGCCAACTCGTGTGCAAACGGCTTTGTCTGGTCATAGGTGACCGGCGTATTCAACGGAATGTACACCTGCAGCCCTTTCGAACCCGAAGTCTTTGCGAAACTCTCCAACCCAAGCGAGCTGAAAATGTCCCGCACCCACAAACCAACCTGGCAGCACTGCACAATATTGGCCGGAGCGCCGGGATCAAGGTCGAACACGATGAAGGTTGGCTTCAGAACATCCTGGCATAAGGACAGGCTGGTATGCAGTTCCAGGTCCGCGAGATTCGCTGCCCACACCAGCGTCGGCAGGTCTTGTGCAAGGCAATACCGCATCCAGCGCTTGTTTCCTTCGCTCCATACCTTCGCCGTCTCCACCCAATCCGGGCGATGTTCCGGGCAGTTCTTTTCGTAAAAGTGCATGCCCCCGACGCCGTTGGGATAACGCTTCATGGTCAGCGGCCGATCGTGCAGGTGGGCCAAAAGCACCGGCGCTATGCGAACGTAATAGTCGATCACCTGGCCCTTGGTGAAGCCGGCTTCTGGATAGAGCACCTTGTCGAGATTCGACAGTTTCAGGTGCTTGCCCTCTATGTCGACAACCGTTTCTTTTGCCATCGGCTCCTCACGGATCTCAACTCGTAGGGATGCGGTTCATGCGCCGAAGTATGTACTCGGGACTGCCCACCACGAACAACGCGTCTACCCTACCACGAGTCAAAACCCATCGTCTTTATCTTTGCTCCTCAACAACGCAAAGCAACCCTGCCCACATCCAACCTGAGGCTGTGGGAACTGTTAATCAAGAATTGCCGGTCAGTACTTCTACCCCACCGGACTTCCCTCCGGAACAACGCAGGCTCTTCTGCGAAGTGCTGCAGCACATGAACGCCTCGCGACTTCCTTATGTCGTTTCGGGTGCTTTCGCCCTGCAGAAACATACCGGCATCTGGCGTAACACCAAGGACCTCGATCTGTTTCTGCCGCCCGAGGTCGTTCCCGAAGCGCTGCGGCATTTGCAGGAGCAGGGTTTTGAAACGGAGATTCGCGATCCTGTCTGGCTGGCCAAGGCTCATCGTGCGGGATATTTTGTCGACCTCATCACCGGCATGAGTAATGCCATCATCACGGTTGATCAGTCGTGGATCGATCGGGGCTCCGAATCGGTTGTGTTGGGAATGCCGACGCGGGTCTTGGCTCCCGAAGAACTGATCGCATCGAAGCTGTTCGTAAATTTTCGCGAGCGCTTCGATGGCGCTGACATCGTCCACATCATTCATGGCACCAGGGGCAAGCTCGACTGGCAACGCATTCAGCAATTAGTGGGGGAACACTGGGAACTGTTGCTGTGGGAGCTGATCCTCTTTCATTATGTTTATCCGGCAAACAAGGACTATGTTCCCGCCGATATCTGGGCGGACCTGCTTTCACGCCTTCATCATGATCTCGAATCGCCTCCGCCGAATCCGCCTTTTCGCGGCAGCCTGATTGACGAGAAGATGTTCGCCATTGACGTGAAGGAGTGGGGCAAAGAGGACCTGTTACAGGACCAGCGGGAACAACGGGAGCCTAAGATCGCAGGGCCCGACAATGGCGAGCCGGGCCCTTCCGCTGGCTGGGCCCATGTGCCGGAGCCTGGCACCGAAAAAAGCCCCGAATGAGGCGGCTTTCAGCTCTCGGGCAAATCGCATCCCAATTGTTATGAGAATCGCTGCTGCCGCCGATCTTCACTTCACCCCGCAAAACTACGATCGCATTCGCGACCAGATGAACCAGGTGCGCGACGAAGCTGACGTCCTGGTGCTCGCCGGAGACCTGACTAACTTTGGCCGGCCCGCCGAAATGGAGTCCCTTCTGAACGCGCTGGTGAGGATTCGGGTTCCGGTCATCGCCGTGTTGGGAAATCACGATTACGAAAGCGGGCAGGCCGACCAGCTCATGAAGATGATGACGGACGAGGGCATCAAAGTTCTGGACGGCACGGCCTACGAGCGCGACGGTGTAGGCTTCGCCGGCACCAAAGGCTTTCTTGGAGGCTTCGGCCGTGGCATGCTGACAGCTTTCGGAGAGCCTGAGGTGAAAAGCTTTGTGCAGGCCGGAATCGACGAAGCTCTGAAGCTCGAGCGCGGCCTCTCCCAGCTGCGAACTCGAAAAAGAGTCGTCGTCATCCATTACTCTCCCATTGGCGACACCGTGAAGGGCGAACCGCCCGAGATCTATCCCTACCTTGGCAGCTCGCGACTGGCCGAAGTCATCGATCGGCACGGCGCTGACCTGGTGCTGCATGGGCACGCTCACGGAGGCAGTCCCGACGGCAAGACCACGGCAGGCGCACCCGTTCATAATGTTGCTCTGGCGATTCTGCAGGCGCAGACTCCCCCAAAGGCTTACCGCATCTTTGACATTTAGCCAGGCCGCAATCAGTGGACACGCCGAACTTCCAAACCCGGCGAGCAAGCCATGCAAGAAGAAGAAAGCCCCGACTCCGTCATTCCATGTTCTGTGCGGTAGCCGCTATTGAAATGATCTCGCGGCTTCCGATACCGGCGAAATGCACGCTGGACGAGCCTTTCGAGCTCAACAACTCTGCCCGTTTGCCATCAAGCCGGCTCAATCCTGTCTCCTCGCCGAGAACCACGACGCTCACGAACCGTACCGGCAAGGCGGCTTGGCTTTCCATGGAGAGGGATAATGCCGGTTGCTTCTTTGCGTAATACAGCGAGCGCCAGCCACGAATCGAAGCATAAGGATCGGCCGAGCCGGAAGACGATTTCAGAGTCTCACCGGCCCGCACCAGATCAAGTGCGTGTACTTGGCTGCACCACAGCCGAACTTCGATCAGGCCAAAGCCAGTCTTGATGCGCAACGTCGGACAGTCATATTGAAGCTGCCACTCACCATCTGGAAAGAGCCATTGGAGTCGAGCCCTCCGAACCTCCATGCCCAACAGATCGTCGACGATGACCCACACCGCCTCTTTTACTCGCAGCACAGCGCGCCGATGCAACACGCCGTTGCTCAAAAAACCATCGTGCTCGCCTTCAACCAACTCACAGTCGCCTTGTCGTTCGTAACGAAGCAACTTCCCGCTTGCCCAGTTGAGCCACAGAAAGCGGCTGGCGCGCAACATCTGTGGACGCCCATCCAGGGTAACCGTGTTATGCACCGCGGATTCGGTCAAACCGTTTTCCCACACCCCCTCGCCGCCGTACAGATACGTTCCCGCATCACACGCCACATTGTCCCCGCGCCACCACAGGTCGAGATGCAATTGATCGGCATGCGCGGGACGGTCTCGGAACTTCTGGCAACGCAACATTCCCCACGTCGCTTCGCCGCGCAACGTGTAGCAGCCTCCGTTCTCAAAAACAGAAGAGGCCTGCTCGGCGCCTGCTCTGGATGCGGTCAAGGCCCGTTCTCCAAACAGCCAAAACCCTTCTTCGTCCCACGGTCCTCTCTCCAGCAGGGCTCGCCGGTGCACTAGGAATGCTGCAGCCTGCAGCGCCGGGCGGTGATCGCGATAGTCGCAGTCGGTCAGTGGTCGCAGTAACGCTCCGTCGTTGTGACCATAATTTGGCGCCAGGCCGTCGGACAAATCGGTGACCTGGTACAGGAAATCTACTGCCCGACCGATGCGCGCTAGCAGCCGCGGCGGCAGTGGATCGTCGTTTAGTTCGGCCAACCGCCCGTACCAGACGAGCGCCTGAAGCATGACGCGATGATAGTTGGCGGAGTGCTGGACGTAACTGCCGTCCTCGTAGATCTGCCGCTCCATCGCCTCTTCTACTGTGCGCCGCCCTTTGCATCGCCAGCGTTCCGCATGCCTGAACTCTGGGAACAACAAGCCAATCGTCCATAACCCCAGACCCTCGCTGATGGCGTGATTATTGTTCTGGTGGCGACCATAGAACAGATTGCCTTCAATTCGCTCGGCCTGAGAGGCAATCGCCTCCGCGAGTTGAGCGATGCGGTCCGCTGTAGTGGCTTCGGCCTCCGCGAACGCGTACAACCCAAACACCCAGGCCATGAGCCGGATGGCCGTCTCCTGTCCGCACTTCCAGTTTATCCCACATTGTGGGATATTATGACGAATCCAGTCTTCGGTTAGCGTCCAGAAGCCCTCCGCAAATGTCTCATCTTTCGAGCGGGCGTAGGCACGAGCCAGTGTGTAGACCACTGAGAAACGGTTTGGTTCCCACGCCAGCTTGATGTCCCCACACTCCCCATCAGAGATCCGCGACCAGTGCTGATACCGCGGCCATTCCACGCTGTTCATCGCGTCCCGGTGCCAGTCGGGCGGAAAGCCGCATTGCACCGGCAGCCCACCGAAGTAGAGTTGAGTTCCCTCCAGGACGGCCTTGGCTCGCTCAATCGACAAATCGCCAAAACGGCTGAGTGCCGTCTTATCTAGCGCCTCGAAGAAAAATCTGCGGCCGCTGCAGCGTCGCCACGCCGAGTAATCCGCCGGACTGGCAGGAATGCCGTTGCATAGCCAGAATTGCAGCGGGCGCGCGCTCCACTCGTATCGTGGCATGCGACGCTCCAGCAAATGCAATCGCTGTTGCGCCATATACCAGGCCCTGTGCGCGGCCCACCGGGGGCCGAGGGTGCTAAGAATCCTCCAGACTCTCGTTCGTCCCTGTACATCACGAAAAGGGAGCGCCGTCGGCGACGCGAGCGTCCTGGGTTCCTCCGCGATTGGAAGTGGTGACTTCACCGGTTTTGACTGGTCTCGTCTATACCACCGCAGACAGGACAGTACTTTTGGCGGCCAGATACTGCTGTATGGCAGACACGATCCTGCCCGAAGTGCGCCCGTCCCACAATGTGGGAGCCATGCCGCGCTTGCCACGTCCGGCAAGCACTTTCGCAACGCCTCTTTTCAGGAGTTGGTGGTCCGTTCCGCAAACGACGTTGGTTCCCACTTCTACCGTTACCGGCCGCTCTGTGTGTTCTCTCATGGTGAAGCACGGCACTCCGAGATAAGTCGACTCCTCTTGCATGCCGCCGGAATCGGTAATTACGAAAGCGGCGTGCCGCTGCACCGCGAGGTTTTCAATGTAGCCCAGAGGCTCGATCATTGTCACTCCCGTAAGTCTGCGGCCTGCTCGCAGAGGCCACCGTGCCCGCGTCCGCGGATGCACTGGGAACAGCAAAGGAACATCTCGGCCAACTTCCTCTAACGTGCCTAGCAACTCGCCGAACCTGGAATCGTCGACATTGGAAGGGCGATGCACCGTGACTAATCCGTATTGCTGATCTTCTAGCCCATAATCGAGTCGTACCTGTTCCCAGCGTCGCTCCGCTTCCGGCAACAAGTGCACCAGCGTATCGATCATCACGTTGCCCACAAAATACATCTTCTCCGCGGCAACCCCTTCGCGCAGCAGGTTTTCCCATGCGTCTTTCGACGGCGTGAACAACAGATCTGACAGTCGATCCGTGAGAATACGATTGATTTCTTCTGGCATTGTCAGATCGTTACATCGCAGTCCGGCCTCAACATGCGCTACGGGAATACCGATTTTGGCCGCTACCAGCGCACAGGCGAGCGTTGAATTCACATCGCCGTAAACCACCAAGATCTCTGGCTTGTACTGGAGCAGTACCGGCTCGAAGCGAAGCATGATCTCCGCCGTCTGCGTGGCATGCGAACCTGGCCCCACGCGCAGGTTCACATCCGGCGGTCGCAGTCCCAACTGCTCGAAAAATATTTGCGACATCTGGTGGTCATAGTGCTGGCCGGTGTGCACCAGCAACTGCGAGAATCCAACCCGATCCAGCGCAGCCATGAGGGGAGCGCTCTTCACGAAATTCGGCCGGGCGCCCACGGCATGTGCGATCAGGCTCATAACGATGCCCCGAGCCGTACCGTCTCCCCGGTCAGCATGCTCTCCTGGGCCGCCAGCGTGGCTCGCGCCGACGCGAAGAGCGCATCAATAGCAATCGGAGCCGGCGCACCCTCGATTAAGTGCGCCGCAATGGCCTGCCACTCGGCCCGATGCCCCTTATCGCCCTTCCACCGCGCCGTCCGTCGCACCTGCCCTGCCGTGCCGCGAATCTGCAGCGAGCGAAAATCGTCAATTCGGGCCGCCATTCCTCCACCAAACACTTCGACGAGTTCTTTGGGAAAGTTTCGGCTGCCGCCAGTGGAATACGTGAGCGTACCCAACGTGCCATCGGCGAACTCGACCACACTCACGAAGCTGCCGTCGGAAGAACTGCGGCCGGCCAGGGCTCTTGTCGTAACGGCGACCGCCGGACTGGGTGCGAGGTGCAACAGCAGATCGATAAAGTGGCAGCCCTCGCCCAGCAATCGCCCGCCACCCACGTTTGGATCTGTGAGCCAGTGCGGCGGGGGCAGCGATCCCCCATTCACGCGAATGTTAATCAGTAGCGGCTCGTCGGTGCGACCAAGGGTGTTCTTCAATTCAGCCACGAACGGCGCGAACCGGCGGTTGTAGCCGACCATCAGCATCGGCCCTCGTCGGTTCTCCGTTCCCGCTCGTTCCCATGCCAACTGATGGGCCATCTCGACCACTTCCAACTCTTCTCGATCAAGCGCCAGAGGCTTTTCCACGAACACATGTTTTCCCGCCTCCAGGGCAGCCGCCACTTGGTGTGCATGCTGATTGTGCCGGGTGAGGATGGCCACCGTGGTAATGCTGTCGTCTTCCAGAAGTTGGTCGAAATCGCTGGTGCAATAGCGGAATCCGAAGCGATCGGCGGCGGCGCGGGAGGTGACGCCGCTTAAGGCGGCAATTCCAACGAGGTCGAGGTTATCCATCTTGCAAACAAGGGGCAGCAGCGTGGAGGTAGCAAAGGCACCGGCTCCGACAACCCCCAGAGACACGCTTTTCAGCTCACTCCCACGTTGTGGTACCCCATTGTCGGATGCTCCGCTGAACACCCGTCGCTCAAGACTTGCCGCTTGCGGATACAGCAGCACTATCCCCAGGCATCCGTCGTTTGAGGCCTGCGCCACGACATCGTAAGCCTCCATCGCGTGCTCCAGGTCGAATCGCCCTGTAATCAAGGGTTCGATATGGATTCTCCCTGCTTCCAACAGGCTTACAAATGCTTCCATGTTGCGCTTTTCTGTCCAGCGCACATAGCCATAGGGATAATCGTGGCCGCTTTCTTCATATTCCGGATCGTAGCGCCCGGGGCCGTAGGAGCGGCTCAGACGGAGCTCGAGTTCCTTTTCGTAATACGCTTTGCGGGGCACTTCCATTCCGACAGCCCCGGCGACCACGACAATGCCGCGATCGCGCGCCAGCTCTCCCGCCAGGATCACCGGTTCATCACCTGGCGTATCGGCTGTGATCAACACCTGGTCGAAGCCGTGCCCGGCGGTAAACACCAATCCACGGTCCGCCGCGTTATCGGCCAAACACGCAGCATCAGCCCCCAGGCTGCGCGCCAGCGAGACTCGTGAGGCCAACAGATCGACACCGAAAACCCGGCAACCCGCCGCCTTCAACAGTTGCACAGTCAGTTGACCCAGCAAACCAAGCCCGATGACCGCTACGCTATTGCCCAGCACCGCCTCCGATTGCCGTATCGCCTGCAGCGCAACCGAACCGAGCGTCACGAAGCTGCCGCCTTCGAAGGAGACTCCGTCGGGCAGCTTGACCGCCAGATTTCTCGGTACGTAGACGATCTCGGCATGGCTGGCATAGCCGCCTCCGGCGCAGGCTACCCGCTCTCCGACGCGGAAAGGCCCCGCCTCGGCGCCCACCGCCACAACCGTGCCCGCAGAGCTGTAGCCCAGGGGCAACGGCTTTTCCAGCCGGCTGCGCGCACTGTCGAGCGCCGCCCCGAGTCCCTCGCGCTCGATCTTCTGCAACAGCTGTTGGACCAGGTCGGGCCGCGCTCGCGCCTTTTGCAGAAGATTCTTGGCTGCAAAGCTCAGCGCCGTCCGCTCCGTGCCGGTCGAGATCAAACTGGCCGCCGTGCGCACCAGGATGCCGCGCGGCCGTAAACCCGGAGCGGGCAATTCGCTGACCGCCAGCTTGCCTGTCCGGAAAGATTGGATCACCTGTTTCATCATTATTCAGCGGTTCGAGTCCTGCTGGAAAAACCATCTTTTGTGGGCCGCAGAACAGCCGGCAACTTTAATCTTCCGATCACCGCCGTTCCCCATTCCGCGCCGTTCGCGATCATGAACCCCAGGTAGGCCAGCGCAGCCAGCGGTCCGAACAGCAGCAGAATTGCAAAATCGTAGTGTGCGGGAAGCACGTGCCGCAACTCCAATCCCACCAGCGCCAGTGCTGCCGAAGCCAGGAACGAGGTTGCAATGCGCAGATTGCCAAGCGACAGATGCAAGGCGCGTCTTCCGTAGCCCAACGTCAGTGCCGCCAGTACCAGCCGCGCCGCGAGATAGGTTCCTGCCAGCGCCCGCAGCCCTCCGCCTAACCAATGCATGCCGAACCCGCCCACCAGAAGAACACCCAGGGTAGTCACCAGGCTTGCTGCATTGACGGGCTTCTCCGAATGTCCATCGACCACGCCTCGCGACGAGAGATACACGAACCATGGCGCCAGCGCCAGCGCGATCACGCGTGCCACCGGAGTGGCTGCGAGGTACTGCGGTCCCAGCCAGACGCGGATGACGACGTCGCACCAGACTGCCATCTGAAGAGCGCAGAACAGGCCGACATGAATGGCCCATTCGGTGATCTGCTGCATCTGTCGCGACTGCGCCGCAAGATCTCGTTGCGCGGCCAGCACCGCCGCGGAAGGAACCATCACCTGGTTAAGCGCGCCGGCTACCGGACTCAAGGGCCGAAGCAGGGAAACGCCGATGGCGAGATAGCCTGCGCCGGCCAGCCCGACGCCGTTCTGCACGGCGAGCCACGGCAGCGCTGGATCGATCATTAAATCGGCGGTAGTCGCCACGACTCGCGGCAGGCCATATCGCAGCAGCACTCCCGCCTCGCCGTTCGCCCCCCCGGCACCGGATTGTCTTGCCCACCGCACCGTCCGCCACCACCAGGGTGTCGTCAGCGCAACCGACGCCACTGCACCCCAGCACAATACGCTCGCCAAACTGTGTTGCGGAAGCAGCAATACCGCCAGGAGCGGCCCAAGCCCGAATCCCACGAACAGCACGGCGATCGATTGCGCCACGTGGAAACGGGCCAGTTCCACGAAGGAGAGCAGCGTCGCCGGCGCCTGCGCGAGCGTATAGGCGAGCATCGCCATCCAGAGATCGGCTGCGGCGGGATGTTTCAGGTAATTGGCGATCGGGTGCGAAAAGAACGCCAGCCCTCCACTGAACAACGCCAGTCCCGTCAACCCCATGCCGATCCCCAGCAGTGCAGCGCGTCCGGCGCGCTGCGAAGTCGATCCAAGAAAAGCGACCGTTCTCTGCACCGCGATCGGCATCCCTAGCGTCCCCAAGGCGACGACCAGCGACCCGTACAGACGAAAGATGAGATAGGCGGATATCTCGTCCTGGGAGTAGCGATGCGCGTAAATGCGGGTGACGAGCAGCACGGTGGCCGCCACCACCAGATTTCCCAGGGCGACCATCGCCACGCTTGAACCCAGTGAAACCGTCTTTGGACGGAGCGGATACCCTCCCTCGGAAGCCGAGGCTGATTGCGCAGCGTTTTCCCTTTCCAGGGTTGCCATCCGTCTGGTTCCTGCGGGTTTGTCACGCGCCAGCTACTCCCTGGCGCGCCAGTGGTCAGTCGACCCGGGCAAGGCTGCTCAGCGATCGCATACTCGAGCGCTGAGCGCCGGCCGTCTGCACGAAGGCACGGGTGACGACCTGATTGTTGTAGCGTGCATCGTTAAAGTTCGGAATCTCCGACCGTCGAATCGCCTGATAGATCTCGCGGATTCCCCCCTCTATCGTGCGCTCGCCCTGAAAACCGAGATGCTGGAACACCTTGTCGAAGGACGCGCGATAGCTTCGCCGATCCGCATCGTTTTCCACGTGGCGCACCTCGACCTGCGGAACGACCGCTTTAATCCTCGCGGCAACATCGCTCAGGCGCAGGTTCAGACTTTCGTCTCCGACATTGAATACCTCACCGGAGACGGCATTGAGCGGCGACTCCACGATGGTGACAAAGGCGCGGGCCGCATCGGCTACATGCAGAAACGGACGCCACTGCTCACCATTGAACAGCGTAATCTCGCCACTGGCCGCGGCCCGCGCCGTCAGCAGATTCACCATCAGGTCGAATCGCGGTCGCGGCGAAAGTCCGAACAACGTTCCCAGCCGCAGGATCGTCGGATGGAAATCGCTGCTGTTGGCTTGCAGCAGTAGGCCCTCGGAATCCAGCTTCGTCTTGGCGTAAATCGAGAGAGGACGCGGCGCCGTATTCTCATCCACCACGTATTCCGACGCGCCGTACACGCTGCACGTCGAAGCAAACAAAAAACGTGAAATATGGTAGCCGCGGGCGACGTCGATCAGCATCTGCGTGGCAGCGCGATTGATCTCGGCGGCCAGGGGCCGGTTCTCGTCGCAAGCCGGATCGCCCACGATTGCTGCCAGATGAATCACCGCCTGGCAGTCGCGCATGGCCCCCACAACAGCCTCGATATCGCGCACGTCGCCGGTCAGCGTTTCGCAGCGCGAATGATCTCTCACCGCCTTCAGCGACTCGGCGCCAAACAGAAAACTGTCAAGCACCCGGACCTTATATCCTCGGCGCAATAGCTCGGGCACGATCAGCGACCCGACGTAGCCCGCCCCTCCCACCACAAGCACGCGGTCCGGCTTGCGGGAGACGGTGTGCACAATCGGTTCCACGCGGTATTTCACCAGCACAATCTGCTTCAGCATCCGGCTTCCGCCCACCGTTACCAGGGCGAACAGCCAGCCCACGACAGCCACACTACGCGGCAGCAACGGGCTGCGATACACGAAATAGTCGAGAGCGATGAAGAGGATCACAGCACTACTGATGGCGCGAAAAACGATCCATGCTTTATGAGGTCCCAGGTAGCCGCGGGTCCGCGTGTAGAAACCATTCAGCCAGTAGACGGCGAGCGAGGTCACCGTCCACAGCAGCCAATACCCGCGCAGGAAGGCGTGAAACAAGCCGCGAATGTAGTCCATCCGCCCGAAGCGGAAAACATACGCATAGATCAGCACCCAGGTCACCAGCGCCAGCCAGATGGACACATTCAGCAGGATGGCATCGGCCGTCATGCGCAGCAGCGCCGGCCTCCAGGGCACAGGCATGAAGCTCTCGTGAAGCCTCCGCCTCAGCCACTCGCTACTCATCGAGACAACTCTTGTTTCGCGCGGCGAAAGCTCGCGCCACCTGCGATCTCCGCGGCGGGCACGCCCGCGACCCGGACCCGGTCGGCAACGTCGTGAAGCACTACGGCTCCCGCAGCGACATACGATTCCGCGCCGACCGTGCGGCCCGGAAGAATCACCGCTCCCGAGCCGATATACGAATACTCGCCGACCGTCACGTTCCCCGCCAGCGTGGCCCCGGGATACACATGGCAATTGGCCTTCAGCCGGTTGTCGTGATCGATGGAGGCGCGTGTGTTGACATGCACGTTTTCTTCGAGAACTGCGCCAGGATTGACCACCGCTCCCGCCAGCACCACAACCGCCTCGGCCATTTCCGCGAACGGAGAAATTACGGCCGACGGATGCACCACTCCCGTCACCGACAATCCCGCCTGGCGAATGGCGGCAATCCTGGCAGCCCGAGCGTGGTTATCGCCAATCGCCACCAACACGGTGTCAAAGCAGAACTGCTCAGCGGCGTCGGCCCAATCGTGCGGCACGCCGAGCACGGAAAACCCCATGACTGTGTCATCGACGCGCGCGGGGTCATCGTCGAGAAATCCGACAACCTCGAATCCCCCGGCCTGCAGGCTGGCGTCCAGCAAAACCCTGCCATGACCTCCCGTCCCGAGAATCGCGACTCGGCAATTTTTTTGGGTGTTCAAGTATCGCTCCCCGGGAAGCAAGGCCAGTCAATGGTTTCGCGAATCATAGCCACTTCGGATTCAAAGTCAAGCGAAATTGCCCTCCTCTGATCAAGCCATCTTGACCGCGACCGAATGAGTGCTAGAATTCGACCCATTCCGTTGTGCCCCTCATCGAACGTCGCACACAGCGCGCCGAACTTTCCGCGCGCCTTGTGTCCCGTTCACAGCGTTGTGTGGAATGCGAATGGACCCTGGGAAGCTGTTACCGCCGTCGAACACTCTGGCAACGCCGGAGAGTGCAGCTTTCGACTCTCCCCGGCCCTACGTTTCTCCCGGCTACAACACCGCAGGCGACCGCTCCACGCTGTGGGACTATTGGCGCATCCTGCGTAAACGCAAATGGACCATCCTCTCGTGCCTGCTGGTGGTGATGACGCTGGTGACCATCGCCACCTTCCGCATGACTCGTCTTTATCAGGGCGAGGCACGCATCGCGATTTACCGCGACACCTCCGAGCAACTCGGCTTCAAAGACGCCCCTATCAATAGCTCGGGCGATGACGAAGACGCATCCGACTACACCGTCGCACTCGATACCCAGGCGAAAATTCTCGAAGGCGACGGCCTCGCCCTGCAAGTGATGACCCGTCTGCATCTCGATCAAGACCCCGCCTTCCTGCGCCGTGTGCATTCCCGGCACAAACAGGACCAGCATCCCGCGCTTGGTTCCGACCAGCTCGACACCGAGTGGCAGGAAGATCTGCTGAAGGCGTTTCACGAGGACCTGAGCGTCAGCAAGGTCCCCCATACGCGACTGCTCGACGTAAAGTTTCTCAGCCCCGATCCCAACCTCGCCGCCACGGTGACCAACACCCTGGCGAATTTCTACATTGAAAATAACTTCAAGACCAAGTTCGAATCGACGATGCAGGCCTCCGACTGGCTGGCGCGTCAGCTTTCGGACCTCCAGATGCGCGTCGAAACATCGCAAGAACGGCTGGTTCGCTACCAGAAAGAGAACGGCATCCTCGGCATCGACGAAAAGCAGAACATCATCACCTCCAAGCTCGACGACCTGAACCGAAGCCTCACCGCCGCCCAGACCGAACGCATCCAGAAAGAAGCGGCCTACAAGCAGACGTTGACCGGCGACCCCTCGCTGATCGCGCGGCTCGATGCCAACAACGTCATCGAGAAGCTCCGCGAAAATGAGAGCGACTTGCAGGGCCAGTACGCCATGATGAGCGCGCAGTTCGGGCCCAAATATCCCAAGCTGCTGCAATTGCAGAAGCAAATTGCTTCGCTCGAAGACAGCATTCA
The DNA here is from genome assembly GCA_963815555.1 of uncultured Acidobacteriaceae bacterium. Taxonomy (GTDB): domain Bacteria; phylum Acidobacteriota; class Terriglobia; order Terriglobales; family Acidobacteriaceae; genus CAWCBG01. The sequence goes on from CAWFHH010000007.1 coordinate 2,288,322, forward strand.
TCAGGAGAGCACCAAGCTCGGCCTGCGCATCAAGAACGAGTACCTCGCCGCCGGGCAACGCGAGCACATGTTGCAGGTCGCTCTCGAACAACAGAAGGGCGAGGCCAACCGGCTGAACGAGAGTTCCATCCAGTACATGGCGCTGAAGCGTGATGCCGACACCAATCGCGACCTCTACAACAGCCTGTTGCAGAAGATGAAGGAAGCCAGCGTCGCTGCGGGCATGCGCTCCAACAACATCCGCATTGTCGATGTCGCACGCGTGCCGGCCACTCCCGAAAAACCGAACATACCCCTGAACCTCGGACTGGGCGTGGTTCTCGGGCTCGTCGGCGGTGTGGTCCTGGGCTTCACCCTCGAAACCCTCGATAACACCATCGCCACCCCGGAAGAAGTCACCGCCCTCTCCGGGCTGCCCTCGCTTGGAATCGTTCCGCTCAGCCTGCAGGTCTCGAAGCACGATTTACGGCCTGCCCGGTCGCTCTCGGTCGCAGGCCAAAGCCATTCGCTCGACGATCAGGTTGCGCTAATCGCGCTGAACCGGCCGAACTCCGAAATTGCCGAGTCGTATCGCGCGCTGCGCACTTCACTCCTGCTGTCGACACTGGGCACTCCTCCCAAAGTGATCGTTGTCACCAGCGCGTTGCCACAAGAAGGCAAGACTACAACCAGCGTGAACACGGCCATTGTGCTGGCGCAGAAAGGCGGACGCGTGCTGCTGGTCGATGCCGACATGCGTCGCCCCAGCATTCATCGCGCCTTCAACCTGCAGGCTACTTCCGGCTTAAGCACGCTTCTCACCGGAACGGATACGTTGGACAAAGCTGTCGTGCCGATTGAACAGTTGCCTAACCTCGACCTGCTGGCGGGCGGCCCGCCGCCGCTGCATCCCGCCGAGTTGCTCAGCTCCGGCAAGATGCGCAATTTTCTGGCACAGTGGCGCGATCGTTATGATCACATCGTGATCGATACACCGCCGATGCTCTCGGTAACCGATGCGGTGCTGCTTTCGGTTGAGGCCGATGCCGTGGTGCTGATTCTCCGCTCCGGCCAAACCACGAAGGACGTGCTGAAGCGCAGTCGCGACCTGCTGACCCAGGTGAACGCTAGACTGATGGGCGTGGTGGTCAACGCGGTCGACCTGCAGTCGCCCGACGCTTACTACTATTATTACGGCTCGCGCTATGCGGGACGCTATTACGACGAACCCATTTCCCGGAACTAGCCGAACTTGGCCGAATCAATTTCGAATCGCCGGCAGGCCGCGGCTGAGCTGGATCTGGCGGGATTCGGCGACCGCGTCGCGAATCATTTGTGCGGTCAGGTGAGAGGCCCGGTCTTCGGCCCGGATCCCCGCAGCGGCGGCATTTGTGTTAGCCGTGGGCGTTGAGCCCGCGATCCATCAACCAAGGCCCATGGCAGACAAACCGTCCTCCGCATTCCGGCGAATTCTGTGGCTGGCCGTGTGCTGCCTGCTGCTCGCCACCTACCTTCGCGCCGGCTATCGGGTCTGGCTCGCCCATCGCTCTTCCCTCACCTACGAGACCGCGAGCCTCGAGAAGGCCATCCAGCTCGAGCCCACGAACGCCTGGTACCGCGATCTGCTGGGCCGTCACGATTTCGTCGACCTCCAGGACGCCGCCAAAGCTTTGCCCCGCTTTCAGCAGGCCACCGCCCTCAACTCCTACGACGCTGCCTACTGGATGGATGTGGCCAACGCCTGCGAGCGGCTGGGCCGCCCCGCCGAACAGGCGGCCGCGCTCCAGCGCGCGCTGTACGCTGAGCCCACCACTCCCAACATTGCCTGGGACGCCGGCAACTTCGCCCTGCTCCGTGGAGACACCGCAACCGCCCTCCGGCGCTTCAAGGTCGTCCTTGCCAACGATCCCGAGATGGCGCCCCAGGCATTGGCCTTGAGCTGGCGCGCCTCCGGCAATGCCGCCGAAATCATCGCCACAGCGCTCCCGCCGCGTTCCGACTCCTACCAGCAGTTCCTGCAATTGCTGATTAAGCACGACGAACTCCCGGCCGCTAAACAGGTATGGACCGCCATGCTGGCGCTGCCCCAGCCGTATCGCCTGCGCGATGCCTTTCCTTACTTGGACTTTCTGCTCGCTCATCAGGACGTTGCCGGCGCCCTGGAAGCCTGGCAGACCCTGGCTCTGCGCGATCCCGCTGTCCGCTCCTACCAGCCGTCTGCGGAAAACGCTGTGGTCAACGGCGGATTCGAACGGCCGCTGCTGAATGGCGGGTTTGACTGGCGCTACACCTCCACGCCCGCCCTTACCATCGGACTCGATAACACTACTTTTCACGGCGGCACCACGGCTCTGCTCGTCACCTTCGACAAGGTCTACGTCGCCGATGCCGTCGTCTCGCAAGCCGTGGCCGTCAAGCCCGGCGCTCAATATGCTTTCAGCGCGTGGGTGAGGACCGTCGACATGGTCGGCGCCGAGGGTCCGCGTCTCGCCATCAGCGACGCTTACACGCGACAGGTTCTGTTCACCAGCGATGATTATCTTGGCGACAACAACTGGACGGAGATCCACACCCGCTTCCGAGTGCCCCCGGCCACGCGGCTGCTGAAGATCTCCGTGGCGCGTCGCGACGCGGAAAAAAGTGCGATCAAAGGCCAGCTCTGGCTCGACGATGTCAGCCTGAAGGAGATGCCGTAGATCATGACGCTCGGCCAGACATCGCGTCGCTTGCTCGCTCCCGGGACTGTCCCGATGAGGTCTGCCCGTCCACCCAGCCCCGAGGCGACGACCGATCTCGCCCTCCGCTTCGCCGTGTGCGCCGTGCTCATCTTCGGGCCGCTCGCCTTCGGCGCCGTGGAGGAGTGGGCGCGCTTCGCCCTCGAATGTGCCGCGTCGGCGGTGTTCCTGCTCTGGGCCATCCGGCAGGCGCTCGCCGTGCAGCCTCGAATTCGCTGGACCCCCGCCTATGTTCCCGCTCTCGCCCTGGCGCTCCTGGTGGCGGTGCAGTTGGTCTCCGGCCGTACCGCCTACTGGTATGAAACCTGGGCCCATGCGCTGATCGCGCTGGCCTATGCACTGGTTGCGTTTGTCGCTCTCCAGGTCTTTCGCCGTCGCGAGGATCTCCGCGTGCTGCTGACCGTTCTTGGCAGCTTCGGATTCGCCCTCGCCCTCTTCGCCATTCTCCAGGACCTCACCTGGAACGGCCAGGTTTATTGGCTCCGTCAAGTGCCGCTTGACGTTAGCCCCTACGGTCCATACGTCAATCACAACCACTTCGCCGGGCTTATGGAGATGCTCGTGCCCATCCCGGTTGTGCTCGCGTTCGCCAGAAACCTGAAGTCCGGCCAGAGAATCATCGCCGGCTTTGCTGCTATCACCATGGGGGCCAGTATCGTTCTGTCCCGGTCGCGCGGAGGCATCCTGGCGTTGCTTGCCGAAATGATTTTTCTCTCCGTCTGCGTAGCGCTCATCCGCCCCAGCAAAGGCATCGCCGTGAGCATCGCCAGTCTGCTGGTCGGCATCGTGGCGATGGCAGTTTTCGTGGGTATCGATCCGCTGCTCCTGCGCCTCGCGAGCACCCGCAGCCATCTCGACGCCGAGTTGCATCGCTGGAGCATGGTCAAAGACAGCTGGCCGCTTTGGGCCCAGCGTCCGATTTTCGGCTGGGGACTCGGTACCTTTCCGGCCGTCTATCCACACTTTCGAAGTTTCTATACCAATCACTTTGTCAACCAGGCCCACAACGACTACCTTCAGGTGCTGGTCGAGCTTGGACTGGCGGGGTTCGCCTGCGTCGTCGCCCTGCTTTTTTTGGTGTACCGTGAGGGCCTTCGCAAGATGAAGGCCGACGCGACAGGCGCGTGGCTGACCTTTGGCGAAGGCGCTGCCGCGTTGGCCATGCTTACCGGCATTACTGGAATCCTGGTCCACAGCCTGCTGGATTACAACCTGCAGGTTCCCGCCAACGCGATGCTCTTCTACGTGCTCTGCGCTCTGGTCAGCGCCCCGTCGCACGACCCGCAGGCGGCCTTCGCCGCTCGGCCCCAGGGCATCGGCCGAAACCGAATCCCGCCACGAAAATACGGTCGCGAACCATCTCGCAACCGACGGAGCTGTCATGGAGAAGTTACCCAACAAGGTTTGGACGCGGCGGACACGGCGGACCAGCAACTGCAAGAGCAGCGACGTGAGGCTGCGCAAAGAATGCGCAATCGGAAGAATGCAATCCAATCTGTGGTCTCTTGCCACTTTCTTCTCCGCCCGACAAGCACTGCGGCCCGTCGGATCCTCAGAGGGTAGAGACTCACCGGAGCGAAGCTCGCCCTCTCCTCTGCTTCCAAGTTTACGAACCGGAGCGGGTATCGCCAAAACAATTCGTAAGAAAAATGCATTAGCTGTTCCAAAATGGGAATCGCACGCAAGCAGTGCTCCCAACCCCCCGAGGCGCACGTCTCTCATGGCAAGCCGCCTCCGCACGACCGCGCCGGTTTACGCCGCGCCAGATTGCTACTTCGTTTGCAAAAACTGGCTCACCGCTTGATTGAACTGGATCGGCTGATCGACAAACGTCATGTGGCCACTGTCGGAAAGGATGAGCAGCTTCGAGCCGGCGATCTTCTCGCTCATCTGCCGCGAGAGCGAGGGATCGACTTCATCGTGATCGCCCGCGATAATCAGCGTCGGCACCTTGATCGACGGCAGCTTGTCGACGTACTCCACGGACTTCAGATTGCCGTCGATCACGAACTCGCCATTCGATCCCCACATCTCCCGGTAGAGGTCCCATGCGTTGTTGCCCGTCTGCAAAGGATCGTAGTTGGGATCAGGATGCCGCCCGTATAAGTACGGAAAATAGCCATCGCCCCAGGCGAGCTTCATATAGTCCTCAGTGTAGCGATTGCGCTCCCAGGGCTTGCCGTGTCCGTAGAGGCCTTGGGCCTCGAGTCGATTGATCTGATCGCGTACTGCGACGGGCATTTTCTTCTTCATGGTGACGAAAACCTGGTTCATCTCGATGGTGCTGGGGAAGGTGCTGGCCAGCACAAGATGCGTCAGGTTCTGCTGATACTTGAGCGCATAGGCCTGGGCCAGTACGCCTCCGTAGGAGTGCCCGAGCAGGCTGATCTTTCCCAGCCCCAGTTCGCGGCGAACGTCCTCCACGTCCTCGACCATGTTCTCAACCGTGTACCCGCTTGGCTCATCGAGCTTCTGCGATCGGCCGGAGCCGCGCTCGTCGATGAAGATGACCTGGTTGGTCCGCGCCAGTGGCAGCAGGTAGGGCAGGAAGTAGTCGTGTGAAGCGCCCGGACCGCCGTGCACGATGACGAGCGGCGCACCGCGGCCGACGATCATGTAGTAGATCATCACGCCGTGGGAGTCGACGAAGCCTTCCTGAATCGGATAGACATTGGGGCCGGCCGCCGCACCCGCCGATGGAACTTGGCCGGTGGCAACTTGCGACAGGAAAAGCAGCGCGCCGACAGCCAGCGCCGCCCACGGGTTCCGCAGCCGAGTGGAGTTCATGGCGCACATGGTAGTCGAAGCCACGCGTGTGCGCCAATTTTCGCGAGACCACGATGCCAAGCGTCGCGATCCGCAGCCCCGAACACCTTAGCCCAGGGTCTCTCCCGGTTTCATCTCCACCAGTTCCGGGCCCGAGCCCGACAGCAGTTGCCTGAGTTGCGCGGGCGTGCCCGTCAACATGGGAAAGGTCCCGAAGTGCATCGGGATGACCGTCTTCGGCTGGAGAAGATTGCAGGCATAAGCCGCTTCGCGCGGGCTCATGGTGAAGTGATCGCCCATGGGCAGCATCGCGATCTCAGGCTCATAAAGGTCGTGGATGATCTTCATGTCGCTGAAGGCGGCGGTGTCGCCGGCGTGGTACAACTTCACCCCGCCCGGCAACTCGAGCACGTAGCCGCAGGCTTCGCCGCCATAGACGATGCTGCCGTCGTCGTCCTGAATGCCGCAGGAATGCACGGCATGGGTCATGGTGATCTTGATGCCTTCGACCGTCTGCGTACCGCCCTTGTTCATCGGCAAGATCTGTTTGGCGCCCTTCTTCCCCATCCAGGTGCACAACTCGAAAATTCCAACCACCTTGGGATTATGTTCCCTGGCGATTTTCACCGCGTCCCCGATGTGGTCCTGATGGCCGTGGGTACAGATCAGCAGGTCGACTTTCTTGACCTTCTTCTCGCTGTCCGGGCACATGGGATTGCCCATGACCCAGGGATCGACAATCGCGATTACTCCGCCCTTGGTTTCAATACGAAACGTAGCGTGTCCAAGCCATGTCAGCCGATTGCCTGCAAGATTCATGATTCCCCCTTGAGGATTGCGCCTTCGATTGCCAACGAATTCGGGCTTTCTTGACTTGTCATCCCGAACGGCTTTCAGCCTTGAGGGACCTGCGGTTCGCCAACCGTCAAACCAAACTCGCCAATCCCAGTTGTGCTTAGTGTCGGAATCCGACCAAAAGTGGCCTACCTGGTTTCCGCTACCCGCCAGCCGCGATAGCCTCCGGCCAGCGAGAGCACGTTGCGGAAGCCCATTCGCTGGAGATTCAGCGCGGCCAGCGCGGAGCGGCTGCCCCCGCCGCAGTACAACACCATGGTGCGGTCCTTGTCGGTCGTAATTTCCTCGATATGCACATCCAGGATGCCGCGTGGCATAGGCACGGCCCCGCGGATGGCCCCCTTTGCGAACTCGTCAGGTTCGCGCACGTCCACCAGAATGAAATCCTCTTTGGCTTGCTGCATGTGCTTCAGCTCGTCGGCACTGATTTCTTTGATTTGCGACTTGGCTTCGTCAACCAGCTTTTTGAATTCCGGCAGTGGCATTTCGTTCTCCGTGTAATCGACAAAATTCTATTGACTGCCGGGCGCCATCGCAACTCCGCGAACGCCTGCCTCTCAACCGCGCGGCGGTGATACCATGCTGCGAGATTCGCTGCGTCTGCCGCCGTCCCGACGAGCGTGAACCACCGCAGGAAACATGCAGTCGCCGCAGTATCCACAAATCCCGCTGTTATCATGAACAGCAAGAGTTCCAGCGCGATGACCACTTCCATTACAGAGCCATTGGTGTCTGCCAGCTTCGACAGCTATCTGCTCGAGGTCGCCGACGCGGTCAATACGACGCTGGACCTGAACACTCTGCTGCAACGCGTGGCCGAGATGTTGAAGCGCTTCATCGACTACGAGATTTTCGCCATCCTGCTGCTCAACGACAAGACGCAGGAGCTGCGTATTCGCTTCCAGGTCGGGCATCCGCCGGAGGTCGCCGAGCGCATTCGCATCAAGGTGGGACAGGGTGTCACCGGCCAAGCCGTCGCACAGCGGCAGGCTGTGCTGGTGAACGATGTTACGGCGGAAGAAAACTTCATCAATGCCACGCCTGGCGTGCGTTCCGAGCTCGCCGTCCCGCTGATCGCGAAGAACAAGGTCATCGGCGTGCTCGACGTCGAAGCCGCTCAACCCGGAGCTTTCACCGAAGAACATAAGCGCCTGCTCACGCTGTTTGCCTCACGCATCGCCGCCGGCATCGAAAACGCGCGGCTGTACACCAAAGTTTCGCGCCAGGCGCGACAGCTGACCCTGCTGACCGAGATCAGCCGCGAAATCAGCTCGATTCTGAACGTCGATCAGTTGTTGAAACGCATCGCTGACCTGCTGACCCGCATCATCGACTACCAGATGTTTTCCATCCTGCTGCTCGATCCCACCGGTTCGTTCCTGCAGCATCGTTTTTCTCTGCGCTTCAAAGAGAGCGTGCATCTGAAGCACGAAATTCCGCTCGCCGAGGGATTGGTGGGCTATGCCGCGCTGCACAAGCAGGCCGTGCTGGTGCCCGATGTTTCCAAGGACCCGCGCTACATCGCGCTGAATCCCGAGACCCGCTCCGAGCTGGTCATTCCGCTGATCTACAAGGACAAAGTGATTGGCGTGCTCGACATCGAACACACCAAGCGCGGCTACTTTAACGAGGACCACGTTCGCATCATGACGACCATGGCAGCGCAGGTGGCCATCGCAATCGAGAACGCCACGCTCTACGAGCGTATTGCCCGCCAGGAGAAGCGGTTGGAGCAGGACCTGGCGCTGGCGCGCGAGTTACAGTTCCGCCTGCTGCCGCAAAAGCTGCCGCAGTTCAAGAATGCGGAGGTGGGCACGCGTTTCGCCCCCGCTCGCCAAATCGGCGGAGATCTCTACGACTTCCTCAAGTACAGCGGCCACGGAGTTACCGGCATTGCCGTGGGAGATGTCAGCGGCAAAGGCGCGCCGGCAGCCATCTATGCCGCCCTGGTGAGCGGCATCGCCCGCTCGCACGCCAACGAAGAACCCACTGCCGCGGGAATGCTGGAAGCAATCAACCTCTCACTGTCCGATCGTCCCATTGCCGGGCAGTACGTTTCGATGATCTACGCCATCTGGGACGACAACCAGCGCAGCCTGCAGATCGCCAATTCCGGCTTGCCTCGGCCTCTGCACTACCGTAAGGGAAAGGTGGAAGAAATCCAGGTAACTGGCTTGCCTATCGGACTTTTTAGCAACGCGACCTACGATGAATTGGACGTGCCGGCGAAACCCGGCGATGTATTTGTGTTCTTCAGTGACGGTATCCTTGATGCCACCAGTTCCAAAGGGGAGATGTTCGGCCGCGGGCGCCTGGAGCGACTGGTGGCCGAAAATGCGCATCGCAGCGCCGACGAGCTGGCCGAGACGCTGTTCATGGCCGTCAGCGACCATGCAGAAGGCGTCGACGCCTTCGATGACCAGACCATCGTGGTGCTCAAGGTGAAAGGGCCGGCCCCGAAAAAGTGAAAGCCGCCGTCGCTCCGCAGCAGCGTCCACCAGCTTTTACCTACAGCCCCGCCGAACCTTCCCGCCGCAAAGCCGACGCCTCGGTCCATGCCGAGGAGATGCATGTGGATGCCGTCCCTCTGCGGAAGCTTGCCGGGAAATTCGATACGCCGCTGTACGTTTATTCCGCTTCGGAAATTCGCCGTCGCTTCCAGGACTTCGACCGGGCCTTCGGGGGTTACGAGCATACGATCTGCTACTCGGTGAAGGCCAACTCGAACCTGTCGATTCTGCGGATGCTCGCCAGACTGGGCTCCGGGTTCGACATCGTTTCGGGCGGCGAGTTACAGCGGGTCGAGGCAGCGAGCCGAAAGTCGCTCGCGAAGGTCGTCTTCTCGGGCGTGGGCAAGCTGCGCGATGAGATAGACCTGGCGCTGCACGCCGGTATCCTGCTGTTCAACGTCGAGAGCGCCAGTGAACTGGAGGTGCTGTCGTCGCGCGCAACCCACCTGCGCAAGTGTGCGAAATTTGCCGTCCGTGTCAATCCCGATGTCGAAGCCAAAACGCATCCCTACGTTTCGACAGGATTGCACCGGCACAAGTTTGGCGTACCGCTGCAATCGGCGATCGCTCTCTACCGCCAGGGCGCATTGAATCAGCGACTGTCTGCCGCGGGAGTAAGCGCGCACATCGGATCGCAAATTACCGACGTAGCTCCCTTCGGCGAAGCCATGGGCCGCATCGCCGATTTTGTGCGAACGCTTCGCTCCGAGGGTCACCAGATCGGTTACGTCGATGCGGGAGGAGGGCTCGGCATATCGTATGACCACGAGGCGGGAACGAACTTCGAGCAGGCTGCCAGGAAATATGCGCAGCAAATTCTGAAGCCGTTAAAGAAATTGGGGGTTCACCTGCTGCTGGAGCCGGGGCGCGCCATTGTCGGACCTGCCGGGGTGCTGGTCACGAAAGTGATTTATCGAAAAACTAACAACGGCAAGCGTTTCGTGATCGTGGACGCGGCGATGAATGACCTGATCCGGCCGTCGTTGTACGGCGCCCACCACCAGATCGTTCCGGTGATCAAGCCCGCAGGAAATACGCCGATGGAAACGGTTGATGTGGTGGGGCCAGTCTGCGAGACGGGAGATTTCTTCGCCCGCGATCGCGAGCTATCTCCCAATCACGAAGGCGACCTGCTTGCGGTGCTGGATGCGGGCGCCTACGGCATGGCACTGGCGTCGAATTACAATACGCGGCCGCGTGCGGCGGAGGTGCTGGTGGACGGTAAGCAATTTCGCGCCATACGGAAACGCGAGACCATTGGCGATTTGCTGGGCCCGGAGCGGTAGTCCGAAACTCCCGAACGACAATAACTTTCTTGATTCCGTGATTTTGCTGATTGCCTTTCGTACTGCTTTAGAGCTATCCTCGCTAGCCATTGGAGAGCGCATGCAACCAAACAAGTATGACGCCGCCACTACCACTGCAGTGTGTCTCTGGTGCTATTCGCAATATCTCAAAAGCACAAGCCGGGCTCGTGACGGACAGACGTTTTGCTCGAAAAAGTGTGAAATAGAAGCGCGCTTCTGGCTGCACGACAATCTGAAAACCGTCACCGAATAACCGAGGCGCGGCTTCGCGGCCGCGCCTTCTCCGATTTCCCCGCCCTTTACTTTTTCCTCTCCGCCGAATAAGCGATCCGGCCGCCTACCACCGTGAGCTCAACCTTCACGTCCTTGATTGTCCTGGGATCGGTGGTGAAGATGTCGTCACTGAGCAACACCATATCGGCCAGTTTGCCGGCCGTGATCGACCCTTTCTCTTTCTCCTGAAATTCGGCGTAGGCCGAGCCCACGGTGTAAGCCTCGACCGCCTCCGGAACGGTCAGTTTCTGCTCCGGAATCCACCCATCGGGATGCTTTCCGTCAAGCGTGGCACGGGTGACGGCGGCATAAATCGTCCACATCGGCGCCAGAGGAGCTACATCCCAGTCAGTGCCGAAGGCAAGGTGGACTCCGTGATCGAGGAAGGTGCGAAAAGCGTAAGTCGTTTTGATGCGCTCCGGACCGATGCGCCGTTCGGCAAAGCGGCCGTCGTCGATGGCGTGATAGGGCTGCACCGACGCAATCACCTTGAGCGCGGCGAAGCGGTCGAAGTCCTTCGCAGCCATGTGTTGGGCATGTTCGATGCGGAAGCGCCGGTCTTTCGGCCCGTCGGCCTTCTCGACGTCGGTGAACAGATCGAGCATGATCGAGATGGCCTCGTCGCCGATGGCGTGGGCGCAGACCTGAAGGTTCGCGGCGTCGGCTTTCAGCAGGCGCTCTCGCTCGATGGGGATCGATTGCAGTTCATCGGAGAGCAGGCCTCGCGTGTTGGGAGCGTCAGTGTAGGGCTGAAAGAAATACGCCGTCGAAGCGCCGAGCGAGCCATCGGCATAGGTCTTCAAGGCTCCATAGCGCAAATAGGACGAGCCCCAAGCGTGCCGTATGCCCAGCTTGGCCTGGTCCTCCCAGCCCACAAGATAAGGTGCGACATAGATGCGGGTGGTCAGCTCGCCTTTGTCGGCCAACTCAGAAAAGACGGCAACGTCGGCATACTCGGGGTTCATGTCTTGCACGCTGGTGACGCCGACCGACGCCGCATAGGTAAGCGCGCGTCGCGCCGCCCGCCGGCGCTGCTCCTGCGTCAACGGCGGGATCGCCTTGGTCATCAATCCTTGCGCAGCGTCTTTCAGCACGCCCGTGGGATTGCCGGTTTTGTCGCGGACGATCTGTCCACCTGGAGGGTCGGGAGTGTTTGCGGTGATACCCGCCAGCTTGAGCGCCAAGGAGTTCGCTACGCCAACGTGGCCGTCGTAGCGGCCCACGAACACCGGCGTGTTCGGCGTCACGGGATCGAGTAGCTGACGGGTCGGCAGCTGCGGTGGATTCCAGCGCTGCTCGTCCCAGTCGCCGCCCTCAATCCACTCTCCTGACGGCGTGCGGCGCGCCCGAGCCGCAATGCGTTCGACGAATTCCTGCGGCGAGTCGGCGTCTTTCAGATCGACTGCATCGAGCTGAAGGCCTCCGCTGATGAAGTGCACATGTGCATCGTTAAAGCCCGGCAGCAGCAGCTTTCCACCGGCATCGATCACTTTGGTTTTGGTGCCGCGCCAGGCATCGACTTCGGCCACCGATCCAACCGCGGCGATGCGATCGGCCACGATGGCGACGGCCTCGGCCCGGGGCTGGCTCGCGTCCACAGTCCAGATCTTCGCGTTCGTGATGATGAGGTCGGCGCCCGGACGTCCCTGCGATCGAGCCCCGGCACATACGAAGATCACGGCACAGAAGCAGCCTGCGATTCGCAGTAAGGTTGTGGCACCCCTGATCATGAGTTCTCGGTTGCGCGCAAAATCAGCGCTGCCCCCACTTCAGCTTATTGCGAAGAACATCGAAAAAGGTTCGCCGGACACGAAGCAGCTTCACGGTATGGGCGGCGCGCTGACAGACGACGCGATCGCCCTGCTTAACCGGGACGCCCACCTGGCCGTCGATACTGAGAAAGGCCTCTTCGGCTCCGGTCTCCACACGTAATTCGATCTGCGCCTTGTCGGTCACGACCAGCGGGCGATGGGTGAGCGAGTGCGGGCAAACCGGCGTGACCACCATGCCCTCCACCGCCGGCATCATCACCGGTCCGCCCGCGGCCAGCGAGTAGGCGGTCGATCCTGTCGGCGTGGCAATAATGACTCCGTCCGCCTTGTAGTTGAAGACGAAGACGCCGTCGATCAGCAGGTCGAAATCCACCAGCCGCGAGATGGCGCTCTTGTTAACGACTACATCATTCAAGGCGAAGTGCCGTGCGATGCACTCCCCGGCGCGAAACAGGCGGGCCTCCAGCACAGAACGCTCCTCGACCGGGCACTGTCCGGCGTCGACGGCTTCCAGCGTGGCGAAGATCTCGCTGAGCGGCACCTCGGTCAGAAATCCCAGCGAGCCCAGGTTTACCGCGAGTATGGGAACCTCTTCATGAGCGACGGCGCGCGCCGCCGACAGCAACGTACCGTCCCCGCCTAATACGAGTGCGAAGTCCGGATGGAGCTCTCCGATTTTCTTGCGCGGGACAACGGATTCTCCGTCGCTGTATTGCGCGCTCTGCTCGTCGAGGTAGACCCGGTAGCCATGACTGCGGAACCAGGTGAGCACGTCCGGCAGGATGGCGCTCAACTCGGGCTTCGACGGTTTGGAAAGAATCGCGGCTGACTTCATGTCTCTGGTGTGGCGAACCGATCAGTGTAGCGCGTCGGCTTCGGATTACGCCGGGAGCGGGGCAAATCTGGCATGCAAGAGGAATTCGCGGTTCCCTTCCGTACCGAGGATGGGAGACTCGACCACCTCGATCCCGGAGCCGCCCAAGGCTTCGACCGCTTGGCGAACCTTCTCGACTGTCGCCTGCTGCACCTGCGGATCGCGCACGATGCCACCTTTGCCGACTTGTCCACGGCCAGCCTCAAATTGTGGCTTAACCAGCAGAACCAGCTCAATGTCGGTTGTGGAATTGCCCGCGCGCGCGCTCTGCAGCACCGCCGGGAGAACGAGTGTAGCAGAGATAAACGACACATCCATGGCGACCATGCCGATGGTGGCGGCCCGCCTGCCGGTCCAAAGCTGTTGCGGGGTCAGATAGCGCGCATTCGTCTTCTCCAACAGGCGGACGCGGGGATCGCTGCGCAACGTCGCATCCATTTGCCCGTAGCCGGTGTCGATCGCAACCACTTCGGACGCGCCGCTCTGCAGGAGGCAGTCGGTAAACCCCCCGGTCGATGCGCCGATGTCCAGACAGATCTTTCCGCGCACATCGATGTGCCAATGCTCCAAGGCGCGCGCCAGCTTTAAACCGCCCCGGCTGACAAACGGCTGATCGTCGCCCAGAATGCGCAGGGGCGCATCGGCATCAACGCTGGCGCCGGATTTCTCGACCTTCTGCTCATTGACCAGGACACGTCCGGCGAGAACCAAGGCTTGCGCGCGCTCGCGCGACGGCGCTAGTCCGCGTTCGACGATCAATTTGTCTAGCCGAACTTTCACGCGGCCAGACTAGCACGCGGCGTTCTTAGTTTGTGTGGGGAAGGCCGACGCTGAGGCTATGCGATGTGGTGCTGAATGTCCAGCCAAATGTGCCCACCAACCTTCGCACTCCGAGCGCACTTGCTTCGGTGCACTATGTTAGTTGGATCGTGGTTGGAAGAACTTAGATTTCTTCGCTCCACCTTTTCCACAGCCTTATACACATTCCCGTTGGAAAACTGAAACACGACTGTAACGTTGCTGCCCCTCGAGTGTGCCATTCGAGCTGGAAAGTCTGCGATACAATCACGACGCAGGAACAACGCGGAATGGAGACGCCCATCGCTACGGAGCCTCGCCGGGAACGGCAAAACCTTGACGACAAAGCTGCGCAGCCCTGGCGGCAAACTACGGAAAACGCCAGCTCTTCGCCCTCCGACCCGGAAGTACTGCGCCGACTTTATGCCAACATGCTGACTTGCCGGCTGGTGCGCGAGCGCGCTCGCGGTCTGATGAGCCGAGGAGAACCGGCCGGAGGCGCCACCTGGTCCGAGATGTCGGAAGCCATCGAGGTGGGCGCGACTTTCGAGTTGCGTGACGGCGACGTCCTCTCGGTTTACCCGCGGGACCTCGTCACGCATATCTTGCGGGGTCGTAGCCTGCAACAGACTTTCGCTGAATTGTTAAACGCCGGCAGGGCCCGTAAGGCCGACCGCGAAGCCAATCCGTTCTTGACCTTCAATGTCCTCCCGGCGGCTTCCAGTTTGGTCGCCCAGTTCAACCTGGCCGCCGGTGTGGCGTTTGCCGCTAAGCAGCGATCTCAGCGCAATGTGGTGCTGGGGATCTTTGCCGACGGCTTTGACGCTCTGGGAAGCTGGCACGAGGCGGCCAAGCTGGCGGGCGAACATCGTTTACCACTGATTTTTCTCGTGGAAAGCGACCGCTGCCGTGACGAACGGTCGAACCACTGGTTCGGCAAGCCGGGCGATCTGAGCCAACGTGCGCACGAATATGGCTTCCCTGGAATTCCGGTCGATGGCGATGATGTGGTGGCCGTCTTTCGGGTAACGCAGGAAAGCATTCATCGCGCCCGCAATGGGGCCGGCCCAACCCTGATCGAATGTAAGTCCTCGCGAGCCGGTAATCCGTCCACCAGCAGCGGCACACGGCGCAAGACCGCGGCCATCACGGACCCGCTGGCGCACATGGAGCACTACCTCAAGAAGCGCAAAGCCTGGAGTCAGGCTTGGAAGGAAGAACTAGCGCATCGAATCAAGGCGGACAGTGACGCGGCGGTCGCGGCCGTAAAGCCGAGCCGCGGGCAGACATAATTTTACTGTGAGGCAAATGCACGCCCGATTTGAGACCGGTTGGACTGCATGACGTGCCGTCGTATCGCCTCAGGCGACCGGGGTTGCAACGCCTCCCGCCCATCGTTCATCATGTATCCCTTGTCGTAGTTTCGCCGTCACAGCAAAACGAGTCCCGATTCAAGTGCCGAATACTCTCTGGTTCTCTACCGTCCTTCGCAGCATTGGCGACGCCGTCATCGCCTGCAACGCGGACGGTCATATTGTGTTTCTCAACGGTGTGGCTGAATCCCTCACCGGGTGGAAGCAAGACGAAGCTTTTCAGCGTCCGCTGCATGAGATTTTTCACATTGTGCAGGAGGAAACCCGCAAGCCGGTCGAAAGTCCTGTCGACAAAGTCCGGCGCCACGGCTCCGTCGTTGGGTTGGCCAATCACACCCTACTGCTTCGCCGCGACGGCAGCGAAATCAGCATTGATGACAGCGGCGCTCCCATCCATGATGAGAATGGGGTTCTCACCGGCATTGTCCTGATCTTTCGCGACATCACGCAGAGGCGCCGCTCCGAACGGAACCTGGAACTTCTGTCCGAGTCCGGCCACGCGCTGGCCCGATCGCTCGATTTTCAAACCACGCTGCACAACATTGCGCAGCTTTGCATTCGCAACTTTGCCGACTTCTGCTACTTCGACCTGGTACGGCCCGACGGCACCATCGATCGCACCGTGCGGTTGCATCGCATTGCGTCGCAACAAGCCTGGCTGGACGAAGCTTCACGGGCCGCACTGCCTCGAAGCGCCAACCATCCTGTCAATCGCTCCCTCGACACGGGCGAACCCGTGCTGGTCCGACACGTCGACGACGCGTGGCTGCAGTCGGTCGCGCTCAACGACGTTCACCTGCGGTGCATCCGTGCGCTGAAGTTCCACAGCTTGCTGACCGTTCCGGTGCGGGATGGGGACCACAATTTTGGGACGCTGTCGTTTTGCCGCACCGTCACTGCTGCAGCGTTTGACCAAGAGGATTGCAGTGTCGCGCAGGAACTCGGCAATCGCATTGCCGCCGTGCTGGTGAATGCGCGTCTCTACCGTTCGGTTCGCGAGGCGCAAGAGCTTGCCCGCTTAGAACGCGAGAGGCTGCGCGACCTGTTTCTCCAGGCGCCGGCGGCGATCCTGATGATGAGCGGTCCCCACCATCTGGTCACCCTGGCCAACGACCGCTATGTGCGGCTGCTTCGCCGCAAGACGGCGGAAGATGTCGTGGGAAAGCCACTGCGCGAAGTTCTTCCCGAGCTCGAAGGCCAGGGTTTTTTCGAGCTTCTCGATTCGGTTTATCGCACCGGCGTTCCCTACCTTGGCAACGAAATGCCGGCCTGCATCGAGAACACCGACTCGGGAAAACTTGAAGAGGCCTACTTTAACTTCGTCTACCAGCCGACGCGTGGGCCTGACGGAGCGGTCGACGGCATCCTGGTGTTCGCCGTCGAGATTACCGAGCAAGTAAAGTCGCGCAAACAATTAGAAAATCGTGAACAGCAGTTGCAGCGTCAAAGCTCCGAGTTGGAGACGATCTATAGAACCGCGCCGATCGGCCTGGCGCTCTTCGATCCGGTAGAGTTTCGCTATCTTCGCCTCAACGACAGGCAGGCGCAGATCGTGGGACTGCCGCCGGAAGAAATACTTGGAAAGCGGCTTACGGAAATCGCCCCCATCGAAGGGCTGCACGAAATGTTCGAACAGGTGGCGAAAGGCGAACCCCTGCAGAATGCCTTGCTGGAGGGCGAGCTGCCGGCCCAGCCCGGCGTACACCGTTATTGGACCGTAAATTACTTCCCGGTCTACAAAGAGGACGGCACGGTACAGGCGATCACGGCAGCTTCGCTCGAGATCACCGCGCAGAAGCGTGCCGAGCAGGCACTGATCCAGAATGAAAAAATAGCGGCCGTCGGACGGCTCTCCAGCTCGATCGCGCACGAGATCAACAATCCTCTGGAATCGATCACGAACTTGATTTATCTGGCGCGCACCACAAACGACGCTGCCCGGATTCAGCAGCACCTTGAGATTGCGGATCGTGAACTGCGGCGCATCTCCCTCATCGCCAGCCAGACCCTGCGATTCTATCGGCAATCGACCAAGCCCACGGCAATTCAGTGCGACATCTTGGTCGAAGACGTGTTGAGCCTGTATCAGGGACGGCTGGTGAACTCCGGCATCGCGGTCGAGGCGCTCGCTCGCCCCACTCCGGCAGTAGTCTGCCGCGAAGGAGAAATCCGCCAGGTCCTCAGCAACCTGGTCGGAAATGCGCTGGATGCGATGCCTCGCGGTGGCCGTCTCCTGGTCCGCAGCCGCGAAGCCACCAATTGGAGCAACGGCAAGAAAGGCGTAATGATCACCATCGCCGACACCGGCCACGGCATTGCCGATCATGCGCGGCCACGGATCTTCGAACCGTTTTTTACCACCAAGGAAGTTAGTGGCACCGGCCTGGGTTTGTGGATTAGCAAAGGAATTGTCGAAAAGCACGAAGGCTCGCTTCGCGTGCGAAGCAGTTGCCGCCCGGGAACCAGCGGCACCGTGTTCTGCTTGTTCCTGCCGTTCACCTCGACGCTGCCTCCTTCCGTCGAAGGCTGAAGTTTCTCAGTTTTTTTCTGCCGAAGCTCCACTTCCTGATTTACCCTCACAGTGTTTTGTTGGGCGGCAATCTAAAAAGAGGCGGAATGATGGAAGATCGGCGCGCGTTTCTGAAGACTCTGACCGGTGTTCTCGGACTCACGGCGCTGGACTTCACTGCTCTGACCGCCGCTGCCAGCGGCACGCAAAGCAAGCCCAACCTCGTGTTCTTCCTCGGAGAGGGCCTTCGCTATGATGAGTTCTCACTGATGGGAAATAAGGTGTTGAAGACGCCCAACATGGACCGCATCGGCCGTGAGGGCTTTGCCTTTCGTAACGCCTTCGTCATCAACTCACTGTGCCTTCCTTCGCGCGCCACCATTCTCACCGGCCTCTATTCCCACACTACGGGAGCCGTCTCGAACGCGGAGAACGCGCTGCCCAGGCAGTTCAAGCTGGTTTCGGATCTCTTGCACGACGGCGGCTATGAGATTGCGTTCATCGGCAAATCGCATATTGGAGGCGCACTCAAGGATCACTACTGGGATTACTACTTCGGCTTCGTCGGTCAGGCCGACTATTACTTTCCCGTAATCACCGAGGGCTCTCGCGGGCAGTACAGGGAGCCAAAACAATATACCGGCCAATATGTCGACGACCTGCTCACCCAGAAAGCTACTGAGTGGTTGCGACAGGAACATAAGAAACCCATCTGCCTGTTTCTTTGGTTTTATGCGCCGCATGCGCCGTTCTATCGTCCCAAGCGGATGGTGAACATCTTCAATGGCATTCCCATCGACAAGCCCGCCACCTTTGATGAAGATCTGACGGACTACGCCGGCAAGCCTCGCGCGGTAGCGCATGCCGACAATCAGATAGGCAGTTCGGAGGTGGGCACCGATGATCCCCGCTCGCTCGAAGAGCTGGTCAAAGATCACTACGCCGGCGTGGAGTCGAACGACGAGGATGTAGGCGCTGTGCTCAAAGTACTGGAGGAGAAAGGCATTCTCGACCAGACGGCGATCCTGCTCAGCTCGGATCATGGCTTCTTTCTGGGCGAGCATCATTTCTACGACAAGCGCCTGATGTACGAGCCGTCGATTCGCGTTCCCATGATGGCGCGTTACCCGGCGCGGATTCCGGCGGGAGGACGCTCCGACAAAATGGCGCTCAACCTGGACATTGCGCCGACCATGCTTGATTTTGCGCGGCTGCCCGTGCCCAGCGAGATGCAAGGCAAGAGTCTGTTGCCGATCATGGAGGGAAAACCGGTAAGCGATTGGCGCGCAGACTGGTTGTATGAATACTACGAATATCCCGGCTACGAGAACATCAAGCCCTGCCGTGGTGTGCGGACTGAGCGTTACAAGTACATCCACTTCTTTCTTCCGCCGGAAGAGTTCGAACTCTATGACCTCGAAACCGATCCCGACGAAAGACATAATCTCTATGGCGACCCGCAATACCGTGAGTTAACGGAGAAGCTGCGCGGCCGCCTGGAAGCGCTGCGCTCCCAGACTGGCGACCACTATACCTACAAACCATCGGGACTGTCGTTGCATCCCGCGCCGCAAGGACCTCGCTGATGGAAGCCTCGAGCCTGCCGTTTCAAGTACTGGCGAAGCCCGTCGGCCCGTTGTGCAATCTCGATTGCAAATATTGTTTCTATCTGGAGAAGGAACACCTCTACCAGGGTGAGCGCTCGTGGGAGATGCCGGACGATGTGCTGGAAACGTTTATCCGGCAATATATCGCGTCGCACGACAGCGACGTCGTCACCTTCGCGTGGCAAGGTGGCGAGCCCACGCTGCTCGGCGTCCCCTATTTCAAGCGGGTGCTCGATCTACAGCGCCGATTTGCCGGTGGCAAGATCATCGAGAACGCCTTGCAGACGAATGCGTTTACCATCGACAGTGAGTGGGCACAGTTCCTCGCGGAGAATCGTTTTCTTGTGGGCGTTTCCATCGACGGACCGGCCGCGCTGCACGACGCCTATCGGGTCGACAAAGGTGGCCAACCAACCCATGCGCGCGTTCTGCGCGGCATCGAACACCTGCAAGCGGCTCGGGTCGAGTTCAACACGCTGACGGTGGTGAACCGGAAAAACTCCTGTTATCCGCTCGAGGTGTACCGCTTTCTCAAGCAGATCGGCAGCAGCTTTCTGCAGTTCATACCGGTGGTGGAACGCGTGGCGACGCGCCCGGCGCAGGATGGACTGGTGCTGATCGGGCCGAGCTCGCGCGAGGCAACGGTGTCGGAGTGGTCGGTCGAGCCCCGGCAATACGGCGAATTCCTATGCGCGGTTTTTGACGACTGGGTGGGCAACGATGTCGGTCAGATTTTCGTTCAACTCTTCGATGTCGCTCTCGAACACTGGCTGGGTTTGCCTTCCAGCCTGTGCGTCTTTGCCGAGACTTGCGGCTCGGCACTGGCGATCGAACACCAGGGTGACGTCTACTCTTGTGACCACTATGTCTATCCGGAGAACAGGCTGGGCAACATCATGGAGCATTCTCTGCTGTCGCTCGCCGCAGGCGCCGCCCAGGAGGCCTTTGGATTGGCCAAGCGCGATACGCTACCCGCTTATTGCAAGAGTTGCGATGTGCGCTTCGCCTGCCATGGCGAGTGTCCGAAACACCGCTTCGCCGTAACTCCCGATGGAGAATACGGCTTGAACTATCTGTGCGCGGCTTACAAGCGCTTCTTTCACCATATCGATCCCTGCATGCAGTTCATGGGCCGCGAACTGCTGGCGCGACGGGCCCCGGCGAACGTGATGCCCTTCGCCCGAGAGCGTGCCGCAAGGACCGACTCCGCTGTCTTAAGAACGTCTGAACGAGGTTAAGAATTAAAAGCAAGCTCGATTGGGTTACTCCTATGAAGAAGGCGACGATCAACGATCACGGCCCTTCGGCGAAACGTCAAGCCGCTCCCGCAACCGTCGAAGAGTATCTCGCCAGGGTGCCCGAACCGGCTCTCTCTACGCTGCGGAAGATTCGCGCCACGATTCGTTCCGTGGTGCCGCGAGAAACGACAGAGGCGTTGAGCTATGGCATTCCGACCTTCCGCTACAAAGGATGGCTCGTCGCGTACGCCGCCTTCACCAAGCACTGCAGTTTGTTCCCGATGAACTCGTCCCTCATCGTGAAATTTGCAGAGGAGCTCAAGGATTATCCCAAGTCGAAGGGCACCATTCGCTTCCCGGTTGACCGGCCTTTACCATCAGCTCTGGTAAAGAAGATTGTGCGGGAGCGGCTTGTGGACCAGGAACGCAAGGAGCAGGGCCGCAAGCGCCAGTGACGCCGCGGCAAGCGACTACGTTGATCGCCCGTTCTTCGTCTACATGGCGGGCCTCGGTTACGGACGTGCTTCTGACCCTGCGCAGAAAGTGCCTCGAGTCTTCGCAGGGCCGCAGACAACGATCCTGTCAGAATCGCGCTAGCGTATTCGTTACCGTGGTAGAGGCACAGGGCAATTCGGCTTGAGGAGGATGGATAGAAATGTTCCCGCAACTCGCTCACTTCACCGACTTCAGCCTTTTGCTGCTGCGACTGATGGTCGCGGCAGTGTTCGTTACCAGCGGCTGGGCCGACGTCAAAGACCCGAAGGGCCGCGCCGCAAGTATCGGCAAGAGTCCGTCATTTACGATTTTTCTCGGCATCGTCGAGATCGCGGGCGGTCTGGGCGTTGCGGTCGGCGTTCTCACGCAACTCGCAGCAATCGGTCTGATCCTGATCATGCTGGGAGCCATTCAACGAAAAATCTCCGTTTGGCATACTGGTTTCTGGGGAGAGAAAGCTTCGGGATGGCATTACGAACTGATGCTCGTCCTGATGAACCTCGTCATCGCCTGTACCGGCGGAGGCCACTACGTTCTCTGGCGTTGATGCGACGCTCGCCGCTCCACGCGCTCCGGCACTCGTTGCGTCCTGCAGAATAAGGCAAGGCACGCTGGCTCTGTTAGCTTTAACGCGAGGGCCGTGCGGCTCACGTAGTCCAGGCTGAGCCGAAGGAGCAGCAAAAGCATGATTAACTATCCAGCCATTTTCTTCTTGCCGTCGGTCCTTCTGATGTGGCTTGCGGCGCTGCTCGGCGCCGCCGTGCGCAAGCGCCGGCCGCTCAAGGAGGAGGAGCGCGATGATTTCGGCGTCGTGCAGGCCGCTTCCCTGACTCTGCTCGCTCTCATCATCGGATTCAGTTTTTCCATGGCCACCTCACGCTACGACCTGCGCAAAACCTATGAGGAAGCCGAAGCCAACGCAATCGGCACGGAATACGTCAGGGCCGGATTGTTGCCGGCTGTCCAGGCTGCAGCGGCACGGGCTCAGCTCAAGAAATATCTCGGCTTGCGTATCGCCTTCTACGAAACGCGCAATAGCGACGAGCTTCGACGAATCAACGCCGATACCGCGCAACTGCAGAATGAGCTGTGGTCGGCCGTACAGACTCCTGCGGTGGCGCAACCCACGCCCGTCATGGCTCTCGCCGTTGCCGGCATGAATGACGTGTTGAACTCCCAGGGCTATACCCAGGCGGCATGGTGGAATCGTATCCCGCGATCGGCATGGGCTTTGATGATTGCCACCGCCGTCTGCTGCAATATCCTTGTCGGCTACGGCGCCCATGCCCAAGGATCGAGAGCGGGACTGCTGATCGTGCTGCCGGTGGTCCTCTCCATCGCGTTCCTTCTCATCGACGATATCGATACGCCACGCAGCATTCTCATTCACGTAGCTCCGCAAAATCTCATCAGTCTGTCGCAATCTCTGGAGTAGGCATTTCGGCTGGGGTTCATGCGCAGAGGTCGCAATCGGGCATTACGGGCACCACCAGAGGGCCCCACTTGTGCGGGTCACAGGGAAGACAGCTACATCGTTGACGGCGGACTTCTTTGCCGATACGTGCACCGGGTCAGCTCAGCCGTTGACTAGTACCCGTCGCGTCCCTAATATGGAGCAACCCGGAACACTGGCTCACTTCGAATGGCCGAACAGATCATCTCGCATTACCGCATACTGGAAAAACTTGGCGGCGGCGGCATGGGGGTGGTTTATAAAGCCGAAGACACCCGCCTGCGCCGTTTTGTGGCCCTCAAGTTCCTCCCCGACGATGTCGCGCTCGACCCGCAGACTCTAAGCCGCTTCGAGCGCGAAGCACAGGCGGCATCAGCCCTCAACCATCCAAATATTTGCACCATCTACGACATCGGACAGGAAGACGGGCGAGCTTACATCGCGATGGAATACCTGGAGGGCGCGACCCTGAAGCACATGATCGAGGGCCATCCACTCAAGACCGCGCAGTTGCTCGACTTGGCCACGCAGATTGCCGACGCGCTCGACGCCGCGCACTCCCGAGGTATCGTGCATCGCGACATCAAGCCGGCCAATATCTTTGTCACGACGCGCGGACAGGCGAAAGTCCTGGATTTCGGGTTGGCGAAACAGACCTTGGAAATGCGCCACCACGCGGTTGGGGCCGATGCGACGGAAGGTCCAGCCACGGCGATCAGCGTCGATCAGCTTACGACTCCCGGCACCGCGATGGGCACCATTGGCTACATGTCGCCCGAGCAGGCGCGTGGCGAGACGCTGGACAACCGCAGCGACCTGTTTTCCTTTGGCGTGGTTCTCTACGAGATGGCAACCGGAAAGCAACCGTTCACGGGAGCCACGTCGGCCATCGTCTTTGACGCAATTCTCAACAAGGTGCCGCCCCCGCCTGTCCAACTGAATCCCGGTCTACCGCCTCAGTTCGAAGTGATTCTGGACAAGACTTTGGAGAAGGACCGCGATCTCCGATGCCAAAGCGCGGCCGAATTGCGTGCCGACCTGAAGCGCCTGAAACGGGCGACCGATTCCGCTCGGTCGCATGCAGGATCGTTTTCGTCTGCATCGACTCCAGCTGCGACGGCCGCTCCCGTAGCGGCCATTCCGGAAGAAAAGAAGCACAGCAAGCTATTCCCTGCGCTTGTCGGCGTGGGATTTCTGCTGGCCGCGGCAGCCGGGTTGTTCGCCGGAAAACGGTTGTGGCAATCGTCCGGGCCGAGCGCGCCGTTATATCACGAGATTACTTTCCGCCGCGGCGAAATTCGTTCCGCCCGTTTCGCCCCTGACGGACAGACGATCTTGTACAGCGCCGCGTGGCAGGGAAACCCTGTGGAAACCTTCTCCGCGCGCGAGGGTATGGTTGAATCGCGCTCGCTGGGCCTGGGCCGCTCCGAGTTACTGGCCATTTCTTCGAAGGGCGAGATGGCGGTGTTGCTGGGCAGCCACCCAGTCGGCACCTGGGTGAACGTCGGCACGCTGGCACGCGCGCCGCTTGCCGGCGGA
Source organism: uncultured Acidobacteriaceae bacterium (assembly GCA_963815555.1). Classification (GTDB taxonomy): domain Bacteria; phylum Acidobacteriota; class Terriglobia; order Terriglobales; family Acidobacteriaceae; genus CAWCBG01. Next base: position 2,312,405 of record CAWFHH010000007.1, read on the forward strand.
GCACCGCGCCCGGTATTGGAAGATGTGGAATGGGCCGACTGGTCACCCGACGGAAGCAGTCTGGCGGTCGTGCGAAGTGTGAATGGCCGCGACCGGCTCGAGTATCCCATCGGCAACGTCCTCTATGAGACCAGCGGCGGGTGGATCAGCTATCCACGCATTTCGCCCAAGGGCGATTACATTGCCTTCTTCGATCATCCCAATCAGGGGGATGATGGCGGCAGCGTCGCTGTCGTCGACACCTCGGGAAAGAAGCAGACGCTTACCCGCCAGTGGTACGGCACGCAAGGACTGGCATGGACTCCCGACAGCCAGGAGGTTTGGTTCACGGCGAGCGAATTAGGACTGTTTCACTACACCACCGCCGTCAATCTGTCGAAACAGCAGAGGCTGGTGACCCGCGTGCCCGGTTCTTTGGTTATCTTCGATATCTGGAAAGATGGCCGAGTCCTGCTGGCACGTGCGGACCGCCGCCGCGAGGTCATGGGTTTGAGTACGGGCTCCAACAAGGAGCGGGACATGTCCTGGTTGGACTACTCGTATCCGGCCGACATTTCGGCCGACGGCAAGACTCTTCTCTTTGATGAGGAGGGGATTGGCGGCGGCGTGCAGTACGGAAACGTGCAGGACCTGACCTACGCCGTCTACATCCGAAGCACCGACGGCTCGCCGGCCGTTCGGCTCGGAGAAGGCGGCGCGACGGCACTTTCCCCCGACCAGAAGTGGGTCATCATCTATACCCCCAACTCACCCGCACAACTGCGACTGTTGCCCACCGGGGCAGGCGAAACCAAGCCGCTCACCAACGATTCCATTAACCATCAGTGGGCCCGCTGGTTCCCCGACGGCAAGCGGTTTGTCTTTGCGGGTAACGAAGCGGGGCGCGGGGTTCACCTGTACGTTCAGGATGTTTCCGGAGGCACGCCGAAGGCGATCACCCCCGAAGGCGCCGATGCCCTGGATTTCGCAGTGTCCCCCGACGGCCAGTATGTCGTGGGCGTGGGCGGCGATCAGAAGGGATATCTGTACCCCACCTCGGGAGGCGATCCCAAACTCGTCAACGGCCTGGAGCCCGGTGACCTTCCGATCAACTTCAACCAGGACGGCCGCTCCATCTACCTGTACCGCACCGGCGAAGTTCCCGCCAAGGTGTATCGACTGGAACTGGCAACCGGAAAGAAAACCGTGTGGAAGCAAATCGCTCCGCTCGATCCCACCGGTGTCTCCACCATTGGCCCTATCCTCATGACGCCCGACGGCGCGACGTACGTATACGGATTCCATCGCACCCTGGGCGATCTCTACCTGGTCGAAGGTCTGAAGTAGCCGCGGTTTACTCTGGTTACGAACTCAGCGGTTCGCGCCACCCATCCATCAAGTTCTCATTCGCCAAATCGATCCGCTCCTCCGGCACGCACCCTGCAAGTTCCACCATTTAGCCAGGCAGGCGTGGGGTGGAAGCAGTCACAGAGAACAGTCTTGCTTTTGCGTCGGCGGCATGGAAAATAGCAGATCTGAAGAGTCCGGGCGGAGCGTCCCTCATGCGTCATTTCCTTCTTGTGCCAGCGTTGCAAGTCGTTTTGCTTACGATTGGCACTTTCGCGCAGACTGCGTCGCCAACCTCCAGCAACAAAAACGCTAAACTGCCCGAGCCCTGCAGGGTCTCAGGACAAGTTGTCAATGCGGCCGATGGCGCCTCCCTCAAGTCAGCGCGAGTAGCCCTCATCGAGGAGGATGGACAGTCACACCCGCTGGCCTTTGGAACCACGAGCGATAGTGACGGTCACTTCGACATCAAGAATATCGCGCCGGGAAGGTACAGATTCTTCGCCTCGCACACCGGCTATATCAGCCAGAGATATAAGGGGAAGGATGCCAGCAGCGGCGCGATGCTGTCCCTCACTCCTGGACAGGAAATCCCCGGGGTCATCTTTCGTTTGATCCGAGGCGCGGTTGTGACCGGAAGAGTGGTGGACGAGAGCGGCGAACCCATGGGAAATGTCGTGGTGGCGGCTCTCCGGAAGCTGACGGCGGATGAACAGGAGGATTGGGGGCCGAGCGTACGGAAAGACCGCATGTTGGGTGCCAGAGCCGCGAGGACGGACGATCGGGGAGAGTATCGCTTGTTCGGCCTGAAGCCGGGCGACTATTACATCAAGGCCGCTGAATCTTCGGGGTGGGAGATGATTGGAATGTCTGGCATGATTGACGAAGGTGAGTCGCTCAACTGGGCAGCTCAGCGGGAATTTGGTAGTGCGTACGCTCCCCTTTACTATCCAGGCGTCTTGTACGCGGACCAGGCGCAGGCTTTGACGCTGCATGGCGGAGACGAAGTCGCTGCCGACTTCACCATGCAGCGTGTGAAGTCGGTCGAAGTATCAGGGTCGGTTGTAGGTGCTGACGGCAAGCCGGCCAATGGCGTTTACGTCTCCCTCAGCATGGTGCGAGCAGAAGACTCGACCGAGGGTTCGAATGCAACCACCGACGAAAACGGCAAGTTTCACATCAAGGGAGTGCAGCCTGGAAGTTACTTGATTGAGGCCCAGCGGCAAGAGGGAGAACGGCACGATGTCACTCGCCAGAAGCTCGAAGTCGCCGAAGAGAACGTAGACTCGGTTGTGCTTGCCTTTGGAAGAGGTGTGACCATCACTGGACACATTGTGGCCGCCGATGGCAAAGCACCAGCCTTCGACCAGATGCAGGTCATGCTCGAACCCACGACTGAGGACGACAGCGCCAGCATGGGCTGGGCAGACGTCAAGAAAGACGGGTCTTTCGAGGCTACAGATGTGGTGGACGGAAACTACGCCGTCAGAGTCTATAGTGGAGGCCTTTCTCTATACATGAAAGCTGCCCACTCGGGCGCAGACGATGTGCTCGTAAAAGGCCTGGAGGTCGAGAAAGGTTCTTCGGGGGGAACGCTCGCGATTGTTCTTAGTTCAGCGACTGCGCAACTGGAAGGGATGGTTACCGAGCACGACAAGCCCGTCGCCGGGGCGAAGGTAAGGGCGAGGCCCGATCCGGAGACCTCGTACAATCGCATGCTGGTGAAGACCACCGAGACCGACCAGAACGGCCACTTTCGCCTTATTGATATAGCACCCGGCAAGTATCGGGTTGTCGCCAAGGAGCAGAATGCGGAAGATACACCTTCGCTACCCTCCAAGCCCAAGGTCGTTGAACTTGTCGAACACGATCATCAAAATGTGGAGCTGGTTATACCCGACGCGGATACTCAGGACGCTACTCCTCAATAACGGTTCAAACAAGGCACGACTTCGGGATTCGGCACGGAGGCAGTCGAACTGGTCTAAACTTCCTATCAAGGATGGGTCGTGATGGCATTCGATCAATATTTCGTACAGATGCCGGGATTTGCTACGTCGCTTGAACTCGTCGGCGACATGCCCGCGGAACCGACCACAGAGTCGATCCGTTTAAACGAGGAGGCATCGTTCCTGGTTGCAGCACTGACGCTCCTAAATGGTCAGCAACCACCGTGGGACCTGGGCCGGTTAGAACTGAAGGGCAACGATTACTTCGGACAGCCGCAGGATAACCCGGACGTTTATGTCAACAACCAGGGAACGCTAGCTATCCTTAACGGCAAAAGCCCTGCGGACAGCGTGTGGAGCATCACTGTCCTACCCGGTACGATCGCGCTGCCGGTAGCTGTGAATTTCATGGCATTTCACGGCGGGGTGGTTGCAGCTTCTTCCTCTCCTCCCGTGATCTTGCCTTCTGGATCAACTTTTAGATGCCGCGGCTGCAAGATCACGGCAAAGGCATTAGCCCTCGCGATCGTGGCGGCTGCGACTCTGCCCGCCATCCCAGCGGCTCTCATCGCCGCCGTTGCAGCCTATCTAGGGGTAGGCGCTGTCATCGCAGCTGCTTTTATCGGGAGCGTGATTGGTGATACCGCGGACGTGATTGCCGAGAAGCTCTGCAAAAAGATCGGCCTCTGCTAGTACCGGGCGGGTAACAGCGATCAAGTAGCACGTGATAAACACGGAAATAAAAGACAGGGCACGTTCGGGAGTTCTAATCGTTCCCAGATCCTTCCCACGACGGGTGCCCAGGTCTCGCGCGGTTCGAGACCTGGGAATCAAGAAACCCTCGATCAGCGCAGCCGAACGGAACACACATGGGAGAGTTGCCAGGAGTTCTTTGGGTCTAAAAGAGATTGGTAGGCACGAGGAGACTCGAACTCCTGACCTCTACCCTGTCAATTTTGATCTCAACAACCTAAAACCCTTTGCCTGTCTTGCTTTTCCGATTACAGAAGCGGCCAAAAAGCTCTAAAACGGCCTAGTTTTGGTGACGAATTGGTGACGAGTTAGGGGCACTGGAAAAGAAAAAACCTGTCCGGGATAGATTGGTTGCGAGTTGGCCTGATAGCGCCAACTGACGCCACAATCTCTTTGCTGCATCTGAAACTCTTTTCGCCGCGGGACCGTAACAACTCCGCGGGAGGTTGACATGCATGACACAAAGGAGCGGTTGTCTCTATTCTGGATCTTCGCGTTATTAAACTACCTGTATGCGGACGTGCTTGCCCTGTTCGCATTCGTTGGCTCGCCGAATTCAGCCCCACACCTTCCACAATGGGCTCTGCTTGGTTCAGCGGTCTTGATGGAAATACCCATCGCCATGATTCCGGCGTGTCGACTGCTTCCGTTTAGAGCGAACCGCCTGGCGAATATCATCGCGGGTGGCATTCTGACCCTTGTAAACGGGTTCCTGACCTTCGTTCTGCCTCTGACTAACGGTGCCTTTCGGGACCCCATTTTTCCAGCGTACGTGTTCTTCGCGACGATCGAGACTGTGTGCACCTCGGTCATCATCTGGCAGGCGTGGACTTGGTCAAGGGTTGAGACTATCCGCATGTCGTAACTGGTCGATCAAATAATGAGGTCAATGTGAAAAGAGAACGCCTAACAAAGATCGTTCTGGTGATCGTGGGGCTGTTCAATCTGTCGCTGATTTATTTTCTATATACGGATCTGCGCCATTCCAGCTGGCTTTTGGAGCAGAAGAACGAGTGCGAACCGATGTTTCTGAGCTTTTTTATTCCGGTCGGGGTCTTTCTACTCATAGCCGCAAGGAGACCGTCTGAGCATCGCTCGATGATTGCTCTGGCAGCTTGGTGGAACATCTCCCATGGCGCTGTGATGGCTATTCAAACCGTGGAAGCGTGGATTCACAACGTCCACAGGGACTTTACGGATGTGATCCTATTCCTTGTGATCGGAGTTGTCCTGTTAGCGCTTCTGCCGGCAAAACGAGAGGCACTCGCGCCGGGAGTTGCGTGAACGGGCACAGAAATCCCACACTCTACGCGGATAACCGTTTCTTCTCGTCTTCGTTTCACGGTTTTTCCGAAGGGGATGGCAGTGTAGCGCAGCGGCTCTGGGGCTGATTGGGGTTAAATCGCCATCTCACAACCAAAGAACACAACCGCCCGCATGGCTTGATGTAAAGGCACGGTTTCGTTCTCGATACCGGAAGCCACGAGGTATCTGGTTTGTTATGCGCGTGTTGCGAAGCCGATTGCTGCGCAATTGGCGACGAGTTGCGGTAGCGCTCCGGGTAGGGGTCGCGTGAAGGCAGTGAATCTGAAGAAGAAATGGTAGGCACGAGGAGACTCGAACTCCTGACCTTCCCGGCTCGCCGGGACGCTCTAACCATCGGCTTGCTGAATCAGTTCCTGAATCGAGCGGTGGGACTTCCACGACTTCACTTGCTGTTCGCGACGACGCGCCTCCCCTAACGTCGCAAACTGTTCCTGGTGCACCAGCACCCATGGACCTCTAGTCTTCGTGTAGGGACTGTGACCCCGGAGGTGCTCAGCCACTCTGGTTTGCAGGTCTTGGGCGGACCCTACATAGAACTTGCCCGTACTTGCGCTTTGCAGGACATAGAGCGAAGGCATGGATGAAAGAAATGGTAGGCACGAGGAGACTCGAACTCCTGACCTCTACCGTGTCAAGGTAGCGCTCTAACCAACTGAGCTACGCGCCTATGCGCCGGGCGGCTGCTGCTCTATTCTAACGATCCAAGCTCGAACCGGCAAGGCTGTGCATTCGTCCAGAGGTGGGTGACAGTTTTATTCTTCGCCGCCCGGGACTGTCGAATCGCACGCCTGCCGTTCCCTCGACCTGACGTTCGCATAATCCTGCCATGCTACGAATTCCCTCTGCCGACCAGCCGTGTCACGGCCCATGCCCGCCAGTCCCGTCGACTCGCGGTCGGTGAAGGTGGAAATTCCGCCCGGATTGTGTATCTTAGCTGCTGTGCCTTGGAGCCCGTTCACCGATGCGAGCGTGCATTGATCCCTTGACTGCGCAGGCGACCCCCGATCGTGCTGAACTCCTGAATCCGGCAATGTGTTACCTCAAATTTCTATGATCCTGGCTGGCGATATCGGCGGTACCAAGTCGCACCTCGCGCTGTTCGAAGCGTCGGCGGACGGACTGCGATTCGTTCGCGAACAACTCTTCCACAGCTCGCAGTTCGGTTCCATCGAAGACCTGATGGTGTCGTTTGTGGGGAAAGATTCCGACCTGTCGGCTGTAGTGCTTGGGATTCCCGGTCCGGTCGTCGAGGGCCGCGCCCGTGCCACTAACCTTCCGTGGCAGGTGGATTCAGTGGCGTTGCGCGATGTCCTCCACGTCGATCATGTATCGCTGCTCAACGATCTGGAAGCCACGGCCTATGGCATCGCGACCCTGGCTGCGGAGCAGCTCTTCACGGTAAACGCCGGCGTCGCCAAGCCCGGCAACCTGGCGCTCATTGCGGCGGGAACCGGTTTGGGCGAGGCCGTGCTGCATTGGGACGGGCAACAGCACTGGCCTTCTCCTTCGGAAGGCGGGCACAGTGATTTTTCTCCGCGGAACGCTCTTGAGATCGAATTGCTGCAATGGTTGATGGCGCAATTTGGGCACGTGAGTTGGGAGCGCGTGCTGTCGGGTCCCGGACTCGGCAATCTGTACCGCTTCGTCCGCGATACCGGCAAAGGAACAGAGAGTCCGGCCGTGGCCGAGCGCATGGCAAAGGAAGATCCCAATGCCGTCATCACCGAGCTCGGACTGGCGGGCAGCGATTCGCTGTGCACGCAAGCTCTTGATCTCTTTGTAACTTTATATGGATCGGAAGCCGGTAATCTTGCACTCAAGACGCTGTCGCTGGGAGGCTTCTACGTCGGAGGCGGCATCGCGCCCAAGATTGCGAGCAAGTTCGCCGAGCCCGCGTTTTTCGAGGCGTTTCACGAGAAAGGGCGCATGCAAGAGCTGCTGCTCACCATGCCGGTTTATGTGATTCTCGACCCCAACACCGGTCTTTACGGAGCCGCTGCCTTCGCCTTGCGGTCCCGCGGCCTGGTACGGGGGCAGGTCCACATCTCGCGGTCGACGGAGCTGGAAAGCAAGAACTAAGATCGAAGAAAAGGGAGACGCTTGAGTCAGAATAATCCAGCGCCCGGCGGTCCGGGCATCGAACCTCGTTGGACGCGGGGCGCCAAGGATGCAGTTGGGACCGCCTACTCGGTCTCCAGTCGCGTCTGGTACACGATGGCGAATGGCGTTCTTACCGAGTGCTACTTCCCTACCATCGACACCCCGCAAATTCGCGATTTGCAATTCATGGTGACCGACGGCGAAACCTTCTTCCACGATGAACGCCGGCACATGCTCAGCACGATGACCGACCTGGGCAGCGCAGCGCTGGGCGTCAAGATCGTCAATCAGGATCCCGAGGGCCGCTATACGATCGAAAAAGAGATCATCGGCGATCCTCATTTAACCTGCGTGTTGATCCATACAAGCTTCAATATTGCCGCTGAATGGCAGGGAAAGCTAAAGCTCTTCTTGATCTGCGCGCCACACCTCGAAATCGGCGGGATGCACAACAACGGCGAGGTCATCACCAGCAAAGGCCGCAGGCTCCTGATGGCCTATCGCGACGACGTGTGTCTGGCCATCGGGGCGACGATTCCGTTACGTGCCGCCTCGTGCGGCTACGTGGGAGTAAATGACGGCTGGACCGATCTCTCGCATAACTTGAAGTTGGACTGGCAGTACGACTGCGCGCTCGACGGCAACATCGCGCTCACGGGAGAACTCGATCTCTCGCGCGGCACGGAGTTCACCCTGGGCCTGGGATTCGGCCACACGCGGCACAACGCCGCGGCCATGCTGGGACAGTCGCTGGCCATTCCGTTCGCGACCATCAAGTCCAACTTCCTCGACCAGTGGCACCGCACCGCGAAGCGGCTCACCCTTCTCGAAAAGATTGCGCCGGAAGACTCCATGCTCTTCGCACGCAGCGTGAACCTGCTGCTGGCCCACGAAGACAAGATATATCCCGGGGCCATGATCGCCAGTCTCAGCATTCCCTGGGGAGAAGATAAAGGCGACGACGATGTGGGCGGATATCACCTGGTGTGGACGCGCGACATGGTGAATGGCGCCACGGCGCTGCTGGCGGTGGGCGATACTGCTACCCCATTGCGCGCCATGATTTACCTGGCGATTGCGCAACGCGAGGATGGCGGGTTTTATCAAAACTTCTGGATCGACGGGCGTCCTTACTGGACCGGCGTACAACTCGATGAAACTTCATTTCCGATCATCCTGGCCTGGCGGCTGTGGAAGGCCAACGCGCTGCAGAACTTCGATCCCTACCAGACGGTTCTGCGGGCCTGCGGCTTTCTGATCCGCGAAGGACCGAAAACCGCCCAGGACCGTTGGGAGGAAGCCAGTGGCTACTCGCCGTCCACCCTGGCGAGCGTCATCTCAGCCCTGATCTGCGCGGCCGAGTTCATGGAAGCGCGGGGCGACAAGCACACTGCGGATTTCGTGCGCCTCCATGCCGATTTCCTGGAGTCCCACATTGAGCGCTGGACGGTGACCAACCATGGGACGCTGGTACCGGGGATCAAGCGGCATTACATTCGGATCAACCCCGCAATCAACATCAACAATGTCTGCGGCAGCGAAGATCCCGATGATGTCGAACTCCTTCTGGCGAATCAGAAGCCGGGCGATCGCTATATATATCCAGCCAACCAGATCGTGGATGCTGGTTTTCTTGAGCTCGTCCGCTTTGGCGTCCGCACGCCGGGTGATCCGCTGATCGAGCAGTCGTTGAAAGTGATCGACGCGGTTCTAAAGGTCGACACTCCGAACGGCCCATGCTGGAAGCGCTACAACCATGACGGTTACGGCCAGCGGGAGGATGGGACCTCGTACTCCGGTTGGGGCGTGGGGCGCCCCTGGCCGCTGCTGACCCTGGAGCGCGCAACCTACGAAGCCGCCTGTGGACACGATGTGCAACCGCTGCTGCAAGCAGTAGAGAATTTCAGCACCGGCATTGGATTGATTCCCGAGCAGATCTGGGATGCTCCTGATTTGCCGTCCAAGTATCTTTTCTTTGGAAGGGCGACCGGCGCGGCGATTCCGCTGATGTGGGCACATGGCGAGTATGTCAAACTGCTGCGGTCCGTGGCTGATAAGAAGATGTTCGATGTCATCGAACCCGTGGCGCAACGATACCGCAACGATAATCCCCGCCCGGTGATCGAAAGCTGGAAGATGAATCGGCAAGTTTCGTCGATTCCTGCCGGTGGGTTATTACGAATCAAAACCTCATCGGCCTTTGTGCTGCACTGGTCCGACGACGGATGGAATACGGCCCACGATACGAGTTCCACGCCGACCGCGCTCGGCATCGAATACGTAGATATTCAAGTCAAAGACTCGCAAACTATGCCCCTACGGTTTACCTTTTACTGGCCACAGGACACCGCCTGGCAGGGGATGAACTACCAGGTGAATGTCGCAGCAGCAGCAACCCCAACTACTTTGAGCAGCAGAAAGGCGGCAACAGGTGAGTAGCGAAGTCGATAAGTCGGTTCAGGGCAAGCAGCAAGGCGCGACCGAGCTCGCGCAGGCGACTACCGGCCTGAAGTCTTCCGGAGATGGCAACAGCCGAACGGCTGATCAGAAGCTGGAGTACCTCTGCATCAATACGATTCGTACGCTGTCGATGGATGCCGTACAGAAGGCCAACAGTGGTCATCCGGGAACTCCCATGGCGCTGGCTCCTCTGGCGTTCACCCTGTGGGACCGCTATCTGCACCACAATCCGCGGAACCCACACTGGCCCGGCCGGGACCGCTTCATCCTGTCCAATGGCCACGCGTCGATGCTGCTCTATTCACTGCTCTATCTGACCGGCTACGGCCTTACGCTGGACGATCTTAAGCAGTTCCGCCAGTGGGGTTCGAAGACGCCGGGACATCCCGAATACGGGCTCACGCCAGGAGTCGAGACCACGACCGGGCCCCTCGGTCAGGGGGTTGGAAACTCCGTGGGCTTCGCCATCGCTGAGCGCTGGCTCGCCGCCACCTTCAACCGGCCTGGCCATGAGATCTTCGACTATCGCATTTACGCTTTCTGCGGCGATGGCGATCTGATGGAGGGTGTCAGCAATGAAGCAGCGTCGGTCGCCGGGCACCTTGGACTATCGAACCTGATCTGGTTTTACGACAACAATCACATCACCATCGAAGGCAGCACTTCTCTGGCGTTCAGCGACGACGTGGAAGAGCGGTTTCAGGCGTGGCACTGGAATGTCCTGCACATCAGTGACGTCAATGACCTGGACATGGTCGACGTGCAGATCGACGCTGCGCAGAAAGAAGTAGCGCGGCCCACGCTGGTCATCGTCGATACGCACATTGGTTGGGGATCACCCGGCCGGCAAGATACCAAAGAGGCGCACGGCGAGGCATTGGGCGCTGATGAAGTTCGGCTTACCAAGATCGCTTACGGCTGGCCTCCCGATGCGCAGTTCCTGGTGCCCGACGAAGTCAAGGAATACATGGGCAACGCCGTGGAACGCGGCGCCAAGTGGGAAGCCGAGTGGAACGCGAAGTATGAAGCTTGGGCGAAGGCATTTCCTGATCTCGACCAACAGCTTCAAGGCATTTTGAAGGGCGAACTGCCCAAAGGTTGGGACAAAGACCTGCCCAGCTTCCCGGCCGATGCCAAGGGGCTGGCGACGCGCGAATCGAATTCCAAGGTGCTGAACGCGGTGGCGAAAACGGTACCGTGGCTCCTCGGCGGCGCGGCCGATTTGTATCCATCGACCAAGACGCTCATCGACGGCGCCAAAGATTTCGAAAAGGGCAGCTATGGCGGACGCAACTTCCACTTTGGCATCCGCGAGCACACTATGGGCTCGATCTTGAACGGCATGACGCTCTCCGGATTGCGTGCTTACGGCGCAACCTTCCTGATCTTCTCGGACTACATGCGGCCGCCGATCCGCCTGGCTGCCCTCATGGACATCGATCCGATCTTTATTTATACCCACGACTCGATCGGACTGGGGGAAGACGGACCAACGCATCAGCCCATCGAGCAACTCATGTCGCTGCGCGCGATTCCACGGTTGCTGGTCTTTCGTCCGGGGGACGCCAACGAAGTTACGGAGACCTGGCGCGTCCTCATGCAGATCAAACATCAGCCATCACTGCTGGCGCTTACCCGGCAAGCGATCCCGACCTTCGATCGCACGAAGTATGCCTCGGCGGCGGGAGTGGCGAAGGGAGCTTACATCCTGGCGGATTCGGGCGGAAAGCCCGCAGTCATTCTCATGGGAACTGGCTCAGAGGTACAACTCTGCGTCAACGCGTACGAAAAATTAGTCAGCGAAGGCGTGAAAGCTCGGGTTGTTTCCATGCCATGTTGGGAGCTGTTTGAACAGCAATCGGCACAGTATAAAGAGGAAGTGCTTCCGGCCGACGTGCGCGCGCGGGTTGCGGTCGAGGCCGGAACCAGCCTGGGATGGAAAGAATATGTCGGCGACTTCGGTCTGGTTGTCGCGCGCAGCGACTTTGGGGCATCCGCTCCTATCAAGGAACTGTTGAAGGAATTTGGATTTACCGTCGACAACATCCTGGCCAAGGCGCACGAGAGCATGCAGAAGGCCAAAGGACACTCCTAGTTTTTGATGAGGCTTGGATTCTTTCGGGCGATCTCCGACATCACATACACAGGGGCCTCCGTGGCCCCTCGTCCCTTGAAGAATCTCCATGAAAATAGCCGTTGCTGCCGACCATGCCGGAGTTCCGCTGAACGAGATCGTGATTGCCGAACTAAACCGCCTGGGCCACGAAGTGGTCGATTGCGGTACGCACGATCCGTCCAAGCCCGATGACTATCCCGATTATGCGGAGGCCGCCGGGCGCGCGATCCTCGATGGAAAGGCCGAGCGCGCAGTGCTGATTTGCGGCAGCGGTGTAGGCGCCTCTGTAGCGGCCAATAAACTTCCCGGCATTCGAGCCGGACTGTGTCACGATTGTTACTCGGCGCACCAGGGTGTGGAGCACGACAACATGAATATCCTCTGCCTGGGTTCGCGCGTCATTGGGCCTGAGCTGACGCTGGATCTGGTTCGCGATTTTCTCGGAGCCCGTTTTACCGGAGAAGAGCGCCATCGTCGCCGGCTGGCGAAGATCGAGGCGCTCGAAGAAAAAGCGAGAGGTGTAAAGTGAGCAGTAATCCCTTAGTACAACTTCTTTCGTTGGGCCAGAGCCCCTGGTATGACCAGATGGAACGTTCCCTGCTGACCTCGGGCAAACTCAAGAAGCTCATTGCCGAGGATGGCCTTCGCGGCCTTACCTCGAACCCGACGATCTTCCAGAAAGCCATCAGCAGCAGTCAGGACTATGCCGCTCAGCTGCAGGAACTCGCCAGGAATGGCGCCACGGTTTCTGACATCTATCAGGCTCTCGTGGTACAGGACATTGGCAACGCCGCCGATGTTTTCCGCAGCGTTTACGACTCCAGCAATGGCGCCGACGGTTTCGTGAGCCTGGAGGTCTCTCCCCTGCTGGCGGGGGACACGCAGGCGACCACGGAAGAGGCGAAAAAGCTCTTCAAGCTACTGGACCGTCCGAATGTGATGATCAAGATCCCCGGCACTTCCGCGGGTCTGTCGGCCATCGAGGAGGCGATTGCCTCGGGACTGAATGTCAACGTCACACTGATCTTCTCGGTTGAGGTCTATGAAAAAGTTACCGAAGCTTATATCAAAGGTCTCGAGAGACGCGCGGCTTCGGGCCAGCCGATCGATCGCATCGGATCGGTCGCCAGCTTCTTTGTCAGCCGCATCGATTCCGCCGTCGACAAGCAACTCAAGCAGCTCGCGGAAAATGCTAAAGAGGATGCGCAGAAACAACGCATCCTCGGGCTGCGCGGAAAGGCCGCCATCGCCAACGCGAAGCTGGCCTATGAATCCTTCAAGCGCATTTTCCATGGCTCGCGTTTCGCCGCCCTCAAGGCCAAGGGCGCGCACGTGCAACGGCCTCTGTGGGCGTCGACCAGCACAAAAGATCCCGCCTACAAGGACACCATGTACGTCGAGGCGCTCATCGGACCAGACACCGTCGATACCATGCCGCCTGCAACCTTCGAGGCGTTCAAGGACCACGGTAACGCCAAGCCTACGCTGGATGCAGGCCTGGACGAGGCGCATCACATTTTCGACGAGTTGAAGGCAGTCGGAGTCGACATGACGGCGGTGACGACGAAACTTACCGAAGAAGGGGTGAAGTCGTTCTCAGATTCGTTCAATGAATTGATCAAGAGCATCGAAACGCACCGGGCTGAAGCAGTCGAAGTTCCCGTCGGCGCGCAGGGGCGGAAGTAGGAAGCATAGGCATGTCAAGCCCTTCTATGGCGATAAAGACGGCGCAATTTGGGATCATCGGCCTCGCGGTCATGGGCGAGAACCTGGCGCTCAATCTCGCAGACCACGGCCACAGTGTTGCTGTCTGGAACCTCGAGACGGAATGGGTCGACCGCTTCGTAGCGAAAAATGCGGAGCGGCCGATTCTGGGGGCGAAATCGCTGCAGGAGTTTTGCCGCTCGCTCGAGCGTCCTCGCCGAATTCTCATGATGATCAAGGCGGGCGACCCCGTCGATCAAGTCCTGCACAAACTGACACCGTACCTCACGCCCGGCGACATCGTAATCGATGGCGGCAACTCCTTCTTCAAAGACACCATGCGCCGCGAGTCTCAGGCACGGCACACCATGGTAAAGTTTTTCGGCCTCGGCGTTTCGGGCGGCGAGGAAGGCGCGCGTCACGGACCCTCGCTGATGCCGGGTGGCGCGCACGACGCTTACGAGCATCTAGAACCGATTTTCCAATCGATCGCCGCAAAGACGGATTCGGGTCCTTGCGTCAGCTACGTCGGCCCCGATGGCTCCGGCCACTTCGTGAAGATGGTGCACAACGGCATCGAGTACGGCGACATGCAACTCATCGCCGAAGCCTACGAAATCCTGAGCAAGGCCCTTGGACTGACGGCGCCGGAGTTGTCCGACATTTTCGCCGAATGGGACCGAGGTCCCCTGGAGTCTTATCTCATCGGGATCACGGCGCAAATTTTCAGCATCACCGACCGCGAGACGGGCAAGCCGCTGGTCGAGCTGATTCTCGACAAAGCCGGGCAGAAGGGTACGGGCAAATGGACAGCGCAGGTTGCGCTCGATCTGGGCGTTCCCATTCCGACGATTGCCGCCGCCCTCGATGCGCGGGCGCTCTCCAGCCTCAAGGACGAGCGCGTGATCGCCAGCCGGCTGCTGAAGTCGACGGCGAGCACTCCTTACTCGGGTGATAAGCGAGAATTGATCGATGCGGTGCACGACGCCCTGTACGCGGCTAAAATCTGCTCATACGCGCAGGGCATGAGCCTGATTCGCGCCGGGTCAAACGAGTGGCAATGGAACATTAACCTGCGCGAAATGGCACGCATCTGGAAAGGTGGCTGCATCATTCGCGCCCGATTCCTGAACTCCATCATGCGCGCCTTTGAGCGCCAGCCTGGCTTGCCCAATCTGTTGCTCGACGCCGAATTTCTTTCGTGGATTCACAAGGCGGAGCGGTCATGGCGCAAGGTGATCGGCATTGCCGTGGCCGGCGGCATTCCGGTGCCGGCGCTCTCAGCGTCGTTGTCGTACTTCGACAGCTACCGCAGCGCGCACCTGCCTCAGAACCTTACCCAGGCACAGCGCGACTTCTTCGGCGCGCATACCTATCAGCGCGCCGATCGGCCCGGAGCTGGATTGGTACACACCGACTGGGTGAGTCTCCTGCCAAAATCGTCGAAACCTTAGCAGAGGAAAGTCGAAATGAGCACGCTAGTTCAGGCATCTCCCCAGACCATCGAGCGGCCCTCGTTACCCAAGGCGGACTCCTGTCTCGTCGTAATCTTCGGCGCCACCGGCGATCTGACCAAGCGCAAGCTGATTCCCGCGCTCTACGATTTAGCATGCGTGGGCTGCACCAGCCGCGATTTCGAGGTGCTGGGCATCGGACGAACTTCGTTAACCGACGAGCAATTTCGTGAGCGACTGCACGAGGGCGCTGCCACCTCGAAGGATACCCGCAATTTCAGCGAGGACGGCTGGGCGGAGTTTGCCGGACGCTTGCACTACCTCATCGGCGACGCCAATAAGCCGGAGTTCTATCCGAGGTTGAAGGCCAAAATCGAGGAGTTGCAGAAGCAGGGCGCTAGCAAGAACGTGTTGTTCTATGTCTCGACGCCGGCCTCCCTGGCGCCGCCCATCGTCGAAGGCCTTGGCGCATCGGGCCTGGCGCGCAACAGTGCAGGTTGGACGCGCATCGTCTTAGAGAAGCCTTTTGGTACAGATCTGAAAAGCGCCGAGGAGCTGAACGAAATCGTCTCGCACGTCTTCCCCGAGGAGTCGGTCTATCGCATCGATCACTATCTGGGAAAAGAGACGGTGCAGAACATCATGATGTTCCGCTTCGGTAACTCGATGTTCGAACCGATCTGGAACCGCAACTACATCGACTACATCGAGATCACCGCCGCCGAAAGGCTCGGAGTCGAGAACCGTGCTGCCTTCTATGAGGAAACCGGCGCCCTGCGAGACATGGTCGCCAATCATCTGCTGCAACTGCTGACCCTCACCGCGATGGAGCCTCCCATTGGTTTTGATTCGCATTCGGTGCGCGAGCAGAAGGTTCAGGTCCTGCGTTCGATGCGGCCCATGACGGCCGACGAAGTCGCCGCGCGCACGGTTCGCGGGCAATACGGCCCCGGCAAGATCGACGGTAAGCCGGTGCCTGGCTATCGCGAGGAACCCGGCGTCAACCCGAAATCAAACACGGAGACCTACGTGGCCGTCGAGTTCAGCGTCAACAATTGGCGCTGGGCGGGAGTGCCTTTTTATGTGCGTGCTGGAAAACGTCTGGCCAACCAGTTGACGGAGATCGCGGTCCACTTCAAGCGGACCCCACAAGCCTTGTTCTCAGAAAATCAGGAAGGCGTACACCATAACATCATCACCATGCGGATTCAGCCGAATGAAGGTATCGCCCTGAGCTTCAGCGCCAAGACCCCGGGGCCGGAAATGCGCGCAACCCGCGTCAACATGGTCTTCTCCTATCGCGACGTTTTTGGTACGGCGACGCCGGTCGCCTACGAGACCCTCTTGCTCGACGTGATGCGCGGCGATGCCACGTTGTTTACGCGCCGCGACGAAGTTGAGGCGGAATGGCGGGTCATCACCCCGATTGAAGAAGCCTGGGCAAAACTGCCCCCGCCGGAATTTCCTAACTATGCCGCGGGAAGCGAAGGACCGGCCGAAGCCGATAGCCTGATCAAGTATGACCGTCATCGCTGGCGTCCTCTCAAGCGCGATGATGGCTGGAACGGCTGATTGAAACCCTCGAATGCTCGAGACGCCTATTCTCATGCCACGTGCCTGAATTCCGGCGTCTTGCGTGTCTCGGCGATGCCCTCCACGGGAGCCCGCTGAAATGGTTCTCGTGCTCATGGGCGTCACCGGTGCGGGAAAGACGACCGTCGGTGAAGCGCTCGCGGCCGAACTGCATTGGCGCTTTGTCGATGCCGATGAATTTCATTCTCCCGAAAATGTGGCCAAGATGCACGTCGGCATCCCACTCGATGATGCCGATCGTACGCCGTGGCTGCGATCGTTGCGCGAGGCCATTGTCCGCTGGCTCCAGGAAGGCGACAATGTCGTTCTCGCCTGCTCCGCGCTGAAAGACGCCTATCGTCGGATGCTGATGGTGAGCTCCGAAGTACGATTCGTCTACCTGCGTGGGGACTACAAGCTGATCGCGGACCGCCTCGCCGCTCGACGCGAACACTACATGAATACCGGCTTGTTACGCAGCCAATTCGACGCCTTGGAAGAGCCGCAGGATGTGTTGACTATCAACGTCGACAAACCGGTTAACGAGATAGTCGATGAGATACGTAGGGCAATCGGGCAGTAGATGACGCGAGATTCTCGCTTACAATTTGGTCTGGAATGCCACTGCGCCGGCCAATTCGCGTCCTGCTCTGGTCCGTTGTCGCGTTTGTCGTTGTCGTTCTGATTGCTACGGTGTCGCTGCTGACCGTTCCGCCTCCGCTGGAACGGCGTTTACAAAGCAAAGTCATTGACGCCTTGCAGCAGCACTATCAGCGGGACGTTCATCTGCAAAATCTAAAGATCACTTTGCTTCCGGAGTTTGAAGCGACCGCCGACAACTTTGTTTTGCCGAATCAGGACCCCTCGCTGCCGCCCTTCATAAGCGCCCGGCAGCTTACCGTGAAAGCCGGACTGCTGCAGTTGTTGCGCAAGCCAGTCCACCTGGGATCTTTGCAGCTAGAGGGCCTGGTCATCCACGTGCCGCCCAAGGGCAGCAGGCCGCCCAACTCGTCCAACCAAGCAGTTCCTCCGGCGAGGCGCCTCACGCGTTTGGCGAATTTTGAAATCGGACGCGTCGGCGCGGATGGCACCCAGCTTTATGTGCTTCGCAAAGATCCAACGGCTGAGCCCATGCGGTTCGATATCCGCAAGCTTGCGCTGCGCAGCGCCGGCATTGGGCAACCCATGAAATTCACGGCCGAACTCACCAACCCGAAGCCGCCTGGGCTGGTGGAATCCACGGGGAGCTTCGGACCCTGGAACATTGACGAACCATCCGACACGAAGCTCAAGGGACACTATGTTTTTCGAAAAGCTGATTTGTCCGTCTTCAACGGAGTCTCGGGAACTCTGTCTTCCGTAGGTGATTACAAGGGGCGGCTGAACAACATCGTCGTCGATGGGACCACCGATACACCCGACTTTCAGCTAGACCGCGGCGTTACCCCCGTACATCTGACGACCACCTTCCACGCCATCGTCGATGGCACGAATGGCAACACCTACCTCCAGCCAGTGAATGCGCACTTCCTGAACTCCAACGTAATCGCAAACGGCCAGGTCACCGGCAAACCGGGACAGAAGGGCAAAACCATTGACCTGAAGGTTGAGGTGAACGACTCCTATCTCCAGGATTTACTGCAACTCGCCACCAAGAAGGAAAATCCGGCGATTACCGGAAAAATCGAATTCGAGGGTCACGTGCTTGTTCCTCCTGGCAAGGAGGAGGTGCTGAAGAAGCTTGTGCTGAACGGAAACTTTCACATCACCCAAGCGCAGTTCACCAGCGATAAAGTGAGAAAGGCCATCGCCGAGTTGAGCCGAAGAGGGCAAGGGAAACCGGGCGACCAGAGCATTCAGAACGTGCCGGCGCAGTTCGCCGGAACCTTTCGTCTGCAGGGCACGGTTCTCAGCTTCAGCCAACTGCAGTTTAGCGTTCCCGGAGCAGCCGCCCAGATGAAAGGTTATTACGGGTTGCGCAGCGAGAAGCTCAACTTCACCGGCGATGTCAAGCTCAACGCGAGAATTTCGGAGATGGTGGGAGGTAAGAAAAGCTGGATTCTGGTTCCCTTTGACCTGATCTTCGCGAAACATAATGCGGGCACGTATCTGCCCGTTGATATCGGGGGGACGCGCGACCATCCGGAAATCAAGGTGAACTGGAAGAAGCTGTTCAGTTTCGCCGAGCCGAGGGGAGCTGACGCTGACGGGGACTCGCCAACCGCGGCGTTATCGTTCTGAGTCGCTTGAGCGGCGAGGAATCTGGGTAGGCTAAACCGGCGAAAACCGCAGGTTCCTCATGGCTGAACAGGCTGCTAAGGCTTTATGCCCACATACAGGACCGTGGATAAATAGCCTGCTAGCGTGTAATTGCTAGTCGCTAGTTGCTAGTTCCCGCAGAAACTTTGTCGGCCTGCCCACCAGATGCTGGGGACGAATCACCTGCGGATTCAGCCACTCGATGACCGCCGCGTAGCCCAGGCTGTCCGGATCGTCGCTGAGGTAATGCGGAACGACTGCCAGGACGTGAAATCCTTCCTGCAACTGAAAGCTCAGCGTCGGGTCATGCTCCCGTTCGTGAACCACCGCAATGACGTAATCCTCCGGGGTCATACGGGGGGCCCAATGGGAATAGCCGCGCAAACGTGAGCCGGCCCGAATGCGACGCAGCTTCTTCTGCTCGGTAAGGGTACGGCGGGCGGCGTAAAGCTTGTCGCCGATGCCGTGATGCTGCAACTCCGGATCAACGATGACCTCGGCTCCATACAGCGTGTGACCGTGCTCGGGATCGTGATTGGTGAACATACCGTCGGTGGTAAATCGCTGCCAATCATCGAGCATATGGTAGTGGTCCCAATGGACGATGAGGCTGGCCGCCATGCCGACAACCTTTTCTTCCGGTCCAAACACCGCGACAAACTGCCCCTCAGGAAAGAGGCGCAAGTGCGACGAGAGTTGGCCGGCCTCCCATGGCGGAGTCTCGGGATAAATACGGCGGCAGAGATCGGTGATGGCGGCGAAGTCGCGTGGCTCGGTGTTGCGCACGCGAACCTGTTCGAAGTGGACTTCTATCACAGTTGATGTCGACATGTGGGTGCCGGGCCTGGCGCCGGGCCTGGCGCCGGTCCTCATTCTAGATGGAGGTCTTCGGTCTCGCTAGGCGCTGCGCGTCTGGCGAATCATCCACGGCATGATCCCCGGAAGCCGCAGCAGTTCGAAGGCAAGCACCTGCGCGATTCCCGGCATGGAAAGTAGAGAGCGGACGCGAGCGGCGGCCGACAGCAGCGGAGCGAAGCGGCTGGCGTAAAGGTCACGGTAGCTTCCGACAGCTTCGACCAGCGATGTTTGCGTCGAAAAGAAGGGATGCAGGCACTGAGCGGCCGCCTCTCCGCTGCGCAGCGCGATGGAGATTCCATCTCCTGCAAAGGGATCGATGAATCCGGCGGCATCTCCCACCAAAAGGGCGTTACGGCGCACCGGCTGCGGACGGCGATAGATGAGTGGCGAGGTGCTGACGGGCGACATCGTGGGCTCCCACGCCGCAGTTCGGCGCGCGAGCTGTGGGTGCAAGCGGAACACTTCGTCGAGCGCGGTGGCGCGATCAGCACGCACCATCGCGCATGCGTTTACCAAGCCGCCGGCAATCGGCTGTACGCCGCAGTAGCCGTTCTTGAAAAAGTAAAGATCGGTCGATCGAGGCGACTGCCGTTCACGAAAGTGCGCCTTCACCCCAATCCATTTTGGGCCGATTGGAATCGTGCGATCGGGAGCGAAGCGAGACCATCGTCCCGCCGCCACAATGAGGGCTGCCGACGTGAACTCCGTCGCACCAGCGCGAATTCGGAATGGTCCCTCGCCGGCGATCCCCGTCACCTCGTGGCCGGACACCGCATCGGCTCCCGCGGTTTTTGCGGCGTCCCAAAGAAGGGCATCGAGCTGATAACGAGGCATGCTGAGGGCGGCAGGCGATACGGCGGCCTCAAGCGCCCGCTCGCCCAGCAGCAGGCGCGTTTGATCGATGACGAGAGCACTGCGAAGGGGGGTGTCTGCCTCTGGTGAGTTCCGCAGCAAATCGCGAAGCACCCCGAGGGACTCAGCGGAGACGAACTCTCCACAGACCTTTTGCCGGGGAAACGTGCCGGCCTCGAGCAGCAGGACGCGAGCGCCCAGCCTCGACGCCGTGATCGCTGCCGAACTCCCCGCAGGACCTCCACCGACGATGGCGAGGTCGAATTCTAAGTTACGAGTCTTGAGAGGCACCTTCAGCTCGCTTCCACAGCAGTATTCCCATGCGATACAGATAGTGAGTCGAGAGTTCGATCCGGCTGTTGCCGACGTTTTGCAACATCTGGCACATTTCCTGCCGGGTATAAGCCCGGCGGACGGAAGCGGGAGCATCATGCCAGGTGATGCGGCTACGGAAGAGCGGAAGGCCAAGGTATGTCAAGACTAGATGCAACCGGCTCCGGATGAGATCGTTGATGATCACCGCCTTGCGGGCAACCCGTAGCGATTCCTCCGCGAAGCGGACGAGCGCCTCGGGATCGAAATGGTGCGCCAGCAACGAACAACTCACGATGTCGAAGGCATTCTGGCGAAAAGGGAGACGCAGAGCGTCGCCGATCACCGAGGGTGTTCCGTTTGATGGCAGGTGGGTCGGGACGCGATCAAGCAGCGTGATTTTCAGCCCGAGCCCTTCCTCGGCCAGCTTGCGTTGGGCAAGGGAAGGCACATCGCCGGCTCCCGCGCCGACTTCGAGGAGCGAGAGTTCGCGAGTGCCGGTCTGACGAGCTACCTTTCGCAGAAGCTGAATCGCCGTCCGAGTTCCCCCGAACCAATCGTTGATGTGCCGGAGATCGACGAGCGAACGCGCAATCTCGGGGCCAGTGCCCAGATCGTCGTCCAGCCATTCGTCCTCAACTATTCGTCTCATTCGATTTCGTGGGTGTAGTCGGGAAACGCGCGTCGGGCCGCCGACAGGTATGCCGCCTCCGCGACTGTACAATTCCGAGAAAGACTCAAGCATAACCTCTTGCGCAGGAACAGCACTGCTCAGGGGTGGAATCGAGGAACCTACAATTGGCAATAACAGTTAACTGATAAGTTACCTAGTGACGCTCTATTTTGCTCCCCAGATGATGTGTTTTTGCGAGTTTTCTCGCGAAATATACGGCTTTCGGCGCTGGAGCGTTCTTTGGCAGCATTGTTGCTAACCAAAGAGATCGCCGGTCCGAATGGAATACCGGATGGACGATCGAAACCGGAACCCAGGGGAACAGCGGTTTTCATTGTCCAGATACGGTCAACGACAATCGGACTGCCTTTTTCCGCTCGGGCCGGCGATGATTTCAGACCTTACGTCCTCCTTCAGTACGTGACCAGCCCCACGCTGGTCTTTTTGTTGAAACGCCGGTAGGCTGCTCAGACACCTCGCCTCAGACCGCCTCGTAAGGTATGCTTGCTTCAACACCCAGAATTTGAACTGACCCTATCGCGGTCAGTTGCTGTTCAGAGAACGATTGCCGGAAGTACAACAGCGTGACCGGACAGCAGCGTCTAAGCAAGCGGAGAACGGGTTCCACCATCGAACCCACAGGTGAGGATTGGATCGAGTTAACGCAGGATTGTTCCCTAAGTCTGTGATTCGGAGCGCGGCGGCCTGCCTGCTCCTGCTGGCGGGTGTCTGCGCCCAGGCTCAGCAGAAGTCTGCGGTCAATGCCGCGCAGTTGGTACGCGACACAGCCTACAATGAGCTTCACCCGAAAAATGAGGGACACCGCTTCATGTATCGTCACGAGACCGTCTCGAACAAGGGCTCAGTGACAAAGTACACCATTGAAACTCCTCAAGGGCCGCTGTCACGGACAATCGCCATCAACGGCCAACCGCTTACGCCGGACCAGGCTGCCAAGGAAGATGCCCGGCTGAAGAAGTTCGCCAACGATGCCGAGGCGCGCCGGAAGAAGCAGCAGTCCGACACGGAAGAGAGCCAGCGTGAGGACCTGATGGTGAAGACGCTGCCGGAAGCATTCATTTATACCTATGTTGGCAGCGAACGCGGTCCGCACGGCGACGAAGTCGCGCACCTGAAGTTCTCTCCGAATCCGAATTTCAATCCTCCCAATCACGAGACACAGGTTTATCTGGGTATGGAGGGCGATATGTATATCGATACCCGGGTGAAGCGGCTAGTGAAAATGGATGGGACGCTGTTCAAGGAAGTAAATTTCGGCTGGGGCATTCTGGGCAAGCTGGACAAAGGCGGCAAGTTCATCATCGAACAGGCCGATATCGGAGATGGCGTGTGGAACACGGTCAGCCAGACCCTGAACTTCACGGGTAAGATTCTGATGGTGAAGCCGCTGGTGATTCATTCGAGAGAAACAATGTCAGACTTCCGCCCGGTGCCCAGCCAACTCACCACTGCGCAAGCCCTAAACCTGCTGGAGAAGGGCGACGAAGTGTCGGCCCAGAACGGTGGCGGCTTGGCCGAGGCCGCGAAGCACAAGTAGGGGGCCGCATGCTACAGTATGCGGCGGAGACGACAGTCGATGCCGCAGGTACTATGGGCGCTGCTTCTTACCGTGTGTCTAGGCATTGGAGTGGCAGCCCAGCAGAATCCCACATTGGCTGAGGTCCTTAAGCAGAACGCTGTTTCCTTCTCGACTGCATCCCTTTCTCACCTGAACTCCAGGATCACCAGCTTCGCAATTCTGGACGACGACCGCGAATTCCTCATCGCCTACTATCTAGATAATCCCGAGAACTGATCAGAGCGCCGTTGCTGCTGGCTCGCTACGACAAAGAAAACCGTGCTTGGCGGTCTGTTGCGTTTGCCGAAAAGCAGCTTCTAGTCAGTGACATGAAGGGTGCCGATGTGTCTTGTCTGGGTTCGGTGATGCTGGCGCAGCACAAAGGGCAATTCTATTACCTCCAAGTGCACTGGAATCCTTCGGCGGGATGCTTCATCGTGCTCAATGACAACTTGTCGTTCCATGATGCTCACACTGGAGGGGCGGAACGCTTTTTTCAATCAGGATTGGTAATCAGCAGCGGTAACACGGTCCACTTTGCGGATGTACATCCTGAAACCATTTTCCTGTACGATCCGCGAACCCGAACGTCGTCGCCGATCTATCCTCCTCCGAACGATCCTTTTCGAAGCGACTTCAGCGCACGTCTGCAACAAGTCATCAACCGGGATCTCTGCGGCGAGCGGAACTGGGCTTGCGATCCAAGTTCCTTTTCAAGCACCATCTGGCAATCTGTTTTCATCAATGACCAGACGAATTCAGTCGCGATGGATGTGGAGTTCGGCACCGACGGGTTTCTGGATGACGCCGAGCGCGACCGCGGCAGCCAGTTCGATGATGATCGCTATGCCTATGTCTTTCAACTGACTCCGTTTCGCTGGCGCGAATTCCCGATCTACGACTTGAAAGCCAAGTTCGGTACCGATTCCCTAGACGAGTTGGTTACCCCTGAGATGATCAAGCGCGTCTTCGCAACACCTGCTCCTAATTGAGGTTGGTCGCGCAGGGCGTGCTGTCGCCGAAGCTGAAGAGCGGGGCAGCAGCTCCTTTTCCTAATGGCGACTCATGGTCGCAGCGTCTCCTTTCGTACCGAAAGCTCTTCGATCAAGTCCTTGCGCAATTCGTAGCCTCTTCCGGGCTTGTCGATGATCGCGATCGTGCCTTGTGAAGAGACCGTTACTTCTGGTTCGATAATATCTTCCTTCCAGTAACGCTTTGAGGCCGACACATCGCCCGGCAGCTTGAAATTGGGCAGAGTTGAGAGTGCCACATTGTGGGAGCGGCCGAGACCCGATTCCAGCATGCCGCCGCACCAGACAGGCACTCCGAAGCGCTGGGCCACGTTGTGGACCGCGATGGCTTCCGAAAAGCCGCCTACCCGGCCGACCTTGATGTTGATGATGCGGCAGGCGCCGAGTTCGAGCGCGGCCTCGGCATCGCGCGCACTGCGGATGGCTTCGTCAAGGCATATCGCCGTCTTCATCGCTTTCTGCACGCGGGCGTGGAAGTAGAAGTCGTCGCTCCACAGTGGCTGCTCGATCATCAGCAGCTTGAAGGGCTCAAAGCGCATGAGGTGCTCGAAGTCCGCCAGCGTGTAGGCGGAGTTCGCGTCGCAACTCAGCAGAATATCCGGCCAGCGCGCACGGATCTTGGCGAGCACATTGACATCCCAGCCGGGCTTCACCTTCACCTTGATTCGCTGATATCCGGCGGCCAGCTCTGTTTCAATCTTCTGCAACAGTTGGTCGTGCGAATCTTGAATGCCGATGCTCACGCCGCACGCAATCTCGCGCCGGCTGCCACCCAGTAACTGCCAGAGAGGAGTTCCCTTCTCCTGCGCTTCAGCGTCCCATACAGCGTTTTCAAGAGCGGCTTTGGCCATGCGATGCTGTCGCACCTTCGCCAGTAGCGCCGGGACGTCGTGGCCTGTGGCAACTGTTTTTCCGAGCAACGCGGGCGCCAGATAGCGCACCGCAACGTCCCAAGCGCCGTCGATGTATTCCTCGCTGTAATACGGCTCTTCGCCGGCGACGCACTCGCCCCAGCCCTCCAGGCCGTCGGCGTGGACGGTGTACAACAGGATGCGGCGAGTGTAGGTGCGTCCGAAGCTGGTCTCAAAAAAGTGGACCAGCGGAATTTTAAGTTCACGTAGCGTGATGGCTTCAATTTTCATTTGATTTGGATGTTACTCAGACTTTGCGTACGACCAGTTTTCGTCCCAAGGGCCCAAGAGAAAAGCTCCATTGCCCTTGGAATCGCGTCGGTAACCCAGGCACGCTAGACCCTTGGAAAAAGCGGCCAAAAACGTGTCACGATTCTGCAACTGTATCTTCGCCGCGTCACGTCGCCTGTTGGGATCGGCCTTCCAGGCATAGATCTCAGCCGGCACGTCGACGCGGGCGTCGACGTCAAAAGGTGCGCTCTTCCCTGTCGCCAAGGCGTGCTCGACGCGTTTGGACCTCATCCACCATTCCGCAACCAGCCGATCGGTCGGCAGAGATCCCTGCAACGGCGAGGCTGTGATGCCGTACTGGTTAATGTTGTAGCGTCGCGCAATCGCCCCCAGCCGTTCCAGGTTGAGATAGGCGTTTTTAATTTCCAGCGGATCGAAGGTCCACTCCATCAGCTCGAAACCGCGAGCCAGTGCATCGTCCCGCTGAAACCGTTTGAGTCGCTGGCCGAGGCCGGTATTGCGATGACTTTCCTTCACGCCGACCATGTGCGAGTGAAGATAGGGATGGCCGTTTCGGCTGCCGGGAATCGCCAGCGCGAAGCCGACCAGCGTGTCGCCTTCCCAGGCGCCGATCACCTGTCCGCCAATCTTGGGCGCCAGCGAAAACACCCGCAGCGGAACCAGTTCTACATCGCTGAAGCCCCACACCTCTTGCTGCAGCGCGAGGCAGGCGCGGAACTCCTCAAGCGAGGTACAGTTTCGCAGGTCGACCGTATCGCTTTCCGCGCTCACGGTCTTTCCTGATGTTTCGCTTCCTGCCAAAGGCCTTCCATTTCCTCGAGAGTCGAGTCGGACGGCTTCCGTCCCTGCTCGCGTAACCGGGCTTCCAGATACTCGAAGCGCCGCCGAAACTTACGGTTCGTCTTGCGCAGCGCCGACTCGGGATCGAGCGCCAGGTAGCGAGCGATATTCACTAGCACGAAAAACAGGTCGCCCACTTCGTCTTCCAGGCGAGAACGCAGCTCCTCGGGAATCTTCGTCCCGCTCGCACCCGCTACACCGCTCGCCGACTCAGGACGCGGTCCGGGCGCAGGATACTCTTCGAGATTGGCGCGCAGCTCGTTCGTCTCTTCGTGAAGCTTGTCGAAAAGGGCCTCGATGTTGGGCCAATCGAAGCCGACGTTGGCAACGCGGGAGCTGATCTTGTGCGCCTCCATGAGCGACGGCGTCGCTTTGGAGATGTCGGCCAGCACCGACTCGGGATGTTCTTTCTCTTTGTGGGCCCCGGCGTTATGATCGGGCTCGCTAGCGTCCGACCGCTTCCTCTTCTCTTCTGCTTTCAGCGCCTGCCAGTTGCGCACCACCTCCCCCGGAGTATCGGCCTTGACATCGCCGAACACGTGCGGGTGACGGTCGATGAGTTTGTTCGCAAGCCGGTCGAGAACATCATCGATCGAGAAGCGCTGTTCCTCCCCGGCTATCTGGGAATAAAAGAGGATTTGCAGAAGCAGATCGCCGAGTTCTCCGGGTAGCTCGTCGAAGTCCCGCGCATCGATCGCCTCCAGGACCTCGTAAGTCTCCTCGAGGGTGTACGGCTTGATCGTGTCGAAGGTTTGCTCGCGGTCCCACGGGCATCCGTCGGGAGCGCGCAAACGCGCCATGAGTGAAACCAGCCGCTCGAACCGTTCGCCGGTAGCTGCCATCTCCACCAATCTAAACGAGCACGAAGAACGCTGCAAAGGCAGGCCGCCTCTCCCAAGCTCGCTTACGGTAGCTGAAACGTTTGCGCGAGAAGCCCCGGGTCGTCGGAAATCAGTCCATCGACCTCCCAGCTCGCGAGGCGCAGCATGTCGGATGGGCGATTCACGGTCCATGCCATCAGCTTCATCTCGCGGCGGCGTACCTCGTCTATCAAGCGTTGCGATACGAGCTTGTAGTGCGGCAGAAAGATTTGGATGGGCAGGTTGCTCCACTCCATGGCGAATTCGGCGTCCTTGCAGATGTAACCCAGCGGAAGCGTGTCGTCGATTTGGTTGAGGCGCAGCACGACCTCTGGAAGGAAGGACGACACCACGTAACCGGACGACGGAGGGTGTGCTTTCAGTCGTGCGACGATGTCTTCTTCACAGCCCACTACCTTGAGCTCAATGTCGAGGAAGGCGCGATTGCCGAAGATACGCAGCACGTCCTCAAGACATGGCACGGCCGTACTGCGACGCTCAGGACGACGAAGGCCGGCGAGCAACGAATATTCTATATTCGCGATCTCATGCCGCCCGATCTTCGGGTCGTGCCAAAGTACCTGTCGACGGTCGCTGGTGTAGCGCACATCGAACTCGAAGCCATCGCAGCCGCTGCTCAGCGCGTGCTCGAAAGCCGCAAGCGTGTTTTCGGCGGGGAGACTGGGTCGGGACCATGGAAATGCCAAGCCACGTACCGGGCGCAAGCCGCGATGGCCGAGCAGCAGCGGACGAGAGAGACACCGGTTCACCACCGAGACACGGAGAACACCGAGGCGTTTAGAAAAAAGGTCAAATCAGCTCTGGCCTGAAAACGTTTCTTCTGCCTGTCAAATTTGCGGTTGTATCGGCTATACACTGCCTTGCGACACACCCGGAGATTCTCCATATCTCCGCGGTGAACGGACTCAGTCAAGATCAAAGTCACGGATCGGCTTGCCGGTATCGGGCGTTTCCTTGGCACGCTTCAGCGCTTCCTGGAATTTCTTTTCGAGCACGTCCGACTGGTTCTTCTGCGCCTCGACCGACTGGCGGAAGATTGATTCCTTGCGGTTGTCATGGTCCTTCATGGCGCGCGCCGCGGCCTCGAGATCTTCAAACATCTTGGGCACCGCCTTCGCCGTGTGGGCAATGACAGACTTGGTATCACTGTCGATCTTGAGCAGACCACCACAGCAGGGACAAACGACCTCAAAAGGAGCCGACGACTTCGCCATGGAAGAATGGTAGCGCAGTCTAATGCCAATCACCACAGGGCTTTCGGAAATTCTCGGAAATTCGTCTTGGCGAAATCTGCGCAATTCTGAGACCAATCGGTGGAAGACGAATCTAAGGACTAGTATCGTACTGAGCGGCTACTCTCGGCCGCCCGGTGCCTGAGCCCACTCCGATAGAGTCACAACCAGAGGAACTTTTCATGAGCCATGATTCCAATACTGCTACCCTCGATAAACCGTCAGCGCTTAAGACCCACGAATCGTTTCAGGTAAATGGTTACGCAGCCAAATCCTCCACGTCTCCGCTGGGGCCGTTCTCGTTTACCCGCCGTAAGCCGACAGACCAGGATGTGCAGATCGAGATTCTCTACTGTGGCGTGTGTCACTCTGACCTGCATACCGCCAAGAATGAATGGGCACAAACGATCTATCCCCTGGTGCCGGGGCATGAAATTGTCGGGCGCGTGACTGCAGTCGGTTCAAAGGTCAACAAGTTTAAGGTCGGCGACCTGGCAGGTGTCGGCTGCATGGTCGATTCGGATCGCACCTGTCCCGCCTGCCGCGAGGGCCTGGAACAATATTGCGAATCCGGAGCAACATTCACCTACAACAGCGAAGACAAGCATCTGGGCGGCGTAACCTATGGCGGCTATTCCGAGCAGATCGTCGTCGATCAGCACTTTGTCCTGCACATTCCGAAGAACCTGGACCTGGCTGCTGCTGCGCCGTTACTTTGCGCCGGCATCACCACCTACTCGCCGCTGAAACATTGGAACGTCAAGCCCGGACAGCGCGTAGGTGTTGTCGGTCTCGGCGGCCTGGGCCACATGGCCGTGAAACTCGCGCACGCTTTTGGCGCAAAGGTAACGCTGTTCACCACGTCCTCGCACAAACACGAAGACGCGCGTCGCCTGGGAGCTGATGAGGTGGTGATTTCAAAAGACGCGGCTGCGATGGAAACGCAGGCGAACCGCTTCGACTTCATCATCGATACGGTGTCGGCCGAGCACGATGTGAATCCCTACCTCAACGCTTTGAAGCGCGACGGCGCGATGGTCCTGGTCGGGGCTCCGGAGAAACCGGTAAGCGTCGCTGCGTTCAGCCTGCTTCCCAAGCGGCTTTCGTTCGCCGGCTCAATGATCGGCGGAATCAAGGAAACGCAGGAGATGCTCGATTTCTGCGGCACACACGGCATTACCTCCGATGTCGAGATCATCCCGATCCAGAAGATCAACGAAGCTTACGAGCGTATGCTGAAGAGCGACGTGAAGTATCGCTTCGTGATCGATATGAAGTCGCTGAAGTGACCGCTTAAGAAGTCTGGCGGATCGTAATAATATTTCGTAGAGCTCCCTGCCGGCGATGACGTTAAAATCATTGCTGGCAGGGGTGAGCATTGAGCACCTGGTCAAAGACAAGGCTCGCGATCAGTCTGATTGGCCTGACGGTCGCGCTCTCCCTCGCGAGATGCGGCGGATCAACCCCGTCTTCTCAGCAGCAAACCCAGTCTCAGCCGACAACACTTGCCACGACAGTGGACGCCGTAGTACAGGCAGAAATTCAGCAACACGGCGAGCTCGGCATGACAATCGCGGTCGCCAAGAACGGGACCATGCTCTATGTTCAAGGGTATGGTGTCACGGACCTGGGTACCCGACAGGCTACTCAGCCAAGCGTCATCTTCGAGATTGGTTCCGTCACCAAGCAGTTCACGGCAGCCCTGATCGTGAAGCTGCAGGAGCAAGGGCTGCTGCATGTGGATGACAGCCTTGCGAGTTACCTGCCGGAGTACAGCTTTCCGCCAGCAATTACGATTCGCATGCTGCTGACGCATACTTCCGGGCTGGCAAACTTTACCGACTTCCCCCAACTCCGGGACTGGATCAGGAATGGCGTGTCGGAAGCGACGGTCCTGACTGCTGTCAGCCAAGCAGCGTTGCTGTTTCCGCCGGGCACAAAGTACTCCTACTCCAACAGCAACTTCTTTGCGCTTGGGACCATCATCGAAAGGGTGACCGGCCAGTCCTATCCAGCGAACCTGGAGCAATACATCTTTCACCCGCTGTCGCTGGCCAATACCTACTACGTACTTCCTCCGGCGAACCAATCGGCAACGGGCTACGCCAACAACGGATCGGGGCTGGTGCCGACGGTCGTTTGGGACCGCTCCGCCGCATTTGCCGCGGGCGCATTAAGCTCCAACGTGTACGACCTTGTCGCCTGGGACAACGCCTTGACGCACGGCAAAGTAGTTTCGCCGGACTCGTTCAAAGCTATGACGACGTCTAACGGATTTGTCGACTCCAGTGGCAGTTCCTACGGCTTTGGTTTGGTTTTGTCCAAGTTTAACGGCAGACAAGTCATGTGGCATAACGGTCAGATTGGCGGGTTCTGCGCGGAAACTGCGGTCTTGCTCGACAGCGGCTTTACGGTAATCCTGCTCACAAATGATCAGGACGTGGATACCGACGCAGTGGTCGTCAAACTTATGAGCGCCGTTTGTAATTCATCCCAGCTCTCCGGTAATTGTTAGAAGGATGGATGAACCCCAGTACGGGTGGTGGTTCCCTACCGCAGCTCCTGCATGCACTCTTCCAGCACTTCACGCGAGGGACGGATATCGCTTTCCGGCAGAGTGGCCAGTGGCCGGTCGGTCATGTTCAGCATCTCGACAAAATTCGGGGCCTTGGTGTTTACGTACAACACGCCGGTGAGCACCTCTTCCGCGTCGTGGGCGTGCATCAAGCGCCGAACGGCTTCAATCTTATCGGTAGGATCGTAGTCGTGCTCCAGCTTGCGAAGACGAAGCGACGAGCCATCGTGCATGGTTACGTTGATGGTAGTTCCCTCGTCGTAGTCGACGTTGATGTCCTCAAACACAGGCACAAAGTTCACATCGTGCAAACGCTCTTCGTGATCGATGACAAACTTGTACGATTTGGTCGAGCCCTCGTGATCGTTGAAGGTGACGCAGGGCGAGATGACATCGAGCAGCACCGTACCGCGATGAGCCAGGGCAGCCTTCAACATGGCGTGCAACTGCTTCTTGTCGCCGGAGAACGAGCGGCCTACAAAGGTCGCGCCCAGCATGATAGCCAAGGCACAGGTGTCGAGCGGCGGCAGATCGTTGATGACGCCCGTCTTCAGCTTGGAGCCAAGGTCAGCCGTCGCAGAGAACTGGCCTTTTGTCAGTCCGTAGACGCCGTTGTCTTCGATGATGTAGATCATCGGCAAATTGCGGCGCATGAGGTGAACGAACTGGCCAATGCCGATGGAGGCTGTGTCGCCGTCGCCGCTGATGCCGAGTGCGACTACGCGCGAGTTCGCCAGCACGGCCCCGGTGGTAACCGAGGGCATGCGGCCATGTACCGAGTTAAAGCTGTGCGAGCGGCCCATGAAGTAGGCGGGCGTTTTCGACGAGCAGCCGATGCCCGACATTTTGACCACGCGCTCGGGCTCGATACCCATTTCGTAGAACGCATCGATGATGCGCTCGGAGATGGCGTTGTGCCCGCAACCCGCGCAGAGCGTGGTCTTGCCGCCGCGATAATCAAGCACGGCAAGGCCGATGCGGTTGGTCTTTGGTGCCGGTGGCGGGGTGGCTGTGGTAGTCGCCATTTACTTGCCCTCCTGGGACACGATTTCGTCGGTGATCGACCGGGCATCGATCGGCAGACCGTTGTAGTGCCGCACGCTGCGCAGCTTCGCGATCTCTGGAACGGCAATGTCGAGCTTCAACAGGGTGAACATTTGCGCATCGCGATTCTGGTCAACCACGTAGATCCGCTTATGCGCTGCGATAAAGTCATGCGTATCGCGGTTAAAGGGGAAGGCCCGCAGGCGGAGATAATCGGCCTTCACACCGTATTCGCTTTCAAGTTGATCCAGAGTCTCAACCAGCGCGTGATGAGAGGTGCCGTACGCGATAATGCCAACCTCGTTGCCGTCGTTCTTCACGATCTCGGGTTTAGGAACCAGCGAGCGCGCGGTGTCGAACTTACGCAGGAGACGGTCGAGATTGTTCTGGTAATCATCAGGACGCTCGCTGTACTGTGCCCGTTCGTTGTGTCCGCTGCCACGCGCAAACCAGGCGGCATTGGGATGCTCAGTGCCGGGCAGCGTGCGATAGCCGATGCCGTCGCCGTCCACATCTTTGTAGCGCGCGAAGCCGCCAAGACGATCCAGATCTTCTTTGGATAGAACCTTGCCGCGATTGATGGGCTCGGTCGGGTACTCAAACGGATCGGACATCCAGTTGTTCATGCCGAGATCGAGGTCCGACATCACGAATACCGGGGTCTGCAACTGTTCCGCAAGATTGAACGCTTCCTGCGCCATGCTGAAACATTCACCCACCGAAGCCGGCAGCAGCATCGGATGCCTGGTATCGCCATGCGAGAGTGAAGCCACGAAGCCGATGTCTCCCTGCGAGGTGCGCGTCGGCAACCCCGTAGAAGGACCCACTCGCTGGATATCCCAGATGACTCCTGGGATTTCGACGTAGTAGCCGAGACCCGCGAATTCGGCCATCAACGAGATGCCCGGGCCTGCGGTGGCGGTCATCGAGCGCGCACCGGACCATCCGGCACCCAGAACCATGCCAATCGCGGCGAGCTCATCCTCCGCCTGTACGATCGCGAAAGTAGCTTTCCCATCAGCGCCTATGCGGTATGCCTTCATGTAATCGATGAGGGTTTCGACGAGCGACGAGGAAGGTGTAATCGGATACCAGGTCACCACCGTCACACCGGCAAACATGCATCCCAGGGCGGCGGCGGCGTTGCCGTCGATGATGATCTTGCCGGCCGTCTTGTCCATGCGCTGAACGACGAAGGGATCGGACTTAGTGAGCGAAGCGACGGCGTAGTCATAGCCGGCCTTGGCGGCGCTCCAGTTCAGGGCGGCGGCCTTCACTTTCTTGGCGAACTGCTTGCGCAAGGCCT
The DNA here is from genome assembly GCA_963815555.1 of uncultured Acidobacteriaceae bacterium. Classification (GTDB taxonomy): domain Bacteria; phylum Acidobacteriota; class Terriglobia; order Terriglobales; family Acidobacteriaceae; genus CAWCBG01. The sequence continues at coordinate 2,345,770 of CAWFHH010000007.1, forward strand.
TCTCGACCTCGGCCATGTCGAGGCTGAGCAGATGAGCCACGACCCCGACGTACACCATGTTCTTGACCAGCTTGCGCAGTTTGCCATCGGTGCAAACTGTTGCCACAAGCTTGTCATACGGCACGGGATAGAAAGTGAGATCGGAGCGAAGCTCGGCGAGCTTAAGCGGTTCGTCGTAGAGAACGGCGGCGCCCGCAGCCAGCGACAGCACGTCTTCCTTCGCGGTCTCAGGATTCATCGCAACCAGGAAGTCGATTTCCTTCTTGCGTCCGATGTAGCCTTTTGCGCTGGCGCGGATGGTGTACCAGGTCGGCAGCCCGGCGATGTTTGACGGGAACATATTCTTGCCGGAGACGGGCACACCCATCTGGAAGATCGTGCGCAGCAGAACGGTGTTCGCGCTTTGCGAACCTGATCCGTTTACGGTTGCGACCTGGATGCTGAAATCGTTGACGACAGGCTGTCGCTCGGCGCCGTGTTCGGTGCCATGTACTGCAATTTCGGTTGTGGCCATCAATACCCCTTGACTAGCTACCCCGCACGGAACTCAGTCAGGCACGTGGGGCCTAACCTTTCATTATAAGGCAGGCAGCAAGGAGTGAAGAATCATGGAGGCGTTGCTTGCTTCAGAGTACGGCAGAATCAGCCTATTTGGAGAGCTGCTTCTTTTGAGCCTCCTGATAAAGAGCGACCTGATATTGCAAGGTGAGACGGCCAAAGTCGGAACAAACGGCGAGGGCCTGCCACGTGTTATTTACGATGTGATAATCGAGAGTGGCGGAGTAGTCGGGAGCCTTTGCGACGAGTTTCTCGCGCGCCGATTGCAAATCAGGCACCAGTTTCTCGAACACGGTGGCCTCCTCGCGATCGATTGCTGCCGGATCGTACTGTGGCGGCGTGGTTCCCCGGGGCCGCGTCCCCAGGGTCCGCGCCCATTCCAACTGCTTCTGGTTAAAATCTTGCGTCGCTTGCAACTTCGCCTGATTCCATTGATCGACGACCTGGCTGCATTGCATCTGCATTTGATGAGCCTGGTGCCACAAATCCTGCTCCGCTTTAGGAGTTTCAGCAAGAGGATCAGCGAATGCGGAGCGAATGCTGTTTATCTCTTTTTGTATCTGGTCCAATTGCGAATAGATCGCCTTGGGATCAATCTGGCGGGACAAGATGCCGTTCATCAGGCGAACCAGTTCCTCGGCCTTTTCCTTGGAAATTCCCCCGCAACTCAAAGTGAAGTGATTATTGCTTCCCGTGACCGCGGGACTGCACGAGCCCGACGCCTGGGCATTGCCGGTATTGGTTTGGCACCACGCGGCCGACATGCCAAAGAGGATAAAGATCACAACCCATTTCATGGCTGGGTACTCGTCTTTGGATGTTCTCGCTTCTTGGGGGACGATGCACCGGAATCTGAGTTTATGCTGATGCTGTTGCCGGAGCCGGTGACCGCCGGGCTGTTGTCGCCGCTCGTCGTCGCGGTACCCGTATGCGTCTCAACGATTTTCCGGGGGATCGAATCGTGAGGAGGAGGGGGTAGACAGACGATCCCGATGATGCTGGATAACAGGAAAAGCGCTCCCACTCCCAACGCGATTTCGCGCTTGTGGGGCACCTTCGAGGCCCTCAACCAGAACACCACCGCGTATAGGATGCCGGCCCCGCAGATTTCAAGCAGAGTTGCCCGAGGGTTTCCGAGCCCTGTGACACCCGCAGCGCATAGGAGAAAAGACGCTACCGTCCCGACCGCCCAGCTGGCATGTCCTGCATGAGGAACCATAAGCAGTAATTGACGCGGAGGAGTCTAGCACGAAGAAATCGCGCTTTTCAATCAGAGTTTCACGACTTGCATCCGAGAACGATGCGCGATTGCTTGCGGCGGCGTGCTGCCAGCACATGCGAGATGTTCAGATCCAGCTACACCGTCTGGTAGTACTGGGCCATGTTGCGGAACTTCTTGTAGCGCTCATCCAGCAACACTGGGAGCGGCTTAGCTTCGAGCTCTGCCAGGTGCTTCTCCAGCACATCGCCCACGGAGGTGGCGGCGGCTTCGTAGTCGTGATGAGCTCCGCCCGAGGGCTCGGGAATCAACTCGTCGGCAATCCCCATTTCCAGATTGTCTTTGGCGGTGATGCGCAGTGCCTCGGCGGCAATTTCTTTCTTGCTGGAATCGCGCCACATGATGGAGGCGCAGCCCTCGACCGAGATCACCGAGTAGATACTGTTCTCCATCATCAGCACGCGATCGGCTACCGCAATGGCGAGTGCCCCGCCGCTGCCACCCTCGCCAGTGATGACTGCAATGAAGGGCACCTGCAGGCGAGCCATTTCGCGCAGGTTGTGGGCGATGGCCTCGGCCTGGCCTCGCTCTTCAGCCCCCAGGCCAGGATACGCGCCGACGATGTCGATCAGCGAGATGATGGGCCGCCGCCACTTCTCAGCGAACTTCATGATGCGCAGCGCCTTGCGGTAGCCTTCGGGATTGGGCTGTCCAAAGTTCCGATACACGCGCTGTTTCGTGTCGCGGCCTTTCTGGGTGCCAATGACGGCAACTTCGCGTCCCCGGAAGCGCGCCATGCCACCGATAAGCGCAGCATCGTCGGCAAAGCCACGATCGCCGTGAATTTCGCTGAAGTCGGTAAAGATGCGCTCGATGTAGTCGAGCGGGTAGGGGCGCATGGGATGGCGCGCCAGTTCCGTGCGCTCCCAGGCGGTCAGCTTGCCGGACATCTGGCGGCGCAGAGATTCCACCCGCCCGTGCAGCTCCTGCAACTGACGCTGTGCCTCCTGGTTGTCACCGGCCACGCTCTTCAGCTGGTCGATCTGCTTCTCAATCCGTTCCAGTTCGTTTTGCGCTTTTGAAGCAGCTTCCATAGGGGTGTCTTGGTGGTTCGATGACGCGTAGTAAACCGCTTCCACAGCGGAAATCCAGTAATCGACGGCTGGTACTATCCCGGAGCGAGTGAGCGACGAATCCCGCTCAGGTTCCATCGCCAGTCCAGGCTTCGAGGACATAGGCTGCATCCTGCTTCCTCAATCTGGTTGAGGTTAATCGACGATCCGCACGCTGCCGCGGCCGCACAGTTCTTCCACTCGCGCAATGAAGGCGCGGTCCGGCAACACATTATAGCCTTCCGCTTCCATGACGGCCGTAAAGTCGCCGCGCCGCTCCAGGTCGAACAGCAGTTTCGCATTGCCGCGACGTTCGCTGCAGAGCGTATGCAGCTCGTCGATGGTGCCGGCGGAAACCGTTTCCAGCGGGATCCTGATGCGCAGGCCGCGCGGCAACTTCGGCTGCGCCTGCTCCAGCGGTGTGATTTCACTGATCAGAAGCTTCGGATTCGAGCCCTCCTCCACACGAACCGCACCCTTCACCAGTACGGGCACATCCAGCTTGATTCTTTCCGCCAGCCGCCGGTAGGCCTCGGGAAAGCAGACGATATCGACCGAGCCATTCATGTCTTCGAGCTGGCCCTGCGCGTAGAGATCGCCCTTGCGAGACTTGGCGACGCGAACGTTCTTCAGCACGCCACCGGTCAGGATTTCGTCTTTGCCGGTGGAGTTTTTCATCTCGCAAATTTCGGTGGTCGTCAACGCGTTGAAGTCGAGCAGCTTGTCGCGATACTTGTCGAGGGGATGACCGGTGATGAAGAAGCCGAGGATCTCTTTCTCATTGGCCAGCCGCTGGTGCTCATCCCAATCGGGGATGTTGGGCAGCGGCTTGTCGACTTGCTGCACCGGCTCATCTTGAGCGAAGACACCGAACAAGCCGTGCTGACCCAGCAGGGCGTCTTTCTGCTCTTTTTGTGCGTGCTCCATCGCGCTGTCGGCTACGGCCATCAATTGCGCGCGGCGGCCGAGTGCATCCATTGCCCCACTCTTGATCAGCGATTCGATCACGCGCTTGTTCAGCAGCCGGAGATCGACCTTCTCGCAGAACTGAAAGATCGATTGGAAGCTGCCACACTGTTTGCGGGCTGCGACGATCGAGTCGATGGCGTTGTGGCCGACATTCTTCACCGCGGCAAGTCCGAAGCGGATAGCTTCGCCATGCGGGGTAAAGTAGGCATCGCTCACGTTCACGTCAGGTGGCTCGACGGCAATGCCCATCTCGCGACACTCGTTGATGTACTTCACCACGTCGTCCGTGCTGCCCGACACCGAGGTCAGCAGTGCCGCCATGAACTCGACGGGATAATGCGTCTTCAGATATGCGGTGTGATAGGCCAGCAGCGCGTACGCCGCGGAGTGCGACTTGTTGAAACCATAGCCGGCGAACTGCTCCATCAGGTCGAAGATCTTCTCGATCTTCCTGGGTGGAAACTTGCGCTCGGCCGCTCCGCTGACGAAGCGCTCGCGCTGCTTGGCCATCTCCTCGGGCTTCTTCTTGCCCATGGCACGGCGCAGCAGGTCGGCTTCGCCGAGGGAGTAGCCGGCCAGGCGGTTGGCGATCTGCATCACCTGTTCCTGGTACACGATGACGCCCAGCGTCTCCTTCAGAATGGTTTCCAGCTCAGGCAGTTCGTACTCGATCTTCTTGCGTCCCCACTTGCGATCGATGAAGTCGTCGATCATGCCGCCCTGGATAGGGCCGGGACGGTACAACGCGTTCAACGCGGTGAGATCTTCGACGACCGTCGGCTTGTAGCGGCGCAGCACGTCGCGCATGCCGTGCGATTCAAACTGAAAGACGCCTGAGGTCAAGCCGGTGTGAAAGACCTTTTCGAATGTGGCGGCATCGTCGAGCGTGAGAGTCTGCAAGTCGAGACGGACACTGCGCGTCTGTTCGATGAGCCGCAGAGCATCGTCGATGATGGTCAGTGTGGTGAGCCCGAGAAAGTCCATCTTCAGCAGGCCCATTTTCTCCACCGCAGTCATGTCATACGCCGTGACGATTTCGTCGTTCTTGGTGCGGAACAGCGGCACCAGGTCGGTCAGCGGCTGGGGCGCGATCACGACCGCCGAGGCGTGCACGCCGGAGTTGCGCACCATGCCTTCGAGTCGCTTCGCGGTGTCGATCAACTCCTTCGTTTGCGGCTCCGTCTCGTAGGCAGTGGCCATGGCCGGCGAGTCTTTGAGCGCCTGGTCGATGGTAATGTTCAACGTGGCCGGCACCATCTTGGTGATGCGCTCCACTTCGGCGTAAGGAACGTCCATCGCACGGCCGGAGTCCTTGATGGCTCCCTTGGCCGCCATGGTGCCGAAGGTGATGATCTGCGCCACCTGATCGCGTCCGTACTTCTCGGTGACGTAGTTGATGACTTCGCCGCGACGGTTCATGCAGAAGTCGATGTCGATGTCGGGCATGGTGACGCGTTCCGGGTTCAGGAAGCGCTCAAAGAGCAACTCATTCGCCAGCGGATCGATGTCGGTAATGCCCATGGCGTACGCCACCAGCGCGCCCGCCGCCGATCCGCGGCCCGGGCCTACGGGAATTTTGTTCTCGCGCGCATAGCGAATGAAGTCCCACACGATAAGGAAATAGCCGGAGAACTGCATCTGGCGAATGATGCCGATCTCGCGTGATAGACGCTGTTCGTATTCTTCCAGAGAGTGTTTCAGACGGCCCATGGCCTGAAGTTCGCGCAGGATGTTCAGTCGCTTGGCAAAGCCTTCGCGGGTGACGAACTCGAAGTAGTCGGCCAGCGAGTAGCCTGCCGGCACCTCGAACTGTGGGAACGGGTCGTGCACCTTCTCGATCTTGGAATTGCAGCGCTCCGCGATTTCCAACGTCCGCTGCAGCACGCTCTCGTAGCCGAGGAAGACCTTCGCCATCTCATCGGCGCTCTTGACGTAGAACTGGTTGTTGGCGAACTTCAACCGGTTGGTGTCGTTGATCGACTTGCCGGTCTGAATGCAGACCATCACATCCTGGGCGTGCGAGTCGTCTTCGCAGAGATAGTGGCTGTCGTTGGTGGCCACGAGCGGGATGCCGAGGTCCTTCTCCAGCTTCAGCAGATTAGGCTGGATGCGGCGCTCTTCCGGCAATCCCTGATCCTGAATCTCGAGGAAGAAGTTGCCTTTGCCGAAGATGTCCTGGTAGGTCGACGCAGCGGCGCGCGCGGCGTCGTACTTCCCTTCCGTCAAAGTCTCGGAGACTTCGCCCTTCAAACATCCTGACAGACCGATCAAACCCTTCGAGTGCTGCGCCAGAAATTTCTTGCTGACGCGCGGCTTGTAGTAGAAGCCATGCAGCGACGCCTCGGAGACAACCTTGACCAGATTGCGATAACCTTCATCCGATTCAGCCAGCACGATCAGGTGGTTATAGTTGTCGCCTTCGGGCGCCGCGCGATGATCTTCCTTCTTGCAGACATAGAGCTCGCATCCCAGGATCGGCTTGATGCCGGCATCTTTGGCGGCGTTCGCAAACTCCACCGCACCGAAGATGTTGCCGTGGTCGGTCATGGCCACGGCCGGCATTTTCAGTTCCCTGACCCGATCGACGAGGCGCTCGATCTTGCAGGCGCCGTCGAGCATCGAGTAATCGGTATGAAGATGAAGATGTACGAATTCCTGAGGCATTAGGACTGGGGCCTTCCTGATCGTGCTCTACTGATATTCTAAGCGCCAGACGCGTTGCTTGTATGCAGAGGATTGTGTGGAAAACCGGTCGCGATTAGCGAGGCTTCTTCTGCAGAGTGGCCGTAGGCTCGGTGTTTCGTCATGACCCACCCGTTGCTAGTTACGGTGGCGGGAGTGGCTGCCGGGGCGATCGCCTCGATCGCGGGGTTCGGCATCGGCAGCCTTCTCACACCGCTGCTCGCCAGCTGGCTCGGCACCAAGCTGGCGGTCGCGGTCGTTTCCATCCCACACTTCGTGGGAACGGCGGTGCGCTTTGCGGCGATTCGCCAGCACCTGGACCGCAGAGTGCTCTTGAGCTTCGGGGTAACCAGCGCCATCGGCGGCCTGCTTGGTGCACTGCTTCATAACTGGGTGCGCAGCGCTGTCCTCGGATATCTTCTTGCGAGCCTGCTTGTCTTTGCCGGTATTACGGGCTTGACTGGTGTGGCCTCGCGCATGAAGTTCGGTAAACGCACTGCATGGGTGGCCGGAGCACTCTCGGGACTTTTCGGCGGTATGGTCGGCAACCAGGGCGGAATCCGCTCTGCCGCGCTGCTCGGCTTCAACTTGCAACGCGATGCCTTCGTCGCCACTGCAACCGCGATCGCGCTCCTCATCGATGTCTTCCGTATGCCGGTTTACGCCGCGTTGCAGTTGCAGTCGATTCTTGCGCAGTGGCCGATCATCGCTTTCGCCACTCTTGGCGTGGTGGTCGGAACGCTCGCTGGAAAGCGCGTGTTACAGAGCATTCCAGAAAATGTTTTTCGCCTCATCGTGTCGGGAATCATTCTGGCGCTCGGCGTGTGGATGTTCTTGCATCCGGGCACTTGACACATTCAGCTTTGGCCGGTGATTTTTTCCGGCGGACCGCCCGGTGAAATCAGTTGGCCGCCCGTGATCTCCTGGCCGGGAGGCGTCTGGTGTGGAATACCAGGCGGGCTTCGCTTTCCTAAAGCGCGATAGGCATAGATGACAGCTAGTAAAGGCGCCGCCAGCAGCAGTCCCCAGAAGCCGAACATCAGGCTCAGCACGATGGGGACAACCAGCGATGCCCAGATGGGCACGCGCACGGTTCGTTTCATGATGATCGGCTGCAGTATGAGGCCGTCGATCACGACGACTGCTCCGTACAGGATCAGCACGTAAACGACTCCCATGAAGCCGTTCGCGATGAGAGCGGCCACGGCCGGACCCAACAGCGACATCACCGTGCCAAACTGCGGAATGAACTGCAGGAGCGCGGCGAGAAGGCCCCAGAAAGGCGCCCAGGGTACGTGCAGAAAAACCAGTCCAGCCCACCACAGGAGTCCAACGCAGATGGAGTCGTAGCACTGTGCGACGAACCAGCGGCCCAGCGCGCCTCCGGTGATGCTGATGTGGCGGGAAAACTGCACGTTGATTGGATGCTACGCCTCAATCGAGCGTCGCGAAACCCATGCTACACTTGACGTAAATCCCCTCTGGAGACGGGCACAGCCATGAAATTCGGCGTCATCATCTTCCCTGGTTCCAACTGCGATCACGATGCATTTTGGGTGATCTCGGAAGTTGCCAAGCAGCCGGTGACGTTTCTGTGGCATGACTCGAAGGATCTTCAGGGTTGCGACGCTATCGTGGTTCCCGGCGGCTTCGCCTATGGAGACTATCTCCGCACAGGCGCCATCGCGAAGTTCTCTCCCGTGATGGAATCAGTACGAAAATTCGCCGCCGACGGCGGGCCGGTTCTGGGGATCTGCAACGGCTTTCAGATTCTCTGCGAAGCCGGACTCCTGCCGGGAGCGCTGCTGCGTAATGCGGGTCTCAAATACGTGTGCAAGCCCGTACACGTTCGCGTCGAGAGCACCAACACGCCCTACACGCAGCAACTCACCAAGGGCGAAGTCCTGGAGATTCCCATCGGCCACATGGAAGGCAATTACTTCTGTGACGAGCCGACACTGGCCGAATTGAAAGAGCAGGACCGCATCGTCTTCCGCTACACCAACCAGGCCGGCGAGCCCTCCGCCAAGGCGAACCCCAATGGTTCGCTTGACGACATTGCCGCCATCTGTAATGCGGGGCGCAACGTCATGGGCATGATGCCGCATCCGGAGCGCGCCAGCGAACCGGAACTGGGTATGACGGACGGCGCACGGATCTTCCACTCGCTGGTCTCGTCGATGGCGGCGAAGTAGAACAGCCGCAGTTCGCCAATCGCAATTCGCTTTTCACTTTTTGCTAATCCTAATCCTGAGTGTCATCGCGAGCCAGCGAGGGATCTTCTTTTCGTCGCCGAGCGACACCCGCGTGGACTCCGCTTGTCAGAACCGCAAATCATGTAGACAATCTGTAGCGCTATCGCTCGCTCAGTGAGGCTCTCATGCTACGTCTCGTCCAACGAACACTTCTCCTGGTGGTGGCACTCAATTGCTCACTTCTTGGCCAAGTATCCGCTCCCTGGACAATCGACATCACACAACCGCAGGACTATCAGCTGAAGCGCATCTCCAGCTACGACCCCACAGGCGGCAATCACGATTTTCGCGAGATAGCACCCGGAGCTACTCTGACGCTGATGGACGCGAGCGGACCTGGTCTGATTAGCCATCTCTGGATCACCCTCGCGACGCCTGAGTCGTACCACTTGAAGAAGCTGGTGCTGCGCATGTATTGGGACGACGAAGCCAGCCCGAGTGTGGAGGCGCCGTTGGGCGACTTCTTCGGCCTCGGCCTGGGCGAGTACCACCTGTGGGAGTCGAAGCTGCTCTCGGTCGGGAACTTCAAAGCGCTGAACTCGTTTTTCCCGATGCCGTTCCAGAAGCACGCTCGCATCACCGTGACCAATGAAGGCCAAATGAAGGTCGATGCCTTCTACTTCAATCTCGACTACCGCGCCTACCATAAGCCGCTGGCGGCTGACACCCTGTACTTCCACGCGCAATTCCGGCAGGCACAGCCGAATCACGGTTGGACCAACGATTGGACGTCGAATGGCGATCCGCGCGTGAACGACAAGAAGAACACCACGGGCGAAGGCAATTATGTATGGATGGAAGCTACGGGTCGTGGAAACTTCGTCGGTGTCACCATGTCAGTGCTGCAAAACCAGGACGACTGGTTCGGTGAAGGCGATGACATGTTCTTCATTGACGGCGACACTGCACCGACGATTATTGGCACCGGTTCGGAGGACTATTTCCTCGGGGCTTACAGCTTCGGCGATCACGGCTTCTCGTACCAGCTCTATGGTGCGCCGGTGAAAGGATCGGAACTGGCTGGCGGCCGGTCGTCCATGTATCGCTTCCATTTGGACTCGCCCATCACGTTTACGAAATCGTTGCGCGCCACGATCGAGCATGGACACGCGAATCACCGCTCCGACAATTTCTATTCTGTGGCCTACTGGTACCAGACCGAGCCGCATGCCGCCTTCCCACAGCTCCCGCCCGTCGATCAACGCTTGCCTAAGCTGCAGCCGGTTGGCGGTCCGGGTAACGCGGCTGCATTACCGAAGTAGCGATTCGTTCCTCGGCCATGGCGCGGAAGAAGAGGCCTCGCGCACTTGTGCGTAAGTGTGCCATGGTAGCAAGCCCTCCCCTGTAGGAAAGTTCGCATCCTATTTCCGACTTTTGCAAGTTTCGAACACTCGGAGACCGCAATATGCCGTGGAAGAAAGCCCTCATCGTACCTGCTCTCGCTTTTGCCCTGGGCATCGCGTGCACCGAAAAGAAAGTGACCAACCTGGATCCTGACACCGTCAAGAGTGCCGAGAAGCAGGCCGGCTACAACGATGTCTCAGTCGACGTTAACAAAGAGAAGGGCGTCGTAACCCTGAACGGTAGAGTCGGCTCAGAACAGGATAAAGACCGCGCCGGGCAGGTGGCGCAGGCAGTTGCCGGAAATCTGGTGGTCGCGAACCAGATCAGTATCGAGCCTCCGGGAGTCGCGTCGCAGGCCAAGGAGATCGAGGGCAACCTTGACGACAGCATCGACAAGCAATTCAAAGCGCTGCTGATTGCGAACCACTGGGACAAGGACCACATTGCGTATAAAGCGAAGAATGGAGTTTTGACGCTCAAGGGACGTGTCGCGAACATGCAGGAGCGTGCGGATGTGGAGAAAGTTGCGGCAACCGTTCCGAATGTGACGCAGGTGGTGAATGAACTGGACGTCAAGGGAAAGTAGCGATTGTTGAACGTCGGGAGCTTCACCAACAGGAGATCTGCTGGGAGAGGCCTCGCGACGGATCGTTTCTTGAATAAGGATCAGACGCGCACCGGCGCGAGCGCACTCGGTCCGATATACCGATAACTCTTTCCGAATCCCAGGATCAGATAGCCCAGACCGCCCAGCAGGAATATTACAACGACACCGAATACCGCACTTTGGCCGAAGGACTTCGCGATGTCGATCGATAACACAATCGACAGGACAATGTTGACCAGCGGGATCAGGAAGAGCAGGAGCCACCATCCGGGGCGTCCTGCAATCTTCAACATGACGTACACGTTGTAGATCGGAATCAAGATGGCCCAGCCTGGCTGTCCGGCTTTTTCGAACATCTTCCAGCCGCCCACCATGATGATGACTGCGATCAACAGCGAAAAGGAGAGCAGTGGACCGCTGAAGAATGGGGCGAAGGGATAGTGGCCTTCCTGAAACACAAACGCCGCAAGTATCGAAGTCATATCGATCTCCTTGATCGAGCAGGACCCGCAAACAACAGCCTGTACAGGCGTAGCAACGAAACAGTCTGCGGTGAAGCCTCAGATTGTTACCCATAGTAGCGAGCTTTACAAGGTCCAATGCGACAACGGCGGAGAATCCCGCTCGGAGACCTCCGTCTGTTCGCTTTAGCCGCTCCCGGTCGGAGCTTTGGCATCTTCCTCAAGTGAAGAAGGATCGGAATTCTTCTACAACCCGCCCGGGCAAAAGCTCTCGATTCGACTTCTGCACAAGTCCATGGCCAGCCCCTTCGATCGGCACGAGTTTCGTCGCAGCGGGGATCAGGGTGATGGCCTGCTGCAGCTCATCGATCGAACCGAACGCATCTCGGGTGCCGCTGATGAACAAAGAGGGAACGCGCAGATCAGGAAAGTGAGCGGTACGCAATTGCGCCGGGCGTCCGGGAGGATGCAAAGGATAGGACAGCAAGAGCAGGCCATCGACAAGAGTGGGGCGGTTCGCAACCAGCATGCTTGCCTGGCGTCCTCCGTAAGAGCAACCGCCCAGAAATGCTCGCCCGGTGAATTTCGGTTTCATCAACTCGACGGCGCGGCGCAGTCCGTCCTGATCGGCTTTCGCGTTCGCGGGTGAAGGCGGTCCGGTAGGCTTGCGCTGGCGGAACGGCAGATCGCACCGAAGCACGCTGATGCCGCTTGCCGCGAACTCATTCGCCAGACCGACCAGCAACGGACCATTGCAATTGCCTCCCGCTCCGTGGGTCAGGACCAGGAAGTCAGCATTGGGTGCGGAGGCCGAATGAAGAAATCCGCGGACGGGCGCCTCGCCCGGCGTGTGGTCAACAAAGGCTTCTTGGCGCGTGGTCATGGTGTGTTTCAAATCCCCTTCACACTTCCAACGTATACCGCGAGGCTGCCAGCCGGTACATCCTACGCCAGACCAGGCGGTTCACCGTCACCACGACCAGAGCCATTACGACGGTCGATGCCAGTAACAGCTCGAAGTTGCCGGCGTCGGTGGCGCGCGCGATCATCGCCCCCAGGCCCACCGTGGTGTACGTCTGGTCCTTCAGGTGCTGATATTCGGCGACGATACTGGCGTTCCATGCGCCGCCCGAGGCGGTCACCAGACCTGTGATCAGGTACGGGAAGATGCCGGGAAGAATCAGCCTTCTCCACTTCTGCGCGGAGGTGAACTTGAACAGCTTCGACGCTTCTTTCAGGTCGGTCGGTATCGCCATAGCGCCGGCAATCACGTTGAACAGGATGTACCACTGCGTGCCCAGCAACAAAAGGATGATAGAGCCCAGTCCCAGCCCGCCTCCGATGCGAATCAGCGCCAGCATCACGATGGGAAACAGTGCGGTCGCTGGAACGGACGCGGCAATCTGCGCCAGAGGCTGCGCAATCCGTGACAGCTTTGGATCGAACCCGATGGCAACGCCGACAGGAATCGTCCAGGCCGCTCCGATGACGAGTGCCGCGAGGACGCGGAGGAACGTTGCCGAAGCACCTACCAGTATCTCGCGATATTCATGACGATCCAACCCCGCCATCATGCCGGTCGCGCGCACGACTGCATAAAGAATCCCGAGCACAACGATCGTTGCGACTGCGCGGCCGGTCCACACCTTCCATCCTGCGGGTGCAGTGTCCTTCTCGGCTGCGTGATGCATCCTGGCGAAACGCAGGGCCAGCCTCTCCCGAAGTGGATTGATTGCCTTTTTTCGAAGGCGGACCAGTCCCCGCGAATGCTGCACGACATCGAGGAACCACGATTTCGGTGCGTCGGCGCTTTCGACCTGCTCCACCTTGAACTTTTCGGCCCACGCAATCACCGGCCGCCAGACCAGTTGATCGAGCACTACGATCAGGGCGACCATAACGCCGATGCCCCACACGATGCCCTGGGTATCGCCGGCGCTTGCGGCAGTCTGAAGATAGGAGCCCAGGCCGGGCAGTCGAAAGTCACGCGAGCCCAGCACGAACATCTCGCAGGCCATGAGAAAGAACCAACCGCCCGCGACCGACATCATGGAGTTCCATACCAGCCCAATGGCGGCGAATGGTAACTCAATCTGGGTGAAGCGCTGGTACCAGTTGAAGCGGTAGATCTTTGCCGCCTCGCGCATCTCTCGCGGAATGCTCTTGAGCGACGAGTAGAAGCTGAACGCCATGTTCCACACTTGGCCGGTAAAGATCAGCAGGATAGCGCCCAATTCAACCCCAAGCTGATGATGCGGAAACAGCGCGACCATGGCCAGCATCACACCCGGGAGGAAGCTGAGCACGGGAATCGATTGCAGGATGTCGAGCAGCGGAATCATGATGCGCTCGGCGCGTGGGTTGTACGCCGCAATGTAGCCGTAGACCATGGTAAAGGCCAGGGAGAGAACGTAGGCTACGGTGATGCGCAGCAGAGAATACGCTGCGTACATCGGCAACCTGGTCGGATCACGGGAGATTTCGACGTGCGCATTAAAAGGACCGAACCACGTCCGCGCCATCATCAGTACGGCGTAGAACAGCGCAAGGCCGCCGGCGAAGATGACGATGTCGGTAAGCACCGACCAGGTCTGGGCCGGAAGCAGCGACCAGGGCCCTTTACCCAGGATGCGGACGGGTTGCCAGCCGGTGCGGGCCATCAGCCCTCGCCTGCAATCGGGATTGCATCCGCCTCTTCCCGATGAAAGAGCCGGCCATTCTCCGAATCGTAATCGAAGATTTCCGCGTACCGTCCCCAGTTCAGCACGGTCGAGAACTGGCGCTCCATTTCATCGTCGCTGAAGTGCTCGTCGAGAATGTCACGAAAGAATTCTTCACCGATGGCATGATCACGCTTGGCGTGTAAGGTGTTCTCGATGAGACGAAGGATGGCGATATTCTTGAGCGCTGCCTCGCGGAAGAGATGTTTTTGTGCCTGAATGTCCGCCTCTCCGAAGGCGCGGCCTTCTTTGGTAATTTCGACGTCGCCCTCGCGCAAGATCACAAAACCCAGCATCTGCGCGGCTTCCACGATGGGCAGGAGGTCGTCGACGTTCATCGACAACTCGTCAGCCAGCTTGTAGAGATCGTCGCGGCCTCCGCGGTCAACCAGAAGCTCCATGAAACCGGCAATGCCTCCCGGCCGCGCGTGCGGCAGCATCTGAAACTTCGTGCGCTCGCGGCCCTCTCCGTTGCCGGCAGCCTGCGCCTGCCACGAGGGCGCCGTCACCGGCTCTTCCGGCCGGGTAAGCACTTTGTAGACGTAATCGACGATGGCCACAAAGCGCGGCGATTTGCGATCGCGGTATTGTGGCAGATCGATCTCGAAGTCGGAACGCACACGTCCGGGATTACGGCCCAGCACAATGACGCGATCCGCCAACAGCACGGCCTCCTCAATGTTGTGGGTGACGACGAAGATGCTTAGCGTGGGCATCTTCTTACTGAGCCAGAGTTCCAGCAGTTCAGAACGAAGGTTCTCGGCCGTAAGCACGTCGAGCGCGGAAAACGGCTCGTCCATGAACAGCACTTCCGGCTCGACCACCAATGCCCGGGCAAAGCCTACACGCTGCTTCATGCCACCGGAGAGCTCCTTCGGATACGCAGTTTCGAAACCATCGAGGCCTACCGTGTCGATCATCCTCAACGCGCGCTTGTGGCGCTCGATGGCGCCGACACCCTTGGCGACGAGCGGAGCCTCAACGTTCTCCAGCACCGTCAGCCAGGGAAAAAGGGCGAAGCTCTGAAAGACGATGGAAACGTTTGGGATCTCGCCTGACATGGGTTTGCCGTGCCACTTGACTTCGCCCGACGAGGGCTCGGACAGGCCAGTCAGCATGCGCAAGAGTGTCGACTTGCCGGAGCCGGACGGGCCAAGCAGCGCAACGATCTTCCCCGGATAAATACCGAGGTTGGTTGGCGCAATCACCTGGATGCGATTGCCGTCCGGCTGCGGGTAGTACTTCTCCACCGCAGAGGCTTCGATGATGGCCTCGAGCAACAGACACTCCTTGGGTCAAGTCTTCTCAGTCTATGAGGAACTCGCGGCGAACGCCAACCGGCAACCGCGGACTTTATGAAAGGATCGTGAAAACAGTTGTCCGTAGCCAGTTGTCAGTTCTCAGTTGTCGAATTTCGGTTCTCAAGGAAGCAAGATACGGAATCATCGCCCTTAAGCAGGGCGCGAAACGGTGAAACTATCGTTGGTCTGATAACGAGCGCGGATCAGGCATCCCCGAAAACCGACCGCCGGCAATTCACAACTGGCTACATCAAACTGCCGTGTTCAACTTCTTATCATTCTCGGAGCCAGGTGCAATCGAAGGGGTGGCATCGATTTGCGCCACGCGCGTGGGCTGAGTAGTGGAAACCGATTCGGCCTCGGGCAACGCCGTTGCTGAGTTTCGTTTGCGGCGGCTTCGCTGGTAGGTGTACTCGAACCAGGCAGCCACCGCGCCAAGAACGCCAAGGGTAAGCCAATTCATGGGATTCGGCCAGACTTCTGTCGGATGCGAGGAGCGCCGATAATGCTGCCGCAAACGCGTAGCTGGCGATTCGGCCCCGACAGGATATGTGTGTTCATCATCGCCGGAAATCGAACAAAAATCCAGTGCCCCACAGTGAAATTACGACTAAACTTCGTCGCCGCAACGTATGCCAGGAGTCCCGCGGTCAGCGGGCGCCCGTTGTGCTTGCCCGGTCGAGGGCGAGATTTACCTCAAGAACATTCACCCGCGGTTCGCCCAGGAACCCGAGTTGCCGCGATTCCGTGTACTCTCGAATGATCTGGCGTACCTGGCCTTCACTCAAACTGCGCGCATGCGCAACTCGCGCGACCTGGAACTCGGCCGCCGCCAGAGTGATCTCCGGATCCAGCCCTGAAGCTGATGTCGTCACCAAATCGATCGGGACAGGACGCCCGGGGTTCTCAGCCTGCAGAGTGGTCGTGTCCTGCTTTACGCGATCGATGAGCTTCTGATTGGTCGGTCCAAGATTGGTGCCTCCTGAGTTCGCAGCATCGTAGCCATTCCCTGCCGCCGACGGGCGTGAATGCAGATATCCCGCTCCAGCAAAGCCCTGGCCGATGATGCGGGAACCAACGGTAGCGCCATTCTGCGAAAGCAGCTGCCCGTTCGCCTTATCGCGGAACAGGAGCTGCGCCAGGCCCGTGACCACCAGCGGATAAATAATCCCCAGTAGCACTGTCGTGACCAGCGTCATCAAGATTGCGATTTTCAAATTCTGCTTCATCAATGTTCTCCGGGGCCGAAGCCCTTCTTACCTGAAGCCGCGCAAACGCAGACCCGAAGGCCTGTTCTACTGTCTTCCAAATGTTAAGCGAGGCCAACCCTCGTGATGATCATGTCGATGGCCTTGATCCCGATGAAGGGTACGACGATGCCACCTGCGCCGTAGACCCAGAGATTTCGGCGCAGCAAGGCCGCCGCACCCATGGGCCGGTATTTCACGCCGCGCAGCGCCAGCGGGATCAGCGCGATGATGATGATGGCGTTGAAGATGACTGCCGACAGGATCGCCGATTGGGGCGTCTGAAGATGCATAATGTTCAGGGCGTTCAGTACAGGAAACGTGCCGGCAAACATGGCCGGAATAATCGCGAAATACTTGGCTACATCATTTGCAATCGAGAAGGTGGTGAGCGAGCCGCGAGTCATCAGCAATTGTTTGCCGATGGCAACCACTTCGATCAGCTTCGTCGGATTGGAATCGAGGTCGACCATATTGCCGGCCTCTTTCGCGGCCTGGGTCCCGGTATTCATGGCCACGCCCACGTCGGCCTGGGCAAGCGCCGGCGCGTCGTTGGTGCCGTCGCCCGTCATCGCCACCAGCTTGCCCTGCGCCTGCTCGCGTTTGATCAAATCCATCTTTTCTTTCGGCGTTGCTTCGGCAAGGAAGTCGTCAACCCCGGCCTCGCGCGCGATTGCAGCGGCGGTGAGCGGATTGTCGCCGGTGATCATGACGGTCTTAATGCCCATCGTCCGCAGTTGATCGAAGCGTTCGCGCATACCGCCCTTTACGATGTCCTTCAAGTGGATCACGCCCAGCGCTCGCTGCTTTTCGGCAACGACGAGGGGCGTACCGCCGGAACGGGCAATCTGCTCGACCGTAGCCTGCACATCCGGCGGCATGGCTCCTCCATTGGCGATGAGATAGCGGGTGATCGCGTCGACCGCCCCTTTGCGAATCTGGTTGCCGTTCATGTTGACGCCTGACATGCGGGTCTGCGCCGTGAAAGCCACAAACTCCATGTCGTGCGACGACAACTCGCGGCCACGCAGCCCATACTTCTCTTTGGCCAGCACAACGATCGAGCGGCCCTCCGGAGTCTCGTCGGCGAGCGAGGAAAGCTGAGCGGCGTCGGCCATCTCGTTCTCGGTCACGCCGTTGGCTGGAACAAAGGTAGCTGCCTGGCGATTGCCCAGGGTGATGGTTCCCGTCTTGTCGAGCAGAAGGGTGTCCACGTCGCCAGCGGCTTCGACCGCGCGGCCCGACATGGCGAGGACGTTGTGCTGGATCAGCCGGTCCATGCCGGCGATGCCGATAGCCGACAGCAGCCCGCCAATGGTGGTGGGGATCAGGCAGACCAGCAGCGAAACCAGCACAAACACAGTTTGCGGTGCGCCGGAGTAGATCGCGAAGGGCTGCAACGTCACCACGGCAAGCAGAAAGATGATGGTTAGCCCGGCGAGCAGAATATTCAACGCGATTTCATTCGGCGTTTTCTGCCGTTCGGCGCCTTCGACCAAGGCGATCATGCGGTCGAGGAAGGTCTCGCCCGGATTCGAGGTCACCTTCACCTTCACGTAATCGGAGAGGACGCGGGTCCCGCCCGTAACCGCCGATCGGTCCCCGCCAGCTTCTCGAATGACGGGAGCGGACTCACCGGTAATCGCCGACTCGTCGACCGACGCGACGCCTTCGATGATCTCGCCATCCGAAGGAATCATCTCGCCTGCCGAGACGAGACAAGTATCTCCGGCGCGCAGGTTCGAGCTCGCCACCTGTTCGAGCTCTCCGTCGTCGCGATAGCGATTGGCCAGGGTTTCCGCTCGCGCCTTGCGCAAAGTGTCGGCTTGGGCTTTGCCTCGACCCTCGGCCATCGCCTCGGCGAAGTTGGCGAACAACACGGTGAACCACAGCCACAGCGTGATCTGCAGGTTGAACTTAAAGGCCTCACCACCGCGGAACAGCAGTACGGTCGTGATCACGCTGCCAATTTCGACGACGAACATTACCGGATTGCCCATCATGTGTCGGGGATCAAGCTTTACGAACGAGTCCACGATCGCACGCCGCACAATCTTTCCGTCCCAAACCGCTTTTTTCGAACTCAAGCTTGCCATGGAAAGTCCTTAGAACGTCTTCCCTGCCGACATCAGCAGGTGTTCGAGAATCGGGCCCAAACTCAGCGCCGGAAAGAAGGTCAATGCACCGACGATTACGATCACGCCAATCAACAAAGTGGTGAAGAGAGGCGTAGTTACCGGAAACGTTCCCAGCGAGGGAGGCACGTACTTCTTCTTCGCCAGATTCCCGGCGATCGCCAGCATGGGGATGATCATCAGGAAACGGCCAATCAGCATGGTGATGCCGCCCGCGACGTTGTACCAGGGAGTGTTGGTGCTCAGCCCTGCAAAAGCCGAGCCGTTGTTCCCCGCCTGCGAAGTATACGAATACAGAATCTCGCTCAAACCGTGCGGCCCCGGATTGAGAATGCTGGAAGTTCCGAAGTTATTTACAGTCGAAATTCCGGCAAAGGTGAGGATGACCAGCGGAAAGACCAGCACCACCAGCATAGCCATCTTCACGTCGTAGGCTTCGATCTTTTTGCCCAGGTATTCCGGAGTGCGGCCCACCATCAGTCCGGCAATGAACACCGCAAGCACAATGTAGACCAGCATCCCGTACATGCCGGCGCCGACACCGCCGAAGATCACCTCACTCAACATGATGTTGACCAGCGGCACCATGCCGCCGAGAGGGGTGAAGGAATCGTGCCAGCCATTGATGGCTCCACAACTCGCGTCGGTGGTTACCGTAGCCCAAAGTGCGCTATTGGCAATGCCAAAGCGCACTTCCTTCCCTTCCATGTTGCCACCCGGCTGTTGGGCTGAGACCTGCTGGTCCACGCCATGCAGCAAAGGATTGCCGTGGGCCTCGGCGCGATAGGCGACAGTCACGCCGACCAGGAACAGCAGCGCCATGGCCGACCAGACCGCCCATCCGTGGCGTGGTGAGCCGGTCATGCGGCCCAAGGTGTAGGTCAGTCCGGAGGAGATGGCGAAGATGCAGAACAATTCGATGAGGTTCGACAACGGCGTGGGATTTTCGAAGGGATGTGCGCTGTTGGCATTGAAGAAGCCGCCTCCGTTGGTGCCCCACTCCTTGATGATTTCCTGCGATGCTACCGGACCCTGCGCAATGGTCTGCGTGGTTATGGTGTCCATCACGGGCTTGCCCTGCGCATCGACCGCGGGCTTGCCGTCGGCGCCGACGTGCTGCACCTGCTGCGGTTCAACCAGCTTCACTGTGTCGTAGGGTTTCAGGTTCTGCACGACCCCCTGCGACACCAGCAGTAAGGCCCCGACGATGCAGAACGGCAGCAACACCCACAAACAAGCGCGAACCATGTCGACCCAGAAGTTCCCGATGGTGTCCATCTGCCGGCGGGCAATACCACGGATAAAGGCTATCGCCAACACGATGCCCACGGCCGCGGACATAAAGTTGTGGTAAGCGAGACCGGCCATTTGCGTGAAATAACTCATGGTGGTTTCGCCGGAGTAGTTTTGCCAGTTGGTATTCGTGGTAAAAGACGATGCCGTGTTGAACGCCAGTGCTTGCGGCACGTTGGCAAGTCTCTGCGGATTAAAAGGCAGGAATGCCTGCGCCCGCTGCATCAAGTACAGCAGAAGCATGGAAATGAGGCTGAACAGCAGCATCGCAAAGGCATATTCGGTCCAGCGCATTTCCCGGCTCTCGTCGACCAGACAAAGCTTATAGATAAGCCGCTCGATGGGCCTCAGTACCGGATCGATAAAGGTGCGCTCGCGGTTGAAAACTCGCGTCATAAAGACGCCCATAGGTTTCGTGACCGCGAAGATCAGCAGAAGAAAAACGACAATTTGAAACCATCCGTTGGCAGTCATGTCAGAATTTCTCCGGGCGCAGCAGCGCATAAAACAGATAAAACATGA
Source organism: uncultured Acidobacteriaceae bacterium (assembly GCA_963815555.1). Classification (GTDB taxonomy): domain Bacteria; phylum Acidobacteriota; class Terriglobia; order Terriglobales; family Acidobacteriaceae; genus CAWCBG01. The sequence continues at coordinate 2,366,195 of CAWFHH010000007.1, forward strand.
CCAGCGCGCAGATGGTGAGCATGATTACGGATTGCGTGTGCATAAATTTCCCCTCAGTGCACCCGGTCGCAGAAATACACGTAGCCCAACGACGCGGCGAAGAACAGAATGGTTACGGTGACAAAGACGACGTCTTGCATACCCTTCTCCTACCAGGCACCCTGCTTGCGGCCAAACCACCAGATCAGGCCCAAGGTTGCAGTGTTCTGGTCTTTGCTGAAAACGTTTTGCGTGGCGGTCAGGAATATCGGCACATTCGACCAGTCTCGACGCCACTCGGTCTTCACCTGAAGTCCATCGGTGACGTTGTAGCCGTACGTCAACGTAACTTCCTTCAAAGCTTCGGTCACTCCACTGAAGAGGCCGCCGGTGAAATACGCGCCGTGGTCGGACAAATACTCCGAGCGTGCTGCAAGAAAGCCTTTGGGCGTGACTTGATATTGCGCATAGAGGGCCCCGCCCCAGGTGTGTGCCGGAGCTGACGATTTCCCGGGCGCAGCGTTGGCCCAAATCCGCTGGATGACGTAGTCGCCCTCCAGGGCAAAGGTCCACTTGGTCGTCGCTTGCCAGTTCGCGTAGCTGTCAAAGATCTGCAGCTTCCCGTCGGGAGTTTGAGCCACTCCGACAAAACACAGCCCGGGCTGAACCGGGACCGGCCCGCAATTCGTCGTCGGAACCGCGTCAGGATTTTCCTGCCCGAAGTAATAGTTGTTGGTCCAGGTAAGCTTCTTGTTCGGCGTAATCACAAAACCAAACATCTCATCTTTGAAGCCGTTGGTGGGCTCGGTCTGGTTATTTCCGTTCACAATCCAGTAATTCATCGCGACCTTATCGTTAAAGTGATAGTTCACGCGGAATCCCATGTGATAAAAGGGCAGAAAGTCGAACCAGTAAGAACGCGAATAATTCATCTGGTCCTTGGTGTAGTTGCCCTCATATCCCAGGGAACTCGCCCACTTGCCAAAGTCGACCGTCAATCCGTTACCTACCGGAACGACATAGGTTCCATAGGCCTGGAAGACGTTGCGGTAAATGTCGGGGCGGTGTTCGTTCGCGGGATTGCCCTGTAGCGTCGATGTTGCTTGCCCGAATTGCAGATCGAGCCGTGTGCCCCATCGGCGCCCAGCCTCTGGGTCGGCGGCCCGTTCGAACACGACGGCTGCCTGATTCAGACTGAAGGCATTACTGCTGACGTCGTAAGCGCGCAGCAGATTCACCCGGCCGATGGGATCGTTAAAGTTGTAGGCGTAATAACCGTCGAACAAGACGTTGATGGTGGAAGTTTTCAGATAGTCGAGCACGCCGCGATCTTCGGCTGTCAACAGCGCTTCTTTGGCCACCGGTTGACCCTCGTTGGAGGCGTGGGCGCCGCCTCCGGCCGACAGGTCCTCGCCATTGTGAGCGAGGCTGTTCGCCGGATCGGTGACCGGCTTCGGCTGCAATGAGGCCGCCTGCATGTCCTTCATCTGTTCCTTCAGCTCTCTCATTTCCATCTCGAGTGCCGTGATGTGTTCCTGCAGCTTCTCGACCGTCGCGGCATCAGCCGCCGGCTTTGCGCTCGAATCTTGTTGTTGCGCCAGTAGCGGCGAACCGCATATCAATCCCACCGACACTGCCACGCCGATTCCTCTGCGATACAGAGCTCTAGCAATAGATAAGGTGCTCACTCATGCCTCCCGTCTCGAGCGTTCACGAATAGGGTGAAAATACACTCATTCCGGAGGAGACACCTCACGCAATCTTCACGGGCACCTTTCAGCAGGAAGAGCTTACGTCGTGCGCCGCAACACCTCGGGGCGCGCCGATCGCAACTCTCTCCTCAAAACATCACCAGAATTGCTCCGGTCATGCGATTCTCGTCCTTGCGCAGATCGGGAGTGAATCCGGCCACCAGCGACCCTGGAGCGCCGGTATTTCCTCCCGGCGGCGTCACTCCGCCAGGCCCGGAGAAGTAAGGCACATTCGCAACACGATGGTTGTATTCCATGCGGAAGGTGATGTACTGGCTCGGCATGTAATCGCCCGTGAGCGAGATGTCCCAGGCTTTGAAAGGATCGCCGGGATTTTCGGTGAAGTACGGAGTACCGGAAATTGCCGTGGCCCCGTTGATCGGCGGGAGCAACACAAGGTAGCGGCCGGGATTATTGATCTGGCCGCCGCCCACCGTAACGGCGTAGAGATCGCGGTGAAACCACAAGCGGTTGTAAACCATGTAGCCGAGAAAGCTCTGCTTGGGGCCTTTAATGGAGTCGCCGGCGCAGCTTACTCCTCCACCGTGCTCGCAGCCCATGTCGCCCGTGAAGGTGAACGCGGCCTTATCCAGACGCCGGGAAGGATTGTCGTAGTACTTGAGCTGGAGACTATCGTCGGTGTGATAGCGCACGCGCCCAGGGTTGCCGAGCGTATCTTCTCCAAGAATGTACTGATTTCCCAGGATCGACAGCCATCCGTTGGGACGCCACAAAATCTGTGCGCCGATCCCGGGTCGGTTGTTGAAGCGTCCGTAGGATTGCCATCCATTGACGAACCACGGCTCAATCTTCAGATGGGCGCTGGGAAAGATCTGAACTCTTACGCCGTTGAAGAACCAGGGGGTATTCGAAGACACATAAGACGGTTGGTACGCCCAGTTATCGAAGTTGTAATAACTGAACAAACCGATGTATGACATAAAAATGCCGGCATCGACGTTGATTCCGTGCAGCACGTCCCAGTGATAGCCTCCATAGGCTTCGGACACATAGCGGTAGGCGTCGGCGAGGTTCCACTGACCGCGAGCCGGGCTGGCATCGTTGCGCGGCGTGGTCTGCGAATACATGCCGAACTGCGTCATCAGACGGGCGCGAACATTGTTCCAATGAAAGTCGCCACCGACCCCGAGCTGCGTGATCTGAACTTCGTTGGTTCGAAAGATTTCGCTCGACCCGCCGATGGTGTCATCCTTGGGGTGAGCAAAATCGTAGACATAATCGGCGTCCACGCGGATTTCAGGCGTGAAAAATGCCGTCTGGAACGGAGTGTCTTTGACGCGACTATTTCCTGTGAGCCAGGTGAAGTCAGCGAAGGCGAAGGGCTCTTCCTTGCCCGCCGAAGCAGGCACGGCTTGCTGTGTCAGAAGAGCATTGCCGTCGCTTTGGCTGGCATGAGTGGTGGAGACTCCGTCCTGCTGAGCATGCGAGGTTTCGGCAAAGCTCTCGCTCCCGGCCGCAGGAGCAGGCGCGGGACGACTCCTGAGTTCTGCTTCCAGTTGCTCGATACGCTGCTTCAGGGCGTCAAGTTCCTGGGCCACGGCGGGAGGAATCGCGGAGTTGGCCGCACTTTGCTGCGTGGCATTGGTCGGCTGTGTTTGCGCCCGGAGCCCGGAAGGGAGAAGCAACAGGAATACGATCGCCAACGCCGCGTGCTTGTGGCGCGACAGAAATTCCGCCATTTGCATCTCCAGATGAATCATGTACCGCCGGCCCATAGCGGAATCAACGGTCTGATCCTCGCAGGAGATTTTCGTAACGTACGATCGTCTCGGCTTCGCCCTCGTGTCCCGTGAGCAACCAACAAGAACGATGCCAAAGAAGACAAGACTCAAACTGCACACGCCGATGAATAAGACAGTCATACGCTACCCTTGCGAACCCACACTCCTGCGTTCGAACTGGTTATTCGATCACTTTGCACATAAGTGGCGAATAAAACGTTCGTAAGGAATTCATAAAGATGAGCAGAACGGGAAAAGGCGAGACCGTGCATGACCGGGGTACGCGGCATCACGGCGAGAGCAGCTCGTTAAGCGGTCGGAGTTATTTCGAAAGTTCGGGCGTTGCCTTGCGCAAATAATCGTCGGTCTTGTTCAGCCAGTCGGCACGCGGAGGATTGAAGACGTCGAGGTCGACCGTATCTTCCAGAGCTAACGCAGCATGCGGCATATTCCGCGGGATGCACAACACTTCACCCGCCTTCACATCGATCTCTCGACCGTCAATCGTAAATCGCAATGCGCCTTCGAGGATGTAGGTAAGCTGCTCGTTGCTATGGCTATGCTCGGGAACGACGCAGCCCTTCTTGAGCAAAACGCGGGCCAGCATCATGTCCTGACCTACAACCAGCTGCCGTCCCAGATCGGGCTTCAGCGCTTCCAATTCCACGTCGTTCCATTTGAAATGCTTGAGCATGAGACCATCCTATCAACCTGCGGTTAGGAAGCGAATTTACTTCTGAAATGCTATCTGCGCTGCCAGCGCGGTCCAACGGACAGAGAGCGCTTGTATCCGTTCCACGGCTTCGTCCAGCTTTTCGGAGGAGGCCGCGAAGGAGAACCGTACGAATTTCCGACCGAGTTCTCCAAAGCCTGCGCCCGGTATGCCTGCAACCCCGGCCTCCTCGAGCATCAGCCGGCACACTTCTTCCGCACTTAGCCCGGTTCCGCTGATATTCACCCACGCATAGAAGGCTCCGTCCGGCATCGATGTGCGAAAGCCCGGTACCTGGTTCAGTCCGCGCAAGAATCGCTCACGCCGCTCGGCAAAGGTCTGCACCATTCGCGAACACGCGCCCGAGCGGTCCTTCAATGCCTCGACCGCAGCATGCTGAACAAATTCCGTCACACAGGTGAAGCTGTTCACCACCAGCAGGTGCATGGCCGGAACCATCCACTCCGGCACCACCACGTAGCCCAGTCGCCATCCTGTCATGGCGAAGCTCTTGGAGAAGCCGTCGACGATCGCGGTGCGCTCCAGCATTCCCGGATAGCTGGCCAGCGAGACATAGATGTCGCCGTAAATGACGCGCGCGTAAATCTCATCCGAGATCACCAGCAGATCGTGCTTAAGGACCAACTCGACAATCGCGCGTCGCACCTCTTCGTTCAGGACTGTGCCCGTGGGATTGTTGGGAGAGTTCACGATCAGAAGCTTGGTGCGGGGCGAGATCTTACGGGCGATCTCATCGGGATCCGGCTGGAAACCGAGCTCCTCATGCAGCCCGAACATGACCGGCTTGCCGCCCAGGCCTCGGGTCAACGAGGGATAGATCGGGAAGCTGGGGTCGGGACATAGAACCTCGTCGCCCGTATCGACGATTGCCTGCATGGTAAGCGCGAGAGCCGGCTTACAGCCAGGCGCGACTACTACATTGTGGGAGTCGATCTCCAGATCGCGCGTCCGGCCCAGGTATGCAGCGATGGCCTCCTGCAGCGCAGGCACGCCGCCGGCGGCGGTGTAGCGGTCACGACCAGCTGCCAGCGCCTGCCGCAAGGCCTCCTGCACTTCCGGGGCAGGATGGAAGTCGGGCTCGCCCAGTTCCAGATGAAGGATGTCCCGTCCGGCTCGCTCGAGTTCGCGGGCGCGGGCAAAGACCGACAATGCTCCCTCACCATTCATCGCATCGAGTCGGGACGCTAAAGGCCGCAAATCGAAACTCCTTCCCTGCTTGAGACGTACCGAAATCCCATTCAAATCAGATTCCGCGATATGCCCCACCGTCGACCAGAATCGTTTGACCGGTGACGAACGAAGCGCGTTCGGAAGCCAGCCAGACGACCGCATCGGCTACCTCTTCCGGCCTGCCCAGCCGCCCGAGCGGAGAATCCGCCGACCAGGCGTCGAAGAACTCCTGCTCCGCGCGTCCCGTACTCTTCGCTCGGGCCGCGGCTAAATCCAAAAGACGGTCGGTCGCTGTATAGCCAGGTGCCACGTTGTTCACCAGAATGCCGTCTTTGCCGAACTCATTCGCCAGGCTGCGCACCAGTCCGAGCACACCTCCGCGAACCGCATTCGACAGCACCAGGTCCGGCACAGGTTGTTTGACGGCAACCGAGCTGATCACGACAATGCGTCCCCACTTGCGCTTCTGCATATGCGGAATCACGGACTGCGCAAGCGTTACGGTGCTCATCATGTTCAATTCGAAGGCGCGACGCCATTCTTCTGATGAGGTAGCAAGAAAACCCTTTGCTGGAGGGCCGCCCGCGTTGGCGACGCAAATGTCTATACGGCCGAAGCGTTGTGCCGTCGAAGTCACGAACTCTTGAAGGGCCTCAACCTCGGTTACGTCCAGGCTATCCGCGTAGATCGCAACCTGGTAAGCGGCGCGAATTTCATCGGCGGCCTGGCTGAGTGCGTCGGAGTTGCGGGCACACATAGCCAGGTTACAGCCCTCGGCGGCGAGCGCGTTCGCTGCCGCCCGTCCAATGCCCTGGCTCGACGCGGCGACAATTGCAACTCGTCCTTGCAGCCCTGTGTCCATGATGTGGTTTGGCAAGAAATGGAAGGCCGATTATAACTTGGCGGACGATAGCCAGAGCGGATGGAGCTCTCAACGAACGGGAAGATTCGACACAGAGATCAAGCCTGCCTCCGTGACTCCGTCAGGTTGCGTCCCGACCCACAATCAGGCGGGCAGTTCTTGTGCAGTAGGAAAGTGGTGCTGCTCGCGGCCGACTTTGCCGTCGTACTTCTTCGTGGTCTTGAACAGTTCGAAACGGCCATCAGAGGCATAGAATTTGCACCGCTCGCGAAGGGCATGCATGTCTTGCGACGACATCGGCTGGAAGCCACCAGCGACGGCAAGGTTCTGCTCGAGTACGCCCATCGATTCGACGCCGCTAATGGTCGAAGCGACCGGCAGGCTCATAGCATAGCGGAGGGCTTCGTCAGGCCTCGCAGCACCATGGACGATGATCTCTCCGCTGCCGCCCATACTCTTCATCCCCAGCACCGCGATTCCCTTCCGGTTGGCCTCGGGCAGGACCTGCGTCTCAAAGCTGCGGAACGTTGCATCAAGGCAATTGAGCGGCATCTGCACCGTGTCGAAGGGAAAGTTGTGGGCCAGCATCTTGAGGTGGATATGCGGGTCTTTGTGTCCGGTAAAACCAATCGCCCGCACCTTACCTTGCTGTTTTGCCAGGAGCAGCGCTTCGGCAGCACCACCCGGCGCGAAGATCAGCTCAGGATCGTTTTCGTAAATCACTTCGTGAATCTGCCAAAGATCGAGATGATCGGTCTGCAGCCGACGGAGCGACTCCTCCAGCATCTGCATGGCAACATCTTTGCCGCGCCCGTGGGTGCAAACCTTGGTCATGACGACGGCCTGATCGCGCTTGCCCTTTAGCGCTTTGCCGACCACTTCCTCGCTGTGCCCGTCGTGATAGTCCCAGGCATTATCGAAGAAGTTGATACCCGCAGCCATCGCACGAGCCACAATCTCGTTGGCCTCCTGCTGGTTCTTCGTCGAGCCAAGATGGTAGCCGCCCAGCGCCATGGCTGAGACCTGAATGCCGGTCTTGCCCAGCGGACGGCGCGGAACAGCTTCGCCGGAGTTCGTCGCTTGCTCCTTGCCGCTATCCGATTGTGACTGCGCCAAACTCATGCCTTTTGTCACCGTTGCCGCTCCGATTGCCGCCGCCCCTTTCAGGAATATACGACGGCTTGCATCATGACTCTGCATCGATTCGGGTCCTCATTTCGAACTCGGAAAGGGATGACCGGTGTTCTCGGTCGCTTTCAGCATCTCCCGCACTTCAACCGATTGCGTATCGAGCGGGAACTGATGTGCGAGCCGCGCCTCCGGGTTGTCGAATTTGAGGGTCAGCTTGTACATCTCGAAGCGCCCATCGGCAGCCTGGTCCTTTAACCGGTCACGAAGCGCCTGCATCTCCTGCGGCGACATCGGTTGAAATCCCTGCGCCACCGCTAAATTCTGTTGCAGCACCTCCGGTGTGTCGATCCCGGTGATGGTGGTGGTAACCGGAAGGCTCATGGCATAACGGAGCGCCTCCTGTGCGGTAAGGACGCCTTGATTAACCGGTTCACCATGGCCGTTGATGGGCTTCATCCCCAGCACGGCAATACCGCGCTTGTTCAGCTCCGGCAGCACCTGCTGCTCGAAGCTGTGGAACTGGGCGTCGAAGGCGTTGAGCGGCATCTGCACGGAATCGAACGGAAAGCCGGTGTTCAACATCTTGAGATGGATCGTGGGGTCCTTGTGGCCGGTGAAGCCGACAAAACGAACCTTGCCCTGCTCCTTCGCCTTGCGTAGCGCCTCGGCCGCACCATTCGGGCGAATGAACAGCTCGGGATCGTTGTCGAAAGCGACGCCGTGAATCTGCCAGAGATCAAGATGGTCCGTCTGCAGCCGGTTCAGCGACTGCTCCAGCATCTGCATCGCGAGATCGGCATCGCGTCCGTGGGTGCAGACCTTCGTCATCAGGAATATCTTGTCACGGCGGCCCTTCAGCCCCTTACCCATCCAGATCTCGGACTTACCGCGATGGTATTCCCAGCAGTTGTCGTAAAAGGTGACGCCGCCGTCAACCGCGGTTTGAACCAGGCGCATCGCCGTCTGCTCGTCTTCGGCATCGCCCAAGTGATGTCCGCCGAACCCCAGGGCGGAAATCTTGACGTCGTGCTTTCCGAATTGTCTGAGCGGAATATTGGAACCGGATGTCCTCTGTGTCATCGCAGCGCTTTCTGGATTGGGGGTACCTGGGCACGACAGGCAGCACAGGCGTGGCGAAATGCGAGGTCCTTCATGGGGTTCATGGATGCTGACAGGCGATATTTGGATGGCAATAAAGTGACGCGCCGCCCGCCGAGCCCAGCGGCGCGCCTAAGTATTATGCGGCCTTGGAATAAGCGTCGGAACCATGCTGCTTGACCAGCTTGTTATACACGCCAAGGATGAGAAACGCCGGAGCCCACTGGCCCACAAACAGCGCCCAATCGGTCTTGCCCATGGCCTTCAGGATCGCCGAGGCTGCCATTGACCCAAGCGCGAAGCCCAGGTAGCCTGTGCTCGGAATCTTCGCCGTTTGTGACTCGATTGCTCCGGTGAACTGATCTTCCCGCTCGCCATATTGAACTCGCATTTTTGAGACCTCCATGTCGTAGGTGATATTCAAATTCAGATGCATGGAGGGAAAAACTAAAGAGCGCTGCGAACAACCGGTTGTCAGCACAGGCCGGATCGAGACAGATATTTTCATGAGGGGCAAATGCTGCGTCCGTCAAGCCGCAGACTTCCTTCCATCATCAGACATCGTCCATGAAAGCTGCGCGATTCTGAATACACGACCTGGTACGCCCGCGATCGGCGGTCCTTCTCCCTCTAAAGGCGGGACCTGCGGGCCCAAGGGGCTGACCTGTGGATTGCCGACAGCTCCAGATTTAATGTCTCATTGACTTCGCCGGAACGCACAGCTCACTTTTTTGGCGTTGTGGCGCTGTTGACCACCCGAAGATTGTTTGTCATCTGGAAGGTACCCGGCACCATGTTCGCCCGCATGCCGGCGTACTGCTTGTCCTGCTCGCTGTCCACGACGCCCTCGAGGGTGATCCGGCCATTCTTCACGATGATATGGATCGGTGGAACAGACATGTTGGCGTACTTCATGAGTGGGCCATAGCCATAGATGGAGCGATAAGCGGCGCGCCGAATGCGATCGTCCATGGGACTGGGCGGAAGGACCTCGATATTGTTGATTACCTTTTCCACACCCTCGATCCGCTTCACGACATTGGCTGCATCGCTTTTGAGGGTTGGATTGGTGACTTGGCCTTCCAGGGTCACCGTCCGTCCATTGAGTCGGAATGCAAGATTGTCAAACACGTTGTAGTACGGCAGCATGATCAACTCGTGCCGAATCTCGCGAACCATCTGGTTCTGCGCTTCCGGACTCAACGAGTTATTGGCATCATTGGTTTCAGCACTGTTGCTCATTTGTCCTTGCTGAACCTGGCTGTTGGCCGCAGCGGGCGACGGTTGCTGCGCCAAAGTGGCGACCGCCATACTCATCGAGCCGCAGATGACCAGTATCGGTAGCAGACGACCTTCCATAGTGCCTCCTTTTGGCGTGAAGAACTCTACACCAGAAATCCACGGGTGTGCGAGCTTGCCTACTCATAGATGTCAATCCGACAAAATTTGTAGTCTTTTGTATGCCTGATTCTAGGGCTTGCCTGGTCGGCGGAATCGGAAAGCGCAACGGACATGTGGCAAACCAGCGGAACGGCACGTATCATCTGCGTACCTATGAAGATCAAGCCGCTGGTGGCTCCTCCTGGCAAGCAGATCCGTTTGAAGGATTTCGACACTGCCTATAAGAACGGCTTCGAGTCGCACGAACATGCGAGAGCCAAGCTGGACAATAACAAGGAGCGGCTTGCGAAATACCAGGACCTGCTCTACGCCGAGAACAGCTATTCCCTGCTGATCATCCTGCAGGGTATGGATGCAGCTGGGAAAGACAGTACAGTCAAGCACGTCATGTCGGGAGTGAACCCGGAAGGCTGTCAGGTCTTCGCCTTCAAAGAACCTTCGGCCGAGGAATTGGGCCATGATTTTATCTGGCGGGCCTATCGCAACCTGCCGCGGCGTGGAACCATCGGCATCTTCAATCGCTCCTATTACGAAGAGGTACTGGTGGTTCGCGTGCATCCCGAACTGCTGCAGAACGAGCGCCTGCCTAAGTTCAGGAGCGCAGACAAGAAATTCTGGAAAAGCCGTTTCGAATCAATCAACGATGTGGAACGCCACCTGGTGCGAAACGGAACTGTGGTCCTGAAATTCTTCTTGCACGTTTCAAAAGAGGAGCAGAGATCACGATTTCTGGCGCGTCTTGACGATTCCAGTAAGAACTGGAAATTCTCAGAGTCAGACCTTCACGAACGTCGTCATTGGGACGATTATCAGGCCGCGTATGAGGAGGCAATCAACCACACCAGCACCAGACACGCGCCATGGTACATCATCCCGGCCGATCACAAGTGGTTTGCACACCTGGCGGTTTCAGAGGTGATCGTCGAAACGCTGAAGACTTTGAATCTGCACTACCCCAAACTCACCGGGGTGCAGCACGAGCAGTTGGACAAAGCCAGGCAGGTGTTGTTGCACCAGGAGTGATGAGGCCCCCCCGCCGCCTGCGGAGAGGCGAAAACACCACTCCAGCACGGCCTCAGACGTTTTCAACGCATCATCGACGGCGACGAAAGCTGATTCAGTTGTAGATCGCGATCAGCCGCCTAAGACTGATCGTCGACCGGTTGCCAATAGGGCGACCGCTTCTCCACCGGCGTGGGGTGGGTGCCGGGTTTGGTGTGGTACAGGAGAGGCTCAGACTCCGCTTCCCTTCTATTCGTTCTAGGTATGGAACTAACCTCGTCTTCCAACAGAGTCGTGTCTTCCACGAATACTGGCATCTGTTCCTCCCATTTCCTTGTGCGCTCAAATCGCGCTTCTCACGGTCAAGACTGGACATTGCGCCTCGCGAACGATGCCGTAAGCGGTCGGCCACATAAAACGATCCAGCAGCCCAGAGCGCTGGTGCACGCCCAAGACCAGGTAATCGGCTTGGCACTCAGCTGCGGCGCGCAGGAGCGCAGGCACAGGCTCACCGCATCCGACTACATAGCGGGTATCGAGCCCTTCGGCGATTTGGCTGAACGATCCGGCAATCTCTTCTTTCGTCGCTTCTACTAATTCCTCGCGATCGCCCTTGGTATGCAGCGGAATGTGCTCCAGCACATGCACGACGGTTAAACGGGCGTGATGCTCCCGGGCCAGCGAACAAGCGTAGAGACTCGCCCGTTCCGATGCCGGCGAGGCGTTGGTCGCCAGCAGGATGTTTCGCGCCTCGACGCCGTGGGGATGCACTTGGGGACCGATCGTGAGCACCGGAATCAGCGAATGGCGAAATACCCGCTCAGCAACCGAGCCCAGGAACATCTTGCCGAGGCTGCCGCGGCCATGGGTGCCCATGACAATAAGGTCGGCCCGCCGATCACGCGCGCAGTCAAGAATGGAATCGGCAATTGGACCTTCCAGCAGATGAGCGTGGTAATCGGAGCCTTCCTCATATCCGAGGGTTTGCTTTAGCTCTTTTTTTAGCTCCAGCAGATCGCGCCGGCTCGCGTCGCGCGCATACGCAAAGCACTCAGGTCCCGCGAGCAGGTACTCATCGTTGGGGACCACGAACACCACGTGCGCTGCGGCCTGATAGCGGCGTGCCAATTCAAATCCATATTGCATCGCGGCTGCCGAAGAACGGGAGAAATCGGTGGCGATGAGCACAGTGTGGAGGCTCACGTCGACCGCAGTGAGCTGTGCCGTTGCCATTTTCGCGACCAGTCTCCCCACCGGGTGGGGGCGTCTGCGGGCATGGACATGTCTCGCCCGAACTGTGGGGCAGGCCCATGCCACTGTACTAAGACATTTTTAGCGCAAAGTGAACGGCCTTGCAGTGACGCCCGTCAACTGCAGGAGTGACGAACGACGCATGGACCGCTCTCTCGAGAGAGATGTCGGGCAGCCCAATCCGGTCAGGTGGTCTTCGTTTCTGCCGGCTTGCGCTCGATCATGGACTTAAGGATGACGTACAGCACGGGGATAAAGAACAGATTCAGTATGGTCGAGACAATCATCCCGCCAAAGACCGTGGTGCCGACCGAGTGACGGCTGGCGGATCCGGCGCCGGAAGCAAATACCAGCGGCAACACGCCCAGGATGAATGCGAACGACGTCATCAGAATCGGTCGAAGACGAATACGGGCCCCTTCGATGGCCGCCTCGGTAATCGACATCCCCTTGTGACGCAATTGCTCGGCGAATTCCACGATCAAAATGCCGTTCTTACTGGACAAGCCGATCAGCATCACAAGTCCAATCTGGCAGTAGACGTCGTTGATGAGGCCGCGCGCCGACTGCGCTCCCAGCGCGCCTAAAATGGCCATGGGCACGCTCAGAAGAATGATGAACGGCAGGAAGAAACTCTCATACTGTGCCGAAAGCGTGAGATACACCAGCAGCAGACCAAGACCAAACAACATCGCCGACTGTCCACCCGACTTGATCTCCTCCAGCGACAGGCCCGACCACGAATAGTTGAAGCCGAGCGGCAGGTCCTTCTTGGCCAGGTTCTGCATGGCGGCGAGGGCCTGGCCGGAACTATAACCCGGGCCGGCTGCTCCATTGATCTCAGCCGAGCGGAACAGGTTGTAATGCGAGATAACCTGCGGGGATGCCGCTTCGCTGATGGTCACTACGTTATCCAGCGGAATCATCATGCCCGTGTCGGAGCGTACATAAAAGCGCCGGATATCCCGTGGGGCCGCACGGAACGACTGATCGGCCTGAATATAGACGCGGTAGGCGCGATTGTTGAAATCGAAGTCGTTGACATACGCGGATCCCATGTAGACCTGCAAGGCGCTGGTCACCTGCAGCAGCGGTACCTGCAGGCTGCTGGCCTTCTGCCGGTCGATGGTCACCACAAATTGCGGATCGTTAGCCGTGTAGCCGCTAAACAGGCCCTGCAGATCTTTGCTGGAGTTGCCGTCACGTATGAGCTTCTGGGTGACATCGTACAACTCTTCCAGCGAGCCTCCGCCTTCCTGCTGCACCTCGAAAGTAAAACCGCCGAAGGCGCTGATACCGGAAATCGCCGGTGGAAGGAACGGAAATGCCTGGACGTCGGTCAACGAAAACAGCGGCCCACGCAGTCGATCGACGATCGCCGCCGCCGACTGATCGTCCCGCTTGCGCTGATCGACATTGGCAAGGTTCAGAAAGATCATCGCCTTGTTCGGACCATTGCCGGTGAAGCTGAAGCCCACTACGCTGAAGGCCCCGGTGATGCTCTTGTCATTGTGCACGATGGCTTCCACCTCGCGAATCGCATTCGAGGTGTACTGCACCGAAGCGCCTTGTGGCGCCTGGAGCGTGATCATGAACCAGCCCTGGTCCTCGTCAGGAACAAAGCCCGTCGGAACCGAACGGTACAAGACGTACGTTGCAGCCAGACCAGCGAAGAAGAGGATCACAACCACATATCGAAGCTTGATCGCCGCGCGCGCCATGTGCGTGTAGCCCTGGGTCGTTTTGTGGATCAAGTTCTCGACTCCGCGGAAAAACACTCCCTTCTTTGACTCGTCTTCCGGCTTCAGCAATAGCGCCGAAAGCGAAGGCGTAAACGTAAGCGAATTGAACGCGGAGATGATGATCGAAAATGCGATCGTCAGCGAGAACTGCTTGTAGAGGAGGCCGGTTGTGCCTGGGAAAAACGCCACCGGCACGAACACAGCAACCAGCACCAGCGAGGTGGCGACCACCGCGCCGGTAACCTCGCCCATGGCATTCGAGGCGGCAATCTGCGAATTGATGTGCTCCTCGCTCATGTGACGCTGAATGTTCTCGATGACCACGATGGCGTCGTCCACCACCAACCCCGTGGCCAGAACAATTCCAAACAGGGTAAGCGTGTTGATGGAGAAGCCCAGCAGCTTGATGAATGCGAAGGTCCCAACCAGGGCAACTGGAATGGTGACTGCCGGAATCAGTGTGCTGCGCCAGTTCTGCAGGAAGAGGAACATCACCAGCATGACCCAAAGGATGGCCTCGGCCAGGGTCTTCAACACTTCCCGGATCGAGTCGCCGACAAACGTAGTGGTGTCAAAGGCGACGGCATATTTCAGACCTGGAGGAAAGCGCAGGGAGAGTCTGGCCAGCTCCGAACGGACCGCCTTGTCGACGTCGAGTGCGTTGGCTGTAGGCAACTGAGTAACGCCGATACCGACGCCCTCATAACCGTTGAAGCTCAGTACGGAGCTGTAATCTTCAGCCCCGAGCTGTGCGTAACCGACATCACGGAGCCGCACCAGCGCGCCGTTACTCCCAGGCTTGAGGATGATGTTGTTGAATTGGTCAGCTTCTGTCAGCCGTCCGACGGCACGAACGCTGATCTGGTACATCTGATTTTTTTGGGCTGGCGGCTGCCCAACCTGACCGGCGGCGATCTGCACGTTCTGCTGCTGTAGCGCCGACACGACATCACCGGCGGTCAGGCCTCGGGCCGCGAGGCGCGCGGGATCGACCCACAGGCGCATCGAATACTTGCGCTCACCAAAGATCTGCACGTCACCTACGCCTTGAATACGCTTAAGAGCGTCCTTGACGTAAACATCAATGTAATTACTGACAAATTCGTTACTGTATTTTGTCCCCTGCGTGTAGAAGCCCGCCGCCATGACAAACGACGTGGAAACCTTGGTGATCGTTACACCGGTCGTCTTCACCTCGTCGGGAAGGCGGCCCTGTATGCCGGACACGCGGTTCTGCACATCGACAGCGGCGATATCGAGCGGACGCGTGAGCTCAAAGACGACGGTAATTGTGCAACTGCCGTCATTACCGCTGCTCGATGTCATGTAACGCATGCCTTCGACGCCGTTGATCGCGGTCTCGAGCAAGGTGGTTACGGAGCTCTCGACAGCCTGGGCGTTGGCGCCGGTATAAAACGCGTTTACCGCAATCTGCGGAGGAGCCAGGTCGGGAAACTGCGCAATCGGAAGCAAGGGAATGCAAACGGCTCCCGCGATAACGATGAACAGGGAGGTTACCGTGGAGAAAACCGGACGCTTAATAAAAAAGTCAGCAAACAAGCCGCAGGCCCCTTTTTTGCAACACGAGAACGCTACTGTTCAATTCGGATTGGCGCGCCATCGACCAGGTTCTGACCGCCGGAGACTACGATTTTCTCCCCCGCCGTCAAACCCTGCTGAACGGTATAGTCATTGCCGACAATTTCGCCCAGTTGCAGCGGTTTTTGACGGGCCACTGCCGCGCCGTTCTGCTCTTCGGCCACAAACGCAAAGTACTGGCCGTTCACCCGGGTCACGGCAACCACCGGAATGCTGACTCCGGGGTGGGAACTCCACGTGATGCGGGCCCGCACCAGTTGCTGCGAACGCAGATGTTGCACGTCGTCTACGGGAGCTTTGGCGAGAATCGACTGCGTGCCACTGTCGACTTGCGGCGAGATGAAATAGACACGGGTTTTGAGCAGCACGTTTCCGTCGCTGTCCAGTACATCGACCGGAGCACCCATCTTGATGTCGCGCGCGTGTTCGGAAGGAATTGCAACGTACACTTCCAGGCCGCGCCGTTCATCGATGGTGGTTAACGGCGTGGTGTTGGTCACGCGATCGCCGACGTGCACGGGAATGTCTCCCACAATTCCATCCGTCGGCGCGAAGACACTGTAATACCTCAACTGCACTTCCTGCTGCTTGACCTGAGCATCCATCGACTGCACATCGGCGACGGCGGAATTGTAGGTAGACCTGGCCTGGTCAAGATCCTGCTTGCTGACCACCCCGGAAGCCGACAGCGCCTGCATGCGCTCGTATTGGAGCTTGGTCCATTGCAGGTTCGCTTCTTTGGACGCCCGTTGCGACTCCTGGCTTGAAACCGTCGCCCTCTGGCGGCGAGGATCGATCTCCATCAAGGTGTCGCCTTTCTTTACCAGATCGCCCGAGTGCACGCGAATGTCGAAAATCCAGCCCTCAACATCGGACATGATGGTTGCAGAATTTCGCGACTTAATGGTAGCGACGTACTCCGATGTTTCCTGAATTTGGTGGGTCTCGGCCACAGCAACCTTGACCGGCATGGCCGGCGGCCCTTGCGGACCTTCAGCCCGACCGCGGCTACAAGCGGCGAACGCAAGGCTCAGGCCAAGGGCGGTAGTTGCGAGGAAAGTTGCCCGCGTTTGTGCACGCCGCGCGCGGACTTCCTCGTGCTTTGGGCAAAGGGTCATAAAAAACATTCCAATCGGTTGGGGTCGAATTTCACGGGATTCTTTAGTGTTACGGCTGATGCGCGTCTCTCGATTGTATCCCGAGTGGCAGGATTCAAGAACGGTGTACACCGCCGGTGGGACGAACGGTGCTCCACAGGGACGAACCGCGTATGTCGCAATCACATACAATCCGGAAAAATAGGGTCGCCCTCGTTTCTTCTGCTGATTCGAGCGAGAACCCATCTCACGAGTCATTCTGAGTCGTATCAGGGCACGGCTTTTTAGTCGTGACCAGCGAGGCGCAGCAAGGGTCCGGGCTTTAGCCCTTGCAAAAACCGGTTTACCTGGGGCTGAAGCCCACGCCACAGTTGGACCGTTGCGGGCCGCCTGAAGGCGTGCCCTGATACAAAACAATTTCTGCGATCAGCAGCAAATCCTACGCGGCGGCGGTACCCAGTCTGCGGAAGGCCAGCGTCACCATGACACGAGTAAAGCCCGAAATCAGAATGCTCAAACCGACCAGCGTTCCGACAACCCATTCCGTATTCGCCGGCCAGTGGATATAGATCAGCAGGCCCAGCAGGATGGTCACGATCGCATCGATCAGGACCCACACCCACCCACTGAGTGGACGCATCCGAAAAGCCAGTACCAGCGCGATAATCCCGTAAATCAGGAAGAACGACGCCAGCAGCAATGTGAGCGCCAGCAATCCACCCAGTGGATGCATGAGGATGTAAATGCCGGCGGCGATGTAGATCAATCCCAACAGGGCCTCCAGCAACGCCCGGCCGCCGCTGTGGGTACGGATAGCGTAAAACACGAGCGCGCCACCGCTGAAAATGATGCTCCATCCCACGATCAGCACAATGGCAATGCCCGCTTCCCAAGGCGCCAGAATCGCGATGAAGCCCAGCACAATCATCACAATGCCCAAAATCAGCGATGCCGTGGTGCCACCCTTCACTGCTCGGACCCTAAGACTCTCGTCTGCCATTAGTTCCTCCAGTTGATGTGATATCTGCGAAAGAGTGTAGAGGGAGAGGAAGACGTACGGTAGTAAATTCTTCGTAACTCACGTGGTGCGGCGGCCTGCGCGACTCAAGCCGACTTTGTTAACTCTGGTGCAATCGGGCTTTCCCCAAGCTTCTCAATCTTGTCGAACTTGCGCATATCGACCGCAATCTTCGCCCCCCCACGCCCGCTGGCGGCAAACTGGTCGGCGGCCTCACTCATGAAGGCGTTGGCAAAGCGCGCATTGCATATGAGTTCCTCCGGAGTGTAGGAGGTGCGGGTATGAACCGTGGCCGAAAATGTCTCGTCGAAGCCGCTCAGTAATACGAGAACCTCGGCTCGCGATGCCCGCAGCGATTCTCCCGTTTGTCCATACAACGGACTGCGCTCGGTAATCGGGTGAACGACCGTCCAGGTCAGCGGAAGGAAGGTCACACTCGGCCGTTCCAGCTCCAGCGGATAGTAACGGCGGGTGCGCACGCCTTCGGCATCCTCAAAGCGCGTAAGCATTACCTTGGCCGAGACCTCGATCAGTTCGTTCTCGCGAGCATTCGCCACCCTGAACTCGAATGCCGTGCCATCGCCGTAAGGTGCGATCACCGCATGGCGGCTGAACAGTACCTTCGCGGTTGGCCGCGAGAAACGGGAGAACAGCAGGCCAGTGATGATCGCAAAACCCAGCAAACCCACCAGCGATTCCACGGTAACGACAATGTTGGACGCCAGGCCGATTGGCACCACGTGTCCATAGCCGATGGTCGACAGCGTCTGAACACTAAAGAAAAATGCGCGCAGAAACGTGTGGTTCTGCATGCCGGCCGTTTCGCTGCCAAGCGCCCCGGGGCCACAAGCCAGATAGGCCATAGCAAACAGCGTGTTGGCCAGCAGGTACCAGGCGCCACAGAGGAGAAAGAACCTCCACCACACCATGGTGAGCAGCGAATGGTACAGGCTGAACGACGACCAGAAAGGCAGGCCTTTGCGCTCGACGTTGAAGCTGCCGTCGCGATTCAACAGCCTTTGCTGGCTCTCGCGCGAGACAACCGAGCCAAAGCCCAGATCACGGAGATCCTGTTCACTTGCCGGCGGGATGGGCGTTCGGGTTGCCATGCAAATTATCAAGCTGCAGCAGCGAAGGACTCCGCGCGTACTCCAGCAGTATAGCGGCGGTTTAGCGACAGCGCCGCCGCCTCAGTATGCAACTTTTGTCCTGCCCTTGGTCTCCATAAATACATATGACAGGTCAAGACATAGGCGGACGCAGGACCCGCGTCTCGGCCGTTATCTGGATAGTTTTTGCTGCGTGGATGGTACTCTCAGTGGCAGGACTCTGGCGGTACCTTGAAAACGGACCGAATGGCAGTGAAGCCAGTCCTCCCCCGCCCCAGGTAACGAACAGCGCGTCTCTTTCTGCGTGGGTGGTGGCCGTGTCGGAGGGGCGGCATCCAACATTCAGCTGACGCTTAACATCCCAGCAGATATGTCCACTCCCAAGGAGCCTCTGCACGTCCTAAAAACCGGACCAGGCAGGCCACTCGTCATCCGCAAATCCGGAAAGCGAGTCGCCTACTGGCTTGTGGCGGCGGTAGTAGTCGTGCTTTTGTTTTGGGGCATTTGGGTTTTCCTAAAGCGCGCAAACCATGGCGTGCGAAATAACCCCGAGCAATCGAGTCTCGCTCCTCGCGCCGTTTTCTGTATCAGGCAACGTGCGGATGTTCGTGCTTGCTGACGATGAGCACCTGGCAATGTGCGCGGTCAAACTTCACCCGCTTGGTCATCGCACACTTGGAGCACAGCCAAACCACCTTCTGCCTGACACCGGCAGGAAGTCCCCACATCCGCGGCTCGCTGACGTGGAGGGAGTAAATGTGGCCCGTTCCCAAGCGCTTAAACTCAGCCTGGCAATCGGGGCTGACGCACTTTCCGAGCTTCTCTGTTCCCATAGCAATCAATAAGATGCACCCGTAAGGCAGAAAGACTATTTGCGGTGTGATCGCTCCTCAGGAGGGATAGCCGAAAACTGTTTTCCTGACACAAACAACTGCATCTAATGCATCATTCTAGTTCAGACTGGTTCGGAGAACTGAATGGCACGACTCACGTTACCGGGCAGACCGTTCCCGCAGGGTGCAACCTGGGATGGCACCGGCGTCAACTTCGCCCTCTATTCGGAGAACGCGACCAAGGTGGAGCTCTGCCTTTACGACAACCGCACCCGGCGCGAGACCGAACGTATCGTGCTGACCGAGCAGACCGCCTTCGTCTGGCATGTTTACCTCCCGGGCATTCAGCCTGGCCAGCTCTACGGTTATCGCGTGCATGGTCCGTGGGACCCGAACCGCGGGCTGCGCTTCAATCCCGCCAAGCTGCTGATCGATCCCTACGCGCGGGCAATCCAGGGTAACGTGGATTGGTCGAAGCCGATTTATCCCTACCGCTTTGGGGCCGACAACTCCGATCTGAGCGTGGATCGCCGCGACAGCGCCTCCGGCATGCCCAAGAGCGTGGTCGTGAGTCCCTACTTCGACTGGGAGCACGATCGTCCTCCGAAGACGGCCCTCAGCGATTCCATCATTTATGAACTCCACGTAAAAGGTTTCAGCAAACTCAACCAGCAGATTCCCGAGCATCTGCGCGGCACATACGCAGGACTGGCGTCGGCTCCCGCGCGAAAGTATCTGAAAGACCTTGGCGTGACGGCTATTGAGCTCATGCCGGTGCATCAGTTCGTCGATGACAAGGTCCTCGTCGACAAGGGCCTGCGCAATTACTGGGGCTACAACACCATCAACTACTTCTCGCCGGAAGCGCGCTACTCCTCCTCCGGCGACACCGGCACACAGGTCACCGAGTTCAAAGCGATGGTCAAGGCCCTGCACCGCGAGAACATCGAGATCATCCTCGACGTGGTGTACAACCACACGGCCGAAGGCAACCATCTCGGCCCGATGCTGAGCTTCCGCGGCATCGACAATCCCACGTATTACAAACTGGTGCACGATTCGCCGCGCTATTACATGGATTACACCGGCACGGGCAACAGCCTGAACGTGCGCCATCCACAGGTGCTGAAGCTCATCATGGACAGCCTGCGCTACTGGATCACCGAGATGCACGTGGATGGCTTCCGCTTCGATCTTGCCGCAACCCTGGCGCGCGAACTGCACGATGTGGACCGCCTCTCGGCCTTCTTCGACATCATTCACCAGGATCCGGTGATTTCGCAGGTGAAACTCATTGCCGAGCCGTGGGACGTGGGAAGCGGCGGCTACCAGGTCGGCAATTTCCCAATCTTGTGGGCGGAGTGGAACGGCAAGTATCGCGACACCGTACGCCGCTACTGGAAGGGGGACGAGGGCCAGCTCTCCGACCTCGCGTATCGCCTCACCGGCAGCAGCGATCTCTACCAGAATGACGGCCGGCGTCCCTACGCCAGCATTAACTTCGTGACGGCGCACGATGGCTTCAGCCTCGAAGATCTCGTCAGTTACAACCAGAAACACAACGAAGCCAACGGCGAAAACAACCAGGACGGCACCAACGAAAATTATTCGTGGAATATGGGGGTCGAAGGGCCGACAAGCGATCCGGCAATCCTGGCACTGCGGGAGCGACAGAAGCGCAACCTGCTTTCGACCCTGCTCTTCTCGCAGGGCGTGCCCATGATCTGTGGCGGCGACGAGATCTGTCGTACCCAGAAGGGCAACAACAACGCGTATTGCCAGGACAATGAAATCAGCTGGTGCGACTGGAATCTCGACGAGGGCAAACTCCGCTTCCTCGAGTTCACCCGCCAGTTGATCGCCGTCCGCAAGGCCCATCCCAACCTCCGCCGCCGCAAGTTCTACCAGGATCGCGACGTCCATCATTCTTCTCTGAAAGATATTGGCTGGTACAACGTCGAAGGCAAGGAGATGAGTGAGGCACAATGGAATGCGCCCTGGATGCGCAGTCTTGGGGTCATGTTCAACGGCACCACGCTCAACGAAGTCGATGAGACCGGCAAGGCGATTGTCGACGACTCTTTCCTGCTGTTGCTGAATTCGCATGGCGATCCCGTGACCTATGTCCTCCCCCAGTCGCCGAGGAATCTAGGCTGGGAACTGGCCATGGATACCAGCGACATTCCGAAGCCCTTCAAACACAAGGCGTTCAAGGGCAAGCTGGATGTCTACGCCCGGTCGTTCGTCTTGTTGCGGGAATTGTCAGCACCGGGTCCGGAAGAGCAAGCCACCATCGATATGGCGGATCTTCCGCGAGAGACGACCGCCGAACTTGAACCGGAACCCGTTGGCGCGGAGCGGTCGCAGTCTGCGGAGCAGCCAGCGCCGTCGGAAGAAAAACCAGAGGAAGAGCCTGTGAGACAACCCGACCCACCAGCACCAGCGACCCAGCCGGCAACTGAGCCCGACGAGGAACCCGAGTATGCCGATCCCTTGCCCGTTGACTAAGATGACGGAATCGCGGTGTTAACCCGAATGACGGGGCGCTTCTCGCCCGCAGAAGCTGCGAGAGGGAATCTCCGGCCCGGGTACGTCCGGTTGAAAACGACGAACATTGCCGCGATCACCGGGAAGACCAGCAGGCTGGCTTCGGGCCCGAGTGGTCCTCCGGTCAGCCACTGAGGTCCGCCGAAAGTGGCATTCACTAACTTCCCGACGGCGTACTGTCCGGCATTCGGCCCCGCGAAGACAAAGATATTGGCGTAGTCGAAGGCGATATGAAAGCCAATGGCAAAGTTGAGGCTGCCGGTCCTCCGCAGCGTAAGGCACATGAACAGTCCCAGTAAGCCGGTGCTCAGGAAGTCGGTCCAGCGCTCGAAGGGCTTGGTGAAGTAGTGGAGTGCTCCAAAGCCGAGCGAGAGCAGCAATGCCGCCGGCCAGAATCCGATTCCAGTACTTAGCGTGAACAGCGGGTACCCGCGAAAAAGGTACTCCTCGGCGAAGCCAAGCAGAATGCAGGTGATCGCCCAACCCACGACGTATTTGGCGATGTCGCTGCCGTGCACCGCCAGCCCGATCACCTTATAACCGTGCAACATCCAGATGAGGCCGATCACCAGCGTCGGCGACACCAGACCCCATACAATTCCGTTCCAGAACTGGCGATCAAACGCATGACGCGTCTCGATGCCGTAGTCCCTCAGCGAACGTCGCTCGATGCGAGCCATTAGCAGCGTCGCCACCAGCACCGCAACCAGCACAGTACCATCCTGAAGCACGATCTCCGACGCGTTGATGCCCTTTGGAAACGTAAAATGCAGCCGATCGATCACAAGGCCGGCGATCGCTTGCAACCCCGCGACACAGGCCACGAGCGTGGCCGTCCACATCAGCAATCGCCAGCCGGCACGAATGCCGTGTCGCCCTCGGAACATCGAAAGCCACGTCTTTCGACCTGCCATCATGGGCTATTCCGGCCTCGCGCATCCCTGAATTCATGCCGTATTTATTACAGCGCGCGTGAAGATCTGGTGAAGGTATGCGCCGAACTCCCTGATTCGGAACAAGAAACCGTCCATTTGATTTGCTTATGTTACGCCCAAATTCTTTGAATTGGACAGCCCGGCGGGGTGTTCCTATTATCGGCGCATAGGAATTCAGCGGAGAGCCCATTCTGCATTCGACTGAAACTTTCCTATCCTGCGGTTCGGTGCAACGGGGGAGACGGAGCACCAACTGTATTCGCTGTAGGTACTGACGAGCTGCGCAGTTCGATTTCCCTTCTACTTAATTGAGGAGAGGAGCCACTCAATGCGTAACACGCCGAAGATTCTCTTTACCATGGCCGTCGCGGGTCTGGGATTCGTCCTTCCCGCCTGCGCCCAGTTACGGGCCACGGGTGTCCTGCTAAAGGTCGCCGTTCCCACCAAGATCGCCGGACATACCCTGCAACCGGGCAGCTACGAGGTCAGTTCATGGACCGAGCCCAGCGTATTGACGATTCAGAAGACCGGCCAGGGTCAGACTTCCATGTTCATCTTGCCCACCGCCGTTTCAGACGGCAACCGATTTGGAGACAATTCACCGGTCGAAGCTCGCGTGAGCGCTTCCGGAGTTCCGACCATTACCTCGATCTACTTCCCGGCGCAGGATCGCGCCTATTACTTTTCACCCAAGTTCGAGGAGCGAAGCGATGTCATGCACGGACAGCCAGCTTCGGCCTCGACTACCGCCCGGTAAGCGCCCCACGCCCTCGGAACGCTACTGGACGAGGGGGCCCGGAAGGAGACCGGGCCCCATTTTCTTTTGGTAGCCACGCCCTCCGACGTTAGACTGGTCTATGGATTTCGACCAACTCGTAACATTCCTCGAAGTAGCAAAGCTGAGCAGCTTCTCGCGTGCGGCGACCAAAATCTTTCGTTCACAGCCGGCGGTCAGCGCCCAGATTCAACAGCTTGAGCAGGAATGCGGCGTGAAGCTGCTGGATCGGAACTCGAAGTCGGTCAGCCTGACCGACGCCGGCGCGCTCTTCCTCACCTACGCGGAACGGTTGATCGAGATCAAGAAGGAAGCGATCCGGGCGGTATCCGACCAGGGCGAAACCCCGCGCGGAACCCTCGCGATCGGGGCCAACGAAGCGACCTGTCTCTACGTCCTGCCCGAGGTCTTTGCGGAATATGCGCGGCTCTACCCCGACGTCCATCTCAGCATCTTTCGCAGCTTTACCAGCAAGGTCCTCGAGGGGCTGGAAGACGGAATCATTGACGTCGGTATTGTTACCCTGCCGGTAAAGTCTACGAAGGTCGTGGTGAAGCCAATCTTTCGCGACCGCCTGATGCTCATGGTCCCGGCGAAGAGTCCACTGGCGCGCAAGCGCTCGGTTCCCGTGAGTGTTGCGGCCGAGCAGACGCTTCTGGTTCCGAATACCGGATACACGCGGCAGGTGCTCGACCGGCTCTTCCGCCCTTATGCGCCGCACCTGCAGGTACGCATGGAACTGCCCAGTGTGGAGATGATTAAGAGCTTCGTGGCCGCTGGACTCGGCGTCTCGATCATCAGCGAAAGCTTCGCGCGCGATGATGTGCGGGCCGGCAAGGTGAAATTGCTGGCGCTGGAGGATGTCGAACTCTACCGCGAGTTGGGCGTCGCCTACATGCATCGCACCCTGCCACGGTCGGCGAAAGCGTTCATCGAACTGATTGAGAAAGGCCGTCTTGGCACTCTCAATAGCAAACAGGCGCGGGCCTGAGCGCATTGCCGGTACCTCCCGAGCACAAGCCGGAAGCCGGGTGCCTTGGCTCTTGTATTTAGGAGCACATTCGGTCGTAATCAGGAAAAAAGCTCGGGGCTGAGGAGAACGCCGCGTAATCCCTTGCGCCAAGGGGGTGCGAACCACGGTGCACGCAAGGCCGAAAGCTAGTTCGCCCCCTCGGGGCCACGGTTCTTCAACACAATCACCAATACTCGTCCGTCTGACTTGATTTCGCCTCCGGTCGCAGTCTTCGTCGAGGTGATCGGATGGGAACGTGTCATGTACGACATGGCCTGCACCCATCCGGCCTGTTGCAATGTGGCGCCGATGAAGTCCCGTTCGTTGTCTACATCCTGATCAATTTTGTGGGTAATGGCATTTGCCGACCGCTGATCCCGCTCTATGCCGATGTCGTGGGTGCCCGCGCCTGCCCAGATCGTCTGCTGCGGAGAGCTGAAAGGCGCATCCCAGATGCGGAAATGATGCCGCTGCGCAGCCACCATCACGGCTTCAGCGCGCTGATAACCATAGTCCTGACCGCGACCGAAGAGAAACAATGTACTCATTGGCACCGAGACGTACACGTTCTTCTGTAACGTCGCCACCAGCGCGCTGAGCACCGCCTGCTGATTCGTCTTGTCGGCAGGAATCCAAGCTGCGTCTTTGAGTGCTGTGGTGACCTGGTCCTTGGAGCCAACGATGACAAAGTTCACCAGATCGCCGGGGTTTCCGCCCTCCGGCGCATCGCCTACCCGGTATGGCAGCTTTTGATCCAATTCCGCGAACAGCGGCTTGAAGTCGAAATTGTTGCTGCTGGCAGCCGCGCCGCTCGCCGTAGCCTCGGCCGTCGACACCCGGTCGATGTGCACCTCGTACTTGCCGTCGGGGGACTGGGAAGAGTCCTGATTGATGGCGAGATACAACCGCCCGTCAACCGGCGCCATAACCGTGCCGTCTTCTCCGATAAAGAAGGGCGTAGCCGCCGCGCTGTTCCCCACCCGCCCCACCAGCGCTCCCCTGCCGGCGCTGGGCACCATCAACGCCCGCAAGGTGTCTACCCATCCGCGTTGCACGCCGGCCGCCGTGACACCGGTGTTGTTGCCCATGTTCACTGTGCCTTTCGCGGTGATGTGCAGCTTGTCCCCGGATTTCACGTCCATGCCGCTGTCAACCCAGGTTGTACCGGTAACGGTGACATTCGTGCTTTTGCTGTTGGCCGTGCTCACGGCAACTGGCACGGCACTGGCGTAGAGCGGCCACCAGCCCGGGTTGCAGGCGAGCAGCACAATCCATAGCAAGCATGACCGTTTCATCGTGCGAGGTCACTCCTGAGTAAAGTATAACCAGAGGCAAGCGCAAAGGTTTCGCTACGTTGCCGGCCGCTACTTGTGGGCTTCGCTGAACTCGAATCTCCCCAAATAAAAAGGGTGCGACTTCGGCGGACTCGTTATCGTCGGATCCAGCGGATAAGGGCTGTTCGTGAAGGTGGGAAATCCCCACACGTCGCCCGTTCGCATGTCAACCACCGTTCTGCCGTACAACTGCGCACTGCCATCGGGTTTGCGGAGCGTGGTAATGCTTGGGTCGATATAAAAGGGATACGCTTCGCTTGCCTGGGCGCGCACCGGAGCAGGCTGCGCCAGCGGCCGAAACGCGATCATGCCGAGCAGCAGCGCGATCGTTACCATTAAGGTTTTGGCGAACCGGTCTAGCTTCATGGGTCTCTCCTCCAAGTTGCCGGGACAAGTGGTCTATGGTGTGATTTCAGACTATTCAATTTGGCAACAGTCCGTAAATGTCCACTTCGCCGATGGTGCCGACAAAGACCTTGCCATCCGCGACGGTTGGCACGGCGAATGGGAGCGACGGTCCGGCATTGTCACGACCCGGCGACATCGCTGAGTCGTAGAGTTCGGTCGTTAAATTCCCAGCATCGAAGGCGCGAAGTACTGCATGGGGCCCAGAATTCTGAATCACCCAAAGAACTCCGTCACTCGATCCGTTAGCCGACACCGATGGAGTGGCTCCCGGGTAAGTGATCGAAATCGATCCCGACGTGGAGACGGGAGAGGTGTTCAGCAGTTGCGTTGCCGGATCGAAGTGGAATGCCTCAATCGAGGCCCCGAGCAAGGCGAAGAAGACCGTATTGTTCCAGATGGCCGGGGTACCAAAGGAAAATGGCGCATCGCTGTGGAAGGTTTGCACCACTTGCGTATCGTTCGTTTGCCAATTCCCTAAATTGTCGCGGTCGAGCAGGAACATGGTTCCATCTTTGCCAGCGACCACCAGCAAGTTTGGATGCGGCGTTCCCGGCTGGCTAGGCAGCAAGGCGGTGCCGCCTGAGCCCAGATCAAGGTCCTCATCGAACAAATGCTGGAAGTCGGAGGGGGCAAAGTAGTCGGAGACCGACAATGTGTTGTTGGCGCCGTGGAGTCGCACTACGGAATCTCCATAGTTGTGGCCACCCATTTGTGCGTCGGTAGCTCCGTTGCCCACGGCCAAATAAACATCGCCAGTGTTGTCGCTGGCTGGGCCCCCGCCGGCCATCCAGATTCCGCCATAGACGCCGGATGGCGAAGGAGTCCACGCAGCAGACAATTGGAGCGTATCTGCGCTGAATTCCATCACCCAACCTTGATAGGAGCCATAATCGCAGTGCGAAGCCCAGGCCACATAGATCTGCCCATTCGCCAGCAAAAGCGCGGAGCGCTGATTATTGAGAAGAGGGTCGAATACGGCAGCTCCATCGTTGCCGCTAGGTGTCGTGACCGTGGTGGGCGGCCGCTTCTCTGTGCCGGTGGCGAGGTCCAGCGCATGAAGACGCTGATAAAACGAGGTCTGGCCGTTCTGCGTTTCCTTGGTGCGAACCAAAACGAAAACCGTGTTCGTAGTGGTGTCAATCACCGGCGTCCCTGTAATGCCGATCTCAGGGGTGATCGCATTGCAAGCTAAAACGTCTGCCGGGCTGAGCGTGGTCACGGAACCGTCCGCGCTAAGGAAGTTATCATCCCAGACGATTCCGTGGGCGTCAGCGTCGATCGCATAAACCTGATCATGCTCGGTAGCGACAATCACCAGATTTCGAGTCTGTCCCGCCACCGTAACGCTCGGGATGTACAGGGGTTGAGCATAAATCGCGCCCTGGACGGGAACCGATCCAAGTTTGCCGAATTTTAGAACGTTGACATTCGCCGGAGTCAGAACGCTCTCCGTCATGTCGGCGCCAGTCCTGGCGTTGTCGTTGTGATAGGTCGCCACAACCGTGCTTGTCTTTTTCTGGACCGGCTGAGAAGCGGTCACTTGCTGGACAACAGGACTACTTTGTCCTCCGCAGCCTGCTCCCGCTAGGAGAAGCCCGAGGCAGAGGAAAAGCAGCCAAGCACGATCCGCCGACCTAAAGAGAACACTCGAATTTGGCTCATGCTGCTTGCAGAATTTAGCAGCGCAGAGAATTATCAAGTCGTCAGAAGTACTGAAGTGGGCAAGGTCGCGTCGGGCCAACGGGAATCCCTTGTTGAAGCAGAGTCGCTGTTAGTTTGGAAACGATACCCGAAAAGTGCCGGGTCTGGCAACTCTGTCGCCAGGATTTTTCCTTATTTCTTTGTGCCCAACGTGGGATTGCATTCAGACGACAAACCACACCGAGCTCCTCCGGACGGGGATTTGTTCGGAGCAGGACCTGCCGCCCGTCCGAATTGAGAAACCCACCAGCCTTTCGGGCGGTGGGCTTCCTGACGCGACACATCGGAATCGTTGCGCAGTTAATGCGACACTGCGGCAAACAGGTCCGACTTCAGTAGAGATTGAAAGCGCTGGTCGTCGGTCTTGAAATGCATCTCGAGCATCTGGTTCGAGTTGTCGACCGTGGTGCTCTCCAGCGCCATTTTCTCGGTAGGCGTTGCGTTCATCTTGCGATAGATCACTCCCGCCTTCATCAGCGACGCCAGGCTGGCGGCTGTCATCGTATCGGAAGTCTTCACGTTCAGGTCGAACGTCACACCGTTGGTGAAGTTCATTACGTAATCGGAAGCCAGCAGGCGTTTCTTGATGACATCGTAGTCGGCGATCGAGGACGCCTGTCCCAGCGCAGACTTCATCATGTTCTGCGTACCCTGTTGATCGAGCACACTCCACACAGGAGAACTGTCCACATCGCTGATCAGACCGTTGATATCGTTGTTCGTCTCCAGCGAATCGGCGCCGTTGTCGCGCACTTCGATGGCGCCCTTGAGTGAAGAGGCTTCGCCAAAAACGATCGTCGTGGGATCAAGGAAGACCACCTGCATTCCCGAACCCATGGGATACATGTACGACAGCAGGTACTTCTCGGGCTTGATCTTCCGGGCGCGCATTTTCGCGAGAAATTCCTTCTGCTTGAACGGACCTTGTGCGATGCCGATGCTGCGCAGCCCGACCTTCGGAACTCGATAGCTCACAAAGGTAAGTTGCTCCATGTCCTTGTCGGGATCGATACCCGCGCCACGCAAGGCATTCTCGAACTGCTTAAGGTTGTCGGGAAGCACACGATCCTTCAGTGCATGGGCGGTGGGCGAGTTGCGGAGGTCACTGTAGTCCACCGAGATGATCTGCTGAATGGCCGCAGGAATTACAGTGCGCGCATTGCTGCTCAACGGCGCGCCATACGCGGGCAGGCAGATTGCGCCAGCCACGACAAAACCAAGAACAAACTGCTTCATATTCATGTATTTTACTCGACTCTATCTAGCAGAGATGCTCGAAGCCAGCGCTGCTGTTGCCCTTCCCATGTGGGCACAAGCAGATAGACGGGCGAAGCGGAAGAACAGAAGCGGTCAACAGGGGTTTATGAAAGTTGCGCGCCGCGGAGCAGATTTTGATGCTTTTCGCCCGGCTGAACGGCATGCTCTGACAACGATCAATGCGATGGCCAGATGGCTTCTGGTCGTTATTTGCTAATTGCTAGTCGCTAATTGCTAACCGCTAATTGCCTTCCGCACCGCTTGCGCCCGGGTTTTCACATCCGCCACGAATGCCTCATCTTTTAAATCTGCGAGATTGATTTCGACATTCGCCAGTGCCCCCTCCACGGCGGCCCGTGCGAGGGCCACTCCTACGGTCAAGTCGGACGCCATATGCGGATTCGTGATCGGGCGCAGTGATTCCAGGATCTCCCGCACTTCCCCGGCCCGTTCCGCGACGGTCAACGGAATCGTGGTCGCCTTCTTCGTCGCCGCTTCTACTTCCGTCTGCGCTTCAGGATTTTCCTTCGCCTTCTTGAAGGCCGCCATTACCCCCTGGAAGGAATCAGCATCGGCGTCGATCGAGGCTTTGAACTGCTCACGCAGCTCGCCCAGCCGCGCCAGCGCGTCGCTTAACTGGCGTTCGTATTGCACGTACGCCTTCTTGCCACGAGACATGCCTGCCACCATTGCGCCCAGCGCCGCCGCCATCGCTCCGGTCGCCGCCGAAGCGCTGCCGCCGCCGGGAGCGGCCGTCGGTGCCGCCAGTTGCTCCACAAACGGTTCGACTCCCGCGCGGAGACCTCCTGCCGACAGCTTGCCGCTCATCACGCCAGCGAGCCGGTTTTCCAAGATGAGCGAGGAATCGAAGTTCTCGATCTGCAGGAACCACTCTGCCGCGTCTTCCAGCGCCTTCTTTGGAATGAGGCCCACAATCTCGCTGGACCGCGGCATCACACCGTAGCGAGCTGCCTCGCGCTTCACGTATTCGTACACCCGTGCGATCGGCGTCTGATCGGTGTCGGTCAGGTTCATCGATACCTGCGCGAGTCCGCGGCAGGCAACGCCCATGCCTTTTACGTAACGCAATCCGCCATTGGAAAATCGGACCGCCTTACCGATTTTCTTCGCGATCTCGACATCGGGCGTGTTGAGAAAGATGTTGTAAGCGACAAGAAACTTCCTGGCGCCCACGATCGTCGCACCCGCTGTTGGATGGAGAGCGGCATCGCCAAAGTCTGGCTTGCGCGCCGGATTCGCCTTTACCTCTTCGCGAATACCTTCAAACTGTCCACGCCGGACGTTCTCCAGGTTTTGACGCTCGGGCATTTGCGCTGCAGCTTCATAGAGGTAAACCGGCACCTGATAGCGCTTCCAGATCTCTTCACCCACGCGCCGCGCAATGGCGACACAGTCTTCCAGCGTCACGCCTTCGATGGGGATGAACGGAATGACGTCAGCGGCCCCAAGCCGGGGGTGTGCGCCGGTGTGTTTCGTCAAGTCGATCAACTCGGCGGCTTTGCCGACGCCTCGTATCGCCGCTTCGGCCACGTTCACCGGATCGCCTACCAGCGTGATCACGCATCGATTGTGATCGGCGTCCATCTCGCGGTCGAGCAGGTACACGCCATCCATCTGCATGGCAGCAACAATCGCGTCGACCTTGGCGCGATCGCGTCCTTCGGAGAAGTTCGGTACGCATTCAACAAGAGACATAAGGAAGTTGTCAGTAGTCAGTAGTCAGTAGTCAGTAGTCAGTGGTCAAGACTGGCTGTCATTGGCGATTCGATCTTTGTTCACAGCTATCTGGATCGCAGTGTGATCTTCAACCGGAACGTTCAGTACGCGTTTACTGACAACTGATCACCGACAACCGGCAACTGATTCTCAGTGCCAGGTGTACCCCAGCATAAATTGCACCGCGCCATTGATACCCGGATTCTTGTTGCCAATTGAGGCATTCGACAGGTGGTAGACCTTGGCGGAGAAATCGAGCGAGTTGCTTCCCTTGCGAAACCACTGCGCACCCAACTCAGCGCCGCTGGTGAAGTTTACGACCGACGTATCGCCCGGTGGCAAATTGCTGGTGCTGAAAACCACACCGCCTACGGCAGCGACGTAGGGCGCAAGTTTGCAGCCGTTGGTGAAGTTCCATTTGGCAATGAATGGATTGATGGCGGCTGCATATTGCGGATGGCCGCCAATCCAGAACTCGTTGAACGGGATCACGTCGATCGCCATCTCGAACGTTCCGCGCAGTTTATTGTGGCCCAACTCGTTGGTCAGGACGCGCCCGATGCGCGCGCCGAACAGGAAGCTTTGGGCGCTGGGCGTGTTGGCGAACGACTCGCTTCCCCCGATGAACACCCCTTTATTCCAAGCAGGATGCCGCAGCGCATCGACCGGACTGTCAGTCGGAAGCTGCGCCACCAGCGGTAGTGGGAGCAGGCAGAACACAAGAACCAGACGAAGCGTCTTCATCATCACGATAAAAGGAACAAACAGAGAAGCTATCAGTTTGACCGGTGCGGAGCAAATCATGGAGTACCAGCGCAGTTTGGAGAGTCGATCCGTCCAGTTCCCTTCGTCCGCCGCCGCGGACTCACTGCGCTCGGCAGGGAAATCGTCACCTCGGCGGATGATAACCCAATCCAAAATTGTTCCACGTGGAACAACTTGGGCTGAACTCACTGCGGCTCATAGCGATACAAGATATTGAGTAACCCACACCATGGTGGCCGTAACCGCCTTAGCGTTCCAAATGGGGAACAGGCCCGCCGCGTCTACAATCGAATCGTGAAGGCCTGGGACATCGTTATCATCGGCGGGGGCGCGATCGGCCTCTCGCTGGCGTGGCGTCTGCGACGTCACGGCACCAGTGTCTTAATCGTGGAGAAGGGTGAGCCGGCGCGCGAAGCCTCGTATGCGGCAGGAGGAATGATCGCGCACTGCGATCCTCATAATCCCCCGGAACTGGCGGCGTTGATTGCCGCCAGCGCAGCCATGTATCCCGAGTTCGTGCACGAATTAACCGATGAGTCGGGGCAATCGCCTGACCTGCGCGACGCCGGCACGATTGCTTTCCTCGAGGAAGGTGACTTGCCTCTGTGCGCTCAGGCACAAGCTCTCGAGGACGAAGAACTGTCGCTCCTGGAACCATGCTTGTCCGTCCGCGGAAATGGCTATTTCCTTCCTGAATCGAGCGTTGATCCGCGAGCACTTGGCAGTGCGTTGCTGAAGGCAGCCAGACATCGCGGAGTGGACCTGGTCACGGGATCGGCAGCAACCGGGATCATCGTCGAAGACGGCCGCGCTGCCGGCGTTCGTACGGCGAAATCGTATTATCCGTCCGGCGCCGTGGTGAACTGCGCGGGAGCATGGGCGTCGCAAGTCGAACCGTTCGGCGTTCCCACTCGCCCAGTCAAAGGACAGATGGTTTGTATGGTTCCACAACCGGGTACAGCTCACAGGGGTCCGCTGATTCAACATGTCGTGCGCACCCCCGAGGTTTACATCATTCCGCGCAGCGATGGCCGAATCCTGTTGGGGGCGACGGTGGAAGAAGCCGGTTTCGACAAACGGGTTGATGCCGATACGGTGCAGCGCCTGCATCGGGCGGGAGCCAACGCCGCTCCAATCCTCGGTGAAATGCGCATCCACGACGTTTGGGCCGGCCTCCGCCCCGGCTCGCCCGACGGGTTGCCGATCCTGGGTGAAACTTCGCTGCCAGGATATTTCGCGGCCACAGGACATTATCGCGACGGAATTATGCTGGCCCCCGTCACGGCGCAAGTGATGGCACGGTTGCTGATGGGAATGCCCACAGACTTCGATCTTGCGACGTTCTCGCCTCGCCGGTTCTCCCCAACGAAGGATGTTTCCAGGTAGGCGAAGGGCTCAGGCCGCGAGGCCTTCTTCCTCTTCCTCCGGCAATGGGACGTGGTTGAGGTATCGTGGTCCGCTTGCCACATAGGTGGAAGGTGTTATGCCGGAGAACGCCTGGAAATCGTGGATGAAGTGCGCCTGGTCGTAGTAACCGCACTCCAGCGCCAGGGCGGCCCAGTTTACGTTTGTGCTGCCGCCTATCGTCTGGACGGCACGCTGGAAGCGCATGACACGACTGAAGACCTTTGGCTTGAGGCCAACCTCTGCGCTGAAAAGTTCGATAAAACGGCGCTGACTCATTCCGAGCCGATCGACGATACGAGCCACAGGCATGTGAGATTGCTGTTGGAATTGCCGAAGCGCGAAGGTCACAGCCGCATGTTCGCGCGAAGGTCCGCGCAGCCGCTCCAATAACCAACGCTCGATGACGGCAAATTTCGCCGCCGGCGTCCTGGCTTCCAGCAGTTTTGCCCGCAGGTTGTTGCCCTGCTCTCCCCACACCTGATCGAGCGAGACTGATTGTTCGTTCAACTCGCAGGCCGGGATCTTTAAAAACGGAAACGCGCCGCCCGGCCGAAAATGTACGCCTATGGTGCTGACCATGTTGTCCGTATCGATGACGGCGAAGCCGGAGCGTGCGCCGGACAGAACGTGTCCACGAATGGTCTGCACTTTCTGATGGCGGAAAGGATCGTACATGCGAATCCGGTCGTCTTTAAGATTGACCACAAGCGACAACGTTCCGTCGGGCAGTAGCCGCTCTTTGCGATGCGGCTGCGCAAACCCGTCGTAGTACCAGATCGTTTGGACATGCTCGGAAAGCGGTGGAAACGGAACGCGTTGCACTGCGATCATATTTTGATTTCTCTAGTTGTTATCGGCAGCAGGAAATCTGGCATGGTAGCTCCCGGACTTATCCAGGAGGCTGTTGACGACAACGGGTAAGCGGCAATTGCATACTGCTTTCAATGTACACCGCTGGGAGCGCGGCCCGAACGAACCCTCTTCATGAGGAAAGCGATGGGACCGCAAACGAAGCACAGGACCGCCAGATAGCGGAAGTCGTCGATATAGGACCACAGCGCCGCCTGCTTATCGAGCGAACCTTCCAGCATCTTGTAGGCCTCGCGCATGGCAGTCGGGGCGTCGGTGAACTGAGAAAGATATGCGACCAGCGACTGGAAGGACTGCTGAAACGTATGACTGCTCGGCGCGAGCGCATGCGACATCTCCACCCGATGCACCTGCTCGTGCCGCACCAGCAGAGTGTTCACGATAGAAATCCCAACGCTGCCGCCGACGTTGCGCATCAGGTTGTAGAGCCCGCTGGCATTGCCGATTTCTTCGTTGGGCAGCGTACCCATGGTGGCGGTCGCGAGCGGAACGAAGATCAAGCTCATTGCGGCTCCGCTCAAGGCAATGGGCCAGAACAGGGACCACTGGCCAATGTCCAGGTCGGCGCGTCCCATCCAAAGTGTGCAAACACCGACGAAGGCGAAGCCTGCGCAGACCAGCTTGCGGTTATCGATCTTGCCGGTCATGATGCCGATCATCGGCATGAAGAACAGCGAGCCCAGGCCGCGAGGCGCCACCGCCAATCCCGCGGCCAATGCCGTGTAGCCAAGCAGCTCCTGAAAGAAGAGCGGCAGAATGGTGACCAGGCCGTAGACGACGCCTCCGAACAAGAAGATAAGGATGCATCCGACGGCGAAGTTGCGGTTCTTAAAGACCGATAATCGAACCAGGGGTTTGTCGTGCGTGAATTCCCGGACGAGGAACGCGACCAACGCGACGACCAGGATCACCGTGGCCCAACGAATCCAGGTTGCTCCGAACCAGTCGTCTTCCTGGCCCTTGTCGAGGATGATCTGCAGCGCACCCAGCCACACCGCCAGCAGTCCCAACCCCCAGCCATCGAGCTTCCCTGCAATGGCGTTCTTGATGTACGGCGGATCCTCGACAAAGCGCAGGATCAGCAGTACGGCGAGAATTCCAAAGGGAATGTTGATGTAGAACGCCCACCGCCAGGAATAGGTCTCGGTGAGCCACCCGCCCAGGGTAGGACCCAAGACGGGCGCCACGACAACCCCGAGTGCGAAGGCCGACATCGCTAAACCGCGTTTTTCAGGGGGGAAGCTCTCCAGCAGGATGGCTTGCGAAAGTGGTTGCAGCGCGCCGCCTCCGGCTCCCTGCAGCGCACGCGCAATCAGAATGAAACCGAGGCTGGTCGCGGCCCCGCAGAAGAACGAGGCGGTCGTAAAGATGCCAATGCAGATGATGAGAAAGCGTTTGCGGCCGAACTTGATGGAGAACCATCCGCTGGCCGGCAGAATGATCGCATTCGCCACCAGATAGCTGGTGAGCACCCACGTGGCTTCGTCGTTTGTCGCCGACACACTTCCGGCGATGTAGGGCAACGCGACGGCTGCAATGGAGGTATCGAGCACCTCCATAAAGGTCGCCAGCATGACGGCGACAGCAATCAGCCACGGATTGGTTTCCGGGCGAGAAACAGTAACTGCGCTGAGGGTTTCCGCGTTGGCTGCCAAGTCGATTTCCCGGTAATTCGCGCGGTGGTTAGATCCTGGTGCAAGCGCTCGACCGCACGGGTGCCGGGCGCTGCCGTCCCGGCCTCAGGCCCCTGAGATGCACCTTAGATGTTACGAGCAGAACGATGGGCTGATATTTTCTCGGCGCAGCTTTGGAGAACTGTGCTTGGCGGAAACAAAGAGGGCACGGGAAAGACAACGATCCGCATTCGTTCGCCGCCACAACCAGACAAACAAAGGGCCGGAGCCCGCGCTCCGGCCTGTGGAACGGGTTTGTTGGGTGCCTAACTGAGCTTGCGACGGATGAAGCTGATGCCGCCGAGCAGACCAGTGCCAAGCATCAACAGGGTGGACGGCTCAGGGCTCACGGTAGAGGAAGTGCTCACGCTGAAGGCCGTGTTACCGCCCAACGTAAACTGAAATGCGGCAGCATTGTCCTGCTGCCAGTAGACGCCGTCGCCGGTGCCCGACGTGCCGCGGCCGGTGATGTCGCTGGAGTTGGTCATGTTGTTCTGGAAGCCGACAATCCAATTGCCCGGGGTGATTGCCAGGTTGAGACCTGTAATCGTCAACATCATGTTACCGCCGCCCAGGTCTGTGAGCGATGCGACAGAGGTGCCGGAATAGGTAGGCGTTCCGAACGGATTGGAAGCATTGGGTCCGAACACCGTCCAGTTGGTGCTGACGTAGTCGCTCCAACTGCCGCTAAAGATAAAGTCAGTGTAGGTAAAATCACTGATGTTCTTAACGCCAGTTGGCACAGTGAAGTTGTCGTAGACGGTCCAGCCTGTGCTAGCGCACGTCGGCGTGTTAGTGTCGCACCGATTGGTGTTGCCGCCATCCCATGTCTGGTTGTAAAACGTTGTGTCAGCAAGAGCGGCCGTCGATGCCAGAAGCAGGATCGCGGCCAGGAAAATAGGTTTCTTCATGCGTTCTCTCCTCGCGTGCGAGCGTTGAAAGAGCCGGCAGACTACGCGTTCCACGAGTGGAGGCGGTGCAAGCGTCAGCCGCTTGTGACCCACGGTGCATTTGGGATGCCAAACCGTGTGTGAGGTGGACGCCTGCTTTGGAACAACTTATCCGGAACGCGATAAGGCTGACTTTCAGGTAAGTGCAAGGAGTTGCATCGATGTGGAAAACGTTATGCCCCAGGGTCAGATTTCCGACACTTTCGTGCAGGCAGTTGACAAGAAAGGAAAGCCATTCCTAAGATC
Organism: uncultured Acidobacteriaceae bacterium; assembly: GCA_963815555.1. Lineage (GTDB taxonomy): Bacteria > Acidobacteriota > Terriglobia > Terriglobales > Acidobacteriaceae > CAWCBG01. The sequence continues at coordinate 2,403,330 of CAWFHH010000007.1, forward strand.
GCCCGCGAGCCCCCGCCGCTGACTCACGTGGCCCCAGCGTTACCGATTCGGCTAGAACCCCACGTAGTCGTCAAGGGTGAACGATTGCGACGCGGCCAGCGCTCGGTGATGGCCACGCTATGAAGAACCGCCGGGTTTCGCAATTCTGATCCGACTATTCCGAAACAAGCCAGCATTTTCATTCCGGGCGTGAGCGCGCACGCTGACGGAGGACCGCGTGGTCACCATCTGCCGCTTCGTTTAAATTGAGCCTATGCGGATATTCATCAATGGCAATGAGAAGACCTTCGCCGAAGGACTCACCCTCGGGCAACTGATCGAGGAGCTTGGCATGAAAGGCGACCGCGTCGCGGTCGAGCGGAACCGCGAGATTGTCGCGCGCGCAAACTGGGCGGACACTCAGCTTGAGGACGCCGACCGGCTCGAGATTGTGCACTTTGTAGGCGGAGGAAACGACCTTTCGCTGTAGGAGAGTCGCTCATGAGAATTACCAGCGCCGCCCGGGCAGTGTAGGGCTGCTTCGACTCGCTGTACGCAGGAGTGACCCACCGACAACCCGTCCGCTGCAGGCTGCCCTCATGATGGTCACGCTACGGTGCGCCATTTTGCGCGGTGTGAAAGTTGCATGAACACTCGCGCGCGTGCGGTTGACATGATGGCTAACGAAATCTAAACTCAATGGTTTACCCGCCTTATTACGGCGAATCCTGAGTGATAGCGGAAGCATGCCGGACTTCTATTTCGCGCGATACTTGCCTTTGCTGATCCACATCCTCGTTGCCGGGGGTCTGGCTGCGGCGATCGTGACGCTTTCGTATTTCATCGGCCAGCATAAATACAACAAAGCCAAGATGTCGCAGTACGAGTGCGGCATGCAGCCGGTTGGCGATGCCCGCCAGCGATTCACCGTCAAGTTTTACCTGGTCGCAATGCTCTTCATTCTGTTCGACGTAGAAGCCGTATTCCTCTATCCATGGGCGATCCTGGCGAGGCCCTTGAAAGCGCAAGGGCTGGGAATGTTCTGGTATTGCGAGATGCTGGTGTACATCCTCATCGTGCTCGCCGGCTTCTGGTACGTCTGGCAGAAGGGTGTGCTGGACTGGAACAAGCAGGGCCGGGCGGAGAAGATCTGATCATGGCCTGGGCTCCCGCAATCAACGATCTCGAGCAACTGAAGGACAAGCCCGAACTGGCACGCCTGCTGACGTGGAATGCCGAGGCGATCTCCAGCGCCAGGTTCGATCGCAATGAACTCACCATCTGGGTGGGACGCACGTTTGTGCGCGAAGCGTGCCTCACGCTGAAGGATGATCCGCAGCTGAAATATAACTTTCTGGCGGATGTGACCTGCGTGGACTGGTATCCGAACGAGCCGCGGTTCGAAGTCGTCTACCATCTGCTGTCGATTCCCAACAAGACGCGTGTGCGGCTGAAGGTGCGGCTTTCCGGCGATGATTCGAGCGTGGATTCGCTCACGCCGATATGGCCCAGCGCGAACTTCTTCGAGCGCGAGGTTTTTGACTTGTTCGGCGTCCGCTTCAATGAACATCCCAACCTGGTGCGAATCCTGATGCCGGAAAATTGGGAAGGCCACCCGCTGCGCAAGGATTATCCAGTCGAGGGTTATCGCTAATCATGGCTCACATGACTCCCACGCCGGTGCTCGATCCGTCTGCCGATAAGACGATGATCCTGAACATGGGTCCGCAACATCCGTCGACCCATGGCGTCCTCCGGCTGCTTTTAGAGATTGACGGCGAGACCATCGTGCGCATCATGCCCGACATCGGGTATCTGCACACCGGCATCGAGAAGACCTGCGAAGCCAAGTTCTATCAGCAGGTCGTGCCCATGACCGACCGCATCGATTATCTCTGTCCCATGACCAACAACCTTGCCTATTGTCTGGCAGTGGAGAAGTTGCTGGGACTGGAGATTCCGCCGCGGGCGCAATGGCTGCGAGTGATGCTGAATGAGCTGACCCGGATCAACTCGCACCTGGTGTGGCTGGGCACGCATGCCATGGACATCGGCGCCATGACGGTGTTCCTGTATTGCTTCCGCGAGCGCGAGGATATCCTGCGCCTGTTCGAGGCGGTCTCAGGACAGCGCATGATGACGTCGTATTTCCGGATTGGCGGCGTTTCGCTGGAGCCGCCCCTGGGATATTTCGATCGGGTCAAAGACTTCATTGACCGCTTTCCCGCGAATATCGACGAGTACGAGAACCTGCTCACCAACAATCCGATTTTCGTGGATCGCACCAAAGGCGTTGCTTTTCTCTCGGCCGAAGACGCTATTGCGCTGGGCGCAACCGGGCCCACACTGCGCGGCAGCGGCGTGGACATTGACCTTCGTCGCGACGCCCCTTACAGCGGGTATGAGAATTTCCAATTTAAGGTGCCGCTTTCTACGGCGGGCGACGTTTATGCTCGGTACCTGGTGCGCGTCGCCGAGCTACGCGAGTCGCAGAAGATCGTGAAGCAGGCGTTGGAAGGAATTCCAGAAGGATCGATCAAGGCTGATGCGCCGCATGTCGTACTGCCCGACCGCGAAAAGATGAAGACGCAGATGGAGGCCCTCATCTATCACTTTAAGATTGTGACGGAGGGCTTCACGGTGCCCCAGGGCGAAGTGTACTCAGCTGTCGAATCGCCACGGGGCGAAATGGGCTATTACATCGTGAGCGATGGCACGGCGAAACCCTATCGGGTTCACATGCGCGCTCCATCGTTCGGGAATTTGCAGGCGTTGGCCAAGATGTGCGAGGGCCGCCTGATCGCCGATGTTGTCGCCGCCATCGGCAGCATCGACATCGTCTTGGGCGATGTGGATCGGTGAGGCGTTGTCGGTTGTTAGTTTTCAGTTGCGGGTTTGAAAATGCGTGGCTGCATCGGTGGCGCGCATTGTCTTGCTTTTGCTAGTCGCTAATTGCTACCAATGAAATTCTCTGACCAACTCGAACAACGCTTTGCGACGATGGTCACCCATTATCCGACCAAGCGTTCGGTTTTGGTGCCAATGCTGCTGTACATCCAGGATGAAGTCGGCGAGTTGAACGACGAAGCCATCGAGGAGATCGCCGGTCGCGTGGAACTGTCGCCTCTCGAGGTGCGCAACGTTATCAGCTATTACTCCATGCTGCGGACGCATCCGATTGGCAAATACAACTTCCAGATCTGTACAAACGTGAGCTGCCAGTTGCGCGGCGCGGACGAACTCTTCGAATATTGTGAGAACAGGCTGGGCATCGGCCACAAGCAATCGACGCCGGATGGACTGTTTCATCTGGAAGAAGTGGAGTGCATCGGTGCTTGCTCGTGGGCTCCGGCCATGCAACTGAACTACGATTTTCACGAGAACCTGACGGCGGACAAGATTGACGAACTGATCGACGAAATCAGGAAGAAGGAACGGCAGTAGATCGCCGTTCGCTCTTCGCTATTTGCTTTTGGCTAGAGGCTTATGAGCCACTCAATGCTGATAGCTGGAGCGCAGGACAACCGCGGCGAACGAATGGCGAAGAGCGGAGATCGAAGGCATTTAGTGCAGATCGGGTAGTGCGGTGCTTCAGCTCCGCATCCACCCACGACTTTTTGAAGACCCGGGCTTTAGCCCGGTGGGGCTGAAGCCCAACTTTGGTTTGGACGGCGTGTCCGTGGGCTTAAGGCCCACACTACCCGCGACGAGCGAACAAGCGAATGGCGTACTTAGTTTCCCATCCCGATGAGGTGAAGGTGGTCTCCCGGCGCTTTGGCCTGGGCGCGACCAATCTCGACCGCTATCTTGAACTGGACGGCTACAAAGCCCTGCAGAAGGCGATCTCGATGGGTTCCGACGCAATCATCAACGAAGTAAAGGCGTCGAACCTGCGCGGTCGTGGAGGCGCCGGCTTTCCGACCGGCATGAAGTGGTCATTCGTCCCCAAACAATCTCCCAAGCCAAAGTACGTGCTTTGCAATGGCGACGAAAGCGAGCCCGGCACCTGCAAAGACCGCCTCATCTTCGAGCACGATCCGCACTCTGTGATTGAAGGCGTGATGATCGCCGCTCTGGCTGTCGGATCGAAGACGGGCTACATCTACATTCGTGGCGAGTACCGATACTTGGTCCAGATCATGGAGAAGGCCGTCGCCGACGCCTACGCGCGCGGCTTTATTGGCAAGAACATTTTCGGGTCAGGTGTTGATCTCGACATCTTTGTGCACTCCGGCGCCGGCGCCTATGAAGTGGGCGAGGAATCGGCCCTCATGGAATCGCTCGAGGGCAAACGCGGGGTGCCGCGTATCCGGCCGCCCTTCCCTGCCGTCGTAGGGCTTTGGGGCGGCCCAACCGTCATCAATAACGCCGAAACTTTGGCCAGCGTGCCCCACATCATTCTGAATGGCGGACAGTGGTTCGCCGACCTGGGCACTCCGAAGAACGGCGGAACCCGCCTGTTCTGCATGAGCGGCGAACTCCAGCGCCCCGGCGTTTACGAACTTCCGATGGGCTACAACCTGAAGAAGATGATCTATGGCGTGTCAGGCGGAATGATCGAGGGCAAGACGCTGAAGGGTGTCGTTCCCGGCGGCTCCTCGGTGCAGATTATGACGCCCGACGAGATTGACGTTGCCATGGACTTCGATTCGGTGTTGAAGGCCGGCTCTATGCTGGGATCGGGCGGCGTCATCGTCATCGATAACACCATGTGTATTGTCCGCTTTGCCCTGCGGGTGACGAAGTTCTACCAGCATGAAAGCTGTGGGTGGTGTATTCCCTGCCGTGAAGGTACGGACTGGATGAAGAAGACGCTGACCCGCTTCCATGCTGGCGGCGGGGTCGCGAAGGACATCGACAACCTGAAATACCTGGCGGAGAACATGCTTGGCCGGACCTTCTGTCCCCTCGGCGATGCGGCGGCGATGCCCATCATCTCCTATATACAGAAGTTCCGGAAAGAATTTGAAGATCATCTCGACGGAAAGCCGTGCCCGTTTGAGAAGGCACATGAAGCGGTGATGGCGTGAGCAGCCGGTTGGCGTTTGGCACTCGTCGAAGGCAGGTTCCCTCCACTCGGGCTGAGGCCCTCGGTCGGAATGACGGACGGGTGGTGGGTAGCGAGGTCCTTCGATCCCTCATTCGCAAACAACGCGGATGCTCCGCTCAGAGTGATACGTAAGTAATCAGAATGATACGTAGGAAAAGGTTGACAGCTGAATGCTGACGGCTGTCAGCTAAACGCGAAAGGCGAAAAGCGGTTTTATCGTGGCTGACGTAAATCTCACTGTCGACGGCAAGAAACTTACGGTTCCAGCGGGGACGCTGCTCATCGAAGCCTGCAAAAGTACGGGCATCGAGGTACCGTCTTTCTGCTACTACCCCAATCTGTCGCTGCAGGGCGCCTGCCGCATGTGCCTGGTTGAAATCGAGAAAATGCCAAAGCTGCAGACCGCGTGCACCACGCCGGTCGCCGAAGGCATGGTGGTCACCACCGAGAGCGACAAGATCAAGCAGGCGCGCAAGTCGATGCTCGAACTGCTGCTCGCCAACCATCCGCTCGATTGCCCGGTCTGCGATGCAGGGGGTGAATGCGAACTGCAGGACATGACCTTCAAGTACGGCGCTGCCGAATCGAAGTTCATGGACATGAAGAACCATCGCGATGAGCAGCAATGGTCCCCGGTGGTGTACTTCGACCGTCCACGCTGCATTCTGTGTTACCGATGCATTCGCGCCTGCGGCGAAGGCATGGACGTCTGGGCGCTGGGGGTGCAGAATCGCGGCGCAAGTTCCATCATCGCTCCCAACAAAGAAGATCACCTCGAGTGCGAAGAGTGCGGCATGTGCATCGACATCTGCCCGGTCGGCGCTCTCACCTCGGGGGCGTACCGCTATAAGACGCGGCCATGGGAAATGAAGCACGTGGGCACCGTCTGCACGCATTGCGGCGACGGGTGCAAGACGACGCTGGGCGTCCGCCGTGCCGACACCGGCATGCAGATTGTACGGGGCGACAACCGGGATAAGAGCGGCATCAACGGAGATTTCCTCTGCATCAAGGGGCGCTACGCCTTCGACTTCGCGAATAACGATGATCGGCTTACCCAGCCTCTGATCAAACGCGAGGGCAAGTTCTTCCCGGCAACGTGGGAGCAAGCGTTTGAGCTCATCGCCAGCAAGTTCAAAGAAGCGATCTCGACCGATGGGCCTTCAGCCATAGGAGTGATCGGCTCCAACCGTACTTCCAACGAAGAAAATTACCTGCTGCAGAAGTTTGCCCGCCTTACCCTGGGAACCAACAACATCGATCACCACCGTACCGCCGATTTCCCTGCTCTCGCTTCGGCGCTCGCGGGAAAGCCGACCGCAACCGCCTCGATGCGCGACGTCTTCGACGCACCGGCGATCCTGCTGATCGGCAATGATCCCACCGAGCAGCATCCACTGCTGGCATGGCAAATTCGCAGCAACGTCCGGTTGCATCGCGCCAAGTTGTACGTCGCTAATTCTTATCCTATTAAACTGCGTCGTCAGGCGGTTGCATTTGCGCAGATCGCGCCCAGCTCGGAGGGGAGTTTTGTGCAGTTCCTGGCGGGCGACGATGGTGCGCTAGAGAGCGTACTTTCGCCTCAGCTCACCCGCGAAGGGCTCAACGAACTCCGTGATTCGCTCAAGAAGGAGAAAGGTCTGGTCATCGTCTTCGGCTCCGAATTGCGGGGCAACGATGTGAAGACGCTGATCAATTTCGGGCTCGCTCAAGATGCGAAATTCATTTGTCTTGGCGACTACTCGAACTCTCGCGGGGCCGCTGATATGGGCCTTTATCCCGACATGTTGCCTGGCTACGCACCGGTCACCAGCGCAACCAGCTTTCACGAAGAGTGGCTCGAGGAGATTCCCAGGAACCCGGGCATGAGCCTGCTGCAGATGGTGGAGGCCGGCAAAGCTGGCAAGCTGAAGGCGCTTTACGTCGTCGGCTCCAATCCAGTGGCGCGTTACAACATCGATCCCTTCGCGCTGTCCAAGAGCTTCGTTGTGGTGCAGGACTTGTTTCTGACGGAAACGGCCGCCATTGCCGACGTGGTACTACCGGTTGCCGATGCGTATGAGAAGGGTGGCACCGTCACGAATACGTCGGGTGACGTGCAAATGCTGAAGAAAGCCGCCGAGCTTTCGGGGGTGCGTACCGACTTCGAATGCATCGTTCGCATTGCGGCCACGATGGGATACGACGTGCATAAGCTGGTGCCCTTCACCGGGGGCGGTACTCGCGCGGACATGGGTCAGTCGCGAGGCGCGCAGTCAGGCGAATCCGACAGGCATGCGGTGTGGCTGGCGAGTCACAACCTTGAACCAAAGATGAGCCCGTTTGATCCAACGGCCATGCTCGACGAGATTCAACGGCTGGTTCCTGGGTACGCGATCTCGCGGCTGGGATTGCTCGCGGGCCGAGACGTTCACACGCAACTGGTACAGATCACGGGCGACACCGGTTTGGGTCAGCCGGAGCTGATACTGCCGTCGAACGATACGCTGTTCACTTCCGGCACCTTGGGACGCTATTCCAAAACATTGAATTCGGTTCTCGAGCGCCGTCAAAAGGAACCCGACGATCCAGGGATTGCGGCCGATTACGATCCCATGGTCAGGATCGGCGGATAGGTTTTAGGCCAACAACTTCTCGATTGCGGGCTGCTACTACTGTTTACGAATTGCTGTTGCTTTTCGGTGATCGCTAGTTGCTGATTGCGAACTCATGAGCATAGGACTTTTCATCGTTGTATCGCTGGTCAAGATCCTGCTGGCCGTCTTCATTCTGCTGACGGCTGTGGCCTACACCGTGCTGCTCGAGCGGAAGGTTGTCGGCCACATGCAGAATCGTTGGGGACCGTCCCGGGTCGGCCCTTTCGGCATCTGGCAGCCGCTGGCGGATGGTTTAAAGTTTATCTTTAAGGAAGATCTCACACCTCCTTATGTAAACAAGCCTTTGTATCTTATCGCGCCGATCATTGCGGTCACCACGGCGCTTACTTCCATTGCCGTGATTCCCGTGGGACCCTGGATTACTGTCGGTAGCATTCACACTCCGTTGGGAATCGCGGATCTGAATATCGGGCTGCTGATTATCCTGGGCGTCACCTCGATTGGCGTATACGGCATCGCGCTGGCTGGCTGGTCGTCGAACAGCAAGTATTCGATGTTGGGTGGCCTTCGCGCGTCGGCACAGATGGTCAGCTACGAAATCGCGCTGGGTCTGTCTCTGGTCGGAGTCCTGATCTTCGCCGGCAGCTTCAGTTTGCGCGACATTGTGGATTCCCAATCCGGCGTCTGGCTCGGCTTCATTCCCAAGTGGAACATCTTCAAGGGGCAGATCGTCGCTTTCTTCATTTACATCATGGCGGCTTACGCTGAGACGAACCGCATTCCGTTCGATCTGCCGGAAGCGGAGACGGAGCTGGTTGCGGGCTACCACACGGAATACAGTTCGATGAAGTTCGCCATGTTTTTCATGGCGGAATACGCCAACATGGTGACCGTCGCCTGTTTGGCTTCGATCCTGTTTCTGGGAGGCTGGTCGGGCCCGGTGTTTGGACCGCCGATTGTGCGATCGTTATTGCCGGTGTTCTGGTTCGTGTTGCGCGTATTTGTTTTTATGTTTATCTACATCTGGGTACGCGGCACGCTGCCGCGTTTCCGCTACGACCAGTTGATGGCCTTTGGGTGGAAGTTTCTTTTGCCGTTAGCTATTGCAAACATCCTGGTCACGGCCCTGGTCGTGGCACTGACGTAGGGAGCAGTTAGCGACTAGCATTTTGGCCACCAGCATTTGGCCTTAGACCCTGGCAACGAGCCGTCGACGCTTGTTGGTGTTGGTTGTATCAGGGCACGACTTTAGTCGTGCCGAACGCGGTGCGCTCACAACCCGGGCTTCAGCCGGGGGACAGGGCCTAAAGGCCCGATGCAATAGACGCGGCTACGGCACGTCTAAAGACGTGCCCTGATACAAAACGAACTACAAGGATTGGCGGAGGGGCTGATGCTGAATGCTAAGAGGTTGCGAGCCCTGCGCGGGGCAGGAAAATTCGCAGAAGCCGAAACGGAGTTTCGCAGGACTCGACGTTGGATACTAATTTTGCTGGCGCTTTTTTCCCCAATGCTTCTAGCCGGCTTTAAGCTGAACGACGTTCTCGACTCCGAGGTCCCGCTTACTGCGTGCGTAGCAGTGTTTTTCGTCGTGCTGATTTACGTGTCTTTACTTAGTTTTGTCTCTTACTACAGGTGGACAGGAAAATATCCGTTCTACTGGCTGCGAAAATAGAGCTGCAAACGAGGTACTGATATCAACGGATCGTCATGCTGCACTTAATTCTGTTCTTCATTTTCGCGGCGGTCTGTGTCGGCGGCGCCATCAACCTGCTGATGCAAAGGCACCCCATCAACAGCGCGCTGTCGCTGATCGTGGTAATGGGTTCGCTGGCGCTGCTCTACCTGTTGCTGGGTGCCGAGTTCGTGGCCGCTATCCAGGTGATCGTCTACGCCGGGGCGGTGATGGTGCTGTTTGTCTTCACCATCATGCTGCTGAACGCCGGTGTGGAAGAGCGCACCGCGCACGGCAGCCGGGTAGCTACGATATTGGGCGTTCCGGGTCTGATCATCGGATTGGCAATCGCAGCCGCGGTGGTCGCGCACAAAACTGGTCTCGACCAGTTGCCGATCGGCGGCCCGGAAGTGATGAACGGCAGGCAGAGCTTCGGCGCGCCACTGGCCGTCGGCACCGTGCTGTTCCGCGACTTCCTGCTTCCCTTTGAAGTGACTTCCGTGTTGATCCTGATCGCCATTATGGGCGCCGTAGTGCTGGCGCGGAGGGAGGACTAGATGGTTCCTCTTTCTTACTATCTCGTATTAAGCGCCATTCTGTTTGCCTGCGGAGTTGCCGGCTTTCTGATTAAGCGCAACATCATCACCATCTTCATGTCGATCGAGCTCATGCTCAATGCGGTGAATCTGACGTTTGTCGCCTTTGCCGCGCAGTTACACGCACTGAGCGGTCATATCTTCGTGTTCTTCGTCATGGTCGTTGCTGCTGCCGAAGCGGCGGTGGGACTGGCCATCATTATTAGCGTGTTCCGTACCCGCGAGACGCTGAATGTCGATCGCGTGAACTTGCTGAAATTATGAACCTGCGTCTCTGGATCATTCCGTTTCTGCCGCTTGCCGGAGCCGCGATCAACGGCCTCCTGGGCAAACGCTTCTCGAAGGCGCTGGTCAATACCATCGCTCTCGGCTCAACGGCGCTGGCCTTCGCCTATGCGCTGTGGGTCGTCGCTCAATTCGCCGGAATGTCGGCCGCCCAGATTCCTTACATCGAGCCGCACGCCACGTGGATCGCTTCCGGAGACTTCTCCGTCAACTACGGCTTCTACCTCGATCAGCTTTCGCTCATAATGCTGCTGATCGTCACCGGCGTCGGCTTCCTGATTCACGTCTTCTCCATCGGCTACATGGAGCATGAAGGCGGCTACTACCGCTACTTTGCCTACCTGAACCTGTTCATGTTTTTTATGCTGATGTTGATCCTGGCCGACAACTATCTGCAAATGTTTGTGGGCTGGGAAGGTGTCGGTCTGGCTTCGTACCTGCTGATTGGCTTCTGGTTCCTCAAGAAGTCGGCAGCCGATGCCGGTAAGAAAGCATTCATCACCAATCGCGTGGGCGATTTCGGCTTCCTGATCGCGTTGTTCCTGCTGATCAAACACTTCAATACCTTGCAGTACGCGAACGTCTTCAAGGCGGTTGCCTCTTATCCGGTCGAGACTTCAGCCGGCCTGATGACGGCGATCGGTCTGCTCATGCTCTTTGGGGCGACCGGCAAATCGGCCCAGATCCCGCTGTACGTCTGGCTGCCCGATGCCATGGAAGGCCCCACGCCGGTCTCGGCGCTCATCCACGCTGCCACGATGGTCACGGCCGGCGTCTACATGGTGGCCCGCTCCCATGCGATCTTCGATCGCGGGCCGATTGCCCTGATGTGGGTCGCGATTATCGGGACGCTGACCGCGATCTTCGCCGCTTCGATTGGCATGGTGCAGCGGGATATCAAAAAGGTCCTCGCCTACTCGACCGTTTCACAACTCGGCTACATGTTCATGGGCTGCGGCGTGGCCGCTTATGGCGCGGGGATCTTCCACCTCATGACTCATGCCTTCTTCAAGGGCCTGCTCTTTCTCTGCTCCGGCGCCATCATCCACGGCCTGGGCGGTGAGCAGGACATGCGTCACATGGGCGGACTGCGCAAGTACATGCCGGTCACATTCTGGTGCATGACGGTTGCGACTTTCACCATCGCCGGCTTCCCTCCCCTGGCAGCGTTCTTCTCGAAGGACGAGATCCTGTGGCAGACCTGGAGGAGTGGCAATCACGTCCTATGGTTGATCGGTGTGATCGCGGCCGGCATGACCTCGTTTTACATGTTTCGCCTGTGGTTTCTTACCTTCTTCGGCGAATACCGCGGACCAAACCCTGAGACGGGAGGACACGGGCATGACGCCGACACGCAGCATGCGGGCCACACCGGCGCAATTCACGATGCGCGGGGCGATCATGCTGCCGCCGGCGGCCACGGGCACGGCGAGCCGCACGAGGCTTCCTGGGTCATGCTGGTACCGCTCATCATTCTTGCTGTGCTTTGCGTGGTTGGAGGATGGGTTGGTGTTCCCCAAGCCCTGGGCGGACACAACGAGATCGAACATTTCCTGGCGCCGGTCTTTGCTGCTGCGGCTCCGGCTATAGCCGAGGCATCTGGAGCCCCCGAGAGTTCCAGCACCGAACTGATGTTCAGCGCGATCTCGGTTTTGGCCGCGTTGGTCGGTTTCCTGGCGGCATGGTTCCTGTACTACAAGCGCACCGACATTCCTCCTAAATTGGCGAAAAGTGCTGGTGGGCTCTACACGCTGGTCCTCGACAAGTACCGCATCGACGAACTCTATGGGGCGGTGATCATCAAGCCCATCATCGCGGTTTCGACGAATATCTTCTGGAAGGGCATTGATCGCGGACTGATCGACGGCGCTGTCGACAGTAGCGCGGCGGGCGCGCAAGATGTGTCTGACGAGATGCGTCGCATGCAATCCGGCAATATCCGCTCCTATGCAGGATGGGTCGCGGTGGGTGCAGCCGCGGTGATTGCCTTCATGGTGTGGCGAGGTGTGCGATGAACTACATCGACAGCCACATCGTTTCGATCATCGTCTTTCTGCCGCTGCTCGGCGCCATCCTGCTGGCGTTCCTTCCCCGCCGTGCGCGCGACATTCGCTATTTCGCGTTGGGGATCTCGCTGGTCACGCTGCTGGCCTCCCTGCACTTGCCGTGGTATTACATTCGCGGGCAAGAGGGTTTCCAGTTCGAGCAGAATGTTCCGTGGATTTCGCACCCGAACATTCATTACCACTTCGGCGTCGACGGCATCTCCATGTGGCTGATCGTGCTGACCACGTTCCTCATGCCACTGTGTGTGCTGATCTCGTGGAAGTCGATCAACGACCGGGTGAAAGAATTTTTCATCCTGATGCTGGTACTCGAGACGGCCATGCTGGGCGTCTTCGTGGCACTGGATCTCTTCCTGTTCTACTTCTTCTGGGAAGCCACGCTAATTCCGATGGCCCTGATCATCGGCATGTACGGGCATGGTCGCAAGATTTACGCGGCCGTCAAATTCTTCCTGTATACGATGATCGCGTCGGTATTCATGCTGGCCGCTGTGATCTGGCTCTACGCCAACACCGGCAGCTTCGATTTCGTTACCATTCAACACGCGCTGCAATCCGGACAGGTGCCTCGCTTTGCCGCCTCTGCCCAGTGGCTGTTTCTGGGATTCTTTATCGCCTTCGCCGTGAAGGTGCCGCTCTTCCCACTTCATACCTGGCTGCCCGACGCGCACGTGGAAGCGCCGACCGCTGGTTCCGTCCTGCTGGCGGGGGTGCTATTGAAGATGGGAACTTACGGCCTGTTGCGCTTCAACCTTGGCCTCTTCCCTGAGCAGGCGCGGCGCAATGCTCCATGGATCATCGCGCTGGCGATCATCGGCATCGTGTACGGCGCGCTGGTTGCGATGATCCAGCCGAACATCAAGCGGCTCGTCGCCTACACCTCCGTCAGCCACCTCGGCTTCGTGGTGCTCGGCATCTTCAGCTTCACGCAACTGGGCGTCAGCGGCGCGGTCTACCAGATGCTGAACCACGGCGTCTCGACCGGCGCGCTCTTCATGCTGCTGGGCATGATGTACGACCGTCGCCACACCTATGACATGAGTGAATACGGCGGCCTGGCGACACCGATGCCCGTCTTCGCAACTTTCTTTGCTTTCATTATGCTTTCTTCCGTCGGACTGCCGTTGTTAAACGGGTTTATCGGAGAGTTCCTGATCTTGAGCGGCGCCTTCCAGGCAAAACAACTCTACGGAATTCTCGCTGCCACGGGGGTTATCTGGAGCGCATGCTACCTCCTCTGGATGTACCAACGTGTCTTTTACGGGCCCGTGACCAACCCGGCGAACGCCAGCCTGCGCGACATTGATGCGCGCGAGCGGGTTTCTCTGTGGCCGCTGGCGATTGCCGCACTTGTGATGGGCGTTGCGCCTACATTGTGGCTGCACTCCATCGATCCTTCGGTATCGGCAGCGCTTAGGCAGTTCAACGCAGCCACCCAGGCCGCTGCTCCGGCCGCGACGCATGCCACCCAGGCTCTCATGAAGGTGATCGGACGATGATTCCGGCCGTTGACTACATTCGGATCCTCCCTGAAGTGGTGCTGACGGTCTTTGGCATCCTCATCATGCTGGTGGATCCGGTTCTTCCCGAACAAAGCTCCAAGAGGTTACTTGGCATCATCGGAGTGGTGGGCACGGTCGGGGCTCTCGCAGCAACCTGGCTGCAGACCGGTTACTACGGCTCGGCCTTCTCCAACATGGTGTCGGTCGACACCTTCAGCGTCTTTTTCCATTTCGTTGTTCTGCTGATCGCGCTGGTCGTTCTTCTCGCCTCGTTTGAGTACATCGAGATGCAGAAGATGAAGTCCGGTGAGTACTATGGCCTCGTCTTGTTCGGCACTGTGGGCATGATGTTGATGTCGTCGGCGGTCGAGTTGGTGCTGATCTTCATCGCGCTCGAGATCTCGTCGATCTCGACCTATATCCTCGCCGGATTCCGCCGCCGCGCTGCCGAAAGCGCCGAAGCCTCGCTGAAATATTTCCTGCTCGGCTCGTTCGCGACCGCATTCTTTTTATACGGCGTCGCGCTGATCTTCGGCGCAACTGGAACAACGAACGTGTACGGCATCGCACAGGCGCTGCAGCAGCAGACGTCGCTGCTGGTCTACCTGGCGGTCGCGCTCATGTTCGTCGGACTGGCCTTCAAGGTGGCCTCCGCGCCCTTCCACGTTTGGACTCCGGACGTCTATGAGGGCTCACCCGCACCCGTGGTGGCCTTAATGTCGACGGGACCGAAGGCCGCTGCCTTCGCCGTATTGCTCCGCGTACTGTTCGCAACCGGAGCTCCGGGTTGGTTCTGGATGGTCTGGTTGTCGGCGGCACTGTCGATGACCATCGGTAATATCGGCGCATTAGTGCAGCAAAACGTTAAGCGTCTGCTTGCCTACTCCTCGATCGCGCATGCCGGATACCTGCTGGTGGCCTTCGCGGCTGCCGGCGCCGCGGACGCATCCGGCAAGTCGGTTGGTATTTCCGCCGCTATGTTCTACACCGCCTCCTACGCGGCGATGAATGTGGGCGCCTTCATCGTGGTCAGCCACTTCGCTGCCGCCGGGGAGAAATACGTCACGATTGACGACTACGCCGGGCTCGGTCGCCGTTCGCCCTTGCTGGCGGCGACGCTGACCATCTTCCTGATCTCGCTGATTGGCATCCCCATCACCGGCGGCTTCTTCGCCAAGTTCTACGTCTTCTCGGCTGCCCTGCAGTCGAACCTCGTGGGACTGACCATCATCGGCGTCATCAACAGTGCCATCGCTGCGTACTATTATTTGCGCATCATCGTCTACATGTACATGCGCGAGGAGCGCGTAGACGCCCCGCTTCCACGCATTCCCCTCTCGCTCGGAATCGGGTTGGCCGTCAGCTTCGTGGCTACTATCTATCTCGGTGTGCTGCCCGGCCGGGTTCTGGATTATGCCATTCAAGGCGCGCAGGACCTGATCAAGTAAGCCGACCCGGAGCGGCTTTAGCCCGGAGTGGAGAACCTGCTTTCAGTCGAGGCGGCAGCCCTCTACACGATCCGTCCCGGCCTGTCTTACTCGATCGGCACTGCGATATCTTTGCGGGCGAAGATCAGAGTCGCAAAAGCCCAGAAGAGAACCGCCTGTAGCATGGCGGTCGCCACGGCAAGCCAGTTGACCGTCCACGCTCGATCGAAACCAAAATGCAGGACGTCCAACAGCAGGGGTAATCCTGGTTTCCACCACTCCGCCGCGTGCGGATCGGCAAGAGCCGGCGCGCTGAACACGGCTGCGGTGATCGCGGTCGCCAGGAACGGATTGAGAAAGGTGGACCAGAACAGCGACATCGATGCGGACAGCGCTGACGCTGCCAGTACGACAATCACCATGAGCCAGACGGCACGACCGGAGACACCGCTCCGCGTTGCCAGCCAGGTGCAGCAAATGCCAAACACGACTGCGTACATCAACGCCACCAGAAGCGCTCCTGTTAACAGCGCCAGGAGGTATTCACCCCTTCCGATTGCTTTGGACAGCACCAGCAGGATGCGACGCGATTTGCGCTCGTTGTGAACTGCGGTCGATGCCAAAAAGGCTGTGAAAACGACGATATAGAGTGCCTGCTGACGTACGTAAAAAACGAGATCGTCAATCGACACCCGCTGGCCGCTGCCGCCGAAGATGACAGCGCTCAGTACGATCCAGGCGAGCAGCAACAGGATGGGCCAGCGATTTTCGCGAACAAAATTAACCGCAATCAGCAGGACAGGCATATACGTACGAAACTACCGGAAAGCGAAATCAATAGACCTTTCTATCGCAAGCAGCTTGAACGGAAAGCCATTCGTAGTTCTTCGTCTCCCCAAGGCTCAGAACCCACCTCAGGGCTCACGCGTCCAGGTCCTTCACGTCCGTCAATTCCAGAAAGACATCCTCCAGGCTGCGCCGTACGGGATTCACATTCAGCACTTCCCCCCCAAGCGCCACACGCGCTCGATGGCTTCGCGCTGCGACTTGGCGGGGATCGTAAGTACGACGTGCCCATCGCGGACTTCCGCCCCGGCAAACGTATTTGCCGAGACCCCACGCGCGATCACTTCAAACTGGTCTCCCGAAAACAACAGGTCCGCCGTCCGCGCCACCCGCACCAGGCGTCCTTTATGCAGCACGGCAACGCGGTGGCAGATCATCTCGATCTCCGACAGCAAATGGGAACTCAAGAAAATCGTTTTGCCAGTGCGATTGGCCTCCACCAGCATCTCGCGCACGGCCACCCTCGTCGTGGGATCCAGCGCCGAGGTTGGCTCATCCAGAATCAGCAACTCGGGATCATTCAGCAGCGCCTGGGCAAGCCCAATTCGCTGCTGCATACCGCGTGACAGCTTAGCCGCGTTGCGCTCACCAACCTGATCCAAGTCGAGACGATGCAATACATCTTTGCACCGCTGGCGCCCTCGTAGACCGTTAAGTCCGTTCAGCGCGCCGTAAAACTGCATGAGATTTCTCGCCGACCGGTGATAGAGCGCTGTATTCTCGGGCAAAAATCCAATGCGAGATCGTGCCTCCGCATGGCCAAAAGGCTTGCCCATCAGACGGCCTCTCCCCTGGGTTGGCCGCATAAAGCCCAATGCGAGGTGGATGGCCGTGGTCTTCCCCGCTCCATTTGGCCCCAGAAAACCACAGATCTCCCCCTCCTCGAGCGAGAGGCTGAAATCCTCGAGTGCGCACACCTGTCGCCGCGACCACGGCGGGCAGTAGCGCTTCGTTACACTCTCGTAGTCAAGTATTCCGGCCATAGTTCAGGAAAACATAAGTTTTGGATGCGAATGGAGGCGCTCGAGAGGTGACCAGAGACCACCTCTCTGATCGCCGAGACATTCGGCTGAGCCGCAGGTCATCGTACGCGAGTTCCAAGGGCGGGAGCTACGACCCGGTATAAAGCTGGAAGGGCGCCCAGTAGAACGGTTTTCGAAACACGCCATCGGAATGCAGCATTGCCAACTTCGCGGTGCGTAGAGCCTCGTCGGGGGACCGTCCGTGGCCTAACTCGCTATACATCTGGTCCATCAATTGCGGCGTCGAGGAGTCGCTCACTTCCCAGAGGGCGCCGATCACGTTATGCGCGCCCGCGCGCAGAAACGCCCACGACAGTCCTACCAGGCCTTCTCCAGCGTACGCCCGAGCTCCCGCGCCATAGCAGGAGGAAATCGTTACCAGCTTCGCTTGTAAAGGCTGCCGGACAATGTCGCGCGCGTAGAGCTTGAACGAGTCCGGCTGGTTCCTCGCCGGCGAAAGCACGACCGCAGAATCCAGCGGACTCAGCCAACTCGCTGTACCGTGCGCTACGAAGTGGATGTACTCATACTGCCCGGGATTGCTCGACAGATAGGCTTGCGCCGTAGCCTGCCCTTGCGTATACACAAGCCGCTGGCCGGCGGCAAAGTGCCTCTGGACGTCGTCAACCTCCAGGGTCGCATTCGGTAAGCTGGCATACTCAGGCCCAGGTGATATGGCATCGCCCATCAGGAGTAGTTTGACCGCTGGTGGGGTTGACGAGGCCATGCCTGCGGCCAGCATGTGCAACGAACTGGCGTTCGCTACGGTGACGTCCTCCACCCAGTAGTGTAAGGGCGAATCGGGCACCAGCAGGGTTTCGAAATTCAAGTTGCTGAGTGCGCCATCCGGGAGGATCAGGACCTTCGAACCCTTAGGAATCATTCCCGCGGCTGGATGGACCAAAACTTCGTAGAGCTTGCTGCCATCCGGGTTGGCGGTTTGCAGAACGTCGCGTGCCCCGAGCAGTGCTTTGCGATAGTTCTGCACCAGCCCTTCGATCTGCCGGGCAGGAGCCAGCGGATACAAAGCGACGCGGTCAGGGGTGATCGCCCACAGGTACGATTGCTCTTGCCCCAGCCAATAAAACAGGACCACGGCCTTCATCCTGCGTGCGACCTGTCTAGCACTGGCGGCCGAGATGGCATTGTGGCTTCCCTTTTTCTTCAGAACGCCCAGGCCCTCAGCCAAGGTTTGCGCCCGGCTGTAGTCTGCTAATTGCAGGGCATCCTCGGACTTTCCTCGTTCCACCAGAAAGCGAATATAGTCATCGTAGAGGTGGGCTGCGTTCGCCAAGAATGGCAATTTGAGGTCTTCGCCGGCGACAGTTGCGCGGGCCGCCTCGAAAGTCGTCACCGCTTCGCGGTATTCACCATCCGCCTGAGAAAGTTTCTGTTGGCCTTGATAAAGACGAGCCAGCGAATTGTGCGCCTCCCATCGCAGAGACACATCGTCCTTCGATTCGCGAGCCACTTGGCGGAAGAGCTCTTCCGCCTGCGTCGTATTTCCTTTGGCTGCGGCGATCTGGCCTTCCACCAGCAGGGCGAACTGCTCGTCGCCTCGATCACCGTTATCCCGGCTGATGCGTAGGGCTTGGTCACAATAATGCTCGGCTACGTCGATACGTCCCTTTCGAATAGAGACAAAGGCCAGCGTGGTCATTGCCCCGCTGATTATGGTTGGGTCGTCCTGCGCCTGCTGAGCAAGAATCAAGGATTCCCGGTAGCTGTCTTCTGCTTCGTCGAGTTGGTTTCTTTGGTAGTAAACCAGCCCGAGCGTATTTCGCCACAGGGCGCGGTCGCGCAGCACTCCGGTTTCCGTCGCCTTTCGCTCCGCTTCCTGAAACAAACGCTCTGCCTGGTCGAAATCGCCGAGCTTGTAGTAGGCCCAACCCAAGTTGCCGATTGCTTTCTCCTCAATCACCGCTGCTGCCATACCGTGGGCCACGCGAGTGGCTTCGGTGGACCAATCGACGGAGGCGTCGTAATGCTCTTGTTCCATAGAAACAACTCCCAGGTTCATGAGAGCATCGGCTTCATCAAACTGATCGCGTTGCAGACGGGCGATGTCCAAACTTTCACGAAGAAGACGCTCTGCGTCAGTCAGGTGTCCGCGATCGAGCTCCACAATGCCGCGGGCCCGGGCCAATTCCCCAGCTGACGGGCACGAAAATACGGCGCACAGGCGAGCCGCTTCTGCCAACTGCTCATCTGACTCTCGAGCACGGCCCAAGCGATGGTAGGCAAAACCTTCTAGCAGATGTTTTTGAACGCCAAGGTCACCGGTGGCTAGTTGGCCGGGCATGTCAGCGACAAGCAGTGACACTGCTTGCTCGTTGAGGCCTCGCCACACCAGAATTTCCGCCTGCAGAAGACGCAGACGCCAACTCCAGGTTGGATCGACCCCGGAATACTGCCGAGAAGCTTGCTGCGCCTCCCGCAGTGCTGCATTCAGGTCCCCACGAACGAACAGAGAATGCGCATGCGCGAAAGCTTCGTCTGGATTTGAATGGCTGCCACGGCAAGACAAGGTACAAACAAGCAATCCAATGCAGGCGAGTCCAAGGACGACCCAAATTAGCCCAATTCGCGCATTTTTCTTTGCCTGATGCTGAGAGGCAGTGTGTTGACCAAGGGTTTGGTCTGACCTAGTTACGGACCTGTCGAACCGTTGATTCTCGCTGTAACCGCTCCCGTCGTACCCACGACCGGGCAACCCAATTCGAAGCGCAACATGATCAACTGGAATTCCCCGTGCCTTACGATCAATTCCGCCAGATACAGTTTGCCGACGTCCGGAATTTCGAAAATGTGTCCCATTCGCCGCGCCGGACACTGCCGTTGGCTTTCGTCGATGGTGATCTGGTTTACCAACGAACATAGGACGTGACCTGACGCGTGCTGCCTGCCATCAGAATAGTCGTGAGCATGCCGAGAGATAAAGTCGCTTAGCGCATTCCTCTCGCCCTCCGGGCGCTCCCTCTGCTCGTTCTCATGACGTTGCTTCTCGGTCAAAAAGACGCTGCGCTGCCGGTTCACGCGCTCAAGAAAGCCCCGATCTCGAATGCATGCTTCGGCAGGAAACGCTTCGCCGTCTCCCTGCTTGCAGAGGTCGAAATCGAATTCGGCTGTCACGTCGCATCCGGCGATACGAAGATTCTCAAACTGCGTACCGACAAACGAAACCTTCGGATGATACCCTTCGGCGGGGTGCTCCGTCGAAATCCTTGCCACCACGCGGTCGGCTGTCACTACGTTCAGCACGTTCAAGCCTTCGATGGAGGTGGTGACCAGCGTGGTCCACGGGCCCTCTTTCGTTACCGAACTTCCTGCCACCTGGGTATGGGCCGACTCATACGAGATGAACTCGCGATACGCGAAGCGCTCGGAACGGATGGCGGCGTACCCCCCTACCGCGGGCAACGAAAGCGACGCCTGCACGGGTACGAGTTCCTCGAAAGGTCTTTCGATGCGGCCGCCCAGCGCAACACCGTCCGCATGATGATAGTGAAACCGCTTCAGCTCCTGCATTCGTCTCTCTCCGTTCGAGCAACTGATTGGGGCATTACTGCAACTGCAGGTTAAAAGAATACCGTCCCACTTCCGTGCCTTTGCCCGCAGCGCCGACGCCACGCACCACCAGCGTGTAAGTGCCCGCGGTGTGGATGCCCTCGGGTACGCGAATGGGCACCGTATCTTTCGTGGCCTGCGGTGGAATCGTCAACGACCACTCGTGATTCCCATCGGGCCCCTGCAATTCGGCGACATAGGAAGTAACACCAGGATAGCTGGGAATGTCAACGAACAGCAGGAAGGGCTTTCCGGAACGGATCTTGACGGAAGGCAGGTTGCCACCTCGCGCATTGGAGTTGATCAACGATGCCAACGGAAGAATCTGCGGCGACCGAAGTTCAGCAACCGTTGTCTTCAGCGAAGGATATGTAACTGCATTCTGATACACGATAACCCCCAGCAGTAACGCCATGATGGGAACAGCCAGCGCTGGTCGCAGCCAACCCATCCAGCCCGGTTTGGAAGGAACGGGCGCAGGCATCACCTCCGTCACCGGCTTTACGGCAAGCACTTTCTTGGAATGTTCCACGAAAGCAGCACCTGCCCGAACATCGGCCGCGCACTCCTGGCAACTGAAAAAGTGCTCCTCGAAGGAGTCGCGTGTATCGGGCGCCAATTCGCCCATGAGGTACTTTTCGGCAGCCATCAAGCGAATCGCCTCGTTATGTTCCATGCCGACCGGTCCCTTCCAGAAAGGTAGTGAGCGGTGGCGTCCAAACGTTACAAACCTTAGTCATCGGCACCCATCTGCGCGCGCGGTCATTCTCTTCAGATACGCCACCTTGAAGGTCTGCTTGGCTCTATGCAGTAGTACCCTGAGGTAGTTGCGATCTACCCCGAAGTCTTGGCAGACCTGATCTTTGTCGCGCTCTTCGAGAAAGACTTCCCTGAGGATTCGGCGATCTTTTTCCGGCAAATCGTCGAGGATCTGGCGAACCTTGTCCTCCATCTCCTGCTGCTCCATGGCAGTCACCACATCCATGGAAGCGTCCGGAATCTCAGTCTCTTGCCCCTCTTCCATTAACGTATCGCGCGAGGACGACCGGTAGTGTTCGAGCAGTACATTGTTGCAAGTGGAGTTAACCAGAGCGCCAAGCCGGTCCGGTTGCCGAATCCCGTCACGCCGCAGCATCGCGAAGATGCGGGTAAAGGTCTCCTGGCGCACGTCCTCGATTGCCTGTGGGGAATGTAGGCGCGAACGTAACTTCAACCGAATCAGTTCACTGAAATATGCGACGAAGTGCTCTTCGGTGCGGAAATCGCCCGCACTGAGCCGTTGCAGGTACGCTTCGTCGAAGGCATAGAATTGCAAACCGGTTGACCTCAGGGGACATTTGTAAATGCCTGCCATTCTACACTTTCGGGCCTGCTATGTCGGCAATCCGCCAAGGACACTCTGTTACAGGTGGCTTCTCACCAGAGCGAGCTTTCCGTGCCAAGACGGAACCGATGGCAAAGAAAATCACGCAATCCCGAAACGAAAGCGCAACTCGGACCACAATGCTAGCGAAGACGGCTGGACCCGCTGAGTAAGGAGGCGGTCCAGTCGCGCCCGCGAAGTAACCGCTTCGTCGGCAGAGTGTCCGAAGGCGTGTCCGACCTCCGGGGGGAGGGCCGGATGCGAAAGCGCCGGAACGGTCACGCGGCGGTTCCGGCGTCCTTCGGGACTTGCAATCCAACACCCTCGGCGCTTCCGTAGTAAAGGCGAGACCTTCCGGTAAAGTCCATTTGCGAAGCTGACGATCAGTACAGGTGAGATCCATGATTTGCCGAGCCAGGCGAACTCTCGCGATAACCAACGCCGCCTTCTGGCAGCTTGCCTTGGCTACCCGAATTCCCCTATGGCTTGTTGTGCGTCTCATGCGCTAGAGTTTCGCGCGCAATGGGGCCCCCAGCCGCACCTGCACTTCCGCGTGGATCCAGATCAAACATAAGTTACCGCTCCAGTCATCGGATCGGTCTTCGCAGTCCTCTCTGTCCGCTCTTCTCCAGGCAAGCTGCCGATTCGGAGGCAAACTTCTTCGCTACCAAAGAAAAAAGGAGGCGGATGCCTCCTGCACAAGAGCGAAAAGGTCGAAACTATGCGGTTTTCAAGGAAGGCGCAACCTGCTCGCCATCGCCGAGGTAGGCCCTGATTTTCTCGATCAACGCGGGAAACATCTCTTCCTTCGGAAGGCAGGCCTTAGCATCGCCTCCAACGTCGATCGGGCCGTAGCCCGTTACCAGGATGACCGGAACCTCGGGATTGCTCGCATGGATGCGTTTGGCAAGTTCCAGTCCATTCATTCCTTCCATACGGAAGTCGGTTACCAGCAGGTCGAACTTCTCCCGTTTGAACTTCTCCAGCGCGTCATGTGCGCTGTAGGCCGAAACGGCGCGGAACCCCTGCATTTCGAGGATCTCGCAGCTCAGGCGCGCCAGCACCTCATGATCATCTACAAAGAGAATCGCTTTCATAAGCTACCTGTCATGACGAATTTCGGGGCGAAAATGCAGAACCCGGCCCGGGAAGAAGCACAGCTCAGTACGTTAGTTTCTGAAAAAGCGTGAAAAGATGCTTCAACCCGACAATTTCCTCTCCGGGTCACCGCGCCTCCAAAGTCTAAAGTCGTTAACCGTAGGTACGAACTTCGGAGTAGCAACCGAGATTCGCCTCCCCAGCCTGAGCCCGACCGTCCGGCGCGCCCCTAGGCGTCGAACCCTTCGCGCAAGCTGCCGTTATTCCTGAAACAAAGAGCCGCAGCCTGACAAGGTGGAAGCGGGAGAGTATTCCTGCCGCTCGTGGCCTCGCCCTAGGTCGGAGTCGGCAATCTAGAGCGAGCGGTAACGTGGTCGCCTATGGCGCGAGCTGCCACACCGGCATTCGTCAAGTCCGCAACTGTGTGCTATTACTAGAAGGTAGCCCAGACGTCGCGTCGTCCTCTGCGGGATAGCGGCATTTCAGCGGTTGTCAACACCCTCTGCTGAACATCCGGGCGGTTAGCTCAGTTGGTTAGAGCGCCTGCCTTACAAGCAGGAGGTCGCAGGTTCGAGCCCTGCACTGCCCACCAATGCCCTCGCCGCACGTCGCATCCACTGCCGTCGATTCCCTCATCACCCGGTGTCTGCTGTTCACCGCGAGCGCGATATCGAGTTATCCCGGCCGCTCATCGACGATCCGGATGCCGTGTCTTTTGGAGTTCGGGTTTACTTACGATCCGGAACACCCCTGACTCACAACCCCGTGCATCGGAATGCGCACGCGAACCGAGCGATCGGCTGTGCGCAGATTCTGACACGAACAAGGGCTCGTGCGTCGGGGACGACGGCCCGCAGCTATGTTAAGATAGTTCTCGCACTAACCGCACGATGTCCTACTGCCGGTTTACCGCAGATTTGGCAAGAAGAAGAGCCCTGGCAAATCGTGTGTGATGTAGCAACGCCGCAACGCCCTTATTCGACTTGGGTTTGCGGTATCGCGTTGATTCTTAACGCGGGGTCGTAGTTCAGTTGGTTAGAACGCTGCCCTGTCATGCGCGTTCTTTGTTTGCTTGCATTTAGGCGGTTTATAGGCGATTCTACTGGCGGTTCTGCCAAGAACCGCCTTTATGCCACGACTGCCGCGAGTCAAACTTCTCAAGCAAGTCAAGGTCAACGACAAGTGGACGCTCGCCACCGCCTTGTTCGACAGCAAGGGTCGCGTCCGCCGTGATCACGTCATCATCAACGCCAATGACGAAACCCACGCCGAGGGAAGCTATTTCATCGAGTGGTGGGACCAGGGAAAACGCCACCGAGAAGCAGCGGGCGCAGACGCCCAGGATGCCGCCGACAAAGCACGCGTCAGGGAGGCCGAACTGACGGCCCAGCGCAACGGCATTATTCCGCCGCCGCCCGACATCGAAGCAACTTCGGAACGCACTCCTCTACCCTCTGCGCTCGACAGCTATCTGGAGTATGTTCGCTATCACCGATCGCTGCGTACCTTCCGCACCTACCGACCCATTCTTGAATCGTTCAAAGAGTCTTGCCACAAGGCTTTTGTTGACGAGGTTGAACGTCAGGACCTTCTCGACTTTGCTACTCACTGCATGAAGAAGGGTCAGAAGGGCAAAAGCATTTATAACAAGCTCGTGGTGATCTCGCAGGTGATGAAGCAGCACGGCAAGCGAAAACTTCTCAATGCCGCCGACTGGCCTAGCTTCGTTGAAACCGTCCGCCCAATCTATGAGGACTCTGAACTGACAAAGTTGTTCAAGGCTTGCACGCTCGACGAGCAGGCCCGCTTCAAGTTTTATCTGATGTCCGGATTTCGTGATGCGGAAGGACGCTTCACCACTTGGCGCGACGTCGATTTCAAACACACCGCCGTGCGCGTAACTGCCAAGCCACATTGGGGATTTCATCCGAAGAATTGGGAGGAACGTGAGGTTCCTGTTCCGCTGAAGCTCATTGCGATGCTTGAGAAATTCCGCCCCGTAACAGCCGGCCCCGACGATCCGCTATTTCCGAGCACCACAGGCAGGCCCGACGGCGCGATGCTGGAAAAAGTCAAGGCCGTCGCCTACCGCGCCAAGCTCAATTGCGGGCATTGCAAGGTGACGCACAAGCTGGACAATGGCACAGTCAGAATCAATCGTTGCGATGAAGGCCCCTACTGCACCCGCTGGTTTCTGCACAAGTTTCGCCACACGTACGCTACCCGGCACCTGCAGGACGGAATCGACATCCGCACCTTGCAGCAATGGATGGGACACCGGGACATCGCATCGACAATGGTTTACTTGAAGGGCGTACGGAATAAAGACATTCAGGCCCGGATCAATAAGGGCAGCCTCGCGTCGTTTGCTTAAGCACTTAGCCCACGCGCTTACAGCTCTTCGCCGACATTTTCCATATCTCCATACAGCGGGCATTACCGCGCGTGTAGAGGCATGATCGTTACCGCCGTCTGGGAGTCCGGCCTTCCATGACCAATAACCTGTCTTCCGGAGCAGGCTGCAACGAAGCGGAGGCAGGGGCCATTTTCTGGCGCAGCCAGACGGCAACCGCCATGGGATCGAAACGGATGCAACCGCCAATTTTGAAACACGGGATGCGGTGCTCCGCCGCGAGTTTGTAGACCTGGCGTTCCGAGATATTCAGCAACTCGGCGATATCGGAGACGGTGAGGGCGCGGCTTTTACCGTCCAGAGAATCCGCGAGGCCCGCCGTTTTCCTGCTTGTCTCACCATCCATAATTGTTTCCCTTCTGCCCCTTTCAGGGCTTAGTTACCCGCAAAACGAGGATTCGTCAAACGGGCTGACCAGGCGAGTATTGTTGGGCGCTGGGAGCTGTACAGTGGATTCCTTGCTAAGTTCGCGGAAACGCCTTGAGAGTATTGGTCAGAGTGTTTTTATTGCAGGTTCTGCAGCGCCAGCGGCCGCGCCCTGGAATCATGATCGTTAATAGATTTATTTCACCGATTACACTTTGACTGTGCAAATCAGCTGGTGTGCAGGAGTTCGCCGCCAAATCGAATGCCACGAAAGTGGGTCCGAATTGGTCCGTGGTTCAGTCCTCCATGGCTGCTGCAAAATCAATTCCCTCCCCTACGCGTTGCCTGACTTCCTGGAGCCACGCTCGTGGATTCGTCCCGTGGATCACGCGCCCCAGAAAGCCGAGCCGTTCGGCGGCATTGTCTCGGTTTCGTCGAATGTCGTCCTTCGTGATCTTGGTGTACAGGGCAAGGAAGGTATCCATGCTTCGGGGCTTGGCGAAGACGTAAGTCGCGTGGCCGAGTTGTGGGGTTTCGACGACCACGGCTTTCTCAACGTCGAAGATGTATTCATCCCGAAATAGATAGATCCGGCGTGCCCGGCGTGAGAGCTGGCGATAGAAGAACGGGTCATAATCAGGGCGCCAACTGATCTGGGCGACATCAAAGTCGCCGGGAACATGCAGCTCGGAACACATTCGCTGCAGTTCTGCTCGCTCGACTGCCCGATTTTCAAGGCACAGTCGGATCTGATCCAGAGCCCGCGAATACTGGCCGAAGCGATGATAGGCAGTTTTGGCGGATTCGATTTGCTGCTGGAAATCGGATGGCAGTTTGACCTCCAACCGGCTCGGCAACGCAGTTTCCCAGGTAACGAGCTCCCACTGCTCACGACGCTTGCGGTATTTGCCGCTCTGTACGAACGTGCCCTCGACCTCGATTTTGGTTCCTAGCAGATGCTTCCACTGATTCCAGGTGCGGTCCCAGAGTGTATGCAGGGCGGCTGGATCGAGCCAGAATTCCAGCTTGCGACGCATGTCGCGGCAGAGTGCCCGGTCATCGTAGAAATCACATCTGCGCAGTGGCACATGGAATCGCCGTCGCCGGAGATCGGGTGAAAACGCGAGGATGCGGCGGGCAAAGAACGTCCTTCCGTCACGGGAAGGCTCGCCGGCCACGAGAAGAGAGCCGAATCCGCCATACGGAAATACGGCAGGAGCTTCGGGATCGGCCAGCAGCGCGTCATAGCAAGCGCGCAGTTCGGGATGACCAACGATGTTGAATGCCCGTTCGAGGGCGACTCGCTCGCTATGCCGCACGCCCGCCGTCCTTAGCTCCAGATCGCGCAGCTTGAAAGCGACGCGAAGCTCGGAGGGCGAAGCGCTGGCCGGGATACGCAAGACCTCGTACAGAGTGGGATGATCGACGCTGTCGGCCGCACGCGGCAGGCGATAGAAGTATTCGCGCAGGACCTCGCAAGGCAGGAAAATCGTGCCGATGCCAACGCTTCCCCGGCGAACTTCGGCCGAAACGAAGTACTGATTTCGTTTGTCCTGCTTGGGCTGGCTAACGTATCCGATTGCCGCCTGGTAGATATGGCGGCTCGATCCGGACGCAGCATTCTTGGTGATGAGGATTTCCGAGCCGACTGCATCTGGTGCTGGAATCGGAAATGTGATCTCGTCGCCGACAGCGACAGACTTCGCAAGAAAACGCGACAAGAGAAGCTTGGTTTGATTGGCGAACACACAGGCAGCAGGATCCTCCTGCCGCTGGACGCTGACCACGCGCTCCCGGCAGACCGGAATGGACGGATTGAAGGACGCAAGAGCCATGCTGCGCGGTAAGTTTAGGGCAGCTTTGCGGCACTGCAAAACGCGGCATCGAACCCGGTCCGGCGGCGGTTCGCTGCCGACTCCTGCGGCCTTCCCGATACGTGTAGGATGCAAGGGTGCTGAACGGCCGGGAGCTTTTATGGACGCAGAGGATTTCCGAAGGATCGCCCTCAGCCTTAAGGGTGTCGAAGAGAGTTCCCACATGGGGAGTCCGGACTTCAGAGTCGGCGGCAGAATTTTTGCAACGCTTGCCTCCGTGAAGCAAGGCTACGGCAACCTGATGCTCACGCTGGAGCAGCAAGCGGCGTTCGTCGAGGAACTGCCCGAGGTTTTCGTTCCCATCGCTGGCGGGTGGGGGCGAATGGGAATGACGCATATCCGGTTGGCAGCGGCGAAGGAAGAAGTGTTGGCCGGCGCCTTGCGCACGGCGTGGCAGCTACGGATCGAGAAGAACGCACAGTCACGCCAGAAGAGCCGCGGTCCTGCAAAGCGGATAGCGAAGGGCGCCCGCGAGAAACGGTGAAGGAGTTCTGTAACGTAGTGCCCTTGGACCGCGAACAGCGCGCTTCCGATTGACTGCTTATGAAACGCACCCACTAGCGATACACGCCGTCAATCTTCTTCATGATCCTGTCGGCCCACTGCACGGCCGCAGCAACCAGAGATTCTGTCCGTGGGCTTGGTTTGGTATCGAAGAGGTCCTCCGTCGTCTTGAGATGGCGCGCCACCAGGATTCCAGCCACAATCGCGAGCACTCGTTTGCGACCCTCTTCCATGACGGAAGCCTATCATATTCGCTTTTTGTTCGCCTACTGAATTCCGGGTCGCGGGAAGAGCACCCGGACGGAGTGCAGCATCCAATCGAACAAGGCTGGTCGCTGCAGGGTGGGAATCTGTTGGCCCGGCACACGCGGAATCGAGAGGATGGTTTTCAATTGAGGTTTTGGAGTGAGCGGGTACTCTTTCTCTGTAGGGGGTATTGTCGGCGTCAGGATTAGGTGTTGCTGCTTCGTCAGGATGGTTTGAATAAGTTGTCGCCAGTGCAGTAGGGCCCAATGGCTGAAAAGGCACATCCCAACGAAGGCGGGGTTCGCGTCAATCCGGTAGACCGTCGTGGCCGAGTAATCAACCCTGCTGTCCTCAACGCCGCCGAAGAGATCGGGCGACGTGCTCTTCGTCATGCCGAACGGCAACTCATCGATCCTGCCGTCGCTGCAAATCTGCTTGAAGAGGCGGCGGCAACAGTCTCGCGCGCCATGAGCGCAAAAGCAATAAGCCAGCCTCCCATAAAGGATCTCCAGTCGTATCTCTTCCGCGCTTTCCTCCGGCGGGTTAACAAGAGGCACAAGCGAGAGTTGTCCTTAGCGGACTCACTCCGGATCCACGCACGGGAGGTGCCTAACTCGGTTGATCCCCGACCATCAATCGAAAACAAAATTCTAATCGACGAATTTCAGATGCAGTGTGATCCGGCTACCCGCGACATGCTCTGGCGACGCATTGTGGGCTTTTCGTGGAAAGAGATTGGTCGGTCATACCGAATATCGAGTCACGCCGCGGAGTCCAGGTTCAATCAAGCATTCCAAAAGGCCAGGAGAAGGCTTGGACTGAGATGAGACGGGCGATGCCGCGCCTGTATAGCAGATGCGATGGTGAGAAGAGATACCACAGAACGTGAAGCCTTTCGGAAAGAAGAAGAGCTACTTGTCTTCGCCCGCTCCTATCTTTCTGATGCGTTTCCCAACCCGGAGCGAGCCGGCTGCCCGTCCGATGATGCACTCAGATTGATGGCCATTCGGCCAGTCGACAGCGATGCGTCCCTAAGCGAGCATCTGATGTGCTGCTCTCCCTGCTTCAACGCCTACATGGGCCATCTTGCCGAAGCGAGGGCGAAGACTCGGAAGACTGCGTGGATCAAGCGTTCCGCAGTAGCCGTTGGAATTGCAGCGGTACTGGCAATCGCTGGTTACTTGTTTCTTGCTAAGCACCGCAGCGCACCAATCATCGCGCCGCGGAATCAAGCGCCGATTGTTGCGCCGGAAAAGCCTGGCCAGACTCAGGCAACCGTCATATACGTCCCGGTCTTAATCGACCTGAGTAGCGCATCTCCAACGCGTGGTTCAAAAAAGAGCACTGCGCGCCCTGTGCCGCAAGTAATCCCGTCCGGCTCACCCGTATCTCTGAGCTTGCGCTTGCCTCTTGGAAGCGAGGAGCGGCTCTATTTGGTAACTCTCACGTCGGGGCGAGAAATCGTGTGGTCGGCATCATCGCAAGCGCGGCGAGAAAACGGTGACACACTTTTGCAGGTTCACGCAGACTTCAAAGACCTATCCACAGGGAGCTACCAACTTCAGGTTTCATCAGACAGCGAAAAGCTCAGTGTGCCCGTTCTGATCAGGAGTGCTCTCCCAAACAGCACGGAACAACAACACTGAACGCACGGAGTATTTCTTGAAACAGTCTCGGGGTCGCCGACAAACGTTACAGTTCAGAAATATCGTCACACTCGTTTGCCTACTGGTTTACGGCACAGGAGCGTTTTCTCAAGACGCGCCGCAAGCCATTTTGCAGCGTGGGCTTTACCTCTCAGATCTCTACAACTGGACGGCTGCCCGCCCGTACCTTATTCAGGCCAGGCAATTGTTTGAAACAAACGGCGACAAACGGAACGCTCTGTATGCGCAATTGGCCGCGATCAGGGCTGGCGCGGAGGCCATTCCGCTGCCGGAACGCTCGTACAAGCTTGCGCAGGAATTAGCGACCAACCCGATACTTCAATCCGATCTCGAGCTACGGATGTATTGCCTGGCTGTTAAGGGGGAGATCGATGGAGAGATCGATAACGCAGCGATGCGGCGCGACTGGACGGAGGTCAGCAAGTTGGCGCACGACCTAGACAATTCCAAGTGGCAATACCGCGCGCTAGGTCAGCTCGGCTTCGCAGATTTTTATGACGGAAATCTTTCCGGTGCTCAAAAGAAAGTGGCGGAAGCCCTCATCGGAGCCACGGCAATCAAGGACGTCGGTGGCCAAATCTTCTTCCTGTCGACTACGGCAACCGGGCTTGTCCTACAGGGCATGAACGATCAGGCGCTGGATTATGCTGATCGAGCTATTGCGCTTGCGACCGCAACTCCCGACGCAGGGTATCCGGTTATTGCTGAGGAAAACCGGCTTATTGCGATGATCAACCTGGGGCGAACCGGAGCTGCACAGGAGGAATTAAAGAGAGTGATGGCTCGGCCGGACGTCCAAAAGAGCCGCGGGCAAATGGCGGAATTGAGGCAAACAGCTGCAAGAATCGCGCAGGCACAGGGCAACATTCCCGGCGCCATTGAATATATGAATCAGGCACTCAACGACGCGGTGCTGATTGACACCAAGAAGATTATTCCCGAGCTTCAAAGTGAGCTCTCGAATCTGTACCGGCTGAGCGGAAATTTGCCGAAAGCGGAAGAGTTCGCGAGCGAAGCAGCCACATCCGCACAAAGCTTTGGCATTATCCCTCAGATCCCAATATTTCTTGGTGTTTTGGCCCAAATTCAAATCGCCCAGCATAAGTACATTGAAGCTGACCAAACATACGACCGAGCCGCTGCGATTCAGGACGTCATGATAGGAAACGCTGACAGCGTGCTCGGAAAAACCGCCCTCATTAAAGGCGCCGGCGACCTATACGCAAAGCACTTTGCTCTGATCGCGGAGCATAGCGGAGATGTGGCTAAAGCCTTCCTCGTTGTCGAACAGGCTCGCGGGCGGGTCATGACCGATCTTCTGATGTCAGGTGCGAAGGCGTCGCCGGAAGCTGTCGCGGCCGAGCACAAGATTGCGGAGCTTCGCCTCAATCTCATGTCTGCGCATTCGGATCAGGACATCGCGCAGCTGCGCGAAGCTATTTTCTTGGCCGAGCAGTCAAGATCGATCACGCCTGAGATCAGTATTTTGAAGGCAAAAGAACACAAGACCATCACCCTTGCGCAGCTTCAGAACAGCCTGTCCGCACAAGAGGCCGTCCTCGAGTACGTTGTTGACGACCCGGCTTCGTACTGCTTGATCGTCACCAGAAATGGACACCGAATCGCAAAGCTGGCAGGAAAAAATACGATATCGCCCGCTGTAGCTGCTTATCTGAAGGAGGTTAAGGCCAAGCACCCCGCGCGAGCTGAAGCGAGGAACTTGTATCAATTATTGCTGGAGCCCATTCCCGAAGCTCAAACTAAAGAGCAACTCATCGTAGTCCGCGACGGCCAACTTCATCTTGTGCCGTTCGATGCGCTCCTCACTGAACATGACCAGTATGTGGTTGAATCCCAAACGGTGGATTACGCGCCATCAGCCACCGTCTTTTACTTGTTACGCACATCAGCACGAACAAAGAATCCAAACGAAGGTCTTCTCGCCGTCGGAGGGGTTCCTTATGGCCGCAGCAACCTGAACGAGACTGCCGTAACCCGCGGCTACGGCGACGCAGGTCTTTCTGATCTCCCAAGCTCCGCGGACGAGGCGCGCGCTGCTGTCTCGGCTTTGCCCAATGGGCGCAATGCACTACTCGTAGGCCGAAAGGCGACGGAGGCCGCCTTCAAGGAGTCGACCAATCATTCCATGTTTCATTTGGCAGTTCACGCTGTTGTGAACGAAGCCCGACCCGACCGCGCAGCTCTGGTGTTGCTGAGCGATGCGGTAAGCGGGGAGGACGGGTTTCTCCAGACCTCTGAAGTTGTGCAGTTACCGCTGAATGCAGACCTGGTCGTACTGTCGGCCTGCGATACGGCCGTCGGGCCATTACAAGGAGAAGAAGGAATCGAAACGCTATCGCGGGCGTTTCTGCTGGCAGGGGCTCGCACCGTCATATCGACTCTGTGGTCTATCGATGACAACTCATCGCTCTTCCTGATGAAGAGCTTCTACGCACAACTGGCCCGAAAGAAAACCGCGGCCTACGCGCTAAGAGTCGCAAAGAAGGATATGTTGACCACCTTTGGCCCAACCAAGGCGCTGCCTTACTACTGGGCAGGATTCACCGTGGAGGGACTCGCCCCATCTCCAGTGCAAAAGTGAATCAAATGCTTGACGTGGCAGCCCGAAGAAAGATTGTCTTGCGCGTTCGAAACCTGGTGCTACAGCGCCACGTCAATATTGGAAACGTCGATCTCGACCTGTGGAGTAAGGAACTCGATGAGCGTACCCCTCCGTTACTCGCTGCAGAGAACGACGGCGCTTTCGAGCGGGGCATTCACGATCTCTTGGCCGAACTGAAATCCAGCCATACAGATTTCTACCGTTCCAACAGGAATCCGATCAAACCGGAGCATGCCATTGGCGCGACCTTACGATCGGTAACCATTTCGGGGACGCAGAGATGGATGTTCCTTGATGTGTTCGAGGATAGTGCGGCTGCGCGTAGCGGAGTTAGACCGGGCTGTCTGCTCGTGAGCGTGAACGGCGTCCCGGCCGCTCCGCCTGAATATCCCACCTTTCGCTTCGGAGCAGAACACCACCTG
Source organism: uncultured Acidobacteriaceae bacterium (assembly GCA_963815555.1). GTDB lineage: Bacteria > Acidobacteriota > Terriglobia > Terriglobales > Acidobacteriaceae > CAWCBG01. Next base: position 2,436,518 of record CAWFHH010000007.1, read on the forward strand.
ACGATTCAAGCGCCAAATGATGCGGCAACCCAAGACCTTGCAGTAGTAGTGCCTGAAAGGAAGGCGACGAGACCGAGGCTTCCGTTCGTCGAACCCAAGAGCGTCAGCCACCGAATGCTGACGAACCGGATTGGCTTGGTCAAAGTCGCTTACTTCTCCGGAATGTTTGGCATTCGCTTCTCAAGGGTGCTCGATGCGGCGATGACGTCGCTGAAATCACAGGGCTGTGATCGTCTGATCGTCGACCTGCGTGGCTGTATCGGAGGAAGTCTCGGCTTCGCGCGGCTCGTAAGCTATATGTGCTCTGGCCGGGTTCCCATCGGTTACGACATAACCAGAAAACGGCAGCGCCGAGGATACGACGTTGCCCAGCTTCCCCGGGTACGGATGCCGGACACCAAAGCCGGAATTGTATTCAGACTGGTGCAGTTTTCAGTTCGAGACAAGTCACTCGTGCTGCTTACGCAGGGATTAGGGCCTCAGCCGTTCCACGGGCACATTGTTGTTTTGGTCAATGCAAAAACGAGCTCTGCCGGCGAAATGGCTGCCCAGTTCGCAAAGGACACGAAGCTCGCTACGCTCGTGGGCGAGAAAACCGCTGGCTTGGTGGCGGGTGCGGACGTTTTCGATGTGGGCTCTGGCTATTCCCTCTTCCTGCCGGTGTTCGGCTGGTTCAGTCCCGGTGGCAACTACAACGAAGGATCAGGTGTGGTCCCAGACATCTGCATCGAGATTGATCCCGTGCGATTGGCCGGAGGGACCGACGACCAACTCAACACAGCGCTCGATATGCTCCAATAGTTGGCACTTTGGTTTTATTCCGCAACATTCAATGAATCCGAGATCGTCCTCTTCGACGGAGCGGCCAGTACACTGGCGTCGATACAGACCGAGCCATAGCCTGATCGTCCTTTGTCTGCTGGCATAGCACTATTTTGCTGGACCGCCAAATCCTTAGTGCTCTACGCCCCACGACGTTAGTACCAATTCAGCGTTGAGCTTTTTCGCCTCTCAGACCTCTTCAAGTTATAGGGGAAGACTCAGCCCTCTTCGCGTCAAGTTCGCTTCGTTGCAAAACCAACTGAACTCTCTGCGCAGTGGGATGCGTACATGCGGAAATCTGTCTGTGTAAAGGACGATAAAAGCAACAAGACGTTACAGTGGCTGCCCGAGTTTGATCGGCTGCTGATCGCGGGAATCAAACACGGCCCTACCATGAAGAAGGACGCGATCAATAAGGTCCTTCAGTTGGCACCTCACTGGACGCGTTTAGACTGCTGGAAGCGCATCAATGAGTTGCGGAGGAAAGCCAAAAGAGCGGCTTTTGAAGAGCGCCACCCAGCCAAGGCAAAGAAGTCAGGGGAAGCTGCCGCCCGGCGGCCGTTTCGCAGGCTATGGACGCCGGCGGATGACGACAGGTTGTTGAACCTAGCTGGGTACGAACCAGTCAGAAGGATTGCTCAGCGCCTAGACCGTTCGGTCGTCGCGGTCCGCTTCCGGATGGCGGCACTTGGAATGAGTGCGAGAGTCACGGATGCGTGGTCGCTGCGGGCACTGTGTAAGATGTTGCGGGTGCGTCCCTCCCGGCTGGCGTATTTCATCGGAAACGGTCTATTGAGGGTGCGAGATGCGCGCATATCGGCAAGCTCCCTGGCGGCGTTTTGCGATCAGAATCGGCCATCTTTGGCCGCCTCTACCCTCCAACGAGTCACAGCTGCCCTCGTTAAGGGAGCGGAAGGATACACGTGGGAAAGGGCCGCGGACCTTCTTGGCGTGACTGTGGCCCAAGTGCAGAGCGGAATTTCTACCGGCCAGCTAAGGGTCGTTGACACATTTGTAACCGACAGGTCGTTTGAGGAGTTCTGCAAGAAGCATGGCGACCGGATCCGAGATCTGCGGAGAACTACTGAATTGCGGGTCCCGCAGAGGGCCAATCCACCAGGACAAAGAGTCCCGGGGGAACGCGTCCAGTCCGAAGGCCGCCCTCCATGCCATGGACACCGGCGCACGATGCTAAGTTGTTGAAATTGGCTGGATACGAACCAGTGAAAAGATTGCTCGGCGGCTTGGCCGTTCCGAACGCGCTGTTCGCTGCCGGCTTGGAGCACTCGGGATCAGTGGAAAGGTCACTGACGGATGGTCGCTGCGGACTCTGCAGGCAACTCTCCGTGTGAGACGCCCCAGGCTCCGCCGGCTCATCGGAATCGGCATACTGAAAGTGCGCGATCCGCGCATATCTGCAAGCTCCCTGGCAGTACTCTGCGACAAGATTCGTGCATCTTTTGACCCCTCCACCATTGAAAGAATCGCGGCTGCCCTGGCAAATGGGGATGACGCATACTCCTGGGAACGGGCAGCAAACCTTCTTGGCGTACCCGTGGCCCAAATACAAGCCTGGATTTCTGCTGGCCGACTGCGAGTCGTGGACACGTTTGTCACCGACAGGTCATTTGAGGAGTTCTGCAAGAACCATGGAGAGGAGCTTAAGGCGTCGCTGATTGATCCGCCCACCGCGAAATGGTTAGTGAGCGAGTACGGCGCGTCGGAGATAGCCGCGAACGGCGGGAGCGTCTCGCGCGCTCGAAAGCATGCGTTGGTGATCAGAACATGCAAGTGCGGACGGAAGATAGCCGGGAATCCATACTTTCAGCATGTCCGCGCCTGTCGGTCCGCAGGCGCCGCGGCTCGCGGAGATCCATCCAATAAGCTGGAGCCCAGCAGTCGAACTTTTAGGAGCGTTCAGTCGTCCAGGTCAACGTACAGAATCGGCGTCTCTGCGCCAGTCCTCAAACGAGGGATAAGGGTTTGGCATTGCTGAACTCCAGAGCTCGTCACAGTGGTCGGCATATTCCATAGTCCGAATCGCCCGCGGATGGCTCCGCACGTGGACGAGGATGGCATCGAACCAGCCCTCAGTTTGCGCGTCCTGGAAGAAGTGGTCAGCGATCCAGAGCATCAGCCGCTGCCATTCTTGTGAGTCACCTCCGGAATCTCGTTGCGCGTCGCTTTGATGCTGGCGTCCAGGAACCCAGGGCATCGACGTTCAAGCTCACTCGCAACCTCTGCGGGAAGTCGGATTCGCGCTCCAGCGCCGGTCGAGCCCAATACGCAAAGGCCTCCCAATCGATATATCGAGCAACAGCCTCGGCGAGGCGATCGGGATGCACCAGCTTCGACGATGCTCTGGCCTTCCGCTCTCTGGCCGCAGATGGGCAGTCTCGTCACATTGCGCCGCCATGCCTTTCCACTCCTCGAACGACGGATACTGGATCGGTTTGGCTTTCTTCCACTTCTCGGTGCACTCCGACCAGCACACTTCGGCTCGCTGGTAGCGCGGGTCTCGTATGGCGTAATACGTAATTGCGAAGAACGAGCCTTCCTGCTTGGCGAAGGCGAAAATATGTTCGTCAATCCAATCTTCCAGGCGGAAATGAAGAGGCCTGGTCTTGGCTGCTTTGGGTGTGAGCGCTCTTTCGGTTTCGATAAATCCCGGAACACGGGCGTTGAGAATTTCAATCAGCCAATCCGGTATGCGGTCTTCAACCTCCAGGATCGAGCGAACCCATAGGTAGAACTCCTGCCAGTCGATGTATTGATTCTGAGTATCAAGCAGGCGCTGCCACGGAATTCGGCGAGCTTCATCGTCAGCGCGCTCGCGAGCGGCCCGCTGAAGTCGGGCGGTCGGATTGCGCAGGGATTGCGTCTTGAGTTTCTTCAATTGCAGAACCTCGACGGGGGGCCGTGGAGCCTCGGGCCAGTGGCCAGGTGCGCGCCGCCCCATTTTAGTCAATTCCGGTTACGCCGTAACAGGTTTTGTGGGCCGAAGTCCACAGAGTCCGTCTGCTCCGTCTCAATGGTCGTTCTGCAAGGCGGGATTAGTTGGAAGTAACATCCAATCCGATCCCGCGAGAGGGCGTACTGACGGCCGCCGCAAGCGCAATTTCGTCACACCTACGGTAAGATGGCGCGCAGGAACGACTTCACCGCGGAATCCACAGCTGGAATTCCAGCCCGGATACTTCCCTATGCTCGACGCAGAACTCCTAAAGTCGGTCGCCTCGCAGCTGATGACGGGGACGTCCGTAAACGTGGGCGGCAAATCCACCCCTGTCCGCCGCACAAGTCGACAGCATCTGAAAACCGCCGCATTCAGTGTTGAGGGCCAGGAATACGAAGCCATCGAGCAGAATCCGGAGAAACCGAGCCGATGGGGACAGTTGGCTCGCAGCGGTCATCAGGTCGTGCAATTCAAGGACGTAGAGAGCAACAGGTTCGTGGCGGTCGTTGTTGATGGCGAGGTCACGTTCTACGGTGCTGGCAAGAAACGGTCCTGATACCCTTTCCTAGCACTTGCCTGAATCGCTCACGTGACGGTCGTTGCTGGAAGAAGAAGAGGTGAGACTCGCATCCGCAATCGGTGGATCCAAAGCCGACAAGGGGAACGGAGGCTCCCTCAGCCAATCCGATATGTTCCGCCCAGACATGCTCCAATCGCCGAGTGTCGAGACAGTACCAGATTTCTTCGACGCTGGTATGCGTTCTCAAGTAGTCGATGTGCCCGTGAGGCCGACGTGAGAGCTTGAGATAGTGGGGAGTCGGGCGCGGAAACCTCCCGGTCCAGGTCCCCGCAGTCATCGCGGGTTATGTCGAACTTTCTGAAACCATATTCTGGGGACTGGTCGCAATCTTGAGCGCTTCCCGTTCGATGCCTCTTAGCATGCCCCTGAAAACGATGGCGTGGAAGGGCAGCACGCTGTACCAGTAGGCCAAGCCGAACAAGCCTCGCGGGCGAAATAACGCCGACTGGTGCAAAACACATTGGCGATCATTGAGCGCCTCAATCCGGAACTCAAGCAGCGCTTCACCCGGCAGCTTCATCTCGGCGCGCAAGGCCAGGCGGCGGTCGCGCTCGAAACCCACCACGCGCCAGAAGTCCAGCGCCTCTCCGTATCCGACGGTTTCTGGATCCCTCCGCCCTCGTCGCAGACCCGGGCCGCCAACCAATTGATCCATCCATCCGCGGATCTTCCAGAGAATGTCGGCGGCGTACCAACCGTTCCCACCGCCAACCCGGCACACGGATCGAAAGACCGCCCACGCAGGTGCTTCCACGGTGATCTGCCGAACGTCACGGAAAACGGTTCCGCCTGCCCAGTCCGGGTCGCCTGGAATGGGACCAGCCATCGACCAACTGGTTTCCACGTTGTGTTCAGCCATCTTGTTGAGAGCCGCGTGTATGGCTTCGCGGACGCCGAGAAGTTCCTGGGGGATGAGACTGGCGATGCGATTGTCGCGACATACCACTGGATTCTTCAGTCCCTCCGCCAAAGGGCTCGCAATGGTGTTGCTGAGAGGCGTGATCAGCTGAATCCAGTAAGAGCTCAGACGTGGTGTCAATACGGGTACAGGAATGATCAGACGGCGGCGCAGTCCGAGTTCTTCCGCCATGATGCGCATGATGTCGCGATAACAGAACACATCCGGTCCGCCAATGTCGAATACGCCGCCGGCGGTCTCCGGTACTGCGAGGACACCGACCAGGTACCCGATTACATTTCTGACCGCGATCGGCTGGCACGGGGTGCTCACCCATTTCGGGGTGACCATGATCGGCAATCGCTCCACCAGGTAGCGCAGGATTTCAAAGGATGCGGAGCCTGATCCGATGATCATGGCCGCACGCAGCACCGTGACAGCCACGCCAGTTGAGGCAAGCGCTTCCTCCACTTCGCGGCGCGATGATAGATGCTCACTCAAATCCGGGCCGGTCTCGCCCAGTCCACCGAGATAGATGATTCGTTTGACTCCGGCGTTCTTTGCGGCACGTGCGAATGTCAAAGCCAATTGATGATCGTGCTCGGCGTAGTCCGATCCCGCAGACATCATGGAATGGACGAGGTAATACGCTGCCTGACATCCTTCCAACTCGCGGGTCAGAGACGTTTCGTCGGCCAGGTCTGCCAGTCTGATTTGAACGTTTGGATCAGTGGCCCAAGGGCGATTCTGCAGTTTGGCTGGTGACCGCACCAGACACCGGATTGCATAGCCGTGATCGAGCAAACGAGGGGCAAGACGGCCACCAATGTACCCAGTTACCCCGGCTATCGCTACGCGTTCAGATACAGACACATAACTCCTTCGCAGCCGAAGGTCCTGAGTTGGCCCTCTGCAGTGCCCAATTGTCACCCAGCATCTCCTGCCCAGCAGGCAAATAAGCACAAATTTCCGAAGAACCTTGGTGGTGGTGAAGTCATTACGGTCCGCGACGACAAAAGCACTTACGGCCTGCCCAGCGCTGGCGGGAGGAGAACCCGAGTGAAATCAGTGAAAAGCTTATGGCGATCGGAGACGGGCAGAAATCCCATGAAAGTCGGGCGATTCTGGATGAGAGCACCAGAAAGGCCGCCCCTCCCCCAGAAGCGGCCCACACCCGAGATCACACTCCACAAAATGGCGCATGTGAGACAGGCGTATTAAGTATCTCTCAGGCTACCGCAAAAGCAAATCGATTCAAGCGGGACAGATCCACCCATTCAAGGTTTCAGTGTGCCGTCTTTTTTTTGTGGGCTTTGCCGAGGTGGCGTAAGAACTCGTCGGTCAGGATTGTTCCCTTTTCTTCGGGGGTGGTCCCCAATGTCGGTTCCAGAAATATCTCGCCGCACCCGGAGCACTTCCACGCCACGACGATGCCTCCGAGTTGGCTTAACGCAACGAGATGATCCACACCCACAGTCTACGCTGTTCGCCTTGGCGCTCAAGCGCGTGGATATTGAAACAGCGACGGGGTGATTTACTCTTGACGCGCCTGCTTCACCATCTCGACGAACACTTCTCTGGTCTGTGACGGATCGCTAACTTCCCGCAAGAAGGCGATCCGAGCTCCCTTCATGCCATCCTGGGTCTTCAGGCGCAGGTGGAAGCCAAGGCGATCGACCGAGGTCATCTCCGCCTCCTGTGCCTCAATGCCAGCAAACCGTTTGGCGAGCAGGATGAGCGCATCCTTGTGGTCGGCATTCATGTGCTGCATGATGTCGCTCTTGTGCTCAGCCAGCGGATCGGATTGCGCTTGGGAGTAATCTGAAGCCGCCACCCATCCCATCACTCCGAAGCCGCCCACGTAATAAACGTCCAATACGTCCATTCGGTAAAAGAAGAAATCGTCGAAATCGACCCAGTACTTGCTGTCTGGGTAACGCGTCAGATAGGCCGTACGCGCGGCCGCCAGCTCTGGCTCCGGTATTCTGATGACACTTCCTATCAATGTGACTCTGGATGAGCCGAGCGGGTCGCCGCTGGCCTCGGGCTCTGTCACAAACAGGCTGGCGCGCGGGTCCGCTTGCAGATTCTGCGTATGCATGGCCATCGTGCTGATAAGGAAAATGGGGCGCCCCTGACCGTCCAGCCCATAAGGCATCAATGATCCGAAGGGGAAACCGGGTTGTTTCCGTGACAGGGTCGAGAGACTCCCGATTCGGCCCAAATGCATTAACGTGCGTGCTCTCTCGGCGAACGAAGGCTCGGGAACTGCAGATTGACCACTTGTGGCGCCGCTCGCGTGTTTTCCGAAGGACGAGGAAGACATTGCTGACCACCCTCTCGGTATCAGGATAACCCTCAACTTGCCATCACGCAGTACTGGCAAGCCACGTAGCGCGCGTCAGTCACCCCTTTATCGACGACCTGAAGATGAAGGACTTTGTTACGTCGGTTCCGCTCAGCGAGGAGCAAATCTGCAGCGCCAAATTGATGCGGGATTTCGTCTCCGCATGCCGAAAGATGTCGCCATTGGTGGAGTTCACCACCAAGGCTTTGGGGCTGAAGTTCTAGCGAGGGGCGAACCAATGGTAGAGGCCGAGACCCTTAAGTCGATCGCCACGAAATTGATGGGCCAGGTACTCCGGGTTAGCAAGGCGTGCATATCCACGCCCGTCCGCCGCACAAGTCGATAGCATTTGAAAACCGTCGCATTCAGTATTGAGGATCACCAATACCAGGCCATCGAGCAGAATCCGGAGAAACCGAGCCGATGGGGACAGTTGGCTCGCAGCGGTCATCAGGTCGTGCAATTCAAGGACGCAGAAAGCAACAGGTTCGTAGCGGTCGTTGTTGATGGCGAGGTCACATTCTACGGCGCTGAGCAAAGAACGGTCCTGATACCCGTGCCCAACACTTGTCTGAACCGCTCACGTGAGGGTCGTTGCCGGAAGAGGGTGGGGCGACTCGCCGATACTGCCAGACCCGAAAAAACCATCCGCACTGCGAGGTGTCAGTTGGGGTTTGGAACCGCGAATGCGGTGACCGCGTCAAGGGCTGTGACGGTACATGCGTCCACGCTGGGGACTCTCTCGCGGGAGTTGTCGGCTAGAGGATAACCAAAGTCACAGCCTTTTCTTTTTGCTCATCACCCGACGTCGATCTTCCGCAAGAATCTCAGTCGATAAGTCGAGAGTGCACGTCGCCAGATCGGAAAAAGTCTCGCCCTCAGATAACCACGAACTACGGTTCCTGACTCAATTAGCAAGAGAGATGACAACTATGGGGTGTGCCCAAACAGATTGGTGCTGATAAACGGCGTGAATCCCGCACGTTAGGTGAGGCTGTCGGCGCTGAGATTACCCGATTGCGTGTCGATCGAGGCTGCAGCCAATCAAAACTGGCGCACGATCTGGGATATTGTGCCTAGCGAAAATGCCATTTAGCTCACGGCGACTGGCGTTTGCCACGTAAACAGACGGGCTCGAGCGATTCCCGCGGATGTGTCGCAGCTCGGGTCGATCATTGAATTGCAACCGCTGGCGTGAATAAAGAATAGAGTTGGTGCTTGGATTGAGACGATCGAGTTTCTGATCCATCCGTTGAAGACGTTGGCATCTGGCCATTCGATGGTCGCGGGACGGGTGGCCATTGCCACGCTTACCTGAATCTATGATCCTTAGCGCTGAGTATTGCGATCACAGCGCTGCGCTGCCGAGGAAGACCGATGACCCGCAGAACCATTGTCGTCCCGAGCCGTCTTGCTTGGCACGAAGAGCGTTTTCGTGCTGCCGAGCAGAACGCGCTCGGGTCTGCAGATCCTCACGCCGCCGCAGCTTGCGGGTCGACTTGCCGGCGGTTTTCTGGAGGCAGCATCCCGGGACACATGCCATATGCTGGTACGTGACGCCTTGGCCGATCTTAAGTTTGCTGAACTTGAACAACTCCGAGAAATGCCGGGCGCCGTCAAGGCCATCTGCAATACGTTGATGAAGGTCTGGGATGCTGACCTGGACCTGCAAGCGCTTGCGGCCCAGGTCCCCGCGCATCAGTGATTTAGCGCGGATCGAAGCCTACGTTCGGGATCATCTGCCGGGCGGGATGATGTTGCAGCGTGAACTTGTTTCCGCTGCAGTCGCAAACTTGAAGAACGCGGGTTCCGTGTTGGGCCCGGTGACCGTGTCGCGGGTTCGTCTTCGTGGCACCCTGCTGGCGGAGGCTGTTTCTCGTTTTGGCCGGGAGCACATCGATCGAGTGGCATTCGATTGAGACGCTAAAGGAACAGTTGAACTGGACCCAAGAATTCCGCCATTCGTGCAGTTTTCAAGTCAAAGGAACGCCGAGGCAAAGCTCGGTCGTTTGCGCCACACCCAAGCACGAGGTGATCGAAGCGCTCCGCTGGGCACGCCAATTGATCGTGTCTGGTCGTGCCAAACCGCACGAAATTGCGATTGTCGCGTCGGCGACTGAAGACTGGGACGAGGATTTTCGAGTACTCGTGGCAGACAGCCAGTTGCCTCTGCATCTTGTCCACGGTCGCAGCGCAACCTCGACCTTTCCCGGTCAGCAGGCCGGCTCGCTCGCCACCGTCCTGCTTGAGGGGCTGAGCCATGATCGCGTGGTTCGGGCGTTGCGCCTTCTGCACAACACTCCAAAGTTGAAGAGCTTGCCGAGTGACTGGTACACAAACCTAGATCCGGATGCGCCGCTGTTGAAACTCGGTCACTGGCAGGTCTCTCTGGACAAGCTCGCAGAGGATCCCGAGAGACCGGATTTTCGCCCAACCTTGCTACCCATTCTCGACCTCCTGTCGAAAGGCGCTCCGGCAGCGGAGCAAGTTGGGGAGGAGCTGCTGTCCGGGCAGGCGCGAGCCATCTGGCGGCGAGCACTGCTTGATGGACCGCCAGAGGCGCTCATGACGACGATCGGGCAGGTTCGCGTCCCGGATGAATCTGATCCGAACGCGAACATCATTTGGGGACCGGCTCACGCCGTTGCAAGTGCTCCGCGTCCGTTCACATTCATGCTGGGCCTGACCAGCCGTAATTGGCCTCGGCAGGGTCGAGAGGACGGCCTTCTTCCGTCGCACATTCTGGACACGGCATTGCTGGAGCCGGCGAGCGTGACCTTGCAGGACAGGACTCACTTCGCCTTGTTGCGTGATGCCGCTAACGAGATCGTCTATTCGCGCAGTCGCCGGGACAGCGAGGGACGACTGCTTGGGACCAGCCCGTTGGCACCCTCCGAGCTAGCATCGCAACATTTGCAAAGGTCGCGGATACCACAACACGCGTTCAGCGAATCCGATCGTCTTCTCGCGCGCAGGCAGGAGTTTTCTGAGACTGAGCACGCAAAGTCGGCAGTCGCCTGCTATCGAGATTGGCGCAGTCTTAAGATCACGGCTCATGACGGTCTGCTGAATTCCGGGCATCCGGTGATCGAGGCGGCGATTGCGCGTGCGCACTCGGCGACGTCGCTCCGCCGAATGCTGACCGACCCACTTGGATTCGTTTGGGGTTACGCACTTGGCTGGAAGCCGCCATCCCCATTGTCACAGGAGGAGCCCCTCGCTCTCGACAACCCGACCTACGGGATACTGGTGCACGAATTGTTGCGTCTGACGGCTGCATCCCTCGAATTAAACGGCGGGTTCGCGGTAGCCACTCAGAAGCAGGTCGAGTCGGCCCTCGCGGAAGCTATCAGCCGAGTCGCGCTCGAATGGGAATTGACGAAGCCACTGCCACCCCGCCTTCTCTGGCAACGTACATTGACAGAAGCCCGCGAAACTGCATTATCTGCGCTGATGTGGCCGTTGCCTAAATTCAAAGATCAAAAGACATACGTTGAGGTCCCATTCGGAGGACTGGAGGGTGGCGAAGATAACGCGCCTTGGGATCGAAATGCTCTTGTGGCCATTCCCGGTTCGGATCTCAAACTTCGAGGCAAGATTGACCGCCTCGATCTGGACGCCAAATCGATAAACGCCCGCGTGATCGACTACAAGACCGGACGCTGTCCGGACGAAGAACCTGGCCTGGACAACGGTAAGGAGTTACAACGCTGTCTCTACGCGGTGGCCGTTAAGGCACTTCTCGGACAAGTTACAGCGGTTGAGGCGGCGTTGCTGTATCCGGGTCCCGAGGGAAATCTGTACTCGCTCTCCGACCCGAGCGTACAAACCAAGGAACTCATACGCTTCCTTCAACTTGCGGAGCAGATGCTTCGGTCGGGGCGATCTGTCTTCGGTATGGGAGCGGAGAGCCGCTACAACGACCTGGCTTTTGCCCTTCCCGCAAACGCGGAGGGTGTGTATTTCTCGCAGAAGGCTGCGGCGCGGGATGCGATGGTAGGAGATTTAAGCAGCCTCTGGGGTGAGAACTGATGCCGGGGTTGAGCGACACAAAACATCGGCGACGTGCGCTGACCGATCATACATCGACACTACTTGTGGAGGCGGGGGCTGGAACAGGCAAGACGTCCCTGTTGGCCGGACGGGTAGCGTTGCTTCTAGCCTCGGGAGTCCATCCTCGCAACGTTGCAGCAATTACCTTCACCGAACTGGCCGCTAGCGAATTGCTCCAAAGGATTCAAGAATACGTTCGGGAGCTTGTGAGCGGGAATGTTCCCGAACCCCTGCAGATCGCAATGGCAGAGGACTTCGCGGACGGACAGTCGGAACCTCTTTCATTGGCTGCATCCGCCGCAGAGGGACTCACGGACAAACAGATGGAATCCCTTTCATCGGCGGCTGCCGCATTGGACGAATTGACGTGCACGACCATCCATGGATTCTGTCAGCGGCTGACTACACCTTACCCCATCGAGGCAAATGTCGATCCGGGCGCGGTAATGATGGACGAGGGCGAAGCCGATCTGAACCACAAGACGTTGCTGCGGCAGTGGCTCCGAAAACGCCTGGAGGGGCCGCAGGCGGACGATCCACTCGCAGAGCTGTTGGTGATCGAAGGGGAGCAGGGTCTAAGGCTGGTAGAGCAACTGGCCGAAGCCCGCCGAGCTCGTCGGACGGCACGCGCACCGCAACCGAAGTTATCACAGAAACATATCGACGAATTCCGCAAGTCGGTCACTTCGTTCCGAAAATGGTATGCAGGAGTCACAGAGTCAGGGTCTTGAAGAACTCACAACGGGGCAATACATCTCTGGGTTCGAGAAGCTTGCCGCCCTATACACCGATGGCTATCGCGCTGGAGACCAGCTTTCGACAGTTGTGGGGTTATGCGCATCCACCGCAGATTTCGGCAATGAAGAAGAATTCATACAAGCTCACGTCATACAAGTGCAAAGGGAAGATGGAGGGACGCAGCGAAATGTACCGGCCAGTCGCAAGCCAAAGCCGATCGATATAACGACGAAGCCTCCGCCCTTTACGGCAAAGTTGCGGAGTCTCTTCAGACACTGGTTGGCCTGGCTGCTGAGTCCGCGCAGTCGCAACTGATTTCAGCCCTCGATGATTTTCAGACTTCTTTCCGAGTGTTCAAGCGGGAATCCGCACTGCTCGATTTCGATGATCTCCTTTACTTTGCCCGCGATCTGCTGCGAACGCATCCTGCCGTTCGTGCCGCGCTCGCAGATCGTTACCAAAATATCTTGGTTGATGAATTTCAGGACACGGATCCGCTGCAGTCCGAGATCTTGTTCCTATTGTGCGGCGAAGATGGCGCCGATAGACCCTGGCCCGAACAGCGGCTGCGGCCAGGGCAACTGTTCCTGGTCGGAGACCCGAAACAATCGGTTTACCGGTTTCGCCGTGCGGATATCCGGTCCTACAAACAGGCGAAAACTGCAATCCAGAGACAATGGCCCGACAACGTCCTTCCCATCACAGATAATTTCCGCTCGCGGGGACCGATCCTCGATTTTGTCAATCAACGCTTTGCTGTTCCCTTGAGCTCAATCGGGTACGAACCGTTGGTCTCTACCGTCACATCCAGCAGCAAAGACGCGTTCTCCATTGGACGCATCCCGATCGGCACAGAAGGCTCGGAGTACAAGGTGTATGAGTGGCGCGAACTTGAAGCGCAAGCAGTAGCCGAGCTTTGCCACAAACTGATCGGAAGATTCACGTTGCGTGAAAAAAACGAATTGGTTCCCTGCCGTCCCGGTGACATCGCTCTGCTGGCTCCAACCGGAACGGACCTCTGGATATTCGAGCGGGCTCTTGAGGACATGGACATCCCCATTGCTACCCAGGCCGGCAAGGGATTCTTCATCCGGCAGGAAGTGCATGACTTGGTGGCCATAGCTCGGATTCTTTCGAACAGCCGGGACACGCTGGCGTTGGGAGCACTGCTTCGTGGACCTCTGGTCGGACTTACCGAGCAGGAACTCTTGGACATAGTTGCCGGATTGCCACAACGTGAGGGCGAGTACGGACGGTTGCGGCTTTGGACTGACGCAGCCGAAATCAATCATCCGCTAGCGGCAGAAGTCATCCGAGTTCTTCAGGGTCTCGGGCGAAAGGCGTATCAAACTTCGCCTTTTGACATCTTGTCCGCGGCCGTGGAAGAGCTTCATGTCCGCGCGATACTGGCCCAGCGGCATCCACGCTATGTCGAGCGCGCCCTTGCCAACGTCGAGCGCTTCCTCGAAATGGCAAAGCCATATTCGGTTCGTGGCCTGCGCGTCTTCGCGGACGACATGACGCGACTTTGGGAAGAGGGCGAACGCGAAGTCGAAGGCCGAGCTGACGCGACCCACGACGCCGTCCACATAGTTTCGATTCACAGTGCCAAGGGGCTGGAGTGGCCGGTCGTGATCCCGATCAACCTGGTGACAATCATGCGATCCGCCAGTGGAGTGCTTCACCGGGCATCAGACGATACTTTGCATTTCGGCCTGAGAACCTTAAACCCGCCAGAGTACGAATTGCTCAAGGAAGTTGAGAACCGAGAGCTCGGCGAAGAGCGCATTCGCCTACTTTACGTTGCGTGCACGCGCGCCCGAGACCTGCTGGTGTTCCCTCACTATTTGGGTAAGTTGGGTAACGGCTGGCACACGCAAGTGGATTTGTCGCTGCACGATCTGCCTGAGTACCCGACTCCGGACCTCACGGAAGGGGAGCGCAAGCCAACCGCGCCACCGCTGAATGAGCAGACGCCAGAGGTCTTCCGCCAAGAGGCGTTGAGGCTTGTAGAACAAACGAGGAATATCCAGTGGATCCAGCCGAGCGGAGTCGAAATCGAGGAGGTCCCGCTACCCGTCGCCTCCAGAAGACGAATTCGCGGAGCCTATTCCTGATGTTCGTGGCAGTGCCGCCCGGGGGAGGGTCTTGCACAAAATGATGGAGGAGATCTTCTTGGGCGAAACGCCGGACGACGAAGCTGGTCTGCGGACACGAGCCGCTGAACTGCTGCGGCAGCTTGGAGAGAATGATCATCCTGACCCGTCGAAGGGACCATCGTCTCAGGAAATCGCTTCCACGATTGGCCGTACCCTTCAATTGCCAGTCGTGGCGCAATATCGTCAGGTGCTGCAACCGGAATTTGGAGTGTTTCAGCTTAGGTCGGCCGACAGGAACGAAACCGTCGGTATGGCTGGTATCGTCGATGCAATTGCCTACAATCTGAAGGGGCTCCGGAACTCGTATTCGACTGGAAAAGCGATGTGGCACCAACACCGGATACGCGCCAGCAACATGCTGCTCAAGTTCGGGAGTATCTGGATTGCACTAAAGCAGCCCGCGGATTGGTTGTATACATGACGACTGGTGAAGTACAGGAAGTCGCCAAGAGAAGCTGCCAGGAGAGGTTTCCGGCTGACCTTTGTTTTTCGCTGTCGCTCAGCTAACATCAATGACTCGAAGCATCGGAGACACTTGAGCCTGATCCTCAACCGGATCGAGCAGCGTTCTGCCGGCCTTGCGTTCGAGACGTAATATCCGGTGTCGAACCGTCCCTTGGTCCGGCGATAATTTCGGTCGCCGCGATCGTCCCTACTTGGTTCGCACGACGGAGGAGATGGGCAAGCGCCTCGCGTGCGAGCGCCAGCGCCCGTCGCGGATCGCGGACGTTATGTTCGTAGTAGATCGCCAACTGCTCGTAGGCTTCATAGCCGTGGCGTGAATTCCCCAGCGCATCTTTCCAGAGCTCATGCCCACTCGAGAGTCGCCCTCGCGCTTCGCGAGCCGTGCCAGGACCGCCGCGCCGCTCGATCGGTTTCGGTTGGCAGAATGGAGGCAATCGATTCTTCGTAAAGGTTGCGGGCGCGGTTGTCCTCGCCTCGCTTTCGCAGATGCGGGACACACCAAAGAGTTCCAGGCCGTCTTGCCCGGTTTTCGGCGTCGCTGAGCAGCGAAAGGATCCGGCTGGAGAGCCCTGCCAGGCCGCGCAGATCCATTTGATTGTGGTTGAGCACCGGAACCAGCGGTTCGGCGGCCCTCCGCGCAAATAATCGAAGTAGATTTGCGGGATTCAACCTGAGAGCAGGTCGGCTCCCCGATCCCAACCCAATACATGACGTTCGAGTTGCGGAAAGCCGCACCGAACCAAGCCGCAGCCGCCATAGGTTCCGTGCGGGGTGAAGGAAATCGAGATGGGCTCGCGGAGTCGGCAGGAGAAATCTTTCGGCTCATGCGATAGCGGGTTTCGAGCAGTGGCCAGTCGAATGATTTGCCGTTGAACGTGACGAGACCGGGTGTTCCGCGATCCGCTCTCGCAAGGCGAACAGTAATGCGCGTTCCTCGCTGTACTCGCGCAGGAAGAACTGCTCGATCTCAAGGCCGCCGCCTTCCCACCATGCGATGCCGACGAGAAACGCGTACGTCCCGCTGCCGCCGGCGAGACCGGTGGTCTCCGTATCGAGGAAGAGCCACTGGTCGGCGTCAGCGATCTCATCCGGCGCGTAGGGCACCAGCAGCTTCAGGGCCGGAGATCGGGCGAATATCAGGGGGCTGAGCACACCAGCAGCGCACTGAGAGATAGTCGCCATGCTGTTTCGTCTTCGTTGTGGCTCCCAGAACCTGGACAACCGGGCCGATCCAACGGATCGTCTTCGGCCGGAAGCGAAATCGCCGTGCATCGTTCGCCAAGTTCGAAGCCGGTCGCCGACGTGTCGTCGGAGCAGCGCCGAAGGAGGCGCTGTACGCCTTTAGCCGAGCGAAGCGTCAGGCTGACGTATGCGCACGATGCCGTTTCTGCTGTCTCGTGGCATGAATTGAGTTCGGACACAACCGCCCAAGGATCTCAAGCGCGACTTCTTTGCCTCTCGCTTTGGTCAGCGGCTGGCCCGACGCAGGAGGGACATCCGTTTTCGCATGGACACGCTCGATCAGTTCGAGAGTGCGTTCAAGAGCGCTGGCATGAGTGATACAGCGGCTCGCTGAATCCGATTCCGCCGGGATAAGCGTCGTAGATGTAAAGATTGGGCTCGAAGAGTTCCTTCTCGACATTGCCGGCATGCGAAAACTCTTCCCATTCGATCTCGTCGCCGCACTGGGAGGGCGTTCGCCGACAGCAGTACCAAGGTCCCGGCGGTCGCACATCATCAGCAGCGTCGCCATGGACCCGAGGCGTAAAGCAGCCAAAGATCCCGCTCTGCCGCTCGGAAAGACTGAACGGCAATTCGGCAAGCAGTTCGTGTCCGAGCGTCAGCCAGAACGAGGTCGTGTGCATCTCGTTCTCCGGCAGTTCAAGCTTTCCCGAGCCGACGTTCTCGTTGGTGAAGAACTTGATTTTCTTGAAGCCCACCACTTGCGATCGCACGAGCACGTCGCCATGGGCGCGCGCTGCCGGCCCAGCAATGCTCTCTTCTTCGGCGACTTCGAGCACGCGAACCTGGGTGTAGCGGATCGCGTCCGTGTAGTAGTCCACATTGACCGGCTTCACATAGGCTTTGCGTTTGTCGAAGTCCAAATGCTCGACGTGGTACTGCTGCCCCTGATGGATGTAGATCGCTTTCGGATGGACCGTCGTGAGGGCGGAGGAAAAGTCGACCTCGCCGATCACCTCAGGCTTGCCCCTGTCTTCGCCGGTCGTATCGATGATGACGAAGTTGTCGGAGGTGACCGAACGCAAGCTGATCGTGTCTGCTGGATAGGCTTCGTCGATCCAGTGCCAGTTCCCGCCGCTCTGATGCAGAAACCCTGCTTCCCCAAGCCGCTCGCAAAGCTCCGGCAGATCAACGTTGCCGAATTGCTCATCCGGAGAAAGGGGCAACTCGAACGCCGCGCACTTCAAATGGTTGACGAGAATCTCGAGGTTGTCGGGCTGAACATGCGCGTGCTCGGGCGAGCTTCCGAAGAAGTAGTCAGGATGCTGCACGATAAACTGATCGAGCGGAGCCGAGGAAGCGACGAACACCGCGCAGGAACTCCCGCTGCGGCGTCCGCGCGACCCGCCCTCTGCCAGGTGGAAGCAATCGATCCCGGATACCCGGCCATCACGCAAGCATCGAGCGAACCAATGTCGATTCCCAATTCGAGTGCGTTTGTAGTCACCACTCCCAGAATGCGGCCGTCGCGCAAACCGCGTTCGATCTCGCGCCGTTCTCCTGGCAGATAGCCTCCACGATAGCCGCGAATCGGTTCTGCCTGGCCTGGTTTCGGAGGATTCGCCTGCTGCAAATAGGTCAGAATGACTTCCGTGTGCAGTCGGCTATTGGCGAACACAATCGTCTGCAGCTTCCGGCCAAGGATCTCTTTCGCGACTCGCGTGGCTTCATTGATATAGCTGCGGCGAATCCCGAGATTTCGATTGACCATCGGCGGGTTGTAGAAGACGAAGAGCTTCTCCCCGGCCGGTGCGCCGTTCTCTTCGACAACTTCGACTTCTTTTTCGATCAGTTGCGAAGCCAGTTCGCCGGGATTTGCAATCGTGGCGGAACAACAGATGAACTGCGGATCGGAACCGTAGAACTGTGCGACGCGTCTTTAATCGCCGGAGCACGTTTGCCAGATGGCTCCCGAACACTCCACGATAGGTATGCAATTCATCGAGCACGATGTAGCGCAGGTTCTCGAACAGGCGCATCCACTTGGTGTGGTGCGGCAGGATGCCGGTGTGCAGCATGTCCGGATTGGTCAGAACGATATGTCCACGTTCGCGAATTGCTTTTCGCGCATCGCTCGGCGTATCGCCGTCGTAGGTGAACACTCCAAAGCCGTCGTCGAGCCGTTTTGACAGATCCTGCAGTTCAGCCAGTTGATCCTGGGCAAGTGCTTTGGTCGGGAACAGGTACAGGGCGCGAGTGTCGGGATTTTCCAGCACCGCATTCAAGACCGGGAGGTTGTAGCAAAGCGTTTTGCCGGATGCCGTCGGCGTCACCACGACCACGTTCTTGCCGTCGTGCACCAGTTCAGCCGTCGATGCCTGGTGCGAGTAGAGTTGCTCGATCCCCTTCGTGCGATAGGCCTCAGCCAAGGCACTTGTCACCCATGCCGGCATCGGACGAAACTTGGCTTCTCGCGCAGGAAATTGCCGTACGGCGGTGAGAACTTCGTCGCTGCGATAGCGCGCGACCAGCATTCCTAGAATGTCGTGAACGGTATCGAGAGTTGTGCGGATCGTGGAGCCAGGGCTTGCTGGGAAGAGGCCATGTAAACTCCCTCGAAAAGCTTCGCCTTTTATTCGCTATCAGCCTAGCAGCCCAACAGGCGAAGGCGCGATGCACGAATCCAGACCGGCAATAGGCTTGTGTATTATTTCTAAAGGGAGGCGAACTATGATGTGACGCACCAGTATTCGCGTACTTCCTTGTCTACCAAACGACTTACATGATGATACGCGAGCCCTAGCGGCAAGTCCGCATCTGGACGCGTCGCATTTCGGTGGCCAGCGCGGCTGAGACTCAAGAGTTCCACGGCAGGGCGAAGATCCGGCAAACAACGAGCATAATCCGGGTGGCTCGATGTCGCGTCTCATTCACCGATTCCGATGGAATCCTCCACGCCGTTGAGGTTGACGCTGATTCCTTATATCGAAGCGGTCGCTCATGCAGTCGCCGAATTTCACGCCGCCGGGCCGATCAAGGCGACAGCGGGTCCGCGACCGAGTTCACGGTCACCGTTTATCGGAAGCCCGTTGAGCACCGCATTCGACTGACTCAAGTGGAGAAGTGGGCGGAGCATACGACAAAAGATGGACCCGCAGGAAGATAGTCAAACGAGAAAGTGTCAGGAAACTGCTCGGACCAACATGTTAGCAGCCCATTCAGTTGTTTCTGCAATATGGGTCCGGTAACTACCCTGCTGGGGAACCCGTGGATTATGCCTAGCGGGTTTGTTATCGCAACATTCCGTGAGATAAGCCGGCTTACCATTACCGATCCGCGTGCGACCACGCCGAACACAGAGGCGGCGTCACGGCAGAACAATACCCTGGGATGCGATAATCAGGCGGGTTAGCAACGCTCCCTATCCGCAATGGGTGGACTTTGCTGCTATTATTTCTGCATTCGTCCAATTCCGATTACACCTCAGGCTATTCAGTGGCTCTCGAACAAGCGCTCGTACACGCCCGCAGAGGAGACCGCGCTCACCACGCAAGTTGAGGGCTGTTGCCCGTTGTGCGGAACGACCGCTGTTCTACAAGAAAAAGGGGCGCACCCATCGCTGCTACGAACTGGCGCACATCTATCCGCTCAATCCGCAGCCGGCGGAGGCGGAGGAACTGAAGGACGTCGAGTTGCTGAGCGTGGACCGGAACGACCTCGACAACCTGATTCCGCTGTGCACTGGGTGTCACACGCGACTTGACAAGCCCCGCGACCCGTGCGGAGTACGAAGAGCTGTTCCAGGCTCAGAGCGCAGGCCTGATTGGACGCGCGGCGTGGCGACGCGCCGTGATGCGGGAGCTGCCCGATCGAGGACGGAATCCATCAAATCGTCGCGGCTCTCGGCGACGTTCAGCTTCGACGAAGCGGCAGAACGAGGACCTGACCCTTGACCCCCAGAGCATCGATGCTAAGTGCAAAGCGGGCTTGCCGGAGCGCATCATTCGCAAGATCAAGAGGAATGTGACGGACTATTATCCTTACGTGAGGCGGGAGTTCCGACGCCTTAGAGCAGGAGTATCCGACCAAATCCCAGTTGATTTATTCGCAGGTACGGACGTTCTATCTGAAGCAGAAAAGCCTCGGCCTGCCGAAGCAAGAGATCTATCAGCACGTCGTGACGTGGTTTGCGAGACGTGACGAAGACGGACGCGATCGAAGCGCCTGAGGTGATCGCCGCCTTCTTCGTGCAGGATTGCGAGGTGCTCGATTGATCACGCCGAACAAGGTCATCACGCTGCGCGAATCCGCGCTCGGCACGGACGCCCGCTCGTCCTGCGAGGAGAAAGGCCTCGCAGGCCAACCTCGTCAGGCCCTGTACGACAAGGTGGGCAGAGACTTCGAGAGTATCGACCAGTTCCTGCTGGCCGTCGACGTGCTCTATGTCCTCGGGCAAATCGACGTAGACCCGTCCACCGGAATGGTGACCTATGCTGATTGAGATTCGTTCGCAAAAATTCCGCACGGGAATGGTCGTCGTTCCACTCCGGTCTGAACGTGATTCTAGGCGATGCGAATGCCACCAACTCCATTGGGAAGTCCACACATGCTGATGGTGGTTGACTTCGCGTTCGGCGGCAAAGATCTGCTCCTTCACAACGATGACGTTGTGAAGGAACTTGGCCACCATGAGTATTTCTTCACGTTCCAATTCGCCGACGAAGTCTACCGGTTTTGCCGAGACACAAGCCAGCCGGATACGGTATACCCTTGCGGAACTGATTTCGAGCTTGGGCCTCCGATGACGCTCGAGGCGTACACCGCATTCCTGCGGCAAGCATACGAAGTAGAACTGCCGGACTTAAGCTTCCGCATCTTGGTCGGCCTCTATACGCGTGTGTGGGGCAAGGAGAACCTTGATCCCTCCAGGCCGCTCCATATCGTTCCGAGCAAAAGCGGCGAAGAATGCGTCGACAACCTCATCAAGACCTTCGATCGGTACGCGACCATCCGCGACATCGCGCTCGAAGCTAGACAGCGCGGAGAAAGAATTGAAGGCATGGAGCACCGCAAAGATCCATCGCGTGATCCCTGCTAATTCAGAAGAATGAATACGATGAGAACCAGAAGAGCATCGAGACGCTAGAGAGCGAACTCGCTGACATCAGAATGAACCTCGCACGATACACGGCGAATGTCTCCGAGGTCGTCAATCGTGAGCTGCTGGAACTGAAAGAGGAGAAGGATCGCCTGCTCGCACTTCGATTGACTTTGGCAAGCCGACTGCAGCGGGTGCAGGACAACCTCCGCGACAAGTTCGGCCAAAACCCGCGCGGCAACATTCGCCAATGAGCGCGAGGAATTTCATGCCATGCTGGCGAACGAACGCGACGAGCTGATCGCCAACTGACGGGCATGACGTTCAACGCGAAAGGCACGGTGAGCGGCACTGTCACCCTTGCCGACGACCAACAGGTCAAGGTGAGCGGCAACGTAGGCATCAATGACGACGCGCGCGTTGCCCTCTCCGTGCCGCCGGATGCAACGATTGGAATGCGCGCAGTGGAGTGAGCGCAACACGCCGACGGCGGCGCGACCTAACGGACGCGCGGCCAACTTCAAACGCTGCCGTCAAAACCGAGGTATGGGTCTCAAGGAAGTGCCGTTTGGCGCGGGCCGCGTTGAAACCGGCTGGATGCGCTACGGCGGCGGACGCTGCGCCCTCGGAACAACATTGCCAGTACCGGGAAGCGGAAATGTTTATCCCGGTCGGCAGGAACGGGCAGATGATCCCGCCCACCGCCGCGCTTGCCAGAGTCAATGTCGATTTCAATGCCGCTTTCCAAAGCTGCGTCTGGTGGCAGGAAAGCCGGACGCCCGCCGGCGCCATCCCCCTTCGCCAAGGCTTCGGGGGACGGAGGACTCGGGCCAGGGAAGCTGCCGGACAGCGAAGCCGCTCCGACCGCCCCTCACATCATCACCGCCCGCAAGGGCTGACACAGGAAAGGAAATCGACATGCGTACTCTTGATTCCGATGATGGCGGCGGGCGGCGCTGCGAGCATGTTTTGGAACATGCTTCCCCGCGCCCTCCGTATCCCCCTTTTGGTCGGCGTGGTCGCGGTCGCCGGTCTTGAGCTTACCAAGGACGGCTCGGAAGCCTTTAACGCCGCCGCCATCTTCAGCGGCGGGCAGGGCGAACAAGGAGCGGCGCAGATGATCGACCCGAAGAAGGTTAAATCGGACGCCGCCGCCGGTCGTGGAAGTCTCCACCGCGAAGCGCCCCGCCACCGCGCAATGGGAAGGACTGAACGCCGACGCAATCCAAAAGCAAGCCATGGCCGAGGCGGCGTAGGAGAGCGAGGCGCAGCTGCTGACGAAGCAAGCAAAGGAAATCAAGCTTACGAGCTTGGAAACGCTCCGAATTGCTGAGCTGAAGAAGGCCCGCGCCGAAGCTGAGGTGCAGGACGCGCAATCGACGGCGGCGCGCGCGCAAGCCAAGGCCGACAAACAGGCGGCTGAAATGGCCTCGCG
>CAWFHH010000008.1:0-440184 GCA_963815555.1 uncultured Acidobacteriaceae bacterium
TGTTACAACACATATCCGAGGTGCGGATGAGGGGCATGGCTCTCGATTCGCCACCAACTCGTGCGCTTCTCCCCTTTTAGGCATAAAGGTGCGGTAACCCAAAGGGTATAATCCACCCACACTTATGGCTCTTGCTGCCGGAAAGACCTTAGGGCAGTACGAAATTCGCTCCCCGCTAGGTGCTGGCGGCATGGGAGAGGTCTACCGCGCACACCACAAACGCTTGGACCGCGACGTTGCCATCAAAGTCCTGCCGGAATACCTGACCTCCGATCCCGACCGGTTGCGGCGTTTTGAGCAGGAAGCCCGTGCCACGGCCGCCCTGAACCATCCCAACATCCTCGCCATCTTCGAAATGGACACTCACGGCACAGTGTCATATCTGGTCGAGGAGTTGCTGGACGGCGACACACTGCGCGAACCTCTCCGTCGCGGGCCAATCCCACTGCGCAAAGCTATCGACTACGCAGTGCAGATCGCGCATGGTCTCTCGGCGGCACACGACAAAGGCATTGTCCATCGCGATCTGAAACCCGAAAACCTCTTCATCACTAAAGATGAACGAGTGAAGATTCTCGACTTCGGCCTGGCCAAGCTTGGCCCAACGAAGGACGCCTCTGGTCAGGAGCCCACTGTCACACAAAGGACCGAGCCAGGGTTGGTGCTGGGGACCCCGGGCTACATGTCACCCGAACAGGTACGCGGCGAGATAGTTGACCACCGCACTGACATCTTCGCTTTCGGAACCGTTCTCTACGAGATGGTCTCGGGCAAGCAGCCGTTCCGTAAACCAACCTCTGCCGAGACCATGACCGCGATTTTGAACGAAGAGCCGCCTTCGCTCTCGCAGATCAGCGCAACTACGCCGCCCGGCTTGCAGCGTGTTGTGCATCGCTGCCTGGAAAAGAATTCTGAACAGCGCTTTCACTCGGCGCACGATCTGGCCTTTGCGCTCGAGGCCCTGACAGACTCGGCGGTCACTACGCCAACAGGCAGTCACCGACCGGAAAGCGAGGGCTGGACTCGGCGACAAAAGTTGTTCGCCGGAATAGCCGGTATCACTGTGCTTGTCCTTGGTGGCCTCGCCTATCTCTTGCTCCGCCCCGGACCCGCGCCGAAGGTTTCGAATTACGTTCAGCTCACCCACGACGGCAAGTACAAATTTCTGGTCGGGACGGAAGGTTCGCGGCTTTACTATGCCGTGGCGAGCCCGGAGTACCAGGGTATGGAAGAGATGTCCACCTCGGGCGGTGAACCTAAAAAGCTTCCAAATTTAGGGCCAGCTGGCTTCTACCCGGTAAGCCTCTCCCCGGACGGCTCGGCGGTTCTCGCCGTAGAGGAGCAGGCTGGAGTTGGTAATGGACAGATCTGGAGTCTCCCGCTCTTGGGCGGTTCGCCACGTAGGCTGGGCGACGCGATAGGACGGGGCGCGGCCTTGTCACCCGATGGCAAATGGCTGGCTTACGCCAACCGCAGCGAACTTTTCCTGGCAAAGGCCGACGGAACCGACATTCATAAGTTGGTCACGATGGGAGATCCGGCAGTTATTTATGAGACAGTCTGGTCTCCCGACCAGCGCCATCTGGAATTCGACGTGGTTGATACGCTCGGCGGCCGCTCCTTGGTTTGGGAAGTCTCGTCCGACGGTACTGGCCTGCACCAATTAATGCCGGGCTGGACCAAACCGCCCGACTCGGAGTGCTGCGGAAGGTGGACAGCTGAGGGCAGGTACTTCGTTTTCCAGTCCCGCCGTCAGGTTTGGGCCCTGCGCCGAAAGTTTGGCTTTCTTCCAACCCAACCGAAGCCTGTCCAGTTGACCTTCAGTCCATTGGCGATGAGGAGCCCAATGCCGAGTGCCGACGGCCGCAAGTTGTTTGTCGTGGGACGAACCTACAGCGCCGAGGCCATGCGTTACGACGCCAAGCCTGGGCAGTTCGTCCCGTTCTTGGGAGGTATCTCGGCGGAGTTCTTTTGCTTTTCAAAGGACGGCCAGTGGATGGCTTATGTTACTTACCCGGACGGTGCTCTTTGGCGCAGCAAAGTGGATGGAAGCGAACGCCTGCAATTGACCTATCCGCCGTCCGGCTTCTTTCCGCCGGGGTATGCCATTGCGCCTCACTGGTCTCCCGATGGCAAGACAATCCTCTTCGTCGAAGAACAGGCACATGGCGGAGCTAAGACTTTCGAGATATCGGCTGACGGATCGTCGTTGCACGAGTTTTTGCCCGACGCCCATGTTCAGGGTGGAGCGAGGTGGTCGGCGGACGGGGCCAAAATCGTTCTCAGCGGCAGAGCCAACGATCCTCACGCGACCATCCGCATTTTCGACGTAGCAACTCACAAGATTGACGAACTGCCCGGATCCAAAGGGATGGTAGGCGCGACCTGGTCGCCCGATGGCCGGCACATGGTCGCGGTCTCAGCCGATTTGGCGCGATTGCTTCTGTTCGACTTTGGCACCGGCAAATGGACCGAGCTGGTCAAAGCCCAGCCCGCTGGCTGGGAGTTTTCGCCTGACGGACAATATTTGCAGTATCTCGATAAGACCGGATCCGGTTGCGTATGGAAAATTCGCCTCAGCGATGGAAAGAAGGAAAAAGTGGTTGACGTGAAAAACTTCATCGACACCGGCTACTGGGGCTTCGGTCACCTATCCGTCGCGCCCGACGGTTCCCCGCTGCTTCTACGCGACACCGGGACCCAGGATATTTACTCCCTCGACTGGGAAGAGCCGTAGGCGTTTCCTCGGCGCGGCCCAGGATACGGGTGGCGGAAGTCGGCTAGCAAATCCAGATGCGAATTTCGAGCCGAGTAAAAATTGGCTGTCCCCAGATCGCTGGCGATAACGGGCCGCAGCGTACCCTAACAAGAACCGGGCCGTCCAGCCGGATAGGATGCGTATTGGCGATTTATCGGAGGTGATCCGCGAAGGTCGGGGAAGCCCGCCCGCCGCGCCGCCGCCCAAATTATGCCTGTGAAGCAGTCTCGACTACGGAACTACCGATTTAGCGCCAAGGAGTCGCTAGACAGCTCCCCTCAGTGAGCCTAAACCGAGTCGATTTGAGCCTCAATTTTTCTTCCGACGCTTGGCTTTTGCACAAAATGTTCGTGACTGTAAAACGGATTCTGAACCTCGGTATCTTGCACTCTCAATAAAACATCTTTGAATTGCGGTTAAATAATTTCTACCCAGCACTTGACCGCAACCAGGAGGAATTCTGATGAAGAGACTTGATGTGATCGCCGCTGTCCTGCTCGTAGTGGGCGGATTGAATTGGGGGCTGGTTGGCCTCCTGAACTTCGACCTTGTAGCCAAGTTGTTCGGTGAACTCAGCGTGCTCAGCCGCGCGGTGTATACGCTGGTGGGCCTAGCCGCCGTCTATCAGGCGGTGAGTTGGAAGGCCATCCAGAAACGCTGGAATGCCGAACCGTCGTTTGCCAGACACTAAACAAGAGTTCTGGATGGGCGCACTCCCATCCAGAATTCTCGATTGGGGAGGAACCTATGCTTGTGCTGGTTACCGGAGCGGCAGGGTACATCGGGCAGCAACTGGTCTCCCGATTGCTGGCAAGGGGTCATCGGGTGAGGTGTCTGGTCCGCAGCGCAAGCCGCGCGGCCGTTCTCCCCGCATCCGTCGAAATTGTTGTCGGTGACGTATTGCGGCGGGAAGCGTTGAAGGAGGCCATGAACGGAGTTGAGTGCGCCTATTACCTCGTTCACTCCATGGCAGCGGGGGAATCTGGATTTGTGGAACGCGACCGGCTCGCGGCCTCTAACTTCGCTTCCGAGGCCAAGTGCGCTCGTATCCGGCGTGTCATCTATCTTGGCGGGTTAGGATCTGGTCCGATGTCGGAGCATCTCAAGAGCCGGCAGGAAACTGGACAGATTCTCCGTCGTTTCGGACCGCCGACGCTGGAATTTCGGGCGGGAATCATCGTCGGAACGGGCAGTGCTTCTTTCGAAATCATCCGCAGCCTTGCCGAGAAATTGCCGGTGATGATCTGTCCGCGCTGGGTCACCACACGCGTTCAGCCAATCGCCGTTTCAGATGTACTTGACTACCTTGAGGCGGCGTTGGAGGGGAACTGCATCGCGGGCGAGATCGTCGACATCGGCGGCAGTACGATCGAGACCTACAGAAGCATGATCCAGGAGTATGCGCGCGTGCGCCGTCTCCGGCGATGGCTGATCCGGGTTCCAGTCCTGACGCCGCGCCTTTCCTCGTACTGGCTGGATTTCGTTACCAGCATTTCTACGGCAATCACTCGCCCCTTGATTGACGGCCTGCGAACCGAGGTGGTGTGTCATAACCATCGCGCCGAGGCTTTGTTTCCACAGATAAGGCCATCAAGCTATCGCCATGCGTTGGCCGCCGCATTGGATCGCCGTGATCCCGGGGCCCAGGACGAGGCATTTTCGATTGGGCGGGAACGCGCCTTGCAGGTGGTTGACGGTCTGATCTCCGATTGCCGGCAAACGGAAGTTGCCGCGCCGCTCGACACCGTTCACGACGTCGTGCACAACCTCGGCGGAGGTATGGGTTGGCTTTATGCCGACTGGCTGTGGCGGCTGCGTGGCTGGCTGGACGAGCGTCTTGGAGGCGTCGGAATGCGGCGACGTTGCTTTCGGGTCGTCCCTCTGCAGCAGGGTGACGCGGTAGATTTCTGGCGCGTGCAGGAGGCGTCCGCAAACCGTCTGCTGCTGCGAGCAGAAATGAAGGTGCCGGGTCAGGCCTGGCTGCAGTTCTGCTTCGTGTCATTACCCAACGGCACAACCCGACTGCGCAGCATCGCCAGCTTCGAGCCGAGAGGAGTGTTGGGCCAATTGTACTGGTGGTCGCTATACCCGCTTCACAAGTTAATCTTTGAAGGTATGCTCCATCGCATCCGACATGTCTGCGAAGCCAGGGTAAGTGGCGACAACTCCGGTGTAGGGAGCTCGTTGGGCGACCGGAGGCGTAAGGTGATGGCCTCTAGTTGATATCTGCAACGCTCAATGTGGAGCGAGCGGCTTGGCGTGGCTGAAGAAGTGCGGGAATCAACTGGCGATAACAGGCTGAGTGGTCTGTAATCCTGAACGCGAGCGGCCACATTGGATTACGTTGCGCATTGGCGATAAGATCCGGCGCTGCGCGCAATCACCGAAGTCTTGTTACTTCCCCGGACTCCAGCGAGTAGTAAGCCTCGATAATGGTCAGCTTGTGCTCTTCGGAAGCCTTCCTAAGAACCTCGCTACGAGACAGCGCCTCTTGTGCGACCTGGTGCACATGGTCACGGATTGCAGCATCGAGCGTCTCGGGCTGCTTCGGATCGACCTTCTTACAAGAGGGGATAATAGGCTTCAAGACCGCATCGAGATTAACCGATTCTGATTTCCCGCGTGAACAGGCAGCTGTCACTGCGCCGCAACTCTGATGTCCCATGACGACAAGCACGCTGGATCCCAGGTGCTCAACGGCGTATTCCAAGCTGCCGAGTTCAATGGGACCGTCATCTTCCCCAGCCGACCGAACGACGAACAGCTCGCCGAGTCCGGCATCAAAAACGAGTTCTGGAGGGACCCGGCTATCCGAACAACTCAACACGGCAACAATCGGATGTTGGGTCTTTGTCAAAGACTTCCGCTGTTCCTGCAGGTCGTGTTGAGCCATCTTGCCTGTTGCAAACCGACGGTTGCCAGCCGCAAGCTCAGCCCAAATTTTATCCGCTGAAAGTGAGGTGGAGTCTTGCGATGCAGCAGGACTACACAGTAGAACCAGCACTCCGATAAATGCATATATCGGCTTCGCCCAGACCATAACTTCTCCTTTTCGTAGCAAAATCTTTACCCTTCAGTAATCTCAGTCTTGGGCAATTATGAACTGATCAATGTGTCAGCAGGTAGCACATAGCGACGACAACAGGCCATCCCGCACGTTATCCTGACGAGCATCAACCCCGATTAGGTGCGAGATGGCGATTTCACAACGGTAAATGCGTTTTCAGCGCGTCTTCGGCTATCGAGACGAGGCAGCGAGTCCTCGGCCAACTGCTGCAAACAAACACTTGTCAACAGTGATAAATGTTAAGAACCCATAAGCGCATTCTGCGAGGCGGGCTTCGGGGGCGGGTGGCCCAGCCTACCATCCTGAGGGTGCCCCGTCCAAACCGGTTTTGCTTGGGCGGGGGTTTTCGTGTGCTGTACGGGATTGATTTGAAATTCCACGATAATCTCTGACTGGGAAAGACAAAAGTCAAAATCCCCACCCAACCAAAAGAAGGTTGGATGGGGCACCCTCCGGTGTATTCTCCTCGCAGAATGCTTGCCTGGGCCACCCGCCGAAAATCCAGCGATTGGCTCTTCCCCGGCAAGCGCTGGCACACACCCGAATCGATGCCAAAACGCCTTGACACGCCTGTCGACAAGCCGCTCAGCGTGCCCTCAAAAAGCCTCCAGCCCACACCTCGCGCCGTCGTCGCTGCTCAGATCGTGCCCGCACGACCGACCGGACAATGGGCTCAACCGACTAGCGACATTTCGCTGGATACGCAACCAAAGTATTGCTAACATGCTTCTCCGCATCTTCAAGCCGAGCTCTCATCCAACCTCGGTCGTAAAGTCACCCAGGAGAACCTCCATGACAAATTCGTGGTTTCGTACAGCGATTCGTCTTCTGCTCGTTCTTGGGTTATTGATCCTTGCTGCAACTTCCGGGGCGCAGACCCGCCCGCCAATTCTCGAAAAGATCGCCAAAACGTATGGTCTCGACTCGTGGGGGCAAGTCGAAGCGATCCGCTTTACTTTCAATCTACAGTTCCCAGGAGTGAATCTCTCCCAATCGTGGGAGTGGGAGCCGAAGACCGGCAAGATCTCTTTTTGGACTCCATTCTATGGATTCCAAAAGGGCATTTATGTGCGCGCTGAGCTCAGCAGCCAGCCCGACGACGTGAAAAAGAAAATCGACTCAGAATTCACCAACGGTAGTTATTGGCTTCTGTTTCCCCTCCATGCTTTCTGGGACACCAGCGCCACCGTCACCGATGAAGGAACCAAAAAACTGCCTATCGGGCAAGGGTCGGCCGAGTTGGTCTCAGTGAAGTATCCCGCCGAAGGCGGCGGTTATACGCCCGGCGACACGTGGAACCTCTACGTCGGCAAAGACGACCGCGTTGAGTACCTTCTCTTCCATCACGGCGGGAACTTGAAGCCCGCGGTCGTCAGCGCAACGTGGACGGGCTACAAAAAAGCAGGTCCTCTCCTGTTCTCAACCGAGCACCGCGGAACCATCGATGGTAAGCCCCTACACCTCTTCTTCACGGATGTGTCAGTCAAGCTGAGAGGGGCGGATACGTGGGTGAAAGCGGAATAAACAACAGAGGGGTCTACTCGAACGGTTGTGTCGTTCTGACACGAAAAACATGGCAAATCCGATTCTGGTCACCGGGTGTTGTAATCGGCGTTTCGGCCCGCAAATTATTCTCAATGAGTGCTAAGCCCTGTTGGCGCCAATTTGCAATCGTCAACTTATTTTCTGGCGAATACTCTTGAGAACATCCTCCGAGAGCTACTCGTGAGCCAGCACGACACCGCCGATCAACGAAGTCGACTGGCGCCGGTCGTGGCGGGGAGCGCGTTGTTTTTTCGAATCCTCCATCTCGGATGACCATCCTGTCACATGTATGACGACCATGTTGGTCGATGGCCGGTCATCGAGGAGGAATCATGAAGCTCTCAGGCAAAAAGGCTCTCATTACCGGAGGCAACAGCGGCATCGGCCGGGCCACAGCCCGCCTTTTCATCTCGGAAGGCGCGGAAGTCGCAATTACGGGTCGCGATCAACAGACACTGGATGAAGCGGTCGCCGAACTGGGAGCGAAAGCGCACGGCTATCGCGCGGACGTCACGATTGCGGAGGACCGCAAGAAGTTTTTCGCTGAACTCGCCAAAGACTTTGGCAAACTTGACATCGTCTTCGTCAATGCAGGCATTTCTGACAGGACGCCGACTGGCACGACCGACGAAGCCATCTTCGAGAAGGTAGTCCACACCAACCTCAACGGTGCTTTCTTTACGGTCAATTCAGCCGCTCCTCTCATGAACGACAACGGCAGCATCATCTTCAACGGATCGGTGCACACCTATCTCGGTCAACCGGGCATAGCTGCCTACGCCGCCACGAAAGGCGGACTCGTCTCGATGGCGCGATCCATCGCCGCAGACCTTGCACCGCGCAAGATTCGCGTGAACGTGGTGGCCCCGGGGGCGACGAAGACTCCCATCTGGAAGCGTGGGGCGCGCGCCAATGCCACGGCAGAGGAATCCGCAAAAGTTTCCGACTTCTTCTCTTCGACGGTTCCACTTGCCCGTTGGGGCGAGCCGGAAGATGTGGCCAAGGCTGTGCTTTTTCTTGCCTCGGACGACTCGTCGTACATCAATGCGGTCGAGCTGATGGTGGATGGCGGACTGACGGGCGCTCCCTTCGGAGCCCCCATTCTTCGCGGCTGATCGTAGAAAATAGTTACGAAGGACGAACCGCCGGACGATTGGACAAAGCGTGGGTATTTACGCTACGACGGATTTCAAAAGTCGGGCCGCCTGAGAATGCCAAATTGAGAGGAGCGAATCGAACATCCCGCATCAGTCGGTGGGCGGGTGGCCCATGCTTTCCAGTGGAATTGTAGTCCACCGCCACACTGTGGGTGCCCCACCCTTGTCCGCCGCCGTTGCGGACAGGGTGGGAGCCAGAGTCTCGACTGGTCCAGGGCGCCGCCCCGAAGGGCCGTTCCCAATTGAAAGGTTGAGCAGCACCTATCGTTCCGTGCCCACCCTCTCGCCAAAAAAGGGCGAGAAGGATGGGGCACCCCAGGATTGAAGGTTGAACTATTTCGAAAGGGTGGGCCACCCGCCCTGGTCCCATCTCCATAGGTCGATCCGTGCAAGTGACAAACGGAGTTTGGAAATATACCGCTGTAAAGTCGGGGGTTGCGGCGAGTGTTACGCTACCTTAAGTTCTGGGAGAAAAAGTCGTGAAAGTTTGGGTGTTAATCTTGTGCTGCGCAATAGCTTTGCCACTTGCTGGCAGTGAACCCACTACTCCTTGCTCCTCACCCGCGGAATGGGTTGCGAAGGCATTCAAGCAAATTGAGACCATACGGGTCGGAATGACCCGCAATGATGTCGAGAAGCTCTTTATCAAAGACGGTGGAATATCCCCCTTAGACCATCAGCGTTATGTCTATAAGGAATGTCCTTACATCAAAATCGATGTCGAGTTCGATCTTTCTCAAAGTGATAGTCATCGCGCTAGTCCTCAGGACAAGATCACGAGGGTGTCTCGTCCATATCTCGCTCAGCCAGTTTTTGGGTGACACCGAGAATGAAGTCATACTTGGCGGGTGGCCCATGCTTTCCAGTGGAATTGTAGTCCACCGCCACACTGTGGGTGCCCCACCCTTGTCCGCCGCCGTTGCGGACAGGGTGGGAGCCAGAGTCTCGACTGGTCCAGGGCGCCGCCCCGAAGGGCCGTCCCCAATTGAAAGGTTGAGCAGCACCTATCGTTCCGTGCCCACCCTCTCGCCAAAAAAGGGCGAGAAGGATGGGGCACCCCAGGATTGAAGGTTGAACTATTTCGAAAGGGTGGGCCACCCGCCCTGGCGGAGTGCTGGGCGGAGTACTACCTCCGCCGCCACTGTTGCCACCGTTGCCTCCTCCTCCAGAGTCACCAGACGAGCACAGCCCAGCAAAGACACATATATCCCATCCACCCAACGCACATGCGATCGGGTCACCGCCGCAGAATGTTGTATCCCAAGGATAGTGTTCTCCATCCAGCCCCAGCGGATCGACGTTGCCCAGCGGGTTGTTGCCGACGTAGGCATATCTGTTCCAGGTCTGAGTTCGTCTCCAGAGGAACCGATTTTATTTTATGCGAGAGCCGTCCCTCATCATCGCGAAGATAAAAAGCAAGACGATTGATTCTGGAAAACTCATCAATATCGGTACTCCAAGGGTCGAAAACGGAAGAGAATGTCTCAAGGTCGCTACAAACACGGCATGAAGCGCTATCACCACCAGGCAGGCTTTCCAGACCCATTCTTCGCCGAAATGCTTATAGTTAGCTCCGATCACAATCACCAGTACGGTAACCGACCAAACTGCAACCTGCACTGCCACCTCCTGAGCAGGAAAAATTCTCAGCAGGGTGATTCCCACCGCAGCGATGGCCAGTCCAATCGAAAAACCGAGTAGCTTTCGTCTCATAACTTCTCGCATTGCGGCGCATTTTGCGCCATGTCGGCATCTGCAGCCTGATATCCCTTATAGATACGCCATCCAACGTATACACCCCCCGCTACCGGGATGGCCCAGCTGCTTACGGCACTGCCAACCCCCAAGGCGGTCCCCTCACCAAGGGCGAAGTAGGAACCAGTTGAAACGGACGGGTGGCCCGGGCAACGCTCACAAGGGTGCCCCGTCCAACCTTCGGGTGGTTGGGCGGGGATTTTCTCTCACTCCCACGGTAGGAACGATGCCCAACGCCAATCTCTTCTTCCACGTCCACTCCGATTCGACTTCTACCACGCACGCTTCTCCGGTTAAAGGTCACCGCTCCTGAAGATAACGACCTCTACGAATCAGACCGGCTGACTTGCAGCGAACACTGCGAAGATGTGCCACTGCGTGCAGCGGTAGATCGCGACGGGCGAGACGACACTGATTCGGCTTGAATGCAGGGCGACTAATTCAATTCCCTCGACTGGCGTCAACATACTATCCAGACACTGAGGACACGCAACCGGACGCTCTGGCATAGTGCTTATAGCGTAAATGACCCCATGTCATAGAGCTGTCCCACTTTGTTGCTAGGGACAGAACATCAGTTGTAAGAGTTTTTGGCCAGAACGCCGACTCTTCGGGGAAACGCCCATTGTGGGGCGAATGCCCATCCTGCCCTCAGCAAGCTTCCTCTCGGTCCTGCTCCATCTGTCTCCGAGTGTTTTCCATCGAGCTCTTGCCGCCAAGGTCTATCACACCAATTTTCGCGTAATCTAGTAGCCCATGCCGGCCCACGCTGAGATCTTCAAGGAACTGTCCTATATCTTCATCGCCGCCATACTCGGCGGAATGGTGGCGTGGCGCCTGCGTCAGCCGCTGATTCTCGGTTATGTGCTCGCTGGCATCGCGATCAGCCCTTACACGCTGGGTCCCCGGGTCAACGACGTGCACACTTTTCAGGTCGTCGCCGAGGTCGGCGTCGTCTTTCTGATGTTCTCCATCGGACTGGAATTCTCTGTCGAAGAACTGTTGGAGGTGAAGTGGGTCTCGCTGATCGGCGCACCGCTTGGCATCGTGCTCTCGGCACTGCTCGGGGCGGGTGTGGGCATGCTGCTGCACTGGGGAGCGCTGACCGGCGCGGTGGCGGGAATGATCGTCTCAGTCGCCAGCACCATGGTCTTGTCGCGGCTGCTGATCGATCGCGGCGAATTGCAGTCGCAGCACGGCAAGGTGATGATCGGCATCACGCTGGTGGAAGATCTTGCCGTGGTCGTGCTCACCATCCTGATGCCTGTGATGGTGAGCCTCACGCCGCATCACCTGGTCGGCGTTGGCAAGGCCCTGGGCAAGGCCGCGATCATCCTCGTGCCCATCGGATTTCTCGCGGTGTACCTGGTGCCGCGTGCGCTGGAGCGCATTGCACGCTCGAAAAACAATGAGCTGTTTCTGCTGGTGGTGCTGGCCATCTGCCTGGGAACGGCGGCACTCACCGAGGCGGTCGGCTTGTCGCTCGCCCTCGGCGCGTTCGCTGCCGGACTGATCGTGAGCGCATCGCCCTACGCGCACAAGGCGCTCGAGCAACTCGTGACGCTGCGTGACGCATTTGTCGCGCTGTTCTTCGTCACCGTGGGCATTCTCATTAATCCGCGAGCCGTGCTGAGCGAACCGCAAACCCTGCTGGCGATTCTCGCTCTGGTGATCGTTGGAAAATTTCTAATCTGGAGTGGCATTGTGAAGTTGTTCGGCTATCCGCTCAAGACGGCGGTCCTGGTCGGCGGCGGACTTACGCAGATCGGCGAGTTCTCGTTCATCCTGGTGCAGGTGGCGCATGCCGACGGCCTGGTCGGCGATGCGTTCTACTATTCGGTGCTGGCGGCCTCGCTGCTGTCGATCCTGATCAATGCCATGCTGGTGCGAGGGTTGTCGGGCTTGATGAGCGATTCGCGCACATAAGCTCCGCCAACCCCCCGATTACCCTTCTGGCACCTCCAAGCGTTTTATCTTGAAGCAGATACAAGCGTTTTGTAAGCTTGTAATTGCTCTCGTGATTTTCCGCGATTTCGCGTTTTCCACCAAAGCCTCTTTCGCGCCGAATTCCCGTCCGCTTGCTACAATAGAGGTGCAATATGGTGTGGTTTCCACAGCCTAGACACAAAATGTGGGGTTTTACATCTTGACCCTCCCCCTATTCACCGTTACATTGACTCTGGTCTTCAGCGTCTGGCGGTGAGTCGGAAAAATGCGCTGTCCGCATGATCCGTGGCCAAACGGAACGGCATAATGAGTAAGATCGATTCAAAAAGCGGTGATTCCCGTTGGCCAGGTTTTCCCGTGGAGCTCCCCCCAAAGGCGTTCAGCTTGTAGTCGTAGGGGTGCAAGAAGGAGTGCAAGTTGCTCAAACTAAAGAAACTTCAAATCCTCGGCTTTAAGTCGTTCTGCGACCGCACGGAACTGAAGTTCCAGGGTGACGGCATCGCCGCCATTGTCGGTCCCAACGGCTGCGGCAAGTCGAATATCTCCGACGCCATCTCCTGGGTCTTGGGCGAACAGTCGGCGCGATCGCTGCGCGGCGTCAATATGCAGGA
The DNA here is from genome assembly GCA_963815555.1 of uncultured Acidobacteriaceae bacterium. Taxonomy (GTDB): domain Bacteria; phylum Acidobacteriota; class Terriglobia; order Terriglobales; family Acidobacteriaceae; genus CAWCBG01. The sequence continues at coordinate 12,841 of CAWFHH010000008.1, forward strand.
CGTGATCTTCGCCGGCACCCGCGATCGCAAGGCGACCGGCATGGCCGAGGTGTCGCTAACCCTTGTTGATCCAGAGGTTTATGGCGAGGTCGGCGAGCCCGAAATCGAGATTGAAGACGACATGCCCGACGAGTGGGACGAGTCGGCTGTGCGCGTCGCGGCGGCCATCGACGCCGAACGTTATACCGAAGAGGTGCAGCCCGGGACGGACGACGCAGACGGAATCGACGAGCCGTCGAGTGTTGCGGCCGAAGCGGCGTCGCACGACGCGGCCGCGCCTCACGTGGTGCTGAAAATTCGCCGCCGTAAATTCAAGCGCACTTTCAAAGCCGGAGAGGTGGCGGTCACGCGCCGCCTGTTCCGCTCCGGCGAGAGCGAGTATCTGCTGAACGGCAAGCTCTGCCGTTTGCGCGACATCCAGGACATCTTCATGGGCACGGGGCTGGGGCCGGAGTCGTACGCGATCATCGAGCAGGGCCGCATCGGGCAGATCCTGAGCAGCAAGCCGACCGACCGGCGCGCCATCATTGAAGAAGCGGCGGGCATCACCAAGTTCAAGACGCGCAAGCGGCTGGCGGAAGCGCGGCTGGAAGACGCCAAGCAGAACCTGGCGCGCATCAACGATATTTTCGACGAAGTCACGCGCCAGATGAATTCGCTGAAGCGGCAGGCCGGCAAGGCGGAGCGTTATGCGAAGCTGCGCGAGGAAATGCGTGCCAAGTTGCGCGTGGTGCTCGCCAGCAAGTTCACTCAATTCGACGCCGAGTCCGCCGAACTCGAAACGCAACTGGCCGAAGTAGGCGGCGAGATCCGCGTCAAGGGCGGGGCCGTGCAGCAGATGGAAGCCGAGCACAGCGAGCGCACCCAGCGCGGATACGCCATCGACCGTGAAGCCCAGGAAAATCGCGAGAAACTGAACGCGCTGGCTTTGGAAATCGACCGCGCTGCTGCCCGTCGCCGTACGAACGAAGAGCGTTGCGCGGAACTGGATGCTCGATCCGCCGGGGCGCAAGCCGAGATCGGCAACACCGAAGAGCAATTGGCGCGACTGCAAGAGGAGCTGGAAGCCAACCGTGGACTGCTGGAGTCAGCAAGCGCCGATGTAGCGCGGGCCCAGGAAGAATTGCAGCAGCGGCAGCAGGAAGCCTCGGCGGCGGCAGCGACCTTAATGAACGTTGACCGCGAACAGGAACAGCGCCGGGCCGCAATTCTGCAAGCGGTTTCGGCTGCGTCTTCCGTGCGGAATCGAATCACGCAGGCCGAGGAGCGCATTGCGGCGCTCGATCGCGAATCGGAACGGCTGCGTGGCGAGAGCGAAGCCGGGCATCATCAGCTCGAAAGTTTTGGAGGCGAGCGAGGCCAGCTCGGACTGGAATTCGAATCGGCGTCGCAGCGGGTGGAGGCCTTGACGGCACAAATCGCGGAAGCTCGCGCGAAGTCCGAGGCGCGGCGTGATGAGGAGACCGAGGCTAAGCGCCATCTGGACTCGTTACGTGGCGAATACGCCGGCCTGATGGGCAAGAAGGGCTCGCTCGAAGCGGTCATTACCGAGCACGGCTATTCGACCGAATCGGTGCGCAAGCTCTTTCAATCGGGATCGATGACAGGAGGCCATGCGCCGGTCGGCGTGTTGGCAGATTTCCTGGAAGTCGAAGATCGTTATGAGCACGTGGTCGACGACTTCCTGCGCGATGAGCTGAATTACATTGTTGTGAAATCGTGGGACGCCGCTGATGAAGGCTTGCGCTTGCTGCGCACCGATGTGGACGGTCGCGCGACCTTCCTGGTGCATCCCGAGGACTCGCAGGCGAAGTTCTCCTTCTCGATGGACGATGCCACCTACCAGGGCACGCAGAGCGAGGCCGTGGTCCCGCTCAAACATTGCATTCGGGTGCTCGACGGCTTCGGCAAATCGCTGGAGGTAATTCTGCCCAAGCTGGGCAACGGCTTTATCGTGCCCGATCCGAACGTGGGACGCGAGCTGGCACTGGAAAATCCCGATGCCTTCTTCCTCTCACAATCGGGCGAATGCTTCCACAACGTGACCGTCACCGGCGGCAAGCAGCGCAGCCAGGGCCCGCTTTCCATGAAGCGCGATCTGCGCGAAGTGCTGAAGCAGATGGGCGGACTGGAACAGGCGATGGGGCAGGAGGAACTTCGTGTCTCGACCTTGGGTCGAGAGATCGCGGAGCTGAATGGCCTGTTGCAAAGGCTGGAAGAGGAGAAGCGTGAGGCCGAGCGTCAGGCGATGACGTCGGGCCATACGTTGCGGCAGCTCGACAGCGAGATGACGCGCGTCCGCGAGCGATTGGATACCTACGCGCGCGAACTGCGGCGTGTCGGGGAAGAACGCGGCGAGCGGCAGGCGTTCGCTGCCGCGCAGGCCGGCGAACTAGCCACCTATGAGGACCGGCAGCGCACGCTCGAGGCCGAAATGCAGGCCGCACAAAGCAGTCTGGAGGCGATCCGTGCCCGTCGCGACGAGGCGGCGCAACTGGCGACGGAGAGCCGGGCGAATCTGGCAACGTTGGAAGAACGCCGGCGCGGCGCGATGGGCACGATGCAGCGGGTTGAATCGATGGTCGCCGAGGTTTCGGCGCGCATCGCGAAGCTCCGCGGACAGATGGAATCGGCTGCGGCGGAAAAGCAGCAGCGTGAGAACGAGAACCTTCGGCTCGGCGAGCAGTCGGTGGCATGGGCGGCAGAGCGCGAGGCTGCCGAGGCGCACGACCGCGAACTGCAACAGGAAGTGACGGGCATTCGCAGTCGGCTGGCCGAGCTGGAAGAGGCCCTCAAGACCGCACGGCAGGCCCTGGATGCGGCGCGCGACCGTCGCGGGGAACTCTCTACCGCGGAAGCGCGGATACAGGCCGATGCGCAGCACATGGCGGAGACCTGCGTGCAGGAGTTGAGTCTCCCGCGCGAAGAGCTGATGACGGACGAATCCCTCGCCCGCGTTACTGGCGATGAGTTGGCGGCCGAGGAGAGCGCTTATCGCGAGATGCGCACGCGGCTCGAAAATATGGGTCCCGTCAACATGATGGCGCTCGAAGAGTACAAAGAGACTGCCGAGCGACACGAGTTTCTGGAAACGCAGCGGCGCGACCTGCTGGAGTCGATTGAGAATACGCAGAACACCATCAAGGAAATTGAAACGATCTCGAGGCAGAAGTTCGAAGAGGCGTTCGCCATCATTAATGAGAATTTCAGCCGTACGTTCACCAAGTTATTTGGCGGCGGCCAGGGCTTCATGCGGCTGACCGACCTGGAGAACTCGGCGGAGAGCGGGATTGACGTAGTGGCGTCGCCTCCCGGCAAGAAGCTGCAAAATGTTCTGCTGCTGTCGGGCGGCGAAAAAGCGCTTACCGCCCTGGCGTTGCTGATGGGCATCTTTCAATTCCAACCGAGCCCGTTCTGCATTCTCGATGAGGTGGACGCGCCGCTGGACGAGGCCAACATCGGCCGGTTCACCGAACTGGTGCGCGGCATGAGTTCGCAGACGCAGTTCATCCTCATCACCCACAGCAAGAAGACGATGGGCATTGCGCCAACCATGTACGGCGTGACCATGCAGGAGCCGGGCGTCTCGAAGCTGGTGTCGGTACGCTTCACCGAAGAGCCGTCGCGCATGGCGGCGGCTACGGCGTAGATCGGCCACGCAGTGATTGGGATCGTCGACCCGCGAGGCTGACAATGGACCGCCGCCAGCCCTACGGGACTTGGATTATCCTTCACGCCTACCCAGCGCTGAAACCGCTTGGGCTAAGATGAGCCGGCCCCAGAGGCCTGTTTCTCTGCACGGCATTCCACGGTTGCCTAGCGAGCGCGTTTTTCACAGACACACGTCGAGAGAACCCCGGCACGGACGCATTCCGCTTCACCATCAAACCACAACCCGGCCGATGTCTTCGTCCGCTCCGTACTTACCATCGTGATAAAATAGACACTAACAGGGATGCAGCCGGCATCCCCTTTTTCTTATCCTGGCAGTGTTGTCGGCTGCGCGATTCTCATCCTGAGTCCCTACAGTTATGCTGATTCGCTTAGGCTACGACCTTCGCTTCGAAGTTGCCGCCAATGTCACCACGGTGGCCCATCTGAACGTTCATCCCTCGCGCCAGCAGGATCTGCGGGAGCCGGACCAGTTGCGCATGGACCCGGAGGCTCCCGTCGAGCGATATATCGACAGCTTTGGGAATGAGGCGACGCGGTTCGTGTTGCCGCCGGGCGTGACCCGGCTTTACAACTCCACGCTCATCGAAGATTCCGGCAAGCTCGATGAGCAGGACCCTGGTGCGCAGGAAGTGCCTGTCGAAAATCTGCCTTATGAGGTGCTGCGCTATCTTTTACCCAGCCGTTATTGCGAAGTCGATTTGCTGGCCTACACGGCGAGTGAGTTGTTTGCCGGTGCTCCGCGAGGCTGGCAGCGGGTGCAGGCAGTTTGCGAATGGGTGCATCGCAGCGTGACCTTCGGCTATCACTTTGCGCGGCCGACCCGCACCGCGCTCGATGTCTACACGGAGCGGGTGGGAGTGTGCCGCGACTTCCAGCACCTGGCGGTTACCTTTTGCCGTGCCCTCAATATTCCAGCGCGCTATGTAACCGGATATCTGGGTGACATCGGAGTGCCTTTGACGCCACCGATGGACTTCAGCGCCTGGTTTGAAGCGTATCTCGATGGGCGCTGGTGGACGTTTGATGCGCGCCACAACCATCCGCGCATCGGAAGGGTGCTGATGGCGGTGGGCCGCGATGCCACCGATGTTGCCATCACCACCTCGTTCGGCAACGCGCAACTGCGCGAGTTCTACGTTACCAGCGACGAAGTTCCAGCCTAGGCCCGACCAACGGTCTGGAAATGAGTGTTTTCGCAGCCCGCTAGACGGCCATCTTCGCCGGCGTACTCTGTTCGGCGCGGAAACGCAGCAGAGCTCCGATGCGGCCTACCTTGTCGAAGGCCTCATTATCGTGGATATAGACGATTTCGATCTGGCTGCGGATCGCGCCACCCACGATGGCATCGCCGATATCTTCCAGCGGAGTGTTGGGCTGGCTGCAGACCGCGCATTCCGGCGTGATGTGATAGTCCATGTGGCCGCAGTGGTAGCACTTTACGCCCGGCGCCTGGAAGTTGGAGCCCAGCAGCAACGTCTGCACCTCGCCCATTTCCAGTGAGCGCAGGACGCGCTTCAGCCCGATCGCGCCGAGCGCGTTGGCGTGTGCCTGGTCGATCGCCGTGCTGATGAGCTGTTGTTTGCGCTGCTCGTCGAAGTCCCGCAACATCGCCTGGGATGCGGTTTTCACTTCCTCAGGCGTCACCAGCTTAGGATTGGCGCGGAAGTGTCCGACCAGATGCTGTTGCACGTAAGGATGAAGATGAGGATGGATCTCCGGCCATAACTCGTCGGCGCAGCCGATGAGCAGACGATCGTAGTCTCCGCGCTCAAAGCGTTCCAGCGCGTAATCGGCGAGGACCTTGAAGTGCAACATGGCTTCGTTCAGCTTGCTGCGCTCGGCGTGGCCGCCGTCGTATCCGCCCCATCCGTCGCTCTTGACGCGGTGGGGAAGCTCGTTCACGAAATCCTGCTTTTCCAGCACATCCTCGTTGATAATCTCGAAGACGCGGGCCTTGGCGCGGTCAGCCACGATGACGCAGGTCTGTCGCACGCCGTCAAGCACGGCAGCCAGCGGCTTGAGATGAAAGCGCTGGTTGACCATGAGATCGGTCTTGGGCAACGTAGCCGGCAGGTCAAACTCGCGCCAGAAATTGTCTTTCGAGCTGGCGAAGATGGCCTTGGCTTTGCCGCCGTTGCCATGCAGTGTCTCGACCAGGCCGCTGATGCGGCTAAGGTCCGCGCGCACACAAGCGCTTTTGGCGCCATTTTTCTCCGACTCGTGGAGCGCGTTGCGAAGCAGGTCCTTCACCAGTATCGATTGTTCGCGGTGGGTGCGGTTCAGCGGGGTCGTGGGCTGATAGTAAAACGTCAGGGCGCAAGCCTCCGGGGAGTGGAAGTTGGCGAGTTCTCGGATGTCATCGCGTGTGATCATTCCGGTTCTCCTAAACATACGTTTTGCATGCTGAAGGTTCCGGGAGCCGGGAAGTCGGCCCCCTCAGGCGCTCTTGGAGTATTCGACGAGCTTCTCGCTGAGCGGATCGTTGAGCGGCAACACGCGCTGCAGGTGTTCGCGGGCGCTACGGATCGAGGTACGTACCTGCTCTGCGCTGCGGTTGGTAATGTCGGCAATCTCTTCCACAGTGAAGCCCTCGACGGTAAACAGGATGAAGGCCTCGCGCTCATTAGGGCCGGAGCTGCGCAGGGTGGTCTCCACCAGGCTGATGAGTTCCTGTCGCGCGGCCAGCTCCTCAGGGCTGTTGCTGGCCTGATCGGGCACTGCGTAATCGTCGCGTATCGGCAGATTCGGCTGATTGAACTCGATCACGCTCCCATGGCCGGCCCGCCCATCGCCGTCGCCAGCTGTCGAGTCCCGCTCAACCCGGTATTCCTCCGGATTGGGGGACGACAGGCGATCGATTGCCTGGTTCGCCAGACGATAGAGCCATGGCTCCAGCTTCATGCGCTCCGGTGGATCGTCGTGTTCCTCGAGCGCCTTGGAGATGGCTTCGCTAATCACGTCATCGACGGCGACCTGCTGGGGCAGGAGCTGTCCCTGACTTTCACGGTAGCTGATCTGGCGTGCGACATAGCGCGCGAGACGCGGAAGGTTGGCATCGAGATAACTCGAGACATCGGCCGGCGAGATCGCGTCCGGCTTCATCGCCACAAACGTTTCTTCGAAGGGCACGGTGCCGACCGGCTCGCGCAAAGGACCGCGACGATGCAGCCAGGTATGAAAGTCCCGCAGATGGGCCTTGTGCTTTTTCAACTGCTCGGTGAGCGAATCGAAGGCAGCTTTCACGGCCGAAGTCGCGGTACCGGCGTGCTCCTGCGAGGCGATCTGTCCGGAGGGCAGCCGCAAATTCAGCGACACCATAAAGCCTTCGCGCACGGAGTTCTCTTCGATGATGCCTTTCAGGTGCACCAGCTCTGGGCGGAAGAACCGAAGGTATTTACCCAGCTTCTCGGCTTGTCGGTTGAACAGATTTTCGAGGTCGGAGGTTTTCGAAACTTTGTAGCTGATGTGGACATTCATGCAAAGGCCTCTCCGGATGGAATGATCCATCCGCAGCTACGTCCTTCTGTGGCTGAATTTTACTCCTGTAACTACAGAGGCGAGCAAGAAATGAGAAGTTGCTTTTAACGGGGCAGCAGCAAGGGAAAACCGCCGTTTCGTGCCAAATCGCGCCGCCGGGCCGGCGGGAAGACATTCTTGCCGGGAAATGGCCGGAAATCACAGTCACTCGTGAGCCAGCCGTCGGGGCCGCTAGCGTGCGCGAGCCAGCACCAGGGTCACATCGTCGGGCTGTTCGCTGCCGCCGATCCAGTCGGACACCGCGCTGGTGACGATGTCGCTGATGCGGGTAAGAGGCTGGTCGCGATTCTCGCGGATCAACTCCACCAGGCGCTCCTCGCCGAATTCGCCGAATTCGTTTTCCGGCTCGGTAATCCCGTCGCTGAAGCCGACAAAGATGTCACCCGGCTGCATGCGGATGGTTTGCTCGTCGTAGGCCATTCCATCAAACAGGCCCACCACGGTTCCGGTGGGCTCCAGTCGTCGCAGAGCGCCATCGCCGTCGAGCACCATGGGGGAGAGATGTCCGGCGTTGGCGTACGTCAGGTTGCGCGATCCCGCATCGTAGGAGCCGAGAAACATGGTTGCATATTTTTCCGTCGGCGTGCTGCGGAAGAGCTGATAGTTCAAGGTCGACATCAAGGTTCCGGGCGCGAGGGAAGTGTCGGCGAGGTTGTCGCGATAATACAGCTGCGGCATCGAGCCGGAGCCGGCGCCCGCTTCCAGCGCCACGCCCGCCAGGGTCAATTCCGGCTCCAGGGAATAGGCGCGCACGAAGGCATGCACCGTGGCCATCAACAGCGCCGCCGAAATACCTTTTCCGCTGATGTCGCCCAGCGCCAGCACCATCTTTTCGCCGCGCATGGGGATGAAGTCGTAGTAGTCGCCGCTGACCGTCCGCGCCGGCTTACAGACGCCATGCACTTCCAGGCTGCCCAGCTCCGGCATTTCCCTGGGGAACAGCAGGGCCTGCACTTCATGAGCGATGGCGAGCTCGCCTTCCAGACGCTGCTTTTCTTTCTGCTCGGTAATCAGCTTCGAGAGCGACTCGGTCATCGAGTTGAACGAGCCTTCCAGGGCCGCCATCTGGTCGCCGGTGCGCACCCGGATGCGATGGGTCAGGTCGCCGCGATTCACGTTTTCGGTCGCGCTGTAGAGTTCCGCGACCGACTTGGTCATGGTGCGCGTCAGCCGCACGCCGACGAACAGCGCGAGCAATTCGATGACGGCAAAGAACAGCGCAATCCCCTTCAGCACATCGATGTAAATGCCCGCACGATCGCCCAAGGTGCTGAACAACGTTGCGTACAACACTGAGGGCCGAGTACTGACGGCGATCGCCCCGCTCTGCGACTTGCCTGTAGACCAGTCGGTCACCGGGAACAGCGTTCCGAAAACCAGCTTCATATCGAAACGGCCCGCGGGCGACGAGACCGTTCCGGCCGTCACCTCCTGACGAACGTCGGAAGGCTTCTCGCCGGTCAGCTTCACCGGCGAGTCCTTGCGCTTAATGTCGTAGTCGAAGGTCAACGCATCTGCCTTATCGGGCGGCTTGGAGCCTTTAGCGTTGTCTGGCTGCTTCGTATCGTCTTCGGCCGCCGCCGCGGGCGGAAGCAGGGTGATCGATCCGAGTTGCGCCGCCGTCTTGCGCAGCCGCTCGGACGTGATCGGCAGGTCGGAGATGACGGTGAGGCGATGAGCGGCTTCCTGCACATGACGCACTGCCCGCAGGTGCAGGCGGTCGCGGTCCATCACGAATCCCGCGAAGTCTTCGCCGGCTTTGTCGTTGGTCTTGAAGGGCTCAAGCGGCTTACCGTTCAGCTGTTCCGGAACCACGAAGCCCTGGGCGTCCTGCCAGACGCTCACCGTGCGGTGCAGAAACCCTTCCTCGGAACCGCCCGCAATGTCGGCCACAATCTGCGGACTCAGTTTGCCCTGGCGTGCCAGGCGGCGAAACTGCAAGGTCATGGCCTCATTTTCCGAGCGCAAATGGCGCAGCTCCGAGCCCAGACTTTCGATCGCGATATAGGTGGCGAACTGCCCGGCAAACAGATACGCGGCCAGCCCGAACATCAGGGCCAGCAGCAGAATCGGGATTACGCCGATAAAGACGTAGGTCACGATCAAGCGGTTGCGCAGCCGCCACATCAGCTTGCGGCGCGTCCAGCGCAACAGCATCAACAGCCCGCAGATGACGAAGACGTAGAAAAGAAAAGTGGCCCACCCGCTCAGCATCCCCGGTCCGGAGCGGGTCACAAGTGTCAGCAGCTCGAGGCCGAAGGCGAGCATGCCGAACCACAGAGTGGTTTTGCCCAGCTTGGTTCTGGGGCGCAGGATTCGCCGGAGAAGCGCCTTGATTTCCGTCGTTTCTGGGAGTTTCAGCACAATTTCTGATCAGCCGCATGCGGCGGTATCACGGATTATAGCTGTCGGGAGAAGTACGCGGCAGGGAAGCACCTCGTAAGGAAGGGGCACGATCGTCGAGGGACGGCTGCCTGCGAGTACCGATTTGAACTCGTCAGGTGTGTATTCTTTCTTCTCTTCTGGTGCCATGGGAACCCGTCTGGTGCCATGGGAACCTGTTTCTTCACTTTTGCTGTCATCCCGAATCCGGTTTAGCGGTGAGGGACCTGCGTTTCCCCGGCACGGCTGGCGACGCAGGCAAACCGCAGGTCCCTCACTCCTGAAGGAGTTCGGGATGACAATTCAAAAAGGGAAGCCTGCGCTCAAGTGACACCTCGAGCTCAGGGCGACAGCTCAATAAGCTCTGACAAACGAGGTGTAAAGCCCACGTGATGACAAGAAAGTTGCGTACCATGCTGTGAAGGCGCCCCTTCTTGGCAAAGGCCTCAGCTTGGACGGGGCGCGCCCTTCCTCGAGAAACGCCCGTTCAGCGCAGCGCGGATTCCCCACCGGTCTTGGCGGCTCAGATTTCCGGATAGAGGTCGAAGAAGGCGTTGACGCTGTGCCGTAACTGCTGCTCAATTTCGTCCTTGGTGCCTTCGAGCAAGTGCAGCGTGATATGGGCTTCGTGACCGTTTTTCAGCTTGACCGTTCCCGGATCGAGTTCCGCGATATCGTCGGAGGGCAGCAGACGCATTCCGTACACCAGACTCAGCTTTGCCATCTCTTGATTTTATCTCCTAAGGGCCAGGTTCATGACAGCTGGTGACGGCAAAGAAACGATACTGGGGAAGTGGAAGCCTTGGCCGATGTACGAGCTTGCTGGTGACAATCCGCTGCGGCGGCGTTCGAGTCCCAAGCTGCGTTTGCACGACAGGTTGGCGCGCAATCAAGCTACTGCTTTTCGGCATGAGCGAAGTTCAACCGACTGATCACGCTTGTCCCAATTACCAGCGGCATATCGAGCGTGCCCAGTCGATGGTTGGCAAGGTCGGCAGCGCCCAGGCGCAAGCGGTACCTGCCGGACGGCAAGGGGAGGCCCGCCAAAGCTACTGGCTGCCGGATTTAAGCGACTTCAGGTAGGCCACCACGGCCGTGGCATCCTGAACCGTCATGTGAAATTTCGGCATCGGATCGCGAAGCGGTTTGCCGTTGGTCCAGATTGCGGTCGTAAGCAGCGTGATCATGGCCGCGTCGGGAGCGGGCGGCGTGCCTGCGAGACGGGGCGCCTGGATCGGCCAGTCTCTTGTAGGACGAGCCGGCAAGTAAGGCACCGGAGCTCCGGCCAGCCATCGGCTGCGATCCAGTTCACCATTTGCCTTACGTGGCGTGTGGCAGGTTCCACACATCGCGACGTCTTCGACGAGGTAACGGCCACGGCCGGCGGCGCCTGTCTCCGCGCTGGCCTGGGTCGCACCGGGCTTCCTGGCGTCCTGCGCGACGCTAACCGGCGAATTGCCGAGGAGGAGGACGGCGAGTGAGGCGATCGACAGCACGGCAATCGCGTATCGGAGGAGACGGTCAGTACTCCGGAGGCGGAATGGCATGGCACGATGCTCCAGCGAACTTCGTTTTCTTGAGCTTACCATTGCTGCAATTGCAGGTTCTTTCGAAGCAAGCTCATGATACTACCCGCACGGAAATATGCGTGTCGACCCTGCTTGGAGATTGGGAACCCGAGGCATCGTCTTGTTCCCCGCTTGGGGAAACTCGATCGGGTTGCTAGAATCACCGCGGCAGTATCTTCCCGTCGGACAGCAGTCGCCTGCAGACCCATGCCGGCTGGGGCGATGCATCTTTCGCGGCCCGTGAGAATCTATTCTGAGTCCGTATGCCTGACAACGTTCGCAAGGTCATTATTATCGGTTCCGGCTGCTCGGGACTTACCGCCGCCATCTATGCGGCTCGCGCCAACCTGAAGCCGCTGGTGATCGATGGGCACGAACCAGGAGGCCAGCTCGCACTCACCACGCTGGTGGAAAACTTCCCGGGCTTTCGCGACGGTATTCAGGGGCCTGAGCTGATCGAAAACATGCGCAAGCAGGCCGAGCGTTTCGGCGCCGAATACCACAGCGGACACGTGGTGAAGGTTGACCTGAGCCGGAAGAAAGAAGGGCTCAGCCAGAAGCCCTTGGAGGTGAATCTGGGGCGCGAAACCCTGCTGGCCGAGTCGCTCATCATTGCCAGCGGCGCCTCCGCACGATGGCTCGGCTTGCCGAACGAGCAGAGCTTGATTGGCCATGGTGTTTCGTCCTGCGCCACCTGCGATGGGTTCTTCTTCTCCGGCAAAGATATTGCGGTGATCGGCGGCGGCGACTCGGCGATGGAGGAGGCGCTGTTTCTCACGCGCTTTGCTTCGAAGGTGACGCTAATCCACCGCCGGGGTGAGTTTCGTGCGTCGAAGATCATGCTCGATCGGGCCCGGGCGCACGAGAAGATCGAGTTCCTCACCGATACCGTGGTCGAAGATGTCCACGACGTTAAACAAAAGGAAGTGACCGGCCTGCGGCTGCGCAACACGAAGAGCGGCGAACAGTGGGACCTGCCCGTCAGCGCGATGTTCCTTGGCATCGGCCATACGCCGAACGCCGACTTTGTGGGCAATCAACTGCGCCGCGATGGCGAAGGCTACATCATTCCGCAAGGTTACGTGTGCACCAGCATTCCGGGCGTCTTCGTCAGCGGCGATGTGGCGGACCGTCATTATCGCCAGGCGGTGACCGCCGCAGGCACGGGATGCATGGCCGCCCTGGAAGTGGAAAAGTACCTGGAAGAGCTCGGGCAGTGATACCGAAAAACGCCAGGACCCTTTCGCCGACTCGAAGTTAAGCAGGAGACCGAAGCTGCCGCCGGATGCTCCCATTGCCTTCTTAAGCTACAGCCGCGCCGACGCTGGCTTTGTCCTTCGGCTGGTGGAAGATCTCAAGGCCGCGGGCGTAAACGTCTGGCTCGACCAGTTGGACATCCAGGCGGGTAAGGAGTGGGACACCGCGATTTCCGATGCCCTCTTCCGCTGCACATGGATGCTGGTAGTCCTGTCGCAGGCCTCCATCGCGTCCAAGAACGTTCAGGACGAGCTTGCCCTGGCCCTGGACGAGAACAAAACCATCCTTCCCATTCTGTATCAGGATTGCCTGGTGCCGTGGCGTTTGCGGCGAAAGCAACGGGTGGACTTCCGCAATGACTACCAATCGGCGTTGAAGGAGCTTCTCCGGAACTTGCGCGCGGAGCCGGGGGCGTCGTCCGCTCTGCCTGCGCCGGTGGATCAGCGGGCGAGTGTCTCGGCCCATGCCTCACGGGAACAGTCGGCGGCCCATGAAACGCTGGAGAAGCTTCGGAATGAGGCGGTCGGACAAGCGCAGCTCGACGCCGCGAGGGCGGAACGCGGTGGTCCGCCGCCGAGCCAGAGCGCGGATGTGGACGAGTTTTCCCGCGCCGGGCAGGCGGCACAATTTATTCTGTCGCGAACGCCGCTGCGTCCGCGGGTCGCCCTGGTGCTGGGCTCGGGGCTGGGCGCGTTTGCCGACGAACTGCACGACGCGGTTCGCATCACGTATGCCGATATCCCTTTCTTCGCCAAGAGTACCGCGATCGGCCACGCGGGCACACTCGTCGTTGGCACCGTCGAGAAGATTCCGGTCGCCGTCATGCAGGGGCGGGTGCATTTTTACGAAGGCTACAGCATGCAGCAGGTGGCGTTTCCGGTGCGCGTGTTCGGATTGCTGGGTGCGCAGGCCATGGTTCTGACGAACGCCGCCGGCGCCGTGAATCCGGCCTTCGGGCGCAGCGCCTTGGTCGTGGTGCGCGACCATATCAACTTGCAGGGCGGCAATCCACTCATCGGGCCGAATGACGATCGCTTTGGTCCACGCTTTCCCGATATGACGGATGCGTACAACGCCGATTTCCGGCGCTTTGTCCTGGAAGAGTCGGAGCGGCTGGATGGGAGGATCCAGGAAGGCGTCTACGCCGCGCTTGCCGGTCCAAGCTACGAGACCCCGGCCGAGATTCGCTTTCTGCGAACCATTGGCGCCGATCTCGTGGGCATGTCGACGGTGCCGGAGGTGATCGTGGCACGCCACATGGGGCTCGAGGTGCTGGCGATCTCGGTGGTCACGAATATGGCGGCAGGCATTACGGGCGAAAAGCTCACCCATACCGAAGTGATGGAAACCGGCCGCGACGTGCGCGGAAAGTTCCTGGCACTGCTGCGCGCGGTACTTCCCAGGATCGACGCGTGGCTCGCGACCGCCCAGCCCTAGCGCGCTGAGTCGTGAATCCGCCGCATAGGGCAAAGCCTTCGATCAGCGCCATGGCTTCACAGACGCGGAAAAACTCAAACAATCAGGTTCCTCACGCCTGAACAGGCTGCGGAAAAAGTTAGTGCAAAGGTGTATCGTTCCGCCGGCTGAAAGCCGGCTGCCTAAAAAATAAGACGCGTAGACGCTGGCCTGAAGGCCAGCCTACCCGAACCCGCCGATGCGCCGACTGTTCCCGCAGCCTCTGAAGGCATGAGGAATGGCAACAAACCACCCAGCGCTGAAGCGCTGGCTAAGAGGAGTCGGCCCTCCGGGCCTGTTTCTATGCCACGGCGGCAGATCGCCTATCAAAGTCACCTCTCGGACAGATGCGTAAACCCGGGGTCGATGGGGGGCGATGATGAGTCAGCTTCGGGCGCGGAATTTGTGTTATCTGTGGACGTGAGCCTGCGAGAGACGGAGAGAAAAACGGAGCCGGATAGCGGCGGTTGTGGGATCGGAGAACGGTCTCCCCGCTGCGCTAAACTGGAGTGCCCATGTCTGCGGAGACTTACGTTATCGGCATTGGCGGGCCATCGGGCGCCGGCAAGACCTACCTTGCCACGCGTCTTGCGGCCAGACTGCACGCCCCGATACTCGGACTTGATTGCTATTATCGCGACCTGTCCCATCTGCCGCAGGCCGCGCGTGCCCAGGAAAACTTCGATGCGCCCGACGCGCTGGAGCACGAATTGCTCATCGAACAAGTTACCTCCCTGCGTCAAGGGGAAGCCGTCAAGTTGCCGGTGTACGACTTTTCAACGCACACGCGCTCGCCGGAAACCGAGCGTCTGGCAGCGGTGGACTTCCTGATCGTCGAGGGCCTGCTTACGCTACATTGGCCCAGGCTGCGAGAGCTGATCGATACCAAGGTGTACGTCGAGGCGGAGGATGAACTCTGCCTGGCGCGCCGGGTGGAGCGGGACGTCCGAGAGCGCGGCCGAACCCCTGCTTCCGTTCTCGAACAATACGCGGCGACAGTAGCGCCCATGGCGCAGCGGTATGTTCGTCCGACCATCACTCATGCCGATGTCAGAGTGTCGGGCGCCGATCCGGTCGAAGAAGGGGTTGCGCGGGTGTTAGCCCATTGCGAACAGCAGCGGGTGGCTTCACGCCGTAGGTAAAACAGGCGGGGCTGCTTATCGTTGGGGGTCATTCCGACCGGAGCGCCGCGGAGTGGAGGAACCTGCTGTTAGCTCGTAGTGGCAGTAGCGCACGAAAAACAGGTTCCTGCACGCGTCTGAATAAACTGGGTCGACGGATTTCTGAATTGAGGAGTGGAATGAGCGCCAGGAAAATTTGCTCAGCAGCCGCGCTGCGGCGCCATTTGTGTGAGCCGTGGGCGTAAGCCCGCGGTCAAGTGGAATAAGGGAGCGAGCCGCGCAGCGGCGGCACTGGATCGCGACAAGCCCCTCAATAACTACCTGGAAAATTATGATCTACCACAGCACTTGCTGCGCATTCCTTACTCTGCTCCTCGCATCGCAGGCCAGCGTCGCTCAGCAGCCGGAGCGCCCTAGGGAAATCCAGCTCCCCTCGTCAAAGTCTCTGACGCTGCCGGTGACCGGCGGGCTGCAACGCACCAACAGCCTTCCCACTGCGATTGCGCTCAGCCCGGACGGGAAGTATCTGGCAATCCTGAACAACGGCTATGGCACGGCCGAGGCAGGCTTTCATCAGTCGATCGCCATCCTTGACCTCATGACGAATCAGCTGCGCGATTTTCCCGACGCCCGGCTGCCGCTCGAGGCCGCGCAAACCTACTTCCTTGGGCTGGCATGGAGCAGCGATGGAAGCGAACTGTTCGCCTCGATGGCATCGCTCACCGATCCCGAAGGCAAGAAGCCGAACGACACCGGCAACGGAATCGCCGTCTATCGCTTCGCGGAAGGAGCACTGACGCCGCAACGCTTTCTTCGCCTGCCGATCGTTCCCTTGCGCGGCGGCGCGCACTATGCCTACGACGCCAAGCGTGTTGAACCGGGCTACGCCGTGCCCTATCCCGCAGGTCTGGCGCTGGTGAAGCACGATGGCGGTGACGCTCTTCTGATTGCCGAAAACCTTTCCGACGATGCGGTGCTGATCGATGCGCGCGACGGTAAGATCCTGCAGCGCTTTCATCTTGGCAGCGGCAAGTGGACGCCCAGCCAGTTCCCCTACACGGCCGTTGCCCTGCGCGACGGCAGCCTCGGATGGGTATCGCTGTGGAACGGTTCAGGCGTGGCCGAACTGGACCTTCGCCGGGGCAAGGTGGTTCGCATTCTCCCGTTACGCAAGCCTACGACGAAGACGGATCCATCCTCGCACCCTACCGCCATGCTGTTGAGCCCGGATGAGCAGCGCTTGTACGTGACGCTTGCTAACCGCGATGAGGTCGCGATCGTGTCGACGGCGAAGGGCGCGGTCGAACGTTATCTCGACACGCGTTTGCCGGGACAGACTTACGGCGGCAGCTATCCCGACGCGCTGGCGCAATCCGCCGATGGCAACACGCTTTATGTGGCGAACGCATCCTCGGATGCGGTTGCAGTCTTCGATCTGCGATCTAATCAGCTCGCGGCCGGCTACTTCATACCCACGGAGTGGTATCCCACGGCCCTTGCGATTCGTGGTGACGAACTTCTGATCGCCAGCGGCAAGGGGCAAGGCACGGTTCCGAACGGAGGCTGGGAGGCGTCGCCCCGCGATCCGAAGAAGCAGCAACATCCGTACATCGCTTCATTGATTCACGGCTCCATCGCGCGCGTGAACCTACGCGAAGCTGAACAGCAGCGAGACGCGCTGACCCAGGAGGTGGTGCGCAGCAACCGGATGGCGGGCCGAACGGGCGAAATCGCCTTTCAGAGCGGTGCCAATCCCATTCATCACGTCATCTACGTCATCAAGGAGAATCGCACGTACGACCAGCTCTTTGGCGACATTGGTGAGGCCAACGGGGATCCGTCACTGGTGATGTATGGCGAGGACATCACCCCCAATCAGCACAAGCTGGCGCGACAATTCGGGGTGCTCGATAACTTCTACGATAGCGGCGAGGTCTCGGGCGATGGCCACGTGTGGTCAACCGCGGCGATCACCAGCGACTACAACGAGCGAGTGTGGCCGATCGGCTATCGCAGCAAGGAAAGAACCTACGACTTCGAAGGCTTCGTCGGCGATCAGGATCCGCTGGGCCAGGGAATTCCCGATGTTGATGAGCCGGGCAGCGGCTACCTGTGGGGCAACCTCGCTCGCCATCACCTGACGTATCGCCATTACGGCGAGTTTATTACCACCTTATGGTGCGAAGACCTGGCGCAGCCCTATACGCCGGCATCGACCGGCACCGCGAAGGGCAAAGGTCCCAAGTGCCCGTTGAAAGAAGTGAAGCCCGGCGAGAAATTGCCCGACGGTTTGGGCGGGGGCGTGAGCCCGTATCACTTTGCCATTCCCATGCTGGCCTATGACATTCCAACCAAACCGGAGCTGCGCGGACACTTCGATCCGCATTTCGCCGACTTTAAGGTCGAGTATCCCGAACAGTTCCGGGCCGATGAATTTCTGCGTGAGTTTGGCGGCTTTGTCGAGGCGCGCAAGACCGGGAAGGGTCAACCGCTGCCGAACTTTGTGGTGCTGCGTTTTCCCAACGATCACACGGCGGGAACCAAGGCCGGCTCGCCCACCCCCAAGGCTTCTGTCGCGGACAACGATCTGGCGGTAGGCCGACTGGCGGAGGCGGTCTCGAGCAGTCCCTATTGGGATGACACGGCGATCTTCGTGCTGGAAGACGACGCCCAGAATGGCGCCGACCATGTGGACGCCCATCGCAGCATCGCGCTGGTAATCAGCAAATATGCTCCCCGGGCGGCGCCGCAATCGCCTCGGGTCTATGCGGACTTTTACACCACCGTCAACGTGATTCACACCATGGAGACCCTGGTCGGGCTGCCCCCGATGAATAACAACGATGCTCACGCGGCGGTGATGGCGCCGCTGTTCGCCGGGGCGGGAGACCAGCCGGCGTTCACGGCCGATTACCGCAACCGGGACAACGGCCTGATCTACCAGGCCAATACCAAAAAGTCGCCAGGAGCAGGCGAGTCGGCCAAGCTGGATTTCTCGCATGCCGACGCCGCCGATACCGATACACTGAACGCCATCCTGTGGCGCGACGCTAAGGGGGACGCGCCGGCGCCGCAGCCGCAACACAACCTCTTTCCGGCCGTGGGGGGAGAAAAATGAGTTGCCGCTAAGAGTTTCCTGAGCGCCGCTGGCATCACACATGCACCAGGATTTGTGGCTGGTTCTGGCGCGTCCGGGAATCGTGCTTTTTGAGGGACGGGAGATTTGCCGCCGCCCATGGCAGAAATGGCACCTTAGGGGAAACTCCGATGTAGGAACTGGCAGAGACTTGCACTAAAATAGAAACAGCAGGTGCAGGGGTTGCGTCGCTATCGCTAACGAATCGCAGTCGGATGGGCCAGGCAGCAAAGGTAGTACTCTCGGGGAGCGTTTCATGCCGGGGAGGGCCGCCCGACGAAAGGGCGATGTCTCGGCTGACGAGGGTCAAAGCAGGGCATCTTTTTCTATGTCTTCTCCGGAATTTCTTTCCCAGGTTCGACCGGCCGAGGTACTCCGCGAGGCCATACTGCGTCATGTCCGTTACACGTTGGTCCGTCCCACCTCCGAACTGAAGCCCGCTGACTACTTGAAGCCGGTCTCGCTCGCCGTCCGCGACCGTATCGTGGACCGCATGCTGGAGACGGAGGCCCGCAATCGCCACAAGGATTCCAAGCGCCTGTATTACCTGTCGATGGAGTTCCTCATGGGCCGTTCGCTGGGGGACAACCTGTCGAACCTGCGCCTGGAGGAATTGTGCCGCGAGGTCCTGGCCAGCTTTGGCGTGAGCCTGGACGAGGTCCTCGACAGCGAGTCGGACGCCGGCCTCGGCAACGGTGGCCTGGGACGGCTGGCAGCCTGCTTCCTGGAATCGATGGCGACGCTCGGCATGCCCGGCTATGGCTATGGCATCGACTACGAGTTTGGCCTGTTCAAGCAGGAGATTTTCAACGGCTTTCAGCGCGAAAAGCCCGACCGCTGGAAGGCGAACGGCACTCCCTTTCAGCTCGAACATCCCGAAGAAGCTATAAGTATTCCTCTCTACGGACGGGTGGATAATCAGCGGGATAGCGACGAAAACTTCAAGCAAAGCTGGAACAATTACAAAGTTGTCCAAGGTATTCCTACCGACATGCCGATCGTCGGTTACCTGGGCCAGACGGTGAACTGGCTGCGCCTGTTTACGGCCCGCTCGTCGGAAGACTTCGACATCGAAATTTTCAATCGCGGCGATTATGTCCGCGCCGTCGAACAGAAGATTGCCTCCGAGAACATCTCTCGCGTGCTGTATCCGTCCGACTCGGTAATGAGCGGCAAGGAGCTGCGGCTGGTGCAGGAATACTTCCTGGTAGCCTGCGCGATCGGCGACATCCTACGGCGATTCCGCCAGCAGCACGACGACTTCAACCTGCTGCCGTCGAAGGTCGCCATCCAGATGAACGACACGCATCCCAGCCTGGCGGTGGTCGAGCTGCTGCGCGTTCTGCAGGACCAGTACAACCTACCCTGGGAGCAGGCCTGGGAGATCACGACCCAGACGCTGGCTTACACCAACCACACGCTGCTGCCCGAAGCCCTGGAGCGGTGGACGGTGCCGCTGCTGGAGAAGGTCCTGCCGCGCCATATGCAGATCATCTTCAGCATCAATCACCAGTTTCTGCGGGTGGCGCAGCAGTTTTCCTTCATCGACGGCGAAAAACTGCGGCGCATCTCGATTATCGAGGAAGGCTACGAGAAGCAGGTGCGGATGGCCAACCTTGCCATCGTGGGCAGCCACTCGGTGAATGGCGTTTCCGAACTGCATAGCCGCCTGCTGGTCGAGTCCCTGGTGCCGGAGCTGGCGCAGATGTGGCCGGAGAAATTCAATAACAAGACGAACGGGGTCGCGCCGCGGCGCTGGCTTATGAAGGCGAACCCAGGACTCACCGACCTGATCAGCCACACCCTCGATGAGCAGAAGTGGATTACCGATCTGCAGCGGCTGCGCGAGCTGGAGCCGTTCGTGAACGATCCGGAATTCCGCAACGCCTTCAAGGAAGTCAAGCGCCAGAACAAGCTGCGGTTGGCCGGTGCGATTCAAGACCAGGCCGGGGTCATGGTCGATCCCGATTCCATCTTCGACGTCCAGATCAAACGCATCCACGAATACAAGCGGCAGCTGCTGAACGTGATGCACGTGATTCACGACTACCTGCGGGCGGTCGATCACGACGAATTTCCTACGGTTCCCCGCACCTACATCTTCGCCGGCAAGGCGGCCCCGGGCTACTGGGCGGCCAAGCAGATCATCAAGCTGATCCACAACGTGGCCGAAGTGGTGAATAACGATCCCAAGATGGATGACGCGATCAAGGTCGCGTTTCTGCCGGATTACCGGGTTTCGTTGGCGACACTGATTATTCCCGGCGCGGATTTGAGCGAGCAGATCTCAACTGCCGGCATGGAGGCCTCGGGCACCGGCAATATGAAGCTGGCGATGAATGGGGCGCTCACCATCGGCACCTACGATGGCGCGAACATCGAAATTGCGGAAGAAGTCGGCGCCGACAACATCTACATCTTCGGGCTGCGGGCCGAAGAGATCGCCGAGATGCAGAAGACGAGTTCCTACAATCCGCGCGCTCTCTACGACGCCGACCCTAACATTAAAGAAGTGATGGATTCGCTGGCGTCGGACCGCTTCTGTCCTAACGAACACGGAATGTTTCGCTGGATCTTCGACGAACTGGTCCATCGCGGCGATAAGTACTACCACATCGCCGATTTTCCCGCGTACATCAAGACCCAGCGGGTGATCGACGCGGAGTACGTGCAGGACGAGGTGTGGTGGCGCAAAGCGGCGCTGAATGTAGCGCGGATTGGCAAGTTTTCCAGCGACCGCGCGATACTCGAATACGCCCGCGACATCTGGCAGATTGGTCCCTACGAGAAGGGAAGCTATGCTGCGAAAGCCGCCGCGCGCAACCACGCTGCCATCGCGAAAGCTAATGGCCAAGCCGCGCCGGCTCCCGTGCCGGTGGTCGAAGCGGTGTCAGCCGTAGTTTCCGAAGCCATCCAGGAAAACACCGCCGCCCATCCCGCTGACTGACGACTCACGATAGCGCAGATTGCGCTCGTCCTTCCGACCGGAGGTCGCCACGACGACCGAGGTGGAGGAACCCGGGAGGCAACGCGCGGAGCTGGTTTCATCCCGTCAACAACCCGACACGCCCATCGTTAAACACCAAGAAGATCTTCCTGAAGTCGGTCGCTATGCGTAGCTGCGAATAGATGTAGCGATACGCCTCCAGGCACGAAATTCCTCGAGCGCTTATCACAACCAGCCATCGATCAGGCGGAAGCTTGGTTGGTTGCCTGCCACCCTGGGCGCTGAACAACTCAAGCATTTCATGCGTCATGTTCAACAGTTGAACCGGGTCTGAATCGGAATTGTGCACGAACCCAATCATTTTCGGCGCTCGCGCCGATTCGCCTGCCAACAGCCGAATCTGGACGCGATTCCCGTGAATCGTCTCTTTCGCATCTCGACCCGTCGATCCCCGCTCGACAAGAGTTTGTATTTTGTCTTCCAGCGAGGCAGCGGTTTTCGATGGCAAACGGATGGGAGCGGTGATGGTCAGCAAAACGGTCATGCCGTCTGGCACGGTTTCGCTAAGGACAGATCGCAAACGCTCAACCAGGCGGGTAGCAACCTTATCGAACCGCAAACGAGGTTTGGCGGCGTTTGCTCGGCCGGCGCCGTGCGGCTTGAGAGTCGTGATGTCAACAGAAACCCGTTTTCCAGCAACCACGATGAAGGCATGGGTGGAATCACTGGGCTTTTCCCAGCTCGCCGCGAACATCCTGGCGATTGCGTCGATGGCGGTTCGCTCCAGCCTCTTCATATCTCTCATGCGTGGCGCCTGTGAAGTTGACCCCATAATTTGAAGAAACGGTGCTCCTGAATTGTCTGGGATTTTGATCAACGCGTCTCGCAGGCGGAAGGTTACGCGGATCTCTGTGCGCCCAGCATGGGGCTTTCGTCCAGTTCCGGAACCGTGGCGACCAGCGGATAGCCCAGTGATTTCCACTCGTGGTATCCACCCAGCAGTGGGCGGACGTGCCGAATCCCATGCTTCCTGAGTTGCAGCGCCACACGGGCGCTGGTGGCTTCGTTGGGTCAAGTACAGAACAGCACGACTTCGCCATCGCGCGTGATCTCGCTGTTGCGCGCCTCCAGGTCTTCCGGTGAAATGCGCAGCGCGCCGGGCAAGGTCCGCGGATCGGGCAGCAGATCAAGCGGATGGCGCAGATCGATGATCGTCACCGGCAGGCCGGATTCAAGCTGGTGCTTCAATTCGTCCGGGGTGATGCGGTCACCCTTGACCTGATTGATAAAGCGGCGCCGCTCGTTGTACTTCCAGCCCACATAGCCGACCACCATCACGATGAACAGGATGAGAAACCATGAGGCGACGCGCTCGACATTCATGGCCACGCGGTCGAGCTGTTTGCTGAACAGGAAGCCCAGTCCAACGAAGGCCCCGGACCAGAGCAGCGCGCCGATGGCGTCGAACAGCGCGAAGGTGGAGTATTCGACGTTGGCGACGGCAGCCAGTGCGGGTGCGGCGGTGTTCAACCCCGGAATGAACTTGCAGATCAGCAGAGTGCGGCGGCCATACTTGGCGAACGTCTGTTCCGTGCGCCGTACACAGGAATCAGGCTCGAGCGAGATGCGGCAAAGAATGTTCAGCACCACGGCGCCACGGGTTTTGCCGAAGAAGTACCAGAAGGAGTCGCTGAGGACGCAGGCAACAGCGGCGATCAGAATGACGAGCGGTAGATGCATGCGCCCGCGTTCGGCAAGCGCGCCGGCCGCCAGCAGAAGGGGCGTTGCCGGCACCGGCAGGCCGAGCTGCTCTACGAGTACCCAGAAGAAGATCAGCAGGTACCCATAGGCGACGACGAATTCAAGGGTCTCGGCCATACATTGAGGATACTGGAAGTATGTTGATGCCGGGGAGCGGTGAAAGTTTCGTTGCCGACGTTCCAACGAACGAAAGGTAAAGTTTACGAAGCGAGGCGCGACCCCCCTGGCGTCCGCCTCATGTCCGAGCCGCTCACTCGATCACGAGGTTCCCTCAGTCCGTCGGATTACCGATTCATGTCTTCAGGGAGCCTGACCGTTTCCTCCACGGCAGGCGCATAGCCCGACGGTGCCGGAGCTGGAGCGAAGCCGTGCAGCTTCGCCATACGACTCTCTGCGGCGTACCAGTAGTGAGCTTCGAGGACGTGCACCTTGAGCAGGATGAGGTCGGGATCGTCGAGACCCTTGGGGAACCATGTTTTGTAAATGGGCTTCCACAAGGCCCTGGTTTTTTCGTGGTCCCGGACGAGTTGGCAGAATCCTGAAACCGAGACGTAGCGCTCGGTCGCCGGATCGGCGTAGGAAACGTTGACGCGGCGGTTGGTGCGCAAGGCCTCGACCTTGTCGGTGTTGGTGTCACTCAGAAACCACAGGAGCCCGTCGGCATCTGCTTCCGAGGTCAGCATTGGGCAGCTTTGCAGCATGCCGTCCGGCCGCACCGTGGTGAGCATCGCGAATTCAATGTCTCGGATCAGTTCCTTGAGCTGGATGATAGCGCTCGCGGCTTCTGTCATGGTAGCTCCTCTTCGTGGGACAAGGCCCTGTGTCTTGGAGGCAGGAACGAGGGAGAGGTTTGTCCGGTTTAGTGCGCCGCGCGGACTAAAGTCCGCGGAATATCAGGAAAGGGAGCTTGCAGGGCACGCCTGAAGGCTTCCCCTGATACAAACCGGAACGCCGGGTTCGCAGGGCTGAAGACTGCGCGGAAACGAAAGGCGTGCCCCGATGCAAGACCTGTCCAGGCGAGTTTTTCAGCAGCCGGCTTACGATGCTGCGGCTGCAAAATCGGCGGCGACATCGACCGGCTTCCAATCGTTGCCCGAGTAGACCTTCACGACTTTGCCATCTTTGCCAATCAGCACTGTCCGCAGTCCGTGCACGATCTGGCCGTCCTTGCGGTTGTAGGCGAGCCCGAAGAAGTTTGCCGCCGCACGCACCTGTTCAGCAGAGCCCGATGCGAATTGCCAGTGAGCGAACGCCGGATCGACGCGTCCTACGTAGGTTTCGCCGTAGGCGTGCAGAACCGTGGGCGTATCGTGTTCCGGATCGATGCTGATGCTTAACAGCTGTGCCTGCTGGAAGATCTGGGGATGCTTCTGCAGCTGTTTGAGCACCTGGCTGAAATTACTGCTCATGCGCAGACAGTAATCGGGAAAAGGGCATTGCGTGTAGATGAAAGTCAAGAGAAGAGGCTTGCCGCGGAACTGCTCGAGCCGTATCTTTCGCCCCGTTTGATTCACCAGTGTCAAGTCGGGCACTTCATCGCCTGGCTCCGGTAGATGCATTTGAGACGTGCCGTCGCCCGAGGACGGACTTGCCTTGGTAAAGCTGACGTCATCAAGTTCGGCGTGATCGCTCAGAACCAGCGTCGCGTGGATCTGGTCACCGGGCGCAATGTTGTTGAAGATCCACTGATCGCGCTCGCCCACCTGAAATGGCATCGTCATCCCTTTCATCAGGCCGGGAACATCCTGGTGAGCGACGGTGACTTCGTGTGCGGCGGTATCCACGGCAACCACGCGCCCCTGCAGTTCGTAGCGTTTTCCAGCGGGTTTATGGGAGCAGCCGACGGCAAGCGTTAGAAACAGGAAACCAGCGAGCAGGCAGACAGGGGCAGAGAGGGCGGGCCTTCGAACTGCGACGCACATGCTGCTTCGATTGTACGAAACTTCCTGCGAGGCTGCGCTGCGGCCGGAGCAAAGAAAAAGGGTGCGGTGGCCGACTCCCCCAAGCCAGCCACCGCTGCGAGTTGCGGGACAGTGCGCCCGTGCCCGCAACCGCGTAGGCGAAGAAATGCAGCGAACAACTCTGCCGGCAGATTCCTTCGCTACGCCCTTGACTCTAACGAAAATGTATTTGAATATCGAGCGAAAGCATGCCGAAATGCCAGTAAATATGCATGTTGAGAAAAAATAAGGCACTAATTTTTCTGGCTGTGAAAAGAGGAGGCAGACTGTGGTCAACAAAACCATCGAAGATGGACTTCGGCCCTATCAAATTGGACCGAAATTAAGGAACCTGCGGCTGAAGAAGAGCATGGGACTGGTGGAACTGGGCAAGCACACGGGTCTCTCGCCGGCGCTTCTTTCCAAGCTCGAACGCGACAAACTTTTCCCGACCCTGCCAACGTTGTTGCGCATCGCCATGGTGTTCAGCGTGGGCCTCGATTTCTTCTTCACCGACGAACGCAAGCGTCACATCGTCTCGGTGGTGCGCAAGGATGAGCGCATCAAGTTGCCGGAGCGTCCCGGCGCGGGGGACATTGCGTATTTCTTCGAAAGCCTCGACTTCAAGTCGAATGAGCGCCGAACCAGCGCTTACCTCGCCGAGTTCGAACCTGTTCCGTTGGAAAAGCTGAGACCGCATCAACATCCGGGCTCGGAGTTCCTGCATGTCACCAAGGGCAAACTTGGTTTGAAGATCGGTTTGGATGACTACGAACTGGAGGCGGGAGACTCGATCTACTTCGATCCTGCGGTCCCGCACATGTACCGGCGCGCCGGCAAGACGCCATGCCAGGCACTGATCGTGACCGCAGGCTAGAGCCCTGTGGCTATGTGACATACTGGACGACGCCGCGCGGACGGAGTGAGTGCGGCAGCAGGGATTACGGAGACGCGCATGGACAGGCGAACGATAGGCGAGCACGAACTGCAGGCGATTGATGGAGAACGTGGCGCAGCCGTGGTGCGCGCGGTGCGGCAGGTTTCGCCGACGTTGGCCGACGCTCTGACCGAGTTCGCATTCGGACAGATCTTCTGCAAGGCCGAGTTGGGACGCCGCGAGCGCGAACTGGCGACGATTGCCATTCTGGCGGCGATCGGCGGGGCCGAGACGCAGTTGCGTGTGCATATCGGCGCAGCCCTGCGCAGCGGAGTCGATCCCGACGAACTGATCGCTCTCTGCGAACACCTGGCGCCCTATGCCGGCATACCGCGCTCGCTGAACCTGCTGCGCGAGGCGCGGGCGATTCTGGAGGAACTCGACATTTCGCGGCCTCGTCCTACGCGTCGCGTGCGAGTCGCCGACCATGAGACCATCGTCTCCGAGACCGGACAGGGCGAACCGTACATCCTGATTCACGGTCTCGGCCTCGACTGGCGTCTGTGGCGCGATGTCATTCCCGAGCTTGGACGGCAATTTCGCGTGGTCGCCTACGACTTGCGCGGACACGGCTATGCGTCGAATGCTCCGAAGCTGGAATCGATCCAGCAGCTTTCCGGCGATCTGGTGCTGCTGATGGACGAGTTGAATATCAAGCGGGCGCACATTGCAGGTCATTCGCTCGGAGGCACGGTGGCGCAGATCTTGGCGTTGCAACACTCCGAGCGTGTGATTTCGCTGGCGCTGGCGAACACCATGGGGCGCGCGCTGCGCGATCGCTACCTCGGCCGGGCCGAGGATGCCGAGCGTAACGGCATGCCGTCGCAAGTGGCTCCCTCGCTGCTGCGCTGGCTCACCCCCGAGGTGGTCGCCGAAAATCCCTGGTACGTTCGTTACGCGCGGGAGCGGATTATTCGTTCACAGGTATCGAACTGGGCAGCCGCCTGGCGCGCCTTGGCGGCTTTCGACCAGATGGACGAGTTGCACAACATCAAGGTTCCCACGCACGTGATTGCGGGCGAAAAAGACCTTGCCTGCCCACCCGAGGAGTTCATGCGACCCGTGGCCGAGAAAATTCCCGGCGCAACCTTGTCTGTCCTTCCCGGCGCGCCACACCTTTCTCCGCTGGTCACGCCGCACGAACTCGCCACGCTGCTCTCGCATACGTAAGTAGCAACTAGCAATCAGCAACTAGCAACTAGCGACGGGCGAAAAGCTCTCCACAAGATGTGTTTTGCAGTTAGCAACTCCGGGCGGGTCTAGTTGCCATTCAGCGCGGCACCGCGCACGGGAGCGAGCACGAAGGTCAACACCAGCATGAGCACGGCAAGCAGCGCCAGACGGCGACGCGTAGGGTCGAGGTCGGGCCACTTGGGAACGTTGGGATGCCGCCATCCGGTGAGGCCCAGGATGATCGCCCAGATCAGCCAACCCGGCCACGTCCACACTCCCCAGGCCGGCCAGTAAAGTCCGAGAAACGCCAGCACCACGACCGAGATTCGCGTCGCCAACTTGTGCACGCGCGGCGAAAAGGCGTAGATGATGTGGCCGCCGTCAAACTGGCCACCCGGCAACAGGTTCAAGGCGGTGGCGAACATTCCCACCCAGGCTGCGACGGCGATGGGGTGAAGGTAGAGGCCCTGCAGTGGGGCCATGTGCGGCGAGAAGAGCCGGATGAAATTGTGTGACAGACGAAAGATGAGGGGATAGCCGAAGTCGATGAGCGACGCCGAGGCTTGCGGCGGCAAAGGCTTGGAGAGTGCCAGTCCGCAGAGCAGCACGGGGACGGCGACGATGAATCCGCCGATCGGTCCGGCGATGCCGATGTCGAACAGCGCCTGCCGTGAGCGAATGTGCGACTTGATGCGAATGACCGCGCCAAACGTGCCGATGGGCGAGATGATCGGTCCGGG
This sequence comes from uncultured Acidobacteriaceae bacterium, assembly GCA_963815555.1. GTDB lineage: Bacteria > Acidobacteriota > Terriglobia > Terriglobales > Acidobacteriaceae > CAWCBG01. The sequence continues at coordinate 40,470 of CAWFHH010000008.1, forward strand.
AATGAAGTAGGGCAAGGTAGCGTAAACGTTGTTACGTTCGCAATAAATGTAGTGTCCCATCTCGTGGGCCAGCAGGATTCCCATCAGCGTGACGGAGAAGGGAACGCCCAGGAACAGACGGCTCGGATGTCCGAGAGCCCACTTCAAGGGAAACGGCAGCTCGATTACCAACTGGCCGGGCGACTTCCAGATCCACCTGGTCAGAAACAGCGGCAGGGTATAGCTTTCGGTGGAGAATGCCGGCAGATTGTGATTGAAGTTAAACTGCAGGCGCGCGCCTACGATCAAGGTCGTCAGCACCGTCAGCAGAAAAAGCAGGATGTGCAACCAATAGTGAGGTTGGCGGCGGGGTGCGTGGAACGTGGTCTCGGGGCGAGAAGGGATTTCGAAGGTATAGGAGAGCGGCGGCGTTGAGTCGGACATCGGTTACTTGGCCCTGCCACCGTGGTTGCGCCGGTCCGGCCCTTGAGGCACGCCGTGCTGCAGAGTTGCGGGCGGCAGACGATGGTGCCCGCGAAACTCCGCTCGAGGGCTACTCAATGGATTGTAGTTCCTTGCCGGGTTTGAAGCGAACCGCTTTGCCGGGAGGGATATTGACTTCCGCGCCGGTACGCGGATTCCGGCCGATGCCCGTCTTGCGGGGACGCACGGTGAAGACGCCAAAGCCGCGCAACTCGATGCGGTCGCCGCGGGCCAGCGCTTTTTTCATGCTTTCAAAAACGGTTTCGACGGCCATTTCCGCCTTGGTTTTGGTTACGCCGGTCTTGGTGACAACTTCGTTGATCAGGTCCAGTTTGATCACAAGTGGCTCCGCTGTATTGGCTGGCCGGGGAGGCGTTGTCCGGCACTGTGCGATTCTACCCGAGCCGCCGCATTCCGGTAAGTCTTAGTTTCGGTACGATTTACGGCGGGTTCCGCGAATCGTAGTGCCCTCCGCGCCCGTTGTCAACCGGAGCTCTCATTCCGTAAGATGGCGTAACCGTTCCATGCAGGCGCGAACGAGTCCGGCCCCGGGGCCAACTTAGGAGAAGCATGTCCATTAAGAGTGACCGTTGGATCCGCAAAATGGCCCTCGAGCACGATATGATCAATCCCTTTTCGGAAAAGCAGGTCCGCGAAGGCGTCATCTCCTACGGTCTCTCTTCGTATGGCTACGATCTGCGGGTGGCCGACGAATTCAAGATCTTCACCAACGTCAACAGCACCGTCGTCGATCCCAAAAAGTTTGACGAGCGCTCGCTGGTCAGCGTCGATTCCGACGTCTGTATCGTGCCTCCCAATTCATTTGCCTTGGCGCGCTCGGTCGAATACTTCAAGATCCCGCGCGACGTGCTCACCATCTGCGTCGGCAAGTCTACCTACGCCCGATGCGGCATCATCGTCAATGTCACGCCGTTTGAGCCGGAGTGGGAAGGTTTTGTAACGCTCGAGATCTCCAACACAACGCCGCTGCCGGCGCGCATCTACGCCAACGAAGGTCTGTGCCAGATCCTGTTCTTCCAGTCCGACGAGCAGTGCGAGACCAGCTACCGCGATAAGAAAGGCAAGTACCAGGGACAGAAGGGAATTATGCTGCCCAAGCTGTAAAGACAGTGGTCAGTGGCCGGTTGTCGGTTGTTAGTCAAACCAATTCCGAGCTAACGTGCGTCATTCGGAGCAAGGGTTTTATCCCGGGTTGAGAAATTCGCGGGTTGGTGGCGATGGCGAGATCTCGGATCGTCGCCGCTAGCTCATCTTCGAAAGGCGTAACCACGTCCGTAAAGCGAATTCCGTGCTTCGTAAGGTTCGCAGCGGCTTTGTGAGCCCCATTGGACTTGCAAAGCCGCTGCTAAGTACAGCTAGCCACAGCCATCAATTAGCATTTTCAAACTTTGATTTGCGCCAAGCAAAAAACCGCGCTCATCGCGCGGCTTCTTTTAATCAGTACGGAATAAAACGTGCTAACGGCGCTGCCCGCCTTCGCTTTCCTTGTACATATACTTGATACTGGGTTTGTAGATGAGGATGTTGGCAGAGCCGGTGCGGTTCAGCTTAAGGCAATACTTGTCATACCACTCGATAATGCCGTGAATCTCTTCGCCGTCCTGCAGCACCAGGACCATCGGCGTCTTGGCCTGCATTTGTTTCTGATAGTAAAAATTTTCGGCGTGCGTTTGTTCCGGTGGAGGGCTTTTCTTGCCATTCATGGCGGGCCGTTCACTACGCTCGCGGCGATCGCTTTCCTGGCGGGGATGCTCCGTGCGGCTGAGGGCCGGGCGGATGAGTTTGCGGTTGGCGAACACCTCGGGGTCCATGGCACGACCCACGGCGGTGGAGTCCATGGTGTCTTTCATGGTGGCTCCTCGTGATCTACACACCTGCCTTGGCGGTTAGAACAAGTCAATGGTGAAACAAAAGCTGCGCATCACGACAGACTTGAGGTGGCCCACGAAGTGATGAGGTGTGTGTAAAGTTAGGCATACCCTAACACAGCGCCTACGGCAAAACAATCTCTTGTGGCATGCGACTTTTGGGTCATTTCGCCAGCGAGGTTGCGAAGCTGTCGAGCGACAGCGAACGCAGCAGATTGCGCCGCATTCCGCTTTCTACTTCGCCCAGGCGTTGGCTTGCGGTCGCGATCCACTCGAAATCGACAACCTGTGCCATACGCTTTAACTCGCCCAGCAGGTCATGGTTGCGTATCAGTTCCGGCGTCCCGGATTTCAAAAACAGCAGGTCTTCCAGCAGCGCATAGAGCGTGCGGATGAGGTGCTCGGTTTTCGCTTTGCCATCGGCCCCTGCACGGTACGTGTCGGTGATGCGAAAGAGCGCGCTGTGGTCCTGGGAGCCCATGGCGGGCGCCAGCAAGGCGAGAGCATCCTGCCGTGCCGCGAGATACCCGGCAAGGTCGAAATTCCGCGCCCGTCCCAGTCCTCCTCCGCAGATGCGCGCCACCAGAGCGCGTTCGCGGGCCTGCCACTCGGGACGAACCTTGGCGAGATAACGCTCGACCTCGTCAGACGGAAGCGGCGCCAGACGCAGATGCATGCAACGCGAACGGATCGTCGGCAGCAATGCCGCAGGGTTGTCGGTGAGCAGGAAGATGGTGGCGAACGAGGGCGGCTCTTCCAGAATCTTCAGCAAAGAGTTGGCCGCCTCTTTCATGAAATCGGCGTCGCTGAAGATGGAGACCCGCTGCCCGCCTTCGGCCGGACGGTAATAGATCTCGGCGATGACGTGCCGTACCTGGTCGACTTTCACCAGCATCTGTGGAGGATCGGGGGGGATGATCAGAACGTCAGGATGGGTCTGGACAAAAATGCGGGTCTCGCGCCTATCGGTATCGCGCAGGTTCTCGCGGGCCTCGACGGCTTCGGCAAAACGCTCTTCGAGGGCATCGGCCTCGGCGATTCGCGTGCAATTGGCGCAGTGTCCGCAGAAGTCGGGAAGTCCATCGCTGACGGGCTCCTCCAGGCAGTTCATGGTCTTCGCCACCATCTGCGCCAGCGTGAACTTGCCTGACCCCTGCGGTCCCGAGAGGATTACCGCGTGGGGAAAATGGTCGCGCGCCAGCATCTCGCGCAGCGTGTGCACCGTCTCGGCATTACCGTGAAAATCAGAAAATGGCATTTGGTTTGAATTCCGACTCTCAAAGGATATCCCGATGCTTGCGGATTCGGCTACGGCGCGGGTGAACAGGCCGGGAAAATCATTTGCGGACCGCTTTGTATCAGCGCACGAGTTCACTCGTGCCGAACAGCGGCGGCAGAAAGGTCCGGGCTTCAGCCCCTGCAAGACCTCCGGGGCTGAAGCCCCTTTTTTTGTGTGACGCCGTTGCGGCACGGCTGAAGCCATGCCCTGATACAAAACGATTCTCCTGACTCAAACTCGCGTCCCAGGCACGACTTCGAGCTCCGCGCCTTCGAGCAGCGACGCTCAGCCTCGCCATACCCGCGACCGAACGCTATGGCGCAGCTGAAGCTGTGTCCCTTCCCGCCAGCAATCTTTCACGCACAATCTGCACGATTTGGGGATGAACGATATCCAAGGAGCGACGGGCATCTACCACGACTACGCGATGGGGTTCGCGCCTTGCGATCGCCAGATATGCCTCATGAACCCGATCGAAGAATGCATCGCTCTCTTTCTCAAAGCGATTTTCGTTGGATTGGTCCTTCGCTCCGTCCGCCTGCTGACGATTGCGACGCCGCGCCCGCTTCACACTTGTCGAGACGTCGGAATCCATGAGGATGGTGAGATCCGGCCACAGGCCCCGGCATACGACGCGGTGCAGCTCGAGAACCGCTTCGATCCCGAGACCGCGTCCTCCACCCTGGTAGGCTTCGGTCGAATCGGTAAAGCGATCACACAACACCCATTGTCCGGCTTCGAGTGCCGGCAGAATCACCTGGGCGATTTGTTGGGCGCGCGAGGCAAACATCAGAGTCATCTCGGCCAAAGGATCGAGGCCGGCGGTGCGGGAATCCAGCAGGACGGCGCGGATGCGTTCGCCGATGGCGGTGCCGCCGGGTTCGCGAGTGGTCAGCACGTCGATACCCTCGGAGCGCAGCACCGCCGCAAGCTTCTCCAATTGCGTCGTCTTGCCGCAACCGTCGAGGCCTTCGAAGGTAATGAATTTGCCGCGTTGTCTGGCTTGAGCCAAGCATCGATCATACCAGCGGGTTTCGGTACCAACGTCTCACGCGAAAAGCCGAACTCGCCTGCCTCCTGAAAGTCCTGTCAATTCTGTCGCATCGGTGCTGTCAAGGTGGCAACCGAGAAACACAGCCAGAGTCGAGGGCCCGTCCGGATGCGTTCTGGGCGCGTCTTTTTTCTGCCGATGGCCGCTGCGGAAGCGCTGACGAGGCTGTCTTCAAGGCAAAAGAGTGCCGCGGCGAGTCGAATGCTGGGCCGCGGCTGGGGATCGACTGCTTGACGGAACGATCTATCCCGTCACCAGGCAGCTTAACGTCGCCGTTCCACTGACTTTCGGGGAGGTGTTACTGAGGCCGTTACTGACGGTGATGGTCAGATCAGACGGCGCGGTTGCGGTGACGGTAACCTGTCCTACGGCGAGACAGGTTGCGCTACCGGTATCGCTGATGGTGGCAATGGAGGAATTCGAGGTCGTCCACGTCAGACCATCGGCCACCGACAACTCGCGGCTTGACTTGTCAGTGAAAGTTGCGGTCGCAGTGTACTGCACATCGGTGCGGGGGGTGACTGGCGCGGTCGCCGTCGCCGGCGTGACCACGAGCGAACTGATGGTCGGATGGCCGGCTCCGCAAGCGACCATCGCGACGGTCAACGCGGAAAGAACAAAAACGTGCAAGGGCCTGAACTTCATGGTGTCTCCTGTCTAGAGTTGGATTGCTTGTCGCGTTCGGGGGTTGGTTTCTGGCGACGGCAGCGACGAAATTCGCGCGGGAGTTCCTCTACTCTTCCAGCCGGCCAAGTTACTTCGTTATTTCCAACCAGCGGAGAAACGCGATATACATGACGGGAGTTGCTGGATCGATTGTAGTAGTACTAATCCAAGGCAACACAAGGAGTGCGATGAAGAAGAAAAGCGCAAAGCAGGCAGCGCCCACCGCAGCACCCGGCAGCGGACGCCGCGCCATCGATTTCCCGGGCGATTCGCCCGCCTTCCCTTTCAGTGAAGGGATTGTGGTGGGAAAGCAGCTTTATATTTCCGGTCAGGAAGGCCGCGACAAGAAAGGCAACCTGGTGAAGGGCGGCATCGTGCCCGAAACACGGGCCGCGCTGAAGCTGGTGGCCGAAGTCGTGAAACTGGCAAAATTCAAGATGTCCGATCTGACGCTGGTTACGGTGTTTCTATCCGACATCAACGACTTCAACGCGATGAACACGGTCTACGCAGAGTACATGCCTACGCCGAAGCCCGCGCGCGCGACGGTGCAGGTAGGAGCCCTCTATGGCGGCGCCCGAGTCGAGATCTCGGCGATCGCTGTGAAGGACTAGAACGAAGGAAGTCTTCGTACGGCAGGGGTGAGCGACCGGCTCGAAGGCGCTAGCGATGGAGCCGCGGAACCAGGGCACCGGTGCTTCGGCTGTAGTCCTCGTAGGCTGAGCCGAACGTCGTGCGCATGAAACGCTCTTCCATACGACTCTTGATCACGAAGCCGAGCCACAACACCGCTGCCCCAAGGAAGCCTCGAGGTTCGCGCCGTGCGATGGCCGTGCCAATCACGGCAAGCAGAATGCCGGAGTAAATCGGATGGCGTACCCAGGCATAGGGGCCGGAGCGCACGAGTTGGTGATCGACTTTAACCGTCACCGTGCTGCTCCAATTCCGTCCGATGTAGAAGCGCGCCCACACGGCGAGAGCGATGCCGAGGGCGGTCAACCCGACTCCGAGGGTCGCGATTTCAAAGCTATGAGGATAGAGGCGCGTATTGAGCCAGGGAACAGCTCGGGTGTCGCCAAACAGGAGATAGAACGATGCGAAGACCGGAACACCATACAGCAGGCTAGAGCCGACATCGAGGCGCTGCTGGGTCTTTTTGACGGTAAAGGCGGCGAACAGCCAGACAAGGGCAAACAGCAGCCACAAATCACGGCAAATCTGGAGTGCGTTCATAGGGCCTCCGGCAGACGAGCCTCGATGCCGTGCTCGCCCGCTGGAAGATACGTTCCCCGCACCCCGCAGGTTCCCGCCCGCAAACACAACAAGGAGCGCCGGGCGCCCCTTGTTAGCCTGCAGCCCATTCTAACAACCAGTTATTGCACCGTCAGCTGCGTGTTTCCCGAAATGCTGCCCGAAGTTGCGGTTATGGTGGTCGTTCCTGTCGAGATCGCGGTCACAAAGCCGGAAGTCGATACCGAAGCAACCGCGGTATTGCTCGACGTCCACGCCACCGAGGCCGAGACATTGCCGGTCGTGCCGTCGGAATACGTCGCCGTCGCGATGAACTGTTGCGACGATCCACTGGTCATGGTGGTGTTAGCGGGACTAATCGCGATGCTGGAAATCGTCTTGTTGCTCACCGTCAGACTCGTGGTGGCAAAAACACTACCCGACTTAGCCTGAATGGTCGTGGTCCCCAACGTCGTGCCGGCCGTCGCCAGTCCACCGGTGCTGATCGTCGCGACGGCAGTATTGGAAGAGGTCCAAGTCACCTGAGAGGTAGCATCGCCCGAAGTGTTATTGCCGAACGTCGCCGTGGCCGCGTACTGCTGCGTGCCCTTGGTCAGGATCGTGGTGTTTACCGGCGAAACGGTGAGGGCCGTGATCGTAGTGGCGCTGGGGAAGAACTGCCCGCATCCCGCAGCAAAAGCGAGGACCGCCAGGGCCAACGAAAACGAAAGAATTGTCAGCGAGCGAGAATTGCCTTGTTGCCCAGAAAACATGCTATCTCCCACCACCTTGGACGGCGCTTACGCGGCAAAGTAACACACGCGTGTCCGGCGAAACGATCGTTGCGAGAAACCGGAATTTGCCGCGCGAGTGCGGTACCCGTCTATTCTACATAGGCGTGGTGTGCTCTTCACAACGGGCAGCGATCGGGACCGTGTCCTGATCGTGCTGGAACCTGTGGCTGAAATCGAGTCAGCCCTGAACCGCTTGCGGAAAGGGACGGACCATCTGCGCTGCAAGGACGAAAGTCGCCGGGAAGCGTGCCGTCGGTTGGCTATTTCTATTCTTCCTGTGGGTGCGGCCCCTGGAAATCGGAGCAGCAAGGTTTCTCCACCGGCTTGAACTCCATCAACTCAATGCGGGTGAAATCCGGATCGAAGAGATTGAGCTGCCACTTCCCATCCTTGCCCATCTGCGAATGTTCGTCGTCGTGCGGCTTCCATCCGTGGCTTTGGAGTTTCGCCTGCGCCTGCCGCATGTCCACCACGCCGAGCGAGATGTGGTTCATCACGCCCGTGGTGCGCAGACTTGGATTGGGTTGAATGTTCAGCATGTACTCCAGCCAGTCGGTGCCGTCGGGAACCTGCATCGAAACCCAGTCGGTCGCGCCGGCCTTCATGCCTCCGTGCCAATACAAATGGAAGCCGAGAATGTCGCGGTAGAAGTGATCTTCGGGGCCACGATCGTGGACGATGAAGCCGGCGTGAATCATGCGCCGCGAGACTGGGTCGGGACCTTCACCGGACCTCGTGGCACTAACGGTCGTCGCCGAATCCGCAGCCGCGGAGTTCCGGGGAAGCGTAGGGCTCAACTGCGCGGCCTTGGGCGTCGCTCGCTGCACGAACTCGATGCGGTGGCCTTCGGGATCGAGGACCTGAAAGCTGCGGCTGCCGTCGGACCGTCGCTGAATGGTCTCAGGATCCTTCACGCCTTCAGCAACCAGATAGCTGCGAAGAGCCTCGACATCGTCGGTGGTGAAAGCGACATGGTCCATGCGGTCGGTGGCCTTGGGATCGGGCGCTGGACTGTAGCCCACCCACTGCGTGCCCACCATGAATCGTTGCGTCTGGTTTGGTTCGAGAGGCTCGGCTGAGGCGAGGCCGAGCACGACCGTGTACAGATGCTGGTTCGCCTCCGCCGCGGTCGTGTAAAAAGACACGTGATCGATGCCCGTGATCTTCGGCCGCTTCGCCGGATTCGATTGCGCGAACGCACCAGTGACAAGAAACAGAACAAACAGGACATCCAGTCGTTTCATGAGGCCTCAGCGGAGCGATATTTTGGAGGAAGGGTTTCAGCCCTACGCAGCGGCGCCGTGCTGATGCGCTGTTCGATCAGCAACATCGCGAGAGCCGCCGCAGCCGTGATCCACAAGCCGGCACGAAGACCGTATCCATGAGAAGAGAGCAGGCCGATAAGGTAGGGAAGCCCGGCGCCTCCCAAGCCTGCCGCAGCGAACAGAATTCCGGCCACGGGCTTCAGCTTGCCGGTCGCCTGCGTCGAGAAGACCGCGACAACCGTGGGGAAAACCGCCGCCAGGCCTGCGCCCGTCAGAGCGAGTCCCAGATAAAGTGTCAGGCTGGAGGAACCCGCGGCTATCAGCAAGACGCCGGTGAAGGCGGTACCCAGGCTATACGAAATGACCGTGCGCGGCGTGGCGTTGCGCCACAGAAAGGAGGCTGCCAGCCGACCCAGCAACAAGGCTCCCCAGTAGAGCGCCAGCGCGAAAGCCACGGATGTTTCTGAGAGTAAGTGCTGTCGCAATCCAAACAAGGGGGCCCAGCCCGGCACGCCGTTTTCAATGCCGACATACAAAAACAACAACAGACCGGTGAGAACCCAGGTCAGAATGGCGGGATGGCCAGGACTGGTCGGCTCGTCGATGCTGGAACTGGCGGCGCTCGGGGCTTCGCACAACGACAGCAGGACGGCGGACGCGAGAACGACAGCGGCAAACGTGGTCAGCGCGAACCACAAGCTCAGATGCCGGCGCTGCAGCAGGAAGACGAACAATAACGGCGAGGTGACGGCGCCGAGCGTCCAGGAGAAGTTCAGCAGGTTCAGGGCAGCAGCGCGCCGTTCTCCGGAGAGTGCGGCCACCAGAAGATTCGTCGCGGGCAGCGCGATGCCGAGGCCAAATCCATAGGTCGCGACCAATGCAAGCGGGAGCGGCCACGCGGTTACCGCCAGTCCGAAAACTCCCACCGCAAGGATGGTCAGCCCAAGGATGGCGGTGTGTTTGTTTCCCAGCCTGCGGGCGATCCAGCCGTAGGCCAGCGATCCCAGGAAGGAGGAGACGAACTGAGCGCTGAACAGGCTGCCGGCCTGGGCATCGCTGATCGACCAGTGCGTGATCAGCCAAGGCAGCAACACCCCCATCATCGTCGTGGCTATGCCAGTCAGAAGGAACGAAAAATGAAGGACGGGCAAGAACAGCCGGGAGAGCATCGCAGGCATTATTCACCCGTGGGAGCCAAATGGGAAGGGGCAGTGTACTGGGTCTACCTGGCTAAAGACGTTCTGGGCAGCCGGTCCTGCAGGAAGGTTATGAGCGGCTCGGGCCCCTTGGTTACGTCAAGCGAGACATCCGATAAAGGCTCTGTGCCTTCGTCGGGCTTTTCATAGACGAAACAGATCAGACAGCCGGGGCGTACCCGCCTCAGCTCGGTGATGAGTGTCTTGCGGGTATCGGCATCGACCGAATGTCCGATGACGACGGCGTCAACGTCCTCATGGCTCGCCAACATAGGAGCCTCCTCGGGAGATTTTGGAGATATCACCGAAAATCCCGCGAGCGCGAGGACGCTGTTTCGAGATAGGAGCAGCCGAACGTTCCGGCTGGTAGATAAAATCTTGTACATGTACCTCCATTATGACAGCTTGCAAGCTGCGAACGGTCGCTCGGATTGCTCCGAGAATATATACGTTGCAGGGTGGTCGTGGCGTGTACGGCGTGCGGCTGGAAGACGTGACAATGGCTCAGCGCTTACGGGCCTTGCTGGAGGCAGTCTTCTTCTTTCTTACCAGGCCCCTTTCCACCAGAACGGGCGCAGGTTTCTTCCTGGCGTGTACCACTCGCGCCGCGTTTTCGGGAACGACTTCAACCCGCTCGATTTCCAGTAATCCCGGAGGCTGCTGGAACAGCTCAGCCAGATACTGGTCCTTACATTCGGTCGAGCAGAAATGCACAGCGAAGGGCTGCACTGCACGATCCTCTCTCCACGCTGGATCGACAACGACCTCGCGCCGTGCGGCGTGGGTGCCAACGTTTTCCGCCGCCATGCCGTTGATCCAGACTTCCCCTTCGAGCTTCACATTTCCGCAGTAATCACACACGAATTGCAGCATATGAGTTGGATTGCCTGGACGAGGGTAAACGTTGCGTGCGAGCGGCGGATTCGTCTCGCTTCCCGCGGAGAGTCTCTTTCTGTCGTCGACCGAGGCCGAAGGGATCATTCCCTGCAGAGGTACTCTTCCACCCATGTCTGAAGTGAGTTGGCGGTGGCCGTGGCCAGGGCGGCGGCCGGTTCGGCACCGGCTTTTTGCAAGCCCGGGTCGCCGAAAATGAAGATGGTTCGCATACCCACACGGACGCCGGCTTCGATGTCGCTGAGCGAATCGCCGATCATGACGCTATTTGCCGGCGTTGCCGCTGGAAAATCGCGAAACGCCTCTTCGAACATCCCGGTTCCCGGCTTGCGGCAGTTGCATTCCCCGTCGGTATGGGGACAGAAATAGATGGCATCCAGTGCCGCGCCGTGCTGTTCCAGCAGCGCCTGCAGACGCTGGTGCAGCGCGCGCACATCGTCCTCGCTGCACAGTCCCAGGGAGACGCAGCGCTGGTTGGTCACAAGGATGAGCTTGCGCCCCGATTTCTTCAGCCGTGCCAGTGCGTTTACGACCCCGGGGAGCAGTTGGAGCTCATCCCAGGTGGTGATGTAGTGGCCCTCGCCGGGCTTGCGGTTCAGGATGCCTTCCCGATCTAGGAATACGAAGTCGATTTTTTCGAAGCTCCCGGCTTGACTTACAGGCATCGCCGCTATAATCGCATACAGGAACACCTCCCAGCTTGTGTGGACGACCCTCGTGTGTGGATTTCTGCGTCTTCGAGGGCCGAATGCTATCTTCGCGGAACCTGTCGAGCGTCGTCAGCGACGCCATCACGGAACATCTCTCGGTTGTCAGCCAACTGGAAACCCAGCAGGACTCGCTCAAGCGGGTTGCGGCCATGATGAGTCGAGCCATCGTAGCCGGGCAGACGATCTTCTGGTGCGGCAATGGGGGCAGCGCCGCGGATGCCCAGCACCTGGCTGCGGAACTGGTAGGCCGCTTTCGCAAAGAGCGCCGGGCCATCGCTTCCATCGCGCTTACCGCCGATTCCTCCGTCCTGACGGCCATTTCGAATGACTATGGCTACGACGAACTCTTCAGCCGCCAACTCGAGGCGCTGTGCTCTCCCGAGGATGTGGTGGTGGGACTGTCAACCTCCGGCAACAGCACCAATGTTGGCTTTGGATTGCAGACGGCGCGCGATCTGGGTGCGTTCACCGTGGCGTTTACCGGACACTCCGGCGGCAGGATCGGGGCCATCGCCGATGTTTGCGTGCATGTCGAATCCTCGGACACGGCGCGCATTCAGGAGGCGCATATCCTGTGCGGTCATATCCTGTGCGACTGGTTAGAGTCGTCCGTCGTGCGCGAACCTGAGCTGGCGGCCAGCGGGTGTGCGCGATGATCGACAGCCTGCACCAGGTAATCCCGCTGATCGAGTCGAAATGGCGCGACATCCACGTCCTGGTTGTCGGCGATGTGATGCTCGACAAATACGTCTGGGGCGAAGTGGACCGAATTTCTCCCGAGGCTCCCGTTCCCGTGGTGCGCACCGTCTGGCGGAACGAACAGCCGGGAGGCGCGGCCAATGTCGCCATGAACCTGGCCTCGCTGGGAGCCCGCGTTACCGTCGGAGGCTTTGGCGGCGGCGACAAAGAGCAGCGCCAGTTGGAGGCCTTGCTGGCGGAGGCAGGGGTCGAGCCCATTCTGACCGCCGTGCCAGGCACGTCCACCACCTCGAAGCTTCGCATCCTCGGTGACAACCAGCAGATGTTGCGACTCGACAGCGAGAGCTCTCCCAGGATCTGTGAGCCGTATTCAGATGAGTTGATTGACCGGATGATGGGTGTCCTGCCAAGCGCAAACGTGGTCGTGCTTTCTGACTACGCGAAAGGCACGCTGAATGAGCGGGTGTGCCGCGCCCTCATCGACGTGGCGGGCGAATACAAGATTCCCGTGCTGGTGGATCCGAAAAGCCGCAACTTCACCCGCTACCGTGGGGCGACAACCCTCTGTCCTAACCTGAAGGAGTTGGCCACGGCGACCGGCGAATCGGTCCGTGACCTCGACGCAGTGCTCGCGGCAGGGCAAGCGCTGCTCCCCTGGCTTGGCATGAAATCGATGACCGTCACCCTCGGCGAGAAGGGAATCGCCGTGTTGCACGAACGGTCGCTCGTCCACATTCCCACGATCGCGCGGCAAGTGCACGACGTATCGGGCGCGGGCGACACGGTTATCGCGGTTCTCGCGCTCGGCCTGGCAAGCGAGGTGACGATTGAAACCGCCGCACGGGTCGCCAATGTTGCCGCCGGAATTGTCGTCGGCAAGCCTGGAACTGTTCCCGTGCACCGGCACGAACTGCTCGCCGCGCTGACTCAGGACGTTTCCGTTACGAAAGAGGAAAAGGTGTTGCCGCTGGACCGGTTACTGTGGCGGGTGGCGGCCTGGCGAGCCTCAGGACAGCACGTGGTCTTCACCAACGGATGCTTCGATCTGCTGCACGTTGGACACATCACGCTTCTGGAGCGCGCTCGCCGCAAAGGCGACCGCTTGATCGTTGCCATCAACAGCGACGATTCGGTACGGCGTTTGAAGGGGCCGTCCCGGCCGGTCCTGCCGGCGCGCGATCGAGCTCAGATTCTGGCGGCCCTGCATGTGGTTGACGCGGTCATGGTCTTCGATCAAGACACGCCGCTGGAACCGATCGTGGCAATTCGGCCCGACGTGTTGGTGAAGGGCGGCGACTACAACGAAAACGAAGTCGTGGGCGCCAGCCAGGTGCGGTCGTGGGGAGGACGCGTTGAGTTAATTCCGCTGGTCGAGGGAGAGAGTACCAGCAGCCTCATTGAAAGGGCCATGTCGTGCCAAAGCCGCTAGGTAGGTGTGAGAAAGAGTCGAGCGCCGAAGCCGCTCTGCAACGGCACCTCCAGCGCAGGCTTCCACTTTCGATATTGCTGTTTCTACGCTGGCCGACGCTGCTGGCGAAATATTGGAGGCAATGGGTGAAAGGGGAGGGCAAAAGTTGCCTCGCGCGGCGGCACAAGATGTCGTTCCTGGTGTTCCGGCTGGATGCGCTAGGCGATGTGGTCATGACCACGCCGCTCTTTCGCGAGCTCAAGCGTTGCTTTCCCGATGCGCGATGTACGGTGGTCGTGCAGGAAGCCTATCGATCTCTGTTCGTCACCAATCCCTTCATCGACGAGATCCTGACGGTGCGTCCCTTGCGGTCAAGCTGGCTGCCAAAGCAGGCGCAGGTGTTGGTGTCGACGCTTATCTTCGGATGGGCACGCCTTCGCGGCCGTCGTTACGATGTTGCCATTTCTCCGCGTTGGGATACCGATGAGCACCTGGCCACCTTCTTGTGTCTGATGGCGAACGTCGGGGCACGCGTGGGGTATACCGAAAAGACGTCGCCGAGGAAGCGCCTGCTGAATCGAGGGTTCGACGGCGCCTTCGATGTTTGTCTGCCGCCCGGCCCGCTGCAGCATGAGGTCTTGCGAAACCTGGCAGTCCTTGACGCGCTCGGAGCCAGCCCGCAAGACGATGGCCTGGAGATCCGCCTGACTACGCGCGACCGCCGGCATGCTGCGCAAATTCTGCAGGCGGCACGTCCCTCGGCAAGGCTGGTGGCATTGGGAATCGGGGCACAGGCGGCGGGACGTTGTTGGCCCCTGGAACGGTTTGCCCTGGTGATTGCCGGCCTTGCGAAGCACTTTCCGGTTCAGCCCGTCATCGTGTGTTCCGCCGACGAGCGCGAGCCGGCTGCAAAATTGGCGAACCAACTGCCCGTTCCTCCCATCGTGCTGAGCGGACATCCACTTCGCCAGACCTGCGCCGTTCTCGAACGCTGCGACCTGTTCCTCGGCAACGACAGCGGCCCGGCCCATTTGGCGGCGGCAATGGATTGCAAGACCCTTGTGATCGCAAGGCATCCGCGGTCGGGCGATCTCAATCACGCCAATAGCCCGATACGATTCGGTCCGCACTGCAGGGACAAGCGAATTCTTCAACCTGCTCGCGGGCTCGGCACCTGCGAAGACGGTTGCAACCTGGAGCAGCCCCATTGCATTTTAGCCGTCACCGTAGACGAGGCCGTCGCGGCTGCGCTTGACATGCTGGAGGTGGCCCCCCGCGTCGCAGCTTGCTCCGGCACCGCGCGGGTAGAGGCATTGTGGGAGACTTTGCCCTTCCTGCGGCCGCTCGCTCATGCGGAGCCCCATGTCCGCATTTGAAGCGCCGCCGAGCCTGCTGGCGACTTTTCCCCGCAACACCCGGTCAAGACGCATTCTGCAAGGTGTGGGCTCGGGCGCCGTTGCCCGTCTGCTCAGCTCCCTCATCACGGTGATTTCCCTGCCCATGGCGGTGCGCTACCTCGGCGCAGAACGATATGGTGTGTGGGCAACGATCGCCAGTACGAGTGTCTGGATCAATCTGCTCGACCTGGGAATTGCCAACACGCTTACCAACCACATCTCCCGCGCCTACGCCATGGACGACCGGAAAGCGGCAGCAAAGTCCTTCACGAACGCCCTGCTCGTCACGGGGTCCGTGGCGTTGCTTGTCGCCGGTTCGCTGTGTGCAGTGTGGCCTCGCATCAACTGGCGCTCAGCCTTCAACGCCGGGCCTGCGGTTGGTGGCAGTGAAATCGGAGGCACCGTCGCCGCCGCTGCGGGCCTGGTGCTCCTGTCGGTCCTGGGCAATCTGGGCGGCAAGCTGCTGGCCGGATATCAGGAACTTCACCTGAACAATCTCGCTTATGCCGTGGGCACGGTAGCCAACTTGGCCGGCCTGGCTACCGGTATCTGGCTGCGGGTTTCCATGCCGATGCTGTTCGTCTTGTCAGCGAGCGGCAGCACGATCGCTGGCCTTGTCAACCTGACCCTGGTGTCGACCTGGTATAAGCCGTGGCTTCTGCCTCGACCGTCGTTGATCGATCTCACGTCGGCCAGGGAATTGCTTAGCTCGGGCTCGGCATTCTTCCTGATTCAGCTTTCCGCAGTCGTGGTCTTCAGCTCTGACAATCTGGTGGTCAGTCACTACTGCGGAGCAGCCGAGGTCACCCCGTATAGCGTCACCTGGCGCTTCGTTGGATTGGCCGCAGTCCTGCAGTCCCTGCTTTTTCCGGCGCTGTGGCCGGCCTATGCCGAAGCCAATGCCACAGGGGATCTGCCGTGGATACAGCGCACGTTCTCGAAGGTCATGCAAGGGACGCTCGCGCTGAACCTGGCCGCCGTGGCCGTCATGATGCTCTTTGGCCGGACCCTCATTCGATGGTGGGCCGGGACTGCGGCTGTCCCCACCATGGCCATGCTCGTGATGATGGGGTTGTGGGCAGTAATCAATGGCTTCATGAATGTTGAATCTTGCGTGCTGGCGGCACTCAACCGCATTCGCCAGCAGGCTTGGCTGTCGGCAGCGGCTGCCATGGTGAATCTCGCATTATCAATTTTCCTGGTACAGCGCATCGGAGCCGTCGGAGTGATCGCCGGAACGGTCCTGTCGTACCTGCTGGTCCTGGTGGTCCCACAGAGCCTGCTGGTAAGGAGAGTCTTGCGAGGAGGCACAAAGGCGGGGCATGGGAAGTGCCATGCTGACCGCAGTGAGTCCGCCAGGGCGGATGAACGGAGGCGGGGCCTTCGCGAGTGCCGTTTTTGCCCT
Source organism: uncultured Acidobacteriaceae bacterium (assembly GCA_963815555.1). Lineage (GTDB taxonomy): Bacteria > Acidobacteriota > Terriglobia > Terriglobales > Acidobacteriaceae > CAWCBG01. The sequence continues at coordinate 56,815 of CAWFHH010000008.1, forward strand.
CCTGGGGATGTCGATTCTTCTGCTGTCATCCCGAATCCGCTTCAGCGGTGAGGGACCTGTGGTTCCTCAAGCACGACTGGCGATGCGGGCAAACCGCAGGTCCCTCACTCCTGAAGGAGCTCGGGATGACAACTCAAGGAAGCTGTGCTGGCAATAACAAATCGAGAAAAGAAAGCTCCACCGGCGATGCAGGCAAACCGCAGGTCCCTCACTCCTGAAGGAGATCGGGATGACAGCTCAAGGAAGCTGTGCTGGCAATAACAAATCGAGAAAAGAAAGCTCCACCGGCGATGCAGGCAAACCGCAGGTCCCCACTTCTGAAGGAGATCGATGACAAAGCGAAAAGCAACTCGATCTCAGCCCACCAGGAATGGATTGGTTTCACGCTCTTCGCCGATCGTGGTGAGCGGACCGTGTCCCGGTACCACCACCGTGTCATCGGGCAACGCCATGACCGGACCATGGAGCGAGCGCATGATTTTCTGGTAAGAGCCGCCTGGCAAGTCCGTTCTCCCGATCGAGCCGGCAAACAAGGTGTCGCCCGCAATCAGCTTTTTCTCAGGGGCGAAGTACAGACAAATGCTGCCCTCCGTGTGGCCGGGGGTGTGCAGCACGTCGGCGACGAGTGTGCCCGCGTTGACCTTGTCGCCGGTGCCAAGGCTGCTATCGATCTCGACATCGCCCGGCGAGCGCATGCCGATCCACGTGGCCTGAACATCGAGCATCTTGAGCAAAGCATAGTCATTCTGGTTGAGCAGAATGGGAGCGCCCGTGAGCTGCTTCAATTTCATTGCGCCGCCGACATGATCGATGTGCGCGTGGGTTACGACGATCTGCTTCACCGTAAGGCCGTGGCGCTGCACGATGGCCATCACGTTGTCGATCTCGTCGCCCGGATCGATAACGATCGCTTCCCTCGTCTGTTCGTCACCCACGACCGAGCAATTGCATTGCAGTACGCCGACCGGAAAGATCTCGTGAATCATGCCAACAAGCTACACGATTCAGCGGGCCGGACACAAAGGCCGGAATCTGGCGACTCCAGCTGCTGAATGCGTCAGGATTGCGCCTGAAACAGCGCGTTCCGTCGCACCTCGCTTGAGTCGCCACGGTAAGGTGCAGTAAACTGCGCCAGCCGCGTTCGAAGGGTGGTCTATGGATCGAATCCAGTTCATCACGCACCAGAACCAGCGAATCTTGTTGGTCGACTGCACCGATTTTTCGGTGGCGGAGGTGTCAAAAATCGCCGACGAGTTGCCGGCGTTCGTGACCCGTGAACCCAAGAATTCGATTCTGCTGCTTGCGGATTTCACCGGGGCCCACTTTGACAAGGAAAGCGTCGAACACATCAAAGTCGCAGCAGTTTTCGATCGGCCGCATTTGAAGCGAGCCGCATGGGTGCTGAACGAGAACCTTCCCAAGGCGCTTTTCGACTCGATTCGCACTTTCTCGCAGCGTAATATCGCCATCTTCCACAGCCGGGCCGACGCGCTCGATTACCTGGTGAGCTAAGGAGCCTGTGTGAACGTTGAGTCGGCGAACAAGCTTCTGGTCTACAACCGATGGGCAAACGATCGCGTCTTGCGCAGCGTCGCCGGTTTGAGCAGCGATGAACTGAATCATCAGTTTCCCGTGAGCTATGGATCACTGCAGGGGACGCTGGTGCACATCTTCGGAGTGGAATGGTGCTATCTGCAGCGTTGGGCCGGAACCTCGCCGAAGCAGTTGCCGGTCATCGCAGAACTGCCCGACCGGGCGGCGATTGATCAGTTATGGCACGACGTAGTCGAGAAGCAGGACCGCTTTGTCGCCGGGCTTAGCGACGAGAAGCTGCAAAAGTCCCTCGGCTATATCAATTTCCGGGGCCAACCCATGTCGTATCCGCTCGGCGACATCGTACAGCACATGGTGAATCATTCCACCTATCATCGCGGACAGGTGACGTTTCTGCTGCGGATGCTGGGGAAAGAGCCCCTCTCCTCGGATTACCTGCTTTATTTCGATGAAGGCGGGAAATAACGACGCCGATCTCGACGCTCTCGGGGGCTTGCAGGAAGTCCGAATTGCCCGCCCCGCACGGACTAAAGTCCACGCGCCCTCTAAAAACGAGCGCTGAATGGCACGAGTGAACTCGTGCCCTGATACAAAACGGTCCGGAAATGAATTTTTCCGCAGCCTGCTCGATTTTTGAAGTTCACCCCGAGTGAGCTTTCACGCTGAGTGAAGCCTTCCTCTATTCGCATTGTCATCTCGAACTTCGAACTTCAAGGTATCTGAATTGTCATCTCGAACTCCTTCAGGAGTGAGAGACCTGCGGTTTGCCGGCATTGCCAAGAGTGCAAGAGGAAACGCAAGTCCCTCACCGCTGAAGCGATGCCAAAATTACCAGGTGTTCTGCGACTGCGGACCGCCACCGCGTCGAACCTTCGCGACAGGAGCAGGCTGAAACTCAACTCATGCGGAGCCCACCGCCTCTCGATTTATTGAAGTTCATGCCAGGCAAAGCCTTCCTCTATTCGCATTGTCATCTCAAACTTCGGACTCCTTCCCCTATTCGCATTGTCATCTCGAACTCCTTCAGGAGTGAGAGACCCGCGGTTTGCCGGCATTGCGAAGAGTGCAGGAGGAAACGCAAGTCCCTCACCGCTGAAGCAATGACAAAATTACCAGGTGTTCTGCGACTGCGGACCGCCACCACGTCGACGCTACGTAACAGGAGCAAGCTCCAACTGCCCACGAACTGAATTCGAGAGTTGGCTAGGGCTTCTTCTTCATCTTTGCCCGCCGCGCGGTGGCCCAATTCTCCTTTACGACTTGCTGACCACGCGCAATCGCGAGCGAATCCGGCGGAACATCCTGCGTGATGCACGAGGCTGCGCCGACGTAGGCCCCGTGGCCGATTTTGACCGGCGCGACCAGCGTGGCGTCGCTGCCGATGAAGGCCCCGTCTTCGATGATCGTCTTGTGCTTGCTCACTCCGTCATAGTTGCAGGTGATGGTGCCTGCGCCGATGTTCACACCTTCCCCGATTTCGGAGTCGCCCAGGTAGGTCAGGTGATTGGCCTTGGAGCCTTTGCCCAGCCTCACTTTCTTGGTCTCGACGAAGTTGCCCACGTGCGCGCCTTCGCCGATATCGCTGCCCGGCCGCAGATGACTGTAAGGTCCAAGCTGCGCGCCCGTGCGTACGATCGAATCTTCCAGGATGCATCCCGGGCGCACGAGAACCTTGTCCCCGATTTCGCAATTGGTAATGATGGAGTAGGAGCGGATGCGGCAGTCGGCGCCAATCGTGGTCCTGCCGATGATCTGCACGAAAGGCTCGATCACCGTATCTGCGGCGATGCTGACGTCGGCATCGATATCGCAGGTCTCGGGGCGGAAGATCGTTACCCCCGCCTCCATCAGCTCGTGGGCCTTCTTGTTACGGAGTTGCGCATCGAGCTGGGCCAGTTCGACACGGGTATTCACTCCCAGCACTTCGTTCGAGTCGGCGGCGCGTGTGGCGATGACTTTCTTGCCGGCCTTACCCAGCAGCTCCGCCATATCGGTCAGGTAGAACTCGTGATGTGCGTTATCGGTGCTGAGCCGATCGATGTTGGCGTAGAGCGAGGGCACCGAGAAAGCGTAGATCCCGGAATTGATCTCGCGTATCCTGCCCTCGTCGCCGCGCAACGATTTCTGCTCTACGATGCGTTCGACTTCGTCGGTCGGCTCTCCGGCAACCTGCTTTCGAACTACGCGTCCGTAGCCGGTTGGATCGGGAGGTTCCGCCGTCAGCAGCGTCATGGCTGCCTGGTTGGCGATATGGAAATCGCGCACGCCGGCGATCGTCTCTGCCGTGAGGAGGGGAACGTCTCCCGACAAGACCAGCACATGTTCAAAGCCCTCCAGGCTTTGGCGCGCGGCCATCAATGCATGGCCGGTGCCGCGCTGCTCGGCTTGCAGCACGAAGTTGATGCCGGTCGGAGCCAGGGCCTCGCGCACCAGCTCCGCTTCGTGGCCGATGATGGCGAAAATGTTCTGCGGCGAAACCACTTTCCTCGCCGCGGCTACCACGTGAGCCAGCAGCGGCTTTCCCGCAATTTCATGCAGAACTTTGGGGAGCTTCGACTTCAGACGTGTGCCCTTGCCGGCGGCCATAATGGCGATAGCAACGTAAGAGGGAGACGATTCTGTTGGCATGGAACTCGCTTAATTGGGCCAAATTGGATTTCTTCTGAAGAGCGGACCGGGCTATCGGCTTTCGGCTGCATCGCAGCCACGCCGGTCTTGGCTCACTTCAAGGATAAAGCAGATTACCCGCTTACAGGCAGAGGAATGAGACGCGGTCAATTCTCATTCTGCGTGACACTCACCGGCGACTCAGGCCGTTCGGTCATCAGACGCAACAGGTCTCGCGCTACACGATGCGTATCGTGGCGCGCAACCAGCCCTTCTTTTGCATGCACCGCCTCTACTAAATAGTCGCCCTGGATCGGCTTCACGCCAAGAGCCTCAATCTGCTCGATATCGACCACAATGGGCGATTGCTGCTTCTCTGCGTACTTCTGCAGAAGCGCGGGGGACGCTTGTGTGCGGTTCAGCAGGGTGTAGTCGAAGAACTCATGCCGCGCATGCTTGTAGAGGGCGCGGATATGGTCCGAGGCCGTCAGTCCAAGGCTTTCGTTGGCCTGGGTCATCAGGTTGCAGACGAAGATCTTAATGGCCCGCGCGTTCATGATGGCCTTGGACACGTCGCGCACCAGCAGGTTTGGCACCAGGCTGGTGAACAGAGATCCCGGGCCAATGGTTATGACGTCGGCGTTCTCGATGGCCTGCAAAGCCATGGGCAGCGCCTTGGCATTTGCCGGCGCCATGCGCAACTCCGCGATGCGGCGTTGGCTGGCGGTGATATTGGTCTCGCCGCGCACACACGAGCCGTCGTCCATGATCGCGTACAGCTGCGCGTTGCTGGTGGTTGCCGGGTAGATATGTCCGCGCGTCGCAAGAATCATGGAGGACTGTTTTACGGCTTGGCTGAAGTCGCCCGTGATGGCCGTCATGGCGGAAAGAAACAGGTTGCCGAAACTATGTCCTTCCAGTCCGTCCCCGGCATCGAAGCGGTATTGAAACAGGCGGGAGAGCATGGCCTCTTCTTCCGACAAGGCAACAATGCAGCTGCGGATGTCGCCCGGCGGCGGGATGTTCAGCTCCTTGCGCAGCCGGCCACTGGAGCCGCCATCATCGCTAACGGTCACGATGGCGGAAAGATCGGATAGATAGGGAACGGCCGCATCGCACGGCGAATCACCGGGAAGGACAACGTATTGCTTGAGGCCGCGCAATAAGGCCGAGAGGCCGGTGCCTCCACCCATGGCAACGACTTTCAGGGCGAACCTCTCGCCGGACGTGGTCAAACTGGGCATGACTCTCTACTATCGCGCGCTGTTTCAGAAGTGCCATTTCTCAGACTCTGACGTGCCACTGATATCGGCGCTGGTGTCAGGGTAGAGTAACTCGGTGAAGCGGGGATCATCGGCCAGATTCTTGAAGTCGGAATCGTTCCGCGCCTGGAAGCGGTTTGCCGGATTCAGCCGAATGGCTTCGGTCAGGCTTGCGATGGCATCGAGAAAGTGGCCTGTCAGGCAATTCAGCGTAGCCATTCCGTACCAGATGAAGTCGAGCTTGGCGTGGGCTTGGGTCAGGGCCTCGAAGTTTTCGCGAGCGCTCACGTAGTCGCCCATGTTCATCAGCGAGACGGCGTAGTCGTATTGTTCTTCAGGCGTCTTAAACGTTGTGGAAGCGCGGCTCAGTTGTTGATTGCAGCTGCTCAAATGCACCGAAGCCCGGTCGGAAAGCTCAGGACTCGCGCCACCCACAACCTTCTCGAAGTGTGCCTTGGCCTTGTCGTATTTATGGCCCTGCAGCGCCTTCAGTCCGGCTTCGTAATTTTGCACCGCCTGGGTAAACCGGGGATCGTCGGTGAGCTTCAGCGGTTTGGCGGCCCCAGGCCTACTGTCGACGGTACGCAGGGATGCGGGTAAACTGTTTTTATTCAGAGCCTTGACGGTACTTTCCTCAACGTTTTCTGCGGCTTTTTTCTTCATCCACTTGCGTCCTTTGGCTCTTTCACGACAGGAAGTTCATGGAATTAGTGGAGAACCCGCCATGCGCAGGTTCGTTTGTGCTGAGTTATACCCGCAAGCTGTGACTCCGTCAACTCGTCTCGAAAGCGGCGGAGGTGAGTCAGTTGATATTGGATGCTTTATCCAGGTCGATCGCTTTCCACTCTCCCCGGATGATGCCTTCGCGAATCTGGACTGGCGTCTTCTTCAGCTTGGTCTGCTGGTACGCATAAAACGCTTCCTTCAAGCAGATGGCGCAGTGTGCGCCATGTGTGGTCTCGAAACAGCTATGCAGGCTGTTGTGTCCGATCCTTTCGCAATAGCAGTAGCAGGGAAGCTGATAGATGACGTTGGGAATCTTGGCCGCCAGTTCGTAGGCATGCACCTGGTAGGGATATTGAAACGATTCGCCCCACAACTGGTCTTTCGGCAAGATGGGCAGCGCATCGCCGGGGCTCAGCGCATGTTTGTTAAACGCCGGGACGTGGTCCCCCTGGGCGAAACAGACAACCGCGAGCGACGCAATCAGTACCAGGATCGGAAGCTTTTTCATCGAGGACCTCGCGCACCATTTTAGCGGAGAAGCCGCAGGCGCCAAAATGCGATAGGTTAAAGCGGAGGACCGAGCGCCATGAGAGATCGACGACAGCGGCCGCTCAGTCACTATAATAGGAGCCAGGCCATCTAATGCAGCGAAGTGATCTCCATGTCTGACGAGAAGCCGGAAGTTGCGCCCAGCCTGGTTGCCCCCAGCCTGGTTGCGCCCGCAGTTCCGGGGCAATCTTTGCCGGGCCCTACGGGGCGGCCCCAATTGCCGAGGCCGATTCTTGCCGGGTGGATGCGCGATCTTCTGATCTCGCTCGCCATATCTGCGTTCTTCATCGTGTTTCTCTACCAGCCAGTCAAGGTGGAAGGCACGAGCATGATGCCGACCCTCTCCGACCAGGAACGCGTCTTCATCAACAAATTTGTTTACCGGCTGGAACCCATCGAACGTGGCGACGTGGTGGTCTTTCGCTATCCGCGCGACCCCTCCAAAAGTTACATTAAACGCGTCGTAGCGGTCGCCGGTGACCACGTCAAAATTACGGACGGCGTTTTGTTCGTGAACGGTCACCGGGCGCGCGAGAACTATGTGCCGGAAGAATACGAGGACGTGCGGTCCTACCCGGAGACAGTTGTTCCGCCACACTCGTACTTCGTCCTGGGGGATCACCGCAACCTTTCGAACGACAGCCGCGACTTCGGCCCGGTGGACGAGCGCTACATTTACGGCAAAGCGGTCTTTGGCTATTGGCCCTTCGCCAAGCTGGGCAAGCTGCAGTAGACTTGCCGGGCAGTGGGCTGAAAAGACGTTTGCGGCGCAACCCAAGATTTTCGTGTACTCCTGAACGAAAGCAGGTCCCTCGCTGCGCTCGTGAGGATAAACCAGAGGGCTTGGAGACCTGATGAAACCCATTCTGCGGCTCTCTTCTTTCGTTCTGCTCGTCGCTGCGGTGGCCTGGGCTGCCGACGATCCGAAGATTCTGATGCAGCTCGATCGCGATTTCGCCAAGGCCACGGCCGAAAAGGGCGTCGACGGATGGATGCAGTTCGAGGCGCCCAATGCCGTCGAGCTGCAGGCCGAACCGCTGGTTGGGACGGAGCAAATCCAAGCTGGCATGGCGAAGATCTTCAGGACTCCCGGCCTCAAGTTAACTTGGGAGCCGACGAAGGCTGAGTTCGTGGGCAAGGGGGGCATCGGCTACACGGTCGGCCGATACGAGTTGACCACTGCGGGAGCCGACGGCAAGACGCACGTCGAGCACGGCAGTTACCTCACGACTTGGCAGAAGCAGAAAGATGGCTCGTGGAAGGTCGTCAGTGACATCGGCAGCCCCGATCCGCAGTAACTGCGTGCTGCGTTTCCCACAGTTTTCCTCAGCTCGGCTGCCCCGTTCCGTCGACAATTCTGCTAAAATCTTTAAAATCCACTCCCCGGAGATGCAATGCAGGCAATCCTTGCGCTGGAAGATGGGAGAGTCTTCCGAGGCAAAGGCTACGGTGCGAAAGGCGAATGTTACGGGGAAGTAGTTTTTAATACCTCCATCACCGGCTACCAGGAAATCTTCACCGATCCGTCGTACGCCGGCCAGATCGTAGTTCTTACCAATCCCGAAATCGGCAATTACGGCACCAACTCCGACGACAACGAAGCGACCCGCCCCTATATTGAGGGACTGATCGTGCGTGAGTTTTCGCGCGTCAGTTCGAACTGGCGTTCGCAGGAGGTCGCGGAAGAGTACCTGGAACGCTACAAGATCCCGGTCCTCGGCGACATCGATACCCGGGCGCTGGTGCGGCACTTGCGCGATAACGGTGTCATGCGTGGCGTCATCTCGGCGCTCGAGAGCGATACCGACAAGCTGGTGGCCAAGGCGCGCTCCATTCCGAAAATGGACGGCACCGACCTGGCAAAGGAAGTCAGCACCCGGCATGTCTATCAGTGGGACGCCGGCGTGCGTTCGCACGAACCGACACAGGTGGTGGGAGTGAAGGACGCGCCGCCCACGCATCACGTCGTCGCCTACGATTACGGGATCAAGCACAACATCCTTCGACGGCTCGTGGGCGAGTGCTGCCGAGTGACGGTCGTCCCCGCCACGACCAGCGCGGAGGATGTGCTGGCCCTGAAGCCCGATGGCGTTTTCCTGTCGAATGGCCCGGGCGATCCCGAGCCGGTGACCTACGCCCAGGACAGCATTCGCCAGCTCATGGGGCGCGTGCCGATTTTCGGAATTTGTCTTGGTCATCAACTGATCGGTCTCGCGCTGGGCGGCAAAACCTTCAAGCTGCGCTTCGGTCATCATGGCGGGAATCATCCGGTAAAGCAGCTTTCGACCGGCAAAATCGAGATCACCGCGCACAATCACAACTTTGCGGTGGACCCAGATTCACTGAAGCAGAGCGACGTCGACCTGACGCACATCGACTTGAACGACAACACACTGGAAGGCTTGCGTCATCGCTCGCTGCCGCTGTTCAGCGTGCAATATCACCCCGAAGCCGCGCCCGGCCCGCACGACTCGCTCTACCTGTTTAAGGATTTTGTGAAGATGATGGAGGAGTGGAAGGGATGAGAGCTGAGGCTTTGAAGGGTCGCGCCTTCAGGCACACCGAACAAGTCGGGTTTGAAGGGGTGTGCCTTCAGGCACACCGAACAAGTTGGGTTTGAAGGGGCGTGCCTTCAGGCACGCCGTCAGAGCAAGAAGAACCGGGGCTTTAGCCCCCGAGGCGCTGGAACAAAGTTTGAAGGGGCGCGCCTTCAGGCGCGCCGTCAGAGGCAAGGAAGAACCGGGGCTTTAGCCCCCGAGGCGCTGGAACAAAGTTTGGAAGGGGCGTGCCTTCAGGCACGCCATACACAGCAATAAAAACTGGGGCTTTAGCCCCCCGAGGGACTTCGATTTTGAGACCGACTCGACAAGAAACTCGCCCAGGCCAGACATACTTTGTCACCTCGCAGACCTGGCAGAGGCGAGCGTTGTTCAATAATCCTCAGTGGGCTGATCTGTTTCTGGAAACTTTGCAGTCCTATCGAGGTCGAGCCTACCTGCTTCACGAATATGTTTTGATGCCCGAGCACTTGCACATTTTGATCACTCCTTCAGTGACCTTGGAACGAGCTGTCCAGTTCCTCAAAGGCGGGTTCTCCTTTCGAGTGAAGAAGGAATTGCAAACTTCCATGGAGATATGGCAGGTTGGATTCTCCGATCATCGAATTCGCGACGCCGAAGACTACCGCATTCATGTTGATTACATCTATCGCAATCCTGTGGGTCGTAAACTAGCGGAGAACGCTGCTGACTATCCCTACTGCTCGGCTTTTCCGGGAAGTTTGACAGACGAGGTCCCTCAGTGGCTAAAGCCACTAACCTCCGAACAGGCTTACCGCGCGGCTAAAGCCGCGCCCCTTCAGGAAAGGCACAGGGGCGGCGCGCCTGAAGGCGCGCCCCTTCAGAAGCAACTATTGGCACACAAGAACTAATCCATGCCACGCCGCAACGACATCGCGAAAGTCCTCATCATCGGCTCCGGGCCGATTGTCATTGGCCAGTCGGCGGAGTTCGACTACTCGGGGGCACAGGCTTGCAAGGCCTTGAAGTCCGAGGGCTACGAAGTAGTGCTGGCGAACTCGAACCCAGCCACCATCATGACCGATCCCGAGATGGCCGACCGCACCTACGTTGAGCCACTCACTCGCATGTACCTGGAAGAGATCATCCGGGTTGAAGCGGATTTGTTGACCGCCAGCGGCAATCGCGGGATCTTCGCCCTGCTGCCCACAGTCGGCGGACAGACAGCTCTGAATCTCGCCGTGGAACTGGCGGACGGCGGTGTTCTCGAGAAGTACAACGTGCAGCTCATTGGGGCGCAACTCGGAGCCATCAAGAAGGCGGAAGATCGTCTGCTGTTCAAAGACGCGATGACCAAGATCGGCCTCGACGTTCCCAAGTCGACGCTGGTCAACAATCTCAAAGATGGTCTCGACTTCAGCGGCAAAATCGGCTTTCCGGTCATCCTGCGTCCCTCGTTTACCTTGGGCGGCACTGGTGGAGGTATCGCCTACAATCGCGAAGAGCTGTTGGAACTTCTCGCGCGCGGACTCGATCTTTCTCCTGTCCACGAAGTCTTGTTGGAAGAATCGGTGCTGGGCTGGAAGGAATACGAGCTCGAACTGATGCGCGATCTCGCCGACAACGTGATCGTCATTTGTTCCATCGAGAACTTCGATCCCATGGGCACGCATACCGGCGACTCCATCACCGTCGCCCCGGCGCAGACCCTCACCGATCGCGAATACCAGGCGATGCGCGATGCCTCGATCGCCGTCATCCGCGAGATCGGCGTCGAGACCGGAGGATCGAACATCCAGTTTGGCGTCGACCCACATAACGGGCGCATGGTCGTCATCGAGATGAATCCGCGCGTTTCGCGCTCGTCGGCGCTGGCCTCGAAAGCGACCGGCTTTCCCATCGCCAAGATTGCCGCTAAGCTGGCTGTGGGCTACACGCTGGACGAGATCACCAACGACATTACGCGCAAGACGCCCGCCTGCTTCGAGCCCACGCTGGACTATGTGGTCGTCAAGATTCCCAAGTGGCAATTCGAGAAGTTTCCTGGTGCTGACGAGTCCCTGGGACCGCAAATGAAGTCGGTGGGCGAGGTCATGGCCATCGGCCGCACCTTCAAACAAGCGTTGCTGAAGGGCGTGCGCTCGCTGGAGACGGGCAAGCGCGTAGGTTCGGAAAGTATCGAGCCTCGCATCCTGACCAAGCGGCTGGTCACGCCCCATCCCGAGCGGCTCAATTACATTCGCTACGCATTTTCGCAGGGCATGACCGTTCGCGAGGTTGCGCACATGACCAACATCGATCCCTGGTTCCTGCACCAGTTGAAGGAAATTGCGGACGAGCAGGCGAAGCTGGGATCGACGCCGGCGGACGAACTCACGCCCGACCGGATGCGCGAGATCAAGCGCATGGGCTTCTCCGATGCGCGCGTCGCTGAGGGCCTGAACATTCGCGAGGGCCGTGCCTCACTGGAGAAGGTGCATCAACTGCGCAAGCGTCTGCATGTGACGCCGGTATACAAGCGCGTCGACACCTGCGCCGCGGAGTTCGAGAGCTTCACGCCCTACATGTATTCGACCTATGAGGAAGAGGACGAGGCCACGCCGACCAATCGTAAGAAGGTGATCATCCTGGGTAGCGGGCCAAACCGCATCGGGCAGGGAATTGAGTTTGATTACTGCTGCTGTCATGCCGCCTTCGCGCTGCGTGACGATGGTTTCGAGACCGTCATGATCAACTGCAATCCGGAGACGGTCTCGACCGATTACGACACCAGCGACCGTCTGTACTTTGAGCCGCTCACGTACGAAGACGTGATGGCCGTCTATGAGCACGAGGCCGCAAGCGGGGCGCCCATCGGCGTGATCGTGCAGTTCGGCGGACAGACTCCCCTCAATCTTGCGCTGCCGCTGAAGGCCGCCGGGGTGCCCATCATCGGGACCTCGCCCGAGAGCATCGATTTGGCGGAAGACCGCAAACGCTTCGGCAAGCTGCTGGAAGAACTCGATATTCCGCAGCCTCCGGGAGCTACCGCCGCCAGCGTGGAAGAGGCAGTGGCCAATGCCAATCGCATTGGCTATCCGGTATTGGTGCGGCCATCGTATGTGCTCGGCGGACGCGCCATGATGATCGCCTACGACGACGAGTCGGTCATCCGCTACATGAAGGAAGCCGTCGAGTACTCGCAAGACCGGCCGGTGCTGATTGATCACTTCCTCGAGTCGGCGACGGAGCTGGATGTGGACGCGCTCTCCGACGGCGAAGACGTGGTCATCGGTGGCATCATGCAACATATTGAAGAGGCCGGCATTCACTCTGGCGATTCGTCGTGCGTGCTGCCCACAGTCGATATTCCGGCGCACCTGCTCGATACCATCCGCGAATATACCTTCCGCCTGGCGCGTGCGCTGAAGGTGATTGGCCTGATGAACGTGCAGTATGCGATTCAGCGAGACAAGGTGTACGTGATCGAAGTGAATCCCCGGGCCTCGCGCACCGTGCCCTATGTTTCGAAAGCAACCGGGGTGCCGCTCGCCAAGATTGCTGCACGCCTGATGACCGGCCGCAAGCTGCGTGAATTTCTGCCCGGGAATGTCGAGCGCGGCACCGATCTCGATACCGGCAACTTTTACTTCGTGAAATCGCCGGTCTTCCCCTGGTCGAAGTTCCCCGGCGTCGACACCGTTCTCGGCCCGGAGATGAAGTCCACCGGCGAAGTGATGGGCGTGGCCGACAACTTCGGCGAGGCGTTCGCCAAGGCGCAATCCGCGGCAGGACAGGTGCTGCCGACCTCGGGCACAGTGTTTATCAGCGCCAACGATCGCGACAAGCCGTTCGTCGCTGATCTCGCGAAACGGTTTGTCGAGATGGGCTTCCGCCTGGTAGCGACCCACGGCACCGCGCGCATCCTGGAAGATGCCGGACTCAGCGTCGAGCGGGTCTTTAAGGTAAAGGAAGGCCGTCCCAACGTGGTGGACCTCATCAAGGGCGAACGGATTCAGCTCATCATCAACACACCGCACGGCGTCGAGCCCTGGTTCGACGAGAAGGCGATCCGGCGAGCGGCAGTAACGGCGCGCATTCCCACCATCACGACGCTGTCGGCGGCGACCGCAGCCTGCGAAGGGATCGCGGCCTTGCAGAGCGGCGAGATCAGGGTGTACGCGCTGCAGCAGCTGCACGCCGAACGGGTCGCCGCGGCAAAGTAAACCAGCAACAACTGGCCCCTTGCCGGGGCGCGGCTAGCCAAGTGAAGAGGCCCGGCTAGCCAAGTGAAGGGGCGCGGCTTTAGCCGCGCCATATACTTCCCCATTAGTCCAAGCCGGCTTCAGCCGGCGACAGCGCTGAGCCAAATGAAGGGGTGCGGCTTTAGCCGCGCCATATACTTCCCATTAGTCCAAGCCGGCTTCAGCCGGCGACAGCGCAGTGAGCTAAACGAAGGGGTGCGGATTTAGCCAAGTGAAGGGGCGCGGCTTTAGCCGCGCCATATACTTCGCCATTAGTCCAAGTCGGCTTCAGCCGGCGCCAGCGCAGTGAGCCAAGTGAAGGGGTGCGGGTTTAGCCGCGCCATATACTTCCCTATTAGTCCAAGCCGGCTTCAGCCGGCGACAGCACCAGTGAGCTAAATGAAGGGGCGCGGCTTTAGCCGCGCCATATACTTCCCATTAGTCCAAGCCGGCTTCAGCCGGCGACAGCGCTGAGCCAAGTGAAGGGGCGCGGCTTTAGCCGCGCCATATACTTCCCATTAGTCGGAGCCGGCTTCAGCCGGCGCCAGGTTGGACGCGAGGGAATAAGCCCGAGCGGGATGCTTGCCAGTCACCATGCCGCTCAGTTGGAGAATGCTCGGACGGAACGGTTTTTTCCCGAGGGGATGACAGTGTAGCCCGGTGCCGGGGCGCCCACTCATCCCTACCTTTGGAATGAGCGGGAAGGAGGAGTGACGGATCTCGAGGTCGCCTCCGACAGACCCTCCATCTCCCACACATTCGAAAATCGCGAAGGTGTGCGGCACCCGGCGCGGCGCATTGCATACTGAAGGTCCCAAAGACCACGTACCCCGCCCATGCGCGCAAACGGCGCGCGCTAAGGACGGGGTACCTGGTCTCTTGAGCTTTACTTCTTGGGCCGCGACTCCGGCGGCACAAGACCTGCGAGGCGGTAGTACACAACCAGCTGGCCGTAGTGTTCACCGCTATGTTCGATGAGGCCGTATGCTATGTCGAGAACGCGCGCTTTCTGGTGAGCGTAATAAACAACCTCCGTCATCAGGCCTTTTTCGCCTTTCGACTGGAGGGCGGCGGCTCCGTCGGCAACGGATTTCTTTACGAATGCGACGATATCGGCCTTTGTTTTGTATTGGTCGCGCTTCGGATCTTCTGCCGCGGGAGGCTTCTGCCCCATCACAGGGTTAGTGAAGTAGTACATTGCACCCGCCGCGTGCAGCAACTGCTCGGCGAAGCTCCGCTGCGCGGGTGTCGGCTTGAAGTCATATTTGTCCTCGGGAAAATCTTCGGCCATCGCCGTCAGCTTGCCGCCAATCTCATTCCAGGAATCGAGCACGACTTTCAATTCCGGATCGGCAGGTTTGACGGCTGCATCTTGCTTCATCGCGTCCTGGGCAGGGGCGGGAAATGCGAATGCCAGCAGGACGATAGCGAGAAACGGTATTCTTTTCATTTCTTTCTCCAGGATTGAGTTTCGCGAATCAAAGCTTCAGCTTCTTATTTCGTCTGCGTCAGCCCCGCAACAACAGCAGCAACTTTATCGAGTATCTCGATCCAGCCCTCCAGTTGACCGCTATTTTTCGCGCTCTCCATGGGGTCATTTCCAATGAAGGTGAGTTTCGTCTGGCCGTTTCCGAGATCCTCAAAGAGGGTCACGTCGTAGGCACCGTCTATGGTCTCATGTTCTATTCCTAGCTGCGCAGGATCAATCTTGTTTCCCTTCGAGTCCGAAAAGTACATGGAGGAAACGATCTTCTCGTGCAGAACAATCTCGTGGTATTCAACCGCATTCCAGCCGCAAAGCTGCCCATCCGGCCCATTCATGCAGCAGAGAAGTTTTCCTCCCACGCGAAAATCCATCTGGCAAACGGGCGCAGTAAAACCCTTCGGCCCCCACCATTGCATGATGTACTTCGGGTCTGTCCACGCCTTCCAAACCAACTCGCGTGGGGCATCAAAGACTCTTGTAACGACCATCCGCTCAATTTCGCTAACCGTGTTTTTTGTCATCTCTGACCTCTTCTTTCTTCATTCGATTTACAACTACGTCCAGTTTGTCGAAACTCTCTTCCCAGAATCGGCGATAGCTGATCGCCCAGTCGCTGACTCTCTTAATCGCCTCGGGCCTAAGCGTGCACACACTCTCTCGTCCACGCTTCGTCTTGATGACAATCCGCGCCCGCACCAGGTAGGCGATATGTTTTGAAATCATCTGCTGCGAGAGTGCAAACGGATCCGTCAATCCATGCACAGAGGCAGGCCCATGCGAGAGTCGTTGGATCATGGCTTGCCGGGTGCCCACTCACTCCCTTTTGGAATGAGCGGGAAGGAGGAGCCACGGATCTCGAGGTCGCGTCCGACAGACCATCCATCTCCCACACATTCGAAAATCGCGAAGGTGTGGGGCACCCGGCGTTGCTTTACGTGCAGATCTCGCGCAGGACGATCATGAAAACTTCAACTTCTTATTTCGCCTGCGCTAGCTCCGCGACAACTGCAGCCAGTTTATCGAGTATCTGGTTCCAGCCCTCCATTTGACCGCTATTTTTCGCGCTCTCCATGGGTTCATTTCCAATAAAGGTGAGTTTCGTCTGGCCGTTTCCGAGATCCTCAAAGATGGTCACGTCGTACGCACCGTCTATGGCTTCATGTTCTATTCCTAATTGTGCAGGGTCAACCTTGTTTCCCTCGGCGTCGGAAAAGTACATGAGGGAAACGATCTTCTCGTGCGGAACAATCTCGTGGTATTCAACCGCATTCCAGAACTCCTGCCCATCCGGCGATTTCATGCAGCAGAGAAGTTTTCCTCCCACCCGAAAATCCATCTGGCAAACGGGCGCAGTAAAGCCCTTCGGTCCCCACCACTGCATGATGTACTTCGGGTCTGTCCACGCCTTCCAAACCAGTTCGCGTGGGGCATCAAAGACTCTTGTAACCACCATCCGCTCAATTTCGCTAACCGTGTTTTTTGTCATCTCTGACCTCTTCTTTCTTCATTCGATTTACAACTACGTCCAGTTTGTCGAAACTCTCTTCCCAGAACCGGCGGTAGCTGATCGCCCAGTCGCTGACTCTCTTAATCGCCTCCGGCCTAAGCGTGCACACACTCTCTCGTCCACGCTTCGTCTTGATGACAATCCGCGCCCGCACCAGGTAGGCGATATGTTTTGAAATCATCTGCTGCGAGAGTGCAAACGGTTCCGTCAATCCATGCACAGAGGCAGGCCCATGCGAGAGTCGTTGGATCATGGCTCGCCGGGTTGGATCAGACAAAGCCGCAAATGTTGTACCTAATCTATCCACAACCATATGGTAGTGGATTTTCGGCCGATGTCAAGTGTGATTTTGCGATCCCTGATTTCTGTTCACGGACCGATGAACCCTGATCTCTGAACCCTGATCTCTGAACTCTGATCTCTGAACCCTGATCTCTGAACCCTGACACCTGCGCTCATGGATGCTTCCCCATCAGCGGCGTCATCGCAGTTGGGTGCATGGTGAGGGAATAGGCTTCCTTGTGCCGGCCTCAGGTCTGGCGGTTTCCAGACCTGGGAGAAACTCAAAAACACGCGGCTCTAAACCCGACGACAGACCACTGGCAATTGACACTGACAACCGACAACTCCTTATCACAGCCTCGTGTGACGCATGCCCTTTCCCCAACGCTCCGCTCACGATATCGTCTGCCACGGCGAGGCCAAGGGATCGGTGTCTCTGGGCCAAAGGCACGGCCGGGCGGCCTGTCTTACGAGTATGGAAAGTATGATTCACGCCTGTATGACTTGTATGGATTGTAGGTATTGGCGGAAAAAGGCGTAAGTTAGACAAATTAAATAAGTTGCATCGAGATTGTTGCATTACATCGAGGTCGACGGCCAACCAAGGAGGGGATAGCAGAATGCCCAAAGAGGAAAGAGTCTTGCTCCAAGTCCGCGTTTCCCAGGCCGAGAAGCGACGCATCAAGGCGTTTGCCGCCAGACAAGGTTTGCCGCTGCAGAAGGCTTTGGTCGAAGCCGTTAACGCTTGGGCAGAGAAACTTCGCAGCCCGCGTCACGCGGACCGCTCGGCCAAAGCACCCGGTCCGAAACCATCCGCACCGCCTGAGTTTCGGCCTTTGTCTTCCTCCCTTGCGCCAGACTGGCTCAAGCAGGCGCTCCGATTGGATTGGAAGCAATGTCCAGAGGTGGAACTGCTGGACGATGGCCAGGATCATCTTTGGATGCTCCGCGAGTCGGACGCTCCGCTGAATGCTGTCCTGCGCGCCGTCTCCGACGGATTTCCTTTATCCGAAATCGCCGAAGCCTTCGACCTCGAGCCGCCGCGACTGGCGAAGATTGTTCAGTTTGCGGCTGACGCGAATCCAACGCGCTACACTGATAACGGACAACCGGCGAGCAGAAACTGACATGCTTTTACACGGAATCTTTCCTCCTATTACGACGCCGTTCTATCCGGACGGCAAGATCTACTTTCGCAAGCTCGAACAGAATGTCGAGCACTATTCGCGCACGCCCGCTGCCGGCATCGTCGTGCTTGGCTCGACGGGCGAGGCCATTTTGCTGAGTGACGAAGAACGCCGCGAGGCGTTGAAGTCTGCGCGCGACGCGGCGTCGAACGACAAAGTGTTGATCGCCGGCACGGGAATCGAGTCGGCCATCGAGACGCTGCGCCTGACGGAATATGCAGCCGAGTTGGGTTACGACATCGCGATGGTGCGCACGCCACACTACTACAAGGCGCAGATTGCGAATCCCCAAAACATGCTGGCCTTTTACCGCTTTGTCGCGGATCGTTCGGCGCTGCCGGTCATCATCTACAACTTTCCGCAGGCCACGGGCTACGACATTGCGGCCGAGCTGGTGATGGAACTGGCCGAGCACGCCAACATCGTAGGCATCAAGGAGTCTTCCGGCTCGATCGAAAAAGTGCAGAAGATGGTCGAGGGCACGCGGCACATCAAGCGCAGCGCCACCGTCAACGAGACTTTCGCCGCAGTGACCGACCGCATGCTCAAGGCCGCGGCCGCTCCGGCCCCGAACGACGATGGAAGCAGGTTGGTTCCGGTGGGTGTGCTCTCGGGCGAGACAGCGCCCAAGCCGTCATCGGCAGCCGTGAAAATTGTCGGCGGGCTAAAGACCCGTCAAAAAGAGGTTGGCTTCCAGGTGCTTGTGGGAGCCGCGCAGAAGCTGCATCCATCCCTTGAGGCAGGCGCCGTGGGCGCGATTCTCGCCTTTGCGGATTGTGCTCCAACCGCGTGCTACGAGATCTACGCCGCGTGGAAAGAAGGCGATGCTGCGCTGGCACGCGAGAAGCAGGAGCGCATTGCCAAGGCCGCCCAGCGGATCGTCGGCGAGTTGACGATTCCGGGAATCAAGTACGCGATGGATTTCAACGGCTGCTACGGCGGCCCGGTTCGCCTGCCGCTTTTGCCGGTCACGGCCGACGTCAAAGCGGAGATCGAGCAGTTACTTGCAAACATTCGAAACTAAGAAAGGGCGGCCGGGCCGCCCTTGCATGGAAACATATTGCGTCGAAGCTAAGCGCGCGGCTTCTTACGGCTCTTGTTCGTAACCTTCACGGATCGATTGGTGCCGCTCATGGAGCCGGGATTGCCGGTGTCGAGTTCGCCGTCGATTCCTTTCTGACGACGATTCATAGGATGTCCGTGAAGCACCGGATCATCATCCAGGTCGTCATCCTGACTCGGCGCGGCCAAAGCAGGATCTGGAGTGAGCTGGCTCTCGTCGCCGCTGGTCGGGTCGTCGACGCCATCTTGTTTTGCGTTAGCCTCAGGCTCCATCGGCTTCACTTCGTCCTCCGTCCTTGCGGCTTCGGCGACTTCGAGCTTGTGGTCGCGTTCTTGAGCTCGACGGGCTCAGCAGCGGCTGCACCGACACTGCGTCTCTTAGCAGGATTTGGGCCTTTGTCGCCCTCAGGAGACTTGCCCTTCGACTGCTGCCTCGAGACTTCGTCGCTGTGCAAGTCCAGCGGATGAGTTCCCGGATCTTCACCTTCATTCTCGCCGGTAGAAGGGTCGGTGATGAACAGCAGGTCGGCAAGATCGCTGGCGTGCTCTTCTTCCTCGCTCAAAATATGCTCGATCATGACGCGAGTCGTAGGATCTTTATCGGCGAAATGGCGAATCATCTTCTGATAGACCTCGATCACGATGCGCTCGGCGATCAGGTCCTCTTTGATCATGTCGGACAGCGACTTGCCTTCGGCATATTGCGAGGCTGAGCGCTGCAATAGCGACGCCGGATTGAAGTCAGGCTTGCCCCCCAACTGCTGGATCCTTTCGGCAATCTCGTCGGCGTGCTCGCGTTCGGCGTCGGCGTGCTCCTTGAACTCGTCACGCACGGCCATCGCGTGTACACCTGTGGCCATGAAGTAATGATGCATGTAGCGGAGCACGCAGACGATCTCTGTGGCCAGCGCTTCATTCAGGATGGAGATGGTCTGGTCGACATCTCCCTCGTAGCTATCGGTTACGGCGCCTTCCTCAATCTTCTTGGCAGCGCGCGCCCGGATATCCTCAACGTCGTTCACAAAACTTGGCATGTGCAGACGACCTCCTCGAGAAATCCCCACCCGAGCTTTGGCAGGCACACTCATACCTGCACGCTTGAAGCGGTGTGGACAATAGGATGCCAGAACTGCCCGATTCCGATGCCGGACAAAGGAACTATCTTTTTCTACGACCGAAGTGATAGCAGCGTTGGGAGAATCACGCGCCCGCAGGTTTTGTGTCGGCAATTTCGATGAGAAGCGCTGCCTTCGGAGAACCCTGCAGCCTGGCGGAAACCAGTGCGAGGGAAGGAATGATGAGATCGGCCTGGGCCAACTCCTCGCGCTTGTAGGTCGTGGGAATGGCGATGACGGTCATGCCTGCAGCCTTCGCGGCCAGAATTCCTGAGGGTGCGTCTTCAAACACCAGGCATGCCTCAGGCGTCAGGCCGAGCAAGGCCGCGCCAGCGAGATAAGGTTCCGGATTCGGTTTGCCTTGCGAGACTTCGTTGGCGGTGATCATCCGTGGAGGGACCGGCAGGCCAACGGCTCGCAAGCGCGTCGTGGCCAACGGGCGTGTACCCGAGGTGACCACGGTATAACGGTCCGGCGGCAGAGACTCCAGCAGTTGTTTGGCGCCAGGAAGAGCTACCAAGCCCTTCGAATACTCGATTTCCAAGCGCTCAATTTCGTTCGTTTCGGTTTGTGCATCGAGATGCGGCGTCAGCTCTCGCACCGAGTCGATGGTGCGTTGGCCGTGGGTTACATGGACGACATGGTCAGGATCAAGTTGGTGCTTGAGCGCCCAGTCGGTCCAGATGCGCGCCACGCACGGTGTGGAATCGACCAGGACGCCGTCCAAGTCAAAAAGAATCCCCTCACGGGAAAAAGAAGGCATGGATTCAGTGTCGCAGACTTGATGTTCGCTGGCAAAACGGGAGTGAGCGACGGGAATCGCTGCTATCGCGTCCCGTGTATGCACTGCCGCGCGTTGATCTGCGGATTTCGCTGAACAATTTCGGAGGCATCGAATATAGTCGAATCGATGCCTTCGCTTGCCCTTTCCGACTTGCTTGGCGCAACGGTCTACGATCGCTCGGGCACTACGCCTGCAGGGAAGGTACGCGAAGTGGCACTCGTTCCCCAGGAGAATTCCAGCCGGATCTCGGGTTTCGTGGTCAAGACCCGTTACGGCGACCGCATCCTGTCGATCACAGCCGTCAACTCCATCAACGGTGGGGTTCGAGCGGGGAGCCTGTCGTCGGAATGGTCGCCTTATGGTGGCGGCGAAGGTATGCTGCTGCTGGAACGCGACCTGCTCGACCAGCAAATCATTGACGTTCATGGGCGCAAGGTGGTTCGCGTGAATGACGTCGATATCCACGAAGAGACAGGACACGATCACGTCGTCCTGAAGCTGAACGCCGTGGACGTTGGCGCACGCGGGGCGATTCGCCGCCTGCTGAAGGGAGTTGTTCCCTCGACTGCGCTGCGGACGATGCTGTCGCGCATTCCGCCTCGCATGATTCCGTGGGAATTCGTCGATCTGATCGAGACTGACCCGGCTCGTCGCATCAAGCTGAAAATCTCGCTGGAGCGCCTGTCCAAGCTTCATCCTGCCGACATCGCCGACATCGTCGAAGACCTTGCTCCGGCAGAACGGGAAGCCGTTTTCGAGACCCTGGACGAAGAAGTCGCTGCCGAAACCCTCGAGGAGGTCGATCCCAAGCTCCAGGTCTCGATTCTCAGTTCGCTCGACTCGGACCGTGCCGCTGACATTGTCGAGGAGATGGATCCGGACGCCGCCGCCGATCTGCTGGGCGACATGTCTCCCGAGGCGTCGCGCGAAATCCTTACCGAGATGCAACCCGAGGAGCGGGCCGAGGTCAGCGGCTTGATGAACTTCGAGGAAGACACGGCCGCCGGGCGAATGACCACCGAATACATGGCGCTGAAGCCTGGCGCAAAGGTCGTGGATGCCATCGAGATGCTGCGCAATTTCGAAGGCGGTCTGGAAAGCATGAGTACAATTTATATCGTGGGTGAGCGCTCGAAACTGTTGGGGGCTGTGCCGTTGGCCAAGATTGTGCTCGCGACGCCGGAGACGCCGCTGATGCTGCTGAGCACCGGGCATGTTCCCACTATTCATCCCGGAGCCGACGAGAAAGAAGTCGCGCAGTTGTTCGACAAATACAACCTGCTGACTTTGCCCGTGATCGACGACGAAGGCGTTCTGACAGGAGTGATCACGGCCGACGACGTTATCAACATGCTGCGCGCGAAGCTGTGATTCGAACGAATGGTTGAAAGCAGCGAGCAGGGGCCGACGGATTCTAAGAGCAATCTCCGGCAAACCGCAATCACTTAGACCCACTGATCCGCGCAGTAAGTCCTTCCGATTGGCGCATTTCTTCGAGTGCGTTTATTCTGGGTTCGCTCGACGATCCCTCACGTAACTCCTGAACATG
Organism: uncultured Acidobacteriaceae bacterium; assembly: GCA_963815555.1. Classification (GTDB taxonomy): domain Bacteria; phylum Acidobacteriota; class Terriglobia; order Terriglobales; family Acidobacteriaceae; genus CAWCBG01. The sequence continues at coordinate 79,227 of CAWFHH010000008.1, forward strand.
TCTGAAACCCGACGGCTGAAGTTCTGGAAAATCCGTCTGCTGATGTTCCTGGCCATAATCGGACCCGGGTTCATCACGGCCAACGTCGATAATGATGCGGGCGGGATCTACACCTATTCGGCCGCGGGTGCGCAGTTCGGCTACACACTTCTCTGGATCATGATCCCCATGACGATCGCGCTGGTCGTGGTGCAGGAGATGTCGGCGCGCATGGGAGCCGTAACCGGCAAAGGCCTCAGCGATCTCATCCGCGAAGAATACGGATTTCGCATTACCTTCCTCATGATGCTGGGCCTGGTCCTAACCAACTTCGGCAACGTAGTGGCCGAGTTCGCAGGAATCGCCAGCAGCCTGGAACTCTTTCACATCTCGCGCTTCGTCAGCGTTCCGCTGGCGGCCCTGGTGGTCTGGCTGCTGGTGGTGAAGGGCACGTACAAGAGCGTGGAGAAAGTCTTCCTGATTGCGTCGTTCTTCTACTTCGCCTACATCATTGCGGGTGTGCTTGCCGGACCGAGCTGGAAAGAAGCCTTCGTTGCCACGTTCAAGCCGCCGCATGCCGGAATGTTTCGTGATTCGGCCTACGTCTATATGGTCATCGGCGTAATCGGAACCACCATCGCTCCCTGGATGCAGTTCTATCTGCAGTCCTCGATCGTGGAAAAGGGCATCACGGTTCGGGAATACAAAACTTCCCGATGGGATGTGATCCTGGGATGCCTGTTCACCGACATCGTCGCCTGGTTCATCGTGGTGGCGTGTGCCGCCACGCTGTTTGTGCATGGCATCCATCAGGTGCGCGATGGGGCCGACGCAGCCCAAGCTCTTCGGCCGCTCGCGGGCGAATACGCTTACATTCTGTTTGCCGCGGGGCTGTTCAATGCATCGCTGTTCGCGGCGTCCATCCTGCCGATTTCAACTGCCTACACAGTATGCGAGGGACTGGGCTTTGAGTCGGGTCTGGATCACAAGTTCAGCGAGGCGAAAGTTTTCTACTGGCTGTACACGTTACTGCTGATCGCCGGGGCCGCAGTGATTTTGCTGCCCGATATCCCGCTGGTGAAAATCAGCATTCTGTCGCAGGTGGTCAACGGCATCGTTCTGCCCTTCGTGCTGATTTTCATGCTGCTGCTGGTGAACAAGAGTGAACTGATGGGGAAGCATGTGAATGGCACCTGGTTCAATCTGATCGCATGGGCGACTACGATCATCATGATCGTGCTGACTGTGGTATGGCTGGCTTCCGGCAGGGCGATGAGCTAAAGCAGTTTGCCCTGGGCAAGCTGGCGCACCAGTTCACGGTCGGCGTCAAGGAAGTCGAGAGCCGGAAGCTGCCGGCGGTTTACCCATTGCATGTCGCGGAAGATGCGGTTTTGCAGCTCTCCGTCATACCGCTCCACCAGGAAAAATTGCAGGTGCACCGAGTTCCCGTTGTGATAGGTATGTTGGAGCTGGGTGATTTCGCGGCCAATCTCGGCGTGGATGCCGAGCTCTTCGTCAAGTTCGCGGCGCAACGCTTCATCGGGCAGCTCGCCCGGTTCGATTTTGCCGCCGGGGAACTCCCACTTCAAAGGCAGCGCCTGGTACTGCGTGCGCTGACAACACAGAATGTCATCGCCCCGAGCTATGAGCGCCGCGACTACTTGCTTGGTCAAACGACTTGCCTCGTTTCGACTTCGGTCTTGCCGATTGGCCCCGAACTACGTGGTCTTCTCCAGGTACTGGCCAACGAGCGAAGCGCAGTGCTCGACCAATTTGCGATCCTCGTCGTTGAAGGCAGCGGGTAGATGACTATCGATATCCAGTTCACCTACCACGTTACTCTTCATGAAGACCGGCGCGACAATCTCTGACTTGGTTTCGATGGAGCACGCCAGATAGCGCGGATCGGCATTGACATCGTCGATCACCAGAGTCTCTCCTGTCGACACCGCGGCGCCGCAGATTCCTTGATTCAGAGGGATGCGTTTGTGGGGCGTCTCGGCCCCGACATACGGCCCCAACACCAGCATAGGATCTTCGCCGGGCAGGCCCTTCTCGATCATGTAGAAGCCGACCCAGTGAAAATGAGTCAGTCTTCCCTGCAAACGGCCGACGATGACGCTCATCAAGTCTTCCACCGTGTCGGCTGCTTCGGCGAGGGCATTCAGCTCTTCTTCCAGCTTCCGGTAGTCAGCGGGCATATCGATTCATTAGATCACAGCCGCGAAATCCGGCGTATGCCTGCGGGTTGGGAAAAGAGCTCAGGATGCAATGCCCAGGCGATCGCCTGCAATCCTCCAATCAGGCTGCTGGCGGGCGTGTTCAGCAACTCGTCGTTGATGCAGAAAACGCGCTGATCGCGGACGGCGGGCAATTGCTGCCAGCCGCGCTGCTCGACGATTTTCTCCAGCTGTACGCGGTCTCCAGCTCCGCACCAGGCGGCGAGCAGAACGTCGGGCTCGGCGGCGACGATTGCCTGCGAGCTCGTGGTGTTTCCCGGTTGCGCAACGAACTCACCCCCTGCCGCTGCAACGAGTTCGGCAACCCACGGCTGCGACGCGATGATGGGTTTGCCCCACTCCTCGCAAAAGACCTTGCGGCTCGGCGCGCCGGCTACTTTCGAGCGCGTGATCTCGACCGCGTCTTGCATGCGAGCAACGGTCGCGCGACCGCGATCCGGGCGGCCCATGATGCCAGCGATGGCGGTGATGTCGGTGTAGATGTCGGCGAGCGTTCGCGGAGCAAAGCCGAGAAAACGCACTCCGGCCTTCAGGATCTCGGCGACCGCCTCAAGCTGGTAGGGTACGGAGGCGAGCACCAGATCAGGGTGGGCGGCGACGATCTGTTCCGCCTGGGCGCTCCAGGAATCGGACACAACGATCCTGGAGCCATCACCGGCCTCGGGACAGACGTCCGCGCAATATTTCGTGCAGGCTACCAGACGATCGAGCAGACCGAGATCTCGCAAGGTGAGCGTCGCGCTGGGTTGCAGGGAAACCACGCGTTGCGGAGTGTAATCTGGAGGGGACAAGGCTCTTCGATTATATGTATTCTCGCGAACTCCTCGATCATTTCGAACATCCACGCAACACCGGCGAGCTGCCGGAGGCGGATGCGCACGTCCGCGTCGAAAATCCTGCCTGCGGCGACATTCTGGAGCTGTCAGTAAAACTCGACGGCGAGCGGGTGGGCGACATCCGATTTCGCGCGAAAGGCTGCGTGCCCGCCATGGCGTGCGGCTCGGCCGTAACCGAGTTGGCAAAAGGGAAGACGGTTATGGAGGCGCGGCAGATTGGCAGGGAAAACGTGATCCGCGTCGTTGGCGGCGTACCGCCCGCGTCGGGACACGCGGCAGATCTGGCGGTTGACGCGCTGAGGGCCATCGTGGAGAGGTTTTTTCCTGGGAAGTAGGGAAATCCGCGAAAGCGTGAAACCCGTGGCTACACCGTCTCCAGCTCTTCTTCGAGCAACTGCTTGTTGTAGAGCTCGGTGTAATAGCCGTTGCGTTCGATCAGTTCGTCGTGGGTTCCATACTCGACAATCTCTCCGTCGTGCAGCACGGCAATGCGATCGGCATTGCGGACGGTCGAAACACGATGCGAGATGAAGATGGTGGTGCGGCCCTGCATGATCTGGCGAAGCTGATTGAGGATGCGATCTTCCGTCTGGGTATCCACACTGGCTAGGGCGTCGTCGAGGATGAGAATGCGGGGGTTGCGAATCAACGCGCGGGCAATCGCTGTCCGCTGCTTCTGGCCACCCGACAAAGTTATTCCGCGCTCGCCTACAAGCGTGTCATAGCTCTGCGGAAAGCTCTCGATGTCGCTGGCGATGCTGGCGGCTTCGGCGGCCTGTCGAATTTCGGCATCGGTCGCGTGTTCTGCGCCAAAGGCAATGTTCTCGCGAATGCTGTCGCTGAACAGGAACGTCTCCTGCGGGACAAACCCAATGTTCTTGCGCAAAAGTTCCAGCGGGAACTCGCGGATGGGACGTCCGTCGATCAGCACCGACCCTTTCACCGCGTCGTAAATTCGTGGAATCAACGAAACCAGTGTCGACTTGCCTGAGCCAGTGGGACCAACAATCGCCAGGCTGGTGCCGACAGGTATCCGGAGATTGATTTTGCGCAAAACATCTTCGTCGCCATGAGTGGCACCGCGTCCTTTGTCCGCGGCTTGGAGGGTCGGGCCGTAGTGGAAGCTCAAATCGCGGAACTCGATCTCGCCTTCCACCTCCTGCGGCACATCTCCGGCGGGAACGCCAGCGTCGGTAATCTCGGGCTTCTCTTTCAAAACGTTCTCGATGCGTCCCATCGACGCTGTTCCACGCTGGAAGATGTTGATGACCCAGCCGAGCGCGATGATCGGCCAGGTCAACTGCACCATGTAGGTGTTGAAGGCGACGAAGCCGCCCACGGTGATGCGGTGTTGCAGGACCTCGCGGCCACCCAGCCAGAGCACGATCACCACGGCAACACCGAGCAGCGTCTCCAGCGTTGGCCACAGCATGCCCATCAGGCGAACTAATTTCAGGCTGCGGGCAATGTATTCCTGGTTTTCTTTTTCGAAGCTTTCGATCTCCCAGCGCTCCTGCACGTAGGCGCGGATGAGGCGCGCTCCGGAGAAATTCTCCTGGGCGCGAGCGGAAATCTCGGAGAACATCGCCTGGATGCGCTCGAAGCGCTCGAAGATCCTGCGGCCAAAGTACTGCACCACGATGCTTACGACCGGCAGCGGGAGAAAGGCGAACAGGGTTAGCCGCGGACTGATGCTGAGCATGAACGCCAGCGCTCCGGCGGTGAACACCACGGTATTGGCGGTGTACATGATGCCGGGACCGAGCAGCATGCGTACGGCGTTCAAGTCATTGGTCGCGCGTGCCATAATGTCGCCGGTGCGCGTGCGCTGATAAAAACTGTACGACAGCCGTTCCAGATGGCGAAACAGGTCGTTGCGCAGGTCGAATTCAATCTCACGCGACACGCCGATCAGGATCCAGCGCGTCAGATACTGGAAGATTGCCTTGACGGCGGCGACACCGAGCAACATCGCTGAGTAGGTCAGCAGCTTATGACGGGTGACTCCAACGTTCAGATCGTCGATGGCACGACGAATGACCAGCGGAAAGAGGATCCAAACGCCGTTATTGACCAGGACGCACAGCGCCCCGACGACGAAGGTCGCGCGATACTTGCGTATGTACGGAAATAGCGGTCGCAGGTTCTTGAACATGGAATTGAAGCGGTCTTAGCGCACTGGTTCCCGGAAATCTCAACGCGAAACAACTTAGATGATCGTGTACACCGCCCGATGCGCAAATCCTGTGCCTAGGTGGGCACTTTGAGTAGCAGGTAGCCGCCGGCCAGAGCGAAGATGAAGTCAGGCGCCCAGGCCGCCAAGACCGCCGGCAGTTGATTGGCGTTGCCCATGGCTTCGAAGAGCCCGGCCGTAACCCAGTAAACAATAGCGATGCCGATGGCAATCGCCACCCCGGCGAGCGCGCCGCCTTTGTGTCCCGAGGCGGAGAAGGGAATCGCCATGACTGCCATCACCAGGGTGATCAGGGGAAAGGCGATCTTCTTCTGCAACTGCACCTTCAGGCGCACGGTATCGAAGCCGCTCTGCTGCAAATCCGCGATGTATTTGCGCAGCTCCTCATAATCCATCTCCGACGACTGCTTCACTTCCTTCTTGAAGTAACTCGGATCCTCTCGAAGTTCGTTGAAAGTGGCAACGTCGAAGGTGTGATAGTCCTCGATCGACGCGCCACGCAGTGTGCGTACCCATCCCTGCTCAAAGACCCATTTCTTCAGCCCTTCTTCCCAATGGGCACGTTCGGCATAAATCCTGCGTTTGAGCTGAAAAGTCTTGGGGTCGAACTCGAAGACGGTGATTCCGCCAAAGTGATTGGTGTCGGGATCGAAGGCCTGGTAGTAATAGATTTCGTCGCTTTGTCCGAAGATCCATTTGCGGTCGGCCTGAAGATAGGTCTGCGCCGGTTTACCTTTAATCTCGTTGCGCAAAATCTCTTGCCGCTTGTTGGTGCGAGGAATATAAAGCTGGTCAAAAATAAACAGCGCCGAAGCGAAGATAGCGCACAGCACAATCAACGGCAGGGCAGCACGATAGATGCTGATCCCCGTGGCTTTCATGGCGGTCAACTCGCTCGACTTCTCCATCAGGCCAAACGTAATCAGTACCGCCAGCAGAACGGCAAGCGGGGCGATCAGGTAGATGAGCGAGGGGCTCACATTCCACAGGTACTCAGCCTGCACCAGCGCAGGAATCTTGTTGCGAACAATGTCGGTGAGCAACTCGAAGTAGGTGAAGACCAGCACGATCATCAAGGACGCGGCGAGGATCATCACCAGATACAGCGAGAAGTCGCGCAGGATCATGTCATCGAGAATCAGAGGAAAACGGGCGCTGAAGCGTCTTCGAGTGAGGGCCGATTTACCACCCATGCGCTTTTCTTCGGCCCGCAGACGCCGTGTGTCGAAGGTTTCAAAGCGCTCTTTGAGCGCTTTCCAGACCGATGCGACACTGGCCAACTCGAGCGGCATGCGGTCTACACGCCACAGTAAGAGCAGTCCGGCAACGAAGAAGAAAAGGTTGCCGCCCCAGACCCCTAAAAAGGGAGACACCTTCCCTTGCCGCGCTAGCGAGACGCCGGTCAGCGAAAAGAAGTAGTAAACGAACACCAGGAGAATGGTGAGTACGAAGCCGGTGCTCTTTCCGCCTTTTCGTGCCGAAAGGCCGAGAGGAATGCCGATCAGGGCCAGCACCAGGCAGGCGGCCGGCAGCGCAAAGCGACGGTGAAACTCGATCTCGTAGTATCTGGCTTTCAGAAAGTCGTACGACGAAGTCATCGGGTCATTGACTACTAGTTGTGCGCCTGCCTTGCGTTCGAGCGCGGCATTCCTCAGCAGGTCGTGCAGTCCCAGTTCCGCCACTGGAAGCAGATCGCTTGGCCCACGGTCATTGGTGCTGGGCACCTGGATAGGAATGTCCGTGCCGTCGAATGTTGTGATTGAATACTGGTCCTTAACCTTGGGAACAATTTCTTGTTGGGTTCCGTCTTCCAGGTGAAAGCGCATTCGATCCGGCGAATCCGTCAGCAGAACGCCGCGCTGGGCCAGGGTGATCTTCGGCGAAGCGGGATCGGACACGTCGGCCAGGAAGACGCCTCTCCACAAAGACTGATCCTTCGAGGGCACGGCATCTTGCACATACATCACCATGTTCTTAAATTCTTCGTAGAACACACGCGGCTGGATTTCGAACGCCGCCTGAGAGGCTTTTAGCCGGTCCTGGAGGTGGGTGAGCGCGCGGGCGGACCGCGGCGCTACGTAGATGCTGTTGAATAGCCCCAAACCGAAGGCGGCAATGGCGAAGATTGATATTGCGCGCACGAACAAAATTGCGCCCATACCGCTGGCGCGAATCGCGGTGACCTCACTGTCGGCGGCCAGGCGGCTCAATCCAATGAGGATACCGACCAGGACCCCCATGGGCAGAGTGATCGTGAAGGTGGTCGGCAGAGTAAAGAAGAAAATTTCGGCAACGCTGGGCAAAGGTGCGCTGTTGCGGACGATCAATTCCAGCAGTCGTCCCAGGTCCCGCATGAAGATAATAAAGGTGAATAGCGCTACGCCGATCAGCGCGTGCGAACTCACTTCCTTCAGAATGTAGCGGGTCAGGATACGCACGAATCTCTAGTTTAGCGGAACTGGCGCGGCACCGTACAGGGACACCCTGCAGTCAGCGGCTTCTCATCCGGAGGTCTTCGGAGCCAATCCTTCCGTCCACGCGTAAAGGAGAAGAATGGAATCCGCCGAAGTGGACCGTCTGTTCGGGATCACCGGAGGCCCGGGGTCTGGCAAGAGCACTCTGATCGACGCCCTGACAGGGCAGGGTATCAGCGGGATGCCCGAGGCCGGCAGGGCAATCATTCGCGATCAGGTAGCGATCGCCGGCGAGGCCCTGCCCTGGGCCGACCGTCGGGCGTTTGCCGAACTGATGCTGAGCTGGGAATTGCGATCGTACCGGGTCGCGCTCGGATGCGCCGGCCCGGTGATGTTCGATCGGGGCATCCCCGACGTTGCTGGTTATTTGCGCTTGAACGGCTTGGCTGTCCCTGCCCATGTCAACAACGCCGCTCGCATGTTCCGCTATCATCGCCGGGTGTTTGTCGCGCCTCCCTGGCTGGAGATTTTCTCTCAAGATGCAGAGCGCAAACAGTCTTTCGAGGAAGCCCGAGCGACCTGCAACGCGATGATCGAGATTTACTCGACGTTCGGCTATGAGCTGATTACACTTCCCCTCGGTTCCGTCGAGCAGCGAGTGCAATTCGTTGTGTCGGCGATCGGTGCAGGCTGAATCTCAGGGAATCCCCTATCACCTTCGTCGCAAGGCGGATAACCCTTAGGCAACATTTAGTGTTCAAAGTCTCGCCTTTGCCTGCTACACTTGTTCGATTATTTGCGTGCCCTTCTACAGTTCGCCCGTAAAATAACGATATTCAAATCATGACATCCGGCTCTCCGAAGATCAGGCTGGTCTTGCTATGGCACATGCACCAGCCGTTTTATAAAGACATGGTTACGGGCGAGTACCGCCTCCCTTGGGTGCGTCTGCATGCGCTCAAGGACTACTACGGCATGGTGAAGCTGCTGGATGAATTTCCTGAGGTCCACCAGAACTTCAACCTGGTCCCGTCGCTGGTCATGCAAATCCAGGACTATGTCTCGGGACAGGCGCGCGATCCGTTTTTTGACCTGGTGGCCAAGCCGGCGAGCGACCTGACGCAGAACGAACGCCAGTTTGCCTTGCGCTATCTGTTCCAGGCGAATCCGGTGAACATGATCGGGCGCTACCCTCGCTATCGGGAACTGTGGGAGCGTTATCGGGCTACGTACGATCGTCCGGAAGGCCCGGAATCGTATTTCATGACACGCGATTATGCCGACCTGCAGGTGCTGTCGCAACTGGCCTGGTTCGACGAATACTTTCTCTCCGATACCCAGGTTGCGTCCCTGATCGCGAAAGGGGAAGACTATACGCGTGATGACCAGCAACTCATGATTGCCAAGGAGCGCGAACTACTGGCGGCCGTGCTTCCTGCCTATTCTGCTGCCGCGGCACGTGGCTCGCTGGAGCTCTCAGCCACCCCGTATTACCACCCGATTCTTCCTCTGCTCTGCGATACGAATGCGGGAGCACAATCGACCTCCGGCCTTCACCTGCCGGCGCGCCGCTTTCAGCGACCGGAAGACGCGCGGCACCAGATCGAGCGAGCGCTCGACTTTCATCAAGATGTTTTTGGCGTAAGGCCGCAGGGAGTATGGCCGTCGGAGGGCAGCGTCTCGGACGAAGCGATTGCGTTGGCGCACGGGTGCGGCGTGAAGTGGATGGCAACCGATGAAGGTGTGTTGGGCCGCTCGCTTAATTTTAATTTCCATCGTGATGGCGGTGGCCGCCTGCAAGGCGAAGGGGCCGAACGGCTGTACACCATCTATCGTTATCAGAAGGGCGATTCGCAGATGCACATGGTCTTCCGCGATCACTGCATCTCCGACCTGATCGGCTTTGTGTACTCCGGCATGCCTGCCCACGATGCGGCCAATCACTTGATCGCCAACATTAAGGACTCGGCACGGCCGGTCTTGAACAAAGGCAAAGACGCGGTGGTCTCCATCATTCTGGATGGCGAGAATGCGTGGGAATATTATCCGCAATCGGGGCGCGAGTTTCTGCGCCGCTTCTATGACGGACTGCAGCGCGATCCGGAGATCGACGCCGTCACCCTCAGCGAAGCCATCGATCGCCATAACCCCGAGGACTTCGGTCGTCTCGAAAAGGTTGTGCCGGGATCGTGGATCAATGCCAACTTCAACGTCTGGATCGGGGCCCCGGAAGATAATCGCGCCTGGGACCTGCTCTCGGACGCGCGCGAATATTATGATCGCAATTCCCAACGGGTTTCCGCAGCACAACGCAAGCTGGCGTGGGAAGAGTTGTTGATTGCAGAAGGCAGCGACTGGAATTGGTGGTACGGGCCTGAGCACCACTCAGCCAACGATAAGGATTTCGACCAGCTTTACCGCAAACATCTTTCCAATGTGTATTACGCGCTGGAGGGAGTTCCGCCCGAGGAATTGAGTACGCCGCTCATAAGCGGAGCGCCGCGTCCCAGCTACATTCCGCAGAGCGCCTATGTGCGGGCGCGGGTGGACGGCGCCATCAGCGGTTATTTCGAGTGGATGGGCGCGGCCAGCTACACTTCCGACCAGCGGACCAGCGCCATGCATGGCAAGCAGTTCTTGCTCGATGCTGTCTACGCCGGGGTTGACGCCAACTCCGTTTCCGGCCGGCTCGACTTTCATGAAGGGGTTCCGCAGGGGCCCTATCGACTGGTAGTGAACCTCGAGGTCAGGCGTGACGGCAAAGACCGTAAGTCGCCACTGGAGTCTTACAGCCTGCAGGCCGACATGCTGGAAAGCACCGTCTTGCGCTGGACGTTAACCAACGGCGACGAGCGCAGGAAGTTGGCGAGCTTCGCGGCCGACAACGGCAACAAGAGCACCAATGGGGTTGAAGTGGCGCTGGGCGAAATCTTCGAGCTGCGAGTACCGTTTGTCCTGATCGGCGCGCAGGAGGGAAGCCGCATTCGTCTGCGCTTCGCCATCTGGCGGGACCATCTTCCCGTGGACTCACTGCCGCTGGAAGGATGGATCGACCTCTACGCCGTTCCCGAGCAGGAACTGGTCGATAACCTGTATACCTTCACGCCGCAATAAAAGGCCTGCTGGTCTCGTCGGGTTTGCCATAGACGCTCGGCGGCTAAGCCGGTTTCACGGCCTGTGGCCAGTACACTGTCCAGTTGCGTTCTTTCGCAACTTTCTCCAGGTCGGGATTGGGATTGATGCAGAACGGGTGTTTCGCCATTTCCAGCATCGCCTGATCGTGCACGGAATTTCCGAACACCGCGTCCACCGGTTTTCCGATGACCTCGCGGATAGCGACGGCCTTGAGTTCATCGGTCGGCACGCGGACTAACCGCTCCGTCGCGCAGCCTTGCTCGACGTGCACACAGGCCGCGAGCACCCGTTCGGGCGCGAAGCCGAAGTATTGGGCGCCGGCTTCGACAACCCAATTATTGGTCGAAGACACGGCCCATAGCTCGCATCCCTGCTCCAGGAGGCGGCGGGTAAGCTGCTGCAATTCGGGAAAAATTCGCTGCCTGATCTTCTCGACGAAAAATTGTTGCGCCACCTGGCGCAAGAACTCGCAGGAGATGCCGCGATGCATGGTGACCATCTCGCCGCACATGGTTAATTCGTCGACTTGCCCCGCTCGATATCCTTCGTAGCGTGCTCGCGCCCGCACCGCGGTCTCGTTGCTGACGATGCCACGCTCCATCTCCCAAAAAAAGAAGTCGGCGCCGGCGTCGCCGCTCCACAGAGTGCCATCGCAGTCGAAGACGGCGACCACGGGCTTGAGCGCCACTACCGCTTCCACAAACTGGCTGGCTTTGTCCCCGTCAGAATTCAAGAGTGGGTCCCCGAAGAGAGGACTGTACCGATCACCCGCTGATAGTCGTCCGGCGTGTTGATGTTGGCGGCCACGCGAGGATCTTCCACCGGGACGTAGCGAATGTGCTTCTGATAGAGGTGCTCCAATTGGCGCGCATTCGACTCTTTCGGCGCCCGTAGAAAAGCTTCGATCATCTCGCGGCCGAGCAGCACGGGGTGCCCGTGTGCTGCCGTTCCATCCCGCAGGACTTCGGGGATGACGGCCCACGTCTCGTTGTCGGCGGTTGCGTATGCATCGCGCAGATCCCTTACCGTTCCGGGCAGTACCGGCGGGCGGTCAACCAGAGCCAGCAGCGCAGTGTCCCGGCCGCGGGTAAGCACCTCTTGCAGCCCGGCCTGCATTGAACTGAACTGTCCCAACTCCGGAGCTCGGTTGACGACCAGGAAGGCGGCATGCTCGTAGACCACGGGCTCAATTGCCGGAGCATTTCTGCCAGCGACGACGATGACGAGGTCGGTGTAAGCCTGAAGCAAGTCGATGGTTGCGCCCAGGAAAGTATTAACGGCCGGCATTCCTTCCGTAACGGGAGGCCAGGGCAGCAACGCCTTGTCCCGTCCCATGCGAAGGGAATCGCCGGCGGCCAGAACCACTCCGCAAATACTGGGCGAACGGACCATATACCCGAAGACTACCAAACGGAGTTGCCCGCTGCCAGCACCATCCCAACCGGCAGCTCCAAGGGACCCAATCCTGATGTGATCGGTATCCCGCCCTGCCATTCGAGGCGGTGGCCGCGAGCTTCGTGGCGACGGCCTTGAAGATGAGGGCCCCGGGTGGTCTTGCGAGGAGCCAGGAAAATTCCGATTCTCTCTGCTACCGTACGCCCGACCGCGGCGTGGAGAAGGCGGCTGAGGTAGCTCCATGACGGGCTATCCAAAGTTGTTCGCCAGAGAATGGCCGCACGTCGAGTACGGCAAATCGAAGCCTTGTGGGAGAAAACATGAGTTCAACAATGTATCTGCCACTTGTAATTGTGGGCTGTTTCCTGGCTGTCGCCAACGGGCTTTGCGCCCAGACGTTAGGGGGTAACGGATACCTCAGGTCACAGTACAACTCTTACCGCCGCCCAAATAACTGGCGCCCCGCACGTAACAGTCAAAGTGATGGAGCACGATACTCCAGCCGAATTTGAGGGTGTGCCGGTGGCGGATGGCGGCTTGGGCTGGACATTCTCGCGTGCGATCCCGCTTAAGAATGCGGATGGCGAAATCGTGGAATGGTTCGGCACTGCCAGTGATGTTACGCGTGGACGCGTGGAAGAATTTTGAGTTGAAAAGGAATATTACGTTGACTTTTCGCCAGCCGCTTACTTGTGGAGGTGGCGGACTTCCGCCGGACGCCACTAGCGGGACGAACACACGTATCACACACACTGGCTAGGTGAAATAAAGGATAGACCGCCAATAATAAAGCGGTTATAGCTGGTGGAGGCGGCGGGAGTTGGATTAAACAGGCGGGTGGACAGCAAACAAGTTATTGAAAACTAACGACGCCTAAAACGCCTCACACGCGAGATTCGCGGTATTCACACACGTAATACACACGCGGGAGATTCAGATGTGCCAATAACTACGGATTGCGAATTCCAAGATCATTCCGCCGAACGATCCAAGGGCCATCGCGAACACGACAAGTTTTCGGCCGTGCGTTGCGAAACGTCCCTTATAGCGAAACACAAACCAAGCCGCGAAGATGATGAAGGCGAAACTGATCGCTTGGAGGTAGTGCGCTCCAAAGTTGTTCGGGTAAATGTGTCTTCGCCGATCTTCCGACATATGCGGCAGAATGACGGACTGAAGTGCCGCCCAATACGCGAACACCAAAGCCGGAATCCCTATCGCGACTTGTCGGAGCGAGAAATCCTCTAGCTTCATGTGGTGTGCACAAGCCCGCTTGCAATTCTACCCCGACATGGTTTGATAAATACAAATGCAATTTGACGTGAACAGTTTCGGGCGGAGAATCGCCAGCTCTAACTGCTGCCGATCTGAGGCACTGAGTAAAGACAAATACGGCGAGTGGGTCTTTTGGTGTTCAACCTGCGGAAATCCGCTCGACGACGAAGAAATACACGCGCCCACCGTTGGAGATTCCAATTACGTTTCCCGTCACTCGATTGACGTAAACGGAAACTGCAATCTGGGCTGTTGCTGAGTGGAGGCGGCGGGTCTCCTGCACACTCCCATTTACACACGTATTACGCACGCGTTTCCGAAAATACGACTATAAGTGTTTTGCAATCAATCAGTTATATGGTGGAGGCGGCGGGAGTTGAACTATTCAACACATTGATTCTAAGTAACTTATTGATTCTACTAGAGGCGACAAGTGCCAAAAAGGCCAGTTTGCCGGGTCGGCGGTACAAAAACGGTACAAATTTTGTGTCGGCAAAAAGTCATTCACGGCCCCATCATTACTGGTCCAAACGCAAATAGCATAGTACGGCCGTGATTCGTCTGCATTGCTATTTAGCCTGGGTAATCTCGATCGACACTATTGTCGACTCAATGTCGCGGCCCTCCTGCACGTCAGGCTTAATTCAGACTTCCGAAGTTTGGCGTGCTGCTCTGGCGTAAGCTTCAGCGAGATACCTCCTCGCTTTTTCCTGATTGCCTCTTCGAGCTGTTGGCGACCAGCGACGTTTAGGCTTCGCAACGCCACACTTCCTACAACGAGACTTCAGGACAAACGTCCCAATCCACATCTGTGAGCAGGGCGTTTCTCGTCAACTTGACCGCGCCTTACCCAGCTTCCAGTTTGCGTGTACATCGTCCGGTAGATTACTTCCGCTCCAACGAAGAACTACTGGTTGCCGCCAGCCGAGTTGAGGTATGCTGGGGCGCCTAAGGCAATGGACTCTTCTCTTCTTATCCCGGGGGTACTATGTGCGCACCTGATCTTTGCACGCTGACATCTCTGATCCTCACAGGCGTTGTCAGGCTTGAAAGCGCGGCAGTCCAAGTGCCCAATCCTGCTGTCGCGCCCACTTCGCCCTCTGTCGCGTGGATTGGATTTAGCAGTGCGCTCGCCTGGCCGATTGCTGCGATCGCGATTGCATTGACTTTCCGGAAACCTCTCGGTTACTTTTTGAGTGGATTGGCGGGTCGGGTCACCAAACTCTCGGCATTCAGGGTGGAACTAGAGCTGGCAACTGCGCCCAGCGCCGCCGCCGGTCCGCTGCTGGACGACATTCGGAGCGCCACCACGCTCGCCGCTATCAACGATTCCACTAGAATGATGTTGGAGCAGGCGCAATCCACGATGCCGGCGGATTACGCGGTGATTGACCTAGGCGCAGGCCATGAATGGCTAACCACGCGCCTGTTTATCGCGGCCGTAATGCTTGAACGCATGCGCGGGGCGAAGGTATTCGTATTTCTGGAGACCACTCCGGCGCTAGCCCGGCGATTTGTCGCGATCTGTGCGCTCTCAGAGATTCGGTGGTCGCTAGCGTGCATGTACCCATGGATGGAGGCCGCGTGGCTCAGGGCATGCACGAACGTTTTTCCCGCCTTTGTGCCGAGCTCGACCCCAGCCGGAGTGACAGTGCCTAATGGTGCAGCTTGGCTTCCAGACCCGCTGACAATCAATCCCGATCCCTCTCCGATCCAGTCGTCTACAGGCGCGCTTGAGCCATGGACGGCACGCAATGTAGTCGGCCAGTTCATTCAATTACTGCAGATCGCCGCGCCGGCAACTCAGCCGCCTATACTGGCCGTTCCGGCTTCGGTCTCTGCACCTGTGGTTGTCACGTCGCCGTCTCCTGGGGACACATGGGTCACGTTTGCTTCGGGAACCCGGGAGCGGGCTGCTTGGGTGACGAGGCAAATGCTGGAGAGAATGCTTCCCGCAGAGGCCTTTGAACTCTGGACGGACGAGGTCCGGGACGCTCCGCGGGCGCGTCGAACTCGGAATGTGCTGCGGCGGCCCGGACTGTTTGTCGCACTTGTTAGAGGTGACAGAGAATATGTGCGGCTGGTCAACCGATCGGTGCTGCTGGAAGAATTGGCAACGTGGTTTGGCGAAGAGCCAGAGTAAGCGCGATAGATGGAGGGCAAACAGGACTCAGATATTATATCTGGCAATGCTCCCGAGTGCCCCCAAAGACTTAACGCTACAAATCTGAGCTCGAGAAGAAAATGGGTGAATTGCAGGCGTGCGTATTCTGGACGGTCTAAGTCGTTTCAATAAAATTGAGTCGAATGGCGCGTGTACGAGGCGTTCGCTTCGCGGCGCCGAGCACTTTGATAAAGGTGACCTGCTCTGGCTTGAGTTGTGATCATCATTCGTCGCGAAACGAAGGAGCAGAAATCCATCGGCGATTTGCCAGCCCTTTCACGGCGGCCCGAACAACGGTTCGGAGGTAAGAGCCTACACCTTCGAGCAACTCGTCAGCGCGCTGAACGCAATCGCGCCCTTCGACCGGCCGACTCCTTCATGAGCGCCTGAACTCCACCTCTGCAAAACGCGCCCACCGGAGGCACTGTCGCTGATTCGATAGTGGGCATCCGGAACCCCAATCCACATAAGCGAGTTGTTTGAATGTTAAGTCGAGTGAGGAGCACGGGTGTACAAAAAGCTGAACTCAACGGGAACGTTGATTCAGAGAACAACCACGGAGGCTCCTCATGGAGAGTATGTATTACATCGGCCTGGATGTTCACAAGAAAACGATTAGCTATTGCGTCAAGGATGCGAGCGGGCAGGTCCTGCAGGAAGGCAAGATCGGAGCCACGCGAGGCGAACTGGACAGCTGGATGAAGACTCTTCCTCAGCCATGGAGCGTAGCCATGGAAGCCACGATCTTCACAGGCTGGATCTATGATCATCTGCTGCCCCACGCGGCCCAGGTAAAGGTGGCGCATCCGCTGATGCTGCGCGCCATCGCCGCAGCGAAAAAGAAGAATGATCGGATTGATGCCGGCAAGATTGCTGACGGCCTGCGCTGCGACTTCCTGCCGGAATGCCACATGGCACCGACCGAGATTCGGGATCGACGTCGAACCCTACGCTACCGGCATCTGCTGGTGCGCCAGATGGTGCAACTGAAGAACCGGGTTTCGGGTCTACTGATGGAAACCGGAGTGAGCTATAGCAAGCAAAGGCTGCACAAGGTGGGCTACTTCCATGAACTTCTGTCGAGCAACCAGGAGATCCATTCCAATATTCGACCTTTGCTGAAGCTCAGCCGGGATGCCATCGTACGGCTGCAGAAAACGGAATATGCCCTGGTGAGTTCGCTGCAGCGGGACCCCTTGCTGGCCGACAGAATCAAGAGACTCAGGACGGTTCCCGGAGTGGGGCCGATCACCGCCCTGACCTGGGCCTTGGAGATGGGGGAGGTTTCGCGCTTCCCCTCGATCAAACAAGCCATCAGTTATTGCGGGCTTTGCGGTGACGAAAAGAGCTCCGCCGAAAAGGTGATGCGGACTCCGCTTTCTAAACAGCGCAACAAACATATCCAGCGTGTACTGGTGGAAGCCGCGAAACTGGCGCCCAGAGAGAACCATGAACTGGCACTGGTCTATGAAACCGAAAAGCAGAAAGGCAATGCCAATCGAGCAACGCTGGCCGTAGCCCGGAAGATGGTCGCGTATCTGCTCGCTGTGGATCGGGGCAAGCGGAACTTCGTGCCGGCAGAAGATCACAGGGGCGTGGCGGCCTAACCGCCGCCCGCGGGAGGAAAATCGACAGGATTACAGAGCGCGCAGGCTGCCAGGTCCTGCAGTTTGCCGACTGAGCGACGGAGATCAACTCCCGAGGCTCTCTCCGAATTGTTTCGGGACTGGCAGCGAACACAGACTCAATCTTCGGTGACGGCTCTTTGGAGCCCGAGACTGCGAATGGATGTCCGGTTCTGCGCTAGGCAGGAACCATTGCCGAGAGGCATAGAGTGCACGCTAGGAGTCCTGCAAGCACTGTTTTGGGCGCTCTCGCGAGCGCCCCAGGAAGACCATTGCTTCCTCTTGACAAAGACTTACATGGAAGGCAAACCCTCCCTTGGGATTACTTGATGGTTGCGTGATCCAGACGGATCATCTGCACACCGAAGACTTGTTCATAAAGGCTGCTGTCGGCACTTTTTTAGACTCATTCACCCATGGTAGAGAACACTATCGTCCGCGAGAAAAGGGGGGCTTGATCTAAACTAACGGGATAGATCCGGCCTGCAACGCCTCCGGTCTATCTGTCGACAGCGATCGACGAGCCCCCGTGCGACATCGCTTGCGCATTCAGTTGGCCACTGGCTGTGGCCATGAGGGGGCAATTGTAGTGGAACCATTTCGGATTCACGTCGCGGATGAGGTGCTAAACGATGTGCGGGCACGGTTGCGCAATGCAAGATGGCCCGACCAGATACCCGGTATCGGCTGGGAACAGGGCACCGAGTTGGACTGGTTACGACGCCTCGTGTCCTACTGGGCCCACGAGTTTCGACTGGCGTGGCTGGGAGCGAAGGCTCAGCGCGTTCAACCACTTCACCTGGGAGGGCATCCACCTTGTGTACCAGCGTGCGCCATCAGGTCAGGCTGTGCCTCTCATTCTCACGCACGGCTGGCCCAGCAGTTTCCTCGATTACACGGACATGCTGCCGATGCTCGAGCACTTTGACGTGGTCGTACCCTCCCTGCCCGGATATGGTTCTTGCCGCGTCCACCCAATGTCGGCATCAACTACCGGTACGTCTCCGAGCGCTGGCATCGGCTCATGTCTGAGCTTGGGTATTCCCGCTATGGTGCGAGCGGTTGTGACTTTGGGGCCGGGGTGACGACGATCCTTGCGTTAGACAATCCCAAGTCGGTGATCGGGATCCATCTCACTACACTGGAGTCGGATCTCGCCCCAGTGGTGGATGGTACGGAGCTGTCCGATGCCGAGCGTTCGTACCTCGCGGTGAACCGGGGCTGGGATATGACGGAGCGGGGCTACAGCGCGATCCAGTCCACCAAGCCCCGAACTGTCGGCTATGGACTCAACGACTCCCCGGCAGGGCTCGTGCCATACGTGGGTGAGAAGTGGCACTCGTGGAGCGACATTACCCCGACCGACGACTTCCTCTGCGCCACGTTCACCTTTTACTGGATCACGCAGAGCATCACCTCGTCGATGCGCGACTATTGGGACAATCGCTGGCACCCGGTCGCTCCCAGCTACGTCAGCACGCCCAAGGCGTTTGGTGTTTTCCCGCACCGGGCCGTTCCCGAAGGCGAACTGTCGCGCTCGCAGTCGGAGCGCCTATACAACATCCAACGCTGGACAGTCCTTCCGCGCGGCGGGCACTTCGCCCCGGCTGAGGAACCAGCGGCGGTCGCAGCGGACCTCGCCGCGTTCTTCCGTGGCCTAAGCTGAGGCCATACTGGCGATCCGCACCTCGTGATTCAAAGGCTGGCTTGTCGGCAAGTCGTTCCCTTGGTGCGGCGCCTCGTTGCGCTAGCGTCCACTACCGCTCGGCGCTATTGGACAGCTCTAAGTTGAATATCGCGTCGATTGAAAAGAGCCGAAACTCATACAGTGCGATTAATCCAACAGACTTTCCATGCTTAATTGCGAACGCCACGGTCATGCTAACCTGTTTAATATTCGCCTCTGCACCGCCAAAAGGCACTTACTGGGTATTTACTTTTACGAGCGAGGTGGCTTATAGTGCCCCGCTGAGTTTCGATCTAGTAGTACTCTTACCATTTAACCGTTGCAAGAGTTGCAGCGCCGAGGGGCCCACAACGCCAGAGCGTGCCCGAAGAAAACCGGTCAGTCATGCCCTTCCGTTCCGGTCTCTTGAGCCTAATATCAGTCTGCGGATCTCAACTGGTTCTAGCGCACTCCAACGGTGGCAGTCATGGATAAAGATCGATCGCGGAGGAACGACGCTTCGAACTTGTTTAAAACACCACCAATTTCCCCCCAGGCGATGTCGAGTTCTTACGATTAGTTCCGCAGATTGGGCCGAGTCTTCATCGGCTCTCTCTGATTTCGGGTGTCTGCAACAGCGGCCGCACCGCTCGCGCACGCTTCCCCATGGAGACACCAAATGACGGGACCGGCAGTCTTGCTCGTGCATGGCGATGGAGAAGTGCGCCAGCGCTGGAAACAAGGCCTTCTTCAGGCCGGTTTCTCGTCGATTGAGGCGACGAACGCGGGTAGTGCGCTTCGAGATATCCCGGCATCACCTCCTTCTATATTCGTTTGTGGCGACTGCCTATGCGATGAGTCTCGCAGTTTCGAAATCATGCGACAGGTCCGTGAAGTCTACCCGCGGATGCCCATCATCTTCGTCGCGACGCGCAGTTCTGAAGAGCTTGCCATTCGCGCCCTGCGCGCGGGAGCGAATGACTATGTCGCCCAGGCCTCGCAGGTCGAAGAACTGGTAGCCGCCGTCGCACGCCTGTTGAACCGGGCCGATCCTGTCCAGCACAGATCAATCCATCAGTTTGCTGATGCACCAGAAAACCCGGACTGCCACATGATCGGCGACAGCGCTCTCATGAAGACAATCAAGTCGGCCCTGGCGCGGGTTGCGGCTGCAGACAGCAATGTCTTGATTACCGGTGAGACCGGGACGGGCAAGGACTTGGCGGCCCAATTTATCCACCGCGCCAGTCCCAGACGACACAAGCCCATGGTTTGCATTAATTGTGCGGCCATTCCCGATAGCCTTATCGAAAGCGAACTGTTCGGCTACGAGCGGGGAGCCTTCACCGGTGCTGTCTGCAAAACGGCAGGCCAGTTGGAGCGCGCGAACGGAGGCACCGCTTTTCTGGACGAGGTTGGAGAGATGAGTCCATTCGCCCAGGCCAAGATCTTGCGCGTCATCGAAGGAAAAGAAATCAACCGCTTAGGCGCACGCGCCGCCATCCGTTTGAACGTCCGCTTCGTGGCCGCCACGAACCAGAATCTGGAAAAGTTGATAGCGGAAAACAGGTTTCGCCAGGATCTCTTCTTCCGCCTCAACATCATCGGAGTGCATCTGCCTTCCCTCCGAGATCGCAAGGAAGACCTTCCCGATCTCTTTCATCACTACATCGCGGAAATGAATCGACGTTTTGGAAGGTCCGTCGTAGGATTGACCGAGAATGCCTACCATCACGTGCTGGAGTACAACTGGCCGGGCAACATTCGCGAATTGCGCAACCTTCTCGAAGCCATTTTCGTCAATCTGCCACCTCAGGACATTACTTACATCGACTTGCCTACGGAATTCTGGCGCAAAATGAGCGAGCACGGCGGCCCTCCTGCCAGCGAGCGGGATCTTCTGCTATCGGCATTGCTGTGCACCAAGTGGAATAAGAGCAAAGCGGCTAAACAACTGCACTGGTCCCGCATGACACTCTATCGTAAGATTGCGAAGTACCGCCTCTTCGCATAAATCGACGCAATCGTTTGCCCGGCAAAATGTTCTTCCAACGTTTTGTGCAATCCCGTAGGATTCCTCGCCCACCTGTCACATCTCTGTGACACTTCGAGTTACATGGACGCAACTCCTCGCAGGTTTCCGATCGCGAGCGTTTCATTTGAAGCGGTTATCAATGATTCTGAAACTGACTTCTCAATTACCCCGCGCGGCATTGTGTTCCTTCCCCTGTTACAGCGCCACTCGATAAATCTGGCGCTCTGCGATTGCCTCGATTCAAAACACTGCACCTTAGCGCGGCCGGCTCGCGCTCAGCATCATCGGTACTGCGCGTGCATGGCATCAGCGGCAGTAGGGGCGTTCCCGACGTCAGGCGGCTTCCGCGGCGCTCGGCGGAGAGGTATCCGTTGGACGATGACACCGTGGTCTGGCAGTACTCCGAGCTACAAGGACGTTATGCCAATTGCTTTCGGGTTGGGCACAACGCTTTTGAATTCGTAATCGACTTCGCGCAGGCTGCGACGAACCCTCGAGTTGCCGAAGTGCACACGCGCATCATTATGAATCCCGCATACAGCCGCACGCTATTACGACTGTTAGTCCGGTCCATCGCCGAGTATGAGCACGACAATGGGCCGATTGTTGAGGACCAAGAAGCCTGAGAAATGTACACCGCGATTGCAGGCACGAGTCTGACACTGGCGCAATACATTCGCCAGAGCCTTGAGGCCGACTTTAATCTCAAGGCCCTGTTTAATCCGGCGAACGGCGGAACCATGGTCGTTTCCCTGAGCACGCCCGAGGAGATGACCAACAATACACAAGAGGGCCTGTCGGTTTGGCTCTACCGCATCGCGCGCGACGACGAACGTCTCAACGCTCCTCCGCTTCGCCTCGGGCCAGGCCACACCAGCAAGACGCCTTTGCCGCTCCGTCTCCATTACCTCATCACGCCGACTGTTGCTGCTGACAATGCGACTGGAGCGGAGACCGAGCAAACCATTCTCGGAAAAGTGTTGCAAGTGCTTTACGACCATCCCACTTTAAGTGGCGCCGATCTCCAGGGCGACCTGAGCGGAACTGCTTTGCAGCTCACGGCGCGCCTGGAGTCAATGAGTCTCGAGGAGATCACGAAAGTCTGGTACGCCCTCGAGCGGTCGTACGAGCTGTCCGTTTCGTACGAAGTCACCGTGGTTTACATCGATTCCGAACTGGTCGAACCGGTCAGTCCAGTGAGAGTTGTTCTAACCGAACCAGGAGTCATCACCAGCACTCGGTAGAAAGGGAACTCTTTGCCGCATCAGGTCTACATCGACACCGACGTCACCTACACAGTCGCCCCGGATGTTGAGCCGCAACTCGGACAACGCACATGGGCGCTGGTGGAGGCCAAGGTCGTCGACGAACTGACAGGCCAGCACCCCGTCGCGCCCTTGACGGTCGACTCTCCGAATCTCGGTGTGACTCCTCGTGTAGCCGAAGACGGAATCGTAGGTGTGGCAGGCATTCCTGTGAATGCCTTCTCCCAGCTTGCGACCACGGCATATATCGTCGAGCTCACCATCGCGGCGAATCGCTACGTTCCCGTGGACATGCAAGTGCCCATCCCCGTAATCCCGACGTTTCCCGCTCTCTTTAACACGATCGACGTCGGCCAAGTCGCCCTCCATCGTGCGCCGACGGTGATCAAGGGACGGGTCACTGTGAGCTCCGGTGTAACCAGCACCCCTGCCGTCGGTGCGGCGGTCTCCATCACGGGAATCTGGCGAACTGCACCTCCTGCGAATGTCATCATCGCTCCATCTGCCCCCAATCTGATTTCTATGGTGCCGGCTCTCTACTTCCCCAGAACATCTCCCTCGGCTCACATCACACAGCAGCCAATGGCCCCGGTCGTCGGCGCAGACAAACATCTCTTGCTCGACGCCCAGCAAGGCAGCGACGTCCTTCAGCTGTCCGACTGCATTGGTCTGCTAGTCAGCGATGTCCTCGCAGTCGACGCCGACGATCCATTCCGCACCGAGTACATGACAATCCAGACCATTACTGCGGCAAGCACTCCCGATCAGCCGGCAACAATTCAGTTGACCTATCCGCTCCAGGCCACACATCGTTTCAACGCCCCGGTTAGAAAAGTAAATCTCGGTGTGGCCGGCAGCTCTACCAACTTTGCCGCCGACGCGATCGTAGGAGACGTGTGTGCCTTCGTGAGCAATGTCGCGACCCTGCAGCCCGCGACGATCGTGAGAGTCTCCGATGGCGTGAATCCGCCCGAGTATCACGCGGCGAGCTACTTCACCACTACCACCGACGCGCAGGGCTTCTATCGTCTGCCGCCCCTCACTCGCGTCGCTCAACTGAATTTGGAAGCAAACATTGGTGCGGTTCCGCCACCCATTACCGTAACCTTTGGGCCCGATTACTCGCAGGAAGAAGACAAATTGGACATCACGTTCTAGAGGTCAGACCAGGAACAGGAGAATAGCCATGCCGGAATATCTTTCACCGGGTGTTTATGTAGAAGAAATCGATACCGGGAACAAGCCCATTGAAGGCGTCAGCACCAGCACGGCTGGGATGGAAGGTTTGACCGAGCGTGGTCCCGTGAATGTCCCCATCCTCGTCACCGGCTTCGGCGAATACATGCGCTGGTTTGGTGGATACCTCAACATTGAAGAGTTTTCGAATGGCACCGACGCCCATTGTTATCTACCCCATGCGGTAGAAGGGTTCTTCACCAATGGAGGCAAACGCGCCTACATCAACCGCGTCGTCGGAGAAGGCGCCGCCGCCGCGACGCAAGACGTCTTCGACCGTGGGTCCGCAAGTTCCGCAGACACCATCATCTTGCGCTCGGCCGCGGACAGCACCGGCACGGTCGCCAGTCCTCCGCTCCTTTACGTGCTCGATCCCACCAATCTCAGCACGGTTGCGCCCGGCAACTGGATCCGCATCGGCGATGGCTCTCCTGCCGAATACAAGCAGGTATCCGTCATCGGATCGCTGGCCAACAACACGCACGTTCCACTGAATTTCCCGTTGAATTTTCTGCACGAAGCTACCAGCGCTGTGCAGCAGTTTACCCCTACCGCCGATCCTGCCTACGGTGCGGGATTCACTCTGACCGGCGCAGTCGATGCGGGCGCCACCCATCTTGTCATCACTGGCGCGGCCGTTGACCTGACTGCGCTCGTCACCGCTCTTGTCGCCGCACCCCAGATTTTGGAAATCGGCGGGACCCATGGCGAGCATCACTTTGCCGTGTCAGCGACGATCTCGGGAACAACGGCCAAGGTAGTTCTGGAAGCTTCCCTCGTTCTGGCGTATCCGGACGCGGCCACGGTCAACCCGCTACAAACTCCTGCGGTCGCCGCCAGCCCGCATCTCGCGCTCGACGGAAATACGGGAGACTCGCTGATCTATGTCGACAATCGCGGCGGCGCGCTGAATACCCCTACTGACCTCGTTTTTATTCATGCGACCGATCCGACTCGAAATGAAATCCGCCGCATCGGGCATCTATTCACCGTCGATATCGCGCCGCCCACTGCTTACGAACAGTATCCCGCCGACTCGATCGTGCAGGCAGCCGCGCTCACCGATGACGATCGACACATGAGTGCCTTTGCCGGAGCAGTGCTTACCCTCGATGATGTCAGTTCCCTGACGCCCGGCGATTCGCTTTGGGTAGACGTGGGCCTTCACCGTGAGATGGGGACCATTCTGTCGGTTAACGCGGCCACAAGCCAAGTCACGTTGACTGCCGTTTTAGCCAATCCACACGCGCCACTTCCGGTACCAGCCACGCCCAGTTTCAGCCTCAAGACTCTAACCTCTGCCGCACCCGCCGGCTCGCGTGTGGTTGCCTTAGGCAATCGCATCACGCTTCAGGTCGGCGATGTGGTTCGGATTGGCGACGCTCCCAACCAGGAATACGCCACCATTGTCGGCCTGCCCAATCGCAGCCCTGCTGGCGTCTCTCCCGACGCTGGAAATGTTGTTTTGGATCACTCGCTCGCGCTCAGCCATCCCAACGGAGGCACCTTCCGCCGTCAGCTTCCCCCTCCTCCGTCTGTCCCTCTCCTTTCCACCGGCGCCGCCGGCGCTTTGCTCGCGCGTACATATTTTGTGGTAACGACTTACTTCAATTCCGCGACAGGCGAAACGACCGTCAGCCCGGAAGCCACGATTGCCGTGCCCCTAAACAATGTACTGGTCGTGACTTCTCCTGCGGCTCGCTCTGGCTTTACACAATACAGAGTCTATGTGGGCACGGCGCCTGGGACGGAAACTCTCCAGGCTACGGTCAATTTCGGCACCAACTTTACGGAACCCACTACCGGGCTGGTCGCGGGTGCGCTGCCTCCCACAGTCGACACCGCATCTACTGCTGCCACAACGCTGGTGTTAACCGTGGAGCAGGGCGCCGAGACCATTTTGCTGAGCGACGGCTCGGGCTTCACCGCCGGAACGTTCCTGGGTATCACGATTCCCAGTGGCGAAACTTTCTATCACGAAGTCAACACCGCTACCGCGTCCGCTCCCGTCGAAATCACTCTGCAGACTCAACTCGAGCGCACTCATCCTGCCGGATCTCCCGTCGTGGGCCGCTCTCCGCTGATCGACGTTCAGGCCCTCGACGTAGGCGCGTGGGGCAACCGCGTGCGCGTCAGCGTGCAAGACGAAGCTCCGGGGCTCGTCTCTCGTACAACCATCGCCACGATCATAAATCCTACTCACATCCGCCTGGCCTCGGCCGCGGGGGTCGAGGCCGGGACGATCCTCGAACTTCTCGACCCTCTGAACAACAATGCGGTGGTCGACCCTCCGCTCAAGGTTGTGCTCGTCGATCGTAATTCCAACAACACTATCACCCTGCAATCTGCTTTAACCGGGGCACAGTTGACCGCCCAGGCGAACGCAGTTGCCGCCAGCCAATCTCTGGGTGTGCGCTCGCGTGAATTTCGCGTGACCGTTTACCTGCTCCATCAAGCGGACCCGGCTCTGCCCTCGCGCGACAACGTCGTGATTGACACCGAGGTCTTCCGCAATCTCTCGATGGATCATCGGCACAGCCGTTACATTCAGACGATCATCGGCGACATCAACGGTCCTCTGCGCCTCGAGGATCGCCGCCCCGAAGGGCAGTCCTGGTACATTCGCGTCCACGATTTCGGCCAAGACGTTCTCCCCGATCCCACAGCAACCTTGGAAAGTATTCGACTCGGGCCGGAGACGCTGGTCGACATTCTTCCAAGTGGCGGTGAGCAGCCGGCACGCCAGGCGCTGGAGGGCGGCGGCGACGCTGTCGGTACGGTTGACGACCACACCTACACGGGCGACGATAACGCTGACCCCGAGCTGCGGACTGGTCTCTATAGCCTGGTCAGCGTTGAGGAAATCAGCATCATTGCCGTTCCCGGACGCACTACGACGGTTGTTCAAAATGCGTTGATCACTCAGTGCGAGAATCTGCGCTATCGCTTCGCCGTGCTCGATGGACCTCCACCACCGGACGATTCCATCGCCGACGTGCAGAATCTGCGCCAGCAATTCGATACTGAATACGCTGCGCTCTATCACCCCTGGCTCCTGATCGAGGATCCATTCCCTACCAACCTG
Source organism: uncultured Acidobacteriaceae bacterium (assembly GCA_963815555.1). Taxonomy (GTDB): domain Bacteria; phylum Acidobacteriota; class Terriglobia; order Terriglobales; family Acidobacteriaceae; genus CAWCBG01. The sequence continues at coordinate 105,771 of CAWFHH010000008.1, forward strand.
CAAAAGATTGGTACGTTCCCCATTCCACCGTCGGGCAATGTGATGGGAGTCTATGCTCGCACCGACGACACTCGCGGTGTTCACAAGGCACCCGCCAACGAAGTCGTGAACGGCATCATCGGTCTGCAACGAATTCTGAACAAAGGCGAGCAGGACATCCTGAATCCCTTCCCGGTGAACATCAATGTGATCCGGGACTTCCGCAAAGACAATCGCAGCATCCGCATCTGGGGCGCGCGCAACATCACCAGCGATCCCGATTGGATTTATGTCAATGTTCGCCGTCTCATGATCTTCCTCGAGCAGTCGATGGACATCGGCCTTCAGTGGGTCGTCTTCGAGCCCAACGCCGAACCGCTCTGGGCGCGGGTGAAACGCACCATCACCAACTTCCTAACCACGGTCTGGCGCAACGGCGCGCTGGAAGGAACGAAGCCCGAAGAAGCTTTCTTCGTCAAATGCGACAACACCACCATGACGCAAGACGATATCGACAACGGCCGTCTCATCGTGGTCATCGGCGTCGCCCCCGTGCGGCCCGCGGAGTTCGTGATCATTCGCATCGGTCTTTGGACCGCAGGTTCGCAAACTTGATAAGTAGTGAGAAGGAGATCAACTCATGCCAACTGCAGAACGCGTGGATCCATTTCGTTCCTTTAATTTTCGCGTCGAGTTTGACGGCCTGACGGTCGGCAGTTTTCGCGAGTGCAGCGGCCTCACGGCCGACGGCAATTCCGTCGACTATCGCGAAGGCACCGACGTTCCGCGCTCGGTCCGCAAACTTGTCGGCCTGCAAACTTATTCCAACATCACCCTCAAGAAGGGATACACCACCAACACCGAGCTCTGGGATTGGTACAAGAACATCGTCAACGGCGTGCCCGACCGTCGCAACGGTTCAATCATCCTCATGGACGAGGCCCGCAAGGACGTCATGCGCTGGAGCGTCGAGAATGCCTGGATCAAGAAGATCGAAGCGCCTAGCTTCAACGCTACCGCCAACGAAGTAGCGGTCGAGACCGTGGAACTCGTGCACGAAGCCCTGAGTCTGGAGAGCTAAGGAACTGGGGACAGTCCGATTGAGTTGTGTTCTGAAAGGGCGCGGCTTTAGCCGCGTCGTAAGTCGAGCAAAACTTGTACGGGCTTTAGCCCCGAGAAAACGCTTCATAAGTGGCAGGAATCGGCAAGTATGGCGACCTATCTCACACCGGGAATCTATTACCAGCGCGTCGACGCCAGTCCGCCAGCGATCACCGCGATCCGCACCGATGTTGCCGGATTTGTGGGCATCGCTACACGCGGACTCGTCGACACTGCCATCCCGGTCGAGTCCTTTCGCCAGTTCCAGGCGCAGTTCGGCACGTTCACTGGCGTTGGATTCCTGGCCTATACCGTTCGCGCGTTTTTCGAAAATGGCGGACGCCGCTGCTGGATCGTTCGCGTCGCTTCCGGCGATCCAGGTGGTGGTGCCGCTCCCGCCGAAACTATAGTGCAGAGCTCATCCGCGACGCCGAGAAACGTCTGGCGCATTCGCCCTTCCAGTCCCGGCGTATGGGGCGACAATCTCACCGTTACAATCCAGGAAACACACCGCGCTCAGACGCGCACGATTCCTGGTCCTGTGCAGCCCAATGCATCAGTCGTTGCCTCCACCAACGGATTCGCCCGCGCTACTCTCGTTCGCCTCTCGCAACCGGGTGCTCCGTCGATCTTGAAAGTAATCTCCGACATCGACGGTCAAAACCAAGCGTTGGTTTGGCTGAACGACAAACCCGAGCGCCGCACGGTCTATGACTCTCCACTCTCCGGCTTCGATCTCAATCGCCCTGTCTTGATCGACAGCATCGAGTACACCTTGCTGGTCGCGGAGTTGGGAGTCCCCATCGCTCTCTACGAGCGCCTCTCGCTCATTCCTGAAAATGCGAACTATGCCCCCGTCGTGCTTGCGCCCCTGATAATTCCAACCGACGACGCCAGCGCCAGCCAGTGGCTTCCCCCAGTCCCGTATCCCATCGCCATCGAAGATCTCCGCCCCGACTTCACCGAACTCGCGAACGATCGCGTGCTCGAGACCTTGCATGTTCCGTTCTCGCCTATCTCGCTCACCGGCGGCCGAGACGGCTTGAGCCTCTTGACTACTTACGATTTCATCGGCGAAGCGAGCAGCCCGCTCGATAGCGACGAACTGAAGCAGTCCAAGACCCGCGGACTCCGCGTTCTTGAAGCCGTCGACGAAGTGGCCATGGTTGCGGTCCCCGACATCAATATCCAACCATTTCTGCTGCCCGCGAGTGCGCCCATCACTCCCTGTATCCCCGACCCGTGTCTGCCCATGGCGATTCCGCCTGCCGTTGCGCCTCCGCCGGTGCAAAGCACGGAACTGCCTCCCGTCTTCTCCGACAGCGACATCGCGTTGGTCGAGGCTGCATTACTGGAACATTGCGAGAATATGGCCGACCGAATTGCGATTCTCGATCCGCCGCTCTCCGCTTCGCGCAACGACGAACTTGGACTTGGTGCCGTCATTGCATGGCGCAGCCGCTTCGATTCAAAGTACGCCGCTTTGTACTATCCGTGGACGCGCGTCGTCGATCCGCTACAGCCCGTCACCGCGATCACTCGCGACATTCCACCCAGCGGCCATATCGCGGGTCAATACGCCGCCAGCGATTTTGCGGTCGGTGTTCACAAGGCTCCCGCTAACGCTGCTATAACGTGGATTCAAGACGTAACCGTCCCCATCAATCCAACCCAGCACGGCGTTTTGAATTCCGGCGGCATCAACGTACTTCGCGCCCTGCCCGGACGCGGCCTGCGCATCATGGGTGCCCGCACTGTGAGCAGCGATCCGGATTGGATCTTCGTCAACGTCCGTCGCCTCATCATGATGGTCGAGAAAGCCATCTACAAATCCACGCAGTGGGCCGTGTTCGAGCCCAACAATGCTCTCACGCAGGCCAAGCTGCGCCTCTCGCTCACCAGCTTTCTGATTTCTCTCTGGCAGAAAGGCGCTCTCGCTGGCAAGACGGCGGCCGAGGCCTTCTTCGTGAAATGTGACGCGAGCAACAATCCCCCCAACCAGACTGACCTTGGCATTCTTCTGGCGGAAATCGGAATCGCTCCGTCCTATCCCTTCGAGTTCGTCGTACTGCGCGTTGGACGAGTGGGCAATCAATTTGAAGTGACCGAACAGACTGTATATCCGGGGGCTTCCTGATGGCAGTTGGACTCAGAATCGATCCGGTGCTCAGTTTCAATTTCGTTGTGACTCTGCTTGATAGCAGCAGTTCACTCGCCCTGGGCTCCGTCGCGAGCGGCATCCAGGCAGCCGCGGCCGCCGGATTCAGCGAGTGCTCCGGCCTTGAGATGGCGCTCGACGTCGAGGAATATCGCGAAGGCGGACGGAACAGCGAAGTGCTGCAGTTTCCCACGCGCATCAAGTGGTCGAAGATCACGCTCAAGCGTGGCATCGCCACCAGCACCTCCCTCTGGGACTGGCACTACAGCTTCGTGGAAGGCAACGGCAAGCGCCGCGACGGATTGATCGTGCTCATGAACAACCTGCACGTCCCCAACAATATCTGGTACTTCCGGCGTGGGCTGCCGGTTCGCTACACCGGTCCGTCGCTCAACGCCAGCCAAGGCAGTGTTGCGGTCGAGTCGCTCGAAATTGCGCACGAAGGAATCTTCCAACTACCCGGAGTCGGCATCGGTGGCGCAGCCATCTCCGGCACAGCAGCAGCGGCGGTCTAAGTTATGGAAGTCAACATCGATGAAGTAGTTAGTTCGGTTCGAGCGGTGGATGGCGACTCCGTCCTCTCACCTAAGACGATGGAGAAAATCGTCCGCACCGTGCTCGAGGCCGTACATCAACACGAGCAGCACAAAAAGCGCGTGCAATCCGAACGCCGTGTCACCGGCGGAGTCCAGGAAGAGCAGGAGCAAGCGGAATAAGCGATGCAACCACTGCAACAGGCGCGATTGAGAGTCGAGTGGGCCACTGAAACGGATGAGATCAAGTTTCAGTTCAATCCCACCGAACTGTCTTTCAACAAAGCCGTGCAAATCGCGGAGATCGCGATTCCGGGGTTGGACTCGCCTTTGCTGCAATTCGTCCGCGGCCAGGACGAAACCCTAACCATGGACCTGTTCTTCGACACCACGGAAGACGGCATGGGGGTGGGAGCGACCAGCGTTACCAAGTACACGGACCAGATTTATTCGTTAGTCAAAATCGATCCCAAGCGCCACGCACCGCCCATCTGCACTCTTTTGTGGAATACCAAATTTCCTGGATGCAATGCCGATGACAACCTGGACAACCAGAAACGCGGCGAATTCCGTTGCTTGGTCGAGAGCGTCCGTCACAAGTACACGCTGTTTAGTCCGGAAGGCATTCCGTTGCGCGCTACCGTCAGCGTCTCGTTGCGCGAATACAAAACCATCGACGACCAGTTCGCGCAGCTCAATCTGAATTCCCCCGATCGCACGCAGGTCCACATTTTGCAGCAAGGAGAGACGTTGTCGAGCGTAGCCGGAGACCATTACGACCTGCCGGGAAACTGGCGCGTGATCGCGCAGGCCAGCGGAATCGAAGATCCGCGCCGCATCGATCCCGGAATCTTTTTGACCGTTCCACCAACGCGTTGAGGACGACCTATGCAGATTGTTACCCTGGCCGAAGAGTCGCAGAACCAGCGCGGATTCTACGTGCCTCAGTTCGCCATCAAGATTGACAATGCCGGACTGCCGCGCGACGTCTTGCGCGACGTCATTCAGGTGACTTACTCCGACAAGCTCAAGGAGATCGATAGCTTCGAATTAACCATCAACAACTGGGATTCCACTAAGCGAAAGTTCAAATATGTCGGCTCTGAAACTGCCGACGATCTGCAACGCAACACGCCCGACACCGCTCCCTATCACTTGTTCGATCCCTGCAACAAGACAGTCACCCTGCAACTTGGCTACCTCGACGAGTTGCAGGTTATGACCGTCGGCAACTTCACCACCATGGAGCCCAGCTTTCCCAGCAGCGGTGGCCCCACGCTCACCGTTCGCGGCCTCAATGTGCTGCATCAACTCAGGCGCAAACAGTACACCTATGCCTGGACCGGCAAGAAAGATAGCGAGGTTGCCGAAAACATTGCCACCCTCACCGACAAAACCACCGGCAAAAAGCGCTTCCCCATCCCCATCGTCACCGATTCCAATGCGAAGGCGACCGAGACCGCCGTCGACTACGTCGCTCAGGACAACCAGTACGATATCGACTTTCTGTTCCAAAGAGCCCGTGTTCAGGGATACGTAGTAGTGCTGCAGCAATCCGCGGCGTCGGCAACCGGCCAACAACTTTACTTCGGCCCCTCGCAGAACTCCGCGACCCGCGATGTCACCTTCCAATTGGAGTGGGGAAAGTCTCTCGTCGAGTTTCATCCCACGCTGACCACCGCCAATCAAGTGAAGTCCGTGACTGTGCACGGATGGAACCGCAAATCGAAGCAGCCCATCGTGCAGACAGCAACCCTCGACGACCCGCGCCTCAACCGCAACAAGGATCTTTATCAACTTCTGCAGAAGTGCGATCCGCGGGAAGAAATTGTTGTGAACGAGCCCGTGTTTAGCATTCAGCAGGCGCGCGACCGGGCCTTCCACATCCTCTCCGACCGCCAGAAAGAAATGGTCAAGGCGAGTTGCACAACCGTCGGTTTGCCCGATCTGCGTGCCGGTCGCAACGTCATCATCAAAGGAATCGGATCGCGATTCAGCGGCAAGTATTTCGTTACCGACACCACTCACACCATCGGCACAACTGGCTACTTAACAAAATTCAATGCCCGTCGCGAAGACGACGGCTCAACAACACCATGAAGCGCATTCCTGGAGTCATTACCGGAGTTGTCAAAAGCCTTGACGATCCCTCGGGTCAGGGACGGATCGAGCTGCAATTTCCCGGCCTCCCCGACAGTCAGGACAGCGGCTGGGCACCGGTCGCCGTGCCGCTCGCCGGCAAAAGTCGCGGTATGTACTTCATGCCGGAAATTGAGGATGAAGTTCTCGTCGCCTTCGAGCGCGGAGATTTCGACCATCCCTTCATCGTCGGCTATCTCTGGAACGGAGTCGATGTCCCCCCGGAGACCGATCCTGAGAATCGCATCATCTTTACGCCGGGAAAACACACGCTCCGCTTCGAAGACAAGAACCAGAAAATCATTTTGAAATCGGCCGGAGGACACGAAGTTGTAATCGATGATTCCGCGAACACCCTGACTCTCCAAACCAACGGCGGCCAGGGCATTGTGTTGAGTGACAACCCGCCTAGTTCGATCACTCTCAAGGGTGGCGGCCGCCAGATTCAGATGAGCACAGGCCAAGTGCAGATCACCTAAATGCAAATGACCACGGACCAAACGCGATGCCACAAGTCTTAACCACGAACGCCGTTATCGTCTGTCCTCACGGCGGGCTGGGGACGACTGTGAACACCAGCACCCACTGGACCGTCAACGGCGGCTTCGTCACTGTCGATGGTGACACGGGCACACTCACGTGCGTGTTCATTCCTCCCTGTGTGGGTTACGTACTGCAATCGATGGGCTTGAATGCGACCAAAATGGACGGTCGAAAAGTGATATTGGTCACGGATTTTACGAAGAGCTTTACCGGTTTGCCTTTGGTGATCACCGAGATTCACAAGGTTTTCGACGACAGCACTCCTGCGCCGCTACCCTCCGCAGGGCCTGCGCCTCCCATTCCTGCACCGCTGGCGGATAGGAGCAAGCCGACTGTAACACTTACCGTGCCGCCCCTGGCCTTCAGTGCATCGGCGCCAGCGCTAGTCACCGCCACCTTTACTCTTGCTGCCGAGTTTCCAATGCAGTGGATCCTCGCTTTGATTCACGAACCCTTGCCCGGTGGAAACATGGATCTGACCAATGGCGTCCCTGGCATGGCCGACGTCACGCCACCGGGAGGAAGTTGGAGCACTCCCAGCCTGACCGTCAACGTAGTTTTGCAGGTTCCGTTCCTGACTACTTTTTCTCCAGGCAAGCACGATCTCTACTTGACCGGCATCACCCAGCGCGGACTCTCCGCCTACGCAGTGGGCACTTTTACGGTGGGACCATGAATTCGGCGACTGACAGAACGCGCGCATTTCTCGGCATTGGCTGGAAGTTCCCTCTCCAGGTCACCGGTGGTGGAAACATCGCACTCTCCAGCTACGAACAACGTGTGCAGGAATCTGTTTACCTGATTCTTAGCACTGCCAAGGGGGAGCGTGTCATGCTGCCAGATTTTGGCTGCGGCATTCATGATCTGGTTTTCGCTCCCAACAATTCTCAGACTCTCAGCACCGTCGTCCAGCAGGTGCGCCAAGCCCTTGTAACGTGCGAGCGCCGCATCGACGTTCTCGACATCACCGCCGAAACGGCGCCCGCACAGCCGAATCTACTGCTCATTCGGATCGACTACCGCATTCGCGCCAACAACGCGCTCGGAAATCTGGTCTATCCCTTCTATATCAAAGAAGGCACCTAGTTCATGCCGCTCGACACTTACATTCCGGTCATCGACAACCGTCAATATGACGACATTGTTGCCGAAGCTCGCACTCGCATCGAACGTTACACGCCGGAATGGACCGACGTCAACGACAACGAACCAGGAATGACGCTGGTCCAACTCTTCGCCTGGATGACCGACCTGCTGATTTACCGCCTCGGTCAGGTCCCGCAGCTGAATTATCTGAAGTTCCTCGAACTCATTGGGATCGAACTCAACCCCGCTGCACCCGCGACCGCCGAAATTACATTCCCCGTTGTGCCGACGATCTCCGCTCCCTATGTCATCGTGCCCCTGCACACGCAGGTTTCCGCGCAATCCTCCGACGGCACCACGCCAATCGTTTTTGAAACCGATCGCGCCCTCTATGCGCTGACTCCGGCCCTCGCCGCCGTCCTGGTTTTCGACGGCTACGTTTTCTTCGACAACACCAACGCAAACCAGGCGCTGCAGCCCGGTTTCCAGCCTTTCGGTCCGACACCGCACTCCGGCTGCGCGCTCATGTTGGGCTTTCAATACAGCGCGCCATTCCCTCAAGTAGAAGTGAATCTCGCTTTCTGGAGTTCAGCCGCGCAGCCCACGTCGGCAATGACCAACTGCGGTCTGCCCGATACTCAGGCCTTTCCCTCGGCGCAACTGGTGTGGGAGTACTGGTCGGGCAGCGAATGGGATCAGCTCACTCTGCTCAAGGACGATACCGTCGCCCTCCAGCGAACCGGCCACGTCTATCTCAAGACTCCGCTCGCCGGAACCATGCAGCCAGGTACCTTCGGTTCCCTCCCTACTCCGCAGTACTGGATCCGTGCCCGCATTGCCGGCGGATCCTACGAGCAGCCGCCGAGAATTCTCTCCGTTCGAACCAACACCACGTCAGCCACGCAGGCCCAAACCGTGCAGGCTGAAGTTCTCGGCGGCAGCGATGGCAGTCCGAACCAAACATTCTCCCTCGTCAACACAGCAGTCCTCGCTGGAACCTTGCAGTTGCAGGTCAACGAAACGGGCACCGACTTCACTACTTGGACCGAGGTCACTGATTTCTTCGGCTCCAATTCCAACGCCCAGGTCTACGTGCTCGATCGCTCCACCGGACAGGTCCGTTTCGGAGACGGGACCAACGGCGCGATCCCACTGGCGAACGTCGATAACGCCAACGCGAACATCGTCGCCCAGACATATCGCTACGGCGGAGGCCTGCAAGGCAACGTCCCAGCCGCGGCGCTAACCACGCTGCAAACCACCATCGCAGGCGTTGACGACAGCAACGTCACGAATTTATTCCCCGCAGCCGGTGGCAGTGACGAAGAAACTCTCAACGATGCCAAACAGCGCGCCCCGCAGGTTCTCAAGACCCGTTGCCGCGCCGTCACCGCCGACGATTTTCAAACACTCGCCCAACAAGCCGCCAACATCGCCAGAGCCAATACGGTTCCACTTGCCAACCCAGCTTTCCCGGGAGTACAGGTGCCGGGCTCGATTACCGTCGTTGTCGTCCCCAACACTCCCGATCCCGCTCCCATGCCCACCGTGGCTACTCTGCGTACCGTGTGTGCCTATCTGAACCTGCGTCGCCTCTTGACTTGCGAACTCTACGTGGTTCCTCCGACTTATCAGCAGGTTCAGATTCAAGCCTCCATCATCGCCAACAACTCTGCCGACTTGGCTGAAGTCACTGTTGCTGTGACCAATACGTTGCTTACCTATCTCCATCCGCTCACTGGAGGCGCGGAAGGCTTGGGCTGGCCTTTCGGCGGCACAATTTATTTCTCGGCACTGTTTCAGCAGATTTTCGCCACGCCCGGCGTGCAGGTTGTGGAACAGGTAACCATCGTGCTCGATGGCGTGTCTTATCCGCCTTGTACCGACGTCGTGATTAAGCCCGGAGCGCTGGTGTATTCCACCAGCCATCAGATTCAGGTGAATTATTCGTTCGATCAGTGAGATGAAATGTCAGTAAGCATCGCATCCATGTTGCCGCGCATTCCCGCTCCTCCCCACGACCCCAAGTGGTGGTTGCTGAATGGGAAGCTCGGCTGGCGTCCAGCATCTCCTGCCCGTCAGGCGTTGCAGAACGTTCAGGTCGACGCCGGTAACGGCACGCTCGTGCTCCAACCCTTGGCGGGCGGTGCGCGCTCGACCACAGAGAGCAGCGGTAGCTTCGGCGGACTCGTCCCACCCTTCAACGTCGCGCTCGGCCCCGACGGCAGCATTTGTATCCTCGACACGAACGCAGCTCAGTTAAAGCGATTCGATCCCTGCACCTGCTCTTTCCCCGCTGTCCCCTGTTTCGGCGGCATCGGCGCTGGCGCTCGCCAGTTGAACACTCCTCATGGCATTGCCATCCGCGGCGGCAACCTCTACGTCTGCGACACCGGCAACAACCGCGTCAGCGTCTTCTCACTGCATGGATTCTTGCTGCGCGATTTCTGGACTGTTCCCGCCGCCGCGAATCTCGCCCAACCTTGGGAGCCTTATTGCATCGCCTTCGACCGCAAGGGCAGGGCATACATAACCGACCCGGCCAACGGATGCCTTCACCGGTTCGCTCCCTCCGGAGTCTGGCAGAAATCATTCTTCGGTTTTGGCGTCGCCACCTTCGTCGCCATCGACAATCAGAATCAGATCTACGTCGTTGTCCAAGGCGAAACTCGGGCGCGCATCATCGATACCGAAGGCCACAGTCTCGGTACCATCTCCGACCCCGCCGGACTCGGCAGCTCGTTCCCTCCGCTGCCATTCACCATCGACGCGTCCGGTAATCTCAATCTCTCCACCCTCTGCGTCAGCGGCGCCACTAGCGGAGTCTTCGATTCTACCGGCACCCAGCTTCCGACGGTTCCGCCAGCGCCACCACTCGTCTATCCCAAACAAGGCTCCTTCATATCTGTCGGACTTGACAGCAAGTTCTATCGCTGCCAGTGGCACCGCATCGTTCTTCGCGGATGCATTCCAGAAGGTACGGCCGTCGAGGTCTCCACCTTCACCTCCGAGGCACAGCGCACGCTCGATGAGATTTTTCCCGACGACTGGCTCACCAATCAGACTGTCATCAACCTGAACAATGAAGTCTGGGACGGCCTCGTCATGAGCGGCCCCGGCCGCTATCTCTGGTTGCAGCTGCAGTTCACTTCGAACGGCATTGCTACTCCGTGCATCGAGTGGGTCAAACTCGAATTCCCGCGCATCAGTCTGCGTCGCTATCTCCCAAGCGCCTTTGGCGAAGATCCCAATGGAGCCCAATTCACCGACCGCTTCCTCAGCATCTTCGACACGACCCTACGCAGCGTCGAACGTGAAATCGACAACGAAGCCCGTTACTTCGATCCGCTCTCCGCGCCCGCCACCAAGCCCCCCGGAGCCACCGTCGATTTCCTCACTTGGCTCGCCTCGTGGGTCGGCGTCAGCCTCGATCGCCAGTTGCCCGAGCAAACGCGCCGCAACCTGCTGAAAAAAGGACCGTCGCTCTATTCGATTCGCGGCACGCGGAAGGCCTTATGGCAGCAGCTATTGCTTCTACTTGGTATGCAGGCCGACACTTGCTGTTGTCCCAACGATCAGCCGAAACAGCGCTGCCGCTGCACGTCTCTCAACTGCGCCCAGGTAGAAGAAACGAGTTGTGCCTGGCAGCCACCGCCGCTGATCCTCGAGCACTTTCAGTTACGCCGCTGGTTGTACGTCGGCACCGGCCGCCTCTCTGACGACGCGGTCCTCTGGGGCAAGCGCATCGTGAATCGCAGCCAGCTGAATTCCAATGCGCAGGTAGCCGTGTCGCAATTGATCCTCACCCAGGATCCCTATCGCGATCCTTTTCACGTGTACGCCCACAAGTTTTCTGTCTTTGTGCCCGCCGCCTGCGGCAAATCGCTTCCGCAGAAGCGGGCGCTCTTGAATTTGTTGAACTCAGAGAAGCCGGCTCACACCCAGTATCAACTCGAATTTGTCGAGCCGCGCTTCCGTATCGGATTCCAATCCATGATCGGCCTCGACACCGTGGTGGGCCGCTATCCCGAGGGCGTGACTCTGAACCAGTCTGAACTCGGCTCTGGAACTGTGCTCGGCTGCGCGCCCAATGCTCGCAGCAGCCCGTCTTTTTCTGTCGGGAAGCAGGCGCGCATCGGTTCGACTACGCGGTTGGATTGATTTAAGGATTTGCGGAGACGCCATGTCAGACACGAATACGAAAACTTGCCAAGCTCCTTGCGTGGACTGCGACATCGAGCCCTTCACGCGCAACTATTACTTCACCGGCAAGCTCCTGGTCGAGCGCGACTTCCGTCAGGAACAAGAGTATTACGTCGACAAGTTCCGCCATCACGACCAGACCCTGCACGGATGGGGCGTAGTCTGCGGGCTCAAGGTCAAGGCCCATCAGAATCCGCAATGCCGCAATCGCTTCGTCTGCATCGAGCCCGGCACCGCTATCGATTGCTGCGGCCACGAGATTCTCGTCCACGACGAAAACTGCATCGACATCACGCAACTCGCCGCCATCAAAGCCCTCGTCGCTAAGAAAGATACCAACCAGCACACTCTGCAAATCTGCATCCGCTACCGCGAATGTCCCACCGAACAAATTCCCGTTCTCTATGACGACTGCGGATGCAACGAAACTCAATGCGCGCCGAACCGCGTCCTCGAGTCGTATGACATCGATGTCATCGTCGATCCCACCGACAAGCCTGAGTCGCCGACCACGCCTTCCTTGCAATGGACTAATACCATCAACGTCGCTCACTCGCAGGATGTCGCTCTCAACGAATCCACCCGTACTCTCTATGTTCTGACCAGCGACACACCCGCCGCCATCTATGAAGTCGACACCGATAATTTCTCGATCGTTGCGTCCCACACGCTGACCGCCGCCGAAGGAGCCGCCCAAGCTCTTGCCGTCAGCAACGACGGTACGCGACTCTACGTCGCCCTCGCCAATGGAAATCTCCTAGTCTTGAACACTGCCGATTTCAGTGAAGCCGCCACCACTGCCATTCCCGGCGGCGCTCTCGGCATCAAAATCGATCTCGCCGTCGCACCTGCGCCCGACAATCGCTTGCTCTCGCTCGTCGAGTCAACCGGCAATGTCCTGGTCTGGCCATCGCCCATCACTAATAATGTCGCGCCCGCCGTCACCATTCCTCTCGGCACCACTTCAACCGGCATCACCGCTAGCAGTGGCGCGACGCTCATCTACTCCGTCGGCACAAACACAGCGACTACCACCAATCAAAACGTTGAAGTCGGCACCATCGTCACTGCCGCCGCAGTTTCAACCTCGCTCCTTCCCGCCGATGCTGCGCCCACTTCGATTGCCCTCGTATCCAGCGCTTCCGGCGATCAGTTAGCCATCGTCGATCAGAAGGACCGCCTCTTCCTTATCACCATGACTAGTCCGCCCACGCTGGTCGCCACCGCGCCTCTGAGCAATCCCGCCGTCTCAGTCGTAGCGTCACCCGACGGCCTTTGGGCCTACGTCCTGGAGAAGGACTCTACCGGCAACAACTTCGTCGAATCCATCGACCTCGGAGACCTCCGCCAAAGTCTTCCTCTCGTTGTCGGAACGCCGCTCCCCATCGGCCTCAACAGTCAGCAAGTTGTTCTCACGCAATCCGGCCAGACTCTCTATGTTCCGTACATCGGCAACGTGGCAAACGTTGCCGATGGAGGCGTCGCCATCATCAACGTCACCGAGACCACCTGTTGCAGTCTCTTCTGGAAGTCGCTCGACGGCTGTCCCTCCTGCGATACCGCCGACTGCGTCGCACTGGCGACGATCGAAAATTATGAAGTCGGATTCTTCATCCAGGACCAGACCGATCCTCCGGCCGATCCCGCCAAAGATCTTGCCCAGCAGTTTGCCCGCATCGACAACCAAACGCGTCGCCTTCTCCCCAGCACATCTACTATCGCCGAGGTCGTGAAATGTTTGTGCGAGTCGAAAGGTGCGGCGGGTCCCAAAGGCGATCCGGGACCTCCTGGCCAAAACGGCCTGGGCCTCAATCCCGGCCTGCCCAAGATCATCGACATTGGATGGACTCACAAGGGCTCCATACCCTGGGAATTGTTCATGCTGAACATCGAGGGCTACCAGATAGTCGGCCAACTTCTGGAGCAACTTCAACGGCATTTCGCAGAGCACGATCCTCCCATCCTTACGATCTACTTCAACCAGCCCACATTGACCGGCATCGATCGGCAAACGTTCAGCGTCATCATCGAATATCCCGGGTTCTTCAATCCCTTCGATCCCGCCCAGACGCTCTCGAACGGCCTCTACGCCTCTCCCCTCAAGCTCTACGGCTATCCCACGCTGGTTCCCGGACCACTGACCACGCCGCATACCGGCGAGACCGCCCAGTCCGCTGTGTCCTTCATCATCGACTACCAATCTTTCCTGCTTTACCTTACCGTCAACAACGGCGCCATGCTCAATGCGATGTTCGAAGGTGCCACCAATCTCAAGCCCGCTCTGGACTTGCCCTGCGTGACGGTTCGTCTCAAGGGCGATTTCATTTATGCCGCCGCTGCATTCAGCGACAACGTCATGCTCGATGCCAACAACATCGGCGGCCAGGTCGGAATCAACGAAGTTCGCGGCGGTCCGATCACCGGAGGCAAGAATCCCTCCGGCGACATGGTCGAGGGGGGGGATTTCGAAAGCTGGTTCTTCCTGCAACCGCCGTTGAACCAGGGCCAGGCCCCGGGAAAGCTGACCAATCTCAACTCGGCGTCGGCCTCAGATTTAGCCAAAGTCGCGGGAGTTTCCTCCGATCTGGCCAACAAGATTGTTGCAGAGCGGGATGCGAAAGGACCCTTCACTAGTCTTGGGGATCTCAGCGCCCGCCTCCAGTTAACCGACAAGATTGTCAACACACTTCGTGATCGAGTCACGTTTAACTAAGAGGACGAATCCATGAGCCCTACGATTACCAACAGCCCGTACAGTATGGCAACGACGGCGGCGCCATGCACTGATCCTTGCGTTGCCACTTGCCCTTCCTGTGGTGGCCTTCAGTGCCTGTGCCGCCCGCGTTTCTTCGCAGGGCAACTGCTCACCGATGAGGATCTCAGCCTGCTCAACAGCTACATCGTCGAGAAAAACAAGCTCCATAATCGCTATCTCCACGGCTGGGGAGTCGTGTGCGGCATGGAAGTGGTTTGCAGTCCGTGCAACAACCTCGTGACCGTGAAATCCGGCTACGCTCTCAGTCCCTGCGGCGAAGACATCATCGTTTGCCAAGACACCCCGGTCGACATTTGCGCGCTCGTCCAGAAGTGCAACAAGCAAACCCCTCCCGATTGCCAACCTCTTGCGTTGGGCGCAGACGACACCTGCGCCGCCACCACCCAAAAATGGATTCTCTTCATCCGCTACGCCGAAACCATGTCGCGTGGCATAACGGCTCTCAAAGGAGCCAGCGGCACTACCTGCACTACCAACTGCAACTGCGGTGCACTTCCAACCTGCGGTTGTGGCGGAGCAACAAAATCCAAGTCCAACGGCAACGGCTGCAGTTGCGGCAGCAAGTCGATTGCGACCCAGACATCCTCGGCAACCGCCCTCGCTCAATGCGAACCCACCGCCGTCTGCGAAGGCTATACCTTCGATGTTTGCTTGGCTCCGACCGCCGATTCAGGGACGCCGGACTTCGGCGCGTTGATTAACCGCGTATTGTGCTGCATCAAGGCCATCTTGCCCGAGTTGACCCCGCCTCCGCAAGATCCCACGCTGTTGCACCAATGGTGTTGCACTCTTCGCCAGAATCTTTTGACTTTCTTTGCTGCCAACCCGGTTCACGATTGCCAGATGGGCGGCCTGCTTATCCACATGTGCGACAACGAGAATCCCATTCCGGCTGTGGTCCAGATCTTCGGAGAGTACATACTCAATTGCATCTGCTCTGCGTTTCTTCCTCCGTGCCCCTGCCCGGTGAGTGATGACCGTGTGCCGATCGCCACCATCACCATTCAAAAAAGCGCCACCTCGCCCTGCAAGCTGATTGAAGTCTGCAATCTCGACGTGCGCAAGTTCGCTACCACCTTCCCCGCCTTGCAGTACTGGTTGTCCCCCTTCGGAGTCTTTGTTCGCGGGTTCCGCAAGGGCCTGTCTACACTCTGCTGCACTCCGAGCAAACCTCCTCAGGCGAATATCGACCAGCCCTCTCGAGCGAATTTCATGCGCGCCTCCGAGGCGTTAGTCTCTCCAGATCCCATGCAGTCGTTCAGCACCTTCGTGGTCAACTCTTTCCTCGAGCGCACCCAATCGCTCGACGCGCAAGCCTTTGCCTTTGCCAGTCTCGGGATTACTCACGATGGCGGACAGGTCTTCATGTCCTCCAACGACGTCAGCTATCCCTTCGAAACCATCTTCCTCAACCAGGTGGTGTGGCCCGTCGTGGAGACCGCTTTTCCCGCCAACTTCACTGGGGTCATTCGCGAGGTCATGGCTGGCGGTTTTGCCGCGGCACCCGCGCCGGCTCCTGCACCCGCACCGGCGGCGGCCCCTTCACCAGCAAAAGCGGCTGCTCCCTCCGCGGCTGTTCTCGACAACCTGATGTCTCAAATTAACGATCTGCAAAACACCGTGAAAGAGCAGCAGTCCGCGCTCAATGGACTGCAAAAGCGCTCAAAGAGGAAATAGGCGTTTCACCGGAGAAAATCATGGCAATTGATCAGGCGCAGCGTCCGCAATTTTTCGAAGGCCAATATCTCGGTGCCGAGGATCTCACCGCCACCGTCGAGTACAGCCGCCTTCTTGCGCAGCGGCACGACCTCGCCGCGCACACCTGGGGCATCGCGATCGGACTGACCCTGGTCGACACTCCGACTCCCGACGGCAGCGGGGCCGTGACCGTCTCCATCTCTCCCGGCTACGCATGGGACGGTTTCGGCCGTCCCATCGTTGTCCTAGCTCCATATCAAGTTCCCGCCGACCTATTCAAGTCCATCGTTTACGACGGATCGAAAGACGCCGGCGTTCTCCCCGGTCGCCCTTACCCGCTCTGGTTGCAATACTCCGAAGTGCCCGCCCAGCCGCCCGCTACCGGCTTCTCAAACTGCGGAGCGACGAATCAAAACTCTCGGGTGCAGGAAACTTTTCTCCTTCTTGTCGGTGATCGCAATCTATCGGCCCAGCGCGATCCAATCACCGTCGACACGTGGGTCGGCGATGCGGCTGGCGCTCTCATTCAATTCGATCCCAGCGCACCCGCCCTGACGGATGCCTCGATCCCATTCCAGAATTTTCCCGACGACAACAGCTCTGCCGTATGGCTGATTCCGATCGGCTGCGTGCAATGGCTGCCCAACCAGGTGGCGGGCCAGCCCGGTTCGTTTGTTCAAACAACTATTCAGTCATCGGACTCCGGCGCGCTGGTCGCCGCTAAACAAGCATTTCAAGCCCAGAACAATGCTTTGCGCCAATACATCGGCGTAGTCGCCGGTGCCGTGCAAGCTCCCAACGGATTAATCCGTATCAAAGATCGTGCCAAACCGCCCTCCACGACGCAGTCGTCTGAATTGGTCTGGGTCGAGGGCGATCTCCGCCTTGACGGCAACGCCAATCTCTTCGGAGGCGCTCTCGATTTCAAAGACAACGGTGGCGTCGAGTCCAATCTGCAAATCCAGGGCAAGGCAAATACCAACGGTGGGGTCGAACTAGAACTCGTCATCGGCAATCAGAACGCGGGCAATAACGATCTCGCCATCGGCCCGGTCGACGCCACAAATAAATTCACCCCGGAAGTCGTGGTCCTCGACAACGGCAATGTCGGCATCGCCACCACCACGCCAACTCACAAGCTTCACGTTAATGACGTCGCCGGCATTCGTCAGAATCGCCTCTACGTCTCAGGAGGCAATATCCCTGGCGGAAGCGACGTCTGGTGCAGCATGACCTATAACGCCTTTCACAAGGCGGACAACAGTGCCTGGGTTTTTCCCGATCCTTCTCACGCCGCGGTCACCATCGAAATGGATGACTACAAAGGAAAGCCCAGGTTTCAGGTTTTCAGTACCACGACCAACGCGACTCAGGCATGGAACCTTCTCTTCGCGATCGACGGTAACACCGGATGTTCTAGCTTTGCCACGTCACCCACTACCGCGCGCCTTTCCATCAATGGCCTGGTTCCGGCTCAGGGCCTGCTGAATTTCTTCCCGCCCGATGCCGACATTAGTTACGACGGAGGCAACGATAGTCTCCTCTGGATAAAAGCCCTGAACAATGCCGCCACCGCGTTCTTCGGCGGGAATATTGGCATCGGCACCACGAATCCAACTGCGCTCCTCGACATCGCCAACGTCACCAAGTTCGGCTCCGATGGCAGCATCCGCACTCCGCGTTTCAATGTCCAGCAGCCGCTCAGCACCCAGGGCGCTCTTCCCATCAACGTCAACTTCAACTCCAATGGCGGATCGTTAATCCTTTTCGTTTCCGGCTCTGGCTTCAGCATCGCTGGTTCTCAAGCGATCGGCGTACAGGTGCTCATCGACGGGATCTTCAGAAACATTGCCCAGGTCTTTACCAATGAAGCGAACAGCCACAAAGCTTTCACCGCGAATGCGATGTGGGTGACGGGTGTTCCCGGCGGCGTTCATCTTCTCACCCTCGACCCAATGCCCAACACTAGCACTGACTTCAACGATTTCTTCAACGTAACCATCATCGAACTGCCTTTTTAGTGGATGAACGAAAACGGGGAAGGGGAGCCACATGGGCGCGCCGGAACAACAGGGCAGTACGCTGAACATCCATCGCCTTCGTCCGCTATATCTTGTCGCCTCGGATCATCCCGATCCTGAAGCAGTTCGCGCCAAGGTCGACGCCATCGCCCGCCGGACTCTCCCGCATGCCCTGTCCTCTGCCGTATCCCGCTCCCTTCCAGATTCGACCGCAGAGGTTTGGATGATTAGCTCGCTCAAACTGGAAGTCGATCTGAATCTCGACAGCAATGAAGATCAACTGGCGCTGAACTGGGCGCGGCAAGCGGCCATTTCACTCGCCGAAATCCTCGGCGGCGACTCCGAAGCCAATCAAGTTTTGCACTTCGCCAACCGCGCTGCCTATCTTGCCCATTTCTTGCGCGATCTGGTCGACGGCTCCGCTTGGGGCAAATGGTATTATCACCAATTCGAGGGCCTTCGCCTCCTCCCGCTCTCCGCCGCACTGCGAACCGCAATCTCCAGAGAAGTTTCCATTGGCCGCGAAGCGCTACTGCAATTGACCAGCACGGCGCTCCGCCGCATCGTCACCAGCCTCACCGACAACGACGCTCAGCGAGTCCTTGACGAGCTTTCCGATGTCGGCGTGCGGCCGCAATCATCCCCACTGTCGGAACTCGTCAATCCGTCGACACTCAACCATGCGTCACGCTTCGACAGCGAAGAACACGCAGCTCTGACTCTCTATCTGCAGCTTTGCAAAGATCATCCCGAGACAGCCCGGCCCAGTCTCAAGTTGTTTGTGCGAGCCGTTGCCTGCCTCATGCGTCTCAGTCGCGCGCTTCCATCGGCCCATCTAGGCCCTCTGCTCCGCGCTCTGACGACCAGCGATGTTGCCTCGCTATATCAGTCCGCCGGTCCCGCCGACGCCGAGCGCCTAACGCCATTGTTGGGCTATCCCTCCGACTGGCTTCGAGACGTCACCGCACCGACGCAAATCGCCACTCCATCGTCATCTCCCGAACCTCGACGCACCTCAAACGGAGGCATCTTCTTCCTGCTTCCTCTTCTTGATGCGATGCCGCTCGACCAAGCAACCTCCAACTGGCCTGAACTGTATAACTCCCTCCCAGCATCTCTCGTGCGCTGGCTGCTTCTGATGAAGTGCTCCGGCACAACCGGCGCGGCGCAGATTTTTCACGACCCCCTCATCCGCGAACTGCTCGGCATCACCCCCGAGGTCGATCCGCCATCTCTCCGCCAATGGCAGCGCGCCCTTTCTCGTAAGCAGCTTCTCAGCTTTCAAAACGAGATCGCCCGCTGGCAAATGGACAATCCTTTCGACAGCCAACCTTCGATAAGCCTCTTCATCGCCGCCCGCAAGCCACAGTCCGTGTTGTGCTGCGATCTCCACCATCGCTCGCTATTGCTCGCTCTGCCGGACTCCCGCTCATCCCGCGAACTTCTGCTGCGAACCCTGTCAGCCTGGCCCGCCGCCCCCGCGCCAGAGCAGGTTTCAAACGCGTCGGAAGAAACACCACCGCACTCCTCCACCTCGCCATCGCATCTCTTCGGTCCACCAATCGGAGGTTCAGATCTGCAAAACCTCCTCGACGATCTCAACTTCCTCAACCTGCCGCCCGCTGTCCGCGGCTGCCGGCGCTCCGACTTGACCTTCTGCGTGGCCGCGCGCGCTCTGCTCCGCAACTTCAGTAGTCGATTGCCCGGCTTCTCCCACTCCAGCCTCCACCACCTACATCGCAACTTCCTCGAGATCTCTGCAACGCTACAAACCCAGTGCGTGCAAAATCATTCAGCGCCGCACCGCACCGTCCACTTGTCCCGGCCGCCCCTGCACGTCGTGCTCAGCCTCGCCGGAATGAATCGCCAGAGTTACAGCCTCAGTTGGACTGACGGCGCCTTCGCGCTCTTCACAGAATGACCATGCCCTATGATGCCTCCGAATTCGTTAGCGCAGAGTTGGCACGGCTCGATCTGCTCTTGCACCGCCAGGTGCTCCGCCTGCGCGCCCGCTATCAACTTTCTCTGGACGAATTCCGTGGACTCTACGTTAGCGACTCCCACGTCGACAGCCTCGTGCGCGAGTGGCAATCTCTAACCAGCAACAACGTTCCCGACTTCTCCGAACTCGACGACCGTGCTGCCGCCATGCGCCAGGAAAATTGGGACGCACTCACCAGCGGCTCTCCGTGGAAATCTCTAGCCTCCCAACTCAATCTCTCTCGCTTCGAGATGGACGTCATCCTTCTCGCCTTCGCCCCCCAACTCGATCTCAAGTACGAAGTCATCTACGCCTATCTCAACAACGACGTCTCCCGTAAATGGCCGACGCTCGACTTTCCCCTACAACTTTTTGGATATGACACTCCGGAAAGAATTCGTCTGCGTTCTTATCTTCTTCCGCACGCGCCCCTCTTCCGCACCGGCCTCCTGCAATTTGTTCCCGAAACATTCGCTAAGCCATCCTGGCTCGCCCAAGGTTTCTCTCTCAATCATTCCGCTGCGCAATACCTGCTCGGTCACAATGTGCTCGACACCCACCTCGCTCCCGTTCTGCATCCGTTGTCCACAACCGCCGAGTGGAACCAACTCCGAGTCTCTTCCGCCATGCAGGCCCGTCTCATGCGCATTCCCGACTCGCTGCGCGCGTCCACCGACGAGTCTCCTCTCTACATCTTCGGTGGATCCTCCCCGGCGGAAAAGAAGCTCGCCGTTCAAGCCATTTGCCGCGACCTCCGTATGCCCCTTCTTCAGTTGGATCTACGCGCTGCGCAATCCGCCGCCGACCCGGAGAAACTGTTCCAACCTCTGGCTCTGGAGATACTCCTGCGCCCAGCCTCCCTCTACGTCGTCAACACCGAATCCCTGTGGGACTCCGACTCTCGCGCCGCTGCCAACGCCTGGCGTTTCCTGATTTCTCTAACCAGCGGAAAAACCCCGGTCTTTGTTGCAGCCGATCTAAAAGAGCAGCGAAGTGCCGTCGATCCCGAAGCCTTCAGCAAGTACGAATCATCCCGTCGCTGCATCACCATTGACTTCGCCGAGTTGGAGTACCACGAACGCCGCACCATCTGGGAAGAATGCCTGTTGCAAGCGGCCACCGATGTTGCCCCCGCCGCCATCGACGCCTTGGCCAGCCGCTTTGTTTTTTCCCATCGCCAGGTACAAGACACCATCCGCACCGCACAAGAGAATCATCGCCTCAGCGAAGATCCCACCGCTCCTCTCCACGAAGAAGATCTCCTCCAAGCCGCTCGCTCTCAGTCCGGCCATCAACTCGGCAGTCTCGCCCCAAAAGTACAGCTCGTCCACACCTGGGACGACCTCGTCCTCCCCGAAGCCACCCTGCGCCAGGTTCTCGACACTGCCGCCGCCATTCGCCACCAGCACATCGTCTACGCCAACTGGGGATTCGGTCAGCGTCTCGCTGTCTCCCGCGGCCTCAAGATTTTATTCGCGGGCGCTTCTGGCACCGGCAAGACCATGACTGCCTCTGTCGTCGCACGCGATCTCGGCCTCGATCTCTACAAGATCGATCTCTCCTCCGTCGTCAGCAAGTTCATCGGCGAGACTGAAAAAAATCTCGATCGCATCTTCCGCGCCGCTCACTCCAGCAACGCCATCCTTTTCTTCGACGAGGCCGACGCCCTGTTCGGCAAACGCTCTGAAGTCAACGATGCTCACGACCGCTATGCCAACATCGAAGTCGCCTATCTCCTCCAAAAAATGGAGGAGCACGACGGCGCCGTCATCCTCGCCAGCAATCTCAGCCGCAACATCGACCAGGCCTTCTCACGCCGCATGCATTACGTCGTCGAATTCCCGCTCCCCGCTGAGACCCAGCGTGCCCAACTCTGGCGTGGCATGATGCCGCCGCAGGCTCCCATCGCAGCCGACGTTGATTTCACTTTCCTCGCGCGCCAATTTCCCATCAGCGGTGGCGACATCAAAAACGTAATCCTCGCCGCCGCGTTCCTCGCCGCGCAAGACGGTCAACGCATCACCATGCCTCATCTCGTCGATGCCATGCGCCAACAGAGTATTAAACGCGGAAAAGTCCCCGCCGCCGCCGACTTCAAGCAATACCATGCTCAACCGAACCGCGCGGCAGAGAAACATGGAGACAAATTCCTAGCTCCAGTACGTCGCAATCAGGAATGAGAAGGACCAGCATGGGATCCGGCCTCGACATCGATCAACAACCAGTGGCAGAGCAGCCGCCTGCCCCGGCAAAGGATCGCACCGATCCTAAACCTGACGCCGGACCAACTCTCCAGCAACAGGCCGGAAATCAAGCCATGCACAGAAGTGCTGGGGCGCCAGAACCGGCCAACTCCGCGACAGCCGCCATAAACTTCGAATTCGATCCCGCCCGTCCCTGGTTCATCCCTGTTCCAAACGGTACCGATCCCGCGGTCGTTAAAGAGTTCGCCTATGGCGATCAGGGTGGAGAAGTTCAACTCGTCCTATTTCCCGCTGGCTTCTTCAAAACGCAGCTGGGCTACATCATCCGACCTGAGAAACTCCGGCCCGCTCGCCGAGCCCAATATGAAGCCATGATATCCATGCGTAAGACTCTGCTCGATCTCGAGCTTGACTCAGACATCGCAGCAATTAAGGAGATTTTGGACATGCCGGACATGGTCCGTCATGCGTTCGAGGAGAAGGTGATCTCAAAGCTATGGCGATGGGCGTTGGAGCCCTTCCGGTCACGCCCCCCGCGCTCCATTCGTGAGATGTACTGCAGCCAGTACCTCGATAGCTTGCTTCTTAAGCTGGGGATGGCGTCGAAAGATGTCGGTTGGATTGCATCGAGTTGGACAAGTTACTACGACATGCTCTTCAATCGTCTGGACCGGTCCGACGAAGTGGAGAATATTCGCGACACATACTCCCGCGACTTCGTTGGCGAAAAACCCATGCACGAAACAAAAGTTTTCGGCATCGGCAAAGACGATTTCTTTGGAATGTTCTGGGAAGACGTCAAAAGTGGCGCTGTCGCGGACCGGATCGGGAATTACTTCTCAGGAATGTTGGACACTGGGAAAGGCCTTTTGGAAGGCGTGTACACGCTAATCACAGATCCCAAGAAGGCACTTGAAGGCATTGCAAACCTGCCGCACAACATCCGCGTGATGTGGAGGAACCGCGACAAGATCTGGAACGACTTCGTCAACGCTCCCCCAGACAAGCAGGCCCGCATGATCGGTCGCATCTTTGGTGAAGCCGAGATCATCATCGCCACCGTTGAGGCCGGCGGCGGACCGCGGGCCGCGTCAGCAACCCCGGAACTTGCCGTCGCCGAGGAGGTTGTTCCAATGGGCGGTAACGCAGCCGCACTCGCGGGGGGAGGTGCCGCGATTCCCCTTGACCTTGGAAAGCTCGGCACCGAAGCAACTCGGTCGCTGGCGGTGATGGCAACTGCTACCGAAGGCGGCTCTGGAACTGCACAGAAATCTGAAGAGTTAACAGAAAGGGAAGAAGCGGCCCCTTCGGGATCCAAATCAGGGAAGGGCTCGAAAATCGAACCTTACGAAAAGGAACTCGAGAGAATTCCGGAATCACCTGAGGCCGTGAAGGCGCGTGAAAAACTTGCTCGCGATTTTGCCGATCACTCCCTGCCAGAGGGCAGCGAAGTTAGGGCGCGCCGCACTCAGCGCACCGAGGCCGGCCGAGCCCAGGAAGTTGCAACCGGCCTGGACGCCGAACTCGACATAACATTACCCGATGGAACTCGGTTCAGCCCCGATGGCGTTAAGTATGTCGGCCGCAATAAGTACGTTTTTCTCGAACACAAGGAGGTCCTCACCATCTGGGAGAAATCTCACTTTTCTAGAGCAACCACTATTCCAGAGTTGGATGCAATGTTGGCGCGGCATGCCGAGATTTTCTCTAAACTGAAACCGAACGGATGTGCCGGATTCTTTTATTCCACGGGGAGCTCGGAGTTGGCGAACCTCCTCGCGGAGCGCATCGCCTTAATGCCGCGTTGGGCTAGAGAAGCGCTATCTGCTCCCCCTCTGCCTTAAGCGAAGGGTCCGGCATTACGGCACTACCAAGACGATCCATGTCTACTGAGACCAAGTCGCTAGAAAAGCCCGCAAAGGCTCCGGCTCGTGCTCCGAGCTCGACGAACGCTGGCCCAGCTGCCGAAAGCCGCACCTCACTCGCGGCCGCCGGCAATCTCGCCGTCCAGCGTCTTGCAAACCCGCGTTTGCAGCGCAAGCCCAGGGTCAGTGTGCGCGGGGATGCTTCCGAAGAAGAAGCTGATCGAGTTTCCCAACAAGTTCTCTCTCTCATCTCGGCTCCGACAGTGCAATGCAAGTGCGCGTGCGGCGGCGAGGGCGAATGTGACGAGTGCAAACGCAAAGTTGCAACACAAAGCGGCGCGGTGAGACGCCAAACCGATGAACTCTATGTGCAGCGCTTCTCGGTCGAGCAAAACGCCCCCGGCCCAGTGGGAACGACCGGTGCGGCGGACGCCGCAGCCGGAACCGGCTATCCTGCAACGACTGCTACCACTCCCGGCGCCAGCCCGGGATTGATCGTCGAAGACAACACCACCGACCTGGGCAGTGGACAGATGAAGAAGAGCGAGTTCCTTGGGCAGTTGCGCGGCCCGGTCACCGGCGCTGCGGAGGCCGGGTTGGCAGGAACCATGTGGTCGGCCCTGGGCAGTGTGGCCGTCGAACCCTGGTTCCAGTACTACGCCCGGCAGAGTGCGCAACAACTGGAGCGCACGATCCAACAAAGCGTTCCCGGAAGCGCGGGAATCACGAACGCTGGCGCCTACATTCCGCTGGTCAGCGCGCGGGTGCAGAGTGCGGTGGCCGAGTGGGCGCGCACCGGCAACGTAGCTCCCGGGCTGCCGGCCGGATTGCCGGGACTGGATATCCCCGGAGGGGGAATCCTCGGCGGCATCGGCAGTGCGCTTTCAAGCCTGGGATCCACGATCAGCAGCGGCATTTCCAGTGTGACCTCCAGCGTTGGCAGCGGGCTCTCCAGTCTGGCGCAAGGCGCCAGCAACATGGTGTCGAACATCGCAGGCATGCTGTTCAAGGCGAAGGAAGGAGGGGCTCGGGCGAGCGACGATCCACGCGAGATTCAGGCGCAACTCGGCGGCGGTGAAGCGTTAGAGGGCAGCCTGCAGAGCCGCATGAGTTCGGCCTTCGGCTATGACTTCTCCAGCGTGCGGGTGCACAGAGACAATCAAGCGGCGCAGTTCTCTGCGGATCTGAACGCGCGTGCCTTCACTATCGGGAGCCATGTTTCGTTCGGAGCCAGCGAGTACCAGCCGGGCACGCCGGTCGGCGATGCACTGATCGCGCACGAACTGGCGCACGTGGTGCAGCAAGGCGCAGCGTCCGTACAGGGCCCGCTACAAAAAGGAGAAGCCGAGACTAATTCTCTGGAAGACGATGCGGATGTCTCGGCGGTGCGGGCGGTTGCGTCCATGTGGAGCGGCGCGAAAAGCGGGTTGGCCAAAATCGGCCGCGATGCGATCCCCGCGCTCAAGTCGGGACTCAAACTGCAGCGGTGTGGCAAACCAGCAGGTGGCGACAAACCCTTCGAGGCCCCGTACTATGACGACCCTAAGAATGGGTGGGAAAAATTCTTGCATGGTGTCGACCTGAGGCCCACTAAAGCGGAGCGGGTCAAAGAAGCGAGGGACTTCTTTGCCGTGACCCCCGGTTTAATGATCGAAGGCGAACTGGTCGATGCTGACAAGTTATCAGACGACGAGGTCTTGGAGAAATTCCGCACGTATAACGAGATATGCCGTGACATAACCGCAGGGGGACTGGTTGCGTGCGAGCGCGTAATTCCATCCGTCGCAATGCTGGGTGCCAACGGAGCCCAGTTCACGAGCAAGACCTTGTATCAGTCTGAGGATTTCCATATCGACGTTGAAAATCCGAATCCAGGTCAACGTCCTGGTCAGATTCACTATCAGAGCGGGAAAGACAAATATCTCTATGATCCCGCCTCGCGGTCTTTCATTGGAGCGAGTAAGACCTTAAATAAACAGCTGATGAACGATCCAAATATACTAAAAGCTATCGAGAGGGCCATGAAGATGTTAGGAGAATAAAATGCCAGAGACTATTCGCATGAACCAACGAATGCGCATAATAGCTGGTGCGACCGGCGAGAAGGTCTCCCAATCACTTGAACAAGCCTTATTAGAAATCCTCAAACAAGGCTTTGTAGAGCAGGACGGCTGTATTGTGTTCGCTTGGTTTAAGGAAGCTGCCGGGAACACCTCTGTAGCGCAATGTTTCGACGAAACGGGATACGAGTGCTTTCTCAATCATCTTCACATTCAGGATTATCTGAAGAATTCGTCCTATATCTCTGCCAGGCTAGAGCAGGGATTTGCTTTTATACTGTGTTTAGCCAGCCTGCTGATGAATCGTTATCCCTCAGCGACCTTTAAAATAATTCTCAGCTGTTCGGACGATGATTGCTCCGTAAGATTTCATAAAGTTCGGCCAAACCAGACTTGGGTCCGCGACGATTTGGAAACCTATGAATCCGAGGCGTTGGCTGTGCTCACTGTCTAACATCAGAAGATGTCCAAAGCCCCGCGGAGCATCCGTATTAAATGGATCTTCGAGTTAACTGGCATCGGCTTTGGAGCTTTCTTAGCGCCTTCCGGCATATGGGTATCCAAGTGGAGCACCTATGGCTACATTCGTAACCCATGCCTTAGATGGACTCTCGCGAACTGAACTGCAGTTATGGGGGCGTCCTCTGCCCGCTTTCCAGGTTTGCGGCTATACCGGCTTCATCCTAGGCTTAATGCAATCCACGGTGCTCACCAACGCCTTGAGCCTATCCAATTTGGTTCTGCTGGGCATTACTGGTGTCGTGATTATGACCTTTTACGGACTGGTCATGGCCACCAAGACCGTTACCGGTGAAGAGCAGATCACTTACTACCATCACGAAATCGCCGTGATGGCCATGGTCACGCTGTTCCTACGGTTGACACATCAGCCTCTGCTTCCTTACCTGGACGTTGCGATCCTTGGGATTGGCTCGTTTCTGGCTTTCGGGCGCATAGGCTGCCTCCTTGTCGGTTGTTGCCACGGCCGCCCGTGGCGTTGGGGAGTTTGCTACAACTCCGAACATGCTGCTGCCGGGTTCGCACCGTGCTATGTCGGCGTTCCTCTATTTCCTGTGCAGGCCTTAGAGTCGCTCTGGGCTTTGTGTATTGTTGCCGTGGGAACGACGATGATTTTGCGAGGCGGTGTTTCGGGTTCGGCCTTAACGTGGTATGTCATCGCATACGGCGCTGCACGATTCTGCTTGGAGTTCCTACGTGGCGACGGGCGTCCCTATCTCTTGGGCTTCTCCGAGGCTCAGTGGATCTCACTGATTCTCATGACACTGGTGGTGTATGGGGAAATGTCCGGAACGGTGCCTTGCCAACGCTGGCACTCCGCGATCGCGATCGCGGTTGCTGTCATTATGGCGGGGGTTTCGATCGAGCGCCGTTTTCGCAAGGTACCAACCCACCGTCTGCTCCATCCAAGACATATTCGAGAGATTGCAGAAAGTCTGGACTTCGCAGTTCCGTCATGCGCTAGACCCTTCGCCGTATCAAGCAAGGAAACGCTCCGGCCCTGGATTCGAGTGGGACGTACGTCGCTGGGAGTCCAGATTTCTGGGTGCGTACTCGAAATCCAGGGCCACTTCCTTCCATACTATGCACTTTCTAGCAGCGGTCGACCGTTGACCACGGATACTGCCACTGTTCTGGCTGATCTTATTTGCCGGCTTAGACATCCGCACTGTGACTTCGATCTCTTCTGCCACACAGCAACTGTCTCTCATTTCGTTGTTCTGTGCGAAGGCAGCAAGCAACTGCGCCGGCGCATACAAGGAATTGCATACAGCAAGGAGAACAGTGATGAACCCGGATCTGGTTATTCGGAACAATGAGCATTGGGAGCGATTCACGAGCTTACGCCTGCCGGCGGGCTGGATGCGGTCGTGGACCCCATGATTTACAGAACAGCGGAGGTCTTTCTGCGAGGCAAACGCAGTGTTTCCCAGACGCTCGCGAGCGAGGAGCAAGTCCTCCAATCAATCCAACGGAACGTCGATTCATTAATGGTGTTCTTTGATCTCATTGTGCTCTCGCGGCAACTTCCGATCATAGACTACGGAATCACTTTCGACCGGAATGTTGGCCTCGATACTGATGACATTGTTTCGAAGTGCAACAAGAATGAGCAACTGCTCGTGTCAGTTCATGTGTGTGACGACGCTTCCAAAACAAGTCGAGACGCTGCATTTCAACTCGTGAAAGATCGGACCTCAGTCTCGCAGTCGATCTCGGATGAACTCCGGAAAGATATGTTTGCGCTGGAGTACAAGTGGACTCCTAATCTCTATGGCTTGGAGTGTGCGCCGGAAGAGGACCCGCAAGTGGTTCGTTTCTTATATGGGGCCTCGCTCTTTGGAGCTTTCGCGCACCTGGCTGGAGTAGGACACGTTTTTCAGCCTAGGTCGCCGCCTATTAGTGCGGTGAGCCCGCTCGGCCGGAGGTCTGCGAGGTTAGCTGCTTAGTGAACCGTCAAGCATAATTGCGCCAGGGTTAGCGGGCAACTTGCCCGAATGTAGTGTGGTCGAAATTTGCGGTCAAATCGCCATGCCGCAAGTAATCCTGAGCAACAGCCGATCGGCGAGTCCGCCTTCCCGATGGTTGTCCGGAGGTCAACTCCGGGGAAGTCACTTGGAGTGTTGTCGGGATCTCGTAGAAGTGCCTCCTCCATTACAAACCCCTGAGAAACCGGCTTGTAGGAAGTCAAGCTTAACCGGGTTCGAGAAGGTCCATCAATCGGAATCGCCCAGATATGAACCTCGCAAGCGAGATTCAAGACGCGGCATAAAACCCATCGAGGGTTGGATCTGGTGCTAGGGACCCAGGAGTTCCCTGTGCTCCTTTCCCAGCGACGTTTGTAGCGCGTTTTGTAGGTCGGCCGCGACTTTCATCACTGATTGCAAATCCTGATCGGAGACTACACCCGCAACGTCATAAGTGGACCGGTTCCTCTTGTTGCTCAGGACCTTCAGTTTCTGGATGAACGCTCGACCGTTTGGAAGGGTAAATTCGAGAGATTCGATCGTCTTGACATGATGTCCGGCTTGGGTAGACGTACGAAAGCCAGCGGCCCGAAGTGCGGCTGTTGCAGCCGCAAGCGCGGAATTGAAGGCTGCGATAAATCGAAGGTCGGTCGAGATAGCCTCGACCTTGGAGTCGAGAAGACCGCGATCTGCAATACCCAGCAAGCCCTCAATTTCATCGCGACTGGTCGGTTCTCGTTTGAGCCAGCCGTATTCCACCCATTTTTCTAAGCTCATCCTCATCTCCCAATAAGAAGAACTTCTCACCCTGCATTACTGCGTTCAGAAAATGATTTCCGCTGCTTACCTTAGCCTTGTACTCGCGGATCGAGTAGACCGTCGGACTCACCGTCCGACCCAGCGAAGCCTCGACGTTGCCTAGGTGCGCGAGGACCTCATCGAGGGTAACCTTACCAACGATCATCAAGTCAACGTCGCTATCTGCCTTTTCTTCCTGGCGCGCAATTGAACCATACACAAACGCCACAGCGATTCGGTTCGCCAGAGGCTCTAGGGCTGAGCGCAAGACACGGAAAACGCCTACAGTCTTTGCGACAAGAGCACGCATCTCTCCGAATACGGGACTGTTTCGGTTTGCCTGATAGAAGACCTGGTTTCCTACGCCTGAGCGATTGATCAATCCCACTTCCGATAACTTTGCGAGCTCGCGCTGCACCGCGCCTACGCTGGTGCCAAGATGGCGTGCGACCTCGCGGACGTAAAAGGATTCATCTGTGTGGCCGTAAAGCAAGGCCAAGATGCCCCCGCGAGTCTTTCCGAACAGCTCATTTCCCGGAGAGTTGGCTGTTGTTCTCATTCCGAGAACAATCGTACGCAAAGCGAGAACAAAGTCAAGCAGTTCGACCGGGGCGATTCTATGTTTACGGACTCCGAATTAGACAAGGAAAGCGGCGGATATACCGCCGCTACATCCTGTTAACTTATTGAAAAAACAAGCGTTATGGAGGCGACGGGAGTTGAACTATTCAACACGTTGATTCTAGGTAACCTATTGATTCTACTAAAGGCGACAAGTGCCAAAAAGGCCAGTTTGCCGGGTCGGCGGTACAAAAACGGTACAAATTTTGTGTCGGCAAAAAGTCATTCACGGCCCCATCATTACTGGTCCAAACGCAAACAGCATAGTACGGCCGTGATTCGTCTGCATTGCTATTTAGCCTGGGTAATCTCGATCGACACTATTGTCGACTCAATGTCGCGGCCCTCCTGCACGTCAGGCTTAATTCAGACTTCCGAAGTTTGGCGTGCTGCTCTGGCGTAAGCTTCAGCGAGATACCTCCTCGCTTTTTCCTGATTGCCTCTTCGAGCGTTGGCAACCGGCGACGTTTAGGCTTCGCAACGCGACACTTCCTACAACGAGACTTCAGGACAAACCCACATCTACGGTAGGGCGTTAGAACTAACCCGCTGGCGCGGGGGACGCAACCGCGTAGGGCGGACTTAGCATTGTTGGAGTAGGTGACATAGTGTGGGTCACAGAGAAAGGAGATTTCTGTGACCTCACTTCGGCAACGCGTGCTGGACGAACTCCAGCGTCGTAACTACTCGCCAGCCACGACTCGCGGCTACATTCTCGCCATCAAACAGTTCGCGGAGTACTTCGGAAAATCGCCTGAACACTTGGGCGGCAACGAGATCCGTCAGTTTGAAACCTACTTACTCCGGGATAAGAAGCTCGCCCCGGGCACGGTCGAAGGACGCATGTCGGCGCTGCGTTTTCTCTACCGGAAGACGCTGAAGCGACGGGACATCGCCTACGATGACCTGATCTTCCCGAAGACTCCCCTGAAAACTGCCGGTCGTGCTGAGTCCTGAAGAGGTCAGCCGCATGATCGAGGCTGCTCCAAACCTGATGCATCGCACCATCCTCATGGTTCTCTATGCTACGGGCATTCGCCGCACGGAGGCATCGCTGCTCAAGGTGAGCGACGTGGACAGCGAACGGATGGTTATCCATGTTCGTCAGGGCAAAGGCTCCCGAGATCGTGATGTGCCCATGACAACTAAGCTGCTCGAAGCTTTGCGTGAGTACTGGCGATGGAAGCGGCCCCGGGTTTATCTGTTTCCCAGCACGGAAGGGCATCGCGGGATCGAGCAGCCAATCTCCGATCACACGATCTGGTACATCTGCAGCGAAGCCGCCAAGCGCGCCGGAATCAAGAAGAGGGTTGGCGCACATACACTCCGCCACAGCTTCGCGACAACCCTGCTGGAATCAGGAACTGACCTGCGGACGATCCAGCTTCTGATGGGCCATGCGCACCTGGAACATACCACTCGGTATCTCCACATGTCGCAGCGCCACTTGCACGCCGCATCGAATCCGCTGGATCAGATCACCGTCAGTAGCCAACGCTTTTCGCGAATGCGGCCGGACGACTATCAGGCATGACACGACCACCCTGGGAGGTGGCCGATATCATCCGCAGGGCAGGCGACAAGTTCCTCGAACGTTATTGCGATTCGCTCACGTGGACCCAGCTCAAAGTGCTTCGCGCCATCGAGCGTTGCCGCACGGCCGCACTCGGCGGGCATCGCGATCAATGCGTTCGCTGCGGGCATCAAGCCATCTCTTACAACTCCTGCCGAAACCGGCACTGTCCAAAGTGCCAGACCAACGCCAGGGAGAAGTGGTTGTGCGCCCGGCGACAGGAACTGTTGCCGGTTTGCTACTTTCACCTGGTCTTCAGCGTGCCGCACGCGCTGGTCCCGTTGATCTGGCAAAACAAGAGGTATCTATTCGGACTGTTGTTCGATGCCAGTGCCGCAACCCTGCTGGCTGTTGCGGCCGATCCGGCTCGCC
This sequence comes from uncultured Acidobacteriaceae bacterium, assembly GCA_963815555.1. GTDB lineage: Bacteria > Acidobacteriota > Terriglobia > Terriglobales > Acidobacteriaceae > CAWCBG01. Next base: position 137,968 of record CAWFHH010000008.1, read on the forward strand.
TCGGAGCCGAGATCGGCTTCCTCAGCATTCTGCATACGTGGGGACAGACTCTGCAGCGACACCCACACGTCCACTGTGTCGTGCCGGGTGGGGGACTGTCGCCCGATCACTCGCGGTGGATCCGCTCGGCACCCCGCTTCTTTTTACCGGTGAGAGTACTCAGCCGCGTCTTTCGGGGCAAGTTCGTGGCCGGATTACGGCGGGCTTTTCAGAGGAAGCAACTTGTCTTTTTTGGCCCGTGTCAGCCGTTGGCCAAGGAGAAGGCATTCGCAGCCTTCTTGCGCACTCTGTTTCGGGAAGAGTGGGTCGTTTATGCCAAGGCTCCCTTTGGCGGGCCAGAGCACGTGCTGCAGTACCTGGCTCGCTATACCCATCGAGTGGCTATCTCGAATCATCGGCTTCTATCCGTGGATGGCGATCACGTCACCTTTCGTTGGAAGGACTACGCGCATCACAGTACGTCCCGTGCCATGACTCTGACGTTAGAAGAGTTCCTGCGCCGCTTCTTACAGCATGTTCTGCCCAAGGGTCTTCCCCGCATCCGCTACTTTGGCTGGCTCGCAAATCGCCGGCGCCGACAGTTGCTGCCGCTTTGCCGGAGGTTACTAGCGGTCGCACCTCCGCCGGCTGAAGCGAAAATCGATGCAGCCGCCGTCTGGCAGTGTCCGATCTGCGGTAGCCCCATGCACGTTGTAGAGTTGCTAACCGCCGCCCACATGCAGCAAGAACAAGGACACCAGGTCTATATCCTTGATAGCTCCTAACCAGGCGGTCCCTTTGACGAGAAGCATGCGCGCTTCGGCGTGCGTACAATGCGTGTGCCTTAGCAGGCGAAAACTCTCGTTCCAACCGTCACAGGAGAGTCTCAACACGCCATATCCGCTTTGCTCCCAATCGGCTCTGCCGGATTCGCCTGAACCAACCAAACCCTTCTACCCGCCTTCGACGCTTTCACCAACATTCAAAACCCATAACCTGAGCGCCCACGCACCCCTGGTGCCAGCGGCTTCCTTCTAACGCCCTTATCGAAAGCGCCCCGGCATTACGCTGAGGCGCTCCCTTGGTCTTTTCACGCCGGGGCACTTCCGATAAGGCCCTAGCGTTTTACGGCCAGATGCAGGAACCCATTCGGAACACTGGCTGACTTTCTGATAATAGAAACTTGTTTGCTATGCCGCAGCCCACCGCCGTCGACCCGGCACGCTGTGGAATTGGTGAGCTCGTATGGTTGGCTAAGGGCCGGGACGCAATCAGAAGTTTACGGATCCAGCAGCGGATCTTGAGGGGATATTCCCGGCCAAGTGAGATGGTAAGGTATGCGCGGTCGATTGGTCCACTTCTAAGGTGGGTCCGCCAAGATGTCCGGAATCGCTGAAAGCGGCTGTCGCATGTACGCCGGATACCGAAACCCTATTGTGTTTTGGTGCGGAAAGAAAGCAGTAACGCAATACCCAGGCACTCCGACAGCCTAAGGTTCCAGAACGGCGAGGTCCAGGGCCCCCCCTCGCCCTATATCACATTCGACGTGCCGTATCCCGACTGTTTCAAGTTCTACCGACTCAGAGTCGATACAAGGCGCATTTGATGGGGATGATGCACCACCCGCCACCAAGGGGTCGAAAAGCGATGCTATAGTGCATCGCTTCGTTTATCAGGTCGACCCGGCGAGCGTCCACTTTAACTGGGCGTTCGGGTCCGAAATAATTGACCTTCTTGCCGGCACAGCACTTAGCAGGGTAACGATACACCTCTGCGCGGAGCCGCTTGCCGACCCTGACCCAAATCATCCGATTGATGCGTTCGGCGCGCTGACTGCGTTGTATACACCACTACCAGCTATCACAATGACGGCAAATCTGCAGGGCACGGCTTTGCCGGCACAGGAGATGACGATCTCACCGCACAAGACGAGGAAGATCTCAATAAGTATCTGGAAGACCTGCTTGGACTAGGCGACGAGAAAAAAACCCTGTCATTGAACATGCGCACAACGAAAAGCTACGCAACTGCGTGGCGGCGTATTTCGACAATGCGACGATCAGCCAACTCCATGACTGCCGGCGCGCACCTCTTAGGCTGATCCTCTATCCTGCAGAGCGGGTTTCTAGTGGCTCGATGAATGAGTTAGCCCTTTGGCCAGTCTCGTTCCGCAGAAGTCCTGCGGTCACCCGGGCCCTGCTGGCCGTTTTGTGTCAGGTACAAACGATCTTGGACAATTCTCCAATCATGCGAAGCGGCTATACGAGAATGTGAGATAGCTTCCTTCCAGGCAGATTGCGGTCCATGATGCAGAGAATATCCTCGAATCTTGCGGTTTGCCTTGCCAGGACTTGACCCGCAGGGGTATAACGTCTATGCGATTTCACTCCAGCATTATGCCCTCGGACCGTCTTAGGCATTGCGGATGTTTAGCTGCCGTCTGTATCCGCATGTATCCGTCGTCGTAAATCTTCACTACCGCGTTAGTATGGTCGAAATCTGCGCCGAGCGAGCCAGCATCGTCGAATGTAACGGACAGACCATTTTGTGAAACTGGCAGTGGCAGACTGGGAAATGGCGATGGAGGCCCCGAGTTGGGCACCGCCAGACGGACCGCATAACTGTGCTCGTTAACCTGAGGCGAGGCAACCGTGATCTGGCTTCGATCGCTATTGACCAGGAAGCCGAACAAACGGTTAACACAAGACTTACCAGACTGGAAGTACCTGCAATCAAGCCGTCGCAATCGACCGGAGCGCCGACGTCGCTGGTTACCTTGTTCGGTGCGGATGACATTCGTGAACCTCGCTTTGATTACTTGCGCGAAACCTAATTACTGAATCCGATGAAGGTTTCGAATCCTGCCCAATAGAACGGCAACGCAGTGTCTTTTCCTTTGAGCATGTCGAGACCGGCCAGGCGCACAGCTTCGGGTACCGAGACACCTGTTCCCATGTGACGATAGAGTGCTTGCACGTAGCTCACTGTCGCTTCGGAATTAACCGGCCACCCGGTGGCGATGACATAAGGAATTCCGCGTGCCAGAAACACTCCCATCAAACTTTCATCATCCCGCGAAGCAAAGCGGCTGCGAGCGGTGTCACAGGCCGACAAGGCAACTAACCTGAGCCTTGAGAGATCTGCTTTTGCAATCGACTCGGGCCCGGCCTTATCGCCGTTGGCCAACAGCAAAGCTGTGCTCTGCGGAAGCTCGTAGGAATGTCCCGCGAAGTGAAAGACGGCGGCCTTGCCAAGTTCGGCCACAATGCGGCGGGCGCCGGCATCGTCGTTTGCCAGCTCGGTCAGATTCGGGTAAGCCGCACGGACGGCTTCCACTTCGGGCTTGAGATTGCCTAAGGACTGACGCCCGGGTGGATGTTCTACGCGTACCGCCAGCGCTGGAGCATCGGGTGCGGCTCCTTCGGGAAGAGCCCATGATCTCGGAGTGTGGGGAGCGATGACGATCGTGAAGTGTTGTAGCAGATAATTGCCATGGTGATCGATTAGTGCCGGAAAGGGTATCTCACCAACGCCTTCGTCAGGTTGAATGATGAGCAAGGCGCGTTCCGGCAGCCACTCTCGAACCGGTCCTAGGAGTTCATTTCCAAGAGCCTGAGCCTCGCTGCGCACAGCCGAGAGGCTGCTGTCGGACCTGCGGATGTCGCGGCGGAAGTCCAGCTCAGTCTGGCGCAGTTGATCGGCGCTGCCTGCACACCATCCGCCGTGTACTACCCCATCCTGATCGAGCATAAGGACGGCCGTACGCGCAGGAGTTGCGACAAAAGTGAGGAAAAACTCAGGGAACTCCGATGAAGCTGCGCTTGTCCGCCTGACAACCGTGCCGGGGATAATATCGCCGGTGTTGTGAGGGACACGGCCACCTTGATCGGGCAAAGCTCGATAACGCTCCCAATCAAGCAACGCCTGCTGCGGATCGTGACGGAAGTCGAGATCGAAGGCAACCAGTTCCCTATAGAGTGAGGCAACTTCCCGGGTCCACATAAGACGCTCATGGTAGGTGTCGAACGAGGCCTGGTTTGCCTCTGCGAGTCGCTGGGCCGATTGAAGAGCGGCTTCTGCGGTGGGCCAATCCTGCTGTGCTAAAGCTACTTGTCCACGCATCGCGTAGTAGGGAAGCGTGATGGAGTAGTTTGAGACGGTGATGTCGCCGCCTGCCTGAGCCGGCGATATCAGTGTAGCAACGAGGTCCAGCTCCCGGCGAGCATTCTCGATATGGTTGTGCCGCAGAGAAAGCTGGGCAGACCACAACGCGTTGTCGGCAGCATACAAAGCGACGGTTTGCTGCTCGGGAACTTGTTTCAGGAGTTGCTCGGATGTCGCAAGCGCCCCCCGCGCGTCGTCATCACGGCCTAGCGCCGTGGCCGCCTGTGCGGTGTGGGTCCAGGCGAGCGACTGGAGCAAGGCGTATGAGGTGGTGGACAGCGTCAGCGCTGATTCGCGATTGAAGTCATATGCCAGTTCCCACGATCCGGAATTTTCAGCCAGCTCGGCGAGGGCCTGATAAAGGATAAAAGCTCGCGCAGGCTTCTCGTAGGGGGTCTTCCAGTAGGTCTCGAGCCCTTGCATACTCGCGCGAATGCATTCATCAGGGACGTCTTCCGCGGCCATTTCGTCGGCAAGAAAGCCTTGAGCACGTAGCGCGAGCGAGGTATAACCGAAATCTTTCGCGCGGCTCGTAATCTGCTCAAGCTCCGCACGATCCGGCGGTCTCAGCCTCAACATTTGAGAGCAGGAGTGGATTTCAAGAAGATTCTGTACCTCGATCCAAGGAAAGCGAAGCGCGGTTAAGCGATCGGCGAGCGAATTCGCGGCACGGAGGCAAAGTTCGCCCTCAGCCAGACGTTGTAGAGCATAAACTCGCTCGGTTTCCGAGCGGGCCCACCCTGCCTGGTTGCCCATCGCCAGAAAGAGATTGGCCGCATTCATAGCGTGCTGCCTTGCCGCCTGGTGCCGTCCCGCCCCGTTGTCAACGGAGGCGGCCGCAAGCTCGTGGACAGCCAGAGGGAAACTGCTGTTGCCCGCCGAATCCACTACCTGACGCAGCCAAACATCCCGATGCTGGGAAACAAGATTTCCGGACATCTCTTCAAGTCGTTCCCGGGCATAACGATCAGGTATTCCTGCTACAGGAAATGCTGCCGGTAACCAGGAGTTAATGGCCTGGTCCAGGAAGGGTTCGACCGGACTGGTCGGACGAAATTCGCCCAGCTTATGGTTCTTGAGCATCTCCTCGAGAGCTTGCTTGTGCTTTCGCGCCTCCGCCGCCCATCCGCTGCTGTTGTCGAGCTCCAGGTATTTCGACCACATCGCCAACGCATTCTGGGGTTGGTTTAGCGTCTCCAGGATGATTGCGTAGTTGTAGACGATGACTGGATCTGGATTCTTCAGAGAGGCCTGATAAGCTCGGGCGATCCATTCGTACGCCGTATGGATGTCATCGGGATCCGAACCAGGGTGCTGAGATCTGCTGTAGTACGCGATAGCGAGATCGTTCATGATCTGCGCCGAATTCGGTTGGGACTTCAGCAGAGAGTTGAGTGCGTTGATCGAATCGCCAGGGTCTCCACGCAAGATATCGAGCGTCGCATCTGCCTGTTTCCATCTTTGATTGTTCGGCTCGCGCTCGATACCCTTTCTGATCTCTTCTTCTGCCTTGTTCAGATAGGGCTCCGCCTTTCTTCGATGCGAGAAGTCGTCTTCTCCTCTTGTAGTCGCCAGGCTGGAGTATCGACTGCCCGGTAGTCGAAGGTCCATTTGGCGGTTTTCCGCGTACGCCTCCGCAAGAAGTTGCTCTACGCTAGGGCCGGAGCGCTCCAGCGCAAACCAAACTGCAGTCCCTACTGCCAACACAGATGCGGCAACGGCCGCCCATCGTCTGCCCCGGCTGACAGGAAACAAGAACGAGAACCACGGGGCGCGCTCAAGCGAAACGTTGGAGGTTTTCGTTGGGTGTGGCTTTTCAGATGCCTGGGCCATGCGCGCCGCGAGTTGTTTCCGCGCGCTCAGGGTGGAACTTGGCAACTGCTCTAGCAGGGTTTGTTCTTCCGGTGAGAATTTCGGCGAAAAGTCCTCGACCGCTGCCCGGAGCTGCGGACCGCAATAATCGCAATCTGCGGCATGCTGCGAAAGCAGCCGCGATTCCGAACTGCCTATCAGCCCTGCGGCCAGGTCCAGCCATTTGCTTTCTTTGGGGCATTCAGCCGATGGTCGCATGATCATCTTGACCTCAAGCTGACCGAGCTCTTCTGTAATCTTCTGTTGTAGTGACAGCAGCGCAGCACAGGATGCGCAACTTGACACATGGTCCGGTGCACTGTTTTGCATCCGCCCGCAGGAAACCGCACTAGAGCGTCCCTCTCCTGCGTCAAGCAGGCGGGAGATTTCTTCGGAGCTGAGATGTTCCCCGCCTTCATGCCGCATCCCAGGTCCTACTTCCCATAACGCATTTTCTGCCACCGTCCCTTTTCATGACGCCTCCAGAGAGCAACGCTGCTCGGCAAGGCGCTGCCGAACCAGCCGCGTGAGCCGGTAAATCACACTTTCAACCCCCTTCGCGGTCAGTCCCAATCCGGGCATTTCTGCGATGGCTTGGGCCGTCATGCCATGTCGCCAATAGAGCCAGAAGATAGTGCGATCCCGCTCCGAGTCGGTGCCAGCCAAGGCCGGCAGCACAGCGTCAACCTGAGCCAGCAATGCAGCGCGTTCGATCTGCTTCGCGCTGCCCAACCCACAGTCGGCAATCTCTTCATTCAGTTCCTGAAGCGACGACTCGATGGCGACGTTTCGTTTTTTAGAGTGACGCGCCCGGAAGTAGTCATTGACAAGGTTGGCTGTCACTACCTTAAGGTACCCGTAGAACGCGTCCTGATGATGGGCATCAAACTCCGCCAGCATACGCTGTGGATCGGAGCAGAGCTTTAGATAAGTTTCCTGGACCAGATCTTCGACTGTGTCAGGCGACACATCGCCCCAGCGCCGAGCCGTTTTGAGGACTACCCCAGCAATAAGACGTTGGAAACACGCAACGAACTCCTGCCAGACATCCTCGTTGCCGACCTCGGCACAGGCCCGAAGCAGTTCTTCCAGGGACATCTGCGGCGCCGCTCCTCGCGATGGTTGCTTGACAGCTTAATTCAACTTTTTGACGGTACAAAGGTCTTTTGTCATTTCAGTCCACTAAGCCTCCTTGCACGCACACCACCTTTCGGGTAGTTGAGCTGAAATCTGTAAGGAGCACGGAATTTCTGTTGCTTTGCCAAATTACCGACGCTATACAGAACAGCAAGCACCGAGCCAGCCAGATACTCCTATTCGGCACGGCGCCCTATCGCTTGATGTTGTTCGAAGGAAAAGCGGGACGACGCACGTTCCAACTGCGGGAGATATTTTCCATGGCGGTCAAGACGCAGCGGAAGGGAAGAACTGAGATGGAAACTTCAGCTAAGAAATCCGAGCGCAACCACGAGCATTTACCGTTAGCCTCGAAACCGGCTCTGGCCGTTGTGCTGGCGAATGACCTCCGCCCTGGTTTCGTAAACTTTATTTTTCATGGGATGTTTTCGTTCGTGCTGGATTTGGGCAAAAGAATGATCAAGGTTGCGACCCCAATTGTTCCTGATCATTGTTATGGCATCAGAGCGGTGACCCCTTTTCGAGTAGGTCTGGGATGGGCATCCCCATTTTCTTCATCCCGCGCGGATTCGTCTCTGTCTCGTTTCTGAAAAATCCAACGCCCGGTGGCCTGCCGCCGCGAGACCACGCTGTGGTTCTACCGGGCGAAGAAGACGGTACGCAATGGACCTACCAAGGGCCTGAGTACTTTTGCATGGATATTCCATTTCCCACCGAATATGGGTTCTGTCGCACTACCGGTGATACGAAATTGTTTGAAGACCGGGGCACGAACCTGCCTCTGGACGACAAAAATGGAAAAAACTACGCGATCGTTGTTCGTTTGACATACGACGTTTCTTCGTCGGATGTGCAGGTCAGGTTTCCATTCCCTTACGGTGCGGAATTCGATATTTTGGCCGGCCAGCAATTTCCCGCCATAAACTATCACTTTTATGCGGAACCTATTTTTGACGATAATCATAATCCAAGTATGGCTTTCGAAATGATGAAGCCCATGTTCTCGCCGATTCCCGATCTCTACATGAAAGACGACATCCAGTCCGTTGCGGAGCCTCCGAAGGCATGCGACGGATTGTCGGTGGAAGACGTAGAAGATATCGGCGAGTATCTGGGAGTTCCGGCTCCAGCCCGTACTCCTCAAGATGCAAAGCTACGAAATTGTTTGGCGCTGTTCATTCAGGCGTCTACGACCTGAATCTTTGATTGCGTCCCAGGCTTGCTCCGATCGGAACAGATCCACGATCGTTTCAGCTGCGCTGCCTTGCGATTCACGCCACGGAAGCGACTGGTCAGCTTCCAATTGCTCCGTAAGGCGTCAAATTCTTACGCTCATTAAGCTGTCCAAACGTCCTTACTTAGCTGTACGCACGAAGCATCTCGCTTCATATCCTTCGTGCCCTGGCGGATAGCTGCAACAAGACTTGAGCTTCAAATAATTCACGCAGGATTTTTCCGTTATTTCCCGTTCTCTCCCATAGACCGGCAACAAACCAATGCCGCTCTCACGCCACTTTGCAGTTAGAGAGGACGTTAATCGTGTTCAACAGGAGCTTAATAACGAAGTCACGGCAGGCAGCTATCACCTGCTTGCTTCTCGTAATACTGGGCCACTTGATCGTTCCCCCGGGAGCGATCGCGAGCGCTCAAAAGCCACAGAGCCCGGATGCAACCTCAAGCAGCGTTCCATCCAATCCGCCACTTGACCCAAAGGTCGCCGCGCAGATGAAAGCTGCGCGCACGAAGGGCTTTCCGCTGGCGACAGAAACGGTCGTAGGTAATGTCTCGGTCGAATCGGTGCTGTTACCCGCGTCGGTTTGCCGAAGGGTATTTGGGAAGGGAATCTCTGACCACTACGCGGCGGTGGAACTCACCATTTCCAACCGGAGCCAGGACCAGTCGCTGATTGTTCACAGCATCTTCATCGACTACTCGCAGTGGGCCTTAAGCGGCAGCCAGTACTTGAATGCACCGGGTGATCTGCCGGGAGCCAACCCTCCCCGCGACTACCAGGCGGAAAATCTGCCCAACCAGATCTCCAGCGTGGAGTATCGGGTGGCGCGCGGCGAGCTGCTCGACGCCCAGCCCTGGACGGCGCGCAACATCACGATGCGCGCACTTCAGTTGGCCGGGGCTCTCGCTTCTGCCTACTCGTTTTCTCTCAACGAGCGGGAATCATTCGCGGCATCAGTGCCTTCAGCGGACAGGTGGTTCCGGGGGCGGAAACCTTCTGGCCTGACGGCACGGTGGGTCAAATGAATCGCATCAGCGACCTCGGATTCCAGACCAACAAAGTAATCCCCAAGGCGTCGTCGGACATCGTCGTAGCCTTCTTCCCCCTGGATCGCTTTCTTACTCCGGGTTTGAAGAAGCTCTTCATCAAGTCTCCGGCGCTGTTCTTCTCGCCCTACGCCTTACTGTTCGATCCTCAGGGTGAAAAGCTGATGCAGCAGTTCCTCGAACCGACGTTGCAGAGGATGGGTATCGACGCCTCAGATTTTCTAAAGAAGCTGCCGCAGGCTTACCTGGTTGACTATGTGAAGGGCTTGAACGATAAGGCAGGCACCGGGTGCCAGTCGAACCTCAACATGCCGAGCACGCCGTGCGCCGACAGCAAGTTGTCAGGTACAACGGATGTCATGAAATTCCTAGCGCACGCCAGCCTGAACACCGTTCGAGTGATTGTGGGCGGCACGATGAACGTGGATGTCAACAGTGTTGCACCCAATGTTGCCTCGATCACCATGAATGAAGGAAACGGTAACGCAGCCACGTGGAAGAAAGGAGCCCACAGTGGAGTGATTCAAGGAACGTTCCTGGGGAATGGTACCCCCTCCATAACGAACTCAACTGACCTTGCCAAAACGGAATTCGACGTCGACGCAAAGTCCACGGACACAACGCTGAACTTCACGATGACTTTGGCCGATGACGTCGCCTCGGGTCAGACACTGACGTTCGTCGTGACCAAGACTGATAAGGACGGCAACAAAATCGTGAGCGCGCCGTTCGAGCTTCCCGTCAGCTACTCGTCACCATCGCTTTCTAACGCGATTGTCAAGGGAACGGCCCTTACGATTACCGGCAGCAACCTATCGGACGCCGAGAAGGTGCTTCTTTCGGCTCCGGGCGCTGCCACGCCCGACGTAACACTTGATTCCACGACCGTGGGGGCGCTCAATGTCAAGAATCAGGCAGAGGTGGATGTCGACCTGAGCAAAACCAAGGCCCTGTCGTCTGGTTGCTGGATGGTGAAGCTGCAAATGAAGGATAGCTCGCAAACCAACGGAGTATTGTTTCCCGAGGTCGACAGCAAGGCATGCCAAGGCAAGCACCCGCCCCAGTAACTGGGGCGGTCTCTAAACGCTGGGCGAAAGTGGTTCGACCGCTTGATCAGGCGCGTCAGCGCGAGGTAGGACTCAACATGAACTGGAAGCAAATCGGACGATTTCTCAGGACCGCGTTCTTGCTGCGTGTGCCCCTCTTCTTCTGATTTTGCTGGCGGCGCTCGGAGCAGTGGCACACACTGTTGCCAGCAGCCTGCTGCGGAATCTGTTCGACCTCCGGATACCGATCGAGAATCTAATGGCCAGCATCCGCAGCATACAGCGCAGCCGGCGCAACTTCTCTGGAGCACTTGGTCGTTGTTCGCTGTCTGCCTCGCAGCTTTTATGCTGGCGTGGACGGCTGTAACAGTCATCAACCTCATTATCCACTACGGACGCGATCGCTTTGACGATCCCGCTCTGGATCTCGAGCAAAAGAGGCCATTGATTACGTTTCTTGCGGGCCTTGCAGCAGCGCTTGTACTGGTTGGATTTGTAATTAAGGATACCTGGCTGCCATGGTATTTGCGATTCAGCATGCCTGTTCTGGCCCTCCTGGCGTCCTTGCTACTGGTGATTGCGGCAAAAGTGGTGCAGTTGGCACTCACCGATCCGGTGACAACGCGCCACCCGCCTCCATTCCTGGTATTTCCCGGCTACATGCTGCCGCCTTTGGAGAAAGCCTTCGACAAGCTTTACTGCTGGCGATCGAACGGCACCGGCAAATTAAAAAATGCGATCAACCGGGCGAGCCAGTGGCCGCTTGAAATACTACGCTGCGCCGGACAAGGGTACCTGGTCGACTGCAACGCTAAGCCGGGGACTCTCGCTCTTCGTTCGGGCACGTGTTCGCGATTGCATCCGGACTCATCGCGTTCCTTCTGTACCTCTCGATCAGCCATTTCAAAGGAAGGATCGATGATGGTCCCAGTAAGGTGCCGGCCTTGGCGTTCGTGCTGCTGTTCTTCATTGTAGCCTGCTGGGTGCTGGGATTTCTGACGTTCTTCTTTGACCAATATCGCGTCCCGTTGCTCACCTGCCTGGTGCTGCTGAGTCTCGCAACCAGCTTCGTCCCGCAGTCGGACCATATCTACCAGGTGCACGAATTTAACCGGCAGCCGATGAAGCAGCCTTACCAAGTGGTGAAGGAGAGGGCGGACCACGGAAAGCGACGTCTGATCCTGGTTTCCGCCGCAGGCGGAGGGATTCAAGCCGCGGCATGGACGGCGCAGGTGCTGGTTGGCCTTGAGCAGGAGTGCGCAAACCAGGCCGCAGCGGGTAAATCATGCGACTTCCGCAACTCGGTTGCACTCATCAGTAGTGTTTCGGGTGGCTCGCTGGGAGCGTTGTCCTATGCGCGGTCGTATGCCACCCAGCCTTGCGGCGTTCCCACCGAAGAGGTGGTTGACCGGAGCGCAAAATCGGCCATCGACGAAGTTGCGTGGGCCTGGGTGAATCCCGACGTCGCTCGCGCGGTTGTACCCTGGTTTCGCCGCCAATACATCGACCGCGGATGGGCCCTTGAAGAACGCTGGGCCGCCGCGAATGAGTTGCGACAATGTGGACCCTCGCCCACTAAGCTCCCCGATTGCCACTTAGTGAATGATCAGCAGGCTTGCACGCAGAAGGAAACTTTCCTAAGTGACTGGGGAAGTCTGCCAAACAACATGCCTGCTCTTCTGCTCAATTCGACAGTCGTGGAAACTGGGCAGCCTCTGGTTTTTTCTACCACGGACTTCCCGCGAGGAGAGCAGCCGGGAGGGTTACGAAACTTTTACGAACTTTATCCTGAACTCGGCGGCAAAGATATCTCAGTCGACACGGCTGCGCGGCTCTCAGCGTCCTTCCCATATGTTGCGCCCGCCGCGCGCTCAAACGTTGTGTCCGATAACCTGCCGGACTTGCACCTGGTCGACGGCGGCTACTACGACAACTTCGGCATGACCTCCCTTCTGGCATGGCTGCACGATGCCATCGAGAACATTCCACCGGCAGACCGCCGGGAGGTCGCCGACGATCTATCGACGTGCTGATTGTGGAGATTCGCCCTTTTCCTCCGGCGAATGCGGCACCTCCTCAGCGCCCTCACGGTTGGGGGTATCAGTTGTACGCGCCTATCGCGGGGTTGCTGGGCGTGCGTGACACGGGCCAATCGGCCCACGCGAATGCAGAATTGGGGCTGTTCGCACGCTACTACCAGGAGAATCCCAGTACACCTATCAACGTTTGGCACGCGGACTTTCAATTCCCCGGGTCGAGTGATGGCGGTTGCGACGAACAGCCTCTCTCCTGGAAGCTGAGCATCGACCAGATGAACTGTATTCGAAAGGGATGGACGACTTCACCACGAGAGGAGCGCAAAGTATCGGTTGCGTGATGCATTTTCTCAACGAGGATCCACTCCCGCAGCCGGGAGGTCAGCCACCGGGACCAGCAGAGTACTGTCTGCGCGGCTATAACGAGAAATAGGAGGAATCGAATGGCATTGCATCCTCAAGCACCGCTCTCGCCCTGCCGGCCCGTTGCACGGACATTGTCGCACCAGAGGCTTATCGTCGGCTTGTTGGCTCTTTCGATCACGCTCCTGGCGACGGCGTTCAGGCTGCAGATTGAAAACAACTACCCTTACGTGCACGATTTTCACGATGGAATCGACAATCCGGTTTTAGCGATCGAGTTGGCCCGCTCCGCGACGGACCTCCGTGAGATTCTGACTCCGCCGAACCCAACTCTCACTCAGGCAAGCAAGGATCTTTCAGCATCGGATGCGCAATCGATAGCTTCTACCAGTTTGCGAACCAATACTTACGAGGATTTCGCGTTCATCGTTTCGTATTCACTGTTCTTTTGGCGATTTGGTGTTTTCTTTGCTGCGCGCGGTGCACCGGCCCGGAGATTTATCGCCCTTGTGGTCTTACTGATCGCCTTTTGCGCCGTGATGGAGAACTTCGGCATTCTACGAATTCTGGGCACGCCCGATATTGGGGAGCAGTGGAATCGCCTCGCGCTGTTTACCAGTATTCCGTCGCGCATCAAGTGGAGCGTGCTCGGACTCGCCTTGTTCACAACGGCTCACATTCTTTTGAGGTCGACCACCGATATCTATTCGATTGCTACCCGCCGCCTGCTAGCCATCGGATATGTTGTCGCGGCCGGGCTCCTTTGGGTGGGCGTGTGTCCCTATTTTTCCGATTTAATAAAGCTGGGAGTCACACTCTTCTCGCTGCTGATGGTTATCAACCTTGTCGCATTGCTTGGCCCATACATTGCCGGGTGGTTTCCCGAAAGAACGCCGCATTATGTAGAAAACTTCTGCGAGCGGAAGAAGGAGGGCAAAGCTGACGTGGCGATCAGTTAGCGCCATCCTCGTCGCGTGCTTGCGATTCGAAGGCGCAACACAACGATCGATTTGCCCTTGAGTCTCTTTCCGTCAATCCGCGCGGGCAGGCGAAGTTGACGTTGGTCTCGGCGCGCGTCGAACGGAATTCAGTAGCCGTTGCATCTTTCTACCGGTTTTGTAGGCAAGCACGTTTGACTTCGCTCGACAGAGAGACACGGGAATTTCTTGGTTGCTTGACCTCTGGCTAGAGCCACAGCGTCTACTCGTGCGCAACTGGTTTCCCGCCGGTGCTCGAATGTTGTCCGGATTGACCTGCGTCAGCCTCGAATAGCGCATCCCTCCGGCGTTCGCTTCTGTAATAAGGCCAATTCGTGCCAGTAGTCTGCGCCAAAAGCGATGGCACTGAAATGCAAAAATGCAACAGGTAAGTAGTGGCAGGAAAAGCGAACGCGACCGGCAAATTTCGCTTGGCATAGCGGTGAGTCTAGCAAAGAGAATTCAAGTCCAGGACGCTGTTCCCGGATGGCGGGTGAACCGGAAGTTGAACTAGGAGAACTGCCAATCATGCCAGAAGCTGGTGTGTGCGAGATTTGGAACGATAAATGCCAATGTGTAAGGGTCATCCGGAGTCAGCCCTGTCGTGGGCTAATCACTTTGACGAAAAGTCGGGATCTCGTAGAAGTGCCTCCTCCATTACAAACCCCTGAGAAACCGGCTTGTAGGAAGTCAAGCTTAACCGGGTTCGAGAAGGTCCATCAATCGGAATCGCCCAGATATGAACCTCGCAAGCGAGATTCAAGACGCGGCATAAAACCCATCGAGGGTTTGGATCTGGTGCTAGGGACCCAGGAGTTCCCTGTGCTCCTTTCCCAGCGACGTTTGTAGCGCGTTTTGTAGGTCGGCCGCGACTTTCATCACTGATTGCAAATCCTGATCGGAGACTACACCCGCAACGTCATAAGTGGACCGGTTCCTCTTGTTGCTCAGGACCTTCAGTTTCTGGATGAACGCTCGACCGTTTGGAAGGGTAAATTCGAGAGATTCGATCGTCTTGACATGATGTCCGGCTTGGGTAGACGTACGAAAGCCAGCGGCCCGAAGTGCGGCTGTTGCAGCCGCAAGCGCGGAATTGAAGGCTGCGATAAATCGAAGGTCGGTCGAGATAGCCTCGACCTTGGAGTCGAGAAGACCGCGATCTGCAATACCCAGCAAGCCCTCAATTTCATCGCGACTGGTCGGTTCTCGTTTGAGCCAGCCGTATTCCACCCATTTTTCTAAGCTCATCCTCATCTCCCAATAAGAAGAACTTCTCACCCTGCATTACTGCGTTCAGAAAATGATTTCCGCTGCTTACCTTAGCCTTGTACTCGCGGATCGAGTAGACCGTCGGACTCACCGTCCGACCCAGCGAAGCCTCGACGTTGCCTAGGTGCGCGAGGACCTCATCGAGGGTAACCTTACCAACGATCATCAAGTCAACGTCGCTATCTGCCTTTTCTTCCTGGCGCGCAATTGAACCATACACAAACGCCACAGCGATTCGGTTCGCCAGAGGCTCTAGGGCTGAGCGCAAGACACGGAAAACGCCTACAGTCTTTGCGACAAGAGCACGCATCTCTCCGAATACGGGACTGTTTCGGTTTGCCTGATAGAAGACCTGGTTTCCTACGCCTGAGCGATTGATCAATCCCACTTCCGATAACTTTGCGAGCTCGCGCTGCACCGCGCCTACGCTGGTGCCAAGATGGCGTGCGACCTCGCGGACGTAAAAGGATTCATCTGTGTGGCCGTAAAGCAAGGCCAAGATGCCCCCGCGAGTCTTTCCGAACAGCTCATTTCCCGGAGAGTTGGCTGTTGTTCTCATTCCGAGAACAATCGTACGCAAAGCGAGAACAAAGTCAAGCAGTTCGACCGGGGCGATTCTATGTTTACGGACTCCGAATCAGACAAGGAAAGCGGCGGGACGTCCGCCGCTGTACGAGATTCAAACTAGTGAAAATAAAAGTGTTATGGAGGCGACGGGAGTTGAACTATTCAACCCATTGATTCTACGTAAGTTATTGGTTTCAATAGAGGCGAGAAGTGCCAAAAAGGCCAGTTTGCCGGGTCGGCGGTACAAAAACGGTACAAATTCCGCCTGGCGTCAGCCCCCGATGCCCCCATGGCTAATCATCAAGGTCAGCGCAATCTGAGCGTCGGCCAAAGCATACCCGATTTCCGGTTCAAAGTCGTTCTTGTTCTGTATCTCCGTGTTTACGCTTGATAGTCCGATGACGACTAACTCCATCGCCGCAACTCCTCTTCATATACACTCTGCAGACGGCTCTTCGGAATGGAACAAAATGGTACCCGCATGTCGGACAATGACCCTGCTTTGTTCACGAACCCAGGGAGGCCCAGTGCTGTTTGTTTATGCCCGCCACACGCCCGATTGCGACCACCGCGACGACGCCGAAATACCGCCGTTGCCGCTGCCCTAAATGGATCGATGGATATGTGGACAACCAACGCCTGCGCCAGTCTGCCAAGACGCGCAGTCGGGAAAAAGCTGAGCTGACAGCCCGCTCAATTCAGGAAGCGGCTGATCCGATGAAGGCCGCGCAGTCGGTCATCACGACCATCCAGGATGCAATCGACGCTTATGTTGCCGACGAGAAGGGTCGCAATCTCTCGAAGGAAACGACCAAGCAATCGAAGACGCTTTTCGAGAAACAACTGCTTCCCTGGGCGAAGCACCGGGGTCTCACTCGACTGCGCGATCTCACTGCCCCAGAACTCGTCAACTTCCGTGCGACGTGGGGAAATAATGGTTTGACTGCAAACCGCAAGCTCTCGCGCCTGGCTGGCTTCTTTGCGTTCTGCATTCAAAACGGTTGGCTCATTGAAAACCCTGCTGCAAAAGTGAAACGCTCAACCGTTGGGTCACTTCCCACAGGTTGGTTTCCCAAACCTGAATTTCAGCGCATCATCGATGCGACCCACTCCTAAAGAGGAACGCTTGTCAGACGAAAGTCCCCGCTCCAGCCCAAAAGAACTTTGGATGGGGAACCGGGGAGAAACCGCCGCCCAAGAAAGCGCCAGCCACAGTAGATGGCCTCCTAATCCCTGTCCTTCTCAAATTCACCGCGAGTTATGCTCCTCCCCTCCAGGCTTGCGGCACTCTCGTCTATCGTGTAGGTGAAGGTTAACACCGAATAACCGTCGGACCCGACATGGCATTCGAAGGGATCTCCCATCGAATAGACTGGTTCGCGGCCAGGATATTCCGCCTTAATCTTCAGATAGTAAGTGCCCGATTGGAATATGGCGATCGCCGCCGTACCGTTCGCCGGAACCGACGCCTCGTAATATTTGAGCGCACCTTGGTTGGTGTTTTGCATTACCTTTATTTCCATTGTCCGCTGGCTTTGGTTGACAATTCGCACTTCTGCCGCACGGGACTGAGCGTACAATCCGCCATGTAATCCCACCATGCATAAGACGCCAAGGACAAGCTTCGCAAACGATCCCACGTATTTCATGCAATGCTCCTTATTCTCGCGATTTCATGTTTGACTAACCCCAACAAATCGGTACTGACCGTGGCTGAACGGTTGGCCACCACTCATGACCCACTCTTTCCTCCTAGCCCTGCCTTCTTGACCGTTCCCAGTGTTACTCTGCGGTTTAAGAGCCGACATGGTATCTCATCAGCCAAAGTACCCGATGAGCAGGTGCCCGGCGTTTGGCGTTGCCTACGCTAGGCACGTCCCATTTGCACCACAAACCTCGCCGGGCGAGCAGCAGTAATCGTTTCCGTTATATGAGCAGCAAACAGGAGCGCCGACAGAGCAACAGATCGTACCGCAGCAAACTCCAGAGCAGCAAAAGTTGGAGCTACAGCAAACCTCGGTACTACTGCAGCACCCGCTGCCGCACACCACACCGCTAGAGCAGGGGTTCGATGCTCCGCACGCCGTCAAGAAGGCGGCCGCTGCTGTAGCCACTCCTGTACTCATCATGAGGAGCAGCGAGTCACGACGGGACATCGAACTCGCCAGCTTTCGGGATAACTTGTCGAAAAAGCCGTCCATATAGATCTCTCCGTTCTGGAAGTGTTAACCCATGACCACCTGGTTAGCGGTTGAGAGCATTTGCGTATAGAGCAAGAACGTGACTAGCGTCTGTATGGCCGGACGCCCATAGGCAAGCGACGTCCCAATCGTGGCGTCCGGGCGTAGGACCAGCGCGGCCGGGACGCCGCTAACTTTGTACGATTCGGATATCTCGCGCTCCTCCTGCCAAGCCGTGTTCCGGAATTCTTGCTTTGCGCCAGCTGCCCCATTACCGGATAGGGGAGCGCGGGTAATTACCACGAACGTGACAACCTCAGCGTAGTGGCGCTCCCAGCGCTCAACGTCTGGCAGGAGTTCCGCACACGCGTGACAATTCGGATCCGAAAAAACCAACACCACGGGCGTGCCGCCGATCGACAAGGCCTCAAGCGGCATGCGGCCACTTAGCGAAGACAGCTCAAAGGACGGAGCGCGAGCACCAATCGGCAGTCCCGCCAGCTCGGATGGCATGAGACCTAGGGAACCACTTACACTGGCACTCTGTTCAAGTTTGTCCATGCGTAGTATGAGACGCCCGTGCTGCTGGAATGTGGCCAAGATAAGAAATGCTTGGAAGGAGAATCCAACCACTGCGACTGACAGTGCTGCCACGGGCAGTGGTCGCGCCTTAACGATTTCTGTAAACTGGCGGGCCGCAGACACAATCTGCATTCCCGGTCCACCAAAGAGAATGGCTGCAGCTCCGCTTGCGAGCGCGATATTCCGCATCACCAGCGCCCAACTAATCGGCCGGGAATGAAACTGCCCGAAGCAGTGGCACTCAGGGTTGCGTCCGTTGATGAGGTTCACGGCGATGACCACTGCAAACGCGACCAGCAGAAGAAGTGCTACAGCCGCGCCGAATAGAGCTGTCGTCGTCAAGAGAAGAAGGGCTGCCGTCACCAACTCCGCGGCTGGCAGGAGCAAGGCAGTCGGTTTTGCAAACAGGCGCGGTAATCCGAAGTCGGAGACTGCTTTGCGCGTTCCAGTCGGGTCGAACGCCTTGGCCGCGCCAGCGGAGCCAAGAACTATGGCTAATACAATCCGGATACAAAGCAGCAGCAGATCCATGGTCGTAGCTCCGCTGCACTATCGGTGAGTGCCGATATTCGAATCGCCTCAGCCGAAGAGTGCGTCTGTCGGCCTTAACCATACGTCAAGCAGCCTAGAAGTCGGTATTCCGAAAACCCAATGTGTCATTCCATTCTTGAGTCGCGGATTGGATATGCTTTCAAGGGGAAGGAATTGCATTAGTAGAACCAGGAAGGGGACGTCTGCGGCTCTTATCCGATCAAAATGGCTGCCGAAATACAGGCGTCAGAGATCCTACTCCTCGTCAGACAACGCATAAGCAACACATTCGCTGAGCCGCATCTGATGCCCTCGGGCCTCCAGATTGCTGAATTCTCCCTGCAGTACGTTCCGGAGGTTGGATTCGGTATACGTTGCCTCAAGGGCATCGATTTCAGGTTTCGGAATCTTCGGCCCATCTGCAACCAACTTGTTTTGGGCTCCGAGCAGCTTGGCAGCTCGCCGAGGGCGTCCCTGTAGGAGCGCCACATACGCTAGTTTGCCCAGGTTTTGAACGATCCCATATTTATAGTTCATCCCAACATCAAGATCTAAGGCCGCTTTGAATTCCCTCGTCACTGCGGGAAGTGCCTCAGCGTCAAGTAGGTACAGCAATGTTGCGGCTCGGTTCAGATGACAATGGCTCCGGATCCAATGGCTGCCGTGAGATTCGGCAAAGCGAAGACTATCGTCTAGCATCTGGAGAATCTCGGAAACCTGCTTACTGCTCATCAGCTCGCAAGCCGGACGAGAGTCACTGGGACGGTAGACTTTGTGAAGCGCCGTATTGGAGAGGGCTAACTCGCAAAGGAAGGCATCGCCGCTGGCTTTGGCGGCGACAATGCTCTCGTCGAAGTGTGCCTTTGCGCATTCCAGTTCCTGAAGAACATGGAATGTACCAACACCTTTAGTAATAAGACCGATGACAATTGACCAAGAATCAGCCACCTCACGGCCTAAGATCAACGCTTCTTCGCCGCGGCTAAGGCAATCCTGAAGGTCAGCCTGGTAAAAAGCTAGTGTGGCTGCCCCTGCAGCTGCTCTGGCGTATCCAGGACCGCCTCCTTGTGAGCGGTCCAACAAACGTTTTATCGTTTCCCTTCCTTCCGTCAGAGACCCAGCGATCACCCACGCCGGGTACAAAAGCGCCACGATATCGATGCCCAGGGATGGGTTTTCTTGAATGGCCCAAGCGAGCACGGCGCGAACATTGTCCGCTTCGTCCTGCAGTTGAACGATGGCCTCTCTTACGGATGCCCCAAGGGCACCGACTACTATTGTGTGCGCAAATTCCAAGATATATGCGCCCAAAGATTCGCGAAGCTTTCCCGTAACCCCCGCGTCGACTGGAAGATGCGATAGGTAATCGCGGATCACGGGCAAGAAGCGAAAACGATCGGCATTTTCCTGTTCGATCAACCCTCGTTCGAAGAGGAGTTGAAGGGAGAGAGGAATATCGGAAGGGCTTAACGGCTCGAAGGCGCAGACCTTTTCAGCGGAAGTGAGCGTCCAGGAACCGCTGAAAACGGAGAGTCTTCTGAGAACATTCTGTGTCTCGGAATCCAGAGATCGGAAAACAGCATCCAACAGCGGCTTGATGAGACCGCTGCGGTTGGATTGTAGCAGTTTGATGAACATATCCAGACTGCTACCTGGTAAGGAGCGAGCGATGATCTCGATCTGCAGTGGGTTTCCCTCGACGAGGGAAGTGATGAGCCCTACCTTTCGAGCAATAAGAATGTTCCAGTCGAATTTCTCTAACTTTGCTGAGACTCGCTGACGGAAAAGCTGAACAGAAGGGAAGCTAGCGATTGCATCCACATCAAGCGGGATGTTGGATTTCGGATAGTCCAAACCACCCACCCGCACGAGCTTTTCCTCTGCGATGCCGAGCGGCTGCCGGCAGGTAGCTATTATCTTGACGTGCTCCGATGCCTCGACAATCTTCTTTACCGTCTCGGCTACTTCGACGACCATCGATTCGCAATCATCCAGCACAAGCAGGAGCTGTTTGTTTCTCGAGAAGCGGAGCAACGTGTCCACCGAATCTTCTTGCCTTCGCCGGCGTGCACCTAGTTTCGAGATGATGAGCTCTGCAATTCCTTGATTGTGCTGCAGGCGATCTAACGCCACAAACCATGCCCGATCGTAATACTCTTCTTTGAGACAATGCGCGGTTTCGATCGCCAGCCGCGATTTGCCAGCGCCGGGAAGACCGGTAATTGTGATGATGCGATACTCGTTTCGAATTGGCTCAAGGCATCCGACGCATCTCGGCCATTCTCGGAATGCCAGGCGATGCTGGGATCGGAAGGTTACCCGCAAGTTCGGAAGAGCCGAATTCAGCGCCATCCGTGGAAATGGATTTATGCAGCTCCAACAACTGACTCGGGAGGGAACAACTGATCGACTGAAAATGCGATTCAGCTTTGCGAAGTAGTTCTGTGGCTGCTTGATAGCGGCGCCGCTTCCGGAGGGCGTCGGCAAGTTTGAATAGCACATTTCCACAGGTTTCCGTGCGCCCCAGCGCGTTGCTTTGATCCGAAACTAACAACAAAACCGCGTTGCAAAGCTCCGCGGTTGCTTCCGTCGAAGTTGCCGCCGAGAGTTCAAGCTTTTCCCACGCGCGCCGAAACATCTCGTCAACTGCCGCTCTCGCCCGCACAACCCAGGGATCCTGCCAGCCCGGCAGAAATCCCTGGGCATACACACGAGTGGCTCGCGCCAGTCCGGGCACATCGAGCCTAGCACCATTGCAAAAGTCGGCGAGATCGGAGTTCAGCGACTGTGTCTTGCGGAAAAGTATGTCTAGCTGTTTGGAGCGGGGCTCGCTGGGGGAATTGGGCAGTAATCGCCAGCGTAGCTCAAAGGAACACCTGTAAAGGTGCTGAGGATCACGAAAACCCAAAGCAGACTGAATAGATTTCCCAGAAATATCATAATCAAGTTTGATTCCCTCCTGCGGCAAACAAGCAAGTACGCATAAAAGCGCAATGAGGCGATCCTCCCGCCGGTGCGTTGACAGCTCAATCCTTGAGCCCTCTGGCGCCAAGGTGACACCACCAAACAGAGTTAGGTCGTACGGTTGGGACATGACGCACCTCCGTACTGGATCAAGAGGAAGGTCAAGGAGCAGACTGCTTGCGAGCCCACGCTCCAATGATTGCTGGCATCACCACCACCGCATCCGCAGCCACAGCCTCAGACATGAGCCGGGACGCCAAGGTATCAACGTCGATCTCGGTTGGCAAGGCAATTCCAAACCGTTCGATCGCCGGCATCAGCGACCTTACCAATTCAGCCGCCATCTCATAGCCAGGGAACCCCTCGCCGCCACCGACCCCTGCCCACAAGTCGAGGAGAGGCTTGGGTAGTCCGGCGCGAGTGAAGGTACGATGCAATTGCAGACCGGCATCTGGATTTGCACCAATGCGCCGCAGCGCTGACTCGATCCAGTGCAGACAGCTAGTCGCAAGGGGCAGCGATCCCGAAAACCGTACACCAGAATAGTCTGGCTCCTGAAAAGCGATGATCCCACCGGGCTTTACCCACTGAGATAAACCCCAAAGTATCGAAGAAGGATCGGCGAAATGCATCAAAATCAGCCGACCTATGACAGCGTCGAATTGGTCATCCAATTTGCTGTTGGCTATGTCTTTTTCGACGAAACGGATGTTAACAAGTTGCTGTTCGGACGCACGCTTGTTTGCAATGGCCACGGCGGCGAGTGAAATATCCACACCCAATACCTCGCCGGTCTGTCCGACCAATTCCGCGGCCAGAAATGAGAACCCTCCCGTGCCCGAACCCACATCGAGAACGCGCATGCCGGTATACAATCCCGCTCGCGCCAAGAAATCCCGGCTCATGTCCTCGTAGAACGCAGCTTGCACCTCGAGGCGATTCAGTTCGGACGGTGTGCAGCCCAACGCGTAAGAAGACGGAGTTGTCGGCATAAATCCTCCGCCCTGATCGTATACCGCTCTCCAGTTGATGCCATTCCAAGCTTAGCAACCGGCATTCCAATTTTTGAGGTAAATGCCAACGATTCCCGACACGTTTCGACATCAGCCGCACGATGGTGCCTGACCATTTGCACTATGAGTCTGCAAACCCGCTTAGCCGCCGGGCGCGGGCGAGAAGCTCTACGTCCGTCCTGCTGTTCCCGGCCTACCTGAATGGCACAGCCGAGATCTTTACGAAAGAGTTATTGCGGCGCGCAAGTTAGAACTCGGTGTGAATAACCCGGCATGCCCCCTACCTATCACACATACCGAACGTTAGGCGCTCCGCTGCTCTGAATTCGGCGCGTTCCTCTTGGACGTTTTTTCCGCGCTCCCAGAAACACTCCAAGCCATCCGAACATTTGCCGCAAGTTGATCCTGGCGGGCTTTAACCCATGGGGCGTAATGCTTTTCTGTGATTTTCACGCTTTTGTGCCCGAGTAGCATCGAAACTTGTTCCAGGGGAACGCCGGCCAGCAGCATTTCGACCGCAAACGTATCCCGGAACATGTGAGGGTGGCAACGTTTCGGCGAGCCGTCATCACGCCGAATATTTGCGATGGTGAAAAGCCGACGAAAGCTTCGCTGCCAGTTGCCGACCACCGACTTTGGAGATCCGTTTCCCGACCAGAAGAAGTAGCGTGGATTGGGGGATGGGCCGGGTGGGATGTTTCTTAGTGCCTCTGCCACATCGTGTGGCAATGGAACATAAACGGGATTACCAGTTTTCGCTCGATAGAGGAACAGTTCGTCTTTGTCATTCAGCCTGCGACGTTCTAGCGTCACCGCATCCCTGATTGCGAGGCCACTCCAACGCATCAGCAATGTGAGAACTCGAAGTCGCGTGGCTTGATTTCGGCATTCCAGCCACCCCTTTGGTTGATAAATGTACGTTGAATCGACGATCAGATCGAACTCAGATTTTGGAAAGTAATCTGTGGGTGGGCCTTCGGCACGGATTCGACCGAGAAGAGCCGCTGGGTTGGACTTAATCCATCCGAGGCGCATGCCGTAATAGAAGAAGCCGATCAAGCGCTCCTGCTTCTTCTTCTTGGCAAGAGGACCATCCGTCCAAGTGTCGCGGAAGGCTTCAAGATCAGCCGTGGTGATCTCAGCCAAGTGCTCGAATCCGGCCGAGGTCGCCCAGGCTCTGAACTGTTTCTCGAAGATCGTGTTCAGCTTGTCGAGGGTCGAGTCAGCGAGATTCTCATTGCGCTTGCTGGCAAGGAACCGTTTCACTGCATCCTTGACGGTAATGGGCTCAGAGGTACGGCTCGGCGCTTCGCCGGTGCGGATTGCGGCCGCGCGCTGTTCCGCCTCCTCTTCAAGCTGTCTGCGTTTGTCTTCTGCTTTTTCCCAGCTTCGGGTGTCGGCGGTCTGGCGAATTGTAGAACCGGCCAGGACTCCACGAATCCACTTAGGACAACGGCAGCGCTTCCAGAACCGATCAGATTTCTTGGGGCAATCGGATGTGTGGCGGGCGTAAACAAATAGGGCCAAACCGTACCTCTTTGTACCGCCTGCCGAAGCCGGCGGTACAAAAACGGTACAATATTTTGGTCTAGTTTGTAAACATCTTAGAATCAGTAGATTAAGCTGGTGGAGGCGGCGGGAGTTGAACCCGCGTCCGAAAATGCTGTCAGCAAAGAGACTACATACTTAGTCGCGTTCATGCGCCGGTTGCCCGGCACTCTCGCTGGCTGCGGTCAGAACGGACAAGAAGCGCAGCCGGCCAGCCTGAAAGTCTCGCCTCGCACCCCCAGACGTAGGGTTTGAGGCCAGCTCACTGTGCGACGCCCTTACCCCGGCCCATGAGCAAAGCCGAGGAGGACGGCAACTTAACTAATTAAGCTGCGTATGCCAGGTTTTGGTTGGCAATTGTGTTTTTGCGCACGATTACGGATGCACGCACTCCGGTATGCCTCTTTACCGCAATCACTTCCGTCGAAGCCGTGACGCCCCCACGAGTGGAACGGTGTACCCTTCCAATCTAGCATTGTGGCCGGGGAAGTCAAACCAGCCACATCTATATAGATGTCGCGCCTGGTTGGCGCGACTCTTGCGAGCAGCCTATTGAGGATTTGGAAGTGTCGGAAGCGTGTTTCGGCACCAGCGAGTTTCAGGACGTGCTCGTCAAACCGACGCTCTCTCTGGATCTCGTTCACACTGCACAACGCGGCACATGCCCGAAAGGATGCAGTCGGTAGGACGAGAGTTCCTGCGCTGGTCCCGACCTGACCCTCAAGCCCGACGGATATCGCGAACCGGCGAGCATCCTCGTCGTTTACGAAGTGGTGTTCGGCAGAAAGCGGGGGGGCCAAGAGACCGCCGCGCGTGCCAGAACGCACAGAAGTGGAATCGTGCACCGCGTTCTTCGGCCAGTGTTGTATCGCGCAGCTATGCTTTGTGACGGCTCCCCAGCTGCCGCTTAACCCGCTCCTCGACAGCGACTTTTCTGCATCTGATCAGCGCTTGGGACATCCAAACGTTTTGCTGAGGGTATGTTTCGCAGTGTTTGGCCGATCCAGACGTGAGCAGGGAATTGCAACCGAAGGTTATGATGATCGGGATGAATGTAGCCATCAGGAATGCGCCGATGATCCATACAAGCATCGATAAGAGAAAAGGTTGGCCACTGGCGGGCGACGTACACGACTTTTATTCGACTGTCGGTTGTAGTCGGCAGGTGCGTCCTTGATTTCCGACTGCATTTCCTTCCAAGCTATTCCGCACACCAGCAAAATCTTCAGCGACTTCCTTTCCTATTCTCCGGATATTCGCAAGTTTTACCCTCATCCACCAGAGTCAAGCCACGTTGCGGCGTTGGCTGCGTCTCTCCCGCGAAACCTCGAGCGCCAGGCGAAAGTTGCCGATGCGCTGGCGAGACAGAACAGCGCCTGGGGAGCTTCGCCGGCGACACTGCGCAACATCGAGCGGCTGCGCCAGGGAGCTTTCGCGGTAGTTACGGGACAGCAGGTCGGGCTGTTTGGCGGACCTGCACTCTCTTTGATGAAAGCGGCGTCGGTGCTGGCACTGGCGGGTCAGGTCGAAAAGTCGGGCGTGGAGTGCGTGCCGATCTTCTGGATGGCCAGTGAGGACCACGATCTTGCCGAGGTCAATCAGGCGCTGCTGCTCACCCATGACTTTGAACTCGCGCCATTTACCGCTAATACATCCGGAACCGTGAACTCGCCAGTTTCGACGATCCGCTTCGGCGAAGGAATGAACGAGCTGACGGCGCGTGCGGCGGAACTGCTGGGCGATTCGTTGGCCGCAGACTACCTGCGCGAGAGCTACCGTGAAGGTGAGACGTTCTCCGATGCGTTTGCCAGACTGTATTCGCGTATCTTCGGTGAGTACGGGTTGATCCTGCTCGATCCATCCGATGCGGAACTGCACCGCATTGCCACGCCTTTGTTTCTGGAAGCGGCGCGCCGCGCCCCTGACCTGGATACTGCGGTGCTTCAACGTAACCGCGAATTGAGCGCTCTCCATTATCACGAACAAGTGAAAGTTACGGACGAATCGACCCCGCTCTTCGCCCTGGTCAAAGGTGCACGCGTGCCGGTTCATCGATCCAACGGGGGCGCTGCGATAGGCCGAGAACGGCTCACGCTGTCAGAGCTGGAGGCACGGATCGAAGCAAATCCCGAAGAGTTCAATGCCAACGTGCTGTTGCGTCCCGTGCTGCAAGACTTCTGGCTTCCGACGTTGGCCTACATTGGCGGCCCAGCGGAAATTGCGTATTTTGCGCAGGCCGCGGTGTTGTACGAGCAGCTGCTCGGCCGGGTTACGCCAATCCTGCCGCGCCTGAGCGCGACGCTGATCGAGCCGCGCATCGAGCGACTGCTCATCAAGTACGATCTCGACCTGACCGAAATCTTTCACGGCGCGTGCCAGCTTCGCGACTGCCTGGCAAGGAAAACTCTGCCGCCCGACTTGCAGAAGAACTTCGAGCAGGGAAGACAGGCGGTCGATGAAGCGATGCGTCGCATCAGCGAGTCGCTGCAGCAACTCGATCCCACACTGCTGGAAGCTGCGAGCCGCGCTGCCAACAAGATGCGGTACCAGGTTGGCCGTCTCGAGAAGCGTGCTGCGCAAGCGGAACTTCGGCGCAATGAAGTTTTGACGCGTCACGCCGCCCAGATCGAAAACGCGCTCTATCCTCAGAAATCCCTTCAAGAACGCGAAATCGGTGCGCTGTATTTCTACGCGAACCATGGTCCTGAGCTGATCGAGCGCCTGATTGCGAGCGCCGAGGCGCGGTGCCCCGAACATAAAATCATTCGTCTGACCTAGAGACAGCCCGCATCTTGTTTGTCTCTCGCGCTTCCTGCGAAAGCGTTGTACTCTTGGTGACTCCTTAGACGTGCGATCCAGCACACGTCGAGGTCACTGCGGGGGATTCGCGTGCTTTACGACATCGTAGTCATCGTCGCTTGTGTTCTGGCATCATTGGCTTTTCTTCTGGTAGTCACGCGTGCTTCGCCCGCACCCTCGCGCAAGGAATCCAACGATTTCACCGGAGCGGTCGTCGCGGTAATAGGAACCACCTATGCCGTGATTCTGGCGTTTATGCTCTCGGGAGTTTGGAACATGTTCCAGCAGGCCCAGGCGAATGAAGAGCAGGAGGCGAATGCGCTGGTCAACATATGGCGGATCGCGGCGCAGTTGCCGTCCTCGGATGGAGCCGCCATTCAAGATCTTTGCCTTCGCTATGCGGAGATTACCGTGCAGAAGGACTGGCCTAGTTTGCAGGCGGAGCAGCAGATTTTTCCGCAGACCAGCGCCATGGTTAACCAGCTTTGGAAATTAGCCGGCCAGATCCAGGCGCATTCGGGCGCCGATTCGATCGCCATCTATCAGCTTGTGGAAGAATTGCGAATGATGACCGAATACCGTCGTCTTCGTATCATGCAAGGCCGCGAAGAGCTTCCCGGCATCCTGCGCGCGGTGCTGGTTGCCGGAGGAATTATAACCGTGGCATCGTCATGCTTCTTTGGCGTGCCCAGTTTCCGCTTTCATGTGTTGCAGGTGGTCGTGCTGAGTTTCCTGATCTCGCTGGTGCTGGTTGCCATCGCCGACATTGACCGGCCTTATCAGGGTTCGGTCACCGTCCAACCGGAAGGGTTTCAAGCCGCGCTGATCACATTCCACACAAACCAGTGACCCGGACGCAAAGGGCTGGGAAGCGCCATAGCTTCTGAGCTTGAGGGAGGAGTTCGAAGGGATGGACTGTCTTCGGTTGCTAGCCCTTCTTCCCGTGAGGTCCGGGATGGCGATTGGGCTGGGCGCCCTTAGGGCTGCAGCCACTGTCGTCCGTGAGTTGGTTGTGATTGGCAGGCTCGCCGGTGTGTTCTTCGTTCTGTCCGGGCTCGGGGAAGTCACTGTCGCTGGACTTGACCAGAGGATCTTCTGTGCGATGTCCGCTCTGACCGGTCATGGAAACGTTCGTGGGGCTGGTGGGGCGGTCCGATTCGACCGCCCCTTTGCCGGCATCTTCGTCGGTAGTCGTTCTTGTCATCGTTCCCTCACAGATGGGCAGACCGAGTCGCTCCGTTGCCCGAGCGCCGGACGCAGGCGGCACGAAATCTTAATTCCAGGATTGTAAATGTGTCTGAGAATCTTGCCGACCCAATCTTGCTCTTCCACTCGGCACTCCGCGGTTGGCTTAATACGGGGTTAAGATTAGCCGGTCTCCAAGATCACTTCACTGCCACCACGTAATCAGAAACTCACAATCGATCGCAAGGACCTGCCGTAGGCTGGGGCCGGAGAGACGCCGATTGCCGGCCCTGAACCGGCTGTCGCGAATGCGATTCCGCCGCCCGTCTCGCGAACCGGCGCCACGGTTCTTCGTGGTCGGCTCCCTCGAACCGTTGAAGACGTTTCGCTTTGGTTTAGACTTCCAGCGTAGGGATGGAAATTTCGGCTTCTTCCTTATGTTCTTCGAGGTCACCGGTAAGCGCGTTTGTCCCGTAGTCGAAACCTTTATCAAACGCCTTCAGGTTCAGCTCGCGGAAAGCCTCGGGCACCGAATCGGCCACGGCGTTGCGAAGGGCATCGGGATGCAGCAGCCCGGTTACTGCTCCGAAGAAGCCGACCATCACAATGTTGAGCACCATGCGCTTGCCAAGTTCTTCCGCCAGACGCGTCGCGGGCACGCTGTAAACCCGGACCCCTGGCGGCAGATTGTCGATGCGCACCATGTCTTGTTCGATGATGAGGACGCCGTCTTCCTTCAACTGTGGCGCGAAGAGCGAATAGGCCTCCTGCGACATGGTGACCAGGATGTCCGGCTGCGTTACATAGGGATAGAGAATCGGACTTTTCGAGAGGATGACCTGCGCACTGCACGCCCCTCCGCGAGCTTCAGGACCGAAGGCTTGCGTCATGGTCGCGTAGCCGCCCTCGAAAATGCATCCCGCCTTGCCGATTACGATCGCCGACAGGATGACGCCCTGGCCTCCAAACCCCGAGATGCGAACTTCCGTTAGCTGCTGCATGAGCATCCCTCCTGTTCTTCGAAGTAGGTCTCGACATAACGATCGCCCAGCGACTCAACCATCTTGTCGTGCATCAGGTCGCGATAGTCGTGGCGTTCGCGATCCACGAACTTACCCACAATGATCTCGCCCGACTTGCTCAAACTGAGCTCGCTGGTGGGTGCTCCGTTGCGGACCTTGCTGGCCTGTTTGTAGAACTTCATGGTGTCGAGTGCATCGCCCATCTTGTTGCGCCGCTGGTACAGCGTGGGGCAGGGCGACAACACTTCGATAAAGCTGAAGCCTTTTTTGGCAAACATTTCTTCGAACGCGCGGGCCAGTTGGCGGACATGAAACACGGTCCAGCGCGCCACGTAGACAGCTCCCGCCGCCTCGACCAAGTGAGGCAAGTTAAACGCAGGGTCAAACGTTCCGTAAGGATTGGTCGACGTGATCACCGAATTCGGCGTGGTCGGGGCGGTCTGGCCACCTGTCATGGCGTAGATGAGATTGTTGATGCAGACCACTTTGAGATCGATGTTCCGGCGTGCAGCCTGGATCAAGTGGTTGCCGCCGATGGCGAACAGATCGCCGTCACCCGAATAGACGACGACGTTCAGTCTGGGGTTCGCCAGCTTGAGGCCTGTGGCAAACGGGATCGCGCGCCCGTGGGTGGTGTGGAACGAATCCTGGTTGACATATCCGGCGACGCGGCCAGTGCAGCCGATGCCGGAGACAATCGCCAGCTTGCGGGTGTCGATCTTCGACTCGATCAGTGCGCGGCTGAAGGCGTTGACGCTGGTTCCGATGCCGCAACCGGGGCACCAGATATGCGGGATGCGGTCCATGCGCAGAAACGGATCGACCGGATTGTGAATGGTCGTCAGGGTTGCGGTCATTGCGCCACCTCCATGATGGCTTCCAGAATTTGTTCCGGCCGATGCACGCTGCCGCCGGCGTGGCCAACGAACTTCACCACGGCTTTTCCGGCTACCGCGCGCTCAACTTCGCGTACCATTTGGCCCAGATTCAACTCGACAACCACTAGCGCCTTCACCTTGCCGGCGATCTCTTTGATCTTCTTTTCAGGGAACGGCCAGGCCGTGATCATGCGGAACTTGCCAACCTTCACACCTTGCTCGCGCGCCATTTCCATTGCTCGCTGGGCCACGCGAGAGGTGATGCCGTAGGAGATTACTACGACGTCCGCCCCTTCAATCTGGTCCTCCTCAAAGAGGATGATCTTGTCGGCGTTCTTCAGGATCTTGTCCTGCAAGCGGCGGACCAGCCGGTTCTGCACGGGCGGCGTCATGTTGGGATAGCCCCTGTCGTCGTGCGTCAGGCCGGTGACATGCACGTTATAGCCTTCCCCAACCGGCGGCATATCAGGAACCATATCTTCGCGCGGCTCGTAGGCCAGGAACTTGTCGGGAGGAATCGTTGTATAGCGCCTCGGCGTTACCTCGATCTGCTCCGCTGGAGGAATGACGACCTTTTCCGTCATGTGGCCGACAACTTCGTCCATCATGACGAACACCGGGCAGCGATACTGCTCGGCGAAGTTGAAGGCGGTGATGGTGAGGTCGAAGCATTCCTGGGGAGAGTTCGGACACAGGGCGATCACTTCGTAGTCGCCGTGCGATCCCCACTTCACCTGCATCATGTCGGCCTGCGCGGGCAGTGTCGGTAGCCCGGTGGAGGGACCGCCGCGCTGCACATTCACGAAGACGCACGGTGTCTCGGTCATGACGGCGTAGCCGATGTGTTCCATCATCAGCGAGAAGCCGGGACCGGAAGTTACCGTAAACGCTTTTGCTCCGCCCCACGCTGCGCCCTGGATTGCGATGGAGGCGGCCAGTTCGTCCTCCATCTGGATGAAGGTCCCGCCGACAGTCGGAACGCGTGCGGCGAAGCGCTCGACAACCTCGGTGGAGGGAGTAATCGGATAGCCGGCGGAAAACCTTGCCCCGCCGGCGAGGGCACCCTCGCAGCAGGCATGATCGCCATCCAGAAAGTGTGTGCCGGTTAGAACGCCCGCTGGATCAGCGTGCATCGTCGACCTCCTTCTTCTCGGTGGCAGGCGCAACCTGTTCCGCGACCGCCGGTGTTTTGTGGCCGAAGATCGCGAAATCGGGGCAGTACATGCCGCACAAATCGCAACCGCTGCATTTTTCAGGGTGAACCATATAGGGCGTGTGATAGCCCTTGGCGTTGAAGGCGGAGGAGAGCGCGAGAGCCTTCGTGGGACAAAACTCCACGCAGAAACCGCAGGCTTTACAGCGCTCGACTACAATCTGTACCGAACCTTTGGCCATCGTCTACTTCCTTTGGGCGGCGCGGGTTCGGAAAGAAACGCCATTTGCGTTGAACCTTCCTGATTCGCCTTCGCCGTGGGAGTTGCGTTCCGGTCTGGACCCCAGCCAGGTTCCGCAACGTGGATCGATTCTGGCTGATCGACGGCCCACGTCGAAGTGATGGCGGTCACATGCGAGTGTGAGGTGCGATACCGGCGGCATAAATTGGGTTTGCCGCAAATCAGTTGTTTCGGCTGGGGGCAAGTTCATATAATGCGGCAACAAGGCCCCCGGCTACGTCTCCGGAGAACTGCGATGCCGCACCAGTCGAGCCTCGACCTCCCCGTCTACCCCCGAGCGTTCGTTGGAGCAGCCAAACTCCATCGCGAGCGCGATCGCGTGTTCGTGGCCATGCCGTTTGAGGCAAGCCACTCGAAGACCCTGTGGAAGCTGGTTCAGTCGATCTGCGAGATTCATGAACTGGTACCGCGCCGCGGTGACAGCAATCAGTGTGCTCATTCGATCGTGGCGGATGTGCTCGAGGAACTGGAACGCGCTGAAATCATCATCGCGGACCTGACAGGGCTCAACCCCAACGTGCTCTACGAGTTGGGTATTTCGCATGTGCGCTGCGATTCTGTTGTGCTCCTGTGCCAGAGGGGACAGGCCTTGCCCTTTGATCTGGCCTCTATTCGCTGCTTGTTCTTCGACTTGAGCACACCTTCCGGAAGGGAGGAACTGGCCGTCAGCCTGGGAAGGATCCTTGAGGAACTTCGGCGGCCGGGCAAACCGACAATCATCGATGGCAATACGGAGCGTACCCAGTCGGTGATTGCCGATCTGAAGATTCTTGCCGATTTGCCGGATGACGAACTCAAGAACGAAGTCATCTGGTATAGCGGCTTTATGTCGTCATTCTCCATCGGCGAAGAAAAACACCCTGACGATAACCAGACGGGATACCTTGAGGCTCGATTGTCAGAGAGGGAATGGCTGTTGCAGCTGGCCAAGCGGGGCTGCTCCATTCGATGCGTGATCACTCCGCCCAGTAAGGACAACCTGCTTCCCGACCGCGTCTCTTACGCGTTGGAGCGGGTGCAAGCCCTGAGCATGTTTCTGGAGAGCAATGATCCGGCTCTCCGGCACATCGAGTTTGTGATTTCGCCATTCCTGCAGAAGAATTTCTACATCATCGGGCGACTGTGCTTCTCGGAAGGTTTCCGAATCGGCCTTGAGTCGGGGTATCCGCTTACCCTGCGGCAGAGCGATCCCGAAGCCGTGAGCTCCAGCACAACCATGCATCGGGCGCTCTTTGAGCGACTTCGTGACCATACGCTTATGAAGTTTGCTCCCGTGCGGCCTTCCGCAGACTCGCATGAAAACCTGCGGCTAGCGACACTTCGGTGTTTGCAGGAATCGCTGGCGTTTTGCCGCGATGAACTGCAGAAGGTCCGAGGCCGTGAGAACGTTTCTGACCGTCCAGCAAAAGCACTACGACCGAAGAAGGGAATTTAGCAAAGGTGGACGCTCCAGCGAATTTTCCAGCCTGACGGTGATCTCGATAGCATCTCAGACGCGCCACTCGTCGTCCTACTCTTCTGCTTCCGAACCTATCCGCACCCTGGTTGCAAGGAGGAATCAGTCATGGTAAAGCAAAATACAGCTGTTCCCCAGATCGTGCCTATTCTGGGCGTCGTTCCCGCACGCAAGGCCATCAAAGCTGCGGTAGCGGCAGCAGGTCAGCCGGCATTTCCTGGCTTTGTGTACAACGGCGGTACCGTAATCACCTCACCCATCGTGAATACGAGTTTCTGGGGAGCGCTATGGAGCGACGCTGCCCACCAGACTGCGGCGCAAAGACTCAATCTCTACGTTCAAGACCTGCTGGCCAGCAATTTTATGAATGTACTCAGCCAGTACGGAGTGGGGAAAGGTGCCGGTAGTGGGCAATTTGGGCAGACTAGTTTCCTTGCGGGAGTAGCTAATCAACTTACCGATTCTGATATCCAGAGCAATATTCAGCAGGCCATCAACGCGGGACAGATACCCGAGCCGCCTGCCAATAATCAATCCCAGGTGCTGCTGATCTACCTTGGCGAAAACACCGGAGGTCAACGATCCGAATCTTGGGATCGTGATGTGCGAACCGCAAGGCGATACGGCGTTCGGTTATCACAACAGTTTCACCACCGCTGCCGGAAATCCTTTCTATTACGGCGTTATGCCTGCCCTGGACGATGCATGCCTGCAGAATTCGTGCGGCAACAATCCGTGTTCCCTGGATCCCAGTCTTTCGCAGGAACAGCGCCGTACACAGGTCACGAGCCACGAATTCGCTGAAATGGTCACAGACCCGACTCCACCGACAGGATGGTATGACCAGAACGATCCCAATAGCGGCGAGTTAGGCGATATCTGCAATGGACAATCGGACACAATCGTCGGTGCGAGCGGTAATACGTGGACTGTACAAAAGATCTATAGCGCTTATGATGACCAGCAGAATGGCGGTTCAAACTACTGCCTCAGCCACGTAAACACGCCAGAGCCGCCGCTGCCAGGTGCACCAAGCGAAACCTAGAATCCAACTACGGATTTCGGTTAGCTTGCCACAAGTTTGCCGTCTGCGCCGTCATGCGGCGGGCGGGTCGAGACGATGCAGAAATCCAGTGTTAAATACCATCCTCTGGGTTCCTGGATTCTGCTCTGCCTGCCGGGTGGCATTGCACGTCACCTATCAAACTTCAGCGGCTTTCTTCGAGTTTACAAGCCTGCGGTGATGGGCGCGCGTTGGCGCTGGCTCCACATGCCCGCGTTTCTCTTCTGCGTGTGCTGCGACAATCCCATTCGACGTGTTACGTCACCTCAGAGCCTCATGCAGATACCTTAGCCGTCCCTATGTACTGCAGGGCCAATTCTAAGTAGAAAAACTGGTAAAAGCTCAGGCATAGAGTAGGGTACGTTTCAGAGCTGAGGCGGCCTATAGTCGCCTTAATCCCCTCGCACGGTTCTTCCCCCAGGAGCCCAATACACCGCGCTTGGTTGCCGGTTCATCCACGCGTAGGTACCGGAGTGTCGAATGACGAAGATTGATTCTGCGATACTGGTGTTCGTTGTGTTGTTTGCAGCTAACATCCGAGCTCAACAAGCCGGCCACCAGCAGATTAACCCAACCACGACTCTAGCCATTGAAACGGGCAATAATACTGCTGCAGCCAACAGCTTCCCGGGTTGCGAAGTCTCTTCCGTCACCAAGGGAAAGTGTGTCGACAACGGCGATCTGGCTTCCACCAATGTCAGCAAAGTCAACATACACACGCTATTGGCGGCCAATCAGCAGAACGCGAAGGTCTACACCACCTATATTCCTTACTGGGGAAATTCCTCGCATCCTAATATCGGGTATAGTTCCACCGATCCTAACCAGGTTGCCAAAGAAGTGACAGACCTTGTCAGTCGAGGATTCGATGGAGTTCTGGTTGACTGGTATGGGCCGGGAAGCTGGGAAGAATCAGCGACCGAGGTCCTGAAGCCGCAGATCGAGAACTCACCGTTGACCTTTGCGCTGATGATCGACCAGGGCGCCATCGAATGGCACTCCTGCTATCCCGGCTGTTCGGCCACAACCGCTCTGCTGAACATCCTGGCGTTTGCCCGGCAGCAGGGTTATTTCAGCTCGCCTGCGGGCATTCGCGACAGCAGTGGCAAGGCCATCGTTACGCAGTTTGGTATGGAAGCCTACAACATCAACTGGACAGCGATTGAGTCAGCCAACCCTGACCTGCATTGGGTTTTTGAGAATGCCGGCTCATTTACGAATGGCTATACGGTCGGGGCCTATGGCTGGCTATCTCCCAAGCATCCTATGCAGAACGGCTACGAAGGATTGGACTACACACAGTATTTCGAGAAAATCGCTTCGCAGAACACCTCAAAACTGAACTGGGCTTCCAGCTGGAAAGGCTTCAACGATGTCGTGGCAAGCTGGGCGCCCCCAGGTGGACGTCATATTCAGCAGCTATGCGGCAAAACCTGGCTCGATAGCTGGTCCGCCGTCCGCACCTTTACCGGGAGGCTCGATGCGGTCCAGGTTGTCACCTGGCACGATTACGAAGAAGGTACAGAAATCCAGAGCGGCATCGATAACTGTCAGTCGGTTTCGATCGCGGTCAGCGGCGGCACGCTCACCTGGCAGGTGAGCGACACGTCGACCCTCGATCATTACACCGCGTACATCTCCACCGACGGGCAGAATTTAATGTCGCTGGGCGATTTTGCGATAGGCACGAACAGTTTGAGCCTGGCGCCCTTCAACTTCGCCACCGGCTCCTATAAGGTATTTGTCAAGGCCGTGGCAAAACCCAGTATCGCCAACCATATGTCTGCATCTGCAAACTACATCGTGATGCTGCAGGTACACCCCTGACCTGGGTGGCGAGCGGCTAATGGGTGAGCCCGGGAATCAGGCGGCGAGGCGTGTATCCATTCCGGCCTGACGGGGAGGCGTGGGCCTCCGCGCCAGGAAGGGAAGCGCCAGCGCGCAAAGCATAACCACAGTAATAGCGTGAATCGCGGGCTCGTACCGTCCTGTGCTTTGCCGGACGTGCGCAATAAGAAGGGGAGAAGGAATGGCTCCTGCTCCCCACGCCAGCAGGATCCAGCCATAGATTCCGCCCATAAACCTGGGGCCGAAGAAATCGGCGGTGAACGATGGCATGGTGCCGAAGCCGCCGCCATAGCAGAAGCCGACGATCGCCACACAGGTGCTGAACAAAACGACGCTATGGGCGCGAGGCAGCAACAGAAAGACCCCGAGCTGGATCGCAAACAAAAGCAGGAAGACACGTGACCTGCCGATGTAGTCGGAAATCCAGGCCCATGCCACCCGTCCCACACCGTTGAAGATGGAAATGAGCCCCACGATCCCTGCCGCCTGCACCGGGGTCATGCCCACGAGTTGCTGGGCCATCGGTGAGGCCTGGCTGATCACCATGATGCCGGCGGAAACGTTCAGGAACAGCATGAGCCACAACAGCCAGAACTGCCAGGTTCCCATGGCATCTTGAACCGTGAAATCGTAGCTGCTGGCCGCCTTGGTAACTGCAGAGGACGGGACCCAACCGGCGGGCCGCCAACCTTGCGGCGGGTTCTCATAAAACTGTGCGGTGGCTACCACCAGGATCAGGTAGGCAAGCCCCAGCGTGTAGAACGTCGCCGGAATTCCCAGGGCTTGAATTTCGTGCGCCGCAATCGGACTCATAATCAACGCGCCGGCGCCGTAGCCGGCGACCGCCACGCCGGTCATCAACCCACGCTTATCGGGATACCATTTCACCAGTGTGGCCACCGGCGTGATGTAGCCCATGCCCATGCCGATGCCGCTAAGAACGCCGTAGCCGAGGTACAGTCCTGTGAGGGACTGCCGGCTCACGGCAAAACCCGCCACCATGTAGCCTAGCCCGTAAAGCACGCCGGCCACGGTAGCCACTTTGCGTGGCCCAACTCGATCCTGCCACAGTCCACCAATGATGGTTCCAATGCCGAGGAACGCGACGGAGAGAGTAAAACTCAAGGAGACTTGCGTGAGGCTCCAATGTTCGGCCGCGACCAGTGGCTTGACGAAGACGCTCCAGCCATATACCGCGCCGAGGCAGACCTGCATAACGACGGCGGCAGCGGCGATTACGCCTCGATTTCGGATGTTTGTGGAATCCATCAATCCTCCCGCACGGTATATGGCTTTTTTCTCCCCGCGGCCCGCTTCTTTTTCGACGCTGACGTAGACGCCAGAAATTCAGAAAACGATGTTTGAGGAATCGGATTGTCTGAAAATTTACGACTTCTGTAATAGGGGCGGCCCGTAATAACGTTTTAAAGCTGGAGCATTTGCCGTGGGATGCTATCTTGATCTTGCTTTGAACCCAAAGATCCGCAATACGGTCACCTTGTTGGATGTGGCCCGCGAGAGCGGGTACTCCACCTCAACCGTTTCCATCGTGCTGAACGACGCCCCGTTGTCCAAGCACCTGCGGACCCAGACCAGGAGGCGCATCCGCGAGGTGGCCGAGCGCCTGGGATATCGGCCGCACATCTTCGCGAGATCGCTGCGCAACCAGCGCAGCAATACCATTGGCATCATGGTGTTCGACTTGTCCGATCCCTTCTGCACCTTGATCCTGCGAGGCATCGACAATCGTCTCCAACCCACCGAGTACCTGCCGATCGTGATGGACGCCCACAATGATCGAAGCCGCTTCGAACGCTATCTCGAAATGTTGGTCGATCGGCGCGTCGAAGGCCTGATCGTGGTGGCGAACTGGCTGTTCGTGAAAATCGACGCGTTGAAAGAGATTGCCAAACGAGACCTTCCGACGGTGGTGGTGGGACGTGATCTGCATCGGGCCGGCATTCAATCGGTTCTGGTGGACAACGAAGCGGGAGGCTACAAAGCACTGAAACATCTTCACGCATTGGGGCACCGTGACGTGGCTTTCCTTCTCGGCCCAAAGCAGCTCTCGGACACGAGTCGCCGCTGGGCCGGGATGAAGCGGTTCGCCAAAGAGGCTGGCTTGTCGCTGGACTTATCGCTGGTCAAAGCGTTGCCAGGGTCTTCTGATCCACTGTCCGGTTTTACCGCCGGAGGCGACCTGGCAAAGCAGCTTATGGACGTGCGAAAGAGGTTCACTGCCATCGCCGCCTTTGACGACATGACAGCGTTTGGCGCGATACGCGCGCTGGCCGATCGCGGACGCCGGGTGCCACAGGATTGCTCGGTGATCGGATTTGATGACATTCCCATGGCGGCGCTTGCCAGTCCAAGCCTGACAACCATCCGTCAGCCGATGCACGAAATGGGAGTTTTTGCTTCGGAAGCAATCTGCAATCAGCTTGCCAAACAAGAGGCAGCAAGTCATCACGATGTGAAGCTGGCCGACCCTACCCTGGAAGAACGTCAATCGACGCAAGCCGTGTAAACGATCCAAAAAATCGCCATTGCTACTTGACAGGACAATACGCCGGGAGTTCTTATTTAAATCGTTTTAATTGTCCTCTGGCCGCGGACATTGGGAGGGGCGTATGAAGTCTGCACGTCTTACACTCTGCTTGTGCCTAATGATGACCGGATTAGCCGCCGCACAAGACAGCGGACAGATCACCGGAACGGTACACGATCCCAGCGGTGCGGCGATTTCCAAGGCGCAGGTCACGGTGAGTAGTCCCGACCGGGGGATCAATCGCGTAACCACCACCAATCACGACGGCGAATATCTGGTGAGCGGCCTGCCAGGAGGTTCCTACAACCTGGAAGTGGTGGTCTCCGGTTTCAAGAAGTTTGAGGCCAAGGGAATCATCCTGCGCGTTGCGCAGAAAGTTCGGGCCGATGCTTCTTTGGAAGTTGGGGGTTCTTCTACCGAAGTGACGGTCGAGGGAGGGAACATCGGACAGGTGGAGACGCAGTCGTCCGAGTTGTCGGGCGTGATTACCGGCAAACAGATTTCGCAGCTTCAGCTGAACGGACGCAATTTCACGCAACTTGCGACCTTAACGCCCGGTGTCAATAACCAGAGCGGACAGGATGAAGGGACAGTGGGCATCAATGGCAACGTAGCGTTCAGCTTTAACGGAGGCCGGACGGAATACAACAACTGGGAACTGGACGGCGGCGACAACATGGACAACGGCAGCAATTCCACGCTGAATGTCTATCCCAGCATCGATGCCATAGCCGAAGTGAAGGTGCTCACTTCGAACTACGGCGCACAGTACGGGCGTAGCGGATCCGGAACGGTAGAAGTGGAAACCAAGTCCGGAACCAGCGACTTCCATGGCGATCTTTACGAGTTCGTGCGCAACAACGCTTTCAACGCCCGCAACTACTTTGAGTCGGAAGTGCCGCCGTACCATAAGAATGACTTCGGCTACACCATCGGTGGCCCAATCTTTATCCCCGGGCACTACAACACAAACAAGCAGAAGACGTTCTTCTTCTGGTCGCAGGAGTGGCGCAAGGAAAGCGTTCCCGGCCAGACCTTCAACGCGCTGGTGCCTTCGGCTGCCGAGCGGCAGGGAAACTTCAACGATCTGTGTCCGAATCCGACGACCGGATCAATGGCCGACTGCCCGGTAAATCCTGCGACTGGCGCGTATTTTCCCAACAATCAGGTTCCCATTTCGGCGACAGGGGCGGCACTGCTGCCGTTGATCCCCGTAGCCAACGGCGGCGTGCCGGGCGCGGCTCTCTACAATGCTTCGCCGACCCAACCCACCAACTGGCGCGAAGAGCTGATTCGACTCGATCAGAATCTCGGCACGAAGTGGCGGGTAATGTTCCGCTACGTGCACGATTCCTGGAACACGATCACGCCGACGACGGTGTTCACGGGCAGTGCTTTCCCGACAGTGCAGACGAACTTTATCGGGCCTGCGCTCAGCGCAGTCGCGCGCGTGAACTGGAATCCTTCGCCAACCCTGGTCAACGAGTTCGTGATGAGCTATACCACGGACCACATCTCGTTCTTCTCCACCGGAACACCCAATGCCAATGCCTGGCAGCGCCCCCCGAACCTGCCCATGGGAGCAATCTTCGACAACGGTTTCGGAGGGAAACTGCCGGCGATTACGCTCACCGGGAACGCAGCGTATGGCGGCACGTTTTATGAGGATCCAAACGGAGAGTGGCCGGAGGGACCTTACAACGCCAATCCGACCTATACCTATCGCGACAACGTTACCAAGATTCTTGGTCGCCACAATCTTCAGTTCGGAGGGTATTTCGCCGCCGCGCAGAAGAACGAACTGAGCAGCCAACTGGTAAACGGTTCGCTCGGCTTCAATACCAGTGCTACGTCCGTCAGCACCGGCAATAGCTTCGCTGATCTTCTCCTGGGGCAAGTTGCCACCTTCCAACAGGCCAGCACGAACATAAAGTTCTACAACCGCTACAAGATCTTCGAACCTTACTTTCAGGACGACTGGCGCGCTACCGACCGGCTGACCCTCAACCTCGGGCTGCGCATCAGCATGTTCGGTACCTATCGGGAGAAGTACAACCACGCCTATAACTGGACGCCCTCGGCTTACAACCCCGGCAACGCACCGCAGATTGATGCCAGTGGCTCGGTGACCGGCTTCCCCGGAGCGCTGGTTCCAGGAGTTGGGAATCCCTTCGACGGCCTGGTGCAGTGCGGCGTCAACGGAGTTCCTGCCGGATGCATGAGCGGGCACCTGTTCAATCCAGCGCCTCGCGTCGGCTTTGCCTACGACCTGTTCGGCGACGGGAAGACGGCAATTCGCGGCGGATACGGCATCTTCTTCGAACACACGAACGGCAACGAAGCCAATACGGAAGGCCTGGAAGGACAGTCGTCGCCCTTGATCCAGACTGTAACCCAATACAATGTCTCGGGCTACGAGAACATCGGTGGCGGCTTGAGCGGATCGGCGCCAACCTTTCCTTTGTCTTTCATCTCCATACCGACCAAGGCAGTTTGGCCTTACGTGCAGCAATGGCATCTGGATATCGAGCATCAGATCACGAAGAACACTGTCATCACCCTGGCGTATGTCGGCAGCAAAGGTACCCATCTGAATCGCCAGGACAATCTGAACCAGCTCTATCCGGTAGCCGCTTCGCAAAATCCCTATAAACCAGGCGAGCCGATCGGGGGAATCGACAACAGCTCCAACGACTGCAGCACGTTTATGACGCCAAGCGGCGTGCCCATCACGGGGCAGGCGGCCATCAATCTCGGTGTCGCCTGCGGGGGCAATCCCGATCCATACCGGCCCTACTACGGTGCCGGGGTTATCACTCAGCTACAAAATGCCGCGTCCTCCATCTACCATGCGTTTCAGTTCTCGGCGCGGAAGAACGTGGGCGCTTTGCAGGTCGATGTCGCTTACACGTGGAGCCACTCCATCGATGACTCGTCCGACCGGTACGACGCCGATTTCGTGAACACCTATGATCCCGCGGCCAACCGCGCGAGTTCCGCGTTCGATATTCGACATATGCTGAATGCAGGCTGGGTATACGATCTGCCGTTCTTCAAGAGTCCCGGCCTGACCAACAAAATTCTGGGAGGCTGGCAGTATTCCGGCATCTTCACCGCGCAGACGGGAACTCCGTTCACGCCGACCAATGCAGCCAATTACAGCGACAATGCAGGCGTGGGGAACGGCAGCCTGAGCGCTGGTTCCTATCCCGATGTTGTCGGAAACCCACAAAGCGGAATACCGAATGTGCCGCTGTCCGGGTTCGGGCCGTTGGTAGCCAATCCCACGGTATTCGTGGCTCCGCAGGGCCTGACCTTCGGAGATGCCGGCAGAAATTCACTGCGCAATCCTGGCTATTGGAATTTCAACATGGCGCTGTACAAAAATTTCGCCGTGAAAGAGAGTATGTATTTCGAGTTCCGCGCCGAGGCCTTCAACGTCTTCAATCACACGGAATGGGGTCCGGTAGGCGGCGCGGCCGGCGGCACAGCCGCCGCGAACGGCTTTTCGTCCGCTACGAATTCCATGGGTTGCTATGGCGGCCCTAACAATTCAGCGGGAGACTCGAGCTGCCTGGGCTCTTCGAACTTCCTTTACATTGGCGTCACTCATCCAGCTCGCATTCTTCAGCTTGGCTTGAAGTTTTACTTCTGAAGAGAGCCGAATGGGTAGGGCGGGCGTTCTGCCGGTGTTCGCCGGCGCCGAAGCGACTTTTCTGGATGTCCTTGTACCGACCGGGAGGCCCATGCCAGCCGCGCTCTTAGGCGAAAGCGCTCTCAGGCCCGAAAGGCCTTTTGCACCAGGGTGAAGCGGGCTGCTCCGATCAGTCCGGAGTCGTCATTCAGAACGATCTTTACCGGCACCTCCTGAAGCAGCGCTTTCATTCTGCCTTTGGCGAGAAAGGCTTCCATGAAGATTGGCTCCTGCATCTTGGAGACAATTTTGGCGGCA
Organism: uncultured Acidobacteriaceae bacterium; assembly: GCA_963815555.1. Taxonomy (GTDB): domain Bacteria; phylum Acidobacteriota; class Terriglobia; order Terriglobales; family Acidobacteriaceae; genus CAWCBG01. The sequence goes on from CAWFHH010000008.1 coordinate 180,660, forward strand.
ATACCCGTCACATAAATTCCGCCGGTCGACAGGAACTTCAGGGCGCAATTGCCGGCCTCGGATCCGAATACGCTGACGAAAATCGAGAGTGTACGATCGCAAATGGGAGTCTTCTTGGTGACTGCCACCTCGGAGATTTTCGCAGGAATATCGCCTGCCTTGGCCAACTCTTCCTTCAACCACGCCGGCTCTTCTTCTTTCCCTGTGTCGCGCAGGAATTCGTAAACATTCTGGACACCGGGTCCGGAGAGTATTCGCTCGAAGCTGACGTGCTCGTGGCGCCGCATCAGGTACTGCAGCAACTCGACTTCGATCTCGGTCTTCGGAGCGAAGTCGGAGTGTCCGCCCTCACAGGCGAAGGGATGGTGACGAAACCCGTCCCAGAAGAGGCCGGCCTCGCCCAGGCCTGAGCCGGCAGAGATCACGGCCGTGTTGCCTTCACCGTTGCCGGAACCTTCGCACAGCGTAACGAAGTCCTTCGACTCAAGGGCATCGATGCCGTAGGCGAAGGCTTCCAGATCGTTGATGAGCCCTACGCTCCGCAGCTTGAGTTGCGCAGCGAGTTCCCGGGAATCGACAACCCAAGGCAGGTTGGAGATCTGGCTTCGTCCGGAGCGAACCGGTCCGGCGACGCCAAAGCAAGCTGACTGAGCCGGAATTCCTTCCGTCCGGATGAAGTCGGAAACGATCTCGGCCAGCCCCTTGTGCTGCTGGCTTGGATAGACCTTTTCTACGGCGCACTGCAGTTTGTTGCCTTCTGTCTCGAAGGCCGCCAGGCGTGAATTCGTTCCGCCGATATCACCTGCAAGAATCATGGGATTTTTCTCCAGTGCCGGCCATCGCGCTCCATCAGATCATCTGATTCTCTTGGACCCCAGCTACCCGACGCGTAGTTGGGGAAGTTGCGGGCAGGAAGCGCCTTCCAAACGTCGAGCACGGGGTCGAGGATCTTCCAGCCGGCCTCGACCATGTCGGCCCGCTGAAACAGCGTTTGATCGCCGATCATGCAGTCGTACAGCAGGACCTCATAGCCGGTGTTGGGTTGCTCGCCAAAATACTTTTCGTATTCGAAACTCATCTCGACCGAGCCTACGCGCAGCAGCGGGCCGGGAATCTTGGCGCCGAAGCTCAGCGACATACCTTCATCCGGCTGGATCTGGATCACCAGGCGATTGGTTTGGAGATGATGAACCGCCGTCTGGCGAAAGAGCTGAAAGGGCGCGCGTTTGAATTGGATGGTGATTTCGGTATGCCGCTTCGTCATGCGCTTGCCGGTACGTAAGTAAAAGGGAACACCCGCCCATCGCCAATTGTCGACGTTGAGCTTCATGGCGACGAAAGTCTCGGTCTTCGACTCGCGCGAGACGCCGGGCTCGGCCCGGTAGGCCTGCACCTTCTCTTTGCCCATGATGCCTTCGCCATATTGGCCGCGCACAGTCTGGTGCAGCACGTCCTCCGAGCTTAGCGGCTGGATGGCGTGCAGTACCTTCGCCTGCTCGTCGCGCACGGCATTCGCGCTGAATGACGCCGGAGGTTCCATGGCCGTCAGGCTGATCAGCTGCATCATGTGATTGGGCACCATGTCGCGCAGCGTCCCCGCCGTGTCGAAATAGCCGCCACGCATCTCCACCCCCACGGTCTCGGCGTTCGTGATGGCGACGTGGTCGATGTAACGGCGATTCCAGATCGGCTCGAAGATGCCATTGCCGAAGCGGAAGACCATGATGTTCTGCACGGTTTCTTTGCCCAGATAGTGGTCGATGCGAAAGATCTGATCTTCTCCGAGAACAGCCTTGATATTCCGATTCAGGGTCATGGCGGATTCAAGATCCTGCCCGAACGGCTTTTCTATGACGACCCGTCGCCAGTGACCGCCTTCCTGGTTGGCGAGCCCTGACTTGCCCAGGTGCTCCACGATATCGCAGAAGAACTTAGGAGCTGTGGCGAGATAAAACAGATAGTTCTGACTGGTTCCGTGCTGCTGGTCGATCGCGGCCAGGGCCGCTGCGACCTTTTCATAAGTAGCATCGTCGCCAAAATCGCCACGCTGGTAGTGCAGACCCTGCTGAAACTTCTCCCAGGATTCGTCGCCTTGGTCCTCCGACGGCAGGAAACGTGTTACCTTTTTGCGGAACTCCTCAACGCTAAGGTCGTCGATGGCCACGCCCAGCACGGCAAATTCAGCAGGCAAGAGTTTGGCTTTTTCCAGGTTATAGAGCGCAGGAATGAGCTTGCGCATGGTCAGGTCGCCGGTGGCGCCAAATACGACCATCACGCAGGGGCCCGGAGGCTTCCCACCCTGTTCCAGCTCGTCTTCAACTTCTAAAAGCGGAGACAGCGACATTACGCCTCACTCTTCAGTGGTCGGCAACAGTAAAACGAGCCGCAAACGTGTGTCAAGCAGACCGTCCGAACCGCGGTGCCTGCGTTTTGCGTCGAGCCTAGCGTACAGCTTCGCGTGTACACGCGGTGAGGTGCAAGGTAGCCTTTCGAGCGTGAGTTCCGGAGCACTCGCAATGCCCCTCCGCTTCTCATCGCCGCCTGGGGAGCGATGGCTGCGATTCGTTCTGTCGGCGTGAAGAGCGGCCAACGGTCATGTTCCCAGACGCCCAATTTCCTCAGCTTTTTCTTCTCGGCCCTTGCCCAATCGCGCGCTCGAGTCGATAATAGTACATCTTCGCTTTTTCTTCGCAGCCCTATGCCGATCAGCAAACGCCAATTCGTACCCACCGGGGAGCAGCAGCAGGCGATTGAGCATGTGCACGGGCCCATGCTGGTGGTGGCTGGCGCTGGTACCGGAAAAACCACAGTGCTGGCTCGGCGCATCGCCCATCTGGTAGAAAGCGGTGCGGCCAAACCCAACGAAATTCTTGCCGTCACGTATACCCGCAACGCCGCGGCGGAGTTAGTCAACCGTGTGGCCGGACTTCTTCATCCGGGGCAGGGGAATGCCGCGGAAAAATTGCTGTCGACCGGACTGCAGGCCACAACCTTCCACGCCTACTGCTACGCTCGCCTGCATGATGCGGGCGCCGCCTTCGATCTGATCGACGATACCGACCTTTACGTCCTTCTGCGCCGTCGTTTGGCCGATCTCGATTTGAAGCACTTCATTAAGGCTGCGAGTCCGGGGAAATTCCTGCACGATCTGCAGGAGTTCTTCCGGCGCTGTCATGACGAACTGCGCACGCCCGACGAATACGCTGCGTACGTTGCGCGCCTTGAACACAAACAGATCCCATTGCCTCGTGTTGCCCGATCGAAAGACGCGCGCCAGATGCCGGACGACGAGGTGCTGGCGCGTTGCCACGAGATCGCCAACGTCTTTCGCTTCACAGAAAATCTGCTGGAGCGCGAAGACCTTGGCACCTACGGACATATCCTGACACGGGCAGTTGACCTTCTCAAGCGCGACCCCGAGGTGCTGCTCCGAGTGCAAAAACGCGCGCGCTTTATCCTGATCGACGAATTTCAGGATTCCAACGTAGCGCAAATTGAACTCACCCGCCTGCTGGCAGGCGACGAGTGCAACGTCTTCGCCGTCGGTGACCCGGACCAGGCGATCTACCGTTTTCGCGGGGCAACCGCTGGAGCTTTCGACCAGTTTCTTCATACCTTCAGCCCACGCGGTGTGAAACGCGTCATGATGTCGCAGAATCGGCGCTCCACCCCGCAGATTCTGCGTTGTGCTTACCACGCGGTCGCACGCAATCCCGAGATCACGAGCCTGGAGCTCAACGACACAGGATGGAAGCGGCAGCCGCTGATCCCCGCTCGCCTGGCGCAGGAGCCGCAATTGACCGATGCGCGTCCCCCGCAGGCGATCGTACATAACGGGAAGGAGCAGGAAGCCGAATTCATCGCCGATAGCATCGAGGCGGTCCGGCGCAAGCGTCCGAAAACCAGCCTGCGCGAGTTCGCTGTTCTCTACAACCAGCACATCCATCGGGAGCAGGTTCTCGCCGAATTTCGGCGCCGCGGCATTCCTTTCGAAGTAAAGGGGGTCGATCTGCTGCGCACGCCCGAGGTGCGCGATGCGATTGCCGCTTTGCGGGTACTCGATGTTTCCGATCCCGTGGCGCTGTTTCGGCTGGCGGCGCGGCCCGATTTCCGCATCGATCCTGAAAGGTTTCGTGCAGAATTGGCGGTCGCAGGGCGCAAGGCGTCGGTCGAAGCTGTGTTGGAAAAAATTCCCGGCGGCCTCGATTTGCTGGCTGCTTTGCGCGCGGCGAGGGCTGAGCTGCAGGGTGCTGGCTCCGGTCTGGCTTCGGCCCTGAAGATCGCGCAGACGGCCTTCCAGTTAGGCGAGAGCAATCCATTGCGTCGGCTGCGAGAGTTTGGCGAGGCGTGGTGCACCAAGCCGAGGCAAATCAGCGGCGACGCTACGTTGCGTGAATTTCTCGACTACCTCGGTTATTTCCAGGAGGCCGGTGGCTGCCTGAGCGAAGATGCCGGAGAGCAGGACGTGGTCGCGACGCTGGGGCCGCGGGACGTAAGCGCGCAGGCGTTGCCCGATGCCGTGCAGCTGATGACGGTTCACGCTGCGAAAGGGCTGGAGTTTCCTTATATCTTTGTGATGCGCTTGAACTCGGCATCCTTTCCTTCTAACTACAAAGAGCCGCTGGTCGAGTTTCCCCAAGAGTTGCGCAGCCGCGAGAACAAGGCGGAAGGCGATCCCAAGGCGCTCCACGAGCAGGAACAACGGCGTCTGCTGTATGTGGCGATCACTCGAGCCATGGACAACTTGTACCTGTGCGGCAAGTTCCAGAAGGGAAAAGACCCGATACCGCCGAGATATCTGCGCGAACTGGTGGCGCAGAACAAGCACGCGTTGGATGGGGCAATCGAACTCCAGATGCTGCAGACCCCATTGTTAATCGGCATGATGCACGCAGCCGCTGAGCCGATAAGCACGATCTCGCAATGGGTACAGCTGGCTCCACGGCCGGAGTCACGGGTCCGCGAGCTGAGTGCCAGCGCCATTGATCAGTATGATCGCTGCCCGTTGGCGTTCAAGCTGAGCCGCGATTGGCGGCTTCCTGAGGAACCAGCCGCGCCTATGCAATTCGGATCAGCCATGCACACCGCATTGAAAGCTTACTTCGATGGCGTACGCATGGGGAAACCTCCCGACGAAGAGGCAGTGATCGCCTGCTTCCTAGACGAGTTCGGCAAGACCAAGATTGAAGATGACTACCAGCGCGGATTGTACGTCGAAAAGGGGCGGAACGAACTTGGACGCCTGCTGCGCTTAGAGCTGGCGCGGCCTGCCGGTGAAATCGTGGCGACGGAACGACGCTTCCACTTCGAGGTAGCTGGCGCGACCGTCTCGGGGCGAATGGACCGGCTGGATCGCAATGGCGTCGACGGAGAGGTGGTCATCGTCGACTACAAGACGGGCAAACCGAAGTCGCAGGAAGATGCGGACGAGAGTCTGCAGCTTTCGGTCTACGCGTTGGCGGCACAGCGCCAGGGGCTGAAACCCGGTCCTTTGGTGTTCATCAACCTGGAGAATGGCACCGCCATCGAGTCGCGGCGTACGCCCGAAGACCTTTCGAAAGCAGAGAACAAAGTGCTGGATGTCGCCACAAAGATCGCTGCCGGCGAGTTCGACCCCAAGCCGAGCTTCTTTTGCCGGACCTGTTCGTATCACAGCATCTGCCCGGAACAGGAAGTCGCGATTTTTACTCCGCTGGCGGAAAAGAAGGCGAAAGCCAACTAACGGCTTCGCGCCGCGTGAGCGAACCCGCTGCCCGTGACCGATGGAATCCCGGTCCGCAAGTTAGCTCGCGCCGACCTCATTGACCATCCATGTTCAAACATCCAGGCAATGTGCGCCAGAGAACGATGACGAACGCGCGCGCAAAAACTAAGGGGACGCTTTCGCGTCCCCTTAGGCTAAGTTGAAGAAGAGTTACTTCTTTTTCTTCTTCGCAGCCTTCTTCGCTGGTTTCTTTGCTGCCTTTTTGGTTGCCATTTTGTCTATTCTCCCTTTCCGTTTGTAACGGAACATTGCGACCGATTTCATCGCAATTTGTTAGTTGTATAGATTTAACAAAAAAAATAGTCAAGAAAAAAAAGCGTATCGCCGAGAGCGCTTGCTCGACACGAGCCCCCCGATTTGATGTGTGTGCGTCAAGAAAATTGCGACACTGCCCCGACCCATTCCGGACGCAACCTTCGCATCAGCGCGCGACCCTGATAAACACTGATGATTTCATCGTTCATCGAATCGCTCGAGTTAGCCAAGCGTGAAAGATATGAGCGATCCAGCTGCGATCGGTGCTCTCGGGCAGGCACCGGACGATCAAAATAAAAATTCCGTATTTCCGGTGCGCAGCATGCAGAAAACACTCTTACCTCGGTCCTCCGGCGTTGAACGCGATCGTGCAACGGGATGCCGCTTGGGCCGCGCGCGGCGGAGAGACGTGAATCGGTGTGCTCCAACTTCCGGCAAAACTTCGTGGCAGAATAACGTGATGGCTACTTCGTTGCCCGAGTCTGTTCCGAGCTTCCTCTACGGCACTGCGTGGAAAGAGGACCGCACAGCGGCTCTGACGGAACTTGCGATCCGAGCTGGTTTTCGCGGGATCGACACCGCGAATCAACGGCGCCACTACTTCGAAGCCGGCGTTGGGGAGGGACTGACCGCTGCTTACCGCGCGGGGATTGTGACCCGCCGCGATCTTTTTGTTCAGACGAAGTTCACTTACCGCCCGGGTCAGGACCATCGTCTGCCCTACGATCCCGAAGCGCCGCTTGCCGTGCAGGTTGCGCAGTCGATGGACAGTTCGCTGCAACATCTTGGAACCGATCATGTCGACAGCTTTGTGCTGCATGGGCCGTCTTCCAGTTACAGTTGGACGGAACGCGACGCCGAAGTCTGGGAAGCGATGACGAAACAGCGTGCTGCGGGACGGACGCGACACCTTGGCGTGAGCAACGTTTCGCTCGTGCACTTGCAACAGATGACGGCAGCGCACGCCGGAGCCCCAGCCTTCGTACAGAATCGCTGTTATGCGCGTCTGGGCTGGGACCGCGAGATCCGGCAGTTCTGCCGGGAGCGCAACATCGTCTATCAGGGCTTCTCGCTGCTTACCGCCAATCCCGAGGTGCTGGGTCATCCTCTAGTCGGAGAGTTGGCGAAACGAGTCGCGGCGACGCCTGCACAAATCGTCTTCTGTTTTGCTCGCTCGGTCGGAATGCTGCCGCTCATCGGCACATCCAGTGCCGAACATATGAAGCAGGACTTGGCCAGCCTCGAATTGACGCTCTCCCAGGAAGCGGTGGACGCAATCGATGCACTCGTCGCTTGAGAAGAAGCACAAGAACCGTCGCGGCACGAAGGCACGCCACTGCCACGACAGGACAGCGCAACCCTTCGGTAATTTTGTACGATAAGCCGATGAAATCATCGGGCAAAGCTCCCGGATCGCAGGCGGTGGAAGAGCATAATAGCCAGATAGCTCAGAGCGCGGATTACCGTGAAGTGGCTGAAGTCCGCGTGGGTCGACTCGCGAAGCTTTGGATTCTTTTGCCCGCTTGGGCTGCGTCCGATGGAGAGCACCTGCTCAACATCGGGATCAAGCAGGCATTCGCGTAGCACGCCTTCGCCCAACGTACCCGTCGCGCCGAACAGGATCACCTTTACAGGAGGAGCGACGGTCTCGTCATGGCAGATTCTGCAGCATGGGTTGCGCTCGCCCTTCGACCGAGACTGGTGGATGGTCGTCCAGATCGAAGATCACAAGCTCATTTACACCAGTTCGCAACCATGGGCCGGGAACGTAAAGCGTCCGCTGCGGGCCGATGTTCCAGAACCTGCCAAGTGCGTGACCGTTCACCCAGGCAACGCCTTTGCTCAGATGGCCCATGTCCAGAAAGGTATCGCCGGGCGCCGAGATCACGAACGTCGCGCGATAAAAAGCGGGACCTGCGACCCCGGCATTTTTGAAGGCGATGTCGCTGAGATCACGCATCGGCAAGGGATAGATTTGCCAATCTTTCAGCGGCTTTCCCGCAAGCATGACGCTAGCAGTGATGCCCTTGCGTTCCTCGCGCAATTCTTTCTTAAAGTTGATGCGACCGGTGTTTTCCACCAGGATGTCGAGCGTAATCTTCGCCGCGTCCGATGCAACGGACAATGCGCTTTGACCGAGGCGGCGATCCAGTGTGCCTGCGCGCTTTCCGTTCACAAAGATCTCGGCGTAGTCGTGCAGTTGGTTGATTTGCAGTTTGCCATCGACCGGGCCGGCAAGTTGCGTGCGGTACAGGATGTATCCGTAGGACTGCCCGAGTGCTTCCATCGGAACCGGCAGGTCCGATTCGCTGGCTTTACTCAAGTTTTCCCAAAGGCTGGCGGCTTCGCCGAACTCGATCTTCGGAGTGGCGATGGTCGGAGACGTCTCGGGCACGGCAGGAAGGGAAACTCCCGGACGGTATTTGGCAAGGATCTCGCGAAAAGCGAAGTACTTTTTCGTCGGGCGTCCCGACTCGTCGAGCGCCGCGTCGTAGTCATAGCTGGTGGTCTCCGGCGTGTAGCCATGATCGTCATTCGCGCCGTTCATGAAGCCGAAGGTCGTACCGCCGTGAAACATGTACAGGTTGACGGAATATCCCCGCGACAGCATCCAGTCGAGGTCACGCTCCTGCATGGCGGCATCGGTAGCATGATGCTTCACTCCCCAGGAATCGAACCATCCGGCCCAGTACTCGCCTGCCATGAGTGGCTGGTCAGGACGAAATTTGGACAGCATCTCGAAGGCGTGTTGCGCTTCGCCCGGCCCAAAGTTCACCACTGCCGGCAACTCGGGAAGCGTGCCATCGGGAAGCTGCTCCGGCCCATCAGCGGTATACAGCAATGCCTCACCCAACCCGGCGCGCACGAGCGCATCGCGAATGTGTTGCATGTATTGCTTGTCGTGATCGAACGATCCGTATTCATTCTCGACCTGCACGGCGAGGATGGGGCCGCCGCGTGTGATCTGTAACGGCGCCAACTCGTGCCCCAAACGCTTCAACCACTGTTCGGCCGGACGCATGAAGCTGGGATCGTTGCTGCGTAGCACCATCTTCGGATCAGCCAGCAGCCACGCCGGCAGTCCGCCGAGGTCCCATTCTGCGCAAACGTAAGGGCCGGGACGCAGAATGACGTAGAGCCCCTCTTCCTGCGCGGCACGGATAAAGGCGGCGACGTCGAGCTGGCCGCTGAAATCGTAGATGCCTGGCTTCGGCTCATGCAGGTTCCAGAAGACGTAAGTCGAGACGGTATTCAGGCCCATCGCGCGCGCCATCTTCAGTCGATCGTGCCAATACTCGCGAGGTATGCGCGGATAGTGCATCTCGCCCGAAATGATCTGAAAGGGCTGGCCGTCTAGGAGAAAGTTCTGCCCTTGAATTTTGAACGTGTGAGTGGGCGAGGTCTGCGCGGCAAGGGAGGCAGAGAAGACGAACATGCCTCCCAACAGATACCCGAAGATGGCCCTTAACCACGAATTTCCGGGTAACCCTTCCCCCTTACTCCTGTTTCCTGGAATCATCGATTTAGCACGGAAATCGCTGCAAAATCTTATAAACAAAAGGGTTATCCGTAAAATATTCATAAAAAAGGAGTTAAGAGAGCTTTTCAGAGCGGCAGAGCTAACGTGTGGGGAGCTTTGCGTGCAATCAGATAAAGGATAGGAATCGTGCACGGTCAGCGGAGCACCCCACTCCCAGATTTCGTTAAGGCAGCGCAAACACTACCTCACCCTTACAACCAGTGTAGGCGGGCCGCCGGGTTCGGGCCAAGCGGATTTGTGTGGGTTCGGCGGAGAATTCCCGAAACGGGAGCGAAATCAGATTCGATGTTATCGAACAGGGACCACTACTTGGCAGTGTGAGACAACGAGCAGTACCGTCTCTGTTCCGACTCGGGACGGACAAGAATTCTGGCAGTTCCGTGTGTCAGATGTCACTGAAATTAAGAGAAGTGGAGCATAGGATTTGCTCACCGTCTGGAAGGTGTGTCGTGGCGCGGACACCAAAGGTTGGCCCATCCAGTCCGCCCGGAAGCTCTTCAGGAAGTCCCGATTCGTCAACAGGCTTTAAGTCGCTCAAGTCTCACGAGCCGAAGTCGAATGGCATTCTCGCCGGGTTGCCGGTGAGGGAACTGAATCTCTTGATGCCACACCTCCACCATAGTTTGTGGGGCCGTGGACAGATTTTTTTTGATGTTGCCCGGCCTCTCGATTATCTCTACTTTCCTGAATCGGGCATGGTTTGCATGTATGCCGTGGTGGATGACGGGAGAGCTGTAGCATTGGCAGCGGTCGGATGGGAGGGTTTGGTTGGAGTGGCAGGTTTCCTGGGGGCCAAGCGCGCGCACCTGCGGGCCATTGTCCTCGTGGAGGGCTGTGGTTTCAGGTTAGGGCTGGAGGAACTGCATCGCATTCTCCCCAGCAGCCCGCAATTCGCAGCCGCACTGCGCCGCTATAGCGCCAGCTACCTGATGCAGATAGTTGTCAACGGCGCGTGCCATGCGCTGCATAATGTGCAGCAGCGGATTGCATCGTGGCTGCTCATGGCTCGCGACCGTACTGGTTCGGACTCATTGCCTTTCACTCACGAATCACTTAGCGAGTTATTGGGTTGCAGGCGTTCCTCAGTCACGAAATCGTTGACATCGTTGCAGGACGCCGGAGCGATTGGTTGCGGACGAGGTCAGATCGCCGTTCTGGATGCTACGCGACTGTCAGAGCAGGCCTGTGAATGCTATGACTCACTTCAACATACGACTAATTGGTGAGACCTTTGTTCAGTTTTTGATGGCTTTTGTGCGGTAGCGAACAGACAGATCGCACAAGAAGTTTCACTCTACCATTACGAGCACTGACCATTTTGATTGGTGTCTGCAGCTGCGAGGCCTTCGCTCCCACGCGCCTTCAGCCTCGTGTTTCGCTTCGTCTCGCGTGAACTTCGCCTCGGCCAGCCAAAGGGTGTACGCGAAAATCTTAGCTGCGCCTCGTACGACGCAGCCATTAAGAATCAAGCGTCCGGCTCAGACGCTCGTCCTTGGATGTCGCCGAACGAACTCTGATGCGATTCAAGCAGAAGGTTCGAGCTTCCGGGTCCCGGATTGAGCGTCTCCTCAAGGCGAATGAATTATGTGGAGACATCTCGATGCTGAGTAAGTGTGCCAATCCAGCGTGTTCTAAAGAATTCCGCTACTTGCATCAAGGCAAGTTGTACGTGATCGAAGCCGCCGCTATCGCTTCAACCAGGGACGCAGGTGAACCGATCGCACAGACGAACAAGTTGCAAAAGCTTGAACACTACTGGTTGTGCGATACCTGTTGCCGCACCATGAAAGTCATCGTGGATGGCAATCATCAATCGGCCCTCAAGGTAATGTACATCGAAGGATCGGATGCCACATTGGAACCGCTCACGGATCGAGGATTGATATATGGAAAGTTCATTCAGCGTTCTGTTTATTTGCGATAACTGCATCGAATCGCTGCCACTTCTTGAGCGATTTCAGATTGCCGGTGTGAAGGTCGATATTGCGCATTCGGTGCAAGACGTGGGGCGGCTGTCGACGGAATCGGTAGCCGCGGTAGTAGTGACAACCGACGAGCATTTACGAGTATGCCGCCAAATACTGGCTGAGCGAGTACACCGGACTGCTATTGTGCGGCTCTACACCTCATCCGAGATCGCAATCGAGCATCCCGTGATGACTGCCGGCACTTGGCAGGCTACCTCGACTGAAGAAGCGGTGACCGCTGTCTTGACACGCCTGGCAGGCAACGCTCCAATGCGGCTCGCGTGCGTGTCTTAGCCCTGCCGGTTCTCTTGTAGAGGAACAGGTGAGTCCAGCCCACGATGTTTTAGGTGAATGCGACCACAAGAAATGGTGCAACACAGGAGTTTTGCCATGTCACACAAAACGTTGACCCCAACCGCAAGAATCGTTTCACAATCCCCCGATTTGACGAAGCAGATGATTGGCGAGCGCGCCTACCACTTCTACGAGGAACGAGGTCGTCAGGACGGCCGCGACGTAGACGATTGGCTACGGGCCGAGGCAGAGCTGACGGGAAAGACACCAGCCGATTCCCAAGGCGCGCATCAGGCGAGAGAAATGAAAGCTGTTGCCGCCTGAGCCTCTGGCAGAGCGGGCCTTATTTCTGTGATGTGGTCACGGCTTCGTGACCTTTTGCAATCGCGCAGCTACCTGGAAGACTCAGGTGCGCCTTCCAGCACCATCACTTCGAATGGTCTTAACAGGAAGGAGTGAGGCCGGCCGGCATCCAACGTGACCCGCGCAAGTTTGGCATCTTCCTTCCACGGGCTGTGTAGGCGGTACGAGGCTGGCGCGGAAGCGGGAAGCTCGAAGGTCTTCGCCAGATCGACCGTGAGGCTCTGCGGTTGGTCGCTCGGGTTGCGCAGCACCAAAATTGCCTTCTCCGGACGCCACGATGCCCAGCCGTAGACTTCCAACTGCCCCGGGTCGCCGCCGACCCAGTGGGTGTCCACCAGAACGTCGGCGTTGGCGCGCGACCAGTTCGCAGCCTCGGCCAGCGTGTCCCAATCAGCGGGCGAAAGCAGCGACGGTGTGATGTACATCTCCTGCAACTGCGTGCCGGTGCCGAAGTAGTCGCGCACCTCGTTCTTGAAATCGCCCTGGGGATCGGTGTCGAGGTTCTTCGCATGGCGGGCGTAGATGATGCCGTGCAGCATCAGAGAGTTCAACGGAAACAGCGGTCCGCCGAGAACGATGTGCTCATAGGTACTGGCGTCGCGATAGGTGATCCAGCGCTCGCGCCAAGGACCAACCCCCAGAAAATCATGGTCCTCGCCGTCGCGCCAGATGGAATCGGCATAGCGCAGCCAGAAGGGCGAAGGATAAGTGCCGGTGGTGAGATTTATGTAGAGGTCCGGCTTCACCGCGCGGAGCTCGCCAATGAGATTGATGGCAGCGGCAAAGTCGCTATCGAAGGCGCTGCCTGGAAAGACGCGATCGGCGTTGCCGGTGCCATCGAACTTGAACTGGTTCACCCCGTAGGTACGCAGGAACGTCATGCAGGTATCGCGAAAGAGCTCGTAGTATTTCGGACCGGAAAGCGCAAAGCCGTTGTCGACGATCTCATAGCCCGCCGCCCGCGCCGCGGCTACCCGTTGCTGCTTGGGTTTGCCGTAACCACCCCAGGGAGACATCCATACACCGGGCGCCGCGCCGTAGTGCGCTGCCGCTTCGCGTAACGGAGTAAAGCCGTTGGGAAAGCCGGCGTTGAAGTGCCATAGCGTTTCCGAATTGTCCCAGCCATCGTCGAAGAGAAACGAGCTGAGTTTCACGCCGCGCTTCTCGGCCAGCTCTTTGCCGAATGCGTTGATGACATCGAGGGCTCCTGCCTGATCGTATTTATTGAAATAGCCGAGGTCGTACCACGAGTTGTAGTGGAGAAAGGTCCGATAAGGATGGGCCCGCTCGCGTTCAACATAGTAGAGAAAGCCGCGGCGAAGCTGGCCCGGCGAGGTGACGCCGATGACCGTGGAATAGGTTACGGAGTGCGCGGCCTTCAGAGGCAACTCGCGATCGATGCGGCAACGCGCGCGTCCCAGAGCGACTGCGCACGATGACAACGGGTGCTCGGCGCCGGCGAAGAGTGTTCCCGCCACGACCGGCGAGCCTTTCACCGTCCCTGCTACGTGAGCGTCGGGCAGGTTCCAGTCGAGGAGACGAATCTCGTTGATGGGCACATCGGCGTCGGCGGCAGTGAGGGTGATCTCCTGGCGAATGTAGTTTGAGCCGTCCCGCAGAATGGCACGCCAGGTAACCGTCATCGAGCCGGCGGGATCGGCAAGTTCGAGCGAAATGGTTTTGCCGGGAAGCCTCTCCGACAGTTGCGCAGCATCAGGTTGCGGCTCAAGATCAGTGCTGACGGGTCTGCCGAGGATCTTCATCTCCGCACCCGTGAGGACGCGCCCATCGCCGAGCAGCAGAGTGAAATCGTTGGGAGGAGCAGCAGCGGCGTGGTTGGCGATGCGGTCCACGAATTCGCCGCCTCGCAGATGGCCGTCGCTAATGTTCCAGCTCATCGAGACGACGGCATTGGACAGGGAGAACGAATCGCGACTCATCTCAGCCGATGAACGTCCGGGATCGGGTGCGAAGTAGACCGGCGTGTTCTGCGCGTGCGCGGCTCCAAATGAGGAGAGGAGCAGGACGAAAAACATCGCCACCGGAAGGTTCGACGTGCAATAGCGAAAGATCATAAGGTCACGACGCCGTCGTCTCACTGGACTGGGCCGGGGGCAGGGAAGAACTCCGTGTGGGTTTCACCAGCATGGAGCCGAGCACCATGCCAACTCCGGCAAGAACGAAAGCTCCCAACCCCGCATAGCTGGCTGGGGTCTTGAAAAAGAAGAAGGCGATGGTCGCCAGAGCTCCGCCGCCCATGGCCATGTATCCGCCCAGCGTGGAGGCACGATTCCAGAACAGCCCCGCGATGACCGCGACCAGCGTGCCCGAAAGATAAATTGACGCGGTCATATTGAGATAAAAGTAGGTTGGACCGGGCAGGGTGTACCACAGTCCCCAGACCATGACGAAGGCGCTGACGAAGAGGTTCGCCGCGCGATTCAGCACCACCTGCTGGCGCGAAGTGAGCGGACGCCGGCGTAGCGGCAGGATGATGTCCTGCGCGATGATGGAGCTCCATCCCAGCAGGTACGAACTGTTCACCGACATCGTGGCAGCCAGCATGCCGGCGACAACCAGGCCAAGAATACCTGAGGGCAGCACCGTCGCCAGCATGCGCGGCATGGCTTCAATCGAATTCTGCTTCGGACCGAGCAGCGCCAGGGCGGCGATGCCCCACATCATCGGCATCATGCCGCGGCCGAGATAAATGAAGCCCGCCCAACTGAACACGCGCTTGCTGATCTCGGGGCTGCGGGTGGAGAACGTGCGCATCGCCGTTGTCTGCCAGCAGGTGTGCACCGCCAGCCAGATCAGCACCTGGAAAATCACGTAGGCCCATCCGTAGTCCGGATTGGCAAAAGGACTGAAGCCGCCCGTGCCCATGGTCTGCCGCACGGATTCATACATCCTCGACAGGCCGGCCGCGTGGATCGACCACAGGGTTACGAGGATGGTTCCGATGCTGAGCGCGACGTACTGAATGAAATCGGTAATGACGATGGAGACCATGCCGCCGAGCACCGTATAGACAAGCTCGAGCAGCAGAATGCCGGTCATTACGGCTTTGACATGGCTTAGCGAGATGCCGCTGATGATGGCGAGAAAGGTGCCCTCCACTTTGAGGAAGACGCCCATGTTCAGGATGCCGCCGGTTGCGACCAGAATGCCGACGAAGACGCGCAGCTTGCGGCTGAACTTCACTTCGAAGAATTCGGGGACGGTCATCAGGCGCATCTCACGCAGCCGCTTGACGATGAAGCCGGTGCGGCCGATGACGATCATCACCACGCCCGCGATCAGTCCATTGACGAACGACGCGTAGCCCGTCTTGTAGCCGAGCTCGGCGTAGTACATGAAAGTGACAGTACCGATTTCTGTGGCGGCCAGCGTGGCAATGCCGATAAAGGTTCCGAGCTCGCGGCCGGCGACTAGAAAGTCGGAGATGCCGCCGACAAACTTGCGGCCATAAAGCCCGGTCGCAAGTGTCAGGGTGAGATAGGCGACGACGATGGCCCAATCCACAACAGAGAAGTGGGTGGCCATCATTGGCGGCGTTGTGCCTCGGCGCGCAAGTTGGCGAACATGTCCCGCAGATCGCTCAGTCCGCGCACCATGACGATCACCGTGATGATGGCAAACACCGAACCGGCGACAAAGAAGTTCGCCATCCAGAAGTAATACCAGGAATTCATATCGCCGAGATTGTACTGTACCTGTTGCGCAGGACGGAATTCGATCGGCGATGCAGTAGACTCGAAGCCGCCATGCAGGCAGCGAACAACTTGACCAAGGCCGTGATCCTGGCGCGGGGATTGGGGAATCGGATGCGACGCGCTGATGCCAGTGCGCTGGTCACGCTGGAACAGTCCGCCGCGGCGGAGTCGGGGGCGAAGGGAATGATGCCGATCGGACCTCGTCCGTTTCTCGACTATGTGCTGAGCGGGTTGGCCGACGCGGCTTTCAGCGACGTGTGCCTGGTGCTCGGCCCGGAGCACAGCGCTATCCGCGATTACTATGAGGGAGAGCACAAGCCGTCGCGCATTCGCGTACATTTTGCCATTCAGAAAAAGCCGCGCGGGACCGCCGACGCGGTCCTCGCAGCAGAAGACTTTACCGGAGAGAATGAGTTCGCGGTGATGAATTCCGATAACTACTATCCCGCAGAAGCCCTGCGCGGGTTGCAGGAGCTGGCACAGCCGGGAACCGTTCTATTTGACGAGCATAGCCTGGTGCGCAACAGCAATATTCCGGAGGAGCGCATCAAGTCGTTTGCCTACGGACTGGTGGATGGCGATGGGTACCTGACGGAGTTGGTGGAGAAGCCTGACGAAGCGATCTTGGCCTGGATGCGTGGCCCTGGACTGGTCAGCATGAACCTCTGGCGATTTCCTCCGGCGATCTTTGATGCTTGCCGCAACGTTCCGCTCTCGGCGCGAGGCGAGCTCGAACTGACGTCGGCGGTGATGATGGCGATCCATTGCGGCATGAGGTTACGGGTCGAGCGGTGCGAAGCTGGAGTGTTGGACTTATCGCAGCGCACCGATATCCCCGAAGTTGTCAAACGCCTGGCGAACGTGCAGGTTTCCCCGTGAGCGACGCCGCCGCAGCGCAACTGGCACACGCTGGAATGAGCGGCGAGGGAGCTACCCGCAAGGCCGCTCTGTTCGAATTGGCGGCCGGTTCGCTCGCGGGGCATCGCCATCCTGAGCTCTACCGTTGCTATGTTCCGGGCCGCATCGAAGTACTGGGCAAACACACGGATTATGCCGGCGGACGGAGCCTTTTATGCGCGGCGGAGCGAGGCCTCTGCGTTGTTGCCCTGCCAAGAGATGACGGAGTGGTTTCTGTTACTGACGCGCTCAACCGGCAAACCGCGATCTTCGAGTTTTCGGCCGATCTGGCGATACAGCCAGGCGACTGGTCGGTGTATCCGGGGACGGTAGTACGGCGCATAGCGCGAAATTTCGGACCACCCCTTGCCGGCGCCGAGGTTGCCTTCGCCAGCGACCTTCCACGAGCCGCCGGCATGAGCAGCTCCAGCGCGCTGGTTGTAGCGGTGTTTCAGGCCTTGTCGGCGGTCAACCGTCTTGAAGAGCGTGACGAATATCGCGCCAACATTGGTTCGAAGGAAGATCTGGCAGCCTATCTGGGTTGCGTCGAGAATGGCCAGAGCTACGGGTCACTGATCGGGGATCGCGGGGTGGGGACGTTTGGAGGGAGCGAAGATCACACCGCGATCCTATGTTCGCGGCCGGGACATCTCGCGCAGTACAGCTTTTGCCCTGTACGTTTTGAGCGCAGCGTGAAGTTGCCGACGGATTGTACGTTTGTCATTGGCGTGAGTGGAGTCGTTGCCGACAAGATCGGATCGGCACGGGACAAATACAATCTTGCTTCGCGCGCAGCGCAGGCGGTTCTGCAAAGCTGGCGAGCCGCGTCCGGCAGCACCGCCGCTACGTTGGCGGAAGCCGTCGCCAACTCCTCCGAGGTCGAGGAAATCTGGAAGGCTCTACGGCAGGCATCCAGCGATGGTTTCGACTCGGCTGCGTTGCTGAACCGCTTTGAACAATTCTTGCTGGAGTCGATGACCATCGTGCCGCAGGTGGGCGCAGCCCTCGAAAGCGCCGACCTGAGCGGCGTTCGGCGCACTGGTGGACCGATCGCAAACCGCCGCGGAAGAGCTGCTTGGAAATCAGGTTCCCGAGACTATCGAGTTGGTGCGCAATGCGCGGTCTCTCGGGGCATACGCGGCTTCTGCCTTTGGCGCGGGATTCGGCGGCAGCGTCTGGGCCTTAGTAGCGCACGCAGGCGCCGCGCGCTTCACGGACAAATGGAGCACATCGTATCGGCGACAATTTCCCGGGCGCGCTGTGCGCAGCCAGTTCTTTCAGACCGCACCGGGAATCGCTTGTACCGCGCTCAGCTCCTCCGGCCTATGAACGTTCATCAGAAATGCAGCGCGTCCGACGGGCGCAATCTCTTGAAAGGCGATCTGGTGAGACGGTGGCAGCCGTATCGATTGCGAGTCTGCTCATGTTGTAGTCGCTGCTCTGCCGGGGCCGCCGGGAGTTCTCCCGCGGAAGTCGAAGAGAGCTCGGCCCCCTCGCGTGACCGCGACGTGAGGCCCGTGATAGGCTCTGCGTCTGTCGGTAGATGATCCGTGAGTGGGTTCCTCGTTCGCCGAGTTACAGTGCATCCTAAGGAGGAGATTATGGCGGAGTCGCGACGTCAATTGCTGAAAACATTGGCGGGTGCTGCGGGCGTTCTGGCGGCTGTTCCACTGTCACTTTCTGGACAGTTTCATCCGCAGCCTCGACCCTCTCCAAACGCGCCGGACCAGAATAATCCTTCAGGTCTCGATGGCCCGCAAGCGACGAAAACAGTGCCGGTGGTCCCGCCGGTGAATGCGAAGGAAATCAGAGACGAGGTCGAGAAGATGTACGTGCTCATCTCCGATTTGAAAAAAGAAGTGGAAACCACCGATGTCAGCACCATGCTATCGGTATCTGTGGTCGACAAGGCCAAGCAGATTGAGAAGCTGGCAAAGCACGTGAAAGATCAAGCGAAAGGATAGATACCGGTCAGCGAGGCTGCGCCGTGACACCATTGCCCGACGGCGAAACAGAGACATCATTCGAGTCGCGCGGGCCTTCATACGACTGGTTACCCTGCAGGCTGCGCTGCTGTTCCGCGAGCGCGTTCAGCTGCGCGAATATCTCGCGCTCTTGTTGGGCCTTTTGTGGTTGCTTGGCTTTGGTATAAGCCTTCGCCAAATTGAAATGAACTTCCGGGCTGTTGGGCGCCAGCGCCGCGGCCTTCTCCAGTTCGCGCATGGCCGGTTCATCCTGACCAAGTTCCAGGTAGGCGCGTCCGAGCAGATAGTGCGCTTCGCCCGAGTCGGGTGCGAGTTTCGCCGCATGTTGCGCGGGCTCGAGTGCCTGTTCGGGCTGGTGTTCTCGCAAAGCGATCGAGGCCAGGCGAAGATAGGGCAACTCGCTTTGTGGAGAGATTTTCAGCTCCTCGCGCATCTGCCCGTCGGCGGCTTCAAACTGCGAAAGCGAGGAGAGAGCCACGCCGTATGCGTAGTGCAGGAACGGTGTTGTGGGATACGTCTTCAAAAGCGATTGGAACCTTGGAAAGGCGTCATCGTACTTGCTCTGCTGCAATTGCACGGCGATCGCTCCGGCTTCGCGGAGGAGTGCGCGCTGCGATGGCTCGACCTCGTCAGGTAATCGGGGGATGCGGAGCAAGGCCATGCCGAGAGCAAAGCGCGCTTTCTCCGCGAGAGTTGCTGAATCTGTCGCCGAAGCCAGCGCTTGCGTGGCGCTCTTAAACTCGCCCTGCCGGTTCAGCAGCACACCCAGCGTGTAGTTGGCGAGTGCGACCGACTCGGCGCTTCCTCCGAAGCCAAGCGCCTGCCCTCGTTGTAGATGCAGCAACGCGTTGTCGTAGTCCTTCAATGCGAATTCACTGAGGCCCATGACCGCCCAGGCAGTTCCGTCCTGCGGCTTTTTTTCGACATACGTTTTCAGCGAAGCCACCGCTTCGGAGTATCGGCTGGCGGCGTAATACGACATTGCCTGCTGCCATTCGGCGGATGCATCACGGGGCTGCGAGGTAACCTGCTGATCCGAGGCGATGGCATAGCGCCGCACGTTGGACGCTGCGGTGCCAGAGGTTTTTGACGATGATTGTGCGGCAAGCCGGTGCTGCTGCTGCGCTTCGGTCGTCTTGCCGGCTGCCTCCAGCGACTTCGCGTACGCATCGTGCAGGTACGGCGTATCCGGATATTCCGTCAACAGCGATTGAAAGACCACGACAGCCTTTTCGTTCTCGCCTCTGGCCTGGAGCGCCGCCGCCTCGCCCGCCTTTTGCACCAGCGCATCGTGCGAAGGATCGACTTCGTTCGGCAACAGTGGCACCCGCAGCAGCGCCAGACCGAGTGCCACTTTTGCTTGCGCGGAGACCGGCCCCTTGTCGAAAGTGGAGGTAAGGAGCTTCGTAGCTGAGTCGAATTGGGCATTGCGAATTCGCAGCAGCGCGAGGTGATAGGCGGAAACGCGCGCAATCTCGGGATCGTCGCCGTTACCCAGAACATTTCCTCTTTCCAGATGAACCAGAGCATTTGCGTAATCACGAGTTTCGAACTCGCACAGGCCAAGGAAATTCCAAGCCGGACCAGCCTTGGGCGCGAGTTCGGTCAGTTTGGTGAAGCTGGTAATGGCGTCGGAGTAGTGGTCTCCGTCATATTGCAAGACTCCCAGTGACCACCATCCTTCGGCCCAGTCGGGACGGATTGCCAATGCACGTTGGTAGTCGCTGATGGCTTGATCGGTTTGGCCGGCATCGCGCTCCGCGGCGGCCGACTTTGCCAGCCCTTCGAAGCTGTCGGGTGGTGCGCCTGCTGGACTAGTCTGGCTGGCGACGCTTGCAGGGCGGAAGGCGAGCAGAAACAGGAGCAGCGCGACCTGAGCCGAGGGCCGGACGAGCCGTGCGATGCCTTGGGAAGAAAGCTTCATCGGAGGGAGGGTATCGTTTCGCAGCATAGCACGCGGCCCGGTGCGCGGGCGTTCCTTCAGATCGCGTCTGCAGCAGTGACGCGCGTTGCGACGGAAAGACCTGCGCCCGCCGCGTGGTATGGTTTTCAGAGCATGCGGCGCGAAGACGAAGAGCATCGGAAAGGGTTGAGATCTGTGTTCTCCCGTCGACGCTTTCTGCAGGGGCTGGCCGCCGCGAGCGCTCTTCCTCTCCGTCATTTGCCACTTTTTGCTCTGGCACCGACGGTGACGCCGTCCGTCTTCGAAGAGATCCCGGCTGCCGAGAGCGGCATTACGTGGGTTCACACCGCGGGCAAGTCCGCCGAAAAATATCTACCCGAAACCAGCGGGGCCGGCTGCGCTTTTCTCGATTACGACAACGATGGTTGGTTGGATATCTATCTCGTCAACAGCGGCAAGAGTGACTTCTACGATCCTCCCCGTCCGTTACGAAATGCCCTTTACCGCAACAATCGCGATGGAACCTTCACCGATGTGACGGCGAAGGCGGCCGTCGGTGGCAGTGGATATGGCATGGGCGTTGCCGTGGGCGATTACGACGCCGACGGCTATCCCGATCTCTATGTCACGCAGTACGGGCGCAACATTCTTTATCACAACAATCGCGACGGCACCTTCACCGACGTTACCGAAAAGGCCGGCGTTGCTGCGCCGGGTTGGAGCTCGAGCGCCGTCTGGTTCGACTATGACAATGATGGCCGGCTCGACCTGTTTGTCTGCCAATTTGCGGAACTCGACAAAGAGACTGGCTGCGGCGTTGACAAGGAGGGCAAGCATCACTACTGCATTCCGCGCATCTTCAAGCCGCGTCCGAGCTGGCTCTTCCACAACAATGGTGACGGCACCTTCACCGATGTGAGCCGTGAGTCGGGAATCGCGGTGCATCTCGGCAAAGCCTGGGGCGTCGTCGCAACCGACATCGATAACGATGGACGCATGGATTTGTTTGTCGCCAACGACACGGTTTCGAACTTTCTGTATCTGAATAAGGGCGGCCGCTTCGAAGAAGGTGGCCTGGCCGCAGATGTCGCCTACAGTGCCGACGGCCGAGCACGATCGGGCATGGGCGTCGATTCGGCTGACTTCAACAACGACGGATGGATGGACCTGTTCGTCGCCAACATCGACCAGGAGATCTTCTCGCTTTATCGCAACAACCAGGACGGAACCTTCGACGACGTCGCCATGCAGGAAGGCATCGGCATGGCGACCAGGTGGATGAGCGGTTGGGGCCTGAAGTTTTTTGACTACGACAATGATGGCGAGATGGATTTGATACTGGCGAACGGCTTTCCGGATGACCTGGTCGAAGAGTCTTCACACCAGGTCACCTACAAGGAGCCGCTGTTGCTGTTTCGGAACACAGGCAAGTCGTTTGAGAATGTCAGCGAGCAGAGTGGACCCGTGTTCTCGAAGCAGTTTCCGGCGCGCGGGTTGGCGATCGGCGACTTTAACAACGATGGAGCTATCGATGTGCTCATCAGCAACAACGACGGGGCGCCGGTGCTGTTGCAGAACAATCTTGGCCGGCAGAATCATTGGCTCGGCGTGACGCTGGTGGGACGCAAGGCAAATGTCGACGGGGTCGGTGCGCGCGTTACGTACCAGGCAGGCGATCTGAAGCGATCACGGATGAAGGTAGGGGGCGGCAGTTTCCTTTCGTCGCATGATCCGCGAGTCGTGCTTGGGCTTGGCAAGCGCGCAAAGGTCGACTGGCTCGAGGTGAAGTGGCCGGAGCCCAGTGGCGCTGTGGAACGTTTTTCCGATTTGCCGGTGGACCGCTACATCACGATCGTTGAAGGCAGTGGAAAGTGGAAGTAGCACCGTTTTTTAACTTACCAGTCCTTCAGATTGTGGTTACGAGCGAAGGGAGGAATCTGATGCTGAGCGCACTGCTGCGCAGTGGAAGTTAAAGCAGATCCCTCGTGGGCTGAAGCCCGCTCGTGATGACAAAGAATGGAGTGTACGGTGCGCCTGAAGGCGCGCCCCTTCCAATACAGCACACTGAGGTGCGCCTCTCCAAATGCCTCATACTGAAGGCGCAACCCTTGCAATACAGCACCCTGAGGCGCGCCTCTTCAGATGCCTCATACTGAAGGCGCAACCCTTGCAATACAGCACACTGAGGTGCGCCCTTAAGTAAGCCGCATTGCAGGGCCTACCAGTTCCTCAGAAGCCGTATTTTGCCACGACGCTCTTCGTGCTTTTGCTGATCACCGCGATTGCCGCGTGCTGGGCCTTGAGCCTTAGCGTCAGATGCGCACCGGTCACGGTGTCGCGCAGATCGATTGGCGCATCATCGGCGGTATCGGCCGTCATTACGTAGAGCACCGAGTCTTGCAGCACCGTGGGATAAACCATCACTCCGGGTGACAAGGGCGTCTGCAGATTGAATGCCGGTTTCAATCCGATGCGGTTTGCGACGTAAGAGTAAAGCTCCGTCGCCGCGTCGGTGCCTTGGGCTAACTCGATGGGATAGGACGTCCAGAAAACACGACCTTTGCCGTAAGGAATGTCCTTCAGCGTCGATCCATCGGTGAAGCGCAGGACGTCGAGCCACGCCTGCGCCTGCATGTCGAACGAGAGCGAAATAATGCGCTCGCCCAGTTTGAGTTCCGCGTTGTGAAACGTCAGCGGCTCGATGGTGCCTTCCGACTTCAGATCAGCACGCCTCGCAATCCGGCGCCAATGCTCATCGCGCGCGACAGGCCCGGTGATCAGTAGCGTTCCACCGTCGCTCACGTATTTCAGCAACGTTTGCCAAGCGACCTCTGTAATGGCCTGTGCCGACGGAAGCACCGCCAGCTTGGGCGAGCCGAGTTTGGCGATCTGGTTTTCGGCGATCACACGGGGCGCCAAGCGCGCGCCGTACGCCATGGCGCGAACGGCTTTGCGTTGCGCTTCAATCTGCAAGTCCTGAATGGCCGAGAACTGAGCAGCCTGCGAGGTTATGATCGCTACCGGGGGCGGCTCGGGATTGCGCAGGTGTTCGCTAAGCGGTTTGGCGAAGGCCGCGAAGCCGCGCAGCAGGATTGCTTCAGGCTTCTCGGTGCCGTCGGGGAGGACCGCGCCAATTGGCGTCTCGTTGCCTTCGGTCATATACGAGTTGCTGTTCCACAACCATTGGATCGCGCCGGAGCCCTGCACGAACGAAGTTGCCACCTTACGCTCCAGCAGTGCGGCTTCGTTCTGCGGGGTGCGGCGCGCGATCTCGTCCAGATCAAGCTCGCGTTGCAACCCTGTCTCCTGAATCAGCATGGTTTTGCCCGGCTGCTTGGCTACCAGCGAATCCCACAGGATATAGTCGTTCTGCCACCAGGAGTGGTTGGTAGTGAAGTCGACAGACGGTCCAAAAAAGGCCGGCGACAGACGGTCGGCAAAGCCTCCTTCGTCCTGGCCAACGGTGATGAGTTGCTGCGAACCGGTGCTGCGAATGGTGTCGCGCAGGCCCTTCACCCAGGTGGCGAAAGTCTCCTGCGCGAAGAGGTAAAAGTCATAAAGCTTGAGTGAGTTGTGGCCGGTGTACATGCCGCGTGGCGCGAATTCGGCCTCCTGCGGCAGCGGTATGGTTCCTTCGACGACGGCAGGCGGCACATTCCACGCGGCCGCCAATGTCGCGCGATTGGGATAACGCTGGTCCAGCCACTCGTTCCACTTCGCAAGTTCGAAACTGTCATCGTTGGGCCGCATCTGCCAGATGTGTTTTGAAAAGCTGGGCTCGTTGATCAGGTCCCAGGCGAGGAAGGGCACGTCATGAAAGCGGGCCACCACCGACGAGACAACCGTCTGCTGGCGATGCACAACGGAAGGATCAAGGTAGGAGTTTGCACCGCCGAACATGTCCGGCAGGAACGCGAAGAAATTGAACTGCACAGGCAGGTTGTAGCGGCGGGCGGTCATGAGGAAGGCTTCCATGGTGCGCAGTGTGCGCTCGTAAGGCTGGCCATTCTCGTCGAAGAACTTATCCCACCCCGTCCACCAGCCGCTGCGGATCATGTTCAATCCTGCGGAATGAATCTGCGCCAGATCGCGGTCCCACACGTACACATTAGGATGTTCGAAGTAGAGGCGCTGGGCATCGCTGGCCATGTAGGTCGTGCCAACGACGGCGAGCGGCTGGCCATCGATCTGGAAATAATCGGAGTTGACGGCCATGTGCGGGCCCGAGCGCAAGTAATCTTCATTCCGAATCCAATACCCAGAGCGATAGATCGCGCGTGGCTTGTCATTCTCCAGGAGTTCAGCCTCGATGACGTGCAGGCCCTTGGAGTCCGGGGCAGGAAGCATGATCGGTTGTGAAGCGGGCCAGGCGAGAGTCTGCGTGGACCGCGCAGTCGGCTGGTCCGCAGGGTACGTGGTGATCTTCAAAGACAGGGGTGCAGCGGCTTTCTGTGCCGGGGCCCAGTGAACCTCGAGTTCGATCGGCTCGCCCGGCAGGTAGAGCGGCATCGCAGGACGGGCAGTGAATTCTTCACTGCCTTGCAACGCACGCTCAGCGAGGCTTCGAAGCAGGGTCCCATCGTCGTAGAAAGCCGGAGTGATCTCGGAGTCGACGAAGACCCAGCGGCCTCCATCGAAACCGTTTCTGAGATGATCGATCTCGACCACGGGCGCCGTGAGCCTCTGCCCATTCTTCACGCCCCAGGCTAGAGGGTCGAGACGCGCATCGAGGGAACCCGCGGCACCACCGCGTTCATAGAGGGCAATCGCGCTCAGCCGAATTACCGGACTGAAGCCTTGCTTCCACGCAAAACGCGCCGGCTGAAAAACGACGTCAGGGTTGGCTTGAAAATCGAGTCCATCGGAGCCGGGAGTGGTCTGGTACTGGTCAATCATCAACTGGCGGGCGAAACGCACACCGTAGTCGCGTAGCTTCCAGGCGGTTCCATCACGGTACGCGGCACGGGTAAAGGGACGGCCTCCGATTACCAGAAGATTTCCGCCACGCTGGAGAAACCCGTAAATCCCAGGCCACGCTTCCTCCGGAAAAGCCGAACCATACGGCAGCACAAGCAGGTGGGTCGCGGGATCCTTCAGCACTTCGCTGAGCTGACTGGCTGAGGCAATTCTGGCACTCGGCAACGAAGCCGATAGTTGCGGACGGGCCGGGGGGGCGGTGTCAGCGGCGGGGAAGCCTTCGTCGAAAAATAAGACCGTTGCGGGAGGCTCCTGCGCCGCCAGCGGAGAAAACAATCCTGACACGATCAGAAAACCACAAAGCAGAGCTGCGAATACGAGGAAGCCGGTCATCCTCACGTTTGAAACCTCTCAATAGGTGCGGTGAGTTCGCCTCCGAACCTTATACCATTGCGTCGAAAAATGGGAAGAACTAGAAAATCGTTATTGTATTGAAGTGCAGCTTGCATTATCGTGCCACAGGGCAGTGGGGTTGTTTCCGTGTGGAGGCGCAAGGGCTTCCGAGGGTGGCATGAAACCAGCGAGCCGAAGTGGGGAGCCGGCTTACCGGCAAATCCAGAACGTCATTCGTGAACAGATTCAGACCGGGCAGTTGCGCATTGGCGACACGGTGGAGTCGGAGCGCGAACTGGCGAAGATCCATCAAGTGAGCCTGATGACAGCCCGTCACGCGTTGGCTGATCTGGCGCGCGAAGGCGTCGTGCAGCGGCGTCACGGGGCCGGGACCTTTGTCGCTCCACCTAAAATTCATTTCAACAAGTTGACCAGCTATACCGAGCAAATGGCGAGTCGTGCCATGACCGTACAATCCAGGCTGATGGAATGTTGCATGATCAGCGATCCGGAGATTGCCGCGCGTCTTGGACTGCCGGCAACGGCGTCATTGCTGAAACTGGAGCGGGTGCGAAGCAATGGCGAGCCCTTTGCCTTGGAGACCTGTTATCTACCAGGAAAGCAATTCGAGAAGTTGCGGTCAAAGTCATGGCAAAAAGGGTCTTTGTTTGCCACCCTCGAAGACGACTACGGAATTGAGATTCTCTATGCTGACGAAGAGATCGATGCCACCACGGCCGACCGTCGCACCGCCGACCTTCTGCAGGCAATGCAAGGCTCCGCGCTGCTGCGGATCCGGCAGATCATCTATTCCAGTACGGGTAAGGCACTCATGTACGTTTTCGGTCTGTATCGATCGGAACGGCATATGCTGACGATTCGACGGTATCGGTGAGGGTTCGTTTTCGCGGGATGGTTTCTGCACAATGGAGCCGTAGATCTCCTGCGGGCTAGAAGCCCGCTCCCATCAAGGAAACCGGTTTGTGCGGCGCGCCTAAAGGCGCGCCCCTTCAGCTCAGCCGCGGGGCTCAAGCCCGCTGGTGATTAAGGAGAACTGGTTTGTGCGGCGCCTAAAGGCGCGCCCCTTCAAGGCAGCCGCGGGGCTCAAGCCCGCTCGTGATGACAAGGAAAACAGGTTGTACGGCGCGCCTAAAGGCGCGCCCCTTCAGGTCAGCTGCAGCAGCCTCAAAGTCCACTGCAGCTGCCTCATTCCGGAAAAGCTTCGTCCTTGCGCACGATTCGGATGCGATGATCGGTGAACTTGGTATGCATTTCCGGAACGTAAACCTTTGGCATGTGGCAGGAAACGCAGTTCTTCGTCTGAACCGGGCAAGATTTCCCCGGGGGTAAGGCGGACATTTTCTCCACGCTGGCGGCGGCGTGACAGGTAAGGCAGACCGCGTCGTAGGCTGAGGGCTCGGTCTGCACCTGCTCATGGGGATTGTGGCAGGCAACGCAGGTGAGGCGAGAGTCTCCCTTATTCCAGCACTTGCTTCTTTCCAAACGGTAGGGCTGCGATTTTACGGTAGTGACTCCCTTTGCGCCCGACAATTTTACGTCCCAGAATGTTCCGTGGCAGGCTCCGCAAAAATCGACAGATTCGAGAGGGTTAAGCAGTGCCGGGTTGTAGATGCTGCCGCGCCCGGCGTCAGACAGTCCCGCCATTTTAGCGGCCTCGGCTGCCGCCACGTGTTTGGCCCCCGCGCCATGGCATGCCTCGCAAGTAACGCCCGGCATCAACTTCTTCTCATCGAAGGCATCGCCGATGACGGCAGCGGTGGTATGACAGGCGAAACAACGTTTGATTTCGGCCGCGTCCACTTGGCGGTACATGGCTTCATCGAGGTTGCGCGGAGACGTCAGGGCGCGCCCTGGGGTGAAATGAATGTTTTGCAGGGTTGCGAAGTAGGTGACCCGCGCCTCGTAGAAGTTGCCATCGTTTTTCTTGAACAGATACGACTGTCCGACCTTGCCGGTGCCGAAAGCCCACAGAAGCGTCGCCGTGGAAGTCTGTTTGCCATCGGTTACGGAATAGATGTTTCCTCTGTCGCTGGTCTTGATCTCGTAGTGGTAAGCACCGACGTCAAACTTCATCAGTGGATGCGTGCGCAGGATGCTTGAATCTTCGGCGAGTATGGCAGTGTTCGCCATCGGGGTCGTATGCTGCGAGGTGGCCTTGGCCGAATGGCAATCGGCGCATTGGCTGGAGCCGACGTATTCCGAGCGTGAGGCGCCGGCCTGTGTAGGCCAGAAGCCTGGATCGGCAAGATGATCGTCGGTCGAGAGCTGTGCCTGGGCCGGCACAAGTAGCGCCAAAAGAACATAGAGCAGTGTCCCTGTTAAGGCGCCCACGCGGAGAACTCGGTTCCGGCCCACGGCGATATCTTAGCCTGAAATTTCCCACCGGCGTGCTTTGACAGCGTTCCCGTCGGAGCCGCCGTTATCGATTCCGGTTCCAACTTGCGTGGGCATGCGGCCGGTAGAAGCGCGGAGCACCAGTTCGGGCTCGACGATGATCTCAGGGAGATATTCGGCCACGCCTTCGATCTGGTCAATCACGGTTTTTGCGGCAATTTCTCCCATCCGCGCCAGAGGCTGACGGATGGTGGTGAGCCCGGGGTCGGCAAAGGCCGCCAACGGAATATCATCGAAGCCGATGACGGAAACGTCTTGTGGCACGCGCAATCCAACCTCGCGGAAGGCCCACATCGCGCCGATGGCGGAAATGTCATTGTAAGCAAAGAGCGCAGTAAAAGGCTGCTTGCGCGCCAGCAATTCCTTGGCTACTGGATAGCCGAGGTAGGGAGTGGGATCCGCGCTATCGATCTGCACCGTCAACTCGGGGTGAATGTGAATCCCCAGCTCTGAGGCGATTCTTACGATGGCAGCCCAGCGCGCCGCCGAGTCGGAACTGAACGGAGCTCCCTTCATGAAGGCGATCCGCTGGTGGCCCAGTTCCGCCAGGTGAGTGAGAGCCAATCGCGCGCCCATCGCCTCATCCAGGATAATGTTAGTTACGCCTTTCACGGTCTCATGGCCAGCCACTGCCACGGTTGGGCGCAAAGGTTTATCTCGGATGGAAGTGTCGGTCGTAATAAAACCTTCGACGCCGCGCGTCAACAGCATCTGCGAATAGGCTTGGAGAACCTTCTGGTCGTGGCGGTGGATCACCGTCAGGAAGAAGTAATTGTGTTTGCGCAGATACTGCTCGATGCCGCTGATCACCATCGCGCCGTAGGGATCGCCTATCTCTTCCGCGATCACCCCGATGGTGTAGGTGCGCTGGAGACGCAGCGATCTGGCGAAATAATTGGGCCGGTAGTTCAGTTCCTGGGCGGCGGCAATGATACGTTTTTTCGTGTGATCGGGGATGGAACGGGCGGCGGCAGAGTTGTTGAGCGCGGCGGAAACGGTGCCCGGCGTCAGACCCAGATGCTGCGCAATGGTCTTGAGCGTGACTTTCGGCTCTCTTCGAGCATCGGGCTTTCTCTTAGTCATGAAAGTTCATTCCAGTGACTCCGTTTCTATTAGGGCGCTATGAAGAATGGTAGGTTTGTTTTCGCCGCGCTCCCACCCCTAGCCCGCCAAAGTGCCCGGCGCGGGCCATAGGCCTTGGTTATCTCGGTTGTTCGGTTGATTCCATTTATCACAGAGAGTCCGGTTCTCTTATAACAGAAATCGGTAGACGCGCTGTTTTGGTTCTCGCGCACGAAGATGCGAGGCTTCGGGTGCCACAGCAGGAAACAAAAGTTTCACAACTTCCGCCGTAGAATAACATTATTCTGTTGACAATGATCCCTTGGAGGATTACATACCGTCTAGTACAAAGGCATTAGCGGCCACAATAGCAGGCGTTAACGCCGGGTCTCATCTCCGAATTAAGGGACCAAACAGGTGGGGTTGGGCCAATCGCATGGGCCACATCAGAATAACGATATTGTTCCTTGCGATGAGTGCAAGACAAATTCTCCGAGGGGTGTGCGCATGTGTACTCGTACAACAGAAGGGAATGCTGCGGGCGAAAAGCGCTTCCTGATTCGCGCGCTATTGTGTGTATTGCTGCTTGCGGTTCCTTTCGCTCTGCACGCGCAGCAATATTCTGGAACCATCACGGGCACCGTAACCGACACTAGCGGCGCCGCCATTGAAGGGGCGACGGTTACAGCTACCAACAACGGAACCAACGCTACCAACACCGCGAAGACGAGCAATTCGGGCAGCTACACCATTCCCCAGCTGCCAGTCGGTACCTATACGGTGTCGGTAGAGCAGAATGGGTTCAAGACCTTCGTGGCCACCACGACGGAAGTGCACGTTTCGACAATCACAAATGTAGACGCGAAGCTGGAAGTGGGCGCCGTGTCGGAGAAGGTGACGGTCGAGGCGGATGCCATCGAGGTGCAGACCAGTTCGGCGGTTGTCGGCGAACTCGTTAGCGGAACCCAGGTTCGTGAACTTCCGCTGAACGGCGAAAACTTTGTTGGTCTGACGCAATTGTCGCCCGGGGTCAACGCGGCAAATTCCTTCGACGGGCGCGATAAAGGCCTGGCGGGCGGCGTCGACTTTTCGGTCAACGGCAACCCCTATACCAACAACCTGTTCCTGGTCGACGGCGTGAACAACAATGACGTCGGTTCGAACCGCACCATTCTGGTTTACCCTTCGGTCGATACCATCGCCGAGTTCAAGATGTTGCGTAACTCGTATGGACCGGAATACGGGCAAGCGTCAGGCGCGATCATCAGCATCACCACGAAATCGGGCGCGAACCAGTTCCACGGCGGGATGTTCTACGCGGGCCGTAACGATGCGCTGGATGCGAACGACTGGTTTTCGAATCACAACAACACCGGCAAAGCCGAACTTCGCCGCAATGACTGGGGCTATAACATCAGCGGGCCGGTGGTGAAGAACAAACTGTTCTTCTGGTGGAACCAGGAGTGGAACCGCGAGATTCGTGGCACCTCGGAAGCCGGTTGCGTTCCGACGCTCGCCGAACGAACGGGCGACTTCAGTCAAGGAGTCAGTTGCGGTGCAACGCTGCCTACCCATACGAACCCAGCCAATCCAAGCCAGACACTTCCCGGGTTCCCGTCACAGTTCACAGTTCCCGGGAACATCTATAAGCTTGCTAACCCCAGTCAGGCCGGCGAACTGCTGGCAGCCTTCTATCCGGCGCCCAACATTGCCGGTGCGACTGGTACGGCGAACAACTGGGCGGCCAGTCTTCCCAATAAGCTGAACTGGAGTGAATGGAACGTTCGCACCGATTACGACTTCAACAAGGCGAACCGCGCGACGTTTCGCTGGACCCAGGATTCCTGGACCAACCCCGCGCCTGGCAACGGAAATCAGTTCTGGGGCGACTCGGTGTTCCCGACCGTCGCTGCCAATTGGAGCCAGCCGTCAAAGAGCGTCATGGGTAAGCTGACTTCGACCATCAGCAACACGATGGTCAATGACGTGGAGTTCGGCTATGGCCACAACGCCATCATCACTTCGCTGGGCGGAACCAACCCCGGCTTGGTGTCACAACTGGCGGCAGCGATTCCGTATGCATGGCCGAGTTCTCTGAAACAGGCGGGCGCTTTGAGTGGTTCTGGCGGCGGAGCGGTTTGGGGCGGCCTGCAACCCTACGGTGTCGTTAACGGCGCTGCCCAGACGATCTGGAACATTGCTCCCTACGGCAACCACGAAGACCTGTACACCATTCAGGACAATCTCTCGAAGGTTCACGGAAACCATACCTTCAAGGTTGGCGCGTTTTATAGCTGGAACTCCAAGATTGAAGACAGTAACGGGGGCGTTGACACTCCGGCCATCAATGCCAGCAATGGATCCATTGCTGCGGGTGGATTCCCAACCGGAAACCAACTGGCGAACGTCTTGATCCCGGGGCAGCCGTTCAGCGTCGGCGAGAACAGCATCAACGCTACGGCTTACCTGCACTGGCATGACTTCGAGTGGTACTTTGGCGATTCGTGGAAGATTCGCCGCAACGTGACCATTGACTACGGTTTCCGGTGGTCCTTCTACCGCGAGCCTTACGCTGGAAACAATGCAATCGCGTCCTTCAGCCTGGCCGATTACAACCCGGCCGGTAACCCGCAGGATGCCTGCAACGGCGTCGTCATCGTTCCCGGCACCAGTCCTTGCGCCAACCAGGCCAAGTTCCTGTCGACGCTCGGCATCAGTCTGCCGCTCTCGAACGGAACCCCGGGTGTCAATAGCGCCCTGGTCAACAACAACAACCACGACATCGCGCCCCGCGTCGGTATCGCGTGGGATATCTTCGGTGATGGCAAGACAGCCTTTCGCGTAGGCGGAGGTCAATTCTTCCAGCGCGAACTGGTGGGCATTGACGAACAACTGGCCCACACGGCACCGTTCGTTATCAACGCGACCTCAATCCGTACCGTGAGCACGGCTGCGGCCCTCACCAGTCCTTCGGTTTCGCCGAACGCCGCCAAGGATCCTCGCGGCGTAACGCCGAATAGCTGGCAATACAACGTGTCCATCGAGCAGGAGTTGCGACGCAACATGACCCTACAGATGGGATACGTCGGCAACTCGGGTATCCACCTCACCTCGATGCAGGACCTCAACCAGGTCCCGTATTCGGCCTGGACAACGACGGCGTTCTTGACCGGCAGCGCTCTTAACGCCTATCGCCCGGCCGGAAACTTCGGTTCGATTGGTGAGTTCGCCCGCCAAGGACACGCCAGCTATAACTCGTTGCAGGTCTTGTTCAAGGCGCAGACTGGAAACTTCTCAACCTTCCAGGCCGCGTACACCTGGTCGCATTCGATTGGCAACGTTGATCTGGATAATTCCTCCGGCAGCGTCAACAATCAAGCGTGGCTGCTGAACGCCAATCCCAACCTGAATAAAGGCAACACGAATATCAACCGTCCGAACATCTTCGTGTTTAATGAAGTGCTGTATCTGCCGAAGTTCGCCAACCATAACAATTTTGTACAGGCGGTAGCGGGTAATTGGCAGGTCAACAGTATCGGTACTCTCGACCAAGGCGCGTCTCTTACCGTCTACAGCAACGGGGCCAGCGGAATCGACGGGAGTACGCTGAGCTCGCTGACCGGTTCCGGCTACAACAACAGCAACCGTCCTCTGGCCACCGGCATTCCTTGTAACTCAGGACCGGGGCTCGGCGGCGACCAGATCATCAACCCTGCGGCTTTCACAGTTGTCGGCTACGTGTTGGGCACGATTCCGTCGAATATCGTGTCTCGTGGTAACTGCTATGGCGCCCATAACTACAACTTCGACATGCAGTTCGCCAAGAGCTGGTACATCAAGGAACGCGTCCGAGTTAAGTTTGCCATGGACATGTTCAACATCTTCAACCATGCCAACTTCAACAGCGGAAACCTGGAAGGCGCCGGCTACTCGGCGAGCAACCTGATTTGCGGCAACGCGCCCTGCAGCTCGTCGAACAACATCGTGACCGGGCAGCAAGGTCAAAACAACAATGGCTTCGGCCAGGCCAGCTCCGTCCATCCCGGACGCGAGCTGCAATACAGTATGAAGTTCACCTTCTAGCGGGAAGGCTGAACACACCGTAAACCTCAATCCGGCGGGACTTGAAAATTCGAGTCCCGCCGCTTAGTGTTTGAGAAGTGGGTATTTCTCTCCGCGTGAAGCTTGCTCCGGCTCCAACCGTCGCGTTTGTTCCAGGGGAGTCGCGTCTGCCAGGAGCGGTTGCTTCCATTTTCCCAATCTCTTATGTCTTGCGCTTCGTCGCGGTGTTCTGGCTGGCGATGGTCTTGTGCTGGGGCGCAGGCGCACACGCTTCCGTGCAGCCCAACGCTTCCACGCAAGCTGCTAAGAGCGAAAAGCGGGTTAGCCCCGCCGAAGCCGAACTCGCCAAGCGTGTCGAGGCGGCCAATACGGCCCGAAGTTCGGGCGACCCGGCAGCCGTTGCGGTTGCGAGCCAGCAGCTCATCGCTCTTGCGCTCCGCGAAATGGGACAGTTGCGGCTGCTGGAATCGGCTTATCCGCAAGCCATCGAGCTGTACCGGAACTCGTTGCAGTTCGAAGATATTCCGGGGACACGCGTCGATCTCGCGGTCGCGGACTTGCAAGCCAATCGGCTCGATGATGCGATAACCGCGGCGGACCAGGCGCTGTCGGTAGATCCCAATAACGTGCGGGCACTCACCGTTCGAGGCCGAGCCTTGATGGGAAAACGTGACTATGCGAAGGCGGCCAGTTCGCTGACGGAGGCTGCGCAGATCAGTCCCGATATCGAGTCTCTCTACACCCTGGGGATTTGCCTGCTCGCGACGAAAGACCCTCAAGACAAGCAACACGCGGCCGAAGTATTCCAACACATGATCGCCATGGCTGGCGACAGTGGCTCGCTGCATGTCCTGTTTGGCCGCGCCTATCGGGATGCCGATGACATGCCCTCTGCGATCCACGAATTTCAGCGTGCAGTTCAGCTTGATCCCAAGACGCAGCACGCGCATTACTTCCTGGCTCTGGCGCAGCTCTCGCTGAACGAATGGAAGCCTACGCCGGAAGCCAAGGCCGAATTACAAAAAGAGCTGGCAAACTATCCCGGTGACTTTCTGGCGAATTACATGATTGGCTTTATCGCGGCAAGCGAACGGCAGTACGATGTTTCGGACAAGTACCTGGCGATTGCGGCCCAGATCAATCCGAACTGGCCCGAGCCGTGGCTCTATATGGGCCTGAACGCTTATGCTGTGGGCGACATGAAGCGCGCGGAAGAGGATCTCCGAAAAGCCGTGACGCTCACCGGCACGGACGAAGCCCGGTCCAATTACCAGATTCGCCGCGCGTATGTCGACTTGGGGCGCATCCTGGCGACCTCGGGACGGAAGCCGGAAAGCGAAGTTTTCCTCACTAAAGCGCGCGAGCTGCAGAACAAAACCATGCAGCAGACGCAGCAAAGTGTTTCGGAAATGATGACCGCTGAAGGTGGCACGGGCGCAGCCGTGGTGCCGCTCACCGCGAAGGATGAGGCGGAGGCCGCGCCGGTGTTGCAGGGCAGCAGCGATCCGTTCGCGCATGTGGACGCCTCGGTGTTGGCGCGCGCCAACTTTACGGAGCAGGAGCGAGCCGCCGCCGATGTGCAGGAAGAAAATCTTCGCGTGATCCTCGGCGCCAGCTTGAGCGATCTGGGGACGTCAGAGGCGATGCGGGGCAATTTCGCGTCGGCGTTCGACCATTATCAGCAGGCAGAACATTGGGATCCCGCGACCCCTGGCATCGGCAAGAACCTGGGTGTGAGCGCGTTTAAGGTGGGGAACTATCCGGAAGCGAGCAGGGGATTGACGCAGGCGTTGGCAGAAAACCCCAACTCTGCTCCCTTACGCGCGATGTTGGGCGTGTCGTACTTCGCAATGGACAAGTACGCCGATGCAGCCAAGACCTTTGCGCCTCTCGGGTTGCGTGGCATGCAGGACTCGGCGGTGGGCTATGCCTGGGCGGCATCGCTGACGCGCACTGGCGAGTTGAAGCAGGCGTCGGACGTTCTCACCGAATTCGGCAAGACGAACCTTCCCGACGATAGCCTGCTGCTGGTAGGGAAACTCTGGATCGAGATTGGCGACTACGATCGGGCGATTGCCACTCTCCAACGCGCCTTGCAGTCGGATCCATCTTTGCCCAAGGCGCATTACTACGAAGGCCTCGCCTACTTGCGGTCGGAGAAGTGGCCCGAGGCGGCTGAGCAGTTTAAGGCCGAACTGGCGCTGGTCTCGAATGATCCCGATGCCCGTTACAATCTCGGCTTTGTGTATCTACAGCAGGCGAAGGTCGAGGATGCGGAATCCCTCTTTCGCGAAGTGATTGCCGCCCGGCCCGATTATGCCAATGCACAGTATCAACTGGGCAAGATCCTGCTCGATCAGGGGCAGGTGAAAGATGCGATCCTCCATCTAGAGGCGGCCGCGCGACTCACTCCGCAGACCGATTACGTGCATTACCAGTTACAAGCGGCCTATCGCAAAGACTCGCGACCTGCCGATGCCGAGCGCGAGTTGCAGATTTACAAAGATCTGAAAGCGAAGGCACGGGCCAGCACCACGGCGCCGATGTAATTCAAAATCGCCGGATGGAAATCCATTGATTCAGCGTTTCTCCGCACGAACGATCGCATGTGTCGCGACAGCACTTTTGGCAGCAGGCCTGGCAGAGGCACAGGGCGGCCATCCCGTGCCGCCGCCTCCTCCTCCCGGCGCCAAGAGCACCAAATGCACTGGCCGTCCCATTCCGCAGCTTGAAGATATTACCGTCAAGGCCGGCATCACCTTCACTCATACTTCCGATCCTTCCAAAAAATACATTGTGGAGTCGATGAGCGGCGGCGTGGTCCTGATTGACTACGATCGCGATGGTTGGCCGGACATTTACTTCACCAATGCGCCGACCGTGGATATGGCGATTAAGGGCGAGAAGAGTCTTGGTGTTCTCTATCACAACAACCACGACGGTACCTTCACCGATGTCACTGCCAAATCCGGGCTGACGAAGCCGTGTTTCGCGATGGGCGGAGCGGTCGGCGACTACGACAATGATGGATGGCCCGACCTTTATGTGACCTGCCTCGGCGGCAATCTTCTCTACCACAACAATGGGGACGGCACATTCACCGACGTCACGGCGAAAGCCGGAGTGAGCGATGGACGCTGGTCCACGGGAGCCGCGTTTGGCGATTACGACGGCGACGGGTTCGTCGACCTGATGGTTGCCAACTATGTCGATTTTCATCTGAACGACCTGCCTGGGTTTGGCAAGTCTCCCAACTGCAAGTACCGCGGGATCGACGTCCAGTGCGGTCCACGCGGGCTGAAGGGGGCCGGGGATTCGCTCTTCCACAACAACGGCGACGGCACCTTTATCGATGTATCGAAGGCTGCCGGGGTGGACGATCCTAGCGGCTACTATGGGATGGGCGTGGTCTGGGCCGACTTTAACAATACCGGCCGTCCCGACATCTACATTGCCAACGACTCGACGCCGAAGTTTCTCTACAAGAATGAGGGGAATGGCAAGTTCAAGGATATCGGTCTGGAGTCGGGAACGGCGGTGAGCGAGGACGGATCGGAGCAGGCCTCG
The DNA here is from genome assembly GCA_963815555.1 of uncultured Acidobacteriaceae bacterium. Classification (GTDB taxonomy): domain Bacteria; phylum Acidobacteriota; class Terriglobia; order Terriglobales; family Acidobacteriaceae; genus CAWCBG01. The sequence goes on from CAWFHH010000008.1 coordinate 217,761, forward strand.
ATGGGCATCGCCGTCGGCGACTATTTGCATACGGGAAGACCATCGCTCTACGTCACCAACTTCTCGGATGAGAATGATCTGCTCTTCCGCAATGATGGCGACTGGAATTTTACCGACGTCTCCTATGCCTCGGGGGTCGCCCTGCCGTCGCTGCCGTGGGTGAAGTGGGGAACCGCCTTCGCCGATCTCGACAACGACGGTTGGCTCGATTTGATTGCGGTAAGCGGCCACGTTTATCCCCAGGTGGACACTCTGCCCTCAGGCGGCGGCTACCGCGAGCCCAAACTGCTGCACTTCAATCAAAAGGATGGGACCTTCTGCGACGCCAGCGACCAGGCTGGTCCTGCTCTCAAAGAGAGGCGAGTCTCGCGTGGGTTGGCGGTTGGCGACCTGTTTAATGACGGCAATGTCGACGTCGTGATCAGCGATATCGACGGCAGGCCCATGATCCTGAAAAACCATGGTGTTAGGGGCCGGCATTGGGTCAGCTTCGAGCTGGCTGGCACGAAGAGTAACCGCCTGGCGCTGAACGCGCGCGTCAAGTTGGTCGCCGGTGGCGTAACCCAGACCGACGAAGTGCACAGTGGCGGAAGCTATCTGTCGCAGAATGACTTGCGTTTGCACTTTGGGCTGGGCGCCGCAACCAAGGTCGATCGCATCGAGATTCGCTGGCCTTCGGGAAAGGTCGATACCCTTACCGATCTTGCCGCCGACCACTTCTATTCCGTGCTGGAAGGGCAGGGAGTTGTACCGGCAGAGCGGATCCGGCCCACGCCCGCCAAGCGGTGACCGCGAGTCAACCCTTCAAATGAATCGCGCCACAAGCATTATTTCTTTGTAAGAATATCGATTTTCTATTACACTTCGCCTACGCTTTAGCCATTCCTGATTACGATCAGGAATGGGCGGCGGTTGCCTGGTTTCTCGGGCATGCCGTTGGTTAAGATTCCATCCCGGCGCAGAACGCACGAGATTCACGGGATGGAAGGGCACCCGCCGGATCGCCCTCTGGCGGGTGTCGTAAATCCTTCGCTCCCTGCTATCGGTGGTCATTCAATCCAACCCCATGGAGTACATTGGTTCGCGTGAATACCTCGAGAATCGCCCGCCTCGCTACTGCTTTTTTTTGTTGCTGCATCTGCTCTAACGCTTCAGCCGAGATATCCCTGCCAGCGATCTTTTCTGACCACATGGTTGTGCAGCGCCAGCTCCCGGTACACGTCTGGGGAAAAGCCAGTCCCGAGGAGACGATTACCGTCAGTTTCCGCGGAGAATCGAAGCCGACGACCGCCGATTCTTTCGGCCGTTGGAGCCTGTATATGGCTCCCGGGGATGCGGGCGGCCCTTTCGAGCTCGTGGTGAAAGGCAGCAACACTATTACGCTCCGTGATGTGCTGGTGGGAGATGTATGGGTCGCCTCCGGTCAGTCGAATATGGAATTCGAGACCTACAAGACGAATAACGCCGCGGCCGAAATCGCTGCGGCCAAGTATCCCAACATTCGCTTGCTCCATCCGAAGCGGGCTTACTCTGACTATCCGCAGGACGATGCTGAGATGCTGCCATGGAGCGCATGCACGCCTGAATCGGTCCACGATTTTTCGGCGGTAGCCTACTTCTTCGGGCGGGACGTCCAGCAGAAAGAGAAAGTCCCGATCGGGCTGATCGACGCAACCTGGGGCGGCACGCCGGCGGAAGCCTGGACCAGCCTGCACGCTTTGTCAAAGGATGCCGGGCTGATGCCGGTGTTCGCCGCCCGCGCAACCATGATCGACAAACAGACGGAATCCCTGCTGCGTCTCGAACAAGAGAAGAAGGCTACAGAGGCCGCCCGGAGTGCCGGAAAGCCGCTGCCCCAATTTCCCTGGCATCCCGACCTGAATTCGTGGGGGCCCGGTAATCTCTACAACGCGATGATCGCTCCACTTACTCCTTTCGCAATTCGCGGGGTGATTTGGTATCAGGGAGAGGCGAACTCGTCGCTCGACCGGGCTCCACTCTACGGACGTGTGTTTCAGACTCTAATTCGTGATTGGCGAAGTGATTGGGCCGAGGGAGACTTTCCCTTCCTGTATGTGCAGATCTCAAACTTCACTTCGACACCGCAGGAAGACTGGCCTGAGGTCCGTGAAGGGCAGCGAAGTGCCTTGGCTTTGCGCAAGACGGCCATGGCCGTATCGATCGACATCGGTAATCCTGATGACGTGCACCCTACAGACAAGCAGGACGTAGGTGCGCGACTGGCACTGGCCGCGCGTGCTATCGCCTACGGGGAAGATGTCGAATACTCCGGCCCGTTGTATCGCCAGGTCACGACAGAAGATCACGCACTGCGTGTGTGGTTCGACCATGCTGCGACCGGACTGGTTGCGAAAGGTGGCGAGCTCCGAGGTTTCGAAATTGCCGGAGTGGATGGCAAATATGTCTCAGCGGTGGCAAAGATCGAGAGACTATCGATTGTCGTCTCAAGCCCTGAGGTCGCGACGCCTAAGTTCGTCCGCTACGACTGGGCAAACAGTCCCGACGGCAACTTGTTCAATGGCGCAGGACTGCCCGCTTCGCCGTTTCGCTCTGAGCGATGAGACAGCAAGTTCGCGGCGCAGGATGAATGACTGCAGATAACCTGAGCTGTCGAAGGAGCGCAGATCCCTCGCGCCCTTCCCGATGACCAACCCGCTCAGATCCCCAGGCGCGTTGTCAGGAGCTACGCCGAGCCCTTGTTCCGCGCCTCCGCCTCTGCCAGCCAGCCACGTCGTAGGGCCTGTTCGGGAACGCCGGAGAGATATGGCTTGATATCGAGGATGGGGGTGCCGTCGAGCATATCGACGCCGCGCACGTAGAGGAGCGCACCCTCGCGGCGAAGAAGTTCGACGACGGTTATAGCGATTGGATTTGGCCGTCGTGGCGAGCGAGTGGCGAACACGCCATGAGGCCGGTTATCAGCCGGCGGTTGACCAACCAGATCAAAGCCTTGGGAACGATCAAAGGCCCAGATCACGAAAAGGTGCGAGAAGCCTTCAATATCCAGCAAGCCGGGCTCGAACTCCGGTAGGATCTTGAGCACGCCTTCCGCCTCATGCTTCGTACCCAGACCCTTGGGAATGGCGCTTGTTTCTCTATAAGGGGTACTCACAAATCCAATGGGCCGGGGAACGAACATAGCAGACATCGCCTCACTGCGATGGTATCTGACAGCATTCTAGAACGCCAGACCGGGGGTTAAGCAGGTCGGTCCAAATAATGGCGTAGGGAAAGGTGCGGTTGGTGTGGCTGCGCCCCCGACCAAAGGGCCGAAGCGCTCCGTGAGCGAATGTCACTTCACGAGCAGCAGCTTGCCGGTCTTTAATTTGCCATAGGCTCAATGTGTCAAAGCCTTATAACGAGTCGTGGGATGAGATCATCGTTAAAGGTAGTGACGCTGCAGTTCGTCCCAGATCGTCGATCAGCGCCGTATAATTTCCTACCATTTATGGAATCGAGTATAGGACCACACCAGCGTAAATCGCGGCCCACGTTAGACGCGCGGGATTTAACAATGTCACCATCTTTTCCCGTACGACTTGGAGAAGAGGCGAGATAGCACAGCTAGAACTCTCCTATACAGCTACTAGAGATTTAGTTTCGTTATCGAGATGCGGCCGTGATTACGACTAACTCTGTATTGAGCGGTGCCGGGTAGGAATATATCCAATAATTCAAATTATCGGGTACATCATTCCGCGTCGGTGGAATTCAACAGAAACTAGTCTTCGCATGACAAGCTAGCGGTGCCAATCGCTGGATAGTGGGGATGGGCCCGCCGCGTGCATGTTTCACAAAATCATAGCTGCCCTGGCGACAGCTGTTGGAATACTGAGAGTTACATCTCTGGCACGAGTGGCATCGCTCTTGCAATGACCACACCTGGAGACTGGGCCTACGAAGGACCGCGTCTCGGCTACAAAGCTACTTCATCAACGAGTGAATTAGTTGAAACGAAGCACATCACGCTTAGTGCTGATTGGGATCTCTCTCCTGCTCGTGTGCGCGGCACCCCCTATCGCGAACTCGCAGGCGTCCGTTGCGCCGCCCGTCCTGGTGGAACTGTTCACCTCGGAAGGGTGTTCAAGTTGTCCTCCCGCGGATGCGCTGTTGGAGAAGCTGGACCAGTCCCAATCTGCGTCCGGAGCCCACATCATCGTTCTCAGCGAGCATGTTGACTACTGGGATCATGATGGCTGGAAAGATGCGTATTCGTCTTCTGTACTAACCGACCGCCAGCGTGCTTACCAGCACCGCTTCAATCTGAACGATGTCTATACCCCGCAAATGGTGGTGGACGGGGAAATCCAGTTCTTGGGAAGTGATAGTCATCGATTGATCGGTGCCATTGGGAACGCGCAGGGGATTGTCCCGCTTCCCGTTAGTCTCTCCTCCGTATCGAAAGACAACCAGCACCTGGCAATGCACGTCCAGGTCGATGCCTTGCCCCAATCGTCCAAGCCCCATAAGGCCGATATCTATGCTGTGGTGGCGCTGGATCATGCCGAAACCCAGGTGCGAGGAGGAGAGAACAAAGGGCGACAAATCGATCACGTGGGGGTGGTTGAGAGTATCGAGAAAATAGGAGCGGTAGAGAAAGGGCGTAGTTTCCAGCGTGATGTTCAGTTAAAGATTAAGCCTTCGATTTCTTCGGCAAAGCTACGCGTGATCGTTTTCGTTCAGGAGCCGGATATGGGAAAAGTGCTGGGGGCGACGATGAATGTCGTTTCGCCCAGCGACTCAAGTGCGGACGACAAGCGCGGCCCCGACCGTCTTGATAAAGATCAAGGACCTGTCAAAGCGTCAGTGCACCAAGGGGGTTAGCCATGAATTAAACCGTGAGGAGAGTTTGGCGCTTGCTGCTTGCCGTCCATTCCCTGCGGCGCGGCTGTCGGCCAATAATAAATGAGCAACACGCGGATCCAGGACACTGCGTGTGGCTTTGCCCTATATCGCTGATGCGGTCAAATACGCATCAGTCATTGGAGACGAATCATGTTACCTAAACAATGTACTGTCGTTGTTGTGCTGTTGCTGTTGTCAGTAACCGCCTTCGGGCAGGCGATCAGCGGCGATTTGGTAGGTGCGGTGAAAGATTCTTCGGGTGCCGTGGTTGCGAATGCGTCCGTGGTAGCAACGAACCTCGCTACCGCGCAGAAAGAGACGACGACTACAAACACAAACGGGGAATATCGGTTTATCAACTTGCCTGCCGGCCACTACTCAGTCGAGGCGTCTACCGCTGGATTGAAGGGTGGATATGCTGATATCGAGGTACAACTCAATCACACCGCGACGGGTAATATCGTCGCCAGCGTCGCTGGCTCCGCCACCACAGTTGAAGTAAGCGAACAAGCCACAACCATCGATACTACGACAGCGCAGATCGAGAACACGTTCACGTCCAAGGAACTGCAAGACCTTCCGATAACATCGACTGGCAGCGGGGTACTAAACCTCTCGCTGCTGAACGCTGGCGTTGCGTCTAGCGGCGGGATCGGTGCTGGCGTGGGACCTTCTATCTCAGGCCAACGTCCGCGAAACAATAACTTCACCGTGGAGGGAGTAGACAATAATAGCAAGACCGTCACAGGCCCGCTGATGGCGCTGCCCAATGATACGGTGGATAATTTTACGGTGCTACAGAATCAATTCTCGCCCGAATTTGGTCATTCGTCGGGCGGACAATTCAACCAGACGATCAAGAGCGGTACCAACCAGTTCCACGGCCGGGCCTGGGAGTATTTCCAGAATCGTGACCTGAATGCTATCGACTCTCAGACTGCCCTCTCGCAAGTGTCCCAGGGTGTGACACCGTTCAATCCGCGCTTCGATGACAACCGTTTTGGAGGCGAAATTGGCGGCCCGGTGATCAAGGACAAGCTGTTTTTCTTTACCTCGTGGCAATATGAGCCTGAGGGTCTGGTGGGATCGCCATCAACCGCATGCGCGCCAACCGCGGCCGGGTACAGCACGCTAGGTAATCTGTTCCCCAACTCTAACAACCTGTCCGTTCTGCAGAAGTATTTACCTGCGGCAGGCGGGATTGGGGGAGGTCCTTGTCAGAGCTCGGTTAGCGTGAACGGTTCCACTATTCCAGTGGGGGCAGTCGGTTTCATCGGCCCCAGCTATACCAACACGCTCACTAACGTAAACTCGGGCGATTGGAACATCTCGTCCAAAGACCAGCTGCGAGTTCGCTATGCTTTTGAGAACCAGAATACCATTGATACGGCCGCGCAGCTCTCAACGTTCTGGCAGACCGCACCGAACAAGTTCAACCTATTCACCCTGGGTGAGTATCACAACTTCACACCGTCGTTGAATAACGAGTTTCGGTTAGGCTTTAACCGGTTCTACACGATCACCCCTGTGGGTTCCCAGACGTTCCCGGGGCTAAATGTGTTCCCCAATCTGGTTATCCAGGAGTTAAATGGAGTCCAGCTTGGCCCGGATCCCAATGGTCCCCAGGAAACGATCCAGAATACCTATCAAGGTGTTGACAATCTTAGTTGGGTAAAGGGAAGGCATAGCTTCAAATTTGGGGGTGAGTACCGCGAGTATATCAGCCCGCAAACGTTCACTCAACGCGCGCGCGGCGACTACGAGTGGAACACCCTATCCGGCTACTTGAACGATACCGTGCCGGACTACCTGGCCGAGCGTTCCATGGGCAACGTCACCTACTACGGCAATCAGCAGGCGATGTATCTGTATGGCAATGACGAGTTCAAACTGAAGCCGAACTTTACGCTGAACCTCGGTCTTCGTTACGAACTAACGACAGTCCCACTGTCGCAGAGCCAGTTGCAGCCACTGAACTCGATCGCTAACGTGCCGGGGCTGATCAGCTTCAACTCTCCGCAGAAGCAGACCACGAACTTCCTGCCGCGTGTAGGCTTTGCCTATTCGCCGGGAGATTCGGGGACCACTTCTATTCGTGGCGGCTTCGGCATGGCGGTGGATGTGCTATATGACAACTTGGGCATTCTGTCGCTGCCCCCAGAGGTACAGCAGACCTGCGACGCTCCGGGCAACCAGACAGCCCAATGCTTCTGGAACCCCACCTCATTTCTTGCGGGCGGAGGACTGCCTTCCAATCCTCCCGCTCCGTTCACGAACCCCGCCGATGCCCGTGCGGCGACGTCGGCTTACATTCCCAACCAGTCACTGCCGTATTCCGAGACATGGAACTTGGGAGTCCAGCATGTGTTCGCCCAGAAGTACACGCTCGAAGTGCGGTACGTGGGAACCCGTGGCATTCACTTGCCCGTGCAGGCTCGCTTGAATCGGCAAGACCAGACAAGCCTGTCGGAATACCTGCCAACCTATACCTCAGCGCCTTCGCAGGCGACGTTGAATGCGCTGCCGTTCACCTTGGACCAAATCAGCAACAACCCCAGCTATGTACCGGCATATGCTAATGCAGGTTTCAACGGTAGCAACGTAGTCGGATTCATGAACTACGGAGCTTCCAACTACAACGGATTGCAGACGCAGTTCAGCCGTAACTTCACCAATGGCCTGCAGTTCCAGGTAGCCTGGACCTGGAGCCACGCGTTCGACAACTCGACGGCAGACGTCTTCTCGACGTATCTGACGCCGCGTCGTGCGCAGGACTTCCAGAACTTTGCTGCTGATTGGAGCACCTCGGCCCTGGACCGCCGTCACCGGGTTACCGTGGAAATGATCTACGACCTGCCGTTCTTCAAGAACTCCAGTTGGCTCATGAAGAATGTTGTGGGTAACTGGCAGTTTGCGCCGATCTACACCTTTGAATCGCCGGAATACGCGACGGTTCAGAGCGGCTTGGACACCAACGGCAACGGCGACGCCGCAGGCGACCGCGCCATCCTGAATCCCAACGGGATCGCGGGAACGGGTAGCGGCGTCGTACCACTCACTAACTCCGCCGGAGCCACCGTTGCGTACCTGGCGACCAATCCGACAGCACAATACATCGTGGCAGGACCAGGCGCGCTGTCAAACATGGCGCGCAACACCTTGCCACTGCCCCACATCAACAACTTCGACATGAGCCTGGTCAAGCGCGTCAACATTACCGAGCGCCAACAGATCGAGTTCCAGGCGCAGGCAACCAACATCTTCAACCACGCACAATATGTCCCTGGATTTATCAGTGACATTCAAGCTGCCAACACGGCGATCACGACGGCAGGTCCCACGCACGACTTTTTGGTGCCGTCCACCACGAGCTTCAATCAGCCGAACCTGGTGTTTTCGAACCATCCAAGAGCGATGGTACTGGTACTGAAGTACATCTTCTAGCCACAACTCACCTGTTTGACTTGGGGAGCCACCGGGCTCCCCGTTTTTATTTTCGGTCCACACCTCTCGCGGGATTGGAATTCATCCAATACGCAACCGGTCGATGCCGCGAGTCAACTACGATTGCCAGCCGAAGAAAACACTCGTCACCGCAACGGTGTCGATGAATCCGTGCGCAAGAATACACACCCAGAGATTTCGTCCTGAGAGGATGTAGGCGGCTCCCAGCAGCAGACCGGCCATGCCGGAGTCGATCATGCCGGCAGGACCTTTGTAGTAATGTCCGTACCCGAAGAGGATGGCAGCCACGAAGGCGGCAATCCAATAAGCGGCCTTCGATCGGTCCGCGGCATCCGCCGCGCGATTCAACAAATATCCTCTGTACCCGATCTCCTCGCCGAAGGCAGCGAACGTCCAAACCAGCAGGAGCCAGCGCAGAGCCACGAACGCGTGACCGGCGATCTCGTTCTCTCCGCTTGGGGCAATTGCTGCCGGCCAGAAATGGGCAGTAATGGGGTCAACTACCCAGAGACCCAGCAGTATTCGGAGGGCCGCAACTGCCAGCGCAAACAGGATGGTTCGCTGCCAGGAGGTGGGCCAACCGAGCCCCATCGCGCGCCAGCCCCGGTTCCGAAGACGAAAGGAAACGAGGCCAAGGATAAAAAGTATGGGCACTTCGTTGGGAACCACGTGATAGACGTTGTGGCCGATGACAATCGCGCTTGCGAGTACAAGTTCGCCCAACGACAGCCAGCGCTGCGTTGGCGATAGTCGCTTCTCGGGCCGCGGCGAGTTGAGCCCTTCTCCTGGGGCGGGTACTCCGCTCGCGGGGATCGTGCGGTTCATTTCAGTCTTCCTGTTGGCTTCCAAAGGATTCATGCGGATGGCAACGCCCGCGAACGCCGGTACCGGCGGACGCACCAAAGCGTCAGACGGGTCGTCAAGAACACCAGGCCGCATCCCACAATTAAGCCCAACGGCACAATCCACCAACCCAGCATTTCTTGAGCTCCGGCGGGAGGGCCGGCAAATCCAAGCCGAAGCGAGAAGGTGCTGTCACCACCGGCACCCGGGTAGGTCCATAAGCCCGCATCTTTGGGGTGAATGAACTTCAACAGGGCAGCAAGGAGAAACGCGACGCCTAGAAAATATCCCACCACTGTTCCCATCAGGACAAAGAATCCGGCGATGCTTAGAGACGCCCAGCGGGCCAGACTTTCCAGGATACGCAGCGGTGAACGACTGATCTGGGCGCGCGCCAGCAGAGCGTCGGTCAAGTATTCCCGCGCCAGTTCCTCGGGACTTCCTAGTCCCTCAAGCGCCTCACTGACACTGTCCGGGGTTAACTCGCCGGCGGCAGTCGTGGCCCTCTCCTCGATGTGGCCGCGTAACTCTTCTACGATCTCGCCGACTTGTTTTGCGTCCATAGACCGCAAGTGCCGTTGCAGTCTGACCAAATACATTTCGATCTTCTGTTGTCCGTCGCCTGAGATCGCCATCTATTTCCCTTTCCCAACCGCAGCGAGCAGTTTGCTCATACTCGACGAGAAGCGTGTCCAAATCGAAGACATCTCGTGTCCCCGCTTTCTGCCGGCAGGGGTGAGGGCATAGTACTTGCGGGGGTGTCCGGCGTGGGACTCGACCCACTCGCTGTTCACTAGTCCTAGTGTCTTCAAGCGGCTCAGCAGCGGATATACAGTACCTTCCGACAGAACCAGGTCCGAATCACTTTCCAGGCGCCGCAGAATTTCCAGCCCGTAAAGCCGGCCATCCCATAACACTGCGATGATGGCCAACTCCAGACACCCTTTGCGGAGTTGGACCTCCCACTTCTCGACCGTGTCCTGCGAGTGGATTACGAGTTCTCTCATCTCACATACTATGCAATACAAGGTATAAGGTTGTCAATACCAACTGATGGCAAAACTCGAGATCGGCTGATGGAAGTAATTAGCGGGGCAGGAGACCGATCACAGAACTGGTGACCGGCGCGTAGTTGTCGCCGGACGAGTCAATGGCGTGGTTCTAAACCGCGTCAATCGCAGTTATTGTTCTCCAAGACGCTGGTTCCGAGCCCTTCATCGGTTGAGGGGACATTCTTGGTCACGACTTTCTTAGTGACCGGATCGACGTACTTGATTTGCTGAGAGCACCAGCCTCCGCACAAGCGCACGATCATCTTCTGGCATTTTCCCAGGAGACCGTAGGCTTTGTAGGTGTATTGCCAGTCGTAGTTGGGGTTCGAGGTGTCGGGCTTTTGCGTGAAGCTCAAAATGGTGCCGTCCACCTGCATCTTGGTGAAGTCGGCAGTGTCGTTCACGCAATACTTATGCTTATCGAGATCATCGAAGGTTTCCGAGATCTTCTTGGTTTGTAACCAGTAGTAGAAATCGGGGGGAGCGTTGAAGGCGCTACTCAATCCAGGATTACCGTAGCGATCTTTCTTGGGATCGCCCCACGATAACTGGAAACAGAGGCTGCCTTCAGGTATGGCTACGGGACATAGGGTTTTATCGACGGCTTGGAGCGTGGGAGTATCGGGAGAGTCGGGCGGCGCTATGGGTTGAACGACGTTGGCGGGAGAGGCGGCTATCGGTCGAATCGCGTTGTCCAACATCCACGGCGTTTGGAAGACAGCCTTCACTGAGGCCTGCGACGTCAAGCCTTCGCACTTAATATTCTTGCAGGAAACAGCGGTGCCATCGACGAAAGGAGGCACCATGCCGGTTCCTTCAAAGCCGGAACCGCAACAGGCAACGCCGTTATACTCCTCGTCAAACATCGATTTCCAGTTGTCCACCGTGAAGTTGGTGCCATCTTTCTTCACGATGCGTTTGGGAGTCATCCAGTGCGTCTGGTTGGCCCGCTTGTCGAGGAATTTCACGGGAGTGTTGTCGCTCCTCCAGCCCGATGCCAATTCGCGATAGGCGTTGGCGTCGTTGACATCGAACGAAGGCAAGGCGGGGAAGGGATTCCCCGCGCTGGCATCGTGCACCATCGTCAGGTAACGCGCCAAGGGAGCATCGCTGCCAGGGGTGCTCCCCGACTTCTGCATCCAGCGGGCATGGCAGCCAGTGCAGTCGTACGATGTTTTCGTGACCGTGTCGTCGGCGGTGGTGAACGAGGTGTGGTCGGGAAATGCGATGATGCCGCCTCCGTTCCCTGCGTGCCAGAATACTTTCTTATCGTCACTCACCTGCGAGCTCGTCCGGTTGGCTCCCCGAATCCAGTCATCGCCGTTGAAGGGCGTTCCGTGGCAGCCGACACACGCTCCGCTGACCATCTCGGCGGGAGTGTCGAACCAGTTGGAGGCTCTTACTCCTTCCGGGCGGCGCGATGGCCGCACGCCACCGGGTCGCGGCATGCTTCCGGCGCGAAAGCCGTTATTGAAACTTGTAGCTGCCGAGCCGTTCAGCCCGTCGAGCCAGACCGTGCCATAGGAGCCAATTTCGGTGCCGGCTGCGCTCTTGAAGCTTTTCAGCCCCACGGCGTCGACTACATCGTAGTAATCGATGTACTTCGGACCCCAATCGTTAGGTTGCGGATCGCCCAGCTTAGGCGATTTCATGGCCGCTCCCCCGTATCTGCGGAAGAGCACATGCCAGCGCACAGTTGCGCACTTGGCGTCTTTGCCCATGCAATCGGTGTCTTTGGTGCAGGTTGCCCCGGCATTGTTGGCAACAGTATTGCTGCTGACCTGGCACGCGCCCCGAAACGTTTCCATTACGAATTGGTCAGGCGTGCAGGTGGGATCGACGTACGAGAAGTGATCGCACTTCAGGTGGGCTGCCTTGTCATTGCCTACGCACTCGAATTGTCCTGGACAATCCATCTCGGTAGCGCAGGCCCCGCCGTTGTTAGCTCCCCCGGTGCATTTACCGGCGACACAGGCAAACAGGCAACTCGCGCTGTTGGGGCACTTGGCCCCTTTGAAGATACCGGCGGTGCACTTCGGATACAGGTCCGACGCGTAGGGGTCGTTAAACGGTCCTCCGGCGCCGATCTCCGGGAAATCGGCCTCGATTGGACATTGCTCGCCAATTTTGCACACCGCTTTTCGCATGCCGTGCACCTTCCCGTCGCCCACAACCACATATTGCCCGGCGCCCGTGTTGATGTTCGTCTGCTGCCACAGGAGCGGGAGTGTGTCCCAGTTCATAGGAATGTTGGTTCCCCCAGGAGTGATATTGGTGGGAAGATAGTTGCCTTCGCGTCCGCCCATCTGACAGGCAGCAGCATCGGCGTATTTATGAATCGCCGAGGTGTCGCGCTGGGCCGCAAGTGGCGTCAGTAGCAAAGTGCAGATTACGAGGCAGGACGAAACAAAGGACAGGCTGAAAGCGGCGAGCGCCATGGAGTCCTCCTTGCATGAGCCGCTGCAAAATCCGTCTTGCCGACGGCATCTCCGTTCGGCACAGAATGGCCACGAGCGGACTGTTCTGGTTGGACTAGCCCGAGAGCGGGCCGATTATGCTTTTGCAGAAGGGGAGACTCCGTCGCAAAGTAGCGCGACCGGGTTGAGAACTCAATAGCACTCAAGTGCCGAGCGACTTCGGAGTTCTATGCCCGTCCTCGCGATCAAACTTTCTGACCGCAGGCGTGCTGCAGCCCTTACGGGCGCAATCGAGTCGCGCGATCGCGGGCATTCTCCTGCGTTGGGTGGCAGTTTCATAGTGTAAGTGTTTGAAAAGATGGTGGCCAGGGACGGAGTTGAACCGCCGACGCCGGCCTTTTCAGGGCCGCGCTCTACCAGCTGAGCTACCTGGCCACATACGCAGTCGCGCAAGTGAGGGGTTCAGCGGTAGAAGAATTATAACAACGCAAGGTGGTTCCGACAAAGGTGGAACGTAGTGCCAGTGGCGATATGCATCGAGGTGCAAGTCGAACCTTGGGAGTATTTCAGCGGAGTACAGGTTTGTGGCAGCCAGCAACTCGCAAGACTCGCAACGTATCGCTTACTTGTTCCTGGCGTTCAGGAGTCTAAACACGCCTGGGCACGCTGCAGCAGTAATGCGCGCTCGCGTGCATCGCGTGTGAGCGAGGCGGCTCGTTCGAGTTTCGCGCGGGCCTCGCGGAACCGGCCGATCTTCGCGAGGAGGTCGGCACGAACGCTTGGCAACAAGTGATAATCCTTCAGCGACGGCTCCCCGTGTAGCGCGTCGACCAGCGCGTCGAACGGACGATCGCGATATCGACACGGACGACAGACTTGAGTCGTTTTTCTTGACGCCCGAGCCTCTGCCTGGACACCGGAATGCCGCTGCAAAGGACTACGGCTTAGGCCAGGGCTGACGAAGTTTTAGCCGGCAACCGGCATTGCGGCTGATTGAAACCGAAAGTGCGCGGGGCCGCGAATTGCGTATACCTGAAAGCTATGGCATTGGGAGTGGCGTTCGTCGGAACTGAAAGCGCGCCATCGAGCGCGGCTCACTCCACTCCGATGTAGATTTCGACTTGAGACTGAGCGGGATCGGCCGCGCGCTGATCATAGAATTCGAAGTCGGCTTGGTAAGCGCGCTTTCCATTCTTGCCAGATTGGTAGTAGGCCCAGATCCGCTTCCACGTCCCGACCACCACGTTCGAGACCGGCCCGGGTTCGCTGGTGAACACCGCGTAGCGTCCGGCGGGAACCACCGTCTCCACCATACCCGGCGGGATTTCGCCGGCCCCATCGTTCACCTTCGAGCCGAGAATGTGGGTGTAGTCGCCATTCGCGTTGCTGGCGTAGTCGGTATAAACGGCATACAGGTCAGGCGAGACTTTGTGAGAAATCTTGTTGCCCAGTTGTTCACTCATGAATCTTTGCCACTGTTTGCCAATCACGCCGTCCGGCCCGGCTTCTTTGGCGTTATTCGTACGCGCAGCAATTCCGACAACCGTAAACGACGGGACTTCCACAATCCTGGGCTTCAAAGTTACCTCGGCAATCATGGTTAGGGCGACGATTGAAAGTGCCGCGTACGCCGTTGTGATTCGACCCATGCCAATCAGGAAAGCGCGACGCATAAGCGAGTGATTTTACAGCAAGTATTCCGCCTACCAAGAGTCAATGGATGGCCATGCCAGGAAAGCAGTTTCAGCTATTCGCCAGACTTAATTTTCTCCCGGTCTTTCGCCACGTTCAGAGGGTGTACCGGTTCGGTCATGCGCTGCGGGTCGAGAATCTCGGTGATCTGTTCTTCGCTCAAATATCCCTTGGAGCGTGCGATGTCGATGATCGACTTGCCCGTTGCCACCGACTCCTTGGCGATTTCAGCCGCCTTGGCATAGCCGATGTAAGGGTTCAGTGCGGTTGCGAGCGAGACGGTGCTTTGCACGTAATAATCCGTTCGCTTTTGGTTTACCGTGATGCCCTTGATGCAGAACTCGGTGAGCTGCCGCAGCATGTTGGCCATGATGGTGATCGACATCAGGACGCTGTAGGCCATCGACGGCATCATGACGTTAAGTTCGAGTTGTCCGGCCTGCACGGCGAGCGCGACGGTCGTGTCGTAGCCGATCACCTGGAACGACACCATGGCCGCCAACTCCGGGATCACGGGATTGATTTTGCCTGGCATGATCGACGAGCCCGGCTGCAAGGCCGGGAGATTGATTTCCGCGAAGCCAGTGTTAGGTCCGGAGGATAGCAGGCGCAGATCGTTCGAAATGCGGATGACTTCGAGCGCAAGGTTGCGCAGAGCGGAACTCACACCCGCCATAGACAGGTTCGATTGCATCGCGTAGCGCATGTCGTCGGCCGGAACAAGCTTCTCTCCCGCGATGTGCGCCAGGGCGGCAATGGCTTTCTCGCGGTAGTCGGGATGGGTGTTGATGCCGGTGCCGACGGCCGAGCCGCCCAGTCCAAGCTCGCGGAGGTATTCGGCGTTCTGCTGAATGGCGCGGTTGGCACGCGTGATGGCAACTGCGTAGGCAGAAAACTCTTGGCCCAGCCGCATCGGAACGGCGTCCTGCATGTGGGTGCGGCCCGACTTTAAAACATGGTGGAACTCTTTGCCCTTGGCGTCGAGCGCCGCGGTGAACGCATCGAGCGCGGGATACAGCATCTCCAATTCCAGCAGCGTCGCCAGCCGCATGGCAGTAGGAAAGACGTCATTGGTCGACTGTCCATAGTTGACGTGGTCGTTGGGATGCGCCTGTTTGTATTCCCCCAGCTTTCCGCCCAGCAGCTCGGAGGCGCGGTTGGCGATGACTTCATTGCTGTTCATGTGGAAGCTGACGCCCGCGCCGGCCTGGAAGACATCGACCACAAAGTGATCGTCCCATTTTCCGTCCTGCACTTCCTGCGCCGCCTGGATGATGGCGTTAGCCGTCTTCTCGTCGATCAGCCCGAGTTCGCGGTTGGCTTCGGCAGCGGCCTCCTTCACCATGGCGATTGCACGAATCAGCGTTGGATGGGCGCGCAGTCCGCTGATGGGGAAGTTCTCGGCGGCACGAGCGGTCTGGATGCCGTAGTAGGCGTCAGCCGGAACTTCCTTATAGCCGAGCGAATCTTTTTCGGTGCGGGTAGAGGTAGGCATTGCAGTAATACCTATTAGAGATGCTTCCCAGAGGAACCCAGATTTCGCAAAAATAAACTAGCAATTCGTACAGCCGAGAAGGCGTGCTCGCAAATATCCGAACAAAATCAAAAATGGGATAGCAATGACGGCGTGGAGCAGCATGGCGCTACTCATCCTTCGCACTCTCACGACGTTCGGATGTCAACTCATCCACCAGCGATATCCCAGGCTTCACGTAACGCGCGGCGCGATGTTGTGCCCGTTTTATGAGGCCCTGCTGCGTAGTGATTCGCACTTCGTCGTCTTCGATTCGGAGGACGACTTCATCTCCAGCGTTGATGCCGAGAGCCTGACGGTGTGCAGCCGGAATTACTATGCGGCCATCCTGGTCTACGCGTACTCGGACGTCGTGCGCCATGGCAAGATTCTAATTCAATTGAAAACCGCAGATCCCTCGCGCCTGAAGGCTCTCAGGATGACAAAATAAAACGTCTCGGACGCGGCGCTGAAGCACCGCTCTACTCGTTCCGCCTACGAAATCTCCACCAACTCCGCGATCTTGGCCTTCCACTCGCGCGGGCCGCTCTCGTGCACCGAGTTGCCTTGCGAATCCACGGCTACCGTGACGGGCATGTCTTCCACTTCGAACTCGTAGATCGCCTCCATGCCAAGATCGGCAAAGCCGACTACGCGGGACTTCTTGATGGCCTTCGAGACAAGATAGGCCGCGCCGCCGACTGCCATCAGGTAAACCGCCCTGTGGTCGCGAATGGCTTCAATCGCCGCGGGACCGCGCTCCGATTTCCCAACCATGCCCAGCAATCCGGTGTGCTCCAGCATGTGGCGAGTAAATTTGTCCATTCGCGTAGCGGTCGTAGGACCGGCAGGGCCGACTACCTCATCCCTAACCGGATCAACCGGCCCAACGTAATAGATAAAGCGGTTCTTGAAGTCCACCGGCAGCTTCTCGCCGCGCTGATGCATGTCGTAGATGCGCTTGTGGGCGGCGTCGCGACCAGTCAGCAGCTTGCCGCTCAGCAGAATCACTTCGCCGGTGTTCCAGGTCGCGACCTCCTCGCGAGTAACCCTGTCGAGGTTCACGCGGCGCGCACCAGCCGGATTGTAGGTGAGGTCGGGCCAGTCCTTCAGGGAGGGGGCTTCGAGAGCGATAGGGCCGGAACCGTCAAGCACGAAATGCACGTGCCGGGTCGCCGCACAGTTCGGGATCATGGCGATCGGCAGGTTGGCGGCGTGGGTGGGATAGTCCTTTACCTTCACGTCGAGGACGGTAGTCAGTCCGCCGAGCCCCTGTGCGCCGATGCCGAGAGCATTGACCTTTTTGTACAGCTCGATGCGCAGCTCCTCGGCCGTGTTCTTCGGACCGCGCTCAATCAGTTCCTGGATGTCGATGGGCTCCATCAAGGCTTCCTTGGCCAGCAGCATCGCCTTCTCGGCGGTGCCACCGATACCTATGCCCAGCATGCCCGGCGGACACCAGCCCGCACCCATAGTTGGAACTGTCTTGAGCACCCAGTCGACAATTGAATCCGAGGGATTCAACATGGCGAACTTCGACTTTGCCTCCGAGCCTCCGCCCTTGGCCGCCACCGTAACCTCGAGCTTGTCGCCCGGAACAATCGTCATGTTGATGACGGCAGGCGTGTTGTCGCCTGTGTTCTTGCGGCTTCCGGCCGGATCGGCGAGGATGCTAGCGCGCAGTTTGTTGTGCTCGTGCAAGTAAGCACGACGCACGCCTTCGTTGATCATCTCTTCTACGCTCATCGTAGCGTCCCATTGGACATGCATGCCAACTTTCAGGAAAACGGTCACGATGCCGGTGTCCTGACAGATCGGGCGATGGCCTTCGGCGCACATGCGCGAGTTGATCAGGATCTGCGCGATCGCATCGCGGGCGGCGGGGGACTGCTCCTTGTCATACGCCTTGGAGAGGCTGGTGATGAAGTCGACGGGATGGTAATACGAGATATATTGCAGCGCGTCGGCCAGGCTTTGGATGAGATCGTTCTGCTTGATGATGGTCATAAGAAACCTATGGGGTAGGAAGAGAAATTATAACTCCCACCGAACTGTGGCCTGTGCCGCGCGACACACACGGCTGTGACGCTGTTTGCGCTCGAAGTATAATCCCGGCTGGCGTAACGACTCCGGAGGTGTCCTGTGCTCTCGATTCGCCCTGCAACCCCCGAAGACGTCCCGCTTCTGATGACGATGATCCGCGAGTTGGCGGATTTCGAGCATGCCGTCGACAAAGTGACCAACACCCAAGAGGAATTGGCGCAGGATGGTTTCGTCCAACATCCGAAGTTTCGCGCGCTCATTGCCGAGTGGGACAGCCATCCGGCCGGGTATGCGCTGTTCTTCGACTTTTACAGCACGTGGCGAGGACGCCAGCTTTTTCTCGAAGACCTGTTTGTCCGCGGCGATTTTCGCGGCAAAGGTATTGGCACCAGCCTCATGGCCCAGGTGGCGAAGATCGCGGTTTCCGAGAACTGCAAGGCCTTGCGCTGGGAGGTGCTCGACTGGAACCAGCCGGCGATCAGGCTTTATGAGTCCACGGGCGCGGTTTTCCTCGACGAATTGCGGCTGGTTTTGTTGGAAGATGCGGCTTTACGCGACTTGGCCGCACAGGCAGCTTGATAGAAGCTGTCCCTGCATACCGACGGGTCAGTTCAGGATTGCGAGAAGGCGCGTTCTGGCGCCTTCGAATTCGACTACGAGCCGCCTTGTACCTGATCGAGCAACTGCTTATCAATCTGCTGTAGCGAAGCAGGCAGCTTGGCGTAATGCAGCTGTTCGGCGAGCGCTTGGCCGTCTCCTATGATGTACTCGACGAATTTCTTGACCACGGCACCTTTTGCCGCGTCCTTCGGGGTCTTCGGGACGAGCAGGAAGGTCAGGCCGCTAATGGGATAGGCTTTCGGCGCCGATGCCGGCGGATTCACGATTGGCGTGCGAACATCTTTTGACAACTGGCTGGAGAACGCATCGATCGCTTCGCTTGTGCCGGCGGCATCGGGAACGACATAGTTGCCTGACTGGTTCTGCAATTGCGCTAACGGCAGGTTATTCTCCAGAGCATAAGTCAGTTCCACGTACCCGATTGCGCCTGGATTCTGTTTCACCAGACCTGTTACACCTTCGCTGCCCTTACCGCCGATCCCCAAAGGCCAGCTCACGGACAAGCCCTTGCCTACTTTCTGTTTCCAGTCGGAGTTTACCGCGGCCAGGTACGTGGTGAAGATATCGGTTGTGCCGCTGCCATCGGAGCGGTGAACCACCATAATATCTTCATTCGGTAGCTGGATTCCGCTATTTTCTTTTCGGATCGCCGGATCCTGCCAATTCTTAATCTTGCCGATGTAAATACCCGACAGGGTCTCGGCACTGAGCTTCAACGGTTGATGCAAGTTTTGCAAATTGTATGTTATGCACACGGGCCCCGCACTCTCGGGGATTTGAACTAACGGAGGCATTTCCTTTAACTTGTCGTCATCGAGTGCGGCGTCCGACGCGCCGAAGTCCACCACGGCTTGCTTGAGTTGCTGGATACCACCGCCGCTGCCGATCGACTGATAGTTGATCTGTACTCCGGGCTGGGTCTTCTGATATTGCTCAATCCACCGTGTCATGATCGGGTAGATGAACGTGCTGCCGGCTCCTATGACTTGCGCTCTTGAGCCGGTTCCAGCACTCTCGCCCCCGCTCGACTTAGAACTGGAGTTGCAGCCAATCAGGAACAGCACTGCTAAAAACGTGGCGAGTGAAGTAAGACGAAAACGCATAGCCAGATTCCTTTCACGGATTTTAGTTCGAGCACGTCTTGCGGCGCGTAGCCCGGCTCGAAGTTACTGGGATGCACTCCGGCCGGCTCTCGTGTTTGAAAATCACGTGAAATCAACGAGCTGTTCCCTCCTCGAGAGTTAGGGATAGTCGCGCCGGAACGGCTTCATTGTTTCGCCAACCTCACTCGCCCACGATATTCTGTTTGGCATGGAACGCTACTCTTCCGATGGCAGTGAGGACCGCGTTGTTGTCGACGTGGTGGTGGTAGGAGCAGGGCCCACAGGTCTCGCCTGCGGCATCGACGTGAAACGCGCCGGGCTCACGGTCGTCAACATCGACAAGGGCTGCCTGGTGAACTCCCTGTACAACTATCCCAGCAACATGACGTTCTTCACCACCCCCGAGCTGCTGGAGATTGGTGACATTCCGTTTTCCAGTCCGAACCAGAAGCCCACGCGTCAGGAGGCGCTGGAGTATTACCGCAAGGTGACCGAGCACTATCAGCTTGACGTTCGCCAGTACGAGCCGGTGATGAAGATTGAGGGCAGCGACAGCCACTTTGTGGTGCGCACCCGTAACCTGCATGGGCGCAACTGCGAATACCACGCCCGCAAGTTGATCCTGGCTACCGGCTACTACGACCGCCCGAACTATATGAACGTTTCTGGCGAAGACCTGCCCAAGGTGATGCATTACTACCGCGAGCCGCATCCATTCTTCAACCTCGACGTACTGGTCGTGGGCGCCAAGAACTCGGCTGCTATTGCGGCCCTCGAACTATGGCGGCACGGCGCACAGGTAACCATGGTGCATCGCGGTCCGGGCATCAGCCCTTCGGTGAAGTACTGGATCAAGCCCGACATTGAGAACCGGATCAAGGCCGGGCAGGTGAAAGCCTACTTTCACAGCACCGTGCGCGAAATCTCTCCGGAGCATGTCGTGCTCGACACGCCCGAGGGCGAACTCATTTTGCCTAATGACCACGTATTCGCCCTCACCGGCTACCATCCCGATTTCGAATTTCTGTCCGGCCTCGGCATCCGGTTCAGCGAGGAACCAGACAAGAAGCCGATCGTTGATCCGCAGACCCTCGAAAGCAACGTTCCCGGCATTTATCTTGCTGGGGTCATCGTCGCCGGAATGCGCACCAGCGAAATCTTCATCGAAAACGGCCGCTTCCACGGTCAGTTGATTGCTGCTGATCTAAGGCACAAGCTTAAAATCGCCGCTGCGACAATCTAACCATGCCGTGGCCTAGGCGGTTGTATCGATACTCGTCGTGGATGGCGCGTTTGCATTACTGACGGCAGCCGAAGTGTTATTCGCGGTTGTCATCGGCTTCATGTGATGGCGATGATGGTGTCCGCTTGCGCCGGACGACGCCTGGGCATCCCGCTCCAGCTTGGAAAACGCCTGCTGCGCGCCCGAAAGATCTCCCGATTGCAGGGCTTTTCCAACCGCGGTGAGGTCGGCATTCAGCGTGCTGTTGCTGGAAGAGCTTGTCTGACTGGCGTTGGTATTCTGCGTCGACAGAGCAGCATAAGCTGCCTGAGCGCCGGAAAGGTCGCCGGCCTGCAAGGATTGCATCAATTGCTGGAAACTGTTTTGCGACTTCGTTGTGTTAGAGGAAACCGTTGCAGTCGGATAGATGATACTGAGACCTACAGGAACCATATTCACCTCGCGTAGAAATGCTGGCCAAGCAAGCCATCGGTGGGGATGGTCGCAAGCGAATTGCCAAATAAGGTTAACGGAAACTAAGGGGACGCGAGGACCGGGCTCCCGGCGGCGTGCTGCCGCCAGGCTGTCTGAGTGCCTACCAGGCGTTCAACGTTACATTATCGAGCCACACGTTGTAGGGCTGCTGACGATAGTCACCGTCCATCTGGAAGGCAACGCTGATGCCGTCCCCGGAGTAGGGCTGCTGGGGTGAAAAGTAGAGGTCGACGGGCATCACGTTGTTGTCGAGCGTTACGCTGATGTAGTGCTCCTTGCCGTTCACCCGTTCGAACTGCCAGATCAAATGATGCCATTGGTTCGCAGCAACCTGCGGACAAGGTGCCTGGGTCGTGACCCATTTTCCTGTGGCAGAATTCCAGATGTCCCAATGCTTAGTATTTTGGTAACTGCACTCCGTTCCCCAGACAAAGCGCACACCTCCAAAATTCTGATTAACGTCGAACTCCAGGGCTTCCGGCGCCGAAGGATCGTTCACATAGAAGTAGAGATCGTAGACGAAGTGGGTCGACTGGGAATCCGAAGGCAGATACTGCCACCACAGAGCGTTCGAATATTGAGTCTTGCCGCCAATGGCGAACAAGGCCGATTTGCCACTCAGCGATGGGCTTGCCTGTTCCGGCGTCATGCTCGAAGTTGCGTTTCCCAGACCACTCGCACAGGGCTGGCGATTCAGTTCGGCCGTGCACCACTGCCAGTTCGGGATCGTCTGGATGGCCGTCGCAACGATCGCGTTGGTGGGAATCACCGGATCGTTGCTGGTGTTGCTATTGTTGTTGGCTGTGTTCGAGGTGGTCGACGTCGTGGAAGTAGCGCTGCTTGAGGTGGTAGTGCTTTGCGATGACGAGGTGCTTGCCGTGGAGGATGTAGTGCTCGACGCAGTGTTCGAGGTAGAGTTGGCCGTCGTAGACGTCGTGTTGGGTGTCGTTGTCGGCGGCTGGACATTCTGCGGGAGAGAGTTCATAGTTCCACCGCCGCAGTTGGTGAGTATAAGAAGAGTGGGAACGAAGAACGACAGGAAAAGTGGGTTGAGGCGAATGTAATTCGGAGAAGTCTTAGGATTATGGGGTCTAGCCAAGTGCATGCTATCTATACTCCGGTAACAGGGAAAAGCGCCACCGCCAGCGGCGCGAAAGTACGCGTAGGTGTGTCTGAGCTAACTGATTATAGCGTTCTAACAGCCAGGTAACTGCGCGGAGGAGGACGGGCGTCCAACAAAAATATCCTAGTACCGAATAGCACAGTACTAGCCCACAAGTATTACTATCCGTCAGAGTTGATGTAGGTAGTACCTATGGCCCTAAAGACAACCATGCAAAGTAGATCTAGGTCAAAGTAGCTGCAGACTATTTGAGAGTGACTGCTTCTTCGCCAAGTTGCTGGTTAATAAGGCGGCCGACAAGTGGTTTCAGAGACTCGCCCGTCTTTAGAAGCACAAACGCATTCTCGTCGTTAGACCAATCAAGTTTGAAGCTGGTGGAGAGGGCGGAAATCCAGATCTGCCGCACGGGAGTGTTCGGCGAGATCACGAACTTGCCGGGTGGCTCCTCGAAGGCAATATGCAACGCGCCGGAACTTTCCTCAACCTCGAAGTCGGCGTCCCCTTCGGCTTCATAGAGACTGCGCTTCAGTTCTTCCAGAGCGGCGTCGGCGCGGCGGCGGAAATCCTGTTCGTCCATGCACGGATTATAAGCACGCGGTCCGCTATTCGCTATTGGCGGTTCAGTTTTCGCTTTTCGCTATTCGCTTCTGTTGCGCACGCGGAGCAGGCAGAGTAGGCGCGGGGCCTCCACCGCGGCCCTCGGTCGAAATGACGAAGAGGGTGACGCCTTTGATGACGACTGGTCAAAACTCAGCGCCCATGGCGATCCGCGAAAGGCGAATAGCGATCAGGGGCCTTACTTGCAGGTGTCCACGCCGTTTTCGATGGCTGTGCCTTCTTCGTAGTCGTTCCAGGTCTCGATCATGATGAAGGGAATCGGACGCTGTCCGTTGTAGTAGCGGCGGAACATGCGCAGAGTGTCGTCGAGCGTCTTGCCGCAGCGGGCGCTCATCTTCCGGTTGCGGCTCCAGCTTGCCTTGGAGTCGTTGAAACCCGGCCACGCCGCTCCGACAACTATTTTGTCCGGATATTGCGAGATCATGGTCTGATAAAACTCGTCCAGATATTGCTGGCCCCAGTTGCTTCCGTTCGGCTGCCATCCCTGTCTGCCGGGATTCACCCAGGCATAGAATCCGTCAAAATCATGCGCAAAACGCTGGTTGATGTCTTTGAAGATCAGCAGCGGCGGATCCTCCCACGAATTCACGGTCTGGCGGACCCTATTCCAGTCGGTGTGCGCGCCTTTGGGGAAAATGAAGATCATCGGCTTGCCCTGGTAGCGGAGATAGGAATCGCGGTTCACCATGGCATGCGGGCCTATGTAACGATCGTAGGCGTACTGCAAATCCACGATTACAGCGTCCGTTTCGGTCGCAGGATCGCTGTCGTCTTCGTCGTACATGATCGCGACCTTGAAGTTCTTTTCCGCTGCAGCCTGCTGCACCAGCGTGTAAGCCTTGTCCTCGAATCCGTGACGCGCCCCGTACCAGTTCACGACGAACCCGGCGATGCCGAGCTGCTTGGCCTTATCGATCTGCTTGTCGATCACGACGCGGTCTTGCGACGAATAACCGACATTGATGTGATTCGATCCGCCAAACCATGGCTGATACGCCGCCAGCATTGTCGGCTCTCCGGACTCGCCCACGAAGTGATTGACCGAGAGTGACTGGTGGACATCGGTGGTGTGACTACATGCCACCATGGTAAGGAGGACAAGAACGAGCGCCAGAGCCGCACTGCCGCGCACAACTGGTTTTGAACAGAGCATAGGTTTCAAGGTCGAGAATGGGGAAGTCCGGGTCAAATAGTTTGGATGACGAATCGGGCGGCAGCGTTGGTCTGAGCTCCCGGACAGTTTTCACATTGAATTCACAAGGTTTTGACTGCCTGATGATGCGCCGGGGAGGTGGGACGGCTAGGCTGGAGACAATAGCACACCGCATCGGAGAGGGGACATGGTCAAACAGCCGGTCCCCGTATTTGTTTTGGTTCACAATTGTGCCGGTGCTTTTCGGTTCCCGTCCACCTGGCATGGCGGATTTCCTGATCGGTGAGGCAATCGCCCTGGAGTCAGGCCGCATGAACACGTTTTCACGAAGCGCATCGGAAATCCTCCAAGCGCCGTCTTCCCTTGGTTTTGAAGCTCGACGTGACTCAGGCTTTTGGTTGCATGACCGCCAAGGCGCAGCTACCATCGTCTGTCATGCCCGTCGTTGCCGATCCCGCTAGCACTGCCTACACACCTATCCGAGCACCGCGTGGTAACCAGCTTTCCTGCAAAGGCTGGGCCCAGGAAGCCGCCATGCGCATGCTGATGAACAACCTCGATCCCGACGTCGCCGAGCGTCCGCAGGACCTGGTCGTCTACGGCGGTACTGGACGTGCTGCCCGCAACTGGGAGTGCTATCACGCCATCGTGCGCTCCCTGCAGTCGCTCGACAATGATGAGACGCTACTGGTGCAGTCGGGCAAGCCGGTCGGCATTTTTCGCACGCACGAGTACGCGCCGCGGGTGCTGATCTGCAACTCCAACCTTGTCGGGCACTGGTCGAACTGGGAGAAATTCAACCAACTGGAAAAGGCCGGCCTGATGATGTACGGCCAGATGACGGCCGGTTCGTGGATTTACATCGGATCGCAGGGGATCATCCAGGGTACCTTCGAGACATTTTCGGCGGCTGGCGAGAAGCATCTGGGAGGTGATCTGGCGGGCAAGCTGATCGTCTCCGGCGGAATGGGGGGTATGAGCGGAGCGCAGCCGCTGGCCGCGACCATGGCAGGCGCCTGCTACCTCGGCATTGAAGTCGACCCGGAGCGCATCAAGAAGCGCCTGCGTACGGGCTATTGCGACTTCATGGTGAACACGCTGGACGAGGCCCTGCGTATCCTGAAGAACGCTGTGCGCAAGAAAGAGAACATCTCGGTCGGACTGGTGGGTAACTGCGGCGACGTTATTCCGGAGCTGGCCGAGCGGGGCGTCATGCCCGACATTCTTACGGATCAAACCTCAGCGCATGATCCGCTGAATGGCTATGTGCCCAGCGGCATGTCACTGGAAGCAGCGACGGCGTTGCGCGCCGGCGACCCTGGAGGTTACACGGAGCGTTCGCTCGACACCATGGCCCGTCACGTCGAAGGCATGTTGAAGCTGCAGAAGATGGGTTCGGTGACGTTCGACTACGGCAACAACATTCGAACCTTCGCCTACGAGCACGGAGTGAAGAATGCGTACGACTTTCCGGGATTTGTCCCAGCCTATATTCGGCCGCTGTTCTGCGAAGGGCGCGGGCCTTTCCGCTGGGCTGCGCTGTCGGGCGATCCCGCGGACATCGCGGTCACCGACGATCTGGTGCTCGAGATGTTTCCCGACAACCGCATCCTCAGCCGCTGGATCGATCTCGCGCGCAAGCGGATCAAATTCCAGGGTTTTCCCTCTCGCATCTGCTGGCTGGGCTATGGCGAGCGTGCCGAGTTCGGACTGGCGATGAACGACATGGTCAAGACCGGCAAGCTGAAGGCGCCGATCGTGATGGGCCGCGACCATCTGGACTGCGGGTCGGTGGCTTCGCCCTTCCGCGAGACCGAGTCGATGAAAGACGGCAGCGATGCCGTCGCCGATTGGCCGCTGCTGAATGCGCTGCTGAATACCGCGAGTGGGGCATCGTGGGTTTCGATCCACAACGGCGGAGGCGTGGGGATTGGCTACTCGCAGCATGCTGGACAGGTGACGGTCGCTGACGGAAGCGAGGAAATGGCCAAGCGCATTGAACGTGTGCTGACCAACGATCCCGGAATCGGCGTAGCGAGACATGTGGATGCCGGCTATGACGAGGCGAAGGCGTTCGCGCAGGAAAAGGGCGTGAAGGTGCCGATGGCGGAAGGAAGCACTTAACAATTAGATGTCTAGATGTCATCTAGCCTTCTCATCAATTCGTTCCGAGTCGTATCAGGGCACGACCTTTGGTCGTGCCGAAGCAGGCGGTAGCGAATCTGGGGCTTTAGCCCCTGCAACCATGGGACGCGCAGGGGCTAAAGCCCAACATATTAGTTTTCGACGGCGGCCCGGCTCAAGAGGCTGCTGAACAAGTCGAAAAGCAGTGGCCTCGCGGACTGAAGTCCGCTCGGCGGGTCAAGTAGAGGGGCTTATCGGCACGACTGAAGTCGTGCCCTGATACGAAGCGGGGTAAAATGGACTTTTTCAGCAGCCTGTCAAGCCGTCCCCTGATACAGAACGATAGATGACAGTATAGTCAGAAGGGAATCGATGGCTTCATAGGACACGGCGCATAAAGTGGCAAGCTCTCCGCAGAGGCGCCTATAGTGGCGGCCGCGATGATACTCACCCACGCTTCGCAACTGCTCACCCTGCGAGGCCCTTCTGGCGCCCGTCGAGGCGCGCAGATGCGCGACCTCGGCATCCTCGAAGATGGCGCCGTGCTGATCGCCGACGGCAAGATCTTAGCCGTGGGAACGACCGACGAAATCTGCTCGTCACGAACTGCTGCGATCGGGCGCGCAAGTCGACGAGATTGATTGTCGCGGGAAAGTCGTTCTTCCAGGATTCGTCGATTCCCACACACATCCAGTCTTTGCTGCGCCGCGCCTGATCGATTTTGAAAAGCGCACAGCGGGCGCGACTTACGAAGAAATCGCCGAGGCCGGCGGCGGCATTCGGTCAAGCATTCGCGGTGTGCGCGAGGCCTCGCGCGAGGAGCTGAGCCGCGAGCGTCCTGAAGGCCCTCGACGAGATGGCGGCTCAGGGGACGACGACGGTTGAGGCGAAATCGGGCTATGGCCTGAGCTTCGACTCGGAGATGAAGTCGCTGGAGGCCATCCGCGAGGCCGCGCAGCAATGGCGCGGTACAGTGATTTCAACTCTACTTGGGGCGCATGTTGTGCCGCCGGAGTATCGTGATAATCCCGATGAATATGTGCGCATTGTTTGTGAGGAGATGATTCCGGCGGTGGCGGCAAGCGGGCTAAAGCCCGCAGAGTTCAGGGAAGGGAGCCTGAACGGCGCGGCTGAAGCCGCGCCCCTTCGGAATCGGCCAAAGCCCACAGAGTACACGGAAGCGAGCCTGAACGGAGCACCTAAAGGTGCGCCCCTTAAAAATGGCGACGAAAAGCAGATCCCTCGCTTCGCTCGTGATGACAAAAACAGGGAATCTGACGGTGCGCCTGAAGGCACGCCCCTTCAAAAGGGCCACACCGCCGAAGCTCCCTTTGGCCGCCTGGCCGACTTCGTTGACGTTTTCTGCGAACGTGGTGCTTTCACGCTGGAGCAGTCGCAGCGCATCCTGCGGGCGGCGGTCGAGCACGGACTGGGAGTGCGTGTGCATGTGTGTCAGCTGACGCAGGCGGAACTGGCGCCACTGGCCGAATTTCATCCCGCATCGCTCGATCACATGGACCATGTCAGTGATGCCGATATTGCCGCTCTTGCGAAGATGGATACTGTTGCCACGCTCCTTCCGGCAGCCAATTACTTCTTGGGGCTGAGGATCTTTCCCCCAGCACGCAAGCTGATCGAGGCTGGTGTGGCCGTTGCCCTCGCGACTGATTACAACCCCGGCACGTCACCCACGCCTTCCATGCCCTTCGTGTTGTCGGCCGCGTGTACACAGATGAAGATGTCTCCCGCCGAGGCAATTGTGGCATCGACGTACAATGGCGCCTGTGCTTTGCGTCTACAGTCGCGCAAGGGAAGCCTCGAAACCGGTAAGGATGCCGATGTGGCAATCTTCGACGCCGGCGACTACCGCGAACTGGCGTATTGGTTTGGCGTCAATCGATGCTGGCGAACGATATTGCAAGGAAAGCCACTTCTGCCGAGAAGAGAGGTCTGAGCGGTGCCGGAAATGATGGCGAGAAACCCTGCCGTCTTCGCGATGCCAACTTGATTTTCGCGGCTAGCCACGACTCCCGGCGACAGTGGTCTGGGATCAATCTCGCGACTGCTGCGTGCTATGATTCGTCCTGCACCCGCCACAAAAGGAACGTTATGCGAAAAGCCGGTACCTCACTTGCCGTGTCGGTCTTTGTCCTGGCGTCGCTTTTCAACCTGCAGGCCGCCAGTCTAAACGGGGTGACCATGCCCGACACTCTTCAGGTCGGAGGCACAAACCTGGTGCTCAATGGCCTGGGCCTGCGAACCAAGTACATGGTGAAGGTCTATGTTGCCGGGCTCTACCTCGAGCAGAAGTCATCGGACGCGGGCACGATCATCAAGTCCGACGCTCCTAAGCGGATTGATATGAAGTTCCTGCACGGTGCGAGCAAGAGCCAGATGACGGATGCTTTCGACGAGTCGTTCACCGACAACACGCCCGATGCGAGGAAGACAATGAAGCCCGACATCGATCGTCTGCTGGCCGCGCTTGAACCGGTCAAGCCTGGCGACGAAATGGTCTTCACGTATGTTCCGGCCAGTGGTACCACCCTCACCATCAACGGAAAAGAGAAGGTTACCATTGCCGGGCCGGCCTTTGGCCAGGTGCTCTTCTCGGTGTGGTTCGGCCCAAAACCGCCCAATGGGGATCTGAAAAAGGGAATGCTCGGGCAGTAGAGGCGGCAGCGGAAGAGTCCTGGTCAAGTAAGAAACTCTGGCCAAGAACGCTGCATACGCGAGGACGGCCGTCACGCATACCTGCCAAGCGCGACTGTGCGACGGAACCGCGGCTCACCCCTTTTGGCCAAAACCGTCTAAAATCAGGACAGCTTTCCGGGAACCTGGTACAGGTTCCTACCGTACCCCTTCTTACCTGATGTCGGTATCGTCCATCATTTTGCAAAACGATAAGGATTTGCTATGAAACGTAGTCTGCTTCTATGTGCCGCAGTGTTGCTCGCCTGCGGTGCGGCAGTCGCACAACGCCTGCCCGGTGGTGTCTCTCCCGATCACTACTCGTTGAACTTCACCATCCACTTTGCAAACAACAATTTCGATGGCGACGAGACCATCGACGTCAAGCTCGATAAGCCCAGCAACACAATTACGCTGAATGCCCTCGAGATCGACTTCCACGAAGTCTCGGTTACCGCCGGGGGAGAGACCCAGAACGCCAAGGTGTCGACAGATGAGAAGAATGAAACTGCGGCGATTACGGTTGAGAAGCCCATCCCGGCCGGCCCCGCAAAGGTTCACATTAAGTACACCGGCCAACTCAACGACAAGCTTCGCGGCCTCTATCTGAGCACCTATAACGGACGCAAGTATGCTGTCTCGCAGATGGAAGCGGTCGATGCGCGCGTTGCGTTTCCCAGCTTTGATCAGCCGGAGTACAAGGCGACTTTCGACATCTCGGCTACCGTGGACAAAGACGACACCGCCATCTCCAACAACCAGGAAATCTCCGACACGACTGCTCCGGGCGGCCAGCACACGATCAAGTTCGCAACCTCGCCCAAGATGTCGAGCTATCTGGTGGCATTGACGGTGGGCGATTGGAAGTGCGAATCCGACTCGGTCGATGGCATCAAGCTGCGCGTGTGCACGGTTCCCGGAAAAGAGAACCTGACGCACTATCCGCTGGAAGCGACCAAAGCGATTCTCAAGTATTACAACGATTATTACGGCATCAAATATCCGCTGCCCAAACTCGATCAGATCGCCGTGCCTGACTTCCAGGCTGGAGCCATGGAAAATTGGGGCGCCATTATTTATCGCGAGACGGCTTTGCTGATCGACGAGAAAACCGCCTCGGTCGGTGCGAAGAAAGGTGTCGCAGAAACCATTGCCCACGAGGTCGCACATCAGTGGTTCGGCGACCTGGTTACCATGCAGTGGTGGGACGACATCTGGCTCAACGAGGGCTTTGCCACCTGGATGACACCGCATCCGTTGGAGAACTGGCAGCCGGATTGGCTGGTGCCCCAGGACACGGTGGAGAACACCATGAACTCGCTGGCCACGGATTCCACCCAGAACACCCGACCCATCCACCAGGCGGTCGAGAACCGCGGCGAGATCGAGTCTCTCTTCGACGGCATAGCCTATGGCAAGACGGCCGCTGTGTTGCACATGCTCGAGTCTTACCTCGGACATGACGCCTTCCGCGCGGGCGTCAACCTTTACCTCAAGGAACACGCTTACGGCAACGCGACCGCCTCGGATTTCTGGAGCGCAATGGCGCGCAGTTCGCATAGGCCGATCGACAAAATCATGCCGACCTTCGTGCTGCAACCCGGTGAACCATATCTGGGCGTTGAAGCGAAGTGCAACGGCGGCAACACCACGCTTACCTTCTCGCAGAAGCGCTATATCAACAACCCGGAAGCCTTCAACCAGCCGAATGATCAGCTTTGGCAAATCCCGGTGCGCGTAAAAGGGATTGGCAACTTCGCCGGCAAGGACGAGACATTCCTGCTGACTGACCGGAAGCAGTTGTTCACCATGAAGGGCTGTCCGACATTTGTCTTTCCCGATGCGGGCGCCCTCGGCTATTACCGCTTTGACTACGACGCAGCCGCACTGCGCCAACTTGGCAATGCCGCAGAGCAGGGACTGACGCCGGAAGAGCGGATTGCCCTCGTCGGCAACGAGTGGGCACTCATGCGCGTTGGACTGCACGGCGTAGGGGACTATCTTGCGCTGGGCGGCCAATTCAAAGACACCCCTGGTGCGGTATTGCTGACAAACTTCGCAAGTCATCTTGAGTTCATCAACCAGTACCTGGTTACGGAGGCCGACCGTCCGCAATTTCAAGCCTGGGTACGTAACACGTTCTCTCCTGTGTTGCAGCAGGTGGGCAGCACGCCGAAGCCCAATGAGAGCCCTGAGGTAAAGCAGAAGCGTGCCGTGCTCTACACACTGCTCGGCAATCTGGCAAACGATCCCTCGGTGATCGAGCAGGCTCGCAGCATTACGCAGCAATACATGAAGGATCCCAAGTCTGTCGATGGGACGCTTTCCCGAGCCGCCATCGCAGTAGCCGCTCGCCACGGCGATCCGCAGTTGTATGCGGAGTTCAAGGCCAAACTCAAGGAGCAAGGCAAGTCGCCGGAAGAGTACTACCGTTATTTCTACGGACTGGCCGATTTTCCGCAGAGCGACCTCATCCAGCAGACTCTCGATTGGACGCTGACGCCGGATGTGCGCGGGCAAGATCTCTACGTGCTACTCAGCTTGATCGGGAATCCGAACGGCGAGACCTTGACCTGGGACTTTATGCGCTCGCATTACGACGACATCGTCAAGAAGACGGGCGGTGGTCTGGGAGGAGCGGGAATCTTCCAGTATGCCGTGCCGAATTTCTGCGATGCGCAGAAGCGTGAACAGGTGGAACAGTTCTTCCAGCAACATCCCATGCCCGGCACCGAGCGCCTGCAGAAAGAGGCGATCGAGTCGATCGGAAGCTGTATCTCGTTGCGCGAGCAGCAGTCGCCGAAGCTGGCTGCATGGCTTCAGCAAAACGCAAGCAGCAATGCGTGGAACGGCAATGCTGCCGGCTCAAGCAACGGGATGAAACATTGAACGGAGTTAGATGGGAAATGGCGACTGGGCGTCCGCGTGGACGCCCAGTCGTTTTTTGTGTTCTCGCCGATCGCGCTCGATGCCGCGAGGCTGGAGGTCTAACTCTTATTCTGAGCTCCTCGGTGTTCTACAGTGCGAAGTCTCATCCAGCGTTCGACCGCCGTCGTGTTCGATGCGCTCGAGACGGCGGTCCAACTCCGTGGATTTTGCGCGAAACCATTGCGCGTTTTCCGCGTTCTCCGTCGCGCGTGTTATTCCCGCCGATTGCGAGATCTTCAGCCGCTGCTCCGCGGAGACGATCATGTCTTCGATACGGCGAAGCTCTTCGGCAAGGGTCGCAACATAGATCTCGTCGCACGCATGCTTGGGTGTCATCAGTTTGGCTTCGACAATCGCGGGGCGCAAGACGGCGAAATCCAGCTCTTGTGGTGGGGCAAGCTTCTTCGCGATCATCTCGCACCTCTCTATTTGGGTGAGTTCAGCAACCCCACTCCGCTTCGCCTGGCTTGGCGTAGTAGCGGCGCGAGTCGTCATGCTCGCGCGATTTGCTCTCGATCTCCAGCAGTGCCAGTCGTCCCGCGGCAACCATCCGGTCCCGCTCTGCGGCCGGAACTTCGTTCAATTGGTTGAGCTCTTTTCCATTCTCACTGCGACCACTCATCGACAGTGCATCCCGATAGTGAACGAACAGCTTAGCGAACTGCTCAACGAATACTTCCTCGGTCGACATATCTCGTGAAACCTCTCTCCGTGAGGACTGAACTCATGCTCGGCCTCACAATCGCATTGGACACGCGCACGCATAAGCCGCGGATAAAGGTCGCATAAAAAGTTCGTAAAGGTGATAGCTCGAGCGACTGAACAGCCCACCTCCAGCAGCTGCAACCGCCAGGCTGATCGTGAGTTGGATAAAAGGCTGATCGACAAATCGATGAATGCTGCAAAGGAGTGCGGGCTCGATCAATTAACGGAGATCAGCCGGGAACAGATACCGCGCCAGCATCCGTTTCATTTCGGCAATGATACGGTCGCGCTCTTCGCGCGTGGGCTGTTCATACGCGTAGGCGATCAGGCGCTCGCCCGCCTCACTCACCACGCGCAGCATCAGGTCGAGCTCCGGCGTGTTGGGAATGCCGAGACGCTCCAGCATGAAGTTCTTCAGCAAGGCCGGGAGTCCGACGTTGGGCGACGCTTCACGCTCTTTTGTGGCTGCACTGATGTGGCGTCCAAACGAGATTGTGCGAAAGTCAGGATGCGCGTCGAGATATACAACGTAAGCGTCGACGACACTGTCAAGGACCTTGGTGGGATCGAAGCTTTCGAGGTTGGCAAACTCGCGCTCGATTGTCTTCATCACCGTGCCTTCCAGCGAAGTTCGAAACTGCTCGACGTGCCGCACGGCGATCGCGTCGACGATGGTCTGTTTGTCGGGAAAAAAACGATAGAGTGCTCCGATCGAAAGCCCGGCCTCGGCGGCGATACGCGTGGTGGTGACATCTTCCAGGGGCATCTGCTCCAGCAGGGAACTGGCCGCGTCGAGCACGCGCTGCACGGTGTGCTGGC
Source organism: uncultured Acidobacteriaceae bacterium (assembly GCA_963815555.1). GTDB lineage: Bacteria > Acidobacteriota > Terriglobia > Terriglobales > Acidobacteriaceae > CAWCBG01. The sequence continues at coordinate 251,254 of CAWFHH010000008.1, forward strand.
TGCGGGACTGGACAGGGAGGCGGCGGGATGGAGTCGCCACCTCTGGGGATTCCGGTTTGGCCGGTTCGCGTGTCGCGTTCATTTCAATCCAGTCGCCGATGCCCGATGATTACCTTGCCGGTATGGGACCCGGTAGAGCGGCGCTTCAGCGCCGCGTTCAGGCGATACTCATTCCTTGAGCCGGACTTCAGTCCGGCGGCATCGCATGATTCATTCAGGGGCCAAACCCCGTAAAACTAATTGGCGTAAACGCGGACCTGAAGGCCCGCTCTAGCCAAGCTAAATCCCCACCACGTCGCTGCGGCGCTCCATCAGCACCACGTCGCGCCAGCGCCCTTCCAAACAGCCGAGCCTGTCGCGAATGCCGACCACGCGAAAGCCGTGATCCTCGTGAAGCTTTAAGCTGGCGATGTTCTCCGGAAAGATTCCGGCTTGGAGGGTCCAGACGCCATTGCTTTCCGATGATTGAATCAAGGCATTCAGGAGCTTCGATCCAACCTTTTTTCCTCGTGCCTTGGCCGCCACATAGACGCTGACTTCGGCGACGCCGGTGTACACACATCGACTCGACGCCGGGCTCAGAGCTGCCCATCCCACGGTGTCGCCCTCGAGCGTGGCGACCAGGCGACAGGTGTCCAAATGGCCAGCGTCCCACTTCTCCCATTCGGGCGTGGATGTCTCAAAGGTCGCGTTACCCGTGGCAATCCCCTCGGCGTAGACTGCTCGCACCGCAGGCCAGTCGGCCGCGGCCATCGGGGCGATCTCGATTGCGGTGAGCGTCGTGGTGATCCGGTCGCTTCCTTGAGCTAAAGATTCGTCGGTATTAGACATGTAGAATCCCAAGTTGCTCGTGTCATTGACATTATGGCACGTATACAGTATAAAAGCGAAAGAGAGTTCGCGTTCTCGTACGGGGCAAACCGACGACTTAAGGGTTCTTCGGGCCGGATGGATCGGGTTGTTTCTCCCAATCCTCGGCCTTGACGACAGCGTCCTAAAGTAAGGGCGAAAAGCGAAGAGCAAGATCTTGCGCGCTCTCTCCAGGAGCAGGCTTTCATGGGTGTGCCAATCTCCCAGATGTGGACGGTAGCAACGTACGTCCTGAAGCAACGCATCACGGGGCACAAGCGCTATCCGCTGGTGCTGATGCTGGAGCCGCTCTTCCGCTGCAACCTGGCGTGTGCCGGATGCGGCAAGATCCAGTATCCCGCCCACGTCCTCAAGCAGAACCTCACACCGGAAGAGTGCTTCCGCGCCGTCGACGAATGTGGAGCGCCGATGGTCTCTATCCCCGGCGGTGAGCCGCTGATGCATCCCCAGATCGCCGAGATTGTCGAGGGTCTGGTGGCTCGCAAGAAATATATCTATCTTTGCACCAATGCGCTGCTGCTCAAAGAAAAGATCGACCTGTTCAAGCCGAGCAAGTATCTGACGTTCTCGGTGCACGTGGACGGACAGAAGGACGAGCACGATTTCTCGGTCTGCCGCGAGGGTGGCTACGAGATGGCGATCGATGGGATGAGGGAAGCGCTGAAGCGCGGCTTCCGTGTCACTACAAACACGACGCTCTTTGATGGTGCCGATCCCAACAGTGTGCGTGGTTTCTTCGACGAGATGATGGACCTGGGCGTCGAAGGCATGATGCTTTCACCGGGCTACTCGTACGACAAGGCTCCCGACCAAAAGCATTTTTTGGGGCGCGCACGGACCCGCCGGCTCTTCCGCGCCATGCTGTCGAACCGCAAGGCGAAATGGGTATTCAACCAGTCGCCCTTGTTCCTTGAGTTCCTCATGGGCAAGCGCGACTATCCCTGCACGCCTTGGGGCATGCCGACCTTCAACCTCTTTGGCTGGCAAAAGCCTTGTTACCTGCTGCAGGACGGCTACGCCGATACCTTTGAAGAGTTGATGCGCGAAACCGAATGGCACAAGTATGGAACCGAATCCGGCAATCCGAAGTGCGCCAATTGCATGGTGCACAGCGGCTATGAAGCGTCGGCCGTGAACGACACCTTCGGCTCATGGCGCGGTTTTGTAGCGACGGTGAAAGCGACGTTCTCGAGCCGCTACGAAGATAACGAGGCGGCTGAGATGTTGAAGGAACACATTCGTCCGGTGCACGCCTACAATCCGCTGGTGCAGATAGAAAGCAGCAATTAACTACTAGCGACTGGCAATTAGCTATATCCGTCGACTGGAGCGAGTCAGAGCGAAAGAGGACGGACAGCGCGTGTGTGGATCCGGCAACAGAAATCAGGGATGCCGTTCGTCGGAGATGACCTCCATGATTTCTTTCTTTAGAAGAGGCAGTTCATCTTGTATCGCATTCCAGATGAGTTCATCATCCGTCCGGTGATATGCATGTCGCAGGATGTTTCCCATGCCCCGCAGGCCCTTCCAGTCGGGACCGGGAGCCAGGATCTCCGCTTCCTCTCCCAGCCGGACGGCGGCTTCGGCGATGATTTGCATCTGCCGTTCAACAGCGGACTTCGTTTTAGGATCGGCCTTGTAAGCGTCGAGGTCCATGCCGACGACAAACGCTTCAATATGACGGACAGCTTCGAGGATGTCGCGCAGATGGGTTGTGTTGTCTCTAAAAGGCAAGGATCGCCTCACGCAAAGCCCTTGAGCGTACCGGCTCTCTCATCCACTCGGCCGACGACAGATCTACCTGGGCGCCCAACAGCTCCGACAGGCGGCTTTGCAGGCTGCCGACCCGGATCAAAGAGAGTCGTTTGGACTTGTCGAATTCTGCCAGTAGGTCAATGTCGGACTCGGGCAGACTTGCATCTCTCGCCAACGAGCCAAACAGGCGGAGATGCATGATGCCTGCTTCGCGCAGTTCGCTCTCGTGTTCGCGCAGGGTTCGAATGACGGAAAGCCTGTCCATATGGGCATCCTGCCTGAAAAAAGGGCGTCGTTCAAGCGAACAATTCTGCCTTGCTGATGCGGATGGCACAGTCGAGGCCGTGACATTTCGTCATCTTTCACGTACGAACCAACGAGAGGCACTATGTCCGAACCGCAACATATGAACTTGAGTCGCACCCTCTCTGCAAGAGGCGGGGAGAAGGGTGGGGCACCCGCTAACGATCCCGACTCGCTGGAAGTCGCGGCTGGAACGGTCCACGACAGGATCGAAGGTTGGGTTCCTGAACTTGCGTCCGAAGCCCATCTTCGCGAGGCACTGGAAAAGGCCTTCGATTATCGCGGCGACGTCACCATCACGCGCAAGGATGGCACGCGAGTGGACGGCTACCTTTTCGACCGCCGCAATGGCAGCACGCTGGAAACTTCGGTGGTACGACTGATTCCGCAGGACGGCTCTCAGAAGATCTCCATCCCTTATTCCGACGTCGCTGCGCTGGCTTTCAGTGGGCGCGACACGGCTGCCGGCAGGAGTTGGGAAGCGTGGGTTCGCAAATACTGGGAGAAAAAATCTGCTGGCGAAAAGGGAATTAGCATCGAGGCGGAAATCCTGGAATAGGCGAGTTGCACTGCCGTCACTGGTACTCGGCCTCGCCTACCGACGATGTGTCGGTTTTATTCGCGCAAGTGCCCCCCTTCGAGTGCTGCCAACTCTTCCGGCGTTGGTCGAAAGCCTCCCCATGCTCGAGAAATGGGTGCCTATTCTGGCAACGGCCAGGCCGAGCATTCCTCTCCGCGAATTTGTAGTCGCAGTGATGAATTGAGGTTAGGGCGGCGAAATCGAGAGATGCTGCCTTCGGACCCATAAGTAAGCTGTCGGCTGGGGCTATAATCCTCCTGTTCGCCTGTCAGTCGCCACTCGTGCCCTTGCCGCTCAGCCCTTGGGTATGATTTTTCTGAGGATTAAGAACGCCACCAGGTTCACACGAAAGATCGTTCATGAAGCGGTCAAAGGGAAATCGCAAACCGGAGAAGCCAGGCGCTTCTTCCAGGTCAAAGACTGAGACAGCGCAACAGCCCAGCTCAGCGTTCCCCTCAGAACCGGCGGTTGAAATGTCTCCTTCTGACGGCAATCGCGATAAGGGATCGTTTCCGATCGTGGGGATAGGCGCCTCTGCAGGAGGATTGGAGGCATTCACGGCTTTGCTTGGTGCGGTCTCTCCCCAACTTGGTATGGCGTTTGTGTTGGTGCCCCATCTCGATCCTTTACGGGAGAGTGCGTTTACGCAAATTCTGTCCCGCTCTACGACCATGCCGGTGGTGGAAGTGACAAACGGCACGAAAATCGCTCCGGATAACGTCTACGTCATTCCTCCGAATTGCGAAATGACCATTGCGCACTCCGAGCTGCACCTGAAGGAACGCGAAGCTGGTCGTCCAATCAGTACCACGATCGATATATTTCTCCGATCGTTAGCTGCCGACCAGGGACGCAACGCGATCGGCATAATCCTCTCGGGGACCGCGTCCGATGGCACCCTTGGGCTCATGGCCATCAAGGGCGAAGGCGGCATAACGTTCGCCCAAGACACGCAATCAGCGAAGTATGACGGCATGCCTGCCAGCGCGATCGCCTCGGGATGCGTCGATTTCGTCTTACCTCCGGAGGCCATCGCGAACGAGTTGGCACGAATCCGCCAGCATCCATATGTAACCGGGGCAGCGGATGTCGATGAACTCACCACGGAAGAAGACAAGCCCGATGTGCACATGGCGCAGATTTTTCGTATGTTGCGCCGAGTGACCAAGGTCGACTTCTCGGAGTACAAAATGCCCACGATCGGGCGCCGCATTCAGAGGCGTATGGCGCTGCGCGAGTCCGAGAAGCTGAGCAATTACGTTATGTTGCTGCAGCGCGACCGCAACGAGGTGATTGCGCTTTATCAGGATCTCCTGATTAATGTCACCAGCTTCTTCCGCAATCCGGAAGCCTTCGATGTGCTAAAGCAGGTCGTGTATCCGGCGATTCTGCAGTCACGCGGTTCCGCCACGGTCCCCATTCGCATTTGGGTTCCGGGATGTTCGACCGGGGAAGAAACCTATTCGCACGCCATCTCCCTGTTCGAATACTTGGAGGACCGAAAGTTTGACATACCAGTGCAAATCTTCGGAACCGATTTGAGCGAGGAAGCGATTCAGCGGGCCAGGGCTGGCATATACAAGGAAAGCATCGAGGCCGATCTTACGCCGGAGCGCCTGCGCCGCTTTTTTCACAAATTGGACGGCACCTACCAGATCAGCAAGATCGTTCGTGACAGCTGTGTCTTCTCGACACAGAATGTCTTCAGCGATCCACCGTTCTCGCGCATCGACCTGGTCAGCTGCCGCAACGTGATGATCTACCTGGGACAGACTTTACAAAAAAGAGTGATTCCCACATTTCATTACGCACTCAATACCACCGGCTTCCTTATGATAGGGAACACCGAAGGGCTGGTAGGCGCGGGATCGGAACTCTTCGAGTTGGCCGACAAGAAGCACAAGATCTATCGCAAGGAGGCCGGGTCGGCGCCGGCGAATGTTGGGTTCAACGTAAGCCCGCGCGACCGCGATATTCAGACTTCGGAGGCAGGCGAGCTTGGCAAGCCGGTAGCGGCAGCCAGGTGGCCCTTTGAAGCGCAACGCGAGGCCGACCGCTTATTGCTGGCGAGATATGTCCCCCCTGCCGTAGTGGTCAACGATCAGCTCGATATCCTTCAGACGCGAGGTCATACCGCACCCTACCTGGAGCTGCCGTCGGGCAAGGCGAGTCTCAATCTGTTGAAGATGGCGCGCTCGGGTCTGATGTTCGAGCTGCAGGAAACGGTCGAAGAAGCCCGCAAGAGCGGCTCTGAGGTGAAGAGAAGCGGCATCGCGATCGTGAACGACGGAGCGGTGTCACTTATCTCGTTGCGAATCATTCCACTACGAGCGGCCGTTCATGAACATCGTAATTTTTTGATCGTGTTTGAACCAGAGAGCGACTCTCGGCAGAGCCTTCCACCCAGCGAGGACTCACCCCTTCCCTTGCGCGATGAAGAGCGTGCCGCGAAGGACCGTGAAATTCTCCAACTGCAGCAGGAACTGGCGGCGAATAAAGAATATCTGGAGTCGATTATTGAAACCCACGAAGCCACGAATGAGGAGCTGCAGTCGGCCAACGAAGAAATACAGTCGGCCAACGAGGAGCTTCAGAGTACCAACGAAGAGCTGCAGACTTCGAAGGAAGAATTGGAGTCCGCCAATGAAGAGCTGCACACCGTCAACGAGGAGATGCAACATCGTAACGACCTTCTCACCCAACTCAATAACGACCTGTCGAATCTGTTGAGCAGTGTCAGCCTGCCTATGGTGATGGTGGGAGCCAATCTTAGCGTGCGCCGCTTTACCGCTCTGGCGCGTAGCGTGCTGGGGCTGATGCCGACCGACATTGGCCGCCCACTTCCACGACTTAAGCTGAACCTGGAAGTCGAGAACCTCGAGCAGATGATGCTCGATGTCATGCAGGAGGCGCGGTCCAAGCAGTATCTGGTGCAGGACAATGCCGGCCGATGGAACAACCTTCGAATCACGCCCTACAAGACCCTGGACAACCGGATTGACGGGGTGGTCCTCACCTTGGTTGATAAGAACGGTCTGCAGCAGGGGTCGACTCGCCCATCAACACCTGGGCCTGAGATGCCGCCCGATGAACCCGCGACGGCGGCAAAGAAAAAGCGTTCGACAAAACGAACTACTCGCCGAAAATCGTAATCACCCTGCGAATCCTGGATCGATGGCACCCCATGGCCCGTCCTCTCCCCAACACCAAGTCCAAGTCAGCCGTACAGGCGCGCGCAAACTAGCCTCGTCGGAGCAAGTCTCCGCCAGGAGATTGTCCGATTTTTCTCCAAACCTACTGAGGCTGCTCGATATTTTCTCTTTACGCAAATCGATTTGAATGACAGTAATGCCTCCGGCCCTCTCCCGGTATCTACTCACCTGGAGTGCAATCGACCGCAGCAACGCACGCCATCAAGTGCCCCCTTACTGGCCGGCCGTTGCAAGGTTCGACTGTTCTTCAATTTCGTAGCGCGCGACTGAACTCCGTTCAGGTCGCCAGAAGGTGAAGAATCCATGCAAAAAGCTATGCTCGTACTGTTCGCAGCTGCGCTGGCCATGTCGGCGGTGGCAGTTTCCAGCCAGAAGGATCCCATGGTTGGGGGCGCCGCGATGTATCCCACAAAGAATATCGTTGAAAACGCAGCGAATTCTAAGGACCACACAACCCTGGTGGCGGCCGTTAAGGCGGCGGGCCTGGTCGACACGCTCGAGAGCGCCGGCCCCTTTACCGTATTTGCGCCTACCAATGAGGCGTTTGACAAACTGCCCGCGGGCACCGTCAACAGCTTGCTGAAGCCGGAAAACAAGGAGCAGTTGGTCAAAGTTCTGACCTATCATGTGGTTGCCGGCAAAGTTACGTCCGCCGATCTGGTAAAGCAGATCAAGGCCAGCGGCGGTAAGGCGATGCTCAAGACGGTCAACGGTGAATCGCTGACTGCCTCTCTGCAAGGCAAGTCGGTGATCCTGATCGATGAAAAGGGCGATAAGTCAACGGTGACGATTGCTGACGTCTATCAATCCAATGGAGTTATTCACGTTGTGGACACGGTCCTCCTGCCCAACTAACTCTCACTCGTGTCCTCAACCGGAGCGCTGCACGTGGGCGCTCCGGTTTTTTGCCGCGATCTGGCAGCGGTTCTCCTCAGCTTTTCATTTCCCGCCGAAGAGCAGATAATGTCGAGGCTTCCGAACGTGGCCTGGAACCCGACCTCTGGGAGTATTCGGGCCCCACGTGAAAGCTCGCCAGACGTTCTACTTCATCGAGGAGACTGCCCATGAGTGCGGACAAGAAGTGTGGTCACGAGCAATGTAAGTGTATGGTGGCTGACAACGAAAAGTATTGCAGCGACTACTGCCATGACGCCCAATCAGAAAGAGAAACCGAACTGCAGTGTGACTGTAAGCATGCCCCCTGCGCCTTGGATTAATTGACCGGACGGGCTGGCGCCGACGAATCATCTTCGGCGCTGGCTGCGGCCCTCCGTAGGGCGCCGTGGCTGCGGAAGCCGGTTCCTCCACTTCCACGGAGTTTTACCCACCATGACAATACGACTCGGTGACTACATCGACGACCACTGCTCGCGCTGCAAGCGCACCACCGACCATGCCGTCGTCAGCATGGCAGCCGAAGAAGTGCTGAAGGTTCGCTGCCGCACCTGCAGCTCCGAGCATAACTATCGCCGCAACCAGAGCGGTAAGAAAGAGATGACGAAAGAAGAAGCGTTCCAGAAGGTACTAGCCAGTGTGACCGGTCAACTGGAGAGCGCGCCGGCTGACAGCTCGAAACCTGCAAAGAAGAAGCGCGCGAAAAATAATCCCTCCGCCTGATTCCCGTTCCGAGGTAGAATAGCCGAACCAAACCTGCTGACGCGCTTCGCAATGAGGCTGTGCCGGCGCTCAGTATCGAGCCAAAACGATGTTAGTCATCATCACTTCTGCAACCCGACCTCCTCTTTCTCTTTAGTCCCCTGACGACGGACGTCCAGCAACCTTCCTGCTGCAGACCTGCGCCCCTATTCCTTTGGAATAATGCGGCGCCGAGGCGATTTTCTTATGAGTGCAGAAGCTGTTTTATTTCCTGACCGCCAACCTACGCTGTGGGAATCATTGCGCGAAGCCCTGCGTGGCTCGCACCAGGACTTCACCACCGGAAGCCTGAACCGCGCGGTGTTCCTGCTGGCTGTCCCCATGGTCCTGGAGATGGTGCTGGAGTCGCTGTTCGCGGTGGTGGACGTGTTCTGGGTCGGTCATCTCGGCCCCAATGCCGTCGCTACGATTGGACTCACGGAATCGATGTGCAGCCTGGTGTTCGCCGTGGGCATCGGGCTCAGCATCTCGACCACTGCCATGGTGGCGCGTCGCATTGGTGAAAAGGATCCCGAAGGGGCGGCTGTTGCCGGGGTGCAGGCGATCGTCCTGGGACTGATCGCTTCCGTGGTGATCGGCGTACCTTGCTACATCTTTGCGCCGCACTTGCTGAAGCTGATGGGCGCCTCGCCGGAGATCGTCTCCGTCGGTGGCGGCTATGCTCGCATCCTGCTCGGCGGCAGTGGTGTGGTGCTGATGCTGTTCCTGAATAACGCCATCTTTCGCGGCGCTGGAGATGCTGCCATCGCCATGCGGCTGCTGTGGCTGTCGAACATCATCAACCTGATGCTCGATCCCTGCCTCATCTTCGGACTAGGGCCGTTTCCACGCATGGGCGTTACCGGCGCGGCCCTGGCGACGTTTACCGGCCGAAGTATCGGTGTGGCCTACCAGTTCTACCGGCTGCTGCGGGGCACCGAACGCATTCGCATCCTGCGCCGCCAGATTCGCGTGAACGTTGCGGTGCTTTTGCGCCTGCTACGCGTGTCGCTGGCAGGCATCTTTCAGTTCGTGATCGCGCACACCAGTTGGATCGGACTGGTGCGCATCGTGAGCGTCTTCGGAGCGGAAGTGCTGGCGGGATATACCATCGCTATTCGTGTCGTGATCTTCGTGCTGCTGCCTTCCTGGGGCCTAAGCAATGCGGCAGCGACGCTGGTCGGCCAGAACCTGGGGGCGAAACAACCGGATCGCGCCGAAGCTTCCGTGTGGAGGACCGGCCTCTACAACATGCTGTTGCTGGGAAGCGTGGGCGTCTTCTTCATCCTGTTTGCCGAGCCAGTGGTACGGCTGTTCAGCCACGATCCCGTGGTAGTTCGCGCGGCCGCAGCCTGCCTGCGCATCGTCAGCATCGGCAACATCAGTTACGCGTACGGGCTGGTGATGATGCAGGCGTTCAACGGCGCAGGCGACACCCTGACACCGACCATCGTGTACCTGTTCGGCTTCTGGCTGCTGGAAATTCCTCTGGCCTATTGGCTAGCGATCCCGGCGCGCCTGCAGGCGAACGGCGTGTACTGGGCGATTGTCGTTGCCGAATCGGCGATCGCCGCTGCAAGCATGATTTTGTTCAAGCGAGGAAGATGGAGGACGCGGACGATCTAGTGCGTAGAGAGCAACACGTATGTTCCGAGGGGAGCGCCGAGCCTTTTTTTCGTCATTCCGACCGGAGGGCGTCAGCCCGGAGTGGAGGAACCTGCTGTTCGGCCTTTCTGCTCGTCGTCCTGATTAGAGCACTCAATTCTTTTTTTCGTCATTCCGACCTGAGGGCGTCGCCCGGAGTGGAGGAACCTGCTGTTTCTCTGTCAAGTGATGCTCATCACTGCGGCGATGTGCCGGAAATCGCATCCTGTCTGCCATGGCTTACCGGGATCGCCTTGCGTACGTTTACATCATGGCGAGTAAATCGCGAACGATCTACATTGGCGTGACCACGGACCTGGGAACACGCGTTCGCCAGCACAAGCACGGGTCCCACGGAGGTTTTACGGCGCAGTACAAAGTACATCGGCTTGTTTACTACGAGCAGTTTTCGTCGATCGTTCTCGCGATCACCCGTGAATCGCAGCTGAAACGCTGGCGGCGGGAGAAGAAAGTTGCGCTCATCGAGAGGATGAATGCGACCTGGGAGGACCTCTCTCAAGAATGGGGAAAGCCGATTCCGCCTTTGACTCGAAGGTAACCGCAATTTCTTCGCGAGTCGAGCAGACAGCAGGTTCCTCCACTCCGGGCTGACGCCCTTCGGTCGGAATGACGATCAGAAATTTGGCGTCGTCGGCAGAACACAGAAACAGCAGGTTCCTCCACTTCCCCTTCGGCTGCGCTCAGGGTCCGGTTGGAATGACGATCGAAAAGATCGGCTCTCGTCGGTGGATGCTTATCCCCGCGGCGATGCGCCGAAACCGGATACTGCCTTACGCTTCCACCACACCCTCGAACAGATCGGCTTCAAACTTGGCCTCGCGCGGCTCGTCCGTGCCGAGCAGGTGGTACATCTCGAACGGACCTCGCCGTCCGACGTTCTGCTTTAGCCGATCGAAGAGGGGGGCCTGCGTCGTGTGTTGCATGAACGCGTCAACCTTTTTCTTGAAACGCTCGGCTCCTACATCGAGACGCGCGGTTACCGTAGGCGGGGAAATCGGAGGAAATTCGCTTATGAGAATGTCGGAGGCGAGGTGGTAGAGCTTTTGCGCTCGATGCGGTTGCAATTCCTCCCCGAGTTGTTCTGCGTAACGGTCCGATCTGCCTGCCCATTGGAACGCCATGGTGGCGAAGACGCCGGCCATCGCATGGTCGGGATGCCCAGTGAGACCTCCATCCATGCCGAAGGTGATGACGACCTCCGGTCGGATCTGGCGAATCCGGCGCACCAACTGGCCGGTTATCTCGTTGAAGTCAACGCGGTAAAGCTGGCCATCCGGATAGTCGAGAACTTCGCCATAAGTAACGCCCAGGATTTTGCATGAGGCAGCAAATTCGGCCCGGCGCAATGCCGCCAGCTCCTCGTTCGAGCGCGCCGTTCCACGGTTGCGCGCAGCGGTTCCGGCGGTCAGGCAGATCACCGATGTTTCGAGGCCACGATCGTGATAAAGCAGCAGTGTCCCGCCAAAGCCGCCGGCTTCGTCGTCGGGATGGGCGGTGATGCAGAGCAGTTTCGGCATGCGATTTAGCTTAGCCTTCCAAAAAGTTAATCCTCGGAAAACGGAACTCACGGCACTCTCATCAGAGTGTTACATCTATCACGGAGATAGAGTTTGTGCCAGCCGCGGTCACCTCCTGCAAGTCGCCACTGTTATCCGTCCTGCTCATAACTTTGTTGTCGGCGGTTCCCGCTCTGGCACGAGGTCCTCACAAGACTGAGCCTCTCGCTACGGTGCTGGAATACCGTACGGTCGTCCCGATGGGACTTGAGGCGTACACTCTCAAGCCTCAAGGACGGTCTTTCTATGTGATGGCTTCGGCGGTCAACCCATCCTTTGACGGGTGGCGCGTCATGGCTACCGACGCGGAGCAGAAACAACTGCTGGATGCTTCCGGGATGCCGGTGCTCCGCTATCCTTCTCACTTGACATTTCGCGTAAGTGCCAGCGCCCACGGCGCCGGGCCAGCCCTCTCGGTACCGCGAGATCTGCTCAGAGCTGCCTACTCGCTGAATGACTACCTGTTGAACCTGAAGTTCCGGATAGCGATATTTCGCGGTTTACACAGCCGCATCGTCCAGCCCAGGGATGTGCACATGATCGGAGTTCCCCCCGATTTGCCATACGACGAAAGGATTTACCTGGTGGAGTTCGATACCCTGGACATTCCAGTCAGTGACAGGATTGTCCTCGAAGTGCTGGATCCCAAGGGTGAACGCATCGGCAGGTTCCACCTGGATCTGTATTAACCAGAAACCGTCGCGCGTTTTTCGTGAAATCGTTTCACTCTGTTACTCAACAGGTAAGGTAGCCGTCTCCTGTGGGCGAACAATTTGCGAAACTCATGATAAAATATTCTTAGATGGCAGTGGGGGAAATTCCAGTTTCGTTAGCGTGGGCCCATCCGCTGGTAGCGGACTGGTTCCTGGCCAAGTTCGGCTCGCCGACCGAACCTCAGGAGCAGGGCTGGCCCGAGATCCTCGCCGGTCGAACGACCCTGATCTCCGCGCCTACTGGCTCCGGTAAGACGCTCGCGGCGTTTCTGATCTGCATCGACCGCCTGGTCCGAAAGGCGTTGGCCGGCGATTTACACGATCGTGTCGAAGTTCTCTATGTGTCTCCGCTGAAGGCGCTGGGGAACGACATTCAGAAGAACCTCGAAGGACCGCTGGCTGAGATCACGGCGTTGGCGGGCGAGCGCGGGCTCCTGATGCCGGAGATTCGGACCGCAGTGCGCACCGGCGACACCCTCATGAAGGAACGGCGTGACATGCTGCGCCGTCCACCGCACATTCTGGTTACAACGCCGGAGTCGCTCTACATCCTGCTGACCGCCGACAAGAGCCGCGCCATCCTGCACGACGTCGAGACCGTCATCGTCGATGAAATTCACGCCGTCGCCGACGATAAGCGTGGAGCGCATCTGGCGATCTCCCTGGAACGGCTCGACCGCCTGGCGAAACAGCCGACGCGCATTGGGCTCTCGGCGACGCAGAAGCCGATTGAGGCAGTGGCGCACTTCCTCACCGGAGCGGGCCGGCCCACCCCGGCGATCGTCAACATCGGACACCGCCGCCAGCTCGATCTCGCTGTCGAAGTGCCCTCGTCGGAGCTCGGTCCGATTGCCACGAACGAGATGTGGGACGAGCTCTACGACCGCCTGGCCGAGTTGGCCATGCAGCACCGTTCCACGCTGGTGTTCGTCAACACCAGACGGCTGGCGGAGCGCCTGGCCATGCATCTTGGCGAACGCATTGGCGAAGACCAGGTTGGCGCACACCATGGATCGCTGGCGCGCAAGCTGCGCCTGGCCGCGGAACGCAAGCTGAAGAACGGCGAGATTCGCCTGCTCGTGGCGACCGCCTCGCTCGAACTCGGCATCGATATCGGATTCGTCGACCTGGTCTGCCAGATCAATTCACCGCGTTCCCTGGCCGGCACTTTGCAACGCGTAGGCCGCGCGGGGCACTGGCGCGGTGCGATTCCGAAGGGCCGCCTGTTCGCCACGACGCGAGACGACTTGCTGGAATGCGCGGCGACGGTGCGTGCCATACGCCAGGGCGATCTCGACCGCCTGCATATTCCGGAGTCGCCGCTGGACATCCTGGCGCAGCAGATTGTTGCGATGACCAGCGCCGAGGAATGGGACGAAGAGGAGTTGTTCGAATGCGTGCGCCAGGCCTATCCCTACCGCGATCTTCCGCGCGCCGATTACGACCGCATCCTCGAAATGCTGACGCAGGGCATCGCTGCCAAGCGCGGGCGCTACGGCGCTTACCTCTTCCGCGACATGGTGAATCGCCGCCTGCGTGCCCGTCGTGGGGCGAGGCTGGCGGCAATTACCAGCGGCGGTGCGATTCCCGACACAGCGCTCTTCACGGTGGTCGCCCAGCCGGAGGAGATCGTCGTGGGCACGCTCGACGAGGATTTCGCGGTTGAGAGCAATGCAGGAGACATTATGCTGCTGGGCAATACCTCATGGCGCATCACAAGGGTTGAGTCGAACTCCGGTCGCGTGCTGGTGGAAGACGCACATGGCGCGCCGCCGACCATTCCATTCTGGCGCGGCGAGGCTCCGGCGCGTACCGATGAATTGTCGCAGCATGTCGCTGAGTTGCGGGACGAACTGAGCAAGCGGCTGCCGAACACCGCGCCGCTGGCAGTACCGCGTGATCCGGAGGAGCAGCAGATCCCTCGGGGGCTGAAGCCCCCTCGTGATGACAAGAAAGGCTTGCTCAACGGCGCACCTGAAGGTGCGCCCCTTCAAAACGAGCAGGAAGGCACGCCCCTTCAAAACGAGCAGGAAGGTGCGCCCCTTCAACGTCGACCCAAGGCGCGATTGCGCGGCATCGGCTCGAGTCCCGAAGTGCAGAGCGCGGTCGAATGGCTAAAGGACGAGTGCGGGCTTGACGATTCTGCCGCCGAGCAACTGGTCGAGTACGTTGTGACCGGCCGCGCCGTGCTGGGAGAGGTGCCAACGCTCACGACGGTCATCGCCGAGCGCTTCTTCGACGAGGGCGGCGGCATGCAACTCATCATTCATGCGCCATTTGGGGCCCGTGTCAATAAAGCCTGGGGCTTGGCCCTGCGCAAGCGCTTCTGCCGTTCCTTTAACTTTGAATTGCAGGCTGCCGCGACCGATAACGGACTGAACATCGCCCTCGCCGAACAACACAGTTTTCCGCTAGGCGATGTCTTTCACTATCTGCAGAGCGAGACCGCACAGGAGATTCTTGAGCAGGCGGCCTTGGCTTCGCCGATCTTCCAGACCCGATGGCGCTGGGACGCAAACCGCTCGCTGGCGCTGTTGCGCTTTCAGGGTGGCAAGAAGGTTCCGCCTCAGATTCAGCGCATCCGCAGCGATGATCTTCTCGCATCGGTTTTTCCCGACGTGGCCGCCTGCCAGGAGAATATTGTCGGCGACATTCAGATTCCCGATCATCCGCTGGTGCAGGAGGTCATGAAGGACGTTCTGACCGAGGCGATGGACATCGAGGGATTGAAGAGGGTGCTGAATGGGATGCGCGACGGCAGCATTCGCACCTTGGCGGTGGACACGCCGGTTCCGTCGCAGTTTTCGCACGAGATTCTGAACGCCAATCCGTACGCGTTCCTCGACGACGCTCCGCTGGAGGAGCGGCGTGCCCGTGCGGTACAGATGCGGCGCATGCTGCCGGAAGCCGTTCTTGGCGAAGTCGGCCGTCTCGATCAGGACGCCATCGCGCGGGTGCGCGAACAGGCGCGGCCCGAGGTGCGCGACGGCGATGAACTGCACGACGTGTTGCAGACGCTGGTGGCCGTGCCGGAGGAGATTGGCGATCCAGACTGGCAACGTGCCGTCGCGAATTGGACGCCGTGGCTGGCGGAGTTGATCGAAGGCTGGCGCGTGGTGCGGGCCGCTGTCTCGCACCCTGTACCCAAAGGCGGGGAACAAGGATGGGGCGCCCACCGCCGGTACCTCGTGGCGTCGGAACGGGCCAAAGACTTCGCACTGATCTTTCCCGAGGTGACTTTCGACGTTGTACCTCCCGAGTTGGCGTCGGTTACGGCTTCCCGTGACGACGCGCTGCTCGCCATGGTGACCGGCTGGATGATGCATTGCGGCCCGATAACTTCCGGTGCGCTGGGTTATTGGTTGGGACTGCCGGCGTCGGAAATCGAAAAGGCACTGTTGCGGATGGAGGCGGCCGGATCTGTGCTGCGGGGAAACTTCACCGGACTGCACGCCGCAGCGTCTTCACGAAATGAAGTCAACGACCCGACCCAAGCAAAAGAGGCTTGGATGGGCCACCCGCAGACCGAACTGCACAACGTTGAGTGGTGTGAGCGGCGGCTCTTGGCGCGGATTCATCACCTGACGGTGGCGTCGCTCCGCAAGCAGATCGAGCCGGTTACTGCGGCCCAGTACATGCGCTGGTTACTGCGATGGCAGCATGTTGTTCCGCAATCGGCATTGACCGGCGAACGCGGTCTGCTGGAGGCCGTACGTCAATTGCAGGGTTTCGAAATCCCGGCCAATGCCTGGGAGAAACACATCCTTAGCTCGCGGCTTCGCAACTACGAGGCCGCCGATCTCGATCAGCTTTGTCTTTCCGGAGCCGTGGGATGGGGAAGACTGTCGCCGCATCCCGCAACCTTGGAAGATGCCGTCGAAGGACGGCGCCGCGTAGTTCCAACCAGCGTTGCACCCATTACGTTCTTTGTCCGCGAAGACTCCGACTGGATGCAACCTCGGCTGGCGGAAGACGCAGACAACCAGCAGCGCGGACTAGGAGCGCCGGCGCGAACCGTACTGGAATATTTGTGCCGGCGTGGCGCCTCGTTCTTTGCCGACATCCTGCGCGGTACAGGCAAGGAGAAGATCGACATCGAGACGGGTTTGTGGGAACTGGTTGCGGCGGGGATGGTGACCGCTGATGCTTTCGAGAACCTGCGATCGCTGATCGGAATTCGCCGTACGGCGACGCCGGGAGCCCCCCGCATCGCAAGGCCGCGCCACACGGCTGGCCGATGGTCCTTGCTGTATCCGCCGGAGGGCATAGAGAAGAACAAGGTCGTGGAGGCTACATGCCGTGTATTACTGCGTCGATACGGCGTGGTCTTTCGGGAAGTGCTGGCGCGGGAGTCGAATCTTCCAAAGTGGCGTGAATTGCTGATCGGCTTCCGTCGTTTCGAAGATCGCGGCGAAGTACGTGGAGGAAGATTCGTCAATGGATTCATAGGCGAGCAGTTTGCCATGCCCGAGGCGGTTGAATCGCTGCGGGCGATGCGCAACCTGGCAAATACGGGAGAGGAGATTACCATCGCCGCGGCCGATCCCTTGAACCTGGTTGGAATCATCGTACCCGGCGAGCGCGTGCCCGCCATCTCCGGCAAGCGCGTCACCTTCCGTGATGGTGTGCCGATAGGAGCGGACGAGCCTCCCAGTGCTTTGCGCGAAGCTGCGGCTCGATGAGCGGGCAGCTGGTCGAAGGCCTCGACTACGACGTCGAGAATGGCCTATTCGTATTCACCGCCAAGTATCTGCGAGAGCGCGGCTACTGCTGCGAGTCTGGTGCCGGCATTGCCCGTATGGCTTCCAGAAGAAAGATTGCCCCCAAGAACCTCGGGGCCGGGATGCGGACTTGTCGTGACCAGCTGACGTTTTGCGCAATGCAGTGAAAAACCCCTCGAGTCATGTCGCTGGCAGCAGCTATTCGACCGACCTAAAAAGCGTGAGAGGTTGGTCACACGTTTCTGCCACATTGCTAGGGCTAGCCCATGGTGTGGAATTTTTCCGGCTTAATCTTGTAGATCACGCGCTTTTCGCCGGGTTGGGCGTACGGATATTTATCCTGCCCGAGATACTTCTTCGCCATCTTGTCGATGTGCTTGTCCGCACCATCATTGGTGATTTCGTGAACCCGACCCCGAATTTCCATATAGCGGTAGGGATTGTCGGGATCGATCAAAGCCACGGCGACGCGCGGATCGCGGCGTACATTCTTGTCCTTCTGTCGCCCCTCGGCGGAGTTCACCCAGACATCTCCGTCTTGATAATCAACCCATACTGGGCTGGTCTGGGGGCTGCCATCGGGCATCAACGTGGTAAAGCTGCCGAAGGCCTTCTTGTTGAACAAATCGGCGTGGCTCTCAGGTACAGATGTGGCCATGATCTTTCTCCTTTATTACGGCGTGTCATTGTCGCATGGCGAACAGCCATTGGATTGCGGAACCATTGTAAGAGCTGCCCCAGACATTGCAAGCAGTCGATTTTCGGCAATATGTCGGCATTGGATGACCGTCGAAAGCCATCCCCCGGGGACTTACCCGCGGGTTGGGTTGGTGCCGAAGTCGAGTGTCAGCAACGGTGTTTCCAACGTCGTTTGACCCGCCCGCACGTGTCTCTTACACTTAAGAGTTGCAGCAGATGCTGAATTGACGCCGGTGCGGGAGCCGAGAACTGCCCGACCAGCTACGCGCAGGACGCGTCCCGTCAGGCGACAAGACGATTTTCTTACCTCCGATTGTTGAAGGCACTTCTTTGACTGAAACGAATACGACTGAAACTAACGCGACGGAAGCCACCACCCCGGAAATCCAATCTTCTGACATGGCAGTGCCGGAGACCCCGAATCCCTGCCTGCGCCAACTCACCGTCGAGATTCCTGCCGACGTGGTAACGAAAGAAACCGACGGCTTGGTAAGCCGGTATCAGAAGTTGGCGCGCATTCCGGGATTCCGGAAAGGCAAGGTTCCGGCGAGCATCGTTCGGCAGCGTTTCGCCGACGAGATCAAGAACGAAGTGGTCGAGGCGCTCGTGCCCAGGTACTTCCGCGAGGAAGCCCAGAAGCAGAACCTCCTGCCGGTGTCGCAGCCGCGAGTTACCGATCTGCACATGCACGAGGGGGAACCTCTGAAATTCACATCGTCCTTTGAAGTCCTGCCTGACATCCATCTCGCGCCCTATGACGACATCAAGCCTGACGTCATCAACGCCGAGGTGAGCGAAGAAGAGGTTGAGACCGCGCTGAACAATCTGCGCGATCAGCATGCTACCTACAACGCCGTCGAGGACGACCGTCCACTGGCCGGTGGTGATTACGCGGTGGTCAGCTTCAAGGGAACTCCGAAGGAGAGTGAGCAAGACGCTGAGTCAAAGCCAGTCGAGGTAGACGAAGTGATGGTGGAGATCGGCGGACCCAGCACGCTGCCCGAGTTCACAGAAAACCTGCTCGGTGCCAAGGTCGGTGAGCAGCGTACGTTTGACGTCAAGTACGCAGACGATTTTGCCGATAAGCGACTGGCTGGCAAGTCCATGACTTACGACGTAAATGTAAAGGGCAACAAGAGCCGCAGTGTGCCGGAGCTGAACGACGAATTCGCCAGGGAACTGGGCGCCGATTTCACCTCGCTCGACGAGTTGCGCAACCGCCTACGCGAAAACATGAAGGCTGAGAAGGAGCACGAAGCCGAGCACCAGGGAAAAGATAAGATCGTGGAAGAGTTGGTCAAGCGCAACGATTTCCCGGTACCCGAGTCCATGCTGGAGCAGCAGATCGACCTCCGTCTGGAACGGGGGCTGCGGGCGCTGGCGGCGCAGGGCATGCGGACCGAGGACATGAAGCGCATGGATTTCGGCAGGCTGCGGTTGGGGCAGCGGGAAGCTGCGCTGCGCGAGGTGAAGGCCTCGCTGATCCTTGAGCAGATCGCCGACGAGCAGCACATCGAGGTCAGCGAGGAAGAGCTGGAACACGAAATCGAAGGTCTCGCGGCGCAGTCCAAACAAACCGTGGAAGAGCTTCGCAAGCGTTTGACGCCGGATGGAGGCCTCGATAGAATTCGGCATCGCATCCGCAACGAAAAGACCCTAGAACATCTGTACCGCAGGTCCGCATAGGGCGGGCTGCGTTCCACCCTGTCGTTTTCCTCCACCAGGGAGACATGTGCATGGGTAGGTTGAAGGAGCCGCAATCGATGCTTGTACCCATGGTGATTGAGCAGACCAGCCGGGGCGAGCGGGCGTACGACATTTATTCCCGGCTGCTGCGGGACAACATTATTTTCCTCGGCACTCCTATCGACGACAATGTCGCAAACCTGATCATCGCCCAGATGTTGTTTCTGGAGGCGGAAGATCCAGAAAAAGATATTTCGCTCTATATCAATTCCCCGGGTGGTTCGATCACGGCGGGCATGGCGATTTACGATACGATGCAATTCATTCGGCCTGATGTGACGACGATTTGCATTGGACAGGCGGCCAGCATGGCCGCAACCTTGCTGACTGCCGGCGCGCCGAAAAAGCGGTTTGCCCTACCGACGTCCCGCATCCTGATCCATCAGCCTCTGATGTCCGGCCTTTCGGGACAGGCCACGGACATCGACATTCACGCTCGCGAGATCCTGCGCATGCGCGAAATCACGAACCAGTTGCTGGCCAAACATACCGGGCAGCTTCTGGAGAAGGTCGAGCGTGACGTGGAGCGCGATTTCATCATGAACGCGCAACAGAGCAAGGAATACGGCATCATCGACGACATTATCTACAAACACAAGTAAGAGCTTTCCCTCAGTCCTTGCATAAGGCTGCGCAACTGAGCAACTGTCGTCGAGGACTAAGGTGCGAAGAAAGTTCATGCGTGCATCAAAAGTTGTATCGGATATTGCACCAAGGATGCGTTGTGGCGAGCGGAAGTGTGGTTCAATAGGCCCATCCAGCATCACTGAATTGGGTTCGCGAGAATGTCCCGCAGACTGGCTAGTTATGGCGGGGCTTCTCAAGGGAGCGGCACAGCTCCTGCCCGGATCGAGCGGTCGGGAAATGTTAGTGCGGAAGCGTAGAAGTCCGCCTGGCAGTGTGCAGAGGCAAAGGAGTTTCCGTGAGAACCAGAACCGGTTCTGATGAAGTATTGCGCTGTTCGTTTTGCCACAAGTCGCAGGATGCCGTAGCAAAGCTCATTTCGTCGCCCACCGACTACCCGCGGGCGTATATCTGTGATGAATGTGTTGCCGTCTGCAACTCCATTCTGGAAGACGATCGCTCGGAGACCCAGACCACCGCAACCCCTAATCAGCTTCCCAAGCCGGCCGAGGTGAAAACTTTTCTCGATGAGTACGTCATTGGCCAGCAGCAGACCAAAAAGAAGCTGGCGGTCGCCGTCTATAACCATTACAAGCGCGTGTACATGAACCGCCAGCGGGGCGGCGAGGTCGAACTGGCCAAGTCGAACATTATGCTGATCGGTCCGACCGGCACGGGAAAAACACTGCTGGCGCAAACCTTGGCGAAGATGCTGGATGTTCCGTTTGCCATCGTCGACGCCACGACCCTCACCGAAGCAGGGTACGTCGGCGAGGATGTCGAGAACATCATCCTTAAGCTGCTGCAAGCGGCGGACGGCGATGTGGCGCGGGCCCAAACGGGCATCATCTATATCGACGAGATCGACAAAATTGGCCGCAAGGACGAGAACCCCTCGATCACGCGTGACGTGTCCGGAGAAGGCGTGCAGCAGGCGCTGCTCAAGATTCTCGAGGGCACGGTTGCCAACGTTCCTCCGCAGGGCGGCCGCAAACATCCGCATCAGGAATTCACGCCGGTTGATACCACGAACATCTTGTTCATTTGTGGCGGAGCTTTCGTGGGACTGGAGCGCATCATCGGCCGCCGGCTTGGCAAGCGCGCCATGGGTTTCCGCACCAACGAAGCCAAAGAGACGGCGTTCACCGAAAGCAACAAGCGCGATACCGAGCTGCTGGCGCAAGTCCAGCCCCAGGACTTGATCAAGTTTGGGCTGATCCCTGAGTTTGTCGGCCGCCTGCCCGTTATGGGTGTGCTCAACGACCTCGACGAGGATGCATTGATCGAGATTCTTACCAAGCCCAAAAATGCCATTGTGAAGCAGTATCAGCGGCTTTTCGAGTTCGAAAACGTGAAACTCAAGTTCACCGAAGAGGCATTGCGAGCGATCTCGCAGGAAGCGATGTCGCGCAAAGTTGGAGCTCGCGGTCTGCGCATGATTTTGGAAGAGTTGATGCTCGACCTGATGTACAGCTTGCCGAGCCAGAAGCGCGTGAAGGACTTTGAAGTGACGCGGGAGATGGTAGAGAAGCGCAACGTCAATCTGCCGCCGCTGGAGAAGGCCGGCTAACCGGATCTGGGAGGGCGGACGGGCAGGGTAGCCTGCCGGCTATGAACGAGCGACAGGGTTGATGTGTTTTGGCATGGCGCGGCTCCGGCCGCGCCATATTGTTTCTCATCTCCCTCCGGGCTCCTGCGAATCCATTTTCCGATACACGCATCCATATGACAAACAAGGAAATCAGTGTCCGGGCGGCTTCCGGGTGTAACAATCGCCGGAAAACTTGCGCCTTGCGTGGCACTTCGTGCGCTTCTGCCGCCTTGCCGAGCGTGTTATCCTTAGACCATCTTGGAGCTGCCATCCCCAGCAGCGGCACGCAGAAATAGCGGAGAAAAGCGGTATCAACCCTTCTTTCTCAGGATTATTCAGCGTCCTGACTTGACAAGGCGGTATATGTGACCCAGCGCGAGAAATTCGAGACCAAGAAGCTCCCTATGATGCCCATTCGGGATGTCGTCATTTTTCCCTACATGATGACGCCGTTCGTGGTTGGGCGGGAGTCGAGCGTGCGCGCCCTAGAAGAGGCGCTGGCGGGCGACAAAAAGATCTTTCTGGCTACTCAGCATGATGCCAGTATCGACGAGCCCAAGCCGAACGAGATCTTCCAGGTTGGCACGATCGTGAATATCGTGCAGAGCCTTAAGCTGCCCGACGGCAATATCAAGGTTCTGGTCGAGGGCCTCGAGCGCGGAAAGATTCTTCAGGTTGTCGATACCGACGGCTACTTCGAGGCCACCGTCCGCACCGCGAAATATGCGGCCGAGCCGATCCCGCAAACCGAAGCAGCCATGCAGCGGGTCACCGGACTCTTCGAGCAGTACGTTAAACTCTGCCAATCCCTGAACTACGAGACCATGATCGCCGCCGTCCGCAACGACGATCCAGCCAAGCTGACCGACACCATTGCGGCCAACCTGCAGCTTTCGATTGAAGAGAAGCAGGAGCTGTTGGAGATTTTCGATCCCACGGACCGGCTTAACCGCATCGGCGACGTACTCGATGTCGAAATCGAAAAGCTCAACATGGATCGCACCATCCAGTCGCGCGTGAAGCGGCAGATGGAGCGGGCGCAGAAAGAGTATTACCTCAACGAGAAGATCAAGGCGATCCAAAAGGAATTGGGCCGGGGCGAAAAGAGCGAGTTTGACGAGCTCAAGAAGAAGATCGATGCCGCCGGCATGCCCCGTGAAACTCACGAAAAGGCAATCCAGGAGCTCAAGAAGCTGGAAGCGATGCCACCCATGTCGGCGGAGTCGACGGTCTCGCGCAATTATCTCGACTGGTTGCTCGCCGTGCCGTGGAAGAAGCGATCCAAGGAAATTCGCGATATCGAAGTCGCCGAGAAGACGCTCAACGAAGATCATTACGGATTGGAAAAGATCAAGGAGCGCATCCTTGAGTTCCTGGCCGTGCGTCAATTGGTGAAGAACCCCAAGGGTTCGATCCTCTGCTTTGTCGGACCTCCTGGAGTAGGGAAGACGTCCCTGGGCATGAGCATTGCCAAGGCCACAGGGCGCAAGTTTGTTCGTATGTCGCTGGGCGGTGTTCGCGATGAAGCCGAAGTTCGCGGTCATCGTCGCACCTATATCGGCGCTTTGCCGGGCCAGGTCATCCAGATGATGAAAAAGGCCGGCACCAAGAATCCGGTCTTCATGCTGGATGAAGTTGACAAGATGTCGATGGACTTCCGTGGTGACCCCTCGGCGGCGCTGCTCGAAGTACTCGACCCCGAGCAGAATTTCATGTTCGTCGATCACTACCTCGACGTCGAATACGACCTGTCGCAGGTGTTCTTCATCGCCACTGCCAACGTAATGCACACCATCCCTGCCGCTTTGCAGGACCGCATGGAAGTGCTGCGCCTTCACGGCTACACTGAGCCCGAGAAGGTGGAAATCGCCAAGCAGTACTTGGTTCGTAAGCAGCGTCTGCAGACCGGACTGACCGAGGCGAACGTCACCTTCACCGACGAGGCACTCACCTCCGTCATCCGGCACTACACGCGCGAGGCGGGAGTCCGCAACCTGGAGCGCGAAATCGGTAATATCTGTCGCAAGGTCGCGCGCAAAGTGGTGAAGGAAGGCGAAAAGTATTCCGTTACCCTGACAGCCGACAACGTGGCGGAGTACCTGGGAGTTCTAAAGTTCCGCGACACCGCGGCCCACGAGCGAAGCGAGATTGGTCTGGTTACCGGATTAGCGTGGACCGAGGTCGGTGGCTCAATCTTGACCACCGAAGTCGCTACCGTCGACGGCAAGGGCAAGCTCACCCTTACCGGAAAGCTGGGCGACGTAATGCAGGAATCGGCGCAGGCTGCCATGTCGTATGTGCGTTCGCGCGCACATAGGTTAGGATTGCCCCGTGACTTCTACCGCAACCTCGACATTCACGTGCACGTGCCGGAAGGCGCGATTCCGAAAGACGGCCCGTCTGCCGGAATTACCATGGCGACAGCCATTGCCAGCGCACTCAGCCGGATCCCGGTGCGGCGCGACATCGCGATGACCGGCGAGATCACGCTGCGCGGTAAGGTGCTCCCCATCGGTGGCCTGAAAGAGAAGTTGCTGGCGGCGCACCGGGCAGGCATCTTCGAGATCATCCTTCCCGCCGACAACGAGAAGGATTTAGCCGAGGTGCCGGAGAACCTGCGAAGCGTGATGAAGCTGAATTTCGTCACAAACATGGACGAGGTGCTGAAGTTCGCATTGGAGAGTCCGCTGCCCGATGTCGCGGATGAAACGCCAGGCCTTGGCGCGCTACCCCCCGCGCCCGAACAGGCTCCCACGGCGCATCAATAAACTCAAAGTCGTCCCTAGCATTGAATTCGCAGTCACTGGTAGCAGAAGGCCCGTCAAAACGGGTCTTCTGCTTTCCCGCTTCAAGTTGCGCATTTTTTTCGACGTCGGCTAGCCATTCCGACCGGAGGACGAGAACGGGGAGCGAGGAACCTGCTTTCTCATTCCACAAAATGCTGGAAATCAAACCGCGGCCCCTTGCGTTTTCCCCCTCTGTGCAGCGATAGTGAAGGCATGAAGGTACTCACGCGCTTTGTTACCTCGGCAGCCGACCCGAAGCAGTTTCCCCCACCGGGGGCGCCCGAGATCGCCTTCCTGGGGCGCTCGAACGTAGGCAAATCGAGCCTCATCAACTCGCTCGTCGGTACCAAGATTGCGAAGACCAGCAACACCCCTGGGCGCACCCAGACGATTAATTTTTTTCAGGTTCGCCGGCCGGGCAAGCCCAATCCTGATTTTGTCTTCGCTGATCTTCCGGGATACGGCTATGCGCGTGTGCCCAAAGAGATCACGGCGCAGTGGCAGCACTTCATCAACCCTTACCTCGAACACCGCGAATCGCTGGTGCTCTGTTTGTCCCTGGTCGATATCACGATCCCACCCCAGCAACTCGATGTTCAGCTACTGGAGTGGCTGCGCGATCGTGACCGTAACTTTACCGTTATTGCCACGAAGGCGGATCGGATTTCCGGCAATCAGTTGCGCACGTCCATGCACAAGCTTTGCGATGAGTTGCATGTGCCTGCGGAACGCATCATTCCGTTTTCCTCAAAGGCGCGAATGGGCCATGAGGAACTATGGCGCGCGATTCGCCAAGCCGGCAAACTTGAGGAGCCCGCGGCCTAGAGGGGTTGTCAGTCGCCAGTCTGCGGGTTATTCCGACCTGAGCGTCCGGTTCTCGTCGTGCCCTCATTCTGAGAGGTAGCCTGGTTCCGTGCAGCGCCTATCCGACCGGAAGCGCTCCCCGTATTCCGTCATTCCAACCGGAGCGCAGCGAAGTGGAGGAACCTGCTTTTCGCCGACTCCACTGACACTTTCCCCTGCCCACTAACCGCACCCTTCACGCCGGCCAAATCTCAAGCGCCGTCTTGCTCAGAATCTGCTCCTTCGCGCTCTCGCTGATGGGCAACGCCCGGAACTCTGCCAGGTTCCTTTGAATCTCGGGCACGCCAGGACCAGGCCAGTCTGTGCCGAAGAGTGTCTTGCCGGCAATCTCCTCGAGGCGCGGAAAGTAATTCAGCAACGTCTTTGGCGGAATTCCACTGATATCTAGATAAACATTACGATGACGGCGAATAAGGAAGAACGCTGTTGTCATCCACAACGGACGCCCGCCATGCGCCAGCAGTATTTTGAGCTTAGGAAAGTCGACTGCCACATCATCAACGAAGATCGGATCGCCATACTTGTTGCGCGCGCCCGGGAAGATGGACGTGCCGGTGTGTATCATCACCGGAATGCCGTTTGCTTCCGCAGCACGGTAGATGATCTCGAGTTCCTTCACTCCGTTGATGTAGTCGTTGGGATAAATCAGCTGGTGGGGAGGATGGATTTTGATGAGCTTGATACCCAGCCGGACGATCTGCTCCATGTCAGCCAGCACATTCTTGGTATGTCGCGGATGCAGGCTTCCGCAGGGAATCAGGCGCCTGGGATCTTCCTTCACGTAGTTTGCGATGAACGCATTCACGGCGTCGGTGAAGCCAATGACCTCGGGAGCGACATAATTGATCAGCACGGCACGATCGATGCCGATGGCGTCGAGATGCTTGAGAAATGCCCTGGGCGAGCGGCAATACTCCTCGATAAGCTCGAAGTCTTTGCGCGACTTCTTCATCAGCGCCAGCGCCTCGGGCTTGAACAGCTCGATCGGCTGGATGTGAATGTGGCAGTCAGTGATCAAGGCAGTGGATAGTGGTGAGTGATCCGTGGATAGTTGTACAGCACGAACAATCTATTTGTCATCCAACGCGAATTCCCACGCTTCGTCATTCCGACCGCAGCGCAGCGGAGTGGAGGAACCTGCTTTCCAGGTGAGGGAAGATGCTCTTCGATTGGAGGTGTCACGTAGTCATGCCTTCGCATCTTCTAGTTTGCTCGCGCAGCCAGCACCGCCCGCTTCGCGAATACTCTTATCATCTCGCGGCGATACTCCGGCGTAAGCGCCGACGTCGTCAGGGGCTTCGCAATGCGGGCCGCCATGTCGCCGATGCGCTGGGCTAACTCGTCGCCGAGCTCCGCGCCAATCAGCTGTGCGTCGGCATCCTGCAACAGCATGGGCGCGGGATTTAGCGCCGTGATCGCCACGCGCGCATCTTCGACTCGTCCCTCTCGCATTCGAAGCGCCACGGCCACTCCAGCCAGCGGATAGTCAATGCTCCCGCGCACCCGTAGTTTCTGATAGCTGCCGCGCCATCCCATCGACGATTCCGGCAGGTGTACGCGGATCACGATCTCGTTGGGCTTGAGGTGCAGGCGAACGATGCCGTCGTTGACGTAGAACGTGCTGAGTGGAACGCGACGCATTCCCGCCGGACCAGCAATTTCCAATTCGGCACCAAGACACAGCAGCGACGGAGGCGTATCGCCCGAGAAGGTCGCCCAGCAGAACTTTCCACCCGGAGCGACGTGGCAGAGATCACCATCTTTTTTCAGGCAGAAGCCGCAGCTCTTGCGCCACAGCAGCGACTGGTTATACCAGAGGCAGCGCGTGTCGAGGCAGATGTTGCCGCCAAGGGTCCCCATGTTGCGCAGTACCGGCGAGGCGACCGTTCTTACCGCCTCATGCAGGACGCGGAATTCTCTTCGAATGACTGCCGAGCGCTCGACCGTGCTGAGCGTCGTCAAGGCACCAATCTCGACTCCATCACCCGGCAATTCGCGAATCCCGCGCAACTCGGCAACTCCGCGCAGATCGAGGACGTAGGCAGGGGTAAAGAGCTTTTGCTTCATTGAGGGCAGCAGATCGGTACCGCCGGCGATAATCTTCACTTCACCGTCGTGCTCGGCCATCATACCGACCGCCTCGCTAAGGGTTCGAGGACGTAACAATTGGAAGCTGGGCAGACTCATTGCTCACCTCCAACCAGAGCCGAGCCTGCCTGCGAACCCTGCCGCGCGGGATCGAGCGGGTGCCGCGCCGGCCCCTTTCCGCGGAACCACAACGAGCCGCCATGCTCTCTCAGTTTTGCCGGCGCTGTGGGATCGACCGACTCGGTCATCTCGATCTTCTTCATGCCTTTTTTGGCTCGAAGCGCGGCCAGTACGCGTTCAGGCGTGAAGGGTGCTTCGCGCAAGCGAATTCCAACCGCGTCATAGATCGCATTTGAGATCGCCGGAATGGTCGCTGCCAATGAGCCTTCGCCGGCTTCTTTCGCGCCGAATGGGCCTTCCGGGTCGATGCTCTCGACGATCACGCACTCAATCTCTGGCGACTCGGTTGAAGACGGGCTGCGGTACTCCAGCATGCCAGGGTTCATCAGCAGACCATCCTTCCAGACCATCTCTTCCTGCATGGCCTGTCCAAGTCCCATCCAGACGGAGCCGATCACCTGGCCTTCAACCGCAACGGGATTCAAAGCGCGTCCGCAATCGTGGGCTGCCCAGATCTTGTGGACCGTCACCTCACCCGTGTCTTCGTCGACGCTGACCTCGGCAACTTGCGCCGAATAGGAATAG
Organism: uncultured Acidobacteriaceae bacterium; assembly: GCA_963815555.1. GTDB lineage: Bacteria > Acidobacteriota > Terriglobia > Terriglobales > Acidobacteriaceae > CAWCBG01. The sequence continues at coordinate 279,367 of CAWFHH010000008.1, forward strand.
GCCGGGGAAGGTCCCACGCCCGCTCCTTTGTGTTTGCCCCCACGCGCCTCCGCTGGCGGTGCGTACGAGCCCGTGCCCGTTAGTCCACCATGGACATCGATGGCCGAAACCACTGCCTCCTCGAAGCTCATGTGGTCCTTCGGTCCATCTTCTTTCCGCGTCTGCAGCACTGAGCCGCGAAGGATCTGACCGTCGACCCGCCCCCGTGGCGCGTCAATCCGTTCAAGAATCTCGGCTGCCTCTGGATCATGCTCCGAAGGCCCTGCGCCCTTCTTGTAGACGCGGTCGTTACGGATCATAACGTCATCCGGAGAACAATTCATGCGCCTGGCGGCCGCACTCACGATGTTCTTTTTCACATCCTCGGCGGCACGCAGGGCTGCGTTTCCCGCCATGAAAGTTACGCGGCTCGAATAGGAGCCAAGGTCGATTGGCGTAAGGTCGGTGTCTGCCGCGATGACTCGTACCCGCGCAAGATCGCACCCCAGCACCTCGGCTACAACCTGCGCTGTCATGGTATCGGAACCTTGACCAATCTCTGATGCGCCGGTGTAAACCACCACGCCGCCATCACGATCGATCTTGATGTTTACGGTTGAGTGCGGCATGTCGGAGCGGATAATGCTGTTCGCCGCTCCGCTCACATAATGGCTGCAGGCTACCCCTAAGCCGCGGCCTTTCGGCATTGTCCCGCGACGCTCCTTCCATCCGGAGCGCGTGATCACCTGGTCGATGCACTCGGGCAGTCCGTAGCTCAACACCCGCAGGCCGTTGACGGTGACAGTCGGCGGCTTCAGCAGATTCACGCGACGAACTTCCGCTGGATCAAGATTGAGCTTGGCAGCAATCTCGTCCATCTGCGACTCGAAGGCGAAGCGCACGTTGACCGTGCCATGGCCGCGCATCGCGCCGCACGCCGGTTTATTGGTCAGCACCCGATAGCCGTCATACCGGATGTTAGGGATGTCGTACAGTGCCCCCAGCAGAGCGCCTGAATACAGAATGGTGACAACGCCGTAAGAGCAATAAGCGCCGCCATCCTGAATGACCTTGCACGCAACAGAAGTTATGCGGCCATCGTTCTTCACCCCTGTCTTCAGGTCGACAATGGTGCGCGGCCGCCCCCGATGCGCCCAGAATACTTCCTCGCGTGTGTAGGTGATCTTCACCGGAGCGCGAGCGGCACGAGCGGCCACGGCTGCAATGATCTCGAGGGGAATGATTTCGCTTTTGCCGCCGAATCCCCCGCCGACGAGCGGCTTGATCACGCGAATCTGCGACATCGGCAGCTCCAGCACCAGCGAAAGTTTGTGCTGCAGGTAATACGGCACCTGGGTTGACGACCACACTGTCAGCCGCCCCATCTTGCCGGTGTGGGGGTCGAGTTCGAAGTTCGCCAGGGTGCAGTGCGGTTCCATCGCCGCATGCGTTACCTCGTTGGCGATATAACGAGCTTCGGCAATGTAGTCGGCATCCGCAAAGCCCTGGTCCACATCGCCAAAGACGTGGTGATAATCCTTTTCCAGATTGTTCGGCCGGTTCTCGTGGATGAGGTTGGTCTCGGCCTTTAACGACTCTTCAGGATCGAAATACGCGGGTAGCGGCTCATACTGCACGTCAATCAGTTCGAGCGCCTGCTCAGCGATCTCTTCGCTGACCGCGGCGACGCAGGCCACGTTGTCTCCTACGTAGCGAACTTTGTCGACGGCGAGAGCCGTCTCATCGTGTCCCACCGGCAGAATACCGTACTGATTAGGGGCATCAGCGCCGGTGACGATCGCGACCACGCCCTCGAGGGCCTTCGCACGTGTTGAATCGATGTGCACGATGCGTGCATGTGGATAGGGTGAGTGCAAAATCTTGCCTACCAGCATGCCAGGCAGCGTGAAGTCATCCGCGTATTTGCCGGCGCCGGTGGTCTTGCCCGCGGCGTCGATCATTGCAATGGATTTGCCGATTACAGAAAAGTCAGTCATCTACTTCGCACCTACGAGTTCCTGCTTCATCCCTTGCTGTTCGGCGGCGATCGCGGCGTGGATCGCCTGGTACATCTGAAGATAGCCTGTGCAGCGGCACAGGTTACTGCTGAGTGCCTCGCGTATCTCGTCCTCGCTGGGATCGGGGTTCGTCGCCAGCAGCCATTTCACCGTCATCATGAATCCGGGCGTGCAGAAGCCGCACTGCGCGCCGCCGAAATCGCCGTAAGCCTTCTGCAAAGCAGCCAAACCACCATGGTCGGCGACGCCCTCCACCGTAGTGATCTCCTGCCCCTGGCAACTCGCTGCCAGCATGGTGCACGACAACATCGGGACACCGTCGACCTGGACCGTGCATGCCCCACAGGAAGAGTCGTCGCAGGCCCGTTTTGAGCCGGTGAGGCCGAGGTCCTGGCGCAGCACATCCAGCAATTGCGCATTCGGCTGCAGCGCCAGTTCGTGATTGCGTCCATTAACGCGAAGTTCGATGAGTTCTTTTTTCATATGTATTACTCTGAGTGATCCGTCATTGGCAAAACCGAGCGTGATCACTGATCTTGCTAGTTGCTGATTGCTAATACAGCGGCACCTTCGGATCGATCTGCCTCGCCCAACGATCAAGACCGCCGCGCAACGATTGCACCTTGTCGAAGCCCTGCTGCCGCAGCCACGCCGTCACACTCATCGAACGGACCCCATGATGGCAGATGACGACCGTGTGCTCGTCCGGATCGAGTTCCTGGTTGAAGCGCGCCGGAATGTCGCCCATCGGTATATGTTTGCTGCCAGCGATGCGTGCCGTCTCAAACTCCCATGGCTCGCGAACGTCCAGCAGCACGACTTCAGCTCCCGCATCCTGCAACGATTTCAGGTCTTCCGGTGCGATTTCGTACTCCATGTTCACCGGCCCGCCCACTTCGGACGGCGGCGCTCCAGGAAGGCGGCGATCCCTTCGCGTGCGTCAGCCGTCTGCATCAACTCCTCCACATAAATCTGCTCGGCGCGTGCAAGTCCCTTGTCAAAGTGGATGGCATCCCAGGCATAGAGGGCTTTCTTGGCCACCGCGATGGCCGCCGCGCTGAGCTGCGAAACCCGCTGCAGACATTCCTGTACCAGCGTTTCCGGATCATCAGCCAACCCATTGACTAATCCAGCCGACAGGGCTTCCGTTCCGGACAAGGTGCGGCCCGTAAGGACCATCTCGGCTGCAAGCTTCTGTCCCACAATCGCCGACAAGGCCACGCTTGCGACCGGCGGATAGCAGGCGAGCTTGATCTCCGGAAATCCCCACACCGAATCGGGCGAGGCGTACACCACGTCGCACATCATCGCCAATTCTGCGCCGCCGCCCAGGCAGTGTCGGCGTACGCTGGCGATCGTCAACTTCTTCGAGTCCACAAGCGACCGGATGACGCTGTGGAACGCCGTCAGCATCTCGCGAACTTTGTCAGGCGCGTGTGCCGCGATGTCGACCCCTGTCGAGAAAGCAAGATCCGAGCCGGACAGGACGATCGCGCCAATTTCAGAACGTGCCTCAATCTGCTCGAGAGCGGCGCGAAGTTCGTCCATCATCGGAACATCGATGACGTTCAACGGAGGATGGTTCAACCCGATGCGCGCCGCCGTGGGCTGCAAAACCACGGTGATTTTGCTGAACCCGGATTGTGGAAAGGCATTCATTCGCTAGGGCCTAAGGTTCGTAATATAGACGTCCTTGGACTCACACCTGGACGGTTCGCCGGTCTTCGCTTACGACCAAAGTCGTCGTTCATTCCCCGGTGAACACCGGAGCCCTCTTTTCCAGATATGCGGCCAAGCCTTCTTTCGCATCGTCGCTTTCGAACAAGAGCTGCTGGTTCTCGCGCTCCAGCGCCAGGCCGGACTCCAGCGGAATCTCCCAACCGCTCTGGACAGCCCGTTTGATGCGCCCGACCGCCTTCGCCGCCTTGTTTGGCGGGCAGAACTGGCGTGCGTATTGCAGCGCCTGATCCATGAAGTTGTCGCCGTCGAACACTTCATTGACCAGTCCGAGCTGCTTCGCCTCCTCGAACGTGAAGGTCCTGCCCGTCACCATCAATTCAATTGCCTTCGACTTTCCGACAATCCGCGACAGACGCTGCGTTCCCCCGGTTCCAGGCAGAACCCCCAGATTGACCTCCGGCAGGCCGATCTTGCCTGCACCCTTGTGTGCCAGGCGCAGGTCGGCGGCCATCGCAACTTCGAGACCTCCACCGACGCAGTGGCCATTCAGCGCCGCAATCACCAGCTTCGGAGTGTTCTCCAGCCGGAGCAGAGTCTCGTTGGCATGCAGGCAAAAGTAGTACTTGTAGGTTGGATCGACCCTGGTCAGCATCTGAATGTTCGCACCGGCACAGAAAAACTTCGATCCAGCTCCGGTCAGCACGATCACATAGACATTCGGATCCATGCGTGCCTTCAAGATCGCGTCATCCAGTTGACGGTTCATCTCATAGCTGTAGGTATTCGCCGGGGGATCGTTCAACTCGAGAACGGCGATGCCCGAGTCGGTGCGATAGGTCAGTAGGGAATGGGATTGGGTCGAAGTATCGTCTAGCCTTGTCATCCGATTGCTTTCTCGTGCGCCCCGTCGCCCTCGGTCGTTCTTAGCTCCTCGCGGTCTTCGACGAGTGCTTGCCGTTTCGTGTTGCGTTGCCGGCCGGGACCTTACGCTTATCTCTCGCACCGCGCAGTCCTTCGACAAACAGGTCACTCAAGTCATCTGCCAACCTGGCGGCATTGGGATCAATCCGCGGGTTGTACCAGGTATACAGCCAGTTCATCATGCCGAAGAGTCCCATCACCGCCGTACGCGGAGTGAGTCCGGGTGCAGCTTTGGCCTTCGAGTCACTCAGATGCAGATTTTCCGCTCTCGCAAAATCTTCTACCAGACCCATGCAAAGCTGATAGTACTCACGTTTGATCGCCTTCAGCTCTGCGCCATATCCGTTTCTTAAGGCATCGTCTTCGTGGGAGAGCACAGTCATCGCCTTCGGCTTCCGGACCGCGTACTCGACGTGGTTACGGACGAAGATGCGGAGGCGCTCCTCGGGATTGCTTGAGCCGGCCAGTTGCTCGCCTAGGCGGTCCAGGATGGTGGCGAAAGTGTGCTTTTGAATGAAGTAAAGCAGCTTCTCTTTGGAATCGAAATAGTAGTACAGGCCGGCGAGCGAGATCCCACTGCGGCGCGACAGGTCTCGCATAGAAGCCCCTTCGTAGCCTTTCTCGGCGAATACTGCCGTCGCGTAATCGAGAATCTGCGACAGCCTGCGGTCAAAGCGGCTGTCCGCAGGAGTCGGATAAGGAGCCCGTGCAGTAGTAGCAGTTGCCATATGGGTCCGAACGCATATATTCGAACGTTCGTTCCAATTCTATGCGCGCCGCCTCCAGACCGCAAGGGAATCATTCCCGCCAGATGCCGGCGGAAGGCGAGACTCTCAATATCACCATCCATCCAGATCGAGGGTTGCGCGCCAGCCGGCGGTCAGGTCATTCAAGGGGAAGAGCAGCCGAAACGTCACCCGCAAGAGGGTCACCCTCTGAGAAGAGACATGCGGCCACTTATAATCGGGTCATCGCCGTGTCGAACCCTCTTCATCTCAGCCGGGAAATCAAACGCCTCGCCCACTTCGTCGGCTTCGATCTCGCGGGCATCGCTGGTGTAGGCGATACGCCGGAACATCATTTCTTTGCCCAGTTCATTGCACAGGGACACGCGGGAGAGATGAAGTATCTGGAGACGCGCAACGAAGCCGGCGAATTGAAACGAGCTTCGCTGGGCAATGCCGCTCCCTGGGCGCGCTCGGTCGTGGTGTGCGCCCTGAACTACAACACGGATGCGCCCTATTCGACTCATGCGGGAAGCACGTCGCAAGGTTGGATCTCGCGCTACGCCTGGAGTCGGCGGGATTATCACGACGTGCTCCTGGGTAAGCTTCGCCAGTTGGAGCAAAGCTTGTTGGAACTTTGCGACCAGCGGGACGTCGAAAGGCCACGTACCTGGTGTTACGTCGATACAGGGCCGGTAATTGAACGCATCTATGCCAAGTACGCTGGGATCGGAGCAATCGGCAAAAACACTTGCGTGCTGAATGAGCATCTGGGTTCCTGGCTGTTCCTGGGCATCATGCTGACCTCGCTCAGACTTACTCCGGATGTGCCGGCTCCTGACCGGTGCGGCTCGTGCACTCGATGTATCGACGCATGTCCGACGAACGCGTTCCCGACGGCGTACCAGCTGGACCCTGCCAAATGCATTTCCTACCTGACGATCGAGAAGCGTGGTTCGATTCCAGACGAGCTCCGCGAGGGGATCGGACGGCAGGTCTTCGGATGCGACATCTGCCAGGACGTGTGTCCCTGGAATCGCAAAGCACCGGTCACGCAAGTCGCCGATTTTGCGCCACGACCGGAGCTGGTCAACCCTGAACTTGAGTGGCTTGCCGGCTTGAGCCTCGAAGAATTTCGCACCGTATTTCGCGGCTCTCCTGTGAAGCGCGCGAAGTTTCAAGGCCTGCGGCGCAACCTGGCACTTGCCATGGGCAACAGCGGCAATCCGCAATTCTTCTCGCTGCTGGAGGAGATGAGCCGCGATCCGGACGACGTTGTGGCAGAACATGCCCGATGGGCCCTCGAACATCTGCGGACTGTCAATCGGCAAATCGAAGATCGAGGAGAGCGGCCACGCAGCAATTGAGGTCTTCTGCGAGTCAGGGATATGGGAAACCCGGGTAGGCGAGGCGGTAGAGCCGTTTTGCCAAAAGGACCAAGGCTGCGGTATTCGACCCGTTTTAGTGACAAGCGAGGGGATTACGGCTATAAAAGACGCGATGACTGAAGCTCTCAGCCGCCGGCTCCAGCAAACGGCATTCGCGACCCCAGCACAGGAAGCTCTGCTCAGTTTGCTCGTTGCGGCCAGTACTCTGAACGACGTGATGGACCAGGTATGCGAGAGGCACGACATCACCAGGCCGCAATACAACGTGCTGCGAATTTTGCGGGGCGCACGGCCCGGCGGTCATGCGCGTTGCGAAATCGCTCGGCGGATGGTGGACCGCGCGCCTGATGTCACACGCCTGGTGGATCGTCTGCAAGCCCGTGGCCTGGTGAAACGGAAACGCGGCAACAGCGATCAGCGTCAAGCTGTTACCTGCATCACCGAGAAAGGCGTGAAACTCCTGGAAGTAATGCATCCCGAAATTGAAGCTCGTGTCGACGGCCTGGTTGAGCGCTTGAGCCAAGGCGACTGCCACGAGTTGTCGCGCTTATGCGCTCGCATCTTCGACGACCCTGCTCCGGCGCCCGCCAATAAGTGAGATCCCCCCACCGGGCTTTCGGGCAGCGAGCGTTCTGCGTCAAGTTTGCGTGTTTGAATTGTCGCCGCAGGCTTTCTACAACTATGCCGGGAACCCACGACGGTTTGTGAATCGTCGGCCTGCCTTCTCACATCTATGTGTTGTAACACGCAAATTGGCGCTTCGGCCTGGCTGATTTTTGAGGACGGAGAAGCGCCAGCGGAGACAGCTCATGAACACACTGCTGATCGTCAATTCCAGTCCTCGCAAGGACTCGGTCTCGCGTCGTCTGACGCAACACTTTGCCGAACAATGGAAAACGCGGGTTCCCGGCACGAAGATCATCGAGCGTGATTTGTCCGCCGAAAAGCTGCCGTTTGTCGACGAATCCTGGATCGAAGCCAGTCGCACGCCCGAAGAGAAGCGCACGTACGAGCAGCAGAAGCTGCTGCAACTGTCCGACGCTCTGATTGCAGACCTCATCAGCGCGGACATAATCGTTCTCGGAGTGCCCATGCACAACTTCTCGATTCCTGCCACTCTGAAGGCTTGGATCGACCAGATCGCCCGTTCCGGCAAGACGTTCTCGTACGGCGCGCAAGGTCCCAAAGGCTTGCTGCCTTCGAACAAGAAGGTGTTTGTGATTGTCTCCCAAGGAGGTTCCTACCCTCAGGATTCTCCCATGGCTGCGATGGATTTCCAGGTTCCGTATCTGCAGAAGATATTCGGTTTCCTCGGACTGACGGACCTAACGTTCATCCATGCCGACAAGCAGGGACTTGGCGGCGAAGTCGCGCAGCAGTCGATCGATAAGGCTGTCGAAAACCTTTCTGATTTCGCCGAAAGCTGCGCAAGGCAATTGGCTTCCGCCGCCTAGGCGGAGAAGACGCTTGCTAAGAAAGAGAACCCTCCGTGGGAGGAGGGTTCTCTCGCCTGACTTGTAAGGCAGCAGGGCCCACTAAGATGGCAGGTAGTGGGCGCGACCAGCATTCGATGTGTAGACGTTCTATACGGCGCGCACTACATTAGCGGCCTGAAAGCCTTTCGGCCCCTGCGTGAGGTCGAACTCGACAGTTTCGCCCTCGTTCAGGCTGCGGTATCCGTTCTCCTGGATGGCCGAGAAATGTACGAAGACATCCTCGCCCGTGGACCGTTGGATGAATCCGTATCCCTTGGCTCCGTTGAACCACTTGACTGTACCTTTCTCTCTCACAACTTACTCCTTTCGAATCTCCACCTTGGAATCACCCCTGCTTCGCGGACGTTCCGAGAGCGACCCTGAGAGAGCGCGCCCGGGCGACGTCGCAACGTTGCCGGGAAACAAGGGTTGCGGCCGTGCTCGGCAGCGATTCCGCAATGAAAAAGCCCCACGAGCGACCTCCCGCGAACGTAACAATTCGCGGAAGCGCCAATCGCTGGAGCCCGTGCCATGCGCGAGTTCGACTGCTTGACGGAGACATCAACCCAAATCCGCTTTTCGGTTTCACCGAAAGCCCCACCTTCGCCCAATCGAGGGTGGAGCACAAAATAATTACAGGAACTCTGCAGTTTTGCAACTATTTCTCGCCCAAGAGTTTGGGTCGATTCTGAAACGGCTACGATTTCGGATAGTAGTCCAGCCCCGGTTGCCCCGGTGAGTCGTGCTTCGCTCTGGTAGGATTAAGCCGTGAGCAGCAACTCGGAATCGCAGTCGACGCAAGCCCCGCCGCTGACTCGCCCCTACACGGAAAGCTCGACGATAAGGTCGGTTCCCCCGGTGGTTTACGGTGGAACCGTCGACCTGCGCGCCACCCCGCTCCGGCCGGGCGCCACCGCAAAGCGCCTGCTGGCCGAAGCCGACCGGGCCCAGGATCAATTTCACACAGAAGCGCTTTCGTACAGTCTTTTCGGACGTTTGCGCCGCCATGGCTGGTCGACTCTGCGCTTCCTGATGCAAACCGAGGTGCATACTTACGCGTTCTCGGTCGCGGCCAACTCCATTCTGTCTTTCTTCCCGTTCATCGTTCTGTTGCTGACGGTGATTCGCCGGGTTTTCCATTCCGATGCCATGTATAACGTCGTGTTGGGACTGCTGCGCGACGATCTTCCCAGCAACAAAGACTTTGTCATCCGCAACTTGCAATTCTTGGCCAGCGTACGGGGTCGCGGCCAGGTGCTCTCACTGGTTATGTTGCTCATTACCTCGACCGGCATCTTCTTGCCACTCGAGGTGGCGCTGAATAGCATCTGGGGCTTCAAGAAGAACCGCTCATACCTCATGAATCAATTGTTTTCCCTGGGATTGGCCGTGGCCTGCGGGTCGCTCGCCATGCTTTCTATCGCGCTTACCGCGCAAAACCTACGGCTGCTGGGCTCGGTCGTGGGCGAGCAGAATTTCGTATTCCAAGGCGTGGGCTTTCTGGTGATGAAGAGTTCGGCAATTCTGGCCACAATCTGCATCTACTTCCTGATCTATTGGTTGCTGCCGCACGGCAAGGTGCCAGCCCGTGCGGTACTGCCGGCGGCGATCGTCACCGGCTTGGTCTCTGAGGCGGCGAAGTACGCCTATATTCTCGTCTTGCCCTGGCTTAATTTTCAGGAGGTGTACGGACCGTTCTCCGTCTCGGTGACTCTGATCTTCTGGTCTTTCTTCAGTGGGATGCTGCTGCTTGGGGGCGCCTACCTCTCAGCCGCGGAGCACAGCAGTCGACTACAGGCACAACGCGCAACGGAAAGCTCCAGGGTCGATTAAGACCCTCACGTGTGGGTATCTAATCAGCCAAACGCACATCCTGAAGCCGCCGCTGTGTATACTGGCCAAACGCCCAGAAAATAAATCTTCCAAGAGGGATCGTGAGAGCTCGATTCTTTGCCTTGGCTTTGCTTGCAGCGTCCATGCTGGCAGGCGTCACCACTCGTGTGCACGCGGCCGACAATAAACCACACATCGTTTATATCGTGGCTGACGATCTGGGCTGGAAAGACGTGGGTTATCACGGCTCCGACATCAAGACTCCGAACATTGACAGGTTGGCTGAGGACGGCGCGCGGCTTGAGCAGTTCTATGCGCAGCCGATGTGTACGCCCACCCGCGCCGCCCTGATGACCGGGCGTTACCCCTTCCGTTACGGACTTCAGACTCTGGTTATTCCATCCGGTTACACTTACGGTCTGCCCACGGACGAGTGGCTGCTGCCCCAGGCTTTGAAAGAAGCGGGTTATGACACAGCGATTATCGGCAAGTGGCACCTAGGCCATGCTGATCCCAAATACTGGCCCCGCCAGCGCGGCTTCGGTTACCAATACGGCCCACTGATTGGCGAGATCGACTACTTTACCCACGAGCAGCACGGAGTGGTGGATTGGTATCTGGACAACAAACTGCTCAAGGAACCGGGGTATTCGACCAGCTTGCTGGGAAACGCCGCCGTTAAGCTAATCGACGCTCACAATCCGGCAGTGCCGCTCTATTTGTATTTGACTTTCAACGCTCCTCATGCACCGTATCAGGCGCCTCAGGAGTATCTCGATCAGTACAAAAACATAGCTGATCCCAGTCGTCGCGCCTACGCTGCGAGCATCACCGCGATGGACGATCAGATCGGGCGAGTAGTCGCCGCGCTCAAGCAGAATGGGATGCGCGACAACACCATCATCCTGTTCCAGAGCGACAACGGCGGCACCCGCAACGCCATGTTTGCAGGTGAGGGCGACATGTCCAAGGTGGTCATTCCCTGCGACAACGGACCATACCGCGAAGGCAAGGGCACGTTCTATGAAGGCGGCACGCGGGTTCCGGCCTTGGTGAACTGGCCCGGCCACATCAAGGCGGGAACGGTTGTCGATGGAATGATGCACGTAGTCGACACTTATCCCACTCTGATTGGAATTGCTGGGGCGCAGCTTGGCAAGAACAAACCACTCGACGGCTTGGACATGTGGCCGACTATCAGCCAGGGTAAACCGTCGCCACGTACCGAAGTTATCTACAACATCGAGCCGTTCCGCGCTGGTGTGCGTGAAGGTGATTGGAAACTCATCTGGCGCACTCCGCTTCCACAAGCTGTCGAGTTGTACAACATCGCCCAGGACCCTTCGGAGAAGAATAACGTTGCGGCCCAGAACCCTGACAAGGTTGCCGAATTGCAGAAGAGGGCTAACGAGCTTGCGAGAGTCGAAGCCAAGCCAATGCTGTTACAAATTGAGTTTGGCGAGATAAGAAAAAGGCTCACGCTGCCACCGGCTCTTCCGGGCGAGGACTTTCAGTTGGAGGACGAGCAGTAAGTCGCGTGGTCGACGCTGCTACAGCCCTGGCGACACACTAACAAAAAGAATCCCAGGTTAGGGTTCAGATAGGCGAGTGGAATCATCAAGAAAAACTTTCGGCTGATTAGATAACCGTGTCGGCTCCGATGTCGCCGGGTACAGTTGGGTGCGCTCCAGCAACCAAGGCCCGGAGGAAAGGAGCCGAGCACATGAAGATTGTAGGATCTGATTTACACACCCGCTACCCGCCCAACCCATGCGCTACGTGATAGCAGCCTTCCCGCCCGCGACCCTCTTACACTTTCGCGGAGCGAGCGCTCGCAAACGGTGCCCACATTCCACTGACCTTGTTACCTCTGTCCGCGCAGAAACAATCCTGAGACCAGCGATCCCATTCCTGCCATTCCCAGCAGAGGCAAAAGCGAAGAAGTTTGCGGCAGCCCGTTTATCTCGTCGTGTTCCGCATCCTGTCCAGCGGGAGATGTGTTCTGCGGCGCGGGACTCTCCGGATCCCCGAAAACTGTTTCCTGCACCATTGGCTGCGTTCCAGAATCAGGAGCATGCGCAGGCCGCTCCGGCATGTCAGCCATCGCCTCTGTCGCCGAAACGCCCCTCCCGATGTTTTTGGGGGGGGCGTTCAGGCTGGTGTGAGGAGGCGCACTGTTATTTGGATCCGACGAGTTTGGCTTGTGGTCCGGCGAACTACTCGGTGGGGTACTGGTGTTCGGTGTGTTGCCTGTGGTTCCCATGGTTCCGCTCTGCGGCCTGGTGGCCTGACCCTGATCGGTGGCGGCTGGAGTCGACGTTGCCGGACGATCGTGGATCGCGGTGTTCGGCAGTTCGGTTTGAGTTGTCGAACTGGTTGCGGCTGAAGAGGCCGTGCCCTGTTGATCGGTGTCTTGACTGCCTGCGGCTGGTTGCGCCATTTTTGGCTTGGTCGGCTGAGAAGTGTGTGCCGAACTGCTGCCGCTGCTATTGCTGGTATCGCTTTGGGCCCCTGCGCCCGAGCTCTGCGCGAATACCACGCTAGCCGCTAGCAGGGTCAACGAGGAGAGGTACGCTAACGTTTTCATGAGAATGGCTCCGCGGTGATCGTGCGTACACCCCGGCTATCTGGGCTGTTGCTCGATTAGACTCCGCTGTGTGCCGACGGGTTTGCTATCTAGGTACCGAATGATTGCTTTGGCGATGGAATGCAAGTAGCTGCTCCCATGTGCATTGTCGGCCTCGCCGGGTACATGGCCGATTGGAGCGGCTATAATCGTGACATCTTGGGATACGTTCGTTCTAAGTTGTTGCCGTACATCGTCCTGTTGCTGGCCGTTTTCTGCGGCTCGTGCAAGCTAGCCGAGTCTCAAACGCAAGCTCTTCCGCGTACGCGTACGCTCATCGTCATGCCCTTCGAGAATCAATCAAAGGCGCCGGGTCTGGAATGGATCAGCGAGGCCTTTGCTGAGGTTCTTTCGCAGCGTATGGCTTCGGCCCACGTTTACGTCATCAGCCGCGACGACCGCAGCTACGCCTTCGACCACGCCGGAATTCCGCTGACCGTGAGGCCTTCGCGGGCGACGATTTACCGCGTGGCTGAGCAGATGGATGCTGACTACGTCGTGCTTGGCAGCTACGATTTCGATGGCAACACCTTCGTCGCTTCAGCCCAGTTACTCGACATGCAGAAGCTGCACCTCGGAGCCGTGGTACAGACCAAGGGCGCACTGACGGATCTCATCACGCTGCAGACTGGACTCGCCTATGACTTGCTGCGGCAGTTGCCCGATCCGCCAAGCTTCACGCGCGAGCAGTTCCTGCAAGCCTCGTCTCCCATTCGTCTCGACGCCTTTGAGGATTACATCCGCGGCACTCTGGCCACAGACCGGCAGCAGAAGATCCGCTACTTTCACGCCGCGATCAAGCTGAATCCCAATTACACGTTGGCCATCCTGCACCTGGGTAAGGCGTACTACGATAATCACGAATACGAACTGGCGTCGTCCTGGTTCGCCCGGGTGCCAAAGAATGATCCGGTTGCGGGCGAGGCCAGCTTTTTGCTGGGCATGTCTGAGTTTTATCGCGGATCGTTCGACAAATCGTTCGCAGCCTTTTATAGCCTGGTCGGGCGCCTCGCGCTCACCGAGGTCTACAACAACCTTGGGGTCGTCGAGAGCCGGCGCGGCAAACGGGCCTCTGCGGTTGAATATTTCTTGAAGGCGACAAACGCAGACCCGAATGACCCGGACTATCGCTTTAACCTCGCTGTTGCCCTGTATAAGAACGGCGATAGTGCCGGAGCTGCGCGACAACTGAAAGAAGTGTTGCAGCGGCGGACCGCCGATGGTGAAGCAAGGTCGCTGCTGGACAACATTAATCGCGGGGTGGCTGCACCACCGCCGCTGACGGCCTCGCCCAGCACCGTGGCTACGGCAGGCAATGCGATGTTTCCATCCAGCCAGGTGCGGGTTCCGATGGAGCGCATCAAGCGCAATTATGACGAAGCATCGTATCGCCAGTTGGAGATGGAGATCCACAACCTCACCGAGGAGCGGTTGGCGCAAACCGATCAGTTGTCTCACTCGGCTTATCACGTAGAGCGCGGCAAGCAGTTGCTGGCGCAGAATGCCACTGCCCAGGCGGAAAGCGAATTTCGGGAGGCGGTGGCGACGGATTACAACAATGCTGGAGCCCATGCGGAATTGGCTTCAGTCCTCGAAAAGAAGGGCGATCTGGCCGGTGCACGTTCCGAGGCGCAGATCGCCATCCGGCTCAACCCTAGCGTGCAGGCCTACCTGGTGTTGGCCCGAGTCTCGCTCAAGCAGAACCAGCTGGAGCCGGCGCAGGCTGCTGTGAAAAAAGCGCTGCTATTGGAGCCGTCGAACCAGACTGCGCTCGGAGTCAAGCAGGAACTGGCGGCAAAACAGAGCTCGAAATGATTCCGGAAGTCCTGGCCATCACGTGGTTTTCCTCCGGAAGGAGGCAGCATGTTTCGAATCCGATCGCTCGTTTGCGTCCTTAGCCTCTTAGTCTTCGCGGCGATTGCAGGGACTGCCGACATTGTGAAGATCCGTCTGGACGACACGATTCAGCCGGTTTCCGATGAATATGTCGGCCGCGCGCTCGATCGTGCGCGACAGATTAACGCCGACGCTGTGCTCATCGAGCTAAGCACCCCAGGCGGCTTGGTCGATTCCACGCGCTCCATCATCGCCAAAATTCTCGCTTCCCCCGTGCCGGTGATTATCTATGTTGCGCCGACTGGCGCGCGGGCCGCTTCCGCGGGGTTCTTCCTTCTTGAATCGGCCGATGTGGCCGCCATGGCTCCCGGCACCAACACCGGAGCCGCGCACCCGGTCATCCTGGGTGGCGAAAAAATGGACGATGTAATGAAGGCCAAAATGGAAAACGATTCTGCCGCCTTCATGCGCTCGTTCGTTGGACCACGCGGCAGGAACGTGCAACTGGCGGAGAGTGCCGTTCGCGAATCGAAATCGTGGACCGACCAGGAGGCCTTGCAGCAGCACCTGATTGATGTGGTTGCCCCGGACGAGAATTCCTTGTTCAAGCAGCTGGATGGCCGCACCATCAAACGTTTCGACGGCAAGACCGCTACTTTGCATCTGCTGGGTAAACATATCGACGAAGTGCCCATGACTCTCAAGCAGCGCATCCTCGATTTCCTGGTCGATCCTAATGTTGCATTCCTGGTGCTCGCGGTGGGTGCCCTCAGCCTCTACGCCGAGTTCAATCATCCCGGGGCGGTGTTGCCGGGGGTCGTGGGACTGGTGTTCATTCTGCTGGCGTTGTTTGCTCTGAACCTGCTTCCCGTCCGTTATGCCGCGTTTACGCTGATTCTGGCGGCATTTCTTCTATTCGCCTTGGAAGCGAAATTTGCTACCCACGGTATTCTGGGTCTCGGCGGTATCGCGCTGCTCACGGTCGGGGGTCTGCTGCTGGTCGACGGCCCCATTCCCGAATTGCGGGTGAAACTGTGGGTCGCGCTCGCTATCAGCGTTCCGCTGGGTGCCATCACCGTCTTTCTCATGACCATCGCTCTTCGCGCGCGGCGCAACAAAGTCGTCACCGGCGAGCAGGGAATGATAGGCGCGATCGGACAGGCGGAGACCGATATCGATCCTGAAGGGAAAGTCCTTGTCCAAGGCGAGTTGTGGAACGCCCGTGCGCGAAGCCGCGTAAGCCTCGGCGAGCCGGTCGTGGTGCGCAAAGTCGAGGGCCTGGAGTTGGAAGTGGAGAAGGTGGGATAGGGAAGGCAACTTCAGACCTTTGCAGACCGATGATGCGAATGGTTGTCGGTTCGTCAGGTGTTCATCGGCAAAGCACTCCGAGCGTAACCAGCAGGTATCGATTCCCAGGGCGCGCGCTAACCTGCTGTCAAGCGGGAATAAGGCCGAGCCGCGGAGCGGCGACACTGAGTCGCGACACAGTGTCGCTTCACCTCCGCGACGGTCGCTCTTTTCCGCCCGGCTTTGTATCCCACGGCAAATTTGGCGGAGCATCGACCACTCGATTCTTGTTCAACGAGTCACAGCATCGTGATCTTCCTTTTTTAGTTTTGTTTAGTTTGGTTGTGTCTTGGGTGTCGCTGATTCCTTCAGTCCGAAGATACTAAGTTGCATATAGCTGGCGACGAAAACCTTGCCGTTAGCGACTACTGGGACCAGATTAGCATTAGCGGCCGGCAACGGCCACGCGCCCGCAGTCCCCATGAAAATCTGATTTATGATGCCTTTCTTTTGTGATTCGGGATCAAAGGCATAGAGATATATGCTCTGAAGATGTGCGCGAGGAAGTGCCCAGATGATCGGACTAGCCGTTCCGTTCGATGAGACTGTCGTGAAACGACCAGGATCCTGCCCGCCGAGCATGAAATTTGATGCGCCAACCTTGGTTAGCACCGGATTGGGGTTTGTCGTAAGCTTCCAGACCATGACGGTAGGGCCGCCGCTGCTGACAATTCGCGACGCTCCGTCTGGATCGACGAAATAGGATTGCCCACACCAGCATTCCCCGATAGGGTAGGTTCCGAGAACTTGGTTAGCGATCGTGGAATATCCTCCCAGGCTATCCTCGTTCAGAAGGAACATGTTACCCTCCTTGCCCGCCGCCACCGCGAGATGGGGTATAGGTCCAGCCTGGTCGGGTAGAACGAGCACCCCTCCTGAACCGAAGTCCCCATCTGTCTGGTCTAGCGAGGCTTGATCGGTTGGGGTGAACAAGTCGAGTACGCTGTTGAGGTCGGGCGAGACCTTTACTACGCTTTCTTGGATGTTGGACACGCCATCATATGTCGTTCCAGAGGGGTCTGAATTTCCGGTGATGAATAAGACATTTCCAGCATCATCGGTTGCGGGGCCATAGCCTGACATCCAGATCGAGGAAAGGAAAAACGAATGTGGAGAAGCAGCCTGCGAGTTCTCTATCTGGTTGGATGGCAGGGGAGTCAAGGACGCAGCATTCCATCCCAACAGCCAGCCACGTGAAAGCTTCGCGTTCAGATCGCAAAAGCTGCCAAAACCTGCATAGACATTCCCGTTGGCCAACAAGAGAGCCGGACGTTGTCTCTGGTAAGCCCCGTTGAAGGTGAATAGTTTTGCGTTGTTTAGCAGATGCGAGGCCGACACCACCTGGGGCGTAACCTTGTCGCCCAGATTTCCCAAATCCAGGGCGTGAATGCGATAGGTTGGTCCACTTTTGTCCGCCGTATAAGCCATCACATACAAGGTGTTCGTGTTGCTGTCGATCACCGGAGTAGACGTGATGCCGACATCCTTTTTCCCGCTAGCGCAGCCCGGTGGTTGTAATGCGGGAGGACCAAGATTTTGAGTGAGCAGAACGGTTCCGTTATCCGTATCCACCATGTACACCGTGTTGTTAGCCGTGGCGACATAAACCACATTGTGCATGCCTTGGAAGTTCCCGGCGGTTACCGTTACTCCTGGGACGACGAGAGGTTGTGCGTCCACTCTGTCGTCGAGCGCGACCGTTTCTAAGAGACCAAATTTTGAGCTGCTCACGGTAGCAGGCGTGAGCTGGGTTTCCGACTGGTTCCAGCCGGTTCGATAGTTGTCATAGTGGTAAGTGGTGATGGCGACCTGTGCTGAAACCCAAAATGTCGTGCCCAGAATAACTGGCACAAGCGCAAGAATGGATCTCAAAGCGTGTCGACATGCACGGTTCGGAGAACAGGCCATGAAGAACGGTCGACTAGCGGCGACGAAGTTTGCGAAGTGCATAACTTGCTTGTCCTTTATCACGAGTGGCGGTGATCTTGCGTAGCCTGTAACGCCCTGAATGCTGCGCACCAAAGATCAGCAAAACTTCGATTCGATTTAGTTAGGGGGATCGGCGGTTATAGTGGACGGAATGTCGGCGTAAGTAAATCGCCCTGAAGTGACCCACCGCTCCACCCACTAAGCTACTAAATTCGTATTGAAGAAGTAGCGCGATAGTCGTAAGCAGAGACTCTCGAATTAGGGCACTTTGGTCTGCATTTGGCGGATAACAAAGTGGCACTTCAGCGCTGCCTTATGTGCGGGAGCTTTCAAAAGGCGCATGATTTTCGCCCTTTCATTTCCCTCTGCACGCCCGGGCTGGGGAGCGCACGAGGGGTTCATGATCACGGTCTACGGCTGACGACAGTCGCGGAAGCTCGGAGGGCGAAGAATCTCTTTCATGACCTTTCGGCATGAAGCAGCCGAGAACCACTTCGTTTGCCAACGTGCCTGTTGTTGACTTGGGTGACAGTGTCACTTAGGCCTACAATCCAGAGGAGTACCCGTTCTACAATTCTCTTTGCGGTGGAGGCTCCTGGTGAGCTTGTTAGTTCTTGTACCCGTCGTCATCGTCGTTTTGTACATCATCAACTCGATCAAGATTTTGGCCGAGTATGAGCGAGGTGTGGTTTTCCGTTTGGGGCGTTTGTTGTCGAGTGCGAAGGGGCCGGGCGTGGTTCTGGTGTTTGCGCCCATCGATCGCATGGTGCGGGTTTCGCTGCGCCAGGAGGCACTGGAAGTTCCTCCGCAGGACATCATTACCCGCGATAACGTAACGCTGAAGGTGAACGCCGTCATCTTCCTGCGGGTGATCGATTCCAACAAGGCGGTCGTGGCCGTATCGAACTACATGTACCAGACCTCGCAGTTCGCGCAGACGACGTTGCGATCTGTCTTAGGCGAGGTGGATCTCGATGAGCTGCTGGCGCATCGGGAGAAGATCAATCTGCGGCTGCAATCGATTCTGGATCAGCACACCGACCCTTGGGGCGTGAAGGTTACCGCAGTCGAAGTAAAGCAGGTCGACCTGCCGGAGACGATGACGCGCGCCATGGCGAAGCAGGCCGAAGCCGAACGTGAGAAGCGGTCCAAGATCATTCACGCCGAGGGCGAGTTTGCGGCGGCGCAGCGGTTGACCGACGCGGCCCACCTGCTGGCCACGGAGCCGACCAGTATTCAGTTGCGTTATTTGCAAACTTTGACCGAAATCGGGGTTGAAAAGAATACGACCATTATCTTCCCGGTCCCGGTGGATCTGTTGACCGGTCTGCAGCAGCTGGTGAAGACGGGTCGATACAAGCCCGGCGACGCAGAACCGCCACGGACGTAAACACCTATGGGGAGAAACATGGCTTCCTATTCCGAAGATACCGAGATCACGCTCGGCACTGGCAAGTTGCTGGGATTGTTCTTCCTGCTGGTGGCGGTGTGCGGGGTGTTCTTCGCCATTGGCTACTCGCTGGGAAAGAGTTCGGCGAAGGAGCAGGCGCTGAACGATCAGGCGGCCAATGCGTCGTCCGAAAGCTCTGCCGCGACTGACACCAAGAAGCCTTCCGCCGTCGTCGCCGTCAAGGCGCAGCCTGCCGTGGACGACAATGCAGCCAAGCCCAGTGACCTGACGTTCTACAAGTCTGTGCAACAGGACCAGCCGAATACCAAGCTGACATCGCCTCCGGAGTCCCTGCCCGCGACGACCACGCAGGGACCTGCCGGTACGGGGTCGGCTACACAACCAGTTACAACCACCGCAACAGCCGACGAGACACGCACATCAGCTCCCCCGGATCGCGGTGCCTATATGGTACAGATTGCTGCCGTGTCGAAGGAAGAAGATGCAGCCGCCCTGGCCGGCGCGCTGAAGAAAAAAAGCTACAGCGTGTTCGTGGTCAACAATCCCTCAGGCGCTGACAAGCTGTTTCATGTGCAGGTAGGCCCCTTCGCCTCGCTGCCCGACGCCGAAGCCATGAAGGCAAAGCTGATGGGCGACGGCTACAACCCGATCATCAAACGATAGCTCTCGTCGAAAGCGAATCGTCCTCGTGGCCTAGTTCGGGGT
The DNA here is from genome assembly GCA_963815555.1 of uncultured Acidobacteriaceae bacterium. Taxonomy (GTDB): domain Bacteria; phylum Acidobacteriota; class Terriglobia; order Terriglobales; family Acidobacteriaceae; genus CAWCBG01. Next base: position 299,240 of record CAWFHH010000008.1, read on the forward strand.
CTTCGTGTCTGCTCTCAGAGCCTGTTCGATCGCTCGTTCTGCGAGGGGCGCCATCACTTTGTATCCGTTATCATTGGGATGCAGACCATCCTCGCTTAACTCGCGCTTCAACAATCCCCTGTCATCGACCATGGCATCAAAATAGTCGAGATAGACGGCGCCATTCCGGACCGCGTAATCTTTCAACCAGCGGTTTAACTCCAGGATTTTCTGTGGCGAACGCAGCGGGAAAAACTGCTGCGCCTTTTCGGTATAGCCGTTCACCGGAGTGACCGACGAAAGCACAACCCGGATACCGTGTGCCCGCGCGAGGTCGGCCATGGAAGCATAGTTTGCTTCGATCTCCCCGAGCGTCATCGGTCCGGTATTACCCGCGATGTCGTTGGTACCTGCGAGAATCACCACGACCTTCGGCCGCAGATTGATCACATCTTCGCGCAAACGGATCAGCATCTGCGGTGTAGTCTGCCCGCTGATGCCGCGATTCACATAAGGCTTGTCAGCGAAGTATTTTGCCAAGTTCCAACTGTCGGTGATGGAGTCACCCATGAATACAACCCGGTTTTCCCCACCGGCGGGAGGCCCGAGCCTGGCATTCGCCTCGCGATACCGTGCCAGCTCGCCGAAGTCGTTCATCAGCGTGGCAGCCCGGGAGTTCTGCCACTGCTGAAGCTGCTGCCTTGCCCTGGCGGTCGCGTCGGGCGAGGATTGTGCTGTGGCAAGGGTACCCAGCAAGATGAGCGCGCAAGCAAGTTTACCGGGATCGGCTTTCATGCAAGCAACATAACACCTGAAAGTAAAGCTTAGAAGGTCTTGTTGTAGCGCACGTCGAGGCCGAAACCACCATTCTGGTCGCGCGTCCCGCTCAACGACCACTTGCGGTTCACGTGGTACTGAAGCTGTACAGTGGTGTCTTGCGTGTTGGTGACGTCGGTGGCAAAGGTCACGAAGACTTTACTGGTAACCCGCTGCTGGATGGTAATGCGCGCGCCCGGCGTCTGATTGCCGCTTCCCGCGAGCACAGGGTCGACCGACAATTGGGAGATGCCGGCGACCTTTTCCAGACGGCTGGTGACCTGGCTTGTGACTTGTGAGGCAATTGCGGATTCTGCGCCCAAATTTCCGGGTTGGGCTTGTGCCGCCTGGGCTTCCTGCGTCTGGCCGAAGGCCAGCAGGTTGATGATGTCGGCGGAGGCCAGAGCCGGATCCGAAGTATAGTTCGTGTGCAACCGGTCGAGCGGGCCTTGGAACCGCAGGGCGATGTTGTACTGCTGGATCGTAGTATTAACCTCGAGATTGACGACTGGCTCCGTTTGCACGGTATTGACAAAAGCTATCGTGCCGCCTTCGACCAGGTAACGATTGCCAAAGAAAATGAGATCGCCACCGGTGAGATTGGCGCGGCCTACGATCACCGGATTCGATGCCGTGCCGATTACCCGCAGGTTGGCGTCGCCTTGTAGGCTGAGCGTCCGGCTCACAGCATTCAATTCCGACGGTGTCCGCAGCGCAATGTTTAGCTTCATATTGTCGGCGAAACCTTGCGACGGCGCCGCCACGGTGTCACCGCCGAATTGATTGATGAGGTTCGAAAGATCGAAGTCCGGGGTAAACGAAACTCTATCGACGGTAACCTGCCCGCTGAGCAGCGATGAGTCTAAAGTTCCGCGCAAAGCAAGATCAACGCCCAGGTCCGAACGCACACTCTGCGGATACAACATCCGCAGATCCTGGCCCTTTACCGCAACTGCGAATTGAACCGACGGCCGATATACGGCGCTGCCGGAAGCGGTAACTCGTCCGCCCCCCACTTCGCCGGTGAACTGCGTGATGTCGAGCCGGTCCCGCCGCAGCGTCAAGACGCCATTGCCGTTGCTCAGACCAAGAGGCGCGTCAGGCACGGCAAAACTCGCATTCACGACTTGGATCTGCCCGGCAACGTCGTCCGCGGGGCTATGACCCGCCGCATTGATATCGAACTGCAATTTCCCCGCACTGGTCAGCTCAGGATCGAAAAGTTCAGCTAGCCCCAGATCAACCGTCCCCGTCACCTTGAGGGTCGAGGTTTCGCGGCTGGTCTGCAGAGGCATGCGCCCCTCGAAACGAATGTCCGTATCGGTCCCTTTAATCTCGGCAGGCTGAAGCGCGAGCACATCGTTCACATAATCGGCGCGGATCGGACCGACCGCCGCGATATGCACGTTGACGGGGGTGTTGTTGTCACTTTGAACCGCTTTGTAGTCCACGGCGAGCGCTGGGATGTTGAGGTGCGCTTCCAATTGCGCCTTGTTTTTGAGTGGACCGCGCAAGCTGGCATGGATCTCCGTTTGCCCTGACATCTTGTTGGCCTGGGCAGGCGAATACACCGCGACGAATGGTTGCAGCTGGATGAGTGGCGTATCCAGCTTTGCGTCGGCATAGTAGTCGCCGGTGAGCCCTACTTTGCCTTCGGCTTGCAACGGCGTGTCGAGCACCTGCGAGTGCAGCGCAAACGTAGCCTGCTGGTTCGCGACGCTGGCTTGCAGGTTGATGTTCTTGATCTGTTGCTTCTGCACATCAAGCTGCGGAATCGTGAGTGTTGCCTGCCCTTGCGGATCTTTCAGGGTGCCGCGCCCGCTGGCGTTGAGGTTCAGCGTTCCCGCTATCTGCAGGTGGCGATCCTTTAACGTCTGAATCTGCCCAAGCTGGATGTTCGTCGCTTGCAGCATGCCGTCGTATCCCTGCTGCTTGGGGTAGTACGTGACCTGCCCCTTGGCTGTACCCGCCCGGATACGCGCCAACAGGTTGGCGTGCACCTCATCGCCCGTGCCCTGAAAAGTGAGACTGGCTGCCTGAATCGGCTCACCCGAGATCTTCGCGTTGCTGAGCCGAACTTCGCCTTGCCCCACCGGATTCAGTTGCGAACCGTGCAGCGCCAGGTTCGCGTTCAGCGTGCCGGAGACAGGAGCCGTGGAATTGGCAATCCGGCTAAGATCGGCCAGTGACAGCTGCGACGCGTTCACGTTCGCAACGATTGGACTGGATGCCGTGTAAGACCAGTCCTTAAGACCCAACTGTATGTTGAACGCAACGCGACCTTGCTGAGCCGGCTCTAGCTCACCCTGCTGCAGGCTGACATGGGAAGGGCCGGCCGCGATATTCGTACGTAGCAGCTTGAAAGCTGCGTTCCGGACTTTTACGTTGCTCGCCGTCAGCTCTCCTGCGATTTGTGGGGCGCTGGTGCTGCCGCTCACTGTTCCGTTAAAGGAGGCGGTGCCTGCCAATCCAAGTGGCTGCGGAGCCGGCTGTCCCGGCTTTGGAGCGGTGAAAAGCGACGCGATGGTTTCCAGTTCATGCAGGTCATTGGCTTGCGCCCGCACCTGTAGGGCCGAATGCTTGCTCACCGTCCCGTTGAGATCAACCGTGGTTTGGGGCGTACGAAAGTAACTTTGATTAAGTGTGATTTCCTGGCGGGCATTGTTGTACCCGGCATGCACGGCGGCATTCAGGGGGACAGTTTCGTTGGTGCGGTTCGCGGGCGCAACTGTCGAGTTTACGGTCGCATTAGCGGTCGCGACCAGGCTCTGTACCGTGCCTGTCCAGTTCGCCTCGGCGGTGGCATTCAGACCACCGGAAATCGTGACCTGCTTCAGGGAAGCTGACCCTGCCAGGTTCTTCAGATCAGCCAACGAAAGTCCATGCAGTGCGGCGACTACACGTCCCTGCTGTTTGCCCGACAGGTTGCGAACGTCGCCGGAGCCAGTGAGTTCGCCGCCTAGCAGTCCAGCGCGCAAGTCGCGCAAGGCGGCGTCGCCATTGGCAAGACGGTATCGTAGACGGAGATCGCGAACGTTGGTTCGGACTGAGGGACTACTGATCAGCACATCGCGACTGCTCAGCTGCCCTTCGGCGCTCACGGTATTCAGCAGCGGCTGGTTAGCCACGCTCGTGTAGTCGGCGGTCCCATCCACATTTATTACGCCGACGGGAAGGGAAGCATTGTTCAGCGCGCGACGGAACTCTCCCGTGGCCAACACAACGTTGTACTTCGCATGTATTACAGGATTGCTATAGTTCTTGACCGACGCATTCAGCCGCAGCTGGGACTGGCCGCTCTTCAGCGTCGCGTCCTCAATGGTCATTCCCCAACGCCGCGCGTCGAACCTAGCACTCAGGTCATGGGACACGGGTGCGTACGTATCGTATTTCAGGTGCCCATCTCGATAGGCCAGGGTGCCAAAGTAACGGCCGCCATCGGTCGTGTCATAGTTCGAGACGAAATTCAGGTCGTGCAGGTCGGCTTCGAGCGGAGTCTTCCGGTCGTTGTAATACAGTTCACCGCGCTCGAGGAGCGCGTGGCGAACGGCGAGATCGAACAGGTCTGTCTGTGAATTGCTGTTGCTCGGCTTCGGCGTGGGCAGATTGTTCTGCCCCGATTTGTCGACGAGCATCTTCACCACGGGATGATCGACCTCGAGGTTATCGAGGTTCCACTGCCGATGCAGCACCGAGATGACACGAACCCCGGCGCTCATTCGATCGACCTGCAACACTGGCGCATTGGCTCCGGGCCCGACTCCGTACACCGTGAGCCCGTAGAGATCAAGACTCAGGTTCGACAGATGCAGCGTGAAATTCTGTAGCGTAACCCGCGTGTTGAGCGAGTCACTCGCCTTCTGCTGAGCGGTGCGGACCACGTAGTTGTGGAAAGAGGCACTGTGCAGCAGGGCGTAGACCCCGATTGCCAGCATCGCCAACAGCACCACCAGGATCCCACCCACCCAGCCGACAATCTTCCTCCACCTATGCGAAGCTCGCGGCGAAGGCGGTACTTCTTCTGGTCCGACAGGGAAACCGGTGTCTCTGAGCGCCATTTAGAATGCTTGCCCCAAGGTGATGAAGTACTGCGTAGATTTGATTCCGGGTATGGGATTCAAGTTGTGGCCGATGTCAATGCGCACGGGGCCTACCGGGGTTGCATAGCGAAGTCCGAGGCCGACGGAGTTGCTGTACAGCTTCGTAAAATCGTGCAGACCCACTGTCGGGAAGACATTACCGCCGTCATAAAACGTAACCAACCCAAGGTTCTTTTTGATCGTATCGAGGGGGAAGCGAAGCTCGGTGTTAAAGATCATCAACTGATTGCCGCCCTGCGGCACGGTAATCGGCGCGCAGGTTGAGATAACGCCGGGAGTGCCGCATACCGTGATGGTCTGCTGCGGACCGGCGCCGTTCAGTGGGTAGCCACGAAGTGTGCTGCCACCGCCGGTAAAGAAGCGCTCGCTCAACGGAACTTCACTATTCCCGAACGCTCCTTCCAGCCCTAAGCGGAGGCTGTTCGCCCAGATGATGCCGTGGCCGATGTTTCGATAATGTGCAACCTGCCCGAGAAAACGGCTGAAACTGAAATTGGAACCCAGCCAGGAGGGATTCACGTCAAACTCAAAGCTGTCATACCATCCGAGATGCGCATCGAGAGCATTGTCGCGAGTGTCATGGATTAAGCTTGTGGCCAGCGTCGAAAGATGCACATTGAGCTGGTCCGAAGGCACCAGTTGCGGGATCAACAAATTCGTGATCTTGGTTACCTGGTAGTTGTAGCGGAAAAAGATATTCGTCTTGCGGCTATCGTGCCATGGCCGTTGGAACTGATAGCCCGCATTCCCCAGCCGCGCCGTGAAGATAGGATTCTGGCTGTTGTGCTCGACGGAAAACAGGGCGCTGCCTTTCCACTTCGTTTCCCGAAAGTAGGGATCGGTATAAGTGAAGGCAGCGCGCTGATCGAGCCGCCCGGCGAAGGCGGAGAAGGTATACGATTCCGCCCGTCCCCGCAGATTCTTTCGCGTGTATTCAAAGGTCCCGCGCGGTCCCCAGAAGGTCGCCTCGCTCGTCTTGAAGTTCGCAGGTAAGCCAATCGGCGGAATGCCGGGCACGGCAACGGTTCCGCTGGGAATACTGCCTCCTCGATTCACGACTTCGAATCCGAATCCGTAGATGATGGAGTTGCGCTTGGCTTCATGCACCTTGACCAAAACGTCTTCGTGGGTCTGATCGGTGATCGTGCTCTTCGGGTCGACTTCGGCCCAGTCGAAAATTCCCAGGTTGTAGAGATGGCCTTCGGAGCTGAGCAGTGCGTTTTCGTCCAGCGGCTTACCCGCTCGTATGCGTAGCTGATTGTCGATAAGTGACTGCTCAGTGTGCTCGCGCCCGGTGGTAACAATGTTGGCGGCGATGACCTTCGGACCTTCGCTGATCTGGTAGACCACGTCGACATGGTTGGGCTGGTCAGGCACCGGCTTGGCGGTCGCGCGAAAGCTCGCATTCAGATATCCCAGCGATAGATAACGAGCCAGGATCTGGTTGCGATCGTCGGTGAGATATTGTTGGGAGAACGCCTTGCCCGGCCCCAGTTTGAGTCCATGAGGTGCGATCTCCGTCGCCGGAAGTGTGGCATTGCCTTCAATGCGAAGATCCTGCACCACGTCGAGCGGGCCTTCGACAACGTTGAAGGTGATCTCCACGTTTCCCTGCTTGCGGGCAACGGTTGGAGTCACCTCGGCATGGCTGTAGCCGGCCGCAAGATAGAGGTTTTTGACGTTCTTGGCGCTGCTGCGGACCAGTTCCTCACTGTACTTTCCGTGCGAGAGAAAGCGAGCTTTCTCAACCGAGACGTGCGACTGCAACTCTTTCGCACTGAAGTGCTGATTTCCCTTAAAGGCGACCTCGTCGACCTTATGCCGACCATCTTTATCCACGTCGTAAACAATCAGCTGGCCAAGTTGGTTGTTGGTGACGCTGACTTTCACCTGCGTGTTGAAATAGCCCTTCGCCTGAAAATACGAAATGATGTTGCGTTGGCCTTCTTTGATCAGTTCGTCGTTGACCACGTTCTCCTGGTACATCGGCACCAGGCTGCGTACTGTGCGGCCCCACACATGGGCGCCCACTACTTTCACCCGGGTGATCTTTCCGGTGTCGACGTTGAAGGTGACGTCGGCACGATTACTGTTGGGATCGTATTCTGCAGAGACTAGCTTCACTCGCCCGGCCAGGAAGTCCTGCTTGGCGAGGGAGTCCTGCATATATTGTTGCGCCGACTGCAGCCGCCGTTGGGTGAACCTCATGCCCGGTTTCAGCGAATCGCCGCGCAGCCGCGCCATTACCGAGCGGAGTTTGCGGTTTAGCAATTGTGATTCCTGCGGTGTCGCACCCTTCAGATCGATGTTGCCGATCTTGGCTCGCCGTCCCAAGTCGATATGGAAGGCCACATTGACCAGACGATGCGCGTCGTTCGTCAACAGTTCGGGACGAACCTCGGCCAGAAAATATCCGTCGCGCCGAAAAAATTGCACCAGGTTGTCCTCCGCGTGGCTCACGTCGCCGGCCGAATAAGGCGCCGGAGAAGAATAGTTGGAAACCTGCAGCAGCCGAGAGTAGGCGTACTCCTTCAGCGCTCCCGGAAACTGATACATGCCCACATAAAATCCCGGCTCGAGCACAAATTGCACCCGGATTCCATCGGCTTCCGGCTCAATATTGATGCCGACGGACTGTACGCCGTCCAGAGTCTTCAACGCGGCGACGCTTGCGTTCAAGTCTTGCTGGGCGAGCGGTTTGCCCTTCCGCACGGCAAGGCGATCTGCGACTTTGTCGATTGTAAGGTCGGGCCTTCCTGCCAGATCGACGGCGGAGATCGTTTGTCCCATGTACGACGAGAGCAGTTGGCCGTCAGGCTGCTGGGCCTTGGCCGCAGAGCAACACAGCACAACCGTCGCGAAAGCGACGGCTAAGGTTGTGCTCAGAGGCACTCTGAAAAAAAGGTTACAGCTCGAAACTCGCGTCGTGCTCTCCATCGACGCCCCCAGGGCCAAGTTCGTGATCTCACCCAGTTGGATGTGAATTTCTGGGCGGCGTTGTCTCGCGAAGGCCGCTTACGACCACATTAAGAGCGGCCCCAAGGGGCCTTCCACGAAGCAGCTATATCTCTGGCCGGCAGCGCGCTACTCTTAAACGGTATGAATGTGAAAGATTTTCGGAAGAGCACGACGCGAGCGGAACCGCCCGATGGTTTGACCCCGGCGCTGGCAGGGCTTTGGTGGGATGCTAAAGGAGATTGGACCAGGGCGCACGAATCGGCTCAGCAGGACGAAGGTCCAGCGGGAGCATGGGTGCACGCCTATCTGCATCGCAAGGAGGGCGACGGCTCGAACGCCGCCTATTGGTATGCGCGAGCGGGCAAACCCGTGGCCAAAGGATCGCTGGAGGACGAGTGGCTCAACGTCGCCCAGGATCTCCTTGGGTGATCTGGGTCGTCGCCCACCGACCGGCTTGCGGCCCCGGGTCGGCTAATCGTCGTCCTTATTGACGCTATGTGCGGGTGCATTTTCTGTCTGTGGCGCAAGCTCCCGCAACGTCGAGACGCCGAGCTGGTTCTTGAGCGGCGCAATGTCCGTCTTCTGTATCTCGTTCCAGCGCTGGGTCAAAGCCGCGGTCGATTCATGCGCCTTCTGCGCCGCTTGCACGACCGGGTTCGATGGGGCCACGTCCGCCTCCTGCAGCATCCCCAGGATTCCGAGTAGCGCACCTTGCTGGCCCGACAGAGTTTCCCCTTGCGCTCCTCTGCGACGTCCACCCGCGCCCGCCAGGGCTTCGAGCTTCTTGTCCAACTCCTCATACTTTGCGGCGTCGGCGCCTTTCGCGTGGGTCTGGGCGGCTTTGAGGCTGGCGCGCAAGGCCGCAACCTGTCCGATGATCGGCTGCAGCATCAGCAGATCCTGGTACGCCTGGTTCGACAACTCGAACTGCTGCCGCAGCCCTGAAACCGGAGTCTTCACACGCGGGTCCATCACCACGGTTAGCGGCTGCGTATATTTCTGCCCCCCTGCGGTCAGCACCACTTTGTATTCTCCCGGCATCGCCCACGGGGAAGTAGGATTAGGAGCCGTATTGCGATAGACCGCCGCGATCGGGTACTCCGGCGCGATTCCCGGCACCGGCTGGTAATGCATGTCCCACAGGAAGCGATGAAAGCCCGCTTTGCTCGAGAGCACCTGGGGCGGCCGCACCCAATAGGAAGGAATATCGAGCTCGGGATTCGGCGGCGGAATTGGATCGTCACTGGAATAGCGCCGCACCAGCTTGCCGGCCGGGTCGAAAACCTCCAGCGTCACTGGTCCGGCTACATCGGATTTCAGGTAGTAGTTAAGGATCGCCCCATCCGGAGGATTCTTGCCTGCGGGCTCGTCAGGCGGCAGGGGCGTATCGGGATTCGTGTCCCAACGCACTCGATACGTGGGCTCGGGCGCAAACAGAAATGCGTTGCTTCCCAGAACCTTGTCGTCCAGTTGCCGGAGCGGAGTGATGTCGTCGAGGATCCAGAAGCCGCGTCCGTGCGTGGCGATGGCAAGATCGTTGTCTTTCACGATAAGGTCACGCACTGAGGTCGCCGGCATGTTCAGCCTCAGCGATTGCCACTGCTCGCCGTCGTCGAACGACACGTAGACCGCACGTTCTGTCGTCGCATAGAGCAGCCCTTTCCGCTTGGGATCTTCGCGAACGGCGTTGACGTTCTCGTTCTCTGGGATGCCCTTGACGATCTCCGTCCAGGTCTTGCCCGCGTCGCGTGTGCGATAGATGTGCGGCCGCAAATCGTCGAGGCGAATTGTATTGATTGCCGCATAGGCGGTGTTCGCATCCGTGTGGCTGGCTTCGAGGATGGAGACTTTCTGCCACGCCGACAGCTGCTGCGGCGTGACGTTGTTCCAGTTTGCGCCGCCATCGGTCGTCAGCCAGATCAGGCCGTCGTCGGTTCCGGCCCAGATTCGATCGGCTTCAACCGGAGACGGCGCCACCGCATAGATCACGCCGCGCTGCTTGGGTTGCGCCGCGGGATCATCTTTGAATACGCCGACAGTCGCTGGAAGGTCGAAGGTCTTCCGCGTGAGGTCAGGGCTGATCTGCTTCCAGCTCTGCCCGCCATCGTGCGTCGCCCACAGTGTGTTCGCCGCAAAGTACATCAAATGCGGATCCTGTGGAGAGAAAACGATCGGCTCGGTGCGCAGCACGCGAAAATCTCCGGAACGGAGCGGATTCGGCATGATGTTCTGCGCCTGGTCGGTACGCCGATCGTATCGCGTAAGTTTGCCGCCGTAGACGATGTCGGGATCCAACGGATCGGGCACAACGTAACCATATTCCTCGGCCGAGACTGGATGCCACTCGCGGAAGGTGATCTGCCCGTCGTCCCCGCGACTGCGAATGCAGGCCGAACCGCTTTCCTGCTGGCCGCTGCACAAGCGATAGGGAAACGCGTTGTCGGCGTTCACGTGATACATCTGCGCCGTCGGCTGGTTGTACCAGGAACTCCAAGACTCGCCGCCATTCACCGTAATGATGCCGCCCTGATCGCTGACGATGGCGATGGTCTGGGGATCGTTCGGGTTGATCCAGAGGTTCTGGTAGTCGTCGCCGCCGGGTGCGCCACGGAAACCGGTCCATGTCTTGCCACCGTCAGTGGACTTCCAGGTCACAACCGAAGTCACGTAGACGACATCGGGGTTCTTGGGATCGATCATCGGAACCGGCAGGTCACCCGTAGGACCTCCAATGCCGTTCTTAGGCCGTGGGTCGGAGGTGGCTACGGTCCAGGTTTCACCTGCATCGTCGGAGCGATAGAGCTCGCCCTTGGTTTTGGTCGCCAACGATGCGAAGAGACGCTTGGGATCGCTCGGCGAAATCGCGATATAGGCTTGCATCATGCCATCAGGCAGACCCCCGCCGAGTTGCTTCCAGGTGCTGCCGCCATCGGTTGACTTGAAGATGCCTGCGCCCGATCCGTAGAACGAACCGTTCTCCCACGGCCCCTCGCGCGCGTCCCACAACGTGGCATACACGATGTTCGGATCGGAAGGATCGATCTTCACGTCCTTACCGCCGATGTTCTCGCCCTTGTCGAGGACCTTCTGAAAGGTTTGCGCACCGTCCGTAGAGCGGTAAATACCACGCTCGGCATTCGGCCCGTAAGGATGTCCCGCGACGGCGGCGAAGACACGATTGGCATCGCGGGGGTCGACCGCGAGCGTCGGAATCTGCTGGCCATCCCGCAGCCCGAGATGAGTCCACGTCGCTCCGCCGTCCGTTGATTTATAGATGCCGTCGCCGACCGACAGATCGGGCCGGTGCAGCCCTTCGCCGCTGGCCACATAGATCGTGTCGGGAGCGGACGCCGCAACCGCGATCGCGCCAATCGAGCCCGTCGGTTGTGAATCGAAGATCGGCTCCCATGTCCTGCCGTAGTCTGTCGACTTCCAGACGCCGCCATTCACCGCTCCGATGTAGAAGACGCTCGGCCGGCTAGGTACTCCACTGATCGCACGCGTGCGGCCCCCGCGATGCGGGCCGATGCTTCGCCACTGCATCTCGTGCAACTGCGACGTGTCGATCTGTTGGGCGGTGAGAAAACTGGAAAGAAGAAGTGGCAGCAGGACAAAGGATCGGGCTAGCGAGTTTCGCATCTCTTTTTTGAATCACCCTTGGACTTGGGTTGAGCCGTCGTAATTCTGGAAAACGAAGTGTAATCTATCCAAACAGATTTTTACATCGGGTAGAGGATCGTCCAAATTGAATCTGCGCAGGCGGTGGTTCAACCGTTTCACAGCCTTCTTTTCTATTGCTATTGTTTTTGCCGCGCCTGCTTTGCCGCAGACGGTGGCGCCGCAGCTATTCAATGGGCTGCAGTGGCGACTGATCGGCCCCTTTCGCGGAGGCCGCGTGGTTGCCGTCGCTGGAGTTCCCGGCGATACGAATACCTATTATTTCGGCGCGGTCGGTGGCGGAGTATGGAAGACGACTGACGCAGGGAACGTCTGGACGCCCATTATGGATTCGCAGCCGGTCGCTTCCATCGGCGCGATCGCGGTCGCTCCGTCGAATCCGCAGATCCTCTACGTAGGCACCGGCGAGTCGGACATCCGCTCGGCTTTGTCGTCCGGAAATGGCGTCTACAAGTCGACGGACGGTGGCGCGACCTGGAACAGTATAGGTCTTGCTGATACGCGCCAGATCAGCCGTATTGTTGTCGATCCCACCAATTCTGACGTGGTGTATGTCGGCGCACTTGGACACGCGTACGCGCCGAACGAACAGCGTGGTGTCTACAAATCGAGCGACGGTGGCAAAACCTGGAAACAGATTTTGTACAAAGGACCGGATCTCGGCGTTTCGGATCTGTCGATCGCCGCCAACAATCCAAACGAACTCTTCGCTGGCCTCTGGAGTGCGCATCGTCCGCCGTGGAGCAGCTACCCTCCTCTGCAGGGCGCGGGCAGTAGCTTGTATCGCTCGACCGATGCGGGAGCAACCTGGACGCAAATCACCGGCAACGGGCTTCCTGACGGGCAATGGGGACGGGTGGGTGTCTCGATAGCACCCGACGGCAAGCGCGTCTACAGTCTGATCGAAGCGGGGAAGAAGTCAGGCCTTTATCGCTCGGAGGATGGCGGCAACACGTGGGTGTTGGCAAACAGCGATCCCCGTCTCACCAGCCGCGCCTGGTACTTCAACTGGCTCAGTGTCGACCCCGGTAATCCCGACACGGTGTACGTTCCGAACGTTGCCTTCTATCGGCTGGACGACGCCGGTAAGACGCTAACCATTGTGCGCGGAGCACCCGGGGGGGACGATTATCACGATGTCTGGATTGATCCGAAAAATCCCGCGCACCTGATTCTGGGCTGTGATCAAGGAGCCACGCTCAGCCTGGATCATGGTGCGACCTGGACGAGCTGGTATAACCAGCCGACGGCGCAGCTTTACCACGTAATTACAGACAATCAATTTCCTTACCGGGTGTACGGCGCGCAGCAGGATACAGGAAGCATCTCGGTGGCGAGCCGAACCGATCATGGCCAGATCACCGTGCAGGATGCGATCCCGGTGGCGGGCGGCGAAAGCGGCTATCTCGCACCCGATCCCAGCGATCCCAACATTCTCTACGCAACCGGCGTGTACGGATCGGTAGTGCGTTACGATCGTCGCACTTCCTTCAGTCAAGACATTACGCCGTGGCCGCTGCCGCAATTCGGCACCGACATCAACGGCCGAAAGTATCGGGCGACGTGGACGCCCGTCCTCCTGTTCTCGCCGAACGAGAAGAACACGCTCTACATGGGAACCCAGTTTGTGTTGAAGACGACGGACGGCGGCCTGCATTGGGAGAAGATCAGCCCGGATCTCACCGGATCTGCGGTGGATGCGGCAACGGAGAAATTTGCAGGACCAACGACTGTGCAGAATGCAAAAGAGAGAGGCTACGGCGTGGTTTTCACCATCGCGCCATCGCCTCTGAAGGCGGGCGAGATCTGGGCGGGTACCGACACCGGGCTGATCCATCTCACGACGGATGGTGGCAAGAACTGGAAAAACGTTACACCTCCCGGCCTCAGCGACTGGAGCAAAATCACCCTGATCGAGGCCTCGCACTTCGATCCCGCGGTTGCCTACGCCGCGGTAGACCGTCATCGTCTCGACGACCAGGCTCCTTACCTCTATCGCACCCGCGACTACGGCAAAACGTGGCAGTTGAGTACCGCCGGAATCGGCCCGTCCTCCTTCCTCAATGCCATCCGTGAGGACACGGAGAGGAAGGGGTTGCTGTTTGCCGGAACCGAGCTTGGTGTCTACGTTTCGTTTGATGACGGCAATCACTGGCAATCGTTGCAGCTCAATCTGCCCGCCAGCTCCGTTCGCGACCTCAACATTCACGGCGATGACCTCGTGATTGCGACGCACGGGCGCTCGTTCTGGATCCTGGACGACATCACGCCCCTTCGTCATGCGGATGCGGCGGTACAGGCGGCGAACGCCTGGCTGTACAAGCCGGAGATCGCCGTTCGTGTCGACAACGACTTGTTTCTCGGCACCCCTCTCCCCCCGGAAGAGCCTACTGCAAAGAACCCGCCCGATGGAGCGATCCTCGACTACTACCTGAAGTCCCCGGCACGACAGCGTCACGCTGGAACTCTTCGATGGCGAGAACAAGCTGGTTCGCCGCTACGTAAGCGGATCGAAACCGCCGGAGCGTCCGCCTCTGCCCATCGCGCCGCGCTGGTTTGCCAGGCCACCGGTTTTGGAAACCACTCCCGGCATGCATCGCTTTGTTTGGGACCTGCGCTGGAGCAGTTCCGGCGCTGCCGGTGATGTGGAGGATGAAGGGTTCGGCGCACCTCCGGGACCCCGTGTTGTTCCCGGGACGTACCAGGCGAAGCTCACCGTCGATGGCAAGAGCTTCACCCAGCCGCTGCAAGTTCGGATGGATCCCCGGTCGAGCGCCACTCCGAAGGTGCTGGCCGAACAGCTTCGTCTCGGCCTCGAGATCTTCGGTGAAGCGCGTCAGGGCCGCCGGACTGCCGCCGAGATCGCTTCCGTCAAGAAGCATCTGGATGAACTGAAGCCACAGCTCGCAGACAAGCCTGCTCTGCTCTCGCGAGTCAGCGCCCTCGAGACTTCGATCGGTAGCGTCGAGGCCGGAAGCCAGAACGCTGTCGGCTCTTCGATGGGACTGGAGGCGGCGAACACCGGACTCGGCGCGTCGCTGCGTGTCGTCGAGAGTGGCGACCGCACCGTGCCCAGTCAGGCGATCGAGGTCTATCGGCAATCCGATGAGGCGTTCAAGGCCCGTCTGGCCGAGTGGCAAAACTTGAAGACCACACAGCTCGTTCAGCTGAATCAGGCTCTTCAGCAGGCTGGGCTTCCGTCGATCCAAATGTCGCAAACCGAGAGAGACGACGAAGAACTGATGGCGGAGTAGCCGGGTGTGATTTCTAGGATCGCGCGCCTGGTTTCGCTGCCGCGGTCGGGGCGCGGACTCGATTGTGCAACATGTCACACGCCCGCGTGATGTGCGAACTTGTTTCGTGGCGATAGCGGACTAGAGTGAAGGCAGTAAGGCTCACCAAGACATTAAGGAGGTTTGCCGCCATGCCTGTAGAGACACTCCAGGATCCTGTATCTCAGATCGCAGCCGAAACCGAAGTCAAAGCTGCCTGTGCAAAACAAGCATTCCACGAATCGGTCGACAAGTTTTGTGACGCGTGGATCGACACCGTAAACCGCGGCCGCAAAGCGAAGAGGGAATTGAGGGAAGAATTCGATTCCGCTTTCAAGGACCGCCCACTGGCGTCCGTCGTCGGCGGTATCGCGCTGGGCGCTTTGTTGGGCTCAGTCGTAGGCTGGGCAGTTACCCGGCGCTCCTAAGCTGCGGGCCGCCGGAAGCTCGACAAACACAATTCACGGTGCGGCGTTGGAACATTCCTGCGCCGCAAAAACTGTCCGTCCTACAGTCCTGGACTGCTCTGCATGAGGGCGCCGTCGACGAAAACCGTCGTGCCCGTGATGTAAGTGGCCCCTTCTCCGGCTAGAAAAGCAACCACGGTGGCAATCTCTTCCGGCCTTGCCATGCGCCTGAGTGGAATGGCTGCGTCCAGCTTCTCCAGCAGTGCTGGATCCTTCATCGTCGAGTCATTGATCCTGGTGGCGATGGCTCCCGGTCCCACACCGACGACGAGAATGTTGTGCGGAGCCAGCTCTACGGCAGCGGTGCGGGTCAGCATGCGCATGCCTCCCTTCGAGAGGCAATACGGCGTGTTCCCCGGCATCGGCCAGTCTTCGTGGACCGAACTGATGTTGATGATGCGTCCGCCGTCCCCCTGTTTGATCATCTGCCGGGCGGCAGATTGCGACCCGAAGAAAGCGCCCTTCAGGTTCACGGCGAGCACCCTGTCGTACTGCTGTTCTGTGGTATCGAGCAGCGAACTGCGGGTCTCGATTCCGGCATTGTTCACCATAATGTCGACGCGGCCCAGCTTCGCGACGGCGGTCTCGACCAGGTTCTGGATCTGGGGAACCTGACTCACATCGGCCTCCACCCCAATGGCCTGGTTTCCGAACGCCAGGATTTGCTGCTCTAAATCTTGCGTCGCTTCGGGATGCGAGATGTAGTTAATCACGATGTTTGCGCCCTGTCTGGCGAGTTCGAGCGCGATGGCCTTACCGATGCCGGTGTTGCCGCCTGTCACGATAGCGACTTTGCCCTTCAATGACATGTAAACTCCTGGGACACGCGTAGATATAGAATCACAGGGAGTTCAACTCCACAATTCCGGAACCTCTGTTTTTCCGTGAAGCACAGATTTGCCGTAACTGGCCGAGGCGCTATCGCTGGAGGAGACAGACGTTCGAGTTCGCGAGGAATGCCAGGCATGAAGAGCAACACCACTGCTACCACTCCCCCGAGCGTTACGTCGAGGCGTCGCCACCCGGGGCTGCGAATGCTGGGACTTGCTGTGCTATGGCTCATCCTCGGAATTATGACAGTATGGGCTCTAGCCGCGCTCTACGTCGATGTCCGGATTGCATGGTTGCGCATTCCCGCGGTTGCTCTGTACGTCGTGGCTTTGATCGTGATCTTCTGGAAGGCGAAACTACAGAGGTATCGTGCGCTCTGCTGTCTGGGCGCCTTCTGCGTCGTGCTGGCGTGGTGGCTCAGCCTGAAGCCGTCGAACGAAGGAGATTGGGAAGCCGACGTAGCCCGTACCTCGTCGGTCGAGGTCAATGGCGATCAAATCATCATTCATAACCTGCGCAATTGCGACTATCGCAGCGAGACTGAGTACTCCAACTGCTGGAGCGATCGCACGGTTTACCTGTCGCAGCTTCGCGGCGTGG
The DNA here is from genome assembly GCA_963815555.1 of uncultured Acidobacteriaceae bacterium. Classification (GTDB taxonomy): domain Bacteria; phylum Acidobacteriota; class Terriglobia; order Terriglobales; family Acidobacteriaceae; genus CAWCBG01. The sequence goes on from CAWFHH010000008.1 coordinate 315,941, forward strand.
ATTTGTTTTTCACCACGTGGGGGCCGCCCCACATTGGGCATCCGATTCTCAGCTTTCAGTTCGGCGACCATGACCACATCTGCTTCTCCATCGAAGCCCGCTATAAAGCAGGACAGTCCTATTCGGCCATCCTGGGCTTTTTCCGGCAGTATGAGCTCATCTTCGTTACTGCCGATGAGCGCGACGTGATCCGGCTACGCACCAACTTCCGGAAAGCAGAAGAAGTTCGTTTATATCGCACCACGCTTTCCCCGGAGACGGCACGGGCTTTCTTCTTCGTCTATGCCGACTACCTGAACCAGCTCAAAGACCATCCTGAGTGGTACAACGCACTGACGCGGAACTGCACGACCACACTTGATCGCCAGCTGACTGCCGACATGGCTAACCCGCAGCCGTGGAATTGGCAGATCCTCCTGAATGGAACGTTGGACCGGCTGTTGTACGAACGCGGACGGCTGGTGACGGGCGGTCTGCCGTTCCATGAACTGTGGGAGCGCGAACACATCAATGCCGCCGGCCGCGCCGCCGATGGGTCGCCGGATTGGTCGGCGTTGATTCGCGTGGGCCGCGTCGGCTTCTAGGCTGCGGGATAGCATTGCTGATCACGGGGCCAGAAAACTCTTCGCGTTTTTAGCCGTTTAGCCCACAATCGTACCTTCATTCCACAACACCGGACGTGCCATGCATTCACGCTACCTGTATTTGTGTGTTGCGCTCATCCTCGCTGCCGGAACTCTGTTTGCCCGTGACAAGAACGATGTCGTCGTCATGAAAAATGGCGATCATCTGACCGGCGAAGTCAAAGGTCTGGACTCGGGCGTGCTTTACGTCAATATGGATTACATTCTGGGTACCAGTTCCGTGCAGTGGTCGAAGGTCGATCACCTCGAGAGCAAGCAGTTATTCATTGTGAAGACGGAAGACGGATCGGTGCACGTTGGGACGCTGTCGACGGCAGATAGCGCGGATGGACGCCCGATGCAGATCGAGGTGATCGAGGCCAACGATCAAAAAACGGTGGTTGACCGGAAGCGAGTGGTGCAGATGGACGAGACGTCCGACAAGTTCTGGCAGCGTTTCAACGGTTCAATCAATTCCGGCATCATCTACTCCAAGGGCAATCAAAACACGCAATACAATCTCAGCTCCGATGTCGTCTACCCGCGCGAGCGCTGGTCCGCCGCCGCCAACCTCAACTCGACCTTGTCGAATAGTAACGGTGCCACCGCGTCGACGCGTAACCAGTTTGGGTTGAACGGGCAGCACCTCATGCGTTGGAACAACTGGTTCTACGAAGGGCTCGGCGTCTTTCTGCAGAGTTCAGAGCAGGAAATCAAGTTGCAGAGCTCGTTAGGTGCCGGCGTTGGCCGTTATCTGAAAAATACCAACCGTTCGCAGATTGCCTTGATCGGCGCTTTCGCGTGGCAGAATACGAACTACGATCAAACCAAAGTCACGCAAAGTGCGCAAAATGTGGCGGCTGGGCTGATCGCCACACAGATGAAGTTCTTCAAGTTCAACAAGACCAATTTGAACGTCACCGCCAGCCTTCTCCCAGCGATTTCCGAGCCAGGCCGTGTGCAGTTCAACCTGAACACCAGTTACTACGTGAAAGTCTTCAGCAATCTCACGTGGAACGTTTCGTTCTACGGCAACTGGGACAACCAGCCACCCCCGGGCTTCTCCGGCAGCAACTACGGTTCCAGTTCAGGACTAGGTTGGACCTTCGGAAATCGATGAGGCATTCGAGTCGTGCATTACACTGGGAGGACGATTTTGCGACGATTGGATTGCTAAACCATTTCTGAGAGGAGACTCGACAAGCGATGCCCAACGCCACAGCGAAAGTTCTGCGACTCATCAACCAGCGCGCGGTCATGATCGCAACCTTGCTTTTTGTGGTGACACTTCAGACCGCTCTGCATGCCGCTGACAACGAAGACTTCGACGCGTACCACGTGAAAGTCTCGGTCTATTGGTTCCGCTCCAGTCCCTCGGGCCAGATCGAGGGTTCGGCTGATAGTGGAGCGATCGATCTTCAGAAGGACCTCGGCTTCAATACGTACTCCACGGTATTAGGCAAGGTCGACTGGAAATTCACCCGCAAGAACCACCTGTACATCAGTGCGAGCCCATTCCAGCAGGACCGGACGACGGTTCTGAACCGTACCATCACCTTCCAGGGGCAAACGTTCAATGTCGGCCTGACGACGCAGAGCCATCTGCAATCGAACTTCTATGCTCCGGGATATCAGTACGACATCCTTCGCCGCAAGCGGGGGCATCTCGGAGTGGCTGTGCAGATGGACCTGTTCGATGCCTCAGCCAGGATCAGCGCCGCCGCGCAGACCACGGGAAATGGGATGCATTATCAGGCGGTTTCAGCCTCAGGGTCGTTGCTGGCCCCCATCCCCGTCGCCGGACCCGACTGGCGTTTGTATCTGACGAACTCTCCGCGTCTGTTCCTTGAAGGCAATGTGTTGGGTATGTACTTGTTCGGCTATGGAAATTTCGTATCCACCGCCGACGCAATCGGAGTCAGCCTCGGCAAGCACTTCAGCCTCAATGCTGGCTATGCGCTGGGCTCGCGCCTTGTGGTGAACAACAGTAGCAGTAGCAAACGGATCGGCATTCACCTGACACAGAAGGGCGCAATCGCAGGAGTCGAAGCGTCGTTCTGAGTGAATGTTCGCGCTCGAGTGGCTTCGCGGTCCTCCCCGAGCGAAGCCTTCCTTTTTCGACTTGTCATCCCGACTCCCTCAGCAGTGAGCGACCGGGGTTGGCCGCAATCGCCAGCTGTGCTGGAGCGAATAGAGTTTGGAGCGACGCCGGCAGAAGCGCTTCGTTCGCGAGCTACGCCGACGAAATCGAGGGATCAAGACGCGCCGGCTTGGCTTTCCGGTGGCGATGCAAGTAGACGATCAGCAACAGGGCCGCAAACCCGACGATCAGAAGGTGCGTCCGTGGAATATGCGAGGCTGATTCGGTGGTCGTAAGTTCGAGTGGGAGGGAAAACTCGGTCTGTTCCGAACCCCTTCGCACCGCAATCTCGAGTTTCCAATCGCGGGTAGCGGGTAGATTCAGCTCCGCTGATTGCAGCAGTTTGTTCTGCGAATCGTCATAGCTCGCCCGCACGTGCGACGCAGGCGTTTGTCCCGTGACCGGGGAGGCAAGGAGATCGACCCGAGCGTCCAGCAGAACATCGTGGCTCTTTGCATCCTGCACCAGGACGCTGAAGGAGTTGGTGCCGGCGATGAGTTCTTGCGGCGCCAGCAGCGTGACCAAGAAGCTGCCCGAAGATTCAACCGAGTGCAAGACCTGATCGTCGTCGTCCGCAGCGCTTGAGGAAAGAAGCCAGCTGAAGCACAGGGCCCACAGAACGAACAGCAACACGAACGAGACCGCCTGGACGCCTCTTTCCGACGTTCTCGCCGGAAGCAGCCGAAGTAGAAAAGCGGGACGGGCCCATACTTCCTCTTCTGCGTGGGCTTCTTCGCGGGTTCGCAACCGAGCCGCCGAAAAGGCAGACGGCTTCCGCGACAGGCACTGGATCGCAATGACTACCGCAGGAACAAGGAAGGCCACCGATCCCACAACCCACATGATGGCTCCGGCCGCCGCCTGATCCTGCACGGCCGAAAGCGCGAACAACCGCGGAACCGTGGCGTACGTAGGATAGAGCGGGCGATCGGAAAACACCAGGATCGCCGAGAGAAGGGTGTTTTGCAGATCGCCGATCAGCAGGTAAGGCACCATCGACCAGCGTGGCCAGCGCGCGATGCTGGGCCAGGGCTGCACCACCGGCCACCAGAAAATCAGCGAGCCAATCAGAAAACAGGCATGTTCGAATTCATGCCATGACGACGAACCGAGAGCCAGTTCATACGGTGCCGGGACGTGCCACCCCAGCATCACTGCGCCCATCAGCAAAAGGGCAAACACCGGATGGATTATCGCGCGTCCAACGCGCTGCGCAAGCGGCCAATTGAGCAACGGCCCGGCAAACTCCCTCGCCGCGAAGATCGGCAAGCCTCGAACCAGCGGGATTAGCGGCGCGCCCAGCAGAAGCAGCGGAGGCGCGATCATCATCAGCAGCATGTGCTGCAGCATGTGCGCCGTGAGAACGAACGGAGCGAAAGTATCGAGCGGCGAAGCCAGAGCAATCCAGATCGAAAGCAGTCCCAGCAGGAAGCTGCCGGCTCGCCACGGAGGAACGTACGGAACCCCGCTCTGCCAGAGCAGCCACCATCCGCGCACGTAAACGACTGCCGCCAGCCCAAGCGAAAAAGTAGCCGCCGGTGGGATGGCCCACGATCGCAACACGGCCTGTAATACGGAGTGCACGGCGCTACTGTGGTGAGCCGGTCGCGCCGTGAGGCTTAGCCCGCTGCAAAGCTTCTTGCGCAGCATCACGGGCCGCAGGCCGATTTGGCGGCCTCAGAGTTTCAAGGAAAGAAACCAATGCCGTGACCTCCGCCGGACTCAGGTTTTTGCCATAGGCCGGCATGTTGCCGCCCCCCTGGATCACCTGCCGCACCAGCTGATCGTGGGTGAGCGTGGTTGCCACGGCATCGAGCGCCGGTCCCCGCTTACCGCCCGTGCCGCCAATAGCGTGACAGTTGCGACATTGTTTAACCTGAAAGACCAGCGCGCCTTGCCGTTGCAGAGGCGTTCGCCCATTCAGAAGCTGCACCGGCACTGGATCGCCGCTCCACCCGTCCATGACGGGACTCCAGGGCGAATAGGTTGCGAGCCGCGTGAAAGTGCCCAGTGCGACGGCGATCAAGAGCAGCGTAATGACCGCAATCGGCCGCCGTCTCCAGCTCTTCTCGCCTTCATTCGACAGAAAGGGAAGCAGAATCAGGAAGCCGATGACGATGACCGGCGCGATCAGCAGGACCGGCGTTTCCATCGCGGGCGGCAGCAACGCCAGCAGCGCATACAACCAGAGAAAGAAGAAATCCGGTTTGGGGATGGTCTGGACGATGGTCGGGTCGGGAGTGCCACTGGGACCGAACGGCCCGAAGTAGGCCGCGCACGCCATGATGCTGAAAAGAATGGCGGCGGAGAAGAACAGGTCCTTCCAGATCGCGCCGGGCACGAACGGCATTCCTTCTTTGCGCGTCAGCTCCTCATACTCCTTCATGTACGTCGCACGGCGAACCACACGGCCGGGCATGGGCCATTCGTTGATGCCGAGTTTCAGCACCATGAGCAGGTGCAGCGAGACGAATCCAATCAGCAGTCCGGGAATGACGAAGACATGAAACGCGAAGAATCGCGACAAGGTTGCGCCGGCGATAATCGGTCCACCCAGCAGCAGGTGCACGGCGTATGCGCCAATGAACGGTGCGCGGCTCGTGATGGATGCCCCAATGCCCAGTCCCCAGTAGGCATCCTGATCGAAGCGCAGTACCTGCCCGGTGAACGCCATGCCGAGCGTCATCAGCAGAAGAAACACGCCGACAATCCAGGTGAGCTCGCGGGGAAACTTGTAGGCGCCGAACAGAAACACCTGGCACATGTGGACCAGCACGACGGCGACCATGAAGTTCGAGCCCCATCCGTGCAGGGCGCGCAGAAACCATCCCAGCGTGACATCGTGATTGAGATACTGCAGGCTGTTCCAGGCGTCTCCTGCGGAGGGTACGTAGATCAGCGCGAGCAGGATGCCGGTAACAATCTGCAGCAGGAAGATTGTGAGCGCCGCGCTTCCAAAGACATACCACCAGCTCGCCGATTTCTCCGGAACCGGGTGACTCACAGCGTCGCGGATGACGATACCGAGACCCAGGCGTTCGTCGAACCAGGCGCCGATTTTCCTCAGCCTTGACATCCACTGCTCCTGCGCGCCAGTTTCGCTGTCGTGGACAGCGTAGGTAGTTGTCCGGCCTCGATCATCAACTGTCCGCCTTCTACTTTGTAGGGATACTCAAAGAGGCCGCGCTCCGGCGGTCCCGAGGCGCGCGAGCCGTCCTGGTAGTAGACGCCGCCATGACACGGACACATAAAGAGTCCCGACTGCGCAAACCAGCGCACCGGGCAGCCCAGGTGCGCGCAGTTGATGGCGAACACCTGAAACGATTCGCCCTGAATGCGTCGCACCCAGCAAGGAATCTTGTCGGTCTCGCCGTCCCACTGGGTTGAGATCGGATTGACGAACTGCGCCAGCCGGGTCTGGCCTTCGGGAAACTCATCGAGCTTTCCCAACGGGATCCAGCGCTTGTACTGACCGCGGTCGGCACTCAAGATCGGCGAGAGAAGGTAGCCGAGTATGGGAGTCGCGAGCACCAGCACTGCCAGCCCATTCAACAGTCCTCCGATTTTGAAGAACAGGTCGCGGCGGGAGATCTCCACTTTGTCGCCGGACTCTTTAGCTCTTACAGGCGCCTCGCTCAATGCACACCTCCGGCCATGGACGCAGTCGTCGCAGGCGACTGGCTCGGCTGCTTTGGACGTTGCGCGGAGAGCCAGCCCACTACGTCGGTAATTTCCTGGTTCGTCATCGGGTGCCCGGGAATGTTCCCGCGCCAGTCGGGCGCGCCGAAGTCCGGGCGTCCAACGATCACAAGGGTACGCAGGCCCTGATCGCTGATCAGGGAAAGATAAGCGCCATTGGTCACCGAGCCGGCCTTCGGTCCGCCTTGGTCAGCTGTTCCATGGCACGACGCGCAGAACGTGGCGTAGGCGGCTTGTCCTTGCTGAGGATTGCCTGGCGACGAAGCGGCATACGGCGGGGCCGAGGCTCCAGCCAGCACGTCGGGCTTGGCCCAGCGCAACCGAATGCCGCGAATGATTGCGTCAACCTGCGCGGCGGTCAACATTCCTCCCTCGCTTTGCGCGAACGCCGACATCGCGGTGCCGGCACGTCCCTTCGAGATCGTGGCGCGCATGCTGTCATCGTCGACCAACGCCAGGTATACGGGATCGGAGAGCGTCATCGCAGGACCGCTTTTTCCCTCCGCGCCATGGCATCCCGCACAGTTCTGGCGATATAAAACCACAGGATCGAGGATGCTGTCGGGACGCGGCACCTCGACTCCGGGCCCAGGCTTGCCGCGAAGTGTGCATCCCGAGGCCACAAGCAAGAAAGCCAGCAGCAGCGTCCCGCAGGTGAAATGCATCGTCATGGCTGCTTGTCCCCACCGCGCTCATGAATGAGGCCCGGCGCTTCGATGCCTGCGCGCATGGCGAGCGGAATGTTTTCCGTCGTCCACACTTTGTTCTGACGCACCACGACCAGACCGGCGACCACGCCGAAAGCGACCTGCGAGGCGGCAAACCAGATCCAGTTGATCTTCTGGTCGAGCAACGGATTGACGAATCCGAGAATGTGATAGAGGAGTCCCGTCCACAACAGCGGTCCGATGATGCCACCCAGAACGATGGGACGATTCGGAATCAAGGGCAACATCGCGCCGTAGAGAAGCCCCACCAACAGACACATCGTGAGGTGAATCGCAAGGGCGAACAGGAACCATCCCAGCCGGAAGTGCATGAGCTCAGCCGTCGAAGGAATGGCAGGGGCGTCGTACAAGCTGCCGGCAATCAGGTTGATTGGATACCAGATGCTGTGAGTGAAGATGATGCCGTACAGCATTGCAAGCAATGCCATCGCCACTCCGCCGGCCAGGCCGCCTTTCACGCCCGCCGAGACAGGATAGATCTTAAGAGGAAGCCACGCCCGTTGGATCTTCGCCGCCACCGGCATGCGCATGACCTCCGGAGCCAGAACCACCTCGGTCTCGGCTTCCGGGCCAACCGGGACAAGTTCGTGATGCTCGTACGGAAGCACCTGGCGAAACCAGCCGACCGCTCCTGCGAGATAGAAGATGACCCCGAGCAAGCTGATCGACACGTCCGTGAGTAATCCGGCAAGGAGCAAAGCCATCCCAGCCGCGAAGACGAAGGGCCACGCTGTCGGCGCGGGCATCACGACAGATGCGAGGCGGCGCTGGTCGGCGGATTGTTGTCCAGTTGTCATTCTGCTTGCCACTCTAACGCGCGATGAAGTACACCACCGTAAGCACCACGACCCACACAGCGTCCACAAAATGCCAGTACAGAGAAAATACCTCGATGCGCGGGGCGTGTTCCTGTCTCACATGACCTGTCACGGTGAAGAGCATGACGATCGTCAGCCCGGTCAGTCCGACGAGGACGTGAAAGCCGTGCAGTCCGACGAGCGAATAAAACGTGGTGCCGAAAAGGCTAGAGCTGATCGTCAATCCTTTGTCATAGATCAGGTGATGCCACTCGCGCGCCGTGCCAAGGAGGAAGATGGCGCCGAGCGTCATGGTCACGAACCACCACGCCGCGAACATGCGGATGGCGCCACGCCGGATCGCGTGCTCCGCCATCACGATCGAAAAGCTGCTGGAGAAGAGGCAGATCGAATTGAAGATCGGCACCTCCAGGACTTCGCGCGGCGTCGGTCCTGTCAGGCTCTTGCCTGCGTAATAAAGGTAGGCCACCACGAAAATACAGAAGATGGCGGATTCGGCCGCGATCAGGCACCACATACCGACGTGTCCGCGCCATTCATGGCCCAGGGGCATCTCGAGTTGCGGTGCGGTAATCGTGGCGGCTGACAACGTGTTTTCCTTACTCGTATTTCCAATCAGGATCGTCAGGATGTTTCAGGTCCCACAACGGTCGACGGCTCAGAACATGTGGAATCGTTGCGTAGTTGTAAGCGGGTGGTGGCGAAGTGGTGGACCACTCCAGTGTCCACGCGTCCCAGGGATCGTTGCCCGCGGGTTTGCCTTTGAAGTAGGACAAAACCATATTCGCCACAAAAACTAAAATGCCCGCCGCCTGAAAGACAACGCCGATGGTGATGATCAGGTTCCACACATCCCACCCTCGTCCCGGTTCGTAGGTGTAGATCCTGCGCGGCATGCCGAGCAGTCCCGGAACGTGCATGAAGTCAAAAGTAAGATGGAAGCCGATCAGAAACAGCCAGAAGTGCAGCTTGCCAAGTCTCTCATCCAGCATCTTTCCCGACATCTTGGGGAACCAGTAATAGAACGCGCCGAACAAGGCAAACAGAATTCCACCGACGATCACATAGTGGAAGTGCGCGACCACGAAGTAGGAGCCGCTTAGTTGCCAGTTGAAGGGCGCGGCGCTCAGCATCACTCCGGTCAAGCCGGCGATCAGGAACTGGAACAGGAACGCTACGCAGAACAGCATCGGCGTCTTGAACCGGATTTTGCCGCCCCACATCGTTCCCAGCCAGTTGAAGATCTTGATTCCGGTAGGGACTGCGATGGCCATCGTAGAAGCGACAAAGAAGGCATTGCCATACGAGCTCATCCCCACGGTGAACATATGGTGCGCCCACACGCCCATGCTCACGAAACCGATAGCGATCGTGGCAGCCACCATGACCGAGTAGCCGAAGATGGGTTTGCGGGAGAATACGGGAACCATCTCCGAGATCATGGCAAATGCCGGCACGACCAGCACGTAAACCTCGGGGTGACCGAAGACCCAGAAGAAATGCATCCAGATCACGGCTGAGCCTCCGGCTTGCGTATCGAAGAAGTGCCCGCCGAGATAGCGATCGATCATCAGCATGATCTGCGCCGCAGTCAGCGGGCTCACGGCGAGCACGACCAGGCCGGCCATCACCAGGTTGAGCCAGGCAAACAGGGGCATGCGGCCTAGTGTCATCCCCGGGCAGCGCATGCAGAAGATCGTAGTGATGATGTTGATCGCGGTTCCGATGCTGCCAAAGCCGCTAATCAACAACGCAATGGTCCAGTAGTCGGTGCTGTGGCCGGGCGAGAAGGCATTCGACGTCAGCGGAGCGTAGGCGAACCAGCCTACGTCGGGAGCGCTGCCCGCACCAAACAGTCCGAATCCGCCAACAAAGCTGAAGTACAGCAAGACGCCGCCAAAGGCGGTCATCCAGAAGCTCCAGGCATTCAACCGCGGAAACGCCATGTCGCGTGCCCCAATCATCAGCGGCACGAAGTAGTTGGCGAAACCGAACACGATGGGCATGGCAACGAAGAAAATCATCGTCGTGCCATGCATGGTGAACATGCGATTGAACGTTTGCGGCGAAACGAAGTCGTTATGCGGACGAATCAGCTGGATGCGCATGATCGTCGCTTCAATGCCGCCGATCACGAGAAAGACCAGCGCGTATCCGATGTAGAGGATTCCCAGGCGCTTGTGATCGACCGTGACGATCCACTCGTGCACGCGGTCGAAGAACGGCTTGGCTGCCGTCTCTTCGGGCGCTCCGAAGATGGGTCGGGGAATCGGTTCCGCGTGCGACATCGGGTTTCCTTCGCTCTCTATTTCAGCGACAGCAAATACGCCGTCAAAGCTTCCAAATCAGGACCGCTTAACTGCATGGCCGGCATCAGCGCTCCCGGCTTGATGGAATCAGGTTCTTGGATCCATTTGCGTAAGTTGTCCGGCGTATTCGGTGCAGCACCGGCGGCCAGCGTTTGCCGGCTCATCAGGTGCGTCAGATCCGGCCCGAACTTTCCCCGGGCATCTGTGCCGGCGATGGTATGACAGTTGACGCAAGCGGTGGTCTCGAAGATATGGCGTCCTTCGGAGGCGCTCGCCAGTTGTGCCGGCAATTGACGCTGGGCGGCTACCCAGCGCTCGAAGTCTTCCGGCGACTGCACCACCACCTTCAGCAGCATCTTGGCGTGCTGAACTCCACAGTATTGCGCGCACTGCCCGACATATTCTCCCGCCTCGTGAGGATCGATCCACATGCTGTTTTCGCGGTTCGGAATCAGGTCGGTCTTGCCGGCAAGCTGCGGTACCCAGAAGCTGTGATCGGTATCGGCTGACAGTAACGTGATGTGCGTCGGCGTGGGCCGCTTGGCATCGCTCACCGGGACATGAAGTTCATTCGCCGTTACAAAACCTTGCTGCGGATATTGAAATTCCCACCAGAACTGATGACCGACGGCCACAACCTCCGTGGTGCCGGCAGGGAAGCGCGCATCTTCCACAGCGTGAATGACCCGCGCGGTAGCCAGGAACAGCACTACCACAATGAGGACGGGAATCACCGTCCACGCCAGCTCCACCTGGTTACTGCCATAAATCTGCGGCGGTTCGCGTCCATCGTCGCCGGTACGCTGGCGAAACTTGACTGCGGCATAAATCAGCAGACTGAAGACGGTGATGAAGATTCCTGCACACGTCGCCAGCACGAACAGAGATAAGTGATAGATGGAGTCGGCTGGCGTGGAAGCCGGATCGAAGATGTTCGGAATCGGTGCAGCTGAGGCGGCGCGCGCGAATAGCGAAGCCGAAGCGAAGATGAGGCCGCGAAGAACCGTCTGCCCACTCGCGCGACGCAGCGATTCGCAGAAGCCCTTGCGATCCGTCGTCGCCAGCAGGTTATCCATCATCCTCATGGATTGCGAACCGTCCGAGGGTCATTGTCGACTGAGTTTGCGGTTGCAGACGGCCGACGAAGCCCTCCGCTGTGTATCGATCAGTGACGGGATGATTGCTGTCACTCCACTCGTTTGTCAAGTAGATTGTCGGCGTTAGCCGGGTGGAGAGTCGATACGGTTGTCACCGCCCCCGGATTTCAGCACGCTGTCGAAATCGGAGAGTGACTGAAAGTAAAGGGCTGGGTCCTGGACACTGGTGAAAATTCCAGTAGCAATTCTGCAAATAGTGTTCTACAACGTCATTTAATCTTTCAGCACATGAACGTCACGCAGAACGAACATGCCAGGCCCCGGGCAGGAGTGTGTCAATGTTAACCGAACCGCGTCTTCCGTCTTTTGGTCGTCGAACTCATTTAGCAAAAAAGCCGCAGCAAGGGATCCGCAGTTATGCGCGGTCGCCGTTCCTGCTTTGCGTATCGGTGGTGACTGTTCTGTTGCTCGTCGGTTGCGAGAAGAAAGAAGAAGCACCGAAGCCAGGTCCTCCGCAGGTCCAGGTCACGGAGGTGGCGCAGCAGAACGTTCCCATCTACCAGGAATGGGTGGCGACACTCAACGGCTCCAACAACGCCGACATCACCCCGAAGGTGCAGGGATATTTGCTGAAGCAGTATTACCAGGATGGCTACTTCGTAAAGAAGGGCCAGCTTATGTACGACATCGATCCCCGACCGTTTCAAGCTGCTCTTGACCAGGCGAAGGCGCAGGTGGCGGTGGCAGTCGCGGCTCTTGCAGAAGCAGATACCAACGTGGCTCGCGATACGCCGCTGGCTGCGCAGAACGCAATCCCGCTGAAGCAACTGGACACCGACCAATCGATACAACAGGCGCGCAAGGCGCAACTGCAAGCTTACCAGGCTAACCAGGTGCAGGCCGAGCTGAACCTCGGGTGGACCAAAGTCTATTCGCCGATCGACGGCATCGCCGGGCTATCCACCTCGCAGGTAGGCGACCTGGTGGGCACCTCGACCAAAATGACCACGGTCTCGAAGGTGAATCCCATCTGGGCGTATTTCAATATCAGCGAGAGCGATTACCTCTCCAATGCCAAGCTGATTTCGAACGTCATTCGCGGCGATTCGCGACATCAAGGTCCTTCAGACATTGAGTACATTCAGGCGAATAACGTCACCTTTCCCAGCAAAGGGAAGATCATCCTGGTCAATCGCCAGGTGGCAGGTCAGACGGGCACCATTCAACTGGTCGCTGCCTTCGAGAACAAGGAAGGCATCCTGCGTCCCGGAGGCTTCGGACGGGTTCGCATCCTTACCGGCGACAACAAGAATGCGCTGCTGGTTCCGCAAGCAGCTGTAATCGAGGTGCAGTCGCAATATCAGCTCATCGTGCTGACTCCGGAGAACCGGGCACAATTTCGCCCGGTCAAGGTAGGGGATCGCGTTGGACCGAACTGGATCATCACCGAAGGATTGAAGCCGGGTGAGCGGGTTGTGGTCGAGGGCATACAGAAGATCCAGATGGCTGCGGGGCAAGCTCCTGAACTAGCCAAAGAAGGTGTGCCGGTCGTTCCCAAACCATACGTAGCCGCCTCTGCGGGAGCGGGGAGCGACTAACAATGGCAAAATTCTTTATTAATCGGCCGATTGTCGCGATTGTTATTGCCATCCTGATGGTCCTGGTCGGCGTGATTTCAATACTGAGCCTGCCGACCGCGCAGTTTCCCAACATTGCCGATCCCATGATTCAGGTAAAGGCGACCTATCCGGGAGCAGATGCTCAGACCATTGCGGAATCGGTTGCCACCCCCATCGAGCAGCAGATGTCGGGTGTCAGCGGGATGAACTACATGTATTCGCTGAGTGCCAGCTCGGGTGGAGGCATGACACTCTATGTCGACTTCCAGCTTGGCACCGACAGCAACACGGATCAGATCTTGGCGCAAATGCGACAGGGGCAAGCCAACTCGCAGTTGCCAAGCGATGTGACCCAGCAGGGCGTGATTGTTCAGCCAGGGACAACGGCGCCTTTCATGCTGCTCGACCTGTATTCACCCAACGGCTCGTACGACAACGTCTTCCTCGCCAACTACGCCACCATCAACCTGCAGTATGCATTGACCCGTCTTCCGGGAGTGGGGCAGGTCCAGATATTCGGCGCCGGACCATACGCCATGCGCATCTGGGTCAATCCTGATCGATTGGCAAACCTGGGTGTGACGGTGTCAGACATCGTGAATGCGGTTCAGGCGCAGAACAAAGTAAATCCCGCAGGCCAGGTGGGCGGTGAACCGGTTCCAAACGGGCAACAATACACCTATAACGTTCGCGCGCCGGGGCGGTTGCCAACTGCCGCAGAGTTCGACGAGATTATCGTTCGCGCCCAGCCTGACGGGTCCGTCCTGCACCTCAAAGATGTGGCTCGAGTCGACTTGGGATCGCAATACTATTCGTATAACGCGCGTTTAGGAGAATCCGGAGACAAAAAACCCTCACAGCCGGCGGCCTTGATTGCCCTCTATCTGACTCCTGGCAGCAATGCTCTCCAGAGCCGGGCTGCCGTGCTCAAGATGATGCAGGAAGCGAAGAGCAGATTCCCGCAGGGCCTCGACTACATCGTTGCCCTCGATACCACCCTCGCCGTCAGCGCCGGTATCCACGAAATTTACAAGACCCTGGGAGAGGCCCTGGTCCTGGTCATTCTCGTCGTCTACATCTTCCTTCAGGGATGGCGAGCCACGCTGATCCCGCTGCTTGCGGTGCCGGTTTCACTGATTGGAACCTTCGTCGTTTTCCCGATGCTAGGGTTCTCGATCAACACCCTGTCGCTGTTTGGCCTGGTGCTGGCGATCGGATTGGTAGTTGATGATGCCATCGTCGTCGTCGAAGCCGTGGAACACCACATCGAGCAGGGCATGACGCCGCACGACGCGACCGTCAAAGCGATGGACGAAGTTACCGGCCCGGTGATCGCGATCGCGCTTATCCTGGCTGCCGTCTTTATTCCGACGGCTTTCGTTCCTGGCATCACCGGGCAGCTCTACAAGCAATTTGCCGTTACGATCGCGATTTCGGTACTGTTCTCAGCGTTCAACGCACTGACGCTTAGTCCCGCGCTTTCCGCCATGCTGTTGCGTCCGAAGAAAGAGGCGCGCGGACCACTGGGCGCCTTCTTCCGCTGGTTCAATCGGGTTTTCGGGCGCGCTACCGATGGCTATGTGAACTGGTGCAGGCACCTGATCCACAAAGCCGGACTTGCCTTCCTGCTGCTCGGCGTAATGGTCGTAGGAGCGGCGTTCCTCGGTAAGAAAATCCCTGGAAGCTTCTTGCCGGATGAAGACCAGGGTTACCTGTACGCAGGGTTGCAACTGCCCGACGCTTCCTCGCTGCAACGTTCCTCAGAAGCGGCCAGACAAGTCGAACAGATCATCAAAGATACCCCTGGCGTCGACTATGTGAGCTCGGTCATGGGCTATAGCATGCTGAGCGGGGTCAACGCCACCTACAGTTCGTTCTTTTTTGTCTCCCTGAAGCCATGGGATGACCGCAAGACTCCCGAAACGAGTTATGCGGGAATCAAGGCCCACCTGCAACGCGCTCTCTCCCAGGTTTCCTCCGGGATCGCCTTCTCGTTCCCGCCGCCTGCGATTCCGGGCGTGGGAACTTCTGGAGGAGCCACCTTCATTCTGGAAGACCGTTCCGGCAGCGGCATCGATTTTCTCGCGAAGAATGCGCAGCTCTTTGTAGCCGAGGCCCGCAAGCGTCCGGAATTAGCCGGCGTGATGACGACCGCTCTGTTTGGCGTGCCGCAGCTGGGAGTGAAAGTTGACAACGCTAAGGTCATGAGCCAGCAGATTTCGCTCAGCAGTATGTACCAAACCATTCAGGCTTTCATGGGCGGGGCGCTGATCAACTACTTCAATCGCTTCGGCCTGCAATGGCAGGTGTATGTACAAGCGGATGGTGATTTCCGTACCAAGGCCAGTAACCTTGGCAAGTTCTATGTACGAAACGCCGGCAACGAGATGGTTCCCCTGAGCACCTTGGTCACCACATTTCCCCGCAGTGGCGCCGAGTTCGTCATGCGTTACAACCTGTTCAATTGTGTCCAGATTAACGCCTCGGCAGCGCCTGGTTATAGCTCGGCCCAGGCGATGGCCGCGCTGGAGGCTGTGTTCCATAAGTCGATGCCGAACCAGATGGGCTTTGATTACAGCGGCATGTCATACCAGGAGCAGAAAGCAGCCCAGGGAGTTTCACCAGGCGCGATTTTTGCCCTGGCCTTCTTCATCGTCTTCCTCATCATGGCCGCCCAGTATGAGAGCTGGACGCTGCCATTCAGCGTACTGCTGGGAGTTCCCATCGCCGTCTTCGGAGCTTTTGCGACGCTCTACTTCCGCCGACTCGACAACGATGTTTACGCTCAGATCGGCCTGGTCATGCTGATCGGACTGTCGGCGAAGAATGCCATCTTGATCGTGGAATTCGCCAAGATGGAGTACGACAAGGGTAAGACGCTGATTGATGCCGCTCTGACCGGAGCCAAGCTACGCCTGCGACCCATCCTGATGACCGCGTTTGCTTTCATTCTCGGATGCGTTCCACTCTGGACGGCCAAGGGCGCCGGCGCCATATCCCGCCAGGTGCTTGGCACCGTGGTGATTGGCGGCATGGTGGCTGCCTCGCTCATCGCCATCTTCTTCATCCCGGTTTCGTTCGACGTGGTCGAGCGCTTCGGGGTGTGGATCGGCGGAGACAAGCGAAAGATTCCCGACCCGAATAAACCATCGGTAGACGCAAAGGGAGTTGGACATGATTAGCATGAGGACGCTCACTGCCATCGTGTTGCTGCTCGCGGTCTGTGCCTGCAAGGTAGGACCGAACTACAAACGCCCGGCGACCACGGTACCGGACCAGTATCGCGGCGTCGCACCGACGACCACGCAAACTCCACCGCCGCCCGGCAGCACTTTCGCAGAAATGAAATGGGAGTCGGTCTTCCAGGATGACGTGCTGCAGGCACTGATCAAGGAAGCCCTGGTCAACAACTACAATATCCGGATCGCCGCCACGCGCATTCTTCAGGCGCAGGCGCAACTCGGCATCACGCGCGCCAATCAATTTCCTACGCTCGACGGTTCCGGCGCTATCGTCAACGAGCGCAATGCACTTTATCCGGGCGCTCCGACCTTCGGCTCCCTCGGACTGTCGCTGAACTATATCGTCGACTTCTGGGGGCAGTACCGGCGGGCGACCGAAGCGGCACGCGCCAACCTGCTGGCGACCGTATATGCGCGGGACCTGGTCCAGACCACCCTGATCTCCAACGTCGCCACCGACTACTACTCGCTGCGCCAGTATGACTATCAGCTTGGGTATTCGACTAAAACCGTCGAGGCCGACAGAGAGATTCTCAAGTTGAACAACGTAAAGTTCAAAGGAGGCGAATCGTCCATCCAGGACGTATATCAGGCGGAAGTCCTGGTGCAGCAGGCGGAAGCGGAAGTGATCAGCTTGCAGCAGTTGATCGAGCAGACGGAAAACAATCTCAGCATCCTGTTGGGGAAAAATCCTGGACCGATCGCGCGCGGGCTTTCTCTCCCCGAGCAGCCGCACATGCCGGAAGTCCCAGCGGGTCTGCCATCGGCCATTCTGGAGCGCCGGCCCGATGTACGCCAGGCCGAAGAAAACCTGGTTGCCGCCAACGCGAATGTCGGCGTGGCCAAGGCGCTCTTCTTCCCCCAAATCTCTCTCACAGGTTCGTTCGGCGCCCAGAGTACAGCGCTGTCAACTTTCATCGATGGTCCAGCTACTTTCTGGGCGGTAGGAGCCCAGGCGACACAGCCCATCTTTGAAGGCGGACGGCTCCGCAGCAACTACCGCCTGGCTTGGGCACAGCGCGATGAGGCGGAGCTGAGTTACAAGCAGACGGTGAACCAGGCCTTCGGCGACGTGTCGAACAGTCTCGTCGGTTACCGCCAGTCGCAGGCCTACCGTAAGAAGATCGAGGAACAGACGGCGACGTACAAACAAACCGCCGACCTGGCTAACGTGCGCTTTCAGGGCGGCGTTACCAGCTTCCTGGAGGTTCAGTACTACGAGCAGCAATACTTCACGTCGGCGTTGAGCCTGGGCAACGCGTGGTATGCCGAGATGTCGAACTACGTGCAGCTCTACCAGGCGCTCGGCGGCGGATGGACGCCGCAATAAGGCGCTGGTCCGGTGACCACAGCCTGCAGACAGAACTAGGAGTTCAGGCCGTGATTCCGACTGGAGGGCGTTAGCCCGGATTTTTCAGAAACCAATAAGGTAGAGCGGGCCTTGAGGCCCGCGTCCCGAGCGCCTTATTATTTGTGAGTCGGCTTCAGCCGACGCCAGTCTGTCGCCCGCTAACGCGGGCTCCGATCAGAACCAGCATGCGCCGAACGCGGCGCTGAAGCGCCGCTCTACCAGAGCCTGGTGAGAAATGCAGGCTAGCCCGGAGCGGAGGAACCTGCTGTTTGCACACGCTGCCGAACACTTGAGGCGGCGGAAAGCTGCGTCAGCCATTCGCTTCGCGATCTAACTTGCGAGGCAGCACCGGTTATTCCTACAGAGATTTCAGCCGGCGAATGTTTCCTTGAACGACGCTAGCCGCCCAATTGCAGGACATTCCCACCGGCGGTTGGTAATTGCGTTGCCTCCCTATAGACTTACTGCCCAGGCTGAATCGCACCTGCCGTAGGCGTCGCCTCATGACTCTCTTGAATTCCCGCGTGCTACGGATCGCCAACGCCAGCCTGATCGCTGGACTCCTGGTCGGAGCTGTCGGCGGCGCCTTCCGCTACCTGATGGTAATGGCCGACGGGTATCGCAACATCCTTATCGGGTGGGCGCATTCGTGGCCCTGGGTCGGCTGGATCTTTCCCCTGCTTCTCGGGTTCTTCGGCGCGGGCATAGCGCGCATGCTCGTGGTACGCTTTGCTCCCAACGCGGCGGGGAGCGGCGTGCAGCGCGTCGAAGCCGTCATTAGCGGAGAGGTCAAACCTGCCAGCGCCAAGATAGTGCCCGTGAAATTCTTCGGCGGCCTGCTGGCGATCGGCTCAGGCCTTGCACTGGGCCGCGAAGGTCCCACCGTCCAAATGGGCGCATCCCTGGCGAGCCTGGTGTCGAAATGGATGATCAAAGACGGCGTCGACCATACCATCGTTGAGGCGGCAGGAGCCGGCGCGGGCCTGGGTGTCGCATTCAACGCACCCCTGGGGGGATCCGTCTTCGTCTTCGAGGAACTCACCAGCAGCTTTAATCCTTGGTTGCTGGTCGCCACGCTTGCGGCCGCTTCGGTCGCGGTGTGGCTCATGCGTTACATCCTGGGTAACAAGCTGGACTTCATGGTCGCCGCCGGCCGCTTGGATCATCGCTGGGCTCTGTCGCCATTTCTGGGCGTCGGGGTTCTGCTCGGCGGCTTCGGAGTGCTCTATAACCAAGCGACCTTGCGGTTGCTAACGCTGGTCGAGAGCTTCCAGAGAGTCTCTTCCGTCTACCGCGCCGCGATCATCGGCGCCGCCGTGGGATTGCTGGCCTGGTTCTCGCCGGTACTTGTCGGAGGCGGCGACTCGCTCACCCAGACGATCTTGTCCGAGCGCTACGAAGTAGGAGCGCTGGCGGTCGTCTTCGTTTTGCGATTTGCACTTGGACCCTTTTCCTACGCGGCCGGAACTCCGGGCGGCTTGTTCGCGCCGATTCTGGTGCTGGGCGCCTCGTTCGGCGCGTTCTACGCGGATGTGCTTAACCACTTCATTCCTGCGCTTGGTCTTTCGGCGACCGCTTGTGCCGTGGTCGGCATGGCTGCCCTGTTCTCCGCCTGCATCCGCGCGCCGCTTACGGGAGTGGTGCTCGCCCTCGAAATGACCGGCCGCGGCGACCTGACACTCGCGCTGCTGGTGGGATCGCTGGGGGCGATGATGGTGGCTATGCTCTTGCGCAGCGAACCGATCTACGAATCGCTGAAACACCGCATGCTGCAACAGGAAATGACGGAAGCCCGACAAATGCGACCGGGGCAAACCCGCTGGGAGCTGCGGCCGTTTCCCGGGCAACCGTAGCTGTATCTGCTTCGCAAGTGAATGGCAACGGGGAAAAGATCCCGGGGGTAGTTGCGGACGGGGACTTCGTGCCGGCAACCTGGGTTGCAGCGCCGGAAGGCCGCGCCTGCAGGAGGATGCCTCGCCAAAATCAAAAGGGTGCCCGATACAAGCTGATCTGCTTGTACGGTCACCCTCAGGTTAGCTCCACTGAGCGATGGCTAGGAGAAAAGCTTGCGACGGACCACCCCGGCCAGGCCAAGGATTCCGCTGCCCAGAAGCAGAAGGCTCGAAGGCTCGGGAGTCGTGCTGGCATTGAAGTTGGTCGTGAGGTTTGCGAGCGCGACATAGTTGTCGCTCATCGTGAGATAGCTGATGTCCTTGGAAGACTCCAGGAAGCCAACCAGCATTCCGCAATCGACGCACGACGAATTGTTGAAATTCCAGGTCAGGTTGTATGACTCAATCAGGGTCATGCTGGAGTCGTATACCGACACAGTCGTCGGATTAGACGATCCGGGAACGTAGTTAAAGAACGCACCGACTGACTGCACTGGCGAGGCGAAGGCAAACGTCATCGTATCGGTCACGCCGTAGACGTCCTTCGAGTCATTCAGGCCAATCATTGGACCTAAAGCGCCGTCCCAGAACCCGTTGCCAAGGAACCCGTAGGTTCCCGTATAACCGAACACAGAACCACCCTGGTTGGAAGCATTGGTGGAACTCCAGACCACATTGTCCACCCCGAAGGTCTGTGGGCCCGGGCCAAAGTAGTTAATCGGCGGTGGTATTTCGAGCGTACCGCCACTCCAATTGTGCACGACCGAAGCGCCCGCCTGGGCGACCGTCAGAACAATTGCCGCGAACAACACCACGGCGAACTTAGTAACCTTCATGTAAACCCCTCCTTGCATAGCTTTGCGACCCGAGGATCCGAAAGCCAGTGTAGTATGCGCACGAGCAATGCCGTTTGGCCGCAGATGAACGATGGTCATACACAGGCCTCCTTTCAGGTACTTACAGATGGACGCTGTTCCCACATGCCGCGCGATGCGGGTCAACACCGCAAGTTTTTGCAACTCTGAATGGAAGATTCCTGCCGCTTTTCCCCTTTTGGGCGTTCCACGGACAATTTTCTGGACAAGCCGCGACTGGCGAATGAT
The DNA here is from genome assembly GCA_963815555.1 of uncultured Acidobacteriaceae bacterium. Lineage (GTDB taxonomy): Bacteria > Acidobacteriota > Terriglobia > Terriglobales > Acidobacteriaceae > CAWCBG01. The sequence goes on from CAWFHH010000008.1 coordinate 336,562, forward strand.
TTTCCACAGGAATGTGCAGGAACTTGCGACCGTCAAGGGACCCTATCCCGTAAGTACTTGCAATGATTGGCTTTTGTCGGTCGCAGCCGCGGAGACTGACGTGCACGATTGGTTTGGGGTTGTAGATTTTTCAAACAGGAGGACACATGCGCAAGGTCTGGCTATTGGCGCTGTTAGTACTCGCGCTACCGGTTCTATCTCAAGCAACAGTGGTCACTTTTGGGCCGCTGTGCAGCGGTTTCTGCTCCGGCACACAGGTTCCGGACGGCTATGGTGGACTCACCTGGAATGGCGGGTTTTACGTCGAGGGCAACGACGCCTACGATTCGAGCTATGGGAATACCTATGGCGCCCCGTCTGGCGGCGGCGCCTACAACGGCTTTGGCGACTCCCCTCTCACCATAAACAGCGCCACGCCAATCACCTTCAATGGCGCGGACTTTACCACTTGGGCGGAGTTCGATGCCTACGCGAGCTTCTCGTCCGTAACGGTCACTCTCACAGGTTATGACGCCTCGCACACTCAGGTTGGCTCGGTGACGGCTACCCTCTCGCCGACCGGCTACAACTTCGTAACCGCTAACTTCGCCAATGTGGAATCGATCGTGATCACCAACGATTGCGGAAGTTGCTCCGGACTGTGGTATTTGTTCGACAACTTTACCTATAACGGCGTTAGCACGACTCCGGAACCAGGAACCCTTATGATGTTCGGCTCAGGAATTCTGGCTGCTGCCGGGATGATTCGCCGTCGCTTGTCGTAGTATCTACGATTACCTTCTCACCAAGGTGGAACCCATCGGTTCCACCTTTTTCTTTAGCGATCGGTGCGTGGCCATGGCTCTCCAGGTCGACGAGCGCCCGCAGTCCAATGCTAGAGACTGACGGTTGCCTTCAGGCTGTGCTGCTCTCCCGGCGCAAGGGCCACGGCGAAGCCCATCACGTTGCTGGCTTCGATGCACAACATGTGCCGCCACTCTTTGTCGGCAAGATCGGCGAGGGCCTTCGCTCCTTCCTGCCAGGGATTCCACACCACCGTGGTCTCCGAATTTTCTTTTTTCAGCCGGATCCGCCGTCGCAGCAGTGAATCGTCGATCTCGACTTCGCCTGGCGCGTCTTCATAAGCCCGGTCCGTCGCCTCGCTGACGATGACGTCGCCGCGTTGCACCTTCTCATGATTGGAATCCATATTGTCGAGATAGTGCACCCCGTCAAGGCCTGCCACGCGTACGCTTCCGACCTCTGCCACGCGAAAGTAGGAATGAAGGGCTTCTTCGAAGCGGAACGGCGTGTTGCCGGTGTTTGTGGCGGTCAGTTCCAACCCAAGCTCTTTGCCAAAGGTCACACTATGGACCAGACGAAACTCGCCGGGCCACCAACGGCGGCTGGCTTCGTCACTCTCAGTAAACATCGTGACGGTGACCGAGTCGCCGGCCCGGGTTACCGAGGCTAGTTGCCATAATCGGGTACGCACAAAACCGTGCGCTGGAGCCTTTGGATTGTCGGCCTTGCCGCGAAACCAGGGAAAACAGATGGGCACCCCGCCACGAATGGCTTTGCCCTCCTCCCAGCTCGACTGTGAACTGAGAAACAGCACTTCGGAGGCGCCCGCGGGCGCCCAGGACGTGACCTGCGCGCCGTGCAAGTACATCTCGCCGGTCGCGGCCGGCGTGATGACGCGCACTTTGGGCAGGCCACCGTTGCCGGCGATCACCTCGGCAACGCCGGGAATTGCAAATCGTCGGTTAAGCTCCGAAAAGCCAGTCATAGGGAAGACTGTCTGAGTGTTTCGGCCCGCGCCTCTGCTTTTGCCCAACAGCAGGCCAAGTACGTATACTAGCGCACGTACTTTACGAGGTTAATTTTTATTCAATTCGATTTTCCCTGCGCGATGTCTTGATGACGCTGCGCGTCGGCTCTGTTCTAATGACAACGTTTTCGCCCGACTTTCGATCCATAGTGGTCTAACCTTTTCCGAGCGTATGGTACGGGAGCTTCCCGTTTCAGCTCCTGATTTCGAGGTGAACCATGAAAGCGACGCAACAGCTTCACGATTTGGGCCAGAGCCTCTGGCTGGACAACATCACACGCGACCTGCTCGACAGCGGCACCCTCAAACGCTACATCGACGAACTGTCGGTAACCGGATTGACCTCGAACCCTACAATTTTCGATCAGGCCATCAAGAATAGCTCGGCGTACGATCCTGCTATTCGCAAGAGGTTGGACGCAGGCAAGTCGGGCGAAGCGCTCTTTTTTGAGCTTGCGATCGAGGACCTGACGCGTGCCGCCGACCTCTTCCGGCCGGTCCACGATCAGACGAAAACCGTCGACGGGTGGGTTTCGCTCGAAGTCTCCCCGCTGTTGGCCTATGACACGAACAGCACGATTGCGGCCGCGAAGGACCTGTCGCGCGCGGGCAGCCCGGCCGAACCTGTTCATCAAGATTCCAGGAACGCCGGAAGGTCTACCCGCCATCGAAGAGGCCATCTTTGCCGGCGTGCCGATCAATGTCACCCTGCTGTTCTCGCGCGAGCACTATCTCGCTGCCGCCGACGCTTATCTGCAAAGGCATCGAGCGCCGCATCGCCGCCGGACTTCCCGCCAATGTCGGTTCGGTTGCATCGGTGTTCATCAGCCGCTGGGACGTGGCCGCCAATCCGAAAGTGCCCGAAGCGCTTGCGGGACAAGCTGGGAATTGCCATTTCCAAACGCACCTACAAGGCATATCGCGATTTGCTGAAGACGCCGCGTTGGCAGGCCATCGTCAAGGCCGGGTACCATCCGCAGCGGCTGCTGCTGGCCAGTACCGGCACCAAGGATCCCAAGGCCTCCGACATTCTGTACATCAAGGCGCTTGCGGCTCCCGACACGGTCAACACCATGCCGGAGAAAACGCTGCTGGCCTTCGCCGATCATGGCGAAATCGACGGAGTGATGCCGGACGATGGCGGCGACTGTGAACAGGTTCTGGCCGAGTTCATCAAAGCCGGAGTGGATATCGACGCGCTCGCTGCACAGCTTCAGGACGAAGGCGCCAAGGCTTTCGTGAAATCGTGGACCGACCTGCTCGGCGTGATCTCGTCGAAGAGCGCGGTTCTCGCGACTGGCGCGTAAAGTCGTTCGGCTGGATCGGTGCAGGTGTGACGCACGAATCCTGAGTGAGGAAAACTGTACATGGGGACGAGCACGACGGCGATTCAGCCTTTGAAGGAGCGCCCGGCATGGAAGGCGCTGGAAACCCATTACCAGGTGATTCGCTCGACGCACCTGCGCCAGTTCTTTGCCGACGATCCGGGCCGCGGCGAGCGCTTCACCGCCGAAGCCGTGGGTCTGTTCCTCGATTATTCAAAGAACCGCATCACCGACGAGACGCTCAAGCTGCTGCTGCAACTGGCACAGGAATCGGGATTGCGCCAGCACATCGACGCCATGTTTGCCGGGAAAAAAATCAACGTCTCGGAAAATCGCGCCGTGCTGCACGTGGCGTTGCGGGCTCCTAGAGATGAGGTCATCGTCACCGACGGGGTGAACGTGGTTCCTGCCGTCCACGCCGTGCTGGACAAGATGGCTGCCTTCTCCGATCGCGTGCGCAGCGGCCAATGGAAGGGCCACACCGGCAAGCGCATTCGGAATGTCATCAACATCGGCATCGGAGGCTCCGATCTCGGCCCGGTTATGGCCTATGAGGCGCTCAAGCATTACAGCCAGCGCGACATGACCTTCCGCTTCGTCTCGAACGTCGACGGCACCGACTTTGCCGAGGCGGTGATCGATCTCAAGGCCGACGAGACGCTGTTCATTGTTTCGTCGAAGACCTTCACGACGCTGGAGACCATGACCAACGCGCACACCGCGCGCGAGTGGTTGCTGAAGAACCTGGGTGGAGACGAGAAGGCGGTAGCCAAGCATTTTGTCGCTGTCTCCACAAATGCAGAGGGGGTAGCGAAGTTCGGCATCGATACTGCCAACATGTTTGAGTTCTGGGACTGGGTCGGCGGTCGCTACTCGATGGACTCGGCCATCGGCCTTTCGACGATGATCGCCATCGGCCCGCCGAATTTCCGCGATATGCTGGCGGGCTTCCACGAGATGGATGAGCACTTTCGCACCGCGCCCTTCGAGAAAAATTTGCCGGTACTGATGGCCCTCCTCTCGGTCTGGTACAACGATTTTTTTGGCGCACAGACGGTTGCCGTCCTGCCCTACGAGCAATATTTGAAGCGCTTTCCTGCGTATCTCCAGCAGTTGACGATGGAGAGCAACGGCAAGCACGTGACGCTCGAAGGCGTGAAGGTCGACTACGATACCGGGCCGATCTACTGGGGCGAGCCCGGCACCAACGGACAACATTCGTTCTACCAGCTCATTCATCAAGGAACGCGCCTGATTCCCTGCGACTTCATCGGTTTCTACAAGACGCTCAATCCGTTGGGCCGGCATCATGACCTGCTGATGGCGAACGTCTTCGCGCAGTGTGAAGCCCTGGCCTTCGGAAAGACTGCGGAAGAGGTCAAAGCTGAAGGCACTCCCGATTGGCTGGTGCCCCATCGCGTCTTCGAAGGTAATCGTCCGACGAATACGATTCTTGCCGACGAACTTACGCCCGCGACCCTGGGAAAGCTGGTCGCCTTGTACGAGCACTCTGTCTTTACGCAGGGAACAATCTGGAACATCGATTCGTTCGACCAGTGGGGCGTGGAGCTGGGCAAGGTGCTGGCACAACGCATCATCCCCGAGCTGGAGAGCCCGACGGAGCCGGCCTTGAAACACGACAGCTCGACCAATCATTTGATCCGGCTGTATCGGAAAAACAAGGGCAGCGGTTAGTGAAGAGCGGATTGCGCATGGCTGACTGTAGTCCGCTTTGCTATCGTAAACACCTAACCAACCTGGTTTGTCATCCCGAATCGGGTTTAGCCGTGAGGGAACTGCGTTTCTGGTGGTCAGGTGCAGGCGGTGCAGCGGCGAAACGGGCAGCCGGTTCCTCCACTCCGCTGCGCTCCGGTCGGAATGACGAGCGGAGTCCGCTCCGGGGAGTGACGGATAGCGAGGGTACAAGCTACACAAGGCCGACCGATGGTCGCAGGAAGCGAATCTCCAGATCCCGTGCTCGGGATGACAAATCGTGATCAGAGTGAATAGCCAAACGAAAGAGGACTGACGAATGCAACTCGGAATGGTGGGTCTAGGCAGGATGGGCGCCAACATGGTGCGGCGGCTCATGAAAGCAGGGCACGAATGCGTTGTCTTCGACATGTTCCCCAAGGCCGTCGAAGATCTCGTCAAAGAAAAAGCCGTCGGCAGCTCCTCGCTGCAGGACTTTGTCAGCAAGCTGCAGAAGCCGCGCGCGATCTGGTTGATGGTTCCCGCCGCGGTGGTTGACGAAACCATCGCCGGCATCGTGCCGCATCTCGAGGCGGGAGACATCCTGATCGACGGCGGCAATTCCTATTACATCGACGACATTCGCCGTGCTCAAGACCTTGCGCCGAAGAAGATCCACTACGTCGACGTCGGCACCAGCGGCGGCGTCTGGGGTCTCGAGCGTGGATACTGCATGATGATCGGCGGACCGGACACAGCCGTTCAGTATCTCGATCCCATCTTCAAAACTCTGGCGCCTGGTAAGGGCAGCGTTGATCCGACGCCCGGGCGCGAGAAGCTGGGCGGCACCGCCTCCGACGGCTATCTGCATTGCGGTCCGAACGGTGGAGGCCACTTCGTCAAGATGGTGCACAACGGAATTGAATACGGCTTGATGGCGGCGTATGCCGAGGGGCTCAACATCCTGCGCAACGCCAACGTCGGCAAGCAGAAGCACGAGATCGACGCCGAGACCACGCCGCTGCGCGATCCCGAACACTACCAGTACGACTTCAATTTAGCCGATGTCGCCGAGGTGTGGCGCCGCGGCAGCGTGATCGCCTCCTGGCTGCTTGACCTGACTGCCGCCGCGCTGGCACAGGATCCGCAACTCGCGAAGTTCGAAGGCCGTGTCTCCGATTCTGGAGAAGGGCGCTGGACCATCAAGGCCGCCATCGACGAAGCGGTTCCAGCCAACGTGCTTACCGAGGCGCTGTACGGACGCTTCAGCTCTCGTGGGCAGGCGGAGTTTGCCAACAAGGTGATGTCGGCAATGCGCTACGCGTTCGGCGGCCACCTGGAAAAATCAAGCTAGGCCAGTCAGAAGTGCGCCGCGCCGCTGAAGGGGAAGGCCTTCAGGCCGTCCCTGGATCAGCAAGACGTTCGGCGGGCACCTGGAAAAATCGATCTGGGCCACTGGGAAGTGCACCACACCGCTGAAGGGGGCGGCCTTCAGGCCGTCCGTAGATCAGCAAGGCGTTCGGCGGGCACCTGGAAAAATCGATCTGGGCCACTGGGAAGTGCACCACACCGCTGAAGGGGACGGCCTTCAGGCCGTCCGTAAATCAGCAAGACCTGAGCGGCTTTAGCCGCTGGGGAGTCTCGAACAAAATCCGCCCTTGGGGAGAAGTGGATGACTGCAATCCAATCGGATGCTCTGGTATTTTTTGGCGCAACGGGAGACCTGGCATACAAGCAGATTTTTCCCGCTCTCCAGGCGCTCGTGAAACATGGCCACCTCAACGTTCCAGTGATCGGCGTGGCCAAGGCTGGTTGGAATCTCGATCAGCTGAAAAAGCGCGCTCACGATAGTCTCGCCGAGCATGGCGGCGTCGATCCGGCGGCATGGCCTAAGCTAAGTGCGTTGCTGCGCTACATCGACGGCGACTATGCCGACGTCGCGACGTTTCAGGCGTTGCGCAAGGAGCTGGCGATCGGCGGAACACCCGGCGCATTACCTCGCGATCCCGCCGATGCTCTTCGAGAAAGTTGTGGAGCAGTTAGTGGCGTCGGGCTGCGCCAAGGGAGCCAGGGTCATCGTCGAGAAGCCATTCGGTCACGACCTGGCGAGCGCGCAAGAGTTGAACCGCGTGTTGAGCAGCGGTTTTCCTGAATCGTGTATCTTCCGCATCGATCACTATCTGGGCAAACGGCCGGTACAGAACCTGACGGTCTTTCGCTTCGCCAACGCCTTCATGGAGCCATTCTGGAATCGCAACTACGTCGAGAGCGTACAGATCACGATGGCGGAGGATTTTGGCGTGCAGGGCCGTGGCGTCTTTTACGATCAGACGGGCTGCATTCGCGATGTGATTCAGAACCACCTGTTCCAGATCATGTCGAATATCGCGATGGAGTCTCCGGCACGACTCGATCCCGAGTCGGTTCGCGATGAGAAGGTCAAGGTACTGAAATCGATTCCGCCGATCGATCCGAAGAACCTGTTACGCGGACAATTCAAGGGCTATCTGCAGGAGAAGGGCGTCGCAGCGGATTCGCAGGTTGAGACCTTTGCCGCTTTGCAACTGGAGATCGACTCCTGGCGCTGGAAGGGCGTGCCGTTCTTCATCCGCGCCGGTAAGTGCATGCCGGAAACCTCTGCCGAGGTGGTGGCGCGCATGCGCAAGCCGCCGAGCGTGCTGGCCGATCACACGCGCGGCTCGGACTACCTGCGATTTCGTATCAGCCCTGAGGTCACGATTGCGCTGGGAGTCTTTGTCCTGTCGCCTAAGGATGACATGACAATCGTCCCGGCGGAGATTTTGGCGAGTCATGCACCTAAGCCCGGTGAGATCGAACCCTATGAGCTCTTGTTGGGGGACGCGATGGACGGCAATGCCACCGACTTCGCTCGCCAGGATTATGTGGAGGAGGCGTGGCGCATCGTTGATCCCATGCTGAAGGCGAACACACCGGTCCATCCCTACGATCAGGGAACATGGGGTCCGAGCGAAGTGGCAAAGGTCACGCCAAAGGGCGGCTGGGTGAATCCGGTGTCGAGCGTCAGTGAGCCGCTGGAGACGGCAGCCAAAGCGAGGTAGAGCGGTAGTCAGTAGTCAGCCAGAGCGATGTAAAGGTTGCCGCTCGTCGACATTGTTCCGGCCGTGTGAACCAGCCGGGTAGCGGCCGACGTACTCGCCTGGGCGGCGCGAAACCGCAGCTCCCTCGTCGGAGTTGCGTGCTCCTCGGCATGGCAACGTGGAGGAACGAGTGATCCGGAAACTGATAGCGGACACATTGACGGACACGGAAAACCGATAACCGACAACCGACAACTGTTCTTTCGTGAGGTTCTATGGACGTTGAGGTACTCGACACAGCCGAGGCTGTTGCGCGCAAGGCCGCAGCGACTATCGCTGCCGATGCGCGCGCGGCTGTCGCTGCGCGCGGCCGCTTCAACATGGCGGTCAGCGGCGGCAAGACGCCATGGGTCATGCTGCGCGATCTGGCCGCTGAAGACGTTCCCTGGGACAACGTGCACATCTACCAGGTCGACGAACGCGTTGCGCCTCCGGGCGATCCCGACCGCAACCTCACCCATCTGCGCGAGAGCCTGCTGTCGCACGTTCCGCTGAAGCCGGAGCAGATTTACCCCATGCCGGTTGAGATGCCTGATCTCGAAGCGGCTGCCGCGCAGTACGCGACAACGCTCAGCAAGACCGCCGGCACACCTCCGGTTCTCGACTTGGTACATCTCGGCATGGGGCCCGACGGACATACCGCCTCGCTGGTTCCCAACGACCCGGTTCTTCAAGTCACCGATCGCGATGTCGCAGTCACCGGCGATATATATGGGACGGCGCCGCATGACGTTGACCTATCCTATGCTCAACCGCTCGCGGAGAATTTTGTGGCTGATTACCGGTGCCGATAAGGTGCCTATGCTAAAACGACTCCGCGAGGGAGAAACGTCGATTCCTTCCGGCCGTATCGCGCGCGAGCAGGCGCTGGTACTGGCCGATCGCGCCGCGGCTGGAAAGTAAAGGAAAAACCATGCGCCTGGGTATCGCTACCGATCATGGTGGTTATGGACTGAAAGAAGAACTGCTCGGCGAACTGAAGGCCGCCGGACATGAAGTTGTTGATTTCGGCGCCCACGTTCTCAATACCGGCGACGACTATCCCGACTTCGTGCTGCCGCTGGCGCGCGCGGTTGTAGCCGGCGATGTGGAGCGCGGGATCGCCATTTGCGGCAGTGGCGTTGGGGCCGCGGTCTGCGCGAACAAGGTTCTGGGCGCTCGGGCCGGACTGATCCACGATCATTTCTCGGCCCGGCAAGGTGTGGAAGACGATCATATGAACATCATCTGCATGGGAGGCCGCACGGTGGGCCCCGCCGTGGCCTGGGACCTCGTGCAGACGTTCCTGGAGGCTGAATACAGCCAGGCAGAACGCCACCTGCGCCGACTGGCGAAAGTTGCTGCTGCTGAAAAATCAGAACGCGCCGCTGCCGCCAAGTAAAGGAAACGCATGAGCCAACCGCTTCCTGTGGTCTACCTCGCGCGCCACGGCGAGACGGCCTGGAGCCTCTCCGGCCAGCACACCAGCTTCACCGATCTTCCACTTACGGAACACGGTAAACGCAATGCCGCCCGATTAGGCGACCGCCTGAAGGGTTTGACGTTTGCCAAGGTATTCACCAGCCCACTGGTGCGCGCGCTCGCAACCTGCGAGATCGCGGGGTATGGTCAGGTTGCCGAAGTCGACCCCGACCTCGTCGAATGGAATTACGGAGACTACGAAGGCCTTACGACAGCACAGATTCATGCCACCCGGCCGGGCTGGAACCTGTTTCGCGATGGCTGCCCCGGTGGCGAATCGCCGGAGGAGGTTGGAGCTCGCGCGCAACGGGTGATTGATCGCGTGCGCGCCGTGCAGGGCAACGTGCTGCTGTTTTCCAGCGGACATTTTCTGCGTGTACTGGCCGCTCACTGGCTGGGACTCGACACCTCCGGCGGCCGATATTTCATGCTCAGCACCGCCAGTCTCAGCCAATTGAGCTACGAACACAATTACTCCGAGCCCGCCGTCAGCTTGTGGAACGACACCAAGCACGTCGTCGACTGAGAAAGCTTCGCCGACGAATCAGTGATTCCGACATTCCGAAGGAAATCGCGGTTCCCCGGCTGATCGCGGGCACTACTCTGCCTTTGCGCGCCGAGGCGGCCTGTGTGTGAGATCGTTGCTGGATGGGTCGTCGCTCTTGAAACCGAACTTCTGCCTGTCGCTGCCTCATTGGGATCGCCTGCGTGGCCGATCCGGACCTTTGTTTCGTTGAACTTCTGCTTCGCTTGCCGCTTTGTAGCTCAAAAAAAAAGTGGAAGCGCTTCCTCTCGTCAGGGTACCCGTAAACTCAGGGTACTTTGTTCTTAACCCCAAGCAGGACCCCGAAGGGAATTGCTCGGACCGGCCAGGAGACTAGTATGGAGCCGGCAACATGGCCTGCGAACCTCACCATTCTCGGAAAAGCAACCGGGCGACGCAGTGATCTGGGTCACAGCACGTCCTTACGAAAGTACCCAAATTTTTATGGCCTTTCGTAATGCCCGAAAGGTCGTATGCCAAGCATGCGAGTCGAAGCTTCTTGCTTCCCTAAAATCAGGGCAGGCGAGGGTCCCGACTTGGCGGCGCAACCTGAATCAGCCTTGCTGCCATTACAATGCTGTGGACGCACTGATCGCGATTGAGCAGACACTCCGCGGAGGGACATGGCATGGCGACCGAGACGACAAGCAAGCCGAGACTCTCTCCCCTGGCGGGTAAGCCCGCCACCAGGGACATGCTGGTAGACGTATCGCGTCTGGAGCGGGAATTTTACGAGCGGCGCCCTGATCTCGACGATCCCAATCAGCTGGTGAGCTTCGGCACCAGTGGGCATCGCGGCTCGTCGCTTCGGGGCAGCTTCACCGAGGCGCATATCCTCGCGATCACGCAGGCGATCAGCGAATACCGCGCCGCGCAGGGAACGGACGGCCCGCTGTACATGGGCAAAGATACCCATGCGCTGTCTGGCCCAGCCCAGCGCACGGCCCTGGAAGTGCTCGCCGCCAACGGTGTCGAAACCATCATCCAGCAGAATGACAGTTTCACACCGACACCGGTCATTTCGCGCGCCATACTGGTTTACAACCACGGCCGCAAGCAGCATCTTGCCGACGGCATTGTTATCACCCCATCGCACAATCCTCCTGAGGATGGCGGCTTCAAGTACAACCCGACCAACGGCGGACCGGCCGACACCGATATCACGAAGTGGATCGAGAATCGCGCCAACGAACTGCTGCGCGGCAACAACACTGGTGTTAAGCGCGTGGCGTATGACAAAGCGTTGAAGGCGAGCACGACGCACCAGGAGGATTTCGTTCTTCCCTATGTGAAGGACCTGCGCAATGTGATCGACATGGAAGCGATTCATGATGCCGGCCTGAAGATCGGCGTCGATCCTTTGGGGGGGGCCACGCAGCCGTACTGGGCGCCCATCGCCGCCGAGTATGGACTGAAGATCACGGTCGTCAATCCCGCCATCGACCCCACGTTCTCGTTTATGACGGTCGATCACGACGGCGTGATCCGCATGGACTGCTCGAGTCCTTACGCCATGGCAAGCCTGGTGAAGCTGAAGGACCGGTATCAGCTCGCATTTGCCAACGATCCCGACGCCGACCGCCACGGCATTGTCACCCCGTCCTCGGGCCTGATGAATCCCAACCATTATCTGGCGGTGGCCATCCAGTACCTGCTGACCAATCGTCCCGAGTGGCCGGCAGACGCCGCCGTCGGCAAGACGCTGGTCAGCAGCAGCATGATCGATCGCGTGGTGAATAAGCTGGGTCGCAAGCTTTCTGAAACACCCGTGGGATTTAAGTGGTTTGCCCCGGGACTGTTCGACAGTTCGTACTGCTTCGGTGGGGAAGAAAGCGCGGGAGCCAGCTTCCTCCGGCGCGACGGCATGGTGTGGACAACCGACAAAGATGGGCCGATCATGAACCTGCTGGCGGCGGAGATCACAGCCCGCACTGGCAGAGATCCCGGCGAACACTATCGAGAGCTCACGGCCGAGTTCGGCACGCCCTATTACACGCGCATCGATGCCGCGGCCACGCCCGAGCAGAAGATGAAGCTGCAAAAGCTGTCGCCAGAGAACGTGAAGGAGTCGACCTTGGCTGGTGATCGCATTACGGCAAAGCTGACGCGGGCACCCGGGAACAACGCTCCGGTGGGCGGGTTGAAGGTAGTTGCGACCAGCGGCTGGTTCGCTGCCCGCCCGTCCGGAACGGAAAACATTTACAAGATTTATGCGGAAAGTTTCAAGGATGAGGCGCACCTGGAACAGATCGTTGAAGAGGCGCAACAGATCGTAAACAATGCGCTCGCCTAAGATTTGAACGCAGGTCGCGCCTGATCATGAGCAAACGGCCGGGAGAGCGAGCGCGCGATCCTGAACGTTCCCGTCCTCTGAATTCTTAAACAAACGAACATCCATCCTCTTGCCGGATGCTGCCGGCAATTCAGGGGGTGCACATCAGTAGTTTCTCGAGCAACAACCCACCATCTACCGGCGCAACATCTGCGGAAGGCCAATCAAAACTATTGTTTGCCTGTTGCCCAGCATGATAACGGCGGCGAAATGTGCGCTCTTTCGATGCTGCGCGAAGCAACTCTCTCGAAGGTGAGCCGCGTCTAGTCACAGACGAGGGAACTCAACACATGTCAAACGGCATTTCCAGGGTTCGCGTACGGGTATTCCTATTTGTCGCCTGCTGCGTGGTGCTGATCATGGCACTCGCCGGATGCGGAGGAGGAAGTGGAAGTTCGGGTTCGAACAATCTCACTGCCGTGCTGACGGCCACCCCTGCCAGCATCACGTCGGGCGCGAGCTCGACGCTTGCCTGGACGACGACAAACGCGACCTCGGCATCTATCGACAACGGAGTCGGCGCAGTCACGCCCACGTCGAATGGTACGGTTACGGTTAAACCGACGAAGACGACGACCTACACGCTGACGGCTACAGGATCGAACGGCGCGACGGCGACGGCGTCGGCTACGGTAACGGTCACGGCTCCCGCGGTGACTGTGACCATGACGGCTGCGCCCGCGATCATTGTTGCCGGCGGGTCTTCCACCTTAACGGTGACGGCGGCCAACGCGAGCAAGGTGGTCATTTCCGACAATGTTGATTCCAACACATACGCGCTGCCTGCGGCCGGGGGAACGCAAGCGGTTTCGCCCAAAGTGACGACCACCTACACCGCGACGGCAACCTCGTCGGGAGGCCAATCCGCTACCGCGACGGCAACCGTGACCGTCACTCCGGGAACGGTGAAGAGCATTCAACACGTGGTTTTCATGATGCAGGAAAACCGTACTTTCGATGCGTACTTCGGCATGTTAAACCCCTACCGCCAGGCCAACAGTCTTAACGTTGGGGACGATGGCCTGACCTATAACGTCGACGGAATCGACGATAAGCTCTCGGAATTTACGAATGAGGACGATGAAGCCCAGGCTTTCAGCCTGTTCAAGCTGCAAAGTACCTGCGTAGACGACATGACGTCGGCCTGGCTTGAGAGTTACGGCGACGTGAGCCGTTATGACTTTACCTTGCAGCGCCCGATCGTCATGGATGGATTCGTACACACGGCGGAAGACTTTGCGAAGGGTGGCAGTGGCGACGGCACGTTCACTGATCTGCAAGGTAAGCGCGCCATGGGCTACTACGATCAGGACTATCTCAACTACTACTACTATATGGCGTCGCAGTTCGCGTTGTCGGACCGCTGGTTCTCGCCGGTATCGAGCAAGAGCACGCCGAATCGCATTGCGACCATGACCGGAGGAACGACCCAGGGGCTGGTACGTGATCCGTTTGTGGACGATCTGTTCACCACGACGCTGGCGATTCCGACTATCTTTCAGAAGCTGGACGGGGCCGGCGTTTCCTGGAAAATTTACTACTCGATCACCGAGGGAGGCTGCACCGAGCAGGACGGCGACTGCGGCAAAAAGACCGGTTTAGCCGATTATCCGGTGACGACCTTCTCCGACTTCGCCTATAGCGGCAAGTATCTTTATGCCAATCCCAATCAAATTGCCTGCGTTCCTCCCACGATCGGATCGCAGCAAGCCGTGGGCGATGCGACAAATTCGTTCTGCATCGATCCCACGCATATTGCGCCGCTCAAGCAGTACATGACGGACCTTGCCAATGGAACATTGCCCAGCTTCGCTTACATCGAGGCACAGTACGGCGTCAGTGACGAACATCCCGGTTCCGGACAGTCCATATTGCTGGGGCAGACGCAGGTCGCATCCTTGATCAACGCTCTGATGCAGAGCCCGTCGTGGGCTACCAGCGTCTTCTTCCTCAGCTACGACGAGGGCGGTGGTCCGTTCGAGCATGTGCCGCCGGTTCCGGGACAATCGAACAAATTCACCGACTCGAGTTTGGGAACGATTCCCGACATCTCGACGATTGCGGTGAATCCTGATGGCTATAATCCCTGCCTGCCGCCGAATACGACGACCGTGAACTGGGTGCCGACGCTGCATTGCGACCTGAAGCTCACCGATCCCGGTGCCAATCCCAACGATGCGGCGACACTGGAGGGATTCGCGGCGCAGTTAGGCTTCCGCTTGCCGAATATGGTGATCTCGCCCTACACGCGGAAGCACTACGTCTCGCATGTCCCGATGGACCACACGGCTATCATCCGGTTTGTCGAAGACCGATTCATTGGTGACGGCACCTACCTCACCAATCGGGATGCGGCGCAGCCCAATCTGCTGAACTTCTTCGACTTCACGGCAATACCGTGGGCGAACCCGCCGACACCGCCGACGCCCTTGGCGAACAATCCTGCTCTGTGCACGCCAACTTCGATGTAGGAGGGCTGAGAAAGCGGTTGCAGAGTGGGTGCAGCCGTTCTCGATGGTGAGCGCAGTGGCTGCTCCTGATGTGAGGGGATTCAAGGGCGATCCGATTGCGGGGGATGGAAAGCCTCTGCGCCTAACTCGCCCGTTGCGCCAGTGAGCTTTCGACGGCTACGGGAAGCGACACGATCATCAGAGTTGATCCGTTAGCGCTGCGTGCCTGTAGAGTGCCGCCACTTTTTTCGACCAGGCTCTTCGCCGACCATAGCCCCAGGCCGGTGCCTACATCTTTCTTGGTTGTGAAAAAGGGCTCGAAAATCTTGTCGAGGTTCTCGGGGGCGATGCCTTCTCCGTTGTCTTCGATTTGCACTTGGATTGCAGGCTGCTCTTGGGTTCCATCCTGCTTGACCCGCAAGGTGAGAACTCCGTTGGCCGGCATGGCATCGAGCGCATTCAGAATCAAGTTGGAGAAGATCTGGCGCAGTTCCCCAGCAGAGCCGTAATACATAGCAGTGTCGTCATAGTCACGAACCACTCGAACACCGCGAGTCTGAAAACGACGGACATAGACCCCGAGAATTTCTTCCAGTAGCCCGGGAACATTGACCACCCCAGGCGACGCCGTGTCTTTGTAGAAGGCAAGCGTCTGCCGCGCCACCGCCGCTACGCGTGACAATTCTTCCTCTGCCATCTGAAGATAATAACGGCCCTCAGGGCTCAACGCGTTTTCCTGATTGAGCAGATACAGCGAATTCATTACGGCTTCCAGTGGGTTATTGATTTCGTGGGCGACGGTAGCGGCAAAGCGACCCGCGGTCGCCAGCTTCTCCGCATTTCGCAGCGCGGAATCGACCTCGCGCTGGCGCGTCACATCGCGAAATACCAACACTACGCCGGTCAGGTCGCCCGCCGCATTGCGGATCGGCGCCGCGCTGTCGTCGATCGCGACTTCGCTGCCGTCGCGCCGGCGAAGGACGGTATGGTTCGCCAATCCGACGACGGTGCCCACCCGAATGACCTTGTCGACCGGATTCTCTACCGGCAGACGTGTGGTTTCGTTGTAGATCGGGAAAACCGTGGACAGCGGGAGACCGTGCGCTTCGTCGCTGCGATAGCCGGTCAGCGAGACGGCTACCTCATTGAGGAAGACCACGCGGCCATCGCTATCGGTGGCGACGACTGCGTCGCCGATGCTGTGCAGAGTGGTGTGCAACCATTCTTTCTGCTCGAACACCGCCTTTGACGCCGCGCTCGATTTCTTCCGCTCATGCGCCAGGAAGATCCCGAACACCACGAGTGACACCGCGCCAATTCCCGTGGCTACGGCAAACGTCCATGCGGCCGCAACCGTACTCCTGGCGGTACGCTCGACCCGTACCGATTGTGTCTTACCTTCCGCCGATTCGATGGCACTCAGTTCATGGCGGATCTCGTCCATCGTGCTCTTGCCAATGCTGGTGAGCACTAAAGCCTTGGCATCGGCGCTGTGACCGGAGCTGTCGAGGGCGATGGTCTTGCCCAACTCATCGAGTTTCTGGTGCGCTAACTGGCGGACCCGTGTGAGCCGCTGCATTTGCTCGCCGTCCCCGGCCAGGAGAGCGCCAACCCGATCAAGCTGTGCGTCGATCTCGCGCGAAGCCTCAGTGTAGGGATCGAGATAGTGCCGATCGCCGGTATAGAGATATCCACGCTGGCCGGTTTCGGCGTCAACCAGAAGCGACTTCAGGTGCTCGGTCTCAAACAGCAACTGCTGAGTATGCTGGACGCGCGAGTTTTCCTCGGCCACGCGTCGCAAGGCGCGGCTTGAGATGTATCCATTTGCCCCCAGCAACAGCAAGAGAATGGCGATGCCGATCCACAACTGCCGTGAATTGTCGCGCATAGACTCCGCTCAGGACTCTCCGAGTGGCTAGATTACTGTCGAAAAAGTTTATCAGTTCGCCCGGGGGTGAGTCACACCGGAAAAACAGAAAAGGACTCCGTGAGCCTTCCGGTCGTGCTGACAAAAAAGCGGCGGAAGTTCCGCCGCCTGTCCGGGTTTCGTGCCGTCGTCTAGCCCTTCACCACCCGTAAATTATTGGTGACCTGGAAAACGCCCGGGACACCGTTCGCGGCAATGCCCGCCATGTTCTTGTCGCCCTCGTTCATGACGAAGCCGTCGAGCGTGACCCGCTGGTTCTTCACGATGATGTGAATGCTGGGCGCCGCTTCCCAGAAGTACTTGGAAAGTCCACCGGTGTTGGAGATGGCACGATAAACCCGCTCACGCACCTGATCGTCCATTGGGGACGGCGGCAAGACGGTTAGATTGTTGACGACCTTGTCAACGCCTTCAATTCGCTTGACCACGTTTTCGGCGTCACCCTTGGTGACCGAGTGGTCGCTGGTCAACGAACCGTTCAGCGTGACCGTGCGTCCCTGGACACAAAACTCGAGATCATCGAACAAGGAGTAGTACGGCAACATCAGCAACTCGTGCCGGACTTCCTTCGCAATTTTGGCTTCTACCGGATCGCCAGCCTGCACATTCTTTCCGTAGTCGGCGACCACCGGCCCATTACTGCAAATCTCCGCCACGGCGCCTGCGGTTAGACCGAATAACAGGGTCACTACCATGACCTTACGCATATTGATTGTTCCTCCAATTCTGACTATTCGATGAAGATCAGGGAGCCGAAGTTTTTGGGAGAGAGTCTCTGGTTACAACAATTTACATATTAGGGAGAGCCATGCGGTAGGGGAAGACAACCCTGGTCGCTGTCGAGGCCTCTTCAAGAGTGCCGGTTTCCCCGAAAACGCGCTATGCTGGGGCAGATGTGGGAGGCAGGGATGTTCAGGATTATCACCGTGGAGCGGGAATACGGAGCCGGTGGCAGTCTAGTTGCCGCCGAACTGGCCAAGCGCAAAGGCTGGCAACTGCTCGACCGGCAGCTCACCTGCGAAATCGCCAAGCTAGCGGCGGTTGACGACAAAACCGTGGCGCGGCACGAAGAAAAATGCGATCCGCTGTTACATCGGCTGGCCAAGGTTTTCTGGCGTGGCAGCTACGAGCGCGCGTTGCCGATCGCGGACGACAAAATTTTCGACACCGACATGATGGTCTCCTTCGCCCAGAAGGCGATTGAGAAGAAGGCCGAGGAAGGGAATTGCGTCATCGTGGGCCGGGGATCGCCG
Organism: uncultured Acidobacteriaceae bacterium; assembly: GCA_963815555.1. GTDB lineage: Bacteria > Acidobacteriota > Terriglobia > Terriglobales > Acidobacteriaceae > CAWCBG01. The sequence continues at coordinate 354,475 of CAWFHH010000008.1, forward strand.
TATTTTCTGCGAAACCGACCCGACACCTTCCGCCTATTTGTCTACGGCAGCCGTGATGAGAAGCTCCGCCGCCTGCAACGTCTCAAGATGGACGAACGTGAGGCGGCCGAGATGCTGGACACCATCGATCAGGAGCGCGCCGCCTTTGTGCGGAAGTACTTCAATGCGGAGTGGCCCTGCCGCCGTCTGTATCATATGATGCTGAGCACCGATCAGGGCATTCGTTTCGTGGTGGACACGGTCATGGCAACGATGAATGCGTTGGAGGCGAAAGCCGGGCCTCCTCCCGCGGCGCAGGATTTATCCCCGGATCAGACTCCGTCGCGCGTGGTCTGAACGGCGGCGCCCCGTAAATTGGGTAGCACTCCATCTATCCCCGGAGCAGACTCCGTCACGCGTGGTCTGAACGGCGGCGCCCGTAAATTGGGTAGCACTCCATCTTCCGTTCTTCGTCACATCCTTCGGTGACCAGTCTCGCAGAGTTTCTCCCGCAAAAGCGCCACTCTGTTTCTTCCACAAGGAGAGACACATGCGTGGGAATCCAAAGGTCATCGACGAACTCAACGCGGCCCTGAAAGCCGAATTAGGCGCGGTTCTTCAATACATGGTTCAGGCAGAAATGTGTGAGAGCTGGGGCTATCCACGGCTGACGGCTCTCACCAAGCGGCGCGCGTTCGAGGAGATGCGGCATGCGGAATCCCTGGTCGAGCGCATCCTGTTCCTCGATGGCGCTCCCCAGGTCAATGTCACCCTGGCGCCGGTTGTGGGTGGGACGGTTGCGGAGCAGCTTGAGGCAGGACTGGCCGATGAAAGCGATGCGGTGCGCCAGTACAACCAGGCAACACGGGTATGCCGTGAGGCCAACGACACCGGTACGCGCGAGCTGTTCGAGCGCATGATCGTCGACGAAGAGCGCCATGCCGACTTTCTCGAAACACAGCTGCACGCCATCAAAGACATCGGAGCTGCCAATTACCTGGCGCAACAGGTTCTGGCCGAAAAATAGTCCGGCCTTACTTGCCGCTTTGCAGGTTCAGGTCGCCCGCTCCAACGTGCGCGTAGATCTTGTGCGTTCCACTGCCGGACCAGTGCAGTGAGCGAAATAGGCCGCTTTGGCTGTCGCCGAATGCGGGCGCCGTTACATCTCCCGCGTAGACCGAGGCGTTGACGGAGCGATAGTCGGTCTTGTTTCCCACCTCGATGTTGACATCGCCGGCGTGGCTGGACACGTCGAGGTCGCCGTTGATCTTGCCAATCTCCAAATTTCCCGCCGAAAGACGGATGATGAGGTTCGAGCGCTCGGGCACCTCGATGGTGAAATGCGAGTTGTTGTGGGGACCGCCGGTGATGATCTTGGCCTCTGTCCCCTGAATGCGTATGTCGGCGCGCATGCGCGGTCCTGCATCCGGATCCTGGCTGGTGCCGGTCACGTGAATCTGATTTCCGATGCCGGTGTGAATGGAATAGTCGCCGGCGGACAGGTCCATCTGAATCGTGCCACCTGAGTTGAACTGCCGGGTCGTCGACAAAGGTGGGGTGGGGCCGTCATCGGCCAATGCCAAGCTCGCGAAGCCGATCGCAAAAAACAGCAGCGGGCCGACAACCGTTTTTCTCACAGGAACCTCCGCTCGGAGACATGCGCCCTCGGGCGCGGTTACGTGTTGGATGAAATATGGGCGCTTGCGCTTTTGCCTCTTCGCCATTTCCTACGACAGCGAGGGACGCTTCGTTCCGTCAGAGTGGCGGACTGCGGAATTTGCGGGATCGAAAGCTAAGAACTCGATTTTGCAATCGAGTCAGGAGCGCGGCGGCTGCCGGCTCATGGAGCCACAGACTCAATCTATCTAGCTTCAGCCTGGGGGCGATTATCGAAGCCGAAAATGCCCTCAACGATTCCCTGCAACTGCTGGGGAATCTGGATTGGGCCTGTGCGACCGCGGAAGCGTCCCGCAGGCGATTCATACTGTTTCAGGTCGGTGGGGAAAGCGCTCGTCAGGGCCTGGGCGGTTCCACGTAACACAACGGTCCGGGCCGCCGGGTTCTCCGATACCACCGCCAATCCATGTTCGCGAGCATACTGGGCCACCTTGTCCAGGTCTGCGGGGTTGGCGCCGAATTGCTCCGCAAACTGCTCACGGGTCAGATACTCCCGTTGCGACGGTGGCTGAGTTTCAATCTGCTTCAGGAGCGCCTCTTTTTCAGCCTCTGTCGCCGAGCGGGGACGCACCGTCACCGTGATCTCGAACACCTCGTTGGGATCGACATTGCCGGTAACTCGGGCGTCCGTCATGGGCTGGCGTTCGCTTCCCGGCAGAGGGACGTGTTTGACCGTCGACATGGGCAGAACTCTTTCGTCACTTGCGCATGGCAGTGCGCGCTCTTGTCCAGGCAGATGCAACTATCGGCATTGTAGTCCCTCGGCGCAGAAGCTGGTTCGTCCGCCGGACGCCGTAGCTGCTAAGATGGTGAGCTTTTCCAGGAGACCCGATGCCCATCAGCGGAACCCGTCGTCATTTTCTTCAGACCATGGCCGGAGCCACCGCGCTCAGCCTGACCGCCACGGCCAGCAGCTTCGGCAACACGCGCATTCTGCAAATCGCCGCCAACTTTCCGGCGCCGCCTGGGCCTGACCGCCTGCCCGTGCAGTGGTATCAGCGCAAGATCAAGCAAGTGCAGACGAAGATGGCCGAACGCAAGCTCGACGCGCTACTTCTGCTCAACACCACCAACGTGATTTATACGACGGGATATTTTCATCTGCCGACGGAACGTCCCTTGGCCGTACTGATCCCAAAGACCGGCGAACCGGCTCTGTTTATTCCCGAGCTTGAGTCGGACCAGGTAAAGCTGTGGTGGGTGAAGGACTATGAATCGTACTTCGATTATCCAGGTCCGGAGAATCGCGTGCGCTGGATTTTCGAGCGTGTATCGGCTCGCGGCTTCGGCGGCGGCACCATCGGGGTCGAAGAAAGCACGCCGTCGCGCCATGAGCAGATGCAGCTGGGCGCGCCCAAAGCGAAGCTGGTGAACGCGGGCGACCTGGTCGACGAAATGCGCTGGGTCAAGGACGAGCAAGAACTCGGCGTCATGCGACGTGCCTGCTACTTCGCCGACTACACCGTGCAGTCGGGGCGCACCTATATCGAGGCGAATGGCGCCGTAACCGAAGAGCAGATACTGAAAGCCACAGCTGACGCCGTCGGCGACAAGATGTCGAAGGAACTCACGGCGGTGGTTGGAGTTGAGATCTCACCGCCGTTCGGCGGTCTGGTGCCGTTCGGCAAACGATCGGCGTTTCCGCATGCGGTGCCGAGCAAAGATGTCCTCAAGAAAGGTGATGCGCTGATTCTGAGCTTCGGCGCAACCGTCGGTGGCTACAACACGGAATGCGAGCGGGCATTCTCGATCGGGCCGCCCAGCGATCACGCCAAGCGGCTTTACGATGCCATGCTCGCCGCACACGACACAGGTGCGGAGAACATGAAAGAGGGCGCCATCGCTGAAGAGGTCGACACAAAGAGTCTCGACCAGATTCGGCAGGCAGGCTTTGGCGGCTTCCTCAAACACCGCACCGGACACGGTATCGGGCTGAACGGCCACGAACCGCCGTGGATCGCCGATGGCGATAAGACAGTGCTCAAAGTTGGCATGACGTTTAGCTGCGAGCCCGGAGTCTACGACCCTGGTTGGGGCGGCTTCCGCCACTCGGATACCGTCATCGTCGGTAAAGACCGGGGCGAGATTATCAACAAATATCCCACGCGCCTGAACGACATGATCATCAACATTTAGGAGCGTAGGACAGAGTGGCGAATAAAAGGTAGTATTGCGCAGCAAGTCTCAACGGCTCACGACGATTGGTAAGTTATGTTGTAACAGTGATTTGACGCCAGCTCTTAAACATTGAGATGAACCGGTATCAGTAAGAGGGAGGAGTCGATGTCGGAGAACGGTAGCGATACGAAGGACCAGCGTCTGACCGTCATCTGTCTGGCCAGCTATCACAAGGGCGTCGACTTCATGAAGGAGGCCAAGCGCCAGGGCTGCCGGGTGTTGCTGGTGACATCGGCGAGTCTGGAAGGGGCGGACTGGCCGCGCGAATCGCTCGACGACATCTTCTACATGCCGGACGAGGCCAAGTCGTGGAAGCTGCAGGACGTCCTGCTGGGGTTGAGCCATCTGGCGAAGACCGAGCGTATCGACCGGATTGTCCCGCTGGACGACTTTGATGTGGAGACTGCCGCGTCATTGCGTGAGCATCTGCGGGTTCCCGGCATGGGGGACACGACCACGCGATATTTTCGCGATAAGCTGGCAATGCGCACCAAAGCACAGAATTCCGGATTGCCGGTTCCGGCCTTCATCCACATTTTGAACTACGACAAGTTGCGCGAGTTCATGGATCGGGTGCCTGCGCCCTGGGTACTGAAGCCGCGCACGCTTGCCGGCTCAATCGGCATCAAGAAGCTTCATCATCCCGAAGAGTTATGGCGGGCGCTCGACAAACTGGGCGACCAGCAGTCGTTTTATCTGCTCGAGCAATATGTTCCGGGCGATATTTATCATGTGGATTCGATCGTGAAGGACCGCAAGTTGTTATTTGCGATCGCCAGCAAGTACGGGCGTCCGCCCATGGACGTGACGCAAGAGGGCGACATTTTCACCACGCGCATTTTGCCCCGCGGCACCACCGAGGAGCAGGATCTGTTGACGCTGAACGAGCAGGTGCTGAAGGCCTTCGGCCTGGTGCGAGGCGTCTCGCACAGTGAATATATCCGCGGCCGCGATGGCAAGCTGTATTTTCTGGAGACCTCGGCGCGTGTGGGCGGCGCGCACATCGCAGATTTGATCGAGGCCGCGACCGGCATAAACATGTGGGCGGAATGGGCGAAGGTGGAAATCGCGGGCGAAAATGGCGCCTATCAGCTTCCGCAAGCGCGTAGCGATTTTGCCGGCTTGTTGATTTCCCTCGCCAAGCAGGAGAGTCCTGATACATCCGCGTACCAGGATCCCGAGGTCGTGTGGCGATTGGAGAAGCGCCATCACGTCGGGCTGATCGTGCAGTCGCCCGATTCGGCTCGGGTCGACGAGTTGATGAAGCAGTACGCCGAGCGCATGCGAGAGGATTTCTTTGCCTGGGCGCCGGCCCGCGAAAAACCGTCTGACTGAGGGCCCTTCGATGGCGATTTGGACGGCCTGCGAGCCTCCTCGCACCAGGAATGCTCTCCGACAGCGATGAAGGCGTCTGCGACTCCCATCCTGAAATCGCTGACAGAGCGAACTCCCAAAGTCCCCGCCATTTGTTGCAGAGTTCTCGGACTGCGATAATCACCTAGCGTCTACCGCCAGGTTTGTCTGCCTTTTGCGAGGCCGCGAAGGGGAAGTGTTGTTCCTTCCGGGACAATGACTTGGCAGGAACTTTCGTGCGCTCGGATGCGTACCAGACAGAGGCGACACGACTAACGAATCACCAAAAGCATTGTTACCGATTGGGAGACGAGGAAAATGTCTGTTTCGACTTATGTTGTAGCGATGGCCAAAAAGGCATCCGTGCTGCTGTTAGCAGGTTTGCTGGCCAGCGCCGGCTTTGCCCAGAACGCATCTCCGCAAACCGCGCCGCCAACTTCGCCCCTGAACGAGCCCATACTGACGCCTATGCCCCAGGCGCCCGCACCGCAGAACAACGCGCATCCTTATTCTGACCAGAATTATGCGAAAGGGAAGCGGAGCTTTCCCAATATCATCGCTCCTTACACGGTGCGCAACATTCCTCAGCCGAACCTCACGAATAGCTCGCGCATCGATCAGATGCTTCACGATGGCAACTTGTATCTCTCGATCAACGACGCCGTTGCGCTGGCTCTGGAAAACAACCTCGATATCGTTGTACAGCGGTATAACCTGTCAATTGCCGATACGGATCTGTTGCGGACCGACTCCGGCAACTTCGCGCGGGGCGTGAATACCTCCGTGGTGCAAGGTACGCCGGGGGGCAATACAGGTTCCATCGCGGCTGGCGGAACCGGCACGTCAGCGACAGGTTCCACAGGAGGAGGTGCGGGCGGAACTACGGTAGGAGTTGGCGGTGCAGGTTCGGGCGCGGCGGGAATTGTGACGTCAACCCTGGGCTTCGGTCCGAATATCGACAGCTTTGACCCTATCGTCAGCGGAACCCTGTCTGGCGAGCACGCGATAACCCCTCAATCCAACACTATTTTTTCCGGAACTGAGAACCTGGTGCAGAACACCTACCTGGGAAATTTTCTTTACTCACAAGGGTTTGCGACTGGAACCCTGCTGACGGTTGGTTACGACAACAGTCGCGTGACCACAAACTCCATCAACACGCTATTTTCGCCGTCCCTCAATCCCTCCTTCCGCTTCGAATTGCGCCAGCATCTGTTGCAGGGTGCCGGGTTCAATCCCAATTTGCGCTGGATTCGCATCGCACGGAACAATCGTGAGATTGAGGACGTCACCTTCCGCAATCAGATCATTACGACCGTTTCGCAGGTAGAAAATATCTATTGGGACCTGGTGAACGCGAACGAAAACGTCAAAGTACAGCAACGGGCGTTGGACCTGGCGCAAAAAACGCTTTCCGACAATGAGGAGCAAGTCAAGATCGGGACTTTGGCGCCCATCACCGTAGTGCAGGCGCGAAGCGGAGTTGCCACAGCGAAACAGAACCTGCTTACGGCGCAGACCAATCTGCAGCTGCAGCAATTGTTGATGAAGAACGCGATCACGAAGAACATGACGGACCCAATTCTGGCGGTCGCGCCAGTTGTTCCCACCGACACGTTGCAGTTAAATGAAAAATACGAAGTTCGTCCCGTCCAAGACCTGATACAGGAGGCGTTGCAGGCGCGGCCTGAGATTGCCACCTCGCGCATTTCTCTCACGAACTCTGACATTACACGGAAATCCATCCGTAATCTGCTCCGACCGACGGTCGACCTCTTCGCATTTTACGGAGCGTCCGCGCTGGCTGGTGACGTCAACGCGGCAGTACCTCCTTGCCCGGATCCCAATGTCTTTACCTGTGTGCCGCCGGGGACCCCGAATACAGGCTACGGCCACGCCTTCACCAATCTGTTCAACAGCAGCGCACCCGATAAGGGCGTCGGAGTCAACATCAACGTTCCGCTTCGCAACCGTTCGAATCAGGCCGACCAGATCAGGTCAGAGCTGGAGTATCGCCAAGCCGTGGTCCTCGCCCAGCAGCAGGAGAACGCAATCGCTCTGCAGGTGAGGCAAGCACAGTTCGCCATGCAACAGAACTATGCTGCGCTCCAGGCGGCGTTGGCGGCCCAGAGTTATGCCGACGAAAGTCTGGCCGCGGAGCAGAAGAAGTTCCAGTACGGCGCTTCAACGCCAACGTTAGTTCTTCAGGCCTCCAGCAACCTGACGCAGGCCCAGTCCAATGTGCTGGCGGCAGCTTCCAACTACGAGAAGTCGAAGGTGCAGCTTGACCTGGTAACCGCCGAAACGCTGAAGAAGCTAGGGATCGATATTGCCGACGCTGAGGCAGGACAAGTGAAGAATCCGCCGAAGGTGCCGGGAGTCGTTCCGGTCAAGACGCAGGTATCCGTTCCCCAGCAACTGCAGGAGCAGCAAGAGAAACAGCAGGGACAGCAAGCACAACCACAGCCCCAGCAACCACAGCCGCCAACGGACCAGCCGCACCCATAGCAGTTCCGGAGGACACTCGAAGAGGCACGGCCCCTGCCGTGCCTCTTCTAAGTTGGGGGCACGAGATCGCCGGCTACTGCAGCTCTTGGGCCCGAGTTTCGGGTAAAGGAACGACCGCAACCGCCGCCAGCAGAAATGCCAGAGCACAGAGATAGAAAGCCGAGTCCAACCCGTGACGCTGCCCGACGCTGCCGATGACGAAGGGGGCAGCCGCGCTTAAGGTTCGTGCTCCGTTGTAGGTGATGCCCAGGGCGCGGGCTCGAAGTTGCGTAGGGAAGAGTTCGCTGGCGATCAGCCCGGAGCCTGAGAAGAAGCCTGTGCCAAAGAAAGCGACGAGGATCCCCATCACCATGATGGCTGCCGGGGAGCGGGCCATGGCGTAGAGGGGCACCAGCAGTCCGGCGGCGCCGAGGTAGACGATGAAGGCGTGCCTGCGTCCGAGCCAGTCAGCGACCCATCCGAACAAGAGATAGCCCGGCAACATGCCCAGCAGGTTCAAAGTGAGCAGCAAGGCGGTTGTGTTGAGCAAGCCAAAGCCGCGTCCACCCTGCTCCACAGGAAGCGAGAGATAGGGCGGAATCCACGTCATCAGCCCCCACCATGCAAACAGGCCAAAGAAGTTCACCAGCAGCAGAGCCAGCGTTCGCTGGAGCAGTGGCGGGCGCAGCATCTGCCACACACTGTTGTCGGAAGAGCGATGCGTCGTCTGCTCGTGCATCTTCTCCCACAGCGGAGACTCGGGAACCTTCATTCGGATCCACAGGGTCACCAGTGCAGGCAGAATTCCGACGAAGAAAACGTAGCGCCAATTGAAGTAATGCAGCATGATTCCCGCCACCAAGGCTGCCAGTGCATAGCCGATGGCCCATGAACTCTGGACGAAGGCCAAGGCCTTAGCGCGCAAATGCGTGGGCCAGGTTTCAGCAACCAGGGTCGCGCCGGTATTCCATTCGCCGCCCATGCCGAGACCGAGCAAAAAGCGAAAGAAGGCCAACTGAGTCACAGTTTGCGTCAGCCCGCAGGCAAAGGAACAGACAGAATAAGTCAGGATGCTGAGGGCGAGCGCACGCTTGCGGCCCACTCGGTCTGCCAGGAATCCGAACAGCACGCCGCCAATGCCTGACGCCAGCAGCATCAGCGTACTCAGCAAGCCGACGGTGGCCTTGGTCATGTGCAGGTCGCGCATGATGGAGGTCACCACCAGCGCGTAGAGCATGACGTCGAAGGCATCGAGCATCCAGCCAAGCGCCGCCGCGAGCAGCGTGCGGCGCTGGGCCGGCGTCACCTCCGCGAGAGCGGGGCCGGCAAGGTCGATGCCATGGGCAGGCATTGGTCGCGATTCTAGCAGGAGAGCTTCAGCAGCGGATGCCTGATCAATACGTCTTCGGCACAGCGGTGGGAGCCTTCCCTGCGCGTCCTCAGTTGGTGATCAACGCTTCGCCGTGGCCTGCTTGCCTTCCGGCTTGTGCGCCTCGGCATAGAGTGCGTCGATCTCTTTGCGGTAGCGCTCTTCGATGTGACGGCGCCGCAGTTTCATGCTGGGCGTGAGCGTTCCGTCGGCGATGCTCAGCTCTTCGTGAATGAGGAGGACCTTTTTCATCTTCTCGTATTGCGCGAGATTTTCGTTGAGCTCCTCGACAATCGCATCATAGCGGGCTTGCACTTCTTTGGAGCGCACCAGTTGCCGTCGCGACGAGAACTTTACGCCGTGGGCCTTGGCCCAGTCCTCCAGCACCGGGAAATTCGGCACGATCAGCACCGCAGGGAAGCGTCGGCGATCGCCGAGCATGGCAGCCTCAGCAACGAACAGGTTCGCCTTCAACGAATTTTCAATCGGCTGCGGCGCGATGAACTTGCCGCCGGAAGTCTTGATCAGGTCTTTCTTGCGGTCGGTGATGGAAAGAAATCCATCGTCGTCGAGGCTGGCGATGTCGCCCGTCTTGAACCACCCGTGATCAAAGGCGGCGGCTGTTTCCTCCGGCATTTTCCAGTATCCCTGGAAGACCGATGGACCGCGCACCAGCAACTCTCCATCGGCAGCGAGACGAACTTCGATATTCGGCACCTGTCTGCCGACCGACCCCAGGCGGTGCTCCTGCGGATTATTCAGGGCGATGAGCGGCGAAGTTTCGGTGAGGCCGTAGCCTTCGTGAATGCGAATGCCAATGTCGGCGTACCAGGTTGCCAGTTCGCGGCCCAGCGGGGCGCCACCGGAAATAAAGATGCGCGCCCGCCCGCCCATTCCGTGCCGCACTTTCGAAAAGATCAGCTTGTTGGCCAGCTTCCATTGCATCGACGTCGGCGTTTCGCCCCGCAGGACGGCCGCTCGATTCTTCTGTCCCACAGAGAGGGCCCACTCGTAAATCCTGCGTTTGACGCCTTCGCTTGCTTTCTGCACGACGGCGTTATGAATCTTCTCGTAAACGCGAGGTACAGCTACAAACAGGGTCGGCTTGATTTCCTGCATGGCGCGCGGCAGGTCGTCGAAGAACGGACAGTACGCGACTTTGACGCCTCGAAAATAGAGTGCATAGTCGAGATGGCGTGCGGTGATGTGCGACAAGGGCAGAAACGAGATGCAGGTATCGCCGCGATCTATGTCAAAGGGCACCAGTGAGACGCTCAGGTTAGAGGCAATGTTGCCGTGAGTCAACATGACACCCTTGGGCGTGCCGGTCGTCCCCGAGGTATAGATCAGCGTGGCCAGATCATCCGGTTCGATTGACTTGGCAATCTCTTCGATCGGGTAATCGGGTTCTTCGACAGGATTGTTGAGGAACGAACTCATCAGAACAGCGTGCTGCAGATCGGGCACGTCGTCCATTACGACGATGCGCTCGACCTTCGTCTCCGCGCGGATGGAGGCAATCTTCTCGTATTGCTCTTTGGTAGAAACGAAGACGATGCGTGCTTCGGAATGCTGAAAGAGAAAAACGCTCTGGTCGGGCGTGAGCGTCGCATAGATAGGAACGTCGACGGCCCCCAGCATCAGGCAGGCGAAGTCGGCAATCGCCCATTCGGGCCGATTTTCGCTGAGCAGCGCGATACGATCGCCCTTTTTGACGCCCCATGCCTGTAGCTGCCGGGCAGTCGCCACCACTTGGCGGTAAATTTGGCCGGAGGAGAGAGAGGTCCAACCGCTTTGGCCGCGGGTCAATGCGGCTTGCTCCTCTTTGCGTTCGACCAGCGCAAAGAAAACGTCGTTGAGGGTCCGAATATTCATGGCGGTTTCCGCTGGTTACGGCTTCGCGGTTTGCATTCCATTCAGCAGAATGTCCATTACGACGTTGGCCACATTGGTCAGCGGATATTCGTGCTCGCTGAGAACCCACGAGGTCACCATCTCGTCAATCGCGCCAAAGAAACAGTTGGCAGCGAACTTCTCCGGCATGTCGCGGCGGAACTCGCCTCGTTCCTGCCCCTCACGGATGGCGGTACGAACCAGTCCCAGGTATTCGACCATCTGACGATGCGAGAACTCGGCGATAAAACGCGTGCTCTGCCGCAGCTCCATTTGAAAGACCACCGCCATGTTGCGATTGGAGCCCAGTGCGTCGAGGTGCAGAAAAGCCAACCGTCGCAGACGGGCCGAGGGCGACGCGATTTTCTCCAATTCGATGCGGGCACGGCGCATGAATCCGTCAAACGCCGTGTTTATGGCCGTCATCAGGATCTCTTCTTTGTTCTTGAAGTAGAGATAGACGGTGCCGTCGGCGACGTTCGCGCGGTCGGCTATGTCGGAGATGCGAGCCACGAAAAAGCCTTTTTCAGCAAATACCGCAACCGCCGCATCCAATATGCGCTGGTACTTGTCCGTGGTTCGGTTCGGGTTGATGCCCGTATTGGAAGAGGTAGACAACGATTCGCCTAAACCTGTAGGGAAGACCGATGTAACCGTACAGGAAGCAGAGTTACAAAGACCGCTAAATGAATACGTATTCACTGTATAACGCACGAGGAAAATTCCGCAATTGGAACCAGTATGAACTGCGGAGTCGGGCCCGAAACGGGAAGAATACGAATGCCCGTACACAGAACCGAAGCCGAGTTCAAGCCCAGCCAGTAAACGCGCATTGCGCCGGGGAATCGCCGCGCGAGCCTGGCGCCGCCTCAGCGAATAAAGGTGACACCAGAATGAGGAGAGTATGAGAAGCAGGCGAATCAACGTCGAAAGGATTTGTGTCGAATCTTCGAAATCGTTTGACGAGGTCCTCTCTGGCCTGCAAGAAGGGATCGGCCGCCCCGACATGCACTTGCTTGGCAGGCAGATGGCGGATGCCTCGACCTTCGCGGAGTACCAGCGAGTGATTCAAGGAGCGGTTGGTTCCGCCGATCTGCTGGAGTTTCTACGCCTCGATCTCGGCGCTGCTGTCGGCAAACATCCCGAAGCAAAAGCGTACAAGATCGTGCGTATCATTGCCGGCAATCCACTCATCATGAAACGCATGGTTGAACACGTTCCGCACGCCGGGTCGTATGCGCCCGTCACTCTGCTTGTCTACGAGAAAGATGGGAAGGTGCACATTTGTTACGACCGGATGGAAAGCTACCTGGCTCCTTACGAGAATGAGGCGGCTCTTCGGGTCGCGAGGGATCTTGACTCGAAGGTCATTAAGCTCATGACCGATGCTGCCGGCGGATAGCCTTCCGCGGATGGTTGCCGGCGGATGAGTAAGCTGCCGGGGGCAGAGTAAGCGTGGCCCGGCAGCTTACGCGGGTGTTGTATCAGTTGCCGTTATTGTTAACGGAAAATCCGCTGGGCACTTGGAACAGCGAGGGATCGGGTTCGGCCCGTTTGATATCCGTGAGGCGGTAAACCGTCTCTCCAAAGCGCGGGTCGTTGCGCTTGCTTAATATCACCATCTGCAGGTCAGGTGAGGTCCAGACCTCCGACGTGATCTCCAACGGACGCTCGTTGCCGATCTGCCCGGCGGGAATAGTGTGGGTGGTGCGTATACCTTCGGCGGAGACACCTTCGATCATCTGCGTTCCCAACGATTCGGTCTTGCTCTGGCTGGGGTCGTTGCCGGAGTCGATCACGATGCGCTGCTCCACTCCTGGATTGCTGCCCGAGATGAGCACTCGCTTTTGCACATTCACGGTTGAGACACCGGAAGCTTCCGACCGAATGACTCCAGGTCCGGCGGCGCTTACGGTTCCGGGGCCGCCCGGAGCGCCGTCGGGAATCTTGGTGACGCGCGCGGTCTGGTTGTTCAGGTCAAGAAGATAGTTAATCTTCGCGACCGGATCGTTGATAAACACCAGCTTAGGTCCATTCATTGCCACCGGGCCGAGATTACTCATGGTCTCTTCACGCCGGGTGCGTCCCTGGCTGTCGCGAGCGACGCTCGACTCGGTCTTATTCACGATTCGATTGCCGTCGGCGAGAACCTGGGTGGTTTCTGTTGTCGCGGTTGCGCTGTAGGGCGCGCCCGTCACCGGCTTTCCGAAATCGGCTACGGCGAAGTAGGCCGTCGTCATCTTGTTGTCGCCCGTCTTCGAGGTTCGATAAATGAAATTGGGAGACGCACCCGGTTCCGGCGGAGGAGGAGGTGGTGCCTGTTGAAGGAACATAACGTTTGCTCCAGCATCGGGGACACTGCTCTGTCCAAGCCCGGCACTGGCGCACAAGAGAAGACAACCTGCTATCACGACACCAACGGTTTTCATGAAGAACACTCCTTAATACGTGGTTCCAGTCTGTACCAGCCTGACGGCGTAAGGCATCCCATCCTGTCCGACGAGCACGTCGGTGAGAACGCGCCGCTGCAAAAGGTCTCCGTCGACGGGATAGCCGATCAATTGCAAAGCAGAGCCAGGCAGTTCCAGGCGCACCATGTGCGACGGGCCGGGGGGAACGGACGGATCAAACGTTGGTAAGGCAACAAAGTCTGCAGTTGCGACCGGGGCCGGATCGACGTGGTTGCTCGGCACCTTGCTTCTGGCTTTTGATCCCGCTTTGCTGATTGCCTGAACGTTTGGGGCTTTGGTAACCGTGGCTGTCCCGGAGCGACGTGCCGCCTCGGTCGACGAGGAAGCAGCAGGGTGGGAAGTCACTGCAGGGTTCTTGGCAGTCGTCAACGGACGGGACGTTCTGCTTATGTGAAGCCACACTAACGAAAACAGCAGGCAGGTTGCCAAGACGGCTGCGAACGCCATACGGTTCCGCCGTCGCCGGGCGTGATGCCGCGCGAAGGCAGCCTTTATTTCCAGGCTCAGCTCGGGTGATGCTCCCCGTGGCGATTCGTCGGCGAGTTCGTGCAAGGCTTTTGAAAGTAATTTGTCCGACGGTTTCATCGCAAGCACCCCATTTTCTTCAAGCGCACCTTGAGCATGGCGCGTGCGCGGTGAAGCCGCGAGGCGACGGTTCCCTCGGGACACCGGAGTATGCCTGCGGCCTCGGGATAGCTCATCTCCTGCAGGTCGCACAGGACCAACGCCTCTCGATAGATGGCAGGAAGCGCCAGCACGGATTTTTGCAGCTGCTCAAGCCTATCCTGGCGATCGAGTTCCCATAAAAGATCGAGCTCCGCTGCGACTGCGGCGTCGCCGCCGTCGAGCAGCTCCTCGTCAAGTGGTTCATCGAGTCGGATGACATCCATTTGCCGGCGCATCACATTGCGCGCGATCCCGAACAGGTATCCCGCCAGCGAGCCCTTCATCGGCTCATAGTTACGAGGATTGTCAATCAACCGCAGGAAGACTTCCTGAGTAACTTCTTCGGCATTGGCCTGGTTTCCTGTCATATGCCACGCGAAGCGGAAGATGGGGCCCTGATAGCGCTCGTAACATGCGCTGAACGCCGCCTGATTTCCCCTGACGAGTTGCCGAAGCAACTCCTGATCCTGGTTTGGCGCGTCTGCCATTCGTCTGCCCGGCCTCATCCGCTTTCTGATCTACATTGCCAAGAAGGACCGGAATCCTTCCAATTCTTTTAGCACTCAGGTCCACCCGACGGCGTGAGATTTCGCTTTGGCGCTGGTCCGTGCTGCAAGCGCGATTAATTCGGCTGGTAATGCTTGCGTCCCCCTACTTGACGATTCGCCTTTTATTCGCCTAAGCTGGAGCCGTTCAGAGAACTGTCAGACGCGAATTTGGTTCTACACATAAGGAGATGGCAATGCCTGCAAAGGCTTATTTCAGCCCTGAAACGTTCACTTTTTTGCGGCAGTTGAAGCGCCACAACGATCGCGATTGGTTTGCAAAGAATAAGGCAAGGTATCAACAACATATCGTTGAACCTGCGCTCTTGTTCATCGGCGATTTTGCGGCTGATCTCGACAAGATTAGCCCGTTCTTTGTGGCCGATGCCCGCCCCAGCCGCGGCTCCTTATTTCGTATCTATCGAGACACCCGATTTTCGTCTGATAAACGGCCCCTCAAAACACATGTGGGCATTCATTTTTCTCACGCCAAAGGGAAAGATGCGCATGCCCCCGTGTTCTATCTGCATCTTGAGCCAGACCACTGTTTCGCCGCCGCAGGGATATGGCATCCGGACAACCGGGCGCTGACGAAATTGCGCACCGCGGTTGTGGCCGAATCGGAGCCATGGGCCAAACTGCGAAAGACATTGTCGCTGGAAGGTAACAGATTGAGCAGGCCGCCGCGCGGATTCGATCGGGATCACCGCTTCGTGGAGGACCTGAAGATGAAAGACTTTGTGACATCGGTCGCGCTCACCGAAAGCCAGATCTGCGGCGACAAGTTCCTGCGTGTCTTCGCGGAAGCGTGTCGAAAGATGTCGCCGCTGGTCGAGTTCTCCACCAAAGCTTTGGGGCTGAAGTTCTAGACAGGGGAGACTGCATTGCTAAACGCAGACCTACTCAGGTCAATCGCGACACAGTTGTTCAGCAAGAAAACTGTTGATGTCGCAGGCGTCTCGGAACCGGTTCGGCGAACCAGCAGTCAGCGCCTGAGAACCGTAGCCTTCACCCTGGGAGATCACCAATATCAGGCGATCGAGCAGAATCCCGAGAAGCCGAGTCGATGGGGGAAGCTTGCTCGAAGCGGACACCAGGTTCTACAAATCAAGGACGCGGAGACGAACAAGTTCGTAGCGGTTGTGGTGGATGGCGAGGTTACGGTTTACGGCGAGCACCGGAAGCGTGATGATTGAGACTGGAGTCCTTACGATTTTCCAAGAGTGCTGATCCTCTGCATGCTTGAGAAGGTGAATGAAGTCGGGCTAAGTCCCGGCGCGCTGGTCCGAAGTAGAGGTCGGTCGAGTTTCTATGATTGATTGACCAGCATCAACGCGCGACAATGCCTGGCGATCTGGAAGTCTTCCTGGCTTGGAACAATCCGAATACGAACTTTGCTGTCGACTGACGAGATCTCGCCGCCGTGCGATCGATTGCTAGCGTCGTCGATCGAAATTCCCAGGAAACCGAGTTCGTGGCACACGTCAGCTCGAACGCGCGCACTGTGTTCGCCGATGCCTCCCGCGAAGACCAGCATATCGAGACCACCCAGCACGGCGGTATACCCAGCGATCACTTTGCGAATCGACGTACAAAAGACCTCGATTGCGAGCTGTGCCGGCTGATCTCCTTTTTCAGCGGCGGCTTCGAGAGTGCGCATGTCTGCCGTGCCGCCGGACAGCGCTGTCAGACCTGAACTTTTGTTCAAGAGCTTCTCCAGCGAATCAACTTTCATCTGCTTGGCTCGCAAAAGGTAAAGGAGGACTCCCGGATCCAGATCTCCGCTGCGAGTCGCCATAGGAATTCCTCCCGTAGGGGTGAGACCCATGCTGGTATCGACGGACTTCCCTTCTTTTACTGCGGCGAGGCTGGCTCCGTTGCCGAGGTGGGCCATTACGGTTCGGCTGGGAAGACCGCGGCCGAGTTGATAAACAATGGACTCATAAGACAGCCCATGAAATCCGTAGCGGCGGATGCCTTCGTCAAATAGCGAACGGGGAAGAGGGAACCTTGAGGCCGTCTCGGGCAAATCCTTGTGAAAAGCTGTGTCGAAGCAAGCAAACTGCCGAATCCCTGGGTACGATCGCTCGGTTCTCTCGATGAGCTGAAGCGCGACAGGGATGTGGATAGGGGCGAAGTGAATGCAGGTCCGCAACTCCTCCAGTACGGAGGGCGTGATGCGCTGATGTGTCAGGAGGCGAGGTCCTCCATGGACGATGCGATGGCCAATCGCGCTGGGCTTGTTGGCTGAAAGCTCCGTAAGCCAACGAGCCGCGTGATCGAGAGCATCGGCCTCTGACTTGAAACTACGACTTTCGGAACGGAGTACACGTCGATCGGCGTCCTTCAGTTCGATCGTTCCCGCGGGCCGCCCGATACCATCTGCCAACCCGTCAAGCAGAAGTCGTTCTTCTCCATTTCGCTCTTCATAAAGACCAAACTTCAGCGATGAAGACCCGGTGTTGATTACCAGTATCGATTTGTCGAACACGGCACGGACCCGCTTTCTTGACGGCTGATTTCTTTGTGCTCCACTGTACCCCACGCGCCGGGCGCGCTGCTGGCCGGAAATCCAAGGCTTTAACCGTGTAGTAAGGCGGAGTTGCTAAGTTTAGAACACTCGACGTACTCAGATGGCGCGTCGTAATCGCCAGCACCTGATGCGTGGGCATGCACATCAAAGCACGAAGGGAAGCGCACAAGCGTAATCTTTAGGAAGAGACAAGAGCGATATGCCAACGAAAAGAAGCAGCCAATCGAAGTCAACCGAAGGCAAGCAGGCCCTGACGACCGAGGAGTTCCACCGAATCGATGCTTATTGGCGCGCCTGCAATTATCTCTGCGCCGGCATGATCTACCTTCGCGACAATCCGCTGCTCCGGGAGCCGCTCGTGCCCGAGCACTTCAAGAATCGCTTGCTGGGGCATTGGGGTTCTGACCCCGGACAAACTTTCGTCTGGGTCCATCTGAATCGCGTGATTCGGAAATTTGATTTGGATATGATCTACATCTCCGGGCCGGGTCATGGCGCACCGGCTGTGATCTCAAACTGCTACCTGGAAGGAACCTACTCAGAGGTCTATCCCGAAAAGAGCCAGGATGAAGCCGGTATGTTGAAGCTTTTCCGGGCATTCTCGTTTCCTGGACAGTTAGGGAGCCATTGCACACCAGAGGTTCCAGGATCGATCCACGAGGGCGGGGAACTGGGCTACAGCATCTCGCATGCCTTCGGAGCGGCATTCGATAATCCTGATCTCATCGTAAGTGTGGTGGTGGGAGATGGCGAATCGGAAACCGGCCCGCTCGCCACCTCATGGCACTCGAACAAGTTCCTGAATCCGATTCGTGATGGCGCAGTGCTGCCGATTCTCCACCTGAACGGATACAAGATTGCCAATCCTACGATCCTGGCGCGAATTCCTCCTGAAGAGCTCGACCAATTGATCCGGGGCTATGGTTGGACTCCACACGTGGTCGAGGGGGACGACCCGCGCCTCATGCACCAGCAAATGGCGCTCACGGTTGAAAACTGCGTGCAAGAGATTCGTTCCATTCAGCAACAGGCACGCACTTCAGGTAAGCCGGATCGGCCCCGCTGGCCAATGATCATCCTGCGCTCCCCGAAGGGTTGGACCGGACCAAAAGAAGTCGACGGGCACAAGGTGGAAAATTTCTGGCGCGCCCATCAGGTGCCAGTCTTGGATGTGAAGTCGAACCCCGATCATCTGGGGATCGTTGAACGCTGGATGCGCAGTTATCAGCCGGAAAAGCTTTTCGACGAAAAGGGGACTCTCGTGCCTGAACTGCGCAATCTGCCGCCCTCAGGCGCACGACGCATGAGCGCTAATCCCCATGCGAACGGAGGGAAGCTACGTAAGGCGCTGGATCTTCCTGACTTTCGCGACTATGCAGTTCCGACTGACAGCCCAGGATCGAAGCAAGTGTCTCCCACGGAAGCCCTCGGCAAGTTCCTTCGTGACGTGATGCGGCGCAACATGACCAGTTTCCGGGTCTTCAGCCCCGATGAAAATGCGTCCAATCGGCTGCAGGATATCTATGACGCAAGCTTCAAGACGTGGCTCGCTGCCATCAAGCCTGAGGATGCCGACGGCACCGATATAGCGCCCGATGGACGCGTGATGGAGATGCTAAGTGAGCACACGCTCGAAGGGTGGCTGGAGGGCTATCTCCTTACGGGCCGGCATGGGCTCCTCAATACCTACGAGGCATTCGCTCACATCATCGATTCGATGTACAACCAATACGCCAAATGGCTCGAGAAATCGAAGCTTGAGCTCGATTGGCGAGCTCCCGTATCTTCCCTGAACCTGCTGCTCTCGTCGCTGGTGTGGAGACAGGATCATAACGGGTTCACCCACGAAGACCCAGGATTCCTGGATGTCGTCAGCAACAAGAGCGCGGCGATTACGCGCATTTATCTTCCTCCCGATGCGAACTGCCTGCTCAGCGTGGCAGACCATTGTCTGCGGAGCGTGGACTACGTAAACGTGATTGTCGCCGATAAGCAACCGCATCTGGTCTATCTGGATATGGAGGCTGCGGTGGTTCACTGCACCAAAGGTATCGGCATTTGGGACTGGGCTAGTAATGATCAGGGCGTGGACCCGGACGTGGTGGTAGCGAGCGCCGGCGACATCCTCACGGAAGAAGCGCTGGCGGCCGTCGCGATCCTGCGAGCTAAGCTACCGGACCTGAAGGTTCGCTTTGTGAATGTCGTCGACTTATATAGGCTTCAGCCTGAAACAGAACATCCTCACGGGCTTTCGGATCGTGACTTCGATTCCCTGTTTACCAAAGATAAGCCCGTCATCTTCAACTTCCACGGTTATCCCTGGCTCATCCATAAGTTCACGTACCGTCGGACGAATCATGACAACATCCATGTCCGGGGATACATGGAAAAAGGCAACATCAATACTCCGTTGGAACTCGCCATCCGCAACCAGGTTGACCGGTTTGATTTAGCGATTGATGTCATCGACCGGGTTCCCCGGTTGCAGGCCCGGGCCGGCCATCTCAAGGAATGGTTGAAGGCACAGATCATCGAAAGTGTTAACTTCGCGTATAGCGAAGGCATAGACAAGCCCGAAATAAGCAACTGGAGATGGCCCTTCGCGCAGCAACTTCCTCAACAAAATACGTAAAGTCTTGTGTTCCGCCGTGTAATTTAAGCGGAGACGTCTGACGCCTGGCACTCACTGTTTTCAACAACTTACATGAGCGCGGAGACTGCCAAAGTTCGCCAAAGTCATGTAAGACAGCGCATTTTGTGGGTTGGGTTGTGGGTTGAGAAATGTGAGGCTCGGAACGACCTAGTTATGCACGAACACGCCAAGCTCAGGATTCCGGTACGCCCTAGGCATAAGGATCGTGCCGAAAGGAATGCATCGATCCAGGGCCGCGAAGCATTCGCTTGGTGGTGGCGGGTTACGAGTGCCGGTTGTGAAACGAAATGTCATAGCATCGGTCGCCCGCCTTGCACTGGCACTCTGCTATTCGGGTAAATTTTGCAGCCGCTTCATGGCACTCTCGGCCTCTTCCCTGGTTTCGAAAACTGCGGTACCTGGTACTCGTACCCAACCAGGCTGAGGGGGGAAGCCATTGACGACCTCTGATGCTACCGATTCTCCTAGTTCTAAAACCTCCCAGACTGTGTGAGGGTGCCCATCCACCATCTTTCCAGTTTTTCCAACACTTAACTGTTTGGTTCCCATAGAGTTCTCAGCTCCTTTGTCGTGATAAGTTTCGTTTATGCTTGGCACTTCTGCATTGAGTCCAACTAAGCTTCGCGAATCACTGCTTTTTTTTCGGGAGAGGGTTGCCCTTCGCCGGCGGCTTCGGCGCGGCCTTGCGGTTCTCTTCGATGTCGCTTAGGCGGAGGACCGCTCCAGCCGCCGAATACTGCACTTCGTCTTGCTTGTCCTGAAGACCGGCCACAGCTACGTGCAGCAGAGACGGGTCGCCGCGTCTAGCAATAGCGTCGAACGCCGCGGCCCGAACCAGCCATTTTTCCTGGGTGGTTGCCGCATTCGCCAGTGCTTCTCCGCTCTTGGGATCAGGGTCTTTCGCTAAGGTGAGCGCCGCGGCAGCGAGAACGGCGAGATATCGTGCGTCCATCCCCACCTTCTGCAATCCCTTTGCCTGCAGAGCAGCGTCAATCATGCCTTGAACGGTATGTTCCAGGCTCGGTGTCGCCAGATGCGAGGTTCCCCATGCGTAGGTCTTGTACTTGGAAAAGTCCGTTCCTCGCACCCAGTCCACTTTAACGCTAGATTTTGCGTACGGCACGACATCCTGCTGGGCCATAGATGCCAAGGGCATCAGGCTCAGAATGCTTATTGCTAAGAGTTTGCAACTGATTCTCATGAGTTCCTCCGTCTAGTCTGCTTTCGCTATCTGGTGCAACGTTGTTGGGAACGAAGTCAACGATCTGCCGCAGTCCGCGTTCACGGACCACTGCTGAACGAAGCCTGCCCATTCACAGAGAAACGTGCACTGGCCCAACAACGAGTGCGTCGCCGCAACGGCACGCGTCCCCACCGGGCCCGCGACTTGCCTGAGGTTTGGTTTGTTGTCGACTCTATTCGTTTTGGAGATCCAGGGCGCCCAGTTGTTGCGGAACCACAGCGTCGCCAACACGTGCAACTCGGCCTTTTCCAGCCTCCGGTTCGCAGCCGTGATCTGTACCAATGTGTTATCCGCATCGCCTTTCGCGTACTCCACAAAAACGTCGAAATAGCGATCGTCATCAAAGACGCCAGTGTCGAGCAATTCGTACTCAAACTCGTTCCGGGAGCGGCGGCGGTTGGTTTCTACCATATCCGCGTAAGGGTAGGCACGCTGCGGGTACTTATCCAGATACTTCATGTAGGAGTGGGTGCGCATGGAATCGAGATAGAAGTTCGAGATCCGGAACCCCGCTTCGAATGCTAGCAAGCAGCATTGAGTTCCACACCTAGGGTTTTGCCTAGTAGCGGCCCGCTTCCTCCCGGCAGTTAATAGAAAAGAGGGAGTCAGGGACAACGATCAAGGGTGCTAGGTCAGCTCCAGATCTGCGAACGCCCGTTGATTGAGAAGACTCGGTATCGCACAACATGACGGGCTGGTGTGGAAAATCGACGAGTTTGAGGGTGAAAACCGCGGACTGATTACGGCGGAAGTTGAACTCAAGGATGAACATCAATCGGTGACGCTACCTACCTGGTTTGGCGAGGAAGTCATCGGCGATCCACGCTATTTCAACGCGAATCTGGTCGCGAAGCCGTTCACCAGGTGGTGAAAGTTACGCATGGAGACTCGAGAGGAATCGCGGCTTAAGTAGTCGCCATCGACGAGGTACTTTTCAGAGAATTAACCGAGAGGAGAAAACAAATGGCAACGACACAAATGGCACCGACACAAATGGTAAACAAGGATGCAACGAAGAGTTCCACAGGGCAAGTCACGGTCGATACGTCACGGGTAGATCGGCTGAAAGAGCAGTTCCTAAGCACTCCGCAGGCCATCGACCACGAGCGGACCGTGATCATGGCCGACGTCTACGAGGGTACGGCCGGTTACCAGCAAATCATCCGACGTGCCAAGTTCTTCGCCGAGCTGATGGCTAGGAAGACGATCTATATCGATGAGAACCTCTTCGTCGGCAGCATGGCGAGTTCCGTCAACGCGGTCTACACCTATCCGGAATGGAACGTGGAGTGGATGAAGGCGGAGAAGACCGTCGAAAAGTCAAAGACCCCCGAAGAGCGGAAGGCGAACGATTGGGCGCTCGATTACTGGGGCAAGTGGGCGCTGCGGCCCCGGGCCGACGAGATCTTCATCACCAAGTATGGCTTTGATCCGGACCCCGTCTATAAGGCCGGTCTCGTCACGGAGTTCCTGTCCTGGCCGGGTGGCGGCGGCAACCTGAACAACCCCCAGGTTTACAACGAGGGTCTGGCCAGCATGATCAAGGACGTGAAAGAGCGGCAGATGGCCCTCGAAATACGGCTGCCGAATGCCTCCAAGTTCTACTTCTACGAGGCCTGTTTGATCACGATGAAGGCCGTCATCCGGCTGGCTCACCGGTATGCCGAGCTCGCCCGGGAGATGGCGGCGAAGGAGAAGAACGAAGCCCGCAAGGCGGAGCTGATCGCCATCGCCGAGACCTGCGAATGGGTTCCCGAGCATCCCGCCCGGAACCTGCGAGAAGCCATCCAGTGCCACTTCCTCTGTCACATCGCAGCAGAGATCGAGCAGGTGGGTTGCGGCTACTCGGAGGCCTACCTGGGCCAGAACCTGGAGCCGTTCTATCAGCGTGACAAGGCGGCGGGCCTGGTCACTGCCGAGCAGGCGATCTTCATGCTCAGGAACCTCTTCATCAAGCTCAACGAGGTCGGCTACTACTTCGGAGAGATTGTGCACCTGTCGAACTCCGCCGACGTGGCGCAGAGCATCTCCCTCGGAGGGTTTACCGAAGCCGGCGACGACGCCACCGTGGAGATGGACTACCTGATCCTCGATGCGGCCACGTACCTGAAACTGCCACAACCCCCGCTCACATGCATATACACGGATAAGACGAGCGGCAAGTTCCTGGAGAAGGTCCTCGACATGATCGACACCGGTGTCGGCATGCCCCAGTTCATCAACGGCAGCCTGCTGGTGGAACGAGCCCTCGACCTCTTCGGCGGCTCCGAGGTGGGCTGCACGCTCGAAAAGGCAAGGCGTATGGCTATCGGCGGGTGCGTGCCCTGTTTCATTCCCTACGAGACCGGCCACCCTGTCGAAAGCCAGCCCAACCTGGGGAAGGTCCTCGAGCTGACGTTGAACAACGGCTTTGACCCTCGCACCAAGAAGCAGATCGGACCCCAGACCGGAGATCCCGAGACCTTCAAGGACTTCGAAGAGCTGTATGCAGCTTTCGTGAAGCAGCTCCAGTTCTGCGAGGACGTCGCCCGCCGCGAGTCCTGGATAGGCACCATCCTGTGCGCCGAGTACCTGCCGGTCACCTGGCGCTCCGTCCTCACCAAAAGTTGCATCGAGCGCGGCCTCGAGAGCTGGAATGGCGGGGCCAACTACTACACGGTCGCCCAGGTCGCCGTCGGAGGCGTCGACGCCGCGAACGGCCTGATGGCGGTGAAGCACCTGGTCTTTGACGAGAAGAAGCTGACCATGGCCGAGCTGAAGAAGGCCCTGGCCGCCAACTTCGAGGGGGAATATGAGAAGGTCCGGAAGCTGTGCTACGAGGCTCCCAAGCACGGCAACGACATTCCCGAGGTGAATAGGATGGTCCGCAGGGTGTACGGCAGCCTCTTCCAGGCCTTCCAGAACGTCGATGGAGGTGGCAACTACCTCAGCCGAGACATCAAATCGACACTTGACACCTACACCAAGAGCTTCCACAACCAAATGGGTAAGATAACCGGGGCGCTACCGACCGGTAAGAAGGCCGGCGTGGCACTCACTGATGGAAGTCTGTCGGCCATGCCCGGCACCGATACCCACGGGCCGACCGCGCTGGTGATGTCGGCGGCGAAAGGTGCGGATGCCGTCAAGTTCACCGCAACGCACTTGAACATGAAAGTCCCTCCTGATCAGCTCAAGACCCGCAAGGGACGGGACAACATACTCAATCTTGTCAAGACCTATTTTGACAACGACGGCTATCACATCCAGTTCAACGTGCTAAACACCGACATCCTCCGGGATGCCCAGAAACACCCCGAGAATTACCGCGACCTCGTGATCCGGGTGGCCGGTTTCAGTGCTTTCTTCACCCGGCTGAACAAGGGTGTGCAGGATGAGATCATCCAACGGACCCTACAAACGTTCGACAGGAGTTGAAATAGGAGAGAACCGGTACGGCACTCAGTCATGCCGTACCGGAAATTCCTTGATGAGCACCCAAAACGTCTTGAAGGCCATGTAGACAGGCACAAGAATGATTTAGCTTCCAAGTCATAACAGTAGTGAAGGAACCTTATGGCACACCATTGTTTCTCTACGCACGTTGTATCGCCTGGCCGCCAGACAGCACGTAACCTGGCTGAGCCGGCTCCGTGCCGCGCAGGGTCTTAAGGTTCAACACGCTTTAATCAACCTGGCTGAGGGCAAACTGCTGCTGGATTGAGAAGATCCGGATCGTGAAAGCATCGAACGCTGGATGGCGGCAGAACGTTACGAGCCTGCAGATTGGCTTGTCTTGATGGAATACGAAATCAAAGACGGACAGATGATGACGGTCTAGGCCGTGAAAAGGACATGTCGGCGAGAACCAAATGACTCCGAGAAGGTATCAACCCGCCCCCAAGTCAGGGGGAGCGGCCCAGGTATTGTTGAGCCACTTCGAAAGTCAGTTTGCGGCAAATCCTAGTGCCCGAAAGAAGGGAAATGTGCCGTGAAGCGAAAGCGATGTTTCGTAGTGCAGATTGTAGGGGCGCTATGAGTACGAACAAAACTCGCATTAACAAGGGAGGCACATTATGAGCATAGAAGTAGGTCACGACAGTTTTGTCAGACGCATTGCTATCAATATGGGGGCCGGCTACGTTCCAGGGATGAATGCCGTGATTATGGGAGCGGCTCTGGCGGCGGACAAATTGGGATGGGCGCTTGTCGGCATTCGGGACGGATATGAAGGATTGCTGCATCCGGAACGCTACCCCGATGGCGGACAGGTGATTCTCACCCCCCAACTGATTGAGAACCTGGATCCGGCCGGCGGGGGTATCTTGGGCCAATCGGTCCGGGTGGATCCGTTTAACGTCCGCACGGTCAATGAAGACGAAATGGTTGAGGAAGTGGACGAGTCCGATCAACTGTTGAAAGCGCTGAAGGCCGCAGGCATTGATGCCTTGATTTCCGTCGTGGGTGGCCAGGGGCTGAGCATAGCGTACAAGCTCCATCGCAAAGGGCTCAATGCGGTCTGCATACCCCGGTCGATCGAGAACGATATTGCCGCCACCATGGTGTCCTTTGGTTTCAACAGCGCGCTCAGCTTCACCATCGAAATGCTCGACCGGGTTCGTCAGGCGGCCCAGTCCGCACGCAAGATCGTTGTGGTGGAGGTGCTAGGCGAGCAGGCTGGATGGCTGGCGCTGCAGGCGGGAATTGCCGTGTGTGCCGATGCCGTACTGATTCCCGAGATTCCCTGCGATCTTGAAAACGTCGCGGCACGGTTGAAGGAAAAGGTCACACCCAGGCGGCCTTACGGGCTGGTAGTGGTGGCTGAAGGGGCGACATTTGTCAGTAATGGTAAGGCTCCGACCAAGCCTCCTTCTCTCAAAGCTTCACTCTCGCCGCTTGCGACAGGCGATGCCAGTGAGCACGTCATTCAGCAATCGGGACATGCAGCGGAGACCGTGGCGAATAAGCTGCAGTTGGAAATTGCCGCGGAAACCTATCCCCTTGTCCTCGGTCCATGGGTCAGGGGCGGCGTTCCTACTGCCGTCGACCGCCAACTGGGGTTGAGTTACGGGGCTGGGGCCGTACGGGCCCTGGGAGCCGGCAAGTATGGGGTGATGGTTGCTTTCGTCCCGCCTCACATGGAATTTGTGCCACTGGCTGAAGCGATCAACAAAGTCAGAACGGTGCCCGTGGACAGCCTACTCGTGAAGATCGCCCAATCGCTTGGCATCTTTCTGGGGAGGGAACTATGAAAATACAAAACATCAACTCATCCGATATGACAGGCACGGTACTGAATATCCAGCGATATTGCAGCCACGACGGTCCGGGCATCCGCACAACTGTTTTTCTGAAGGGCTGCTCTTTGCGCTGCAAATGGTGCTCCAATCCGGAGAGCATCGCGCCGAAGCCGGAACTCTCCTACGACCCCAAAAAGTGCATCGGCAAGAAGTGTGGGGTGTGCTTGAAGCCTCCCTTCCCGGAAGGCGCCTTTTATTTGGCGGAGGGCGACGATGAACGCGTAAGAGTGAACTGGCATCTGGCCATGGGCTGCGACGAGCCATTGGCTTCGCTCTGTCCGACCGGCGCGCTGGAAATGTTCGGCAAACCGATGACGGTTAATGAGGTGCTGGACGAGGTGGAGAAAGATAGCTCCTTTTACCGCAATACTGGGGGCGGCATCACCGTGAGCGGCGGCGAGTGCTTGCTGCAGCCGGACTTCACCGCGGAATTACTGGCAGGAGCCCACGAGCGTGGCTTCAATACGGCAATCGAAACGGCGTGCAACGTGCCCTGGCGGTTCGTGGAAAAGGTGCTGCCTCACGTCGATACCATGCTGCACGACCACAAGCTGACGATCCCGGAGCGGCACAAGAAGTGGACAGGGGTGGGCAACGAGCGGATCCTGGCGAACTTCAAGAAGGCCTATGAAACCTTCCCCAACACGGACTTCATCGCCCGCACGCCGCTGATTCCCGGGGTGAACGCCGACGAGGAGCATATACGGGCGGTCCTGGCCTTCATCCGGCCTCACAAAAACGTGATTGACTACGAGTTGTTGCCGTACCACCGCTTTGGACTGGCCAAGTATGAGTCTTTGGGCGTGGTGTACGAACTGGAGGATTACAGGACACCATCCGTTGAAGTGGTCCAGCGGTTACAGGCAATCATCGACGAAGCCTTTGGGCGAGGTGGCCAGAAACCCGCGGCGTGAACTGACTTTGCTTCGCGAAGAGAAATTATGAAGTAGGTAACGATGTCATGTATCCAAAGAACATGTTTTTCACCTCGGAATCTGTCGCCCGTCAGCGTAAATGGGACTCGTGAAAACAGGGAAGGCTGGCCGGGTCCATACCCCTACCATGTGGGCAGCCGTACTGAACGGATATACAAGTGGTCGTCGGTGCCACATAACTGGCCGGTCTACGCCCGAACTATCTCATCCACCTCGGCTACCCGCACCTCAGGCGGATCGACTTGGGATGTCTACCGTTTCTTTTCGCAGCCGGTAACCGTGAGCAGCAGCGATACGATTCCAATCGCTGTTCCGAGTGAACCGTGAAACCGAATGGAAGTCTTAGATTCTTGTGGCACCGCGAACTCCTCGTAGCACGACCCTTTGCCCCAACAAGAGAACCTTCGATTCTGGTTGAACCAGCAAAAGAGTAAGGCCAATTGATCGACTTTCCGCTCGAGATTCTTTCTAAACTTGCCTGCGGCGCAGGGCAACCAGGAAGTCCCTAGTATTCAATAGCGATAATGAGGGTGGGAGTGCAGCCACAGACGGCTACCCAAACCCGTCCTCTTCATGGCCCTTAGCGTCCACCCTTTTAGCAGCCAAAAACTGGGCGGAGTCCGCCCGCTCCGGGTGAAAGTGGCGCGCCAAGCGCATGACTGGCCCTCGGATTAGCACATACGGCACAACTGCGCACCCCACGGCCACGATTAAGAGCTCACCGATGTGAAACGCTCGTAAAACGAAAAGCTGGTAAGCGGTATCGAGCACGACGGCCACAATGAAGATCTTGCCAACGTCTTCCACCGCGGAGCGGAAGAGCTGCCGGAACTCGGTGCGCTTGATGAAGAATCTCCCTGAGAGAACCGGCCGACCTTCGCGGGCGTCCCTCAGCTCGGCTCGGATGGCAATAATGGTGACAACGATCGGCATCACGAACAGGCGAAAGTGCAACGGCCCACTCGCCCGGCCGAGTAACTCGTCAATACTGCGCGAAATGACTCGCAGGATCGTATCCATGACTTAAGTTCAACTGCCTTTTAGGCGGAGACTTCCATCCACATCCGCTTTTCGCGAAGCCGCTCAAAGCTCGAGTATTGCCAAACGGACCAAGGTGCTTCAGAAGATCAGGGCACAGGGGGCCGCGATCAGCCGAACAACGACTCAGCTCAAATCCCGCGGTTTGCAGAGCCGATCCGTCAGTGAGTCGGCTTCCTTCCTGCCAGGTCCATCAGACGCCTACAAGTTCACCCGCCTCGGTCAGCTTCGACTTCATATCCACACTAAGCATCGTGCGTGACATAATGCCGCCGGAAATATTCTTGGCCTTGAAGCCGTTCTGGAGAAGAATGCGCGTGGCGTAATAAGCCCGCTGGGCAGAGCGGCAGATAACGTGGATCTCGCGATCGCGGGAGAGTTCGCTCAGGCGCGAACGTAATTGACCCAGTGGAATGTTGACCGCGCCAGGCACGCTTTCGAGGACCAACTCCACCGGCTCGCGAACGTCGAGCAGGAGTGCGCTGTCAGCGGAGTCCCAGTGAGCGAGCGGCATATCACCATGCAGGACGTCGGCCGCCACCATTCCGGCGAAGTTAACCGGATCTTTCGCACTACCGAATTGCGGCGCGTAGCAAAGCTCGGATTCTTCGAGGTCGTACACCGTCGCGCCCATCTGGATGGCCATCGCCAGGGCGCTGATCCGCTTGTCCACCGCGGGTCCGTCCTCGCCGAGCGCCTGCGCTCCGAGGACTTTCCCGTTGGATTTCCGGAAGATGAACTTCATGGCGATGAGCTTCGCGCCCGGGTAGTATCCGGCGTGGGAGTTCGGAAAGAGGTAGATCTTTTCGTAATCCGTGTCACCGAGCCTCTTGAGAGTTTTCTCGCTGACACCGGTCCACGCGGCAGCGCCCCCAAACAGCCCGATGATCGAGGTGCCCTGAGTGCCACGGTAACGGGAATCACGTCCGGCGATTACATCGGCCGCGATACGGCCCTGCCGGTTCGCCGGCCCTGCCAAAGCGATCAGGCTCCACTCTCCGGTCCCGAAATCCTTGACCTCTATGGCATCCCCGACGGCGAAGATATCCGGGTCGCTGGTGCGCATGTGCTCGTCAACGCGAATGCCTCCGCGTTCCCCGATCTCCAGTCCCGCCGCCTTGGCCAGCGTAGTGTCGGGCCGTACACCAAGCGCCAGGATCACGATGTCGGCGGGATACTTCTTGCCGGATTTCGTTTGCACTTCGAGGGCGCCGCCATCAAGTTGCGTAAATCCAGCCACACCGTCATTGAGCGCCAGGTGCACGCCATGTCTTGTGAGATGGCCTTCCACAAGATTTGCCATCTCGCGGTCCAAGGGAGCGAGGATCTGATCCAGCATTTCGACGAGGGTAACGTCAAACCCGAGATGGATCAGGTTCTCCACCATCTCGAGGCCGATGAATCCACCTCCCACCACCACTGCATGGCGCGCGGGCTTCACCATCTGGATTCCCGAATAGTTGGACATCCCCGTCAGGAAATTCGTGCCCCCTTCCACCCACTCGCGGATGGTCCGCGCGTCGGGCACGGTCCTGACATGGAAGATCCCGGCCAAGTTGATGCCCGGCAGGGCCGGACGTACTGAAGGCGCTCCGGGCGACAGCACGAGCTTGTCGTAGGACTCAGTCGTTACCTCGCCGGTTTTCACATTGCGAAGATCCACCGTTTTCTTCGTCGGTGAGACGGTGATTGCCTCGCAGTCCGTTCTCGCGTCGATCGCAAAATGCGCGCGGAAGAGCTGTACGCTGGCTACCAGCAGGCTCGATTCCTTGGGAATTACGCCCGATACGTGATAAGGAAGGCCGCAGTTCGCGTAAGAAACATATGGTCCGCGTTCAACCATAATGATCTCGGCCTTTTCATCCAGCCGGCGCAGACGTGCAGCACACGACGCTCCACCCGCTACTCCACCTACGATGATGACTTTCATGATTTGTCTCCCTTCCTGGACGCGTTCTTGTGATTGAGAAGATTAAGAGATTTAAGCCGCGCTCCGAATGAGTCATCCTGATGCCTCTTTCGCAAGTTCCCGGTGCCCCGGGTTCTTCGCAATCAATTCTTTGAGTGCCAGGGTCATAGGGATCGCCATAACGGCGCCTGGCAGGCCAAAGAGGAACGCCCAGCCGACTAACGACAGAGTGATTTCGAGGAAAGAGATACTCAGCTCATGTTTCGCGTACATAGGCATGATTATGTTGTCTACAACGAGGTTCGTCAGAATTAAGCCACAACCCACTAACACGGCCCTCTTCCAGCCTTGCATCAGAAGCGTGATGAAAGTGGGGGGGATGAGTGCAATCGAAAAGCCCAAGGTGGGGATGAAGTCGAGGAAGAAATACAGGAATACCCAAAGAACTGCTCCGTCGACGCCCATGGCGAACAGAAAGACCAGGTTAATCAGCGCGTTAATCCCTGCGGTCTTGGCAGTGACAGCGACGTACTTTCTCGAGTAAAACCCGTGCTTCGTCAGGATCTCACCGAGCGGGCCCGGTTTCCCTTCAGTACCGTGCAACATTTCCACGATCAACAGGAATGCCACCAGCAGAGTCAGTGCGCCCTTAGCGAAAATCGCACCGGCGGCTGGGACGAGAAAAACAGTGACTTCGCTAAGCCGCTCAGGTGTGAGCACATTCTTGACGGCCATGCTCGTGGGCTCAATGCCATGAACACTCAAGAAGACTGTTACCTGTTCGTAGAGGCCAGCGAGACGTTGCCCATAGATCGGAAGTCTTATTGTCAGTCCTGCAACGCCCAATTCCAAGGCCGATACGACTAACAGTCCTGTGGCGGATAGCGCTACGGCTGTGAGCCCAATCGCTGTGGCTTTGGAAAGCTTGAATCGGTGCATGAGCCACTTGGAAAATGGGGCCACGGCATAGGCAAGCAACAGACCGAGCAGCAAAGGGCCGAGGAGATCGGATAGAAGTCGAGCGCCCCACAGGATAATGACGATGCAAGCTGTCCCCTGAAGTAGAGGCAGTAGCGGCATTTGCGAGTTATCTTTCATTTGCGAGAACACATTCAGGTCAGGGACACCTCATCGGGCAGTCCTACTCTGGAACATTTGCCTCCGAGCTTTGATCAGTGCTGTCGAGGTCGCGCTTCGTGCCGGCCGCCTGACTTGCAAACAATCCTAGGTTGGGCCAGATGTCCTCACAACTAGGGGAATCCCTAGGTGTTTGGGCGGGGTGGAGGACAAGATTGGCGGGGTGCCCGGGCCGATGAATCGCAGTCAAGCCCAGAGATACGAATGGAATTGTGAGCATTGATTCGGCCAGCGATAGGCCGGAGATCCCGCTTCAAGCAGCAGGCGGCTGAAACGATCTTGCTTTCGGTAGCCCTCTTCAGAAGACTGGCGAAGTTAGACGGAGGAATGCTGGCGGGGTACGCCAATTCCTTGCCGGTCTTCTCTCGACGCGTCCAGCCTCTCTTCATCGTCGGCGAACGAACGGCCGATCGTCGACTTCAATCGGGCATTCCAGTATTCGAGGGTCACGCGGCGTTCTCGCGGGACGGTCCGTGTAAGATCGGCAATGAGAGCGTTCATGCGCCGCATGACTTGTATGCTGGTGGCGCCGTAAAAACCTATCTCGTCAAAAGCCAGCCTAACGATGTCATCCCATGTGGGAAATGGCATGACCAGTCTCAATGCGCCGTTGCGATCGTTGTACCGTCCGATTTCCAAGTCGCGTTGACCCAGGCGCAGCAGTAGGTCCTCGATCTGGTCCAGTGCTTGCACGGCTGTTGTGGGATCGTTAATCGCCGGTGACAAAGCCTTGATCGCGATGTCTACAAGAAGGCGGATTGCATACTTGGGATCTTGTTCGAACGTGCGCTCCTCGCCCAGGTCAATTGCCTCCCGCAACTTCCGTTCATCAACTGGCCTATGCGCTCCAAGAATATGCAATATAGGCGTCAATTCTACGATCGTATCGCCGACCGCTGCGACCATCTCGATGATTCCATTAGACAATTGAGCCAACTTCACTAATGCCCCGACATCGACCGCTTGTACCGAGCGAGGCCGTCCATGATGTAGCAGCGTCTGGGATTGAGGTAGCGCGCGGAAATCTTCCGTTAAAGTGGGTGGAGTCTCGGATATCAGGGACGGATAGATTGTGGATATTACCTTTCGTCCCTGATCGCCAGTGAAAATCAACATGTGGTTGACTTGAAGGAACGTGATCCGATGAACAAGGGCAATGAACATGCCTATGCTCGCCAGCACGAGACCGATCACTACCAAGGTACTGGCATATGGGACCATTTCCGATCCGCCACGGGATACCCCTCCAAGCGCTCCGAGAGCGTAGAGAAATGTCGCGATAAACACGCCTAAAGAGTGCGAGATTACACGATCACGAGCAACCCACAGTGCCAGACGGGGCGAGTAGGCCGTCGCGCTGAACTGTACCATCACGAAGATCAGCGAAAAGACGACACTTGTCAGGACGAGCATGCCAGACGCAACCGAAGCGTAGACCGTTATCGTGACTGACACGTTCGACGGGTTCACGAGCCCCGGAAAAAGTTGGCTTTCAAAGCGTGGAAATGTCAGCCCAGCGACAATCGCCGCTGCGGCGTACAAAGCTGGGATTGCCCAAGTACTTAAGCGAAACTTGTGTTGCCTGTTAGCCACCGTGGAGCGCTCCGGACGGCCTCATATTTAAACCTCATTCAACGTCAGAACCGTCGGCCGACATTTACTTTCAGGGTTTTGCCTGCCCTATGGCTACTAGGGAAAACCCTATAAGGTCTCCGGACCAGCGGTGGAACTGCCGTCGAGGACAAGCGGCAGCGCCTGCTCCCTTAATGGTATTGACTTCCTCTCATCCTAAGGCCAATAATTTCAATGGTTTCCAAGATCGGATGAACCTTAAGCCCAATGCACAGCGTGTATCAAAGGGAGAACCTCGGCTCGACACTTGGTTTCGCCAAGCGATCAATCTGGAGTGGGCTCGTTCTGACTGCGCTCGTGCTCGCCTTTTTAGTCCAGGCTTCCCAGGGGCAGTCCAAGAAAAATGTTCTCATGATCATCGAGATTGGACAGTCACACCCTGCTCCTGCGCTCGTGACCAACCAGATTCTTTCGGCGCTTAGCACAGATCCACGGTTCGATGCCGAATTGCACTGGGAGAATCTGGACGCCATTGATATATCGGACGACGCGCGAAACGAATTACGTGATGGCATTGTCCGGAAGTACCGCAACCTCAATTGGGACTTGATTGTGTTAGTGGGACCGGACCCCCTCCGGCTTTTTGGGGAGCCGTCTGGGACGTTCTACCCTGGTGTCCCGGTTGTATTCTGCTGCAGTTCCCCAGGCCCGGCTGGCCAAAGGAACGCCGATTCCCGCACCACAGGCTCGTGGTTACAGTGGGACCCCGCCAAGACGGTGGATGCAGCCATCCGTTTGCTGCCAGACACGCGACAGGTATTCGTGGTCGCCGGTCGATCCAAATACGACCTAGGTCTCACAGCGTTTGTGAAGGCGGAGCTCAGTCCTTACGAGAATCGGCTTGCTATCACGTATCTCACCGATCTTCCGATGAGCAATCTGCTCGCAACGGTGAGGCATCTCCCGAGCCATTCCATCGTTCTTTATCTCACCTTCTTCAAGGATGTCGAGGAGCGGGCATTTCTGAACAGCATCGATGTCCTCCCCAAGATTGCTGCGGCCTCTAACTCTCCGGTCTTTGGTATGTCAGACACTTATCTCGGGCGCGGCATTGTCGGCGGTCACGTGGTTAGCTTTGAAGAGCAAGGCAAGATTGCGGCGCGCGATATTGTCGCGATCTTAGGGGGAAAGCCGCCGCGGGACATTCCCATCGTCCATGCTCCTAGTACTTACTTGTTTGACTGGCGCGAGTTGCAACGCTGGAAGCTGGATGAAAGCAAGCTGCCAGCCGGAAGCGCAATTCTGTTTCGGGAGCCGAGTGTCTGGCAACAATATAAGCGGACGTTGCTTATAGGATTGCTGATCATTGTGAGTCTAGGATTGTTGATCGTTTATCTTCTGTTCGAGCGAAAGCAGCTCAAACAGGCGCGGGAGGCCCAAGAGCAACTCAGCGGATTGCTCATTAACGCTCAGGAACAGGAGCGCAGCCGACTCGCGGCCGAGATTCATGACGACTTCAGCCAGAGGTTGGCGGTGCTATCGCTCAGACTGGAAACGGTAGCCGAACGAGTTTCCGAGTCCATGCCGGAAACCAACCTGCAAATGGAGGAACTCCTGCAATTGGCCAGCCAGCTTGGTGAAGATCTGCACACTCTGTCGCACCGGCTGCATTCTTCCACACTGGAGGGTTTAGGCATCGTCGCGGGAGTGGGATCGTTCTGCAAGGAATTCAACGCTCAACATGGAACACAGGTGGCGTTCTCACACCACAACATACCGCCGTCCGTGTCAGCGGAGGTTGCATTGTGTTTGTTTCGCATCGTCCAGGAAGGACTCCGGAATGTGCAGAAACACAGTGGCGCTGCTCATGCAGAAGTGAAGCTGGAAATGCTGGATGGCGAGCTTCACTTGTCCATCTCGGATGACGGTGCAGGTTTTAATGTAAAGGACGGCGCGACTCCTCAGGGGTTGGGCCTGTGCAGCATGCGGGAGCGAGCCCGGTTGGTAGATGGCCGTTTCAAGATTCACTCGGAAGAGGAAAAGGGAACAACGATTGACGTCTGGACACCGATCGAACTAAAGTCTGGCGAGGTTCGGAGTGAACCAGCCGATGACGCTGCCGTCGGGTCTGTCGCCACTGCCAGTCGAGGCTTGGATTGAACTGGTGGGTCTCGGCTACTACACATCTATAGGAGCTACTGACAAAACCTAACGAATGGAATCCCGCCCAAAAATCTTGATTGCGGACGATCACGTCATCTTTGCCGATGGCTTGCGGCTGCTGTTGGAGACTCACTATACAGTCGTTGGGAGTGTTATCGATGGTCTCGCCCTCACCACGGAAGCTCTAAGGCTGAAACCAGATGTCATCGTGGCGGACATTGGCATGCCTCTTCTCAACGGCCTGGATGCTGCCAAGCGGGTACGCGAACAGCTTCCAGGAGTGAAGCTCGTCTTTCTGACAATGCGGGTCAACCCTAACTTGGCTGCCGCCGCGGTGGAGTTGGGTTCGGCAGCGTTCGTCCTAAAGCAGTCGGCCAGCTCGGAACTGTTGGCGGCCATCGACCTAGTGCTGCACGGCGCATGCTACGTGACCCCCAGGCTCAGACCAGAAAACTGGGCGGTTCAGAAGGACCGGGCCCGCCAGTACTCCAGACATTTAACGCCCAGAGAGCGTGAAATTGTGCAGATGTGCGCTGAAGGGCGTCCGCTCAAGGAGATCGCGGGACACCTAAATCTGAGCAAGAAGACGGTCGAATTCCACAAGCATCACATCATGGAAACATTTGGCCTGAAGAGCAATGCCGAGCTGGTGCTCTTTGCACTCAAGGAGGGTCTCATCTCTCCGGATCCCAATTCGTTGCAGGGACAGCACTCCTCCTGATGAGACTGCGGCGTTTTGCTTCTGAGCTAGGGTTTTGCCTAGTTGTCAGCCTCCGAATGCGAACCTAACATCGGCCTGTTGTTGTAGATGTTTCTCGGCGACGATCTGTCGAAAACGTATGGGGGTCCATGACAGAAATTGCGAAGCCTGAAAGCGCCGGGAATCGTTCTCGTATCCTGCTGGCCGACGACCACTCTCTCGTGCTCGAGCAAGTGACAAGCTTTCTGCAGCCGACATTCGAGATAGTGGGAGTGGCTCATAACGGCGTCGAAATGGTCAGCGAGGCGCTGCGACTAAGTCCTGACATCATCGTTGCTGACATCACGATGCCGAAACTAAAAGGAATCGAAGCCTCCCGTCGACTGCGGGAGATGGGAGCTACAGCCGCCATCGTTTTCTTGACCGTTCATGAAGACTCTGAATTCGTCGAGGCATGTTTGGCTGCAGGGGCTCTTGGATACGTTTTGAAGTCTCGAATGAAAACAGATTTGATCCCCGCGATCAACGCTGCACTATCGGGCCAATGCTTCGTCTCCTCCACTGTCCACACCTAGGGATTTGCCTAGTTGTAGCGTGTACTGCGCCGCTATACAAAGACACTAATCTGACAAAGGAATCCGATCTGAGCGGTAGCGCGCCTCCTCGCTATCAGAGATTGCCGAAACGTTTAAGTAGCCTCGATCGACTCAGATAAAGGCACTGGCTCGTGACGACCTACTTGCGAACGCCGTGCATGAGCGCCTTGGGGCGGTGAAATACGACAGAAGCCGCACGGATACGAAGAGCCAACGCCGCAACCCAGGTGATTGATAAGCGTTGGCAGGAAAAAGAGAAGGAGAGATCCATGACCGCCGCGCAGAAGAACTCATCGCCACTGCCCCACGTTGAGGCTGTCGAACAGCAACGATTGAACTTTGCGTGCGAACAGGGCGGACCGTGTAAGAAACGGGGGCTGTACCTCAGCGATCCGCAACGGAGCAAAGTCCGCGAGGACTACGGAGCAACGATAAGGAGAGCCACTGAGAGATTCGGTATTCTCGTGTCGATTGCACTGTTGCTTGCGTTGCAAGCATCTGCACAGAGCGTACAGTCAACGCTCGAAGACACGATGACCTTCATCACAAACACGTTGAATAGTCGTGGAATTGTTTCTTGGACTACTACTGATCAAGATCTCGCTGGCGCCAAATGGACGACGACCAGTAGCCTGGCACAGGTTAACGCCGATCCGTCAACCTGTTCACTCTCTTGGACGAATATCAAAATACAAGCTCCTGATAAGACGGTGGAAACCTACTTAGTGCCGCTACACGCTGTTTCTGGTGTAAATGTACAGTCCCACTCACGGAGTAACGCATCGCAAAGTGGTGACAAATTACGGTTTTCGCCCGACACGTACCTGGTCCAGATAAGAACGACTACAGCAATTAGCGGACGCCTCCAGTCGTATAAGAAAGAAAAGTTGAAGTCCACAGCGAACCTGCCGAACGATCATGCAGCAGAAGTTCAATTCGCAGACGAGCAAACCGCTACAAGAGTCGCAGATGCCATTCGCCGAGCGGCTGGTCTTTGTGGCGCAACGCAATCTTCTATTTGACGGCGAGTCGTTCAGCCTTAATGGTGCCGAGTTTGGAGTCGAGTGTGCGCCGGGGCTGACGGCTTTGGCGTCAAGGGCGTCGTTCTTGTTCGACTTGAGATCTTTCGCACGCGTAAACCAGTAAGGTTCGCTGAAGACCTCCAAGTAAGCACTGCGCGTCAGATGTTTCGATACGAGGTCGCAGGAGAGTAATTACATGGCGCATACCGCCAGGCGGGAATCACTAGAGTCCCAGAAACGCATCGACAACGCGAACCCGGCTTTGATTTCCCACCCGTCGCGAGCCGAGCGGTTGGCAATGGGCAAGGCCTTGCGGGAAAAGTGTCCGCGCGATGCGCACGCCGCATGGAAGGCACCGCACAACCGGCCTGAGCCCGTCCGCCTAGTGTTGAAGGCCGATGCGGGACGACTCCCCGATCTTATTCCCCTTCGCCACGGGCGCATGGTGCAATCTCCCTTCACCTTCTACCGGGGCTCGGCGCTCGCCATGGCCGATGATTTGGCGGGCACTCCCTCCACCGGCGTTCGCGTGCAATGCGGCGGAGACTCCCACCTGGTCAACTTCCGAGGCCTCGCCACCCCCGAGAGGCGACTCATCTTCGCCATCAACGATCTCGACGAAACACTTCCTGCACCCTGGGAGTGGGACCTCAAGCGTCTTGCGGCGAGCGTCGTGATCGCATGCCGCGACAACGGGCTCAGCGAATCCGCCGCCAAGGATGCCGTCCTAGCCTGCGTCCGGTCTTACCGCACGCACATGGCCGAGTTCGGCAAGATGAAGGTCCGGGATTTGTGGTACCTGGAAGTCGAGCTTGAAGGGCTGATCTCGGGCGTCAAAGACGCTGGGATTCGCCACAAAGCTACAAAGAGAGTTGCTGAAGCACGTGAGAGCAGCACCTCAGAAGGCCTCTTCCCGAAGCTTGTAGACGATGCGGGAGGGTCGCCGACTATCAAAGACCAACGCCCGACGATCTTCCACGGCGAAGATCAGTCCCCGGGAGAGGTCCATCGAGCAATCATGCAGGTTTTCGCCCGGTATCGGCAGTCCTTGGGGCCTGCCACTCGCGTCTTACTGGATCGCTACGAAATCAAGGATGCCGCGCACAAGGTCGTCGGCGTCGGGAGCGTTGGCACCTCCTGTTGGGTGCTCTTGCTGACCGACGCGGAAGGAGATCCTCTCATTCTCCAGATCAAAGAGGCTCGCGCTTCGGTGCTGGAGAGCTATGCGGGGAAGAGCCTCTATCTCAATCACGGAGAACGGGTCGTCAACGGTCACCGGCTCATGCAGCCGGCCAGCGACATCTTCCTCGGATGGATCGGGGGTGGTGTAAGAGGACGTCACTACTATGTCCGCCAGCTGAGGGACGTCAAAATCAAGCTTCCCGTCGAAACGTACGACAAGTCCAGGATGATCATTTTCGTCGAGTGTTGCGGGCACTCCTTAGCACTCTCCCACGCGCGTTCCGGAGACGCCGCGGTGATGAGCGGTTACATGGGCAAGAGCGATGTGTTCGACAAGTCGCTGGCCACGTTCTCCTTTGCCTACGCCGACCAGAATGAGAAGGACCATGCCGCGTTCAAACGCGCCATAAGCGCCGGCAAGGTTAAGGCTGAATTCGAGGAAGCGACGTGAGTCGATCGCGGTTCCAGTCCTTCGTAAGTTCGCTATCCGAAGGTTTGGCTCGGGCTGACGTCTGGGAGTCAACGTCGGTACGCGGCACCCGTCATTTTCCGTGCGGAATCGAATCTCTTCAATAGGGGCAATGCCATGACATCAGCACACGATCATCCCGCTCGCCGCCGCTTCCCGGTCCTTCAGGGAGTGCTGCCGATCACGACCGCCCAGATCCCGACCGAAATCCTTGCCGGTATCACGCTTGCCGCAATCGCCGTTCCGGAAGTAATGGGCTACACCAAGATCGCCGGCACCCCGCTAATCACGGGTCTCTATACCATGCTCATCCCCACGGCATTGTTCGCTTTGTTTGGCTCCTCGCGGCACCTTGTGGTGGGCGCCGATTCAGCCACGGCGGCGATCCTTGCCAGCGCCATGGTAGGAATCGCGGCCATCGGTTCGGAACAATACATGGCATTGGCCGGCTTGCTTGCGCTGATGGCCGCGGGTTTCTTGATTCTGGCGCGCCTCATGCGCTTGGGATTTCTGGCGGACTTCCTCTCTCGCACCGTATTAATCGGATTCCTGACCGGGGTCGGTGTTCAGGTTGCGCTGGGCGAGATCGCCGGTATGTTGGGCTTGAGGGGTGGCGGCCATGGCACCTTGGGAAAGCTCTGGATCGACCTCCAACAGCTCGGGCAGGTCAACCGCTACGAACTGACAGTCGCGCTGTGTGTCTTGGTGGTTATCGTCGGCTTCAAGAAGGTTTCGAAGAAGATTCCGGGAGCTCTTATTGCGGCGATCGGTGCCGGGGTCATAACCTGGGCGTTCGGACTCGATAAGCAAGTGCATATAGTGGGGGCTGTTCCGAGTGGTCTGCCCCATCTCGGCCTGCCCAGGGTGGACTGGAACTGGGCGGTCATGGCGGCCTTGCTTCCCACGGCTTTCGCGATGTTCGTGGTAATCCTGGCACAGAGCGCGGCGACATCCCGCGCCTTCGCCACGCGCTATGACGAGAATTTCAGCGAAAACACCGACCTGGTCGGCCTGGCCCTTGCCAATATTGGCGCTGCACTTTCCGGTACCTTCGTCGTCAACGGCAGCCCAACGAAAACGCAAATCGTCGACGAAGCAGGCGGCCGCAGCCAACTGTCCCTGCTGGTGATGGTAGCGATGGTGGCCCTGATCCTGCTCTTTTTGACCGGAGCGCTGACCTATTTGCCAGAAGCCGCTTTGTCGGCCATCGTGTTTCTGATTGGCGTCGGCTTGATCGACATAGCTGGGATGCGAAGGGTCTTCGATCAAAGGCGATCGGAGTTCTGGTTGGCGCTTATCACCACGTTGACGGTGGTGATCGTCGGTGTCGAGCAGGGGATACTGCTGGCCATCGCGTTGTCGCTCATCGGTCACACCCGCTTCGGGTATCGACCGAAAAACGCGGTGCTTGAGCCGAGCGAATCGGGCGGTTGGCAGCCCGTGCCGGTGGCCAAGGCCGTTTCGGCGGTGCCAGGACTGGTGGTCTACCGATTCACCCACAGCATGTACTACGCGAATTGCCAGCAACTCGCGGAGGAGATCTCATTTCTCGCGAACACCGCGGAGCCGCCTTTGCGCTGGCTCTGCATCGATGCGTCTGCGGTCGACGATGTCGACTATTCCGCGGCGGAGACCATCCGTTCCGTGTACGCGAAGTTAAACGCGAAAGGAATACGGCTCGTCGTTACGGAAATCATGGACGAGCTCAATACCAGAGCACGCTACCGGATGTGGGAGTTGCTTGGTGCAGATGCCCACTACGACCGCTTGGACGACGTCGTGAGGCAGTACCGGCAGACGTTCAATGTTGCTCCTCCACCTACGCATTCAGACCCGACTCTAGGTTGATGTAGGGGCTCGTTCCGGCCGGCGAAGCGGCACAGGTGATCTCGCACCGTTGACGATCTGTTTAAGCGGCGATATGGAAAGGAAGGATCGTGGTCCATTCTCATCGCACAGCGCTAAAGTTTGTGCGCGATCACTTAGACTTGGCAAACCGACTGGAAGAAGCAATTGCCGGCTTGATCATGGTGCTTGGGTTCACACTCATCGCAGGGTCTACGGCGGTCTCGGAAAAGCAGGGTGTGCGCACGTTGTTACTCGGCGCACTCGGATGTAATACCGCCTGGGGAACCATTGACTCTGCCTTGTTCGCGTGGGGGAATTTGACCGATCACCGGCTCCAGTTCCGCTTTATCTGTGGCGTGGGTACCTTCCCAACGCCGAAGCGGCGCTCTACTTTTCCGGGGTCACTTACAACCAGCCTCGGTTACGGCGATGGGGTGCTGGCAGAGCCCTAGCGACTACTCGCACCGGTTGAGGGTCCGGTGGGCATCATTATGGTCGGCTTGTCCACAGGATATTTCTTCGTCGTCGTTAGCCGCATCCGTCAATGGCGGCCCGTTGAAGCCGCCGCCGGCCCTAACACAGAAACGACAAGACTTAGGGAGCGACGGTTTTAGATACCCACAATGATTCTTCCCACCTTCTTGTTGATCGTGCTCTGCGGTGTCGGAGCAATCTGATTGCGTCGCGCAGAATGCTGAGATTTGTACCTTACAAGTCGAACTTAAAGATGCCACTACCCCCTTGCTCTTTCTGCTGGTCCGGCGCGAGTCACCAGCAAACAGGAAATGTTGCGGGCTCAAAGTCTAGCTGGAAGAAACGCGGCCAGACAGAGCGCTCGGCGTGTCAAAAAGTGGCGGAAAGCCACAGAGCAACGTTATATGTCGCATGCATCAGAGCAGCTGCCGTTGTCGTACGTGACACGGCTCGGATCCAGCCATAAGCCACGCCTGTGACGGTGAACGATACCCAGTGCGCCACATTAGCCGGCTGGTGAAAGAGTGCAAATAGAAGTGCTGTCAGAATCACGGCGGGTAGGTTGCTTATGGCATCGCCAGGCAGGCTCGTGTGCAAGCTCGCGGGACGATGCTCCCATCTGCGGCCGGCAATGCGGAGTACCTCTATACGGAGGGCAACGGCACTTCAACAGGCGTTTTCATCGCCAACAATGGGGTTCATGAATACATCGCGCAGGCGGATGTGCACGAAACGTTTTCCTTCGGCGAATTCGCCAACTTGGAGCGGGCCAGGGCCTCTGAGTTGGTGGCGCACGCCGATCGGGAGATTGCTCTTCGCGGATTGGTGGTCACCGTTGTGCAGGAGTATTCCGCGCTCGTGGTAGCGCAAGAGAAGTACGCGACTGCTCAACAGAGTTCTGCCGACGCGCTGAGTTTCCTCGACACCACCGAACTGCTGGAGAAAGGGCGCGAGGTGGCGCATGCCGACGTCGTCAGGGCCCGCCTTCAATACCAGGACCGGGAGGTTGCTGTCCGGGACGCGCAATATGCCATGGAGAACGCTCGCCTGCAATTAGCAGTACTGCTGTTCCCCAATTTCAATCAAGATTTTCAGGTGGTTGACAATCTCGCCTCACCCACGCCCTTGCCCCCGCGGCAGGATGCCATCGCGCTGGCGGAGCACAACAATCCCGAGCTGCGTTCTGTGTTGCAAGGCGCGAACGTCGCTCGCAACGAAATAACGGCGGCAAAACTCGCCTACCTGCCGAGCGTAACGCTGGACTACTTTTACGGTATCGACGCCAACGTCTTTTGCCACCAAAACCGGAAACATCAACAACCTGGGGTACTCCGCGGTCGCCGCCATTTCTATTCCCGTTTGGGACTGGGGCGTTCGTCGATCCAAGGTGCGGCAGTCAGAGTTGACTTTGCAACTGGCCAATGTGCGACTCGATTACACCAAGCGCAAACTGGTAGTTGATTTCGAGAGTGCATTTCAGGACGCGAGACGGGCTGCCGATGATGTGAATACCCTTCGTAGTTCGATCGATCTGGCCGCCCAGAGCCTCCGACTCACCGTCCTGCGATACAAGGCTGGTGATGGGACGGCGCTGGAGGTCGTCACGGCACAGAATGCGCTCGCCCAGGAAAAGGATCTCCTGAGCGATGCAGAAGCGGCATACGTCGTCGCCATTGCGAAACTTCAAACCGTAACAGGACCGTTCTAGATGCGTTCGGGGCTAAACCAATCCGTCATCCTACTCCTGCTCCTGTCGCTTGCCGGGTGCGGCGGAAGCCATCCGCAAATCAATGGCGGAATCGTCATCTCCATGGTGTTGTCCTTGATCATCACGCCGGCAGTGCATTTCTACCTCACAAGGAAGGATACAGAGAGCAGTAACCAGGAACTCAAGGCGACATAGTGTGCGCGAGAAGCGGGAGAGTCGGTCTTTGGCGGGTACTTTGCTTGCAGCGAGGTTGCTGCTACAACTCCTCGGCCGGGTAACGATTAAGAATATCTTAATGTCTGGAGCCTCATAGTTTTAGGGTTACAGGGCATCGCCAGCGGCGGCGGCGCACATCACTGTATACAGGAATGATTTCATCTGCAATTAGCTCAAAACCAAATCGCGAATATCGTGGGGACGCGAGAGCCTGCTCTGCAAATCTTCCACGAGTGAGGGAAATGAAATAATGGCAACACAAGTTCGGCTTTTGGCTCGGCCGCTGCAACCGGCATTGTTCGTGTTAGTGCTTTTGAGTTTGCTGCCTGCATTTTCACAAAGCCAGAGAAGCTCTAAGACCGGAGATATCCTTGCACAAAAACTTGTAGAGGCGACTCACGCGCAGCATCCGGAAGTTAATGAACTGGGTATCGCGATGGTGACTTCGCACGGGTGCCGAAGCATTGCGTCAACTGACAAAAGCGACGTTGGCGAAAAGTGCGAGCCTGAGGACCTCAAACCAATGCATACTGGCAAGGCTGTAGTGGGAAAAGAAAACGGTGGATATGACGTTTCTCTTCCTCTGCAAGATTCGTCTGGAAACTTGATTGGTACGCTCGGGATCGAATTCAAATCTGCTCCCGGGCAGACTAAAGCTTCGCCAATGCAACAGGCCGAAAAGATCGCCGCTGACATGAAGGCGCAAATCCCGTCGAAGGCCAGCCTTCTAGACAGTTCGAAATGAGTCCATCGGCTGTGGGATGCGAACACCTCGCTGGCCACATGCGCCAGCGAGATTCAATTTCTGGAAGCAGCCGACAAATGGAGGAATTTTGGGGTGCGCTGGTGCGGGTGGCAGACCGTCGGGAGTGCTCCCGGTGGGAAAAATCGCCTGCAGAGAGTCGCGAA
This sequence comes from uncultured Acidobacteriaceae bacterium, assembly GCA_963815555.1. Taxonomy (GTDB): domain Bacteria; phylum Acidobacteriota; class Terriglobia; order Terriglobales; family Acidobacteriaceae; genus CAWCBG01. Next base: position 398,679 of record CAWFHH010000008.1, read on the forward strand.
CGGGCGAACCGGTATACTATGGTGCCGTTTCGAGGGCAGAAAGCAAATTCCGTCTCTCCTCTCTTTTGCATCTTACGGAGCATCCGCTGAAGAAGGCTCGGCTCAAAGTGTCGAACGTCAAGGGAAGAATGTGCAGACGAATCGTTCCCAGGCTCCTGTTGGTGGCCATAGTTCTTGGCTCAACTATTTCAGTGGGCGCCCCCGCTCAGGCCGTCCAAAGCGCTCCCGCGAGCGATATGACATCGCTGCTCTGGACAGGTGAACAGGTTCAGCCAACTGGGGCCCCCGCAAGCGATCAGGTGATATCGAGCAGCATTGCAGGTACCGTCGTTGACCCCAATGGAACGGTAGTGCCTGGCGCAACCGTAAAGCTGACTGGCCCGAACGCAGCGATGGACCAAACGGTATTGGCTGACACCTCGGGACGGTTTATCTTCTCGAATCTTTCCGCGGGCACCTTCAGGATTACCGTCACCGCACCGAACCTCACGACTCTCACCTCGGACCAGATTGTCCTGACGGCAGGTCAGAACCTTCAGCTTCCGCAGATTGCTTTACGCCTCGGCAGCACACACGCCGACGTGAATGTGGTCGCCACTCTGGAGGAGGTAGCGCAAGCTCAGGTTCAGGCGCAAGAGAAGCAGCGGGTCTTCGGAGTCTTTCCAAACTTCTACAGCAGCTACATCTGGGACGCGGCGCCGATGACGCCCAAACAGAAATTCGGTTTGGCACTGCGATCGTCGACGGATCCCATGTCATTCGCAATACCAGCCGCCATCGCCGGGGTCGAGCAGTGGCACAACACTTTTCCTGGATATGGACGCGGTGCCCAGGGCTATTTCAAAAGATATGGCGCAACCTACGCTGATGGCTTCATCGGAAGAATGATCGGGTCGTCCATCCTGCCGTCGCTCTTCAAACAGGACCCGCGATATTTTTACCGGGGCAGCGGCACCACTAAAACCCGGGCGTGGTATGCGATTTCGCAGACCTTTGTTTGTCGAAGCGACGATGGGCGCACGGAAATCAACTGGTCTCATCTTCTCGGGAGTTTCGCAGCAGCGGGTGTTTCAAACATTTACCGTGCTCCTGAGGATCGCAGCGCATCGCTGACAATTCGCAATGGGTTCATCATCGTCGGGAGCAGCGCCGTCACTAACCTGATTCGGGAGTTCCTGCTGCGGAAGATTACTTCCAAGGTGCCGGACTACGCCCAAGGTAAACCGTAGCGGGATCGATAGTTTGGTTACCGGGTAGGCGGTACCCAGCTATTGTGGCGCGCCGAGTTCGCAAACGATGCCTACGAGTGCGCTGGTGCCGATGCGGTTTGCTCCGGCATTGACCATTGTCTGGGACTGGGCTGCGCTGCGCTGCTAATGCCTCCTCACCGTTTCTCCCAGTCGCCGCCTCGCCATAGTCGGGCAGTTCGAATGTGACTTGCCGAGAGATCGTGTGAATGAAGATTGATAGCTCCGGAGTGTTAGTGGACCTGAACTGTGCACCGAGCCTTATTGCTTTTGCCGATTGCAGCGAGAACCTGCGACGTGTGGCTGACGTTGAACTTTGGGGCTTGAGCGGCGGGACGAGTAATGCGAGAAGTGCGATCAGGCCTTCACTCGCCGAGGAAGATGGGTCTCATGAGCGACCCAGGACAACGCGGATTGTCTGGGGCTCCACTCTCACCGCGCATAGACCAGGAGGCGAAATGTGCCTGGCACCGGCCTGGGACGTGGGTGAGGATGCTCTTTGGTGGGCTCTGGTGCTTTCTCAAAGTCGGCCGTATCCGTGAAAATGTACTGCGTTTCGGGATTGTACGCCATCGTCTTAGCGCCGAACTCGGTCTTCACTTTTCCGGCTTCGCTGTAGTGATCGGGCGAGTCCTCATGGAAAATGTGGACCCATCCCTCACGGGCAGAGACGAAGATGAGACGCGTTTCCGGGTCATATACCTCAGCATCAGCTCCGTTGCTGATGGCGAATGACTGGATCACTTTGCCGTTGTCGGCGTTCATGACCACCATCATCGCCGGCTCCCTTCCGGCAACAAACAGACGACGGTGCTCGCGATCCATCGCGATTGGCGCCGGCGCTCCTGCCGGCGCAATTGGCCAGCGCGATTTTACTTGAAGGTTGCGCGAGTCGATCGCCAGCACTTCGCTCTTGTCTTCCAGGTTGTTATAGATCATCCCTTGACCATCGGCGACCGCGAACTCCGGTGCGCCACCCAAGTCAATGGTGCCGACAGCCTTCGCCGCCGAAGGATCGATCGCAGTGGCGTTGTGACTGTCGCCATTGAACGTGAAGACGCGTTTGGAGGCAGGGTCGTAGATGATGCAATCTGCGTCAGGCGCGGCATTTGCCTCGCCCACCACTTTCAGGGTCTTTAGATCGAAGATGATCGCCTTGCCCTGGGCGCCGTCACTGATGAATCCCCGTCCCAAATCCGGGACCACTGCAACGCCATGACTCAGCTTTAGCCCGGTAATTTTGCCTTCCTCGGCTCCGGTATCTGCGTTCACTACCAGGACTTCGGTGCCGTGCGTCAGGTACAGACGACTCGACCCGGGGTCGAAGGTTATGTAATCGAAGTACTCACGAGCACCGGGCGCCGCAGCGAACTTGTAGGTACTCGCCAGATGGTAGGTGATCGTGGCGGCTGCGAGGGCGTTCACTGCCAAAAGCGCTGCGGCGATGAAACTATAACGGTTCGATTTCATGTGTCTCCCACGGAGGTTCTGTTGAGGCGGATCGTCTCAAGCATACGAGCTACGATAGCGGCACCATTATAAGCCGCTGGATGATAGTTGATGCCTTTAGAACATGAGGGTAGAGATATACCACCGCCTGTGTTAACAGGTTCCGCCGGTGAATCTCGGCGCTCACTTTTGGAGAGAAGATGCCCGATGCTCACTTCCTCCCGAAACATCTCAATCTGTAGTTCTGATACTCGATATCGAGGACGGTCTCACCTAAGAGCAGCTGACTGGAAACTGACCTGGCGTGTATCGCCACAGGGACACCGTCCATGTCGGTGTAATCCCGTTCGATCGTCGGACGGCCGGCCAAACCTGACGCAGCCGCCGCTGTGCCCTCTACACGAACGATGTGGTAGTTCGTCGCATCCACCCAAATCTTGCCATCGAGCAGGTAAGGGGTCTGTCTTCTCGGCTTGATTTGCAACACCAGGCAGTCTCTCTTGTCGAGCTGGTGGACGGCCGGATCGGAAAGAGACATCTCGTAATTTTGAGACGTAATCAAGAGGTCATTTCTGTCCTGGCCGTGACTGAGTTGCTCTTCATTCTCCAATATCTTGTGCAGCACAAATTTGCCCGTGCGCGAACCGGATTCACTGACGACGTTGTAGACCTTACCTTTGCCCTTCGCGTATGTGGTAGCCACATTCATTACCGCAGAGGGATCAGCGTCGGCTCGGCGAAATAAGGCATAGCTCTCCTGTACCGAATAGCCGAGCAGCTTGGTTTCGCGATCTTCTGCTGCCCTGTCGACCGCTGCAACAACTTCACTCTCTTTCTGCGAGCCGGCAGCGAGGCGCGGAACGTCGGTTCTCACGATCGAAATGAAGAGGAGAGCAGCAATGCACCTCAACCGATTGATTCCGTCACGAGCGGGCAGAGAATATGCGCGCCTCTCAGTTGCAGTCTCAAGCCCGGCGCTACTCCGCATGATTCAGTTGGATGCGGGTTGACACACACCCGTGTCGCAGACGCCTCGGCGAAAACAAGGGCGGAAGCCTGCCACGATCCCTTGACTCTCATGAAAATTCATTGTGCCAGCCTTGCCACAAATGGCACGAGTGCACAAAGCCCTCGATCTCGCTGGTGCCGGTACTGCAAGCGCAATGAGCATCGTCTGCACAACCAAGCGCTACGTGCGTTATTCTCGCAACGCGGCCAAACAAGTCCGAGCAGGCGATGGTTCGGTTGCGTCTTGATTGCAACACGAACAACCCTGGTCCAAATAGCTGAATCCCACCCGCTGGTTCCGCCGTCTCCGCAACAGACTGAGACGAGTAGAAGCCCTTGCTGTTGGAGGATATTCATCCTGCGGAAAGCCGTAGCTTGATGGTTCTTCTGGTGACCTGTGGGTGCGGCGGGGGAATGCGCAATTCCGGCTCGAGCAGCGGGGGCAATCACCAGTCAGGACCGACTGTGACCTCGTTTTCGGTTTCGCCAACGTAGCAGCGCCGGGCGAATCTGTGAATTTCTCGTGGACAACAGCAAACTCCACCGCGTTCACCACCACGCCCGAAATCGCGAAGCAGAACCAAGCCGTTCCGCGATGCCGCCGCGGATTCTGGCCTGACTTCGATCGGCTGATTGGCTTGGGGCGGAGAAGATAACAGCGAGGGACATTGGTCTAGCGAATTAGTGCCGCCTCTGTTCCGGGGTCTCCGCTCCAACAGAGCCCCGTCACTCGAATGCGATTCAAACCCTCCGCGGGCGTTCGCGCTATGATGTGTGCCTTGGAACTTCCGTGAATGGCCATCCACCGCAGAACCCTAATTGTCCTCGTTTCCGTGCTCGTCATTGTTCTCGGCGCAGTCGCTATTCTCGTTTCCGTCCTGGTGAATCCAGATAGCTACCGCTCGCAGGTTGTCTCGATTCTCTCAGCGAGGACGGGTAAGCAGATTGAGATTGGGAGAATCGCCGTTCAATGGTTTTCTGGTTCGGTTGAGCTCTACGGCTTCGGCGTGCGGAATCCTGCTCCGTTTCCGAATGGATACATTCTTAAGGCTCCGAAAGTGGATGCCGCCATCAAGATCGCGCCTTTGCTTCGTCGTGAGATTGTGATCAAGTCAATCGTCCTGCACGACCCGGTAATCAACATAATTTCAGACCCAGATGGCCTGTGGAATTTTCAGAGCCCGGCTTCCACAGCCGCCTCGAAGCAAACGTCGAATGGGGCCTTCCGGACCATTCCGAAGCTGGAAATTGATCGAGGTCAACTGTTTGGGTCGAGTCTAATTGATCCTTCCGATAGTCCCGGACCCGTTGTTTTTGAAATGCACGATCTTTCGACGTCGCTGACTGACGTCAACTTTGATGCGTTTTCTGCGCAGCGATCTTCTACTACCGTAGCAACTGGAGAGTTGAGCGCACGATCATTGCGGCTAGGCTCCATCAAGGTGACTGGTATCACAGGCAAGCTGCGACTGCTGACGAAGCAAATAATCTTCGAATCGTTAAGCGTAGATGTCGATCACGGCCATGCTGCCGGAAAACTTCAGTTTGATCTTGCTGGGAAGAATGCCGAATTCAAGGCGAACACACAACTCAGAGATATCGATGTAGCTGAGCTACTTGCGAATTTTCCTGAGGGCCGAGGCAAGCTGACAGGCACCCTGCGAGGCCATCTTGAGTTCTCCGGCCCAATTGCTCATACCTTAAACCCTCTGGCCGGCATCAAGGGAACCGGCAATTTGACGGTGGTTGACGGCGAATTGCCCGGGCTGAACTCGAATGACAGCCTAAAGAAGATGACGCGTTTCCGAAATCCTAAAGATGCTGGACGAAACATTGCCGCGTTTTCTTCATTCTCCAGTGACCTTGAGTTAACAAAGGAGCGGATGACCAACCACGACATCGACGTGGCATTCTACGGAGTTGATCTTTCATGCGCCGGGCACTTGGACTTGGATGCGACCGCCCGGTTGGAATACCGAGGGACGGCCAGAGTCCTGAAGAAGCAGGGCTTCGTGACGAACATCTTTGCCGAAGTCTTCCATGAAGGAAGGAATGACAACGGCAAATTGGTGTTTCCGTTACAGATCACGGGGACATTGTCGAATCCGAAATTTGCCCTGGTCGATTAGTCCCACGCGAGGGCCTTATGGACAGGCAGGCGATTCAACCCCGTGATGGCCGCGATGGTGCTCGGGTGCGGAGCGTACAGGTCCTCTAGGCTTACATATCGAACATTGATAAGAGCTTAATCGTTGGCGAAGCAATGCTCGACACCGAGGCACACGGGCCAAAGATTTAATTGTGTGCTCCGATAGGCCGGCAATCACATAGATCGTACGTGGCCAAACCCACCCCAATGACTGCAGGACGTATCGGCGATGGCGGAGTTGAGAACCAAATACAACGGCCAACTCAAGGATGAGCGAGGGCAAAGGAGCTTCGACCTGCGGCCTCTGCCGTCGCAGGACAACCACTCATTGTAAACCATTGAAATTGAACGGTGTTGGCGGACACAGTTCGATGCTCTAAGGAGTGATTTGGTAGGGCTTATCGTCCCCTTATTGTCCCCAGATTTCCTGTACGTTGACCACAAGAACTGCACGAAGTCTTACGCGCTACCAACCAGAACGCAAGCGCCCTCCATGCTTGTAGCTCAAGCTGAGCAACTTACATGGCGCAGGTAGCTCTGCAAATCCTTGAAAGTACGAGTGGGTAACCCTTATTGGACAGCTAATGGACAGAGAACTGCCGCGTTGCTCGCCTTAGACATCTTCTGCATGCCGTTTCTCAGGGTTCTGTAATGAGTGAGGTACTTCTGCGAGTCGACTATTCGTTAAAGTGATTTGGCCAGCGCAGGAAGCAGACTGGCGCTCAATCTGCCACGGCCGCGCGTGAAGGCGAGCTTGCCCTCTGGGTAACCGTTCACGAACTGACCGCGCCCAGAATCGCCGTCCGGAGTGAGAACTCTTCCTTCTCCTGCCGGAAGGCCGTTGACAAAAGTACCTTCGTATACGATTCCACTTGCCAGTTGGAGCTTTCCTGTTCCGCTGGGTTGGTCATTGCGGAAGCTGCCTGTGAAAATGTCGCCGTTGGGCAAAAGCAGGACACCTTCACCATCTCTCTTGCCCTGGCGGAACAAGCCGTAATACTCCTCACTGTCAGCCAGAATCTGGAGACCTTGGCCATCGGCTACTCGTTCTTGACCTCGCCTGTATAGCTCGATCCGTTCGCCGCCGTGTACTGTACAAATCCACTGGGAGCGTCATCCTTAAATTCGCCTTCGAGGTGACTGCCGTCAGGCCAGCGGACGCTACCCCAGCCATCAAGCTTGCTGTTGAGGAAGCTGCCCTCATAGTGGAGATACTGATTGTCTAGCCAGAAGTCGATGGTGCCGAGACCTTGCGCTTTCCCTTCCACCATCGGGCCCGAGTACCGCCGGGCAAGCTTGCCGTCATTGATCCAACTCAGCAATCCCGTACCGTTCGCCTTGCCAGCGCGGCAATCGCCTGACCAGCTAATGAGATTGTCGCCACTAAGATCGCTCCCCCCAGACCGCGCAGTTCGTGATCGGATCTTTCAGCCACGAACCCGCTCCAGAGTTCACAATCTGTCCCGAATGAGCCGCTTCTTGCGCGCTGACTCGGATACAGGTCGCGCTACATAAGACAACCAGAATTGGCGCACACACCTTCCATTTCATATTTCTCTCCCCCATGATTGAGAAATGTCTGAGGTGCACGGCTACTCTGCGCGATAGGTCACCTTCCCATTCATCATCGTCAGTTTCACCTTCGTCGTGCTGATATCGGAGGGAGGAATCTTGTAGAGATTTTTCTCCAGCACAACGATGTCGGCCAGCTTGCCAACTTCGAGAGAGCCAATCTGCTTTTCCAGGTCCAACACGTACGCCGAGCCGAGCGTGTACGCCTTGAGGGCTATATCCAAGGTGATGCGCTCGTTCGCCGGCGGCATGATGGGCGTGAATTCAATCTTCTCGTATTGCGGCAGAATGGCGCGTGTCAAGGCCACCTGTATTGCGTCGAGCGGACGATAACTGGAGAAGTAGCCTGCCGCTGGCCAGTCGGAGCCGAACGCCAGGCGGCCTCCCGCCTTCGATACCGAGTCCATGCGCGCCCATTCGGTGTTGACTACTTTGTTCCCGAGAATCTGTGTGACCTTTTCGCTATACGGGTCAGGCGTGATCCACTGCGGCGAAGTCTGCATGGTTACATTGAGTTCTTTGAAGCGCGGTACGTCCTGGTCGGTGATCAGCAGCGAATGCGCGATGGTGTGCCGCGAAGGGCTGTTGGGATATTGCTTCTGGGCCTTGGCCACGATGTCCAGGTAAGCGCGAATGGCGGCATCCCCGTAACAGTGACAGTGGGTGTCCACCCCATTCTGCTGTGCCTTGAGGACAGCGGCCCCTACAAGCTCGGGACTGAGCTGATATTGCGCATTGAAACCGGGGCGGTCGTAATAAGGTTTGAGAAGAACTGCGGTGTGCTGGGCCTCGCCGCCGTCCATCATGATTTTTAAGGTTTTAACCTGCACCAGTTCTGACTTGTACTTGTCCCGGAGTTTCAGCACGGGTCCGACGGGATCCTTTTCCTCGGGATTGTTCCAGTAGTAAGTGCCTACCACCCTCACCGGCAGCTTGTTTTCTTTCTCTAACTGCTGATAACCGTCGTATCCCATCTCAGCGGGCATGGTTGCGATTCCGGCTTCAAACAAGGCCGTGATCCCTGCCGCCGACAACTTTGGCAACAACGCTGCCGCCTCAGCAATCTGGGCCTCGGGCGTAGGAGGCGTCAGCTTGGCCAGTACAGCTTGTTCGGCTGGAGTCTCAACCACCCAACCGGTAGGTTCGCCGGTCTTGGGGTCCTTCTGGAAGTAGCTGAAGCCGGGCACCGGATCCGGCGTCTTGGCGTTCACACCCGCAAGTTCCATCGCCTTGCTGTTGATCCAAGCACTGTGCACATCGATGGCAACCAGAAGCACAGGGCGGTCGGGAAACGCTTTGTCCAGAGCATCTTTAGTCGGGCCCGTGGTGGGAAACAGGGTATAGCGCCAGCCATAGCCGCGAATCACCGGAGCATCGGGATTGGCGTCAGCCCATTTCCTTACGGATGCCAGCACCTCTTCAATGGAGTCGTACTGCAAATCGGCGCCTCCCGCGAACATGGCCAGCATCGGGTGAATATGCGAATCGACGAACCCCGGCAGCAGCATCTGCCCTTTGAGATCGATGACCTGCGTCTTGTCGCCTACCAATACCTCCACGCCGTCGTTGGTTCCGACGTAGGAAATATGTTTGCCCGTAATGGCGATCGCCTGGGCTGTAGGATTCTTGGTGTCGATGGTGTAGATCGCGCCGTTCTTGAAAACATAGTCGGCCTTGTCAGCGGCAAGAGTCGAGCCGGCGGTCAGGCCAACGAGGGCTGCGAATAAGGCGACGCAAGTAACGAGTTTGTGAACTGATTTCATAAGAGTGCCTTCCAATCTTTTGGGTCAAAGACGTAACCATGCTTTGTTGCATTTATCCGTGGGCCAATTTCAAACCGACAATGCCCGCCACAATGAGAAAGGCCGAACCAAGGCGCATCCCATTTGCCGGTTCGCCATAAAACCAAATTCCCGTCAGCAACGTGCCCACCGCGCCGATGCCAGTCCAGACGGCATAGGCGATGCCCATGGGAATCTGCTTCTGGGCGACCCACAGGCACGTGCCGCTTCCCGCCATGAACAATACGGCGGTCATAATGCCGGCGATCCGCCGATCAGGGTTCTCTGCCAGTTTGATCCCGACCGGCCAACCGATTTCCAGCAGCCCAGCGGCGACCAAATAGAGCCATGCCATGTTGTCCTCCCGGCCTGATATTTACTGCTACTTACTGCCTTTAGGAAACAGCAATATGACCTGGAAACTCATCGACCAGGTCGGCATGCCGGCCGGCGTCGTTGCATTGCCATAGAACGTTCCGGAGAAATCCACCGGGGCCTGGCCGATGGTTACGAGCCTTCCAACTCCCAACCCAAATGGCACAGTCCAGTCATTGCCGGCAGTGGCTCGCCAATCGGCGGTTATCGTGGGCGACGAGTTCAGGTACCAGTCGTGCGGCAAGTTATAGACCAGGAAATACTGCAGGGCCATGCGATTCACGGGAGGGCGCCCACCCGATCCCGCAACTGACCACACGTTGCTTACCAGCGCGCCGACTGTCCACGGGCCTGGTTGCGCGAGCACGACAGCCGAGGGGCCGAGACATAGCTTTCCCTGGCCGAGTATTTGGCTGGTTGCCGTAGGGATCACAACTGCCGGCCCGGCTCCCCAAATCACCGCGCTGGGGTTCTTCGGAGCAAGGAAAAAGCTGGGATTCATGTCTCCCAGGCCAAATACACCGCCGCTTTTCTGGTCGGGATAGGGCTGCCAGACGATGGGCTGAATAATTCGGGTAACAAGCAACCAGTTATCGCTCAGGGTCAGAGGAATGACCGGTTGCAGACTGATGACGTTCTGGACGCGGCCGTAGGGCGCAATTCCGGGATTGATGTTGTTCTGGATGGGAACGCTGATCAGGTCCGCTACGGGATTTTGAACGGCTTTGAGCAGAGCTTCGTCAGCTGCTTCGGTTGAGTTCACTGGGGATGCCGCCGGCTGAGCAGTCTGATTTTGCGAATAGGCCAGACTTACTGAATAAGTCAAACCGAACAAGGCTACCGCCACCAACCACAGTAACCGACGACCTCTTACTACTCTCGCGGAGTCGGCGCGCATCACGATCGTGCTCTTTCGTTGACTCACAATCCGGCAACGGCTGCTTTTCATGTGCTGGTCGTCCTTTCAAAACCTCACTTGCCCGCTGACTCCTGCATAAACTTCAGTACTGAACCTTTGATTACCCGGCTCAATCACCTGAAGATCAGCCGCGATGCGAAACCATCGCACCACGGCGAAGTTGTAGAAAGCCTCCATGCCCTGCTCATCGCCCAGTTTGAAATTGATTGCGTTATCGAGGCCGCTTTTGAGGGTGTCGCTGAAGAAGTAACGGAAGTAGCCGATCCCACCGCGATCGAACGGCCGCTTCCGCAAGAATCCAGTTCCGCCAACACCGAGGAGGAGATTTCCCGCCAGGGCGTTTGGATTAGCGTCGGAGATCGAGGCTTGGGCGAACAGGCCCCACCCGTTTCCCGGCCGGCTCTTGTTTTGACGGAAGTACTGCTGAACTGCGTAACTGCCGAAATAATAACCCGTTTTTGCACCTAGTAGTTTTTGTGACTCAGGAGGGAGAACTAGCTGCGGGATATCTTCCAGGTCAAAGCCTGTCTGGCTGGATGCCGCAAAAGTGATAGTGTGGAAGCCCTGCAGGCCACGAATCTTTGCCGGGAAACGTGCCGAAATCCTGCCCGTAATGCCTTGCGTGCCCCACCCGTTGAGCCCAGACTTCTGTTGAGCATTCGTTGGGTCGTAAAGCATGAAAGTGAATGTCCCGGGCTTGGTGCTGATGCTGAGACTGCCGCCTGTCATGTAGGGCGGCAACACTCCGCTGGGCGGTGCTGCGAAGGCGATGTTCCAGAAGGTGTCGAGGCCTCCACCGCCCAGAATGGGCGTGCGCGAAGGAGCATTAATCATGTCGAACTTGCCAATGCTGAGGGATACTCTCTCGCCAAATCTCTGAGTAACATCGAGCGCCAGATCGCCGCCTGTCCCTACATCCTGAGGGAACGCCAGCGCCGTGTTCTGGATGAGAACGGAACCTCCTATGCCGTTTACATTGGCTCCGTCGTTCAACTCCCCGGTGAGATTGATCGAGAAGCCTTTCCAGAGGTGGAGATTGCCTCCGTCTAGAACCAATTTCCCCAGCATTTTGCCGCCGAGCCGCCAGCTGTGATTGCCATCACCTTCCACCAGGCCCTGTCCGAACTCGGTGTAGGTGACAGTCAGGTCGATTCCACGCTGGCGAAGAACTTCCAGCGGACTGCCGGGTCCGTCGAGCAAGCCGGGACGGTTTTGCAGTGGTAGCGCTTGCGGTTGAGTTGGTGAGGATGCAGAGTCGCCGGAATTACTCGGTTGTGCGGGGGCTTGACTTTGCAGTCGACAAGTCAGCAACACCAGCGACGAAATAAACAGCGTAGGCCGACAGCAGCGCATAGGAGGTAGCGGAACAACTCATCCAACAAGGTGCTGGTCCGAGAAGCTGTTCTTTGCCTCCATCTGCTCAAGAGCGCGAGCGTGGTCTCCGAAGGCAGACAGGTTGAGCGTCCGCGTGCTCAAGCGGGGCAGCCAATTGCCTGAGCTTGGACCAACTTATTACTACCAGTCTGGCACTAAAGACTGTTGTGATTACTGTCACTTTAGTGAGTGATGAACGAAGTCGGCGTGGCTCTTTTATGCTGGTTCCGAGGATGAGTGCTGCTCGATCGAGGGACGACCGGAGCGACAGCGCTCTCGGGCACGTCTCCGTGCAGTCAACTGAACGCTATATCGTCTGCAAGCAGCAGATTCGCGAAGCCGTGAACGACCTCATCGACAACGAGCTGTAGCCGGCGGCGCGCGCTTTCATCCTAGAGGGTCGCCGACTTCTTCGTCGAAGTGACTACTTAGGCCGATAGGATCAAAAGCCAAGGGGGAGTATGGCCGGCCAGAGAACAGGTACGGTCAAAATGTCGCGGAGAGCCACAGCGCAACGTTATATGTCGCATGCATTAGAGTGGCTGCCGTTGTCGTACCGGATACGACTCGGATCCAGCCATATGCCACGCCTGTGACGGTAAACGATACCCAGTGCGCCAAATCAGTTGGCTGGTGGAAGAGTGCAAATAGAAATGCTGTGAGCAGCACGGCGGTCAGGTTGCTGGTGGTCTGAGCGAGAAGTGGCAACAAGCATCCGCGGAAGAGCGACTCCTCAAGGATTGGGCCAAGTGAAGCGCCCAAAAATAGCAGCTCGATAAGCCCAATCTGCGGCGTGCTGCGATGGCAATAGCGCAAATAGAGCGGAACGCCTGAGGCCTGGATTACTCCCGTAGCCAGTGCAACCCTACGTAGACCGGACATGGCCAAACCCACCCCAATGACTGCAGGACGTATCGGTGATGACGAAGTTTGAGAACCAGATACAAAGTCAGGGTCAACGATGCGACCACTACGAACTGCGAGAAGACACTTGGGCTATTGAGCTCGGATCGAGGGAGGAGATGAAATCGCACGAGAAGACGCAGAGTGAAGCCAATCAGGATTACGACTAGGATGAAGACACCGATATCCTCGTAGTTCCAATAAGGTTTCTCATTCGGCAGTTCGTTGCAGGCCATCGTATGTTGTACTCGCAAAGGTTTTCTCAGTATCGCGGCCGCCCTGCAGCGAATTCCTGGAGCGTCATAGGGCCTGGAGGTATCGAAATTCCGGAACCACCGCGAAAGGCACGACAGGCGAAGCAACGATTTCACCAACCTGGTCGATCAGGGTCGGCGAAGCGTTTCCAAGGAACCTCGATCCCTCGTGAATGTGCCGCAGTCGCTCCGGGATGAAACCCCATCAGTCGTGCGCAGGTTGCATCGGCAGCTACCGGATCGTCCGCCAGGACGATCTTTCCTAGAGCTCGAGCGGCGCCATTGAGTGGGCCGTTGCCTTCCATGGCCACGATGCCGTCCGCGATCACGAAATGGATGGGAACGGTTGCGCACAGATCAAGGATGCTTTCCTGAATGCCTTTCCAATGGAGAATGTTCTTCGGCCATCCGTATCGCGCTCCCGGCACGATACCGAACATGTTCTTCATACTGAGCGTGACTCCGGACCAGTGGTGGGCCTTGATCTTTGGCATCGAAACCAGGAAATCCGCTTTCAGAACAGTGCGAGGAAGCCAGAGATCCTTCATGCCGGTATAGCCGGCGCGTAGCGGCGTACGAATCAGTTCGTCGCGGTTCAAATCAACGAATCGAATTTGTTCGTTGCGAAGACTCTGCTCATAACCAGTCTGTGAAAGCACCAATTGGGTGTCGCGTTGATGTCCTGGTCCTTCTGCTACAACAACAGACCTAGCGCCCATGCTTCGGAACGACTCGGCTGCTGCGAGGACTAGTGACGGGTGCGTGTTGATCGCATTGCCGGGGATGAAATCGACCAAGTTAGGTTTGAGGACTACAGTCTTGCCTCGGCCGTTGATCGGGAAGAGGCGCAGAGCCGTTGCAAGGATCTGGTCGAGATCCTGTGAGTACTGGTGTGCGTTGAGGACTGCGACCCGCGACCGTTTCAGACGGTGATCAGAATGGAACTTGGGCAGGAAGAAGGGAGTCGTGACGACGGAGCCTGCCGCCAGAGCAACGCTCCCTACAAGTAGCTCTCTACGAGTGATGCTCATGGAACTACGCCAAAGGCCGACAGTGCGCGGCTCGGATCCAGATCCAGACTCGCGATCGCCAGCGTGCCCGTGTCCGCTGTGTCTGAGAGATCCGAAAGTCCAGACAGGGAACTGGCAAGTCGCGCAATCTGCCGGCGGTGCGCAGTCAGTGCAAGGCTCGCCCAAGCGCGAATCCACGGAGCCGCAAGGGTCGGAGCAACACGCTCCAGGTACTGCAAGGCACTTTGCACCACAGGGTGTTGCTCTCGATCGCGCAAGGCTAGAAGAGCGATCGCTGTGTCGTCGATATGGGGCGCCATGGGGCATTCGTAGACAACCCCATTTCCCGCGTTCCACCCTCCGGCAGGACAGGCACGGTCGAAGAGCATCTGAATGCCCATTTCAACTCGCGACGGAACGGACTCAAGATCATCGCAAGAGCAACGAATCTGGTTTAAAGCAAGAATCGCGAACGCGGTGGGAACAACCCAGCAGGTCGTGCCCGGGAACCATGGCCAGCCATATTTATCCGGGTCAAAACGGACGTGGCGGTCAGCGGTGCGGAACTTCCACTTCCAAATCCAGTTCGATTCTTTGCCAGCGCAGTTGAGCAGCCAATGGATAGCTCGCAGCCTAGCCGGTATTGCCGGCACCAGGTCACGAAGGGCGATGGCGGCGAGGGAAGTGACATAAGCGCCACCTTGATCATCTCCGAAAACGGCCGGCCAACTGCCATCGGAGTTTTGCGTGCGAAGTAGGAAGTCTTGAGCCCGTCGGATGTCGCCAACGGGTACCGAAGTGAGCGCCAATACGGCGTAGCATGTCGGTTCGATCCCAGGCTGGGAAGAAGATGCAAGAGCCGCCCAGCCGCCGCACGGTAGCTGCCGTAGGGAGAGTTCGGCTATCACGTTGCTGAGCACAAGTGGATCAGTCGTCACAGTGGGCACTTTGTAGTGCCAAACATCTTTACTGTCAAAACCACACCACACGACCGCCCTGTTATCCGGTGTAAGTCCAGCGATGTCGTCACTGGAGCGACAAAGAATCCCGCGTCCAGTCAAAGTGCGATTGGTGAGAAAGACACTGGTGCCGAGTTGAGAAGGAGGAGGCACTGGGCGAAGGGAAGCTGTGGCTACCAGTCAACCTGCGACTGGTAAGAAAAGATCGGCCGGTGCCGTGCTCCGACGGGAAGCGGTTGGCCACCGGCAGCAGTGACCATACTGCGCGGATGTGGGACGCGGCCAGCGGTCGGGAATTGCTGATCATGAATGGCCATGCGGAAGACGTGATGTGCGTGGCCTTCAGTCCAGATGGGAAGCGGTTAGCCACGGCGAGTAGCGATCAAACGGCGAAAGTGTGGGAAGCAGACGGCAACCAAGAATTGCTGACCCTGAGGGGACATACCGCCGATGTGAGTGGCGTGGCTTGGAGCCCGGACGGTCGGCGGCTCGCTACGGGGAGTGACGACCATACGGCGAAGGTGTGGGACGCGGACGATGGCAAGGAATTGCTAACCCTGGCTGGTCACGAGCAGAAGGTGTGCGCTTTGGCCTGGAGCCCGAGCGGGAAGCTGTTGGTGACCGGCAGTGAGGACCACACGGCAAAGGTATGGGACGCATTAGGGGGGCTGGAATTGCTGAACCTAACGGGCCATGACGACTATGTGTGTGGCGTGGCCTTCAGTCCCGATGGAACCGATTGGCCACCGGAAGCGGCGACCAAACCGCGAAGGTGTGGGACGCGAGCAGCGGGCAGGAGTTGCTGACCCTGAAGGGCCATGACAAGTCTGTGACTAGCGTGGCTTGGAGCCCGGACGGCAAGCGTCTGGCCACAGCGGGCGGCGACGGAAGCGTTCAAGTTTATGCGATGGACATACACGATCTGCTTAAGCTGGCGCACACCCGCGTCACCCGCGACCTCACTCCCGACGAATGCTTGCGCTACTTCAGGTCTAAGAAGTGCCCGCCGCTGCCGTGATGGGTGGCCCTCCACCGCGACGATGCCCCGCCCCTTCCGTGCTGGGTGGCCAACTGGCTGTTTCAGTAACACCAACATACCGACTAACTGAAATCAAGCTAACGCCCATGAATTTAGTTATCACCACTGGGAATGATGAAGGACGTTATCGCACCCCTGTGCGTAAGTCGATGTGAAACGCCCTCCCCGGAGCATGGTCGAAAAGTCGGCGACTCGTAGAGGTGCCTCACCCGCTACAAACCCTTGAGAAAGCGGCTGGCAGGAGATGCAGGGCCCGCTTTTCAGTGCGGTCACCGATCAGTGATCGGTTCGACCAGAAGACGTACATCCTTTATATAGATGGAGAGAGAGCGTTCGGTTGACGCCAGTCCTCCGGCCTCCGCGCTCAACCTCTCAGCCCTGGTACTTCCAACAAAACAATAACCTAAGTCACTTGCTTCCCCTCTGCCGCTGGGACATGGCGTCTTGGCTTTCAACAACAACACCACATGGGCGCACAGCCCGGAAAAGGATCAGTGCGATGTTCGGACAGATGATGATTGAACCCGTGGTGCAGATCGACCGCAGTGCTGATTTGCAGACAGCGATAGCCGCACTCACAAAGGTCACCGAAAGTGCTGAGATCGTTCGCTGGATCGAGTTGCCGGCGTCGGTTCTGCTTTTCCTGCTGGTGCCCGGAGACCCGGATTCTGGGGCGGTCTACGTTCTGGATCGCAAGAAAGGCACGTGGTACGCCGTCGACTTCGAGGACGAACAATTCGGCGGGTACAGCGTAAGCCAACTGGAGATGCTCCTGAACGAGTGCAACTTCCTTGATCTCATTGAACGGCCAGGGCTTTGGCGCTCCGGTTTGCGGTGGATGGTATTACCCGGAATGCGGCCTCAAACGGCCGTTTGACAGAAAAATGTTCCGGGTTATCTACCGACACGCGATGAGCGTTTCGAACTCGCAATACGCGGCAAGCGACTGGAAGGAGGTGGTCAGTCCATGTCCCCGGTGATCAAGGCAACGCCCGAAGTCGTTCGGGCTTACTGGCAGCTGTTCGTGAACCGCCGCGCGTACACCATGCAATCCATGCGTCCGCACGCTGAGACCGGGCGGCACTACTACTTCCGGCCAAGCAGGAGAGGAACAGACAGCCCCCTGATGCTGACGGATGAAACCATCAGCCAACACTTGGAAGGCAAACTCGCGGTGGGCCTGTATGCCATCGACCCATCCAACCAACGATGCAAGTGGGTCGCGATCGACGCAGACTACTAGAATGCCGTGGAGGACCTGCTGAAGCTGCAGCATCGCCTGACGCAGGACCGGGTTGAGCCGGCGTTGGAAATGAGCAGGCGCGGAGGGCATCTTTGGATCTTCCTGGCAGCGCCTCTGCTGGCACAGGAGTGCCGAATCTACGTCCATGATCTTGCCCTGGGTTTGGGGATCGCTAACTGCGGTTCGGCCGTACGCAACGGACGCCGCCAGTCGATACCTTCCAGCAGCATCGATAGCTGAGCCCGACTGAGTGAAACCGTACCCTCGCTGGCTTGCGGCCACACGAAGCGTCCACGCTCCAGGCGCTTGGCAAACAGGCAGAGCCCATCACCGTCCCACCACAGCACTTTGATCAGATCACCGCGCCGACCGCGAAAGACAAACACGTGCCCGGAGAACGGAGCTTGCTCCAGCTTCGTCTGCACCAACGCACTCAGCCCATCGAAGCCACGCCGCATGTCGGTCACGCCTGCTGCGATCCATATGTGCGTCTTCGGTGGCAGCGTCATCATCGCTGCAGACTCTCCAGCACTACACGCAACAGTGCAGCATCAGCACCGTGCTCAACTCGAAGATGTATCTTGGCAAACTCGATGTAGATGGCGCCCGCGGTAGATGCTGGCACGACCGCAGCAGCGGCCGACAACCTCGTCGGCGATTGCACCACCGAACTCGGAGCCGCTTCGCTCACGCTTACCGGCAGCAGGTGCACGCTGCTGGTGTTGTTCTGTCCCAGGCGGCCCTCGCGATAAAGCTTGCGCCAGTAGTGCACCATGTTGGCGTTGACGCCGTGCTCCCGCGCGATACGGGCGATCGATGCACCTGGCTGCATCGCCTGCTCCACGATCTTGCGCTTCTCGGCGATGCTTCGCCGCTGTCGTTTATGTCCTTCCACCTTCGCGATCGCTACGCCGTCCACTATCACCTCGCAACACAAACTGCTCAGGTGATGATCGCGCTTAGCTAGGAAACAGAACAGGCGGTAAAGACCGGACGCTTACCTTTCGTGGCAAACAATTTGACCTGCTGACAGTTAGAGAAATGGCCCCCCTGCTTAGCGAGGCGGGCTTTCGTCCGATCATCGAACCCGTTCGCGATGTCCTGGGCGGCTTGAACAAATCGCTTGATGCTGTCGTTGAGGCGGGCGGACGTTCGGTCGTTATAGTCAATCCGCATCATGGCGATCTATCCGGTGCCGGTACTCAGTTAACTGACTTACTCAAGGAGAAATTCCTGGAGATGGAGGGAATTTCAGCCGGAATTCTGCTCAAGCAGAACACCAGCACATCCGATGCGCTGAAGTGCTTTGAGCAGCATTCTTCCCATTCCCCAGTCTTCATTCATGCCGGTTTTGGAGAGGCGAAGGCGCTTTCAGATGGCCTCGGAACAATCACCAAGGACCAATGCCATGTCTTCTTTGAGCGATATTGCGGAAAGCTGTACTTGAAGCATTTCAAGGGCGGACATCGAGTGTTGCTGCGTGATGGATTCGAACGTAAGCGAAACCGAGATTATGAACCTCTCGACAAATTTTCGGACCTTCATATCACTTTCGAGGATGAAGGCATGGACGGCTTTGGCGATTTTCTAGTCGTCGGAGATGAATTCAGCGAGAGCGGCGGCCCGGCATACGCGATCGCGATACATCTGACGTTCATCGACCCCGACAAGGAAAACGAGATGTGGATTCATCACTTCCTTTCAGAGCGCCAAGACACGCCCAAAGACCCGGCCGGAAAATTCGCAGAAGCACTCGCAAAGATGATGAAGGTGTTAAATAAACCCGACTGCAAAATCCTCGAATCCGAAGCGGTACAAGAGTTCAGAAAGCTCCACAAAGACGGCCATTTCCCCGGCCTAGGCCACATCAAGAAACTATCCATGAACCACCACATCGCAACGTTGGCAGACTACTTCGACAAAGCGACATAGGTTGCGATGAATTGCTGTGCTGAATGCTTTGGAGATCGCGGCCTGCGTAGAAGTATTATCCCTCTGCGCTCAACGGTGACCGGACGCTGTTCCTATTGTGAAGCTGACGGCGTGCTAGTGATCGAGCCAAAGGAGCTAGCAGAGTATTTTGAGTTGTTAGTGAGCGCATACCGACGGGATGGTTCCGGAAGGCTCCTCATTCATTGGTTTCGTGAAGATTGGGCATTGTTTCGCCACCCTCGGATGGATGATTCCAGAGCAAAAGACTTGCTCGGTGAGATTCTCGAAGGTGGGGACATCACCCGCCAACTTTTTGTACCGGCGAATGATCCTACGGCTGACCGCCTCAGTGAATGGGAGAATCTGCGCGATGAATTGATGTATCACAACCGCTACTTTCCAGAGAAAACGATTGACTTAGATCGCCTGGAGGCACTCTTGTCTCCCCTCACACTGGACTCCGACGAGCTTCCAACCATCTGGTATCGCGCGAGAATTCGTCCTGGAGACGTTCCCTACACGATAGATCAAATGGGCGCTCCTCCGAAGAGAGTTGCGTCTCACGGGCGCGCCAATCCTGCAGGCATCCCTTACCTTTATCTCGGATCGACTCCAGATACTGCCGTTTCGGAGATACGACCCCATACGGGAGAGATGGCTTGTGTTGCGGACTTCACGACACCCGCGACCCTTAAGCTTGTCGATCTGCGTAATCCCCGGGAAAGAGTGTCTCCATTCTTGTTGGTAGATGCCGATGACATCGGACGAATGCGAAACGACCTGCCATTTCTGGAACGTCTTGGTACTGAGCTTACCCGTCCCGTCATCCCGCAGTCAGCGGCGATTGACTACACTCCAAGCCAATACTTGTGCGAATTCATCAAGAAGTGTGGATACCAGGGCGTTATCTACAGCAGCTCAGTTAGTGACGGAATGAACCTCGCTCTGTTCGACCCATCCCTTGCAATATCCGGCGCTGTTGCACAGTATCTTATTGCTCGTGTTGCTGTAGAAATTGAACTTGACAGAGCTTAGCCTCACCAACGCGGATGAGCATGATAACGTCCTTTATCATGCACAAGAACGCACCGTACGGAGTGTTCTTGTGTTCCTCGATCCCATGTTCCGATCTTCGTGATGCGGACTCCCGTGCTGCCAGAAACACGGTGCACAAGCAAACAGAGTTTTAGAATCGCCATGCCGGAATTCGCGGCATGAGTCGGAATCGAAGTTGACAAACAATTCTTGAGTCGAGCGGAAGATGAGTGACTGCGGTTTAATTGAAATCTCCGGGGGCTCCAAACCCAACCATCAATGTCGAAATCCCGATTGGACATTGCACGTTACGGCAGTATCGGCAAATGGCGATGCAACGGACGTCATTATTACCTCCGTAGCAAATTGCCGAGCATGCAGCCACGGCACGGGCTCGGAGTTGTAGGCTGTTCATCTGCGACAGGGTTACGGCAAATACCCGCCATCACTAAGATTCCGTATATATTCGCAACCGGCGCGGTTGTAGCATAATTAGATCGAATCAAGACAACTGACTGAGGGCCAGGGCACAAGAACCGAGTAGCGGCTACCTGTCAGGCTGACGACCCGCGATGCGACCGCCAGCCGGGGGATCACACGACTTTTTAAATCAGCATGGGAGGAACAGATGGAATTGAAGCAGGCTCCCACGATGCTTGGAACTTCGACGAAACCGCTGCCTGGCGCGGCCAAACTGAGCAGCCCCTTGTATGAACCAAACTTCGGGCTTCTCGCCTCGAACCCGGGCTGGCGCAATAGTTGGGCGGCGATCGTGGCGGGAAGGTTCACTCCGTCGCCGTACAACGGGCTGCTCTTCGTGGAGCAGTCAACCGCTTATGCCGAGCTTTACGCGACGGACGGTGAAGGCCACCTTGTGGCCCCATCTCTGCACCAATTCAATCCGCTGGGCGGACGTACAACCTGGACCCACATCGTCCCCGGATATTTCGGTCCGTCAGGATTTACAGGCATTCTCCTGTACGACCAAGCGGCGGGTTTCGGCGGCTTCTACGACAGCGATGGGAAGGGGAACCTGGTAGCGCTCAGCCAGTATTCCGGCTGGCGAACCTCGTGGACCCACATTGTTGTAGGCCGGTTTGTCGCGTCCTCTCCGTACAGCGCGGTGTTCTTTTATAGCGCGTCCGAAAACTATGGAGAAATCTGGGCCACCGACGGCAAGGGACTCGCTGGCACCACACCCTACCAGACTTTTCCAAATTTCTGGTCGAGGCCATTCACCCACGTGCTTGCCGGGGACTTTCACTGGACCCCTGGATTCATCAATGTAACCCCAACCTTGACGGACCTCTTTTTCTATGACGCAGCGTCCGGCCATGGAGAGATGTACCGGTCCGACCTCTTGCCCGACGGGACCAACTCAACCATTCTTGTCCCCGCGACGGTAACCAGCGACAGTCTGCCGCAGAACGCAAGCTCCGTTGTGGCGGGCAATTTCGGAGGACTTGGAAATACCGATATCGCTTTCTATGAAGGGCGCGCTGGCCGACTGAGCTTTTACACGTTCCAAGATACAAGTGACACCACAGCAGTACTCGAACTGCGTGAGGAACAGACGGGCTTACCGACGACCGCAGACATCGTAGTTGCCGGGAGCTTTTACACCGCGAATCCGGAAGACCATTGGTTCAACGATGGTCCGGCGGTTAATTCGACGCCGCCCTTTGATCCGCAGTTCCGATACAACACGGGCGGCTTTTCCGACCTCCTGCTTTATGATCGCGCCGCCGGATCGGGTGCGTGCTACTTTCATGAGCCTCTCCCTCCATCACTGGTGCCGCTGGAGGGGTACATTACCGCACAAACCGCGCACGGCGGGGCATCACCCGTCTCGTCGGGCAGCGTGCTGCCTGGCGAGTCCATCGCTTTTCATGTGAGCAGCCAGGTGGGGCCGTACACCATCACCATCTTCCGCGAAGGACTGCTGGATGGCACACAGATGGAGCAACTCATGGCAGTGGTCGAGGGATTGCCCGCTAACCCGACACCTTTTCCGATTGCGCGTAACGGGTACATGGACGGGGCGAATTGGCCTGTGGTTGCGACGTTTGTTGTGCCCTCCTGGCCAAGCGGCCTGTATCTGGCTCGCATCCAGACGGCGGGCTCCAATCCACAAACCGTCGATCTTCCCTTTGTAGTGCGGGCCCGCCCCAATGCTCGAAGCCCCGTACTCCTGGTGCTGGCCGATAGTACCTACTACGCGTACAACGATTGGGGAGGCCGCAACTCCTATGGAAATCTCTCGGCTGACGACTTCGCGGGAGCCTATCCCAGCACCTCAGCGTTTCGGATACCTTTTGGATTTCAACTGTCGTTCGAGCGGCCGATGCATGGCGGCTTCGGCAATGTCATCCAGACATGGGACATCCCGTTCCTGCAATGGCTGACGCGCCGAGGCGTGCCGTTTGACGTGTGTACTTCGCGCGATCTCCACTTTGAGGCGCCTGACCCGAAGCAGTATCGATTGCTTCTCTTTGCCGGCCACCATGAGTACTGGACGGCCGAGATGCGGACGAACGTCGAAAACTTTGTGCGGACAGGGGGGAATGCCGGCATCTTCAGCGGCAATGTCTGCTGGTGGCAGATCCGGCTGAGTCCTGATGGCCGTCAATTGCTTTGCTATAAGGTTGCGGGCTTCGATCCTCTCTCCGGTACTTCCAATCACCAACTGACCACCGTGCACTGGTTCGACGACCTGGTGAAACGGCCTGAAACCCAGCTGACCGGCGTGAGCTGGCTTGGGGACGAAGGCATTTTCTACGACCAGGACCATCGTTACGTGGTGAAAAACGCCAGCCATTGGGCCTTCGCCGGAACTGGGTTGAAGAACAACGACAACTTCGGCGCCTATGGCTCCGGCGACGCCAATAGTGTTCTCGGCCCGGAGACCGACCGCGTGCAGACCGCAGGCTCCAACGGACTTGTCTCGCCTCCGAATTACACCCTGGCAAGCTCCCTCAACGTTACGGGAGCCTTTGAAGTGGGGACCATGGGAGCGTTTTCGCCAGGCAGTGGAGCAGGTCAGGTCTTCAACGCCGCGACCATTAATTGGGCGCTCGGGCTGAACAGCGATCAAACCACCTGGAATGTCATCGATCAGATTACGCTGAATGTTATTGCCACTCTCGGGCCACCTCGTCCCTTGCCGTGGGCGAGCGTGTCGCAGGGACAGAGCACACCCGGTGCTCCGATTACCGCCGTGCTCACCGCCCCGAATCAGATGGCTCTGTTTGCGGCTGATCCGAGCGGCAGCGTTTACGCCACTTCGGGGTTCCCGGGCGTGGGTTGGGGGCCGTGGGCGAGCGTGTCGCAGGGACAGAGCACACCCGGTGCTCCGATTACCGCCGTGCTCACCGCTCCGAATCAGATCGCTCTGTTTGCGGCTGATCCGAGCGGCAGCGTTTACGCCACTTCGGGGTTCCCGGGCGTGGGTTGGGGGCCGTGGGCGAGCGTGTCGCAGGGACAGAGCACACCCGGTGCTCCGATTACCGCCGTGCTCACCGCTCCGAATCAGATCGCTCTGTTTGCGGCTGATCCGGGCGGCGGCGTTTACGCCATCTCGGGGTTTCCGGGCGTCGGTTGGGGGCTGTGGGAGAGTGTGTCGCAAGGACAGAGCACGCCTGGCGCTCCGATCACCGCAGTGCTGACCGCCTCGAATCAGGTCTCTCTGTTTCTGGCTGATCCGGCCGGAGGTGTTTACACGGCCTCGGGATTTCCCGGCGTGGGTTGGGGCCCTTGGACCAGCGTATCCGAGGGGAGCAGCACACCCGGTGGGCATGTCACCGCGCTCCTGACAGGTAACAATCTTGTGACGTTGTTTCTGTCCGATCCCGCGGGCGGCATCTACGCCACTTCCGGCAGTGCTGCGGAGGGCTGGGCTCCGTGGAGCAGTGTGGCGGAGGGCCGGAGCGCGCCCGGGGCTCGCGTGAGTGCGGTGTTGCTTGCTCCAAATCGCATCGCGCTGTTTATGGCGGGAATTCAAGGAGGCATCTTTAGCACAGCAGGCAACGCCACCGACGGCTGGCTGCCGTGGACCAGCGTGTCAGAAGGCGGGAGCACGGCGGGTGCGGCCGTCATCGCGGTTCTGACTCCAGCGAATCGCGTCTCACTCTTCGTTGCCGATCCGCTGGGCGGCGTTTTCGCCACAGCCACCGTTCCGGCATAAGCGGCAGGCTGGAGTAAATTACCGCTCAGCTGCGGGCTGCAGGGACAAATTAATTGGACAAATCGCGGCGGAGGCCGGTCCCTTTGGTCGCCTCGCTCAAGAGCGCCGCTTTCCATCAGCGAGCGATAGGAGAATTGGTAGACGAATCAACCGCGAAGCCATCGCCGACGGACACTACCGGGCGCCCAGGTCTGCTGCGTCTGCCTCATGCATACCCGCCGAAAGAACACACACATTGCACTCGCGGACTACTCTAACTCAGATAGTGAGTAGAGTCGAGATGTGGCGCGGTTGTTTAGGTCTGGCCTATCTGTGTCCGGCCCTTTCGTCTGCCGGTGCCTCATTATCCAGACCATGCCCCGTTTCCACATCCCGCTCATCGAACCGGACATGCGCAACTAGCGCATCCGGCTCTCGGACAGAACATCATGCTTTCGCCCACGGAAAGTTCTGCGGAAGCATCGGCAGACGGATGAGCCCAAGGTGTTGGTAGAAATGCTCATCAGGGTAGTGCGTTAATCCCCTGTTGCTCTGTTTATGCTTCTTGCAAAGCCACCGGCGAAGCCGGATCGTGGTGTATCTATCGATGAATCGATAAGCCGGTGTAACCGGACCAAGCTTGAAGTAGTTGGCCCAGCCGCCCAGTTTCTGATTCAGCTGCTTCACCATCTCTCCGGCATCCAGCCATCCCATATCTCGGCCTGTCTGGATACGCACAGCTTCAGTCATGCGCTTGATACTCTTCCGCGATGGGCGAGTGGCGATGTACGCCCGCCCGGTCTTGGGAGAATAGCGCCGACCAAATGTGTACCCCAGGAAATCGAACTCTTCATCCGGAATCCGGCAAATCCGGGTCTTTTCTTCGTTCACCGTCAACTTCAGCCGGTTCATCATCCGTCGCATGGCAGCAAGCGCCTTGTGTGCACCATCGCCCTTGCAGCAGATGACCAGATCATCAGCATAGTTGACGATCTGGGCGCCGAGACGCCGGTCCAGGCCCGCATGCTTCCAACCCAACACAAACCGCCGCATGTACAGATTCGACAGCAGCGGCGAAATGGGAGAGCCTTGCGGGATACCTCGTTTCGTGTCCCGGTTGACCGTCGTGCGTTTCTTGCGACGCCGTTCATCTTCCTCTTCAACCGGGGCATCGAGCCACATCTTCAGCAGATGCAGAACGCGTCGATCTACAATCCGACGTGCCACCGATTTCATGAGTTCGACATGTGGAATCGTGTCGTAATACCCAGATAGGTCTGCGTCCACGACATCTCTGTGGCCGCCGACAAGCAACCCGTGTACTTCGCGCACGGCGCTGTGCGCATTCCGATTCTGCCGGTAGGCATATTGTTCTGACGGCATGTCGGCCTCGAATATCGGTTCCAGGACCAACATGGCCGCCATCTGACACACCCTGTCCGTCAGCCGCGGAATGCCGAGCGGCCTTAGTTTGCCGTTCGGTTTCGGAATATAGACCCTTCTTACCGCTTCCGGACGATACGTCCTGTCCCGGAGTTGTTTCGCCAGTTCCCCAAGCCAACGTTCCCTGCCGTATGTCTCGACACCTTCGAACGTCACTCCGTCTATTCCCGGTGCGCCCTTGTTGGCGCGGCAGCAGGCATAGGCATACTCAAGTACGTCTATCCGGTAAATCTTGTCATACAGTGCATGGAACCGGAACTCGGGTTCTTCCTTCGCTTTTGCATGTAACGCCGTCTGCAGCCTCTGGACGTTTGTCGGAGTTGCTAGGTTTCCCAATCTCCTGTCCTTTCCCACTTTCGACGTTGGTTCTGAACTAAGGCCCCTTCCCTCCGCTGGCATTACCCAGCATCCTCAGTACTGCGGGCCTTTCCGCCACCCCATCGCGCCCGGCCTGGCCGTCACCGGCTTCCGGTTGGTCGATGCCTCGACCACGCAAGGGGCTTCCCGTGTTGCATCGATCTTCCTCTTGTATGCATGCCGTCGCCATTACCCCGGTGGAATCGCAAAGTGCATCTTTCGCTCTCTTCCTCTGCAATATCAGCCTTCCCCGAAATCATGGCGGGTCGGCTTCCACATCACGTCTTTCGAGGCCTGCTCAGCGTTCACTCACGTTACGGCCTGCATACTCGCCAAGTCACTTTCATGACCCTCTACACCGGAGGCTTCAGCCGTTTCGTTACCTCCACGACTGCTCCGATTGCTACCGGCTGGAACGAAAGTTGCCGGGCGGGATTTGCACCCGCTGGAAAACCGTGCCTTTGCACGGCGCACATGATAAAGGACGTTATCGTGCGCGGAGACTACCGAAGTACGCGCAACTCGTGTAAGACATCGACTTTGTGGGCTGTGTTGTGGGTTGGGATTCAGGTAACGCCGCCGTGCCGGACGGCGTTACCTGAACGAATACTCGCTTCAGTTGTTCAGAATCAGAAAAGCTCGATGATTGCTTGCTTGCTCGAGTCGACGTACCTGTCACGCTGCTTCTCACCGAAGGGGCCGTACGGATAGTCGTCGGGAGTCGGCGCACTGACCTCGTCGAGCCGAGCTGTGAAAACCTCCCCCAATTCCAGATCAGCACCAGTCAAATTGTACTCCAGATATTTCAGCGTCCTGGCCCCAATTATCGGTGCGATGACACCGGGTCGGTTTATCAACCAACTGAGAGCGACCTGGCTGGGAGTCTTGCCCATTGAGTCCGCGATCTCACGCACTACGTCGAGCGTTGCCCAGTTCTGAGCTTTGGATGTGAATTTGCCCATTATTCGGCTGTACATCGGCCCACCGGAGGCCGCGCGGCTGTCGCTGGGAGCCTTCTCACCTTGCTTATATCTGCCTGTGAGGAAGCCGCGTCCCGCGCGTAAGCTTTCAACTGCTGGTGCGTCATCCGTTTCCAGGAGTTAATTGAGGTGTACGCGTTCACTTCGCTCGATCCACTGGCCAGTCGGGTTTACCTTGGAGCAAGCCTGAATCGCTGCAACGACCGCCGTGGCGCTCACTTCAACCTCTCCCGGTTTCTCGATGGTCAGGGGTGTAGGGACCAGATAGCGCCACCAGGCGTCCTCAAAACAAGGTCGGCCGCTTTAACGGCGCGGGTGAGCTCCCTTCTGGAAAATGGCTAGTGCACTTCGCTAATCACTCCGCGCGATCGGGTTCGGCTAACGCGGCATGGGCGCTCACAAATGTGCCCGTCCATAGACTGATCTGGGCTCTACGACTATCCGAATGGATACAATAGGCTATCGATTTGGATAGGCCTCTGCATGCCCCAACCGTGTCACTATTTCTCGGAAATCATAGAGTTGCAATCGTTTCTGCGTGTAGATTCAAATCGTTACGAACGGAAAACTGGCGGCGGGATCCGTTGCTGACATGGCACGCTGATTGCTTGGCACAGAACGACGGCCTCAGCCTTCTCACTGCTCAGACTTTGTCAGCCCAAGAGTCCTTGCGGTCGCAAAATATATGGTCGACTTTTGGGGCGGGTGAGGTTTTGGGGTATCAAGCAAGTGAGGGCAAGAATCAATTTCTCTAGAATGGGAACTTTTCACTTTAACAAATATCGGTACTTCTATCCTTGGGTACATTTGCCGACGCATTCGGCACTCCCGAGCGGAAAACGAACGTGACCGTTAATCAATTCTTGTTCTGACACACTCGTGTAAGGTGACTGATTAATTTTGCTTGCAAGCCGTTGATCAGACACCCTGCCCGTCGCGATGTTGAGTCTGCGGATCGGCAACTTCCGAAAGGCAGCCGCGCGTTTTAAGGAGTATATGCCGGAATTGACGTCTAACGATGTACAAGTGGGGCGAACAGCACCACCCTCGCGAGCGGAGATCTCGCAAGCTGCGGTGAGAGAACAGCTACGAAAGATCCTGGACTCTTCATCGTTTCGCGACTCCGGCGTCCAGACTTCTTTCTTAAAGTATGTAGTTGAAAAGAAGCTGGAGCTTCTGGAGCGCGATCTACCTGAAAAAGATATCAAGCAAGCGCTTAAAGCTACTGTTATTGCAATTGATGTCTTTAAGCCCGGAAAGAACTCCAGCTCCGACGTGGAGCTTAGTGTGCGCGTGAACGCCGGCCGGCTGAGAGACCGTCTGGAGGACTACTATTCAGGAGAAGGCACGCTTGATCCGATTCAGATAGAGCTCCCAAAGCCCGGGTATGTTCCCATTTGGCACCGGCGCGGTGAATTGCCAACAAAGCTGCCGAGACGCTCTCACACGGTTGTATGGACGTTTGTAATTAGCGCCTCGGTGCTAGCTGCCCTCTTCACGATTCGCGGTATTCGGCACACTCCGCTTACTTCAAAGGACACTATTGTTCTTGGAGCCTTTGAGAATCGAACAGGGGACGATGACCTTGGTGCCACCTTGAAAGAGGCGCTCAAAGATCTCTTAGAGCAGTCCCCATTCCTAAAGCTCGAGTCCGACAACGCGATGAAAGAGACCCTAAAAATGATGGGTCGTCCACCGAACGAACAGTCGACGAACGACACTATCCGCGAAGCTTGCGAGCGCACGGGCGCTAAGGCCTTGGTTGCCGGGCTCGTGGCGCCGGTCGGTGATCATTATCTCGTTTCCCTCCGAGCGGAGAACTGTCAAACCGGAGACAATGTGGCTTCTGCCGAAGCAGAGGCTGAGAACCGAAACAAGATGCTGACTGCGCTTAACATCGCAGGTACCGCTTTGCGCAAGAAACTGGGCGAATCTCTCGCCTCAGTGGAACAGTTCAGCACCCTCGATCAAGCTACTACACCCCGGTTCGAGGCCTTGCGAGCCTACACTTTGGGACACAAGCAAGTACAGGCAGGAGACTTGAAGGGGGCGATCCAATATTACCAGCGGGCGATTGAGCTCGATCCGACCTTTGCACGAGCCTATGCTGCTCTCGGAATCACGTATGGCAATCTCGACGAAGCCGATCAGGCGACACAGAACATCAAGACAGCCTACGATTTGCGCAGCCATGTAAGTCAACGTGAGCGCTTCTACATCGAGTCGGCCTATTACACTGAGGTCACTGGACAGCTAGAGAAAGCCGTCCAGATATTTGAGGAGTACATCCAGGCCTACCCACGAGAGTATGTACCTCATATGAACATGGCCGCTAGCTATGCGCTTGTCGGCCAGTATGCGAAGGCAGCCGACGAAAGTCAGCAAGCAATTACGCTTTATCCTGACGATGTTGTTCCGTATGTGAATCTCATGGGCGACTATATTTGCTTAAATCGACGAGACAAAGCACGATCGGTATTTGATGCCGCCCGGACACGCAAGCTCGACAGTCCGCAGCTAAGGCTGATTCGCTATTTAGCGGCCTACCTGGATGACGACACTGCCGCTATGCAGGAGCAGATAGTGTGGGCGAGGAGCAACGGAGCGGAGGACACGTTCTTATCCGCGCAATCGGATACCGAAGCATACCAAGGACGCTTTGCTAAGGCACGGGATCTCTCGCGACAGGCACTGAAATCAGCACCCAAAGATGATCCAACCGAAGCGGCGGGATGGCTTGCGAACGAGGCTCTAAGGGAGGCAGAGATTGGCAACTTGATTCGGGCCCGGCAAGTGGCAGCAGACACTTTGGCGTTGAGTAGTGAACGCGAAGTGGCTGCTTCGGTGGCCCTGACCTTCGCGCGCGCAGGAGACATTGCGAAGGCGGACCAACTCGCAAATATGCTGAGCGACAAGTACCCGCTCGACACGGTGATGCAAAACTATACTCTTCCCACCATCCGTGCAGCAATCGCATTGCAAAAGAATAGACCGAACGACGCAATAGACATGCTTAGAGTGACGGCTCTTTATGAGCTGGGCAATGCGTCCCTAAACTACCTCTACCCAGCCTACGTTCGCGGACAGGCATATCTCGCGTTGGAGCAAGGTCCCGAGGCGGCTACCGAGTTTCAAAGGGTCCTCGACAACCGTGGCATTGTGTTGAACTTTGTCACGGGTTCGCTGGCGCGTTTGCAGCTCGCTCGGGCCCAGTCGATGAGCGGCGACAGGACAGCCGCCCAGAAGTCCTATCGGGACTTCTTGAATCTATGGAGGGATGCCGACCCAGACATCCCAATTTTCAAACAAGCGAAGAGCGAATACGCAAAGCTGCAGTAGTTGCCGTGTTGCCATCCTTGGAGGCGGCCGCGATTATCTCATATAGGTTGCCAACCATTGGTTCGCCTGCTTCGTGTAGGTGGGGCAGTAGGTTGGAGGACCACTCATGAGTATTGCCGCTTCTAATCGCGATCGATCGGTCGCGGTTTCGGTCCAATGCACGACGGGCGGAAAAGTAATCTCTTTGGTCAGCTCCGTCATGTTGCCATCCGACAGCAGGTCGCAAAATAACTGGGCTCGGCTGACCACATACTCGTCCGTATAGGTCGAGTGTCTGGCCAGGTCTATGCGCGACCGTCCGGCGATGTTTGTAAAGTCGGCATACACCCGTGCGGCTGCCGCATCTCCTTGGGTCGAGGAGTCGCCCCTTGTTTCGCAAGCTGGTAGGCACAGCAAGGCTATTCCGGCAAACAAAAGAGCCACGGTGCAGATTTCGCTTATGTGACGCATGTCATCTCCAAACTCGTGGCTCTAACAACCACGGCGATCCGTTTGCCCATGGCCAAGGCTGCCTATGGGGCCGGAGGCATATTCACAACCAGAAGCTGTATTATCCCGGCGTCCAGCTCAAGCTGCGTGCCCTGTGGACCCTGGCATCCGCTCCAAGATATTTCCTGGCGACCGCATCGCCGAGTCAATTTATGGGCACAAACCGGCCTAGCGACACAGCCAGGTTCCCTCTGCAAGGATACGAACCGGTCACACCGTCTTGACCGGGGTTAAGGTTGTCAGTTTTGATCCAGCGTCTGCCCCAAACTTTGCTGGAATCGTAGGGAATTTAGCCCATATGTCCCCATCGCAGCCCGAAGCTTTCTGAAACGGATTTTTGTTTTTCCTATACATTTAAGCAACGCTACCGTGGTGGTACCAGGGGTTTTGATCCATGCCCGGAGGCAGGTTCTTAATTGGATCGGGCTCACCTGGTTGGTGCTGTATCGGCGGAAACGGGCTTGGATCTTCGATTGGTTGTTGTATTGGATTCGGCTGTAGGACAGGTGGGGAAATAGGCGGTTCACCTGCATATCCAACAAGTGGTGGCTCTTCGCTGTCACCGCCATCTCCCTTCCCGCTTCCGCAGCCACCTGCCAAACCCGATGGGTCGAAGGAACCAATCGGACGGTTCCGAACATAACCATAAAGATTGATCCCACCCGCCTCACGGATTGGATCCCTCGACAGCCATCTTGCAGTTATCGGATCGTAGGCCCGATATTCCGCGAGATAGAGGCCATCCTGTTGATCGTAGAACAGCCCGGCATAGCGGAAATCTGTCGTACTGCCGCCAGCGCTCTTGATGATGTTTCCGTAGGCGTCGTAGTCGTAAGAAGCGGCACGGCTGCCGTTCTGCAGCAAAACATCGCGCACCGACCCAAGCTGGTCTTGCACGTAGTAGAGACCTTTGGCGTCAGACACGACGTACTCGCCTTCTGGATAGTAGCGGCGCAGTACAACATCAGACGAGGTTCTCGACTGACAGAGGGTGTCTCCACACCAGAGATAGTGTGTCTCGCTGCCGTTGGGTAACGTAATCGCGATCCGCCGGGACAATCCGTCATATTGGAACTTCGTCTTCTGGGTCGTATGCGAAATTGGAGCGACGCTGATCAGGCGATTCTCAGCATCCCATTCGTAGACTCGGGTTCCATCCTCAAGTAGGTTGCCGTTCGCGTCGTAGGTGAACCCCTGCCCATTAAATGTGGAGACCTCATTCACTTCGTTGTAGGTTGCGTGCTTTGTTCCGTCGGTGATAATGTTGTCACCGGGATCGCATCCGTATACAAACTGACCGCTCTTCGTGCCCGTCGCCTGGACGAGCCGATAGGATGGGTCGTAGGAGTAGCTCCAGGTTTGAGGCGTCCAGGCGCTGCCCTTGGCGGCCGTCTCAACAATGCCGATGATCAAGTCCTCGGCCGTGGTCGCGAGCTGGTAACTACGGGTAGCATTGCTGTTGGTGATGGCTTTCAGGCGGCGATCATTCTTGTTAGTGTCGTAGGTCCAAAGCGTTCCAATAATGCCGCTCTTGATTACCTGACTGGTGAGCTGGCTGGTCTGACCCAGGTATCCGAGGCTGAAAGTGCCCAGAACGTCGGTGTGATCTTTCTCCCGCCCGAGTTTGTCGTAAGCGAAGGTTTCTTTGCTCGTATCTACTGTCCGGGAGGCCACTCGCCCCAGGGCATCGTACCGATAGGCGATGGTGGCGTTCTTGTGAGGCCCGGTCTCGCGCAGCAGTTGAAGGGCTCCGAGGGACCCAACTGACACATACTGGTATTGCGTCGTTCCGGAGCCGTCGGTCATCCCCAGCAGACGCCGGAAGTAAGCGTCATAGCTGAAGCTGACGTCAGGTGTCGGATTCATGGCGTTGAGATAACTGAGCCCGGCAAGAGCGTCGTCTACTGCATAGCTGTATTGCTTGGTCTGTCCAAGAGCATCCATTACGGCCTTCAGGCGGCTGGTTGTCGTCTCATAGCTGTAAGTGAGCTTCGTACCGTCGGCATACTCCTTTGCCGTTACCCGATTTTCCAGATCGACATTCCACACGGTTGTGTGGCCGTTCGGATCGGTAAGGCTCTTCAGCATCCCATTTTCGTAATAAGTAAACTTAGTCTCGCGGCCGAGTGGGTCAGTTACACTGAGGAGGTCGCGATTTGCGTCGTAGGTGTACCGGGTTACGTTGCCTTGGCGGTCGGTTTCAGTGGCTAGATCGAGTCGGTTCCAGGTGTATTGACGCGTGGTGCCGTCCGGATAGGTTTCCTTCGTGAGGCGATCCAGTGCATCATAAGCGAAAGCGACCGTGTACCCCTCGGAATCAGTACGGGTAGCCACCCGTCCAAACTGGTCATAGGTGAAGCTTGCAGCGGTTTGGGCGTTGGCATTGACAACCCGAAGCAGATAACCAGAGCCATCATATTGATAAGTGGTAGTTTCGCCGAGGGTGTCGGTCATCTTCGTCAACTGGCCGGCGCCGTTGTAAGAGTACTTCGAAGTCTTGCCGGCGGCGTCTGTGCAGGTGAGCGGCAGATGTTGGGAGTTGTAGGTGAACTGAGCAATTGTGGAAAACCCGCTGGTCGAGGTTTTCTGCAACACCTGTAGCACGTCGATCAGATTTGTGTCATAGACAAATTGAGTCTCGCGCCCTACCGGGTCAATAGTGTCGGTCACGTGGCCAAGGCTGTTGTAGGTGTTCTGCGTGAGCTGCGTCGAGCCGTCATCGAGCACTCGACCGGTTCGGTTTGGAAGGTCAAAGGTGCCGGATTGCGCCGTTCCCAAACAACAGTCGGGCTGTCCGGGGTAGTTGTGCCAAATGCGGTTTTCAAACGGGTACTTGATGCTCTCGACCGTGTGCGCGGTGATGTTCGTGTCCGAGGCAAGATGTGTCCAGTGCTTGTTTCGGGCCAAAGTATAGTCGCCGTTGGCCAGCGGGTAGACATGTTTGTCCCAGTAGAATGTATCCCGTCCGTTGAGATACTGGTTAAATGGCGCCACGATGCCTTGAGGCACGGTTTGGGATGGGTCTGAGAAGGGGATCCCGGGAGCTTGTTGCCTGTACTCCAGGCGTTCGGTGTGTCCGAGAGGATCGCTCGCCTGTAGATAACGCTGGTTTCCATCATCACCGTACAAATATTTCGTCGTCCCATACGCGGTTTTCATCGAGTTCACCAAGGACGAAGTATCGTAAGTGAACTTCGATGTGAGTCCGAGTACATCGGTGATCTGACTGAGACGCCCCATCGAATCGTAGGCCAGCTTGGCGCTGCGGCCGAACGGGTCGGTGATAGCGCTGACCAGCAGGGGTTGACTGTGGACGCCGTAGGAGAAGGTCGTACGTCTTCCTGTGGCATCCTGCAAGGAGATTAGCCGCATCTGGCCGTCGTAGGTGAGCGAGACCGAGTTTCCAGCCGGATCGATAACCTTCGTTAGAAATATCCTTCTGGGGTACTTGGTTGAGCCATCCGAGGCGGCATAAACTTCGGTGCTTCCGTTAGCAAGGTTTCGCTTATAGGTTATGGGTTTGAGAGATGTGATCTGCAAGACAGATGCGTCTCGAACCTCTGAAGCGAAGGTCTTCAAATTGGAGTCGTAGCCGGTGTAGTCGACGCCCCCTCCTCCAGCGACGTACCGTGTGACACTTGCTCCAATATTTGTCGGATCATCCTGGACATAGGTTAACCAGTTGAGTGTCCACTTGGGACTCACATTAAAGAAAGTGAAGACACCAGGCTGACTGGCCTCACGCTGATTGTAGGTTAGAGTCACATAGGCAGCAGGTCCCTTCGGAGGTGCATATCCGACCGGAGTGTCGTTCAGGTTAAGGCTAACCACCATCTCCGTGAAGTCATATCGAGTCATTCCGCTGCTTGAGCCTTGACCGTCGCAGTTGCATGCCTTTCCGTCGTTAGGAGTGGTCGCTGAGGACTCGTTGCTGCCGGTGTAGCCCATGCCCTTGACCTGACGCGCCTCGGTGGCGCTGACTTCACGCCAGTTCGCGGCCAACTCCCTACCTGGCACGAGGAAGTAGCCGCTTGATTCAGTTTCTAGCGCGCGTCGAGTGACCCATAAATCCCTTCCGAAGGTCGGGTCCTGAATATGGAAGCGGTCCCCTTGCTGACCAACGATGGCGGCAAAATGGCTTAGCTTCCAGTGCACGATCGAGGGCACCGGAATGGGCTGGTCGGCGGCGCGGTACACAATCGTGTGGGGAAGTGCGGCCTTGTCCGCCAAGTCTGATACCTGGGCGAGGGTTACGCCAGTCGGCCCAGAACGGTATTCGTATAAGAATTGGACTTTGTCTGGCTTGGCGCCTTGGGACAGTAGTAGGTTCTTGAGCGCCATGGGACCACAAAGATAGGCCACTCCGGGATCATTCTCCATGGTCCATAAACCTTGTTTGGCACCATCTAGTGCCTCGGTGGCCGGCCCGGTCACGCCCCGCTTGCCGAGCTGTGTAACCAGAACCGCAAGCTGCTCGGCATGTCCGAGTCTTGCGTGCATGCGGATGAGCTCGCCGAATGCGCGATCAACAAGGGCTTTCGCGCGGGGCTCTGTGAGCGATTGGCCGGCTTGCCATGCGCCTTCCCAGGAGTCAATTGCTTTGGAAAAGTACCCGTAGTGGTAGTAAGCCAAGCCCAAGTTGGTTAGCAGAGCAACCTTCCAGCCAGACTGTGGAAAACTTGCGAGGAATTCTTGGAAAACATGCAGATCGTCCGGCTCTTTCTGCTCACCGTACCGGCGAAGAGCGTTCTGCAGTGACTCATCTTCTTCGGGCAAGGTCGGAGACGTGGATATAAGGGGCTCTTCAAAAGGAGAACGCAGGGCGATCGGCTGCCAGCCTTGTGGATAACTGCTTATTTCCAAAGACACATTTGATCTCGGGAGGGCGACCTGTCCGATTGCAAAGTTGATCAGAACCGAGAAAAACCACACCGCAAGGATGATCCGACCTGTGTGGTAAGCGAGATTCTCCCCATAGCATTTCACTACATGTGTTAATCCAGTCTTGTTCACTGACGCCTCCTGCCATTTGCTCGTGCAGCCGTGTCGGCTGCTTTCTGGCATGCTCGTGTCGCAGTTTCTTTGCTTAGGGCCGTTCAAGCAAGTATCAGGAGGGTATGTAACGGTAACAGTGGTCGTAACTCATTGATCCACTTACTTCGAGGGTACCGAACGACCGAACGGGGTTTTTGCCCAAGAGCTGGAGGGTCCCGTTGAATAAATGGTCCAGCCGTCAGAATTCTTGGGGTTGAAGAGTTGCCGCTAGTCTTAGGCGTTAACGAGATGGGGCGAGCCTTTCGTAAAAAAGATGCACAGGCTTTTCGGCAGGCTTTCGAGAAATGGGCGACCGTGGTGGCCGACTGTGGGCGGTTTACGCTCGGCACGATTGAACGCCATTGGCAGGGAGCGGAATGCCTCTACTCCAGGTTGATGAACAACCTGATTCGGAATGCCCGATTGATTCTCTGGCGGCGCGAGAAAGGTAAGTGTCACAGGAAACACACGGTTGACAGATTGAATCCGGGGCCAGCCTTCACTTCGCCAATTTAACCCTTCCAGCCGTTTGTAAAACTCGTAAAAGCGGTTTTGGCCCAGGGCGGATTACTAACGGTTGGCCCGTGACTTGCTCACAAATGGCAAACCAGTGGAAGCGGCCGGGCCCGCCAAGATTCTGAAAACGCAGGGTAATAATCTACAGATCACGAGCTTTCCGGCAAGACATGCATCGCTTTTTCCTTCGCGCTGCCCGCCTTCTCATTATCGGGGGGGCTAGCCGGTGCAGCGTACCATTGATCTTTCGGTACGATCTTCGCCTGCGCCGGATCAGCCCTGTAGGCCGGCGTCATGATCGCCACTCCGTATTCATTGAAGACATCGAGGATATTCGCGTGCAGCGCGGTGTACAGAAAATACATGGCTCGGGGATCGTTGCAGTAAGCATTGATCTCGTAGTTGATTGCGTAATCGGCAAGTTCTTTTTGCAGAACAAACGGCTTCGGCTCGCGCAGGAGCCCCGGCGTGCGTTCTGCCGCGAGGAGCAGCATGGCCTCGACTTGCCGCCAGGGTGTGTCGTAACCGATTCCGACGGCAGTATGAAGAATCAGCCCATTATTTTGCGCCAGCGTGCTGTAGTTCACGACATCGGAGTTGATGATCGCAGAGTTTGGTACCACGACCAGTTCATTCCTGAAGGTGCGCAAGTACGAATCCATTAATCTTGTCTCTTTCACTTCTCCGACCTGATCGCCGATTTTGACCCAGTCGCCCTGATTGAAAAGGCGACGGTAGGCCATGCTGTACCCGGAGATCATGTTTCCAATCAGCGAGGTCGATCCCAGGGAGAAAATCACGCCAATCAGCAAGGAGACCCCTTTGAACGCCTGCGAATCCGAACCGGGTATGTAGGGATAAGCGACCACCACGGCGAAAGCGACTACAGCGAACCGCACCAGGCGATAGGTTGGCTTCGCCCACGCAGCCTCGAACCCGGACAAGCTGATTGCTCCTGTGTCAATGCCGACAAAAAGAAGACGAATCAGCTTCAGCACATACCAGGTGACCAGAACCAGAATCGCCAGGAAGATAAGGTTGGGTACCGCGTTCAGGAACCCCGTGCCGATGGCGATCAGGGGGTTCACCAGAATGGCGGACAGGCAAGCCTGGAATTTCGCCCTTCAAGAGCTTCGCCACGATCAGAACCGAAGCGCTTGAGTCCTTGTCCAACACTGGCCCCAGAGCCAGGCCAGGGTTGATGGCGACCCACTCCGAAGGCCGAGGCAGCTTGGGCAGTTCCGCCCAGGCGGCCCTCTCGGCGATGGTCTTGCTGCGGGTATAGGGCAGGTTGTCCTTGTGATCGGGGTCGGTCCAATCGGCCTCGGTGAAGAGGTGTGAGTTGGGATCGTCTCGGCCGTAAGAAATTGCGCTTGAGGAGGAGGTCTGAACCATGCGCTGAACCGAGGCACGCGCGAATTTTGGGCCTGGGAAGGAGTGAAGTTGTTGCCCTTGGCATCCTGCAGTAGACCGACTAGCAGGCTTGGGGCAGTGACCCGGATGCCGGTTCTGCGACCTTGATTGTCGCTCGTAAGCTGCGTCTGCACCCGGTCCCCTCCTGCTGCTCGTCTATGGAAAACATTCCGCTCCAAGCCGAACGCCATTCCGCCAGGCGACAAAAACCGTTCGGCTTCACAGCGGAATCGCGTTCACCTTCAACCGGATTCCCCACTTCGGAGGGGATACTTTCTGCGCGGGACGAAACGTTATGCCCATAAAGTGTTTCGGAACGCCGTTCTCTGCTGGGGTTCTCTCAAGAAACATCTTTGCCGAGGCATCGTGTTTCAGGTAGGCATTTAGGAAGTTCAATGTGTAGAGGGCAACCCAGGCTTGACTCGTGTTGGCGTCATCCCGTCCGTAATCGGCTACCTGATTTTCCGCAAAGCGCTGCACGCTCTCCCTGCGTTGAAACATCGAACTGAACTCTGGGTGTGCCATGCCCAGCATATTCACGGTGAGGAGATCGCCGTGTATCCAGGCGTTCAGAACGTTTGGACCCACTATGTCTGCCGCGGGACCATCATAATATTTGTCACGATCTTCAAGAAAGTTCGCATCTTCTGCAGTGAAGAAAAGAAGCGGTATGGTCATCCGCTCTGGATTGACATCGCCCGCCATCTTCACGAGGCCCGGGTAATAGCGCATGCTGCCGTCCATTGAGACCAGGGTATCGATGCGGGAGTCTCGTGCTGCCGCAAACAGGCTCGAAGCTCCGCCCCAGCTCCAGCTCACAACGGCGACCTGGGATAAATCCGTATCGGGAAGCGTTTTGGCATACGTGACAAGAAACGAGATGTCACGAGCCTGCGCGTTGATCCCGTCCAGATCATCCGTCATGTCGCGTGTGGATACCCCCATCGACGGGCCCGCAAGAATGACATAGCCATGACTGGCAAGATATTCACACAGATCGGCATTCTCCCACGAAACGGAAGAATCGCTGGGGGCGTAAATCAGAACCGGATAATGCCCTTCTGCCGGCTTCGCATCCCGCACCGCCCACAACGGAATCTCCGACGAAGTCTTCAACAGCGAACGCCATCGATTCTGTTCAGGATGGGGCGCGTCGAACTGGATCTCCGTGTCGGCCAGCTGGGTGTAGTCGCCAACCGTCATCGGCTTCGGCTTGCCTGTGCCTCTCAGCGATGGATACCAGATCAGTGTTTGCAGGGGACGGGCATCATCGCCCACAGAGGACTTTGTCAAGTTCTTGGAGGAAGCGGGGTAGGCGCGGGAGTGATCATACTGATCGACGACCCTCAACCCTACCGGATACGGTCCAGGTTTTTGCAGGAATTGAAATGAGGATGTTTCTGAAACCGCGAATACTGAACCAAAGCAAATACACAATGAAAAACAAGCAATCAAGATTCGGATTTTCAATCTTGCGCTCCTTCCGAGCTCATATACGGCTCGCGAAGCTAAGAGGTTCCGAAACGCAAACAACCATCCGCACCGACTCGCTATATTAGTCCTCAGAAACGATAGGTCCCTATCGGGACTGCCCCGGCCGATGAGGCGAGATTGAGCGCAGCTTTCCTCGCCGCTTCCAACCTCCGATCCCGCTCGGCCTGAATCTCCTGCTGATGCCCGGCGAGCATGTCCCTCGGCGTGATGTATCCGATGGCGCTGTTCAAACGCACGTTGTTGTAATGCTCTACGTAATCCTTAACCAGACGCCGCGCATCTTCGAGCGACAGCGGCGTCCCGGGCCGATTGGCGCGAAACAGAAATTCCAGGGTTCTTCAGTCATTCAGGCGATTCAGACGCTTACCACCGACCCTGCTCCATCATCGCTGGACGTGGTGTGGCTTGTGCAGCTTCCGTTGCCGGACGCTAATGGTAGCCCTATACCGGATCCTCCCGGAGGCACACAGACCGGCGCTCGCACGGTTCTGATGCGAAATAAGGACTTCAGCAGTTCGTACGCAGGCCCTGCAGAAAAATTTGAAAATTGGTCGATCATTAACGACGACATACCTGCTGGCGCGGCGAGGCTTTGGACCAGTGGTGGTCATCAAAACCCGCAATACTTTCTCTATACTGACTCGACGAATACCTCATGCCCATCGGGGCTGACTCGATGGACAATCAACCGGTTACTTCGAACGTCCTCGTGGCAGTGCCTTATCAAGAATCTCCTGGACGACAATCTGACGGATACCGTTGCTCGGTTGCAGGGACCGGCGTTCGTCAATCCTTTCAACCCCGACAACATCGTTGCCGCTGTCAGAGGCCAGGGAGTTTCAAACTCGATTCAAATGACTCTGGATGTGCAGTGCACTTTTGCACGTTGCCTATCCTTGAGGCTCTCATCACAGAAGCAGGCCGGTACAATCTCGTCGGTTCTTACGATCCGGATGTGACGTTTCAGGATGTGAGCTCAAGATTCCATGGCGACCCGCTGGCGGTGCCATCTCACATTTCATTCAACAGGCATGTTCCCACAAGCCTTCTCGTTGTTTCGCCGTTTACGGGCCTCTACCTGGGCACTGTATCGGCGAGTACGACCAATGCCGGACAATGTGTGGAGTCCTGGCAAGACCTGACACCTTCTCTGCCGACCTCCAGGGCCTACATCACAGGCACTGGATTTGTCGGCGACATCGCCCTCATAACCACCGAAGGCCGCGGCGCCTACGCGATCTACGACGCATCGACCGCCCAGCCTGCGAGTTATTTCGATACGCAGGCGAGTGCACAAGTCGGAGGACAGGTGGCAACACTGCGAGACGGGAAGGGAGCTGCGGTAGCATGGGGATCCGTTCGAGTTTCCGGACGCAGTATTTCGTCGCAAACTCCAGTACATCCTGACGGCCCTTTGTTCGATCTGACATCACCGGACATGTCCTACTGCCCGCTGGTTTTGTAAGCGGAACGTACATAATCGACCTACGATTCGAGGGAAACGGCACGATTGCTCCGTCGGCGGCCAAGTTCATCGTCGCGGTGCAGTAAGCTTCAGAGCGCATCCGCTTCCAAAAAGTCGATCCTCACGATGACACAAGCGCAGAATGATCTGTCGAAAGGCCTTGGAGGAGAGGGCACTACGTCACTTCCTTCGATGCCCTCCACGTTGCTTCGAGGTTGCTAGATCCTCCAACCAATCGGGGACGCAGTTTCGCGAATTCGTAGGGCTAGTCCCGAGATATATCCCTGCCATCCGCAATTCGCAGTTACTCCGTGCAAGCCGCGACGTCCGGCATCCTCCAACGAGCACGAGCAGAGGGCATAATTTTGAACTCCTGCCCAAACCGATACATCCCGCCCGGTTAATCGCTGCTCTCCATAAGTTGATGTGAGCCGACCGCGAGTCAAGCGCCGATTCGAGCAGGGCGTCTTCATCCCGTATGCAGGTGACCGAGCAGACCTC
The DNA here is from genome assembly GCA_963815555.1 of uncultured Acidobacteriaceae bacterium. Taxonomy (GTDB): domain Bacteria; phylum Acidobacteriota; class Terriglobia; order Terriglobales; family Acidobacteriaceae; genus CAWCBG01. The sequence continues at coordinate 440,121 of CAWFHH010000008.1, forward strand.
TTTGAGTACGGCGCCGTGACGGAGCTGGTTTCCGGAACCCGAAGTCCGCTTTGGGAAGTCACTT